>NZ_BAAHCO010000001.1:0-4800000 GCF_054775715.1 Actinoallomurus acanthiterrae | reverse complement strand
TTTCCGCGGGCCCGTGTGACCAGACGCGGCGGGCCGCCGTGACGGCCTACGCTGCCGGTAGCAGCTCGGGGAGGGTGGCTGGCGGGGCGGATAGCGGTCTGTGCGGTGGTGGCCGGACTGATCGGAGCGCAGAACCTACGGCGTCCGCAGGCCCAGGCGTGGGCCGGGTACACGTGGTGGTCTGCGAGCAGACCGGCCACTCACCGACCGAACAGCACCCGGGACCGGGTGCGCGACCATGAACGCAGTCCGTGCCCGGCTGCCCCGTCGTGCGGACCAGGGGCGCCGCACGGTTCCGGCCGGGCCACTTCGGCCATCACGCCCTGCGCCCCCCACCCTCCACTTCCGGGCTCTGGACGGATCCCGGCCTGCCGGAAGGTCAGCTCGGTCTGCACCGCCCGGATCAGCACCTCATCACCAGACGCGTGGACACGCAGATAGGCGACCAAATCGACAAGCTGCCCGGTGGTTATCAGCGGTATCGGCACCGGCCAGACCTGCCCGTCCCACACATCGTCGTCCCCCACGGCCTCTCCACCCGCCCGTCAACCCATCGCTGACCGTGACCATTCAACCAGCGAGCGTAAACACCTCTGGCTCCAGAACCCGCCATCGGGGGCGACGGAGCCCGACGGCCGGGGCGAGCATGTCGGCGTCGGGGATGCGGCCCTCCAGGTCGATGGCCCGGAGGGCCGATGTCGCGCGAACGGAACGTGTCAGTCCCCGGTGTTGGTTGCCCAGACCGGCTGGCGGTCGCTGTTGTAGATGACGAGGTTGCCATCGTCTTGCACCGCGAGGTAGGCCCCCTTGTGCCAGGTGCCGGACGCCCAGACCGGACGGCCGCCGCTGGCGTAGGCCACGAAGTTTCCGTCCTGCTGGAAGACCGCGGAGTCGGCGTGGCTCCAGGTGTTGGGGGCCTGCCATGCCGGCTTGCCGTCCTTGTAGAGGACGAGGTTGCCGTCTTGCTGCAATCGCAGGATGGTCCGGCCGTTCCCGGAGGTCCACGCCTGGTTGCGGTACAGCGTGGCCACAGGCCGGATGATCGTGTCAGACCGAGTGTGCGCGGCGGATCGGTCGGTGGAATTGGCGGTCATCGCCTGGGCGGTGCCAGCGGCCGCGCCGCCGGCCAGAGCCAGCCCGGCGGTCATGGTGGCGATGAACAGTGAGCTGCGGAGTTTTGCCATTGATCGCTCTCTTAAGTCGGTTATATCTGACCCTTGATCGATCAGTTACGCTCCGCATTCAATCAAGTCCATAGAGCAATGTCTATGCGCGGCGAGCAGTGGGCTTTTATCAAACGGAGGGTACGTCCGGTTGGGTACGGCCTGGCCGCTTGGCATGGTCTGGTCCCGTATGTGACCCGGCCTCGGGCCCGGCGTATCAGGGGGAGTGCCGGAGCCCGGAGCCGTCCCCCGGGGGGATCTGCGGGAAGGGGCGAATTCGATCTGTTCCCGTCCGCTGTCGAGCATGCCGATCGATCACGATCGCCGTCGCCGGGGGGAGATGCCGGACGCCACCCGAACAGCCGAGGACCGTACCCCCGCCCCGGGAGCGTCCTTCTCGGAAAGCCTCTACGGTCAAGGGCATGACCGTTCCGCCATCCGGCCGGCCACCGCGAGATCAGACCGGTACGGGCAAGCCCAAAGCGCCCAAGGCACAGACCATCTCGTGCCCGACCTGCCAGGCCCCAGCCGGACGGCCATGCGTGGGCATCAAAGGACAGGACCTGCCGAAGGTCCACCCTCGAAGACGACTCGCCGCCGGACCGGCTATCGCTCCAGGTTCACTCGCCGACCCGCGAGACTGATCCGCGATCACTACCGGGATCCCTCGCCCGGGGCGCCGCCGATCCCCAGTCGGCGTTTCACGGTCCCGGCGTGCTGGCAGATCCGCCTGTCCCCGCTGCGCATCACGGTGGCCTGCTCCGGGTTCGGCTCCGCGCCGGGCCGGTCGGCGGTGAGTGCCGCCAGTCCCCGCGCCAGGCGGTCCAGCCACCGGGCGAGCGCCCGCCACGGCGGGGCACCGCCGGCGGGCGGGGGCTCGCCACAGCGAGCCGCGCTGGGTGGATGAGAGCTTCTCCGTCCAGCCCGGCACCGGCGTCTGGGCCGCCTGCCAGACACCGCGGCCAACCAGCCGCCCGCGCGCCTTAACCGGACGCCTGCCGCACGATAACCGGCAGGGCGGGCGCCTCGGACCGGACGTGCTGGCCGGTGCGGCGTCCCCCGGGACGGATGAGACCGGCGGCTTAAGGACCACACGCCCCACCCGGGCGGATGATCGAGCGGTCCTGTGTGTAAGACTTCCTCTGCGGACTCGTTCTTTCCCACACCGTGTGAACGAGGACTGTGATGAGGCCGGGCGGTTTGTGAGGAACCACCGGCCTCGGTGCATCCAGCGGCCCGATCGTGTCCCATCTTCAGGCGTCATGGCCGGCGGGCCCTTCATCCTGTCCTGGATCGGTGCCGATCGTGTTCTGAAGACCTTCCACCAGGATCGCCCTGGCGGCGTCGGGGTCGCGAAAGTACAGCGGGCGGACGGTGTCGGCCAGGCGTTCGGCATCCTTGTCACGGATCGCCGCATGAATCTGGTCGGTCAAGGCGATCACATGCGCGGGGCGCTGTTGAGGAAGATCGGTCACAGGACTTCACTCTCTGACACGACGTGCGCGGCGTCCATACCGCGCACGCGTCCAGGAGTGGCCCCCATGATTGTCAGGATCCGGGGGCCGCGGCGCACCGGCCGAAAGAACGCTTCACATGACCGCAGTTCCTGCGCGGCTAGCCGTCCGCCGGCTCTGAATGACCGGGGAACACCGCCAATGCAGGCCGCGACCCGAGGCACCCGGCCGGTGGCGTGCCTGTGCCGGCCGTCGTGGGTTGATTTGTCGGTGGTCCGGGTAAATCGTCACGCTCGTGAGCGGCAGGGACGATCCGGCTGAGGTGGCCCCCGTGACGTGGACATACCCGACAATGGATCTTGAGATCCTGGAAGGTAGTTGTTCACGTGGCAAGGCCCTCGAAGTACTCTCCGGAGTTCCGTAGCGACGCGGTTGCGTTGTGGCGGGCTTCGGGTGGCAGGCGGACGTTCAAGGACGTCGCTGCTGATCTGAACGTCAATCCCGAGACGTTGCGTAGTTGGGTGCGTGATGAGGAGGGCCGTGCGGGACGGGCGGAGCCGGCGCCTGCCGGTGACGGCGAGTCGGTGGAGGTTGAGCTGGCTCGGTTGCGGGCCGAGAACGCGCGGCTGGCCAGGGCGGAGAAGGAGTGGCAGCTGGAGCGGGAGATCCTGCGGCGGGCGGCCGCTTATTTTGCTCGGGAGGTGAAGTGAAGACCCGCCGCTGGGACTTCATCTCCGCTCACGCCGAACGCTTCGGCGTCCAGCGGCTGTGCCGGGTCCTGGGTGCTTCCAGGTCCGGGTATTACCGGTGGATCGTCGGCGCCCCGGCCCGCGCCGCCCGCCAGGCTGCCGAGGCCGCCCTGGTGGCCGAGATCCGCGGTATCCATGATGAGCACAAGCACGCCTACGGGGCCCGCAGGGTCCACGCCGAGCTGCGCGCGTCCGGTCGGCCCGTGAACCGCAAGCGGGTGGCCCGCCTGATGGGCGAGCACCAGATCGTCGGCCGGCATCTGCGCCGCCGTAGGCGCACCACGATTCCCGACCGGCTTGCGCCGCCCGCGCCCGACCTGGTGCAGCGCGACTTCACCGCGGCCCGGCTGGATGAGAAGTGGTGCGGGGATATCACGTATGTGCAGGTCGGCGGCAGCTGGCTCTACCTGGCCTGCGTGCTGGACATCCGGTCTCGGCGGGTGCTGGGCTACTCGATGGCCTCCCACATGCGCGCCGAGCTGGTCACCGACGCGCTCGCTGCGGCCGTGGCGACCCGCGGCGGGAGCGTCACCGGAGTGATCTTCCATGCGGACAGGGGCTCGCAGTACACCTCGGCCGCGTTCGCCCAGGCATGCGACCACTACGGCGTCCGCCGCAGCATGGGCCGGGTCGGATCAAGCTATGACAATGCCATGGCCGAGAGCCTGTGGCAGAGCCTGAAACGCGAAGCCCTCCACGATCGCGTCTTCCAGACCATGAGCCAGGCCCGGCTCGCGATCTTCCAGTGGCTCGCCTACTACAACACTCGAAGGCGTCACAGCGCCCTGGCCTACCGCTCACCCTTGGAATACGAAGAGCAAGACCAGATCGCTAGACTCCCACTCGCGGCATAACCCCTGCGTCCACGTCCAGGGGGTCACCTCAGGTTGCGGTGGAATGCTCGCGACCCGCACTGTCACGCCGCGTTGGCCATCACCGTGACAGCCCACGCCCCACCCCACCGCCAGTCCAGTGGTTCCGGTGGTGGGGGGGTGGGCGCTGTGGCGCCGGCTGTGCGGGACGGTCTCCGCCGCCTCCGGTCCGCCAGGTGCTGGCCGCGCGGTGCCCGCCGCCGCGCAGCGTGGGGCCGCCTGAGCCCGTCAGCGCCTGACGGTGGCACTGGCCAAGGCCGCCGTACGCAACGCCCGCCAGCAGCAGGCCCGGAGAGACACCTGGACCGGGCCGGGCTAGGCGGTCCGGGGAAGGCTTTCCGAGGGCCGGTGGTCGTCACCCGGGCAGAAACCGGCAGGGCGGGACGTTGGTTCGAATCACCCGCCGCCGCGCGCGGCCCGCGTCATGTTTGCCCGCGGACTGGCGCGGTGATCAGGTCATTGGTCGCGCCCGGCAGCATCGGGGTCCAGGCCTGCGCCTTGAGTCCGGCAGAAGGTTCGTGGCTCGCCGCGGCAACACGCAGTACTGCCCATCAAGCCGGAACGCCGACCGGCCTCGCCCGCACGCTGGGAGCGGACGTCGGCGCCACGCCCGGGGTCTCAGGTTCTTACTGAGTTCAAAGAATGGCGTTCACGATCTTGGTCGCGCAACGGGAATATCCGCCCTGGCCTGGGGAAGTATCGGCTGATCGAGTCGGTGCGAGTGGGCGGGTGGGTGGGTGTGATCGGTTCTGTCGGGTGCTTGGCGAGGGCGGCTGCGGGGCGGTCGTTGAAACTTGCCGGTGGCGGTGTGGCGGCCACCGGGTCTGTGGCTGGTCGTGCTGCCCGCTGGACCGGCCGCGGGGTGGGGGCCGGGTGCCGTGCGGTGGCCGAGCAGGTTGGTTCGGTGTTGTCGGAGATGCTGCCGGGTGAGGGCGAGGCGTCGCCGGTGCCCGCAGCAGTTCGTGAGGTCAGGCTGCGGGCCGGGGAGATGTTCGTCGCCGCGACGGGAGAGCTGCGCGATATAGGGCGGCACCGGTTTCGGCGGCGGATGTGGTGCCGCGGTGGTGAGGCTCATCTGGAGGTCCGCGGATTGGCGGGCGCGGATGCCGGCGTGCTGGGCGAGGAGGTCACCGAGGCACTGTCACGGCTGAAGGGCGTGCATTGGGCCGAGATCAACCAGGTCACCCAGCAGGTTCTCGTCTCCTTCGATGAAGACCATGTGGATCTGCCTGCGCTCGTTGATGCCATCGAGGCGGTCGAAGCCGGACACGGTGCACAGAGCCAGCCGTTCTCCCGCACGAAACCGGAGATTCCCGGCGACCGGGCGGTGGAGTACGCGTCGACCGCGGCGGTCGCCTCCGGTCTGGCCGGAGTGGCGTTGGCCACCGCGGGCCGGCTGAGCCTGCGTGCGCTACCTCCCCAAGCGATACGCCTGCCGATCGTGTTGACCGAATCCCAGCCACAGTTGCGCGCCGCCTTGGAGAGCCGGTCGGTAAAACGCCCGCGGACCTGCTGCTCCAGCTGGCCAGTTCCGCCGCCTACGTCATCACCGCCGATCCGTTCCCGCTGGCGGTGGACGTGGCCGTGCGCGTGCTGTGCCTGATGGAGACACGGTCACAACGGCTGGTCTGGGAACGCCGGGCACTGGAACTACGCGCATATGAATCCGCGCCCATCGCCGCACGGCCGGCCCGTCCGGTGCCGTTGCCGCCCGGCCCCGTCGAGAAGACCAGCGAACGGTCCTCACTCGCCGCGCTGGCCACGGCAGGCGGGTTGCTCGCCTGGACCCGGGATGCCGGTAAGGCCGCGGACCTGCTGCTGGCGACGGTGCCGAAGGCCGCCCGGTCCGGTCGTGAGGGGTTCGCCGCGATGCTCGGCCACGAACTGAGCCAGGCCGGGATCATGGTGATGAACGCTTCTGCGTTGCGGTGCTTGGACCGTATCTCGATGGTGGTCATCGACTCGGCGGTGCTGGCAGGTGAGGGTGAACCGGATCCGCTGGCCGACGCGCTGATCGCGGCGGCGCGATCGGGCAGCCGCCGGGTACTGCTGAGCGAGCACCCGGTCGCCGCCGAGTTCGCCTCAGGGGCTGATGAGCTCGTGCCGGCCGGGGTGGAACTCGCCGGCCAGGTCCACCGGCTGCAGGCGGAAGGGCATTGTGTGCTGGTCATCAGCGGCCGTGATGATGCCGCGCTGGCTGCCGCGGATGTCGGGGTCGCCGTGCTGTGCGGGCCGTGGGTGTGCTGGTCCGCCGATCTCATCGGCGGACCGGGCCTGGAGGATGCATGGCGGGTCGTCCGGGGCCTTCAGGCGGCACGGCAGGTCAGCGAACGGTCCGCCCGGCTCGCGGTCGGCGGTGGCGTTTTGGGGGCGTTGCTGGCGGTATCGGGCCGACGGCGTACCCGAGCCGGGCTTCCTCCCGCGCATAGCGCCGCAGGCGTCGCCGTTCTCAGCGGGGCGCTCAGCGCCCGGCGGCTGGCCCAGTCGCCGGTACCGGTACCGGTACCGCGGGGTCGCTGGCACGAGATGACCGCCGAGCAGGTACTTCACCGGCTTGCCGAAACCGTCGGCGTTGAGGATGGGGAACGCGATCGCCGCGACGCTCAGCCTGGTGGGGTGATGACGCAGCTGGCTCATGCGGTGAGCGGGGAGTTGCGGGACCCGTTGACGCCGGCGCTGGCGCTGGGGGCGGCGGCTTCGGCGATCGTGGGCTCGGGCGTCGACGCTGTTCTGGTCGGCGGGGTGATGGCGGGAAACGCGGTGATCGGCGGGCTGCAACGGGTCCGCGCCGAACGCGCCTTGCAGTCCCTGCTGCTCGGGGAACGGCTGCCCGCGCGGCTCATCGCCAAAGACGGGTCCGTGCGGCCGGTGCCCGCCGATCGGCTCCGCCCCGGAGACGTCATCAGTCTCCACGGATCCGATGTCGTTCCCGCGGATGTGCGGTTGCTGGAGTGCGAATGCCTGGAGGTGGATGAGGCCACCCTCACCGGTGAGTCCCTGCCCATCCCCAAAGACCCCGCCCCCACGCCCGGCGCCGATCTGGCGGACCGGTCCTGCATGCTGTACGAGGGCACGACGATCCTCACCGGCCGCGCACGCGGGGTGGTGGTCGCGTCCGGCGCGGCCACCGAGGCGGGCAGGGCCGCATCAGCCGTCGGCGATGGCACACCGCCGGTCGGTGTCCAGGCACGCCTTGGGGAACTGACCCGCATCACTGTGCCGGCCGCGGGATTCGCCGGCGCTGCGGTTACGGGCTTGTCGCTGGCGCATCACGTGCCGTTCCGGGAAGCGATCGCTTCCGGGGTCGCGGTCGCGGTCGCCGCCGTCCCTGAGGGGCTCCCGCTGGTCGCGACCGTGTCCCAGCTGGCGGCGGCACGGCGGCTGTCCAAACGCGGGATCTTGGTGCGGTCGCCGCGGACGCTTGAGGCGCTCGGCCGCGTCGACACCTTCTGTTTCGACAAGACCGGCACCCTCACCGAAGGCCGACTCGCCCTCGCCCGGCTCGCCGACATCGACCAAGAACTGGGTGAGGGCGACCAGCACGGACGTCATCTGCTGCGCACCGCCGCGCGTGCCTGCCCCAAAGCCGAAGATGTACTCGTCCACGCCACCGACCGGGCCATCGTGGAAGGAGTGGGCGAGCGGCTCGGCGCGGATGAGGACTGGCAGCTGTCGTGGGAGATCCCGTTCGAGACGACCCGGGGATACGCCGCATCGCTGGGCACCAACGGTTGCGTCCCTGTGCTGGCCGTCAAAGGGGCACCGGAGGTGGTCCTGGACCGCTGCACCCGAGACCAGCACGGCCGGCCACTGACATCGGACCGGCGCCAGGCCGCCACCGACCGGATCGAAGACCTCGCTCACGAGGGACTACGGGTCATCGCCGTCGCCGAGACCCACCCATGTGACGAATCCCTGCCGTGCGACCTCGACGCGCTCGCCTGCGAGCTGACCCTGCTCGGGTTCGTCGCGATCGCCGACCTGCCGCGCCCCACCGCACCCGCGACGATCGAGCGGCTCACCAACGCCGGAGTCCGGATCACCTTGATCACCGGCGACCACCCCGCCACCGCCACCGCCATCGCCCACCAGCTGGGCATTCCCAACAGCGACACGGTACTCACCGGGGCCGAACTCGACCAGCTACCGGAACAGCAACGACTCGACCAGGTACCACGCACCAGCGTGTTCGCCCGGGTCTCACCCGAACACAAGGTCCGTATCGTGCAGGCACTGCAGCAGGCCGGGCACGTCGTGGCGATGACCGGAGACGGCGCCAACGACGCGGCGGCGATCCGCCTCGCCGACGTCGGAATCGGCATGACCGGAAGGTCCTCCACGGCCGCGCGAGGCGCCGCCGACCTGGTGCTGACCACCCCGGACCCGCTCCGCCTCATCGACGCCCTCACCGAAGGACGCGCACTATGGAACCGGGTACGCGATGCGGTATCGATCCTGGTGGGCGGCAACGCCGGCGAAGTCGCCTTCACCCTCCTCGGCACCGCCATCGGCGGCAGGGCGCCGTTGAACACCCGGCAACTGCTCCTGGTGAACATGCTCACCGACATGGTGCCCGCTCTTGCCGTCGCACTGCGATCCGGCAACGATCCACATCACAACGGCTGCGACGACATCCTCACCGGCGGCCCCATCACCCTGTCCGGAGCCGACCTGGCCCGCACCCTGGCCACCCGCGGAGGCGCGACCGCCCTGGGCGCCAGCATCGCCTGGTACACGGGCCGGATCACCGGCCGCGTTCGCCGAGCCGACACCATGGGTCTGGCCGCGCTGGTGACCACCCAGCTCGGCCAGACCCTCCTCATCGGAGGAAGAAACCCACTCGTCCTGATCGCCTGCACCGCCTCGGCCGCCGTGCTGGTCGGCATCGTGGAGACACCCGGCATCAGCCACTTCTTCGGCTGCACCCCACTAGGCCCGATCGCCTGGGGAACCGTCGCCGCATCCTCAGCCGCCGGCACCGCCGCAGCCACCATCGCGCCCCGGCTGCTGCCAGCAGGCACCTGACCAAACGCCCTGTCACCTGAGCCCAAGACGGCTGGTTCCCCCTCATCCGCTGTCGATGGCCGGGCACGCCAGGGCAACCACGTTGAACTGGGCAAAGGGCCCCTATGGATCTGCTCGCCGCAGGGTTGAGATGAGCCCGGGTGAGGTAGAGCGCAAAGGGTGAGGGCTGGATGAAACCCGCTGGCTCGGCCGATGGAAGACAGGGACGTTCAACGATGACCACCGCACAAGCAGCCGCACCAGAAACCGAGGGCAAGGCCCGCCGGGGAAAGGGCGCCACGCGCCGGCGCGGTGAGCAGGCCACGACGACGAAGGCTCGGGGCGGTCTTGCCGTCCCGGTTCCCGTTCTCACGCCTCAGCTGAAGGTCTACAAGCTCCCCATGCCGACGATGGCCGGGCACCTGCCACCGCCCGAACGGCTGGCCTTCTACGGAGGTCTCGGGGCAACGGCGATATTTGGAGTCATCGACTGGCCGGTCGCCGCCGCGATCGGTATCGGCACCGTCCTCGCACAGCGAGTCCGCACCGCAGACCGACCACAACAGCCTCGACCACAGGCCTGAGCCACGACCGGAGCACAAGCCGATGTCCGGACCAACGAGCCTCCGTAGCCCATGCCTGCGGAAAGATCATTTACGCGCCGCGGCGCCGCAAGGGCGCTACCCCTCCCGGTACGCGGTCCACGTTGATGAGCTGATCACCTCCATAGTGACCTCATCCGGCGCACGCCCGCCGCCGAGGCGAGCCGCGTCGTGGTTAGGCGCTACCGCCCGACCCACCCGCAGATGACCTCAATTCCTCACGAGCGAACCGCTCCACCAGCACCGGGACGAAATCACGAACCGGCTTACCGTCGAAGCTGCGGTGGATCCTCCACACGGCCTCGGCCACCTGCTCACCAGAAACCGACCCAGCCAAGCCGTACGTCAGGCGGTCGATCACTTTCTGTATCGCCTGACGTTCTACCGCTGAGTCCACGATTACCATCACTGCAGGTCACAGGCCTGATCGGCTCTGCTCCCATCCTGCCTTCAGCCCAACCGGGAGGCAAGAACCGCTCCGCGCAGCGCCGGGCTCGTGCGCGGAGAAAGCGTTGGCCTTGATCGCCACACTCACCAGCGCGACCAGCAACCGCACATCGCCGTCGCCATCCAGCCGGATCCGGACCCAGTCCGCGCGATACCCCGGCTTGACCGCCGCGCACTCCAGCAGCGCCACACCCATCCGCCGGATGACCGGCCAGGTCAGACGCAGCACGGCCTCCCCGCCATGCAGATGAAGGACCTGAGAAGCCCCTACGGCCAGCGCCCGCCCACCGCCGCAGTCGGCACGGCACTCCCGAAGCGCACGCCAGCCCCGCAACTCTTCGAACACACGATCGACGAGTGGCGCGTCTGCGGGATACGAACGGTACATAATGGGATTATCGGGCATCAACCAGCGCAAACAACACCCATGCCTCCGCAATCGTTGCAACCACGGCCAGCAGACAGACACCCTGACTTCACAACCCCGCCATCACTCCCACACGCCGTACGCCACCGACACCCCGCCGTATCGCCGTTCTTCCTCGGCGGCCGCGGTCCCGGCATGGTCAAGGTCGCCTTGACCGGCGATCTGGTCCAGCACCATCCGGGGATCCTGATCACCAGGCGGGAGCCGGCTGCTCGCCGAGGCCAACGTTAATCTCGAGCCCGCCCGGCGCGTGGAGCGCCACGTTGCGGCACTGGAAGAAGACCCGACCGGCCACGCCGGTTCACTGCCGGTGAACTCCGGCGGTGTCAGCGGCGGCGTACAGCCTCACTCCCAGGCCCTCAGCGCCCTTCGCCCGAGCTGGGTTCGCCCGCCTTGAGGCCATCGGTCTTCGGACGACAGGATCTCCTCCTCACCTCACCGGCAGCGACCACGGCGGCCAGTGACCGCTCGAGACTGGCATCCACCGGGAGCAGCCGGTCTACGCCGGTAAGCCGCAGCACGCGGGCCGGACGCCGATCAGGGGCGCACAACCGGATCACCCCGCCGTCACAACCCACCTCCCGCCGCACGCGCAGCAAGGCACTCAACCCGCTGCAATCCATGAAGGCGGTACCCGCCAGATCCACGACCACCTGATCCCCACGCCGCCGGGCCCTGCGGACGAACTCCTCCAGTTCACCATCGGTCATCAGATCAAGCTCGCCACCGACGGTGATCACGGTGACTCCGGGAAGGTGATGGCATCTCAGCCTCAAATCACCCACATCCCGACGATAACCCTTCGTCGTCAAACCGCGCATCGGGATGGGATGGGCTGCGGGGTCCGGCACGCGTTCCTTCTGCTGCCCCTTACACCACACCTGATGCGGCCATTAACGTGATCATCGAGCACTGCTCAAGACGCGGCTGCTGGAGAAGCAGCGGCTGCGGGCGCAGTACAACGTGAGCGAGAAGCAGCTGCGCCGCGCCTTCGAACGGTCCGCGCGCGGCAAGGGCCGGACCGGCGACGCTTTGCTGGCCGACCTTGAGACCCGGCTGGACGCCCTGGCGCTGCGGGCCGGGTTCCCCCGCACGATCTACCAGGCCCGCCAGTTCGTCTCACACCGGCACATCCTGGTGAACGATGGGCGCGTCGACATCCCCTCCTACCGCGTACGGCCGGGCTCGGTGATCAGGGTGGCCGAGCGCAGCCGGACGATGCCGCCCTTCCTCGAGGCCGCAGCCGGCGGGCACGCGCCGGAGTCCGTCCCGGGGTACCTGCGGGCCGACCACGCCGACCTGGTGACGCGGCTCGTACGGTTGCCGCAACCGCACGAGATCCCGGACAGCGCCGATTCGTAGATGTCGTTGCCTGCGCGTCTGGTCGGCACCCGACGCCAGGCACCTGAGACGCGGACTTCCATCACTGGGGGCGGCTGCTTCGCGTTGGGGGCCCGCAGCTCGATGTCGCCGCGCGCGCCGCCCGCGGCCAGCTGCACCGATCCTTGGGGGCTCGTGACGGTGATCCGATAGACGTTTCCCCAGACCGTGCCGTCCGGCGGCAGCGGAGCCGCCAGCGCGACGGGGACGGCGCGGCCGGTCACCTGGGTCGCGTGCGCGGGGATGATGAGGCAGCCGGCGGGGATGTCCAGCTGCACCTGGGGGCCGGACTCTCCGCTGATCCGGCAGCGGGTCGATGGCGTGCCCCCGCGCCGGTTCTGTGTCGACGGCTGCAAGCGGTCGCGCGGTGGTGGCTCCGCTCGGCGGCACCACGTACCGGTACGGCTCGTCGGGAAACCCGACCCCGTCATACAGCGGTGGTGTCTTCCCGATCGGGGAGGCAAGCCATGCCAGACTGAGCAGCACAAGCGATCCTGCGAGCATCCGCCTGACCCCGCCGCGACTCTGGCGTGTGGCGACTGGGCCCGGAGCCTGGAGTTCCGCCCGAAGTATGGATCCGGGCACACCCACCTCCCCTTCAGCCTCCGCCAAGCACCGGCGCTGAGGACCGGATGCTCGAATCGCCAGAGCGTAGTGGCCCAGAGGTTCCGTCCCCACGGCGCCGGGTACCGGTCGGGAACGCCGGTGCGATCGGAAATGCGCACGTCTTCCGGGTGGCATGATGCGGTGGAACTCCAGTGTGGCCGGTAGAGAGGCGATGCCGCGACGGCTGTCGACGGTGATCTGGACGTCGGCCTGCTCGATCGCTGGCTTGGCAGCCGACCCGTCGCCTGCGCCGTCCGGCGGCAGCCCTCACTGACGCCATCTGGGAACCGGCGGCGCCCCGTCCGGGGGCGTTGAAGCCGTCCAGCATATGTGAACGTCCGCGAGCCGGCCCCTTCCCCCAAGGAAGCTCTGCTCGCGGACGTTCATGGGCCTGGACTGAGGTTGCAAGCCCGTGGTTCGGCCCTCACGTCGCGTCCCCCGTTGAATCCCCCGATTCAAGCGCGACGGGCAGGCCGTGGTGGTCCGTGTTCTTCCTCGATGCTACGTACGCGAAGCACTGTGTCCGGTCAACCATCGATGACAGTTTGCGTACACCGTGCGGTGACCTGGGATGGTGTGGGCCGTCCGCGGAGCGGCGGGGCGGCCCACACCGTGTGGGCGTCAGCAGTCGACCAGTTCGGGTTTCTGGTTGAGGATTTGGGCGCGGGCGGTGGTGAACTGTCGGTATGCCTGGTCGGCGCCGGGGCGGAAGACGGCGACGCGGTGGCAGTTTTGGAAGGCCAGCCGGACGCCGAAATGCCGCTCGAGGGCTGCGCGCATGGCGTCGCTGGCCATCATCCGCAGGAGTTGGCCGCGGGCGGTCTCGTCGGGGGGCGGGGTCTGGTTGTCGGCGACCTCGCCGCCGTTGTCCCGTAGCTCCTCGACGAGGCCGGTGACGAGCTGCCAGCCGTAGGGCAGGGAGGTGCGGATGCAGTCGATGAACGCGGCGTCGTCGACGTCGCCGTGCTGGGCGTCCTGGAGGAGTTGCGGTGACACGGTCAGCGACATGGGTTCTCCTGTCGGATCGATGGGTCGCCTGGGACGGTAGATCGGTTGGGCGGGACGGTCAGGTAGCGGTGGCGTCACAGACCCGTTGCCGGGTCGCAGCGGCGCGGGTGGTGAGGGTGCTGATGGCGGCGGCCAAGGCGAACAGGGCGCCGCAGATGACGGCGGTGCCGGCGGCGGTCGCGACGCGGTAGTGCAGGGAGATGGCCAGGCCTGCGGCCCCGGCTGCGGCGCCGAGCAGGCCGCCGAGAAGCGTTGCGGGGGCGGTGCGGCGGGTCCACAGCAGTGCCGAGGCGGCGGGGCCGACCAGCAAGGCCAGGGGCAGTGTCGCGCCGACGGCGGGCACGGCGGTCACCACGGTGGCGGCGAGTAGGGCGAGCAGCCCGGTGTCGATGAGGCGGGTGCGGTATCCGAGCGCCTGTGCCGCGACCGAGTCGAAGGCGGCGAGGGTGAATTCCTTGTGTCCGAGTACGAAAGTGACGGTGACGAGGACCGCCACACCGGCCGCTGCGGCGATGTCGCCGGTCCCGGCGGTGAGCGGGGAGCCGACGAGGGCGGCGGTGAGGTCCTTGCTGAAGCCTGGCCGGGCGGAGATGAGCACGACGCCGAGGGCGAGCGCGCCGCTGACCATGACGCCCGCGTGCTGGTGGTGCCGCCGGGCGGCGAGGCCGCTTCGGCCCATCACCGCGACCGCGCCGGCCGCGGCCAGTCCGGCGCCGACCTTGAGGTCGGTGCCGGCGATGGTGGCGGTGATGATGCCGAAGAAGGTGAGGTGGCCGAGGGTCTCGGTGAAGAACGCCAGACGCCGCAGTACGACCTGGACGCCGAGGACCCCGCAGACCATGCCGACGATGACCAGTTCGGTCAATGCTCGCCCGGTGAGCTCACTCATCCGGCCTCCTCGGCGGTCTTCAGCTGCGGTGGCCCGGCACTGACCGGAGTGGATGGTTCGGGTGCGGGGCGGTGGCTGCCTCGTCGCGCGATGATCGTGTGCCAGGTCGCCGTGACGGCCAGCGACAGCGCGAACAGCGCTCCGGTGACGACGGTGATGGTGCCTCCGGCGGCGACGTCGTAGTGGGTGGAGATGAGCACGCCGGTCAGCCCGCTGCCGGCACCCGCGGCCACCGCGATAGCGGTCATCACGATGATGTGGTGGGTCCAGAGCCGGGCGATGGCGGCCGGGGCGACGAGCACGGTGACGGCCAGGATCGCGCCGACGGCGGGGACGGCGACGATGATGACGGCCTCGACGGTCAGCAGCAGAGCCACGTCGATGGCGGCCGACCGGTATCCGGCGGCCGCATAACCACCGGGGTCGAACGCGCGGAAGGCCAGCTGCCGGCCCGCGCCGAACAGAAGGGCGGCGACGAGGAGGCCGACCACGGTCACGGCGAGCAGGTCGCCGTTGCCGACGGTGAGGATCTGCCCGACAGTGTAGGCGCTCAGGTCCTTGGAGAACCCGTCGCGTGCCGACAGCAGCACGACGCCGAGCGCGAACCCGGCCGACAGCACGATCCCGATCGCCGTGGCCGTCCCGTGTTCCGGCCGTCGGGACAGTGCCAGGATTCCTAGGACGATCAGGACGCCGAACAGCCCGCCACCCACGTAGAGGTTCAGGCCGGCGATCGCGGCGAGCACGACGCCGGGGAACGTCGCGTGCGTCATCGCGAGGGTAAAGAACGGCAGCCGCCGCAGCAGGATCTGCACGCTGATCAGGCCGCCGACCGTGCCGAGGAGCACGGCCTCGAGGATCGCCCGGTCGACGGTGGTCATGCCGCCCTCCGAACGGGGCGCGGTCGCCGCCGGATTGTTCCGGCCGTGAGCGCGACGAGGTGGCAGGCGATGAGTACGAGGACGACGGTGCCGCCGGAGGCGAGCCGCAGCCCGTGGTGGATCGAGGCGTCGTAGCTGATCGCCAGGCCCGCCCATCCGGCGAGGGCTCCCAGGACGGCGGCGATCGGCACGATCACGGCGATCCGTTCGCTGACCGCGCGGGCCGCGGCGGCGGGCACGATGAGCAGCGCGATGACCAGGACGGTTCCGACGGCGCGTACGGCGGCGACCACGACGAGCGCGACGATGGCGTTGGTGACCAGGTCGAGGAGACCGATGCGGTATCCGGCCGCCTGGGCGCCGTCGGCGTCGAAGGCGCGGGCGAGCAAGGGCCGTCGCAGGACGACAAGTGCGGCGATGACCAGGGCGGTGACGGCGAGGGTCTGGGTGAGTTGCTGGGGGGTGACGGTGAGGATCCGGCCGAACAGGAACGCCGTCAGGTCGGCCGTGTATCCCGACTCGCGGGAGACCAGGACGACTCCGATGGCGAAGAAGGTGGTCAGCAGTACCGCGAGCGCGGCGTCTTCGGTGACGGCCCGGTGCCGGGTCAAGACGGTGAGGAGGACCGCGGTCGCGGCGGCTGCCACGAGTGCGCCCCAGAAGATCCCGCCTTCGCCGGCGAGGAGGTAGCCGATGACGACGCCGGGGAAGACGGTGTGGGTCAGTGCGTCGGTCATGAAGGCCAGGCGGCGCAGCAGGATGAGCACGCCGACGGTGCCGGCCAGCGCGCCGAGGATCACCAGTTCGGCCAGGGCGCGGGCCATGAACGGGAACCGGAAGGGTTCGATGAGGATCTGCTCCATGGCCCGGCCTTAGGAGTGGGCGACGATGACGCGGTCGCCGCGTAGTTCGAGGGCGTGCCCGCCGTAGGTGGCGCGCAGCCGGTCGGGGGTGAGGGTCACGTTGGTGGGGCCGAAGCCGTACTGGCGGCGGTTGAGCAGGCAGACCTCCTCACAGGCCAGGTGGGCCAGGGCCAGGTCGTGGGTGGAGACGACGACTGCGGCGCCGTCCTGTTTCAGTGCGGCGATGGCGTCGAGCAGTGCCTGTTCGCTGACGGCGTCGACGCCGTTGAACGGCTCGTCCAGCAGGAGCAGGCGGGGTTCGGCGGCGATGGCGCGGGCCAGCAGTACGCGCTGGCGCTGCCCTCCGGACAGTGTGCCGAAGCGGTGCCGGGCGCGGTCGGCGAGCCCGACCTGTTCCAGGGCTCGGCGGGCGGCTTCCTTGTCGGCCGTTTTGGGGCGGCGGAGCCAGCCGATGCGCCGGTAGCGGCCCATGAGCACGACCTGCCCGACGGAGATCGGGAACTCCGGGTCCAAGGTGTCGGCCTGGGGGACGTAGGCGACGTCGCGGCGGGCCTGCGCCGGCGCCGTACCGAGGACGGTGATCCGTCCTGTGGCGAGCGGGACCAGGCCGAGGATCGCCTTGATGAGGGTGGATTTGCCGGCGCCGTTCGGGCCGATCAGGGCGACGGCCTCGCCGGGGGCGACCATGCCGTCGATGTTCTCCAGCGCGAGGGCGGGCCCGTAGGCGACGGTGACCTCGTCCAGGTCCAGCGCCGGGGGCGGGATGTCGGGTTCCATGGTCAGCCCTTCAGCGCGGTGACGATGGTGGTGGTGTTGTGCCGTTCCATGTCGAGGTAGGTGGCCCCGGCTGAGCCGGCCGGGCCGAGGGTGTCCCCGTACAGGGAGTCCTCGCCGGCCTCGACCTTGACCCCGGCCTGCTTTCCGATGGCCTCGGCGGTCTTGGGCGGTAGAGAGGACTCGGAGAAGATCGCTTTGACGCCGGTCGCCTTGATCTTTGAGATCAGTGTGTTGAGCTGCTTGCCGGACAGTTCGGCGGAGGTGTCGAAGCTGGGGATGATCGAGCCGACGAACGTCAGGTGGTAGCGGTCGATGTAG
This sequence comes from Actinoallomurus acanthiterrae, assembly GCF_054775715.1. Taxonomy (NCBI): domain Bacteria; kingdom Bacillati; phylum Actinomycetota; class Actinomycetes; order Streptosporangiales; family Thermomonosporaceae; genus Actinoallomurus; species Actinoallomurus acanthiterrae. The sequence continues at coordinate 4,782,560 of NZ_BAAHCO010000001.1, read as the reverse complement.
TAGCCGAACGCGTCGTGGTTGGTGACCAGCTTGCGCCCGTCGGCGGGCAGGATGCCGATCTGCCCGGCGATCCAGGAGTCCAGCTGGTCCAGCTTGGCGGTGTAGGAGGTCAGGTTCGCCTCGTAACTCGCCTTGTCGGCCGGGTCCTTGGACTCGAACGCGGTAGCGATGTTGCGGCTCATGGCCTCGGCGTTCTTGGGGTTCTGCCAGATGTGGGGGTCGCCGGCCGCTTCCTCATCGGATCCGTTGCCCTTGCGGACGGCCACGCCCTTGCTGGTGTCGACGAGCGTGCCGTGGAACCCCGCCGACTTGATCGTCTGGTCCAGCCACCGCTCCAGGCCGACGCCGTTCTCCACCACCACGTCCGCTTCCGCGATGGCCTGGACGTCGGCGGGGGAGGGCTCATAGTCGTGGGGGTCGACGTTGGGTTTGAGGATCTGGGTGACCTTGACCTTGTCACCGCCGACGTTGCGAGCGAAGTCGGCGACCTGTGTGGTCGTGGCGACCACCTTCAGCTGCTTGCCGCCGCCGGCTGAGCCGCCGGCGTCACTGGCGGAGTTGGAGCCGCAGGCGCTGGCCGCGGCCAGCAGGCCCGCCAGGACCGGTGCGGCCAGCTGAGGGGTTCGGATACGCAACGTGTCTCCTCGGGTTCGGCCCGGGACGGGATGCAAATGAAAACGGATGCCATGTTCGTCCTAACGGAAATGGTTGTCAATATCGGTGGATGTCCGTACGGTCGGCCCATGGGCTCGCACACCGCAACCGCCGGCCGCCGACCACGCGACGGGACCGGTGATGAGATCGCCGTACGGCTGCGCGCGGCCGGGCTGTCGCCGACCCGGCGCAGGCGCCAGGTGCTGGAAGCGCTCGACGGCAAACGGCGTCCGGTCGGGGCGCACGAGCTGTACGTCGAACTCGCCGGGCAGGGGCACTCCGTCGGGATGTCGACGGTCTACCGGACGCTGTCCGCGCTCGCCGACGCCGGGCTCCTGCACGTCTTCGTACGGGACGGCGAGACCCGATACCGGCCGTGCGCGCCCGGCCGTCACTATCACCTGGTGTGCCGGCGCTGCGGCGACGTCCACGAGCACGCTGCTTCCGATGACGGCATCTGGCTGGACCGCATTGCGGTCGAGGTCGACTTCGAGCCCGACCTGCGCCTGGCCGAGGTGTACGGCGTGTGCGGCCGATGCTTGCGAACCACCGGTGACGGTCCGGCGGATTGATACGGTCGAAGGCGCTCAATGATCAGACGAGATCGGCCGGAGCGCGCCTATGACCTCACACTCGACCGAACGTCCCGGGCGGCAGAGCTCAGCTGGCCGGGGCACTCGCGTGCGAGGCACCCGTCAGGCCGAGGCGCTGGGGCAGGTGCTGGCCGGCCTGCCGGGATTCCGTAGCGCCCAGGACATCCACGCCGAGCTGCGTCACCGCGGCGAGCGCATCGGATTGACCACTGTCTACCGTCAGCTTCAGGTCCTCAGCGAGGATGGCGCGGTCGACACCCTCCGCGACGAGAACGGCGAGACGCTCTACCGCCGCTGTGAGACCAGCACTCACCATCACCACGTGACCTGCCGCTCGTGCGGACGCAGCGTCGAGGTGGAAGGGCCCGCGATCGAACACTGGGCCGAACGCGTCGCGACCGAAGCGGGTTTCACCGACGTCGACCACACCCTGGAGATCTTCGGCCTGTGCCCTGACTGCGCCGCCGAAGACCGCTGATTGCTCCGTTCATAGTGCCGCCTTTGCTGCGGCGACGGCTGGTGCTCGATGAGAAGGGCGTGTCAGCTCCTTCGGGCGGAATCCATTCAAAAGGTTACGAAAACCGTTTTCAAAGTCGGTAAGCTCTCCTGCCTCTGGTCACGGTCGCGCACAGGCCGATCCGTGTAACAATCCGTGGTTGAATGATTGACGCTGCGTCACGTTGGTCGGCGTGGGATGAGGAGAGAGATCGAATGAAGGTCGCGTTCGTCGGAAAGGGCGGCAGCGGCAAGACGACCTTGTCGTCCCTGTTCATTCGTCATCTGGCGGCCGTCGGCGCACCGGTCGTGGCGGTGGACGCCGACATCAACCAGCACCTCGGCGTCGCCCTCGGCCTCCCGGAGCAGACCGCCGCCGCGATCCCGGCCATGGGCGCGCACCTGGCCGGGATCAAGGAGTGCCTGCGGGGCGACAATCCCCGGATCTCCTCGGCGGCGGCGATGGTGAAGACCACGCCGCCGGGCCGTGGATCCCGGCTGCTGCGCCTGGGCGGCGACGACCCGATCCACTCCCGGCTGACGGTCCCGGCCGCCGGGGCCAGGCTCATGGTGACCGGGCCGTTCAGCGACGAGGACCTGGGCGTCTCCTGCTACCACTCCAAGACCGGGGCGGTCGAGCTGTACCTCAACCACCTCCTCGACGGCCCCGGCGAGTACGTCGTCGTCGACTGCACCGCGGGCGCCGAATCCTTCGCCTCCGGCATGTTCACCCGCTTCGACCTGACCTTCCTCGTCGCCGAGCCCACGCGCAAGGGCGTGGCCGTCTACCGGCAGTGGACCGAGTACGCCGCCGACTACGACGTCGCCCTGAAGGTCATCGGCAACAAGGTCCACGGCCCCGAAGACGTCGCCTTCCTACGCGAACACGTCGGCGACGCGCTGCTGTGCTGCGTCGGCCAATCCGGCGCCGTCCGCGCCATGGAACAGGGCCGCCCGTTCGACCTGGACGACCTGGCCGAGCCCGACCGCGCCGCCCTCGCCACGCTCCAGGCCACCGTCGACGCCCGCCCCAAGGACTGGAACAAGTTCACCCGCCAGGCGGTCGAGTTCCACCTCAAGAACGCCCGCGCCTGGGCCAACGCCGCGACCGGCCAGGACCTCGCCGCCCAGATCGACCCCGACTTCACCCTCACCCCCAAGGCCGTTGCGACGGCAGCCGGGTCGACTGCTCGATGAAGGCGGGGACGTAAGACAGAGGGCTCTGGCACGATGACGGGCGCGTCCAGGTGGCATACCGCCGACGCGGCGTGGGACGAGCAGCCCGATCTCCCGCCCGCGGAATGGGGTAGACGCTCGCCGATGCCGGCGGGTCGCCGTGCGCTGCTCGGCGCCGCCGCGATCGCGGGCGTGCTGGTGGCGAGCAGGCTGCTGGTCGCACCGCACCTTCGCGAGGCGCGGCTGCAGGGCTGGGCGACCGTCTTCGTGGCGATCTGCGTGCAGGCGCTGCCGTTCCTGGTGTTCGGCGCGGTCGTCTCCGCCGCGATCTCGACCTTGGTGCCCGCGGCGTTCTGGCGGCGGGCGCTACCACGTCGCGGCGTTTGGGCGGTGCCGGTCGCCGGTGCCGCAGGCGCTGTCCTGCTGGGATGTGAATGCGCGTCGGTGCCGGTCGCGAGCGGACTGATGGCCCGTGGCATCACGCCCGCCGCCGCACTGGCCTTCTTGCTGTCCTCACCGGCGATCAACCCGGTGGTCCTGACGGCCACGGCAGTGGCCTTTCGCGGCCACCCGGAGATGGTCGTTGCCCGCTTCGTAGCGTCGTTGCTGGTCTCGGTGGCGGCCGGGTGGCTGTGGCTGCGGTTCGGCCGGACCGAATGGCTGCGGATCCCCTCCCGCCCGCACGCCGCCCAAGGCCCCCGATGGGCCGGATTCGCCGCGGCCATGCGCCACGACTTGCTGCACACCGGCGGCCTGCTCGTGGCCGGGGCCGCGATCGCCGCCACTTTGAACGTCACCGTGCCGCCGGCCTGGACGGCGGCCGTCGCGGGTGTCCCCTGGCTGTCGGTGGCCGTCCTGGCGACGCTGGCGGTGGTGATGTCGATCTGCTCCGAAGCCGACGCGTTCGTCGCCACGAGCCTGACCCAGTTCTCCGCCACGGCCAAGCTGGCGTTCCTCGTGGTCGGCCCGAAGGTGGACCTGAAGCTGATCGCGTTGCAGGCCGGCACCTTCGGCCCGCGGTTCGCGGTCCGGTTCGTCCCCCTGACATTCGCGCTCGCGATCGTCGCCAGCCTCATCCTCGGCCGGGTGCTGCTGTGAGGAAGCCCGCCCAGAACACTGCTCTGCTGGCGGCCGGCGGGGCGTTGCTATGGATCACGTCGACCGGGCATGAGTACCTCAACTACGTCCGTCCCGGCTTCCGCATTCCGCTCATCGCCACCGGAGCCGTCCTTTGCGCGCTCGGCCTGATCGGCATCGCCACCACCTGGCGCCACACCGACACCGGATCCCCTCGCGGGCATGATCACGACCATGGGCCACGGGCCGCGTGGCTGCTGCTCATCCCGCCGCTTGTGATCGCCGCGATCGCGCCCGCGGCCTTGGGCTCCTTTACCGCGGCACGCGCCATCAACCAGGCCCCACCACCAGCCGGACACAACCTGGCCGCACTGTCGACCAACGGCCCTGCCCGGATCTCATTGACCGAATTCACCGCCCGAGCGTTCCAGGCCAAGGCCGGCCACGACACCCTGACCGGACGCCAGGTCACCCTGACCGGCTTCGCCCGCCCAGCCAGCCCCGATCGGTGGCAGCTGGTCCGCCTGCGCATGACCTGCTGCGCGGCCGACGCCGTCCCGATGCGCATCGTGATCAAGAACGCGTCTGCGCCGCGTGCCGACATTTGGGTGCAGGTCACCGGTATCTGGTCACCGGCCTGGGCGCACATCAACGGCGTTGCCCTGCCCCAGCTGATCGCGACCGATCAGCGGCGCATCGCCGAACCCGCCGACCCCTACGAGTAACGCGGCGGTCCACCGTGCGCCGGCGTCGCTGCCACAGTTGCCACTGTTCATGGGCGCGTTCTCTGGGCAGGACGAGACCGAAGGGGGTTCACCGATGACAGCGATGACACAGCACCGGCAGCATGCCGTTCACGATCATGCTCACGGGCCGGGGTGCGGCCATGTGGCCGTTCCGCACGGCGACCACATCGACTACGCCCACGACGGGCACCTGCACCGGCCGCACGACGGGCACGTCGACGAATGTGAGGTCACCGGCCACACGCGACACGACGACCATCCGCACCAGCACGGCGCGGGTTGCGGTCATGTCGGCGTGCCGCATGGTGACCATGTCGACTACGTTCACGACGGATGCCGGCACGCCGCCCATGAGGACCATTGGGACGAGCACTGAACACCTCACGCCACCACATCCACACGATCGCCGAGTGACGCCCACGCCGCGCCGGTCTCCGGCAGAGTGGGGGCATGCGGGTGGGTGTGTTCCTGCTGGCGGCACGGTTCCCCGGGCAGAGCGACGGTGAGGTGCTGTCGGCGACCGTCGAAGCGGCCGTCGCCGCCGAGCAGGCCGGGTTCGACGACGTGTGGTTCGCCGAGCATCACTTCATGTCGTACGGGATCTGCCCGTCGGCGGCCACGCTCGCGGCGTACGTCCTGGGCCGTACGGAACGGATCGTGGTGGGGACGGCGGTGAGCGTGCTGTCCACCGCGCACCCGGTCGCACTCGCCGAGCAGACCGCGCTGCTCGACCAGGTCTCGGGCGGCCGGTTCCGGCTCGGGGTCGGGCGGGGCGGACCATGGGTCGACCTGGAGGTGTTCGGCACCGGGCTCGCCCGGTACGAGACCGGCTTCGCCGAGAGCCTGGACCTCCTGCTGGCCGGACTCACCCGTCCCCGGGTGTCGGCGAGCGGGCCGGCCTTCGCCTTCCGCGAGGTGCCGATGGTGCCGCGCCCGCAAACCCGCCCGCGCCCACCGGTCATGGTCGCCTGCACATCCGCTGGCACCGCGGCACTGGCCGCCGAACGCGGCCTGCCCATGCTGCTCGGCCTGCACATCGACGACGAGGGCAAGCGGCGGATGGTCGACGCGTACACCGCCGCCGGCGGCCACACGCGCCAGGAGCATATGGCGGCCGTCATGGCGTACGTCGCGGATACCCGGGCCGAGGCCCAAGGGCTGCTACGCGCCGAGCTGCCACGCTGGCTGCGACCGGGGCTCGCCGGATACACGCCGGTCGACGACCGGCCCCACACCCCGCGCGACCCGGACGCGTACGCCGAACTGCTGTGCCGCATCCACCCGGTCGGCACCGCCGAGGACTGCCTGAAGACCATGACCGCGACGATCGAGCGCACCAGCATCCGGCACCTGATCCTCATGGTGGAAGGCACCGGATCCCCGCACCGGACCCGGGCGAACATCGCCCGGCTCGGCGCCGAGGTCCTCCCTCGCCTCCGCGCCCGCTTTTGAAGACGAACTTCTCGATGGGCCCGAGAGTCCTAGCTGATGGATCAACGGTCGCACCGGTGAGTGAGGATCGATATGAGAAAGCTGGACCGGCGCCAGGCGCTATGGGCGATCGGCGCTGCCGGTGCCGGTCTCGCGGCCGGCGCGGCACCGGAATTCCTCCGCGATGCTGGTACGACCAGGACACGGCACCACACACGTACGGCGGCCCACCCCACCCTTCCGCCCGATCCCGGCTACACGCACGGACGGCCACTGCAGGCGCTGCGCCGCCCGATCCACAACCTGCACGACCTCCAACCGGCGGCGCCGCCGAACGCGGTGGCGCTGACCATCGACGACGGCCCGCATCCGGTGTGGACCCCGAAGATGCTGGACCTGCTGGCCGAGTTCGGCGTTCCGGCGACGTTCTCGCTCATCGGGGAGCAGGTCACCGAAGAGCCGCGGTTGGTCCAGCGGCTCGTCGCGAGCGGGCACCAGGTGTCCGACCACACGGTGACGCACCCGTTGAACCTTCCTCACCTCGCGGCGGCCCGGATCCGGGAGGAGATCGGCGGCGCGCACGACAGGATCGCGCAGACCACCGGTGTGGCGCCCAAGTTCTTCCGCTCTCCGGGCGGCGCATGGTCGCAGCAGATCATCGACGTCGCCGCCGAGCACTCGATGATCTGCATCGACTGGCAGGTCGACCCGCGTGACTGGGCCCGCCCCGGCACGATGACGATCACGGACCGGCTGCTGCGCGCGCAGGCGGGCGACATCCTGCTCTGCCACGACGGCGGCGGCGACCGGTCCGAGACCATCCGCGCGCTCCGGACGGTCATCCCCGCGCTGAAGCAACGCGGCCTCACCTTCGTCGCCCTCTGAACCAACCCTCATACCAACGACGGCTCAGGCATTCAGCTCCGCGAGCGAGTCGACGCACGGAACGGGGACCAAGCGGCTGCGACGGAACCGGCCGACTGTGTCCTCAACCCCATGCGGGCAGCAGCGCTGCTGCCGATTGCTCATGATCACCCGGAAGTCCAACGCCGATCTGTTGCTCAGTCTTAGCAACGTTGCAAGTAGACGCCTTGCGATTGCTCACGGACTCACGGAACCTACAAGAGAGAGAAGAAGAGAGAGCAGCAGCCGCCGGTAGCTCCCGACCGCCGGGACCAGGCAGGGCGAGTCCGACGCAGAACACCACGACGAGTCCTGCCCGGCGACTACGGCCCCGGAACCGGCCATGACCACTGCCAGCGCTACCGCGCTGGGGGCACCTGGTCAACGAACGTCTCGGGCCGCTGCAGCCACAGCGCCGCAGCGGCCAGCACGTCACCAGTCCCCTGAGTCCTTCTCGCCCGCTGATTGGCGTACCCGTCGTACGGCATGTGGCAGTTGCTCCCGCAGCGTCACCGGATCGCTCGCGGAGATAACGACGAGCTGGCCGTACACGGCCCACCAAAAGCGCCCGTCGAAGAAGAATCCGAACTGAGGCATCTCTCGGCGCAGCCGCGCCAGTTCCGACTCTGAATCTGGCGGCCGACGGCCATGATGCGGCGGCTTCTGCCCGCAGCTGGGGCATCCGTCAGAGCCACCGGTGCCGGAAGGAGCGGCGCTCATCGCCCCGCTCCAATCACCACGGGAGGCTCGACCAGCAGCCGGGCCCACACCGCCCGGCTGCCGTCAAGATGCTGATGGGTGCCGAACCGGCACGCCAATGCGCGGATCCCGCACAGGCCGAGACCACCCTCGGGCGGCTGCCCGCCCCGCGCGATGACCGTCGCCGCGTCGAGCTTCGGAAGGACGGGTTCGCGACCGCCTCCGGCGTCAGTGACCTGCACTTGGACGAAGCGCCGCCACCGCATCACCTCCACCGTGAACACCCCGCCCTTCAGACCAGAGCGTGAATGCCGGACCGCGTTGGTAGCCAGCTCTCCGACCACCCAGGCAGCGTCGATCGCTCCGGCGGAGTCGGCCAGCAGAAACCGGGTGAACCGGCGAGCCTCGCTGATCTGCTCGGGTGTCCCGGCGAACCGGCGCCGCCAGTACAGCACCCCTGGACGCCTGGCTGGAACCCGCCCGCTCAGCGCCATCCATTTGGCGCGTGCTATGACAGCACCGCTTGGTTTTGAACCGGCCCGGCCGACGGGGCCGGGCTCATCAGCCGGCTGTCCTGTCGGCCTGCTCGATGCCGGGTCGGGCTCTGGAACGGGTTTAGCGACGGTCATCGTGATCCCTTTCCTCGAACTTCGTTTCGTCGCCCGATGCGCGGGCAACGCATATAGACCGTCGCTCTGGATATGCGAAAACGCCAGTCTAAAGAACTCCTCGGAATCGAGGATTATTCTCCGCCAAGAGAAGGAATAGCCGAAGGCCGAAGAGAGCTCGCTTTGATCGGAAGAATCGTTCGGGATCTAAGCCGTGGCCTTTTATGATATTGGTCGAGAGTGATCGCGCCGAATGGTGGCGTGCTGGAGCGAAAGAATGTCCTCTTCCGTTCAGGGTTGGACATCAGACGGCCTGCTGTCAGCAGGAGCCATTCCCGCTCTCGCCGAATGACGGCGACGGCGCCGTAGCGTTACCGCGCTTATGCGCCCAGTGCGTCGATGGCCTCGGCCAGGTGCCGGACGACCACGGCGGCGGCGTGCTCGTCGAGTGCCGGGTCCGGCATCCAGCGGGCCGCCTGTTCGAGGTACCAGTCGACGATCCACAGGCGATGCCAGCCGATCGCCCAGCGTGTCACGGGTAGCCCCGCCCGATCCGACAGCGCGGTGGCGGGCCCGCCGGCGGCGACGTAGGCGACCAAGAGTTCATACAGCGCCGCTGTCTCCGGTGCGGTCTGTGTGCCTTGCCAGGAGACCAGATCGAGCACACCTGGTCCTGTGCAGGCCCGCGCCATATCGAGCAGCCGCCACCGGCCGGAGGCGTCCACGTGCAGCGATGTGGGGTGAAACTCCGAATGGAGCATCCCCCACGGCGGGATCTCGGCACCGTGGCATCGGTCGTAGGCGACCGCGGCCAGCGCCCGCAGGTGCCGGGCGAGCACCGGATCTTGCCACCGGCCCGCACTCTGGAGCGTCGCGAGGCGCTTGAGCGCCCGGCCGGGGAGCGCGGCCAGGGCCGCCGAGTCCAGGCCCGGACGGCCGGGCAGCGCCGACACCGCGTGAACCGCGAGCGCTGCGGCGACCGCGTGCTCCAGCGTCGGGGTCAGCACTGCCGGGCCGAGGTCCTCCATGACCATCCCCAGGCTGTCTCCTCCCACGCCGAGCCTCGGGTCGTACAGGGTGGCCGAGGCCAGCAGGCGCGGCACAGGCAGGCCGTGCGCGGCCGCATGGCGCAGCACCAGGTGTTCATCGGTGAGCGGGCCCCGCGAGTACTTGAAGATGAGCGTGCGGCCGTCGTCGAGCCGTAGGCGCTCGACTCCGGACATCTCCCAGACCCGGATCGACTCGCGTCGTACGGCACCGAGGCTCAGCTCAGCGCGCAGTTCGGCGAGCAACGTCTCCACGTGGGCAGGATCCACGTCTCATCCTCTCGGTAAGCGGGACGGGTTGGTAATCGCTCCCACCCGCCACCGCGGTGAAGTTGTCGGCTATCGCAGGAGTGCCAGGGAGCGGCGGATACGGCATCACCTCCGTTCGGTTGGCCACGGCTTTGTATCGGTCGCGGCTGCGGAGAGTTCCCGGACACGAAGGGACAGGGCGAGCCCCTCGTCGGCGCTATGGGGGAAGAACGCCGCCGGTTCGATCCGCAGCCGCGAGATCAGGGCGGCACGGCCTTCAGGCCGGCCAGGACTTCAACCAGCACGGCCGGGCCTGGTGCGCTGGCTTGCCGCGACAGCGTGACGAGCCAGCCCTCCGGATCGCCGAGGAAGTCCAGCGCGTTCGCCGCGGCCCGGGCGTACGGGCACACGCCCGTCATGCCGCAGACGCGGCACCGGCCGTTGACGGGCGCATGAGCGGCCAGCGTTGTGATCGCCGTTCGGCGCAGCAGCTCAGGGTCTGTCAGCATGATCCCTCCGTCTCGCTGCGGCGGCGCGCCAGCTCCGTCTCGGCGAGGATTTGCTCAGTGGCGTCGACGACGTCAGCGAGGGGACGGCGGCGAGGGCCGCTCGCCCCGCACCACCGGTAGGCGCCGTTCAGGGCCCACACCGTCAGGTGACGGACCGACAACAGCGCGGCCCGCCCGTTCACCCGGGCCTGCAGCTCGTTTCCGTCGATGCCGCGGTGGCGCAGGTGTGAGGCCAGGTTCTCGATCGCCTCGGCCGGGGAGATGTCGCGGAACGCGGGCCCGGCACGGATCTCTCGCGGCAAGGGCAGCGCCAGCCAGGCCGCCGTCCCCGGCAGCCGGTACGCGCCCAGCCGGGCTCGGCTGGGATGCATTCCCCACCGGCCATCCGATTCCTCGGCCAGCGCGCCGAGGATCTGTAGGCCACGACCGCTTTCGCTTTCGGCATCGGGGGTACCGACGGCGGGAACCGACGCCGCCGACCAGCCCGGGCCCCGATCGAAGACGGTCAGGAGGAGCTCGCGTGGGAGCGTCGTTCCTCGCACGTACAGCCACAGCTCAGGCAGGCCCGCCACTGGCGGCCCGTTCTCGAGCCCCGGGTGCGCGCAGCCATGGACCAGGGCGTTCGTCCCTAGCTCCGACACGGCCACCACTGCGGCATGGAGGAAGTCTTCGGGTGCTCCGAGACCGGACAGGACATCACTGACGATCCGGCGGGCATGGCGGACCATCAGGTCACCAGGAAGCTCCCAGGCCACGCACGCGCCGGCGCGCAGCGCTTCGGCTGCAGAATCCCCCACGGTGGCTGCGGTCATCGCCGTGACCGTCCAGTAGGAAGCCCCTGCAGGCGAGGAGAGACGACCTTGACTGCGAGCGCAGCGACCGTGCGCACCTCGCTGGCCGGGCCCGCCGCAGCACCGAACGACCAGAAGAAGGACGGCACTCCGCCCGGCCCTGGTTTGCAGGTGATGAGTTCCGCGAACTGGTCGAAATCTGGATCCCAGATGCGCACCTGTGTGGGAAGCGGCGACGTGGCTAGGCCGAGAGCTGCGCATGCCGCGCTCAGCTCGGAGCAGTACCGCCGGTACGGATCAGTCGCCATCGGCCGGGCTCTTACGCGCCGCGAGGCCGAGCGCATCCTTGCAAGCGCCGGCGGTGGCGCTGTGCACCCGGGCTTCGGGGGACATGTCTCGTGGCCTCCCTCTTGTGGGCTCCATGGGGTTGTGGCGTCCGTAACGCTTCCGGGCTCGGGTCGACCCGGCAACGGCGATGTGTCGTGGGTCGGGCACGGCGGGTTATGACGGATTGGCATAGCCGCCGGGTGGTGGCGGAGTTACGGTGAGGCGGGCCCCGGGCAGCCTCGCAGGTCCGCGCGGGGCGCAGTGGCACCCGTTGTTCCTGCACGGCCCGAGGAAAGGTCGCCCGGATGGCCAGTACCGCCCGCGTCTGCCCCAGCTGCCGCGTCACCGTCTTGAGCCGGTACAACGCCGGGCCGCTGTGCGCAGCGTGCTTGCGCTCGGTACGGGATCCTGGTGCGCTGGTCCCGACGTGGATGTGGGACTCGCCGCCGATGCGACGTGCGCTCGCTCGAGCTGACCTGGGGGCGTTCCTGGCGATCCTGCGGGGCGCGGCCGGACTGTCGCAAATGGACCTGGCGCACTTGATCGAGGGCTGGTCACAGTCGACGGTGAGCCTGATCGAGAACGGACGCCGGGACACGCTGTACGACGTCAGAGAATTGTTGCGCGTTGCTGATGCGGTCGATATGCCCCGCCAAGCGCTGCTACCGCTTGTCTTCAGCGATCCAGGTGCCACCGTGGAAGAAACAGACGACGCCGACCTTACGGGAGAAACGTTGGTCGACCTGGATCGCCGGTCCTTCAACGCCATGACGACCGCCCTTGCCGCCGGAGCCCTCGCCCCGGTGCTCCGGATCCCGGATCGAACCGATGCCGCGCACGTGCGATATCTGCAGGCCGGGCTGGCGCGGCTACGCAACCGTGACCGCAACGTCGGCGGAGGCGCGATCCTGCGGCAGGCAGCCCGGCAGTTCGCCCGAGCCCGTCGCATGCTCGATGAAAGCGACTACACCGAGACGATCGGCCGTCAGCTGCTGGCCGTGGCGGCCGAACTGGCGGTCTTCACCGGATGGCTCGCCTACGACGCCGGTCAGCAACAGCTGGCCCGGCGGCTCTACAGCGAGGCCGAGCTACTGACCGGCAGCATCGGCGCCGGACAGCTGACCACCCACGTGTACCTCAACCTAGCGATGCAATCAACGCACCTGGCCCGGACGGGTGCGGGCAACCCCCGCGGCATGGCACGGGAGGGTCTGCGGTTCGCCACGCGGGCGGCGGAGGCAGCCCGGCACGAGCCGTCGCCACGGCTCCACGCGCTCATCGCAATGCGGCAGGCCGCCGCGCACGCCCAGCTACGCGACGAGATCGCGTTCCGGTCGGCAATCGGACAGGCCCAGCGCGAGCTCGACCGCGGCCCACACCCCGCTGACCCTGCCTGGTGCAGCTTCGTCGACCACACCGAGGTCACCGGGTACGAGGCGGACGGCCGACTCCGGCTCGGTGCACCCGCCCGCGCGGCCGCCCTTTACGGCGATGTCCTGGCAGATGGGGGCTTGCCCCGCCGGAACCGGGCCTACTACCAGGCGAGGCTGGCCGGGGCGCTGCTGGACGATGGCGACCGCGCTGAGGCGATCCGCCAAGGGCTGGTGGTCCTGCCGGAACTGGGCGAGCGGGTGACCTCGACGCGGACCCTGATCGAGCTACGGCCGGTACGCGCAGCCGCCGAACAGGCCGCCGCGGCCGAGTTCGTGACCCGCTTCGACGCGGCCGCCCGGTCGCTGTCGGTCGCCTAGGAGAAGGAGCGAGCGTGTTCGATGGGGTGAAGTTCTGCCGCTACGACGCGGCCAGCGCCAAGACCGTCCGCGACGTGGTCGCCGACCTCCACCGCGACGCCTACGGCGAACAAGTCACTGGCGATGCGTTCTCCTCCGACGAGGCATTCATGCGCCGGTTCGACGCCTACACCGCCCGCGACGGTTTCGACCTCCTCATAGCCGTCGACGACGTCGGCAAGGCAATCGGCCAAGCGTGGGGATGGCCGCTGCCCGCCGACACCGCCTGGTGGCGCGGCCTGATCGAGCCACCCGAACCCGGCTTCACCAACGAGGACGGACGTCGCACCTTCGCATTGAGCGAGATCATGGTCCGCCAAGCGTTCACCGGGCGAGGCATCGCACACGCCCTCCACGACGAACTTCTCAGCGGTCGGACCGAGCAACGCGCGACGCTCCTGGTCCGCCCGACCAACACCACGGCATACCAGGCATACCAGCGCTGGGGATGGCGGCCCGTCGCGAAACTACGCCCCGACTGGCCCGACGCCCCACTGATGGATGTGTTGATCCTGCCCCTGCCCCAGCACCGCCGGCCCTGACGAGGGAAGCAGCCGCCCGGGCCCCGTCACGGAGTCGCTGTGACACGGTAGGGGTGGCGCTCGCCAATACTCGCCGTGCGGTGCCTGACTTGGCTTCACCGGTGGGGCCATCATGCTGGAGCGGCACCGCCTGGGCACGCGGACGGCTGTCGGCGTCCGTGAGAGCTATACCGCCAGGGCGCGGTGCTGGCCAAACTGTCCTGACGGCTCACCATCGCCGACCACCGGGCTCGGCGAGGGACGGGGGGTGACGGCGACCCCGTACAGCAGGCGGGCGTCCCTTTGTTGCTGCCGTATCTTCTCCGTGTGGCAACGACCGATGGCGACTGGGCGCATCGACTGGCGGGCGAGCTGTTGAGGGAGAGCCTTCCGCGCAGATGGGCACACACGCAGGGCGTTGCCGCTTGTGCCCAGATGCTGGCGCCGCTCGTTGGTGCCAACGCCGAGGTTCTAGAGTCTGCCGCGGTGCTGCATGACGTCGGCTACGCGCCCCCGCTCGTCCACACTCGGTTCCATCCGCTGGACGGAGCGCGGCACCTCCGCGACGCGCACGCGGCGGACGAGCGGGTCGTCCGGCTGGTGGCGAACCATACCTACGCGCTGTTGGAGGCCGAGGAGCGCGGTCTCAGGGAGGAGTTGGCGGACGAGTTCCCCCTCCTGGATGATCCTCTCCTCGTGGACGCGCTCGTGTACTGCGATGTGACCACGACGCCGGACGGCGGGCGCACGACGGCCCAGGAGCGGCTGAGGGAGATCGGGGCGCGCTACGGAGAGGACAGCGTGGTGGGGCGCTTCATCCGCCAGGCCGCGCCGCACATCCACGCGAGCGTGGATCGGGTGCGGGCGGCTGCGGTCGAGGCCGGCGTCGAGTTGTGAGTGTGAGCGGTCATCCGAGGTAGGGGTAGGTCCCGGCGAGGTAGTGGCCGATCTGCTCGTGCATGCTCGGGTGGATGTCGAGCGTGTGCAGGTCCTCCGGGCGGACCCAGCACACGCCGTCGGCCTCATCGTTGACGGTGGGCTTGCCGCCGACGGGGCGGCCGATGTACACGGCCTCGTACTGTTGCCGGATCTCGCCATCGGTGTACTCGACGATGTGTTCCGGATTGGAGTAGACGCCGAGGAAGCCGGTGACCTCCGCGACGATGCCGGTTTCCTCTTCGCACTCGCGGACGGCACACGCTGCCGGGCTCTCGCCGATTTCCTGGGCCCCGCCGGGCAGGGCCCACTGGCCGGTGTCGCGGCGTCGTTGGAGAAGGATGGCGCCGTCGTCGTTGACCACGAGCAGGTTGCTGGCGGGGATGAGTGTGTTGGCGTTGGGGGCTTTGGGGTCGTGGTAGTACTCGGTCCTGCCCACGGTGGTTGCTACTCCTGTCTGTCGGGCGTCCAGGGGCGCGCGCGTGCCCACACGGCCTCGAAGCTCTCGCCATACCGCTGGAACCACTCCCCTCCGTCTGTTTTGCGGAGCTGGAGAATCGGGTTGGCGCTGGCCGGCTGGCCCCAGATGTGTGGGTTGACCATGAGGTGGTGGTCGTATCGGAAGAGCGAGTTGTAGAGCGTCGTGTCATGGAGGCGCACCTCACAGCCCGGGTAGCCGACGAGGTCGCGGTAGTACGTGAGGGATGCCCTGATCTTGGCGGCGAGCGTGTCTTCGATGCCCTCCTCCCGGCCCCTGATGCGGACCGCGCCCCCGTCAGGGTCGCCGAAGCACAGCCGGATGCGGACCCCGGCCTGCGCCCGTTCCTGGAGCATCCTCGTGATGTGCGGGTTGGTTTGCGTTAAGAAGGTCCCCGAGAAGACGAGCACGTCAACCTGTTTCATGGCTCCCAGGAGCAGGGAGATCCACACGTCGCGGGGGACGCTCGCCCGGTTGAGGTAGGTGTGGACGAGCTCCGAGCGGGCCGGGCCTAGCCGCTGGGTCACCTGTCCGTTTTCCGGCCAGAGGTATGCCTCGTCGACGCGTAGCAGGTTTGCGACCGTCCAGCGGTGCCTGCGGTGGGGGACTCGACCGCTGATCCACCGGCTGGCGGTTTTTGGGTCCACGGAGCAGGCTTCGGCCATCTGCTCTACTGTCAGGCCGCGTTGCACAAGCGCTGAACGCAGTCGCTCATTCACTCAGTCAAGCCAACCGGACTGGGGGGACGGCGCGCAAGTGCGGTGGCCGTGCTGCACACGGTTGTGGAGTGGCCGGAACTGTTGCCTTCGACTCGGGCGCGCACATTGTCGCCATGGCCGCCGGCATCCAAAGTGAACTACGCGACGGCGGAGTGAGCCTTGTGCTCGCCGACCTGACGAACGTGCCGCCCTGATACGCCACCTCTACGGTCGTTGGCTCGCACAGCCGTCTAAAAGAACGTCCCGAGACGTCCACCAAAAGTCCCGGCGCGTGGTTCGCCGTCCTGCCGTACAAGGGCACTCTCGTGGGTGCCGCCGGCGGCGTGTCCTCACTCCGCCGACGCTGCCATCCCCTCCGGCCTCATGGATGGAGCACGCGCATGACAGCTTTACTCGACGGACAGGCGGGCGCGACGTCGACACTCGCGGACGTGGAGCGACTCGCGGAGCGGTACCAGATGCCGGTCGAAGACGCCCTGCTCATTGCGATCAATCTGCGCGGAATCCACGGGGAAGCCCCGCGTCACCGCGCGCGCCTACAGGTCCGGCTTGACAGCGCGCGGTCGGTTCCTTGGCAGCTCATCGTCCCGCTGAACGCCGTGGGATCGCCGTTCCGCCTGCTGGAGGACGGGCAGTTGCTGCTGGGGAAGGCCCCTGTTGGCGTCGTCGAGCGTGTCGATGCCGATGAGGCAGTCGGCGGCTACTTCCGCGACAACGGCACCGCGCTGACGCTCAATCCGAACGCCCGAAGCCGCTGCATCGGCTGTGCCTTCTGCCCCAACACCCTGGAGGCGGCAGCAGACCCGCGGCTGTCCGAGGAACAGGATCTCCGTGAACTCCTCGCCGCGCTGCAGGAGCAGCACCCGAGGCGGGATCTGACGGAAGTCCGCGAGGTCACAGTCTCCACCGGATGCTTCGAGCGGGAACCGGCGGCTGCCGACCACCTGCGCGCTTTGCGCTCGGTGCTCGCCGAATACGGCGTCGAAGCCCGTCTCGGCTTCCTCACGTCGGTGCTGCGCTCAAGGCAAGCTTTCGAGGAACTCGCTGACGTCGGGCCCTTCGTGCTTCGACTCACCGCGGAATGCTTTACCCGGCGCGACCTCTTGCTGAAGGCCAGCAAGGCGGTTCTGGCGACCACCCGGATGCCGGAGGTGCTGAGGCGAGCGGTCGCCGCCGGCCACGACACGTCGTTCACGTACATCGTGGGCTTGGACGACTTCGACGCCTTGCGTACCGGCGTTGAAGCCCTGGTCCCCTACGTGACCGAGTTCCCCAACTTTCAGGTGTACCAGGCCCACAACCGCATTATGGCTGGTCTGCGTGCCTCCGGGGCTCAGGACCTTGAGTACTATCTCCGCGCTCGCGCGGAGATAGAAAGGATCATGAAGCCTTCCGGGCTGCGTCCGGTGGCGTGGGAGTGCTATCGCCCGCTGTGGTACTTCACCTTCGCCGACGAGACCCTGGTCGGTTCGTGATGGAGGGGAATGCCCTTGTGGCCGATGCCCTATGGAGGGCCATCTGCTACGCGTCGGTATGCCAACTCCACCTACGCGACAACGTCCTGCTCAACCACCCGCTAACCGCGGACCATGTGAAGGAACAGCCTTCAGGTCATTGGGGAACGGTGCCGGGCACCGCCTGGGCCTTGTCCCACCTTGCCCTCGCCGCCGGAGCCCTCGGTAAGGAGGTGGACCTCGTACCGCTGCTCGGCGCCGGGCATGCCGGCGTCGTGCAACTCTCCGCGACCTGGGTGACGGGTGAGCTCGGGAGGCTGCGCTCCCGCTTCGGGCCGGACGCCGAGGGGCTGCGGCGGCTGTGCCGGTCATTCCCCGATGTAGAGGGCTTGGGCGTGGAGGTCACCCCGGCCCTCCCCGCTGGTGCCTTCCTGGGCGGGCGCCTTGGTGGCTGTCTTCCGTTCGCCCAAGGGGCCGCGCTGGACGCCCCCGGAAGGGTTGTCGTCCCGGTGATCGGCGACGGGGAGTGCGAAACCCCGACGACGTCAGCCGCTTGGTTCGCCCACAGAGCCCTCGGCCGAGCTGCCGTACTCCCCTTGGTGCACGTCAACGGCTTCCGCATGGGCGGGCCGTCTCTGCTCGGAAGGCTGGACGACGACCAACTCCGGGCCTACTTCGCCGGTCTCGGCTGGGAGGCCAGGATCGTCCGCGTCGCTGAAAGCTCACAGACCGAGCACGCCGACTTCCACACGGCCCTGTGGGATGCGATGGAGTCGACCCTCGAAGACCGGCCCACTGTCCTCGTCCTGCGTTGCGTCAAGGGATGGACGGGGCCCGTTGCCCTCGCGAGCGAGACGCTCCTCGGCACGCCCGCACTGCACAAGACACCCCTCACCAAGCCCCGCACCGACTCCGAGCACCTGTCGGAACTCGCTCACTGGCTCGCCTCCTACCAGCCTTCCCAGCTCTTCGACGAGAACGGGCACAGCCGAGGGCCCCTCGCCAAAGCCGTCTCCCAGATCCGCTGGTGCTCCCTTATTCCGCCCCGTTCCATACGGCAGGACACCTGCTCCGTTACGCGAAGGAGCCATGGCGTCTCGTTCACGAGCGCGGTCAGCGGGGTCGTACGACAGCACGCCGCACGAGGTGGCTTCCTGCTGGTCAGCCCAGATGAACTGGCCTCTAATCACCTTTCCGAGCTTGCCGGTGAGCCATGGGCTCACGAGCTCCTAGCGGAAGAGGTATTGCTCGAGTGGCTCGCGGGCTGGACGGCCAGCGGGCGTCGTGGACTGCTCGTGTCCTACGAGGGCTTCGCCCCCTTGCTTACCAGCGGCCTGGTGGGACACATCAAACAGCGACGCCTCGTCGGCGCGAAGGGCCTGCCGAGCCTCAACCTGCTCCTGACCTCCTACGGCTGGCACAACGTCCACACGCACGGCGACCCGTCTCTCGCCACCGCCCTACTGGCCCTGGGAGCGCCCGGCGTGCGAGTGCTGACGCCCGCCGATCCGGCACGGACAGCGGCGGCGCTGGATGAAGCGCTCGATTCCGTTGACCGCGTCAACCTGGTCATCGCCGGCAAGCACGGCCGCACCGCCTATCCGGCGGCAACGCTCGCCGAAGAGCAGAGTCGTGGTCTCGCGGTGTGGCCGCACCTAAGCGACGACGACGAGCCTGACCTGACGATCGTGACGGCGGGGGATATCCCCGCCGCCGTAGCTACCCAAGCCGCTGGGCATATCCGCGACCGCCACCGATGTCGGGTGCGAGTTGTCAACCTGCTGGACCTCACGGTCCTCGGCGCCCCGCACGTGTGGCCACGGGGACTGACCGGCCACCAGATCGAGCACTATTTCGGCGCCCACTCTGCCGTCCTCGTCCTCACCCTCGGCCACCCGGCCGCCGTCTACGGCCTCTTGGCCGGACGGATCCGTCGGCCCGTCGACGTCATCGGCTGGCGGGAACTCGCCGGTCCCATGCCGCAGCGCGATCTCGCACGCACGATGGGCATGGACCTGGCGGGCGTCGAGCGGACCGCCGACCGTCTCCTGGCCTTCCGTGGGGTGGTCCGATGACCGGGTGGACCATCGAGGACCTGCACGTGGTTCAGGCGAGGCAATCGGCTGCACCCGGCGACGACACCTTTTTCGTCGCGGTCCGGGCGGCGGACGCGATCGGCTGGTACGGCCCGGTCGGGGAACGGGTCGGGCGTTACGTAAACGATGTGCTGGCCCCCGAGGTGAAGGACGCGGTGGTCACCGACCACGCCCGCCTGCTGGACCAACTGCGGGCGGTGGCTCGCGGGGCGCCGTCCGACGTGGCCTCGTGGGCGGTCGGCACAATCGACTGCGCCGTGTGGGATGTCCATGGCCGGCTCGCCGAGCGCACCGTGGCCGAACTCCTCTCCACCGCTGCCCCTCGGCCGTCCATTCCGGCGTATGCCTCCTGGCTGACCCAGGACCTCAGTCGTATCCACAGTCCGGACGTACTGGGCAGCGTCGCGGCAGGCGTCTGGCGTTTCACCAAGTGGGGGCTGCGCCACGACCCCGCCGACCCATCCAGGGAAGCCGCAACCCGTATGGCTCAGGCGGTCGAGCGCTGCTCCCAGGCTCTTGACGCCCCACTCGCCGTAGACGCGGTCGGCACCTGGACGCCGGCGGTGGCTCTGGCCTTCGCGCAGGCCGTCGATCCCGCTTTGCTGCGGTGGCTGGAGGACCCGCTGCCACACCACGAGGCGGACACATACGAAATCCTCGTGGCGACCTCGGTGCCGCTGGCAGTGGGCGAGCGCGCGCACTTCGATGAGGACACCGCTGAGCTGATCCAGTACATCCGGCCGAGCGCCCTGACCATCGATGTCGTCGGATGCGGCGGGCTGACCCGGGCCACGCAGATCATCCCGGTAGCCCAGGCCCAAGGCGTTCCGGTCTACCCGCACGGTCGCTCGCTCCTGCCCGGACTCCACCTCGCCGCCGCCTACCCCGCCGCGGCCCCGGCAGTCGAGTACCGACTCCGGTGGGAGCCCGGACGCCAACGCGTCTACGAGATGCCGCTCCGCCCGGAAAACGGCCACATCCGCCTGCCGGACGCCCCTGGTCTCGGCACGACGCCAAGGAACACAACATGCCCAGCGCCCCGCTGAACGTGCCCGTTGAGGGCACGGTCACCCACAGCCCGGAAGGGCCCCTGCTGCGCCTGTCGCAACGACTCGACGGTCACGACACCTTCCTCACCGGAAGCCTCGACATCGCGGAGAGGTCCATACCCGTGCGCATTCTGACCCTCGATGACGTCACCGTCCTGCGCCCAACAGACAGCTTCCTTGCGCCGGCCGACGGCGAGCGCTGGCACGGCAGACTTCACCTGCCGCACGGGTTGCGTCCGCGCAGCGTCCCACCGGACCTCAGCGCCGCCGCCGACCAGGAGGGCCGGTCCCTCGACGGGCTCGACGAAGCGGAGCTGCGGTACGTCCTCACGTTCCTATCCGAGGCCACTACCCCGGCCATCCGGCAGGCCCGTCTAAGGGCCGTCGTCTCCGCACTGCCGACCACCAGGAGGAGCCAGTGACCTCCCGACCTGATCTCCTGGTCTCCGTGGACGTCGGTGGAACCCTGGGCACGGCCGACGGCCCCGGACTGACGATGCGGCTGATCGAGGCGTCCCCGCTGCCGCCCGCGCGAGCCCGCGCGATCCTGCGGTCCAGCCTCCACACCCGCCCGGTCTTGAGCGACTCACTGGTGAGCGAAGTCTGTGAAGCCATCCAGGTGCCAACGGAAACGTTCCCGCGAGACGTGGCCCCAGCGCCGTTCAGCCTCTTCCCCGGCACCATTCAGGCCCTGCGCCGGATCAGCGCCGTAGCAACCGTCGTCACGCTGTCCAACGTCACGTGCGTCGATGCCGACACCGACGGACTGCGTAGACTCCTCTCCCGCTGGGTGAGCGACTTCTTCCCGTCCTGCCGCATCGGACACACCAAACCCGACCCTCGCGCGTTCCACACCGTGACCGACCACTTCGACACGGACCCGAGTGGTCTGATCCACATCGGTGACGACTGGGCATGCGACATTGTGGGAGCCGTCGAAGCAGGGGCCAGGGCCGTGTGGATCTCGCGCGGAAGGAAGGTCCCCGACGAGTCCCTGCTCGTCGACCACGGTGTGCTCGTCGCCGACGACCTGGCGGCAGCCGCCGGTCACATCCAGCACCTCTCAGCACGGAGCACCACATGAGCCTGTTCACCGGAACCGCCGCCTACTACCGCCAGTTCCGTCCCGGCATCCCCGAAGACGTCGCCGCCGCCTTGGACCAAGCCGCCCCAACCCGGACCGACGGCCCGCGAAGGCTGCTGGACGTCGGCACCGGCACCGGGCTGGTCGCCGAGGCGCTGCTCGACCGGTTCGACGACATCATCGCCATCGACAACGACGCTGACATGCTCGCCGCAGCCGAGTCGGCGCTGCGCCCCAAACTCCCCGGAAGTTCCCGCCTGTCGCTCGTCGAGAGCACCGCCGAGGACTTCGTGCCGCCCACCGGCTGGAAAGCCGACCTGGTCACGATCTGCCGCGCCTTCCACTGGCTCGACCAGGCCACCGTGCTGACCCGACTGGACGACCAGGTCGCCCCCGACGGCGTCGTCGCCATCTTCGGCGACAGCAGCTTCTGGACCGCCACCAGCCCCTGGAAGAAAGCGGTCCGGGACGTCATCAAGACGTTCCTCGGCGAGGAACGCCGCGCGGGCTCCGGCACCTTCCAACACCACAACCGCCCCTACAGCGAGATCATGGAGGAATCGCCCTTCGACCAGGTGGAGGAGGCCCGCCTCCCCGTCCACCGGACCTGGACCACCGAGAGCATCCTCGGTTACCTCTACTCCACCTCCTTCGCCGCACCCGACCTCTTCGGCGACCGGCTGAAGGAATTCGAAAACGCGGTCAAGAAGCGGCTTGCCGACTTCAGCGAGGACGACGCCTTCCCCGAAGAAAACGAGTTCTTGATCCGCTTCGGGCGGCGGAGGAGATGACGACCGACAGCGCTAGACGGGCGTTCGCCGCGCTCACCGCACCACGTGCGGCAGCCCAGCTCAGCGAACGGTCCGTCCTCTGTCTGCCGCTCGGGTCGGTCGAACAGCACGGCCCGCACCTGCCTTTGGACACCGACACCGTCATCGCCGAGCGATTCGCGCACCGTCTGGCCGCACACGTGGCGGACCGGCACGACCTCTGGGTCGGGCCGGCCGTCCCCTATGGCATCTCGCCCGAACACGCCCGAACGCCGGGGACCGTCACCCTGGACCTCCACCTGTACGCCACGCTGATCACCACGCTTGTCGAGGAGTACCTCCGCTCCACGCCTGTCCGGTCCGTGGTCCTCATCAATGGTCATGGCGGCAACCGCGGGGTCTTGGAGACGCTCGTCCATCAGCTCCGCCACACTCACGGCCTTACCACTTGCGTCCTGCACCCCGCCGCGCTCGCTGTCGCCCGCGTTCCAATCGACGGTGAGCTTCCCGAGGTGCATGCCGGAATCTTGGAGACCTCCCTCATGCTCGCCCTCGACCCCGGCCGGGTCCGACTGGATCTCCTGCCGGACGGGGCACGCCCCGACCCGGGCCAGCGCTGGGCGATCGACCACCTTGTACTGGACCGTGGCATGACCTGGCCCTGGACCTCCGACGATCCCGCACTCTCCGCCCGCGGCGTCATCGGCGGTGACCCACGCAAAGCCACTGCAGAACTCGGTCAAAAACTTCTCGCCCCGGTGCTCGACGCAAGCACGCACGCACTCTGCCGCATCGACACAGCTTCGTCCCCTGGGACGTCAGTGACATTAGGGAGGCACCATGCCCCTCAGCCCTGAGGAGAAGGACGTGTTCAAACGGGACGGCGCCGTCATACGCCGCGGACTGGTCGCCCCCGCGCTGGTCCACCGCGCCACCTCGCTGGTCGAGATCTGGTACCGCGACCTGAAGCCCAGCGACATCCCGGCCTACAGTCAGCGCACGTTCGCCCCTGAGCTCGGGAGACACCCCGACATCCTCGCCCTGTACGGGCAGACGGATGCCGTCGACCTCGCCACCGACCTCCTCGAGAACGCCTCTCCTGTCACCACAGCCCAGATCCAAATCCGCGTACCCGAGTCGGAGTTCCCCGGCGTGCAGCCGGAGAAGGCGATGCACGTCGACGGGGTCTCCTGCCCTCACCTTGATCCGCGGGAACTGCGCACCTTTTCGCTCCTCGTCGGTGTCGTCCTGTCCGACATCAGCAGCGCGCATGACGGCGCGCTGCACTACCAACCTGGCGGACACCACACCATGGCGGACTGGTTCCGTAACCAGTGGTCGCTCGGCATGACCGAGCAGGTCCCACCCGAGACCGACGCCGAGCGGGGCCTGACCCTACTTGGCGCCCCCGGAGACGTCCTGCTCATGCACCACCTCGTCCCGCACTCCGTGGGACGGAACCTCACCCCGTTCCCCCGGGTGATGGCCTACTTCCGCGTCTCCCACCGGGATCACGCGCACCGCCGCCTCGAAGCGCTGCGCGACCCGTGGCTTGACTACCCGCCACTCAACTCGATCGCTCAGCCCGCGGCCGACAAGGAGTAACGCATGCGTGTCATCCGGCCCGAAAACCTCGACGCTGCCGCACAGGCGATCGAGGGCGGAAAACTCGTCGTCGTTCCGACCCAGCGCTGGTACATGGTGTGCGCTGACGCGAGCAACGCGCAGGCATGCGACAGCATCATCAAGGGCAAGCGCCGCCCGAGCGGAAAGCCTCTCGCCTACGTCGCCTCCTCCCCAGCCTCCTGCGAGGATCTCTTCACCCTCAGCCCGGAGGCTAGACGACTCGCAGCGGCCTTCTGGCCCGGCGACCTCGCGCTGCTGCTGCCGTGGAAGAACACGGAAGACGCTGCCCGGCATGCGGCAGTCGGATCACCTGCCCTGGTCACGATCGCGCCCGGCATCCTCGGGGACCTCGCATTGAAGGTCAAGGCTCCTCTCGCGGCGACCACCGCGAACATCTCCGGTGACGCGCCCGAACGACCCTGGTCCAGCTATCACCGTCGAGCAGGTCCACGCTTTTCTGGCCATCTCCGGCATGAAAGTCGGCGTCATCGTCGACGGCGGAGTGTGCCCGGCAGCGAACCACATGACCATCGTTGACTGCTTCACCCCAGAGGCCAGGCTGGTCCGCACGGGCCTCGTCCACCAGCGGGCCATCTCGGCGGCGCTCGACACCGAGATTCGAACCGCCTGACGACCTGGCCTCCTACTGTTGGGCAGTCAGGAGAGGTTGAGCGAACACGACGGCAACGACCCGTGGCCGATCCTCCCCCTGGTCGAATGCCCCGAGCACACCGACTCCACGGGACATCCGAGGCCCTGGCGCCGATTCTTTAGATCCCAGGCCGAAGAACGCCTTGGGACGCTGTCATCTCGGCTCGGTGACGTCGCCGGCATGCTCAGCCAGCGTCGACACGCCTCCAGCCCGGAAGCGAGAGCACTGCGCGATCAGATAGCGGACTATCACACGAACGCGATGACCACGAAAGCACTTCCCCCAGGAGAGCAATGAACTCCAACGATCGCATGCGGGACCACTGGTGGTGGCGGCCGGGATGGCGGCTTGGCCGCCGCATGTACACCTGGCATGTCACCTTCGACGGCCAACGCGACCTATACGAGCTGGTCGACGCCTACGGCGAACGACTTGCCGGCATTCCCGGTCTCGACCCGATCCCGCACCAATGGCTGCACCTGACCACGCAGGGACTCGGGTTCGTGGACGAGGTACCCGAACCCGAGGTGGACGCGGTGATCGCGGCTGCTGGTGAACGGCTGGCCAAGATCCAGCCACCGTCGATCACGATCGGACCAGCGATCGTTGACCCCGAGGTCGTACGGCTGAAGGTACAACCCGTCGAGGACCTCATCCCGATCCGCCGTGCGCTCCGGGACGCCATTGTCGCCGTACGCGGCACGGACCTGTTGATGGAATCGGAGGAGTGGACACCGCACATCAGCGTCGCTTACAGCAGCTCAGAAGGGCCCATGGAGCCGATCAGCGCGGCGATCCGTTCAGAACTGCCTCCTGTGGCGGCCACGGTCAGCGAAGTGCAACTGATCGTCCTCGGGCGCGATAACAAGATGTACGAGTGGGAGACACGGGCAGCCGTACCACTCGGTGCATAAGGCGTACGTCCGCGAAGACTGCCCTGCACTGGACTCCGGTCACCGCCGACCTCTACTTGAGGCTGGCCGAGCGGGCGGCCTGGTGCACCGGGCAGGATTGGCCAAGAACGAGATCGCCACGGCGCTCGTCGCCGAACTGTGCCTTCGATGGTGGCCTACCGGTATGGCGTTGGCGTGTCCGGCCCGGCCGCCACAGACGCCTATAACGCCAGGTTCGGTACCCCCGGCTCCGACGGACAGGAGCCGAATCAGTGAGTACGAGAGAATGTGCCCGATCGGGGCCGCAGCACCCGCCGCCCGTCAGTGAGCGTTCTGCACAATCTTGCAGTGATCTACGGGACCAGTCTGCCGAACCTGTGGAAGTCGTCGCCACGCCCGGGTGTGACGACGACTCCTGAGACGTCCTCATCGAGCGCCTGATTCACTTCTCGGCGGGGATACCGATGACCTCGACTGCGACGTCCTGGCGGAGAGTGACCGCCATGTTGATCAGTGCGATCTGCGCGAAGGGGAAGAGCGTGCTCGGCGTGAGCGGCTGTCCGTTCTTGAGGTGGATTCCGAAGATCACCTTCTGAGGTCGGGTGCTGGGTGGGACGCTGCGAGTTCCGCCACTGGTTTGGGTGACCAGCGTGTTGAACCTTTCCCTGGCGGTGGCGTCGTACAGCAGGGTCTGAACAGCGACAAGGGCCTGGTTGAACTGATGGCTAAGCGGTGCTGCCTTGTCCGCGGGCTTGATGCAGATGAGTTCACCGGCGGGTCCGTATCCGTCGCAGACCTCGATGCCGTTGTGGCGGTGCAGCGCGGTCCGCACGCTGGTCCGGTCGAGGCACAGGAACCGGTCTCGTCCGAGTTCTGCCTGTGCTCGGATGTTGTAGTCCCGCTCGTGCTCACCCTTGCGCCAGGCCGGCAGCGTGATGCTCGGTGTTGCCGGGATCAGCGCCTCGATTTGCCGACGGATTGATTCGAGGTAGTCGACGCCGCTTTCGTACCAGTGACCCTCCATGAGGAAGTAATGGCTGGATTCGCGGGTCAGGCGGGTCTCGATCCAGTTCAGTGCGGCAGCCTCGTCCAGCGTGCCTCCATTCGTGTCGCAGATTTCGATCGAGCCAGCGCGCAACGCCGCCGTAGGTGTCATGTTGTGCTGTACACCCACGCGCTGGCGGATGTCGGCCAGATCGAGGTGGTCTCGCCCTCGGATGGCGGTGCTGCCGATCCGGATCGTGTACGTGCCGGTGGCGGGCAAAAACGCGGATTGGTCGACTGGTACCGCGAGGTTGATTGAGGAGTCGGAGGCGTCGAGGAGGGCATCGTCCAGCAGCGTGTCCAGTTCCGCGGTGATCGTCTCGTCGGCGACAGGTCGGATGGCCTCGATGAACGCCAGGTCGGGGCGAGGTTCGGCGGCGCAGATCTTGGCGATGGATCGGATGCAGGTCAGAAACGCTTCAGGTTCGGTGGGGATCGGGAGCCGGAGCCCGGCCGATCCTTCGACGCGGACCGGGCGGCTTCCGGTAAGTCCGAGGTCGGTTGCGTGGAGTTGGCCGCCGAGCTCGCGAACGAGCTCGGCGTGCTGCTTGATCCCGACGCTTTCTATGGGGAGTCCGGACGGGGCGCGGGTTGCATCCTGTCGGCCCTTGCCGGTGAAGGAGCGGCGCACGATGTCATGCACCAGCTCGGGGTCAATGGCGCGGATGGCGACCCGCAACCCGAACGTCGGATCCTTCAGGCGGCTCGGCACGAGCCGGTATCCCTGGTCAAAGCCGACCGCATAGACCTCGCCGTCAACGGCGATGAGAAGGAGGGCGGCGGTCTCCAGCTTCCGCAGCGCCAGTTCTACGCCGGTGAGCTGGGCGACCTCACCGCACCAGCTCGCCTCCGGGATGTCGAAATGGCCGCTGACAAGGATGGCGGGGCAGCCGAGGTAGTCCTCGGGGAATGAGATCAGGAACTGCAGCTCATCCAGCTGTTCGATGGGCAGGGCGTCGAGTAGACCGTCGGCGTCGGGGGTGACGCCGGTCAGACGGTACAGGGTGCGAACGGTCATGGCGGCTCCATGGGGAAGTAGGCCGGATCAGACGCGACGGACTCTGAAGCCTGGGTGCGGCACGGACAGACGGTGAAAGCATCTCCAGTAGAGCCGAAAGTGAAAGCACTGTCAATCAGTTTTCGATTGATCGACAGTTGTATATAGTGTGGGGCGTCCGCTAGTCCCCCCGTCAGCAGGGAGAGTCCATGAGCGAGCGCGCCCCCGCCCTTGTGACCGCGGCCGACATCTCCCGTTTGGCCGGTGTCACGCGCGCGACGGTGAGCAACTGGCGACGCCGGCACGCCGACTTCCCCGCTCCGGTGGGTGGCACGGACACCAGCCCCGCTTACGACCTCGACGCCGTACGCACCTGGCTGTCCGCTCGCGGCCAGCTCCCGGAGCACTCGCCCGCCGACGAGCTGCGGATCATGCTGCGGGCGCTGCCGGAGACCGGGCGCACCGTCATTCGGCTATTCGCCGTGGTGCTCGTCGCCGCGACGATCGGCCGTGAAGAGCTCGAAAGCCTGCCCCGTCTGCCCGACGATGCGCTGGTGTCTTGGGCACGGTCCGCAGTGGAGACACT
Source organism: Actinoallomurus acanthiterrae (assembly GCF_054775715.1). Taxonomy (NCBI): domain Bacteria; kingdom Bacillati; phylum Actinomycetota; class Actinomycetes; order Streptosporangiales; family Thermomonosporaceae; genus Actinoallomurus; species Actinoallomurus acanthiterrae. The sequence goes on along the minus strand of NZ_BAAHCO010000001.1, from coordinate 4,754,561 downwards.
GACCGACGAGATCCCCGGTGCTGGGGAGGACCCGCCGGGCACTCTGGAAGCGGGCCTGCTGAGGGCGCTCATCCGGCAGGTGCTGGCGGAGGGCGGGCAGGCCGCGGCCGACGTGCTGTCCGAGCGTCTGCTCGAGGACAGCAACGTGGCTGGCACCTACCTGACGCCGGTCTCCCTGATCCGTCTCATGACCGAGCTGTTGGTCGATGAGTCCGGCGGCTTTCCCGAGACCGTGCTCGATCCTGCTTGCGGCAGCGGATCCTTCCTCGCCGCCGCGGCCGCCGCTGGTGCGACGAGCCTGTACGGTCAGGACGTCGTCGCCGCCCAGGCTGCCCAGGCCGCCGTACGCCTCCGCCTGAGCGCACCCGACGCCGCCGTCACCGTACGCGCGGGCGACAGCCTGCGCTGCGACGCCTTCCCGGAGCTGACCGTCGACGGCGTGTTGTGCAACCCGCCGTACGGCGACCGCGCGTGGGGACACGACGAGTTGGCCTACGACCAGCGCTGGGCGTACGGCGTGCCCCCGAAGGGCGAGCCCGAGTTGGCCTGGGTCCAGCACTGCCTGTCCCACCTCGCCCCCGGATCCCGCGCCGTGCTCGTCATGCCGCCCGCGGTCGCCGAACGGGCCTCCGGCCGCAGCATCCGGACGCAGCTCATCCGCGACGGAGCCGTTCTCGCCATCATCGCCCTTCCGCAGGGTGCTGCCACGCCTCTTCACATCGGCCTGCACATCTGGATCGTGCAGCGGCCCGAGCCGACCACTGAGGTTCCCGCGACCGTCCTCTTCGTCGACACCTCAACCGCGTCCAGCAAGCACGGCGTCGACTGGGCCACCATCGAAAAGACGGTGCTGAACGCCTGGCACGCACACTGCGCCGGCACGGACCTCGTGGACATCTCGGCTGCCCGGGTCCTCCCGCTGATCGACCTGCTCGACCAGACCGTCGACCTGACACCGGTACGCCACGTCCGCGGAGCCCGCATCCCCACGAACCCGCTGGACTCGGCCCGGCAGGCAGCGGAGGTGCACGACCGGCTCCACCGCTCGGTGACAGAGGTGGGTGACCTGTGCCAGAGCGGCGGTGAATGGCGGCCGGCAGGCGACCGGCCCCGCGCCTGGCGTACGGCGACCGTCGCCGACCTGCTCCGCGGTGGGGCCGTGGAGCTTCTGCACACGACGCCGATCCGCCGCACCCGCTCAGAACACTCAGAGCCGTCCCCCGCTCCCAGGCACGGCGAGCGAACGGTCCTCACCGCCGAGGACGTCGTCAAAGGACAGGCCGCCTCCGGCACCTACGTGGACATCGAGACAGCGGCGGCCGTACATCTACTACGACGGGGCGACGTGCTCCTTCCGGAGATCTTCCGCGCCGGTAACCCGACCCTGGCGCGGGTCGCGGACGCCGACGACGCCGACTGCGCCCTCGGCCCGCACCTGTGGCTGTTCCGCCCTGACCCGCAGCGCCTCGATCCCTGGTTCCTGGCCGGCTTCCTCGCCGAGGAGGAGAACGTCAGCGCCGCAACCACCGGCACGTCGATCGTCCGTGTGGATCCACGACGGCTGCGCGTGCCTCTCCTCCCGCTCACCGAACAGCGCCGATACGGCGACGCGTTCCGTCACCTGCATGCGATACGCGCGACGGCCCGCCGCACCGCGCGGGCCGCGGATGAGGCGACCCGTGTCCTTAGCGCGGGACTCACGGGCGGAACCCTGTTGCCGCCCGGTCACGAATCGCCCTGATCCCTGACAGTGGCCCGACTACGGACCACACTTATAACCCTCCCCTGGCCTGAGCCCCGTCAGGAACGGAAAGGACCCCCGGTGGACAGTAACAAGCACACGGAGTTGGCGAACCATGCCTGGTCCGTCGCCGATCTATTGCGCGGCGACTACAAGCAGTCCGACTACGGCAAGGTGATCCTCCCCTTCACCGTGCTCCGGCGCCTCGAATGCGTCCTGGAGCCGACCCGGGACAAGGTCCTCGAAACGGTGGACCGGTTCAAGGACCAGGGCTATGACATGGAGCGCTTCCTGAGGAAGGCGTCGGGCCACGCGTTCTACAACACGAGCAGCTATACGCTCAAGAAGATCGCGAAGGACCACACGCACGCGGCGACCTATCTGGAGCAGTACGTCGCGGCGTTCTCCCACAACGCCCGCGAGGTGCTGGAGAAGTACGAGTTCACCCGGCATATCCGGCGGCTCGACGATGCGAAACTGCTCTATCTGGTCGTCGGCAGGTTCGCGGACCTCGATCTGCATCCTGAGGTTGTCTCCAACCACAACATGGGCTACGTCTTCGAAGAACTCATCCGCCGCTTCGCCGAGCAGTCCAACGAAACGGCCGGTGAACACTTCACGCCGCGCGAGGTCATCGAGCTGATGGTCAACCTGCTCGTGGCCCCCGACGCGGACCTACTCAGTGTTCCCGGCACCGCCCGCAGGGTCCTAGACCCCGCCTGTGGTACGGGCGGCATGCTCAGCGCAACCGTCGACCACATCACCGCCCTCAACCCGGACGCCACTGTCGAGGTGTACGGACAGGAGCTCAACCCCGAGTCGTGGGCGATCTGCGTGTCCGACCTGATGATCAAAGGTCAAGAGCCGGACAACATCGCCTTCGGCAACTCCTTCTCAGACGACGGCCACAAGCGAGCGACGTTCGACTACCTGCTGGCCAACCCGCCGTTCGGCGTGGAATGGAAGAAGGTGAAGGACGCCATCGAGGACGAGTACAAGACCCTCGGTGAATCGGGCCGCTTCGGCGCCGGCCTGCCCGGATCAACGACGGCTCGTTCCTGTTCCTCCAGCACATGCTGGACAAAATGAAGCCGGTGGCTCAGGGCGGCAGCCGCGTAGCGGTCGTCTTCAACGGCTCCCCGCTGTTCACCGGCGCCGCCGAATCGGGCGAGTCACGGATCCGCCAGTGGATCCTGGAAAACGACTGGCTCGAGGCCATCGTCGCCCTCCCCGACCAACTGTTCTACAACACCGGCATCTCGACATACTTCTGGATCCTCACCAATCGCAAGGACGCCGACCACCAGGGCAAGGTCGTCCTGCTCGATGCACGCGATTACTGGCAGAAGATGCGCAAGTCGCTCGGCAACAAGCGCAAGATCATCATGCCGGACCACATCACCGAGATCACCCGCCTGTACGCGGAGGCGCTGCAGGTGGCCGCAGACCCGGAGCACCCGCTGCACGGCAAGGTCAAGGTGTTCCGCAACGAGGACTTCGGCTACCGCCGGATCACCGTCGAGCGCCCGCTCAAGCTGCGGTTCGAACTGACCGAGGAGACCCTCGCCGCGCTGGCCGCCTCAAAGCCGGTCCAGAAGATGGCCGAAGCCGATCGTTTCATCGCCGCCCTGCGCCCGCTACTCGGTTCCACCTGGCCGACCAAGGTGCAGGCGATCGACGCCCTGCGCACCGCCGTGGTCGAGGCCGGCCTAATGTGGCCGGGCGGCACCCCGTTCGCCAAGGCCCTGCGCGACGCCATCGGCATCCGCGACCCGAAGGGCGAGGTTCAGCTCATCAAGGGCACCCCGGAACCCGACCCCGAACTCCGCGACTACGAAAACGTCCCTCTCTACGAGGACGTGGAGGACTACCTCAAACGCGAGGTCCTAACACAGGTCCCTGACGCCTGGATCGACCACACCAAACCCAAGGTCGGCTACGAGATCCCCTTCACCCGCCACTTCTACGTTTACGAACCACCCCGCCCGTTGACAGAGATCGATACCGAGTTGAAGGCGTTGGAGGCGGAGATCCAGACGCTGCTTGGCGAGGTGACGGAATGAGCCAGTCCAGTCTACGTCTGAAATATCTGTATCGAGTGATCGATCATCGGGCAGGAACCGACCAATCGCCGCTGCTCGCGGTGTCAATACATCGCGGCGTTGTGCCCCGCGCCAGCATTACGGATGATCTTCCTCGAGCAGAGGATCTAAGTAACTACAAGCTATGCGATGCCGGCGACATCGTCCTAAACCGCATGAGAGCATTCCAGGGCGCAATTGGCATTAGTCCTATGCGGGGAATCGTAAGTCCCGATTACATGGTTCTCCGGCCTCAGGGTGATGTCGAACCGCGCTATCTTCATCACTTTTTTCGCTCGGCATGGTTCGTCGGGGAGATGACATCACGCTTGCGCGGAATCGGCGGGACCGAGAGCGGATCAGTCCGCACACCTCGAATAAACCCGGAAGACCTAGGAGAGATCAGGGTCTTCATTCCGCCACTACAGGAGCAGCGCCGCATCGCCGACTTCCTCGACATCGAGACCGCCCGCATCGGACAACTTGTAGACAAATTTGTGCGGCTACAAAGCGTGCTGATCGAACGCGAGAAAGTAGCACTCCCACTTACTGTCTCCGGATCGCGCCTACGAGAAGGAACGATCGCAACAGAGGTACCCTGGTTCCCTTTTATGCACCCAGACGCAAAGCTCATACCCCTAATTAGATTGCTCCAGCTTCAACGAGGCGCGGACCTATCCGAAAATCAACGCATCCCAGGTGAAGTACCAGTTATTACCACCGCAGGAATCGCTGGCTGGCACAATACGGCACTCGCGCAAGGCCCAGGTGTTGTCATTGGGCGATACGGATCCGTTGGAAACGTACACTGGATAGATACTGCGTATTGGCCCCATAACACGACCCTTTACGTGAAGAGCTTCAACGACAACAACCCTCGATATTGTTATCATATATTGCGTTCGTTGCCATACGAAATGGAGCAGGCTCGAGCTGCGGTCCCCGGAGTAAACAGGAACGACCTACATCGCCAGTTGGTACCGATAGTGCCGCATGAGCTACAGAGTCGAGTTGTGAAGCAACTGGATGACGAAATGGCACAAATAGCGTCTGCTCGGCTACAAATTAAGCGAGCAGAGACCCTCCTCAACGAGCGCCGCCAAGCGCTCATTACCGCCGCCATAACTGGACAGATCGACATATCCACCGCAAGTGGACGAGGAATAATGGAGGGAATCACATCATGAGCCCCGCCCATTCCGAGTCAGCGTTCGGCGATGCGATCGTTGCGGTCATGACGGAGCGCGGCTGGAGAGAAGGTCGGCCGCAAGATTACCGGGCGGATCTCGGGCTCGACACCGGTGAGCTGTACACCTTCATCGGCGCCACCCAGAGCGACGCGTGGGAAGAGCTTATCGCCCTCTACGGAAACGACACCGACGCGGCACAGAAAGGGTTTGCCCAGCGACTGGATCAGGCCATCGCGACCGATGGATTGCTGGACGTGCTACGCAACGGCGTGAAGGACCGTGGCGTTCGGATCCGGGTGGCGTATTTCAAGCCAAACCTCGTCCTCTCCGACTCTGTGCTCGACAAGTATCGGGCGAACCGCCTGACCGTCGTCCGGGAGCTGGAGTATGCAGCCAAGCAGGCCGACTGGGGGCACCGGCTCGACCTCACGTTGTTTCTAAACGGCATCCCCATCGCAACGGCGGAGCTGAAGAACCCCCTCACCGGTCAGGGCGTCGAACAGGCAAAGGAGCAGTATCGCTCCGACCGCGACCCGACCGAAGTGATCTTCGCCAAGCGCGTCATCGCGCACTTCGCGGTCGATCCCGATTTGGTATTCGTCACGACGAAGCTGCGCGGCCCCAAGACGGAATTTCTGCCGTGCAACACTGGTTCCAACGGTCCCGGCCGGCCCGGCGGCGCAGGCAATCCCTCTCCGACCGCGTTCGGCGCGTACGCCACCTCGTACCTGTGGGAGCAAATCTGGCAGCCAGACAACTGGCTGGACCTCCTCGAACGCTTCGTCCATCTGCAAAAGATCAAGACCCCCGGCGGACAGACGACCAAGAAGATCATCTTTCCGCGCTATCACCAGTGGGACGTCGTCAAGAAGCTCACCGCGCACGCCGCCCGGCACGGCGCTGGCCATAACTACCTCGTCATGGCGTCGGCCGGCTCGGGAAAGTCGAATACCATCGGCTGGCTCGCGCACCGGCTCAGTGACCTGCATACCCACACCGATCAAAAGGAGCTGGACCCCAAGGCTGTACAGTGCGGGCTCAAGCCCGGTGAGCCGGTCTTCGACAAGGTCATCATCATTACCGACCGTCGCAACCTCGACACGCAGCTCCGCGAAACGGTCGGCAGCTTCGAGAAGACGGCCGGCCTGGTCGTGAAGATCGACGAAAAGCATGGAGCGAAGTCCGAGCAGCTGGCGCGGGCGCTGTCCCGCGAGACCGGGAAGATCGTCACGGTCACGTTGCACACGTTCCCGGCGCTCATCGACTACATCAAACGCAACCCCACCGAAATTCACGGCAGCAAGTTCGCGATCGTCGTCGACGAAGCGCACTCGTCGCAGTCCGGCGACGCGGCGAAAGCCGTACGGGCGGCGCTGCGGAACCTGGGCCTGGACTCCGACTCCGAGGAGGCTGGCGCCACAACCGTCAAGGCGAAGCTGGAGAAGCGGGCCAAGCAACGCAGCCAGGCGAAGAACCTGTCATATTTTGCGTTCACCGCCACGCCGAAGGCCAAGACGCTTGAGCTGTTCGGCATGCTGGAGACCGTCGATGGGGAGCCGACGTACGTGCCGTTCCATACGTACTCGATGCGGCAGGCCATCGAGGAGGGGTTCATCCTCGACCCGCTGCGTAACTACGTCACGTACAACACGTACTGGAAGCTGGTCAACGAGAACCCAGACGAGCGTGAGGTCGACCCGTCGAAGGCGAAGCCGCTGCTCGCGCGCTTCGCCGTCACCCATCCCTCGACTGTTGCCCAGCAGGCCAAGATCATCGTGGAGCACTTCCGCAAGCACACGGCGGGCCGGCTGGGTGGCCGGGCCAAGGGGATGGTGGTGACCAGGTCCCGGCTGAGCGCCGTGCAGATGTCCCGGGCAATTAAGCAGCACATCGACGACATGGGATACGGCATCGGCGTGCTGGTTGCGTTCTCCGGGCCACTGACGTACGAGGGTGAGGAGACCACCGAGTCGAAAGAGAACGGCGGTCTGCCGGAGAGCGCGCTGCCGAAGGCGTTCGCCTACACCCGCGCCGACGACAAGGCGACCCGCTCCGGCGGCAAGGGCCAGCCGGAGTACCGGCTCCTGGTGGTCGCCGAGAAGTACCAAACCGGCTTCGACCAGCCGTTGCTGACGACGATGTACGTCAACAAGAAGCTAATGGGCGTCTCGGCCGTGCAGACCCTCTCACGCCTGAACCGGACCGCCGAGCGCAAGGCCCAAGGCGACTTGGCCGTCCTGGACTTCGTCAACGAGGCAGAGGACATTCAGAAGGAGTTCCGTCCGTATTTCGAAGAGGCGGAGACGTTGCCTTCGGATCCGAATCTGCTGTACACCGCGCAGAGCCGGGTCATGTCCGCACCGATTCTCGTCGAGCAGGAGATGCAGGACTTCGCCGCGGCGTATCTCACAGCCGAAGAGAAGGCCGCCGGCTCGTCGGCGAAGTGGGCGAGGCTGCACGCCGAGTTGTATCGACACCTCGCCCCAGCGGTCGAACGCTTCACCGACCTCGCCGACAGCGAGGAGGAGGACGACAAGCAGACCGCCGAGAAGTTCCGCGCGGACCTGAACGACTACGTCCGCAAGTACGGCTTTCTCGCCCAGATCGTCCCGTACCGCGACTTCGAATTGGAACGGCTCTACCTATACGGCCGGCACCTGCTCAACCGGCTGCCGCGTCGCGCGGACGGCGGCGTCGACATCGGCGAGATCGACCTGAGCCACATGCGAGTGGAGCTCACCGGTGAGCACGACATCAGCCTCGTCCCGGAAGGCTCCGCGGTGCTGCCCGGCTTCTCTGACGGCTCCGGCGGCGGGAAAGAGCCGGAGAAGTCCTTGTTGTCGGAGCTGATCGAGCGGTTCAACGAGAAGTTCGGCACGGACTTCACCGAGCAGGACGTCGTACAGCCGTTCGAGGAGGCTCTCGCCGACCCGAAGGTGCGGCAGGCCGCCGTCGCCAACAACGACCCGGATAACTTCGGAGTCGTGTTCGACGACGTCTTCGAAGACAAGATGGCCGACCACATCGACACCATCGCCGACCTCGGCCGCCAGTACTTCGGTACGGACAAGAGCTTCAAGAGCTCGCTCAACAAGAGCGCCCGCAACGCCGCCTGGCGGCTCATCCGCCAGCAGGAAGGCGTCATCGACGACGTCGCTTGAACGGGCCCGTCCAGAGGCCCCGAACTCCAGACGTTCGGGCCTCTGGACGGATGATCTCCATACCGCGACACTTGCTCCGTAACCGGGCGAACACGAGTGGAGACAGGGGAACGGGTGTTAATGCAGCCGATCGCCGGACGCTACGAACTCACCGAGAAGATCAGCGCCGGCGGAATGGGAACGGTCTGGCGCGGCTATGACTCCGTTCTCGACCGCGAGGTGGCCGTCAAGCTCATCCGCCGCGACACGGTCGCCTCCACGGAGCAAGCGGAGGAGTTCGCCAAGCGCTTCCGCCGCGAGGCGCGGGTCACCGCCCGCATCCGGCACCACGGAGTCCCGCAGGTGTACGACGCCGTGCTCGACCACTCCTACGACCGCCTGTACCTGGTGATGGAGCTGGTCCAGGGCATCTCCCTGCGCGCCTTCGTCGATCCGGCCGAGCCGCTGCCCGTTGCCTGGGCCGCCGCCATGGCCGCGCAGATTGGCACGGTGCTGTCCCACGCTCACGCCGTTCCCGTTGTCCACCGTGACCTGAAACCGGACAACGTCATCGTCGCTGACGACGGTACGGTGAAGGTGCTCGACTTCGGCATCGCAGCCATCCTGCGCACCGACGCGACCAAGCTGACCGTGACCGGCCAGGCGATCGGCACCAGCCAGTACATGGCGCCCGAGCAGATCAGGGGCGCGCAGATCACACCGCGCAGTGACCTGTACGCCCTCGGCTGCATCCTGCACGAGTTGGTGTGCGGACAACCGGTGTTCACCGGAAGAACCGATTTCGAGTTGTGGCAGCAGCACATCTCCGCGCCACCGCGCCCGCTGCGTGAACTGCGCGCCGACGTTCCTGCCGAGCTGGAGCGCCTGGTGCTGGAGCTGTTGAGGAAGAACCCGGAGCAGCGGCCGGTCGATGCGTACGCAGTGTACGAGCGGCTCCTGCCGTTCCTGCCTACGCCGAGCTCACCGCTCCCTGTCGGGGAGGAACGACCGCTCGACCTGCCTGATCCGACGGTGATGTACCGGCGCCCGAACGCGCCGCGTCCACGTCCGCAGGCATCGCCAGCGGTCCCCACGCCGACAGTCGTCGAGCAGAATGCTCATCCGACTGCCGTTCCCAGCACCCGGCTACGCGATGCCATCAAGGCCGCCGTCGAGGCGAGCGACGGGCTGCTGGGCAACGAACGCTTCGCCCAGGCCGCGGACGTGCTCCAGGAAGTGATCGTCCCGGCCGCTGATGCGCTCGGCGCCGAGAGCCCTCGCGTGCTGAAGCTACGGCTACGCAGGGCTGCGATCCTCGTCATCGGCGGTGCTTTCCGCAATGCCCTGCCCGAGTTCGATGCCCTGGCCAGCGCGTACATCCGCACCGAGGGATCGGCCAGCCCGGACGCGCTGGTATGCCGTCGACAGGCCGCGTATTGCCGAGCGGAACTCGGCCAGGCAACGGCAGCGCTACAACAGTTCCGCGAAGTGCTTGACCAGGTACGAGCGCAAGAAAGCGATGTCTCGGAGACAGCCCTCGAACTACGCCGCAACATCGGCGCGCTCCTGCTTTCGGAAGGGGACACAGACGCCGCCGCAGAAGTCCTAGAGCCACTCTTCCAAGACCTGTGTGTGGTCTACGGTCCAGACCACGAGGACAGCCGGGAAGTTCAGGAAATGCTAACTCGTCTGAGACTTGCAGATGGCTGACTTATGCAGGACCCGGAACGGGCAGCAAAAACTTGCTAATCTCAGAAAACGATGCTAGCGAAATAGAAAGTATGGCAGTCTATTGGCCTGGCGGTGCGACTCCAAGAATCGGCGAAGATATGACAGATGACGGCCGCAGGACCCATGCGAGAGGATGACCGTATGGAGAAGCCCGAGCGCGAAGTGCTACCGAGCGTGTGTCTGGTGGCTGCGACAGCTTCTAGTTCAGGACTTCCTCATCGTCTGCTGAACCAAGCGAGTATCCCGTTCGTAGCGGCGCACCCCGACCCTCACTGGTCAGGAATTTCCTCGTTGCCTGAGACGCTTAGCGATTGCGGATTGATCATTATCTTTATCGAGGACCGGCGCTTGTCGCCTGAAGTGTCGGCCCTGATCGCTGCAGCATCGAAGATCTCCAGGCCTGTTCTCCTGCTGGCCGCAACTCGTGAAGTAGTCGAGGGATGGCCTGCCGCTCTCCATGATCTGCCTGTTGTCTTCGCCGACGGTGACCCGTCGGCGGTCAGCGCCCGCCTTCGCGCAACAGTTCGAGTCCTTGCAGGCGATCTCAGGGCGACGCTCGTACCTCAGCGGGATGCCATGGTTGCTTCTTTGGACGCAGTTAAGATGGCGCGCCGGAATCGTCATGATGAGCCTGCCTATCGAGCGCAGTCTGAAACCGGGCACTTGCCTGTACCTGTAGCCGAGGAGCGGTACAGCGACCTTCTGGTGCAGGCGAGAGAGGATATTGGCGCATTTTTGGAGCGACGCCTTGGCGCTCGCCTCATGCCGAAACTTGAAAGCCGGGGCTGGGATGCTGCGGTTTGGGTTGACGCGCTACGATCTCCCACCTTCAACCCCGTCCTAGTGATGTATGCGTCGCGGGTCGAGCAGAAAGACGATCTCCGCGATAGCCTGCATGATCTTAGGCTCCCACTGGCTCTGTTTATCATTGACCACGCGGAGCCGGATTGGGATGTGGCTGAGGACTACGTCATTGTCACTGTAGGTGTAGACAAGCTTGCTCAGCTCAACAAACGGCAGTTCACTAGGCTGCTGGTAAAGGCGCGTGACAGGCTGGTGCACAGCCAATCATGACGCCGCCGTTCGCCTCGCGTGTGAAGCGAGCCCTCAGTGAACTAGATCAAGCAGACCACAACACCGGCAAGGGCATGCGCCTACAGCACGTTGTGGAGCTGGTTCTCAACTCGGCGCCCGGCATACAGGTCATCGACCGTAACCGTCTGGACGTTTCACAAAGCGCTGAGACGGATCTTTGGCTAACCCATGAAAGGCGTATCAATCTTCCTTTCACGGATCCGCTCGTGCCGGTTGAGTGCAAGAACGAGAACCACAATGCTTCATCGGCTCAGATTCGAGAGTTCTCTACCAAGATCCGGCAATCCGGCGGTTCCGACGGTCTCCTAGTTGTCCGCAAGGGTCTGTCAGGAGAGGGGATCGACCGCGCCCACAATGCTGTGCAGATGGCGCTGGCTGAAGGCGTACGCATACTAGTGCTAACATGCGCCGACTTGTCTAACCTGAGCAAACCTAGCGACTTTGCGGTGCTGGTGAAAGCGCGGTATGTCGAGTTGCGAATCCACCGAACGTATCTCAGCCTGTAACAAATCAGGACGGCATTCAAGGCGGGCAGTATTTCCCTATTCGGCTTCACCCGTCGGGCCTGAGGGACTGAGATGAATGGGCGTCAAGTCAGCGGTGATGGCTTCAGCCACAATGTTTCGGGCAGGCGGTCTGATACCTCTGCCTACGATCATGTTCGCTTCAACCTTCGCTGTCGATCCCGTTCAAAGCTTCTTGCTCCGGGTTATCGATGCTCGGGCCGCGGTATTCGGGGTGGGACCTGTCTACAGCGCCCGCGATGTGTAGTGGGACGGAGTGGCGGGTTCGGGCGTCCCAGGCGAGGGTCTGGTGGCAGAGTCGCGCTGCGAGTGCAGCGAGGTCTTCTGGGGCGTAGCCGGTCGCTCGGGGGACGGTGATGTGGGTGGCGGTGAAGCTGTGCCAGTCCTTTCGTAGGAGGGCGTGTTGTTCTGTTGGGATTGTGAATCGGGTGTAGAGGCCGCCGATGCTGCCGTCTTGGCCGTAGCCGGTGTAGGCGCGTGATGCCTGGGCGATGTACCAGCTGGTGACACCCGTGCTGGTGGTGCGGTGGTAGAGGTAGTCCTGGGGTTTGGCGGGGCGTTTGAGTGTGGTGCGTCTGCGGGTGGTGTCTTCTACGGGGGTGGGGACTTCGCCGTAGGAGGTGTTGATCGTTACGACGGAGACTGAGCGGTCGGCGGGGAGTAGGGAGTCGCCTGGCAAGGGGCCGTCGCCGAGCTTGGTGTGTTGGAGCCCGGGCCAGATTGTTCGGCAGGCTTCGGCGTCGAGGAAGATGATGATTGGTCGGTCGGCGGGCAGGAGCCGGAGAGCCGATTCGATGTGCTCTCGGACGAGCAGGGCGCCGTCTTGGTGGCGTGCGTGTCCGTTCCGGCCGATAGGGCCGCATCCGAAGGCGGGTTCGGCCTGGGCTTGAGGAAGCCAGTCATGGGAGTGATGGTCGTAGGTGGTCACCCGCCAGGGTTCTCCGGGAGCGGAAGCGGTATGTACGGCGGTGAGCACTTCAACCATCTGGGTGCGGTCAGCGCCGCCGGGTTTCTTGTCGCTGACGCGTTGTTGGCGTAGGTGGATCCCTACCAGGATGGGGCGGCCTCCCAGTTGGGTGACGTGGGAGAGACGGTTGTCGACCACGCCGAGCCGGAAGAGTAGGTCCCGCATGGCGCTCAGCGCTTTGTGGTCGGTTGGTTCAGAGGCAACGTCGCCGACGCCTTCTGGGGTGTTGGGTTCGTCGGTGGACTCGGTGGTGGCTTGGCGGGCGAGGAACTGGGAGACGATGCCGCGGTTGTAGAGCGCGCGCCGGAGATCGCGTTTGTGGTCGTGTCGGGCGCCGTCGCGTTCGCGTTGCTTCTTGGTGGGCTTCGGATTCCAGATGGTTTCCACCCACGCTCCGTTGAGCGTGTCCTCGTTGTCGAGGTGGTCGATGAACTGGAGTTCAGCGTTCCAGTCGACCGGGTTGGCAGAGTCGATGGCAGGAACGCGGCGGAAGTGGACCACGAGCCTGTCGGTGAGGGGGTGGTCCTGGCGGTCGCTGCAGTCGATCGGTGTGTCGGGGGTGGTGGCGTATTGGGCGAGCGTGGTGGCGATGCGCCGGCGGGTGGTGCCGTCGCTGTACAAGACGATGATGCGGGCGCGCTTGTGGCCGGTGGTTAGGACGGCCTGGTCGATGTCGGTTCGGGCGATAGGGCCTTTGACGGGGCGCTCGAGCTTGATGGGTGTGCGGGCGTAGGCGACCTGCTGGATTTTCGGTCGTCGGACGGTTTGGGTAATGTGCTCGGCGAGGATCTTGTTGAACCGGGTGCCGACGCCTTTGCCGAGAGGGTGCTGGCAGGGACCGGGGACGAGGACCCGGACGGGGCCGTTCATGGCCTGGAGTTCGTCATTGGTGGGCAAGTCGATTACTTCCATGCCGCATGCCTCGACGACCTCGGCGGCGTAGTTGCGCACGTATGCCTGCCAGGCTCCATCGCCGGTTGGACGATGGCCGACGGGCAGGCGCAAGATGATGTCTTTGCCGCGGGCGATGAAGGCCGTTCGGGTACGGGCCCAGTGGGTGGCAAGGCGGCTGAAGGTGGGCAGGACGTGGACGGCGAATAGCGGTTCGCCTGGCAATGTGATGACGCGGAAGTCCAGTTTGTGGATGGAATACCCGGTGTCCCTCTGCCGGTTGATGCTGCGTTCGGCCAGGTGGTCCCAGCTGAGCAGGCTTCCGCGGGTGTCCATTCGCCAGCGCACGTTGAGTGGCTGGTTGCCGTTGGGAATGGTCATGGGTGCGCGGGCGAGGCGTTCGGCGAAGGACCAGGCGGCGACGCGGTAGAACCATTGCGGGGCGTGTGGGCGGCCTTGCTGAGATCCGCGCACATAGTCGGCCAGCTGGCGGGCTTGGATCTGAGCCCGGGAGAGGATCGGGGACAGGGTGTCGGCGGCGTCGTCGCCTGTGATCCGGCGTTCCCATGCTTGTACGGCTGTCTTGAGCACGTCGGGGTCGAAGGGGCGGGTGGTGATGGCGACCGCGGGGCAGGCGAGCTCGTCATCGACCGGCTGGTAGCTGTCGGGCATGAGGATCACCGGCTGGCCGGAGACGGCGCTGAGTGCGGTGGCGAGGGCGGCGTAGGCAGGGCGGCGTGGTCTGCTGGTGCCGCCGTCGCTGTAGCCGGGCAGGTTCCGCCAGGCGCGCCCAAAGTCCTCCTCGAGCGGGTAGATGGTCACGGTGCCCAAAGCGGTGTGGGGGAACAAGAACGCCAGCGTGGTCAGCATGAGGACTCCCGGGGAATGTGCCTGTCGGCGAAGGAGAAGAAGGCATCGAGGGTCGTTCCGTAGAGGCTTTGCATCAGGGGAAGGACTCCGCGTTCGTCCCAGTCGGCTTTGAGGTCGCGGATGAGGCGAGGTAGGCCGGATCTTCCTTGCGGGTCGAGGAAGGCGTAGTCGACGAGCTTGATTCGCCCGGGGGTGCCGCCCCGGCGGGCCCGACCGACGAGTTGAATCATGCTGATGATCATTTCGGCGGCCACGGCCTTTTTCGCCCGTGAGGGGAGTGAGCGGAAGTACCGCTCACTCGTGACGATCTGCTCGAAGTACTGGCCCGCGACGCTTTTGCGCCGGGCCAGCTCCTCCCAGGGCGATTCGCTGGGAGCGGCGTCGTCGAGGGCGTGCGCGGCGACGTGAGCGAGGAGTTCGTCGGGTTCGTCGACCATCGGGATCGGTCTGACCGCCAGCCAGATCGACCCGATCGCGGACTTGTTCGTCTGGGGTGCGAGGATGTTCAAGCCGCGTTCGGCGCGGGCCAGCGGGGCGATGAGGATGCGGGCTTTGGGCAGGTGAGAGAAGAATTCGAGCCGGTCACCGGGGACCTCATGCCAGGCGAGATCTACAGGATCGAGTTGTGCGTCGGCTGGATCGTCCCCGAGGCCGGGGCGGATGGCGGTGGCGATGAGCCCCGAGGGAGCGCCGGCCTCGTACAGGCCCTGGGCGAGGTAGCGGCAGCTTTCGTATGAGGTGGTGGCGAGCAGGATCGAGTCCTGGACGCGGTGGGTGCTGGCGGCCTGCAGCGTTTGGAGTTCGTTCCGAAGCCGTGGCCACAGGCGTTTGCCGAGACGCAGGGTCGCCTCGACGCGGTCCTTGCCCGACAGACCGGAGATTTTGATCATCTCGTCATCAAGGTCGGGGATCGGTTCGGCTTCGATCCGTACGGCCTGGTCGACCTCGTCACGGACCCACCAGGTGGGCTCGGTGTGGACGTGGTGGCGGTGGGCGCCGGGGGCGTAGGCCGTAGCGGACATCCCCAGGACGATGCGGGGGTGCCCGCTGTGCGCCAGCGCGGTGATCTGCCCCAGCGTGACGACGTAGGTGTGAGGGTCCCCGCCGAACGCGGCCACGTCCAGACGCGTACGGTGTGGCTGGCCTGGATGGACGTCTTCGGTGAAGGCGAACATCAAACGCCCTTGCGGACCGTGTGGAATGGCCCGCCAGGCGCTGAAGGGTCCAAGGACATCGGCGATGTCCCGGGCGGCTTTGACGCCGACCAGGTTGAGCTGCTGGGCGTTGTGCACGAACCGGTACAGCAGACGGCTCAGCGGCTCGAGGAAGGCGCGGCGCAGCATCCGATCGACCACTTCCGCACGGACCCGTTGGTTCGGAACCCAGTCGTTCAGTTCCTGGTCGAGTCGTCTGCGAAGGTGTGTGAAGCTGCCACCGGTCTGATCGATGTCGATGACATCACGCAGGATCTCGGCCACCGGCCGGACATGACCCGGCAACGTCCAGATTTTGGTGTTCCGATCGAAGATCGATTCGAAGATGCGGCGATGAGCAGGGTCGTGTTCTTGCGGGCGCTCTTGTGAGGTGGCCATGGCTGGATCGCCGGCGAGCAGAGCGCGGAGTTGGGATGCGCACCAGCCGTCCCAACGGCGGGGCAGGATCCATCTTTTGTTCAGCTCGGACCGGCGTTTCTTCGTCCTGCGCTGGTCGGGGCGCTGTGACGGGCCGAGGGAACGGTGGGCCAGGTGCCCGGCGTAGGTTTCGGCGAGATGACGCGTGCGCATGAGCGTGTTGCGCATGTTCTCTTCCAGGACTGGTTTGGCCCGGCCGAAGGCCTCGATGAGCTGACCGTCGAGTTCAAGGAGTGGCCGGTGCCGGATCTGGTTGCCGCGCACGAGGTTCAGGCCGCGTCCGGCGCGTCCCAGGACGTAGGACTGGAAGGCGTCGATCTCATCGGCAACGATGATCTGGCAGCGCCGCAAGATGAGCTCTTCGACCGATATGTTCTCTGTGACCAGACCGGATTCCAGCTGCACGGGAATGTGCAGGCGCCCTTGGTAGAAGTTGGCGTGCGTGGTGACGATGACCTTCGCCGAGCACGCCTGCTCGACCAATCGGTATTTACCGCAGCCGGGACGGAACGGGCACGCGCGTGGCCGGATAGAAGCGGCACGACGTCCATGCCCTGCACGCCCCGGCGGTTCGCGCAGGGGCAGAAGCGATGTGCACGGCTCGTGCCCTGGCGCCCACAGGTCGACCTGCGCATCAGCCGACGCAGTCGCAGGTAGTGCACAGGCGTAATACAGCCGCGCATTGATCCACTGGGCGAACTGGTGATCGGTCGAACGGGTCAAGACCTTGTCGGCTTCATCGATCATCGAATTCGGCGACATCAACGGCACCACCAGACCTGGGCCGGCGAACCCGAGACGTTCCAGGTCCTGCTCGATCCCGTATGCCAGTTCCAAGGCGTTGATGTTCTGGGGCACCAGCAGGGCGATGGGATGGTCTTGCTGGACCGCCCAGGAACCGAGCCCGCGCATCATCACGGTCTTGCCGAACCCGGTCGGTGCCTGAAGCACCTGAAGGTTCCCTGCCCGCAGCTGCATCGCGTCCCCGTCCGGTGCTGCACACGCGGTCTGCAGATGCTCGATGAGCCTGGTGAGATTCTCGGTGCGGAAGGTCTGGCCGGCGTCCTGGTCGAGAGTGACGTTCAGCTCCAGGAAGGGTCGGAGCTTCAGCGTCACTTCCTCGGCCAGCCCAGCGGTACGGACCAGCGGTGGCTGCTTTTCCAGTGGTGCCTGGTGCTCAGCGAGGGTGTAGTGCGCCTCGACTGGTTCGCTCTCGCCTTGTCCGACCGGGATCCGCAGCGTCGTCACATACCGGCCCGGCTCCGCCGGCCTGGTCACGCCACCGGATTCGAGCCTGATGTGATCGAGTTCATCAAGGAGGGCATCAGCAAGGCGGCCGGGATTCATGCCGTGCCGGGCCGCGAGCGTCTCCTCACCGACGAAGACGTACTGGCAAAGGCGCCCGTCATCGGTGAAGTGTGCGAGGTCGGTGCGCAGCGACTCGGCGTTCGCGAGCTTGTTCATCCGATGCCGCAGCATCCGTCCGATACGCCGCTGTTCCTCCAGGGAGAGCCGGGGATACCGCGACCAGGCATCGTAGTTCCCGCTGAGCAGGTAATGGACTCGCTCGATGGCGGTCCCGGACTCCCCCGACGGCGTCTGTACCGGGAAGTAATGTTCGGCGAGCGCGCACGCGCAGGCAATGACCAACGGAAGGACTCGGCCTTCCGTCTTGCCCTCAGCCTCCTCGTCTGGGATGCGGCTGTTCATGCGCGCTTGGCCCGCCGCAGCTGAGCCGCCACCTGGGCGCGTGCCTGCCGCTCGAGCAGCACCTCCAGATTCGGCAGCAGGTCCCGTAGTTCGTCACGTTGTGCCTCGCCCCGGTAATCGGGGATGACGATCGTGCGTGCGGCAGGCGGCTTGGCCCGCAGCGCATCGGCCAGGACGGCCGCCGAGCTGAAGTCCTTGACGTCGAAGTCTTTGCTCCAGCGCGTGGCGAGGATGCGAACGCCGACGTCGACGGTGTCCTTACCGGGCCACAGGCTCGCCTCAAGCCCCTGCCGCTCCTTCTTCTTGAGGTGCTCATACAAGGCGATCTCGGTGAGGCCCGGGATGACGATGTGCCGCCACACGGAGGTCTGGACACGGATACTGCGCAACTCGCCTTCCGCGCGGTACCGGCGTGTCCGGGGCTGACGGGGCACATGGCCGTCCCGGCGCTGCAGCCGCGGCTGATCGCCGTCGCGGCGCACGTAGTAAACCGCGTTGTGCGGAATGAACTGGCATTGCACTTCTGGGCCGCTGACGTGCATCGGCCACCGGCACACTGGGCACGGCCACCAGTACCGCCCCTCGAACACCTGGTCCGCTTCGAACGGTTCGTAGTCGACCGACCGGCGAGACCCCACCTTCGCGTTGAACTCATCCGTCAGCTTCTTCAGCTGGCCTGCGGGGTGCTCGACGACGAACCGGCGATGCGCCGTGTACTCCGCTTCGCTGGCGCCGTCGTAGATCCGCTGGAACGCCTCGTTTTCCACCAGCTCGGCCTGCATCCACGCCCAGGACGGAATCCATTTCCGCCCCGGATCAAGCCCGCCGGCTTTGCCCAGCAGCTCCACGATGTGCTCGCAGCCGTAGGTGTAGACCGCGGAGGTCAACTCACCGTTCTCCAGGACTGAGAGCTCGCCGACCGGATCTTCCGCGAACAACTGCGGGTGAAGATCGCGTAGGGGGTGGGCCAGTGCCGCGATCAGCGTATCCGGAGTATTTGGCCCCTGCCCCGGACCGCAGATCGACATCACCACCCCGGTCATCCGCGCGACCTCACGCCATGCCGCCAGCTGCTCGAAACGGCACGTCCAGGCATAACCCGCCCGAACGGCGGCACTGACCAGCGCCCTCCGGCGCAGCATCTGCTCGTCTGCAGGCAACATCACTAAACCCCCGTCACACTTCATTAAGTGACCACGACAGAGCTTTCCGTGACGAGGAAGTCTGGCGTATCGATCTGGAGGGCGCCGACACGCCACGCCGATCGCGACGACATCTCAGGAATGCCGTCCATTCCTTCGCGACATTTCACGAGCCTGAGCCGTGCTGCCACGCGGCAATCGCCCGCATTTGCGTCAATCAAGGACCGGAGTTGGACATAGTCCAATGCCGCTAACTTTGTGACCGGCTCTCCTCTATGATCTGCTTGTGGCACGAGCAGTGCAGCAGGTCAAGGCGGGAGCCGAGGGGCGCCTGGCGGAGCGGATCGGGATCGGTGTGCTGACTGCGGCGTTCGCTCCGGACGTGGTCGATGCCGTGGCGGATAAGTGGGATGCTCATGAGCGGCGGGTTCATACGCTCCCGGCCCGGGTGATGGCCTATTTCGCGATGGCGATGATCCTGCACTTCGATGTGGGCTACGGCGAGGTGTTGGCAATCCTCTGGAAGTGTGGACACTCCGATCGCCACGACTTGCGAGATGTCCGTGAGCATGCAATCACTTCGCGCCCGCCCCGAGGCGGCACGTCGTTCCAGATCGCGAATAAACACCCCACCCAGAGAAGCAACACACTAGCCTTCCCCAGATGGAGCAGGACCTCACCGACTACGAGCACCTCGGCGATCCAGACGCTGAGCATGTATTGGAGCGCCGAGATCAACGGCGGCAACAGTCCCTCGTCGAGATAGCCGAGGCGGCGAAGCGGGCAGCGGCCAAGATGCCGCCGTTCAAACCAGAACAGATCGCAAAGTTAAGAGCGATCTTCCAAGCCACTGCGCAGCAGTCCGAAACCGAGCTCATGCGCTGGCGGCTTCGTCTGTACTGCGGCCACGTTGTCGAACAGACCGCACACAGAAGCCACAAGACCATCCACCAGGCCTTTACCGGAAGCTCCCGATGTCCCGAATGCAGCCTATCTCCAGCGATGATCATCGCGGCTAAGCCGCTGGGCACAGCTGGTACAGCACCCGTGGCCACCTCGACGCCCCGTACCGAGGACCGTCCGCGGCGTCGCACACGCAAAGAACTTGAAGCGCGTATCGTCGAACTTGAAGCCGAGAACGAAGCTCTGAGGCGAGAGTCCGGCGGTTGAAGTCACGGCATCGCACGGTTGCTCCCGATCCTTATCCACCGACGGGTATGTCTGCGTCGGATTCAACGGATAAAACGTCCCCGCATCGGCCTTGAACTCTTCGGGCAAGACCTTGATTGCCGCGCAGGACCACTCTCACCGCAGACCCCCGTGATCCAGGACGCTCAGGGGTGTCTGAACCTGGGGGAATACCCGCTCACCATGGCGGATCAGTCAGGCAGGCGCCCGCCCAAGTCCGCCCAGTGCTGCACAAGCTCCTTCTTGACGGGAGCGGCAAGGACCTCGGCGAGGTCCTCCTCGGCTTCCCGAGCCGCTCGATCGCTCGTCTCGCGGACGCGGTCGGCGAGCTCTTCACCGATGGCATTCGAACCCGGCATAAGGCGCTCCATGAGCTCACGGTGGGAGCCACGTAGCCGGCTCTCGCTCTCGTCGACCGCTTGCTGGTTGATACGGATCTCATCAGCGCGGCCCAGATCGGCTACGTGAATAGCGTCGAGCGCAATGCCGAACCTGGTCGCGATGCCATGCCTCAGCGCGATACGCAGCAGGTCGTTGCTAAAGACGCGGCTCTCAGTGGGCTGCCAATCGAGCCGATCGAGGTCAGCACCATGCTTAACCGCAGCTTCCAAGGCAGCACTGCCTGGAAGATCGGACCACTCCAGCGTTGCTGTAGGTCGGAGTCGGTAGAGCATCGGAACGTCCTTCATCTCTAGGCGATGGCCTCGACGCTATAGGCATGCACCGACATTCCGTGCCAACCTCGGCCTCCACCGCGTCACCCCACCGGAGGGCACACACACCTGACCGCGGTCGACCGGCGGCACGCAGGCATGCGCCCGAGCACGCGGAGATAGCCGCGACGGTCCGCGAGGGTTTCGGTCACGTGACCACTGCAGGTATCGCACGCGTTCGGACGGGGGATGGGTGCTCGGCGGGTGCTCGTAGGTCGCGGTACGGCCCGGCAGCACCCGGTACAGCCCGCGGCCGATGCACCGAGAAGCAAATGGCGAACGCGGATCAAATGGCACGTAGTGGTACTGTGAAACAGGACGTGGTAGCGCGCCGAGTAGGGAATTTCTCCAGAACTGTGGACTTTTAATCCATAGGTTCTGGGTGGGTGCCTGGTACGGCGAGGACCTGCAGCACTACCTCGAAGCACGCCAGGGCGAGTTCATCTACATCCCGGCCAGCACCCCGCACATGCCAGTGAACCTCAGCGACAGCGAGCCAGCCGAGGTCGTGCTGGCCCGCACCGACCCGCGCGAGCAAGAGAGCACCGTGCTCCTGCCCGACCTGGAACACCAGCAGCTGTGAGGCCGGGCACCGGGCTCTAGACCTTCCGGCAATCGGCAGAGGGATGGGGCGGCCGTCGTCCGCCGCCGCCTCCAGCCACCCCAACCCGGGCCCTGGCGATCACCCCACAGGCCGGGGGCCAGGTCGCGCCGTCTCTCCTGCACCTCGGCTACATCGCCCTCGAAGTGATCAAGATCATCGCCCTGCTCGCCGTCGGCGTGCTATCGCTGGCCTGATGCCAACAGCAGGTGACCATGCATACCGGCGTCATCCAGACCCACGCGACCCGATCGGACGAATCACGCCGCTGTTGTCGGCCCAGGCGGTGAGGGCCGTACCCACCCGGCGGCCGTGCGCATCGAGGTGCCCGCCGACGAACCAGGTTGGAGTGGAAAACGCCAGCCGGGGGTAGTCACGCTCTTGACGGGAGTCGCTCATGGTATGCCCCTCCTTCCTGCTTCGTTGCGCGCCGCAGGTGTCTGCGGTGTGCCTCTGGTTCCCGCGTAGGGGTGGTGGAGGTCGAAGGCGGGGCGTTCGGAGCGGATGCGGGGAATGGCGGTGAAGTTGTGGCGTGGTGGGGGGCAGGTGGTGGCCCATTCCAGGGAGTTGGCGTGCCCCCAGGGATCATCGGCGGTGACGTGAGCTGCGTGGCGGCTGGTGAAGACGTCTCCGCGCTCGCGCGGCTACTGCCCCGGCACCGTCGACAGCATCTGTTCATCACATCACGAACACACCTGCGCTGGCACGCCGACCTGGTGAAACGACGCTGGACCTACCCCAAACGCAAGCCGGGACGACCACCGACCCGGCCCTCGATCCGGCCCCTGGTACTGCGGTTGGCGACAGAGAACCCGACCTGGGGATATCGCCGCATCGCTGGCGAGATCACCGGTCTGGGCCGGAAAGTCGCCCCAGCCACCGCCTGGACGATCTTGAAGAAGGCCGGGTTCGATCCTGCACCCCGGCGCAGTGACCCGACCTGGGCACAGTTCCTCAAAGCCCAGGCATCCGGAATCTTGGCATGTGACTTCTTCAGCGTAGAGACGATCACACTCGCCCGCCTCTACTGCTTCGCGGTGGTCGAGCATTCCACGCGCCGTGTCCACGTGCTGGGGGTCACGGCGAACCCGACCGCCGGCCGGGTGGCTCAGCAAGCCCGCAACCTGATGCTCAACCTGGGTGATCGAGCCCACGACTTCCGATTCTTGATCAGAGATCGGGACAGTAAGTTCACCGCTTTGTTCGATGAGGTGTTCAAGGCCGATCCGGCCGCCATTGCCGCCGTAGTTCGCGGCGGCAATGGCGGGGGCGGTGATCTGTACGGTCGAGGGAAGACCTCGGGGGGCAGCAGCCCCTCGATATCAGTTGCGAGGGGCTACGCTCGTTTACCCCTGCCGCCCTCGCACGGTCCTGGCGCTACGACGGAACTGAGAGGCAGCAAAGCCTCCGCGATTCCCGAGGGTGGGTCAGGGTCCTGCGAATTTCCAGTAGGGATTGACCTCGGTCCATTTCGACCAGCCCCCACCGGAGTTTTGGGAGAACCCGATGGAGCCGTCGTTGCCGCGGGCGAACACGATCGTGTAGTTGGAGGTCGGACTGGTCACCACGGTCGGGTCACCGGCAAACTTCCAGTACGGGTTCAGCTCGGCCCACTTCGACCAACCGCCGCCCGAATTCATGGAGACACCGATCGACCCATCGGTGCCCCGGCCGAACACCATCGTGGTATTGGTCGCCGTGTTGAACACCGCCCGCGGATCACCCGCGAACTTCCAATACGGGTTCACCTCCGCCCACTTCGACCAACCACCACCCGAATTCTGAGAGAACCCGATCGACCCGTCATTGCCCCGAGCGAACACGATCGTGTAGTTGGAGGTCGGACTGGTCACCACGGTCGGGTCACCGGCAAACTTCCAGTACGGGTTCAGCTCGGCCCACTTCGACCAACCGCCGCCCGAGTTCTCGGAGACACCGATCGACCCATCGGTGCCCCGGCCGAACACCATCGTGGTATTGGTCGCCGTGTTGAACACCGCCCGCGGATCACCCGCGAACTTCCAATACGGGTTCACCTCGACCCACTTCGACCAACCACCACCCGAATTCTGAGAGAACCCGATCGACCCGTCATTGCCCCGAGCGAACACGATCGTGTAGTTGGAGGTCGGACTGGTCACCACGGTCGGGTCACCGGCAAACTTCCAGTACGGGTTCACCTCGGCCCACTTCGACCAACCGCCGCCCGAGTTCTCGGAGACACCGATCGACCCATCGGTGCCCCGGCCGAACACCATCGTGGTATTGGTCGCCGTGTTGAACACCGCCCGCGGATCACCCGCGAACTTCCAATACGGGTTCACCTCGACCCACTTCGACCAACCACCACCCGAATTCTGAGAGAACCCGATCGACCCGTCCAAGCCACGCCCGAACACCGTGGTCGTACCAGAGACCGGATTGAACACCGACCAACTCGAATCCCACGACGGAACTGCGGTGTTGACGACTCCGACAGGGGAGACGTAGCCGAGGAAGCTGTAGTCAGACCCTTCGAGCTGGGCTTCGATCTGCTGGGCCGTACCAGTCACCTCGGTGACGTGGCCGCCTTGGTTCCCGCCGATCTCGGTGAGAGTGCCGTCCGCGTGCACGGATTCAACGAACCCGACATGCGCCCCACCGCTGGCCTTGGTCGGGTATCCCTGACCACCGAAGATCATCGCGTCGCCGGGCTGGGGAGTGTAGCCGGTCGGGTCGTGCCAGGTGCCATTGCTGTCGCCGTAGTTCACGAACTTGGTGACGGTCCACCCTAGTGTGGACACATCGACGCCAGCCTGCCCCCAGACCCAAGTCGCGAAGGCGGCGCACCACTCGAGATCACATGAGATGCCGTCATAGGTCGACGAGCAGCCGTTGCCCAGTTGGCTGTGAGCGATGGACACGATCTGGTTCCGGCTCACTGCGGCTGACGCCGACGCTGCGGGTACCGTGCCGGTAGTGGCGACGATCGCGACCGTCAGCGCGGCGCCGATGAGCGGGTGCCTCACCCTTCGTCGTGGACGGTTAGCGAGCTGCTTTCCCTGGCCGTTGTGCGTGCCTACCGCACGGCCACCGCCCGCCGGGCTGGCAGCAACGCAAACGCGGAGCAGGCTCGCGAAGGCAGCGAGCACGGCCGCTGCCGACCTTGATCTGATGCAGACTTTCACATTTGACCCCTTTGCTGTTCGGCGACGGGCCGCTGCCCGTAGCCGGCGATCGGGATTGCCGCGAGTGGTGGTTCTTTGTGGTTTTTGGGCGCTTCCGCGGACGTAGCCGCCACCCGTTGCGCTGATGTTGGCCGAGCAATAATCGGAGGGCGAGAGGTTCGTGGAACGCACGCCGGAGGCGTTGACTTCGCAGTGAAGGCCGCTGTTCCGAAACGACGCACAGTGTGGTCCAAACGCGTCACTCACAAGGCGGTTGGGGATGCGTACTTGAGCCGGGCGCCCATGGCAGGCCGCGTCGGGATGACTGCAGTCGGCGGCTTGGACACTGCCCGCCTCTACGTCCTAGCCTCGATAGGACCCGTGTCGTGGCCAGCCATTGTTGGTGGTTGCGGTCAGGGTCCTGCGAATTTCCAGTACGGGTTCACCTCGACCCACTTCGACCAACCACCACCCGAATTCTGAGAGAACCCGATCGACCCGTCATTGCCCCGAGCGAACACGACGGTGTAGTCAGACGTCGGGCTAGTGACCACAGTCGGATCACCAGCAAACTTCCAGTACGGGTTCACCTCGGCCCACTTCGACCAACCGCCACCCGAATTCATGGAGACACCGATCGACCCATCGGTGCCCCGGCCGAACACCATCGTGGTATTGGTCGCCGTGTTGAACACCGCCCGCGGATCACCCGCGAACTTCCAATACGGGTTCACCTCCGCCCACTTCGACCAACCACCACCCGAATTCTGAGAGAACCCGATCGACCCGTCATTGCCCCGAGCGAACACGACGGTGTAGTCAGACGTCGGGCTAGTGACCACAGTCGGATCACCAGCAAACTTCCAGTACGGGTTCACCTCGGCCCACTTCGACCAACCGCCACCAGAGTTCTCGGAGACACCGATCGACCCATCGGTGCCCCGGCCGAACACCATCGTGGTATTGGTCGCCGTGTTGAACACCGCCCGCGGATCACCCGCGAACTTCCAATACGGGTTCACCTCCGCCCACTTCGACCAACCACCACCCGAATTCTGAGAGAACCCGATCGACCCGTCATTGCCCCGAGCGAACACGATCGTGTAGTTGGAGGTCGGACTGGTCACCACGGTCGGGTCACCGGCAAACTTCCAGTACGGGTTCACCTCGGCCCACTTCGACCAACCGCCACCAGAGTTCTCGGAGACGCCGATGGATCCGTCGGTGCCCCGGCCGAACACCATCGTGGTATTGGTCGCCGTGTTGAACACCGCCCGCGGATCACCCGCGAACTTCCAATACGGGTTCACCTCGACCCACTTCGACCAACCACCACCCGAATTCTGAGAGAACCCGATCGACCCGTCCAAGCCACGCCCGAACACCGTGGTCGTACCAGAGACCGGATTGAACACCGACCAACTCGAATCCCACAACGGAGCTGCCGATTGGGGACGATGGGTGCCCCATTGGCCGTAGTCGGTGGTGATTGCGTAATCCCACTCACAGCTCGCACCGCCGGGAGTGGTGTAGTAGCCGCGCTGCCAGATGTGCGTATGCGGATTGAGGGTGGCGTTCTGGCCGCCCGAGAAGCCTCCCGACATCGACTGCCAGAACCAGGAGGCCTTGCCGTTTCCGGCCAGGTGGTCGATGCACCAGGTGCTGGAGTAGACGCCGATCCGGCTGGGTGGCAGGACGGAGGCGATCCCGTCCAGATAGGCGTCCACGGCTGCGAACCCGGACGGCTGTACGTCGTAGTCGAGGCTGAAGTAGATGGGACGGTCGCCGGGGATGCCGCAGGCGTTGGCGGCGGCGAGCGCTGTCTGAGCGTCCGACTGGCCACCGGAATGTCCGCGGCCGGTAGGGTCGGCGAGCTGCTCGAAGTTGGCGATGACCGCGACACCATGGGCCGCACACGCGGCGACTTTCGCCGCCGTCATGCTGCCCGGGCCTGTCAGGTAATAGGACAGAAAGGTGTATCCGGCCGCTGCGATCTGGCCGGGGTCAGGGTCCTGATTGGAGTCCAGACCTTTCGGATATGTGGCGGCTCGGACGGGCCGGGCCGCACCAAAATCGATCGTGGTCAGGGCCAGCGCTCCGGTTGCGGCCATGGCCGCACCGAGGAAACGCCGGCGCGTGAGACCCAAGGGCTCAGGGACGTTACTCATTTTCCGATGGCTCCTGTGAGCGAAACACCTGCAGCAGCCGACGGTCACAGCGACCGGTGGCACTCGTATGTCAGGCGCCGCCCCTACATTGACGCAATGTCGGGGCCGCCATCCGGCGTGCGGCGTTCTTCATCTCGGCTGAGGTGGGTTTCTGAGAAATTCGTGACGTGTTCCGGCTGGCGCATGTCGCCGCCGGTGAAAGGTTGCACACCTCTCAATGAGTGTGCTGGTGTGCCGCGGCGTCTTAATCGTCGAAGTCGGCCTGTGACGTCTTGGATGTTTCATGCCTGGTAGCCGTCGGGTATAGGAGGGGCGTTGCACGGGCCGGTGATCCGTGTCGAGTTGGATGCCGAGGGTGTGGCTGAGATCCGCTTCGTGGTGTCGCCGCTGAAGCTGGTGCTGGAACTGGTCTTCAAACGCAGCGGTCACTCCCGCTTGGCATGCTCATTGCTTGGGTCTGGCCACCTCCCCTAGTCCCCTAAAGCGCGGAATCCGAAGGAACGCTCCGCACATTGCGTGCCCACTTCTTCGGTGAGCCCCGCTGCGGTGACGCTATGGACACGGGTCCGTCGGCCGTCCTAGATTCGTCCTAGTGCAAGGTCGGCGGGGGGATCGGCGCTGGACGCGGGCAGGCCGGCCGTGCGGGCCTGCCAGGCCGCCGGGGGTGTGGTACTGGGCGGTTAGCTTGCCCCGGCCGGTGCGGCACGGCGATCCGGCCGAGGCGGCGCAGGAGGACATCGGCCTTCTCCCCGGAGGCGACGTAGCCGATCGCCACGCCCGCGCTGTCGGCCGCCAGTGCGCGGGCGGTCGCGACGCCGATCCCGCTCGAGCCGCCGGTCACGAGCGCTTGCCTTCCAAAAGGGAGGTCATGGCGAACTCCTGATCAGGCGGTGCCGCAGATCTCGCACTCGCACGCGCCGACCGATACCGGCGGCCCGGACGGCCGGATCCCAGACCTGCTTGCGAACCAATCGCGCGGGATGTGCCCGTCGGTGTCCAGCACCCTGCGCTTGCCGAGAATCTCATCCATGCAGGTCAAGCGGCATGCTCGTACTCGTTGAGGATTCCACCCAGGCGTTGGCGTCGTCGTATGTTCAGGCGGGCGATTCGGTCTGGGGCGGTGATCGGCGGTGGTAGCGGACGCAGCGGGCGGGCGTTCGTGATGCCTTGGTGGGTCGATGGGTGTTGTAGAAGGCTTCGAACTCACCCAGTGCGCGCAGCAGGTGGTGCTGGTTCCAGATCAGCGTCCGGTCGAGCAGTTCGTGTCGACATGTCTGGACCCATGAGCTCAGGCGCGGCCTCCCGCGGCGGCGCGAACGCCCTGCGACAGCGCGTCGGCGGGCACATAGCCCTCGCGGACCAGCCTGGGCAGGATGCCGCCGGCGGCAAGGATGTCGAGCACCAGGCCGGGCAGCGGCTCGGCAGCCAGGCGGACGCCGGTCGTGGCGTTCTCGCACCACCCCTCCGCGATGTGCAGGTGCGCGACGTCGCCGTCGCGGAACGTCTCCACGGCGCGCGGGACGGTGAGAGCGGGCAGCCCGAGGTTGACGCAGTTGCGCAGGAAGAGCGAGTTGAACTCCTCGGCGACCAGCGCCTGCACGCCCAGTTCCTTGAACAGCGTGGGGACTGGGCGGGAGGAGCCGAGGCCGAAGTTGCGCCCGGCGACCAGGATGTCGCCGGGCCGGACCTCGTCGGTCCAGCCGGAGCGCAGCTCGTAGAACACGTGCCTGGCGGCCTCGGGGGCGGGGAGCTTCATTGCGAAGGCGGGATACATGGCGTCGGTGGTGACGGAGTCGCCGACCACCCATACGCGGCCTTCGAACTCTTCCTTCATCAGGACATCTCCGTTCTGGGGTCGGTGATGCGCCCGGTGAGCGCGGAGGCGGCGACGGTCGCCGGGGACGCCATGTAGATCTCGGCGTCCGGGCTGCCCATGCGGCCCTTGAAGTTGCGGGTGCTCGCGGTCAGGCAGACCTCGCCTTCGGCGATGACTCCCATGTGGTAACCGAAACAGGCACCGCAGGTGGAGTTGGTGACCACCGCGCCGGCGTCGGCGAGCGCCTGGACGTAGCCCAGCCGGACCGCGTCGCGGTACACCTGTTGGGACGCCGGGGTGACCAGCAGCCGCACGCCCGGCGCGACCTGGCGCCCGCGCAGCACCTCGGCGGCGACGCGCAGGTCGTCGAGCTGGCCGTTGGCGCAGGAGCCGATGAAGCATTGGTCGACCTTCCGCCGCTCCACCCGCGAGACGGGCACGGCGTTGCCGCTGACCGTCCCGGGCCGCGCGACGTACGGTTCGAGCGCCGACAGGTCGATCTCGCGGATGTCGGCGTAGGAGGCGTCGGGGTCGGGGGCGGCCGGGGTGTACGGGCGGTCGGTGTGCTCGTCGAGGAACGTCCGGCAGACGTCGTCGACGCCGAAGGTGGAGAAATCCGCGGAGATCTCCGCGCCCTGGGTGGCGATCGTACGGCGGTCGCTCATCGGAAGAGAGGCGAGGCCGGGGCCGCCGTACTCGAGGTTGTGGTTCGTGGCGTCGCCGTAGACGCCGGCGATGTGAAGGAAGACGTCCTTGCCGCTGACGGCACTGGGCTTCTCGCCGACGAGTTCGTACCGGATCGTCGGCGCGACGGAGAACCAGGTCTTGCCGGTGCAGAGGATGGAGTAGACCTCGGCGGGGCCCAGGCCCTGGGCGACGGCGTTGTAGGCGCCGGCGGCGCAGGTGTGCGAGTCGGTGCAGGCGAGGACCTCGCCTGGCCGGGCCAGGCCGTTCTCGGCGATCACCTGGTGGCAGATGCCGTGCCGTCCGATGTCGAAGAACCTGGTGATGTCGAAGTCCTCGGCGAACCGGCGCGCCCGCGGGCCGGCAGCGGCGTCGTGCACGGTCGGCGCAGGCACGGCGTGGTCCATGACGACCGCGACCTTCTCGGGGTCGGCGATGCGCAGCGGCTGCACCCAGGCCGTGGCGAACTGCAGGTCGATGAGGACGGTCATGTCCACATCGCATACGACGGTCTGCCCGGTGCGGACGCGGTCCAGGCCGGCCGACCTGGCGAGGATCTTCTCGATCATGGTCATGCCCATGCGGCTTCTCCTTCGTGCCGGTCGCGGTAACGCTCGCCGAGGATGGACCAGTCGCGCAGGCCGAGGAGTTCGAAGAAGCCCTCCGGACCGGCGGGCACGAGCGGCCCGGGGTCGATGCCACGCAAAGCGGCCAGCGAGGACAGCATCGCGGCGGTGCCGGCGCCGAGCGCCGCTCCGGGATGGATGGCGATCCGGTAGCCGAGCGCGGCGAGCCGCTCGGCGGGAGTGTCGGAAGTGAGCCCGCCCTGCACCATGTTGATCAGCAACGGGGCGTCGACCTCGCGGGCGATTCGTTCGATCTCGGCGAGGCTCTCCGGCGCCTCGACGAAGATCATGTCCGCGCCGGCCTCCGCATAGTGGTTCGCCCGTTCGATCGCCGCGTCGAGGCCGAGTGGCCCGCGCGCGTCCGTACGGGCGATGATCACCAGGTCGTCATCCGTGCGGGCGTCGAGGGCGGCCCGGAGTTTCGCGAGGTACCCCCCGGCCCCGATCAGCTCCTTGTCTGGCAGGTGGCCGCAGCGCTTGGGAAACGCCTGGTCCTCCAGGTGCAGGGCAGCGACTCCGGCGCGTTCGAGCTGGCGGACGGTGCGCACGACGTTGAGCGGCGCGCCGTACCCGGTGTCGGCGTCGGCGATCAGCGGGACGTCGCCGAGCACGCCGGTGATCATGCGGGCCCGCTCGGCCATCTCGCTCTGCCGCGCCCGGAACGTCGCCACGCGCCGCTCGAACCGCGGCGGGAGAAGGCCGACGACGCGCCGGGCGGGCCGGCGCTTTCGGCGCGGCCCCGGCTGTCGCGCCCGCCGATGCTCGGGCGGACGGTCCTGGCCTGCCTGATCCAGACGCTCGGCCCGGTCGGATTTTACGGGTTCGCCTCCATCGCGCCGCTCGTGCTGCTGCACAAGGGCTTCGATGTCGCGCACTCCCTCGGCTACACGGCACTGACCGCGCTCGGCTACCCAATCGGGTCGCTCCTGCTCATGCCGATCGCCGACCGCGTCCAGCGCCGTACCCTGACGATCGTCTCGTCCATGGGCGTCGCCGTCGTGGGCACGGTGTTCGGCATGGCGAGCAGCGGGTGGCTCGTGGTCGTCGCCGGCACGCTCACCGCGCTGCTCAGTGTCATCCAGGCGACGGTTTCCCGAACCTACAGCGCGGAACTGTTCCCCACAGCCGTCCGCAGCACCGTCATCGGCCGTTCCTACGCACTCTCCCGCCTCGTGGCGGCGGTCCTGCCGTTCGTATCCCTGACCGCACTGTACGCACTAGGGGCTGCGGCGCTGTACCTTCTGTGCGCGGCGCTGATCACTCTGATGAGCCTCAGCGTCGCCCTTCTCGGCCCCAAGACCAACGACGTCCGGCTGGAGGCCATCTGATCGCCGAGCCGGCGGAGGGTGGCCGCCGCGCCCTGAGACTTCCCGCTGGAACGCAATGCGACTCCGGGCGCAGATGCCATGCCGCTCAAGCCCGACCCTCCCGCACATTGGTTCAACGTCGGGCCATTCGGTGTCGCGGCCGGTTGCTGACGGTCTCGCTCCGAGAAGTGTGCCTTATCCCTCCGTCAAGGGCAGGTAGATGCGGCCGCCTCGTTGGGCGAACTCCTCGGCCTTCTCCCGCATTCCGGCGGTCAGAGCTTCACTTTCGGGCATGCCGTGCTCTTCAGCGTAGGCACGCACATCTCGGGTGATCTTCATGGAGCAGAAGTGCGGACCGCACATCGAGCAGAAATGCGCGGTCTTCGCCGGTGCGGCAGGGAGGGTCTCATCATGGAATGACCGCGCGGTGTCCGGGTCGAGGGAGAGGTTGAACTGATCCTCCCACCGGAAGTCGAAGCGAGCGTCGGACAACGCGTCATCCCATGCCTGCGCTCCGGGATGTCCCTTGGCCAGATCGGCGGCATGCGCTGCGATCTTGTAGGCGATCACACCCGCCTTCACGTCGTCGCGATCAGGAAGGCCCAGGTGTTCTTTCGGCGTGACGTAGCACAGCATCGCGGTGCCATACCAGCCGATCATCGCCGCGCCGATGGCCGAGGTGATGTGGTCGTAGCCGGGCGCGATGTCGGTGGTCAGTGGTCCCAGCGTGTAGAACGGCGCCTCGGAGCACAGTTCCATCTGCAGGTCGACGTTCTCCTTGATCTTATGCATGGGAACGTGGCCGGGCCCTTCGATCATCACCTGGCAGTCGTACTCCCACGCGACGTTCGTCAATTCTCCCAGCGTCCGCAACTCCGCGAGCTGCGCTTCATCGTTGGCGTCATAGATGGAGCCGGGCCGCAGCCCGTCGCCGAGAGAGAAGGTCACGTCATAGGAAGCGAAGATCTCACACAACTCACCGAAGTGGGTGTAGATGAAGTTCTCCTCGTGGTGGGCGAGGCACCAGGCAGCGAGGATCGACCCGCCGCGTGAGACGATTCCCGTCTTGCGGCGGGCCGTCAGCGGCACGTGCGCCAGCCGGACGCCGGCGTGCACGGTCATGTAGTCCACGCCTTGTTCACACTGTTCGATCACCGTGTCACGGAAGACCTCCCACGACAGTGCCTCCGGCCGGCCGCCGACCTTTTCCAGCGCCTGGTAAATCGGAACAGTGCCGACCGGCACCGGAGAGTTACGAAGGATCCACTCGCGGGTCTCGTGGATCCGCCGGCCCGTCGACAGATCCATGATCGTGTCAGCGCCCCAGCGGGTCGCCCAGCGCATCTTCTCGACCTCTTCGTCGATCGAGGAGCCGACGGCCGAGTTGCCGATGTTGGCGTTGATCTTCACCAGGAAGTTCCGGCCGATGATCATCGGCTCGCTCTCCGGGTGGTTCACGTTGGCGGGCAGGACCGCCCGGCCACGGGCCAGTTCGTCCTGCACGAACTCGGGAGTGACGCCCTCGCGCACGGCGACGAACTCCATCTCCGGGGTGATCTCGCCGCGCCGGGCGCGTGCTCGTTGGGTGATGCCGCCGGCTCGCTCGGTGCCGGGGGAACGCCACGCGGTTCGCAACTTCGGCAGGCCACGGTTCAGGTCGGCGACGTATCCCGGATCGGTGTACGGCCCTGAAGTGTCATAGAGCACGACCACAGAGCCGTTGGTGAGGTGCACCTCGCGCATCGGCACCCGGATGTCCGGCTGCGAGCCGGTGAGATAGGTCTTACGGGCATGTGAGGCCATCGAACAACTCCCTACGCCGGCATTACCCGGTCAGGTTCTAGCGGTCGGTGGCCGCGTCAGCCGCCCTCTCAGCCCGGTGCGCCGGGCTCCCGCGTTCGTCGTGCCGACCCTAACCCGAAACGGCCTCCTCGCCGCAACCCCGGGTCATGAAGTAACGACGTTGCGGTTGTACGGTCCGCGGATTGCTAACCGACAGGAAACGATGGGGTCTGACAAGCAATCGCTGATCACCGTGCAACGTGATCAAACCCAGCACAGACAGCCACTCGCAATGCGCCTGACCTGCGGAAACGCTAGCGGACCGGCAATCCGGTGACCGTGCGGCCGATGACGAGGCGCTGGATCTCCGACGTGCCCTCGAAGATGGTGAATATCTTGCTATCGCGGTGCCAGCGCTCGACGGGATAGTCGCGGGTGTAGCCGTTGCCGCCGAGGATCTGGATGGCCTCCTCGGTGACTCGTACGGCGGTCTCGCCGGCGTGGAGTTTGGCCATCGAGCCTTCGGCGCTGGCGAACTCCTTGCCGTTGCGCGCCATCCAGGCGGCGCGCCAGACGAGGAGGCGGGAGGCGTCGATCTGGGTCTTCATGTCGGCGAGTTTGAAGGCGACGGCCTGGAAGTCACCGATCTTCTTGCCGAACTGCTCGCGCTCGCGGGCGTAGTCGACGGCGTATTCGTACGCCGCGCGGGCGATGCCGACGGCCATGGCGCCGACGGTGGGGCGGGAGGCCTCGAAGGTGCGCAGGGCGGCCTGGCCGGCGGCGCGCTTGCCCTCGCGGACGCGGGCGAGTCGCTCGTCGAGCCGGTCCTTGCCGCCGACGAGGCAGGAGCCCGGCACGCGCACGTTGTCGAGGATGACTTCGGCGGTGTGGGAGGCGCGGATGCCGTGCTTCTTGAACTTCTGGCCCTGGGACAGGCCGGGGTTGCCGGGCGGCACGATGAAGTTGGCCTGGCCGCGGGTGCCGAGCTCGGGGTCGACGGAGGCGACGACGACGTGAACGTTGGCGATGCCGCCGTTCGTGGCCCACGTCTTGGTGCCGTTGATCACCCACTCGTCCTTGGCCTCGTCGTACTCCGCCCGGGTGCGGATCGAGCCGACGTCGGAGCCGGCGTCGGGTTCTGAGGCGCAGAACGCGCCGAGTTTGATGTCGTCGGCGGTGCCGAACATCTGCGGGATCCACTCGCCGATCTGCTCGGGCAGGCCGGTGGCGGCGACGGACACGGCCGCCAGGCCGGAGCCGACGAGGGACAAGCCGATGCCGCCGTCTCCCCAGAACAGCTCCTCGAACGCGACCGGGATGCCGAGGCCGGACGGCTCCATCCACTGCTCGGCGAAGAAGTCGAGGGAGTACAGCCCGATCTTGGCCGCCTCCTGGAGGATCGGCCAGGGCGTCTCCTCGCGCTCGTCCCACTCCTGGCCGGCGGGGCGGATGACGTCTCTGGCGAACTCGTGGACCCACTCCTGGACCGCCCGTACATCCTCGTTCAGCTCGAGTGAGAAGGCCGGGGCGCCGTCGTCCGACATGTTTCCTCCGTTCACGGCCGGCCCGGGCGGCGGGCACGCTATTGGACCCGTTGTCCAGCTCACCCTAGCGGCCGGAGTGCTACCGGCGGTAACAGGGTGGCAAGTGTCACATTACGCCCGGAAGGAGATTGACTTCGTGCCATGAGAGTCACGAGGCTGTAACAAGCGGTACCGTCTGTACGAGGTAAGAGGTAACTTATTTCGCAATCTGCCCCCGTGGCCCTGGTCGCCCGATAGAACGGGAGTCTGAGTGGGTCTGCCCGGTTCCCCCCGCCGTCGGGACGCCCGCCCCACCCGAGTGCTCGCCTTCGGCGCGGCCGTCCTGGCCGTCGTCCTGGTCGCCGCGCTTGCCGCCGTCTTCTGGCCCAGTGGCGAGCAGACGCACGTCACCGCCTACTTCGAGCGCGCCACCGGTGTCTACCGCGGCACCGAGGTCCGCGTGCTCGGCGTGAAGGTCGGCAAGGTCACCAGCGTGACGCCCAAGGGCAACATGGTCGAGATCGGGATGGCGTACGACGCCAAGCGCAAGATCCCCGCGAACGCCCAGGCCGTCATCATCGTTCCGTCGCTGGTCGCCGACCGGTACATCCAGTTCACGCCGGTCTATCGAGGCGGGGCGGCCCTCAAGAACGGCGCCACGCTGTCGCTGTCGAGCACGGCGGTGCCGGTCGAACTCGACGACGCGAACCAGTCGGTCAACGATCTGGCCAAGGCCCTCGGACCCCAGGGCGCCAACGCCAACGGCGCGCTGTCGCGGCTGCTGAAGTCGAGCGCGCAGACCCTCAACGGGCAGGGCGAGAATTTCAAGCAGACCCTCCAGGACCTCTCCGAGGTCAGCCGGATCCTCGCCGACAACCGCGGCGACGCCAGCCAGACCGTACGCAACCTCGCGAAGATCACCCAGGCGATGGCCGCGAGTGACCGGCAGATCCGGGCGTTCTCGGAGAACCTCGCGACCGTCTCCGGCACGCTCAACGCGGAACGGACCGAGCTGCGGGCCGCGCTGAAGAGCCTCACGGTGGCGCTGCAGGAGGTCTCGGCGTTCGTCAAGGAGAACAAGACGCAGATCGCCGCGAACGTCCAGGGTCTCGCGCAGGTGACCGGCATCCTCGTCAAGGAGAAGCAGGCCCTGCAGCAGTTCCTGGACAAGGCGCCGGTGGCGGCCACCAACGCGATGCAGGTCTACGACTACCAGGACGGCACGCTGCACTCCCGGCTCAACCTGATGCAGTCGCAGAACATCGCGATGTGGCTCTGCTCGCTGGCGTACTCCCTCGGCGCGCCGCCGAAGCAGTGCGAGACGCTGCTCAAGCCGCTCAACGCGCTCGGCGCCCCGCTCAGCAAGATCGGCCTGGATCTGTCGGGGCTGACGGCGGCCACGACCCACTTCGACGTGGTGCCTCCGCCGCCGGACGCCTACGGCAGCGGCTCCGCGCGTACCGCCGGGAAGGGCGGCACGACCAAGAAGACCACTCAGACGAGCGCCAACCCGGACCCGACCTTCGGCGGGATCCTGGCGCCCCCGTCCCCCGGCTGAGCCGCGTTCGCCCCCTCGGCCTCTTTCCGGCCGCGCGGCCAAAGTCGGACAGATCCGTCGATCCAGGCCACCGGTGGGCGATACTCGGACAGACGCGCATAGATCATCTCTCGTCGGCTCGGCCATGACGAGAGACCCATGTCCGTCGCCCTGTTCCCGCGTGAGCTCGGACTCGACCGGTCAGGAGTGGTTGAGTGGCACTGGACATGTCCTTCCTGATCGCGGACCCGGACTACTACGCGCCCTGGGACACCGCCGATCCCGGTCCGCGCTACGCAGCGGGCCCCATGCCGGCCGGTTGGACGCGGCGGGACTCGGGCGCGTGGACCCACTGGGGCCCGCCCGGTCTCGTCCTCCCCGATCAGGGGTGGAAGGTGCACGTGTCCAGTTCCCTGCCCAATGCGCAATTCGTGCTGGCGGTGGTGGCGAAGGTGTGCGCCGAGTCGGGTGTCCCGTTCAAGCACCTGGCCGGGCGCGAGATGTTCCTGCACGCGCACGGCAAGCACGCCAACAGGGTGCAGAGCGGCAAGTTCTGCACCCTGTACCCGCCGACGGACGACTGCGCGCTGCGGATCTTACGGCGGCTGACGGAGGAGCTGTCCGGGATCAGCGGGCCCTTCGTGCTCTCCGATCGCCGTTATGGTCCGAGCGAGTGCGTCTCGTACCGGTACGGAGCGTTCCGCGGCCGCGTGCGGATCGACGCGGAGGGCGAGCCGGTGCCCGTCATGCTCGGACCGGACGGCCGGGAGGTCGATGACGAGCGCCGGCCCGCGTTCCACCTGCAGGCCGGCGTCGTCGACCCGTTCCGGCAGGCCGCTCCGGACGTCGCGACCGGGCCGGTCACTCTGCACGGCTACACCTTCGAGGCCGTCGTACGGCACGGCAACGCGGGTGGCGCGTACCGCTTCCGTACCGCGGACGGCGACCAGGTCTTCCTGAAAGAGGCGAGGGCCCACAACGGTTACACCCCTGACGGCGCCGACGCGAAGGCGCGGTTGACCGCCGAGTACCTGGTCCTCCGGGCGTTACACGGCCGCGAACCGGGCCTCTGCCCGCGGCCGGTGGAACTGTTCCAGCACTGGGAACACAGCTATCTCGTCACCGAGTTCATCCCCGGCGCGCCGCTGTACCGATGGATGGTGCTGAACAACCCCGCGGTACGGATCGGCCCCGACCCCGCGGAGTTCGCCCGGTATCACCGCCGTTGCCTGGCCCTGCTCGACCAGCTCGACGCGCATCTGCGCCGCCTGCACGAGCTGGGCTACGTCTTCGTCGACCTCAGCCCGACCAATGTGCTCGTCGACGACGACGACCGGGTCCGCCTCGTCGACTTCGAGGCGACGCAACCCATCGAGGACGTACGGCGGATCATGGGCACTCCCGGCTACCTGCACCCGGACCCGCGCTCCGCGGTCGCGCGCGACCCTCGTGAACTCGACCGCTTCGGGCTGGCCGCCCTGGCGCTGCTGCTCCTGTTCCCCGTGCACGAGGCGGTCGAACGGCATCCGCCGGTCCTCGACCACCTGCACGCCGACCTCACCGAGCTCGCACCGGTCGCCCCGAGGCTGTGGCAGTGGGCCACCCGCTGCCAGGACCGAACTCCGCCCTCGCCCGGTGAGGATTCCCGCCTGCCCACCCCGCAGGCCGTCCGCGCGGACACCGTCGCCGCGCTGCGCGAGCTGGCCGACCAAACCGCGGACGCGCTGGAGGCGATGGCCCGGCCGGACCACCCGGAGTCGGTCTATCCGACCAGCCCACTGGGGTATCAGACCGACACCCGCGCGGTCGCCGCCGGCACCGCCGGTGTGCTGTACGCGCTGCGCCGTGCCGGTCGCGACTGCGACCCGGTCGTCGTCCGCCGGCTGCGGGACGACGCGCTGGCCGCGGCGGACACCAGCGCTCCCGGCCTGCTGTACGGCAGCGCCGGCATCGCCTGCGTGCTGGCGGAGCTCGGCGAGTCGGAGGCGGCCGACACCCTGCTCGCCGCCGCGGCGGCTCATCCGCTGAACGCCACGTCCGCGACCCTCGGCGGCGGCGCGGCCGGTACCGCGCTCGGCCTGCTGGTCCACCACCGGCGCACCGGCGAGCAGCGTTGGCTGGACCTGGCTCAGCGGCTGCTCGACGACGTTCCGGACGGCGCCGAGCTCACCGCCCGGTTGAGCGCGGCCAACCGGTCCGGGCTGGTGGGTGGGCGGACCGGCGTGGCGCTGGCGCTGTACGGCCTGTACCGGCGTACCGAGGATCCTCGGCTCTTCGCCCGAGGCATGCGGCTGCTCCAGGAGGAGCTGGCCTACGCCGAGCCGCTGCCGGTGGACGGCCTGGGTTTCAAGCTCTCGCACGCCGACCGTCGCGTCTATCCCTACCTGTTCGGCGGCAGCGCGGGATACGCCGCGGTGCTGTCCCGTTACCTCGCGTGCCGCCCGGACGCGGAGTTCGACGTGGCCGCCGGCGACGGCCTCAGCGCGGCCGACGCGCTGGAGCGCTGCCTGCGCGCCTGCTCGGTGCGCTTCACCGTGTTCCCAGGGCTGTTCCCCGGCCTGGGCGGTCTCGCCGTGACACTGGCCGACGCGGGTGAGCGGCTGGGCCGGTCCGAGCTCCTGGACGCCGCGCTCGCCGGCGCCCGTGGCCTGTTCCGGTATGCGATCCCCCGCGAGGACGGGATCGGCTGGCTCGGTGAGCCGGGACAGCGGCTGTCCGCCGACCTCTGGTCCGGCTCGGCCGGAATCCTGCTCGCCCTGCGCCGCCTGACGGATTCCGCGCCGTCCGCCCTTGACTCCCTCGACGGGCACCCTGCCGAGTCGAGGGACGCCGTAGCGCCCGCATCCATGGAAAGGAGTGGTCGGCGTGGAAGAAGTTCTGCGGTTGCAAACTGAGGCCGCGGTCCAGGAGGAACTGGCCTGCAACGTGCTCACCATGAGCAGCAGGGGCAGCATCTGCCTGTGACCCTCGTGGCCTGCCGGGCACGGCGACACCCGTGCCCGGCAGGCTCTCGCCTGCCCGAGCGTGTCTCAGGCGGCCGAGTCGCTGTAGGCGCGGACGTCGATCATCGGCGGGCGTTCGCCGACGGAGACGTCGCGGATCCGCACCTGGTGGCCGTCGCCGTCGCGACGGAACTGCGTCAGCGCGGTCGACGGCGACTCGAGCGGGACGATGCGGCCCTGCCGGTCAAGGCGTGACCAGGCGGTCTGCATGATCTGTCCGGCCATGACACCGAGCGCCTCGGACGACTGGTGGCTGTGCTCGCGGGTGCCGAGGTCGACCTGGGCCATCGCGTCCAGGCCCGCGACCTCCAGCACGTCGACGAGCAGGCCGAGCTCGACGCCGTACCCGGTGACGAACGGCACGCGTTCGAGGAGCGTGCGCCGCCCGGCGTACTCGCCGCCGAGCGGCTGGACGAATCCGGCCAGGAGCGGCCAGTGCATGTTGATCAGCGGTCGGGCGACCAGCTCGGTGACCCGGCCGCCGCCGCCGGCGACGGAGACGCCGCCGGTGTTCAGCGGGCGGTCGTAGCAGGCCTTGACGTATTCGACGGACGGGTCGGTGAGCAGCGGGCCGAGCAGCCCGGTGACGAAGGAGGCGGAGAAGTTGCGCAGGTCCGCGTCCACGAACGCCAGGACGTCACCGCGGGCGACGTGCAGCGACTTCCACAGCGCCTCGCCCTTTCCGGTCAGCGGCGGCAGCTCGGGGAGCACGGCGTCCTGGGCGACGACGCGGGCACCGGCGGAGGCCGCGACCTGGGCGGTGTCGTCGACGGACCGGGAGTCGATGACGAGGATCTCGTCGACGAGCGGGGCGCGCTCGACGAGGTCCCGCCGTATCGCCGCGACGATCTCACCGACCGTCTCGCGCTCGTTCCGGGCGGGCAGCACGACGCTCACCGTGGTCCGGCCCTTGGCGGCCAGGAGCCGGTCCACCGGCCAGTCCGCCGTGGAACTCATGCGGTTGCGCAGCCACGCCTGTACGTGGGGCAGCACCTGATCGTCCCCTTTCCTGCGTCCAGCACTCCGGCCCATTGACACCCGTCAGGGTTTCACCCTCGTTTCGCCGGCATCACGGCCAAGGGAAACATAGCGGCGGCCCCCTCCCGATCAGGCCTCGGCGTGCTGCTCCAGGAAGGAGTACACGTCGGCCTCGTCCACACCGGGGAACGCGCCGGGCGGCAGGACCGCCAGGACGTGGGAGTGGGCGCGCGCGGACGGCCAGACGTGGCCCTGCCACCGGCGGGCCAGCTCGGCCGGGGGCCGCTGGCAGCAGTCGCCGTCCGGGCAGGCCGACCGGACGCGACGGTTCGTCTCGCGGCCGCGGAACCACCGGGAGTGCTCGTACGGCACGCCGAGGGTGATGGCGAAGTCGCGATCGTGGCTCGGGTCGATGTGCGACAGGCACCAGTACGTCCCGGTGGGGGTGTCGGTGTACTGGTAGTAGACGGAGAAGCGGTCGTCGGCGCCGAAGACCCGGCGCCCGGCCCACTGGCGGCACATCCGCTGGCCTTCGATGGCGCCGTGCTCGTCGGCGGGGAAGATCAGCCCGTCGTTGGCGTACGCCTTGTAGATGGTGCCGCTCTCGTCGTTCTTGGTGAAGTGCACCGGCAGGTCGAGGTGGTGCGTCGCGAGGTTGGTGAACCGGTGCGCGGCCATCTCGTACGAGACGGAGAACACGTCGCACAGGTCCTCGATCGACAGCTCGCGGTCGGCCTTGGCCTCCTGGAGGTATGGCACGACGGTCCGCTCGGGCAGGAGGGTGGCGG
Organism: Actinoallomurus acanthiterrae; assembly: GCF_054775715.1. Lineage (NCBI taxonomy): Bacteria > Bacillati > Actinomycetota > Actinomycetes > Streptosporangiales > Thermomonosporaceae > Actinoallomurus > Actinoallomurus acanthiterrae. Next base: position 4,713,989 of record NZ_BAAHCO010000001.1, on the reverse strand, counting down.
CGGCGTAGTAGTTGGCCTCGACGCGCTGCCGGAGGAAGTCGGCGAAGTCCTTGGGCACCGCGTGCTCGAGGGCGATGTGGCCGAGCGTCTGCAGCAGGATCGTCCGCGGCGTGTGCATGCCGAGTTGCTCGCGCTCGAGGTAGATGCGGCGGTTGCGCAGGTCGGTGACGGACCGGACCGAGCGCGGCAGGTCCTGGACGTACCGCAGGGTGAAGCCGAAGTGGGTGACGAGCGACAGCAGCATGCCCTGCGAGAGCGCGCCGCCCCGGTAGCCGGCGGCCTCCAGGGACTTGGCGGCGACCTGCTCGATCTCGCCGAAGTAGTTGCCGCGCTCGTGCATCTGGCGGCGCAGCTCGGCGTTGGCCTTGCGGGCGTCCTCCGGGCTGGCGGTCGGCTTCGTCCGGCTCCGCTTCACCTCGTCGTACATCGCGAGGAGGTGTTCGAGGACGTCGTTGGGCACGCGCTTGCCGACCTTGAGGTGGGGCAGGCCGAGCGCGCGGTAGGCGGGGTCGCGCTGGGCCTCCTCGAGGGCGATCTCCAGCTGGGCGCGACGGTTGGGCGGCTGTTTGCGGAGAAGTTCCTCGATCGGGACCTCGAGGGCCGCGGCGAGCGCCTGGAGCAGGGACAGCTTCGGCTCGCGCCGGCCGTTCTCCAGCAGGGAGAGCTGGGACGGCGCCCGGCCGACGCGTTCTCCCAGCTCAGAGAGGGTGTAGCCGCGTGCGCGCCGAAGGTGCCGCAGCCGCTGGCCGAACGTCACGAGGTCTAGACCATTCGTCAAGTTCAGCGGTTCTTCTTTTTGAAAGCCCGTCACGGCTTCATAGTAGCGAAAATTCTGCTGTTCTTCTTGTTACCCGGTAGTTCACTTAGCGGCTCCGCGGCCAGAGAGTAGGACACAAGCACCCAGGGGACGACAGAGGAGGGCAGTATCCATGAGCGATCGTCGCCTCAAGGGAGCAGCCGAAGAGCTGCAGCGGCAGTGGAAGACCGACCCGCGGTGGTCCGGCGTCGAGCGGACCTACACCGCCGAGGACGTCATCCGCCTGCGCGGCTCGGTGCAGGAGGAGCACACGCTGGCCCGCCTCGGCGCGGAACGCCTGTGGACGCTCCTGCACGAAGAGGAGTACATCAACGCGCTGGGCGCGCTGACCGGCAACCAGGCCGTCCAGCAGGTGCGGGCGGGCCTCAAGGCGATCTACCTGTCCGGCTGGCAGGTCGCCGCCGACGCGAACCTCAGCGGGCACACGTACCCGGACCAGAGCCTCTACCCGGCCAACTCGGTCCCGGCCGTCGTGCGCCGCATCAACAACGCGCTGCTGCGGGCCGACCAGATCACCTGGGCCGAGGGCGACGCGTCCGCCCCGCACTGGCTGGCGCCGATCGTCGCCGACGCCGAGGCGGGCTTCGGCGGTGTGCTGAACGCCTACGAGCTGATGAAGGCGATGATCGCCGCCGGTGCCGCGGGTGTGCACTGGGAGGACCAGCTGGCGTCGGAGAAGAAGTGCGGTCACCTCGGCGGGAAGGTGCTCATCCCGACCGGCCAGCACGTCAAGACGCTGAACGGCGCCCGCCTGGCCGCCGACGTCGCCGGCGTCCCGTCACTGATCATCGCGCGGACCGACGCCCAGGCCGCGACGCTGCTGACCAGCGACGTCGACGAGCGCGACCGGCGGTTCGTGACAGGTGAGCGCACCGCCGAGGGCTTCTACCGGGTGCGCAACGGCATCCAGGCGTGCATCGCCCGGGGTCTGGCGTACGCGCCGCACTCCGACCTGCTCTGGATGGAGACCGGCACGCCGGACCTGGACGTGGCGCGGCGCTTCGCCGAGGCGATCAAGGCGGAGTACCCGGACCAGATGCTGGCCTACAACTGCTCGCCGTCGTTCAACTGGAAGAAGCACCTGGACGACTCGACGATCGCGAAGTTCCAGCGCGAGCTCGGGCACATGGGGTACACGTTCCAGTTCATCACGCTGGCCGGCTTCCACTCGCTCAACTACTCGATGTTCCACCTCGCCAAGGGCTACGCCGAGGACGGCATGACCTCCTACGTCGAGCTGCAGGAGGCGGAGTTCGCCGCCGAGCGGGACGGCTACACCGCCACCAAGCACCAGCGCGAGGTCGGCACCGGTTACTTCGACCGGGTCAGCACGGCGATCTCGCCGGACTCCTCCACGGTGGCGCTGAAGGGATCCACCGAAGAGGAGCAGTTCGTCCCGGCCGACTGAGAACTACTGACTCCAGGTCGACGCGGTGGCCCCCGGATGATTCCGGGGGCCGCCGCCCGCGTAAGCGGATTTATCGTGGGTTTCCGGTTGACCTGGCCGTAGGCCTCGTCGGCGGTGGCGTCAGTTCGGGATCTCATAGACGGCGCAGGCGCCGGCCTCGTGCCGCAACCAGGCGAATCTACCCAGGCCCGGAGCGGGCCGGTCATAGCTCCTGTCGACGAAAAGCCAGCGGACACCGTACGCGTCGCGTAGCCGCCGCACCGTCTCGGACGAGGGACGGTGGAATGCCGCATCGTTGTCCGCCAGCCGCCGTCGATCCCAGAACGGGACCGCCTCGTCGGGAACGTTCCGCTTCATCGCTTCCGCATGCGTTCTTAACTCAAATCCCCAATCTTCGACCAGAATACGTCGCTCCGTATACGCCGATACGGCAAAGAAGTTTCGATTGTGGCACTCATTTATGCAGACCGAGTTGGTGGCTACCAGATCCCCAGGGCGTGAGTGGTCCCGCAGCCACCGCCCTGCCTCGAGGATTCCGGAGCTGATCGTCGTGCTCGGAAGAGGCGGGGAAGCCGGCCCCTGCCACATCTGGCGGACGTGGAACAGACTCGCGGGAAGGGCCATCCCGGCAAAGAAGGCGACAACGAACGCCGGCGACAGCGGCCGCAGGACACGGTGCCGGCGTCCGAGCACGGCCAGGACCACCACGAACACTCCAGTGATCGCCACGAGCGCGACGAACGGACCGAGAATCCGCAGCACCGCCACATCCGCCGTGGGCCTGGTGCTTCCATCCAGCTTGCGGACTGCCAGAAAGGTGACGACTCCACCCCCTGCCGTGCTGAGAAGCGCGACTCGAAAACCCGGGGTGATCCGCTCGCGGAATACGGTGGCCAGCCCGCAGGTGGCCGCCAGGGAAATGTACGGAATCACACCGTTGTAGAAGAACAACTGAGAACTGCCGGGGAAACGCAGAATCATGCCGACGGCGACTCCGGCCGCACTCATCCCGAGGATTAGGAGAATCGGCGGGTCGCAGAAAGTCTTCCGCCGGACGGCAAGACCGAATACGCCGGCCCAGATGCAGACCCTGCCGAAGGCGCTGAGCAACGCCACAAGGGCTATTAACGCCACGGAGGGATCGGGAGTAGATGCGGTTTCCGCGGCCACAATCGCGAAGGCCGACCCGGGGTGCACGATCATGCCGTCAGATTGGCCGCCGAACAGCACGAACTGCGCGATAAGCACGAATGGCATCGCGGCCAGAATCGCCACGACGGCAGGCCGGTGAAGCCGCCGCTGCACCACCATCGTCGCGATCACCACGGCGGAGAGCCCGGTTAGGAGAATGGGAAGAAAGACGGCCTTCCCCCCCATCACCGCCATGAGCAAGGTGACGAACAGCGTCCAGGGCCGGCCCCCGATCTCGGCTGGCGGAGAATGTCCACGAGCAGCAGGACAACAGGGGCGAACAACATCACACCGAACCCGTGCGTGGGGCTGTACCACGCGACTTCGTCGGGCGACAGGACGTGGGCCCCGAGAGACGGTGCCCACACGTAGGGAGTCGGCGCCCATGCGAGAAAGGCGATCCCGAGTGCCGCCAGTCCCGGCCACCACCGGACGGTCAACCGCCGCCCGATGGCGAAGAACAGAACAAGCGACGCCGCCAGGATCGGCAGCATGAACAGCCGGTACACGAGAGTCTGCGGCTCGATCCCGGTCACCCAACTGGTAGCAGCCATATCGGCGTAGGCGAACCAATGGTAATAGAGCGGCTCGCCGGCAACGGACGGATAGGCTGGGGGCATGTGGTACTTCAGCTCGCCGACGAGGCCGAGGTGGAAAGGCAGGTCGACGTAGGGCCTCGCATATCCCGGCCAGGCCAGCCCGTGATGGCGGAAGAACGCGGATCCACTCGAGAGTACGGTGAACGCGATCAGAACCGCGGTACCCCAAGCGTACGGCGCCGGGACTCGAACGGTGTTCCCCGCTCCTCGCCAGAACCGCCGCAGTGCCGGTACGACCAGAAACGCGGCGACGGTGACGCCTGGCCACACGAGCACCAACAACGGATACCCGGCCCACCGTGCCGGCACGTAGCCGAGCACAATGATCGCGTGACCGAGCACCGTGCCGGCCGCCACCTCCTCGCCGAAAAACCGCGATCCGCCGCGGCAAGCACGCCAGAGCAGCACTCCCGGTACCGTTTTTCCCAGAATCACAGAGGCGCCGAACACCGCCGTATCTCGGAAAGAGACATCGTAATAACGAAGAACCGCAACGGTCACCGCAAGGACAAGCGCCGCAGGGACCCAGCCCGATCGCAGCAGGTTCATCGGCCGTCGCCTCGGACGATCCGACCGCGCTGGTACCGCTCTTTGACGAACCGCCTGCGCCTCTGTCATTATCATTCCTTCAACGTTTGCCGCAAAAGAAAAACCAGAGTGAATAGTGGGATCAGTCTTTGCGGATATATAGGTTGCCCTGGTCGGTTGTGGTGAGCAACCGGAGTCGGTCCGGCCTGAGCTTCAGCGCGGTTGCCTCTGTCACGAGTAGATAGCGTGACCGGACCGTTTGATCGTTCTCTCGCAAGTGAAGCGTCAGGCCCAGGCCGGCGGGTACGTTCACAAGTCCGGGTCCAAAATTGGCGCGGTCGACCAGAATCGTGTTCTCCCATGCCGACGCGCCATGCCAGAGGAACAGCTTTACCGCGGCCATATTGATCACCGGGCCCGAGAACGGGCGCCATCCGGCGATCGATCCGATGCCCGCCAGAAGCATCGGGTATGCAGGCCCATTTGTGCCGAAGTGGATAAAGGGAAGTTCAGCATGCGGCTCGTCGACACCGTAAACGCCACCTGCGAAGCCGACCGTCCGGAATGTCGCAACCTGATGCCAGCAGTCGATCTCGTCCGACATTACGGAGGTAAAATCGAGCAGGCTTGCGCTGAAGTAGTGTCGCACGATAAATGCTACGACGAGCGCCGAGAAATGGCGATAATCGCCCATAATGCGGCATTCGCCCACCGGCTTTCCAGAAGCCGGCGTTGGCCGTGATCTGTCAGCGGATCCCGGATGTCAACCCGCTGCTCCACGTTCGAAGATGCAATTCCGGAAGCAAGATCAGTCGACTCCTCCGCCGCTGCTTGGTCGCTCATGACATGAACGATAGACAGCCGGCCAAGAGACAACCCGGAGCTCCGGTTTTGAGCAGTGTCATGTTTTTGTATCGTCGCCGTGAACCACCGTCGATTATCCGGGGTCGTGGCGGGCGCGAGCGCACGCCGAGCCGAACGGACCCGCGAACGCGCCGTCGCCGCGTTGCGCCGGATGGACGCCACCGGCCGGCGGTTCACCTTCGACGCCGTCGCCCGCCATGCCGGCGTCTCCCGGTCCTGGCAATACGCCGAAGATGATCTGCGCCCCCAGATCGAGCGCTACGACAGCGGCACCCCCACCGCGTCAGCATCTCCGCCTCTGCGACAGCACGCCTCCGACGTCTTACTGCTGGCACCTGAACGACTCGACGATCGCGATCGACGCGGTGGCCCCCGGATGATTCCGGGGGCCACCGCGTGCGTTTATTCCGGCTGAATCCGGCCAATGCCGCCGCAGGCCACCTCTGGCCCACACTCTGGACAATCCCCGCACGCGTACGCCAGAGTCGCAAGGTCCAATTTGATCTTCTGCACGAGGAAACCCCCCACATGCGCAGAACATCCCGTCTGGTGGCGGTCGGCGCGACCCTCGCCTCCGTGGCGGCCATCACCCCCGCCGCGTCCGCCGCGGCGCGGCCCCACTTCTCCCCCGGCGCACCGGGCATCGGCGACCCGTACTTCCCCCTCGAGGGCAACGGCGGATACGACGCCCTGCACTACGGGCTCGACCTGAAGTACAACCCCTCGACCAAGCGTCTCGACGGTGTCGTCACGATGACCGCGCGGGCCACGCAGAACCTGTCCCGGTTCGACCTGGACCTGCAGCAGCTGACGGTCACGAAGGTCGCCGTCAACGGGCACAAGGCCAAGTTCACCCGCAAGGGCCAGGAACTGGTCATCACGCCGAAGAGCGGCATCCGGAAGAACAAGCGCTTAACCGCCACGGTGACGTACGGCGGCGTCCCGCAGACCATCGTGGGCTCCCCCATCGTCTTCGGCTCCCCGTACGGCTTCGTCCACACCGATGACGGGGCGTTCATGGGCGACGAGCCGAACGCCGCGTCCACGTGGTTCCCGAGCAACGACCACCCGTCCGACAAGGCCGCCTTCACCTTCAAGGTGACGGTGCCCAAGGACCTCGGCGTGATCGCGAACGGCCGGCTGGTCTCCCACAAGACGAAGGGGTCCAAGACCACGTTCGTCTGGGACGAGAAGGCGCCGATGGCGACCTACCTCGCCACCGCCGACATCGGCAAGTGGGAGTTCAAGACCGGCAAGACGCCCGGCGGCATCCCCGAGACGATCGCCGTGGACCCGAAGCTCAAGGGCCGTGACCCGAACCACCCGGACCCGATCAAGTTCTTCTGGGACACCACGGGCGAGGCCACCGACCTGTGGGTCAAGCAGTACGGGAAGTTCCCGTTCGACTCGACGGGCGCGATCGCCGACCTGGCGACGTACAACGGCAAGGCGATCGGCTTCTCCCTGGAGACCCAGACCCGGCCGCTGTACTCGGACGTGCGCAACACGACCACGATCGCGCACGAGCTGGCGCACCAGTGGTTCGGTGACAGCGTCTCGGTGAAGACCTGGCAGAACATCTGGCTGAACGAGAGCTTCGCCACCTTCTCGCACTACTACTGGAACGAGAAGCACGGCGGCACGACGCTGCACGACCAGGCTCGGGCGATCTACAACGGCCACGCCGCGAACGACAGCTGGTGGAACGTCGTGATCGCCGACCCGAAGCGCGACACCATGTTCCACGACCGCGTCTACAGCGGCGGCGCCATGGTGCTGCAGTTCCTGCGGGAGAAGATCGGCGATGAGGCCTTCTTCAAGACGCTGCAGACCTGGGCGGCCGAGCACCGGCACGGCAACGCCACCACCCAGCAGTTCACGGCGCTCGCCCAGAAGATCTCCGGGCAGGACCTGAGCGGGTTCTTCACGACCTGGCTCTGGTCCCCCGGCAAGCCGGCCCTGCCGCAGGGCTGACCTACCTCTGGCCGGGGATCCGACGGGGTCCCCGGCCACCGCTCATGGCGCATGGTTCGAAGACCCGCTCCACAGGGGTAGCTCCACAAGGAGACGGACTACTCACCGTTACCAAGGAGCGATGTCATGAGCGATCCGGTTCTCGAGGCGGCGGCGCAGCAGCTCGCGGACGCCACGTCCAAGCCGCCCTTCCTGTACGAACTCGGCGTGGAGGACGCCCGTAAGGTCCTCGACGACATCCAGGCCGCACCGATCGACAAGCCCGGCGTCGACGACAAGTGGATCACCGTTCCGGCGGAGGTCGGCGACGTGCGGGTCCGGATCGTCAAGCCGCCCGGGGCCGCCGGTCCGCTGCCGGCCGTCCTCTACGTCCACGGCGGCGGCTGGATCCTCGGCAACGCCGGCACCCACGACCGCCTGGTTCGCGAACTCGCCGTCGGCGCCGGCGCCGCCATCGTCTTCGTCGAGTACGACCGGTCGCCCGAGGCGGGGTACCCGGTCGCGCTCGAGCAGGCGTACGCCACCGCGCAGTGGATCACCCGGAACGGCGCCGACGAGGGCCTCGACCCCTCTCGGCTGGCCGTCGCCGGCGACTCGGTCGGCGGCAACATGGCCACCGCCCTGGCCATCCTCGCCAAGCGCCGGGGCGACGTGACCTTCGTGCACCAGTCGCTGTACTACCCGGTGACCGACGCCGCGCAGGACACCGGCAGCTACCGGGAGTTCGCGGACGGGCCCTTCCTGACCGCCAACGCCATGGCCTGGTTCTGGGACGCCTACACCACCGATCCCGCGCAGCGGGCGGAGATCACCGCCTCACCGCTCCGCGCGGAGCTCGAGGACCTCGCCGGCCTGCCGCCGGCCCTGGTGATCGTCGATGAGAACGACGTGCTGCGCGACGAGGGCGAGGCCTACGCGCGCCGGCTCGTCCAGGCGGGGGTCCCGACCACGAGCGTGCGCTACAACGGCATCATCCACGACTTCATGATGCTCAACCCGGTCCGTACGACCAACGCGTCGACCGCCGCCATCGAGCAGGCCGTCCGCACCCTCCGCAAGGCCCTGGGAACCGGCTGATCCCGACCCCGCGGCGCGGGCGCCGGGGCGGCCGTAATCCACTGGCCGATCGGCCGCCCGCGCCGTACGGTGTGAAACCGGCCGCGGGAGCCCGGCGTCCCGGGCGGTTCGCGCGCGCCCACAGCAATCACGGTCGGTGATGAGGAGGTCGCCTTGCGGAGTCCCGGCATGCTGGCACGGGCGGCACCCTCCCCTCACGCGCCGCTCCGGTACGCCTGGGTCGCGGCGTACGCGTTCCGGCGCTACAGCACCTACCGGGTGGCGGCCGTCTCCGCGACGTTCACCAACACCGTCTTCGGCTTCCTGCGGGCGTTCGTGCTGATCGCCGTGTGGCGGGCCCGGCCGGCGCTCGGCGGGTACGACGTCGCCGACGCGGTGACGTTCAGCTTCCTCACGCAGGCGCTGATCGAGCCGGTGCGGGTGTTCGGTGGCAGCCTCGACCTGACCGAGCGGATCCGTACCGGTGACATCGCGATCGACCTGCACCGGCCGGTGGACCTGCAGGGCTGGTGGCTCGCGGACGACCTGGGGCGCGCGGCGTTCGCGGTGCTGTCGCGCGGCGCTCCCCCCCTGATCGTCGGCGGACTGGCGTTCTCGCTGCGCTGGCCGCCGTCTCCGGGCCGGTGGGCGGCCTTCGCCGTGGCGGTCCTGCTGGCCATGCTGGTGAGCTTCGGGCTGCGCTACCTGTACTCCCTGGCCGTCTTCTGGATCCACGACGACCGTGGGGTCACGGCGATCTCGCTGGTGACCACGATGTTCTTCTCCGGCATGATCATCCCGCTGGTGATCTTCCCCGGCCCGCTCGCCGCGGTCGCCCGTGTCCTGCCGTGGGCGGCGCTGATCCAGGTGCCCGCGGACGTGTTCCTCGGCAAGCGGGCCGATCCGCTGGGCGCATACGCCTTCCAGGCGGCGTGGGCCGTGGCGCTGCTCGTCGCCGGGCGGCTGCTGACCGTGGCGGCACAGCGCAGGCTGGTGATCCACGGTGGTTGAGGCGGTACGGACCTACCTTCTGCTCGCCGGCACGTGGCTGCGGGCGGCCGCGCAGTACCCGGCGTCGATGGTCATGCTGATCGTCGCCCAGGCGGTCGTCACGTCGCTCGACCTCGCCGCCATCCTGATCATCTTCGCGCACACGTCCCGGCTCGGCGGGTTCTCCCTGCCCGAGGTGATGTTCCTGTACGGCACGGCGGGAGTCTCCTTCGCGTTCGCCGACCTCACGTTCGGCTCGACCGACCGGCTCGGCGAGCACATCCGCCAGGGCACGCTGGACACGCTGCTGGTCCGGCCGGTCGGGCCGCTGCTGCAGCTCGCCACCGAGGACTTCTCCCCGCGCCGGCTCGGCAAGCTCGTGCCGACGGGGACGGTGCTCCTCCTCGCCCTCGCCCGGCTCGACGTGGCCTGGACACCGGGCCGCGTCGCGACGGTCCCGCTGATGCTCGCCGGCGGCTACTGGATCTACGCCGCGCTGTGGGTGCTCAGCGCGACGTGGCAGTTCGCGATCGTCGACGGCAAGCAGGCGATGAACTCGCTCACGTACGGCGGCGCCTACCTCACCCAGTACCCGCTCAGCATCTTCGGCCGCGACGTCCTGCGCGGGCTGACCTGGGTCGTGCCGCTGGCGTTCGTCAACTGGCAGCCGGCGCTGTACGTCCTCGGCCGACCCGACCCGCTCGGCCTGCCGGTGTTCTTCCGTTTCGCGTCGCCGCTGGTCGCGGCGGCGCTGTCCGTACTGGCCGCCGTGACCTGGCGCACGGGCCTGCGGCGTTACCGATCGACGGGGAGCTGACCACATGCTGGAGGTCGAGAACGTCCGCAAGACGTTCGCCGTGCGGCGGCGCACCGGACGGCTCCGCCGCACACGGGTGAACGTCGACGCGGTCGACGGGATCTCGTTCACCGTCGGTGCCGGGGAGTTCGTCGGCTACCTCGGGCCGAACGGCGCCGGGAAGTCGACGACCATCAAGATGCTTACCGGCATCCTCACACCGTCTTCCGGGCGGGTGCGCGTCGCCGGTCTCGACCCGGCGCGGCAGCGCACGGCCCTGGCCCGTCGGATCGGCGTGGTGTTCGGCCAGCGCACCACCCTGTGGTGGGACCTGCCGCTGCGCGACAGCCTCACCCTCATCCGTCACCTCTACCGCGTCGACCGTGCCACGCACCGGACCCGGCTGGCCGAGCTGACCGAGGTGCTCGAGCTCGGCGCGTTCCTCGACACGCCGGTCCGGCAGCTCAGCCTGGGGCAGCGGATGCGCGGCGATCTCGCCGCGGCGCTGGTGCACGACCCGGAGATCCTGGTCCTCGACGAGCCGACCATCGGCCTCGACGTCATCAGCAAGGCCACCGTCCGCGCCTTCCTGTCCCGGCTGGGCGCCGAGCGGGGAACGACGATCCTGCTCACCACCCACGACCTCGGCGACATCGAACGCCTCTGCCGCCGCGTCATGGTGATCGACCATGGCCGGCTGGCGTACGACGGCTCGCTGGAGCGCCTGCGGGCCACCGCCGACGCCGACCGGATCCTCGTCGTCGACCTCGCCGCCCCGCAGGCGCCGATCGAGGTCGACGGCGCCCGTCTCGTCCGTACGGACGGCCCTCGGCAGTGGCTGGCGATACCGCCCGCCGAGAACGCCGCGGCCGTGGTCGCCGCCGTCGCCGCCCGTTACGACGTCGAGGACATCGCCCTGCGCGAACCCGATATCGAGGACGTCGTCACGCGCCTCTACCGCACCGGCGCCCCAGCCGATTTCGACTGCGAACCCGAGCGTCTCTGACCGCGCTCGACGACCAGGCGGACAATCCTTCCGTACCGAAAGTCGCGGCCCATTTCTCCGGGCCAGGTAATTACTTTTTGCGACCATAGCTCGGCCGAACCACCGTCCACCTGTGCCGTCCGTCATGCTACAGCCGCCCAAGCCACTTCACCGGTGGCAGTCGTCGGCGAACACGTGAAAATATGAGTCAACAATGTTCAAGAATTCCAAAGAACCGGCGTCTATGGCAGCGTGATAGCCTCCGCAATGTTTCTCTTCTTGCTGTCGGCGGTGCCGCTAGGACAATTCATCACCGACAAGAGGAATGTCCATTCTGTTCCGGGGGGAGCCTCATGGGTTCATTCGCTAGAACAGCTGGCAGCGTAGCGGCTGCCACGCTGATCGGGGCGGGGGCGGCGGCATCGCCATCCTCGGCCAATGCCCAGCAGGTCGTGACGGTGCCGTGCAGCGGACCTTCAGGCGGGGCGTCAGGGCTCGTGACAGCGGTCACCAACGCCAACGCGGCCGGTCACGGCACGATCCGACTGGTCCCGAACTGCAATTACGACTTCACCACCGCGGCGGAGACCGGGACGCGCGGCGGGGACGCATTGCCCATCATCACCGGGAACATCACCATCTTCGGGGGGCCGTCCACGCACATTCGGCGCACCGGAGGCGGGCCGTTCCGCCTGATCGAGGTGGCCGCCGGCGCGCGCTTGGACGTCGCGGGCATCTTCATCGAGGGCGGCGACGCCGGGGTCTTCCCCGGCGGTGCCATCCTCAGCGCGCGCGGCACCATTGTCCTGAGATCGGTCACGGTGCGGAACAGCACGGCGGACAACGGCGCCGGCATCGCCAACGACAGCGGCTCGCTCATCCTTATTTTGACCCTGGTCGAAAGGAACACGACGCGTCATCCCAACGGTTTCGGCGGTGGTGGCGCCGGCATCTACAGCGACGGCCGGCTCGAGACGGATAAGTCTCGCATCACCGCCAACACCGCCAACACGAGCGGCGGCGGCATCTACAACGAGCAGGGCGGCACCGCCAGGCTGGTCCAGACGACACTCGACGACAACGTCGCCAGGTTCGAAGGCGGCGGGTTGTTGAACGGCGTCGGCGGAAGAGCACTGCTCGTGCGGACGCTCGTCAAGCGCAACAGTGCCTCCGACGGCGGCGGGATCTTCGACCGTCCCGGGCCCGGGACGGTGACGCTCGCCGGGAGCCTGGTGATCGCCAACAATCCCAACAACTGCAGGCCCGTGGGCAGCATTCCCGGCTGCTCCTGACCCGAAGGCTCTGCCGTCTTCTGTGGCGGTACCAGGAATCGGCAATGGGCCGGTATGGGTGGCGGGAGCGAAATTCCCGCCGCCCATGCCGTACGCGGAAATCGGCCGCATCCGCAGCGACGACGACGGAATCCCGGGAGGCGCGGCATGCCGGAAGACAACGGGACGAGATACCTGGTGACGGGCGGAGCCGGCTTCATCGGCTCGCATCTCGTCGAGGCCCTACTCGCACGCGGCGACTCGGTCGTCGTCCTGGACACCCTGTCGACGGGCCGATCGGCGAACCTCGCCACGGTCATCCGGCACCCCGCCTTCCGCCTCGTGCACGGCTCCGTGCTCGATGAGCTCCTGGTCGACGAACTCGTACACGAGTGCGACGTGGTGATCCACATGGCCGCCGCGGTCGGAGTGAAGCTCGTGGTCGAGCAGCCGCTGAGATCGCTGACCACGAACATCCGCGGCGCGGAAATCGTGATCAAGGCCGCGCACCGTTACCGCCGCAAGATCCTCGTCACCAGCACCTCGGACATCTACGGGAAGAACTCACTCCATCCCCTGACGGAGACCGCCGACATGATTCTCGGCAGCCCTTCCGTCCTGCGCTGGGCGTACAGCACGGCCAAGGCCGTCGGCGAGATCCTCGCGACCTGCTACCACCGGGAACGCGGTCTCCCCACGGTCGTGGTCCGCCTCTTCAACACGGTCGGCCCCAGGCAGAGCCCGATGTACGGCATGGTCGTCCCGCGCCTGGTCCGGCAGGCCCTGCGTAACGAGCCCCTGACGGTCTTCGGGGACGGACGGCAGACGCGCTGTTTCGCCCATGTCAGGGACGTCGTGGACGCGATCCTCCCGCTCATGAGCGAGCCGGCGGCGGTCGGGCAGACGTTCAACGTCGGGTCGTCGCAGGAGATCAGCATTCGTGATCTCGCCGAGATGATCATCGCGCGCTCCGGGAGCACGTCGCCGATCCGGCTGCTTCCCTACGACCAGGCGTACGGGCCCGGGTACGAGGACATGCACCGGAAGGTTCCGGACACGGCGAAGCTCCACGCCCTGACCGGCTGGACTCCGCGATACTCACTCGACGACATCCTCGCCGACGCGATCGAAGACGGGGCACGCGAGATGTCGGAGGGTCCCGCCTCCGCGTCGCCGTACATCACCGCGCTCCCGCGGTGAGCGCGTAGCGGAGGTCGGACCGCCGGGGAATGAGCTGACGCGGCGGGGTTCGCGTGACCCGCAGGAACCACAGGACCTGCAAGGCCGCGAGTACGCCGTAACCCACGCTGGAGGCGAGGGCGGAGCCGACGGCTCCGCACGATGGGATCAGCGCGAGATTCAGGCCCACGTTGACCGTGAGGGCCACGACCGTCGTCACCGAACTCAACAGGGGACGGTCCAGCCGGAGCAGGAAGGCGCCGACCGGTCTGGTCGCCCCGATCAGCCACAGGCCCGGCGCCAGCCCGAGAAGCGGGCCGATGCTCCCCGTGAACGCGGGCCCGTAGACCGCCGGAACGACGAAGGGCGCGGTGGCGCACAGCAGCGCGACGGAGCCGGTGGCCACGAGCGCGGCGACCCTCGTGGAGTCGACGGTGAACGCGGCGGCCGTCCGCTCGTCGTCCTCCAGTTGCCGGGGCATGGCGAGGTTCGCGACGATGTCAGGAGGCACCCTGCCGAGTTCCATGAGCATCACCGCCGCCGCGTAGAGCCCCACCTCCACGGTCGTCGTCATCGCACCCAGCATCAGGATGTCGGCGCGCAGCAGGAGGAACATCGAGACGAGGCCGGTGTGGTAGCGCAACCCCAGACGGAGCGCCCGGCGCGCCACGCCGGCGTCGCAGTGCCGCAGCCTCGGGCGGGCGGCGGGCAGCAGGACCGCCAGCGGCAGCGCGGCGGACATCGTCCACAGCGCGACGATCCACCAGAGTGTCAGCTTCGCCATGGCGGCCAGGCCGATCAGCGCCGCGCAGTGCACGCCAACGCTGAGCAGGCCGCTCCAGTTGTTGACGTCGATGCGCGCCCTCAGGACCATCAGCCGAGCGAGCAGCTTCTCGGTCATGGCGCAGGGGATCCAAGCCAGCGCAAGGAGCAGCAGGCCGCTGTCCCCGACCGGCACGACACCGGGCCCCAGGCCCTCGACCACGATGCCGGCGGCGATCGCGCAGACACATCCGAGCGCCATGCCGAAGAGCACGCAGTTGGCGGTGATGAGAGCGCTGTCGCGGACTCGCGGCCACAGCGCGACGTGCGACTCCTCGACCGACAGATGACCGAGGTGGAGGGCGACCGTCGCGACGGTCATCAGCACCGCGTAGGTGCCGCGCCCCTCGGGCCCCAGCGACCGGTTCACGACCACGCTCATGAGCGCGCCGAGAAGGAATCTGGCGGCGTAGACGCCAAGGGTCTCGGCGGCCTGCCGAGCTTCTCGGTTCACCGCACCGGCCCGGGGACCATGAAGGCGGCGCGTCGGTTCACGGCCGGGACCCCGAAGGCGAAGCGCTCGTTCCAGGTGGATCGAGGAAGGCACGGCACCACAGCTCGAACTGGATGAGCGCCCAGATCCGGTTGGCGTGGTCATGCCCGTTCGCGTGCCGCCTCAGCATCTCCCGCACCGCCTCGGGCCGGAACAGCCCCCGCGACCTCGCCGTGCCGTCCGTCAGCACGTCCCACGAGAGCTCCGACAGCTCGGTGCGGAGCCACCGCCCGAGCGGCACGCCGAACCCCATCTTGGGCCGCGTCACGAGCGCGGGCGGCAGCCAGTCCGCGACCGCCTTCTTCAGCAGGTACTTCGTCGTGCCCGAACGGACCTTCAGCCGGGCCGGCAGCCCGGCCGCCCACTCCATCAGGTGGTGGTCCAGGAACGGGGAACGCGCCTCCAGGGAGTTGGCCATCGTGGCGATGTCCACCTTCACCAGGAGGTCGCCGGGAAGGTAGGTGTTGACGTCGACGTCCATGACACGACAGACGTCGGAGGCGGCGCGGGAGGCGGCGAACGCCTCGTCGAACAGGTCGTAGCTGTCCACCTCCGCCAGCCGCGTACGCAGCGCGTCCGAGTAGAGGGCCGTCTTCTGCTCAGGAGTGAAGTAGGACATGAGCCGTGCGTAGCGCCGTGGCGTCGGGTGACCCAGGAGCTCCACCGCCCGGCCCGCCCGCTGTAGCGCCGAGCGCGGGGCGCAGCGGGCCGAGAGTGCGGAGCCGACCCGGTCGAGCCGGCCTCTCAGGAACGGGACCGCGGGTATCCGGCCGGCGTGCGACATGAGCAGATAGCGCAGGTAGCCGCCGAACAGCTCGTCGCCGCCGTCCCCGTTGAGGATCACCGTCACCTGCTCGCTGCTCATCCGCGCGACGTAGAAGGTGGGGATCGCCGAAGAGTCCGCGAACGGCTCGTCATAGTGCCAGGACAGCGTCGGCAGCACGTCGAGCGCGGACGGGGTGACGACCATCTCGTGGTGGTCGGTGGCGTAACGCCGGGCCAGCATGCGCGCGTAGCGTCGTTCGTCGAACTCTTCCTCGTCGAAACCGATGCTGAACGTCTTGACGCGCTCGCCGCTCTGCCTGGCCATCGCGGCGACGACCGCCGAGGAGTCGAGCCCGCCGGAGAGGAAGGCTCCCAGCGGCCGTTCGCTCACCATGCGGACGCGCGTCGCTTCGAGCAGGTGATCGCGAAGCTGTTCGGCGGCGTGCTCTTCGGACGTGACCTCGCGCGGCGTGCAGTCGAGGCGCCAGTAACGACTCGTCACGGCGACGCCGTCCTGCCAGGAGAGCAGGTGGCCCGGCGGCAGTTTGTGAATCCCGCGGAGAATGGACCAAGGGGCGGGTACGTACTGATACGTCAGGTAGTGGTGCAGCGCCACCAGGTCGACCTCGTGACGCGCCGCGTCGTCCTGCATGAGTGCCTTGAGCTCCGAGCCGAACCATAGCGTGGCACCGTCGGAGCGCCAGAACAGCGGCTTCTTGCCCACCCGGTCGCGGGCGAGGAGAAGCCGCCGCCTGGTCCGGTCCCAGATAGCGAACGCGAACATTCCACGCAGCCGGTGGACCAGATCATCACCGAATTCCTCATACAGGTGCACAAGGCACTCGGTATCGCCGTTCGTGGCGAAACGGTGGCCATGGGTCCGCAGTTCACGACGCAATGCGGCGTAATTGTAGATCTCGCCGTTGAAGACCGCGACCACGGTCCGGTCCTCGCTGTAAACCGGCTGATCACCACCGGCCACGTCGATGATCGCGAGGCGCCGCATGCCGAGTGTGGCGTGTTCGTCATCGTGGAAGCCGGCACCGTCCGGCCCCCGGTGCGCGAGCACCTTGCACATACGGCGGAGAAGACCGGAATCCGGATGACCCATCGACACGATTCCCGCTATCCCGCACATCGGTGTCCTCAACCCCCAACCAAGCCGTCGCGCGCCGGGCACCCAGGCTATTTGCCAGGCCGATCGTCATCAAATCCCACACCGGTATTCGTTCGATTTCGATTTTCCACTCGATCACTACCCACGACCGCACGAGCCTCACGGCACGAGGGTCCGCAGGAAACGATTCTCGGTCTGACTTGATCCGATTTGGTGCACGATGCGGCCTTACCTGGTTTTTCGGGCCGGCGGACGGCATGCGGCACGGTTGCATGGTTTGTAGCCATGGCGTCCCGTATTTACCGACCAGCCCCCGGATACGTACAGTCCAGGAAAGAACCGCAAGAGATAATTTCCGGTCAACTGACCAAGTGTTGATCTTGGGCAAGGAGTGTCCATTCGCACGTAGGCGATATATCTGGGGCCGGGGAGCCGCGATTATTCAACCCATGCCGGAGGACGACAGTGTCCATTTCCACACCGAGCGCGCAGTCAGGCCAGAACGCGCCGGTCGACGAGAGCGTCGACCTCGTCGATGATGTCGGCCTCGTTGAGGATGTCGGGGCACATCTGCGCTTGGCGGAAGTGCAGCCCGAGAAACGTCCCCTGAGTGGACCAGCGGCACTTCGCGTGAAACACACCATCGACCGGCTGGTCGCCCTTGTCGCACTGCTCGTCCTCGCTCCCGTTCTGGTGGCCATCGCCGTCGCGGTGCGATTGAGCGGTCCGGGACCGGTGCTTTTCGTCCATGAGCGCATCGGAATCGACGGCAGGCCGTTCCGGATGTGGAAGTTCCGCTCGATGCGGGTCGGCGCCGATGACCAGCTCGCGGACCTCTTGCGGACCCACGGACGGGCCGACGAACCGTTCTTCAAGGTGCCCGACGACCCCCGCGTGACCCGGATCGGCCACTGGCTGCGCCGATGGTCCCTCGACGAGCTCCCCCAGCTTTGGAACGTGGCACTCGGCCAGATGTCGCTGGTCGGACCCCGTCCTCAGGTCCACGCCGAGGTCGCGCTGTACACGAGCCGAGAGCGCGGCCGTCTCGCCGTACGACCGGGTCTGACCGGCCTGTGGCAGATCAGCGGCCGCTCGACCCTGCCGTGGCAGCACGCGATGGAGCTGGATCTCCGCTACGTAGAGGAATGGTCGCTGAGCTTGGACCTACGGATCCTCTTCAAGACGCTTGGTGCGGTGGTCAATGGTAACGGCGCATTGTGAGCCGGAAGGCGCGCGGTCGGCCGAACTCACGCGCCGGTTCACGGTGATCCATGTCGTCGAATGCTGGGGCGGTGGCGTCAGCAGCGCCGTCGCCGGCTATATCCGCGCGACGCCCACGTTCGACCACTGGCTGCTCACCGCGACACGCGATGGAGAGGACACCGGCGTGACACTCGCCGGGCAGGTGCGAGGCTGGCTGCGGCTGCCCGAGAGCCACCCGGCGCGCATTCGCACGATCCATCATGCCTACAACCTGATCCGGCCCGATATCGTGCACGCCCATTCCTCGTACGCCGGAATCTACGTTCGTGGCTGCCCGTCGATCCCGGCGGAACGCATCGTCTATTCGCCGCACTGTTATGCGTTCGAACGTGTCGATGTGCTTCCGAGGGTACGTGGGATGTTCCGTATCGCGGAGTCCATCCTCGCGCGGCGAACGGGCGTGGTGGCGGCGGCAAGTCCCCGGGAGGCCGCGCTCGCCCGGATGCTGCGCGGACGGCAGCAGGTGGTGTGCGTACCGCATGCCGTTCGGACCCAGCCCGTGATCCCGGCCGCGCGACCGGCCGAGAATGAGGTGGCCGCCGTCGCCGTAGGCCGGATCTGCCGGCAGAAGGACCCGGATTTCCTCGCCGAGGCCAGCAGGGAGGCGCGCAGGCGCGGCTGGCCGATCCGCTGGGAGTGGATCGGCGACGGCGATCCCGCTCGCCGCGTGCGGCTCGAGTCCGCCGGTGTGCACGTCGCGGGATGGTTGCCACGGGATGAGGTGTTGCGCAGGCTCGGCCAGGCGCACGTCTACGTGCACACGGCGCTCTGGGAGGTCGCGCCGACCATGGCGATGCTGGAGGCGGCCGCAGCCGGACTGCCCTTGGTCGCGCGGTCACTACCGGATCTGGCCGCGCTCGAGCTTCCCGGACTCGTCCGCACCCCAGAGGCGCTCGCCGCGACCGTGCGCCGCATGACCGATCCCGCGCACCGGGTCGAGCACGCGAACCGGTGCCGCGCGGCGTTGCGCGAGCACACGCCGGAGATCCAGGCGATGCGGCTGGCCGCGGCCTATGGAGCTCCGGCCCTACCAGTGAAGGAGAGAGTGTGACCGACCGGATTCGGGTCGCGGTGGCGGGGAAGGTACTGCGCCGCAACGTCGGCGGCAACACGACCTACGCGGAAAGCCTCTACCGATGGCTGGAGCGGCTCGGTGTCGAGCACACGCTCCTCGTGCCGCCCGGAGACACGCTCCGCGGGCCGGCTCGACAGCTCTGCCACGCGGCGGCCGAGGGGTTCGTCTGGCCGCGTACGGTGGACCACCGGCACGCCGATCTGCTGCACTTCCCCGCGGACACCGGAGCGCTGAGTGCGGGCCGGCTGCCGATCGTGGTGACGATCCACGGCGTTCCCCAGCATGTCCCGGGCATCCGGCGCACGCTCTGGGAACGCACCTGGCGGGCACGCGTGAGCCGCCTGGCCCACGCCGCTGATGCCGTGGTCACCGTCTCCGCCAGCTCTGCGGGCGAGATCGAGCGCGCGTTCGGAGTCCCTGAGCATCGCCTGCACGTCATCCCGCACGGCGTCGACACCGATCGTTTCCATTCCGACGGTTCGGCGGACGCCGACCTCCTCGCCCAGCTCCGCCTGCCGGAACGGTTCGTTCTCTACCTCGGCAATCTCGACCCCCGCAAGAACATCCCAGCCCTCGTCGACGCGGTCGGCCGGCCGGAGATCGCCAGGCTCGGGGTCCAACTGGTCGTCGCCGGCGGCCCCTTTCTCGGGTCGGAGCCCGTCGAGCGGCTCGTGGCGACCGCGCCGCACGTCCGATACCTGGGTCAGGTCCCGGCGGAGCTGGTCGCCCCGCTGTTCCGCGCCGCCGCCGTCTTCGCGCTCCCGTCGAGTCACGAGGGGTTCGGGCTGCCCGTCATCGAGGCGATGGCGTGCGGGACACCCGTGATCTGCTCCGATCGTGGCGCCCTGCCGGAAGTCGCGGGTCAGGCGGCCGTTCTGCTACGAGATCTCGATTCCGGGTCGATCGCCGCGGCGCTAGGAGACGTCCTCACCGATGACGCCCTCGCCACAGAGTTGCGCACTCATGGCCTGGCCAACGCACAGCGGTTCACCTGGGCCGAATCGGCCCGGCGTCATTTGGAGGTCTTCACGCGCCTGCTGTCGGGAACAGGCCGCCCGAATCGCTCGGGCGACGAGGGCACGGCCCCGGCAGCGCTATCGCGTTCGTGAGGACGCGGCCCACGAGAACGCCGAGAACTTCACATTTTCACGAAGGTCCGACACGGGGGACTGCATGAGTGTAAGGGAACTGATCACCGCGATCCGGCGGCACCTGGCGCTGCTGGTGAGCGTCATGCTGCTGGTGATCGGCGTCGCGCAACTGATCACGATGCTGCAACCGACCATGTACGAGTCGAAGGCATCGGTCTTCGTCTCGGTGTCGCCGCAGGCACAGAGGCTGGAACAGGTTTATCAAGGGACGCTCTTCAGCCAGCAGCAGGTCCGGTCGTACGCCGGCCTCGTGACGACGCCGAAGGTCACGATTCCCGTGATCCGTGAGCTGGGCCTGCGCATGCGGCCGGACAATCTCGCGAAACGGCTCAAGGTCGACGTACCGATCGACACTGTGCTGCTGAACATCGCCGTACGCGACTCCGATCCGGTGATGGCGGCGCGGATCGTGAACAGCGTCACCCACCACCTCATCACCGCGGTAGCGGAAGTGGAGACACCGCTGCCGGGGCGTCAACCGACCGTACGGATCCAGGTGGTCAGGCCGGGTTCGCAGCCGAGCGCGCCCAGTAGCCCGAGGCCGGTGTTGAACACCCTCCTCGGCATCGTGCTCGGTGCCCTCGTCGGCGCGCTGGCAGGGATGCTCAAAGAGGCCCTGGACACCCGGATCGACGTCACGTCCGACGCGGGCCTGGCGAGTGGTCTGCCCGTACTCGGCGAAATCGTCTACGAGCGCGCTGCGCGGAAACGAACCCTCGTCCACGACACCGACCCGCTCGGTCTCCGGGCCGAGGGATTCCGCAAGCTCCGAACGAACCTGCGCTTCATCAATGTCGACCGGCCCCCACGGACGATCGTCGTGTCCAGTCCGCTCGAAGGCGACGGAAAGTCCAGCGTCGCCCTGAACCTTGCGTTCTCGCTCGCCGAGGACGGTGCCCGCGTCGTCATCGTCGATGCCGACTTGCGACGCCCGACCATCGCGAGCTCGCTCGGTCTCGTCGAGGAGATCGGGCTCACCAGCGTGTTGTCCGGTCAGGCCAGCATGGCCGACGTCATGCAGCACGCCGAGAGAAGCTGTGCGATCGACGTGCTGGCCAGCGGGCCGGTACCGCCGAACCCGAGCGAGCTGCTGGGAACCCAGAAGATGCAGTTGCTCCTCGAGGAACTCCAGGCCGACGCGGACTACGTGATCATCGACTCGCCCCCGCTGCTCCCGGTCACGGATGCGGCGGTGATCGCCCCCGGCAGCGACGGCGTCCTTCTCGTCGTACGTGCGGGACGAACCAAACGCGATGAGCTGCGCGAGGCCGTCAAGAGCGTGGACGCGGTCAGCGGAATCACACTGGGAGTGATCGTCAACATGGCGACGAAGGGGAAGCGCGACCGCTACCGCTACTACGGCGGCACCTCCGGCTACCGCCCCGATGAGAACAAGCCGCGCCTCGAGGACGTGGACCCGGTTTCGCCGGCGAACGGTGCGGCGCCGACCAGGACCCCTGTCGGATGACTTCGGCCGGCAGACGCGACTTCAGAGTCGGCCGGTATCCGGAGTCTGCCGATGGAGAAGCAGGGATGTGCGGCCTCAGCCGGCTGACCGGGCCGAGGCGGCATCCCGTTCTTGAACGATCCGATGAGACCGCAGTCGCCGATAAGGCTGGAGACGTCCGTGCCAGAACGCGTTCATGCCGCGCTCCACGATCGCCCGACCGGGGCGGGGCGCCGTTCGTCCACGGCGAGTCCGCTCCAGCTGCGCCAAGGTGCCTGGTGGTTGCATCCAGGCTGGACCGGCATCCTGAGCGTCCTACCGTGTTTGGCCATCGCGTGCCTCATCCCGGCGGACGACTTCCGTCTCTGGTGGCGCACGCCGAAATACTTCGGCACGGCCGAGGCACTTCTCACTGCGCTGCTTCTCGGCGCTTTCGTCGCCGGCACGCTGGTACCAAACCTCATCAAACGCCGTCGGCATGATTCCCGAAATCCGCACGA
The DNA here is from genome assembly GCF_054775715.1 of Actinoallomurus acanthiterrae. Lineage (NCBI taxonomy): Bacteria > Bacillati > Actinomycetota > Actinomycetes > Streptosporangiales > Thermomonosporaceae > Actinoallomurus > Actinoallomurus acanthiterrae. The sequence goes on along the minus strand of NZ_BAAHCO010000001.1, from coordinate 4,691,698 downwards.
AATCGTCACGGTCGGTCAACAGAAAGTCCTGCTGTGGGCCGGACGCGTATTCCTGATACTTGCCTTGATCGGGTACGTGACGTGGGCCGTGGCCGCCGTATCACGTGGCTACGGAAAACAACAGCTGTACGACGCGATCGCCCTGCAGCGGGGCGTACTGCAATCCGCCAGAGGCGAATACCTCACCACCGTTCCGGGAATCACGACACTTACCCAAGTCGGCCCGCTCGCTCTTATCTGCTTGCTGCTGGATCGCCGGATCAGCGGCCGACGGCACACGCTCGGACTGATCGCACTCGCAAGTTTCGGCCTGGCCCGAGGCTTCTTCAATACCGAGCGTATCGCCCTCATGGAACTAGCCGTCCCCGTAGTCGTGCTCGCCGCGACAGCATTGCCCAAAGGCCGACGGCGGCAGCATTCAATCCTATGGGCGATGCTTCCGCTCCTTGGCCCACTGGTCTTGGCGACCGTCTTCGGCGCCCTTGAGTACACCCGCAGCTGGAACGATTTCTACGCACGCCATAGTGACACCGGTTTCATCGGGTTCGTGCTACGGCGACTTGGCGGATATTACGCTACCTCCAGCAACAATTCAGCCATAATCCTAGCCCATGATTCAACGAATTCTCCGATGCCCATCTACACCGGACAGTTCCTATGGAACTTCCCAGTCGTGAGATCATTCGTTCACATCGACAACAGTGCCACCAACGGCACCGACTACAGATCATATCTGTATACGAGATACGGAAATCTGGAATTCAATACTCCCGGGGGAATCCTTCCGAGCATCATCGACTATGGCCTTTTCGGCGCAGTCGTCTGGTGGGGCGCCATAGGGCTGCTCATCGGAATCTGCTACCACAGCATGCGTTCCGGAGAACTGCGTGGACTCGTCCTCTACGCTGTCATCTATGTCGGCATCCTCGAAATGGGAATGCTCTTCTATTGGGGACTTGGCCGCGCCTTTCCTCTGATCGCCGGTGGGCTGATTACTTGGATGCTGCTACATCGCGCACGCGCCAGGGAGGACTGATCATGCTCACTCATGCCACCCGCCGAGGCGGATGGATCCTCGCCGATCAGATCATATCGAGTGCGACGAATTTTATGTTGATCATTCTGTCGGCACGGCGTATGTCGGCCGCAGCATTCGGCGAATTCGCCCTGCTATATGGCTATTACGTAGTCTTTCATCAGCTAACCCAGACAACGTTCGCCGAGCCACTAATGGTGCGTTTCCCCCGGGACCCCGACTCCGCGCGCCGGGCACTGCGCGACAGCTCGGGAGCCGCGGCAGTGTTCGGGCTGATCGGTGCCGTCGCGCTGCTCCCGTTGTCCGGCCCGATCCTGGGCGGCATCACCGCTCCGGTCCTGATCTTGGCGGCTTTGCTCCCGGTGCTCCTCATTCAGAGCACCCTGCGAATGGGCTTCATCGCCGCCGGCCAGCCCCGCAAGGCCATCGTGAGCGATGCCGCCTGGGGGCTGAGCCAGTGCGTCGCCATGTTCGTCGTGCTGTCGGTGACCACGAAGATGACCTGGGTGTTCCTGGTCTGGGGACTCAGCGGACTGATCGCCACCGTGATCGCGATCGCCCAGGCCCGGGTGCTGCCGCGCGTCGCCTCCGCGTCCGGCTGGCTCCGCGAGTACGGCGATCTCGCACGTCCGTACCTGGTCGAGGGCGTGGTGCTGACGATCTGCTCCTACGGGACGCTGATCGTGGTCGGCAGGATCGCAGGGCTGGCGGCCGTCGGCTCCCTGCGTGCCGCGGATACGGTCTTCGGCCCGGCCGCCGTGGTGATCAACGCCGGCCGAGTGATCGCCATCACCGAACTGTCACGGCTGCTCGCCGACCGGCCGAACCGGCTCGGCCAGGGAACCCTCGTGGTCACGATGGGACTCGGAACCGTCGGCGCCGCCTCGGGGGTGCTGGCGATGGTATTGCCGGCGAGCGTCGGCGCGTTGGTGTTCGGCAGATCATGGCAGCTCATGGCTCCTCTGCTGCCGGCACAGACCGTCTTTCGCATCGCGCAGGGCGCGGTGCTGGGGCCGGCGGGGGCCCTACGCGCCCTGCAGGCGATACGCGCGCTCTTCATATTCAGGCTGGCCACGGCGGCCGCCCTGGTCGCCGCGGCCGCCATCGGCGCCGCTTTCGCCGGAGCTCAGGGAGCCGCGACGGGTCTCGCCGCCACCATGACACTGTCCTGCCTGTACGGGGCCGTGCTGTACGCGAGACATCGACCCCAGACGACCGTCCGACCACTCGGTCGGCGACACCGGCCGGCAGTGCCCGCCGAGCAACTCAGCACAGTCGACTATCAGGGAGTTGACCAGCATCGTGCGCAGGCAAATCGCTCGCCAGACTCTCAAGGTTTCCCGGAAACTGTTCAGGCGAACGCGCGTTCAGGATCTAACGATCACTAAGCGCATCCAGAGGATGGTGTACAAGTTCGGCTGTTCCGCGAATGGCGATGACGTCACGACGCTCTACCGCGGACTGAATCTAACCGGCCCGGCATACGATTTTTCAATCATTCACCAGCTGTTCGCCGGTTATTACGAAGAGGTCGAGGTCGTCCTTTTCGAACGCCTGGCGAGCCGCAGCAATATGATCATCGATATCGGGGCCAACATCGGCCTGTACTCCTGTATCGGCGCAGCCAATCTTCCAGAGGGCGGCCATCTGATCGCGTTCGAACCCGTACCGGAGAACGTCGCCTACCTGCAGGAGAACATCACCCGAAACGGCCTCTTGGAGAAGGTCACCGTCGAAGCGGCGGCGGTCGGCGACAAGATCGGTTCCGTGACGATCTACCTGGCGAGGGGAATCGGCCATCATTCCATCGGCGCCGGCAACGCGCTGGGATGGTCCAGCTCGACGTCGGTCCCCGTAGTCTCACTCGATTCGTATCTGGCGGACCATGAAATCGGTCCGCCAGACCTCATCAAGATCGATGCAGAAGGGTACGACGGGTTCGTACTTCGAGGCGCACATAAGACACTGAGCCTCTCCCCTACACTACTTATCGAATACAGCCCACACGGGCTGGAGAATTGCGGGTTTTCGCCGTACGAACTCCTCGACGTCATCTTCGCAAATTATCGCCACGTGTTCCTCGTCCATGAGATCAGGATGCGGGCCTGCACCAAGCAGGATGTCCTTCGTCTCGGCACGAAAGAGGGTCTCGGGGCGAATCTTCTGGCGACCAATAACGATGACCATCTGGCGATCGCGAATATGATGCTCGACGCGCACTCGAGTCACGCTTAGGGCGGATCGGACTTCAGCGTCCACCACGGACGTCTCCGTGTCCGTCTCAGCCCGTGATCTCGTAGACACTGCACTGACCCGCCGCATAGCGCAGGCGCGCGAATCGGTCGAGGTCGGGAGCGGGTCGGTCAAAACTCCTGTCGACGAAGAGCCACCGCACACCGTACGTGTGGCGTAGTCGCCGAACCGCCTCGAGTGAGGGCCGATGGAAGACGGCTTCGTTGTCCATCAGCCGACGAAGGTCCCAGAAGGGCACTGACTCGTCGGGAATGTGCCGTCTCACCCCCTCCATATGCGATCTCGAGGTGTAGCGCCAGCTCTCCACCAGGACGCGCCGCTCCGAGTACGCCGACACGGCGAAGCGCCGATCGTCGCAGCCCATGCCGGAGAGGCAGACGGCGTTGGTCGCGACCAGGTCATCGGGACGCGAGTGTTCCCGCAGCCAACGCCCCGCCTCGAGAGTCCCCGCGCCGATCACGGCTGCCAAAGGGTCTCGGGGAATGCCATGCCAGAGTTGCCGGACGTGGAGCAGACTCCCGGGCAGGATGAGCCCGCCGACGAAGGCGAGCGCCACCGCCGGCGACAGGGACCGCACGGATGGACGCCGGCGTCCGGCCAGCACCAGAAGCACCATGCACCCGATGCTGATCACTATGAGCGCGAAGAACGGGCCGAGCATACGCGGCAGCGCGTCACCCACGGTCGGCCTGGTGTTCCCCCCCAGTCCGCGGACCGCCAAGACCGCAGCGACCCCACCGGCCGAGGCGCCGAGAAGCATGACTCCCGAGCGTCGGTCGAGCCGCCCCGGAAGCACAGCCATCAGCCCATAGACGGACACGAGAGACATACATGGCATCACGCCGCAGAGGAAGTACGACTGGGAGTTACCGGCAAAACGCAGAATGCACGCGACCGCGATCCCCGTCGCGCTGATTCCAAGGAGCAGGAGGATCACCGGGTCACACAACGTCCTTCGCCGGAGGGCCAGGCACAATGCGCCTCCCCAGACAAAGACCCGACCGACAATGCTCACCAGCGCCGCGACCGCCCGCAACGCCTGCGGAGGATCGGACGTCGAGGCGGCCACATCAGCCACAGCACCGAACATCGACCCGGGGTGAAAAATCACGCCGTCAGAGTTCCCGCGGAACAGCACCAATTTCGCGATCAGCACGGAGGGGGCCGCGGCCAGGAGCGCCACGAGTGCCGGTCGGTGCAGACGCCGTCTCGCGATGATCGTCCCGATCAGCACGACGAGAAGGCCCGCGATGAGCATCGGGAGATAGGTGGCCTTCGCCCCCATCACCCCCATGAGCAAGGTGACGAACAGGATCCACGGCCCCGCTCCCGACCTCGGCCGGCGAAGAAGGTCGATGAGCAGCAGAATGACAGGCGCGAACATCATCGCCCCGAACCCTTGCGTCGGGCTTCGCCACGGCACGTCAGCGCGTATCAGGAAGTCGACGCCCAAGGAGGGGTACCAGGAGTACACGCTCGGCGCCCATACCAGACAGTTGATCGCCAGCGCGACCATCCCGGGCCACCACCGATCGGTCAAGCGCCGTGCGGCCGCGAAGAGCAGTACGAGCGACGTCGCCAGGGTCGGCAGCATGAACAGCCGGTACAGCAGCGTCTGCGGCTCGATTCCGGTGACCCAACTGGTGGCCGCCATGTCCGCGTAGACGAACCAGTGATAGTAGAGCGGCTCACCGGCCAGGGACGGCGCTTGTGGTGGCATATGGTGCTTGAGTTCACCGATGAGGCCAAGGTGATACGGCATGTCGATGTAGGGCGCGACATAGCCCGGCCACGTCAGCCCGTGCTGACGGTAGAACGCCAACCCGCTCGACAGCACGACGAATCCGACCAGGGCTGCGAGAGCCCAGGAATAAGCAGCCGGGACGTGCCTGACGGGACCCGTTCTTCGCCAGTGCCGCCGCAATGCCGGTACGGCGAAAAAAGCGGTTATCGTGACGGCCGGCCACGCGAGCACGAACAAAGGATGCCCGGCCCACCGTGCGCCCACATAAATGAGTACGGTGATCGCCTGTCCGAGAACCGTCCCGGCCGCGACCTCTTCGGCGACGAACTGCGATCCCCCTCGGAAGGCACGCCATAGCAGCACCCCCGGCACCGTGGAGCCTAGAGTGATAAAGGCACCGAAAAACGCCGTTTCGCGAAGGGGCACGCCATAGTGCCGCAAAAACGCGACAGTCACCGCGATCACGAGCACCGTGGGGACCCAGCCCGATCGGAGCGCTTTCGCCGACCATAGTTTCGGGCGCTCAGTCCCGATCGGCATTGTCATCTGATCTGCCGGCGGCGCCTGCGCCATGACCCTCTCCTCGCTGGTTCACCGTAAAATAAGAAGCGTAGCGACCAGCAACGTAACAAGATCCGAACGATGGTCACGCAAAAAATTAGGAAATGAGAAGATCATTCTCGGTAATATTTGGACGCCGCCACCACCGCGACAATCCGGAGCGATCGCCACAGCCGACGCGACACCCCCATATCGATGGACCGTAATGCTGCAACCGCTACCTCAGAGCAGGTCCATATAATGGGTCCACAGGAAGAGCGAAGGCGTCTCTCCAGGAATTACCATTGACCCGGATGAATTGAACAACGGTGACATGAACTCGAAACCGAAATTCGCTGTGGTTGTGACTACGATCGGGCGGCCCGAGCTGCTGGACCACCTGCTGGCATCCATCCACGCGCAGACGCTCCGGCCCAGCGAGGTGGTCGTCGTCGACCAGAGCAGCGACGACGGTACACGCGCCGTGGTCGCCTCATGGGCGGATCGGCTCCCGGTGCGTCGTCTGACCTCGGCACGAGGCGCATCGATCGGACGTAACGTAGGTGTCGCGGCCCTAGGGGACTACGATTTCGTCGCGTTTCCGGACGACGACACCAGCTATCTGCCCGATACGCTCGCGCAAGCCGCGGCGGTCCTCACGCGCTCTCCATCGGCCGGCGGGGTCTCCGGTCGCTCGGTGGGCACCCCGGGTCGACCGGCTCAGCTCACCTCGTTCGGCGACCGGCAGATGCCGCTGAACCATCGGACGGTGTGGACGAGCGCCATCGAGCACACGGTCTTTCTCAGGCGCGACTTCCTCCGCGCCGTGGGCGGTTTCGACGAAGATCTCGGGGTCGGCGCCGCATCACCCTGGCAATCGGGCGAGGGAACGGATCTGCTTCTTCGTGGCCTGAAGGCCGGCTGGACGATCCTGTTCGACCCCCAGATCATCATCGTCGAGTACAACCCCGACGCGCCGTCACCAGGTGAACGCGCCTACCACATCAAGGCCAGGCGCTATGCGCGCGGCACCGGACGCGTGTACCGGGCCCACCACGGCCTCGGCCTCCGGATCAGGGTGGTCTTCCGCCCTCTCGCGGCAGCGGCGCTGAGCATCGCCGGCGGACGCTGGGCCCTGACCATTTGGTATCTCCAGCGGGCCATCGGCCGCATCGAAGGATTGACGGGGCTCGTCCTGCCCGGGCCGAAAGATTAGGACTCTTTCTCAGCTGCGAGAGTAGCGGCGGAGCAATGGGTACGTGAGCGCGGACACCAGCAGACGGTCGGTACGGGGAAGGTGAGTGCGCCAGGCATCGTCGAGGCGAAGGGAGACGCGACCGGTCTGCGCACGCATCGGATTCCCTCCGATACTGTGCCCGGCGTCCAGCACAGCATGATCATCGGAGAGGAATCTCATCGCCGACTCATCGACCGACAGGCCCGCAAGAGATATGACTTCACGCAGGACGCCGACAGGATCTTCGATGAGGCGTTCATAGGTGAGCATGCGGGTCGACACTCCCTTTCTGCTCAGAATCTCCAAAGCAAGGTTCTGAACGATCCAATTGATTGACGTATCCGCCGGCGATGCCGTTCCCAGGGGTGCGCCACGAACGGAATCCACCCGCACTACGTTTTTTGTGCAAGAATACGCAACGCCACGGCTGTCGCGAACTATATGAACCAGTTTCAGGTCGACGTCGGCATACATGCCAAGGCAGCAGGCCAACGGCGCCCGCTTGCTCGAATCAACGACGACCTGCGCCCCACTGACTTCGAGTGCGGCCGTGTAGATCTTGGTGTAGTAAGAGGCGTAGGCGGCGGCCGTCGTCTGGACCGCGCCGGAGCGCTTGCCTTGGAGCAACGCCGGAAGAAAGCGAATCCGGTCGATCGATCGACGTAGTCGCCGCATTTCCTGCAGATCAACGGCGTCCCAGCCGCCAAACGCCCGGTCGCCTATCTCCTTCCAGAAAACACAGGAAGCGATCAGGTCCCCGCAGGTACATAGATCTCCATTTCTGAGTCCTGTCCCCCAGAGGTTGCAGACCTCACCGAGCGAGACGACATCGGGCAACTGTCCGAGGAGGCGATGCAGGAGCGTGGTTCCACTTCGAGAGACGCCGCCCACGAAGATGACACGGGGATGCATACCGATCCTTTCGCCAAGTTCGCTCTCACGAATATGGGTTAACGGACCGTCGGGCGTGCCGACTCAATGAGCGGCCGCCAGAAGTCCTCATTGTCCGCATACCAGCGCGCGACGGCCGCGAGCCCCTCGTCGAAATCGACCTCGGGTCGATAACCGAGGCCTCGGATCTTCGTCGTGTCGATCGAGTACCGGCGATCGTGCCCCGGACGATCTGCGACGTACTCGACCATGTCCCAGCCCTCCCCCACCGCCTCGAGCAATCTGCCGACAAGTTCGAGGTTGGTGAGCTCGGTGCCACCGCCGATGTTGTACGTCTCGCCCGCCGATCCCTTCTCCAGTACCAGCTGGATGCCACGGCAGTGATCGTCGACGTGTAGCCACTCACGGACATTTCGACCGTCGCCGTACAGTGGGATCTTGCGTCCATCGAGCAGGTTCGCGATGGACAGCGGAATGACCTTTTCAGGATACTGCCACGGCCCGTAGTTATTCGAGCAGCGAGTAACTCGAACATCCAGCCCATAGGTGCGATAAAAGGCACGACAGAGCAGATCCGCGCCCGCTTTGGAAGCGGAGTAGGGCGAGTTGGGCAACAACGGCTCGGTCTCCCGCCAGGCTCCATCATCGATCGATCCGTACACTTCGTCGGTGGAGACCTGCACGAACGTCCGGACCTCATATTCGAGTGCCGCCTGAAGCAGCCGCTGTGTGCCCAGGACGTTCGTCACCACGAAATCGCCGGCGTCGTCGATCGACCGGTCGACATGCGACTCCGCAGCGAAATTGACAATCACGTCATGGCCGGGAACGACTTCCTTGAGAAGCGAGCCGTCGCCGATGTCACCTCGGATGAAGGTGAACCGCGGATGGCCTGCCACGGATGCGAGGTTGGCGAGGTTACCGGCGTAGGTGAGCTTGTCCAGCACCGTGACATCCGCATCCTCCCATCCCGGGTAGCCGCGACGAAGCAATGCGCGAACATAGTGCGATCCGATGAATCCAGCGCCACCGGTGACGAAGAACCTCATATGCGCAGTTGGACCTTACTGTGATCACCGACCATCAGGCGGTGGGCATTAGGTGCGTGAACGGCACGTGTCACCTCGACGTCCCTGCCGATCAGGGAGTACTCGATCCGCGGCACGCCCTGGATCGTCGAGCCACCGAGGACGATGGAGTACTCGATCTCGGCCTCTTCGATGACGCAGTCATCCCCGATGGACGTGAACGGACCGACGTAGGAGCGGAGCACCTTGCTTCCCGCCCCGATGACGATCGGTCCGCGGAGTACCGAATCCTCGACCACCGCGTCCGGATGGACCACGACTCGGCCGTCGATCTCCGATCGGCCCGCTACCACGCCGGCCAGGTCCGGCTCGACCGTCTCGAGCAGAATGCGGTTGCATTCCAGGATGTCCTGGAGGCGCCCGGTGTCCTTCCAGTAACCGGTGACGATGTGCGAGTGGACACGATGTCCCTGGTCGATCAACCGCTGGATCGCGTCCGTGATCTCCAGTTCACCGCGCGCCGAGGGCTCGATCGCGCGTACCGCCTCGTGTATCGCCGCTGTGAACGCGTACACGCCGACGATCGCCAGATCGCTTCTCGGCAGTTCGGGCTTCTCCTGCAGGCTGATGATGCGACCGTCCCCGTCGAGTTCGGCGACGCCGTAGAACTGCGGCTCGGCGACCTTGCTCAGCAGCAGCTGCGCCGTGTAACCACCGGCCTGGAACTCCTGGAGGAGGTTCGAGATGCCGCCGACGAGGAAGTTGTCGCCGAGGTACACGATGAAGTCGTCGTCGCCCAGGAAGTCCTTCGCGATGAGCACACAGTGCGCGAGCCCGAGCGGTTCCTGCTGCGGGATATAAGTGACGTCCAGCCCAAAAAGCGACCCATCACCGACTGCCGCGCGCACCTCGTTCCCGGTATCACCGATGACGATCCCGACGTCGGTGATACCGGCCTCGCAGATCGCGTCCAGACCGTAGAACAGCACTGGCCGGTTGGCGACCGGGACGAGTTGCTTCGCCGACGTATGAGTGAGGGGACGCAGGCGAGTACCGCGTCCCCCGGCGAGCACCAGCGCCTTCATCGTTCTGCTGCTTCCACGAGCCCCCCCGAGTTCGCGTGTCATGCAAATGATCTCATGGGTGTGACCGCGACCCGCCGGACACGGCTTCTTTTTGTGAACGTTTACCGGCGGGATATGAGGTTGATACTCGCGACGACGCCCGGAATGTCCAGAAATGCTGCACCGGATAAGCCACGACCGGGCTCCAGAGTGCGGTGACGATCTGCGCCAAAATCCTTTCTCAGTAGGAGATAACGGCTTTGACAATGCGTTGCAGTTCGTCATCGCTCATCGCGGCGAACAGTGGAAGCCGCACGAGCCGGTCGGCGACGTCCTCGGTGACCGGACATCCACCCGGTGCCACGCGTCCGTAGCGCAGTCCCCCGGGCGTGGTGTGCAACGGCTGGTAATGGAACGCCGCCCGCACCCCTCGCTCGCCGAGATGGCGCAGGAACGCCTGGCGGTGGGCCAGATCGGGCAGCAGCAGGTAGTACAGGTGAGCCGGATGGTCGCGGTCGACGGGTACGGTCGGCCGCCGCACCTCACGCTTCTTGGCCCAGTCGGCCACCGACTCGTCATAGGCCGCCCAGACGCGGTGCCGCCGCGCCTGGATGTCGTCTATCGCCTCGAGTTGCGCGACGAGGAAGGCGGCCAGCAGGTCGGAGGGCAGGTAGCTCGAACCGATGTCGATCCATCGGTACTTGTCCACCATTCCGCGGAAGAACTGGGCGCGGTTGGTGCCCTTCTCCCGAATGATCTCAGCGCGTTCGACAAGCCCAGGGTCGTTCAGGACGAGCGCACCGCCCTCCCCGCACTGCACGTTCTTCGTGGCGTGGAAGCTCTGGGTGGCCATCGCGCCGAACGACCCCAGCGCTCGGCCGCGGTAACGGGCACAGAGCCCGTGTGCGTTGTCCTCCACCACGGCCAGGCCGTGCCGCTCGGCGATCGCCATGATGGCATCCATCTCACAGGCCACGCCGGCGTAGTGCATGACCACGATCGCGCGCGTCCGTTCCGTGATCGCCGCCTCGACCCGCCGCTCGTCCAGGTTGAGCGTGTCCGGACGGCAGTCGGCGAAGACCGGGACCGCGCCGCGCAGCGCGAAGGCGGTGGCGGTCGAGGTGAAGGTGAACGACGGCATGATGACCTCGTCACCGGGGGCGATGCCGAGGAGCAGGGCACTCATCTCCAGCGCGTGCGTGCACGAGGTCGTCAGCAGGGCTGAGGAGGCCCCGATGAGTTCGGCGATCAGCGCGTTCGCTCGTCTCGTGAAAGGCCCGTCCCCCTCCAGAGCACCACCGGCCATGGCCCGCACCAGATATTCCTGCTCCGCTCCGGCGACATAGGGGCGGTTGAACGGAATCACGGTAGTATCCGGCAAAGTCGTCATCCTTGTCTTGACCGGTTCTCAGCGGGCTCTGCCGGATTTCTCAGCAGGCCCCGCCGGATAAGGTGGACGGTGTAAATGCTGAGCACAGGCTTGAAGCCATAGTCCGCCCAGCGACGCTGCACCCGGACGTTCCGACTCTGGGTGGAGATGACCACGCTTTCGATTCCGCGCGACGCCGCTCGGCTCTCCGTTCCGGCGAGCAGGTGAAGGTAGAGCCCGGCGTTCTGCGCCCCCGAGACCACACCGCTGAGCGCGATCTCGGCGAAACCGCTCGCAGCGCCGTAAGTGACGAATCCGAGCATCCCGGATTCGCGATCGCGGCTCTCGGTCTTTCGGATGGCGACGACGCCGCACGTGACCTCCCGACGGGCCCATTCCTGGTAGCCCGCCAGCACCAGCGCCGGATCGAACAGTGGATTGGCGCGGTAGTGGTTGCCGTAATCACGGAAGGCATCGACGATCATGGCGTCCATCTCCGCCGCGCTCACGGAGTCGACGATCTCGAGACCGCGCGGCAGCGGAGGGGGACGTCGCCCCTGGCCCGTGGCCAGTTTCCAGCCGACGAGGTTGTCGGCGACGATGGCGGTCCGGTCGAGTTCCGTCAGGGCCGCGAACCAGCTCATACGATCGGCCGGATAACGCAGGACCACGACATCCGCCGTGGAGGCATTGATCGCGTTGAGTACGTCCTCGAGCGTCGCCGCCGACGCCGCGGATACGGAGATCCGATCGACGGCGATACCGAATCGGTCCGAGTCGTACGGAGACGGCCCGGCGACCACGCCCGGCGCCAAGGCGACATCGTGCCAACTCATGGGATGCCTCCGCCATATCACCGTTATGAATTCCATCGGTCGACCTTCGGCTTACAACGGTATCCAGACCGGATGCGCGGCATTCAAGTCGACGTCGACCATCAGCATCGGCTTTCCTAAAATATTCTTTGGAAATTCGACACCATCGTCCCTGCCTAGCGAAATATCCCCCCGAGCGGGCGACACGGACAATAGGCGAGAAGCGGACGGCGGCCGTCGGCGGGAAATCGTCGTCTTACCATCACGACCATGACAGGGCGGGAACTTTGAGACAGGCCCCAGGCGGTGAGGTCGCGGTCTCGGCGCGGGCCGATTCCGGCGGAACGTCGGCCCCGCTCGAGCGCGTGTGCCTGCTGATCGGCCAACTCGGCCTCGGCGGTACCGAGAAGCAGGTCGCTCTGCTCGCCGAGGGCCTGCGCGCACGGGGCGTCGACACGAGCGTGCTGGTGATGTTCGAGGGAGGTCCGCACGAAGACACCCTCCGCACCGCCGGTGTCCCCGTAATACACCTCGGGTTCCAGCGCCGCTCCGCGGGTTGGCGGATGCCGTCGGACAACGCGGCGGCGTTCCTCCGGTTGGTCGGGCGCCTGCGCCGGACGCGGCCGGACGTGCTGCACGCGTTCCTCTTCCACAGCCACGTGACGGCCGCCGCGGCCGCACGCCCGGCGGGCGTCCCGGTGCTCGTGGCGGGCCGCCGAAGCCTCGGGGATTTCAAGCGGGGCCGCCCGCTGGTGTCGGCCTTGGACGCTGCGGCGACGCGCGTGACCGACCATCTCATAGCGAACGCGCGGGCCGTCGCCGACGACGCGTTGCGCGACAGAGGGGTCACGGCGGAGAAGCTCACGATCGTACGGAACGGTCTTCCCGGCTCCGCCTTCGAGCCGATGCCTCCCGCTCCCCTCGCCACCCGGCTTCCGGTCGTGCTCTGCGTGGCCAACCTCATCTCGTACAAGGGCCACCGGTACCTCCTCGAGGCCATGGCACGACTGCGGACGCGTGGGGTCCCCTGCACACTCGCGCTGGCCGGCGACGGGCCCGAGCGGGCGGCGCTGCAGCGTCAGGCGACGCGGCTCGGCGTCGACGTCCGCTTCCTCGGTACGCGAACCGACATCGGACGGTTGCTGGCCCGGTGCGACGTCGTGACTCTCGCCTCACTTCAGGAAGGCATGAGCAACGCCGTCATGGAGGCCATGGCGGCGGGACGCCCGGTCGTCGCGACGGAGGTCGGAGGCACCGGCGAGCTGCTCCGCGGCCGCGGCGTACTGGTGCCGCCGGCCGATCCCCAGGCGCTGGCGGACGGGATCGCACGGGTGATCGGGAATTCGGCGTTCGCCGCCGAACTCGGTCTGAGAGCACGCGCGTGGAGCGAGGCGCACCTGAGCAACGACGTCATGGTCGACGAGCACGTGCGCATCTACCGCGAACTGCTCGGCATGGTCCGGCAACCGTCGTGAGGACGTTCGAAGACGTACTCGTTGCACCCGAGGTCGCCTCCGCAGGTCGTCATGTGGCGCAGCTCGAAGCCCCGGGAGCGCAGGAACAGAAACACCTGCTCGGGCCTGGCCACTTCGAAGGGAAACCCACCGACCCAATCGACGAGGTCGTGCCACGCGGACATGCCCCGTGGCCGTACCCGCCGGTCCGGCACGCCGGCGCCGACGGAGGCCACACGCATGAGTCGGCGCAGCGGCGCGTTCCGGACGAGGTAGGCGGCGCTCGCCGCGAGGAGAAGCCGCCGTACCAGCGAACCGGACCTGTTGTAGCGCCGTTTCACGTGCCACCACATCCGGCTCCGTGGCCCTTGGTCGTTGTACACCGAGATGTAGATGAGGCCGCCCGGTACGACCAGGCGGGACGTGGCGTCGATCGCAGCCCACAGGTCGCCCGTATGGTGCAGAACGCCCCAGGCATAGACGACGTCAAAGGTGCCCAGCCGCTCGACGAACCGGTCGTCGAGGATGGACCCCTGCTCGACGCCCCAGTCGCTGCCCGGCGCGAACCGCCTGCGTAGCTCGGCAGCCGCCGCCACCGACTCGGGATCGAAGTCGAAAGCGCGAACCCGCGCCCCGAGCCGCTGGGCGGCCAGCGAGAAGAGCCCGCTGCCGCACCCAACGTCGAGAAAGGTACGGTCCGTCAGGTCGGCGACCCCCAGCGGATCGCGGACGGCGTGGACGGCGGCGGCGATCCTCGTGTCATCGACGAGTTCAATGAAGGAACGCCAGTTCTCCCCGAATCGGAACCGGTCATCCCGCCGGGCATCGGCTCGGACGTCAGGCACGTGGCTCCGCCCCTTCTCGTGGTGGTCCGATGATCGAGGGCGTTTCTCGTCTCCGCCGGAGCGCCCGAACCGCGCGGGACCACCAGCGCCCTCGTGGTGAGCCCCCGGCTGGGCCGGGAGGCCAGGAGGCACCCCATCGAGACCCACAAGGGCGCGCTGACGACCAGATTCGCCAACGGATTGGATAGAAGGAGAATCACCCCGTACATGAGCACGACGGCCCGCAGCAGCGCCAGGTCGCCGACCTGCCGCCGCCCCAGGGCGAGCCAGAGCAGGACGATGAACACGATCAACGTGATGACGCCCGCCTCGGCGGCGAGCCGCAGATATTCGTCATGGGTGGCGAGGTAGACGCCGACGTCCCGGGAGCGTTGGGCGTAGCCGGGGAACGTCGAAAGGCCGATCCCCCGCAGCGGATGCTCGATGATCACGCGTACGGCGAGCTCTGCCACTTTCTTGCGCAGACCGTTGCTGAGGCTCAGATCAGTGATCGTCCGGCCACCCGCACCCAGGTTCTCGATATGCCGTCCCATCGGCTGGAGCATCCCGCCGGCCGCCGCCGCTGTCGTGGCCGTGGCGACGCCGGAGATCAGGATGATCTGGAGGAGCCGGGAGCAGCCCTGGAGAAGGACGGTGGCGACGCCGACGGCGGCCGCCAGGGACGCGCTCCGCGAGTGCGTCGCGGAGAGCGCGATGCCGCAGACGGCCGCGGGCACGAGCCACCTCGGATTACGGGCGTACCGCACCAGCCCCACGGCGGTGACGAACGGGATGGCGAGGAGAAAGCCGAGGTAGTTCGGGTTGCAGCCGAGCCCTTCGAGACGCACGTTGTCGAATCCGCCGCGGACGAGGACGTACGCCGCGGCGGCCGCACCGGACAGCGTGATCACACGCGCGACCTGCCGGGGGTGTGGCGAGGTGACGACGCTGACGCCCAGCAGCGCCAGACCCGCCAGGATTCCCACGAGGTCGAAAAGCCGAGCGAGCTGCGCGTGAGGCATCGTGCTCAACGACCTGAGGAGGTCGACGGCTCGATACCGCTGCCCTGGCGGCGCCGGCACCGCCGCCAGGGGAAACGCGAAGCTCACGACCAGCAGGCCGGCGAAGAGCACCATCCACAGGTAGGTGTGCCGCACCGGCACGATGCCGAGAAGGACCGATGCGGCGGCGATCGCCGCCGACGCTGCGATCGCGCTGACGACGGCGAGCCGGCCGTCGGTGGACGTGCCCGCCCCGAGCATGCTCAGGGGAACCAGAAGAAGGACCAGCGTCGCCGGTCGGCAAAGGTCCCGGAGGCCCGCGGCCGAAGCGTGGCCCATCCGCCCGTGCACCCTCTCCCCCCGACGTTCCTGAAGATCATGTTCCACTGGCCTGCCTCACACACTGCGCACAGGTATAACTACGGACAGTAGCAGCATCTGATCTACCGGGCGCTGTACGAAACCGCGTTGCCACCGGGCCAGTACGAGATGACGAGCGGAAGGAACGCCGCACCATGAACCCTGACGCACCGCCACGGGGGCCGAGAGCATGGCTACCCAGGTACGGCGGGCGGCGCTGGCCGTTCGCCGTGCTCGACGTCCTCCTGGTAGGCCTGCTGGCGTCATGTCTGTTCATCGAAGCGGACCTCGGCCGGATCGACGCGACGGCGCCCTATCCCCTCAAACCCACGTGGGGACTCGGCGAGGATTGGCTCCTGGTCACCCACGACGACCCACCCCAGCCGCCGGGAGAACGGCCGATGACCGGCGCCGGCGGGCGCCGCATCGACACGGCGATGGAGCTTCACCTCCGCCACGACGGCGGCAGACCGCTGCTCGTCAGCCTGCCGTTGCGCACCACCGCCACGATCGCCGGTTACGGCGTCGTCTCGCTCGGCACGGCCTACGACCGAGGCGGGCCACAACTGCTGATCCGCGAGGTCGAGAGCATCGTCCACGCCAGCATCGACCACTACGTCGAGATCGGTCTCGGCGGTCTGGTCTCACTGGCCGACGCGGTCGGCGGGGTGCGAATCTGCGCGGACGAGCCGCCCCGGGTCGCCGCGCCGAGGGCATCCGCGGACTGCTCCACTGTCTCCGGCGACCGGGCGCTGGACTATCTGCGCGGCGGCGCCCTCCCCCATGCCCGCCCGGGTCCCGCCGAACGCCGGCGAAGGCTCATCGCCGCAGTGATCGAGAAGGCGACGAGTCCGGATGCGGCCCTCGACCCGGCGCGGGTCATCGCGTTCGTCAGGACGGCCCTCGCCGTCGTCACGGTCGACAAGGGCAACCACCTGTACGACCTGGTCCGCCTGGCGCTGGCACTGTGCGATGGCGCCGTCACCGCGAAGACGATCCCAACCGTCGGCGCCTGGCAGCCCGGCATCGGCCAGATCGTCGGGTGGGACCCCAAGACGATGGCAGAGCTCGTCCGCTCGTTCGTCGTCGACCGCCCAGAACCCAAAGGCCTGATCCCCGGCTAGTGTCTCGCGTCTGAAATTCGTTGAACGGGTGTGCGGATGGTAGGACGAACCAGGACGTAGCGGCGGAGTTGGGGATCTGGCCGCAGACGGTGGGTAAGTGGCGGCGCCGGTTCGTCGAGCGGCGGCTGGAAGGGCTGGTGGACGAGCCGCAGCCGGGTGCCCCACGCAAGATCACCGATGAGCAGATCGAGCAGGTCGTGGCGGCCACGCTGGAGCGCACTCCGGCCGGTGCCGCGCACTGGTCGCGGGCCTCGATGGCGGCCGAGAGCGGGCTGTCGGCGTCGACGGTGGGCCGGATCTGGAAGGCGTTCCGTCTCAAGCCGCACCAGGTCGACACCTTCAAGCTGTCCAATGACCCGCAGTTCATCGACAAGGTCCGTGACGTCGTCGGCCTGTACCTGGACCCGCCAGACAAGGCCCGATGTGGTGGCACGGGAAGCGGCGTTACAATAGATCCGGTCCGCTGGTGCGGCGAGTTAACTTGTGGGGCGGCCTCGGGCCCGGGGAAGAAGACGCCGACGGGCCGCATCAGCGATCAGCACGAAGTTCTTCCAAACATCATGATCGTGATGGTAGGCACCGCAGTTCCCCGCCGCGGGACGGTGACCGTTTGTTGCCCAGTTGCGCGTGTCACCCGTTCGAGGCGAGACCCCGGTCGGTCGGGGATTCCGGGCGCCTCGTTGATTGAGGACACAGCGCCCACCGTTTTGCCCGGACGGCGTCGCACATGCTGCCATGGTCAGGCGTTGTCCCGTCTCCGGAACGTCCAGGTCCGATGTATCGCGTAACTCAGCGGCGGGCTCAGCAGGATTATCAGCGCCTGCGCCATCATAAGGGGAATTCCGGCGAACTCCACCAGAAGAGGCAGGCCAATGACGGACGCGCCCAGAAAGCTCAGGCCGACGGCGTAGAAGCGCAGGTAGCCGGACACCCAGCCTTCACCGGAGACCTTGAAGACGACCATGCGGTACACCGGATAGACGATCACCACGGTGGCGAAATGGCTGACCACCACCAGGAAAAGATAGGGCACGGCATTCTTGGCGGCCAGTAATCCCAGACCAAGAAGAGCGTAATATATCCCAGCCGTCACGGCGCCTGCCAGCAGATATGTGATGCGCTCTCCGAGGAGAGTCGAGATCAACGCTCGCCGTGCGACGGGGGCCCCCTGGGCGCTACGGCTTTTCAGTTCGAACATGCCGCGGTCACTCCGGATCTGCTGTCGTCGCCCGGACGACACCTTTGAGGTATCCGGCGGCAGCCTGACCCGTGTTGAGGATCAGATCGAGGACGGTCACCTGGTGGTCGAACGGTGGGTGGAGTTGCGGATATTCGGAGTAGCCGGAGTAGTCGAACCATCGAACCTCGATCCCCGCTTGCCGGAAGAGGCTTTCATCAAGGTAGGACCGCGCGGCCGGACCTGTCACATATTGGTCGGCGCCGGCCTTCTGGCATAGATCGACCAGGCGCTCGGTTTTGGATCCCTCCGCGCCATAGTCCTCGGACCTGGTCAAATTTGTCCGGATACCGAGGATGAAACAGATTCCTTTGAGGAAATGCCTGTTCACTGCGGACAGTTTATCGCTTTTACACTTCCGATAGAGTTCCTCCACGATTGGCGCCATTTCATCAAAGCAGGGGGCCTTCCTGTATGCCTGTGCAAGTATTCGCCAGTGTGCGATGTGCCACTCCGGGTCACTTATTTCCACTTCGTTGATCAGCTGACTCCGAGGGCCGCGCTTGACTGGAACGGAGAGCCATTTGAGGCCCGTTGCCATCTTTATACGGTTGCGATTACGCCAATCCCTATCGGTATATTGCACGTCGTCGAACAGCATGAACTCGTCGACGTGAGTGATCAGGTCGAAATATCCTTTCCATGGAATATAGTTCGACTGGACTATGGCGATCCGTTTCATGCGCCGCACCCTTTCGGCTTGCTCGAACGCCGCGCTGCGTCTGGGGCATCCGGCGCTCCACGCAGGGATCACGACGGATACGGTGGTCACGGCGTCAGTCTGACGAATGCAGGTCCGGTACTCGAGAGCGCACGGCCGAATTTGCAGTATCTTGAGAAAGCCAATCCGCATCGTTCACCTCGATTCGATCGGCCACGACAGAAGTCCGACTGATCGCCTTTTTGATCGATCCGAAATCGGGCGCCAATCGCTTAATGTTCGAGTCTCATACTCGTCGTCCAGGCGATCGTCCATCAATGTGATCACCGTGAGGCGGCATGGGACCGGTAAAAAAGGCCCCGTCGGACGGGTGGTTGAGGTAGAAGAGATGCCGTCCACGCTTCACCATGTGGCGGCCCACGCCGCACGAAAGGAAGGTCATGGAGATCAGACTGAGGCCGTTCCGCGAGGACGATCTGGACGTCTTCGAGGCGGAACGGGCTACGCCGGAGCTCAGGGGCGAATTCCAGTGGTACGGACACCACTCATATCGAAGGCTGCGTCAGGACTTCGCCGAGAACGGTCTTCTTGGCGCTGACTCCGGCCGCCTCGCCATCGACGCCGATGGAGACACCGCCGGATGGGTAATGTGGTCGAAGATGGCTTGGGGGCCGGATTCCACATGCTGGTGCTGGACGATCGGCATCTGCGTCTTTTCCGACTTCCGTTACAAAGGCATTGGAACCGAGGCCCAGCGCCAGCTCGTGGACTATCTTTTCGCCCACACCCGGGCGGAGCGCATCCAATGCTTTACCGACGTCGCGAATCGGAGCGAGCAGCGCGCCGTGGAGAAGATCGGGTTCGAACGCGAGGGAATCTTGCGACGCTCCCAATGGCGGAACGGCGATTGGCACGATCAGGTTCTCTACTCGGTGCTGCGTGAGCGAATTCCGCAGTGAGGCGACGCCGACCTAGGGCACGGACTCAGGCCGACGACGTCACGGACCTTGTCGATGAACTGCGGGTCATTGGACAGCTTGAAGGTGTCGACCTGGTGCGGCTTGAGACGGAACGCCTTCCAGATCCGGCCCACCGTCGACGCCGACAGCCCGCTCTCGGCCGCCATCGAGGCCCGCGACCAGTGCGCGGCACCGGCCGGAGTGCGCTCCAGCGTGGCCACCATGACCTGCTCGATCTGCTCATCGGTGATCTTGCGTGGGGCACCCGGCCGCGGCTCGTCCACCAGCCCTTCCAGGTTCGATTCCAACCGCGCCCATTGCGCTTTACAGGTCTGAGCTTTGCCGGAAGGTCAACCACCGACAGATCATGGTTGGTCACTGTCAGTGATACCGTGACCAATTGATCTTGCGAATGGACGGCCGGCGCGGGGGGCGAAGGTGCGGATCATCAGGTCGGTGAAGGTGGGTGCGCTTGCTGCGGTACTCGGAGCGGTCGCGGGCTGCGGCCACGCTACGCGGAGCGCCCCAGACCTCAAGAACGCGGCACCGCTGGGCACGGCGAAGCTCTCCCCGGAGGTCAAGGGGCTGACCGTCCTGGTGGTGGGCGACTCCTGGGCGCGCAACCTCGGCGTCGGCATGGCGAACGTGGGCAAGGCCGGTGGGAACACCGTGGTGAACGCGGCCCAGGGCGGTTGCGGCATCATGCTGCCGACCAAGGACGCGACAGGCGGCCGGGTGGTGCCGACCCGGCCGGCCTGCAGGAGCTGGCCTGAGCAGTGGCCCCGGCTGGTCGAGCGGTACCGGCCACAGGCGGTGGTGCTGTACACCGCGTACTGGGACCAGACGCCACAGGTAATCGACGGCGGCCTGCCGCGCGACCTCGGCGACCCGGTATTCCGGCAGCGGTACCAGGCCAACATGGACCGGGCCATCGGGCTGCTGGGCGCGCACGGTGCCGCGGTGTTCGTGGGCACCGCGATGATCGGTAAGAGCGACCAGAGTCGTACGGCTCACCTCATGAACCGCGAGGTGGAGGCGGCGGTCCGGCGCAACACCGGCCGCAACGTCCATCTGCTGGACGTACGGCATCAGCTGTGCGTGCACGACGACTGCCCCGCCCGTATCGCCGGCATCGACGTCTACGACGAGACCGCCCACCCGACCGCTCCGGCCCACGACCGGCTCGGCAACTGGATCCTCAACACCGTATGGGGGACCGTCGGCCGCGCGACCGGATGACCCATGTTCATCTCTGCGAGGAGGAGAGTGCCGGTGTTCGGTGTCACGAGCCGGGCGATGTCGCGCACGATGGCGGTCGGCTGCTGCGCGGTGGACCTGTTGGTGGCCGGCGCTGGCCGAGCGGCGACCCGACCACCGGATTCCGTACGGCCGTCCACCAGGCTCACGGCGAGCCCGCAGGTCCCCCCGCTGGGCGACGCGGCCGTACGACCCGAGGTCCGAGACCTGAGCGTTCTGGTGGTCGGGGACTCCTGGGGCACGCTCCTCGGCATCGGGATGGAAAAGATGGCCAACCTCTCCGCGGCCCGGCACAATCTCGTGATCAAAGCGGCCCGGGCCGGCTGCGGCATCATGCAGCCCACCAGGATTCTGATCCTGTTCATGGGGCAGTTCATCACCAATCCGGGCTGCAACGACTGGCCGGAGTACTGGCGGGGCCTGGTGGCCAGGTTCCATCCGCAGGCGGTGCTGCTGGAATCCGGAATCTTCGACACCCACAACCCGCAGCAGCTACCCGGTCAGGACCACGCGACGACTATCACCGATCCAGTGTTCCGGGCACAGTTCGACACACAGATCGACCGGGCCATCCGCGTGCTGGGCGCCGGCGGGGCCCGGGTGTTCCTGACGACCCTCAGCGACCTTCCGAAGCCTTACTGGAACCTCGTCAACGGGAGCTGGTCGGTCGCGATGAACGCCGCGCTGCATGCCGCCGCCGAGCGCAATCGGGCCGCTCGGCTGCTCGACATGCACGGCCAGATGTGCACCGACGACAAGGACTGCCCAGCGGTGATCTCCGGCATTCCCGTCTACGACGAGACAACGCACCCTACCCCCGTCGCACGCGACCGGCTGGCCGCATGGATCCTCAACTCCATCTACGCCGATCTCCACGCCCATGCGTCCCGACAGTGACCCGCGTCAGCCGGACCCGGCACCGGGCCTTCCCCATTCGCGACCGGCTCACCCACCGGGTCCTCCACGCGGCGCGGGCGGTCCCCATATGACCACGGCACCGGTCGTCTCCGCCGGTCGGCGGGGACAGCGCCGGAGCGTGTCCCACATCCCAGCGGTGGACGGGCTGCGCGCGCTGGCCGTCCTCGCCGTGATCGCCTACCACTTCGGCCTGCCGCTGCACGGCGGGTTCCTCGGCGTCGACCTGTTCTTCGTGATCTCGGGCTATGTGATCACCCGTCTGCTGCTCGCGGAACGGGCCCATACCGGAACGACCCGGCTCGCGGCGTTCTGGGCCCGCCGGGCCCGCCGCCTGTTCCCGGCGGTGCTGGCCGTGCTGATCGCCGTCCAGGCATGGATGCACCTGTGTGCCGGGGCGACGATGCGCAACACCGTCAACTCCCAGACACTCGCCGCGCTGGTATACGGCTCAAACTGGTATTCGATCTTCGCCGAGGTCGGATACTGGGGGATGCCCGTCGACCGGGCGCCGCTCAACCACCTGTGGTCGCTGGCGGTCGAGGAGCAGTACTACCTGGTCTGGCCGCTGGTCTTCGTCGTGCTGATGGGCATGGTCGGCTCGCGCCGGATACTGGCGTGTGCCGCCCTGCTCTGCGCGGTGTGCGCCTACACCGCGATGCACCTGCTGTTCGTACCCGGAGCGCCCGACCGCGCCTACCTGGGCACCGACTGCCGCGCCGGGGGGCTGGCGCTCGGCGCGCTGCTCGCCGTCCTCACCGTCTCGCCGGCGGTCGTCGACCGCGGCCTGCCCGCCCGCGCGACCACTCCGGTGGCCGTCCTCGCCGGAGCGTGCCTCGCCTGGCTCTGGTGCAACGCACACCTGGACGACCGCGGCCTGTACAGCTGGCAGCTGGCCCTCGCGGGGATCGCGGCGGCCGCACTCATCGGCTCGCTCGTGCTCACCGCGGACGGTCTTCCTGCGAGAATCGTCGGCTCTCGGCCGCTGGTCGCCATCGGCAAGGTCAGCTATTCGCTCTACCTCTGGCACTGGCCGATCTGGGTCTTCGTCTCCGCCGCCGTCACCCGGTGGCCCGCCTCCGGCCGCCTCACCGTGGCCGCGATCGCCACGGCCATCATCGCGACCGCCTCATACCACCTGGTGGAGAACCCGCTGCGGTACACTCGTATGCCGATGAGGTTCCTGGTCCCTGGAATCCTGGCCGTCGCGGCCATGGTCGCCTGCGCAGCGGTTCTCTTCCAGCCGTCCACTCCGGTCGAACAGCGCGACGACGTCCGTGTCAGCGGACCATAGATGGTTGACCGGATCATCCCTTCGCGGCTGCTGTCGCAGGCCGAGTACAACGTGCGGGTGCGCCGCGGCCGATCACGCCTCATGGCCGGCACCGAATATCCGATCAACTATCAGTGTCCAACACCTGAAATTCGTCGGCAAAATCGTGCTAGGGATTCGAGGATCTTCTCGGCCGTCTTGGTCCACACGAACGGCCGGAGATTGGTATTCCAGTCGGCGATCCAGTCGCGAATGTCGACCCCGAGAGCTTGCACGCTCTTGTGGACCCCGGCGGATCTTCTGGTAACTCAGGAAGCCGAACCAGCGTTCGACCTGACGTCGAGGGCCTGGTCAATATTTGCCCGTTGCGGAAACTCTTTGACCGGTCAGCCATCCAAATTGTGATCATTCTCTGGCTAGCATGATCTAGGTCATGTACATTTCGGGGGGACTTTCATCATGAATGTCACAAAGATACAAGGCATAGCCGTGGGACTCGCGCTCACGGCGACCGCTACGCTCACCTCGTCGACCGACGCGGCCGCCGAGACCGGCGGCCGGCTTCAGGCCGCGAGCATCTGCCAGTCCGTTGACGGCATCAACGCGTACGCGAACCAGTACGGCTTCACACCTCGCTACGTGGCTCAGATGTGCAACCAGAACGCGGGTACGCACTGGAACGTGATGGACTTCCGCGGCTAGCGAGGGCATTCCCGGACGATCTCGTGGCCGTTGGACCGGTCACAGGTCGTGGTTACCTTCGAAAGGCAAGCGTGAGCGGCCGCGCGGGCTGACGCCGGCCGCTCATGTTCATGGCGACCCACCGAGGCCACTCAGTCGAAGCAAGGGATCGATGTTACTCTGAGCAATGGATCATTGCGGAGCGTCACATCGACCGTTTCCGATCGACCCAGGAGAGACGGGGTCTCCCATGAACACGATGACTGCGGACTCGCGCGATACGACGGTGCGCTCGCGTGCGCGCGACATTCTCCACCGGCCGATGACATGGGTCCTCGTCATCTGTGCGGGCTGGGCGGTCGCCCGTCTCGTCGGCGTCGACAGGGTGCCGCTTCTGGCCGGACTGCTCGTCCCGATCCTGACCTTCACGCCGTATGCCGCCGTCGTCTCGGTCGTCCTCGTCGTCCTCACTCTGGCGTTCCGTCGCTGGAAGGCCTTCGGTGTCGCCCTGGCGGTGTCGGCGGCGTTCGCCGCCGCCGTGCTTCCCCGCGCCGTCGGTAATGCCGCGCCCGTGGCCGGAGGCCCGGTGCTGCGGATTCTCACGGCCAATCTCCGTCTCGGTCAGGCGAACCCCCACGCCCTCGTCGGTCTCGTGCGCCGCACGCACGCAGACCTACTGAGCATGCAGGAGTTCACGCCGCAGGCCGGCGCCGCCTTCGTCCGGGCGGGGCTGGGACACCTTCTGCCCTACAAGATCACCACACCGCTCGGGAGCGCGCTGGGATCGGCCCTGTACGCACGCTGGCCGCTCCACCCGCGCCCGATGTTCCAGGTACACCTCGTCGGCCTCGCGATACCCCATGCGGAGCTGGACGTTCCCGGAGGACATCGCGTGGAGGTGATGGCAGTGCACCTCGCGCACCCGACGAACCCGACCGGACTCGGGCAGTGGAATCGCGCCTTCGTCATCCTCCCCACGGGACAGCATCAGGGCCCCGTACGGATCCTGGCCGGTGATTTCAACGCCACGCTCGACCACACGTCCCTGCGGCGGCTGATCGGCGAGGGGTACGTCGACGCCGCGAACGAGACCGGAAAAGGGTTGATCCCGACCTTCCGGCAGTGGTGGGTGCCGCCGATCACCCTCGATCACGTGCTCGCCGACGCGCGGTGCGGGGTGCGGCGAGTGACGGTGTACGGCCTGCCCGGCAGCGACCACCGCGCCGTGTTCGCGGAACTCCGGCTGCCGTGATCGCCGAGGACGCCACATGAGGCCCGAGCGATTCCACGTCCTGTTCGTCTGCACGGCCAACATCTGCCGGTCTCCCATGGCCGCGGAGCTCGCTCGGCTCAGGCTCGGGGCCGCGGCGCGGTCCGGGGACATCCTCGTGAGCAGCGCCGGGACCCATGGGCACGATGGAGCCGACATGGATCCGGACGCCGCCGCCGTGCTCCGCTCCCTCGGCGGCGAGACGGCCGGCTTCTCCGCGCGAACCGTCACCGTGCCGCTGCTGTCCTCGGCCGATCTCGTCCTCACCGCGGAGCGCGGGCACCGCGCGGCCGTCGCGGCCCTCCACCCCTCGGCGCACGCCAGAATGTTCACGATCCTGGAGTTCGCCCGGCTCATCCGCCGGATCAGCCCGGATCGGCTCGCCGGCGAGGACATCGCGGCCCGCGCGCGGTCGCTCGTCCGGGAGGCGGCACGCATGCGGGGCATGTCTCCGCCGGGTCCGCCGGACGAGGACATCGCCGATCCGTATCAGGGCCCGGCCGAGGATTACCGTGCCTGCGCGACGACGATCCAGGTGGCACTCGACCTGCCACTCCGGCGCATCCTGTCCGGACCGCCATGACCGTGATGGAACGCCGGCCGCGATCCCGGCATCGACAGTCCTCCGATGGTCGTGATTCCCATTTCCTTTTCTTTAGCAACGCCAGATTGTGCACACGGTGAGTTGCGGCTAGGTACTCTCCGTGATCGATTCGCGGTGTGGGGGGCGCATGGTGGCTGACAATCGGATCAGAGTGATGCGGGTCATCACCCGGATGAACGTCGGTGGTCCGGCGCTTCAGGCGGTGGAGCTCATGCGGGGTCTTGACACCGGGCTCTTCGATCAGCGTCTCTACACGGGGGCGGTCGAACCGGGCGAGGCCGACTACCTGGACCTTCGCGCCCCCGACGTCACTCCGTTCCGGAATCCCGCACTCGGGCGTTCGATCCGGCCGGGAGACGACGCCCGCGCCATCGCGGCGCTCGTCACCGAGATGCGCCGGTTCCGGCCGCACATCGTCCACACCCATACCGCCAAGGCCGGTCTGCTGGGCCGGGCCGCCGCCGTGCTGACCCGCGTGCCCGCGCGCGTGCACACGCACCACGGGCACCTGCTGCACGGCTACTTCTCCCCCGCCAAGACACGACTGGTGGTGTCCGCCGAGCGGGCCTCGGCCGCGATGACGGACCGGCTCGTCGCCGTCGGCGCTCGGGTCCGCGACGAGCTGCTCGCCGCCGGGGTCGGCCGCCCGGAGCAGTATGTCGTGGTGCCGCCGGGCGCCGCACTCGGCCCGCTTCCCAGCCGCGCCGCGGCCCGGATGGCGCTGGGAATCCGCGGCGACGGCCCGGTCGTCGCGTACGTGGGCCGACTGACGCGGATCAAGCGGCCGGACCGGCTGGTGGGCGTGGCCCGCCAGGTGCGCCGCCTACAGCCCGAGGCCCGGTTCATCGTCTGCGGGGGCGGTGACGCCATGCCGGAGGTCGAGGCCGCCGCCAAGACCTCCCGGGGCAGGTTCACGCTGCTGGGCTGGCGTGCCGATGTCGAGACGGTCTACGCCGCCGCCGACCTGGTGATCCTCACGTCCGACAACGAGGGCATGCCGGTCTCGCTCATCGAGGCCGGGCTGGCGGGGTTGCCCTGCGTCGCGACCCACGTGGGAAGTGTCGCCGAAGTGGTACGGCACGAGGAGACCGGGCTGCTCGCGCGCTGCGACACACACGAGCTCACCTGTCACATCGTGCGGCTGCTCCGGGACGAACCGCTGCGCCGCAAGATGGGGGACGAGGCGCGCGCGTGGACGACGCGACGATTCGGCCCGCAAAGGCTGGTGTCCGACATCGGGGAGATCTACGCGTCGATCGCCGAGGCGCGGGGCTGGTGGCCCGCCCACGCGGAAGAGGTGGTCCGGTGAGGGTCGTGGTCACCGGCGGTGCCGGCTTCATCGGGGGCAATCTGTGCCGGGAGCTCACGGCGCGGCCGGGCGTCGACGAGGTCATCGCCCTCGACGACCTCAGCACCGGCCGGATCGAGAACCTCGAGGGCTCCGGGGCGGAGCTCATCAAGGGCAGCATCCTGGACCAAGGGCTGCTGGCCGATGTCGTGGCCGACGCGGACGCGGTCGTGCACCTCGCCGCCCGCCCGTCGATCCCGCGTTCGCTGGCGGCGCCGGTGGCGAGCCACCACGCCAACGCCACCGGCACGCTGCTCCTCCTGGAGGCGTGCCGCCGCAACTCGGTGCACGTGGTCGCCGCCTCCTCGTCCTCGGTCTACGGGGCGACGCCGGATCTGCCGAAGCACGAGGATCTGCCCACGCGTCCGCTCAACCCCTACGGTGCGAGCAAGCTCGCCGCCGAGGCATACGTCCTGGCGTACGGTGCCAGCTTCGGGCTGCCCGTCCTGCCTCTGCGTTTCTTCAACGTCTACGGCCCTCTGCAGTCGGCCGGGCATGCCTACTCGGCCGTGATACCGAGGTTCATCGACGCCGCATTACGGGGCGAACCGCTGGTCGTCCACGGGGACGGCCTGCAGACGCGCGACTTCACGTACGTCGGCACGGTCGTGGCGATGCTCGCCGACGCGGTGCTTCGCCGGGTGACCAGCGCACGGCCGGTGAACCTCGCGTTCGGTACCCGGGTGTCGATCCTCGAACTCACGGAGCGGCTGTCCGCCCTGCTGGGCCGGCCGGTGGAACTGGTGCACGTCCCGCCACGCACCGGAGACGTACGCGACTCACAGGCCGCCGACGCGCGGCTGCGCCGTCTCTTTCCCCGCGTCGGAGCGGTCCCGCTGGATACCGGGCTCGAGCGGACGATCGCGTGGTTCCGCGACCGGACGGCCTCCCCACGGGACCCCGCGATGCCCTGACCGCCGGCGTCGTACCCGCGCAGCGCGGTGGCCGGGCGCTGTGCCTGCCGTGGCGGCACAGCGGCCCCGTGGTGTGGAGAGCGTTCGGCGGTCAGACCGAGGTGGTCTCGGGGCCGGATGTCGGCTCGAGCCGGCGGCGTGGCGGCACGGGCACCCGGTCGAGGTCGCGCGCGAGCACGATGTCGCCGCCGAACGCGGCCGCCGCCTCGGCGGCGAACCGCAGCTGATCCTCGGCGGGGTACCGCTCGGAGAAGTGAGTGAGGACCAGGCGCCGCACTCCGCATTCCGCGGCGATCTCGCCTGCCTGCGCGGCGGTGAGATGCCCATATTCGGCCGCCAGCCGGGCATCCGCCCCCAGGAAGGTGGATTCGATGATCAGAAGGTCGACGCCGTCAGCGAGCCGCATGATGGCGTCGCAGAGCCGGGTGTCCATGACGAAGGCGGCCTTCTGCCCGGGGCGGGGCACACTGCATTCGGCCCGCGTGACCGTACGGCCGTCCGGAGCGGTCACGCGTCCAACGCGTTGCAGCTCCCCGACCAGTGGGCCACCGAGCCCGTACTCGATGAGCTTCTCGGGCAGCATGGTGAAGCCGTCCGGCTCCACGAGGCGGTAACCGTAGGATTCGACAGGGTGCGAGAGCCGGCGCGCGGTCAGGGCGAACGGCGCGTCCGCGGTGTCGATCCACGCCTCGTCACCGGCGATCGGCTGTTCGCCGACGACGTCCGTGTCGGCGAACACCGCCGCGTGCCGAAGCCGCCGCCAATAGACCTCGCCGCTCGCCGGGAACACCGCGCGTACGGGATGTTCGACCCCGTCGCGGGCGATCCGCTGGATCACCCCGGGCACGCCGAGACAGTGGTCGCCGTGGAAGTGCGTCAGGCAGATCCACCGGATGTCGTGCGCGCTCACGCCCGCGTTCAGCATCTGCCGCTGCGTGCCCTCGCCGGGATCGAACATGATGCCGTGACCATCCCAGCGCAGCAGGTAGCCGTTGTGGTTGCGGGCCCGGGTGGGCACGGCGCTGGCGGTACCGAGAACGACGAGATCGCGCGTTGACATGGTCCCATCATGCTCCCGGCCGAGATCACCGCGGCCCGGATGACGGCCGGAGCGGCCACCCGGATCCGCTGGTCGGGTGAGAGGCGTGTCGATCACCGACCCCACAGACCATCACGATTAGCATGCAGACGCTGACCGTAAGTAATGCTCCAGTGAGGCGCGATGAACCAGCCACGGGACGATCGAGCGGTCGAATGGGACCTCGCCGTGATCGGGCTCGGCTACGTCGGGATGCCGATCGTCCGTGAGGTGTCGCGGAGCGGGATGCGCGTCGTCGGGGTCGACGTCGACGAGCGCCTGGTCGGCCGCCTGAACTCGGGTGTCTCCCATGTCGACGACCTCTCCGATGAGGAGGTCGCGGGGCTGGTCGCCCAGGGGTTCCACGCGACGACCGATCACGAGGTGCTGGCCGGGGCCGGCACCGTGCTCATCTGCGTTCCCACGCCCCTCGACCGCGACCGGCGTCCCGACCTGAGCGCCGTGGTCGGAGCCGCAGAGATGATCGCCTGGCGACTGCGGCCGGGCACTCTCGTCGTCCTGGAATCGACCACCTGGCCGGGCACGACGGAGGAGGTCGTCCAGCCGCTGCTGGAGAAGGGCGGGCTCACCGCGGGCACCGACTTCCACCTGGCCTACTCGCCGGAGCGCATCGACCCGGGCAATCCCGTCTTCGGCCTGCGCAACACACCGAAGATCGTCGGCGGGCTCACGCCCGCCTGCCTGGACCGGGCGGTGTCCTTCTACGGCAAGTTCGTGGAGCAGATCGTGCCGGTCCGCAGCACCCGCGAGGCCGAGATGGCCAAGCTACTGGAGAACACCTATCGCCAGGTCAACATCGGCCTGGTCAACGAGATCGCGATGTTCTGCGACGAACTCGGGATCGACGTCTGGGAGACCATCGCGGCGGCGGCCACCAAGCCGTTCGGCTACGAGGCGTTCCGGCCCGGTCCGGGTGTCGGGGGGCACTGTATCCCGATCGACCCGAGCTACCTGTCGCATCGCGTGCGGCGGCTCGGCTACCAGTTCCAGTTCGCCGAGCTCGCCCAGCAGATCAACGACCGGATGCCCGGTTACGTCGCCGAGCGCGCCGCGCGGCTGCTGCACCGGCACGGACGCTGTGTCAGCGAAGCGGGCATCGCGCTGCTCGGCGTGACCTACAAGCCGGACATCGCCGACGACCGCGAGTCGCGGCCCGCCCGCTGGCCCGCCGGCTGCACGCCTCCGGAGCGAGAATCCGTTACGTCGACCCGCTCGTGGACGAGTGGTCGGTCGACGGGGTGGAGGTGACGCGCTGCGCGGACTTGGACACCGCGCTGGAGGGCACCGACCTCGCCATCCTCCTGCAGCCGCACCGGGCCTTCGACCTGGACCTGATCACGGCCAAGGCCCGCCTGCTGTTGGACACCCGCGGTGTGCTGCCGATCTCGGACAACGTCGAACGCCTCTGACCACCGCGTGGCCCTAGTTGTGCCGCGTCCAAGATCGTTGTTCGTGTAATTGATCTTTAGCCGGACGCGGGCCAGGCTGCTTTCGAGTGCGATCTCGGAGGCGGTTGATGGGACGTCCCCGGAAGTGTTCGTCCGGCCGGTCACGATGAGCGAAGCTCCCGGTCGCGGGCGACCTGGAGCATGTCGCCGCAGATATCGATCAGTGTTACATAGGCGCGGGCGGCGGCGTCCAGATAATGGTGATTATCTGCGCCACTAACACCGGGACAGCGAGAACTTCGACCAGAAGTATTAGGCATGCCACCGAAATAAGGAGAGCTGCCAGCGGGCGACACAAAACCGGATCAATCCCGTCGGCCACGATTCGGTCGCCTGGAAGAACGACCGTGCGGTAGACCGGATATTCAAACCTGGCTTGCGAACAAACCGGTCACCTTACCTCTTTGTGTAGCCAGTGCCAGATATCCGCCATTTAAGCTTTGGAAGTAAAGGAGGAGGTCAGCACGCGGAATTAATTGATCAATTCCCATCCGGCGACAGTAGATCCCGGCCAGAACCGGAAATGCTGCACTGAGATCGAGCCGGCTCTAACCAGCTCCGTGAGGTGCTCATGTTCGTTTCCGTCGTCGTCCCATGCTACCGGTCGGCACAGACGCTGCCAGAGCTCGTCGCCCGGCTCGCCGCCGTCCTTCCAGGCGCGGCCATCGAACACGAAATCGTTCTGGTCGTCGACGGCAGCCCAGACGACACATGGGACGTCGCCGCCGACCTGGCGCGCAGCCACCGGGAGGTTCGAGCGATTCAGCTGGCACGCAACTACGGCCAGCACAACGCCCTGATCGCCGGCGTGCGCGCCGCCCGTCACGACATCATCGTGACGATGGACGACGATCTTCAGCACCTGCCGGAGGAAGTACCGCGCCTGCTCGCCGCGCTCACGGATGACATCGATCTCGTCTACGCATGCCCACGGGAGGAGGAGCACGGGCTGGCCCGCAGTCTCGCGTCCCAGCTGGTGAAAATGACGCTGTCCGGCCCGCTCGGGGTCCCGGACGCCAGGTCCATCAGCGCCTTCCGGGCGTTCCGCATGTTCCTTCGCGACGGCTTCGACGGCCTTACCGGCCCGCATGCGTCGATCGATGTGGCCCTGTCCTGGGGCACCACCCGTATCGGATGCGTCGACGTGCGCATGGACCACCGCATGTCCGGACGGTCCGGCTACACCCTGTCAAGCCTGATGCGTCATGCGGTCAACCTGCTCGTCGGTTACAGTACGGCACCACTGCGATTCGTCAGCGGCCTCGGCCTGGTAGTCGGGGCGTTCGGGCTGCTCCTCGTCGGCATCGTGTTGTGGAGCTACCTCACCGGCGCGATCACTGTCGCGGGATTCACCAGCGTGGCCTCGATGATCGCACTCTTCTCGAGCGCCCAGATACTCGGAATCGGGGTGCTCGGCGAGTATCTGGGCCGTGTACACGCGTGTGGCATGGGCCGCCCCACATACGTCATCCGCAGCGAGATCGACCGGGCGGCCGCTGAGGAGACGGTAGACCTGCGATCCGACGTCCTCTCCTAGCCAGCACCCGCCATCGCGCCATCACGGCCCGTAGTACGAGACGCGTGCTCTCCACGACGCGGTCCAGTTCCCGACAACAGATCGAAGGGCACATGCACGAGGCAAAGCCTGGGCGATTTGCGGCCAAGGAGCGAGAGCGTGGCGGGGGCCGGCGACCGCGTTGTTCACTGCGATCACGACTGCAACCGACCAGACGGCGATTCCGTCGCGACCTAGAGTACGAGACGACGGTCTCGACGACGCAGTCCAACTCCGCCTCGTTCATCGCGGCGAAGAGCGGTAGCCGGACGAGCCGGTCCGCGACGTCCCCGGTGACGTCGCATCCGCCCGGCGCCACGCGTCCGTACCGGAGTCCCGCGGGGGTTCCGTGCAACGGCTGGTAGTGGAAGGTGGCCTGAGAGGAGAGCACTCATCTCCAGGGCGCCGCTACATAGGTGCGATTGGTCGGCATAGCCGAGCTTTCGGACAGAGTCATTCGTCCTCTTCTTTCCCCGTTCCCAGCAATCCGCGACGGAGAAGGTGGACGGTGAAAACACTGAGCACAGGCTCGAAGCCGTAGTCGGCCCAGCGACGCTGCACTCGGACATTGCTGCTCTGGGTCGTGCAGACCACGCCTCCGAGCCCGCGCGCCTCCGCCCGACCCTCCATTCCGCCGAGCAGGTGGGCGTAGAGTCCGGCCCCCTGGGCGCCGGAGACCATGCCGCCGAGCGCGAACTCGGCGACGCCGCTCGCATCCCCATAGGTAAGGAAACCGAGCATCGTGGGCCCATCTTCGTGGTAACCGGTGTTCCGGAGAGCGACGACACCGCTCCTGATCTCCCTGCGAGCCCATTCCTGGTAACCCGCGAGCGCCAGTTCGGAATCGAAGAGTGGATTGGCGAGATAGTGGTTGCTGTAACCACGGAAGGCGTCGGCGACCATGGCATCCATAGCCGCGGCGGTCACGGTATCGACGATCTCAAGGCCGCGCGGCGGCGGAGGGCGCCGTCCCTTGCCCGTGACGAGTCTCCACCCGACGAGATTGTCGGCGATGATGGCGGTCCGATCGAGTTCGGTCAGGGCCGCGAACCACCTCATTCGGTCGGCCGGATAACGCAGGATCACGACGTCCGCCGTTGAGGCATGGAGCGCGTCCAGCACGTCGTCAAGCGTGGCCGCCGAGGTCGCGGAGACGGAGACACGGTCGACCTTGATGCCGAACCGGGACGATTCGCACGGAGACGGCGCAGCTACCACGCCTGGCGCCAAGGCAACATCGTGCCAACTCATGGATGCCTCCGAATTCGCGCGATCGACAAAAGATCCCTTAATTAAGACAAAAGACAGAGCTCTCCGACAAATCCCTCTGATACTCAATTCTATGAATCCATGCCGAGCGATCGACGCGCGCTCGCGTCAATTAATGTATTGTACCTGACAAAGCTTTTTGAGCCGACCGACGCCCTATGAGGGGCGACACAGGCGACTAGGCAACAGGCGGGCACCAACCCGCAGCTGGAAACCAGCTCGTACCATCGCGCGATGGCGGGCAGAAGTGTTCATAAAATCGCCGACGCGGCCCATCGGCCGGCAATGGTGATGTTCGAGGGCGGTCCGCATGAGGATGCCCTCCGGGCCGCGGGCGTGCCGGTCGTTCACCTCGGTTTCCGGCCCGCTCGGCAGGCCGGCTGATGCCTGCGGCCAACGCGGCGGCGCTCGTGCGGCTTCGTCGGCCGGTTGCGCCGCACCCGGCCCGACGTGCTGCACACGTTCCGGTACCACGGTTACGTGACGGCCGCTCCCGCCGCGCCGCCGGCGCGGGTTCCCGTGCTCGTGCTCGTCGCGCCAAAGGTGAGGGCGATGACGATGGCCGAACTCGTCGCCTCGCTCATCACGGATCGCCAGGAACCCAAGACCTTGATCCCGGACTGACTAAACGTTAGCTCGATGCTACGAACAGCACGTCGACCCAGTAGTTGGTGGTCTGGTAGGTCCCTGTGGGGAATGTGTTCGTGGCGCCGTAGGCGTACACGCCGTTCCCACCGGAATCAGCGCTCGCCGGCGCGGTCAAAGGAGCGTTGACGTACGCACTGGTGAAATACGGCCGCGTCACAGAATAATAACCCGAAGACGTGAAATAAGACGCGATATACGTAGTATTCGCCGTCACCGGCACCGGGGTGGAGAAGTTCACCTGCTGCCAGCCGCTTGCTGTTTCGTTGGTGAAGGTCGCACTCGCCAGCAACGTCCCGCTCGAACTCCACAAACTTCCCACGTGAGTCCCCGTGTTCAACGAGCCCTTGTAGAACCGGATACCACTGATGAAACCGTTCACGGACGCCGTGAACTTCACCCCGAGGGTAACCGGCTGAGTATCGGGATTCGACTGGACGGCGGGAACAGCCGTGTCGTCCCACAAGCTGGACGTTGGCGTGAACACCACGTCGACCCAGTAGTTGGTGGACTGGTAGGTCCCTGTGGGGAATGTGTTCGTGGCGCCGTAGGCGTACACGCCGTTCCCACCGGAATCAGCGCTCGCCGGCGCGGTCAAAGGAGCATTGGTGTACGCAGTGGTGAAATACGGCCGCGTCACAGAATAAAAACCCGACGGCGTGAAATAAGATGCGACATACGTAGTATTCGCCGTCACCCCCACCGGGCTGGAGAAGTTCACCTGCTGCCAGCCGCTTGCTGTTTCGTTGGTGAAGGTCGCACTCGCCAGCAACGTCCCGCTCGAACTCCACAAACTTCCCACGTGAGTCCCCGTGTTCGACGAGCCCTTGTAGAACCGGATACCACTGATGAAACCGTTCGCGGACGCCGTGAACTTCACCCCGAGGGTGATCGGCTGAGTATCGGGATTCGACTGGACGGCGGGAACAGCCGTGTCGTCCCACAGGCTGAACCTTGGCGCGAACACCACGTCGACCCAGTAGTTGGTGGACTGGTAGGTCCCTGTGGGGAACGCGCTCGTGGCTCCGTAGGCGTACACACCGTTCCCACCGGAATCAGCGCTCGCCGGCGCGGTCAAAGGATAGTTATTATATGGATTTGTGAAGTACGGCCGCGACACGGCATAGTGGCCTGGCGTATGATAAGACGCGACATACGTGGTGTTCACACTAATTGTCACCGGGGTGGAGAAATTAACCTGCTGCCAGCCGCTTGCTGTTTCATTGGTAAACGTTGCTTCCGCGAGTAGCGTCCCGGTAGAACTCCATAGATGGCCGACGTGCGTCCCCGTGTTGGCCGCGCCCTTGTAGAACCTTATTCCGGTGATTTGGCCAGAGGTGGTGGCCGTGAACTTCACCCCTACTTCTACGGACTGGGTATCGCTGCTCGCGTCCACGTCCGGGACAGTCGTCGACGACCAAAGCGTGCAACATGTCCCGCCTACGGTCACATTCACTGTGGTCGGATTCGTCTGGATGTTGCCGATATCATCGACTGCGCGAACGCTGATCGTCACGGGTCCGTTGCCGGTGGGCGTCCATTGGTACTGCCAGGCGCTTCGGCCGGTCGCCTTGAACCATCGTGTGCCGTCGAACGAAACTTCCACACCCCCGACGACGCCGCCCCCGGTATCGCTGGCCGTTCCCTGAATCGTGACCACCCTTCCCGTGGCCACACCGGCACCGCTCGACGGATTGGTGATCGTTGACGTCGGTGGAGACGTGTCCGTCGACTGGGTCGCCGGCACCAGGCCGGGCTGGAGGCTGGCCGGCTGACTGCCCATGTCAGCGAAGAGATTGACCGTCGCCTGCTGCATATTGATGTCCGTGGGGGTTCCGGCCCGATCGTGAACTGCGTCGAGCCCCCACGCCCACTGGGTGGTCCCCGCTCCGAAGACGAGCGCTCCGCTCGGAGCCCGGTAGAGCACCAGGCTGTGTGTGGCGGTCCCAGCGCCGTACTGGCTCCCGTAGTCGAGCAGGTATTGGGTGGCCGTGGTCACGGTCGTGCTCGAGAACCTGACCAGTCCGGGCGGTGCGGTTGCGTCGTCGGGCGCCTCGTCGAACTCATACCCCAGCGTTCCTGCGGGAAAGGTCGCCGTCTGGCCGGGAGAAAGACTGGCGATCGACGTGTTGCGCCACAACCGCATGTCGCTGAACGCAGCGGGGACCCGTATCGAATCGTTGACGACCTGGTTGACCATGTACAGCGTGCCTGTCAGCGCGTTCTCCGGTCGCCCTCCGTCCGCCGGCGGGGAGTAACGCGGATCTCGCCACGTCCCCGTCCACGTCGAAGTCGGATCGAGCCTCGTGCCGTTCGCAAGCGTCTCCTTGTAGCAGACGAGCGTCCTGAACGAGGTGCCGTCCGCGATGCTGTTCTCCCACCTGGTCTTCCAGAATATCTCGTTTCCGGAGAAGAAGGTGAGGTTCACGCCATTGTCGCGAGCGTTCTGCACGTTGGTCCGCATCTCGTTGGACCAGTATTCGTCATGGCCGGAGGACATGAAGACCTTGTGCCCGAGAATCTGCGCCGGCCGCATGGCGGTGTCCACGTCGGTGGTGTAGCTCACGTCGTATGCGTTCGCCTCGAGCCATCTGACCATTGGATATTCGGAATCGAAGAACCAGCTGTAAACAGAGCTCTCCCGAGTGTTGAACGGACGGTTGTAGCTCACCTTGAACGCCCGCCCCGCCGGGGCACCTGTATAGAGGCTGTTGCCGCCGTAGGAGTTGTACGCCTGCCACGTGGCGTCAGATGTCTGCACCAGAAGATCCGAGTGACGTGTGTCGTCCCTGACGACGAAGATCATCTGGCTGGCCTCACCGGCCACGTCATCACGCACCAGTTTCGCGATGTAGACGCCGGAGACCGCGCTCGCCGGCACATCCCATGAGGCCGATACCGCCCAGTTGCCACAGTCGATCAGGCCGGTCGTGCTGTCGGTCAGACAAGCCGGCTGCGTCTGCGGCAGGGCGGCGGACGGCTGAACCGTAGCGATCAGGCGCGCTCCCAGGCCGCTGTAGTAGCCCATGCGATAGATGTCCAGGTGATAGGCGGTCGCGGGAGTCAGCACCTTGAATTGTATGGTCTCCCCGTGGGCGACACTAATTTGAGTGGCATATCCCTGGATATTGGGGGAACCCGCTCCGGTGATATCCCATTGGCTGGGCGGGTTGCCAGGAAGGCTGTTCTCGATGCAAATGATTGACGTCGGCGGGCACCCGGCTCTACGAGCGCGGACCCCGCTCTTGGCAATTCGGCGGCTTCTCAAGGACGATGCGGGAAGGGCTGAGCGTATGTCGGCCGATATAGGGGCGGGTACGTCTTTCGACGACGCTGCCGGTGGTGTCTGCGAACCACGCGCGACCTGAGGGACGTGCTCAGCAGGCTTGTGTGCGGACGCATGCGAAGGACTCGAAACGCCCTGGAGCAAACAGATCAGGACAACCAGACTGTTCCCGCGTGCGATCCAGGGCCTCAGGCGCCGCCCGCGCCACAGCCCTTGCCTGTTCGCACCGTCTCGCACCTTCGGTCTGCTCAATTCATTAGTCCTTGGTCACGTTAGCGGAGTGGTGTATGCGTCGACCTCCGCGTGATCCGTTGTTGCAGGTTAAGCGGTGATTGCTTGTTGGGTGGTGTTCTCGTACGGCGGGTCGCCGCTGATCACGCGGAGACGCGCTTCGGCGAGGAATTCCAGGCCCACGTAGCGGCGGACTTCAGCCCATTTCAGACAGTCCCAGTAGATACGGTTTGATTGATTGTGGGTGAGGTGCTTGGGGCCCAGTGGATGGGTTGTTCCCCGTCGAAGGTGGTTCCGCCGAGGTAGACCGCGGTGATGCGATGTTGGCCCGCGGAGAGGGCGGAGGTGGTGAAGGCGGCGGGTTGTGCGGTGCTGTAGAAGAAGGCGGTGCCGATGACGGTGTTGCCGTCTTTGAAGGCGACGTTCCCTTGAGGGGTGAAGGTTCCGCTGTTTTGCTGGACGGTCGCGGTGAAGGTGACCGGTTCTCCGGTTCTGGCGGGGTTGTTGTTCGAGGTGACCGTGGTGGTCGTCGGGCGATCGTCGGGAAGGAGGATGAGGGTGGGGGGTTGGCTGGTGGCGCCGGTGATGGTGATGGCGTTGTTGAGGGTGAACAGGTGGCCGATGGGGTTGGCTCGGCTGTTGACGTTGATGGCGTTGTTGGCGATGAGGTTGCCGCGGAAGGTGGTGAAGGTGTTGAGGGTGGCGGAGTCGCTGATGGCCCAGTAGAGGTTGTTGGCCTGGGCGCCTCCGGTGAGGGTGATGGTGCTGGACATGGCGGTGGTGAGGGTGGTGGCTTTGAAGACGAAGATGGCGTCGGGGTTGGCTTGGGCGTCCAGGGTGAGGGTTCCGTTGATCTGGAAGTCGCCGGTGGTGGAGTCGTAGACGCCGGGGGTTCTGGTGGTGTTGCCCAGTTCTGCGGGCAAGGTGGCGTTCGGTGTCATCGCGGTGAGGTTGTTGTAGGCGGTGACGACGTCGGCTTTGGCGTTGGCCGCGGTGGAGTCGCCGGCGTGGATGGTTCCGTTGATGGTGCCGGGCGGGAAGCCGGTGACCGTAGAGCCCGGGCTCGTCCCGAGGTCTCCGATGACCCGGGTGAGGTTGGTGTTGGTGACGCTTGATCCGGCCAGGACCGCGAACGGCGCCGCAGCACCAATACGCGCCTTGAAGACGTGGCTCTGTGTTCCGCCGGCCACGTTCGTGACGAGAAGGGCCGCCAGAGGCGCCGCCAACGAGACACGCGCTTTCAATGCAAGCAGTGCGCAAAAATCAGCAAATGCCACGACATTCCCCTTATTCCGGCTCGACACGCCGAGCAGAGCCGCCACCGACACGCTCCGATCAAGATATCGAGTTAAGGCCTCCAAGCAAGTAACACGCATGGACATGGCGAGCTAAGGTCCGCACTAAAAACCCATCAACCGGAGTCTTCGTTGATCGAATAAGACGCACATTTGCTACCGCTCTAAGCGCACACATCGTCGCATGTCATGACGGCTCACAGGCAAGTGCTGACATTCGCGCGATATTTCACGCCCTGATCGTGGCTGTGCGAGTTCCGGCACGAGGATTTGAGGAGTTGTGTCACATGTCGATGTTCCGTCGCAACGCATCCAATGACGCGGTCGGTTCGACCGCGCCGGAGCGCGGGGTGAATGCTCAGCAGCGTCCAGGAACTCCGGAGCCGGCAGCGAACCGCAGCAGCGTACGCCCCTGGAGGAAGCGCGCGGCCGTGAACGATGCAGAACGCCCGCGTAGCTCACGAAGCATCGCTCGTTCCTGGCTGTCCGCCGCGCTGACAGCCCTGCTTCTGATGGGTGCCATCGTCATGACACCAGGAAGTGCTCAAGCACAGTCGGTGAGTATCGGTAATGCAGCACCGTTCGCGGTCCTGGCCGGATCAAACGTCACCAACACCAACCTCACCCGGGTCATCGGAGACCTCGGGACGAGTCCCGGCTCCAGCGTCACCGGCTTCCCGCCCGGCACCATCAACGGAACCATCCACGCCGGCGACTCCACCGCGGCCAACGCCAAAGCCGACGTCGTCACCGCCTACAACAACCTCACCGCGATGACACCGAACGCCACCTTGCCCGCAGAACTGGGCAACACCACCAGAACCCCCGGCGTCTACGACTCCACCACCGGCGACTTCCAGATCAACGGAACCCTCACCCTGGACGCCCAAGCCAACCCCGACGCCATCTTCGTCTTCAAAGCCACCACCCTCACCACCGCCATGTCCAGCACCATCACCCTCACCGGAGGCGCCCAGGCCAACAACCTCTACTGGGCCATCAGCGACTCCGCCACCCTCAACACCTTCACCACCTTCCGCGGCAACCTCATCGCCAACAACGCCATCAACGTCAACAGCCGAGCCAACCCCATCGGCCACCTGTTCACCCTCAACAACGCCATCACCATCACTGGCGCCACCAGCCAACCCCCCACCCTCATCCAACTCCCCGACGACCGCCCCACCACCACCACACTCACCTCCAACAACAACCCCGCCAGAACCGGAGAACCGGTCACCCTCACCGCGACCGTCCAGCAAAACAGCGGAACCCTCACCCCCCAAGGAAACGTCGCCTTCAAAGACGGCAACACCGTCATCGGCACCGCCTTCTTCCGCAGCACCACCCAACCCGCCACCCTCACCACCAGCACCCTGACCGCCGGCCAACACAACCTCACCGCCGTCTACCTCGGCGGAACCACCTTCGACGGAGAACAACCCATCCACTGGGCCCCCAGCACCTCACCCACCCTCAACGAAACCGTGTCCACCAGTTTGTGGACGAGTACCGATGTTCCGAGTGTCGCGGCTCACAACGACGCATTGGCGGTCACGCTGGGCGTCAAGTTCACGGCGTCGACGAGTGGGACCGTGACGGGTATCCGGTTCTACAAGGGTTCGCTGAACACGGGCACTCACGTGGGAAGTTTGTGGAGTGCGAGCGGGACGCTGCTGGCGAATGCGACCTTCACCGGCGAGTCGGCATCGGGCTGGCAGCAAGTGAACTTCACGGCACCGGTGGCGGTGACGGCGAACACTACGTATATCGCTTCTTATTTCACATCCTCGGGTTTTTATTCTGTGACGCGGCCGTATTTCACCAGTGCGTACACCAACGGTCCTTTGACCGCGCCGGCCAGCGCCGATTCTGGCGGGAACGGCGTGTACGCCTACGGTGCCACGAACGCGTTCCCCACGGGGACCTACCAGCTCACCAACTACTGGGTCGACGTGGTGTTCGTACCATCGAGCTAGGCGCGCGGTCAGCGGGTGCGCCAGTCGTACTGGTGCTCGGGGCGGCCCGTGGTGCCGTACCGCAGGGTGACGTGCACCCGTCCCGCCTGGGCGAGCGAGGCGAGGTACCGCTGGGCGGTCGCCCGGGAGATGCCGACCTCGTCGGAGATCTCGGCGGCCGACCTCGGCTCCCCGGCCCGTTGCAGGGCGTCGGCGACCAGCCGGGCGGTGACCGACGACTGTCCCTTGGCGGGCCGCGGCTCGGCGCGCGGTACGGCGTGCAGGGCGCGGATCGCGCGGTCCACGTCGGTCTGGGTGAGCTCCTCGGTCGTCGTGAGGTGTTCGCGATAGCGGGCGTAGGCCTGCAGCCGGTGGCGCAGCTCCTGGGCGGTGAACGGCTTGATCAGGTAGTGCAGCGCTCCCCGGGAGAACGCGGTGCGGACCGACTCGGGGTCGGTCGCGGCGGTGGCCATGATGACGTCGGCGTCCAGTTCGGGCAGCAGCGCGAGCCCGGACTCGTCCGGCAGGTAGACGTCGAGCAGCACCAGGTCGACCCCTGCCGCGCCGGCCCGGGCCTCGGCGGCGGTGCGCGCCCGCCCGGCCACGCGGAACCCAGGGACCAGCTCGACGAATCCGGCGTGGATCTGCGCCACCCGGAAGTCGTCGTCGACCACCAGCACATCGATCACTGCAGCACCTCCGGGAGGCTCGCGACGAACACGGCGCCGGCGCCGTCGGGGCCGGGGTCGGCGATGGTGACGTCGCCCCCGCGCCCCCGCGCGGCCTGGCGGGCGAGGGCCAGGCCCATGCCGCGCGGCCGGCCGGGCTCGGGCTCGCGGGTGGACACACCGTCGCGGAAGACGGCCTCTCTGAGCTCCTTGGGCACGCCCTCCCCCGAGTCCGTGACGGTGACGTGCAGGTCGGGCCCGTCGCCGAGCAGCTCGACCTCCACTCGCCCCGGGCGGTCGCCGAGCCGTGCCGCCTCGATGGCGTTCTCGACCAGATTGCCGAGGACGGTGGTCACGTCGAGCGGGTCGACGACCCGCCCCGGCACCCAGCTCGTCTCGGCGATCTCCAGGGAGACGCCCTTCTCGGCCGCGACGGCCGCCTTGGCGGCGAGGAACGCCTGGAGGTACGGATCGGGGACGGAGTCCGGAGGCGCCTCCCGCGTGTCCGGAACCTCGGCGAGCGTCCGGATGTCAGCCGGCCGCCTCCTCGTAGTGGCCGAGTTGGAGCAGGCCGGACAGGGTGTGCATGCGGTTGGCGTACTCGTGCCGTTGCGCGCGCAGCGCGTCGAACAGGGCGCGCACCGCGTCGAGCTCCCGGGCCAGGGACTCGACGTCCGTACGGTCCCGCAGCGTGAGCACCGTGCCGAGCAGGCGCCCGTCGTGCCGGACCTCCCGCCGGTTGACGACGAGGACGCGCTCACCGGCGAGGACGAAGAGGTTGCGGGCGTCCTCCTCGCCGTCGAGCACCGACCTGAGCCGTCCGCGTACGGGCAGTTCGGCGACGGGTTCGCCGCGGTCGGGGGTGACGCCGAGCAGGCGGGCCGCCTCGGCGTTGCAGGCCGTCACCCGGTTCGCGGCGTCGACCGCGAGCACGCCCTCGTTGATGCCGTGCAGCACCGCCGCGCGCTCCTGGACCATCTCGGCCAGCTCGTACGGTTCGAGGCCGAGCGTCTGGCGTTTGAGCCGCCGCCCGATCGCGACCGACGCGACCACGCCGAGCGCGACGGCGGCCGCGGCGACCAGGGCGGCGACCTCCATCGTGCGGTGCACCCGCCGGTCGATCTCGTCCGCGTCGAACCCGACGCTGACCTCACCGACCAGGGCTCCGGTGTGGTCGCGCAGCGGGACCTTCCCGCGGGCGGACAACCCGAGAGTGCCGCGCTCGATGACCTTCACCTCCCGGCCGGACAGCGCGGCCGAGGGGTCCGTGCTGACCCGTTTGCCGATCTGCGAGCGGGTGGGGTGGGCGAGGCGGATGCCGTTCCGGTCGGTCACCACGACGAACAGCGCGCCGGTGGCGAGCCGCACGCGTTCGGCCCGATCCTCGACGACGCCGTTCGGGTCGCTTCCGGTCGCGGCGGTGTCGCCGATCACCGGATCGGCGGCCACCGACCGCGCGAGCGTGAGCGCCCGCGAGGCGTACTGGTTGCGCAGCTCGTCCCGCTGCATCCACGCGGCCAGTCCGTACCCGACCAGCGCGACGAGCACGACCACGCTGATCTGCAAAATCAGCACCTGGTGCGCGAAGCGGATCCGGATCCGGGGCGACATGACGTGCACGGTAGCCGAAACCGCTCCGGTGCCTCGCTCCCGCGTGAGCAGAACGCGCAGAACGCCGCTAAGGCCGATAAGCTCCGGAAACACGGCTTGCGATTACATCGCGGGCAAGGCTTAACGGCGCGGAAACGCACTCGTAACCTCCGTGCATGCCAACGCAAGCAGAGCCTGACGGCCCCGCGATCGAGCTCCGCGACGCGACCAAGCGTTTCCGCTCATCGTCGGGTGGCGTGCACACCGCCGTCCGCAACCTCGACCTGACCGTACGCGCCGGTGAGTTCGTCGCCGTGGTCGGCCCCACCGGATGCGGCAAGTCCACCACCCTGTCCCTCGTCTCCGGTCTCGAGCCCCCCTCGGCGGGCGAGGTCCTGGTGCACGGCAGCCCCGTCGCCGGCATCCCCGACGGGGTCGGGTACATGTTCCAGAACGACGCCGTGCTGCCCTGGCGCACCGTGCTCGACAACGTCGCCACCGGCCCCCGGTACCGCGGCGCCGGCAAGCAGAGCGCCCGGGAGCAGGCCCGCGACTGGGTGCGCCGGGTCGGCCTGGGCGGGTTCGAGTCCTACTACCCGCACCAGCTGTCCGGCGGCATGCGCAAGCGCGTCGCCCTCGCCCAGACGCTCGTCAACGAGCCCTCGATCCTGCTGATGGACGAGCCGTTCTCCGCGCTCGACGTGCAGACCCGCGGCCTGATGCAGGACGAGCTGCTGCGCCTGTGGACCGGTGACGAGGCCACCGGGCAGGGCGGCGGCGCCGCCGTCGTGTTCGTCACGCACGACCTGGAAGAGGCGATCGTGCTCGCGGACCGGGTCGCCGTCATGACCGCGAGCCCCGCCACCGTCAAGGCCTCTTTCGAGGTGCCGCTGAAGCGCCCGCGCGACGCCGAGGAGATCCGGCTCACCCCCGAGTTCCTCGAGATCTACCGCGAGGTGTGGGAGTCGCTCCGCGAAGAGGTCCAGATCACCCGCGAGAGGGGTACCGGCAATGCTGCTTGAGCTGGACGACCAGGCGACGGCCGTCGCTCAGGCCCGTGCCGCGGGCCGCCGCCGGTCCTACACCGTCAACGCCGTGCGGATCCTGCTCGTCGTCGCCGTTCTCGGCTCGTGGGAGCTGGCCGCGACGTACTGGATCGACCCCTTCTACTACTCGAAGCCGAGCGCGATCTGGAACCGCCTCGTCGACTGGTTCACCACCGGCACCTCGCAGGGCTCGATCTGGACGCAGATCGCCTACACCCTGGAAGAGGCCGTGATCGGGTTCGCGCTCGGCAGCGTCGGCGGCGTGATCCTCGGCATCATCCTGGGCCGCAGCCGGTTCCTGTCCGACGTGTGCGCGCCGTTCATCAAGGCCGCCAACGCCATCCCCCGGATCATCCTGGCGTCGCTGTTCGTCATCTGGTTCGGCCTGGGCATGTCCTCGAAGGTCGCCACCGCGTTCATCCTGGTGTTCTTCGCGGTCTTCTTCAACGCCTTCCAGGGCGCCCGCGAGGTCGACCGCAACCTGGTGAACAACGCGCGGATCCTGGGCGCGAGCCGTACCGCCGTCCTGCGGACGATCGTCGTGCCCAGCGCCACCTCCTGGATCCTCGCCTCGCTCCACTCGGCGTTCGGGTTCGCCATCATCGGCGCGATCGTCGGCGAGTACAGCGGCGCGGACAAGGGCCTCGGCCTGCTCATCAACCACGCCCAGGGCACGTTCGACTCGGCCGGCATCTACGCCGGAATGATCATCATCACGGTGATCGCACTGCTCGCCGAGTGGCTCCTCACCCTCCTCGAACGCCGCCTGCTGCGCTGGCGCCCGCCGTCCACCGGCCACGACGCGCAGATCTGAACCACCCCGCCTTCCCGGCCCGCCCCGGATCGGCGTCTTCACGTACCCCTAGGAGAGCTCACATGCGCACCACCACCCGTATCGCCGCGGCGGCGCTCGCCGCCACGACCGCCCTGTCCCTGGCCGCCTGCCGCGACTCGCGCACCTCCTCCTCCGGAGGCGGCGGGG
Organism: Actinoallomurus acanthiterrae; assembly: GCF_054775715.1. NCBI lineage: Bacteria > Bacillati > Actinomycetota > Actinomycetes > Streptosporangiales > Thermomonosporaceae > Actinoallomurus > Actinoallomurus acanthiterrae. The sequence goes on along the minus strand of NZ_BAAHCO010000001.1, from coordinate 4,646,767 downwards.
GCAAGCAGGACGGCACCGTCAAGATCATGGTCGGCGGCATCGACAAGGTGATCTACCTGCCCGCCAAGCTCACCGAGCAGCTCGGCTACTTCAAGGAGCAGGGCCTGAACGTCCAGCTGCTGACCGAGCCCGCGGGCGCCCAGGCGGAGAACGTCATGATCTCGGGCGACGTCCAGGGCGTCGTCGGCTTCTACGACCACTCGATCGACCTGCAGACCAAGGGCAAGTGCGTCGAGAGCGTCGTCCAGCTCGCCGACGTGCCGGGCGAGGTCGAGGTCGTCGCCGCGAACAAGGCCGGGCAGATCAAGTCCCCGGCGGACTTCAAGGGCAAGAAGCTCGGCGTCACCAGCCCCGGCTCCTCGACCGACTTCCTCACGCAGTACCTGGCCACCAAGAACGGCGTGCCGACCTCCGGGTACACCACCGTGAAGGCGGGCGCGGGCCAGACCTTCATCGCCACGCTGAAGAACGGCGGCATCGACGCGGGTATGACGACCGACCCGACCGTCGCCAAGCTCACCAGCACCGGCCAGGGCAAGGTCCTGGTCGACATGCGGAACGAGGCGGGCACCAAGGCGGCGCTCGGCGGCCTGTACCCGTCCAGCTCCCTCTACATGAACTGCGACTACGTCAAGAACAACGCGGCGACCGTGCAGAAGCTGGCCAACGCGTTCGTCAAGACGCTCGGCTGGATCAAGGCGCACAAGCCGGCGGAGATCGCCGCGAAGATGCCGGCGGACTACGCCGGCGGCGACCCGAAGCTGTACGAGAAGGCGATCACCGACAGCATCGGGATGTTCACCCCGGACGGCGTCATGGCCGCCGACGGCGCGAAGAACGTGCTGAACGTCCTCGCGCAGTTCTCGCCGAACGTCAAGGGCAAGAAGAACGACATCGACCTGTCCAAGACCTACACGACCGAGTACGTGTCCAAGGCGCCCAAGCAGTGACGACCGCCCGTACGGCCCCGGAACCGCGTTCCGGGGCCGTACGGCTTTTCGTCACAGGTCGACGGCGAGGTACTTCAGCTCGACGTAGTCGTCGATGCCCTCGAAACCGCCCTCGCGGCCGATGCCGGACTCCTTCACCCCGCCGAACGGCGCCGCCGGGTTGGACACGAGCCCACGGTTGATCCCGACCATGCCGCTCTCCAGGGCCTCCCCGACCCGCAGCGCCCGCTTCAGGTCCCGCGTGTAGGCGTAGGCGACCAGGCCCGCCTCGGTGTCGTTCGCCGCGGCGATCATGGACTCTTCGTCCGGGAAGGCGGCGATCGGCGCGACCGGGGCGAAGATCTCCTCCCGCATCACGCGGGCGTCCGCCGGCACGTCGCTCAGCACGGTCGGCGGGTAGAACCAGCCCGCCCCCTCCGGCACCTTCCCGCCCGTACGGAGGGTCGCCCCGCGCTCGAGGGCGTCGGACACGAGGCCGGCGACGCGGTCCCGCGCCCGTTCGTCGACCAGCGGGCCGACCTGGGTGTCGGGATCGAGCCCAGGGCCGAGCCGTAGCGCGCTGAGCCGCTCGGCGAGCCCGGCCGCGAACTCCTCGGCCACCGCCTCATGGACGATGAACCGGTTGGCGGCCACGCACGACTCGCCGGTGTTGCGCATCTTGGCCAGCACCGCGCCGTCGAGCGCGGCGTCCAGGTCGGCGTCGTCGAAGACGAGGAAGGGCGCGTTGCCGCCCAGCTCCATCGTCGTCCTGATCACCTTGCTCGCCGCCTGCTCCATCAGCTTCCGGCCGACCGGCGTCGAGCCGGTGAACGAGAGCACGCGCAGCCGGCCGTCCGAGATGAGCGCGTCGGTCACCTCGGGGGCGTGGTTCGTCGGCAGCACGCTCAGGACGCCGTCGGGCACGCCGGCGTCGGTCAGCAGCCGGCCGAGGGCCAGCGCGGACAGGGGCGTCGCCTCCGCCGGCTTGATGATCATCGTGCAGCCCGCGGCGATGGCCGCGCCGACCTTCCGGGTGACCATGGACAGCGGGAAGTTCCACGGGGTGACGAGGTAGGCCGGCCCGATCGGCTGCCGAGTGGTGACGATGCGATAGTCGCCGCCCGGGGCGATCCGGTACTCGCCGGCGACGCGCACCGCCTCCTCGGAGAACCACCGCAGGAACTCCGCCGCGTAGACGACCTCACCCTTGGACTCGGCGAGGGGCCGCCCCATCTCCAGCGTCGTGATCCGCGCGAGCTCGTCGGCGCGCTCGTGCATCAGCTCGTACGCCCGGCGGAGGATGTCCGACCGCTCCCGGGGAGCCGTCGCGGCCCAGGACGCCTGAGCGGCCGCCGCGGCGTCGAGCGCGCGTACGGCGGCGTCCGCGTCGGCGTCCGCCACCGACGCGAAGACCTCGCCGGTGGACGGGTCGGTCACGTCGAAGGTCGCCTTCGCGGTCTCCCACACTCCGCCGATGTACAGCCTGTTCTCCATGCTGATCGCCTCCCACTGCGCACGTTACCCGCCCCTGCGCACGCGACCTCTCGCAGGTGGGCCCGGCGAGGCTCGTCCCGTTACGGGGTTCGAAGGTGACCGGAAGGCCAAGTTTTCGTAAACCTGCCGTAAACCTCGCAACCACAGGGAGCGTCTCACCCAATACCGATCAGAACACGACGGCTCGGGGATTTCGGGCCGTTCCTTACTGTGACCAAGGGGACCAAATCGCATGAAGTTCACGCTGGAAGAGGTGAAGTCCCGGACTTTCAAGGCCCGGGATGCCTGGTGGACCGTGTTCCTCGTGGACCCCCTGGCCGGCCCCCTCGTCGTCGGAACCGCGAACAGGACCAAGATCACGCCGAACCAGATCACCTGGGGCGCGCTCTTCCTCGGCCTCGGCTCGGCGGGCTGCTTCCTGATGGCGGACTGGAAGTGGCTGGTACTGGGCGCCCTGCTCTACCACCTGAGCTTCGTGCTGGACTGCATGGACGGTAAGATCGCCCGGCTCAAGGGCAACGGCACCGTCCTCGGCGGCTGGCTCGACTACGTCTTCGACCGCGTCCGCGTGCTGACCTGCACCCTCGCCTTGATGTGGGGGCAGTACCGCGCGACCGACAAGGAGCTCTACCTTCTCCTCGGCGTCGCGGTCGTCTTCCTCGACATGCTCCGCTACGTCGACGCCCTCCAGGTGGCGAAGGTCCGCCGCCAGATGCGGAGCGAGCTCACCAAGGCGATCGAGGAGACCGCCTCCCCGGCGCCGGTCTTCGCCGAGGACCTCCTGCGTGAGGACCCCGAACTCGACCCGGACGAGATCAAGGCGCGCACCGTCGAGGTCATCGACCTGCAGCAGGAGTTCCGCTCCCGCTTCGCGTGGTACATCCGCGTCCGCGACTGGCTGCGCGACCACCGCGTCCGTACGCACCTGATCAGCGGCATCGAGTTCCAGATGGCGGTCTTCATCGTCGGGCCGCTGGTGAACCAGATCGTCCCGGTCACCATCGGCGCGGCCGCCCTCCTGCTCGTCTTCGAGTTCGCGATCATGTACAAGCTCTGGCTGTCCTCCCGGGACTTCACCCGCGCCCTCGCGGAGATCCGGGACACGGAGTCGCAGCCCGCGCCGGCCGTCTGACCGCCTGGCCGACCTTTCGCCCGGTGGTGCCGGAGCGAACACCACGAAAGCCCGGCCCTGGCCGCCTCTCCCGGCGGCCGGGTCCGGGCTTTCGCCGTTAATCCCAAGGAGTTTTGACCTGCTTTATACGGGCACGTGGCGTCTATCGCAGCCCACCACCGGAGGCAATCATGTCGACCGCCGCAGTGGCCGTCATCGTGATCGTCGCGGTTCTGGTCATCGCGGCCCTGGGTCTCCTCGCCTCGCGGCAGCAGCAGCGACGCCGCCTGCGCGAGAGATTCGGGCCGGAATACGACCGTGCCGTCGAGCGTCATAGCAGCACCCGCGAGGCCGAGCAGGAGCTCCGCGCCCGCGAGCAGCGTCACCGCGAGCTCCAGATCCACCCCCTCGACCCGGCCGTACGCGACCGGTACCACACCGACTGGCAGCGGGTGCAGGAGCGCTTCGTGGACTCCCCCCAGAGTGCCGTCGCCGACGCCGACAACCTTCTCATCCGCGTCATGAAGGACCGCGGCTACCCGACCGAGGACTACGAGCAGCAGGTCGCGGACCTGTCCGTCGAGCACGGCGGCACGATCGGCCGGTACCGGACGGCGCATGAGATCCGGGGCCGCGCCGACGCCGGTCAGGCGACCACCGAGGATCTGCGCCAGGCCATGGTCCACTACCGCGCCCTGTTCGCGGATCTGCTCGGCGACGGCGAGAGCCATGTCGGCCGAGCGTCCGCCGAGGACGGCCGGGTGCCCGCGTCCGGCGACGCGCGGCACGACCGCGGGGACCCCGAAGACCGCGATGACCCCGCCCGTACGGCGGCCGAGGAGCGGCGTGTGTCGACGCCGGCTGACGGCCACGCGGCGTCCCGGCGTGACACCGAGGTCACGGAGGGACGGACACGATGAGCGAACGCCAGGATCGCCCCGAGGGGCGCCACGCTCTCCCCGGCGACCGCCCCGTGGCCGGGATGCCCTCCGACGACGCCGTCGAGGGCCGCGTCGTCGGCTCCTCCGGAGAACGGACCGGCCGGCCCGACGACGCCACGGCAGGATCGGCGGCGGGGGCCACCGTCCCACGGCAGCCCGGCCCGGTGACGGACACCAGCGGTCCGCTGCCCGGCCGCACCGGCGGAACCGACCGCGAGCGCGACGAGCGCACCCGGTCGGAGGGCTCACGCGGCGTACGGCCGGACGCGCCCGGCACGGCGGACACGGACCGCTCCGCCGGGACGGGATCGGACGGGATGATCGAGCCGGGCAGTGCGGCCGATCCGCTGGGCGAGCGTACGGCCGGTCCCACGGCCACCGTCCGGTCGTACGCTCACGGGGGACGGTCCGCACCGACGATGGCTCCGGACACGGGTGCCTCCCCTGACCGCGACGAAGGCGGATCTCCGGGCGGCCGGTCCGGGGCGAGCGTGACCCGCACGGACCTGCCCGGCGCGGGCGGTCCGGGCGAGGCCCGCACGGCCGGGCCTGGCATGGAAGGTCCGAACGCGACCCGCACTGACGGGCCAGGCATGGGCGGTCCGGGCGAGGCCCGGGCGGCCGGCGAGCGGCTGCTCGGCCGAGGCGACGCGGACCGGTTCGACAGCCGCTGGCACGAGGTCAAGGCCGGCTTCGTCGACGATCCCCGCGACTCGGTACGGCAGGCCAGCTCCCTGTGCGAAGAGGCCGTGCGCGCGCTGACCGCCGCCCTCGACGAGCAGCGCCGGAGCCTCGAACGGCGATGGAACGGCGACGACGCCGACACCGAACGCCTGCGCGTCGCGCTGCGGGCCTACGGAGATCTCCTGCAGCGTCTCGTCAAACTCTGAGACCGGGACCGTACGGCGGCGGGCGTCTCTGATGCCCGCCGCCTCGTCATCCCCCCAGGACGCGGAGCGCCCCGGGCGCGCGCTCGATCAGGACGGGCGCGGCGCGGAAAGGCGGCTGCTCAGCCAGGCGTACGCCTTCGGCAGCATCGAGTTCCAGACCGAGGCGTTGTGGCCGCCCTTGGGCAGGACGTACAGGAAGGCCGTCGTCGGCGGGCGGATGAGCGGCATGATCTGGTCGATCGCCTCGTCGGAATGGCGGTCCTGCCGGGTGCCCGCCAGCAGGAGGCTGATCGGCGGGCGGTGTGTGCGGAGCAGGTCGAGCACGGAGTTCTGCGCGTTCAGGGCGTGGTCGTGCTGGACCGCCGGCGTCTGGGGAACGGCGTCCCCCTGCATGGTGACGGCCGCGCCGAACAGGTCGGGCAGGCGGACCGCCATCTTCGCCGCGCAGTAACCGCCGGTGGAGAACCCCATGAGACCCCAGGCGCCGCGGTCCGGCTGGGCGCGGAACGCCTTCGTGACCGCCTGGCGAACGTCGTCGGTGAGCCAGGTCTCGACGCGCGGCCCTTTGGGGAAGTCGACGCACTCGGTGTCGCGGCCATGGATGACCGTCGTCACCGGCGCGACGAGGATGAACGGATGGGCGCGTCCCGCCGCCACCTCCTGCTTGAGGGCGCTCGCGCCGTGGACGGCGTGGAACCAGGTCGAGGGGGTGCCGGGATAACCGGGCAGAAGCTCCACCACGGGGTAGGTCTGGTGGGCGTTCGCGGGCGAGTTGTAGCCCGGCGGCACCCAGACCAGGATGCGGGAGCGGAGATGGGAGCGTTCGCCGGTCACCGTCGCCATGTAGACGTCCGGATCGAGCTTGGGAGTGCGCTCGAAGCGCACCGCGCCGCTGCCGATCGCGCCGGGGCCGAGCGCCTCGATCGGCGTGTCCCCGCCCTTGCCGCCGCCGAACAGGTCGCTCCAGGAGGCGTAGAACTCGAAGTAATGGTTGACGCTGACGCCGCCGACGAGCAGTGCGAACGTCTGGCACATGACGATCATGAAGAGCCGGGCGACGACGGCGAGGCGTCCCTTCACACGGTTCCACAGGTACAGACAGGCCACCGGCCCCCCGATGGCGAGCAGGACGGCCGCGACGATAAGCGGCCAGCCCATTAGTCCCATGTAGTCCCCCGAAGAACCCGTCCAACTGAGCAGGCCGAGGTTAAGTCGCACATCAGAGCATCGGCTCCTGCTTCATCCCGATTTCGGGCGCTGTTCACGACAAGATCTGCTTCATCAACCTTGCCCTAAGCTTCATAAACCTTTCACTAACCTTTTTCAGGCGTCACGACCTCTCTCGGCCGCGTCCGGCGTTCCACGTTCACCATCCTCGCCGAGGGGTGCCGAAGGGACCGGTCGAACGAACGATCCGGCCCCTTACGGCGTCGCGGACGGTCAGCCGCCGAGGAACGCGATCACCGCGTCCCGTCCGGCGTGCCCGCGCTCACGGTTCTGGATCGAGTGCGAGGCGCCCTTGACGACGACGACCCTGCCGTTCGGCGCGTGCGTCGCCTCCTCGTACGCCCACTCCAGCGGGGTGGACAGGTCGTGGTCGCCGTTCACCAGCAGCACCGGCACGTCGGGCAGCCGGGCCGGCGGCTCCGCGGCCGGGCGCGACCGCCAGCGCAGGCACTCCTGGGTGAAGCCGCTCCCGGCCGAGGTCGCCCGCGTGTACGGCCAGACGCTCCGCGGGTCGGTGTGCCGCAGGAACCGGTCGAGCGCGGTCTGCCGGGTGGCCAGGGACGCGTCGGACCGGCCCCACGGGAAGACACTGTCGGAGCAGAACGTGTCGATGTGCAGCCCCGAACTGTACGAGGCCACCGGGTCCCCGCCGGGCGCCATGTCGGTGATGATCGTGTCGAGCCGGGCCGGGTCGCCCTGCCGGGCCGCCCGCAGCGCGCCGACCAGGTCGCCGTGGCCCGCGGGCAGGCCCGGTGGGTTCGGGTCGCGGTAGGTCGGGTCCAGGAACTCGTACGACACGATGGCGTCGAAGATCTTCACGCCGTCCGCGGCCGTGCGGTGCCGGACCACCCACGCCAGGTCCTCGGCCGGGTCCGACGGGCAGGCGGGCGCGGTCGCGCAGGCGTCGCGCAGCACGCGCGCCTGCGCGTGCAGACCCACTAAGTACAGACCGTCGTCGGCCTGCGGGTCGACGTGCGGCAGGACCGAGTCGAGGACGACCTTGCCGACGTGCGACGGGTGGACTGCGGCGTAGCGCGCGGCGGTGAACGACCCGTACGAGACTCCGTCGACGACCATCTTGCCGACACCGAGCGCCCGCCGCAGCGCCTCATAGTCCGCGACGGTCTGCTCGGTGCTGTAGAGGCCACGCCGGTCACCGAGGATGTCGGAGCACTCCTTGATCGCGGCGGGCGTGGGCGCCGCGATGTCGGAGCTGCCGACCTGGGCCTGGAGCTGCGGGCAGTTGATCGCGCCGAACTCCCCCGTGCCCCGCTGGTCCAGCATGACGAACCGGTAGTCCTTGGCGAGCTCGGGCAGGCGTTGCGTGGCGATCCGCGTGATGAACGGCACGCCGGGCTGGCCGGGGCCGCCGGTGAGGAACAGGAGGACGCCCTTGGGCGCCGTGGCGTTGTCGGCGGTGGCGACCTGAAGGTCGAGCGTGCCGGGCACCCTGCCGCGATGGTCGAGCGGCACCCGGAGGGTGGAACACGTGAATCCGGGCTGGTCCTTGCACGGGTGCGGATCGGTGAGCCTCGGCCGGGCGGCCACGGCCGAGGCGGTCGCCGCCCCGGCGGGAGGTGCGGCGGCGGAGGAGGGCGGGGGCGTGCCGGCGGCGGCCGGGCCGCCGAGGGCGGCCACGGCGGCGGCGCCGACCGCGGTGGCGAGTAGTCGTGATCGCATGAGCGGATTCTGACGATCCGGAGCGCCGAGGAACATCCTCCACGCGCCGGTTGACGCTTCTCTGACCTCTCGTGGCCACCGGGTGCGCCGCGCCGCCGTCCCAGACGTCTCCACCGCGGTCCACCCGGGAGGTCGGTCGGGGCCGGTTGGTCGGGAGAAGTCGCTCCGACACGCTCCGCGGCCGGTCCATCGCGATCCTCTCATGGGACGGGCACCGCGGCCGGTCCGCCGCCGTCCGACCGCCGCGGCCGGTCGCCATCGCCCGTGTCAACCGACCATCGTGACCGCGCCATGACTGGCCCAAGTCGCGCGCGGCCACGGGCGGGCCCCGGAGCGTACGGCTAGCGTCTGACGCCGATCACCATCAGGGGGGACGTCATGCGATCTTTCGCGATCACCGCACTCTTCGGAACCGGCCTGCTCTGCCTCGCGCCGCAGGCCCAGGCCGCGTCTCACGCCCGGCCGGGGGATCCGCAGCCGCAACCGGCCCGGAACGTCGCCGACGTACGGCCGGGCGAACCGCCGATCCGGTCGACCGCCCAGAACGCCGTGAACTCTCGGCCCGCCGAAGCGCAGCCGATCCGGTCGACCGCCCAGAACGCCGTCAACTCGCGGGCGGTGGACTCGCAGACCGGCAAACCGGCCGTGCGGAACATCGTCCACGTCCAGGCCGAGGACCCGCAGGCCGGCCAGCCCGCCGCTCAGCACCTCGTCCACGTCCGGCCGGTGCACGCGCAGCCCGCCCGTCCTCAGAACCCCGTCCACGGCCGGCCGGGCGACCCGCAGCCGCAGCCGCAGCCGTCGGAACGCCCGTCGTACGCGATGCACATGACGGGTCAGGCCGAGCACTGGGAGGTCTCGCCGGGTCAGCTGGAGACCGTGCGCTGGACCCTCACCAACACCGGCAACCGGCCGCTGGACCACGTGATGCTGGTCGCCTCGATACCGGACGGGTGGGGTGTCCGCGAGGGACGGGGCTGCGCGCGTCACAGCGAGTACATCGGGTGCGACCTCGGGTCGCTGGCGCCGGGACGGAGCGCCGCCATCCTCGTGCCGTTGGTCGCGCAGGGCCGGCCGGGGCCCGTGCGGCTGGCCGCCTGGTCGCGGGCGACGGCGGGCTCGCTGACCATTCCGGGGCCGACGACGTCGTTCCGCGTCGAGGTCGTCGGGCGCAGGTAGGTTCTGGCCAAGACGGACCTCCTGGGGCCAGACTGAACGCTGTTCGGTTTGGCGTTCCCAGGAGGTACCGTGCCCGACTTCACGATGACCATCGGCGGCGCGGCCGTGGAGACCACGGCCGCGTTCGACGTGATCGATCCGGCGACCGGATCGCCGCACGCCGCCGCGCCGGACTGCTCGCGGGCCCAGCTCGACGCGGCGTTCGACGCGGCGGCGTCGGCGTACCCGGCGTGGCGGTCCGATGAGGCCGCCCGGCGCACGGCGCTGAAGGCCGCGGCCGACGTCCTGATGGCCGCGTCCGGCGGCGACCTCGCCGCGACCCTGACGGCCGAACAGGGCAAGCCCCTCCAGGACGCCCGGATCGAGCTCATGGGCGCCGCCGTCTGGCTCCAGTACTTCGCCGACCTGGAGATCCCGCGCGAGGTCATCCAGGATGACCACCGGGCCAAGGTGGAGGTCGTACGCCGCCCGCTCGGCGTCGTCGCGGCGATCACCCCCTGGAACTTCCCGCTCGTCCTCGCCGCCTGGAAGATCGCCCCGGCGCTCCTGGCCGGGAACACGCTCGTCCTCAAGCCGTCCCCGTACACGCCGCTGGCCACGCTCAAGGTCGGCGAGCTGCTCCGCGACGTCCTGCCGCCGGGCGTGCTGAACGTCGTCAGCGGCGGCGACGACCTCGGCGCGTGGATGACCTCCCACCCCGTACCGCGCAAGATCAGCTTCACCGGGTCGATCGAGACGGGCAAGAAGGTCGCCGCCGCGGCGGCCCCCGATCTCAAGCGGACCACCCTCGAACTCGGCGGCAACGACCCGGCCATCGTGCTGGACGACGCCGACCCCGCGACGGTCGCCGAGAAGGTCTTCGACCAGGCCTTCGCCAACAACGGCCAGGTCTGCTCGGCCATCAAGCGGGTGTACGTCCCGGACCGGCTGTACGACGACGTCGTCGAGGCGCTCGCCGCCAAGGCGCGGTCGGTCAAGGTCGGCAACGGCCTCGAGGAGGGCGTGCAGTACGGCCCGATCAACAACCGGCCGCAGTACGAGCGGGTCCGCGCGCTGGTCGCCGACGCGCTCGCCCAGGGGGCGAAGGCCGCCGCCGGCGGCGGCCCGATCGACGGCCCCGGCTACTTCTTCGCGCCGACGATCCTGACGGACGTCGCCGAGGGCGTCCGGATCGTCGACGAGGAGCAGTTCGGACCGGCGCTCCCCGTGCTCCGCTACACCGACGTCGACGACGCGGTCGCCCGCGCGAACGCCACGAACTTCGGCCTGTCCGGCTCCGTCTGGGGGACAGACGCCGACCGCGCCGCCGAGGTCGCCGAGCGACTGGAGTGCGGCACCGCGTGGGTGAACACCCACCTCGCGCTCGCGCCGCACCAGCCGTTCGGCGGGTTCAAGTGGAGCGGCATCGGGGTCGAGAACGGCACCTGGGGCCTCACCGGCTTCACCGAGATCCAGGTCGTGCACCGCTCCAAGCGCTGACGCTTCCCGGTGGCCGGGTCATGCGGTGTTCGTCACCTTCACCACGAAGATGGGGAAAGTGCCGAACTGAGCATGACCCGGCCACCTACGATGAGCCAGTGCCCGAACTGTTGTTCCCCTTCCTGGGGGTCGTCGCGCTCCTCACCGTTACTCCCGGCCCGGACATGCTCCTGGTCGTCCGCAACGGCCTGAGCGCCGGCAGTCGCGCGGCCTGGCTGACCGGCCTCGGCTGCTGCCTGGGCATCTCGATCCACGCCACGGCCGCGGTGCTCGGCCTGTCGGCGATCCTCGCGGCGTCCGCGACCGCGTACACGGTGGTGAAGCTGGCCGGCGCGGCGTACCTCGCGTACCTGGGCATCCGCATGCTCATCTCGGCCCTCATGTCCGTCGACGGCGAAGAGGACGCCGACGCCGGATCCGGGACACCGTCGATTCCGGTGGCCACGGCCGTGACGCGCGGCGACGGGGAGGGCCCGGCCGCGCCGACGGTCGACACGAGGGTCGTGTCACACACCGGCGCGGCGGTGTTCCGGCAGGGACTGATCACCAACCTGCTCAACCCGAAGATCGCGCTGCTGTTCATCACCCTGCTGCCGCAGTTCGTGGCGCACGACGAGCCGCGCCTGCGCACGACCGTCGTCCTCGCGGCCATCTTCCTCTGCGTCGCGGTGGTGTGGTGGCGGACCTTCTCGCTCGCGATCGGACCGATCTCACGGGTGCTGCGCGGCGGCCGGGCCCGCCGCCTCCTCGACGGCCTCGCCGGATCGGCGCTGCTCGCCATCAGCGCCGTGGTCGCCCTCGACGGCGACCGCTAGTTCTAAAACTGCTGGACGTCGTCGACACCGAGAACGGCTGAGCCCCGAGGACGGCCATTGATCGATCCGAGCGACGCGCCCGCGGTCAATCGGTCACCGGAGGACGCTGACGCGGGTTGCAATTTACTGTCAGGACGAACGCCCTTTCCGGCCGGTTCCGTGGGCGCTACGTTCACTCTGCCCTCGGTCGCACGGCCGGTGTCCTTCCAGTGATCCCCTTGCGATCCGGCTTCGTGGCCGCGGCGCGCCGGGGAGGGACGGCGAGGCACTGCGTCGCCGTCCCTCCCGACGGCGCGGCAGGATGTGTCTCATCGACGGCCCGCCCGCACGCCCCCGTACGCCCGGCCCGGAATATCCGCGCCGGTGAGTCGTTCTGCTCGAAGAGGCACACGATCTGAAGGTGTGATTCAAGATGCTCTTCGGCGAAGAACACGTCCGGCGCTACGTCGAGACCGACGGCGCGGAGGGTCATGACTGGCAGGGCACCGTGACCCTGCTGCTGACCACCACCGGCCGCAAGACCGGCAAGCAGCACACCACGCCGCTGATCTACCAGAAGAACGGCGACGACTACCTCGTCGTCGCGTCGAAGGGTGGGGCGGACGAGCCGCCGCTGTGGTTCCTCAACCTCGAGGCCCATCCGGAGGTGGGCGTGCAGGTGCACGGTGACAAGTTCACCGCGCGCGCCCGCACGGCCACCCCGGAGGAGAAGCCGGACCTGTGGCGGCGGATGGCCGCCACCTGGCCCGCCTATGACGACTATCAGAAGAAGACCTCACGGGAGATCCCCGTGGTCGTCCTCGAACGCGTCTGAGGTCACGGCACCAGTTCGTTCCAGTGCGGGATACGCGGCTCGACCAGCAGCCGCATCCCCGCCTCGTCGGGCGTGCGGTCCCGTTTGCGGTTGTTGCAGGGACCGCACGCCAGGACGGTGTTCTCCCACGTCGACCCGCCGCCGCGGGACTGCGGCAGGATGTGGTCGACCGTGTTCCCCCGCCCACCGCAGTAGGCGCACAGCCCGCGGTCGCGGCGCCGGAGCCCCCGTTTGCCCCACGCCGGAAGGTGCCCGTGACGCCACCGCATGGCGACGTAACGGACCAACCGCAGCACCCGCGGTAACGGGAAGTGCCCGATCCGCCGGCCTTCAACGGCCTCCTCCACCACCGCGACGCCGCGCACGAGCATCCGGACCGCGTGCCGCACGTCGACGTTCTGGAGGGGCTCGTAGGACGCGTTCAGAACGAGTACGCTCACCGAAATCCCCTTTCGAACAAAAAGGCCGCTCCCGGAATCCGGAGGCGGCCGAAGGCTAACCAGGGCGTCATTCGCCCTGGCGGCGGTCTCCGTCCGCTATTCGATCGCGCCCCCGGTGTTCGGCCGGACCGTACTCCACCGGGTCACCGCAGGCCTGCACCTGGGTGGACACACGTGAGCGCCACTCCGGCGGCGTGAGCGCGGCCGGCGCGTCGCTCGGCGTCTCGCCCGCCGGCTCGATCGGGTCTAGCACCGTCTCCTCCTTTCTTCCCCGAAATCGGGAATAGGATGAATCAACCGTCGCACCGTAGGCAACGCTTTTTTCGGAATATCCCACGGGACGCGGCCCGCGACAATGGCCGGCGCCGGGCATCGGCGGCCGGAGCCCCCTAACGCCGGCCAGAGCCCCCTGACCCCGATCGGCGGCCGGAGCCCCTGACGCCGGCCGCGGCGCCCGATGCCAGGTCGGCCACGCCGACGGCCGCGCCACCGGCGATCGCGGTGGCCCCCCGTCCGAGGCCGCCGGCATCGCGATCCACGTCGATCCCGAGCGGCCCGTGTCGTCCGGCCGACGGTTCGGCCGTTACCCGACGAGATCCCGGATCGCCGTGAGCGTGCGCTCGCCCCCGGGGTCGCCGCCCGTCGCGGGCACCACCGCCACCTCGTCCACGCCCGCGTCGGCGTACTCCCGCAGCCGCGACCGCACCTCGTCGGCACCGCCGACCAGGCCTACCCGGCCCGCGACGTCGAACGGCAGCGCGGTCAGCAGTTCCTTCGGCTCGGCCCCGCCTCGTGCCTTGGCGACCGCGTCGCCGAGGCCGGCGGCCTCGAACGCCTCGGCGTAACCGGGCAGCCGGAGATAGGGGACGATGCTCCACATCAGCTGCGCGTACGACTCAGGCGTCGGATCCACGGCGGCGGGCAGCCACGCCACCAGCCGGGGCGCCGGGCGGCCGGCCCTCTCGGCCGCCGCGTCCAGTTTCGCCCGCAGGTCGCCGGCGACGGGCGGCGCGACCATGTCGATCAGCATCCGGTCCGCGTGCTCCGCGGCCGTCCGTACGGCCCGGTCGCCGAAGGCCGCCACGCTGAGCGGCCCCTCGGGCGGCGCCAGCCTGAGCCGGAAGCCGTTCGTGTGCACGGCCTTGCCGTCCAGGTCGACCCGCTCGCCCGCCAGCAGCCGGCGGACCGCCCGGGCGCTCTCGTCGAGGACGGTGGCGGACCGCTCCCGCGACCGGCCGTGCCACTGCTCGACCACGCGGGGGCTCGACGTACCGAGCGCCACCCCGATCCGCCTGCGGGTGAGCGCGGCGACCGAGGAGGCCCCCATCGCGATCATGACCGGGTCGCGGACGGCGACGGGCAGCGGGCCGACCGTCATCGCGATCTGGTCGGTGGCCAGGCCGATCGCCGACGCCAGGGCGAAGGCGTCCCACGTGTCGGTCTCGCCGATCCACAACTCCCGGAAGCGCAGCCGGTCGGCGATCGCCGCGGTGTGCAGGGCCTCCTCCGGCGGGCGGTCGGGCCAGTTTCCAATGACGACGCTGAAGTCCATACGGTCATCGAAGCAGACCCGGCCGCCGCCCTCTCACAGTCGCAGGCGATGGACCCCGCCCTGTTCGGTGCCGGCGAAAAGCCACCCGCCGTCCGGGCCGATGGCCAGGCTGAGCACGGAGGTGTTCTGCAGGCCGGCCGAGATGCTGGTCCAGGTCCGTCCGCCGTCGGCCGAGCGGAGCACGCCCCGGCCGCCGAGCCGCAGGCCGTCGGCCCAGTGCGCGGACGTTCCGGCGTAGAGCACGTCGGGGTCGCGCGGCGACGTCACGAGGGCGGAGACCCGCATGGCCAGCGGTCCGGCGGCACCCGGGCGGAACGTACGGCCGCCGTCGGTGCTGACGCGCAGCGTCGCACCGCCGATGACGATCCTCCGGGGCCGGCGGGGGTCGATCGTGATCGCCGACACCGCGCCGTCGGCGACCTTGGTGAGGTGCGCCCCGCCGTCGTCGGAACGGTAGAGGCCATCCGGCGTGCCGATCCAGACGCGGTCCGGGTCACGCGGGTCGCCGGCCAGCGCGTCGACCCGCCCGCTCACGGGGTACCGGCGCCAGGTCCGGCCCTCGTCTCGCGTGACGTACAGCCCGCTGCCGCCGAGCGAGGTGAACCCGAGGACGAGGGTCCGGCGATCGGCAGGGTGGGCCACCAGCGCGGTGGGCGTCTCCGACTCGTGCGCGACCTCCGACCAGGTGACGCCGCCGTCGGCGGAGCGCGACAGGTGGAGCCCGCCGAACGCGTCGGCGCGCGTCTTCCAGACCACCCGCGGGTCCGTCGGCGAGACCGCGAGGCCGCCGACCACCGCCCCGACGGCCCCCTCCGAGCCGTTGGCGCCCCACTCCGGCGCCGGGTCGTTTCCGGTCGGCAGCGCGGTCAGCCGCGTCTCGGCGTCCGTGCCCGCGACGAGTGCGGTGCTGCCGTCGGCCCGCCGGCTCACCCCCAGCGCGTACACGGAGGTGCCCTGCACGCCGATCCGGTCGTAGTGCGCGCCGGCGTCCCTGGTCGAGTACAGGCCGCCACCGGGCGCCGACACCACCGTGGCGTCCCCGAGCCTGCCGAAGTCAACGTCGACCGGCCCGCGGGCCGGTTTGGGCAGCACGGTCCACGCGGCGCCGTGAT
Organism: Actinoallomurus acanthiterrae; assembly: GCF_054775715.1. NCBI lineage: Bacteria > Bacillati > Actinomycetota > Actinomycetes > Streptosporangiales > Thermomonosporaceae > Actinoallomurus > Actinoallomurus acanthiterrae. The sequence goes on along the minus strand of NZ_BAAHCO010000001.1, from coordinate 4,631,104 downwards.
CGCGACCGGCGAAGTCCTGCCCGGTGCCGCCCACGTACACGGTGCCGTCGGCGATCCGCACGGAGACCCCGTAGCCGCTCGGCATGCGGTAGAGCTCCCGCCAGGTGCGTCCGCCGTCGCCCGACCCGTGGACGACGCCCCTCCTGGTAACGGTGACCAGCAGCTTCGGGTCTGCCGCGACCCCGACCGGGCCGTCTCCGCCGTCCGGCTGGAGCACCCTCGTGGCGGGAGCGAGGTCGTCGCCGGTCACGTCGCGGACCACCCATATGCCGTCGTAGGCGCTCAGGTACAGGTCGCCCCCGGCGAGGGCGGCGCCGTTCACGCCCGCGGGAACGGTCGCCGGATGAGTCGTCCAGTGCCGTCCGCCGTCGTCACTGGTCACGATCCCGCCGTCGGTGACCGCGACCAGGGCGTCGCCGTCGCCGACGAACGCGTTCAGGTGGACGTCGGGGAACGGCAGCGTCCGCCAGGTCAGCCCGGCGTCGTCGCTGGCCAGCACCTTGCCTTCGTACGTCGGGTCGAACGCGACCGGTGAGGAGGCGTAGGGCCGGCCGTTCAGGCCGTACCACATCCGGCGGGCGTCGTGTGAGTCGACGATGACGGTGCCTGTGCCGCCCGCGACGGGGAGCCGGCCGAGCTGACGCCACTGTCGGCCGCGGTCGGTGGTGAGCCAGATGCCCGCCTTGCCGTCCTGGGTCATCACCATCTGGTCCGGCGCGGCAGGTGACGTCGCCAGCAGGCCTGCCTCGGCGTTCGGCCCGGCCGCCTGCCAGCCCCCGCCGGCCGCCGCGGGCGGGACGACCTCGAAGGTGCCGGCGCCCCACAGCGCCCGCCCGTCGCTCGTGGCGGCGCGTGCCTCCACCTGGTAGACCCCGGCCGCGCTCCCGGTCACGGACGCGCGGTACCAGCGATCGTGGTCGAGCGTCGTGGTCACGTCGGTGCGCCGACCGCCGGGGGCGGTCACCGTGACGACCGGCGGACCGGACGTGGCGGCCGGGGCGTACACGAAGACCTGGGCGTGCCCGTCGCCCGGGTCCGGGGTCGTGTGCACCAGCAGCGGGCGCAGGGCGAGCAGGTACGGCACCCGCAGCCGGCCGCCGACCGTCAGCCAGCCGCTGACGTCGGCGTCGGCGCGCGGCGGCCGGCCGTCGCGGTGAGGGTGACGGTCGCCGTGCGGCCGGCCCGCACGGTGATGCGGCTCGGGCTGACCCGGACCCCGCCGGGGCTGCCGGCCGCGGCGATGACGCCGAGCCGCGCGCTGAACGCGGTGCGCCCGTGGTTGGTCAGCCGGACCGTGGTCGTCGCCGTCGTGGTCCGGTCGCGCAGGTCGGCCAGGCCGAAGGAGACCGTGGGCGGCTGTGCGGTGACGGTCGCGTCCGCCGCCGCCGACACGTCGAGCCGGCCCGCGCCCTGCGTCAGCGGACCGGTGCCGGCCAGGCCCCGGGCCGTGCCGACGAGCGTCCCGGCGACGTCCGCGGTGCCGAGTTGGCGCAGCAGCGCGGCCGCCCCGGCCACGTGCGGCGACGCCATGCTCGTGCCGGACATGCGGTACTCACCCGGCTCCCAGAGGCTCTTCGGCACGCTCGACCGGATCTCGACGCCCGGTGCCACGATGTCCGGCTTGAGGGTGTACCGGGCGGTCGGGCCGCGTGAGCTGAAGCCGGCGATCTGGTCGGTGACGTCCTTGCCCGTGACGGTGATCCGTACCTTGCCGCGAGCGGCCTCCTGGCCGAGTGCCGCCCACTGGGTCTGGTCGACGCCCAGCACGACGATCCGGTCCATGCGGAAGTCATCACCGGAGGCGAGAGTCGAGGGGAGGGCCGGCTGGACGCCGGCCCGGCCGGTGAACGACACACCGCCCGAGCCGGTCGTGTACAGCAGGGCGCCGATCGCGCCTCGTCTCTCGGCCTCCCGCGCCCGCTGGACATCGGCCCAGAGGGGATGGTCGGCGGAGCCGTCGTAGGCGACGATCCTGCCGCGCACGTCGCCGGCCTTGTCGAAGTCGGCCGGTTGCCCCTCACCGACGTCGACGAGCGTGCCGGTGAGCGGCTTCGCGGGCGGGTTCGCCGAGTAGACGGCACGGGTCGCCTGCAGTTCCTCGCCGGTGCGGGTGAGCCGGGCGACGGGCGTCTTGACGCCGCTGAAGGAGGCGCCGACCGCGATCACGCCGTCGGCGGCGGCCGGGGTGCCGACCGTCATCGCGCCCGGCCCGGCGTTGCCGGCCGCGGCGACCACGACCACGCCGGATCGGGCGGCGCGGGTCGCGGCCTGGCCGAGCGGGTCGGTGCCGTCGCCGGAGGCCCCGAGGCTCAGGTTGACGACGTCGGCGCGGTGCGGGTTGGCCGGGTCGACGGCGGCCTCCAGGCCCGCGAGGACGTCGGACTCGTAGCCGTTGCCGTCGGCGTTCAGCACCTTGTACGCCATGATGGAGGCGCCCGGGGCGGTCCGGGCGATGATGCCGGCGACGTGCGTGCCGTGCGCGTTGTCGTCCGCCGGGTCGTCGTCGTTGTTGACGAAGTCGTGTCCGCCGACGACGCGGCCGGCCAGGTCGGCGTGGCCCGCGTCGACACCGCTGTCGACGACGGCCACGGTGACGCCCGCGCCGGTGATCTTGCGGCCCTGCCGGTCCTTTCGCCGCCATACCTCGGGAGCGCCGATGAGCGCGATGTTCTCGTCGGTCGCGGCCTTCACCGGCAGGTCGGGGTACACGGCCCGTACGCCGGGCAGAGTGCGCAGGCGGCCGACCTGGTCGGCGGGAACGCTCGCGGCCACCGCGTCGACGAGCCGGGAGAAACGTCGCGACGTCCGCAGCGTGACCCCGGCGGCGGCGGCCCGCGCCCGTACGTCCGAGCCGTCGGCGCGTGCGCCGGGTGCGGCGGTGAGTTCGACGATGACCCGCTGGTCGGACCGCTTCGCGGCATGGGCGGTCCCGCCGAGTGCGGGAAGGAGCGCGGCCAGCATCGCCGCGGCCGTGGCCGATCGCCACCCTCGAATCTTGATCACCGGCTCAATGTGACGTTTCCGGACAAGAGTCGACAACGTTTTCACTTGGCTCATTGCGGACGTTGGCACATCCTGGCCACGATTCGCGCATGATTCAGGACGGCCGGATCCTCGCGCCGCTCGACGTGGCCGCCTTCGACGAGACCGTCTACCGGGAGCTACTCGCCGGTTCCGAGGCGACAGCCCGGGAACTGGCCGAACGCCTCGGCTGCGGGCCCGACCGGCTGGTCCGCGCGCTCGACCGGCTACGGGCCCGCGGCCTCGTCAGCCGGTTGTCCGGCCATCCACGCCGCTACGCCGCGGCCGAGCCGGACATCGCGCTCGACGCCCTTATCCGCGAACGCGAGCAGGACCTGGCCCGGCTTCGTACCGCGGCGGCCGAGATGGCCGTGCTGTACCGCCGCGAGCGCGTCGGGCAGGCCGGAGCCGTCGAGCTCGTGACCGGGCGGGACGAGGTGGCCCGCCGCTTCCTGCGGTTGCAGCACACCGTCCGGCGGGACATGCGCATGCTCGACCGGCCGCCGTACGCTCTCGCCGCGACCAATCCCGTCGAGCCGGGCGCGCTGCAGCGCGGCGTGCGCTGGCGAGCCGTGTACGCCCCAGAGGCGCTCGAAAAGCCCGGAGCGCTCGATGAGATCCACGCACTCGTCGCGCAGGGCGAGCAGGCGCGGGTGGCGAGCGGCATCCCGGTCAAGCTGGCCATCGCCGACGCCGACGCCGCCCTGGTGTCCGTGCAGCTGGAGCAGGCGACCACCGAGGCCGCGCTCGTCCACCCGTCCGCGCTGCTGGACGCCCTGGTCCAGTTGTTCGAGTTCATCTGGGCGGCGGCCGCGCCCCTCGCCGCGACGACGCGGACGTCGCCACTGACGGAGGACGATCGCCGGCTCCTCGACCTGCTCCTCGCCGGGATGAAGGACGACGCGATCGCCCGCCAGCTCGGGCTCAGCACCCGGACCATGCGCCGCCGGATGAAGAACCTCCTCCACCTGCTCGGCGCGGACAACCGCTTCCAGGCGGGCGCGCAGGCCGTGCGCCGCGGCTGGCTGTGACACGTCGTGGCCCGGATCGGGCCCCCGACCTGGGTCCCGGTGGGAGAGGTCACCTCGCCGGGCCACGGCGCGCGCCGTCGATGGTGGCGCGATCCACCCGTACAGTGGTCCGCGTGGCTGAAGAGGTATGGAAGGTAGAACCGTCCGGTCCGCTCCGTGGTGACATCCACGTACGCGGGTCGAAGAACGGCGTCACGAAGCATATGGTCGCGGCCATGCTCGGCCAGGGTGAGAGCACGATCCGCAACGCCCCCGAGGTGGGCGACGTGGAGATCACCGGGGCGATGCTGGAGGCCCTCGGGCACACCGTCGAACGCAACGGGCCCGACATCACGGTCTCCCCGGGGGCGGTGACGGAGCCCCGCGTCCCCAGGGCGTTCACCGGGCTGAACCGCATTCCGATCCTCATGGTCGGCCCGCTGCTCCACCTCGCCGGGGAGGCGTTCGTCCCCCTCGTGGGCGGTGACCCCATCGGCCGCCGCCCCGTCGACTTCCACGTCGACGCGCTGCGCGCCATGGGCGCGGAGGTGGAGGTCGGCGACACCGGCATCTCCGCCAAGGCGAGCCGTCTGTACGGCGCCCGCATCGACCTGCCCTACCCGAGCGTCGGCGCCACCGAGACGGTGCTGATGACGGCGGTGCTCGCCGAGGGCAAGACGGTGCTGCGCGGCGCCGCCATGGAGCCCGAGGTGGTCGAGCTCGCGCTGTTCCTGCAGCGGATGGGCGCGCACATCGAGCTCAGCCCCGACCGCCGCATCGTCATCGAGGGCGTCGACCGGCTGAAGGGCGCGTCGACGCAGCTCTCCGGGGACCGTCTCGAGGCCTTCTCCTACCTCGTCGCCGGGCTCATCACCCGCGGCGAGGTGCGCGTGCACGGCTGCACGCAGGACCGCCTCGTCACCGCGATCACGACGCTGGCCCGGATGGGCGCCCGCTTCGAGATCACGGACGAATGGATCACCGCGTCGGCGCCGGACGGGCTGCGTCCCGCCGCGGTGCACACCGACACGCATCCGGGCTACATGACCGACTGGCAGCAGCCGCTCATGGTGCTGTTCACCCAGGCCGAGGGCATGTCGGTGCTGCACGAGACGGTGTTCGAGAACCGCCTGGTGTACGTCCCGGCCCTGAAGAAGATGGGCTGCGAGATCGAAGTGTTCAGCGCGTGCCTCGGCGGTCCGGCCTGCCGCTTCCACGACAGCAACTCGGTGCACTCGGCGGTGGTCCGCGGCGTCTCGAAGCTGACCGGCGCCGACGTCACCATGCCCGACGTACGGGCGGGGTTCTCGGCGGTCCTGGCCGCGTCGGTGGCGGACGGGCCGTCGACGCTGCGCGGCGTGCACCACATCGAGCGGGGCTACCACCGCCCGGCCGAGCAGTTCGCCTCTCTCGGCCTGAAGCTGCAGCCCGTCACCGTCTGACCGGACGACGTCCTGAGGCGACGCCCGCTGCCGGTCGAGCGGCGGCGGGCGTCGCCTAGGGCCTGTCGCGAAGCGCCGCTGTCCTACCGCGCGGTGACCTCGAGACAGCCCCTAGGGGTGGTAGACCTCGGCGACCTTGGTGACGGTGCGGCCCTTCATGGTCAGGTAGGCGTCGACCTGGTCGCCGCCCTTGACCGCGGCCTCGAGCTGCTGCAGCGTGCAGGACTTCGTCCCGACACCGGTCTTCTCGTCGACGGTCGCGTCCTCGCCGGAGCAGATGTTCACCGCGCTGAGCACGGTGGCGTCCTTTGCGACGGTGGCGTTCTGCACGGGCCCGGTCGGCTCGATGGCGTCATCGGGCTCCTGGACCTTCTTGGTGCCCTGGTACTGCAGGGCGCCCGACGCGGCGTCGTACGTCTTCAGCACGACGACCTGCGTCGTGACGACCTTCCCCGATTCGGCCGCGGCGGCCTTGGACTTGCCGCCACTGCAGGCACCGCTCAGCAGCAGGGCGGCCATCGCCCCGGCCGCTCCGAACAAACGCACCGATCTCGTCATGATCACCTCCGGCCCGGAGACGATACAACAGCGCGGCGTGCCGTGCGTCGGAATCGCAGCAGATCACGCGCGCAGTCGGCGTACGGCACGGCGGGCGCCGGGGAGCTTCTTGAGCGCCCGCCGCAGCAGCGGTCCCTCCGCCCGGGCCCGCTCGTCCTCGGAGGCGAGGACGCGGACGCTGAGCCTGCCGTTCTCGGTGCGGTACGGCATCAGGCGGCCCCGGCGCGCGATCCTCTCGCCGCCCTCCAGCCGGCGCTCGCAGATCCAGCCGCCGGTGTCCAGCCGGGCGACGAAGTCCCAGACGCCGGGCGTCAGCGCCGGATCGGCGACCGGGTCGAGCACGGCCTCGCCGGACATGACGAACACCTCGGACGAGATGACCGTCACCGGCAGGAGATGGTCGGCCGCGTCCTCCCGGCGCCGGATGTACAGATCGAGCCGGCGGCGCTCACCCGTCGCGTCGAGCAATCCGTCGGGGATCGGGAGAGGCACGGGCGGCTCCCACCGGCCGTCCCGGACGACGAAGGGCGAGCCGTCCGCGTCGACGAGACGCGCGGTGAACCGCACCACGAGCCGGGCGTCGTCCCAGCGCATCCCGTCCAGCGCCGTCTCGATCGCCACGCCGCCTTCGGCCTCGACGAGCCGGAACAGCTCGTCGTACGCGTCGGCGCGCAGAAGAGCGGCACGCACGCGCATCCGGAACGGCAGCCGCCGGTCGACGCTCTCGCCGAACCGCTCGACCACCACCCGGCGGGCCTCGTCGTACACGGCACGGCGGTACTCCGGCGGGGCCTCCAGGAAGCTCTTCTCCCCCAGCCGTTTGAGGATCTTCCCGCGGTACCAGTGCGCGTAGTAGCGGTCGCGGTCGGGACCGGGCGCGACGTGCTCGTCGACGATGTCGAGGACCTCCCGCAGCGCGCCGTAGTAGTGCGCGGGGTCCGGCCGGCTCCGGGAGTAGCTGCCGGGGCGCCGCACCCAGTGGCAGCACGGGTAGTCGGCGAGCACCGAGATGGTGCGGGCTCGGAAGTACGCCTTGAGGACGAAGCGGTGGTCCTCCAGCCGCACCGGCCCTTCGGGGAACCGGATCCGGTGCTCGTCGAGGAAGGACCGGCGGAAGAGCTTGTGCGGCGTGAGGATGCCGAACAGCGCGTCCTTCAGCACGTCGGCGCGGTCGCGGGACTTCCGGAACATGGCGCGGGGCACCGCACGGCCGTGCCCGACCATCTTGCCGATCACGATGTCGGCGTCGTTGCGCACCGCCATCGCGTGCATGCGCTCGAGCGCCTCGGGTCCGAGCCAGTCGTCGTCGTCGAGGAAGTAGACGTAGTCGCCGTGGGCCTCGTCGATCCCGGTGTTGCGCGGCCCGCCGGGGCCACCGCTGGGCGGCAGGTGGACGACCCGGACGCGGTCGTGCTCGGCGGCCAGCGCGTCGAGGAGCTTCTCGGTGCCGTCGTCCGAGCCGTCGTCGGCGAAGATCACCTCATAGTCGTCGAGGGTCTGGCCGAGGACGGACTCGACGCACTTGGTCAGGTGCTCGCCGGTGTTGAACACCGGCACGACCACGCTGACCTTCACCGTCTCAGCTCCAGCGCGGCCCGTACCGCGGGGGCGAGCAGGTGGTGGTCGGCGGGGTCGACGAAGAGCCACTCGTCGACCTCACCGGTCGCCGACAGCTCTCCCTCGTAGTCGGCGGTGTAGCAGGCCATCCGCACCCGGGTGCCCGGCGGCTGGTCGTGCGCCGGAGCCTCGACGACACCGATCGCCCGGAAGGTGCTCCGGTCGAGCCGGACCCCGAGCTCCTCGCGCACCTCGCGGGCCAGCGCGGTCCAGTCGTCCTCCCCCGGCTCGCGCTTGCCGCCGGGCAGGTAGAGCCGGTCACGCGCCCGCGCGCGTACGGCCAGCAACCGCCCCTCCGACACGTGAACCCATCCCACGACGTCCAGCACGGGGCCATCCTGCCAGGCCCGCGTCCGTCGCGCGCGTCAGACGCGGGCCGGAGCCGCAGGTCACCCCTCAGTTCTGGGTGAGCAGCCGGTCGGCCCGCGCCGGGATCCGGCCCGAGGTCAGTGGAGGGCGCTGCCCTTCTTCCAGTCGGACCACGACAGCTGCCAGTAGCCGTAGCCGTTGTCCGGCTCGAGCTCACGGTCGGTGCCGGTGACCTTGACGATGTCTCCGCGGTTGGACAGGTCGTAGAACCACTTGGCGAAGGACGGGGACGCGTTGACGCAGCCGTGGCTGACGTTCTCCTTGCCCTGCGAGCCGACGGACCAGGGGGCGGAGTGGACGTACTCGCCGCTGGAGGAGATCTGCACGGCCTGGTAGACGGTGAGGCTGTAGTAGTTCGGGTCGCTCTGGTCGGTGACGCCCATCCAGCCGGACGTCATCGTGACAGGGCTCTGCTTGCCCATGACGGCGTGGACGCCGTTCGTGGTGGTGTACTTCTCCGCTCCGCCCTTGCCGGCGCTGATCGGGGCGGTCTTGGCCGTCTGGCCGTCGACCGTGACCGTCATCTGATGCTCCTTCACGTCGACGGTGCTGACGTGGGAGGCGCCGATCGAGATGGTCCGGCTGTAGTCCTTGGTCCCGTAGGTGTCCTGGGCACCGCGGACGCCGGTCAGGTGGGCGGTGAGCGTCACGGTCTGATGCGGCTGCCAGTAGTCCTTGGTGCGGTAGACGGCCTCCTGGTTCCCGTACCACCGCCAGGCGCCCTCGGCCGGCTTGGACGACGTGACCCGCAGGGCCCGCTCGACGTTCTCCTTGTTATAGACCGGGTCGCTGAACTTGACGATGAGCGGCATCCCGACGCCGACCGTCTCTCCGGGCATCGGCGTGATGTCCGCGATGCCGAACGTCCGTTTCGGAGTGAGCGTCTGGAACGCACTGTTCGCCGTGGTGGTCTTACCGCCGGAGTTCTTCGCCGTCGCCGTGACCGTGTACTTCGTCGCGGGCTTGAGCAACCCGCTCGACGTCCACCGGGCGTGGCCCTTGTCGAACGTGCCGGCGACCTGCCCGCCGTCGGATCGTACGGTGACGTCGCCCAGCTTTCCCTTGGCCGCTTTGATGACGATCGGCTGGTCCGGGCGGCTGTCGGCCGCGCCGTTCGCCGGAGTGATGGTGACCGTGGCCGGCTTGGACGACGAGCCGGCCAGACCGCATCCCGTGGACAGCAGCAGCGTCGTCGCTCCGGTAACCGTGAGCATCGTTCGGCGCTTCACGCGAATCTCTCTCCCTCGACATGCGATGGCGATCAGGCGTCTGGGGCCAGATGCCCTCATAAGGAGAGATGTCACCTACGGCGTGTTGGTTCGCCGCGATGGGCAGGTCAGGTCGCCGTCACCGCAGGGCCAGGTCGGCGGACCGGGCCGATCCGGGCAGCGCGGGGACCTCCGCGGACGGAGCCGGACCGGGCAGCGCGGGGACCGCCGTGACGCGGTTCACGCAGCGCTTGAACCCCCAGACTGAGATCAGCACCGCGGCCGCTCCCAGGAGCCCGACCGCCGTGGTCCGGACCCACAGGTACGTGCCGATCGACTGGTGGAACAGCAGCCAGAGGCTGAGGGCGGTGTTGAGCGTGAAGGTGAGGGACCACAGCAGCGAGATCCGCAGGAAGAACCGGCGGACGCGGTGGTGCGCGAGGAACGCCTCCGGCAGCGGCACCAGGTCGGTGGCGACCTTGGCGGCGAGAGGGCGGCCGAGCGGCACCGAGGCGAGGAACGACAGGGCGACCAGCATCGTGCCCAGGGTGGGCTGGAGGAAGTAGACGACGGCGCTTCCCGTGACCGCGGCGAGGGCGGCGCGGGCGGTCACGCCGAGCGCCGCGAGCAGGAGGGTGCCGGGCACGGGGCGGCGCCGTACGACGCGGACGAGGATCCCGCCGTAGACCCAGGCGACGGCGGTCACCAGCGCGCCGTTCAGCCCGAGCAGGATGAGTCCCGCGTAGAACACCACCACGGGGGCGATCATGCCTTCGACGACCCGGGGCAGCGCGTGCAGGAGAAGAGCGGTCAGGCGGGGAATCTCGAACCGGTGGGGGGACTCCATGTGCCGGGCGACTCCCGATCGATGGACTTCAGGAAGACCCGGCCAACGGTACGCGAAGATCGCCATTACATAGGCCGCTTCGCGGCATTCGTCCGGTACGCGCAGGCGCACCGCGATGAGGGACCTTCGCCCCTGCCTTCGCCTGCCCGCCGGCGGAAGCCTCGTAGTAGGAGGCCCGGCGTTCAAGGAGGGTGGAGATGAGAATGCAGGATCGCTGGTCCGTCGAGATCTACCTCGACGAGCAGGAGGGTCAGACGCACGCCGAGGCGCGGCTCCTCGCCCGGGACACCGAGAAGGCGCGCGGCCGTGGAAGGGCGCGGTGCAACCCGGCCGACTGGGACGTTCCGGAGATCGGCGCGGAGCTCGCGGCGTCGCGGGCGCTGTCCGACCTGGCGCACCGGCTGCTCGACCTCGCCGCCTCCGACATCGAGGCGGTGACCCACGAACACATCACGCTTCCCCATTGACCTGAGGACGCGCACTGACGAAATGAGGTCAATCCAGTTACGTGCGAGTGAAAAAGTCCGAGAAACGGGCTAGATGACCGATAGGCTCCTAACCCTCATTACTGGTTGCCCGAAATTAGGTCGGGTCGGCAAGGAGCTTAGGCATGCCCCTCATGGAGCCGTACCGCATCAAGGTCGTCGAACCGATTCCGGTGACCACCCGTGCGGTCCGCGAGAAGGCACTGGAACGTGCGGGACACAACCTGTTCAACCTGAGCGCGGACGAGGTCACGATCGATCTGCTCACCGACTCCGGCACCGGGGCTCTGTCCGCCGCCCAGCAGGCGGCCGCCGCGGTCGGCGACGAGAGCTACGCGGGCGCACGGTCGTTCCATCGCTTCCGTGAGGTCGTCGACGAGCTGACGTCTTATCCGCACATCTTCCCCGTCCACCAGGGGCGGGCCGCGGAACGCATCCTGTTCTCCGCGCTGCTCGGGCCGGGCCAGATCACCATCAGCAACACGCACTTCGACACCACGCGCGCCAACTCCGAGCTGGCCGGTTGTGAGGCGCGCGATCTGCCCTGCGCCGAGATGAAGGACCTCGACAGCGACGAGCCGTTCAAGGGGAACATCGATCTGGCCGCGCTGGAAGCCGCTCTGACCGGCCCGGACGCCGACCGCGTCGGCATCGTGATCATGACGATCACCAACAACGGAGGCGGCGGGCAGCCGGTCTCCATGGCCAACCTCGAGGCCGCGTCGCGGCTCTGCCGCCGGCACGCCGTGCCGTTCTTCCTGGACGCCGGGCGGTTCGCCGAGAACGCGTGGCTGGTGACCCAGCGCGAGCCCGGGTATGAGAACTCCTCTCCCCGCGAGGTGGCGAAAGCGGCGTTCCGGCTGGCCGACGGCTGCCTGGCGAGCCTGAAGAAGGACGGGATCGCCAACATCGGGGGCCTGCTCGCGCTCCGCGACGACGACCTGGCCGGGCGCTGCGAGCTCATCCTGACCGCCACGGAGGGATTCCGGACGTACGGCGGCCTGGCCGGCCGGGATCTGGAGATGCTCGCCCAGGGGCTGGTCGAGGTCACGGATCCGCACTACCTGCGCGCCCGGGCCGACGCGACCGCGCACCTCGCCGACCTCGTCAACACGGCCGGCGTCGGCACGGTACGGCCGCCGGGAGTCCACGGGGTCTACCTGAACGCCGGGCGCCTGCTGCCGCACATTCCGCCGGAGCGATTCCCGGGCCACGCACTGGCGTGCGCGCTGTACCTCGAGGGCGGCATCCGCTCGGTGGAGCTGGGCTCGCTCTTCCTCGGCGAGGTCGACGCGGACGGGCGGCTCCAGGCGCCGGCCCCGTACGAACTGCTCCGCCTCGCCCTTCCGCGCCGGGTCTACACGCAGAGCCACCTGGAGTACGTCGCCGAGGTGGTCGCCGCCGTGGCCAAGCGGGCCGAGAGCGTCCCCGGCTACCGCCTCGTCACCGTCCCTCCCATCCTCCGTCATTTCAACGCGACGCTGGAGCCCGTCACCCATTGACCTGACGCACCACGAACTCCCTATTATCCCAGCGGGTCAATCTGAGAAAGCGGGAGAGTAAATGCGCAGCAGACGACTGACCGCCGCGGTGGCGGCCGCCGCCGGAGTCCTCCTGGCGGCCACCGCCGCCCACGCCGACGCCGGGCCGGGCGCGCCGGGGATCGGCGACCCGTACTATCCCGACTACGGCAACGGCGGTTACGACGTCGGCCACTACGGCCTCGACCTGAGGTACCGGCCGTCCGACGACCGTCTCGACGGCACGGCGACCATCACCGCCCGGGCCACTCAGGACCTCACCCGCTTCGACCTGGACTTCCTGCTCGACGTCTCCTCGGTGACGGTGAACGGGCGGCCGGCACGGTTCACGACGTCCGGCGCCCACGAGCTGGTGATCACCCCGACGGCCGTCCTCCACAGGGGCCGGCCGCTCACCGTCGTCGTCCGCTACTCCGGCGTCCCGTCGACGAAGAAGTACAACGACTACGTCGGCTGGGCCCGGACCCCGGACGGCGCGGTCGCCGCGCAGGAGCCGGAGAGTGCCTGGTGGTGGTTCCCCAGCAACGACCATCCGCTCGACAAGGCGACGTACGACATCCAGGTCGCCGTGCCGGAGGGCCTGCAGACGATCAGCAACGGCGAGCCGACCGGCGCGCGCACCGCGGGCGGCTGGACGCGGTACGGCTGGCGCGAGACCCGCCCACAGGCGACGTACCTCGCGACGCTCGCGATCGGCAAGTTCGACGTCCATCGCTCCCGGACGAAGAGCGGCCTCCCGGTCATCACCGCCTACAGCCCCGACCTGCCCGCCGACCGCGCGGCGGCGGCCAAGGCGAGCGTCGAGAAGACCGCCGAGGTCGTCGACTGGGAGAGCAAGATCTTCGGCCCCTACCCGTTCACCTCGCTCGGCGGGTACGTGCCGAACGTGACCTCCCACTTCGCGCTGGAGACCCAGACCCGGCCGTTCTACAGCCCGTACGGCTTCCGCAACGGGCCCAGGCCGTATCTCGTCGTGCACGAGAACGCCCATCAGTGGTTCGGTGACAGCGTCTCGCTCGCCCGGTGGAGCGACATCTGGCTGAACGAGGGGTTCGCGACGTACGCCGAGTGGCTGTGGTCGGAGCAGCATGGCGAGGGCACGGCCGCCGAGCTCGCCAAGAAGACCTACGACTCCTACCCGGCGGACGACGCGTTCTGGCAGGTGAAGCCGGGCGACCCGGGCCCGGGTGAGAACCAGTTCGCCGACGCCGTCTACGACCGCGGCGGGATGGCCCTGCAGGCGCTGCGGGCGAAGGTCGGCGACCGGGCCTTCTTCACGATCCTGCGCACGTGGGCGGCGCGGAAGCGGTACGGCAACGCGACGATCCCGGAGTTCGTCGCGTACGCCGAGCAGGTGTCCGGTCAGCAGCTCGGGGACCTGTTCCAGACCTGGCTGTTCACCCCGGGACGTCCGGCCACGCCGCCGCAGCCGGTCGCCGCGACGGCTCAGCCGAAGTCGTGGCCGCAGATCCGGCAGGCGCACGCCGCCCTGCACCCCCCGGCGCTTCACCCCTGATTTAAAGCCTGTCCGGAACCGGCCGCGCACCCTGTGGGTGCGCGGCCGTTCTCTTGCTCCGAGCTGCCCTGTTCTGCCATCGTATGCGAGCACACGTACCAAGAGTGGTCATCCGGCTACTGATGTCACATCAGTCCCAGTCGCTCCTCATTCGAGCAGGAAGCCGGAAACCCAACCGAACGAGTGGAACCGGCGCTTCGTCGCGCTCGTCTGAGCGCTCACGCACGGTCCGCCCGTGCGTGATCGAGAAATTCATAGACGACGAAACGGGGTAGATCCGTGCGCAAGCGCCGGACCGCATGTCTCAGCATGCTGCTCGCACTGACTGTGCTGAGCGGCTGCGGGAGTTCGGGGCACTCCAGCAAGCCGTCGGCCACGCCGACCGCCGCCGTATCGTGGAAGTTCACGACCCTTGATCTCGGGATCCCGGACAAGGTGCTCAAGGCACCGGTCACCGGCAAGGTCCCGGACACCAAGACGCTGCACGTCGGCGTCACGCTGAAGGTCAGCGACCAGGCCTGGAAGAAGTTCGGGCACGGCAAGAGCCCGGCCCAGCGAGCCGGGGACGTCGGCAAGGACCTCGGCATCACCGACGAGCAGCTCCAGAAGGTCCAGGCCTACCTCAACCAGGCCCACATCCAGGCCAAGACCAGCAAGACGCGCACCAGCGTGACCTTCGACGTCAAGGCCGGCCAGGCCGCCAAGCTGCTGCGCACCTCCTTCGTCACGCACAAGCTGAACGGCCGCACCTACTTCACGCCCGACCCGAACCACCCGCCGCAGATCCCCGAGCAGATCAAGCCGTACATCCTGGCCGTCACGGGCCTGGAGAGCTACAGCCTCGCTCCGAAGGCCCGTGCGCTGGGGGCCGCGGCGCCCGGACGCGCGCTCCCGACCCGCGCGGGGCGCTGCATCCGGCGGTTCCCCCAGAAGTTCGCGTCGAGTCAGCGGGTCGCCGCAGCGTACGGGTTCAACCAGCTGTGGGGGCAGGGCTGGCGCGGGGAGAACATGACGGTCAACCTCGTCGAGATGGACGGGTACGACCGGAACGACGTCGCCAACTACGTCGCGTGCACCGGCGCCCACATCCAGCTCGGCAACGTGAACCTCGGGGCGACCGAGCCCGCGGTCGGCGCGGAGGCCACCCTCGACATCCAGATGCTGGCGGGCCTGGCCCCGAACCTGCGCATCGTGGACTACCAGGAGGACCCCGAACTGCTGAACAGCGGCAACGGCTCCGACTCCTGGGCCGCGCTCAACAACGCGCTGCAGCGGATCATCGACGACAACGCCGACAAGAAGCGGCCGGGCAGCATCGTCAGCATCAGCATGGGCGGCCCGGAGGGCTACCTGTCGCAACCCATCATGCAGGCGATCGACCAGAGCCTCCGAATCCTCACCGCCACCGAGCAGATGACGGTGTTCATCTCGAGCGGTGACTGCGGCGCGTACGCCGACCGGCAGTACGGGTCGCTCGACGTGTCCTTCCCCGCGAGCTCGCCGAACGCCGTCTCGGTTGGCGGCACCCGGCTCGACCTGGCGCCGAACGGGGCTCGTACCGGGGAGGTCGTGTGGTCCGACCGGGCGAACCTGTCCAAGTGCGAGAACCAGTGGGGCAGCGGCGGCGGCGTGAGCAAGGTGTTCCAGCGGCCGCCGTACCAGCAGGCGCCGGGCGCGGACAACCGGTACGCCGCCAATGGCGGCCGGCAGGTGCCGGACATCTCCGCAGCCGCGATCAACCTGCCGATCTACTTCCGAGGCAACTGGGTGTCGTCCGGCGGCACGAGCGCGGCGGCGCCCATCTGGGCGGCCGGAATGGCGCTGGTGAACCAGGGTCTGCTGGCGAAGTCCCACATCTTCTGCTACGGCCCGGACACCTTCTACCACGCGCTGAGCGCCGGGGGTGCCAACAAGCCGTACACCGACGTGGTCGCGGGCAACAACCTGTACTACCCGGCGACGGCCGGCTTCGACCTGTCGACGGGTCTGGGCAGCCCGAACCTGCCGGCGTTCTTCAACACGCTGGCGGCCAACCCGGGCTGACCCGAACGCACGGCCCGGCCCGGCGCGCCATGCTGCGCGCCGGGTCGTCGGCGGTCACAGGTCGGGGTCGGTGTCCTTGGCGGACGCGACCGGCCGCAGCGGCTTGCGCAGCGGCACGATCATCATGCTGAAGTCGGCCGCGGCGATGACGCGGTCCTCCACGTCGGTGACCCGGCACTCCACGACGATGAGCTGGCGGCCGGCCTTCAGCACCTGGGCCCGCGCGTAGACCACGTCGCCGTGCGGGCGGCCGAGGTAGCGGACGTGCAGGTCGGCGGTGACGAGGCTCTGCCGGCCCGGCTCGAACCCGCTCCCCCGGGCCGCGGCCGTGCCGGCCGCCACATCGATGAGCGTGGCGATGGCGCCGCCGTGCAGGTTGCCGGTGCTGTTGAACGCCTGCGGCCGGATCGGCATGGACAGCACCGCGTGATCCTCGCCCATCTCGACCATCTCCAGGCCGAGCAGGTCGTGCAGTGGCGTGTCGTGACGCAGGGCGTTGCGCAATGACTTCTGGTCCGACTCCGGCAGGTCGACGATGCGGACGGTGGCGCCCGGCCCCTGCGGGCGGCCCGGCGCCGGTCCATTCGTCATCGGACGCTCGGCCGGGTCGGCTCTGCCGATCTTCTGAGGGTCATCCGTCGTGGCCCGATCCTGCGACATCTCCGCTTGCTCGGACATGTGACTCCTTCGGCTCGCACCTGATCCGCCGTATCGCAGTTTACGGACAGTGTCTCGCGTCCGCCGTGATCGCCGCCCCGCCCGCCGACTTTATGGGCAATAGAGCGAATCATCCAGAAAGCCGGATACCAGAAGATCAATTAAGCCGGCACCGGGGGTCCATGCATCCCACCACGCCACCACCTGGATATTCTCCTGCGGAGGATGTCCGATCTGCGCCATCGGCATTCATCTCAAACCGCCCTATGACCACATAAATCGACTAGTACGTTGGCCTGCACGCCCGATGGAATCCGAACTTCGCCAAAAGAGAAGGCCACCGGACCGGGAAGATAGGCGTCTTATGACGTACCACGAATAGCCCGAAAGAAGAGGACTCGGATGAGACACGCGCGCGATGACGCGGTAACGGTGACCGATACCGCGAACCAGGTTCTCCTGCTCCGCGGCCGGTCGGAGCCGCCCGAGGCGGCCAATCCGGACGTCACCTGGGGCCCGCGGGCGCTCGACGGCGTCTCCGTGCCGACCCGGAACGGGCAGCGCCTCCAGATCGGGCTGCCCGGCCCCGACGACGACCGCGCGGTCACCGCCGTCCGCCCGACCCTCCGGGTCTTCCCCGGCGTCGACACCGACACCGACCTGATCGCCCAGACCACCACCACGGGCGTGCGCCTCATCACGGTGCTGCACGGGCCGGACGCGCCCGCGGAGTTCCGCTTCGCCCTGGAACTCGCCGAAGGCCTCTCCCTCGACGCGGCGCCGTCCGGAGGGTACGACGTCGTCCACGACCGGTACGGCGCGACCGTGGGCCGGTTCCACCGGCCGTGGGCGTGCGACGCGCTCTACCGCCCGATCACCGCGGCGTACGACCTCGACGGCTCGGTCCTCGTGATGACCGTCGGGCACCGGGAGGCCGACGCCCTCTATCCCGTGGTCGCCGACCCGTTCTACGCCCGGTGAGCCTTCCCCGATAAGCCGACGTCGCGACGCAGTTCCGGGTCGTCCAGGTCGAGCCGCCGGCGCACCGCCCGCAACGCGTCCGCGCCGATCTTCCCCTTGCGGTACAGCCGATCCAGCTTCTCCCGCTGCGCCTGGATCAGCTCCTGCCGGAGCCGGCCCGCGTCCGCGGGTCTCGGCTCCTCCGTCTCGTCGTCGAGTTCGGCGCGGACCCGCTGGAGGCGGTCCTCGTACAACTGGCGGTAGCTCCCCGCGATGCGCTCGTCCACCTCGTCGTTCTCGACGAGCGCGTCCAGCCGGGCCAGGGCGGCCTCCAGCACCGCCCGGCGGGCGTACATCTGCTCGATCCGCTGCCGGTCGGACTCGGCCAGGCCGAGCCGCCGCAGCAGGACCGGCAGCGTCATCGCCTGGCCGACGAGGGTGACGAACACGACCATGGCGGCCAGGAACACGATCTCCCCCCGGCCCGGCAGCCGGGAGCCCTGGATCGCGACCGGCACGGACAGCGCGATCGCCAGGGAGATGGCCCCGCGCATGCCGCTCCATCCGATCGCGAGCCGCTCCGCCCGGTGCAGGTGGTCGACCTCGAGGTGCCGACCCGGCAGGTGGCGGCCGAGGGGGAAGACCCACAGCGACCACGCCATGCGCACGGCGATCAGGATGACCGTCACGACGAGGGCGCCGACGAGCAGCCGTGTCCAGGAATGACCGATGACCTCCCGCATCACCGGCCGCATCTGCAGGCCCAGCAGCACGAACAGCGCCGACTCCAGCAGGAAGACGAGGACCCGCCAGAACAGCTGCCCGACCAGGCGCGAGGCGGGCTGCAGCATCCCCTCGCCGCGCGTGCCGAGGAAGAAGCCGGTCGTGACGGTGGCGAGGATCCCGGAGAATCCGAGCTCGTCGGCGGGCACGAAGGCGAGGTACGGGACCAGCAGCGAGACGACGATCTGGCTGCTCGGATCTCGGATCCGGCGCCGCAGCCGCGCGATGACGAAACCGACGACGAGGCCGTAGGCGACACCGCCCGCGACCACCTCGCCGAGCCGCGCCAGCCCGTGCTCGTAGGTGTAGGAGTGCGAGAGCGCCTCGACCGCCAGGCTGAAGGCGGTGAGGGCCACCCCGTCGTTGATGAGGCTCTCGCCCTCGAGGATCGTCACGATCCGCGGCGGCGCGCCGAGGCGCTGCAGGATCGAGGCCGCCGACACGGCGTCGGTGGGCGCGACCGCCGCGCCGAACGCGATCGCCGCCGCCCAGCCGAGACCGGTCACGACGGCGTGGGCGGCGGACGCCACCAGGAACGTCGTCACAAGGGTCAGCCCGACCGCGAGCGCGATGATCGGGACGGCGTCGGCCTTGGCCTCCCGGGGCGCCGTGAAGAAGGCCGCGTGGTACACCAGCGGTGGCAGGAAGCCGATCAGGACTGCGTCGGGCGGAAGGTGTACCTCGGGGATGCCGGGAATGAAGCCCATCGCCGCGGCCAGCACGACGAGCAGGGTCGCCTCCGGGACGCCGAACCGGTCGGCCATCGTGCGGGACAGCAACACCACGACGGCGAAGACCAGTCCGATCACCAAAAGCGACATCGGACTCATGACGCCCACTCTTCCCCAAATCACCCGCGCCTCGCACCAGCGGGTCGAGTCGTGGGGCAGGTCACAATTTGACTTCCTCCTCCTCCTTCTGAAGAAGAAGAAGAAGAAGGAGGAGTCCCGTCGGCCTTGCGGCCGGTCCGGCCTTTAGGCCGGGCGCCTCGCGGTGCGGGTTTCCTGTTTCAGCGCCGACTGCGGAAGGGAGGACCCTTGCCGTCTGACACCAGCTCCACAGGCATCACCAGGGGGCTCCCCGGCTACGGCTCGACCAGCCGCAAGGATGTTCTTGGCCGCGTTGATGTCCCGGTCATGCCGGGTACGGCAGCCCGGACACGTCCAGCGCCGGGTCGAAAGACTCAACTCCGCGAGCAAGTGCCCGCAGACCGAGCAGGTCTTGGAAGAGGGATACCAGCGATCGATGACCACGAGAGTGCGTCCGGCGCGTTCGGCCTTGTACTCCAACTGCCGCCGGAACTCCCCCCATCCCGCATCGCTGATCGCCCTCGCAAGCCTGCGGTTCTTCACCATGTTGGTGACCGCGAGGTCTTCGATGACGATGGTGTCGGCTCTGCGGATCAGGTTAGTGCTGGTGCGGTGCAGGAAGTCGGCGCGCGCGTTGCGGACCTTGCGGTGGGCGCGGGCGACCTTCGCCTTGGCCTTACGCCGGTTCATGCTGCCGCGCTCGCGACGGGCCATGCGCCGCTGGTAGCGGGCGAGGTTGCGGGCCTTGCGCTCAAGGTGGCGAGGGTTGGCGATGCGCTCCCCGTCCGAGGTGACCGCGAAGTCCTTGATCCCCAGATCGATACCGATGGCGTGCCCGGCCTCCTCCATGGGGTCGGGCGCGTCGGTGTCGATGGCGAAGGTCACGTACCAGCGGCCGTCCGGATCGCGGGAGATGACGACCATGGTCGGGTTCAGCGCGGCCAGGTCCACACCCTCAAAAGACCACACGAATCGCAGTGGTGCCCGGGTCTTGGCCATGGACAACTCGCCGTTGTTCATCCGGAACGCCGAGCGGGTGTAGTGCGCGGACTGCCGGGAGCCGCGGTTCTTGAACCGCGGATACTTCGCGCGTCCGGCGAAGAAGTTCGCGAACGCCGCGTGCTGATGCCGCAACGTCTGCTGCAGCGGAACCGACGACACCTCCGCCAGGAACGCCAGGTCCTCGGTCTTCTTCCATCCGGTCAACGCCGCATCGGTCTGCCGGTAGGAGGTCTTGGCACCTCGCTGGTGGTACGCCGCGTGGCGTTCGGTGAGAGTCTTGTTCCACACCACGCGCACACACCCGAACGTGCGGCTGAACACCGCCGCTTGCTCGGGGTCCGGGTAGGCCCGGCACTTGTACGCCGTACGCATGACTAGAACCTTACAGTCGTCATGCTGAGGTGTAAGGCGAATGGCCGAATGTCGGCAGAGTTCGTTCTGAGGCCGTCTCGGCTACGCCGGGCCGCTCCTGACGGAGTCCGAATTTCTCCCCGACCTGAAGGACGGGGCACCCTTCGGAGACTCAGGTAAACCGAGAGGTCCGCAGTTCGACGTAAGTAGCGTATGGGCATACGCTGATTACGTTACGATGTGTCGGCCGACGGGAGTCGAAGTGCTTTTCAGCCATGACACCGAGCACGCCCTCCAGATCATCGTCGATCTGGTCAACACCGGGCCACCTGCCACCGAGACCGAGCACCTCCCCGACCTGGCCGCCCTGCAGGAGTTCGTCGACCGCAACCAGCTGAGCGACGCGCACGACCTCGACGCCGGCGACCTCACCTCCACCCGCGGCCTGCGCGACCGGCTCCACGAGGTCTTCCGCGCGGCCGAGGACAAGGAGACCGCCGTACGCCGGGTCAACGCGGTCATCGCCGAGGCGCGCACCTCGCCGCACCTGACCGACCACGACGAGTACGACTGGCACGTGCACTTCTTCGCGCCGGGCTCGCGGCTGGCCGAGCACCTCGCGGCCGAAGGCGGCATCGCCCTCGCCTACGTCATCGCCGCCGACGAGCTGGACCGGCTCCGCGTCTGCGAGGCCCCCGACTGCTCACGGGTGCTCGTCGACCTGTCCCGCAACCGGTGCCGGCGCTACTGCGACAGCCGCACGTGCGGCAACCGCATGCACGTCGCCGCCTACCGCGCCCGTCAGCGCGAGTCGGCGACGCGCTGACCGGCTTGCCAGGCCGGGGCGGTCGGCGCGGCGGGGTCGCGCCGCAGGGCGGCGACGGCGTCCAGCGCCCGCCGGGCGCCCGCGACGTCGTGCACCCGGAAGACCCGGGCGCCCAGCCAGGCCGAGACCCCCAGCACCGCCATCGTCCCCACTCCGCGCTTGTCCACCGGCCGGCCGAGGGTCTCCCCGATGAAGTCCTTGTTCGACACGGCCACGAGGACGGGCCACCCGGTGCGGGTCAGCTCGTCGAGGCGACGCGTGATCTCCAGCGAGTGACGGGTGTTCTTGCCGAAGTCGTGCGCCGGATCGATGAGGATCGCGTCCCGGCGCACCCCCAGCGACACGGCGCGCTCGGCCTCGGCGGTCACGTGCCGGACGACGTCGGCCACCACGTCGTCGTAGGCCACCCGGTGCGGCCGGGTCCTCGGGCGCAGGCCGCCGGCGTGCGAGCAGACCAGGCCGATGTCGTACGCCGCCGCGACCTCGGCCAGCCGCGGGTCCGGACCGCCCCACGTGTCGTTGAGCAGGTCGGCCCCGGCCTCCGCGACCGCCTCGCCGACCTCCGCACGCCAGGTGTCGACGCTGACGATCACGCCCGGATGGCGTTCGCGCACCGCCGAGACCAGGTCGACGACCCGCCGGAGCTCCTCGGCGACCCCGACCTCCTCGCCCGGCCCGGCCTTGACGCCGCCGATGTCGACGAGGTCGGCGCCGGCCTCCACCGCCGCGTCGACGGCCGCGAGCGCCGCGTCGAAGGCGTACGTCGCGCCCTTGTCGAAGAAGGAGTCGGGAGTCCGGTTGACCACGGCCATGACCGCGAAATCGTCGATCGCCCGCCCGCCGAGCCGCAGCCGAGCGGAGCCTCGGCCCGGCCCCGCGCCGACGCGATCATCGGCCGCCTCCAGGCCCGGCTCAGCTCCCCCGTCACGCACCACGACATCTTAGTGCCGGCCCTCGACACGAATCTGATTCGGGTCACAGTGGGCCGCTATCGCCATCGCCCGGCGGGGACGGCTAACCTCTGGGATCACACGAAGCGGGCAAAGCCCCGTAAGCATGGAGGTTCCGCTGACCACGCGAGCGCTCATCACCGGGATCACCGGGCAGGACGGCTCGTACCTCGCCGAGCATCTGCTCGAGCAGGGGTACGAGGTGTGGGGCCTGGTCCGCGGCCAGGCGAACCCGCACGTGTCGAGGCTGCGCAAGCACATCGGCGACGTGCGGCTGGTCTACGGCGACCTCCTGGATCAGGGCAGTCTCATCTCCGCCGTGGAGAAGGTGCGGCCCGACGAGGTGTACAACCTCGGCGCCATCTCCTTCGTGCCCATGTCCTGGCAGCAGGCGGAGATCACCGCCGAGGTCACCGGGATGGGCGTGCTACGAATGCTGGAGGCGATCCGGGTGGTCAGCGGGATCAGCGGCTCCCGCACGCCCGGTGGCGGTCAGATCCGCTTCTACCAGGCGTCGTCGTCGGAGATGTTCGGCCAGGTGCGTGAGACGCCGCAGAACGAGCGGACGCCTTTCCACCCGCGCAGCCCGTACGGCGTCGCCAAGACCTACGGGCACTTCATCACCCAGAACTACCGGGAGTCGTACGGGATGTTCGCCGTCAGCGGCATCCTGTTCAACCACGAGTCACCGCGCCGGGGAGCGGAGTTCGTCACCCGCAAGATCTCCCTTGGCGTCGCGCGCATCAAGCTCGGCCTGGCCACGGAGCTCCGGCTCGGGAACCTGGAGGCTCGGCGCGACTGGGGCCACGCCGGCGACTACGTCCGGGCGATGCGGCTGATGCTCGCGCAGGAGACCCCGGAGGACTACGTCATCGGCACCGGCCGCACCCAGTCGGTGCGCGACCTCGTCGAACTCGCCTTCAGCAGCGCCGGTCTGGACTGGCGGGACCACGTGATCGCCGACCCGGAGCTCACCCGCCCCGCCGAGGTCGACCTGCTGTGCGGAGACCCGAAGAAGGCCCGGGACCAGCTCGGCTGGGAGCCCACCGTGTCGTTCGAGGAACTGGTCGCGGGGATGGTGGAGTCCGACCTGGCGCTGCTGTCGCGCTCGGACCGGCCGGAGGACGAACCGCTGAGTTTCGACCACTGGTGACAGCGCGGCAGACCCCCGCATGCGACTATGCCGTGTATGACGACAATCACCTGTGAGCACGTTTCGACGCTGCCGGCGCCCACGCCCGAGGCGCGCACTCCGGAGGGGTGTGAGGACTGCCTGCGCATGGGCGGCCGGTGGGTCCATCTGCGGCTTTGCCTGACCTGCGGTCACATCGGCTGTTGCGACTCCTCGCCGAACAAGCACGCGACGGCGCACCACCACGAGACCTCTCATCCGATCGTGCGGTCCTTCGAGCCCGGTGAGGACTGGCGCTGGTGCTATGCCGATGAAGTGATCGTTTGAACCTCCGACTGTCCGAGGCCCGTGGGCGCTGGGTGCTGGCCGGCACCGTCCTCGGCTCCAGCCTGGCGATGCTCGACGCCACGATCGTCAACGTGGCGCTGCCGCGCATCGGCAAGGAATTCGGCGCCTCCCTCGCCGGCCTGCAGTGGACCATCAACGCCTACACCCTCACGCTGGCCGGGCTGATCCTGCTCGGCGGCTCGCTCGGCGACCGGTTCGGCCGCCGGAAGGTGTTCACGATCGGCGTCGCGTGGTTCGCGATCGCGTCCGCCCTGTGCGGGCTCGCCCCGAACATCGGGATCCTGGTGATCGCCCGGGCCCTGCAGGGCGTGGGCGGCGCGCTGCTGACACCCGGGTCGCTGGCCATCATCCAGGCGTCGTTCGCGCCGGACGACCGGCCGCGTGCCGTCGGCGCTTGGTCCGGGCTCGGCGGCGTCGCGGGCGCGATCGGGCCGTTCCTCGGCGGCTGGGTCATCGCGGCGGCCGGGTGGCGCTGGGCGTTCCTGCTGAACCTCCCGCTCGCCGCCGTCGTCATCCTCGTCGCCGCCCGACACGTCCCAGAGAGCCGCGACGAGGGCGAACACCGGGGCTTCGACGTGCTGGGCGCGGTGCTCGCCGCCCTCGCGCTCGCCGGGATCACGTACGCCCTCACCGAGGCACCCGAGAAGGGCACGTCGACGGCGGTCGTCGTCGTCACGGCCGTGCTCGGCATCGCGGCGGGCGTGGCGTTCGTCGTGGTCGAGCGGCGCAGGTCCAACGGGCACGGCCCGAGCGCCATGCTGCCGGTCGGGATCTTCCGGTCCGGCCAGTTCACGGCCGTGAACGTGGTGACGTTCCTCGTGTACGGCGGGATGGGCGTGCAGTTCTTCCTCCTCGTCGTCCAACTGCAGGTCGTGGCGGGCTACTCCCCGATCCTCGCGGGCACGGGCCTCCTCCCGACGACCGTGCTGATGCTGCTGCTGTCCGCTCGCGCGGGCGCCCTGGCCCAGCGCGTCGGCCCCCGCCTGCCCATGGCCGTCGGACTGGTCCTCGCCACCGCCGGGATGCTGCTGACCCTCCGCATCGGCCCCCACGCGTCGTACGTCCGGGACGTGCTGCCCGCCACCGTGGTCTTCGGGCTGGGGCTGTCGGCGACCGTCGCGCCGCTCACCGCGACCGTGCTGGCCACCGCCGACGTCCGGCACGCCGGCGTCGCGAGCGGCGTCAACAACGCGGTCGCCCGCGCCGCGAGTCTCCTCGCGGTCGCGGGCGTCCCGCCCGCCGTCGGCCTCACCGGGGACGCCTACACGAACCCGCACGTCTTCAACGACGGCTTCCACACCGCCATGCTGTTCGCGGGGTCCCTGCTGGCCGTCGGCGCGGTGCTGACGTTCCTCACCGTCCGCGACGACGCCCTCCGCCCCGAACAGGCCACCGCCCAGCCGGAGTGCCCTTTCAACTGCGGCGTCGGCGCCCCGACGCTGGACCCCGGAACCGCCCGGGAACCGGCCTAGAAGGGTGTCCGGTGGATCTCGCGGGCGGAGATCCACCGGGCGCCCTTCAGCAGTTGCCGAGGGTCGGCCATCCGGCGATCCGGTCGGCGAAGAAGCTCATCACGTCATTGATCGCCTGGTTGTCGGCGGTCATGTGGTCCCCGGCGTAGGTGTTCCACTGGGTGGTGACATGGGCGGAGCAGTACGCCTGGTGGGTGCCGTCCTCCGTTGCCGCCGGGATGACCTCGTCGGCGAGACCGCGGTACTGCAGGACCGGGAAGCCGATCCGGTACTTCGCGCCGGACCACGTGGGCCCGACGTCGGTCCCGAGCCGCTGGGTGTCGATGATCTGTCCCCAGGTGCCCTCCGGGCCGCTCAGGGCGTAGATCTGGTCGAGGGTCAGGGCGTTCTTCGTGTAGTTCTTGATGTCCGCGAGCGGCCATCCGGTGATCGTGCCCACCAGGCACTTGGTCTCGGCCTGCTGGACCGCGCTCTGCCCCGCGGTGTTGAGCAGGGAGTCGAACGGCATGTCGGGGTAGGCGGTGTGCAGGCCGATCACCGCGTCGAGCAGGAAGCCGGCGAAGGGCCCCGCGTTCAGGCTCGCCGCCGTCACCTTCAGATCGCCGGGGATGCCGCCCGCCGCGTCGCCGACGACATGAAGGTCCGGGGCGTACGAGGAGGCGAGCTGGGCCGCCCACAGGGATGCCTGTCCGCCCTCGGAGTAGCCCCAGATACCGACCTTCGCGTCCGCGCCGAGGGCGCCGCCGGGCACCTGGAAGGCGGTCCGCGCGGCGTCGAGCAGGGCGTGCCCGGCGTTCTGCCCCACGACGTAGGTGTGGGTCCGGCCGGTCAGGTAGCCGACGCCGTCGGTGGCGGCGACCGCGTATCCGGCCTTGAGGACCGCCGCGATCTGGTCGCCCTCGTACTCGTCCTGATAGGCCCCCGCGAGCTGCTTGGAGAAGGCGCACTGCGAGCCGAGGCCCAGCGTGCCGGGGTTGAAGGCGATCACGGGCCGGGAGCCGCCACGAGTCCAGGCGGCGGTCGGCACCGCGACCGTGCCGGAGACGGCGATCGGAGTGCCGTGGACGTCGGTGGAGGCGTACTGCACCTTCCACGCCTTCATCGGGACGTTCCCCGGCACCTGGGACAGCGTCACCGCCTCGCAGGCGAGGAGGGTTCCCGGAGCCGCGGACACGGAGGTCGGCGGGGTGTAGATCGCGGCGTCGGAGGCGTCGCACGCGGCCGGAGCCGCGGCGGCCCGCCCACCCTGGACGGCGGTGAACGCTCCGCCCGCCATCAGGAGTGCCGCCAGCGATCCGAGCAGCCTGTACTTCATGGATGAGCTCCCTGCGGTCGATTGGGCGGAATTACACGCCCGGCCGCAGCGGATCGTTACTCCCGCGCTCAACGAGCCTCAGGCTGATGTCTTGGGCTTTCTCACAAGACGGCACCCGGCTTCTCATGTCCGGGCCCGGTGAGGGGGCCGTGCCTCATCGGTGAGGCACGACCCCCTCGTCATCCTCAGGACGCCGGGATCAGCCGCCACTGCTGGCTGGGCCCGCCGCTCGGGGTGTTCTGCTGGACGCCCGCGCCCGGATCCTTGCGCTGCTGCCAGATGTCGACGGCGAGCCCGCTGTGGCCGTTGGTCAGCGTGTAGGCGCCGCCCGGGGCCGGGGTGAGCTGCCACTGCTGGTTCGAGCCGCCGTTGTCGGTCCACTGGTCCAGGTCGGTCGCCGGGTCGGTGGACGCCCCGGGGGCGTCGAGCACCTTGCCGCTGTTGACGTTGACGAGGACGTAGCGGGATCCGGCCGGCTTGAGCCGCCACTGCTGGTTGGAACCGCCGTTGTCGGTCCACTGCACGACCTTGCCGCCGTCGTCGCGCGACTGCCCGGCGACGTCCATGACCAGGCCGCTGCCGACGTTCTGCAGCTTGTACGTCGCGCCCGCCGTGGGCACGGGCACCAGTTCCCAGCGCTGGCTCGCCGCCCCCGATCCGGGGTTCTGCACGACCGCGTCGTCCTTGGACCGGACGTCGGCGGTCTTGCCGCTGTCCCGGTTCGTGATCGTGTAGTGGCCGTCGCCGGTCGGGACGAAGCGCCACTGCTCGCGGTCCGCGCGCGTGTCGGCGCGCTGTTCCAGCTGGGCGCCGGCCGCCCCGGACGGCGCGGCGAGGACCTTGCCGCCGGCTCCCACGACCTCCAGGTATCCGGTGCCGTGGCCCTCCAGCCGCCACTGCTGGGCGGCGGCCCCGGTGTCGGCCGCCTGCACGATCTTCGTACCGTCGGCGGCGACGGACAGGGCCTTGCCGCTGCCGGCGTTCACCAGCTTGTAGGCGGTGCCGGCGGTGGCGTTCTGACCCGGGGTGACCTTGAGGTCGTCGAACTGGGCGTTCAGCCAGCCCGCGCCCGGGATCTGCTTGTAGATCGCCGCGTCGGAGGCCAGCAGGTCGACCGGACCGTCGCCGGCCGTGCGCACCTGGAACTGCAGCGGCCGGATGTCACCGCCGGGGATCGTCGTCTTGACCTCGACCGTCTGCGGCGTGTCGCTCAGCTGGACGGCCTGGCCGCCCACGTCGCTCTGGCCGTTGTAGAAGTTGAGGTAGACGTTGCCCTTGCCGCGCAGGGTGACGCTCGCCTTGTAGGAGGTGCCCTGGGCGAGCCCGCTCGGCGTGTACTGGATCCAGGTGTTCTGCTTGGCGTCGTCCATCTTCCAGTGGACGGCGCTCTTGCCGTCCGGCGTGGTCGCCTTCTCGACCGTGCCGCTCACGTCGCCGTCGAGGGAGTACGGGCCGTTCCAGTCCAGGTCGCCGGTCGGGTCGGTGATGAGGTTGCCGCCGATGTTCCCGCCGTCGCCGACGCCGACCGCCAGGCCGGCCGGTCCGGCCGCGTAGGCGGAGTCGTGCGCGGTGCCGAGCTGCTTCCCGTCGATCGCGGCCGTGATCGCGTCGCCTTGGAAGGTGAGCGCCAGGCGGTGCCAGCCGACGGGCCCGAGGGCCGCGACCTTTCCGGAGACGAGCGTCGTCAGCCCGCCGCCGGTGTCGCCGCGCACGATCGACCAGTCACCCGCGTCGGTGACCCGCAGGTAGTAGGCGTCGATGTGGCCGACCTCCCAGTAGTCGCGCCCGCCGTACCGGCCGAGCAGCTCCACGGAGCCGGTCTGCTCGAGCATGACGTCGGCGCTGACCGTGTAGTTCGTCCACGTGCCGTCGCCGATCAGGCTGTACGGCGTCGCCGCGTTGTCGTGCCAGACGATCGGCTTGACCGATGACATCTGGCGGGCGCACTTGCCGGACCGCCCGGCGCCGCAGGGGACGATCTCGAACGAGCCGTGCTGCGGAGCGAGGTAGTCGGGGATCGCGCCCGTACGCGAGCCGTCGAACGTGTCGGAGTACGGCAGCCCGAACCCGGCCGACGGCCCCGACGTCGCGGTGCCCTTCCCCTGGCCGGTCGTGGTGGTCAGCGTGTAGACGCGCCCGGGCTTCAGCGTCACCGTGTACGTCCCGCTCGCTGGGGTGACGTCGGCGGCGTGGGCGAAGTCGTCCGCCGGGTTCTTCGACGCCAGGTCGGTGGACCAGACGTGCACCGCGCCGGTGGACAGCCCGCCCGTGACGGTGAAGGTGACGGTCTGGTCGGCGGTGGCGCGGGTCGTCTCGATCACGGTGCTGTAGTCGCCGCCCTTCGGCGACTTCAGCGTCACGTAGCTCCCGTTGGCGCGGTCGCCGCCGAGCAGGCCGCTCGCGCTGTCGACGTACGTCCAGCCGGGCCGGGTGAACTGCGTGGTGTGGGCGGTTACCCACGCCTGCTTGCCGATCGCGAAGCTGCCCGACCACGGCTGGTCGTCCACGGCCAGCGCGGTGGTCTGGAACGGCAGGCCGGGCGGCAGCGCGGCGACGAGCGGCCAGTTGATGAACGAGGTCATCCGGCCGTCGACGTAGCCGAGGTTGATCGCCCGCGCCATCGCCGGCGCGCCGTTGTCGTAGTCCTGTGAGCCGTTCTCACTGGCCCAGATCGGTTTGCCGACGTTCTTGGCGGCGTCGGGGGTGTCGCAGGTGTTCGCGCTGCCGCCGTCGCCGCCCTCGCACGGGTAGTGCGCGCCGACGATGTCGACGGCCGCGCCGAACTTCGGGTCGGCGTTGATCGCGTCGGCGACGTCCCACCCGGAGTCGGCGGCGACGACCTTCGTCGGGTAGCCGTTCGCCCGCAGGGCGGCGTGCAGGTTCTCGTACCAGGCCTTGTCGAAGCCGTTCTCGTTCCAGCCACCGAGGTAGTCGATCGGCAGGTGGTGCGTCTTCGCGCAGCCGAGCCACTTCATCAGGTAGTCGACCATGTCCTGCGTCCAGAAGCTGCCCTTGCCGATCCAGCCGGGCGCGCCCCAGGACAGGGCGGCCAGCTTGATGTCGGGGTTGCGCTTCTTGGCCTGCTCCATCAGCCACCACTCATAGCCTCGGCCGCAGTTCAGGTCGTCGGGCGAGTGCATGTGGCTGGGCTCGGCGCCGTCGGTGGAGTTCATGTCCCCGCCGATCTCGACCTTCAGGATCTGCAGGGAGGCGCCGTAGCCGGGCTTGAACAGGTAGTCGAGGATCCGGCTGCGCTGCGGTTCGGGGTAGTCCATCAGGAGCCGCGAGTTGCCGCCACCGCCGCTGATCGCGCCGATCCCGTCGAACGTGCGGCCGCCTTTCGTCCCGTCGACGGTGACGGTCGTGCCGGCGGCCCGTGCCGAGGCGGCCGGCGCCACGACGGAGGTGACGGAGATGAGGAGTGCCAGCAGGGCGAGGAGGACACCGCTCCGGTGTTTCAACATGATCATCACCTTGAGAAGGCCGCGACGGCGGCGTTCCAGCCGAAGCCCTGACGGTCGAGGCCGCTGGAGCCGAGGGGGTAGGGCCAGGCGGGGTCCGCGCCCGCGATGTCGGCGTTCTGCTGCGTGACCTTGAACTCCTTGGAGAGCGGGGTGACGGCGACCTCCGCCGCGATCGAGTCGCGCATCGCGCCCCGCGCGGCCGACACGCCGTGCCGCGCCGCCGAGTACTCCGCGAGGTACTCCCACAGCAGCCAGCTCGCGCCGTTCTGGTACCAGCCGGCTCGCCGAGCCCGATCACCTGGCCGGTCTTCGGGTCGTTGGTCAGCGTGAGGAACTCGCTCGGTGGCACGGCCGAGCCGTCCTGCCTCGCGAGGACCTTCATGCCGTACGGCGTGCGCGCCTGCGCCGCGAACGTCCGCCGCACCATCGTGTCGGTCAGCAGCGGCCTGCCGAACAGGTAGAGCGACAGTGCGTCCCCGACCAGGACGTCCGGGGACTTGAAGTCCTTGGTCGACAGCCACCGCACGTATCCCAGGTGGTCGTCGTAGAGCCTGCGGTACACGCCGGTCGCCGCGTCGATCTCCGCGTCGCCGACGTCGGCGCCGAGGCTCTTGGCGGCACGCAGCGCCACGACGTACAGCCCCTGGTTGTACGCGTTGACCGCACCCGTCGGGAACAGGTAGCCGTCCAGCCAGGAGTCCGGGGTGATCTGGAATCCGGCGTTGTCGACCGGCCCGGCGGTCACGAACGCCCCGCCGCTCACCTGATGGGCGCGGATGTAGGCCAGGACGAGGTTCGCCGTGGCGGGGTCCTTGACCGGCAGACCCCACGTCGTGGCGTCGTGGTACATCCGGATCAGGTAGTACAGGCCGCTCTCGTCGCCGAAGAACGGCCCGCCGCCGGTCACGGGCACGTGCCCGGCCTCGCCGCCCGAGCGCGGGATCGCCCGGGTGAACTGCGCGAGCAGTTCCTTCTCGGTGTCCTTCGCGTACGGGGTGCCGTCGAGGCCGAGCGTCGTCCAGAAGCTGTCGCGCATGTAGGTCGTCGCCCCGAAGTGGGCGTACTTCTGGTTCGGGGCGAGGGCCTTGACGCCGCTCGCGGTCGTCATCCGGGCCCAGTAGGCGGTGGTCTTGGCGATGGAGGCGAACTCGTCGGCGGCGGCGCGGCGGAGCGTCGCGGTGGAGGCCGCCTTGCCCCAGGCGGGCATGGACCGGTCCGGGGTGCTCAGCCCGAGCGTCTCGGCGGTCGCGAGCTGGGCGCCGAGCGCGAGCCCGTACGGCCCGGCGGCCGACCGGTAGAACACGCTGTGGAACGACCGCGCCTGCCCGTCGCCGAGCACGACCGGGTCTGCCTCCGTGCCGATCTGCGGGGCGGCCAGCCGGGAGCCGTCGATGACGAGGTGCGGGGCGGAGTAGCCGGGCAGCGGCTCGTCCCATGTCGCGGCGCCGGCGACGCCGTAGGTGTACGTCCCGTCGGACACGCCCAGCGCGGGCACCGGCGAGTCCAGCAGGGCGTTGGACGGGTTCGGGCTCTCGTACGAGGTCGTCTCCCCGCCGGTCCACAGCGGCTTGCCGACCTTGAAGTCGGTGTACGGCGTGTACCAGTAGACGGCCGGACCGCCGCTCGCAGCGGTGTGGACCTGCGCGTCGATCACGTTGGGGGCGACGAACCGGTAGGTCTCCGAGCGGGTCACGGTGGTCGAGCCGATCGCGTCCGTGGCGCCGGAGAGGGTCAGCGTCGCCGTCGCCGGGTCGTAGCCCACCGAGGTGTACCGGTTGGCGAGGCGGTTGGCGTCGGTGACGGGCTGCCGGGCGACCGCGCGCACCGAGGTCTTCCAGGCGAGCAGGTCGACGTCGCCGGCGGCGGAGGTGCGGATCTGGAACTGCGGCGTCCGCGAGTGCTCGGGGATCGGCACGTCCAGGGTGAGCGTCTGCGGCTGCGACGTCAGCGTCACCGGCGTCCCCCCGACGTCGCGGGCGCCGTCGTAGACGTTGAGGTACACGGTGCCGGTGCCCTGCAGGGTCACCGTCCCCCGGTAGGTGGTGCCGACCTTGGCGTCGGCGATCGGGACCTCGATCCAGGTGTTGTTCTCCGCTCCCGGCAGCGTCCAGTGGACGGCCGATTCGCCTTCCGGCGCGGTGGCCTTCGTGACCGCGCCGCCGCTGGAGCCGGGGCCGCCCCAGTCGAGGTCGCCGGCCGGGTGGCCGAGCAGGTCGTCGCCGGTCGGCTGGTTGAGGCTGGTTCCGGGAACGGCGGTCAGGTCGTACTTGCCGGTCATCCCGCGGGTCGTGATGAGCCGGGTGCCGTCGTGGATCTCGGCGCGGTATCCGCTCGACGCGTCGCCGGCGACCGTGACGTGCAGGGCGTCGGCGGGGCCGTACGACCGGGGAGCGGACTGGGGGGAAGAGGTCGTGGGAGAGGCGGCGGGGGCACGGACGGGACCGCGGACCGCATGGGCCGCGCTTCCGGTGCCGAGGATGAGGATGGTCCCCATGGCGATGGCCATGGGTGTCGCGCCGAGAAGGCGTGAGGGGCGGGGCATGCAACCCTCCAGGGCCGCAGGTGGTCTGGGGCGAAAAGACCGATGACAACGTTGTCGTGGCTGCCGTGAGTGTCGTGTCCCGTGTGACCTATGTCAAGGTCTGCGCGTTTTTGTGCGAATACGTCGATCTCAGCGGGACTTGGCGAAGGCCAGGAAGTCCCGAGCGACGGGGGTGAGCGGGCGGCGGGCGTGGACCAGACCGATCGTCGCGGTGATCGGCGGCATGAGCGACCGCACGACGACGCCCTCGGCGGCCTCCACCTGGTTGCGGTACCAGAGGAGGGAGCCACGGCCCGCGCGGACCGAGGGGAGCCACGACGCGCGGTCGTCGGACTCGACCGCGGCGACCGGGCGGACGCCGAGGCGGGCCAGCATCGCGTCGAGCTCGGCCCGGCGCGGCCCGCCGCGGGACGGCATGATCAGGCGCATGCCGTCGAGCGCGGAGACCGGGACCGGCTCCCGGACGTGCAGGGCGGGCGGGGAGATCAGCACGATCTCCCGCTGTTCGAGCGGATGCGCGGCGAGGTCGCCGGGCACCGGCAGGTCGGTCAGGGCGAGGTCGGCCCGGCCGTCGCGAACGACCGCGCCGACGGCGTCGCGGCCGTCGCAGCGCAGCACCCGGACGCGTACGGCCTGCTGGTCGCGGGCGAACGCGGGCAGGAGGCGCGCGGTCAGCTCCGGCTCCAGGGTGAGCGTGGAGGCGACCCGCAGCTCCCCCGCCCTCCCGCCCGGCCGGCCGCCGGGCGGCTTGGCGGAGACCGCCGTGATGGCGTCGACCGCGCGCAGCGCGTCGCGGGCGTACCGCACGATCTCCTCACCCATATCGGTGAGCGCGACGCCGCGGCCGGCGCGGGCGAACAGCTCGACGCCCAGCTCTCGCTCGAGCTCCCGGATCGCCCGCGACAGCGCGGGCTGCGCGACGAAGAGTGCCTGCGCCGCCGCGGTCATCGTCCCGTGGTCGGCGGTCGCGACGACATAGCGCAGCTGCCGCAGATTCATGCCACGACGGTATGACAACCCACTGGATTGGTCGTTGACATAGCCGGAATTGGCCTGGACATCCTGGGTTGCCGATGTTTTCTCCCGGCTGTCAGATGATCACTAAAAGACCGGGAGGTCGGCCGGGGTGGGTTGGTCGGGAAGGGCCGCAGCCGGCCATTCTCACCTCGGTCACGGCAGCTCCGCGCCGTAGACGCGCTTGACGACGTCGAGATGCTGCCAGCTCTCCCCGACCCACACCCCGGGAACCGCCCGTACCGCCTCCAGAGTGCTCAGGAGGACGTCACGGGACGTCGCGTCGATCCCGGTGAGCAGGTCGTGACGGCCGAAGCCGGTCACCACATAGTTGACGCCGGGCAGCGCCGCGATCCGGGACGCGGCCGTGGCGATGTCGGAGGACACCCGCACTCCCAGCCCGGCGAGCTCGCCGGAGCCGAGGGCCTGCGAGTCGACGATGCCGGTCACGTGAATGATCCCGGAGCGCATCAGGCGCACGGCGCGCGCCCGCGTCGCCGCCTGGGAGAGCCCCACGACCTCGGCCAGCCTCGTGTACGGGGTCCGGCCGTCACGGGTGAGCTCGCGGAGCAGCCGCCAGTCGATCTCGTCCAGGGACACGTCGGGCAGCTCGGTGACGACCGAGTGCGCGTCCTTGACGACGGTCGTCACGCGGAACACCTCGATGCCGCGCACTCCGGGCAGCGAGCGGACCGCGTCCACTTCTTCGACAAGGGCCGCGTCGTCGCGTACGCGCAGCTCCGCGACGACGGGGTGCGCACCGGCCGACAGCGCCGCGAACCAGGCGGCGGCCCTGCGCGCGACGGCGTCGGCGACCTGCCGCGCCGGCCCGTCGACGTCGATCGCCAGGTGACCGATCGCTCCGGTCCCCACCACCGACGCGTGCACGATTCCCACCACACGCACGATCCCCGAATCGAGGAGGTGCTGTACGCGCGTGCGCACGGCCGTGCGGGACAGCCCTACACGGTCGGCGAGCGCCTGGAAGGTGGCCCTCCCATCCCGCTGCAGCTCGCGTACGAGCACGGCGTCGACCGCATCCAGCACGGGGTTCCTCCTCGGGATGTATGGTCCTGCACTTGTTTGCATGATCATTTCATTAGTGGTGTGTTCGCCGCGAAAACGGAGCGTTGTTCGTGTTTCTTCGCTGAACGACCACGAATGTGTCGGTGAAGCGCGACGTCGCTGCCGAAATCGACGCGGAACACTATCCATCGGCATCTCAACGTCCGAGATCTCCACGTCAGTACTCGCGTACCAGTTCGGCGAGTATTTGGCGACGCTCGTCACATGCAGTCCCGCGAGGAGCGTGCGGGGCCGTTCTTTTCCGCCCGGCCGCGCGGAGCGCGCAGACGCCCGCGGAACGGTGGACATCCGGCGGCATCATCGGGGGGAAGGCTCTGAACTGCATGAATGCCTCTCAGCGAGGGGGTGCGGACCCGCGCACCCGGCCACCGGTGCGGCGAGGCACCGGATCCGCAAAGTGCGGTGGGACAGCTCAGACGTCAAGTGTTCCATGGGGAAATCACGGAAGGTCAATGACCCTGGCAGGAAACTTTCCTGCCGGGATCGTCGTGGAACCGGGACCGACACGCCAGACTCGGCGGATGAGACCGGGATCTCTCGTGGTCCTGCTCGTCCCGGCCACCGGCCGAACGTCGAGGGGTGGAGGCGACGATGCCCGGCCGCCGCGACTCAGGGCGACGGCGCCGGCCGACGTGGCGGGCGGATCGATCGTCGGTCCGCATCCGGGCGACCGCGCCCCTGAAGAGATCGCGCCATCAAACCCGTCCGAACGCCGCTCAGCTCATTGAACCGGGCACATCCGGGTATCCCCGACAATGGAAGGCGGCCTTCCTCGTGCCGATCACCCCATGACTCCGGACGGTGTAGACGAACGTGCGCCTGCTGAACGGTGAGCAACCGGCTCACGACCTGACCTACAACGACGTCTTCATGGTGCCCCGCCGCTCCGACGTCGGGTCCCGCCTCGACGTCGACCTGTCGACCGCGGACGGCAGCGGCACCACGATCCCCATCGTCGTCGCCAACATGACGGCCGTCTCCGGCCGCCGCATGGCCGAGACGATCGCGCGGCGCGGCGGTCTCGCGGTCATCCCCCAGGACATCCCCGTCGACGTCGTCGCCGACGTCGTCCGCTGGGTGAAGACACGCCACCTGATCGTCGACACGGCGATCAAACTCGGCCCGACCGACACGATCGGCGCCGCTCTCGGCCTGCTGCACAAGCGGGCGCACGGTGCGGTGATCGTCGTCGAGGACGACCGCCCGACCGGTGTCGTCACCGAGGCCGACTGCATGGGCGTCGACCGGTTCACCCAGCTCCGGGAGGTCATGTCGCGCGACGTCCTCACGCTCCCGGACGACGTCGACCCGCAGAAGGCGTTCGACACGCTGCACGCCCGCGGGCACCGGCTCGCCCCGGTCGTCGACGGGGACGGCCGGCTCGTCGGCGTGCTGACCCGTACGGGCGCGCTGCGCGCCACGCTCTACCAGCCCGCCCTCGACGCGGACGGCCGGCTGCGCATCGCCGTCGCCATCGGCGTCAACGGCGACGTCGAGGAGAAGGCCAGGGCGCTGCTGGACGCGGGCGCCGACCTGCTCGTCCTCGACACGGCGCACGGGCACCAGGAGAAGATGCTCGGCGCGCTCAAGCGGGTGCGGGCCCTGAACCCCGGCGTGCCGCTGGTGGCGGGCAACGTCGTGACCGCCGAGGGCGTACGCGACCTCGTCGAGGCGGGCGCCGACATCGTCAAGGTCGGCGTCGGCCCGGGCGCGATGTGCACGACGCGGATGATGACCGGCGTGGGCCGCCCACAGTTCTCCGCGGTGCTGGAGTGCGCCGCCGAGGCCCGCCGGCTCGGCAGGCACATCTGGGCCGACGGCGGCGTACGCCACCCCCGCGACGTCGCGCTGGCCCTCGCCGCCGGGGCCGCCAACGTCATGATCGGCTCCTGGTTCGCCGGGACGTACGAGTCGCCGGGCGACGTCCAGCGCGCCGCCGACGGCCGGCTGTACAAGGAGAGCTTCGGCATGGCCTCGGCCCGCGCGGTCCGGCTCCGCACCGCCGACGACTCCCCCTTCGAGCGCGCCCGCAAGGCGCTGTTCGAGGAGGGCATCTCCGCGTCGCGGATGTACATCGATCCCCAGTCCCCCGGCGTCGAGGACCTGGTCGACTCGATCATCGCGGGCCTGCGCAGCGCCTGCACGTACGCGGGCGCGCGAACATTGGAGGAACTGCACGAGTTCGCCGTCGTCGGGGTACAGAGCCCATCGGGCTACGCGGAAGGTAAGCCACTGCACGCCAGCTGGTGACCCACGGCTTCGGCGGGCGGCGGGCGGCGTGAGCGATTCGTGGCGTCGACGGGCCGCCGATGGCTCCGTGGAGCCGCGGGCGGCGTGAACGACCCGCGGCTTCAGCGGGGCCGAGGCGACCGGAAGCGTCGACCGCGGCGCCCGCGTACGCCCGGGATGGGTGGATCATAGAGGTGATGTCGAGACAAGGACGGTGACATGCCCCGCATCGAGGGGTTCGAGGCCTACCGCATGACGATGCCCCACGGCCGGCGGCCGGAGAGCATCCTCGTCCGCGTCTGCGATCAGGACGGCGCGACCGGCTGGGGCGAGGTCGCCGGCTCCGACGCCTGCTGGGCCGACATCGAGGAGCGCGTCGGCCCGGCGCTGCTCGGCCTCGACTGGGAGCTGCCGGAGGAGGTCGTCGGCGTCGGCGGGCTCGGCGGCCACGCGGCCGCCTCCGCCATCGACATCGCCTGCTGGGACCTGTGGTCCCGCAAGCAGGGCACGCCCCTGTCCCACGCCCTCGGCGGCACCCGCACCTCGATCGTGGCCGGCGCGCGGCTGGACACGGAGCCGATGCTGGACGTGCTCCTCACCCGCGTGAACCGCCTCGTCAGCGCCGGGTACGCCCGCATCACACTGGCCGTACGGCCCGGCTTGGACGTCGAGCCCGTACGCGCCGTGCGCCAGGCGTTCCCCGCACTGGCCCTTCAGGCCGACGGGGCCGAGTCCTATACGGAGGAGCCCGCGCACCTGGCCGCCCTCGAGGCGCTCGACGCGTACGGGTTGATCGCGATCGAGCGGCCGTTCGCGGGCGACGAGCTGGACGCCCACGCCCGCCTGCAGCGCGCGATCGAGACCGCCGTGTGCCTGGACCCCGCCGACCTCGACACGGTCGACACGGCGATCGCGATGGGCGCGGGCCGGATGCTCGGCCTGCGGATCGCCCGCTTGGGCGGCCTCACGGCCGCGCGCAGCGCACACGACCGCGCCCTCGCCTCCAGCTGGGACAGCTGGTGCGGCGGCGCGGCGGGCTTCGGGATCGGCCAGGCGGCGGCCGTCGCCCTGGCCGGACTGCCCGGCTGCGACCTGCCCAGCGACGTCAGCGAGACCCCGTCCCAGACCGCCGTCGTATCCCCGCCCGTCCGCGCCAACGGCGGCGTCGTCGCCGTACCGCTCACCCAGCCAGGACTCGGCCACGACGTCGACCACGCCCTCGTGACCCGCCTCTCCCGCCGAACCCTCCGCATCCCCGCCTGAGCGACCTGAGGCGGCACGTCCTGGGCTCGGTCGCCAAGGCCGCACGGCGTCGGGCCGTCAGAGGACGTCGCTGAGGAATTGGCGGAGGCGGGGGCTGTCCGGGGTGTCGAAGAGCTTCTCGGGTGGGCCGGACTCGACGGCGACGCCCTGGTCGAGGAAGACCACGGTGTCGGAGGCCTCGCGGGCGAAGCCCATCTCGTGTGTGACGACGACCATGGTCATGCCCTGCTTGGACAGGTCGGCCATGAGGCTCAGGACGCCCTTGACGAGTTCGGGGTCGAGGGCGGAGGTGGCCTCGTCGAACAGCATGACCTGCGGCCGCATGGCGAGGGCGCGGGCGATGGCCACGCGCTGCTGCTGGCCGCCGGACAGGTGGCCGGGCCGGAGCCGGCCTTGTCGGCCAGCCCGACGAGTTCCAGGTGGTGGCGGGCGGCCTGCTCGGCCTCGTCGGCGGACAGCTTGCGGATCCGGCGCAGCGGCAGCATGAGGTTGCGCAGGACGTTCATGTGCGGGAACAGGTTGAACTGCTGGAACACCATGCCGACCTGCTGCCGCAGCCGGTCGGGGTCGCTTTCTAGGACGCTCTCGCCGTCTAGGAGGATGTCGCCCTTGTCGGGTTCGATCAGCCGGTTGATGGTCCGCAGGAACGTCGACTTGCCCGAGCCGGACGGGCCGATGACGCACGCCGTCTGACCCTTGCCGACGTCGAGGTCGACGCCACGCAGCACCCGGTTGTGCCCGAACGCCAGGTGGATGTCGCGGGTGGCCAGGCTGACCGAGGAGAACGTCTCCTCCTCCACGCCGGAGAAGGTCTCCCCCGCCACGGCGGAGGAAGTCTCGTCCGTCACGGTCTCACGCTGCTCTTCGGTCATTTCGTGCCCTCATTGGTCGCGGGAAGCGGCGTCGCGCCGGCCACCGTCACCGTCTCGTCCGGCGGCCCGGTCCTCGTACGGCGGCCCTGGCGCAGCCGGTGGTCGACGAAGTTCACGAAGTGGGTCAGCGGCACGGTGAGGATCAGGTAGAAAGGCCGGCCAGCAGCAGCGCCGACTCGTTGCCGGTGTTCGCGGCGGCGTCCTGGCCGATCCGGAACAGCTCGCGCTGGCCGGCCGCCAGGCCGAGGAAGTACACGAGGCTGGAGTCCTTGATCAGGGCGATCAGCTGGTTCACCCAGGCGGGCAGCACTCGCCGTACGCCCTGCGGGATGATCACCAGCAGCATCGCGGCCGAGTAGGAGAACCCGAGCGCCCGGGACCCCTCGAGCTGCCCCGGGTCGACGCTCTGGATGCCCGACCGGAAGATCTCCCCGATGTAGGCGGTCGCGATGAGCGACAGGGCGAGGATGCCGAGCGGGTACGGGTTGGGTCCCCACACCTTCATCCCGATCTGCGACAGGCCGACGCCGATCAGCAGGATCGTGACCACGGCCGGCAGGCCGCGGAAGATGTCGGTGTAGACGCGCGCGGGCCAGCGCAGCCAGCGGTGCCGGGAGATGCCGGCCATCGCCAGCAGCATCCCGAGCACCGTGCCGATCAACGCGGAGATGATCGACAGGATCAGGGTGTTCGGCAGGCCCGTCTTGAGCATGTCGGGCAGGGCCTGCCGCATCGACTGCCAGTTGAAGAAGGTGTCCCACAAGGTCGTCAGCTGGTCCATCTACCTTCTCCCATCAGCCCGCGCGCGTCCGTCCTCATCGACCGGTCAGGCCGACGGGGACGCGGCCGGCGCTCCCGAGACCTGGACCGGCGGGAAGGTCACCGCGCCGCTGCCGGGCTTGAACTCCTTCGGCACCGGACGGCCGGGGTAGTACTGCTCCTGCAGCTTGGTCCAGGTGCCGTCCTTGATGACCTCGTCGAGGCCCTTGTTCAGCGCCTCGATCAGCTTGGGGTTGTCCTTGGCGACGGCGAACGCGGTGGGCTCGGAGCTGAGCTGCTTCGCGGCGACCACGACCTTGCCGCCGCTGTCCTTGGCGGTCTTCTCGCCGATCTCGGCGGGGGCGACCCAGGCGTCGGCGGTCTTGGACTTCAGCTGGTTGAGCGCGCCGTTGTAGTCGGGCACGCGGACGGGGTTGAGGCCCTGCTTGGTGGCGTAGTCGTCTTGGACCGTTCCCTGGACGACGACGACGCGCTTGCCCTTGAGCTGGTCGAAGCCCTTGATCTGCGACCGGCCGGCACGTCGAGGCCGAAGTAGCCGAAGTCGTAGCCGTTGGTGAAGGCCACGGTCTTCTTCCGGGCGTCGGTGATGGTGATCGACGAGCTGCCGGTGTCGTACTTGTGGTTCGCCACCTGCGACAGCAGCGCCGAGAAGTCGGTGCCCGCGAACTGCACCTTCAGGCCGACCTTGGCCGCGACCGCGGTCAGCAGGTCGTTGTCGAAGCCGGTGAACTTCCCGTTCTTCAGGAAGACGTTCGGCGGCGCGTCGGTCAGGGTGGCCGTGCGGAGCACACCCGGCTGGAGCAGCTTGTACGGGTTGTCGGCGGACGCCTTCGGGCCGCTTCCGCCGCACGCCGTCATGGCACTGGCGGCGATGACGGTGACGGCGGTGGCCGCGAGGGCTCGCAACGGACGCATGGGAGTTCTCCTCCAGGGTTAAGCGTGTGAGTGCCCGCGCCGATGGCGACGGCATGGCGCGGCGAAAAGACGTCGGCGTCGTGGGACGCCGACGGTCATCTCAAGATGTGTTCAGACCCGTAAAAGCGCCCCGTCAGGGCATGACGGGGCGGCCGGAGCACGGCCGACAGCTCATGGACGTGACACGGAGCAGGTCGATGTGCCTGCGCGTCACGAGGTAGCTGTCCATGTCTTTAATCCTGCCCATTTCAGTGGGATATCGTCAAGTTGACGATCTACCAGTTCAATGCCGGTCCGACCTGCGATATTCCGGGGAACGACCGGTTGCGGACGCGACGAAGGTCACTCTTGCCACTCCAAGCAATCGCTTGGTAGACACGTCTCGATGGAGACGTTCGCGCGTGTGCTGCTGGACCGCGCCGGCGACGGCGGGACCGGCCTGCTGTTCGAGGACGAGCGGCACACGTGGGCGGACGTCGTACGGGAGTCCCGGCGCCGCGCCGCGCTCGCCCGGCGTCTCCTGACCGCAGGGCGGCCTCCGCACATCGGCGTGCTGCTGGACAACGTCCCCGACTACGTGTTCTGGATCGGCGGAGCGGCGCTGTCCGGCTCGGTGATCGTGGGCATCAACCCGACGCGCCGGGGCCGGGAGCTGGCCCACGACATCCGGCACACCGACTGCCAGGTCATCGTCACCGACACCGCGCACGCCGCGCTGCTCGACGGGCTCGACACCGGCGTCCCGCTCGGACGTGTGCTGCGCGTCGACGACCCCGGCCACGCCGGCCTGCTCGCCTCGGCGGAGCCGGTCCCGGCGGCCGAGGCGCACTTCAGCGACCCGACGACCGAGCCGCAGCCCCGCGACCCGACGACCGAACCGCAGCTCCGCGCCCCGACGACCGAGGCGCAGCCCCGCGACCCGACGGCCGAGCCGCAGCCCCGCGATCCCCTGCTTCTGCTGTTCACGTCCGGATCGACCGGCGCGCCCAAGGCGGTCGTCTGCGGTCAGGGCCGCCTCGCCGCGATCGCCCGGCAGGCCCCGGCGTTCGGCATCACCGCGGACTCGGTCACGTACGCCGCGATGCCGCTGTTCCACGGCAACGCGGTCATGGCGAACCTCGCGATGGCGACCGGTGCCGGAGCGGCTGTCGCCCTGCGCCGCAGATTCTCCGCGTCCGGTTTCCTGCCCGACGTCCGGCGCTACGGCGTCACCTACTTCAACTACGTCGGCCGCGCGCTCGCGTACATCCTCGCCACGCCTCGCCGCGACGACGACGCCGACAACCCTCTCGAGGTGGCGTTCGGGACGGAGGCGTCCGCCCGGGACATGGCGGACTTCGCGGGGCGGTTCGGCTGCCGGCTGATCGAGTCGTACGGGTCGAGCGAGGGCGCGATCTCCATCCGCAAGACGCCGGACAGCCCGCCGGACGCGCTCGGCCTGCCCGGCACCGACGTCGCCGTCGCCGACCCCGCGACCGGCGACGAGTGCCCCCCGGCGCGCTTCGGCCCGGACGGCGAACTGCTCAACGGGGACGAGGCCATCGGGGAGATCGTCGCCCGTGGCGTCACCTTCGAGGGCTACTACCGGAACCCCACCGCCGACGCCGAGCGGCTGCGCGACGGCGTGTACTGGAGCGGCGACCTCGGCTACCGCGACCCCGACGGCTTCTTCTACTTCGCGGGCCGGGGCGGCGACCGGCTCCGCGTGGACGGCGAGAACTTCGCGGCCGCGCCAGTCGAGCGCATCCTGTCCCGCTGGCCGCCCGTGGTGATGTGCGCGGTGTATCCGGTGCCCGACCCACGTACGGGCGACCAGGTGATGGCCACCCTGGAACTGGACGGCCCGTTCGCGCCGGACGCGTTCGCGGAGTTCCTGGCGGGCCGGGCGGACCTGGGCACCAAGTGGGCGCCGAGGTTCGTACGGATCGTGCCCGCCATGCCGCTCACCGCCACCAACAAGGTCGACAAGGGGCCGCTGCGCCGGGCGGGCTGGCGCGGCGGCGAGGTCTGGTGGCGGCCCGGCCGAGAACTGCGGTACGAGCCGCTGACCGACGACGCCCGGCGGCGTCTGGAGGAGGAGGCCATCGCCCACGGCCGCCGCCTCTGACCGGCTCTACCTCCAGCTTCGGCCGCGCACGGTCGGCTTCCCCAGATACCGAGGCCACCGGCGACCCGGGCGAGCCGGCTCCGCCGGCGCGGCTGCGCTCAGCGCGGGCGCGGAGACGCGGCGGCGCTCGACGCTCAGCGCGGGCGCGGAGACGCGGCCGCGCTCGGCGCTTCGGTCATTCGCCGCCCAGGTCCAGCAGGACCTTCGACGCCATGGCGCGATCGCCGGCCAGGTCGAACGCTTCGACCGCACGGGCCAGCGGGAACGTGTGGCTGACGACCGCATCGACGTCCAGCCCCGCGGCCAGCAGCGACAGCGCGTCGTCGAATTCGTGGTCGAAGCGGAAGGCGCCCAGCATGGTGATCTCTCGCGTGACCACCACGTTGCCGAGGAACCCGGTCTCGCCGGGCGGGAGCAGTCCGAGGAGGACGACCGTACCGCCGCGGCGTACCCGCCGTACGCAGGTGCCGAGGCCCGCGCCGGAGCCGGACGCCTCAATGGCGACGTCGACGTCCTCCGGCCACGCCGGGTCGTCGGGGCGGTCCGCCCGGACGGTCGCCGTGGCGCCGACGCTCCTGGCGACGCCCAGAGGGGCGTCCAGCAGATCGCTCACGGTCACCTCGGCGGCTCCGGCGTGGCGCAGTGCGGCGATCACCAGGGCACCGATGGGACCGGCGCCGGTGACCAGCACCCGTTTCCCGGCCACGTCCCCGGCTCGGCGTACCGCGTGCAGGGCGACGGACAGCGGCTCGGCGAGCACGGCACGGTGCGGGTCGAGACCGGGCGGCAGCGCGCGTACCTGGTCGGCGGGTACGGCCACCCTCTGCGCGAAACCGCCTTGTACGTGCGGCATCCGTGCGGCGCTGCCGAGGTAGCGTGCGTGACCGCAGACGTTCCGCCGACCGCGTTCGCACTCCGGGCACACGCCGCACGGGGTGGCCGGGTGGATCGCCACCGGTGTGCCGACCGCCGGGCCGTCCGTACCGGCGCCGAGCGCGGCGACCCGGCCGACGACCTCGTGGCCGAGCACCAGGGGCTCGCGGACCTGGAAGTCGCCCACCGACCCGCGGTGGTAGTAGTGCAGGTCCGAGCCGCAGATGCCGCCGAGGGTCACGGCCACGAGGACCTCCCCGGGGGCCGGAGCGACCGCGTCCAGCTCCTCGACCCGCAGATCGCCCGCCTTGTGGACGACGCACGCGAACATGTGATGCTCCTTCAGAGGACGGACAGCATGCCGCCGTCGACGTACAGGATCTGCCCGTTGACGAAGTCGGACGCCGGTGACGCCAGGAAGATCAGGGCGCCGATCAGGTCGGAGACCCTGCCCCATCGCCCGGCCGGCGTGCGTCCCCGCACCCACGCGCTGAAGTCTTCGTCCGCGACGAGCGCCTCGGTGAGCTCGGTCGCGAAATAGCCCGGTCCCAGGCCGTTGACCTGGATGCCCGATGGGCCGAGGTCCGCGCACATGCCCTTGGTCAGCAGCTTCAGCCCGCCCTTGGTGGCCGAGTAGGGGGCGATGCCGGGCCGTACCGTCTCGCTCTGCACCGAGCAGATGTTGATGATCTTTCCGTGGCCACGAGGCGTCATCCGGCGGGCGACCTCCCGGCCCATCACGAAGGCGCTGGTGAGGTTGGTTTCGATCAGCCGGTGCCAGTCGTCGTCGGTGAAGTCCACCAGCGGCGCGCGGCGCTGCATCCCGGCGTTGTTGACCAGGATGTCGATCGGCCCCGCCTCGTCCTCGATCGCGGCGACGTTCGTGGCCACGGCCGCCGAGTCAGTCACGTCGAAGGCCCGGGCGAACACCCTGCCACCCGCGAGCCCGGCCAACTCGGCGTGCGTCCG
Source organism: Actinoallomurus acanthiterrae (assembly GCF_054775715.1). Classification (NCBI taxonomy): domain Bacteria; kingdom Bacillati; phylum Actinomycetota; class Actinomycetes; order Streptosporangiales; family Thermomonosporaceae; genus Actinoallomurus; species Actinoallomurus acanthiterrae. Next base: position 4,586,728 of record NZ_BAAHCO010000001.1, on the reverse strand, counting down.
CGCGAGGACCGCCTCGTCACGGCCGTTGAGGACCACCGTGCACCCGGCTTCCAGCAGCCCTTGGGCCAGCGCACGGCCGATGCCCCGGCTGGATCCGGTGATCAGCGCGACGCGCCCCTCGATGTCGAACAGCGGGCTGCCCGTCATGCCGGCACCGCCGTCGTGCCGGGCAGGGGCGTACGGGCGGGGTGCCCGCCGAGGACGTCGAGCACGTTGTCCACGGCGAGGTCGACCATCGCGGCGCGGGTGGTCTCGGTGGCCGAGCCGATGTGCGGCAGGGCGAACAGGCCGGGCCGGGCGATCAGGTCGGCGACGTCCGCGCCGCGCGGTTCGTGTTCGTACACGTCCAGCCCTGCCGAGTGGATGGTGCCGTCGTCGAGGGCGCGCAGCAGCGCGGCCTCGTCCACGACCCCGCCCCGGGAGGTGTTGATCAGCGTCGCGGTCGGTCTCATGGCGCGGAGCTCCGCCGGGCCGATCAGGTGACGGGTGGCGTCCGTGAGCGGGACGTGGAGCGAGACGATGTCGGCCTCGGCGAGCAGTTGTGGCAGCCCGACCGGGGTGGACGATCCATCGGCGGCCGGCCCGAACGGATCGTGGTGCAGCACCCGCATGCCGAATCCGGTGGCGCGCCGGGCCACCGCCCGGCCGATCTGCCCGTAGCCGACGAGGCCCAGGGTCGCGCCGTGGACGTCCAGGCCGAGGTAGTCCCCCATCCGGAACACGTCCCACGCTCCGGCGTGCAGCGAGTCGCGGGCGGCGCCGATCCGGCGGCGGGCGGCCAGGATCAGCGCGAACGTCAGGTCGGCGGTGGTCTCGGCCAGCACGCCGGGCGTGTGGGTGACCACGACCCCGCGTTCGGCGGCTGCCCGCCGGTCCACGCCGTCGAACCCCATGCTGGCCAGGCTGACCACCCGCAGCTCCGGGCCGGCCGCGTCCAGCAGTCCGGCGTCGATGCGGTCGTTGCCGAGGGCCAGGATGGCGCTGACACCGCCCGTGCGCTCGGCGAGCCCGGCCAGTTCGGCCGGCTCCGGCCTGCTCGTGCCCGCCCAGGAGACGACGTCCGTGTCCGTCCGGGACGTCAGGCGGGCCAGTCCGCCGCCAGGGAGAGTGTCACGAGTACTGAGCACACGCCTTTTCATCCACCGCTCCCATGATGCCTTTTGCTGCCGAGAGGTGGAAACGTTAGTCAGCGCTCAGTCCGCCTGACCAATATCTGATTCGTGTGACGTCATCGGGCGCCGTTATTCCTGTCGAATTCGAGGATCAGCTCGTGAAAGAGATCGTGTACGGCGAGGGCGGGCTCCGACAGCGGCTGGTGGTCGGACGTGCACAGCGAGAGCTTGACCTCGATCGCGGGGTCGACGATCCGCCGCACCACCAGATTCCGCACGTCGAGGATGGCGTGGGCCGCCGACCAGGGCAGCACGGTGGCGCCGAGACCAGCTCCGATGGCGCTCACGAGAGTCAGGACCGACTCGATCTCGCCGACGACCTTCGGCTCGAGTGAGGCACGGCGGAAGGCGGCGTCCACGACCTGGCGGATGGTGTGGATGCGGCTCGGCAGCAGCAGACCCACGCCCGCCAGCTCCGTGATGCAGACGTCGTCTCCTTCGGACGCCGGCCGGGTGCCCGGCGCGGCGACCAGGCACAGGTCCTCGGTGCGCATCGGCTCGAACTGGACGCCGCGGATGGGGCCGGCGTCGTAGATGAACGCCATGTCCATGCGGCCGGTCATGATCGCCTCGCTGATGACGCCGCCGAAGTTCTCGTTGATGTGCAGCAGGATGTCGGGGTAGCGCTCCCGCACGGCCTGCAACAGCGGCAGTGCCAGTGCCGCGCCCGTGCTGTACGGGGCCAGACCGACCGAGACGCTCCCGGCGGGGGCCCGTCCGCACACGTCGACCGCCGCCTGGGCGTGTTCGAGCTGGCGCAGGATCAGCTGGGCGTGCTGGTAGAGGGCGCGCCCGGCCTCGGTGGGCGCCACCCCGCGCTTGCTCCGGATCAGCAGCTGCTGCTTGAACTCGGTCTCGAGCATGGAGACCTGGTGACTCAGCGCCGGCTGCGCGATGTGCAGGATGTCGGCGGCGCGCGTGATGCTCCCGGCGTCGACGATCTTGACGAATGAGTACAGACGCCTGGTGTCCATCGGCGACCTCCTGCCTGGTCGGAGGGCTCATCGTACGAGGTCGGACACGGACCGTGTCGTCCCGGCGCGGTGCGCTGTCATAGCGAGGGCTTATCACGTCACACGCAACGCGTATTTGATGCGCCGATGGCACGGCATTACCGTCATCGAAACGCAAATTCCGGCCCCACTGCGAACTCCCGAAAGAATCATGACGGCCGCGCAAATTATATTACCGGCCGCTTTCCGAGAAGCCGCGTCTCTCCTTTTTTCGAGCGGAGGATGACATGACACACGTGATCGATCTCGTGGCCGACCTCGGCGAGGGGTTCGGCGCCTACACCATGGGCGACGACGAAGCGCTGCTGGACGTCCTCACCTCGGCCAACATCGCCTGCGGCTTCCACGCGGGCGATCCACGGATCATGGACGCCACCGTCCGCCACTGCGTCGAGCGCGGTGTCGCCGTCGGCGCGCACCCCAGCTTCCCCGACCTCGTCGGGTTCGGCCGCCGTGCGATGGACCTGTCGCCGGACGAGGTCCGCACCGACGTCCTCTACCAGGTGGGAGCCCTGCAGGCGTTCGCCGCCGCGCACGGCACCCGCGTACGGCACGTGGCGCCGCACGGCCGCCTCGGCAACCTGGTCGCGACGAGGCGGGACTACGCGGCCGCCGTGGCCGACGCGGTCGTCTCTCTCGACCGGTCGCTGATCGTCCTGGCGCAGGACGGGGAGCTCGCCGACGCCGCCCGGGCCCGTGGCCTGCGGGTCGGCATCGTCGGGATCGCCGACCGGGCCTACCGCGACGACGGGACCCTCGTGCCCAGGAGCGAACCCGGCGCCGTCATCCACGACGAGCGGGAGATCAGTGAGCGGACGGTCCGGATGGTGACCGAAGGGCTGATCCGCAGCACCAGCGGCCGCGACATCCCCGTCGAGTGCGACACCGTCCTGCTGCACGGCGACACCCCCGGCGCCCTCGCGCTCGCCCACCTCATCCGCAAGGAACTGCTCGCGGCGGGCGTGACGATCGCCCCACTGGCCGACGTGCTCGACGCCGGGTCCGGCGTTGTGGGCGCGCTCGACGCCGCTGCCGACGTCCTCGACGCCAAGTCCCACATTTCAGGAAACGGCGGCTGAGATGGACCACGGCATCCTCATCGCGGACTGCGGCGACTCGGCCGTCGTGGTCAAGGCCACCGGCGACGATGACCACGCCTGGCGGGTCGTGCACGCCCTGGCCGACGCGATCGAGGCGGCCCGGCCCGATGGCGTGTACGGCATCGTCCCCACGTACGACTCGCTGCTCGTCGAGTTCGACTGCTCCGCCACGGACCACGGCACGGTGCAGCGCGCCGTGCGCGGCGCGGCCGGGCGGCTCGCCGCGAAACCGGCCTCCTCCCCCAGACGGTTCACGGTCCCGGTGGTCTACGGCGGTGAGTACGGCCCCGACCTGCCCGTGGTGGCCCGGCAACTGGGGCTGACCGAGCGGGAGGTCGTCGAGGTTCACACCGCCCGGGACCTGACGGTGCGCTGTCTCGGCGCGCCGGTGGGCGCCCCGATGATGGACGGCCCCGCGTTCCCGAAGCCGGTCCCGAGGCTGGCCTCGCCGCGTACCAGCGTCCCTCCCGGGTCGGTCGCGGTGGCGGGCCGGGCAGGCCGTCATCTGCCCGATGCGCTCTCCGGGCGGGTGGCCGCTGCTGGGCCGTACCCCGCTGCGCGTCCTCGACCTCGACGCCGAGCCGCCGGCCCCGTACCGGCCCGGTGACACCTTCCGGTTCGTGCCGATCACCGCCGAGGAATGGCACGACCACGACGGCGCGATGCTGACGGCCGAGGCGGTGGCCCGTGGCTGACACCCTCACCGTCGACCGCGCCGGTCTCTCGGCCGTGCAGGACCTCGGGCGGCTGGGCCACTCCCGCTACGGCCTGCCGGTCAACGGCGCGCTCGACCAGTACTCCGCCCGCGTCGCCAACGTTCTGGCCGGCAACGACGAAGGTGCTCCGCTGCTGGAGATCACGGCGTTCGACTTCGCCTGCACGCCCTCGGCCGACGTGCTCGTCGCCGTGACCGGCGCCCCCGCCGACCTCACCGTCGATGGCGTCCCGCGCCCGCGGTGGGAGCCCGTCGTGGCCCGGGCGGGCGAGACGATCCGGATCACGGGCATCAGGCTCGGTGTCCGCGTCTACCTCGCCGTGCACGGGTCGGTGGAGTCGCCGTTCCTGCTGGGCAGCTGTGCTCCCGACACGATCCTCGGATTCGGGCGCACGCTGCGCGACGGCGACGAGCTCGCCGTACGTACTCCCTTCCCACCGGTCGACCATCCGGTCTTCGGCGTCCCGCTGTTCCGGATGCGCGCGTCCGTACCGCGCTTCGGCGAGGCGTGGACGATCGACGCCACCGACGGTCCCGACGTGGCGGAGTTCGGTGATTCGGCGGACCGGCTGTTCCGGTCGGCGTTCACCGTCACGCCGCAGAGCGACCACATCGGCCTGCGGATGCGCGGCGACGTGCCGCGCCGGACGGCGACCGGCGAGGTGCTCTCCCGGGGAGTGCCCGTCGGAGCGGTCGAGGTGCCCGCCGGCGACGAGCTGCTCGTCCTGCACCGAGGCCGCGGCGTCACCGCCGGCTATCCCGTCCTCGCGGTCGTCACGTCGACCGGCCTGTCCGCGCTGGGGCAGGCCCGCCCCGGCCAGTCCGTCCGCTTCCGGCGACGAACGATCGCCGAGGCCGTGGCCGCGTACCGGTCCCAGCGCGCCGACATCGACGCCCTGCGGATCCGCGTACGCACGGTGTTCAACGCACTCCGTATTCCCGTTACCGTCAGTCACTAAGGAGGCAGCCCCCATGGCCACCGTGGCAGCACAATCCATCCCCAACACGGTCGATTCGAGAACGGCGCGAAAGATCACCCTCGCCGGCTGTGTCGGGATCTTCGCCGAGCTCTACGACAACGGCATCTTCGGCTTCATGGCGGGGACGCTGGGCACCGTCTTCTTCGCCTCCGATTCGAAGAACGCCGTCCAGCTCGTCTTCCTGGGCTACGCGGTGTCCTTCTTCTTCCGGCCGCTCGGCGCCGTCATCTGCGGTCACCTCGGTGACCGCATCGGGCGGCAGCGCATGCTCGTCTTCGTCATCCTGCTGATCAGCGCCGCGACCGCGGCGATCGGCATCCTGCCCACGTACGCGAGCATCGGCATCGCCGCACCCGCCCTGCTGATACTCCTGCGCGTGCTGCAGGGCTTCTCCGTGGGCGGCGAGGCATCCGGGGCGATGAGCTTCCTCGCCGAACACGCCCCCGAGGGCAAACGTGGCCTCTACACCAGCTACGCCCAGATCGCCTCCTTCCTCTCCCTGCTCACCGGAACGCTGCTCGCCGCCGCCCTCACCCAGGGCCTCGGTGCGAAGCACATGGAGTCGTACGGCTGGCGCATCCCCTTCCTGCTGGCCATCCCCCTGGGGATCACCGGCATCTACATCCGCAAGCGCATCAGCGACACACCGAACTTCCTGCGCCTGCGGGAGGGCGGCGGGGTGGCGAGGAACCCGCTGAAAGAGGCCTTCACCTCCGCCGAGCACCGCCGCGCGATGCTGCTCGCCCTGTTCATCCCGCTGATGAACGGCTCCGGCTACTACGTGCTGTTCACCTTCATGCCGACCTTCATGAGCGGCAACCTCCACTTCAGCAAGGTGCAGGGCCTGCTCGTCACCGCGACCAGCCTGGTGGCCATCTCCATCGCCATCCCCTACATGGGCCGGCTGTCCGACCGGGTCGGGCGCAAGAAGGTCATCGCGGGCGCGGCGATCGCCATGGCGATCGCCGGCATCCCCTGCTACCTGCTCATCGGCACCGGCAGCGTCCCGCTCGCCATTCTCGGCGCGTGCGTCATGGCGGTCATCTTCGCGGGCCACACGGGCGTCATCCACATCCTGCTCGTCGAGCTCTTCCCGACCCGGCTGCGTTACTCCGCCTACGGGCTCGGATACAACATCTCCTCGGCTCTCTTCGGCGGCACCGCGCCGCTCCTGATGACGTACCTCATCGCCAAGACCGGCAGCGTCAACGTGCCCGCCTTCTACGCGGTCCTCACCGCGCTCGGCACGCTCATCGCCGTATCCCGGGTGAAGGACAGGGCACACCAGCCGCTGCGCGACGCGTAACGACCGGCCGTCTCACCCGTCCACCGTCTTCTTCTGGGAGCAATTCACATGTCCTTCTCCGACTACAAGACCGCCCTGGTGACCGGTGCCTCCACCGGGATCGGAGCGGTGGTCGTCGAGCGCCTGGCCAAGCAGGGGCTCGAGGTCCACGCCGTGGCCCGCGACGCCGAGCGGCTCGGCGACCTGGCCCGGCGTACGGGATGCACGCCGCACGCCGTCGACATCACCGACACCGCCGCGCTGGCGGAGGTCGTCCGGGGCATCGAGGTCGACGTGCTCGTCAACAACGCGGGAGTCTCCCGCTCGGGGAACATCCTCACCGCCGACGAGTTCGCCGTCGACGAGCAGGTCGCGGTCAACATCCAAGCGGTGCTGCATCTCGTACGCCTGGTCATGCCGGGAATGGTGGAACGCGACCTCGGGCACATCGTCAACGTCAGCTCGATCGCCGCCGTCTACAACTTCGGCGGCAACACCATCTACCACGCCACCAAGGCGGCCGTGCACACCCTCTCCCGGCAGCTTCGCGTCGACGGGTACGGTCACCGGATCCGCGTCACCGAGATCTGCCCCGGCCGGGTGGAGACGGAGATCTTCGGCCGGCTGCTCGGCGACATGGAAGAGGCCCAGCGCCAGTACTACGACGGGTACGAATCGCTCAAGCCGGAGGACATCGCCGACGCGATCGACTTCGCCATCGCCGCGCCACGCCACGTGAACATCGGGCACCTGGAGATCATGCCGACCTTCCAGGTGCCGGGTGGCCTCAACTTCGAGAGGCGGACCGACTGACATGGCACTGGCACAGCGGGTCGACCGCATCAAACCGTCGCCGAGCACGGCCGCCGCTCAGCGCGTACGCGAGCTCAAGGCGCAGGGTCAGCAGATCCTCGACCTCACGGTGGGCGAGCCCGACTTCGACACCCCCGACCACGTCAAGGCCGCCGCGATCGAGGCGATCGGGCGGGGCGAGACCAAGTACACGCCCGTCAACGGAACCCCGCAGCTCAGGGCGGCCATCGCCGACAAGCTCGCCCGGCGGCACGGCCTGCGCTACCCCACCGAGCAGATCACCGTGGGCGGCGGGGCGAAGCAGATCATCTTCCTCGCGCTGACGGCCACGCTGAACCCGGGCGACGCGGTCATCGTCCCCGCGCCGTACTGGGTCTCCTATCCGGACATGGTGCTGGCCAACGACGGCATACCCGTCGTCGTGCCGTGCTCGGAGGCCGACGGATTCAAGCTGACGGCCCAGCGGCTCGAATCCGCGATCACCGACGCGACGCGCTGGGTCATCCTCAACGCCCCGAACAACCCCACGGGCGCCGCCTACACCACGGACGACCTCCGCGCCCTCGCCGACGTCCTGCTCGCCCACCCCCACGTCCGGGTGCTGACCGACGAGATCTACGACGAGATCTGGTACGGGCCGGAACTCCCCCGCACCATCGTCGCGGTCGAACCGCGGCTGGCCGACCGGGTCTTCCTCACGAACGGGGTGTCCAAGACGTACGCCATGACCGGCTGGCGGATCGGCTACGGCGCGGGCCCGGCGGACCTGGTCGGGGCGGTCAACAAACTGCAGTCGCAGATCTCCTCGTGCCCCTCGTCGATCAGCCAGGCGGCCGCCACCGCCGCGCTCACCGGCGACCAGGGCTTCATCCGCGACACCGTCGCCGTCTACCGGGCCCGGCGGGACGAGACAGTGAAGATGCTGACCGACGTCCCCGGCCTGACGTGCACCACGCCGAGCGGCGGCTTCTACGTGCTCGTGGGCTGCTCCGGGCTGCTCGGCCGGCGCACCCCGGCGGGCGAGGAGATCCGCACCGACGAGGACTTCGCCCGCTACCTGCTGGAGTCGCAGCAGGTGGCGGTGATCCACGGAGCGGCCTACGGAGCACCCGGCTACTTCCGGATCTCTTTCGCGACGTCGAGCGCCGTCCTGACCGAGAGCTGCGAGCGCATCGCCCGCGCCTGCGCCGACCTTTCCTGATCTTTCGGAGACAAACCGATGCTGCACGTCAACACGAAGTTCGACCGCCCCGACCCGGCACTGGTCGAGCGGCTGAGCGCGTACTCGTCCGCCACCGTCCATGAGGCACAGGGCCGGCTCGGCGCACTGAGCTCGAAGATCAAGCCGGTCGACGACACGATGTCGCTGTGCGGGCCCGCGTTCACCGTGCGCTGCGCGCCCCGGGACAACATCATGCTCCAGGTCGCCATCGCGTACGCCAAGCCGGGCGACGTCATCGTGGTGTCCGCCGGCGAGTACGCCGAAGCCGGTTCCTTCGGCGACGTGCTGGCCAACGCCTGCGTGGCCAAGGGCCTCGGCGGGCTGGTCACCGACACCGGCGTCCGCGACACAAGGGAACTGCGCGAACTCGGGTTCCCGGTGTTCTCCCTCAGCGTCTCCATCAAGGGCACGGTCAAGGAGACCGTCGGCCCGATGGCGGAGCCCGTGATGATCGGCGGCGAGATCGTACGGCCGGGCGACGTGGTGCGCGGTGACGCCGACGGCGTCGTGGTGGTGCGGCGCGAAGACCTCGGCGAGGCCGTTCGCAGATCCCAGGAACGCGTCGACGCCGAGGCCGAATACATCGCCGCCTATCGCGCCGGGAAGAGCGTCATCGAGGTCAGCGGCCTCGCCGCCGTCCTCGAGGCGAAGGGCCTGGTCATCGACGAGTAGCACCAAGGCGGGGCGCCGCCGTGGCCGCCGCCCCGCCCTGATCCCTTACAGGGAGATGTAGACGGGGAGGGTCCAGCCCTGGCGGCATTGGTGCGATCCGGCATTCAGGTCGCAGCCTTCGACGACGATGCGGTACTGGCCGGGGCGAAGGCCGGTCCAGAAGACCGACCCGCTCTGCTCGGGGCACATCTGCAGGGTGCCCACGGCACCGCCGCACTCCTGGTCGCCGTTGATGTCCTGGCCGTCCCGGCGGATGTTGACCAGCCAGTCCACGTAATGGAACGGATCGCTGCTGCCCCAGTCGAAGTGGACGATGCTGCCCAAGGTCCGGTAAGCGGAGACCACCATGTTGTTGCCCTGGCTCGGCGACCAGGCGATCGCTCCGTTCTCGAACCACTGGTACATCCCGTTGCCGTAGATGGACGCGTCACCGGTCGGGCAGCCGAACGCGGCGCGGTGCTGCTGCCACCTCTGGGTCAGCTGCTCGGGAACGGAATGGCCGCAGTCCTTCCTGTCGGCGGCGCCCGTCGCCGCCAGGGCGGGCACCGCGCCGGCCGACCCGAGGACGACGGTGAGGGCCACGGCCACGCACTGGATCGCTCGCTTCATCCGCTCTCCTGGACGATGGAAGTTTACTTACTCTATGCGTTTAATTGAACACTAAGAGTACAGGGTGGTGGGCCGGAGGCGATGGCCCACACCGTCCTGCCGCCATCGTCGTGCAGCCTCCAGCCCCAGTCGTTCGAGCCCGTCTTGAAAAGGGGGATCCGCCCGTCCGCCGGTACGGTCGGTGGCGTCTCGCTGGTGTCCCACACCTCGATCAGCACGGCACCATCCTGACGCGACAGGGTCAGGTCGACGGCGTCGCCGACCTCCAGCGCGTTCCTGACGAGTTCGGCGGCGATACGTTGCACCTCGCCGAGCCTTTCCCGCATGTTCCAGGCGGAGAGCGCGATCTCCGACAGCTGATGCGCTTGCTCGATGGCGACCGGATGCGGCGCGAGCGGAAACCAGTACGCGAGGCTCTCCGGCTGTTGTGCCGTCTTGTCGTCTCGGTCTTCGACGTCTGACGTCAGCGACATTCCTGCGCCCTCCTCGTTTCTCGCCTTCCCGGCTCGAGCGTCCGGTCGCTGCGACGACGCCCGGCTTCACCGAACGGCATGACCAGGCTCACATGACCGGTTACGCTTTGCTACGAACCGCGGCCCACCGCGGCGTAACCCAGACGTGACCAGTGAGACCCAACGCGGCTTACCCCCGGAGGCCGGCCATGGTGGCACAGCGCGACCCATACGAGTCCCCCACGATCCGAGCGTTCGCCGCTGAGCTGGAGACATAGCGCAGCGACGCCGGGCTGTCGAAGGTCGAGCTCGCCGAGACGCTCGGATACACGCCGCAGCTGATCAGTCAGCTCGAAGGCGCCAAGAACATCCCGTCGAAGAAGTTCGCCGAGGACACGGACACGTTCTTCAGGACCAACGGCCTGTTCGTCCGGCTTTGGAAGCTGGTCAACGACACCCGCCACCTCGCCGCCCTGCCGCCGGGATTCTCCGACTTCGTCGAGCGCGAAGCCCAAGCGGACGCGATACGGGTCTTCGGACTCCTGCTGGTCACCGGCCTGCTTCAGACCGAAGAGTACGCTCGCGAGATCCTGCTGACCGTACAGCAGCCGAACGTGGTCGACCGGTTCATCGCTTCGCGCATGGAGCGTCAGGCGATCCTCGCCCGCGACAAGCCGCCACGCCTGTGGGCCACCTTCGACGAGAGAGCCCTGCATTGCATGGTCGGCGGTCCGGACATCATGCGTGGTCAACTCCAGCATCTGCTGGAAGCGTCCGAACGCCCCAACATCATGATCGAGGTCGTGCCGATCAGCGCGGGCGCCTATGCCGGCCTGGAAGGCAGCTTCACCTTGCTTCGCTTTGACGGTCGGCCCGACCTCGCGTACACCGAAGCCGCAGGTCGCGGGCAAGTCGTGGAAGACCCGGCCGGGGTCGCGGACTTCCACGTAAGGTACGACTTGATCAGGGGACATGCCCTGCCAGTGGCGGAGTCCCGAAAGTTGATCAAGTCGATCATGGAGGGCCTATGAACACGCCCGACCTGTCAGCGGCGCAGTGGCGCAAGAGCAGCCGCAGCGGCGGAAGCGGCGGCGAGTGCGTCGAGGTGACCGCGATCGCCTCCCCGTCCGCCGCACGAGAAGCCTGACCCAGATGAGCCGGGCCTGATCGTCAGCAGCGCCCGTACGAGCCTCCGTCCCGCTCCGGGAGGGAGGCTCGTCGCATGCCGGGCACGGGCCGGTCCCCGGGACAGGGCAGGATCGGGCCATGCGCGATGTGGATCCGGCGGAGGTGTGGATCGTGGCGGGCCCGCCCGCGAGTGGGAAGTCGACGGTGGCGCGGCTGCTGCTCGACCGGCTGCGGCCGGTGCCCGCCCTGCTGGACAAGGACACGATGTACGGGCCGTTCGTCTCGGCGACGCTCCGGGCTTCCGGGCGGCCGAACGGCGAGCGCGAGGGGCCCTGGTACGACGAGCACATCAAGGGACACGAGTACGCCGGGATGACGGCGACGGCTCGGGAGATCCGGTCGCACGGCTGCCCGGTGCTGCTGAGCGCCCCTTTCACCGGCCAGGTCCACGACGCCGCGCGCTGGCGGGCGTTGGTCGAGGAACTGGGTGGGCCGCCCGTTCACCTCGTGTGGGTGCGGTCCGACGCCGAGACGCTCCGCGCGCGGCTGCTGAGCCGGGGCCTGGAGCGGGACGCCGGAAAGCTGGAGCTGTTCGAACAGTTCCTCGCCGGCGTTCGGGTCGACGAGCCGCCGGTCGTGCCGCACACGGTCCTCGACAACCGGTCGTCGGCCCGGCCGCCGGCCGAGCAGGTCGACGAGGCGTTCTTCAGCGGTGGAACAGCTCGCGGAGATTGACGACGAGCAGCACCCCCGCGACGACGGCCAAGGGGGCCAGCAGGATGTACCGGCCGCCGTACATCACCGCCAGTCCCAGACCCACGGCGACGGCCAGCCCGCCGGACAGCACCAGAAGGACCGTGGCGAAGGAGAGCAGCTTGCGCCGGACGAACGCCTCCATCGTGACGAAGACCAGCACGACGGCGGAGATGAGGATCGCGTGGGGCTCGTGCGGGAGGACGAAGACGCCGACGAGTGCCAGCAGGAACAGCGGGGTGCTGAGCGCCGCCCACGCGTGCAGGAACCTCGTGCGGGGCCCCCGGAACGGCGTGTACGGCAGGTGAGGCTCGCGCAGGTGCGCCTGCGCGGCCTCCGGCGCCGGCGGGCGGGCCAGCGTGGCCTCGTGGGCGCTGCGCTCCTCCGCCAATTCGGTGCGGTCGCGGACGAGCAGGGCCAGGGCGGCCTCGGCCTTGGCCACCTCGGCCGCGCGCCGGCGGGCGAGGTTCCGGGTGTTGCGGTGCCCGGCCAGGGACAGCGCCGTCGTACGGAGCCGGCGCAGTTCCGCACGGCTCTGCTCGATCTCGGCGTCGGCCGCCTTGATCTCCTCGTCCAGTGCGCCGATGCGCGCCCGCAGGTCCCGCCGCTCCTCCTCGGGGCTCGGCGTGATCTTCTGCAGCCCCGCCCAGCCCAACGGGTCGGCCCACAGGGCCCGGACGCGCCCGTCGCGCTCGTACCGCGGCCCGGCCGGGGCCCGTTCACCGCCGACCCAGTCCCGGGTGTCCCGCCCCCACAGCCCGCGGAACCCCCGGACCCACGGCGTCTCGTCGGAGACGGGCACCGTCCGCCACGTACGGGCCCGGCCGGGGCCGATCCGCTCCCCGTCGCCGAGCGCGTAGTCGATGAAGGGGATGCCGACGCCGTGCTGCGACTTCCCCCGTGACCAGGGGAATGCCAGCGCCATCAGCCGCTGCACCCAGCGGACGTAGCGCTTCAGGCGCGCCGGGTTCACGGTGACGAGGTACTGGCCGGGGATGAACGCGCCGGAGTGCGAGCCGGCCCCGACGAAGACCACCGGGTGGTCCCCTTCTTTTCGCAGGTCGGGGTCGTCCCAGCGGCGGCGCAGGTCGTCGCCGCGTTCGTCGTGCGCGGAGACCGCGACCCAGGCGGGCCGCACGCCGTCCTCCGTCTCGGCGAGGTAGACGGTGACCGACTCCCAGTCGCCCTCGTGGTCGTTGACGCCGGCGAACGTCGTCCGCCAGTCGTTCATCGCGTACAGGAACCAGTACTGCAGCACGGTGTAGCCGCCCTCGCGGACGACCCGGCCGTAGTAGGTCGCCCGGTCGTGGCTCAGGTGGCGTTCGTCCAGGTCCGCGGCTGCCGCCGCGACTCCGCCGGGCACCGAGCCGCGCAGGAACAGCGAGGCGCGCATCACCACGTCGAAGACCCGCCCGATCAGCCCGACGGCGGCCAGGCGGCCGGAGCGGGCGATGGGCGGCTTGGCGCGGGCCGCGCGGTGGGCGCGGACCTCACGCCGGTCGAAGGGCCGCTGCACGAGCAGCAGCGACAGCGCGGTGTCCGGACGCTCGGCGGACACCGCGACGAGGTGTTCCGCCGTGAGCTCCCCGGCCTCGACGAGGCGTTGGTCGCCCTGCCACAGGCTGCAGCAGCCGATGTAGGCCTCGGCGTCGACGGGGAAGAACCGCTCCCCTCTGGTGTAGGCGAGGATCGGTTCGTACCGCCGCAGCAGCTCCAGGTCGTGGTCGTGTCGAACGGCCCCGACTTCCTCTGACACCGGTCCCCCCATCGTGACGACGACTCCGCACGTTATACCGGCCCACATCCCCGCAAAGCACAGGCGACGGACGCGCTTGAAAGGTTTCTTGCCGGGTAACCCGTAGGCGCCCGAGAGTTCAGGAGCTGATTTTCCATGACCGGGATGCTTCGAGTACCTCGCAGCAGGGGTGCGCTCAGCGGTGTGATCCTCGTGCTGCTCGGCCTGTGGGGCGGCTTGGCCGCACTGGCGGGTCCGTACTTCCACTTCGCATTCACGCCGGACAAGGCGTGGTCGTTCACGTCCGGGCGTGTCTGGCTGGAGATCCTGCCGGCCTGCGCCCTCCTGATCGGCGGTTTGATCCTGCTGGTCAGCGCCAACCGGGCGACGGCGGCGGCCGGGGCGTGGATCGCCGCGCTCGGCGGCGCGTGGTACGTCGTCGGTGGTCCGCTCAGCGTGATGTGGTCCGCCGGCGACCGGCTCGGCGCGCCCGTCGGTGGCACGACGCGGCAGGTCGTCGAGCAGATCGCCTTGCTGTCCGGCCTGGGCGTGGTGGCCGTGTTCTTCGCCGCGGTGGCGCTGGGCCGCCTCGCGGTCGTCGGGGTCAAGGACGCGCGTCTCGCCGAGCGCGAGGTGTACGTCGAGGAGGCTCCGGCGGTGGAGGAGCCGCGGCCGGTGCCCGAGGACCGGCCCGGCCCGATCGAGGCGACGCAGCCGTTCCCGCGCCGTACGGGCCGGGTGCCCGTCACCCCGCCCGAGCAGACGGCGCCCCGGCCGGTCGAGCACACCGTGCCGCCGGCCGAGCCGTCGGACCGCAGGGTCGCGGGCGGTCCCACCGCGGATGACACCCACACCTTCCGGCGGCCGGGCGAAGGAATCTGATCCACGGCGAGGGGATCTGATCCACGATCGTCCCGCCGGGCGAGGCCGGCCCTCATCGAGGGCGTGGGCCTCCCCGGCGGGACGTGTCATGTCCCGGCGCCGGACCAGGAAACCATACGGTAGCGTATGGCCGATACCATACGCTGCCGTATGTCGGTTTCGGCGCAACGGGGTCGGCACGTGAGACGCCTGGCCGCCGATGCCGGCCAAGGAGCCCCAATGTCGATTGATCCAGGTGCCGCGACCGGACCCGCCCCGAGCAAGGTCCGTCTCCGCCTGCTCCTCGTCGTACTGTCGCTGGCCTCCTTCATGGCGGCCCTCGACCTGTTCATCGTGAACGTCGCCTTCAATGACATCGGCCGCGACTTCCGCGGGACCTCGGTCGCGGACCTGTCCTGGGTGCTCAACGCGTACGCGATCGTCTTCGGCGCGCTCATGGTGCCGCTGGGCCGGCTCGCCGACCGCTACGGCCGCAAACGCGGTCTCATCGCCGGTGTCCTGGTATTCACACTCGCCTCTCAGGCGTGCGCGGCCTCGACGTCCTTCTGGATGCTGGTGGCGTCCCGGGTCCTGCAGGCGGCGGGCGCCGCGGCGCTGATCCCCGCGAGCCTCGGCGTCCTGCTGTCGACGTTCCCGCCGGAACGCCGAACCGCCGCCGTACGGATCTGGTCGGCGAGTTCGGCGCTCGCCGCCGCCGCCGGGCCGGTCCTCGGCGGCGTGCTGGTCGAGGCGTCATGGCGCTGGGTGTTCGAGGTGAACATCCCGATCGGCCTCGCGACGGCCCTGGCAGCCGTCATCCTGGTTCCGGCCTCCCGCGACGGCTCGCCCGCGGACCTTCCCGACCTGGTGGGCGCCGGACTGCTCACCGTGTCGGTCGGGCTCCTGTCTCTCGCCCTGGTGAAGATCAATGACTGGCCCGGCGCCCGGATCGCGATCCTGACGGCGGTGGCCGTACTGCTGCTCGCCTGGTTCTGGGTTCGCTCGGCGCGGCGCCCGTCGCCGGTGATCGAGCCGCAGTTGCTCGCCGTTCGCACGTTCGCCTGGTCGAACGTGACGATGGTGCTCTTCGCGATCGGCTTCAGCGCCAACCTGCTGGCCATGATCATGTGGCTGCAGGGCACGTGGCAGTACTCGGCCGTCCGCACCGGATTCGCCATCGCGCCCGCGGCGCTGACGGTCCCGTTCACCGCGGCCGTGGCGGGTCGCCTCAGCGGCCGGTTGCCCGCGAGTCTGATCACGGCCGCGGGCTGCCTGCTGTGCGGCATCGGCGCTCTCGCCCTGGGCCTGAGCGTCGGGCGGACGCCCGCCTACGCGGCCGAGATGCTGCCGGGCCTCATCATCGGAGGCGCGGGAACCGGTCTGGCCCTGCCCACGATCCTGGCCGCCGCCGCCGAGAAGCTCCCTCCCGGCCGGTTCGCCACCGGAAGCGCGGTGGCGAACATGAGCCGGCAGATCGGGAGCGTGTTCGGGGTGAGCCTCCTGGTCGTCGTGCTCGGCACACCGCACACGTACGGCGCGATCCACCGCGCCTTCACGAACGCCTGGTGGTTCATCGCCGGGGCCCTGATCGCCGCCGCACTGACAGCCTGGGGGATGACGGACCGCGAGGCCCGCGAGGCCCGCCGCGACGACGAGCTCCGCTCCGAACCCGCCTCGGTGTCCTGACGCACCCGCGTCTCCGTGGCCGGCGTGTGCGGGCGCGTCAGGCGTCGTAGCGGGCGAGGATGGCGCGTGCCGATCCGACGATGCGGTCGCGCAGCTCCGGGGGCTCCAGGACCTCGGCGTCGGCGCCGAACTTCAGCAGATCGGTGTGGGCGTGGCGTACGGACTCGATGGGGATGACGGTGCGCACCCAGCCGTCCTCGTCCGGCGGCCCGGCGTTGCGCTGGGCCGCGCGGATCACCTCCGGGGTGAGCAGGTGGCGAATGGCCCGCATCCCGTCCGGGGAGAACCGGACCACCGCCTCGCCGGTGAACATCCCGCTGCGGAACCGCTCGAGGTAGGACCGCCAGAACTCGGTGAGGTCGAAGTCCTCGGGCCGCTCGAACTCCTCCTCGAGCATCTGCAGCCCGAGGATCCGGTCGACGCGGTAGGTGCGCTCGTCGCCGTCCGACCGGCCGATGAGGTACCAGCTGCCCGCCTTCAGCACGAGGCCGAGCGGGTCGACGGTGCGGGTGATGTCCGTGGGCGTCTTCCAGCGGCGATAGCGCATGTGCAGGCGGCGCTGTTTCCACACGGCGTCGGCGACCGTGTTGAGGTACGGCGTGGGCTCCGCGCCGTGGAACCAGCCGGGCGCGTCGAGGTGGAAGCGCTCGCGGATCCGTGCCGCGCGCTCGGCCAGCTGCGGGGGCAGCGCCGCCATCAGCTTCAGCTCGGCCGCCGCGAGGACCGTGCCGAGGCCGAGCTCGGCGGCGGGCCCGGGCAGGCCGGTGAGGAACAGCGACTCGGCCTCCTCCGTGGTCAGCCCCGTGAGACGGGTGCGGTAGCCGTCCAGCAGGCGGTATCCGCCCGCCGGGCCGCGGTCGGCGTACACCGGCACGCCCGCCGCCGACAGGGACTCGACGTCGCGGTAGATGGTGCGCAGGGACACCTCCAGCTCGTCGGCCAGCTCCTGGGCGGTCATGCGGCCCCGCGACTGCAGCAGCAGAAGGAGGGAGACCAGGCGGCTCGCACGCATGCGCCCAGTCTGCCGGGCCGGACCGCCTCACCCGACCGTACGGTGTGCCTGAAACGGCGACCGGCCCGATACGGGGCCGCGGGCGTGGGCGACCGGCCCGAGGCGGGGCAGCGGGCGTGTGAACCGCCGAGCTCGGCGATCCCCGGCCGTGCGGGCACACCGCCGCGTGGCGCGCGGGGGTTCAGATGACGATGACGGTCTTGCCGCGGGCGCGGCCGGTCCTGCTGTGGGCGAGGGCGGCGGGCGCCTGGGGCAGGGTCACGGTGTCGCCGATGAGCACGCGGACGTGGCCGGCGTCGATCTCCTCGGCGAGGCGTTCCAGCCGGTCGGTGCTCGCCTGGCTGAGGAAGTTGGCCGCGTCCACCCCGGGGAACCCCTCCTCGGGCACCGCGAAGACCGGGCTGAGCACCGTGCCGCCGGGACGGACGGCCGGCAGCAGCCGGCGCAGCCCTTCGGTGTCGTTGACCAGGTCGATCACGGCGTCGACCGGTGAGGTGATCTGGTCGGCGACGGGACCGGCCGGGTAGTCGACGATCTCGGCCGCGCCCAGCGCCCGCATCAGGTCGGCCTTGTTCGCGGACGCCGTGGCGACGACCGTGATCCCGCGCGCGGCGGCGAGTTGCGTGGCGAACGTGCCCACGCCTCCCGTCGCTCCCGTGATCAGGAGCCGGTGCGCGTCGCCGATCCGGTCGACGAGGTTCAGCGCCGTCATCCCGGCGGTCGGCACGGCCGCCGCCTCACTCAGCGCGATCGTCCGCGGCGGCTCGGCGACGGCGTCGACGCGGGCGATGGCCCGTTCGGCGTACGACCCGCGGCCGCGCCGTGGATCGCCGAACTGCCCGAACACCGGGGCGCCCGGCCCGAAGGCGGTGACGCCCGGTCCCACCCGCTCGACGGTGCCCGCCCCGTCGGTGCCGATGACCAGGGGGAACACCGCGTCCGGGACGGCACCGTCGATGACCTTCCAGTCGAACGGGTTCAGCCCGGCCGCGGTCATCCGGACGAGGATCTCGCCCTGCCCGGGCTCGGGCACCGGCTGGTCGGTCAGCTCCGGTTCGGCCCCGAAATCGGACACCGTGATAGCTCGCATAAGGTCCCCCCGAAAACGGCCGCGCTGCACCGAGCACTACCCTGGGTAATCAAGGCTCATTCGTCGGCGCGCATGTCGGGCGATCTTGCCCTCGGCGGCGGATAGCCTTCAGGGGTCCCATGCCCCTGGTGATCATTGGCAGGTTCGACAATTGCGACCGACAGGCCGTGGAGTGACCATGGCACGTCTACACATGGCCGGATCCGGCGCCGCCCTGGCTCTCGTCCTCGCGGCGGCGACCGCGTGCAGCAGCGACTCCGGCGGAGGTGCGGCTCACCCGCCGAGCGCGAACGGCGTCCCGTCCGCGACCGCGACGAGCCCCACCCCGAATCCGCTCGCCACGTCGCCCGCACCCGCCGGTGACCCCACCGCCGCGGCGATGAACTCCTATCTTCAGGGCCTCGCGAAGAAGGGCAAGTTCACCGGCGCGGCCGTGGTGGTCCGGCACGGCCAGGTCCTGGCCCGCTTCCCCGCGGGCAAGGCCGACGAGGCCAAGAACATCCCGAACAGTCCGGACACGATCTTCCGGATCGCCTCGGTGAGCAAGCAGTTCACCGCCATGCTGGTGCTGAAGCTGCAGGACCAGGGCAAGGTGAAGCTCGACGACAAGGTCTGCCCGTACCTCGTGCCCACCTACATCAAGGCCTGCCCGACGGCGTGGCGCCCGATCACGGTGCGCGAGATCCTCGTCCACACCTCCGGCATCCCGGATATATCCGAGATGCCAGATTTCTTCACAAAGCTCGACCAGCCGACCACGACCAAGGAGATCATCAGCCGGTTCGTGAACAAGCCGCTGGATTTCAAGCCCGGCACCGGCTGGAAGTACAGCAACTCGGGATACATCCTCGCCGGAGCGATCATCGAGAAGCTGACCGGCAGGTCGTACGGCGAGGTGCTCCAGCAACAGATCACGGCCCCGCTGCAACTCCAGCACACCGGCTACAGCGAGACCGACCCGCCCGACGGCTGGGCCAAGGGCTACCTCACCGTCGGCAAGCCCGCGGGCCACATCAACGGGTCACAGGCCAACGCCGCGGGCGGCGTCTACACCACGGTCGACGACATGGCCCGCTGGGACCGCGCGTTCGGCGCGAACCTGGTGGCCCCCGCGGCGACGGTGAAGCTGGCCTTCACGTCCCAGGTCGACTGCCCCTCCGGCGGCTGCCTCGACTCGCCCTCCAGCGGCTACGCCTTCGGCTGGCTCGTCGACCGGCTGAACGGACACCGGTACCTCTACCACCCCGGCCTGCTCGAGGGGTACCACGCCAGCAACGTCTACCTGCCCGACGACGACATCGCCGTCGTCGCGCTCAGCAACGTCCAGGACACCGACGTCAACGGCATCGCCCGCCACCTCGCCGAACTGGCCCTCAAGTCCTGACGCGGTCGCCCGCACCAACTTGGGCCGCGTCGGCTCGCCAATGCGGCGAGCCGGCGGCCCAGGAAAGGTGGGCTGAGTAGCCGTCTGCACGCAAACGCCTCGGCGATCACGTATTCCCCGACGACCGGGGGATCGACGCCTTGGCTTTGTGCGCAGGCGGGTTCGGGCCGACTCGGCTACCTGCTGTTGCCAACGGAGGATTCGAGGACGACCACTTCGACACAGTTGGTGGCCTCGCCGCTACGGGTGCTCTTGCGCCATGGAAGGCATGAAAGCTCCTTCTCCGGATTCATGGCGAATGAACTACTCCTTCGCTATGGCGGCGATGAGCTCCGTTGATGCGTCCGGAGACAACGCCATGGATTTCAGGCTTTCGAAATCCACCTTAATCCGTCGTATGGTCTCCGCGCTCTCCGCGAAGGCATCACCGAGCCTGGTCCCGGCATACGCCGCGTCCGGCGCGATGTCTTCCGGGAAGCCGAGGATGATGAACGGGCCGTCAAGCCCGGCGTGCGTCCCGACCTCTAGCGGCAGGACCCTGACTGTCACGTTCGGCCGCCGTACGACGTCAAGCAGCGTATTCAGTTGACCGCGCATGACGTCCGGACCTCCGATCGGCCGCCGCAGCGCGGCCTCATCCAGAACCGCGGTCAGCATTGGGGCGGGCGGGTCCTTACGGCTCAGCAGGGCTTTGCGCGCCATACGCGCCCGGACGCGGCGGTCGATGCCGGCTTCGTCGCCGCGCTGTCCGGCACGGATGATTTCGCGGGCGTACTCATCGGTCTGGAGAAGGCCCGGGATGAGCTGCGGACTCCACTCGTCGATGCGCGCCGCGTCGTCCTCGAGTGCGAGGTAGGTGCCTTTGAAGATGTCGGAGTAATCCGTCCACCAACCTCGCCGCCAGGCGTTCTTGGTCAGTTCGATGAGCGCCGCGCGGGTGGCACTGTCGACGCCGTACAGATTCAGCATCGCCGTGATGGCCTGGGTGGTCGGCTTGGTCTTCGCGCGCTCGATATACGCGACTTTGAAACGGCTCCAGCCCTGGCCGAGCTGGGCCGCGGCCTCCTCGGTCGTCAGGCCGGCGCGTTCGCGGAGACGGCGGAGTTCGCTTGCGAGCTTGCGGCCGCGAACGGTCGGGCTGTGAGCCTCGGGCATGAGGCAGAGTCTCTTCTCCGCCACGCAACGTTAGCAATCAATGACCTCATGTGGCCATCAGCCCTCGGGGCGTTGTGTTCATGCTCAGAGCAGAAGCATCATCCTCGCGAGACCTACTAGATACGGAGAGTGGTCATGTCGTTACGACATTCACTCCGCGACTACGGCAGGGAGCGATCCCTTGATACCTGAGCCTGTGACTCTCACCGGCCGCACTTCATCTCGAGCCGGGCTGCCCGCTCGACAGGAACCCTCCTGGATGGCGTTTCGCGTCCACGCGGCGTCCGTCGCCATCGGCCGCCGCTTCGCCCACGACGTCGTCTCCGAGCGCGCCGACGACGATCACACCTATGCGATCACCCTCCTCGTCTCGGAGCTGCTGACCAACGCCTTGCGCGCTGCAGCCGCAGTGGAACAGTGGGAGACCCACGACAGGCCCGTCAAGCTCGGCGTCCTCTGTACCGAGCGGTGGGTGCGCCTATCCGTCACAGACCCAGACCCCAATCCGATCGACCCGAGCGCAGAGCCAGAGAACGGATACGGCCTTGGCATCGTCAACGCCCTCGCGGCTCTTCCGCTCTGGACCACTTACGGCACCGACAGCAAGACGGTGCACGTCGCTATCGCCGCGCCAGGTATCACCCTCACAGCATCCGAGCTCGATGAACTACGGAGATAGGTGACAGATCGATTCTTGGTGCACGGCCCACGCCCAAAGATGCTCGACGGACGTCCTGAACGTTCCCAACAAGCAGCTCGGAAAGGAGCATCGAGATGCATCAAAAGCAGATGCGGTTCGTGTGGTTAGAAATCACGGGACAGTGCCAGTTGCAGTGCACGCACTGCTACGCCGGGTCAGGCCCGACCGGTACGCACGGCACGATGACCACGTTGGACTGGCACCGTGTCATCGAGGAGATGCCCGCCCTCGGCGTGCAGATGGTGCAGTTCATCGGCGGAGAACCGACCCTCCATCCCGCATTGCGAGAGTTGGTCGACCATGGCCTGGCGCATGGCCTGGAGGTCGAGGTGTTCAGCAACCTGGTGCATGTCGCCCCCGCATTGTGGGAGACCTTCACCCGCCCCGGCGTGCGCCTGGCGACCTCCTGGTACTCCGACGATCCAGCCGAGCACACCGCCATCACCGGACGGCCGAGCCACGCCCGGACCCGTGACAACATCGCGGAGGCGATACGCAGGCAGATCCCGCTGCGAGTGGGAATCGTCGGCGTCCGCGACGGCCAGCGCACCCACCAGGCGGAGGCGATGCTCGCCGAGCTCGGGGTGACCGACATCGGATACGACGACCTCCGCCAGATCGGACGCGGAGTACGAGACCGCCCCCAGGGGCCTGACCAACTGTGCGGCGCCTGCACGAGCGGTAACCTCGCGATCGCGCCGGACGGTACTGTGTGGCCATGCGTGATGGCACGCTGGTTGCCGATCGGCAACGTCCGCGCCAACACCCTCCACGACATCGTGGCCGGCTCGCGTATGGTCTCGGTGACCGAATACCTCCAAGAACACTTCACACCCATCGAGATGCCATGCGTACCGAAGATGTGTGACCCGCAGTGTGGTCCGAGTTGCAGTCCGGCCTGCCGCCCGAAGGGCGATTGCCGCCCCGCAGGCGGCTGCGTTCCGTCGTACGGGCCGACATGCAGGCCGAGCAGCCGCCCTCCCAAGTAGGCCGACTGCCCGACAACCGTCGATAGAGGAATCTGACCCGTGATCGTCGAACGCCTTGGCGTCGAGACGGCCCAGCCGATCGACCGTACGCGATGGCCGTACAGTGTTCCCGCCGTGGCGGCGATCGACGCTCACGGGTTGGAATTCCGCGAGCCCGTGACCTTCCTCGTTGGAGAGAACGGGTCGGGGAAGTCAACGATCGTCGAGGCCATCGCGGATGCGTGCAAGATCAGCTCGCAGGGCGGTAAGGCGGGCACGAAGTACGCGAGCACCAGTGCCCACACGCCGCTCGGCGAGGTACTCCGCGTCGATCTGGCTTCAGAAGGTGCGCGCCTGATTCGCGGGCCGCGACATCGGCGCAAGGGCTTCTTCTTCCGCGCCGAGACGCTGTTCAACCTCGGCCAGAACGTCTCTGGAATGTACGGATTCTGGGAGGAGTCCCTCACCGAGCAAAGCCACGGCGAGGGGTTCTTCACCGTGCTGGAGGCCATGTTCACCGAACCGGGCCTGTATCTGATGGACGAGCCGGAGGCGGCGCTGTCGTTCACCTCCTGCCTGCGGCTGGTCGCCCTCCTCGATCACTTGGGCAAGATCGGTGGCCAGGTCATCTGCGCCAGCCACTCGCCCATCCTCACTGCGACGCCCGGTGCCGACATCCTCGAGCTCGGCGAGCACGGCGTCCGCCGGACCTCCTGGGAGAAGCTTCAGCTCGTCGACCACTGGCGGCGCTTCATGGCCAAGCCCGAGCTGTACCTGCGGCACCTCACCGACGACAGCACCAGACGATGACCGAGCAGGCCGACGAGAACCACCGCGTGTGGATGCGCACGGCCCTGGGTTATGCAGCCGAGCTCTTCGGTCTGGAACTGGTCGGCAGGCCGGTGTTCGGTTGGCGCGATCGCAGCATCGGCGTCGCCGCCTCCCCTGTGACCGGAGGGCCCGTTCGCTGGCTCCGCGTGGTGACCGAACACCTGTCCTGGGCGAGCGGCGATTGGTGGACCGGCAACAAGGACGCGGTCGAGATCACCGGCATCACCAAGCCAGAGGTCATCGACATACGAGAGTGGACCGACGACGGACAAGCGCTCCGCGCGGAGGTGATGACCTACATCCCCACCCGCCCCTGCTCACCGACGCCCGAGCTACGACACGGCATCGACCTGTCTGCGGACTGGTGGGGCGACCTACGCCGGGGGCTCGATCACCTCGCCGGCTTTCCCACCGACAGACGCGCGGTCGACCAGGAGCAGGTTTCCAGGAGGCTCCGTATCTTCTTCGGCGACCGGATCGATACCCGGGTCGACCAATGGACGACCGCGCACGGCGACTTGCACTGGGCCAACCTGACCGCTCCCGACTTCGCCGTGCTGGACTGGGAACTGTGGGGTCGGGCCCCGTACGGCTACGACGCCGCCACGCTGTATTGCCACAGTCTTTTGCAACCTGACGTCGCCGAGACGGTCCACGACAGATTCGCCGACGTTCTCGACACCTCTGATGGGACGCGAACCCAGCTCTTCGTGATCACCCGAATGCTTCTTCGCGCCGACCGCGGCGACTACCTCGACAGCGTCATCCCCCTGCATCATCACGCTCGCTCGCTCCTCTCCGCGTCCTGATTCCGACCTGACGCGGTCGCTACCCGGTGTGATCGGGGGACGCGCGGAGGCCGTCGAAGACGATGGCGAGGGTGCGTGCTCGTACCTCGTCGTCGCCGGCGACGTGCTCGGCGGCCTGTGACGCGCCGACGAGGAGGGCCAGGACCTCGGGGAGGCCGATGTCGGGCCGTACGGCACCGGCGTCCTGGGCGCGGCGCAGCAGTGCGCCGAGCGCGCGTCTGAGCTCCCGCCCCGTCTCGGCGGTGGTCTCGCGGACGTCGATTCCGGCCTCCGCCAGTGCGGCGGTAACGGCGTTCTTGGTCGCGGCGTGGCCGACGACGCGGGCGAAGAAGGCGAAGAAGGCCTCGCCCGGGTCCTCCGCGCCCATGAGCGCGTCGGCCTCGGCGGCGAGCCGGTCGAGCCGGGTGATGAAGACCGCTTCGAGCAGGGCCTCCTTGGTCGGGAAGTGGCGGAACACGGTGCCGATGCCGACGCCCGCCCGCCGGGCCACCTCCTCGGTCGAGACGGAGGTGCCGTGGGCGGCGAAGACGGCCTCGGCGGCCTCCAGGACCCGGGCGCGGTTGCGAAGGGCGTCCGCGCGCAGCGGCCGGTCGCCGCCCGGGCCGGATGCCCGTTTCGGTGGCGTCATCGGATCCCTCCTCATTGACAACCGGAGTAGAAGCTCCGGATAATCCTTACCGGAGTCGTCACTCCGATTATTCCGTACGATCTCGCAGGAGTCTCGCATGCCCGAACAGCTCACTCCGCGCGCCGTCTTCGAGCGCCTCAACCGCGGCATCGCGGAAGGACGGTGGAACGACCTGGCCGACCTGTACGCTGAGGACGCCGTGGTCCACCAGCCGTTCGCGCCGCCGGCGCCGTCCGACGGGCCCTCGGCGCCGCCCGTCCTGCGGGGCCGGGAGACCATCCGGGCACGGTTCGCGGGGGCGGACCGCATGGGCCTGAGGTTCGGCGTCCGCGACGTGGTGGTGCACGAGACCGCCGATCCGGAGGTCGTCATCGCGGAGTTCGACTACGACATCGCGGCGGACGGCGAGGTGCTCACGGCGGCCAACATCCAGGTGCTGCGGGTCCGCGACGGCCTGGTCGTCGAGTCGCGCGACTATCACGACCACCTCGCGCTCGCCCGCGCGACCGGCGGTCTCCCGGCCCTCGTCGCCGCCCTCAGCGGGGAGCCCGCGTGACGCCGCGGGAGGTGTTCGAGCGGCTGATCGCCGGGGTCACGAGCGGCGACTGGGACGCGCTGCCCGGCCTGTACGCCGAGGACGCGGTCGTCGTCCACCCGATGGCCGCGTCACGCGAACCGCTGGTCGGGCGGGAGGCCCTGCGACGCCACTTCGCCGGCGCCGCGGAGCTCTCCCTGCGCATGAGCGTGCGCGACGTGGTGGTGCACGAGACCGCGGATCCGGAGGTCGTCATCGGCGAGTTCGCGTACGTCGGCGAGGTGACCACCACGGGCCGCCGGTTCACCGTCCGGAACGTCTTCGTCTGGCGGGTCCGCGACGGCCTCATCGTCGAGGCCCGGGACTACGCCGACCACCTCCGGTTCGGCGTCGCGATCGGCCGGCCGCCCGGCGCCGACGCGGCAGAGTCGACGTCCTGAACAATCCGGCATTTCGGGCTTCGCGGCGACTCTTACGGAGGTCATAGGGCGCCATCGTCGAACTGCTCGAGGAGAGCGTCGGCCAGGGTGCCGCCCGGGGCGGTGGGGGCGCCGTCGTCGAGGGCCTGCTCGGCCCATATGACCTTGCCCTCGGATGTGTACCGCGTCCCCCAGCGCTGAGAGAGCTGCGCCACGAGGAACAGTCCCCGCCCGCCTTCATCCGTGGTCGCGGCGCGGCGCAGGCGTGGTGAGGTGCTACTGCCGTCCGACACCTCGCAGGTCAGGCCGCGTCCGTGGAGCAGCCGCACCCTGATCGGCGGTGATCCGTACCGGATCGCGTTCGTGACCAGCTCGCTGACGATCAGTTCGGTTGTGAAGGCGACCTTCTCCAGCCCCCACTCCCGCAATGTCTCTCTGAAGTGCTCGCGCGCGGTGGCGACCGCTGCGGCGTCGGCCGGCACGTCCAATTCGGCCACGCGCGAGGGCGGGAGCAGCTTGGTGCGCGCTACCAGCAGCGCGATGTCGTCAGTGGGGTGTGTCGGCACGACCGCGTCGATCACCACCTGACACGTCTCCTCCGGACTGTGTCCCTCGGTCCGCTCCAATGTCCGGCGCAGTTCGTCCAGCCCGCCGTCGATGTCGCGGGTCCGGTCCTCGACGAGCCCGTCGGTGTACAGCACCAGTCGTGCACCCTCGGGCAGGCGCAGCTCGACGGTTTCGAAGGGGTGGCCACCGAGTCCGAGCGGGGGTGATGCCGGCACGTCCGGATAGGTGACTGTTCCATCCGGGAACACCACCGCCGGGCCGAGGTGTCCCGCACGGGCGATCGTGCACGTCCCTGTCACCGGGTCGTAGATCGCGTACAGGCACGTCGCTCCCGTGATCTCCTCCGCTCTGTGGCCTTCGGTGTCCTCGCTGGTGCCGTCCTCGTCGTCCATGCGCGTGACCAGGTCGTCCAGGTACCCGAGGACCTCGTCCACCGGGAGGTCCAGCGCGGCGAAGTTGCGCGCGGCGGTGCGCAGCCGTCCCATCGTCACCGCCGCGTGCAGTCCGTGACCGACGACGTCGCCGATCGCCAGTGCCACTCGTGCCCCTGGCAAGGGGATGAGGTCGAACCAGTCCCCGCCCACTCCTGCCTTCGCGGGCAGGTATCGCCAGGCCACATCCAGGGCTTCCTGCTCCGGCTGTCCTCGCGGCAACAGACTCCGCTGCAGCGTGACCGCCATCGCGTGTTCCCGGGTGAAGCGCCGCGCGTTGTCGATGGCCACCGCCGCCCGCGCGGTCAGCTCCTCCGCCAGCAACAGGTCCTCCTGCTCGAACGCCGGCGCATCCCCCGCCCGGAAGAAGCTCGCCACGCCCAGCGGGATGCCCCGCGCCTGCAGCGGCACGGTCACCAACGAGTGCAACCCGTATTCCAGCGCCCTCCGGGCGCGCTCCGGGGCCTGCTCCTGCCATCCCCGCGCCTGCCGCAACTCCGCCCTCAGCACCCCATGGCCTCGCTCCAACGCTTGTATCTGGGGCGCCGCCGACGTGTAGGTGATCCGTTCACCCACCGGACACAGGGGCGACGTCGCCTGATCGCCGCTCTTCGCCGTACGCCGCAGATGCGGCATCCGGTCCGCCGTCGGCTCCTCCCCTCGCATCACCGCGTCCAGCAGGTCCACCGTGACGACGTCGGCGAACTGCGGTACGGCCACCTGAGCCAGTTCCTGTGACTCATGGGCCATGTCCAGCGTGGTCCCAATCCGTATCCCCGCCTCGTACAGCAGCTTCAGACGCTCCCGCGCCACCTCCGCCCGCCCGGTCACCGCGGCCAGTTCCGTGGTGTCCCGCAACGTCACCACGCTGCTCCCCGGAGCCCCGTTCAGGAATGTGGGCCGCTTGTTCACCGCCAGCAACCGGTCCTCCGCCCGATGCACCTCATCCGTGACCGGCTCCGCCGACAGCAGCAAGCGCGATATCCGCTCCGGCAGCCCGAGGTCCCGCACATGCCGCCCCTCCGCGTCCGCCGGCAGGCCCAACAGCCGCTTCGCCTCGTCGTTGGCCAGTACCAGCCGCCCATCGGCATCGGTGATCAGCACGCCTTCTCGCACCGCGTGCAGGACCGCGTCGTGATGCTCGTACATCCGCGTCATCTCCGCCGGACCCAGGCCGTGCGTCTGCCGCCGCAGCCGCCGCGACACCAGCGCCGTCCCGGCGGCGGCCACGGCCAGCGCGGCCGCGCCGCTCCCGAGGGTGATCGGCAGTTGCGGCGTCCACTGTCTCGCCACGGCCTGGACCGTGAGCCCGGCGGACACCAGGCCGACGACCGCGCCCCTGTCATCGGTCACCGGGACCACCGCCTGGACGTAGGTCTTCCAGCCCACCGGTACGGGCGGCCCGCCTGCCTCCTCAATGACGACGTGGCCCTTCAGCGCCGGTTGGATGTGGCCGACGAACTTCCCGCCGATCGCGCTGGTGTAGGGGAACGTGTAGCGGATTCCTTGGGTGTTCATGACGACGATGAAGTCCACGCCCGCTACCTTGCGGGCCGCTTCGGTGCGCGGCTGTAGCACCGCCGTAGGGTTCGGGCCGCGCAGCGCCTCGACCACGCCCGGGGCTTTCGCGAACGCCACGGCCGTGGCGAGCGACACTCGACGCGCCTGCTTCAGGGCGCCATGCGCTGCCTCACGCACCTCCATCGTCACCGTGGCCGCGACCAGCAGGACCACGATCACGACCTGGAGAAGGAACACCTGCCCGGCGGCACTGCGCGGGTTCAGCAGTGGGACGCGACGGTTAGGCGAGTGCCCGACGAACGGATGACGGAACGGCATCCGATATCGCCGGAAAGATGCCCGCATGTCCCATTCATAGCACCACCCTGCGAGGCTGGACGGACCGCCAGGCACCGGCCTCCGCCGTCGACGCGTACGCCTGAACGATCCGGCATTTCGCGGGCGAGGGCGGCCCTTACGGTCTTGACCCAAGGTGGCCATGTTTTTACCTGGCTCATGACCGCTTGTCGGGTCGGCGCATAGGCTGGCTGATCATGGAGGAACGGATCCCCGACGTCATCGACGTCCACACCCCGTCCCCCGCCCGCATGTACGACTACTGGCTGGGCGGCAAGGACAATTTCGCCGCCGACCGTGAGGCGGCCGAGAAGGTCGTCGAGGCCCATCCCGAACAGCGGGAGCTCGTACGGGCCAACCGCGACTTCCTCGTCCGCGCGGTGCGTTTCCTCGCCGAACAGGGCATCGACCAGTTCCTCGACCTCGGAACCGGCATCCCGACCTCGCCGAACGTGCACGAGGTGGCGCGGGAGATCCTGCCGGCCGCACGGGTCGTCTACGTCGACAACGATCCGATCGTCTTCGCGCACAACCAGGCGTTCCGGGTCACCGACGACCGGATCGCCACCGTACAGGCCGACGTCCGCTGCCCGAGCGAGATCCTCGGCGACCCGGCCGTCAAGCGGCTGGTCGACTTCGACCGGCCGGTGGGACTGCTCGCCATCGCCGTCCTGCACTTCGTCCCGGAGGGTGAGGCCGTGATGGCCACGCTGCGGGACGCCCTGCCGCCCGGCAGCTTCCTGGCACTGTCGACCGGCACGTACGAGGGGCTCACCCCGGAGCAGCGCGAGCGCATCGAGAACGCCTACGCCAAGGCCAGCGCCCCGGCGGTGATCCGTTCCCGCGTCGAGATCGAGCGGCTGTTCGCCGGGTTCGACCTGGTCGAGCCGGGTCTCGTGCACGTCGCGAAGTGGCGCGCGGACGGCCCGGAGACCCGAGGACGGCTGCTCGCCGGCGTCGGCTCGCTCAGCACGTCACCCACGAACGGCTGAGCGGCTCCCCCGTCGGCGAACTCGGGACGTCACCCGCGGACGGCTGAGCGGCCCGCCGGTGTCGGCACACTCAAGCCGTCGCCTCGGGGCTGAGCGGCTCACCGAGGCGGGTCCGGGCGATCTCTTCGGAGAGCCGTTCGAGCAGCGGGCCCGCCTCCGCCATGCACCGGGCCGGGTCCGGTTCGAGGTCCGTCAGCGCGTACGAGCCGGCGAACCCCGCCTCGCGGAGCTCCTCGTCGGTCAGCGCACGCCGCCCGGACACGGCGACGACCGGCACCCCGGCCCGCCCGGCCGCCCGTGCCACGCCGACCGGTGCCTTGCCGCGCAGGCTCTGGGCGTCCAGGGAGCCCTCTCCGGTGACGA
The DNA here is from genome assembly GCF_054775715.1 of Actinoallomurus acanthiterrae. Classification (NCBI taxonomy): domain Bacteria; kingdom Bacillati; phylum Actinomycetota; class Actinomycetes; order Streptosporangiales; family Thermomonosporaceae; genus Actinoallomurus; species Actinoallomurus acanthiterrae. The sequence continues at coordinate 4,556,791 of NZ_BAAHCO010000001.1, read as the reverse complement.
CGAGGCGCGCGCCTTCGAGGTGTGCGGCGAACCCGAGCAGGTCCAGCAGGTAGGCGATGCCCGGCTCGATCCGGGCGGACAGGAACGCCAGCGCGCCGAACCCGACGCCGCCGGCCGCCCCCGCCCCGAGGTAGCCGGCCACCACCATGCCGAGGTCCCGGCGGACGATCGCGTCGAGGCGGGCCAGCCCCGCCTCGAGGATCTCGACCTGGTCCGGGTCGGCGCCCTTCTGCGGCGCGAACACCCGTGCCGCGCCGTCGCGCCCGAGCAGCGGGCTGTCCACGTCGCTCGCCACGACGACCGTGGCTCCGCGCAGGTGGTCGGCGAGGGCGGAGGTGTCGACGGCGTCCAGGTCGCGCAGTGCCGCACCGCCCGGAGGCAGGTCCCGACCGTGCGAGTCGAGAAGGCGGACGCCGAGGGCGGCGACCATACCCGTACCGCCGTCGGTGCAGGCGCTCCCGCCGAGGCCGAGGACGACGCGTCGGGCGCCGCCCGCCACCGCCGCGGCGATCAGCTCACCCGTGCCACGGCTGGACGCGGTGAGCGGCGCGTGGACGCCGCCGGGGAGCACCCGCAGTCCGGACGCCTCGGCCAGCTCGACGACGGCCGTCTCGTCGCGCACGGCGTACGACGCCGTCACGCGCTCACCGGTCGGCCCGCTGACGACGGCCTGCCGCCGGGTGAACCCGGCGGCCACGGCGGCGTCCACCGTGCCGTCGCCGCCGTCCGCGACGGGCAGCGCCGTCAGGCGCATCTCCGGATGGACGCGCCGCAGCCCGGCTGCGACGTGCGCGGCCACCTGGGGAGCGGTCAGCGACCCTTTGAACTTGTCGGGCGCGATGACGACGTGGCTGCTCATGGATCCCCTTCTCAGCGGACCGGTAATCGTTGGATCGTTCCGCCGATTATCCAGTCTTGTCCGGTTCCTCCCGCACTTATCGTCTTCGGCACGAAACGCGAAAAGGTTTCAGCCGGCGGGCGTCTCCGCGGCGGAGCGGGCGATCGCGGTCTGAGCAGCGCCGATGACCCGGGTCAGGGACTGGTGGAGCTCCATCAGCTCGGCCATGTCCATGCCGAGACGTTCGACGATGGCCGGCGGGATCTTCTCCGCCTCCGCGCGCAGGGCCCGGCCTTCCGCGGTCAGGGTGACCGCCAGCACCCGCTCGTCCCGGTCGTCGCGGCCGCGCCGGATGTACCCCGTGGCCTCCAGGCGCTTGAGCAGCGGAGACAGGGTGCCTGGGTCGAGCTGGAGCAGCCGGCTCAGGTCCTTGACCGACATCGGCGCGTGCTGCCAGAGCGCGAGCATCACGAGGTACTGCGGATGGGTGAGGCCGAGGGGCTCGAGCAGCGGCCGGTAGACGGCGACCACGCCGCGCGCCGCGACGGACAGGGCGAAGCACACCTGGTGCTCCAGCGCGAGCGGGTCGGCTATGTCACGTTCGTCCATGGAATCTCCCGGCGGTCGCTGCGGTTATCATATCGTGCACCAACGATTGGGGTACCAAGTGATGACCGAAGAAGAGCTCGCCCCCCGCAGGAAGTCCTACGACGAGAAGTTCGCCGAGCGGATCGCCAAGCGCGAGGCGCAGCGCCGTCCTCTCAAGGAGGGCAAGGTCTTCGAGCACGGGCCCGCGAAGTTCGTGTTCATGTTCATCATCGGGTTCGTGATCATCACCCACGTGGTCATCCTCATCGTCATGATGGCCAGCGGCATGCACTGACCGCGGGTAGGTGGCCGGCGACATCGCCGCGCGCTGAGCAGGGCCGCTCTCGGCCGCAGTGCGGAATGATCTTGCCGTCGGACGTCCGCGGCTCTAGGGTGCGGATTCCGACCGGCTCGCGCCTGCCGACGATGGCGCGCCGGCCGTCCCCGTGACCGCACCCCACTGGTCACAACGGCTCTGCGAGGAGATCGCCCATGCGCCTTCGCCGGCTCGCCTGCCTCGTCACCGGCGCCGCCGTGGCCCTGTCGCTCGGCACCGCGCCGCCCGCGGGCGCGACGACGGTCCCCGACGACCAGCCACTGCCGCCGTACACCATCAGCAATCCGGCGCTCGCCCCGCTGACGGTCGGCGGCCGGCCGACGACCGTGCGCCAGGGCGTGTTCCACCACGCCGCGTACGACATCGAGGTCCCGCCGAACTGGAACGGCGAGCTGGTCATGTGGGCGCACGGATACCGCGGCCAGACCACGACGCTGACCGTCGACCCGCCCAGCTTCGGGCTGCGAGAGAAGCTGGCCGACGAGGGCTACGCCTGGGCCGCGTCCTCGTACGCCGACAACGGCTACGACGTGCGCACCGGAGTCGTCGGCACGCGCGACCTGGCCGACCTGTTCGCCCGCCAGGAGCACCCGCCCAGGCGCACCTACATCGCGGGCGTGTCCATGGGCGGCCACGTCATCGGCCGGTCGATCGAGCAGTACCCGCACTTCTACTCCGGCGCGCTGCCGATGTGCGGAGTGCTCGGCGACAACCGGCTCTTCGACTTCTTCCTCGACTACAACCTGACGGCCCAGGACCTCGCCGGCGTACGCGCCTATCCCCCGCCCGCCGACTACCTGACGAACGCCGTGCCCAAGATCGAGCAGGCGCTCGGGCTCGGTGGGCTGAAGCCGGGCGGACCGGACACCACCAACGCCCTCGGCAAGCAACTCCGCGAGATCGTCGTGAACCGCTCGGGCGGACCCCGGCCCGGCGCCGAGGCGGCCTTCCCCCTCTGGAAGGACTTCCTGTTCAGCCTGGGCGCCCCCGCGACCGGCACCGGCCTGGCGCAGGACCCCTCGCAGGTCGCCACGAACGCCCGTACGCGCTACACCCCGAACGCCCCGGTGGACGTGAACGCCACCGTGCAGCGGGTACGCCCCGCCGACCCCGCCGACCGCCACTCCGCGCGGCTGTCCGAGATCCCGCGGATCTTCGGGCTGCCGGCCGCCAAGGTCGTCACCCTGCACGGCCTGGGCGACATGTTCGTGCCGTTCTCCATGGAGGAGATCTACGGCTCGGAGGTCGCCCGCACCCACCGGTCCGGGCTGGTGGTGCAGCGCGCGATCCGCACCGCGCAGCACTGCGAGTTCTCCCCGGCCGAGGCCGGGCGGGCCTGGGACGACCTGGCCGGCTGGGTGCACGGCGGCCCCCGGCCGCCGGCGACCCCGTCACCGACCCCGCGCAGGTCGCGCGCCCGGACTTCGGCTGCCGGTTCACCGACCCGACCGGCGCCCCCGCCGGCACGCGCGGGCTCTTCCCCGCCTGCCCGAAGTCCTGAGATGAGCGAGGACGAACTGCGGGCGTACGCGCGGGCTCTTCCCCGCCTGTCCGCGACCCTGAGGAGACGGCCCCCACGATGAGCGTGGACGAACAGCGCGCATACGCGCGGCGGCTGGCCGCCGAGTCGATCGCCGAGGGCGACCCCACCGGCTGGTTCGAGCGGCTGTACGCGGCCGCCCAGCGCGGGGAGGCGATCGTGCCCTGGGCCGACCTGGAGCCCAATCCGATGCTGCGGGCATGGGCGCGACCGGGCTCCGGCCGCGCCCTGGTCGTCGGCTGCGGGCTGGGCGACGACGCCGAGCACCTGGCCGGGCTGGGCTACGACGTGACCGCCTTCGACGTCGCCGAGAGCGCGGTCGCGCACGCGCGCGACCGTTTCCCGGGCTCCCGCGTGCACTACCGGGCCGCGGACCTGCTCGTCCCGCCGCCGGAGTGGCGGCGGGCGTTCGACCTCGTCGTGGAGAGCTACACGGTCCAGGTGCTGCGCGCGGAGGCGCGCGAGCGCGCCATCGCCAACACCGCCGACCTGGTCGCCCCGGGAGGAACGCTCCTCGTCATCGCCCGCGCCCGGGAGGAGGCCGACGACCCCGGCCGGATGCCCTGGCCGCTGACGCGCGCCGAGATCGAGACGTTCCCCCTGCCCGCCGTACGGATCGAGGACCTGTACGACGACGAGGACCCGCCGGTGCGCCGCTGGCGCGCGGAGTTCCGCAGACCCGCCGCGGTCTGAGCCCGGCCACCGGCCCGCCGCGGCCTGAACCCGACCCGGCTCGCCGCGGCCCCGGCGCGCCGCGGCCTGAGGCCGGTCACAGGCCCGCCGCGGTCTGCGCCCGGTCGCGGATCCGCCCGCGCCCTGAGTCCCGTGACAGGCCGCCGCGTGCTGAGTCGGGTCACGGGCCGGACGGGTCGCCCGCGACCTCCGACAGGATCGTGCGCGCCTCGTCGGGATAGCTCTCGATCAGCCGCCGCAGCTCCGCGAGGTCCCCGCTCCGGGTGGCGCGCCCCACGGTCGGCAGCGCGAGGACCTTACGGAACTCCTGCAGCGCACGGGCGAGGTCGTCGTTCATCTGGACGCGCCCGTAACGGCACAGCCCAACAGCGAAGTGAACACGAAAAGTAGTCAATACATTACTGTTCGTATTCGCAAGTTACATCCCGGTCCGTATCTGACGTGTCCCGATCCGGACACCCCCTTAGGCGGGAGGCCGCCATCCGGGCGAGCGGCCGAGCAGCGCGAGCAGGCGGTCCCGGTCCGGGGTCTCCGCGGAGATGTCGACCGCCCGCTCGAAGGCCAGCCCGGGGCCGCGGTCGGCCGGCCCGTCCGGCACCTTGAGCGCGATGGCGAGCGACGCGGCGACGAGTTCCTCGTCGGGCCGCCACGGCACCCCGATCGACGCCGCGACGTCCCACGCGTGCACGACGGTGTCGACGAGGTGGAAGCCGATGGCGAGGGCCGCCGGGAACCCGCCGCCGTCGCGGACCTCCGGCAGGCTGAACTTCCGGTCGAGGACGCCCTCCGCGCCGAACGCCTCGTCGACGAGCGCCGCGGACCTCTCGTAGGCGCCGCGCGGGTCGCCGTCCAGCCGCCCGTCGCGCCACTGGGACAGGCGCGTCTCCTCTCCTCCCGCGGCGGCGGCGAAGCCCTCGTTCTGGCTGACGATGTGGCGGAGCAGGCCGTACAGCGTCCAGTCCGGGCACGGGGTCGGCACGCTGAGCCGCTCCGGGCGGACCTGAGCGATGATCTCCCCGGCGAACGCCTGGGCACGCCGGTCGAGGGGTCGGATGTCCATGCGAACGAGCGTAGGGATCGACAGAGGCTCAGCACCAGTTCCAAAACGGGCCGATAGCATTGGGCCAATATGGAGTTCCATGTCAGCCTCACCGGGCGGGGGGACCTGACCGGCCAGATCTACCGGCAGCTCCGGGAGGCGATCCTCGACGGCCGGTTGCGGGTGGGCGAGGCGCTGCCCCCGACCCGGGAGCTGGCCCGGCGGCTCGGCGTCGCCCGCAACACGGTGAGCGTCGCCTACGACCGGCTGACCGCCGAAGGGTTCCTGGTGAGCCGGGTGGGCGCCGGCACCTTCGTCCACGACGCGGGCCCGGCGTCACGGAGCGCCCCGGCCGAGTCACCGCTCCGCCCGCGGCCCGTCTGGCGTTCGGTCTCCCCCTGGCCCGGCTGGCTGGACCGGCGGCCGCGGTTCGACTTCCGGGTCGGGCTGCCCGACCATCGGCTGTTCCCGTACGAGGCATGGCGCCGGCTGACCGCCCGCGAGCTGCGCCGCCCGGCGGAGCCGGTGTACGGCGACCCGGCGGGGCATCCGGACCTGCGTGCGGCCGTCGCCCGGCACATCGGCGTCTCCCGTGACGTCCGCGCGTCCGCGGACGACCTCATCGTCACCAGCGGCATCCAGCAGGCGCTCGACCTCATCGCGCGTGTGCTGCTCGACCCCGGCGACCACATCGCCGTGGAGGCGCCCGGCTACCCACCGGCCCGGATGCTGTTCCAGTCCCTGGGCCTGCGCGTCACCGGCGTACCGGTCGACGCGGAAGGGCTGCGCGTGGACGCCCTCCCCCACGACGCGCGCGCCGTGTACGTCACGCCGTCGCACCAGTACCCCCTCGGCATGCCGATGTCCCTCGCCCGGCGTACGGCGCTGCTGGCCTGGGCGGATCGGCACGACGCCGCCGTGATCGAGGACGACTACGACAGCGAGTTCCGGTTCGGCGGCCGGCCGATCGAACCGCTGCAGAACCTCGACCGCAGGGCACGCGTGCTCTACGTCGGCTCGTTCTCCAAGGTGCTGGTGCCGAGACTGCGGGTCGGGTTCCTCGTGGCGCCGGCCTCGCTGCAGGCGGCGCTGCGCGCGGCGAAGTACGTCACGGACTGGCACGCGCCGGTCCCGACCCAGGCCGCGCTCGCCCGCTTCATCGACGAGGGGCTGCTCGCCCGGCACGTACGCCGGACGCGGCAGGAGTACGAGCGGCGGCACGAGCTCCTCACGACGACGCTCCTCCGCGACTTCGCGGACCGGCTGGAGCTCGTGCCCTCCGCCGCGGGTCTGCACGTGAGCGCCTTCACTGCGGGCGACCCGGCGCCCGTCCTCGAACGTGCCCGGTCCGCCGGAGTCGAGGCGCGGACGCTGGCGGAGGTCGCCGATGCCCCGTCGACCGCCCCGGGGATCGCGCTGGGCTACGGCGCCATCCCCACCGACCTGATCGCCGAGGGCCTGCGCCGCCTTCATGCGGCATGGACCACATAATGGGACGATCCTTCTTAAATTATGAGATCCCTTCTAGGCTGACCGCTGGAAGGGGTGATCGTGATGATCCGGGAATGGGACGCCACGGTGTACGACGCGCTGCCACTGCCGCACCTGCGGTGGGGGCGGCGCACTCTGGGTCGGCTGACGCTCACGGGCGATGAGACGGTGCTGGAGGCCGGCTGCGGCACCGGCCGCGACACGGCCGAGCTGCTCGACCGGCTCCCCCAGGGACGCGTCATCTCGGTCGACGGGTCGGCGCGGATGCTCGACCGGCTCCGGGCCAAGCTCGCGGACCGCCTCGACCGGGTCGACGTCGTCCAGGCCGACCTCACGCGGCCGTTGCCGATCGCCGAGCCGGCCGACGCGGCGTTCAGCGTGGCGACGTTCCACTGGATCCACGACCACGACGCGCTGTTCGCGAACATCGCGCGGTCGCTGCGGCCCGGCGCGCCGTTCGTCGCCGACTGCGGCGGGCAGGGCAATGTCGCGCGGGTGCGGGCCGCGCTGGAGAAGGTGACCGGGGAGACGCCCGAGACGTGGCACTTCGCGGACGCCGACGAGACGCGGCGACGCCTCGAGCGGGCCGGCTTCACGGACGTCCGGGTCGCCCTGGTGCCGGACCCGGCCCGCCTCGAACCGGGCGAGCAGTTCGAGACCTACCTCGCCACCGTAGTGCTCGGCGCGCAGCTGGACCGGCTGCCGCCCTCCGAGCATCGGGCGTTCGTACACGCGGTCGCGGCGGAGCTGGCCGAGCCGGTCGTGGACTACGTGCGCCTGGAGTTCTCCGCCCGCCGAAGCTGACGGACCCGGTCAGTCGGACAGGCGGGAGATCTCGCTGGTCCTCGGTACGGCCGACGAAGCCGATCTCGGGGACGGTGTAGATGCCGATCGGTTGCAGCCGCCGCATCTCGCGGGCCGGCTCGCCACAGGCGTGGTGGCCCGCGAGGCGCCCCTGCTCCATCGACGGTAGGCGGAATGTCATCGCTGACGATCCGGACGGTCGATCGAGCTCCTTTCTTCCGCGGGTCGGTCGAAGGTGGTGGTGGGGCGGAGCAAATAGGAGCCGGGGAGGTAAGTCAAGCGCCCGATGCGCATCGCGCAAACGCGACGGGGCTGACTGCGGCTCATCTGGTGTTATCCGCGCAGATACACCTGGCCGGTGAAGCGCCGTCATGAAAGCTTTCATCGGCGATCCACGCTCAGCAGGAGATCGTCGAAACCTTTCGGCACGTACTCGCCCACTGGAAGAGGTAGGTGACGTAGGCAGACCACGATGAGCATCCGAAATATTTTCGAAAGTCTTGACACGTTTTCTGAACGTTACTCACACTGAGTCCCCGAGGCGGTTGGGCGTGCCAGGCGTGGCAAGGCCCACCAACTGGCGACGCCTTGGTGGTGTGCGTTCCCGGCGATGGGACGCGGCGTCGATTCCGCGGGGGTGTCCCCGCGTTTCCGGCATTTCCCGTGCTTCAGTAATGGAGGCTCAGGAGTGAGCACCAAAGAAAGACCCTCGCCCGGAATCCGGCGATCCGTCAGCCGCTTCCGCCGGGCCGTGGTCACCCTCGCCCTCGGCGTCGTCGGGACGACGACCGTTGCGCTGGCGGTGGCGGTTCCTTCGAATGCCGCGGCGAGTACGCTCGGCGCGGCTGCCGCGCAGAGCGGGCGGTACTTCGGCACTGCCATCTCCGCGGGCAAGCTCGGCGACTCGGCGTACACCACGATCGCGGGCCGTGAGTTCAGCATGGTGACGCCCGAGAACGAGATGAAGATCGACGCGACCGAGCCGCAGCAGGGCCGGTTCAACTTCAGTGCAGGCGACCAGGTCTACAACTGGGCGGTGCAGCACGGAATGCGGGTCCGTGGCCACACCCTGGCCTGGCACTCCCAGCAGCCGGGCTGGATGCAGAGCCTGAGCGGGAGCGCGCTGCGCCAGGCGATGATCAATCACATCAATGGCGTGATGGCCCATTACAAAGGCAAGCTCGCCTACTGGGACGTGGTGAACGAGGCCTTCGCCGACGACGGCTCCGGGGGCCGGCGCGATTCCAACCTGCAGCGGACCGGCAACGACTGGATCGAGGTCGCCTTCCGCACCGCCCGGGCGGCCGACCCGAACGTCAAGCTCTGCTACAACGACTACAACATCGAGAACTGGAACGCCGCCAAGACCCAGGGCGTCTACAACATGGTCAAGGACTTCAAGTCCCGCGGCGTCCCGATCGACTGTGTCGGCTTCCAGTCTCACTTCAACAGCGGCGACCCGTACAACAGCAACTTCCGCACCACCCTACAAAACTTCGCCGCCCTGGGCGTCGACGTGGCCCTCACTGAACTGGACGTCCAGGGCGCCTCGGCCACGACCTACGCCAACATCACCAACGACTGCCTGGCCGTCTCGCGCTGCGTCGGCATCACGACCTGGGGCGTACGGGACAGCGACTCCTGGCGGTCCGGCGACACCCCGCTCCTCTTCGACGGCAACGGCAACAAGAAACCCGCCTACACCTCTGTTCTGGGCGCCCTCAACGGCGGGTCATCCCCCACGCCGCCCGACGGCGCCGGACAGATCAAGGGCGTCGCCTCGGGCCGCTGTCTGGACGTGCCCAACGCCAGCACGGCCGATGGCGTCCAGGTGCAGCTGTGGGACTGCAACGGCAACAGCAACCAGCAGTGGACCTCCACCTCCGCCAACGAGTTGAAGGTCTACGGCGACAAGTGCCTGGACGCAGGCGGCACCGGCAACGGCGCCAAGGTGCAGATCTACTCCTGCCACGGCGGCGACAACCAGAAGTGGCGCGTCAACTCCGACGGAACCATCGTCGGCGTCCAATCCGGACTGTGTCTGGACGCCTCTGGCCAGGGCACCGGCAACGGCACCCAGATCCAGCTGTACTCCTGCTGGGGCGGCAGCAACCAGCAGTGGTCCCACAGTTGACCCGGGAGGAGGTTCCCATGTACAGAGCACGTATCAGTCAGGGGCGCCGCGCACTGACGTCGGCGCTGGCCATGGTGGCCGCGGGCGCGGTCGCCCTCGCGGTCACGCTGGTGGCCGACCCGGCTCGGGCCGACGTCACCGGTGCCCTGCGCGGCGTCGGGTCCAACCGGTGCCTGGATGTGCCGGGCCAGAGCCAGACCGACGGCACCTACCTGCAGATCTATGACTGCTGGGGCGGCGCGAACCAGCAGTGGACCTCGACCTCCAGCGGCCAGCTGACCGTGTACGGCAGCAAGTGCCTGGATGTGCCGAACCACGCGACCGCTGCCGGTACCCGGGTGGAGATCTGGACCTGCAACGGTGGTGCCAACCAGCAGTGGCGCGTGAACTCCGACGGCACGGTGGTCGGCGTGGAGTCCGGGCTGTGCCTGGACCTCACGGGCACCGGTACGGCCAACGGCACCGCGGTGGACATCTCGACGTGCAACGGCGGTTCCGGCCAGAAGTGGACCGGTCTGTCGGACACGACCCCGCCGCCCGGCACGTGCTCTCTTCCGTCGACGTACCACTGGACGTCGACGGGCCAGTTGGCGACGCCGCAGCACGGGTGGGTCTCCCTCAAGGACTTCACCAACGTCGTCTACAACGGCAAACACCTGGTCTACGCCTCGAACGTGTCCGGATCGTCATACGGCTCGATGGCCTTCAGCCCCTTCACGAACTGGTCCGACATGGCCTCCGCCGGCCAGACCGGGATGAGTCAGGCCACAGTGGCACCCACACTGTTCTACTTCGCACCCAAGAACATCTGGGTCCTGGCCTACCAATGGGGGGCATGGCCCTTCATCTACCGGACGTCGAGCGACCCCACCAACCCCAACGGCTGGTCCTCACCACAAGCACTGTTCACCGGAAGCATCTCCGGCTCCGGCACCGGCCCGATCGACCAGACACTGATCGGCGACGGTTCGAACATGTACCTGTTCTTCGCCGGCGACAACGGCAAGATCTACCGGGCGAGCATGCCGATCGGGAACTTCCCCGGCAACTTCGGCTCCTCATACACCACCGTGATGAGCGACTCGACCGCCAACCTGTTCGAAGCCGTCCAGGTCTACAAGGTCCAAGGCCAGAACCAGTACCTGATGATCGTTGAGGCGATGGGAGCCAACGGGCGATACTTCCGCTCATTCACCGCCTCCAGCCTGAACGGTTCATGGACTCCACAGGCCACCAGCGAAAGCAACCCGTTCGCGGGCAAGGCCAACAGCGGAGCCACCTGGACCAACGACATCAGCCACGGCGACCTCGTCCGCAGCAACCCCGACCAGACCATGACCATCGATCCCTGCAACCTCCAACTCCTCTACCAGGGCAAATCCCCAACCGCCACCGGCCCCTACGACCAACTGCCATGGCGTCCGGGTCTGCTGACACTGCAGCGCTAGCCTGCGTGATCCACGGTGATCGCGAGCTGGTGGCCGCCGGCGTGTAGGTGAGCCGGGTGCCCCTCCCGCAACGGAACCGACGGTGTCGAGTCGACCAGGTTCCCGCACGGGAGGGGCACCTTCGCACAGCGTGCGGTACGGCCCCTGCGTGCCGCCGTTCAGAGGGCGAGGATCTGCCAGTCCTGGTTGGTGCCGCCGGTCGTGGGCCACTGGATGACGTTGGCGCCGTCGGCCGTGGAGGCGTTGGCGACGTCGGCGCACCAGCCGTTGCGGACGTTGACCAGCCGGTAGTAGCCGCTCGTGGTCGAGGGGACGAGCTTCCACCACTGGTTGTCACCGCCGCTGTCGGTCCACTGGTCGAGGTTCGCGCCCTGGGCGGAGCCGCCGGGGCTCTCCAGGACCTTGCCGCTTCGGACGTTGACGAGCCGGTAGGAGCCGTCGGCGTTCGGCACCAGCTTCCACTGCTGGTTGGTGCCGCCGCTCCAGGGCCATTGGATGATCGTGCCGCCGTCGGCGGTGGAGGCGTTGGCGACGTCCATCACTTTGCCGCTGTTGCGGTTGACCAGCTTGTAGGTGCCCAGCTCCGCGGTGAAGGGCCGGTCGTAGATCTCCAGGTTGCGGATGGACGCCCACACACCGGCCGGGAGCCCGGTGACGGTGACGCGCACGTACCGTGCCTGGGCGCTGAAGAGGGCGACCTGAACCTGGCTGGTGCTGGTGGTGGCGGTCAGGTCGGCCAGCGTGGTCCAGGCGGTGTTGTCCGTTGAGCCCTCGATCTTGTAGCGGTAGTTCGTGCTGTCCTTCTCCCAGGCGATGCGGGCGCCGGTCAGGGAACGGGCCGAGCCGAGGTCGACCTTAAGCCAGTGGCCGGTGTTGCCGTCGTTCGCGGACCAGCGGGTGGAGGTGGCCCCGTCCACGGCGTTGGCGGCGTAGTTGCCCTTGGAGCTCTCCACACTGTCGGCCGACGCCGTCTTGCCGGCGGCGATGTCGGCCGGCTGCACGCTCCGGTCGAGCGTGACCCCGACGACGCTGTCCTCGGGGTGGGTGGTGCGGTCGATGCCGGTGATCGTGACCCGGCCGTCGCCGCCGACGGTGTACGAAAGGCTGTTTCCCGAGCGTACGTCGAACACGCGGGTGACCCGGGCGTCGCCGGTCGGCGGGGTGGTGAAGCCGGTGCCGCTGTAGCCGGGCAGCAGGTGGATGTAGAAGGTGTTGTCCTTGTACGTGTACCCGTACTGGCCGTCCACCGGGTTCCATGGGCCGCCGCGGGTGCCGTAGATCGACCGGCCGCAGGCGGTCATGAAGGTGCCGATTCGCCGCAGCAGGCCGGCCTGGGCGTCCGAGACGGTGCCGTGCCGGTCGGGGCCGACGTTGACCATCGCGGTCATGTTCCGCACCCAGCAGTTGACCAGGATGTTCATGGCGGTGCCGTAGCTCATGACGGTGGCGCTGGAGTTGTAGCCCCAGGTGCCGTCGACGGTGAAGACCTTCTCGACGAGCTTGCCGGTGCGGATCGCCCCGGTGGGTACCGAACCGCCCTCGTCGCTGGCGTAGTCGCCCATCCAGCCGGAGCGGGAGGTGGCCACGATGTCCGGCTGATGCTTGCGCACCATGCCCATCAGCCCCAGCGGGTTGCCCGCCGCGTCGGTCTCGCCGTAGGTGGAGTCCACCGGCCACTGGTTGGTGGGGGCGCGGTACTGGCCGGGCTCCCAGAAGAACGCGCCGTCGGCGTCGCTGCCCTGCTCGGCGATCCAGCCGCCGTCCCACCACAGGTCGTCGATCACGCCGTACCGGGTGACCAGTTCCTTGACGGACTCGTACACCTCGGTCTTCATGATCCGCGCGTTCTCCTTGTGCGCCGGATCGGTGGTGTAGTTCCAGGGGTTCGGGGCGCAGTTGGTGCCGTAGACGTCGTAGTAGCCGGGGTAGCGCCAGTTGATCGGCGAGTAGTACAGACCGACCTTCAGCCCGGCCTTCCGCACGGCGGCGACGTAGTCCTTGACGAAGTCACGGTTCAGTGGCGCCTGGCCGGAGTTCCAGCTGTTGGGGTGGTTGAGCGGCCACAGCGCGAACCCGTCGTGGTGACGCGTGGTCAGCGTCACGTACTTCGCCCCGAAGTCCTTGGCCAACTGCGCCCAGGCCGCAGGGTCGTAGGCGTCCGCCGTGAACTGCTCGCTGGTGGCGTCGGTGACGTACTTCCGGTAGTCGCTCGGCGTGATCGGAGCGTTGTGCATCCACCACTCGCCCTTCGCCGGGCCCGCGTACACACCCCAGTGGATGAACATGCCCAACTTGGCGTCCTGCAGCCACTGGATCTTGGAATCCGGCTGCTGCTCGACGCCCATGTCGGTCTGCGGAATCCGCAAGGGGGGAAGCGGCAAGGGGTCGGCCGTCCCGGCGTACGCGGGCGTCGCCACCGCGACGGGGTCGACCGCGGCGGCCACCGTGATGACCGCCATGCCGACGAGAACCGATCTGCGGGAGATGGATTCCGGCAACGTGGTTCCTCCTGTTCGATTGTGGGAAGCCGCCCGAAGCCGGCGACCCTCGACTAGGCGGCAGGGCGACTCGACAGGTGGGGCCGGGAGCCCATGAGAGCCCTGCTTCCCGTCCCGCTTCGCCTCAGAGACATTGGATGGATTAACCAACACCGGTGTTGCGTCTGTCTAGACTTGTGACTCATTTTCCTCCACAAAGTCGGCTAGCGCCCGATGAAGCGGCCCTAGCGTTGCAGCCCGACATGGGATGTCTCTGGGGAAGGTGTCGGCCCTCCGAGTTCAAGACCGGAACGGTTCGAAGCGTTGACGAGGCCCTCGTTGCGTCTTACTGTGCTCCACAGAAACGAACAGCTTCCGACATTTTTCGAAGTCCCCAGGCGGATGCCGCCCCCCGGCCCAGCGCCGCCCCTGCCTCCCCGCCGCGCTTTCCGTGAAGGAACGCCATGCTCCGCCGTGCCGGGCTGATCCTGTCGGCCGAACACTGGTTGAGTGCCTTGGCCTTCGCGCCCGTACGCCAATGGCGCGCTCGCCGGAAACGCCGGGGCGGCAGACATCCGTGTATGGGCGGTTACTTCGCTGCCATCCGATTGCGATAGGCGAGCGAACCGGTTCGACAAGATGGTGAGACCGTAGACTCGCAACGGGAGTCGGTCAAGGTCGCTGCGCAGCTTCCTGAGCTGGAGTCGGCCTTTTCGGGAACGGCTGCGCAGACCATTGACAGCCGGTGGCACGTCTCCTACCTTCATCGCTACGCGAACCGGTTCGCCAAAGTCGGCTCACGCACCCGCCCCCTCTCTCAATGCCCAGTGCACGTCTCCCCGACCGCGCATAGTCGAAACGGTTCGCTCACCGGACAGCAGAGGAATGGACCAGCGCTCGCCCCGACGCCCGGGCGTCCGAACGCCCGGGCTCCACCCGACCCCCGGGAAAGCCGCATGCACTCGCCACATGTGTTCTCAAGATTCCGAACCGACGGCCGGCCCGAACGCCCCGCACGTTACGGCGGCCGCAGGCACCGGGCCCTGTCCGCCACCGCCGTCCTGCTGGCCTCACTGACGGGCATCCTCCTGCCCGCCGGTCGGTCGCACGCCGCCGACACCAGCGTCACCGTCGACTTCGCCACCGCCGGAGGCGCCCCCACTTACCACGCCTCGGGCATGATCTACGGGATGACCCCGGACGGGTCGCTGCCGCAGGATCACTTCTTCAAGGACATCAAGTGGCACTTCATGCGGGCCGGAGGCGCACAGCTGAACAGCGGCGGCTACGCCACCAGCCTCGCCGACTACCAGACCCGCTGGAACGCCACCCTCGCCCAGTACAAGCGCACCGTCGCCCTCGGGGGGACGTTCGTGCTGCTGCCACACGACCTGTGGGGCGCCGACGGCACCACCAGCCAGGGCTGGCCCGGCGACAACGGTAACTGGACGCTGTTCGACAACTTCGTCACCCAGCTCATCAATGACGTCAAAGCAAACAACATGACGGTCGAGTGGGACCTGTGGAACGAACCCGACGGTAGAGGGTTCTGGGGCGCCTCGCAGGCGCAGTACCTGCAGATGTGGTCGCGCTTCTACGCCCGTGTCCGGGCGGCGTTCCCCGGCCAGCTCGTCGTCGGCCCGAGCATGGCGGGCCAGCCCACCTCCTCCAACACCTGGTGGACGACCTATCTGAACTACGTCAAGGCGAACAACGTCGCCCCGGACATCTACAGCTGGCACGACGAGCCCGCCGATCCTGTCCCGGGCGCGGCCAGCGCCAACTCCACCCTTTCCGCAGCGGGTCTGTCGAACACCCGCCCGTACCAGATCAACGAGTACGCCGCGCTGTCCCAGCAGAATCCCGGCGGCGGCGCCTGGTACATCGGCCGCCTCGAACGGATCGGCGCCGACGGCCTGCGCGGCAACTGGGCGTCGGGCACCAACCTGCACGACTACGAGGCGAACCTGCTCACCAAGACCGGCAGCCAGTACCTGCCGCTCGGCGAGTGGTTCATGTACCGCTACTACGGCTCACAGACCGGCAACATCGTCAACCTCATCCCGGGCACCGGCACCGACGGGCTGGCCACCAAGGACAACACCGCGGGCAACGCCAAGATCCTGCTCGGCAGCAACGGCAACACCGGCAACGTCACCGTCAACCTCACCGGCCTGAACACCACCTCGGTCGTGGCGAACGGCCAGGTCCGCGCCGTCGTCCAGCGCATCCCCTACAACAACGGCGCCGCCGTCACCGGCCCCACCACCATCTCCGACACCACCCTCGCGGTCGCCAACAACGCCGCGTCCGTCAGCATCCCGTTCACCAACGCCAAGGACGGCTACACCATCACGTTGCTCCCGCCGGCCAACACCACGATCTCCACGGTCGCGGTGAGCGAGAACAGCGGCCTGTGCCTGGACGACACCAACCTCAGCACCGCCAACCTCACCCAATACCAGCAGTACAACTGCGAGGGCGGCTACCAGCAGATGTTCGATCTCAAGCCGGTCACCGGCCGGGCGAACACCTACACGGTGGTCGATGAGCTCAGCGGCAAGTGCCTGGACGTCAAGGACGCCTCCACCGCCGACGGCACCGCCGTCATCCAGTACACCTGCAACGGCGCGACCAATCAGATGTTCACCCTCAACTCCGTCAGCGCGCTCGGCAACAGCCAGGACTACCAGCTGGTCGCCGTCCACAGCGGCAAATGCGTCGACGTCTCCGACGTCTCCACCGCGCCCCGAGCACTGATCCACCAGTGGACCTGCGACCCGGCGAGCGCCCTCAGCACCAAGAAGAACCAGATCTGGCGGCTGCAGGGCAAGGCCTGACCACCAAGCTCCGAGGCCGCCCGGCGCTTAATCCGAACGGCCGCGTGACAGCCGGGTCGGCCCCCGGATTGTGAGCGCTCACATCACACTCCACCCTGTGAAGGAGTTCTTCATGATCAAGCGACCGTGGATCCGCCGCGTCAGACGCACGCTCCCCGCGGCCGGTGCCACCGCCGCGCTCGCCGCCGGCCTGCTCACTACCACGGCCACCACCTCGCAGGCCGCCGCCCAGGAGCCGTGCGACATCTACGCCGCAGGCGGCACCCCCTGCGTTGCCGCGCACAGCACCACCCGCGCCCTGTACGCGGCGTACAACGGCCCGCTGTACCAGGTCAGGCGCGCCTCCGACAACACGACCAAGGACATCGGCGTGCTGAGCGCCGGCGGATACGCCAACGCCGCCGCGCAGGATTCCTTCTGCGCCAACACCAGTTGCGTCATCACCGTCATCTACGACGAGTCCGGCAAGGGCAATAACCTCACCCAGGCGCTGAAGGGCTACTGGCCCGGGCCCGCCCCGGGTGGGAACGACAACCTGGCCAACGCCTTCGAGGCGCCGGTCACGGTCGCCGGCCACAAGGCGTACGGCGTCTACGTGGCCCCCGGCACCGGCTACCGGAACAACCACACCTCGGGCATCGCGACCGGCGACCAGCCGGAGGGAGAGTACGCGGTCCTGGACGGCACGCACTACAACGGCGGCTGCTGCTTCGACTACGGCAACGCCGAGACCAGCAGCACCGACACCGGCAACGGCCACATGGAGGCCATCTACTTCGGCAACAGCAAGGGCTGGGGCTACGGCAGCGGCAACGGCCCCTGGGTCATGGCCGACCTGGAGAACGGCCTGTTCTCCGGGCTCAACGCCCGCTACAACGCGGGCGACCCCACCGTCGACAACCGGTTCCTGACCGCCATCGTCAAGGGCGGCCCGAACCAGTGGGCCATCCGCGGCGGCAACGCCCAGTCGGGCGGCCTGTCCACTTACTACAGCGGCGTACGCCCCAACGTCTCCGGATACAACCCGATGCACAAAGAAGGCGCGATCATCCTGGGCATCGGCGGCGACAACAGCAACGGCTCCGCCGGCACCTTCTACGAAGGCGTCATGACCTCGGGCTACCCCTCGGACGCCACCGAGAACGCCGTACAGGCCAACATCACCGCCGTCGGCTACAGCAGCGCCTCGACCGGCACCGGAACCCTCACCCCTGGCTCCCGGGTCTCGCTGCAGGCCACCACCGCGTGCTGCACCTCCGACTACATGCGCCACGACGACGCCGACAACAAGGTCGTCATCTCCGCCATCAACTCCTCCAGCTCGGCCACCGACAAGGCCGATGCCACCTGGATCGTCCGCGCCGGCCTGGCCAACACCTCCTGCCTGACCTTCGAGTCCGCGAACACCCCCGGCCGCTACCTGCGCCACTACGCCTTTGAGCTCTACCTGAGCGCCGACGACGGCGGCAGCACGTTCGCACAAGACGCCACCTTCTGCCCCACTTCGGGCAACAGCGGGGTCGGCCACTCCTTCCAGTCCGTCAACTACCCGACGAAGTACATCCGCCACTACTCCTACACGGTCTACGTAGCCGGCGATGGCGGCTCCAACTCCTGGGACTCCACGTCGTCGTGGGCCCAGGACACCAGTTGGCTCACCGCGTCTCCCTGGAGCTGACGAGGGACCGGACTCTCCGAGCGCCTCCAGCAGCGAGCACGGCAGCCTTGCAGAATCGCAGGAAGGCCGTGCTCGCTTCCTTCTCGTCGCCTCCCAGCCGAGATGATCGATCGGATAAATTGCCATCCATGGCTGATCGTCGGCACAGTGACGCGTCGTCGCAGTGGTTCCAGCGATATGGCTCTGCCGTTCCCGAGGAAGTCGACCTCAGCCGGCCCAGTCCCGCCCGCGTCTACGACCGGCTGCTGGGCGGCAAGGACAACTTCGCGGTCGACCGCGCGGTCGTCGATGAGATGGTCAAGGCCGTCCCGGACGTGATGTCGGGGCCCCGGATGATCCGAGCATGCCTGGGACGAGTCACCCGGTTCATGGCGGCCGAGGTCGGCATCGACCAGTTCATCGACCTCGGCAGCGGGCTGCCGACACGCGACAACGTGCACGAGATCGCCCGGCGCCACGAGCCGGACGCACGGGTCGTCTACGTTGACAACGACCCCGTGGTGCTCGCCCACGGGCGCGCGATCCTCGCCAAAGACCAGGTAACCGCGGTGATCACCGCGGACCTGCGCGATATCGACGGTGTCCTCGACCACCCGGACACGCGGCGGCTGATCGACTTCCGGCGGCCGGTCGGCCTGATCATGTGCATGGTCCTGCAGTACGTTCCCGGAGACGAGGACCGCAAGAAGATCGTCGCCGCCTACCGCGACCGGCTCGCGCCCGGCAGCCATCTGTTCCTCAGCTACGTTTGCAGGGTCGCCGACCAGTCGAACCGCGAGATCGAGCGAATCTTCCGCGAGAGTCTCGGCGCGACCTTGCTTCCCCGCGAGGAGATCGAGGAGTTCTTCACCGGCTGGAAACCAGTGGAGCCGGGCCTGGTCCCGCTGTCCCTGTGGCGCCCCGACGGCCCGCTGGCGTATGAGCCCGACGACATCCCGGTAGGGCACTCCGTCCTGGTCGGCGGAGTCGCCCGCAAGGAGTGAGCCGCCCGCTACCGCTCCCACCGCGCCCTGAACGGGTCGCGGAGGGGCGCGGCGTGATGGACGCAACGAACCGGGCAGGCCCGCTCCCCCAGGATGTCTTCATGACGCCGCCGACGAAGCTTCCTGTGGTTCACCCGCCGGGTCCGGATTCGGGCTCGCGCCCTCGACGTCGACCTTCGGCAGGATTCTGTCGAGCCATCGCGGCAGCCACCAAGCGTGACGGCCCACCAGCGCCAGGACGGCCGGGACGATGGCCAGGCGAACGGCGAACGCATCGAAGAACACCGCGGCAGCGAGGCTGAAGCCGAGCATCTTGAGGAAGGGATCGTGATCGGTGATGAACCCCGCGAAAATGTCCCCCCGCCAGCGAAAGGTCTAGGCGGCCGGCGGGAACGCGGCTCGGAAGCGGCCGAGTTCGGCCTTGGTGACCGGCAGGACCGTGCCGTGCCGGGGTCGGGTGGGCATCTGGTAGTCGTTCGGGATGCTCCAGCTCGGACTGTCGAGGTCACGGGTGGTGAAAGGTATGTATCCGCGGCCGGAGGACTCGTCCATGAAGGCGTACCAACGGTCTTCGGTGTTCGACTTGAAGGCCGTCGGGCCCTCCAGCCAGCCCAGACCGAAGTGGGTTCTGATGCAGTCGTCCACCAGTTGCCAGTTCCGGGGCTTCGTCTGAGGGAGGTCGACCGCCGTCAGGGACTTGGACCGCTCGAGGACGATGTCGGCGGTGCAGGATCCGACGACGCCGTCGTCCGTGCGGAAGCGGTAGTAGTACTGCCCGTCGCGGACGACGGTGGCGTCGATGCTGTTCTCGCCGGTGTCCTCCCACACGCGGGGCTTGGAGAACGTACGGAAGTCTCGGGTCGTCGCGTACATCAGGCGGGTGTTAACGGTCCCCTTGTGGTCCGGATCGTCGGCGCTGTAAAGGTTCGACGCCCAGTAGACGACGTAGGCGCCGAGCCTCTTGTCGTAGGTCGCCTCGGGTGCCCAGGTCATACCGGCGTTGTCATCGGAAACCCGCACGTGGCGCTGCGCGGACCAGTGGACCAGGTCGTTCGACTCCCAGACCTCGAGGTACTTACTGCCGTGTCTCGTCTCGTAGTCCCACCCCTGGCCGCCGTTGATCTTCAGGTCGGTGGCGATGATGTAGAACTTGTCTCCCTCAGGGGAGCGGATGATAGACGGGTCGCGTACACCCTTCTCGCCCATGGTGGAGGTCAGGGTCGGCTTGTCGCCGTTCAGGTCGTCCCAGTGCAGCGGGTCGTTGCCGCGGCTGGCGGCGAAGTAGACCTGCTCGCCGTCGGCGTATTTCTCTCCGGCGAAGTAGGTGAAGATGTAGCCCTTCAGCGGTTGTCTCTTCGGCAGCGGGCGCACGGTGAGGTCGAAGCGCCGCTTGGTCTGGTGGTGCGCGAGCTTGACGGTCGCCGTGAGGGTCGCGGTGGCGGGGTGCTCGCCGTGGGCGGGTCGGTGTACCTCGCCGGTCGGGGTGACGGTCGAGGGATCGGTGGACTTCCAGGAGACCCGGGCGCCGTGGAGGCTTCTGTCCGGCAGCGTGATGTTGCCGCGGACGTCGTCGGCGTCCCAGACCGTGAGCGCGGCGGCTGCCTCGTCCAGCGGGTCGTCGATCGAGGTGCCGGAGATGGCCCGGTTCAGCGGCGCGGCGGCTGCCTCGGGCGCCGTGATCAGGCCACCGGACAGCGCCAGCAGGCACAGCAACCGGGTCCTGGAATGAAGGCGGGTGCGACTCACGCCGGGTCCTCTCGACGACGCAGCATTGTTCGAAATAACGAGTGCCATCTCCTTTCCCATTTCCTCGGGACCGAGAGGGGTGGACAGCCTTATCCCACCTGCCTTCCGGCATCGATCCGACTGGCATTGTGCCCGATCGAGCCACTGGAGGTCCATAGAACACGCTCCGTACCGGAAGGATCGATCTGTATCGACAAATCGACCACCCGCCCTCGCCACCGACCTGGTCGAACCTGCCCGTCGAGTCGATTTTTCATCGATCAGTACAGTCGGTCGCCGACGAATATGCTTCCCGTTCGATAATCCTCGTTACGGTGAGTGAAACGGGCGTCCAGTGGTTCCGATACCAAGCTCTTGACGACTCAAAAATTGCCGTGATTCGATTCGCGAGGTGCCCGCGATCTTGCTAACCCCGCAAATGGTCCCCGAAGAAGGGTCGCGGCCACGTTCTATCCGATCGCCCTCCACGAGCCCCTGGGAGCGATGAAGTTGCACCGAGTACGACATCGAGTACGACGGATGGCCGCGATCGCCACGGCGATCGCGGCGCTGATCCCCCTCACCTCCGGCGGGTCGCTCGCCGGAACGCGCACCGACGACGCGGCGGCGATGGCACCCGCAGGTCAGGCGGCGAACGTCGAGGCGCGCGTGAACGCCCTGCTGTCCCGGATGACGCTGGATGAGAAGCTGCAGCAGATCGAACTGCTGGGCGGCTCGCAGGCCACCGACGATGAGGTCCGCAAAGGCGTCGGCACCGTCTACAGCGTGACCGACCCCAAGCAGATCGACCACCTTCAGCACGTGGCGGTCGAGCAGACGCGGCTGCACATCCCGCTGCTGTTCTCCTTCGACACCATCCACGGATTCCGCACGGTCTTCCCCATCCCGCTGGGCGCGGCGAGCAGCTTCGACCCGAACGTCGCCGCCGACGACGACCGGTTCGGCGCGCGGGAGAGCGCGGCGGTCGGCATCAAGCAGATCTACGGCCCGATGGTGGACGTCTCCCGCGAGCCGCGATGGGGACGGATCGCCGAAGGCGCCGGTGAGGACCCCTACCTGGGTTCGGTGTTCGCCGCCGCCCGGGTCAAGGCCGCCCAAGGCCAGGACTACAGCGCGCCGGACAAGGTCGTCACCAGCCCCAAGCACTTCGTCGCCTACGGCCAGCCCGAAGGCGGCCGTGACTACAACACCACCGACATGTCCGAACAGCGGCTGCGCAACGTCTACCTGCCGCCGTTCAAAGCGGCCGTCGAGGCTGGCGCGGGCACGGTGATGTGCTCGTTCAACGACCTCAACGGGTCACCAGGCTGCGCCAACTCCCACACCGAGACCGACATCCTCAAGCGCGAGTGGGGGTTCGACGGGTTCATCGAGAGCGACTACACCGCGATCTCCGAACTGCGCGCGTGCCCGCCGAAGACACCGGACGAGGGCCCCTGCGGCCACGGCGTGGCCGCCGACGGTCCCGACGCCGCCGCGCTCGCCCTCAACGCGGGCACCGACTCGGAGATGGTCAGCACCAACATCCGCGACTACGGCAAACAGCTCCTGTCCCAGCACCGGATCTCCATCGGCCGCATCAACGACGCCGTGCGCCGGATCCTGCGCGTGAAGTTCCGCGCCGGCCTGTTCGACCACCCCTACATCGACCCGTCCAAGGCCGACGCGGCACAGCTGCGGCCCGACGCCGTCGCGGCGGCGCGCACCGCGGCGGCCCGGTCGATGGTGCTGCTGAAGAACGACGGCGGAACGCTGCCACTCGACGCCACCAAGAGCACCGCCGTAATCGGCCCACTCGGCGACGACAAACACGACGTGCTCGGCCCCTGGGCCGGAGCCGGCCGCGACGAGGACGCCGTCTCGGTCTACGAGGGCATCAAGGCCCAGAACCCCAAGACGACCTTCACCCAGGCCTGCCAGATCTTCGACCGCTACCCGCCGGACAACACCCCCGACGACGTGTGCGGATCCGACGCCGACTTCGACAAGGCCGTCAACGCGGCCAAGGCCGCCGACCAGGTCGTCCTGGCCGTCGGAGAGGCCCGCGGGCAAAGCGGGGAGGCCGGATCCCGCAGCGACATCGACCTGCCCGGCAAACAACAGCAGCTCATCGACGCGATCAAAGCGACCGGCAAGCCCTTCGTCGTCGTACTGTTCAACGGCCGCCCGCTCACACTGTCCAAGGTCGCAGCCGCCGCACCGGCCATCCTCGAGGCATGGTTCCCCGGCGTGCAGGCCGGCAACGCCGTCGCCGACGTCCTGTTCGGAAAGGTCGACCCCGGCGGCAAGCTACCGGTGTCGTTCCCCCGCACCCTCGGCCAGGTGCCGATCTACTACGACCACGAACCGACCGGACGCCCCTGCGACCCGAAGTCGATGTTCAACTCCCGCTACCGTGACCTGCCCTACTGCGACCCGCTCTACCCCTTCGGGTACGGCCTCAGCTACACCACCTTCGACGTCTCCGCGCCACAGCTCAGCGCCAAGACCATGCCCGCGAACGGAAGCGTCACCGCCACGGTGACGGTGAAGAACACCGGCAAGGTCCGCGGCGACGACGTCGTCCAGCTCTACATCCACGACCCCGTCGCGAGCATCTCCCAACCCGTACGGCGCCTGCGCGGCTTCCAGCGCGTCACACTCGCACCCGGCGAGACCAGAACCGTGACCTTCCGGCTGACCAAGCAGGACGTCGGGTTCTACGACAACAGCGGCCGATTCGTCGTCGAGCCCGGCACCATCGACGTCTACACCGGCGACAGCTCCACCACCGACCGGTCGGCCTCCTTCGAGGTCACCAACCGCTGAGCACTCATGAGAAGCAACCGCCGGATGCCGCGACGAAAGCCCGGCATCCGGCGGTACCCCGGCGCCGATCGCCACTCGACCGATCGATGCCATGGTCACGTACGACGTCGATACGCCGAACGCATTCAGGACGACGTAGTAGGTCGGTCCGGTCAGCAGGTTGAGTTGGTTTGGGTAAGCAGTCCCATCCGCCACGGGATGGAGTTGTAGTCCCCGCTGAAGTTAGGGTCCCTGCCCTGGTAGACGTACTGCAGATGGCAGGGGTTGATGGTGAGGTTCTGGTCGTAGCCGTCCCGGACCATCTCGCCGTGACTGATGTCGTTTGTCCAGGGTGTGCCGGAGAAGGTGGCGTTGGCGAGGCCCGCGAACGGCTGGGACTCGCTCGAGGCCAGGGGTGTCCAGGTTCCGGTGAGGCTGGTGGAGGTCCAGGCCCGGAAATAGCGGTGCGCTCCGATCGCCTCAATGATCAGCAGGTACTGGTCGGTGCCGGTGACCTTGTAGACGTTCGACGCCTCGAACAGGTTGTTCCGGTTGGGATCCGACAGGGCGACGACCGTGTTGCCGAAGCCGTTGGGGAAGTTCGCCATGCTGGTCTGCGCGCGGTACAGATGCCCGTTGTCGTCTTCGAAGAACAGGTAGCAGTTGGCCGAGTCGCAGATGACCCAGAAGTCGAGCCAGCCACCGCCGTTCTGTTGCAGGACCGGCGGTTCGCTCGTCATGAAGTATTGCGGCGCCGACCACAACGCCGGGTTGCTGGGGTCGGGGCTCGTCGAGTACGTGGGTAGAGGGCTCTGGTAAACCAGGTACCACAGCTTCTGCGGCGCGAAGTAGAACAGCTCCGGCGCGGCCCGGTAGCCCGGTCCCATCGGGGACACCTCGTCCAGGTAGGTCTGGGGCGCGGACGCGGCCTGTGACCAGTCACCGAACTTCAAGAACTCCAACCCGTAACCGAACTTCGGGCCCACGGCCGAGGCGTAGATCAGCCACTGGTTGTTGTAGCGGACCACCGAGAAATCCTTGATCGCCGCGGTGTCGTGCGACGCGTCCGGCTTCGGCGCGGCCAGCACGCCACTGGAGCTCCACTTGAACGTCGACGGCAGGGACGGGGCGGAGGCGCTGCCCACCGGGACGAGTTGCCACTGCTGATTGGCACTGTCGTGGTCCGTGTACTGGATGACCTTGCCTCCGTCGGCAGTGGAGCCGCCCTGCACGTCGACGGCCATGCCGCTGTAACGGTTGATCAGCCGCACATAGCCGCCCGACGAATCCACCAACTGGAACTGCTGGTTAGCCGCGTTCTGATCACTCCACTGCACGATGTCCGTGCCGGCGGTGGTCGACCAGTTGTAATCGTCCAGCACCTTCCCGGAGTTCCGGTTCATCAACCGGTAGTGACCACCACCCGCATCGACGAACCGCCACTGCTGGTTCGCCGCGTCTTGGCGCGACCATTGCACCACCGCGGCCCCATCGTTCGTGGCGAAGCCGTAGTCGTCCAGCGCCTTGCCGCTATTGCGATTCACCAGCACATACCAGGTGTTCGTGTCGACAGTCGCCGCCGACGCCCTGGACGCACCGACCAGGACCGCGGAACCAGCCACGATCGCGGTCACGACCGCGGCCACCACACCACGCCACCGCTTCGAAAGCCTTCCGTCCCTACCAATGGCCACCGTCTATCTCCTCCTCCCTGGGCGCTATCGCTTCACGATGTCGTGCAGGTGGGAGTGAGGGAGGAGGAGGCGCCGGTGGCGGTGAAACCGACCTGGGCGGTGGCGCCCGGTGTGAGCGTGCCGTTCCACGACGTGTTGGTGATGGTGGCGGTGGATCCGCTGGTGGTCAGTGTGCCGTTCCACAGCTGGCCGATCGAGACACCATTGGGCAGCGACATGGTGAGCTTCCAGCCTTTGATCGCCGAGGCTCCGGCGGTGACGGTGATCTGTCCCTGGAAGCCGCCCTGCCAGGAGCTCACCGTCTGGTAGGTCGCCGCGCAGCCGCTGCCACCCGACGACGGCGGATTGGGTGCCGTGCTCGCGAGGTTGTAGGCGAGGTCGGGGACGAAGTTTCCGGCCGTGTAAACGCAGCCGTCGGCTTCGCCCGGCGGTTTGACCCACAGGTAGCCGTCGACGTTCTGGTCGCCGGTGTCAAGGGTCGGGTAGGTGCCGATGCGGTGGTCGGTGTTGTCATCGCCGCACCAGTCGCCTTGGGCGCCGACGGCACCGCCGTTACGGCTGGTGTCGATGATCTGATGTTTGCCGGATATGCCTTGTGACTGCAGGTAGGAGATGATCGACCGGCCGTACGCCATCTCGTTCGACAGGGGCTGGTAGTTCGACACGTTGGTGAAGAAGCCATCGGCATACTGGATGCCGGCAGCCTTGAGGCGGCTTCCCTGCTCGGTGGCGGAGTTCCAGGCCGAGTGGCCGCCGTCGAGATACACCTTGGCGTTCGGGTCGGCGTTCTTGATCGTCTGTACCGCCCGCGCGATCGCCTGGTCACGGGCTGAGATCTCAGAGCCGCTCAGACAGGTCTGCAGGGCGAGGGCATCGGTCTCCAGGATGACGATGACCCTCCGGTTGCCCGCGCCCTGGGCGAAGCCGCCGATCCACTGCTGGTACTGGGTGTAGTCGGGGGCGCCGCCGGCGCTCGCGCCGCCGCAGTCGCGGTTGGGGATCTCGTACACCGAGAGCACGGGGATCTGGTTCGCGGCGTTCGCGGCGTTGACCACGCCCGAGACCTCCGACGCCACCGTGCCGGGATTGAACGCCGCCAGCCAGCGCGCCTGAGGCTGGCTGGCGACCTTGTCGCGGATGACAGGAGTCCGCGCGTCGTTCGGGTTCGCCTCGACCCATTGGACGACCTGCGAGCTCGGGTCGCGATAAAGGGTGCCGGACAGCGTGCCGGCCCGGGCACTACCGGTAGTGATCAGGCCGGCGGTGACGGCCGCGCAGGCGACGGCCGTCGTGGCGAAGGCCGCTTTCCAGCGGCCGCCCCGCCAAGGGTGATCGCGCATGATCCGTCCTTTCCGTATGGGTCGTGACCTGGGGTCATGGGGTCAGTTCTGGGTCCATTTCTGGTTGCTGCCGCCGTTGCAGGTCCACAGGATGATCTGTGTGCCGTTGGCGGTCCCGGCGCCGTTGGCGTCGAGGCACAGGCCAGACTGCCCGCCGGTGACGGTGCCGTCGGCGTTCACGCTCCACTGCTGGTCGGGCTGGCCGTTGCAGTCCCAGATGACCGCCCTGGTGCCAGACGACGTACCGGCCCCCTCGGCGCCCAGGCACTTACCGCCGTACACCTGCAGTTGCTTGGAGGAGGTGAGGGTCCACTTCTGGTTGGCGCCGCCGTTGCAGTCCCACAGCTCCACCTGGGTGCCGTTGGTCTGGGAGAGGTTCGGCACGTCCAGGCACCGGCCGGCGCCGACGTTGACCAGCGTCGAAGTCCCGGGGGTCGGGGTCGGGGTGGGGGTCGGCGGTTCGCCGCCCTGGAACTGGGTGAAGAAACTCCAGACCACTCCGGAGGTCCAGGTCCGCCAGCCGTCGCAGGTGCACCCGTCGATCGGCCCGGGGTCGTGACCTGCTCCGTCGAACGCCGCCCACACGACCGGATACCCCGTCCGGCACCCGGAGTAGGTGGTGACGATATGCGTCAGGCTTCCGTACGCCGGCTCGGGCGGGTTCTGCGGAGTGCAGCCGTTGTTCCGGACGAACGTGTCACGCAGCGCCCGCCCGGAAGAGATGTTCAGTACGTTGTCCCTGATGCCGTGCAGCCCGATGTAGGCGACGGGCTGCGTGCCGCCGCTGCACCCGCTGAGATTCGCACCGGAGTAGACCGCGACCGCGCGGAAGACGGTCGGCCGGGCACAGGCGAGCGCGTACGTCATCGCGCCGCCGTAGCTGAAACCGCTCGAGAAGATCTGCGCCGTGTCGACGCACAGGCCGCCCTCGAGCTGCCGGAGCATGTCGTCGACGAAGGTCACGTCCTGACCGCCGGAGTTGCCCCAGCCGTTGTTGATGCCCTGGGGCGCGACGAAGATCGTGCTGTTGTTCGCGTTGTCCGCCAGCCGCCGCAGGCCGTAGTAGGACCAGTTGTATCCATCGGTACCGCCCGAATCGACATCGTTCGCGGTACCGCCCACCCAGTGGAACCCGAAGATCAACCGGTAGGGGTGGTTGTTGTCGTAGCCGGCGGGAACCCGCAGGATGTAACTGCGGTTCTGACCGCTGCTCTGAATCGAATGCGTACCGCTCGCCAGCGTCGGGGCCTTGCCGCATCCGGCGGTCGCCGCCGCGGGGCGGACAGCCGTGGACGACGGCGTTCTGCCGAGGCCGCTGCCCAGCGCCGCTCCGCCCATCGCCAGGACGACGAATACCGCGGCCACGACGGGTATGAGGAGAAGTTTGGGTCTCATCTGGTCTTCCTTCTTCATCCGGGGGACGCCGACCGCCGATGCCGACCGGTCGGCGATCGGCGGCGAACCGCGTACCAGCAGGTCGACCGGCGTCCCTGGCGGGTGCGCCTAGGTCTGGCTCCACTTCTGGTTGCTGCCGCCGTTGCAGGGCCAGAGCTCGAGGGGTGTGCCGTTGGTGGTGGAGGCGCCGGTCACGTCGAGGCATAGGCCGGACTGGGTGCCGGTGATGGTGCCGTCGGTGTTGATCTGCCATTGCTGGTTGGCTCCGCCGTTGCAGTCCCAGATCTCGACCTTGGTGCCGGCCGTGGTCTGGTTGTCGTAGGCGTCCAGGCATTTGGCGCCGTTGTAGACGGTGAGCCGGCCGCCCGAGGAGGTCCAGGTCTGGCCAGAGCCGCCGTTGCAGTCCCAGATCTGTGTCTGCGTCCCGTTGGTCTGCGACGCGTTGGGCACGTCCAGGCACCTGCCCGCCCCGACGGCGCGAATCGGCCCGGAGGTGGCGCCCCCACCCCCCGCGTCGCCGATGCTCCCCGGGACCGACTTCAGGGCGGTGTACCAGGTGGCGGCCATCTTGTCGTATCCGGTGGCGTTGGGGTGGACGCCGTCGACCAGGTCGGCGGCGGTCAGCGCGGCGTGCATGTCCACCAAGTGCACGTGCTCGCCCGCGCCGGCTTTGCTCTGGACGATGCCGGGGATCGCGGCGTTGAACGTACGGACATTCGCCTCCCTGGAGTCGCCTCCGAGCGGGATGATCGTGGCGACGAAGACCTCGGCGGTGGGCACGTTGGCGGTGATGTGGTCGATCAGTGCCGACAGCCGGGCGGGTGCGTTCGCCAGGTCGTAGTTCTGGAGGACGTCGTTGGTGCCGATGTGCAGCAGGACGGTGTGCGGCGTGGAGGTGTGCAGCCAGCCGGCGATGTTCGCGTCGATCTGGTCGATGCGCCAGCCCGAGTGTCCCTCGTGGTCGTGGTCGCCCAGGCTCGCCGGCCCGTTGGACAGTGAGCCGACGAAGTCGACCCGATAGCCGGCGTTGACGAACCGCTGCCACAGGCCGATCCGGTACCCGCCGGGCACCGTCGCGCCATCGGTGATCGAGTCGCCGAGCGGCATGACGCGCACACCGCCGTTCGACTCGGCGTAGGCGGTGCCGACGCCGACCAGGGCGCCGATCGCCAGGACCAGCGCGGCGAGGACGCAGGCCCACAGCCGGAAGGCTCTGCGCATCACTCGCTCCTCAGCAGTACATTCGGCGACACGGTGCCCACCATCGGCTCATCCCTTCGCGCTTCAGCGCTCCCGCACTGTGGGAGATGGGACGGCCGCGTTCCCGGTCGCCGCATCTCTTCGGCGGTGTCGCTGATGTGTCGAATCGATTCGCGGAATCGATTTGACCGGAGGCTACGACGAGGGTGAAACCAGGTCAATGCCGCTTCCCCGACACTTCCGTACAGAAGGGGACGGGAAGTCGCGCGCCGTCGATTCGCCCTGGTGAGTGGGCCGAACCGCGTCCAACGACCGTCCCCGGGCGTCGGCGTTCTTTCACCGCGGTTTTCATCGGGGCCCGCACACCCCGCCACGGCCACCGTTCGGCGCTGCGCGAAAGGTCGGCAGCGCGGCGGCCTCAGATCTCGCGCTCATGAAAGCGGATGAAAGCCAGGAGACTCCCTTCCGGCCACCACCCCTCCTGACCTGGACCGCCACGGCCTCCTGCCACAAGCGACGCCCAGGCCACTTGACATCCCCGCGCCGCCGCCCACACTCCTGCCTGAGTCGACGTCCAGCATTCCGTCACACGTTCGAGATACCGACTCCACTGCGGGAACCGGCGAGGCCTCCGTCCCAGGTGGTGAGGCTCCGGTCCGGCGGCGAGGTGCCCGCGCTCGCCTGCACGGCGCCCGATGGCCCCGGCGAACCCGCACCGATCCGCGTCCTTTGAAAGGTGACTCACCATGGTTCGGACATCTCACGCCAGCCCAGGAGCCGCGGTCGGCCGGGCCGCCCGGCAGGCCAGGTTGTGGCTGGCCACCGTGCTGGCCCTCCTGGTCGCGCCCGTGATCGCGCTGGGGTCCGCGCCGCCGGCGTCGGCGCTCGGCAACGGGCTGGCGCTGACGCCCCCGATGGGCTGGAACGACTGGAACGCCTACGGCTGCAACGTCAGCGAGCAGCTCGTCGAACAGACCGCGCAGGCGATGCACAACAACGGCATGCAGGCCGCCGGCTACCAGTACGTCAACATCGACGACTGCTGGATGGCCCACAGCCGCGACGGATCCGGGAACCTGGTCGCCGACTCCACCAAGTTCCCCCACGGGATCGCCGCCGTCGCGAACTACGTGCACTCGCTCGGCCTGAAGCTCGGCATCTACGAGGACGCCGGCACCGCGACCTGTGCCGGATACCCCGGCAGCTACGGACACGAGCAGCAGGACGCCAGGCTCTTCGCCTCGTGGGGAGTCGACTACCTCAAAGAGGACTGGTGCAACATCCCGTTCGGCGACTTTTCGGGGCGGTCGCACCAGCAGGTCGCCCAGACCCTCTACACGCGGATGCGCGACGCGCTCTCGGCGACCGGCCACTCGATCGTCTTCAGTATGTGCAACGGCTGGGACTCCAGCGTGCAGCCCTGGAACTGGGCGGGCCCGGTCGCGAACCTGTGGCGCACCACCGTCGACATCCAGCCGAACTTCGCCAGCATGCTGAACAACTTCCACATCAACGTCGGACTGGCCTCGCACGCCGGGCCGGGCTCGTGGAACGACCCGGACATGCTCGAGATCGGCAACGGCATGACCGCGACCGAGAACCAGGCCGAGTTCAGCCTGTGGGCGGAGATGGCAGCCCCGCTGATCGAGGGGAGCAACGTCGTCAACCCCAGTTCGTCCACCCTGTCGATTTTGACCAACAAGGCCGTGATCGCGGTGGACCAGGACTCGCTCGGCAAGCAGGGTACGCAGGTGTCGTCCTCGGGCGGCCATGACGTGCTGGCCAAGCCGCTCGCGAACGGGGACGTCTCCGTCGTCCTGTTCAACGAGACCGGGTCGACCGCGACCATCTCCACCACCGCGTCCGCCATCGGCAAGAGCGGATCCTCCGGCTACACGTTGACCGACCTGTGGACCGGAGGCACGTCGACGACCAGCGGCACCATCAGCGCCTCGGTCCCCGCGCACGGCGTCGTCATGTACAGGGTCGCCGGCGGGACCACCGGTGGAGGCGGGGGCACCTCCGGGCCGATTCGCGCCGTCGGGGCGGGCAGGTGCCTGGACGTGCCCAACGCGTCGCAGACCAACGGGACGCAGACACAGATCTGGGACTGCAACGGCGGCTCTGGCCAGACCTGGACCTCCTCGGGCGGCCGGCTCACCGTCTACAACGGCGCCAAATGCCTGGACGCCTACGACAACCAGACCACGGCCGGCACCAAGGTCGAGATCTGGGACTGCAACGGCGGAGCCAACCAGCAATGGCAGATCAACACCGACGGCACCATCACCGGCACCCAGTCCGGCCTATGCCTCGACGTGACCGGCGCCTCCACCACCAACGGCACACCCCTCGAGCTCTGGCCCTGCAACGGCGGCAGCAACCAGAAATGGACCGTGGGCTAGCCGAGGTCGGGCACGGGGCCTGCGGGCGGGAGGCAGCCGGATGCGGTGTGCCCGCACCGGCGCAGTAAGGGAAGGAGTAGTCCCCACATGGCAGAACGCACCACAGAACATCAGGCACCGGTAGGTGCCGCGACCGGCCGGGCCGGGCCCGGCTCCCCGGACCGGCTGCTGCGGCGGGCCGTCGCCGCAGTCGCCGCCCTCGCCGCGGTGATCGCGCTGACGGTCGCCACCTGGCCCGCGTCGGCCGCCGGCAACCCGTACCAGCGGGGCCCGGACCCCACCCTGTCCAGCGTGGCGGCCAGCCGGGGAACCTTCGCCACCGCCCAGGTCAGCGTGCCACCCGGCAACGGCTTCAACGGCGGGACGATCTACTACCCGACCGACACCAGCCTGGGCACCTGGGGCGCGGTCGCGATCGTCCCCGGCTACACCGCCCTGTTCGCCAACGAAGAGGCCTGGATGGGTCCATGGCTGGCCTCCTTCGGGTTCGTCGTCATCGGCGTCGAGACCAACAGCCGTACCGACAGCGCCGATGCCCGCGGGACCGAGCTGCTGGCCGCGCTGGACTACCTCACCCAGAAGAGCCCCGTGCACGAGCGGGTCGACGCCGGCAGGTTGTCGGTGATCGGCCACTCCGCGGGTGGGGCCGGCGCCCTCCTCGCAGCGCTCCAGCGGCCCTCGCTGAAGGCAGCGGTCGGTCTCGCGCCTGGTTCGCCCGTGGGGAACCTGAACCTGTCCACCGACCGGGTGCCGACGATGATCATGGGCGGGCAGAACGACACGGTGGTCACTCCGTCCTACCTCAACGGCCTGTACGCCACCATGCCGGCCGGCACGCAGAGCGTCTTCATCCAACTCGCGGGCGCCGACCACCTGGCCTACACACACCCGAACACCACTGAGATGCGGCTGCTCATCCCCTGGCTGAAAATCTTTCTCGACAACGACACTCGCTACACGCAGTTCCTCTGCCCGGCCCTGGCGGACTCCTCGGGTGTCTCGCAGTACCGCAGCAAATGCCCGTACGTGCCCCCCGGCGGACCGGGCGACCCGACACCCACGCCGACGCCGCCCGGCGGCGCCTGCACCGCGACCTATCGCACCGTCAATTCCTGGTCCGGCGGCTACCAGGGTGAGGTCACCGTGACGGCCGGCAACGCGCCGATCAACGGATGGACCGTCCGCTGGAACCTCAGCGGCGGGCAGACCATCAGCCAGGTCTGGAACGGCACGGTGAGCACCAGCGGCTCCACCGTGACCGTGACCAACGCCTCGTACAACGGCTCGCTTCAGGCGTCCGCCTCGACCACGTTCGGCTTCCTCGCCAACGGAACGCCGTCCGCCCTATCCGCCACCTGCACCAGCCCGTAGGGCGGATCGCCCCTTGCCCCACGGGCAAGGGGCGATCCGTTCAGCCGACGGTGCAGGCGGCGCCGTTGAGGGCGAACGCGGTCGGCGCCGCCGCGTCGCCGGTCTGGTTCGCCTGGAACCCGATGTTCGTCGAGGCACCTGGTGCCAGGGATGCGTTATAGCTCAGGTTCGTGGCCGTGACCTGGCCGCTGCTGGGGCTGTAAGTGGCGTTCCACCCCGAGGTGATGGTCTGCCCGGACGGAAGCGTGAACGCCAGGGACCAGCCGTTGATCGCGCTGGAGCCCGTATTGGCGATCGTGATGTTCTCGGTCATCCCACCGGACCAGGAGCTGACCGTCGCGGTGACGCGGCAGGCGGACGAACCGCCGGTCCCGCCACCACCACCGCCGCCGCTGCCGTCCAGGCCGAAGAAGTGGATCGCGTAGGCGGCCATCCCCGGATGCGGCAGGTCATGGCCTGCTCCGGCGATGGTGTACGCCTCGACGTCCGCGGTGCCGGACGAGTCGGCGAACCGCCGCCGGGTCCACCCGGACTGCGGGGTGTCGGTGGACGTGGGCGTCTGGCTCAGCCCGAAGACGTTCGTCCACTCGTCGACCTCCTCCTGCAGCATCGAGTAGGGCAGCACGGAGTCGGACGTGCCGTGCCACGCCTGTACGCGCGGCCGGGGCCCGGTGTAGCCCGGGTAGGCGTTGCGGACCATGTCGCCCCACTGCTGTGGCGTCTTGTCACCGCACATGCCGCCGCCCGCCATGCATCCGTACGGGATGCCGGAGAACGGCGCGCCGGCTTTGAAGACGTCCGGGTAGGTCGCGAGCAGGTTGTTGGTCTCCATGGCGCCCGAGGAGAAGCCGGTGGCGAACACGCGCTGCGGGTCGCCGCCGTAGTGCTGCTCCGCGTAGGTCACCATGTTGACGATCGACACCGGATCGCTGCCGCCGCCATGGTGCAGGGCCGCGTCCGACCACACGTCGAAGCAGCTCGACATGCCGTTGATGCTGTGCGACGCCTGCGGATAGATGACGATGAAGCCGTACCTGTCGGCCAGCGAGGCGAACTCGGTGCCCTGGTAGAAGCCGGGGGCCCAGCCGTTGCAGCCGTGCATCGCCACCAGGATGGCCGGGTGGGCCGACGCGCTGCCGGGGACGTAGACGTACATCTGCATGTTGCCGGGGTTGGCGCCGAAGTTCGACACCTGGGTCAGGGACGCCGCCGACGCTCGCGGCACGAGTGCCGTGGTCATGGCCAGCGTCGCGGCCACGGCCGCGACGGCGATGCCGGCGAGCGTCTTGATGAACCGTCTCACCGTTCCTCTCCTTCTTCGCGGGCCTGTGCGTGCCCGTGATCATGTCGCAGGGATTCTCTGGGCAGGGGCGCACAGGCCGCCGCGGTCAGTTGGGGGTGAAGTCCTGGTTGGTTCCGGCGGCGTTCTTGCACGGCCACTGGTCGAGCTGCTGGCCCTGGTTGCTGCCGGCGCCGTAGACGTCCAGGCACAACCCGCTGTTCTGGTTCTGGAAAGACCAGGAGCCGTCGGACTGGGCGACCGGCTTCCACATCGTGCTCGCCGCACCACTACGCGCCTGCTGCACGACGTCCGGACTCCCCTGCCCCGTCGAACCGTTCGCGACCCCGACCACCAGACCGGAGTTCTGCGCCTGCAGTTCCCCAAAACCATTCGACCCCGGCACGAACTGGAACTGCTGATTCGACTGCCCATTACAGGACCACTGATCGATCGCAGCACCCGAGGCACTCGTATTCCCGTACACATCCAGGCACAGCCCATCGTTACCGACCATCAGCTGGCGATAACCGTCCGGGAAGCTGCCACCACCGCCGCCTCCAGACCCGTATCCGGCAGCCGTAATGCTGTCCTGCACCGCGTTCTCCGTCGCATCGGACGGATAACCGGAGGTCATGACGCCTTCATAAAAGGTGCCGGCCGAGCCCTTGCTGTTGTCGCCGCCGATGCCCAGGATGATGGCGCCCTCCTTGTGCATCGGGTTGTAGCCCGAGACGTTGGGGCGCACGCCGTTGTAGAACGTGGACAGACCGCCCGACTGAGCGTTGCCGCCTCGGATGGACCAGTGGTTCGGCTCGCCCTTGACGATGGCGGTGGTGTACCGGTAGTTGATCGTGGGGTCATTGGCGTTGTAATGCTGGTTCACGCCGGAGAACAGGCCGTTCTCCAGGTCGGCCATGATCCAGGGGCCGTTGCCCGCGCCGTAGCCCCAGACCTTGATGTTGCCGAAGTAGATGGCCTCCATGTGGCCGTTGCCGGTGTCGTTGCTGCTGGTCTCGGCGTTGCCGTAGTCGAAGCAGCAGCCGCCGTTGTAGTGCGTGCCGTCGAAGATCGCGTACTCGCCTTCGGCCTGGTCTCCGGTCGCGATGCCGTTCGTGCGGTTGTTGCGGTAGCCGGTGCCCGCGGCGACGTACACGCCGTAAGCCTTGTGGCCGCCCACGGTGGTCGGCGCCGCGGTCGCGTTGGCGAGGTTGTCCGGGCCGCCGGCCGCTCCGCCGCCGGGCGCCTGGGTCAGGTTGTTCCCCCGGCCGGACTGGTCGTAGATGATCGTGATGACGCAGCTCGTACCGGAACAGAACGAGTCCTGCGCGGCGGCGTCGGCGACCCCGCCCGCGGACAGCACCCCGATGTTGCGGGTGGTGTTGTCCGAGGAGCGGCGTACCTGGTACAGCGAACCGTTGTAGGAGGCGTACAGCGCGCGGGTCGTGCTGTGCGCCGCCACACACGGGGTGCCGCCGGCGGCGTAGATGTCACACGGCAGCGATGCCGCGGACGCGGTGCCGGTGACCGCCGGCGTGCCGAGGGCGAGCACCGCCGCCGCCGCGGCCATCAGGGAGGCGGCGACCGGCCGGGCCGACCGCCGGCGGATGGGGATTGGGGACATGGACAGGACCTCCGTCATCGCGGATACGGATGAAGCGGGCAGTGGTCGAGGGCCGCGCGGCCGGGCGGTGCTCAGACCCCGGCGATGGTCCATTCGTTGTTGGTGCTGGAGTTCGGCGTCCACAGCACGGTCGTCGCGCCGTTGCCGGTACTGCCCGCGCCGTCAAGCGCCGTGCCGGTGCCGCGGTTGACGATCTGGTAGCGGCCGTTACCGACGCCGTTGAGCCGCCACTGCTGGTTGTTGCCGCCGTTCCAGGCGGCCTGCAGGCAGCTCGCGCCGTTGGCGGTGTTGCCCCCGCTGTCGGCCACCATGCCGTTGGTGCGGTTGACGATGCGGTAGTAGCCGCTGCCCAGGTCCACCAGCTGCCACTGCAGGTTGGTGGACCCGTCCCAGCCCCACTGTTTGAGCACCGACCCGGAGGCGACGTTGCCGCCGCTGTCGAGGACCAGCCCGCTGGTCACGTTGGCGATCTTCACCCAGCCGGTCGGGGTGGTGCCCGAGCCGAGGGCCGGGATCTGGCCGGAGAAGGTCAGCTTGACCACGTACGCCAGGGCGCTGAACGGGGCGCTGGACGAGGGCATCGAGATGTTCAGGCCGGAGCCGTCCTGGCTGCGGTTCGGCAGGTTCACGTACGAGCCGGCGGCCTGGTCGAGGAGCTGGACCGAGGTCAGGCTGCTGAGGTTGATCTGGCCGGAGTTCAGAGTCGTGATGGTCAGCGTGCTTCCCGGCCAGCCCATCACGGTGGCGTACAGAACCGTGTTGTCCTTGCTGCGGGTGAACCGGATGTCCTTGCTCGTCCCCTCCCGAGGTGTGGTGAACGAGCCGCCGCCCATCTGGGTGGGCCCCTCGCCGAAGGACGCCCAGGCGCGGGTGGCGTAGATGGACTCACCGAACCGCTTGAGGTAATCCCCCATGCCCTGTAGGATCGCCTGCTGCCCGGACGGGATGGTGCCGTCGGCCATCGGCGCGATGTTGAGGACCATGGTGCCGTTCTTGCTGACCCGGTCGATCAGCGCGTGCGTCATCGCCTTGGTCGAGTAGTAGCCGATGCCGACGGTGTAGCACCAGCTGGAGCTGGAGACGCTGTCGTCGGTCTCCCAGTAGGGGGTCTGGATGCCGGCCGGGCCGCCGCGCTCGAAGTCGAAGACCTCGCCCTTGTTGTCGAACCCGTCCTTGTAGGTGGCGACGACGTCCTTGTTCCAGGCGACGGCCTGGTTGTAGTAGTACGCGAGGAACTGAAGCCGCATCGACTCCTGCACCAGGTTCAGGTCGAAGTCCTGGTAGATGATGTCGGGCTGGTAGCCGTCGATGACCTCCTTGAGCTTGTCGTACCAGAGTTGGTTCTCGGCGGCCGTGCCGAGCTGGGCGTACAGCTTCTTGAGGGTGGTCGTTGACTGCGCCGGGACGTGGTCGTAATAGCCGTTGAAGTGGTACGCGTGGTGCAGCGACACGTACAGCTTCAGGCCCTTGCCACGGATGGCGTCGGCGTGCTGCCGCAGCAGGTCGAGCCTGGGCCCGGTGGCGACGGAGTTCCACTCGTTGGCGCTGCTGTTCCACATCGAGTAGCCGTCGTGGTGCTCGGCCACCGGGCCGGCGAACTTGGCGCCGGCATCGGCGAACAGCTGCGCCCACGCGTTCGGGTCCCAGTTGCCGCCCGCCGACTTCAGCTTCGGCGCGAACTGCACCCAGTTACCGGCCTTGTCGCGGGCACCGTTGATGAAGTTGTGGTACGGCCACACCGACGGGTCCCCGTACACGCTCTTGTGGTGGTTGTTCTCGGCCGAGCCGCCGATGTACATGTTCCGCGGGTACCACTCGTTGCCGAAGGCGGGGACGCTGAACACGCCCCAGTGGTAGTAGATGCCGAACTTGGCGTCCTGGTACCACTCGGGCGCCGGCGGATGCTGATCCACCGACGCCCAGGTCGCGGTGTAACTGCTCGGGCCGGTGGTGGCCTGGGCGGTACGGAAACCCAGCAGGCCGGCGGGACGGTGACGCCGGCGGAGGTGAGAAGGCTCCGGCGGCTCAGCTGGAACTGGTGCGAAGGCATGACGGGGGACCTTTCGGCGGTGCGGAGTACTTCGAGGGACGTGGGGCCGGTGGGGCGAGTGGCCGGGCTGGGCGCGCCGGCCGGACGCGTCGTGCACACGTCCGGCCGGCGGGGCGCCTGCGGTCGGGTTGATCAGCCGGCGGTGCAGGCGGTGCCGTTGAGCGCGAAGTTCGAGGGCACCGGATTACTACTGCTGTTCCAGGAGCCGTTGAACCCGAAGCTCGTGCTGCCGCCCGTGGCCAGGGAGCCGTTGTAGGAGACGTTCTTGGCGGTCACGGCCGCCCCGTTCTGGGTCACGCCGGCGTTCCACGCCTGCGTCACCTGCTGCCCGGCGCCGAACGACCAGGTCAGCGTCCAGCTCGAGACCGGATCGCCGAGGTTGGTCACGCTGACGTTCGCGCCGAACCCACCGGGCCACTGCGAGCTGATCGCGTACTTCACCGAGCATCCGCCGTTGCCCGGAGGCGTCGGCGTCGGGGTGGGAGTGGGCGAACCGTCGCCGCCGTACGGGACGCCGCCGGCGAGGGCGGACAGGGTCGCGTCGTAGGCGGGCTTCTTGTTGCCGCCGCCGTCGAACAGCAGGGGGTTCTCTCCGGAGCGCCAGGAGTCGCTGTCGCGAATCCCCCACACGGTGATGCCGGCGCAACGGGAAATGTTCACGCAGGCCTTGACGGTGTTGGAGTAGGCGCTCGCCGGCGCCTGCGCGATGTCCAGCTCGGTCAGCTGGACGTCGACGCCGAGGGCGGCGAAGTTGGACAGGGTGGTCTGGAAGCTCGACGGCGGGCCGCCCGAGCCGAAGTGGCTCTGGAAGCCGACGCAGTCGATGGGCACGCCGCGGGCCTTGAAGTCCTTGACCATGGCGTAGACGCCCTGCGTCTTCGCGTCGGTCCAGTTCTCGATGTTGTAGTCGTTGTAGCAGAGCTTGGCGTTCGGGTCGGCCGCCCGCGCGGTGCGGAACGCCTCCTCGATGAAGCCGTTGCCCAGCACGTTCTGGAACACCGAGCTGCGGTGCTGGGTGCTGCCGTCGGCGAACGCCTCGTTCACCACGTCCCACGCGTAGATCTTGCCCTTGAAGTGGGTCATCTCGGTGGTGATGTGGTTGTCCATCACACTGCGCAGCGTGTTGGCGTCACCGATGCCGCTGACCCAGCCGGGCAGCTGGGAGTGCCAGACGAGCGTGTGGCCGCGCATGCGCTGCCCGTGCGCCTGGGCGTGGTTCACGATCTGGTCGGCGGGGCCGAAGTTGAACGAGCCGCGGGACGGTTCGGTGGTGTCCCACTTCATCTCGTTCTCCGGGGTGATCATGTTGAATTCCCGGTCCAGGATCGTGGAGTACGTCGAGTCGCCGAGCTTGCCGGCGGCCACGGCCGTACCGAAGTAACGGCCGGACGCGGCGGCCTGCGCGCCCAGCGTGCCGGCGGCCTGCGCCGGCCGGGGAACGAGCATGGCGGCCCCCGCGACCGCGGCGGCGGCCGACAGCACCGAGACCAGCGCCCGTATCCGAAGGGGTCGGATCAGAGGTTTCATTATTCTCCCGGGGTTCGATATCTCGACGATGAGGCGGTTCCGGTGGTCAGTTGGGAGTGAAGTCCTGGTTGGAACCGGCCGCGTTCTTGCACGGCCACTGGTCGAGCTGCTGGCCCTGGTTGCTGCCGGCGCCGTAGACGTCCAGGCACAACCCGCTGTTCTGGTTCTGGAACGACCACGAACCGTCCGACTGCGCAACCGGCTTCCACATCGAACTCGCCACGCCATTACGGGTCTGCTGCACGATGTCCGGACTCCCCTGCGTCGTCGAACCACCCGCTACCGCGACCACCAAGCCGGAGTTCTGCGCCTGTAGTTCCCCATAACCATTCGACCCCGGCACGAACTGGAACTGCTGATTGCTCTGCCCGTTACAAGACCACTGATCGACCGCCGCACCAGAAGCACTCGTATTGCCGTACACATCCAGGCACAGACCATCGTTACCGACCGCCAACTGGTGATAACCGCCCGGAAAACTCCCGCCACCGCCACCACCGGACCCGTACCCGGCAGCCGTGATGCTCGCCTGCACCGCGTTCTCGGTCGCGTCGGACGGATAGCCGGAGACCATGGCGCCCTCATAAAAGGTGCCCGCGCTGAGATTGGCACCGCCGCCGGGTTTGCAGCAGTCACCGCCGCTGCCCAGCACGATGGCGCCCTGCTTCTTCATCGGGCTGTATCCGTTCGGCAGGCCGCCGTCCCACAGCGTGGTCATCCCGCCGGCCTGGGCGTCACCACCCTTGATCGCGAACCGCGACGTGCCGTTGTTCTTCAGCATCGCCGTGACGTACCGGTTCGTGAACGCCCGCTGGTTCTGGTTCCACGACTGGCTGCCGCCGGGATACAGCCCCCACTCCAGGTCCGCCTGGACCCAGGGGCCGGAGCCGGAGCAGCCGCCGAACCAGCAGGAGGTGCTGAAGTTGATCGCATCCATCGCGCCGGCGGCGTCGGCTTTCCTGGTCGTCTCGCTGTTGCCGTAGTCGAAGCAGCAGCCGCCGTTGACGTGCGTGCCGCTGGTCACCATGTACATGCCCTCGGGCGCGGTGCCGGTCGGGACGCCCGTCAGGTGGCCGTCCCGCCAGTAGCTGTTCCCGGGGTTGATGTAAAGCGAGTAGGCCTTGCCGCCGCCGACCGTCAGCGACTCGGTGGTCGCCTTCGCGGGGCTGCTCTGGCTTGAGCCCGGAACCTCGCTCGATCCCTGGTACCACAGGTCGTTGCCGTGTCCGGACTGGTCGTAGACGACGGTGATGACGCAGGTGGTGCCGGCGCAGAAGGAGTCCTGCGCCGCGGCGTCGGCGAAGCCGCCCGCAGCCCGCACGCCGATGTTCCTCGTCGTGCTGTCCGACGATCGCCGCACCTGGTACAGGTTGCCGCTGTACGACCCGTACAGCGCGCGCACCGTGCTGTGCGCCGCGACGCAGGGTGTGCCGCCGGAGGCGTAGATGTCACAGGGGTTGTTCGCGCCCGCCGCCGATGCCGGTGCCGACCATGCCGGTGCGGCGGCGATCAGCAGGGCCAGCACCGCGACCAGCCGCACGGCGGTGGCGACCGGCGACCGCCGTCTACACGCCACACGGCCCGGCGGGGGAACGGATGGAGTCTGCAATGTTCTGCTCCTCGGATGGCCGGCGACGGGCGTGCGGTTTCGATCTGGTCGGCTCCGGTGTACTCCAGATCAAGGCCGACGCCCGCCGCCGGTGAATGGGGGATCCTGGTCAGGCCGGGTGGTCAGCGGGGGGTGAAGTCCTGGTTGGTACCGGCCGCGTTCTTGCACGGCCACTGGTCCAGCTGCTGGCCCTGGTTGCTGCCGGCGCCGTAGACGTCCAGGCACAACCCGCTGTTCTGGTTCTGGAAAGACCACGAACCGTCCGACTGCGCGACCGGCTTCCACATCGTGCTCGCCGCACCACTACGCGCCTGCTGCACGACGTCCGGACTCCCCTGCCCCGTCGAACCGCCAGCGACCCCGACCACCAGACCGGAATTCTGCGCCTGCAACTCCCCAAAACCATTCGACCCCGGCACGAACTGGAACTGCTGATTCGACTGCCCGTTACAAGACCACTGAGCAATCGCCGCACCCGAGGCACTCGTGTTCCCGTACACATCCAGGCACAGCCCATCGTTACCGATCACCAACTGGTGATAACCGCCCGGGAAACTCCCGCCACCGCCGCCACCGGACCCATAGCCGGCAGCCGTGATACTGGCCTGCACCGCATTCTCCGTCGCGTCGGAGGGATAGCCATTGGTGACGGCGCCCTCGAAGAACTCGCCCTGGCCACTGTTGCTGTTGTCACCGCCGGTGCCGAGCAGGATCGAGCTGTCCACCCGCATCGGTGAATAGCCGTTGGGAAGCGCTCCCGAATACGGTGTCGTCAGCCCGCCGCTGGCGGCATTGCCGTATTTCAGTGTGAAATTGCTGGTGCCGTTGTTCTTCTCCCAGGCGCTGACGAACGGGAAGTGCACACCGGAGTTGTTCGGATCCTTATTGGAGCCGGTGCCGGTGTGGTACATGCCGTTCTCCAGGTCGGCCTCCACCCACGGGCCGCTCCCGACGCATCCGCCGAACCAGCAGGCGGTGCCCCACTCGATCGCGTTCATGGTCGCGTTGCCGGTGTCGGTGTGGGAGTTCTCGCCGCTGCCGTAGTCGAAACAGCACCACTGGTTCACGTAGTTCGAGGAGGTCACCATGTAGATGCCTGCCCGGCTGGGAGCCCGTGGGCACGCCTTTGGCGTGGTCGACCCGGTAACCGGTGCCCTGGGTGGACTTGATCCCGTACGCAGGGTGACCGCCCATTGTCACCGGCAGCGCCATCGCGTCCGCGCCGATGTCGGCCCCGTTGGGCCCGGGCCCCTTCCAGAGGCCGCCCCAGGAGATCGGCAGATCATTGTGGTTGGCGGTCTGGTCATAGATCTTCGTGATCGTGCACGACGTGCCCGCACAGAACGACACCTGCGGGGCGGCGTCGGCGACCCCTCCGGCCGACAGCAGGCCGATGTCGAGGTACTTCTGGTCGGACTTGCGCTGGATCTGGTAGAGCGGACCGTTGTAGGACGCGAACAGCGCACGGGTCGTACTGTGCGCCGTGGCACACGGCGTGCCCCCTGCGGCGTAGATGTCGCACGGGAGCGAGGCCGCCGCCGCGGTGTTGACCGCCACCGGGGTGCCGAGGGCGAGCACGGCCGCCGCCACGGCCAGCAGGCACGCGGCCAGCAGCCGGACCGGCCGCCGCAGGCCGATGGGAACTGGGAACATCAGTACCTCCGTCGTTCGCAGATGCGGCTCGACCGACGAGGACGCCCTCAGCGGAGGTGAAGTCCTGGTCGCATCGTCTCTCCCACTTCGTCGTCTCGCTTGCTACGGATGGCGCCACCGCGGATCCGGCCATCCGGCGGTGGCCGGCGAACGGTTTCCACAGTTTCGAATCGATTCGAAAGTCGCCCGGATGCTACGACCGGAGTCCGCGGGAGGTCAACGTCCGGCCACAGGCCGCCGCCGTACGGGCGCCGTTCCCCTGCTCAGGAAGCCGTCCATGGCGAGCGGCCGTCCGATCGTCTTTCACAGGCCTTTCAAAGCCGCGGACTCTCCGGCTCTCGGACGGCTCCGGCGCCAGGTGATCGGCGGGCGCCGGCCGATCGCGACGCCACCGACCACGACGCCCGGCCGGCCGCATTGCTCGTCAATACGCCGATGGATGACTACAATCCGTAGAAAATCGACGAAACGATTCGACTGATTCTCGTGGCCCCGTCGAACAGACCGGCCGCTCGGCGA
This sequence comes from Actinoallomurus acanthiterrae, assembly GCF_054775715.1. Classification (NCBI taxonomy): domain Bacteria; kingdom Bacillati; phylum Actinomycetota; class Actinomycetes; order Streptosporangiales; family Thermomonosporaceae; genus Actinoallomurus; species Actinoallomurus acanthiterrae. The sequence goes on along the minus strand of NZ_BAAHCO010000001.1, from coordinate 4,513,702 downwards.
CCTGCGCCGGTCGCTCCGGCGCCGTGAAGGAGCTCGATGAACATCGGGGAGATCGCCCGACGCGCTGGAGTGTCGCGCAGCACCGTGTCGTATGCGCTCAGCGGCAAACGTACGGTTTCCGAGGCGACCCGACAGCGCATCCAGGCGGTCATCGACGAGCTGGGCTACCGCCCGAACGCCACCGCGCGGGCGCTGAGGGAGGGCCGCAACCGCACGCTCGGGCTGGTCATCCCGCCGGCCCGAGGACGGCTGACCTTCATGCAGCTGGAGTTCGTCGCCGGCGTCATGGAGGCCGCCGATCGTGCCGATCTGGACGTGCTGCTGTCGTCCTCCGGCGGCGACCACGACCGTTCCTTCGAACGGATCGTCGACGGGCGTCGCGTGGACGGTGTCATCCTCATGGAGATCCGCCTGGACGATCCTCGCGTCAGGCGACTGAAAGCTTTGCAGCTGCCGTTCGTGACCATCGGCCGTACCGCCCGGCCGCAGGCGATGTGCTGGATCGACGTCGACTACGCCACGCTGGTCGGCCGATGCGTGAACCATCTGGCCGACCTCGGGCACCGGCACATCGCACTGATCAACCGCTCCACCGAGCTCGTCGCGTCCGGCTACGGCCCCGCGCTCCGGGCCCGCGAGGGCTTCGCCGACGCCGTCGCCCGCCGCGGCATCGAAGGGGTGGAGTTCTGCTGCGCCGACGACATGTCCGCCGGCGAGGCGTGCGTCCAGGAGATCCTGCGCGCTCATCCCAAGGTGACCGCGGTCGCGACGGTCAACGAGGCGGCGCTGCCCGGCGTCCAGCGGGCACTCGAGCATGCCGGGCTGGACATCCCGGCCCAGTTCTCCATCGCCGGCGTCGCCGCGCGCTACTGGGCCGAGCAGTTCCGTCCCCAGCTCACCGCGGCCGACCTGCCCGCGGTGGAAATGGGTGCGACCGCCGTCGACTTCCTCGTCGAACGCATCGCCGAGCCGGACGCACCGCCCAGGCAGCACCTGTTCGTTCCGCCGATCTCGCTGCGGAACAGCACCGGTCTGGCGCCCGCCTCGCACTGAGCGCCCGGGCCGCCAAGCCCGGCTTCATCACGAACCCGGGATGTTCACTACTGAGGTCCGGGACGGGTGCTTCTTGATGCGGTGGTTCCGGGGCAGCCGTTCAGTCCGCCCGGCAGTCGACCAGGACCTTCAGCACGCCCGTACCGGCATCGAGGGCCTCGAAGGCATGCACGGCCCGATCGAGCGGTTCGATCCGGGAGATCAGTGCCTGGGCGGGGACGTCGCCGTCGGCGATCAGGCCCACGGCCGTCTCGAAGTCCGCCCGATCGTAGAAGCAGGCGCCGAGCAGGGTCAGCTCCCGCCGTAGCAGGTGGTGCAGACTGATCTCCCGCGGGACCGGATGGACGGCCACCTGCAGCATGCGACCGCGGACGGCCAGCGCGTCCACCGCGGTGGCGACACCGGCCGCGAGGCCGGAGACCTCGAAGGCCACCGCGGCACCCGCGCCGACGGTCCACTCCCCGACCACCAGGGCGAGGCGGTCGCCGCTCGGGTCGAGCGTGCGCAGTCCGAGCTCTTCGGCGACGGACGTGCGGTGCGGGTCGGCCTCCACCAGCAGCACGTCGGCTCCGGTCCGGCGGGCGACGATCGCGACGAGCAGCCCGATCGGGCCGCCGCCGACCACGATCGCCTTCTCGCCCGGCCGCAGGCCCGCACGCCGTACGCCGTGCACGGCCACCGCAGTGGGCTCGACGAGGGCGGCGTGGTCGAGACGCGCGCCGAGCGGGAGCCGGACGAGCGCGGAGGCGGGCACCGTCCAGCTGTTCTGCAGGGAGCCCGGCGCGTCGATGCCGAGGAAGATCAGCCGGTGGCAGAGGTGCGGATGGCCCGCCCGGCAGGCCGGGCAGCCCCCGCACCGGACGAGCGGCATGACGGTCACCTGGTCGCCCGGCCACCATTCGCGGACTTCGGACCCGACCTGCGTGATCCGGCCGGACATCTCGTGTCCGATCACGCGGGGCGGGTTCACTCGGTCGTCCATGTCGCCGTGGAAGATGCGCAGGTCGGTACCGCAGATCCCGGTGTAGGCCACGTCGACGCGGACGTGGTCGGCCGGCAACGACGTGGGCTCGGCGGTGCCGAGCGTCAGGCGCCGGGGCCCGGCATAGGCGACGCGCCGTCGGCGAGCCGGACCTGTCATCGCGGATCCTCTCGTGTCGAGGAGCGTGGTGACGGGTCATCGACGGCCGGCGCGTCGAACGGGGTGCGGTACGACGGCGGGCGCGTGCGCAGGTCGAGCCGCAGCGTCAGGCGGACGCGGGTCGAGCGGGGCAGTTCCACGAGGAGCCAGGGCCCGCCGACTTGCGTCTCGGTGGACGTCACCGCAGGCCGGCCGTGCCCGTAGTCGTACAGGTCGCCGATCCAGGAGGGGTCGGGGCAGACGGTGTGGCGCACGGTGTGGATCGTGTGCTCGGCGAACGCCCCGGCCTGGACGATGACGCGGCGCGTGGCCCGCGGATCGAGGTTGACCAGGTCGACGACGGTCGCGTCCGGGTCGATGGCGGAGACGAGGGCCGCCACCGACGGCGGCAGGCCGGGGCGGCGGGCGTCCGCGTCGTAGTGGCGTACGCGCGCCTGCTGCAGCCCGCCGTTGTAGATGACCTGCGGGCCGCCCCAGGTCAGCTGGACCAGCGCCTCGGTCACGACGGGGTTGGACTGCTGCCAGAGGTGGATGTCGGCCTCGGGCACGTCCCAGCCGCGGTAATGCTCCATGCGGGTCAGGCGATGCCGCACCTGCGCCTGGGCGGCGGCGAGGATCCGTTCCGGATAGCCGGGGTCGTCACCGGCGAGGAAGGCGAACCAGGGCTCCTCGTGCCCGGCCTCCTCCTTGCTTCGGAACGACCGCACGGTACGCCAGTCGTACCCGCAGGCCGCGCGCAGCCGCTCGATGCGTTCCCGGTCGGCAGCGGAGGCGGAGTGGTGCCACAGCGCGGTGGGCACTCCCATCAGCATCGGGTTGTGGTCGAACCAGCCCTTGTCGCCATGCCGGAACGGCACGTGCAGGGTCGGGGTGTGCACGTCCTCCGCCAGCTGCACGGTCCATTTCGACCGGAGGCTGGAGTCGGCCTCGGTGAAGGCCATGACCTTGCCGTGCGCGATCATCTCGTCCAGCGCCGGGCGTACGAGGTCGAGGAAGGAGTCGTCGCCGGTTGCGGCGGCGCCCGCCAGGGCCGCGACCATCGCGGCGTGTCCGACGCTGTACCAGCCGTGCGGCCAGGACCAGCCGTAGTGCCCGCCGTACCAGCGGCCCTCCAGCAGACCGCCGACCGTGCCGTCGGGGGCGACGTTGTCGGGAATGACACCGCCGTTCGCGGCCGCGCGCTCGCGCCACGCGCCGACGTACTGGGCGATCCAGTCCCGGTAGCGCGGCTCGCCGGACAGCATCCAGGCGTTGAGGACGAGTCCGGAGGCGGCGAGGTTGACCGCGGTGTCACCGACGCCCATGCGGCGGCGCATCTCCTCGCCGAGCCGCGGGTCGCGGTCGCGCTCGGGTTCGCCGGTCCCAGGCGGCAGCACCCAGTCGAGTGGGAAGCCGTACATCGCGGCCTCCTTGGGCAGCCAGGGATAGCTCGCGCCGTCGAAGAGCCCCTCCCGCCGCGGATCGCTGCCGTTGTGCGCGCGCCGGATGATGCGGTGCTCGGGGTCGTAGTCGCCGTGCGCCGGGTCGGCGTACAGGTCGGCGAACCGCAGCGCCCGTTCCGCCCAGCGATCGGGCGCGGCCATGCACAGGAAGTAGAGCAGCAGCAGGCTCTCGCCCTGGTGGAACCAGTCGTAGCCCCGCTCGTACTCCTCGTGCAGCATGCCCAGCTCGGTGAGCTGACGGGTCACGCCGTGCCAGTGACGTTCGGACGCGGCGAGCAGGTCATCGGCCCCGCCCAGCAGGTACAGCTGCGGCCAGTTGAAGAACGTCTCATAGAAGTCGTCCACGCCGTCGCGCGAGGTGAGCCGGCCGTTGTAGAGCAGACGTCCGTCCGGTCCGGTGAAGTCGTGCGCGAATCGGCGCCAGGCGTGGTCGAGCAGGTCGAACAGGCCGCGCTGCGCGATCGCCCAGCCCGGCGGTTCGAGCACCGGTACCGAGGCCGTGATGACGGGGAGCATCCGGGGTTCTCCTATCCAGGGCGCGGCCGCATCCGACGGCGAGCGTGGGCTGCATGCCGCCGCGCCGCTCGGGTCAGTCCTTTGTCGCGCCGGCGAGCATTCCGGCGACCAGGAAGCGCTGGGAGAAGACGAAGACGGCGAGCACGGGTGTGATCGCCAGCAGCGTCGCCAGGGCGAGCTCGGGCCGCTCGACCGCGAGCGTGCCGGCGGTCGGGTTGAACTGGGGGACGTTGTCGAGCAGCGTTCCGAGACCGACCTGAACGGGGAACTGGCGGCTCTCCGGCAGCAGAACGTAGGGCAGGAAGTAGTTGGTCCAGTTGGCGACGAAGCCGAAGAAGCCGACCAGCGCGACGACCGGCGCCGCCAGCGGCAGGGCGATGCGCCGGAACGCGCCGAACTCCGAGCAGCCGTCGAGCTTCGCAGCCGCCAGCAGTTCTCTGGGCAACGCGGTGCTGAAGTAGATGTAGGTCAGGTACACGCCGAAGGGATAGAACGAGTACGGCAGCACGACCGACCACATCGAGCCGACCAGGTGCACCGCGTTGATCTCGAGGAAGAGCGGCACCACCAGCGTCGCGTTCGGCATCAGCATCACGACGAGGGTGGCCACGAGGAGGGTGCGCCGGCCGCGGAACTCGGTCATCGCGAGCGCGTAGCCGGCCGGGATCGTCACGGCCAGCGTGATCGCGAGGGCGAGGAACGAGTACAGCGCGGAGTTTCGCAGCCACAGGAAGATCGCGTCATCCTGGTACGCCGTGAGCTTGTCCCAGTTGTGGCGCAGCGCGGACCAGGACCCGAAGGACAGCGGGTCGCCGTGGACCAGCTGTGCGTCGGTCTTGGTGGCGGCCAGTGCCAGCCAGAGCACCGGGACGAAGAAGAACAGCAGGAACGCGACCAGTACGAGGGCGCGGAGCGGGTTCGGCGGCCGGGCGGCGCGGCGGGGCCGTCCCTGGCTCGCCGCCTCCCGCGCGGCGCCGGTTCGGGCGGACGCGGCGGGACGCCGCCGGGTGTCAGTCGGCATCGAAGAACCCCGATCGGGCGACGAACAGGCCCGCGACCACGAGCCCGACCACCAGCAGCTCGACCGAGACGGCCGCGGCGGTGTTCACGTTGTTGTTCTGGAAGGCGAAGTCGTAGGAGAGCTGGTTCGGCGAGTAGTCCCGGCCGGCCACGCCGTTGCTCGCCTGCGACAGCAGCTGTGGCTCGACGAACAGCTGAGTGCCGACGGCGAAGGCGAGGATCACCATGTAGACGATCCACTTGCGCAGCAGCGGGATCTGGATGCGGCGGGCGATCTGCCAGGGCCCGGCCCCGTCGATCCGCGCCGCCTCCAGAACGTCGGTGGAGATGGTGTTCAGCGCGCCGTACATGACGACGATCCAGCCGCCCGCGCCGGTCCAGAACGCGATGACGGCGAGCAGGACGGGCAGGTGTCCCGGCGCGATGACCTGGGGGAAGGTGCCGAGGCCGAAGGCGCGCAGCAGGAAGCCGGCCGGGCTGACCGCCGGGTCGAGCATGAACAGCCAGACCATCACGCTCGCCGCCCCGGCCAGCGCCCCGGGGATGTAGTAGAGGAACCGCAGCGTCCGGTCGGTGGCGCGCGCGGTGAGGCCGTGCAGCAGCAGTGCGAGCCCGACCACGAGTACGACCAGCGCGACGAGCCAGAAGAGCAGGTACAGCGCCACGTGGCCGATCGCCGGGACGAACCGGAAGTCGGCCGCCGCGGAGGTGAAGTTCGCCAGGCCCGCGAAGCGGCCCGTGGCGTCGGTGAAGGCGAAGTCGATCGCGTAGACCGTCGGGACGACGCCGAACGCGATCAGCAGCACGACGTACGGGGCGACGAAGGCGTGGCCGGCCCGGCCGGGCCACCACGCGCGTCGTGCGCGCGGTGCCCCGACCCGACCGCCGGCGGTGGTGGTGGAAGGCTCGGTCACGGGCCTACCTTGTACCCGTCGGCCTGCGCGTAGTTCGCGATGGCGGTCTTCCAGGCGGGGAGCAGCGAGACGATGGTCTTGCCGGCGGTCACGCCCGGGGTGACCTTGGCCGCCCAGATCGCCTCCTGGCTGAACTGCCCGTAGCCCCAGCCGGACCAGACCTGGCCGGCCGCGGCCTGGAGAGGCCCGGAGATGTCGTTGGCGTAGTAGTGGGACGAGGTCTGGTTCGTCAGCCACGTCTTGGCGGCGGACGCGGACGCGGGATAGCCGGGGGCGACCTTCCCCTGGTAGTCGTCCGCGGTGGTCACCCAGGTGACGAAGTCGGTGGCCGGCTTGATGTGGGCGCTGTGCGCCGACAGCAGCCAGGTGCCACCGCCGACGTTGCCCACGGTGGGGTTCGAGTCGCCGGACCACTGCGGCATCGGGGCGGCCGCGACCTGGCCGGCGGGGGTCTTGAACGTGCTCTGGAAGAGCGCGCCGCCGAACCATGCCGGGCCGGGCAGCATGAGGATCTTGTCGGCCTTGTTCTTGTCGAAGTCGGAGCTGAACACGCTGCTCATCGTCATGGTGTGGTTCTTGATCAGGGTGTCCAGCAGCGACGCCATGCGGGTGCAGTTCGCGCTGGTGGTGTCGACGGTGATCGACCGCGGGCCGGTGATCTGGTTGGCGCCGCATTTGCCGGCCCACATGTAGATCTCCGGGGTGAAGCTGTCGCCCGCTGAGCCGACCAGGTAGCCGGGGTGCTGGGTGGCGACCTTCTGCCCGAGCGCCTCGAAGTCCTCCCATGTCTTGGGGACGTCGTAGCCCCACTTCTTCATGAGCGGGGCGTTGTACCAGAGCACCGTCTGGGACAGGTCGTTGCGCAGGCAGTACAGCGTGCCGTTCACCGTGCACGGGGCATTGGCGTTCGGGGCCCATCCGGAGAGGGTCGACTGCGGGATCAGGCCCTTGTTCAGCGGGGCGGTGAAGCCCGCCTGCACCGCCCAGGAGGCCTCGTTGTTCTGCGTGCTGAAGACGACGTCCGGCCACCCCTTGCGGGTGCGGTTGAACAGGCTCACCTTGGTCTGGAGGTAGTTCGAGCCGTTGGCGTCCCCGTCGTAGGTGACGATGTTCATCTTCACCGCGGGGTGTTGCTTCTGGTACAGCTTCGCGGCCGCGAGCCGTGTCGCGTCGACCCACACCGTCAGCGGACCGGCGGTCTGCGGCGCCTCACGGAATCCGCCCTGGGCGCCGCCGGTGGTGCCGCCGGACCCGCTGCCGCAGGCCGCGGCGGCCGCCAGGACGAGTGCGCCACCGAGGGCCATGAACGCGGCGCGCCGGCGGGCCCTGCCCGATGTCCTCGCGCCGTCGGCGCGAACCTTCACTGTCATGAGCTGCTCCACTGACGTACGGGCGCCCGCCGACCGGATCTCGCAGGCAACGGCAGGCGATATGTGTCCGACTCATCTGGGAGCCCCCGCATGACCCAGATGGTCCGCACGGCCACCCCGATCACCCCCTATCACAGCAAACCTGGCGATTCGTCGTGGCCCCATGAGAGCGCCCGCACACTCTGACAGTCAAGAGGATGAGCACACCTATTTTTTCGAGCATGTTACGGGTAGGAGATGTTCCTAGCCGTTTGACGTGTGAGTCCTCGAGACCTGAAAGATCGGAGGAAGAATGAGTCATATCTATCTGCCGAGCTCGGCTGTCGGATATGTATGCTCTCCGCAGTGGTGTGGCGATGGGCCATACTCTCGGTGTGGATCGCGACGAAGGAGGCAGCCCGGTGGACGGCACGCCCGTATCGACGTCGGCCGATGGGTCCGCGCGAGAACGGGACGGCACGCAGGGAGCCGGTGCGTACCGGCCCCGCTACGAGCTGGTGGCCGAACAGATCCTCGAGCTCATCGCCGAGCTACGGCTGCGCCCCGGTGACCGCATGCCCACCGAGAACGAGCTGGCCGCGCGGCTTGGTACCGGCCGGACGGTCGTGCACGATGCCGTCAAGATCCTCTCCGCGATCGGCCGGGTACGCGCGCAGAAAGGCCGCGGGCTCTACGTCGCCGACGACGAGGGCATGCTCGGCTCGTCGCGCTGGGAGGGTTTCTTCCTGCCAACGGACCTCGACCACGTGTACATGCTGTTCGAGTTCCGCCGGGTACAGGAGACCGCGGCCAGCCGGTTGGCCGCGACCCGGGCCACCCCCGCCGAGCTGCGCGCCATCGAGACCGCCGTCGAGACCTGCCGCGAAGGCCATGCGACCGGGCAGTCCGCGCTGTTCGACCGCGGCGACGACGACTTCCATCTCGGCATCGCCACCGCCTCGCACAACCCGTTCCTCGTCGCGGCGGTCCGCGAGGCCCGCCGCCTGCAGCGCCAATCCAGCGCCATCGGGCTGCACGGCACGGTCGGCGGCCACGCTGAGGAGGCGGTCGAGGAACACGCCGCGATCTACCAGGCGATCCGCGGCGGCGACCCGGACGCGGCCGCCCGCGCCGCCGCCGTCCACCTGGACAACACGCTCGAGGATTACCGGCGGGAGATCCAGCGCCGCGTCTTCGGCTGATCCCCGTCTGGCTCGGGAACGGGCGCTGCGCGTCGCCGAATCGGTTCGAAAGGCCTATGAAAGGCCATTGACCCCCTTGATCACTGGTCATACCATCCGCTCGAACCGGTGCTAGCGAATCGATTCGAAGGGTCGAACCGTACGGCCACCAGCAGGGCCGTCCACGTCCTGAGAGGCATTCCGTCATGTCTTCCGCACTCCCGTTCGGCCGCCGCAGATGGGCGGCCGCGGCCAGAACCGCCGCCGTCGGACTGGCCGCGGCATTCACCCTCATCTCCCCGGCGGCTCCCGCATCGGCGGCCACCACGACGATCTATGCCTCGCCGTCGGGCAGTGGCAGCGCCTGTACCTCCGCAGCGCCGTGCTCACTGGCGGGCGCGCAGGCGGCGGTGCGGTCGATGAACGGCGGGATGTCCGGCGACATCGTCGTGCAGCTCGCCGACGGCGTCTACCGGCAGACCGCGCCATTGCGGTTCACCGCGACCGACTCCGGCACCGGCGGTCACACCGTCAGCTGGCAGGCCGCTTCCGGGGCGCATCCGGTGGTCACCGGCGCCCAGGCGGTCACCGGATGGAGCCTGGCCGACTCGTCCAAGAACATCTGGAAGGCGAGCGTGGGAACCGGGATCGACACCCGGCAGCTCTACGTCGACGGCGCGCCGGCCACCAGGGCTCGTACCCAGGTGAACCGCTCCGACTTCACCGCCAACAGCAGCGGCCTGCACTTCTCCAACAGCGCCCTGGGATACCTGAACAACCTGGCGAACCAGAACCGCGTCGAGGTCGAGGCCATCGGTTCCTGGACCGACCGGTACGTAACCGTGCAGAGCATCGGCGGTAACCAGATCACGATGCAGCAGCCGGCCTGGAACAACAACACCTTCGGGTGGGACACGTTCACCAACCCGTTCCGCGCGGGCCCGCTCTACGTGGAGAACGCCTACGAGTTCCTCGACTCACCCGGCGAGTGGTACCTCAACACCGGCACCGGCACCCTCTACTACATTCCGCGGTCCGGGCAGAACATGAGCAGCGCCGACGTGGAGTTGCCGAGGCTGCAGTCGCTGCTGGACGTCGGCGGCACCTACGACGCCCCCGCCCACGACATCTCCTTCTCCGGCATCACCTTCACCGGGACGAGCTGGCTGGGGCCGTCCGGCAACCAGGGCTTCGCGGACCAGCAGACCGGTGGCTACCTCGCCGGGAACTGGTCATGGCCGGCGTTCGGATCGTGTAACTCGGGCTGCACCGCGTTCGAGTCCGCCCGGCCGCACTGGAGCCAGATGCCTGGCGCGGTGCAGGTCTCGGCCGCCAACCACATCGCCTTCAGCGGCGACCAGTTCGTCAACCTGGGCCAGATCGCGATGGGCATCGGCAACGACGCCAACGCCCACGCCAGCGGCGTCGGCCTGGGTGCCGGCTCCATCACCGTCACCAAGTCGACCTTCAGCGGTGACGCGGCCGGCGCCATCCTGGCCGGTGGCGTGCAGGCCGACGCGCACCACCCCAGCGACTCGCGGATGATCAACCGGGACATCACGATCAGCTACAACACGGTGCACGACGTCGGCGTCGACTACCGCGACAGCAGCTCGTTCCTGCCCACGTACGTCACCAACGCCACGATCTCCCACAACGAGGTCTACAACATGCCGTACTCCGGCATCTCGGACGGATTCGGCTGGGGTGCCAACGACGCCGGCGGCAGCAACGACTACGCGAACCGCGGCCTCTACAACTACCAGCCGCGCTACAGCACCGCCACGACCGCGTCGAACAACCAGATCACCGACAACTACGTGCACGACGTCATGCAGCAGATGAACGACGGCGGATGCATCTACGGACTGTCGGCGAACCCGAACGGGCGCATCAGCGGCAACTACTGCCTGCGGACCAACGGCTACTTCGGTCTGTACTTCGACGAGGGCTCGCGGTACTTCACCGCCACGGGCAACGTGTTCTCCAGCACCGGCGGCGTCTGGGCGACGATGAACGCCAACGCCAACAACAACACGGGCACGCTCACCCTCACCAACAACTGGTACAGCAACGGCGGCACCAACATCAACAACGGCGACCGCGGAAACACGGTCTACGGCAACACCCAGGTCAGCAACGGCGCCTGGCCCTCGGGCGCCCAGTCCGTGATCTCGAACGCGGGCACGGGCTCCCCGTCCGGTGGCGGCGGGGACACCGGCGTGCTCCGCGGCGTCGGATCCAACCGGTGCCTGGACGTGCCCAACGGCAGCCAGAGCGACGGCGCCCTCCTGCAGATCTGGGACTGCGGCGGCGGCGCCGGCCAGCAGTGGACCCTGAACGCGAGCAACGAACTGACCGTGTACGGCGGGAAGTGCCTGGACGTGCCGAACAACGCCACCAGCCCGGGAACCCGGGTGGAGATCTGGACCTGCAACGGCGGGACGAACCAGCAGTGGCGCCTGAACGCCGACGGCACCGTGGTCGGGGCCGGCGGGACTGTGCCTGGACGTCACCGGCCGGGGCACCGCGAACGGCACCGCCGTGGAGATCTGGACCTGCAACGGCGGCAGCAACCAGCAATGGACGCGTACCTGATCGGCCGACTCGTTCCAACCACCCCCAGAAAGGGACGAATCCCCATGCCAGGAATCAGCCGATTGCTCCGGCGGCTCAGAGTCTCAATGATCGTGGTCGTCGGCGTCGTCCTGGCCGCGAGCGGCGTCGTGGGCGCTGCGACGACGCCGGCCCGGGCGGCCACCTCGATCACCGTCAACGGCGCGTCGGGCGGCCGTACGTTCGACGGCGTCGGCGCGGTCAGCGGTGGCGGCGGCAACAGCCGGCTGCTGATCGACTACCCCGAGCCGCAGCGCGGCCAGATCCTCGACTACCTGTTCAAACCCGGCTACGGCGCCTCCCTGCAGATCCTGAAGGCGGAGATCGGGGGCGACACCAACTCCACCAGCGGCGCCGAGCCAAGCCACTCCCACTTCCGCGGCGACCTGAACTGCGACCGCGGCTACGAGTGGTGGATCATGGAGCAGGCCAAGGCGCGCAATCCCAACATCAAGCTGGTCGGGCTGGCCTGGGGCGCGCCGGGGTGGATCGGGGGCGGCTCGTTCCTGTCCACCGACATGATCAACTATCTGGTGTCGTGGCTGGGCTGCGCCAAGCAGCACAACCTGTCGATCGACTACCTCACGGCCGCCCAGAACGAGAAGCTCTGGGACGTCAACTGGACGATCAACCTCCGCAACGCGCTGAACTCGGCCGGCTACTCGAACGTCAAGATCATCGTCGGTGACCAGTACCCGGGCGCCTGGGTCGGGGCCGACCAGGTCGCGAGCAACGCCACCTTCCGTAACGACGTGGACGTCCTGAGCGGGCACTACCCCTGCGGATACCTGAGCGCGCAGACCTCGTGCTCGGTGCCGTCGAACTTCATCAACTCCGGCAAGACGCTGTGGTCGAGCGAGAACGGATCGCAGGACTACAACGGCGGCGCCGCACCGCTGGCCCGGGGCGTCAACCGGTCCTACATCGACGGGAAGATGACCGCCTACCTCAACTGGGACCTGATCGCGTCGGTCACGCCGAACATCCCGTGGCCGACCGTGGGGCTGATCCTGGCGAACCAGCCGTGGTCGGGGCACTACGCGGTCGGCAAGGACACCTGGGCGCTGGCGCACACCACCCAGTTCACCGCGCCCGGGTGGAAGTACCTCGACTCCTCCAGCGGCTACCTCGGCGGCAACCGGAACAACGGCAGCTACGTGTCGCTGAAGTCGACGAACAACACCGACTACAGCACGATCATCGAGACGATGGACGCCACGAGCGCCCAGACCCTGAACTTCAGCGTCGCCGGCGGCCTGTCCACCGGCCAGGTGCACGTGTGGGCGACCAACCTCAACTCCGGCAACCAGGCCGACTACTTCGTGCACTCCGCCGACATCACCCCGTCCGGTGGGAACTACTCCCTGACCGTCCAGCCCGGTTACCTCTACACCGTCACGACCACGACCGGCCAGGGCAAGGGCACCGCCGCCGGCCCGGCTCAGGGATCGCTCAACCTGCCGTACAGCGACGACTTCGACTCCTCCACCGCCGGCCACGAGGCGAAGTACCTCATGGACATGCAGGGCGCGTTCGAGGCGAGCGCCTGCGGCGGCGGCCGTTCCGGCATGTGCGTCCGCCAGGCGAGCACGCAGGCCGCGATCGGGTGGAAGCCGATCTCCGACCCGTACGCGCTGCTGGGCAACACCAACTGGAACAACTACACCGTCTCCTCCGACGCGCTGCTGGAGAAGTCCGGATACGCCGAACTCATCGGCCGCGCCGGCTCGCAGAGCACCGGCGACCCGAACGGGCTGAACGCCTACTACCTGCGGGTCAGCGACACCGGCGCCTGGTCGATCCTGCGCTCCAACACCAGCGCGCAGTGGACGACGTTGCGCAGCGGCACGACCTCCGCACTCGGCACGAACCGGTGGCACACCCTCGCCCTCGGCTTCTCCGGCGGCACCATCACCGCCACCGTCGACGGCAACTCCCTCGGCTCGGTGAACGACTCCACCTACGGAGCCGGCCAGGTCGGCCTGGGAACCAGCCAGGGCGAGACCGCCCAGTTCGACAACCTCAAGATCACCCCCGGCTCGGGCGGCGGTACGGGCGGGTCGACGTCCACACTGGTCAACGCCGCCTCCGACCGGTGCCTGGACGTCCCGAACGTCTCGCAGAACAACGGCACCCAGGTCGAGTTGTGGGACTGCAACGGCGGGACCAACCAGCAGTGGACGTCCACCTCGTCGAAGCAGTTGCAGGTGTACGGCTCCAAGTGCCTGGACGCCGAGGGCGCAGGCACGTCCGCGGGCACCCGGGTGCTCATCTGGGACTGCAACGGCGGCTCCAACCAGCAGTGGAACCTGAACGCCGACGGCACGGTCACCGGCGTGCAGTCCGGCCTGTGCCTGAGCCCGAACAACTCCGGAACCACCAACGGCACGCTGATGGTCCTCGGGACCTGTAACGGCGCAAGCAACCAGAAGTGGACCCAGAACTGAACCCGTAACCCGCATTCATGCCATTCGCCCTGTGATCGTGCCGGCCGGACGAGCGGAGACGTCCGGCCGGCGCTGTTCTCCCCCGGCACCCGCCACTCCGCGGGTGCCGGGGGCGTGGCGTAGACGTCGGAAGGCGGAACGCAAGATAGGTCTGGACAAGAACGGCGAGCGCTGTTCAGACCTACTTTTCAACCCACAGGTCAGCGCGCGGTCGTTCGGGCTATACGGTCGTCCCGCCTGACACGTCCAGGCGGTGACCGGTCATGTAGCGGCTGTCGTCGGAGGCCAGGAACGCCACCGCGCCGGCGACATCCTCCGGTGTGCCCAGCCGGCCCAGCGCCGACAGGGACTCCAGCCACGTCAGGGCCTCGCCGACCAGCCGCCCCTGGTGCATGTCGGTGTCGATCACCCCCGGTGCCACGATGTTGACCGTGATGCCGCGTGGGCCCAGTTGCTTGGCGAGCGTCGAGGTGAGCACGTCGAGGGCCGCCTTGGACATGGCGTAGTCGATGGCCCGTGGCATGGCCGGGCCTCGTGTCAGCATGGTGCCGACCGTGACGATCCGGCCGCCGTCGCGCAGCCGCGGCAGGGCAAGTCGGGTGATGAAGAACGGGGCCGCGGTGTTGACGGCGAACAGCCGCTCGAAGCCCTCCCTGGTCACGCCGTCGATCTCGGCCTGGTCACCGAGGATCCCGGCGTTGTTGACCAGGATGTCGAGGCCGTCGGCGTGGGCGTCGAACGCGGCCCACAGCGTTTCGGCGTCTCCTGGTGCACCCAGCTCGACGTGGATGGCGAAGGCCTGCCCGCCCGCCGCTTCGATGGCCGACACCGTGTCCTTCGCCGCGGTGTGGTCGCTGCCGTAGTGCACGGCGACCCGAGCCCCCTCCCTCGCGAGCCGGGTGGCGATGGCTCGGCCGATGCCCCTGCTCCCGCCGGTCACCAGCGCCGTCTTCCCGGTCAATGACGTCATGTTCCTGCCTTTCCGTTACGCGTTGTAGGGAGTGGTGGCCTTGGCGTCGCGCAGCACTCGCGCCCACCACGTCAGCTGGTCGAGCAGCGTCTTGGCGGCCATCGCCTGCCCGTTCGGGTCCTTGGGCCGCCGTCCTCGCCGAAGGACTCCCACGTGCCGTGGAAGCTGATCGTGTCCCTCGTGGTGACGGCATGAAGTTCGGCGAAGACCGCGCGCAGATGCTCCACGGCACGCAGTCCGCCGGCTGAGGCCGCCGTAGGAGACGAATGCCACCGGTTTGGCGTGGAACTGAGCGTTGTGCCAGTCGATCGCGTTCTTCAATGCCGCCGGGTAGCTGTGGTTGTACTCAGGGGTCACGATCACGAACCCGTCGGCCGCTTCGAGCCGCGGTGTCAGATCGCCCAGGGCCGTCAGCACCTGCGGTGGCGGCGAGACGGACGGGGCGGCCGCGCCGATCGGTACGTCCGCCAGATCGATCAGGTCGACCTCGCTGTCGGTACGGCGTGCGGCCTCCCCGGCGAACCAGGTGGCCACGGTGGGCCCGAAACGGCCATCGCGGATGCTGCCGATGATGACGGCGAGTCTCAGTGGTCTATCGGTCACGGTCTTCTCCGTTCGTATGCGCGGCTTTCTTGAGCGCCGCGTACAACGTGTCCTCGGTCTGGGTGGACACCCTCGTCGCGGAGGCGGTCCGCGGCGCGGGTGAAGCGGGTGTAGCCGAGCTAGGAGTGCGCGCAGATGACGTCCAACACGATGCGGACGTGCACGCTCTGTCGTTCGTACGACATGCGGGTCCTCATGCCGCCGCCGTGGCGGGTTCGGCGGGCATCCGGTCACGCAAGGGGACCTCGCGGATGAACCAGGCCAGGACGAAGGCGATGAGGCCCAGAACGGCGGCGCCGGTGGCCATGGCGTGGATGCCGTCGGAGACGGCGACGCGGGCCGCCGCGCGCACGGGCGCCGGGTACTGCTGGAGTGCCTGTGCCGTCAGCCGGCCGGTGGCGATCCGATCGGCGGTCCGGGTGCCGAGGCGTTGTGCGAGGGTTTCCTGCAGCCGGTCGGTGTACAGGGCGCCGAGCGCGGCCACGCCCAGCGACGCGCCCATGGTGTGCCAGAGGGTGACGGAACCGCTGGCCGCCCCCATGTCTCGTGGCTCGGCGCTGTTGACGGTGATGATCGTGGTGCTCTGCGTCAGCAGGCCGACTCCGATGCCCCCGACCAGGGTGAGGCCGGAGGCGAGGACCGGGTTGGTGCCCGGCCGGAGCACGAGCAGCAGGAGCATGCCGACGGCCAAGGTGGCGCCGCCAAGGATCGGATAGATCCGGTATCGGCCGGTGCGGCTGATCAGCCGGCCGGTGCCGACCAGTACGGCGACCATGCCCAGCATCGAGGGCAGCACCAGAAGGCCGCTGACGATCGGCGAGGCGCCCTGGACCAGTTGCATGTACTGGGGCAGGAAGTTGGCCGCGATCACCATGCCGACGCCGCCGAGGAAGCGCACGATCTGGGCGAGAGTGAAGTTCCGGTCGGCGAACAGCCGCAAGGGCACGATCGGCTCGATGGCGCGCCGTTCCACCTTCACCAGCGCGGCCAGCGACAACACTCCGGTCAGAGCCAGCGCGAGAATCGGGCCGGACGTCCAGGCGTACTGTGTGCCGCCCCAGCTCGCGATCAGGCTCAGCGCCGCCAGGGCGGTCGTCAGCAGCACCGCTCCCAGGTAGTCGATCCTGGCGCGGATCCGTCGCGGCTGCAGCCGTACGGCTGCGCCGATGAGCAGCAGGGCGACGGCTCCGACGGGCAGATTGACGTAGAACGCCCAGCGCCAGTTGAGCTGTTCGGTGAACAGGCCTCCGAGGAGGGGGCCGGCGATGAAGGCGATCGGCATCATCGTCCCGAACAGCCCCATGAGCTTGCCACTGTGCCGTGGCGGCACCAGCTCGGCGATGAGCGCCAGGGCACCCACCATCAGACCTCCGGCGCCCAACCCCTGCACCGCACGAAAGCCGATGAGCTGGATCATGTCCTGCGACATCCCCGACAGCCCCGAGCCCAGCAGGAACAGCACGATCGAGGCCATGTAAACGGGCTTTCGCCCGTACAGGTCACCGAGCTTTCCCCAGATCGGCGTCGCGGCGGCCATGCAGATCAGGTAGGAGGTCGCGACCCAGGAGAAGTACTTCAGACCGCCGAGATCTCCCACGATCGTCGGCAGGGCCTGCCCGAGCATCATGCCGTCAAGCGGGGCAGTGATCATTCCGATCATCACCCCGATCACACCCGTACGAAGAGATGAATCCACGGCTCGACCTTCTTTCGCGTACCTCGTACTCGAAATGAGACCATAGCCCATTCAGGTACTCTGTACGCAAATGGAAGGAGCGTGCGGATGTCCGACGACCAGCCGACGAGCATCTGGATGCGACCCGAACGTCTGGAGCGCTCCGGGCCCGGACGGCGCCCCGGCTACAGCCGGGACCAGATCACCCGGACGGCCGTCCAGATCGCCGACGCCGAGGGTCTGGACGCCACGACCATGCGCAGAATCGCCGGCGAACTCGGCACCGGCGCCATGTCGCTCTACCGCTACGTGCCCAAGCGCGACGACCTGTTCGACCTGATGATCGACACGGTCATCGGCGAGGTCGAGCTCCCCGATCGCCCCTCCAGCGACTGGCGATCCGACCTGTCCCTGGTCGCCCACCAGACGCGGACCGCAGGCCTACGCCACCCGTGGCTCATCCCACTGCTCTCCGGCCGCCCCACCCTCGGCCCTCAGCTACTGCGCGTACACGAGTTCGCCCTGGCCGCACTCGACGGGCTCGTCCCCGACATCGACGACGTGACCGGTTACGTCGGCATGCTCAACGACTACGTCCACAGCGCGATCCACCGCGAGATCGGCTGGCAGGAAGAAGCCCGCCGCACCGGCCTGGACCCGGAAACCTGGAAGCGCGATTACGTCGGGCCCTACGTCCGACAGGTCGTCGAGTCGGGCACCTATCCGCTGTTCACCCGGTCCATACTGGAGTCCCGGATGTCACACCTATCCCCCGCCGCGCGCTTCCAGCACGGGCTCGAACGCGTCCTCAACGGAATCGGTGCGCAAGGTCGCATCTGACACGCCATCGCGCCGCGGCCCGGGCCGGCGTCGCGGTGCCGGCCCGGGCCACGGCCTCAGGTGTCATGGCGGCGGGATGCGCCGCCCAGTGTCTCCCGCTCTGCCGGTCGGGGCGGCCGGCCTCGGCGTCCAGCTCGTCATCCGAGGGTCCATTGCTGGTTGCTGCCGCCGTTACAGGTCCACAGCTCGACCAGGGCGCCGTTGGCGGTCGACGCGCCGGTCACATCCAGGCAGAGGCCGGACTGCACGCCGGTGACGGTGCCGTTCGCATTGACCTGCCACTGCTGGTTGGTGCCGCCGTTGCACTGCCAGATCTCGACCTTCGTGCCCGCAGACGTCTGCTTGTTGTAAGCGTCCAGGCACATGGTCGTGCCGCCGCTGTAGACGGTGAGCTCGTTCGCGGCGGTGTGCGTCCAGATCTGGTTGCCCGTTCCGGCGCACGTCCAGATCCGCGGCTGGGTGCCCGCGGTGGTGCTGGAGTTCGGAACGTCGAGGCACTTTCCCGCACCCACCGCGTGCAGCTCGCCGCTGCCGGAACCGCCTCCACCGCCAGGCGACCCGCCGAGAGCGGCGACGGTGGCGTTGTAGGCGGGTTTGGGCTGGTAGTTGGAGTCGTACATGGTGGCCGCGCCGTAGCCGGGGAAGGTGCCGGGAATCCACGAATGCCCGTCGTCCACACCCCACTGGGAGACGCCGACACAACGGGAGACGGTCAGGCAGTCCTTGACCACGGTGCCGTAGTCCGTGGCCTGCTGCGCCAAGGCGGAGCCGGAGGCCGGCAGCTGGATACGGTCGTCGAGCTCGGTGACCGCGACGTCCAGCCCCAGAGCGGCGAACCGCTGCATGTTGGCCAGCAGCGAGGAGGGGACCTGCCCGACGATGAAGTGGCTTTCGAGTCCGATGCCGTCCAGTGGCACGCCCTGGGACAGCAGCGACTGCGCCAGGTTGTACATCCCGTTGCTCTTGGCGTTCTCGCCCTCGATGTTGTAGTCGTTCAGATACAGCTTCGCGTTCGGGTCGGCGGCGTGCGCCGTGCGCAGCGCGTCCGCGATGTACCCGCTGCCCATCGCGTTGTAGAACACATCCGCGCGTAGGCTGCCGTCCTCATTGAACGGCTCGTTGACGACATCCCAGGCGTACACCTTGCCCTTGTAGTGCGTGGCCTCCGTGGTGATGTGCGACTCCATCACCGACTTGACCTGGCTGGAGGGCAGGCTGGACACCCAGCCCGGTAGCTGCGAGTGCCAGACCAGGTTGTGTCCGCGCACCCGCATGTTGTGCGACTGGGCGAAGTTGAGGATCTGGTCGCCCGGCCCGAAGTTGTAGTTCCCGTTCGACGGCTCGGTGGTGTCCCATTTCATCTCGTTGCCGGGGGTCACCATGTCGAACTGCGCCGTCGCGACGTTCATCTCGCCGCTGATGCCCAGATCCCCGGCCGTCAGCGCGGTACCGAAGTACCGCCCGTCCGCCTCGGCCAGAGCCCTCAGCGTCGTCGCCGCCCCCGCCGGCACGGCGACGCCGAGCGCCATGACCATCGCCACTACCGCCGCCACCGCGACGGTCGCCACGGCGGCGGCCCGGCCACCGAGCCGGACACCCCCGGGTCTGAACGCGCCTTCACTCGCGGTCACATTCGACCTCCATTTCGAACGAGAGTTTCCCTCCGCTCACCGCACGGAGTCGTACTCCGGCGGGCGGGCACGACGCGCGCGGTCGGTGCCCGCCCGCCGGCGAAGAGAGATCCGGGTCAGGCCGCCGTCGTCAGTTCGCGGTGAAGTCCTGGTTGGTTCCGGCCGCGTTCTTGCACGGCCACTGATCCAGCTGCTGGCCCTGGTTGCTGCCGGCGCCGTAGACGTCCAGGCACAACCCGCTGTTCTGGTTCTGGAAAGACCAGGAGCCGTCGGACTGGGCGACCGGCTTCCACATCGTGCTCGCCGCACCACTACGCGCCTGCTGCACGACGTCCGGACTCCCCTGCCCCGTCGAACCGTTCGCGACCCCGACCACCAGACCGGAGTTCTGCGCCTGCAGTTCCCCAAAACCATTCGACCCCGGCACGAACTGGAACTGCTGATTCGACTGCCCATTACAGGACCACTGATCGATCGCAGCACCCGAGGCACTCGTATTCCCGTACACATCCAGACACAGCCCACCGCTACCGACCACCAACTGGTGATAGCCACTCGGGAAAGCGCCGGTTCCACCACCGCCACCACCCGATGCCGGCGTCAGGTAGATGCCGAACGCGTCGTGTGAGGCCTGGAACGTGACGGGCACCGCGATTGAGCCGCCGGCGGCGCTCATGTCCTGATCGAGGACCACTTGGCGCGCATTCAGCGGCGACTGGTCCGGGATCCGGTAGACGGTGACGTGGACGCTGCCGTTGTTGGTCAGCCAGGGCAGCGACGACAGTCCGCTGAAGGTCACCGAGGCGCCGCCGGTGTATCCGTTGGAGTCCCCGATGATGGCGACGGCCCGCTTGTTCGCGCTGTCGGCGGCGGCGGAGATCGCCGTGCTGCCGACCTGCCCGGAGGTCGACACCAGATTGCCGGTGAGGTCGGCGTAGGTGCGGAACGCCCACCAGTTGCCGGTGGCGGCGAAGCTGCCGCCGTTCACGGCGACGATCCCGGTCAGGTTGGGGATCAGGCAGCAGACCCAGTTGCCGCGCATCGCGTTGGTGTAGCCGGACTGGGCGAAGCGGGCCAGGTACCAGGCCGTCACCCCGGCCGTCTGCCGGTCCGCAGGCTGATACTCGTTCGCCGACAGGGGTCGGCGTGCGATTCCCGCGGAATCCAGCGCGCTGTTGATGGCCTGCCCCACGGTCACCGGGTCGTCGACGTCACCCTCGTCGTGGTTGGTGATCTCATCCGGCACCGTGCCGGCGGACTTGACGTGCGCCAGCCACGTCCGCCACTCCCCCGGGTTTCCCAGCGGGGTGAAGGCGAGTGAGGGCCCTACGATCTTCGCGTTCGGGGCGATGCGCCGGATCTCCCGGTAGGCGGTGTCCCACATCTGGAAGTACTGGGGACTGTTCACGCCCCGCTTCCAGAAGACGGAGATGTCCGGCTCGTTGTCGATGTCGTAGGCGAACTTCAGTCCCGACGCCTGGAGCGCGCCCACTGTCGCGTCGATGAAGCTCACCCAGTTGGAGCAGTCACCGTTGTCGCACGGGTACACCGTGTTGGACGGCTGCCCTCCGTCGAGGCCGTACAGGTCGGTGACGAGTACCTGGAACTCGGTGTTGTACGGGGCGAGGCGCTTGGCCTGCGCGATCACCGTGTTGACGTCCGTCTGCGTCTGGGAGCCGTACTTGTAACCGTCCCCGATCCAGGCCCGGTTCACGTGCCCGCCGGCGCGGTAGGCGTTGGGGTGGAGCGGCTGCAGATACTGGTCCGGCGGCTGCGTGCCGTCCTGGTTGATGCCGTACAGGAAGCCTTCGCCGACTCCGGTCGACGGCCGCGTCGTGGCGGCCAGGTTCACGTTCATCGACTCGGTGGCGGCCTGTGCGGGCGCTGACAACGGAATCACCAGCGCCAGCACCATTCCGGCCGCCATCACCAGACGACCCGGTCTTCCTCTCATCCTCATCGAACCTTCCTCCGGTCCGGGGCGACCCGGATGACGCGATCGAGCGGGCTCACGGCCGCGCCACTCGTACGGTGCCGTCGGCCTGGCGGCGGTGGCGGCCAAGGCGCGACGATGCGTGAGGTTGGCGTGGATCAAACGATGTCGAACCGGTTCGCGAATCGATTCGCTCGGAGATTACGACCGAGATGAGAGAGGGTCAATGCCAGAGTTCGCGCCCCCGGCCGGAGTGACCTGGCAGCCGGGAAAGCCGCTGCTCGGCGGTGCCCGCACTCGCCGGAACGCTCCTCCCGACCATGCGGCGCCGCGAAAGTTTCACACCGCACGCCCCCTACGGTGCGACCGCGACGGACGGTGAAAGCCGCGAGGGCGATCGAGCCGCAGCGCCCTGGCGGACGCGCGAGGATCCAGTAAGCCGACACCACGAAGGTCGGTCGCAAATGCGGCCGATCAGCATGAGTGTGTCACCCGGAGAAGGTGGTCGCGGACGAGGGCGACGTGGTGGAGGGGCTTGGCGCCGCTGCGCTGGGCGAGGAAGCCGGTGTTGATGGGGGCGTCTTCGGGGTCGAGGAGGAGCCGGAGCGTGCCGTTGGCGAGTTCGGCGGTGCACAGGTAGCGAGGGAGAACGGTGACGCCGAGACCTGCGACGGCGGCCGCCTTGACGGCCCGGAGGTCGGGGATGACCAGTGCGGGTTCGGCGACCAGGCGGGCGCCGAAGACGTGTCGCCAGTAGCGGCGAAGAATGGGCAGGTCGTCGGCGTAGGAGATGAGGGGGACGTCGGCGAGGGCGGCGGGGCCGTCGCAGGTGAGGAGGTCGTGGTCGATCTGGTCGGTCCAGTTGGGGGCGGCGATGAGCACGAAGTCCTCGTCGGCGAGGGGTTCGGAGGTCAGGGCGCGGCCGCGAGGGCGGATCGTGGAGACGACGAGGTCGTAGCGGCCTGCATGAAGCCCCACCAGGAGGTCCTCTGACAGGCCGGTGGTGATGCGGAGCCGGACTCCCTTCTCCAGCAGCGGGCCAAGGCTGGGGATAACGGTGGCGGCGAGGAACTCCGCAGGCCCGGCCAGAAGCACCGGTGGCTCGGGCACCGCCTGATCGGGGGTGCCACCGCCGGCGATCGCTTCCAGGGCGTCCATCGGGGCAGCGAGTCGGGCTGCCAGGTCGTCGGCGGCGGGGGTGGGTATGACGCCGCGGGGCAGTCGTTCGAATAGTTGGCGGCCCATGTGATCTTCCAGAGCGCGCAGCTGGGTCGTCACGGTCGGCTGGGAGAGACCGACGAGCCGGGCGGCGGCGGTCAGGGAACCGGCGCGGTAGACGGCCAGGAAGGTCCGTAGCTGCGTCAGGTCCAACGGTCCATTGGATTTTCTATCGCTCACATTGAAGAGTCTATTTTGTGGCTGCGAGTGCCGGTCTTAGCTTGAGGTTCCGGCGGATCGACGATCCGAGCGCGGAACGTCGAGCTGCTGGTTCACCGCATTTCAAGGAGACCCTGATGTCCAAGATTCTTTTCGTGGTGACCGGTGCGACCCATTGGACGCTCAATGACGGCACTCAGCATCCGACCGGCTTCTGGGCCGAGGAACTCCTTACTCCGTACAAGGCGTTCACCGAAGCGGGCCACGAGGTCGTCTTCGCCACGCCGGGCGGCGTGGTCCCGGCCGCCGACCCGGGCAGCCTCGCGCCGGAGGTCAACGACGGCCGCGATGTCACCCCCGAACTGGCCGAGATCGCCGGACTGGTGACGCCGCTGAAGCTGGAGGAGGTCAACCTGGCCGACTACCAGGCGGTGTTCTACCCCGGCGGTCACGGGCCGATGGAGGACTTGGCGGTCGACGCCGCCTCGGGCCGGCTGCTGGTGGAGACGTTGGAGTCCGGCAAACCGCTGGGCGTGGTGTGCCACGCGCCGGCCGCGCTGCTGGCCGCCGACCGCGCCGACGGCACCTCGGCCTTCGCCGGCCGGAAGATCACCGCTTTCTCCAACGAGGAGGAACGACAGGGCGGCCTGGCCGACAAGGCGATCTGGCTGCTGGAGGACCGGCTGAAGGCCATCGGCGCGGACGTGCGGGTCGCGGCCCCGTGGACGCCGAACGTGGTCATCGACGGCAGCCTTGTCACCGGCCAGAACCCGATGTCGTCCGGCCCGCTCGCCGCCGAACTGCTCAAGCAGCTGCGCTGACCATGTATGCCGACCGGCTCTCGGCGGTCTTGGACTCCACCTACGAGTGTTTGCTGCTGTACGGGGTGCGCCGGACCACGATGGACGACATCGCCCACCGTATGGGCCTGTCCCGGTCAAGCCTCTACACCTACGTCCACAACAAGGACGAGGCGTTTCGCCTGCTCGCCGAGCGCCTGCACAGCCGGGCGCTCGAGGCGGCACAAGCCGCAGCCGCCCGCACCGACGCCACCGCCGAGCAACGGGCACTGGGAATCCTCACCGCCAAGCTCGACCTCGTACTGGCGCTGAGGGACTCCCCGCACGTCGCCGAGCTCCTGGACGCCCGAGCCCGCCTGTTCGGCGACATCTGCACCGCCTTCACCGCCCGCCTGCGCACCCTTCTCACCGAGATCTTCAAGGAGGCGGGCACCGACCGGCCACAGGACGCCGCCGACATCTGCCTGACCCTGGCGCACGGCTTCGAAAGCTCACCACACCAGGCACACCTGATGCGGCCGGCCGCCGAAGCCGTCATCAACGGCCTCCTATAACCCGTCCGACGGGCTACATCCGCCAAACACTGTTCACACCCGGAGTACTGCCATGTCTGAAACAAGCCGCGAGATCCGCCTCGCCTCCCGCCCGGTGGGCGAACCGACCTCCGCGAACTTCTCAGTAGCCGACGTTCCGGTCGGCGAACCTGCCCCCGGCCAGGTCCTGGTCCGCAACACCTGGCTGTCGGTCGACCCGTACATGCGCGGTCGCATGAACGACGTCAAGTCCTACGTGCCGCCGTTCCAGATCGGCGAGCCGCTGCAGGGCGCGGCGGTCGGCGAAGTCGTCGCCTCCAACGCCGGCCACGTCCCACTCGGAGCGACCGTGCTGCACTTCCTCGGCTGGCGGGAGTACGCGATCGTCGATGCCGCTGCCGTCCAGGTCCTCGACACCACGATCGCCCCCGCGCAGGCGTACCTCGGCGCGCTGGGCATGGTCGCTCTCACCGCCTATGCGGGTCTCAAGCGCATCGCTCCCGTCAAGGAGGGCGATGTGGTGTTCGTCTCCGGTGCGGCCGGCGCGGTGGGCATCATCGCCGCACGGGTGGCCAAGCACTTCGGTGCGACCAAGGTGATCGGCTCCGCGGGCGGCCCGGTCAAGGCCAAGCGGCTGGTAGAGGAGTTCGGCTACGACGCCGCCATCGACTACAAGGCCGGCGACCTCGACGGTCAGCTCGCGCTCGCCGCCCCGGATGGCATCGATGTCTACTTCGACAACGTCGGCGGCGACCACCTGCGTGCCGCGATCAACGCCATGAACCGCGACGGCCGTATCGCCCTGTGCGGCGCGATCTCGGTCTACAACGCCACCACTCCGCCGCCCGGCCCGGACAACCTGTACCAGGCGATCGGAAAACGGCTCGCGTTGCGCGGCTTCATCGTCGGTGACCACCAGGACCTCGCCGCCGAATACGCCCAGTTGGCAGCAGCATGGCTGAACGACGGTTCCCTCCAGTACGAAGAGACCATCGTCGATGGCATCGACAACACCGTCGAGGCATTCCTCGGCATGCTCAAGGGCACCAACACCGGCAAGATGCTCATCCGCCTCCCGACGGCATGAGTCCAGCTGCCTCACGCAAGGCGCCCTCCGCTCCTGTACGGCTCCCGATAGGGCCGTCGATCTCTCTGCCGCGTACGGCCCGCAGCCATGTGGCCGTTCATCGAAAGGTTTGAACCATGACTCGTCTTGAAGGAACCGTCGCCCTGGTCACCGGAGCCTCCAGCGGCATCGGCCACGCGACCGCCCTGGAACTCGCCCGCGAAGGCGCATCGGTGGCCCTGGTCGGACGGCGCGAGGACCGGCTCACCGATCTGGCCGCCGAAATCTCCACCGCCGGCGGGCGGGCCCTGGTCGTGCCCGCCGACATCACCGACGCCCAGGCCGCCGCGCAAGCGGTCGAGCGGACCGTCGAGGGCCTGGGCCGCCTGGACACCCTGGTCAACAACGCCGGCCTCATGCTCCTCGGGCCCGCCCCCGGCGCGGACCTGGGCGACTGGCGACGCATGATCGACATCAACCTCATGGGCCTGATGTACACCGCCCACGCGGCCATCCCTCACCTGGCCAAAGCAGCCGCCCAGGAACCGCGTCAGGTCGCCGACATCGTCAACGTCGGCTCACTCTCCGGGCGCAATGCCTACGCCATGCAGGCGGTCTACAGCGCCACCAAGTTCGGCGTCGGCGCATTCAGCGAGGCACTGCGCCAAGAGCTCACCCGCCAGCATGTCCGCGTGTCCGTCGTCGAACCGGGCAGCGTCGACACCGAACTACGCACCCACAACCCCGACGTCGTACAGCAGCAGATCGCCGCCGCTCTCGGCGACATCGAGCGGCTGCAGAGCCAGGACGTCGCCGACACCATCGCCTTCATCGTCACCCGCCCCCGCCACGTCGCCGTCGCCGAACTCCTCGTACGCCCCACCGAACAGGCCTAGGGACCGTACGGTTTGTCTCAGCGACCTTTGGAGCGCACGGGCCTGGACCGCCTGGAGGCGATCGCCTTCTCGTACATCCATTCCACTATCATCAAGTCACCCTCGGTATGCGCGACCCGGAACAGGTCATACGGAACGTGAAACGCCACCGGCAGCACATCCTCGAAGGTCTCTGGGACGATCTCCGAGCCCAAGGACTGTTCAGGCCGGCCGTGCCCGCGGCGAACGGGCACGGAGGGAGTCCGCGTTGTCTTTGACGGACAAGGCCATTGAGCAGATCCGTGAGCTGATCCGCACCGGAGCGCTGCCACCGGGCTCGAAACTGCCGGCGGAACCGGATCTGGCCGCCCAGCTCGGCCTTTCCCGCAACCTCGCCCGCGAAGCCGTCAAGGCGCTGGCCGTCGCGCGGGTCCTGGAGGTCCGGCGGGGCGCCGGCACCTATGTGACCAGCCTGCAGCCGAGCCTGCTCCTGGAAGGTCTGGGCGGCGCGGTCGAACTGCTGCAGGGCGACTCGGCCGCCCTCCAGCACCTCATGGAGGTACGACGGCTCCTCGAACCGGTCGCCACCGCGCTGGCCGCCACCCGGATCTCCGAGGAGCAGCTGGCCGAGGTGAAGCGGCACCTGGACGCCATGCGCGAGGCACGCGAAGACGTCGAGCAACTCAACGCCCACGACGCGGCGTTCCACCGCGCCGTCGTCTCAGCCACCGGCAACGAGATCCTGCTCACCCTCCTTGAGGGCGTCTCCGGCCGCACGTTGCGCGCCCGTATCTGGCGCGGTCTGGTCGACACCCAGGCCGCGGGGCGGACCCTCGCCGAACATGAGGCGATCTTTAACGCCCTGTCCACCCGCGACGCGGCCCTCAGCCAGGCCGCCGCGCTGCTGCACGTCAGCAACACCGAGCAGTGGCTGAGGGAGCACCTGCGCCATTGACCATCATCGATGCCGATCATCACTGCGCCGGCGCTTCCGACTTCCGCAGCTGAAGGTCATCGACGCTTAGCGACAATACGGCGTAGTCACAATTCGGCCGTAAGCTCGGTGATCGCCCGGATCTTGTTCATGGCGTCCAAGGCGGCGACCTTGTAGGACTCGGCCAGGGTCGGGTAGTTGAACACCGCGTTGACAAGGTAGTCGACCGTTCCCCCGCAGCCCATCACCGTCTGGCCGATGTGCACCAGCTCCGTCGCACCGGTGCCGAAGACGTGCACGCCTAGCAGGCGGCGGTCGTCCGGGGAGACCAGCAGCTTCAGCATCCCGTACGAGTCGCCGATGATCTGTCCCCGGGCCAGCTCCCGATAGCGCGAAATGCCGACCTCGAACGGAATCTTCTTACGCGTCAGGTCGTCCTCGGACTTCCCGACGAAGCTGATCTCGGGGATCGTGTAGATGCCGATCGGTTGGAGCTCCTGCATGTCCGCGACCGGTTCGCCGAACGCGTGCTGGGCCGCCAGCCGTCCCTGTTCCATCGAGGTCGCGGCCAGCGCGGGGAAACCGATCACGTCGCCGACCGCATAGATGTGCGGCACGGCGGTGCGGAAGTACTCGTCGACCGAGATACGGCCCCGCTCGTCGGCGGTGAGGCCCGCCTCTTCCAGATTCAGCTCGGCCGTCTTGCCCTGGCGCCCCGCCGAGTACATCACGCAGTTCGCCGGGATCTTCTTCCCGCTCTCCAGCACGGTCAGCGCCCCATGCGGCCGTCGCTCGACCGCGGCGACGGTCTCGCCGAACCGGAACGTCACGGCCAGATCCCGCAGGTGGTACTTCAGCGCCTCGACGATCTCCAGGTCGCAGAACTCCAGCATCCGCTCCCGGCGCTCGACCACGGTCACCTTGGTGCCCAGCGCCGCGAACATCGAGGCGTACTCAATGCCTATGACGCCTGCGCCGACCACAACGAGCGTCTTGGGCACCTGGTCAAGGTGCAGGATCGCGTCGGAGTCGATCACCGTCCGATCGTCGAACTCCACACTGGACGGACGGGCCGGCGATGTTCCCGTCGCGATCACGATCCTCTCGGCGGTGACCTTCTTCCCGTCGCCGACCCCGATCGTGTGCTCGTCCAGAAACCGGCCGGTCCCCTCCAGCATCGTCACGTCGTTGCGACTGAGCTGACTACGGATCACCTGGATCTCTCGCCCGATCACATGCTGCGTACGCATACCAAGATCGGCGACCGTGATCTCGTCCTTCACCCGATAGCTCGCCCCGTACAGATCCCGCTGGTTGAGCCCCGTCAGGTAGAGCACCGCCTCCCGGAGGGTCTTCGACGGAATGGTGCCGGTATTGATGCAGACCCCACCGACCATGTGCCGCTTCTCGACGATCGCGACCCGCTTGCCCAACTTCGCCGCAGCGATGGCCGCCTTCTGGCCTCCCGGGCCGGAGCCGAGCACAAGAAAGTCAAAGTCATACATCGGTACAGACCTCCTGACCAAGGAACTCATTCACCGGCATGCCGACGATCCGGCCGAGGCCGCGGCTGCAACACGCGCGTACAAGAGAGACAACGATGCCGATGACGCCGGCGCCGACGACCATCGTCTGGGGCAGCCGGTCCTCAGGACGAGTACATCGAAGTCATGCATCGCCCCAGTCTGACCGGACCCGAGGCAATGATCTAGTTTTTCGCGGACCCGAGCGGGCGGAGGCGTCGATGTCACGACGGCCTCACCTCCACGTGACCAGAGCTTCAGCAGCACGCCACCGGATCCGTCCGGTCAGGGCCGGGAACCGCCACCAACACCGGACGCATGTCTCCTAAATCACACTTCTCCCAATAAGTGGCTAATTATGCGATACTCCGCGTGAGCGATCACCGACCCTCCGCACCCCACCTCTCACACCGCCTTGACAGTCCCGCAAACCCTCTCCAACTGCATCTTTGCCAGATCGGTCAGAAGGAAGCGGCCCGATCGAGCACCGGCCACGGATTCCCCGCACGAACCCGACCCGGAACAGGTGAGCAATCGATGTCCGCCGTCATCGGCACCGATCCGCCACGCACGGTCCAGACCGTCCGGCTCTATCGCTCCATCCCCGCCCTGCTCCGCGATCCGATGGGAGAGGTCGAGAAGATCGGCCGGTTCGCGGGCGAGCTCGTCCGCGTCGACTTCGGAATCTTCAAGGCCTACGTCGCGACCCACCCCGACCACGTCCAGCAGATCCTGCGTGACGATTCCGCGAACTTTCATCGCGATGGAACGGCTTGGCGTCCACTGCACCGGCTATTCGGCGACAGCATCCTCGGCGAAGGCCCGGATTGGGAACTGAGCCGAAAGGCTCTCCAGCCCGTCCTCACGACCCGGCACGTCCATTCGGTGGCCGGGCGAATGGCCGAGGCCGTCAACCAGGCGATCGAGCCGCTGGCCGGACCGGCGCGGGACGGAAGCCCCATCAAGGCGACGCCGGAGATGGCGCGGGTCGTGAACCGCACCGTGCTCACGGTGTTCTTCGGTGACAAGATCTCCGCCTCGGACAACGATCGGCTCGCGCCGGCCTTCGACCAGGTCGCCAAGGCGGTGGCTTTCCGGTTCCTCCTGCCCTTCCTGCCCGAGTCGGTCCCGGTCCCTGGCGACCGTGCCTTCAAAGACGCCGTGCGGAAGATCGACGACGTGCTCATACCTCTGATCCACGAGCAGCGACGCTCGGACGACGCGTCACCCGACTTCTTCTCCGCCCTGTGCCGGGCCCGGACCGCCGACGGCCGACCGGTCACCGACCAATGGGTCCGCGACAACCTCGTGGCGATGTTCGCCACAGCCACGGAGACGACGGTCGGGGCGCTCACGTGGCTGTGGCCGCTCCTCGACACCCACCCGCTGGTGGCGGCGCGGCTGTACGACGAGATCGACCAGGTCGTCGGCCGTGGCACGGTCCAGGCCGAGCACCTGTCCGGCCTGACCTACACCCGGCAGGTACTCCAGGAAGTGCTGCGCCTGTACCCGGTGGGCTGGCTGTTCCCCAGGACGGCCGTGGGGTCTACGCGACTGGGCGGAGTCCGGATCGACGCAGGGGATACCGTGCTGCTCAGCCCGTTCCTCACCCACCGGCTCGAGCAGTTCTGGGAGCGGCCGCGCAGATTCGACCCGGATCGGTTCGCCACCGACCGGACCGCGGACGGCGGCAGAAGGCACCGCTACGCGTACTTTCCCTTCGGCGGCGGACCTCATCAGTGCATCGGCATGCACGCCTTCAACACCGAGGCCGAACTCGTCGTCGCCGGGATGCTGAGCCGGTTCCGGCCCGTCTCCTGCAGCCCCGTGCCGGTCCAGCCCCGGATCGGCCCCACGCTTCGCCCCCGCCGAGACGTCGACCTCACCCTGCGCCTGCTCTGACAGCGCACGAACGGCGTGGGCCCGGCCTGCTCGACGGCCACACCACGCCCGAAACCGCCCGGACGGATCTTCGAACGAAGAAGGGTAGGCATGGCGATTCCCCTCGCGAACCGCGACGAACGGGCAACGGCCGCGGAGCATGGACGGATCTGCGCGTTGGCCACCGATTGCCTCCGCGATCTACGTGACTGCGCGGCCGCGTATCCGGAACTGTTTCCACCCGATCCGTTCGGCCCGACGGTGTTCAGCGGCGTCGCCCTCGCCAACGCGTTCGGGTCCCCATGGGCGACCCGTGGTCAGGTGAGGATCGCCACGCGTACGGCCCTGTGGGCCTTTGCCGCCGACTGGCTCATCGACTACGTCGCGACGTCCCGGCAGGAGGTCGACGAGATCATCCGCGGATGCTCGACCGTGGCGGAAAGCGTCGTCCCGGCCACGGAGGTTCCGCTGCAGCGATTCCTCGCGAGTATCCGCGCGGAGCTCGAGACGAGCGCCGTATGGCCGGCCCTGTCCGCGGCCTGGTGCGACGCTCTGCACCGCTACCTGCGCGCGAACGCACGCGAATGGGAATGGAAGACGGCCTACGCCGACGGAGATCGATCCGCCCTCCCTACCTTCGCCGAATACCTCGCCAACGCGGACAACTTCGGATCCCACCTCGTCAACGTCTCCCACTGGATCTCCAACGAGAGCGTGGACGATCCGGAGCGGCTGCGGCAGCTCGCGGTCGCCGGCGAAGAGGTCCAGCGCGCGCTGCGGCTGGTGAACGACCTCGCGTCCTATGAACGGGACCTGGCGTGGGGCGATCTGAACAGCCTGATGCTCGGGGTCGGCCGCGACGAGGTCGGCCGGCGGATCGACGAGCTCGTCGCCGGTTGCGACCGGCTCATCGGCGCGCTGGCCGACGACTTCCCTCGCGAGGCGGAGTACCTCAGACGACAGCTGGGCTACAGCATGGGCTATTACGGGATGACCGACTACTGGGGCGCCGAGTGACCCCGGGAGACCCGCCACCGATGTACGGGGACGCCCCCAGCGCCGGATCCGAGGCGGACACACTGATCGCCGGGCTCGTCGCCGAACCCTGGGGGCAGGTCTCCGCGTCGGTGTACGAGACGGGACGTCTGGTGACCCTGGCCCCCTGGCTTACCGGTCATGCCGATCGGGTCCGGCACCTTCTGCGAACGCAGCGGGCGGACGGTGGCTGGGGTGCCGTGGAACCCGGCTACGCCTTGGTCCCCACGCTCAGCGCGACCGAGGCCCTGCTTCGTGAGGCGCACCGGGACGGCGCGACCGCCGACGCCGCGGCCGCCGGACTGCGCCGGCTGTTCCGCTGGTCGCGGGAAGGCGAGTCGTCGACCGCGGTCGACCTGCCCGACCTGCCGGCGATCGAGCTGATCGTCCCCTCATTGATCGCCTCGATCAACGCGCAGCTGGACGACGGTGTCATCTCCTGGCGCGAGACCGAACGCGTGGACCTGCCCCGCGGACTGACCGGCACGGCCCTCACCCGGATCCGGGCTGCCCTCGCCTCGGGCCGGCCTCCGCCGCAGAAGCTGCTGCACGTCCTCGAGGCCCCCGGGGACGCCGCCCGGCGCCACCCGGCCATACGACCCGAGGTCACCGGAGCGATCGGGGCCTCCCCGGCGGCGACGGCCGCCTGGCTCGGTGACCGGCCGTCGGACACCACCGGGTCGGCCGCGCGGCGGTTCCTCGAGACGGTCGTCGGACGGTATGGCGGTCCCGTGCCCTGCGGACTGCCCATCACCGTGTTCGAACGCGCCTGGGTACTGAGCGGGCTCGCACGCGCGGGCGTCCCGTTCGACCCGCCGCGCGACCTCGTGGCGGAACTGTCCGCGGCCGTCGGCCCGACAGGGACTGCGGCGGCGGCCGGACTTCCGGTGGACGCCGACACCACCGCGGGCGCGTTGTACGCCCTCGCGCTCGTCGGCGTCCCCCGGCCGCCCGATCCGCTCTGGGCGTTCGAGACCGAGTCGCATTTCAACACCTGGCCGGGCGAAGACGGCGTGTCGGTCACGACGAACGCCCATGTTCTGCAGGCGTTCGGGGAGTACCTCGCGCGCGGGGGCCCGGGACCGGCCTCGCGATACGCCGCGACGATCGCCAAGGTGTCGGCCTGGTTGCACGACCGTCAGCGGGGCGACGGGAGTTGGCAGGATCGGTGGCACGCCTCGCCCTACTACGCGACCTTCTGCTGTGTGCTCGCGCTCCACGACTTCGGCGGGCCGGAGTCGGCGGACGCGGTCGACCGGGCCGTCCGATGGGTGCTGACGACGCAACGGGCGGACGGCTCGTGGGGCCATTGGACCGGAACCGCGGAGGAGACCGCGTACGCGGTCCAGATCCTCCTCCTGACCATAGGCCGGGGACCGGAGACGGAACCACGGCTCGACGCCGCACGCATACGGGCCGCCATGCGCGGCCGTGACCACCTCCGCCGGTGTCCGGTCGGCCCGGACGACCCGCCGCTCTGGCACGACAAGGACCTCTACCTGCCGCTGAGCGTTGTGCGATCCGCCACATTGGCGGCGCTTCACCTCTCCGAGCGGCTCGGTTCACCCTCCTGTCAATTAACTACTGAGGGCCAAAAATCCACCCAAATCGTACCAATTCACCCCTTTTCACCTGTTGTCACCTTGAATTGGTAAGCGACGCATTGCTAGAGTCCGACGTCGCCGGAGAGTTCGGCGCGTACGCGGTGCATCCCACGCGCACGACGGGCCTGCAGGATACCCCCAACATTCGAAATACATCACGAAATTCCGCATGCACACCGTACTGACATTCTCCTCGCCCCCGGGGCCTGAATAATGCGCTTTCGCAACTCGCGTCTTCGAACGAAGATCACGGCCCTGCTACTCTCACTGGTCGCTCTCTGGGCATTCGCGGCCTGGGTGACGCTGCGCGAGGGGGTGAACCTCCTCTGGGTCTCCGTGGTCAACAGCGGGGTCGCGCAGCCGCTCGATGCGCTGCAGCCCGAACTCCAACAGGAGCGCCGTCTGTCGCTGATCCGGATGGCCGACCCGCATTCGCAGCAGCAGGCGGCACTTCAGGCCCAGCGAGCCCGTACCGACAAGGCCGTGGCGCGTTTCAAGCACCTGGCCCGCGGCGACAATGTGAAGTTCGCGCAGAGCCGGGCGCTCAGGCAGGCGATCGACTCGGGCATCACCCAGTTCGACCGGCTCGGCGCCACCCGCGCCGCGATCGACTCGGGCCTGATCGACCGTGCCACGACCTCTTCGATCTACACCGGCGCCATCAGCGCGATCTTCGAAATCGACGATTCGCTCGCCACTCTGGACGACAAGGAATTCGCCAAGGACGTCCGGACGATGGTCGAACTCAACCGGGCGCGGGAAATCTTCTCCCAAGAGGACGCGATGCTGTCCGGGCTGCTCGTGAGCAGACATTTCACGAGTGCCGAATACACGCAGCTCATGCAGGTCATCGGTGCTCGGAGATACGCCTTCGACAAGGTGTTGGAGGAGCTCGGATCCGTCGACCGGACCTCGTATGACCTGGCCGCGAATGGAGCACAGGTCCGCGCTTTCACCGCAGTCGAAGCACTCCTGATAACAAAGGCCAAGCCAGGCAGGAGGCTGCCGATCACGGCTGCCCAATGGAAGGCCACCGCCGACCCGGCGCTGGGGCAGTTGTCAAAGGCCGTGTTCGGCGGCGGCGACCGGCTCGTCAAGCAGGCGACGCCGATCGGCATCGGCGTCGTCGTCCGGCTCGTGCTGGCCGGCGGCCTCGGACTCCTGGCCGTCATCACCTCGATCATCGTCTCCATCACCACGACCCGGGCGCTGCTCCGGCAACTGGAGAAGCTGCGGAAGGCCGCGCGGGAGCTGGCCGACGAGCGCCTGCCGCGCGTCGTGGAGCGGCTCGGCCACGGTGAGAGCGTGGATGTCGAGACCGAGGCACCGCCCCTGTCGTTCGGTAGCGACGAGATCGGCCAGGTCGGACACGCCTTCAACTCGGTTCAGGAGACCGCGATCCGGACCGCCGTCGAGCAGGCCGAGCTGCGCCGCGGCTTCCGCGACATCCTGTTGAGCCTCGCGCGCCGGTCCCAGGCCCTCGTCCACCGGCAGCTCACCCTCCTGGACGAGATGGAACGCCGGAAGGACGATCCGAAGGACCTGGAGGAGCTGTTCCGCGTCGACCACCTGGCGACCCGGATGCGACGCAACGCCGAGAACCTCATCGTCCTGTCCGGGGCGACTCCTGCCCGGGGCTGGCGGCGCCCGGTTCCGATGATCGACGTCGTACGCTCCGCCGTGGCCGAGGTGGAGGACTACACCCGGGTGACCGTCGCCTCCACGATCGGGGACGTCTCCCTGGCCGGCCGGGCCGTCGGTGACATCATTCACCTCCTCTCCGAGCTCATCGAGAACGCCGTGTCCTTCTCACCGCCCTACACGCAGGCGGAGATCAGCGGCCGCCGGGTCGCCCGGGGATATGTGATCGAGATCGAGGACCACGGTCTCGGCCTGACCGACGAGTTGCTGCAGTCGCTCAACGACCGGGTCAGCGATCCTCCCGAGTTCAACCTGTCGAGTTCGGTGCACCTCGGACTGTACGTAGTGGGCCGGCTCGCCGAGCGGTACGACGTGCGCGTCACCCTCAAGCACTCGTCGTACGGCGGGACGACCGCCGTGGTGCTCGTTCCGCGGGAGCTGATCGTCGAGACGCCTCCCGACGATCTGGAACCGAAGAAAGAGACGCGGATCGCGGCGCGGAAGCGGCCCTTGGCGGTCGGTGCGCCTGCGGCGACGCCCATGGGCACGGCCGTCGCGACCGCGTCTCCCGTCCAGTCCCCCGACGAATCTCACGAGGCCGATGACGAATCCAGCACCGAGTTCGAGAACGAGCCCCTCGGCACCACCCCCGACGGCCTGCCCAGGAGAAGACGCAAGACGCCCGTCCGCCGTCCGGCCGCGAACCCGGCCGGTGCCTCACGGCCGGTCGCGCCGGTGACGGCGCTGACACCGGTGCCGCACGACAGCCCCGAGGCGGCATCGGACGGCGAGGACGATGCCCCCACGCCCGTCTCCTCGGAGGAGTCGCACACCCCTTCGGGACTGCCGATCCGGGTTCCGCAGGCGAGCATCGCCCCTCCGCTGCGAACGGATGGATCCCCCGCAGCCTCGGCGGACGAGGACAGGAACGCCGACACCGACCGGTCAGCCGACAACGTCCGCAGGTCGATCAGCGGCCTCCAGGCCGGCACCCGGCGCGGCAGAGCCGACGCGGCCAGGTCCCAGCCGGACTCCGGCCGACCGACCGACCCGACCGCAGACGAAGAAGCGTAGAAGGACTAGCAGTGGCGCAGAAGACAGAGCCCCCCACCGAACTCGCCTGGTTGCTCGACGACCTGGTCAAGCGGGTGAATGAGGCCAGGCACGCGATCGTCCTGTCCGCCGATGGCCTGCTCATGGCCGCATCGGCGGACCTCGGTCAGGACGACGCCGAGCACCTGTCCGCGGTGGCGGCCGGTATCCAGTCCCTGGCGAAGGGCGTGGGCGAGCGGTTCGAAGGCGGCCCGGTGCTGCAGACGATCGTCGAGATGCGATCGGCGTACCTCCTCGTCACCATCGCCGGCCAGGGCGCCTGTCTGGCGGTGCTCAGCAGTGAGCAGGCCGACATCGGGCTCGTCGCCTACGAGATGGAGATGCTCGCCTCCGGCCTCGGCCATCACCTAACGGCCGCGTCCCGCTCTGCGGACCCGGTGCCGTGACGATGCCGAACGATCCGTCCGAGCAGGAGGACACACCGAGCGATCTGGCCTCCGCCGAGTCCGAGGGGGTTCCCATGGACGGCGAGTCGCACGACCGATGGCTGGACGAGCAGGCCGGGCCGCTCGTCCGTCCGTACGTCATGACCCGCGGCCGCACGGAGCCGGTTCGCGGGAAGTTCGATCTCATCACGATGGTGGTGGCCACAGGCCTCCCCGTGGGGCCCGAACTCGGCCTGGACCCCGAGCATCAGGCCACCGTCCGGCTCTGCGACGAGCCCATGTCGGTGGCCGAGATCGCCGGGCACCTGAACCTTCCGACCGTCACCGTCCGCGTGCTGCTCGGCGACCTGCTCGCCAAGGCCCTCATCAGCGTTGAGGACCCGCAGACAGAGGCGGAGCTCGCGGACGACGACGACCTGTACCTGGCGGTGATCGATGGACTCAAGGCGCTTTGATCGACGGGGCCGAAGGCTGCCGAAAGCGATCAAGATCGTGATCGCGGGCGGCTTCGGCGTGGGCAAGACGACCCTGGTGGCGAGTGTCTCGGAGACCAAGCCGCTGCGGACGGAGGAGTTCCTCACCGACAAGAGCGTGGGTATCGACGACGTGGCCGGCGTCGAGGCGAAGGCCACCACGACGGTCGCGATGGACTTCGGGCGCATCACCATGAAGGACGAGTTCGTCCTCTACCTCTTCGGCACCCCCGGTCAGGAGAGGTTCTGGTTCATGTGGGACGAGATCGCGATCGGGGCGCTCGGCGCGGTCGTGCTCGCCGACACCCGGCGGCTCTCCGACTGTTTCCCCGCGGTCGACTACTTCGAGCGGCGGGGCACCCCGTTCATCGTCGCCGTGAACTGCTTCGACGGTTCCCGGCGGTTCGAGCTGGACGAGGTGGAGATGGCGCTCAACCTTGGGAAGCACGTCCCGGTGATGCTGTGCGACGCCCGCGACAAGGAGTCCTGCAAAGACGTCCTGGTGACCCTCGTCCAGCACGCGATGAAGACGCGGAAACAGCCGCGGACCGCCACGGTGTAGGGCCCCGGTAGACGCCGCCGGCCCCCGCTCACACCGGGATGCTCAGGAGTGTGCCGCCGCCCTCCACCTCCACGTCGAACCTCGCCAGGTCCGCCCGCTGGACGGCGGTGCCTCCGTGGACCTGCAGGTGGTCGGGTGAGCCGAGGACGCCGTAGCCCTTGGGGGGTACGGCCCACTCGGTCACGACGTGCCGCTGCCCCGACCTGGTGACCGCGACGAGCCGGCAGGTGAGCGGGCCCTTGACGTTGCCGAGGTCCAGGGCGACGTGCGTGCCCCAGGCCTTCTTCTCCATCGCCACGATCCCGCTCACGCCCGTCCGCGGGCTCGTGGCGTCGTGCGTCTCGCCCCATCCGAGGAGGTCCGCCGGCATGTTCCGGTGGTCGTGCGTCATCACCATCCCGCCGCCGTGTCCGGCGACGGCGGCGCCGACGGTGACCCCGCCGGCGAGCAGCGCGACACCGGCCGCGGCGCTGAGGATCGCGGTGCCCCTGCGGCGGCGGCGCGCGGCCACTTTGCGCCGGCGGAGCAGACTCGTGACGTCGGCGGGGTGCTCGGGCGGATCCGGCCGTACCCGACCGGGGTCGGCCTCCTGTCGCGCCGCACCGAGGTCGGCTTCCGCCCACGCCGCGCCGGAGTCGGCCTCCCACCGCGCCGCGCCCGGGTCGGCCTCCCACCGTGCAGCGCCGAGGTCGGTCTCCTCCGCCTCCGGACGCAGGTCGGTCAGCAGCTCCCGCATGCCGGACAGGTCGGCGACCTCCGCCGAACAGGCGGGACATCCGGCCAGGTGGGCTTCGAAGGCCCGCCGGTCGTCCTCCTCGAGCAGTCCGAGGGCGTACGCGCCGACATCGGTGTGTGGAACGGTCTCCTCGCCACGCTCGGTCACGGTGTCACCCCCCTCTCCTCGAGTACGACGCGCAGCGCGCGAAGCGCGTAGTAGACGCGCGACTTGACGGTGCCGACCGGGATGCCGAGGACCTCGGCCGCCTCGTTCACCGTGCGGTCACGCAGGACGGTCTCGGTGAGCACCTCACGGTGCGCGGGACTCAGCGCCTTCAACGCCTCGGATACGACCACGCCGCGCAGCAGATCCTCCATGCCGTCCGGGGTCTGGATATTCTCCAGAGATCCCTCGCCCGCCTCTTGGGGCCGCGCTCCCCGGCGGCGCCTCTCGTCGATGACGATACGGCGAGCGACCGTCGCCAGCCAAGGCATCAGGCTACCGGCGTCGGCGTCGAGCTGGTCGAGGCTGCGCCACGCGCGGATCATCGTCTCCTGCACGATGTCCTCGGCCCACTGCCGGTCGCCGCCGGTCTGCCGGATGACGAAGGCGAGCAGGGGGTCGTGGTACTCGCGGTACAGCCCGGCGATGATCAGTTCGTCGTCGGCGTCGGTCACCGGTCGCAGCGCGCGCAACCAGGTCCGAGCCTTCGTCCTGCCGCGCGCTCCGGGAAATGCCATGGCGGGGGTTCTCCGGACGGTCGGAAGCGCGATGGTCAACGATAGACCCGGCGGCGGCCGGATCGCGCGCGGAACACCGCACGCGGCGGCTCGTCCGGAAGCGCGTGGCCTCCCATCGCCAGTGCGTGGGCCGTGGCGCGCGCGTGCCGGAGCAATCCCATCGTCATCACTCCCGAGATCCGGTGCCGGCGGTGACGACAGGGTGTACGCGCCCGGCCGGGTGCGTGGTTCAACGCCTTCCGAATTTCTTCGCCCGATCGCGGGCGGCGGCTCACAGTGCCTTGCGCAGCCACTGCTCGACGCCGGCGACGTGCACCGTGGCCAGCGCCCGCGCGACGTCCGTCTGCCGGGCGGCCAGCGCGTCGAGGATGGCGTGGTGCTCGTCGAGGGTGCGCCGCAGCGCGCCCTCCTGGGTGAGCCCGCGCCAGACCCGCGCCCGGATGGTCGGGCCGCACATGGTGTCGACGAGGGAGTACAGCACGGAGTTGCCGGCGGCCTCGGCGATGCGGCGGTGGAACTCCAGGTCGTTCTCGACAAGGTCCTCCACGGCGGACTCGTCGGTGACCTTGGTCAGGTGGTCGCGCAGGGCGTCGATGGCCTCCATGCTGATCTTCTGGGCCGCCAGTGCCGTGGCCGCCGGCTCGAGGATCCGGCGCACTTCGAAGAACTCCAGCACGGTCTTGTCGTGGTGCAGGTCGACGATGAAGCTGAGGCCGTCCAGCAGCGCCTTCGGCTCCAGGCTCGTGACGTACGTGCCGTCGCCCTGCCGGACGTCGAGGATCCTGACCAGCGACAGGGCCCGTACGGCCTCCCGCAGGGAGTTGCGGGACAGCCCGAGCTGGGCCGCCAGGTCCGCCTCCTTGGGAAGGCGGTCGCCGGGCCGCAGTTCACCCGACACGATCATTCCCTTGATCTTCTCGATCGCGTCATCCGTGATCGGCATCGTCGCCCCTCCCCTACCGGCTCCTCCCGGTGAACGCCACCGGGCCGTTGTGCGTTCCCAACGTCACTGATCAGCTTAGAGATCCGCAGTCATGTTGTGTGTCGTGACTGCCGGATCTGCCCATCGCGGCGGAGCAAACCTGTCCGACTGCCAGGTGGCCCACACCGGCCACACGCGCGGCGGGGCTTGACGGAATGGGTCGGACGGTGGTGACATCGGCAATCGTCGGTTAGGAAGGTTTCCTAACCAAGGACCGCACTCGGACATTGCCGGCCGGGAGCGCGTCGGGGGCCGCGTACCGCGTCGGCGAAAGGAGACCCGACCGTGCCCATCGCCCCGCGTACCCTGCTCGCCGCGGCCGCCGCCGTGACGGCCGCCCAGGTGGCCCTCGCCGCGCCCGGCCACGCCACTCCCACCGCCCACGACGCGGGCCTGAAGGCCGCCGCCTCCCCCGGCGTGGCCGTCGCCCCGTACGAGTACCTCGGCTGGGGGAACCCCCAGGCGCCCGCCTCGGTGCTGTCCGCGACCGGCGTCAAGTGGCTCACCCTCGCCTTCGTCCTCTCGGACGGCGGCTGCAACCCGAAGTGGGACGGCAGCCGCTCGCTCACCGGCTCCGACAAGACGGCCATCAACTCCATCCGCTCCGCGGGCGGCGACGTCGTCGTCTCGTTCGGCGGCTGGAGCGGGAACAAGCTCGGCGAACACTGCTCGAGCGCCTCCGCCCTCGCCGGGGCGTACCAGAAGGTGATCGACGCCTACGGCCTGAAGGCCATCGACATCGACATCGAGTCGACCGAGTTCTCCAACGGGACGGTGCAGCAGCGGGTCATCGACGCGCTGAAGATCGTCAAGTCGAAGAACTCCGGGATCAAGACGTACATCACGTTCGGGACGACGCCGAGCGGCCCGGACTCCACCGGCAAGTCGCTGATCAACCGGGGCGCCAAGGCCGGGCTCGACAATGACGGCTGGACCATCATGCCGTTCGACTTCGGCAGCCACAGCGGCTCGATGGGCAGCGTCACGACGGCCGCCGCGGACGGGCTGAAGAACGCCGTCAAGAGCGCGTACGGGTACAGCGACTCGGCCGCCTACTCCCACATCGGGATCTCGTCGATGAACGGCAAGACCGACGAGTCCGACGAGACCGTGAGCACCGGCGACTTCCAGACGATCCTGTCGTACGCGAAGAGCCATCACATCGCGCGGCTCACCTTCTGGGCCGTCAACCGCGACCGCAAGTGCGGCTCCGGCGAGAGCGCCGGCGACTCGTGCAGCGGCGTGTCCCAGTCGGCCTACGCCTACTCCAAGATCTTCGCCCAGTACACCGGCTGACACGCTCGCCCGGCGTGCCTCCACCCGGGGGCACGCCGGGCGATCATCAGGTGGATACATCCGATGTATCCGCCTAAGCGTTCATGCCGGACACACTTCGGCCCGGCCACCTGACAGCCAATCGAACACGCGGTAGAGCTGCATCTACCAAAATCCAACAAGTCATTGACAGCGGAAACACCGCTGTTACATTTCCAGCAAAGATCCCATCTTTCCGCAGAGCGGCGGCAGGATCATGAAGAAAACCTTTGCCTGGCTCGGCGCGAGCGCGCTCGGCTCCGGGCTGTTGATCGCAACCTCCTCGGCGCACGCGGCCGCGCCCGTGCTGCTGAGCCAGAACAAACCCACGACGGCGTCCTCGGAAGGCGGATCGGGGTACGCCGCGAAGTACGCCGTCGACGGCGACACCTCCACGCGGTGGGCGAGCGTACGCGACTCCGACCCGCAGTGGATCTACGTCGACCTCGGCGCGACCGCGCAGATCAGCGAGGTCAAGCTGGTCTGGGACGCCTCGTGCGCCACGGCGTACCGCGTGCAGACCTCCGGCGACCACTCCACCTGGACGGACGTCTACTCGACGACCTCCGGCGACGGCGGCACGGACGACCTGACCGGTCTGAAGGCGAGCGGCCGGTACGTCCGCGTGTACGGCACGAAGCGCTGCCGGAACACCAGCAGTTACGGCTACTCCCTGCAGGAGCTGCAGGTCTACGGCGGGACGGGCGGCGACACCCAGGCGCCGACCACCCCGGGCGACGTCCACTCGACCGGAGTGACCAGCGACAGCATCACGCTCGCCTGGGACGCCTCGACCGACGACGTCGGCGTGGCGGCCTACGACATCTACAACGACGGCAACAAGATCTCCGAGGCCGCCGGCACCGCGACGAGCAAGACCATCACCGGGCTGACGCCGAAGACGCAGTACCGGCTGACGGTGTTCGCGCGGGACGCCGCCGGCAACGTGTCGCCCAGCAGCGCCTCCGTCACGGTGACCACCGCGGCGACCGACGACACGCAGCCGCCGACCGCGCCGGCGAACCTGCGCTCGACCGGCGTGACGAGCGGCAGCGTCTCCCTGGCCTGGGACGCGTCCACCGACAACGTGGGCGTCACCGGCTACGACGTCTACAGCGGCGGCACGGCCATCGTCACCGGCGTCAAGACCACGTCCACGACGATCAACGGCCTGGCCGCGAACACCTCCTACACGTTCACCGTGAAGGCGAAGGACGCGGGCAACAACGTCTCCGACGCGAGCAACGCGGTGACGGTGAAGACGGGGTCCTCGTCCGGCGGCGGGGTGCCCTCGACCATCACCACCGTCTCGTCCGGCTGGACGATCCCCTGGGGGATGTCCTGGCTGCCGGACGGCTCGGCGCTGATCACCGAACGCGACTCCTTCAAGGTCTTCAAGCTCACCCAGAGCGGCACGAAGACCCAGGTCGGCACCGTGCCGAACGCCATGACGACCGACGGCGAAGGCGGCCTGCTGGGCATCGCGGTCT
The DNA here is from genome assembly GCF_054775715.1 of Actinoallomurus acanthiterrae. NCBI lineage: Bacteria > Bacillati > Actinomycetota > Actinomycetes > Streptosporangiales > Thermomonosporaceae > Actinoallomurus > Actinoallomurus acanthiterrae. The sequence continues at coordinate 4,471,324 of NZ_BAAHCO010000001.1, read as the reverse complement.
CGCCGAACTGGAACAGCGACCACTACGTCTACCTCATGCACACGGCCTCGGAGGGCAACCGGATCGTCCGGATGACCTACGACGGCAGCTCGCTGAGCGGCTACACGGTCCTCGTCCAGGGCATCAAGAAGAACCGCTACCACAACGGCGGGCGGCTGAAGTTCGGCCCGGACGGCTACCTGTACGCCACCACCGGCGAGGCGCAGACGCCCGACCTCGCGCAGGACAAGAGCTCCCTCAACGGCAAGATCCTGCGGATGACCACGGACGGCAAGCCGGCACCCGGCAACCCGTTCGGCACGCTCGTCTACAGCTACGGGCACCGCAACCCGCAGGGCATCACCTGGGACCCGCAGGGCCGCCTGTGGGAGGCGGAGTTCGGCAACAGCAAGTACGACGAGGTCAACCTGATCGAGCCGGGCAAGAACTACGGCTGGCCGACCTGTGAGGGGAAGTGCAGCACCTCCGGGATGACCAACCCGAAGGTGCAGTGGCCGGTGGCCGACGCCTCGCCCAGCGACATCACGTACGCCGACGGCGCCCTGTACGTCGCGGCGCTGCGCGGCCAGCGGCTGTGGCGCATCCCGGTCGACGGCACGACCACCGGCACGCCGGCGGCCTACTACGTGAACACGTACGGCCGGCTGCGGACCGTGGAGACCATCCCCGGCAAGAACGCGCTGTGGCTGTCCACCACCAACTGCGACAACAACGGGAACCAGGCCGACGGCTCGGACAAGGTGTTCCGGATCGACCTGAAGTAGTCCTCCCCCCGAATACGTGACCGCGTCCCCGGTGCGCCAGGGGCCCGGGGGCGCGGTCACCCTCACCCCGGCCCCGCCGGCCGGGGCGCGCCACCCTCAACCCCGGCCCCGCCGGTGCCCATCCGGGCAGCCCCCCCACACCCAGGAAGAACCCCGCCCATGCGACGACGATCACTTCGCCTGCCGGCCGCCGGTCTGGCGGCGCTCGCCCTCACCCTCACCACGACGGCCGGCCCCGCCCGCGCCGAGCTGACCAACCCGCGCCAGGACTGGCTCCGCAACTCCACCGCCGGGCTGTTCCTGCACTGGGGCCTGCGCACGAGCCCCGCCCACACGAGTTGCAGCGCCTGGGAGTCCGACGTGACGAACGGCGGCTGGAGCGCGGACTACTGGGTGAGCGAGGCCCAGAAGCTGCACGCGAAGTACCTCGTGCTCGCGTCGTTCCACAGCCGGCTCGGGTACGCGCGTGCCTGGCCGTCCAAGATCCCCGGCAGCTGCACCACCAAGCGCGACTTCCTGGGCGAGCTGATCAGCGCCGCGAAGGCCAAGGGCCTGAAGGTCATCCTCTACATGACCAACGACCCGCAGTGGCACGATGAGGGCGGCCACGAGTGGCTCGACTCCTCCGCGTACTCCAAGTACAAGGGCAAGACCGTCGACCTCACGACCAACGACGGCTTCGGGCAGTTCTCCTACGACAACTTCGTCGAGGTCATGCAGAACTACCCCGACCTGGCCGGGTTCTGGATCGACAACGACAGCCAGTACTGGATCGACCACGGCCTCTACGAGAAGATCCGCCAGGACCGGCCGGACATGCTGCTGTCCAACAACAACGAAGACACGCCGATCATGGACACGGTCAGCAACGAGCAGAAGACCGGCATGACCCCGGCGTACGACTACCCGGCCGCGACCTGGTCCCCCGCGCCCCGCCTTACCGAGGCCTGCTACAAGCTCCCGTCGACCGGTGCCTGGTGGTACGACGGCAGCAACTCCTCGGTCGACAAGGCGCTGAACGTCGGGCGGCTCGTCGCCAACGCGGGCTCCTCCATCAAGTCGCTGATGGCCGAGACGGCGCAGGTCAACGGCAAGTTCCCGTCGAACCAGACCTCCTACAACGACTTCCTCAACACCTACCTCGGCCCGATCTGGAGCTCGATCAACGGGACCGAGGGCGGCGGCTACATGTACGGCGGCCTGCAGCCCGGCTCGTGGAACGACGGGGCGTACGGCGTCACCACCATCAGCAAGACCGACGCGAATCTGCACTACATCCACGTGCTGACCAAGCCGTCGACGAGCACGCTGAAGGTCCGCGACAACGGCTACAAGGTCACCGGGGTCACGAACCTGCGCACCGGCGCGGCGATGAGCTTCAGCCAGTCCGGCGGGTCCCTGACCATCACCGGCATCGGCGACTGGGACCCGTACGACACCGTCTTCAAGGTCCAGACGTCCGGCCGGACCGGCATCTACTCCGGCGTGACCGCGACCGCGAGCGCCTCCAAGAGCGGCTACCCGGCGGACAACCTCGTCGACGGCAGCTACCTGAAGTGGTGGGACAACAACGGCACCCTGCCGGTGACCGTCACCCTCGACCTCGGCTCCGCCAAGAAGGTCGCCTACCTCGGCGTCAACCAGCGCGAGTGGTCGGTGAGCTACAAGCGGTCGGACACCGAGGACTCCGCGCGGATCAAGGCGTACAAGGTCCAGTCCAGCACCGACGGCAAGACCTGGTCGACGGTGAAGTCCGGGACGATGCCCAGCGCCCGCGGCGTGCGGTTCATCGACCTCGGCATCTCCTCGGCGCGCTACGTCCGCCTCGAGGTCGACAGCACGTGGGCCGCGTCCTCGGCCACCAAGTTCTACAAGAAGCTGCTCATCGACGAGATGTGGCTGGGATCCGACTATGCGTAGGCCGAGAAAGCGCATTCTGGGATCGGGGCGGCCCTTCGTCGCGCTCACGGCGGTGTTCTGCGCGGCGCTGACCGCGCTCACCACGCCGGCGACGGCCGCCCGCCCCGGACGCGCCGCCAAGGCGGCCACCGACTGGTCGGTGGCGGTGGTCGACTCGACCATCGCGCGGGACACCCCGAGCAAGATCGGCGGCTGGTCGTACCCGGTCGGGCTGTACCTGTACGGCCAGTACCTCGTCTACCAGCGCACTCACGACGCGAAGTACCTGTCGTACATCAAGAGCTGGGCGGACCGCTTCGTCGACTCGAAGGGGAACATCGGCCAGAGCTTCGACAACCTCGACAGCATGCAGGCTGGCCGGATCCTCGTCCTGCTGCACCACGAGACCGGCGACGCGCGTTACCAGACCGCCGCCGCGAAGATCCGCAACCGGCTCAAGACGTACCCGCGGAACTCCGACGGCGCGTTCTGGCACGGGACGTCCAGCAGCCGGGCGCACCAGCTGTGGGCCGACGGGGCGTACATGGTCAACCCGTTCCTCGTCGAGTACGGCAAGGAGTTCGGCGACACCGCCTACACCGACGATGAGGCGACCAAGCAGCTCGTGGCGTACGGCACCCACCTGCAGGTGTCGAACGGCCTGCTGCGGCACGCCTACGACGAGTCCAAGAAGGCGAGCTGGGCGGACTCCAAGACCGGCCTGGCGCCGGAGCACTGGTGCCGGGCGATCGGCTGGTACGCGATGGCCACGGTCAACGTGCTCGACGCCGTCCCGGCGACCAACGCGCGGAGGCCGCAGCTGCTGACCATCCTGCGCGACCTCGCCGCCGGTCTCGAGCGCTATCAGGACCCGGCCACGGGGCGCTGGTTCCAGGTCGTCGACAAGGGCTCGCAGTCCGGCAACTGGACCGAGACGTCCTGCTCGAGCATGTTCGCCTTCGCGCTGTCGCGGGCCGCGGAGCAGGGCTACGTCGACGCGCACTACAAGACGGTCGCCGACCGCGCCTACCAGGGCGTGCTGAAGAAGATCTCGCTGGGGAGCGACGGCCGGACGAACCTGACCGACATCTCCGTCGGCACGAACGTCGGCTCGTACTCCTACTACGTCGGCCGGACCCGCGCGACCAACGACTTCCACGGCCTGGGCGCCTTCCTGATCATGAACGAGCAGTTCATCCGGACCGAAGGCGCCGCCCGCTGAGCCCTGGCTCCCCTATCCCGCCTCCTCTCGGAAAGAAGCATGAAGATCCCACTGAAACACCTCGTCCAGGCACTCGCGGCCGCCATCGGGCTGGTCGCCGTCCTCGGGCTCGTGCAGCCGCCCGTACTGGCCGCGACGCACGCCGCCGCCGGCACCTTCAACGTCAAGGACTACGGCGCGAAGGGCGACGGCAGCGCCAACGACAGCTCCGCGATCGACAAGGCCATCACCGCGGCCAACAGCGCGGGCGGCGGCACGGTCCGCTTCCCGTCGGGGACGTACAAGTCCTCGAACACCATCCACATGAAGAGCAACGTCACGCTGCAGCTCGACTCCGGCTCGACCATCAAGGGCGCGAGCGGGACCGGCTACGACAAGGCCGAGTCGAACTCCAACGACAAGTACCAGGACTTCGGGCACAGCCACTTCCACGACGCGATGATCTACGGTGACAAGCTCACCAACATCGGGTTCACCGGCTCCGGGACCATCGACGGCGGCGGCAACCTGATCACCGGCAACCCGAAGAGCGGCCAGGCAGACAAGATCATCTCGCTGACCCGCTGCACGAACCTCACGCTCAGCGGCATCACGCTGCGGCGCGGCGGCCACTTCGCGGCGCTCATCAACGGCTGCGACCATGTCACGTCCGACCACCTGACCATCGACACGGCGAGCGACCGCGACGGCTGGAACGTCATCAGCACGACCAACGTCGCGATCAGCAACGCGAACATCTCCGCCAACGACGACGCCCTGCCGTTCAAGAGCGACTACGCCCTCGGCGCCAAGCTGCCCAGCGGCCACGTCACCGTCACCGATTCGAAGCTGTCGGCCAAGTGCTGCAACGCGCTGATGTTCGGCTCGGAGACCTGCGGTGACTTCACCGACTACCAGTTCTCCCACATCACCATCACCGGCGCGGAGAAGTCCGGCCTGGGCATGGTGTCGATGGACGGCGCGAACATCTCCGACGTCCACTACAGCGACATCACCATGACCGGCGTGCACTCGCCGATCATGCTGAAGGTCGGCGCCCGGAAGCGCTGCGGCAACAGCCCCGGCGTCGGTCACATCTCGGGCGTCACGTTCGACAACATCACCGGCACCGGCGTCAGCCCGTCCTTCAGCCCCACCATCTGGGGCCAGACGGGCGGCAACCAGATCAGCGACGTGACGTTCACGGGCGTCAACCTGACGGTGCCCGGCGGGAACGGCACGATGAGCACCGGCGTCCCCAGCGACAGCGGTGACTACAACCCGAAGAGCATCGGCACCCGCCCCGCGTACGGCTGGTACATCCACAACGCGAACAACATCAAGTTCGTGAACAGCTCCGTCAAGTTCGCCAAGGACAACGGCCGGCCCGCGGTCATCGCCAACGCCGGCAGCGCGATCAGCTTCGACCACTTCACCGCGCAGCGCGGCGGCGACAGCCCCTCCGACCTGCTGTTCCAGGGCATCACCGGCTACTGCGCGACGAACAGCGTCAACACCTCCGGCGGGTCGCTGCGCGTCGCCACCAGCGGCGGCTCGACCCAGTCGTGCGGGAGCTGACGATGCGGGCCCGTCGTGAGCGGCGCGCGTCGTCTGGACTGAGGAGCGCCGGGAGCGGCGACCAGACGAGGGAGGACGGCGCGTGGGGCGCCGCGAACCGCGCTCGCGGAGCGAGCGCCATCGGGTGCGCCCTCGCCGTGGCGGCCACCGCGATGGCCGTACCGGGGGCCACGTCCGCGGCGCACGCGTCGGACAACGGTCAGTCGGTGCGGCCGGCGATGGGCTGGAGCAGCTGGAGCTTCGTCCGCCGCTGGCCGACCGAGGCGAAGATCAAGGCCCAGGCCGACGCTCTCGCGAGCAGCGGCCTGAAGGACCACGGCTTCGTCTACGTCAACCTCGACGACTTCTGGCAGAAGTGCGACTCGAACGGCTTCACCGTCGACTCGTACGGCCGCTGGGCCGTCGACACGTCCAAGTTCCCGTCCGGCATCAAGGCGCTCGCCGACTACGTGCACGGCAAGGGGCTGAAGTTCGGCTTCTACGTCACGCCCGGCATCGCCAAGAACGCCGTCACCAAGAACACCCCGATCGAGGGCACGTCGTACCACGCGAAGGACATCGCGGACACGTCCAAGACGGAGAAGAACTACAACTGCAAGAACATGTACTACATCGACTACTCCAAGGCGGGCGCTCAGGAGTTCGTGAACTCCTGGGCGAAGCAGTTCGCCTCGTGGGGGGTCGACTACCTCAAGATCGACGGAGTGGGCAGCGCCGACGTCGCCGACGTCCAGGCGTGGGACACGGCGCTGCGCGCCACCGGCCGTCCGATCAACTTCGCGCTGTCCAACAACCTGCCCATCGCGAACGCGACGACGTGGAAGAAGCTGGCCAACAGCTGGCGCACCCAGGGCGACGTCGAGTGCTACTGCGGCTCGGGTTCCAACGGCAGCGGCTACCCGCTGACGGACTGGTCGCACGTGTCGAGCCGGTTCGGGACGGCCGCGTCCTGGCAGCAGTACGCCGGGCCGGGCGGCTGGAACGACCTGGACTCCCTGGAGATCGGCAACGGTGACCAGGCCGGTCTGACCGCCGACCAGCGCCGGTCGATGTTCACGCTGTGGGCGATGGCGGCCTCGCCGCTGCTGCTCGGCACCGACCTGACGAACCTGGACGGCACCGACAAGGCGATGCTGACCAACGACCGGCTGATCGGCGTCGACCAGGACGGCGTCGCTGCGAGCCGGATCGTGAACAGCGGTGTCAAGCAGGTCTGGCGCAAGAAGGAGTCGAACGGCGACTACGTCGTGGCGCTGTTCAACACCGGGACCTCCGGCAACTCCACCGTCAGCGTCGACTGGTCGCAGGTCGGCTTCTCCAGCAGCGCGTCCGTCACCGACCTGTGGTCCGGCAAGACCACCGGAACGGTCTCGGACTCCTACAGCGCGACCCTCCGTCCCGGAGAGACGCGCCTGATCCGCGCCCATCCCCTCTGATCCAGCCCGCCACCGGTGGACCGGCCGTCGCAGCCCCTCGCGACGGCCGGTCCACCGCACGATCCGGAACCCGAGTATCCATGGCACTGCTCATCCCTGGGAGCGACAGACGATGCGTTCGAAAGCGGCGGCGCTGCTCGCCGTCCTGGCCCTGGCCCTCACCGTGGGCGTGACGTCCCCGGCGCGGGCCGAGCTCTACAACCCCCGCCAGATCTGGCTGCGCAACTCCACCGCCGGGCTGTTCCTGCACTGGGGCATGCGCACCAGCCCCGGCTACACCGACTGCGCCGCCTGGGAGAAGGCGGTCACCGACGGCGGCTGGGACCCGGCCTACTGGGTGCGCGAGGCGAGGAAACTGCACGCGTCGTACCTGGTGCTGGCCAGCTTCCACAGCCGGCTCGGCTACTCCCGGCCCTGGCCGTCGAAGATCCCCGGCAGCTGCAGCACCAAGCGCGACTTCCTCGGCGAACTCATCACGGCGGCCCGCGCGAAGGGCCTGCGGGTCATCCTCTACATGACCGATGATCCGAAGTGGCACGACGAAAGTGGTCACGAGTGGCTTGACTCCGCCGCTTACTCGGCCTACAAGGGCAAGAGTGTTGATCTTACGACCCGTCCCGGCTTCGGCGAGTTCAGCTGGGACAACTTCGTGGAGGTCATGCACAACTACCCGGGCCTGTCCGGGTTCTGGATCGACAATGACAATGAGTACTGGGAGCAGAACGGCCTGTACGAGCTGATCCGCAAGGAACGCCCGGACATGCTGCTGTCCAACAACAACGAGGACACGCCGATCATGGACACGGTCAGCAACGAGCAGAAGACCGGCATGACCCCGGCGTACGACTATCCCGCCGCCACCTGGACGCCGATGCCACGCCTGACCGAGGCCGATTTCAAGCTGCCCACGAAGGGCGCGTGGTGGTACGACGGCAGCGACTCCGACATCGACTACCCGCTCAGCGTCGGGCGGTACATCACCAACGCCGGTGCCTCGATCAAGAACCTGATCGCCGAGACCGCGATGGTGAACGGGCGCTTCCCGGACAAGCAAGAGGCCTTCAACGACTTCCTCGACAAATACCTTGACCCGATCTGGGAGTCGATCCACGGCACCGAGGGCGGCGGGTACATGTACGGCGGGCTGCAGCCCGGCGCCTGGAACGACGGCGCGTACGGCACCGTCACGGTCGCCAAGGCCAACCCGTTCCGGAACTACCTGCACGTCCTGACCCGGCCGTCGGGTGACACGCTCACCGTCCGCGACAACGGCTACCGCGTCGTCCGCGTGACCGACGTACGGACCGGGCGCCGGTTCGCCTTCACCCAGGCGAACGGACGGGTGACCATCTCCGGCATCACGAACTGGGATCAGTACGACACGGTGTTCCGCGTCGACCTGGCCGGCCGTGAGGGCCTGTACCGGCACGTCACCGCCACCGCGACCGCGTCGGCCGACGGCCACCCGGCCGCGAACCTCACCGACGGCAGCTACCTGAACTACTGGGATGCCAACGCCACCGTGCCGGTCTCGATCACCCTCGACCTGCGGCGGCGCGGCCCGGTCCGCTTCCTGGCGATCAACCAGCGGGAGAACTCCCCGACCCACAACCGGGAGACGTTCGGCCGCAAGGAGGACTCCGCTCGCATCAAGGATTACCGGGTCTACGTCAGTGATGACGGCGTGACCTGGGGCGATCCGATCAAGACCGGAGTGCTGGAGAGCGCGAAGGCCGTGCGGTTCATCGATCTGCCGACGACGACCACGGCGCGGTACATCAGGCTGGACGTGGACAGCACCTGGGCCGCCGAGAGCGTACCGGCCTTCTACAAGAAGCTCGCCATCGACGAGATCCACGTGGGCTGGGGCTCCCCCACGGGCCGCGGAGGCGCTCGATGAGAGACGTCCGGCGGGCGCCGTCCGCCGGAGGCACGGATGTGCCGCGATCGAAGGGATGGTGACGATGGCAGACATCCACGGTAAGGGCAAGCACCGGGGAAGCGAGCAGACGACCTGGAGGAAGCCCGACTACGAGGTCGTCGAGACGTCGATGGAAGCGTCCGCGTACTTCCTGTCAACGCGGTAAGACCCTTGCTCCTGCAGATCCTGGGCACGGCCGCCGGCGGCGGCGTGCCTCAGTGGAACTGCGCGTGCCCGGGGTGTGCCGGTGCCCGCTCCCACCCGGAGCGCAGGCGCCGGCACGCCTCGGCGGCGATCCGCGCCGGCGACCGATGGTTCGTCATCAACGCCACGCCGGACATCGCCGACCAGGTCGAGTTCTGCGGCACGCCGGCACCCGGCTCGCGGGACACCCCCCTCGCCGGAGTGATCCTCACCGACGCGGAACTCGACCACACCCTGGGACTGGCCCGGCTCCGCGAGGCCGCGTCGGTCGACGTCATCGCGACACCGGCGGTGACCGGCGCGCTCTGCGACCGGCTCCGCCTCAATGACGTCCTGGCCCCCTACACCCGCCTCACCTGGCACGACCTCCCGGAGGACCGGCCCGTACGGCTCGGCGGCACCGTGTCGGTGCAGGCCGTGCGCGTCTCGGCCAAACGGCCCCGCTACGCGGCCGACGCCGACGCGGACGGGGCGTGGTCGGTGGCCCTCGTGCTCGCCGACGGCGACCGGACCGCCGTCTACGCGCCCTGCCTGGCCGACTGGACGCCGGCCCTCGACAAGGTGCTGTCGGCCGCCGACTGCGTCATCGTCGACGGCACGTTCTGGGACGACGACGAGCCCCGCCGGATGGGGGTCTCCGAGAGGACCGCCACCCAGATGGGGCACCTGCCGATCACCTGGACCGCCGGCCCGCTGTCGCGGCTGCGGGCCCACCGGAAGCTGTACACCCACCTCAACAACACCAATCCCCTCGTCGACCCGACCGCCCCGGCGCACGCGTCGCTGGCGGCCCTGGGCATCGAGGTCGCGCCCGACAGGACGGTGATCGAGCTGTGAGCATCGCCGACACGGAGTTGCCCCCCTGGACGACCACGGAGCTGGAGGAGCGCCTGCGCGACGTCGTCGCGCGCCGCTACCACCACCGCCATCCGTTCAACCTGCGGATGCACGAGGGCACGCTCACCCCCGACGAGCTGCGGCGCTGGATCCTCAATCGCTTCCACTACCAGCAGCACATCCCGATCAAGGACGCGCTCATCCTGGCCAAGCTGGGAACGGCCGAGCTGCGGCGCATGTGGATCCACCGCATCCACGACCACGACGGCACCGCGCCCGGCGAGGGCGGCATCGAGCGGTGGCTGCGCCTCGGCGAGGCGGCCGGCCTGGAGCGGGCCCGGCTGCTGTCGGGCGAAGAGGTGCTGCCGGGCGTACGCCTCGCCGTCGACGGCTACGTCAACTTCTGCCGCCTGCGCTCCCCGCTGGAGGCCGTCGCGTCGTCGCTGACCGAGCTGTTCGCCCCCGACCTCATGCGGGTCCGCATCGAGGCGTTCGAACGCCACTATCCCTGGGTCGACGCGGACGGGCTGCGGTACTTCCGCGGCCGGATCTCCCAGGGCCGTAACGACAGCCAGGAGGCCATCGCCCTCGTCCTCGACCGGGCCCGGACCCGCGCCGACCAGGAGCGCGCGGTCGCCGCCCTGTCCTTCAAGTGCGACGTGCTGTGGAGCCTCCTCGACGCCGTGGAGCGCGGTTGAACACCGAGTGGCGGCCCACGCTGGCCGCGTCGATCAGGCTGCGCCACGACCGGGTGCGCGACAAGGAGCTGCTGGTGATGCCCGAACGGGTCGTCGTCCTGAACCCGGAGGCGGGCCGCATCCTGCGGCTGTGCGACGGCAGCCGTACGACGGCACAGATCGTCGAGGAACTGACGGCGGACTTCCCCGGCGCGCCGCTCGCCGACGACGTCGGCGAGTTCCTGGGCCGGGTACGCGACGAGGGGTGGGTGCGATGAGCCCCCGAGAGGCCGGCAACGCTGTCGTCGATCCGCCGTGGGCGCTACTGGCCGAGGTCACCCACGCGTGCCCGCTGCACTGCCCGTACTGTTCCAACCCGGTCGAGCTGGTCCGGCGCTCCACCGAGCTGGACACGGCCACCTGGGTCCGCCTTATGGAGGAGGCGGGCGACCTCGGCATCGTGCACGCCCACATCTCCGGCGGCGAACCGCTCCTGCGGCCCGACCTGACCGAGATCACGGCCGCCGCCGAGCGCGCCGGGATCTACACCCAGCTCGTCACCAGCGGCGTCGGCCTCGACGCGGCCCGGCTCGGCGAGCTCACCGACGCCGGACTGCACAGCGTCCAGCTCTCCGTCCAGGACGCGACCGCCGCCGGCTCCGACCACATCGCGGGCCGGCGGTCGTTCGCCGACAAGGAACGCGCCGCCGAGGTCGTACGGGCCGCCGGCCTGCCGCTCGGCCTCAACGTCGTCCTGCACCGGCACAACCTCGCCAACCTCGACGCCATCATCCGGCTGGGCATCGCGTGGGGCGCCGAACGGATCGAGCTGGCCAACACCCAGTTCTACGGGTGGGCGCTGCGCAACCAGACGGCGCTCCTGCCGGGCCGGGAGCTGCTCGCCACCGCCGAGGAGACCGTACGGCGCTGGCGCGAGCGGTCCTCGATCGAGCTGATCTGGGTGGTGCCGGACTACTACGAGGGCATCGCCAAGCCGTGCATGGGCGGCTGGGGGAACCGCTCGATCACCATCGCCCCCGACGGTCGCGTGCTGCCCTGCCCGGTCGCGTACGCACTGCCGGACCTGTCCCCGCCGAACGCCCGCGACCACTCCCTCGCCTGGATCTGGGAGCACTCCCCCGCCTTCAACGCCTACCGGGGCACCGCCTGGATGCGCGAGCCGTGCCGCACCTGCCCGCAGCGCGAGGTCGACTTCGGCGGCTGCCGCTGCCAGGCGTTCGCGCTGACCGGAGACGCGGCCCGTACGGACCCGGCCTGCCACCTGTCCCCCGACCACCACCTGATCCAGGAACTCACCGAGAAGCCCGCGACGGCCGACTTCGTCTACCGCCGCCCCGGCGCGTGACGACCCGGCCGCGCCGGGGGCGGTGAGCGGGCCGCGGCTACTCGAGGATGTAAAGGTCCCAGCCGGGCCAGTCAACGCGGTCGTTCCATTCGTTCACGCATTTGTACCTCCAGCCCTCACGCTCGTATTGCTGACCCGCGTCGATGCAGTCCCCCTGGCGATCCCAGAACTCGACGTAGGTCCACTTGGCCTGCGCGGCCGAACCCGTCCGCGGCGCGGCCGCCTGGGCCGGCACGCTCATCCCGCAAACCGCACCGATGGCGATCCCCGCACCGACAACCGCTGCGCGTAGGCGCATCCGCATCCCTTTCTCGAGTGGAATCCATAAAACATGCGAACCATATCGTATTAGTTACGAACTATCGAGCGCTCGCCAGGCCGAGGGCCAAGGCGGCGACCGCCAGGGCCAGGAAGCCGCTGGCCAGGCCGAACTGGAGCGAATAGTCGCTCGCCCGAACGTGGGTGTAGAGGGCGCAGACGAAGAACAGGACCAGACCGATGGCGGCGGCCGCTCCGATCAGCGGCACACCGGCGAGGCCGAGCAGCAGGCCCGCGGCACCCGCGATCTTCAACGTGCCGATCGGGAACGTCAGCCAGGACACCGGTACCCCGGCCCTGTCCATGGGAGGAAGGATCGGCTTGAAATGAGCGACGGCGGCGACGCCCGAGAAACCGTTCGCGGCGATGGCGATTACGGCGACGACAACGTAGGCGGTGAACACTGAATACTCCAAGGGCCGCTGTTCAGCCGAGGTGGGAGAGCTTGTCGGGGTTGGTCACGGTGTAGATGCCGTGGACCTGGGTGCCGTCGGCGGTCAGGTCGAGGACGACGACCGCGAAGGGCGAGTCGCCGGACAGCAGCAGGGCCGACGGTTCGCCGTTGATGTGCTCGTAGCGGACCGCGAGGTCGGGGATGGGCCGCCGGGCGGCGTCGCCGATGAGCAGGCGGGCGATCTTGTCGCGGCCCTGGATCGGCCGCGGGCCCGCCGCGCGCGCCTTGCCCCCGCCGTCGGCCAACAGGGTCACGTCGGGCGCCAGGACCCGGATGAGTGCCTCGATGTCGCCGCCGACCACGGCCGCGACGAACCGCTCGGTCACCTGCCGCCGTACGAGCGGGTCGGCCTCGTACCGGGGACGGCGCGCGTGCACGTGCTCGCGGGCCCGGTGCGCCACCTGCCGGACCGCCGAGGCGCTGCGGCCCAGGATGCCGGCGACCTCAGGGTGGGAGTAGCCGAACACCTCGTGCAGCACGAACACCGCGCGTTCCAGCGGAGAGAGCGTCTCCAGCACCACGAGCAGCGCCATCGACACCGACTCCCCGCGCACGGCGCCGTCGGCGACGTCGTCCGGGCTCGGCGGGGTGGCGAGCGGCTCGGGCAGCCACGGCCCGACGTACTCCTCCCGGCGGCGGCTGATGCTCTCCCGCCGGGCCAGGGCCCGGTTGACGACGACCCGTACGAGGTAGGCGCGCGGGTTCCCGATCGGCTCTCCGCCAGACGCGCGGCTACGGGCGTCCCAGGCGAGCCAGGTCTCCTGGAGCACGTCCTCGGTGTCCGCGACGCTGCCCAGCATCGTGTAGACGATGGAGAACAGCAGCTCCCGGTGGTCGACGAAGACGCGCGTGGCCGTCTCCGGCACCGGGTCGGGCGGGCTGTGGGACATGGTGGGTTCCTTCTGCCATGAGCAATCAGATCACCACCTAAGAGCGTCCCCGCCCCCGAAGTGTGACATCCCCGACTGCGACATGCCCCAAGCCGGCGTGCCGGTGATCGACTCGCCGAGGTCCGGTGCGTGACTACGGCAGCCGGTTCAGGGCCTGCTGGAAGGCATGGGCGTGACCGGCCTCGTCTTCGGCGTTGTGGGAGAAGCGGGTCGCCGGCTCGCTGTCGCCCGCCGCCTCGGCGCGCTTGGCGAAGGTCGGATACATGGTCCGGGATTCGTACTGCTCGCCGCTGATGGCCTTGGACAGGTTGGTGCGTGTCGTTCCGACGAGCCCGGCGAGTTTGGCCTGGTCGGCGAAGTGCTCGCGCCGTTCGACGTCGGCGTTGCCGCGGAACAGCCGTGCCACGGCCGGGTTCTTGGCGTGCTCGGCGTACAGCCGGTACTTGGCGTGGGCGAGGGCCTCGCCATGCATGGCGGTGTCGAGGTTGGCTTTTGTGCGCTCGGCGTGCACCATCGCCGGTCCGGCGGGGACCTGCACCGGATCGACCTTCGGCGGTGCCGGGACGCTGCCCTGCCTGGACTCGGTCACGCGCAGCGCGGTGCCGAACGCTTTGCCATGGACGGCTTCGTCGTCGGCGATTTCGGAGAAGGTGGTCGCCGCGTTGCCGTCCCCGTCGGTTTTGGCCTGCTGGGCGAACCCGGGATACATCGTTTGGGACTCATAGGTCTCACCTGCCTCGGCGGCACGCAGATTGCCGCTGTCGCTGCCCACCAGGCCGCTGAGTGCGGCCTCCTCCTTGAAGTGCTCGTTCAGTTCCACGTTGGCGGTGCGGTCGAACAAGCGAGCCACCGATGGCAGTCCTTCTCGCCGAGCCTGGTCGGCGTACAGCCGGTAGGAGGCGTTGGCGAACGCCTCACCCTTCATGGACTGGTCCAGGTCGGTACGGGTCCGCGGATTCGGGACCTGCGCTGAAGGCGCGGCGGAAGGCCCCGCCGCCAGGGCCGGGGCGATGAGCGCCGCGCTTACCGGGGTGCTGAAAGCGATGGTGAACGCGCCGGTCGTCAGCGCTCCTCTCAGGAAGGGAATCATGAGCAGACCTCCGCATCGGATGACAATGGACACCGCGGCCTCACCAAAACGCCTACCCGGCGAAGCGATCGCCAACGGGGCACCTGGTAAAACCCCTTTTCGCTTACGGCGACTCGCGTAAACGATGTCCCATGCGGGGAAGAGCCACGAGGAGATCGGCCGCGGTTTCCGGTGAGTGGAATGCGGTCCTGTCACGCGGGGCGTCGACCGCCCGTCCCGGCCGCAGCCGCCGGGTCACCTCGTCGCTGGGAGGTCCAGAGTGACGGTGAGCCCGCCGCCGGACGTTTCGGACAGCGTCACCTCTCCGCCGTCGGCGGTGATCAGCCGGTGCACGATGGGAAGGCCCAGGCCGGTGCCGCCCGCACGGCCGGTGCGGAACCTGCGGAACGCCTCGGTCATCGCCTCGGACGACATGCCGGGGCCGTCGTCGGCGACGGTGACGCGGACCCGATGACCGGTGCGGCCTGTGCCGATCCGTACGTGACCCCCACTGGGCGTCGCGGTGAGCGCGTTGTCGACCAGGTTGTCGATCGCCTGTTCCAGGTGACCGGGGCCCAGCATCGCGGTCAGGGGTTCGCCGGGCTTCAGCGACAGTTCGACGCCTCGTTCGGCCGCGACCGGTTTCCAGGCGTCCACGCGTTCCTGTAGCAGGCCGACGACCGGGGTCGCCTGCGGGGGCGCCGTGGTGTTCTCCGCCCGGGCCACGGCGAGGAGCCCGTCGACCATGCGGGCCAGGCGGCCCAGCTCCTCCAGCGCGGCCTCGAACTCGGCCGCGTCCGCCTCGCGCCCGCCGGACTCGGCCTCCTCGGCGAACAGTTCCATGCGCAACCGCAGCGCGGCCAGCGGCGTACGGAGCTGGTGGGAGACGTCGGCGAGCACGGCGCGGCTGTCGTAGATCAGGTTCTCGAGGCGGGCGGCCATCACGTTGAACCGCTCGGCGAGGCCGCGCACCTCCTGTGGGCGACGCGGCGGATCGGCGCGCGCCGCCAGTTCGCCGGCGCCGAGGGCCTCGGCGGCGGCACCCAGCCGACGCAGTGGGCGGCCGACCCACCTGGCCAGATACATGGCGAGGACGACGGCGGTGACCACGGCCACGAACGCGATGACGCCGAGCCGCATCCACAGCCAATCGACCCGCTCCCGCAGCGGGCTGAGCGGCCGGGCCAGCAGCACGGCGCCCTTCACCCGCTCGTCCTGCACCCCGACCGGCACGATCGCCAGGAGGCGGTCGCCGAGATCGGAGACGCGGGTCTGCCCGCGCAGGCCGATGGCGGCGCGGGCGGGCGTGTACAGGCCGCTGTCGCGTCCGACGAGGACGCGGTTCTTCCGGTCGACCACGGTGACGACGGCGTGGTCGCCGCCCTCGACCTCGCGGCGTACCGTCGCCAGCCGGCGAGGCAGGCTGGTCTCGCTGTCGCGATCCTCCAGACCCTCCTCGGCCGTGCTCGCGAGCGCGCGGGCGAGCTCGAGCGTGCTGGTCTGGTAGTCGCGGCGATGCTGGTCGGTCATCGCGAACCCCAGCGGCAGCAGCGCACCGATGATCAGGCCGCCGGTCAGGACGAGGAACGCCGCGAGGATCCGGCTGGTCACCCGAGGTCCCCGAGCCGGAAACCCCGGGCGTAGACGGTCTGGATCGCCGACGGGTCGCCCAACTTCCGGCGCAGCGCCGCGATGTGGACGTCCAGGACGCGGGTGGGGCCGTACCAGTGGGTGTTCCACACGCGCTCGAGGATCTCCTGGCGGCTCACCACCCTTCCCGGGTCGGTGGCGAGACACTCGAGAATGTCGAACTCGGTCGGGGTGAGGGAGACCTCGGTGTCCCCGGACGTCACCCGCCGGGTCCGGGTGTCGATGCTCAGCGGGCCGTGCCGTAGCAGGTACGTCTCGGTCAATCTGCTGCGGCGCAGCACCGCCCGGATCCGCGCCATCAGCTCGGCGAACCCGAACGGCTTGACGATGTAGTCGTCGGCGCCCGCGTCCAGTGCGGCGACGCGGTCGGGCTCCTCCCCGCGCGCGGTGATCACCAGGATGGCGCTGTCGGACCGCTGCCGGAGCGTGCCGCACAGCTCGGTGCCGTCGGCGTCGGGCAGGCCCAGGTCGAGGAGGACCACGTCGTACGGCTCGGCGGCCAAGGCGTCCGCGGCCGTGCTCACGGCGCTCGCGTCGTATCCGGCGCGGGTCAGGCCGCGCTGGAGGGAGGCGGAGATCCCCGGGTCGTCCTCGACTATCAGGATCCGCACCGGTAGGTCGGTCACGCTCTCACGGTACGGTCGTGGGCCCGATCTGAACGACTTCTGAACATTTCCCTTAATCCCTGTTCAGCCATGACCCGCGAGAGTAGAGCGAACCGACTCGCAGTCAACCTCCCAGAAAGACCATCATGCCCTCCACCATCATGGGACTCCCCGCTCACCCCCTCATCATCCACGCGGTGGTGGTCCTCATCCCGCTGGCCGCCCTCGGTGCGATCGTGGTCGCCGTCTGGCCCGCCGCCCGCGAGCGGTACGCCTCTCTGGCACTCGGGGTGGCGACGGTGGCCCTTCTCGCGGTCCCGCTCGCCACGCACACCGGCGAACTGCTGGAATCCCACGTCAAGCGGACGCCGCTCGTCGAACGGCACACCGAGATGGCCGACGGCCTGCTGCCCTTCGCGGCCCTGCTCTGGCTGGGCCTGGCCGTCCTGGTCTTCGTGCGCTGGTACGGGGCCAGGCGGGACGTGCAGTGGGGCCGGTACCTGACCGTCGCCGCCGCCATCGTCGCGGTCGTCGGTGCGGTGGCCAGCGGCGTCCAGGTGGCGCGCATCGGCCACAGCGGCGCGGCGGCCGCCTGGCACGGCGTCGACACCTCATCCTCCGGGCAGGCCGCCCGCGGGCACCGCTAGAGGTTGAACGACTTCTTCACACTTCGGGAACGGCTTTCCAACACTCCGCCGACGACACTCGAACGTGAGCGCATGTCGAGGGGGAACGAACGATGCAGCATCCCGAACGTTCACGTCGACGCCGGCGCGACGCCGGCCTGAACCAGGTGACGGCCTGGACCCGCCGGGCGGTCGGCGTCGGCGTCGTCCTGTCCGGCCTGCTGGCGGCCGGTCTGGCGAACCTGCTGCCGGGGCAGGCCGCCGACCGGCCGCACGTCGGCCCGGCGGCTCCAACGTCCTCGGAGGAGCCGGCCACGCCGCCGACCGTGAGCTTCTCGCCGTCCGACTCGACCGGCTCCTCCCCCTCCGCGCGGCCGCACCGGACCCACCGTCACCATCTCACTCCGCCCACGACGGCGCCGGCCGCTCCGCCGAGCGCCCCGGCCCGGCATCCGACGCACGCGACCTCGGGTGGCTCGTGATGACGGGCGCGGTCAGCTTCCCGATCTGGGGAACGACGGCGCGGCTCCTCGTCACCGACCCGAAGCGACTCGACGCGGCGCGGGCCGCCCTCGACGCCGAGCTCACGGCGATGGGGGCGGCGTGCGACCGGTTCCGCGCCGACTCGGAGCTGTCGCGGCTCAACGCCGCGGCCAGCCGGCCGGTCCAGGTGTCCGCCTTGTTCGCCCGAACGCTGAAGCGGGCGCTGGAGGTGGCCGAGGCGACCGATGGCGTGGTGGACCCCACCGTCGGGGCCGCGCTGGTGGCCGCCGGGTATGACCGGGACATCGCGGAGGTCGGCCGTGACGGTCCGGCTCCGCGCCTGGTGCGGCGACGGGTCGCCGGCTGGCGCACGGTGCGGCTCGACGGGCAGCTCGTGCGGCTGCCCCGCGGCGTGCGGCTGGACCTGGGCGCGACGGCGAAGGCGCTGGCCGCCGACCGGGCCGCCGCGCGGGCGTTCGCGGACACCGGCTGCGGGGTGCTCGTCTCGCTGGGCGGCGACATCGCGGTCAGCGGGCCGCCGCCTGACGGCGGCTGGCGGATTCACGTGACCGACGACCACCGCGACGACGGGTCGGTCACCTCCGGCCAGGACGTCGTGATCACCACTGGTGGCCTGGCCACCTCCTCGGTGACCGTACGGTGCTGGCGGCGCGGAGAGCAGCGGCTGCACCACATCATCGACCCGGCGACCGGCGTTCCCGCCGCCTCCTGCTGGCGTACGGCCAGCGTCGCGGCGGCCACCTGCGTCGATGCCAACGCCGCCGCGACCGCGGCCCTGGTCAAGGGCTGGGTCGCGATCCCCTGGCTGACCGATCTGCGGCTGCCGGCCCGCCTGGTTCGTCTCGACGGGCGTCCGTTCGCCTTGGGCGGCTGGCCCGATGAGACCGCCGTGGCGGTCGGAGGGGTGGCCGGCCCGTCCGTGGAGGGGCGGTCGCCGGGAGGGCGGGCAGGATGAACCTCCTGTGGTACGCCACACGCGCGACCGGAGAGGTCACGCTGCTGTTCCTCACGGTCGTGCTGACGCTCGGCGTGCTGTCGGCTCTTCGCGTCGGCGGTCGGCGAGCGCCCCGTTTCGTTCTCGCCGGGCTGCACCGCAACCTCACCTTGGCCGGCCTGGGCTTCCTCGCCGTGCATATCGCGACCACGGTCGCCGACTCCTACGCGCCGATCTCCCTGACCGACGTCGTCGTGCCGTTCGGCTCGGCGTACCGGCCGATCTGGCTGGGCCTGGGCACCGTCGCGTTCGACGTGATGGTCGTCCTCACGGCGACCAGCCTGCTGCGGACCAGAATGGGCTACCGGAGCTGGAAGGTGCTGCACTGGGCGGCGTACGCCTGCTGGCTCGCGGCCATCGTGCACGCGCTCGGTACCGGTTCGGACGTCCGGTCCTCGCTGTTCCTCATGCTCGCCGGGATCTGCGCCGCCGTCACACTCGCCGCTGTGGCCTGGCGGCTGGCCGCCGCGGGGCCGGGCAATGCGGGGCTGCGGGCCGGGACCGGGCTGCTGACGCTCGTGACGGCCCTGGTCGTCGGCGCCTGGACCGTGTCCGGACCGCTGGCCGGCGGCTGGGCCCGGCGCTCCGGCACGCCCGCCTCGCTGCTCGGGAACGCGAGCACCACGGGGACGACCGGCGATACGCCGGCCCACGGCCGACTCGGGCCACGCCATCGGCCGGTGGCGGCGGCGAGAGAGAGGGCGGGCGGTGACCGCCGGAACGGCGGCCCCGCACGCCGTACGCCTGCTCGCCGGATATCACGCGTTGGGCCGACGGGCGGGGCTGGACGACCACCTGGCACAGTACGGCACGCCGCCTCTGACCGCGGCGGGCGCCGCGTTGATCCAGGCCGTCGAGGAGTCCGGGCTGACCGGCCGGGGCGGTGGCGGGTTTCCGACCGGCCGCAAACTTCGCTCGGTGGCGGCCGGACGACGGTCCGCCGTAGTGGTCGTCAACGCCGCCGAAGGCGAGCCGGCCAGTGGCAAGGACCACGCGCTGCTGACGGTCGCGCCGCACCTTGTGCTGGACGGGGCCGCGCTCGCCGCCGGCGCCGTCGGCGCACGCGAGATCGTGGTATGCGTGCACGCCGAGCGGAGGAGCGGCGCCGTCACCCTGGAGGGCAGGGTCCGGCAGGCGGCCTCCGAACGCGAGCAGGCGCGGCTGGCGCCGGTGCCGATACGGGTGACCGCCGTACCACCCCGCTACGTCGCCGGCGAGGAGACCTCTCTGGTCCGCTGGATCAACGCGGGCGACGCCCGGCCGTCCGTCGCGCCGCCCCGCCCCTTCGAGCGCGGCGTCGGCGGCCGGCCGACGCTCGTCAGCAACGCCGAGACGTTCGCCCACATCGCGCTGATCGCACGGTACGGTCCCGACTGGTTCCGCTCGTGCGGCAGCCAGGAGGCGCCGGGCACGGCTCTGTTCACGGTGTCGGGCGCGGTCACACGCCCCGGCGTGGTCGAGGCACCGCTCGGCACGCCGGTCGGCGAGGTCCTGCGGCTGGCCGGCGGCCCGTCCGAGCCGCTGCAGGCCGTTCTGGCCGGCGGGTACGGCGGCACCTGGCTGGCGCCGAAACTGCTGAACGTCCCGACGACACCGTCGGCGTTCAAGGCCGTCGGCCTCGCGTTGGGACCGGGCATCCTGGTCGCGCTTCCCGAGCAGGCGTGCGGGGTGGCCGAGTCGGCACGAGTCCTGGCCTGGCTTGCCGCCGAGACGGCCGGACAGTGCGGCCCCTGCCTCCACGGGCTGCCGGCGATCGCCGCGGACTTCGCCAAGCTCGCGTCGTGCCGGGTCAGCACGGAACTGTACCGCCGGCTCGACCGGCGACTCTCGGTCATCGCGGGCCGTGGCGCCTGCCGTCACCCGGACGGCGCCGTGCGGTTCGCGGCCAGCGCCCTACGCGTCTTCGGACGGCACCTGCGAGTCCACACGCGTGCGGAGGGTTGCCTGCTCGCCCAGTGGCCGTCGGTCCTGCCGATCCCCGAGGAGTGGTGAACGTGTCGTGGCGGCTGAGGGTCGACCCGATCGCCTGCACGGGGCACGGCCTGTGCGCGGAGCTTCTCCCGGAGACGATCGACCTGGACGAGTGGGGCTACCCGATCATCGGGACCTTGCCCGACCGGCTGCTGCCGCTGGCACGCCGCGCGGTGGCGGACTGTCCGACCCTGGCGTTGCTCCTCGAACGCGACCGCACGCACTGACCCGTTTCTTGCGCGCCGTGGGCATGACGTCGCAGGCCTTGACGACAACCCCTCTCTAACGCATCATTGCAATGATATACCGTTAGAACCGTGAGTGATCTCGTCCCCCTGACCGGTGAGCCGCTGGCGCTCGACCTGGTCAACACGCGACCCTACGACGCGGACCTGCTCGGCTCCCCCGCCGACCTGCGTGCGTGGCTGGAGCTGGAGGCCGACCGGCTTCCCGATCCGCCCGCGCACGAGGCCGCGGGCCTGATCGCCGCCGACGTGGCGGCCGTGCACGCCGTACGGGACGCCGCCGGCGTCGCGGTCGACCATGCCCGGCGCGGCGAGCGGCCTCCCGCGTCCGCGCTGGACGCGCTGAACGACGCGCAGCGCGCCGCGCCCGCCATCCGCGAGTTGGCCTGGGACGGTTCGTCGATCATCGCCGCCCGCCGCCGCAGCGGTACCGCCGGGGTGCGCCTGGCGGCCTGGCTGGCCGAGGCCGCCGCGGAGCTCGTCGCCGACCCCGAGGTCACCAAGGTGCGCGAGTGCGAGGCCGAGGACTGCGTGATGCTGTTCCTGCCCGCCCATCCGCGCCGCCGGTGGTGCTCGGCGGCCCGCTGCGGCAACCGGGCCCGCGTCGCGCGCCACTACCAGCGCCACAAGCCCGCCTGAGCCGCACGCCGGCGACCTCGTGACCTCGGCTCCCGGCGGGGTGCGGGCGCGATCGGCGGTAGGACCTTTTTACGGCGCGGGCACAGCCATGACACACGCGGGAAACGGGCGATCCGTATCTATCTGTCAACCGACAGGAATTACTCCCCGGGAGCCCGCATGGCACTCATGGATCCCTCCACCGTCTCCGATCCTCCTCCGGGCGACGAAGGCACGCTCCAGGCGTTCGGTTATCGGCAGCAGCTGCACCGGAGCATGGGGAGGTACGCCTCGTTCGCCGCGGGCTTCTCCTTCATCTCGGTGCTGACCACCGTCTTCCAGTTCTTCGGCCTGGGATACGCCTTCGGCGGGGCCGCGTTCTTCTGGACCTGGCCCGTCGTCCTGGCCGGGCAGTTCCTCGTGGCCCTCTGCTTCGCGGAGCTGGCGGCGCGATACCCGATCTCCGGGGCGATCTATCAGTGGTCCAGCCGGCTGGGTCACGCCACCTTCGGCTGGTTCGCGGGCTGGATCATGATCCTTGGACAGATCGTGGTCGTCGCCGCGGCGGCGCTGGCGCTGCAGGTGGTGCTGCCGGCCATCTGGTCGGGGTTCCAGCTCGTCGGCCATGACCCGTCGCCGGTCTCGGCCGACGGCGCCGGGAACGCCGCCGTCCTCGGCGTCATCCTCCTCACGGGCACGACGATCGTGAACCTGCTCGACATCAAGATCCTCGCCCGGATCAACGTCATCGGCGTGACCGCCGAGATCGTCGGGGCGACCCTGATCGTCGTGCTGCTGCTCACGCACGCCGAGCACGCGCCGACCGTCACCTTCCACACCGGGGTGCCGGGCAGCGCGTTCGGCGCGCTGCTGGTCGCCGCCTTCGCCGCGGCGTACGTGCTGATCGGCTTCGACAGCGCCGGGGAGATGAGCGAGGAGACGCGCAGCCCGCGGGCCGTCGCGCCCCGCACCATCCTCACCGCGCTGGGGGCGGCCGGAGTCCTGGGCGGCCTGATCATCCTCGCGGGACTGCTCGCCGCACCGAGCCTGACGGACGGCAAGCTGGCCACCGATGGACTGTCGTACGTGCTGACGAGCCGGCTGGGCGACTGGGTCGGCAAGTTGCTTCTCGCCGACGTGGTGGTGGCCATCTCGGTCGCGACCCTGGCCATCCAGACGGCCGCAACCCGGATGCTGTTCTCGATGGCGCGCGACGGCGTGGTGCCCGGTTCGCGGCTGCTCGCGCGGATCTCTCCCCGGACCGGCATGCCGACCGGCCCCGCGCTGGTCACCGGTGTGCTTTCGGCGGTCATCGTGGCGATCAACTTCGCGTCCCCGGACGCCTTCCTGGCCATCGGCACGACCTGCATCGTGCTGCTCTACGTCGCGTACGCGATGGTCACGGGTCCGCTGCTGGCGCAGCGGCTGCGCGGCGCCTGGCGCGGCGGCGCTCCCGCCGGAGAGGACGAGCGCGGGAGGCCGCTGTTCTCGCTCGGCCGGTGGGGGTTGCCGGTGAACGTCCTGGCCGTCCTCTACGGCGTCGGGATGGCCGTCAATCTGGCCTGGCCTCGGAAGGCGGTGTACGCGCCGGCCAGTGGCCGGTGGTATTTCCAGTGGTTCACCGCGCTGTTCCTGATCGTCGCGGTGGCCCTCGGCGCGGCGTACCGATGGTGGACCGGACGGTCAGAGCAGCGGGCGGCCGAGCTCCCGCAGACGGGGAAGGTCGTCGTCGGGGACGCCGCCGACGCGTAGCGCGGCGTCCGCGGTCGCCTCCGCCACCTGTTCGACCGGGAGGGCGGAGGCGTCCCTGCGGATCAGGATGACGCCCTCCACCAGGGAGAAGACCAGCCTGGCGCGCAGAGCCAGCTCGTCCTCGGTGAGCGTGCTCGCGACGGCGGTGCGCGCCAGCAGGCCGGCGTACGCCTCTTTGAGCGCGTCGCGCAGCTCCTGGAAGCGCGCGAACCGCTCCGCCTCCGGGAGCAGGTAGAGCACGCCCAGGTTGTGGGGCCCCGAGCACAGCAGGCGAACGTCGCGCACGCACAGCGCCCACAGCCGGGCCTCGGCGGGGGCGGGCGCGTCCATGAGGGCGCGGGCGGCCTCCAGCGACGGACGGACCGTGCTCTCCAGGAGGTCGGCGAGGATCTCCTCCTTGCCCTTGAAGTAGTGGTAGATCGACGCCTGCCGGATCCCGGCGCGCTCGGCGACCTCGCGCGTCGTCGTCGCGGCGTACCCCTGCCCGGTGAACAGCTCCGCCGCCGCCGCGAGCACCTCCTCGCGGGGAGTGAGTCCGGACGGGGGTGTGGCGACGGCCCGGGGCCGGCCGACTCTTCGGGGCGCACTCACGGCTGAATCCTCGCACGGTCGCCCGGAGGCCACCGACCGGCGCCCGCCGGGCGACCGGCGACCCGTGGCACGCGCTCGGCGGTAACAGGACGGAAACGCGGCGGCCGTATCCGAGAAACACCGCGCACCTAATTTCTATCGCACGACAGATATTCGACGTCGGGAGACACGATGGCGACAGCGACGACGTACGGCGCGCGTGCCCACGCCCGGGCCCAGGAGGGCACGAAGACCGACACGATGCCCCAGGTCCCGCCTCCTTCCGGCCTGACCTGGGCCGAGACGGTCGCGGGCGGGAACTACACCCACAAGGCACTGGCGCGCGGCACCGAGCTGCGGCTCGTCGACGTCGCCGGAGACGCCTGCGCGCACCTGCTCCTCTACGTCACCGACCGTCCCTGGGAGCGGCTGAACGTCGCCGACACCGTCAAGGTGCTGTGGAACGCCTATCCGGGCGAGGGGCACCTGCTGCTGTCCGACCAGGGCCGTGTCCTGGCCTCCATCGTCTCCTCGACCGCGCCGGTGGACACGATGTGCGGCGTCTCCACACTGCGGCGCAACACCGAGCGGTACGGCGACGGCTCGCCGCAGGGCGGTTCGCCCGCCGGGCGTGAGCTGTTCAAGCTGGCGGCCGCCAAGCACGGCTTGGAACCCCGCGACCTCCCCCCGTCCCTGTCCTTCTTCCAGGGCGTCCGGGTCGACCCGGAGACCGGGCGGCTGGAGTTCACCGGGTCGGGCGGGGCCGAGGCCGCCGTGACGCTCCGCGCCGAGATGCCGGTCACCGTCCTCCTCGCCAACGCCGCCCACCCCATCGACCCGCGTCCCGAGTACGTCTGCACGCCGCTGGAGGTGACCGCCCGGCCCGGCCCGCCGACGTCACCGGACGACCCGTTGTGGAACGCCACGCCCGAGGGCCGGCGCGCCTTCGCCAACACCGCTGACCACCTCACCGCCCGGGGGATCCAGTGACCATCCGCGACGACGTCGTCCCCGCCCGCGCCCCCTGGTCGGGGACGGTCCCGGCGGGCCGGACGCTCACCATCACCGACCTGGGCGGCAATCAGGCCGTCGACTGCCTGATCTACGACGCCCACGACACGGCGATCCGCTACAGCGCTCAGGACACCGTCCACGCCCAGGGCTGCGTCTTCCTCACCACGGGGAGCGTCCTGATGTCCAACGAGCACACCCCGCTGATGACGGTGACCGAGGACACCTGCGGCCGGCACGACACGGTCGGCGGCGCCTGTTCCAAGGAGTCCAACACCCTGCGGTACGGCCACCACACCTGGTCCCAGCACGCCTGCGTGGACAACTTCCTCGCCGAGGGCGCACGTCACGGCCTCGGCAAGCGGGACCTGGTGAGCAACATCAACTGGTTCATGAACGTCCCGGTCGAGGCGGACGGGACGCTGGGGATCGTCGACGGGATCTCCGCGCCCGGCCTCACGGTGACGTTGCGCGCCGAGACCGACGTCCTCGTGCTGGTCTCCAACTGCCCGCAGATCAACAACCCCTGCAACGGGTTCGACCCGACGCCGGTGAGGATGGCGATCCAGTGATCGACACCCTGCTCGTCGCCAACCGGGGCGAGATCGCCGTCCGGATCATCCGCACGGCGCGGCGGCTGGGCTTGGCCACCGTCGCCGTCTACTCCGACGCCGACCGCGGCTCCGCCCACGTCGCCCTCGCCGACCACGCGGTGCGGCTCGGCGCCGCCCCCGCCCGGGACAGCTACCTCGACGCCGCCAAGGTGCTGCGAGCGGCCATCGACAGCGGCGCCGACGCCGTTCATCCCGGGTACGGGTTCCTGTCCGAGGACGCCGCCTTCGCCCGCATGGTGGAGGACGCCGGACTCGCGTTCGTCGGGCCGTCCCCCCACCAGATCGAGCTGTTCGGCGCCAAGCACACCGCGCGGGCGACGGCCGAGGCGGCGTCCGTACCGCTCCTGCCCGGCACCGGGCTGCTGCCCGACCTGGACGCCGCCGTCACCGCCGCCCGCGAGATCGGCTACCCGGTGATGCTGAAGGCGACCGGCGGTGGCGGCGGCATCGGCATGCGGGCCTGCCGGAGCGAGGCCGAGCTCACCGAGGCCTGGGAGAGCGTCCGTAGGGTCGCCGCGGCCGGGTTCGGCACCGACGGCGTCTTCCTCGAACGCCTGGTGGACGGCGCCCGCCACGTCGAGGTCCAGGTGTTCGGGGACGGCCTCGGCCGGGTGCTGACGTTCGGCGACCGGGACTGCTCCCTGCAACGCCGCCACCAGAAGGTCCTGGAGGAGGCTCCCGCGCCCGGGTTGCCGCCGCGCGTGCGCGACCTGCTGGCCGGCAGCGCCGCGACGCTGTGCGCCTCCGTCGGCTACCGGTCGGCGGGCACCGTGGAGTTCATCTACGACCCGGTCCGGGAGCGGCCCTACTTCCTGGAGGTCAACACGCGGCTGCAGGTCGAACACCCGGTGACGGAGGCGATCTACGGGATCGACCTGGTCGAGTGGATGCTGCGGCTCGCCCAGGGCGACCGGTCGCTCGTACGGGCCGGGGCCCCGCGCCCGCGCGGTCACGCCGTCGAGGTCCGCGTCTACGCCGAGGACCCCGGCAAGGACCACCGGCCGAGCGCCGGCCTGCTGACCCGGGTGGAGTTCGCCGACGACGTCCGTGTCGACACCTGGGTCGAGAACGGCACCGAGGTCACCACCTCCTACGACCCGATGCTCGCCAAGGTGATCGCCCACGGCGCCGACCGCGCGCGGGCCCTGGCGAAGCTGCGCGCGGCGCTGGACGCCACTCGGCTGGACGGCGTCGAGACCAATCTCGGCCTGCTGCGCGCGGCCGTCCGGGACGACAGGGTCGCGGCCGCCGTCCACGACACCGCGACGCTGGCGGAGATCCGCGACGGCTCCCGGCGGATCGAGGTGGTCCGCGGGGGCCTGCTGACCACCGTGCAGGACTGGCCCGGCCGGACCGGCTACTGGCAGGTGGGCGTACCGCCGTCCGGGCCGATGGACGACCGGTCGTTCCGGCTGGGCAACGTCGTCGTCGGCAACGCGCCGGGCACGCCCGGACTGGAGTGCACGCTGAAAGGGCCGGCCCTCCGGTTCTCCCACGCCACCACGGTGTGCGTCACCGGCGCGCCGGCCGCGGTCACCGTGGACGGCGTCACGGTCCCGCGGTGGGAGCCGGTCACCGTCCCCGCCGGGGCGGTCCTGGACATCGGCGCTCCCTCGGCCGGGATGCGGACCTACCTGCTGGTCGCCGGCGGTGTCGACGTTCCGCCGTTCCTCGGCAGCGCCGCCACCTTCACCCTCGGCGGGTTCGGTGGCCACGGCGGACGCGCGCTGCGGACCGGAGACGTCCTGCACGGCGGCCTCGAGCGACCCGGCGCGCCGGTCCCGGCCGCCGAACGCCCCGTCTTCGCCGGCGAGTGGGCGCTCGGGGTCGTCGAGGGGCCGCACGCGGACGCGGAGTTCTTCACCGCCGACGACATCCGGGAGTTCTACGCCGCACGCTGGAAGGTCCACCACAACTCGGCGCGCACCGGCGTACGCCTGGTCGGGCCGAAACCGCGGTGGGCCCGCCCGGACGGCGGCGAGGCCGGACTGCACCCGTCCAACATCCACGACACCCCGTACGCCGTCGGCGCGGTGGACTTCACCGGCGACATGCCGGTCATTCTGGGTCCCGACGGCCCGTCCCTGGGCGGGTTCGTCTGCCCCGCGACGGTCGTCACCGGCGAACGCTGGAAGCTCGGTCAGCTCAGGCCCGGCGACACCGTACGGTTCGTCCCGGCCTCGTCTCCGGTGGGAACACCCGGCGACGGCGGCGTGCTGGCCCGGTCGCCGGGGACCGCCGGGCGGCCGGAGGTCACCTACCGGCGCAGCGGCGACGACAACCTGCTCATCGAGTACGGGCCGATGGAGCTGGACCTGGCACTGCGGATGCGCGTGCACGCGCTCGCCGAGGCCGTCGCGGCCCGCGACCTGCCCGGGGTCGTCGACCTCACCCCCGGAATCCGCTCGCTCCAGGTCCACCTCGATCCGGCCGTGCTCCCCCAGGACGTGCTGCTGACGAGCCTCCACGAGGCCGAGGAGAGCCTGCCCGCGACCGACGAGCTGGTCGTGCCGAGCCGGACCGTCCACCTTCCGCTGTCCTGGGACGACCCCGCCACCGGCGAGGCGATCGCCCGGTACACGGCCGGGGTGCGCGACGACGCCCCCTGGTGTCCGTGGAACATCGAGTTCATCCGCCGCGTCAACGGGCTCGATGACGTCGACGACGTCCATCGGATCGTGTTCGACGCGGAGTACCTCGTCCTCGGCCTGGGCGACGTCTACCTGGGCGCGCCGGTCGCCACGCCGCTCGACCCCCGGCACCGCCTGGTCACGACCAAGTACAACCCCGCCCGGACCTGGACCGCGGAGAACTCCGTCGGCATCGGCGGGGCGTACCTGTGCGTCTACGGGATGGAGGGACCCGGCGGCTACCAGCTGGTGGGGCGCACCACCCAGGTCTGGTCGCCCTGGCACCAGCGCGGGCCCTACGAGGAGGGCGCACCGTGGCTGCTGCGGTTCTTCGACCGCATCCGGTGGTACCCGGTGTCGGCCGATGAGCTCCGGGAGCTGCGCGCCGACATGGCCGTGGGACGGCTGGACCTGAAGATCGAGGAGGGCGAGTTCTCCCTCGCCGAGTACGACCGGTTCCTGGCGGCGAACGCCGGCTCGATCGAGCGGTTCCGCGCCCGGCAGGCCGGGGCGTTCGCCGCCGAGCGCGCCGCGTGGGAGGCCGCGGGCGAGTTCACCCGCGGTGACCAGGCCGACGTGGCCGATCCGGTCGAGGACATCGAGCCGCCGCCCGGAGGGAGCGTCGTCGTGGCGGAGTTCACGGCGAGCGTCTGGCAGCTGACCGTCGCGCCCGGGGACCGGGTCGCCGAGGGACAGCGGCTCGTCGTCCTCGAGGCGATGAAGATGGAGTCCACCGTCCTGGCCCCGGCCGCGGGAGTGGTGGACCGGGTACTGGTCGCGCCGGGCGATCAGGTCGAGGCCGGTTCGGCGCTCGTCATGCTGAGAGGAGCGGACGGTGAGTGAGACCGCGCTGGAGCGGGTCAGGCGGGCGTACGACCGGATCGCGGAGGTGGACCGGCCCGAGATCTGGATCACCCTGCGGCCCCGCGAGGAGGCGGAGGCGGAGGCCCGGGCGGTCGACCCGCGGCTTCCGCTGGCCGGGGCCGTGGTCGCGGTGAAGAACAACATCGACGTGGCCGGTCTGCCGACCACGGCGGGCTGCCCCTCGTACGCCTACCTGCCGGATCGGGACGCGCCCGCGGTGGCCCGGCTCCGAGCGGCCGGCGCGATCGTCCTCGGCACCACCAACCTCGACCAGTTCGCCACCGGCCTGGTCGGCACCCGCAGCCCGTATGGCGTGGTCCGCAACGCCGTCGACCCGGAACGGGTGTCGGGCGGGTCCAGCTCCGGCTCGGCGGTCGCGGTCGCCCTCGGCATCGCCGATCTCGCGCTCGGCACCGACACCGCCGGTTCCGGGCGGGTCCCGGCCGCCTTCAACGGCGTCGTCGGGGTGAAACCGACCTATGGCCTGGTGCCCGCCGAAGGGGTGGTCCCGGCCTGCCGGAGCCTGGACTGCGTCACAGTGTTCGCCCGCACTCTGGACGAGGCCCAATTCGCGCTGTCCTTCCTGGCCGGTGGCCCGGTCGCCGCGCCGCCCCGGCGGCCCGGCCTGTGGCGGGTCGCCGTTCCGGCGACCCTGAATCTCGGCGAGCTCGATCCGGGCTGGGCCGAGGCGTTCGAGGCCGCCGCCGGCCGCCTCGCGGCCGCAGGCGCTCGGCTGCAGCCCATCGACCCCGCGCCCTTCCTCGACGCGGCCGCGCTGCTCTACCAGGGGGCGTTCGTCGCCGAGCGGTACACCGCCGTCGGCGACGTCGTCACCGCGCTGCTGGAGAAGGAGGCGCCCGATCTCGACCCGACGGTCGCCGCCATCATCGGCGCCGCCCGCGACGTCCCGGCCCACCGGCTCTTCGCCGACCGGGAACGGCTGGCGTCGCTGCGCGATCACGCCTTCGCCGAACTCGGCGACGCGGACGCGCTGCTGCTGCCCACGGCTCCCGGGCATCCCACGATCGCGCAGGTCACGGCCGATCCCGTCGGCGCGAACAGCCGCCTCGGCCGGTTCACCAACGCCACGAACCTGTTCGGCATGGCGGGGGTCGCCATCCCCTCCGGGACCGTCGCCGGCCTCCCGTTCGGCGTCATGCTGCTGGGACGCGGCGGCAGCGACGACCACCTCGCCGCGATCGCCGCCCTGCTCGCCGCGCGGCCCGCCGCCCGGCTGGCCGTGGTGGGAGCGCACCTGAGCGGCCAGCCCCTCAACCCGGAGCTGACGTCTCGGGGCGCGCGGCTGGTCGCGACCACCGTCACGGCGGCCGCCTACCGGCTGTACGCGCTGGCGACCAGCCCGCCCAAGCCCGGCCTCGTCCGCGTCGGCGGCGGCGGCGCGGAGATCGAGGTGGAGGTGTGGGAGCTCCCCGCCGAGGGTCTCGGCACCCTGCTCGCGGACGTTCCCCGGCCGCTCGGCCTCGGGCGGGTCGAGCTCGCCGACGGCAGCGAGGTCACCGGGTTCCTCTGCGCTCCCGAGGGGCTGCCGGACGCGGTCGACATCACCGGGTACGGCGGCTGGCGCTCCTATCTGGCCGCCCACGGGTAGACGGCCCTCCGCCCCGGGGCGGCGCCAAGGTATCAGTGCGGCATCACCGCTTGTGAGGGTGCGGCCTTTCGTGAAAACTAGTCAGCCGACAAAGGGCGATAACAGAACAAACTTGCTCGCATGCGCTCTTTTTGGGGATGAGCGGTGCGGCGAGAAGTAGGGCGGGGGGCCGTTGAACCGGGACGAGGTGGACCGTGTCCTCGGTCGCCTGCGCGATGAGCGGGATCGCATCACGTCCGGGCTGCTCGAACTCGAGGCGCAGCAGGGGTACAAGCTCCTCAAGGGCGCGCCGCTGACCGGGCTCACCGCCGACCGGTGGAACGAGCTGAGCGACCGGATGGCGTCGCTGTGGCGGTTGTTCGAGGCGTACGGGCGGGTGCTCGGGCAGGCCGAGGAGATCCGGGCACGGCGGAAGAAGCCCGACGACGCGGAGCTGGCCGAGCTGGACCGCCTGCTGCGCGGACCGTCCATCGAGCTGGCCACGCAGATCCCCCTCGAGAAGCGGACGCTGCTCGGCCCGTCCACCGAGCGCCTCTCCCTCGACGCCGTGGTGACCCGGATGACCGCGCTGTACGAGGAGGCTGCCCGGTCGATCGCCGACGTGGACACGGCCTGGTCGGCGCTGCTCACCCGGCTGGACCGGGTCGCCGAGGCGGCGCGTGCGGTCGAGGGACTGCTCGACTCCCTGGGGCCGGATCCGGAGTACGACCGGCTCAAGGGCGACCTCGACGGGCTGCGTGAGACCGTCCGGACGGACCCGCTGTCGATGCGCCCGGCCGCCTTCGACGGCGTCGACGCCGCGCTGGGCGTGCTGCGGTCGCGGCTGGAGGAGGCGGTCCGGGTCCGGGCCGAGTACGACGTGCGGCTGCGGCGCGTCGAGGAGACCATCGGGCTGATCCGCACCGCCGAGGACGAGGCGCTGCGAGTGCGCGAGCAGGTGCTCGCGAAGATCGCGTCGCCCATGCTGCCGGACCTGCCGGAGTCGTCGGCGGCGCTGGCCGACCGGCTGGCCGCGCTCGGCGCCGTACAGGGCCGGTGGACCGACCTCGCCGAACGCGTGACTCAGCTCGAGGAGACGGCGGCGAACGCCCTCGAGCAGGCGCGGACGACCGTGCGGACCATCGCCGGGCTCCTCGAGCGGCGGGACGAGCTGCGCGGCCGGCTCGACGCGTACCGGGCGAAGGCCGGGCGGCTCGGAGGCTCGGAGGACCCCGGGCTGACAGACCTCTACCAGCGGGCCCACGACCTGCTCTGGACCTCCCCCTGCGACCTGCGGCGCGCCACCGCCGCGCTGGCGGAGTACCAGCGTGCGATCGGAGATCGAAATTGAACTGCACTCAGCCCGGCTGTTCCGGAACCGTGGAGGACGGATACTGCGTCGTATGCGGTATGGCACCCACCGCGGCCGTTCCGGGGAACGACCGGTGCGTTCAGCCCGGCTGCACCGGCACCATCCAAGGCGGCTACTGCGACGTCTGCGGCATGGCCGCCGCGGCCCCTGCGGCGACGGCGGCGTCCGCGGCCTCGGCATCCGGCGCGGCGTCGTCACCGGCGTCCGCCGCCGTTCCGGCCCCCTCCCCCGCGCCCGATGACCGCTGTGCGCGCTCCGGGTGCGGCGGCACGATCGTGGACGGCTACTGCGACGTGTGCGGGCTGGCGCCGGCGGCCGGCGGCTCTTCGGCGGGCCCGGCCACGGGCTCCGCGGCGAGCCGGGCCTCGGCCCGGTCCGCGCCCGTCACCGGGGCCAGCCGTGGGACGGGCGTCACCGGGAGCACGTCGAGCCGCAGCGTACGCACCGGGTCGTCGCGGTCGTCGTCGCGGCGGCGCGGCATGCTCGGGGCGGGCCTGGTCGAGGTGCCGCGCGTACCGTACCGGGACCCCGCGTCGGCGATCATGGCCAACCCCGTCGTCGCGGAGAACAAGCGCTACTGCAGCAACTGCGGCGAGCCGGTGGGGCGGTCCCGGGGCGACCGGCCCGGCCGTACGGAGGGGTTCTGCCCGAAAGACGGCACCGCGTTCTCGTTCACGCCGAAGCTGAAGGCGGGCGACCTGGTCGGCGGCCAGTACGAGGTGCTCGGCTGCCTCGCGCACGGCGGCCTCGGCTGGATCTACCTGGCCCGCGACGAGAACGTGAGCCACCGGTGGGTGGTGCTCAAGGGCCTGCTCGACACCGGTGACGCCGACGCGCTGGCCGCGGCGACGGCCGAGCGCGCCTTCCTCGCAGAGGTCGAGCACCCCAACATCGTCAAGATCTACAACTTCGTGCAGCACGACGGCTCCGGGTACATCGTCATGGAGTACGTCGGCGGCCGGCCGTTGAAGGACATCCTCAAGGACCGCCGCGAGGCCGCGGGGCCGGACGCGTCGCTGCCGCTCCCTCAGGTGATCGCGTACGGCATCGAGGTGCTGCGCGCCTTCGACTACCTGCACGGCCTCGGCGTCCTGTACTGCGATTTCAAGCCGGACAACGCGATCCAGTCCGAGGAGCAGCTCAAGCTCATCGACCTCGGCGGGGTCCGCCGCATCGACGACGTCGACGGCGCGATCTACGGCACGGTCGGCTACCAGGCGCCCGAGATCGCCGACGAGGGTCCCTCGATCGGCTCCGACCTCTACACCGTGGGCCGGACGCTCGCCGTGCTGAGCTTCCCGTTCAAGGGCTACACCGGTAAGTGGGAGGCGAGCCTGCCGCCGCGCGAGGAGGTGCCGGTGCTCGCCAGGCACGAGTCGTACGACCGGCTGCTGCGCCGCGCCACCGACCGCGACCCGGCGTTCCGGTTCCAGGACGCCTCCGACATGGCGGACCAGCTCACCGGGGTGCTGCGCGAGGTGCTGTCCGCCGAGGACGGCAAGGCGCGCCCGGCCGCGTCGACGACGTTCGGGATGGAGCGGTTCACGGCGGGCGACGTGTTCGAGCCGCTCCGCCCAGCGGACGCCGCGGCGACGCTGCCGGCGCCGCTCGTGGACTCCTCCGACGCCGCCGCCGGTTTCCTCGCCGGCCTGACCGCACTGGAGCCGGAGCGGCTCGCCGACGCGCTGGCGAGCGCGCCCACGCGTACGCCGGAGGTCGACCTGACGCTCGCCCGGGTGCGCATCGAGCTGGGCGACACGGCGGGAGCGCACGCGGTACTCGACGCGCTGCCACCGGACGACTGGCGGGTGGGCTGGTACCGCGCGGTCGCCGTCCTGGCCGCCGGGAACGTCACGGAGGCGGCGGGCCTGTTCGACGAGTTCTACTCGCTGATGCCGGGTGAGGCGGCGCCCAAGCTCGGCCTGGCGTACTGCCGTGAGCTGCTCGGCGACGCGGCGGGCGCGGCGGTCCTGCACGAGACCGTGTGGCGCACCGACCACGGGTACGTCACCGCGTGCTACGGACTGGCCCGGGCGCGGCTCGCGCTCGGCGACCGTGCCGGCGCGCTCCAGGCGCTCGACTCGGTCCCCAGGATCTCCAGTCACCACATCGCCGCGCAGATCTCCGCCGTGGCCACGGCCGTACGCGGCCGGGGCCCCGCCGAGATCACCGAGGCCGACCTGACCGGTGCGGGCGCCCGGCTGGCCGCGCTGAACCTCGATCCCGGACGCCACGGGCTGCTCGCCCTGGAGGTGCTGGAGGCGGCCCTCAACCGGGTGCGGGCGTCCGGGGACGGCACCGGCGCGGTGCTGGGCACGCCGCTCACGGAGACGGGGCTGCGCCGCAAGCTGGAGGAGACCTACCGGGCGCTCGCCCGGCTGGCCACCGACCGGGCCCAGCGGCACCTCCTGATCGACCAGGCCAACGCCGTCCGCCCGCTGACGGTGGTCTGACCGTGGGCGCATCGGAGAGCTGCCCGAAATGCGGCAGCGAGGTCTTCGCCGACGAGGCGTTCTGTGAGGCGTGCGGCCGGCCCCTGACCGGGGAGCCCGAGGTGACCGGCGCGCCCGAGGTGACCGGCGCGGCGTGCGCGGCGTGCGGGTCGACGGCGTTCAGCGCGGACGGCTACTGCGAGCGGTGCGGGGTGCTGCGGCCCGGTGACCGCGACCACGTCGAGACGGAGGCGGGTGGCGCCGCGGGCGTCACCGACCGGGGCCTGCGGCACAGCCGCAACGAGGACGCGATGGCCCTGACCGTGGCGGGCGAGGGCGTCGCCGCGGTGGTCTGCGACGGCGTGTCGTCCTCTCCCCTGCCGCAGGCGGCCTCCCAGGCCGGCGCCGACACGGGCCTGAAGACGCTCGCCGAGCGGCTCGCGGCGGGCGACGACCCCGAGACCGCGACGCGTACGGCGCTGACCCGGGCCGTCGAGGCGGTCACGGCGCTCGCGGAGTCGCCGCACAACGCGCCCGCCTGCACGTACGTCTCCGCGTACGCCGGACCGGGCGGCGTCACGGTCGGCTGGGTCGGGGACAGCCGCGCGTACTGGCTCGCCGGGGACGCCTCCCGGCAGCTCACCGCCGACGACTCGTGGGCCGCCGAGATGGTCGCGCACGGGGCGCTGACCGAGGCCGAAGCCCAGGTCCACCCGAACGCCCACGCCATCGTCGCCTGGCTCGGCGCGGACGCGGGCGAGATCGAGCAGCACGTCACGGCCTTCGTGCCGGAGGGGCCCGGCACGCTGCTGCTGTGCAGCGACGGCCTGTGGAACTACTACCCGGAAGCGACGCGGCTGGCCTCCGTCATGCCTGCCGCGGATCCGCTGACCGCGGCGCGGCATCTCGTACGCCTCGCGGTGGACGCCGGAGGGCGCGACAACATCACCGTCGTGGTGATCCCCTTCACACAGGAGCACGCGCAATGAGTGAACAGCCGGACTTCAGCATCCGGATCGACCAGAACAAGTACCTGCCGCAGGGTGGCCAGGAGGTCCACGCGATCGTCACGGTCGAGTCGACCGGGGGCCCGGTCGCCGCCGCCGGCACCGGGACGTCCGCCGCCGAGGTCATCATCATCGACACCTCCGGGTCGATGGACTACCCGCGGAACAAGATGATCTCGGCGGTCAAGGCCGCGCAGGCCGCGGTGGACACGCTGCGCGACGGGGTGAACTTCGCGGTCGTGTCCGGATCGAGCCGCGCCACCATGGTGTACCCGCGAGCGGAGGAGCTGGTCCCCGCCAACGCGCAGACCCGCGCCGAGGCCAAGGCGTCGCTGAGCCGGTTGACGGCGACGGGCGGCACCGCGATGGGCGCCTGGCTGGGCCTGGCCGGGCGGCTGTTCGCCCGGCATCCGGAGGGCATCCGGCACGCGATCCTGCTGACCGACGGCAAGAACCAGCATGAGACGCCGGAGCAGCTCGACCAGGCGGTGGCCGCGTCCGTCGGCCGGTTCGTCTGCGACTGCCGGGGTGTGGGCACCGACTGGGAGGTCGCCGAGCTGCGGAAGGTCGCGTCCGCGCTGCTGGGCAGCCTGGACATGGTGGCCAGCCCGGAGGCCCTCGAGGCCGACTTCCGCGCGATGACCGAGGCGGCGATGGGCAAGGCCGTCGCGGACGTCGCGCTGCGGGTGTGGACGCCGCAGAACGCCAAGCTGCGGTTCGTCAAGCAGGTGCTGCCGAGCGTGGAGGACCTCACCGGGCGGCGTACCGACGTGGACGAGCGGTCCGGTGACTACCCGCTCGGCGCGTGGGGCGCCGAGAGCCGCGACTACCACATCTGCGTCGAGGTGCCGGCGGGCGAGGTCGGCCGGGAGATGCGGGCCGGGTGGGTCAAGCTGATGCTCGGCGACCAGACGGTGGCCAGCGGCAACGTCCTGGCCGAGTGGACCGACGACGAGGCCCAGTCGACCCGGATCAACCCGAAGGTCGCGCACTACACCGGCCAGGCCGAGCTCGCCGAGAACATCCAGGTCGGCCTGCAGGCCCGCAAGGACGGCGACCTGGACACCGCGACCGCGCGGCTCGGCCGGGCCGTCGCGCTGGCCCACGAGTCGGGCAACGAGGCCATCGCCGGTCTGCTCGGGAAGGTCGTCGACGTCGACGACCCGGCGACCGGCCGCGTCCGGCTGAAGAGGGACGTCGACAAGGCGGATGAGATGTCGCTCGACACCCGCTCGACCAAGACCGTACGGACGCGCCGGGGCGAGGGCTGAGCATGGCGACCTGTCCGGCCGGGCACAGCTCGACCGCCACCGACTACTGCGACGTGTGCGGCACCCGCATCGGCGAGGCGCCCGCCCCGCCCGCGGCGCCCCCCGCCGCGGCGGCACCCTCGGCGGGAGAAGGGTGCCCCGACTGCGGCACGCCCCGTACCGGGCGCTTCTGTGAGGACTGCGGCTACGACTACGCGGTCGGCGGCGGCCGGCCCACGCCGCGGGCGACGACGGCGCCGTCCGTCCCCACCTCGCGTCCGCAGGCCCCCGCGCCGGCGGCCGGGGGCCCGGACGAGGAGGATCCCGTCACGCGGGACTGGGCGCCCGACAAGGCCCCCGTGCCCGAGCCGCCCGCGACCGACTGGGCGGCCGTCGTCATCGCCGACCGGGAGTACTACGACCGCGTCGTCACCGAGGGCGAGGACTTCTCCTTCCCGCCGTACTGCCCGTCGCGGCGCATCCCCCTGAGCGGGGAGCAGGTCCGGATCGGGCGGCGGAGCGTGTCACGCGGCGTCACGCCGGAGATCGACCTGAGCGAGACGCCCGCCGACCCGGGCGTCTCGCACACCCACGCGGTGCTTCTCGCCAAGCCCGACGGCACCTGGACGCTGGTCGACCCGGGGTCCACGAACGGCACGACGGTCAACGAGGGCGACGCTCCCATTCCCGTCAACGTGGAGGTTCCGCTGCGCGACGGCGACCGGGTGCACGTGGGCGTCTGGACCACCATCACGCTGCGGAGGCTGCGGTGACGATCACGACGACTCCCCCGTCCTCCCCGGAACGGCGGGCACGGGTCCCCGGGCGGCTGCGGATCCGCACGATTCCGGGACGCATCCGCGCCCTGGCGGCCGTCGGCGCCCTGGCGGTGCTCGTCGTCCTCCTGGTCACGACGCTGACCATGCAGGACGCCCGCGACGGGCTGCGGGTGATCGGGCACGACGCCGGCCCGCAGGTGGTCGCCACCGGCGACCTGTACTTCGCGCTCAGCGACATGGACGCCCAGCTCGCCGACGCCCTGCTGATCGGCGGCGACCAAGGCCTGGCCGACCGGCGGGCGGCGGCGCTGCGGACGTACGAGCAGCGCCGCTCCGAGGCGAACCGCGCGCTGCTGCAGGGCTCGCGGCTGGCGGGCGCGGACGCGACGGAGCAGCGCACCGCGCAGGAGATGCTGGACGCGCTCGGCCGCTACGAGCGGCTGGCCGGACAGGCGCTGCTGACCGACGAGCAGTCGAACCACGCCGCCGGGCCCCCGCCGTCCGCCGTCACCGCGCTGTACCGCCAGGCGACCGACCTGATGAAGCTGGACGTGCTGCCGAAGGCGTACAACCTGACGCTGGACAACGGCACGAAGGTCCGCCGGACGTACGAGGCGAAGCGGTCGGCGGTGCTCAACGGGCGCATCTGGGTCGTGCTCACGGGCCTGCTGCTCATCGCCGTCCTCCTCGGCGTGCAGTGGTACTTCGTCCGGCGGTTCCGCCGGCTGGTCAACCCGTTCCTCGCCCTGGCCACCGTCGGCACCCTGGTGCTCGTCGCGGTGAGCGTGGCACTCCTGTCGAGCGAGGCGGGACGCCTGCGCACGGCCAAGGAAGACGGCTTCGACTCGGTGCTCGCGCTGTCGCGGGCCCGGGCGATCAGCAACAGCGCCCACGCGGACGAGGCCCGGTACCTGCTCGACCCCGGCCGCGCCGACACGTACGAGCAGGTCTACCTGGACAAGTCGCAGACGATCCTCTATGTCCCGGCCGGCAACCTCGACACGTACTACGCCCAGGTGGACCAGAAGGTCGGTGGAAGCGACTTCCTCGGTTTCTACGGCACCGAGGCCCACCACGTCACGCTGCCCGGTCAGCAGGAGGCGCTGCGGAAGGTGCTGTCGGGATACCAGAAGGTCCAGGCGAACGACCGGAGCATCCGGCAGCAGGCGACCGGCGGCGACCGCCGCGGGGCCCTGTCCACCAAGCTGAACGCCGGCACCGGCGACTTCGGCGACTACGACACGGCGCTGGTCGCCCTCAAGGACCTGCACGGTCGCGCCTTCGACAAGGCGATCAGCGCCGGCGACCACGGGCTGCGCGGCTGGAACATCATCCTGCCCGGGGCGGCCGTCCTCCTCATCATCCTCATCCTCGCCGGGGTCCGGCCGCGGCTGTCCGAGTACCGGTAAGGGAGCGCAGCACATGCGACTACGTCGAATCGCCCTCGGGCGTGTCCTAGCGCTGACGCTGCTGGCGGCGGCCGGCTGCGGGGTGGCCGGCGGCGAGACGCCGTCGGTCAGCGGAAAGGACCACCTGGTCATCGGCGTGAACAAGGACCAGCCGGGTCTCGGCTTCCGCGACGGGAACGGCGACTACAAGGGCTTCGACATCGACGTCGCCCGCGACATCGCCAAGCGGCTCGGCGCGAAGAACGTGACGCTCAAGCCGCTGGCCAGCGCCGAGCGCGAGACGGCGCTGCGCTCCGGCGACGTCGACATGGTCGTGGCCAGCTACTCCATCACGCAGCAGCGCAAGACCCAGGTCGTCTTCGGCGGCCCGTACTACGTCGCCCACCAGGACATCCTGGTGCGGGGCGCCGACACGACCGTACGGAACGTCCGCGACCTGCGCGGCAAACGCCTGTGCCAGGTCACCGGCTCCGTCTCCTGGCAGCGTGTCACGCAGGAGCGCAAGATCCAGGCCCGCCTGGTGCCGGCGTCCACGTACGGCCAGTGCCTGGACGACCTGACCTCCGGGACGGTCGACGCCATCTCCACCGACGACCTGATCCTGGCCGGCTTCGCGGCGCAGCGGGGGAACCAGGTCCGCTTCGTCAACGCCCCCTTCTCCGACGAGAAGTACGGCGTCGGCCTGCGCCCCGGGGACATCGGCGGATGCGAGGACGTCAACAAGGCGATCACCGAGATGTACCAGGACGGCACCGCCGCCACCCTGCTCAAACGCTGGTTCGGCTCGACGGGCCTGAACGTCACGACGACCGTCCCCCAGTTCGAGGGCTGCGGCTGACGCGGTGGTCACCGAAACTACGCTTCACCGATTCGTGATCTCGTCTGCGGGCGATAATCCTCCTGATGACCGCACCGCCGCAGGAACCCCGTGAACCAGACCCCACCCACTTAACCGCTGAAGCATCCGGAAACGCCCGCGTCTACCAGGCCGGGCGTGACCTGAACGTCCATATCGTCCGAGAGCAGCGGGCGACGCCCGACGTCCCGGCGCGGTGGTACGAGGCCAGGCGGAAGCGCATGGCAGCCGGGGTCGAGCGAGACTGGCTCGTCCCGCAGCTGGCCAATGTGCGGCAGCGGCTGCCCTGGCTGATCGACGTACCGCTGTCACTCGTCGTCCGCAACGAGAGCCCCCGGGCCCTGCCCACCGGAACGACGCCCCTCGCCGCATTCGAGCACTGCTATCAGCAGATGCTGATCGTGGGTGAGCAGGGTGCCGGAAAGTCCGTCCTCCTGTTGCGGGTGATGCAGGAACTACTGGGCTCCGACGGTCCGTTGCCGGTGCCCGTCGTCCTGCCGTCGCATCGGCAGGCACCGGCGGACCTGGCCGCCTGGCTGGCGCGCCGGATGCTCACGTGGCTCGACGTCACCGACGAGGAGGCGTCCACCCTGCTCACGCTGGGCCTGGTGGTTCCCTGCTTGGAAAGCCTGGATTCCGTCGTCGACGGCCACCTGCCCGGCTGGGCCGCGGCGATCGGGCGGTACCTTGATGACCATCCCGAGACTCCGATGATCCTGACCTGCCGGCAGGCGACCGCCGACGGCGGCGGGCTCGCCGAGGCGTTCGTCGGCACCGTGCGGATCGAACCGCTCACCGGCACGTTCCTGGACGAGGCCGTGGCCCACCTCGGCGACGAGTACTCGGGAGTCGCCGAACTACTGGCCGACAACCCCAGCGTCCGAGAATGGTGCACGACGCCGCTGATGCTGTCGATGATCGCCGCAGTGGACCTGTCCGGTGACTGGGACGCGCGGTCGGCGGACGAGGTTCTGTCCTTCGCCGCCGTCTCGGAGGACCCCGAGACTCTCATGGCCGTGTTGGGATCGCAGTCCCGGCAGAACCTTCGCGAGCAGTACACGGTCCTGCGCGCCTATGTCCTTGGCCTGCTGGACAAGCCGCCCCCTCCCCGAAAGCCTCGATCGGCCGCGACCGGCCCCGCGATCAGCGGCCGGAAACTGACCCGCGGGATCCAGGGACTGGCGAAGGCCATGCATTACCGATCGCAGGAGTACTTCGACACGGTCCTCTTGCTGGCCGCCTCCGATCCAGGGGAGGCCCGCCGACGGGGCGCCGACGTTCACGCACCCGACATCCGGTACCAGCTCTTCTTCACACTGGCCGTTACCGGAGTCGTCCTGAGCGCCAAGCGCTACTCCGTCGCGCCGCACGTGTTGCTGGCCTTCGGCTGGTTCATTCTCGAGCTCTGGTACACCCGGGTGTACGGCGGCTTGATGGACTCGCCGGCGCTTCGCTGGGTGGGGCGCTGGACGCACGTCCTTCCCACTGGATGGCGTGTGCCGCTGCCCATCCTCGCTCTCTCCTTTCCGGTGACGTTCGGGTACTGCCTCGTGGCGAAGGCTCCGCTCGGCAGGGCGGCCGCCGCCGCTGCCGTGATGTCGGCGATGCTGCTCCTGGTCGGGACGGGAGCGGGCCTGGTCAAGTTCCGGCTTCACCGCACCGGAGATGGGCGACGCCGGGGTGTGGCGCGAATCGTCCTGAGGAGTCTGGCAGCCGGCGCCGTCCTCGGCCCCTTGTGGGCGGTGTCCGCCCAGTGGTGCGCCGAGTACACGGGAGCCTCAGGGCTTCCCGGCAAC
This sequence comes from Actinoallomurus acanthiterrae, assembly GCF_054775715.1. Classification (NCBI taxonomy): domain Bacteria; kingdom Bacillati; phylum Actinomycetota; class Actinomycetes; order Streptosporangiales; family Thermomonosporaceae; genus Actinoallomurus; species Actinoallomurus acanthiterrae. The sequence continues at coordinate 4,429,567 of NZ_BAAHCO010000001.1, read as the reverse complement.
GCATGGGTAGGAAATGGCGCTTTCGCCGGATTCATGGTGTTCACTGTGGCGGGCGGCTGGGCGCTCCTGCGGCACGGACTCGACAGGGTGGGTCTGGCGACGGTGTACCACGTGCCGTGGCGGCTCTCGCGGTTCCTGTCCGTCGCGGCCGATCACGGGCTCCTTGTGGCCACGCGCCACGGGTACCGTTTCCCGCACGCGGCGCTCCGCGCCACCGTCGAGGTCGCCCTGGCCGAGCAGGTCTCCGAATCGCCTCCAAGCCGCTCCTACGGCCCGTGGAATGGCGGCATCGACACCCCGGACAACGTCGTCGAATTGGCCGTCGACGAGACACTGGCCCGGCGGGACATCCGCCGAAGGCTGACCGCCTGCCCGGATCTCGACGCCGACGGGCTCCGCGAAGCGCTGACCCGTCAGAAGGCCGGCTTCCTGGCCGAGACCTCCGACTTCGAAGCGTCCTACCGCGACCTGCTCACGGACGCCCGATCGGCCGACGACGACAATCCCGGGCTCGTGGTCATCCTGCCGATCCTCGCGGTATGGCTGCTCCTGGCCCTCAGCCCGGTCTGCCATCTGATCTTTCCGAATGACGAGCGGATCGGCCTGGGAGAAGCCGCCTTCTATATATCGGCCTGACTCTTCTGCTCCTCGTCGTGCCCCCGGTGATGCTGAAGGGCGGCGTGGACACGGACAAGGCCGGCCTCAAGCTCATGGTGGTCCTCGTCCTCTTCGCGTCCGCAGGCCTTCCGCAGTTCTTCCTCGCCCTGACGGCCATCCTCGAGCAGAGCTTCGGCCGCCCGCCTCCCGGCGAATTCGGCGGCTGGCAAACGGTCGTGGCCATCTTCGGAGGCTTTCTCGTACCGATGGCCGTAGCCGCCGTCTTCTCGCTCCTGGGAGGAGCTCTGGACCGCTTCTATGTCGGCCCCCACGCCACCTGGGCCGAGGCGGACGCCGCGTTCACCAGATGGGAGACCGAGGTCCGGCGCCTGGTCCTGACCGAAGCACAGACCCTCCTCCCGCCCCCGGCGACAGACGACCGCTGAACCCGTGGTCTCCGCCGCGCACGGCGCTATTGACCTTTCCCCTGGGTGAAGCCGCAGCATCATCGGCACCGGCCACGGTGGCCGGGACGAGGAGGAACGGTGAGGCGGTTGCTGACGATCGGGGCGTTCGCCCGGGCCGCGGGGCTGTCGCCGAAGGCGTTGCGGCTGTACGACGAACTCGGGTTGCTGCGGCCGGCCGCCGTCGACGGTGAGTCGGGGTACCGGTTCTACGATCCGGCCCAGCTGGAGCAGGCCCGGTTGATCGCCTGGCTCCGGCGGCTCGGCATGCCGTTGGCGCGGATCCGGCAAGTGTGCGAACTGCCCGGCCCCACCGCGGCCGAAGAGATCGCCGCCTACTGGGAGCAGGTGCTGGCCGATACCGCCGCCCGCGGGCGGCTGGCCACCTTCCTCGTCGACTACCTGTCGGGAAGGGGCAGTCCCGTGGAGGAGTCCGCGACGATGCTCGGGATCCGTTACGCCGCCCGGTCGGAGCAGGGACTGGTGCGCACGAGCAACCAGGACACCGCGTACGCCGGCCCCCGGTTGCTGGCGGTGGCCGACGGAGTCGGCGGTTCGGGCGGTGACCTGGCGAGCGCGGCGGCGGTCGACGCGCTCAAACCGTTGGAGACCCTGGCCGTACCGGCCGAGGACCTGCTCGGCGCGCTGGCCGACGCGGTCGACGAAGCCGACCGGACGATCGGAGAGATCGTCGCGTCGGCCCCGGCGGGTGAGACGGGCACCACGTTGACCGCACTGCTGTGGTCCGGTTCCCGGCTGGCGCTGGTGCACATCGGCGATACCCGGGCGTATCTCGTACGGGACGGGGGCCTGTTCCAGATCACCCATGACCACACCTACGTGCAGTCGCTGATCGACGAGGGCCGGCTGACCGTGGAGGAGGCGGCCTCTCATCCGCAACGCTCGCTGCTGGTACGGGCACTAACCGGCACCGGCGAGACCCGGCCGGACCTGTCGATGCACGGAGCCATGGCCGGCGACCGGTATCTGTTGTGCTCCGACGGACTGTCGACCGTCGTACCGGCCGGGTCGCTGCGCGAGGTGCTGACCGGGTCGGACGGCCCCCAGCAGGTGCTCGAGGACCTGATCAGGCGGGCGTACGCCGCCGGCGCCCCGGACAACATCGCCTGCGTTGTCGCGGACGTGGTCGCGCTGGAAACAGCCCGCCCTCGCGGCGACGCGGACCGGTGAGCACGTCAGGGGTCCGGACGCCGCGCGCCTACGCGGTCGACCGCCGCCCGCTCGCCATCCCGGCGTATCGGCGGCTGTGGACGGCCTCGGCGATCTGCGCGGTCGGCGGTTCGTTCAGCGTGGTGGCCGTACCGGCGCAGCTGTTCACGGTGACCGGGTCGTCGGCGGCCGTAGGCGTCTCCGCCGGAGTGTCGCTCGTCGCGCTGGTCGTGGCGGCGCTGTGGACCGGTGCCGTCGCCGATGTGCGGGATCGGCGGAGCGTGCTGCTGGCCGCCCACTGCGGCCTCGCGTCGACGTACGCGGCGTTGTGGATCGAAGCGATGCTGGGTGGGCGCTCGGTCGTGGTCTTGATGACGTTGGTGGCCTGCCAGGGGCTGACCTTCGGAGCGATCACGACCACGATGGGCGCCGCGGTGCCACGCCTGGTCCCGGTCGAGCTGCTCCCGGCGGCGAACAGTCTCAGCTCGATGGTCCGTTACGCCGGGTCGGTCCTCGGACCGGTGCTGGCCGGTGTCCTGATCCCGATCGTCGGGCTCGGCATGCTGTACCTGTTCGACGCCGTCGCGTTGTCGGCCGTCGTGTGGGCCGTCGTCAAGCTGCCGCCGCTGCCGCCATGCCCTGAATCGTCGGGTGACCCGGGGCGTTCCGCGATCGGCCAGGTGATGGCGGGTTTCCGGTACCTGGCCGCGAGCCGGTTGCTCGTGGCGGTGCTGGCGGTGGACCTCGCCGCGATGGTCTTCGGCATGCCGGTCGCGCTGTTCCCGGAGCTGGCCCGGCACACCTACGGAGGTCCGGCCGGAGGCGGCCTGGAACTGGGATTGCTCTACGCCGCGTACCCGGCCGGCGTCGTCGCAGTCGGCCTGTTGTCAGGTACGTTCACCCGCGCCGGTCGCCATGGCGCCCTCATGGCGTCGGCCGCCGCCGCGTGGGGTGTCACCGTCGTGGTCCTCGGGCTGGCCGCGCAACTGTGGATCGCGGTGGCGGCGCTCGTCCTCGGCGGTGCGGTGAACTGCGTGCTGAGCGCCTTCCGCAACGCCATCTCTCAGGCACTCACCGAAGACGCCATGCGCGGCCGGATCCAGGGATCGCTCACCGTCGTCCTCATCGGAGGTCCGCAGATCGGAAATCTGCTGCACGGGGCCACCGCCTCCATCGTCGGCCCCCGAACGGTGATCTGCGCCGGCGGGCTGCTCACCACGGCGACCGTGGCAGTGATCGCACGAGCGGTGCCCGAGCTATGGCACTACGTTGAGGAGCACAGTCGCCCTCCGCTATCACGCGCGCACCATCGCTGAGCACGTCGCCGCGGTGACAGGACCATCCGGTGTGGCCACACTAGTCCGGTGGAAACCGGAGTGATGCGTCGCCGGATGGTGCGAGCAGCGGTGGCGGGGGCGATTGTGGCGCTGACGGTCTGGGGGTGGCGGGTCGGCGCGCGGCATGACGCCGGGACATTCCTGCACGATGGCCAGCATTTGGGCCCTCACGGGGAGATCACTTACTTCCAGGGCACCCATGGAGGCGTCCCCACCTTCGCGGACCACTCGACCGGCAGGTACATCCGGCTCCGCCCAGGATGGCTCCCCCTGCAGGTCCTCCTCCCCGCGGTGGCATCCGTCCTGGCCGTCATCGCGGCATTGACGCTCTTCGGTCGCGCATCAGACATCAGGCTGGGCTGGAGAGCGCTGCTGGAAGAGCCGGTTCGGATCGGAGCCGCGACCCTGCTGTTTCCCGTCGCCGCGCTCTCGACGTGGACCGTCGGCGCGTTCTGGAGGGCGTCGCGGTCACATGTGCGATTGGATCGCTTCGTATACTTCACGGTTCTGACCGATCACCGGCTCACCGGTTTCCTGGCTGTCGTAATCGCGATCGCGTGGCTGACCATTCTGCTGGCCGGTCCGTGGATCGTGGACAGCGTTCTGCGCACTATCCGATACGTCCGCGCGGTCGGTAGGTACGCCGATCAGGAGAACTCTGCCGACCCCACGCAGCGGGAGGCGGCGCTGCGCGAGATCATCGTGCTCAGCGAGCGGATGGCAGAGCGCCCCTACCGGACGCAGCTGACGCTCAGTCTGCTGATTCGCGCGGATATCGGAAGCCGCCTGGGCGACTACGATGATGCGAAGCTGACCGACAGTTTGCTGCGCACCATCGCGGCCATTCCCAGGCTTGAGCAGCCGAGTCTGTTCAGCCGCTTCTACCCGCCCGGCCATGCCAAAAGTCGTTTCGTCCTCGCCAATGCCCTCCTTGACGAATTCGTCCGTTCGGACGCGCGGCCTCACCTCGACGTCGCCATAAGGATCCTGGAAGGGATTCACCGTCGGCCGTCTCTGCTGCTCTCCGCGGACCAGCTGGCCTTCCTCGACCTGACGTTGGCCCACATGCTGGTCCTACGCCACTCGTCCGAGCCGAAACCCGACGGAACGGACCTGGACCGCGCCTTCGGCCTCGCTCAACAGGCCGCCCGCCGAGTGCCCGCAGAAGCCTCGGAGATCCTCGGCCGACTGGAATTCCATCGCGGTGGCGATCAACTGGCCACTCTGGACCGGGCCATCGCGCATTTTCGCCAGAGCAGCACCCCCGAGCTGCTCGCCCTCCTGTTGTGCGAACGGAACGTGCTCAGTGACGACGATGCCGACCTCGACGAAGCGGTGGAGATGGCTCGGGAACTGATGAGCGATGCAGGCGCTACTCCCGATATCGAGACGAATGCCCTCTGGGTGCTTTTCCGCGCATTCCTGCGGAGGCCGGACTGGGGTGACGGATGGCTGGCCGCAGAACTGCCAGGTCTCCTCGAACGGGCCGACGCATTCCCCGAGCACTACTCGATGTCACAGTTGGCCGAAATGGTCCGCGCTGATCTGGCCATGAAGGCCGACGACGTCGAAGGCACCATCGAGCACTGGGAGCGGTCCATCGTCATCACCGTTCGTTTCGCGTCGATCGGTCTGAGCGTCATGGATCGCCGACGTGTCCTCGCCGACGCCATTCTGCCGCCGGGTGTCATCGCTGAACTCGCGGTGGCGGCCGGGCGGGCGGAGTGGGCCGTCGAAATTCTGGAGCTGGGGCGGACCGTCATCTGGTCCCAATCTCGGGTTCTGCGAAAGGCCGCGGAGCTCCGCCTGCCGCCGTCAGTGGCGGCCCGGGTCGGCCGATTGCGCCGAGAACTCGACCGGCCGGGCTACGGGGCCATCACATCGAGAACGGACCTGACCTCGAATGTGCTGACCCCCCATCATCGCGTCACGGCCCGGGCCGCACTCGCCGCCGAGTGGGGCCGGGTCGCGCGGGAATACCGCCTTGATGACCGGCCGGATTACGCGCTGCTGCGGCAGGCGGCCGTGGCAGGCCCGGTCGTGGTGGTCAACGTCGCGGACTCCGGTTGCAGCGCAGTGATCGTCCTCTCCGGCGACGATCCGCTCACGGTTCACCTGCCCGATCTCGACGCCGAGGAGGTCCGGGAGTGGGCGGGTGGCCTGCGCGAGGGCGGCATGAACGTCCGGGGCGTCGCACGACGCCTTTGGGACACCGCGGCGGCGCCTCTGCTGGAGGCGCTGTCGCCACACCTCGGCGCGGACCGCCGGGTGTGGTGGTGCCCGACCGGCGCGCTGAGCGCGATTCCCCTCCACCTGGCCGGCCACCACGACCGAGAAGATGGCCGGGCGGTGATGGACCACGTCGTCTCCTCCTATACGCCGAGTCTGGGCGCGCTCCTGGACGCGCGGCAGCGCGCCGAGACCCAGGCCAGGCGGGTGGGCCACAGGCCGGCCGTGCTCGCGGTCTCATTGCGGGAGACGAGGTGCCGCCGGAACGATGGGCGCGACTGGACGATGCTGCCCGGAGCAGAGGCAGAAGCGCACCGGGTCACCACGCGTTTTCCGGACGCCGTGTGGCTGGCCGAGGACGGGGCGACTCTGGCCGGGGTCAAAGCGGCTCTGCCCACCTGCGACTGGGCCCATTTCGCCTGCCACGGTGACGAGGATGGTCTGGTGCTGCGTGACGGCCGGCTTGGACTCGACGAGCTTTCCGACCTGGAACTCGACGGGGAGATCGCCTTCCTGTCCGCATGCGATATGGCCGTGCCCGACCCGCTCGCATGGGATGAAGCACTGCATCCGGCAGCCGCGCTGCACGTCCGCGGCTTTTCCCGGGTCGTCGCCGCGCTCTGGCCGACACGGGACGAGGACGGAACCGAAGTGGCGGAGGCCTTCTATGAGGAACTGCGGAATGGACCTGGATACGACGCCGGCCGGTCCGCCTTCGCCCTTCACGCGGCGCAGCAGCGCCTCCGCGCCGAATACCCCAAAGACCCCGGCCGGTGGGCCCCCTTCGTCCATCTCGGATGCTGAGTTCGAACCTGCCACGAAAGACGAACTTCCCCTGAACGCTGGCGCCTTTCGCGCAACGGTCCAAAATGGTCCGCATGGGTTTCCTGTTCCGCCGCCGCTCCCGCCCCTCGCAGACCCGGGCCGCGTCCGCGCCAACGCCGGCTTCGTCCGCATCGGTATCCACGCGGACCCCGGCGCAGGCGCAATCCGCATTCTGCGCTCAACTGCCGACGCTGCGGGCCCAGGCGGAGCGGATGGGCTGGCGTCGTGAACTCGAGGACGAGGTGGACGCCATCCGGCAGGGCCGCTCGGCCCTGGAGTCCTTTCGCAACCTGATGCTCGACGACACGGGAACCCGGCGCGGTGACACGCCGCTCTCCTTCGCGGACGTCTGGGACAGCACACCGACCGATGTCGGCTACCAGTGCCCTCGTGGGGTCTGCCCCATCCGCGACCGCAACGAGGATGCGACCGAGCCCTGGTGTCACATCGAAGACCAGCCGATGCGCCCTGTCGCGTTCCCGCCGGAGGCGTAGTGGAGAGCCTGCTGACCGGGATCGGGGGCAAGCTCACCGACCGGTGGGTCAGCCTCCTGGCGCTCCCGGGCGTCGCGTTCACCCTGACCCTGTTCGCCGCATGCTGGTTGCATCCGGTGGGAGCGGCCGACGCCCTGGACCCCGCGGTGATCTCCCGACGACTCGACATGCTGTTCCGAGGCTGGCTCCACTCGGGCACGCACCGGCTCATCCTGTTCGTCGTCGGAGGCCTGGCAACGGCCGCCTCGGCACTCGTCGTGGGGGAACTCGGGCGGGCGATCGGCCTGCTCTGGATCGGTCGCCGGCCATGGATGGTACGGCTGATGCGGCCCGTCATCACCCGCCGACGGCGGCGGGCCGACGCGGCGGCGGCCAAGGACGGCTACCAGGTGCGCGACCGATATCTCCCCACACGAGCAACACGGATCGGCGACAGCTTCCGGCTGGTTCAGGAGCGTGTCCAGGTTCAATATGGAGTTCCGCTGGGCCTCCTTTGGCCCTGGCTCTGGCAGCTCTGCGACGAGAGCGACCGGGTCCCGACGCGGAAAGCCTGGGACGGCTATACCGGTGCGGCCGTCCGCGTGGCATGGGCTCTCGGTTACCTGCTCATATCGTGGCTCTGGTGGCCGACCGCCCTCGTCGGCGTGTTCCTCACGGTGACCGCGAGTCTTGCCGCTCGCCGTGCGGCGGCGGATTTCGCAATGGCCGCCGAGGCCTTGGTCGACCTCAAGATCAAAGCCCTCGCCGAGGCGCTCGGCCTGGCCTTGCCGCACGGCCGGTTCACCCGGGCCGACGGCCCTGGGCTACAGAGCATCCTCGACAAGGGCCGTCTGGTTCGACTGACTTCCCAGCGTTAGGCCCTGGAGCGCCGCCCGCGATCCTCACCGAAGCTGAGCCGAGCCCGTCACCGGGCGGCGGTCACCAGGTGGTAGAGCAGGAGGAGCTGGGTGACGGCCAGGGGTTCGCTGTGCAGGTCGCCGCCCAGTCCGCCCAGGGTCTCCGGGGGATCGCCGGCGTCCACGCCGAGACGCGACCAGATGGCCTTGCGCACCATCCGGCTCTCCTCGGCGGGGACGTTCCCGTGGATGCGCAGCGTGTCGACGGGGCGACCGTCCTCGTCCCTGGTCAGCCGCAGCTGGATCGCGCGTCCGTCGTCGGCGAGGACCGCGCTCAGGTCCGGGTGCGGGATGGTGGGACGCAGGACCAGGTCGGCGGACAGGGACGTGCCGGGCGGGTCCCCGTCGGCGGACAGCGGCGCGCCGCGTCGGTCGCCGTCGGCCGGTGAGAAGCGGACGATGAGGTCCGCGAAGGAGCGCTGCGGGCGGATGAACTCCGCCGACTCCGGTTCCCGCCGCTCCAGCTCGGCGCGTACCTGCTCGACCGTGTAGCCGCGCCGTTGCGTGTCCCGCTCGACCTTCCAGCGGTACCGTACGGGCTCCGGCGGGTCGAGGTAGATGGCGATGTCGAAGCACGCCCGGGTCAGCCGGGTGTGCAGCGGCAGCAGGCCCTCGACGATGACGAACTCCCGGGGTTCGACCAGCTCGGGGCGGCACAGCAGGCCGGTGCCGTGGTCGTACACCGGCTTGAGGATGGGGTTGCCCGTCGCGACCAGCTGGAGGTGCTGCTCCATGATCTCGATGTGGTTGCACTCCGGGTGGAGCGCGGTGAACGGCAGTCCCTTGCGTTCGCGGCGGTCGTAGCGGTGGTAGTCGTCGACGCCGATCGTGGTGACCCGCTCGGGCCCGAGGATCTCGGCCAGCCCTCGGGTCAGCGTGGTCTTGCCGGCCGCGCTGTCGCCCGCGACGGCGACCATGACCGGCCGCCGGGCCGCCGGGAGCTCGTCGCGAAGGCGCCTGATGCGGGTCAGCTTGTGCGGCACGTCTCCTCCTCGGCTGCGTCTCGGGCGCGGATCTTCGCGAGGGCGGATCCCACGACGGCGGGGACGCTGAATCCGAGTTCGCGGTACACGACGTCGCCGGGTGCGCTGACGCCGAAGCGGCGCAGGCCCACGACGGCGTCGCCGGGGCGGGCCAGCGCCCGCCACCCCTGGGGGACGCCGGCCTCCACCCACACTGCCGGGCAGTCCGGCAGGAGCTTGGCGTGGGACTCCAGGGCCTCCTCGAACCGTTCGCGCCACGGGACCGACAGCACGCGTACGCCGACACCGCGCTCGGAGAGTTCCTCGGCGGCGGCCAGTGCCAGCGCGACCTCCGACCCGGAGGCGACGAGGGCGACCTCCGGCGGCCAGGTGCTATCGCGCAGCACGCGCGCGCCGTACCGCGCGATCACGTCGTCCCGTACCGGCTCCAGCACGGGCAGGTCCTGGCGGCTGAGCACGAGCGCCACCGGCCCGCCGGTGCTGCGGAGGGCGACCCGCCAGCAGGCCGCGGTCTCGTTGGCGTCGGCGGGCCGCAGCACGGTCAGGCCGGGGATGAGCCGCAGCGACTCCAGCTGTTCGACGGGCTGGTGGGTGGGCCCGTCCTCGCCGACCGCGACCGAGTCATGGCTGAAGATAAAGATGACGGGGAGCCGCATCAGCGCGGCCATCCGTATCGCCGGGCGCATGTAGTCGGAGAACACCAGGAACGCGCTCCCGTACGGGCGCAGCCCGCCGTGCAGGGCGAGCCCGTTCAGCGTGGCGCCCATGGCGTGCTCACGGATGCCGAAGTGCAGAGTGCGGCCGCCGTAGGCGTCGGGCCGTACGTCCGCCGCGCCGGGAATGGTGCTGTTCGTGGAGGACGCCACGTCGGCCGACCCGCCGACGAGCCCCGGGTACGCGGGGCCGATCGCCGCGAGCAGCGCGCCGGACGCCGCGCGCGTCGCCATCGCGGTGCCCGGCTCGAAGACGGGGAGTTCGAGGCGTCCGGGCGGTGGCGGAGCCGCCGACAGGTCCCATCCGGCCGCGACGTCGGGATGCGCCTGGATCCAGGCCGCGCGCCGCCGCTCCCACGCCCGGCGTTCCTCCCGTCCTCGGGCGGCGAGCCTGCGGCACCGCGCGGCGACCGCCTCGGGGACGAAGAACGCCTCGGCGGGCCAGCCCGCCGCCGCCCGCGCCGCCGCCAGCTCCGTCTCGCCGAGCGGGCGCCCGTGCACGGTGTTCGACCCGGCCAGCGTCGGCGCGCCGTCGCCGATCGTCGTACGGACGGCCACGAGGCTGGGCCGGGTGTCGTCCGCCGCCGCGCGTTCCAGCGCCCGCGCCACCGCCTCGACGTCGTTGCCGTCCCGTACGCGCGACGTCGCCCAGCCGTAGGCGGCGAACCGGCCGAGCACGTCGTCCCGGCAGGTCTTGCGGGCCGGGCCGTCGATCGTGACGTCGTTGTCGTCGTAGACGACGATCAGGCGGCCCAGGCCGAGATGGCCGGCGAGGGAGGCCGCCTCGTGGCTGATGCCCTCCATCAGGTCGCCGTCGCCGGCCAGCACCCACGTACGGTGGCCGACGACCGTGTGCTCGTCGACGTTCAGGCGGGCGGCGAGCATGCGCTCGGCGAGGGCCATGCCGACGGCGTTCGCGAGTCCCTGGCCGAGCGGGCCGGTGGTCACCTCGACGCCGGGCGTACACCCGTGTTCGGGATGCCCCGGCGTCCGCGACCCGCGCCGGCGGAACCGCCGCAGTTCGTCCAGCGGCAGGTCGTACCCGAAGAGATGCAGCAGAGCGTAGAGCAGCATCGACCCGTGCCCGGCGGACAGCACGAAGCGGTCGCGGTCCGGCCAGCCCGGGTCGGCCGGGTCGTGCCGGAGGAACCTCGACCACAGCACCCACGCGGGTGCGGCGGCGCCCATCGGCAGGCCCGGGTGCCCGCTGCCGGCCGCCTGCACCGCGTCGGCGGCGAGCATCCGGATCGTCGTGACGGCCTGGGCGTCGATCTCGTCGAATCCGGCGGCGATCCGATCCGCGTCGGACCGGCCGGTGCGTTCGTTCGTGGACGCGTTCATCGCGTTTCCCGGATTTCCGCGGGAACTGGAACGGTGCACGGTCGCGATTCGGGTGCCCTCATGGGTCCGACCTCCGTCGTCTCGCTCGTGTTGGCCCGACGGTAGGCCGCGATATCACGCCGATCCTCCCCCGACCGAGGGGGTTACAGAGTGATTTACGACTCGATATGCCATTTGTCATCTTCTCTCTATGCTTCGCCTATGGGCGAGAGGAACCGGCCGCTTCGGATCGTGGTGATCGACGACCACGAGATGGTGCTCGAAGGTCTCAAGGCGCTCCTGGCGCGCTTCCACGGCCGTGTACGGATCGTCGGTCAGGCCGTCAGCGCCGACCGCGCCGAGTCGCTGGTCGCCGCGCTGGACCCCGACGTCGTCGTCTCCGACGTTCGCCTGCGCGGGGCCGTCAGCGGACTCGACCTGTGCCGGCGGCTGGTCGAGGCCGATCCAGCGCGGCGGGTCGTACTGCTCAGCGCCTACGACGACGAGCAGTACCTGTTCCAGGCCATGCGCGCCGGCGCGGCCGGGTACCTGCTCAAGTCCATCGACGGCGAGAGCCTGGTCCGCCAGCTCGAGCTCGCGGCGGAGGGCCAGACGACGGTCGACCCGACGATGGCCGGTCGCGCGGTCGCGACGGCCGCGCGCCTGCAGGCCGGGGAGTTCTGGCCCGGCGCGCACCTGAGCCTCACTCAGCGGGAGAGCGAGGTGCTCGGCCTGCTCGTGGCCGGACTGTCCAACCGCGCGATCGCGGCCCGGCTGGTGCTCAGCGAGGAGACGGTGAAGAGCCACGTACGCGCCATCCTCCGCAAACTCGAAGTCGGCGACCGGACCAGCGCGGTCGCGGTCGCCCTGCGCGAGGGAATCTTCCGATGACCGGGCGGGCCGCCCTGTGTGAAGGGGTCCTCCAGTGACCCGGCAGATCGCCCCGCGCGAAGGGATCCCCCGGTGACCGGGCGGGTCGCCCCGCGCGAAGGGACCCTCCGGTGACCGGGCACGGCCTCGGACTGGCCGACCTCGAACGCGAGAACGCGCTGCTGGTCGGCATCGTCGAGGCGATCTCGGCCGGGCCGGAGCTGGATCAGCTGGCGGCCAAGGTCGTCCGCCTCATCGTGGCCGCGACCGCCACGGACGTGTGCTTCCTGCACGTCCTCGACGACACGGACCGGTCGCTCACGCTCGTCGGCGCCACCCCGCCGTTCGACCAGGAGGTGGGCCGGATCCGGCTGCCGCTCGGCGAGGGGGTGACCGGGTGGGCGGCGAGCCGGCGGCAACCCGTGGTCATCGTCGAGGACAAGGAACGCGACCCGCGCTACCGGTACTTCCCGCAGCTCCGCGGCCACGACTTCACCTCGATGGCGGCCGTTCCGATGGCGAGCAGCCCCGGCGGCGTGGTCGGCGTGCTCAACGTGCACACCCGCGCGCGCCGCGACTTCACCGACCGGGACGTACGGCTGCTGACCTCCATCGGCAGCCTCATCGCCGGTGCCGTGCACCAGGCGCGGCTGCACCGCCGGCTGGCCGCGCGCGAGCGGGCGCACGAGCGGTTCACCGAGCAGGTCGTCGCCGCGCAGGAGGCGGAACGCCGTCGGCTGGCCGCCGACATCCACGACGGCATCACCCAGCGGCTGTGCAGCCTGCGGTTCCACCTCGACGCGGCGGCGGACGCGCTGGTCGACGCCTCCGAGTTCGCCGCCACGCAACTCGTACGGGCCCGTGAGCTGGCCGACCTCACCTTCGACGAGGCGCGGGCGGCCATCAACGACCTGCGTCCTCCGGTGCTGGACGACCTCGGGCTCGCCGACGGACTGGCGAGCCTGGCGCGGACCATCGCCGGGGTCGAGGTCATCGTCGACGCCGACGAGTGCCGCCTGCCCGAACACGTCGAGATCGCGCTGTACCGCATCGCCCAGGAGGCCCTGCAGAACGTCGTGAAGCACGCCCGGGCGGCGAGCGTCCGCGTACGACTGCGGCGCACCGACGGCGTGGCGACACTGCGGATCACGGACGACGGACGGGGCATCCCCGAGGACGTTCCGCCGCCCGGCGACGGGCTGGGCGGCGGCTACGGGCTGAGCAGCATGACCGAGCGCGCCGAGCTCATCGGCGGCAGCCTGGAGGTCCGCTCTCCCCCGGGCCGGGGGACGACGGTCGAGGCTCGCATCCCGGTCCCATGAGCTCCAGGTGAGGCAGGCGACGTGCGGGACCGTGCCCCGGCCGCTCGCGGCTCGCCGGCGAGAGCACTGCGCCACGGCCGGTCGAGGACGCACGATGACGTCCCCGGGGTACGGCCCGCGGCTCCGGCGACCGCGAGTACATCCCGCGCGGCCGGGGCACGGAGGCCGGCGCCGCCCCGCCGGAAGCCGGTGGACGGATGACGACGCCTTCCCCCCGGGACGATAGGCGCGTACCCGCTGATTCCGGCTCCCCCGACCGGTGGATCGCCGGGGTGAAACCCCGCCGGCCGACCAGACCGTCTCCCCGGCCGTCCGTCGGCCGGGCAGACGTCAGGAGGCAGCGGTCAGGCGAGGGTGGGGTAGTCGGTGTAGCCGCGGTGGTCACCGCCGAAGAAGGCGGCGGGTTCGGCGGTGTTGTACGGGCCGCCGGCCGCGAGGCGGGCGGGAAGGTCGGGATTGGCCAGGAACATCGCGCCGAAGGCGATCAGGTCGGCGGTGCCGTCCTCCACCAGGTCCAGCGCCTCCGGACCGGTCGGGGCGGGGTGGGTGAACGGGTTGAGGACGAACGCGCCGGGCCAGTCCTTGCGCAGGCGACGGGTCAGGTCGCGGTCCGAGCCTTCCACCAGGTGCAGGTAGGCCAGACCCAGCGGGGCGAGCCGCGACACGAGGGTGCCGTAGGTCTCCTCCAGGTCGTCCTCGGCGATGTCGTTGTAGGGGTTGCCCGGCGAGATGCGCAGGCCGACGTTCCGGCCGCCGATGGCCTCGGCCACCGCGGCCGCCACCTCGACGGCGAAGCGGATCCGCCCGTCGACCGAGCCGCCCCAGGCGTCGGTACGGCGGTTGGCGTTGGGAGCGAGGAACTGCTGGATCAGGTAGCCGTTGGCGCCGTGCAGTTCCACTCCGTCGAACCCCGCGGCCACCGCGTTGCGGGCGGCGTCGGCGAAGTCACGGACGGTCTGGGCGATCTCGGCCTCGGTCAGTTCCTTGGGGGCGACGAAGTCCTTGGCACCCTCGCGGGTGAACACCTGTCCCTTGGCCGCGATGGCGGAGGGGGCGACCGGGTGCAGGCCGTCCGGCAGCAGGCTGGGGTGGCCGATCCGGCCGCTGTGCATGAGCTGCGCGAAGATCACACCGCCCTCGCGATGCACGGCGTCGGTCACCTGCTGCCAGGCCGCGACCTGTTCAGCGGAGTGCAGTCCGGGGGTGTCGGGGTAGCCCTGGCCGACGGCCGACGGCTGGATCCCCTCGGTGACGATCAGGCCGGCGCTCGCGCGCTGGGCGTAGTAGGTCGCCATCAGCTCGGTCGCGCTCGCGCCGGGGCCGTACGCGCGGCTACGGGTCATCGGAGCCATCACGATGCGGTTGGCCAGGCGCTTGCCGTCCAGCTCGTACGAGTCGAATGCGGTTGGCATGATCACGTTCCTTGTTCTGAGGGCGCCGCTCGGCGCGACATCGCGTCTCCGGCACTATTACGTACCGTTACCTGTTCGAACAAGTAAATGCGGGGTGCCCATTCCCGGCACCTCCTGTGAGCTGGGTCACCAGCGGCTAACGCGCTCACCGGCCCTGCGGGCCGATGACCTCATGCCGATCCGGGCCGGCGCGATAGGCTGGTACCTGTTCGAGCAGCTACGGAGAGCAACCAGATGAGCCCGCCGAAGGACACGGCCGACGAGCCGCTACCGCCCTCCGTCCAGGTCGGCGTCCTCAACCACGCGATCATTCGCGTCGCCCGCCTGCACCGCATGCTCGCCGCCCAGCTCCTACGCCGCGTCGGCCTGCACGTCGGCCAGGAACTCGTCATGATGCAGCTGTGGGATCGCGGCCCGCAGCGTCAGGCCGACCTGGTGCGCCTGCTCGGCTCCGACGCCGCCACCATGACCCGCACCATCCAGCGCCTCGAGCACGCCGGCTTCGTCCGCCGCCGCCCCTGCGTGACGGACAAACGCGCCACCATCATCGAACCCACCCCCGCCAGCCAGGCCCTGCGCCAGGACGTCGAACGCATCTGGGCCCAGCTCGAAGGCAACGTCACCGGCGGCCTGACCCCCGACCAGCAGACCGACGCCCTCAAGGCGCTCCAGCAGATCGAGGAAAGCCTCGCTCGCGCCGCTGCGCAGAGCACCTGAAGCCGCCGCGCTACGGACTTCACTCCCGCGATGCCTCCCGGCCCGATCGGGGCACCAGACGGATGATCGGCAGTTCCCGATCGGTCTTCTGCTGATACTGCGCGAAACGGGGCGCGGCGGCGGTGATCTGCCGCCAGGCCTCTTCGCGTTCCGTCCCGTGGAGTTGCTCAGCGGCCACCGCCATCTTGCGGCCCTCGACCTCGATCTGAACCTTGTCGGGGTGGGCGGCGAGGTTGTAGTACCACGCCGGATTCCCCGCCGCTCCGGCCGCCGACGCCACGATCAGCCAGCCGCCGTCCTCGCCGGGGAACCAGCCGACCGGAGTCGTACGCTCGAGTCCGCTCTTGGCACCGACGGTCGTGAGGATCAGGGCGTTGAAGCCCATGATCTTTCCGCCCTTGCGGCGGATGCGCCGGGCGGCCAGCGTGTTCATCCAGCGGAACACCCTCCCTGCAGGCTGGCGGGTGCCGTGGGTTCCAGCGGGCGTGTCGAAGCTCATGTGACCTGTCCTTCGTGGTCGATGACTCGGTGGGACCGCCGCCGCTACCGCCCGGCGGTGTCGCGAGGCGAGTCGTGCGCGGTGCGACGGACGTCGATCTCGCGGTCGTGAGTGAACGGCCGTCCCTCGAGGTTGGAACTCCACGACATCGTGGGGGTGATCCGCATATAGGTCGCGGGCCCGAACTGGCCCTGGCGCTCGACGAGCTGGGCGTGGCCGTAGATCCGCAGGTAGCGCGGCGTCCACGGATCGACCGACGGCAGGTCGTCGATGACGAGCGCGACCTGGGCGTTCCCCTCCCGCACGTTGCGGAACTTCCGGCTCTTGGCGGGGTCGATGCCGCCCACGTACACGTACGTCCCGTCGAACTCGTACCCCACCGGCACCACATCCGGCTGGCCGTCGGTCGCGACCGTCGCGATGCGGGCGAGCCGCTGCGACCGCAGGTAGGCGATCTCCTCTTCGCTGAAAGACACCCCGAGCCTCCTCTTCCGTCGCGACCGGCGGGGCGCCGATCGTTAACGGCACGTACTGTACGCGGCATTAACTATCTTGGCCATGTACCGTAATGCCGTGAACGAGACGGCGCAAGACATCGAGGCGACGGCAGCGCACGGGTGCGCGGCCGATGCGGGGCGCGCCGGCGCGGGTGAGACGCACATCGACGTCGCGACCGGACTTGTCCAGCTCACCGGCCTGGTGCAGGCCCTCTACACGCGCGTCTCCGAACGCCACGATCTGACTCCCGTCCAGGCCAGGCTGTTGTGCGTCCTGCTCGACGGCCCCAGAGGCATGGCCGAACTCGCCCAGTGCTTCGGCGTGGAGAAGGCCGCCCTCACCGGCCTCATGGACCGGGCCGAACGACGCGGCCTCGCCCAGCGGTCACCCGTACCAGGCGACCGGCGCGCACTGCAGGTGACTCTGACCGACGCCGGCCACCAGGCCGCGATCGCCTTCCACGCCGAGGTGAGCGCGGAGCTCGGCCATCTCATCTCGCCGCTCGCGGACGACGACCGCGAACACTTCCGCAGCACGATGGCCCAGCTCATCGCGACGTGCAGGGGCGCGAAGCACCCGGATCACCGCTGACGATCCCAACCCTCGACCGGGCAACGCGCACCACCGTCGCGGTTCGGACAGCAGGCCACGGTCAGGTCGATGAAGTTGCCGCCTCGAAGCCACCAGGCCCAGACCACGTCGTTGCCGCGGGTCAACGCGTCCAGGGCGTTCGCCGCCATCGTCTCCAGAGTCGGGGCCGCCCGCTGCTGGTCGAGGTGCATCCGCGAGTCGGCGATGTCGTTGTACTGCGCCTGCAACCAGGCCACCGCGCGGACGGGGTCGTCCCAGGTTCCTTTGATCAGCCGAGCCGGCCGGACGAGCCAGGCGCTGGTCGCCTCGGGCGGAACGGTGGCGGTCTGAAATTCCGCAGTGCCGGCTCGTCGAGCGTCATCGAACGGCTTGATCGCCTCGCCGGGACCGCGATACAGGTACGCGTGGTAGTGCACCAGTGATCGTCCTTATCCTCGTGGGGGGCATCCCCCCGACTACCCTTCGGGGGGACGCCCTTTCACTCACGGCATGCCGATGACGGCGATCTCGACGCAGGCCTCACCGTCGTCGCCGGTATAGCCGCCGCACCGACGCACGGCCTTGCGCCACACCGCTTCGTTCAAGAACCCACCTCCCTTCTGTGTCCTCGCCACGACCCTCCGTCGCGTACGGAGGGAGTCCATTCGCAGGCGACGACCGTGCGGGGCCTTATCGCTGCGGCGGGGCCGGGCGCGGCCAGGTCTCGGCGATGGCCTGCCGGAACTCGGCCAGCACCTGGCCGTACAGCGCCCAGCGACGTTCCTCCAGCTCACGCTGGGTGCGACCGCGGATCTTGTACTTGCCGGAGGCGGAGACGGCGACCCACTCCCCCGTCAGCGGGTCCTCCTGCACGGCGAACCCCGGAATCACCGGGACGCGCCTTAGGCCGGTCATCGGCCGAACCCCGCGATCTCGGCCGGGGTCAGGGTCACCCCGGGCTTGGCGAGGACGGCGTGGACCACCTTGTCCACGTCGCCGACCTCGACCCAGACCAGGTCGGCCACGGCCTCGCTGATCAACATCCCGCGCCCGTTCGTGTCGGTGAGATCCGGCTGCTTCTTTGTCGGCAGCACGCCGGGATAGGGATCGCGGACCCGCAGATGAGCCCACCGCGCGTGCGCCTCAACGGCGAACCAGATGCTCGGCTCGACACCGAGCGACGGTGCCTCCAGCGTTCGGACGCACCGGACGGCGTTGGTGACCAGCTCGGACGCCACCAACTCGACGTTGTACACGAAGTCCGGATCGGCGGGCCCAAGCCGCCCGCGAACCATCCGCCGAACGTCGGCGACAGCCTCGGGTACCGGCTGAATCTCGACCCAGGCTGGGCCTAGGGGCTGAACGTGGACACGATCGATGTCCCTCGGTGCGCCCGGCACGTACTGCGTCATGGAGGACTCCCCGGATGGGAGTGGGCCACTACTCGTAGTAGCTCCTTGGATACGGTGCGCTCAACTATCCTCCACGCGTTGTGTAATTGCAATTGGGTCTTTGTAGTTGGGGTTTTCCTCCAGAACTGTCCGGCCAGCGTGACCACTGGCCTACGATCAGTGACCGGCCAACTCCACGGAAACTGGGGAGAGGACGACGAACAGATGGGTGACGCCCGGCACAGCCCGACCGTCCGACGACGCCGCCTCGCTCGCGAGTTGCGCAAGCTCCGAGAGGAGGCCGAGCTCACCGCCGATCAGGTGACGCGCAAGCTGGAGTGGGCCGACGGCAAGGTCAACCGACTGGAACGCGCCCTGGCCGTCCGGCCACGCGTCTCCGACATCAAGGCGCTGCTGGATGTCTACGAAGTCGCCGATGAGACCCGACGCGAGGCGCTGTTCACCCTCACCCGCGAGGCCCGTCAGCGGGGTTGGTGGACGGCATACGGTGCTCTGGAGGACAACTACGTCGAGTTCGAAGCAGAAGCAACGAAGATCTTCAGCTTCCAACCGCTGGTCGTCCCTGGCCTGCTCCAAACTCCCGCCTACGCCCGCGCTCTACACCGCGGCTGGCTGATGACGGATGAGCATGAGATCGAGCGACTGGTCCAACTACGCATGGAGCGACAAAGGATTCTGGACTACGACCAGCCACCGCTCCTCTGGACCGTCATCGACGAAAGTGCCGTGACCCGTTCATTCGGCTCCGCAGAGGCCAAGACTGAGCAACTCCAGCGGCTGATCGACACGGAACGTCTGGAACACGTCACCGTCCAGATCCTGCCGATGAGCACTGACCCGCATCCGGGTCTGTCCGGTTCGTTCGTGATCCTGGACTATGAAGACGATCCGAGCATCGTCTACCGCGAGATCCGGCCGCAATCCCTGTACGTCGAGGGCCAGCAGGAGATCGAGGAACGTCGACGGGTCTTCCAGTACCTGAGCGCGACCGCGCTCGGGCCGAACGAGTCGATCGCCTTCTTGAGGCGATTGATCAAGCAGAACGAATGAGGTAGCACGCCGTGTCCCAGCTCAACGAGGTCCCCACCTGGCGCACGAGCAGCCGCTCCCAGGGGCAAGGTGGCGGCGACTGCGTTGAAGTGGCCGTCGTCATCGGCGAGGAGCCCGTCTAGCTCCAGGTCTCACACCGTCGCGACGTGACGAGGACACGGGGCGGGAACGCAACGGCCGACCCGTGTCCTCGCGTTGATCTGCAAATCCCTAAGTCACCGGTGGTGTGGCGACGTCAGGTAGTGCTGCCTCAGGAGCTCCCTGCCGTAGTCGTTGCCGTTGGGCGTGCGGATGACGGAGTGGATGTGCATTCGGGTCGGGCCGTCGGCCCGTGTCTTGCCGTACGCGCCGCCGAGCGGGCCCGCGGCCTGGCAGTCGACCTCGACCCAGACGACCGGGCTGTGCATTCGCATGTAGAAGGCGTCGTCGTTACCGGTGCCGCCGATCCAGGCCGCGTAGGTGTCGTTCAGGTGGCTGCGGATCTCCGCCATGCGGACCTTCGCCACGTCGGCCTTCGCGCGTCCCACGAACGCTTCGACGACCGCGAGGAGCTTCCCCTTCTGGGCCGCGGTCAACGCGGTGGCGCGAATGCCTGCGTACTGCTGCACCGCGTTGTCGGCGAAGGCGCCCGCCTTCATGTCCTCGTCCGCCTTCATGGCCGAAATGATCGCGACCTTCCGCTGGGCCTCGGTGAGTGACTGGATGAAAGCCAGGCTCGCCGCGACCTCTCGCGGCGGCGATCACGGGGGCCGTGTCGACGCCGCGTGAGTGGATCATGAACAGGTCGTCGATCCGCTTGCCGTCGGTGGTCAGGCCGAAGAAGTCCTCGGTGATCGTCTGGGGTCCGGGGCCACCGCCGCCGGAAGGGCCACTCGGCGTGGGCGATGGTGAGGGGGTGGCGGTGTTGTGTCGAGCTCGGTCATCGTCGCTGACTCCCTTCCGTTTCGGGGTGACGGGAGGCCGGATCGGCCTCCCGCCGTGCGCCGAGCATGAATAAGGAACCTGAGAAGTGCGTGAGAGACATGTAAATCTGCTCTTGCGTGCCGCAAGGTCGCTGATGGACGTATCAGGGTCGCGTCCTGAAGCCGGTGTAAATGACGACGGGCGTAGGTTCCAGTTTCGAGACCTGCGAAGTTTCGGTTCTGGCTCAAGTTCCGTGGTCGGTGGCGGGTGGCGTAGGGGACTGCGTCGTCCGGCCCTGGCCCGGCGCCAACTCCTCAGATCATGCCTCCGGCGGCGTTGATGGTCTGGCCGGTGATCCATCGGCCGGCGTCGGAGGCCAGGAAGGCGACGATGTCGGCGATGTCGGCTGGTTCGCCCAGGCGGCCCAGCGGTGTGCGGGCCTTGGCGTCGTCGATGACCTGCGGGGGCACGGTGGCGATGACGTCGGTACGGGTCAGGCCGGGCAGGACGCTGTTGACCGTGACGGATCTGGAGCCCACCTCCCAGGCCAGCGTACGGGCGAGCTGGTCACCGGCGGCCTTGCCGGCGGCCAGCAGCGCCATGCCCGGCAGCGGGGCGACGGTCAGCGCGGATGAGATCAAGATGATCCGGCCGTGGTCGCTGATGCGCTGCGCGGCCTCGCGCAGCGCCATGAACGTGGCCCGCACGTTGGCATGCAAATACTGGTCGAAGTCGTCATCGGTGGCGCGGGCCAGCGGCACGGCGGTTGCCGTGGCCGCGTTGTTCACCCACACGTCCACCCGGCCGTACTGGCTCTCGGCGGCGTCGAACAACTCTGTGGCCGCCTCGGGGCGGGTGATGTCGGCGCGGACCGCGGTGGCCAGCCCGCCCGCTTGTCTGATCTGGGCCACGGCCCGCGCGGCCACCTCCTCGTCGCGAGAGCCGATGACGACGCGCATCCCGGCCGCGGCGAGCCGATCGCTGATCGCCCGCCCGATGCCCCGCGATCCGCCGGTGACGATCGCGACCCGATTCTCGACATGCATGACCCCTCCGATTAGTCGACTCTATGGATAGTCCATAGCATCGACTAATTTAGTCGAGGGTGTCAACTGTCCAGGTAGTAGACTGCCTGGCATGGCCGCCGCATCCGATGACGCACTCGTCGAGACACTGATCGGCGTCTTCATGGAGATCGACGGCCTGTTCAGCACGGCGAGCCGCCGGCTGGGCCTAACCCCCCAGCAGGCGCAACTGCTCTGCTTCGCCCAGCATCTGCAGCCGTCCTTCGGTGAGCTGGCGACCCTGCTGCACTGCGACAAGACCAACATCACCGGCCTGGTCGACCGGCTTCAGCGACGCGGCCTGCTAATCCGCCAACCCGACCCCGACGACCGCCGGGTGACCCGCGTCCACCTCACCCCCGAGGGCGAAACGGTCACCGGCCAGTTCCAGCAGGCCATCAACACCACCCTGACCAGCCGCTTCAGCTCCTGGCCCCCCACCCAACGCGACGGCCTCGTCCACCTACTCCGATCCGCCACAACGGCACTACGCCCCTGAGCCTCAGCGGCCGTCTTCGCCCCCGACACGCCGCCCGCCCGCGGGACCGCTCGCGTCAGGACCGTTGTCTTCGGGGCCGAGGGAATGGCTTTCCCAGGCAACGACCCGCCAGCTCTGGCCGGGAACGCCTGAGAGGACGACGACACCGGTGTTCCTCAACTCATGAGCGGACGCGAACTCAACGTCGATGTTCTCTGCCCGGGATGCTACCCACATCCGGATCGCAGCGCCGTGACTCACCATGGCCGCCGTCTGCGCTCCTGTGCCTACGGCCTCCGCGACGACGGCATCGAAACGTTCCAAGGCTTCCACGCCGTTCTCCCCGCCCGGCATTCGAAGCTCGGTGTCTCCTGCGGACCAGGCGAAGGCGGTGGCATGGTAGGTGTCGATGGCCTGGTCATCGCCTCGCATCTCCAGATCGCCGGCGGACAGTTCTCGGATGCCGTCTCGTACCGAACCCCCAGGCCCGTCCAGGTGGCCAGCGGTGCCGCGGTGAGCTGTGCGCGTAGCAGTGTCGACGCGTACAGCGCGCCGATGTTCTCCGCCGCCAGCGCCGTCGGGAGGGCGGCTGCCTGCTCCTCCCCCAGGGGGTCAGCCCGGGTCCTGGGGCGGCGGTGTCCAAGAGGTGCTTGAGATTGGAAGGGGTCTGGCCCTGGCGAATGAGCAGCAAACGCATGTACGGGGCCTGCCTCCAGGGGGGTGGGTTTCAGGCGCTGATCATTGCAGGTTGGTGTGGCGGCTGTGCATGAGGTCGTAGGCGTTGTCCTGCTCGGCGGCGAGTGCCATGACCACTGCGTCCAGGACCGTCAGCGCACCCTGTTCGAACAGGCTGCCGCCGAACTGCCGGGTCGCTGCTTGTGGCTGAGCCGGCGCACCTTGGCCATCACCGCCGAGCAGCTTCGTAAGATCCCGGAAGTGGTCGCGGCGGCGGGCGGCAGTTCCAAGGCCCGGGCCATTCAGGCGGTGCTGCGCGGCGGCCTGGCCAACTCCGTCGTTACGGACGAGGCCGTCGCCCGTCACCTGCCGGCCCACGCGGACGGCGATTCCTGATCGCCGCAGGCATGGCTAAAGAACGAGGTCAGAGAACGTCGCGGGCAGTGCGGCGCAGCGCCGCCTCGCCGACCAGGGCGAGGACGAGGATGAGGAGCGCGACGGGCACCACGTACGGCAGGGGCCCGTGCATCATCGCGGAGCGCAGCCAGGGGTCGCCGAGCCGGAAGGCGACGCCTGGCAGACAGCCGAGGGTCGCGACCAGGGCGCGGGCCAACTGGATCCAGTCCAGCCGGGTTGCCGGGTACAGCGCGACGAGCGGGAAGACCAGGGCCTCGTACCAGGGATAGTAAACCGGCGTGGTGACGACCCATGCCGTGCAGATCGCCAGCGCGGTCCCCAGCCAGGCGGGCCCCTTGTCCAGACCGTACGGGCGGGTGCGCAGGAGAAGCGTTGCGACCGCGACGGCGAGCACGAGGGACGCGAGCGACAGCCACGACGGAAGCCGGCCGATGAGCGGGATGAGCAGTTGCCACGGCGTGTTCCACGACGGCGACTCGCTCCTCCGGGTCGTCGCCGTGATCCCGGCGGTGCCGATCACCGCGTACCCGGCGACGAGGGTGATGGTCGCGCCCGCGCCGAGAGCGAGCAGGGAGCGCGGCGCGCGTCGTACGGCCCAGGCTGCTCCGGCACCGAGCAGCAGATAGGGCGCCTTCACCGCGGCGGCGGCGCCGAGTAGCAGGCCGGCCAGGCCGCTTCGGAGGATCGCCGGACCGGCCATCGCGAGGCCGGCCACCGCGAAGCCGACCGCGAGCCCGTCGACGTGCGCCCCGCCGATCAGCGCCCACAACATGAGCGGGTTGAGCGTCCACAGCAGGTGGACGCGGACCCGCCGCGACCGGTCCGGGCCCGCGAGCCGGTCCAGCGCGAGCGCCGCCACGAGGAACGCCAGGGCGTTCCAGATCTTCAGCCAGAACACCGTCGAGGTCGCCGAGCCGCCCGGCATCTCCGATGCCGCCCATTCGGTCGCCGTCGCCAGCGGTCCGTACACCGACGGGATGTCCTGCCACGGTTCCGGCGCGAGCGCGCCCACCGGGTCGCCTTTCTCACGGAACTGCTGGGGTGTCATGACGTGCGGGTTGTAGCCCAGTGCCGCCATCCGGCCGTACACGACGTAGTCCATCGTGTCGGTCGTCCCCATCGGCGGGGCGACCACCAGCACCGCCATCGCAAGCAGTCCGACGATTACGAGCCGGCCCGGGCGTGGCCGCCAGCCCTGGCGTACGGCCAGCAGCCCGGTGGTGAGGCTGACCACTCCGCTGATCATCGCGGTCCACAGGATGCCCGTGACCCACAGGTCCGAGTCGGGTGTCCAGCGGAGCCGCGGGAAGAGGCCGTCGCCGTCGAGCGGCGGAACGGTCGCGGGGAACCGGCACAGGCCGGCCAGCGCCATGAGCGCGATGCTGAGACAGAATCCGATGATCGTGAGAATTGGGAGAACACGCGGGACCCGTGAGGTCTTGGGATCCATCATCAGACGAGGCACGATACGGCCGTCATATGAACCAGAGTCGAGGAAAAGACGGCCGTGACCGAACGTCTTGCGAATCGGTGCCGAAGGTCTGGCTTTTAGTACTCCAGCCCGTCACCGGGCCCTGGCGACCCGCTCAACACGCTCTCAGTGATCGGCCGACGGCGTTGATCGGATGCGGATACCTGCCTTCTGCCGGATAATTCGATCATGACTGTGCTGGAGACGGACCGGCTCATGATGCGACCGCTGACGGGCGAGGACTTCGCCGATTACGCTGCGATGCTGGCCGACCCGCAGGTCGCGGGAGGGCTGGCGGAGAGTGTCGGCACCTCACCCGCTGATGCTTGGCGAAGTCTCGCCATGTTCATCGGGCACCGGGAGATCCGCGGCTACTCCCACTGGGCGCTGGTGGAGAAGGCCACAGGCCGGTTCGTAGGGCGCGCCGGGCCCTGGCAGCCGCACGGGTTTCCGGGGCTGGGAGTCGGCTGGTGTCTGGCGCGAGAACACTGGGGAAAGGGCTACGCCACGGAGGCGGCCCGCACTTCTCTGAGCTACTGCCTCAAGGAGTTGGGCGCACAGGAAGTGATCTCCCTCATCCTCCCGAGCAACACCCGCTCCATAGCCGTCGCCGAACGGATCGGCCACCGCTACCTGCGCGACATCCGATACCGCGACCAGACCGTCCACCTCTACGGCCAGCGTGCGAGCTCGCCCCCTCGATGAGACTCCGCACGGCCTATCCCGGAACTACATCATCACTGTCAGCCCTCCGGCTCGATCGGTGTGGACAGGATTCGGTTCAGTTCCTCGCCTGCCTCCTCTGAACCGGCGTCCCACAGCCGCTGCAGCTCGCGCAGGTTCCCCGCCGAGACCGCGCGGCGGGTGAGCAGGTGCCCCGCCCGTTCGCAGCCCTCGTCCAGCAGTTCGTTCAGCTCGTCCAGGTCGCCGCGGGCGTCGGCCAGGTCCGCCAGCCGATCCAGGGCCGCTTCGTTGCCCTCGTCGGCCAATGCGCGCAGAGTGTCCCGATCCGGGGTCATGCTCACCATGCCTCCATGCTGGGACCCTGCCCTTAGGGCAAGGTCAAGTGCGGGAGTATGAGCAGGTGATCACCATCGGCCAGCTCGCCCGGTACGCAGGTGTGACGATCAAGACGGTCCGGGTCTACCACGCCAAGGGTCTGCTGCCCGAGCCCGAACGCGACTCCTCCGGCTACCGGCGCTACACCGCCCGGCACGCCATCGACCTCATCAAGATCCGCACCCTCGCCGACGCGGGAGTGCCCCTCGCCCGCATCCGGGAACTCCGCGCCGCCCCCGACGCGGACCTTCGTCAGGCCCTCCACGACGTCGACGCCGACCTCACGATCCGCATCCGCAGCCTCCGCCGCACCCAGAAACGCCTGCGACGTCTCGCGGCCGGCGACGCCGACCTGCTGCCCCCTGGAGTCAGCGACCACCTGGACCGGCTGCGCGAGTTCGGGTTCAGCGCCCGCTGGGTGGAACTGCAGGCCGACCTGTGGGTCCTCGTCTTCGCCACCCACCCGGAGACGGCGACCGCGCTGCTCCACGACCAGGCGCAGTTCCTCACCGATCCGGCACTACGGCAGATCTTCCTCGACTACGACCACGCCTACGAACTCGACCCCGACGACCCCTCCATCACGGAGTTGGCAGGTCGCATGGCCGACGCCACCCGAGACCGATACGACCTCGACAACCTGCCAGGGCAGGACACCGGCTCCGACATCCCCGCCCTGATCCAAGGAACCGTCAACGCCTCATCACCGGCATGGCAGCGACTCGACACCCTGGTCCGCCAACAGCTCTACCGCTGACGGACGGGGGTGGGCCTGAGCAGCCGGCTGGCGGCTGCGGCGGCCAGTGCGGCCGCGGCGGCGATGAGCAGGCTGGTGCGCAGGCCCGGTAGGAAGCCGGCCGGTTGGGCGAGCAGCGCGCCGAAGACGGCGACGGCCAGGGCGCCGCCGACCTGCCGGCTGGTGTTGAACACGCCGCTGGCGACCCCGGCACGGTGGTTCGGGACGGCGCTCAGCAGGACGGCGGTCACCGGTGGCATTACGAGCGGGCCGGCCAGTCCGACCAGGACCATCAGGGCGGCCAGCGCCCAGACCGGTATGGAGGTGGGCGCGAGGGCGAGCATCGCCAGGCCCGCCGCCATGAGGACCAGGCCGGCGGTGACGAGGGCCCGCGCGCCGAGTCTTTCGGCGATGCGCGCGCTGAACGGGGTCAGGGCGGTGCCGGTGAGCATCATCGGCAGGAACGCCGCGCCGGTGGCCAGTGCCGAAAGGCCCCGCGACTGCTGAAGGTAGAGGCTCATCACGAATGGCAGCCCGTAGTAACCGACGACGAACGCGAAGCCGACGACCACGCTGACCGCCACCGTGCGAGAGCGGAACAGGTCGAGGGGCACCATCGGGTGAGCGCCGCGCGCCTGGGCGGTGAGGAAGGCGGCAAGCGCCACGACCGCCACCGCGAACGCGGCGATCACCCGGGGCGCGGCGAAGCCGGCGGCGCCGGCCTCGATCGCGCCGTAGGTCAGGCCGCCCATCGCCAGCACCGCGGTGACCTGGCCGACCCGGTCGAAGGGGACGGGCCGGTGTGGCGAGCGCTCCGTGCGGGCGAGCAGGATCAGGGCCGCCGCGGCGACGGGCAGGTTGATGAAGAAGATCAGCCGCCAGGTGAGCAGGGTCAGCAGGCCGCCCAGGACGGGACCGCAGGAGGAGGCGATGGCGCCGCCCATCGCCCACACCGCGACCGCACGTCCCCGCCGGACCGGGTCCGGGTAGGCGTGGCCGATCAGCGCCATCGAGGAGGGCATCATCACGGCGGCCGCCGCGCCCTGGACGAACCGGGCGGCGACCAGCGCGCCCAGGTTCGGCGCCAGGCCACAGGCCGCCGAGGCGAGTGCGAAGACCATCAGCCCGGTGCCGAAGGCGCGGCGCGCGCCGGCGCGGTCGGTCAACGAGCCGGCGGACAGCAGCAGCGCGGCGAACATCAGCGTGTAGCCGTCGACGACCCACTGCAGCCCGGTGATGCCGCCGCCGACGTCATGCCGGATGGAGGGCAGGGCGACGTTGACGATGACGGCGTCGAGGGTGACGACGAAGAAGCCGAGCACGGCGGCGGCCAGCGCCGCACCGGAAAAGGCTCGGGACCGGGCGGCATCGATAACAGCGGTCGTGGAGACGGTGCATGGGTCGGACATCAGCGGTGATCTCTTCGCAAGGGACAACGGAGGGACTGCTCAGGACCGCGACGGCTCCTTGACGGCGCGCCGTACGTTCACGAAGTCGCGGTCCTCGGCGGCGAAGCCGAAGCGCGGGCCGGGACGGGCGTACTTCCCCGGCGCCTGCGCATGACCCAGGAAACCGCAGGTGGGGCAGGGTGAGGGAGTCCCTGTTGTTCCATGTACTGGCAGAACCCCCCACGCTCGCGGCCCTGCCGCCGCCGACCGGCTGTGGCTCAGAAGGTGAGCACGACCCGCCCCCGGAGGCCGCCCGCCTCCAGCAGCCCGGAACGCGGACCACCGACTCGGCTGGGACGGTGTGGGCGGTGCGTGCGGCGGCCGGCGGGATCGCGTTCCGCCGGCTGCCGTGCTCGGGTCGGGGCTATGCCGCTTGTGGTTCGCCCGATCGGGCGAAGCGGCGGTCGGCGAGTTCGTCCGGTGATGCGGGGCGTTCGGCCAGCTCGCTAACGTTGCGGCCGGAAAGGGCGCTGATATCGACGTTCAGGCAGATCGGAATTGCCGGATGGCGATTGCCATGATCACATGGCACTGGAGATCACGCCATAGCCTCGATGTTTCGTGAGGTCGGTTGGGTCGCGTAGCGGCCCGACCGACCGTCGTTTTCCAGCGCCGGGTCAACGGTCGGGCCCGACTGTCGCGTCGGGTGGGCGGGGGTTCCAGGGCCCGGGTGGTTGTCCTTCCTGTTGGTAGGGCGGTCGGGGTGGTGGTCAGGGTGCTGGCAGCATCTGCAGGCGGGTTATCGCTGAGACGATCAGACCGGCCCACTGCCAGCGGTCGGTGAGGCGCAGGCGCAGGCGTCTGCCGCCCTTGATGAGGCGTCCGGCAACGGGGAACAGGCGCAGCCGCAGTCGTTTGGGTTCCCACCTGCGGGCGGGGTGGCCATCCAGAGCGAGTATCTGCATCCAGGCGAGCAGATCTGCGGCCAGGGCGACGAGCTCGAGCCAGACCTGGTTCTGGGTGAAGCCGTGCAACGGCAGGTTGGCCAGCCCGGTGTCTTTCCCTGCCCGGATCCGGTCCTCGCAGCGGGCGCGCCGGCGGTGCCGCAGTTCCAGGTCAGCGAGCTGGCCACGTCCGCCGCCGGGCCGGGTACCGGTGACGAAACACGTGAACCGGTGGCCGTCGACGTCGGTGAACCGCAACTGCGCGCCGGGGTGGGGGCGTTCCTTGCGGACGATGAGGCGCATGCCCTTGGGCCAGCCGGTCAAATCGAGCATCCCGGTCAGCTCCGCGACCCACGCGCCGGCCCGGCCCTGCCCGTCGGCGTCGTAGGCGACCTGCCACACCTCCTTGGGCAGTTCCAAGATCGCCTCGCAGATCTCCTCGGTCAGGTTGAACCCGATCGAGTACTTCAAACGGCGGGAGGCGACCCAGGTAAGGAACTCACGGGTGCCCCCCGAATCTGTCCGGATCAGGACCTGTTTGTGCAGGCGAGAGGGAATCTGCTGAAGAGCGGCACGGGCAACAGTGATGTGATCGGCGGCCGTGTTGGAGCCTGCGTTGCCCCGGCGAAGATGCAACACGGCGCCCTCACCCGTCCCGCCCAGGCCGTGGTCGATGAACGAGCACAACGGGTGGAACCCAAACGTCTTCTTCCAGGTCGGCGCCGCCGACTCCTTCTCCGAATGCGCGATCACGATCGTCGCGTCCAGGTCCAAAGGGATCAGCGCACCGCCGGCACCGGGCGCGGAGGTTCCGGCCAGCTTCCACACGTGTTCCCGCGCCGCCGCGCGGGCCCGCCGGATCGCCCGCACCGCCTTCGGGCCCGCTGCGGCCAGGGCGCTGACCAGCCGGGAGATCGTCGGATCGGACGCCACCGGCCCGAAGATCTCCGGGGATGAGCGCAGCACCGCGACATCGGCCAGGCAGTCACCGCCGAGTGCGAGCATCACCGCCAGATCCGTGAGGATCTTTCCCGGGTCATGCAGCGCCCGCGGCAACCGCCAAACCTTCAGCTCTTCCGACAAGCCCTTGCCCAAGCCGGAGACGCGCAGCGTCTCGACCAGCATCAGGCCACCGGCCTGACAGACCAACCCCTTACCGTCCCCAGAGACCACGATCTTGGGACGGCGACCCGTTGACTGCACTCGAAAAGTGCCTTTCGAACTGGCGCGGACAGGGCCCTCAGCAAGTCCAATCCTCCCAGCTCAGAGGCACTTTTCTCATGTGAACGATCAGATCACGCACAACCCGTGTGAAAGCGCGAGGCTAACCGGGAATCGGCCGGTCGCCGGCTTCCACGCCGTGTTCCACCTGCCCGCCGGCGCGGACGAGCAGGCCGTCGTCGACGACGCACGCCACCGCGCCGTCGGACTCTACGGCATGGCGGCGCTCCGGCACGGCGGCGTAGCGGCCGCGCCTCAGCTCGTCCTCGGCTTCGGCGACACCGGCACCCGCACGATCGAGGCGGGCATCGCCGCCGTCGCCGACCTGCTGCGCGGCGCCTGAGGTGCCCTCCACCTACTGGACGGGGGCCGCGTTCCCGGGTTCGCCCGTATACCCGCCGATACCGGGACGATCCGCCTTCGGCCGTCCGCACGACGAGCACTCGACACACTGGCTGTCGGGCGCCGCCGAATGTCGCTGGTCAGGCACTTAGTGACGACGAGTTTTGCCTTGTGTAAATGACCATATGCGGACATTAGATGGATAGTCCGGCATGCGGCGAGGAAGATCCGTAGCGATGAGTCCCTCCATAGGGACCACGCGACGAACGGGGCACGGAACTGATGAGATCGGCCAAACTATTCGCGCTCTCCCCCATCGTCACGACGACGCTCATTGCCACGGCCGCACCGTCGGCCCTTGGTGCCACCACGGCGAGTGCCCGGTCTGGCGACGTGGCGCCGCCGAACTGCAAGAAGTATTCGGTGCGGGAGACGTACTCCATCGACGCCGCAGGCCGGCGAAGCGCCGCCCAGAGCGACTCCGGGAAGGTCCGCGTCTTCGGCGGTGGCGCCAATGGCATGAAAGTGGTGGTGCCGCCGGCCGGATTCGACCCGCACGCCGCCACCGACTCACAGCTCCGGCTCTACGGATTCCCGCCGCGACCGGCGAGCGGTCCGGCGCGCGAACGGTGGAACCGGCTCTACCCCCACCGCCACATCGACTACGTCACGCCCGAG
Organism: Actinoallomurus acanthiterrae; assembly: GCF_054775715.1. Classification (NCBI taxonomy): domain Bacteria; kingdom Bacillati; phylum Actinomycetota; class Actinomycetes; order Streptosporangiales; family Thermomonosporaceae; genus Actinoallomurus; species Actinoallomurus acanthiterrae. The sequence goes on along the minus strand of NZ_BAAHCO010000001.1, from coordinate 4,398,813 downwards.
ATGTGCAGCAACACCGGAGTGACCGCTGGACCTCCCTCGACGTCCCGCGCGGGCGGCACCGCTCTGGCGTCGGTGCCGCTGACCAGCCCACGCTGGTCGGGAGGCCTGGCGATCCGGGCGACCGGGAGCCCCGCGTTCACCGCGGCCTTCGTCCAGTGGAACGAACCGACCTTCGTCGCGGCATGTCCCACTCAGTCGTCGTACAACATCTGGTCGGGGCTGGGCGGCTGGACCTCGGGCGAGTCGAAGTGGGGACTCCTGCAGGTAGGCGTGGACAACCTCGGCGGCACCGGGCCGAACGATGACTACGTGTGGTGGGAGGCGCTGAACCAGAGCAAGACCCAGACCCTCCCCGAGCAGGTCGTGACCAACATGAAAGTGTCCGCCGGGAACAAGGTCCAGGCGATGACCTACTACGACCCGATCGGTCACACCATCGCGTTCCAGGTCTACAACCTGAGCACCAACAAGCTGGTCACGCTCGGCCCGTGGAGCATCATCAAGGACCAGAACGGCATCCCTCTCGGCACCGCCGACGACTATTACGACGGAACATATGCCGAGACCATCGCCGAACGATCGCAGGTCAACGACAAGAACGTGAATTTGCGGCAACCCTCGTCGAAGTACAGCCAATTCCTGGACACCGAGATCGCCAACGACCAGGACGGGGACGTCGTCCCCGGTTACCAGTATCCCAACTGGAACCAGGTCAACATGAGCGACGACGCCGGTGGGAACCTCCTGTCGGTGCCGGCGAACTTCCCGACGAGCGGCTCCCCCGCGTGGAAGAACACCTGGAAGGCCTGCTCGTGAGCTGACGCCGCGCCTCAGCCGCCGGTGACGTCGACGTGGAGGACACGGCACAGCCCCCATGGCACCTCCGAATCCCCGGGAGGCGAAGGCGTCCCCGCCCAGTTGGGCGGCGAGCAGAACGGAGTCCGCACGAGCAGGACGGCCGCGCCGGGCGCCATGGCACGAAATCGTTCATGGCGCCCGTCAGGCGTACGGGAGACGATGGCGACGACCGCGGGGGCACTGCTCTGCGGCAACGCCAGCGCACCCAGACGACGGGAACGAGGGATGTCCGCGGTGATGGTGCCGCCCGGCTTGAGCGTCGTGGACCCCAGATCCTGGTACTGGCCCGCGCAGCTACCGAGCTGCCGGGTCGAGGAGCCGATCTTGAGGGTCAGCATGGGCGGCGAGCATGACGACGCTCCCCGCTCGGCACCGTCCTCGCACCCAGTCACAGAACTCAGCAGGACAACGGCGGTTAACAGCCGCGCGGCCACGCTCGGTACCCAGGACATGCACTCACCCACCGTTTCGTCGGCTCCCGCGGCCCAGCGTGCGCGCCGCCGCGCGGGGCCAGCCACTCGACCTCCTCCATTGGTCACGATATAGCCGTGGTCCTCCAGGAGGGCAAGCGCCTTGGCGACGCCATCGACGGTCTCGAACCGGCGGTGCAGCGCCCGCTGAACCTCGCGCTGCTTGAACCCGGTGCGCTCACCGATCCACTCCAGGACCGACCGGGCGTCATCGAGCGCCGGGTGCGCCCGCATCACCCCGAAGGCGACCATAGTGTGCTCGGCGAAGTACCGGGCGAGGTCGACCGCCCGGCGCATCGTGACCTCGTGAATGGACATCCTGACACCATTCTTCGGGTTCTCCGCCAAATGCAGGAGACCCGCGAGCCGAGCGGTCGCGCCCGGCAGTTTCGATGCCCAGTCTCTAAGCGGTTCGAGATCACCGCTTCCCAGCTTCAATCGAGGTTCGATCTCGGCACGCCATTCGGTAAGAACTTTCAGAGCGGCAGGGCTTAGCGGAATGATCGCGTGATCCGTCCATTCAGACAGGTCAATGATCAGCGACTTAAGCGTTTCGTTGTAGCTGTGAATGACGTCGTCAGGGATGACGTCGGGGGTTATTTTCCTGTTGCCGACGAGGTCGGGTGGGATGCTGAAGAGGAACCGGCCGAGAACTTCGCGACCACGCATCTGTGGCTTCGCGGCAATGTCCCTGAGCATGCTCGGCTGGATCGCGATTCCGAGGGTTAGCCTCGATCTTTCGTGAGGCTGGCCGGGTCGCGTAGCGACCCGGCCGCTTGTTGATTTCAGGCCGTGGTCAGGGGCGAGGCCCAGCTGTCGCGCTGGGTGGGCGGGGTTCCACGGGCCCGGGTGATTGTCCTTTCTGTGTCGTCGGGGTGGTTGAGGCTGGTCAGGGTGCTGGCAGCATCTGCAGGCGGGCGATGGCGGTGGTGATCAGGCCAGCCCAGGGCCAGCGGGAGGCGAGGCGGAGCCGCAGACGTCTGCCACCTTTGGCCAGGCGTGCGGCGACCTGGAAGATGCGCAGGCGCAGGCGTTTGGGTTCCCAGCGGCGGGCCGGATGATCGCCGAAGGCGAGCATCTGGGCCCAGGCGGTCAGCTCGCTGGCCAGGGCGACCAGCTCGCACCAGACCTGGTTATGGGCGGCCCCGTTCAGGGGAAGGTTGCGCAGGCCGGTGTCTTTGGCGCACCGGATGCGGTCTTCGCAGCGGGCCCGCATGCGGTGGCGTAGTTCCAGGTCGGCGAGTTGCCCGCGGCGGGTTCCGGTGACAAAACAGGTGAAGCGGTGTCCGCCCAGATCGGTGAATCGCAGTTGGGCTCCGGGGTGAGGGCGTTCACGGCGGACGATGACACGCATGCCCTTGGGCCAGTCGCTCAGGTCCAGCAGGCCGGTCAGCTCGGCCACCCACGCGCCGTGGCGGGGCCGGCGGTCGGCGTCATAGGCCGGCGTCCACGCGGTCTCGGGCAGCTCCAAGATCGCCGCGCAGACCTCCTCGGTGAGGCCGAAGCCGATGGAGTACTTCAGCCGGCGGGCGGTGACCCAGTCCAGGAAGTCGTGGGTGCCGCCGCCGGAATCGGTCCGGATGAGCACCTGTTTGTGCAGGCGGGCCGGGATCTGATTCAAGGCGAGCCGGCCGGCTTGGATGTGGTCTTGCGCGGTGTTGGACCCGGCGTTGCCCCGCCGCAGCACGATCGCGGCGGCTTCCCCGGTCCCGAGGGTACCGTGGTCGATGAACGCGGTCATCGGATGGAACCCGAACGTGTGCTTCCAGGTCGGGGCCGCTGATTCCTTCTCTGAGTGTGCGATCACGATCGTGGCGTCCAGATCCACCGGGATCAGGTCCCCATCGGCGCCGGGTGCGCGCTCGCCCGCCAGTGTCCACGCCCGCGCGCCGGGCCTTGCGGATCACCCGCAGCGCTTTGGGCCCGGCCTCGGCCAGTGTCTTGACCAGCCGGGATACCGTCGGGTCGGAGGGAATCGACCCGAGCAGCTCCGGTGCAGCGCGAAGGATGGCGATGTCGGCCAGGCAGTCCCCGCCCAACGCGAGCATCACCGCCAGATCACACATGATCTTGCCCGGGTCATGCACCGCCCGGGACGGCCGCCACCGCTCCAGCGCCTGTGACAGGCCCTGATCCAGCCCGGTGACCCGCAACGTCTCCATCAGCAGCCCGGCCTGACCGACGATTCCCTTACCGTCCGAAGACACCGTGATCTTGGGGCGGCGACCGGTAGGCTGCACCTGAAAAGTGCCTTTCAGCATGGGCGGACAGGACTCTCGACAAGCCCGATCCTCCCAGCTCAGAGGCACTTTTCTCATGTAAACGATCAGATCGTCCAGAGCCCGCGTGAAAGCGCGAGGATAGGTCGCGGCACCCGGTTTCTGCTTTCTCGCCGACGTGGATCTGTTCCTGAGATCGGCCGGATCATGGGTGGGCGGCCGCCGCCTCGGTGAAGACCTGGCTGGCGAGGAAGTCCTCGGGGCGCAGTGTGCTCAGGTCCTCCCGGCCGATCTCGCCGCCTTCGGCGAGCAGCCTGGCGGCATGCCGGAGGCGGGCGCGTTCGAGGGCGTTGCGGACGCTGCGCGCGTTGGCGAACCGGGGCCGCCGCCGGCGCCGCTCGAGATAGTCGCGGAACACCGGCTCCGTCCGGGGCGCCAGGACGTAACCGTCGCGGCGCAGCATGAGGGCGCCGATCGCCTCCAGTTCTTCCACGGTGTAGTCGGGGAAGTCGATGTGGTGCGCGATCCGGGAGCTCATCCCGGGGTTGGACGTGAAGAAAGAGTCCATCCGGTCCCGGTAGCCGGCGAGGACGACGACGAGGTCGTCGCGGTGGTTCTCCATCATCTGCAGCAGGATCTCGATCGACTCCTGGCCGTAGTCGCGCTCGTTCTCGGCGCGGTAGAGGTAGTAGGCCTCGTCGATGAACAGCACGCCGCCCATCGCCCGTTTGAGCACCTCCTTGGTCTTCGGGGCGGTGTGTCCGACGTACTGGCCGACGAGGTCGTCACGCGTCACCGCCACCAGGTGGCCCTGCCGCAGGTAACCGAGCCGGTGCAGCAGCTCCGCGAGCCGTGTCGCGACGGTCGTCTTGCCGGTGCCCGGGCTGCCGGTGAAGCACATGTGCAGGTTCGGCCGGGTGGTGCCGAGCCCGAACCTCGCGCGCAGCCGGTCGATGAGCAGCAGGGCCGCGATCTCCCGGATCCGGGTCTTGACCGGGAGCAGCCCGACCAGCTCCGCGTCGAGGGCGTCGAGCACCTGCCCGATCCGCGACTCCTCCTCCGCCCGCGTCAGGTCGACGCGGGCGTCATGCGGCAGTGCCAGGTCATCGCCCGCGTCGCCTGTCCCGTCCGAGCCCGTCGCGTGCATGCCGAAGCCGAGACGTGCGGTCATCGCGCCCGGTACCTCTCGCCGGCCGGTCCAGTGCGTACGGGTGCGCGCGGTAGCGCACCCGCCGGTCGGCGGTCTCCGTACGGTCCAGGCGGAAGCCCGGCTCCACGGCGGGGCGCTGGACGATGAACGACAGCGCGGTCGTCTGGCGTCCGTAGCGGGCGTCGTAGGCGTTCAGCCGTACGTAGTGGTGCGGGTAGGCGCGGCGGCATTCGTTGATCTCATGCAGCACGCCGGCCGAGTCGCGCAGGTCGAACATCGGCAGCCCCCACATCTCCCAGTACGCGTTGCGGGGATGCGGGTCGTCGGTGAACTCCACCGAGCACGGCCAGCCGTTGCCGAGCGCGTACGCGACCTGCGCGCTGATCTCCCCGTCGGTCAGGTCGGGCAGGTACGAGAAGGTGCCCTGCGTGATGCGCATGGTCGTCCTCACGTGAGAGTGGGCGTCGGAGCGACGTCCGGCGTGTCGGTGGACTCGAAGTCGAACGTGACGTCGCCCCAGGTCGACAGGGCGATGTCGAGCTCACGGCTGCGCTTGGCCGCGGCGCGCAGGATGTCGGGTCCTTCGGCGAGGAAGTGCCGGCCCTCGTTGCGCGCCTTGATCATCGCCTCCAGCGCGACGCGGTTCGCGGTGGCGCCCGCCGCGATGCCCATCGGGTGGCCGATCGTGCCGCCGCCGAACTGCAGGATGACGTCCTCGCCCAGATGGTGCAGGAGCTGGTGCATCTGCCCGGCGTGGATCCCGCCGGACGCGACCGGCATCACGCCCGGCATCGACGCCCATTCCTGGTCGAAGTAGAGGCCCCGTACGGGGTCGGCGGCGATGTGGTCGAGGCGCAGGGTGTCGTAGAAGCCGGCCACGGAGTTCGGGTCGCCTTCCAGCTTGCCGACGACCGTGCCGGCGTGGAGGTGGTCGACGCCGGCGAGCCGCATCCACTTGGCGATGACGCGGAAGCTCACGCCGTGGGTCTTCTGCCGGGTGTACGTGGAGTGCCCGGCCCGGTGCAGGTGCAGCAGCATCCCGTTGCGCCGCGCCCACCGGGCCATCGACTGGATCGCGGTGTAGCCGACGGTCAGGTCGATCATGACGATGACGCTGCCGAGGTCCCGGGCGAACTCCGCCCGCTCGTACATGTCCTCCATCGTCGCGGCGGTGACGTTCAGGTAGTGGCCCTTGACCTCGCCGGTCGCGGCCTGGGCCTTGGCGACCGCCTCCATGCAGTACAGGAACCGGTCGCGCCAGCGCATGAACGGCTGGGAGTTGATGTTCTCGTCGTCCTTGGTGAAGTCGAGGCCGCCGCGGAGGGCCTCGTACACGACCCGCCCGTAGTTGCGCGCCGACAGGCCGAGCTTCGGCTTGACCGTCGCGCCGAGCAGCGGGCGGCCGAACTTGCCGAGGTACTCCCGCTCCATCACGATGCCGTGCGCCGGCCCCTGGAAGGTCTTCACGTAGTGCGGCGGGATGCGCATGTCCTCCAGGCGCAGCGCCCGCAGCGCCTTGAACCCGAAGACGTTCCCGATGATCGAGGAGGTGAGGTTCGCGATCGAGCCCTCCTCGAACAGGTCGAGCTTGTACGCGATGTGCGCGATGTACTGGTTCTCGGCGCCAGACACCGCGTCGACGCGGTAGCACTTCGCCTGGTACTCCTCGTAACTGGTGAGGCGGTCCGTCCACACAACGGTCCACGTCGCCGTCGACGACTCCCCCGCCACCGCCGCGCCCGCCTCCTCCGGCGGCACGCCGGGCTGCGGGGTGATCCGGAACGCCGCCAGGACGTCGCTCGGGCCCGGCTCGTAGTCGGGCTGCCAGTAGCCCATCTCCGCGTACGGGATGACACCCGCCGACCATCGGTTCGTCATACCTTGAGCGTGCGGGACGACACTTGTACTGTCCATCAAGAGTTCCGGCATGACACTGAAGCGATCGCTCAAACGACGGATGTACGCCTGCGGGCGTTCACGGATACGGGTTCGGCATGACAGAGGCACGACTGCGGGCGCTCGTCGCCCTCGCGGAGACCGGGTCGGTGCGCGCGGCCGCGCGACGACTCGTCGTGACCGAGTCGGCGGTGTCCGCCGCGGTCACCGCGCTCGCGCGCGACATCGGGGTCGCGTTGGTGGAGCGCGCCGGTCGCGGCGTGGTGCTGACGCCCGCAGGGCGGATCTACACCGACTACGCGCGCCGCGTCCTCGGGCTCCTCGAGGAGGGCCGCGCGGCGGCCTGCGGCGGCGAGGACGCCGGGCGCGGACGGCTGCGGCTCGCGGCCGTGACCACGGCGGCGGACCAGGTGCTGCCCGCGCTGCTGGCGACGTTCCGCGCCCGGTGGCCCGAGGTGGACCTCACCCTGGAGGTCGGCCCGAGCAGCCGGGTGTGGGATCGCCTGGCGGCGCACGCGGCCGATCTGGTGCTCGGCGGACGGCCGCCGGCGGACCTCCCCGCGACGGTCCTGGCGACCCGCCCGAACGACCTGGTCGTCGTGGCGTCCCCCGATGTCGCCGCCGCGTTCGCGCTGGACACCACACCGTGGGTGATGCGCGAACCCGGGTCGGGCACGCGTCGTACGGCCGAGGCCTACCTCTCCGAGCGTGACGTGGACCCGCCGCAACTCGTCCTCGGTTCCAACGGCGCGGTCATCGCCGGCGCCGCGGCCGGCCTCGGCACCGCCCTGGTCTCGCGCGACGCGGTACGTGACGAGCTCGCCGACGGGAGGCTGGCCGTGGTGGACGCGCCCGGCACTCCCCTGCACCGCCCGTGGCACGCCGTGGCGGGCACCGCCCCCACGGCGACGACGCGGCTGTTCGTCTCCCACATCCTCGCCGCGGGCGGATGGACGCAGGAGGGCGGTACGACGCCCGGGCGCGCGGCGCCCTGAGCGCCTTGCCAGGGCCTGGCGCGGTTCAGTGTGAGCGGGTCGGGATGACGCCCTTGATGCGAAGCCTCCGGCTCGGAGCGGCGTGCCGGGGTGTCGTGGCGCGCGGTTCGGGGGCCGCGTCGGCGGCCGGTCGGTAGACGCGGGGGCGGCTCAGCCGGTCCTCTTGGACCGTGCAGTGGCGCACAGGGGGACGCGTGTCGTCCCCGGCGAATGCCGGGACGGCCTGCTTCGTCGCGGCCGGGGAGTCCCCTGCGGCGGCCAGGTCGGCGGCTTCCGGGGCGGACGCTTCCTGCGGGGAGTCCGTCCGCGGCAGGAGACGGTCTTCGTAGATCATCGTCATGAACAACACGAAGGCCACCGCGGGCAGGGCGATCAGTGCGGTCATCGGTCCTCACCCTTCCCGGGCCCCATCGGGCCGGTCCGGCGTCCGGTCCCGACTCGTACGGGCGGGCGGCCTCTCCGCCGGCCGCAGGCATAGGGCCCCGGTGAGGCTCCGCGCGACGCGCGTACCGTCCCTGCCGCTCATGGTGAGAACCTCCTGTCGTGAGGACGGACGATGCTGCAGTGACGCCTGCCTACCCGGCAATTTGCCCAGCTAACGCCTAGTTTGGGCGATTTTGGAACGTTGCACTCCCGAAGCGGCTAACCCGACCCGCCCTGGCCACCCCTCACCTACTCACGAGTAGCGTTGGCGAGGAGACGCTCATCCACAAAGGAGACATACCGCCATGAAGACGCGTGAGGTGCACCTCGTATCGCGCCCACAGGGCTGGCCGGAGCCGACCGACTTCGCGCTCGTCGAGACCGAGCTGCCTCCGCCCGGTGACGGCGAGGCGCTCGTCCGCAACCTCTTCATGTCCGTCGACCCGTACATGCGCGGGCGGATGAACGACGTGAAGTCCTACGTCCCGCCGTTCGGCCTGAACGAGGTCATGACCGGCGGCGCGATCGGCGAGGTGGTGGAGTCCCGCTCGCCCGATCTGGAGCCGGGCGACGTCGTCCTGCACCAGCTCGCCTGGCGGGAGCACGCCGTGGCCCCCGCGAAGGAGTTCCGCAAGGTGACGCCCGTCGACGGCGTTCCGGCGTCGGCGTTCCTCGGCGTGCTGGGCATGCCGGGGCTGACGGCGTACGCGGGACTGCTCGACGTCGCCGGCATGAAGGAGGGCGACGCCGTCTTCGTCTCCGGGGCGGCCGGGGCCGTCGGCTCGCTCGTCGGCCAGATCGCCCGCCTGCGCGGAGCCTCCCGCGTCATCGGCAGCGCCGGCTCGGACGAGAAGGTCGCCTACCTGACCGACCGGCTCGGCTTCGACGCCGCCTTCAACTACAAGTCCGGCCCGGTCCACAAGCTGCTCGCCGCGGCGGCCCCCGACGGCATCGACGTGTACTTCGACAACGTCGGCGGCGACCACCTCGAGGCGGCGATCGGGGCGTTCAACAACTACGGCCGGGCCGCGATCTGCGGCGCGATCTCGGTGTACAACGTCAAAGAGCCGCAGCCCGGGCCGCGGAACCTGCCCCTCATGATCGGCAAGCGCCTCACGCTGCGCGGCTTCATCGTCACCGACCACTACTCGATGTTCGGCGACTTCGTCCGCGAGGTCGGCGGCTGGCTCGCCGAGGGGAAGATCCAGTTCGAGGAGACGGTGTTCGATGGCGTCGACCACGCCGTCGACGCGTTCCTTGCCATGCTGCGTGGGGAGAACACGGGCAAGATGGTCGTCCGGCTGTAGGCGCGAGGCGCCGCCGGGGGCCTGGACCTCCGGCGGCGCCGTCGAACGCGCGGCGCGATCAGGTGGCCGCGCGCTGCCGGACGAATGCCGCGGTGACCACCAACGCGACCAGCACGAAGATCGTGCCGACGGTGAACGCGACGCTCACCCCGTGGGTCAGGCCGCCGTGCCGGAGCGCGGTCCCGTACACCGAGACGAGCACCGCCATGCCGAGCGCGCCGCCGACCTGCTGCATGGTCTGCAGCGTGCCGGAGGCGGCGCCGGAGTCCTCCCGCCGCACCCCGGACAGGATGGTGACGGTGATGGGCAGGAACACCAGGCCGGCGCCCAGCCCGAACAGCATCATGGGCCCGAGCACGCCTGAGGCGTACCCGCTGTGCGTGGACAGGCGGGTGAGCCACAGCATGCCGGCCGCGATGAGCGGCAGACCGATCAGCATGAGCCGCCGCGGCCCGACGCGCGGGATCAGCCGCGGCGAGACGCGCGCCATGACGAACAGCAGTCCGGACATCGGCAGGAACGCCACACCGGCCCTGAGCGGGCTGAACCCCAGGACGTTCTGCAGGAACTGGACGATGAAGAAGAACATCCCGAACATCGCCGCCGCGAGCAGCAGCATGTTGAGGTAGGAACCGGACCGCGCCCGGTCGGCGAACAGCCGCAGCGGCACGACGGGCCGTTCGACCCGCGTCTCCACGACGAGGAAGGCGGCCAGGAGCAGGACGCCGCCGGCGAACGCCGCCAGGGTGCCTCCGTCGCTCCAGCCCGCGTCGGCCGCGCGGATGAAGCCGTACACCAGCGCGACCATGCCGCCCACGACCGCGACCGCGCCGGCGATGTCCAGGCGGCCGCGGTGCCGTTCGGTCTCCCGCAGCAGCCGGGGCGCGAGGAGCAGGACGACGGCTCCGACCGGGACGTTGATGAACAGGACCCAGCGCCACGACGCCCAGTCGGTGAGCATGCCGCCGAGGACGAGTCCGATCGAGGCGCCGGCCGACGAGGTGGCCGAGAAGACCCCGAGCGCCCGGTTGCGCTCCGGTCCCTCCTCGAAGTTGGTGGCGATGAGGGCGAGCGCGCTCGGCGCGGCGAGCGCGGCGCCGACTCCCTGGACGGCGCGGGAGGTGAGCAGCCAGGCGGCGGAGCCGGAGAATCCGCCGGCCAGCGAGGCGAGGGTGAACACGGCGATGCCGGCGATGAACGTCCGCCGCCGGCCGAGGATGTCGCCGGCCCGGCCGCCGAGCAGGAGCAGGCCGCCGAACGCCAGGGAATAGGCGTTGGTCACCCACGACAGGCCGGTCGCGGAGAAGTGCAGGCTGTGCTGGATCTTGGGGAGGGCGACGAACATGACGCTCGCGTCGAGCACCACCATGAGCTGGCACGCGACGATGACGGCGAGCGACAGTCCCGGGTGACGCGTGTGTCGTCGCCGCCGCTCTGCGTCGAGCGGCGGGTCGCCCATCTGTACGGTCTGCTGGGACATGAGTCGTAGACTCCTCGTGCAGGAAGGGTTAGGCCGTCCCCCGAAGTGGCTGTCGGGGAGTGGCCGGTCTAACCGGAGGGTGCCTCCGCAAACAATACGGAGGTATCCTCCGGTTGCGCAACTGTGCTTTTTGGAGGTGCGATGCCGACGACCGCCGGGCAGCGTCCGATGCGGGCCGACGCGCGCCGTAACTACGAGCGGCTCCTCGCCGAGGCCAAGGGCGCGTTCCTCGAGTACGGCGCCGACGCCTCACTGGAGGAGATCGCCCGCCGCGCCGGCGTCGGGATCGGCACGCTCTACCGCCACTTCCCCACCCGTCTGGCCCTGCAGGAGGCCGTCTACCGCGAGGAGATGCAGCAGCTCGCGGACAGGGCGTACGAGCTGGCCGCGACCGCCCCCGCGGACGAAGTCCTGACGGCCTGGATGCTGACCATCGCGGAGTACTCCCGCAACAAACGCGGGCTCGCCCAGACCCTCAAGGCCGTCATCGACCTGCACTCGAACACCTTCGTCCAGTGCCACGACCAGATCGAGACGGCCGCCGGGACCGTCCTCGCCCGCGCGCAACAGGCCGGCACCGCCCACCCCGAGCTCCGGCCGTGTGACCTGCTCCGGCTCGCCCACGCGCTGTCCGTGGCGAGCGAGCGGGCTCCGGAGGACACCGAGCTCCTGCTGTCCTTCATGCTCGACGGCCTGCGCCCACGCTCCTGATCCACGTTTCCGCCTCCGCGTCGCCCAGCATCACGACGCGGAGTTCGCGAGAGCACGGAGGCCGCGCGTACCGCACCGTTCATCCGGGTTGGCGGGAATTCTCCCTGGCCGTAGGCCGGTTACCCCAACGGACGCGCGCCGACCGTGGCGTGGGCAGGAGAAGGGATGACATGGTCGCGACGGCGAGCGAGACCATCGAGGCGGCGCCGACCCGCGCCGGACGGGTCCGGCTGATCTTCATCCTCGGGGCGCTCACCGCGATCGGGCCCCTGTCGATCGACATGTACCTCCCGGCCCTGCCGAAGCTCACCCACGACCTGTCGGCCGGCGCGTCGCTCGTCCAGCTCACCCTGACGGCCTGCCTCGTCGGCCTGGCGGTCGGCCAGCTGCTCGCCGGGCCGATCAGCGACACGTGGGGTCGGCGCCGGCCCCTCCTCATCGGCGTCGCCCTGTACACGGTCGCCTCCCTGCTGTGCGTCGTCGCGCCCACGGTGCCGGCGCTGATCGCCCTGCGCCTGGTCCAGGGCGCGGCGGGGGCGGCCGGCATCGTCATCGCCCGGGCCGTCGTCCGCGACCTGTACGACGGGCCGGCCGCGGCGCGGTTCTTCGCCCTGCTCATGCTGGTCAACGGCGTCGCTCCGATCGCGGCCCCCGTCATCGGCGGCCAGCTGCTGCGCGTCACGTCGTGGCGCGGGGTGTTCGTGCTCATCGCGGTCATCGGCGCGCTGATGACCCTCGCCGCGTACGCGGGGCTGCGCGAGACCCTGCCGCGGTCCGGGCGGCGGCCCGGCGGACTCGGCTCCACCCTCCGGACGTTCGCGGAGTTGTGCGCGGATCGCGTCTTCGTCGGCTACGCCCTGGCGGGCGGGCTGGCGTTCGCGGCGATGTTCGCCTACATCTCCGGCTCGCCGTTCGTCATCCAGGACATCTACGGCCTGTCGCCGCAGGCGTACAGCCTGATCTTCGCGGTGAACGCTCTCGGCATCGTGGGCGCCGGCCAGGTCAGCGGCTGGCTCGCCGCGCGCGTCCGCCTGCGGGTGCTGCTCGCCGCCGGCCTGGCGGTCTCCCTGGCCGGTGGCGTGGCGCTGCCGGTGGCGATCGGCGCCGGCCTCGGGCTGCCGGGAGTGCTGCCCGCGCTGTTCCTGGTCGTGGCCGCGATCGGGCTGATCATGCCCAACGCCACCGCGCTCGCCCTCACCGGCCGTCCGCCCGCCGTCGCCGGGAGCGCCTCCGCACTGCTCGGCCTGGCGCAGTTCGTGGTCGGCGGGGCCGCCGCGCCGCTCGTCGGAGTCGCCGGCTCGCACACGGCCGTGCCGATGGGCCTGGTCATCGCCGCCCTGACCGTGGCGGCGGCGCTCGCCTTCGCGACGCTCACGCGGGGACATCGACCGATCGGTTGATGCCCGGGATCCACCGCGCCCGTACCCGACCGGTCGATCCGCGCGCGCACCGCCGCGGGCCATTCTCGAATCCGTCACCACGCGAATCGAGGAAGAGGCCATGCCGGTCATCGACGTCAGGAATCTGCACAAGCGGTACGGAGCGAAGGTCGCGGTCGAGGACGTGTCCTTCGCGGTCGACGAAGGCGAGATCTTCGGCATCCTGGGCCCGAACGGCGCGGGCAAGACCACGAGCGTCGAGTGCGTCGCGGGGTTGCGCGCCCCCGACCGCGGCGCCGTGTCGGTGCTCGGGCTGGACCCTCGCCGCGACCGCGCCGAGCTCACCAAGCGGCTCGGCGTCCAGCTCCAGGCGAGCGAACTGCCGGACCGGATGAAGGTCCGTGAGGCCCTCGAGCTGTACGCCTCGTTCTACCCCCGGCCCGCCGACACCGACCGGCTGATCGAGGAGCTCGGGCTCGCCGACCAGCGTGAGACGCGCTTCCGCCGTCTGTCGGGGGGACAGAAGCAGCGGGTGTCGATCGCCCTCGCGCTCGTCGGCGACCCGAAGGTCGCGATCCTGGACGAGCTCACCACCGGCCTGGACCCGCAGGCGCGGCGCGACACCTGGCGGCTGATCGAGGGCGTACGGGACCGGGGCGTCACGATCGTGCTCGTCACCCACTTCATGGAGGAGGCCGAGCACCTCTGCGACCGCCTCGCCGTCATCGACGCCGGCCGGGTGGTCGCCGTCGACACGCCCGCCGGGCTGGTCTCGCGGGTCGCGCCCGAGCAGCGCGTACGGTTCCGGCCCTCCGTCCCCTTCGACGACCGGCTGCTCAAGGACGTGCCCGAGGTCCTCACCGTGACCAAGACGGGCGGGCAGATCGTCGTGACCGGCACCGACGGCCTCCTCCAGGCGGTCACCGCGGTCCTGGCCCGCAACCAGATCATCGCCGCCGACCTGCGGGTCGAGCAGAGCAGCCTGGACGACGCGTTCGTCGCCCTGACCGGCCGCTCCATCAACTGACGCCCTTCGCCTCGAGGAGACACACCAATGCTCGCCAAGCTCACGTCCATGGAGCTGAAGCTCTTCACCCGCGAGATCATCCTGCCGGCGCTGGTCCTGGTGCTGCCGCTCGCGCTGCTGCTCGGGTTCGGGTACATGCCTGGCGCGAACAAGGCCCAGCACAGCCTCGGCGGCCAGACCACCGCGGAGTACATGGCCGCGCTGGGCGTCGGGATCGCGCTGACGATGCTCGGCCTGTCCATCCTGCCCGCCACGCTCGCCTCGTACCGGGAGAAGGGCGTGCTGCGGCGCATGGCCACGACCCCGGTCCGCCCCGGCTACCTGCTGGCCGCCCAGCTCCTCCTCTACGTCGTCATGGGGATCGCCACCGTCGTCATGATGATCGTCGCCTCCCGCGTGCTCTTCGGCACGCACGTTCCCGAGCGGTTCCCCGCCTTCCTCGCGGCGGTCGTCCTCGGCATGGGCGCGCTGTTCGGGATCGGGCTCGTCGTCGCCGCCGTCGCGCCGAGCGCCAAGGCGGGCAACGCGATCGGCATGGTGCTGTTCTTCCCGAGCCTCTTCCTGGGAGGGGTGTACATCCCACGTGAGCAGATGCCCGCCGCTCTGCGCGCCGTCGGCGACTACACCCCGCTCGGCGCGGCGCTGAAGACGATGCGGGACGCCTGGATGGGCACCGAACCGCGCCTCGCCCAGTTCGCCATAATGGCCGCGTACGCGGTCGTCGCCGGGCTCGTGGCCGCCAAGCTCTTCCGGTGGGAGTAACAGACGATGGGAGAACGCCCCGACGGCCTCGACCGGCGAGACGCGATCCTGCTCAGGGTCGTACCGTACGGGGCACTCGTCGTCTCCACGATCCTCGTCCTGATCGGCGACGCGAAGACGCCTGTCCAGGTCTGGACGACGCTGGGCCTGACGGCGACGGCCGCGGTCTGGCTGCTGATCGTCGCCCTGCCCGGCGCGTCCACGCCAAGGCCGTGGCCGGCCGTCTGACTACGCCGGCCTGATCGTGCTGTTCGCGGTGATGATCCTGCGCAGTCCGCTGTTCGGCCTCTTCGCCTGGACTGGCTATCCGCAGGTGGCCTATCTGCAGGGGCGCTGGAAGCTGGTCGGCATGATGGCGACGGCGACGGTCCTCTCCGTCACCTACGTCGGCGGCTTCGACGACCTCAACGCGTCCACGATCCCGATCTACCTGATCTTCGTCGCGGCCACGGGTGCCGTCGCCGTGGGGTTCCTGGCCCTCGAGTTGAAGCGGCGGGCGACCATCGACCAACTGGCCGAGGCGAACGCCCGGCGGGAGGCGGCGCTCGAGGAGAACGCCGGGCTGCACGCCCAGCTGCTGACCCAGGCGCGCGAGGCGGGCGTGCTCGACGAACGCCAGCGCATGGCCCGCGAGATCCACGACACCCTGGCGCAGGGCTTCACCGGGATCATCGCCCAGCTGGAGGCCGCGCGGCAGAACCCCGCCGAGTGGCGGCGGTACGCCGACCAGGCGCAGGCCCTGGCCCGCGAGAACCTCACGGAGGCGCGCCGATCGGTGGAGGCGCTGCGGCCACCGCATCTGGACGAGGCGCGACTGCCGGAGGCCATCGCCGGGATGAGCGAACGCTGGTCCCGCACCTCCGGAGTCCCCGTCGGCGTCGAGACGACCGGCGAGCCCAAGCCGATGATCCCCGAGGTGGAGGTCGCGCTGTTCCGCGTCGCCCAGGAGGCGCTGACGAACGTCGCCAAGCACGCCGGTGCCTCCCGGGTCGGGCTCACCCTGACCTACCTGGACGACGTGGTGCTGCTGGACGTCCGCGACGACGGGGCCGGCTTCGACCCGGCCGGGAACGACGGAGGCTTCGGGCTGACCTCGATGCGGCAGCGGCTGCTCCGGGTGGCCGGGAAGCTGGAGATCGAGAGCAGTCCCGGCGAGGGCACCGCGATCAACGCGACCGTCCCCGCCCTGCCCGCCGGAGCGCAACCATGATCCGTCTGCTGATCGTCGACGACCACCCGATCGTCCGGGACGGCCTGCGCGGCGTCTTCGCCGGCGATCCGGACTTCGAGGTGACCGGCGAGGCGGCCAACGGCGCGGAGGCGATCGTGCTGGCCGCCGACGCCGACGTCGTGCTCATGGACCTGCGCATGCCGGAGATGGGCGGGGTGGAGGCGATCGCCCGGCTCCGCGACACCCACCCGGCCGTGCGCGTCCTCGTCCTCACCACCTTCGACACCGACAGCGATGTGCTGCCCGCGATCGAGGCGGGCGCCACCGGCTACCTGTTGAAGGACGCGCCGCGTGAGGAGCTGGTCCGGGCGGTCCGCGCGGCGCACCGAGGCGAGTCGGTGCTGTCCCCGTCGGTGGCGGGCCGCCTGATGGGCCGGGTCCGTGCCCCCTCCCCCGGCGCGCTCAGCAAGCGTGAGCGCGAGGTGCTCGCCCTCGTCGCCGACGGCACCACCAACCGGGAGGTGGCCCGGCGGCTGTTCGTCAGCGAGGCGACCGTCAAGACTCACCTGCTGCACATCTACGACAAGCTCGGCGTCCGCGACCGGGCCGCCGCCGTCGGCGAGGCCTACAAACGCGGCCTGCTTCCCTGACGGCGGCGGACACCCGTACGCGGTCCTCTCAGTGTGCGCCGGCTCCGGTCAGGGAACGCACGGACAGGGCCGCGAAGCCCTCCGGGTCGGTCTTCTCCCGGCTGAGGAACGTCCCTGCGACGGCGCACAGGAACCCGACCGGGATGGACACCAGACCTGGATTCTCCAGCGGGAACCAGTGGAAGTCGGTGCCCTTGGGGAACAGCGACAGGCTCTGCCCGGTCACCGGGTCGACCTTCCCCGACACCACCGGGGAAAAGATCACGAGCACGATCGCGCTGACCAGCCCGCCGTAGATGCCGGCGACCATCCCCGCGGCGTTGAACCGCCGCCAGAACAGGGCGAACACGATCGCGGGGAGGTTCGCCGAGGCGGCCATGGCGAAGGCGAGCGCCACCAGGAACGCGACGTTGAGGTTCTTGACGAAGACGGCCAGCAGGATGGCGATCGAGCCGATGAGGAAGGCCGCGAACCGCGCCACGGCCACCTCCTGCTGTTCCCGGGGCCGGCCCAGCATCAGCACGTTGCCGAAGTAGTCGTGGGCGAGCGAGGTGGCCGAGGCCATGACCAGGCCGGCGACCACGGCCAGGATCGTCGCGAACGCCACCGAGGCGACGAACGCCAGCATGATGTCCCCGCCGATGCGTCCCGCGACGTCCCGGCCGAGCTCGCGGGCGAGCAGCGGCGCCGCCGTGTTGCCCGCCGGGTCGTGCGCGAGGATCCGCGCGCGTCCGACCAGCGCGGTCGCACCGAACCCCAGCGCGATCGTCATCAGGTAGAACGCTCCGACCAGGCCGATCGCCCAGTTCACCGAGGTGCGGGCGGCGCGCGCGTCCGGCACCGTGTAGAAGCGGGTGACGATGTGCGGCAGCCCGGCGGTGCCGAGGACGAGGGCGAGGGCCAGACTCACGAAGTCGAGCTTGTTGAACAGCGTCTGGGAGGAATGCCCCGCGACCTCCTTGCCGTACTTCAGGCCGGGTTCGAGGAAGGCGTGCCCTTTGCCGCTGGACCGGGCCGCCGCGCCGAGCAGGTGACTGAGGTCGAAGCCGAAGCGGCCGAGGACCAGGAACGTCATCAGGGTCGCGCCGAACATCAGCAGCGCGGCCTTGACGATCTGGACCCAGGTGGTGCCCTTCATCCCCCCGAACATGACGTAGCAGATCATCAGCGCGCCGACGACGACGATCGTCATGACCTCGGCCGCGCCGGCGGACATGCCGAGGAAGGTCGACCCCGGTTTCACCCCGAGCAGCAGGGAGATGAGCGCCCCGGCCCCGACCATCTGCGCGATGAGGTAGAACACCGAGACCGTGACGGTGGACACCGACGCGGCGATCCGCACGGAGGACTGCCGGCGCACCCGCTGGGACAGGACGTCGGCCATGGTGAAGCGGCCGGTGTTGCGCATCAACTCGACGATCAGCAGGGCCGGCAGCCAGGCCACCAGGAACCCGATGGAGTACAGGAAGCCGTCGTAGCCGGACAGCGAGATGATGCCGGCGATGCCGAGGAAGGACGCCGCGGACATGTAGTCGCCCGCGAGCGCCAGGCCGTTCTGCGGGCCGGAGAAGACGCGCCCGCCGGCATAGAAGTCGACGGCCCCGTCGGTGTGCATCCGCGCCCAGACCGTGATGGCGAGGGTGATGCACACCAGCCCGATGAACAGGGCGAACGTGATGGTCCGGCCGCCTCCCGCGAGGGAGCCCGCACTGGCGAGGATCATCGCACGCCTCCCGTCCAGGGCCCGCCGGCCGTCTCCGGCCAGGGCGGGGAGACCGCCCCGGGCGGCGCGGCCGGATCAGGCGGCGGCACCATCCCGTCCGGGGGCGTCGGACCGAGGTAGGGCCGCCTGCCGTCGGCGAACGACGCGGGCGATACGGCCGGGTGCATCCCGTCCGGAGGCGTCGGACCGAGGTAGGGGCGCGTGCGGCCGGCGTACGGCACAGGCGATCCAGCCGGGGGCGTCGGCGCGGGCGAGGCCCCCGTCCGGCGGCGGACCGCCTCGCCGACGCGTTCCTCCGCGTCGGCGACGATCTGGGCGGCCAGCGGATCGAGGACCAGCCGGGCGTACCGGGTGTAGCGCCAGGCGAGCACGAACGCCGAGGCGAACTGGAGCACGCCGAACACGAGGGCGACGTTGATGTTCCCCACGAGCCGGTACGCCATGAGATCGCGGGCGAACGCCGCCGCGACGACGTACAGGAAATACCACCCGAGGAACACCGAAACGATCAGAACGATTAATCTCCTAGATTTCCCTTTCAGTACGGCGAATCTCTCATCTTGCCTTATCGCGACATATCGGGCGCGATCGCGCGGATCCGTTCTGCGACGTGGCGATGGCCGTGACCCGGTGACCACCACACACCCCTCTCCCTGCTCGGCGTGACCCTGAGTGGTCCTCCCATTCCGTAATGAGATCAGACCGAGGCCGCTCGCATTCGCCACTTCGCAGGAATTGCTGCTTGGAAAACGCGGGATCCCGCGCGAGCACCGCCGAAAGGGGGTGATCGCCCGAGATCACCCCTCTTCCGGGCGAGCCCACCGCGTCGGCGCCCCCGGCGCGCCCGCGGGTCAGCTCTTGGCGGCGAGCCGCCGGAACGGTTCTTCGGCCCGAGCCCGCCGGGTCAACGCGAGGAGCGCCAGGATCAGGGGCGGCGCCGCCGCGGCCGCGAAGCACCATTCGAGCGGCAGCGGGCCGATCAACCGGCCGGCCGCCGCCATGCCGATCGAGGAGCCCGCGTTGAACGCGGTGTTGACCCACGCGCCGGCCCTCGTACGGGCGCCGGGAGCGGCGGACTCCTCCGCGAGCAGGTACGCCGTGGTCAGCGCCGGGGCGACGAACAGCCCCGCGACGCCGACCACCGCCGCCAGCGCGTACAGGTCCGGTGCCGCACCCGCGACCGCGAGCGAGGCCGCGAGCGCGGCGGTCAGCGCCGGCAGCCGTACCCGTGCCGGCACCCGCCAGGAGCGCGAGCCGTACACGAGGCCGCCGACCGCGCTGCCGGCGGAGAGCGCGGCCTCGGCCCACGCGGCCGCGGGCGCCTCGTGACGGCGCGCGGCGAACGCGACCAGGAGCAGGCCCAACGCGCCCAGGCACGCACCGATCCCGGCCGACAGGACGACCGGCCGGCCGAGCCCGCCGAAGGAGCCTTTCGGCGTGGGGACGTTCTCGACCGAGTCCGCCACCTCGTCGGCCACGCCGGCCCGGGAACGGGCGGCCGGAGAGGAGACGAGAGCGAAGGTTCCGGCCAGGACCAGCCCGGCGCTGACGGCCACGCCCGCGGCCGGGCCGGCGAGCGCGGCGATCAGGCCCGCCAGCAGCGGACCGGTGACGTACAGCAGTTCCTCCGCGACGGTGTCGAGACTGTAGGCGCGCTGCAGCAGCCGCCGGTCGGGCACCAGGTCGCTCCAGAGCGTGCGCATGACCGGGCCGAGCGGAGGCGGGAACGCTCCGGCCGCGAGCGCCAGGACCACGAGCGGGGTGGCGGGCACGCCGTGCCGCGCGGTGAGGAGGGCCAGCGCGCCCAGCAGCAGCGCGTACGCCAAGGCCATCGGCGGCAGGGCGCGCCGCGGACCGTACCGGTCGATCAGCCGGGCCCGCGCCGGGGACAGCACCGAGACGGCCAGTGCGAACCCGGCGACGGCGGTGCCCGCCGTGGCGTACGAGCCGGTCGCGCCGGCCGACGCGAGCGTCAGGGACAGGGGGACGATGCCGTACGAGAGGCGGCCCAGCAGCGCGGCACCGAAGGTGCGGCGAGCGTACGGAGCGCGCAGGACGGCGGCGTATGAAGGGGTTGACGAAGACACGGGATGTTCCTCGGAATGACGGCGCGCGGAAGCCGCGCCGTGAGCGTCAGGGGACACCGAAGGACCGCAGCGGGCGAGGCGCGGTCAGCGGCGGTGTCTAGACACGGGGGAAGAACACGTCGGCCACTTTACCGTGGGCCACTCCGAGACAGCCGCCTACGGCCGGACCCGGTCACGAGACCGCGACTCGCCGATACGGTCAGCCCGAATGCCGATTTGTCGGTGGACGTAACAAACTCGCTCTACGCTTAGGAGGCCATACCGGTCAGGCAGGGATGGAGACCACTTTCGTGGATGAACAGGTCGACCCGTCGTCACTCGGCATCGACACCGGCAAGCCGAGCGTCGCGCGGATGTACGACTACTACCTGGACGGTAAGGACAACTACCAGGTGGACCGGGACGCCGTGGAGCGGGTCGCCCAGGCGATGCCGGAGATCCGGCAGCTCGCCCGGGAGAACCGCGCCTTCCTGCGGCGCGCGGTCCGGTACATGGCCCGGCAGGGGATCCGGCAGTTCATCGACATCGGCTCCGGACTGCCCACCGCGGGCAACACCCACGAGGTCGCCCAGCAGATCGCGCCCGACTCCCGGGTCGTCTACGTCGACAACGACCCGGTCGTGCTGGTGCACGGCCGCGCCCTCCTCGCCCGCGACGACAACACCGCCGTGGCGACCGCCGACATGCGCGAGCCCGCCTCGGTGCTGGAGCACCCGAACACCACCAAACTGATCGACTTCAGCAAGCCGGTCGGCGTCCTCCTGATCGCCATGGTGCACTTCCTCACTGAGGAGGAGCGGCCGTCCGTCATGGGCGCGCTGCGGGACGCCCTGCCGTCCGGCAGCCACATCACGTTCACCCACGTCACCCGGGACGGCCAGTCGGCCGCCGCGGTCGACCAGATCGAGAGGGTGTACGCGACCACGCCGACACCCATCTACTTCCGCGAGCACGCGCAGATCGCGCGTTTCGTCGACGGGTACGACCTCGTCGACCCCGGGCTGGTCACCATCGACGCCTGGCACCCCGACCCCGCGGACCCGGCCCCGGAGGCCACCCGCTGGCTGTACGGAGGCGTCGGCCGCAAGCCGTAACCCGACCGGCGCCTCCGGGCCTCGGCCGCAAGCCGTAACCTCGACAGGCGCTTCCGGGCCTCAAGCCGTGGCCCGACCGGCTCAGGCCGGGCCGGTCTCCGATTCCTTCCGCTGCCATTTGATCTTGACTTCGAGCTGGCCCTCGAGACCGCTCTTGGCGATCACCGCGGTGCCCTCGACGCTGAGTTTCACGCCGAAGGAGATTTCGACCTCGTCCGGCGGCACCGCCATGCCCTGAAATCTCCGCAGGGCCGCCGACGCCGCGTCGCGGACGCCGACCAGCGAATCCTCGAACGACGCCTTCGCCTTGGCGAAGGCGTCACCGCGCCGGGAAAGGCGCTCCAGGCCGGGGTCGTCGGCGGTGACCTCGACGAGCACCGAGGTCCCCTCTTCGTCGAGGTCGAAGCGCACCCACTCTGACATTGTCCGGCTCCGTTTCCGTTTCAGGGCGTCCGCGGCACGCAGGAGACCTTCAGCCATTCATCAGGCGTCGTCCGCTGCGTCAGTGTTCGTTGCTGGTCCAGCTCGGTGAGCAGGTCGTGGAGGCGGCCCGGGTCGGCCAGGTACTGCAGCGCCGCGCCGTTGAACGCGTCGCTCATCGCCTGCGGCATGAGGTCCGCGGCGTCGGGGCACACCGCGCCGGCGCCGCGCATGATCTCGGCGATGCGGGTCGCGATCCGGTCACCGCCGTGGACGCTCGGCGGAACCTGGTCGTTCACCGAGAAGGCGCTGCCGTAGTCGATCGCGGGCCAGATGCGCTGCGCCTCGCTCGACGCCAGGTACCGGATGAGTTTGCGCGCCCCCGACGTGTCGTTGAACATCCCGGCGAGGTCGGCGGAGACCTCCACCGGCTGCCTCTGCGCGCCGCTCCCGGAGAACCGCGGGAACGGGAAGAAGTCGTAGTCCTTCTCGGCCTGCGGGATCCCGCCGCCCGCCTTCTTGTCCTGCCGGTAGTTCCCGACGATGAATGAGGGCTGGTGTTCGATGAGGCATCCCGGCGGGTCGCCGAACATCGCCTGGCCGGCGTCGCCGAAGTCCGTCAGCATCGCCGCCTTCGTACCTCCGCGGACGAGATTCCGCCCTGTGACGATCTGCCCCCAGGTGGTCCAGGCGCGATCGACCTCGTTCGACGTCCACGGAAGGGTTCCGGCGGCGAACTCCTGGTAGGCGGCGACGCCGGACTGGTGCAGCAGGATGTCCTCGACCCAGTCCGTCCCGGGCCAGCCGGAGGAAGGGGTGTCTCCCATGCCCATGCACCACGGGGTGGTCCCGCGGTCGGCGAGGGCGCGGCTGTCGGCGACCAGGTCGTTCCAGGTCGCGGGCGGCCAGTTCGAGATCCCCGGCGTCGCGTTCGAGAGCCGAGCGGGGTCGTACCAGATCATGCTCTTGAAGTTCACCTTCATCGGGACCATGTAGGTCTTGCCGCCCGTCGGCCGTAGCCATTCCGGGGCGTACTCCTTCTTCTCCTGCGCGGTGAGCACGCCGTCCAGCGGGCGGAGGTCGCCGCTGCGGGCGTACTGGGTCAGCAGCCCGATGCTCGGCAGGATCGCGACGTCGGGCGGGGTGCCGCGTTGCAGGTTGGACAGGAGCGCGTCATTCGGAGCGCGGGTGCCCCGGTAGGTGACGTGGATGCCGGTCTTGTCGGTGAAGGCGTCCAGCACCTGCCGGAACGCCTTCTCTTCGGCACCCGTCCACGTCGCCAGGACCGAGACCTCGCCGCCCGAGTGCAGGGATCCGCAGCCGGTGAACACCGACAGTCCGATGAGGATCGCGGCGAGCAGCCGCACCATGGGTCGTGTCATCGTCGCTGGTACCTGTACTCGTTGATGCGCGGATAGAGACCGGCGGCCACGGCCGCGCCGGCGAGCAGGGCCAGACAGGCGATCCAGAGCCAGCCGACGCCTCCGGACGCGGCGGCGGCCAACCGGTCGTTGACCCGCTTGCCATCGGTGGACGCGGGCATGCCGCCGCCGGTCCCGGCGTCGCCGGACGAGCCGCTCAGCGCCTGCGTGACCGTCGGGCCGCACTTGGTCAGATCGCCGCACTCACCGGCGAGCAGCGTCCGCAGTGCTCCCTGTCCGGTACGGTCGGCCGCCCGTGTCCCGGCCTGCCGGGCCGCCACCACGTCCCGGGCGGTGTGCGTCGCATGGACGAGCTGATGCCGGGAGACCAGGCTGAGCGACGTGAGCACCGTCAGGGCGACCGCTGGCACGACGGCACAGACGACTCCGAGGTTCAGGGTCCGGCGGAAGCGCCGGAGCAGGAACACGTGGGTCACCGCCAGCAGCGTGAACAGCGCGAGCAGCGGAACGACCCACACGGCCACCGCCCAGCCGCTCATCGCACCGGATGCGAGCTGGTCGTGCAGCGCCGACTCCTCCTGACCCCGCATGGTGCCGAGCACGGCCAGGATCCCGTTCGGCTCCTCGTGGAGGAGACGCGAGGCGTTCCAGAGATAGGTCGCGCCGAGAGTGCCGTTCCGCTGCCGGTAGTGGGTCTCGGCCTGCCCGATCATGTCGGTGTAGACGACGAGTAGCCCCTGGGCCAGTTGGAGGTTACGGCTGCCGTCGTCGCCGGCCGCGTTGTCCTCGGCCGCCTGGTTGAGGTTCAGGCTCGCGATCTCGATCTCGTTCTCGAAGTCCTTCCCGGCCGGCAGGGTGGTGAGCCGCGCCTCGCCGGGAACGCCGGCGACGGCCGCCTGGTCGGCCTTGGCCAGTGCCTCCTGCGCGTTGGAGATCTCCAGGATCGCGGGCACCGTCTTGGCGCGTACGGCGGACACGGTGGCGTGCACACCCTGGGACACCCAGACCGAGGAGACGAGTACGGCGGCGGTGGCGATGAGCAGGCCGGCCCGCAGCCGCACGAGGGTTCTGCGCGTCGTGCTCTTGGGCTGCGGCCGCGCCGCACGCGCGGACCCTTCCGCGCGCCGGGGCCGCCGGGTCGGCGTCTCAGGGGACGTGCTCGGGAGGCTCACCGGGCGTCCAACTTTTCCCCGCACTTGGGGCAGTAGGCGGTATCGGGGGGTACGATCCGGCCGCACTCGCAGGTGAGTCCGACCGCCACCCGCCGGTCTCCGTCCGCACCGGAGCCGGCGGAGGCGGAGCCGGCTGACGCGGGGCTCCTGCTCCAGTGATGGGTGCCGAGGCGGGCGCTCTCCAGGTCGAAGGGGCTGATCTCCTTCTTCACCCGCACGATTCCGTTCGCGGCGTCGACGATGTCCACGAGGTGTTCCAGCCGGCGCAGGTTCTTCTCGTTGTTCAGCTCCCACGCGAGCTTGACGGCGCGGCCCAGGTCCCGGGCCGCCCGTTCGAGGTCGCCGGACTCATACGCGTCGATCCCGGCGTTCACCATGTCCCGGAGGACCCCGTGCTCGGTGAAGTGGCCGACCTTCGGGTCGATCCGCGACGAGAGGAGCGCGTCGGTCGTCCATCGCGCGAGAACCAGCCCGGGTGTCCCGTGCCGTACCGGCTCCGCCCCGCCCGCCCAGTCGATCTCCAGGTCGACCTGGGCCAGCCGGATGTCCCGCTCCATCCGGCGCCCGGCCGGATTCGCGCCGACGCACAGGTGGTAGTCCCGGCTGTCGTCGCCCCAGGAACCGGTGGAGAAGCTCACGGTCCGGTCGTCGACGACGTTCTTCTGCTCCATGAGCTCACGCTCGGTCGGCTGGACCTGCTTCATCAGGCGCACGTCCGCGTCCGGCAGCGTCCGTACGACGACGCGCACGTCGGACACGGCCTTGCCCATCGCCGTCCGGGTCATCTCCCGGAAGTCGGCTTCGAGTTCGGAACCGTCGCGTACGGCGTCGGCCGCGCCGCCGAGGCGATCGACGATGAGCAGCGCCTTCGTCCGACGCCCAGCCGTCGCCGATGCCCCGGGCATCGCAGGAGAACCGTCCCTCGCAGGCGGTCAGCGCGGCGTCGAGGTCGGCCCGGCGTTCGCTCTCGTCGCGGCCGTCGGTCAGCAGGATGACGTGCCGGATCGTCGCCGGCCGGGTGTCGAACAGCGCGCGGGCACGGGTCAGCCAGGTTCCGATCGCCGTTCCACCGTGGTCGGTCATCCGGGTCACGGCCCTCTTGGCCGCGGCCCTGGTCTCCGGTGTGGCGACGGCGAGTTCGGCCCGCGGCGGATACACCATCTCGGCCCGGTGGGTGCCGGCCACGATCGCGAAGAGTGCCCCGTCACGGAGCGCGTCGATGGCGGCGGCGCTCGCCCGCCGCGCCGCGGCGATCTTGGTTCTGGGGTGATCCCCGGCGGTCCCGATCCTCGTGTCGCTCGTGCGCGTCGCGGCGGGCGTCCTGGTGATGCGTTCGGCCATCGAGCCGGAGGAGTCGACGAGGATGACCTCGGCGACCGTCGGCGTGTAGGCGCCGAGGCCCTCGGCCGTGACCGTCAGGATGACGTGCATCTCGTCGCCATCCGGAGGCAGGCAGGGGTTCTGGCTGACCTCCAGGGTGAAGGCGGATGTCGCGTTCATCGGCTGCTCCCCCTCATAGCCACGTCTTCGGGCGGACCTCATTGGCGAGGTCGATCAGGACACCGCGGTCGTCGGCGTTTCCGGCCTGCTCGGCCAGTGCGTGGTACGACCCTTCGAGCAGGACGCGGTGCCGCGTCTCGTCGGCGCCGACGCTGTCGGGCGCGATCCGGGCCAGGTCCGCCGCCTCCTCCCGTCGCGTGGGCATCAGCTCGAGCACCGTCTCCCGGATGGCGGCGGTGAGCCTGGCACGCGCCGGACCGTTGTCGTCCTCTCCGGCGAGATGGAGCTCGGGCAGCCGGCGGACCGCCTCCTGGAGGTCTGCCGCCCCGGGAAGCCCCGCCCGCTTCGCCCCGCGAAGCCCTGCCTGCTCCGCTTCGGGGGGCCCTGCCTGCTCCGCGCCGGCCGGGAGGGGCTCGGAGAGGATGCGGACCGCGGCGATCCGGGCCGCGAAGTAGTGCCGGGAGGTCATGGGCACCTTGTCGAGGATCTCGACCGCTCCCGCCCGGTCGGCTCGGCCGAGCCGGATGCGCGCGAGGCCGAAGGCCGCGCCGGCCTGCGAGCGGTCCCGGCGCCATACGGCGCGGTAAAAGGCTTCGGCGTCCGGCAGTCGTCCACGATGCTCGGCGCAGAAGCCCAGGGCCAGCTTCGGCGCGTCCTCGCCCGGCAGAGCGGCGTACACCGCGTCGAACTCCCGCTCGGCCGCCGCCACGTCGTTCACCGCCAGCGCGTGCAGCCCGCGGTGCCAGGCCATCCGCCAGTCGTACGCCGCGGCGGCGCCGAGCAGCCGGCCCGCTTCCGCGAGGAACCCCGACGCGCCGCCGACGTCGCCCGCCTGAATGCGTGCCCGGCATACGGAGAACTCGTTCTCGACCTTGTCATCGACCGGGTCGGACTCGGCGGTCCGGTACGGATCGGCCGCTCCGGCATTCAGCGGAGAATCGGCCGCGCCATAGGCCGGCTCGCTCCGCGGCTCGGGGAGTCCGGCCGCGACCGCCGGCGGATTCGGCCTGCCGTCGTTCCGTCCCCTGGCCTGACCGGGTTCGGTCCAGCGCTCCAGCGGAGGCACCGCCCCGAGCCCGGCGTCGAGGAGCGCGGCGGTCGGCGCGAAGATCGAAGAGGGCACGGGGCGCTGTTGTCCGTCCCGCAGCGAGAGGATCTCCCGGAGGACCCCCCGCAGCTGCTCGGCCATCTCCGCCGCCGACCCGAAACGCCGCTCGAAGACGCGATCGGTCGCACGGTCCAGAACGCGCCGGAAGGACCTGGCGCCGAAAGCGGGCAGATCGCCGCTTGCCACGAACAGGGCCTGCAGGGTCTTGCCCACGGCGTACAGGTCGGACCGTACGGTCAGCCCGTGCTCACTTCGCTCCGCGGCGGCGACCAGGAAGTCCTCGTGTCCGACGATCGGGGCCTTCCTGTCGTCGATCCAGCGGACGGCGCCGAGGTCGATGAGCTTGATCCGCTCCTGGGTGTCGATGACGTTGTCCGGCTTCAGGTCGCAGTAGAGCAGACCGCGGCGATCCGAGTCCCGGTCGGCGAACTCGTGGAGATAGCCGAGCGCGGAGAGGATCTCGAGACCGTAGTCGATCAGCCGTTCCACGGAGATTCCGTCCTCGATGGCGATCTTGTGGAGCGGAGCACCGTTGACGTACTCCATCACGATGTAGCCGGTCTCCTCACCGGTCTGCCGATCGGGATGGGTGACGAAGTTGAAGATGCGGACGATGTTGGGATGGTCGAGCGCCCTGAGGAAGCGGCGTTCCTCGACCGCCATGGCCGCCGCCTCTTCGTCATGGACGTTGATCAGCCCTTTGAGGGCCACCCAGGCTTCCAAACGTGTGTCTCTCGCCAGGTAGACCCACCCGAGCCCGCCGTGGGCCAGGCAGCCCTCCACCCGGTACTGGCCGCCGACCAGCTCACCGGGCTCGAGCTTCGGGCTGAAGGAGTACGGCGTGCGGCACCTCGGGCAGTACCCCTCGATGAGGCTGGGCTGGTCGGCGTACGAGCCCCCGATCCAGCCGGTGCAGCCGGGAACTCCGCAGCGGCGCGCGTGTTCGGGCGGCCTCGGATCGCGCTGGACCTGGCTCCGCGGGTCGATCGACTCGCGGCTGATCGGCGAGAGGCGCCGGCTGAACCCACGGGGTGCGGACGCGTTCGGCCGTTCCGTCGTGGGGGCCGCGCTCCCGTCCTCCGCGGGGAGTCCGCAGTCGTCGCAGAACCCGTCCTTGTCGATGGGACCGCCGCAGTCACGGCACTTCATGCCCGCCCTCCCCGCTGCAGTCACGGCACTTCATGCCCGCCCTCCCCGCTGCAGTCACGGCACTTCATGCCCGTCCTCCCCGCCTCCGTCCGCGCGTTCGCGCCGGACCGCGTCTCCGTACCGCCGGACCGCGGCCTCGGCCTCTGTCAGGTCGCACGGCCGCTGCTCCCAGAGAAGGCGGCGTGCGCGGTCGTAGAGCTCCCCGAGCTCGATGTTCTCGGCGAGACCCCTGCCGCCGGCCTTCGCCTTGATCGCCTCGAGCCGCCCCCGGAGCTCCCGTCTCTTCGCGAGGGCCTCGCGGAGGATCCGCCGGTAGTCGTGGACGTACGCCGACGCGTGGTCGGCGATCCGGAGGAGATCGAGCAGTTCGCGTACCGTCCAGCCGTCGTCCGGCCCCTGATGTCCCAGCCGCGCCAGCCGCAGCGCGACCGCGCGATCCGGTGGGTCCGGGACGCCGGCGACGCGTGGCGCGACGCCCGTCCAGAGCTTCGCCGCCTCCCGCTCCTCGGTGGCGAGTCGGGCCGTCCCCACGATCAGCCGGTCGAGAAGCCCCTGCGTGCGTCGGCGTTCGTCGGCGGCCGCGTCGGACTCGAGGACGCGGGCCCGGTCGAGGGCGGGTGAGGACGCGTGATGGAAGACGAGAAGCAGGCAGGATCCCTGCTTGGCCAGAGAGCTCAGCAGGCCGTCGACCAGCGGGACGGGTTCGGCGGCGTCGTCGATGCCGTACACCACGAGCTTCATCGGCCGGACGCCCCTGCGCACCCGGTCGACGCCGCCGGTCCGGATGCCGAGCCGGTCGAGAACGCACCGCGCGACGTCCTCGACGGTCTTGCCGGACGCTCCGACGGCGAGGTCGAGACCGCCGACCGGGGGAACCGCGCCGTCCGGCGCCTCGGCCAGCAGTTCGTCGGCCGGCCGCTGTTCACGGTCGGAGGACACCATCACGCTGCGCAGCGTCTGGAAACGCTCCGACTCCCAGCCGCCGGTGATGATCACTCGGACGTTGTTCGGCGCCGCGAGCCAGTCGGTGATCTCCCGGGCGAACGTGACGTCCCGTACGCGCGGATCGGAGTCCCGCGCCATCTCCCGATCGACCGCGGTCGCGCCCTCCGTCCACTCGTCCAGTTCCGGCAGATACCGCGCGATCGTCTCGACCGGGATCATGTAGGAGACCTCGGTCGCCTCGTCCTTGAACCCGGCGGCCACGATGCCGACGACGTCCTCTTCGCCCTCGGTTTCGGCGCGGTACATGACGGGCGCGCCGCTGAATCCCTTCGACGGCGGCTCCGGTCTCCCTCCGATCAGCTGCGCCCATTCGTTCCGGGGGCCGACACCGCCGCCCGCGACCGTCATGTCCACCACCCACAGGCCGTCTTTCTTGTGCGGGTGGCGCGGGAAGCCCTTCGCACGCACCTGACCGCCCGCGGTGGGCGGAACCCGGCGCAATCGGGCGCTGTAGCGCTCGGGCTGATCCTGTTCGAGCAGGAGGAGGGCGACGTCCCTTTCGTACGTGTCACGGCTCGGGACCCAGCGCTCGACCTTGCCCGTCGTCTCCGTCCGCCGGGTGAGAAACTCCACGGTGAAGTCCTGGTCAGGGATGGCTTGGCCCGCGCCGAGGACGTGCGCGCAGGTGAGCAGGCGCTGCGGGCCCACCAGCACCCCGGCCCCCAGGATCGTGCCGTCCCCGTCGCGGATGCGCGCGTGCCACGGATCCTCGGGATCACGTTTTATGGTGATCAACTCCCGTCGCCCAGCCAAGGAGAAGCCCGCGATCCACGATATTTTCGAACGCGGCCGACAAGACTTCAAAGCCCCGTATTTTGTGTGATATCTAAGGCGCACGTCACGTGCGATATTCCCCTGAGCATTTCCCGGGTTCCGGATGATAACCGCCGGAATGAGCGGCACTCGCCCTCGCGCGATACCGGCTGATCAGAAAATGCGAATTCGGCCCGACATAAATGAGATCCGCAGCGAATCTCACCAGCGCTATTAATCCACCACTAAAGATGTGGCCGTATACGGCCAGCGGCGGCGATACGGTCAGCGGCGGCGGGCGTTCGTACGGCGGGTCGGCTCGGCGGTGGCCGGGTCCTCCGGCCAGGGGTGGCGTGGGTAGCGTCCGCGCAGCTCCGCACGGACGTTCCGGTAACCCTCGCGCCAGAACGACGCCAGGTCGGCGGTGACCGCGGCGGGCCGCCCCGCGGGCGACAGCAGGTGCACCACGAGGGGAACGCCCGCGACGCGCGGCGTCTCGGTCCACCCGAACAGCTCCTGCAGCTTCGCGGCGAGCACCGGCTGCTCGCCGGAGTAGTCGATCCGGATCCGCGACCCGCTCGGCACGGCGATCCGTTCGGGGGCGACCTCGTCGAGCCGGGCGGCGCACTCCCACGGCAGCAGTCCGCGCAGCAGCGCGGTCACGTCCGCGCGTTCGAGGTCGGCCCGCCGCCGCGCGCCGCCGGCCGCGAGGGCGAGGGACTCGAGCAGCGCCTCGTCGTCCATCGCCGGCCACGGCGGGCCGAGGACGCGATGGCAGAACGCCAGCCGGGCGCGCAGCGCCTCCGCCTCGCGGGACCAGGTGAGCAGGCCGAGCCCCTCCCGGCGCAGGCCCTCGCGCAGGGCCGCCCGGACGAGCTCGGGGTCGGGGTCCGGCAGCGGCACGGCCGACAGCTCGATCGCGCCGAGGCGCTCGACGCGACGGGCGACGACGTCGCCCCGCCAGACGACCTCGTCCTCGGCCGTGACGCCCACGGCCGCCCGGGCCGCGTCCTCGTCGATCGGGACGGCCTGGCGGATCCGCGCGGCCGGAGCGCCCGCGGGCCGGTCGGCGACGGCGATCGCCAGCCACTCGGAGCCGCCGAGCGCGGAACCCTTGGAAGGCTCGGCCGCAGTGCCGGACGCCATCAGGTATCCGCCGCCGCGGGCCCGGGCGACCCGCTCGGGAAACGCGAGGGCAACGACAACGCCCGCCGTCGTCTCGTCGTCCGGCCCCGCCTCCGGAGCATCCGGGATCGCGCGCCGCAGCCGGCGTGCCTCGTCGCGCCACCGCGGGTCGCCTCGCAGGCCGCGCCACTGCCGTACCAGGTCCTCGTCGGTCCGCTGCTGGTCGGCCAGCACCGCCACGACCTCGGCCGCACGCGTACCGACGCGCTCGGCGCCGTCGAGGAGCGCGCGGGCCAGCCTGGGGTGGACGCCGATGCGGGCCATCCTCCGGCCGCGTTCGGTGGCGCGACCGGTGTCGTCGACGGCACCGACCGCCCGCAGGGTCTCGCGGGCGGCACGCATCGCGGCGGGCGGTGGGGCGTCCAGCAGCGCCAGGCCGGCGGCATCCGGATCGCCCCAGCAGGCCGCCTCCAGCGCGAACCCGGTCAGGTCGGCCAGCGCGATCTCCGGCCGGGGACGCTCGGGGAGCCGCTGGTGCTCGGCCTCGGTCCAGCACCGGTACACCGTTCCCGGCGCCTCGCGCCCGGCACGCCCGGCGCGCTGGTCGGCGGCGGCCCGCGACGCGCGTACGGTCGTCAGCGCGCCCAGCCCGCGCGCGTGGTCGGTGCGCGGCTCCCGCGACAACCCGGCGTCCACGACGACACGCACGCCCGGCACGGTGAGGCTCGACTCGGCGACCGAGGTGGCCAGCACGACACGCCGCCCGCCCTCCGGCCCGCGCAGCACCTCCTCCTGCACGGCTGCGGGCGCGCGGCCGTGCAGCCGCAGTACGTGGAGGTCACCGAGAGCGCGTGCGACCCGGTCGATCTCGGCCACACCGGGCAGGAAGCACAGTACGTCCCCGTCCCGCTCAGCCATCGCCCGGCGGACCGTCGAGGCCACGTGGTCGAGCAGCGCCGGGTCGACGGCCAGGCCGTGCGGCGGGCGTACGGGACGGGACGGGGGCGCCCAGACCACCTCGACCGGATGCATGGCACCGTCCGCGCTGACGACCGGCGCGCCGCCCATGAGCTCCGCCCACGGCCCGGTGTCGGCGGTCGCCGACGCGGCGACCAGCCCCAGATCGGGACGCAGCGTCGTACGGACGTCGAGGAGGAACGCGAACGCGGTGTCAGCGTCCAGGTGACGCTCGTGGCACTCGTCGAGGATGACGACGTCGGCGCGCACATCGGGGTCGTGCTGCAGACGCCGCAGCAGCACGCCGGTGGTGACGACCTCGACCGCACTGCCCGGCCGCCGCTCACCGCGAATGGCATAGCCGACGCGTTCACCGACGGACTCGCCGAGCATCCACGCCATCCGGCGTGCGGCGGCCCGCGCCGCAAGCCGCCGCGGCTCGGCCACGATCACCCTCCGCCCGGTCTCGGCGAGGGCGAGCGGCACGAGCGTGGTCTTCCCGGTCCCCGGCGGCGCGGCCAACACGGCGGTCCCGACAGAGTCGAGCGCGTCACGCAACGCGGGAATCGCGACGGACACGGGCAGGTCGGACGAACGCACCCCACCAGTCTGACCGCTCCCAGCCTCTGCGGCGCCGAGCCGGGCCGCCATCGCGCCGAATACGGTCAGGCTGGAATGCCCACTCGGGTCGCGAATGCGCGTAGGCCGGGGAGTGCCCCACGCCGGTCGGCGCGCAGCAGGTGCTGGGTCATTCGGCGGACCGGCGGCCGGTAACGAACCTCAGCGGGCGCGGCGCGTTCGGCGGCTAGCAGCGCGCGGTAGCAGGCTTCTGGCTTTCCCCACTGATGCCAGGAACGCGCGACGTCGATCCAGTACCGCCCGCGACGCTCGGCAGTGGGTATCACGGTCGGATTGAGAGTCTTCGCGTGGGCGATGGCAGTGCCGTTGTCGCCAAGGACCTGGGCGATACTGATCTGATACAGGGTCACGTTCGTGGGCCCGAACGCGGTATGCCGATGGTTGGCATCATGCCCGAGTCTCACAGCCGCGGTCTGGGCGGCTGCGATGAGTTCACCGGCCTCCGCGCGGTTGCCGTCGACGGCGGCAGTGTATGCGGCGACCTGCAGCAGCGTTCCATACATCGACAGCTGCTCAGGGCTCGCGCCGGCGCTGGCAGCGATATCGTCGGCGGCCTCGACCAGCAGAGATCGAGCTCGACCCGGACGGCCGGTTCGACGCATCACGGTGGCCACGCTTCGGCGGGCATCGGCAAGGACAAGCGCGTCGCCGGAGTTTTCGGCGGCTTGAGCCGCTCGGTCGGCGGTCGCCCAGGCGAGCTCGTCGTCATTCAGCTTCACCATGAAGCCAGAGGCGACGATATATGCGTCAGCGAGCAGCGCATCGGCCACGAGCCGCTCCTCACCGTCCAGATGACCGCGCGTCGCGCTCGCAGAGGCGATCAGCTGCGGCAGTTCTGCGTTCAGCTGGTCATAGCGCGCAGCTTGAAAGAGTCCACGCACTCGGGTGGTAGCGGTGCGCAGCGTCGTCAGCGAAACCGGCTCGGCATCGGCGGGGCCATGCCCGTACAGCAGATTTTCGAGCCCATCGGTCGAATGCGGTCTCTGAGCCGCCCGAGATGTGCCCGGTAGTCCGAGTACACTGATCGCTGCCAGGCCAGCGGCACCAGTGAAAAGCTCTCGACGTCGCACCGGGTCGTCACCGTCCTCCCAATCGGGCTCGGCGACCACAGTAGGCGCAAGCGCAACGCCGGTCACGCATTCAGTCGTATTGGGAAGCAGACCGAAAGTCTGCGGGGGTAAGGCCAGAGCGTCGGCGAACCGGCGTAACACCGTCGTATCGGTGAAGGACGCGAGACCGCGTTCATAGCGGGAGACCTGCGATGCCGAGTACCCGGTCCTGCGGCCGAGTTCAGCGAGTGTCAGGCCCCGGGCGTGGCGAGTAATCCGCACAATCGCGCCAGCGTCTCGGCGAGCATGTGGGTTCATCGGCTGCTCCACGCACGAATAGTCCCCGGTCTCACGGTAACCGCGACCGACATCGTCGGCCAGACCCTTTGCATGCCACGCAAATCAT
Organism: Actinoallomurus acanthiterrae; assembly: GCF_054775715.1. NCBI lineage: Bacteria > Bacillati > Actinomycetota > Actinomycetes > Streptosporangiales > Thermomonosporaceae > Actinoallomurus > Actinoallomurus acanthiterrae. The sequence continues at coordinate 4,364,746 of NZ_BAAHCO010000001.1, read as the reverse complement.
CGCCACACCATGCAAAGACGCCTTCTACGTCACCCGGTACTGGCGTGTCATGGCAGCACATCGTTCCCGACCACGAGGGAGACCCTCATGGCGACCGCAGCACCGGCCCGAACCCACGAGCAGACCGACACGAAGCGGGACCCACGATCCTTCGTCACACCGCAGATCTGGGACCGGCAGATCGCGCTCCTCATCCGAGACCACCCCTTCGACAAGGTCATGGCCGAGCGCCTGTTCGGGCAGGCCGTCGCCTATCTGATCACCGCGATGGAGAAGTTCGGTCAGCACCTGGAGATCGGATGCGGGGAACTGGTCGACACGGCCGTCCACGCCTTCATTCTTGACACGGTCAACTACCGGGAGTTCTGCAACAAGTACTTCGACGGGAAGTTCCTCGAACACGTCCCGGAGATCGACCGCAAGTACGACGGGTCGGTCGAGCGCACCGCGCACGTCATCGCGGCCAACGGGTTCGAGATCGACTGGCCTCTGTGGGAGGCCGACTTCAGCAAGTGCACGCCCTGCTACCCCGGCAGCGACTGTCACTGACCAAATCTGGAGACAGGGCCGGAGCCGGAAGGCTCCGGCCCTTCCCGCATTGATCGACGCAAACCCCTGAACCCCGGTCGGCGGCCAGCGAGAGTCGTTACCGTGACGCGGGTCCTCGTCACCTTCGTCGCAAGGCTCTCATGGCCACCATCAACGACTACGCCGATTACTGGGACCGTTACGCCGTCGGCGTCGCCGCAGAAGAACCCGAAGACGCACTCAAGCACGCATTCGGCTGGACCCAGTACGAAGGGCACGGCCCTGGCGAGGAACTGCTTGGCGAGCCCGCCACCGCGTTGGAGCTCGGCTCCGGCCGCGGCAACGCGGTCGCGGCACTCGCCACCAAAGGCATCGACGCCACCGGAATCGACATCTCACCCATCCAATGCGAGCAGGCGAAACGCCGCTGGAGTCACCTGTCCAGCGCCCGGTTCGTACACGGTGACGTCCTGGACTACCTCGCCGGCACCGACCAGCGCTGGGACGCGATCTACTCGATCTGGGGTGCGCTGTGGTTCACCGACCCCGAGCAACTGCTCCCTCTGGTCTTGGAGCGCCTCGCGCCCGGCGGGAAGCTGACGTTCTCGCACGCACCGGCCGTCCCGGGCGGCTACGGCGTCCAGGGCATCTACGCGGCGGGCTTCACCGGGCGACAGGTGTGGGCCTACCGCTGGGCGTATGAGCCTGCCACCTGGGCCGGACTCCTCCACCAGCACGGCTTCACGAACATCCACGCCCAGGTCGCCCCGGCACCCAACCTTGATCACGTCGGCACCCTCATCGTCGAAGCCGAACGCCCAGGCCAGTAGTCGTCGGCGCATCTACCCTGCTGGGGCCCGCCGCGAATGTGGATCGAGGCGGTAATTAATCGTGTGCGGACGGCGAGGTCGGCTGGAATACTCCGCGTCGTGGTGACTGAGCATTATTCCGACCCGACGTTGAGTGTCGGCGAGCGCGACGCCGAGCTCGTCGACCGGCTGACCGACGAGCTGATCGCCTTCAACACGGCCGCCACAGGTGCGGCCGACCGGGACGCGTTCTCGGTCAAGGTCACTGACGAGACAGGTGAACTGGTCGGCGGGTTGGCCGCCTGGACGTGGGGCGGCCTGTGCGGCATCGAGCTGCTGTGGGTGCGCGAGGACAGCCGCAAGGACGGTTGGGGCGGCCGGATCCTGCTCGCCGCCGAGGCGGAGGCCCGACGACGCGGTTGCGATCGCATGGCCGTCTCCTCCTTCACTTTCCAAGCCCCCGGCTTCTACCAGCGTCACGGTTATGTCGAGACGGGCCGGACACTGGGCATTCCCGGCGGGAACGAGGACGTGCACATGTTCAAATCGTTCACCGGGTGAGTCGGCCATGAGCAGCGATGACGACGCCCCTTGGGTGGGGCTCTCCGCACGGCCGGGGCGGGTTCAGGTCGCGCGCTCTTTCCGCCGGCACACGCCCCCGCAGCGTACGGACGCGGTCGGGGCTCAGAGGTAGAAGCCGGTGCCGGACGTCCGGGGCGGTGTCTCCGCGGTGCGGCCGTCGCGGATGGCGTACAGCTCCGCGAGGGTCGCGTTCTCCGGGACGCCGTTCGTCGTGCCCAGCCAGGCGGCGGCCTCGGCGCGGGACAGCGGGCCCATCTCGATCTGGGCCAGGCAGCGGCCGGGGCGTACGACGGCGGGGTGCAGGCCGGACAGGGGCCGGTTGGTGGTGATGGCGACGAGGACGTCGCGGCCCTGGCCTACGAGGCCGTCGGTGAGGTTGAGCAGGCGGGACAGCGCCTGGCCGGTGCTCGCTCCCCCCTCGGCGCGGATCAGCTCGTCGCAGTCCTCGAGGACGAGCAGCCGCCAGCGGCGGTCCTCCTCGTCCTCGTCCTCCTCCCCCACGGCGACCTCCATGAGGTACGCCGGGTTGCCGAACAGTTCGTCCGGGTCGAGGACGCAGTCGAACTGGCACCACTTCGACCACTCGCGGGCCAGGGCGCGCAGGGCCGTGGTCTTGCCGGTGCCGGGCGGCCCGTGCAGGAGGATGAGGCGGCCGGTCACGTCGGCCGCGCGTACGGCCGCGAGCCGGTCGACGGCTCCCGCGGTGGTGGCCGGGTAGTTGTCGCGGATCTCCGCCCAGGGCGTCGTGGCGATGGACCGTTTGCGGCGTTGCGCCCCGTGGGGCCCGGAGTGCCAGAAGCCCATCTCGACGCGGTCCGGTTCCGATGTCGCCTCGACGGCGTCGCGGACGGACTGCTCGACGACGGCGGCGGCGAGTTCGTCGCTGACGGCCGTGACCTCGACGGTGCCCGACCCGCCGCGCCAGCGGACTGCCCGGAGCGTCCAGCCGTCGCCGCACGCCAGCAGCGCGTCGCGGCTCTCCTCGCGGACGGCGCGCAGCACCCGCGCGCCCGGCGGGCGCAGGGGCGCGTCGGGACGCACCCGGTCCAGCCGCTTCACCCTCGCGTACGGCTGCCGGCCCGTCGTGAAGGGCTGAAGGGCGAGGACGTCGATGACGCCGCCGAGCGTGTCGGTCGTGTCGAGGCGGTAGTCGACAGGCGCTTCGGGCTCGGCCCCTATGATCGGGACGACGGGTTCGGACATGTCCTCGATCATCGGGGCGCCCTTGGCCCGCGTCCAGTGAATTTGCACGAACCGGGCGTACCGCCGCTCGTCGGCGGGCCCCGCGCACGTCCAGAAGGAGCATCATATGGCCACCGTCCGTACCGCGAACGCCCACTGGGAAGGCCCGCTCATGGGCGGGCAGGGCAAGGTGTCGCTGGACTCCTCGAAGGTCGGGGAGTTCGAGGTCAACTGGCCGTCCCGCGCGGAGAAGCCGGAGGGCAAGACCAGCCCGGAGGAACTCATCGCCGCCGCGCACAGCACCTGCTTCTCGATGGCGCTGTCCCACGGCCTCGCCGGGGCCGGCACGCCGCCGGAGACCGTGGACACCCGCGCCGACGTGACCTTCCAGCCGGGTGAGGGCATCACCGGCATCCACCTGACCGTACGCGCGTCGGTCCCGGGCATCTCCGCCGAGGACTTCGAGAACGCCGCTCAGCAAGCGAAGGCCAACTGCCCGGTGAGCAAGGCGCTGGCCGGCACGAAGATCACGCTCGACGCGTCCCTGGCCTGACCGGCGGTGTGGGCGCCCCCGCGACGGACGGCGCCCACACCGTCGCCGCGCCGTGCCACCCGGCTCATCGGGCTCCGCGCGCCCGTCCTCCGGTAGGTCGGTCGCAGCGGGCCTGGAAGCGTTCCCGCAGGTGGCCGTAGTCGATCATCGCGCGTCAGTGCGCGGGTGCCAGTTCCAGGCGGGCGAGTTCGCGGCGGGAGGAGACGCCGAGCTTCGGATACGCCTTGTACAGGTGGTACTCCACCGTTCGCGGGCTGAGGAAGAGCTGCGCGGCGATGTCCCGGCTGCTGGCCCCCTCCGCCGCGAGCCGGACGACCTGGAGCTCCTGCGGGGTGAGTCGTTCGAGGAGGTCGGCGGCTGCCGGGCGGGCGGCAGTGGCGGACTCGCCCGTCGCACGTAGCTCGGTCCGGGTGCGCTCGGCCCACGGCACCGCGCGGAGCCGCTCGAAGACCTCCAGCGCGGAGCGCAGCGGGCCGCGGGCGTCGGAGCGACGACGGGCGCGGCGCAGCCACTCCCCGTACAGCAGCGCAGTACGGGCCCGTTCGAACGGCCGTCCGCCCTTGTCGTGGAGGCGCAGCGCCTCGACGTACCGGGCCTCGTCGTCATCGAGGAGCGCGCGGCAGCGGAGGACGACCGCCCGGCTCCACGGCAGGTCACCGGCTCGCGCCCACGCCTCGAAGCGGCCGAGCACCGGTTCGGCGCGCTCGGGTCGTCCGGCGCGGACCGCCGCCTCCACCTCGTCCGGGACGGAGAATGTGACGACGGCCGTGAACCGGCCGGGACCGAGCCGTGCCTTCTCCAGCCGGTCGAGGGCGTCGTCGTAACGGCCCAGGCCGAGGTCGAGCAGGGCGAGCGCGCAGTCGGCCGCGGCGGCCTCCGCGCCCGCGAGGTCTCTCCCGAGCGGGTCGCCGTCTCCGGTCAGGGCGCGGCAGCGCTTCTCGTCGCCCTGGATCGCGGCGACGCGGGCCAGCAGTGTCTCCAGTCGGCCGACCCGCTGTGGCCGGCCGGTGTCGCGGGCGATGGTGATGGCCTCGGCGACGTTCGCCTCGGCGTCGCGGAACAGCCCGGCCGGGACCTGCGCCTGGGCCAGTCTCTGCAGCGCGCCCGCGAGCTCGCCGACCAATCCCCGCCGTCTGCAGCGGGCGACCTCGGCGGTCGCCAGCCGGATGGCGGCATCGTCGTCGCCGAGGACCAGCGCGCAGTGGATCACCTCCACCAGCGCACCGTCGTCCTCGGCCATCCCGGAACCCGGCCCTTCCCCGCCGAGCGCGTCGGTGAGGATCTCCTGGAGGAGGGGGACGCCGCGGGTGAAGTCGTCGTCGACGAGGTGGGCCATGCCCTGGAGCAGCGGGTCGCGCCGGCCGATGGCTGCCGACCGCTCGGCGGCGGCCCGTACCGACTCCTCGTCCCCGGAGAGCCAGGCGTATGAGGCGCCCATTCGCAGCATGGCGGTCGCCCGCCGGTCCTCGGCGGCCTGTTCGACCAGGATGCGGGCCGCCTGCCGGGGATCGCCCCGTTCGAACTCGACAGCGGCGCGGATCCGCGCCAGCCTGATCAGCGCGGCCGGGTCGGCGGTGAGGCGCTCGGCCCGTACAGCGAGTTCCGCGGCGTGGTCGGCGCCGCCCGCGAGGAGGGCCGCCCCGGCCGCCTCGACGAGGCGCCGGGCCTGGCCGCCGGTCTCGGGCGTGAGCCGGGCGGCCTGCTGGAACAGTGCCGCGGCGACGGCCCCGGCGGCGCGGTCCCGGGCGCGTACAGCGGCCGCTTCGAGGCCGGCCGCGACGTCCTCATCGGGACCGGTCGCCGCGGCGGCGCGGTGACGCGCACGGCAGTCGGGGTCGGTGGCGGCGTCGGCGAGCGCCCGGTGGGCGGTCACGCGGCGGGCGAGCGAGGTGCCCTGGTAGGCGGCGGTGCGGATCAGTGGGTGCCGGAAGGCGACGGTCGTCCCGGTCACCTCGACGAGGCGTGCCTGCTCGGCCGGTTCGAGGTCGCCGAGGTCGACGCCGAGCGACGTCGCCGCGCCGAGCAGCGTCGGCAGGTGGCCGCGCGCCTCGGCGGCGGCGATGAGCATCATCAGCCGCGTGCGCTCGGGCAGCCGGGCGATCTGGGCGCGGAAGGAGGCGAGCACCCGGTCCGCCACCGGCAGGGGCCCGGGGCCGCTGTCGCCGAGCCTGGAGACCCCGGGCCCCTGCCGGTGGCCGCCGTCGCCGGGCCTGGCGGCGCCTAGGTGCAGGAGGGCGAGCGGGTTGCCGTCGGCCTCCACGAGGATCCGGCCGCGGCGTTCGGGGCTGAGCTCCCGCTCCGCCAGCAGGCGCGCGGCGTCAGCGCGGTCCAGCCGGGCGGGCTCGATCTCGGCCAGACCGTGCCCGGCGAATCCGTCGTCCCGGGTGGCGAACACCATGACGACCCCTTCCGCCGAGAGCCGCCGGGCCGCGAACAGGAGGGCGTCGGCGCTCGCCCGGTCGATCCACTGGGCGTCGTCGACGAGACAGAGCACGGGCTCGTCCTCGGCCAGGTCGGCCAGCAGCGTGAGCACCGCGAGCCCGGTGAGGAACCGGTCGCCTCCGCCGGAGCCGCCGGAGCCGAACGCCGTCCGCAGCGCGTCCGCCTGCGGGTCCGGGAGCGTCTCCAGCCGCGTCTGCACGGGCCACAGCAGTTGGAGGAGGCCGGCGAACGCCAGATCGCGTTCCGCCTCGACGCCGGTCGCGCGCAGGACCCGCAGACCGGCCGCCGCCTCGGCGGCGCGGTCGAGCAGCACCGACTTGCCGATCCCGGCCTCACCCCGCACGACGAGGGATCCGCTGCGGCGTCGCCCCCGAGCGTCGTCGATCAGTCGCGTGAGCCGTTCGAATTCTGCGTCGCGCCCGTACAACACCCCACAAACCTACGTGGCGGAGTACCGAAACATTACTGATTCGCCGCCCCGCCTCCGGACCGTAGCGTCCTGACCAGCTGATTCACGGAGGAAGAGAGCGATGAACGAACTGTTCGAGCCGGTCGCCGTCGGCGCGCTGGAGCTGCCCAACCGCCTCGTCATGGCGCCGATGACGCGCAGCCGCGCGTACGACGGTCTCGTCACCGAGCTGACCGCCGACTACTACGCGCAACGTGCGGACGCCGGACTGATCATCACGGAGGGCACGCAGCCGAGCGTGATCGGCCAGGGCTACATCAACACACCGGGTCTGCACTCCGCCGAGCAGATCGCGGCCTGGCGGAAGGTGACCGACGCGGTCCACGAGAAGGGCGGCCGGATCTTCGCCCAGGTGATGCACTCGGGCCGGATCGGCCACCCGGTCCTGTACCCGGACGGCGCGCTGCCGGTGGCGCCCTCGGCCGTCTCGTCCGGCGGGAAGCTGTTCACCCCCGAGGGGATGCTCGAGCACCCCACCCCGCGGGAGATGAGCGTCGAGGACATCGCCCAGACGATCGAGGACCACGTGTCGGCCGCGCGGAACGCCGTCGAGGCGGGCTTCGACGGGGTGGAGCTGCACGGCGCGAACGGCTACCTGATCCATCAGTTCCTCGCCGACGGCAGCAACCGGCGGACGGACGCGTACGGCGGTTCGATCGAGAACCGGATCCGGTTCGCGGTGGAGGTCGCCGGGGCGGTCACCGACGCGATCGGGCCCGAGCGGGTCGGGATCCGGCTGTCGCCCGGCGCCGCGGTCAACGGCATCACCGAGTCCGACACCGCGGAGCTGTATCCGGCGCTGGTCCGCGCGCTCGCGCCCCTCGGCCTGGCCTACGTGCACGTGATGGAGGTCGGCGACCGCGACACGACGCGCGCGATCCGGGCCGCCTGGCCGGGTGCGCTGATCCTCAACCCGCACGCGGTGCCGGGGCCGCTGCCCTCGTCCCCCGAGACGGGTGTCGACGCGCTGCGGGAGGGCCTGGCCGACGCGATCTCACACGCCCGGCTGTGGCTGGCCAACCCCGACCTGCCCGAGCGGATCAAGGCGGGCGGCCCGTACAACGAGGCGGATCCGGCCACCTTCTACGGCGGTGACCACCGCGGCTACACCGACTACCCGGTGCTCGGCGCCTGACCGACCCCGGACGATCCCCGCGCGCTCGGGTCTCTCGGAGTACAGTGCGCCGGACCGATCATCGTTTCGTGGGCGGGGGGACGCGCGGTGGCCACCGAACCTCCGGTCGGGTCCGTGCCCGCGCCGTACGTCGTGAGGTACCGGCGTCTCCCGCCGAGCCTGACGATCGTCGTCGCGGCTGTCGTGTGCGGGCTGTCCGTCCTCTGGATCCGCGGGGCCGTACGGGCCGCGCAACCGGACCGCGTGCCGCCGCCCCTCGGCCTGGCGGTCGCGTCGGTCGTCCTGGCCGCAGTGGGCGGCGCGCGGCTCGCCCGGGGCCGGCGCACCGGCTGGATCGCCTTCGCCGTCGACGCGGACGGGATCTTCCTCGTGGCGTCGCCGGACGGGGCTCGCCGGTTCGGCTGGGACGAGGTGAGCGCGCTGGTGCTGTTCTCCCGGCGGACGGAGTTCGTCGAGGGCACGGTGCGGTGCGTCGGGGTCCGGCTGCATCCGATGGCGCCGGGCTCACCCGAGCGGCATCTCGCCGAGCTCGAGGAGGCGGTGTCCCGGCACGACCTGCCGCTGGACGTGTGGGAGCGGCTGCGCCGGCTCGACCGCGGGCCGTCGGAGGCCGGGCTGGAGCTCGCCGTCAGCTTCCACGCCGAGGCCCGGGGATGGCAGTACCGCACGTCGTCGCTGACGGAGGCCATGCGCGTCCACGCGCCCGGCGTCCCGGTCGTCCGCGAGCCGTCCGAGCGCTACTACGATCTGGTCGGCTGGCGGGCCGACCAGGAGGAGCTGCGCCAGGCCCTGGAGGACGCCGAGCTCCGCCACTGGTGCTGACGTCCGGGAAGCACCGGGTCGCCGCCCGGACGCCTGTCACTCGTTCGGGGTCAGGAATCGGTGAGATGGGCGCGGATGGCGGCGGCGCCGGATTCGGTCAGCCAATCGGTGAGGGTGCGCAGCCCTGGGTGGATGACCCGCAGCGCCTCGATGTCGGCGTGCCAGCGGTGACCGGCCTCCCAGCGTTTTTTGGTCTCGGCGATCGCCGGACTGAGCGCGGCGACCTCGCCGTCGGTGAACTGCTCGTATCGGATCGGAATGCCGGTGGCCTCGCTGATCGCGGCGGCGGCCTCGACCGGGGTCGGCTCGTCACCGGCCAGTTCCAGGGTTCGTCCGGCGAACCGGGCCGGGTCCGCGAACGCGAGCGCGGCGAACTCGGCGATGTCCTCCAGCGCGATGACCTGCATGGGCTCGTGCGGAGTGAAGAGGTGCCGGTGTAGGCCGTGGGAGATGCCGTCGATGCCGATCCCCCCGGCGCTGAGATAGTTGGTCATGAACCGGACCGGGCGCAGCACGGTGGGCAACGCGATGTGGTCGCGCAGGTACTGCTCGATCAGCGCCTTGCCCTCGGCCCACGACGCGGCCGACGTCGAGGCGACGGTGCTGAACACGACCTGCTCGATCCCCGCCGAGGCCGCGGCGTCGATCAGCGCCCGGCCGCGGGCCACTTCGAGATCTGTTTCGGGTCCGGCCGGTCCGAAGGCCACGGGCGGTACGCCGAACACGGCGACGGCGCCGTCGAACGCGGGCGGCAGGCTCGCCGGATCGTCGAAGTCGCCGCGTACGAGCTGGGCGCCCGCCGCGGCCAGCGCGACAGCGGCGGGTGCGGTCAGGTCGCGTACCAGGGCTCGCACCGGCCGCCCTCCGGCGAGCAACCGCCGGGCGGTGGCACCGCCCTGCTTGCCGGTGGCGCCGGTGACGAGGATCGGGGAGTCGGGGTCGGCCGGTGTCGCGGTGGTCATGGTGCCCTTTCCGGAGGTGCGGGATACTGACGTGATCCGGAATGCTCCACCCGGTTCACCGCCGCAGACAAGGATTTCGTGACATGACAGCAGCACCTGCGCCGACATCTGCCGCGGCACCTGCCGGACGCGCCGATGCCCGCCGCAACCGAGAGATCGTGCTACGCACGGCGATGCGCGTGTTCGCCGAGGAGGGGCTGGAGGTGTCACTCGGCCGGATCGCCGAGCGGGCAGGGGTCGGCGCCGGGACCGTCTACCGGCATTTCCCGAGCAAGGACATCCTGGTCGAGGCGGTGCTCGCCGAACACCTCGAGGGCCTGGTGGCCGCCGCCGATCGGTGGGCCGGCCGCGCAGCCCCCGGTGACGCGCTGTTCGGGTTCCTGCTCGAAGTGGTCGAGAAGTCTGGGGGCCGCCGGCACGTCTGCGATGTGCTCAGCGCCGACCGAGGCTGGCCGCGTGCCGTGCTGACCGCCGCGGCGCAGCGGTTCCGCGAGGCGCTGGGACGCTTGCTGCGCGACGCGAAACAGGCCGGTGCGATACGCGCCGACGTACGGGTCGACGATCTGTCCGCGCTGGCCGCCGGCGGGGTCGCACTGCGTGCAGCACACCGAGACCAGGAACGCGGCACACGACTGGTGCGGCTGCTGCTGGACGGATTGCGCGCTCCGGTCGTCACTAAAGTCGAAACGTTCCGTGACGCGCCCTCCCCTCCGGGTCACGAAACCACCGCCCCGAGGTACTGCGTGGAATGCGGCGCGCGGCTGCGCGTCCATGCCACCGGGCGGCCACCCCGCTACTGCGGTCCGACCTGCCGCCAGCGCGCCCACCGGCGCCGCGTCGTTTAGCGCGCCGGCATTCGCACTCCTAGATCCGCGTACCCCGGTCGGACCAGTACGGCTCGCGGATGAGGCGCTTGTAGAGCTTCCCGGTCGGGGTGCGCGGCAGGTCGGTGACGAAGTCCACCGAGCGCGGCGCCTTGTAGCCGGCCAGCGACGCGCGGCAGAAGGCGATGAGCTCCTCCGCCAGCTCCGGCGACGCGGCGTGCCCGTCCTCCGGCTGGACCACCGCCTTGACCTGCTCGCCGTACTCCTCGTCGGGCACGCCGAACACCGCGACGTCGCGGACCGCCGGATGGGTGATGAGCACGCCTTCGATCTCGGCCGGGTAGATGTTGACGCCGCCACTGATGATCATGTCGATGACGCGGTCGGCGAGGAACAGGTAGCCGTCGGCGTCGAGGTAGCCGATGTCCCCGGTGGTGAACAGGCCGTTCCGGTGGATCGAGGCGGTCTTGTCCGGGTCTCCCCAGTACTCGACGTCGTCGCCGCTCGCGTAGCGGAACCACAGCTGCCCCGGCTCGCCCGGCTCGGCGGGGGTGCCGTCCTCGCGCAGGACGTGGGTCTCGACCGTGGGCAGCGGCCGCCCGACCGTGCCCGGCCGGCGCAGCCACTCCTCGGCCGTCACGATGGTGTTCACCGACGCCTCGGTCGAGCCGTAGTACTCGTTGACGACCGGACCCAGCCAGTCGATCATCCGGCGTTTCACCTCCGGGGAACACGGCGCGGCACCGTGCCACACGGCGGCGAGGCTCGACAGGTCATGCGCCGCGCGCGTCTCCTCGTCCAGGCGCAGCATCCGGACGAACTGGGTCGGCACGAAGTGCACGTTGGTGATCCGGTACCGCTCGACGAGCCGCAGGGTCTCCTCCGCGTCGAACGCGCGCCGCATCACCAGCGACCGCCCCGCGAACAGCAGAACGTACGAGAACAGCCACTGCGCCGAGTGGTAGACCGGCCCGACGAGCAGCGACCGGCCGCCCTCGGGAACGTGCAGGACGTCGGCGTAGCCGGGGGCGGCCACGGCCATCGTCTCGATCGGCGCGCCCGCCTGCGTGAGCTTGCGGCTGACCCCTTTCGGCCGGCCCGTCGTGCCCGAGGTGTAGATCATTGGCCAGCCGAGGACCTGGTCCGCGGGCTCGCCGTCCGGCCCGGAGGCGAGCAGGTCCTCGTACGGCCGGAAGCCGGGGACTTCTCCGAAGCCGACCCGCGCCACCAGGTCGGCCTCTGACGCCGCCGTCTCGGCGACCTCGGCGAAGCGATCCTCGGAGAACAGGACCCTGGTCCCGGAGTCCGCCAGCACGTACGCGAGCTCGTCCGCGGTCCAGTGCCAGTTGACCAGCACATACCGCAGGCCGATGTGCGTCGCGGCGGCCATCACCTCGAAGTACTCGCGCCGGTTGCCGGAGTGGACCGCGATCGTGTCGCCCGTCCGCAGGCCGAGCCCGCGCAGTGCCCCCGCCAGCCGGTCGACCCGCTCCTCGAACGCCTGCCAGGTGGTGACGCCGTGCTCGTCGATGAGGGCCGGCTCGTCCGGCCGGGCCTGGGCGAACGGGCTGAGAAGTCGGGCCATGGAGACCTCCAGATCGGTCAGTCGGGCCGGGCGCCGGCCATGCGCAGTGCGAGCCCCACGTAGCGGTCCCGCAGGTCGGCGGGGCCCAGCGGGCGGTGCTCGTGGAACCACTCGCTGAGGTGCACGCACATGTCGAGGATGGGAATCGCGGTGAGGACGGCCGCGGTCCGGTCGTCGCCGCCGACCAGGTGGAACTCACCGCACTTGTGGCCCGCCAGCAGGACGTCCGCCAGGCGGTCGCGCAGCCGCCGCCGGATCGCGACGACCTCGTCGTACCAGGCGCCGGTGAGCAGGTGATACTCCCGGTTGGCGACCCGTGCGGTCTCCTGATGGTCGGCGTGCCGCGTCACGTACACGCCGACGATCGCTCGCAGCCCGGCCAGGGGATCGCCCGCGACGGCCTCATGCGCCGCGGTCACCTCGTTCTCCAGCCGCAGGTGGATGTCGCGCACGACGACGTACAGCAGTTCGTCCTTTGAACCGAAGTGGTTGTACAGCGCGCCGGGCGTCATGCCGCACGCCTCGGTGATCTGCCGGACGGAGGTCGCCAGCGCGCCCTGGCGGTAGAAAAGGTCGATCGCGGCCGACGCGAGCCGCCGCTGGATTCGTGATCCGGCGAGCGGAAGCTCCGATTCGGTCACGTGCGCCGCTCCTCGTCTTGACGACCGACCTACCCGAGCGTACTAATTTCCCTAATGTGAATGAACACTCATTCACCCGGATCCGAAACTTCCTCGGGGGCGGAGCGCGACGACGCTCCGACACGTCCGCCTGTAGGAAACGAGGTGGCCATGGCCCCCGCCGATCCGACCACGACCCCGTCCAACGGCTTCTCCGCGCACCGGCTGTGGGAGCGCGGGCTGGACCGGTACCCCGACACCGCGGCCCGCTACCGGTACCTGGCCGCGGCGGTGTTCGTCACGATCGTCCTGTACTACGAGCTCTACGTCGCGGGCGGCGTCGCGCCGCTGATGCTGGCGCACTTCAAGATGTCGTTCCTCTACTACGTGAACGTGCTCGTGTTCGCGAACCTGGTCGGGGCCTTCGGGTCGCTGGCCGCCGGCATCGCCGACCGGTGGGGCCGCGCCAACCTCGTGACGTACGGTCTGCTGGGCACGGGCCTGCTGACGCTGCTGACGCCGCTCGCCCCGAACAAGGCGACGTTCGCGGTCGTCACCATCCTGACCGGCCTCGTCGAGGGCATGTGCCTGGTGGCCACCCCCGCGCTGGTCCGCGACTTCTCACCGCAGATCGGCCGCGCCTCCGCGATGGGCTTCTGGACGCTCGGACCGGTGATCGGAAGCCTGGTCGTCAGCTTCGTGGCCAACCGCACCCTGCCGCGATTCGACGACTCCTGGTCCAGCCAGTACTACATCGTCGGCGTCGTCGGGCTGGTGGCGTTCGCCGTCGCGCTGCTCGGGCTGCGGGAGCTGCGGCCCGGGCTCCGCGACCAGGTGATGGTGAGCGTCGCGGACCGCGCGCTGGTCGAGGCCCGGGCGGAGGCGGCGGAGCAGCAGGCCGACCTGCGCAACCCGTGGAGGCAGATGGCACGCCTCGACGTCCTCGCGCCGGCGCTCGGCGTCAGCGTCTTCCTGCTCATCTACTACACCGCCGTCGCGTTCTTCACCATCTACCTGACCTCGAACTTCGGTCTCACGACCGCGCGGGCCAACGGCGTCAACAGCTGGTACTGGGCGATGAACGCGGTCGCCCTCGTCATCGTGGGCGTCGTCTCGGACCGCCTTCGGGTGCGCAAGCCGTTCATCGTGGGCGGCACGCTCCTCGCGGCGGTCATGACGTTCCTGTTCATGACCCGGACGACCCATCCGCACACGAGCGCGGGCACCCTCATCTGGATCATCAGCCTGCTCGCCGTCGGCCTGGGCGTGGCGTACACGCCCTGGATGGCGGCGTTCACGGAGACGATCGAGCGGCGGAACCCCGCCCTGACCGCGACAGGCCTGGCCATCTGGGGCTGGATCCTGCGGATCGTCGTGTGCGTCTCCTACTTCGTCCTCCCGTACGTGGTCGGCGCCGTCGACACGCTGACGCGGGCCCCGGAGGTGCTGGCCGCGGCGAAGAAGGTCCGGCCGGAACGGCTCCGCCGCCCACGCTGCTGCACGAACTGGGCGAGCTCAAGAAGGCGGCGGCCGACGCGCCGCACCAGTGGCAGGCCTGGTGGTGGATCTGCATCGTCGCCGAGCTGCTCTTCCTGGTCCTCATGCTGCCGCTGGCCGGCCGGTGGAATCCACGAGCCGCCCGCGCCGACGCCGACGCGCACGCGCGGGAGGTGGAGCGGCTGACCGGCACGCAGGGCTGAGAGGCCGTCGCCGCCCGCGCCGTCGCCGCCGCCCGCGCCGGAGCGGGCGGCGGCGACCGGTCTCCGCTCTTGGAACCACCGCGATCGCGTGAACGTCGTTACTCATGATGCTCACGAATGAACAGCGAGACCGGGCCGCGGGCGTGCTGCTCGGCGCGGCCTGCGGAGACGCGCTCGGCGTGCCGTACGAGTTCGCCGAGCGGCTGCCGGACACGGCCGTGCCGGAGATGATCGGCGGCGGGCTGGGCCCGTACGCGCCCGGCGAGTACAGCGACGACACCCAGATGCAGGTCTGCGTGGCCGAGGTCGCCGCGCAAGGCGGCGACCTGCGGTCCGAGGCCGCGCTCGACGGGATCGCCGAGCGGTTCCTGCGGTGGTTCCACGAAGGCGCGAGCGACGTCGGGCTGCAGACGTCCGGCGTGCTGGCCGCCACCGCCCGCGCCGGAGGCCTGTCCCGGGCGATGCGGGAGGCGTCCGCGGACCTGCACCGCAAGACGGGACGCACCGCCGGCAACGGTTCGCTGATGCGGACGGCGGTCGTGGCGCTGCCCTACCTCGCCGACCCGGCGGGGCTGGCGGAGGCCGCGCGGCTGGTCAGTTCCCTCACCCACTTCGACGACCTGGCGGGGGACGCCTGCGTGCTGTGGTGCGCGGGCGTACGGCGGGCAGTGCTGGACGAGACCGTCGACGGCGTCCGCGAGGGCCTGGATCTGCTGCCCGCGGATCGGCGGGACCTGTGGGCGGGGTGGCTGCGGGAGGCCGAGTCCGCTCCCCCGGAGCGGTTCAGCCCGAACGGCTTCGTCGTACCCGCGCTGCAGGCCGCCTGGTCCGCCGTCACCCACACCGCGACGCTCTCGGACGGCGCGATCGCCGCCGTGCGTGCGGGCAACGACACCGACACGGTCGCGGCCATCGCCGGCGGCCTCCTGGGCGCGCGGTACGGCGCGTCCGCCGTGCCCGCCGGGTGGCGGGCACAGGTGCACGGCTGGCCGGGCCTGCGCGCCGACGACCTGGTCGCCCTGGCCCGGCGCGCCGCCGAACCGGCCGGCTGACCCCTCCCTACGGCGCGCCCGGACGGGCGCGCCGGGGGCCGTTCTGGTGTGACTCGTCGTGGCGGCGGGCGAGGCGCAGCGCGTACTCGCGGGGCGACACCCCCAGCCGCCACGTGCACACCGAGCAGGACAGGTGATCGTTGGTGGTCTGGTCGTCGTGGGCGATGTCGACCACGCCTATCCGCAGGTTCTCCACGGCCCGCACCGTACACGGAGCGTAGCGGGACGCTCCACTTCCGTGCTACGGCGTGTCAGCCGAGGGAACACGCCTCCACGACGCGGACCTCGACGCAGTTGCCTTCGGGGGTGCTCATGGAGCTCTTTCGCCACAGGTCGTCGCTACGCATCAGATGCCCTCCAGGATCGTGCCGATGATGTCGACTGACTCATCGGGGGTGGCGCTGATGACGCTGAGACGATCCATGGCGAGGGTGTAGCGGTCGACGTCCTCGCGCTTGTCGAGGTAGAGCGCGTTGCCGAGCTGCTCGACGTAGACCACGTCGGGCAGTTGCGGATCGGCGAACCGCATGATGGTGAACCCACCGGGTGCGGCGTGCTTCGCGCTCGCGGCGAACGGCGTGACCTGGAGCGTGAGCCCCGGATGCTTCGCGGCGGCCATGAGGTACTCCAGCTGGCCGCGGAGCACCTCGGGCCCGCCGACGGGCCGCCGCAGCGCGGTCTCGTCGATCACGGCCCACAGCCGCAGCGCGCCGTCGCGGAACTTCCGCTGTCGCGTGGCCCGCAGCGCGACCCGGCGGTCCACCTCCTCGGGCGCGAAGTCGCCCAGGGAGATGACGGCCGCGGCGTAGTCCTCGGTCTGCAGCAGGCCGGGGACGAACTGCGGCTCGTACGTGCGGATGCGGGACGCCGCCTGCTCCAGGCCGATGTAGGACTGGAACCACGACGGCAGGACATCGCCGTAGCTGTGCCACCAGCCGGGCTGGTTGGCCCGGCGGGCGAGGGTCAGCAGTTGGTCGCGCTCCTCCGCGTCGGTGATCCCGTACACCGACAGGAGGATCGCGACGTCCGCCTCCTTGAAACCGCTGCGGCCGAGCTCCATCCGGCTGATCTTCGACTCGGATCCGCCGATCGCCTTGGCCGCTGCGACCGAGGTGACGCCCGCCTTCTCCCGAAGCCGGCGCAGCTCCGATCCGAGAAGGATGCGCAGCGCCGTCGGCCCGCTCGCTCCAGCGTTCGCCATGACCTCGACCTCCCTTGCGGCTGACCCCAGAGTCTTCCACGGACCCGAAGATCAACCGCCGATGCAATTTCATTCACCCATGGGCTTGCATCGTCAGCGTCGTGGCGCAATGCTATCCCATAGCTGGATGCAATCCCATTGGCAGCCGTGGCCAGGCGTGTGATGGTGATGCGGGCGAGCCGCGAGGCCGCCCGTCCCGACGTCCGTGCTCGGCGGCGAGTTCCTGGATCCACCCGCCGAGCCCGGGCGTTCGTGGAAAAATCGACGCCTCCGACATAACCGGCGACAAAGGCATCTCGTGACGGACAGCGACGACCGGCAAGACGAGTTCCGGCCCGATATCCCCAGCCCGGCGCGGGTGTACAACTACATCCTCGGCGGCAAGGACCACTATCCCGCCGACCGCGTCGTCGCGGAGAACACCATGGCCGCCCTGCCCAGCGCACGCGACGCCGCGATGGAGAACCGCGGCTTCCTGCGCCGAGCCACCCGCTACCTCGCGGCCGAGGCGGGCGTGCGCCAGTTCCTCGACATCGGCACCGGACTGCCCTCCAACGGCCAGGTCCACGAGATCGTGCAGGGCGTCGCACCGGAGTCCCGGGTCGTCTACGTCGACAACGACCCGGTCGTGCTGGCCCACGGCCGGGACATGCTGCACGGCATCGACGGGACCACGATCGTGCGGCACGACCTGCGCGAGCCGGAGGCGATCCTGGACGACCCGCAGCTGCGCCGGCTGCTGGACCTCGACCGGCCCGTCGCCCTCATGCTCGTGGCGGTCCTGCACTTCGTCGCCGACTCCGAGGACCCGTACGACCTGGTCCGCCGGCTCATGAAGCCGCTGCCGCCGGGCAGCCACCTGGCGATCTCGCACGGCACCGACGACGGGGACGACGACGAGGTGCAGCAGGCCCTGGACGAGAACTACAAGACCTCCAGTTCGGCCCACATGCGGACGCGCCCGCAGGTCGAGGCGTTCTTCGCGGACCTGGAGCTGATCGAGCCGGGCGTGGCGTGGACTCCCCTCTGGCGCCCGGACGAGACGCCGAGCCCGCTTCGGGACGACCCCGCCCGCTCCGTCTGCTGGGCGGGCGTCGCCCGCAAGGCGTGAGCCGGCGGCGCGGGGACTGGTCCAGAACGACGTTCGGATCGTAGGGTTCGGGGGCGGAGGTGCCGATGAAGAGTCTGGACGACGTCAGGGCCGAGCTGACCGTGCCGGGGCAGCTGTTCGAGATGGACGAGATCGAGATCCGCGGCGTCCGGACTCGCGTGTGGAAGCACGCTCCCCCATCGCTGCGGTCCGTCCTGGAGATCACCCGGTTTCACGGCGAGGCGCCGTTCATCGTCTACGAGGACGAGCGCCTGACCTTCGAGGAGCACTTCCGGCACGCCGCGACGTTCGCGCGCCGCCTCGTCGAGCGGTACGGCGTGCGCAAGGGCGACCGGGTCGCGATCGCCATGCGCAACTTCCCCGAATGGTCCATCGCCTTCTTCGGCGCCGCGGCCGTCGGCGCCGTCGTCGTCCCGCTCAACGCCTGGTGGACGGCGTCGGAGCTGGAGTACGGCCTGCGCGACAGCGGCGCGACGCTGCTCGTCGCCGACAAGGAGCGCGCCGACCGGCTCGCCGGCACACTGCCCGGGCTCGGCATCCCCACGATCGTCGTACGGGCCGAGGGCGCGCCACCGCCCGGAACGGACGCGTACGAGACGGTGCTCGGCGAGGTCACCGCCGACGTGGCGCTCCCCGAGGTGGAGATCGAGCCCGAGGACGACGCGACCATCTTCTACACGTCCGGGACGACGGGCCGGCCGAAGGGCGCGCTCGGCACGCAGCGCAACATCACGGGGAACACCTTCTGCCTCGGATACGCGATGATGGCCGCCGGCCTGCGGGCGGGCCGCTCACTGGAGGAGGTGTCCGCGCCGCAGCGGCGCGTCACCCTGCTGAACGTGCCGCTGTTCCACGCGACCGGCTGCCACGCGATCCTCGTGGCCAGCGCGATCCTCGGCGGCACCGTCGTGCTCATGTACAAGTGGAACGCCGAGCGCGCGCTGCAGCTCATCGAGCGGGAGCGGGTCACGGGGTTCGGCGGCGTGCCGACGATGGCGTGGGAGGTCCTCACGTCGCCGAAGTTCGACAAGTACGACACCTCCAGCCTCGCGACCATCTCGTACGGTGGCGCGCCCGCGCCGCCCGCGCTCGTCGAGAAGATCAAGGAGCTCCTCCCGGAACGGGTGCCGAACAACGGGTACGGCCTCACCGAGACGTCGGCGGTGACGGCCTACAACAGCGGGATCAACTACCTGACCCATCCCGACAGCGTCGGGCCGCCGGTGCCGGTGGTGGACGTCAAGGTCGTCGACCCGGCGGGCGACGAACTGCCCATCGGCGAGGTCGGCGAGCTGCTGGTGAAGGGCCCGAACGTCATCAAGGGCTACTGGAACCGGCCACAGGACACCGCCCAGTCCTTCCACGACGGCTGGTTCCACACCGGCGACCTGGCCCGCGTCGACGCGGAGGGCTTCATCTACATCGTCGACCGGGCCAAGGACATGCTGATCCGCGGCGGGGAGAACGTCTACTGCGCCGAGGTCGAGGCCGCGATGTACGAGCACCCGGCCGTCGCCGACGTCGCCGTCATCGGGGTGCCGCACGAGGTGCTCGGCGAGGAGGTCGGCGCGGTCGTCCGCCTCCAGCCCGGGACGACCGTCACGCCGGAGGAGCTGCGGGCGTTCCTCGGCGAGCGGATCGCGGCCTTCAAGGTGCCGTCCCACCTCTGGTTCCGCGAGGACGAGCTCCCGCGCAACCCCGCCGGCAAGATCCTCAAGACGCGTCTCCGCGCGGAGCTCATCGGCTGAGGACGCCCGTGGCGTACCGCGGGCGGGCGCGATGTCCGGCGCGGTAGCCTCGCCCGGTGATCGATCTTCAGCGGCTGGTGGACGACGCCCGGCGCGACGGCATCGGCAAGCTCGTGGTCGGCGCCGTCGTCCACGACGGCGACCGCGTGCTCATCCTTCGCCGGTCCGCCGTGGACGACTTCCTGCCGGGCATCGAGGAACTCCCCTCCGGGGGCGTCGAGGACGGCGAGGAACTCCTCGGCGCGCTCGCCCGCGAACTCGCCGAGGAGATCGGCCTGTCCTCGATGACCGGGCTCGACCCCGGCTTCGTCGCGTCGTTCGACTACGTGTCCGGTTCCGGCCGCCGGGCGCGGCAGTACACCTTCGCGCTCCCGTACGACGGTGGCCCGATCACTCTCTCGGCCGAGCACGAGGCCTGCCGATGGATCTCCCGGGCCGAACTCGCGGCGTCCGACCTGACCGAGGAGTCCGCGCGGACACTGCGCGAGTTCTTCGAGCACGGCCTCAGAAGTCCTAACAAATGATCTTTTGAGGCGGCGTGTCGGTCAGTATGGAACGATCCGCCGCATGTTCTACGAGGAGCTGAGCAAGAGGGTCCGGCGAGCCGATGGGCTCGACGAGGTGCGGATGGCGGCGCTGGACGATGCCCGGTGGCTCGTGGACATCCTCGGTGAATGGGAGGCCGCAGACGAGCGTGCCGATCGGATCGGCGACCGCACGGAGTACCAGGAGGAGTCCCATCGGTTCCGGGACGCGGTGGACGCGAGGCTGAAGGATCCTGATCCGTCGCTGCGTGCGATGGCGATGTGCATGGCGTTCTGGGACCGGACCTGGCTGTGTCTGGACCACGCGTTCGGACGGCTCATTCGGCGCAGGCTGCGCTGGACCGCGGAACAGTCGGCGGTGTTGTGGCGGCTGGCCGCCGACCCTGATCAGGGCCCGTTCCAAAAGGAGCTGCTGGTGGAGCTCGGCCTGTCGTCGCTCAAGGGCTTGGGAGAAGACGACATCCGGGAACTGGCGCCGCTGTTGCGCACCGCCGCGGAGAGACTGGGTCCGGCCAAGAGACCGCGTCCGGCCAAGTTGTCGCGGCGCGTGACGTCGTACCTGACACTGCTGGACGGCCCGCCGTCGGCGGTACCCGATTCGGTGCTCGTCCCGGACGACGCGTGGGCGGCGGGGCTGCGGGAGTGGATCGGGGAGAAGCCCGCACCCGAGCTGGTGGATCTCGTCCTGCATCTGGCCACGCTGTCGGGCCCGCCGTCGCAGAAGTGGCGCGAGACCTGCGTCGAGCTGGCGAAGGGGCAGGGGGAGTTCGGCAGGTTCGCGCTTCGCAGGCTGGCCGAGTGCGAGCCGACCGAGATGCGGCGTCATGGGCAGCAGGTTTCGGCGCTGCTCGACCGGGCCAATCTGGGGCCGGCGTGCGGGGTGGTGTGGATGATGGCGCTGACCGAGGGGACGAGGGTGGCGGACGTACTGAAGGAGATCTTCACCCGTACCTCGTACGACACCGTCATCTACCTGGAGAACGTTCCCGAGCCGCAGGTGGCGACGGCGGTGGTGCAGGCGCTGGGGGCCGTCCCCGGCGGGGCGGCCTCCGGCACGCTGCGAGAAATGCTGGCGATCAGCCACGACTCGAGGGTGCGCCGCCAGATCGAGAAGGTGTTGTGAGGTTCAGCCTCTTCTCAGCCGTCGTGGTCCTGGTTCAGGAAGCCGTTGACGACCGAGTAGAAGTCGTGCGGCCGCTCCTCCTGCAGGTGGTGGGAGGCGTGGTCCATGACGTACAGGTGACCGCGCGGCACCATGCGGGCGAGCATCAGCGGATAGTCGGGGGTGAGGAACGCGTCGTACATCCCCCAGGCGAACAGCACCGGGGCCGTGATGCGCCCCAGCTCGTCGGTGAGGTCCTGCCAGTCGCCGCGCGGGTTGTCCGACGCCGCGGCGAGCGCCATCTCCTCCGGGTCGAGGCTCTGCCGGTACCGAAGGTCGACGGTCTCGTCGGGGATGGCGTCGGCGTCGTACCACTCGAGCCGCGCCATGAGCTCGCGCATCTTCTCCCAGGACGGGCCGGTGCCACCGTAGTAGGCGTCGCGGGCGTTGCGGCCGCGCCGGGCGCCCTCCGGCAGCGGCGCGAGCGGCCCGTAGAAGGTCGGCATGCTGCCGGTCACGACCAGTGAGCGCACCCGCTCGGGGTACTTCGCCGCCAGGTTGAGCGCGATCGTCCCGCCCCAGGAGTTGCAGATGAAGTCGGCCCTGGCGACGTCGAGCGCGTCCATGAGGGCGACGGTCTTCGCGGCGTGGAAGTCCCACATCGGCCCGGTGATGACGCACTTCTCCGACCGGCCGTACTGCAGGATGTCGACCAGGTAGCAGTCGCGGTCATGGGCGAACATCGGGACGACGGGGGCAAAGTCCGACCAGGCCGTACAGCCCGGCCCGCCGCCGTGCAGGAAGATCGTCGGGCTGCCCGCGCCCATGCGCAGATAGTGGTACTTCACGCCGTCGGCGTCGGCGTACGCCCCCTCGGGCGCCGGCTGGATGTCCATGGCGGGATCCTCGCGCCGCGACGGCCGCCCACCGAAGCCCGTCGGTCCGCTGAGCGGTCCGCGGACCTTACCGGCGACGGGCGCCGTGCGTAGCGTGCGGCCCCAGGGAGCCACCCGGGAGGTATCGCTTGGAAGCCGTGGCCGCAGCCATCGACCTCGCTGAACGGCGCGCTCGCGCCCTCATCGGCCGGGTCGAGCACCGATCGCTCGGGGTCGTACGGGCCGCCGAGGCCGCGGAGTTCGCGAGGGCCGCCGGCGAGACCTCGCCGCGCCTGGTCGACCCGGATGACGCCGGTTTCGTCGTCCACCCGATGTACGTCGTCAGTCTGCTGCGCGGCGCGCCGGGCCCCGACGACGAGGAGTTCCGCCCGGACGGGATGTACCGCGACGAGGTCCCGGGCACCGACGGACTGGACGTCTCCCTGATGGCCGGCGGCCAGGACGTGCGCTGGCTCGCCGACGTACGGCCCGGCGACCGGATCGAGGTACGGCGCACGCTCACGGCGGTCGAACGCAAGGGACGCGGCACCGGATTCCTGCTGCTGACCGTCGAGAAGACCTACGGCACGGCGGAGCGCGGCGCTCTCGCCGAGGTCACGGAGAGGTTCATCGTCCGTTGACAGATCACCAGACTCCAGCGCGGAACCCCGGGGCTCCCACGCGCGGCGATCACGCCGTTCCGTCGACCGGCGACCCCGAACCGCATCGGCCACCGACGCCCGACGCGGAGATCGCTCCCGTACGGGCGGCGCCCGACGCGGTGCGGCTGTTGCGGTTCGGCGCGGTCACCCGGAACGCGCACCGTATCCACTACGACGCGGAGTTCGCGCGTGCCGAGGGGCTGGACGGCCCTGTCGTGATGGCGCAGTTGCACGGTTGCCTCCTCCACCGGGCCGCGACCGCGTTCGCCGGCGGCGATCCCGGCGCCGTCCGCGCGCTCGGGTGGCAGAACCGCGCGCCCGCCCGTCCCGGTGACCGTCTCGTCGTCACCGGCACCGTATGCGCGGTCGACGACGCGACCGGTGAGGTCACGCTCGACCTGGAGGAACGGCTCGAGGACGGCACCGTCTGCTGCCGCGGACACGCCGTCGTGGCCCCACCGTCATGAACGCCCATGTGCTGCCCCTGCCGCCATGAACGCCCGTGTGCCGCCCCCGCCGCCATGAACGCCCCGCCCACCGACCCTGCCGGGGTCACGCCTCGGCGAGGAGCCGCGCCACGCCTGACCGGCTGAAGATCTCCCGGGACGCCAGAGCGATCGCGCCGACGATTCCCGCGTCGCTGCCGAGCCGGCTCGGGATGATGATGAGCTTGCGCGTCGCCAGCGGCAACGCCTGTTCGTACACCGCGGCGCGGACCCCGGACAGGATCTCGTCCTGGAGCTCGGTCAGCGGTCCGCCCAGCACCAGCATGCGCGGGTTGATCGTGTGTACGAGCATCGCCACGACCTCGCCGATGTTCGCGGCCGCCTGGCGGATGCGGTGCAGGGCCCGGGTGTCGCTGTCGGCCACCAGCCGGGCCAGCTCGCGCGAGGCGTGCAACCGGTCGTCGACCGAGGAGGAGTCGATGCCGAGGTCCGTGAGCACCGCGCGGTAGCTCGCCACGGCCTCCAGGCAGCCGGTCTTGCCGCACCGGCAGACGACGTCGCTTCGCGTGGAGGCGCGGATATGCCCGATGTCGCCGGCCGCGCCGTCGGCGCCGCGGTGCACCGAGCCGTCCGCCGTCACGATGCCGGCTCCGATGCCCGAGGCGACCTTGATGACCAGGAGCGGCGTGTCGGCCATCTCCTGGGTCGCCTCCCCCAGGGCCATCAGGTTCACGTCGTTGTCGACGGTGACCGGGGCGCCGAACTGCTGGCGCAGGTGGTCCCCGACGGGGTAGCCGTCCCAGCCGGGCATGATCGGCGGGCGTACCGCGCACCCTCGGTGGAAGTCGACCGGCGCCGGAAGTCCGGCGACGACGTGGCGTACCGGAACCGAGTCGTGGCCGTGCTCGGTGAGCATCGAGCGCAGCCGCGCCGTCACGGCGGCCAGCAGCTCCTCCGGGCCGCCTTCGACGGGCAGGTTGACGATCTCGCGGGCGACTACGGTGCCGCTGAGGTCGGCGATCGCGAGCTGGGTCGCCGCGACGTCCACGTCCGCCACCGCGATGATGCCGGCGCGCGGGCTGATGGCCAGCGCCCGGGGCGGCCGGCCGCGCACCGACTGGTTCGACTCGGTCTCCTCGACGAGCCCGCGGTCGATCAGGGCGTCCACCTGCTGGCTGACGGTCGACCGGGCGAGACCGGTGAGGCGCGCGATCGATGCACGGCTCGTCGCCTCGCCGGAGGCGATCATGCAGAGCACCTTGTGCAGCGCGATCGCCACAGGACCCGAAGCCTCATCTGCGGCGGCGTTCACCCCTTTTTGCATGCGATCAAACTAAAGACGGCATCTTGTGGCTGTCAATGCACTCAATCATGCTCATAAAACCCGAAAAGTCTCCCGCCTGGAGGTCTGAACGTGGCGCACCCGCGCATTCAAGCGGTCATCATCGGCGCCGGCATGATCGGTTCGGTCCATGCGGCTGCCGTCCGCAGCGTCGGCGCCACCGTACGCGGCGTCGTCGGCTCCACCCCGAGCCGCTCCGCCGCGCTGGCAGGCGAATGGGACGTTCCCGTGAGCTATCCGGACCTCGACGCCGTACTCGCCGACGACGCCGTGGACGTGGTGCACATCTGCACGCCGAACTCGTTGCACGCCGGCCAGGCAGCGGCGGCGCTGCGGGCCGGCAAGCACGTCATCTGCGAGAAGCCGATCGCGACGTCGCTCGCCGACGCGCAGTGGCTCGCCTCGGTCGCCGCGGAGACGGACCGGACGCTGGCCGTGCCGTTCGTGTACCGCTATCACCCGCTGGTCCGTGAGATCCGGGCGCGCCGGTTGAACGGAGAGTTCGGCGCCTGGCAGCTCCTGCACGGCAGCTACCTGCAGGACTGGATGCTGGACACCGCCACCGCGAACTGGCGCGTCGACGCCGTGAGCGGTGGGCCGTCACGCGCCTTCGCCGACATCGGTTCGCACTGGTGCGACCTCGTCGAGTGGGTGGCCGGAGTGCGGTTCCACGAGGTGACGGCACGGCTCGGCATCACCAGACCCGAACGCCCCGCGGGCAGCGGCGCGACCTTCGGCGCGCGCGGCGAGGCGAACGGAGCTGCCGGTCTGCGGCCGGTCACGACCGAGGACGTCGCCACGATCCTGCTGCGGACCGCGGACGGAGTCCTGGGCTCGCTCACGGTGTCGCAGGTCTCCGCCGGCCGCAAGAACCGGCTCTGGTTCGAACTCGACGGCGAGCACGGCAGCGCCGTATTCGACCAGGAGAACGCGGAGTCGGTGTGGCTCGGCGACGCCGGGGGCGCCCGGCTCGTCGTGCGGGACCCGAACCAGGGATCGGCCGAGCAGCGCCGCCTGGCCACCCTGCCGGCGGGGCACGCGCAGGGCTACGCCGACTGCTTCCGCGCGTTCGTCGACGACGCCTACGCGGCCATGGCCGGCGCGACCCGAGGGGCTTCCGACCGCCGCGGACGGCGTCCGCTCCGCGCGGCTGGTCGACGCGGTGCTCCGGGCCGATGCCGACCTCACGTGGACCTCGGTGGAACCATCGGCCATAAAGGACACAAAGGAGCTAACCGTATGAAACTGGGCATGCTGACCGCCTGCCTCCCCCAGCTGACCCTCGAGGAGATCGCCGCCTGGGCCGCCGGCGCGGGATACGAGGCCCTGGAAGTGGCGTGCTGGCCGGACACCGGCGGACGCGACTTCGAGGCGGCGCACCTCCCGGTGGCGAATCTCGGTCCCGAGGACGTCGAACGCACCCACAAGTGCTTCGCCGAGCACCGGCTCACCCTGTCCGCGCTGGCGTACTACGAGAACAACCTGCATCCGGACCCCGCGCGACGCTCGGAGATCCGGACCCACCTCACCCGTACGATCGACGCCGCCGCCGCGCTCGGCGTGCCGTACGTCGGGACGTTCGTCGGCCGCGACTGGACGAAACCCGTACGGGAGAACCTCGCCGAGGCCGAGCCGATCTTCCGTGAGCTCGTCGACTACGCGGGCGAGCGCGACGTAAAGATCATCATCGAGAACTGCGTGATGGAGGGGTGGCACCCCGACGGGTACCCCGGCAACCTCGCGTACTCGCCGGAGCTGTGGGAGTGGATGTTCTCGCTCGGGCTCTACCTCAACTGGGATCCGTCGCATCTCGTCTGGATCGGCGTCGACCCGGTCACGACGATCGCGCCGTACGCCGAGCGCATCGTGCACGCCCAGGCCAAGGACATCCAGCTCGACGCCGCCGCGGTGAACCGGTACGGGTTCTTCGGCAAGGCCGTGGACCGGCCGAACCCCTGGGACGTCGGGTGGTGGCGGTACCGGGTGCCCGGCCGCGGCCAGGTCGACTGGGACGCGGTGGTCGACGCGCTCTACGAGCACGGCTTCACCGGAACGCTGTCGGTCGAGCACGAGGACCCCGTCTGGGGCGGCGACGTGACCCGCGTCAAGCAGGGCCTCTCGATCGCGCACCGCACCCTGCGCCCGCTCATCGTCGCCTGATCGGCCGACGGCACTCCAGATCACCAAGGAAGGGAAGACACGTGGCGACACCGCCCCAGCACCACCGCATCGGGATCCTCGGGTGCGGCAACATCTTCGACCGCTATGTCACCGGCATGGCCCGCTACCCCGAACTCGAGATCGTCCGCGTCGCCGACGTCGACGCCGCCAGGGCCGAGCAGGCCGCCGGACGGCACGGAATCCCGGCGTGGGGGAACGACGACGACCTCTACGCCGACGGCTCGGTCGACATCGTGGTGAACCTGACCCCGCCGGCGTACCACGCGACCACGATCATCCGGGCGCTCGACTCCGGCCACCACGTCTACGTCGAGAAGCCGATCGCGACCACCGTCGCCGACGCGAGGAAGGTCATGGCGGCGGCCGACGCCAGTGGGCGCCTCCTCGGTTCCGCTCCGGACACCTTCCTCGGCAGCGCGTGCCAGACCGCGCGCAGGGCGCTCGACGACGGGCTGATCGGCGAGCCCGTCGGCGCCTCGGCGTTCATCCGGCACAGCAGGGCCGAGAAGTGGCATCCGGACCCGCGGTTCCTCTTCCAGGCGGGCGGCGGCCCGGTGCTGGACATGGGCCCGTACTACGTCGCCGCCCTGGTGAACCTGCTCGGCCCGGTCCGGTCCGTGGCGGGAGCCTCCCGCATCGGCGCTCCGACGCGTACGGTGACCGCTCCGGACCGGGCCGTGGACTCCATCGACGTCGAGGTGGCGACCCATGCCTCGGCCGTCCTCGGCTTCGACTCCGGGGTCGTCGGCACGACGCTGATGAGCTTCGACGTCTGGGACACCAACCTGCCCGAGATGGAGATCTACGGCACCGCCGGGACGCTCTCGCTTCCGGCTCCGCACCACTTCGACGGCGACGTCCGGGTGAAGCGGCACGGCGACGCGGACTGGTCCGTCCTCCCGCCGGTCGTGGAGCTGTTCGGCGCCGTCGGCACGAAGGAGCAGGCGCGTCGCGGCCTGGGCGTCCGGGACCTGGCCGACGCGATCGAGGGCGGCCCGCACCGCGCGACCGCCGCGTTCGCCTTCCATGTGCTCGAGGTGCTGTCCGCGATCGACGGGCCGGCGCAGGGCACCCGGATGGAGAGCACGTGCGAGCGTCCGGCCGGTCGTTTCGAGGAGTGACCGATCCCACCGGGCGGATCCGTGATCGGCCGGTCACGGTCGAGGAGCTCCTCCCGTGACCGGCCGATCATGATCCGAGGCGGGTCACCGGCGTCCGCCGGTGGCCCCTCCGGTCACATCGATCACGACCTTGCCGGACGCGTGGCCGGACTCCACGAGCGCGAGCGCGTCGCCCGCCTCGGCGAAGGGGAACACCCGGTGGACATACGGGTTCAGCCTGCCGGCGGCCACGAGTCCGGCCAGGGCCGACAGCGTCGCCGTGTCACCCACACGCGTCAGCGGGCGCGCGCCGAACTGCCCGCGCGTCTCCTCGTCGGCCACGGTGAGCACGCGGGTCCGGGCGGTGATGACGCCGGCGACGCCGTGGAGCGCGTCGCCGCCGACCAGGTCGAGAACGGCGTCGGCGCCCGCCGGAAGCAGATCCTTCAGGTGGCGCGCGACGTCGCCGCGGTCGTAGGCGACCGGCGTGGCGCCGAGGGACTCGGCGAACGCGCGCTTCGCCTCGCTCGCGGTGCCCACGACGGCGACCCCGCTCATGACCGCCAGCTGGGCCGCGACGGTGCCGACCCCGCCGCCGACGCCGAGGATCAGCAGCTTCTCTCCTCCGGCCAGGCGAAGGTCGGCGAGGCCGTCGTGGGCGGTCCCCGCCGCGATCGGCAGCGCCGCCGCGTCGGTGGCGGAGACCCCGTCCGGCAGCCGCGCCGCCCGCTCCGCCGGCAGGAGCGCGAACTCGGCGTACCCGCCGCTCCCCCCGACCGTGCTGCTGAACACCCGGTCACCGGCGGCGAGCCCGGCGACCCCGGGCCCGGTCCGTACCACGGTGCCGGCGACCTCGCGTCCGAGGACCGCGGGCAGCCGCAGGGGCAGGAAGGTGCGATGCATACCGGCTCGGACCTTCCAGTCCACCGGATTGACGCCGGCGGCCTCGACGGTGACGAGCACCTCCCCGCGCTCCGGCTCGGGCACGGGGATGTCGAGGAATCGCTGGACGTCCGGCCCGCCGTAGTCGACGAACCCATACGCGAGAGGCATGGCCGTGGACCCTACCCTGCAGGTATCGGTCGGCACGGCGCGCCGTTCCGGTCAGTGAACCGCCGGGAGAGCGTCCGGAGATCGGCCGGAATGGCGAGGCGGGGCCCGGAGTATCGCACCGTTTATGTCGTGGAAAAAACTAAATCCGGCGGCTTGCGGCTGTCTGTGACTCGAACCATGCTCACCAGCTACATAACAACGCCGAACTTCCGGAGGGGGACACCGCCCGCCGGACGAACCCACGACCGATGTTCCGCTCAGCGGACCGGGACGGGATACGCCCGGCCGGTAGGCGACGAACCTGAAGCACAAGGACACGAGCGCGCGAACACCGGACGGCCGGCCACCGAGGCCGTACGACGCGCCTCACTCCTCCTCGCCGAGCACAGCCGCCACGTTGATCACCCCTCCCTTCGACACTTCACCGCCACCTCTCTGAACGTCCCGAGGAGTTTCGATGTCACTGACCACGTCAGCCTGGCGGCTCCGGTTCGCGGCAGGCGTCGCCGGCGCGACCGTTCTCGCGTCCGCCGCATGTAGTGCCGCCCAGCAGGGCGCCGTCGGAAAGTCCACGGCCGGAGGCGGCCCCGTCCGCGACGGCGGCACCCTCGTGGTCGGGCAGTCGAGCGACGCCGACCCGGGCTCGTTCCTCAAGACCTCGGTCGGCAACATCCTCGCGGAGTACGCGGTCTTGGAGACGCTGACCATGATCGACACGCGCACGGGGCAGCCCAAGGGCGTCCTGGCCTCGTCGTGGACGCTGGGCAAAGACGCCAAGAGCATGGACATCAAGCTCCGCGACGACGTGACCTTCCACAGCGGCCGCAAACTGACCGCGGACGACGTCATCTTCACGATCCAGAAGGTCCAGGACCCGAAGGCCGGCGCGGCGAACCAGTCGATCGCCGAGCAGATCTCCCACATGGAGAAGAAGGGCGACTACGAGCTGGCGCTCACGTTCAAGCAGCCGCTGCCGAACATCTTCGACCTGTTCGAGACGATGCCGATCCTGAACAAGGACACCTACGGCGACTACGCGGCGGGCCGGAACGTCGACGGCACCGGGCGCTTCACGTGGAAGTCGTGGACGCCGGGCGGCAAGGTCCTGCTCGAGAAGTACGCGAACTACCGCGACGCCAAGAACACCCATCTGAACGCCATCGAGCTCGACGTCATCAAGGACCCGACCGCGATGACCGCGGCGGTCCGCAGCGGGCGTGTCCAGTACGGCACCGGCATGGCGGCGCTGGACTCGAGGAGCCTGAGCAAGCAGCCGGGCTATGCCCTCGTGACGTCCGGCGGCTCGGCGATCCCGCTCGCGTTCGACGTGACCAAGCCGCCGTTCAACAACAAGGCCGTACGGCAGGCGGTCCAGTACGCGATCGACCGCGACCGCATCGTGCAGCAGGTCGAGGGCGGCCAGGCCACGGCGACCAGCCTGCGCTGGAAGCCGTCCACCGTCGGCTATGACGCCGCGCAGGCCAAGCAGTACACCTACCAGCCGGACAAGGCCAAGCAGCTGCTGGCGCAGGCGGGCGTGAAGAACACCTCGTTCGACATGGTCACGCTCAACACGCCCGAGGCCACCGGCATCTTCCAGATCGTCAAGAACAACCTGGCGGCCATCGGGCTGAACCCCAGGCCCGTGTCGCTCGCCGTGGCCGACTACGACGCGCGGGTCGCGAAGCAGGACATGGGCGCGCCCGCCTTCCTGATGCTGGCCAGCAACGGCCTGTCCCCGGCGAGCGCCGTGCTGAACCGGCCGGAGCTCCTGCCGAAGGGCAACCTCTCGCACTTCCAGGACCCGGAGTACAGCCGCCTCGTGGACGCGGTCACGAAGGCCACCACCGACACCGACAAGCAGAAGGCCCTGAAGGACTACGACGCCTACTTCAACGACCAGGCGTTCGCGGTTCCACTGATCATCCGACCCACCCTCACGGTGCGCACGGCCGCCGTGAACGGCATCACCCCGACGCAGATGGGCTTCCTCGACATCGGCCGGGCGTGGCTGTCGAAGTGACCGGACGAGAGAGCGAGCGACGGTAGGCAGACGATGATCCGGTTCCTGACCCGCAAGGTCCCGTCAGTGGTGTTCGTGCTGTTCGCCGGCTCGGTCGTCGCCTTCGCGCTGCCTCGCCTGGCGCCGGGGAACGTCGCCGTCACCCTCGCCGGTGAGAATCCCACCGCGGCGAACATCGCCGCGATCCAGCGGCAGTTGGGGCTGGACCGGCCGCTCCTGGTCCAGTACTGGGACTGGATCAGCGGGTTGTTCCGAGGGGACCTCGGCGAGTCCTATCTCCTGCACCGGAGCGTCGCGAGCGTCATCGGCGACCGTCTCGAGAGCACCGTCGAACTCGCCGTCCTGTCGACGCTGCTGGTCATCGTGATCGGAACGGTCCTGGGCGTGCTGGCCGGGTCGACCGGACGCCAATGGGCGCGGGCGACCCTCGACCTGGCCGGCAGCCTGTTCATCGCCGTACCGTCGTTCCTCATCGGCGTGCTGCTGATCCTCGTGTTCGGCGTGCTGAACCGCTGGCTGCCGGTCAGCGGCGAGGTCGGCTTCCTGCACGATCCGGCGATCGGCATCCAGTACCTCACCCTGCCGGCGTTCGCCCTGGCACTGGGACCGGCCGCGGCCGTCGCCCGTCTCCTGCAGACGGAGATGCGCGCGGCCGGGAACGAGGAGTACGTCGACCTCGCGAGGAGCAAAGGAGCGTCCGCCTCGCGGGTCACCATCCGGCACGTTCTGCGGAACAGCGTCGGCACCGCGGTCGTCGCCGTGGGCCTCCAGATCGGGAACCTGCTCGCCGGAGCGGTCGTCATCGAGGCGATCTTCAACCGCAACGGCCTCGGCCAGCTCGTCGTGTCCAGCGTGCAGGCGCGCGACTTCACCGTGCTGCAGGTGCTGATCCTCGGTGTCGTCTTCGTCGCGGTGATCTGCCAGATCCTCACCGAGATCGTCCTGGCTGCGCTGGACCCGCGGATCAAGTTGGGAGACTAGGCATGGCAGACGTTCAGCCGGCATCCGCGGCCGTGGCCGTACCGGAGGCGCGCCGGCGACTGAATCCCACCCTGGCCCGTTACCTGTCGGCGTTCCGCACGCCGAAGGGCATGACCGGGCTGGCGATCCTCCTGGTCCTGGGGCTCGCCGCGCTGCTCGCGCCCGTGCTGTTCCCCGGCGGCTACGACCGGCAGGGGCGGACCTCGCTGACCGGGATGTCGGCCGACCACATCTTCGGCGTCGACGAGTACGGGCGGGACATCTTCGTCCGCAGCGTCTACGGGCTCCGCATCGACCTGAGCCTGATCCTCACCGCGGTTCCCCTCTGCATGGTGATCGGAACGCTGCTCGGGCTGAGCGGCGCGATCTCCGAGCGGCTGGGCGCGGCCGTGCAGCGCGTGCTCGACGTGATCCTCGGCTTCCCGGGCCTGATCCTCGGGATCTGCCTCGTCGCCGTGCTCCGGCCCGGCTGGTCGGCGCTGTTCCTCACGATCCTGATCACCGGCCTGCCCAGCACCGGACGCCTCGCCCGTGGCGCGTGGCTGAGCCAGCAGAACCGGGAGTACGTCCTCGCCGCTCGCGTGCTGGGCGTGTCACGGTGGCAGTTGCTGCTGCGGCACGTCCTGCCGAACGCGATGGACGCGATCGTCGTCAACGGCGCCGTCTGGATGGTCGTCGGCGTCTACATCGAGGCCGGGCTGAGCATCGTCGGTCTCGGCGTGCAGCCGCCGACGCCCTCCCTCGGCGTCCTGCTCAACAACGGCCTGCGATTCATTACGCAATCGTCCACGTACATCGTCGGCCCGGCCCTGCTCATCCTGCTGCTCGCGGTCGGTTTCGGCCTCGTATCGGACGCGCTCAACGAGGCGGTGAACCGGCGATGACCCCCGCCAACGGCCGACTTCACGGTGGTGAACCCCCAGTGACCTCTCCCACTCGTCCCGCCGCGGCCGGACGGCCGGCGTCGCCGACGGCCGAGGACGCGCCGCTGCTCCGCGTCGAGGGCCTGCGCACCGAGTTCCGGTTGAAGGACGGCGGCGTCAAGGCCGTCAACGACGTCACCTTCGACATCCGTCCGGGCGAGGTCGTGGGCATCGTCGGCGAGTCCGGATCGGGCAAGTCGGTGACGGTGCGCTCGATCATGCGCATGCTGCGCCCACCGGGCGAGGTCGTCGCGGGCTCGGTGCGGCTGGACGGGGAGGATCTGCTCACGCTCCCCGAGAAGGAGATGAGACGCCGTCGCGGCAGCAAGGTCGCGATGGTCTTCCAGGACCCGCAGGCCGCGCTCAACCCCGTCATGACGGTCGGCGACCAGATCGTCGAGGCCATGACCGTGCACGGGGCCGGCCGGAAAGCCGCGCGCGAGCGCGCGATACGGCTCCTCGAGCAGGTCGGCATCCCCGACGTCCGGGCGAAGATCGACCAGTATCCGCACCAGTTCTCCGGGGGCATGCGCCAGCGCGTCGTCATCGCGATCGCCCTGGCCAACGACCCCACCCTGCTGATCGCGGACGAGCCGACCACCGCCCTCGACGTCACCATCCAGGCACAGATCCTGCGCCTGCTCGCCAGACTGAGCACCGAACTCGGCATCGCCATCGCGATCATCACCCATGACATGGGGGTCGTGGCCGAACTCTGCACGAAAGTCGTCGTGATGTACGGCGGCCGCACGGTGGAGAAGGGCACGGTAGAGCAGGTCTTCGAGCATCCACGGCACCCCTACACCGCTGCGCTGCTGGCGGCCATGCCCCGTCTCGACGACGACCGGCTCGGCCGGCCGCTGCCCGCGATCCCCGGCGCGCCGCCGGATCCCGCCGCACTGCCCGCCGGCTGCCCCTTCGCGCCCCGGTGCCGGTTCGCCGAGGAGGCCTGCGAGCAGGAACCGCCGGCGATGCTCCCGATCGGCGACTCCGGACAGGAAGTGGCCTGCGTCGTCGCCCATCGAGACGCCGAGACGCCCATCCGCGACCTTCCCGCGCCGGCGTCGGACGACCAGGCGACGGACACCGTGTCACCGACGGCTCCTCCGGCGGCGGAGACCGTCGTGCTCGAGGTCCGCGACCTGAGAGTCGACGTCGGGCGGCGGCGCGGGCTGCTCCGTCGCGAGTCCTCCGTGTACGCGGTCGACGGGGTGAGCCTGTCCGTGCGGGCGGGCCGTACGCTCGGGCTCGTCGGCGAGAGCGGCTGCGGCAAGTCGACCCTCTCCCGCAGCATCGTCGGAATCACCCCGGTCGCGGGCGGATCGATCCTCGTCGACGGCACCGACGTCAGCAGACTACGAGAGCAAGATCTGGCGCGGGTCCGGACGTCGGTGCAGTACCTGTTCCAGGATCCGTACGCGTCGCTGAACCCACGCCGTACCATCCGGCAGTCGCTGGCCGAGGCGCTCGCGCTCACGGGCGTGGGCGGGCGGGACCGCGAGGGGGCGGCGCGCGAGCTGATGGCGCAGGTCGGGCTGCGCGCGGAACACCTCGACCGCTACCCGCACGCGTTCTCGGGCGGCCAGCGCCAGCGGATCGGCATCGCCCGCGCCCTGGCCCGCCGGCCGCGCACGCTCATCCTCGACGAGCCGGTCTCCGCGCTGGACATGTCGATCCAGGCGCAGATCATCAACCTGCTCGGGAGGCTGCAGAACGAGCTGGGGCTCGGATACCTGTTCATCGCGCACGACCTGTCGGTCGTGCGTCACCTCAGCGACACCGTCGCCGTCATGTACCTCGGCCGGATCGTCGAGTACGGCGACGCCGCCGCGGTGTACGGCGCTCCGCAGCACCCCTACACCGCCGCACTGCTGTCGTCGTCGCCGGTTCCGACGGTCGCGGCGCGGTCGCGCGAGCGCATCGTCCTGCCCGGTGACCTGCCGAGCCCCGCCAATCCTCCGTCCGGCTGCCGGTTCCGCACCAGATGCCCGATCGGGCCGCTGGTGCACGCCGACCGGACGATCTGCGCCGAGGTCGAACCGCAGCTCACCACCACTGCCACCGGGCAGCGTGCCGCCTGCCACTTCGCCGGCGAACTCACGCCCCGGCCCTAGAGAAATCCCCTGAGAAAGGAATCACCATGTCCGACGGCTCGACCAGCGCGCGGATCGCGCTCAACCCGATCCAGTGGATGGCCAGCGCTGACGGATGGCTTGACCCGTCCCTCGCCCCCGCGCCGGAGGAGCGGCTGTCACTGATCAAACAGGCCGGGTTCGACGCCGTCATGGCCGAGGTGCCCGCCGACTGGACCGTGGAGAAATACCTGGCGGCGCTGGGCGAGGCCGGCCTGACGCTGGCGCCCGGCTACGCCGTCTGCCGCTCCGACGGCAGGGACGGCAAGGAGGACGACGTCGTCGCCAGTGCCGCCGCGATCGCCCGGCAGCACGCCGAACTCGGCATGACCGAGATCGGGCTGGGCCTCGCCATGGGCAAGGAGAAGCCACGTGTCCTGCATCCCGCGCAGGCCTTCGACGCGGACGAGTCCCGGGTCGAGGCGGTGACGAAGCTGATCGAGCGGATCTGCGACGCCATGCTCGCCGAGGGCGTACGGCCGTCGCTGCACCCGCACGTCGGCACGTGGATCGAGACCGACGAAGAGGCGCGGGCGGTCCTCGACGCCCTGCCGGCGTCCCGGCTCGGCTTCCTCCCCGACACGGGCCACCTGGCCTGGGCGGGCGCCGACGTCGGCGCGCTCATCAAGGACTACGCCGAGCGGATCCCGTTCGTGCACGTCAAGGACTGCCGGCTCAGCGTCGCCGCCGAGGGCCGCGAGAAGGACTGGGGATACCAGCAGACCGTCCTCGCCGGGCTGTGGGCCGAGCCCGGCCGTGGCGAGCTCGACCTGACCGGCATCCTGAGCAACCTGCCCGGCGCCTTCGACGGGTGGCTGATGGTCGAGGTGGACCGCCCCGACATCGCCGACCCGTACGAGAGCGCGCAGGCGTCGGCCCGGTGGATGCACGGCACGTTCTCGCCGAGCCAGAGCTGACGCGCATCGACGACGGAACCGTCTGCTGCCGAGGACACGCCGTCGTCGCCCCGCGGGCATGAACGGCGTGCGCGCCGCCACCGCCGCTGCGGCGTGATCGCCACCCGGCAGGAGTTCCGGTGAACCCCCGTTCCGCCGACATCACGCCTCGGCGAGCAGCCGTGCCTGCGATCGGCGTCCCAGCGGTGACGGCGCCGCCCGCGGGAAGACCACCCGGCGGCCGCCATCACCGCGAAGGGTGAGGGTGGGTCAGTCCTCATTAGCGAGGGACCCGCCCCTTAAGGCGTGGGGGAATCGCTTCTTTGGGCTGCTTTGACCTCAACTGCGCGCACGGACCTGCACTTTTGGCCTTGGTTAGATGTATGCCTCGTGTATAACGCTCTCGTGACTGTGGCCAGGAAGGTTCGCCGGTACTCCGGCGGTGTGTACGACCTCGGGCTCCACGTGGTGTGGTGGCCGAAGTACCGCCGTCGGGTCCTCGGTGGCCGGGCCGTGGTCCGGCTGCGTGAGCTGATCGAGCAGAAGGCGGCCGAGAAGGGGTGGGAGATCATCACCCTGAGGTGATGCCCGATCACGTGCAGCTGTTCGTCAAGCACGAGCCGAAAGCATCGGCGTCGTACGTGGCGAACCAGTTCAAGGGCTTCACCTCCCGCGTGCTACGGGAGGAGTTCCCGCATCTGAAGTCGCGGATGGTCGCCTCGGTCGGCGCGGTCAGCGCGGACACGGTCGAGAAGTACATCAACACCCAGCGGGAACGGCCCTGGACGAAGAAGCAGAAGGAGGAGGCCGAGCGTGCACCGCGCGTATAAGTTCCTCCTGCGCCCCACTGTCCGCCAGCGCCAGGCCCTCGAGGAGATGCTGCGGGATCACTGCTCCCTCTACAACGGTGCGTTGCAGGAGCGCCGTGACGCCTATCGTCATCCGTCGAAGACGAGTATCACGTACGGGCAGCAGTCCGCGCAGCTCAAGGAGATCCGGGCGTTCGACCCGGAGAGGCAAGGCCGCTGGTCCTTCTCCTCTCAGCAGGCGACCTTGCGCCGTCTGGACAAGGCGTTTCAGGCGTTCTTTCGCCGGGTGGAGGCGGGAGAGAAACCCGGCTATCCCCGCTTCAGAGGCGTGAACTGGTTCGACACCGTGGACTTCCCCAAGGACGGTGATGGCTGCCGCTGGGATTCCACCCCGCACAACCCCGTCACTCGTGTCCGCTTCCAAGGTGTCGGGCACGTTCGGGTGCACCAGCACCGGCCGGTGAAGGGCCGTGTCAAGACCGTGTCCGTCAAGCGCGAGGGCAAGCAGTGGTATGTGATCCTCGCCTGTGATGAGGTACCGGCCGAGCCGCTGCCCGCGACCGGGGTCGTGACCGGTATCGACATGGGCATAGCTCACTTCCTCACCACCAGCGAGGGCGAGCACCAGCCCAATCCCCGGCACGGCAAGCGCAACGCCGACGCCCTGGCCGACGCTCAGCGCGCCCTCAAGGAGTTCCCCCGGTGCAAGCGGGAGGACCGCAGCGCGAAGCACCGCCGGGCTGTGGAGAAGGTCGCCGCGCTGCACCGTGCGGTGCGTCGTCAGCGCACCGACCACGCACACAAAACCGCGCTCGCTTTGGTCCGCGCCTATGACGTGATCGCCCACGAGCGGTTGAGCATCACGAACATGGTCCGTGTGCCCAAGCCGAAGCCCGACCCCGGCAACGCGGGGGCGTTCCTCCCGAACGGCGCCGTCGCCAAGGCCGGGCTGAACAAGAGCATCCATGATGCGGGTTGGGGGGTGTTCCTGGGCATCCTCGCGTACAAGGCTGAAAGCGCCGGTCGCGTGCTGATCCCGGTGGACCCTCGCAACACCTCCCGCACCTGCCCCGCCTGCGGGCACGTGTCCGGGGAGAACCGCACCACCCAAGAGAAGTTCGAGTGCACCCGGTGCGGACACACCGCCAACGCCGATCGGGTCGGCGCACTCAACGTCGCCATCAGGGCCGGGCTGGTCCTTCCCGAAGTGGCCTGAGCCACCGGCAGGAGAAGCCCCCCGGATTCATCCGGGGGGAGGAGTCACCGTCAGGGCGACCTTGCCGACCGCCGCGCCACTGCGCAGGCGTTCGACGGCCTCCCCCAGCCGGTCGAGACCGTAGCGTTCGACGTTTAGGCTCAGGTCTCCGGAGGTGATCTCGGCCAGGAGACGCTCGCCCACCTCGGCGAGGTCGCGGCCGCGCGTCATCAGGTTGACTGGCAGTACCGCAACGTCGGCGAGCAGGAAGTCCGCCAGGTCGACGGTGAACTCCCGCCCCGCCGAATAGCCGACCAGGGTGGCGCGGCCGCCCGGCCGGACGAGCGCGAGGGCGGCGGTCAGCGGCGTCCCCCCGACGGTGTCGACGAGCGCGTCGACCGGACCGCCCAGCGCCTCCTTCGACAGGTCGCCGGCGAGCATCGCCTTGGCCCGGGCGGGGACGTGGGAAAGCTTGCCCGGCCGGCCGACGACGCCGATCACCTCCGCACCCGCCCGTACGGCGAGCTGCACCGCCACGGACCCGACCGCGCCGGCCGCGCCGGTCACGATGACACGCTCCCCTTCCCGGACCGCCGCAACATCGTGCACGGCCGCCCAGGCGGCACCCGCCGCCGAGAAGAAGGAGCAGGCGACAGCGGGGTCCGTGCCGGCAGGCGTGGGGACGGCGGCCTTGTCGGGGACGACGGCGTGCTCGGCCCAGCCGCCATCGCGGCGCAGCCCGAGCCCGGAACCGCTCAACCGGACCAGCGAGCCGATCGGGTGGACGTCCGACGCGACGACCGTGCCGCAGGCGTTCGTGCCCGGGACGAACGGCAGCGTGGGCAGGATGCCGAAGCGGCCATCCACGATGTTCAGGTCGAGGTGGCCGACCTGGGCGGCGTGCACCCGGACGAGCGTCTCGCCCGGCGCGCGTGGCGGCACGGGCCTTTCCACCAGCCGTGGCAGCGTTCCGAACCGATCCAGGATCAGTGCTCGGGAGCTTTCGGTCACAGTTTCACCCCATAGCGGCGCAGGACACGTGAGGATACGACGCGCAGCACCCGGTCGAAGACGAACCCGAGGATGCCGAGCGTGATGATGCCGACGAACACCCAGTCGATACGACCGTAGTTCCGGGACGTCCAGATCAGCGCGCCGAGGCCGACCTGTGCCGCCACGATCTCGGCCGAGACGATGGTCAGGAAGCTGTTGCCCATGGCCAGGCGGGCGCCCGTGACGATGTGCGGGACCGTGGCGGGCAGCACGACGCTCCGCATGACCTGCCAGCGGCTCGCGCCCAGGCTGGTGGCAGCGCGGAGCTTGGACTCGTTGACCGACAGCACGCCGGCGATGGTGTTCAGCGTGACGATGAAGACGGACGTGTAGAAGATCAGCACGACCTTCGACGACTCGCCGATGCCGAGCCACACCACCGCCAGGGTGACGAAGGCGACCGGCGGGATGAACCGGAAGAACTCGATGTACGGGTCGAGCAGCTGCCGGATCACCGTGAGGCGGCCCATGAGCAGGCCGACGGGCACGCCGACGACCAGCCCGAGCGCCCAGCCGATGAGGATGCGGCGGCCGGAGGCGATGACGGAGTTCAGCAGCGTGCCGTCGGACGCGAGCTCCTTGGCCGCCTTGACGGTCTGCGCCGGCGAGGCGACGAGCGCGGAGCCGTACTTCATCGCCACGAGCTGCCAGACCCCGACGCCGATGGCGACGGAGATCAGGTACATGCCGACGGTGCGGATCCGGCCGGACGCCACGCCGGATCGCCGGCCCCGGATCCGGGGGGCGGTGTCCGCCTGCTCGACGGTCGTCACCCGTCCTCCTCTCCGGTGGCGAGCCCCTGCTCGCGCAGGGCCGCGCGGACCTCCTGGCCGATGTCCTGCCGCAGCTTCTGGTGCAGCGCGATCGCCTCCGATGACGTCTCGTCGCGGGGCCGGGGCAGGTCCACCCGGTAGATGTTCTTGATCGAGGCCGCCGGGCCCGCCGTCATGACCGCGATGCGGTCGGCGAGGATGATCGCCTCGTCGATGTCGTGGGTGACGAACACGACGGTGCACCCGGACTCCCGCCAGATGCGGTCCATCTCCTCCTGCATGACCTGCCGGGTCTGGGCGTCCAGCGCGCCGAACGGCTCGTCCATGAGCACGATGCGCGGCCGGTTCGCCAGGACCCGGGCGATCTGCACCCGCTGCCGCATACCGCCCGACAGCTGGCCCGGGAACTTGCCGGCGAACTTGCGGAGGCCGACGAGCCCGAGGTACTCGTCGGCCAGGGCGGCCTGCTCCGCGCGGGACATGCCGCGCATGCGCGGGCCGAACGCGACGTTCTGCCGCACGGTGAGCCAGTCGAAGAGCGCTTCGCTGCTCTGGAAGACCATGCCGCGTTCCGGCGACGGCCCGGTGACGGCTCGTCCGTCCACGGAGACGGTGCCGGCCGTGGCCGGGGTGAACCCGGCCAGCGCGGACAGCAGAGTCGACTTGCCGCACCCGCTCGGGCCGAGCAGGCACACGAACTCCCCGGCGGCGACCTCCAGGGAGATGTCGTTGACGGCGTGGTAGGCGCCGAAGCTGATGCTCACGCCGTCGATGCGCGTGGCCGCGCCGCGGGCGGCCTCTCGATCGATCTCGGTGGTCAACGCGTCCTCACTTCCCCGCGTGCTGGGTGAACCAGTTCTGGATCACGGCGGCGTTCACGTCCGGCTTCGACTTGACCTTGCCGGTCTGGAGGAAGAAGTCGGCGGTCGACTCGTAGCCCTTCAGGTCGGCGGCGGTGATGTCGCGGACCCCGAAGTCGATCTCGTTGATCGCGGCGACGGTCTGCGCGGTCGGCACCTTCGCGGCCTTCTGCGTCGCCTCCGCCGCGGCCTGCGGATCGCTCTCGGTCAGCTTGGCGGCCTCGTCGATCGCCGCGGCGACCTTGCCGGCCGCGCTCTGGTTGGCGCTCAGCCACTTGTTCCCGGTGATGAGCCACTGGACGTAGGACAGGCCGTAGTCTCCCGTGTTCTCGACGATCTTCCCGCCGAGCTGCGCGCCCTTGGTCGGCCACGGCTCCCACAGGACGTACGCGTCGATGTTCCCCTTCTGCAGCAGCGCGGGGATCTCCGGCGGGTCGGCGGTGACGAACGTGACGGTCTTCGGGTCGATCTTCTTGGACTCGAGGAACCGCGTCGCGGCGAGTTCCGACAGGCCGGGAACGATCGCCATCTTCTTGATCTGTTTCGGGTCGCCGATGTTCTTGCGCTCGACGACCTTCAGGTACTTCCCGGAGGCCTCGTAGACGAGGAGCGCCCGGAGGTCGGGATTCTGCTGGAGCGTGCCGATCGCCGTCGTGTCCGAGCTCCCGGCCAGCTGCACCTGGCCGGAGGCGATCGCGTCGACGGCGTCGCCGCCCTTGCCGAACTGCACGACGTCGACGTTGACCCCGTGCTTGGCGAACAGCCCTTTCTCCTGGGCGAGGAAGATGGGCGCGTACGACGGGTCGACGCCGACCGCGAGGCGGATCTTCGGACCGGCGGCGTTTCCGCCGGCGCCCGCGGAGTCGGTCGTGCCGGCGCCGCAGGCGGACATGGTCGTGATCAGTGCGATGGCGGCGGCGAGGGCGCGCCAGGGGATGTGCCGTGCTTGCAAAGAGCACCTCGCTGGCAGTGGGCCGGGAACCCCCCGGTGTGGGTTCGACGTTGGCCGAAGTTCGTCGAACCGTAAGGTCGGCGGCGCTCACGCCGCATGACCGAGGGTCCACTCACCGGAACGTCGCCGGATCGTCACCCGCGACGACGCGCCGACGGCGCCGGTCTGCTCAGCGAGACGTTTCCGTAGGCAGGACCTCCCCGGCGTTCGATCATCTCGTCATCGCTCAGTTGGACATTCTGGAGGACGGCCCATGACCGAGCCCGACTCGCCCGCTTCCCCGGGCGGGGACACCCGCCCGCCGGGACGACGGCCCAAGCGGCCCGGACGACAGGACTGGTCGTCCTGGCCCGAGTACGACGCCGCCGCTGCGGGCTTCCGCGGGTACTGGTACCCGGTCACCTGGTCGAGCCACGTGACCGGCAAGCCGATCGCGGTCACCGTGTGCGGTGAGAAGATCGCGCTGGTCCGCGACGGCGGACAGGTGCACGCCCTGCACGACCGCTGCCCGCACCGCGGCGTTCCCCTGTCGCTCGGCGACCAGCAGTTCCCCGGCACGCTCAGCTGCCCGTACCACGGGTGGACGTTCCGCCTCGGCGACGGCGAGCTGTGCGCGGTCATCACCGACGGGCCCCAGTCGCGGATCTGCGGCAAGGTCCGGGTGCAGACCTATCCGGTGGCCGAACGCCTCGGCATGGTGTGGGTGTACGTGCCGCTCGCCGACGAGGAGCCGCACCCGATCGACTCGCAGCTGCCCGAGGAACTGGTCGACAACGCCTTCATGATGGGCGGCCGCATCGAGCCGCGGGCCGGGAACTGGCGGTTCGCGTGCGAGAACGGCTTCGACGAGGGGCACGCGAAGTACCTGCACCGGACGTCGCTGTGGCGGCTCTTCAAGGCGATGCCCACCTGGAACATCACGCGCATCGTCCCCGAGGGGCGCTGGATCTACCGGGTGCAGGACGAGGTGCACTGGGATGCCGACTTCCCCGGCGTGGGCCGGTGGACCGGCAAGCGCTGGTGGAAGATTCAGCCGCCGAAGGAGACCTTCAACCTCGGCAACACCGGCAAGCCGAAGAAGGTCGACCCGGTCATCGAGTCCCGGGGATTCCCCGGCTTCGCCTCGCTGTCCATGCCCGGCGTGCTGCGCATCGCGTACCCGAAGTTCATCCACTACGAGTTCTACGTGCCGGTCGACGCCGACAACCACCAGTACGTCGGCGTGATGGTCAACTTCACCGAGGGCTGGAAGACCCTCGGCTTCTACGCCAAGTACCTCGGCGCGGTCCGCTGGCTGTTCCACGGCCAGTTCTCCGGCCAGGACGCGTGGATGGTCGACGTGACCGACGCGCCGCCGGAGAAGCTCTACCGCCCCGACGTGTCGCTCACCGCCTGGCGGACCCTCGCCGAAGAGGAGACCGCCAAGAAGCGGGCCGAGACCGGCGCCAAGTGAGGAGTTTTCTGTGCGACGCACCCTGCTGACCCTGATTATCGGCGCGGCTCTCGCGGTCGCGGCACCGCCTTTGTGGCGCTGGATCGCCCGTACGAGCAACACCCAAGTCCACCGGATCAACCAGTGATCGGATTGGAGGGGCTGGACGAGCGGCGCCGGGACCTGGTCGCGGCGGCGTGGAAGCACGTCACCACGGCGCGGCTGCGCGAGCTGATCGTCGGTCTGGTGAACGAGCCCAGCCCCACCGGCGGCGAAGGGCCGCTGGCCGAGTACATCGCGGGCACGCTCGGCGCGGCCGGCATCACGGCGGCGACGCAGCCGCTCGACGACCGGCAGGCCAACGCGTGGGGGCGGTTGCACGGCGACGGCACCGGCCCCGACCTGATGCTGTACGCGCCGATCGACACGCTGACCACCGGCGACGCGGCCGAGGACGCGCCGTGGACCGGCCCGGAGCTGCGGCCCGACATGCGGCCCGACGCCCGCCTCGTGGGCGACCTCGTGGTCGGGCTCGGCGCCTCCAACCCGAAGGGTCACGCCGTGTGCGTGCTGATGGCCGCCGAGGCGATCCACCAGGCGGGGCTGCCGCTGACCGGGGACCTGCTGGTGGCGTTCGGCGCCGGCGGCATGCCCACGAACGCGCTGGACGGCAGCGTCCGGCGCAACACCGGTCAGGGCGCCGGCTGCTCGTTTCTCCTGGAACAGGGGCACTGGACGGACTTCGCGGTGATCGCCAAGCCCGGGTGGACGGTCTCCTGGGAGGAGGTCGGGCTGGCCTGGTTCGAGGTGACCGTGGGCGGGATCCACACCTATGTCGGGTCGCGCCACCGGCTGCCGTACGACAACGCCATCGCCCGCGCGGGCGAGGTCGCCGTACGGCTGGAGCGCTGGTTCGCCGAGTACGCCGAA
The DNA here is from genome assembly GCF_054775715.1 of Actinoallomurus acanthiterrae. Classification (NCBI taxonomy): domain Bacteria; kingdom Bacillati; phylum Actinomycetota; class Actinomycetes; order Streptosporangiales; family Thermomonosporaceae; genus Actinoallomurus; species Actinoallomurus acanthiterrae. Next base: position 4,321,156 of record NZ_BAAHCO010000001.1, on the reverse strand, counting down.
CGGCACACCGAGGGCACGGTCGCCCCGCAGGGCATCGTCGCCTCGATCGAGGCCGGCCGGCCGCGCATGGCGGCGGTCACCCCGGCCTCCTGCCGCCTGCGGGTGGACCTGCGGCTGAGCCCCCGGACGACGCCGATGGAGGCCAAGCGGGAGTTCGCCGCCGCGCTCGAGGGGATCCGCGCCGAGCTGCCCGGCGTCGAGCTGTCGTCGGAGATGGTCCTGGCCATCCCGGGCACCGCGTCCGATCCGGACATGTGGGTGTCCCGCAGCGCGATCTCCGCCTGGGAGGCCCTGGAGGGCCGCGAACACGAGGTGATCCGTGGCAACAGCGGCGCCACCGACGCCAACATCCTGCGCAACCGGGGCGTCCCGACCGTACGGATCGGCATGCCGAAGGTGACCGAGGCGCCCTTCGAGATCGACTTCGCCCTCGGCATGAACATCGTCGACGTCCGCGCGATGGAACGCCTCACCCGGCACCTCATCCGTACGGCGGTCGACACCGTCACCCGTACTCGATCGGAGGTGGGACTGTGACTGAAATCGTTCTGGGTGTCGGCGCGTCGCACAGCACGCTGATGAACACGCACTGGGAGGAGACGGTCCATAAGGACGAGGCCGGGCGTTTCCGCGACGCCCTGTACGCCGCCCGCGACCGGATCGCCGCGGCCCGGCCGGACACCGTCGTCATCGTGGGTTCGAACCACTTCCGCGGGTTCTGGCTCGACCTCATCCCGAGCTTCACGATCGGGGTCGGCGAGTGTGTCGCGAGCGGCGAGTCGGGCACGCCGAAGGGACCGCAGCCGGTCGACGAGGAGCTGGCCCGGCACGTCGCGGGCACGCTCGTGGACGGCGGCCGCTTCGACGTCGCGTTCTCGGCCCGGCTGCAGATCGACCACGGTCAGTCGCACGCGATCCAGTATCTGCTCGCCGGGCTGGACGTGCGGATCGTCCCGATCGTCGTGAACGTCTTCGCGCCCCCGCTACCCACCCTCGCCCGCTGCGACGCGCTGGGACACGCGATCCGGGAGGCCGTCGAGGCGTTCCCCGGGGACCGGCGGGTCGCCGTGATCGGCTCCGGCGGTCTGTCGCACCGCCTCCCCTGGCCCGACTGGCGCAGCCCGGACGGCGAGGACGAGGAGTTCATGGTCCGGGCGTGGCTCGACGGGCGGAACAACTGGCAGGACTACGACGCACGCCGCCGTCAGATCATCAGGGCCGCCCAGGCGGCGATCAATCCGGAGTTCGACGACGAGCTCCTGACCATGGTCGAGAAGGGCGAGCTGCACCGCGTCACCGCGTACACCACCGAACGCCTCGAAGAGGTCGCCGGCAACGGCGCGCAGGAGGTACGCACCTGGCTGGTCATGGCCGCCGCGCTCGGCCACGCGCCCGGCCGTCGCCTCGCGTACGAGGTCATCCCCGAATGGCTCACCGGCATGGGCGTCGCCGTCATCGATCCCGAACACAACGGAAAGGTCTCTTCATGAGCATCTGGAACGCGCTGGCCGACGTCGACTACCGGCACACCTACGTCGACGCGGGCGGGATCCGGACCCGGGCGCTGCAGGCCGGTCCCGAGGACGGCGAGCACGTCGTCTTCCTGCACGGTACGAGCGGTCACCTCGAGGCGTTCGTCCGCAACATCCCCGAGCACGCCCGGAAGTACCGCTGCCACGCGATCGACATGCTGGGCCACGGGTACACCGGCAAGCCGGACGTACCGCAGGAGATCCCCGCGTACGTCGACCACCTGATCGGCTACCTCGACGCCGTCGGCGCCGAGCGCGCGCACCTGGTCGGCGAGTCGCTCGGCGGCTGGGTGTCGGCGTGGGCGGCGAGCGAGCACCCGGAGCGGGTCGCGTCGCTGCAGCTGCTGTGCATGGGCGGCACCAAGGTCAACCCAGAGGTGATGCAGCGCCTGAAGAAGACGACGACCGCCGCGTCCCTCGAGGACGACATCGAGCTCACCCGGAACCGGCTGCGGCTGCTGTGGGCCGAATGGGACGAGGAGTTCGGCGACGAGCTCACCGAGGCGCGGTACGCCATCTACCACCGGCCGGATTTCCAGAAGAACCTGCCGAACCTGCTGGCCCTGCAGGAAGTGGAGATCCGCGAGCGCAACCTGCTGCGCCCCGACCGGATGGCCCGGATCACCGCCCCCACGCTCGTCGTCTGGGGCAACAAGAACCCGTTCGGCGACGTCCCCGAGGCGCAGGCGATCACCGACGCCATCCCCGGCGCGCGACTGGAGATCTTCAACGAGTGCGGGCACTGGCCCCAGCACGAGCAGGCCGGCCGCTACAACCCGCTGAGCCTCGCGTTCCTCGCGGAGGCGTAATGACCGGAATCCGGAAGGGCGCGGGCGGCAGGAAGGGCGGGGCGGCACGATGACGGGAATCCGGAAGGGCTACGCGGACACGTCGTTCGGGCAGGTCCACTACGCCGAGTGCGGATCCGGGGCGCCCGTGCTGCTCCTGCACCAGACGCCGCGCTCCTGGGACGAGTACCGCGAGGTGCTCCCCCTCCTCGGCCGGACGCACCGCGCGATCGCCATGGACACGATCGGCTTCGGCGCCTCGGCGCCGGTCGCGGAGCACCGCATCGAGACCTACGCCGCCGCCGTCGTGGAGTTCCTCGACGCGCTCGGCCTGGACCGGGCGACGCTGACCGGCCACCACACCGGCGGCGTCGTCGCGATCGAGGTGGCGGCGCGGGCGCCGGACCGCGTCGAGCGCCTGGTCCTGTCGTCCACCCCGTACGTCGACGCCGCCGCCCGCGAGATGCGGCGGCACCGCCCTGCGATCGACCATGTCGAGATCTCTCCGGACGGCACGCACCTCACCGAGCTGTGGCGGCGCCGGCGGGCCTTCTACCCCACGGACCGGCCGGACCTGTTCACCAGACTGGTCCGGGACGCGCTGGTCGTCGGCACGGACATGGAGAAGGGGCACGAGGCGGTCAGCGCGTACCGGATGGAGGAGCGGATCGGTCTCGTCCGCTGCCCGGTGCTGTGCGTCGGCGCGTCGGCCGATCCGTTCAGCTTCCCCGAGCTGAAGTCGCTGTCGTCACGTTTTACCAGCCCGACCGTTGCGGTGATCGAAGGCGGCATGGTTCCTTTGATGGAACTTCATCCCTCCGAGATAGCTGATCTGATCGCGAGGTTCGCGTCATGACCGTGGTTCCGTTCGCCCGCCCAGTTCCCGAACCTCCGATCACTCCGCAGAACGACGCCGACACGATGAACTCCGTTCTCGGCAAGGCGCGCCTGATCATCGAGTCCTTCACCGCGGAGGACGACGTCCTGTCGCTCGCCGAGCTGGTACGGCGCTCCGGGGTGGCGAAGGCCAGCGTGCACCGGCTCGCGCAGGAGCTCCTCGAGTGGGGGGTCCTGGAGCGGGCCGGCAACCGCTACCGCCTCGGCCTGCGACTCTTCGAGATCGGCCAACGGGTGCCCCGGCAGCGGACCCTGCGCGAGGCCGCCCTCCCGTACATGGAGGACCTGCTGATCGCCACGCAGGAGACCGTCCACTTCGCCATCCACGACGGCCTCGACGTGCTGTACGTCGAGAAGCTCGTCGTGCACCGTGGTCTGAACAAGCAGTCCCGCATCGCCGGCGGCTCCCGCTGTACTGCACCGCGACGGGGAAGGTGATCCTCGCGTTCGCGTCCCCCTCCCTGTTCCAGGAGGTCGTACGCAACGGCCTGCGGCCGCTCACCCGCAAGACGGTGGTGCAGCCCGGGCTGCTGCGCACACAGCTGGAGAAGGTCCGGGAGGACCGGTTGGCCGTCGAGGTCGAGGAGACCCGGCTCGGCTACATGAGCGTCGCCGTCCCCGTCTTCAGCGCCCCCACCACGCTCGCGGGAGCACTGTCGATCACCGCGCCCACCTGCCGCATGAACGTCGGCCGCTTCACCGGCGCCCTGCGCACCGCCAGCCTCGGCATCTCCCGCACCCTCCAGTCCCTGGCCTGACGCGGCTCCGATGATCACTTCGTCGTGGGTTGCCGCTACTGTCGCCTGATCCTCTGAACCCGATCAGCGAGGCAGGCCACATGTACGAAGAGCGGCTCGCCGAGTTCTCCCGTGAGCGTCTGGGCGGCCGGCCGATCCCGAACGACCTGCGCACGATGCTGGTGGCGCAGTGGGAGGGCCGTTCCGACTTCCGGCTCCTGCTCGACGTCACGTTCCCGGAACCGGGAGAGCTCAGCCCGTTCCTGGACACGAGCTACCTCAGCGCGACGGAACTCGCCGACCCCGACATGCAGGCCGTCAACGCCGGTTACGCGCGGATGAGCGAGTACGCCAGGTTCGTCGCGAAGCTCGGTGAGGATGGACACTGGGTCGGCTACTGGATGCACCCCGACGAGCCGGCGGACGCCCCTGCGCCCGTGATCGAGCTCGACACCGAGTTCTCGTACCGGAACCTGACGGGCCGCAACCTGGCCGAAGCGTGCGCGTCCGGACAGGCCCGGTATCAGGATGACGTGCCCACGGCCTTCACCCGGCTGGCCGACCGGCTCGCCGAACTCGGCCTGCCCCTCAGCACCCGCGACCACGACGCCCTCTACGACCCTGAATACACGGTCGACCCGGAGGAACTCACCGACGAGCTCATCGACGCCGAGCGCGAGAAACGCGGTATCGGCGCGGCACGATAGCCCATTCACTCCTCGGGCCACGGCGCTTCACGGGTCGGCTTACCTTAATTTGAGGAACGTTGCCATATCCAGGAAATGATAGAGCCGGACACTGACATTGTCCGAAACTGAGGCGAAGAGCGACGAGGCTACGATGCGGTTCAGATAACTGGAGCCGCCGGAAGCGCGACCGTCTCTGCAGACCACCCGTTTATCTCCGACGCCTGCAGTACATGCGTTATCGCTGTTCTCAGGAGGTGTGGCATGACATCGGGATCAAGCTCTACAGGTACGCATGTCGAATCGGAAGACCATCCGTGGAGCGTCTATATCGCCGACCATCCACAGCGGACGGAGTCGCACTGGTTCACTGAGGCCAAACGGACGGCCCACAAGATACTGGCCGACTCAGGCGAGGACAGGCTCCCCTACGGCCCCGGGCCGTGGGAAATGCATCACGGAGGGAGTCTGTGGGTCCGCTCGGCGAACGGCTGGCAGATGTACCTCGCCCGGGCCGGCATCGAATGGAGCACGCAATTCTGCGCCGACCCGGTGAAAGTCGACCGGCTGCGCCGAGACGCGTTGACGCTGATCACCGCCTTTCCCAACACCCTGCCCGCCCTCGCCGACCTCGGTTACGACGAGGCGGAGCAGATCCTCAACGAGGAGATCAAGGACGCCGACAGCGTCGCCCGCTACACCGATTCGCTGTTCAACAGTTGCGTCCCGCTCACCAAGAGCGACCACCAGGGCATCCTGCCCAAAGCGGCCGGCGAGCACCACTACCCATGGCCCGTCAAATCCGCCGACTTCTTCCGCCGCGACGACTTCCAGCTATGGGTCACCCTGCCCGACGGCACCCACGGCGCCGTCACCCCACTGGCACCGCGCGGCTCCGGCGATGGCCGAGTGCGCCTCGTCTTCGCCCGCCACGGCACACCCCAAGGCGACGCGATCGCCACCGCCCAGCGCGAACACAAGGCCGTCATCCTGCCCGCAGGACACCCGCTCGCCCGGCAGGCCTTTGCGCGGCAACCCGGCTGACGCCATCGCGCGACTTGGGTGATCAGGTCTCGCGCGTGTATATGACGTCGAAATCCTTGCTCCAGGTCACCGCGTCGGAGGAGCCTTCCCAAGCACCGGAGATCGTGTTCCCGTCGGAGCTGAAAGTCGCGGAGAAGCGCTGATTGAAACCCGGTGCCTCCCGGTGCATCCGCCAGACGCCGTCGACCACGTTGAGCCGATAGACCCGGAAGACGCCCCTTGCATCGGCGTACAGCATGGTGAACTCGTCGTGGGTGTCGTCGAGCCCGATGATCGAGGTAACCGGCATGGGCGAGCGAGCCGCCCAGCCCGTGTCGAGCACCTCGGCCGGGTCGGTATACGTGTGCTGGCGGACGAACGCGGCGTCTTCGATCCACTCGAACCGCGAGTGAGCGATCCCCATCGACCGCCCGCCGACCACCGCCTCCATCGTCCATTCACCCAGTAGGGCTTCCAACCGATCGAACGCCGGGTTCCGCATGACCTGCTCCTCTTCGGTCGCCATCACGGGTAAGACCGCGTGCACCACCAAAAGTCATCGGTCGGCATCCTCTTCATCACTCTGCTCCTGGCACCTTCAGGTCGCCGACGGGATCCACATCACCGACCGACTACCGGAGAAAGCGAGGAGATCTCGTTGGCTGGTGCCGTGGCGGCGCGGATCTCAGCGAGCTTCCTCGACGTCCGCTGGAAGAAGGATCCGCAGCTGATCGCGGGTCGCCTGAGTTCCGCCGCGCTCAAGCTGGGCGATACGGCGCGCGTGCGCGGTCTGGGCGGCTTCGAAAAGCTTGCGGATCTCGCGGCCGTTTCCCTGGTCGAACCTTTCGGTCTGACCGGTCACGTGATCGTGGATGGCGGAGCGCGTACTGCCGGGAACTTCGAAACCGGAGGACTCCGCGATGCCGATGAAGATATCGACCAGCTCGTCCGGGCCGTACGGGGCGAAGGTGATGGTCCGGGAGAAGCGCGACGCGAGTCCGGGGTTCGCCGCGAGGAAGTCGTTCATCTCATCGGTGTATCCGGCGACGATGACGACGACCTCTTCGCGGTGGTCTTCCATGAGCTTCACGAGCGTGTCGATGGCCTCCTGCCCAAAATCGGCATTCGCGCCGAATTGCCGGGCGAGAGCGTAGACCTCGTCGATGAACAGCACCCCGCCACGCGCCTCGTTGAACGTGGCGGTGGCCTTTTGCGTGGTGTGACCGAGATACTGGCCGACCAGGTCGGTCCGGGAGGCTTCGACGAAGTGGCCTCGGGCCAGTACGCCGAGAGCGGCCAAGAGCTCCCCGTAGAGCCGTGCGACCGTGGTCTTCCCGGTTCCAGGCGGGCCTGAGAAGATCAGATGGCTGGAGATCGGTGCGGCGCCCAGGCCCTCCTGCTGCCTGCGCCGAGTGGCGGCGATCAGATCGATGGTGTCCCGGACCTGGCTCTTGACCGCCTCCAGGCCGATCATCGCGTTGAGCCGGTCGAGAACCGCCTGGAGCTGTCCCGCGTCGCGGACCTCACCCAGCCTGGCACTCAGGCCGTTGTCGACGACGCCGTCGAAGTCTTCGGGCAGCAGAAGAGTCAGGTCCTCCGACGACGCAGGACCGTCCTGGCTGGACAGTCGGAGCGCCTGGTGTTCGACGGCGGCTTCGAACACGCGCCGGGCCTCCCGGCCGTTGCCGAAGGTCTCGTCTCTCCGTACCCGCTGAAAGTGCGCGACAAGCGACGCCTGCGCCTGCTCGGTGAGCCGAAAACCGTATTGCGCGGCGAGCGCCTCGGTCATGCTCGTCAACTCGGCCGGGCTGTAATTCTCGAATTCGATAGTGCGGGAGATACGCGACTTCAGTCCGGGATTCGCCGCCAAGAATTCGCGCATCTCGGCCGAATAGCCGGCGACGATGACGACGATCTCGTCGCGGTGGTCTTCCATGAGTTTGACGAGCGCGTCGATGGCCTCCTGTCCGAAGTCGGTGCCTGTGCCGAACCGGCGGGACAAGGTGTACGCCTCGTCGATGAACAGCACTCCGCCCAACGCTTTCTTGAAGACGGCGGTGGTCTTCTGCGTTGTCTCGCCGAGCACCTGCCCCACCAGTTCCCCGCGCGATACCTCGGTGAACTGCCCGGTGGGGACCGCGCCGAGAGCGGCGAGCAGTCGTCCGTACAGCCGGGCGACCGTGGTCTTGCCGGTGCCAGGGGCGCCGGCGAAGACCATGTGGCGGCCGATGGCCGGTCCATCCGGCAGCCCTGCCTGCCTGCGCTGTTCGGCGATGCGCAGGAGACCGACCAGCTTGCCGATCTCGCGCTTCACCTCCGCCAACCCCACCATCGCGGTCAACTCGGCGAGCAGCTCGTCGATGCTGAGTTCGGGCGCCGTGCCTGCGGTCTCCGGGGCGGCGGTGCCGGGTTCCGGCGGAGCCGCCGTCGTGGCGACACTGGAAGCCGTCGTGTCGGTACTGGAAGCGGCAGGGGCGCCGATTTCGACTCCGAGGATGTCATCGGCGCCGTTCGCCTCGGAGTTCACCCGTTCCATGCGTACCTGTGCGCCGTCGGCCGTGACGATGCCCTGACCCCCGTTGCCCATGATGGTGCAGTCGCGGAGGACCACTCTGGCGCCCGGATCCACCGCGACGCCGATGCTCTTGTTGTGCGACACCTTGGCTCCGTCGAGCGTGAGCACTCCTTCGTTCGCGGCCGACGCGCCGAACTGGGATTTGGTGATCGTGCCCCCGATGAACCTGGCCGTTCCCGAACCGCTCACGGCCAGCCCGCAGTTCACCGCCTGCATGATGTCGCAGTCCTCGAAGTCGGCCGTGGAAAAGTCGTCCACCAGCGCACCGTGGCGCCTTCCGTCCTCGATGCGTACTCTCCGCGCGGTCAGCGTTCCCTTGGCCGTGACCCATACGCCTTCGGCGCCTGATCCGGTGACGAGGCACTCCTCGGCGGTGGCGGAGGCGTTGTCGCGGACCACAAGGCTGCACTGACCCGACGCGCGGAGCCGGGAGTCGCGGACAGTGGCCTTGGCATGGCCCTGTGCCAGGATGCTCGCGGACTTGGAGCCCTCGATCTCGCAACGCTCGATCAGCGGTGTCGAGCCCTCCGCCACCCAGATGCCGTGTTCGCCCGCACGCTGGACGCGGCAGTCTCGAACGGTGACCCTGCTCGCGTTGCGGATGGCGATCCCGCACAGATCGGCGTTGAACACCTCGGTGTGCTCGACCAGACCAGCGGAGTCGGAGTAGACGATGCCACCGCCGTGGACGCGGCTGTGCCGGACGAAGAGCTCGGCTCCATCCCACACACTGATCGCGCGGCTCGACTTGCTCACCAACTCACACTGTTCGACGACCAGGGTGCCGCCCACCGCCTCCAGGACGTTGCCGTCGACGTTCCAGTTGTGCAACGTCAGGCCCCGCAAGGTGACGTGGCCCTCGACCCGCAGCGTGTAGTTCCCGTTGCAGTTCACCGTGACCGTCCCAGGACCCCCGGCCGCGGTGATCACCGCGTTCCCCCAGTATCTGAGGGCGTCCGAACGGTAGTTGCCCGGCTCCACGACGATGTGGCGCAGCTGCTCCCCGGGCGGCCCCGAAGCCTTCGCTGCGTCAGCGATCGTCGGGAAGGCCCGTGGATTCGTCTGGGACACGACAAAGCCCCGCAACGGCCCTCCCCCTTGATCGGCAAAATGCATGCCACCACAGATACCGCCTGCATGGCCACGTTTGCCACTTCCGCCGGCGACAAGTCCGATCCAAGCTCGGCCGCCGGTCCTGGTGCTGGTGATCGCGAAGTCGGCACAGGCCGACGAGGACACCGCCCGGGACGTGATCCACCGGTTCATCGCCCTCGCCGCGTGAGCACGCAACCCAGCCGACCTGTACGGTCACCGCACCAGCACGATCGGATTCGTACGCCTGGCGTCGAGATCGTTTGTCCCGGTGGCTCCCACGGTGGCTCCCGGGAGCCACGCTGCCTCAGGGCGAGTGACCGTAGGCTTCTGCCCATGCACGCCACCCTCGTGGAACACGCTCGGTGCCTCTACGGCGATGAGTATCGGCCGACGCCCGAGTGCGACCTTGAGCACGGCGAACACTACTTCGTCGAGGAGCTGACCTTCGCCGACGCCGACTCGATTCTGGCCATGCTCCGCGAACTGTCTCCGCACCTGGTCGATGGTCATCTTCCAGTGCGGATTCGCAACCTGGCATACCGACTCGTGCTCCTACAGCGGCCCGACGAACCGATTCTGATGCGCGAGGCTGCAGACAGCCTCTACCTGCACGGCCCTGACTGGGACCACATCGCCGCGGACCTCCGACGCCGAGCCGACGCTCTCGAAGCAGGGGTCTAGGTGTTCCGGGGACATTAGATTGGTTCGGTACACATCCTTGATGATCCTTCCGTCTCGGCGCGGGTCTGCGGCTTTCTGGCCACCTACGGCAAACGGGCCTACCAGCCCATGTCGGCCGAGCAGGTGAAATCCCTGGCCTGCACCATCGATGACGAGGACAACGAAGGTCCCGCTCCGGCTGACGTGGTTGCCGCCATGGTCGCTTTCGAGAAGCAATACGGGGGGCTGTGGACTCAGTTGCCTGGCCACAACCCGATGGAGTACGGCTTGGAGGGTGAGGCCACCGCACACTGGACATCTCGCGGGTGGGCGTTCAGCCCGATTCTCGACGGCGCGATGACCTGGCCTGTCGATGTACTGGTAGACGGCCAAACCGCGATGGCCATGCCCCGTGCGCCGTATCGGATCATTAACCGCACGGTTGAGCAGCGCCTTGAAAACCATGCACTGGCCGCCGCCGTGATGTCCTGGCCGCACCGGCAGCTCACCGCGACGACCGATCGGCTCACCGTACCTTCGGTCGTGCAGGAGCTCCTTCCTCCAAAGGTTGCCGAGGCGACCGGGCCGGCCGACCTGTGGTGGTGCGACGACCGGACAGCGGTGCATCTCCGCCTTTCCGTCTGGTGGGGAGATCACGACACCTGGACCGTACGCTGTTTCACGCGAGACCCGCGCGAACTGGACCAGGTGGTGGAGGCTGCACAGGCCGGGATCGATGGCTTGACTGTGCCCGAAGAGGTCTGGTGTTCCCTATGTCGTCGATTCGTGCCCCCCGGCCAGTCATGTCCAACAGGCGAACGGTGACCCATCAGCTAGATCATTACGGCAATATGGCCCAGATAAGTGACGAAGAGCGGACCGAGCGAACGGCCGCCTTGCAGGCTCTGATTGAGCTACGACTTCCACCTATGCAGGCGGCGCGTTCGCTTGTCCGTTTCGGTGGGGAAAGCAGCCAAGACCTCGTCACACTAGGCCGGTCGGACGCGCGACGTGTGCTGGACCGTTACGCAAGCGGAGACCTCAGTCCTGACGACTGTGCCCGATGGGCAGAAGCTCTCGAAGCACGAGAGGACGTTGGCTTTGAGAAGGGGCATCTAGACCGCCTGACAGGTTTCTTGTTCGAGATGGCGAATCCTGAGATCAACGGTCCGGTGTCGGTCGAGTTCGTTGCGCGTTGGCGGGCAGCCTTGGATGACCGTGAGACCGCGACCTCTGACTGACAGCACGCGCGCGCTCAACGCCGGGCATGCACGTAAAGCCTGATAACAATCGGCTAAGGAAATCCTCGTACCTCTTCATTACGAGTCAGGCTACGCACGTCCGGGATCTCCATGCGCCAATTCGATTGCCGGCATGGGCGGTAGATGGTCGGATGTGTGCTCATGGCTGCCAGTCGCGAGTCCTCGACGATCTATGAAGCCGCCGACGGCAGTGAGCTGCCCATGCTGGTCTTCGAGCCGACCGAAGGCGTACGCCCCGTGGCGGGCATCGTCATGTTCCACGGTGGTGCTCTGCGCAAAGGGTCGGCCGATGGGCTGGCCCCGCACTGCCGACAGTTGGCGTCGCGCGGCATTCTCGCGGTTTCAGCCGGGTATCGGCTGATCGGTCAGGGTGCTGAGAGCATCGACGACTGCATCGCCGACGTTCGGCGGGCGGTTGAACACTTCGTGAGATTGGCCGCGTCGCGCGGGCTTGATTCGTCACGTCTGGCGTCGGGTGGCAGTTCGGCCGGCGGTCATCTCGCGCTCGTTGCCGCGCTGATCGCCCCTGGCAGGCCCCTTCCGGCGCCCAAGGCGGGCGTCGCGGCCGTCGTGGCTCTCAACCCTGTGGTCGATCTGCTCGCCTACTCGCCAGCGCAACGACAAATCCTTGAACAGGGCGCCGGTATCACCGCAGGAAAGGCGATCGAGTACTCGCCGATCGAGTTCGTGCGCCCCGGAAATCCGCCGATACTGATTCAACACGGGACGCACGACGAGGTTGCGCCCATTGACCAGGCGCGACGGTTCCGGGAAACGATGCTAAAAGCTGGCAATGACTGCATCTTGCTCGAGTACGAGCGCGCCGAACACGCGTTCCATTACCCGGGACCCGCTGGACACTTCGACGACGTCATCGACGCGACCGCCGAATTCCTCCTCGACCGGCTCGCGGCGAACTGAGCATGTCCGCCCGGTTCAGGACCAGGTGATCTCGCCGGTTCGGTCGACGAAGCGGCCGGAGCCGGCGCCGGGCTTTTCGGTCGCCAGGCCGACGATCGCGTCCGTGCCTTCGGTGACGGTCTGGGGGCCGGTGTGGCCGTTGAGGTCGGTCGCCGTGTAGCCGGGATCGGCGGCGTTGACGCGGATGTCGGGGAACGCCTTCGCGTATTGGGTCGTCAGCATCGTGAGCGCCGCCTTCGAAGCGGTGTAGAGCGGCGCGATGACCGAAGACTCGGGCCGCGACGGGTCGTGGGTGTAGGCGAGCGAGCCCATTCCGCTGCTGACGTTGATGATGACCGGATCCGCTGATCGGCGCAGCAGCGGCAGGAACGCGCTGGTCGTTCGGACCGCACCGGCGACGTTGACGTCGAAGACGCCGAGGACGTCGGCGCCGGTCAGGGCGCTGGGGTCGCCGGACGGGCCGTGGACGCCGGCGTTGTTGATCAGGACATCGATCGATCCCTCGTGCTCGGCGACGTTCGCGGCCGCGGCGGTGACGGACGCGTCGTCGGTCACGTCGATGGGGACGAAGCGCGCGCCGAGTGCGGCGGCGGCCTCCGCGCCCCGTTCGGGGTCGCGGGCTCCGGCGAGCACGGTGTGACCGAGTTCGATGAGGCGGCGGGCGGTCTCGCGGCCGAGCCCCTTGTTCGCTCCGGTGATGAAGATGATCGTCATACGGTCATTGTTGGTCCGCCCGTGGCGTCCGGCCAGGGACGCCTCAACGGTAGGAGCAGCAGTACCACCAACGATTCCGGAGGATGCCGGAAGATGGGCATCATGACCACGACACCCGGGGCCGGGCTGGGCGCGATGATCCGGGCTTGGCGGGATCGGCTGCCCCCGTCGGCCGTGGCGCTGCCGGTGGGCCGGGCGCGCCGCGCGGCCGGGCTGCGCCGTGAGGAGCTCGCCGAACTCGCCGGCGTGTCGGTCGACTACATCGTGCGCCTGGAGCAGGGGCGGGCCACGACGCCCTCGGCGTCGGTGGTGGCGTCTCTGGCACGCGCCCTGCAGCTGTCCACCGCCGAGCGCGATCATCTGTACCGGCTGGCGCACCTCGCCCCGCCGGCGGACGGCGCGATCTCCGACCACATCCCGCCCGGCGTTCAGCGGGTGCTCGCCCGGCTCGGGGACGTCGCGGTCGCGGTGTTCGCGGCGGACTGGCAGCTGATCTGGTGGAACGGCGGTTGGGCCGCGCTGCTGGGCGATCCCTCGTCGTCGCCACCGCGGCTGCGTAATTTCGCCCGCGACAGGTTCCCGGTCGGTGGGGGTCCGGCTCGCCTCGCGCTGTGGCCGGTGCGCGAACGGGACAGGGATGCCATCGACGCCGCCGTCGTGGCCGACCTGCGCCGCGCCACCGGCCGGTTCCCGCACGACACGCGCCTGGCAGAGCTGATCCGCGTCTTGAGTGCGGGCAACCAGCGGTTCGCCGAGCTGTGGGCGACCGGTACGGTGGCCGCTCACCGCGAGGACCACAAGACGATCGAGCATCCCTCGGTGGGGCCGGTCACCGTCGACTGCGACGTGCTGACCGACGGTGACTCCGAGCTCAAGATTGTGATCATGAGTGCCGTGCCCGGCAGTGCGGACGAGACCAAGCTGCGGCTCGCCGCGACCGCCGGTCCGCCGGTCACCACGGACAGCTCGCCCAGACCCTAGGCGGGGTCAGTGCGCCAGGTAGCCGCCGTCCACCGGCAGCACGGTGCCGGTCAGGTAGCCGGCGTGTTCGCCGGCGAGGAGCAGGAGCGCGGCGGTCAGCTCGTGGGTCTCGCCCCAGCGGCCCATCGGCACCTCCCGGCGCACCATGGCGAGGGCGACCGGGTCGTCGCGGGACGCCTCGTTCATCTCGGTCAGCACCGGCCCGGGAAGCAGGCAGTTGGCGGTCACCCCCGTACCGGCCAGCTCCAGCGCCAGGGACCTGGTCAATTGAACGACCGCGCCCTTCGACGCGGCGTAGCCGGCGCGTTCCGGGGCTCCGACCACGCCGAGTACGGATCCCACCGTCACGATGCGCCCGTATCCGGCGGCGGTCATCCGCTTGCTCGCCTCCCGCACGGTGTACCAGGTGCCGTAGAAGTTGGTGGCCATGCAGGCGTGGAGCACGTCGGTGTCGAGTTCGGCGACGCTGCCCCGGGCCAGGGTTCCGGCGCTGGTGACCACGATGTCCGGTCCGCCGAGCCGCTCGGCCACCTCGTCGACCATGGCGCGTACCTGGTCCTCGGCGGAGACGTCGCAGCGTATCCCGATGGCCTCGGGGCCGATCCGCTCGGCGCATGCCGTCGCCCGCTCCGGGTCCCGCGAGGTGATGGCGACCCGGGCCCCGGCGGACGTCATGGCGCGCGCGGCGGCGAACCCGATACCGGAGGCGCCGCCGGTGATGAGCGCCGTACGGCCGATGAGGGAGGACACGGCCCGATCGTAGGGACCGGCGCGCGGGCGGGCACCGGACCTGGTCTGGTGAGCGGACCGCCGGTGTCGCATGATGGATGTCCGGCGATCACGGAAGGGTCTGGCCAGGTGGAGTCATTAGGGCTCGCAGCGGGTGGCCGGGGGTACCGGTCCGGTGGTGGACCGTGCGTCGGCGAGCGGTGACGGGCGCGGCCGAACCCGCCGAGAGCGTGGTGCAACACGCGTCGGTGGGGCCGTTCGGGACGATCTTCCAGGCGGGCCGCGACATGGTCGTGTACGAGGCGGAGGCCCCGTATCGCCTGTCGTGGTGGCCGAAGCCGACGGGTGTTCCGTCGGCGGGGCAGGCGCGTGCACAGCCCAGCCGTCTGCTGCGCGCGTCGACCGCCGTGGTGCCGTTCACCGGCCGCGGCGACGAGCTGGCCGATCTGCGGGCGTGGCGCGACGGGCCGGTGCCGCAGGCCGTACGGCTGGTGCACGGCGTGGGCGGTCAGGGCAAGTCGCGGTTGGCCGGGCACGTCGCCGAGGCGTGGAAGGAGGAAGGCTGGCCGGTTCTCGCCGCGCATCACCGCCGGGATCCGTCGGCGCCCGCCACCTTCGAGCCGGAGGACCTTCGGACGGCGAACAGGCTGTTGGTGATCGTCGACTACGCCGAGCGCTGGGACTCGACCGATCTGCTGAGACTGCTCGCCGATCTCGGCCGTCCGGCCGACGCCACCGTACGGGTGCTGCTGCTCGCCCGGCCGGCCGGGACCTGGTGGCAGACCCTGGCCCACCGGATCGAAGCGGATCTGGAGTGGGAGAGCGACTCTCGGGCACTCGGACCCGTCGAAGCCGGTCCGGCGGGGCGGACGAGGCTGGTCGAGATCGCACGAGACCGATTCGCCGCGTTGCTGAACATCCCGGACAGTCACCTCATCGAGGTGCCGGAGGTGACCGCGGCACATGATGAGTCCGGTCAGGCGCTGGCGGCGCACATGGCCGCGCTGGCCGCCGTACTGGCCCACGACCAGCGCGTTCCGGCCCCGGAGGGCCCGGTGGCGGTCTCGACGTTCCTCCTGAACCGCGAACGCGTCCATTGGCAGGCCTTGCACGACCGGGTCGACGGCCCGCTGACCACCAATCCCGACGTGATGGGCCAGGCCGTTTACACGGCCACCCTCACCGGCGGCCTCCCACACCACGATGCCGTGGCGGCCCTCCATCGGATCGGGGTCGAGTCCTCCCAGCACCCCGGCCAGATCGTCAAGGACCACGCCCTGTGCTATCCGCCCCCGGCCGGGCGCGGAGCCGGCGTCGCAGTGTTGCGACCGCTGTATCCGGATCGCCTAGGTGAGGACTTCATCGCGCTGACGACACCGGGCCACCCGTACGACCACCCCGGCGATCCCTGGGCGGAGGGCGCCGCGGTCCGCCTCCTCACGCCCGACGGCACCCCGGCGTGGACGCGGCCCGCGCTGACGGTGCTCATCGAGACCGCGCGCCGCTGGCCGCATGTTGCGGACACCCAGCTGTATCCCCTGCTTCGCGCCCGTCCCGAGCTGGTGCTGCAGGCGGGCGGTGCCGCCCTGGCCTCTCTCGCCACGATGCCCGGTGTCGACCTGTCGCTTCTCGAGACCATCGAGGCCCGCCTGTCGCACGAACGCGATGTCGACCTGGATCCTGCCATCGCCGCCTTGACCACGCGCCTGGCGGAGCACCACCTCGCCCGTGCCAAGAGCCCTGCCGAGCAGGCGCGCACCTTCGCCAAGCTGGGCACCCGGCTGACCAACGCCGGGCTCTATCACGACGCCGTCGAGGCGGATCGCAGGGCCGTCGACGCCTATCGGCGGCTGGCCGAGCACAACCCCGCCGCACTGGTCGAGCTGTCGGGGGCGTTGGGCAATCTCGGCATCGCGCTGGCCCGGCTGGGACGGCACGCGGAGGCATTGGCGCCCTCTCGGGAAGCGGTGCGGATCGACCGGCGGTCGGCCGCGGGCGGATCTCGGCGAAACCGTGACTACCTCGCGGCATCGCTGAACAACCTGGGTAATCGGCTGTCAGAGCTGGGGCACCACGTGGAGGCGCTGAAGGCCGCCCAGGAGTCGGTTCAGATCCGGCGGCGGCTCGCCAGGGACGAGCCGGACGCCTACCGGGCCGCGCTGGCCAGTTCGCTCGACAATCTGGCAAACCGGCTGTCGGAGCTGGGGGATCACGGGAAGGCGCTCGAGGCCACAGAGGAAGCGGTCTCCCTGTATCGGCGACTCGCCGCCGACAACCGCGCTATTTATCAGGGCGAGCTCGGCATCGCGGTGGACAACCTCGGGGTGCACCTCGACAGGGCCGGACGGCACGCCGAAGCGTTGCCGATCGCCCAGGAGGCGGTGCGGGTCCGCCGCGAGCTCGCGGCGTCGAACCCCGCCGTCTTCACCTCCGGTCTCGCCGGATCACTGGACAATCTCGCCGGCGTACTCGGCGCTCTGGGGCGGCACGAGGAATGTCTGGCGGCCGTGCAGGAGGCCGTTCGGCTGTACCGGGTGGTGGCCGACGCCAATCCGGGCGCCGCACAGCGCCACCTCGCGGCCGCCCTGTGGAATCTCGGCACCGCGCTCCGCGGCGTAGGACGACCTGAGGAGGCGGCGGAAGCGACCGGGGAGGCGTTGTGGCTGTACCCGCCGTTGGCCACGGCCGGCCCGGACACGTTCCCGAGCTGAACCGTTCGCTACCGTACGGCCGCGGTCAGGGTTCGCTTGACCAGGCGGCCCTCCTGCATCACCAGGACGACGTTCGCCGGGTCGCCGAGTACGTCGATGTCGGCGACCGGGTCGCCGTCGCACACCACGAGGTCGGCGGTCTTTCCCGGTTCGACGGTGCCGAGCGTCTCGTCCAGGCCCAGCAGCCGGGCGGCGTTCAGCGTGCCGGCGCGGATGGCCTCCAGCGGCGACAGGCCCAGCTTCGTCAGGTGGCCGAGCTCCCGGAGGTTCTGGCCGTGCGCGAGGACACCCGAGTCGGTGCCCAGCGCGACCCGTACGCCACGCCGGACCGCCTCACTCAGCCGTTCCATCGCGACCTCGGCCATCCGCATCTTCTTCTCATACGCCGCGGGCGTGAAGTGCTCACGCGCGACGTGGAACGTCGACAGGGTCGGGACCAGGAACGCGCCCCTCTCCAGCATGAGGTCGATGCCCTCATCGTCGATGAGGTATCCGTGCTCGATGCTGGACACGCCGCCCCGCAAGGCGTTCTTGATGCCCTGGGCGCCCTGTGCGTGCGCGGCGACCGGCCGGCCGCGGTGCCGGCGCGTCTCCTCCACGACCGCCGCGATCTCCTCCACGGACAGGCCCTCGTCCTCGGGCTGGTCGCTCGGGCTGTTCACGCCACCGGTCGCGCAGACCTTGATGACGTCGGCGCCGTCGCGGAGGAGCCGACGCGTCGCCAGGCGTGCCTGCGCCGGATCGTCGACCAGCTCACTGACCGGACCGACGAGAGGCGACGGGTCGAAACCCGTGGGCAGCCGGAAGTCGGCGTGCCCGCCGGTGTGGCTCATCAACCGGAGCGCGACGTGCAGCCGGGGCCCGTCGATCAGGCCGAGCGCCACGGCGTCCCGGTAGCCGGCTTCGATGCCGCCGAGGTCCCGCGCCGTCGTGACGCCGCCGTGCAGTGTCTTCCGCATCTGCTGTGCGCGCTCGAAGACGGTGACCGTCGGACGGTTGGTCAGCAGCCGCCCGGTGAAGTCGGTGTTGCTGTTCATGAGGAAGTGCACGTGGCAGTCGAAGAACCCCGGCAGCAGCGTCCGTCCGCCCAGATCGACGACCGTCGCGCCATCGACCCGCGGCCTCGAGTCCTCCGGCCCGACGTAGGTGAATCTGCCGTCGTCCACCACCACGGCCATCGACTCGACCGGCGCCGCGCCGGTGCCGTCGATGAGCCGGGCACCGGTGAGCACCGTGGGTCGGGCCTTGTCCTCCGTCATTTCCTACTCCGATTCTGCGCCCGGCGGGCGATCAGGGGATGTGCACCTCGACGGTGCCGGTGGCGCAGACGGTGCCGTCGGCGGCGGTCTCGGTGAGGGCGAGTTCGACGAGGTGGCCGTCGCCTTCCTCCCGTACCGTGCTCACCGTCGCCGAGCAGGTCAGGGGCACGTCGGCGTACGCGGTCGCGCGGTTGCGCCACTCGACGCGACGCAGCGCCGCGCCGGGACCCGCCCAGCGCAGCACCGTGCGGGCGAACATCTCGCCGTGCAGCGTCGACTGCACCACGACGTCGGGGAAACCTTCCGTGCGGGCGTGCTCCTGGTCGTAGTGGATCCGGTGGGAGTTCCAGCTCACCGCGCTGAAGCGGAACAACCGTACGCGCGTCGGCGTGAACTCCAGCGGCGGGCACACCGTGCCCGGTTCAAGCTCCATCGCCGTCTCCCAGCACGATCACCGACTCGTCCGACACCACCAGTGGGGTGCCGGACTCGTCGAAGTACTCGGTGCGCAGCCCGAGGACCACGAAGTCCCCGGCCTTGCCGCGCTTGCGGTCCGCGCCGGTCAGGGAGCGCTCGGCATGGATGGTCATGCCGGCCCGCACCGGGGCGAGCAGCCGTACGGCCTGCCCGCCGTGGACCTGCCGGACCGGCAGCCCTTCGGTGCACGGTGACTCCTGCGTGCCCAGCCCGTCTGGTCGCAGCTCGTCCTCGGGCGGGCCGTCCTCCCAGCTGAGGATGCCGGTCAGGAACATGGGCGGCGCGATGACCGGACGGCCCGCCGCCTCCGCCGCGCGGGCGGCGACGGCGTACTCGTCGTCGCCGACCGCGATGGCGTACCGGCACAGGTCCCGGACCGTGACCTCGCCGAGGCGGACGCGCTCGGTCCGGCCGCGGAGCCGTGCGGCGCGGGCGCTGACCTCTTCCAGGGGATCGCCGGTCATGAGACGTACTTCTCGTACCAGCCGCGGAGCATCACGGTCTTGAGGTCGGGCCGGGTCTTGATCAGCTTCTGCCCGAGGAGGAAGTCCAGCTCCTTGCCGGCGGAGGCGTAGTCGGCGTCGGTGAACCCGCGCCCCGCGAAGTTGATCTCGGGGAGGACCTTGACGGTCGTGTCGGCGGGCAGTTTGACCTGCTTCTGTGTCGCCTCGGCGGCGGTCTTCGGGTCCTTCGTCACGATCTGGTCGGCCTCCGCGACGACCTTGAAGATCTTGCCGGCCGTGTCGCCGTGGCCGCTCAGCCACTTCTGGTCGGCCAGGAGCCACTGGACGTACCCGACGCCGAAGTCGCCGATCCGGCCCGCGAGGTGGCCGCCCTCCTTGACGCCGTTGGCCGCCCACGGCTCGAACAGGACGTACCCGTCGATCGAGCCGCGCCCCAGCAGGCCGGGCATGTCGGGCGGAGACCCCTTGACGATCTTGATGCTGTTCGGGTCGATGCCGTTGTGCTTCAGGTACGCGTGGGTGGCGTACAGGCCGAGGCCCTGGATGGAGCCCATCGTCTTGATCTGCTTGGGCGAGTCGACGCCCTTGCGCAGGACGACCTTGAGGTAGCGGTCGGAGGACTGGAAGACGCCCATCGAGCGCAGGTTCGCGTTGTTGGCCATGAGCGACAGCGCGGTGGAGTCGGCGTTCGCGGAGATCTGGGCGGTGCCGGCGACCACGGCCTCGGCGGCGGCCGGTCCGCCCTCGACCTGCATCAGCTGGACGTTCACCCCGGCCTTGGCGAACATGCCGCGTTCCACGGCGAGGTAGAGCGGCGCGTACGACGGGTCGACGCCGACGGCGATGCGGATGACCGGGCCCTTGGCTCCGGCGTTGGCCGCCCCGGCGTCGGTCGAGCCCGACGTGCAGGACGCCGCCAGGACCAGTGCGGCACCGGCGAGGACGGCGGCGCGGGCGCGCCGCAGCACGGGCCTCATGCCTTCTCCTCGGCGAGTTCGAGGGCGATCTGGGTGATCTGGTCCTCCTGGCCGCCGACCAGCCGGCGTTCGCCGCAGCGCAGCAGGATCTGGGCCGGGTCGACGCCGTAGCGCTCGGCGGCGTGAGCCGCGTGCCCCATGAAGGAGGAGTAGACACCGCCGTACCCCATCGCCAGGGAGAGGCGGTCGACGACGCACTCGCGGTCCATGATCGGCCGGACGACCTCCTCCGCGACTCGCATCATGCCGAACGTGTCGATGCCGGTGCGCAGGCCGAGCCGTTCACAGACCGCGACGAGCGCCTCGGTCGGAGTGTTCCCCGCACCGGCGCCGAGGCCACGCGTGCAGCCGTCGACCTGTACGGCGCCGGCGCGGAAGGCGAACATCGTGTTCGCGACGGCCAGAGAGAGGTTCTGGTGTCCATGGAAGCCGATCTGCGCCTCCCCGCCGATCTCGGCGAGCATCGCCTCGACCCGCTCGGTCACCTCGTCGAGGACGAGCGCGCCCGCCGAGTCGGTGACGTACACGCACTGGCATCCGGCGTCGACCATGGTGCGCGCCTGCTTCGCCAGGTCCTCCGGGCTGAGGCGGTGCGCGAGCATGAGGAAACCGACCGTCTCCAGGCCCATCTCGCGGGCGAGCCCGAAGTGCTGCTCGGAGATGTCCGCCTCACTGCAGTGGGTGGCGATGCGGATCACCGAGACGCCCAGGTCGTGCACGGCCCGGATGTCGTCCTTGGTGCCCACACCGGGCAGCATCAGCGCGGCGATCTTCGCCTGCCGCGCCTCGGCGACCGCCGCCTTGATGAGGACCCGCTCGTCGGTGCCAGACCTGCCGTACACGTAGGACGAGCCGCCGAGCCCGTCGCCGTGGGTCACCTCGATGACCGGCACACCGGCCGCGTCGAGTTCGCGCACGACGCCGCGGACCTGTTCCTCGGTGAACTGGTGCCGGACGGCGTGACTGCCGTCCCGCAGGGTCGAGTCGGTGACCCGGATGTCGAGGCCGTCGCCGTACGCCATCACGCACGTCCCTTCGTCAGGTGCTCCGCGAGGACGTCGCCGACGCGCGCGGCGGCGGCCGTCATGATGTCGAGGTTCCCGGCGTACGGCGGCAGGAAGTCACCGGCGCCCTCCACCTCGAGGAAGATCGCCACCCGCCTGCCGTATCTGTCCGCGTCGAACTGGGGGTCCGACAGCAGCCGGTAGCCCGGTACGTACCCCGCCACCTCGGCGGCGACCTCCTTCACCGACGCCGTGATCGCGGCCTCGTCGGCGTCGTCGGGGATCGAGCAGTAGACCGTGTCGCGCATCAGCACGGGCGGGTCCGCCGGGTTCAGAATGATGATCGCCTTGCCGCGCTTCGCGCCGCCGAGCACCTCGATCGCCCGCGACGTCGTACGGGTGAACTCGTCGATGTTCTGCCGGGTGCCCGGGCCGGCCGACAGGGAGGCGATCGACGCGACGATCTCGGCGTACGCGACCTCCGTGACCCGGGACACCGCGTGCACCATCGGGATCGTGGCCTGTCCGCCGCAGGTGACCATGTTGACGTTGGGCGCGTCCAGGTGCTCGCGCAGGTTGGCGGGCGGCACCACGTACGGGCCGCGCGCCGCCGGCGTCAGGTCGATCGCGCGGATGCCGGCGGCGGCGTACCTCGGTGCGTTCCGGACGTGGACGTACGCGGAGGTCGCCTCGAACACGAGGCCGGGCAGCTCCGACTGCGCGAGCAGCCAGTCGACCCCTTCGGCGGAGGTGGTGAGGCCCTCCTTGGCGGCTCTCGCCAGCCCCGCGCTGGCGGGGTCCACCCCGATCATCCAACGCGGCTCGACCAGGTCCGAGCGGAGCAGCTTGTACAGCAGGTCGGTGCCGATGTTGCCGGATCCGACGATCGCGGCCGAGATCTTCGTCATCTGCGTCTCCCCGTCAGCCGAAGGTCACCAGCGGCGGGACCGCGAAACGGTCCCGCTCAGCTGCGGCCGGCGTCCTCGCCGCCTCGGTCGGCACCTCACCAGAAACAGTCATGGTTGTTTCCTCCCTGTCACCGGGCGAGAATTCCAGCCGCGTCCCCGCAGAGGTAAGCCGATCGTCCTGCTCAGCGGACCGACGGCGTCACCCGGGATCGCGACCGTGGCGTACGGCGGGGGCATTGAGCCCTGATTCAGGACGGTTGAAAAATTGTGTTTAACCGTCCCAGAGCGCGATCAAAAATTGATGTCATTTGTCAATATGGAGAATTATCCGCAAATTCGCTAGCTTGCTGTCTCTCGCCTATCACGACGGGGAGTCACAGCCTCATGAGCAGACAGCAGAAGACCTTCCGGGCGCTTGAGGTCGGTGACGGCGGCGACGGACGATGGGCCGAGCACACGCAGGCGCTGTGGCCGACCGCCGAGGACTGGCTGACCGACGAGGCCCGGGCAGAAGAGGGTGCGGCCAGGGCACGGACGATGTTCGAGACACACATGCCGGAGCTGGTGCCGATCCTCGACCTGCTCGCCGGGCAACTCGACCGGCCCGGCGGCGAGACGTATCTCACCCACGCCGCCATCCGGCCGTTCTTCTCCGGCTGCACTCAGATCGGCGACAAGGGCGTTCTGCTGCGCAACTACGATTTCCCGCCCGATGAATGCGAAGGCACGATCATCTCGTCCCGGTTCCTGCGGCCGGTCATCGGAATGCAGGAGGCAGGGTGGGGTCTGCTGGACGGAATGAACGACGCCGGGCTCGCGGTCTCGCTCACCTTCGGCGGACGCTTCGTCCATAGGCCGGGTTTCACCATCCTCATCGTGCTGCGCTACCTGCTCGAGACGTGCGAGACCGTCGACCAGGCGATCGACCGGCTGCGCGGACTCCCCATCGCCATCCCACAGAACGTCACCCTCGCCGACCGTGATCGGGCGGCGACCGTGTACGCAGGACCCGACACGCCGCTGATCGAGGCGACGGACGCCTGCGCCGCGAACCACCAACACCTGCCGATACCGCAGGACCAGGAGGCGTTCACCCGAACCCAGGAGCGGCTCGCCGCCGTTCGCGCCGCTGGCCCGGACGTCGCGGCGATGCTCCAGCCCCCGCTGTACCAGACCGCCTATGAGGTGGGGCAGGGGACGATCTACACGGCGCAGTACCGTCCGGCCGAGGGCCGGGTGACCTACCACTGGCCGGACGCGAGCTGGGAGCAGTCATTCGACGATTTCACGCCCGGTCCTCGCGCCGTGACCATCGGGCGGTGACGGGTCGTGCGGGACCTCTACCTCATGCAGGGTCCTCTACCGTGCGGCCGACCCGGCCCACGCTCCCAAGGCGATCTGCCTGAGACCGCCGCGCCGGTCGTTTCAGCCGAACGTGACCGTGACCGGGCCGAGGACGTCGAAGTCGGCCGTCACGACGTCGCCCGCCACCACGTCCACCGCACGCGTGCAGGCGCCGGGGAGCACCACGTGTCCGGGCTCCAGGGACACGCCGCGCTCGCCGAGGGTGTTGGCGAGCCAGGCGACCGCGGCGGCCGGGTTGCCGAGCACCGCCGACCCCGGGCCGCGGTCGACGAGTTCGCCGCCCTTGAGCAGCCGCCCTTCGACGCGTTCCAGGTCCACGTCGCCGACCGGCACCCGGTGCCCGGAGAGTACGACGCCGGCGCTGCTGGCGTTGTCGGCGACGGTGTCGGCGAGTGTGATCCGCCAGTCGGCGACCCGGCTGTCGACGATCTCGATCGCGGCGCGCAGGTGGTCGGTGGCCGCGAGGACGTCGTCGACCGTGACGCCCGGTCCTCGCAGTTCGTCGCGGAGGACGAACGCGATCTCGATCTCGGCCTTCGGGGCGAGGAGGTCCGCCGCCGTCACCTTGCCGCCGTCCTCGGTGAACATCGACGCGAACAGCACGCCGTAGTCCGGCTGGTCGACGCCGAGCATCTGCTGCATGGCGGCGGAGGTGAGCCCGACCTTGTGGCCGCGCACGGTCTCCCCCGCGGCGATCCGCCGCCGCGTGTTGATCAGCTGGATCTCGTACGCGTCGGCCGTGTCCAGGCCGGGCCAGGTCTCGGTCGGCGGCGGGATCGCCGCGCGGTCCCGCTCGGCGGCGGCCAGTGCGCGT
Organism: Actinoallomurus acanthiterrae; assembly: GCF_054775715.1. Classification (NCBI taxonomy): domain Bacteria; kingdom Bacillati; phylum Actinomycetota; class Actinomycetes; order Streptosporangiales; family Thermomonosporaceae; genus Actinoallomurus; species Actinoallomurus acanthiterrae. Next base: position 4,296,577 of record NZ_BAAHCO010000001.1, on the reverse strand, counting down.
GCCGCCTCGGCGAGCACCTCACCAGGTACGGTCATGTTCGTTCCCTCCTGTCACGCGGCGAGGATTCCAGCCGCGTTCCGGCCTGGACAGCCGATCGTCCTGCTCAGCGGACCACCATTGTCAGTGCAGGTGGATGCCGCTGCCCGGGCCGAGGGGAAGCCCCAGCGTGTAGAAGAGGGCGAGCAGCAGGGTCCATACCACCAAGAATGGCAGGGCGAAGATCGCCAGCCGGGAGATCATCGTGCCGAACCGCGCCTCGGGCTCGTACTCGCGCAGCATGGCCAGGGCCAGCAGCAGGTACGGATTCATGGGCGTGACGATGTGCATGGCGGAGTCGCCGACGCGGAAGGCCGCCTGGCTGAGCGCGGGGCTCATCCCCAGCAGCATGAACGCGGGGACGAACACCGGGGCGAGCAGCGACCAGAGCGCTGATCCGGAGACGATGAACAGGCTCAGCACCGCGGTGAGCGCGATGAACAGGACGATGACGCCGAGGCCGGTGAGCCCGATCGACTTCAGCAGCGCGGCGCCCTTCACCGCCAGTACGAGACCGAGGTTGGACCAGTTGAACAGGGCGATGACCTGGGCCGCGACGAAGATGAGGACGACATAGCCCGCCATGCTCTTGACGGCCTCGGTGGACATCGTGACGGCGTCCTGGGCGGAGCGCACGGTCCCGGACGCGATGCCGTAGGTCAGGCCCGAGATGAGGAAGGCCAGGAAGATCAGGGTGACGATCCCGGACAGCACCGGGGACGGCACCAGCGCGCCTCCCGGTCCGCGCAGCGGGCTGCCCGGCCACAGCCAGGCGGTCAGGACGGTCACGACGTAGGCGGCGAGCACGATGCCGGTGACGCGCAGCCCGCGCCACTGCTCGGCGGAGATACCGGCCTGTTCCGTCTGCCCGTCCGGCTCCTCGTACGCGCCGAGGCGTGGTTCGAGCACCCGGGAGATCAGGAAGCCGCCGAGCAGGCCGAGGACGATGCTGCTGACGGCGGTGAAGAAGTAGTTGACGAGGAGGTTGACCTCGATGCCGGACGTGCCGGGCAGGACCGCGATCGACTTCTGCGTGATGCCGATGAGGAGCGCGTCGAGCGAGCCGACGGTGAAGCCCGCCGAGTAGCCGGCGCCGACGCACGCCACGCCGCCGAGCAGCCCGGCGACGGGGTGCCGGCCCGCGGCCTTGAACGCCATCGCGGCGAGCGGCGGGATGACGATGTTCGCGACGTCGCTCATCATGTGCGCCTGGCAGGCCACGATCGCCAGCGCGTACGGCAGGACCGCGCGGGGGACGCGCGCGAGCGTGGCCCGCACCGCGACCTCGAGGAGGCCGCTCCGCTCGGCCAGCCCCACGGCCATGATCAGCATGATGACGGTCGCGAAGGGCGGGAAGCCGGCGAAGTTCTGGACCAGGTTCTGCAGGAGCCACACGACGCCGTCGGCGGTCAGCAGCCCCTGGACGGTCTTGGTCTGGTGGGTGCCGGGGATCGTGACGGTCGTGCCCAGACCGCCCAGGACGCTGGACAGGACCGCGACCAGCACGAAGAGGAAGGCGAACAGCAGGACGGGGTGGGGGAGCTTGTTGCCGGCCCATTCGATGCGGCCGAGCGCACGGTCGAGAAGCGTTGATCGCTTCGGGACGGCGGCGACGTTCTGGGTCATGGGGTTCCCTCGCGTGGTGCGGTGGGCGGGCGGACTCCCGGCCGAGGGGTGATCAAGAAGTGGTGGGCGGGGCCTTTCGGACGACGCCCTGCTGGATCACGTAGTGGATGTTGGCGGGCTCCCCCAGCACGCCGATGTCGCTGAGCGGATCCCCCGTGCAGATCACGGCGTCGGCGACCTTGCCCGGTGCGAGCGTCCCCAGCCGGTCGCCGACGCCGAGGAGTTCCGCGGCGGTTCGGGTCCCGGCGACGATCGCGTCCATCGGCGTCATGCCGAGGTCGACAAGGTAGCTCAGCTCCATGAGGTTACGGCCGTGCGGGCCGACCGCGGCGTCGGTGCCCATCGCGAACCGGAGGCCGCGTTCGATGGCGCGGGCGATGTTGGTCTTGGTGATGCCCGACCAGCGGACCTTCTTCTGGTAGTGGTAGTCCGGCATCGCGTCCTTGTCGATGCCGGCGTACACCGTCGACAGGGTCGGGACCACGAAGACGCCCTTCTCCCCCGCGAGGTCGCAGGCCTGGTCGTCCAGGCCGTAGCCGTGCTCGACGCTGGTGACGCCCGCGCGCAGCGCGGTGAGGATGCCCGCGGTGCCCTGCGCGTGCGCGGCGACGGCCTTCCCGCCGTGCCGGCGCGCCTCGTCGACGGCGGCGCGGATCTCCTCCTCCAGCAGTTCCTCGTCGTCGGGCTGGTCGTAGGGGCTGCCCATGCCGCCGGTCGCGCAGACCTTGATCAGGTCGGCACCCTCCCGGAGCACCCTCCGGACGCCGAGCCGTACCTCGTCCACCGAGTCGGCGAACTCCGCCATGCCCCTGCTCAGGTCGGTGCCGTCGGGCAGCCGTACGTCGCCGTGGCCGCCGGTGTGGCTGATGACGCGGACGGCGGTGTGGATCCGGGGCCCGTCGACACGGCCGGTCTCGACGGCGGTGCGATAGCCGGCGGGCAGGCCCGCGAGGTCGCGGGCGGTGGTGACGCCGGCGTCGAGCGTCATCCGCAGCCGCGCCGCCGTGTCGAACACCAGGTGAACCGGGTCCTCCTCGCCGCGCTTGCCCGGCGGTCGCCCGGCGGCGAAGCCGAGGTGCACGTGGCAGTCGATGAACCCCGGCAGGACCGTACGGCCGCCGGCGTCGATCACCCGCTCGCCGGGAACGGCGGCCGGAGCGCCCACGGCGGGACCCGCGTACGCGATGACGCCGGTCTCGTCGACGCACAGGACGGCGTCGTCGACCGGCGCCGCGCCGGTGCCGTCGATGAGGCGGGCGCGCTCGACACGCAGGCCACTGGTACTGGAGTGGAACATATGCAGGGGTGTCGCCTTCCGTGTCGTTCGCCCGGGACCGTCCCGATCGCACGACTGTCCGGCGCATCGGGGGACGAAGAGGTGACAACGCAGGATTGTGTTGATTTCGGGGTGGTTAACGCAGCATCATGCCTGCTCATGAGGACGCAGGATTCCGCCGCTGAGCTGGACGAACTCGATCGTCAGCTGGTGCACGCGCTGCAGATCCACCCGCGTGCCCCCTGGCGGCTGGTCGGCGAGGTGCTCGGCGTCGACCCGGTGACGGTCTCCCGGCGGTGGCGGCGGCTGGAGTCGCGCGGGCTGGCCTGGGTGACCGCCTACCCGCGGCTGACGGACGCCAAGCACGCGGTCACCGGCGTCGTCGAGATCGAGACCGAAGCGGGAGCGGCCGACCGGGTGGCGGCCGAACTGGCGGACGACGCGCGGGTGGTCACCATCAAGCACACCACCGGCGCCCGGGACCTCGTCGTGACGGTGCAGGCGGCGGACCTCGACTCGCTGGCGAACCACCTCACCCGCGGCGTCTCGACGGTCCCCGGCGTACGGGCGACCCGCACGCACCTGGCGACGCTGGTCCCCGCCGAGGGCAGCCGCTGGCGGCTCCGCAGCCTGGACCGCGACCAGCGCGCGCGGATGGAACAGGCCGCTCCCGACCCCCGGCAGCGGCCCGCCGGCCCCTGGCAGGAGGTGGACGCGCGGCTGCTGTCCCTGCTCGGCACCGACGGCCGCATGTCGATCGGCGATCTGGCGGCCCGCACGGGCACGAGCGTGACGACGGCACGGCGGCGCCTGGACGCCCTCATCGGCTCACGCGTCAACCTGCGCTGCGACCTGTCGCGGCCGGTCTCGGGATGGCCGGTCTCGGCGGTCTACTTCGGCTCGGTGCCGGCCGAGCGCGCCGGCGAGGCCACCGAGGCGCTGGCCCGGATACCGGAGGTCCGCTCCTGCGGCATCTACGCCGGCCCGCACAACCTGATCATCGACGCGTGGCTGCGCGGGCTCGCCGACGTGTACGCGTTCGAGGCGCATCTGTCCGGGCGGATCGCCCGGATGGACGTCCACGACCGCTGCGTCGTCCTGCGCACGTCCAAGCACATGGGGCGGCTGCTGGACCGCGACGGCCGATGCGTCCGTACGGTGCCGATCGACCTGTGGTCGGCCACGATGGCGTCGTCCTGAGCGCCCATTCTGAGCACGCGTGATCTTGACGAAGAGATTGTGGAGCTGTGCCCGGTAGCCCGCCCGATACGGGACGTTCGGGAGCCAATAGGAGGCCGTTCCGGCGCGCCAGTCCAGCGGACCCACGGTCACCACGCCGCCTAGGTACGGCGCCGCGAACGTCGGTGCCGGCGACTGAGCCGGAGCCTGCGCGAGGGCGTGGGGAGCCGGTTGGCCGTATGACGCCGGGACGGCCGGCACAGCCACGATTCCGGCGACCAACAGGCCCAGGAGCGCGGTACGGCGTCACCCGCTCGACGTGTGTCGAGGCCGGGATGCGCCGATGGGCTCGGCTGTCCGCGCGTTCTGCGGGACCCCGTCCGCCGTCGCGCGGCCCCTACGCCAAGGGAGTCGCTCGCCGGCAGGAAGTGCTCGAGGTGGCCCTCGAAGTGCTGGCTGCCAACGGGTTGCGTCACTCGTCGCTTGAGGACATCGCGACCCGCGTCGGTCTCACTCGCCCTGGCCTTCTGCACTACTTCGGCACGCGGGAAGAGCTGCTCGTGTCGGTTCTGCGCGCACGTCACGAACGGGATGTCGAGCGAGCATCACGTCAGGAAAGCGACAACGAGTCGCTGGCGGAGCGTGTGGTCAGCGCCGTGCTCCGGCAACATCGGTCCCCGGGCCTGGTCAGACTCGACGCCGCGATGGCGGCCGAGGCCACGGACCCGGCCCACCCGGCACACCTCTACTTTCGCCAGAGATCGCGACAACTTGAGGACCGCTACGCCCGGTCCATCGCCCATGAGATCGCGGTGGGCAGGGTCTCCTCCGACGTCGACTGCGGTATCGCCGCGCAGCAGATGAACAGCTTGATCGACGGGCTGCATGTCCAGTGGCTCATCGATCCAGGCCTGGACGTGCGCGCGATCTTGACGAGCGCGCTCCGGCGCCTCCTCCCACCACCGAAGTAACCGAGCCCTTCGGACCAGGAGACCGCCGAGGCCCTCGCCCGGGTGTCGGAGATCCACTCCTGCGGGATCTTCGCCGGCGCCTGGGCTCATGAGTCGTCGGCACGGCGCCGTCGTGAGTCGGGCGTTCCGCTCAGCGGACCGGGTTCGCCGATTCCTCGCCGTGCCGGGCCGCGCGCGAGCCGGGCGTCCTGCTCACCGGACCGGATCCGTTGGTGAGGCGCGCCGCCCTCCTTACCGTCACCTGTCATGAGCACGCTTGCCGAGATCTCGGTGCCAACGGACGACAACCCGCCGACCGAGGTCGACATCCTGATCGTCGGCGCCGGCCCGGCCGGTCTGTACGGCGCGTACTACGCGGGTTTCCGCGGTCTGCGGGTGGCGGTCATGGACGTGCTTCCCCAGCCGGGCGGCCAGATCACCGCCATGTACCCGGAGAAGCCCATCTACGACATCGCGGGCCTGCCCTCCGTACGCGGCCGTGACCTCGTCGACAACCTGCTGGCCCAGGCGGCGCCGTACGGGCCGGAGTACCTGCTCGGTCACCAGGCCGTGGAGCTGTCCTACGACGCCGGCCCGTCGTCCGCAGCGCCCAGGGCGCGACCGTACGCGCCGGGGCGGTCATCGTCACCGGCGGGATCGGGACGTTCACCCCGCGGCCGTTGCCCGCCGCGCGTGAGTTCGACGGGCGGGGGCTCGTCTACTTCGTGCGGCGGCTCGCCGACCACACCGACCAGGACGTCGTGATCGTGGGCGGCGGGGACAGCGCCTTCGACTGGGCCGACAGCCTGGTGCCCCTGGCCCGCTCGGTCACGATCGTCCACCGCCGCGACCGGTTCCGGGCGCACGCCGCGACCGTCGAACGCGTCCGCGAGGCGGGCGTCGAGATCCTCGTCAACAGCGCGGTGACGGCCGCGGCGGGCCCGGGCGGCCTGGAGACCGTTCAGGTCACCCACCTGCCGGACGGGACGACGCGGGAGCTGAAGGCGCAGACCCTCATCGCGGCGCTGGGCTTCACCGCCGATCTCGGGCCGCTGCTCGGCTGGGGCCTCGAACTCCGGTCGCGGCGGATCGCGGTCGGCACCGACATGGCCACGAACCTGCCCCGCGTGTACGCCGCGGGCGACATCACCGACTACCCCGGCAAGGTCCGGCTGATCGCGGTCGGCTTCGGCGAGGTCGCCACGGCGGTCAACAACGCCGCCACCGTCATCGACCCGGAGGCCGAACTGTTCCCCGGGCACTCCACGGACGGCCCCGCAGAGAGGAAATGAGATGGCCTACGTCATCGGCGCGGCGTGCGTCGACGTCATGGACCGGTCGTGCATGGAGGAATGCCCGGTCGACTGCATCTACGAGGGAGCGCGCAAGCTCTACATCCACCCGGTCGAGTGCATCGACTGCGGCGCCTGCGCGGAGGTCTGCCCGGAGGAGGCGATCTCCGCCGACCGGGCCGCCGATCCGGACCACCGGCTGGACAACCGGCGGTTCTTCGAGGAGCCGCTGCCCGGACGGGAGGAGCCCGTCGGCTCGCCGGGAGGCTCGGCGAAGATCGGCCCGGTCGGTGCGGACACCACGATGATCAAGGCGGGCTGACATGCGCATCGGAATCCGCCTGCCTCCCTGCCGCCCGGTCGACGAGGTCGCCGAGGCCGCGCGGCAGGCCGAGGAACTCGGCTTCGACGACGTCTGGGTGCCCGACTCCCAGACCCTGTGGCGGGACCCGTACGCCACGCTGGCCTGCGCGGCCCTGCGCACCGAGCGGGTCCGCCTCGGGACGGCGGTCACCAACCTGGTGACCCGGCATCCGAGCGTTGTCGCCGCCTCCGCGCGGACCGTCGCCGAGCTCGCGCCGGGCCGTTTCGTGCTGGGGATCGGCGTCGGCAACAGCTCCGTCGAGCCCGTCGGCCTCCGCTCGTCCACCACCGCGGAGCTGCGCGCGGGCGTGACCGGGCTCCGCGACGCGATCCCGGGGATCCCCGTCCACGTCGCGGCCAGCGGTCCGCGCAACCTCGCGCTCGGCGGTGAGCTGGGCGACGGGGTGATCCTGCTCGCGGGGGCCTCGGTGGCGCGCGTCCAGGACGCCCTGACCATCGTCGGCCGACACGGCGCACCGCCGGAGGTGGCCACGCCGCCCGAGGTGAGCGCGCCGCCCGGGATGAGCGCGCCGCCCAAGATGGGCACGCCGCTGGAGGTGGCCACGCCGCCCGAGACGGGCACGCCGCCCGGGATGAGCGCGCCGCCCGGGATGAGCGCGCCGCCGGAGGTGGGCACGCCGCCGGAGGTGACGGTCTCCGCCTTCTGCCACGTCACCGACGATCTCGAACGGGACGCGCCCGCGCTGAAGCCGGTGTGCGCGGCGATGGCGCAGAAGGGCGGCGGCGCCGCCCTCGCCGCGGCGGGCATCGAGGTGCAGGTCCCAAGACGGGTCCCCGGTGTCCGTCCCGACCTGTTGCACGCGGAAGACTGGGGGCACGCCGTCGACGTCTGCTCCGCGTGGGTGAGCGACGCCGACGCCGTGCGGTTCGCCGAGGAGTTCTGCCTGTACGGGACCGCGGAGCTGATCGCCGACCGGATGGCCGGGCTGGAACGACTCGGGGTCACCGGCGTCCTGCTCCAGCACGTCGGCTCCTACACCCTCCCCCATGAGCTGATGGAATCGCTCGGAAAGGTGCTCGCGTGATCCGTGTCCTGGAGATAGGCGACTACGCCGCGCCGGACGCCGGGCGCATGCTCGTCGGCCTCGGCGCGGACGTCACGATCGTCGAGCCGTCCGGCGGCGTTCCGGCCCGCCGTACGGACCCCGTCGCCTTCGCGCACCGGGCGGCAGGGAAGTCCTCCGTCCGGCCGGAGGACGCCCTCACGCTCGCGCCCGAGTGCGACGTGATCCTCGACGGCACGTGGGGCGGTCCGCTCACGCGGGTCGCCGCCGACCTGGTGGCGGCCGCCGGGCGAGGGGTCGTCCACGTCGTGCTCGCGCCGTACGGGGACGACGGCCCGGCCGCCGAATGGGCGGCGACCGACCTCACCGTCGCCGCCGCGGGCGGCATGCTCGCGCTGATCGGCCGGCCGGACCGCCCGCCGCTGCGCCCGTACGGCGATCAGGCGGACCAGCTCGCGGGGCTGAACGCCGCGATCGCGACCCTGGTCGCCACGCGCGCCGGCGGCGGCCAGCGCGTGATCGTCTCCGGGCAGGCCTCGGTCGCAGCCAGCCTGGAGTTCGGCGCGATCACCTATGTCCATACCGGGCGGGTTCCGGAGCGGACGGGCAGCACGCACCCGCTGGCCCCGCACACGCTGTTCGCGACGGCGGACGGCCTCATCGCCGGCGGCCTGGGCGGCAGCCCGCGGATGTGGGACGCCACGCTCGCCTGGCTCACCGAGAACGGCACGGCGGGCGACCTGACCGACGAACGGTGGCAGGACCCGGTGTACCGCGTCCGGCACCGCGAGGAGATCTTCGACCGGCTCGCCGGCATCGTCGGCGAGCTGAAGCGCGACCAGCTCTTCCACGAGGGTCAGGCGCGACGGCTCCCCTGGGCGGCGGTGCTGCGCCCGGAGGAGCTGACGGACAACGCCCAACTGGTCGAGCGCGGCTTCTTCATCGACGTCACGACGCCCTGGGGTGCGGCACGTGACGCGGGCTTCGCGGCCCGCGTCCGCGGCGCGACCCCGCCGGCCAGGCTGCGCGTCCCCGAACCAGGCGAACACGCCGTCCCGGCGACCACCGAACGGACCGCCGCGCCCCTCGAACCCGCCGCCCCGGCGACCGCTGAACAGCGGATGCGGACCGCCGCACCCGCCGATCCCGCCACCCCGGCGACCGCCGCACCGGCGCAGGCCACCGCACCGGCCGAATCCGCCGCCCCGGCGACCGTCGAACTGCGGACGCAGACCACCGATCCCGCCACCCCGGCGACCGCCGCACCGGCCGATCCCGCCGCCCCGGCGACCGTCGAACTGCGGGCGCGGACCACCGCACCCGCCGATCCCGCCACCCCGGCGACCGCCGCACCGCGGGCCACCGCGCCGACCGAATCCGCCGCACCGGTGACCGTCGAACGGCTGGCGCGGGACGCCGCGCCCGTCGAGCCGCGGCGCGGGGCGCTGGAGGGGATCCGGGTTCTCGACCTCACCTGGGTGCTCGCCGGGCCGTACGCCACCAAGACCCTCGCCGACCACGGCGCGGAGGTCGTCAAGATCGAGTCGCGGCACCGGCCCGACCCGACCCGCTTCTCCCCCGGGTTCCACCTCTCCCGGTCCGACGAGACCGACCCCGACACGAGCGGCTACTTCAACAACGTCAACCGGAACAAGAAGAGCGTCACCGTCAATCTGCGCACGCAGGAGGGCCGCGACCTCGTGCTCCGGCTCGCCGCGCACTGCGACGTCGTGGTGGAGAACTTCGCGGCGGGCGTGCTCGACCGGCTCGGGCTCGGCTACGACCGGCTGCGGGAGGTCCGCGAGGACATCGTCGTCGTGAGCATGTCGGGTATGGGTCATACCGGCCCGTGGCGCGACTACGTCTCCTACGCCGACGCGGTCTCGGCCCTGTCGGGTTGGACGGCGCTCACCGGGGAGCCGGGCGAGCGGCCGGTCGGCGTGGTGTACGGCCTGGCCGACATCATCGCGGGCCACCATGCCGCGCTGGCCGCGCTGGCGGCCCTGGCCGTACGGGACCGTACCGGAGCGGGGCAGCACGTCGACATGGCCCAGCTGGAGACCGCCGCCGCGCACCTGGGCGACGCGATCCTGCGCGCGGACCGCGGTGAGACCGTCGAGCCGCTCGGTGACCGGCATCCGCGGATGGCCCCGCACGGGGTGTTCCCCTGCCTCGGCGACGGCACCTGGGTGGCCGTGGCGGTCCGGACCGACGAGGAGTTCGCCCGCCTGGCGGCCGTCGCCGGCCTGCCCGACGAACCGGGCTGGGCGACCCTGACCGGGCGCAAGGCGGACGAGTCCGCGCTGGAGGAGCACGTCGCCGCCTGGACGCGGTCCCGGCCCGCCGAGGCGGTCGCGGAGATCCTGCAGGGCAACGGCGTCCCCGCCTACCCGGTGCGCGACGGCCGTACGCTCGTCGAGCACGACGCCGCGTTGCGCGCGTGGGAGTTCTACGTGCCGCTCGCCCACCCGGCGGCTGGCACCTTCCTGCATGAGGGGCTGCCCGCGCGGCTCACCCGCACGCCGGGAAGCGTGCACACGCCGGCACCGCGCCTGGGCGAGCACACCGCCGAGCTGCTCACCGGCCTGCTCGGCCTGGACGAGACCGAGCATGAGGCGCTCCGGGCGGCCGGCGTGCTGGAGTGACGTCGCCGTCATCGAGCCTCTCCGCCGACGTCCCGGTGAGACGCGCGAACGTGTCCGGTCCGCCGGGCAGCAGTCTCGGTGTGAGGTCGTGGAGCCGCCTCGCCGCACCCTCGTCGAAGAACGGGGGCCGAAGGCCGATCCGTCGGTCCTCGACGAACGCGCTCAGCGGTTCGGCGGGCGGCTCGTCGATGGGGTGGACTTCATCATCGCGACGTGAGCCGCCGTCGCCGCGTCGTACTCGCCGGAGAAGCTCGTCGCCACCATGCCCGGGTTGATCAGCACGTACCTGGCCCGTCCGGCGCATTCCGACCGTGCCGCCCGAGATGACGATGGTCCGCACGATGAATCTCCTCGCAGGTGGGTCCGGGTCGGGTGTGGTTCCATATCAAGCGCTTGGAAGGGTGACCTCGGCCGCCTCCGTTTCGGGGACGGTGGGCGGTGTTCCGAGTCGTCCGGGAAGCAGGACGGTGCCGGCGAGGATGATCAGGATCGCGGCGGTCATGAACCAGTACACGCCGTGGAGGCCACGGATCACGTCGGCCTTCCCGGCCGTCTGGACGATGAGCGCGACGACCGCGATACCGATCGAGGCGCCGAGCTGGTTCAGCATGTAGAGCACCGAGCTGCCCTGGGGCACCAGCGCCGGGGGCAGAGTGCGGTACAGCGATCCCATCGTGGCCGCCCCGACGAGGCCGAGTCCGGCGCCGACCGCGAGAGCGGCGAGCGTCGGCCACAGATCCTGCGTTCGCGCCCCGATCGCCGCGAAGGCGAGAGCACCGATCACGGCCAGGACCGAACCCGCCCGTACGACGACACGCGCACCGAACCGGTCGGCGAGCCGGCCCGCCGCTGGTGCGGCGACGGCGGCGCTCACCCCCAACGGTGCCACCAGCAGCCCGGCCGTCAACGCGCCGTGCCCGTGTGCCTGCTGGTAGTACAACGGCAGCGCAAACAGGGCGGAGAACATCGTGAGGCCGGTGAGGCCCATGACGGTCACGCTGGCCGCGAAGCCACCACGGGTGAACAACCTCAGGTCGATCAGAGGAGGCGTGCGCCGGGCGGACAGCGCGTGGATCGCGTAGCCGATCAAGAGGACGGCGCCGACCACCAGCGGGGTGAGAACCGGCCAGACCGCGAACGCCGCCCGTTCGCCCGCCTGTGACAGGGCGAGCATCAGGCTCGCGAACCCGGGCGCGATCAGAGCCACGCCGATGACGTCGAGCCGGGACGCCGCCGACTCCCGCGGCGGGTCACGCGGCACCGACCGAAGGGCGCCGAGGAACGCGGCCAGTCCGATCGGCAGGTTGATGAGGAACATCCACCGCCACCCCAGTCCCTGCAGCACGATCCCGCCGACGACCGGACCGAGCACGGGGCCGAGTGACAGGACTCCGGCCATCAGCGCCATCACCCGCGCCGCCCTGTGCGGCCCGGCGGCGCGGGCGAGCAGCATCAGGACGAGCGGATCGATGACGCCCGCCCCGACGCCCTGGACGACGCGGAAGACGATCAAGCTGGCGACGTTCCAGGCCAGCCCGGACGCCAGTGATCCGCCCAGGAAGACCAGGAGGCCGACCAGCCACAGCCGCCGCCCGCCGAACCGGTCGACGGCCCAGGTGGTGACGGGAATCGTGAGGGTCAGGGCGAGCAGGTATCCGGTGGAGACCCACCCGATCGCGCTCAACGAGGCGTCGAACGCCACGGTGAGGCGGTCGATGCCGACGGCGACCATCGTGCCGTCCAGGATGCCCATCATCCCGCCGAGCAGAATCACCGCGATCAGCCGTCGCAGCCTTGGATCCAGGCCGTGAGCCGGCGTTTCCGTCATGAGTCGCTCCAAACAGCGCGAAACTAGACTGACGAGACCAACTTAGAAGACCCGGCAGTCTTAATCAATCGAGCCCAGAAAAGAAGACTCATCAGTCTGGTTTAGGCGACCGTTCGGTAGGATGCACGGCATGACGGAGATGGCGCCCCTGACGGAGAAGGACCTCACGCGCGGGCGGGGGCGCATCGACAAGCGGCGGGCGATCCTGGACGCCGCGTTCCAGGTCTTCGCCCGCGAGGGTTACTCCCAGGCCGGGGTGGACGCGATCGCCGCCGAGGCGGGGGTCGCCAAGGCCACCGTGTACAACCACTTCGGCGACAAGGAGACGCTGCTCCGCGAGACGTTCGCCGCCCTGGCCGCCAGCGCGTTGGAGCAGAACCTCGCGGCGGTCGAGCGGCTCGCCGATCAGGGCGGAGACCTTCGGGCGCTGCTGGAGGACGTCGCATTCCACCTGCTCGAGTGCTACTGCGACGACCGCTCCCGGGCGCTGCGGCGGCTCCTGTCCGCGGAGATGCCCCGGTTCCCGGATCTGCTCGACACCGTCCAAGGCGTGTCGGATCGGGTCACCGACGCCTTGGCCGACCGGCTGGCACGTCTCGCGCTGGCCGGCCGGCTCGACATCACGGATCCCCTCATCGCAGCCGAGCAGTTCTCGGCCCTGCTCGGCGGCCCGGCGGACAAGCGCTCCCGCCTCGGCACCCGGCCGGTCCCCGACAGCGAGTTGCGCACGGTGGCGCGTACCGCCGTGGCCACCTTCCTCAAGGCCTTCGCTCCGGCTTCCACGTGACCTGCCCGATCTGACGGTCGCCCGCGACGCCGGGCGAGCCGCCCGCGCCACACCTGGGCGAGCACACGACCGATCCACTCACCCGCCGCCGGTGTTCTCGAGTGAAGCTGAAAAAATGTACGGTTACGTATGGAAAAAAGATCACCGTGAGGGTGTGGATCTGGAAAGCTCTCGCCTCATGTCCTATCCCCCCAATTCCAACCCCGCACCGGATTCCGGTTTCGGAGGACCGGCGTACAGCCCGTACCCTCCGCAGGGATCCGGCCCGGACTCCCCATACGGCCCACCGGGCCCCGGCCCGGCGTCCCATCGGCCGCCTGGCAGCAACAAGACCAACGGTCTGGCCATCGCCAGCCTCATCACCGGTCTCATCGGGTGCATCTCCCTCGTGGGAGCGATCCTCGGTGTGATCGCGCTTCGCCAGATCAAGGAGCGCGGCGAGCGCGGTCGCGGGCTGGCGATCGCCGGCATCGCGCTGTTCTGCTTCTGGGCGCTGCTCTCGGTGATCGGCCTCGCGCTCAACCAGGGCTCCGGCTCCCCGAAGACGACCACGGGCCTGGGCACGAAGCCCACGCCGGCCGCGACCACGACGCATGACGTGAAGGTGCAGAAGATGCGCGTCGGCCAGTGCATCAACGACGGCAACGTGTCCTCGGCCTCGAAGGTCACGGTGGTCCCGTGCAACAAGCCGCACGACAGCGAGGTGCTGGCCGTCTTCACGCTGCGCGGACTGATCCTGCCGAGCGACCAGAAACTGCACTCACTGGCGAAGAGCGGATGCGAGAAGCGCGTCCAGCCGCGGCTCGACCGGGATCCGGCGGCCGACAAGCTCGCGATGTCGTACTACTACCCCTCCGCGGAGCTGTGGAGGCAGGGCGACCACGGGGTCACCTGTCTCGGCGTCGCCGCCACGGACGGCAAGAAGCTGACGCGCCGCATCCACGCCTGACCGTCGGCGAAACACGAGCATCCGCGCGCTGGCTGGGGCGTGTCCGGTGGGTCTACGTCCGGCTGCGCGGCGTCCAGAGCGCGCCTCGCCGCGTTGTCGTCGGTCGGCAGCCAACACCAGGCTGCCTCCCTCCTCCGCCTTGCGAGGCACACTCTGGACACCGCTCGCTACGAACAAGACCCACCGGACACGCCCTAGCTGTACTGCCCAGGCAGGTTGGTTGAGGTTGTGTGACGACACGGTGTGAATGTGCGTGATGGTGAAGGCCTCCGGTTGTGGAGTGGAGCTGTCTAGGAACCGCTCCGCCAACAGGAGGCCTTCGTGTCCCACGCTAACGCCGCTTTGACGCCTCGTGCGCGTCTTCGCCTGGCGCGTCTGATCGTCGATGGTGGCTGGCCCATCGCCCGGGCGGCCGAGCGTTACGACGTGTCGTGGCCAACCGCCAAACGATGGGCCCAGCGGTACCGCGACCAGGGCGTCGCTGGGATGGCCGATCGGTCATCTCGGCCGCACCACAGCCCCTCCCGCACGCCCCAGCCGCTGGTACGCATGATCGTGCACCTGCGCTGGAAACAGCGGCTGGGTCCCGTGCAGATCGGCGGGCGGCTGGGCGTGCCGTCCTCGACGGTGCATGCCGTGCTGCGACGCTGCCGGCTGAACCGGCTGTCCCATATCGACCGCGCCACGGGTGAGCCGATCAGGCGTTACGAACACGACCGGCCCGGTGCGATGCTGCACGTCGATGTGAAGAAGTTCGGCAACATCCCTGATGGGGGCGGGTGGCGTTACGTCGGCCGGGTCCAAGGCGAACGTAACCGCGAGGCCACCGCGAACCGCACCGGCGCCCGTAACGCCCGCTATGAACCCCGCCTGGGCACCGCCTTCGTCCACACCGTCGTCGATGATCACTCACGCCTGGCCTACGCCGAGATCCATGACGATGAGAAGGCCACCACCGCCATCGCGGTGCTGCGCAACGCCGTGGCCTGGTTCAGCGCCCGCGGCGTGAACATCGAGCGGGTGCTGTCCGACAACGGCTCGGCCTACAAGTCCTACGCCTGGCACAACGCCTGTATCGAACTCGGCATCACGCCGAAGAAGACCCGGCCCTACCGGCCGCAGACCAACGGCAAGGTCGAGCGCTTCCACCGCACCCTGGCCGACGGCTGGGCACTCGGCCGCTTCTACAGCAGCGAACACGCCCGCCGCAAAGCCCTCCCCGCCTGGCTCCACTTCTACAATCACCACCGACCCCACACCGCAGCCGACGGCAAACCACCCATCACCAGGCTGACCAACGTCCCTGGGCAGTACACCTAGCGCGGTCGGCGCCTCTCGAAGACGCCGACCACGCCGGTCCACGCGTCAGCGCGTCCGGAGCGGAGTGACCCGGCTCCGGCCGGGCCCGGCGCCCTCCGGCCCGGACCCGTCCGGACGGGTCCGGGACGAACGCGGCTGGAAGGGCAGGAAGCGGTCCGCGCGGTGCGGGCGCGCCGGGATGTCGGTGCTCTCGACCGCCAGCATCCGGTCGAAGCGGAACGCGCGGATGTGGCGGCGCAGCCGGCACCAGCCGACGAGGTACCAGTGGTCGCGGTGCACGAGGCAGGTGACCGGCTCGACCTCGCGGACCGTGACGTTGCCCTTGGCGTCGACGTAGTGCAGGCGGACGACGAGCCGCGCGGTGATCGCGGCCGCCGTGGTCCGGGCCCGGTGCGCCGTCGCGGGGTCGAGCGGACGGGCCAGGGTGTCGAGGGTGGTGCCGACGACCTCGGCGGGATCGAGGTCGTCGAAGAGGCGCCGCAGGGCCCGGCGCGCCGTGGCGGACTGCGGACCGGCGCCCAGGTGGGCGAGCGAGAGGGCGAGGGCCGCCACCTCGGGGGCGGGAAGCTGGGGACGGGTACGGCTTGCGAGCGTCGCGTTCTCGGCCATGGTTCGATCATACGTTCGAACACTGACATTTTCAGGGCCCAACCTCGGGGATCGCGCGGCATGTTTTTCTACAAAACCTGGACGCTGCGCCAAGGAAACTTAGAATGATGGGCTGGGAGGGAAGCCCATGTCCGACTCCGAGCGACCGGTCTCGTTCCAGACCCGGCCCGACCTGTACCGGCACTGGCGGATCGAGCTCGACGGCGAGGTCGCCCGCTTGGTCATGCGGGTCGACGAGCGAGGCGGGCTGCGCCCCGGCTACGACCTCAAGCTGAACTCCTACGACCTCGGGGTCGACATCGAACTGTACGACGCCGTCCAGCGGCTGCGGTTCGAGCACCCAGAGGTGCGCGCGGTCGTGATCACCAGCGCCGACGACCGGGTCTTCTGCGCCGGCGCCAACATCCGCATGCTCGCCGCGTCCGACCACTCGTGGAAGGTGAACTTCTGCAAGTTCACCAACGAGACGCGCTGCGGCATCGAGGACGCCACCGAGAACTCCGGGCAGACCTACCTCGCGGCCGTGAACGGCACAGCGTCCGGCGGCGGGTACGAGATCGCGCTCGCGTGCGACCACATCCTCCTGATCGACGACCGGTCCGCCGCCGTGTCGCTGCCCGAGGTGCCGCTGCTCGGAGTGCTGCCGGGCACGGGCGGGCTGACCCGGGTCACGGACAAGCGGAAGGTGCGCCGCGACCGGGCCGACGTGTTCGCCGCCAAGGCGGAGGGGTTCAAGGGCCGGACCGCCGTCGAGTGGGGCCTGGTCGACGAGGCGATCCCGCGCAGCAGGTTCGAGGAGACCGTCCGCGAGCGCGCGCGGGAGGCGGCGGCGCGGTCCGCGCGCACCGGCGAGCACGGCGTCCCCCTGCCCATGCTCGAACCGGAGATCACCGCCGACCGCGTCGCGTACCGGCACGTCACCGCCGAACTCGGGGACGACCTGGTCACCATCACGGTGCACGGTCCGGAGGGCGACGTCCCGCCGATCGTGGACGCGGACTTCTGGCCCCTCGCCATGACCCGCGAGCTCGACGACCTCATCCTGTGGCTGCGCGTCAACGAGCCCGAGCGCGGCACCTGGGCGATCCGGACCGTGGGCGACACGGACGCGGTCCTCGCCTACGAGGAGTCGATGACGAGCGACAAGGACTGGCTCGCGGGCGAGATCCGGCATTATTACAAGCGGACGCTGAAGCGGCTGGACGTCACGAGCCGCAGCCTCGTCGCGCTCATCGAGCCGGGCGGCTGCTTCGCCGGCCCCCTGCTCGAACTGGCCCTCGCCTGCGACCGGCAGTACCTCCTCGAACCCGCGGAGATCGTGGTGACCGACGCGAACCTCGGCGCCTACCCCATGGCGAACGGGCTGAGCCGCCTCGCCGCCCGGTTCCACGGGGACGAGGCCGCGCTGGAGCGCATCCGCGACGCGCGCGGGCGGCGCGTCGAGGCCGGCGAGGCGGAGGACCTCGGCCTGGTCACGCTCGCACTGGACGACATCGACTGGGAGGACGAGGTCCGCATCGCCCTGGAGGAGCGGGCGTCGCTCAGCCCCGACGCGCTGACCGGCCTGGAGGCCAACCTCCGGTTCGGCGGGCCGGAGACCCTCGAGACCAAGATCTTCGGCCGGCTCTCGGCCTGGCAGAATTGGATCTTCAACCGGCCGGGCGCCTCCGGCCCCGACGGGGCCCTCAGCAGGTACGGCACCGGAAAACGAGCGAGCTTCGATCGGAAGCGAGTCTAGGCAGATGCACGCCGACTACCAGGAGAAGATCCCGAACAACGTCGGGCTGGCCGACGACCGGCGGCTGCAGCGCGCGCTGGAGTCATGGCAGCCGAAGTTCCGGCAGTGGTGGGCGGAGATGGGCCCCGAGCTGCCCACCGAGGACGTCTACCTGCGCACCGCCGTGAACGTCGGCCGCGAGGGCTGGGCGCACTTCGGGCACGTGCCCGTGGCCGACTACCGATGGGGCGTCTTCCTCGCCGAGCCGCGCCACGACCGGCGCATCGCGTTCGGCGAACACAAGGGCGAGCCGGCCTGGCAGAAGGTCCCCGGGGAGTACCGCGCCGAACTGCAGCGGCTCATCGTCATCCAGGGCGACACCGAACCGGCCAGCGTCGAACAGCAGCGGCGGCTCGGCTACACCGCGCCCAGCCTGTACGACCTGCGCAACCTCTTCCAGGTCAACGTGGAGGAAGGCCGCCACCTGTGGGCCATGGTCTACCTCCTGCACGCCCACTTCGGCCGCGAGGGCCGGGCCGAAGCCGAGGAACTGCTGCGCCGCAACTCCGGCAGCGAGGACTCCCCGCGCATCCTCGGCGCGTTCAACGAGGAGACCCCCGACTGGCTGTCCTTCTTCATGTTCACCTACTTCACCGACCGGGACGGCAAGTACCAGCTCGGCACCCTGAAGGAGAGCGGCTTCGACCCGCTGTCGCGCACGTGCGAGTTCATGCTGAAGGAAGAGGCCCACCACATGTTCGTGGGCACCACCGGCATCGACCGCGTCGTGGGCCGCACCGCGCGGCTCATGGTCGAGCACGACACCGACGACGCCGGACCGCACGGCGCGATCCCCTTCACCGTCATCCAGAAGTACCTGAACTTCCACTACTCGGTGTCGCTGGACCTGTTCGGCGGCGAGACGTCGACGAACGTCGCGAACTACTTCTCCGCCGGGATCAAGGGCCGCTGGCAGGAGGAGCGCCGCAAGGACGACCACCGGCTCACCGACCGCGGCGCGCACGTCGACGCGGTCGTGGACGGCGAGCTGTCCTCGGTGGAGGTGGAGGCGCTGACCGCGCTCAACACCGACCTGCGCAACGAGTACATCGCCGACTGCGAGAGCGGCGTGAAGCGCTGGAACCGCATCCTGGCCGATTCCGGCCTTCCCCACCGGCTGCACCTGCCACACCGCGGGTTCAACCGGTACGTCGGCGCGTTCGCGAAGGTCAACGTCGCACCCGGCGGCGAGCCGCTGTCGGACGAGGAGTGGGCGGCGCGCAAGGACGCCTGGCTCCCGACCGAGACGGACAAGGCGTTCGTCGCTTCCCTCATGCGGCCCGTATACGAGCCCGGTAAGATCGCCAGCTGGCTGGAGCCGCCGCGGAACGGCATCAACGGCAAGCCGTTCGAGTACGAGTACGTCCACCTCTGATCGAGGGCGTGAGTCCGGGTGTTCAACGCCAGTACGTATCTCGTCGACCGGCACGTCGAGGCCGGGAACGGCGACCGCATCGCGATCACCGGACCGGGCGGCACGCTGACCTACGCGCAGGTGCTGGGCCGGATCCTCCGTACCGCCTCCGGCCTGCGCGAGCTCGGCGTACGGCCCGAGGAGCGGGTCATGCTGTCGATGGCCGACGGCCCGGACCTGCTCACGCTGATCCTCGCGACCATGCGCGTCGGCGCGGTGCCCGTTCCGGTCTCCACGATGCTGACCGCCAAGGACCTGGCCGAGCTGCTGCGCGACTCGCGGGCGCGGGTCCTGGCCGCGAGCCCGGAGTTCGCCGCGGCCGCCGAGGAGGCCGCGCAGTCCGCGCCGGAGCTCGCCGCGTTCATCCTCAGCGGCCCCGACGCGCCGCGCCCGCCCGCCTGGGCGGCAGGCCACCGGCTCGACGAGGTCGCCGGCGACGAGGGAGGCGGCGACCCGTACGACACGCACCCGGACTCCAGCGCGCTGTGGCTCTACACCTCCGGGACGACCGGCCTGCCGAAGGCCGCCGTGCACCGGCACGCCTCGATCCGGTCCGTCGCCGAGACGTACGGCGCGCAGGTGCTCGGCGTCCGGCCGGAGGATCGGTGCCTGTCGGTGCCGAAGCTCTTCTTCGCGTACGGCATCGGCAACGCCTGCTTCTTCCCGCTCGCCGCCGGCGCGTCGGCCGTGCTGGAGCCGGGCCGCCCGACTCCGGCGCTGATCGCCGAGCTGGTCGAGCGGGAGCGCCCGACGCTGTTCTTCGGCGTGCCGACCTTCTACGCCGCGCTGCTCGCGGCTGGTCTGCCGGCCGAGACTTTCGCGCCGGTCCGCGCGGCGGTGTCGGCGGGTGAGCCGCTGCCGGCGCCGATCTTCCGGAGGTTCGCCGAGCGGTTCGGCGTGGAGATCCTGGACGGCATCGGTGCGACCGAGGCGCTGCACATCTTCATCTCCAACCGCGCGGGCCAGGTCCGGCCGGGCAGCAGCGGCCTGCCGGTGCCCGGGTACGACGTGCGCGTCGTCGACGACGCGGGCGCCGACGTCCCGCCCGGTACGCCCGGTCACCTGCTCGTACGCGGTGACTCGATCGCCACCGGCTACTGGTGCCGTACGGCGGTGACCCGGCAGGTGTTCCAGGGCGAGTGGCTGCGCACCGGTGACACCTACGTCCGCGACGAGGACGGGTCGTACCGGTTCCTCGGCCGGTCCAACGACATGATCAAGGCCGGCGGGATCTGGGTGTCCCCGAGCGAGGTCGAGGCGCGGCTGCTGGAGCACCCCGGCGTCGCCCAGGCGGCGGTGGTCGCGCTGCCGGACGGCGACGGCCTGGACAAGCCCGTCGCCGCCGTCGTCCGGGCGCCCGGCGACGCCGTCACCGCCGAGGAGATCATCGCGTTCTGCCGCGACGGGCTCGCGTCGTTCAAACGGCCGCGCGCGGTGCACTTCGTCGACTCACTGCCGACGACGGCGACCGGGAAGATCCAGCGCTACCTCGTCCGCGAGCGCCTCGACGACCTCGCTCCCCCGGCCGCCGCTCCGGCCGACGCCGGACGCGACCTCCTCGACGAGACCCGATCCTGACCCACGGGTCGCCGACGGTCAGGTGGCGGGCCGGTCGGCCGCCACCGTACCGGGCGCGGGCCCTGTCTTCCGCCGGGACGACACGGACACCGGCGCTCGAGCGCGGTGGGGCGCCTCGGCTGGTTCAGCCGGCGGCAAGGGAGCGCCAGCGCTGCTGGGCGACCGCGTCCCATTCGCCGTGCCGGGCGTCGAACAGCTCGCGGGCCTGGTCGCCGATCCAGCCCGAGGGAAGCAGCGCCGACGGGAGCCGGGGATCCAGGAACGGGAACCGCCGCCACTCGTGGACGAGCCGTGTCTGCGCCAGCATGATCGACTCCGGGGAGGCGGGACGCAGGCCGCTGAACGTCTCGATGAACGCCTCGTACTGGGCGGCCACGCCCTCCAGGTCCCACGCCCGCTCGACCATCGCCCGCTCGCTGCCGACCCCGGCGAACCGCGCGGTGAACGACATGGCGCCGGACTCCAGGCCGAGGCCCTCGATGACCGAACGGGCCTCCGCCTCGCGCACCGACGACGGCGCGATCCACATCCCCGGGCCGGGCGAGCCGAAGCCTGCCCAGCTCAGCTTCGTGCGGAGCTTGTGCCGGAGCCGACGCTTGGACTCGGGGACGGAGACGTAGACGATGAGCCACACCCCGTCCCAGGGGGTGGTCGAGGTGCCGAACGTGAAGATGCGCTCCGCGCCCTCGGCCAGGAGCTGCAGCCCGGGAGGGGTGAGGGACCAGCGGACGCTCCGGCCGACCCGCTCGGAGATGAGCCATCCGTCGGCCGCCGTACGGGCCAGGGCCTGCCGCGCGGACTTCTCCTCGACGCCGAGTTCGTCGAGAACCTCGACGAGAGTCGCGGTCCATACCGGCTCTGGGTTCCGCTGGACGAACTCCCCCAGTACGGTCAGCAGCAGAGAACGCGCGCTCGTCTCGCCCAAGGCGTGCCGTCGAGTCAGCGTGGGTCGCGGGGCGGTCACACTTAATTCTACATAAACCAGGTGCATAATTGACGCTTTGTAGAGCCCGCTGACAAAAAGGCAGGAACACGTCGTGCTCGATGGTCGGCCGCTCGTCGACGCCCACACGCATCCGGCCCGGCTGCCGACGCTCAAGGCCGCCTGGCGAGGCTGGGCCGCCGAGTTCGGCGACGCGGCCGTCCTCGACCGGATCTTCGACTCCGGCGGCACGCCGATCCCGGAGAGGTTCGTCGAACTCCTCGACGCCGAAGGCGTCGACATCGCGCTGATGCTCTGCGAGTACAGCCCGAAGACCACCGGGATCCAGCCGATCGAGGATCTGCTGGCGCTCACGGCGCACGCCCCACGCCGCCTGCGCGCGATCGCGAACATCAACCCGCACTACCACTTTCCCGTCGCCGAGGAGCTCGAACGCCAGCTCGGACTGGGCGCGGTGGCGCTCAAGCTGCACCCCGTGCACGGCGGTTTCGCCGCCGATGACCGCGCGCTGTACCCGGCGTACGAGGTGTGCCGCTCCCGTGGCGTTCCCGTCGTGGTGCACTGCGGCACCAGCAGCTTCCCCGGGTCCACCAATTCCTACGCCGACCCGGTGCTGCTCGACGCGGTGCTGCGCGACTTCCCGACGCTGAACGTCGTCCTCGCCCACGGTGGCCGCGGCTGGTGGTACGACGCGGCGGCGTTCCTCGCGCTGTCCCGCGACAACGTCTGGATCGAGCTGTCCGGACTGCCGCCGCGCCGGCTGCCCGAGTATTACGCGCGGTACGACTTCGCGCGGCTGTGCCGGCGGTTCATCTTCGGCACCGACTGGCCCGGCGTGCCCGGCATCGCGGCCAACGCCCGCGCCGTCGCCGCGCTCTGCCCCGACGAGGAGACCGCCGCGCTCGTACTGGCCGGCAACGCCATCCGGGTGTACGGCCTCGACGACCCGGAGTGACCCGCGCGGGCCAGGTCAGGGCTTGCGGGCGACGCCGGCGAAACCGTGTGAGCGTGGCGTGTTCGGATCGTCCGGGCGCCATTCCGCGATGCGGGTGAGTCCGGGGTCGATCAGCTCGAAGCCGTCGAAGAACCGGCGGATGCCCTCGCGCGCGCGGGGCACGATCGGAGCGGTCGCGTTCTGGTACGCCGCGCGACCGGCCCGCACGCGCTCCTCCGGCACGCCCTCGGTGGTCAGGTGCGAGATCACCACGTGGCTGCCGGCGGGCAGCGCGTCGCGGAACCGCGCGAGGAGGTCGTACGGCGCCTCGTCGTCCGTGACGAAGTGCAGCACGGCCACCAGCAGCAGCGCCACGGGCCGCGAGAGGTCCAGGTTCAGGTCACGGTGGCCGAGGATCGACGCGGGGTCCCGGAGGTCGGCCTGGATGATCGAGACGTCGGACGCGCCCCCGAGGAGGGCCCGCGCGTGGCAGAGCACCATGGGGTCGTTGTCGACGTAGGTGACGCGCGCGCCCGCGGCGAGCTCGTGCACGTTGCCCTGCGTCGGCAGTCCCGAGCCGATGTCGAGGAACTGGGAGATCCCGGCGGCGGAGAGGTGGCGCACGGCCCGGCGCATGAAGTCCCGGTTGGCGCGCGCCGCCACCGGGGTGTCGGGGAAGACCTTCAGGATCCGGCTCGCGGCCTCGCGGTCGGCCGCGAAGTTGTCTTTGCCGCCCAGGAAGTAGTCGTACATGCGGGCCACGTTCGGGGTGGCGATGTCGAGGCCGTCCGGGACCATCGCGTCCATCGTCATCGAGCCCCCTTCCCGTTCACTCGCCGGCCGAGGCAATGAGTCTCCCTCACGATTCATGAGCAACGTAGCGGATCCGGTGATCCTCGTCGGGCCGGTACGACGCGGGCGCCGCCCGTCCACGGCAGTGGACGGACGACGCCCGGTCGGCCTCGAGAGGCCGGGTGTCTCCGATCAGTCCCGGCGGGCCGAGAGCAGCGGAGCCGTGGCGGGCGCCGCCCCCGTGGACTGGGACGGCGTCCAGTTCACGATCGGACCGGGAACCGTCTGCGCCGCGACGGACCCGCCACCGATGCCGTACGTCTTCACGTAGGGCGTGTTGTCCGAGTCGGTGCCGAACGTGCCCTTGCCGCCCTCGAATTCCGCGGCGTAGTAGCCGCTGCCGTACGCGTGGACCTTCTGCTTGAAGTAGCCCGTGCTGTTCGTCTTGGTCCACTTGAGGTGGTACCAGGTCTTCTTGCCCTTGAACCGGAAGATGATCCGGACTCTCTGGCCGGCGTAGCCGCCGTGCTTGGTGAGCGTGGTCCAGCGGATCAGGCGGCCGCTCGCCGTCGTGTACTTGTTCTTGCGGACCTTCTTCGGCGAGACCTTGAACGAGTGGATCTCGGTCCGCCAGCGCCAGGCCTTGCGCACCGGGCTGGTCGCCGCCTGGTAGGTCGCGTCACCGGCGAACCGCGCCCGCCAGTAGCCGGACATGTTGTAGTAGAGGCTGGTGTTGAACTCGCTGGTCTGCGTGCTCGAGTTGACAGTCTTCTTGACAGCCCAGCCGGTCTTTCCGTCGGCCGAGTACTCGATCGTCAGCGGGAGCACGGTGACCGCGGACGGATCGCCGCGCAGAACTCCGTCGACCGTTACCTTTCCCCACGGGTCGTACGAGACAGTGAACTGGTCGAAATTCAGCGTTTTCTGGTCGAGTCTCGCCTGGGAGGCGGCAGGGGCCGCCGTTTCGGCCAACGCCGCGGGCGGCACGGCTGCGAGCGTGCACATCACCGCCGAAGCGCTGAGGATGCCGAGGGTGATACGTCGCAAAGCAATCACCTATGGGTCGAATGATGGATTCGCGTGATCTTCACGCGAGAGAGAGGACGACCCCATCCATCACCCGGTTGCCCCAAGAATGATCACAAAACGGAAACATGCCACCGGACCGTCGTTTCCGTAACCCTGACGAATCTGTGCGTCACCGTCCGTCCGGCCGCACCAATCCCGCTGTCCTTTTCTCGCGTCGGCCAGGCCGGCGCCGACCCGTTGATGACCGGTCTGATTCCGGCCGGTTGAGTGGAGGTTCGGGCAGAACCTCCACTCGACGGCTTGGTGGACGGTCAGCGCTTGGTGATCCGCCAGGTGAAGGTGGCCGAGCCGGAGGCGTTGGTGGTGTCGGTGGCCGTGACGGTGACCGTGCTCGTGCCGGTCGTGGTGGGCGTGCCGGTGATCAGACCGGTGGCCGAGTTGATGGACAGGCCGCTCGGGAGGCCGGAGGCCCGGTAGGTGAGGGTCTGGCCGGTGGCGGAGTCGCCCGCCTGGACCTGCAGCGAGACCGCGGCGCCCTTCCTGGTCGACTGGCTGCCGGGGTTGGTGACCGTGACGGTGTTCTGGCCTCCGCCGCCCCCGAACACGTCGGTGATCGGGCTGACGCCGGCGCTGTTGCCGGCGTACGGCAGGCCGTAGAAGTCCTCGATGGTGCGCAGCACGTTGTCGTGCGTGATGTGCTCGCTGTAGGTGCCCGGGGTGACGCCGGCGCCGACCATGACGGTCGGGATCTGGTTGCTCTGGCTGCTGTCGTCCTCGTCCCAGGTGAGGACCAGCAGGCTGTTGTGCGTCTTGGCCCACTGGGCGTACGCGTCGATGTTGTTCTTCAGCCAGGTGTCACCGGTGCCGACGGAGCAGTCGTGCATGTCGTCGCACAGGTTCGGCACGACGAAGGAGACCGTGGGCAGGGTGCTGTAGTCGGTGGGGAATGAGGTGTAGGTGCGGTTGTCGGCGGCCAGCACGTTCGTGAAGTTGACCCAGGGGTTGTGCTTGCGCGCGTACGTGCCGCTCGTGCAGCCGGTGTAGCCGTCCGACGGCATGTTCTCGGAGTAGCCGGTGAAGGTGAGGCCGGCGCCGATGAGCTCGGAGCCGAGGTTGGCGGCCGAGAAGGTGTGGGGGCAGCTGTCGTCGGTGACGCCCTGCGTCGAGCCGGAGAACAGCTCCAGGTAGTTGGGCTCGCTCGGGTGGGTCACCGCGAAGGACTGGCTGAAGTTCGCTCCCTGGCCTGCCAGGGAGGTGATGTACGGAGCGGACGAGTTGCCGACGATCTCGGAGTAGGAGTGGTTCTCCATGACGACGACGACCACATGGTCCGGGCGGGGAAGTCCGGCGGCGGCGTTCGCGGGGGCGGACGCGACCAGGGGAACGGCCAGCGTGAGGCCGATCAGCGCGGCGATACGGGAACGGAACACGGCGTCTCCAACGGTGGGGCAATGTCGCCGATGCTGAGGCTCCCCCGGGTTCCGAGGTACGGCAACGCCGGGACCCCGATGTTCCGGCAGGCTTCACTTCCTCGGCGGGCTGCGGACTCCAATCCGCGAACGGCGAGGGCACCCGTCTGCCTGGCGTGCCCCTGTGCACCGGGGCACGCCAGGCAAGGGGTCAACGCGCGTCAGGCGGCGCTTTCCGATTCTCGGCGGGAGCCAGGTCTATTCACGATTGTGCAGGTCACGCTACTCTTCCGGCGATGGCACGACACCGCAGTGACCCCCGCGGCGGCGCGCGCATCACGCTCGCCGTCACGACGGTGGTCGTGGCGCTCGCCCTATTGACCGTGGGCGCCTACGCCTTGGCCGGCGCGCTTCGCACCAAGTCCGGTGCGACCGATGCGGCCTCCGCGGGCGCGTCGTCGTCATCTTCGGCGAGCTCATCGTCGTCGGCCCGGCCGCCGGTGCTGACGATCACCGTCACCGGAAAACAGTGCGACATCTTCGTCAGCACCCCCGGCAACGCCGACATCCTGGTCAACCGGACCTTCGAGCATGGGGAGACGTTCATCGCCGACCAGCCCCGCCTGCAGGTCGCCCTCAGCGATGGCGGTGCGGTCGAGATCCGCGTCAACGGCGTACGCCGCCCGGCCGGCAAGCCGGGGCAGCAGCTGTCCTTCATCGCGACCAACGACGGCAGCAAACCCACCTGACAGCGGCCTCCCCGAGGTCACCTCGTAACGAGACTGATCTTCACCGTCGGCCTCATCCGGTCGCGAGGAGACGGGCGGGGTCGTTCATGACGCGTTCGACGACGAGGGCTGCTGCGCCCAGGGCGGCGGCGTCGCCGCCCAGGCGTGAGACGGTCAGCCGGGGAGGCGCGCCGCGGACGATGCCGGTGCCGCGCGCGAGCGCCGCCTCCACCGCAGGGTTCGCCCAGGGGGCGAGCGCGGAGAAGATGCCGCCGAGCACGATGGTGTCCGGGTCGAGGAGGTTGACGGCCGCGCCGAGTGCCTGCCCGAGCGCCTCGCCCGCGCGCCGTACCGCGGACAGCGCCCGTTCGTCGCCGTCGCGCAGCAGGGCCATGAGGGCGGCGAGCGGACCGTCGGGGCCGGCGGTGGACGTGGCCGTGACGTCCGGGATGCCCGCGGCCCGCAGGATCGCCTCCTGGCCCGCGATCTGCTCCAGGCAGCCGCGGCCGCCGCACGCGCAGAGCGGGCCGTCCGGGTCGACGACGACGTGGCCGAGTTCGCCGGCGAAGCCGTGGGCGCCGCGGAACACCCGGCCGTCGACGACGATGCCCGCGCCGACACCGATCTCGCCGGAGACGTGGACGTACGAGCCGAGGTCGGGGCCGTCGCCGAACCACAGCTCGCCGAGGGCGGCGAGGTTCGCCTCGTTGTCCTGGTCGGCGGGCAGCGCGAGCGGTGGGAGACCGGCGGTGAGCAGTTCCTCGGCGGCGACGTCGCGCCAGCCGAGGTTCGGCGCGGTCCGTACCCGGCCGCCGGCCCGGTCGAGGGTGCCCGGCAGCGCGACCACCGCGCCGGCGACCGTCAGGTCCTGCTCCCCCGCCGCGGCGATCGCCGTCTCGGCCAGGGCCGTCAGCGCGCCGATGACGCGCTCGGGGTCGCGGCGCCGGTTGTCGGCGGCGACGATGTGCCGGTGCCGGATGCGCCGCCCGAGGTCGAGCACGCACGCGGCCAGGTAGTCGACGTTGACCTCCAGGCCGAGGCCGGCGACACGGTCGCCGTTGACCGAGACGGCCGTGGCGGGACGGCCGCGCTCACCGTCGCGTACGGGACCGTCCTCCCGGACCAGGCCGGCGTCCTTCAGCGCGGCGACGAGACTGGATACGGTGGTCTTGGTGAAGCCGGTCACGTCGGCGAGGCGGGCGCGGCTCACCGGTTGCCGGCGGGAGATCTCGCCCAGCACGACGGCCAGGTTGCGGGCGCGCATCGTGCCGTGCCGGACGGGCGTGATCTCATTGCGCATGTTCACAGACTAATCATTGAGCATCCCCCCTGTTGACACTTGGCACCTGCGGGTTTTAATTAGTCCAGAGCCTGAACGAATTGAGGAGACGACATGTTCGAACCCACCCCTGAGGACAA
The DNA here is from genome assembly GCF_054775715.1 of Actinoallomurus acanthiterrae. NCBI lineage: Bacteria > Bacillati > Actinomycetota > Actinomycetes > Streptosporangiales > Thermomonosporaceae > Actinoallomurus > Actinoallomurus acanthiterrae. Next base: position 4,268,669 of record NZ_BAAHCO010000001.1, on the reverse strand, counting down.
GTTCACCTTCGGGCTGTGGACCGTCGGCTGGCAGGCGCGCGACCCGTTCGGCGACGCCACCCGGCCGCCGCTCGACCCGGTGGAGGCGGTGCACCGGCTCGCAGAGCTCGGCGCCTATGGGGTGACGTTCCACGACGACGACCTCCTCGCGGTCGAGCCGGACCGGGACAAGGCGATCGCGGCGTTCCGTACGGCGCTCGACGAGACCGGTCTCAAGGTGCCGATGGCGACCACGAACCTGTTCACCCACCCGGTGTTCAAGGACGGCGCGTTCACCTCCAACGACCGCGACATCCGCCGCTACGCCCTCCGCAAGGTGATGCGCAACCTCGACCTGGCCGCCGAGCTGGGCGCGAAGACGTACGTGTTCTGGGGCGGGCGCGAGGGCGCCGAGTCCGACGGCGCCAAGGACGTACGGGTGGCGCTCGACCGGTTCCGGGAGGCCATCGACCTGCTCGCCGCGTACGTCACCGACAAGGGCTACGGCATCCGCTTCGCCCTGGAGCCGAAGCCGAACGAGCCGCGCGGCGACATCCTGCTGCCCACGATCGGCCACGCGCTGGCGTTCATCGGCTCGCTGGAGCACTCGGACATGGTGGGCCTCAACCCCGAGGTCGGGCACGAGCAGATGGCCGGGATGAACTTCGTGCACGGCATCGCGCAGGCGCTGTGGCACGGCAAGCTGTTCCACATCGACCTGAACGGCCAGCACGGACCGAAGTACGACCAGGACCTCGTGTTCGGCCACGGCGACCTGAAGAGCGCGTTCTTCCTCGTCGACCTGCTGGAGAACGGCGGGTACGAGGGGCCGCGTCACTTCGACTACAAGCCGGCCCGTACGGAGGACATCTCCGGCGTCTGGGCGTCCGCCGCCGCGAACATGCGCACCTACCTCATCCTCAAGGAGCGGGCCCGCGCGTTCCGCGCCGACCCGGAGGTGCAGGAGGCGCTCGCCGCGTCCCGCGTCGACCAGCTCGCCGAGCCGACCCTCGCGGCCGGCGAGACGTACGAACACCTGGCCGAGGACGACTTCGACGTCGAGGCCGCGGCCGAGCGCGGGTATCACTACGAGCGTCTCGACCAGCTGGCGGTCGAGCACCTCCTCGGCGCCCGGTGACCCGGAGGCGCTGATGAGCACGTTCGTGACGGAGGCCGGAGCATGAGCACGCCGGTGGCTGGAGTCGAAGGCTCGTGGCCGGAGCCGAAGGATGAGCACGCTCGTGGCGGGGGTCGAAGGATGAGCAGGCTCGTGGCTGGAGCCGAGATGGGCAGGCTCGTGGCTGGAGCCGAGAGATGAGCACGCTCGTGGCCGGGGTCGACTCGTCGACCCAGTCGTGCAAGGTGGTGGTGGCCGACGCCGCCACCGGCCGGGTCGTACGCGCCGGTCAGGCCCGGCACCCGGACGGCACCGAGGCCGATCCCGCCGCCTGGTGGGACGCCCTCGGGCAGGCCTCCGAGGACGCGGGCGGCCTGGGCGACGTCGCGGCGATCGGCGTCGCGGCGCAGCAGCACGGCATGGTGTGCCTGTCGGACGCCGACGAGGTCGTACGGCCCGCGCTGCTGTGGAACGACACCCGTTCGGCCGACGCGGCCCGCGAACTGGTCGACGAGCTCGGTGGCCCGGCCGAGTGGGCCGACGCCGTCGGCCTCGTGCCGGTGGCGTCGTTCACGGTGACCAAGCTGCGCTGGCTGGCCCGGAACGAACCGGACGCCGCCGCCCGTACGGCGTCGGTGTGCCTGCCGCACGACTACCTCACGTGGCGGCTGACCGGCGAGTTCGTCACCGACCGGGGTGACGCGTCCGGCACCGGCTACTGGTCCCCCGCGACCGGGGAGTACCGGCCCGACCTGCTGGAGCTGGCGTTCGGGCGGGTCCCGGCGCTGCCGCGCGTCCTGGGTCCGGCCGAGGCCGCGGGCCGGACGCCCGCCGGCGCGCTCGTGTCGGCCGGGACCGGCGACAACATGGGCGCGGCGCTCGGGCTCGGCATCCGGCCGGGCGACGTGGTGGTGTCGCTGGGCACGTCCGGGACGGTGTTCACCGCGGCGGAGCGGGCGTCCGCCGACGCCGCCGGGGACGTCGCCGGGTTCGCCGACGCGACGGGCCGGTTCCTGCCGCTCGTCTGCACGCTGAACGCCGCCCGCGTGCTCGACGCCGCCGCGGCCCTGCTCGGCGTCGACCACCACGAGGTCTCCCGCCTGGCGCTGTCGGCGCCGCCCGGCGCGGACGGCCTGGTGCTCGTGCCGTACCTGGAGGGCGAGCGCACGCCGAACCGGCCGGACGCCACCGGCTCGGTACACGGCCTGCGCCTGGCCACGTCCACGCCGGCCCACCTGGCACGGGCGGCGATCGAGGGCATGCTGTGCGGCCTCGCCGACGGCCTCGACGCACTCCTCGCCCAGGGTGCCCGGGTCGAGCGGGTGCTGCTCATCGGCGGCGCCGCCCGCTCGGAGGCCGTACGCCGCATCGCGCCGACCGTCTTCGGCCGGCCGGTGCTGGTCCCGCCCACCGGCGAGTACGTCGCCGAGGGCGCTGCCGCCCAGGCCGCCTGGGCGCTGTCCGGAGCGGCCGAGCCGCCGCGCTGGGAGCGCGAGGGCCTGGAGACGTACGAGGCCGACGCGGTCCCGTCCATCCGGGAGCGCTACGCCGAGGCCCGCGACCACGTCCTGTCCCGCTGAGCCGTACGGCGGCGGTTCCCCTGCGGCGGCAGGGACCGCCGCCGGTGGGATGATCGGTTGATGATCACTTCGTTGCCCGGCGCCGGTGTGGCCGTCGAATGACCACCGCGACCCGCCTCGCCCGGCCCGGTGATCTCCCGGCGGCCCTGGAGGTCTGGCGGCTCGCCAACACCGCCAGGGGCAAGACGCCCGGCCCGGACCGCGTCGCGCGGGTTCAGACAAAGCTGGCCGACCCGGCCGGCCTGGTGGTCGTCGCCGAGCGCGCCGGGGAACTCGTGGGCATGGCGGCGGCCGAGCCGGGCCGGGCGGAGGACGGCGCGGGCGGAGTCGTACCCGGGTTGTGTCACATCTCCATGGTGTTCGTCCGCCCCGACCACTGGGGGAAGCGGATCGGGGAGCTCCTGCTCGACGCGGTACGCGAGGAGGCGCTCCGCCAGGGCCACACGTCGCTGCAACTATGGACCGGAGAGGGTAACGACCGTGCCCTTCGCCTCTACGACCGGAACGGTTTCCGGCTCAGCGGTCGTACGGGGCGTCTGAGCACCGGCGAGCGGATCGTCCACCTGACCCGGTCGCCGTAGCACAATGGCCCCTATGGCGAGTTGAAGAGCGCACGGCCGGCACCGTCCGCAGCGCTGGCGCAAGGTGGACCTGTCGAGCTTCGTCCGTGATGGCGACCGTTGGGTGTGCGCTGCCTGCGACATGGCCGTGCGCTCGTACCGGTACCGCTACTACCCGCCCGAATCGGAGTTCTACGAACGCTGCATCGGGCTCTCCTGGTGCTCCGGCTGCCACGTCTACACCGGAACCATGGTCCATGTACCACGCCGTGAGACGCTCACCGATGCGCTGGCCTCCCTCCCGGTCGAGGAGCGGGACCGCCTTCGACACAGCGAGGTCCGCCTGATCGAGTACCTGGACCGTCGTACTTCGTGATCATTGGCGGTCACCGCCCGATCAGAGCCCCGCCGTCAGAACAACAGCTCGTACGTGCCGTCCCACTCGTTGAGGAGGACGTAGTCCGGCACGGTCCGCGACCAGGCGGCGTGCAGCCGCCTGATGAGCTCCGGACGCGGCAGCAGGTCGAGGCCGAGCGCCTCGGCGACCGTCGCGCTGTCGTCGTCGTAGTCCGGTTCGTACGTCAGCCACTCCCGGTGGAACTCCTCGGCCTCGGCGATGGTCGCCTCAAGACCTCCGGGGCGGTCGAAGTGGCAGTCGTGCCAGGTGGGCAGGCCGACGATGAGGGTCAGCGCACCGCGCAGGTCGTCGGCCAGGAGGGCGGCGCTCCCCTCGGAGTCGGCGTACAGGACCGGCCGGTCCTCTCCGGGGCCGTCCCCGCACAGGAAATAGGTGCCCCCCGCGCCGCACCCCGCGACCGGCTCCAGCTTCGCGCCCGACGCGAGCCTCACGAGCTCGACGTGATCCGCCCCCTTCAGATCGAACTCGAACCCGTCCATGAGGCCATCGAGCGCACGGTCTTGGCGAATACGGCTCAGCAGCGGAGATACGTGATCGACCATGGCGCGCACCGTACCAACGGGGTCCGTCAGGAATCGGCCGGCTTCGTGGCGCCGACGAGCCGAGTGCCCATCCACGGCCCGCCCCACCACATCCGCGCGCCTCGGCGACCACCGCGCTGTCGTCACCGTAGCCCGGTCGGCCGACTTGATGTTTTGACTTCCTCACCCTCCTGGAGGAGGGAGTCCCGTCGGCCTTGCGGCCGATCCGGCTTACGCCGGGCGCCTCGCGGCGCGGGTTTCCTGTTTCAGCGCCGGCGGCGGAAGGGAGGACCCTTGCCGTCTTACACCAGCTCCACAGGCATCACCAGGGCTCTCCCCGGCTACGGCTCGACCAGCCGCAAGGATGTTCTTGGCCGCGTTGATGTCCCGGTCATGCCGGGTACGGCAGCCCGGACACGTCCAGCGCCGGGTGGAAAGACTCAGCCTGGCGAGCAGATGCCCACAAGCCGAGCAGGTCTTGGAGGAGGGGTACCAGCGGTCGATCACGACCAGGCGCCGTCCGGCACGTTCGGCCTTGTACTCCAACTGCCTGCGGAACTCCCCCCACCCCGCATCGCTGATGACCCGCGCCAGAGCGCGGTTCTTGACCATGTTCTTGATCGCGAGGTCTTCGATGACGATGATGTCGGCCCGACGGACGAGGTTGGTGCTGGTGCGGTGCAAGAAGTCGGCGCGGGCGTTACGGACTTTACGGTGAGCGCGGGCGACCTTCGCCTTGGCCTTACGCCGGTTCATGCTCCCGGACTGGCAGCGGGCCATACGTCGCTGGTAGCGGGCGAGGTTGCGGGCCTTGCGCTCCAGATGCCGGGGGTCGGCGATCCGCTGTCCATCGGAGGTGACCGCGAAGTCCTTCACACCGAGGTCGATACCGATGATGTGTCCGGCGGTCTCCGTGGGCTCGGGGGCGTCGGTCTCGATGGCGAACGTGACATACCAGCGGCCGTCCGGATCTCGGGAGATGACGACCATGGTGGGGTTGAGCGTGGACACCTCGACGTCGTCGAAGGACCACACGAACCTCAGCGGCGTGGTGGTCTTGGCCATGTGCAGCTCGCCGTTGTTCATGCGGAACGCCGAGCGAGTGTAGTGCGCGGTCTGCCGGGAGTTGCGGGTCTTGAACCGCGGGTATTTGGCGCGGCCGGCGAAGAAGTTCGCGAACGCCGTTTGCTGATGCCGCAGCGTCTGTTGCAGTGGAACCGACGACACCTCGGACAAGAACGGCGTACGGCCCGCGGGCCCTCGACGCGACCGGACGGCTCGCCGACGGCTGGATCCCGTCGTACGGGTTCGCGCCGCCCCAGGAGGCGGTGCGCATGCGCGACCGCGTCCTCGCCGCGGCGGCCGACGCCGGCCGCGACCAATCGGACATCACCTGCGTGTACAACGTGCCCGTCTGGATCGACGGGCCCGCCTCGGTTCCGGGAACGGTCACCGGCTCGGTCTCAGCGGTCACCGACCGCCTCCTCGAACTGGCCGCGCTCGGCTTCACCTCGATGAACTTCATGCTCCCCGAAGACGACGCCCGCTCGCAGGCCGAGCGCCTCGCCGGCGACGTCCTGCCGGCGCTGCGCTCCGCGACCGGCTGAGTCGTCAGCTGAGGGTGGTGGCGTCGCCGATGGCCTCGTCGAGGATGGCCAGGCCGAGGGAGATCTCCGCTTCGGTGGCGGTCAGCGGCGGCGCGATCCGGAACACGCCGCCCATGCCCGGCAGCTGCACGATGTTCATGTGCAGGCCGAGCTCCAGGCAGCGCCGGGTGACCAGCGCGCCGAGCTCGTCGGAGCCGCGCTGCGTCTCGGGGTCCGCGACGAGCTCCAGCCCGGCCAGCAGGCCGCGGCCGCGGACGTCCCCGACCACCCGGTGCCGCCGCGCGATGTCCTCGAGGCCGACGCGCAGGAGGCCGCCGAGCGCGGCGGCGCGCTCGTCCAGCCGGTCCCGGGTCAGCACGTCGAGCACGGTGTTGCCGACCGCGGCCATCATCGGGTCCGCGACGTGGGTGGTGAAGAACAGGAAGCCGCGCTCGTGGGCCTCCTGCTCGATCTCGGCGCTGGTGAGCACCGCGGCGAGCGGAAGTCCCGCGCCGAGGGTCTTCGACAGGGTGAGGATGTCCGGGACGACGCCGTCGCGCTGGAACGCGTACCAGGCGCCGGTGCGGCACAGTCCGGTCTGGGCCTCGTCGAGGATCAGCAGCATGCCGCGCTCATGGCATTTCTCCCGTAGCGCGGCGAAGTAACCTTCGGGCGGTTCGATGACCCCGCCCGCGCTGAGGATCGGCTCGACGATGCAGGCGGCGAGGCTGCCGACGGACTGCGCGTCGATCAGCTCGAAGCCGAAGTCCAGTTGCCGCCGCCAGTCGAGTTCGCCGTCGGCGGTGGTGAAGTCGGGCCGGTACGCGCTGGGCACGGGGATGGCGAAGTTGCCCGGGGTGGCCGGGCCGTAGCCCTTGCGGCCCGCGCTGTACGTGGCGGAGGCCGCGGCCTGCGTCATGCCGTGCCACGAGCGGGCGAAGGACACGATCTCGTGCTTGCCGGTGACGAGCTTGGCCAGCCGGATCGCGGCCTCGTTCGACTCGCCGCCGGTGGTCAGCAGCAGGGCCTTCTCCAGGGGAGGCGGCAGCGTCTCGGCCAGCCGCCGGGCGAGGTCGACGACCGGACGGCTCAGCATGCCGCTGAAGAGGTGGTCGAGCCTGGCCACCTGCTCCCGTACGGTGGCGACGATCTCCGGGTGCGAGTGGCCGAGGATCGCGCTCATCTGACCGGAGGTGAAGTCGAGGATCTTCCGGCCGTCCTCGGTGTACAGGAAGCTGCCGGCGGCGCGGTCGATGATCTCGCGGGTGAACGCGCCGGCACCGGCGTAACGCACGAGGTGCCGGTCGGCGTCGGCCCAGAAGGCTTCGGTGGACGACGGGGCGGAGGTCGGAGCAGCCATGTCCCCGACCGTAAGAGCCTGCCGAGCGACACGTCCATCTCACGATTCCGGCGGTCCTGTTCGGAAGAACCGCACAACAATGGGCTCGTGATGTTCAATCCATGGCGGCTTCGGCTGCTGGTTCAGCTGGACACCCTGGGCACCGTACGCGCGGTCGCCCAAGCCGCGAACCTGAGCGCGTCGAGCGTGTCCCAGCAGTTGTCCGTGCTGGAGGCCGAGACGCACACGCGGCTGCTGGAACGCACCGGGCGGCGGGTCCGGCTCACGCCCGCCGGGCTGATCCTGGCGCGGCGTGCCCGGGAGATCCTCGACCACATGACCGCGGTCGGAGCGGAGCTGCGCGGCCTCGGCGAGGAACCGTCCGGGCTCGTCCGGCTGGGCGTGTTCCAGAGCGCGATCCACAGCCTGGCCGTCCCGGCGGTCACCCGGCTCGCCGATGCGTACCCGCATCTCGACGTCGAACTGCTGCAGCTGGAACCGCACGAGAGCATGCCCGCCCTGCGCGTGGGCGACGTCGACGTGATCATCACGACCACGGACTTCGTCGAGCAGCCGCTGGGACCCGACCTCGACATCGTGCCGCTGGCCACCGACCCGATCGTGCTGGTGATGCCGCCCGGCCACCCCGCCACGGGCCGCGGCCCGGCCGACCTGGCCGCCTTCGCGGACGAGCCGTGGGCGTTCGACATGCCCCAGTCCTACATGGCGAACCTGGCCACCCGCCTGTGCCGCGAGGCCGGGTTCGAGCCGCGGGTGGTGTGCCGCTTCAGCAACTACCTGCTGACCACGCAGCACGTCGAAGCGGGCCTCTCCATCGCCCTGCTGCCCGGCCTGGCCGTCGACCCCCGGTACCGGGTCGCCACCCGCGACCTCGCCGCCCCGGTCACCCGGACCATCACCGCGGCGATCCGCCGCGGCTCACCGCCGCGGGCGGCCGTCAACGTCGTCCTCGACGCCCTGCGCCACACCCCGGACCACCCTGAACTGACGCCACCGGCCCTTCCGGGCGACTGAGGGTCGCCAGGCCGCGACGTTTGTCGCCGCGGGGTACCGGAAAATCAGCACGTGGAGGGGAATCACATGACGCATGACCAGGACGGCCACTCCGTCACCACCGTCCAGCTGAACCACACCATCGTCTACGCCACCGACCGGCGGCGGTCGGCCGAGTTCATCGCCGGGATCCTGGGCTTGGAGGTCGGCGCGCCGTTCGGGCCGTTCCTGCCCGTCGACCTCGGCAACGGCGTGACGCTCGACTACTGCGAGAAGCGCGACGAGCCGGTCCAGCCGCAGCACTACGCGTTCCTCGTGCCGGAGGAGCGATTCGCCGAGATGATCGCCCGCTTGGAAGCGGCCGGCGTCACGTACTACGCCGACCCCCACCACACCGAACCCGGCCGGGCCAACGACCTTTTCGGTGGCCACGGCGCGTACTTCGACGACCCGGACGGCCACAACATGGAGATCATGACCCGGCCCTACGCACGCCCGTAGAAGACCGTCGAGCGCCCCACGGCCCCTGGAGAGGCGTATCGAATGCTCGGTGACCGCCACCGGAAGCCGGATAACGCCTTGTCGCCGGCCACCGCGTCGGGCCGGGTTCGAGGATGTCCTGCGGGCCCGCGTACCCGGATCTTGCCGAGTACGGGGATGAACTGCGGGCTGTCGCCTGCCTGTCCTGCGGTCAGCAGGAGGGCCAGGGGGACGGCATTTGCGGTCGGCGGCCAGACGGACCTTGCTGGTCTGCCCGCCTCGGGACCGGCCCTGGTGTTCGCGGTGCGCTCATCTATCCGGGACCACACCCCGCGACATCTTCGGAGCGTTCCTACGGCGTGCGACGGGCGGTCCCGAAGATGCCCCGGCCGCGCCGGTCCTGGCCGCGTTACCGCAGGTGAAGCCACCAGGTGATGCCTTCGCCGATCGGCGTGAACCCGCACGTGCCGTACAGCAGGCGGCCCTCGTCCGTCGCGTTCAACACCGCCTGCGCCGCTCCGGCTCGCCGCGCCGCGGAACACACCGTCCGCAGCAGGCGGGTTCCCAGTCCGCGACGACGGAAGCGTGGCCAGACCTCCATGTCGAACACCCCGGCGACGCCATTCGGGCCGCCGTCGTAGAACGACCAGGCACGTCCGGCGAACCGTCGGGGCCGGTCAGACGAAGCAGGATGCGTATATGCGGCCGCGTACCACGCCACCCGCGGTTCCCGCCGCGCCAACGCCAGCTGGTCACGGTAGTCGGCGTACTCGCCGTCGTAGTCGAGCGTGTCCGTCTGGAGCTCGATGCGGTCGTCCATGTCGCCTTCGTCGCCGGTGACCGCCGCCAGCGATGCCGCCATCCACCGGATCGGCCAGCCGCGATCGAATCCGCACTCCCGCAGCACCGACGGATCGACGCCCGTGCTCAGCCACGCGCCGACCAACGGCCGCCCGCGAGCCAGCGCCTCCTGAACCCCGCGCCGGACCGCCGACGTGTCGAGCTCGCCCGGGAACATCAGATTCAAACCGTCGGGACCGTCCGTCCAGGTCAGCGCACCATCGTCCCATGACTCGCCGCCGAGCGCCTCGGCCCGCGCCCGGAACCAGGAGGTCTGAACACGTTCGCAGTCCTTGACCATCACCCGCGACACCGTACCCACGAGGACCGACCGGTCGCGGGGCATCGCCACCCGCTACAACCCCCGACAGCTACCTCGCCGGCCTGCACCTGCGCGCATCGATGATCTGGATCGCAGACCTCACCCACACCACCGGATGATCACAACCGAATACGGGCCCTAAGGCGGGTCAACATTGAGATCATGACGCGACCCTACGTACGCCCGTACAGGCCGCCGGGTCCCGAGCCGGGCCGCCCGGCCGCCTAGCGCCGTAGGTCCGACGGACGAGGGCGTATCGGTCCCTGGGCCGGTGCGCACCGACGGACCCGTGGTCGACGATCGGGGACATGGACGGCAACGGCACGCTGGAAGAGGCCTACGAACGGCTTCATCGAACCGGACCGGAGTTCGAAGGCTGGCTCACCAATCATGGGCCCATGGCGGTGGAGGCGATGGTCCGGCACGGGCATGCGCCGCAGGTCCACCGCTGGCTCGACGTCTACTCACGCCGACTGGACGATCTCCCACGCGGCTCCTCGCCCATCACCGCCGACGACTGGCGTTCGGCGCTGGGAGACCCACGTCGTCTCGGCGACTGGCTCGCGTTCTTCGGGCGCGAGGTAACGGAACGCCCCTGGCGTACGGTGCTGGAGACCTGGTGGCCGCGGCTGCTCCCGGGCATCGCGGCCGGCGCCACCCATGGAGTGATCCGTACCGGCCACGCGGTCCATGCCCTGCTCGACCACGAGGACGGGCCCCTCCTGGCCGAGCTCGGCCAGGCCCTCGGCTACTGGGCGGCTCGCTGGCAGCAGGTCCCGGGATTCACCGCGCCCTCCGGCACCGCCGACCCGACCGCGGCCCTCGCCGCCGTCCCGCGCATCCCCGAGCCCAAGATGGGCATCAACAACCGGCTCGGCCAGCTCACCGACCTCACCGGCTGGACGGCTGCGCTCTCCGCACTGCGACCCGCCCCCGACGCGCAGCAGGCCCGGGATCTGCTGGCCGGTCTGACCACCGCCGCCACCATGCACTACCTTCCCAACGCGCACGGCTCGGCCGTCATGCTGGTCCACTCCGCGACCGCGCCCACGGCCGTGCTCCGCACCTTGCCCGCGCTGCCACGCACCCAGTGGGCCGAGAGCCTGTACGCCGCCTGGGCCGCGAGCGCGGCCGTGACCGCCGCGTACACCCCCGCCGCACCCGCGCCCAGGCACAGCCTGCCCACCGCACCGGACTCGGCGGAGGAGGTGTTCGCCCGTGCCGTCCGGCACGGGGACGAGCATGTCATCAAGCTCGCCGACACCTGCCTGGACGTCCATCGGCGAACGGGCGACCCCGACGCCCTCGCCGCCGTCATCCGCTCCACCGAACTGATCGACGAGCTCTGACGGGCGGTCCGCTCAGGCTCTGACCCCGTAGCCGCCCAGGGACGGCTCGAGCAGGTCGAAGGCTTGGTCGGCTTCCGCTGCGAGCACCTGGAAGATCTCGTCGTGCGGCCGGCCAGGCTGCGCCTGGCGCCTTCGGCGAACAGCACCCGGTGAACCGACGCCAGCTGGGCCGCCACGATCCGCTGCCGCGCGTCGTCCACGCCGGTCTCGGCGGCGATGGCGTCGCCGAGCGCCTGCTCGCGCAAATCGGCGATCTCCAGGGCCCGGCCGGTGAGCACGTGGCTGTTCTGGACCATCCGGGCGAACGCCGCGGTGGGCACCCCGAGCGTGGCGTCGCCCGCCGCGATGCGCTCGGCGTAGTCACGGCGGATCGCCGCGAGCAGGCTCTCTCCGGGAGCGCGCGCGGCGACGGCATCGGCCAGGCTGCGGATGACCACCTCAGCGCGGTCGAAGACCAGGTCCTCCTTGCGCGGGAAATAGTTCGTGACGGTCATCTTCGACACCCCGGCCGCGTCGGCGACCTGGGCGATCGTCACCTCGTCGAAGCCCTTGGCCTCGAACATCTCCATCGCGACGCCGGAGATGGCCTGCCGGGCCTCCTGCTTCCAGCGCTCCCGCAATCCCGTGGGCATGCTGGCACGGTACCACTATGTAGGTCGGACCAACTTATTATGTTTGACATAATAATTATGTCCGACCTACAGTCCATTCCATGTTCGATGAGACGACTGAACGCCGGGCGATCCTCGAGCTCGGCCGAGGCCTGCAGGACGCCTGGAACCGCAACGACGCCAAGGGCTATGCGTCGCTGTTCACCGACGACGCCGACTTCGTCGCCTGGACCGGGGAGTACGGACAGGGCCGACAGGCCATCGAAGACGGTCATCGACCACTCTTCGAAGGCCCGCTGGCCGGCTCCCGGATGGTTCTGGTGGATGACGACGCGGATTCCGCTCGCCCCGAGTCGCTACGGTTCGTCCGCCCGGATGTGGCGATCATGGTCACCTCGGGCGTGGTGACGCTCGCCGACCAGAACGCCACCGGCGCGGACCACGAATCCGTGCAGACCTTCGTGCTGACCAAGACCGACGGCCATTGGCAGGCCGCGGCCTTCCACAACACCCGCCGGCAGCTGTGATCGGCCTGGCCGCGCAGGTTTCATGACCTCTCACGTAATCGCCACGGGATCTCCACGCCCTCATCGGCGTCGTCTTCTACGACACCCTCGGCACCTTCCCGCACGCCTTCGCCGCCGGGCTCATCCTGCCGATCGTCCTGGACCTGCTGGTCGCAACCCTCGTACAGGCCCTCCCCCGCTCACGGTGAGACGCGCGTCCCCAGGCCGGGCGACCCGGCATCCGGACGGCCCCCCGACCTCCCGCCTCGACGCGCCCGCGTCGAGGCGGATCGGATCTGGCAAGGCCGGTACCGTCCACGTATGACCCGCGAGGACGAGACAGCAGCCACTTCGCTGCCTACCCCAGGGACCGCCAGCGCGATGCTCAGCGACCTGTTGTGGGAGGTTTCGGCGTATGTCGAACTTCTGGGCGAAGCCACGCTCGTTGATCTGCCGATCAGCACGGCGTCGAGCGGGATGCTCATGACCATCTACGCCGAACCCGGCATCACCGTCGCCGAGATGTCCCGCCGCAAGCCGAGAACCCAGCAGGCCATCAGCCAGACCGTCGCCCGCCTCGAGAAGATGGGGCTGGTCGAACGCCGCCTGAAAGCGGGCCGCGGTGTCGGCCTGCACCTCACAGGCGAGGGCCGGAGCATGGCCGAACAAGCCTTCGAGCGCGAACGCTCAGCCGACGAACAGCTACTCGGGATCCTCGGCAAGAAGAACCACAATGCCCTGCGCAAACTGCTCATCGAAAGCCGTGACCTACTCCGCCCCGAACGGTAGCCGTCCGCGGCCGTCGAAAGGCCGACGATGACAATCCCGATGACTTCGACGGGCCGCACGGGCTTCCGCCGCTCGATCTGAGCCTCCCCGCGCGACAAGGTATCTACAACAGGATCTTGTTTCCACAAGTCCTTGTTTGAACAAGATCTTGTGTTAGCCTTGCCATCATGGTCGCACCGGAGAGCCGACCGCGGAAAGCCCTGGCACCGGTCGCGGTCTGCGCCGGAGCACCTTCGACCACAAGTTGAACGAGCGAGGGTGCCTCATCGCCGACAGCAATGCCGCCGATCCATGCCCAGCGCCACGGAAGGCGTTTCCGTTCGCGCGAAGGCACGGATAGTCATGTCGCAAGTAGCGAAGCAGGAGTGTTGCGATGGTCCACGAATCCCTCGTCGACGTCATCAGCCTCAGCGGTCGTCGCGCCGTGGTTACCGGGGCAGGGTCCGGCATCGGACGGGCGACTGCCGTCATCCTCGCGAAGGCCGGTGCTTCAGTTCTTGCTCTCGATATCAACAAAAAAGGCCTCTCGGAAACGAAGGCCGTCGCTTTTCGGTCGTCAGACATGGAGATCGACGTCGCAACAGTCGATGTTTCGGACTATGCCGCGATCGAGAGCGTCTTGAGCGACGAGAACCTCGACATAGTTGTCAACTCGGCCGGCATCATGGCACCGGACTCGCTCGCGACGACCAGCAGTCAGGATTGGGATCGCGTGCTGGCGGTGAACCTGACGGGGTACTTTAACGTGCTCAAGTCCGCCGTTCCTCACATGAATTGCCCTGGCAGCATGATTCAGATATCCTCGATGATGGGACATATCGGCCTCGCATTTCCAGCCTACACGGCCACGAAAGGGGCAATTCTGTCCCTTTCGCGGCAGCTCGCGGGCGAGCTCGGCCCGGACGGCATCCGGGTCAACTCGGTGAGCCCCGGAATGATCCTGACTGGGATGACGCAGGATAATCTCTCCGACGACGACCAACGTGATCACATCGCCGACCGCACCCCGCTGCGCACGGTGGGTGCACCGGAGGACATCGCCAACGCGGTTCTCTATCTCGCGAGCGACCTGTCCGCATTCGTGACGGGCACGGACATCCTGATCGACGGCGGTCTGATCTCCACCCTTAATTTGTGAATCGGATTGGGGCGGTACTTCTTCACGGTGACGCTGAGCGTGTGAGCGGAAAGAGCTGGACCGGCTACGCCGTCAGTGTGGCCGAGGACCGAAGCGAAGCTCGTGAAGAACCTCGGCGACGACCAGGAGCAGGACGACGGCGAACACGACCCACCATTTGTACCCGTGAACGGCCTGCCGGCGCGACGCGCGCCGAGCCGATCGGGTGACCGGCCGGCGCGCGCCGAGGGCCGACGCCGGTGGAGCGGCGAACCAGCGTGGCAGGGTTGATTCAGGCGGATAGCCCGCGGCGACGGCCTCCACCAGTTCTTCGCGGCAAGCCCCGCACACCCGTAGATGTTCGATCACCTCCGCGACCTCTCCGTCGCTCAGCTCATAGGACAGCAGTCGAGGAAGATCTCTCACGAAGTGCGGGGCTGCCGGCTCGACCAGATCCGGGGCGGTCGGTGACTCTTTGAGCACGGGTACTCCTGGTCGGTGCGAGCGATCACCGAGGCGGTACGAGCTGAGCAGGCGTGGGCTAGCGGGGCCCGGGCACGCGGTAGACCTGGTCCGCGGGAGGCGCCGTGACGTTCACCCGCAGGCCGAAGTCCGAGAAGTCGGTCACATCGTGGTAGTCGCCGCTGTGGCCTCCGGACTTCTTGCCCGAGGCGTCGACGTGGTCGACGAGGGTCAGGCGGCGGATCCGGTCCTGCTGATCGACGTCGACGGTTCCGGTGCCGGTCTCCGACTTTCCTGGGCGGACCAGGCTGAAGGAGTAGCGGTGTCCGGTCCATCCGGGGCCGGAGACGCGGCCCTCATCGCGCACGCCGGCGGCGGACCTCAGCGCCTCGAGAGCCCGCTGCGGATCGTGCATCGTCAGGTAGAGGAAGGGGTGTGGGGCGAGCGTCCGCGAACGGGGAATCTCGACCTTCGGGAGGGCGAGCCAGCGTTTGCCGTGCGACCGCATCTCCTGGAGCAGTCTCGACTCGTTCCGGCTCGGCGCGGGTCCGAACACGGCGTTGTCGTACGTCTGCGACCCGATCTGACGGACCTCGTGGCCGTCTTGCGTCACCACCCGGCTGTTGCCGTGCGCCGCGTCGAATACGCCATCCATGATGTCCGTGCCTCCCGGGTAGTTCACCACGGCGTGGACGCGGTAGCCGCCGATGTTCGAAGTACGCGTGATGGCGGCATTCATCCGTGCCTGTGCCGACGGGGTGGCGACGACGTCGGACGTGGCCACCGCGGCGACCGTGGCGGCCGCCGTCACGGCGAGGGTGGCCACTGAGGGTACGAGCACCCTGCGCCGGCGGGTCCTGCGCCGCACGGCGGTGAGCAGCCGGAGCTCGGCCGACGGATCCGGCCCGTCGGCGGACGCCTCGACGAGCAGCGTCCTGATCTCGTGCGTTTTGTGATCCATGCTCGACTCCTCATCTGTCTTCGGCCGCGCTGGCCGGGAAATCTCTTTCATCAGGAATCACGCGTTGGAGTCATCGGCCGGTTGACCGTCGAATCGATGAGTTCTTCTCGCGGCTCGGGGATTTCATCATCGAGCAGCGTGCGCAGTTTCTGGATTCCCCGGTGCGCGTGCGTCTTCACCGACCCCGCCGAACACCCCAGCAGTTCGGCGACCTTCGCCTCTGACAGATCCTCGAAGAAACGCAATACCAGCACGGCGCGCTGCCGCGGCGGCAAGGCCAGCAGTGCCTGTCTCAGGACGACCGCCCAGGTCCGCTGGTCTTCACCGTCAGTCTCGACCGGCCGATCCGGAATGTCCTCGACCGGCCGCTCCCCGCGCCATCGCGTCCGCCACCATGACGTATGGAGGTTGATCAGAATCCGGCGAAAATACGCGTCCGGTTGTGTTTTGGTGTCCAGACCCGGCCACGCCCTGTGCAACTTGACCAGCGCGGTTTGTACGAGATCCTCCGCCGCGTGCCAATCTCCCGTCAGCAGCACCGCCAACCGCAGATGGCGCCTCACGTGCTCCCGCACGAAAGCTTCGAACTGTTCCTCTGTTTCCCGTGTCCTCGATCGGAGCACGCCCACACCCTTCGCCGTCTCTCCGCCTGCTCCCCTTGACACGCCACGGCCCCGCGAAAACGTTGACAACGCCGGGCGGCATTCCGGCTTGCGATCCGGCGTCGACATGCCACGGCCAGAGGCGGACACTGAGGTGCGCCCTCGGGCCACGGCTGGTTCGATTGCCTTCGTGTACGAGGCGCTGGAGTGGGTCGGACGCCGGGTGGCCGACGGGGGTGTCGTCGAGCGGTCGTTTCGGCTCGTCCGGGCGGCGGGCACCGTTCCGGGCGTGCTGTGGCTGCCGCCTTCGGTCTCCGCCCCTCCCCTGGTCCTGCTGGGGCACGGGGGCAGCGGGCACAAGCGAAGCGAACGGATCGTCAGCCGTGCCCGATGGTTCGCGTCCCAGGCCGGCCTCGCGGCACTGGCGATCGACGGGCCGTACCACGGCGACCGCGTTCCCGCCCCGATGGCCGCCGAGGAGTATCAGCCGCGCATCGCGGCGGAGGGGATCGAGGTCGTCCTCGATCGGATGACCGGGGAATGGCGGGCGACCGTGGACGCCCTCGGGACTCTCGGCATCGTGGACACGTCCCGCCTCGGGTATCTGGGAATGTCCATGGGGACGCGGTTCGGTCTTCCCCTCGCGGCCGCCCTGGGCGACGAGCTTCGCTGTGTGGTCTTCGGGAAGTTCGGCCTACGGCAGTGCGCGGCCATGGACAAGGGCCTGGCCGTGCCGGAACGGGTCGCGAAGGACGCCCGGCGGGTCACCGCCCCCGCCCTCTTCCACCTCCAGTGGGACGATGAAGTCTTCCCTCGGGACGGCCAACTGGACCTGTTCGACCAACTGGGATCACAGGACAAACAACTGGTCGGCTACTCCGGTACGCACAGCGAGACCAGACCTACGGCGACCGCAATCTGGCGCGACTTCATCTCAGACCATCTGGCCGCCGGCACCTGACTCCCGACTACTTGACCGCCTTCTCCGCCACAGCGACCTCTACGCACGCACCACCGTTCTCTCCGCTGCGCGTCGACTTCCGCCAGTCAGTGATCAGACCCATCGCCCCTCCGTTCTCCAGAGCAAACCGCCACCTCGACGCACGCACCGCCGTTCTCGGCACTGCAACGGGATTTACGCCAGCCGGTGATCAGACCCATGGCTCCTCCACTGCTGGTGGTGATGCCGACTCTGGAGCCGTGACCTGACTACTTGGCCGCGTTCTCCACCACGCCGACCTCTACGCACGCGCCGCCGTTCTGTGCGCTGCGCTTGGACTTACGCCAGTCAGTGATCAGGTCCATCGTTCCTCCACTGTTCTACGAATGAACTCGATTGACTCGTGCTGTGACATGGCGAACGATCGGACAGACTCCCATGCGCCCGAGAGGATGGAGACATCTTCCCGGGTACTGGTAACGAGTCCACGCACCGCCGTCTCCAGATACGCCACGTCGCGTCCGTCCACGGTCGCAAGGATGAACGCTCCTGCTGATTGCGGGTTCGTCTCCGAGCGTACAACCTGAAGCGTGAGACGAGGTCCTACGGAGTCGACGAGATGAATTAACTGATCCTGCATTATTTTGGCCCCTCCTACGCATCGATAAAGGACTGCTTCGTCGAGGACGAAGTGCAGCATCGGAGGCACTGGGGAATCTCTGGTCAGAATCTGCTGGCGCTCCATCCGCGCCGCTATGGCTGCCTGGTCGCCTCCGAGTAGGACGGCAGCGTAAGCCTCCGTCTGGAGAAGTCCGGGGATGTTCGACAGCTCGACCCATCTGAGGACGTCGGCGGTGGTCTCGACGTCGCGCCACTCGCGGAACCACTGGGGCGTGGGGTCGATGTCGAGTTGCTTGCAGACCTCCATGAGGATGCCGGCCGGGACGTGGAGCGCCTCCTCGATGGCCGCGATCTGGTCGGCCTTCGGGAGCAGCCGCCCGGTCTCCAGGGCGCTCATCCACGGCTCGCTGTAACCGAGGAGGTCGGCCAGCTCGCGCTGACGCAGCCCGGCCGCGTCGCGGTATCGCCGGATTTGACGTCCGAGAGTGACCAGCGCCGGGCTCGGCATCCTGCCCATTTTTGTCCCCTTTCGCCGGACCGTAGCGCGCATTACCCTGCGCCGCTACACCGTTGCCTTGCCGTGACAAGCGTTTGAATGCGTTCCGATCATAAGTGGTCAAGGGAATTCTGGGGGCACCATTCAGGAAAGGAACGCTGCCATGGAAGATCAGACGACCGAAAAGATACGCGCCTACGCGAAGTGGCTTACTCAGGCCTGCCGGATGGCCGGCCTCGACGCGGAACAGTACGGCGAGTCGGTATGGATCATCGCCGAGGACCACCGCCTGTCCGAGCAGGTCACCTGCGGACCGGACGAGAACGGCGCCCTTCGGTGGCTGTGGTCCTGGGGCAGACCGATCACTCACCTCCGCGACAGGACGCGGATCCTCACGCCGGATGAAGTCGACGAACTCGTCGCGGCGATCAAGAACGTCGTCTCCATTCAGGAACGTCGGTGATGACTCCCGAAGAAGAGCTCATGCGCTCGCTCTCGCGGCTACGGAAGTCGATCGACTCATTGACGGAGAAACCGCCGTCCTCGTCCACCGAGTTGCTCCAACTCGACTCCCTCATCCGCAAGTATCCGGCCGCGGCGAGCATGAGTCTGAAATTCGCGCAGCGTATCCCCGCCGACCTTCCCGCGCCTCCGGGCTGGTCGCCGACCTCGAGTCTGAACGGCGTCCCGCTATGGGAGTGGCACGGCGACGGACCTGTCTACGTGGCGACCGCGGACCTGGACCGACTACGGTTCCTCGGCGTCGCGCTTTCCCACTTCGACCGCATGACCGCCGAACAACTCCGCGCCTACATCAAGGGATGACGGAAACTGTTCGCGTCGGGCGTCGCGGAAGGGCGTACGGCATCGGCGGCATCCATCGCGGGTAGGTTCGTCGCCGGAAGCGATCTCTTCACGGCCGGGTGAACGCGCATGGATTTCGGGCTCAACCTTCCCTCGTACGGCTCGGTGGCGTCACCTGGGACGATCGTCCGGTTCGCGGAAGAGGCCGAGCGGATCGGGCTCGGGGCGGTGTGGACGTTCGAGCGGCTGTTGCGCGTCGTGGAGCCGGTCTCGTACGGCGGGTTCGCGCCGCCGGCACCGCTGCCGAAGGCGTTCGCGACCGTCTATGACCCGCTGGAGACGCTCAGCTATCTCGCGGGGCGGACTAGCGGGATCCGGCTTGGCACCAGCGTGATCCCTGCCCCGTTGCACAGCCCGGTCGTGCTGGCCCGGCGGCTGGCGACGCTCGACGTGCTCAGTGGCGGGCGGCTGGTCGTCGGGATCGGGCAGGGGTGGATGCGGCAGGAGTTCGCGGCGGCGGGTGTGCCGCCGGAGCGGCGCGGGGCGCGGTTCGCGGAGCACGTCGCGGCGATGCGGGCGGTGTGGGGGCCGGACCCGGTGCGGTTCGACGGGGAGTTCTACGAGATCGCCGAGTCCCAGATCGGTCCGAAGCCCGTACGGCCGGGTGGGCCGCCGCTGCTCGCCGGTGCCGTCGCCCCGGCCGCGGTGGCGCGTGCCGCGCGGCTGGGGCTCGGGCTGAACCCGGTCGTCATGTCCTGGGAGCAGCTCGACGAGACGGTCGCCGGATTCCGGCGGGCGGCGGAGCAGGCCGGGCGCGACCCGGCGTCGTTGCCGGTCGTCGTACGGGTCAACGGCTCTGTCACCGCCAAGCCGCTCGACGAGCGGGCGCCGCTGACCGGATCGGTGGATCAGGTTCTGGAGGATCTGTCCCGGGTCCGGTCGCTGGGTGCCGAGCATGTGATCTGGGCGATGCGGACGCATCCGGACGCGCAGCTCGCGGTGATGGAGGACCTGCTGGCCCGGGCGCCGTCGTGATCCACGGCGCCCGGGCCGTCGCCCGTCAGCGGGCAGGGGCAGCGGCGGCCATCGCCTCGACCGCTTTCTCGGCCTGCTCCACGGTGTGCCGGCCGAGGCCGCAGGCCGTGGCGACGGCGTACGCCTCGCGGTCGGCTGCGGCCTCGAGGAGCCCCAGGCTCTCGACGCCGCCTCCGGGGTCGGTCGCGGCGGCGATGCCCGCGATGATCCTCCACTCGCGGTCGAGCCGCCGCAGCGGACGGTAGAACTCCTCCGTCCGGGGCGCGGGGTTCGCGCCGTACGCGGCCGGGAGGTGGACCGGCGGCAGCGGACGGCCGCGACGGCGGAGTCGGGCGGCGAGGAGGTTGAGGTACTGGACGGCCGGGCCGAGGTTGCGAGGGGCGAGGAGCTCGGTGTTCCCGAGGTTGCCGTAGCAGAGGTGCAGGATCACCTCCGCGTCCGCCGGGAGGCGGGCGAGCAGGCCGGCGACCTGGCGGGCCAGCAGCCGCGCGGCGAGGGACCGGCCGCCCGGCAGGCGCTTGGCCATGTCCATGCCGACCAGGACGGACGGGGTCTCCAGATGCCACACGACGTCCTGGCCGACCTCGGGGGTCAGCGCGGTGACCTCGTCCACGGTCGCCTGCGCGAACACCGGCAGGTACCGCAGGGACCGCCAGGGCCGGCCCTCGAACACGAAGATCGCCAGGTCGAGCGGGTTCGGCAGGCTGACCTGCAGCCGTACGTCGGCGAGTGCCGGGTCCTCGGCGCGCAGCGCGCGGAACTCCTCCAGGATCTCCCGGAGCCGGTCCTCGCGGTTCATCGACACGTCCGAGGGCCGCAGCTTGTGGCCGCGGCGCACGCCGTACGAGCGCATGTCGTCGTAGCCGGAGTACTCGCCGGGACGCTTGAGCGCGAACGCCGGCCGTTCGCCGAGGTCGCGCAGGTAGGCGACGATCCAGTCGGAGTCGAGGTCGCAGGGCAGGGCGGTCAGCCGATGGCCGTCGGCCTGGTCGGCGATCCACCGCATGGCCTGGCGCGGGGAGCCGCACAGGTCCGGCGGCAGACTTCCGACAAAGTGCATAGGACGTGACATAGCGTTACTTTGGCATGGAAGATCGATCCCGTGAAGATCACCCGCAGACGCGCCGCCGTGACACCGAACGGCCGCACACCACCGGGTCGCGTCTATTTACGGTCGGCGGAAGCGGGATCATTCGGACCCACCGTCTTTGCGGCGCCGCGCAGCGACAGACGATGATCCGATCTTGGGGCGAGCGAGGCGTCCGCCCATACGGAAAGGCGGAACGATGACGTCCCATGGCCGGGCCGTACGGCTCTCGGTGTCATCCGTGATCGTGGCGGCATTCGCGCTCACCGGCTGCAGCGGTGGCCACGCCGAACGGGCGCTACCGCCGGTCCGATCCGGCGCGGCGACGCCGATGGCGGCGCAGAATCCACTGGCGGTGCCGAAGCTGTCCGTGTACCCGGCCCTGCGGCCCGCGGGAACGCCGAAGTTCATCGTCGCGGCGGCCGGACCGGAGGCGGTGTTCGACCCGCCGAGTGCCAAAGAGGCGACCTCCTGGATCCCCGAGCATGCCGTCGTACTCGACGCGGAGACCGGGCGGATGCTCCACACGATCGAGTCGCCGCCGGGGATCTTCTCCTCGTGGTCGGTGGTCGCCGCGGCCCCGGACGACCGGACCTTCGTCATCGGCGGCACGACCGGACCGGGCGCCGGCTTCGCCTTCTACACGGTGCGGCTGGACGACCAGGGCCGGCCGGGGACCGCCCGCAAGGTCCTCGCACCGATGCCGACGGCGGGTCCGAACTCCGCCGACGGCGGGCTGGTGTGCGCGCTGAGCCCGGACGGCCGACGGCTCGCCTACACCTCGATGGCCACCGGTGGCGTCGTCGTCGTGGACATCGTCACGGGCGTGGTCCGCAACTGGGGCGATCGCGGGAAGCAGGTCACCGGTCTGAGCTGGGCGAAGGACGGGCGTCACCTGTGGCTGTGGACGGGGAACACCCTCAAGACGCTGGACGCGACGCAACCGGACGGCCAACTGGCGTCGGCGGTGCGGCCGGTCACCAACCTGCCCGACACGTTCGGCGGAGTGGTCACCCCGGACGACCGAGCGGTGATCGTCCTCACCGGGTCGAGCATCGAACGGCGCCCCTTGGACGCCGGGTCCGCTCGGACGCTCGCGCACCTACGGAACAGCGCGGATGGCCTGGGTGATCTGGCCCTGGACGGTTCCGGCCGGTTCGCGCTGTACACCCAAGGCTGGCGCATCTACCGCGTCGACCTCACCACCGGCCGTACGACGTCGTTCCCGGTTCCGACCGGGAAACGGCAGGGCAAGGGCGACGCACCGGGCGTCGCGTGGTGATCCACCGGCCTACGGCTTGCGGGCGTACCCCAGGTAGGTGACGACCGGGCGGTGGTCCGGGTCGAGGACGAAGGGGCACGCCTCGGCGATGTCGTCGTCGGTGATGCGGCCGCGCCGGCGGGCGAGCACCGCGGTGACGAGGTCGCGCGGGCGGGTCGGTTTGAAACCGCAGACGTCCTCATCGCGCAGGCCGTGGCGCTCGAGCACGCGGGCCACCTCGGCCGGTGGGCGCAGGCGCGCCGCGGCGTACCGCCCACGCGGCATGATGCGGGTCTGCGGAACGCCCTGGAAGGCGCCCAGATAGATGAGCCGGGACACGAGCGTCCGCGTGACCGTGTCGTACACCAGCACACCGCCGGGCCGCAGGACCCGGGCAGCATGCCCGACGACGCGGTCCAGGTCCGGCGTGATCTCGAACGTGTCGGCGTAGTAGGCGAGGTCGAACGATCCGTCCTCGTGGCCCAGGTCCTCGGCCGTGGCCGTCTCACAGCGAATCCGGTCGCCGTGCCGCTGCCGCGCCAGCGCCGTCGCGGAGGGCGACGGGTCGACGGCGGTGACGTCGAAGCCGAGCCCGCCGAGCGCCGCGGCCAGGTCGCCCCGGCCGCTGCCGACGACCAGCGCCCTTCCACCGTGCCGTTCCAGCACGCGCTGGACATACTCCACGCGCACCTTCTGAAAGGCGACCGCCCGGATGTGGCGTCCGTCGATCGCGTCGGGTGAGTCCAGTTCGATGTGCGGTGCCGCCATGCCACGCCTCCCGAGTAAGTTCCCTAAAGGAATCTAACAGATTTCCTTAGGGAACCCACGGGGTGTAGGTTCGGGGCGTGACCCGGACCCGACTCGCCGACGTGGCCTGCTCGATCGCGCGCGCGACCGACCTGTTCGGTGACGCCTGGACGGCGCTGATCATGCGTGACGTCATCACCGGTGTGACGCGTTTCGACGACCTCGCCCGCGACCTGGGAATCTCGCGGAAGGTGCTCGCCGCCCGGCTGGCCCGGCTCGTCGAGGAGGGTGTCCTCGTCCGCGAGCGCTACCAGGAGCATCCGCCGCGCGACGACTACCGCGCGACGCGCAAGGGCGAGGAGCTGTACCCCGTACTGCTCGCCCTGATGGAGTGGGGTGACCGCTGGTACGCCGATCCCGCCGGGCCGCCGGCCCGCATCCACCACCTCGACTGCGGCCACGACACGCACGCCGTGGCTGCGTGCGCGCACTGCGGCGAACCGCTCACCGTGCACAACACGACTCAGCTCCCGGGACCGGGCGGACGGGTCGGCCCCGGCACCCGCGTGCTCGGCCCGCTCATCGCCGCCCGCGGGGCCGACGCCCCCTCCGTCTGAAAAGCGGAAGGTCGGCAGTTCGACCCCGCCCCTGCCCACCGGTCAAGACCGGCACAAAACAGCGTCCGAGCTGCTCGAACAGGGCAGGGCGCCGTTCGGTGTGTGTCCGGTTGCATGCGACCGTCAACGAGTGATGGCGGATGACTGTGTCAGGTCGCTTTTATTCACTAATTGTAATCCGGTAGCCAACTTCGAACACATCCGCGCCACGGATCACTCGGTGACGCTCACGGCCATAACGGGTCCAGCCGACCGTCTCATAGAAGGCGCGAGCCCTCACGTTGTCTCGCAGCACCCACAAAACAGCGCTTTCGAACTTTCGGGTGGCGAGCGACTGGATCGCACACCTGTGCAACATACTCCCGATCCCCTGATGCCAAAACCTCTCGGCAACGTGCAGCGCCCGCAACTGGCCTGTGCTCACGGCCATATCGGCATCACTACAAGGACCGATCTCAGCGAAAGCGATCAAAGTGACAGCAGAAGGCGTTGCGTCCTCGGCGACGATGGTTACATTGGCCGGCTCACGCAAACTATCTCTCCATCGCTGCTCACGTTCGCGAATGTCGTAGTCGGCAAGAAGCGACTGCGGCAGGAGACCGCGATAGGCTGCACGGTAGGAGGCCAAGTGAAGCCGTGCGATGGTAGGTGCGTCAGCTTCGCAGGCTACTCGGATCGAAGGTTCGGCCACGGAGTCAAATATCCCTCTCGGTTCAGACAGAGGCAATCGCTCGCTCCGAATCAGGCAGTGAATACCCTCGCTAGCCCAGCTAGAGGGCCGCGAACTCTCTCGTTCGCGGTGTGGCACTTAACCCTTCCTAAGGGACACATGCCTTGATCATCGGGCGTGCCAGAGCGGGCGGCCTGCGGGCGGGCGCCCCTGCGGTGCTGAGGAGCAGGTCAGCGGCGGTTCGGAGGGCGGCGGGCGCTGTTCACTGAAAATGAGAACGTCCAGGTCGGCCACAGGGGCCGACCTGGACGTCGTACTCAGACGTGATCAGACGAGGTCGAACCGGTCGAGGTTCATCACCTTGTTCCACGCCGCGACGAAGTCCGTCACGAACTTCTCCTTGGCGTCATCGCTCGCGTAGACCTCCGCGAGCGCGCGCAGCTCGGAGTTCGACCCGAAGACGAGGTCGGCGCGGGTGCCGGTCCACTTGACCTCGCCCGTGGCGTCGCGGCCCTCGAACGTGGCCGCGTCCTCGGACGTCGACGTCCACGTCGTGCCCAGGTCGAGCAGGTTGACGAAGAAGTCGTTGGTCAGGGTGCCGGGGTTGGCGGTGAGGACGCCGTGCCGCGACTGCTGGTGGTTCGCGCCCAGGACGCGGAGGCCACCGACGAGGACCGTCATCTCGGGGGCGCTCAGGGTCAGCAGGTTGGCCCGGTCGAGCAGCAGGTACTCGGCCGGAAGCCGGTTGCCCTTCCCGACGTAGTTGCGGAACCCGTCGGCGGTCGGCTCGAGCGCGGCGAACGACTCCACGTCGGTCTGCTCCTGCGACGCGTCCGCGCGGCCCGGCGTGAACGGGACCTCGATCTCGAAGCCGGCGTCCTTCGCCGCCTTCTCGACGGCCGCGCCGCCGGCGAGCACGATCAGGTCGGCGAGCGAGATCTGCTTGCCGCCGGCGTTGAAGGTCTCCTGGATGTTCGCCAGGACGCTCAGCACCGTCGCCAGCTGGTCGGGGTCGTTGACCTCCCACCCGGCCTGCGGCTGGAGGCGGATGCGCGCGCCGTTGGCGCCGCCGCGCTTGTCGCTGCCGCGGAAGGTGGAGGCCGACGCCCACGCGGTGGACACGAGCTGGGACACCGTCAGGCCCGAGGCGAGGATCTTCGCCTTGAGGGAGGCGATGTCCGCGGCGTCGACGAGCTCGTGCGTCACCGGCGGCAGCGGGTCCTGCCACACCAGCACCTCGGCCGGGACCTCCGGGCCGAGGTAGCGCACGACCGGGCCCATGTCGCGGTGGGTCAGCTTGAACCACGCCCGGGCGAACGCGTCCGCGAGCTCGTCGGGGTTCTCCAGGAAGCGCCGCGAGATCGGCTCGTAGATCGGGTCGAAGCGGAGCGCGAGGTCGGTCGTGAGCATCGTCGGCGCGTGGCTCTTCGACGAGTCGTGGGCGTCGGGAATGGTGCCCGCGCCGGCGCCGTCCTTCGCCGTCCACTGGTTCGCGCCGGCGGGGCTCTGGGTCAGCTCCCACTCGTAGGCGAACAGGGTCTCGAAGAAGGTGTTGTCCCACTTGGTCGGGGTGGGCGTCCACGTGACCTCGAGGCCGCTGGTGATCGCGTCGCCGCCCTTGCCGGTGCCGAAGGTGCTCTTCCAGCCCAGGCCCTGCTCCTCGATCGGGGCGGCCTCGGGGTCGGCGCCGACGTTGTCCGCCGGGCCCGCGCCGTGGGTCTTGCCGAAGGTGTGACCGCCCGCGATCAGGGCGACCGTCTCCTCGTCGTTCATCGCCATCCGGCGGAACGTCTCACGGATGTCGCGGGCCGCGGCCAGCGGGTCCGGGTTGCCGTTCGGGCCTTCCGGGTTGACGTAGATCAGGCCCATCTGGACCGCGCCCAGAGGGTTCTCCAGCTCACGGTCGCCGGTGTAGCGCTCGTCGCCGAGCCAAGTGGTCTCGGGACCCCAGTAGACGTCCTCCTCGGGCTCCCAGACGTCCGCACGGCCACCGCCGAAGCCGAACGTCTTGAAGCCCATCGACTCCAGGGCGACGTTGCCGGCGAGGATCATCAGGTCGGCCCACGAGATCTTCTGGCCGTACTTCTGCTTGACCGGCCACAGCAGGCGGCGCGCCTTGTCGAGGTTTCCGTTGTCCGGCCAGCTGTTGAGCGGCGCGAAGCGCTGCTGACCGGCCCCGGCGCCGCCGCGGCCGTCGCTGATCCGGTAGGTGCCCGCGCTGTGCCACGCCATCCGGATGATGAGCGGGCCGTAGTGACCGAAGTCGGCCGGCCACCAGTCCTGCGAGGTGGTCAGCACCTCGGCGATGTCCCGCTTCACGGCCGGCAGGTCGAGGCTCTTGAACGCCTCGGCGTAGTCGAACTCCTCGCCGAGGGGGTTGGCCACGGCGGGGTTCTTCGCGAGGATCTTCAGGTTGAGCCGGTCCGGCCACCACTGGCGGTTGCCGCCGCCCTGCGTCGGGTGCGGGGCACGGCCGTGCGCGACCGGACAGCCTCCGGTCTCCTCCGTCTTCGACTCGGTGACGATCGCGTCATGGTTCTCGGTCATGGAAACCCTTCCGGACTAGTCGGATCACAATGCTCAGGCACTACGGGCGGTGGAACAGTCGGAGCACAGGCCCCAGTAGATGACCTCGGCCTCGTCGATCGAGAAGCCGTGGTCGTCGGACGCGGTGAGGCACGGCGCCTCGCCGACCGCGCAGTCGACGTCGGCGACGACACCGCACGACCGGCAGATGATGTGGTGGTGGTTGTCCCCCACGCGTCCCTCGAACCGGGCCGGACTGCCGGGCGGTTCGATGCGGCGTACGAGTCCCGCCGCGGTGAGCGCGTGGAGGGCCTCGTACACCGCTTGAAGCGAGATGTGGCCCACGCGCTCGCGCACGCCGGAGGCGAGCGCCTCGACGTCGAGGTGGTCACCGTCCCGGACGGTCTCGAGCAGTGCGACGCGGGCAGCCGTCACCCGCAGGCCGGCACCGCGCAGCTCATCGGCGGTGGCCGGATCACGGGGTGCGCTCATGCCGCCCAACCTACCGCCATAAACACGAATGATTCAAGGGAACGAACCTTCCAAGTTTCGTAACGCATCAGGCAAAGGGCACGTCTGCCACAGTCGCGTGGCCGGGAGCGGACAGCGGGGAGGTCGGGCCGTCCGCCACATCGGATCTCTGAGAATCCTCTGAGATTCGCGCTCCCATGCTGACCGCGTCCGCACCCTGATCGAAAAGGTGGACGCGATGAAGGACTACCTGGTTCTCGGAGCGGGTCCGGCGGGACTCCAGCTCGGATATCTCCTGGAGAAGGCGGGCCGCGACTATCTGATCCTCGAGGCCGGTCCGACACCCGGGACCTTCTTCAAGACCTTCCCCCGGCACCGGACGCTGATCTCCAACAACAAGGTGCACACGGGGTGGACCGACCCGGAGCTGAACCTCCGGATGGACTGGAACTCCCTGCTGACCGACGACCCCGAGCTGCTGTTCACGCGGTACAGCGAACGCTTCTTCCCGCCCGCCGACGAGATGGTGCGCTACCTCGCCGACTTCGCCAAGGCGACCGGGCTGCGCGTCGCGTACGACAGCCGGGCCACGTTGGTCACGCGCGACGACGAGGGCTTCGAGGTGCGCACCGAGAGCGGTGACGTCCACCGGGCCCGGTGCCTCGTCGCGGCGACCGGCTTCTCCCAGCCGTACGTCCCGCCGATCCCCGGCATCGAGACGGCCGACCTGTACACGACCGTGTCGGTCGACCCGGCGGAGTTCACCGACCAGCGGGTCCTGGTCATCGGCAAGGGCAACTCGGCGTTCGAGACCGCCGAGAACCTCATCGAGAAGGCCGCGGTGATCCACGTCGCGGGGCCCAGCTCCGTACGGCTGGCGTGGCAGACGCACTTCGTCGGGCACCTGCGGGCCGTCAACAACAACTTCCTCGACACGTACCAGCTCAAGGCGCAGAACGCGATCCTCGACGGGACCGTCAAGAAGATCGAGAAGCGGGACGACGGCTACCTCGTGACCGTGAGCTTCGCCCGTGCGGACGAGGTCACCAAGGACGTGCCGTACGACCGGGTGATCGCGTGCACCGGCTTCCGCTTCGACGCCTCGATCTTCGATGAGACGTGCCGTCCCGAGCTGACGATCCGCGACCGGTTCCCCGCGCTGACGACCGCGTGGGAGTCGGCGAACGTCGCCGGCCTGTACTTCGCGGGGACGATCACCCAGTCGCGTGATTTCAAGAAGGGGACCAGCGGGTTCATCCACGGGTTCCGGTACGGCGCGCGCTCCCTGTTCCGGATCCTGGAGAGCAGGTACCAGGGCGTCGCGTGGCCGCACCGCGCGCTTTCCGTCACGCCGGACGCGCTGGCGGACGCGGTGCTCGAGCGCGTCAACCGGACGTCGGCGCTGTGGCAGCAGTTCGGCTTCCTGGCGGACGTGATCGCGATCGACGGCGACGGCGCGCGGTACCTGGAGGAGATGCCGTTCGACCACGTCGACCTCCCCGACCACTACCGGATCACCCTGGAGTACGGGCCGGACCACGACAAGCACGACCCCTTCGACATC
The DNA here is from genome assembly GCF_054775715.1 of Actinoallomurus acanthiterrae. NCBI lineage: Bacteria > Bacillati > Actinomycetota > Actinomycetes > Streptosporangiales > Thermomonosporaceae > Actinoallomurus > Actinoallomurus acanthiterrae. The sequence continues at coordinate 4,239,677 of NZ_BAAHCO010000001.1, read as the reverse complement.
TCGGTCCGCCGCATCGCCCAGAGCGACGCCGACCGGGCCGACGAGGGCCACTACCTGCACCCGGTGGTGCGGCACTACCGCGGTGAGGAGCTCGTCGCGACGCACCACATCACCGAGAACCTCGAGAACGAGTGGGACTCCCCGACGACGCACCGCGAACCGCTCCGGGCGTTCTTCGCCGTGCAGACCGCGACGATACCGGCCTGAGGGCGGAGCGATGCGGACCCTGCGCGAGTACGAGGCCGTGGCGCGCGAGCGCCTGGACCCCGTGTACTACGACTACTTCGCGGGCGGTGCGGGCGACGAGGTCACCCTGCGGGCGAACGAGGCGTCGCTGGGGCGCGTCTCGCTCGTCCCGCGCATCCTGCGCGGCAGTGCGCGGCGCGAGCTCGGCGTGACCCTGCTCGGCACCCGGGCGTCGATGCCGGTGCTGGTGGCGCCGACGGCGTTCCACAAGATCGCGGCACCCGACGGCGAGCGCGCGACCGTACGGGCGGTGGCCGCCGCCGACACCATCATGATCGTGAGCATGGCCTCGACCGTGGCGGTGGAGGACATCGCGGCCGAGGCGCCGGGCGCGAAGCTGTGGTTCCAGCTGTACATCCAGCCCGACCGCGGCTTCACCGAGGCCATCGTCCGGCGGGCCGAGGCGGCGGGCTGCACGGCCCTGGTCGTCACCGTCGACTCCCCCGCCCTGGGTCGGCGCGAACGCGACGACCGCAACGACTTCCACGACCTGCCGGACGGTCTGCGCTGCGAGAACCTGCGGATCGGCGATGCCCCCGGCGACGTCCGGCAGATCACCATGTCGCCGGAGATCTCCTGGGACCACATCGCCTGGCTGCGGGAGATCACCGACCTGCCGATCGTGCTCAAGGGCGTCCTGCACGCGGAGGACGCCCGGCTCGCGGTCGACGCCGGGGTCGCCGGGCTGCTGGTGTCCAACCACGGCGGCCGCCAGCTCGACACCGTGCCCGCGACGATCGACGTGCTCCCCGAGGTCGTGGACGCCGCCGGCGGCCTGCCCGTGCTGATGGACGGCGGCATCCGGCGCGGCACCGACGTGCTCAAGGCCCTCGCGCTGGGCGCGAGCGCGGTCGCGCTCGGCCGGCCGGTCGTGTGGGGCCTGGCGGCTGAGGGCGAGCAGGGCGTCAAGGGCGTGCTGGAGCGCATCCGCGACGAGGTCGACCACGCCCTCGTCCAGTGCGGCTGCGCGTCGGTCCGGGACCTCGACCGGAGCTTCGTCCGATGCCGACCGTGATCGTGACCGTCGCGGCGGTCGCCCTGGTCCTGAGCCTGCCGTACTGGCTGCCGGGCCGGGTCGTCGCGCTACGCGTGTGGATCTTCGCGCGGGTCAACGGCGACGAGGCGATCACCGTCCCCGGTCCCCTCGTCGACGTGTCGCGGTTCCGGCAGGTGTACGCCGACCCGGCGGCGAACGGCCGCAGCAAGGGCGCCGCCCTGTCGGACCTGTTCTGGTACTGGCTGGCGCCCGGCCCGCACATCCATCAGGAACACCTGGAACCGGGCCCCCGGTACGAGGAGGTCGCCCGGACGACCCGCGCGTTCCTGTCCATGCCGACCGCACGGGCCGAGGAGCTGACCGCCCAGTGCGTGGAGCGGGGCCTGCGCGGCATCGACGGCATGACGACCGTACGGCTCCGCGACCTGATGATGCCGATCTGGGCGGAGTTCTACTACGAGGTGGTGTTCGGCGAGCGCTGCCCGCCCGAGGCGCGCGACCTCATCGTCGCCAACGCCGACGACGTGGTGACCGCCCTCAAGTGCTGCGGGCTGCGGCACATGGACCGGCGGCACCGGCTCACCGACTACCTGGAACGCCGCCTCGCCGACGTGCGGCACCCCCTGCCGGAGGGGCTGTCGGCGCGCGAGCGGGCGCTGTACCTGCAGGGCACCTTCTTCAACACCGCGATCGTGCAGACGTCGGAGGCGATGACCCACCTGCTCATGGCCCTCGCGCAGCACCCGGACGTTCAGGAGCGACTGCGCGACGCCGACGACCGGTACGTCCACCGGGTGATCGACGAGACGCTGCGGCTCTACCCGCTGTTCGGGATCGCGCATCGGGTCACCTCCGCGGAGACGCGGGTCGGGGAGACGACGATCCCGCCGGGCTCGGTGCTGTGTTTCGACTATCCGGCGTTCCACCGCGCCGGGTTCGAGGACGCCGGCGAGTTCCGTCCCGAGCGCTGGGAGACGCTGTCGGCCCGCGACGTCAACCACATCCCGTTCGGGATCGCCGCGAACCGGCCCTGCCCGGCCTGGCACCTGACCCCGATCACGATGCGGGTCGCGGCGCGCGAGATCGCCCGGCGCTTCACGCTGCACACCTCCGCCGCGCACACCCGGTCCGTTCCCAACCGTGGGCCGTGCCTGCTCGTCCCCCGCGACGCGGCGGTGCCGGGCGTACGGCGGGCGGCGGTGCTCGCGGCCATGCGGGTCCGGGACCGGTGGGAGGACCTGTGGCGCAGCGCTGTCCAACTCGTCCTCGGCGGCTACATGGTCTGGGACGCCCGCCGGCAACGGCTGTGCGAGCGTCACTTCGCCAACGCCGAGGGGGCCTGCCCTGTCACCGGGAGGTCGTGGTGAAACGCTTCTGGTTCGGCTGCCTGCTGGTCGCGGCCGGGGTACTCCTGCACGTGCCCGACTACGTGATGGCCCGGCACGACCACTTCATGATGGCCGGCATGCCGATGGGCCGCACGATGTCGCTCGGCATGACGCTGATCGTGGCGGGACTGGCCCTGTGCGTCTGGGGCGTGCTGCCGGGGAAGGAGGAGCGGGCCGCCCGCGCGCGGCGCGCTCCCGCCGCCCCGTACGCCTCGCTCGACGAGGCGGCGCTGACGCGGGCGCACTGGCTGCTCGTGGTGGTGCTCACGGTCGGGCTGGTCGTCGACACGATGAAGCCGGCCTCGCTCGGCTTCGTGGTGCCCGGCATGGCCGAGGAGTACGGGATCAGCACCCGGGAAGCGGCATCCCTGCCGTTCGTCGCCATCACCGGCACGGTCGCCGGCTCCCTCTTCTGGGGGTTCCTCGCCGACGTCTTCGGCCGCCGGTCGACGATCCTGCTCTCCTCCGTCATCTACATCGCCACCTCGATCTGCGGTTTCATGCCCAGTCTCGGGTGGAATCTCGTCATGTGCTTCTTCATGGGCGCGTCGGCGGGCGGCATGCTGCCGACCGTCTACTCGCTGATGGCCGAGTCGATCCCGGCCCGGCGGCGCGGCGGGCTCATCGTGCTGCAGAGCGGCCTCGGCGCCGCGCTCGGGTACCTCGTGGCCAGCGGCGCCTCCGCCCTGCTGGCCCCCCACTTCGGCTGGCGGATCCTGTGGGTGCTCGGCGCGCCCACCGGCACGCTCCTGCTCGTGCTGAGCCGCTGGATCCCCGAGTCGCCGAGGTTCCTGCTGTCCGTCGGCCGGGACGAGGAGGCCGCGCGGGTGATGACGCGGTACGGGATCACGACCCGCCCGGCCGGCACCGCCCCCGCCACGCCCCCGGCGTGGTCGTCGTTCCGGTCCCGGCTCCGCGCGCTGCTCGTGCCGCCGTTCCGTCGGCGCACGGCCACCATCACGCTGTACGGCCTGGGCTGGGGCATCGTCAACTGGGGGTTCATCACCTTCCTGCCGACGTTCCTGGGCGACGACAAGTCCTCGGCCGGCGCGCTGCTGTTCGTCTCCTCACTCTTCGCGGTGCCCAACACCGCCCTGGCCGCCTACCTGTACGGGCGATGGGGCAGCCGCCGGACGATGTTCTGCTACGCGGCGATCACCGGCGCGGTGCTCGTGCTGTTCCCGGTGCTCGGCGTCGACGGCGAGGGCGGCCGGGGACTCCTCCTCGTCCTGCTCGTCACGCTGCTGGCCGGCGCGGGCGGCATGATCGCCTTGTTGTCGCCGTACTCCACCGAGGTCTATCCGACCGCCCTGCGCGCGGGCGGCAGCGGCCTGGCCGCGGCGGCCGGCAAGGTCGGCGGCATGCTCGGCCCACTGCTGCTGACGTCGGCGCCGGAGCTGCGCATGCTCGCGCTCATCGTCGCGGCCCCCGTGGCCGCCGCGGCGCTCGTGCTGTGGCTCACCGGGATGGAGACCGCCGGGCGGCCACTGGTCGAGGCGGAGACGGGGTGATCCTGGCGTGCTCGGTGGGGGCCGTGCGCTCGGCGGGCAGCCGGACGGTGAAGGCCGCGCCCGCGCCGGGACGGCCGTCCACGTCGATCGTGCCGCCGTGGCCGTCGACGACCTCGCGTACCAGGGCCAGCCCGAGGCCGAACCGGCGGCCCGCCCCGTGCTCCCCGCGGGCGAACCGGGTGAACAGCCGCTCGGCGTCCCGCGGGTCGAGCCCCACGCCGTCGTCGCGGACCTCCAGCCCGACCATGGCTCCGTCACGGGAGAGCGTCACCGTGATGTGCCCGCCGGGCGCGGTGTGGCCGAAGGCGTTGTCGACCAGTGAGGTGACCACCCGCCGCAGCGCCGGTTCGACGCCGCGCACGATGTGCGGGCCCAGGTCCCGGAGCCGTACTTCCAGGGTCACCTCGCGCGCCTCGGCGCGGGCGCTCTCGGCGGTGATCAGGCCGTCGGCGATGGCGCCGAGGTCGACCGGGCCGAACAGCCCGCGCGTCTGCCGCAGCTGTGCGGACAGGAGCAGGTCGTCGATCACCTCGCTGAGCTGGCGGGTCCCGATGACCATCCGGCTCACCTCGGCGGCCAGGGCCGACGGGTCGGCGTCGGGCCGCAGCCGCCGTTCCAGCAGCTGCGCCCGCGTGTGCAGCTGGGTCAGCGGCGTGCGCAGCTCATGGCTCGCGTCGGCCACGAACCTCCGCTGGCGGGCGAGCGCCTCGCCCAGCGGCGCGATCGCCCGGCGGGCGAGCAGCTGACCCACGAGCAGTGCGGCCAGCAGCCCGGCGGCCTCGGCCGCGGCCAGCGCGACGTACAGGCGACGCCGCTCCTCCACCTGGTAGCGCAGGTCGATGAGCGCCTGGCGGACCACGCCGGCCCGGAACTCGGTCCGTACGACGTAGGCCCGCCCGCCGACCGTGATCCGGCCGGTCCGGGGGCGGTGGTCGGCGGCGACCCGGTGCAGCTCGGTGCGCAGGGGCAGGTCGGTGGGCGCCCCGGGGGACGCGGTCAGGGCGCCGCCCCGCAGTTCGAAGAGCCAGATGCAGGGCGGCGGGTGGGCGATGTCGGCGCGCGCGACCGCGACGGCCAGGTCCCGCCCCGCGGACGAGGCCTGGCCGTCGATGGTCACGCAGTAGACCAGCACCCCGACGAGCGCGATGACGAGGGTGACCGCGCCGGCGACCTGCGCGGTGATGACCATCCGGGCGCGGACCAGCAGACGGCGCTCGAGGTCCGGCGCTCGGGTCACGGCTCCCCCATCCGGTGGTCCGGCGATCCGCTCCCGACTCGCGATCCGGCTCACAGTTCACCCGCCCGGTAGCCCACGCCGCGTACGGTGCGCACGGCTTTGCGGCCGAGCTTGTTGCGCAGGTAGTAGACGTAGGTGTCGACGATGGACTCCGCCTGTGCCGCCTCGAAGACGCGTTCGCGCAGCGCGGCGCGGGTGTGCACCTGGTCGGGGCGCGCCGCCAGCACCCGCAGCAGCTCGTACTCCCTGCCCGACAGCGCCACCTGCCCGCCGTCGGGCAGGGTCACGACCCGGGTCGTCAGGTCGAACCTGCCGTCGCCCAACGGCAGGACCTGGGCGCTGTCGCGGTTACGGCGGTGCAGGGCGCGTACCCGCGCCAGCAGCTCGTCGACCTCGAACGGTTTGATCAGGTAGTCCTCGGCGCCCGCGTCGAGCCCCGCGACCCGGTCCGCGACGGCGCCGAGCGCGGTCAGGACCAGGACGGGGGTGGCGACCGCCCGCCGGCGCAGCCGGACCAGCAGGTCGAGGCCGTCGATCGCGGGCAGCCCTCGGTCAATGATCATCGCGTCGTACGACCGGCTCAGGCCCAGGTGCAGGCCGCGTTGGCCGTCACGGGCGACGTCGACGATGTAGCCCTCGTCGGAGAAGAGCCGGGCGAGCATCTCGCTGAGTTCCCCGTCGTCCTCGACGAGGAGAAGGCGCGACCGCGGCGCGTCCCGCGGCTCGGCTTGGGCGATCATGACACCACCGTGTCATCCCGGATTCGATCTTGGTCAGAATTTCGGTCAAAACCGTAGATCCTCGGCGCCATCGGCGTCTACGCGGGCCATGGTCCACCGGCGGCCGGTCGGCCGCCTTCCGACCGCGAAGTGCTGGGCATCACTCGGACGGACCGCTGGAGAGGCCGTTTTCGGCGACACCCGGATCACCGGAATCGCCCTTTACGGGCCACTGGCCCGTTCCGGCCATGTGAAAAGCGTACGGGTGTGATACGAGGTGATTCCCACGAACCGCGAAAGACGCCTTCCAGGCCCGTTCCCGCTGATCCGGCCGCCGGGGGGCACGCCCTCGGCGGCCTGGTCAGGCCTGGAGATCGGCCGGGGGCGAGGGGTCGACGTTCAGGATCGCCAGCGCCTGCCGGACCCGTCCGCCGGACATCTCCAGCGCGGCTCGGCATTGCTGGGGCGCCGCCGGCGTGTGCCGCCGCGCGAGCAGGAAGACCAGCGCGGTCTTCAGGTCACCGCAGAGATCGAGCGCCTCCGCGCATTCGGCGTCGTCCGCTCCGGTGGCCTGCGCGAGCAACCGCATCGTCCGTCCGCGCAGTTTCGCGTTGGTCGCCCGCATGTCGACCATCAGGTTGCGGTAGGTGTGCCCCAGCCGCACCATCAGCGCGGTCGAGAACGCGTTCAGGATGAGCTTCTGCGCGGTGCCGGCCTTGAGCCGGGTGGAACCCATGATCGCCTCCGGGCCGGTGTCCGCGACGAGCAGATGGTCCGCGAGCTCGGCCAGCGAGGCGTTCGGATTCGAGGTGATGAGCGCGGTGGCCGCCCCGGCGGTGCGAGCGGCCGTCAGCGCCGCCCCGACATAGGGCGTACGACCGGAGGCGGTCAGGCCGATCACCACGTCCGCCCCGGTGACATCGGCGGCGTCGGCCCCGTGGTCCTCGTCCTCGGCGTTCTCGACGGCGTGGACCAACGCCCTGGCGCCACCGGCCTGATGGGCGATGACCACGCCATCGGGCAGTCCGAACGTCGGGAGCAGTTCGGCCGCGTCGAGCACGCCGAGCCGTCCGGACGTCCCCGCGCCGAAGTAGTGCACCCGGCCGCCGCCGGTGACCCGCGCCGCCGCGTCGTCCACCAGCGCGGCCAGCCGGGGCAGCACCACGGCGACCGCGTCGGGGACGGTGCGGTCCTCCTCGTGGAGCAGGCGGACGAGCTCGAGCGTCGGCACGGCGTCGAGTTCGGCGGTCCGGGTGTTGACCTGCTCGGTCGGGGACGCGACCCGGATTCCGAAGTGGTTCACGAACGGCCTTTCTGTCGGAGACATCTCTCAGGCGGCCCTACCAGGCGGTCGAGGGGTCATGGTCACCGGGCCGCCCCGTCGGCCGTCGTTTCGCTGTTCACGACGTGGCAGGCCAGCCGATGCCCGCCGGACTCGGGAAGCATGAGCGGTTCAGCCCCACGGCAGCGGTCTTCGGACAGCGGGCATCGCGGGTGGAAACGGCATCCCGACGGCGGGTCGGCGGCGTCCGGGACCTCCCCGGTGACGACCAGGTCGGCCGGCGGAGCGTCGAGCCCAGGGTCGGCGATCGGCACCGCCGCCTGCAGCGCCCGGGTGTACGGATGCCCCGGGGCGTCGGACACGACGTCCCACGGTCCGTACTCGACGATCTTCCCGAGATACATCACCGCGATCTGGTCGGCGAGATGGCGCACCATGCCGAGGTCGTGAGAGATGAACACGAACGTCAGTCCGAGCTCGCCGCGCAGCCGGGCCAGCAGGTTGATGATCTCCGCGCGGACCGACACGTCCAGCGCCGACACGGGTTCGTCCAGCACGAGGATCTGCGGCTGGACGGCGAGCGCCCGGGCGATCCCGATGCGCTGCCGCTGTCCGCCGGAGAGCTGGTGGGGGTACCGGTCGGCGGTCGACGGCGGCAACCCGACCGTTTCGAGCAGCTCGGCGACACGGCCCGTACCGGACGGCAGCCGGTGCACCGTCAGGACCTCGGCCAGCGCGGCGCCGACCCGCTGCCGTGGATCGAGGGAGGCGTACGGGTCCTGGAAGACGAGCTGGACGTCGCGCCGCAGTTCGCGCAGTTCTCGTCGCCTGGCGAGGTCGATCCGCCTGCCCGAGGATCTCGACGCTGCCGGAGTCCGGCCGTTCGAGCCGGGTCAGCAGTCGCGCGAGCGTCGATTTCCCGCAGCCGCTCTCCCCCACGACGCCGAGCACCTGACCGCGTCCGACGCTCACGCTCACCCGGTCGAGCGCGTGGACCTCGCCGCGCCCCGGCGTGCGGTAGTGCTTCACGACGTCGCGGACCTCGATCGCGATCTCGCCGGAGGCGCCCCGGTCACGCACGGGTGGTCACCTCCGCGGACGGCGCGCGCCAGTCCCCGCGCGGCACCCAGCATGCGGCTCGTGAGCCGCCACGGTCGATCAAGGGAGGTTCCTCCGTGTCGCAGCGATCCTGTCGTTCGGGGCAGCGCGGCGCGAACGGGCACCCCTGCGGGAGCGCGGACAGCGCGACCGGGCTGCCGCCGATCTGCGGCAACGGCTCCTGGTGCGGGTCGCCGGGTGTCGGCAGCGAGCGCAGGAGGCCGTCGGTATAAGGGTGGTTCGGGGTGGCGAACAGCTCGCGCGTACGGGCCAGCTCGATGCCCCGGCCGGCGTACACGACGGCGACCCGGTCGGCGATCCGCGCCACCACGCCGAGGTCATGGGTGATCCAGACGACCGCGAGCCCGTACTCGTCCCGCAGCCGGGAGACCAGCTGAAGAATCTGCTGCTGGATCGTCACGTCCAGCGCCGTGGTCGGCTCGTCGGCGATCAGCACCTTGGGCCGGGGCGCGATCGCGCACGCGATCAGCACCCGCTGCCGCATGCCGCCGGAGAGCTGGTGCGGGTAGAGCCTCATCAGCGCCCGCGGCGACGGCAGGCCGACCTCGCCGAGCACGGTCACCGCCCGTTCGCGGGCCTCCTCCTTCGACCAGCCGTGCGCCCGCAGTCCCTCGGTCACCTGTCTGCCGATACGCATCATCGGGTTCAGGGACGTCATCGGATCCTGGTAGACCATGCCGATCTCGGCGCCGCGTACGGCACGGCGCTCGGCCTCGCGCAGCGCCACCAGGTCCCGGCCCTCCAGGAGGACCTGACCATCGGTGACGGAGGCGCCGCTCGGCAGCAGGCCGGCGATGCTCAGCGCGGTGAACGACTTGCCCGAACCGGACTCGCCCACCACGGCGAGCGTCTCGCCACGGTCGACCTCGAGGTCGATCCCCCGCAGGATCTCCAGCGGCCCGGACGGGGTGCGGATCGCGGTGTGCAGGCCGCGTACCGCCAGCATCGGTTCGCTCATCGGCGAGAGTCCCTTCGCGGGTCGAGTGCGCTGCGCAGACCGTCGCCGAGCAGGTTGAGCGCTATCACCGCGACGACGATCGCGAGCGCCGGGAAGGTCAGCGTCCACCACGCGTCCGCGACGGTGTTGCGGGCCTCGGAGACCATCAGGCCGAGGCTGGGCGTCGGGGGCCGTGTTCCCAGGCCGAGGAACGACAGCGCGGACTCGGTGAGGATCGCCCAGGACAGCGCCAGTGTCACCTGCACGATGATCGGCGCGCTGACGTTCGGCAGCACGTGGCGGAGGAGGATCCGTGGCAGTGGCGTGCCGAGCACCCGCTGCGCCTTCACGTACTCCGAGGTGCCGACGGAGAGTGTCGGCCCACGTGACACCCGGGCGAAGATCGGCGTGTACACGACGGCGATCGCGATCGCGGTGTTCTGCCATCCGCTGCCCAGGGCGCTGACGACCGCGAGCGCCAGCAGGATCGCGGGGAAGGCGAAGAGAATGTCGACGAAGCGGCTGACGACCTGGTCCACCCAACCGCGGAAGAAGCCGGCGCTGATGCCCAGGATCGAGCCGATCACGGCCGCGGCCGCCACCGAGACGACCGCGACCCGCAGCGACGTCCAGATTCCGACGGCGGCCCGCGCGGCCACGTCCCGGCCGAACTGGTCGGTACCGAACCAGTAGCCGCCGGACGGACCCCGCAGCCGGGCGGCCGGGTGCTGCGCGATCGGGTCGTGCGGCAGCACCCCGAACGCGCCGAGCACGGCGACGACGGCGAGCACCAGGATGACGGTCAGGCCGATCCGCCCGTTGCGGTCCCGCCAGACCCGGGCGAGCAGCCACGACCGTCCGGGCACGGCGGGAGCGGAGTCGACGGGCTCGGCCACCGTGGGCAGGACACTCATGCGCCCTCCTCCGTACTCATGCGGCACGTGTCCGCGGGTCGATGATCCGGTAGAGCAGGTCGACGAGCAGGTTGACGAAGACGAACAGCACCGCGATGACCAGCACCGTGCCCTGCACCACCGGGTAGTCCCGGTTGGAGATGGCGGTGAACAGCAGGCGTCCCATACCGGGCAGCGCGAAGATCTGCTCGATGATCACGGTGCCGCCGAGCAGGTAGCCGAACTGGATACCGGTCAGCGTGACGATCGGGATGGTGGCGTTGCGCAGGATGTGCGAGGTCCGGACCCGGCCCGGCGACAGGCCCTTGCCACGCGCGGTGCGCACGTAGTCGGCCTCGGCCATCTCGACGTACTCCGATCGGGTCGTGCGCATCACGTTGGCCGCGAACGCGACCGCGAGCACGAGGGACGGGTAGAGGATCTGGCTCATGTTCCCCGCCACCGAGCGGGTCAGCGGCACGAACGTCCCGGTGTCGGGGAAGTAGTGGAACGCCTCGGCGAGGAACGTCACCACGGCGGTGCCGAGCACGAACTCGGGGATCGCCAGCCCGACCAGGGACGCGCCCTGGGTGAGCGAGTCGGAGGCCCGTCCCGGCCGGTTGCCGGCGAGCACACCGAGCAGCACGCCGAAGGCGGTCCCGATCACCGCGGACAGCACGGCGAGTTCGACCGTCACCGGCAGCGCCTTGCCCACCAGGCCGGTGACGGACTGGCCGCTGGTCAGCGACAACCCCAGGTCGCCGTGCGTGACGCCCGAGATCCACCCCCAGAGCTGGGCGAACCAGGGCTTGTCGATCCCGTAGAAGTGCTCGAGCGAGGCCCGCTGCGCGGGGGTCAGCGTTCCGGACTCGACGCCGAGCGACGCGGTGATCGCGTTTCCCGGAATGGCGCGCAGGACGACGAAGACGACCACCGTCACCCCCAGCAGGGTGATCAGGGCGCCCAGGAGCCGGGCCCCCAGCCATCGCCAGTTCAGCATGCTCGCCGCTCTCAGGACGCGCCGGCCAGGGAGCTGAGCAGCTCGTCCGGACGAGGCGTGAAGCCGTGGACGCCCGAGCCGACCAGGTAGTAGTCGTCCGAGCGGAACATCCACACCCACGGGGACTCGGCCAGCAGCTCCTTCTGGAGGTCGCGGAAGGTCTGCTGCCGCTTGCCCTCGTCGCTGGTGGAGTTGCCCTGGCCGAGCAGGCCGGACAGCGTCGAGGAGTCCAGGCCCGCTGGCTTGGCGAGGCTGCCGCCGGAGGTGTAGTAGCGCCCGTACATCAGGAACGGGTCGTACGAGCCGCCGTTCAGCGCGACGGCGGCGTCGTAGTCCGCCGCGAGCCACGCCGACACGTACGGGCCGGTGGACATCTGCTTCAGCTGCAGGTTCACGCCGATCTTGGACAGCTGCGCCTGGAGGTTCTGGGCCTCGGCGCCGGCGGTGGCGTACTCACCGGTCTCGACGATGGTGCTGAGCGTGAAGCCCTTCGCGTAACCGGCCGCGGCCAGCATCGAGCGCGCCTTGGCGACGTCGCCCGGCGTGCAGGGCAGGCCGTCCGTCGCCGAGTACGCGAAGGCCGGGCTGGTGATGGGGCCGGTCACGGTGCCGTCGCCGTAGGCCGCCGTCTGCACCACCTGGTTACGGTCGATGGCGCAGCTGATGGCCTGCCGCACCTGCTGGGTCCGCAGCGGGCCCTTCCGGCCGTTGAGCATCAGGACGTGGTACGACAGGGCCGGCTGTTTGGCCAGCGAGTACGTGCTGGACTTGCCGGCCTGGCGGGCGACGCCGGGGTCGGAGATCAGGCCGAGCTGGAACGCGCCGGCCTTCATGCCGGACAGGATCGACGACTCGTCCGGGATGACCCGGAACTCGAGTTTCTTGATCTTCGGTACGCCGCCGAAGTACTTCGCGTTGCCGGTGAGGACGACCTGCTGGCCGGGGTTCCAGGCGTTCCAGGCGAACGCTCCGGTCCCGTTGGGCTTCTTGCCGACCGTCCCGGCGGAGATGTCCTTGGCGGACTCGATCGAGGAGTTCACCGTCGCCAGCGAGTAGAGGAGCGAGGCCGACGGTTGTGACAGGTGCAGCACGACCGTGGCGTTGTCGGGGGCGTCCACCTTCTCGATCGCGGTCAGGTTCGAGCGGGCGACCGCGCCGGTCTTCTGGTCGAGGATCCGCTCGATCGACGCTTTGACGTCGCCCGAGGTGAATGGCGAACCGTCCTGCCAGGTCACGCCCGTACGAAGGGTGAAGTCGACGGTCCGCCCGTCGGGCGAGACCTTCCACTGGGTCGCCAGGTCGGGCTGGATCTGACCGGTGGGGCTGGTCGCCACCAACCTGGAGTAGACGAGGCCCAGTGTCTGCTGGGTCTGGAACGCCGTCGCCAGCTGCGGATCGAGTTTGTCGACATCGCCCGTACGGGCGACGACGAACGTGGAGGCGCCGGATGAGGACGAGGAGTTCTGCGAACCGCTGGGCGAGCAGGCCGCCATGGCGGTGGCGGCGGCGGTGAGCGCGATGGAGGTGGTCCAGAACCGGATACCGCTATGGCCGGGCGAAGTGAAGGGCGTCATGGAAGGTCCTCCGAGCAACGAGTTGCCCCAGACGTTAATGGTTGACCTTAATGACAGACAATAGGTTAACCATTAACATCTGCCTCGTGTCCGAAATTACCCGGCTCACCACTGACCCGCTGGTCACCGTCGTCACCGACCTGCTGGGGGCGTCCCCCGACGGGAGCGCCGCCCCGCCCGGGGCGCTCGTCGCCGTCGCCGAAGGCGGCCGGGTGCGCTACGCCGCCGGAGGGCTCGCACGGCGCGGCGCGGCCGGAGGGCCGGTGGAGATGGACTGGGCCACGAGAACGGACGCCGGGTCGGTGAGCAAGGTCGTCGGTACGACGGCCGCGCTGATGGCGCTGGTGGACGCCGGAGAGGTCTCCCTGGACGCACCGGTCGCCCGCCACCTGCCGGAACTCGACCGGCACGGCACCGTCCGCGACCTGCTCGAGCACCGCGCCGGCCTGTGGGAATGGTGGCCGCTGTACCTGAAGGGCGCCCGCGGCGACGACGCCGTCTCGCTCGCCGCCCGCCTGCCGCTCCGCTATGGGCCGGGCGAGGGCCGGCACTACTCGGACCTCGGGTTCGTCCTGCTCGGCGCGCTCGTCGCACGCGTCGGCGGCGACCTCGCGGCGACCGTGGACGAGCTGGTGCTGCGAGCTTTCGGGCTGACCGAAACCCGCTACGCCACGCCCGCACCCGGAGGACCGGTGGCCGCCAGCTCCAACGGCGACACCGTCGAACAGGACATGATCGGCACCGGAGTCCCGTACCCGGTCGACGGCGCCGTCACCGACTTCGACGGCTGGCGTGACCATGTGCTGGTCGGTGAGGTGAACGACGGCAACGCTTTCCACGCGTTCGGCGGAGTCGCCGGACACGCCGGGCTGTTCACGACGGCCGCCGACCTCCTGCGGTTCGCGACGGGCCTGCTGAGCCGGCTGGACGGTGACGGGCCGATCCGGCGTGACACGGTCGCCGAGTTCCTCGCGGCCGGCGCCGACCCTCATCAGGCGCTGGGATTCCGGGTCTGGGACCTTCCCTCTGGTCCCGCCGTCGGGCACGCCGGCTTCCCCGGAGTCGCGTTCGCGGTACTGCCCGGGCACCGGGCCGGAGTCGCGATGATCACCAACCGGCTGCACGCGGGCGGCCCGCCCCGGGCGACCGAACGAATGTGGCTGCGGGTACTCACCGCGGCCGAGGACCACCTGAGGAGACCGCGATGGACCTGACCGTCATCGGCATGATCAGTGGTACGTCCTATGACGCGGTCGACGCCGCCGCCGCCGACTTCTCGCTGATTGGCGAGGAGGTCGTCTGCCGACCTCGCGGGCTGTACAGCGAGGCCGTCCCGGACGAGCTCCGGGCCCGGATAGCGGCCGCCCTGCCGCCGCATCCCACGACGATGGAAGAGGTGTGCCGGCTCGACACCGAGCTGGGCCGGCTGTTCGGCTCGGTCGCGGCGGCGGCCAACGAGCGCCTCACCGGCGGGAGCGCGGACCTGATCGTCTCCCACGGGCAGACCGTCTTCCACTGGGTCGAGGGCCCGCACGCGCTCGGCACGCTGCAACTGGGGGCCGCGGCCTGGATCGCCGAGGCGACCGGCGTGACCACCGTCTCCGACCTGCGTACGCGCGACGTGACCCGTGGCGGCCACGGCGCGCCGCTCGCCTCGACGCTGGACGCGCTGCTCGTGCTGTCGGACGAGGTACGGCGCGGCTCCCTCAACCTCGGCGGCATCGCCAACATCACCGTGCGCGACGCGGGCGGAAACGTGATCGCGTACGACCTCGGGCCCGCGAACGCGCTGATGGACAGCGCCGTCAGCGACGCCACCGCGGGCGCCGAGCGAATGGACGCCGGGGGTGCGCGGGCGGCACGGGGCACGGTGCACGCGGCGCTACTCGATCGGCTGCTCGCCGAGCCGTACTACCGCGCCGAACCGCCCAAGTCCACCGGCAAGGAGCTCTTCCACGCCGACTACGTCCGCGACGCCGTCGGCGGGCTCGACATCGGAACCGACGACCTGCTCGCGACGCTCACGGAACTGACCGCGAGGCTCGTGGCCGACGCGTGCCGGGCACACGCGCTGGCCGAACTCGTCGTCGCGGGCGGCGGGGTGCGCAACCCGACCATGATGCGGCGGATCGCCGAGCTCTCGGCGCCGGTGCGCGTCCGGCCGATCGAGGACTTCGGCCTGCCGGCCCAGGCGAAGGAGGCATACCTGTTCGGGCTCCTGGGCTACCTGTCCGTGCACGGCATCGAGGGCACGATCGCGTCGGCGACCGGCGCGCGTACCGGCTCGGTCCTGGGATCCGTGATCCCTGGCGCGGCCCCGCTGCGGCTGCCGGAGCCCGCGACCACCCGGCCGAGCCGGATGGCCGTCAAATGATCTCCTGCCGGGAGGCGGTCACCGAGGACCTGCGCGCGATGGCCGGCATCTTCGTGGCGGCGTGGCGGGCCGGGTATCGAGACGTCGTGCCGGACGAGGTGATCGACGCCCTCGACGCCGACACCGTCGCGGCCGACCTGACCGCGGGGCTGAGCGGCCCCGGCCTCACGACCGTGCTCGCCGTCGACGGCACCGGGCGGCCGGCCGGGTTCGTCCGCTACGGCGACGACGCCGATCACCCCGGCGGGGGCTATCTGGCCGCCCTCTACGTCCATCCGGCCGCATCGGGGGCGGGCGTGGGGCGCGGCCTGCTCCAGCACGCGATCGACGCGATGCCCGGCGTGGACGTACGACTGTGGGTGTTCGAGGACAACGACCGCGCACGCACGCTCTACGAACGTGCCGGATTCCGTCCCGAGGGCGTACGGCTGGTCGATCCGCGCTGGCGGGCACCACAGGTGAGGTACCTCCGCCCGGCCCCTCGGTAACGAAGCCGCACATTCTGCAGGAGTGGTCGATCGGTTGACCGTGTTCCAGGCTCCAGACGCCGGCCGGGGAGAAACCGAAACCCGAATCGGGTTCCATTGTGGCGACCACGGTCCTATCGTTGCGTCAAACAACCCAGGTGCTGTGGAGGGCCGATGCCCGAGACGACGACCGCGTACCGGATCTGCCCCCTGTGCGAGGCCACCTGCGGCCTCGAGCTGACGATCACCGATGGCCGGGTCACCGGCGCCCGGGGCGACCGCGCCGACGTCTTCAGCCACGGCTTCATCTGCCCCAAGGGCGCGACCATCGACGAGTTGGAGAACGACCCCGACCGGCTGCGCTCCCCCATGATCCGCGACGGCGACGGCTGGCGCACGGTCGGCTGGGAGGAGGCGTTCGCGGCGGTGCGCCGCGGCCTCGACGGAGTCGTCGGACGCCACGGCCGCCAGGCGCTCGCCCTCTACCTCGGCAACCCCAACGTGCACACTCTCGCGGGCGGCCTGTACGCCGGGCCGCTCGCGCGGGCGCTCGGCAGCACGAACGTCTACTCCGCGAGCACCGTCGACCAGATGCCCAAGCACGTCTCGAGCGGGCTGCTGTTCGGCGACCCCCTCGCCATCCCGGTGCCGGACCTGGACCGCACCTCCTACCTGCTGATGCTCGGCGCCAACCCCCTCGAGTCCAACGGCAGTCTGTGCACCGCCGCCGACTTCCCCGGGAAGCTGAAGGCGCTCCGCCGGCGCGGCGGCACCCTGGTCGTCGTCGACCCGCGCCGGACCCGCACCGCCCGCCTCGCCGACCGGCACCTGCCGATCCGGCCGGGCGCCGACGCCTACCTGCTGTTCGGCGTCGTGCAGACCCTGTTCGCCGAGGGGCTGGTCGCCGACACTCCGGGGGTCGACGGCGTGGCGGACGTGGAGCGGCTCAGCCGCGACTTCGCTCCGGAGCGGGTGGCGGATGTCTGCGGCGTCCCGGCCGAGGAGATCCGGCGGCTGGCCCGCGAGCTCGCCGCCGCCCCCGGCGCCGCCGTCTACGCCCGCATCGGCACCTGCACCGCCGAGTTCGGCACGCTCACCAACTGGCTGGTCGACGTCGTCAACGTGCTGACCGGCAACCTGGACCGGCCCGGCGGCGCGATGTTCCCCCTCGGCGCGCACCGCCGCCCGGGCAAGGGCACCGGACCCGGCTTCCGGACCGGCCGCTGGCGCAGCCGCGTCCGCGGACTGCCGGAGGTGAAGGGCGAGCTGCCCGCCACCACGCTGGCCGACGAGATCCTCACCCCCGGCGAGGGCCAGGTGCGCGCCCTGATCACGGTGGCCGGCAACCCGGTGCTGTCCACGCCCGGAGGCGAACGCCTCGGGGACGCGCTCGACGGCCTGGAGTTCATGGTCAGCGTCGATCCGTACCTGGGCGAGACGACGCGGCACGCCGACGTCATCCTCCCGCCGCCCCCGCCGAGCCGGTCTCCGCACTACGACATCGCGTTCGGGGAGTTCGCCGTGCGCAACAACGCGCGATACTCCCCGCCCGCGCTCCCCCTCCGGGACGGGGAACTCGACGAGTGCGCGATCCTGTCCCGCCTCATCGGCATCGTGTCCGGACAGGACACCGACACCGACGAATCGGTCACCGCCCATCTCCTCGGCAAGGCGGTCGCCGACCCGTCCTCCCCCGTCCACGGCCGGGACCCGGCGGAGCTGCGCCCGCTGCTCACCGGCGACACCCCGGCGCTGCGCCGCCTCGACCTCATGCTGCGCCTCGGAGCGTACGGCGACGGCTTCGGCGCGATCCCCGGCGGCCTGTCCCTCCAGGCGCTGCGGGACGCACCGCACGGCATCGACCTCGGCCCGCTGAAGCCCCGGCTGCCCGAGGTCCTGCGGACCCGGTCCGGCCGGATCGAACTGTGCCCGCCGCCGCTGGCCGAGGACACCGGCCGCCTCCGCGACGGCCTCGCCCGCCGCCGTACGGGCCTGGTCCTCATCGGCCGCCGCCACCTGCGGTCGAACAACAGCTGGATGCACAACCTACCCGGCCTGGTCCGGGGCTCGAACCGCTGCACGCTGCAGGTCAACCCCGACGACGCCGGCTGGGGCTCACGGACGCCGGAACGGCCAAGGTGACGAGCGCCGGCGGCACGATCGAGGCCGAGGTGGAGGTCACCGGCGAGGTCATGCCCGGCGTCGTCAGCCTGCCCCACGGGTGGGGTCACGGCCTGCCCGGCACCCGGATGTCCGTGGCCGCCGCCCACCCGGGGGCGAACGCCAACGCCCTCACCGACCCGCTCGCCCTCGACCCGCTGTCGGGCAACGCCGTCCTCAACGGGGTGCCGGTGGAGGTCCAGCCCGCCTGACGGACGCCGGTCCAGTATTTTTGGCTGTCATGAACCGGGCACCCGCCTCGGCTCTCGAACGCCGGGTCATCGCCGCGGCCGAGGCCGCCCTCACGAGCTCCAGGTCAGTGTCCATGATCGACATCCTGACCGGACTGGGCTGGCTGCCCGGCCGGCGGGTGGACGAGTGGCGTCAGGGGCGCGTCGCCGACCTGGAGGAGGCGCTCAGCGTACGGCCTGACAAGCTCGCCACCGCGCTGGCGACCCTCCGCGCATGGGCGGAGCGCCAGGGGCTGAGGCCGAGCGAGACCGCGTACGTCGCCGCCGCCCGCGATCGCCGGCCGCTACGGTTCACCTCCGATGGCGACGAGGCCGTCGAGCGGGCGTTCCGGACGCACTGGTTGTCCCCCGACCTGTCCGAGGCCAGGCGCGAACGGCTGATCGAACGGCAGAACCGCGCTCCGGACCTGGTGGTCGTCATGCCGCTCAAGGACTGGAACTGCGTGGTCTGTCACGGCACCGGCGACCTCATGATCGTGGAGGACGACCAGTCGACCTGCCTGACCTGCGCCGACATGGATCACCTGGTCTTCCTGCCCTCGGGGGACGCCGCGCTCACCCGGCGGGCGAAGAAGGCGAGCACCCTGTCCGCCGTCGTCGTCCGATTCAACCGGCGGCGCAAGCGGTACGACCGGCAGGGGCTGCTGGTCGAGGAGCCCGCGCTGGAGCTGGCCGAGGAGCAGTGCCTCGCCGACGAGGACGTACGGGCCCGGCGGCGGGAGCGTGACCGTGAACGGCGCGCCGATGAGGACCTGGAGTTCCAGGCGAGAATGGCCGGCGAGATCAGGCGGATGTTCCCCGGGTGCCCCGCCGACCGGGCGGAGGCGATCGCCCGGCATGCCGGGACGCGCGGCAGCGGGCGCGTCGGACGGTCCGCCGCCGGGCGCGCCCTGGACGATGGGGCGATCAGAGCCGCGGTCGTCGCGTCGATCCGGCACGAGGACACCGGCTACGACACGCTGCTGATGTCCGGAGTACCGCGGATGACCGCACGGGAGCGGATCCGGGCCGACGTCGACGCCGTCCTGGAGCGCTGGCAGAACTGACCCGCTGGTCGGTCGAGGTCGCAGGGCTGCCCCGCTGGTAGGACCAGGCCGTTGGGCGGCCGTTGCGTGGGGCCAGGCCGTTGGGTGGGGCCAGGCCGTTGGGTGGGGCCAGGCCGTTGGGTGCTATCAGCCGCCGCCTCGCGCGTCCGCCGGGTGAACGCGCGGACCTCGGCGGCGTGGATCAGGCGACGAGCTCGGACTCCTCGTCGGCGGGGGTGGGCAGACGCCCGGCGCTCGCCGCCGTGACGGTGCCGCCGACGGTCTTCTCCTGCGGGAACACCCACTTCTTCATCGCCCACCAGCGGAAGGCCATGCCCATCAGGGTGCCGATGATCATGCCGCTGAGGAAGTCGGAGACCTCTTGGGCCACGTGGCTGACGTTCGGGTACTGCAGGTCGAACGCGTAGCGCGCCAGGTAGAGCGGGATGTCGTTGACGGCGACGCCCAGGGCGCTCACCGCGAAGAACAGCACCGCCTCGACGTGGCGGCTGCGGCCCCCGCGAGCGCGGAAGGACCAGCCGCTGTTCATCAGGTACGACGCGATCGTCGCGACGATGATCGCGATCGTGAGCGCCGACACGGGCTTCGTCTTCATGACGGTCAGCTTCAGCCCGTAGTTCACCCCGGCCGTCAGCACAAAGCAGACGCCGCCGGTGAAGGCGAATTTCACCAGCTCACGATGCTTGACCAGCAACGGGCGCAGTGGCGCGGGGACTCGGGAGAGCGTGATCCGGGTAAGCGACACCCGGGCAGTCTACGGGCCATGGGCCATCGGATGTGCCCGTCCCCCGACATGTCGGGCCGGATCGCGCGGTATCCGCCCATCCAGGGCCGCGCGCGTCATCGATCATTCCCCCGCGAACGGACCGGCTAACGCGCGGGTCGTCGGGAATTCGATGGATTCGCCGACCCGCCCGCCCCTATGGTCGTCGCGGCCAGGAAAGTCGCGGCCAGGAGAATCATCGGTCGTCGACAGGAGCGGATCATGCGAGTGCACTATCCCCGCACTCCTCACCTGCCCTGGTCGCCGGGTGTCGGCCCGGACGACGTACGCGCCGCCGACCTGTCCGGCTTCGCGGGCCGGGACGTCGTCGTCACCGAGAAGCTCGACGGGGAGAACACCACGATGTACCCGGACGGGCTGCACGCCCGTTCGACGGACAGCGGACACCACCCGTCCCGCGCCTGGATCAAGGCGCTGCACGGGAGGATCGCTCACCGCATACCGGACGGCACGCGGGTGTGCGGGGAGAACCTCTACGCTCGTCACTCGATCGCCTACCGGGACCTGGAGGGCTGGTTCTACGCCTTCTCCGTGTGGGACGGCGACCACTGCCTGGACTGGGACGACACCGTACGATTCGCCCGGCGGCTGGGCCTGCCCGTCCCCGCCGTACTGTGGCGCGGCGTCTTCGACGAGCGGGCCGTCCGGGCGCTCCGCCTCGACACGGAACGGCAGGAGGGCTACGTCGTCCGCACCGTCGACGGCTTCCACCGCGACGAGTTCGCCCGCCGGGTCGCCAAGTGGGTACGACGCGAGCACGTGCGCACGGATCGGCACTGGATGCTCGGCCCCATCGTCGAGAACGGCCTGGGCCCCGCCGCCGCGCTGTGGCAGGCACGTTCGGGGGCGACTCCGGAGCCGGCGGCCCTCCTCGATGCGGTGGGAATGACGACAGCCGACCTGCCCGCCCCCAGGCCGACCCCCGGCGCGTCCACCGCCGCGCCCGGCGCCTCCGAAACCGCTCCCGATGCTTCCGCGACCGCCCCCAGGCTGGCAGATGCCTCCGCCGTCGCACCCAGTGTCTCCGGAACCACCCCCGGTGCTTTCGCGACCGCCCCCGGCACATCCGAAACCGGTCCCGGCAGCTCTGCGGTCACCGTCGACACACCCGGAACGGTCCCTGGCGCGTCCGACGCCTCGCGCGCGGCGCGGGACACGGCCGTCGAGCACGCCGAGGCCGTGCTCGCCGACGCGTCTGCCCGCCTCGACCTCCTCGGGCGCTCCGGCGACGAGCGCCTGGCGGGCCTGCTGGCGGCCCTCCTCCACGACACCGACCGGGCCCGGCTGATGCCGCGGCTGGCCGAGCCGCTCGGCATCCCCCTCGCCCGCCGGGTCGCGGACCTCGTCGGCCTGCATACCGGCCTGCACCATCCGTTCCCCGACGAGGCGCGGCGCACCGGCCTGAGACGCCTGGCGGTCATGGCCGACGTGGGCGTGCTGCACGCGGTCGCCGCCGCGGTGCTGACCGGGCGCGACGATGCCGAGGCCGCCGAGGAGCGCGAGCAGGTCGGCTGGTCCGAACTGCACGCCGACGAGGCCGGGCTCCTCGCCGAGTCGCCCCTGGAGCCGCTGCGCGGCCTGCGCCAGGCGCTCGCCGACGACCCCGATATCGGCCAGGACGCGGCGGACCGCTGCTGGGCCGAGGCGCGGGAGGCGTACGCGCTGGGCCGGATCGCCACACCGGAGGAGGCACTGGCCCTCACCTGGCGATGGCGGTCCGGCGCCTTCCCCCGGCTCATCGTCATGACGGGGCCGTCGGGCAGTGGGAAGAGCACCTTCGCGGCGGGTCTTCCGGGCGTCGACGCGGTCGTCTCGCTCGACGACCTGCGCCAGGCCCGCGGCTCTCGCGCGGACCAGAGGGCCAACCCGGAGGTTCTCCGGGCCGGGCTGCATCGGCTCGGCGCGCTCCTCGCGGAGGGCGCGACCGTCGTCTGGGACGCCACGGCACTGAACCGGCACCAGCGTTCCCTGGTCCACGCCGTGGCGCGCCGGCACGACGCACTGACGACGCACGCGGTCATGCTGGTCCCCGGCGACCAGCTGACCCGGCGTAACGCCGGCCGCGATCACCCGGTGCCCGCGGACGTGCTCTCCGCCCAGCTTCGCCGCTTCTCCCCGCCCTATCCCGGTGAGGCGCACCGCACCTGGTACGTCGGTCCGGACGGCGGTGTCGGCGACGTCGCCGGAGCCATCGACGACGCGATCCCCCCGGACACCAGGAGCGACCGTGCGTACCAGTGAGGAGATCTACCACCGGATCCGCTGGGACCCGCGGTTCGACCCCGCGCGGTTCCTGCTGGGGATCAACGTCCGTGGGGCCGCGCCCAAGCGCGTCCCGCTGCCCGCGTTCGTGCCGGGCGGCGACGTCCCGTGGCACCGGATCCTCTTCATCGAGGCCGACGGCGAGGTGGTCTGGGACCGTCGCGCGGGAGTGGACCGGGTCGACGCGTCACCGGCCGGCCGGGTGCGGGAGGCCCGCAGACTCCGGGCGCCGTTCTTCACCGCCAGGACACCGGTGGCGTGGGACCCGGTCGCGGGCTGGCGTCCGGCCGAGCCCGTACCGGCCGGCCCGGCGCCGGCCCACCTGCGGGTGCTGACGTGGAACACCCTGTGGGACCGCTACGACGCCGACCGCATCGACACCGCCCGCCGCCGGCCGCTGCTGCTGGAGTCCCTCGAACGTTCCGACGCGGACGTCATCGCGTTGCAGGAGGTCGAGGCCGGTCTGCTCGACCTGCTGCTGCGGGCACCCTGGGTCCGCTCCGGCTACACGCTGGGCACCGATCCGGCGGGGCCCGACGTCGACGAGACCGGGCTCCTCGTGCTCAGCCGCCTGCCCGTACGCGAGGCGGGCCTGCACGTCCTCGGCCCGCACAAGGGCGTCGCGGCCGTCACCGTGGAGTCCGCCGCCGGGCCGGTCGTCGTGGCGGCGACCCATCTGACCAGCGACCACGCCGAGAACGGCCCCGCCCGGCGCGAGTCGGAACTCGCGCGGCTCGCCGAGGTCCTGGCCGGCGTGGACGGAGACGTCGTCCTCCTCGGCGACTTCAACGACGGGGACACCGCCCTCGCCGGCGTAATCGGCGTACGGGACGCCTGGACCGAGATCCACGGCCCCGCCGACCCGGCCGTGACCTTCGACCCGGCGGCCAATCCGCTGGCCGCCGTCTCGTCGCTCTCCGGCCGGGCGTCCCGGCTCGACCGGGTGTTCCTGAGCGGCTCCGCCCTTCACGCCACCGATGCGCGTCTTCGCGGAGACTCCCCGATGACGCCGGACGGCCTGTTCCCGTCCGACCACTACGGCGTCGCCGTCGACGTCGCCGCCGACGGGACGCAGCCGTCCTCCGGCCTGTCCGACGTACGGCCGACAGCGCGGACGGCGGTGGTGTGGATCCCGCCGGAGGACGTACGGCTGGCGATCCAGGAGATCCGCCGGGACCACGACCCCCGATTCGACCGGTGGCCGCCGCACGTCACCCTGATGTTCGGCTTCGTGCCGGAGTCGGAGTTCGACCGGGCGGCGCCCCTGCTGTCCGCCGCCGCGGCCGCGACCGCCCCGTTCACGGCGCGGCTCGAGGGCGTCCGCGCCTTCCACCACCGGGACGACGCGACGATCTGGCTCGATCCGGCCGCAGCCGGGGCGGCCCCCTGGGCGGATCTGCGCGCCTCGCTGGAGCGCGCGTTCCCGCGCTGCCGAGGCGCGGGCAGTGTCCCGCACCTGACCCTGGGAAAGACACGCGACGCGGAACGTCTCATCGCCCGCTTCGACGCACGCCTCGGTAGCGTGTCCACCCGAGTCGGCGAACTCGTGCTGCTGTCACGCCGGGCCGACGAGCCGATGCGCCCCAGGGCGACCGTCGCCCTGGGAACCGGCGAGATCCACTGGCTCAACGACGAAGCACCCCTCGTGAACGAGCAGGGACCGTCACCCAAGCGCCACCCCGAGAACGCGCCGGTGCCGACGACCGAGACCGCCCCGCGTGCCGCCCCGACCCGGACGGCCAAGACCGACCCCCGCACCGCCCCGACCCACACGCCCGAAGCCGACCGGCCCACCACGCCGACCCACGCGCCCAAGACCGACCCACGCACCGCCCCGACCCACACGCCCGAAGCCGACCGGCGCACCACGCTGGCCCGGCTGCGCTCGGCGGAGCTGGTCTCGGAGCGGCTCCGCGCCGCGCTGGCGGAGGGCGTCGTCGAGGTCGTCGGATCCCGGCGCATGGGCTGTGCCCTGACCGGCGCGGACCTGGACGTGGTGGCGACGCTGCCTGGGGCGCCCGACCCTGCGGATGTCCGGGCACGTGTCGCGGCGGCGCTTCCGGAGTCGACCGGGATGCGGCGCGTGACCGGCGCCCGGGTGCCCGGCCTCCGGTTCCGATACGCGGGGCTGGACGTTGATCTGATGGTGGTCGCCGCAGGGAGCGTCGCCCCGGCCGAGGCCGTGCCGCGCCGCGCGGAACTGGACGAGGCGTCCGCGATCGCGCTGAGCGCCGTCAGCGACGCCGACGCCGTCCTGGCTGCGGTCGGCGGGCACCGGGACCGGTTCACCTGGCTCGCCCGGCAGGTGAAGGCATGGGCGAAGGCACGCGGCCTGGACTCGGCTCCGTTCGGCGGTCTGCCCGGCCTGGCCTGGACGATCCTGGCGGCGCGCACGATCCGGGAGGCGGGGGACCTCCCGGAGGGCGACCTGCTCCGCCACTTCTTCGGCACCTGGGCCGCCTGGGACTGGCGGCACCCGGTCCTGCTCCGGCCGAACCAGTCCGAGCCGGGATCCCGACCAAACGAGCCTGCGCCGGCATCCGGGCTGGATCGGCCGGGGTCCAGGCCAAGCCAGTCCGCGCCAGGACCCGGGCCAGACCAGTCCGCGCCGGGCTCTGGGCCGGACCAGTCGGGATCAGGGTCTGGGCCGGAGCAGCCCACGCCAGGATCCGGACCCAACCAGCCCACGCCGGAGGTCGGGCCGGACCAGCCGGAGCCGGATCCGGTGGTGCCGGCGGCCGTCCGGATCATGACCCCGACGGCTCCCGTTCGGTCGTGCACCGACCAGGTCGGCGACGGCGGGCGGGATCTCCTGACGCGGGAGCTGTACCGAGCCTGGGAGATGCTGGAGGAGGCGGGGGCCGACCGGGAGCTGCCGGCCGGGCTACTGTCGCCTCCGCCGATGCACCGGCGGCACGCCGCGTGGGCAGTCATCACCGTACGAGAGACGCCGGCAGAGGAGTTCGGCGTGACGCTCGGCCGCGTACGAGGCCGGGTCCGGGCACTGCTCGCCGCGATGGAGGACGCCGGGATCGCGGACGCGCACGCCTGGCCCCGGCCGTACGAGCCGGGTCCGGGGGCGGCGCGCTTCGCGGTGGGGCTGGGCCGTAGGCCCCCGGACGCCACCGGGCTCGCCGCGATCGCGGGCCCCTGGGCCTCGACGCTGCGCGGCGTCACCGTCGAGTGGGCCGGATGCGGCGAGGTGCCGACGCTCCACTGATCTTGCGTTGAGGGATCGATGAGACGTCCGCGACCCCGGCGGGCGGCCAGAACGTTCGCTCCGGTGGCGAGCGCCGCAGGGGGAAGTCGGCGCGCTTCGCGGTGGCGCTGGGCCACAGGCCCAGCGCCACCAGGCTCGCCGGCCCCTGAGTCCTAGCGCTGCGCGGCGCCACCGTCGGTTGAGCCGGATTCGGCAACGTGCCGGCGCTCCGCTGCCCCCGCAGGCGGTGTCAGCGGCCCCAGGACAGGAAGCTCCCTCCAGTGGCGAGCGCCGCTGGAGTGAGTCGGCGTACGGCGGCGACTCGGCCGTCCTCCGAGGCAGGTCCGCACGAGCTCGCGACGGCATCACGAGGACCGATCTGGAGCGGGTGGCAGAGGCGGGCGGTCCTGACAAGCGGTCGGGGCGCTGGATGCAGTGTCGAGCGCCCCTGCGGGTTCTGGCTCGATTTTCGTGAGTGAACGGCTCCGGACCAGGCGAACCTGTCCGCTCACCGCCCCGCCTCCCATGGCCCTTTGCTCTGCTTACCCTGAGTACACATCTGGCACGGTCCACCGCCTACTCGGCGTAAGCAGAGCAAAGGCCTTCGGGAACACATGCAGCCTTGCCCCGGGGCCTGGGCGACCGTTACCGCGACCGCCACGAAATGTGAGTCAAAACCCCCTGCGGAAGACAGCCGGCCGAGCACCCGGTCAGGGGCGACCGGCGGCCACCGGCTCGGGTGCGGGTTCGGGTGGGAGCGGGGTGGGGCGGACGCGGAGCGCGTGGGCCGCCCAGGAGGGCAGCCACCAGTTCCAGCGGCCGAACAGTGACACGAGGGCGGGTACCAGTAGCGCGCGGATGACCGTCGCGTCCAGGAGGACGCCGAGGCCAAGGCCGGTCGCGAACACCTTGAGGTCCGTCATCGGCGCGGAGGCCAGTGAGGCGAAGGCGAAGAAGAGGATGAGCGCCGCGCTGGTCACCAGCCGTCCGGTGCGGCCGATGCCCTCGACGACGGCGGCCCGCGTCGATCCGGTCCGGTCGTACTCCTCGCGCATGCGCGCCAGGATGAAGACCTCGTAGTCCATGGACAGGCCGTACAGGAACGCGAAGACCATGACGGGGACGAACTCCGTGATCGAGCCGGTCGCCGCGATCCCCCAGATCGGCTTCGACCCGTAGCCGTCCTGCCAGACCAAGACCATCGCGCCGAGGATCGCGGCCAGCGACAGCAGGTTGAGCAGTACCGCCTTCAGGGGCAGCAGCAGTGACCGGAACGCCCGGGCGAGCAGCACGAACGTCGCCAGCGCGATCAGTGTGAGCATGAGCGGGAACGCCCCGTACACCGCCTCGGCGAAGTCGACGCCGGTCGCGGCCGTGCCGCCGACTCCGGTGCCGGCGGGCACCGCGGCGCGGACGCGGCGGACCGTGTCCTTCCCTGCGGCGGAACCGCCCTCGGCGGCGGGGACGACCGTGACCAGGGCCGTGCCGCCGCGCCGCCAGGCGGGCGTGTCCGGGGCGACCGCCGTGACGACGCCCGGAACGCGGGCGAGCCGTGCCGCCGTCGCCTCCGGGTTCCCGCCCCGGGGGACCAGGACGTCGATCGGGGTGAGGGCGCCGGTCGGCACTCCGGCGCGTACCAGGGCTGCCCGGCCCTCGTACGCGGGCCCGGTCGAGGCGAGGGCGTCGCTCTCGGCGTCGCCCAGGTGCAGGCCGAGGGCCGTGACGGCGAGGACGCCGAGGAAGGCGCCGGAGACCGCGACCGCCGCCCACCGGAACCGGACGACGCCGCGCGCCCAGGCGGTCCAGCCGCGCCCGGCCCCGCCGCCCCGGCGCAGCTGCGGCCGGTCGATCCGCGACCCGTACCTCGCCAGCAGCACCGGCAGCAGCGTGAGGACGGCGACGACGCTCACCACCGGGATGATGATCCCGCCGTAGCCGACGCTGCGCAGGAACGGCACCGGGAGGACGACCATCGCGACGAGGCCGATCGCGACCGCTCCGCCGCTGAACACGATGGCGCGCCCGGCCGTCGCCATCGCCCGGCGCACCGCCTCGTCGCCCTGATGCCCGGCGGCCTGTTCCTCCCGCCACCGTGTCACCAGCAGCAGCGAGTAGTCGATGGCCACGCCCAGGCCGATCAGCGCGACGATGAACTGGACGATCACGCTCACGTCGGTGACCGCCGTGAGCCCGTACACGACGAGGAACGACGTCAGGATCGAACAGGCGGCGATGAGCAGCGGCACGAGGGCCAGCAGGGACCCGAAGACGAACGCGAGCACGGTGAGCGCGCCCAGCCCGCCGACGAGCGTCTCGGACAGGACGCTGACGCCACGGCCCGACCCGCCGCCGCCGCCGGACTCCAGCGCCCTCATCCCGGTGACGCGGAGGGTGGCGCCGGGAGGCAGTGCCGCGCGCATCGCCGCCGTGACGGGCCCGGTCGGGACGGAGGCGTGCATCCCGCCGCCCTGACCGGCCGGCGTGTACACGAAGCCGAAGGTCGTCCGGGCGTCGCGCCCGACGAGACGCCGGTCGCCGGTGTCGGCGTAGGAGACCGCGCGCCCGTGCACGGCCGTGGCCGCCGCCGTGAAGGCCCGGCCGACCTGAGCGCGGACGCCGGGCGAGTCGACGGTCCGCCCCGCGGGCAGGACGACCACCGGCACGAGGGGGTCGCCGTTCCCACCGGTGCCGTACGTCCGCGCGATCGCCGCGTTCGTCTCGTACGAGGGCCGGCCCGGCATGGTGTTCTGTGCGGAGAGCCGCCCTCCGATCTGCGCCGTCGCGAGCACACCCGCGACGGCGAGCGCGAGCCAGGTGAGCGTCATGGCGAGCTTGTGACGCAGCACGAAACCGGAGAATCTTTCCATGCGGGCCAGGACAGCAGCCCGCTCTTCGGGTGCCGTGTGCCCGTTCTGGGAGTTCCCTGTCACAGGGTTCTCACAGCGTTCTCACAGGACGACGCGGGACACTGGGCTGCGTGACGGACCCCACCATCCGGGTGCTCGTCGTCGACGACGAGCCCTACCTCGCCGATCTGGTCGCGACGGCGCTGCGGTACGAGGGATTCGAGCCGGCCGTGGCGGGCACGGGCGCGGAAGCCATCGCCCAGGTCACGGCGTTCCGGCCGGACCTCATCGTGCTCGACGTGATGCTGCCGGACGGCTCCGGGATCGACACCTGCCGGCGGCTGCGCCGGGACGGCTGTGAAGCCCCCGTGGTGTTCCTGACCGCCCGCGACGCCACCGAGGACAAGATCGCCGGACTGACCGTCGGCGGCGACGACTATGTCACCAAGCCGTTCAGCCTGGAGGAGCTCATCGCCCGGATCCGCGCCGTGCTGCGCCGCACGAGCCGTCCCGGCGCCGCCGCTGCGCGGCTCGGCTTCGCCGACCTGGAGATCGACGAGGACGCCTATCAGGTGTCCCGGGGCGGCACGCCGCTAGAGCTCACGCCGACCGAGTTCAAGCTGCTGCGGTACCTCGTCATCAACGCCGGGCGGGTGCTGTCGAAGCGGCAGATCCTCGACCACGTCTGGGACTACGACTTCGGCGGCAACGACAGCGTCGTCCAGACCTACATCAGCTACCTGCGCCGCAAGGTCGACGCCGTCGATCCCCCGCTGATCCACACGGTGCCGCGTATCGGGTACGTCATGCGCCTGCCCCGGGCGTCGTGATGTCCCTGCGCCGACGGCTCATCCTCACCCTGCTCGTCCTGCTCGCGGCCGGCCTCGCGGCCGCCGCGGTGGGCAGCTTCGCGACGCTGCGGCACGACATCGTCCGCCGTACCGACCGGCAGCTCAACGTGGTCGGTATGACGATGGAGGCGGCGTTCGGCACGCGCACCGACCCGATATGGGTGGGCCCGAACGGTGCATGGGTGGCCCAGGCGCTGGCCGCCAGCGGCACGATCCCGTCCTTCATGCAGATCCGCGCGGCGGACGGCAGCGTCGTCCAGACGCTGGCCGCGGTGGACGGGCCGCCGCTGCCGCCGCACCCCACCCCCGCGGCCGTGACGACGCGAAACCCCGACGGCGCGCGGATCTACAAGGTCGGCGGCCTGCACGCCACGACCGACTGGCGGCTCCGCGTCTCCCGGCTCCGCAACGGCCGGATGCTGCTCATCGGCACTCCCACCAAGGACGCCGACAGCGCGATCAGGCACCTGGCCAGGGTCGAGTTCGTCGTCTCGTCCCTCGCCCTGGCCGCGGTGGCCCTCCTCGCGGCCAGGGCCATCCGCCGGGGACTGCGCCCGCTGGAGGAGATCAGCGGCACGGCGCGCGCGATCGGCGCCGGCGACCTGTCCCGCCGCGTACGGCGCGCCGAGCCGCGCACCGAGGTCGGACGCCTCGGCCAGGCGCTGAACGACATGCTCGGCCAGATCGAGACGGCGTTCCGGGAACGTGAGGCGTCCGAGGAACGGCTGCGGCGGTTCATCGCCGACGCCTCCCACGAGCTGCGCACGCCGGTCGCGACCGTCCGGGGATACGCCGAGCTGTTCCGCCGCGGGGCGGCCGAACGCCCCGACGACCTGGCCAAGACGATGGCCCGCATCGAGGCGGAGGCCGAGCGCATGGGATCGCTCGTCGACGAACTCCTCCTCCTGGCCCGGCTCGACCAGGGACGCCCCCTCGAACGCGAGCCGGTCGACCTGACCCGGCTCGCGGCCGACGCCGTGGCCGGCACCCGCGCCGTCGAGCCCGGCCGGCCGATCGATCTGGAGACGACGGACGAGGCCGTGGTGCTCGGCGACGCGATGCGCCTGCGCCAGGTCCTCGACAACCTGCTCGCCAACGTACGGCGGCACACGCCCGCGGGCACCCCGGCCACGGTACGGATCGGCGTCGCCGGCGACCAGGTGGAGATCGCCGTGACCGACCACGGCCCCGGCCTCACCGAGGACCAGTGCGAGCGCGTCTTCGAACGCTTCTACCGCGCCGACCGGTCCCGCTCCCGCGAACACGGCGGGGCCGGGCTCGGCCTGTCCATCGTGGCCGCCGTCGCCGAGGCCCACGGCGGCACGGTCGCGGTCACGTCGGAGCCGGGCGAGGGCACGACGTTCACGGTCCGCCTCCCCCGCGCCCCGAGCGACGTTCCTCCGGCGCGTCAGGACCTGTCCGCGCCGTCGCCGTAGGACTCCAGAAGCGACGACGGCACTGCCCTGACGAGCGGGCCCAGCCGTCTACATGCCTCGGCAGCCCCTGTGACGTGGGGGTGGTCAGCGGCGTGCGGCCCAGACGGTGCGCTCGGTACGCACCGCCAGGTCGCCGCGGCGCAGGATGCCGTGGGGGCCGTCGGTGTCGAGCAGCCGATCGAGCGCGGCGAGGTCGCCGGCGGAGAGCGCCTGGACGACGGTGCCGCGCAGGCGCCGCAGACTGGCCAGGGCGTAGCGACCGATGGCCTCGGAATGAGCACGATCGAGATTCACGGCGATGGTGCGTTCGTCCTCGACGGTGAATCCGGCGGCGGACAGCTTGGCACCCCAGTCGGCGCCACGGTGAGGAAGGTGTTCGGCGTGATGGCGGTCGCCGGCCGCGTGACAGCGCTCTTCGAGGCCGGGCGCGTCCTCCGGGGCGTCTTCGGGCAGAAAGCGAGGAAAGCCGGCCAGCTCGACGACGGCGAACAGCCCGCCGGGCGCGAGCATGTCGTGGACCTGGCGCAGAGTACGGTCGGGATCGGCCATGTGGTGCATCGAGGCCGATGCCCACACGAGTTCGGGGCTGCCGAGATCGGGCCAGACGGCGTCGAGATCGGCCTTGACGATGCGTACCCGGTCGGCGACCCCGTCCGCCTCGGCCTTCTCCCGCAGGCGGTCCAGGTGGCCTGCGGACGAGTCGACCGCGGTCACCTCCGCCTCGGGGAAGCGCGTGAGCAGGGCGAGCGTACCGGCGCCCGTGCCGCACCCCAGATCGACGATGTGGCGCGGGCTACCGTCGACGGGCAGCCATTCGGTGATGGAGGCGATGTGCTCGGCGAGCACTTCCGCGTCCAGGTCGAGGATCTCCGCCTGATCGACGGCGTCGTGCTCGTGGCCGGGGTGCGCACCGTGGTGCGGCGAGGGGTGGTTCACGCACTCCACGCTAGGTCGAGCATGCGCTGGTGCCTCGTCCGGTTGCGCGATGCGCAAGACGATGACCTCTTCGGCTGCCGAAAGCGCAAGCCGCTCCCGGTCGGCGGGGCAACGGCGCCGGTCACCTCGTTCTACCGGAGTCTTCTCCGCGTCGGTCACCGTGGTGGGCTGCCTGTTCTGCCGGAGTCTTCTCCGCGTTGGTGGCCGCGACGGGCGTCGCGGTCGAAGATGCCCAGGATCTCGCACGGTCCCCCTTCGGCGCCGATGGCGTGCGGGAGCATCGTGGGGAACTCGGCCGCCTGGTCGGTCTCGACCCTGAAGCGCCGGTTGCCCAGCAGCAGGGTCGCGGTGCCGGACAGGACGACGAGCCATTCGTGGCCGGGGTGGGCGCGCATGCGCGAGGGATTGTCGGGCGGCGGGTCGGTCATGCGCTGACGCACGACGGTCATGCCGGGCTCCGCCTTCATGGGCCAGCGCCTCAGCCCATGGGCCGCGTCGATCATCGGGTTGGAGATGACGTCGTCCGTGGCGGTCTCGACCAACTGGTCCAGGGAAGTGTCCAGGGCTCGGGCGAGCGTGACGAGCTGGTCCAGGGCCAGACGGCGCCGGCCGTTCTCGATACGGCTGAGCGTCGACTGGCTGACATTGGCGCGTGCGGCCAGCTCCTCCAGGGACCAGCCCTGCGCCACGCGCAGAGCGCGGATGCGCTTGCGTACCAGGCCGTCCAGCTCGCCATCTTCTTGCGTCATAGGCAACAGCTTATGCCTCAGCTGCAAGGCGGCCGTACGGTCGTCGCAGAGACCGTGTTCGGGTCCCTCGGCGCCATGTCTCCGAGTAAGCGCCGACTCTTACCCGCCTCCTTCATGTGCTTTTGAGAGGAAAAATGAGTACGAACCAGCCTGCCCGGGCGAGCGTCGACCCGAGGAGCGCCACCGGCGAAGGTATGCCGGACGCGCACCAACGGCGCACGATCCTGACTGCCGTCTGTATCGCGTTGATGGCCGTCATCGCCTCGGTGTCCGGGCTCAACGTCGCCCAGCCGGACCTCGCCGTCGCCTTCGGCGCCTCGCAGAGCACGATCCTGTGGATCATCAACGTCTACACCCTGAGCCTGGCCGCACTCCTGTTGCCGCTCGGCGCGGTCGGAGACCGCTTCGGCCGCAAGCCCACGCTGCTCACCGGCCTGACCGTCTTCGGCCTCGCCAACGTGACGGCCGGACTCGCCCCCTCGGCGGAAGTCATGCTCGCCGCACGCCTGTTCAGCGGCGTGGGCGCGGCGATGATCATGCCCATCACTCTCGCCGTCATCACCTCGACCTTCCCCGAGGAGGAACGGGGACGGGCGATCGGCGTGTGGACCGGCGTGGCCGGCGGAGGTGGCATCCTGGGCATGTTCCTCTCCGCCGCCCTGGTCGACATGGCGAGTTGGCGGTGGCTGTTCGTCCTGCCCGTCGCGCTCGGCGTCGTCGCTCTCATCATGACGCTGCGTTCCGTCCCGAACTCCCGCGAGACCTCCGGGCACACGTTCGACACCGTCGGCGCGCTGACCTCCATCGTCGCGGTGGTCGGACTCATCTTCGTCCTCCAGGAAGGGCCCGAGCGGGGATGGACGGCCCCCGCGACGTTGCTCAGCCTCGCCGTCGGCCTCATCGCCGCCATCGGCTTCGTGACCTGGGAACTGCGCCGCCGGGATGCCGCGCTCCTGGACGTGCGCCTGTTCGGCGAGCGCGGCCTGGCCGGCGGCTCGATCACGCTCCTGGTGGTCTTCGGGGTCCAAGCGGGCATCTTCGTGGTCCTCTTCCCGTTCTTCCAGGCCGTCCTCGGCTGGTCGGGGCTGCTGTCCACACTGGCGCTCATGCCCATGGCCGTGCTGATGATGGCGGCCTCCGGCCTCGCCCCACGACTCGTTTCGCGTGTCGGCCCCAAAGCGACCATGGCGACAGGAATCCTCCTCGCCGGCGCCGGTCTTGCTCTCATGGCCTCCGTCGTCTCCGTTGACGGCGGCTACCTCTCCGTCCTGCCCGGCATGCTCACCATGGGCATCGGCATGGGCCTGTCGATGACGCCTTCCACCGAAGCCATCACCGGCTCTCTCCCGAGCGAGCACCAGGGCGTCGCGTCCGCACTCAACGACGTCACCCGGGAGTTCGGCACCGCGCTCGGCGTCGCCCTACTCGGAGCACTCCTGTCCTCCGGCTACCGCAACGCCATCGACTCCCGGCTCAACGGCATCCCACGGGGTGCTGCCGACACCGCACGCGAAGGCGTCGCCAACGCCATCGAGGCCGCGAACGGAGCAGGCTCTCACGCACGGGCGCTGGTCCGTGCCGCCCAGGAATCCTTCGTCGACGGCTGGCAGCAGGCCATGTGGGCAGGCGTCGCCGTCATGGCCCTCCTGTTCGTCTACGTCCTCGCCCGAGGCCCGCAGCGCCCGATCTCCGCGCCAGCGAGCGAAGCGGAAGCAGTCGCCGCGATGGACCCGTGATCCCTTCCCGTATCGGATGGTCAGGGCGGGCAGGCCACCGATTCTTCCTCGAGCACGACGGCTTCTTCTTCGCCTGAGCCCCGCGCCCGGCCGCCGCCCTGACGCGGCGGCCGGGCGCGGCGGCCGGGCTTCAGTGGCCGGGCTTCAGTGGCCCCTGGGGGCGTACATGATGACGGCCATCCCGGCCAGGCAGATCAGGGCACCGATGACGTCGAAGCGATCAGGCCGGTATCCGTCCGCCACCACGCCCCAGACCAACGACCCGGCGACGAAGACCCCGCCGTACGCGGCGAGAACGCGCCCGAAGTGCGCGTCGGGCTGAAAGGTGGCCACGAACCCGTACAGGCCCAGCGCGACGACACCGGCGCCGGCCCAGAGCCAGCCGCGGTGCTCTCGCGCTCCCTGCCACACCAGCCACGCCCCGCCGATCTCGAAGAGCGCGGCGGTGATGAACAGCGCGACGGAACGGGCGACGAGCACGGTGAAGAGGTCCTTCCTGACGGATCCGAGGTGACGAACGCTGTCGATTCTCCCGTACGACCGGCGACGCTCACCCTGGCCGACGACCCCGGTCGGCCGGGACCGTCATAGCGCGCGGTGCATGATGTACAGCCCGACGTATCCGTTCGCCGGGTGCCGAAAACCCTGCGGCACCGTTCCGACGACCTCGAAGCCGAGTGAGCGGTACAACGCCACCGCGGGCGTGTTCGTCTCCACGACCGCGTTGAACTGCATCGCGCGAAAGCCCGCCGCGCGCGCCCACTCCAGGGTGTACGCGCACAACGCCCGGCCGACGCCGCGCCCGGAATACACCGGGTCGACCATGTAGCTGGCGCTGGCGACGTGCGAGCCGTTGCCCCACTGGTTGTTGTTCATCTTGGCGGTGCCCAGAACCGCGCCGGCGTCGTCGACGGCGACGACCGTACGGTTCGGCGGCGGCAGGATCCACCACTCGCGGCCTTGCGCTTCGCCCAGATCGACGGGGTAGGTGAAGGTCTCGCCCGCGGCGACGATGCGACGGAAGAACGGCCAGATGGCAGGCCAGTCGTCCGCAGCGGCCTCCCTGATCAGCATGCGGTCATGCTGCCGGACGGCCCCCATTTCCACCAGCCGATTTCCTTGCACGGCCGCCCGGGCGTCGGGGCCTCCCCCACCCGCCGCGCCGGAGCGCCGGCGACGCCGTCGACAGGATTGAATACCGCCATGGAGACCTACCGGTGGGCGGAGCTGCCCGCCACGCTGCGCGAGCAGGTCGACGCCCTGGTGCTGCGTGATCGCCGGTTCGAGGCCATCAAAGCGATCTTCAACTCCGGATTCGAACCCCGGCCGAGTCTCCTGGACGCTCAACTGCTCGTCGCCGATCGATACCGAAGCCTGGGCGACCGCATCGAGTTCTCCCCGGAGCCCGCCCGCGACCTGGCCACGTTGATCGCCAAGGTCGAGGGGATGCCCCGGCCGCCGGTCGCGATCGAGGCGGAATGGGACGGCGACACGCAGGGATGGTTCGTGGTGCTCACCGCGATCACCGCAGAACCGCAGGAGGAAACAGGGCTCGCTCAGATCCGCCACGGAGGAGATATACGGATCTTCAATGGGCAGGTGCCGCCGTGGCCCGAGGCGGAAGAGGCCCAGACGACCGGCCGGGCGCTGGCCGATCACTTCGGGGTGCCGTTCCGCTTCGCGAGCCCGGACGCTCCCGAACTTTCCTGATCGCCTCGCTCGGTCGCCGGTCCCGGCACTGACGCATCCGTTGTGACCATGGCGTCTTCGATGCTGGAACGTTCCGATCAAGAGACCACAGCCGACGTTACACCACGGCGATCGACTTGCTTTCAGTCGAATAAATGTTCGATGATTGGTGAGTGAGCGAGCTATCGTCGCAGGTCACAGAGGGCTTCTCGCCCCTGGGGGGCGTTGACCTGGTCCCTGTGCTGCCGGCGCTGCGCGCGGTGATCCCCGGCGGCGGGCTGCGGCCCGGAACGGTCACCGGCGTGGACGGCTCGACCGCTCTGGCCCTCGCTTTGGCGGCCGGGCTCGGGGACCGGTGGTGCGCGGTCGTCGGTCTCCCGGAGGCGCACGTCCCCGCCGCCGCGGCGTTCGGGGGCGAGGACGGCGGCCTCGACCCGATGCGGGTCCTGCTCGTCGACGCCCCGGACCGGCGGTGGGCCGACGTGGTCGCCGCGCTGACCGACGGCTGCGCGATGGTCATCGTACGGCCGCCGGAGGAGCCGCCCGCGCACGTGGCACGGCGGCTCACCACGCTGGCGCGGCGCAACGGGTGCGCGCTGGTCACGACCGGCCCGTGGGCGGGCGCTGCCCTGCGGCTGAGCGTCGAGGAGAGTCACTGGGCCGGCGTCGGGGACGGCACCGGGCACCTGCGCGGACGCCGGGCGCTCGTGGCCGTCTCCGGGCGGGGTGCCGCCGGGCCCGGGCGGCGGGTCTGGCTGTGGCTGCCCGGGCCGGACGGCGCCGTCGCCGTCGCCGAGCACGAGGGACCGGCGCGGCTGGAGGCCGTCGCCGGATGAGGGGTATGTCATGTCCCTCCTCGACTCACCAGGTCCCAGCGACGGACCCGTGGCTGAGGGGAACGCCACGCCCCTCCTCCACCCACCAGGCCCCAGCGACGGACCCGTTGCTGAGGGCAGCGCCACGCCCCTCCCCGACCCACCAGGACCCGGCGGCGGACCGGTGACCGTGGGGCGCGTGCTCGTCGTGTGGTGCCCGGACTGGCCGGTCACGGCGGTGGGCCTGGACGCGGGCACTCCCGCCGCGGTGGTCGCCTCGGCCCGGGTCGCGGCGTGCTCGGCGGCGGCGCGTGCCGCGGGCGTCCGTCGGGGGCAGCGGCTGCGCGACGCGCAGCGGCACTGTCCCGACCTGGTGGTCCGCGACCGCGATCCCGACGCCGAGGGGCGGCTCTTCGAGACGGTGGCCGCCGCCGTCTCCACCATCACCCCCTGGGTCGAGGTTGTACGCCCCGGCGTCTGCGCCATCCCGGTGCGGGGCGCGGCCCGCTACCACGGCGGCGCCGACCGCGAGACGGCGGAGGAGTCGCTGCGGATCCACGTCCAGGACACCGTGGTCGAGCACGGATTCGACTGCGGCGTGGGGATCGCCGACGGCCTGTTCGCCGCCGAACTGGCCGCGCGCACCACGGACGGCGGCATGATCGTGCCGGCGGGCGGGGCCGCGGACTTCCTCGCGCCGTACCCGGTGACCGTCCTCGACCGGCCGGAGCTCGCCGACCTGCTGCCCCGGCTCGGCATCCGCACGCTCGGCGCGTTCGCGGCCCTGCCGGCGCGGCACGTGGCGGGCCGCTTCGGCGCCGACGAGGTGCGTGCCCACCGGCTGGCCCGGGGGCTGGACGCACGGCCGCCCGCTCCCCGTCCGCCGCACACGGACCTGAGCGTGACGACGGAGTTCGACCCGCCCGCGGCAGCGGCCGAGCAGGTCGTCTTCGCCGCCAAGGCGCTCGCCGAACGCCTGCACGAGGCGCTCGCCGCCGAGGCCCTGACCTGCGTACGGATCGGCGTGGAGGTGACGGACGCCCACGGGCGTACGCAGTCCCGGCTGTGGCGGCACGACGGGACGCTGTCGGCCCTCGCCGTCGCCGAGCGGGTCCGCTGGCAGCTGTCCTCCTGGGAGACCTCCCCCGACGAGGAGGGCGTCGGCGGCATCGCCTTCCTGCGGCTCCTGCCCGACCAGCTCGTGCCCGACGAGGGGCGGCAGGAGGCGCTGTGGGGGCAGGTCACGCTCTCTGACCGGGTCATGCGGGCGGCGGCGCGGGTGCAGGCCATGCTCGGCCATCAGGCGATCACCCGGCCGTTCCCCGCAGGCGGTCGCGGACCCGGAGATCGCGTCGTCCGGGTGCCGGTCGGCGACCTCCCGCCCGAACCGGGCTCCTCGGAGGGGCGCTGGCCCGGGCGGATCCCCAACCCGGCGCCGGCGGTCGTCCACCCCGACCCGCTGCCCGTCCGCGTGACCGGCGCCGACGGCGCACCGGTCACGGTCAGCGCCCGGTGCGCGGTCTCGGCCCCGCCCCACCAGCTCGAGATCGCCGGGCGCGTCCTGCCGGTGACCGCGTGGGCGGGCCCGTGGCCGGCCCGGGAGCGCTGGTGGGACCCGGCGCGGTTCCGCCGCCGCGCGCGGTTCCAGGTCGTCACCGCCGACGGCGGCGCGCGCCTGCTCATCGTCGAAGGCGGCCGTTGGTACGTCGAGGCCGACTATGCCTGAGCACCGGCGTGCTCCCGAGCGGAGCGTCCGAGGGCCGAGGAGCATCCTCCGCCGAAGGCGCCTCCTGCCCGCAGGGCCGCAGCCCAGCTCGGGAGCACCCGGCCCGAAGCCAGGAGGCCCCCCAGGGCCGACGCCCGCGAGGGCCGCCATGAACACGTCGAGGCCGACCATGCCTGAGTGGAGCTCCTATGGGCTGGGATAACCCGCAGATCCCGTGGCGGGAGTTCGAGCGGCGGCTCTCCTGGGGCTCTCGTCCGCCCGCGGGCGACCCCACGCCGGAACCGGCCGTACCGCCCGTGCGCCTGCCACGCCGTACGGGGGGATGGGCGGAGCTGCACTGCCACTCGTCGTACAGCTTCCTCGACGGCGCCTCCGACCCGGAAGAGCTGGTCGCCGAGGCGGTACGC
Source organism: Actinoallomurus acanthiterrae (assembly GCF_054775715.1). NCBI lineage: Bacteria > Bacillati > Actinomycetota > Actinomycetes > Streptosporangiales > Thermomonosporaceae > Actinoallomurus > Actinoallomurus acanthiterrae. Next base: position 4,201,040 of record NZ_BAAHCO010000001.1, on the reverse strand, counting down.
CTCGGCGTGGAGGCGCTGGCCGTCACCGACCACGACGGCATGTACGGGGCCGTGCGGCTCAAGGAGGCCGCGAAGGGGACGGGCGTGGGCACGATCTTCGGCGCGGAGCTGAGCCTCGACCTGCCCGCCGCCGCTCCGGGCGAGCCCGATCCGGGCGGGCGGCACCTCCTCGTCCTGGCCCGCGACGTCGAAGGGTACGGGCGGCTGAGTGCCGCGATCAGCCAGGCTCAGCTCGCCGGGGGTGAGAAAGGCCGTCCCGTCTATGACCTGGCCGACCTGGCGAGCGCGCACGACGGGCACTGGGTGATCCTCACCGGCTGCCGCAAGGGCGCGGTCCACGCGGGCGAGGACTCGGAGGCGGAGCTGCGCGCGCTGATCGAGATGTTCGGGCGGGAGAACGTCTTCGCCGAGCTGATCGACCACGACCAGCCCCTCGACGACGCGCGCAACGACGCCCTGTACGAGTTGGCCCTCCGTACCGGCGTCGGCGTCGTGGCCTCGAACAACGTGCACTACGCCGCGCCGAGGGACGCCCCGCTCGCGCAGGCGCTCGCCGCCGTACGGGCCCGGCGGAGCCTCGACGACATGGACTCCTGGCTGCCCGCGACCGGCACCGCGCATCTGCGGTCGCGAGAGGAGATGGCGGCGCGGCTCGCCCGGTTCCCCGGTGTGCTGGAGCGGACGGTGGAGCTGGCCCGCTCCTGCGTCTTCGACCTCGAGCTCGTGGCGCCGAACCTGCCGGACTGGCTCGTCCCCGGCGGGCACACCGAGGCGACGTGGCTGCGGCATCTCGTCGCCGAAGGGGCGCGGGAGCGGTACGGGACGCAGCGGCAGGCGCCGCGGGCGTACCGGCAGATCGCGCGGGAGCTGAACGTCATCGAGCAGCTCGGCTTCCCCGGCTACTTCCTGATCGTGCACGAGATCGTGGAGTTCTGCCGGGACAACGACATCCTGTGCCAGGGCCGCGGGTCGGCGGCGAACTCCGCGGTCTGCTTCGCGCTGGGCATCACCGGCGTCGACGCCGTGAAGCACAACCTGCTGTTCGAACGGTTCCTGTCCCCCGGCCGGGACGGGCCGCCCGACATCGACCTGGACATCGAGCACCGCCGCCGGGAGGAGGTCATCCAGCACGTCTACGAGAAGTACGGGCGCGACCGGGCCGCCCAGGTCGCCAACGTGATCACCTACCGGCCGCGGATGGCCGTCCGCGACGCCGCCCGCGCGCTCGGCTTCTCTCCTGGCCAGCAGGACGCCTGGTCCCGCCAGCTCTCCCCCCATGAGCCCTTGCCGCCGGACGGCATCCCGGAGGCGGTCACCGCGCTGGCCGACCGGATGCAGCGGCTCCCCCGCCACCTCGGCATCCACTCCGGCGGCATGGTGATCTGCGACCGGCCGATCGGCGAGGTCTGCCCGGTCGAGTGGGCGCGGATGCCGGGCCGCAGCGTGCTGCAGTGGGACAAGGACGACTGCGCCGCCGTCGGCCTGGTCAAGTTCGACCTGCTCGGCCTGGGCATGCTGGCGGCGCTGCACGACACGTTCGACCTGGTGGGCGAGTTCCACGGGCGGCGCTACGACCTGCACAACATCCCGCCGGACGACCTGGACGTGTACGCGATGCTGTGCGACGCCGACACGGTCGGGGTGTTCCAGGTCGAGTCCCGCGCGCAGATGGCGACGCTCCCCCGGCTCAAGCCCAAGACGTTCTACGACCTGGTCGTGGAGGTCGCGCTGATCCGGCCCGGCCCGATCCAGGGCGGCTCGGTCCACCCGTACCTGCGCCGCCGCAACGGACAGGAACCGCCGGACATCCCGCACCCGCTGATGAAGAACGCTCTGGAGCGCACCATGGGCGTGCCGCTGTTCCAGGAGCAGATGATGCAGCTCGCCGTGGACTGCGCCGGATTCACGCCCGCGGAGTCCGACGCGCTGCGGCAGGCGATGAGCGCCAAGCGCGCGCCCGAGCGCATCGAGCGGCTCCGCGACCGGCTGCTGAACGGCATGGCCGAGCGCGGCATCCCCGCCGGGATCGCCGAGGATGTGTACGAGAAGATCCTCGGCTTCGCCAGCTTCGGGTTCCCCGAGTCGCACGCGCAGAGCTTCGCCCACTTGGTGTACGCCAGCGCGTACCTGAAGCGGCACTACCCGGCGGCGTTCACCGCCGCGCTGCTGCGCAACCAGCCGATGGGGTTCTACAGCCCGCAGACGCTGCTCGGCGACGCCCGCCGGCACGGCGTACGAGTCCTCGGCGTCGACGTCAACGCCAGTCCCGACCAGGCGACCCTGGAGGCGCCGTACACGCCCGCCGGCGATCTCCCGCACGCCCCCGCCGGGCCGCAGCCCGCGATCCGCCTCGGCCTGTCGGCCGTACGGAACCTCGGCGAGGACGCCGCGAAGCGGATCGCCGCCGCGGCCGTACGAGGATCTGGAGGACCTGGTGCGCCGGGTACCGCTGTCCACGGCGGCGCTGGAGGCGCTCGCGACGGCCGGGGCGTTCGGCTGCTTCGGGCTCGGCCGCCGTGAGGCGCTGTGGGCGGCGGGCGCGCTGTCCCACACCCGCCCGGACCACCTGCCCGGCACCGCGCCGGGCACCGCCGCGCCCGAGCTGCCCCCGATGACCATGATCGAGCAGACCTTCGCCGACCTGTGGGCCACCGGGACGTCCCAGACCCACCCGATCGCGCACGTCAGGGAGGCCCTCAACGAGCGCGGCGCCGTCCCGCTGGGCGCGGTGAAGGACGTGCCGGGCGACACGAACATCCTGGTCGCCGGGGTCGTCACGCACCGGCAGCGCCCGGGGACCGCCAACGGCGTGATCTTCTTCAACCTGGAGGACGAGACCGGCATGCTCAACGTCCTGTGCCGCCCGCAGATCTGGGAGCGGTACCGCAACGTCGCCTTCCAGGCCCAGGCCCTGCTCATCCACGGCCGCCTCGAACGCCACGACGGCGCCGCCAACCTCATCGCCACCCGCCTGCAGCGCCTCCCCGTCGCCACCCTGACCCGCAGCCGCGACTTCCGGTGACCACATCGGCCCCGGCCTTTACGTTGTAGATCGCCTAAGACTCGTGTCGCAAGGCCCGCGCGCACACCGTTAGGCTCTCCGCCAGTACCTTGCGAGTCGCGTCGTCGACGTCCGCCAGCATCACCGCCTCGATGTCGTCGAGCGAGCGGTCGCAGCGCCGCAGAGTGGCCAGCCCCTTGCCGGTGAGGCGGGTGCGCAGCACCCTGCCACCGTCCGGGTGCGGCTCCCGGCGGATCAGGCCCCGCCGCTCCAGGTCCCGGACGACCAGGCTCATCGCCTGCGGCGTCACGAAGGCTATGCGCGCCAGGTCCGCCGACGACGGCCCGTCGCTTACCCGCAGCTCGCTGAGCGCCATGTACTCGGTCGTCGTGACGCCGTGCCGGGCCAACGCCTCGTCCAGACCGGCCCGGATGCGACGCTCCAGGCGGAAGACCAGATAGCTGACACGCGGTGGCGGCGCGCCGGGCCGGGTGGCGGACGGGGTGCGGCGATCGGTCACCGGAAGACGACCACGCCCACCTCCACCGACACGCCCCAGCCCGGCTGGACGCGGCAGCGCTTCGCCGACTCGTCCGGCGCCGTCCCAGTGGAGGCGATCAGCGTTTCCGCCGCCGGCCACAGCCTCCCGATGAGCGGCATGGCGGCCGCGGCCGTCCAGTTCTTCGGCCTTACCGCCGGAGCGCCGACTCCGACCCCGACGCCGCCCGGCCCCGCCTGTTCAGTCACCTACACCCACAACACCTGGAACAACGGGTTCACCGCGACCGTCACCCTCAAGAACACGGGTACGACGCCGGTCAACGGATGGACCCTCACCTGGACATGGTCCGGCGACCAGCAGATCACCAGCGCCTGGAGCGCCACCATCACCCAGTCGGGTGCCGACGTCACCGCACACAACGTGTCCTACAACGCCGCCATCGCGCCCGGAGCGAGCATCGGCTTCGGCTTCCAGGGCACCTACAGCGGCACCAACACGGCACCGACCCGATTCGCCCTCAACGGCGGCCCCTGCGGCTGAACCTCCCCAGATGAACCACGATGGTGGGCACCCGCTCGCCGAACGGGTGCCCACCATCGTGGCCGTTCCGGCGACTGCACGTCGGCGCGAACGGTCCAGCGATCGCTCGACCGTTCGCCCTCCTCCGGTTCTCCGTCCGGGCTCACCCGGCGGACGCCGGCCGGACGAGCCCGGTGTCGTAGGCGAAGATGACCGCCTGAACCCGGTCGCGGACTCCGATCTTGGCGAAGATGCGTCCGATGTGGGTCTTGACTGTCGACTCGGCCAGGAGGAGGCGTTCGGCGATCTCGGCGTTGGTCCAGCCGGCCCCGATCGCGACCAGGACCTCGCGCTCCCGATCGGTGAGGCGTGCGAGGCGCGGGTCGCCGTCGTCCTCGGGCCGGTCGGGGTCCGGCAGGTGCGGGGCGAACGCCTCGAGCAGGCGGCGCGTCAGGCCGGGTGCGACCACGGCGTCACCGGCGGCGACCGCGCGGATGCCCGAGAGCAGGTCGGAGGGCTCGGCGTCCTTGAGCAGGAATCCGCTGGCACCCACCCGCAGGGCGGCGTACGCGTACCGGTCCAGGTCGAACGTCGTGAGGATGAGGACGCGCGACCGTCCGCCGGAACGGACGATGCGGCGGGTGGCCTCGATGCCGTCCATACCGGGCATGCGCACGTCCATCAGGACGACGTCGGGTGCCAGGTCGGCGGTCATGCGGACGGCCTCGGACCCGTGCCCCGCCTCTCCGACGACGGTCAGGTCGTCCTGGCTCTCCAGGACGAGGCGGAATCCCATACGCTGCAGCGCCTGGTCGTCGACGATCAGCACCGTCGTCATCGGAACGTCAGCTCCACCCGGCGGGTGCCGAGACGGGTACGAACCCGCCACCCGCCGTCCGCGTCGCGCCCCGACTCGACGACACCTCCGTAGACGGCGGCACGCTCGGCCATGCCCGAGATCCCCCGGCCCTGGCCGGCGACCGGGCCGTCGCCACGGCCGGTGTCGGTGACGTCGACCGTGACGCCGTCCGGGTCGTAGCGGAGCCGTACGGTGGCGGTGGCGTGCGGACCGGCATGCTTGATCGTGTTGGTGAGCGCCTCCTGCACGATCCGGTACACGGCGAGTTGGACACCGGCGGGCAGGTCCCCTGGGGTGCCGTCGGTCCGGAGGACGACGGGCAGCCCGGCGGCCCGTACGCGGTCGATCAGCTCGCCGAGGTCACCGAGTCCGGGCAGGGGACCCAGTTCCGCCACGTCGTCGTCGCGCAGCAGGCCGAGCAGCCGGCGTAGCTCACCCAGGGCCTGACGACCGGTGACGGACACCTTCTCCATCGCCTCCTCGGCGTGGCCGGGGGATTTGGGAATGGCGTACCGGGCACCATCGGCAAGCCCGATCATGACGGAGAGGTTGTGCGCGATGATGTCGTGCATCTCGCGAGCGATGCGCGACCGTTCGGCGGCCGCGGCGAGCCTCGCCTCCTGGTCCCGTTCGATCGCCAGCCGATCGGCCCGGTCCAGGAGCATGGCGAGATGGTCGCGGCGGAACCGGACGGCGACGCCGAGGACGACCGCGCCCGCTGCGACCGACCACAGCAGCAGTACCGCCGCCGGCCAGTCGTCCGGCTTCCATCGGACCGCCACGAGAACCCCCACCGACGCGACGACGGCCGACGCGATCGCCCGATGGCGTCGCGACGTACCCGCCGCGACGCCATACAGCGCGATCGGCAGGGCGATGTCGCCCTGGAGCCAGCCGCCCGGCAGTGTCCACTGCACGGCCACCACCGCCGCGATCACGGCCAGCACCGCCATCGGCGCCCGCCGACGCCAGATCAGCGGTGCCGCCAGCGCCACCTGGAACAGCCGCAACTGCCAGGGGGACACGCCGACCTGCGCCGGGTGCGGACCCACCATGCTGGGCAGCCCCAGCAGGATGACCGCGAAGGCCAGGGCTGCGTCGACGGCGTGAGGATGCCGTTTCGTCAGATCACCGAACAGGCGCACGGCACCCATCATCCTGCTCAGACGTCCCGGCGGACGAGCAGGAACGCCGCCGCGCCCAGCACGGCCGCGGAATAGCAGCACAGGACCGCCAGCCCGGTCCAGGGGCCCAGCGCGCCGGCCGGGCGGGTCAGTGACATCAGGGACTGGCCCGCGTTGGCGGGCAGATACGCCGCGATCGAGGAATCCCGCGCCAGGAAATGGACCAGGCCCGGGAGCAGGAGCAGCAGACCGACCATCGCGGCGATGCCGCCGGCGGTGGAGCGCACGAGCGCGCCGAGGCCCACGCTCAGCACGCCGAGAAGGGAGGTTTCCAGCGCCGCGCCGACCAGCGACCGGACGACGCCCGGCGTGGCGAACGAGGCGGACAGCCGCGTACCGGACAGGAAGAACCACTGGGATCCGAGAAAGACCGCGACCGCCGCGGCGAGGCTCAGTCCGAACACGGCCGCGCCGAACACGACGACCTTGGCCCAGAGAACGGGCAGCCGACGCGGCACGGCCGAGAGCGTGGCGCGGATCGTCCCGGTCGCGTACTCCCCGCTGACGACCAGCACGCCCAGCACTCCGACGGCGAACGGCGCGAGGCCGCTGTAGCCGTTCATGGCCGCACTGACCGCGTCGTGGCCCGGGTCCCCGCCCGGCTTCGACAGGTGCCCGGCCGTCAGCCGGCTCTGCACGAGACCGAAGAAGACGATCAGGCCCGCGAACACGACGAACGACACCCAGGTGGAGCGCAGCGACCACAGCTTCGTCCACTCCGCGCGCACCACCCGGCGGAAGGTGATCCGGGTCCCGGTCATGCGGCCCTCCCGGCGTACTCGACATCGGCGCCGGTCAGGTCCATGAACACCTGCTCCAGAGTCGCCGAACGCGGGGTCAGCTCATGCAGCGTGAGCCCGTGGGCGGCGGCCAGCCCGCCGATCCGCTCACACGTCGCCCGGCCACCTCCAGCACCCCGGGCTCCGGCACGAGGATCTCCGCGTCCGGGCCGGCGAGCAGTTCGCGCAGGCGTCCTGCGTCCGGCGAGACCACCCGCACGTGGCCATGGGCGCGCCGCGTCAGCTCGCCCATCGACGTGGCGGCTATCAGCCGCCCGCGGCCGATCACGATCACGTCCTCGGCCGTCACGGCCATCTCGTTCATCAGGTGTGAGGAGACGAGCACCGTCCGGCCCTCGGACGCGAGGCCCTTCAGAAGGGTACGGATCCACAGGACGCCCTCCGGGTCCAGACCGTTGACGGGCTCGTCCAGGACGAGGACCGCGGGGTCGCCGAGCAGCGCGGCGGCGATGCCGAGCCGCTGCCCCATGCCGAGGGAGAATCCCTTGACCCGCCGGTCGGCCACGTCGCGCAGGCCGGCCAGCTCGATCACCTGGGCCACCCGCCGGCGGGAGATGCCGTGGGTCTGGGCCAGGGCCAGCAGATGGTTACGCGCGGACCGTCCAGGGTGCACCGCGCGGGCCTCGAGCAGCGCCCCGACCTCCCGCAACGGCGCGGGATGCTCCCGACAGGGTCGCCCGTTGACCGTGACCCGGCCACCGCTCGGCCGGTCCAGCCCGAGGATGAGGCGCATCGTGGTCGACTTGCCCGCGCCGTTCGGCCCGAGGAAGCCCGTGACCACTCCGGACCGGACCGTGAAGGACAGGTCGTCGACCGCGGCCCTGCCCCCATAGCGCTTGGTGAGTCTCCGTACTTCGATCATCAGTCCGTTCTCCTTGGATCCGGTCAGCACAGTCCGGCGAACAGAGCGTCGAAGAAGTGGGTCGCCTCCTCGGGCCGTGGCCCGAAAGTGGAGTTGACCTCGATGGTCGTGGTTCGTTCGACCTTGCCGTGGGCGTCCAGGGTGAGGCCGGAGATCGTCTGGAAGCCCTTGGTGGTGCCGGCGTTGCCCCACGCGTATCCCCCGCAGGGCAGCGTGTAGCGGCCCACCCCCAGCCCGTAGGCGAGCTCCGGCGAGCCCGGCACCGATGGGGTGACGATGACCTTCTCCATCTCCGCGAGCAGGCGGGGCGGCAGCAGCCGTCCGCCGAACAGCGCCGCGTAGAAGCGGGTGAGGTCGCCCGGCGTGGAAACGCCGTCGCCGTTGGCGTCCCCGCCCGACGGGTCGAGATGGGTGACGTCGGCCGCCACCGGGGCGCCGTCCGCCCCGGGCAGCTGCAGGTAGCCGTGGGCGTGCACGCCGCGCAGACCGTACTCGAAGGCCTTGGGGAAGTAGCTGTCGCGCATCCCCACCCGATCGAAGACCCGCCGGGTGACCTCCTCACGCCACGGGTGACCGGTGACTTTCTCGATCACCATCCCGAGCAGGATGTAGCCGGTGTTGGAATACTTCCACCTCGTCCCGGGCGGGAAGTCGGGACCGTGGTCGAAGGCACGCCGCAGCAGGTCGTCGCGGCCGTAGTGGACGAACGGCGCGAAGGCCTGATGGTCCGGGAGGCCGTCGGAGTACTCGTGCAGACCGCTGGTGTGCTGCAGCAACTGCCGGATGGTGATCGCATTCGCGTCACCGGCGCTCGGCGGCACCACACCGGGCAGGTACGTCGCGAGCGACGCGTCCAGCGCGACCCGGCCCTCGCCGGCCAGTTGCAGCAGCACGGTCGCGACCATCGACTTGACGTTGCTGGCCATCCGCAGCTGCCCGTCACGCGGCATCGGGCTCCGGGTCTCGGTGTCGCCCACCCCGCTGACGAAGGTGCGGACCCGCCCTGAGCGGTCGGTCGTCCGGGCGACGGCGCCAGGCAGGCCGTCACCGCGGGTGAGGGTGTCCAGTGCCCGTTGAACCCGCGGAGGCGAGGTCGTGCCCCCGGCGGGCAGGGCCCCAGCCGCCACGGCCGTCCCGGCCAGCACGGCGGCCAGCGCGATGCCCCGACGTTTCATCTTCGGTCTCCATCCGTCGCACAGCGAGTCGTCGGAGACCGACGCTATGGACGGAATGGGTCCTGGCCGTCGGACCACGGACGGAAAGAAGCACGGGCGCGTAGTACCACGGTCGGACGGTGCCGCCCCGGACGCCTACGATCGGTGATAGGGGGAAGCGCGATGAAGCATGACATCCCAGCGGCGAACCGCCGCACCGGCGTGATCGTCGTCATCGCGGTCCTGTCCCTCGTGGCGGCCGGTTGCGGTAAGGACTCCCGCAGTGGCGGCGAGATCACCGTCGGCCTCATCACCAAGACCGACACCAACCCCTTCTTCGTCAAGATGAAGGAGGGGGCCCAGAAGGAGGCCCGGGCCAAGGGCGTCAAGCTGATGACGGCGGCCGGCCAGTTCGTCGGCGACAACCCGAGCCAGGCCACGGCGGTCGAGAACATGATCGCGGCCGGGGTCAAGGGCATCCTCATCACCCCGAGCGACGCTAGGGCCATCGTGCCCAGCCTCAGGAAGGCGCGGGCAAAGGGCATCGTGGTCATCGCCCTGGACACGCCGCCGGACCCGCAGAGCGCCGCCGACGCACTGTTCGCCACCAACAACCTCAACGCCGGCATCCTGATCGGCAAGTACGCCAAGGCCTCCTTCGGCAGCAAGCCCGCCAAGATCGCCATGCTGGACTCGACACCCGGCTCCACCGTCGGGACACTGCGGCACAACGGCGTCCTGCAGGGCTTCGGGCTGAAGCAGGACGACCCGAGGATCGTCTGCCGGCAGAACACTCTGAGCGACGCGGCCGGTGGGCGGATCGCGATGAAGTACTGCCTGCGGAAGGCCTCGGACATCAACCTCGTCTACGCGGTCAACGAACCGACCGCGCTCGGCGCGTTCACCGCTCTAAAGGCGGCCGGCAAGGAGAAGAACGTCATGATCGTGTCGGTCGACGGCGGATGCACCGGCGTCAAGGCCGTCCAGTCCGGCCAGATCGCGGCCACCTCACAGCAATACCCGCTGAAGATGGCCTCGCAGGGCGTGGACTCGGTGGTCGACTTCGCCAAGGGCGGCAAGAAGGCCGGCGGCTACACCGACACCGGAGTCAACCTGATCACCAACAAGGCACAGCCGGGCTTGGACTCCAAGGACGTCCAGTTCGGCCTCGCCAACTGCTGGGGCTGAGGCGACCTCGGCGCACTCTCGCGATTCGGCCAGGGCCCGGCCAACGGGGCGGGCCCGGCCGGGGTCAGGTCACCGGATTGAGGAAGGTCAGCACCGAGGCGTCCTCCTCGATCAGCGGGGCGAGTGCGGCGTTGAACGGGCCGCCGTACGGGGCCTTCAGGTGCGCCTGGAAGGCGTCCTCGTCCCGGTACACCTCGAAGATCCAGTAGGCGCGCGGGCTGGACGCCTTGGTGTAGACGTCGAAGGCGAGGTTGCCGTCTTCCTCGCGCACCTTCCGGGCGTAGTCCAGCAGCAGGCGGGCGACCTCGGCCTCCGCTCCCTCGCGGGCGGTGAACTCTGCGAGCAGGGTCTTCTTCACGGTGTGGTGTCCTCTCATCGGGGCGGCGGGATCTCGCCCGATCCGCGGGCGACATAGCCGGTCGGGACGACGGCGTGCCGGGCGTGCCGGTGATCGTCGCCGTTGATCCGGCCCAGCAGGAACCGGGCGGCCATGAGGCCGATCTCGGTGGGGTCCTGGGAGACGACCGACACTCCGGGGCGCAGCATGTCCGCGAGGGGGAAGTCGTCGAAGCCGATCAGCGCGACCCGGCCGTGCAGGTCCAGGCGCTCCAGGGCCCGGAAGGTGCCGATGGTCAGGAGGTTCTGGGCGGCGAAGACGGCCGTGGGCGGGTCGTCGACGGCCGTGAAGATCTCGCCGATCGCGTGCTCGGCGGCGTCGGCGCTGCGGATGTCGAGGCGGACCAGCCGTTCGTCGACCGGCTGCCCGGCGCCGGAGTGCGCCTCCAGATAGCCCTCGTACCGTTCCCGCGCTGTCCAGATCGACCGCATGTCGCCCAGGTACGCGATCCGGCGGTGGCCGAGGTCGAGCAGGCGCCGTACGGCGGCGCGGGTGCCCTCCCGGTTGTCGACGGTGACGGTGTCGACGCGGTCGAGTTCGACGAGCCGGTCGACGCAGACGATCGGTGTGCCCTGGCGGCGGACGGTGGCCAGCTGGCCGTCGGTGCCGCCCGTGGGGACGACGATCAGACCGTCGACCCGGCGGAGGGTGAAGGTGTCGATGAGCTCGTGCTCGCGTTCGGGATGCTCGTCGCTGCTGCCGGTCAGGACGAGGATGTTCTCGGCGCGGGCGGCGTCCTCGACGGCGCGGTGCAGGGCCGAGGAGAACGGGTTGGCGACGTCCTCGAGGACCAGCGCGATCGTCGCGGTCCGGCGGTCGGCCCGTCGCAGGCTGCTGGCGGTGACGTCGTGCCGGTAGCCGAGGGCGCTGGCCGCCTCGTTGACTCGCTCGATGAGGTCGGCCGCCACTCCGGGCTTGCCGTTGATCACCCGTGAGACGGTCGCGAGCCCGACGTTCGCCCGCTGCGCGACGTCGCGCATGGTCACCTTGCCGCGTCGCGGCTCATCACCTGGAATCATCGCCACCCCGTCCTCCGCCCCATAGCGATCTCCGGCTGATTGTGCCGGAGCTCTGGACAGACCGTACGCCCAGGTCTTACATTCCTGGAAACGTTTCCGGGAAACGTTTCCGAAACCTCGTGGCAACCTTAGTCACCTGCCGCGGCCCGGTCCACGGCGTGGTTGGAGGAATCAAGATGAAGCGCGACATCTGGACATCGAGCCGTCGCCGTACCGGCGTGGTCGTCGCGATCGCGGCCCTGTCCCTCGTGGCGGCCGGCTGCGGCAAGGGCGCGAAGGGCTCGAGTTCCGGCGGTGAGACCACTGTCGGCCTCATCACCAAGACCGACACCAACCCCTTCTTCGTCAAGATGAAGGAGGGCGCGCAGAAAGAGGCCCAGGCCAAGGGCGTCAAGCTGATGACCGCGGCCGGCAAGTTCGACGGTGACAACGCCAGCCAGGTCACGGCCGTCGAGAACATGATCGCGGCGGGCGTCAAGGGCATCCTCATCACCCCGAGCGACACCAAGGCCATCGTGCCGAGCCTGGAGAAGGCGAAGGCCAAGGGCATCGAGGTCATCGCGCTGGACACGCCACCGGACCCGCAGAGCGCCGTCGACGCGCTGTTCGCCACCAACAACCTCAACGCCGGCATCCTGATCGGCAAGTACGCCAAGGCCTCCTTCGGCAGCAAGCCCGCCAAGATCGCCATGCTGGACCTGGCGCCGGGTATCACCGTCGGCGTGCTGCGCCACAACGGTTTCCTCCAAGGCTTCGGCATCAAGCAGGGCGACCCGAGCGTCGTCTGCCAGCAGGACACCCAGGGCGACCAGGCCAAGGGCCAGACCGCGATGGAGAACTGCCTGCAGAAGTCCCCCGACATCAACCTCGTCTACACGATCAACGAGCCGGCGGCGCTGGGCGCGTACACCGCCCTGAAGTCGGCCGGCAAAGAGAAGAACGTCATGATCGTGTCCGTCGACGGCGGATGCACCGGCGTCAAGGCCGTCCAGTCCGGCCAGATCGCGGCCACCTCCCAGCAGTACCCGCTGAAGATGGCCTCGCAGGGCGTGGACTCGGTGGTCGACTTCGCCAAGAGTGGCAAGAAGGCCAGCGGCTACACCGACACCGGAGTCAACCTGATCACCAACAAGGCACAGCCGGGCTTGGACTCCAAGGACGTCCAGTTCGGCCTGGCGAACTGCTGGGGCTGAGCGAATGTCGTCTGCGACCGCCACCGATCGCACCGAGGCGCCGCAGCAGCACGGCCTGCTGTCCCGCGTCTCCCACTTCCTGACCCTCCCGGCCGTGGGACCGCTCTTCGCGCTCCTGCTGGCCTGCGTCTACTTCGCCGCCCGCACCGACCGGTTCCTCACCGGCGCCAACCTGTCGCTGATCGTGCAGCAGGTCATGGTCGTCGGGGCGCTCGCGGTCGGCCAGACGCTCATCATCCTGACCGCCGGCATCGACCTGTCCAACGGGGCGGTGATGGCGCTCGGGTCGATCTTCATGACCAAGCTGGCCGTCAGCAGCGGGGTGCCCGGCGTCCTGGCGATCCTCATCGGCATCGCCGTGTGCACGGCGTTCGGCGCGCTCAACGGCGCACTGGTGACGATGGCGAAGCTGCCGCCGTTCATCGTGACCCTGGGCACGTGGAACATCGCCTTCGCCCTGACCCACGTCTACTCGAAGGACCAGACGGTCACCGGCCTGCCGAAGTCGCTGACCTTCCTGGGCGAGACCTTCCCGATGTACAACACCGACGTCACGTACGGCTCGGTGCTGATGCTGGTGCTGTTCGCGGTGGCCTGGTACGTCCTGCGGCAGACCGCCGCCGGCCGGCACGTCTACGCGGTCGGCGACAACCGCGAGGCCGCCCGCCTCACCGGCATCCCGGACCGCCGCCTGCTGCTCACCGTCTACACGGTCGCCGGGGCCGTCTACGGCGTCGCCGCGCTGCTGCTGGTCGGCCGTACGTCGGTCGGCGACCCGCAGGCCGGGCAGACCGACAACCTCGACAGCATCACCGCGGTGGTGCTGGGCGGGATCAGCCTCTTCGGCGGGCGGGGCAGCATCGTCGGCGCCCTGTGCGGCGCGCTGATCGTCGGCGTGATCCGCAACGGCCTGCAGCTGACCGGAGTGCCGTCCATCTACCAGGTCCTCATCACCGGCATCCTGGTCATCGTCGCGGTGAGCGTGGACCAGCTGGCCCGAAGGAAGGGACGGGCATGAGTCAGACGGAAGGGACCGAGGTGCGCCCGGTGTTCGAGGCGCAGGGTCTGATCAAGCGGTACGGCCACGTCACGGCCCTGTCCGGCGCCGACTTCGAGCTGCTGCCCGGCGAGATCCTCGCCGTGATCGGCGACAACGGCGCCGGGAAGTCCACTCTGATCAAGGCGCTGTCCGGCGCGATCGTCCCGGACGAGGGACGGATCCTGCTGGACGGCAAGCCCGTGCGGTTCCACAGCCCGGCGGACGCCCGCCGGGCGGGGATCGAGACGGTCTACCAGGACCTGGCGGTGGCCCCGGCCCTCGACATCTCGAGCAACATGTTCCTCGGGCGTGAGGTGCGCCGCAAAGGCGTCCTCGGCTCGGTGTTCCGCATGCTGGATCACAAGAGGATGCAGACCGAGGCCAGTGGCCACATGCAGGACCTCAAGATCGGGATCAAGTCCATCAAGCAGGCCGTGGAGACGCTGTCCGGCGGTCAGCGCCAGGGCGTCGCCGTCGCGCGCAGCGCGGCGTTCGCCCGGCACGTCGTCATCATGGACGAGCCGACGGCGGCGCTCGGCGTCAAGGAGTCGGGCATGGTGCTGGAGCTGATCCGGCAGGTCCGCGACCGGGGCCTGCCCGTCATCCTCATCAGCCACGACATGCCCGCCGTCTTCGACGTCGCCGACCGGATCCACATCCAGCGGCTGGGCCGGCGGGTGGCCGTCGTACGACCCGGCGAGGTCGACATGGCCGAGACAGTTGCGATCATGACAGGAGCGGCACCGGGCAACCTCGGCGTCGCCTCGAACGGCAACGGAGCGTCCTGACCGCGCCCCGCGGCCCCGACCAAGGAGAGTGGTGTGATCCCTGACGCCCGCGTCGTCGCGGTCGCCGGTGAGGCGATCATCGATCTCGTCGCCGACGAGCCCGGCGGCCCGTACCTGGCGCTGCCCGGCGGCAGCCCGGCCAACGTGGCCGTCGGGCTGGCCCGGCTCGGCGTTTCGGCCCGGATGATCGCGCGCATCGGCGAGGATCCGTTCGGCCGGACGCTCCGGGCCCACCTCGTACGGAACGGGGTCGACGCGGGCGCGGTCGTGTCCGCCGCGGAGCCGTCGTCGGTGGCGTTCGTCCACCACGAGGAGAACGGGGCGCCGTCGTACGACCTGCGGCTCGAGGGGACCGCCGACTGGCAGTGGACCCCGGAGGAACTGGCCCGCGTGCCGCTCGGCGACGTCGCCGCCCTCCACGTCGGCTCGCTCGCCATGGTGATGCCGCCGGGCGCCGAGATGCTCGCCGACCTCGCCCGCCGGGCCCGGGAGACGGCGACGGTCAGCTACGACCCGAACTGCCGCCCGGACGTCATGGAGCGCCTGCCGGACGCCCGGTCGCGCATCGAGTCGCTCCTGCGTACGGCGGACATCGTCAAGATCAGCGATGCCGACCTGGAGTGGCTGCGGCCCGGCGTCAGCCCCCGGCGCTTCGCCGCCGACCTGGTCGAGGGAACGCCGGGCGTCAGCGTGGTGATCGTGACGCTCGGGGCGGAGGGCGCGCTGGTCACCGCGCCCCACCTCCCGCCGCTCCACCTGCCGGGCACACCCCGTGCAGGTCGTCGACACCGTCGGCGCCGGCGACTCCTACATGAGCACCGTCCTCGCCGGCCTGTACGAGCGCGGGCTGCTCGGGGCCGACCGCCGCCAGGCGCTCCGCTCCGCCCCGGCGTCGGTGATCAGTGAGGTGTGCGCGGAGGCGGCCCGGGCGTCGGCCATCACGTGCGGTCGCCGGGGCGCCGACCCGCCCACCCGCGCGGAACTCGCGGCCTCCCCGGTCACCTGAAGATGTCAGGGCGCCCTGCCGACCCGCGCGGAACCGGCAGCCTTCCCGGTCACCTGAGGATGTCCGGCACGCTACGGAGGCGCGCGTGACCCCGGTCACCTGATCGCGTCACAGATGTCACAACCGAATATCGGCACAAATGGCGTCACCTACGTCGCGACTGGTGCAAGCTGGGAGCCATGTCCCGGCGGAAGACCCCCACCCCCGAACGGCCGACGGGTTCGCGCGCCCTGCGGATCCTGCGACGTGTGGCCGGCAGCACCGGAGCGATCCTGACCCTCGTCGTCATCGTCGCGGTCGTCGTCGTCGCCAACATCGACTTCGGCAAGGGGGCCAAGCCGCCCACCGGCGCCGCGGCGGACGTGTCCACGAACGAGCTCGCCCGGGAACTGGGCGGCTACACGATGGACCCGATGATGGCCAAGGCCCAGGCCACCGCGCGGGAACGCGCCTACCAGGCCCAGCTCGCCGCCGAGCGCGACGCGAAGAAGCGCGCGGCGGCCGAGCGGAAGCGCCGGGAGTGGGAGGCGTTCAAGAAGAAGATGAGCACCAACCCCAGCGCCACGGACAACCAGAAGTACGCCAAGCAGATGAACGCCCTGAAGGGCTGGGGCCGCTGCTGGCCGTCGCTGCTGACCATGTGGAACCACGAGAGCGGCTGGAACGAGCACGCCGAGAACCCCGGCAGCGGGGCGTACGGCATCGCCCAGGCGCTGCCCGGCTCGAAGATGTCCTCGGTCGCGTCCGACTGGCGGACCAACGCGATCACTCAGATCACCTGGGGCCTGAGCTACATCGGCTCCCGCTACGGCGACCCCTGCCAGGCGTGGTCCTGGTGGCAGGCCCACCACTGGTACTGACCTGCCGTCACCGGCGTAGGGCCACGGCGGACGCTCTCGTGCCGAGGGCCCGCCGGGTCACTTGTTGCCGGGTTTGATCCAGTCGAAGGTGCGCTCGACGGCCCGCCGCCAGTAGTCGTACTCGGTCTCCCGGCGGTCGGCGTCCATGCCCGGCAGCCACTGCGCGGCGCGGTGCCAGTTGCGGCGCAGCCCCTCCAGGTCGGCCCAGTAGCCGACGGCGAGCCCGGCGGCGTACGCGGCGCCGAGGGACACCGTCTCGGCCGCCATGGGACGGATGACCGGGACGTCGAGCACGTCCGCGATGAACTGCATGAGGAGGTTGTCGGCGGTCATGCCGCCGTCCACCTTCAGGGCCTTGAGCGCCAGCCCGGAGTCGGCGTTCATCGCGTCGACGACCTCGCGGGTCTGCCAGCCGGTCGCCTCCAGGACCGCGCGGGCCAGGTGCCCCTTGGTGATGTAGGAGGTCAGGCCGACGATGATGCCGCGCGCCTCGCTGCGCCAGTACGGCGCGAACAGGCCGGAGAAGGCGGGCACGATGTAGCAGCCGCCGTTGTCCTCGACGGTGCGGGCCAGCGTCTCGATCTCCGGCGCGCTGGCGATCAGTCCGAGGCCGTCGCGAAACCACTGGACGAGGGCGCCGGTGATGGCGATGGAGCCCTCGAGGGCGTAGACCGCGGGCTCCTTGTCGATCTGGTAGCCGACGGTCGTGAGCAGGCCGTGGGTGGAGCGGACCGGTTCGGTGCCGGTGTTGAGCAGCAGGAAGCTGCCCGTCCCGTACGTGCACTTGGCCTCGCCGGGGGCGAAACAGGTCTGGCCGAACAGCGCGGCCTGCTGGTCGCCGAGCGCGGCGGCGATGCGCACGCCGGGCAGCACGCGGGTGGCGCGGCCGTACGTCTCGGTGGAGGGGCGGATCTCGGGCAGCATGGCGCGCGGCACGTCGAAGAACGCGAGCAGGTCGTCGTCCCAGGCCAGGGTGGTGAGGTTCATCAGGAGGGTGCGGCTGGCGTTGGTGACGTCGGTGATGTGCACGCCGCCCTCGGGCCCGCCGGTGAGGTTCCAGATGAGCCAGCTCTCCATCGTGCCGAACAGCACGTCGCCGCGTTCGGCGCGCTCGCGCAGGCCCGGCGTGTGGTCGAGGAGCCAGCGGACGCGCGGGGCCGAGAAGTACGTCGCCAGGGGCAGTCCGCACCGCTCGCGGACCATGTCGGCGTCCGGGCGGGCGGCGAGCTCGTCGATGAAGGAGTCCGTGCGGGTGTCCTGCCAGACGACGGCGCGGCCGATGGGCCGGCCGGTGTGCCGGTCCCACAGCACCGTGGTCTCGCGCTGGTTCGCGATCCCCAGGGCGGCCACCTGCTCGGGGGTGGCGCCGGCGTGGGTGAGGGCCTCGGGCGCGATCCGCTCGAGGTTGCGCCAGATCTCCATGGCGTCGTGCTCGACCCAGCCGGGCTTGGGAAAGTGCTGCTTGTGCTCACGCTGGGTGACGGAGACGAGCCGCCCTCCGTGGTCGAACAGGATGCAGCGCGTCGACGTCGTCCCCTGGTCGACGGACATCACATAGCGCTCTACCATCGTGCCCTCAGTTCCGGGCGCCGCGGTCGGTGATGGTCACCATCGGGCGGCCCCAAGGTCTCGGGAGACGGCGCGTGCGGCGTCGCGCACGTACGTCACCAGCGTCGGTTTCGGCCGGCCCCTCGGATCGCAGAGGCGCTCGACGGGCCCCGAGATGCCCATCGCGCCGACGACCAGGCCGCCCTGGCCGCGGATCGGCGCCGCCAGGCCCGCCTCGCCGACGGTGAACTCCTCCAGCTCGGCGGCCCAGCCCATCTCCCGGACCTCGCTCAGCGCCCTGGCGAGCTCGCGGGGATGGGTGATGGTCCGCCGGCAGAAGCGTTCGAGATCGGTGTCCTGCAGGGCCGCCATGACGTTCGCGTCGTAGGCGAGGAGCACCTTGCCCAGCGCCGTCGCGTGCGCCGGGAGGAGCGCGCCGACGTCGAGCGCCTGCAGGGTGTCGTCCGGCCGGAACACATGGTGCACGACGAGGACCTTGCCGTCCAGAGGGGTGCCGATCCGGACGGCCTCGCCGCTGCGGGCGGCGAGGGCGTCGGCCCAGTTGATCGCGCGAGAGCGGAGCTCGTTGACGTCGAGGTAGCTGGTGCCGAGGTGGAGGAGGGCGGCACCGAGCTGGTACTTGCCGGTCTCCTCGTCCTGCTCGACGAAACCGACGCCCTGCAGGGTCCGCAGGAGGCCGTGGGCGGTGCCGCGGGCCAGCCCGAGGGAGCCCGCGATCTCGCTGACTCCGAGGCGCCCGGAGCCGCGGGCAAGGAGGCGGAGGATCGCTGCCGCTCGCTCGATCGACTGCACGGGACCTGGCACATAGGCCATGCTAGCGAAGTCGGCACTTATTCGACAATGTCGGCACTTTTCAACCGTCGCACCGCCCTTTCGACGGTGAAACGGGTGTGATCCGACGCGGTTTGTGAAATCCATCACTTCCGCCGACCCTAGCCGCCGTACCGGGAGCAGGCCAGTGTTCGACGACCGTTCGACAATGTCGGCACCTGTCTGTTGACCGGGTCTCACGGGCCGACTTAGCGTCCGGACAGTCGTGAGGGAGCTCACAGCCTCCCTCACGAACGGTGTCTCTCGGTGTCCCTGAGTTGGGGCACCGGCCCCCTAGGAGGAGACGTGGCAGAGCGACTCAAGATCCCCGGGCTGGCCGGGGAACTGGCCGCCGAATTCGCGGGAACCTTGATCCTTATCCTGTTCGGCGTCGGCGTCGTCGCGCAGGTCGTGGCCGGCGGGATCGGCAACCACGACAGCATCGCCTGGGCCTGGGGCCTCGGCGTCACGCTGGGCGTGTACGTCGCGGGCCGGATCAGCGGCGCGCACCTGAACCCCGCGGTGACCGTCGCGCTGGCGGTGTTCAAGGGGTTCTCCTGGCGCAAGGTCCTGCCGTACTCGCTGGCCCAGCTGGCCGGCGCGTTCGTGGCGGCGCTGATCGTGCGCTGGAACTACAGCGAGGTCCTGGCCAAGCTCGACCCCGGCCACACCATCAAGACCCAGGGCGTCTTCTCGACCCTGCCCGGCAACGGCGCGGCGCCCGTGCACACCGGCGGCGCCCTCCGCGACCAGATCATCGGTACCGCGATCCTGCTGTTCCTGATCCTCGCGGTGACGGACCTGCGCAACTCCGCCCCCGCGGCCAACCTCGCCCCGTTCATCGTCGGCCTGATCGTCGTCGCCATCGGCATGGCCTGGGGCACCGACGCCGGCTACGCCATCAACCCGGCGCGTGACCTCGGACCGCGTCTCGCCTCCTTCTTCACCGGGTACGGCACCGCGTTCCGCGACCAGTACGGCGGGCTGTACTTCTGGGTGCCCATCGTCGGCCCGCTCATCGGCGGGGTGCTCGGCGCGGGCCTCTACGAGGTGCTCGTCGGTCGCTTCCTGCCCTCCGACGACGCCCCGGAGCCCGGCCGCGTCCCGTCCGAGGCCGAGCTCGAGAAGGCCTGACCCGATGGACCGGCCGGGCCGCCGGCAGCGGCCCGGCCGGACGGTAGGAATGAAACAGAAGGAAGGCGATATCCATGGCCGACTTCGTCGGAGCGGTTGACCAGGGCACCACGAGCACCCGTTTCATGATCTTTGATCACGGCGGGAACGAGGTGGCCAAGCACCAGCTCGAACACGAGCAGATTCTGCCGAACCCCGGGTGGGTGGAGCACAACCCGACCGAGATCTGGGAGCGCACCCGGGCGGTGGTCGACACCGGTCTGCGCCAGGCGAACCTCAGTGCCACCGACCTGGCCGCTCTCGGCATCACCAACCAGCGCGAGACCACGGTCGTGTGGAACCGCGTCACCGGACGTCCGTACTACAACGCCATCGTCTGGCAGGACACCCGCACCGACCGCATCGCGTCGGCGCTGGAACGCAACGGCCAGGGTGACGTGATCCGCCAGAAGGCCGGCCTGCCGCCCGCGACGTACTTCTCCGGTGGCAAGATCCAGTGGATCCTCGAGAACGTCGAAGGCGTGCGCAAGGCTGCCGAGGAAGGCGAGGCGGTCTTCGGCAACACCGACACGTGGCTGCTGTGGAACCTCACCGGAGGCGTCGACGGCGGCGTGCACGTCACCGATCCCACCAACGCCAGCCGCACCATGCTGATGAACCTGGAGACGCTGGACTGGGACGACGAGCTGCTGTCGTTCTTCAACATCCCGCGGCAGATGCTGCCCGCGATCCGCCCGTCGTCCAACCCGGACTACTACGGCGTCACCCGCCTCCGTGGCCCGCTCGGCGGCGAGGTACCGCTGACCGGCGACCTGGGCGACCAGCAGGCGGCGACCGTCGGGCAGGTCTGTTTCGACCCCGGCGAGGCGAAGAACACCTACGGCACCGGCAACTTCCTGCTGCTCAACACCGGCCACGAGCTCGTACGCTCCAAGAGCGGGCTGCTCACCACCGTGTGCTACCAGTTCGGGAACGACCGGCCGACGTACGCCCTGGAGGGCTCGATCGCG
This sequence comes from Actinoallomurus acanthiterrae, assembly GCF_054775715.1. Classification (NCBI taxonomy): domain Bacteria; kingdom Bacillati; phylum Actinomycetota; class Actinomycetes; order Streptosporangiales; family Thermomonosporaceae; genus Actinoallomurus; species Actinoallomurus acanthiterrae. The sequence continues at coordinate 4,180,146 of NZ_BAAHCO010000001.1, read as the reverse complement.
GTCACCGGCTCGGCCGTGCAGTGGCTGCGCGACCAGCTCGGCATCATCTCCGGTGCCGCCGAGAGCGAGGCGCTGGCCCGGCAGGTCGACGACAACGGCGGCGTCTACTTCGTGCCCGCGTTCTCCGGCCTGTTCGCCCCGTACTGGCGTTCGGACGCCCGCGGCGCGATCGTCGGGCTGTCCCGCTTCAACACCAACGCCCACCTCGCGCGGGCCACGCTCGAGGCGATCTGCTACCAGAGCCGCGACGTCGTCGAGGCGATGCGGCAGGACTCCGGCGTGGCGCTCGACGTGCTGCGGGTGGACGGCGGCGTCACCGCCAACCGCCTGTGCATGGAGCTGCAGGCCGACGTCCTCGGCGTGCCGGTCTCCAAGCCGGTCGTCGCGGAGACCACCGCGCTCGGCGCCGCGTACGCCGCGGGCCTGGCCGTCGGGTTCTGGCGCAACACCGACGAACTGCGCCAGAACTGGAACGAGGACGAGCGCTGGGAGCCCCGCTGGAGCGAGGAGCAGCGCGAACGCGGCTACGCCGGCTGGAAGAAGGCCGTGACCCGGACCCTCGACTGGGTCGACGTCGACTGACCCCTCCTTAACGCGGCGGACGGAGCGGTGCGCCCCCGCACCCCGGTCCCCCGGGCATCGCCCCGTCCGCCGCCCTCCCCCATCGGATCCCCCAGCCCCCTGTGGCCGGGGTGGCGCCCCCCGCGCCACCCCGGCCGCCGCACCGACTCCCTTAAGACCCCCCTTCTCTCGGAGGAGAACCCGAACGTGAAAGCCGTATCCCTCGGACCGGCCTACCGCGCGCAGGCCCTGCGCGACCTGGCGGAGAACGAGTTCGACGTGCTGATCGTGGGCGGCGGTGTCGTGGGCGCAGGCGCGGCGCTCGACGCCGTCTCGCGTGGCCTGTCCGTCGCGCTCGTGGAGGCCGCGGACTGGGCGGCCGGGACGTCCAGCCGGTCCAGCAAGCTGATCCACGGCGGCCTGCGCTACCTCGAACAGCGCGACTTCGGCCTCGTACGCGAGGCGCTGCGCGAACGCGGCCTGCTGCTGAACCGCCTGGCACCCCACCTCGTCAAGCCGGTGCCGTTCCTGTTCCCGCTCAAGCACCGGATGTGGGAACGCTTCTACGTCGGCGCCGGCGTCGGCCTGTACGACACCCTGGGCGGCGCCCGGTCGATGCCCCGTCACCGGCACCTGAGCCACCGCGGCGCCCTGAAGATCGCCCCGGCGCTGCGCGGCGACACGTTCGTCGGCGCGATCCAGTACTTCGACGCACAGGTCGACGACGCCCGCTTCACGATGACGCTGGCCCGGACGGCCGCCGGCTACGGCGCCTCCGTGCTGACGCGGGCCCGCGCCGTCGGCTTCCTGCGGGAGGCGGACCGCGTCATCGGCGCACGGATTCACGACCTGGAGAACGACCGGGAACTGACCGTACGGGCCCGGCACGTCATCAACGCCACCGGCGTGTGGACCGACGACGCCGCCCGGTTCGCGGAGGCGCGCGGCGGTCCCCGGGTCACCGCTTCCAAGGGCGTGCACCTTCTCGTCCCCCGCGACAGGATCCGGCTCGACACCGGCCTGATCCTGCGCACCGAGAAGAGCGTGCTGTTCGTCATCCCCTGGGGCCGGCACTGGATCATCGGGACCACCGACACCCCCTATGACCTGGAAAAGGACGAGCCCGCCGCCAGTCAGGCCGACGTCGACTACATCCTCGACCACGTCAACGCGGTGCTGCGCACCCCGATCGCCCCGGAGGACATCGAGGGCGTGTACGCCGGGCTGCGTCCCCTGCTGTCCGGCGGGGCGGACGACACGACCAAGCTGTCGCGGGAGCACACCGTCGCGCAGCCCGTACCCGGGCTCACCGTGATCGCCGGCGGCAAGTTCACCACCTACCGGGTGATGGCCAAGGACGCCGTCGACGCGGCGGCCGAAGACCTGCCCACCACCGTCCCCGCCTCCGTCACCGACCGGGTGCCGCTCACCGGGGCCGTCGGGTACGAGGTGCTGTGGAACGAGCGGCACCGCATCGCCCGGCGCAGCGGCCTGCACGTCGCCCGCGTCGAGCACCTGCTCAACCGGTACGGCGCGTGCGTCGACGAACTGCTGGAGATGATCGAGCAGGACCCGGCCCTCGGCGAGCCGCTCGACGCCGCCGCGGACTACCTGAAGGCCGAGGCCGTGTACGCCGCCTCCCACGAAGGCGCGCTGCACGTCGAGGACGTCCTGCGCCGCCGCACCCGCGCCGCGATCGAGGAGTGGGACCAGGGCGCCGCCGCGGCGGCCGAGGTCGCCGGCCTCATGGCGCCGGTGCTGGGCTGGGACGACGAGAAGGCGAAACGCGAGACGGAGTACTACGTACGGCAGGTCGAGGCCGAGCGCCAGGCCCGCCGGGAGACCGACGACGCCGCCGCGGCCGCCGCCCGCGGCCAGGCACCCGGCCTGTTCACCGAGCGGGCCGCCTCCTGACCTGTTTCCCCCCGGCCGTCCGCCACAGGCGGACGGCCGCTTTCGGTCGTGCGGGTGGGGTGACCTCGGGGGCCACCCCGCCCGCGCCCATCAGTGGTTGATCTCGAACCAGGGGTTCGCCCAGCCGAGATAGTGCTGCCCCCACCTGCCGGAGATCTTTGCCGAGACCTGCCGCCTCACGCGGAACGGATCACCTGGTCGGCGTCGGCGTCGCGGGCGACGAGGGTGGCGTACCGGCCGCCGAGGGCGAGCAACTCCTCGTGGGTGCCGCGCTCGGCGATCCGACCGCGGTCGAGGACCACGATCTCGTCGGCGTCCCTGATGGTCGAGAGCCGATGCGCGATGGTGATCGTGGTGCGCCCGGCCGACAGCGCGTCGATCGCCTGCTGCACGGCCTGCTCGGTCTGGGTGTCGAGGGCGCTGGTGGCCTCGTCGAGGACGAGGATGGGCGGGTCGCGCAGGACGGCGCGCGCGATCGCGAGTCGTTGTTTCTCGCCGCCGGAGAACCGGTATCCCCGCTCCCCAACCAGCGTGTCGTAGCCGTCGGGCAGCGCGGCGATGTGCTCGTGGATCTGCGCGACGCCGGCCGCCGCGACGATCTCCTCATCGGTCGCGTCCGGCTTGGCGAACCGCAGATTCGCCGCGACGGAGGCGTGGAAGAGATAGGTCTCCTGTGAGACGACGCCCACCGCCGCGGTGAGGGTGTCGAAGGACAGGTCGCGTACGTCAAGGCCGTCGATGGTCACGCTGCCCGAGGTCACGTCGTACAGGCGCGGGACCAGGTAACCGAGGGTCGTCTTCCCGGATCCCGTCTCGCCGACGATCGCGAGGGTGCTCCCGGCCGGGACGGTGATGTCGATGTCGCGCAGCGTCTCCCGCTCGGCCTCCGCGTAGCGGAAGCCGACGCCGCGCAGCCGCACGTCGCCGCGGACCTCGCCCACGCGCACGGGGTGTCGCGGTTCGGCGATGTCGACGGGCAGGTCGAGGTACTCGAAGATGCGGCCGAACAACTCGAGTGAGCTCTGCAGGTCCACGCCGACCTGGAGCAGCTGCACCGTGGGCCGGAACAGACTCTGTTGCAGGGTCGTGAAGGCCACCAGCGTCCCGATGGAGATCAGCATGTGGCCGTTCCGCCCGGTGAGGCCGGCCGCCCAGTAGATGACCGCGGGCATGGAGGACATGACGATCTGAATGATGGACTGCCGCCACCGGCCCGCCATGTTCGCGCGCACCTCGAGATCGGACAGCACGGCGGATTCGGCCGCGAAGGAGTCGCTGAGCGCCCGCGAGCGGCCCATCGTGTGCCCGAGCAGGATCCCGCTGACCGACAGGGACTCCTGGACGATCGAGGCCAGCGTGGCGAGCTGCCGCTGCCGCCGGCCGGTGATGCGGCGGCGTTCCTTGCCGACCCGGCGGCTCATCCACACGAACACCGGCATCATGACCAGCGAGACGATCGTCAGCCGCCAGTCCAGGACCACCATGGCGATGACGGTCGCGACGACGGTCGTGAGGTTGGACACCAGCGTGGTCGCGGTCGTCGTCACCGTCGCCTGCATGCCGCCGATGTCGTTGGCGATGCGCGACTGGACCTCGCCGGTGCGCGTACGCGTGAAGAAGGCCAGGGACATGCGCTGTAGGTGCGCGTACACACCGGTGCGCAGGTCATGCATGACCCGCTGGCCCACCTTCGTCGACACATACGCCTGCGAGACGCTGAACGAGCTGTTCGCCACCGAAATGACGATCATGCCGATGGCCAGGACGGCCAGCAGCCCGACGCGTTGCCTCGGCAGGGCGACGTCGATCACCTGGCGGATCAGGAACGGGTTGACCAGCGAGACCAGCGACGACGTGAGGACGAGCAGGCCGACGAAGGCCAGGCTCCACCGGTAGGGCCGGAACAGGCGTACGACCCGCCGGAGCGGAACGCGTGCCGACGGGCCCGCCTCCCCGGTGGGCGGGCTCGGATCCTCGCGGTCGCCGCCGTCCCGGTCCGCCGCCGGCCCTTCGCGCGCAGCCCGGGGCCCGGGGCCGTCGAGGCCAGACTGCTCCGGGAACGGCGGGCCGTGCTTGCGTAGGGGGAAATTCACGGGCGCCTCCACGGCACGGTCGAGGGCAATGCCGACCAAAACAGAGTAACACTCACAATGAGCTTGACTCAGTTTGAGTCTGGTCCTGCTACGATCGAGTCATGGATCAAGAGGAGTCGTCGGCGCAGCTGGCCGATCTGCTCCAGCGGCTGACCAAGCGCCTCCGGCGGGCCCAGCTGTCCCGGCTCGCCCCCCTCGGTCTCACTCCGGCCCAGGAGCGTGCGCTACGGGTGATCACCCGTAGCGAGGAGCCGCTGCGGATGACGGAGCTGGCCGAGCGGCTCGGCGTCGTTCCCCGCTCGGTCACCACCGTGGTCGACGCGCTCGAGCAGGCCGGGCTGGTCCATCGTGCCGTCGATCCGGAGAACCGGCGCGCCATCCGCCTTCACCTCACCGACATGGGCCTCGCGGTCCGCGAAGGGATGCACGAGGCCCGGCGGCAGGCCAGCGAGGATCTGTTCGCGCCGCTCTCCCACAGCGATCGCCGACGCCTGATCGAGCTGCTGTCCGTCGTGGACCAGGCCACCGCCGCCGCGCCCGCCGGTCAGGCCTCGCCCGCGCTGACCCGGTGACGACGCCCCGGCCGGCGACGCGCTGTCAGGCGGCGTCGCCGGTGCGGCGGGCCACCGGGCGCATCCAGACGTAGTAGAGCACCGAGGCCACGACCAGGCCGATGATCCACGAGACGTCCGCGCCGCCGAGGTGCTTGACGAACGGTCCGGTGTAGAAGGTGGAGCTGACGAACGGCACCTCGACGGCGACGCCGATGACGTACGCGCCGATGGTCCGCCAGTTCACCCCGCCGTACACGCCGTCCGGACGGAAGATCGCGTCGATGTCGTACCGCTCCTTGCGGACGAAGTAGAAGTCGACGAGGTTGATCGCCGTCCACGGGATCAGGAAGTACGCCAGGAAGAGGATGAAGTTCTCGAAGTTGTGCAGGAAGTCGGCGCTCGCCGCGAGCGCGACGACCGTGCCGACGACGGCGGCCACGACGATGAAGCCGAGCCGCACGCCGCCGTCCATCCGCATCGGACGCAGCGCCATCAGGGTCGTCGTCGCCGACATGAACATGCCGTAGAGGTTCAGCACGTTCACGGCGACGATGCCCAGCACGATGATCAGCGAGAACGCCCAGTGCGGATCCGCCAGGCCGACCACGAACGACACCGAGCCGCCCTCGAACGACTTGGCGGCCACGGCGGCGCAGACGCTGCCGAACGCCATCATCCACACGGTGCCGATCACGCTTCCGGCGTAGGTCCACCAGAACGCCGCGCGCACCGAGGTCGTCTCCGGAAGGTAGCGGGAGTAGTCGGCGACGTACGGCGCGTACGTGATCTGCCAGGTCGCGGCGATCGCCATGACCAGCAGGAACGTTCCCGCACCGACGTGGCCGGAGTGCCACACCCGGCCCACGTGGTGCCCGGTCAGCAGCCGATAGGTCAGGTACAGGAACCCGGCCGCCGCGATCAGACTGATCCACCGCTCGTACTGGTGGATCAGCCGGTACCCGTACGCGGCGAGCACGGTGCAGACCACCGAGACGACGATCGTGGCCGGGGTCCGGCCGATCCCCCACCAGCCGGCGAGCGCCGAACCGCCGAGCACCGCACTGGTCGCGAAGAACCCGACGTACATGAGCACGACGAGCAGCAGGGGCACGATCGCGCCGTAGAACCCGAACTGCGCACGGCTCTGGATCATCTGCGGGATGCCGAGTTTCGGTCCCTGCGCCGAGTGCAGCGCCATGAAGATCGCGCCGAGCAGGTTGCCGAGGGTCAGGGCGACGATCGCCCAGGGCAGCGGCAGCCCCAGGATCACTCCGAGCGCGCCCGTGACCGCGGTGGTCACCTGCATGTTCGCCCCGAACCACACGGTGAACAGACTCCGCACCGACCCGTGCCGCTCCTCGGGCGGGACGAAGTCGATGGATCGCCGCTCGACCCCGAGCGCGCCGCCCTCCGGATGCCCTCCGGCGGCTCGTGCGTCTCCGCTGACCTCCTGTTTTGCCATGTGCGCACCCTCACGCCCCGCCCGGCGCCCCGGCAAGAACCCTTTCGCACGAACCGTCTGACATCCGAGACCCTGGCAGGCCCGGCCCACAAGGGCCGCCTCCTGATCGCCGGGCGGGCGGAGTGCGGTCACCCCGCCCGACCATCTCACCGGCTCATTTGCGAACGGAGAATTAGCCCACCGCTGCGGCGTCGAGGGCGATCAACGCGGCCTGTCGCGGCCGGGCGAGGCCGAGGCGGTAGGCGAGTATCACCAACTGTACGCGGTTGCGCAGCCCGAGTTTCGCGAGCGTGCTGCGCACATGGGACTTGACCGTGCTCTCGCTGACCGAGAGCGTTTCGGATATTTCTGAATTACTGAGGCCACGTGCGACGAGATCGAGCACGTCGCGCTCCCGAGCCGTCAGGCCCGCCAACTTCGCCTTGACCGCCGTGTCGTCCAGGTCGATCATGGTGTTCTGAAAGGCGGTGCATGACGTTCCGGCCGGGGCCATCAGAACGTATCCCGCCGCGACCATATGCAGCGCGGCAACCAGATCGTCGGAACTTGAATTCTTAAGCAGGAGCGCCCGGACGCCGTTCCGGAATGCCTCGATGAGGCGGATGTCCGGCGTGTCCGCGAGCAGCATGACCCCCGGCACGTCCGCCCCGAATTCGTCGGCCATCGCGGCCGCCAGCTCGACGGCGTCGATCTGGTAGGACACTGCGTCGATCACTACGACCTCCGGACGCAGGGCCTTCGTAAGCCTGAGCGCCTCCTCAGCCTCGCAAGCCTCACCGACCACTGTGACATCGCGCTCTCCCATCAAGATCGATCGCAGGCCGGCCAGCGACAGCGGCCGGTCGTCCACCAACAAGACCCGCGGCATTATCCCCTCCGACACTCTGGCCCCCGTATTGCCAGCCATGGGACTGGGCCTGATGTCAGGAAACATAGCCACGGAGGCACTGTCAATGGATCGTTACATCCTCGGGCACGGACTTCACGGCGAGTCAGATCCCTGACCCTGAGTCACCAAATGCCCGCCCTCCAGCGGCTTTAGAGATACTACAGAGCGTCGAATACACACGGTACGTGTAATTGATGTTACGGCCTGAAGTCCTGTAACACGCACGTCATCCAATCGCCCTGGTAAAAATTACGTGACCGACGTCCGGCGACACGGCGTAGTCGATCGCAGTTACGGCGAGTAATGATCAAGACTACTCCGAAAGTACTACCTCTCGCCAAAAGGGATACGGCCTACAATCCGCATTCCGACGGAGGTATTAATTGTCTATTTTACGTAGGCTAATCGCGTTTCCGGGTCACCGCGCACGTCCGTCATGCCCCGACCGGCTCCGTACGGGCCGAGACCGGCTCCCTCATGACACGCGGGCGGAGAGCCACCCACGTACAGCGGAAGGGACATCAGAGTGGACGTCCGAAGCATGACGCGGAGAACGCCGACCGATGCCGAAAACGTGCGGTTCACGTTCGGGCTGCGGATCCCGACCGAGGACGGCCAGTTCCTCAGCGGGATCGCCTACCTGCCGAAGAAGGCCGAGCCGGTCCCGGCGATCGTGGAGCTCAACCCGTACACCAGCGACTCCCGGCACGACGACGGCGTGTTCTACGCGTCCCGGGGGTTCGCCTTCGTCATCGTCGACGCGATGGGGCGCGGCGACTCCGAAGGAGAGTTCTTCGGCTTCATCCGCGACGGCCAGGACGGTTTCGACGTCATCGAGTGGGTCGCCCAGCAGGCGTGGTGCGACGGCCAGGTGGGCATGCACGGTTCCTCCTACACCGGCTGGAACCAGTGGCGGGTGCTGGGCGAAGTGCCCCCGTCCCTGAAGACGATCGTGCCGGCCGGCGCTCCGATGGGCGCCCTCGACCAGCCCCGGGGCGGGATCCCGTCGCTGTACGGCCTCGTGTACGCCACGGCGACGCTCGGCCGCGCACCGCACTGGTCGGCGTTCCGGGAGACCGGCGCATGGCACGACCTGCTGGCCGACGCCTGGCGCAAGAACGAGTCCGAGGCGGCCATCCGCGAGCAGCTCGGCTTCCCCTCGGACCCCTACGAGGGCATGGAGGACCAGATCTACCCGGGCAACCCGTGGATGGAGTTCCTCATCCCCTCCGAGGAGGCACTGCGCGGCGCTGACGTGTCCGTACTGTCGATCACCGGCATGTACGACGACTCGCAGCTCGGCGCGCTATACCACCACCAGCGGCTGCTCGACCACGCGAGCGAGGGCACCAAGGCGCGCTCCCACCTGCTCATCGGGCCGTGGGACCACTACGGCACCGAGACCGGCGAGCCCCGCGTCGGCGAGCTGCGGTTCGGCCCGGAGGCCGCGGTGGACCTGAAGGAGCTGCGCGCCCAGTGGTACGCCTGGGCGATGAAGGGCGGCGAGAAGCCGGCCTTGCTGACCGACCCCGTCGTCTACTTCCAGACCGGTGACGAGGAGTGGCGCGGCGGCGCCTCCCTGGAGGACGTCGCGGGGCCGAGCCGGGCGTACTTCCTCGTGCCGGGCACCGGCTCGGGGGAGGTCTTCCACTCGGGAGCGCTGCGCGCCGACCCGGAGGCCGGCCCGGACTACACCTTCACGGCGGACCCGGCCGACGATCACACGATCCGGCTGGAGACGCTGAAGCGGCCGGACGAGCACCGCGACGTCCCGACCGTCCCGCGCACCTTCAACAGCCTGTTCCTCACCTCCTCCGGCCACGACCCGACCAACGCCGTCTTCACCACCGACCTCGGCCACGACGGCGTCGTCTACCACACCGCCCCGCTGACGGACCGCGTACGAGTGGTCGGGCGGCCGCGGCTGAGCCTGCGGCTCACCCTGGACGTGCCGGACGCGGACCTGATGGTGCTCCTGCACGAGGTGCGCGGCGACGGCACCGTGGTGTTCCTGTCCTCGGACCTGCTGCGGCTGCGCTTCCGCGCCCTGCCCGAGCAGCCCGTCTTCGCCGAGCCCGGGGAGCCGTTCGATCTGGACCTGAACGGCTTCCGCTTCATCACGCGCACGCTGGCCGAAGGGTCGCGGCTGCGCCTGACGGTTCGCAACGCCCACTCCGTGCTCCTCGGCAAGAACCCCCACACCGCCAAGCCGGCCGGGCTGGAGGAGCCCCGGGTCGCGCACTACCGGGTGCACCACGACGCCGCGCGGCCGCCGCGCCTCGAGCTCCCCATCGCCTGAGTCCGCACCACGAAGAAGGCCCTTCCCCCGGTCACCGGGGGAAGGGCCTCGTCAGTGGGAGGTCAGGTCCGCTGGAGAACGCGCCTGAGCACGCCGTCCAGCACGGCCTTCGGCTCGGCGACGGCGTCGGCCGAGCGCCAGGCGATGTAGCCGTCCGGGCGCAGCAGCACCGCGCCGCCCGGGCCGACGCCGTACCGCTCCTGCCAGCGCCCCTCGACGTCGTGCAGGTCCGCGCCGACGCGGTGGGCGATGAGCGGGGCGGCGAGGTCCCCCGCCGCCTGGGTCCAGGCCGCCCCCTCGGGCCCGGCGAGGAGGACGAAGCCCGCGCCGGACAGGTCGATGGTGGACAGCCGCGCGCCGTCGCGTTCGAGGACGACGTGGGCGCCGCGCGTCCCCGGACGGCCGCTCGGCTCGCGGGGGTTCTCCGTCGGGAGGCCGTCGTCCGGCTCCTCGGCGACGATGGCGCGGGAACGGTACCGGTAGCCGATGGTGACGCCGATGTTGTCGGCCTTGACGTCGCGGGGGATGTCGGTCCGGTGCGGGGCCAGGCGTTCGAGGTAGTTGACGACCGTACGGGCGACGGTGACCTCGGCCACGGGCGCGCGCTCCTCCTCGTACGTGTCGAGGAGCCCCGGACCGGCCTCGTTCCGCAGGACGGCCGCCAGTTTCCAGGCGAGGTCGTAGCCGTCCTGCATGGCGGTCTGGCCGCCGAGCCCGCGCGGCGTCATCTGGTGCGCGGCGTCGCCGATGATGAAGATCCGCCCGTCCCGGAGGCGGTCGGCCACCCGGGAGGCCATCTCCCACGGCAGGGTCTCCACGATCGTGGCCTCGAGGTTCCAGACGCCGAAGGCGGCGCGCACCCGCTGGAGGCACTTCTGTGCGTCGAATCCGTCCGGCGACTCCTTCACCGGGTCGTAGTCGAAGGAGACGCTGCCGCGCTCGGGGATGTGCGTGCCGATGTAGGAGCCGGTGAACTTGGGGTTGCGCAGGTAGTAGAGGGTCGCCTCCTTGCCCTTCATGAGCCGGGGCAGCGCGTCGGACTCGAAGGTGACGTTGATGTTGTGCGACAGCGTGCCCACGCCGTGGGTGCCGATGCCCAGGCCCTCGCGGATCGTGCTGCGGTGGCCGTCGGCGGCGATCAGGTAGTCCGCGCGGACGGTGGTCTCCGTGCCGGACGTACGGTCGCGGACGACCGCGGAGACACCCTCCTCGTCCTGCCGGAAGGAGACCAGTTCGGTGCCGAACCGTACGTCGGCGCCGTGCTCCTTGGCGAACTTCAGCAGCACCGGCTCGATCTGGTCCTGTCCGGCGCTGCTCACGCGCACCGGCGTGATGCCGCCGTCGATGACGGCCTCGGCCTCCTCCGCGAGGTTCATCCGGTGGAACTCCGGCCCGGTGACGGTCGCGCCGATCACCATGGCGAAGTCCTCGATCGCCCACGGTCCCGCCTCGACGAGCGCGTCCTCCAGGCCGGGCACCGCGCGCATGAGCTCCATCGTCCGCTCGTTGACCCGGTGCGCGCGCGGGTGGAACGACGGCCCGGGGTGGCGTTCGACCAGGATCGGCTGGACACCCCGCCAGGCGAGGAACAGCGCGGTCGTCAGACCGGACAGGCCGCCGCCCACGATCAGTACGGGCGCCCGTTCGTCACTCATGTCTCTCCTCAACCTCCATGTGGTCGGGCACGGCCGTTCTCCGCCGCGTCCTTGATCTTGTGAAGCGTCTGCCGCATGCCCTCGATCCGCACCTGCCGGCGGTCGCGGCCCAGCAGGCCGGTCGCCTCGACGATCCGGATCGGCAGCGGCGGCCGGCCGACGGCGGTGTTCCACTCGGTGACGCGGGTCCCGCCGTTCTGCGGCTCGAGCCGGTAGCCCCAGCGCATCCGCGACTCGGTCACCTCGAAGGCGAAGCGGTGCGGCCGGTCGTACTCGATGACCTCGCAGTGGGTCGACCAGCGCATGATCCCTTTGCGGTTCGTGCCGGTGAACCGGGCGCCGTGGCCGGGGTCTCCGGACCAGCGGCCGCCCTGGTTCTCCGGGCTCCACTCGCCGTAGCGGGTGATGTCGGCCACGAGCTCCCAGACGGCCTCCGGGCGCGCGTCGACCCAGATCGTCACCTCGTCCATGTCCCCTCCCGATGGGGTAGAGATAGTTAGCAAAGTAACGATGTACGACCGCGTCCGGCCCGTCAACGGGGACCGCCGAGGATGGGCGTCCTCGCTGCGGACGGCCGGCTCGTCCCCGGCCGAGGGTTTGTCCCCGGCCGCCGCCTCAGCCCGGGATGGCGAGTTCCTCCCTGGCCACGGCCTCGGTCACCGGGCGTCCTCGGTCGTCGACGCCGCGGGTGAGGTAGCGCATCTCCGCCGGCGCGTCGGCCGCGAGCCACCGGGCCATGCCCTTCAGCTCGGGCCCGTCCGGGAACAGGAAGCGCCGCTCGGGCCGCTCGATGCCGATGCCGCGCAGTACCGCGCCGGAGCCGGTGATCCGCTGCAGCAGGTGCCGTCCCGCCTCGGCGGCCGCCCGCTCACCGCGGTCGACGCTCTCGCAGACGTCCACCATCTCGCGCCACAGCGCGGCGTACCCGTGCAGATCCGGCATGAGCAGGCCCGGGTACGGGACGTCCTCCATCGCCTTCAGGACGTCGTCGTCGCCGGTGCGCTGGAACCGCTCGATGTAGCGGTCGAACCGCAGGTTGATGGGCACCTCGGCGGCGCACCACACCCGGTAGACGGCGTTCCACAGCTCGTACGCGGTGAACCCGACGAACGAGCAGTTGACCAGCTCGTCGTTGTGCCTGATGAGGCCCTGCTGGAGCCGCTCGACGTACTCGAAGCGCTCGACGGAGAAGTCGTCGTCCTTCAGCGCGGCGAGCAGCCGCCACGTGAGGGAGTTGATCACCTCCATCGTGTTGGTGAGGCCCCGGGAGAACAACGGGTCGATGAAGCCGGCCGCGTGCGACATCAGGCACCAGCGGTGGCCGACGGTCCGCGTCGAGGTGTACTGCAGCCGGCCGGTGGACACCCAGGGCCGTACGGTCCGGGCGTCGGCGAAGATCCGCTCCACGGCCGGGAAGCGGCTCGCGTGACGGTAGAAGTCCTCCTCGGGCGAGATGTCGTCCGGCTTGGGGTACATCCGCTCGTCGAGGGTGAGACCCACGCTGACGAGAGGGTTCTTCGAGCGCGGGTCGTTGTTGAACGGGATGACCCAGAACCAGCCCCGGTCGAACATATGGTGCATCGTGCCCTGCACCCACGGGATGGGCGGCATGTCCGAGGCGGACATCTTCAGACACTCGTCCGTGGGCCGGACGTCCAGCATGTGGGTGAACAGGGACCGGGAGTGGTGCTTGAGCGCCGACGGGTCGGCCCGCAGCCCCAGCTTCTCCGCGATCGGCGACCGGAAGCCGCTGGCGTCGACGAGATAGCGGCCCGTGTGGCGCTCACCGCCCGGGCCGGTGATCGTGACCTCGTCCTCGCCCAGGTCGATGTCCGTCACCCGGAACCCCTGCCGCGCCACACAGCCGTACCCGATCGCCGTGTGGAAGAGGTAGGAATCGCTGTCCTGGCGGTGCAGATGGCTCGTCTGCAGGGCCTTCGACGGCGGGCTGAACTGATTCGTCTCGGCCGGGTCCGGCTCCTCGCCCTCGTGGTGCAGCATGAAGCCGAAGTGCCGTTTCGTGCCGGACGTGGGACCGATCGTGTCGATGCAGTCCTCGTACGACGTGATCGCCTCCAGCTCGGGCACGCCGTACCGCGCGGCCAGCAGCCGCATCGCCTTCAGCGTGTAGAGCGTGGTGGACTCCCCCACCGCGAACCTCGGGTGGACCCCGGCGTCGACGAGCAGCACGCTCGCGCCGTTCCGGGCCAGGACGGCTCCCAGCACCGAGCCGGCGATGCCCGACCCGAGGATGATGACGTCGTACGGGCCCCTGTCGCGGCTCCGCGCGTATGGCATGGTCTCCTCCGCAGAATTGGCGTTGATTCGTCTAGGCCCGGGCGCCGCTCCCGGCCATGCGCGACTCCGGCGTCCCGACCGGGACGGGCGCGTCGGCGGGGAGCGGGGCGTTCGGCAGGAGCGGGCCGGCCATCGCGGTGGTCACCAGCGCCATCAGGACCATCATCGTGAACATCCTCGGGTCGAGGACCCCGAGGCTCACCCCGGCGTTGAGGATGACCAGCTCGGTCAGGCCCCGCGTGTTCATCAGCAGACCCAAGGTGCCGGCGTCGCGCCAGCGCATCCCCGACAGCAGGCCGGGCGTCGCGGCGCCCACCAGCTTGCCCGCGCAGGCCACCAGGATGATGCCCGCGAGCTCGAGGTAGCCGTATCCGGAGAGGGAGCCGATGTCGACGCCCAGGCCGGTGACGATGAAGAAGACGGGCAGCAGGACCATGCTGACGTTGTCGAGCGGCTGCTTCACGCCGTCGCGCAGGACCTTCATCGGCTCGCGCGGCATGATGAACCCGAAGGCGAAGGCCCCGAAGATCGAGTGGATGCCGATCCACGTCGTGGCGTACGACGACAGGAACAGGCCGGCGACGATGAGGATGATCAGCCGGCGCGGCACCCGGTCACGGGCCCACCTGCGGACCACGGCGGCGAGCAGCGGGCGTACGACGAGGGCCATGACGGCCACGTAGAGCGTCGCCAGCAGCCCGATCTGCAGCAGGTCCCCCGGGCCGCCCGCGGTGACGATCGCCGCGACCAGGGCGAGCAGGCACCACGCCAGCACGTCGTCCACGGCCGCGCTCGCCAGCGCGAGCGCTCCGACCGACGTCGCCATCATCCGGTGCTCGGCCAGGATCCGGGCCAGCACCGGGAACGCGGTGATCGACATCGCCGCACCCATGAACAGCGCGAACGCGACGAACGAGATGTGGTGACCGCCGAAGCGGGAGTGGTGTGGGTACAGCAACGTCGCCAGGCCGAAGCCCAGCGCGAAGGCCAGCACGATCGAGGTGAGCGACACCGCCGCGGCGGTGCGGCCCCGCCCCCGCAGCAGCTTCTTGTCGAACTCCCAGCCGATCCCGAACATGAAGACCAGCAGGCCGACCTGGGACACCGCGGAGAGGAACGGCCGCGCGGCGACCGGGAACAGGCGATGGGTCAGGTCGCCGGGCAGCAGGCCGAGCAGGCTCGGGCCGAGCGCGATCCCGGCGACGATCTCTCCGACCACCGGCGGCTGCCGGAGGTACCGGGCCACCCTGCCGAGCACGCTCCCGGCGATCAGGACGATGGCGATGTCGGCCATCACGGCCGCGACGATCAGGTCAGAGTGCTGAGCAAGGCTTTTCATTCAGACCTCACCTAGAGGGACGCGGAGCCCGGCACTTCGCCCGTGCGGGCCGGGACGGGCTGGTCAGTCGGCGCGGGCGTAGGTCAGGACGGGGTCGATCTGCGAGACGACCGCCCACCGGTCGAAGGCGTTGCGGTCCTCGACCACGCGGCCGTCCCGTACCTTCCAGATCACGATGCCGGTCGCCGTGACGACGCGGCCCGTGGGCGGCACGCCGCAGAACTCGCCCACGTGCCGGGCGTGCGTCGTGAAGTGGGTGACCACCAGGTCGCCCTCGGCGACCTGGAGATCGATGTGAACGCTCATGTCGGCGAAGGCCGCCCGCCGGTGCCGCACGCTGCGCTTCGGGCCGTCCGGCCCGACCCTTCGGCCGCGCAGCAGGAGGTCCGGGGCGAAGATCTGGTCGGCGACGTCCACGTTGCCGCGTTCCCAGCCCTCCCGGAACCAGCGGCGGGCGAGCTCCTTGTTCGCCTCCTGGACGTCCAGGCCGACGGTCGCGCCCATCAGCTCACCGGCCCGCGTACACCCGGCGTTCCCGGCCCCGAGCCGCCAGGTGTTTCCGGCCCCGCCCCGCCCGGCGCACTGGCGCCCGGACCACCGAGCACACCTGCGCTCGGCCCACCGGGACCGCCGCCCGGCCCGCCCGGCGCCCCCGTACCCGGGCCGCCCGGAATGCCGGCGGGCGGGCCGCCCATCGGGCGGAAGCCCCGTACGTTGTGCTTGGTGGCGTGGGCCACCATCTCCTCCCACTCCGGGCGGCGGCCGTCGCGCAGCAGTTCACTCAGCCCGATGAAGAAGTCCTCGACCCCGCCGGGCGTGACGATGACGAGCATCCGCGAGGGGCCGTCGGAGATGTTGCGGAACTGGTGGGCGACCCCGCGCGGCCCGTACGCGAGGGTGCCGGGCGTCGCGACGTGGAGCTCCCCGTCGACCCGGATCTCGTACTTGCCCTCGGTCACGAAGAAGGCCTCGTCCTCGGTGTCGTGGATGTGCAGCGGCGGGCCGCCGTCCGGCGGTGTGGTGATCTCCATGAAGGTGTAGAGGCCGCCGGTGTCCTCCTTGCGGAGCAGGAAACGGCCCTGCTCGCCCATCCAGCGGACGGGGTCGACCTCGTCCCGGATCACCAGCTTCGGGGGCGCCAACGTCATTGGTCTGGCTCCTTGTCTGCGAGAGGTCCGGGCGGCGGGACGACGGCCCGCCGCCCGGCCCGGGAGGTCAGGCGGGGTCGGGGATGACGCCCAGCTGGCGCATCATCGTGAGGTCGTCGCGGACGGCCCAGTGGTCGCTGATCCGGCCCTCGACGACGCGGATCATGTGCAGGTGCTTGACCGCGACCTCCTTGCCGGTGGCCGGCAGGCCCATGCCCATGAGCGGTCCCTTGTGCGTGCCGCGCATGACCAGCCGCAGCGAGACGAGGTCGTCCTCGGCGATCGCGGCCTCGACCTCGTATCGGAGGTCGGGGAACGTCTTGAGGACCTGGGCGGCGACCTCCAGGACACGCTTGCTGCCCTGCGTGGCGCTGGGCGGTGCGTTGTGGTCGCGGTAGTCGGGGTGGAAGAGCTCGTCGAGCTTGTCGGCGTTCTCTCCCGTGAGCAGCGTCATCGCGGTCAGGACGATCTGCTTGTTCTTCTCGCTGAGGGCGGCGTCGACCACCATTCCTCCTTCGGTTGCCGGAAATCGCTGAGGGTCGGAAAGAGCGCTGAGGATCAGAGGAGTTTCTTGCGGCGTACGGCGGAGGCGGCGAGTCCGCGCAGGGTGTCGCGGCCGAGCTCTTTGATCTCCGGCGGCGCGGCCGTGGTCGCCCAGCTCATGAAGTGGATCATCTGCCGCGGCGAGGGGAAGATGTACCGCTGGTCGCGGTCCTTCCAGCCGAACGGATGCGGGACGATGTCGGACTCCTGGATCATCGAGAAGATCCGGTCCGCGGCCGCGTCCCCGTCGAGCTCGCCGACCTCGTACTTCTCGCAGACCTCGACGGTCGTGTCGATGATGCGCTTGAACTTGTCGCTCTCCGGCCACCACAGGCCGGTGTGCGGGGCCTTCTCGAGCTCCTTGAAGTGGTCGTCGTTGTCGCCGTCGAGCCGGTAGCGCATCAGCGCGCGGGTGAGCCGCATGGTCGCCGGCGTCGTCGCGAATCCCCAGACCCGGAAGACGGCGTCCCACAGCTTGAAGTGCGAGAAGCCGATGAACGAGCAGTTGACGATGTCGTCGTGGTAGTCGAGCAGCCGCTGCTCGAGGTGCTCGACGAACTCGAACCGCTCGACGGAGAAGTCGTCGTCCTCCAGGGCGTCCAGCAGGCG
This sequence comes from Actinoallomurus acanthiterrae, assembly GCF_054775715.1. Taxonomy (NCBI): domain Bacteria; kingdom Bacillati; phylum Actinomycetota; class Actinomycetes; order Streptosporangiales; family Thermomonosporaceae; genus Actinoallomurus; species Actinoallomurus acanthiterrae. Next base: position 4,162,782 of record NZ_BAAHCO010000001.1, on the reverse strand, counting down.
CCAGGCGAGCGAGTTGATGACCTCGGCGGTGTTCGACAGGCCGCGGGAGAAGAGCGGGTCGATGAATCCCGCGGCATGCGCCATGAGGCACCAGCGGTAGCCGATCGACTTCTTCGAGGAGTACTGCAGCCGGGGCGTCGACACCCATTCGCGTACGCGCCGCGCGTTCGTGAACTGACGCTTGACCGCCGGGAAACGGTCGAGCCAGTAATTGAACTCCTCTTCCGGGGTCATGTCGTCGGGCTTGGGATAGAGCCGTTCGTCGAAGGTCAGGCCGACGCTGCACAGCGGATTGCGCGAGAGCTTGTAATTGTCGAACGGGATGATCCAGAACCAGCCGCGCTCGAACATGTGGTGCATCGTGCCCTCGTGCCAGGGCACGGGCGGTCGCTCGGCCCTGGGGTGGCCGCTCACGTCGTCGAACGGCGTGACGCCGATCATGTGGGTGAACATCGACCGCGAGTGGTGCTTCAGCCGGGACGGCTTCTCGCGCAGGTCGAACTTGTCGGCCAGCGGCGAGCGGAACCCGCTGGCGTCGACCAGGAACCGGGCCCGGAGCCGCTCGCCGTTCTGGCCGACGACCGTGACGCCGTCGTCGTCGAAGTCGACCTCCATCGCCCGCCACTGCTGCCGCGTGTCACAGCCGTACTTGGCCGCGACCCGGAACATGTACGCGTCGCTGTCCTGGCGGAACAGGTGGCTGGCCTCGGTCAGCGTCTTGGGGATGACGAACTGGTTCGACTCGCGCGGGTCCGGCTCCTCGCCGGGCCGGTGCACCATGAAGCCGAAGTGGCGCTTGACCCCGAACGTGTTGCTGACCTGCTCGTTGATCGTCTTCACGTCGCAGAGCGCCGCGATCTCCGGTACGTCGTAGCGGACCGCGAGGATCTGCAGGAACGCGGCGAACTGCGGGATCATCGACTCGCCGACCGCGAACCTCGGGTGCGTGGCCGCGTCGACGAGGACGACCTTCCACCCCTTCCGGGCCAGGATCGCGCCCAGCATCGAGCCGGCGATGCCCGATCCGAGGATCACGACGTCGCACTCATGGGTCTTGGCGGACACCAGAGCTCATCTCCCTTCTGAGACTGTGTCGGAAATGGGGCGTCAGACCCGGCCGTAGGCGACGAGCATCGCGCCGCACATGAAGAAGAGGCCCTCCTCCTGACGGCGGCGAAGGTCGTCGTCCCAGGCCTGCGCCTGCTCGGCGGAGATGGCCCCTTCGGCCGCGAGCAGCTTGGCCGCGCGGCCGAGCCCCGTCATGGCGTCGGCGGCCTCGAGGGCGGTCATCACCACGGGCAGGACGGTCACCTGGACGTCCTTGACGCCGGCGGCCCGGAGGAGCCGGGGTCCCTGCCGGGCGACCCACGGGTTGGCGATGTAGTCGAACCAGTGCGCCAGGACGGTACGGGTCGTCTCCCGGTCCTCGGCGTCGGGCGCCCACATGCCGTGGTCGAGGTCCGCGACCAGCACCGTTCCGCCCGGCTTGGTCACGCGGACGAGCTCGGCCACGACGCGGGAGGGATCGGCCACGTGCTGCAGGACCCGCTCCGACCGGGTGCTGTCGAAGGTGTCGTCCGGGAAGGCGGGCTCGTGGGCGTCCCCGACGACGAACTCGGCCGGCAGGCCGCGCTCGGCGGCCTGCTTGCGCGCCGCGTCGACCATCACCGTGCTGTTGTCCATCCCGACGACGTAGCCGTCGGGACCCACGTGCTCGGCGACGGCGAGGACGTCCACGCCGGTGCCGCAGCCCACGTCCAGGATCCGCTGCCCGGGCCGGGGGTCGAGCAGCCGGTGCAGGGCGCGTTTGACGGCGGCCAGATCTGTGGCCATGCGTTCCAGGTATTCCGGAAAGGCGCCGCTGATAGAGGTCTTGTCGACGTCGTCGAATCCCGTTTCACGCCGCTCGAACTGATCGAAAATGGAGGTCATGGGCAGCTCCCGTTTCGGCATTGCCCATATCATGGCGAGCAGCGATTAATTCTTGATTAGGGGAGAAATAGGTGGCCCTCCGGTGAGCTCCGGAACGGGGAAATACGAAAAGGCCGGGGCGGTCACGCCCCGGCCTTTTCGCCCCGCCGCCGGCGCGGACGACGGTGGCACCCGTCTCGTCCGCTCCGGCGGCCGCCCGGACGGCCGGCCCCTCCCCCGGGGCCCGCCACTGTGTCGGACCCCGCTCACCTCCGACCGGCCGCCCGGACGCCTCAGAATCATCGCGGTGCCCCCGTCGACGAGCATGTACTCGCCGGTGAGGTACGACGCGTGGTCCGACGCCAGGAAGGCGATCACCTCGGCGACGTCCTCGGGGGTGCCGTTGCGCCGCAGGGCGGCGCGTTCGGCCGCCGCGCGCCGCGCCGCCTCCGGCATCCGCGCGCTGATCGGGCTGAGGATCAGTCCCGGGCCCACTCCGTTCACCCGGATGCCCCGGGGGCCGACCTCGCGGGCGAGCGTCTTGACCGCCGCCTCGACGCCGGACTTGGCGAGCGCCAGCGCGAGGAAGCCGGCGGCCTGGCGGCGGGCCAGCGCGGCCCCCACCATCACGATGGACCCGCTCCCCCGTTCGAGGAACCCGGGCAGCGCCGCCTTGACCGGATGGAAGATCGCCTTCAGCTGGCGTTCCGCGACGAAGGCGACGTCCTCCCAGGCGAGGTCGACCGTCGGCGCGATCCGTGCCTCGTGGCCGCGGACGCCCGCGGCGTTGAGGACCAGGACGTCGAGCGGGCCGAGGCGCGCCTCGGTCTCCTCCACCATGGACCTGGTCTGCGCCTCGTCGGTCACGTCCGCCTGGACGGCCATCGCCCGGGCGCCCGCCGTCACGAGCTCCTCGGCGAGTTCCTCGGCGCGGTCCTTCGACTGGTGGTAGTTGACGGCCACGGCGGCACCGCGCGCCGCGAGCAGCCGCGCGGTGGCCGCGCCGATGCCGCTGCTCGCGCCGGTGACCAGCGCGACCTTGCCCGCGAACGGCGGGCTGTACGTCTCGGTCATGGGACGGCCTCCCTCTCAGTGACCGTGCATCTCGCCGCTGGTCCGGCGAGGCAGGAAGAAGACGAGCAGGAACGTCCCGGCGAACACCGCCATCTGGTAGTACAGGCTCGGCACGAGGGAGTCGGAGAAGTCCCGCCGCTGCACTATCGGTCGTACCTTCTCCACCGACGCCTGTACGGCGCCCATCGCCTGCGGGTCGAGCCCGGCGGCCATCTTTCCGCAGCTCGGCGGGGTCTGGGTCGGGTCCTTGGCGTGGGCGACGTCGTGGTAGCAGACCTTGAAGCCGCTCACGACCCCGTCGATCGCCTGCGCGGGCACGCCTGCCGTCTGCAGCTCCTGGCGCAGCTTGGGCACGCCGGCCGCCACGGCCTCGTCCGACCGGTTCGCGAGCTGACCGAAGAAGATCAGGCCGATCACGGCGACGCCGACGGCGCCCGCGACCTGACCGGCGGTGTTCAGGACGCCGGTGGCCGAGCCGGTGTCGTCGTTGCGCACGCCGGTGAGGATGAGGTCGTTGAGGGTCGCGATCAGCAGGCCGAGCCCGATGCCGAACACCACGAACGACGGCGCGAGCCGGCCCGTCGTGAGGTCGGCGGTCTTGTCGTGCACCGTGACCATGAGCCACGCGATCCCGGCGATGCAGATCAGGCAGCCGAGCTGGACGACCATACGGCCGATCTTCGGCGCGAGCCGTACGGCGAGCCCGGAGCCGACGAACGAGGCGCCGGCGAGCGGGAGGAAGGTCAGGCCGGTGTGCAGCGGCGTGTAGTTCCACCCCGCCTGCAGGAAGATCGTCAGGACGAGGAAGACCGAGGCGATCGCGGTCCAGAACAGCAGGCTGACGAAGAGTCCCGCGCTGAAAGCGCGCTGCCGGAAGAGCCGCAACTCGATCAGCGGGCTGCCGGTCCTCCGCTTCCTGAACTGCTGCCAGAGGACGAAGGCGACGAAGACCGGGATCGAGGCGACCATGGAGATCCACGTCCACGCGGGCCAGCCGGCGTCGCGGCCCTGGATCACCGGGTACACCAGCAGGACGACCGCAGCCGTGACGAGCAGCACGCCGAGCAGGTCGAGCCGGACCCGTTCGGTCGCGCGCGACTCCTTGACGAGCGAGGGCGCGAGCGCCACCGCGATGACCCCGACCGGAAGGTTGATGAGGAAGATCGTCCGCCAGTCCCAGCCGAAGAGGTTGGCGTCCACGAGGACGCCGCCGAGCAGCGGGCCGGCGATGCCGGAGAGGCCGGCCATCGCGCCGAACGCGCCGAAGACCGCGGCGCGCTTGTCCTCCGGGAAGGAGACGTGCATGATCGCGAGGACCTGCGGGAACATCACGGACGCCGCGAGTCCCTGGATCACCCGGGACGCGATGAGCATGTCCGGACTGTTCGCCAGCCCGCACAGCAGCGACGCCGCGGTGAACGCCACCACGCCCGTCATGAACATTCGTTTGCGCCCGAAGATGTCACCGAGGCGGCCCCCGGTGATCATCCCGGCGGCGAAGGCGAGCTGATAGCCCGCGAGGGTCCACTGGATCTGGGCGTACGTCGCGTCGATGTCCTTCTGGATCGCCGGGATGGCGACGCTGACGACGCTGACGTCCAGCAGTTCCATGAAGGCTGCGAGAAGGATGACGATGAGGCCGATCCACGCCTTCGCGTCCATCGGCCCCGGCTCTGAGGCTCTGCGCGCCGAGTCGGTGCTCAGCGCGGATTCACCGGCTACCACGGCGGTTCTCCCGTCGAGTGAGTTTCTGAGGTAAACTACTTAGCAAGCTAACTAGTTTGTTGGGGCGCGTCAAGGCCGGTACCGAGGGCCGGCGGCGATGGACGAGAATCGACATCGGGCGTTAACGCGGGAGTTGAGAGATGCGAGACGACGAAGACATGGCCACCGGCGCCAGGCACACCCTGGGCCGCCAGCTGAACTTCGCGGCGAAGGCCGCGCGCGGCTACATGGAGCAGCACCTGGCGACCGCCGGTTCGAGCTTCGCCGTCTGGACGGCGCTGTTCGCGCTGAAGGCGAAGGGCCCGCTGATCCAGCGGGAGCTCGCCGACATGCTGGGCGTCGAGGGGCCCACGCTGACCCGGCACCTGGCGCGCATGGAGGCCGAGGGCCTGATCGTGCGCCGCCGCACCAGCTCCGACCGCCGAGCCGCCATCGTCGACATGACCGACGCGGGCCGGCAGACGTTCGAACGGCTGTCCGCCGTGGTCAGCGCGAGCGGCGAGCACGTCCTCGACGGCTTCTCCCCCGAGGAGATCGAGCAGTTCGTGGGATACCTGAGCCGGGTCATCGGCAACGTCGAGACCTTCTCCCCCGCCCGCCGCCACACCCCCGTGCACAGCTGACCGTGACGGTGGCCGGCCGGTTCCCCGGCCGGCCACCGCCCTGGTCCACGCCGCCCGGCGGGTACGGCGACCGGCAGGTACGGCGACCGGCGGGTACGGCGACCGGCGGGTACGGCGGCTCCGCTCGTCCCGAATCACTCGTCGGTGATGCGGCAGATGAGGGTGCCGGCGGACAGGGCGTCGCCCGCGGTCGCCGCCAGGTCACGGACGACGCCGGTACGGTGCGCGGGCACCGGCTGCTCCATCTTCATCGCCTCGATGACCAGCACGAGGTCGCCCGCCTCGACGCGGTCGCCCTCGGCCACCGCCACCTTCACGACGGAGCCCTGCATCGGGCTCAGCAGGTCGTTCCCGGCCGGCGCCCCGACCGCCCGGACCGTGGCGCCGCCGCGGGGCCCCACGCTCCGCAGCGGGCGGCGCGCGGCCACCGGCGCGGCGGCCATGGCGAGCTCGGGGACGACGATCTCGAAGCGGCGTCCGTCCACCTCGATAGTGAGGTGTTCCCGTCCCGGCGGCTCGGGCAGGTCCTCGGCGTCCGGCGCGGGCCGGGCCGGGATCCGCCCGGCGAACTCCTCTTCGATCCAGCGCGTGTGCACGCGGAACGGCGCGTCGGTGAAGGCCGGCTCCCCGGCGACCGCCCGGTGGAACGGCAGCACCGTCGCCAGGCCGTCCACCTCGAACTCGGCCAGCGCGCGGCGGGCGCGCTCGAGGGCCTGGGCCCGGTCCCGGCCCGACACGATGAGCTTGGCGAGCATCGAGTCGAACTCGCGCGGGACCGTGCTGCCCTCCGTCGCCCCGGAGTCGACCCGGACGCCCGGCCCCGACGGAGGGACCCAGCGCGTCACGAGGCCTGGCTGGGGCAGGAAGTTCCGGCCCGGGTCCTCGGCGTTGATCCGGAACTCGATCGCGTGCCCGCGTACCGGCGGGTCGTCGTAGCCGAGCTCCTCGCCGGCCGCGACGCGCAGCTGTTCCCGTACGAGGTCAAGGCCGGTGACCTCCTCGCTGACCGGGTGCTCGACCTGGAGCCGGGTGTTGACCTCCAGGAAGCTGATCGCGCCGTCCGCGCCGACGAGGAACTCACAGGTCCCCGCGCCGACGTAGCCCGCCTCCCGCAGGATCGCCTTCGAGGCGGCGTACAGGCGCTCGGTCTGCGCGGCGGTGAGGTACGGCGCCGGCGCCTCCTCCACCAGCTTCTGGTGCCGCCGCTGCAGGGTGCAGTCGCGCGTGGACACGACGACGACGTTGCCGTGGACGTCGGCCAGGCACTGGGTCTCGACGTGGCGCGGCCGGTCGAGGTACCGCTCGACGAAGCACTCCGCGCGCCCGAACGCCGTCACCGCCTCCCGGGTGGCCGAGGCGAACAGCTCTGGGATCTCCTCGAGCGTCCAGGCGACCTTCAGGCCGCGTCCGCCGCCGCCGAAGGCCGCCTTGATGGCGACCGGCAGCCCGTGCTCGCGGGCGAAGACCGCCACCGCCTCCGGGTCGGCGAGGGCGTCCGGCGAGCCGGCGACCATCGGCGCGCCGACCCGGCCGGCCAGGGCCCGCGCGGCGAGCTTGTCCCCCACAGCGCGCATCGCGGCGGGCGGCGGCCCGATCCACGTCAGCCCGGCGGCGAGGACCGCCTCGGCGAACTCGGCGCTCTCGGAGAGGAAGCCGTAGCCGGGGTGGACGGCGTCCGCTCCGGAGCGGGCGGCGACCTCCAGGATCCGCTCGATGTTCAGGTAGGTGTCGGCGACGGCGGACCCGCCCAGCGCGTACGCCTCGTCGGCGAGGCGCGGGTGGACGGCCTCGCGGTCCTGGTCGGCGTACACCGCGACACTGGCGATCCCGGCGTCGCGGCAGGCGCGCGCCACTCGTACGGCGATCTCTCCCCGGTTCGCGATCAGCACCTTGCGCACGTTCGGCTCCTCATCTCCAGGCCGCCGCTCATATCCAGGCCTCCACGTCCCGGCGGACGCTCACATCCAGGCCCCCGCGTCCCGGCGGACGCCCATATCCGGGCGCCCCGACGATCCGCGTCCCGGGAACGCCTCAGGTCCAGGCGAACGCCGCGCCGCACACGGCGGCGGCGAACCCCGCGGCGGCGAACAGCGTCCGGAGGCGGTTCGCGCGAGCCCAGCGCTCGCGCAGCCGTGGCCAGTCGTCCGGCAGGCCGTCGGCGGCCCAGGCGTCGATCCGGCGGTTCATCGGCACGTTGCGCAGCTCCGAGACCAGGGCGACACCGACGATGCCGGCGACCGCGAGGCCGAAGGCGACCCGCGCGGGGGCCGGGCCGGCCACCACGACGAGCACGACGCCGAGCGCCAGCACCACGCGGTTCACCCGGGGCATCAGCGGATCGAACCCCGGATCCAGCAGGCGGTGCACCTCGACCCAGCGGTCGCCGCGCAGCGCGCACAGCATCGGCACCATCGCCATCTCCACGGCGAGCAGGACGCCGGCCAGCGATCCGGTGCCGAGCAGGAACAGCCCGATCAGTACGGCGCGCACCATGCCATGTCCTCCCGGCTCAAAAGTCCGTGTCGAGCATCAGCGAGTAGCTCTGCCGGAAGGCGAACGTGTCGAAGGTCGCGCGCATGAACGCGTTGCGCAGGCCGCACACCAGCGCACTGCGCGGGCGTCCCATCGCGCCGATCCACCAGGAGGTGTTCACCATGTCGGCGGTCCGGGCGCGGCGGCCCTCCTCGTACGCCCGCAGCGCGCGGACCGGGTCGTCCGCGCCCGCCGCCAGCGTCCGGCCGAGGACGACCGCGCTCTCGATGCCCTGTCCGGCGCCCTGGCTGAGGTTGAGGGTCATCGGGTGCGCGGCGTCGCCGACGAGCGTGACCCGGCCGTGGCCCCAGGTCTCGCCCGGCGGCCGGTCGAAGATCTCGATGGGCAGGATGGCGTCCTCGCCGGTCGACTCGATGATCTGCGGGATCGGCGCCGGCCAGTCGCGGTACCCCTCGGCGAGGACGGCCCGCCGCCCGGACCGTACGGTGTCGAACCGGTCGCGGACCCGATCGCTCGTGATGGCGTCCCAGTAGACCTCGTGCTCGTTCAGCCGGCAGTACAGGAAGCGCAGGCCCCGGCCCCACAGGTTGAAGAACGTCCCGGTCGGGACCAGGTCCTCGCCGGGCAGCCGGGTGATGGCCTGCCAGGCGGTGTACCCGGCGTGACGCGGCGGCGCCTCGTGCCAGCGGCGCAGCGCGCCGCGGACGGTGGAGCGCAGCCCGTCCGCGCCGATGAGGACGTCGCCGCGCACGCTGCGGCCGTCCTCGAAGTAGGCGGTGACCCCGTCGTCGTCCTGCTCGAAGGAGGTGAGGCGGGCGCCGAGGTGGACGCCGTCGCCCGCCTCCTCCATCAATATGGTGTTCAGCGCGGAGCGGCGCAGCGCGATGGCCGGGGCCCCGCAGCTCTCGGTCTTCGGGTCGATCCGCCAGCGGGCGAGACGGCGCCCGCCGGCGGACCGGAACTCATGGAATCGGATCGGTTCGCCCGCGGCGGTGACCCGGCCGTCCAGGCCGATCCGGCGCAGCGCGAGGATCGCGTTGTGCCAGAGCATGAAGCCGCCGCCGGTCAGCAGACGGCTCGGCTCGTCGCGCCGTTCGAACACCTCGGCCTTCACGCCTTCCCGGCGCAACGCGATGGCCGTCGTCAGGCCGGCGATCCCGGCCCCCACGACGATCACCCGATCGGCTCCCGCTCCAGGCATCGCTTCCCTCCGGGTACGGATCAGGCCGGCTGGCTGTCGAGCGTCGCGCGGACGTCGAAGATCTTGCGGACGATCCCGCCGTCGGCCCAGTAGGGGTACATCGGCTCCGCCATCCGCCGGTGCACGGGGTCGTCTTCCCAGCGGCGGAAGGCCTCCTCGCTCTCCCACTCGGCCAGGAGGGTGTAGCGGGCCGGGTCGTCGGTGTCCCGCAGCAGCTGGTCGCGCAGGTGCCCCGGGGTGCCGCGGACGGTGGCGGTCACCTGGCGGTAGGCCTCCTCGAAGGCCTGCCGGTGCTCTTCCTTGATGGTCGCGTGGACCATGATGCGGACGGTCATGACTGTCGTCTCCTTCCGTTCTCGCCGACGGTGTCGAGCTCGCGCACGTCGAGCTCGCGCACACCGTCGAGGACCGTTTTCTGGGCGAACTCCCGCAACGGCGTCAGCTTCGCGCTGAGCGCCTGCCGGATCGGGCTGTGCTCGAAGTCGTCGAGGTGGCGGGCGCTCTCCCAGTCCGCCATGATCACGTAGGTCCTCGGCTCGTCCTGCTCGCGCATGAGGAACTGGCCGAGGTGACCGGGGTACCGGCTGATGTCGGGCGCGGCCTGCGCCCAGACCTCCTCGAAGGACTGCTCGCAGCCCTCCCGGACCCGCATCTTGAGCACGGTGCGCACCATGCCGATCTCCCTTCTAGATGCCGCCGTCGACGTCGAGGGTCGCGCCGGTGATGTACGACGCCGCGCCGCTCGCCAGGAACAGCACGGTCTGGGCGATCTCCTCGGGCCGTCCGATGCGCCCCAGAGGGATCATTTCGTGGTACTTCGCCCGCCCCTCGTCGCTGACGGCACCCATCTGGTCCGTCTCGATCAGGCCGGACGCGATCGCGTTGATCCGGACGCCGCGCGGACCGAACTCCTTGCACAGCGCGCGGGTCAGGCCCATCACGGCCGCCTTGGACGCCACGTAGTGGGCGGCGGCCGGCATGCCGTGCCGCGCGACGGCCGAGGTGATGTTCACGACCGACGCCCCCGGCGCGAACCGCGGCAGCGCCTTCCTGATCGTGTGGTACATCCCGGTGAGGTTGGTGTCGACCACCCGCCGCCATTCCTCCGGACCGAGGTGGTCCAGCGGCAGGTGGCTGATGACACCGGCGTTGTTGACGAGCAGGTCGACGGGGCCGAAGCGCTCGTACGCCTGGTCGACGAGCCGCTCGACCTGCGCCTCTTCGGCGACGTCGCAGCGGACGATGAGGTGGTCGGCGCCCAGCCCGGTGAGCTCGTCGGCGAGGGAGCCGACGTCGTCGCTGTCCCGGACGTGGCAGGTGGTGACCGTGACGCCCTGCCGCGCGAGGGCGAGCACCGTCGCCCGCCCGATGCCGCGGCTTCCTCCGGTGAGGATCGCGTGCTTGCCCTTGAGCTCGAAGTCCATGTGCTTCCGTCTCCTCGGTGCGATGGGTGCGGCTACGCGACGCCGGCCCAGTCGTCGCGGGGCCGCTGCCAGGAGGACGCGCTTCGCGGAGCCTGGGGCCGCCAGTGGACGGGCCGTACGGCGTCGGACCGCTCGGCCCGCCCCCGGCGCGTGACCGTCAGCAGCGCGGCCGTCAGCGCCGCCAGTTCCTCGGGGGTGGGCCGCCCTGCGACGACGCTGAAGAACGGCTGCTGCCCGCCGGTCACGGGACCTCCACCCGGACGTCGCGGGCCGCCTTCTCGACGATCTCCTTGATCCGGGCCATCTGGACGGTGGTGTTGACGTTGATCCGCTCGGTCATCTGCGCGTCGTCGACGGGCGCGTCCGGCTTCATGTGGAAGTCCTGGACCCAGCGCATCTCGACGCCGTCCTCGACGTCGCGGTAGGTCCAGCGGATGTTCATGTACTCGAACGGCCCGGTCTCCACCCGGCGGGCGGTCACGGCCCGGCCGGCGCGGTTCGGCGTCCGCTCGGAGACCCAGCTCCAGACCGTGCCGTTCTCGTCGGGGTACATCGAGAGGCGGAACCGCAGCGTGTCGCCCCGGCGCTCCAGCACGGTCGCCTCGGCGTACTCGCTGAACAGCGTCGGCCACGACGGCACGTCGTTCGTCATGGCCCACACCAGGTCGAACGGCGCGTTGATGACGATCGTGTTGTCGGTGTGCCCCGTGGACTCGGGGGCCGCGGTGGCGACGGCCTCCTCCACCGCCGTCATCAGGTCGGGGAAGGTCGTGCACTGCTCGACGTCGACGCCGAGCGCGACGCCGTACCGTTTCTCGAGCGAGGCGATGACGCTGAGCAGCCCGAGCGAGTCCACGTCGAGTTCCTCGAAGGTGACGGTCGGCCGGCGTTCCACCTCCCCCATGTCGATCTCCACGCCCGTGGAGGCGCGGACGAGTTCACCGAGTTCGGTGAGTGTCGGTGTCGTCGCCATGTGCGGTATCCCTTCGCGGTGAGTCGGGTCCGGGCCGGTCAGGCGGCCCGGACCACCAGTGCGGCGTTGAATCCGTCGAATCCGCGGGCCACGAGCAGGGCCGTACGGACCGTTGCGTGCCTGGTCTCGCGCACCAGGTCGATGTCGCAGCCGGGGGCGAGGCGCGTTCCGCCGTAGGTCGGCGGGATAACGCCGTCCCGGATCGCCAGCAGCGCGGCGACCACGTCCAGCGGCGGGCCGCCGGCGTAGAGGCGTCCGTAGAGGGTCTTGGGCGCCGTTACCGGCACCCCGCGCGGCCCGAACACCGAGGTGAGGGCCTCGGCCTCGCGCCGGTCCTGGTCGGGGACGCCCGCGCCGTCGGCGAAGACGACGTCGACGTCGGCGGCGTCCACTCCGGCGTCGGCGAGCGCGCCCTCGATCGCGCGGGCGAGTGTGGGCGGCCGGCCGGAGCCGGGCCGCGGGTCGAAGGTCGCGGCGTACCCGGCGACCTCGCCGTACACGCGGGCGCCGCGCGCCCGCGCGTGCTGCTCGTTCTCGACGACGAGGATGGCGCCGCCCTCACCGGGAACGTGGCCGCAGGCGTCGACGTCGAACGGCAGGTACGCGCGAGCCGGGTCGTCGACGGTGCTGAGCAGCCCGGAGGTCAGCTGGCAGGTCAGCGCGTACGGGCCGACGGGCGCCTCGGTGCCCCCGGTGAGGACCACGTCGGCGTCGCGCCGCAGCGCGCGCCTGGCCTGCCCGAGGGCGTCGAGACCACCGGCCTGCTCGGTGACGAGCACCCCGCACGGGCCCTTCATCCCGTTCTTGATCGACAGCTGTCCGGTGGTGGCCGCGTAGAACCACGCGATGGACTGGAACGGGCCGACCGACCGGGGGCCCTCGCTCCAGAGGGCCTGGATCTCCCGCTGCCCGAACTCGTTCCCGCCCGAAGAACTCGCGGTGATCACCGCCATGTCGTACGCCGGGAGCTCGGCCGGGACGAGGCCGGCGTCGGCGAGCGCCCGGTCGCCGGCGACCAGGGCCAGCTGGGTCCACCGGTCGGTCTGCACGTTCAGCCGCGGCTCGCAGTCCTCGCCGTCCCGCAGCGGGACGAGGCCGGCGATCCGTACGGGGAAGTCCTCGGCGTTGAACCGGCTGATCCGCCGCAGCCCGCTCACCCCGGCCAGCGTCGACGCCCAGAACTCCCTCGTGTCGGCGCCGTTCGGGGCCACCGCCGCCAGGCCGGTGACGAGGGCACGGCCGCCCGGGTCACGCACCGGTGGTCACCGCCTCCGGCCGCGCGAGCAGCATGGCCGTCTGGAACCCGCCGAACCCGCTGCCCACGCTGAGCACGACGTCGCTGCGGTGCCGGCGCGCGACGCGGGGCACGTAGTCGAGGTCCAGCTCCGGGTCCTGCTCGCGGAGGTTGGCGGTGGGCGGCACGATGCCGTACTCGATGGCCAGCGCCGACGCCGCGATCTCGATGGCGCCGATGGCGCCGAGCGAATGCCCGATCATCGACTTGATCGAGGTCATCGGGATCTCGTGCGCGCGCGGCCCCAGGGCGGTCTTGACCGCGGCGGTCTCGTGCCGGTCGTTCTGCTTGGTGCCGGAGCCGTGCGCGTTGACGTAGTCGACGTCCTCCGGCGCCACGCCGGCCCGGTCCATCGCCACGCGGATGGCCTCGGCCATCTCCGAGCCGTGCCGCGTCAGGCCGGTCATGTGGTAGGCGTTGCTCCGCTGCGCGTACCCGGCGATCTCGCAGTAGACGTGCGCCCCGCGCCGCCGCGCCGCCTCCGCGTCCTCCAGGACGAACACCGCCGCGCCCTCGCCGAGGACGAACCCGTCGCGGTTCGCGTCGAACGGCCGGGAGGCGTGCTTGGGGTCGTCGTTGTTGGGCGAGGTGGCCTTGATGGCGTCGAAGCACGCCACCGTGATCGGGGAGATCGGGGCGTCTGTCGCGCCGGCGACGACGACGTCGGCGGTGCCCTCCTCGATGAGCTGCGCGCCGTGCGCGACGGCGTCCAGACCCGACGTGCAGCCGGTCGAGATCACGCTCGCGGGGCCCTCCGCCCCGCACTCCCACGCCACCTCGGTCGCGATCGTGCTGGGGATCAGCGCGCGGTACAGGTGGGGCGAGGCCTTGTCCGGGTCGACCACCCACCGGCGGCCCGAGTCGCTCACCACGACGTACTCCCGCTCGAGAGTGATCGTGTTGCCGACCGCGCTGCCGACGCTGACGCCGATCCGGCCGGGGTCCACCGCCGCCAGGTCGAGCTCGCTGTCCTGGATCGCCTCCCGGGCGCACACCACGGCGAACTGCGCGCAGCGGTCGGTCCGCTCGATCTGCTCCGCCGACAACCCCTCGGCCGCCGGGTCGAAGTCGCACTCCGCCGCGATGCGCGAGCGGAAGCCCGCCGGGTCGAACAGCGAGATGGTACGGGTGGCGGTCATGCCCTCGGTGAGCAGCGCCCAGAACGCCTTCGTCCCGACGCCGCCCGGTGCGACGACCCCGATGCCGGTGATGGCGGCCCGCCGCCCGGTCATCGGGCGTCTCCGGCGGGCTCGGGGTACGGCTCGGTGTCGACGTGGCCCAGCTCAGGACGGGGCGCGAGCGGCCCCAGGTGGAAGACGACGAGCGCCGGCCACTCCCCGTCGTTCTCCAGGCGGTGCCGCATGTTCTTCGGGATGAAGACGGCCTCACCCACGGACACCGGCACCGGGTGGCCGTCGAGCCGGATGGTCAGGTGGCCGCGGGCGAGGTAGACGAACTCCTCCGAGTAGGGGTGGTAGTGCTCGCTGACGCTCTCGCCCGGGTCCAGCGTCAGCACTCCCATGAACCCGGAGGTCGACTCGACGGTCGCGGGGCTCAGGAGAGTCCGCAGGTCACCGCCGCGTCGGCGGTTGGGTGTCACGTCACCGGCGGCGATTTTCGCCCAGCCCGTGGTCATCAGTGATCTTCCCTTCGGTGGTCCGCCGGTCACAGCGGCTGGTTTCCGTGTTTGCGAACGGGCAGGGACTCGCGCTTCGACCGCAGGACCTCGAGTCCGCGGCAGATGACCGCCCGGGTGTCCCGGGGGTCGATCACGTCGTCGATCAGCCCGCGCTCGGCCGAGTAGTACGGGTGCATGAGGCGCTCCTTGTACTCGGCGACCAGGGACGTCCGGAGCGCGTCGGGGTCGGCGGCCTCCGCGATGCGCCGCCGGTGGATGACGTTGGCCGCGCCCTCGGCGCCCATGACGGCGATCTCGTTGGTGGGCCACGCGAACGACAGGTCGCAGCCGATCGATCGGGAGTCCATGACGATGTACGCCCCGCCGTACGCCTTGCGCAGGATCACCTGGATGCGCGGCACCGTCGCCTCGCAGTAGGCGTACAGCAGCTTCGCGCCGTGCCGGATGATCCCACCGCGCTCCTGTTCGACCCCCGGCAGGAAGCCGGGGACGTCGACGAGGGTGATCAGCGGGATGTTGAAGGCGTCGCAGGTCCGTACGAAGCGGGCGGCCTTCTCGGAGGCCTCGATGTCGAGCACGCCGGCGAGCACCGCGGGCTGGTTCGCCACGATGCCGACCGTGCGCCCGCCCATCCGCGCGAGGGCGCAGACGACGTTGCGCGCCCAGTCGGCGTGCAGTTCGAGGAACTCCCCGTCGTCAACGATCTCGGTGATGACCGCGCGGGCGTCGTACGGCTTGGTCGGCTCCCCGGGGACGATCTCGGTGAGCGCGTCGCACCGCCGGTCGACGGGGTCGGCGGGCCGGTGGCTCTGCGCTTCCTCGCGGTTGTTCTGCGGGAGCAGGGACAGCAGGTCGCGGATCCCTTCGAAGCAGGATTCCTCGTCGTCGTGGACGAACGTCGCCAGGCCCGACACGGTCGAGTGGACGTCGGCGCCACCTAGGCCCTCCTGCGTGATCTCCTCCCCAGTGACCTCCTGGATCACGTCCGGCCCGGTGAGGAACATGTACGAGATGCCGCGCACCATGAATACGAAATCGGTCAGCGCCGGTGAATAGGAAGCGCCTCCGGCGCACGGCCCGAGCATCACGCTGATCTGCGGGATGACTCCGGAGGCCCGGACGTTTCTCCGGAATATTCCGCCATAGCCGGCGAGCGCGGTGACCCCTTCCTGAATTCTCGCCCCGGCGCCGTCGTTGAGGCCGATCAACGGCGCGCCCACGGATTCGGCCAGATCCATGATCTTGTGGATCTTCTCCGCGTGCGCCTCACCGAGAGAGCCGCCGAAGATGCGGAAATCGTGGGCGTAGACAAAGACCTTCCGGCCGTCGATGGTGCCCCATCCGGTGACGACGCCGTCCGTGTGCGGGCGCCGTTTCTCCAGGCCGAATCCGGTACTCCGGTGCCGGCGGAACATCTCCAGCTCGGTGAACGATCCGGGGTCGCACAGCCGCTCGACGCGCTCGCGGGCCGTCAGCTTGCCGCGCCGGTGCTGGCGTTCGGTGGCCCCGGGCTCCGGGCCCAGGTAGATCTCCTGCCGGAGCAGGGCCAACGCGTCCACCCGGTCGATCAGCCAGGCGGCCGACGGCCCCGGCGCACGCCGGTTCACCGGCTCCGTGTCGCGGGTCACTGTCATGACGACTCCTGGTTCCCGTCCTTGGCACCCGGTCGCTCACCGGGACGCGGACCAGCGGTAGAACTCCTCCGCCATCGCGTCTTTCGGGCTCTTCCAGGTGGGCGGATCGTAGGCGGTCACGAGAGGGGAAAGGCGTTCGTTGATGCCGGTCCACAGCGGATTGCCGCGCACCTCGGCCAACGGCGCGGCGAGCGCCTCGTCGCTGTCGATGCAGTGGAAATACAGATCGTGGAATCGGTAGAGACGGCGCTCGACGACACCGAGAAGATGCGGCAATTCCGTGGCGTCGGATTCCGCGAAGGCCTGCCGTACGGCGTCCGAGTTCTCCCGTTTCATCCGGGCGACGATGAGCGTTCGCGCCATCACGCCCTCCCTTCGGCGAGAAATCTTAACGAGCCCATCGTGCGGGAAATCGATAAAGCCGAAGTTAAGGTCGCATTAGACATACGGAGGGGCCGCACGGGGGCCGCGACCGCCCTTGACATCCGCTTGTGGTGGACTAGCTTGATTACGTAGCTTGCTATCTAGTTGCGGACAGCGGTCCGCAGCCGAACGGGGAAGAACCCATGAGCTCTGACGACATCGACATGACGATGATGCTGGTCAGCCACAACGCGTTCCGGCGAGACCTGGGACACCTGCGGCGCGCGGTGGAGCAGCGCAGCGCCGAGGATCCCGAGCGCCGGCGGGCCGTTCAGAACGGCTGGAGCCTGTTCAAGCTGCAGCTGCACAACCATCACACGAACGAGGACAAGAGCATCTGGCCCCGGATGCGTGCCCGGCTGCGCGACAAGCCGGACGACCTGGGCGTCCTGGACGCCATGGAGGCCGAACACGACCGGATCGATCCGCTGCTGGCCGCGGTCGACGCTGCGCTCGCCGACGGGACCGCCGACCAGGAGCGGTTCGCGCAGGCGATCGCCGAGCTGGACGACGCGCTCAGCGGGCACCTGACCCATGAGGAGAAGGACGCGCTGCCCCTCGTCCCGGTCACGCTGACCTCCGACGAGTGGCAGGAGACCGCCAAGGACATGCGCGACCTGGTCGGCCTCAAGGGCGCGGCGGAGTTCTTCCCGTGGCTCCTGGACGGCGCGCCGGACAAGGACGCCGACGCGATCCTCAAGCTGATGCCCGCGCCCGCGCGGCTGATGTACCGCCGGATGTGGGTCCCGAAGTACTCCAAAGAGCGGCGCTGGGCCTGACCCCGCCGGCCCCGTGCCGATCCCGCCGCCGGTGCCCCCGGCGGCGGTCCGATGGATGGAGCCGATGTGCGTTCCTGGCTGGTCGACATCGACGGTCCGGTTCACGTGGCCGACTTCGGCGGCACCGGACCGACCGTGATCCTGCTGCACGGGCTGGGTGGTTCTCACGCCAACTGGCTGCGGGTGGGGGCGCGGCTCACCCGCATCGGCCGCGTGCTCTGCCCGGACCTGCCGGGGTTCGGGCGCACCCGCTTGGCGGGCCGCGACTCGTCGCTCGAAGCGAACCAGGACGTCGTGAGCCGCCTCATGGACGTGCTGGGAACGCCGCCCGCGCTCCTCGTCGGGAACTCCATGGGCGCCACCATCGCGCTACGCGTCGCCGCGGCGCGTCCGCGCGCGGTCGCGGGCCTCGCGCTCAGCGCCCCGTGGGTACCCCTCGCGGGACCGGCCGACCCGGGGATGCGGACGATCCTGCAGAGCCCGTCCGCCGTCAGCGCACTGCTGCGCACCCAGCGTGACCGTCCGCCGGCCACCACGCTGCGGCACCTCATCAGGCTCGGCTGCGCCCGGCCGGACCGAATCCCGCCCGAGGTGCTCTCCGCCGCCACCCGCATCGCGCACGAACGGGCGTCACTGTCCCGCGCCGAGGACGGGTTCGGCCCGGCGCTGGCCTCTCTCATGGAGTACACCCGGCGGCCGGCGGTCCTGCGGGCGATGGTCGCCGGAATCGAGGTCCGGCCCTCATCATGCGGGGCACCCGGGATCGCGTCGTCCCGGCGGAAATCATCGACTCCCTGCGCGGCGTGCGCCCCGACTGGACCTACCACCAGCTCGAGGGAGTCGGGCATGTGCCGCAGTTCGAGGCGCCTGAGGAAGTGGCCCGGATCATCATAGACTGGGCACTGACAAAGCGCATTACTCCCCTGTCGGCCACATGAGGCCACGCAACGAGCAAAAATCGCGTTATAGCCTACCTTCAGCCTGGAAGTGCACCGTTCGCGTTGACTAACCGGATCGCGGTTTGGTGCGAGTTCACCAGTGTCGATCAGCAACCTGGGGCAGAAATGTCGGATATTCGCGTTCTCGTTGCGGACGATCGTATCATCACCCGACATGGCCTCGTCGCAACGCTCCGAGAATATCCGGATTTCGAGGTCGTCGGGGAGTCGGCCGACGTCGCGGACACGGTGCGCAAAACGGAGATGCTGCGGCCGAACGTCATCATCGTCAACGGCGCGGCCGAGCGGACCGAGCCGAACGCGTTGATGCGTGCATTGTCGCGGACGTTCGGCAATGGGCTGCCGGCGGTTCTGATCCTCGTCGACGCGCCCGAAGCGCGTTTCTTCCGAGCACAGCATGAAGGCGCACGGGGGCTGCTGCTCAAACAGTCCAGCACCGACCACCTGTGCACGGCGATCCGCATGATGGCGGCCGGCTATTCCCTCTTCCTGGCCTCGGCGTTCGGCCCTGCGGCGTCCGGTGAGCAGCCGCGCGCGGAGCCGCCCGAGGACCCGGCGAACAGGCTGTCCGAGCTCACGCCGCGAGAGTTCGACGTCCTACGGCAGATCGTGCAGGGATATACGAACGCCGAGATCTCCCGGAGGCTCTCCCTCAGCGAGGGAACCGTGAAATCCCATATTCAGCACATGCTGACCAAACTGCAGTTGCGGAATCGCGTACACGCCGTGATCTACGCGTTCGAAATCGGGCTCACTCCCGACCCGGAGCCTCTGGACGATCCGTCTCCGAGCCCACCACAGGATCGAATTGAGCCCAGATGTCTCGCTCCTCGGGGCTAGGCGGAATGTCCGGGATAAGCCGTTCCGGATGATGCGGCGCAGGCCCCGCGAGAGAGCCCGCCTGCCGCCTGCGCGCTTCCCGCTCGGCCGCGTACACCGCCGGCACCGCGGTCAGTCCGGATCCGGCTCCGAGGAACACCATGCCGTCACGGAGAAAACGGCCCAGACTTCGCCATCGACCTTTGAGCCAGGACACCGGAAATCCTCTCCGTTCCTCGAGGAAGCCGCCTCACTCAGTGTCGCGGATCCTGTTTAAGCATGGGTGAAATCCCGGTTGGGCGGCACGCTCCTTCCACAGGACTCTGACTGTGGAGCGAACCGCACCTTACCCTGCTGGTCACGAGCCTTGGCATAAACTTAGTTAGCATGCTAAGTTGTTGGAGATCAGCCAGGGAGGTCCAAGATGAGCAAGGTCACCTACAACGACGCGGTCAACGACGCGCTCGACCGGCTTCGCGGGGTCGGCTTCGAGTTCGGGCCGGGCTTCGTGAACCACGCGCCCATGGTCGCCGAGACCCTGTCGACGATCGGCTGCGCGGACATCGTGGCCACCTGGATCGAGGACAACAAGCGGCAGCGGGCCTATCTCGACCCCCCGGACGGCGGCTCCCCCATCGCCGCCGACGACCCGAACGAGTGGCATCGCGCGCTGGGCGACTTCCGGCGGGTCCTGGACTGGGTCGACATGTTCGACGCCGAGCTGGGTCTCCGGCCGTGGACCGACGTCCTCATCGAGTGGTGGCCGCGCCTGATGCCCGGGATGTACGGGATGCTCACGCACGGGTTCATTCGCGCGGCCCACGCCGTACGCAGCCTGGACGCGTCGCAGGAGCCGAGCCGGCTGCAGCTGCGCGAGCTCGCCCAGGGCCTCGGCTACTGGGCGGCGCGGTACACCCCGGTCCCCAAGGTCGCGGCGGAGAGCCTGCTGCTGATCCCGGCCGCCCAGGAGGACATCGGCGCCTCGATCAGCGCCCTCACCGCCGCCACCGCCGGCCGGTACGCCGAGGGGGCGCCGCGGCCGTCGATCCCCCTGGTCCACGCGGTGACCGCGCCCTCCGCGCTCCGGCTCTTCCTCCCCCACCTTCCCCCCTCGCTGCACCGGGGCGCGTACGACATCGTCCGCCGGTCGGCGGCGGCCATGTGGGAGACGTTCCCGAGCGGCGGGCCGGCCGTTCCGGCGGCCGACCCGGACTACACGCCGCCATCCGCCGAATGGCTGCTGCACAACGCCGTCGACTTCGGGGACGAGCACACGATCAAGCTCACCGAGGCGTGCCTGCGGGAGAACGTCCTGCGGCCGGACGACCGGTACCGCGCCGCCGCCGACACGCTCCTGTACCGGATGAAGACGGACGGCTTCTGACGGCCGAAGGGCCTCCCGGTACATCCGGGAGGCCCTTCCACCGCGATACGGCCGCCGCCGTCCGGGGCGGCATCTCGATCCCGGACGGCGGCGGGGGTGCTATGCGGCCTTGTGGCCGATGACCACCGTCTCCTTCGCCGGCAGCGGCTTCGAGGTGATCGACGTGAAGCCGGCCTCCCGCATCCAGTCCGCGCAGGCGTCGGGGGTGTACTCACAGCCCCCAGGGGACGACGTGAGCATGTACATGCTGAGCAGGAGGTTGTCCAGGCGCCGCCGCTCGGTGTCGAGCATGGGGTCGTACACCAGCAGCGCACCGCCCGGCCGTACGGCGTTGAAGGCCTTCTTGATCAGCTCCTTCCGCTGCTCCTCCGACCAGTCGTGGAGGGCGTTGCCGAAGATGAGGACGTCGGCCTCGGGGAGCGGGTCCACGAAGAAGTCGCCCGGGTGGAAGACGAGCCGGTCGGCGACCTGACGGTCCGCCACGAGCTGCTTGAAGAACGCCTCGACCGGCGGCAGGTCGAAGACGCCGCCGCGCAGGTGGGGGTGCGCCTGCGCGATCGCGGCGGCGAGGTTGCCGCGCGCGCCGCCGCAGTCGACGAACGACTCGTACCGGCTCCAGTCGAACACCTTCGCCAGCTCCGGGCCGATGGTGCCGTTCATCGTGTCCATGCCGGTGAGGAAGAACTGCAGGGCCATCGGGTTCTGCCAGATCTGCGCGAACGGGACCTCGCCGTTCTCGTCCTCCCCGTGCGCCTTGCCCGTACGGAGCGTGTCGACCAGGCCGTCGAAGGCGGGCGACAGGAAGTTCACCGTCATGCCGAGGAAGCTGCCCAGGTAGGTGCGCTGGTCCTGGGCGAGGTACCGCTCGGCGTCGGCCGTCGCACGGTAGCGGTCGTCCTCGTCCCGCTCCAGGACGTTCATCGCCACGAGAGTGTCGAGGAAGTCGCGGGTGGCACGCGGGTGCAGGCCGAGCTCGTCACGCAGCTCCGGCTCGGTCAGCGGTCGTTTGGACAGCGGCGTGAACACGTCGAGCTCGATCGCGGCCAGCAGGATCTTGGTCTTCATGAACGACCAGCCGGACAGCATGATGTTCAGCGGGTCGACGTGCGCGTCGGTCGTCACGGGCATTGCGTCTTCCTTCCGGTTCGGAGGTGATTGCCGAGTCGGGTCAGAGGGTCCACAGGTCCGCCCGGGCGAGCGCCTCGTTGTCGGCGGCGAGGACGGCCTGCTGGACGAGCTGGAGCTCGTGGCCGGGCTCGATGCCGAGCTGCTCGATGAGGGAGTCCCGCAGGGTCCGGTACGCCCGCAGCGCGTCTCCGGTACGGCCGGACCGGTACATCGCGATCATGAGCCGGGCGCCGAGCCGCTCGTTGAGCGGATGCTCGTTGACCAGCTCGCGCAGCTCCCCGACGAGGTCGAGGTGGCGCCCCTGCTGGAGGTCCACGTCGACGCGCCGTTCGAGGGCCGCCAGCCACGTCTCCTCCAGCCGTAGCCGCGCGCCCTCCAGCACCGGCCCCATCCGGAGGTCGCCCAGGATCGGCCCGCGCCGCAGGGACAGGGCCTCCTGGTAGTACTTGGCCGCGAGTTCGAGCGAGCCCTCCGCCCACGACTTGCGGCCGGCTGCGCAGAGCTGCTCGAAGTCGATGACATCGAGACCGCCTTCGTCCACCTCCAGCCGGTAGCCGGGCGGCTGGGTGACGAGCCGGCAGCGCGGCGGTGTGCCGTCGTGCGCGGCGAGGAACTTCCGCAGCTGGGAGACGTACACGCGCAGTGCGCACAGGGCGCTCCGCGGCGGGATCTCCCCCCACAGCTCCTCGATCAGAGTGTCCACGGAGACGACCGTGTTCGTCCGGACGAGAAGGGTGGCCAATATGGTGCGGACCTTGTTGGCACTCGGGCCGTCGACGAGCGACACGCCGTCGTGGACTTCCATGTGTCCGAGAATCGAAAACCGCATCACGGCTCTCCTTCCACCGGGCAGTCAGGTCATATCTCTAGGCGCAGGTGGCCGCTTCTGAAAAATGTGAGCGGGCCGCCGTCCCGCTGAATACCGAGATCGACGACCCGGCCGATGACGATCAGATGGTCGCCGCCGTCGATGACCCGATGCAGTGCGCACTCGAGGTAGCCGAGGGCGTCATCGAGAATCGGCGTGCCGGTACGGCCGGCGCGGGATCTGACCATGGAGAAGTGCGGGTGCTCCTTGGTGGCGAAGACCTGGCAGACGTCCGCCTGGTCCTCGGCGAGGATGTTGACGGCGAAGGCCTCCGCCTCCTTGACCACGGGCCACAGCCGCGACTTGTGGTGAATGCAGAAGAGGACCAGGGGCGGGTCGAGGGAGACCGACGTGAATGAATTCACGGTCACCCCCACGGGTACACCTCCCGCCTGACTCGTTACGACGGCGACGCCGGTCACGAAGAGCCCGCATACGCCACGGAGTTCCCGTTGGTCGAGAACATTTTCGTCGTGCACTGACCGGTTCCGAGCGGTGACCATGTCCATGTCCAGACGACTCCGTCAAGCAGCGATTTTCTCGGACCGGGATTAAATCCCGGCTAACGATTGATAAGCGTAGGCGAGCAGCGCCCGGCCTGACTTCCACACATCTGCTGAAATCCGCATCGCACTTGCGGCGGCGGAATTCGTACTTTCTTTCCGGGTGGACCGCTCCGTTGGTACGGCCCCTCCTCCGTTCGGAGGAGGGCGGCACGTCGGCCCCCGGGCTGAGCCGTCACGCGGATGGAGGGCCGACTCGCGGCGGTCGCACCTGCCCCGACCTTCCGGACCTTTCCCTGCATGTTCGGAAATCAAGTGCAACCGAGATGATCACGCTCACCCCCGTCAAGGGCAGCGGCGCCGGGTTCATCGTCCTGAAGAAGGCGGGCACCGGTCTGTGGACCGGCTCCGAGTACATCTACAACTTCGACGCAGCGGGCACCTGGAACGTCGACGTCGAGGCCACGGACTACGAGTCCGACAACCCCGACGCCAAGAAGACGGTCCAGATCTCCGTCAAGCGGAACATCTCCATCTCGAAGTTCAAGGCCGCCCCGACGAAGGTGAAGAAGGGTAAGAAGGTCACGGTCTCCGGCGTCCTCAAGCGCTGGGACGGCTCCTACGCCTACGCCGGGTTCAAGGGATCCAGAAGGGGTCTGTCCAGCTAACGGCGTGCGCCGTGAGGCGCTGTGATTCGAGTGGAGGTGGGAGACCTCCGCCGGTGGCCTGTCGCAGCAGGTCAGCGTAGTTGAGGGCAGCCTGATCCGGGTGATGGCGGGGAGGGTGGGAGCAGCCCTGACAAAGCCGGGGCGTGCCAGTACTACCAGATGGTGCGGGTCCGGTGAGCGAGATGGAGAGGAGTACGAGAGGAACCGGCGTTGTTACGTCCCTCCACTTGACGCCTGCTCGAACCTGGTGGATCTGGGCAGGACGCGGTGCGCACCCGTCGGCGGAGCCGGTGGGGAACTCCTGGGTCGGCTTGCCGTTGCTGACCGGGAGGCCATGAGGAAGGTCTGCGGCGTACTCATGGCGATGCCGCAGGGACAAAGTCGGGCTCCTACTTCGTCGAGCGAATCACAGTGAACACGGGAACCACCTGGTCTCAGCTCCAGGTCACGGGCGTCCAGCCTGGTGGCGGGGATAGGCGCATCGACCGCTGAACGGGCCGGGTGGGGCGGAGCCGCCGTAGTAGTCCGAGGCCGGGAGAGCCGGTCACAAGGCGAAGGGCGGTAGCGGATTCGAGAAGGGACGGAGACTGCAATGCCGAAAGACGCGCTGTCGAACGACGGCGCCCAAGACCCGGCCCCGGTGGGGTCATGGACGCGGGTATCGGAGATGCAGGCCAAACTTCACCGTTGGGCGGTGGCTGACCACGGCCGCCGGTTCGATGACCTGTTCAACTTCGTGCATGACCCGGCGACGCTGATCGTGGCGTTCGACCGGGTCGCGGGCAACCGAGGGGCACGTGCTCCCGGTGTCGATGGCCTGACGGTCACCGATGTCGAGGAGCGGATCGGTGTCCCGGGGTTCCTGGACGAACTGCGGGCCAGTCTGAAGGATGGTTCGTTCCGGCCGTTGCCGGTGCGGGAACGTAAGATCCCCAAGCCGGGCGGGTCGGGGAAGGTCCGTGCTCTCGGGATTCCGACGGTTGCGGACCGGGTCGTGCAGGCTGCGCTGAAACTCGTGCTGGAGCCGATCTTCGAGGCCGACTTCGAGCCGGTCTCCTATGGGTTCCGGCCCAACCGGCGTGCTCAGGACGCGATCGCTGAGATCCACCATTTCGGCACCCGAGGCTACCGATGGGTGGTGGATGCCGACATCGAGGCGTGCTTCGACCGGATCGACCACGCGGCCCTGATGGAGCGTGTGAGGGTCCGGGTCAAGGACAAACGTGTCCTGGCACTGGTCAAGGCATTCTTGAAAGCCGGGATATTGACCGAGCTCGGCGAGAACAGGAGCACCACGACCGGGACGCCGCAGGGCGGCATTCTGTCTCCGCTGCTGGCCAACATCGCTTTGTCGGTGCTCGATGAGCACTTGATGGAACCGTGGAAGCCGGGCGGGTCGATGTCGAGCGAGGGTAAGCGCGGGTATCGCCGCCGCAAGGGCCGGCCGACATGGCGGCTAGTCCGCTATGCCGACGACTTCGTCGTGCTCGTCCACGGGACCGAGCTCGACACCCAGGCGGTGCGCGAGGACGTCGCCGGGGTGCTCGAACCGATGGGATTGCGGCTCTCACCGGCCAAAACCCAGATCGTGCATCTGGCTGACGGGTTCGACTTCCTAGGGTTCCGCATCCAGTGGCGCCGCAAGAGGGGAACCGATAAATGGCACGTCTATACCTTCATCACCGACCGGCCCATCCGGTCGTTGAAGGCCAAGATCCGTGCCCTGACCCACAGGAAATCGCAACAAGACCTGGGATCCGTGCTGATCAGGCTCAACCAGATCATGCGCGGCTGGGCCAACTACTTCAAGCATGCCGTGGCCAAAGACCGGTTCTCCGCACTCCACCAGTTCGTCTGGTGGCGGCTGATCCGGATGCTGCAAGCACGGCACCACTGGAGCTGGAAGGACGTCCGACGCCACTTCACCACCCCCACCGGGCGGTGGCTACCCATCACAGCGGCGGACGGGACCGAGTTGTTCGACATCGCCAAGGTCACGGTCACCCGATACCGCTGGCGGAGCAACACCATCCCCAACCCCTGGATCGCACCCACATGACGACAGAGACCGTGGAGAGCCCGTTGCGCTGAGAGGCGCACGGCGGGTTCGGCGAGGGGTCTGGGGAAACGGACCGGGAGCAACCCCGGCACCGCGCCCCGGGCCCACTCTCCTTGAGACGACGTCACACCAAACCCTTCGAGTTCGAAGCAGTAGAGTTCTGTCATGCCTGATCCACCGCCGTTGCTCGACCCCGTGCAGCTCGGTGCGTACTTCGATCTCATCGAGGTGACCAGCCTGCTTCGACACGCGATCGAGCAACAGCTGCGTGAGGTCGGCGATCTGAGCTATGTGCAGTTCCAGCTGCTGGCCCGTCTCGGGGACTCACCGACGGGCAGCCGCCGCATGACCGACCTGGCCGACGGCGTCGTCTACAGCCGCAGCGGTCTGACCTACCAGGCGGGTCTGCTCGAGAAGGCGGGCCTGGTCGTGCGCGCCCCCTCTCCGGATGACGAGCGGGGCATCACGGTCACCATCACCGATGCCGGGCGTGCGCTGCTGGCGAAGGTGATGCCCGGTCACATCGAGGTTGTCAGCGGCCTGCTCTTCGAGCCGCTCTCGCGCGACGACGTCAAGACCCTCGCCGGCCTGCTGGCGCCGGTGCGCGACCACATGCGCTCGGCGCCACCTCGCTCAGCGGCGCCTCGCCGCCGCAAAGGCGGAGCGTGACGACGTGGTTCAGTCCACGCGGACGGCCGGTCGCGGCGCCCTCGCGACCTCACCCCTCCGGTGACGAGCGCGGCGGGGACGGCGCGGGCGCCGTGGCCATCTGCCGCAGCAGCTGCTCGATGAGCCGTTCCTTGGCCAGGGCGAGATGGCGCCGGTAAGTGCCGTAAGGCACCCCCAGCCGTCGGGCTGCGGCCTTGTGGGTGCGGGAGGCCGCGATGTACGTGGCGGTGAGCGCGTCGTGCGCCTTCACGCCTGCGGGATCGACCTGCAGCGCGTCGAGCGCGGTCGTGATCGCGCTGCGCAGGTCTGCCACGGGGTCGGCTGAACCGTGTGGCACGAGGCGTGAGTGCAGCAGGACGCTGGTCGCGAACTCCCGGGGAGCGCGCCACGTACGCAGCGCCTCGATCACGCCCTCCTCGAACGCGGCGCGTGGCAGGTCACCGCCGCGCTCGTCGCCCGGGCCACCGGCGGACGGAGCTCCGGTCCACGCGGCCACGGGCGCGACCACGGCGCGAACCCTGTCCTGCACCCACTGGTCCACCGATTGCCGCCGCCAGTCCCTGCCGAAGAGGTGCTGTTCCCGCCCTCCGACGTCCACTGCCGCGACCTCCAGCAGCCCGGCCTTGGCGAGGTAGCGCCGCCACCGCTCGGCGTCCTCGAAGACGATGAAGGTCACCGCGCGTCCGCGGGTCCTCATCTCCTCGGCGATGGTGCGCCGGCTGATGAGGTCCATGAGAGGCGAGGGCCGCTGGTGCCAGCCGGGCTGCACCGCGAAGCGGCGGATGCCCAGGTGCTCGCCCTCACCCAAGGGAGCGGACGCCTCCACGTAGTTCCAGAGCGCCGCGATCACCGGGTCCTCGGCCCGGTCCTCGGGCAGAGGTGCCTTCAGCCGCAGCATGGCCATGAACGCGACGGGCGCAGAGGTGCCCGCGTAGCGGTAGACGCGGAAGGCCCCCGGCTGGCGGCGCACCCAGTGCGCGACCGCAGCCGCGGTCGCGGGGCTCTCCGCCTCCTCCGCCATGCGCAGTACGTCGGGCACGTCGCCGGGCCGGAGGGGGGTGTCCTCGACGTGAGGGTGCGCCCGCCAGTCGTACAGGTCATCGATGCCGTTCTGGTCGCGGAAGAGGAACATCCACTCCGCGACGCGCAGCGGTGCATCGTCCTCGGAGGCGCAGCGCACCGCCTGCAGACACGCGACCGAGACGCGGACGCGTACGTCGTCGTAGCGCTCGGGATCCCGCCAGCGCAGGTCGGCCTCGAGTGTGGCCCGCACCGCGTCGTGCGGATGCAGCCCTTCAGGCGTGGCCTCGACGTAGGGCAGCTGACGCAGCCAGGGGAACACCGTCGCGGTGTCCTCCTCACCCAGCGCCGCGCGCAGCAGCGGCTCGCGCGTGACGTAGGCCTGCGCGACGACCTCGAGGGCGCGTCGGTGCGCGGCGCTCGGCAGGTCGCCCACCAGCCGCTCGACCAGGGTCGTCAGCACGTCGCCGGTGGGCTCCCACGGTGCGCCCGGCGCCGCGGCGGGCACGGATGCGGCGAGTGAGAGGGCGAGCGGGCTGCCCCCGGCGAAGGCGACGTAGGCACCGCGCTGCTCAGCGGGGACACCACGCGCGGCGAGCAGGGCGTCCGACTGGGCGGGGTCGAGCGGTCGCACGGCCAGTTCGGCGAAGAGCTGCGCCCAGCCGGGATCCAGCGACCACTCGACATCGGGGGCGACCCGGCTCGCGATCACGACGACCGCACCGTCGGCGAGCCGGAGCAGGAGGGTGTCGCGAAGCCACGGCTCGAGCGGCTGGCACTGCTCGAAGGAGTCAAGGAGCAGGACAGTGCCGGGCTCGGAGCACGCCAGGGCGGCGGCCTCCTCCAGCCGGTGCGGATCCGCGTCGAGGAACCGTGCGTCGATGTGCACCACACCGCGGCCGGCGAGCTCCGCCTGCCGGCCGGCGTAGCGCAACAGCGAGGACTTGCCGATCCCGCCGGGGCCATGGACGTACGCCACGAGCGGAGCGTCCGCGGCTCCCGACAGCATCCGGTCGAGCAACGCCCGCTCCGGCTCCCTGCCCACCAGCGCATCGGCTCGTGCCGCTGCCAGCCTGCCCGCAAGTCCCGTCAAACCCACGCAAAGCTCCTCCCCCGGCTGGACCCATCTTGCCGTGTCGCGAATCCGCCGGGTAGATCGGTTGAGCGCTTCGGAATGGGCAGGGCTGGGCCCGAGTGAGCACCACAGGACGTGGAGACCGGGCAGCGATGCGGCGCAGGATCGCCGGCAGGAGGACGGCGCCGCCGCCCACGGACCTCGAGGACCGAGCATGAGCATCCCTTACCTCGCTCAGCGGGAGGACCAGCAGCAGCTCGAGTGGATCGGCGGGAGCATCTTCAGCGTCCTGCTCGATGCCGAGGCGACCGATGGGCGGCTGACCGTCGGACGCTTCGACGTCAGCGAGGGCGAGGCGCCGCCGTGGCATCTGCACAACAACGAGGACGAGGTCTTCCTGCTCCTCTCCGGCTCGGCGCTGGTATGGGCCGCCGACGAGCAGCACGAGCTGCGGGAGGGTGGCATCGTCTTCCTGCCCCGGGGCATCCCGCACAGCTACCGCATCACCTCCGAGAAGGCCGACCTGCTGCTCATCGCGACCCCTGGCGGGTTGGAGAAGATGTTCCGCCACGCGGGCCGCGACCTGCGCGAGCCACGCCCGGAGGGCTTCGAGATCCCGCCGCAGCTGCTCGCCGAAGCCGCCGAACTGTCCGGCAACGTCGTCCTCGGCCCTCCCCGCTGATGGCACCCCAGCGCAACCGCAGTGAAGGACAGCGGCTCGCGCCAGCGGCCCCCTGACCTTGGGCAGGTGATGCGTGGTCGGCTTACCGGTTTACACGCCGAGCTTGTGCCCACGGTCGTCATCGCCAGCCCGGAGGACTAGGAGTGTCACACGCCACTTGCTTCAAATTCGAAGCAGATGTAGGTTGATCGGCAGATGCTTCAAGTTCGAAGCAGATCCCATGCAAGTGAAAGCGAGAGATCTCAAATGAAGGCAGTGCGTTTCCACGAGTACGGCGACCCCGACGTCCTGCGCTACGAGGACACGGACCTGCCCGTCCCCGGAGCCGGGCAGGTCCGGATCCGCGTCGCCGCGACGTCGTTCAACTCCGTCGATGGCAACATTCGCGGGGGCTTCATGCAAGGTCCCATCCCCGTGGAGCTGCCGCATACCCCCGGCCTCGACGTCGCCGGCACGATCGACGCGCTGGGCGAGGGCGTGGACGGCGTCGCGGTCGGTGACGACGTCATCGGCTTCCTGCCGATGACGGGAGACGGCGCGGCCGCGGAGTATGTCCTCGCGCCGGCCGAGATCCTCACACCAGCGCCCAAGAGCATCCCGCTGCCCGACGCCGCCGCGTTGCCGGTGGTGGGCCTCACCGCGTGGCAGGCGCTGTTCGACCACGCCAAGCTGACGGCCGGGCAACGCGTGCTGATCAACGGCGCGGGCGGAGCGGTCGGCGGCTACGCCGTGCAACTCGCCAAGAACGCCGGTGCCCACGTGATCGCCACGGCCAGCCCCCGCAGTAGTGAGCGCGTCAGGACGGCGGGCGCCGATGAGGTCATCGACCACACCGCCACGGACGTGCTCGCGGCGGTGACCGAGCCGGTCGACGTCGTACTCAACCTCGCGCCGATCGACCCGGCGCAGCTGGCCGCGCTGGTCGCCCTGGTCCGCCCGGGCGGTGTCCTCGTGAACACGACGGTGTGGATGCCCGCGCCCACCGACGAGGAGCGCGGCGTGCGCGGCATCGACCTCTTCGTCCGCAGCGACGCCGAACAGCTGTCGCGGCTGGTGACACTGATCGACCGCGGTGAGCTGCGCGTCGACGTCGCCGAGCGGGTGCCGCTGGCCGAGCTGCCGGCACTCCACACCAGGGCCGCCATGAGCGCGCTGTCCGGCAAGGTCATCGTCCTTCCCGGCGCCTGACGTCGCCGCCGACCCACACCTCGCGAGAGGGAAATCAGTCATGTCGTTGAGCCTGGATCCCGAAATCGCCGAGGCGCTGGCCCCGATGGCCGGCGCGATGGCGGACGCCACCCCTCCGGCGGTGGGCGATGTCGCGGCGCGCCGCGCCATCTGGGAGCCGATCATCGGCGCCGCCGGAACCGCCCAGCCGATTCCGGCCGACGTGACGACCAGCGAGCACCACGCGACCGCGGACGACCGTGCGCAGATCAAGATGCGCTGGTACGTCAAGGACGGCGCGACGCCGGGCCCGGCCGTGCTGTTCCTCCACGGCGGCGGGTACATCTTCGGCCACATCGACCTGTTCGACGGGCCGGTCGCCCGCTACGTGTCCGCCAGCGGCGTGCCGATGCTGTCGGTCGAGTATCGCCGCGCGCCCGAGCACCCCTTCCCGACCCCGCTCGAGGACGCCTACGCCGCGCTGGGCTGGCTGCACGAGCACGCCTCCGAGCTGGGCGTCGACCCCGACCGGGTCGGCGTGATGGGCGACAGCGCCGGAGGCGGCATGGCGGCGGCGCTGACGATCCTCGCCCACGAGCGCGTCGGCCCGAAGATCGCCCGCCAGATCCTCCTCATGCCGATGCTCGACGACCGCACCACCACGCCCGACCCGCACATCGCGCCCTACGTGCTGTGGTCGTACGACGACAGCCTCACCGCGTGGCCGGCCCTTCTCGGCGAGGCCGCCGGCGGGCCCGGCGTCCCGGCCACGGCGGCTCCGGCTCGGCTCGAGGACGCGGCCGGCCTCCCGCCGGCCTACATCGAGGTCGGCCAGCTCGACCTCTTCCGCGACGAGGACACCGCCTACGCGATGAAGCTCAGTCGCGCCGGGGTGCCGGTGGAGTTCCACCTGCACCCCGGCGTACCGCACGAGTTCGACTCCATCGCTTTCGGCTCCGACGTCGCCCGGCGCGCCGTCGCCGACCGAGTCCGAGTGCTCAAGTCGATCTGAGCCGGCGCCGAGCGCGGTCGCCCGTCACTGACGAGGCGGGCTCCGCACCGCCTCGCCATGGCGCCGATGACCCGCCACCGCTCCAGGCCGGACGGCGTCCCGACCGACCTCAACCGCGAGCACATCCCGGGCACGGCACGGGCATCTCCCGGCTGCGGGCCCGCACCCGGATGAGCTCACCGTCGTCCGTTACCACCGAAATAGCGACAGAGCCGAAACCCGCACAGTCCCTCCAGAGCGCACACGGTCGGGCTGAGGGTGCTAATCCGGGGCGACGGGGTCGGTTACGGCGTTATCGTTTTGCCGCCGAAGGTCACGACGAGGTGGCCGTCCGCGGCGAAGGACCAGTTCAAGGCGCCGGCGTACGACGAGCACTCGGATCCGTTCGAGCCGGACCAGAACTGGTTCGAGCTGTCGGCGTCGCCCACGGCCTTGTCGTTCGACCCGCCGCTGCTAAAGCGGCACGAGACGTTGGTCCGGAACACCGAGGTGCCCTTGTCGAATGAGAAGTTGCGCTCGCTGTTGTCGATGCTGACGTTGTTCGAGACCGTCATCGTTCCGGGGTTGCTGTTGTAGGTGAATCCGTGATGGCCGTTGTGGTAGGCGATATCGCGCAGGACGATGTGATTGACCTTGATATCGTCGCCGCCGAGCTTGTAGCCGTTGCGGTCACCGTTCTTGTTCTGTGT
This sequence comes from Actinoallomurus acanthiterrae, assembly GCF_054775715.1. Taxonomy (NCBI): domain Bacteria; kingdom Bacillati; phylum Actinomycetota; class Actinomycetes; order Streptosporangiales; family Thermomonosporaceae; genus Actinoallomurus; species Actinoallomurus acanthiterrae. The sequence goes on along the minus strand of NZ_BAAHCO010000001.1, from coordinate 4,130,887 downwards.
GCCATCGGAGAGCGTTCCGTTGTTGTAGGAAAGGGAGTCCTCGATGGTCACCGGGCCGATGGCTCCGGTGTCCGTCTTGGTGTAGAGGTCCCAGCCGTCGTCGATGTTGTTGTGGGACACGTCGTAGCGGAAGACGTTCCCGGTGCCGGCGGTGAGCTTGGCGGCGAAGCCGTCGGCGTCCTCGCCGTCGGAGTCGGCGTTGTCGTGCGACTCCGCGCTCACGACGAGGTTGTTGGAGGGCCATTGGTCCTTGGGGGTGCTGGAGGCCACCCGCGAGATCTGCAGCCCCGTGTCATGGTTGAACGCCGTCACCGTGCGCTCGATGACGTTGTTACTGCCGCCGACGAAGATGCCGTTGTCACCGGCGTGCTCGACGACGATGCCGTAGACGTGCCAGTACGACCCGTTCAGGGCAAGCCCGCGGTTCGCCGGGTCCTCGCTCATGGCCGAGAAGTCCAGTACGGGAGTCTCACCTGGGTAGGCGGACAGTTCCGTGCGGGCGCTCGAGGTGCCGTTGTTGCCCGGCGCGATGGTGACCGTCTGCGAGTAACGGTAGGTTCCGCCGCGGATGTAGATCTTCCCACCGGCGGTGACGCGGGTGATCGCCGAGGTGAGCGTCGTCGGGTCCGCCTGAGTTCCGGCCGCGCTGTCTTTGCCGTTCGGCGCCACGTACAGCGTGCCGGACGCCGCGTGCGCGGTGTTCAACGCGACCAGCGTCGCCGCGGCGGGGAGCGCCACCGCGGTCAATCCGGCTCCTACCGCCGCCCTGACTCTTTTTCGTCGAGGCATAGCCTTACCCTCCTTCGTGAGGATTCCCTCCCCCGTATTCGAAGTTAGGAAAAGCTTTTCCTGAGGGCAAGGTAACTGCGTTCCGTAGTTGAGGTCCGCTGCTCATACCCGAATCGTGACTGTGGCGGCGTGCGCGGCGAAAAGCTCACCCGTGCCAGGTGAGAGCCATGACGCCTGGTCTCTCGTGATGCAGGATCGCCAACGACGTGCGAATTCCGGCCCCTACCGACCCTTGAAAGTTTCACGAATGGCGCCTGTTCGTCACGACTTGTCACGCCGGGCCCCCGGCACCCACTCCATAACGCGTCACCGTCAGTAGCCAGAACTACGCAGGGTTAATTCGGCTGGTCGCAAAAACGCCTCGGGCCGATTGCCGCATTGCCTCACTCTCGCGAATGACTTACAGTCACCAATCGATCGCGAAGAGTGCTCGACTGCTCTGCGTGACAGCCACGTCGCATCACAACCCTCAGGAGGTCACATCATGATGATCCGCAGGCTCGTCCGGATGGCGCCGCCAGTGCTGCTGGCCGTGATGGCCCTGGGCGCCCCGACGGCCGCGTCCGCCTCCCCGGCGGCACCGGAGCGCGTGACCATCACCGCGCTGGACTACAACAGCACCGGCTGGAAATACCTGCAGGTGTCGTCCCCCAGAGTCGTGCCCGGATTCCAGGATCCGGACTTCGACGACAGCGGATGGCCGACCGGGCAGGCGGCCTTCGGCACGACCACCGGCTGCCCGTTCAACGCCTCGGTCAAGACCCCGTGGCAGCCCAACACCGACATCCTGGTGCGGCACTGGCTCCGCATCCCGCGCTTCGCACAGGACATCCGCATCCAGGGCACCATCGACAACGACGCTCAGGTCTACCTCAACGGCCGGCTCCTGCAGACCGTCCGCAGCGGCTACTGCCGCGCCAACACCATCGACGTCACCGTTCCGCAGAACGTCCTAGAGCGCTGTAATCTGCTCGCCATCCGCGGCCACGACTACGGCGCGTCCACCTTCCTCGACGTCCGGGTCACCTACACCCGGCCCGGCCCGGCCTGACACGAGCCACCGCCCGAAGCCTCGGTGCGGGGTGCCGGTCTTCGGCTCCGCACCGGGCTACGGCGGGCGACGATGCGACGGCAGGCTCGCTACTCGCGGCTGGTGACACGGACCGGCGTCACCCCTTCGGCTCCTCCCCTATGGCGCGCGGCTCTGGGAAGGCCGTCTCGCACCACACGACACGTCCGGCTTCGCTGCTGTGGGTACCCCATCGGCCGCCGGTGAGGATGTCGACCATGTGCAGCCCGCGCCCTCCGGTCGCGTCCGGTCCCGCGTCGATGATCCGGGGGACCCGATCGGCGCCTCCGGCGTCCGCCACTTCGACGCGAATGCCGTCGGCGACGGCGGCAAGCGTGATCGTCACGGTGGCGGAGCCGGAATGGCGGATCGCGTTCGTCGCCAATTCACAGGCGAGGAGTACGACGTCGTCGGCGACCGCCTCGTAGGCCGGGACGAGCATGTCGTACGCCCACCGCCGCATTCGGCCGACCTCCGACGCCGCAGCGGGCATTTCGATTTCTCCGAGAATTCTCAGCTCGGTCGTTTCGGGGGATGCCATCTGCCGTTCTCCCGTCGTCTTCGTTGGAGCCTTCACAATGACGCGGAGCGACTACAATGCGTACGCGACCGAATACGGAGCACGAACACCAGAAGGCGAATGAGGAGTTCTCGAAGAAACCTGAACTCCGGCGTGGAGGTATCAAATGGGCAATCCCCCCAGCCCAACGCTGCTCAAATTGGGCGCGGCGATTCGCCGCTACCGGCAGGCCGACGGGCTCACCCAGGCACAGCTCGCGCAACGGGTCAATTACTCCGAAGGCTGGCTGAGCAACCTCGAGACCGGCCAGCTCCGCCCCAAAGGCCAGGCCGTCGGCTCCGTTGAGAAGGCACTCAGCCTGCCCGCCGGGGTCCTCATGGACCTCTACGACCTACTCACCGAGGAGACCCCACCGGGGTGGTTCCGCCCCTGGCTCGAAGAGGAGCGCGCGGCCACCGTCCTCCGCTCATTTGAGCACACGGTCGTCCCCGGCTTGCTCCAGCACGAGGAGTACGCCCGCGCGCTGCTGAACGGAGACGACGCCGCCGTGACTGCGCGACTGGAGCGGCAAGAGATCCTCTCCCGCGACAATCCCCCGACCCTTCGCTGCGTCATCGACGAGATGGTCTTCTACCGCCAGGTCGGAGACGCCGCCATCATGCGTGCACAACTCGAGCACCTGGTAGCCCGCGTATCTCCGCTCATTACCGTCCAGGTAGTGCCCGCCGCTGCAAATCCGCATCGAATGGGTGCATTCGTAATCGCCACCGTCGACGGCGGCGAGGTAGCCTACGTGGATACGGCCGTCCGTGGCATGGTCACCAGCAGCCGGGAGGACATCCTGGTCCTCTCGAACTTGTGGGAGTCCATCCGGACTTTCACCATGTCACAGCAGGAGTCGGTCGAGTTCATCACGAAGGTGGTGGCGGAAAGATGGACCTGAGCCGCGCCGGATGGCGTAAGTCCACGCGCAGCGGGGAAAACGGCGGCAACTGCGTCGAGGTGACCGTCGTCAAGGGCGTTCAGGTGGTGCGCTCTTAGAAGGATGGCCGAGTATCGTCGTTGCGGGCGCACGGTCGTACCGATCGCGTCTGGGGACGGGTTTTCGCTCAGGCAGGTAACGATTAGTGCCCGGGCCGAGTCGTGGTCCGATCCAGAGACGCCGCTCGGGCATCAGCTCATGCTCGTGCGGCGTGGCGTGTTCCGTGCGCGGGTCGGCGGCCACACGCTCCTGGCGGATCCGACGGTCGCCTACATCGGCGGGCCTGCCCAGGAGCAGAGCATCGCCCATCGGGTGGGGACGGAGGACACCTGTACGGCCCTGGTGATGTCGGAGGCCTTCATGGTCGAACTGACTCGAGGGGTGCCGGTACAGCCCTCGGTTCCGGTGACCGGTGATCTCGCCGTCGCACATCGCCTGCTGTCCGCCCGGGCACGCCAGTGCACCGACTCCTTCGAACTGGCCGAGATGACGATCCGGCTGGTGGGCCGGCTGCTCGCGACGCCGGCCCCGATGCAGCAAGCCGCCAGGCGAGCGACGACTGCGGTCGCGCAGCGGACGTTGGTGGACGCGGCAAGGGAACTGCTGACCGATGACCCGAGCGCGCTCGGGCTGCGGGACATCGCCCAGCGCCTTGGGTGCTCTCCGTACCACCTCAGCCGCATCTTCCGCCGCCAGACCGGGATGACCTTGACCGGATACCGCAACCGCATCCGCGTGCACATCGCCCTGGACGCGATCGAAGCAGGGCACACCAACCTGGCGGACCTGGCGGCTGAGCTGGGCTTCGCCGACCACGCTCATCTGACCCGAACGGTTCGCGGCGAATGCGGCCACACGCCGCAGGCGCTGCGGCGACTTCTAGCCGCGCCGAACTGAGCAAAGACCTTCAAGCGCCGGCGCCGCGGCCAGGCCGACACTCGTCTGGTCCGCCACAACCCCGGCAGCGCAGGAGAGAACCCGGCATGATCGCTCGAGTGTGGCAAGCCCGGACCAGCGGCCCCCAGACCACCGAGAAGTATCGCCAGGTCTTCGACGCGGACGTCCTAGCGAACCTCCGTGGTATCGACGGTTTTCACGGTGCCTACCTGCTTGCCCGGCAAGTCCACGGATCGGTGGGGATCAAAACCCTGACCCTGTTCGAGTCCATCGACGCCATCAAGCGCTTCGCCGGCGACGATCACGAACGCGAGCACGTCACGCCGGCGGCCCGCGCCACCTTGCTCGACTCAGATCCCGCCATCCGGCACTTCGACGTGCTCACCGCATTCCCCCACGCCTGACCGGCCAACTCTCGAGCACGCTCTTAGACGGGCTGGTGCGCCTGACGACTTCGACGGTGATCGCGGCGGCTGCCCTGGCGTAGCGGGCCAGCGGCGCGCCGTCGTAGCCGGAATCGGCCCACATGATCCTCAGCGTGCTGAACGCGTTGAACAGGCGGATAATCAGGAGTTTCGCCCCGGCTTTGTCGCTGACCGAGGCGGCCGGCCGATCCAGACCGTTTATCAGCACTTAGCTGACGCGCTCGGCATTGGCGTCGTACTCCTCGCGGGCGGCAAGGACCTCCGCCATATGCCGCGTCGACCACTCCGTGAGCGCCCGCAAAGGTTCCCGGAGTGTCTGGCCGAGCGGAGTCAGCGCGTACTCCACGCGCGCCGGCACGGTCGGGTAAACCGTTCGCCGGACTATGCCGTCGCGTTCGAGGGCGCGCAGCGTCTGGGTGAGCATCTTCTCGCTCACTCCCGCCAGCTGCTTCCGCAGCCGGGTGTACCGGCACACCCCATGCTTGCCGAGCTCGCCCAGCACGAGAACCGTCCATTTGTCGCCGATCCGGTCAAGCACATCCCGCGACGGGCAGCCGCGCGTGTACGGGTCCCACGACGTTGTCGGCTCGGTCACACCCTGGTCAGTCTCCACATGCTCACCTCAATGCTCTCCTTTGGGTGGCCACCGTACTTGAAAGTGGCTACTTCCCAGAAGAGAGCAAGCAGGTCATCTTCGATCCGTCACGCTGCGGGAGGCCGTGGCGGAAAGGAGATCGTCAATGTCAGTCGTTGTGACCGGAGCGACCGGTCATCTGGGCAGGCTCGCCGTCGAGGCGCTGCTGCGGCGCGGGGTGCCGGCCTCGGACGTCGTCGCGACCGGCCGGGACACCGCCGGGATCAAGGATCTCGCCAACCGCGGTGTCGTGGTGCGCCGGGCCGACTTCGCCGACCCGGACGGCCTCGCGGCAGCCTTCGCAGGAGCGGACAAGCTGCTGCTGATCTCGGCCTCGATACCCGTGGACGAGCGGGTCGCCAACCACCGGCGCGCCATCGACGCCGCGCTGGCCGCGGGGGTGTCGCTGGTGGCCTACACGAGCATGTCGCACGCGGACACGGCCACTCACATCCTCGCCGCCACCCACCGTGCCACCGAGGAGTACCTGCGCGAGCGCGCTGTGCCCAGCGTGGTGCTGCGCAATAGCTCGTACCTGGAGAACTACACCGCCCAGCTGCCCATGGTCCTGCAGCAGGGCACCGTCGTCGGGGCCGCCGGCCAGGGGAGGATCAGTGCCGCGTCCCGGGCCGACTACGCCGAGGCCGCCGCGGTCGTGCTGACCACCGAAGGCCACGCCGGCGCGGTATACGAGCTAGGCGGAGACGAAGCGTTCACCCTGGCCGGGCTCGCCGCGGCGATCTCGACCGCCGCGGGGAAGCCGATCACCTACACCGACCTGCCGGCGGGCAAGCTCGCCCGGATGCTGGCCGGTGCCGGCCTGCCCGCCGAAGTGGCGGACGCCCTAGCCGACGCCGACCTCGGGATGAGCCGCGGCGAGCTGTTCACCGGCTCCGGTGACCTGCGCCGCCTGATCGGACGACCGACCACGCCCCTGGCCGACGCGGTCGCCGACGCGTTGCGCTGACAAGGGGTCCCGGCACCGGAACGCGTCCAGGTCGTCGCCGACCACCCCTGCCGTGATCGAGGACTGAATCACACGCCCCACCGCGCCGAGCAACACCCTCAACCCGGCACGGATTTACGCAGCCGGGCTGGCGAGCGCACGGCAGCCGACCAGCCTGAACAGGCGGCAGGAAGTCCTTGTCAACAGACTCTTATATCCCTCCCCGTCACCCGGAAAGGTGCTTCACGATGTCCACCCGCACCACCGCACACGCCACCTGGCGGCGCGCGCTCCTCACCCTCACCGCGACGTCCGCCGCCCTGGCCGCCCTCACTGTTCCCGCCACTGCCGCGACGGCCCATGACCACGAGGACAGCGCCTACACGATCACGATCAACGGCAGCAATGCCTACCCTGAAAGCGTCGCGGCCGACAACCACTACGTCTACACCGGCAGCATTGACGACGGCACCGTCTACCGCGGGCGTCTCGGGACGAAGACGCTCGAACCGTTCCTGCCGGGCGGCCAGGACGGCCGTACTGAGGTCACCGGGGTCAAGGTCACCGGCAACCGCCTGCTGGTCGCCGGCGCCTTCACCGGACGCTTCTTCATCTACACCAGCACCGGGAAGCTCGTTTCCAGCTACACCGTCCCCGACACGGGCGAGCCGACCCTCGTCAACGACGCGGCCGTCACCCCCAACGGGGACGTCTACATCACCGACTCCTTCCGCGCCGTGGTCTACCGGATCTCGGCCGCCGAGGTGAACGCCCCCGCCACCGGCGCCCACCGGACCCTTCAGGTGGCCTACCACCTGCCGGACTACGTGGCCGGCCAGTCCAACGGCAACGGCATCGCCGCCGCCCCCGACGGCAAGTCCGTGATCATCGGCTACTGGTACAGCGGCGCGCTCTACCGGCTCACCCTCGCCACCGGCGAAGTCCGCAAGATCGCCGCGCCGCCCCTGACCAGCGCCGACGGCATCGTGCAGCAAGGAAACACCCTGTACATCGCCCGTTCTGTGAACAACGAGGTCGCCACGGTGCAGCTTTCCCCCGACGACAGCCGGGCCACCGTCGTCTCCGAACGCACCTACCCGGGGGCCGACACAATCACCGGCGTCGCCGTGAGCGGGGACCGGCTGCTGGTGACCAACTCCCAGATGGACACCTACCTGTACGGCACTCCGCTGACCAGCCCGGTGTTCACCCTCGAAAGCCTGCCACTGCGCTGACGCTTCTCCTAGGCTCTTAGACTGGCGTACATGGCGGGCCGGAGGGGGCCGGTCGGTCCGCGTGGCGGGCGGGGGCGGATGCGCGCGCGGCTCTCGGAGCTGCGGCGACGGGGCCGGGGCGCCGCCCAGCGCCTCAGGGCGGGTGAGCCGGGCAGGCTGTGGAGTCGGCTGAACGCGGTCGACTTCTATGGCGCCTCGTTCCAGTTGGCCGCGCTCGCGATCCTGTGCTTCTTCCCGTTCCTCATCGTCGTCACCGCCGCGGCCGGTCGTGACGCCGCGGCGGTGGTCGCGGGCTGGCTGGGGTTGAACCGGGAGGCGGCGCAGGACGTCGCGGCCCTCTTCGAGCACGGGCCGGGCTCCGGCACGCTGACGATCACGAGCGTCTGCCTGCTGGTCGTCGGGGCGCTGGCCGTCGCCGGCACCCTCCAACAGTGGTACGAGCGGGTCTTCGACGTCCCCGGCCGAGGGTTGCGGGGTGTCGCCGCCCAGTTCTCCTGGCTCGCGGCGCTGGTCGCGTACGCCATCGTCCAGGCCACGGCCGGCCGAACGCTCGGCCCGGCCGGCGGGCCGGTGCTGCAGGGCCTGTTCGGTTTCGCCCTGGCGACGCTCTTCTGGTGGGGAAGCATGAAGGTGCTGCTCATGGGCGCGGTGAGCTGGCGCGCTCTCTTTCCCGCCGCCCTGGCCACGGCCGTGTGCTGGATGGGGCTGGGGGTGTTCTCCGCCCACTTCTTCTCCGCGTCGATCGTCGCGAACGAACAGAGCTACGGCCCCATCGGCGTCATCATGATCATCTTGTCCTGGATGGTGGCCATGGGGGTCGTCATCCACCTCGGATCGATCGTCGGCCGGATGTACGACGAGCGCCGCTCCCGGCCCCCGGGATGATGCCGGGTCAGGTGGTGTCGGGGGCGACCGCCGTGAGCTTGTCCGGGGCGGCGATCAGGTGGATCGCGCTGATCCCCCGGCCGTCGGGGGCGACGTCGACGGCGGCGACCGTGATGGGCACGCCGGCGAGGTGCACGAGGACCGCCGGTCCTCCGTTCGCCTCGACGAGGCGGAACTCCGATCCCGGCGGCACGTCCTCCGCGACCGCCGCGAAGAATCGGGCGACCTTGTCCGCTCCCTCGATCGGGCGGCGCGGCGCGCGTACCTTGCCGCCGCCGTCCGACCAGAGCGTCACGTCGGGGGCGAGGACCTCCATGAGGGCGTTCAGGTCGCCGCCGACGGCCGCCTCCAGAAACCGCTCGGTGGCCCGCTGGCGCACCTGACGGTCGGATTCGAAGCGCGGCCGGCGCGCCTCGACGTGGCGGCGGGCCCGGTGCGCGAGCTGCCGTACCGATTCCTCCGAACGGTCCAGGACGCGGGCGATCTCCGCGTGGTCGAAGCCGAACGCCTCCCGCAGGACGAACACCGAGCGTTCCAGCGGCGACAGGGTCTCCAGCACGACGAGCATCGCCATGGACACCGAGTCGGCGAGCGCGGCCTCCTCGGCCACGTCCGGGGCGGTGAGCAGGGGCTCGGGCAGCCAGGTGCCGACGTACACCTCGCGGGCGGCCTTCTCTCGGCGCAGCCGGTCGATGGCCGCCCGGGTGGTGAGTTTGACCAGGTAGGCACGGGGCTCGGTGACCGTGGTCCGGTCGACGCGGCTCCAGCGGAGCCATGCCTCCTGCAGCGTGTCCTCCGCCGCGGCGACACTGCCGAGCATGCGGTACGCCACCGAGAACAGCAGCGTCCGATGCTCCTCGAAGACGTCGTCGCCGGACGTCGGGCCGTCCGGCATCAGGACGCCAGCGGGGCGGGCTCGGCCGGCCGGGCGGCCGTACGACGGCGCGGCGTGTAGGGACCGGGGTGCCGGAACACCAGCTTCGCGGAATCGAGCACGATGTTCTTGTACCAGACCGCGAGCCGGCCCGTCAGGACCCATCGGCTCGGGTTCTGGTCGGCGCGCAGGAACTGGATGAATGCGTCGCGGCGGCCGAGGCTGACGCACTCGTGGAAGTAGCGGAACCGGAACGAACGCGGCGTCCTCCCGGCCAGGCGGTCGGCGATCGCGTCCGCGGCGCACGGCGCGGTGAAGCCTCCGGTCCGGCAGCCGTACGCCAGTGCCGCGCCCCAGGGGCCGGGTACGGCGGCGGCGTCGCCGATGGCGTACACGTCCGGGTGGGACACGGACCGCAGCGTCTCGTCGACCATGATCCGGCCCTGGTCGTCCACGGCGAGCCCGGCGTCCTGGGCCAGGGACGGCACGGTGAAGCCGCCGGCCCACACGCACAGGTCGTACGGGACCCGCCGGTCCCCGTCCAGCACGAGCGCGTCCTCGGCGACCTTCCGGATCCCGGCGCCGGCGAGGACCTCGACGCCGAGCCGGTCGAAGGTTCGGCGCAGGTACCGCCGTGCCCGCGGGGCCTGCCACGCCCCGGGTTCCGTACGGGAGACGAGGCGCACCCGCAGGTCGGGACGGGACTCGGCCAGTTCCGCCGCCATCTCGATGCCGCACAGCCCGCCGCCGCACACCGCGACGGTGGAGCCGGGCGACGCGGTCGCCAGCGCTCCGCTCAGGCGTTCCGCGGACCCGGCGTCGGAGAGGGTGTGCGCGTGAGCGGCGACGCCCGGCACGGCGCGTACGTCGACGGTACTGCCGAGCGCGTACACCAGCACGTCGTAGCCGAGCGTCTGCTCGCCGCCCCGTGCCTGGACGCGGATCCGGCGGTCGACCAGATCGATGTCGCCGATCCGGCCGACGATCAGGCTCCCGCCTCGAGCCTCGCCGACCAGGCCGGCCAGGGGCAGCTCGCGGAGCCGCTGTCCGGTGGCCGTCTGGTGCAGGCGCGGCCGTTCGACGAACGACGGCGACGCGCTCACCACGGTCACGTCGGCGTCGCCGCCGAGCCTGTTGATGAGCCGCCGGGCGGCCGGCAGTCCCGCGTATCCGGCACCGAGTACGACGATCCGGGTTGTCATGGTGGTCCTCCTGACGGTGACGTGGCGCTTGGAGAGGCGCCTTCACCGATGTAGGCGGAACCACCCCCGCCGAACGTGACATGCCTTGGCCGTAGATCGGTGGGCCGTCAGGCGGATCGGGGCCAGTCGTCCGTGGTCTGGTGGTCGCGTACCGCCTCTTCCAGCGCGCGTATCCCGAGGTCGATGAGCGGGTTCCGCCGGCTGCCCCGGCGTACGCAGGTGAGGATCCGCCGGGTCGGCATGTTCTCGCTCGACACCGGCACCCGGACCGCCGCCTGGCCCGCCGGGCCCTCGGCCAGGCGCGGGACCAGCGAGACGCCCAGCCCGTTGCCGACCAGCGCCCAGATCGCCGGCCACTGGGTGGCGGCGTGCACGATCCGCGGTGAGAACCCGGCCGCCGCGCACAGCATCCGCACCCGCTGGGCGTGGTCGCAGGTGCCCGGGTCGGCGACGATCCAGTCCTCGGCCGCCGCGTCCTCCAGCCGCACCGACACCGCCCGCGCCAGCGGGTGGTCGGCGGGCACCAGCAGGATGTGCGGCTCCTCCATCAGGGGGCTCTGCTCGAATCGTGCGTCATCCGGCGGCGGCCCGCCCTCGATGGGTTCCACGACCGCGAGATCCGCCTTGCCCGCCATGAGCAGGTCCATGCTCTGCACGGTGTCGCACTCGCGCACCTGCACCAGGAGGTCGGGATGGCTGCGCCGAAGCCGCCCGGCCGCAGGGGCGATCAGGCCGCTGATCGCGGTGGTGAAGCCCGCGATGCGCAGCGGTCCGGTCATGCCGGCCCGGTGGGACTCCAGGTCCGCCTGCGCCTCCTCCCATCGGGCCAGCAGCGCGTCGGCGTGGTCGATGAGCAGGCGTCCGGCCGGGGTCAGGCGGACGCCGCGGCCCTGCGGTTCCAGGATCGGGACCTTGAGCTCGCGTGCGAGCTCGCGCATGTGGTGGGAGATCGCCGACGGGGTGAGGTGCAGTGCCTCGGCGGCCGCGGTGACCGTGCCCTGCTGGTGCACCACGCGGAGCATGTGAAGCCGGCGCAGGTCAATCATGCAATCAGTTTGCACATATCACCCGCAAAACATGCAATAGACCTCAACGGTCGTCCGGGGTCATCCTGCTGCCATGCGCACCGACACGAACACCATCGTTTCCCGGCACACCACCAGCGAGGGCGTCGTGGTCTGGCGTCGCTGCGCCTGCGGTCGGCTTCAGATGGCCCTGGTCCCCTACGGCATCGGCGGTAAGGGACTCGCCGCGGGCGGACACGACATCCGGTGCCCCCGCTGCGGCCGTTAGTGCCGCTCGGCACCGCGAAATGACTTCCGCTCCCCGTATCACTCGTTTCACAGCGATCTGGACCCTCATCGGCTTGGTGCTGCTGACCCTCAACCTGCGGGCGGCCATCACCGGCATCCCCCCGGTCCTGGGCGAGCTCCAGGACGAGTTCGGGCTCACCGGCGTCGAGGTCAGCGTGCTCACCACCCTGCCGGAGCTGTGCGTGGGAATCTTCTCCGCGCTCGCCCCGTGCTCGCCCGCCGGATCGGCCCCGAGACGGCGATCACCGTAGCGCTCATGGTGATCACGAGCGGGCTCCTGCTGCGCGTGGTCCCCGCCCAGGCGGCGCTGTTCACCGGGACCGTGCTGGCCGGAGCCGGGATGGCCACGGGCAACGTGCTGGTGCCGGCGGTCATCAAGCGCGTGTTCCCCCGCCGCGTGGGATCGCTCACCGGCCTGGCGATGATGCTGTTGTCGGTCGGCGGCGCGGCTGGGGCGGGCCTGGCCGTCCCGCTGGACCACATGGGCGGCTGGCGACTGGCCCTGGCCGTGTGGGCGGTCCCGTCTCTGATCGCGGCCCTGGTGTGGGGCCCGCTCGCACTCCGCGGGCGGAAGCGCTCGCCGGAACCTCCGGCCGCCCACGCTTCCAAGTCCACGGAGAAGGGGGCGTTGCTGCGCTCGCCGCTGGCGTGGTCCGTGATGGTCTTCATGGGCATGACGTCGCTGATGTTCTACACGCTGACGTCGTGGCTTCCCGAGATCATGCACGATCACGGGTTCGCGCCCGCCACCGCCGGAATGATGAACTCGGTCATCATCGTCATCGGAATCCCTCTCGGTTTCGTCGTACCGGTGGTCGCCGCCCGCCTGCGCGACCAGCGGCCGCTCGTCCTCGGGGTGGTCGCCCTGATGGTGATCGGACTCGGCGGCTTGCTCCTGGCTCCGCAGGCCGGATGGGTCTGGATCACGATCTTCGGGGTCGCCACGGGCAGCGCGTTCCCGATCGCCCTCACGCTCCTCAACCTGCGCTCACCCAATGCCGCGATCACGACGCGGCTCTCGGGCATGGCCCAGTCCGGCGGGTATCTCCTCGCCGCGTCCGGTCCGCTGACCTTCGGTGTGCTGCACAGCGTCACCGGCGGCTGGGGGGCGTCGATCTGGCTGCTGCTCCTGCTGGTGGTACCCGAACTCGTGTGCGGCCTACGGGCCGCACGGCCCGGCTTCGTACGGCTGCGTTCCACGCGGTCGGAGGGCCACGTGGTTCTACTTTTGTAGTGTCAGAGACAACCTGGACGGGTAACATCCAGATTATGCGGATGGGGGAAGGCGTCGAGTGGGGGCTGCACTGCTGTCTGGCCCTGGCGTGGATCGGCGGTGAGGAGCCGCTGTCGACGGCGAAGCTGGCGGCGTGGTTCGAGCTGCCTCCCGCGTACCTGAACAAGCGGCTCCAGGCGCTGGTCCGGGCGGGCGTGCTGACCTCGACCGCGGGCGCGCGCGGCGGGTTCCGGCTCGCCCGCCCCCCGGAGAAGATCACGCTCATGGACGTCGTGTCCGCGATCGAGGGGCCGGAAGAGGCGTTCCGCTGCGCGGAGATCCGGCAGCGGGGCGCGGGCGCGGAGGCTCCCGCGAGCGACTTCCGGCGCGCGTGTGGCGTCTCCGTCGCGATGCGCCGGGCGGAGCTGGCGTGGCGGCGGGAGCTCGCCTCCCAGACCCTCGCCGACCTGATGGTGGCGGCGCCTCCGTCGGCCGGCGCCCGCGCCCGGCGCTGGCACGAACGCGTCAACGGCTGACCTGAGTCCCCGAGAGACAGTCTCGGGCCGACTTGTAGGGAGAATCTGGATGTCGAATGTCCTGAATCGGCCCCGTACGGCAGAGGTGACGAGGCCGGGCGGCCTGGGCCCGACGCTCGTGCTCGCGCTGGGCACCTTCGCCGTCGGCACGGACGCCTTCATCGTCGCCGGGTTCCTGCCGTCCATGGCCCGTACGCTGCACGTGTCCACCGGAGCGGCGGGCCAGTCGGTCACGGTGTTCGCCGTCGCGTACGCCGTCCTCGCGCCCGTGCTGGCCACCATGACCGCGCGACTGCCACGACGCATGCTGCTGGTCGGGGCTCTCGTCGTGCTGGGCGTCGCCAACCTGGCCTCGGCGCTCGCACCGAACCTGCCCCTGCTGATCGCGAGCCGGGTGCTGGCGGCGGCCGGGGCCGCCGTCTACACGCCCGGAGCCGGGGCGGTGAGCGCGGCACTGGTCCGCCCGGAGCTGCGGGCACGCGCGCTGGCCGTGGTCGTCGGCGGCCTGACCGTCGCCACCGCACTCGGGGTGCCGCTGGGCGACCTGGCGGGCCACTGGCTCGGCTGGCGTACGGCGCTCGGCCTGGTGGCCGCGCTCTCCCTGGTGGCGGCGGCCGGGGTGTTCTGGATCATGCCGGTGCTGCCGGGCGGACCGCGAGTGCCGCTACGGACGCGTCTCGCCCTGCTGCGCCTGGCGATCGCGGCGGTGCTGCCGCTGACCGTCCTCGGCATGGGGGCGAGCTACACCGTGTACGCGTACAGCGTCCCGGCGCTGCGGAGCGTCGGGGTGCCCGAGGGTGCGACGATCCTGATGCTGTTCCTGTACGGCGCGGGCGCCGTCGCCGGCAACCTCGTCTCCGGCTACGCCACCGACCGGTGGGGCCCGACGCGCGTGCTGAACGGCGGCTACCTCGCCATGGCCGTCGCCCTGGCGGCCCTGGGTATCAGCGCCGCCACCGGCGTCACGTCCCCGCTGATCGCCGGGATGCTGGTGCTGCTGTGGGGCGCGAGCACGTGGACGCAAACGCCCGCGCAGCAACACCGCCTCATCGCCGCCGCTCCCCAGGAGGCCCCGCTCGTCGTCTCGCTGAACGCCTCATCGATCTACATCGGCATCGGTGCCGGAACCGCCGCCGGAGGCGCCGTCCTCAGCGCGGGCCCGTCCGTGATGTACGGGCTGGCCGCCGCGGTCGCGGTCCTCGCCCTGGTGTTCCTGCGCTGGACGACCCGGACCGGACGCGGATGGCGCCCCGTCCCCGCGCCGAGGAGTGCCGGCGACGCCGCACGCTGATGGCCGGCAGTACCGGTCTGTCGCCGTCCGCGCGGTACCGCGTCAATTTTCAGTTCGGGCTTAACGTCGCAGGTCAGAGTTCGGAGTCGGCGAGCGTGACCGGTTTTTCTCCAGCAGAAATACGACGGGATGAGAAGGAGCCCGCGCCCGTCGAGGCGCAACTCCTTATCGACCGGATGATCTGCCTCGAGCACCGGGGCTCGCCAGCGCATGGACGGGGCGAAACTGCTCAAGAGCGCGCCGATTCCCCCTTCTCGGAGCAACCGGGATCGCAGCACCCGATCGGCGTCACCCGCCGCCACTCGCCGAACGCCTTCGCCGCCGAGATCAGGCCAGATCCAGAAAACACCCCAGAAAAGGCCATACCAACAAAATGACCGAAATAGGGCACCGCGAGGTCAGGAATCGCGTTCGCCGGCCCGCCGCGCGGCCTCGGCGAGCACGTCCCGTACGGGACGGCCGGTCGCCGCCGCGGCGGCGCGGACGTCGTCGTACTCCGGCTGCGCCGTCACGACCTCGCCGTTCAGCAGGCCGCGCTTCACGCCGACCGTCACTCCCCCGGTGACCGGCACGGTGATCTCGTCGCGGTCGAGGGAACGGCGCTCGACCGGCGAGACGCGCACGCCGAGCGTCGTCGTCTGCTCGAAGATCACGCGGCACACGGCGTCGAGCCGCTGCGGGTCCGCCAGGACGCTCAGCACCTGGCCGGGACGGCCCTTGCGCATCAGCGCGGGCGAGCACCAGGCGTCGGCGGCTCCGGCCGAGCGCAGGGCCTCCAGCACGTCCGGCCACAGCCGGGGATCGAGGTCGTCGACGGTGGTGTCCACGCGGCGCATCTCCGCCGTCGCCCAGCCGGTCGCGTCGGCCGCTTCCCCGATCAGCACGCGCAGGACGTTCGGGTGGCCGTCGGGGTCGGCGCGGCCGGCGCCGGTGCCGGTGGCGCGCGGGACGCAGTCCGGCGCGGGGCCCCAGCCGGTGGCGAGCGTGGCGAGCAACGCGGCGCCCGTCGGGGTGCACAGCTCCATGGCGGCGGGATGCGAGCGCAGCGGCGCACCGGCCTCGGTGAGCAGTTCGAGGACGGCGGGGACCGGGACGGGCAACGGCCCGTGGGCGGCGCGGACGACGCCGGAGCCGGCCGCGACCGGCGACACGACGCGGGTCGCGGTGCCGAGCAGGCCGAGGTCGTGGAGCGCGAGCGCGCACCCGGTGACGTCGGCGATGGCGTCGAGCGCCCCGACCTCGTGGAAGTGGATCTCCGAGACGTCCACGCCGTGCACCCGGGCCTCCGCGCGGCCAAGCCGCTGGAAGACGGCCAAGGCGAACTCCCTCGCCTCCTCCGGCAGGGCGGCGGCCGTGAGGATCGCCGTGACATCGGCGAGGTTCCGGGAGACGTCGCTGTCCGGGGCCCGGACCTCGGCATACCGGGCGCGCAGCCCGTGCCGCCGCACCTGCGTCACCTCGACGTCCAGGGGCTCGACGGCGAGGCCGCGCAGGCCCGCCCGTACGGCCTCGAGGTCGGCACCGGCGTCCACCAGCGCCGCGAGCAGCATGTCGCCCGCCGCGCCGTTGCCCGCGTCGACCCACAGGGTCCTCATCGGACGGCCTTCCCTTCGCGCGTGACGTACGACGGCGGCCGTCCGGCCCGCGTCAGGTGGCCCTCACCTTCGCCCATCGGCGGACGGCCGGTCCTCATCCGGCCGCCTTCGCGGTGCGGCGGGCGATGCGGGCGGCGGCGACGCCGGCGCCGAAGCCGTTGTCGACGTTGACCGAGACGATGCCGGGGGCGCAGCTGTTCACCGTGGCCAGCCAGGCGGTGACGCCCTCGAGGTTCCAGCCGTAGCCGACGCTGGTCGGCACGGCGATCAGGGGCGCGCCGACGAGCCCGCCGAGGACCGAGGGCAGGGCGGCCTCCATACCGGCGATCGCCACGACGACGTCGGCATCGGCGATCCGGTCACGCTGGGCCATGAGCCGGTGGATGCCGGCCACGCCGACGTCGACGATCTCGTCGGGCTCGGCTCCGAAGACGCGCACGGTCGCCGCGCACTCGCGGACGACGGGCAGGTCGGAGGTGCCCGCGGCGACGACCGCGACGGTGCCCCGGGTCTCGGTCGTCCCCAGGATCGCCGTACGGCCGACGGGGTCGACCTCGGCCGCCGGCAGCCGTTCCCGGCACGCGGTGATCGCCTCGTCCGACAGCCGGGTGGCGAGCACGGCGCGTTCGGGGTGCGCCTCGTGCAGCGCCTGAAGGGCGGTGACGATCTGCTCGGGCGTCTTGCCCTGGCCGAACACCACCTCCGGGTCGCCGGTCCGGGCGGCCCGGTCGACGTCGAGCCGCGCGAAGCCGAGATCGGTTACGCCGTTCGGCTGGGATACCGTCATGAGAGTCGTTCCTCAACGGATCGGGGTTGCATGGTGGACGTGGTGGTCCTCTCCGACGAACTGCTGACCGAGATGGCAGGCTACGGCAGAACGCTCGTGGCGTTCTCCGGCGGCGTGGACTCCAGTGTCGTACTCGCGGCGGCGGCCCGCGCGCTCGGCCCCCATCAGGTGGCGGCCGTCACCGCGGTCTCGCCCTCCCTGCCGTCCGCCGAGCTGGACGCGGCGCGGGAGCTCTGCGCGGACCTGGGGGTGACCCACCACACGCCGACGACCTCCGAGCTGGAGGTGCCCGGATACCGGGAGAACGGCCCGCAGCGCTGCTACTTCTGCAAGAGCGTCCTGCTCGACACCGCGAACGCTCTCGCCGACCACCTGGGGTACGCCACGATCACGACCGGCACGAACGCCTCGGACGTGGTCGCCGGGTTCCGGCCCGGCATCCGTGCCGCCGCCGAGCGCGGGGCCCGTACGCCACTGGCCGACCTGGGCCTGGACAAGGCGGCGGTGCGCGCCATCGCCCGCCACTGGGACCTGCCGGTGTGGGACAAGCCGGCCGCGGCCTGCATGGCGAGCCGCGTCGCGTACGGCATCGAGGTGACCTCCGCCCGGCTGGCGCGGATCGAGCGGGCCGAGACGGCCGTCCGCGCGCTGTTCGGCGGCACGGTCCGTGACCTGCGCGTCCGGGACCTCGGTGACGCCGTGCGCCTGGAGCTCGACCCGCAGTTCGTCGAGCGGGCCCGGGGCGACCAGGCCGTGAGCGCGGCGATCCGCGAGGCCGGGTTCGCCGCCACGCCGATCCGCGTCGAGGTGTTCCGGTCCGGTTCGATGAACGACGCGCTCACCGCCTCGGACCGCTGAGCCGGTCCGGACGGTGAGATCCGCACGACATGGACGACACGCTCGCCGCCTCCGATCGCCGAGGCAAACCAGACGGTGAGATCCGCATGACGTGAACGACACGCTCGCCGCCTCGGACCGCCGAGGCTGACCGGACGGTGAGATCCGCATGACATGAACGACACGCTCGCCGCCTCCGATCGCCGAGACCGGACGGTGACACGTACACGGTGAGATGTGCGCGACATGAACGACGGGTGACGCGCCCGGCCGTTTGAGCGGTGCCGGTGAACCGTTAGGGTTTCCCCTGTCAGTTTGCGGCCGGGACGGCTCATGCCCAGGATCGGAGAAGAACAGCGGATGGCGCCAGACCGACCTCACGAGTTCCCGTCCCTCGGTGACTCTCACGTCCTGCTGACCGGCGCCACCGGTTTTCTCGGGCAGGCGACCCTGGAGAAGCTGCTGTCGGCCCACCCGGGCGTGCGCGTGTCGGTGCTGATCCGGCCGCGCGGCGGCACGTCCGCCCAGCGCCGCTTCGACGGGCTGCTGCGCAAGCCGGTCTTCCGCACGCTGCGCGAGCGGATCGGCGAGGAGGAGCTGCGCCGCATCGCCGCGGAGCGGGTCAACGTGATCGAGGGCGATCTCGGCGAGGTGACACTGCCCGCCGACATCGACGTGGTGATCCACGGCGCGTCGACGGTGTCCTTCGACCCGCCGATCGACGAGGCGTTCCGTACGAACGTCGCCGGCGTCGTCACCCTGTACGAGGCGCTCCACAAGTCGGGCGCCGACCCGCACGTCGTCCACGTCTCCACCGCCTACGTCGCCGGCGTCCGCAAGGGCGTCGTGCCGGAGGCCCGGCTGGACCACACCGTGGACTGGCGCACCGAGATGGCCGAGGCCCTGGCGTCCCGCGCCGACGTCGAGCGCGACTCGCGGCGGCCCGAGGTGCTGCGCAAGTCGGTGGCTCGGGCGCAGAGCGAACACCGCAAGGCCGGTCCGCAGTCGGTGGTCGCGGCCGCCGAGGAGGCCCGCCAGGAGTGGGTGACCGACCGGCTCGTCGACTATGGCCGGTCGCGGGCGCAGAGCCTCGGCTGGCCCGACGTGTACACGTTCACCAAGGCCCAGGGCGAGCGCGCCGCCGAGGAGCTGTGGGGCGAGCGGCGGCTGTCGATCGTCCGCCCGGCGATCGTGGAGAGCTCGCTGCGCCACCCGTACCCGGGCTGGATCGACGGCTACAAGATGGCCGACCCGCTGATCATCGCGTACGGGCGCGGCGTCCTGCCGGAGTTCCCCGGCCTGCCCGACAGCGTCGTCGACATCATCCCGGTCGACCTGGTCGTCAACGCCACCATCGCCGTCGCGGCCACGCCGCCCGAGCGCGGCGAGACCGGCTACTTCCACATCGGCTCCGGCTCGCGCAACCCGCTGTCCTTCCGCGGCCTGTACGAGAACGTCCGCGACTACTTCCGGCGGCACCCGATGCCGGCCGGCGAGCGCGGCCACATCCGCGTGCCGCAGTGGCGCTTCCCCGGCAGCCGGCAGGTCGAGATGATGCTGAGCAGCGGCGAGCGCGCCACCTCGGCGGCCGAGCGGGCGCTGCTGCGGCTGCCCGCCTCGGCCAAGACGCGCGACTGGATGACGGCGGTGCACCGGCAGCAGACCAACCTGGACTTCCTGCGCCGCTACTCCGACCTGTACCAGGCCTACACCAAGGCCGAGGTCATCTACGACGACGCCCGCACGCACGCGCTGCATCTGACCGTGCCGCCCGAGCGGGTCGAGGAGTACGGCTTCGACCCGTCGATCATCGACTGGGAGTACTACCTCCAGGAGGTGCACTCCCCCAGCGTCACCGAGCTGATGCGCGGCTTCTCCAAGGGCCGCGGCGGCGGCCGCAAGAGCGCCGACCCGGTGCTGCCCGAGCGCACCGACGTGGCGGCGGTGTTCGACCTCGAGGGCACGATCATCGCCTCGAACCTCATCGAGTCGTACCTGTGGGCGCGGCTGTCGTCGACGCCGCGTTCGCAGTGGGGTGGCGAGCTCGCCGACCTGGCCCGCTCGCTCCCCAAATACCTGCGGGCCGAGCGGCGCGACCGGGGCGACTTCGTCCGGGCCTTCCTGCGCCGCTACCAGGGCGCCGACGTCGCCGAGCTGCGCGCGCTGGTCGACGACGTCCTCGGCGAGGCGGTGCTGCAGCGGGTCATGCCAGAGGCGGTCCGCAAGATCCGGGCGCACCGCGCGGCCGGCCACAAGACGATCCTCATCACCGGCACGATCGACGTGTTCGTCGAGCCGCTCGCGACGCTGTTCGACGAGGTCGTCGCGAGCCGCATGCACGAGCGCGACGGCGTGCTGACGGGCTACCTCGACGCGCCGCCGCTGGTCGACGAGGCGCGCGCCGCCTGGCTGCTCCGCCACGCCGAGGAGACCGGCCTGGACCTGTCGCAGTCGTACGCCTACGCGGACAGCTACTCCGACCGGCCGCTGCTGGAGGCCGTGGGCAACCCGGCGGCGGTCAACCCGGACCCGTCGCTGTACCGCCATGCCAAGCGCAAGCACTGGCGCATCCACGAGTGGGGCGCCCATACCCGTGGACGGGGCGACGTGCTGATCGACACCGTGGGAGCGAGGACCGCCCGATGATCCTCGCGCTCGAGTACCACCGCTCGCCGGGCCGGTTCGTGGCCGCCCGGGGGCTGACCTCCACCCGCGTGGGGAGCCGGCTGAGCGGCATGGTCGCCGGGAACGTCGCGCCGCTGCGCCTGGTCAACCGCCAGGCGCCGGAGCTGCCCGGCGAGGGCTGGACCCGCGTGACGCCGATCCTGACCGGGATCTGCGGCTCCGACCTGAGCCTGCTGACCGGCCACTCCTCGCCGTACCTGTCGCCGATGACGTCGATGCCGTTCGTGCCCGGCCACGAGATCGTCGGCCGGACCCTGGACGAGCTGCCCGGCATCCCGAAGGGCAGCCGCGTCGTCATCGACCCGGTCCTGTCGTGCGAGGTGCGCGGCATGGAGCCCTGCCGCTGGTGCGCCGCCGGGCAGCAGAGCCGCTGCGACCACATCACGGCCGGCCGCATCTCCGCCGGGATCCAGACCGGCACCTGCGCCGACACCGGCGGTGGCTGGAGCCGGCAGATGGTCGCGCACGCGAGCCAGCTGCACGTGGTGCCCGACGACCTGCCCGACGAGCGGGCGGTCCTCGCCGAGCCCCTCGCCTGCGCGATCCACTCGGTGCGGCGCGTGCCGATCGAGCCGAACTCCACGGCCGTCGTCGTCGGCGCGGGCACCGTCGGGCTGCTGACCCTGCTGGCGCTGCGGGAGCTGACCCAGGTCGGTGCGGTGTACGTCATCGCCAAGCACGGGCACCAGAAGGAGAAGGCCAAGGCGCTCGGCGCGACCGCCGTCATCGAGCCCCGCAAGGCCGTACGCGCGCTGCGGCGCGTCACCACCGCGCGGATGCACACGCCGGAGATGGGCGCGGACTTCCTGCTCGGCGGCGTCGACACCGTCTTCGAGTGCACCGGCGGCGCCAGCGGCCTCGACACCTCGCTGCGGCTGGCCCGCGCCGGGGGTACCGTCGTGATGTCGGGCATGCCGTCCGGTGGCGTCGACCTGACGCCGCTGTGGTTCCGCGAGCTGGAGCTGGTCGGGGCGTACTGCTCCGGTTCCGACGGGGCCGACTTCGCCGACGCGCTTCGGCTCGCCGGCTCGGCCCCGCTGGACGGCTACGTCGGCACGACCTACCCTCTCGCCCGCTGGCGGGAGGCACTGAACCACGCGGCCGACTCCGGGCGGCTGGGTACCGTCAAAGTCGCCTTCGACCTCGCCCGCTAGGGTTCTGAAAGGAAAGGTTTTCGAGTGAGCAGACCAGGCTTCGTACTCGATGTGGATGAGCGGACGCCACCGCTCATCATGCACCAGGGCGAAGGCTTCCGGCTGGAGCGGCTGCCGCTCGGGTCCAAGGTCATCTACCCGCCGGACTCCCTGCCGGGCATCCGCGACGTCGACGCCGCGATCCGCCACGCCCTCCTGAACCCGCACGGCACCGAGCCGCTGCCGGAGCTGCTGCGGCCCGGCATGCGGCTGACGATCGTCTTCGACGACCTGTCGCTGCCGCTGCCGCCCATGCAGACGCCCGACGTCCGGCAGCGCATCATCGAGCAGGTCCTCGAGATGGCGGCGGCCAAGGGCGTCGACGACGTCGAGCTGATCGCGGGCAACGCCCTGCACCGCCGGATGACCCCGGCGGAGCTGCGGCGCACCGTCGGCGACCGGGTGTTCCACGCGTTCTTCCCCGAGCACCTGAAGAACCACGACGCCGAGGACCGCGACAACCTCCTCCACATGGGCAAGACCCGCCACGGGGAGGACGTCGAGATCAACCGGCGCGCCGCCGAGAGCGATCTCATCGTCTACGTCAACATCACGCTGACCGCGATGAGCGGGGGCGCGAAGTCGGTGTCGGTCGGCCTGGCGAGCTACCGCAGCCTGCGCCACCACCACAACGTGCACACGCTGCGGCATTCCAACTCCTTCAACGACCCGCCCAACTCCGCGATGCACCACTCGTACGAGCGGATGAAGGGCCTGATCGACGAGCACGTCAAGGTCTTCACGGTCGAGACGACGCTCAACAACGAGACCTTCCCCTCCTCGATGGGCTTCCTGAACAAGCGCGAGTGGGAGTGGAACGTCCGCGACCAGGCGACCTACCTCGCGGTCAAGCGGGCCAACGAGATGATGCCGAAGAAGACGCGGCGGCGGATCTGGCAGTCGACGGCCGCGCCGTACGGCGTCACGAGCGTGCACGCCGGTCTGCAGTCCGAGGTGCACCCGCTGACGCTGCAGAACGTCCACCGGCAGCAGCTCACCGAGGTGAACGGCCAGTCCGACATCGCGATCTGGGGCCTGCCGTACATCTGCCCGTACAACGTCAACTCGGTGATGAACCCGATCCTGGTGATGTCGCTCGGGCTCGGCTACTTCTTCAACCTGTACAAGAACAAGCCGATCGTCCGGCAGGGCGGCGTGGCGATCTTCTACCACCCGGTGCCGAACGAGTTCCACCCGGTGCATCACCCGAGCTACATCGACTTCTTCGAGGAGATCCTCACCGAGAGCACCGACCCGGTGCTCCTGGAGACGAAGTACGAGGAACAGTTCGCCACCGACCCGTGGTACACCCAGCTGTACCGCAACAGCTACGCCTACCACGGCGTCCACCCCTTCTACATGTGGTACTGGGGGGCGCACGCGATGCAGCACCTCGGCGACGTCATCTTCGTCGGCGGCAACCGCAAGACCACCCAGCGGATGGGCTTCCGGGCGGCCACCACCCTGGCCGACGCGCTGGAGATGGCCAAGGACACCGTCGGCGGCAGCCCGTCGATCTCCTACCTCCACGCCCCTCCGCTGGCGCTGGCGGACGTGCGATGAGCATCCGGCGGGAGATCAGGCTGCTGCGGCACGGGCGGGACTGGCGGGGGCGTTCGACCGTGCCCCGCTCGGCGGAGCCGCACGTCGTCGAGCCCGAGGAGAAGGTCTTCCCGACCGGGTGGGCCCGCACGCCCGCCGCGGTCGCGGCCCGGTCCGTGCTGCGCAAGGGGCTGCTCAAGCCGGTCGCCTGGCGGCAGATCACCCCGGTCATCGAGGGCGCGGAGTACCTCGACGGCGTGCGCGGGCCGGTGGTGTTCGTGGCGAACCACTCCAGCCACCTGGACACGCCGCTGATCCTCGGTTCGCTGCCGGAGCGGTTCGCCAACCGCGTCGCCGTCGGCGCCGCCTCGGACTACTTCTTCGACGTACGCTGGCGCGCGACGCTGACGGCGGTGTTCTTCAACGCCTTCCCCGTCGAGCGCTACGGTTCGAAGCGGCTGCGGAGCCTGGCCCTCGACCTCGTCGACGACGGGTGGAGCCTGCTGCTCTACCCGGAGGGCACCCGGTCGGAGGACGGCTGGATGAACCCCTTCAAGCTCGGCGCCGCGGTGCTGTGCGTCACGAAGGGCATCCCGTGCGTCCCGATCGCGATCCGGGGCTCGTACGCCGCGATGCCCCGCGGGCGCAACTGGCCGCAGCCGGGCAAGCCGCGCGTCACCGTCCGGTACGGCCGCCCACTCGTGCCCGAGGAGGGCGAGGAGGTCCGGGCGTTCCGCACCCGGATGGCCAAGGCCGTCAACATGCTGGCGGCCGAGGAGGACCTGGGCTGGTACGACGCGCTGCGCGCCGCGGCCGACGACCGGCTCGAGATCCCGGGCGGCTCCCAGCCGACCCGCCCCGGCGCCGTACGGGACGAGGGCAGGGGCGAGGGCGAGAAGGCGGCCGAGGCCGCCGACTGGCGCCGCGTCTGGGCCTCCACCGAGCCCCTCACCGGTCGGCGCCGCCGCGTCTGGCGCGACTGACCCGATACGGGCCCCGGCTGAGCCGGGGCCCGTACGCTTCCGTATCTGGCACGGTCCGGCCGGCGCGAGACGATCGTTCTCCCCGGCGGTGTCGCGGTCGGCACCGCGTTGGGGCGTGATTCACGGAGACCGCATGAGCATGCCGCCCGAGCCTCCTGAGCTGAGGCGTCTGACCGGCCGCCGCCCGTCGCTGTCGGCGGCGCTGTTCGTCCTCGTCATCTTCCTCATCCCGCTCTCCCTGCTCGGATTCGGATCGGTCGCCGAGGCGACACGGACGGCGGACGCCTACCGGGCCACCCACGGCGGCGTGCGGGGCGTCCTCACGGTCGAGTGGAGCACCCGCCGGCGCAAGGGCGGCTACACGACCTCGGGATCGTTCGTCTCCGGCGACGGCGCCGTACGACGCTCGGTGACCCTCGACGGCAACGGGCGGCATTCCTTCGACCAGACGATCCCGGCGGAGATATCGGGCGCGAACGGGACCGTGGCCTATCCCCGGAACTCCCACGCGTGGATCAGCGACGCCGTCATCACGCTGATCACGGGTGGGCTCGCGCTCGCGGGAGTCGTCCTGCTGCTGACCGTCGGCATCGCCCGGATGCGCCGCCGCTGACAGGCGGCGGTCACGTCACGTTCAGATCGGCGAGGAGGTCATCGAGGGCCTTGCCGAGGGCTTCGGAGTTGGCCGGGGTGAACCATGTCGTGCGGATGCGTTCGTTGCTTCCGTTCGGGGTCTCGTGGTCGGCTGCGAGCTGGTGCAGGGAGCGGGTCCGGTCGCTCAGGGCGCGGCCGATCCCCTGGAAGAGGCCGCGAACGTAGGCGTCGGCGTCGGCGGAGGCGATGCCGTGGTCGCCGGCCCACGACGTGAGCGTGGCGAGGTAGGAGAGGTGGGTGGTCAGCGTTCCCGTCAGTGCGGAGAAGACGTTGAAGGCCGCCTCGTCCTCGACCGGGAGCACCCCGCCCAGGTGCTCGAAGAGGGAGTTCACCCCTGGGTGCGACGGGCACGTCACCGTGACGGAGCGGCGTTCGCGGACGGCGGGCAGGGGGATGGCCCGTATCAGCGGGGCGTCGGTGGCCAGCGTCCGGCGCAGGTCGTCGATGCCGACGCCGGCCATCACGTTGACCACCAACGTGTCGCCGCCCACCCTCAAGCCGGCGAGTGCCTCGTGCCGGTCCTGGCGGCGTACGGCGATGATCACCAGCTCGGAGCGGTCCACCACCTCCTGGTTGTCGGCGCACACCCGCACGCCCTCGTATCGCTCGGACAGCTCCGCAGCCGTGCCGGCTCCCCGAGGGGAGAGGAACACTTCGGGAGACTTGTCGGCTCCCTCACACAGGCCCACCACCAGGGCCCGGCCGATCTCGCCCACCCCGATGATGCCGATGCGCTTCACTGTCTCTTCCTCCAAGTGCGTAGTGGTCGTGCCCCAGGTCGATCCGTGCCGAGAGCGTCGGAGCCGGCGTCACACCAGCCGCGGTCTTCTCCACAGCAGCGTGACCGCCAGGAGGCCTGCCAGGCACGGACCGCCAGGCCCAGCCCAGCGCCGGCGACAGGCCGGTGTCGCCGGAGGTGTCCTTGATGAGCAGCCCGGCCAGCCCGACGCTCGTGCCGAGCACGAACATCACGGTCGCGGTGGGGCGGGCCCACCGCTTGCCCGCCTTGACGGCCCAGGTCGTCCAGAGCCAGGCGATGACGCCGAGCGCTCCGACGACGGACAACAGGACCAGGTAGGCGGTGACGGCTGAGTCGACTCGCGTCTGGGTGTAGGTGGGATAGCCGGCCCGGATGTGGTCGGCCAGCAGGTGGGTGGTGGCACGGTCGACGTACGGGACGATCGTCGCGATGACGGTGAGCGCAAGGCCCGTGTACATCGCTGCGATGGCCGACCGCGCATGAGGTGTCTTCGTCATCAGAGTGCTTTCCCTTCCCTAAAAACCTACGCCGTAGATTTGCCTGGCACGATAGATTCTACGATGTAGGTTTGGCAAGAGGGAGGAGCGGACGTGGCCAGACGCACACGGGGCACCTCGGCGGGGCTCGACCGCACACGCATCGCGGCCGCCGCCGTCGCGCTCGTCGACCGCGACGGCCTGGACGGCTTCGGGGTACGGCGGCTCGCCGACGACCTCGGAGTCGATCCGATGTCGATCTACCACCACATCAAGGGCAAGGCGGCGCTGCTGGACGCGATCTCCGAGGCCGTGATCGCCGAGATGGAGATCGGCGAGGATGGAGCACCCCACGGTTGGGAACCGGTCGCCCGCCAGACGGCGCACGATTACCGGCAGATGGCCTACCGGCACCCTCGGGTGTTCCCGCTGCTGGCCACCCGCCCCCAGACCTCGCCGGTGGCCCTGGCCGCTCTGGAACGTCTGGTCGACGCAATGCGCCAGGCCGGACTGCCCGACCAGGTAGCCGCGGACGCGCCGACGGCGTTGTTCGGCTTTCTCAACGGCTATCTGCTGGCGGTCCTCAGCGGCGGCCTCGACGGACCCGCCGATATGCCCGCGATCGACGCAACCGCATACCCGACAATGGCCGCTCTCGCACCGCTCCAAGCCGACTTCGGGTCCGCAGCGGAGTTCGACCGACTGCTCGACACCGTGCTGGGCGGTATCCGGGATCGGGCCGCACGGCAGGCGACCCACTGAAACCTCTCGCGCCCACCTGCCCGGCTTCTGCCAAGATCGACGATTTGCAATCGAGGCGGCGCACGAAGGACGGCCCTGGGCCGGCAGCGGCGCGCTGAGCGCGCCCAGAGCCGCCCGGCACGGTCACTCGACCAGGCGCAGCCAGGCCTCCGCGAGTGCGGCGTCACCGGCCGGCGTCGGGTGCACGCCGTCCTCGGCCCAGTACTCCGGCTCGGTCGTCGCGGCGAGCTCGGCGAACATGCGGTCGGCGGCGAGCAGTTCCGCGCCGTACCTGCGGGCGAGCTCGCGCACGACCTGGATCTTCGGGTCCAGGTCGGCGCGCCATTCCTTTCGCTCTTCCTCTCCGATGAGCGCGGGGCCGGCCTCGACGACGCCGTGGATCGGCAGGAGGAACGGCTCGATGAGGATCAGCTTCGTGCCCGCCTCGGCGAGGGGCGCGAGCAGCCGGTCATAGCCCGCTTCGAACTCCTCCGCGGGGATCACGTGCCCGTTCGGGTCTATCGTGTGCCAGCCCATGTCGTTGACTCCGACGAGGATCGACACCACGTCCGAGTGCGCGTCGAGTACGTCTGTCTGCCAGCGGGCTTCGAGGTCCATCACCTTGTTGCCCGCGATCCCGGAGTTCAGCCAGGTCACGGCCCGATCCGGGTGCCGGAGTCCCCACTCGCCGGCGATGCGCAGCGGGTAGCCGAACCCGAGGCCGTGTTCACTCTCCAGCCGTTGGCAGTCGGTGATCGAATCGCCGGTGAACATCACGGTGCTGCCCGGTCGAAGGGTGATCGTCATGTGCGCTCCTGGAACTCGGTTGAAGGAAAGGTCACATCGGTTACGTGGTGTCAACGTCGGCTGCCGAACCAAAGGCCGGCGGCCCGCTCGAACGCCTCACGGTCAGGGTGGCGATCACCTGCCCAGGCGACTATGCCGTCAGGCCGGACCAGCACCGCACCTGCTCCGAGGTCGTCTCTCGCCGGCCCGGCCGCATACCGCATCCGGCTCTCCCAGCCCATCGCCGGACCCTGCAGGGACCGATCGACGCTGAAGTCGAGCGCGACGCCTCGCCCGTCCTGCATCAGGTCGCCGAGGCGAGTGCCGTCCTCGAGACGAAGGTCCGGGGCGTTGCGGCCGACCAGCGGCTGATCGCTGCCAAGTTCGTAGCGGACCGACGATCCCGAGATCCTGTCGAACACGTAGGTCGTTCCGTCACGGGTCCCGAGGAGGTCGCGAATCACTCCTTGGAGCGCCTGGGCATACGGGTCCGGCCTCATGACCGCCGACTGGGCGCGTGTCCAGTCGAGCACCCGGGCGCCGATCGGATGGCGCTCGCGGGTGTAGGTGTCGAGAAGCCCGTCCGGCGCGTACCCGTGGACGGTCGCCGCGAGCTTCCACCCCAGGTTCATGGCGTCGCCGATGCCGGTGTTGAGCCCCTGCCCGCCAAGGGGCGAGTGGATGTGAGCGGCGTCGCCCGCGAGCAGGACGCGTCCCTGCCGGTAGGTCGTCGTCTGCATCGCCCGGTCGGTGAAGCTCGAGGCGAGCTGGACGTCGCTCAGCGTCACGTCGGTGCCGGACACACGGCGCAGAACCGCCTGGAGATGGTCGCGAGTCGGCTGCTGCGAGCGATCGAACGCGCCGCCGTCGCACTCCAGCATGCCGATGTGCCCTTCCGCGGGCATCCGGAGGTACATGCCCGTCGGCGTCAGGTTGAATCCAGGGCTCAGCTTCTCGGGATCGGCGACGGTGGCGAGCATGGTGTAGCCGGTGAACTGCGGCTCGGTGCCGACGAACTCGAAGCCCGCCAGCCCGCGCACCGCGCTGCGTCCGCCATCGCAACCGACGACCCAGCGCGCCGCGTACGCGTGCTCGCCGGCGTGCGCGACCACGCTCTCATCGTCCTGCGTGACGGCTGAGACCGTGACACCGCGCCGGATCTCCACGCCGAGCTTGGAAGCGCGCTCGGACAGCACCGTCTCGACCACTTCGAGGCTGGTCAGCACGCCGTCCAGTGCCGGGCCGGGAAGCCGGAACGGCAGGGCGGCGACGTCGACCTTGGCCGGATCGAGCATCATGCCGGCGAAGTGGCCCCCGCTGCGAGGGGGCGCCGGCTCGTCCGTACCGGGATCTTCGTCGACGCCGGACGCCGTCAGCAGCGGGTGCAGCATCCCGCGGCGGTAGAACGCCTCGACCGACGAGGCGGACAGGCCCCGCATCCCAAGCGGGTCCGCCTTCCACTCGGAGCGGAGCTCCGGCTCCCGCTCGAGCACCAGGACAGAGCAGCCCGCGAGGCCGAGCTCACAGGCGAGGAACAGACCGACCGGGCCGGCCCCCACGATCACTACGTCATGCACGAGAACTCCCCTTTCGAAGCCTCTTGTCCGAGGCACGGAAAGACTGACGCGGTCCGCTCACACGGCGCTCACATGGCGCTGACGCGGGGACGCACATGGCGCTGACACCGGGGAAGCCAGGGCCCTGCGTGATTTGGGAACGCGAGGGTGCGCACGCGAAGATCGGGGGATGGACGGGGATGCGCGGCTTCGCGTCACGCTGCTCGACGCCTTTCAGGCGTCTCGCGGTGGCGTCGCCCTGCCCGTTCCGGGTGCGCGGTCGCAGGCTCTGTTCGTACGGCTGGCGCTCGCCGGCGGGCGCGCCGTCGAGCAGAGTGTCCTGGTCGACGCGATCTGGGCCGAGGAGCCGCCGGCCGACCCCGCCCACGCCCTGCAGGCCCTCGTCTCGCGGCTGCGCCGGACCCTCGGCTCGGCCAGCGACGTCGCGCAGCTCGCGGGCGGCTACCGGCTGGCCGTGGACGCCGCCGACGTGGACGCGCTGCGGTTCGAGCGGCTCGCCGCCGCCGGGCGTGACCGCCTGCGCGCCGGCGACCCGAACGCCGCGGCGGCCGTGCTCGGTGAGGCCATGGCTCTGTGGGGCGACCGTCCCGGCGCCGAGCCCGCGGTCGTCGCCGCGGTGGCGCCCGCCGCCGCGACCCGGCTGGCCCACGCCTCGGTCGAGGCCGTCGCCGACCTCGCCGACGCCGAGCTGACGCTGGGCCGTGCCGACGCGGCCGCCACCCGCCTGACCGCCCTGCTCGCCGAGCACCCCGTCCACGAGCGGGCGGCCGCGCTGCTCATGGACGCGCTCGCCGCCCAGGGGCGCCAGGCCGAGGCCCTCGCCCGGTACGAGCGGGTCCGCGAAACCCTGGCCGACGTCCTCGGCACCGACCCGGGCGCAGCCCTGCGCGAGCGCCACCTGCGCCTGCTGCGCGCCGAGCGGCCCGCCCCGGCCGCCGACGCCGCGCAGACCAACCTTCCCGCGCCGCTGACCAGCTTCATCGGCCGCGACGACGACCTCGCCCGGATCGACACGCTCCTCGCCACCGGACGTCTGGTCACCGTGCTCGGTCCCGGCGGCGCCGGCAAGACCCGCCTCGCCGTCGAGGCCGCCCGCCGCCACCGGCACGAGTTCCGCGACGGCGCCTGGATGATCGACCTCGCCTCGGTCACCGAGCCGGCCAAGGTCGGCGCGGCCGTGCTCGCCGGGATCGGCCTGCGCGGCGCGAGGTTCGAGTCCCGGATGCGGTTCGAGGGCGACGAGATGGACGTACTCGTCGGCCGGCTCGGCGGCCGGGAGAGCCTGCTCGTGGTGGACAACTGCGAGCACCTGATCGACGCCGTCGCCCACCTGGTCGTGGCACTGCTGTCCCGATGCTCCGGGCTGCGCGTGCTCGCCACCAGCCGCGAACCCCTCGCGGTCGACGGCGAGGCGCTCGTGCCGCTCGGCCCGCTCGCGCTGCCCGGCCCGGACGACGGCGTCGGGCAGGCCCGGCGGGCGGCGTCGGTACGCCTGTTCGCCGAGCGGGCCGTGGCCGTGCGCCCGGGCTTCGACGTGGACGAGACGACGCTGCCCGAGGTCCGGCGGGTGGTCCGCGGCCTGGACGGGATGCCGCTGGCGCTGGAGCTGGCCGCGGCCCGGCTGCGGACGCTGTCGCTGCCCGAGCTGGCCGACGGGCTGTCCGACCGGTTCCGGCTGCTCACCACGGGCAGCCGTACCGCGCTGCCCCGGCACCGCACGCTGCGCGCGGTCATCGCCTGGAGCTGGGAGCTGCTGAGCGAGCACGAGCGTACGGTCGCCGAACGCGTCTCGGTCCTGCCCGGCGGCGTCACGGCGGCCTCGGCCACCGCGGTCTGCGCCGGCACCGCGGTGCCGGCCGCCGAGATCCCCGAGCTGCTCGCGGGCCTGGTCGACCGGTCGCTGCTGCAGCTCGCGCCCGACCCGGGCCGCTACCGCATGCTGGAGACGCTGCGCGAGTACGGCGCCGACCGCCTGGATGAGGCGGGCGACCTCGGCACCGTCCGCGACCTGGCCGCCGGCTACTTCGCCGAGCTGATGGCCCGGTACGACCCGCGGCTGCGCGGGCCCGGCCAGCTTGCGGCCATGCGCGTCATCAGCGCCGAGTACGACAACGCGCTGGCCGCCCTGCGCCGGCGGTGCGACACCGGCGACGCCCCCGGCGCGGTCGCTCTCGCCCTGAACCTGACCTGGTACTGGCAGATGTTCGGCCGGCACCCCGACGCGGCCTACTGGCTGGGCGAGGCACTGGCGGTGCCCGGCGGCGAGCCGACGCCCGACCGCGACTGCGCCCACGCGATCTACCTGATCAACCGGGTCGGCACCCGGCCGGCGATGACCGCCGAGGAGGCCGCGGACGACCAGGCGCAGGTGCGCGAGCTGGCCGGCCTGCTCGCGTATCCGCGGCTGCCGGGCCCGTACGGCGCGCTCACCGCGCCCGCGCTCGCGTTCCTCCAAGAGGAGAAGACCGCGTTCGCGATCATCGAGCGCCTGGCCGACGGCGACGACGTGTGGCTGTCCGGGCTGGCCCGCATGTTCCGGGCCGAGTTCGCCGAGAACGCGGGCGAGGTCGACAAGATGCGCACGGACGTGGAGGCGGCCCTGGCCTGCTTCCGGCAGGCCGGCGACCGCTGGGGCCAGGCCACCGCGCTGTTGATGCGCGCCCAGCTACGGCAGTACGACGACGACCTCGACGGCGCGCTGGCCGACCTGCGCGAGGCCCGGTCGCTGGCCGGCGAGTTCGGCTCGCTCAGCCTCCGCGACGAGGTGTACCGGGACCTGCGCTGGATCGACCTGCACCTGCGGCGCGGCGACACCGACCTGGCGATCGCGGTGATCGACTCGGCCCGGGAGCGGGCGCTGCGCGCGAACTCGCCGGAGATGCTGGTCCTGGTCGCCGCGCGGGAGGCCGGCTTCCGGGTGCGGACAGGAGACCTGGACCGGGCGCGGGAACTGCTCGACGACGCCGAACGGGGCCTGCACGGCGTCACCGCGTTCCCCCGTGACCACGCGCGGACGCTGGTCGGCAGCGTACGGGCCTCGCTCTGCCTGGAGACGGGTGACCTGGCCAGCACAGAGCAGGCGCTGGACGAGGCGTACGCGGCGGCGCTGGAGACCCGGGACCTGCCGATCCTGTCGGTGGTGGCGGTGACCGCGGCCGCGCTCGCCGAGGCGCACGGGCGGCATCACGAGTCGGCCGTCCTGCTCGGCGCCGCCTCCCGGCTGCGCGGCGCTCACGACCGCACCGATCGGCAGGTTCGCGGGCTCACCCGCCGGGGGCGGGCCGCGCTGGGCGAGGAGGCGTTCGCCGCGGCGTACGGGAAGGGTTGGGAGCTGGACGGGAAGACGGCCGTGACCGAAGTCGACCCGGCCCGGCTGCGCCGGGAACTCTAGAGGCCGCAGGCGGTGAAGCCGGCGCGGATGACGAAAAGGGGCCGGAGAGATCCGGCCCCTTCCTCGTATCCGGGTCGGCTACTTCTAGGCCTCGTACTGGTCCATCGCGAGGCCGATCTTGGCGAACTTCTCGGTGCGGTTCACCGCGGGCTGGACGCCCGGGTTCGGCCGGTTAGCGTCCTGGTAGCGCCAGCCGAGGTTGCTGAAGGCGACGATGACGTAGTTGCGCTTCGCCTGGCCGGGCAGGGAGTGCACGATGCCCGCGTCCCCGGCCGCGAACGCCGTGAGCCCCGTCTTGTGGGCGAACCTCACCTGACCGGCGTCCTGGCAGGGCTTCACCGGGTACTGGTACTTCCCGTCGGTCGGGTCGTTGTTGACCGTCACGGTCCCGTCGGGGCCGATCCACCGGTCCGCGATCCGCTGCGGCATGCCCTGGGCCGGGTAGCTGTAGCCGCAGTAGTTGGTCGTCGACAGGACGTTGTTCCAGCCCTGGTCGCCGAGCTCCTTCATGAAGTACTCGCGGGAGGACTTGCTGAGGATGTCGCTGGTGACCGGCTTGCCGTTCGGAGCGGTCCACGCCGTGCCGGAGACGCCGTTGATGAGCATCAGCAGCTTGGCGGTGTCCAGCGACGACATCGTGATCTGCGGGGACCAGTCGCCGTTGGCCGGGTCGGTGCCCTTCAGCTGGAGCATGTCCAGGCCGAGGTCCTGGAACTGCTGGTTGAGCCAGTCGACCCCGCCGTGCTCGTGCATCACCTTGATGAGCGTGCACGCCGATCCGTTGTCGGAGATAGTGATCATCCGGTCGAAGTACTCGCCGATGGTCCGGGTGGTCGCACCCTCACAGCGGTCGGAGGGCTTCGTCGGGTTGTAGGCGTAGGTGTCGCTCAGCTTGATGGCGCCCTTGTCCACCAGCTGCATGATCCCGAAGCCGACCATCAGCTTCACGATCGACGCCGAGTAGGGCTCCATGTAGTCGATGGGCGCGTTCTCGCGGCCCGGGACGGTGTCGGTCGTGCCCTGGCCGTTGTTGGCGTCCCACTGGTCGGTGTCCCACAGGCGGTACCGCACGGCGGTGGTGCGGAGGTTCTTGTCCACCGGGACGACGACGCCGTTCTTGTACTTCGGGCTCATCAGGACCGTGCCCGACGAGACGGGACGGCCCTTCTTGTCGAGCTCGATGACGGTCATGTCGACCTGCGGCTGCTGGTGGATCGTCGTGGCCGCGGCGGCGCTGAGTGCGGGAGCGTGCTTCGGCCGGCCCGATTCGGACTCCGGCTGGGCGTCGAGAGCGCGGGCCTGAGCCGATCCGGGCGGGGTCGTGTCCACGAGGTCGCCGAAGTTCTGCGCGACCATGGCGGCCCGGAGCCGCTCGGCGAGTGCGCCGGACTTGTGCGTTGCGGCGTGGGCGGGCTGGGTCATGGTGGCCGTCAACACGGCGGCACCCCCGAGCGCGACCAGAGCCTGACTGTGTTTGCGAAGTCGAGACAAGATCACCGCGACAGAGTAACCCGAACGTGATCATGAGTCTGGGGATGTCCACAAAAGTGGATCATGATGTTTACTCGACGCTAACTCTGGCGGCTCTTCGCCGCGGCGACGCACGCGGCGTCGTGGCCCGGTCCGGGCCACGACGCCGGGCATGCTACTCGGCCCTGATCTCCAGTCCGTAATTCAGGGTGGTGGACAGGCCGTTCGCCTTCAGCTGGGCGCGCAGCTGGCTCCATGCCTGCGCGGCGGTGTTGCCGCCACCGGGGTACTGGTCCATGGCGCCGGGGATGCCGAGCGGCTTCTTGTGGCGGTTCTTGCCGTACTTGCTGATCAGCGCCCACTGCTTGGCGTTCGCCGGGTAGTAGATCTCGGGCGTGACCGAGGCGCCGCGCGCGCCGGTCGACACGTACCAGAGGGTCTCCTGCGTCCAGCCATGGTCGCAGGCCCCGCCGCTCGCGCTCGCCTGCGGGCATCCGTCGGCCGAGCCGAAGTTGATGTAGCGGCTGCCCTTGACCGACGAATAGCCCTTCGCCCAGGCGACCGCGGCGCTCGCACCGCCGAAGCCGGGTTCCAGGTCGTTGGCGCCGACGATGGTGGTGTGCGGCGCGTGCTTCCCAGCCCAGGAGGCCGCCGTGGCGACCGTCTTCGCCCACGTCACGCCGAGGGACCGGCTGACGCCGACCGAGTTGTTGGTGCCGACGCCGAGGGTCAGGGTCGGCTTTTTCGAGCCGACGCCCTTGGAGTAGCCGGCGGCGAACTGCTCGGCGACCGCGGCGATCTGCGCGTTGCTCGCGTGGGTGCTCCGGCCGATGATCAAGGTGCCCTTGCCGGTGGACAACTGGCCGCCGAAGTCCAGGATCGCGATCCGGCCGGTGCCGCTCTTCGCGTCGTTCTTGCCGGCCGCCAGCCCACGCGCGTACGCCGTCTTCGTGCTCAGCGTGTTGATGTAATAGCTGTTCTTGCCGACCGGCGCTTTCGCGTTCACCGACACCGCCGATGACGCCGTCCGGGCCGACGGGGACGCCTGGTGTGATGAGCCGAAGGCCGGGGTGGCCCCGCCCGCCGCGGCCGCGAGCGGCAGCGCGATCGCGACACCGATCAGCAGGCGGCGACGGGCCTCGCCGTGCTTACCGAGCATGCGTTTCTCCGTTCATGTCGAGGGCGGCGGCCCCATCGGACCGCCGGTTATCGATCACGAACAAAACGCATTCGACATTCCTCTGGCAACCTATTCGAATGGAACTGAATAGGACCTATTCGAATCAGATTAAAAGCCAGGAATGATGGCGCTATTATTCACGCCCGAATGACGAGTTCCCTAGCGAGGATTCGCGCTCAGCACGTCCTGGAGGGAGATCGGTGGGCGGCCGGTCAGCTCGGTGACCGCGCCCGATGCCGTCGCCCACCGGCCCTGCCGCACGGATTCGAACATGCCGGTGTATGCGTAGGTCCACCACGGCTCCTCGCCGAGGCGCGACAGCGCGGCGGCGAACTCGGCCGGCGTGGTGGCCGAGTACCGGTACCCCGCCGTGGCGGCGATCGCCTCGACCGTGAGGCTCTGGGGTCCGGTCACGTCGTAGTGCCGGTTGGCGGGTTCGCGCAGCGCCAGGGCGGCCAGGCAGCGCGCCACGTCCTCCCGGGCGACCGGCGACACGCGAGCGTCGTCTGCCGGGAGCGCGACCGTACCGTCCACCGCGACCTGCCGGAGCAGACCGAGGAAGAACTCGGTGAACAGGCCCGCGCGCACGATGGAGTACGGGCGCCCGGACGCGCGCAGCATCCGCTCCGTACGGCCGTTGGTGAACGCGTAGCAGAACGGCGAGTCGAGGTCCACGTCGAGGCCGCTGAGCAGCACGACGTGGCCGACCCCGCACCGGACCGCCGCGTCCAGGACGTTGTGGTGATGGACGACGACCCGGGCGGCTTCGCCGTCGCTGGAGACGAACACGAGGGTGTCGACCCCCTCCAGCGCCTCGCGCAACGCCTCCGGGTCGTCGTACGGCGCGGTCCGGCGGGACAGCGCGACGATGTCGTGGCGTCCCTCGTCGGCCAGCAGTCGCGCCACACGACCGCCGATCCGGCCGGTGCCCCCGGTGACCGCGATCCTCATCGCCCCTCCCCCGCGTCCGGAAGCCCGGTGGTCTCCTTACAAAGGCCGCTTCAAAGCTCCAGCGTCAGGCCCGGCGGCACGCCGATGAGCGACACGGCGCCCTGCGGGTCGACGTCGACCGAGAGGGTCGCGTCGCCGACGCGCACGTTGCTCACGGACAGCGCGCCGAAGTCACTCAGCGGTGACACCGCCAGCCGGCCGGACGGCACGTCGACGTCCAGTCCGAGGAGCGCGGTGACGAGGGCCGGCGAGACCGCGGCGGCCCACGCCTGGGGCCTGCATGCCGCGGCGTACGGCACGGGGCCCACCGGCTCGCCGTCGTCCGTCCGGCCGGCCGGGCCGCTGTGCCCGGAATGGGAGACCGTCCGGCGGCTGTCGTCAGAGCCGTGGCCGGGCGGAGCGTCCTGGCCGCCGAACAGCTCGGGCAGCCGGTAGTCGAAGCTCGGCGCGGCGGCGATCAGGCCACGCGCCAGGCTCGCGGCGACGTCGTGGTGACCCGCCCGGACCAGGCCGAGTACGGCGATCACGGTGTCGTGCGGCCAGACCGAGCCCAGGTGGTACGACAGCGGGTCGAAGCCCGCCGAGGCCGTACCCAGTGTCCGCAGCCCCCAGCCGGAGTCCAGCTCGGCCAGCCGGGGCGCCACCTGGTCCTCCTCGGCCGAGGTGAGCAGGCCGGTGCCGAGAAGGTGCCCCATGTTGGAGGCCGGGCCGTCCACCGGCGCGCCTCGGCCGTCCAGGGCGATCGCCGGATACCCGTCCACCCAGAACCGCGCCCGGAACCGCTCCGCGAGGGCGGCCGCCCACTCCCGGCGGCGTTCGCCGCCCGGCCTGCCGAACGCGTCGAGCAGGTCGGCGCCCAGCATGGCGGCCTGGTAGGCGTACGCCTGCACCTCCGACAGGGCCACCGGGGGCTCGGCCAGGCGGCCGTCGGCGTGCTGGACGCCGTCGACGGAGTCCTTCCAGCCCTGGTTGACGAGCCGGTCCGGCGACCCGGTGTAGGACAGGAAGGCGTCGCCGAAGCCTTCGAGCCAGTCCAGCGCCCGCTCGGCGGCGGGCAGCAGCGCCTCGACCTCGGCGGCGGGCATCCCCCACCGCCACGCCTCCGCGAGCGTGGTGACGAACAGCGGCGTGGCGTCGACCGTGCCGTAGTACACCGGTGGCAGCCAGCCCGCGGCGTGCACGGGCCGCAGCTCGTGCGGGATCTTGCCGGGCGCCTCCTCCGTCTCCGGGTCGTGGCGGACGCCCTGGTGCCGGGCCAGGGTCCGCAGCGTCCCGGCGGCGAGCTCGTATCCGAGCGGGAGCGAAAGCCGGGCGGTCCACAGGGAGTCCCGGCCGAACAGCGTGAGGTACCACGGGTTGCCGGCCGCGCAGTACAGGTCGTTCTCGTCGGCGAGCAGCAGCGCGCCGAGGTCCGCGATCCCCTGGCCGACCAGCGCGTCCAGCCGCCGGTCCTCGGACCGTACGGTGAGCGGCGCGGCCGACCACGGCGGCGGCGTGTTAGGCGCCAGTGGCCGGAACCCCTCCACCGGCGGAGGCGTCGCCCGTACGGTCAGCGTGGTCGTGAACTCCTCCCCCGGCGCGAGCGCCGGCTCGGCCCGCAGGCGCCCGGTCAGCAGCACCGCGTAGCCGTCCGGTCCGGTGTGCGCGGTCCCGTCGCGCAGCGGCGTCTCATCCGGCCGAAGGCTTCCGCCGTCGCCCGACCGGCCCGGTTCTCCTGCGTGCCAGGCCTTGACGTCGCTGACCTCGGCCAGGTCGGCGGCCGCCTCGACCGCGACGGACACCGTCACCGGCTCGGTTCCGTCGTTCCGGACGCGGATCTCCTCGGTGCCGCCGTCGCGGCCGACCGTACGGGTCCGCTCGACCGCCAGGTCACCGAGCTTCGCGGTGAACCGCGCGCCGTCCGCCCCGAGCGGCGTCGCGCCGACCGGCTCGGGCTCGGCTCCATCGAGCGTGAGCACGAGCCGTGACAGGACCCGGCGGTCGGCGACGTACAGCCCGTCGGCGCCGCCGGTCAGCTGCCCGCCGCGCGGGGAGAGCCAGACGGCGGGCGCGGCCACGCAGGTCAGGTGGTCGTGGAGGGAGGACTGGGACACGGTGACTCCGGGGTGAGCAGAGAAGGGGACGCCCCGCCCGGGAGGCCGGGCGGGGCGTCCCGGGTTCAGCGGAGAGTGACGGCGAGCACGGCGGTGCCGCCTGCGGATCCGGCGTCGGCGACCACCTCGGTGCCGCGCGCGGTCTTGCGGACCTGGTACTTCACGGCGCGCCCGTCGAGGGTCACCGACGCGACCGTCGCGCCGCCCGGCAGGACCTGGCCGATCAGCAGGCTCGCCTTGGCGGCCCGGCCGGTCACGGTGGTGCGCAGCGACTTCCCGGCGGCCTCGGCGGTGACGTCGACCGTGCCGCCGCCGACCCGGATGTGGCTTCCCGCGACGCGGGACTGGCCCGGCGGCACCTGCGGGACGACCTCCAGCCGCGCCCGGCCCATGTCCGGGGAGACGCCGAGCTGCTGGTGGACGACCGGCCACAGGTTCCCGTACGCGCCCCATGCCTGCAGGACCATCGAGCGTCCGGTCAGGGGACGGTCGATGTTGGCCGGGTCGAAGTCGGGGCTCGGCGCGATCTCCGGCATGGCGCCCGGCATCTCCCGCAGCGACGGGTCGAGCTGGATCCGGGCGTTGTCGGTGGTGTACGTCCGCTGCTGGGCGAGGCGGCCGTAGTTGCCCTCGGCGACGGCCATGATCCCGTTGCCGAGCGAGAAGACCTCGCGGTCGCTCTGCACGGACGAGACGACGCCGTCACAGGACGGTCCCTTGTTCCCGCCGTCGGCCGAGGTCGGGCCGGTGCCCGTGTGGTAGAGCCCGGTCGTGCCGGTGTAGCAGGACTGCTCGCGCCGGGCCAGCGCCGCCTGGGCGTGCGGGTCGTCGGCGAGCGGACGGGTGACCTGACCGGGGCGGACGAGCTCGGCGTCCATCGGGGTCACGCCGATCCAGTGCCGCTGGAAGACCTTCGTGTTGTCGTTGGCCGGGTCGTCGGGCTTGTCGATGGAGTCGGCGTACTGGGCGGTGTCGCCGCCGTACCACCAGGCTCCCTCGAACTTCTTCTCCAGCGCGTCGGCGTGCCCGCCCGCCCAGGCGGCGGTGGCGCCGTCGCCCTCGGCGGTGGCCAGGTCGGCCAGGTCCCGCAGACCGCGGATGGTGTACACGGCGTTGTCCAGCTTCTCGACGCCCATGCCGGCACGCTCGACGTTGCCGGACCCTTCGGGCCAGCCGTCGCCGTCGGCGTCGAGCTTCTCCACGATGTAGTGCATGTTGCGCTTGGTGAAGTCGTACATCGAGTCGAGGAACGCCCGGTCGCCGGTCCAGCGCCACAGCAGCGCGACCGCGCTGGGGAACTTCGCGGTCTCGTCGGTGTTGCCGGCCTCGCCGTTCGCGCCGAAGTAGACCGAGCCGTCCGAGACGACCTCGTGGATCACCTTGCCGCTGCGGTCGTTGACGATGTCGCTGGTGTCACGGACGGCCCGCAGGTGGTCCTCGATCGAGGAGAACTGTCCGGCCGCCACGGTCGCATAGGCGGTGTACTCCCCGTCGGTGCCGAACAGCCACGGGTAGTCCGGCCAGCCGGCGCCGAGCCAGCGGGCCTTGGCGACGGTGCCCTTGGGCGCCGGAAATTCCTTGCCCTCGTGGGTGACCCGCATCTGCAGGTCGCGGGCCTCCTGCACGGAGTCGGCGAGGTTCTGCTTGCTCCACTCGACGCTCTGCTGCAGGAGCCGGTCGCCGGGCAGGTCGACGACGGTGTTCGCGGCGACGGCGCGGCGTGCGGCGACCTTCCGGGCGAGCAGCCCGGCCGGGTTCTTCAGCGCGGTGCGCAGCGCGCCGTTCGCCTCGGACATGCCGTGGTCGGAGCCCGCGACCGCGAGCCAGACGGTGGCCTTGCCGCCCGCCGGGACGGTCACGTCGTACGAGAGCCGCCCGCCGGTGCCCTTGCCGAACGCCGTGTCGTCACAGCGCTTGGGCTGGTCGCCGCTCGCGGGGCAGACGACGGCCGGGTCCTGCGGCCCGCGATGGTCCGGGCCGAGCTGGTGCCCGACCGGCGTGCGGTCGGCGGCGACCAGCGCGGCGTAGTCGTGCCGGGGCGCGTTGGGGACGTTCGGGGTGCCCTGCTCGCGGAAGACCAGCCCGCCGTTCTCGTACGCGCCGGTGTCCGGGAGGTTGTTCGCCTGCTGGTCGGGCGTCGTCCAGCCCCACGGGTAGGCGGTCATCAGCTCCGAGTGCGCGTCCACGTCGAGGCGTACGGTCTTGCGGGACGCGGAGCTGAGGGTGATGCCGATGAGCCCGGCCCGTACGCCGTCGGGCGCGACGTCCGTGCGCTCGGCCTGGACGCCGTCCGCCGCGCGGTAGGCGATCCGGGTGTAGCCGTGCCCGGCGGTGAACCGCTCGGCCGCGGCCTGCTTGCCGAGCCACGCGCCGTCCAGGCCGAACCAGATGCCGTCGAGCAGTTTCAGCGGCGGGGTCCAGAGCCCGCCCATCTCTCCGTTCGTGTGCCAGCCCGCCGCCGGGTAGAGCCCGTCCTCGGTGGACATCGAGTAGAACCGGTCGCCGACGACGACGGACCGCCGGTCCGGCAGCCGGGTCGTCTCCGACAGTTCGGCCGGAACGGCCGACGCGCCGGAGCTCGTCGCAGCGCGGACCGGGGCGGGCCGCGCGGCGACGGTCCCGGCGATCAGGAGCAGTGCGGCAGTGGCAGTGGAGACGGGTCTGAGAACGTGTTTTCGCATCAGCATCACCTCTCGTACGGCCCCCGAGACGTGCATGGGATTCGGCACGGCCGTGGCCGGACGGCCGTTCCGGTGGGCGGCCCACCGGTCGGCGGGCCGCCCACCGCTCATTCGGAGACGGCCAGCCAGGCGGCGGTGTCCGTGGGCAGCAGGCCGCCGTCGAGGGGGCCGCTGGCCAGCAGCACCTCGGCGTCGGCGGACAGCTGGTACGGCGTGCCGGACAGGTTGACGACGCAGGCGAAGCCCGGGGCGCGGGTGAACCGCAGCACACCCTCCGGAGCGTCGTCGTCCCAGGTCAGGTCACCCTCGCCGAGGGCGGCGCGCTCGTGCCGGAGCCGCAACGCGGACCGGTAGAGCTCGAGCATGGAGGCCGGGTCGCCGGCCTCCGCCTCGGCGGAGTAGCCCTTCCAGGACTCCGGCTGCGGCAGCCACGGCGTGCTCCCGTCGGGGCCGAATCCGTACGGCTCGCCGTCACCGGACCACGGAATCGGCACCCGGCAGCCGTCGCGGCCACGGGATGTGTGACCGGAACGTTCCCAAACCGGGTCCTGCAAAGCCGACTCGGGCAGGTCCTCGACTTCGGGAAGGCCGAGTTCCTCCCCCTGGTAGACGTACGCGCCG
Source organism: Actinoallomurus acanthiterrae (assembly GCF_054775715.1). NCBI lineage: Bacteria > Bacillati > Actinomycetota > Actinomycetes > Streptosporangiales > Thermomonosporaceae > Actinoallomurus > Actinoallomurus acanthiterrae. The sequence goes on along the minus strand of NZ_BAAHCO010000001.1, from coordinate 4,089,073 downwards.
CCGGGCAGGGCCAGCATGAGCATCGCCGCGGCGCGGGCCCGGCGGGTGCCGAGCTCCAGGTCGACGGGCTCCTCGACGTCGCCCTGCGGGCCGCGCCCGCCGGTGTCGTTCCGGCCGTACCGCGTGACGTGGCGGACCACGTCGTGATTGGACAGCACCCAGGTGGCCGGCGCGTCCTCCAGGGCCAGGGCGGCCAGGCTCCCGTCGATGACGGAGCGCAGGTTCGCGGCGTCCCAGGAGGCGCGCAGGTAGTCGAAGTTGAAGGCGGTGTGCAGCTCGTCGGGGCGGACGTACCGGGCCAGCCGCTCCGGGCTCCCCACCCACGCTTCCGCCACGAACGTGCGGTCGCCGTCGTAACGGTCGGCCACCCGCCGCCAGCCTCGGTAGATCTCGTGGACTCCGTCGCGGTCCCAGTGCGGGTGGTCGAGACGCTTGGTCGGCTCGAGGACGTCCTCCTCCTCGCCGCCGAGGTCCGGCAGGCCGTCCTGCTTGATCAGGCCGTGCGCGACGTCGATGCGGAAGCCATCGACGCCGCGGTCGAACCAGAACGCCAGCACCCGCTCGAACTCCGCGCGGACCTCGGGGTTCTCCCAGTTCAGGTCCGGCTGTTCGGGGGCGAACAGGTGGAGGTACCACTCCCCGTCCGGCACCCGGGTCCAGGCGGCGCCGCCGAACGTGCTTCGCCAGTCGTTCGGCGGCAGCTCGCCGTCGGCCCCGCGACCGGCACGGAAGACGTACCGGTCGCGCTCGGGGCTGCCCGGGCCGGCCGCGAGCGCGGCCTGGAACCAGGTGTGCCGGTCGGAGGTGTGGTTGGGAACGATATCGATGATCACCTTGAGACCGTGGTCGTGCGCGTCGCCGATCAGGGCGTCCGCGTCGGCCAGGGTCCCGAACATCGGGTCGATATCGGTGTAGTCCGCCACGTCGTACCCGCCGTCGGCCATCGGCGACGGGTACCACGGCGTGATCCAGACGGCGTCGACGCCAAGGTCGCGCAGGTACGGCAACCGGGACCGAATTCCGGCGATATCACCGATCCCGTCACCGTTCGCGTCGGCGAAGCTGCGAATGTAAATCTGGTAGATGACGGCGCTGCGCCACCAGGGGGCGTTGACGTGCACGGTTTCCCTTCGGGGGTGAGGGGACGGCGTCGCGTTACTTGACGCCGCCGGAGGTGAGACCGGCGATGATGCGGCGCTGGAGGATCAGCACGACGATGACGAGCGGCACGGTGACGAGCACGCCGGCCGCCATCTGCGTGCCGAACGGCTGGTCGAACCCGTACGCCCCGGTGAACTTGGAGATCGACACGGTGGCCGTCTGCATCTCCTTCTTGTTCACCATGCTCAGCGCGATCATGAACTCGTTCCACGCGGCGATGAACGCGATGATCGCGGTGGTGAACACACCCGGTGCCGCGAGCGGAACGATGATCTTCCGGAAGGCCTGACCGCGCGTGCATCCGTCGACCATCGCCGCGTATTCCAGCTCGAACGGCATCTGCCGGAAGAACGCGGTGAGGTTCCAGACCGCCAGCGGCAGCGCGAACGACAGGCTCGGCAGGATCATCGCCTGGTAGGTGTTGATCCACTTGATGTCGGTGAACAGGTGCAGCAGCGGGACGAGCAGGGAGATCGTCGGGAACATCGACGTCGCGACGATGATGCCGAGCGTAATGTTCTTGAACCGGAAGTCCAGCCGGGCCAGCGCGTACGCGGTGAACGTTCCGACGACCAGCGTGAGCACCGTCGTCGAGCCCGCGACGACGAGGCTGTTCAGCAGCGCCCGCCCGAACCCGACGTCGGGCTTGAACACCGCCGTGAAGTTCTTGATCGAGAACGGGGCGGGGATCGGCGAGTTGTCGAACTGGTCCTCGGGCCGCCGGAACGCCGACACGACCATCCAGTAGAACGGCGCCAGACAGTAGAGCGCCACGACGATCATGCCGAGGTACGAGAGCACCTTCCGCAGGCTGACGGGGTCGCGTCCGGCGGACCTCGACTTCGTGGTGGAAATGGCGGTCATGCCGTTACCTCCCGGGCGGCACGCGCCCCCTTCTTGGCGCGCTTGGACGTCGAGGACTTACGCGACCGCGCGTCACCGATGATGTCGGCGCCGAGCAGCTTCACGAAGGCGTACGCGATGACCACGACGTAAACGAACAGGATCGTGGCGAACGCGGCCGCGGGACCGTACCGCAGGTTGTTCGCCTCGTCGTAGGCGAGCATGGACAGGGTGTTCACCGAGTCCTTGTGCGCGCCGATGAGCACGAACGGCAGGTCGAACATCCGCAGCACGTCGAGCAGCCGGAACAGCACGGCGACGAGCAGCACCGGCTTGATCAGCGGCAGGGTGATCTTGATGAAGGTGCGCCACGCGGTCGCCCCGTCCACCTTGGCGGCCTCGTACACCTCGGCGGGGATCAACTGGAGGCCGGCGAGGGCGAGCAGGCCGACGAACGGCGCGGTCTTCCACGTGTCGGCGATGATGACGGCGATCTTCGCGTGGAAGCCCTCGGTGGTCCACAGGATCTGGTGGCCGATGATCGCGTTGGCCACGCCGTCGGCCTGGAAGACCCAGCGCCACAGCAGCGCGGACACGGCCGTCGGGATCGCCCAGGGCACGAGGATGCTCGCCCGGACGAAGGCCCGGCCGCGGAACGCCCGGTGCATGATCAGCGCCATCGCGATGCCGAGCACGACCTCGATGATCACGCTGGTGACGGTGAAGAACGTGGTGTTCCAGAACGCGTTCCAGAAGGCGTCGGACTTCACGCCGGTGAAGATGTCGGTGTAGTTCTTGAGGCCGACGAACTTGTCGCCGTTGACGACGAAGCCGTTGGCGTCGAGGCCCTGGTTCTTCTGGTACAGCGACTCGCGAAGCGCCTCGACGATGGGGTAGCCGACGACCAGGGCGAGGACCAGGAAGGTCGGCGAAAGCAGCACGGCGGCCAGGCGACCCGAGCCTTGGACGTCGCGCTTGTTCTGCTTTACCGGCGCCGCGGCTGCCGGTTCGGCGGTCGTAGTGGTCATGGAGCCCTCCTAGGGGTCCGTGGCGGGACGCCGCGCGTCCCGCCACGGGACGCCGCTACGGCGTGATCAGCTGTCCGAGCTTGGTCTGCAGGTCGGCCAGCGCCTGGTCGGCGGTCGACTTGCCGGTGAGGGCCGAGTAGGCGGCCTCCTGGATCGCGGTCGTCACGTCGCCGTACCGCACGGCCTGCGGCCGGGGCTTGGCGTTCTGGAGGGACGCCTTGAGCGTCTGCAGGTACGGGAACTTCTTCTGCAGCTCCGGGTCGTCGTACAGCGAGGCCAGGGTCGGCGCCTCGGAGGACGCGATGAGGTTGGCGCGCTCGGTCTGCTCGCTGGTGAGGTACTTGATGAAGTCCAGCGCGGTGGCCTTGTTCTGGGCGAACTTGGAGATCGCCAGGTTGTGGCCGCCGAGGGTCGGCGAGCCAGGGCCGTTCAGACCGGGCAGCGGGGCGACGGCGAACTTGCCGACGACCTTGGAGTCACCCTTCTTGTTGGACAGGGCGTACTGGTACGGCCAGTTGCGGAGGAAGACCAGGTTGCCCTTCTCGAACGCGCGGCGGGACTCCTCCTCCTTGTAGCTGATGGCCTCCTTGGGGATCATCCCGCTCTTGAAGCCCTGGACGAGGAAGTTCAGGCCCTGCTTGGCCTGCGGGGTGTTGACGTTCGGCTTGCCGTCCTCGCCGACGACCACGCCGCCCGCGCTCTCGACGGCCTCGGAGAAGTTGACCGTCAGGCCCTCGTACTTCTCGAACTGGCCGGCGTAGCAGTTGTTGCCCTTGAGCTTGGCGCAGTCCTGCTGCATCTCCGCCCAGGTCTTCGGCGGCGCCGTGATGCCCGCCTTGTCGAGCAGGTCCTTGCGGTAGTAGAGCAGCCCGGAGTCGGTCTTCCAGGGCGCGGCGTACAGGTTGTTCCGGTACTCGGCGGTCTTGGTCGCCGACGGGAGGAACTTCGTCAGGTCGAACTGGGTCTTCGGCAGCTGCGAGACCCACTGGTTGGCGGCGAACTCCGCCGTCCACACGACGTCCAGGTTCAGCACGCTGTACGCGTTGGACTTGGTCTGGGCGTTCTGCACCATCTGCTGCCGCTGCGCGTCCGCGTCCTCGGGCAGCTCGACGATCCGGGCCTGCTCCTTCGGGTGCTGCTGGTTCCAGGCGTTGACCAGGTTCTGCAGGTTGCCCGACGTGTCCTTACCGGTCGCCAGCGTGATCGGCCCGCGGCCGCTCAGCGCACCGGCGTCCTTGGAGCCCTTGTCGTCGCTCTTGCTACCGCCGCATGCGGCGGCCATCATCGCGACGCTCGTCGCGACGACGGCCCAGCGGGCCATCTTCGATATGGATGCCACCTGTACTCCATCCTCGGGGTTGTTCACTTCAGGGGTCGGATGTCGGTCTTCGTAACTCCCGCGCCACGAGCTCTGGACGCAACATCACCCCCTCTGGCGGGGAATCACTGCCCTGGACCCGGGCCTTGAGCAGGCCGACGACGCGGTGCGCGACCTCGTCGAGCGGCTGCCGGATGCTCGACATCCGGGGCGAGATCAAAGTCGCGGCCGGTGAGTCGTCGAAGCCGACGACCTCGACCTGCGGGCGGCCGTCCGCGTCCAGGCCGCCGGCGAGCCTGGCCCCGACCGCGTGGGTGTCGCTGCCGCACACGAAGGCGGTCGGCGGCGTGGGCGAGCGCATGAGCCGCTCGGCCGCCTCGGCGGCGACGGCGACGCCCTCGGCGCACACGCCGATCAGGCCGTCGGCCGGCAGGCCGTGCCGTTCCATGGCCCGCAGCCAGCCCTTCCGCCGCTCGTCGCCGAACCCGGTGCCCTCCGGCCAGCCGAGATAGGCGATCCGTTGATGCCCGTGCGCGACGAGGTGGTCGACGGCCTGCTCGATGCCGTACGCCCCGTCGACGTCCACCCAGGTGTACGGCCCGTTCTCCTGTCCCCAGGGCCGGCCGAAGCAGACGAAGGGGATGCGGCGCTCGGCGAACCACGGCAGCCGCCGGTCCCTGGCCGACACGTCCGCCAGCACGAAGCCGTCGACCGTGCCGGTGCGGATCAGGTCCTCGTACACGGCGAGTTCCTCGTCCACGGCCGTCGGGGCGAACAGCAGGAGGTGGTAGCCGGCCGCCCCGGCCGCCGACGTGAGGGCGTAGAGGAAGCGGTCCAGGAAGTTGCTCACGCCGATCGGCGCAGCGATCTTCAGTCCGATGCACCGGCTGGCGCGCTCGCGCAGGTTCTGCGCGGCGCGGTTCGGACGGTAGCCGAGCAGCTCGATGGCCTGCCGCACGCGCTCGGCCGTCTCGGGCGCCACCCGTGCGGGCGCGTTGAGTACGTTCGATACGGTTTGGCGCGAGACACCGGCGGCCGCGGCGACATCGGAGATCGTGACTCCGTTCGCGTTTCGGCCGCTCATGCCTCTCCCTCGCGTCGGATTCGGAAGTTTCCGTCATAACCGTGGCGATTTGATCGTTCAAATTGCCACCGCGCGAGAAGTCATGTCAAGCACATGGCACACACGTTTCCAGCTCGTTACATCGGCGTGTCGGGAGCGAGTCCTGCCTGCTCCGCGTCCCCTGGACAGGACGATGCCACTACGGAGCACCTCCGGGAAGAGGTTTGAGGTTCCCTTGAGGTTGATCGCTTCGGGGGAACATCGGGGCGGACCCGGGTCGTTGGCGTATTGAGGATCGATCGATGAGGGGGGATGTGGTGTCCGCGGCGTCGGACCCTTCCAGTCCGGGGGCACCACGGTGGTGAGCGCCCTGGCCGGCGTCGTCGCCATCCTGGCGCTGACGGCCGCGACCGGTTACTTCGTGGCCCAGGAGTTCGCCTTCGTCTCCGCCGACCGGGCCGCGCTCAGCGCGGAGGCCGAGCACGGCGACAAGCGGGCCGCCCGGGCCCTGACCGTGATGAGCCGGCTCTCGTTCATGTTGTCCGGTGCCCAGCTGGGCATCACGGTCACCGCCCTGATCGTCGGCTTCATCGCCGAACCCGCCATGTCCGCGCTGATCGCCCCGGCGCTGGAGCACCTGGGCCTGTCCGGCGGCGGGGCCGACGGCGTCGCGATCGTCGCGGGGTTCCTGCTGGCGACCGTGATCCAGATGGTGCTCGGCGAACTGCTGCCCAAGAACCTGTCGCTGGCCCGCGCCGAACCGGTCGCCAAGGCCCTGGCCGCCTCGACGCTCGCCTACCTGGCCGTCGCCGGCCCGGTGATCCGGCTGTTCGACACCACCGCGGCCCGGCTGGTGCGCTTGTTCGGCGTCGAGCCGGTGGAGGAGCTGCACCATGGCGCGACCCTGGAGGAGCTCGGCGACATCATCGGCGAGTCCCGGCGCGCGGGCCACCTGCCGCCGGACCTGTCCGACCTGCTCCAGCGCGCGCTGACCTTCCGGGAGCGCACCGCGGCCGAGGTCATGGTGCCGCGTCCCGACGTCGTCGCCGTCCCGCGGACCACGACCGTGGAAGAGCTGACCGACCTCGTCGCCAGAGCCGGCCACACCGACTATCCGGTCTGGGGAGGCGACATCGACGACGTGGTCGGCGTCGTCGGCGTCCGCGAGCTCGCCGCCCTCGACGCCGCCGACGACCAGGACCGCAGGGTGGAGACGATGATGCGCCCGGCGCTGCTCGTCCCGGACACGCTCGAGGTCCATGAGGTGACGGCGCGGATGCGGGAGGCCCGTCAGGAGTTCGCCGCCGTCGTCGACGAGTACGGCGGCCTGGCCGGGATCCTCACCTTCGAGGACATCGCCGAGGAGCTCGTGGGTGAGATCGCCGACGAGAACGACGCCGCGGAGGCGGACCCGACGCGCGGCGAGGGGGTCTGGGTGCTGAACGCCTCGACGCGGATCGCGCAGGCCCGCGACCTGACGGGGTTGGCGCTGCCCGCCGACGTCGCCTACGACAGCCTCAGCGGGCTGGTCATGACCCACCTCCACCGGCTGCCGCGCGCCGGCGACCGGATCGAGGTGGAGCTCGACCCCGGGTACGGTCCGCCGGGACGCGCCGAGATCGAGGTCCTCGCGGTGCGCCGCCGCGTCGCCCGGACCGTACGGCTGCGGGCCCTTCCAGTCGCCGCCGCCGCGCCCGACGGGGAGGTCTCGTGGACCCGCTGACCTCCGCGCTGGTCACGCTCGCGCTGCTGGCCGGCAACGCCTTCTTCGTCGCCTCGGAGTTCGCCCTCGTCGCCGCGAAACGTCCCCGGCTCGAGCGGGCCGCCGCGCGCGGCGGTACGGCGGCGCGGGCGGCCGTCGCCGGGATCGACGAGCTGTCGCTGATGCTGGCCGGGGCTCAGCTGGGCATCACGATGTGCTCGCTGGGGCTGGGCGTCGTCACCGAGCCGGCCTTCGAGTCCGTGCTCGACGCGCCGCTGGCGGCCGTCGGCGTTCCCGAGGCGGCCGGGCACGCGGTGGCGTTCACGCTGGCGCTGGGCGTGGTGACCTTCCTGCACATGGTCGTCGGCGAGATGGCGCCGAAGTCCTGGGCGATCGCGCATCCCGAGCGTTCCGCTCTGGTCCTCGCGGTCCCGTTCCGCGGGTTCGCGCGGCTGTCGCGGCCCCTGCTGGCCGCCCTCAACGGGGTGACCAACGGCCTGCTCCGGCTCGTCGGCGTACGGCCGCGGGAGGAGGGGGAGGCGCCGGCCGACCCGCAACGGCTGTCCCACCTGATCGGCGAGTCGCGCCGGCTGGGGCTGATCGACCATGCCGAGCACGACCTGCTGGGCCGGGCCATCACCACCCGGCACGCGGGCATCGACCACCTGGTCGTGCCCGCCGAGCAGGTGACGGTGGTCCCCGCCGACGCCGTCCCCGAGGAGATCCGGCGGGCGTCCGCGTCGAGCGGCCACACCCGCCTGCTCGTACGGGACGGCCGAGCCGGGATCCTCGGCCTGCTGCACGTACGCGACGCCCTCCCCCGCGCGGCCACCGGCCGGACCGCCGCGGACATGACCTATCCGCTGCCCACGCTGACGCCGGGCACCACGGTGCTGGCCGCCGTGAGCCGGCTGCGGCGGGCGCGGGCCCAGCTCGCGCTCGTCGCAACGCCCGGCGACCCGTTCCTCGGCATCGTCAGCCTCGACGACCTGCTCAGCGAGCTGCTCGCCGTCAATCCGCACTGAGCCCCGCCGAGGCCGTACGGTCCGTGCCCGGTCCATTCATGGACCTGCCGCGACGGGGCGTCAGCCCTTCCAGCGCAGGCAGTGGAACGCCTCGGCCAGCGGCTCGCCGCACTGCGCGCCGCGGATCACGGCGAGCGCGCGGAGCGCCTCCTCCGACCGCGTGTTCGGGTGCGTGCGCCACTGGCTCGTGTAGCGGCGGAGCCCCTCGATCTTGCGGTCGAGGTCGACCGGCTCGACGACGACGTGGAAGTTCCGGGGCGAGACCGTCTCGGCGCTCCAGCCGTCGGCCACCTCCTCGTACATGAGGATCAGGTCCGGCTGGTGACGGTCCCGCCTGGGGCCCGGCCGCAGCGCGGTGATCGCCGCGGCGGCGACGGCCCGGTGGTCCTGGTTGTAGCTGCCGGCCTCGGGGATCAGGACGACGGACGGACGGATCTGGGAGACGGCGAGCGGGCCGTCGCGCTCGATGAGGTCGATCAGGCGCTGCTGGGGCAGCTGGTCGAGCCTGAGGTGGAACTCCTCACCCGGCAGTGCCAGGTGGTGACCGTCCAGGTTGACGTACTTCGCGACGTCGTCGATCTCCCGCTCGCGTTCGAGGCCGGTCGAACGGCCCGTCCGCGAGAAGTCACGCGTGTCGCCCACGGTGACGAAGAGGACGAACACCTCGCCCCCGGCGCGTTTCACCCGGCTCATGAGCGCGCCGCAGCCCAGGAGCTCGTCGTCGGGATGGGGAGCGACCACGAGGAGCCGCTGGTCCGCCCAGTCGATGGTCATGTGCCACTCGCCTTCCGCCGGGATCATCGCGTCGCCAGCACGGCGACCATTTCCTTCGACACGTGCATCTCGCCGCTCGCCGGGCAGTAGGCCTTGAGCTCGTCGAGCGAGTACCCCTCACGTTCGGCGATCTCCTCATAGAGGAGCGTCGAACAGAAATAGCGGAGAAACTCCTCCCGATCCGGGAAGGTGAGGACTGAATTGAGGACTTCCGCCCGGATCCGGCCGAAGATCTGCAACGAGCACGGCAGGAATTCCTTGACGATGCGCTCCGTACGCCGCAGCGTCTTCTCGTCGACCCGGCGACCGGTCGCCTTCTCGTTGAATTCGTACAGCTCCATGACGTTGCCCGGCGCGGGACCGACCATCACCAGTTCGCCGCCGGCCACCAGGACCCGGTGCAGTTCGCGCAGCGTGAAGTCGGCGTCGCGGGCGTTGTAGATCGAGAAGTTCGCCATGCACAGGTCGAAGGAGCCATCGGCGAACGGCAGCTTGTCGTCCATCGACCCGACGTGCAGGGCGAGGTTGCCGGCGTCCGGATGGCGCCCGCTCGCCCGCTCGATCAGTCCGCCATCGCGATCGATCCCGGTCACGGTGCCGCCCTCGCCGACGTGCCGCAGGAAGAGCCCGAGGTGGTTGCCGTCCCCGCACCCGAGGTCGAGGACGTGGCGCGGCCGGCTCCGGGCGAGAAAGGCGTCGATCCAATCACCGATCTCGAAGTTCCCGAAGAGTTTGTGGGCGCGGATGCGGTTCGCGAGACGGTCTTGGGTCTCCTGGTAACTGATGTCCATTCTCGGAGTCACCTCGCGGGTCGGTCGGCGTCAATGCTGTTCGAGCGCATTTTCCACCTGCTTTTTCGGCGCGTCGGGAACGACACGGAGCTTCGGCGGGGAGATGGGGTGAGCCCCCGTCGGCGAGTCCGCCGTCTCGAGGGCGGAGGCGGGCTTCGGCACGCCGGGCCGGGCGGCGTACACCGGGACGTTCAACAGGAGCACGATCAGCGCGGCGGCCCCGACGGCCGCCGTCGCGAGCGTGGCGGCCCCGGGCAACCACGCGGTGGCCACGCCGACCCCGCACAGCCCCGCCGCGACCGCGAGAGCGAACAGGGCCAGGCCGACCTGGCGGACGGTGAGCCCCATCGCCTGCAACCGGTGGGACGCGTGGTCGGTGCCGGCCGTGAAGCAGGACAGCCCGGCACGGGGACGCGCGATCACCACCAGGCAGGTGTCGACGGTGGCGACGAAGGTGAACAGCAAGAGCTCCGCCGGCCTGGCCGTGGGTCCGCCGGGCACCCGCACCAGGACGGTGGCCGTCGCCAGAACGAAGCCGATGAACAGCGAACCGGAGTCGCCCATGAACATCCGGGCGGGCGCCCAGTTGTGCACGAGGAAGCCCAGGCACGCCGCCGACAGCGACATCAGCAGCAGGGCCAGGCCGCCCTGGCCCTCCAGGTAGGCCGCCGCGGCGATGGGGCAGGCGCTGCCGACGGCGACCGCCGCCGCCGCACCGTCCATGTTGTCCAGGAGGTTGAAGGAGTTGGTGAGCACGACGATCCACGCCACCGTGACCACGGGGTCCAGCCAGTGCCCGAAGAGGCCGACGCGCGCCCCGGCCAGGACCACCGCCGTGGCGGCGACGCCCTCCACGACCAGCCGGAACGCCGGATGGGCCGGCCGCAGATCGTCGAACAGGCCGACGAGGGCGACGACGACGCCGGCGAGGACGACGGCCGCGATCCGCCGATCCCAATGGGAGATCGCGACCGTGGCCGAGGCCAGCGTGCCGACGGCGATCGCGACGCCGCCGAGGTACGGGGTCGGTCGCGTGTGCGCCTTGCGCACGTCCGGCCAGTCGATGAGGCCGTGCCGCAGGGCGTACCGGCCGAGCGCCACGCTCAGCACGTCGGCCAGCGCGAGCGCCACGAGGGCCGCGCCGGCCGCCCTCAGCCACGGCGGCACGGCCACCGGTCTCCGAGGACGTATCTCCTGGTGCAAGGCATGGCACGCCTTCCGGACTCCAACGACGGCCACGCGACGGGACGTCACCGTCCGTGACCATTCTGGAGATCAGGCTAGAGATCGTTGATCAAAACCAGGGTCGTCCCACCGGCATGATCGAAGAAAGTGGCCGCGCGCAGAGTCCCCCTTTTCCGGGTGGAGCGGCACCGATCGGACGAGCGTTTAAGCAGGTCAGCACCGGCAATGTCGCAATAGGCACATACGGGGAGACACCAGGGGGAAGGAACGCGCGATGAGTCAGCGACCTGAGACGATGCCGGAGAAGGACGCGATCGACCTGCTGATCCACCAGCACCAGGAGATCCGCCGCCTCTTCGACGAGGTCGACAAGAGCAGAGGCCATGCCCGCGAGGAGGCGTTCGAGAAGCTCTGCCGCTTCCTGGCCGTACACGAGACGGCGGAGGAGGAGGTCGTCCACCCACTGGCCCGCCGGGTCATCCCGGACGGCGACCGGATCATCGACGCCCGGCTGCAGGAGGAGAACGAGGGCAAGCGGGTCCTGCAGGCCCTGGAGAAGATGGGCACCTCGGCGGCGGGCTTCGAACCGCTGTTCACCGAGTTCCGCAAGTCCGTCATCGACCACGCCGAGCACGAGGAACGCGAGGAGTTCACCAAGCTGCGGGAGATGGGCGGCCCGGAGTTGCGCGGCCTCGCCGCGGCGATCAAGGCCGCGGAGGCGGCGGCGCCCACCCACCCGCATCCCGGCGTGGAGTCCGCCACCAAGAACATCCTGATCGGCACGTTCGCCTCCGCCGCCGACCGGACGCGCGACGTGGTCCGCAAGGTGATCGGCCGCGACAAGAAGTGACGGCCCTGGCCCTGCCCGCGACCGACGCGGGCCGGTGACGCGGGCCGGCCCACGGGTGACCGCCTCTCGCCGACGCCGTTGACGATGCGTCGGCTGCGGGGCGATGTCGCCGGTCCGGGGGTGGTGCACCCCGGATTCGGCCGAATGGGGGCGCTGAACGATTGTTTACCGTTTGCACTCTTGACGCTACAGTCCGTTACCAGCACAGTAGTAAGAGACCGCGCATTGCGGTCGATTCGGAATGCGATGGCGCATTTATCGTCAGTCGCACGACGCGGTCGCCTGCGCGCGGCCGGGTGCGACCGGCGGCCCCGGATCAGGTGATTCCGGGTGGGCGATCGGGAGCCGATCCCGATCGCCCGTCACGGCAGGGCCCGCGCCCCCGGCCGAGCTCGCCGGCCTGCGTGCGCCGGCGGATTTCGGGGCGGTCAGGAACCGACGGCGAAGTGGACCTGGATGCGTGTGCCGTCGGCCGTACGGGACATGCGGACCAGGTCGGAGATCTGGTTGACCAGCAGCAGGCCGCGTCCACCGTGGGCGTCCGGGCCGACCGGGCGTCGCCCGGCCAGCGGGTCGCGCAGCCGTCCGGCGTCGCTGATCTCGCAGACCACGTGTCCGGCGCGGGACCAGACCCGGAGGGTCCCGTGGCCGCCTCCGTGCACGACGGAGTTGGCCGCCAGCTCGTTGACGGTCAGCTCCAGGTCGAGAAGGCGGTCGCCCGCGAGACCGCGCCGGGCGGCCTCGGCCGTCGCGAACACCCGCACGTCTCCCAGGGCGTCGGCGTCGAAGTCGAGGGCGGCCGCGTCCGCCGACTGCGGCTCCAGGTCGTTGTACGCCTCAATGATCTTTTCCGGATCGAAGTCGGGACTCGGCCGCTCGGCGCCGTGCTCGATGAGGACCGGGTGGGTGCGGGCGGCGTCCTCCAGCACCCGCCGGTCGAGCTCCTCCGCGTCGTACGGGCACATGATCGTGGCCGTACGCCCGGCGAACGCGTGATTGATCAGCGCCTCGTGCTGGGCGCACGCGGGATACTCCGCCGCCGAACGGCCGCGCCAGATCGGCTCGCCGACGATGCGCACCCGCCGCCCAGGATGCGCGTCGGCGAAGTCGCGCAGGACCTTGGGGATGATCCGGCCGGGGTTGCGTCCGGCCACGCCCATGTCGACGAAGCGCACCCGCTGCGCCGCGGCGCCGAGCCGCGCGCGCAACAGCTCCAGCCGACGGCCCGGGACGGCCACCGCCACCGGCTCGCCGGCGTCGAGTCCGCTCCGCACGAAGGGCAGTGTGCCGGTGAGGTACTCCCGCTCACCGCGGTACAAGAGCGCCCGGTGAGAGAAAGGGGCGAGGACGCTCATCCCGGTGCACCTCGTTCATCGGCAACTGAGGGGACAGATTACTCCGAGGTTACGTCGAGACGGCCAGGATGAGGCCACAGCCATGATCTTCGCCCGGTGCACCGGGCTGCCGGTAGGGTCGAGCTGAGGTGTCTCGTGTCGACGGGTGAGGGGAGGGTGACGGTGTTCGGTGAGCGGGTGCGCCGGCTGGTTCCGGCGATCCTCGTCTCACTGCTGCTGTTGCTCGGTTCCGGCCACGTCCTGGACGCCACCTCCTCTTCGGCTCCGGGCGCCGCTCCCCTGACCTCGACGGTGGCCGCCGTGCCGGCGGCGGGTGCCGCCGGCGCCGCCGAGCACGGCCGGCACCAGCCCCGGCTCGGCGAGCACCGGCAGGCCGACAAGGCACCCCTCAGGGCGGCCGACCCGAAGGGCACGTCGATCTCCGCGGGGCGGCCCGTCTGGTGGCGTGGGCCGCACCGGGCTTCTTCCCGTAAGCCGTCGGGTGACCGGCCGGCGCGGGGCGGCCGGGCTCCCCCGATCGCCGTTCCCGCCACGTCGGCGTAACCGGACGGCCACGAGCCGACCGCCGGTCGCCGGCGGGTATCCGGGTGTCCACTCCCCGGAACACGGGTGCTCTCGCCGCGTGACGGCGCGCCCGTCCTCGCCCATGCCTCCGTCCGCGGACTTCGACGCCATACCGCCGGTCCGCGGACCGCCGGTGTCCGCACCGGCGCCCTACGTGGAGAAACGACAGTGACCTACCTTCTCGTCGCCATCGCCGTCCTCCTGGCCGGCGGTGCGCTGCTGTTCGGCGCGATGTTCCGCCGTGACGACACGAGTCTCGGCCTGCCGGCGCTGGCCGTACTGATCACCGCGAACGTGCTCGCGATGGTCCACGCGGCCTACAACCAGTGAGATCCGTTACCGCACGACGAACCTGAGAGAGGATTCTCGTGGAGATCGAACGCACCTCCCTGCCGGGCATCGGCCTGCAGCACGTGTTCACGACGGCCCGCGGCCGGCGCCTCGGGGTCGTGTCCCACCACAGTGGCCGCCGCGACGTGGTCGTCTTCGACCGGGACGACCCCGACTGCGCCGCCACGACGATCGTGCTGACCGCGGAGGAGGCCGGCGCGGCCGCCGAACTCCTCGGCACCGCGCGCGCCGTCGAACGGCTGACCGAGCTGCACCGCCACGTCGAGGGCCTGGTCAGCGAGCAGGTCCCGATCACCGCCGGTTCGCCCTACGACGGACGGCCGCTCGGCGACACCCGGGCCCGTACCCGGACCGGCGCGTCGATCGTGGCGGTCGTCCGCGGCGGCGACGTGATCGCCAGCCCGCGCCCGGACTTCGTCTTCCGGGCGGACGACATCGTCCTGGTGGTCGGCACCGCCGACGGCACCGCGGCCGTCGCCACGCTGCTGGGCACGGGGTAGCCGCCCATGCACTCGACCACCCAACTGATCGAACTGGGCGCCATCATCCTGGGCCTCGGGCTGCTCGGCGCGGTCGCGGTCCGGTTCTCCATCTCGCCGATCCCGTTGTACCTGCTGGCCGGCCTCGCGTTCGGATCCGGTGGCGTGCTCCCGTTGACGACCAGCGAGGAGTTCGTCTCGGTCGGCGCCGAGGTCGGCGTGATCCTCCTGCTGTTCACCCTCGGCCTGGAGTACACCGCCGACGAACTGGTGACCACCCTGCGGACCTCCGCCCCCGTCGGACTGTCCGACCTGGTGCTGAACGCCACTCCCGGTTTCGCGGCCGCCCTCCTGCTGGGCTGGGGTCCGGTGGCGGCGGTGGCGCTGGGCGGCATCACCTACGTCACGTCCTCCGGGATCACCGCGAAGGTGATGGGCGACCTGGGCCGGCTGGGGAACCGTGAGACTCCCAGCGTGCTGTCGGTGCTGGTCTTCGAGGACCTGGCGATGGCCGCGTACCTGCCGATCCTCACGGCGCTGCTCGCGGGGGCGGGGCTGCTCGGCGGCGGGCTCGCCCTGCTGGCCGCCGCGGTGACGATCAGCGCGATCCTGTTCGTCGCGCTGCGGCACGGCGAGATCGTGCAGCGTTTCGTCGCGAGCCCCAGCCAGGAGGTCCTCCTGCTGAAGGTGCTCGGGCTGACCGTCCTGGTCGCCGGGCTCGCTCAGCAACTGCAGGTGTCGGCCGCCGTGGGCGCGTTCCTCGTCGGCATCGCGCTGTCCGGGCCGCTCGCTCATGACGCCCGGCAGTTGCTCAGTCCGCTCCGGGACCTGTTCGCGGCGGTGTTCTTCGTGTTCTTCGGCCTGCACACCGATCCGGCGGACCTGCCGCCGGTCGCCGGCATCGCCGCCGCGCTGGCGGTCGCCGGCGTGGCCACCAAGCTCGCGACCGGGTGGGTGGCGGCCCGGCGGGCGGGAGTGGGCCCGGCCGGCCGACTGCGCGCCGGAACGGCGCTGATCCCTCGCGGGGAGTTCAGCATCGTCGTCGCGGGCCTGGCCGTCGGTGCGGGGACGAATCCGCGCCTCGGGCCGCTCGCGGCGGCGTACGTGCTGATCCTCGCGGTCGCCGGGCCGCTGCTGGCCCGGAGTGCGGACTCCCTCGCCCGTACTCTCGCCATGGTCGGCGGCGGGCGCCGACTCTGACCCCGATGCCTGCGGGCGGCACCCCGGCCGCCCGCGGGCCGCGGTCACGCGGCATGCACCCGCTGACCGCCCGTCGCGGTGAACCGCACCACGTCGCCGCCCGCCGTGGACCGCCCGGCGGTCACGGGCCGTCCGCCGCGCCGATGACCTGGAGCTCCGCCACCTGGAGGAAACCCGTGGTGGTGCCGGGCGCCGGGCTCGTCAGGTCGAGCCGAACGCTCGGCGCGGTCACCGGGTCGAAGGTGATCGTGGTCGGCTGGTTCGACCCGTCCGCCCAGTCGATCTTCAGGTTGCGTACCGGGACGTCCCGCCCGCCCTGCCGGTAGGTGACGCCGATCGCGGCGGGCCGGGCGCGCCCGGAGCCGGTGGTGAAGTACGCCTTGATCGTCCCGAACCGGTGGGACCGCGGCCAGGACACCGAGATCCAGTCGGCGGGGCGTGCCCTGCTGACCGGCGGCAGCAGGGCCGTCGCCGCTTTGTCGTAGTAGTTCGACCAGCCGCCGGACGTCGTGACGCCGTCCAGCATCGCGGCGGGGACCGTGTCGGGGGCACCCGAGTAGCTCGCGTCCGCGCTGGGGCTCAGCTCGGGGGCGGTCAGGTTCCGTGGGGCCGTCGTGCTCCCCGGCGCCGCCACGCTCGTGGGGCCGCCGGCGGCCGGGCGCTCCGGCGGGGCGGTGACCGCCTCAGGCACGGCCGTGACCTGGGCGGCCTTCGCGGCGGAACGTGCCTGGATCGTCACCGACGCCGGACGCAGTCCAGGCGACGTCGCGGTGAGCGTCACCCGCCCGGCTTGGTCGCCCGCCCGTACGATCGCCAGCGCCTTTCCGGCCCACGCCCGCCTGGTCGGGGCCTTGTAGTTCTCCGCGCTCTCCTGACGCCCGTTGTCCAGGCCCGCCAGGCTCCCTCCGGTGACGGCGAAGTGGATCGCGTTCTCGGCGCCCGGGACGACGACGCCCCGCGCGTCCACCACCTCGGCGGTGACGTACGACAGGGACCGGCCGTCGGCCGCGAGGTCCTTGCGGTCCGGAGAGAGACGGACCGTGTACGGCGCCCCGGCCGTCCTCAGCTCGTCGGTGGCCACGACCCTGCCGCCGCTCCGTGCCACGGCGGTCAGCCGTCCGGGCGCGAAGGGAACGTCCCAGGTCAGATGGAGTTTGCCCGCGCTTCCGGTGGGGCTGGTGTAGCTGCCCGGGTACGGCCCGGAGGTGACGTTCTTGTCGTCGTGGGTGGCCTCGGTCGTCTCGAGGTACGCCCTGCCGTCCGCCGTCGTCTTGCGGTCGAAGCTCCGCGCGCCCAGCGACCTGCCGTTCAGGAACAGCTCGACCGTGTCGGCGTTGGAGTAGGCCCACACCTGCACCCGCTCACCCGGCTTGTGGTCGGTCCAGTTCATCGGCAGCAGGTGCACCATCGGCGCGTCGCTCCACTGGCTCTTGAACAGGTAGTACATGTCCTTCGGGAAGCCCGCCGTGTCGACGGCCCCGAAGAAGGAGGACTTGACCGGGAACACGTTGTACGGCGTGGGCTCGCCGATGTAGTCCATGCCGGACCACAGGAACTCACCGGCGAAGAAGCGCCGGTCACGGTCCTTCTTCAGCCCGTACTCGCCGCTCATCGTCCAGGACGCGAGGTTGTTGTCGTACGACGAGGCGCCGCGCCGGCCCGGTGTGTAGTTCTCGCCGGTGTTGAGCTGGTCGGGGTCCTGGTAGACGCCGCGCGTCGAGGTCTCCGACGACGACTCGGACTCGAAGAAGAACTTCCCGGGGTACCGCGCGTGCAGCGCGTCCACCGACCCGGCCGTGTTGTAGTTCAGCCCGAGTCCGTCCAGCAGCCCGAGGATCTGGTCCTGCGGGGACCCGGAGGCCGGCACCTTGCGGTACTTGTCGGAGCCCATGACGATCGGGCGGCTGGTGTCGATCGACCGGATGTCCGCGATCAGCCGCTTGGCGATGGGCACGCCGGCCGCCGACGTCGAGTCGGGGATCTCGTTGCCGATCGACCACAGGACCACCGCCGGGGAGTTCTTGGCGGCGTTCACCATCTCCGTGATGTCCGCGTCGCTGTCGGCGTCGAAGAAGCGCCCGTAGTCGTACTTGACCTTGGGCGTGTGCCAGGTGTCGAACGCCTCGACCATCATCACGATCCCGAGTTCCTCGCAGACCCGCACCATCTCCGGCGACGGCGGGTTGTGCGAGGTGCGGAACGCGTTGACGCCCATGCTCTTCATGAGCCTCATCTGGCGGTACAGCGCGTCCTTCGTGACGGCGGCGCCGAGCGCCCCGCCGTCGTGGTGCAGGTCGACGCCCTTCAGCTTGGTGTACCGGCCGTTGAGCGAGAAGCCCTGGTCCGGGTCGAAGCGGAACCACCGGATCCCGAAACGGGTCGTCGTGGTGTCGACCGTACGGCCGGCGACGACCAGGTCGGTGCGCAGGGAGTACAGGTAGGGGCGGTCGGTCGACCAGAGGGTGGGGTGCTCGACCCGGAGGTCCGTGGTGGCGGTCTCCGGCCGGTCTCCCACGGTGAGGTCCGAGGTCGCCCGTGCCACCGTACGGCCCCGGGCGTCCTGGACACGGGAGACGACCGCGACCCGGGCGGTGCCCCCGCCCTCGGCGGCGACGTCGGTCCGGACGTGCACGTTCGCGTACCCGGACCCGATGGTGTGCTCCACGTCCGGCGTGGTGACGAAGACGCCGTGCCGCCCGACGTGCACCGGGTCGGTCACGGTGAGGTGGACGTCCCGGTAGATCCCGCTGCCGGAGTACCACCGGCTGCTCGGCAGCTGGTTCTGGACCTTCACCGCGACGACGTTCGGAGTTCTGCCGTCCGTGTGCACCGAACCGGTCAGGTCCGCGGCGAACCCGGTGTAGCCGTAGTGGTGGTTCGCGACCTGCCGGCCGTTCAGATAGACGGTGGAGTCCATGTAGACGCCGTCGAAGTCGACGGAGATCCGCTTGCCGGCCATCGACGGCGGCAGGGTGAACGTCTTGCGGTACCAGCCGAGGCCGCCCTGCAGGAACCCGGTGCCGGCGTCGGTGCCGCCGGTCGGTGTCGGGTCACGTTCGATGCTCCAGTCATGGGGGAGATCGACGCGACGCCACGAGGAGTCGTCGTACGCGGGGTCGGCGGCGTGGGCGTACGCGCCGGTCGGGTCGGTGATGCCCTCGGGGTTGACCAGGGCGAACCGCCATCCGGCGTCGAAGTCCAGACTCCTGTCGCCGCCGGTCGCGCTCGCCGCCGCGGGCCCCGGCGGCGTGACACGAGGCCGGGCCGACGCCGCGGTGAGCGGTCCGCCGGCCGTGGCGGCGCAGGTGACGAGGGCGATCAGCAGCCTGAGCGCCGCCCTGGCAGAGGGCTTCCTGGACATCCGGCTCCTCGCGGCTCCGACCACAGGCAGCGGCCTTCCGGGTCATGCGTTCGAAATATCGAACGATCTTCGGGATATGGCTGCTTGAGAATCCTCACTCGGTGCGGTCGCGTCAATGGCGGCGTGATGTCCGGTTGCGGACAAGCGATCCGGCAGACGAAGGCGGGCGGCGCCTTACGGCACCGCCCGCCGGTCCGCGTCACGCGGCACTGGTGGCCTGCGGGCGGCGCCCGCAGGCCGCGGTCACGCGGCGACCGTGGCGTGCATCTCCCAGACGAGGATCTCCGCCGGTTCGGCGGCCGTCACCCGCTGACCGCCCGTCGCGGTGAACCGCACCGCGTCGCCCTCGTTCAGCGCGCCCGCGCCTTCGAGGGTGACGTTGCCGCGCGGCACGAACAGGTGCAGGAACGGGGCGTCCGGCAGCTCCACACCGTCCCCGGCCCGCAGCCGCGCGACGTGCAGGGCCGCGTACCTGTTCTTGATGCGGATGGCCGTCTCGCCCTCGTGGCGCTCCATCCCGGAGGCCACAGGCACGAGGCCGCCCCGCAGCAGCTCGTCGTCGATCTCCAGCTGCTCGTAGCCGGGGCGGATCCCGGCCTCGTCGGGCACCACCCACATCTGGACGAAGTGCACGGGCTCGGTCGGCTCGTCGCCGCCCACCGGCCCGCGGTGGTCGTTCTTCTCCGAGTGCAGGATCCCGGTGCCGGCGCTCATGCGCTGCGCCAGGCCCGGGTAGATGACGCCGTTGTGGCCCTCGGAGTCCTGGTGGACCAGCGAGCCGCGGAGCACCCACGTGACGATCTCCATGTCCCGGTGCGGGTGCGTCTCGAAGCCTGTGCCGGGCTTGACCACGTCGTCGTTGTTGACGAGCAGGAGCCCGTGGTGGGTGTTGGCCGGGTCGTGGTGGTGGCCGAAAGAAAAGGAGTGCTTCGAATCGAGCCACGAGATCTTGGTGGCCATGCGCTCGTCGGCTCGGCGGATGTCGACCGTGGGTCGCAGGTTCATGACGCCCTTCCTGAGTTGGTTGAAGCTTCAACCACTCCTCCTCGGCGATTGTTCCCGCCGGTCATCGCCAGGCCGCCTCGATTACGACACCGGCACTGGGACAGACTGGCGTCGTAGGAGTCGTCGACGGCCCGCGGGCCAAGGAGTATCCGATGGTGCATGAGCGTGCGGGGCGGCCCGCGCAGCCGGAAGACCTGGTGGACGTCGCGCGCCTGGTGACGGCGTACTACACCTTGCGGCCCGACCCCTCCCGGGTGGAGCAACGCGTGGCGTTCGGCACGTCGGGGCACCGCGGATCAGCCTTGAACACCGCCTTCAACGAGGCGCACATCCTCGCCACCAGCCAGGCGATCTGCGAATACCGGACGCGTCAGGGGGTCGACGGGCCGCTGTTCCTGGGGATCGACACGCACGCCCTGTCGGAGCCCGCGCGCGTGTCGGCGCTGGAGGTGTTCGCCGCCAACGACGTACGCGTGCTGATCGACAGCCGGGACGGCTACACGCCGACGCCCGCGGTCTCGCACGCCATCCTGACCTACAACCGGGGCCGGACGACCGGTCTCGCGGACGGCGTCGTCGTGACGCCCTCGCACAACCCTCCGGCGGACGGCGGTTTCAAGTACAACCCGCCCAGCGGCGGCCCGGCCGACACCGACGCGACCTCCTGGATCCAGGACCGGGCGAACGCCCTGATCGCCGCCGACCTCAAGGAGGTCCGGCGCATCCCGTACACCCGGGCGCTGGCCGCGGACACCACCGGCCGGTACGACTTCCTCGGCGCGTACGTCGACGACCTGCCCTCTGTTCTCGACCTCGACGCGGTCCGGGGGGCCGGGGTCCGGATCGGCGCGGACCCGCTCGGCGGGGCGAGCGTGGCGTACTGGGGCGAGATCGCCGACCGTCATCGGCTCGACCTGACCGTCGTCAACCCGCACACCGACCCGACCTGGCGGTTCATGACGCTGGACTGGGACGGCAAGATCCGGATGGACTGCTCGTCGCCGTACGCGATGGCCTCGCTCATCGCCCGCAAGGACGAGTTCGCGGTCTCGACGGGCAACGACGCAGACGCCGACCGGCACGGCATCGTCACGCCGGACCACGGGCTGATGAACCCCAACCACTTCCTCGCGGTGGCGATCTCCTACCTGTACGCCAACCGGCCGGAGTGGCCGGGAGACGCGGGGGTCGGCAAGACCCTCGTCAGCAGCAGCATGATCGACAGGGTGGCGGCCGGGCTGGGCCGTCGCCTGGTCGAGGTCCCGGTCGGGTTCAAGTGGTTCGTCCCCGGCCTGCTGGACGGCTCGCTCGGCTTCGGCGGCGAGGAGAGCGCGGGCGCCTCGTTCCTGCGGCGTGACGGCTCGGTGTGGACGACCGACAAGGACGGCATCATCCTGGCCCTGCTGGCGTCGGAGATCACCGCCGTCACCGGCCGCTCCCCCAGCGAGAACTACGCCGAACTCGTCGCGCGGTACGGCGACCCCGCCTACGCGCGCGTCGACGCGCCCGCGTCCCGGGAGGAGAAGGCGGTCCTCAAGAAGCTGTCCGCCGAGCAGATCACCGCCGACACCCTCGCCGGCGAGCCGATCACCACGGTGCTCACCGACGCCCCCGGCAACGGCGCCCCGCTCGGCGGCGTGAAGGTCTGCACCGAGAACGCCTGGTTCGCCGCCCGCCCGTCCGGCACCGAGGACGTCTACAAGATCTACGCCGAGTCCTTCAAGGGACCGGACCACCTGACCCGCGTCCAGCAGGAGGCCCGCGCCGTCGTCGACGCCGCCCTCGCCTGACTTCGGCGCGAACCCGGCGAGGAGTGACGGAATCGAATAGATTGGCGAAATGATCTCCGTCCCCGGCCTCCGGTACGTTCCCGACTGGCTGGACGCGGTCGAGCAGGGTCGCCTGGCCGCCCGGATCGACGCGGCCGCGTGGTCCGGCGAGCTACGGCGCCGCGTCCAGCACTACGGCCATCGCTACGACTACGGCCGCCGAGGTGTCTCCTCCGACGGCGGGGCGGCACCCGCGCCGCCGATCCCGGAGTGGGCCCTGCCCCTGGTCGCGCGTCTCCACGGGGAGGGTCACATGGAGACGCCGGCCGACCAGATGATCGTCAATGAGTACCTGCCGGGGCAGGGCATCAGCGCCCACGTCGACTGTGTGCCGTGTTTCGGCCCGGTCGTCGTCTCGGTCAGCCTGCTGTCGGCCGTCACGATGGAGTTCACCGACCCCGACGCGGAGACGCGGATCCCCGTACGGCTGGAGCCGGGAAGCCTGTGCGTCATGACCGGGCCGGCCCGGTACGCATGGCGGCACGCGATCGCGGCGCGCAAGAGCGACCCGGGCCCGCACGGCCGGATCCCTCGGTCCCGCCGGGTCTCGCTCACGCTCCGGACGGTCCTGCCCGACGAGCCCGTGGCGCGGACCTGATCCGAAACCGCGTTGGCCGGGTGTCCGGTGGGCCGCCGTGCACCTGGCGTCGGCCGCCAGCGACGTCCTCGGCCCGGAGCAGGTGGAACAGGTCCTCGCGCTGCAGGCCCCAGAGAGAGAGTCGACCTCACCCCGGCGGGCCCGCCCTCGGCGCTCGCGCAGTACCTCCGGCAGATCCTCGAGCCGGTGGCCCGGCCGCGCAGGCCGGCGCTGATCCTGGACCTGTGGGCACGCGTGCTCGAGCACCACGCCGGACTGGTGTGACGGGCCCCGCCAACGTGGAGGTGGTCGGCGACCTGATGTGGTGCACCGAGCTGATCGACGCTTTGGCCACGCTGGCTGGCCGGCCGGCCGAGTGGTCGGACTACGTGACTCCTCCCCCGCATGAATCCGGGGGCTTCTCCTGTCGGTGGCTCAGGCCACTTCGGGAAGGACCAGCCCGGCCCTGATGGCGACGTTGAGTGCGCCGACCCGATCGGCGTTGGCGGTGTGTCCGCACCGGGTGCACTCGAACTTCTCTTGGGTGGTGCGGTTCTCCCCGGACACGTGCCCGCAGGCGGGGCAGGTGCGGGAGGTGTTGCGGGGGGCCACCGGGATCAGCACGCGACCGGCGCTTTCAGCCTTGTGCGCGAGGATGCCCAGGAACACCCCCCAACCCGCATCATGGATGCTCTTGTTCAGCCCGGCCTTGGCGGCAGCGCCGTTCGGGAGGAACGCCCCCGCGTTGCCGGGGTCGGGCTTCGGCTTGGGCACACGGACCATGTTCGTGATGCTCAACCGCTCGTGGGCGATCACGTCATAGGCGCGGACCAAAGCGAGCGCGGTTTTGTGTGCGTGGTCGGTGCGCTGACGACGCACCGCACGGTGCAGCGCGGCGACCTTCTCCACAGCCCGGCGGTGCTTCGCGCTGCGGTCCTCCCGCTTGCACCGGGGGAACTCCTTGAGGGCGCGCTGAGCGTCGGCCAGGGCGTCGGCGTTGCGCTTGCCGTGCCGGGGATTGGGCTGGTGCTCGCCCTCGCTGGTGGTGAGGAAGTGAGCTATGCCCATGTCGATACCGGTCACGACCCCGGTCGCGGGCAGCGGCTCGGCCGGTACCTCATCACAGGCGAGGATCACATACCACTGCTTGCCCTCGCGCTTGACGGACACGGTCTTGACACGGCCCTTCACCGGCCGGTGCTGGTGCACCCGAACGTGCCCGACACCTTGGAAGCGGACACGAGTGACGGGGTTGTGCGGGGTGGAATCCCAGCGGCAGCCATCACCGTCCTTGGGGAAGTCCACGGTGTCGAACCAGTTCACGCCCCTGAAGCGGGGATAGCCGGGCTTCTTCCCCGCCTCCACCCGGCGAAAGAACGCCTGAAACGCCTTGTCCAGACGGCGCAAGGTCGCCTGCTGAGAGGAGAAGGACCAGCGGCCTTGCCTCTCCGGGTCGAACGCCCGGATCTCCTTGAGCTGCGCGGACTGCTGCCCGTACGTGATACTCGTCTTCGACGGATGACGATAGGCGTCACGGCGCTCCTGCAACGCACCGTTATACAAGGAGCAGTGGTCGGCCAGCATCGCCCGCAGCGAGATTTCCTGCTTAGCGGTGGGTCGGAGAAGGAACTTGTAGGCACGTATCACACTCGCTCCCCTTCTTCCATCGGCGCTCCCGTTGGGTCTCGATGTACTTACGCACCGTGTCCGCGCTGACCGAGGCGGCCAAGGACGACGAATGTCGGCAGTTTCGACTCCAGGGGTGCCAGAACTCCACTCGCAGGACTCCGGAGATAAAGCCCTTGAACTGGTTGGCCACATAAGACGCCTACGACTTCCGGTCATGCTCGACGAACAGGTGCGCCTGGTCGGGCATCACCTCAAGGGCGATGGTCTTCCACCCGCGCTCGTCGGCCTTGGCCTCGATCAGCTCACGCAGCCGGACCGCGACCCGCCCACCGAGGACCGGACGGCGGCACTTCAGGCACCACACCACGTGCAGCCCGAGGTCGTACACACCATCGCAGAACCGGCGAATCTTCCTGGTCACAGTCACGTGACCACCATACACATACGATATGACTATCAGTTCTGGATTCTTGTTAATCAGCCCAACAAGCCGAGGCCGGAGCAGTTGATAGAAGCGATTCCCCACCCCGCTGAAGCGGGGCGTCCCCTCGCTAGAGATCGGATGGGGAACTGCATCGCCGGGCCGTACTACCGCGACAACGCGCAGGCCGGCCGGTGCGTCCTCGCGGGTCTGTACGACAAGGACGGGATCCTGCTCCTCAACGCCGAGCTGAGCCCACGCCGGCCCGCCGTACGAGGATGGCAGGTCACGGAGATCGCGGCGAGGTTCAACGCGACTCCGGATTGGCCCCTGGAACGGCGGTTCCGCGACTGGGTCGCCACGCTCCCCGGCGTGACCCCTGCGGCGGCCGAGGAACCGCAGGACGAGAGCCCGCCCGAGCCGGCCGGTCGGCGGCGCCCCCGGCCCCGCCTGGTCGAGGAGGTCGGACCGGTCCTCGAGACGCTCGCCGAACGGGCCTGGCACGACGGGGTCGACGCGGAGGTGATCGGGGTGTTCGCCGCCCTCGCGCGGACCACGCCGGACGCCGCCCTCGTCCAGCTGCGGCGCATGGGCCCGGATCAACTGGCCGACGCCTGCCGGCGCGCGCTGGACGACGGTGCCGTCGACCTCGATCGCCTGTGGACCGCCACCGGGGTTCGCCCGCTGAGAACCGCGGTCGAGTCCCCGGATCCGGCCTTGCGGCAGCACGCCGATCGGCTCGCGCCGTTGCTCGGTGACCCGCCCTTCCCGAAGGCGCTGCACAGATTGGCCAAGCGGCCGGCGATCGCCGACGCCCACACGCTCGACCTGATGGCCCGCCGTACGCGGCGGGCGATCGGGCTCCTGGCGAGCCGGGACGACGCGTTGATCGCCCGCGCCGTGTCCCGCCGGGCGGCCGAGCCGCTGCTCTGCGCCCTCACGGTCACGATCACCTGCCGTGCGCCGGCGATCGCGCTCACCTCCGTCGCGCCGCCGCGGACCGTCACCGTGCCCGGCCATCTCGACGAGAACGGCCCGTGGCAGCATGCCCTGCCCGTCGCCCGCGAGCTGGGCGCCGACACTGAGGCGTTCTGGGACCGGATCGCCGGACACGGCCTGCGCGTGCCCACCTCCTGGCTCGGCGCGGGCGGCTGGACGGCCCTCTGGTCGCGCGCGCGCCGACCCGCCCCCCGGCGCAGAATGGGGGAATGAGCGAGCCATCGACCGCGCACGGGGACAACACGACGCTGCCGGCGCTGCGGCGGCACTTCGAGGACCTGCGGGACGGCACCCACGGCGGCGTGGTGGCGCGGGAGGAGAAGGAGGAACGGTTCGCCGACACGGTCGTGCTGCTCCGCCCGTACGCCCGGCGGGTCCTGGAGGAGGTCGACCGGGACCTGCTGCGGGGCACGGGCGAGGTCGACGAGAGCGGGCTGACGCGGACGGAGGACGGCGGCCTGACCGCCTCCTGGACGCTGTCCTGGCCGGAGCAGCGCGCGGCGGGCGTCTCGCCGATCACCCTGGAGGCCCACTTCGAACGGAGCTTCCACCATCCGCACCTGCGCGGCGCGACCGTGGGCGAGTGGCCCCTCAACGTCTTCGACGACGGTCAGGCCGCCGCCGAGGTGCCCACACTGCGCGCGATCGCAGCCGCCGACCTGCACAACCTCGTCTTCCAGCGCGACTACCGGATCGTGCCCTCGATCACCCGGCCGGACGCGGGCGACGGCTGAGGCTCACCGTGATGCCGCGCTCTCGGTTGCGGACTACTTGACGGTGATGCCGAGCGACTCGGCGAGAGCGGGCGCGAGGTCGATGAGCTGCGTGGCGCTGATCGTGGCGCCGCGCAGGCACTCCGCTCCACCGGACAGGCCGAGCTCGGCGCCGCGCAGGTCGACCTTCTCCAGCGTGACGCGTGAGAAGTCCACTCCGGAGAGCCGCGAGCCGGGGAAGGTGACGCGGCGGAGCGTGGCGCCGCCGAAGTCGACGTCGCGCAGGAGACAGTCGTCGAACCGCACGTCGGTCAGCCGGGCGTCGCGGAAGTTGAGCGAGTCGAGCTTGCAGCCCTGGAACACGACGCGCGACAGCTCGGCGCCGAACAGCGCGGGCCCTGCGAGCACACCGCCGAGGAACGTCACGTCCTGCCAGCTGCTCTCGGCGAAGTCGGCGCCGACGATCCGGGTCTCCTGGAACCACGTATCGATCAGCCGCGCCCGCCGGAACCGGCCGCCTTCGAAGGTCGTCCGGGTGACCGCGCACTCGATGAAGCGGGCGCCGGAGACGTCGGCCTCCGGCACCGTCAGGCCGTCGACGTGGACGGTGTCGTACTCGTCCTCGTGCCAGGACCCGTCGTAGGCGGAGAGGGCCTCGGCGTACGGCAGATCGGCGAGCTCCTGAGGCGGCGTCATCCGCTCAGGTTAGGGCCTGCGGTCGTCGATGGCGTCGAGAAGATCGGGGTCGAGGCCGCGCAGTGCGGCGAGGATGAAGCGGGTGGCGAGTTCTCCGGCGGTGAGCGGGTCGAGGTGGTCGTCGTGGAGGGTTTGCTCGGCGGCTCTGCCCACGAGCCCGACCATCATGGCGGCGAGCAGGTCGGCGCTGACGCCGGGCCGATCGTGGCGGTCGAGGTAGCGGCGGATCTGGTCGGCGACGCGCTGCGTGATGGTCTCGACCAGGCCGGCGCGGATGACGGTGGCGTCGCCGGAGAGATGGGAGTCGAAGAGCATCCGGAAGCCGGCCGGGTGGGCGGTGGCGTAGTTGAACAGCGCCATGACGTAGACGTTCACCTGCTGCTCGACGGGCAGGGCGGTCGCCGACTCGTAGGCGGTGGTGACCCACGTCCGGAGGGTGTCGGCCTCCCGCTCGACGGTGGCGCGGTACAGCGCGTCCTTGTCGCCGAAGTGGGCGTAGAGGGTGGGTTTGGTGGAGTCCGCGCGGTCGGCGATCGCCTTCATCGTGGCCCGCTGGAACCCTCGCTCGGCGAACACGTCGCGGGCGGCGTCGAGGAGGCGGCCGTCAGTGGGCCTGTTTCTCCCGACCGACCGACCCCGGGCGGCGGGGCTTCGTTCCGTACGGCGCACGCGGCCGGATTCTTTCTCCTCCACGGCGCTTTACCCTAACGGCGGTCTGCTTTACCGTGTCGGTTCCTCAGCTTGACCGCATGGTAAAGCTGTCCCCGCTGGAAGGAAGTACGCGATGCGCGCCTCCCTGTTAATCGCGCTGACAGCGCTGGTGATCCCCCCGGTGATCTCAGGGCCGCACGCCGGGGCCGCGACGGCGGAGCGGGTCGAGACGCCCGTCTCCTCCACCTCCCCCATCACGTCCGTGACCGAGTCGGCCGTGTCGGTCCGCATCCCGCTGCCCGCCTCGGTCGGCGCCCACCCGGCCGCCTGCGACTGGATCTCCTACCTGCGCTGGCGCGACCGGTCCGGGCCCGCCGACCGCTCGAAGGCGGACCGCGTCCTCATCGCCCAGCCCGGCATCTTCGAGGGGGCCGGGGCGTTCGACAGCGTCGCCCGCAACACGGTCGCCGCCGCGGCGGCCGCTGGGAAACACATCGAGTTCTGGGCGCTCGACCGCAGGTCCAACTGCCTGGAGGACCACACCGGCGTCCAGGCCGGGCTCGCCACCGGCGACGTCCACACCGCGATCGACTACTACTATCGCGACAAGAAGGTCGACGGCCGGACCTTCGCCGGGTACCGCAGCGGCGACGACGTCGCCTGGCTGGCCCACGTCGGCCTGGCCCAGACCGAACGCGACCAGTACGACCTCATGGTCAACGAACTGCCCGACCCGGCCTTCCGCCGGACGAGGACGTTCTGCGGCGGGCATTCCCTCGGCGGCTTTCTCACCGGCTTCTTCGCCGAGTGGGACTTCGACGGCGACCCGGCGACCACCGACGACGCCGGGTACGACCAGTGCGCCGGCTACTTCGCGCTCGACTCGACCATCGCGGCGGGCGCACCCGGCATGTCGAAGATCATGCCCGCCAACGCGATCCCACCCGCCGGGCAGACTCCGGCGCAGACCCAGACCGCGCTCGACACCGGGCAGTTGGCGCCCGTCCTGCAGCTTCCCGTCGTCATCAACCCCGAGACCATGAACCTCCTCGGCATCGCGGGCCTGGCCGCCCGGCTGAATCCGCACGGCGAATCCGACCTGGTCCGCTCCATCCCGTCCAACACGAACATCGACGTGACGCTGCGGTTCCTGTTCTCGCGGGACCTGGCGAACTTCGTCTCCGGCTCGCCGAGCGCCCGCGACTTCCGGCTGACGAACGAGGCCGCGCTCGGCGCCCTGCTGGACAACAACTCCCAGCCGCTGGCGTTCCTGCAGACCAGCGTCGGTTTCTTCGATGGAGGGTCGATCGCGGACAAGAACTTCCCACTGCCGAACCAGCTGATCGGCATCCCCGAGCTGTCCGGCCTTAAGAACCTCGTCGGCACCGACCGCAAGGCGGTCCCGGCGAACACCGGTCTGATCCCGGGCACCGGCCCGCTCTACACCTGGCGGAACTACGACCGCGTCGGCGCGCCCGACGACCCGGTCTACCGTTCCTCCGACGGCACGCCGTTCACCGGCCCGGACAAGGAGGTGACCGACATCGGGGAGCTGGCCCGCAGCCTCGCCGAGGCGCCGCTGGACTTCACCGAGGGATACTTCCCGACCAAGCTCTCCACCGACCTCTACCAGTCCGACTCCCCCGAGATCAGCGAGTACGCCGTCCACAAGGACGGCATCGCCGCCCGGCCGGTCATCACGCTGCTCGGCGGGTCGGGCATCTCCCTGTCCAACGGCGAGATCGATCCTCCGCCGATCACCGCGCCGGGCTACCACCACCTCGACGTACTGACGGCGGCGGCGACCCAGAACACCGGCAAGCCCGAGATCGTCTCGACCGAGCTCGTACGGTGGGCCCTCGCCCACTGACCGGGCCGGCAGACCGGCCGGTGAGGCAGACCCGGTGCCTGACCTCACCGGCCGCACCCCGCGCCGCCCGGCCGCGCTCCCCCGCAGACCGCGGCCGGGCGGCGCGCCCGTCCTCGCCGCCCCGGGCCGATGGACCGCAGCCAAAGAGTCTCCCCGCCGGGCGGCTCAGGTCAGCCGGGAGCGCTGTGGCACGTCGGGGCCGACGACGTCCTCGCGGGTGGCGTACTGCGGAACCGGCGCGTCGTCGCGGCCGGTGTCGCGGACGAGCCCGCGGCGTACGACGCCGTGCGCCGGGTCGGGCGCGTTGCCGATGTCGGCCGCCACGTCCGCCCTGCTCACGGGGGTGATCCCCAGGTTGTAGTCCGCCCCGCGCTCATGCTGGCGGAGGGTGACCTCGCCGTCGATGTAATAGAACTCGTTCTGCCACATCTGCTGGGCGCCCGGCGGCAGGGTGATGTAGCCCTTGTCCGGGCGGCCCATCCAGGTATGGGGCCGGTCCGTGGCGCCGGGCACAGCGTCGTCCATGCGGCGGCCGCCTCCCGACGCGACGTGGAAGATCTTCCCCTTGAGGCCGGTCCAGGTGGGCATGACGAGCCCGCCCGGCCGGTTGAAATAGGCGATCTCCCAGCGGACCTGGAAGTATCCGCGTCCCCGGATCGTCAGATGGTCGTCGCGGTAGAACATGAGGTACCGGCCGCCCAGCGAGCCGCGGAAGGGCTGCTCCCACTTGCCGGAGAAGACCAGCGGCCGCCCTTCGGCACGGACCGGTAGCCGGCCTGGGGACGCGTTCTTCGCCGGGGCGCGGTCCACCGTGTCGACGTCGCTGCCGTACACCGGCCGGGGCTTCGCGCGCCGCCGTGTGGGCCGCGCGCTCCGCGTGTGCGCGGGTGTGCTGCGCACGGCGGACGGAATCGGCTGCGGTCCGGCCGTGAGCGGGCGCTCGGCCGTCGGCGGGCGCTCGGTGGGGGCGTT
Organism: Actinoallomurus acanthiterrae; assembly: GCF_054775715.1. Taxonomy (NCBI): domain Bacteria; kingdom Bacillati; phylum Actinomycetota; class Actinomycetes; order Streptosporangiales; family Thermomonosporaceae; genus Actinoallomurus; species Actinoallomurus acanthiterrae. The sequence continues at coordinate 4,058,661 of NZ_BAAHCO010000001.1, read as the reverse complement.
CCCGGTGTAGGCGGCCGCGGTAATGGCGGTCCCCCCGGCGACCACCGCCGCCCCCGCCGCCACGGCGACCTGTTTGGCGGTGAGGTGACCCACCGCTCGGCCGAGCCGCCCGGCCCGGACCACGGCACCGTGAACGCCGGCGCCGCCCTGTCCGCCCGCCGACGTCGAACCCGACGCCGACCCGCCCGCCGCGTGTCCTCCGCTCGCTCCGGCATGGCCTCCGGACCCGGCCTGGGCTCCGCTCGACCCGGCATGGCCTCCACCAGACCCGGCATGGCCTCCGGTCGGTGCGGCGTGGCCGCCGGGGGACGCCGCCCCGTACAGGGCGAACCGGCCGGCAGGGGCACGAGGGCCAGGCCGGTCAGCAGCCGCTCCGCCGGGACCAGCCCCGACCAGCCCGCGCCGCAGGCGGTGCAGTCGCGGGCGTGCCGGGCCAGCCGCTTGCGCCAGACCGGGTCCGGCACGCCGTCCCAGCTCGCGGTGAGCTCGGCCAGGCCGGGGCAGCGCGGCGTCGCGTGGAGCGCGCGCACGACGGCGCGGGCCGTCTCCAGCTGCGCCTTCATCCGCTGTACGCGGACGGCGGCGTGCGCGGGCGGCAGGTCGAGCGCCGCGGCGAGCTCAGCCCTCGTGAGCTCGCCGGCGGCTTCGAGCCACCACAGCGACAGGAGTTCCCGGTCTTCCGGGCCGAGCCAGCGGGTGGCCTCGGCGACCTCCCGGCGCTGCCCCGACAGGCCGAGCCGCAGGATGGTCAGGTCCGCGAAGTCGGCGCCCGGGTCGGCGACGTCGTCCATTCCGTCCAGGCCGCCGGCGGGCGCGGTCCGGCCCCGGCGCCAGTGGTCGCGGACCTGACGCATCGCGATCGCGACGAGCCAGGAGCGGAAGCCGTCCGGATCGCGGAGCCCTTCCAGGCCGTGGACGACGCGCAACATCGTCTCCTGGACGACGTCGTCCACGTCCGCGTGCCCGTCCAGCGCGCGCCCGACGATGTTGTAGACCAGCGGCAGGTAACCGGCGATCAGCCAGTCCAGCGCAGCCTGGTCACCGTCCCGCGCCGCCACGACCGTCTCGGGGCCCGGCCGTACGTCCCCATCCATCCCGCTCCTCTCCACGAAGGCTCGCTCTGTATGGGAGACGTGGATCAGACTCCGCGATAACGGAAAAGACGCGCCCAGGTGTCCGAGCCGCCATGACCACGGCGAGGGACCGTCACCGGGCGGACTTGGCCTGGTCGTAGCGGGCCCGGGCGGCCATGACCTCGGGCATGTTGCCCTCGAGCCACTCGATGACGTTCAGCAAGCGCTCGGCGGCCTCGCGGCCGAGCGGGGTGAGGCTGTACTCGACCCTGGGCGGGATGGTGGGCTCCGCCTTGCGGAGGACGAAGCCGTCGCGTTCGAGCGCCTGGAGAGTCTGCGCGAGCATCTTCTCGCTCACTCCGTCCACGCGGCGGCGCAGCGCGTTGAAGCGGTACGTCCCCTCGCTGAGGGCGCCCAGCGCGAGGATCCCCCACCGCCCTGTGATGTGCCCCAGCGCCTCCCGGGAGGTGCACCGGCCCGCGAACACGTCGAAGAGGACCCCGGCGAAGCCGTCGGATCCCGGCCCGCCGGTGTCACCGTCGGTCGGCGGGGTATCGGTCGCGTGGCTGCCCATGGCGCACAGCATACTTCTCGACCGCACTGAGTGAATCGATGGTGCTGTCTTGCCGGATTGCACTTTCAAAAAGTTAGCACTATCGTACAGCGCGTACTTTGACCTGGGCGCCAACGTCCACCCGATCAGGGAAGCAGAAGATTCGTATGATCATCGTTACCGGTGCCACCGGACAGCTCGGCCAGTTGGTGATCGACGGCCTGCTGGAGAAGGTGCCCGCGGACCAGGTCGTGGCCGCCGTGCGCAGCCCGGAGAAGGCCGCCGGCCTCGCGGCGCGCGGCGTGCACGTCCGGGAGGCCGACTACGACCGTCCCGAGACTCTGCGGCCGGCCTTCGAGGGAGGCACCCGGCTCCTGCTGATCTCCGGCAGCGAGCCCGGCCGCCGCGTCCCGCAGCACGCCGCCGCCGTGCAGGCCGCCCAGGGCGCGGGCATCGGGCACATCGTCTACACGAGCGCGCCGCACGCGGACACGTCCGTCCTCGGCCTCGCCGCCGAGCACAAGGCGACCGAGGAGATCATCCGCGAGACGGGGCTGACGTACACGCTCCTGCGCAACAACTGGTACAGCGAGATGTACGTGCCGACGATCGCCCAGGCCGTCGAGACCGGCGCCGTCATCGGCAGCGCCGGCGAGGGGCGGATCGGCAGCGCCACCCGCGCGGACTACGCCGCCGCCGCGGTGGCCGTGCTCTCCGGGACCGGCCACGACAACCGGGTGTACGAGCTGGCCGGCGACGTCTCCTGGACCCTCGACGATCTCGCCGGCGAGATCTCCCGGATCTCGGGGAAGCAGGTCGCCTACCGGAACCTCTCCTCCGAGGAGCACCGTGCCGCGCTGGTCGGCGCGGGCCTGCCCGACGCGGTCGCCGACCTGCTCGTCGACATCGACCGCGGCATCGTGGCGGGCGCCCTGGCCGACACTCCGGGCGACCTGAAGGCGCTCATCGGCCGCCCGACCACGCCGATCTCCGAGACCATCACCGCCACGCTCGGCGCCTGATCCCGGGAACTCCATCTCAAGGGCGCGCGCGGCCGACAGCGGATGGAACTCCTCCGAGGCGGACCGGCCGCGGTTCCGCGACGCGGACCGGTCCAGCCCTCGTGAAGTCCGTCCCATGACATTCCTCCGGGGCGCGCGGGCCGGTCCCTCCTGACCGTCACCGGCCCGCGCGGGTCCTCTCAAGAGGTGGACCGCAGGTGGTCCCGGAGTCCGGCGCCGTACGCGGTGGCGGTGCCGTCAAAGGAGCTGATGAGTGAGGGGCCGCTGCTGCAGTCCCAGGTGTTCCAGGTCCACCCGAGGTAGCCGACGGCGTGCGCGTCCGCCCAGTTCATCAGGGTGTCGACGAAACCGTGGCCGCAGTCGTTCTCGCCGATCTCGCTCAGCGTCAGCGGGACCTTGGCGGCGACGGGCGCCAACTGGCTGTCGTAGCAGGACGTGTTCGCGCAGGTGTTGAAGTTGTAGACGTGCGCGAACGCCGCGAGGTTGTTCTTCGGATCGGTCGGCCGGTACTGGAGCCACTGCGTCAGGTCGTTGGAGTACGCCAGCCCGCCGACGAGGATGACGTTCGTCGCGCCGGCCCCGCGGACGGCGTTCACGAGGCTCTGGAAGCCGGCCACCTGGTAGGGGATCCCCGAGCAGGTCCCGCCGTCCCGCCAGCAGGTCCAACCGGAGGTCTCGCTGCCGGTGGCGCGCTCCGGGTACGGCTCGTTGAACAGGTCGAACACCACGGCGTCGTCGCCCTTGAAGGCGCCTCCCACACCGCTCCAGAACGACGGGGCGTACTGCGCGTCCGGCATCGGCTTCTGGCAGGTGGCGTGGACGTCCGAGCACCCTGACGACGGGCCGGTGTAGGTGCCGTAGTTCCAGTGCATCTCGACGATCGGCGTGATGCCGTGCTTCTCGAGCCGCGACACGAACGCCTTCACCTCGTTCTGGTACGCCGTGCCGCCGTACCGGGTGTCGATGTTGCTCAGGCCGAGCCAGCACTCCTCGTTGAGCGGGATGCGAACCGCCGTGATCTTCCAGGCGGCCATGGCGTCGATCGAGGCGTCGTCGACCGGCCCGTCCCAGATGCCACGGCCCTGGACGCACATGAACTCGCCGCCGGAGCGGTTCGCGCCACGGAGCCGTACGGTGGCGCCGCTCGCGTTGACGAGTTTGTTGCCGGACACGTGCAGGGCGGGCGCCGGGCCGGTCGCCCCGCCCCCGCCTCCACCACCGCCGCCTCCCCCGCCGCCGCCGCCGGAGCCCGTGCACGTCGTCCCGTTGATCGCGAAGGACGCGGGGTCGGTGTTCGCGCCGCTGTAGGTGAAGTTCGCGCCGATCTGGGCGGTGGCGCCGGTCGCCAGCGCGCCGTTCCAGCTCGCGTTGGTGACCGTGACGTTCTTGCCGCTCTGGGACCAGGTGCCGTTCCAGCCCTGGGAGAGCTTCTGGTCACCGGCGTACGCGTAGGTCAGCGTCCACCCGCTCAGCGCGTCGCCGAGGTTGTGGATGGTGATGGTGACGCTGAAGCCCGCGCCCCAGTCGTTCTTCGCGTAGTCGACACCGCAGCCGACCGCGGCGTACGCGGTGCCCGCGCCAGCGACGAGGCCGAGTCCGCAGACGCCGAGCAGCAAGGCGAGCAGAGAGGAGAGCACGCGTCGAGGTCGCATTGACGGCTCCATGACGGGTTTACCGGGAGAAGGCATGGGAGCGCTCCCATGCCGCGCCACCCGACCGTATCCCTGGAGCGGGCGCGCGGAAAAGCCGCTTTCATCGCCGTTCACGCCTCGCGGCCATCGCCACCCGATCTCCGGCACCTGGACCTCCCGCACCCTGCGGGTACGCTGGCAGAACATCGACCCGGCACCACCGGACCCCGGACGCGGCACAGGCGGCGTAGGCGGCCGGGGCGCCCACTTCAGGCCGGACCCCGCCCGGAGAGACATCCGCGGATCAGGGTCGCTGTCCGCTTCCGGCCATTGTTAATGAGATTGACGATTACCCCTCGCAGGGGACTTACCGGATGCGATTCGAAGATCTTCAGGAGGCGCCGTGTCCAGGCTGAGGTGGCATCCGATCGTCCTGGCGGCATGCGCGGTGCTCGCCGCGGCCACGCCGGCCTCGGCGGCCGCCCGTACCGGCGCCGCGCCGCCCGAGTCCCTCGCCACGCTGCCCGGGGCCATCGCCGCGGCGCCGAGCGCGACGTCGGCCGCGCCCTCGTCGGACGGCGAGCTGAACTCCGGCTGGAAGATCCAGTCCTCCGCCGTCGCGGGCGGCTCCGGGGCGACGATCTCCCGGCCCGACTACGCGACCGGCGGCTGGCTGCCGATCAGCCGCCCGCAGACGGTGATGGCCGGGCTGCTCGAGAACGGGCGCTACCCGAACGTCTTCTACTCCGACAACCTGGCGAAGGTCCCCGCCGACCAGTTCAACGTGAACTGGTGGTACCGCGAGCAGCTGACCGTCCACCCGCGACGCGACGGCCGCACGTTCCTCATCATGAACGGCGTCCTCGGCACGGCGGACCTGTGGGTCAACGGCACCAAGGTCGCCGACCGGTCGCAGCTCCAGGGCGCCTACTCCCGGCTGGAGTACGACATCACGCCGTACGTCCGGGACGGCCAGAACGCCATCGCGCTCGACGTCGCCAAGAACGACAAGAAGACGTACCTGACCGACAGCCAGCTCGACTGGAACCCGGCCGCGCCGGACGCCAACACGGGTCTGCGCTTCGCGCCGCGGCTCGCCCAGGCCGGGCCGGTCTCCCTGCGGAACGTCCACGTCGTCCAGCACAACGCCGCGAACCTCAGCAGCTCCGACCTCACGATAAAGGCCGACGTGCGCAACGACACCGACGCGGAGCAGAAGGCGCGGCTGGACGCGACGATCACGCACGGCGGGACGCGCGTCGCCGTGGCGGCGGACGTCACGGTGCCCGCCCGGTCGACCCGGACGGTGACGCTGACGCCGGCGGACCACCGGTCGCTGCACCTGGCGCACCCCGCCGTCTGGTGGCCGTACCAGCTCGGCGCGCAGCCGCTGTACCACCTGACGGCGCGCGCGAGCGTCGGCGGACGCGCCTCCGACCGCACCGACGAGGACTTCGGCATCCGTACCGTCACGTCGTCGCTGACGCCGGTGACCGCCGGCACGCACGCGTCGCACGGCTCGCGGAAGTTCATCGTGAACGGCGTGCCCCTGGTGATCCGCGGTGGCGGCTGGTCGCCGGACATGTTCATGCGGTACGACCCGCGGAACATCCGCGACCAGCTCTCCTATGTCAAGAACCTCGGGCTGAACACCCTGCGCTTCGAGGGGAACCTGCCGCCGGACGACATGTTCGCCCAGATGGACCGCGAGGGCATCCTGGCCATGCCCGGCTGGCAGTGCTGCGACCGGTGGGAGGACTCCTCCTCCAAGTGGCCGGACGCGCTCAAGGCGAACGCCGGCAACCAGGCCACGCACGTCGCGCAGTGGCTGCGCGACCACCCGAGCGTCTTCACCTTCTACCAGGGCAGCGACGCGGCGCCCGACGCGGCCAAGGAGGCGATCTACCTGTCGGCGTTCGCGGCGGCGGACTGGCCGACGCCCCAGGTGTCGGCCGCGGAGTACAAGTCGTCACCGAAGCTCGGCCCCTCGGGCTCGAAGGAGGGCCCGTACAACTACGTCCCGCCGGGCTACTGGTGGGCGAACGGGCCCGAGACGGTGGACCAGAACGACCCGACCTACACCAACGCGGGCAGCGCCTGGGCGTACGACACCGAGACCAGCGCCGGCAACACCGTGCCGACCCAGGACTCGCTCAACCGGTTCCTGACGGCGGCGGACCAGCAGAAGGTGTGGGATCCGAGCACGGCGGGCGGACCGGACTCTGGCCCGGACATCTACCACGTCTATCCGAAGTACAACAGCTACACAAAGACCGCCCGGATGGGGCAGTACAACACTCCGTTGTGGAATCGCTACGGACATTGGTCCGACATGGCGTCCTACCAGAAGATCGCCCAGATGGGCGGGTACGAGGTCACTCGGGCGCAGTTCGAGGCGTACCTCGGGCATTCGAAGGACCAGGTCAATCCCAGCACCGGCGTCATCTACTGGATGCTGAACAAGGCCTGGCCGTCGCTGCACTGGAACCTGTACAACTACGACTTCGACCAGCCGGGCGTGTATTTCGGCGCCAAGAAGGCCGGCGAGCCGGTGCACGTCATGTACGACTACGCGGACAAGTCGGTCAAGGTGGCGAACCTGACGAACGCGGCGCAGTCCGGCCTTACGGCGACCGCGCGGTTCATCGACCTCGACGGCACCGTACGGGCGACGGTCCGGCAGGCCGTTCCGGCCCTCGCGAGCCAGGACGTACGGACGGTAGCGACTCCGAAGGTCCCGGCGGGGATCTCCACGACGTACTTCCTGGAGCTGACGCTGAGCCGGCCGGACGCGACGGTGAGCCGGAACGTCTACTGGCTGTCGACGAAGGCGGACCAGATCGACTGGTCCAAGAGCCTCGGCCAGGGCAGCGGCGCGGTGTTCGCGCCGGACGGCTACGCGGACCTGACGGGGCTGCGGAGCCTGCCCGCCGCGCAGGTCCAGGCGAGCGCGTCGACGCGGCGGAACGGCGAGGAGGCGACCACCACGGTCACGATCCGCAACGTGGGGAACAAGCCGGTGCCCACGGTGTTCACGCGTGCCGACATACGCCGGGGCAGGTCCGACGGCCACGCGCTCGGCGGTGACGACCAGGTCCTGCCGATCCGCTGGAGCGACAATGACGTCACCCTCTGGCCGGGCCAGAGCGCTACTCTGACGGCGAGTTACCGTGTCGCGGACCTCCGGGGCGCGACGCCCGTCGTCGGGCTCACCGGTTGGAACCTCGCCGGGCTGACCGTCCCCGCACGAGGCTGAGCACTGTCCGCAACGCATTTCCTACTGTCCGGAAAGCTGGCCGGATCCGGACAATAGGCACCGTCCGGTGCGTCCTTACGAGTTCACAGCCGCCCATCGGCTCGAATGGCCGCATCGGGCGGTTCGCGGGCCGCTTCGCTGAAATGGCCCGATGCCGGAAACGAGGCTGAATCGGGCGCGCGCCGTGACGATCTCATTCCGCTCCGCAAAGCCGACCTTCCCTGTGACGTTTTTTCACGTTTTCAGCGCTCGAAAAGGCCATAAAGCCCTACACTCCTCTCGCAATCCGGTTTCGATCACCTAACGATCGTCCTCTGGAGAGGCAGGTCGATGCCGAGGACTCACCGAAGGCACGGACGGCTCGGCCCCCCACGGCGCCGGAGGCCGGTGGCGTCACTGGGCGACCGGATCTCCGCCCTGGGCAGCGTGGTCGTCATCGCGGTGGGGCTGATGCTCGCCGCGATCGTCGAGCAGGTCGTCATGCCGCCGTCCGCCCGGCACCCGGTCGCCGAACGGCGCCGCGTCCACGCGACGCCCACGCGCACGCACCGTACGGTCTCCGCCCATCCCTCACCGTCCCGGACCCCGGTCAGCCCGGCCACTCAGCTGAGCCGGAAGGTGGAGAAGGTGGTACTCGCCGAACGCAGCCCCGCGGCCCGGCGTAACTACGGCGTCAGCACCCTGAACACCCCCATCGTGCGGCTGAGCAGGATGGACCGCCGTGACGACTGGGCGTTCGGCACCGAGACGATCCCCCCGCCGTCGGACATGACGGTGATGCCGGAGTCATCCGTCTTTCTCGCGCAGATGACGGGGACCGGCTGGGAGGTCGCCCTCGCCGGGACCCCGGAGTTCGCCGCCCTGCTGAACAAGGCGCCGGCCTCCGTCGTGTCGGACGCCGAGCGGCCGGTGCTGGCGAAGTTCAGCGCGGCGGCCGACACCCCGCTCGACACGGGCCTCATGCTGCCGTGGAGCATCGGACAGTCCTGGTCCCTCCTCGCCTCGGACCAGGGCGTGTCGGGCTTCGACGGCGGGGACGGGCGCGTCGTCGCCGCCGGCGACGGCCGGATCTACCGGCTGTGCTCCTCCGCGCCCGGGCACGGACTCGTGCTCCTGATCCACCCGAACGGGCTGGCGAGCGAGTACTACCAGCTCAGCGACGTCACGCGGGTAAGCGACGGCAGCCTCGTGAAGCGCGGCGACTACCTCGGCCGTACCGGCACCGAGCAGCCGTGCGGAGGCGGGGAGGCGCCGCAGCGGATGGTCCGCTTCGCGCTCAGCGACGCGGACGGCCCGATGCGCCTGGACCGGCTCCAGATCGGCGGCTGGACCCTGCGCGAGACGGCGGCGGCGACCTTCGCCGAGCGCGCCGGTGTCCGCGTCGACTCGGGCAACCCGCTGCTCAACTTCGGCGTGATGCCGACCTCACCGCCCGTACCGTCCGGAAGCCCCTCCCCCTCCGGCACGCCGAAGTCCGGTTCGCCGAGCGTGCGGGTCCCGAACGTCCCCCTGCCCGGCGGGAGCCCCAATGACAGCCTCTGAGCGGGTCGCCGGCCCGCGGCACGGCCCCCGGGAGACCGGGGCGCGGCGCCGCGGGGTGCGGGACCGTCCCCCCCGAAGACCCGGCCGCGCCCGGACGACGCTGGTCACGCTGCTGCTCCTCGCCTTCGTGCTGGTGGTCGGCCGGACGTCGCAGGGCGCCGCCCTGGTCGTGCGGCTCCGGGCGTTCCTGGAGTTCTACGTCGGCGTGTTCGCGCTTCTGGCCGCGACCGCCGCGGTCGTCGCCGGCGTGGCCGCCGCGCAGCGGACCCTGCCGATCGGCCTGCGCATCCTCGCCCAGGGCGCCCACCGCGCGACCGCGGTGATGGCCGTCGGTTTCCTCGCCACGCACATCGTCCTGAAGGTCATGGAGGCGCACGCCGGCGTGCTGGACGCGTTCCTGCCCTTCACCGGCCACGGGCGACGAGCCGTCCTGGTCGGACTGGGCACCATCGCGGGCGACCTGCTGGTCGTCATCCTCGGCACCGGGGTGCTGCGCGGCCGTTTCGTCGGCAACGCGCGGCCGTGGATGTGGCGTACGGTGCACGCGCTCGCGTACGTGATGTGGCCCTTGGCGATCATCCACGGTCTGATGGCGGGCCGTCCGCCGAAGGCCTGGGTCACGTGGAGCTACATCATCTGCGCCGTCCTGGTACTGATCGCCGCGACGGGCCGGCTGCCGCGCCTGGCCCGGGACCGGCGCATGCTCCGCGCCCGCAAGGTCCGGGGCGACGGCCGGGTGACGGGCGGCGGCGCCGGAGCGCGCCACGGCGGCGCCGATCCCCGCGACCGGGTCGACGCGAACGCCAAGAGCTCCGCGGACAGCGGCGACCTGCCCGACGAGCAGTTCTGGGCGGCGCTGCGCGCGGAGACCGCGCCGTGGCTGGGCGACCGCAAATGATGGACTACCGGTACGTGGGGCCGCCGCGCCTCGGCCGCGGACTCCACCGTCACCAGCGGATCGACCAGACAGCGCACCGGGAGATCCACGGGGAGTTCCGGCGGCGGAGCGTGCGCGAGCTGATCGCGCTGGCGGAGAAGGTCGACCTGCGCGGCCGAGGCGGCGCCGCCTTCCCCTTCGCCCGCAAGGTCAAGGCGGTGATCTCGGCCGCCCGCCGTCAGGACGCCCAGACGGTGGTCCTCGTCAACGCCACCGAGGGCGAGCCCGCCAGCGCCAAGGACAAGCTGCTGATGGCCCGCACCCCGCACCTCATCCTGGACGGCGCGATGCTCGCCGCCCTCGCGCTCGGCGCCCGCGAGGTGGTCATCGGCGTGACGGACGGCGGCCGGGCCGGCCGGTCCATCCGCAGCGCGGTCGTGGAGAGCAACCTCGGCGGGTTCATCCGCGTCGTCCGGCTGCCGGAACGCTTCGTCACCGGTGAGGGCGGCGCGCTCGTCAACGGCGTCAACGGCAATCCCGCGCTCCCGCCGGGCCGCAAGGTACGCGCGGCGGAGCGCGGCGTGGACGGGCTGCCCACCCTGCTGTCCAACGCCGAGACGTTCGCCCAGCTCGCGCTGCTCTCCCAGCTCGGGCCGGACCTGTACGCGGCCATCGGGACCGCCGAGGAGCCCGGGACCGTCCTCCTCTCCGTCTGGGGATCCAGCGGGCGGCCGGTCGTCGTCGAGGCCCCCGCCGGCACCCCGCTGTTCCAGGTGCTCGACCTGTGCCGGGCGGACGTCGGCCAGGGCGTCCTGATGGGCGGCTACCACGGCGCGTGGCTCCCGCCCGCCGCCGCCAACCGGGCGCTGGTGTCGCGGGAGGACATCGCCAAGGCCGGCGCGAGCCTGGGCGCGGGCATCATCCTGCCGCTCGCCCCGGACGTCTGCCCGCTCGGCGAGGTCGCCCGGGTCGCCGCCTACATGGGCCTGGAGACCGCCGGGCAGTGCGGCCCCTGCCGCCTCGGGCTGCCCGCCCTCGCCCGGTCCCTGCGCGCGCTCGCCGAGGGCGACTCCCGGTCCGACGCCCTGTCGGCCGTACGGCAGGGCATGCAGGTCGTGAAGGGGCGCGGGGCCTGCCATCACCCGGACGGCACGTCACGCTTCATCGCCTCGGCCCTCGAGGTGTTCGCGGAGGACGTCGCGGTCCACCTGGCCGACGGGTCCTGCGGCCGGCCGGTACGCGGGCTGCTGCCGATCGACGGCGAAGAGGCGGCCTCGGAAGAGTCCGAGGACACCGGGCTGCGGCTGACGGTGGACTGGGCCCGGTGCGCCGGGCACGGCCTGTGCGGGCACCTGGTCCCCGACCTGGTGAGCCTGGACGAATTCGGCTTCCCGGTCGTCGAGAGCAAGACGGTACCGCACCGGCTGCTCCGGCAGGCCCACCAGGCGATCGACATGTGCCCCGCCCTCGCGCTGCGCCTCAAGAACCCGTGACGGTCCGCTGACAGGCCCCGAACAGGTCACCGGGGCCATACCTCCTTGGCGTACGTTTCCAGGCTGCGAGGCGGGTTCCTGGTGAGCCGGTGAAGGTCGTCGGTGACGGTCGCGTACACGCCGGTCCTGACCTCCTCGAACAGGTGCAGCATGTGATCGATCCAGGCATCGGGACCGCCCGACCTGGCGAAGTAGGCACGGTGTTGCGGCACCGTGGCCTCGACGTGACGGATCGGGCGGCCGGAGGCCATGGCCAGCACCTCGGCGACGCGGCCGAACGTGATCGCCTCCGGGCCGGTGATGGTGTAGCACCGCCCGTCGTGGCCGTCCTCCGCCAGCACCGCGACGGCCGCGGCGGCGACGTCCCGGGCGTCGACGAAACCGACCAGGCCGTCACCGCTGGAGGCGTACAGCTCGCCGTCCTCGCGGAGCGCCCGGGCGAACACCCGCTCGTCCTCGTCGAAGTTCTGCAGCAGCCAGTTCGGCCGCAGGATGGTCCATGCCCTTCCGGAGCGCTGCACCGCCAGCTCCGCGGCGCGCCGCGATGTGTCGGCCAGGGTGCGTCCGACGGCGGCTTTGGACATGAACACCACGCGGCGCGCCCGCGGAGCCGATGCGATCAGCCGGGCGAAGAGCCGATCGGCCTCGGGGTTGCTGTCCAGGCCCTTGAGGAACAGAGTGTCGGCGTCTCCCAGCGCCGGCTCCCAGGTGGTCTCGTCGTACCAGTCGAACAGCACCGGCGTCACTCCGGGCGACGGCTCGCCGGGATGACGGCCGGCCGCGCGTACCGGCACTCCGGCGGCCGTCAGTGCCTCGACCACGCGCCGTCCGGCCTTACCCGTGGCGCCTTCGACCCATACGTTCATCGCGTCTTCCTCCTCCGATGTCGATCAATCGTTCAGACGCCACGATAGGTACGGCAGTCGAGACGCATAATGGCTCAAAGTCTCTGTTCATTGTCCGTACGTCTCATCGGCTCGCGCGTTACCGTCACACCGTGGACGTACTCGCGGACATCCTGACCGCCATCCGCGTCGGGCGGCCAGTCGCCGCGCACACTCAGGCGGACGCACCCTGGGGACTGCGCTTCGACCATGTCACCGGCGCCGCCTTCCACGTCGTTCTCCAGGGCACGTGCCGGCTGACCCCGCTGCCGGACCGGCAGGGGCCCGGCGAAGGCACGGGATTCGAGCCCGTCGACCTCGGCCCCGGGGACGTCGTGCTGCTGTGCCGCGGCCTGCCGCACACGCTGGAATCCGCGCCCGGGGCGCCGCTCACCGGCTTCTCGCCGCAACGGGAGTTCGCCTCCGCGCCGTACGGCCGAATGACGGTGCCCGGCCACGGCCCGCGCTCGACGATCGTGTGCGGCGCGTATCGGCTGGAGCGCAGGCAGCCGCATCCGTTGCTGCGCGATCTGCCCGAGGTTCTGCATCTGCCCGCGCTGCCGGGCCGTCACGCCGGCCTGCAGGCGATGGTCGCGTTGCTCAGCGAGGAACTGCGGACAGGGCCGTCCGGCGCGGCGGCGGTGGTCCCATCGCTGGTGGACGCTCTCCTCGTGTACATGCTCCGCGCCTGGCTGCGTGAGTCCGACGGCGCCTCCGGCTGGTCCGCGGCGCTCGCCGACCCGGTGACCGCCCAGGCACTCGCCGCCATGCACGCCGAACCCGCGTACCCGTGGACCGTCGAACGGCTCGGCACCGTGGCCGGCCTGTCCCGTGCCGCGTTCGCGCGCCGGTTCACCGCGCTCGCCGGGGAGGCGCCGCTGACGTACCTCACCCGCTGGCGGATGACCGTCGCCGCCCGGCTGCTGCGCGACACCGACCAGACCCTCGCGCAGATCGCCAAGGACGTCGGGTACGGCTCCGCGTTCGCCTTCGCGAAAGCCTTCCGCCGCGAATACGCCACCACGCCGGGCGGCTTCCGCACCTCGATCCGGGCCGGCGCGGAACATAGCGGTCCTGATCACTCCGGTCGACCGGAATGAGCGCGTGACCTTCCCGTGGGGACCTCGCGTCGTCGTGCCGGGCGCTGATCGGGTCCAGCCCGCGCCGCGTCTCGCACCGAGGGCCGGGTCAGCCGATCCCGAGAGCCGGGTCAGCCGATCCCGAGAGCCGGGTCAGCCGGTCCGGTGTTCAGGTGAGGCGAGGTGGTCGGCGAGGGTCTGGCTGATGGCGCCGAGCCATCGGACCTGCTCGGGGTCGAGCGCGTCGAACAGCGCGCCCCGTACGGCCTCGACGTGTCCCGGCGCGGCGGCGGCCAGGGCGGCGAAGCCCTCGTCGGTGAGGACGGCGAGCTGACCGCGCTTGTCGGTCGGGCAGTCCTCCCGGCGCACCCAGCCGCGCTCCTCCAGCCGCGCGATCGCGTGCGACAGCCGGCTCGCGGAGACGCGGAGACCGTCGGCGAGCACGGACATGCGCAACGCCCGGTCGGGGGTGTCCGAGAGTCGGACCAGGATCTCGTAGTAGGCGTGCGGCATGCCGGAGTCACGACGGAGCTGCGCGTCGACCGCGTCGAGCAGCAGCCGGTGCGCGTTCAGGTAGGCCCGCCAGGCGCTCTGCTCGTCGGGGCTCAGCCATCGTGTCTCGCTCACCGGCACGATTCTAGCCGAGTTGTTGAGCATTCAAGTAGCTGCTAAGTTCTTGAACGCTCAAGAAACCGGCATTCAGGAGGACCTCGCTCATGACCCGCCGTATCCCGCCGCCCGTGGTCGATGTGGCCCTGCTCGTCGCCCGTGTCGCGATCGGCGTCGTCTTCGTCGCCCACGGCTGGCAGAAGTTCCACACCAACGGCCTGACCGCGACCGGCCACGCGTTCAAGGCGATGGGCGTCCCCGCCCCGACCCTCTCCGCGTACTACGCCACGTTCGTCGAGCTCGGCGCCGGGATCCTGCTGATCCTCGGGCTGCTCACGCCCATCGCCGGAGTGCTGCTCTTCCTCGACATGGTCGGCGCGTTCCTGACCGTGCACGTCGACAAGGGCCTGTTCGTCGACAAGGGCGGCTACGAGCTCGTCCTCACCCTCGCGGCCGTCACCCTGGCCCTCGCGGTCGTCGGGGCGGGCCGCGTCAGTGCCGACGGCCTGTTCTTCGGCAGGCGCGCGTCCGCGGACGCCGCCTGACCGGTCTTCCCGGCCGCCCACCGCTTCGTCGCGGTGGGCGGCCGCGTGCTGTGTGACCTAGGGCGTGTCCTAGTCCTGCAGGGTGTCGCGGGCGGCGATGGCGGCACCGCGGGCGCCGGCCATGTCGAGGTCGGGGACGAGCGCGAACTCCGCGACGCGCTCCTGTTCCTCCCGCAGCACCGTGTGCTCGCGGACCTTGTCCAGGAACCACCCGCGGAACCTCGGCCCGGTCTCGACCACGCCCCCACCGACGAAGTACGCGCTCGGGTCGGTGAAGTTGGCCGCGATCGTGAACAGCCGGCCGAGCGCGATGGCCTGCTGCTCGAAGATCCTGAGGGCGAGGGGGTCGTCCTTCTCGCCGTACCCGCGCACGAGCTTCGCCGCCTTGCCGAGCGGCTCGGCGCTCAGCGGGTGGTCCGGGAACCGGCTCAGCCAGTACGGCAGCAGGTTGTTGGTGATCCCGGTGAGCGAGGCGACGCTCTCGGCGTCGGCGGAGAAGCCGCAGTTGCAGGCGGGCACCGGCTGGGCGTCCTGCAGGAGCCCCTCCATCGGGATGTTCACGTGCCCGAGCTCGCCGGCCATCCCGGCGGCGCCCTTGACGACCTTCCCCGACTCGATCACACCGCCGCCCAGGCCGGTGCCCACGATCGCCGAGATGGACGAGTGCCCGAAGGCGTCGGCGCCGAAGTGGGCGTGGTGGGCGTACAGCGCCGCCGCGTTGCCGTCGTTGTTGTAGACGACGGGCAGGCCGAGGCGCTCCTCGAGGGCGGTGCGGATGTCGAAGCCCCACCACTCCGGCTGCGGGAAGTTGGTGGCGCCCTTGCTGGAGATCACGCCGGTCGCGCTCGCCGGTCCGGGGGTGTCCAGGCCGACCGCGCGCACCTGCGCCCGATCGACGCCCGTCACCTCGAGGACTCCGGTGAGGGCCGCGGCGAGGGCCTCGACGGCCACCTCCGGCCCTTCGAGCACCCGGCTGGGTGTTTCCACGAGCCGATCGACGAGGAACTTCCCAGCGGCGTCCAGCACTGTCGCGTTGTTGCTGGTCCCGCCGTTGTCCAGACCGACAACCGCCCACGTCTCCGGCATTCCACATCCCCTTTCGGCCCCATGATGGTACGGCTCCGCGGACGGCTCGCACACCAGGGAGGGCTCTCTGATCCGGCGGCGCACCGCAGGCGGCTCCGGGCCAGGTCAGCGACCGGCGCCCTCGCCCGGTCCGGCGGGCGGTTTGACGGCGACGGCACCGTATCCCCAGATGTTCTTGATGCTCTGCTCCAGGATCTCCATGGGCTCGTCGTCGGGATTCCACCGCCCGGTCAGGCCCGGCTCGACGAACTCGAACCCGTCGAAGAAACGCGCGATCTCGTCGAAGGTCCGCATGTTCATCGTGGACGAGGCGTTGGCCCAGCCTGCGGAGGCCTTCTCGCCGGTCTCCGGATCCGGATCCATCGTCGCGTGCGTCAGCATGAGCATGCTGCCGGGCGCCAGCTCGTCACACAGCCGCTTCACCAGGCCGTACGGGTCCTCGTCGTCGCGGATGAAGTGCAGGACGGCCACCAGCATCAGGCCGACAGGCCGGTCGAAGTCGATGATCTCCCGCACCTCGGGATTCGCGAGGATCGTCTCCGGCTCGCGCATGTCGCCCATGACGATCGTGACCCGTCCCTGCTCCTCGTCGGACAGCAGCGCCCGGGCATGGGTCAGCACGATCGGGTCGTGGTCGACGTACGCGACACGGGCCTCGGGCAGAATCTCCTGGGCGACCTCGTGCACGTTGCCGGCGGTCGGGATCCCGGTGCCGACGTCGAGGAACTGGGTGATGCCGCGCCGCACCGCGTAGCGGACCGCGCGGCGCAGGAACAGTCGGCTGAGCCGGATGCTCTGCGCGATGTCCGGCATCGCGGCGAGCACTTTCTCCACGGCCGCGCGATCGACGGCGAAGTTGTCCTTGCCGCCCAGCAGATAGTCGTACATGCGCGCCGTGTGCGGCACGGACGTGTCGAGCGTCAGGGGCCGCTGGACCTGCGCGTCGTCGGCGGACGACGACGACCAGGGCTCTCTCGATTCGGACGCCATGGCACCTCCAGGTTCGAGCGCCGTCGGGCGTGGTGATCAACGATACCGAGGGGGAACACCGCCCGGTGTTCCCCCTCTCGCGCGCGGCGCGCTACTTGCGCATGACCTCGGGCTCCTGGCGGCGGAGCATCCGCGTGACCAGGAACGTCAGGACGACCACCTGGACGACCATGATCCCCATGTCGAACGCCCACGTGCCGGTGTCCTGTTTCCACAGTGGGTCCGGCGCGTCGCCCCGGCTGGGGATCAGCACACCGGCGTTGAGCGTGCCGGCCATCGCGGCGAGCGCCCACCGGGCCGGGACCAGCCAGGAGACCTGCTCCAGCCCCGGCTTGCCGTCGAGGTGCACGAGGGCGCCGCAGAACACGACCTGGACCAGCGTGGTCATCACCAGGAGCGGCATCGTCATCTCGCTGGTCTTGACCAGCGCGGAGATCAGCAGGCCCATGGTCATCGCGGTGAAGGACAGCAGGGCGATCGCGAGCACCAGCTCGACCAACGGAGTCGTGATCACGCCCTTGTCGTGCGTCTTGACGCCGAGCATGGCCACCAGGGTCAGCACGACGCCCTGCGCGATGGTGACCAGGCCGAGCACGAGCAGTTTCGAGGCGAGATACGCGGATCTGGACAGTCCGACCGCGCGTTCTCGCTGGTAGATGGCTCGTTCCTTGACGAGTTCGCGCACCGCGTTGGCGGCGCCGGTGAGGCATCCGCCGATGCACAGGATGAGCAGGAGGTTCGCGGCCTGGCTGTCGTTGCCGGGAGGCGCCAGCAGGTTGCCGGTGGGCACCGCACGGGCCAGCAGGCCCATGATGATCGGTAGCAGCACCGTGATGCCGAGGAACATCGGGTCGGCGGCGATGCTGCGGCAGTAGCGGCGGATCAGCGTGCTCAGCTGCTCCGGCCAGCTCTGCGCCTTCGGCGGCTGCTCGAAGTTGCCGCCGACCGGGCCGGTCTGCGCGACCGGCTGGACCAGCTCCGACTGGACGTACCGCTGGTGCTCCTGAGACTGCAGGTAGCGGCCGCCCCAGTCGATGGACGGGTCGTCGAACGCCTGGAACACGTCCGCCCAGTCGTCGAACCCGAGGAACGGCAGCGCCTCCTTCGGCGGGCCGAAGTACGCGATCCGTCCGCCCGGCGCCATGACGAGCAGCCGGTCGCAGATGTCGAGGTTCGCGACGCTGTGCGTGACGACGGCGACCGTACGGCCGTCGTCGGCCAGGCCGCGCAGCATCTGCATGACCGACTTGTCCAGACCCGGGTCGAGGCCGGAGGTGGGCTCGTCGAGAAACAGCAGCGACGGCTTGGTGAGCAGCTCGAGGGCGACGCTGACGCGCTTGCGCTGACCACCGGACAGCGACGAGACCTTGTTGTCCCGGCGGTGGTCCAGGCCCAGCTCCTTGAGCACCTCGTCGACGCGCGCCTTGCGCTCGTGCTGCCGGGTGTCGTCCGGGAACCGCAGCTCGGCGGCGTAGAGGAGCGCCCGGCGTACGGTGAGCTGCGTGTGCAGGATGTCGTCCTGCGGCACGAGCCCGATGCGGGAGCGCAGCTCGGCGTAGTCGCGGTACAAGTCACGCCCGTCGTACGACACCACGCCCTGGTCGGCGGGGCGCAGGCCGGTGAGCGCGCGCAGCAGCGTCGACTTGCCCGAGCCACTGGGGCCGATGACCGCGACCAGGCACTTCTCCCCCAGCGGGAAGGTCACGTGGTCGAGCAGCACCTTGCCCTTGTCGACGGTGACGGTGAGGTCGTGGGCGCTGAGCCGGACCGCTCCGGCGTCGACGTACTCCATGAGGACGTCGTCCACCAGGTGGAACGTCGACGGCCCGATGCCGATGATGTCCTGCGGGCCGATCGGCGCGCGCTCGACCCGCCGGCCGTTGACGTAGGTGCCGCTTCGGCTGCCCAGGTCGACGATCTCGTACGTGCCGCCGGCGGAGCGCAGTTCGGCGTGCTGGCGCGAGACGCGGAGGTCGGCGACGACCATGTCGTTCTCGGGGCCGCGGCCGATGCGCACCACCTTGGAACCGCCGAGGTTCCGGATGTGCGCGGGCTCGCGGTACTGACCGCTCATCGTCTGCACGATCGGCGACCGCGGGCGCGGGCCCTGTGCCGGGCCCTGCCCCGGGTGATGCGTCGGGGCGCTCTGCCAGGCGGGGACGCCTCCGGGGCCGGGCGGAGCCTGGTACGGGCCGCTGCCGGAGCCGGGTGGAGCCTGATACGGGCCGCTGCCGGAGCCCGGCGGAACCTGGGTCGGGACGCCGCCGTACCCGGGCGCCTGCTGCGGCGCGGTCCCGTACGGGGAAGGCTGCTGCTGGGGCGGCACGGGCGCCCCGGGAGCCGCGGTCGGCGGGGCCTGACCGGGGTACGCCGCCGGCGCCGGCGGGTAGCCCTGCGGCGCGGTGCCACCGGTCGGCGGCTCCGGCGCGGGCGGATACCCGTGCGGGGCCGTGCCGCCCGCCGCGGCCGGTCGCTGGGACACGTCCGGCGCGGGCGGATAACCGTGCGGCGCGGTGCCACCGGGCGCGGGCTGCTCCGGCGCCGGCGGGTAGCCGTACGGCGCGGTGCCACCGGGCGTGGGCTGCTGGGGGACCTCAGGAGCGGGCGGGTAGCCGTGCGGCCCGGTACCGCTTGCCGCAGCGGGCCGCTGAGGCGTCGACGGAGGGTACTGACCGGGGATGCCCGGCTGCGACGGCCCGGCAGGCTGAGCGCCCCAGGGGGCGTCCTGCTGGTACGGCGACTGGGAACCGGGCGGGTCGGCCGGCGACTGCGGCCGCCCCGTACCCGCCGCAGGCGTCTGTCCGGGACCGGGCGGCGCCGCTTGGCCCGCCCGGAAGGTCAGCGGAACGCCCTGCTCGGGGTGGCCGAGCCGGATCTCGCTGCCGGGTCCGACCGCGACCCGCTGGATCCGGCGACCGCCCTCGTACGAGCCGTTCGCGCTGCCGTTGTCCTCCAGCACCCACTGACCGGCGTCGAATCGCAGGGTCGCGTGCGAACGGGAGACGCCGTCGACGGCGACGACGATCTCCGACCCAGGATCCCGGCCCACGCGGTAGGTACGTCGTGGATCGAGAGCCACCGACGTACCGTTGCCCTCCACGACAAGCTGCGTCACGAAACAACCTTCCCGTCACTGCCCCGAAGGCCCGCTGGGTGGCGCGTCGGAGGCGCACATCCGCTGGTCCGACGGTAAACACTAGGGCTTGGTTCCCAGACGCTGCAATGTTTCGGAAATTCGGTAAGTATCGCCTGCGACCGTTATGTCGGATGCGAGAGGTTCGCACCTCTCGGCGCGCCGGATTTGCCCCTCGCCCCCGCATCCCCGATCATTGACCGAATGTCCCCCGAGCCTCACGAGCCTCACCAGGCACATCCGGGGAGTGCCGCCGGGCGATGACCACCACGCTACAGCCGGCACCTACCGCCGACGCTCCACGCACCCGACGGCCCGCCCACCGGCGATGGCTGTCCCATCCGATCGCGCTCGCGACCGCGGCCGCCGCCATTCTCCACCTTCTGTGGGCCTTCTACGCCGCGACGGACGGCGGAGACCTCGCCGCACAGTACGCTTGGACCAGGTTCGCGTTCCGCCATCCGGGCTCCGCGTACGACTTCGCGTGGTACGGCGGCATGCACCCGGCGTCCTACAGCGTCCTCGCGCCGTACCTCATGGCGCTCATCGGAGTGCGCACGGCCGCAGTGATCGCCGGCACCCTGTCGGCCGCCCTGGTCGCCCTGCTGCTCGTCCGCTCGGGGATCTCTCGCCCCCTGGCCCCGGCGCTGTGGGCCGCGTTCTCGCTGTCCTGCAACGCCGTCTCCGGCCGCGTCACCTTCGCGGTGGGCCTGCTGTTCGGGCTGGCCGCCGTGACCGTGGTGTTCGTCCCCCGGGGCCCCCGGCCGCTCCGCGCCGCCGCCGTCATCACCCTCGGGCTCCTGGCCACCCTCGCCAGCCCCGTCGCCGGGCTGTTCCTGGAAGTCGTCGCCGCCGCGCTGTTCCTCTCGCGACGCCGCCAGGCGGCGTACGCCGTCGCCGCCGGCCCGCCCGTGGTCGTCGCGGGATCCGCGCTGTTCTTCCCCTTCAGCGGCGTCCAGCCGTTCGCCTGGTACCTCGTCGTCGCACCGCTCATCGCCTCCCTGGCTCTCGCGAAGTACGCGCCCCGCGAATGGCGGATCGTACGCATGGGCGCGGTGGTGTACGCGATCGGGACCGTTCTCACCTTCATCATCCCGTCGCAGGTGGGCAGCAACGTCGACCGCATGGCCCTGCTGTTCGCGGGCCCGGTCCTGCTGGCCGCCGCGATGCGGCGGCGCATGGTGATCCTCTACGTCGCGTTCGCGGCCACCGTCATCTCGCAGATCGTCCGGCCGGTCTTCGACCTCGTCAACACGGCCGCGAACGTCGGGCACACGACGAGCCTGGTGAACGAACTGCGCCGGGTCCGCGCCGACCGCGGACGGGTCGAGGTCGTGCCCGAACGCACCCACCTGGAGGCCTCGGAACTGGCCTCGGAGGTGAACCTGGCACGCGGCTGGAACCGCCAGGCCGACGTGCAGCGCAACGCCGTGTTCTACGACGGCACACTCACCCCGGACACCTACCACGCGTGGCTACGCCGATGGGCCGTCGGCTACGTCGTCCTGCCGTCGGCCCAACCCGACTGGCAGGCCGAGGAAGAGGCCCGCATCGTCGGCGCGGGCCAGCCCTGGCTGAAGCCGGTGTGGCAGAACCGACACTGGCGCTTGTATCGGGTAACCGACGCCGTCCCCCTCGCCGACCCGCCGGCGACCGTGGACCAAGCCCTCGACAACGAACTCGACGTCACCGTCACGACCGCCGGATCGGTACTCATCCGCGTCCCGTGGTCACCCTGGCTGAAGGTCCTCGACGGCCGCCCGGGCTGCCTGGCCAAGGCGGGCGACTGGATCCGCCTGTACGCCCCCGAACCCGGCAAGTACCGCATCGCTGCCCCGTACCGCCTGCCGCGCGGCTCCTCCTGCCCCCGCTGACCCCGCGGCATCCGTCTCTGACATCCGGCGGTATTGCCGTGGGAACATCAAGAGCGTGACGGTCGACGGGACCGGGGCGCCGACGTTCCCCCAAGGGTCCACGGTGGTCTGCCGGGACGTGCTGCGGGGCAAAGTGTGGTCGGCGGCCCCCTTTCGAGTGATCCAGGACACCGGCACCGTGCTGATGCTCGCCTGCTGGCCCGGTGTCGAGATGGTCGCACCGACCACCTGGATCAAGTGGCTGCGCACCGGCGACGATGCCGTGCGCAAGCAGGCCATCCCCAACCTGGCCTCCGGCCGCTGGGAACTGGACCGGTGGGTCTGGCGGGACACCACTTTGCTCAGGCGGTACGAAGCCGGTCGGTACTTCAGCGTCAGCCGGTTCTTCGACGCCGAGGGCCGCTGCGGCGGCTGGTACGTCGACTTCGTCCGCCCCTTCCAGCGGATTTCCGTCGGCATCGACACCTTCGACCTGCTGATGGACCTGGTCGTGACGGCGGACCTGTCGTCCTACCGCTGGAAGGACGAGGACGAATACGCCCATGCCCGCCGCCTCGGGCTGATCGACGACACACTCCACCAGTGCGTCGAGACCGCACGTCGGCAGGTCGTCTCCCTGATCGAATCCCGCCAAGGCCCCTTCGCCGACGACTGGTCATCCTGGAAACGCGACCCGTCCTGGCCTGCGCCGGCACTCCCCTTCGACGGGCCCACCGGATAGGCAAAGCGTAGGGAGCCGCTTCGCGAGACCTACTCGGGCGTATTAGGTTCCTGGAACATGCATTCGTCGGTGAACCCGACGTGGTCTGGCGTACATCTTCGGCCAGCGACTGCATCAACAAGGAACGTCCGGGTTCGCAGTCCCGTAGGGCGTTGACCGCCATGATCTTTACGTAGCGCCGGCGAGCTCAACCGGCCCAACCGTACTCGGCGAGTTGCTTCGCCAACCGTATTCGTCCAGCTCAGACATGGTCTCCCGCTTAACATCGCTCCCGCCGCCATTACTCGACTTGTCTATATCTGGTCAGAGATCGGTCGAGACGGACCATATCTGTTACTTTGATAGCAATCAGTCGAATGGCCAACATGTTGCATAAATGCCGCCAGACAACAGCACTGGATCGCACGCCGAGTTAAATTTCACAGGAGGTATTTGCGTCATGGAAACACCAAGACGCCGCTTTATTAAGAGTGCCATAGCAAGTCTGGCCGTGGCGGTCCCGGCAGTACAGACACTTGCCTCTAGAGCGTCTGCCGACCCTTCTTGTGGCTGCGGTGATCCGTGTTCCGCCGTCTACTCGTCCTATCAAGGGAACTACTGTGGACCGTACACTGGATGCCCTGTCGGGAATCACGAGAACTGCTATGGGATCTATTACTACTATAGTCGATACAATGGCCAGTACTGCTATGAGGAAACCGTAAGTCTCGGCCGCTGCAAGTGAACGACTCCAAAGAAGGGGCAATGAGGTGAAGTTCACCACGTTTGCCGAGGTGCTAACTCCTGACCATCCTTTTGCGCAAGCGCAAGGACACCTCCTCAAAGATGTCCTCGATAGACATGAGGGCCGATATGAAGTTCGCCATGACCTTCCTAGCAAGACAAGGGAAGATCTTCGGCGCCTTGCTCAACTTACCTCGGATAAGAAGCTAGCGGAAATCGCAGAAGCGCCCTGGATACTGATTTCTCTAGAGCATCTTCGCCACCTAGATCCCAATACGACACACATCGTGTTCGGTTCGAGGATTCACCGCGAACCAGGCGACGGACCGCTTCCTGGGTTCGACCGTTAATGCTCGCCATCTCTGCACTCTCGGGCGCTTACCTGGTTGGGACCTTCACATCTACCGGACTCGCCAAATTGCGGCGCCGCAAGGCCGCCACAATAGGACTGATCTCTGAAGCCGTTATTCCCGAGAAATTCGCACATATCACCGTCCTCTGTCTATCGACCCTAGAATTGACAATCACCACCCTCGTCGTAATGGGGATTGACGCCTTTATGGTCGGCCTGCTTACTGCTGTGATATTTTTTATTTTCGGAATCTACCGTTCTCTGAGTGCGGTGAAGACCGGACGCATATCATGCAGTTGCGCTGGAACCGCACGTCGCAGCAATGCCAGCATTTCTAAGATTTCCGGAATGCTGTTCGCTTCGCTTGTTCAGGCCGCCATCGCATGCATATGGGCATTCGATCCGATTTCGCCTAACGGCAAGGCGGAAGTCTTCCTGACGTTCGTGGCAATCATTCCTGTTGCCCTATTCTGCATCGGATTCATCCCTGAGCGCCGAAAATCCGCAGGCGATGCCGCGGGCTCAGCTACCACCTGACTTTCCTGCACCGCCAGCGGAAATTACAAGCCTAGATCCAACCTCGTGGGCTTCAACCGTTGCTTCTTAAGGTTGCAGGCGTATCCCCATTCATGGCGGCCGCCGACGAGGCCGATTCGTGTCAGCTCGTAGACGGGAGTCTTCGAAGGCGTCCAGCACGCGCCATTTCTCGACGGTGAGTCCGGTCAGGAGGAATTCGCGGACGATGCCTTCTCCGGAGACCAGTCTGGGGTAGACCCGTTCGGGAAGCGCGGCGACTCGCCATCCCTCGGTGGCTACCGTTCGTGGTCCGGGACTCGGTCGATGAGGGCGAAGAGGACGGTGAAGCGCGTACAGATGTGGATCTTGGACGGTACGTTCGCACCATGCGTACGCGATCGGCAATGCTGAGTAGTGAAGTACCCTCGGGGTCCCGGATCACGGACTTCACTTTGGTCGAGACCGCGGCTGGGCCGCTCGTCGTCTGCGCCGACTCTCGGTACGGAGGCGTGTGGACCTGGGATCCCCTGCGCGACGTTTGGCAGGACCGGCCCCTGGCCTTCGCCTGCGCCGGGGACCCGCTGGCCGCGCAGTATCCCGATGCCGAGAACGACATCGATTCGGTGGCCGCGGTCGTGTCCGGCGGGCACGTGGTTCTCGCGGCGGGGGGCGACGAGCAGGGTGTTGCCTTCTGGGACCTCGAGCGCGGCGAGCTGATCCGGGGAGCGAACTTCAATGACGACTACATCGCGGCCATCACCGAAGTACGGGGCGAGGGGCCGCCACTGTTCGTGACCGCCACCCAGTACGCGGAGGAGATCCTCGTGTGGAGTCCGTCCGCCGAGGAACCCCTCACGGAACTCCCGAACGACGTCGACGGCATCGCCGGCCTCACGGCCAAGCATGGCGACGGCCTCTCGATGGCGGCAGCGGGCGGGGCCGACGGGATGGTCGCGGTGTGGGATCTGACGCGAGGCGAGAACGTGGCGACGTTCTCCACCGAGGCGGGGGACGTACCGGCGCTCTCCCTGTCACGTCTCGCGGACGGCCCGGTCGTGGCGGCGGCGGTCGAGCAGGACATCTACGTGTGGGACCTGACCGGAGATCCCGAGGACGATCCGATTCACGACCCCTTGGCAGGGCACGAGGAGACCATCCGCGCCCTGGACACCGCCACGTTCGACGACCGCTGCCTCGCGGTCACCGGGGGCGACGACGCGACGGTGCGAGTCTGGGATCTGCGGACCGGCACGCAGGTCGGCGATCCGCTGTCCGGTCACAAGGGCGGCGTCGAGACGGTCCGGACCGCCGTGTTCGACGGACGTCACGTCGCGCTGAGCGCGGGGCGGGACGGCAGGATCAACGTCTGGGACCTTCAGGCCATGGCGCGGTAGACGGCCGGCCGACCACGAGACCCTCGTCGGGCGCGGTGGCGCCGGTCAGAGTGCTTCCACGCGGTAGCCGTGGTCGTGGAGGAGGTCGCCGAGTCGGCCGGGGTGCCCGGCGGGCAGCGGCGGTGCGGGCAGTGGCGGGATCGCGAGGGAGTTCCAGTCGATGGATCCGCCGACGATGTGCCCTTCCAGGTCGATCTCGCCCACCTGAACGCCACGGGCGACGGTGGTGATGGTGAACCACGCGCCTCCCAGCCCGCTTTCCTCGGTCCAGAAGCCTTCGTGCAGCTTCAGCCAGACATCCAACGCCCACCGCAGTTCGCCGGGATCAGCGACCGCGAGATAAGCACTGCCACCGGAACTGCCGCTCTGGTAACCAGCCTCGGCCAGGTAGAAGCCGTACTCCTCGCGCGGTGCCGGCGCGGGCTCCGACGGGCTCTCGTCGAACAGTTCGGCGAGCCTGGCCAGGCCGGCGCGGGCGGTGGGATCGGCGGCGTCGGCCCGCAAAACGCGGGCGTACAGCCGCTCGGCCTCGTCCCGTTTTGCAGCGAGCACGTCCTTGTCCTCGGTGAGCCAGCCGTCCAGCGCGTGGCCGATCTGCTGAACCAGCCGGCCAGCAACGTCGCGGCGAGCGTGTCCTGCGGGCGGGCGTTCACGACCGTACGCAGCCAGCGCTCCTCCGGCCAGGTCTGATCACCCTCCAGATACGGCAAGTCCAGCTCGGCAGGGTCGGCGGGCAGCAGGCACAGCAGCCGGCCCAGCTCACGCGCGGCGTCGAGGTCGCCGGCGGCAGCGGCGGCCCGGAGCCCGGCGATCGTCTGATCAGTGATCAACATAGGCCGCACGGTAGCGGGATGACGCCCCCGTACAAGAGCGGATCGTCAAGACCACCGACCCGCCGGAACCCGCGCGGCGATACCGCCCGGCGGGAGGGTCACACGCCGAGGCGGCCGCTGAGCCAGCGCAAGGCGGGGGTGAGTTCGCGGCGCCAGACGCTGAAGTGGTGGCCGCCCGTGGGGAGGGTGATCGAGGAGACCTGCATCGGGGCGTGGACGAGCGTGACGAAGCGGCGTGTCGCGGCGTAGTCCTTCTCCCCCACCTTGCTGGTCGTGACCAGGATGTCGATGGGCGGGGCGGCGCGGTGCTGGAGGCGCCAGGCCAGGTCGTTCTCGTTCCGGTAGGCGGGGCTCCCGCCGTACAGGTCGCCGGTGGTGATGTCGCGCAGCGCCTTGTAGTAGCCCGACAGGGAGATCGCCGCGGCGAACCGGTCGGAATGACGCATGGCGAGCTTGAGCGCGCAGTATCCGCCGGTCGAGTCTCCCATCGCGCTCCAGCCTGTCGGGCCGGGGACGGTGCGGTACGCGCCCTGGATCGCGGCGGGCAGGTCGCGTGCGAAGAACGTCTCGGCGAGCGGGCCCTTCGGGACGTCGGTGCACTCGGTGTCGCGGGGCGGGGTGAGCATCGGCCGCATCATGACGAAGATCATGGGCTTGAGGCGGCGGGCGGCGATCTCGCGGGCGGCGGTCTGCGGGAGTTGCAGGCGGGTGATGAGGTTCTGGGCGTTGCCGGGGTAACCGGTGAGCGCGAGCGTCACCGGGAAGTGCCGGGTCTTGTCCCGGAAGTACTGCGGCGGCAGGTAGACGTAGGCCAAGGCGGAGATCCCCGATCGGCCGCCGTGGATCGTCACCGCCTCCAGCCGGCCGTCCTTGACGGGCAGCCGGTGGCCGTCGATGAACGCGTCGTGCGTCGGGACGAGCGGCGGGTCCTGGGCGGCGGGCCCGTGGGCTCCCCCGGCCGATTTGCCGTGGTGGCCGGTGGTGGGGTCGCCGGTGCCGCCTCCCCCTGACCCGCCGGGCATGCCGAGCAGGTCGCCCCAGGAGCCATAAAAGGCGAAGTACGCGTTGGACACCGTGAGCAGGGCGGCGAGGAGGAGGACCTGGGAGACGAGCAGCAGGCCGACGCGCGCCGGGACCCGGCGCGCCGCGCGTGGGGCGACCCAGACGACGCCGACCACCGCCGCCAGGGCGAGGAGGCAGAGGAGCAGGATGAAGGGAGTGCCCGTGAGGCCCATCGACGTCAATTCTCCGGGCTCAGCCGGCCGCTGAGCCATCGCAGTACGGCAGGAAGGTCCCGCTGCCAGGTCGGGAGCGCGCCACCGCCGGTGACGGTGAGGGAGTCGGCGCGTACCGGCGGTCTCGCCAGCGCGGTGAGCTGCTGCGCCGGTCCGGTGGCGCCGCCCGCGGTGACGACGAGGAGGTGCGCCGGGGGCGGCGGGCGGTGGCTCAGTCTCCAGAGCAGGTCGTTCTCGGACCGGATCGCCGCGCTGTGCCCGTACAGCTCTCCGGGCGGGGCGCCGTACGAGGCGGCGGCGCTGGCCGCCGCCGTGAACCGGTCGCCGGCCTCCAGGGCCAGCTTCGCCGCGCAGTAGCCGCCTTCCGCGTCACCGATCACCCCCCATCCGGGGCCGTCGCGGGCGACGCGGTAGGACGCCGCGACCGCCATCGGCACGTCCTCGGCGAAGAATGTGTCGGCCTGCTGTCCGCCGGGCGCGTCGACGCAGCCGCCGACCGGGCGCATCAGGACGTACGCCGTCGGCTGCACGGTGCGGCCGGCGATCTGACCGGCCGCGACGGACGGCAGGCGCAGGCGGGTGATCGCGGCGCGCACGTCGGCCGTCAGGACCAGCACGACGGGCAGGCGCCGATTCCGGTAGGCGTGCTCGGAGTACTGCGGAGGCAGGTACACGTACGCCGGGGCGGTGACGCCAGAGCGGGCGCCGTGGAAGACGACCGCGTCGAGGCGTCCCTCCTTCGGGGGCAGACTCCGCGACAACGGGTCGGACGAGGGCCGCAGGGACGGCTGCGACGCCGCGGCGGGCGACGAGCTCGGGTCCGGGCCGCCGACGACCCGCACCTTGCTCTTGTCCGTGCCCAGCATGTCGGCCCACGAGCCGAAGAAGCCGAACGAGGAGTTCACCGCCACGAGAATCGCGAAGACGACGAGGAGCTGGGTGCCCACCACGAGGCCCGCCCGCGACGCCACCTGGCGCGGGCCGCCGCCCGCGACGCGGGGCAGCAGGATGACGCATGCCACGAACGCGGCCAGCCCGATGAAGCCGAGCAGTACGACGAAGGGGCCGTCGGTCAGGCCCATTAAGACGCCTTTCCCGTTCGGACGCCTGTTCTGACGCCCGGTCTGACGCCTGTTGTGACGCCTGGTCCGATAAGGGGACGCAACCGCGTCCGGCGGATCCGCGCGACGAGACGCCGCACCGGTCCCTCGAACAGCACGAAGCCGATCAGTGTGACCGTCGCTCCGACGACGCCGCCCCCGGCGAGATCCTCCAGTGGGACTCCCCCGATCGCGAAGGTCAGTGCCATGATCACGGCGGCCCCTCCGGCCAGCAGCCCGAGCCACCGGCTGACGAGCAGCAGGCCGACCGCGGTCGCCACCGCGACCGCCATGTGGTCGCTCGGCTCGGGAAGGGCGGCGGTGCGCGCCGCCCCGTAGATCGGCAGTCGTACGGTCGGTGTCTGCTCGAGCGGCTGGTTGACCAGCACGGCGGCGATGACGCCGACCGGCGCCCAGATCGCCGCGGCCATGGCCGCGGCGCGCCGGTGACGCGCCGTCCACCATCCGGTTCCGAGCAGGGCGGCGAACAGTATCGGCCCGAACGTTACCCAGCCGGCGAGCGCCAGGTGCGACCAGTGACCGCCGACCAGTTGAGCATCGAGCATGTGTATGTTTTTCCGCGGGTGCACGGATCCCCTCATGTGCGAAATCGCTGGCCGCCAGCGTAGGAACACCCGGGTCAGCAACGGTTCAACGCATGGTTAGCGCCGCGCTCACCTTTCTCATCCCGGGGTCCGGCCGTACGCCCCACGGGGATGATTCCGGCCCGTGAGCCCCATAAGCACCGGCTTCACGAGACGCATGATCACCCACAGGGTCCTCGTTGTACTATTCGGGTAGTGAGACGCCCACGGCGACCCCATGGTCGGTGACGGCACCGCCCGCCGGCGGACCTGGAGGAACCCATCACGTCAGCCGCCCCTCATCCCGTGTTTCACCACTGCTCCATCCGGCGGGGAAGGTTGAGGCCATGAGCCGACGCATCCTCACTCGCCGACGGGCGCCCGAGCCTTTCGTCGAGCGGCAGCCCCTCGTAGACGTGGAGCGGATCGACGGGGCGGTCGTGGCCCGGTTCCCGGCGCGCAACTGGGTGGTCGCCGGATTCCTCGCCGCGGCGCTCTGCGGGGTGGCCGTCGGCGCCCGCCTGGCCGACATCGACGTCGTCGACGACGTCGACGTGGGCGGCTGGGCGGGAGCGGTGTCCTCCAGCGCGAGCCGGATCCAATGGGCGTTCGTGCCGGCGATCGCCGCGCTGACCACGCTGCACTACCTCGCGTCGGCGCTCGGCGTACGCGCCGCCGCCGACGGCGTGTCCGGCCGGCGGCTCGGGCTGTGGGAGGTCACGGCGGTGCAGTTCGCGGGTGCGGCGGCGAACCGGCTCGCCCCGAGCGGGCTCGGCTCCGCGGCCGTCACCTGCCGGTACCTCACCCGGCGCGGCCTGCCGGTGTGCGAGGCGACGGCGGCGATGGCCGCCGCCGGCCTGGTACGCGGCGTGACGAAGCTCGGTCTCGTCGCCGTGGCCGTCGCCGTGTGGAACGGCCTGGGCGATCCGGCGGCACCGACCATCCGCCTCGACCGGATCGTCGCCCGGCACGAGGGGCTGATCGTGCCGGTCGTGGCCTCGGCCGGCGGCGTGGTGCTCCTGGCGGCTCTGATCGTGCTCTGCTGGCCACGCGGCCGGGCCTGGACGCGCACCGCGATCACCGATGTCGGCCGGTCGCTGCGGCACCTCCTCCACCGGCCCCGCTGCCTGCTGGCGACGCTCGTCGCATCGACCGGCGCACACGCCGCGCTCGCGCTCGCGTTCGTGGCCAGCCTGCTCGCCATCCCCGGGACGGACGGCCGGGACTTCGGCGTGTTCCTCGCCGTCTACCTGATCGGCGCCACGGCCGGCGCCGCGATCCCGACCCCGGCCGGCGTCGGGTCGACCGAGGCGGCGCTGATCACCGCGCTGGCGGCCGCGCACGTCCCGACCGGTCAGGCGGCCGAAGGCGTGCTGCTGTTCCGGGCCATGACCTTCTGGGCCCCCGTACCGGTGGGCGTCATCAGCACCCGGCGCCTCCGCCGCACCCACGGCCTGTAGCCCACCGCGCGGGTACCGTCAGGTCAGGCCGTTGCGGGCGGCGAAGACCGCCAGGCGCACGCGGTTCGCGCAGCCGGTCTTGGTCATGAGCCCGGCCACGTGCGTCTTTACCGTCGTGACGCCGATGTACAGCCGTTCGGCCGAGTCCACGCGCGCCGACCGGATCCTCCCCGGTCCCCTCGGCCGCTGGTGGCGCCGGCTCACCGGCTCGCGAGATTCCGCAGCGCCTGCTCGGACGCCGAGCCCGGCTCGGCGGCGAACAGATCCAGCCCGCAGCACGACGGCTCGTCGGGCAGCGCGATGAGCTCACCGTGCAGGGTCAGCTCGCCCACGATCGGGTGGTGCAGCACGTACGTACGGGACCGGACCCGCGCGACCGGGTGCTCGGCCCACATCCGCGCGAAGTCCGCGCTCAGGTCCCGCAGGTGGTCGATGTGCGCCGCGAGTCCGGAGTCCCCGCGATACCGCCCGAGCAGGACGCGCAGATGAGCCACGTGTTCGCGCGCCGCCCGTTCCCAACCGGTGCGGTGCAGCTCGCGCAGGTAGGGCTCGGTGAACAGCAGGTGCGAGAGCGTACGGCGGCTCTGCGGCAGCGCGGGGAAGTCGCCGAACACCGCCACGGCGAGCCGGTTCCAGCCGACGATCTGGGTGTGCCGGCCGACCACGAGCGCCGGCGTCATCACGAACGACTCCAGCAGGTGGCGAAAGCTCGCGGGCACTTCGGAGGCTGTCGCCCCCGTGCATGGCGGGGGACGCCGCGCGATCCGGTGCAGGTAGGCCAGTTCGTCGGCGTCCAGGCGCAGTGCCGCGCCGACGGCGTCCAGGACCTCGTCCGAGACGCTGTCGCCGTTGCCCTGTTCCAGACGCGTGTAGTGGGCGATGCTGACGCCCGCCAGCCGGGCCAGTTCCTCACGCCTCAGTCCTTCGACCCGGCGCGCTCCGCCGTAGTCGCGCAGCCCGACGTCCGCCGGGCGCAGCCGGGCACGGCGTGACTTGAGGAACCCGCTCAGCTCGGTCCGGTCGTCCACGCGACAACCCTACGTCCGCGTTCGCCGCGGGTGATCATGCCGTGAGTACGCAGAACACGGGCCTGGTCGGGCGGTCGCGGCGGTTCCACGCTGTCAGGCGAGCCACTCGCGCGCGGCCGGCGCCGCCTTGCCGCCGACGGCTCTCATCGCGGCATCCACCCGACGAACGGAGAAAACGTGTCCCGAACGCTTGGACTCATCGGCAGCGGAATGATCGGTTCTGCCGTCGCCCGCCTGGCCGTCGCGGCCGGCCTTGAGGTCGTTCTCAGTAATTCGCGAGGGCCTGACACGCTCGCCGACCTTGCCGCTGAGCTGGGCGAGCGTGCCCGCGCGGCCACGCCGGCAGAAGCGGCACGCGCCGCGGACCTGGTGGTGGCGGCCATCCCGCTGAAGGCCTGCGAACACCTCCCCGCCGAAGCCCTGGCCGGCAAGACGGTGCTGGACACGGCGAACTACTACCCCGAGCGGGACGGCCACTTGGCCGAACTGGACGCGGGCGAACTGACCTCCAGTGCCCTGATGCAGCGCCACCTCGCGGCCTCCCGGGTGGTCAAGGCGTTCAACAACATCACCCCGCACCAGCTGTTCACTCTCGCCCGGCC
The DNA here is from genome assembly GCF_054775715.1 of Actinoallomurus acanthiterrae. Classification (NCBI taxonomy): domain Bacteria; kingdom Bacillati; phylum Actinomycetota; class Actinomycetes; order Streptosporangiales; family Thermomonosporaceae; genus Actinoallomurus; species Actinoallomurus acanthiterrae. The sequence goes on along the minus strand of NZ_BAAHCO010000001.1, from coordinate 4,026,466 downwards.
CACGGGCGCGCCGGACCGCAGCGCCCTGCCCGTCGCCGGCGACGACGCGGAGGCCAGGACAGAGGCAATCCGGCTGTTGGACGTCCTCGGTTATGACGCGGTGGACATCGGCCCGCTCGCCGACAGCTGGCGCAGCGAACCGGACACACCGGTGTACATCAGGCCCTATCTCGGCGAGGTCCCCGCCATGAGCGTCGAGGCCTTCCTCCGCTGGACTCTCCGGACTCCCGGAGTCGTCGTCCCCGCGGCGCAGGTCGGCAGGCTCGTCGAGACCGCCGTTCGCCAGGCCGGCGAGGCCAGGCTCCCCAGCGACGACTGACTCCGGAACCCCGCCGGCTCCGGACCTCTCAGCGCGCGGCGGAGCGGCTCGAGCACCAGAAGGACGAGCGGTACGAAGCCGAATCCGCTGCCGTAGCCGTCAAGCCCGGCTCGGCCGCGAACAGGTCCGGACCGCGGCACGACGGCTCGGCGGGCGGCGCGATGAGCGAACGCCGGGCCGAGTGTCCGTCCTCAGACGTTGCATCTGGTCTTCCAGTCCGGGCTCGCGTCCGACCGGCAGAGGTAGGGGTTTCCGACCTCGCCGTCATCGTCCTGCTTGAGGACTCCTGGTGCGACCGTTCGCAGTGTGGCCAGATGCCCCGGCTTCGGCGTGGAGGGGGCGTCGAAGTAGCCGGGGGCCAGGCCGTCCCACTGCGTATACCACACCGAGGTGGCCGTCACTTCGACGGCGGAGGCCGCCGCCGTGACGTGAAGGGACGCGTGGCCTTCACACATGGGACCGTCCGGATGGTCGACCGGATCCGCGGCGCATGGGCCCGCGTTCCAGTCGAACCTACCGGTGCCGTCGGGGTTGACCCGCAGGACGGAGGTGTGCACGCCCCATTGACCGACGAAGGCGGCGGGGAGCGCTGGGATTTTTACTGGTAGGGCTTGGTGTGGTTTGGGGATGAGGAGTTGTTTGAGTGTGGCGGTGAGTTCGGCTTGGGTGCGGGTGAAGTCGGGGGTGGGGGCTTTGAGGGTTGTGGCGAGGTGGGTCAGGTCGGCTTGTCCGCTGGTGGGGGTCTGGTAGCCGACGAACCGGAAGTCCAGGTGGAGTCCGGCGGCGTCGGCTTTGTGTTTGATCGCGTTGTTCATCGCGGTCTGGTCTGAGGTGCAGGCGTCGGTGCCTTGGCCGGTGACCACGATGATGCGGTTACTTCGCGTGCCCCGGAAGGGGTAGTGGCCGGAGAAGTCGTTGATCGCGGCGAGGATCCCGCTTTCCAGCGTGGCCACACCGGTGGGTGCCAGGCGGTGGACCGAACGGTCGATGCGAGCGGCCTGCCCGGTGCCGGCGCCCACGATCTGGGCGGTGTTGCGCGGGTCGCCGCATCGGCCGCCGAACCGGCGCAGGGACAACGCGTCGCCCCCACCGGTGTTCTGCACGGCCGCGCCCACCGCGTCGGCGACCGGACCGGGCGCCTGGGCGGCCGAGGCGTCGATGAGGAACGCGATCCGGTAGTCCGGGATCGCCCCGATCACCCAGAACACCACCGCGCCCACCGCGACCACCACCACAACCACCAGCGCCAGGACCCAACGACGCCGGCCCGCCCGGGGCCGCTGGGCGGCCGCGGTCACGACTTCACCGGGAACGTGGCGCGCAGCCGGGTCAGTGCCCCGTTCATCGCGTTCACCTCCGTGTTGTAAGCAGTCGCGACCTGACGGAAGGCCGTGAGCCTCGGTTCCTCAGAGGCGCCCGAACGTGCCGCGTCCAGCAGGGCGACAGCGGCCTTGACCACACCACGCTGCAAGGTGCGCAGCCGTGCCGCTCGGGCATGGATGTCCCGCTCCGCCGGGGTCTTGGTCCGTCCCTGGAGGTCTTCGAACGCCGTGTCGGTGTCGTCGATCGCTCCCCGAGCCCGTCCCAGGTCACGGTTCGCGGTGTCGAGCCGGTCGTCGTCGATCGCCTCGACGGCGCTGTTCACCAGGTTCACGGCGGGGTTGAGGATGTCGACGATCTTCTTGGCGTTCCGCAGAACCGGCTCGACGTTGGCGTACCAGTTGAGGATTGCCTTCAGCTGCGCGGCCGAGTCGGCGTACGCGGGCTCGGGTGCCTTCGCGCCGGTGGCGATCCGTTGCAGGGTGTCGCGCTGGCTCTTCGGCACTTCGTAGCCGATCAACCGAAACTCGATCCCCAGGTGGGCAGAGCCGATGCGCTCTCGTATCTCGTTCTCGACGTACGACGTGTCGGCGTCACAGGCGTCCATACCGTGCCGTGTGACCACGATGATGCGGTTGACCTGCCGGGCGCCGAGAGAGAAGGGCTTGGAGAAGTCCTGGGCGGCTTCGACGATCCCCCGCACCAGAGTGGCCTGTCCACCCACCCTCATTCGGCCGACCGCTTTGTTGATCTTTGGTGCGTTTCCCGTGCCGAAGCCGACGAGTTGCGTGGTGTTGCCGTCGGCTCCGCATTCGCCGCCGAAAGCGCGCAATGCGAGCGCGTCGCGGCTTCCGGCGTTCGCGACCGCGGACTTGAGGGAGTCGGCGATGGCCGCCGGGCCGTCCGCGCCGAGGCCCGCGGTGCCGTCGACGAGGAACTGCGTCTTGTAAATCGGCTTGAACTGCGGCACGACCCACCGAACGGCGATCCAGCCGCCCTCTGTGAGGAGCGCCGCGGTGACGAGCAGCAGCACCGCGACCTGAATCTTCCGCGGGATGTCGAGGATGATGTTGATGATCGTGTTGATCGCGCCGTCTCCGGTCGACACGATGCCACTGACGCCACCGCCCACGGCGACCGACCGGTCGCCGTGGGCGGACACCGGTCCCCCACGAGCCTCTCGCCGGCCGGCGAACAGGCCGTATACCGCCAGGCCCAGACTCGCGATCGCGACGAAGAGCGCCGCGAAGAGCCCGAACACGCTCGCGAGTTTGTCCGCCGCGTCCAGACCGACCAGCGCCAGGTAAACACCCGATCCGGTGACGGCCACCAGCCCCACGGCCAACGCGGCCAACGTCCGTATACGCCCCCTCATATAAACAACATTAGCCACACGGGCTAAAAACGCACGGTAACGAACCGGATACGGTGATTGATATGGCCAGAAGCGGCCAGTCAAGGTGGCCATTTCCGGCCACACTAATAGCAGTATACGGCTAATTACTGTGCGTTTTCCTCTTGAGTGGCTTATGTTGCCCGGGCCACGACTGCTTACAACACGGAGGTGAACGCGATGAACGGGGCACTGACCCGGCTGCGCGCCACGTTCCCGGTGAAGTCGTGACCGCGGCCGCCCAGCGGCCCCGGGCGGGCCGGCGTCGTTGGGTCCTGGCGCTGGTGGTTGTGGTGGTGGTCGCGGTGGGCGCGGTGGTGTTCTGGGTGATCGGGGCGATCCCGGACTACCGGATCGCGTTCCTCATCGACGCCTCGGCCGCCCAGGCGCCCGGTCCGGTCGCCGACGCGGTGGGCGCGGCCGTGCAGAACACCGGTGGGGGCGACGCGTTGTCCCTGCGCCGGTTCGGCGGCCGATGCGGCGACCCGCGCAACACCGCCCAGATCGTGGGCGCCGGCACCGGGCAGGCCGCTCGCATCGACCGTTCGGTCCACCGCCTGGCACCCACCGGTGTGGCCACGCTGGAAAGCGGGATCCTCGCCGCGATCAACGACTTCTCCGGCCACTACCCCTTCCGGGGCACGCGAAGTAACCGCATCATCGTGGTCACCGGCCAAGGCACCGACGCCTGCACCTCAGACCAGACCGCGATGAACAACGCGATCAAACACAAAGCCGACGCCGCCGGACTCCACCTGGACTTCCGGTTCGTCGGCTACCAGACCCCCACCAGCGGACAAGCCGACCTGACCCACCTCGCCACAACCCTCAAAGCCCCCACCCCCGACTTCACCCGCACCCAAGCCGAACTCACCGCCACACTCAAACAACTCCTCATCCCCAAACCACACCAAGCCCTACCAGTAAAAATCCCCAGCCCGACCCCGGCACCGCTGGCCGACGGGCAGCACTACGCGTACGTCAGAAACGTCGACGCCCCTGCCCGGATCGTCACCATCGACCCGATTCAATTCCTCACCGGAGAGGCGGGCCGAACCGCCGCCCGCGAGGACGGCACGGAATTCACGAACGACTACTACATCCGCAACCCGGACAAGCGGACGGTCAAGCTCTCGGTTGCGGCCGGTGCGCCGATCACGAGCAACATCCTCTTGGGGATCTTCGACCCCACCAAGAATGTGAGCATCTCCCTCGATCGACTCGCCAGGCTGGTCAGGGCCTCACCGGAGTTGAGCGCGTACCGCCCCTTCATCGTCATCGTCGCGAAAGGCCAGATCACGCGGCTGCGCGAAGTATGGACGCCTTGACCTTCTCAACTGGGCCGCGGCGTCCAAGGCCGTGTCGACGGCGGGTCGCCGCGTTCACGCCTCGTCCCTCGCGATCTCCGTTTCCGGCCTGCGCACCATGCCGCCGGCCCGCGGCCTCTCAGCGCGGGGCGGTGCGGCGGAGCCAGAGCAGTCCGAGCACCGGGAGCACGAGCGGCACGAAGCCGTATCCGCTGCCGTAGCCGGACCACACGGTCGCGTCGGGGAAGGCGGCGTGGTCGGTGAGGCTGTAGGTGCCGACCGCGAGCACGCCGATCAGCTCGATCGTGCAGGAGGTGACGGCGACGCGATGCGACGTACGGCCCGAGCGGGCGATCGTCACGGTGGCCAGGATGTACACGACGGCGGCGAACGCCGACAGCAGGTAGGCGACCGGTGCCTCGTGGAACCGCGTGGCGATCTGCACGCCGGCCCGTGACGTGGCGGCGAGGGCGAACACGCCGTACACGGCGATCAGCACCCGTCCCGGCCCGGATCGGCGCGTGGGCCGCTCGGCGTCCGCCACGGGGCGGCCGTCTTCGCGCTCAGCCATGCCACACCTGCTCCATGCGGACGATCAGGACGGCGGTCACCAGGAAGCCCGCGGCCACGACGACCGGGCCCCAGCGGCTGCGCTCCCCCAGCCCCCAGAGGGCGGCGACGGGCAGGATCACCAGTGATCCGGCGAGGTAGCCGATGAAGACCGCCATTCCGCCGGTCGGCCGGGCGCCGCCGGCGAGCCGGACGATCGCCCAGACGACCTGGACGAGCAGGCCGGCCTCTCCCACGGCGGCCGCGCCGAGCAGCAGCACGCCGACCCGGCGGTTCAGGGCGGCGGTCACGAGGGCGAGACCGGCGAGCACGAGCGCGCCGATGATCAGTGACACCGCCAGGGCGTGGACCACGCGTCAGCCTTTCTCGTTCTGCCTTCGGACGAAGACAGTACTACGCCCTGTAGTACAAACGGTCGACGGGACCTGTGGCACGGTGCCCCGGCGACCCGTCGCGAGCGGCCCGAACTGGTCGCCGACGCTCTCGACGACTTCCTGCCCACCGCCGCCCCTCAGCGCTGGACGATCTCGATGTCGAGCTCGACCTGCAGGGTGCCGCCGACCGCGGCGATCCCGACCCGTACCGCCTGGTTCCAGTCGACGGCGAACTCGTCGCGGTTGAGCTCCGTCACCGCGTGGAAGCCGCAGCGTACGCCGCCCCACGGGTCCGGTCCCATGCCGCCGTACGTGGTGTCCAGCGTGATCGGGCGGGTGACGCCGCGGATGGTCAGCTCGCCGTCCATCGCCCACCGGTCGTCGGCCACCTGCCGCAGCCCCTTGCTCCGGAAGACGATGTCGGGGAACGCCTCGACGTACAGGAAGTCCTTGCTGCGCAGGTGCGTGTCGCGGTCGGTGTTGCCGGTGTCGACGCTGGCGGCCCGCAGGGTGACCTCCACGGTGGAGTTCTCCACGGGGTCGGTGACGACCACGTGACCGCTGAAGTCGGCGATCCGCCCGCGGACGCTGGCCAGGCCGAGGTGGCGGGCGCGCACCTCAACGGACGAGTGCACGGGGTCGATGTCCCAGACGCCCGGGTCGGGGAGCCGTCGCCCGCCCGCTCCGGTGAGCTCGATGTCAGCGAGGTCGAGGCCGTTCGGGCCGACGACCGCGGTGCGGGCCTCCGGCTGGTGACCCGCAGCCGAGACGATCAATGTGTAGGCGCCCGGCGCGACGCCCTCGATGGCGGCGCGGCCGGTCGAATCGACCGAGGTACGGGCGGCCTGCCGGCCGGTGGCGTCGGTCAGGGTGAGGATCGCGTGCTCGACCGGCCAGCCTCCGGGGGCGACGATCCGGGCCGTGACGGTGACGTTCGCGGAATTCACGGAGCAGCCCCTTTCAGGCGGTCAAGGTGACGTCGGACTCGACGGACCGGCCGCCGGTGATCTGGACGGGGACGGCGGCGGGACCGTGGCCCGCGGCGACGAGCGTGTACGTCCCCGGGTCGAGGTCGCCGAAGGAGAACTCGCCGTGCACGCCGCTCACGGCCGTTCCCACGATGCTCCCGGCCTCGTCCATCAGGGTGAGGCGCGCCCCGTCGTACGGCTGGTCGTGCAGCCACACCTCGCCGTTCAGCGTGCCCCGCGCCAGCAGTTCGAGGTCCCGCCGGGTCTGCGTGCCCTGCCGGACCGTCACCGCGGCGGCCACCGGCCGCTGCCCGGGGGCCGAGGCGACGAGGGTGTAGCTGCCTTCGGGGAGGCTGATGAAGGAGAAGCCGCCGCCGTCGGTGCTGCGCGCCGTTCCGACCACGTCCCCCTGGACGTCGGTGACGGTGATCGTGGCGTCGGCGACCACCTCGCGGGTGCCGGAGATCCGGACGATGCCGATGAGCCCGCCGACGCCGGCGATCGTCATGTCGTGGCGGACGGTGCCGTCCCCCACCGCGACCAGCGAGGCGATCGGCTCGTGGCCGGGCGCCGAGGCGATGATCAGGTAGGTGCCGCCCTTGGTCACGTTGAGGCGGTACTCCCCGTCCATCCCGGTGTACGCGGAGCCGATCTTGCGACCGGCCATGTCGGCGAGGGTGACCACGGCGTCGGCCACCGGTGGTCCCTCCGTACGCCGCACCGTGCCGAAGACGGTGAGCGTCTCGCTGAGCGCCGTGTTCTCAGTCATCCCTATCTTCTTTCGTGGGTCGCTCGGACCGGTCGCAGGGTGCCGGCACCCAGGGGTGCCGGGTGTGACCGACCATTTCTTCGCTGCGCGGCCGGTCCGGCGCGGCGGCCAAGGTCTCCAGGGCGGGCAGGGCCGCGGCGAGGTTCACCCGCTGGTCGGCCGGCAGCCGCCGGATCCGGTCGGTGAGGAACCCCGTGGTGCGCCGGCCGAGCTCGTCGAGCAGCTCGTCGCCGGCGTCGCTGAGGACCAGCCGGCGCACCCGGCGATCCCGCGGATCGGGCAGGCGGGCGATCAGCTGGAGCTCCTCCAGCGCGTCGACGATGTGGGAGACGGTGGGGGTGCTGACCGCCATCCGCCGGGCGAGCTCCCCCACGGGGAGCGGGCCGCACGCGGCGATGGTGGTGAGCGCGGACAGGCGGCTCGGGGTGAGCTGAGCCGGCCAGTCCTTGCGCAGCCCGCGGTTGAGGTCGACGAGGGCGACCCGGAGCCGCCCAGCCATCGCGGCGGAGTCGTCCACGACGTCGTCCCCCTCCGCGGGTTCCGTCTCTGCGGCGTCCATGGTCAGTCGCCCAACGTCACACGCACGGTGATCGGAGCGCCCGGCGCGACCTCGACCGTGTGCGTCACCGGCCGGTGGCCGGCCGCGACCAGCGTGTAGCTCCCGTCGACCAGGCCGGTGATCCGGTATGCGCCGTTCTCGTCGGTGACCGTGGTCGCCACCACCTCGCCGTTCTCGTCGGTGACGGTGGTGGTGATCCCGCTGACGGGGATGCCGTGCGGGGATCGCACGACGCCGGCCATCTCCCCGGTCGGGGGGACCGTGTCGGGGACGAGCGGGAAGTCCCGGATGACCGATGCCTCGGCCACCAGGACGGTCGCGGCCTGCGGGATGCGGCCGGGCGCGGTGACGATGACGAGGTGGTCTCCGGCGGTGACCGTGATGGCGTACCGGCCGTCCGGCCCGGTGGCGGCCCGGCCCAGCTGGTGACCGTCGGGGCCGGTGACCGTGACGGCGGCGCCCGCGACGGGTGCGCCAGCCCCGTCGTGGACGAATCCGGCGATGACCGGCCCGGTCCGGCCGTTCGACGCGGCCCGCTGAGCCGCCGGCTCCGCATGCGAGGCGACCATCTGCGGGACCATGGGCTCGCTGAGCGCCACGCCGGCCTCCCCGGTCACCCCGGCCAGCTCCGAGCCGAGCGACTCACGCTCGGGCGCCTTCCGGGCGGCCCTCCTCCGCTGGGTCAGCAGGGACGCGATCGCGGCGACGACACAGGCCACGATGGCGAACCAGAAGGCGATCGTCAGGCCGTCGTGGAACGGCTGGGTGATCAGGTGCGGGAAGAAGCTGCGGCCCGTGAGGTAGGACGCGTGGTCGGCGGGCAGCCGGTTCAGCTCGGGGCCGAGCAACTGCCGCATCGGGTTGTAGCCGAGGAACGCCGCGAACAGCACCGCGATCGGCGGCAGGTGCGAGATGGCCTGGGCCGACTGGTCCGGAACACCCTGCGCGGTCAGGCCGCCCTGCAGCGCGGACGGCAGGCTGTGGGACAGCCCGGCGACCATGAGGCTGAAGAAGATGCCGATGGACAGCACCGAGGCGGCGTTCTGGAAGGTGGCGATCATGCCCGCCCCGACGCCCCGCTGGTCGGCCGGGACGGCGTTCATGATCTCGGCGCGGTTCGGGGAGGCGAACATGCCGGAGCCGATGCCGTTGATCACCAACAGGATGGCGAACACCCAGTAGGAGAAGTTCACCGGGACGGCGAGCAGCAGCAGGAAGCTCAGCCCGGTGACGAGGGCGCCGCCCGCGGTGAACGCCCGGACGCCGACCCGGTCCGACAGCAGTCCGGACAGCGGCGCGGACACCAGGAAGCCGACGGTCAGCGGGATCATGTAGATGCCCGCCCACAACGGCGTGTCCTCGAAGCTGTAGCCGTGCTGGGGCAGCCAGATGCCCTGCAGCCAGATGATCAGCATGAACTGCAGGCCGCCACGGCCGAGCGCGGTGAGCAGGCTCGCCAGGTTGCCCGCCATGAACGTGCGGTTCCGGAAGAGCGACAGGTTGAACAGCGGCTCGGCGATCTTCGTCTCGATGTAGACGAAGACGCACAGCACGAGCGCGCCGCCGATCAGTGCGGTGAGAACCCACGGGTTGGTCCATCCCATGGTGTGATCTTTGTACGGCTGGATCCCGTATGTGATGCCAACGAGAACAGAAATCAGACCAATCGCGAAAGTCAGGTTCCCCCACCAGTCGATCCGGGCCTTCTTCCGCACCCCGGCGTCGTGCAGTTTGATGAAGGCCCAGAAGGTGCCGAAGACACCGAACGGCACCGACACCAGGAAGATGTAGTGCCAGTTCACCGGCCCGAGGACGCCGCCGAGGACGAGTCCGATGAACGATCCGGCGATGGCCGCGATCGCGTTGATGCCGAGGGCCATGCCCCGCCGGGTGGCCGGGAAGGCGTCGGTGATGATGGCGGTGGAGTTGGCGAACAGCAGTGCGCCGCCGATGCCCTGGGCGATCCGCCAGCCGATGAGCCACAGCGCCGCGGTGGACCCGTGCATCCAGGTGACCGACAGCAGGATCGAGCAGATGGTGAAGACCGCGAAGCCGAGGTTGTACATGCGGACCCGGCCGTACATGTCGCCGAGCCGGCCGAAGGACACCACCAGCACCGCGGTGACGACCATGAACCCCATCATCATCCACAGCAGGTAGCTGGTGTTTCCGGGGTCGAGAGGATTGAGGCCGATGCCGTCGAAGATGTTCGGCAGCGCGATGAGCACGATCGACTGATTGATCATGACCATGAGCACGCCGAGCGTCGTGTTCGACAGCGCGATCCACTTGTACCCGGACCCGAGGGCGCGGTGGTCTGCCCGGCCCGTCGCGTGGGCGCCCGTTGTCATCGGGGATGCGCTCCTATGCTTCGTCAGCACAAATGTTGCTTAGTGCTAACTAACTATAGGACAGTCATGTTTCCCTCCGGTGACGTACAGGCTGTGAAAAAGCCCTCACTCTCGCGAGAAATCGGTTAAATCACGCACCGTACACGGGCTCCGGCGGCGCGGCGTCGGCCAGCAGGCCGTGGACGACGGGCCCGAGCTCGGCGGGGTCCCAGCGTGCCCCCTTGTCGACGGCGGGGCCGTGCCGGAAGCCCTCCATCACGCAGACGCGGCCGCCCTCGACCTCGAACACCCGGCCGGTGACGTCACAGTCCGCCGACCCGAGCCAGGCGACGAGCGGGGAGACGTTGTCCGGGGCCATCGCGTCGAAGCCGCCGCCTCCCGGAGCGGCCATCGTCGCGGCGAACACCTGCTCGGTCATGCGGGTACGGGCGGCGGGCGCGATCGCGTTGACCAGTACGCCGTAGCGCCCCAGCTCGGCCGCTGCCACCAGCGTGAGCCCGACGATGCCCGCCTTCGCCGCCGCGTAGTTGCCCTGGCCGACGCTGCCGAGCAATCCGGCGCCCGAGGAGGTCGTGACGACCCGGCCGGTCCCCGGACGACCCGCCTTGGCCTCGGCCCGCCAGTGCAGGCCCGCGTGCTTCAGCGGCAGGAAGTGCCCTTTGAGGTGCACCCGCGCGACGGCGTCCCACTCCTCCTCCGACAGGTTGACGAGCATGCGGTCGCGCAGGAACCCGGCGTTGCAGACGAGCGTGTCCAGCCGGCCGAACGCGTCGACGGCGGTCCGCACCAGCGCCTCCGCGCCGCCGGACGTCGCGATGTCGTACGGCGCGGCGGCCGCCTCCCCGCCCAGCGCCCGGATCTCTTCGACGACCTCGTCGGCCGGGCCGGTCGAGCCGCCCGACCCGTCGAGGCCGACCCCGATGTCGTTCACCACGACCACGGCCCCCTGCCGGGCGAACTCCAGGGCGTGGGCGCGGCCGAGCCCGCGCCCGGCGCCGGTGACGATGACGACACGGTCCTTACAGATCATCTGTTCTCCCGGTCCGCAGGGTCATGGTCCGCGTTCGCGGCGTCGAGGAGGCGAACCCCAGGCCCGGCGGCAGCTCGTCCGGCCCTCGGCGCGTGACGGCGACGACCTCGGCGCCCGCGTCGGGGAACGCCCTTGCCGATCACCCGTCCTCCCGGTTCGCGTTGGCCGCGTCGAGGAAGGCGGGGCGCTCTCCCCCGCCGTGCACCAGCAGGCCGGCGCCGCTCACGTAGCCCGCCAGGTCCGAGGCGAGGAAGACGCACGCCGCCCCGGCGTCGTACGGGTCGGCCAGCCGGCCGAGGGGCACGGTCCGCTCGACGGCGGCGATGCCCGCCTCGTCGCCGTAGTGCAGGCCGGACCGCTCGGTGCGGACCATCCCGAGGGTCACCGCGTTGACGCGCACCTTCGGCGCCCACTCGACGGCGAGGCTGCGCGTGAGGTTGTCCAGGCCCGCCTTCGCCGCGCCGTACGCCGCCGTGCCCGGTGACGGGCGCACGCCGCTCACACTGCCGATCATGATGATCGATCCGCCGTCGCCGCGCTGCATGACCGCGTTGGCCGCGCGGGCGACGAGGAGCGGCGCGATCAGGTTCAGCTCGATGATCTTGGTGTGCGTGCGGGGATCGCCGTCGGCGACGGGCAGGTAGGGCGTGCCGCCCGCGTTGTTGACGACGACGTCGAGCCGGTCGAGGCCCTCGACGAAGTCCCGTACGGCGGCGGCGTCGCGCACGTCGAGGGAGGCGAAGCCCAGGCCCGGCGGCAGCTCGTCCGGCCTGCGGCGCGCGACGGCGACGACCTCGGCGCCCGCGTCGAGGAACGCCCGGCTGACGCCCAGGCCGACCCCCCGCACTCCCCCGGTGACGACGGCGACCTTGCCGCTGAGATCGAGTGTGTGCGGCATCGCACCCCCTTCCTCGCTCTGCTACGTTACTTCTAACAAATGTTTGGTGGAAAGGTAGCGCATGGGCATCTCCACCACGGTTCACGACCCGGGCGTCGCCGAGATCGTCATGGACGTTCCGCCCGTCAACGCGCTGACCGTCCAGGGCTGGCACGACCTCGCCGACACGGTCCTGGCCGCCGGCCGCGACCCGGACGTCCGCGCCGTCGTGCTCCGCGCCGAAGGACGAGGGTTCAACGCGGGCGTCGACATCAAGGAGATGCAGGCCACCGAGGGGCACACCGCGCTGCTCGGCGCCAACCGCGGCTGCTACGCGGCGTTCGCCGCCGTGTACGAGTGCGAGGTGCCCGTCATCGCGGCCGTGCACGGCTTCTGCCTCGGGGGCGGCATCGGCCTGGCCGGCAACGCCGACATCGTCGTGGCCTCCGAGGACGCCTACTTCGGCCTCCCCGAGGTCGACCGCGGCGCGCTCGGCGCGGCCACCCACCTGGCCCGGCTGGTGCCGCAGCACCTCGTGCGGGCGATGGTCTACACGTGCCGCACCGTCACGGCCGACGAACTGCACCGGCACGGGTCGGTGCTCGAGGTCGTGCCTCCGGCCGGACTGCGCGAGAAGGCCCTGGACGTCGCCGGCGACATCGCCGCCAAGGACCCGTACGTCATCCGCCGGGCCAAGGAGTCGCTCAACGGCATCGACCCGGTGGATCCGAAGCGCAGCTACCGATTCGAGCAGGGCTTCACCTTCGAGCTCAACCTGGCGGGCGCCGGTGACCGGCACCGCGCCGCCTTCGTCTCGGCCTCGGACGAGAAGGGACGCCGGTCGTGAAGGAGATGACGATCGAGGACGTCGTCGGCGCCCTCGAACCGGGCATGACCGTCGGCATCGGCGGATGGGGGTCGCGGCGCAAGCCGATGGCGCTGGTCCGCGCGATCTGCCGGTCGGACCTCACCGACCTGACCGTCGTCTCGTACGCCGGCCCCGACGTCGGCCTGCTCTGCGCGTACGGCAAGGTCCGCCGCGTCATCGCCCCGTTCGCGACCCTCGACTCGATCCCCCTCGAACCGCACTTCCGGCAGGCCCGCCAGCGCGGCGCCATCGCGTTCACCGAGTACGACGAGGGCATGTTCATGTTCGGCCTGTACGCCGCCGCGCACCGGCTGCCGTTCCTGCCCACCCGCGCAGGGCTCGGGTCCGACGTCCTGCGGGTGAACCCGGAGTTGAGGACGGTCCGCTCCCCGTACGAGGACGGCGAGGAGCTCATCGCGGTGCCCGCGCTGAGAATGGACGTCGCCCTCGTCCACCTGAACCGCGCCGACCGCCGTGGCAACGCGCAGTACCTCGGCCCCGACCCGTACTTCGACGACCTGTACGCCAAGGCGGCGCCCCGGACGTACGTCTCCTGCGAACGCCTCGTCGAGACCGCCGACCTGCTCAAGGAAGGCCCGGTGCAGAGCCTGCTGATCAGCCGGTCCCACGTGACCGGCGTCGTCGAGACCCCGAACGGCGCGCACTTCACCGCCTGCGAACCCGACCACGGACGCGATGAGTCCTTCCAGAAGGCGTACGTCCAGGCGGCCGGCGACCCGGCCGCATGGACGGCGTTCCGCGAACGGTTCCTGGCCGGCGACGAGGCCGCCTACCAGGCCGCCGTCCGCACCTGGCGCGAAGAGGAGGGCCGGTGACGGAGACGACGAGAGCGGGCGCGGTGGCCGTACGCGCAGAGCCGGAGGCGAGCGGCGGAGAAAGCGCCCGTGGCGACGGACACGGGAAGCCGGTCACCGACGACCGCGAACGCATCCACGACGGCGTACGCGGAGAGCCGCTGACCGGCGGCGTAGAAGGCGTGCGCGGAGGGCTCGTGACGGCGGCGACGATGACGGAGGTACCCGTCCGATGAGCGCGACCAGGGCGGAGGTGTGCGTGACGGCGTGCGCGGAGGCGTTCCGAGGCGACGGCGAGATCCTCGCGGCGGGCATCGGGGGCGCCGTCACGGTCCTGGGCGCCCGGCTGGCGCGGCTGACGTTCGAGCCCGGTCTGCTCACCCACGACGGGGTGTGCCTGCTGACCGGCGACGTCCCCGCGCTCGGCGAGACGCCACAGGAGATCGAGGGCTGGCTGCCGTTCCGCGAGCACCTGTGGCTCGTGCTGAACGGCCGCCGCCACGTCATGCTCGGCGCGAGCCAGATCGACCGGTTCGGCAACACCAACATCTCCTGCATCGGCGACTGGGCGCGCCCGAAGGCGCAGCTGCTCGGAGTGCGCGGCGCGCCGGGCAACACCCGCTGCGACACGACCAGCTACTGGATCCCCCGGCACTCCCCCCGGGTGTTCGTCGAGACGGTCGACATGGTCAGCGGCATCGGGCACGACCGGGGCGCCCACGAGATCCGCGTCGTCGTCACCGACCTGGCCGTGCTCGACTTCGCGACGCCGGACCGCCGGATGCGGCTGCGGTCGGTCCACCCCGGCGTGACCGTCGACCAGGTGACCGCGGCCACCGGGTTCGAGCTCGTCGTCCCGCCGTACGTCGGCACGACCCGGGTACCGGACGCCGAGGAGCTGCGGCTCATCCGCGAGGTCCTGGACCCGAACGGCCTGCGCGACCGGGAGGTCCCGGAAGGCGCTCGACGGTGACGGCGGGCGGAAGGGGCGTAGGACCGTCCGACCGGCAGATCCCGGCAGGCGCCCGGCGGTGACGGCGACCGGAAGGGGCGTCCGAACGGCAGCTCTCGGCAGGCGCTCGACGGCGACGGCGCACGAACGGAACGTGGGAGCCGCCGGACGGGAGGTCTCCGGAGGCGCGATGAGACCGGCTCCGGCGGGTGTGACAGGCGGAAGGGGCGTGGGAGTGTGCGGACGGCGCTGACCGAGCTGACCGGTGTACGGCACCCGGTCGTGCAGACCGGCATGGGCTGGGTGGCCGGCCCCCGCCTGGTGTCGGCGGTCGCGAACGCGGGCGGACTGGGCATCCTCGCCTCGGCCACGATGACGCTGGACGGGCTCGCGACCGCGATCCACGAGGTGAAGGAGCGCACCGAGGCCCCCTTCGGGGTGAACCTCCGGGCCGACGCCACCGACGCCCTCGACCGGATCGACCTGATCGTCAGGGAGGGTGTACGGGTCGCGTCCTTCGCGCTCGCTCCTAAGCCGGAGCTGATCGCCCGGCTGAAGGACGCCGGCGTCGTGGTGATCCCGTCCGTGGGGGCGCGCCGGCACGCCGAGAAGGTCGCCGCGTGGGGCGCCGACGCCGTCCTCGTCCAGGGCGGCGAGGGCGGCGGGCACACCGGCCCGGTCGCCACCACCCTGCTGCTCCCCCAGGTCGTCGACTCCGTCGACATCCCGGTGATCGCGGCGGGCGGATTCTTCGACGGCCGGGGCCTGGCCGCCGCGCTCGCGTACGGCGCGGCGGGTGTGGCGATGGGCACCCGTTTCCTGCTGACCTCCGACAGTTCGGTCCCGGACGCCGTGAAGCGGGTCTACCTCGGCATGGCCGAGACCGTCGTCACCCGGCAGGTCGACGGCCTGCCGCACCGCGTCCTGCGCACCGACCTGGTCGACGCCCTGGAGCACTCCGGTCGCGTCACCGGCCTGGTCCGGGCCCTGCGCAACGCCGCCCGGTTCAAGCGGGTGTCGGAGATGTCGTGGCGGGCGATGGTCCGCGACGGCCTGGCGATGCGGCACGGCAAGGACCTGTCCTGGTCCCAGGTGCTGATGGCCGCCAACACCCCGATGCTGCTGAAGGCCGCCATGGTCGACGGCCGCCCCGACCTCGGCGTGATGGCCTCCGGCCAGGCCGTCGCCGTCATCGACGACCTCCCGTCCTGCCGGGAGCTCATCGACGGCATCGTCGCCCAGGCCACCGAGGCCATGACCCGCCTCGGCGGTCTCGCGGCCGGTTGAGCCCGCCGATAACCGTTCGACCGGCCCGCTGCCGCTCGTGCAAGATCGGCTCCGAGCCTCGAGCGGAAGGAGCAGGGCCATGAAGAAGATGCCGACGATCTTCCTTCGTGACTGGGACGGGGATCGGCGGTACGTGACCCGCACTCCGCACCCGGACTGCGGCTGGGTGTTCGCCGGAGAGGGCCGGCCGACGCGCAAGTACGACGGCACCTGTGTCCAGTGGGACGGCGAGCGCTGGTGGGCGCGCCGCGAGATCAAGGCGGGCCGGAAAGAGCCGCCCGGCTACGACGCGATCATGCGGGACGAGCGGACGGGCACCGCGGTCGGCTGGGAGCCCGCCGAGCAGTCCGGCTACCACCGATACCTCGACGAGGCCATCGGCACCGGTCACTGGGAGCCCGGCACGTACGAGCTGAT
This sequence comes from Actinoallomurus acanthiterrae, assembly GCF_054775715.1. NCBI lineage: Bacteria > Bacillati > Actinomycetota > Actinomycetes > Streptosporangiales > Thermomonosporaceae > Actinoallomurus > Actinoallomurus acanthiterrae. Next base: position 4,010,290 of record NZ_BAAHCO010000001.1, on the reverse strand, counting down.
CGGCCCGCGGATCAACGGCAACCCGGAAAACGTCGACCGCCACACGCTGGTGCGCCACGGCGCCGAGGAACCGCCTGACGTTCCCCGCGACTACGCGGGCCTGGCCGCGTGGCTGCGCGCCTGCCCCTGGGAGGGCATCGTGTGGCACCACCCGGACGGCCGGATGGCCAAGCTCAAGCGCCGCGACTTCCCTCCGGTCTGAAGCCCTGACCGCCGAGGATCACGGGGCCGAGCCGCACCGACGATCCTCGGCGGAAAAGGCGGCGGTGCCGGAGGGGACCGGGCCGCGATCATGGTCGTCTATGGTGGGATGAGATCGCCTGAGGCGATCGCGAAGGCACGGAGGTACGACATGGTCATCGCTGTCATCGTGGGACTGGTCGTCGTTTGCATCGGCCTTCTGGCGCTCCGCGCCCGGATCGGGAAGCCCTCGTCGCTCGCCACGGACCCGCGTACGCACTCCCGCGACAACGCGGGCCCGGCCCGTGCGGTCGACCAGCTGCGCAGCCAGGGGAACGGAGCGCTGTAGCAGGCGTTCAGCGCGCCGACTGGTCACACGAGCCGTCGGCGCGGCCCCTGGTCAGATGCCTCAGCCTCAACCCGTGAGCCAGCGGCCGTTCTCGTACTCGGCGGGCACCTCGTCCCCCCAGGGGTCGATGCCCATCCGCTCGAGTTCGTCGAACCAGCGGTCCCGTTGCGACTCTGGGAGCCGGGAGCCGCACCACGGGCAGTAGCCGATGCCGATGTACGAGCTGCCGCCGTCGTGGATGATCAGCCCGTACTCACGGAACTTCGCGACGTACACGATGACGGCGTCCGCGCAGTCGTACGGGTCGGTGTGCCGATGACAGCGCCAGTCCAGCTGTCGCCGCATGGTGTCACAGCAGTGCTCGGCGGCGTCCGCCGGTCCGGTTTCCGGCACGCTCATCCGGCCAGGCCTCGGAGCACGGCGACCGCGTCCCGCGCGCGGTCGGACGGCACGAAGAGGTGGTCGTGGTAGAAGGCCGCGACGGCGTTGCAGCTGATGCCGGCCTCCGCCAGGGCCGTGGTGATGGCCGCCATCATCCCGACCGCCTCCAGCGACGAATGGATGCGCAGGGTGATCCAGGCGCTGGGGAACACGCCGTCGAGTCCGGCCTCCTCGGCCTCGGCCCGGGGCAGCACGAGGGTGCGCCCTTCGTCCTCCTCGAAGACGAAGACCGGCCGGGTCCCCGGCGGCGTCTCACGGTCGGGCAGTGTCACGAACACGTACTCCCCGTCGTGCAGCACCGGATCCAGCCCGGCCAGCAGCCGCCTCAGATCGGTCTCCCCGGTCACCGGCATGACCGTCAAGCTACCCGGCCTGACCTGCTTTGGTCGCCCGTACGCCGCCCGCGCACCACGGCATACCGCGGTGGTCTTAGGAATCGGGAGCGGAACAGGGCGACTTTCTTCTAAAAATAACCTTCATTGGTGATAGATTGCGGTCCTCGTACGAAAGGAGGTGCGCAATGACCCGCAGAGTCACCGAGTGGCCGTGATTAACGGATTAGTAGCAGCGGCCGGCCCTCGGCTTCGCTGGGGTCGGCCGCCTTTGACGCGCTGCGGAGATTGAATGAGTTGCCCGACTGACGAAGACCGGCCGGCGACATATCGAGGTTTGTTCGCCCTGGTGGAGTACCGCGCGGTCTTCACGGCGAGCGTGCTTTCCTGGTGCGGGGACTATCTGTGCAAGGCCGCGGTGGCTTTGCTCGTGTTCGATCGCACCGGGTCGGCGCTGGCTTCGGCGGCGACCTTCGCCCTGGGATTTCTGCCGTGGCTCACCGTGGGTCCGTTGCTCGCGGCGATGGCCGAACGGTACCCCTCACGCTCGGTGATGATCTCCTGCGATCTGGCCAGGATGGTACTGATCGGGCTGATTGCGATCCCGGGTGTGCCGATTCCTGTCATGCTCGTGCTGCTGTTCGGCAGCGGGCTGCTCGGCCCGCCGTTCGAGGCCGCCCGGTCCGCGCAGCTTCCGCAGATCCTGACGGGCGACCACTACTCGCTCGGCGTCGCTTTCAACAGCACCATCTTCAACCTCGCCCAGGTGGTCGGGTATGCCGCCGGAGGGATCGTCGCCGGGTACCGCCCGCACGTCGCGCTGCTGCTGAACGCCGTCACCTTCGCCGGTTCGGCGTTCCTGCTGCGCCGTCACGTCAAGCTTCGCCCTGCGACGCTCGCGGCCACCCGCCGCACCAGCCTGTGGCGGGAGACCCGGCAGGGATACACCCTCGTATTCGGTCACCCGTTGATGCGCACGATCGCCTTCGTCATTTTCGGCGTGGCCTCCTTCGTGGTCGTTCCGGAGGGCCTCGCTGCCGCCTGGGCGGCCGAACTCGACGACGGTGGCTCCGCCCAGGGCCTCATCATGGCCGCCAACCCCCTCGGCGTCGCCATCGGAGGCCTGGTACTGACACGGCTGCTACGGCCAGGGGTCCGGACCCGGCTGATCCGCCCACTCGCGGTCCTCGCTCCCCTCACCCTCGTCCCCGTCCTGTTCGACCCCCCGCTGGCCGGAGTACTGCCCCTGGCCACCGCCTCCGGTATGGCCATGTCGTTGCTGCTGCCCGCCGCGCAGGGGCTGTTCCAGCAGGTACTCCCGCATGAATACCGGGCCCGGGCGTTCGGCGTGATGAGCGGCGGGCTTCAGCTCGCCCAGGGCGGCGCCATCCTGGTCACCGGTGCGCTCAGCGAGCGCTTCTCAGCCTCGACGGTCATCGGGGCGTGGTGCGCCGCCGGAGTCCTCCTGATGCTCCTCGCCACGTTCCAGCCGATGACCGCTACCGAGACACCGACCGCCGCCCTGGTTCCAGCCGAGGAGGCACGATGAACCGTCCCCCGGCCCGCTCCGGTGATGCCATGGCGGACTGGCCGGGCGGGGCCGTCGACGGCTGAATCCGGCATGCCGCGCGTCATCGCCTGCTCAGTGCGAGCACGCGTCCAGCACGCGGCCGCGGTGTTCGGCGAGAGTTCCCCAGGCGGAGCGGAGCGCCCGGACCTTGCGGATCCACAGGGACGGGTCGTACTCGTCGGTGTAGCCGATCGCGCCGTGTACCTGCAGTGCGATGCGGGCCGCGGCGTACGCGGCGTCGGAGGCCGCGACCTTGGCCGCCGACACGTCGCGGGTGAAGTCCGGCGAGCCGAAGGCCAGGGCGGCGCCGTACGCGAGTGGGCGGGCGAACTCCAGCCCGGTCAGGGCGTCGGCCAGGTGGTGCTTGACCGCCTGGAACTCCCCGATCGGACGGCCGAACTGCTTCCGTGTCCGCGCGTACTCCACGGTCGTGTCGAGCAGCGCCCGGCCCAGGCCGAGCAGCTGTGCCGAGCACGCCAGCACGCCCAGGTCGTACGCCGCCGCGGCGGCGCGGGCCACGGCCGGCCCGGCCGCCAGGCGTTCGCGTGCGGCGACCGGGAACAGCCGCCGTGCGGGGTCGAGGGATCGCAGGACCGCTCCGTCGGGGGCGGCGGACCACAGTTCCTCGTCGCCGGTCAGCAGGATCAGGTCGGCGGCGTCCGCGTCGAGGGCCCGGCGGAGTCGCGGTGCGAACGAGACGACCGCTTCTCCGGCGGCGATCCTCGGCAGCCATTCGGCGCTGAGCGCCTCGTCACCGGCCGTGTCGATGAGCGCGGCGGCGGCGAGCGTCTCGACGATCGGGCCGGGGACCGCGTGGCGGCCGAGCTCGTGCGTCGCGACGACGAGCTCGACGGGGAGCGGTCCGGCGCCGTCGTGGCGTTCGGGCACCGCCAGGGCGAACACCCCGGCCTCCCCGAGCGCGGACCAGAGCGTACGGTCCGGGTCGCCGGCCGCCCACCGGCGGATCAGCGCCGGGGTGCCGGCCTCGGTGAGGAGCTTGTGCAGGGTCTCGCCGAACAGCCGCTGCTCGGCGTCGAGAACGAACTTCATCCCGATCCTCTCTTCACTCCGGGCCCGCCTGCCGCCATCGGCGCCTCACCCGGCCGATTCGGGCACGGCGCCGTCCGTACGGCCGCCCGTCCAGGCGCCGCCGCACGCCTAGGGCGTGTCTGGTGGATCTTGTTCGTAGCGAGCGGCGTTCAGAGTGTGCCTCGCAAGGCGGAGGAGGGAGGCAGCCTGGTGTTGGCTGCCGACCGACGACAACGCGGCGAGGCGCACTCTGGACGCTGCGCAGCCGGACGAAGATCCACCGGACACGCCCTAGGCTCATCCGCCTCTCCGGCCCTCCCGGGGCAGGCCGAGGACGCGCTCGGCGATGACGTTGCGCTGGATCTCGTTGGTGCCGGCGTAGATGGGACCGGCGAGGGAGAAGACGTAGCCCTCCAGCCAGTCGCCGTCCAGCTCGCCGTCCGCGCCGAGGATGTCCAGCGCGGTCTCGTGGAGCGCGACGTCGAGCTCGGACCAGAAGACCTTGTTGACGCTCGCCTCCGCGCCGACGTCGTCGGTGCGTGAGATGGTCTCGAAGCCCTTCAGGCGGTAGGCGCGGGCCTTAATCCAGACGTCCGCGACGCGGTCGCGCAGCAGCGGGTCGGCGCCGTGCTCCCGCCAGAGGGCGACGAGGCGGTCGGCGGCGGCGAGGAACCGGCCGGGGCTGCGCAGGGTCAGGCCGCGCTCGTTGCCGGCGGTGCTCATCGCCACCGCCCAGCCCTGACCGGGCTCGCCGATGACGTCCCGGTCGGGCACGAACACGTCGTCGAGGAACAGTTCGGCGAAGGCCGGTTTGCCGTCCAGCCGCCCGATCGGGCGTACGGTCACGCCGTCGGCGTCGAGGGGGAACATCAGGTACGTCAGGCCGTGGTGGCGTTCGGCCGCCGGGTCGGAGCGGAACAGCCCGAACGCCCGGTCGGCGAAGGCGGCGCGCGAGCTCCACGTCTTCTGCCCGTTCAGCCGCCAGCCGCCGTCGACGCGGGTGGCGGTCGCCCGCAGCGCGGCCAGGTCGCTGCCGGCGCCGGGCTCCGACCACGCCTGGGCCCAGATCACCTCGCCGGTGGCCATGCGCGGCAGGACGCGTTCGAGCTGCTCGGGCGTGCCGTGCGCGAAGAGGGTGGGGGCGAGCAGGTTGATGCCGTTCTGGCTCACCCGGCCGGGGGCGCCGGCCGCGTAGTACTCCTCTTCGAAGACCAGCCAGTCGAGCGGCGAGGCGTCCCGCCCGCCGTACGCCTCGGGCCAGGACACCACCGACAGCCGGGCCGCGGAGAGGGTCCCCTCCCACGCGCGGTGGGCGTCGAAGCCCTCCTCGGTCTCCAGGGACGGCAGCGGCGCCGCCGGAACGTTGCGGCGCAGCCAGTCGCGTACCTCGGCCCGGAAGGGCTCCACCGCCGACAGATCAAGGTCCATGGCACCCGCCCCAGGATTCTTTCTAACAACTGTTTGGTAGAGTAGCGCAGGTGAGCGAGAGCGGCATTCCCTCCACCCGGGCGATCCCTGTCTCCGGTCACGGTCTCCTGCGTGACCGCGTCGTCGTCGTGACGGCCGCGGCCGGCGCGGGCATCGGCGGGGCGACCGCCCGGCGCTGCCTGGAGGAGGGGGCGCGGGTGATGATCAGCGACGCCCACGAACGACGGCTCGGGCAGTCGCTGACCGAGCTGGCCGAGGAGTTCGGCGACGCGGCGGTGGCCGCCCTGCCGTGCGACGTCACCTCCGAGGACCAGGTACGGGGGCTGTTCGCCGCCACCGCCGAGCGCTTCGGCCGGATCGACGTCGCGGTCAACAACGCGGGTCTCGGCGGCACGGCCGATCTCGTGGACATGACCGACGAGCAGTGGTCGCGCGTCCTCGACGTCACGCTGAACGGCACCATGCGCTGCACACGAACCGCCCTGCGGATCATGCGCGCCCAGGGGCACGGCGTGATCGTGAACAACGCGTCGGTGATCGGCTGGCGGGCGCAGTGCGGGCAGTCCCACTACGCGGCGGCCAAGGCCGGGGTGATGGCGCTGACCCGCTGCGCAGCGTTGGAGGCCGCGGAGTACGGCGTGCGGGTCAACGCGGTGGCGCCCAGCCTCGCCATGCACCCGCACCTGGTCAAGGTGACGAGCGAGGAGCTGCTGACGGAGCTGACGCGCCAGGAGGCGTACGGCCGGTACGCGGAGCCGTGGGAGGTGGCCAACGTTATCGTCTTCCTGGCCTCCGGCTACTCGTCGTACCTGACGGGCGAGGTCGTCTCCGTCTCCAGTCAGCACCCGTAAGGAATCCAGAGAATCCATGAGTCCACGACGGCGTGACGCCGAGGGCACCGCCGCCGCCCGAGCCGAGCGGCGGGCCGAGCTGCTCGCCACCGCCGCGGAGGTCTTCGCCACCCGCGGCTACGCCGCCACCACCGTCCGGGAGGTCGCGGACGCGGCCGGGATCCTCGGCGGCAGCCTCTACTACCACTTCGATTCCAAGGAGTCGATGGCCGACGAGATCCTGTCGACCTTCCTGAACGAGATGTGGGCGGCGTACGAGCGGGTGCTCGACGCGGGGCTCGGGGCGCGCGAGACCCTGACGGCCCTCATCGCCGAGTCGTTCGGCTGCATCGACCGGCACCGGCCGGCCGTCGTGATGTACCAGAACGAGTCTCGGCACCTGGCGACGAGCCCCCGCTTCGCATACCTCATCGAGTCGCGGCGGCGGTTCGAGGAGATGTGGATGTCCCTGCTGGAGCGCGGCGTCCGCGAGGGCGCGTTCCGCTCGGACCTCGACACGGCACTGGTCTACCGGTTCGTCCGCGACACCGTGTGGGTGGCGGCGACCTGGTACCAGCGCGGCGGGCGGCTCACCGCCGACCAGATCGCCGAGCAGTACCTCGCCATGGTCCTCGGGGGGATCCAGCACGAGTAGGAGGCAAGTGATGGCGGAGGCCTACATCGTCGAGGCGGTCCGTACGCCCGTCGGGCGGCGGAACGGCGGGCTGGCCGAGGTCCACCCGGCCGACCTCGGCGCGCACGTCCTGACGGCGCTGGTCGAACGGTCCGGCGTCGACCCGGCGGCGGTCGAGGACGTGATCTTCGGCTGCGTGGACACGGTCGGGCCGCAGGCCGGGGACGTCGCCCGTACCTGCTGGCTGGCGGCCGGGCTCCCGGAGGAGGTGCCGGGCGTCACGGTCGACCGGCAGTGCGGATCGTCGCAGCAGGCCGTGCACTTCGCCGCCCAGGCCGTGCTCAGCGGCACCGCCGACCTCGTCGTCGCGGGCGGCGTGCAGAACATGTCGAAGATCCCGATCGCCTACGCGATGATCGCCGGGGTGCAGCTCGGCTTCGCGGGCCCGTTCGCCGGCTCGCGGGGCTGGGAGGCGCGGTACGGCGACCAGGAGGTCTCGCAGTTCCGGGGCGCCGAGATGATCGCCGAGCGGTGGGACATCACCAGGGAGCAGATGGAGGCGTTCGCCCTGGAGTCCCACCGGCGCGCGATCCGCGCCATCGACGAAGGCCGGTTCGACCGCGAGATCGCCCCGTACGGCGACGTCACGGCCGATGAGGGACCGCGCCGCGACACCTCACTGGAGAAGATGGCGGGCCTGAAGACCCTCGTCGACGGCGGCCGGCTCACCGCCGCCCTGTCGTCGCAGATCTCCGACGGGTCCGCCGCCATGCTCATCGCCTCCGAGCGCGCCGTACGCGACCACGGACTCACCCCGCGCGCCCGCGTCCACCACCTGTCCGTACGCGGCGAGGACCCGATCCGGATGCTGTCCGCCGCGATCCCCGCCACCGCGTACGCGCTGAAGAAGGCCGGGATGACCATCGGCGACATCGACGTCGTCGAGATCAACGAGGCGTTCGCGCCGGTCGTGCTGGCCTGGCTGAAGGAGACCGGCGCCGACCCTGCGATCACCAACCCCAACGGCGGCGCGATCGCGCTCGGCCACCCGCTCGGCGCCACCGGCGCCCGGCTGATGACAACGCTGCTGCACGAGCTGGAGCGGACCGGCGGCCGGTACGGCCTGCAGACCATGTGCGAGGGCGGCGGCCAGGCCAACGTCACCATCGTCGAACGCCTGTAGAAATCGGTGGGGTCCGGGAGCTTTGTCCATCCAACAGGCTTCGTCGTTCACGGCCGAGAAGTTGACCTTGCGCTCCTTGCTCCCTCGCGCGAAGCGGGGGAGCCTGAGACGCCGCCCGAACAGGTAGCGGAACACCACGTCGCTGAAGCGGCGGTCGGTGACCGTAACACCGAGGTCTCGGCGACATCCAGCTTCTGCAGCCCGTGGTTGGCGTCTGGCAGCACGCACGGTATCGCGATCTTCGGTGGAGGCGCAGGTCGATTAATGTGGGCCGATGGCACATCGGCAGCGCGCCCACCGGGTGGAGGAGAAGGTCGATTCCGGCATCGCGGAGCTCGTCCGCGACCCGGACCGCCCGCGCGCCTGGACGCTGCTGCTCGGCGGCGCGCCGCAGTCCCACGTGGACCTCGACGACCCCGCCTACCTCGACTTCGAGTACGTGCGGCGGCTCGGTCACGTCGTCGACCTGGCGGCCCCGCCTGGGCGGCCGCTGCGGGTGCTGCACCTGGGCGGCGGGGCGCTGACCCTGCCGCGCTACGTCGCCGCGACCCGGCCGCGGTCGACCCAGCAGGTGGTCGAGGTCGACGCGGCGCTCATCGACCTCGTCCGCCGCGAACTCCCGCTCGAGCGCGGCACGCGGATCCGCATCCGGCACGGCGACGCCCGGGACGTCCTGGCGCGGGTGCCGGAGGGCTCCTTCGACCTGGTGATCGGCGACGCGTACGCGGGGAGCCGGACGCCCGCGCACCTGACGTCCGTGGAGTTCGCGGCGGCGGTGGCGCGGGTGCTGCGCCCGGGCGGGTGGTACGCCGCGAACGTGGCCGACGGCGCGCCGCTGTCCTTCGCCCGGAGCCAGGTGGCGACGCTGCGGTCGGTGCTGCCGGAGCTCTGTCTCATCGCCGACCCGGCGGTGCTGCGCGGCCGCCGGTTCGGCAACCTGGTCGTGGTCGCCGGCTCCGCGCCGCCGTCCGTCGGGGAGCTGACGAGGAAGGCGGCCGGAGACCCCTTCCCCGCCCGGGTGCTGGACGGTGACGAGGTCACCAGGTTCACGGCCGGGGCGGCACCGGTCACCGACGCGACCGCCCGCCCGTCGCCGCCCCCGCCCAAGGGCGTCTTCTGATCGGTCAGAGCGTGGGGGCGGCGCCGACGTAGTTCTCGGCGAGCGTGGTCGCGGCGGCCTTCGACGCCGCCACGTACTCCAGGTGCGACAGCTGCAGGCGGTGGCCGAAGGCGTCCTGGCGGGGATCCTTGTGCAGCAGGGTCGTCATCCAGTACGAGAAGTGCTCGGCCCGCCAGATCCGCCGCAGACAGGTGGCGGAGTAGGCGTCGAGGAGCTCGGTCGTGCCGGAGTCGTACCAGGCGCCCAGCGCCTCGGCGAGGACGGTGACGTCGGAGATCGCGAGGTTCAGGCCCTTCGCTCCGGTGGGCGGGACGATGTGCGCGGCGTCCCCGGCGAGGAACAGGCGGTCGTGGCGCATCGGCTCGGTCACGAAGCTGCGCATCGGGGTGATCGCCTTCTCGAGGATGGGCCCGTCCCGCAGCTCCCAGCCGTCACGGGTGGCGAACCGCGCCCGCAGCTCGGCCCAGATCCGTTCGTCGGGCCACGCGGCGACGTCGTCCGACGGGTCCACCTGGAGGTACAGCCTGCTGAGCTTCGGTGAGCGCAGGCTGTGCAGGGCGAACCCGCGCTCGCTGTACGCGTAGATGAGCTCGTCGGTGGAGGGCGGGACGTCGGCGAGGATGCCGAGCCACGCGAAGGGATACTCCCGCTCGTAGACCGTGGAGTCGGGCACGGCCGCGCGGCAGACGCCGTGGAAGCCGTCGCACCCGGCGATGACGTCGCACTCCAGCGTGTGGACCCGGCCCTCCTGCCGGTAGGTCACGGACGGCGCGCCCGGATCGACCGACAGGACCTCGGCCTCGAAGCGGACGTCGCCGCCGGCCGCCAGCCGCGCGGCGATCAGATCCTTGACGATCTCGGTCTGCGCGTAGATCGTGACCGTCCGTCCGCCCGTCAGGTCGGACAGCGGGATCCGGTGACCGGCTCCGCCGAAGCGCAGCTCGAGACCGTGGTGGGTGAGTCCTTCCCGGTCGAGCCGCTCCCCCACGCCGCTGCCGCGCAGGACGTCCACGGTGCCCTGCTCCAGCATCCCGGCCCGCTGCCGCTTCTCCGCGTACGCGCGGTCGCGGCTCTCCAGCACCACCGAGTCGACGCCGCGCAGGCGCAGCAGGTGGGAGAGCAGCAGTCCGGCCGGTCCGGCCCCGGCGATCGCCACTTGGGTACGCATGGATGACTCTCTTTCGACGTCCTCAGCACGATCCTCCTGCCGACGACGCGGCCGTCAGGCCCAGTCCTTCCACTCAGCGGAACCGCCGTGGGCGTCGACGTCCCGGGACAGGGCGTTCGCCGCGGCGAGGACGACGGGCACGAGCCGCCGCAGATCCACGCCGCTCCGCCGGGCGACGAGCGACAGCGCCGCGAACACGTCCCCGTCGGCGTCCCGGAGCGGCGCCGCCACCGAACACGTGCCGAGGGACATCTCCTCACGCGTCACGGCGTACCCGGACCGCCGGATGTCGGCGAGGCAGGCTCGCAGCCGATCGGCGTCGGTGACCGTGTGCCGGGTGTGCGCCCGAAGCCCCCGCGCGATGACCTTCTCGGCGAGGTCCTCGTCGGCGAACGCGAGCAGCACCTTGCCCACCCCGGTCGCGTGCAGCGGGAGCTCGGCGGCGACCCGCGTCACGATCGGCACCGACCGCGGCCCGCGCAGGCGTTCGAGGTACAGCGCCTTGTCGCCGCTGAGCACCGCGAGCTGGACGTTCTCGTGGGTGGCGGCGTACAGCTCCTCCATGTGGGGAAGGGCGAGCTCGCGCAGGGTCGTCGCCGCCGAGGCCTGGGTGCCGATGCGCCACAGGCGCGTGCCGATGCGGTACGAGCCGTCGGGCAGGCGCTCGAGAAAGCCGCCGTCGGTGAGCTCACGGACGAGCCGGTGCCCCGTGGCGAGCGGCAGGCCCGCGCGGCCGCAGATCTCGGTGAGGGTCAGCCGCACGCCGCCGGGCGCGAACGACTCGAGGATCGCCATCACCTTGCCCGCCACCGTAGGCGGGCGCTCGACACTCGGCATCGCTCCCGCCTCCTCGATCCGCACCCTCCACGATAGGCAACGCCCCGCGGCCCGGCATCGGGTCACGGGGCGCAGAGAGCCCGATCAGTTGGGGCGGATGTTCAGCGCCTCGATGATCAGGTCGAGCTTCCGACCCTGCTCGTCGAGCTTCGCGTCGTGCTCGTCGAACCGCTCGTCCATCCGCGCGAGTCGCTCGTCGATCTGCCCGAACCGCTGATCGATCTGCCCGAACCGCTGATCGATCTGCCCGAAGCGCTCGTCGATCTGGCCGAACCGGCCCTCGAATCCGCCGACCTTCTCGGTCAGCACCGCGAGGGCGCTGTCGAGGTGGTTCAGCCGCTCGCCGTGCTCCTGCTGCGTGGTCCAGATGCGGCTCGCCGTGTTGCTGAGCGACGTCAGCTGACGGCCATGCGTGTTCTGAGTCATCTGGACGGTCGTCAGCTGGTCGTAGATCGCGTAGACGTCGTTGCGGACCTGGTTGATCCGTCGCTCGGTGTCGGCCACGTCCATGACCCTACCTCCCGTACTTCGCGTTCCCTGGGGGGATCGGAGAACTCGATCACGCCCCGCCATTGCGGAGCGTGGGCGACAGATTACGCTCTGCGCGAACACGAAGTGAAATCGATCACTCACGTTCCGCGATCAGACCGTCCTCCGCGAGAACCCGCTGAGCCACGGCGAAAGCCGCGTTGGCCGCGGGCACGCCGCAATATACCGCGGTCTGCAGCAGTACTTCCTTGATCTCGTCAGTGGTGAGACCGTTGCGTACGGCTGCGCGCACATGCATGGCGAGCTCGTCCAAGTGGCCGCGGGCGACCAGGGCGGTCAGCGTGACGCAGCTGCGCGTGCGCCGGTCGAGGCCGGGCCGCGTCCAGATCTCCCCCCACGCGTACCGCGTGATGAAGTCCTGAAAGTCGGCGGTGAACTCCGTCGTACGCGCCTGGGCGCGGTCGACGTGCGCGTCGCCGAGGACCTCCCTGCGGACCCTCATCCCATCGCTCATGTCGTCCTCACCTTCCGTGGCGTGGAGATTCCTGATCGTTTCGCGGGATCGGGAGGGCCCAGGGGTCGCGGCTCTCACGCCTTCGCCCTCTCCAGGTGGCGGACCAACGCCTCGGTGACCGGCGGTGGGCACTCGAGGTTGGCCAGGTGGGCGCCGGGTACCACGACGAGCTCGGCGCCGGGGATGCCGCCGGCGAGGACCTCGGCGTGGTCGAGCGGCGTGGCCACGTCCTCGGCGCCCGCGACGACGAGGGCGGGCACGCGTACGTCGCCGAGCAGGTCCCGGACGTCGAAGCGGGCGAGCGCGTCGCAGCACGCGGCGTACCCCTCGGGGTCGACCCGCTTCAGCATGTCCCGTACGGCGTCGACGCCGGGCCCGGCGTAGCCCTCGGTGAACCAGCGGCCCAGGAACAGCTCGGTGAGCGGCTCGAGGCCCTCGGCGCGGACGCGCGCGGCCCGGTCATGCCAGGGACCGGGATCGCCGAACCGGGCCGAGGTACAACACAGCGCCAGGCTCGTCAGCCGGTCGGGATGGCGCAGCGCGAGGGCGGTGCCGACGGCCCCGCCCAGCGAGACCCCGGCGTAGGCGACGCGGCCGACGCCGAGCCCGTCGAGCAGGTCGACGACCGCGTCCGCGAAGTCCGCGACCGTGCCGTGGATCGCCGGCGATCCGCCATGGCCCGGCAGGTCGAACCGGAGGGTGCGCCAGGACGCGGTCAGCGCGGGGAGCTGCGGATCCCACAGGTCGAGCGTCGTGCCGAGGGAGGACCCCAGGGCAAGAACCGGCGCGTCGTCCGGGCCGTCGAAGCGATGACTCAGGCCGCTCACCGGGTACCCCCATCCGCGCGGAAGCCGCTCACCGGACGCGCCCATCCACGCGGAGATCACTCACCGGCCGTCCCCGTCCGCGGCGACCGTTCACTGGGCATCGCCCCCTCCGGCAAGGGTGCTGCTCGCTCATTCCGGCTCCTTTCGGGCGTACGCCGCGAGGGCGCGGTCCACCAGCCGGGGCGCGGGGCCGACGGCCTTCGTCAGGTCGATGCCGAAGGCCGCTCCGGAATCGTCGGCGCGCTCGGCGCGGTCGTCGCCCGGGAGCAGGTCGGCCAGTGGCCGCCCCTCGCGGACCGCCTCCGCGACCGCCTCTTTCGCGGCCGCGCGGCCGTAGCGTTCGGCGAGCCGGCCGGCGACGTACTCGGCGAGGAGCTCCTCCCGCAGGTTGGCGCGCATCCGTTCGGGGAAGACCTCCAGCCCGGCGGTGAGCTCGGCCGCGGTCTCGGCCGCGCCGCCGACCAGCCGCAGGCAGTCGTTCAGCGGCTGCCATTCCGCGTGCCACTCTCCCGTCGGCCGGTCGAGACCGGCGGTCTGCGCGGCGAAGAGGATCTGCGCGTACGCCGGCACGCGCAAGGCGGCCGACCGGATCATCGTGGCGAGCACCGGGTTGCGCTTGTGCGGCATCGCCGAGGAGCCGCCGCGGCCAGGCGCGGCAGGTTCGGCGACCTCGCCGATCTCCGTCTGGGCGAGCAGCACCACGTCGGTGGCGATCTTGCCGAGGGCACCGACGGCGAGGGCGAGCGACGCGCCGAGTTCGACGACGGGCCCGCGCAGCGTGTGCCAGGGCAGCACCGGTTCGGCCAGCCTGGTCTCCTCGGCGAACAGCGGCAGCAACTCGGTGGTGCCGAGCGCCGCGAGGGTCCCGGCGGCCCCGCCGAGCTGGGCGGGCAGCCGTACGGCCGCGAGTCGGTCCCGTGCCTCGGCCACCGCGACCAGCCACCCGGCGGCCCGCAGCCCGAAGGTGGTGGGCACGGCCTGCTGCCCGAGGGTGCGCCCGGCCATCGGAGTGTCCCGGTGCCGCCGGGCCAGGCCGGCGACGGCGCCGGCCGTACGGTCGAGGTCCGTGAGGAGCGTCCCGCAGACGCGCGACGCCACGAGCATGGCGGCCGTGTCCATGATGTCCTGGCTGGTCGCACCGGCATGGACGTGGTCGCCCGCCACCTTCCGCAGCTCCGCGACCAGCGGCACCACCGGATTCCCCGCGCCACGCGCCCGTACCGCCAGCTCGGCGGGGTCGACCCGGGCACCGGCGAGGGCCCGTGCGACGTCATCCGGGATCAGCCCGAGGCGCGCCTGCGCGCGGGCCAGCGCCGCCTCCGCGTCGATCAGGGCGCGCACCCACGCCTCATCGGACGTCGCGGCCTCCGCCGCCGTGCCGGCGGCGACCGGCGACAGCAACCCGGCGGACGAGGATCCACTCAACGGAGACGCCTCCTGGTTCTGTTCACAGGTACGCATCGGACCGGGCGAGGAAGGCCTTCAGGAAGGCTCCCCCGCTCACGGGTGCGCGTCGGGTCGGTCGGGGCAGGACCCCTGGAAGGGCTCCGCCGCTCACGGGTGCACGCCGCATCGGCCGGCGAAGAACCGCGCACGGGCACCGTCTCCCCTCCGCAGGTCAGCCGCCGAAGTACCGCTCGAAGAAGACCGTCTCCCGTTCCCCGCGCAGGTGCACGTCGAAGCGGTAGGCCCGGTCGCCCTCCCGTACCGCGACCAGCGTGTCACGGCGGTCCGGCGGCACCGCGGACAGGACCGGATCCGTGGCGTTGCCCGGCTCGTCGGGGAAGTAGACGCGGGTCGCCACCGGTTTGAGCAGGCCCCGGGCGAAGACCAGCATCGCGATGTACGGGACCGGGCCGCCCGGCTTCACCGTGGAGAACCAGTAGTTCCCGGCCGCGTCGGTCCCGCAGCGGCCGAACCCGGAGAAGTCGTTGCCGGCCCGCCGCCACGAGCCTCCGCCGCGCGGCACGCCGCCGTCGGCGTCGGCCTGCCAGATCTCCACCAGGGCGTCCGGCAGCGGCTCGCCGGCGCCGTCCAGGACCCGGCCCCGGATCCGGATCGCGTCCGGGCGCCACTCCGGGACGACGTACGGGCCGTCGGCGTACGGAAGGGCGTAGCCGAAGAACGGGCCGACGGTCTGCGACGGGGTGGTCATCACGCCTCCATCGGGGTCGCGCCGAGGACGATGTCCCACTGGTAGCCCAGAGCCCACTCCGGCACGGTCGTGTCCATGTCGAGCCGGGAGACCAGCCGCTCCCGGTCCTTCTC
Organism: Actinoallomurus acanthiterrae; assembly: GCF_054775715.1. Taxonomy (NCBI): domain Bacteria; kingdom Bacillati; phylum Actinomycetota; class Actinomycetes; order Streptosporangiales; family Thermomonosporaceae; genus Actinoallomurus; species Actinoallomurus acanthiterrae. The sequence continues at coordinate 3,995,091 of NZ_BAAHCO010000001.1, read as the reverse complement.
TTCGGGGATCGACTGGAAGATCGGGTCGTAGGCGAAGAGCGGGTCGCCGGGGAAGTACATCTGGGTGATCAGCCGCTGGATGAACGCCGTGCCGAACACCGAGAAGTGGATGTGCGCGGGTCGCCAGGCGTTGTGGTGGTTCCGCCACGGGTAGGCGCCCGGCTTGATCGTGACGAAGCGGTACCGGCCGTCGGCGTCGGTGAGGCAGCGGCCCGCGCCGGTGAAGTTCGGGTCGAGCGGCGCCGGGTGCTGGTCGCGGAGGTGGACGTACCGGCCGGCGGCGTTGGTCTGCCAGACCTCCACCAGCGCATTCGGCACCGGACGGCCGCCGGAGTCGAGGACCCGGCCGGTCACGATGATCCGCTCGCCCTGCGGCTCGCCGGAGTGCTGCTTGGTCAGGTCGTTGTCGAGGAGGCCGAGCTCCTCATGGCCGAAGACCGGGCCGACCAGCTCGATGGCGTCGGGTCCGTACTTCGGCATCACGAGTGGCCGCTCCGGCGCCCGCAGCGGCGTGCTCCCGTACGGCGGGTAGAGGTACGGCGGGTTCGGGTCGGTCATCGGGGTGCTCCGATCGGTGGTTCGGTCCGGGCGCGGATCTCCTGCTCGCTCACGCCCGGCGCGGTCTCGACCAGGACCAGTCCTTCGGGGGTGACGTCCAGGACGCCGAGGTCGGTGATGATCCGGTGCACGCACGCCGCGCCCGTCAGCGGCAGCGAGCACTCCTTGACGACCTTGGGGCTGCCGTCCTTGGCGGTGTGCTCCATCACCACGATCACCCGGCGGGCGCCGTGGACCAGGTCCATCGCACCGCCCATCCCCTTGATCATTTTCCCGGGGACGGCCCAGTTCGCCAGGTCACCACGCGCGGACACCTGCATGGCGCCGAGTACGGCCACGTCCACGTGCCCGCCGCGGATCATCCCGAACGACGACGCCGAGTCGAAGAAGGACGCCCCGGGCCGGACCGTCACGGTCTCCTTGCCCGCGTTGATCAGGTCGGGGTCGACCGCGTCCTCGGCCGGGTACGGCCCGACGCCCAGAACGCCGTTCTCCGAGTGGACGACGACGTCGACGCCCGCGGGCAGATGCCCGGGGATGAGCGTCGGCAACCCGATGCCCAGGTTGACGTACATCCCGTCGGTCAGCTCCGCCGCCGCCCGAACGGCGATCTCATCCCTGCTCCAGCTCAACGTCGACTCCTGCTCATTGGTCGCTCAGCCTTCTCACACGCTCCGGGTCACGGTGCGCTTCTCGATCGGTTTGTCGGCGGCCTGTTCGGGGGTCAACGCGACGACGCGCTGGACGAAGATGCCCGGCAGGTGCACCTCGTCCGGATCGAGGAAGTCGACCAGCTCCTCGACCTCGGCGATCGCGGTCGTCGCGGCCATGGCGCACAGCGGATTGAAGTTGCGGGCGGCCTTGTCGAACACCAGGTTGCCGTGGCGATCCCCGCGGGCGGCGCGGACGAGGGCGAAGTCGGTGCGGACGCTCTCCTCCAGGATGTACTCGCGGCCGCCGAACTCGCGGACCTCCTTCGGCGGGGAGGCCAGCACGACCTCGCCGTCCGGTCCGTACCGCCACGGCAGTCCGCCCTCCGCGACGAGCGTGCCCACGCCCGCCGGGGTGTAGAACGCCGGGATCCCGCACCCGCCCGCGCGCAGCCGCTCGGACAGCGTGCCCTGCGGCACCAACTCGAGTTCGATCTGCCCGGTCAGGTACCGGCGGGCCAGTTCCTTGTTCTCTCCGACGTACGAGCCCATCGCCCGCGTGATCCGGCCGGCGTCCAGCAGACGCCCCAGACCGCGCCCGATGGTGCCGCAGTTGTTCGAGACGATCGACAGCCCCGAACTCCCCCGCTCGAGCAACGCGTCGATCAAGACGAGCGGAACGCCGCACAGCCCGAACCCGCCGACCGCGACCGACGCGCCGTCGCCGATGTCCGCCACCGCCTCCGCCGCCGTGGGAAGCACCTTGTCCATGTCCCTACCCTGCCAATCGCCACCGGCACGGCCGCGACCGGCCTTCCGCTCAGTGGAAGCCCGAGATCCGGGACGTCCGCTCCCGAAGAAGAGCGCCGTCTCCCCGCGCGGGACGAAGCCCTGTGGGTTCGCCCGTGGCGGAATCCGTCCGCCCCGGGAGAACATCGCGCCGACACACCGTCGACGGCCGACAGGATGCGATCATGCGACTTCTCGTCCTCGGCGGTTCGGTGTTCCTGGGCCATGCGTTCGTTTCGGAGGCGCTCCGGCGAGGTGATCGGGTGACCACCTTCAACCGCGGGCGGAGCGGTACGGACGTGCCGGGCGCCGAGGTCGTCCGAGGCGACCGGGAGAACGACGACGACCTGCGCCGGCTGATCGAAGGGCGGCACTGGGACGCCGTCATCGACACCTGCGGGTACGTCCCCCAGGTCGCCGGGCGATCGGCGAGAGCACTGTCGGGCCACGCGGACGCCTACCTGTTCGTCTCGTCCGTCCACGCCTACGCCGACTGGCCGGAGCGCCGGGTGGACGAGGGCTCCGCGCTGCACCCCTGTCCGCCCGACGCCGGTCCGGACGCCGACGTCCCGTACAACGCGTTCAAGGCCGGCTGCGAACGCGCCGTCGAGGCCGGCTTCGACGGCCGGGTCCTCATCCTCAACCCCGGCCTGATCACGGGGCCGCGTGAACAGGTGCCACGGCTGACCTGGTGGCTGACGCGGATCGCGTCCGGCGGCCCCGTCCTCGCGCCCGGCGACCCCGGCCGGGCGATGCAGCTGATCGACGCCCGCGACATCGCGGCGTTCGGCCTGGACCGGCTGGCGGCCGAAGCGACCGGCCGTTTCCTGGTGAGCGGGATCCCGGGCAACACCACCCTCGGCGCGCTGCTGGACGAGTGCGTCCGCGTCACCGGCTCGGACGCCGCACCGGTCTGGACGGACGACGCGTTCCTGCTCGAGCAGGGCGTGGCGGAATGGACCGAGCTGCCGATGTGGGCGTCCGACGGGCCCGACATGGCGGGCGTCTGGCTGCCGTCCTCGGACAAGGCGCTCCGGGCCGGCCTGCGCTGCCGTCCCGTCGCCGAAACGGTCCGCGACACGTGGGCCTGGATCCGGGAGGAGAACGTCTCTGCCGACCGGACCGCCGAACGCGGCCAGGGCATCGAGCGCGACAAGGAGCGCCGGATCCTCGCCGCCTGGGCTGCGGCGCACGGATCCGGCTGAGGCACCGCCTCGACCTGTACGCCGACGACCTGGACGAGGCCAAGGCGCCCCTCACTCACTCCCTCAACCGGACCAAGAGGCTGCTATCCGCAGGTCTTCGTGTCCGGGGAGCAGATCTTGACCTCGGGGAAGCCCGGTGACGGCTTGTCCAGCAGGGGTTGCGATCGGTGGCGCAGGTGCAGGTCGAAGAAGGCACCGACGTAGGTGCGGGTGATCTGCAGGGCGCGGGCTCCCGGCAGCGCGGCGTTGCGGTAGACGCCGAGCTGCTCCACCAGCAGCGAATCGTCGGTGAAGGACGCGTGCTCCGCGCCGGCCACCACGAGCCAGCGCCTCCAGCCGGTGAGGAGTTTCCAGTCACGGTCCCACGTGGTGTCCACGCCTCCGGGACTGTGCTTCGCCTGAGTGCCCAGGAACAGGAAGGGACGTGACAGCCCGGTCTGCGGGATCGTGGTCAACATGGTTCCGTCCATGTCGATCCCGGCGCGTACCCGGCGGTCCTTCAGCATCGCGGCGACGGCGCTCGCGCCTCCCGCCGAGTGGCCCGCCATCGCGATCCGGGACGGGTCGATGAGCGAAGCGCCCTTCCACTTGGGGTGCGACCCGGTCAGCTCGTCGAGGACGAAGGAGACGTCGGCCGCCCGGCTCGTCGCCAACTTCTCGTCGAACGCCGGGCCCTTGCGGACGTCGCACGCCACGCACGTGGTGACCCGCCCGTCGGGGAACGTCGTGGCGAGACTCTCGTACGTGTGGTCGATCCCGACGGCCACGTAACCCCTGCTCGCCAGGTCCTCGCCGAGGGCCGCGAGCGAGCTGCGGGGCTCGCTCAGGCCCGGGGAGAGCACCACGAGGGGCATGCTCCGATCGCGTCCTGCCGGTTTCGCGTCGCTGAACGCGTTGGTCCGTGTCCTGCTCAGCGCGTCGGACGGCACGCCGGTTATCTCCGCCCCTTTCAGGATGAGCTCCGACTCCTTCGCCGTCACGTACGGAGCCCGCCGTCCGGTACGGGACCTCGCCGGATACCACAGGGAGACCATGAGTTCCCTGGCCTTGGCCGTAGGGACCCAGGGATCGGGACGAGAGGTGTCCTTCAGATAGAGGGACGTCATGCCGACCGGGTGAGGACCGGTCGGCTTCGGCAGGGACAGCTTGCCGCCCGGCGACGCCGAAGCGGCGCCGGAGGCGGATGCCGCCGCGGCCGTCGGTGCGGAAGGGGCGGGCGCGGAGCAGGCGGAGGCCGCGAGGGCCAGGAATCCGGCAACGACCAAACCCGGGAGCGGACGCGGCTTCAATCCGCTGCGGCCGGCCGCCCGGCGGCGGTCGCGTCTCGTCCGTCGGCGGGTGGCGTCCCGCCGACGGTGCCGTGCCGCTCGGCCGTGCGCGCGGGCTTGATGACAGAGGTCATGAGATGTCGTCCTTTCGGGATGACGAGATGACGAGATGAGGAGATGACGGGATGGTGGGCAGGTTGGAGCGCCCAGCGAGCCGTCGCCGGCGCTGGGGGCCGATCCGTCGTACGACGGGATGGAAGGCAGGACGAAGCGCCCAGGGAGCCGTCGTCGGCGCCCGGGTCGATCCGTCGTACGACGGGATGGAAGGCAGGACGAAGCGCCCAGGGAGCCGTTGTCGGCGCCGGTGGTCGATCCGTCGTATGGCGGGCGGAGCGCCCAGGGAGCCGTAGTCGGCGCCCGGGCCGATCCGGCGCGGGTGCTCGTCAGGTCAGGCGGCGGATCCGCCAGAAGCAGAGCCCGGTGAGGGCCAGGGCGGCTGCGAGGAACGTCGCGGTCTCGGCCCACTGGAGTGCCCAGTAATGATCGGCGGGCTGGTACGTCACGAGTTGCCGGTAGCCGAGGTCGGAGAGCCTGGCGAAGCACGCCCGCTGCGCCGTCGTGCCGGGCTGGCCGGGCGGTGGCGCGCAGTTCGTCGCCCATGCGGGCAGGGCGCCGACGACGCGGCCGGCCGGATCGAGGGTCTGGTTGGAGATGATCCATGCGCCTGGCTTGCCGATGGACACGGTCACGTGGGCCGGCGCACCGGGCCCGGAGGCCATGAACCCGCGCAGGTTGGCCGTCGTGATCTCGGTGGTGAGCCGCGCGGGCGTGATGAGGTGCGGCCGGATCCAGAAGGGCACGGCGACCTGTGCGGCGACGAAGACGGCGAGCGTGGCCGCGATGGCCGGCAGCGTACGGCGGACGACGGCTCCGACGGTGACGCCGAGGGTGAAGGCAAACGCCGCGTACCCGACCGGGACGACACCGTGCGCGGCGAACGAGATGGGCGAGAACCGCTCGCTCACAAGGCCCGGGAGGCCCGAGTAGCGTGTGAGCCCGGAGGATCTCGGCGCGCGCCCGCCGGTGGCGGCTCGGGTGATCGGCGCGGACCACCAGGTCGTCATGAGGCTGAGCGACCCCGCGGCGGTCACGGCCGCCAGGCCGACGACCGCCAGCTTGCTCGCCAGCCAGCGGGTGCGGGTGACGCTCTGGTTCCACACCAGCCGATGGGTGCCGGAGTCCAGTTCCCGCGTGATCAGCGGTGCGCCCCAGAAGACGCCGATGACGGCCGGCACCGCGAGAACGGCCGCCAGACCGAGCAGGTACACCGCCTGGTCGATGCCGTCGCCGCTGAACCGGTCGAGGAAGGCGCCGGGACCGGAGTGATAGAGGTGTGCCAGTCCTGGACCGGTGACCAGCAGGAGGACGGCGAGCGCGGCGAGGGCGGCGTACAGCACCGCCGCCTCGGCTCGGAACTGACGCCAGGTCAGCCAGATCACCGGACCACCTCCAGGGCGGGACGCTCGTCGTGGCCGATGCCGGGCCGGCTCATGTAGGCCAGGACGAGGTCTTCCAGACCGACCTGGCTCACCGTCCAGGAAGGGTCGTGGATCGGAGCGTCGGTGCGCACGAGCAGGGTGGTCTGCCGTTCGGTGTGGTCGGCGGTGACGACGTGCTGATCCGCGGGAAGGGCGGCGGGGTCGCGACGTGGCCCGGTGAGCCGGTGGTGGGCGGCCAGCAGCTCGTCGACCTCGCCGGCCACCTGGACGCGCGACGCGCTGAGCACGACGAGGTGGTCGCAGACGCGTTCGAGGTCGGCGACCAGGTGCGAGGACAGCACGACGCTGAGCTCGTGCTCGGCGACGGCCTCCATCAGGTCCTGCAGGAACTCCCGCCGGGCGAGCGGGTCGAGGGCCGCGACCGGCTCGTCGAGGAGGAGGAGTTCGGGGCGTTTGGCGATGCCGAGGGTGAGGGCGAGCTGGGCGCGCTGACCGCCCGACAGCCTGCCCGCTCGCTGCGCGGGGTCCAGTCCCAGCCGCTCGATGCGTGTACGCGCCAAGGCGTCGTCCCACCGCGGATTGAGCCGGGCGCCGAGCCGGAGATGGTCGGCGACGCTCAACGCGCCGTAGGTGGGGGTGTCCTGGGCCACGAAGCCGACCTTGGCCAGTTGCGCCGCTCCCCCGCCGGGCCGGCCGCCGCACACCTCGATCGTTCCGGCCGTCGGCGCCAGCATGCCCGCGGCGAGGCTGAGCAGCGTGCTCTTCCCGGCGCCGTTCGGGCCGACGAGCCCGGTCACGTGCCCGGCCGGGATCTCCACCGTGCAGTCGGACAACGCCCAGCGCCGGCCGTACCTCTTGCCCAGTCCCCGGGCCCGGAGGACGGCGGTCACGCGATGTCCTCCTGTTCGGCGGCCCGGAAAGTGGTCAGGAAAAGGGCTTCGATGCTCTCGTCGTCGAGCCCGGCGAGCCGCGCCTTGGCCAGCCAGCGACGCAGGTCCTTACGGAGCGGGCCGTGGGCGGCCAGCGTGGAGTCGGCCAGCGTTCGGGTCACGAAGGTCCCGATGCCCGGGCGCGGGGCGACCAGGCCCTCGTGTTCGAGCTCCCGGTAGGCCTTGAGCACGGTATTGGGGTTGATGGCCAGGTGGGCCACGACGTCCTTGACGGTCGGGAGCCGGTCACCTTCGCGCAGCAGACCCAGCCGCAGGGCGTGGCGCACCTGCTGGACCAGCTGCTGGTACGGCGAGAGGCCGGACCGAGCGTCCAGATGGAACTGGATCAACTAGCACTCCATTCATCTAGGGGACTAGTACTTTAGACCTCCGAAATGATCATTTGTCAACTCCCGGCCGAGGGGATGACGCGCTTGGTACCGTCGGACCGGCAGTGAGGAGGAGCGCCTGATGCAGCTGGCCGACGGTGTGGGTGCCGTCATCACCGACCGGTCCGGCGGGACGAGCGCCGCGCCGTACGACTCGCGCAACCTGGGCGGTGCGGCCGGGGACGATCCCGCCGCGGTCCGGGAGAACCGCGCCAAGACCGCCGCCGAGCTCGGCGTCGAGCAGGTCGTCTACATGCGCCAGGTGCACAGCCCCGACGTCCGGTACGTCACCGGACCATTCGGGGACGATCCGCCCGGTCTCGACGGCGTCTACACGGACGTGCCGGGCCTGGCGCTGGCGGTACTCGTCGCCGACTGCGCGCCGGTGGTCGTGGCCGACCCGGAGGCGCGGCTCGTCGGCGGCGCCCACGCGGGACGCGCGGGCACGGCCGCCGGGGTCGTTCCCGCGCTGGTCGAGGCGATGGCGGCGCGGGGCGCCGATCCGGCCCGGATGGTGGCGCTGATCGGGCCGAACGCCTGCGGCGCGTGCTACGAGGTGTCCGCTGAGCTGCGTGACGAGGTCGCCGCCGTGCTGCCCGCCGCCTGGTCGACCACCCGCCAGGGCACCCCCGCGCTCGACGTCAGGGCGGGCATCACCGCCCAGCTCACCGCGGCCGGTGTGACCGACGTGCGCCACGACGACCGGTGCACCATCGAGAGCCCCGAGCTGTACTCCTACCGCCGGGAGGGCCGCACCGGCCGGTTCGCCGCCTTCATCTGGCTGGAGGCTTAACGCCCGGCGAACCGGAACAGATCATGACGAGTCAGCGTTGGAACGGTCGCGCTCGTCCGCCGGCCTGAGGCCACGGAAATCGAGTGGCGCCGGGCCCGCCGATCGGGCACGGTGGACGCCGGTGGGTGGCCTGTCCGACCGCCTGCCTATCCTTCCGCTTGCGATGGGATCTTCGATTACCGACCTGCATACCCGCCTGCCCGAGCTGATGCTGCGTGACCGGCATCGGCTGCGTCGTCGTCTCGACGGGCTGCGCAAGGTGCGCGCCGCCGAGGCCCGGGAGAAGATCCTCACGGAGGTCGCCGCGGAGATCGAGGCGGCCGAGAGGCGTGTCGCGCGGCGCCGCGAGGCGCTGCCGCAGGTGACCTATCCCGAGGCGCTGCCGGTCAGCCGGAAGAAGGACGAGATCCTCAAGGCGATCGCGGAGCACCAGGTGGTCATCGTCGCCGGTGAGACCGGGTCGGGCAAGACGACCCAGCTGCCGAAGATCTGCCTGGAGCTCGGCCGGGGCGTCAAGGGCCTGATCGGACACACCCAGCCACGCCGGCTGGCCGCCCGTACGGTGGCCGACCGGATCGCCGAGGAGCTGGGCACGGAGCTGGGCGAGACCGTCGGCTACCAGGTGCGTTTCACCGACCACTCCGGTGAGGACACCCTGGTCAAGCTGATGACCGACGGCATCCTGCTGACGGAGCTCGCCCGGGACCGGATGCTGCGCCGCTACGACACGCTGATCATCGACGAGGCGCACGAGCGCAGTCTGAACATCGACTTCATCCTCGGCTATCTGAAACACCTGCTGCCCAGGCGCCCCGACCTCAAAGTGATCATCACTTCGGCGACGATCGACCCCGAGCGCTTCTCGAAGCACTTCGACGACGCGCCGATCATCGAGGTGTCCGGCCGCACCTACCCGGTCGAGGTGCGCTATCGCCCGGTGGAAGAGGACGACGACCAGGTCCAGGCGATCCTCGACGCCGTGGACGAGCTGGCCCTCGAGGCGCCGGGTGACGTCCTGGTGTTCCTGTCGGGCGAGCGGGAGATCCGCGACACCGCCGACGCCCTGGAGAAGCGGAAGCTGAAGAACACCGAGGTGCTGCCGTTGTTCGCCCGGCTGTCGACGGCCGAGCAGCACCGGGTCTTCCAGGCGCACCGCGGCCGGCGCATCGTCCTGGCCACCAACGTCGCGGAGACGTCGCTGACCGTCCCGGGGATCAAGTACGTCATCGACCCGGGCACGGCCCGCATCTCCCGGTACAGCCACCGTACGAAGGTGCAACGGCTGCCGATCGAGCCGGTGTCCCAGGCGTCGGCCAACCAGCGCAAGGGCCGCTGCGGGCGCGTCTCCGAGGGCATCTGCATCCGCCTCTACTCCGAGGAGGACTTCCTCGCCCGCCCGGAGTTCACCGACGCGGAGATCCTGCGCACCAACCTCGCCTCGGTCATCCTGCAGATGACCGACCTCGGCCTCGGCGACATCCTCGAGTTCCCCTTCATCGACCCGCCGGACCGCCGCAACGTCAAGGACGGCGTGAACCTCCTGCAGGAGCTCGGCGCACTGGACGGCGACCGGCTGACGCCGATGGGCCGCAAGCTCGCCCAGCTCCCGGTCGACCCGCGGCTGGCCCGCATGGTCCTGGAGGCCGACCGGAACGGCTGCGCGCACGAGGTCATGGTGATCGCCGCCGCCCTGTCCATCCAGGACCCGCGCGAGCGCCCCGCGGAGAACCGGGCCGCCGCCGACCAGCAGCACGCCCGGTTCGCCGACAAGGAGTCGGACTTCCTGGCGTACGTCAACCTCTGGAACTACCTGCGGGACCGCCAGAAGGAGCTGTCCGGCAACCAGTTCCGCCGGCTGTGCAAGCAGGAGTACCTCCACTACCTGCGTATCCGCGAGTGGCAGGACATCCACGGCCAGCTGCGGCAGGTCGGCAAGGACCTCGGCGTCACGCTGAACACCACGCCCGCCGATCCACAGCGCGTGCACATCTCGCTGCTGGCCGGCCTGCTGTCGCACATCGGCCTGCTCGACACCGAGAAGAAGACCGGCGGCAAGGACGACGCCCGGCGCGGTCCCCGCGAATACCTCGGCGCCCGCAATGCCCGGTTCGCCGTCTTTCCCGGCTCCGCGCTGGCCAAGCGCCCGCCGCGCTGGGTGATGGCCGCGGAGCTGGTCGAGACCTCACGGCTGTGGGCGCGCATCGCCGCCAAGATCGAACCGGAGTGGGTCGAGCCGCTCGCCGGCCACCTCGTCAAGCGCACCCACAGCGAGCCGCACTGGGAGAAGAACCAGGGTGCCGTGATGGCGTACGAGAAGGTGACGCTGTACGGCGTGCCGATCGTGGCGCAGCGGAAGGTGAACTACGCGAAGATCGACCCCGAGCTGTGCCGGGAGCTGTTCATCCGCCACGCCCTGGTCGAGGGCGACTGGGACTCCCACCACCGGTTCCTGCAGGACAACCGCCGGCTGCTCGAGGAGGTCGAGGAGCTCGAGCACCGGGCGCGGCGCCGGGACATCGTCGTGGACGACGAGACGCTGTTCGAGTTCTACGACGGCCGCGTCCCGTCCGACGTGGTCTCGGCCCGGCACTTCGACGGCTGGTGGAAGAAGGCCCGCCACGACGATCCGGAGCTCCTGAACTTCTCCACCTCGATGCTGGTCAACGACGCCGCCGGCGAGGTGACCCAGGAGGACTACCCCGACGCCTGGCAGGCCGACGGGCACCGGTTCCGGCTGTCGTACCAGTTCGAGCCGGGCACGGACGCCGACGGCGTGACCGTGCACATCCCGCTGCCGGTGCTCAACCAGGTCGGCGGCGAGGAGTTCGCCTGGCAGATCCCCGGGCTGCGGCAGGACCTGGTGACCGAGCTGATCCGGTCACTGCCCAAGCAACTGCGCGTCAACTTCGTCCCCGCGCCGAACGTCGCCCGCGAGGTCCTCGCCCGGATCACGCCGGGGTCGGGCCCGATGCTGGACGCGCTGGAGCGCGAGCTGCGCGCCATGACCGGCGTCGACGTCCCCCGCGAGGCGTGGGACCTGTCCCGCGTCCCGGACCACCTGAAGATCACCTACCGGGTGACGGACCACAAACGCACCCTGGCGGAGGGCAAGGACCTCGCCCAGCTGAAACGCCGGCTCGCGCCCAAGGTGTCGGCGACACTGTCCAAGGCCGCCGACGACCTCGAGCGCACGGGGCTGCGGACCTGGGACGTCGGCACGCTCCCGCGCGTGTACGAGCAGGGCCGCGTCAAGGCGTATCCGGCGCTGACGGACGAGGGCGAGAGCGTGGCCGTGCGCACGTACGCCACCGAGGCCGAGCAACAGCGGGCCATGTGGCGCGGCACCCGCCGGCTCGTCCTGCTGAACAGCCCCTCACCGGTGAAGTACCTGCAGAGCAAACTGAACAACCAGGCCAAACTGGTGCTCAGCCACAATCCGCACGGCAGCGTCGCAGCCCTGCTGGACGACTGCGTCGCCTGCGCCGCCGACCACCTGATCACCGACGGCGGCGGACCGGCCTGGGACGAGGCGGGCTTCCGGCGGCTCACCGACCACGTACGGACCGACCTCACCGACACCGCCGCCGACGTGCTCGCCCACGTCCAGCGCATCCTGGCCACCGCGCACGAGATCGAACGCCGGCTGAAGAGCACGAACAGCCCCACGCTGATCCCCGCGCTGACCGACGTACGGGCGCAGCTGGGCCGGCTGGTCTTCCCCGGCTTCGTCACCGCCACCGGCCGCCGGCGGCTGACCGACGTCCTCCGCTACCTGCGGGCCGTCGAACGCCGCCTCGACAAGCTGCCCGACGACCCGTACGGCGACCGCCAGCGGATGCAGCGGATCCAGCAGGTCGAGGCCGCCTACGTCCGGGCCCGCGACGCTCGGCCGGGCAACACCGAGATCCGGCAGGTCCGCTGGATGATCGAGGAGCTACGGGTGAGCTTCTTCGCCCAGCAGCTCGGCACCGCCTACCCCATCTCGGAGAAGCGCATCCTCAAGGCCCTGGACCAGGCCGCCTCCTAACTCAGCCGTGCAGGTGGCGGCGGAGGAAGGTGTGCCAGGTCTGCTCGAACGAGCGGGCCAGGGCCGACGTGGCCGCGAAGCGGTCCCAGGCGTGGAACGCGCGGGCGTAGAGGTGCAGGTCGACCGGCACGCCGGCGGCGATCAGCCGGCGGGCGAAGTCGATGCCCTCGTCCCGCAGCAGATCGAACTGGGCGACGGCGACGAAGGTGTCCGGCAGGCCGGTGAGGTCGGTGGCCCGGCCGGGCGCGGAGTACGCGTGCACGTCGTCCGCGCCCAACCGGTCGCCCAGGACCGCGGCCCAGGCGAGCCGGATGTCCGGGCGGGCGAAGACGACCTCGGCGATGGCCTCCGAGCTCGACGGCGTCTCGAGGCGGTCGTCGAGCATCGGGTAGAGCAGGGACAGCGAGCACGGCGGCGCAGCGTGCCGGTCGCGCACCATGAACGCGGTGGCCGCGGCGGGCGCTCCGCCGCCGCTGGCGCCGGCGAGTCCGATCCGGTGCGGGTCGATCCGGTGCTCGGCGGCGTGCTCGGCGAGGTGGGTGTAGGCGAGATAGCCGTCCTCGGCGGCGCCGGGAGCCGGGGTCTCCGGGGCGAGCCGGTAGACGACGACGGCCAGGACGCAGTCGAGGTCCAGGGCCAGGGCGGTGTGGTACGCGTCGTCGTCGCGGGCGTCGTCGCCGAGGACCTGGGCGCCGGCGTGGAACCAGACCAGGGCCGGGAGGGTGTGCTCGGCGCCGGCCGGGCGGTACAGGACCACCTCGAGCTCGGTCCGGTCGTCCCGGGGGATGCGCAGGGCTTCGATCGTGACCCGGGGGTCCGGCGGGGTCGCGGGCAGCTGGGCGCGGGCCGCGCGGAACTGCGCGCGCAGGCCCGGGATGTCGGAGAGCTCGAGCAGGGTGCCGTTCGCGGCCTTGGGCATCGCGGCGAACGCGGCGGCGAGTTCAGGGTCGAGCGCGTCGGTGGTTCCAGGCATGGGAGGGCCTTTCAGAAGAGGGAGGGCTGGCCGCTGCCGGCGGTGATGCCGCCGTCGACGGGCAGGATGGCGCCGGTGATGAACCGGGCGTCGTCCGAGGCCAGGAAGCTGACCGCGGCGGCGACATCGGCCGGGGTGCTGAAGCCGGCGAGCGCCCGGCGCTGGTTGAAGCGTTCGATCATGTCGGCGTACGTCGTCGCCAGTTCTTCCGGTCCGGTCAGTGACGGGGCGACGGTGTTCACCCGGATGCCGAACTGGCCGAGGTCGAAGGCGAGCCCGCGGGTGAAGTTCACGACCGCGCCCTTGGCCGCGTTGTAGGCGGTGAGCCGGCGGTCTCCGCCGAGGCCGGAGGCGGAGGCGATCTGGACGATGCTGCCGCGGCTCTCCTTCAGGTACGGCAGCGCCGCCTGCGCGCCGAAGAAGCAGCTGTCGACGTCCGTGCTCATGACCAGCCGCCAGTCCGCCAGCGTGGTCTCCGCGAACTCCTTGCCGACGCCGACGCCGGCGTTGGAGACCAGGACGTCGATGCCGCCGAACCGGGCCGCGGCGGCGTCGATCATCGCCTGTACGTCGTCCTGGCTGGTGACGTCGGTGGCGACCGGGAGCGCGCGGTGGGTACCGATCTCGGCCGCGAGGGCATCCAGCCGGTCCTTGCGCCGCGCGGCGAGGACGAGGTCGGCCCCTTCGGCGGCGAACCGCCGGGCGATGCCGTCGCCGATGCCGGAGCTGGCGCCGGTGACCACGACCGTCTTGCCGGTGAAACGTCGTTCCATGGCGGCCTTCTTTTCGTCAGTTACTGACGCTCATTGCGTCAGAAACTGACAGTACAGTGCGACAGTGACTGACGCAAAGAAGCGTCAGTCACTGTCGCTTGTGGTAGGGTCAAGGCCGTGCCACGGAACGGGGATGCAGTGCGGCTGCGGCTGCAGGAGGCCGCGCTCGACCTGTACCTGGAGCGCGGCTACGACAAGACCACGACCGGCGACATCGCCGCCCGCGCCGGCGTCACCGAGCGGACCTTCTTCCGCCACTTCGCCGACAAGCGCGAGGTCTTCTTCGACGGCGAGGCGCAGCTACGGGACCTGCTGACCGGCGCGGTCGCGGCGGTGCCGGCCGGCACCAGACCGCTGCCCACCCTACGGGCCGCGTTCCATCAGGCCGTGCCGCTGATCGAGCACAACCTCCCGGTCACCGAGCGGCGGATGCCGGTCATCGTCGCCACACCGGCCCTGCAGGAACGGGCGCTGGCCAAGAGCGCGGCCCTGGTCGCCGCGCTCACCGACGCCCTGCGGGCCCGCGGCGTCGCCGAGCCGCTCGCGGCCCTGTGCGCCCAGGTGGGAATGGACACCTACGCGACCGCCATCCACCGGTGGGGCGCCGATCGCACCGACGACCTGCACACCCACCTCGACCGGGCCTTCACCGATCTGCGCCTCGCCGCGAACGCCCTGAAGTGAACGGCCCGGGGAAGTCGGTCGTGCGGGACAGCTCCTCCCAGGCGTCCAGGTCCTTGTCCAGGTCCGCTCGTGCCGCGCGTACGAGACGCAACGCGTCGGAGCCGAGCACCAGGTGGGCGGGCGGGTCGGGCTCGTCGAGGATGCGCAGGACGGCCGCCGCCGCCTTGTCAGGGTCGCCGAGCTGGTGCCCGCTGGCCGCCTGCCGGGCCGCGCGGATCGGCTTGAAGACCTCGTCGTAGTCGGGAACGCTGCGTGGCACGCGGACCATCGAGCGTCCGGCCCAGTCGGTACGGAAGGACCCGGGTTCGATGGCGGTGACATGGATGCCGAACCCGCTGACCTCCTTGCCGACCGCTTCGAGGATGCCTTCGAGCGCGTACTTGCTGCCGCAGTACGCCGAGACGCCGGGGAAGCCTGCCAGGCCGCCCATCGAGGTCACGGCGAGGATGTGCCCGCGTCGGCGCTCGCGCATGTACGGCAGGACGGCCCGTACGGTCGCGGCGGCGCCGAACACGTTGACCTCGAACTGCGCGCGGAGCTCGCTCGGCGGCGTCTCCTCGAAGGTTCCCTCCACGCCGTAGCCGGCGTTGGCGATCAGTACGTCGATGGCGCCGACGGAGGTCTCCACGTCCTCCACAACGGAGTGGACCGCGGCCTCGTCGGTGACGTCGAGGAGGCGTGCACGGGCGCGTTCGGGACTCAGGGCCGCGAACTCTTCCGCGTCGGCCTGCTTGCGTACCGTCCCGACGACGGTGTGACCGGCCTGGAGGGCGCCGGCGGCGAAGGCGCGGCCCAGACCGCTACTGACCCCGGTGATCAGGAATGTCTTGTCCATGACCCATACTCTACATAACGTTGATTTTTTTCTGCACAATGTCGATTACGGTAGCCTCGTCGATGGCCAGGGAGGAAACAATGGGCAGGCGAGCCGGCGCACCGAGCAAGGGGGACCGGCGGGAGCAGGCGCTCCTCGACGCGGCAGAGGTGCTTCTCGAACAGACCGGCCTGGAGCGGATGACGGTCGACGCGATCGCCCGGGGAGCCGGCATCTCCCGCGGATCGATGTACTTCTACTTCGGCTCCAAGCACGAGGTGCTCGCGGCGCTGATCCGCCGCACGATGGCCGAGATCCGCAAGGAGGCGTCGATCACCGCCGACGACCTGGCGTCCTCGCCGGTCGGCGCCATGAAGCGGGCGGTGAAGAGCGTCGAGAAGATGTGGCGCGACCACGGCACGGTGATGCGCGCCGCCGTCGAGTACGGCACCGTGCACTCTGGCATCGGCGCCGCGTGGGACGAGACCGTGGAGCTGTTCGCCGCGACGATGCGGGGTGTGCTCGCACGTGCGGGCGTGCCCGACGGGGACGGGCCGCACGAGGCCACGTCCCTGGCCCGCGCCCTGTGCTGGATGACCGAGCGGACCTTCTACCAGGCCTCCCGCTCCCCCGACGACCAGTTGGCACGGGCCGCCGAGACGTCCATCGAGGTCTGGCGCCGGATCATGACGGCGCCCGCGCCTCCGGAGGGCTGAACCGGAGGCGTCGGCCGCCTCTTGGTCGACCTCGGTCAGCCCGGATCATCGCGCCCGGGTCCGCGGCCGCGTCTCGGCGGAACGTGTCCGCGCGGCCCTGGACCGGGCCGCCGCATCGCCGCCCGGTCAGGCGACCAGCTCGGCCTCCACCGCGGAGCGGCCCCGGGCGCGCGGCGCGATGCGGACCGGTCCGAGCCAGGCGGTGAGCCGGGCGGCCTCGGCCGCCACGGCGGAGGCCGCCTCCGTACCGGTGTCCTCCAGGAGCCGGTGGACGACCTCGCCGTCCGCGCGCTGTGCCCAGCCGCCGACGATCCGCCCGTCGCACCAGACCGTGGGACCGGCGTTGCCGTTGCGGTCGAACAGCAGCGGGCCGTGCTCTCCGAGGTACCAGTCGCGCCCGGCCCAGCCCATGACCGTCGGGTCGAGGGCGGGCAGCAGGGCGACCCACGGCCCGGGGTCGTCGACCGGGTCCACGTCGTCGGCCAGGACGTATCCGTCCTCGCCGCCGAGTTCGACCTTCTCGACGTCGATCCGGGCCAGGGCCTTCCTGACCTGGGTGAGGGTGAGGCCGGTCCACCATTTGAGGTCGGTGGCGGTGCCCGGTCCGTACGCGGCGAGCCACCGGCGGATCAGCTCCGCCCGCGCCTCGTCCGCGGGGATGTCCGGCAGGCCGTCGGGCAGCCACGCCTCGATCGGCGACCAGCTGAACTGGCTGCTCGTCCAGGACCCGCGCGGCCGGCCCCGGATGACCCGGCCCTCGGCGGCCAGGCCGAGCAGGACCCGGTTGGCGATGGTCGGCCGGGCCTCGTACGCCTTGCCCTCCCCGAGCAGGATCCGTTCCTTGAGCCGCGGGACGTCGGCGGACAGGTCGGCGGTGAACGCCTCGCCGCGAGCCCGCAGCGCGGCGACGGTGGCTTCCTCCACCTCGCGGAGCCAGGCGTCGTCCCCCAGCCCCACCTGCTCGATGAACTGCACCGTCTTCCTGCGCTCACGCCGTGCCACATCGTTGGAGCACGCCGCCTGGACGACCGGGGCGAACTCGGCCTGGACGGTGAAGACGGTCCGCCGCATGGCGAGCATCCGCAGCAGCAGGCGATCGTCGTACAGCGCCTTCTCGACGGGGCCGACGTCGGGGTCGCGCATCCGGGCCGCCGCCGCGAGGTACACCGACGCCGGGTCGGTGCCGTGCAGGGCCACCAGCGCACGGGTGACGTCGACGACGGTGTCCGCCGGATCCGCCAGGTGGTGCCGTGCCCCGAGGCGCGCCCGGCGCTCCTCGGCCTTGATCGCCCGTACGGTCATCCGCCGATTATGACGGAATCCGGAATCGACCGGGAACTCGCGAGAACGTGCGTGGGACCCCTCTGCCTGGGTAAACGAAGCCGATGTCGTGTTCGTACGCGCCGACCCCGGCCCGCTGGACGCCGGTCCGTAGCCGGCGATGAGCCGAGACACCAGGTGAGGAGCCGCTCATGCTCGCACTGCCATCGATCGCGGCGACCCCGGGCGATCTACTGGCGGCCCGGGAGCAGATGGCGTTCTCCCTCGGCTGGCACATCATCCTCGCCTGCTTCGGGGTGGGCATGCCCGCGTTCACCGTGTTCGCCGAGTGGCGGGGGCACCGTACCGGCGACGAGGACTACATCCGGCTCGCGCACCGCTGGGCGAAGGTCATGGGCGTGCTGTTCGCGGTCGGCGCCGTCTCCGGAACGATCCTCTCCTTCGAGATGGGCCTGCTGTGGCCCGGCCTGATGAGCACGTACGGCCAGGTGCTGGGCCTGCCGTTCGCCCTGGAGGGATTCGCGTTCTTCATCGAGGCGATCTTCGTCGGCATCTACCTGTACGCGTGGGACCGGCCGTCGCCGCGCGCGCACGTGCTGGCCGGCCTGCCGGTCTGCGTGGCGGGAGTGTTGTCGGCGGTCTTCGTGGTCTCGGCGAACGCCTGGATGAACCAGCCGCGCGGCTTCGACCTGGTGGACGGGAAGGTCACCCACGTACGGCCGTGGGTGGCGATGTTCAATCCCGCCATGCCGCGGCAGGTCCTCCACATGGTCCTGGCCGCCTTCATGGTCGCCGGCTTCGGCATCGCGAGCGTGTACGCCGTGGGGATGCTGCGCGGCCGGCGGGACCGTTATCACCGCATCGGTCTCCTGCTGCCGTTCACCGCCGCCGCGATCGTCGCGCCCGTGCAGGTGGTGGTCGGCGACGCGATGGCGAGGTTCCTGGCGACCAACCAGCAGACCAAGCTCGCCGCGATCGAGGGTCTCAACCACACCGGATCGCACGTCCCCCTGTCGATCGGCGGCGCGTACGTCGACGGGCGGATGCGGTACGCCGTCCATATCCCGGACGCGCTGTCCCTGCTCGTCGGCTACCGGCCCGGCACGGTCGTCCAGGGCCTGGACAAGGTGCCGGTAGCCGACCGGCCGCCGGTCAACCCGGTCCACCTCGGCTTCCAGGCGATGGTGGCGATCGGGTTCGGGCTGGTCCTGCTCGGCGCCTGGCTGGCGTTCGCGTGGTGGCGGCACCGGGACCTGCCGCGTTCCCGCTGGTTCCTGCGGCTGGCGGCGATCTCGGGGGGCGCGGCGGTCGTCGCGCTGGAGGCCGGCTGGGTCACCACCGAGGTGGGCCGGGCAGCCCTGGATCGTCTGGCAGCACCAGCGCACCGCGGACGCCGTCAACCCGGCGCCGGGACTCTGGGTCGGGCTCGTCTCCGTGCTCGCCGTCTACGCCGTGCTGACGGTCGCGGCCTGCTACGTCCTGAACCGGCTGCGGGTGCAGCCGGTCACCGCGCCCCAGGAGGGCTGGACCGAGGAGTACACCCCATGACCGCCGCGCAGGCCCTGCTCGTCCTGGCCTGGGCAGGGATCACGATGTACGCGCTGCTGGGCGGCGCCGACTTCGGCGGGGGCTTCTGGGACGCGCTGGCGGGCGGGCCGCGGCACGGCTTCGCCCAGCGCCGCCTCATCGAGCACGCGATCGGGCCGGTCTGGGAGGCCAATCACGTCTGGCTGGTCTTCGTCATCGTGATGTTCTGGACCTGCTTCCCGACGGTCTTCGCGTCGGTGGCCTCCACGCTGTACATCCCGCTGACCCTGATCGCGTTCGGCATCATCGCGCGCGGATCGGCGTTCGCGTTCCGCAAGGCCAGCACGGAGCTGTGGCAGCTGAGACTGTTCGGCGGCGCGTTCGCGCTGTCCTCCGTCCTGACGCCCTTCTTCCTCGGCACGGTCGCGGGCGCGGTGGCCTCCGGACGCGTCCCGGTCGGCCTGGCCCGGGGAGACCTGATCGGCAGCTGGTGGAACCCGACCTCGATCCTCGGCGGCGTGCTGGCCGTCGGCGCCACGGCGTACCTCGCCGCGGTCTTCCTCACCGGCGACGCCCGCCGGCACGGTGAGGAGGCACTCGCGGACGCCTTCCGCCGGCGCGGGATCGTCACCGCGGTGGTCACCGGCTGCATCGCGATCGGCGGCATCTTCGTCCTCCGCCATGACGCACCGGGCCTGTACGACGGCCTGACCGGCCGGGCCCTCCCGATCGTCGTCCTGTCCGCGGTCGCCGGCGTCGCCTCTCTGGCGCTGCTCGTCGCCCGGCGGTTCGCCATCGCCCGCGTCACCGCCGCCACCGCCGTCTCCGCCGTGATCTGGGGCTGGCCGGTCGCGCAGTACCCCGTCCTCCTGCCGCCGCACGTCACCGTGGCCGACGCCGCCGCCCAGCCCACCGTCCTGCACGCCACGCTGGCCTCGGTCCTCGTCGGGCTGGTGCTCCTGGTGCCGTCGCTGGTCTGGCTCTTCGCGCTGTTCCAGCGGAGCAGGCACGCCGAGACGGACTGAGTCCTCCCGAGCCGGCGCCGCGACGGGTTGAGCCGGGCACCTTCTATGCTCGGGCGCATGACGTCCGACGTCGCAGCGCATCCGCAGAACCCCGCCGATCCCGACACCGAGGCGGAGCCCGTCTCGCACGAGCCCGGGGTCGGGCCGTACCCGCTGCCCTGGCCCGAGGACCCGCGGCTCGACCCGTCGCTGCTCGCGGGCGGCGACCGCCGCAACGTCGTCGACGAATACCGCTACTGGAGCAACGAGGCGATCGTCGCCGACCTCGACGCCCGCCGGCACCCGTTCCACGTGGCGATCGAGAACTGGCAGCACGACTTCAACATCGGCGCGGTCGTCCGGAACGCCAACGCGTTCCTCGCCGCCGAGGTGCACATCGTCGGCCGACGGCGCTGGAACCGCCGCGGCGCCATGGTCACCGACCGGTACCAGCACGTACGTCACCATCCGACGACGAGCGAGCTGGTGACGTGGTGCGGGGACCGCGATCTCCCGATCATCGGGATCGACAACCTGCCCGGGTCCCGGCCGATCCAGACCGCCGAGGTGCCCCGCGCGTGCCTCATGCTGTTCGGCCAGGAGGGGCCCGGCCTGTCGGAGGAGGCGCGCGAGGCCGCCGACGTGGTCCTGCACATCCCCCAGTTCGGCTCGACGCGCTCCATCAACGCGGGTGTGGCCAGCGGCGTCGCGATGTACGAGTGGATCCGGCGGTACGCCACGCCCTGACGAAAGGGGAACGACGCTGGACAGGGATCAGGCCGTCGCCCTCCTGCACCGCCTGCACGCGGCGCAGAACGCGTTCTACGGCGGAGGCGACGCCGCGGCGCTGCGGGAGATCCTCACCGAGGACATCGCCTGGCACGTGCCCGGGAACAACGCGATCGCCGGCGACTACCACGGCGTCGAGGCGGTGCTCGCCTACTTCCGCACGCGCCGGGAGCTCGCCGATCGGAGCTTCCGCATGCACACCCGCGACGTGCTCAGCGGCGACGGCGAATGGATCACCGCGCTCACCGACGGCACCGCGACGATCGCCGGAGAGGAGCACGCCTGGTCGACCGTAGGCCTGTACCGCGTACGGGACGGCCGGATCGCCGACTGCCGGATGCTCCCCCACGACCAGGCCGCCTTCGACGCGATCTGGACGCACCGGAGCCCGCCCGCGGACGCCGACGTCCCGGTGTCGGTGTACCGCACCCGGATCCGTCCACGGCACTGCGACGCCCAGGGAGTGCTCCACGCCGCCCGGTACTCCGAGTACTTCGAGGACGCGTTCCTCGGCTGGCTTGACGAGCACGTCGGCGGCTACCAGGCGCTTCGCGCGGCGGGCGCCGACCTCGTCGTGGTCGCCAGCGGCTGCGAGCACCGCCGCGGCCCCCGGCTGGACGACCTCGTCTCGATCGAGGTCCGCCCGACCGGCGCGGGGCGGAGCTCACTGGCCGTGTCATTCGTCGTCCGGCGCGATGACGACGTGTCGGCGAGGGGCCACATCACCTACGTCGCCGTCTCCGGCGGCGCCTCGACGCCGCTGCCCGCCCCGCTGCGCGCGGCCGTACGGGCGGTGCCTGGACGCTGAGTTCGCTGCCCGGCTCGATCAGCAACTCGCCGGGCTCCAGCCGCGCATCGGCTGCTGCGACGCCCGGGACACCACCTTGTACGCACCGGGCGAGGAGGTAAGAGCGGCCGGCTCGCCCTTACTCCCTCGCCCGTAGGAGCCGGCAGCCGCAGGTAGCTCCTATGACCCCGTGCCGGTGGCGATCAGGTGGCTTTGCCGGAGGCGATGTAGACGTTCATGTTGGTGAAGTCGAGGGTGACGTTGTAGGGCTTCCAGAAGCAGTGGGCGAACCAGCCCGTCGTGTCGAACCCTGTCCCATAGGGGAAGGGCACGTTGACCTGCGCGTTTGGGTCCGTTTCGCAGTAGACCTCGTTGGCGACGGCATCGCCGAGGCGGATCTCCTTCGGATAGCAGGGGTAGGCGGTGGTCGCGTGGCTGTGGGCAAACGTCTCGACCGGGCGGTCGTAGTCGGTGCGGACCCCCAACTGCTTGGCCACCGCCCCGGGCATGCCCCCGACCATTTCGCCTTCTCCGCCGAGGTTCATTCCCATCACCCGTGGGCCGGAGCCGGCGATGTTGCCGAGGCTGTGCACAAAGTGGTCAAGAGCCAGCCACAGCGGCAGGGGCTTGACGCCCGCCCGTTTGGCGGCGGCGCGTACCTTCTGGACCGCTTCGGGGGTCGGGCGGCGCAGGATCAGCGACCGGCCCGCATAGTCGAAGGTGGTCAGGAAGTGGTAGAAGACCCACGTGCCGATCATGCCATTGTGGTTGGTGTCGACATCTTCGCCCGACTCCGTCGACGACCAGCCCACGGGGACGTTGCGCAGTTCGATGTCGCCCAGCTTGAAGGAGTCGAGTACCCCGTAGTACACCCATATGGTCTCGCCTTCGAAGTCGGTCTTTTCCTTGTAAACGGCGGTCAGCCCGGCTTCCTTTGCCACCGACGTGGTCACGCTCAGATTCGAGGCGCCGGTATAGAATGTGAAGTTCTTCGGGGGGCCGCCGTTGATCGAGGCCTCTACCTGCGGAGACGGGTCTAGCTGCTGAAATGGCACCCGCGCGATGTCGCCCTTGATCTGATACGGTTCGCCGCTGAATGCCGCGAACCATTTGGCGTAGTCATCGTCGCCGGCCGCTTGCCAGCGTGGTACGGAGAGGGAGAATTTGTCCTGCCGGATGTAGCAGTCGCCCAGGAGCTCGTTGGTCTCCTTGTCGTTGGGTGCCAGTTTGAGGGCCATCGTGAGATACTTCTCAGCGTCGGGGAACTTGTTGGCCAGTAGCCCGACATAGCCGCGCTGGCGGGCCGCGTTCAGGTTCGTGGGATCTGTTTTCAGGATCTCCTCATACGCGCGGCCGGCCTCCTCGAACTTCCCCGCCTTGAACAACGCGTCCGCGTCACCGCCGCCGGCTCGTGCCCTGGCCGCCCCGCCCAGCAGCGGCGCCGCCGCGGCGGCACCGGCCACCACGGCGGCGCCCCGCAACAGCGAACGCCGGTCCCATTCTCCACCATTAACCACGACCTTCTCCTTTCATGATCACCTTCCGTCCGCAGCCTTCAAGCCAACGGACGGTTACAGCACGGCGCTAAAAGCTGTGACCTGGCTGTCCGCGGTCCGAAGATCAGCCCGTGTAGTTCGGGTTCTTGTGGAGGGCCGGAAGTTTTCCGGGGGCTGCCGTCGGAAGGTTCTTGGGGCCTGCCATCGGCAGTTTCCCGGGGGCTGCCGTCGGAGTGGCGCCCATCTCGTTGGGGCTGGACAGCGTCTTCCAGACCGCACCGTCGCCCTTGTGCTTGTACACCGAGATCTGGCGGCCGAGCACGGTCGCTACCTTCGCCCCGCCCTGCTGGCGTGGTTGCTGCGGCTCGGCGTCGGCCGGACAATCCGCCTTGGGCGAGCCGTCCTCCGATTTGCCGTCATTCGCCGAGCCGCAGCCGGCCGACCCGAAGATCAGGCCGACGGTGAGCAGTGCACCGGTGTAGGTCTTGAGGTGGCGCATACCGCGAGATGTTGGCCGAGGCATGTGAAGAACCTGTGCGGCCGCTGTGATGATCTCGTGGTGCCGGGCACCCGCGCGGTCGTACGGGACATGCCCCCCGCTCGGCGGCGCTAGAGGTCAGTCGCCGGGGAAGAGCAGGATGCTCCACGTGGTGACCGTGATGGTGTCGGTGGGCGTGACGTGGGCGCGCGCCTGCACCGTGTGCAGGGCGCTTCGCGTGCTCGGGCCGAAGTAGCCGCTGATCGGCAGGTCCGAGAAGTGGTACGGGCGGTGGTACTTGTTCAGCAGGACCTGCGCGGCCTTCACGCAGTCGTTGCGGTCGCCGTACCGGACCTGCGACCGGGACAGCAGGTCGGTCCAGGTGGCCGCCCCGACGGAACCGTCGGCGTGGAGCCGGTGCGCGGACTGGTACGTCCGTACGGCGGAGTAGGTGCGGGGGCCGAAGTGCGAGGGGACGGGGAGCCGGATCCCCTTGCAGTTCAGCAGCCACTGGAGGGCCCGGACCTCCTCGCTCGTCTGCCCCTGTTGCAGGACCGGGAACTGCTCGGCGTGCCCGGGCAGGCTCGGGGCCGTGTCCGCGGAGGCGGGGCCGGCCAGGGCGGCACCGCCCAGCCCGAGGGCGCCCGCGAGCAGGCCGGTGACGGCGATCCGCTTGATCTTCATGAGGTCCACCTCTCTCACGCGCTTGCGTTACACCTGGTGAGAGGGGTGATGGGCCCGGAAGGTTGGCCGGTGGCCGGATCGCGCCACGACCCGAACCTCCCGCCATGACCCGGCGTCTCATCTCGCTCGGCGAACGGCGCGTACGGTCTCGAGCGGAGCCTCCTCCAGCCGGTAGGCCTGGGCCTGCAGGTCGTACAGCTCGCTGAAGACGCCGCCCGCCGCGAGGAGCTCCGCGGGCGGTCCCTCCTCGACGACCCGGCCGCGGTCGAGCACGTAGACCTGGTCGGCGTGGCGGACGCTGGCGAGCCGGTGGGTGATGAGCAGCACCGTACGGCCGTCGGCATGGCCGCGGATCCGCTCGAACAGGGCGTGTTCGGCGCGGGCGTCCAGGGCGGCGGTGGGCTCGTCGCAGATGAGCAGAGGGGCGTCCCGGTAGAACCCGCGCGCGACGGCGATGCGCTGCCACTGCCCGCCCGACAGCTCGTGGCCGTCCTTGAAGCGCCGGTCGAGCAGCGTCCGGTATCCGTGGGGAAGCGGCTCGATGACCTCGTCCGCGCCGGCGGCCCGCGCCGCCTCGACGATGAGAGAGTCGTCGGGAACGCGGCCCATCGCGATGTTGTGCCGTGCCGTCATCGGCCAGTGCGTGTAGTCCTGCGGGATCATCGCGATGCTCTCGCGCAGGCGTTCGAGGTCGACCTCGGACAGGCGGGTCGCATCCCAGCGCACCTCACCGTCGTCCGGGCGGTACAGGCCCGCGAGGATCTTCGCGAGCGTGGTCTTGCCCGAGCCGTTCTCACCGACGAGGGCGACGACCTGGCCCGCGCGGATCCGCACCGAGATCCCGCGCAGGCTCGGCTCGTCGGCGCCCGGATAGGTGAACCAGACGTCCTCCGCGGTGATGGCGTCGAAGGTCACCGGTGCCGCCACCCGGCGTTCCTCGGGGACGCGGCGCTCGGCCTCGGCGCAGAAGTCGAGATAGTCGGCGAAGTACAGGCCCGACTCGTAGCACTGGTTGACCGCGTACAGCAGCGAGGCGAGGGAGTTCTTGCCGGTGCGGATCGCCAGGACCGCGGTGCCCGCGACGGCGAGGGGCACGGCTCCGGTGGCGAGCAGCGCGCCGAGGGCGACGTAGACCCCGCCGCTCGCGACGCCGCCGGCGATCTCACCGAACACCAGCGCGACCGTCTGGCGGCGGGCGAGCGCGACGTGGACCTCGCACTCCTCGGTGGCGAGGTGGTCGTGTTCGCGGCCGAGGAAGCCTCGCATCGTGAAGGCCCGGATCTCCGCCGCGGAGTCCCGGTCGGCCATCAGGTCCGCGAGCACCCACTTGCGGCGGCGGAGCGGGGACAGGGTGAAGATGGTCAGGTAGCGCATGCGGGCCACGCGCGCCGCGGCCCAGCCGTCGGGCACCGCCGTGAGCAGCAGCAAGGGCAGGAGCATCGGGTGGAGGACGCCGAGCGCGCCGGCCGCCGCCGTCAGCCCGACGACGCCGGTGAGGATGTCGATCGCCTCCTGGACCACCGCCGACGCCTCGTACAGGCCGCGCTGCCGGGCCCGGTGCATCGCGTCGTGGAAGTCCGTGTCGTCGAACGCCGGCAGATCCACCCGCGTGGTGAGCTCGAACAGGCGGGTCTCGACGATGCGGTTGACCTTCGGCTTCAGCCGGGCCTGCGCCCATCCGGCCCCCGCCTGCAGCCCCGAGCGCAGCGCCGCCGCCCCGGCGACGAGCGCCAGTGACGGCAGGGCCGCCCGCACTCGGTCGGGTGTCGCACCGCCGGCGAACAGAGCCGTCAGCACACCGGCCGTCGCCAGCAGGCCGTACGCGGTGAAGACCCCGGCGGCGAGGTTGAGCAGGACGGTCACGATCGTGTCGAACCGGCTCGCCCGCCAGGCGAGGCGGACCGCCGCGCCGACCAGCGTGGGCAGGCGACGGCTCATGCCCGCCAGACTCGTGGCGACCAGCTCTCCGAGGTGCGCCTGCCAGGGCATCGCGGCCATCTCCCCGACGACGGCCCCTTCTCCCGGGCTCCCCTCCTCCCCGGCGACGGCGCCTTCTCCAGAGCTCGTCTCCTCCCCGGCGACGGCGCCCTTCCCGGAGCTCGTCTCCTCGGCGACTGTCCCGTCTTCCGGGCTCCTCTCCTCCCCGGCTGCCGGATCCTGCGGCTCGTCCGGGCCCCTTCCGGCGGGCTCATGGCCGATCGTCTTCGTCGAACGACGTCGCATCGCGCCTCCCCCAGTGAACGCCGAGGGCAGTGTCCCTCCGCACGTGAGTGATCACGCACCGTAGGGCGATTTCGGTATTGATCGTCCGTTTGGCGAGATGGATGATCCTGGGGTGGATGTTCAGGAGATCGCCGACCGGCTGGAGATCGGCGAGTTGCTCGCCCGCTATGTGCGCGCCGTGGACGGCGGCGAGTGGGCATTGCTCGACTCGGTCTTCACCGAGGACGCGACCATTGACTTCTCCGCGTCGGGCGGCGTCCGTGGCGACCGGGAAGCGATCAAGCGCTGGCTTTCCGAGGTCCTCGCCGCCTGGCCCGGCCGTCAGCACCTGATCGGAGCGGTGACGATGTCAGTCGACGGCGATGAGGCGCGGGTCAGCGCGTCGTTCGCCGACACCCTGGCCCCGTCACGGTCGACGATCGCCGCGGCCGAGCCCGGATTCGTCCGTGGCGGAGGCTGGTACCACCACCGGCTGATCCGCACACCCATCGGCTGGCGCAGCCGTGAACTCGTCCAGGAACAGTCCTGGCGCACGTTCGGCTGACGCTGCCGGGAGGGGCGCCGATCAGGCGGTGAGCGCCGCGGTGTCGAGGGTGAGCTTCCACGGCTCCGGCAGATCGATCGGACGGCCCAAGACGACGTCGGTCTCCTGCTGGTAGCCGTCGTCGCTCGGCTGGGACAGCAGCCGGACCTTCCGCGCGAAGACGTCGATAACCAGACAGAGCGGCACCCCGCCCGCAGCGTAGCGGCGCGGCTTCACGTCGTGGTCATCGGTCACGCTGCTCTCGGAGACGACCTCGACGACGAGGAGCACCTGGTCGGCGTGGATGTGGTCTTTCGCCCACATCTTCGGCTCGGGCGGCACGACGGTCAGATCCGGCCGGTACCGATCGCGCTGGGGCCCGAAGAAGAGTGTGATGTCAGTCCAGATCTTCCAGCCATTCGCCTGAGCGGTGGCGAGGAGCTGGGCGAACAGCCAGTAGACGATGTCGTTGTGCAGCCCGGTCGGCAAGGGACTCACCACGATCCGGCCGTTGACGAGCTCCACCCGATGGCGCGGGAAGGCGCCGCAGAGCTCTCGGAACGCGTCCTGTAGATCGTCTTTAGGAACCACGGGCACCTCAAGGGCTTGGACGGCCATGAGTGCATCATTCCCTCCACGGAACGAGGACACAAGGTGACGAGGACGGGACTTACCGTAGTCGAAAATCCTGTCGAGTCAACTTTGGGTAATCACTCGTTCACACAGAGCTCTCACGGGTCGATGCCCGCATTGGTCAGCCCGCCGGCCCGGCGGAGCTCGCGCCGGCGAGGCCGGTCCAGGTGAGGTCCATCAGGTGGTCGGCGGCCTCTTCGGGGGTGACCTCGCGGTTGCGGGCCTGCCAGAGGGCCATGCGCTCGCAGGCGCCGATCATGCTCTCGGCGTACGCCTCGAGGGCCCGGCGGGGGCGGTCGGGGAGGTGGGCGGCCAGGAGCCCGACCATCATCTCGCTCTGCTGGCGGCGTATCGCCTCGATCTCCTCGGCCGCGCTCCTCATGAGGACCGGCTCCTGCAGGAGGACGAGCCACGCCCGGCGGTGGGCCTCGTTGAACCGGAAGTAGGCGACGTAGCCGCGCCGCATCACCTCCTCCGGCGAGACCGCCGCGCCGACGGCCTGCTCGGTGGTCTCCCGGAGCTCGCCGCGGGCCCGCCGGATCACGCCGAGCAGCAGGCCCTCCTTGGAACCGAAGTACTCGTACAGCATCGGCTTGGACAGCCCGACGCGCTCGGCGATCTCCTCCATCGAGACGGCGCCGTAGCCCCGCTCGGCGAACACCTCCTCGGCGACGTCGAGCATCTGCTGCTCGCGGTCGGCGCGGGACATTCTCGGGCGACGCGTCCTGACGGACTCGTTGGAGATCACTTGTGAACTCTATCTCACGACCTACCGTCGGTAAGCTACCGCTGGTAACTTACTGTCGGTAGGTGAGTGGGCGGTGCTCCGGGAGGATCAGTGAAGATCGCGATCATCGGCTCCGGGTTCGGCGGCCTCGGCATGGCCATCCAGCTCAAGCGGGCGGGCTTCCACGACTTCGTCATCCTGGAGAAGGCCGACGATCTCGGGGGCACCTGGCGCGACAACCAGTACCCGGGATGCGCGTGTGACGTGCCGTCGCACATGTACTCCTTCTCCTTCGAGCTGAACCCCGACTGGTCGCGGATGTTCGCCCCACAGGAGGAGATCTGGGACTACCTGCGCCACTGCGTCGACAAGTACGACCTGGCCCCGCACCTGCGCTTCGGCTGCACCGTCGAGGCCCTGGAGTGGGAGGAGGCGGCCGGCCACTGGACGGTCACGCTGGCCTCCGGCGAGGTGCTGACGCCGAGGGCCGTGGTCTCGGCGATCGGCGCCCTGCACGTACCGTCCCTCCCCGAGATCCCCGGAGCGGAGCGGTTCCGGGGCACGGCGTTCCACTCCGCGCAGTGGGACCCGTCGGCCGACCTGACCGGCAAGCGGGTCGCCGTGATCGGCACCGGCGCGTCCGCGATCCAGTTCGTACCCCGGGTGGCCGACGAGGCGAGCCGGCTGCACGTGTTCCAGCGCACTCCCCCGTGGATCCAGCCCAAGCCCGACTTCGTGCTGTCCGAACGGACCAGGCGCGTCTTCCGGTACGTGCCGGGGACGCAGCGTGCCTTCCGCGACGGCATCTACTGGCTGCTGGAGACCCGGGCCGTCGGTTTCACCCTCGATCCGCGGCTGATGGGCCCGATGGAGCGGATGGCCCGCCGCCACATCGAGCATCAGATCGACGACCCCGAGCTGCGCGCGAAGGTCACCCCCGACTACACGATCGGATGCAAGCGCATCCTGCTGTCCTCGGACTACTACCCGGCGCTGACCCGTCCCCATGTCGACCTGGTCACCGAACGGATCACGGAGATCACCGAGACGGGCCTCGTGACCGCCGGCGGCACGGCCTACGACGTCGACGTGATCATTTACGGCACCGGTTTCAAGGTCACCGAGGCGCTCACCGAGCAGCACATCGTCGGGCGGGACGGATTGAAGATCCAGGACGCCTGGGCGGACGGCATCGAGGCCCACCACGGCGTGACGGTCGCCGGTTTCCCCAACTTCTTCATGCTGCTGGGGCCCAACACCGGCCTGGGCCACAACTCCGTCGTCTTCATGATCGAGTCACAGGTGCAGCACGTGCTGAGCTGCCTGCGCCTGCTCGCGGCGGAGAAGGCGGACGTGATCGAGGTCCGCGCCGACGCCCAGCGGCGGTTCAACGACCGTCTCCAGCGGAGGCTGCGCCGCGCGGTGTGGAACGAAGGCGGCTGCGTGAGCTGGTACCTCGACGAGAACGGGGTGAACCGCACGATCTGGCCCGGCTTCACGTTCGAGTACTGGGCGCGGACCCGCCACGCCCGCCGGGACGACTACGACCTGTCGCCGGCCTGAGCCTCAGCGGGTGGCGAAGCCCCGGCGACGGGCCAGGGAGGCGAGGTCGGGCCAGTCCTCTCCGGCGTGGGCGTGATCGGGCAGGATGCAGCCGAAGGTGAGCGGGCGTGGGACGTCGTACCGCGGGACCTTCAGCCGTGGCCGCTGCTCGAAGTCCAGGACCTCGGCCAGGTTGCGCGCCGCGGCGTCGCGTACGGTCAGGGGCTCCAGGCCGAACCGCCACTCGATCATCTTCAGGATCGAGGTGTGGTCGTAGAGCCGGTGCGCCACGTGGCCGCGCCGGGCCCGCGGCGAGACGACCACGCAGGGCACCCGGAAGCCGCGCAGGCCCGCGCCGAGGTCCGGGTTGGGATCGGGGCCGGCGGGCGGGGCGACGTGGTCGAAGAAGCCGCCCCACTCGTCGTACGTGATGACCAGCACCGTCCTGGCCCAGTTCGGGCTGCTCACGACCGCGTCGTGCACCTTGCCGAGGAAGTGCTGGCCGAGGCGGATGTCCGCGAGGGGGTGCTCGTCCTCGGACAGGCCGGGCACCGCCTCGCCGAGGAAGCCGGGCTCGACGAAGGAGACCGGCGGGAGCGTTCCGGTCGCGGCCGCCGCGTAGAACTCCGCGATCGGGTGGCTGATGCCGAGATACCGCGTGCCCCACAGGGCGGTGTACGGCACGTCGCTGTAGTAGTAGCGGCCCTTGAGGCCCTTGGCGGCGAGCCGGTCCCAGATCGTCGGCATGGTGGCGAGCTTCTCGACGGACGTCGTACGCCGGTCGGTCTGCGCGGCGTGCAGGAAGAACCGGTTGGGGAACGTCGGAGCCATCATGGCGGCGAAGTAGCGGTCGCAGACGGTCCAGTCGCGCGCCGCGCGACCGTAGAACGCCAGGTCCTCGGCGTGGAAGTAGCCGATGGAGAGCAGGTCGTTCTGGCCGGCCCGCAGCCAGCCGTCGCACGCGCCCTCATTGAACTCGACCCGCCCGCCCTCGTACGAGTGGTCCGGGTCGTGGAAGCCGCAGCCGTGCGGCACGGTCAGGTGATGGGTCGGGTGCGCCGCGCCGTCGCGGTCGGTGTAGGTCAGCCCGGCCTGCCGGCCGTCCGCGCCCGGCAGCCAGCCGAGATAGTGATCGAAGGAGCGGTTCTCCATCATCACGACGACGATGTGGTCGATGCCCGACCGCTCCGGCGCCGGCAGCCGTACGGCCGCGTCCGCCCGGCCCTCGGCGAGGGACTCGCCCGCGACGACGCCCGCCGCCACCGCGCCCGCCGTCCCGGCGATGAATCCCCGTCGGCTGACCTCGCCCACCGCCGCCTCCCAGCGTCGCGATCGGATGCCGAGCCGAGTATGACGGCTTCATCCGGCCGCGAACGGCCCGCTGGAAGGCCGATTCCGGACGTAACGGCGGAGACGGGGCCCGGTGGGAGCCCTCTCAGTGGTCGCGCAGCGCCTTGACGAGCTGATCCTTGGTCATCGAGGAGCGGCCCTTGATTCCGATCTGGCGGGCCTTGTCCATCAGGTCGTTCTTGGACCAGTCGTCGTAGGGCGGGTGCTTTCCGCCCCGGCGGGCGACGGTCTTCCTCCCCTGGCCTGCTGCGGCGTTCGCGATGCGCGCGGCCTTCTCCTTGCTCGCGCCGCTCTCACGGACCTTCTGGTAGGTCTTCTCGTCCTTGATCTGCGCCCTCGGCATGACGGGCACACCTTCTTTCCGTCACTGGAAGTCGTCTGTATCAGACGCATACCCGGTGACCCAGGCCTAATCGCCGACCCGGCGCACGCGCACCAAGCAAGTGCTTGACCAAATAGCATGAACCGCCGTATAACCAGCGCAAGCGTTGACGCTCGTGTGCACTGACGGCTCCGGCCGCTACCGCGGCCAGTCACCTCGGCGGGAGGCTCCGGCCGGCCCCCGCCGCCTTCGTTCTGCCACCGGCGGTCCCCCGACCGGACCGCCGCTCCCCCTGGGAGCACCCATGGATTCGTCCTCCCACCTGTCCCGCCGCGGCCTCCTCGCGGCCGCCGGGGCGGCCGCCCTCACCTGGGTTCCCGCCTTCCGCGTCCCCGCTCGCGCCGACACCCTGCCCGGCTTCCCGCTGCCGCTCTATCGGCAGGCGTACCAGAACTGGTCCGAAGAGATCACCATCGAGAACGCCCTGACCTGCGCGCCGAACACCCCCGCCGAGGTAGTGTCCGTCGCGAACTGGGCCCAGCAGAACGGCTACCGCGTCCGCCCCAAGGGGATGGGGCACAACTGGTCCCCGATCCTCGTGCCGAACGGCGCCGACGTCAGCAAGGTCATCCTCGTCGACACGACCCAGCACCTGACGTCCGTCAGCATCGGCTCCGGGGCGGTCACCGCGCAGACCGGGATCACGATGGACGCCCTGCTCGCCAAGCTCGAGACCGCCGGCCTGGGGTTCGCCGCGATCCCCGCTCCCGGCGACATCACCCTCGGCGGCGTACTGGCGATCAACGCGCACGGTTCGGCGATCCCCGCCCAGGGCGAGAGCCGCCTCGCCGGAACCAGCTACGGCTCGCTGAGCAACCTCATCCGGTCCCTGACCGCCGTGGTCTGGAACGGAAGCGCGTTCACGCTCCAGACGTTCAGCCGGACCGACGCCGCGATGAAGGCGTTCCTGGCCCACCTCGGCCGGGCGTTCGTCACCGAGGTGACCCTCGAAGTGGGCGCCAACCAGCGCCTGAGGTGCCAGAGCCGGTACGACATCCAGGTGACGGACATCTTCGCCGCGCCGTCCTCCGCCGGGTCGAACTCCTTCGCGAGCCTGCTGAACGGGTGCGGGCGGATGGAGGTGATCTGGTTCCCGTTCACGACCGTCCCGTGGATCAAGCTGTGGTCGCTGAGCCCGACCAAGCCCATCCTCTCGAAGCAGGTGGACAGCCCGTACAACTACACGTTCGCGAACTTCATCAACCAGCAGCAGTCCGACTACATCAAGCAGATCGTGGGCGGCGACGTCTCGGTCACCCCGTCGTTCGAGAACCTCGAGATGGCGATCGTCGGCTCGGGACTGATCACCACCGGCACGTGGGACATCTGGGGCTGGACGAAGAACACCCTGCTGTACGTGCAGCCGACCACGCTGAGGATCGTCGAGGCCGGCTACGCCGTCCTCACCGCCCGGTCCAACATCCAGCGCGTGGTCAGCGAGTTCTACAACCGGTACGTCTCGCGGATCAACGCCTATCAGGCGCAGGGCCAGTACCCGATGAACGGCCCGATCGAGATCCGCGTGACGGGCCTGGACCAGCCGTCCGAGTCCGGGGTGAGCGGCGCCGTCACCCCGCAACTGTCATCCGTACGCCCCCGCCCGGACCACCCCGAGTGGGACGTGTGCGTCTGGCTCGACATGGGCACCATCCCCGGCACTCCGCAATGCAACGCGTTCTACCGCGAGATGGAGCAGTGGATCTTCTCCAACTACACCGGTTCGTACGCGACCGTACGGCCCGAGTGGTCCAAGGCCTGGGCGGTCACGACCGGCGGGGCCTGGACCGACACGACGATGCTGACCTCCACCATCCGCAACGCCGTCAACGCGGGCCAGGCCGCCGGCGACGGCTTCGACGCCGCGCGGGCCACCCTCAACGGCTACGACCCGCACCGGGTGTTCAGTAACACGTTCCTGGACACGCTCCTGCCGTGAGGCGCCGACGCCGCCCGGCCCGCCCGTCGGCGGGCCGGGCGGGCGCCGAGCCGACCGCTCCGAGACGACTTCGCGATCAAAGCCCCCCGGCGCGACCCGGCCCCGTCGAGATCACTTCGCGATCGGGCTGCGGTCGAGATCCTCCAGCAGGTGGGCCGTCCCGTCATAGATCGCGACGGCGCCCGCCTCCCGGAGCTCGTCCGCGCCGATGCCCCCGGACAGCACGCCGACGCACGGCAGACCTGCGCGCTCGCACGCCCGTACGTCCCAGACCGTGTCCCCCACGAAGACCGCCTGGTCGGGTCGTACGCCGGCGCGGTCGAGGGCGACCTGCACGATATCGGGCGCGGGCTTGCTCTGCTCGGCGTCGGCCGAGGACGTCACGGCGGCGATCGCGTCGTCGGCGTCGAGGGCGGCGAGCAGCGCCCCCATCTCGTCGCCGTCCGCGGAACTGGCCAGGACGACCTTCAGGCCGCGGGAGGCGCAGGCTCGCAGCAGGTCCGCCGCGCCGTCGAAGGCGCGCAAGCGGCTCCAGAACAGCCGATACAGCGTCTTGCGCGCCACACGGACCTCGTCGTCACCGTCACGGTCACGGTCGTCGGGCAGGAGCCGGTCCAGCAGCTTGTCGGACCCCATCCCGATCGCCCGGTGCACGGCGGCCATGTCGACCCCGTGGCCGTGCTGGCGGAACGCCTCCCACCACGTCACGGCGTGCAGGTAGTTGGTGTCGACGAGCGTGCCGTCCACGTCAAAGATCACCGCGTCCGTCACAGAGTCACCGTCCTTCTCAGCGGCATCCAGATGGTGCTTGTCGCCTGAACCCGGCGGGAGACAGGGGGCATCCGGTCGTGGCCCCCTCGCCGCTCAGTCCGCGTACCGCAGCAGGGCTCCCGCGCCGGACTCGGCGCGCAGCGACTCCGGTGGCAGGAGCACCAGTTCCCCATCCGTGCGGGCGAGCGCCCGGATGAGAGCGGCGTCGGCCAGGTCCGCAACGGGGTCGGCGACGCCGAGCTCCCGCAGGCGGTCGGCGGACGTCGCCACATCGGTCGCCTGCGGCCCCGTCCACAGGGTGATCGACGAGTCCGGCCGGTCCTCCAGGAACAGGCAGGCGACCTGTCCCTTGCGCAGCGCGTCGGTCACGCCCTCCATGCCCTCGACCGCGCGGCCGTGCTTAGTGAGCTGTTCGTCGAACCGGCTGACCAGGGAGGTGAGGTGTTCGGCCCGCTTGAGCTCGACGGCGCGGGTGATCTCCTCGTCCAGCGTCGGCCCGGCCCCGCCCGCGTCCACGACGCGCGACAGGACGGGTTCGGACAGTTCCTCCTGGACGGCCGTACGGGCGCGGACGTCGCCGGCGAGGATCACGATGTCGCCACAGCAGTCGTCGACCGCCCCGACGATCGCGTGGGCGACCTTCTTGGCGTTGGTCCGCCAGACCTCCTCGGCGGCCCGCTGCTGCTTGTCCTGCCGGAACATGTCGCCGGCCTTGGTCTTGCGCACCGGGAAGTCCTCGTCGGGCTTGACCGTGATCGTGCGGCGATCGCCGCCCCGCGACACGCAGGTGATCTCCCCGCCGAGCCGGTCCACCCTGGCGACCAGGTAGGCGATCGGGTGCCCGCGCTGCGCCAGGAGCGGCTTGACGTGCGGCAACGGGGCGTATCTGGCCAGTTCGGCGCGCGGTGTCCCGGACAGTACCTCGGAGTGGACGGCCTCGCCGTCCGCCGCGAACACCGCGAGAGTGCCGGATTCGCGCTGGATGTTCTCCTCGGCCACAACCCGCTCGATCGCCTCAACGGTCGCGGCCGGCGTCCCCTGCTCGACCAGTTCGCGGTGCAGGGCCCGCCACCGCAGCTCGATGACCTTCGCGGCGTCCTCCGTGGCCCGTCGCATGTCGAGGTAGACGGAGGCGAACGGGCCGGGAATGTCGTACAGCGACTTGAGGAAGGTAACGTCCATGCTGCCCGCCTACCCGCCGAGGGCGTCCCAAACCCCCTCGATTCGGCCCTACCGGGGCAGGTCAGCGCCCCGGCGTACTGGAACGGACCGGCCCGAAAAGCCGGTCACGGGCAACACGCCGGCGCCTCGGCCGACGGGACCTGGGACGGCGGCCTCGGACAACACGTCGGCGCCGCGCCTCTCAGCCCTCGGCCGACCGTTGCAGCCGGGCGTAGACGAGCTGGAGCCAGTCGGCCCCCGCGACGGCGGTCATCGTCGCCCCGGCCAGCCGCGTCGCGTCGGGCGCGAAGGTCATCCCCACCGCGTACGCCGTACCGACCCACTGGGCCATGCAGAACGGGCAGGTGATCAACTCCCCGATGGCGTGCTTGACGCCTCGGCCGCGCACCTCTTCGGCGAGTTCGGCCGGTCCGGCGGTGCCCTTGTACCGGGTGAAGGGTGCTCGCAGGGGGCTCGTCACCGGGTCCTTGGACAGGCTCCGGGACAGCTTGTGGGTGGTCACGGTCATGAGCGCGATGTCCCGCAGGCCGAGCCGGGGCGCCCGCCGCCCGGTCAGCCGCGCGATCGCGGTGGCCGCGCCCACGGCCACGCCATAGGTCACGAGCGTGCCCGCGTACGACCTCAGCGGCCGCTCCTCGCCCTGGCTGTACTCCTGTTCCTGCACTTTCACCGTATCGATCACGGAATCCATCAGAACTCCCTGGTTAGGGTCGGTCTCCGTGGCAGCAGAAAGAGTTACCCGGTGAGAATGCGGTGAACCTTCCGTGGATGAGCGCCATGGCTGGCGGGACAAGACCAGGATTTCGGCCTCGATCGGAGCGCTCGCTAGCCCCAGACCTCGTGGGCGGTTTCGACGATGAGGCGGAGTTTGGCGACCTGCTGGTCGTACGTGAGCGCGTTGCCCTCGACGGTGGAGGAGAAACCGCACTGCGGCGACAGGCAGAGCTGGTCGCCGTCGACGTACTTGGACGCCTCCTCGATGCGGCGTTTCAGGGCGTCCTTCGACTCCAGCTCGCCGCGCTTGGTGGTCACCAGGCCCAGGACGACCATCTTGCCCTTCGGGACGAAACGGAGCGGCTCGAAGCCGCCCGAGCGGGCGTCGTCGTACTCGAGGAAGAAGCCGTCGACGCCCAGTTCGCCGAAGAGCGCCTCGGCGACGAAGTCGTATCCGCCCTCGGCCGCCCAGGAGGAGCGGAAGTTGCCGCGGCACATGTGCGTGGTGACCGTCATGCCCTCGGGGCGGCCGGCGAGCGCCGCGTTGATCTGCTTGATGTAGCGCAGGTGCATGTGCTCGGCGTCGTCGCCGCGGGCGGCGATCTGGGCGCGCTGCGCCGGGTCGTTGAGGTAGGCCAGGCTGGTGTCGTCGAACTGGAGGTAGGTGCAGCCGAGTTCGCCGAGCCGGCGGACCTCCTCGGCATAGGCGGCGCTCAGGTCGCGCCAGAACCCCTCGGTGTCCGGGTACACCTCGTGATCGATCGACGCCGGACCGCCGCGGTAGTGGACCATGCTCGGCGAGGGGATCGTGAGCTTGGGCGTGTTCGTGGAGACGAAGCCCCGCAGGGCGCGGAAGTCGTCGGCGAAGATCGTCTCATCGAGCCGGACCCTGCCGTGCACGCGCAGCGCGGCGGACATGAACTCCAGGTCGCCGGACTCGTTGCGGAAGTGGACCTTCAGTTTCTCCGATGCCGGGTCGATGCCGCCGAGCCGGTAGATGAAGTCCATGTGCCAGGAGGCGCGGCGGAACTCTCCGTCGGTGGCGCTCCGCAGGCCCACGTCCTCCTGCATCTTCACCACCGTGCGGATCGCCTCGTCCTCGGCCGACCGTAGCCGCTCGGCGGAGATCCGGCCGGCGGCGAAGTCGTCGCGGGCCCGGAGTAGCTCCGGTGGGCGTAGCAGGCTGCCGACGTGGTCGGCGCGGAATGGCGGCGTCATGCGAGCGGGCATCGCGTCCTCCAGGGAGTTCGCCGGGCGGTGCACGAAACCTTCACGGTCGCGCACCGCCCGGCGGAGGGTCAAGCGAAGAAGATCCGCTCCTGGGTGACGGGATAGCCGGCCCGGGTGAAGGCGGCGGCCATCGGCGTGTTCGTCATGTCGGTGTCGGCCAGGATGCGATCGGCGCCCTGTTCGACCAGGAGATGGGTGCCCTCGGCGAGGAGGTCGTAGCCGTATCCGTGGCCGCGCTGTTCGGGCACGACCCCGACGAGGCCGATGACCGGTGCGGTGTGGTTGCGGGTCGGAGCGACGAAACCGGCGAGGTCGCCGCCGGGCGTGTACGCCAGTCGCCACCATTCGCGGGGAGCGGGGAACCTCCGCAGGAGGTCCAGGTCCTCGCGCGCGGCGGCGTCCAGATCCCGTTCGGCGATGGCGCGGCGGGCGTGGGCGTCGAGGGTGCCGTGCTGGATCCGGCGCAGCACGTCGAGGATCACCGAGTCGTCGGGCTCGGGCCGGTAGGTCAGGCGGCCGGGGCGTTCGGGCAGCCCGCACGCGGTCGTCCACTCGTACCGGTAGCGATCCACGAGCCAGGTCATCCCGGCGGCGACGGCCGCGTCGGCGCGGGCCCGTACGGCGGCGCGGACCTCGGGTCGCTCCCGCCCGTGCGGCGGGACGAACAGGCAGTACTCGGCTTTCAGCGATTCCGCGCGGGCCGCTCGCAGGAGGGCGACGCCCGCGTCGGCGTCGGTGAGGTCGAACCAGTCGAGCGCGACCGGCTCGTCGTCGCCCGGCGTACCCCACCAGGCGGCACGGGCGACCACCGTGTCGCCGCGCAGGGCGACCCAGGTCCATTCGGGGCGGTACTCGCCCGCGGCGGCCGTCGCGCGGTACGACCGGCCGAACGCGGCGACCCCGACCAGAACGGGATCGGAGAGTTGCTCGAAGAGATGCTCCTCGCCGGGGGCGAGCGGGCGGATGACCAGATCGGTCATGAAAGTCCTTCCGGAAGGTGCGGTGCGCTCCCGGTCAGACCCGCGACGCCCGGACGGGGCAGGAGCGCATGAACGTCGTACGGTCCATCGCTCTCACCTCCTCCCAGTCCAGGGCGTTCCAGCACCATACCGGCATCGCGTCCGGTCGTCGATCCGTTTTCCGCGGTGCATGGGATAGGTTCGAACGCGATTCGGTTCGTTTCCTGGAGCGCAGATGACCTTCACCTCGCCCGCCGACGTCCGCGAACGTCTCGCGGCCGTGGACTACCTGGCCGACGACGCGATCGCGACGACCGTCTACCTCGCCGCGGCGCTGGGCAAGCCCCTGCTGGTCGAGGGCCCGGCCGGCGTGGGGAAGACGGAGCTGGCCAAGGCCGTCGCCGCGATCACCGACGCGCGGCTCGTACGGCTCCAGTGCTACGAGGGCCTGGACGAGCCGCGCGCCCTGTACGAGTGGAACTACAAGAAACAGCTGCTGCGCATTCAGGCCGCCGGCGACCAGTCGTGGAGCGCCACCCACGACGACATCTTCACCGAGGAGTTCCTGCTCGAACGCCCGCTGCTGACCGCCATCCGGCGCACCGACCCCACCGTCCTGCTGATCGACGAGACGGACAAGGCGGACGTCGAGGTCGAGGGCCTGCTGCTCGAGGTGCTGTCCGACTTCCAGGTGACCATCCCCGAACTGGGCACGATCACGGCGGCGCGCCGGCCCTTCGTCGTCCTCACGTCCAACGCGACCCGGGAGCTGTCCGAGGCGCTCAAGCGGCGCTGCCTCTACCTGCACCTCGACTACCCGTCCCCGGAGCGCGAGCGCGACATCGTCCGGGCCCGGGTCCCCGGCATCGACGAGGCCCTCGCCGGCTCGCCCAGGTCGTGGCGGCCCTGCGCGAGCTCGAGCTCAAGAAGGCGCCGTCCATCGCCGAGACCATCGACTGGGCCCGTACGCTCCTCGCGCTCGGCCTCGGCCGGCTCGACGGGGACACGATCGCCGCGACCCTCGGCGTCGTCCTCAAGCACCGCTCCGACCAGGACCGCGCGCTCAAGGAGGTCGTCCACGGCGATGCCGCCGCCCGATAGAACACCAGGTCTCCTGGACCGGCATCTGGGCTTCCTCACCGCACTGCGCGAGGCCGCCCTGCCGGTGTCGCTCGCCGAAGGGCTGGACGCGGTACACGCCCTGGTCGCCATCGACCTGGCCGATCGCGAGTCCCTGCGCGCGGCGTACGCGGCCACGCTCGTCAAGCGGCAGGCGCATCGGGCGGCGTTCGACACGCTGTTCGACCTGTGGTTCCCGCCGGTGACCGGCAGTCCCGAGACGGCCCGGGAGCGCCCCGCGTACGACGATCCCGAGCTGCGGCGGCTGCGTGACGAACTGAGCCGCCTCCTGCTGGACGGCGACGACGCCGCCCTGCGCGACTTCGCCCGCGAGGCGGTCGGCGCGTACGGCCGCAGCTCTGGCGCGCCGGGCGGGAACGGCAGCCGCGGGCAGTGGTTCTCCTACCAGGTGCTGCGGGTCCTGTCCCCGGAGACGTTGATGGCCGGGCTGCTCGCCGCCGTGCTGACCGAACGCGGCGGCCTGGACGAGAAGGTCGCCCGCCGGACGTTCACCCGCCGCATCGAACGTTTCGAGAGGCTCGTCACCGAGGACGTACGGCGGCGGCTCGCCGAGGAGAACGGCCCGGAGAAGGTCGCGCGCAGTGCCGCCCGGCCGCCGCTGGAGCAGGTCGACTTCCTCCGCGCGACCCGTACGGACCTGGCGGCGATCCGGCGGGAGGTTCAGCCGCTCGCCCGCAGACTGGCCGCCCGGCTCGCCGCCCGGCGGCGGCACGGCAGGCGCGGCCGGCTGGACTTCCGCAGGACCGTACGCGCGTCGCTGTCGACGGGCGGCGTCCCCCTGACCACGCACCACCGGCCGCCCCGCCCCCACAAACCGGAACTCGTCGTGCTGTGCGACGCCAGCGACTCCGTCTCCTCCTTCGCGCACTTCACCCTGCTGCTGACCTATGCGCTGCGCGAGCAGTTCGCCCGGGTACGGGCGTTCGCGTTCATCGACGACCTCGACGAGATCACCCGGTTCTTCGCCCCGGGCGCCGACGTGGTCGAGGCGATGACGACGATGACCCGCGAGGCGCGCCTGGTCTGGGTGAGCGGGCACAGCGACTACGGGCGCGCCTTCGGCGTCTTCGAGGACCGGTACGGCGACGCGATCACACCGAAGACCTCTCTGCTGATCCTCGGCGACGCCCGCAGCAACTACGGGTCGCTGAACCTGGAGGTGGTCCGGCGACTGGCGGGCCGGGCGCGGCACGCGTACTGGCTCAACCCCGAACCGGCCGCGGACTGGGACTCCGGCGACTCGGCCGCCTCGGCGTACGGCGCGGTCGTGCCGATGCACGAGTGCCGCAACCTCACCCAGCTGGCGGAGTTCGTCGAGATGCTCGCCTGACGCCGCGCTCCGGCCAAGGATGGGCGCAGGCCGCCGAACTCCGCCTCATCGTCGAGACCGCCCACGAGGTCTGGGGCCGGCCGCCGAAGCGAACCGTCAGAATGGGGGCATGACACGACGGGCGTTGGTACTCGGTGGCGGCGGTGTGGCGGGCATCGCCTGGGAGACGGGCGTGCTGGCGGGGCTGGCCGACGCGGGTGTCGACGTGCTCGACGCCGACCTGATCGTGGGCACGTCCGCCGGATCCGCCGTCACCGCCCAGGTGAGCAGCGGCCTGCCGATGGAAGACCTGTTCCAGCGCCAGGTCGACCCTGCGCTTCAGGCCAGGGAGATCCCCGCGGAACTGGACCTGACCACTTACGTCGCGACGCTGGGGGACATCATGGCGGGCGCGGAGGACGTCCTGGAGATGCGTCGCCGCATGGGCGCCTGGGCGCTGGAGGTGCCCACGGTCCCGGAGAAGAACCGCAGGGACGCCGTCGCCTCCCGGTTGCCGTCGTTCGCCTGGCCGGACCGGCCCATCGCCATTGTCACGGTG
Organism: Actinoallomurus acanthiterrae; assembly: GCF_054775715.1. Classification (NCBI taxonomy): domain Bacteria; kingdom Bacillati; phylum Actinomycetota; class Actinomycetes; order Streptosporangiales; family Thermomonosporaceae; genus Actinoallomurus; species Actinoallomurus acanthiterrae. Next base: position 3,953,798 of record NZ_BAAHCO010000001.1, on the reverse strand, counting down.
GACGCGGAGACCGGGGAAAGGCGGATTCTCGCCCCTGACTCCGGTGTCCACCTGGTCGACGCCGTGGCGGCGAGCTGCGCCGTCCCCGGGATCTGGCCGCCCGTCTCCATCGACGGTCGCCGGTACGTCGACGGCGGCGTCCACTCCAGCGAGAACGCCGATCTGGTCGTGGGCCACGAGCGCGTCCTGATCCTGTCCCCTACGCCCGCCGAAGCCCCGAGTCCTCCCTGGGGCGGGCTCAAGGAAGAGGTCGCCGAGCTGCGGCACCGGGGCTCCACCGTGTCGGTCGTCCACCCGGACGATGCGTCCCAGAGCGCGATGGGCCCCAACCCGCTCGACCCGTCCATCCGGGAAGCGACGGCACACGCGGGCCGCGAACAGGGCCGCCGCGAAGCAGACCGTGTCGCCGACCTATGGAATCCGGAGAACTGACCGGACGCTCACGCCGGGGCGGGGACCGGGGGTGTGACGTCGGGAACGGTCAGGGAGTCGCCGACGATGCCGAGGAGGGCCTGGGAGGCCGGGTTGTTCGTGGGGCCGTCCGTGGGCACGGCGACCGACACCCGCCAGGTCGGCGGGGTCTCGCGGAGCGGCACGACACGGACGTTCTTCTTGCGTTTGTGGGCGATCGGCCGGGGCACCAGGGCGATGCCGAGATCGTGCTGGACGAAGTCGAGCAGGCTGTGCACGTCGTTGACCTCCATGGCGACGTGCCTGGGCAGGCCGGCCGTCTCGAACGCCCGGTCGCTGATCTGGCGCGCGCCCCAGTCGGCGTGGAAGTCGACGAACACCTCGCCCGCCAGTTGCGCCAGGTCGACCGCGTCGAACGCCGCCAGCCGGTGGCCGGGATGGCAGACGAGCATCATCGGCTCGGTCGTCAGCGACGTCAGGGCGACGCCGGGCGGCGGGTCTCCCGAGATGGCCACGAAGGCCAGGTCCAGGCGCGCGGCGCGGACCTCTTCGACCAGGTGCGAGGAGCCCGCCTGGCGCAGCCGGATCTCCACACCGGGGTGCATGGATCGGAAACGCGCGAGAATCCCGGCGACGTCGACCACTCCGAGGCACTGCTCGGTGCCGACGCACAGCGTGCCGCGTACGAGACCCTGGACGGCGGCGACGGCGTTGCGGGCCGCGGCGACGCTCGCGAGGGTGCGGCGGGCCTCGGTCAGCAGGGCACGGCCCGCTTCGGTCAGTTCGACGCGGCGGGTGCTGCGGACGAAGAGCGGGGCTGCGAGCTCGCGTTCCAGCGCGCGGATCGACGCCGACAGCCCCGACTGGGCGAGGTGCAGGCGCTCGGCGGCGCGGGTGAAGTGCGCCTCCTCGGCCACGGCCACGAAGTACTCGAGATGCCGGAGTTCCACAATTGAGCACTCTAACTGCTTGATCTCATCGGTTTCTTCTGTTGGACACCTGGTCGCTCGCGGAGCAGGCTGGAGACCGGTCAGCGGCCCGGCACGTTCCCGCCGATCGCGGGTATGGGACCGGGCCGTCGTCGCGCCGTTCTCCCTCGGCGAGGGTGTCCGCGGCGCGCCGACCGTTCCGTTCGTTCTTCACAGGATTTCTCGGAGGTCCTTCATGCGTACTCGCCGGATCGGCGATGTCCAGGTCGGTGCGATCGGGCTGGGAGCCATGCCCATGTCGATCGAGGGACGGCCCGACGAGAGCCGTTCCGTCGCCACCGTCCACGCGGCCCTCGACGCGGGCGTGACCCTGATCGACGTGGCCGACGCGTACCACATCGGCGCCGACGAGGTGGGGCACAACGAGTCCCTCGTCGCCGAGGCCCTGGCCTCGTACGGCGGCGACACGTCCGGCGTGCTGGTCGCGACCAAGGGCGGTCACGTACGTCCCGGCGACGGCTCGTGGACGCTCGACGGGTCCCCCGAGCACCTGAAGCAGGCGTGCGAGGCGTCGCTCAAGCGGCTCGGCGTCGAGGCGATCGGCCTGTACCAGTTCCACCGGCCGGACCCCGCCGTCCCGTACGGCGAGTCCGTGGGCGCGATCCGCGACCTCCTGGACGCCGGGAAGATCCGGCTGGCCGGCATCTCCAACGCGAACCCGGACCAGATCCGCCAGGCGCAGGAGATCCTCGGCGGCCGGCTCGCGTCGGTGCAGAACCAGTTCTCCCCCGCGTTCCGCAGCAGCGAGCCGGAGCTGCGGCTGTGCGACGAGCTGGGCATCACCTTCCTGCCGTGGAGCCCGCTCGGCGGCATCTCCAAGGCCGGCGGCCTGGGATCCGCCCACGGCGCGTTCGCGCGGATCGCGGAGGCGCACGGCGTGAGCCCGCAGCGGGTCTGCCTCGCCTGGATGCTGGCCAAGTCGCCCGTCGTCATCCCGATCCCCGGGTCGAGCCGGCCGGAGACGATCCGCGACTCCGTCGCGGCGGCCGAGCTGGAGCTCACCCCCGAGGAGATCGCGGAGCTGGACGCCGCCTGACGGCCGGAGGCGCTCGAAAAGGGGCAAGAACCCCGCTACGAGATGTCGCCGACGAAGAGACGACAAGGGGAAACGGACGTGGCGCTTTCCACCCAACCGCTCGGCTCGACCGGAATGGACCTCAGCAGGGTCGGTTTCGGCGCGTGGGCGATCGGCGGATCCGGCTGGAAGTTCGCGTGGGGACCGCAGGACGACGCCGAGTCGGTCGCGGCGATCCGGTACGCCGTCGAGCAGGGCGTCAACTGGATCGACACCGCCGCGATCTACGGCCTGGGCCACTCGGAGGAGGTCGTCGGACGAGCCTTGAAGGAGATCCCCGAGGGCGACCGGCCGTACGTCTTCACCAAGTGCGGCAACGTCTGGGATCCGGCCGACCCGGGTGCCCAGGCCCGGAGGATCGGAGCGGCGGACAGCATCCGCCGCGAGGTCGACGACTCGCTGCGCCGGCTGGGCATCGAGCGCATCGACCTGTACCAGGTGCACTGGCCGGCGCAGGACGGGACTCCCCTCGAGGAGTACTGGCAGACCATGCTCGAGCTGAAGGCGGCGGGCAAGGTACGCGCTGTGGGGCTGTCCAACCACGACGTCGGGCAGCTGGAGACCGCCGAGAAGCTCGGGCACGTGGACTCACTCCAGCCGCCGTTCTCGGCGATCCACCGCTCCGCCGTGCCGGAAATCGAGTGGTGCGCCGCGCACGGCACCGGAGTGATCGTGTACTCGCCGATGCAGTCGGGCCTGCTGACCGGAGCGTTCTCCCGGGAACGCGCGGCCGGCCTCCCCGACGACGACTGGCGTAGTCGTCACCCGGACTTCACGACGAACCTGGACGCCAACCTGGCGCTCGCCGACGCGCTGGCGGCGGTCGCGGAGCGGCGCGGCGCATCGACCGCCTCGGTCGCGGTGGCCTGGACCCTCGCCTGGCGCGGGGTGACCGGCGCGATCGTCGGTGCCCGGCGCCCGGACCAGATCGACGGCTGGCTGCCGGCCGCGTCCCTGGCACTGACCGCCGAGGAGCTCGACGAGATCGCGACGGCGATCGAGAGCACCGGCGCCGGAGAAGGGCCGCTGAGCCCCGGCCGCTGAGCCCCCGCCGCTGAGGCCCGGCCGCGAGCCCGCGCCGCCGAGTCCCGGCCGCTGACGAGAGCAGCGGACGGAATGGTGCTGTCCGGACGGAAGTGTCTTCGCCGTGCGGACAGCACCATTTCCCTCGCGCAGTGGAACGGCGCTGTTCAGGCGGAAGGGTCTTCGCCGTGAAAACGGCACCATTGTTGCCGATCGGTCGCGAGCCTAAGCTCTGCGGGCATGGGCGATGGCGAGCTGCGGTTGAGGCCGGCGGGCCGGGACGATCTGGCGGTGATCGAGAGACTCACGGGTGACCCCGAGGCTACCGGCGAGCACGGCTGGCACGGCTGGTTCGAGCAGTGGCACTTCCGGAGACGCTGGGAGGAGAACGGCCTGCTGGAGGACGACCGCGGAGTACTCATCGCACTGCGCGGCGATGAGCGGCTCGGGTTCGTCTCGTGGCGCAAGCAGGTCACGTCGCCCAGGTCGTACTGCTGGAACATCGGCGTCGCCATGCGGCCGGAGGCGCGCGGCCTCGGCTACGGCACCGAGGCACAGCGGCTGCTCGTGCGGTACCTGTTCGCGCACACGACGGTGAACCGCATCGAGGCGCTCACCGAGACCACGAACGCCGCCGAGCAGTGGGCGCTGCAGAAGGCCGGGTTCACCCGCGAGGGCGTGCTGCGCGGGTACACGTTCCGCGGCGGCGCCTGGCGCGACGTGTTCGTCTACAGCATGCTGCGGCACGAGCTCAAGGAGTAAAAGCCGCCCGCCTTTACAATGTAGATCACGATCACACCGCACAGCACGGCATGGGTACGGCCTGTCCCACCGGTCTCGCCCGAAGGTCCGATCGGCGGAACAGGCCGTAGTGGATCCTGGCGCTCAGGCCTCGATGTTGGACATCACGTGCTTGACGCGGGTGTAGTCCTCGAAGCCGTACATCGACAGGTCCTTGCCGTACCCGGAGTGCTTGAACCCGCCGTGCGGCATCTCGGCGACCAGCGGGATGTGCGTGTTGATCCAGACGCAGCCGAAGTCGAGCCGCCGCGACACGCGCATCGCCCGGCCGTGGTCCTTCGTCCAGACGGAGGAGGCCAGGCCGTACTTGACGCCGTTGGCCCAGCGGACGGCCTCGTCCTCGTCGGAGAAGCGCTGGACGGTGATGACCGGGCCGAAGATCTCGCCCTGCACGGCCTCGTCGTCCTGGCGCAGGCCGGACACGACGGTCGGCTCGTAGAAGAAGCCCTGCTCGCGGGCGCGGGACCCGCCGGTGGTCACGGACGCGTGGCCGGGCAGGCGGTCGATGAAGCCGGCGACCCGGTCGAGCTGGACGGCGTTGTTGAGCGGGCCGTACAGGACGTCCTCGTCGTCGGGCAGGCCCGTGCGGGTCTGCGCGGCCTGCTCGGTCAGGGCGGCGACGAAGTCGTCGTGGACGCCGGGAGCCGCCAGCACGCGGGTCGCGGCCGTGCAGTCCTGGCCGGCGTTGAAGTACCCGGCCTCGGCGATCGCCTGGGCCGCGGCCTCGACGTCCGCGTCGTCGAACACGATGACCGGCGCCTTGCCGCCCAGCTCCAGGTGGACCCGCTTGAGGTCGGCGGCGGCCGAGTGGGCGACCTCACTGCCGGCCCGCACCGACCCGGTGATCGACACCATCTGCGGAACGGGGTGCTCGACGAGCAGGCGCCCGGTGTCGCGGTCGCCGCAGACGACGTTGAACACGCCCGGCGGCAGGAACTCGGCGGCGATCTCGGCCATCAGCGCCGTCGTCACCGGGGTCGTGTCGGACGGCTTGAGCACCACCGTGTTGCCCGCGGCAATGGCCGGCGCGAACTTCCAGACCGCCATCATCATCGGGTAGTTCCACGGCGTGACCTGCGCGCACACGCCGATCGGCTCACGCCGGATCCAGGAGGTGTGGCCGGCCATGTACTCCCCCGCCGAGCGGCCCTCCAGGATCCGCGCGGCGCCGGCGAAGAACCGGATCTGGTCGACCATCGGCGGGATCTCCTCCGACGCCGTCAGGCCGATCGGCTTGCCGGTGTTCTCCGACTCGAGCGCGACGAGTTCGTCGGCGCGGGCCTCGATGGCGTCGGCGACGCGCAGCAGCGCGAGCTGCCGTTCGGAGGGCGTGGTGTCGCGCCAGGTCTCGAACGCGCGGGCCGCGGCGTCGAACGCCGCGTCGACCTCGGCCTGTCCGGAGACGGGGGCCGTGCCGAACGCCTCGCCGGTGACGGGGCTGATCAGGTCCGCCGTACGGCCGTCGGCCGCGTCGGCCGGCGAGCCGTTCACGAAGTTACGGACGGTGCGCTTCACTGCGGTCGGTCCTTCCTGGTGTTCTGCTTGCCGGGTGCCGCCTGCGGACGGTGCGCCGCACTGCGGCGGTTCTTCCTGGTTCTACACGCCGCGGGTGTCCCCGGAGATGCGCTGGGCGAGGTACACCGGCACGACGGACAGCACGATGAGGGCGGCGGCCACGACGTTGACGATCGGTGCCTGGGTCGGCCGGAAAAGGTTGTTGAAGATCCAGATCGGCAGCGTTTCCACGCCCGCACCGGAGGTGAACGTCGTCACGATGATCTCGTCGAAGGACAGCGCGAACGAGAGCAGCCCGCCGGCGAACAGCGCCGAGCGCAGCAGCGGGAACGTGACGTACCGGAACGTCTGGAACGTGTCGGCGCCCAGGTCGGCCGACGCCTCCTCGACGCGGGTGCCGAGGCGGCGCAGCCGGGCCAGGACGTTGTTGTAGACGGTGACGACGCAGAACGTCGCGTGCCCGATGACGACGGTGAACAGCCCGAGCTGGATGCCCAGCGGGGACAGCACCGTCCGGAACGCGTTGTTCAGCGCGATGCCGGTGACGATGCCGGGCAGCGCGATCGGCAGGATGACCAGCAGCGACACCGTGTCACGGCCGAAGAACCGGTAGCGCTGCACGGAGAACGCCGCCATGGTGCCCAGCACCAGCGCCACCGCGGTGGCGCCCAGGCCGGCCTTGACCGACGTCCACAGCGCCGACCGTACGCCGCCGTTGCCCCACGCCGCCGACCACCACTCGCCTGTCAGGTGGTCGGGCGGCCAGGCGAACGCCCTGTCGGCGTTGAACGAGTTGATGAGAACGACGAGCAGCGGCACGTAGATCACACCGAGCCCGAGGATCATCGCCACGCGCAGGCCGATGCGGGCTCCCCGCGAAAGCGTCATCCGGCTCGCGATGCCGCGTCTCCGGAGTCCGGTCCGGAACGGAACACCGCTTCCCCCAATCTGGTGCTGCGGAGGGTCAGAGGTTGTCGAGGGCCCCGGTACGGCGCACGGCGATCAGGTAGATCACCATGATGACCACGGGGACGGTCGCGACGGCGGCGGCGAACGGCAGGTTGTTCGCCGCGCCGATGTTGTCGTAGACGACGTTGCCGATGAGCTGGCTCTTGCCGCCCACGATCTTCACCGTGATGTAGTCGCCGAGCGACAGCGAGAAGGTGAAGATCGATCCGGCGATCACCGCCGGGAACGCCACCGGCCACATCACCGTACGGAACGTCCGGAAGGTCCCGGCTCCGAGGTCGCCGGCGGCGTCCAGCAGGGAGTTCGGCAGCCGCTCCAGGCCCGCGTAGATCGGCAGGATCATGTACGGCAGCCAGAGGTACGCCAAGGTGACGATCGTCGCCGGCAGGCCGTACCCCGGGCCGTGGATCCCGAACGGGTCGAGAACCCAGTTCAGCACTCCGGAGCCGGAGAACATGATCCGCCAGGCGTACGCCTTGACGAGGTAACTCGCCCACAGCGGTGTCAGCACCGCGATGACGAGCCAGCGCTGGGCGCGCGGTGAGGCGATCTTGGCCATGTAAAGGGCCATCGGGAAGGCGACCACGCCGTCGACGACGGTGACCGCCGCGGCGACGCCCACGCTGCGCAGCGTGATCGTCCGGTAGACGCCCTGGCTCCACAGCTCCTGGAAGTTTCCCAGGTTGAACTGCTTGACCACCTCGCCGGTGAAATCGTCCGTGGTCCAGAACGCGGCGGCGAACAGCGCCGCCAACGAGCCGAGGTAGGCGACCACGAGCCACAGCAGCGGCGCGGACAGCAGGCCGGCAGCCGGAGGTACGGCCGGCGGTGAAGCAGCCCGGCGAGCCGGCGAACCGGCCCACCGGGCGTCGTGATGGTGCTCATCAGCCCTTGATCTGTGTCCAGGCCTGGGTCCACTTCGCGTAGTCCACGCACTTGACGTCCTTACGGCCGTCGAGGCACTGCGTGATCGGCGTGTTCCAGTAGTGAACCTTCGTCCAGTACGGCGCGTCCGCGGCGTGATAGGTGTTGCAGAAATTCTTGTCGCTGGTCAGCGCGCACGCCTTGCTGTTGGCCGGCGCCTCGCCCCAGCTCTCGGCGATCTGGGCGTTCACCTTCGGGGAGACCACCCAGTCGAGCCACTTGTAGGCGCAGGTCGAGTGCTGCGCCTTGGCCGACACCATCCACGTGTCGGACCAGCCGGTCGCGCCCTCCTTGGGCAGCACCGTCGCGACCGGGGCCTTCTCGGCCGCCAGGCCGTTGGCGATCACCTGCCAGCTCGTGCCGAGGAGTGTGTCGCCGCTCTTGAACGACTGCTGGATCTTCGTGGCGTCCGACCAGTACTCACCGACGATCTTCTTCTGCTCCTTGAGCAGGTTCACCGCGGCGTCGAACTGCTTCTGGTCGAGCGCGTACGGGTCCTTGATGCCGAGTGCCGGCTGGGTGGTGCTCAGGTAGAGCGCCGCGTCGGCGATGTAGATCGGCGAGTCGTAGGCGGTGATGTGGCCCTTGTACGGGGAGTTCGGGTCGAAGACCACGCTCCAGGAGTCGGGAACCGGCTTCACCTTGTCCGTCCGGTACATCAGCATGTTGGCGCCCCGGCCGTGGGGGATGCCGTACATCTTGCCGTTGACGGAGTTCCACGGCTTGTTCTTCAGGTCCGGGAAGATGTCGGCGTAGTTCGGCACGAGGCCCGTGTTGACCGGGGCGACCGTGCCGGCGGCGATGAGCCGCAGCGAGGCGTCGCCCGAGGCGGACACCGCGTCGTACTGGCCGGTCTTCATCAGGCTGACCATCTCGTCCGACGTGCCGGCCACCTTGTTGTTGACCTTGCAGCCGGTCTGCTGCTCGAACGGGTGGACCCAGTCGAGGGCCTTGTTGTTCGAGCCGTCCTCGACGTAGCCGGCCCAGGAGACCAGGTTGACCTGGCCCTCAGGCTTGCCGAGCGCCGAGAGCGCGTTGATCTTGGGGGGCGTGAACCCTGCGGCATCGGTCCCGCCGTGGTGCGAGCCGCCGCTCTTGCCGCCGCAGCCGGCGGCGAGGAGGGAAACGGCGGCCACCGCGACGAGCGCGAGGCGCGTGGGGCGCAGCATGCATACTCCGATCAGATGGGGTTTCTCGGGGGAAGACCGCGGCGCACGCGCCGCGGCGAGACGGCCGATCGGGCGGTGACCGGCCGGCATCATGTCGGACCGGGGATGGCGAACTCGTGCTCACGGCGCCACGCGAGCCTGACCCGGGCTTCGCGCAGCTTGAGCACGTCCATCGAGGAGGACTGCAGGTTCTGCTGCAGTGCCACCAGCCGGCCACCAGCGTCGAGATCCACGACGAACCGGGTGGCCGCCCCCGCGTAGACGACCTCCGCAACCGTGCCGGTCGCGGAGTGCTCGCCTTCGGGCAGCTTCGCGTCGAGGTCCGTTTCGACGCGAAGCTTCTCCGGCCGGACGCTGTAGACGCCCGGCCGGCCGAGTATGGACTGGGCCGCCTGACCTTCGATGAGGTTCGACGTGCCGACGAACCCCGCGACGAACGCCGAGGCCGGCTCCTCGTACACCTCCGCGGGAGTCCCGACCTGCTCGATCCGGCCCGCGTTGAACACCGCGATCCGGTCGGCCATGGTCAGCGCCTCCTCCTGGTCGTGCGTGACGAACAGGAAGGTGATGCCGACCTCCCGTTGGATGGCCTTGAGCTCGACCTGCATCTCCTCGCGGAGCTTCAGATCCAGGGCGCCGAGCGGCTCATCGAGCAGCAGGACCTTCGGGCGGTTGACCAGCGCGCGGGCCAGCGCCACACGCTGGCGCTGGCCGCCGGACAACTGGCCGGGCTTGCGCTTGTCGAAGCCTTCGAGACGGACGGAGGCCAGCGCCTGCAGGGCGCGCTCGCGGCGCTCCACCTTGCCGACCTTCTTGACCTTCAGGCCGTACTCGACGTTGGCCAGGACGTTCATGTGGGGGAACAGCGCGTAGTCCTGGAAGACGGTGTTGACGTCGCGGTCGAAGGGCGCGAGCTTCGTGACGTCGCGCCCGCCGAGGAGGACCTGACCGCGGCTCGGCGTCTCGAAGCCCGCGATCATCCGCAGCACCGTCGTCTTGCCCGATCCGGACGGCCCGAGCATCGCGAAGAACTCACCGTCGCGAATGTCCAGGTCAACGCCGTCTACGGCGGTGACCTCGCCGAAGGTCTTGCGTACCGCGCGGAGGGTGACCGCGGCGGAGACGCCGGGCTCTTCGGTGTTCATCTGTTCATCTATCCCTTGATCTGCGCCCAGATCTGCGTCCACTTGGAGTAGTCGACGCAATTCGCTCCGCGAGAATCACCACAGTCTGCGACGGGAGTCTTCCAGAACGCAAGGCGGTTGTAGAAGTCGACGTCGCCCACGCGGAACTGCCCGCAGAAGCCCTTCGCGGCGTATTTGCAGGCCTTGGGGTTGGCCGGGGCCTCACCGAAATACTGCGCGACCGCCGCCTGCACCTTGGGGGATGTGATCCAGTTCATCCACTTGTACATGCAGTTCGGGTGCTGGGCCCGGGCGGCGACCATCCAGGTGTCCGACCACCCGGTGGCGCCCTCCAGCGGAATGGTCGTCGCGATCTTCGCCTTCTCGGTCTTGGCGGTGTTGGCGGTCACCTGCCACGCCGTCCCGGCGTAGTTGTCACCCGCCTTGAACGCCTCGACCTCGTCGAGGTAGTTCGACCAGTACTGGTTGACGTTGGAGCGCTGCTGCTTCAGCAGGTCGACGGCGGCGTCGAACTGCGTCTGCGTCAGCTCGTACACGTCTTTGATCTTCAGGTCGGGCCGGTGGGCCCTGAGGTAGAGCGCCGCGTCGGCGATGTAGATCGGCGAGTCGTACGCGACGACGTGGTCGGCCGCCACGCTGTTCTTGTCCCACACGATGCTCCAGGACGCGGGCGTGCCTGGGATCTTGTCCGTTCGGTACATGAGGTAGTTGGCGCCATAGCCGTGCGGCGTGCCGTACATCTGGCCCTTGACCGAGTTGTACGGCTGGTTCTTCAGGTACGACGGGATGTCGCGGTAGTACGTCAGAAGGTTCGTGTTGACGGGCGCGACCAGGCCGCCGTACACGAGCCGCAGCGACGCGTCACCGGAGGCCGAGACGCCGTCGTACTGCCCGGTCTTCATCAACGCGACCATCGAGTCGGAGGTGTCGGCGACCTTCGCGTTGACCCGGCACCCGGTCTTCTTCTCGAAGGGGCGCACCCAGTCGACGGTCTTGTCGTTGGAACCGTTCTCGGCGTACCCGGCCCAGATGACCAGGTTCAGCCTGCCTTCGGTGGCGCCGATCTCCTGCTGGGCGCTCAGCCGCGGCACCTGCTGGGCGGCCTGCCCTCCGCTGGAGTCGCCGCTGCATCCCGCGGCCGTGAGAACGAGTGCCGCGGCGCAGGCGAGTCCGAGGAGACGCTTGCGGGGCATGAAGCTCATGTCAGCTCCTCGTCGAGTGCGGCCGTGCCGCACGGGGCGATCAGGCGTACGGGGCGGGCGCTCACGTCATCGCCTCGTCGAGGGCGACCTCGTACCGCAGGTTCACCAGCCGTACGACGGACGTGTGCGCGCCGAGGGGGTCGGCGCAGCCCAGGCCGGCGTCGGTGGCGAGCTTGGCGAGACGCTCGAAGTCGATCTCGGGCCCGATGACGTACGGGGCGATGGCGATGCGCTGCCCGCCCGAGTCGCGCAGTCGTCCGACCGCCTCGGCCACCGTCGGACGGCCGTCGATCGACGCGGCGACCACCGGCACGGCGAGCCGCGCCGCCAGGAGCACCGCGGTCATATCGGCCTCCACGGCGGCCTCGTCGCCGCCGACCGTGGCGACGATGACGCCGTCGACGGACGCGCCGATGCTGAACTGTCGGATGCGGTCGGCCCGCGCCAGGCCGCTGTCCGCGAGGCGCACGTGCAGCGCCTCGGCCAGCAGCGGGTGGGGACCGAGCGGGTCGGTGACGGTTACCCGGACGCCGGCCGCCGCGACCGCGGCGTCGATGTCGCGGTACGTCTGCGGGTGCGGGCCGGTGACCAGCGGTACCACGACGGCCGAGCGGCCTTCGGGCACTCCCCTCAGGACGTCCTCGAGCGCGGTGCCGGCGATGGGCGCGACCCGGATGTCGATGTCGGTCCGGGACGTGCGGATGACCGCCGCGATCTCGTTGCCGGCATCCGGGACCGCGCCGGGAACCGCCAGGAGCAGGACCGGTGCGTCGGGGGGAAGTTCGCCGCTGCCCGGCCGGCGGTGCCGGCCGCCGGGTAGCTGCGAGCGTCCACGTACGGGGAGCGTCTCCGGGGGCTGGTCGTCATGGATCACGATCGCGGATTCTATGGGTGCTCGGGGAGGATGCGGAGCCCTTGTCACCGATCGTCCGAAATTCGGTTCTCGGGCGGACCAGAGGTCAATGCCCGGAAAACCCGGCTTCTACCTGCGACTATTCGCCCCATGTCGGGCATGGTTCGCCCTGAAGGTCCGGGGTGTTTGATGCCCGATATTTACAGACACGGCCAGTGTCCGCCTGGTTGTCTAGTAGAGTCTCGCGCGTTCACACGGTGTTTCCCCCGCCTCACTGAAAGTCGAGCCTGTCGCGGTGCAACCAAAGGACCGACGAGTGGGATCAGATGTCAGCCGGCGGCCGTCCCGGTCCAGGGTCGGCCGCATCTTCCGGTCAGTCCGCTTCAAGATCAGCTTGCTGCTCATCGTCCCCTTGGTGTCACTGAGCACCCTGTGGGCGTTCGCTGCCAGCATCACTCTGGGCGATGGCCTGAACCTGCGGCACGTCAACACGATCCAGGACCACCTGGGCTATCCATCCGGGGCCCTGGGCAGCGCCCTGCAGCAGGAGCGCCGCCTGTCGATGGTCTTCCTCGGCAGCAAGGCCGACGGCGACCGCGCGTCGATGGAGTCCGGCCGGCTGGTCACCGACCGGCAGGCCGAGCTGTTCCGGCGGCAGGCCTCCGACCCCGGCGCGCAGAAGGTCGCCAGCACCCAGGCCAAGCAGTGGACCCGCGAGGTGCTCCAGCACTTGGACGCCCTGCAGGCCAAGAGGCGGGCGATCGACAGCGGCTCCATGAAGCGCAACCAGGTGTTCGCCGACTTCAGTGACAGCATCGCGGACATCAACGCCCTCCAGTCCTCGCTGTCGACGCTGAGCAACCTGGACATCACCAAGGACAACGAGAACCAGGTGGCCCTGGGCCGCGCGCGGGAGGTGCTGTCGCAGGAGGACGCCCTGCTGTCCGGCGCGGTCGCCGCCGGGCGCCTGACGTTCCCCGAGCACGTGGAGTTCACCAAGCTCGTCGGCACGCAGCGGAGTCTCTACGAGGAGATCCTCCCCAACCTGCGTCCCAGCGACCGCGCCTACTACCAGCGGATCGTCGCGACGCCCGAGTACTCCCGGCTGCAGCAGCTGGAGAACAAGTTCACCGACAACATGCCGCACCAGCCCAAGGCGAGCACGCCCGCGATGCCCGGGATGCCCGCCAAGGCGGCCCCGAACCCGCTGGCCGGCATGGACGTGACGTGGAAGACCACCGTCTCCTCCATCATCACCCGGATGCGCGGTCTGGAGCTCTCGTCGACGGCGGCCGCCGCCAAGCGCGCCAAGCCGATCTCCGACGGGATCATCCTGCGGGTGGCGCTGGCCGGCGCCCTCGGTCTGGTCGCGGTCATCGCCTCGCTCGTCCTGTCCCTGTGGGTCGGCCGCTCGGTCATCCGTGAACTGACCGGGCTGCGGCGCGCCGCCCTCGATCTGGCCAACGAGCGGCTGCCGAGCGTCATCCGCCGGCTGCGGCGCGGTGAAGACGTGGACGTCGCCGCCGAGGCACCGCCGCTGCAGTTCGGCACCCAGGAGATCGACCAGGTCGGCCAGGCGTTCAACGCCGCCCGCCGGACCGCGATCCAGGGCGCGGTCGAGGAAGCCGGCCTGCGGCGCAGCATCAGCGAGGTCTTCCTCAACCTCGCGCGCCGCAACCAAGCGCTGCTGCACCGCCAGCTCAGCCTGCTGGACTCGATGGAGCGACGGGTCACCGAGCCCGACGAGCTGGACGACCTGTTCCGCCTCGACCACCTGGCGACCCGCATGCGGCGTCACGCGGAAGGCCTGATCATTCTGTCCGGGCAGGCGCCCGGCCGTGGCTGGCGCAACCCGGTCCCGGCCGTCGACGTCGCCCGCGCCGCCGCCGCCGAGGTGGAGGACTACGCCCGCGTCACCGTCGCCACCATGCCGCGCGTGGCGATCGCCGGCCCCGCCGTCGCGGACCTCATCCACCTGCTGGCCGAGCTCATCGAGAACGCCACGCTGTTCTCCCCGCCGGACACCACGGTCCAGGTGAGCGGCCAGGTCGTGGCGCACGGCTTCGCCTTCGAGGTGGAGGACCGCGGGCTGAGCATGGACCAGGCCAGCATCGACCGCGCGAACGAGCGGCTGGCGAACCCGCCGGAGTTCGACCTTTCCAACAGCGCTCAGCTCGGCCTGTTCGTCGTCGGCCGGCTGGCCCAGCGGCACCGGGTGCAGGTCACGCTCCGCACCTCCCCGTACGGAGGGACGACCGCGATCGTGCTGCTGCCCGACGCGATCGTCGCCCGCGGGGACGAGCGGCCCGAGCTGGGGTCGGGCCCGATCGCGGCGACCCGGCGCGGGGAGGACGCGCTCGTCCCGATCGGCGCCATCGGCGCGCCGAACCGCCCGGGCGGCCCGTCCGACTCCGGCCCGATCACGGGCCCGATCACCGGGCCGATGCAGGCGGTGCAGGGCGACCGGCCGCCGCTGCCGCAGCGCCGCGGCGACACCGGCGGGCAGTCGACCTACCCGGCGGGTCCCTACGACGCGAAGCCGTACGGCCCCAACGGCTCCCGCGGCTCCGACGGACGGCCGACCTCCGCGGGCCAGGGCGGCGACGTGTCGGGTCCCGACACCGGATCCTTCCCCGTCGACGCCTACGGCACCGGGCCGTCCCCGTACGCGGCGGGTCTCGGCGGCCACGACGCGGCGCCGGGCTCCTCCTACGAGCCGCGCGGGGAGACGGACTCCTACGAGTCCGGGGCGGACGACTACAAGGGAATGAGCGACTACGGAACACAGTGGTCGCCGCCTCCCACCGACGGCGCGGGCGACGACCGCCCGCCCCTGCCGACCCGCTTCGGCGGCACGACCGACGACCGCCCGCCGCTGCCGAGCCGCCACTCCGGGACGCCCGGGGGCACCGCGGCTCCGCCGCCGCCGAGCCGTTCGCTGTTCGAGCCGGCCGAGGAGCCCGCGGAACCCGCGCGGCCCGAGACCGCCGCCGCGCCCGAGCCGGCCGCCGAACCCGCAGCTCCCGGCACAAAACCGTCGCTGCCGCAGCGGGTCCGGCAGGCTAACCTGGCCCCCCAGCTTCGCGAAGACGTCGAACCGCTGGACAATGCCCCGAGTAATGAGCGTTCGCCCGAGGAGCTCCGCACCATGCTGAGCTCCATCCAGAAGGGATGGCTGCGCGGCCGCTCGGACGCCGAGCAGACCGCCACCCATCACGAAGAGGAGGACATCTGATGTCAGCGGGTTCTGCGGGGGAACTCAACTGGCTGCTGGACAGCCTCGTCACTCGCGTCGCCCAGGTGCGTCAGGCGGTGGTGTTGTCCAGTGACGGCCTGCTGGTCGGCTCGTCCGCCGGCCTCACGCGGGAGGACGCCGAGCACCTGTCGGCGGTCGCCGCGAGCTTCCAGAGCCTCGCCCGCAGCGCCGGGCGCCAGTTCGGCGGCGGAGGAGTCCGCCAGACGATCGTCGAGATGGACCACGCGTTCCTGTTCGTCACGGCGGCCGGGTCCGGCGCCTGTCTCGCGGTGCTCGCGGGCGCGGACGCGGACGTCGGCATGATCGCCTACGAGATGGCGATGCTGGTCAAGCGCGTCGGTCAGCACATGTCGACTCTCCCCCGCTCGGCCGTGGAATCGTGAGGCCGCGTGACCGTGCGAGGACTACGCGACCGGCACCTGGCGGTGTCACCCTCCCGACGATGGTCCACGAGGCGGGACGGCTGAATGAGCGAATGGCTCGACGACGAGGCCGGGCCCGTGGTCCGGCCGTACGCACTGACGCGCGGTCGCACGAGGTCCTCCCGGGAGGGCTTCGACCTGATCGCGATCATCGCGACGGCGGCGACGTCGACGTTCGCTCCGCCGAGCGCCGGGCCGGAGCACGTGGCCATTCTCGACCTCTGCGTGCGACCGCTCTCGGTGGCGGAGATCTCGGCGAAGCTCAAGCTCCCCCTGGGAGTCGTCCGGGTCCTTCTGGGGGACCTGCTGGACCTTGGGCTGATCGCCGTACGCCGGCCTGAAACAGAGAACCGTCTTCCCAATGAACGGGTTTTGAAGGAAGTGCTCAATGGACTCCAGGCGCTCTGACCCCTCGCGGGGCGCTGCCGCCATGCCGCTCGCCGTGAAGATCCTCGTCGCGGGCGGATTCGGGGTCGGCAAGACGACCCTGGTGGGTGCAGTCAGTGAGATCAAGCCGCTGCGGACCGAGGAACAGCTGACGGACCGCAGCGTCGGCGTCGACGACACCTCCGGTGTTGAGCGCAAGACCACGACGACGGTGGCGATGGACTTCGGTCGCATCACCATCCGCGACGGGCTCGTCCTGTACCTGTTCGGCACGCCCGGCCAGGACCGTTTCTGGTTCATGTGGGACGAGCTCGCGCTCGGCGCGCTGGGCGCGGTCGTGCTGGCCGACACCCGGCGGCTCGCCGACTCCTTCCCCTCCATCGACTACTTCGAACGGCGGCGGCTCCCCTTCATCGTGGGGGTCAACTGCTTCGACGGCGCGCTCCGGTACGACAGCGAGGAGATCCGCGCGGCTCTCGACCTGGACCCGCGCGTCCCGGTGATCCTCTGTGACGTGCGCCGGCGCGAGTCCGGCAAGCAGGTGCTGATCGCCCTCGTCGAGCACGTGCTGGCCGTGATGGCCGAGCGGCAGCGCCAGGCCGGCGCGGCGATCCGGTAGGGGCCGCGGACGGCACGGCGATCCGACAGGGGCCGCGGACGTCGATCGCCTTCGCGGGCACGCGCCGCCCGCGGTGGCCGTTCGTCGGCGGGCGGCGGGCGGCGGGCGGCGGGCGCTACCGGGACTACAGGCCCTTCAGCTCCTCGAGCGCGTCGGCGAAGTAGCCGATCAGGTTCCACACGTCGGGGACCATCTCACGGCACGCGGTGAGGCCGATGTCGAGGTTGCCGTTGTAGGAGAAGGCGGTGATGTTCAGGCCGCCGCTCAGGTCGCTGACCACCGACAGCGGGTGGTAGGCGAGGACCTCGGCCCGGCACAGGTACAGCGGGAACTGCGGCCCGGCGACGTTTGAGATCACCAGGTTGATCGGCGGCATGGCGGACGGCGCGAGCCGGAGCAGCGCCCAAGCCGTCAGGCCGCCGAACGCCGGGGGCACCACGGCGGTCAGCTCCTGCAGCCAGCGCTCCGGCGTGGCGACGAGGCGCCGCTTGGCCGTCGTCATCGTGTCGCGCATCGCCTCGACCCGTGCCCGGGGATCGGCGAGGTGCGTGGGCAGCGGCGTGAACATCGCCGACACCTGGTTGCCGTGGGTGTCGTCGTCGAGGGCCCGGGTGGAGACGGGGACGGCGGCGACGAGCGGCCGGTCGGGCAGGGCGTCATGGTCGGTCAGCCACCGCCGCAGGGCGGTCGTGCACAGCGCCATGACGACGTCGTTGACGCTGACGCCGAGAGCGTGGCGGACCTTCTTCACCTCGTTCAACGGCAGGGAGCCGAACGCGACCCGCCGGTGCCGCGTGATCGGCCCGTTGAACGGCGTCCGCGGCGCGCTCAGGTCCGCCTGAGGAGGGACCTGTCCCGTACGGGCGGCCGTGCGCAGCGCGCCGCTCACGGCGCCGATGCCGGGCACGCGCCCGACCACCGGGAAGGTGTCGAGGTACGGGACCGCCCGCAGCAGCCCGCCGGTCGTGCGCAGGGGATGCACGGCGGCGCGGGCGGCCGCTCCGGCCAGCAGGCTCCAAGCGCTCGGCGGCCGCTCCGGGCGCCAGTCGTCGACGACCCCCGTTTCGCGGGGTTCGGGCTCCAGGTCCAGCAGGGCCGCGACGATCTGCGCGGCGGCGACGCCGTCGATGAGGGCGTGGTGGATCTTCGCGTAGAGCGCGATGCGTCCACCGTCGAGGCCCTGGACGAGGTACATCTCCCACAGCGGGCGGGCGCGGTCCAGCGGCCGCTGGTGCAGCCGCGCCACCTGGTCGGCGAGCTGCCGGTCGTCGCCCGGCCGCGGCAGGGCGATCTCGCGGACGTGGTACTCCAGGTCGAAGTCCGGGTCCTCGATCCAGTACGGGTGGTCGAGCCCGAGGGGCACCTCGGCCAGCCGCCAGCGGAACTGCCGGATCATGGGGATGCGCCGGCGCATCAGCTCCATGAGGTCGTCCAGGGTGAGGCGGCCGCCCGGCGTTCCGGTGGGATCGAGGATCGCCAGGCCCGCGATGTGCGCGACCGTCCCCCGCGACTCGACGTTGAGGAACTGCGCGTCAAGAGCACTGAGCTGGCGCATCTGACCGGCCTCTCTGTCTCGTCCTTCTTCCTTATCTCCTGTCGTATTTCGGGGGCCATGGGAAGTCAAACCAGGCTGAGAGCGGGCACGCTCGTCATTCCGCCGGGCACCGAGTACCGAGCCCCTGAGGCGCCTCCAGTGCGCTTTCACGCGATATATCGTCCATTGGCGTAAATATCACTCTCCGTGACGAAAGCAAGGTCGGCCCGGAAATGCCAGGTCCGAGATAGAGGAAAAGTGACGGGCGGAAACAACGAACTCCCCGGAAGGGTGGTGCCCGCTTCCGGGGATGGAGACAATGGGCTG
This sequence comes from Actinoallomurus acanthiterrae, assembly GCF_054775715.1. NCBI lineage: Bacteria > Bacillati > Actinomycetota > Actinomycetes > Streptosporangiales > Thermomonosporaceae > Actinoallomurus > Actinoallomurus acanthiterrae. The sequence goes on along the minus strand of NZ_BAAHCO010000001.1, from coordinate 3,935,177 downwards.
GCGTCCTTGCTCACTCAGAGTTATGGTTCCCGACCATGCCCGTTGACCCCGATCCCCCCACCGACGGGACCGGATCCGCGCCGACCGCCGACGAGCCCGGCTCCCGGTCGGCCGGTGAGTCCTGCCCGCAGGCTCCGACGTCCCTCGAGGACGTCCGCGCCCTGCTGGCCGGGCTGACCGAGACGGTCGGGCGGGAGCATGAGCGGGCGGCACATCGCGAGCGCGTCATCGACCGGCTGCACGAGGACAACCAGCGGCTCCGGCACGGCGAGCTGCAGGCGGCGCTCGAGCCGGTGCGCACGGCGCTGTACCGCCTGTACGACCTGGTCCGGCGGGAGGCCGAGCGCGAGACGGTGGACTCCGCGCACACGCCCCGGCTGCTGGCGGCGATCGCCGACGAGCTCGCCGAGGTGCTCGCCCGCACCGGGGTGGAGCGCATGCCCGTCGAGGCCGGGGAGGCGTTCGACCCGGCACGGCACCGCCCGGCGGGGACCGAGGACGTGGACGACACCGAGCTCGACGGCACCATCGCGAAGGTGCAGCGGGCCGGCTTCGTCCGTGGTGACCGGATCGCACGACGTGCCGAGGTGATCGTCGCCCGGGTGGCGGCCGACCCCGTCGGAGGAGAATGAGATGGCTGTCTACGGTATCGACCTGGGCACGACCCACTCGTGCATCGCGCGCGTCGACGACGTCGGCCGCCCGGCCGTGCTGCGCAACATGGAGGGCACCGACACCACGCCGTCGGTCGTCTACTTCGAGACCCCCGACAACGTCGTGGTGGGTGCCCCGGCGAAGGACACCGCGGTGCTGTTCCCCGATCTGGTGGTGAGCCTGATCAAGCGGGACATGGGCCATGAGGTGCCGCGCGAGCTGCACGGCCGCGACCACTCCCCCGAGGAGATCTCCGCCTTCGTCCTGCGCAAGCTGGCCGCCGACGCGGCGGCGACGACGGGCGAGGAGGTCCGCGATGTCGTCGTCACGGTGCCGGCCTACTTCGGGGCCGCCGAGCGCGACGCCACCCGCAAGGCGGGCCACATCGCCGGGCTCAACGTCATCGACATCATCTCCGAGCCGATCGCCGCCGCCATCACGTACGGCGTGCTGGGCGGCGACGCCGAGGACCGCACGATCCTCGTGTACGACCTCGGCGGCGGCACCTTCGACACCACGGTGATCACCCTGCGCGGCGGTGACATCGCCGTGGTCTGCACCGACGGCGACCACGAGCTCGGCGGCGCCGACTGGGACGCGCGGCTCGTGGAGTACCTCGCCGAACGGTTCGCCGAGGAGCATCCCGACGTCGGCGACCCCCTCGACGACAAGCACACCGAGCAGCAGCTGCGGCACGACGCGGAGGAGGCCAAGAAGGCCCTGTCGCTGCGCACCCGGCACGTCGTGCGCGTCATGCACGAGGGCCGGGTGGCGACGGTCGAGCTCACCCGCGAGAAGTTCGAGGAGATCACCAAGGACCTGCTCGACCGCAGTATCGAGATCACCGGCCGCACCCTCGCCACCGCGGCCGAGAAGGGCATCTCCGACTACGACGACCTCGTCCTCGTCGGCGGCTCCACGAAGATGCCCGCCGTGCAGCAACGGCTGGCCGGCGAGCTGGCCCTGAGCCCCCGGCTGCAGGATCCCGACCTGGCGGTCGCCAAGGGCGCCGCGCTGTACGCCTTCGAGGAGACCTATCGGCAGCTGCTCGCCAAGGGCGAGACGGCCCAGGCCCTGGACCTGGCGTCCCGGGCCGGCCTGTCGGAGGCAGAGCAGGAGGCGATGGCCGCCCGGCAGATCACGACGGTGGCCTCCCGCGCGTTCGGCGTGATCGCGCTGGACCCGGACACCGCGCAGGAGCACGTCGTCCACCTCGTCCACGCCAACGATCCGCTCCCCCGCGGCAAGATGCGGGAGTTCGGCACCGTGGACGAGGACCAGACGGTCGTCAAGATCATCGTGGTCGAGCAGGCGGGCAGCGCCGAGTCGACGGAGGTCGCCCACAACACCCCCATCGCCGACGGTGAGCTGAAGATCCCGGCGGGCAAGCCGGCTGGCCCATCGAGGTGACGTTCGCCCTCGACACCTCCGGGCTGCTGCACGTCACGGCGGTGGAGAAGGAGACCGCCGAGGAGCTGACGCTCGACGTACGGGTCGGCGGCATGTCGGAGGAAGAGGTGCACCAGTCGCGCACCGACCTGGCCCACATCCGCGTCGACTGACGGTCTTCGACGAGTGGCCTTTGACGAACGCCGGTATGTCCGGGAGGTGCTGGAGCCCGCGCGGGCGGCCGGTGACCGGCCGCCCGACGACCTGCGCCTGCGGTACGCCCTGCCGGACCCGATCGTCGCCCGCGAGGTGGCCGACCGGGTCAAGCAGGTGCGCACCTGCTGGCGCAAGGCCCGCGGCCAGCTGCGGTTCCGGCGGCTGGTCGACCGCCTGGAGGGCGACCATCTCCGCCTCGCGCCGCTGTTCGAGCGGGCCGCGGTGGGCGACCTGGCACCGTTGCGCGCCGAGATCGACGCGGCGGGCGACCGGGCCGGCCGCCGCCGGGCCGAGCTGCGCGACCGGCTGCTCGACGCCGCCGGGGAGCTGCGGATGCTCTCCCCCGCCGACCTGCGGGAGATCGGTGGCGAGGCCGCGGACGTCGCCCGCGAGACCGGCATCGAGATCCGGGAGCCCGACCCGCTGCCGGACGGCCCGCCGTACGCCGGCTATGCCCGCGCCCGTGACGCGCTCGACGCGCTCGGCCTGCGGCACCTGCCCGAGTTCCTGACCGGCGAGCCGAAGGCCGGGCGCGTCCTCCAGGAGGTTCCCGACCTGCGGCCTTCGGCGCGATGGGTCGGTGACCAGTGGAGCCGGCGGCCGCACGACGGCAACCGCACCAACGCCGACACCATCCTGGTCGCGGTCCGGCAGGTCGGCGACCGGCTCGCGGACCTGGTCCGCTACGACGTGGTGGCCCGGCTGCGCGAACGCCACCAGCAGCGGGCCTCGGAGGGGGCGCTGCTGCGGTTCGCGGTCGAGGACCTCGGCGTGGACCCCGACGACGCGCGCCGCCTGGTGTTCGCGGTGCGGCAGGAGAGCGCCCCGGCGGGCGGACTCGCCGCGCGGCTGCGGGACCTCATCGACGCCGGTGAGGTGCAGGCCGCCGCCGAGCTGGCCGCGGTCGCCGGGGAGCAGTCCGGCGACGCGCAGGTCCTCGCGGACGAGGCACGACGGCGGGTCGCGGCGGCGACGGCGCTGCGCCAGGAGGCGGCCTCGCTCCTGCTGTCCGATCCCGACGGGGCCTGGCTGCGGCTCGCCGACGCGCTGCGGCTGGTCGGCGACCTGCCGGGGGCGGCGGAGCTGCAGGCCGGGCTGCCGCCCCAGGCGCCGAGCCGGCTCGAGGCGGCCGTCGACGGCGTCGCCGTCGCGCTGTCCTGGTCGCCCTCGCCGTCCCGCGTCGGGCAGATCGGGCACGTGGTCGTCCGCTGCCTCGGCCGGATCCCCCGGCACCCCGGTGACGGCGAACGGCTGTCCGCCGAGGCGACGCACGCCCGCGACCCCGCGCCCCCGCTGAACGCCCCGGTCTACTACGCGGTCTTCGCCGCCCGGGGGTCGGCCGCGTCGGCGTCCTCCGTCGCCGGGCCGGTGCTCGTACGGCCGGAGCCCGCCGACGTCACCGTGACCGCCGCGGACGGCGTCGTAGCGGGACGCTGGTCCTGCCCACCGGAGGCCGTGCGCGTCCTCGTCACCCGCGACGGCACGCCCGTCCCGGCGGCGCGCACCGGCTTCCGCGACGAGACGGCGCGCAACGGGACGACCTACCACTACCGCGTCGCCGCCGTGTATCTCGGCGCCGACGGCCGGGAGGCCGTCACCGCGGGCGTGCACGCGGCCGCCACTCCCGCGGCCCGGCCGGACCCGGTCGATGAGTTCGGCGTCGAACACGACGCGTCCGGCCGCCTCGTCGTCACCTTCGACCCACCGGCCGACAGCGAGGTCGAACTGGTCGCGATGGACGGACCGCCGCCCTGGCCGCCCGGCACGACGCTCCCGCTGGACGAGGTGCGCCGCGCGGGACGGATCCTGCGCGCCGAACCCGCCCCGGGAGGCCTGGCGGTCCAGACGGGCTCGGGCGTGCTGCTGGCCGTCTCGGTCGCCGGCGACGTCGCCACCGTCGGCGCCCACCGCGAGCACGTGAGCCTGACGCCCCCGCGCGAGCTCATCGCCGAACGCCGCGGCGACGTCATCATGCTGGGGTTCGACTGGCCGCCCGACGTCACCGAGGTCGAGGTGGTCTGGCGGACCGGCGCCGGCGAGACGCGGCGGCTGCCCGTCGGCCGGGCCGGCTACGACGCCCACGGCGGCGTCCGCCTCCCGGCGCCACCGGACGAGACGGTCACCATCGAGGTCGCCGCCGCGGCGACCGCCCACGGACGGCGCGTCACCGGCACGCCCGTGACCACCGCGGTGCCGGGCCGGACCACCGTCGCCTACGAGATACGCCGCCCCCGCCTGCGGGGTCCCCTCATCGTCACGCTGACCGCCGCGGCCCCCGTACGCCTGCGGCGGCTCCTCCTCGTCACCCGGTCCGGCCCCATGCCGCAGCGGTCCGCCGACGGACGGACCGTGATGTCCTGGGAGGACCTGGACGTGCCCGCGCGCCTGGAGGTGACGCTGCCGCGGCTGCCCCGGCCGTTCTGGCTGCGCTGCTTCGCCGAAGACGACACAATCGACCTGCGCGACCCCCCGGTCCGCCACCTGAAGGTGGGCTGATGGGAGACCCGCGACGCGACACCGGAAGGGGAGGCCTGATGCGAAGCGCGACCCGACCGGAGCGCGAGAGCTGATGGCGTCCCCCACCTTTCTCATACCGGCGGCGGTCCGGCCGGAGCACGCGAGCCCGGCGGCGTCCGGTCCATGCCGCGTTCCGCAGCGGGCGACCCGAGTGGAGCGCGAGAGCTGATGGCGTCCATCACCTGTCCCTACTGCTTCGCGCAGGTGGCCCGGGAACGCATCGCGTTCCGCTGCGCGGGCAGTCCCGGACGGGGTCCGGGCTGCGCGCCCCGGCTCGACGAGAGGCTGGCCGCCTACACCGGGTCCACGGCGACCGCGTCGCTGCCCCCGGTCTTCGCGCCGCCGGAGCCGGCCCGCCTGCGGATCGGCCGGGCGCCGGCCCGGCGCGCCGTCTGTCCCGAATGCGGCCAGACGACGGCCCGGCGCGCGTGCCCCGAGTGCCACAACCCGCTGCCCGCGGCGTACTGCGAGACGCCCGGCAAGATCGTGGCGCTGGTGGGCGCGAAGAACTCCGGCAAGAGCACCTACATCGCGGTGCTCCTGCACGAGCTGTCCCACCGGATCGGCGCGGAGCTCGGCACCTCGCTCGTCGCCTGCGACGACCGGACGATCGAGCGCTACAAGCGCGACTTCCACCGGCCGCTGTTCGGGGAGCGGCGGCTGCTGGCCGCGACCGCCAGCGCGGTGACGGCGCCGCGCGACCCGCTGGTGTACCTCCTGACCCGCACCCGCCGCCGGCACCTGCGGCAGCGCGACATGTCCCTGACGCTCGTGCTGTTCGACACGGCGGGCGAGGACCTGCGCAGCCGTGACGTCACCGACCTGCATCTGCGCTACCTCGCCGCGGCGGACGCCATCATCTTCCTCGTCGACCCGCTCGAGCTGAAGAGCGGGGAGGGCGACCCGGACGGCGATCCCGTCAACGTCATCGCCCGGGTCACCGAGCTGCTGCGCGCCGGACGCGACGTCCCGCACGGCAGGCGGCTGCCGGTGCCCGCCGCCGTGGCCCTCACCAAGATCGACGCGCTGCCGCTGGAAGGGGCGCTGGAGCGGCAGCGCGACCGGTCGGACGTGCTCGACCTGGACGACCGGGAGGCCGTGCACGAGCAGGTCCGGGCGCTGCTGCACGACTGGCAGGCCGGCGAACTGGACCGCTACCTCGGTCACGAATACGCCGAGTACGGCCTGTTCGGCGTGTCCGCGCTCGGCGGCGTGCCACGCGACGGGGCCGTCGGTACGGGCGGCATCCGGCCGTACCGCGTCGAGGACCCCCTGCTGTGGCTGCTGTACCAGTTCGGGATGCTCGACGGAGCGCGCGGATGATCCGGCGGCCGGCGTGTGGCCGACTACGCGCGGGCGCGGTCGGGATGCTCGACGGGGCGCGCGGATGATCTGGCGGCTGGCCTACACGTCGGCCGCCCGGGGCCCGACCGGCCGGTCCGGGTTCCAGTTCGTCGCGATGAGTCCGGGCACGCCGCCGGACGTCGCCCGCGCCGTCACGCCGTACATGACGTACCACCCGCCGCCGGGCGCCGCGTCCGCTCCCGGCCCCGACGAGCTGGCGGGCTTTCCCACCGCGCTCGCCTACGGGCGCGAGGGCACGTACGCCGTGCTGGCCCGCTGCCGCTACACCGGCCGGGACTACTCCGGCCGGTACGGCAACTTCCTCGGGCAGGCCGTCGTGACGACACCGGAGGAGATGGCGGGCCTGCGGCCGATCGAGTTCTGGGACTCCCCCCTGTGGGACACTCCGCAGGGGGACTCTGTCTTGCGGGAGTCCCCGCTGGGGGACTCCTCTCTGCGGGACGCCTCGCTCGGCGGCGCGTCCCCGGAGGAGTCGGGACGAGACGGAGCGCCGGCCTGGGATCCGTCGGCCGGGCTGCCGCCCGGCGCGGCGTTCGACCCCGAGTCGCTGGTCGCGTGGCTGGACGGCGAACGCGCGCACGACCGCCTCGCCGCCGTCCTCGACGCCGTGACGACCGTGCTGGTCGCGGGGCACGGACGGGTGGTCCTCGTCGCCGAGGACGCCGAGCTGATCGCCCGCTGGATCGCGGTGCTGTCGTACTCGCTGCCTGCCGGTCTGGCGGCCGGCCTGTCCTTCATCACCTACACCGCCGACCCGGAGTCCGCGCCGTACCTCGTCGTCGGCACCGTCCCGGCCGCCTGCCCGGAGGGCGGCTTCCGCCTCGACGAACCCTTCGTACGCCCAGGCGCGGCGTCGGGCCGGTTCGCGCAGGTGATCGCGGACTGCTGGCGGGCCGGCGACCTGGACGGCATCGACGCCGTCGGCGAACTCATCGGCGACGAGAGCGGTCCGGACGGGGTCTCCCGACTGGACGGTGCGGCGGCGCTGTTGGCGTTGTGCCGGGGGGACGCGTCCGTGTCGGCGGCGGAGCAGCGGGTGGCCGCGCGGCTCGTCCGTGATCAGGGCGTGCCGGGCTGGGTGCGGTCGGCCGTGCCGCCGGTGCTGCCCGCGCTCGGCTTCGACCTGGCGGCGGCCCTCGCGGACGCCGTGCCGGAGGCCGCCGAGCACTGCGTGCGGCTGGCGCTGGCCGACCCGGGTGCACGGCGGCTGCCCGCGCTGCGGCTGGGCGGCGGCCTGCCGGAGGAGTTCCGGGCGGCGATCGCCGAGGCGCCCGACCTGGAGACGCTCGCCGGGGTCGTCGGTCTGGCGGATCGGGTCGGGGGCGCGGTCGACGCCGACGGGGTGGTCGCGGCGGCGGCCGCCTGCGCGCGCCGGGGTGACGGCGAGGTGGCCGCCGCGGTTCGGGCCACTCCCGGTGCCTGGCGGGAGGCGATGGTCGCCGGAGTCGTGGCCGGGGTGGAGTCCGCTCCCGCCGCGGTGCGGCGGGCGATGCTGACGCCGGAGGCGTGTGCCGCCCTGGGCGATCGGGACTGGACCCGCGCTCCCCGTACCGGCGGGCTCGTCCTTTCCGCGTGCGCGGACCGCCTGTCGGCGACGGCGGGGCTGATCGCGCTCGACGCCCACGGCCTGCCGGACCTCGAAGAACTGCTCGGTGTGCTGTGGAGCGAGCCGCCGACGGTGCCCGAGTGCCGGTGGCTGGTCGAACGGCTCGCGCCGGTGCTGCCGCGGTTCGCCGTCCTGCGCGGCCTGCCGCGCAGGGTGTTCGACGCCGTACCGCTCGAGGCCGAGGAGACGGTACGGCTCGCGCGGCTGATCGACGAGCGGTTGCCCGGCCTGGCCGACGCCGCGCGGACCGTCCTGGCCTACGGCGACGCGTTGCGGGCGGGGCCGGAGGAGGACGTCGCCCGGTTCCTCACCGCCCTGCGGCCCGGCGAACCCCCGGCCGAGCGCGCGCTGGCCGGTGTCGCACGGGTCCTCGCCGGTCGCACGCCCCCGGCGCGGGCGCGGGTGCTCGTCGCGGCGCCGGGCGCCGTACGCGACGCTGTGATCCGGCACTGGCTCGCCGCTGGCCCGGACCGGCGCGCCCGCGCGGATCTGGCGGAGATCGGCGTACGCCTCGCGGACGCGAACGTCACCGCCGCGCCGCTGGAGGAGTGGGCGGACGGGCTCGGGCGGTTCGGCCGGCGGCAGATCGAGTCGGCGCTCGCCGACCGCGACCCCTGGCTGGCCGCGGCGTGGCGGGGGTCACGGCGGCGGGGAGCGTGAGGTCATGCCCGTCGTCTACGCCGTGGCGTTCCTGCTGTGGGTGGGACTGGTCTGGGCCGAGTTCGTGTTCGTCGTGCCGTTCGCGATCCCCGCGGCGCTGGTCGCGGCGCTGTGCGCCGGCGTCGGCCGGTTCTTCCTCGTCGCGTGGCGGGCCCTGACGGCCACCGCCGTCGACGGGCCCTCTCCGGTCCCCCGCCCGGCCACCGGGCCCCGGGATCCGGCGTACCCGCAGTACCTTCTCGGTCAGGTGTGGCGGGACGCCCGGGCGGTGACGTTCGGCACGGTCCCCTGGTGCCTCGAGCAGGCGCGCTGGGGCGTCACCACGCTGACCGCGCGGATGCTCGCCCTCCCCCAGGGGCTCGCGCTGTTCCCGCTCTGGCTGGCACTGTGCGGGGGCGTCCTGGTGGCGACCGTGCCGCTCGCGGTCGCCGGCCTGGTGTTCGCCGCGGTGACCGTCCTGGTGGCGGCCGCCGGCCTCGTGGGCTGGTCGGTCTGCGTCGTCGTGCTCGGCACGGTCGAACGCCTCTGGGCCGCCTACCGCCGGATTCTGCTGGCCTGCCCCCATCCGGGCTGCTACCAGCGGCTGGCGCTGCCCGCGTACGCCTGCCCGCGCTGCGACGCACGGCACTTCCGGCTCATCCCGAACCGCTTGGGCGCGCTGCACCACGTGTGCCGCTGCGGCGCCCGGCTGCCCACGATGATCCTGCTCGGCCGGTTCCGGCTCAGCGCGTACTGCCCGCACTGTGAACGCCGGCTGCCCGGCCGGATCGGGCGGGCCCGCGTCGAGCCGCTGCCGTTCGTCGGCGGGCCGGCCGCGGGCAAGACCACGCTGATGTTCCTGGCGGTGCGCGCCCTGCGTGCCGGTGCCGCCGGAGCGGGCGGGCGGGCGGAGTTCGCCGAGGCCCGCGACGCCCGCGCCTACGCCGACGCCCTGGCCGAGCTCGACGGCGGCGGGCGTCCGGCCAAGACCGGGCCCGAGCTGCCCGCGGCGACCATGCTGGACCTCGCCCTGCCGGCCGGGCACCGGATCCTCTACCTGTTCGACCCGGCCGGTGAGCTGCACACGGGCGCGACGCGGGTCGAACGGCTGCGTTACCTCGACCACGGCGAGGCGCTGCTGTTCGTCATCGACCCGTTCGCCCTGCCGGAACTGCGCCCGGCGCTGTCCCGGGAGGAACGCCTGCTCGTGGACGCGTCGACCGCGACCTCCGAGGAGGACCCCGCCGACACGCTGCAACGCCTGCTGACCGACCTGCGCTCCCGCGACGACCAGGGCCGGCAGCGCCGCATCGCCGTGGTCGTCACCAAGGCCGACGTCCTGCGCAGGACGTCGGTCGGGCAGGGCGTCGACAAGGACGTACGCGGCTGGTTGGAGGGCCTCGGACTGGGCAACACGATCCGCACGCTCGAACGCACGGCGGGCGAGGTCCGGTACCTCGCCTCCGGCCTCGACACTTCACCTGCCGCGCTGGCCGACCTGTTCGGCTGGGCGGCCGGCCTTCCGATCGGCGGACAGCGCCAGGAGCGGGTGCCCGCCGATTCGGTTACGGACCTCGCTGACGAGCACCCCGCCGCAAGAACCCCGACAGGTCCGGAGGAGGCTGAGAGCCGAACCGCCGGGGACCGGCAGGCCGAGGACCAGCCCGTGTACGCCATCACCGAGCACCGCGCCGCGATCGAGCGTCCGGCGGTCGCCGACCGGGGTGATCCCTGGCGCGCCGCGGCCGGCCGGAACGGCTCATCCCCCTCGGCTACCAGCTCGGCCGCGGTGCCCTGCTCACCGCGCTGCTGGTGCTGGGCCCGGCGACACTGCTCCTCCTGGCGCTGACCGGATACGCCCGGTTCCACTGACCGCCCCGCCGGGCCCCTGTCTTCGCGTCGAAGAGATCGGCCGTAACCACCTCCGGTGTCCCGGACCTAAGAGAGGGATGGCAACGGCGAATGCGGAGATCTCGTAGATGAGCGATGAAGACGAGGCGGATCGGTTCACGGCGCTGTTCCGGCGATATCACGCCCGGATCCTGGCGTACGCGCTTCGCCGGACCGGGGAGGGCCACGCGGAGGACGTCGTCGCGGAGACGTTCACCGCCGCGTGGCGGCACATCGGCCGGCTGCCGGACGATCCGCTGCCCTGGCTGTACCGGACGGCCCACAACTGCCTGGCCAACCAGCGGCGATCGGCTCGGCGGCAGGCGCGCCTCGCGGGCCGCGTCGCGGGTCATCTCGCCGCAGGTCGGCTGGAGGTCCCGGATCACGCCGCCGGCGTCGTCGAGGACGTGCGACTGCGCGCCGCGCTCGCCGAGCTGGCACCGAGGGACCGGGAGACGCTGCTGCTGTTGAGCTGGGAGGGCTTCGACCAGCACACCGCCGCATATGTGACCGGCTGCTCGGTCACCGCGTTCAAAGTGCGGGCCCACCGCGCCCGCAGACGGCTGGCCGCCCTGCTCAACGCCGACACCGCAGCCGCGAAGAGCGCCGCTGCTCCGGCCGCCGCACGGACCCAGCGCTCGGAGGAGTCCCGATGAACGACCTGCACGACCGGCTGACGGCAGCCAACCCGATCCTGGAGAACGACCTCGGCGACACGGCCGCGTCGCCGCGCGCCGAGGCCCTGCTGCGGCGCATCCTCGCGGAGCCGGCACCGCCGCTCGCGCGCCGCCCGTCACAGCGGGCCCGTACGAGCCGGTGGGCGATCCCGGTGGTCGCACTCGCGGTGGTCGCCGTCGTGCTGTGGGACCTCCTGGTGCCCGACTCCATCCCCAAGCAGCGGTACGTCTCGTCCGGACCGGCGCATGCCGTGCTGATGGCGGCCGCCGAGGAGGCGGAGACGGCACCGAGCACCGGACGGTTCTGGCACTCGCTCGGCGAAGCCGGGCAGAGCCTGTACCGCGACCATCGCGGTCACCGGTACACGCTGTTCGCGGCCTATCCCACCGAGTGCTGGGTGCCGACGGATCCGCGTGACGGAGATTCCGTCTGCGGTCAGGCGGCGGGTGTCAAGCTCCGGCCGGTCACCGCCGCCGACGCGGCCGTGTACCGCGCGGACGGCTCTCCGCGGCCCAATGAGAACCCGGACTACGGCATTCAGGTCCCCGACATCCCGAGCGGACCCGGGCTCGCCGGGGACCACATCTACGAGGGCGACCCGGCTCGGCTGCCCACCGATCCTGCCCGGCTGCGCATGGCGATCCTGACGTGGATGCGCGACCACGACGCCATGCCGGCGCATCCGGACGCGTTCCTGTTCCGCGAGGGCGCCAAGCTGCTGGAGCCCGGGCCCCAGATCCTCCCGCCGCCGCTCCGCGCGGCGGTCTACCGAATGCTCGCGGGGCTACCGGGGGTCCGCAGCCTCGGCCAGGTGCGCGATCCCCTGGGCAGGCCCGCACTCGGGGTGGCGATGAAGGAGCACACCTCTGCGGACGGGACCTTGGACTGGCAGCTCCTCATCCGCCCGTCGAGCGACTTCGTCATGGCGACCCGCGCCGTGGTGGTCCGGCCCGGACCGAAGAACCCTCACGCGACGCCGGGCAGCACCCGGTATTTCGAGCTGTGGCGGACGGCGGGCTGGACCGACACGCCGCCGAAGCATCCGCTGCCGGGCGCGACACGGCACTAAGGAAGGTGTGAGCGGCGAGGCTCTGGTAACGGTGGTGGTGTGAAAGCGATAACGATGCAGCGATACGGCGGGCCCGAGGTGCTCGACCTCACCGACGTGCCCGAGCCCAAGGTCGGTCCGGACTCCGTGCTCGTACGGGCGAAGGCGGCCGGGGTGAACCCGGTGGACTGGAAGATCCGGGAGGGGTACCTCGACGGCCTCTTCCCGACCCACTTCCCGATCATCCCGGGATGGGATCTGGCGGGGGTGGTCGAGCGGGTCGGGCCGGCCGTCAGCGAGTTCTCACCCGGTGACGAGGTCATCGGCTACGTCCGTGAGGACCACCTCGAGCGCGGGACGTACGCCGAGCTGGTCTCGGCGCCGGTGCGCACGCTGGGCCGCAAGCCGAGGGGCCTGTCGTGGGCGGAGGCGGCCGGGCTGCCGCTCGCCGGGCTCACCGCGTACCAGGCGCTCACGAAGGCTCTGACGATCACGCCGGAGGACATCGTGCTCGTTCACGCCGCGGCCGGCGGCGTGGGCTCGTTCGCCGTGCAGATCGCCCGGGCCAAGGGCGCCCGCGTCATCGGCACGGCGAGCCCGCACAACCATGACCGCCTCCGCGAGCTCGGGGCCGAGCCGGTCGCGTACGGGCCGGGCCTGGCCGACGAGGTGCGCCGCCTCGCGCCGGGCGGGGTGAGCGCCGCCCTGGACCTGGTCGGCGGGGAGGCGATCGACGTCACCCCCGATCTGCTGACCGACAAGGGACGCTGGGCGTCGATCATCGACCCGTCCGTCATCGACCGCGGCGGGCGGTACGTCTTCGTCCGGCCGGACCCCACGGATCTCTCCGCGCTCGCGGGCCTGGTCGACGACGGACGGCTGACCGTCACCGTCGCGAAGTCCTTCCCGCTCGTCGAGGCGGGCGAGGCTCAGCGCCTGAACGCCGAAGGCCACACCCGAGGCAAGATCGTGCTGGAGATCGCATGAACCGTCGTCCGAGGGAAGATCGTCACCGTCCGAGGGCGTTGTGAGGCGCATGAGAATCGTCATCGCGGGAGGGCACGGGAAGATCGCCCTCCATCTCGAAAGACTGCTCGCGGCGCGTGGCGACGGCGTCGTCGGGCTGATCCGCAACCCGGATCACGCCGCCGACGTCACGGCCACCGGAGCGGCGCCCGTCGTCTGCGATCTGGAGTCCGCGAGCCTGGAGGACGTCGCCGTCCACCTGGACCAGGCCGACGCGGTGGTGTTCGCGGCGGGCGCCGGGCCCGGCAGCGGCACCGCCCGCAAGGACACCGTCGACCGCGCCGCGTCGGCGCTGCTGGCCGACGCGGCGCAGCGGGCCGGGGTCCGGAGGTTCGTGCAGATCTCCTCCATGGGCGCCGGCAAGCCCCCGGAGCCGGGCCGCGACGATGTCTGGTCCGCCTACATCAACGCCAAGACGGCCGCCGAGGAGGACCTGCGCGGGCGGGACCTCGACTGGACGATCCTGCGCCCCGGCCGGCTGACCGACGGCCCGGCCACCGGCCGCGTGCTGCTGGCGGAGTCCGTGCCGCGCGGCGCGGTGACCCGCGCCGACGTGGCGGCGGTGATCACCGCGCTGCTCGGCAGCCCCGGCACGACCGGGCGGACGCTCGAACTCGTCGGCGGCGACACGCCGATCGAGGACGCCGTCCGCGCCCACGCACGCGCCTGAGCGGAGATCAGCGAACGGTGGTGCCGTCCGGGGCGGCGAGCAGCGCGAGTTCGTCCCGGGTGGGCAGGCCCTCCCAGTCGCCGGCGGCGGCCACGGCGAAGGCTCCCACGGTGACGGCGCGGTCGAGCCGGTCCTCGATCGGCAGGCCGTCGAGGGCGCCGGACAGGTAACCGGCGGTGAAGGCGTCACCGGCGCCGACCGTGCCGGTCACCGGGACGGTGCGCGCGGGCAGCCGTACGGAGCCCGCGGCCGACCAGGCCCGCGCGCCCGCGCCGCCGTGCTTGACGACGACCTCGTCGATCCCGAGGTCGAGGAGCAGGCCGACCGCGCGCTCCTCGCCTGTCTCCCCGCCCGCCACCAGCGGGAGCTCGTCGTCGGAGGCGATGAGAATGTCGGCGTACGGCAGGAGCTCGCCGAGCACCCGGGCGGCGAGGTCGGGCGCCCACAGGCGGGAGCGGTAGTTCACGTCGAGACACACCCGGGTGCCGGCCTCGCGGGCACGGCGCACGGCGCGTTCGACGGTGACCCGGGGGTCCGGGCCGAGGGCGGGCGTGATGCCGGTGACGTGCAGGACGCGGGCCGGCTCTCCGCCGGTGAGCGCCGCCTCCGCGTCGTCGGCCCGCAGGGCCGATCCGGCCGATCCCGAGCGGTAGTAGTGCACGCGGGTGATGTGGGCCACCCGGTGCTCCTGCAGCAGCAGGCCGGTCGGCGCCGTGGGGTCGGACCGGACCGTCGTCACGTCGACGCCCTCGGCCCGGAGCGTGCGCAGGACCAGTTCACCGAGCTCGTCGGCGCCCACCACACCGGCCCAGCGGACACGGTGCCCGAGGCGCGCCAGGCCGATCGCGACATTCGTCTCCGCGCCGGCGATCGAGAGGGTGAGCGGGCCGCCCAGCCGGAGCGGGCCGTCGCCGCGCAGGGCGGCCATCGTCTCGCCGATCGTGACGACCTCGATCGTCCGGTCGTCGCCCATCCGGGTGCCTCCCCTGTCCTCGTCACCGCCGGCCGCCCGGCGGCGCCCGCCCACGGACCGTCGTCGCGTCACGCCGGCGTCCCCCCTCTGGATTCACCGCTGCCGGTCACCGGACCATCCCCCGGGCCAGGGATCCTCGCCACGTCACGCCGACGCTCCTCCCCTGCGTTCACCGCACCGGTCACCGGAGCCTCGGCCCCGGCCAGGGATCCGCGTCGCGTCACGGCGACGCTCCTCCCACGCTCTCACCACGGTCGATCGGCCGTCCGCGGCCTCCGGCCGCGGACCGTCATCGCGGCAATCCGTCGTGCCTTCCCTCGCGACGCGTCGCGGCACGTCACGTGGTCCAGGTTGCCACCGCACGTCCGCCATGCCGGTCACCACTCGGCCAGGGATCCGTCGTCGTGCCGCCATACCGGGTTGCGCCAGGCGTGGGGGCGGCGGTCGGCCTCGCGGACCGCGGCCTCGTCCACGGAGACGCCGAGGCCGGGCAGGTCGCTCCGTGCGGCGTACCCGTCGGTGAACGTGAACGGCGCCCGGTCGAGAACGTAGTCGAGCAGTTCGGCGTCCGTGTTGTAGTGGATGCCCGCGCTCTGTTCCTGGATCAGGAAGTTCGGCGTCGCGAACGCGACCTGCAGGCTGGCGGCCAGCGCGATCGGTCCCAGGGGGCAGTGCGGCGCGAGCTGCACGTCGAACGTCTCGGCCAGCACGGCGATGCGCCGGGTCTCGGAGATGCCGCCGGCGTGCGAGAGGTCCGGCTGGGCGATCGACAGGCCCGCCTGGAGGGCGGGCAGGAAGTCGGCGCGGGAGTACAGGCGCTCGCCGAGCGCGAGCGGCACGGTGGTGCCGCTCGCCAGGTCACCGAGCCGGGCGAGGTACTCAGGGGCTACCGGTTCCTCCACGAACATGGGGTGCAGGGGCGCGACGGCGGCGATGATCCGCCGGGCGGCGGGCACGGTGGCGCGGCCGTGCGCGTCGAGGGCGAAGTCGCGTGAGGGGCCCAGCACGTCGCGGGCGATCTCGGCGCGCTCGACGATCGCGCCGATCTCCGCCGCGGTGGGCACGCGGGACAGGCGGCCGGAGACGTTCATCTTCACGGCGGTGAAGCCGGCCTCGACCTGCTCGGCGAGCGCGTCGCGGAGCCGCGTGGGCTCATCGCCTCCGACCCAGGCGTAGACGCGGACCCGGTCGCGGACCGGCCCGCCCAGCAGGGCGTGCACCGGCGCCCCGTAGTACCGGCCGGCGAGGTCCCACAGCGCCTGGTCGAGTCCGGCGACCGCGCTCGACAGCACGGGGCCGCCGCGGTAGAAGCCGCCCTTGGTCAGCACCTGCCAGTGGTCCTCGATCCGCAGCGGGTCCTGGCCGATGAGGTACTCCGCGAGCACGTCGACGGCGGTGCGCACCACCTCGGCGCGGCCCTCGACGACGGGTTCGCCCCAGCCGACGAGGCCGTCGTCGGTCTCGACGCGGCAGAACATCCAGCGCGGCGGGACGAGGAAGGTCTCGATCCTGGCGATCTTCATTCCTGTTCTCTGCCCCGATCTTTCCGTTCCGTACGCGTATTCAGGTGAGGTTCGCCGCGGACCCGGTCCAGGTCGCGCCAGGACTGGAGGAGGAGTGCGCGCATGGCCTCCTCGGCGGCGCCGGCGTCTTCGGCGCGGATGGCCTCCAGCACCGCGCGGTGGCTCGGCACGGCGTCGGCGGTGCCGGCCGCGCTGTGCACGAGCGCGTCGCGGCTCGCCAGGCCGGCGCCCATCATGACGTCCATCCGGATCAGCAGCTCGTTGCCGCTGGTAACAAGGAGCGCCCTATGGAATTCCAGGTCGGCGGCCGTCGTGGCGTCGACGTTCCCGCGCGCCCGGTCCATCCGTTCCAGGGCCTTCTGCAGGGCCGCGAGCTGCGCGGCGTCGCGCCGTCGCGCCGCGAGCCCGGCGACGCTCGGCTCGATGATGCACCGGATCTCGTGGAGGTCGTCGAGGAAGGCGTCGTCCGGCCCGGCGGCGAACTTCCACCGGATGACGTCGCCGTCCAGGAGGTTCCAGTCCGCCCGGGGCCGGACGAACGTGCCGCGCTTGGGCCGGGCGGAGATCAGCCCCTTGGCCGCGAGGACCTTCAGCGCCTCGCGCAGCGCCGTCGAGCTCACGCCGAGCCGGTGCTGCAGCCCGGCGATGTCGATGCAGTCCTCCTCGGCGAACTCCCCGGTGAAGATCATGTTGGCGACGGCCTCGACGGTCTGTCCGTGCAGCCCACGGCCGCCGTAGGACGCCACGACGTCAGCCCCCGTCCCGTTCGGCGGGGCGCGTCACGCGGAACGCCGAGCCTGCCCCTGGCCGCCGCCCGCGACCCCGGGCCCGCCCCGTATGACGCGTCACGCCGAGCCCCGGCAGCGATCCACGGCGCTCGACCCGCCCCGCAGCACGCGTCACGCCGAGTCCCTTGTAACGCTCCAGCCGCCGTCCACCGTCAGGGTGCTGCCGGTGACGTAGGAGGCGTCCGGCGAGGCGAGGTACGCGATCGCCGCGGCCACCTCGTCCGGCTCGCCGAACCGCCGGAGCACGGTGGCCTCGACGCTCCTCGCCCGGTCGTCCTCGGCGACGCGGTCCCAGGCGGCGGTCATGATCGGGCCCGGGATGACGCAGTTGACGCGTGCCTCGGGGCCGTACTCCACCGCGAGCTGCCGGGTCAGCGCGACGAGGCCGCCCTTGGCCGCCGCGTACGCCGGGTGGCCGGGCAGCCCGACGAGGGCGTGCACCGACGAGGTGATCACCATGGCGCCGCGGCGCTCGGCGATGCCGGGCAGGAGCCGTCGCGCGCCCAGGAACGCCGCCGTCAGGCACACGTCGATCTGGCGGCGCCAGGAGTCGGGGGACATGGCGTGCGCGGGCGCGACCTCGACGACGTACGCGTTGCTGACCAGGACGTCGACGGCGCCGAACGACTCCTCGGCCGTCCGTGCGGCGCGCTCCCAGGTCTCCTCCCGGCTGACGTCGCCTGCCAGGAACACCGCCCGGCCGCCGGACTCCCGGACGCGGGCCGCGACGGCCTCGCCGTCGGGCGACACGTCGACGATCAGCACCGCCGCGCCCTCCGCCGCCAGGCGGAGGGCGGTCGCGGCCCCGATGCCGGACGCTCCTCCGGTCACCAGGCCGACCCTGCCGGCGTACCGCCCGGACGTCGTCTCGCTCATGACCGTCGCCCCTCCCTCACCGGCCCACTCGTACCCCGCGATTCAACAGGAAGACGAACGGCCACTCGTCCGGGCTGACACGTACCCGACGGGTCGGACCGGGGAGCGGTGAGGCCGGACCGGGCGACCCTCGTACGGCCGAGGGTCAGGGCATGGCGGACGCCGGGACAGGCGGCGGGGCCTGCGCCGACGCGATGGCCCGTCGTCGTCGGCGGTCCGGGGCGTGGGCCGCCATGGCGGCGGCTCCGCTCCCGGGCGCCCGCATCGAGGATGGATCGGTCCACAGGACACTGCTGACCGATTCCGGCCACAAAAACCCGACAACTAACCATATTTTATTATTAATACCACGACACGGCTCAGAACGGCGTAAGTGTGACGGTTGCCGAGGTGGGGGCGTTGTCCTGGATGTAGGAGGCGTGGCCGGCCACGTCGTCGAACGCGAAGCCGTACGCCGCGCCGTCCCGGGACGCCTCGTGCATCGCCCGCGCGTAGTGGTTGGTGACCGATGCCCGGTAGAACCGGGCGTCGTCCGTGACCGGCTGGCTCGCGTCCGACAGCAGCGTCGACCGGTTGAACGCCGCGCCGAGGATCGCGGCGACCGGGCCGGTGACCCCGTCGTTGGGCGCCGCGAGCGCCCCGTCGCAGAAGAGGACGTCGCGGGTCGAGGGCCGGGCGATGGACGCGGGCGTCCGGCTTCCGCCGGTGAAGGACAGGCGGTCCCCGGCGACCTTCCCGGTGAACGTGCCCGCATCGGTCCGGACCGTCAGCGGCGTCCCCCGGTACCGGGTCCACACCTCGTTGATGTACGCGTCGTAGTAGTCCGCCGGGAACAGCCCGGCCTCGATGCCGTGACCGGGCGCGATGACGCGCATCCGGTCCCCGGCGACCAGCCGGGCGAACTCCGGCTGCTTCGCCACCGCGGCGAAGATCTTGTCGCGGCCGCCGTCGACGAGGGTGCCGGTGGTCTGCGTGCGCGCCCCCGCGAGCCGGATGGCGAGCGGGACGCTGAACATGTCGACCATCGTGGTGTTGCAGAACATGCCGGCGTCGTTGTAGGTGAACTCGATCCAGTCGTGCAGGATCGCGTAGTTCGGGTCGGTCTTCACCCAGCCCGCCGGGTACTGCAGGGCCGGTTTGCCGTTGCCGTCGGTGACGACCTTCAGCCGCAGGTGGTCGCCGAGCGAGAAGTAGACCCGTCCGGACATCTTCGGGAGGACGACCGTGGTGTCTCCCGAGCCCTTCAGCGGGATCGCGTAGTCGGTGTTGCCGCCGGACCCGTTGTCCGACGCCGCGCAGGGCACGAACCTGCCGTCCGCCGTCACACGCCCCTGGGTCCCGGTCGCCGGGTCGACGCCGACGATGTACATGAAGATCGACCCGCTGGCGTACCGCCCCGTCCGGTTCACGACGGTCAGCGGCAGGCCACTGGCCGTCGCCGAGGTCCGCCGGGCACGGGCGGCGGGGGCGCACCCCGCGAGCGCTACGGCGCCGAGGGCGGCGCCGGACGCGAGGAACGACCTTCTGCCGATCATCCTGCTGTTCACGAATTCCCCTTCTTCGGAGACGACCGCGGTCAGGTGTCCAGCGAAGCGCCCGGGGAACCGTGGCGACAGGCGCTTAAGGCCCGCTTCAGGATCGGTTAATGATGCGATGAACGACCGCGCTCCGAGCGCGAAGCGGATCGCCGTACGGCGACGATGAGCGGAACGTCCGCCCGGCCGCGCACCTCGCCGCCGAGCCCGGTGGCCGCGCCGAGCCCTTGATCCCCTTCACGGCGCTGTATAGCGTCCCGGTCGGATCATGCTCCTTCCCCGCCAGACCCAAGGAGAGATGTGACAACCCTGCGCACCCTGTCCCTGACCGTCCTGGCCGCGGCCACCGCCGTGGTGACGATGGCCGGCCCCGCCCTCGCCTGCCCACCCGGCGGCGACGACGAGGACCAGACGACCAAGCCCGCCGTCCAGCAGGACGTGATCGCACATCAGATCCACGCCGCCCCGCTGCCGCCCTCCAGCGCCGTGAAGGGAGTACGCCTCGCGGCCACCCTCCCCGACGCCAAGGGCGCGATCTCCCTCGGCTTCCTGACGTACGGGCACCGGAAGGTGATGTACGTCTCCGGGCAGTTCGGCCTGAAGACCTATGACGTCACCGACCCGGCCGCGCCGAAGGCGCTCGGGACGCTGTCCATGCCGGGCATGTGGGAGACGGAGGACACCGAGGCCGACCCGCACCGCAAGCTCGTCTTCATGGCGCGCGACCCGCGCGCCTTCAACGGCAACACGCACACCGGCGAGTCCGGCGTCTACATCGTGAGCCTGGCCGACCCCGCCAAGCCGGTGCAGCTCGCGTACGAGAAGATCCCCGCCGGGCACACGACGAGCTGCGTCGACGGCTGCCGGTACCTCTGGACGGGCGGCCCGGCCAAGGCCGACTGGATGCCCGCCGACTGGGGCGGCCGCCCGGTCTGGGTCACCGACGTACGGGACCCGCGGCATCCGCGCACGTTCGCCCAGCCGATCGAGCTGGGCCGCAACGACGGGACCACGGACTACGTCCACGACATCCAGGTGGACGCGACCGGGGTGACGTGGGCGTCCGGGCGCGGCGGCATCCGCGGCTACTGGACCGAGGGACGGCACTGGGACCCCGTCCAGCGCACCATGCGCGTGGCCCGCGCCTGGGACCCGATCCCGTACGCGGGCGGCGGCATCAGCGAGACCGCGGCGCCGTCCAAGTTCATGCACAACTCGTTCCGGCCCGTCGGGTCGACCGCCGACGAGGCACCGGGCGGCGGCGACCTCATCTACGCCACCGAGGAGTCGTTCAACCCCGGCTGCGCCGACGACGGCCGGCTGGTGATCGCCTCGCTCCGCGGCTCGTACGGGGGCGAGGGCTGGCGGTCGACTCCGGACAAGCCCTTCCGCCTGCGTACGGTCGGTACCTGGAGCGTGGCGGGCCAGGAGGGCAGCCGGACGGACACCGACGACTGCTCGGCCCACTACTTCTCCGTGCACCACGGCGTCCTCGTGCAGTCCTTCTACTCGCAGGGCACCCGCTTCCTCGACGTGCGGGACCCGGCGCATCCGAAGCAGGTGGCCTACTTCCGGCCCGCGGACGCCATGTCGTGGGCGCCGTACTGGCATGACGGATACGTCTACGTCGCGGACAACACCCGCGGGATCGACGTCCTGCGACCCGACTTCCGCTGAGGAAGTGTCGGCCTGAGTGCCGTGTTCGTCACTTTTTCTGGGGTGGCGAGCACGGCACTCGACTTTTTCGCGACGCCGCCGCGCGACGGCCACGGATGGCTCCGCCGCACGTGAGAGCACCTTTTCGGGCGTTGCCCGGCCAGCGGGCAACAGTCGCAGCTACGCTCGGTGAGCAAGTGGTACCAGACTTTCGTTTCCGAACGCGTTGCCGTTGTTGCGAGAGTTCGGCTAGATTTCGCCGAGATCGGGCTGTGACCAACCTCCAACCAGGGGGTTGCAGGCCGACCGCCTAATCCCGATGACGCAGCCAGCGGCGCGGGAGCCGGGGACCCATCTGTCCCTCGGGGTGAATCCGTCACGCACGGTAGGGCTCCTCTCTGGTCCGAACCCGTCAGCTAACCCGGTAGGCGGCCTAAGGGGAGATATGGATTCGATAGGTCAGAAACTGCTCGAGGTCGCCAAAGGCCAGCTCGGTTACCACGAGAAAGCCGACGGTTACACGAAATTCGGTGACTGGTACGGCAAGCACGTCGACAAGGACTCCTCCTACACGGACGCTCCTTGGTGTGACATGTTCCTCGCGTGGGCTGCCAACAAGGCCGGCGTCGAAGACTGGACCGGGCAGTTCGCCTCCACTCCCGACCACGCCCAGTGGTTCAAGAAGCACCACGCCTGGGGCCACAAGGCCGAGCCCGGAGCGATCGTCTTCTTCTCCTGGTCGGGTGGCAAGAGCATCGGCGACATCGAGCACGTCGGCATCGTCGAGCGCGTCGACGGCCACACGCTGCACACGATCGAGGCCAACCACAACAACGCGCTGCTGCGCGCCACCCGGGACATCAGCCAGGTCGTCGGGTTCGGCTACCCCTCCAAGGTGAAGGTGAAGGCCGCCCCCGTAACCGCCCAGCAGACGGCGCAGACCGACCAGAAGTACGCTCCTAAGCACGCCGCTCCCACGCCCGCGGTCAAGGAGATCGGCCAGGACCCCCTGGCGCAGGTCGACACGCACACGGTCGCGTCGCACGACCCGGCGCCCGCGCCGACCTCCCTGCCGGACCAGCAGGCCGCCCTCACCGGGCTGCTCGCCGTCGTCCTGTTCGGCACGGTGGCCCTGGCCGTCGGCAAGTCGAAGGTCAAGGTGCCCGTCGCGGCGCCGAACGTCCGGGTCCGCAAGCGCGGCAAGCACCACCGCACGCCGGTCGAGCTGCCCGCCGAGGTCAGCGTGGCCGACCTGGATGCCGCCGACGCCGGCACCATGGTCATGCCCGTCCTGTCCGCCGAGGCCGCCGCGGTGGCCGAGGACAAGGAGTTCTGGGGCAAGATCTCGGAGCTGGAGGAGGACGTCGAGCTGGCGTTCTGGAACACCCTGCACGCGGCGGTGGCCCAGAACAGCTCCGAGTCCGAGTCCGTCCTCTCCTGAGCGAGCGCGTCCGAACGTCACACCGGTCCCCGTTTCCTCCCGATCCGGAGGGGCGGGGACCGTGTGCGTCTAGGCGCAAAGGACCAGCCCCCGCATCACCCAGAGTGACCATCCTCCGATCCCCCGGGCCATCTCCGCATGTTCCCGTTGGCCGCCCCGTCACTATCCGTTAATCTCCAGCGAGTCGTCACCGGCCGAGAGACGGCCGGACCGCCGAATCGCCCGTCGCGTCAGCCGACGCGCCGGGGAACCGGGGACCCACTCGCGGAGCCACGGGGCACCTTCCCGCCTTCGCATCCGGGGTGAATCCGCGCCCGTCACCGACGGTGCGCGGTAGGGCTTCTCTTCCGTCCGAACCCGTCAGCTAACCCGGTAGGCGGCCTGAGGAGAGGAGCACTGGATGGCGTCATCGCACCCCGCGGACAGCCGCGATCCCCATCATCCCGGGAAGGGCACGGCCCGCCGTACGACCGCCGTGACCGTGGCCCTCGTCGTCGCCGGGCTCGCATCGCCCGCGCTGGCGGACACCGCCCGGCCCAGTACCCGCATCGACGCGCTCCGGCAGCGCGCCGACCAGCTGAACAACCAGTTGGAGCAGCTCACCGAGCAGTACAACGGCCTCAAGGTACGGCTGGAGCAGGCCCAGCGGGCGGCCGTCGTCGCCGGCCAGACCTCCGCCCGGGCCGCGCAGGCGCTCAAGGCCATCCAGCACAAGGTCGGCCGGCTCGTCGCGATGCGCTACATGAGCGGCACCAACGACGACACGCCGACCCTCCTCGCCGCCTCCGACCCGCGCGCCGTCCTCGACCGGGCCGCGACCCTGCACTACTTCACGCAGCAGGACGACACCGAGATCCGGCAGCTGACCCACGCCATTCAGAACGCCCAGTGGACCGGCCAGGACGCCCGGGAGCGCGCCGCGCAGGCGGCCCGGCTCAGGGTCCAGCTCGCCCGGCAGCGCGCGGCCATCAAGCGCGACCTGGAGAAGGTCCGCAAGCCGCTGTTGCAGGACGCCGTCGAGCGCGCCGGCAAGGGCGAGAAGGTGCCGACCATCCCCGGCGGCCCCGGCAAGGCGGTCGGCGCCGTACGGGCCGCGCTGTCGCAGCTCGGCGTGCCGTACGTCTGGGGCGGCGCGGCGCCCGGCCGGGGGTTCGACTGCTCCGGCCTGACCATGTGGGCCTACAAGCAGGTCGGCGTCAACCTGCCGCACTACGGCGGCGACCAGTGGAACGCCGGCGTCCACGTCTCCCGGGACCAGCTCGAGCCCGGCGACCTGGTGTTCTTCTACTCCGACATCCACCACATGGGGATGTACCTCGGCGACGGGAAGTTCGTCCACGCGCCGCACACCGGCGACCACGTCCGCGTCGCGGACCTGTCGACCCGCCCGTTCGCCGGCGCCGTCCGCGTCGTGTGACGGCCGCCGCCCCCAGGGCGGGTCGCGGCTTCCCGATGCGATGGACCCGGGCGGCCGTACGGCCCCGGACGGATCGCTCCCGCCACCTCGCGGATGCGGAACGTCCCGGCGGCCGTACGGTCCGGGCTCGCTACCTCCCGACGCGGAACGTCCCGGCGGACGTGCGATCGGGGCGGATCAGTCGCGCTACTTCCCGATGCGGTACATCTCGGCGACCATGAACGCGAGGTCGAGCGCCTGGCCGCGGTTGAGCCGGGGGTCGCAGGCGGTCTCGTACCGCTGGTGCAGGTCGTCCTCGACGATGTCGTGGCCGCCACCGACACACTCGGTGACGTCGTCGCCGGTGAACTCGATGTGCACGCCGCCCGGGTGGGTGCCGAGCGCCCGGTGCACCTCGAAGAAGCCGGCGACCTCGTCCATCACGTCGTCGAACCGGCGGGTCTTGTACCCGCTCTCCGCCTCGAAGGTGTTGCCGTGCATCGGGTCGCAGATCCAGGCGACCTGGGCGCCACTCGCGGTGACCTTCTCCACCAAAGAGGGAAGGTGTTCGCGGATCCGCTCGGCGCCCATGCGGGTGACGAACGTGAGCCGCCCGGGCTCCCGGTCGGGGTCGAGCAGGTCGATGAGCGCGAGGGCGTCCTCGGCGGTCGTGGTCGGCCCGAGCTTGACGCCGATGGGGTTGCGGATGTGGCGCATGAAGTCCACGTGCGCGCCGTCGAGCTGCCGGGTGCGCTCGCCGATCCACAGGAAGTGCGCGGAGACGTCGTACGGCAGGCCGGACCGCGAGTCGATGCGGGTCAGGGCGCGCTCGTAGTCCAGCAGGAGCGCCTCGTGGCTGGAGTAGACCTCGACCCGGTGGAACTCCTCCGGGTCCGCTCCGCAGGCGTGCATGAACGCCAAGGCCCGGTCGATCTCCCCGGCCAGCCGTTCGTACCGCTGGCCGGCGGGGCTCTCCGCGACGAAGTCGTGGTTCCAGGCGTGGACCTGGCGCAGGTCGGCGTAGCCGCCCTGAGTGAAGGCGCGGGTGAGGTTCAGCGTGACGGCCGCGGCGTGGTAGGCGCGCAGCAGGCGCTCCGGGTTCGGCACCCGGGCCTCGGGGGTGAAGTCGAACCCGTTGACCATGTCGCCCCGGTATGCGGGCAGCTCGACGCCGTCGCGCACCTCGGACGGCTTTGACCGCGGCTTGGCGAACTGGCCCGCCATCCGGCCGATCTTGACGACCGGGACGCTCCCGGCATAGGTCAGCACGACGGCCATCTGCAGCAGGGTCTTCAGCTTGTTGCGCACGTCGTCGGCGGTCGCGCCGGAGAACGTCTCGGCGCAGTCGCCGCCCTGCAGCACGAACGCCTCACCGCGCGCCACGGCGGCCAGGTGCGCCTTGAGCTGGTCGCACTCGCCCGCGAACACGAGCGGCGGGAGCTTGGACAGCTGGTCCGCGACGTCGCGGACGCGGGCGGGGTCGGGCCAGTCGGGCTGCTGCGCGGCCGGAAGATCGCGCCATGAATCGAGGAGGTCCACGAGACCCAAGGGTATCGAGCGGGCGACAAGCCCGGGTCATACAACCTGCGCATTCCCCCCTGCTTCGCCCATCTCTCCTCCACTATGACGACCTCGGAGTCACGCGACCGCCGCGTCGGTCGCCGCGAAACTCTGCGATGATGGGCCGATCCCGCAGATCGCCGACGACGCATGAGGTTCTGACAATGAGCACGAACAGCCGCGCCTATGACATCTGGCTCCGCAAGCCGGAGGAGGCCCAGCAGCTCCTCGAGCAGAAGCGGGCGGATCTCGACGGTGACGGTCTGTCCCTGCTGTCCTGGCTTGTCCTGACCAACGAGCGCGACGACCGGAAGGCCGAGCAGATCGCCGGGCAGGCCGTCGCGGCCGGCGGTGACACGCGGTTCGCGACGGCGGCGCTGGCCGAGGTCTACAAGTGGCGTGGCGACTACGGCCGGGCCGCGCAGATCGTCCGGCAGGCGCGTGAGAAGTACCCGACGATCCCGTGGTACGCCCTGACGCTGGCCGACGTCCTCAAGGACGGCGGGTGGGTCGACGACGCCGAGACGCTCCTCGAGTCGGTGGTCAACGACTCCCAGCTGCGGCGGCACGCGCTCAAGCGCCTGTCGAAGTGGGCGGTCGACCGCGGCGACAAGCCGCGCGCACTGAAGTACCAGACGGAGCTGATCGCGCTCGCCCCCGACTACCTGGTGTACGCCTCGGACTACACCCTTCTCGCCTCGCTCCGGCTGGAGGCCGGCGACCCGGCGGGCGCCCGCGACATCCTGCAGACCGGCGCGTCGATCTACGCGCGCAACCAGCAGATCCGGCAGATGCTGCACCAGCACTTCGGCGAGACGCCGCCGGAGAAGGCGCCGAACATCCCGGCGGTCGACGAGCGCGCGGTCGGCGCCCGCCGTGTCCCGATCAAGACCAAGATGATCACGCTGCGCACCGGCATCCTCCCGATCATCCAGGAGGCCACGCAGGGCATGCTGCAGCCGGACGACATCCTCGCGCTGTCGGAGAGCCCGGCGTCGGCCGGCCAGGGCCGCATGATCCCGCTGGAGCTGATCACGCCGGAGGGCATGGCCAAGCAGCTGAGCAAGTTCGTCGGCAAGATCGGCCCGCTGCACAGCCCGGCCGGCATGCAGGGCGCGATCCTCGAGGCGGGCCGCACGAAGGTCATCCTCGGCGCCGCCGCGGGCGCGGCCGGCAAGCTGGTGGGCAAGCGCGGCTGGTTCTACCGCGTCGCGGGCCCCGGCGCCGCGATGATCGACGACGTGGCGGCGGCGCTTCCGCCGCACGACCACCATCTGCTGTTCGGCCCGGGCCGCCCGGACAAGCTGTCGGAGGACCTGTCCGCGGCGCTCGGCTGCCACGTCTGCGTCGTCGACGCCAACCACCTCACCGGCGCGTGGGTCGTCGGGGCGTCCAAGGGCGTCGACCGCAAGTGGGTCGAGAACGTCCTGTCCGACAACCCGGCCGGCAACGAGGACGAGCAGACCCCGATCGTGCTCATCCGCAAGGTCTGAGGAACACGGGGCGACGGCCCGGCCGATCGGGTCGGGCGCGTCGCCGCGAGTGGTTCGGAAAGGCGCTCGGCCGGGCCTACCCGCCGGGCGCCTTTTCCGTACGGAAGCGCCGGCCGGGAGCCGAATCGCCGTCGAAGTGTACGGGTCTCGGACCATGGAAGGCGGCCCCGTTAAACGTCGGTGAATTGTCCCGTCCCCCGACGGAGTACGCCATGGTGCGCCCTAGCATCATTTCACCGCTCGAACGGGGGAGGCGATCGCGGGGATGCCCGGCCATGATTCAGGGAATCGCCGAGCTCATCGCGCAACGCCAGGAGAACGCATTCCTGGGAATTCTCATCGTCCTGCTCGTGACGAGTCCGCTCTTCGACCGATATCTCGTGCGACGCAGGCGGATCACCTACCGGGTGCTCTACAACTCCAAGATCGGCCTCAGCCCCGTCGCGCTGCACGACGGGAACGACCGGTCCACGGTCACGGATCCGAACCTGCGGGAGTACGCGCGCACCTTCGACCGGCTCAGCATCGTCATCATCCGGGTGCGCAACACCGGTGGTTACGACATCGCGCCGTCCGACTTCGTCCGGCCGTTGTCATTCACGTTCAAGGACCGCGTCATCTGGAACGCGCGGATCTCCGACGCGAGTACCGAACCGTTGCACGACGCGGTACGGGACCGGCTGGAATTCTTCTCGACGATTCCGGGGAACGCCGCCGCGAGCAACGGCAACCCCGATGTGAAGACGCTCCGCCGATTGCTGGCCGACCGCCTGGCGGGCCTGGTCAAGGGCCCCTCTTCCGGCCCGTCTTCCGCGCCGGCCGAGGACACCCGGCAATGGAACGGCGTCCGGCTGGCCGACCTTTCACTGGAGCGCCGGCAGCGTTTCAAGCTCGTCGTGGTCCTGCGGGAGCTGGACGACTCGGCCGACGGCACGATCAGCAAGAAGATCGACGTGGACGGCTCCCTGACCAGCGGCTGGGTGAAGGACGAGAAACGCCGCCGGAGGCTGAGCTGGCCCGTGGCCGCCATCGCCGCCGGGGCCGTGCTCGCCATGGCGCTGACCGGCAATGTGCTCGCCAACTACTATCAGCGCACCTCCGACCCGGCGCTGCACTGCGCGAGCGGCCATCTGCGGCTCGAGGGCTCCAGCGCCTTCTCCGACCCGCTGCGGGAGATCGTCCGCCAGTACCGCAAGGCGTGCGGTTCGGCGTCGATCGAGCTGCAGCTCGCCGGAAGCCGGGCCGGCATGCACGACCTGGCGGCCACCGGCTCGCAGGACTCCGGCGGGCTCGCCGTGCTCAACGACGGACCGGACACCACCCACCCGGCCATCGACCTCAGGAGCCACCCGGTCGCGGTGGTGGTCTACAGCGTCATCCTCTCCGACACGACCGGGATCACCAACCTGGGCAGCGCGCAGCTCCGGGACATCTACCGGGGCCGGTACCACCGGTGGAGCGAGCTCGGCGGCAAGGACGTCCCGATCCGGATCGTCGGCCGGGACGGCGAGTCCGGCAGCCGCCAGATCTTCCAGAGCAAGCTGCTCGGACGCTCGGAGGGCGCGGCGTCCTCCACCGAGTGCCGGGAGAGCAGCCCGCCGCTTCACGCGCCGACGATCCGGTGCGAGCTGCGCACCACCCAGGAGCTGATCGACAAGGTCGCCGAGACGCCGGGCGCGATCGGGTACGCCGACGCTCCGACGGCCAAGACCGAGGCCGCCCGGTTGCAGAGGTTCCACGTGGTGACGCTCGACGGCAGGCTTCCCGATGCCACGAGCATCGCGCAGGGCTATCCGTTCTGGACCGTGGAGTACCTCTACACGGCGGGCGCTCCGGAGTCCTCCTCGCTGCTGAAGAACTTCATCGCCTTCCTGGGCAGCGCCAACGCGCGCGCCGAGCTCAGCATCCGGGGCTATCCCCCCTGTATCGACCGGAACGGGAACCGCAACGCGCTCTGCATCCAGTGAGAAGCCGCTGGCCTACTGGTGGGCGGCGGCGATGGCCTCGCGGGCGGCGTGCGCGACCTGTTCCATGTGCCAGGTCGACAGGCCCTGGTGGACGGGGAGCGCGAGCATCTCGTGGCGCAGCGGCTCCAGCTCGGCGAACCGGTGGCGGTCCAGGAGCGGGTGCGGCACCGGCCAGATCTCGATGGAGCGGACGCCGCGCTTCTGCAACTCGGCGATGGTCCGGTCGCGCTGCGGGACGCGTACGGGGTAGTAGAGGGGCGCGACGCCGTCGGGCAGGCCACGGAAACGCGGCGGGCAGACCTCGGGCAGGGCGTTCAGCAGGGTCTGGTAGTTGCGGCGCCGGTGCTCCCGGATCTTCTCGCCGTCCGCGCCGTGCACGGCCCACTCGGTCATGCGGGAGGACTTGGAGGCGGCGACCTCCAGGTCGGCGACCTGGAGGTTCCACTCGCCGATGACCGTCTCGGTGAGGGTGCCCTCCGCCACCGCCTGCTCGGCCTTGCTGACCTTGCGGAACACCTTCGTGGCGGGGGCCCGCAGCACGCCGGCGCGCGACTGGGCCGCCCATCCCATGCCCTGGGAGGCGACCGAGCGGGCCATGCGCTTCCACGGCGGCCGGCCCTCGGCGTCGATGTGGCCGCCCCGGATGAGCACCGCGCCACCGTCCGGGACGCCCAGGGTCTTGCGCGGGCAGAAGATGGCCGCGTCGCCGCGCGAGCCGATGGCGGCGCCGCCGTCGTAGGAGAACAGCGCGTGCGCGGCGTCCTCGATGACGCGCGTGCCCTGCGGCATCGGCGGCATCGGGAAGCCGTAATAGGAGATCAGGTAGGTGGCGTGGCACTGCTGCGCCACCCGGAACAGGTCCTCCACGTCCACTTCGAGCGTGGGCAGCACCCGGTAGAACATGACCTCGATGCCCGCCAGGCGGGCCGCCTCGATCTCCGAGCCGCAGTGGTAGGCGGGCATCGCCATCCGGTGGCCCGGCCCGAGGCCGAGGGCCTTCAGCGCCAGCCAGATCGCGCCGCGCCCGAGGTGGGTCAGCGTCAGCCCGGACGAGTCGAACGGGAACTGCATGGACCGGCGGGTGACCAGCGTGGCCGGCTCCATCGGGGGATAAACGCTCATCAACGGGTCGCTCATAGATCCCCTACCGTACCTAAAGACTGAGCACGAGTTGTGGGCGCTCAGTCGGACGCTCCGAACGGTGTTGGGCGTCCTGGTTCCCCGCTTTCGTTCCGCCTCCGGGCGGCACGGCTCGTGGTCGTGGTCCGGGAATGTGGGGGCGGGGTTCCTTACGTCCTGGGGCGTCCGGTCGGGCCTGGACGGTCCGATGCTCCTGCTCATCTCTCTGGTGAGCAGGGGGCGGTGCCGTCCGTCGCCGGATCGGGTGTCCCAGGGCGCGTCGTCCGATCGCCACCGCCGCCGCCTCATGACCGGTGACGGGGCGTCGATTAGTGGTGAGGGGGCGCTGCCAGTGCTGGGCGCCCCATTTGGAGGTGTAAGCGGGATCGACGGCGACGATCGTGATGCCGAGTTCGGCCGCCATCGACACCAGCTGGGCGCGCAGCTTGGCCACGGGCATGCCGGAGATCAGATTACGGAATCGCTTGCGTCGCCCGTGTCTTTCACGGGTCGTCTCCGTGTGGAAGTCGAGATCTTCGATTGCGATGGCCAGGTTGTGTCGCGCGGTCCAGTGCAGGAGGCGGGTGAGGGCGTGGCGGACCTGGGCGTCGCGGTGCCGTGTGTTGCCGGTCAGGTCATAGTCGAATCGGCGGGGTTCACCGACGGGGTTGCCGTGGGTGTCGAGTCTCCAGGCGGCCAGGTGGTCGGCGTTGGTGTCCACCCCGATCAGCCCACCGGCCCGGACGGTTTCCAGCGGGACGGTCTTGACCGGCGGGATGGTCCAGGAAGCAGTCAGGTACCAGCGCCCGCGCTGGACGTCCTCATGGATGCGGTAGGCCACAGCCCGGTTCACGCTGATGCGATCGCGCCATTGCTCGCCCCGGTGCGGGAATGACACCTTCGAGGTGAGGACGTACCGGCCGTGTGAAGTGTTGGCCAGGTGCGCCAACGGTGCCGAAAGCTTGATGGAGACCTGGCCGTCGGGGGTGACGCGGATGGTCTCGTTCCCGAACCGCTTGCCTGACTCGCCATCCGCGGCCAGGAACCGGCGCGCGGCCTCCCACTTTTCTCGCCATTCGGCTTTGGTGAGCTCGGCGGCGTCCAGGTTGTGCCGGATGCGCAGCAGTTTCTTGCCGCCGCGCACAACGCGAACGCGCCCGGCCTGGTGGTCGGCCCGCTGTTGTTCGAGCCGGTCCTGGAGCAGGCGCAGGCGCCGGGTTTTGGTGAACCACTCTTCCCGACTGCTGTACCCGCCCGGTGACCGCTTCGTGCCCCTCTCGCCGACCGGCAGGGACAGGCGGTGGGTGATCGTGGCGATCCCGGCCTCGAGGCTGCGGATGTGGGCGAGTTGGCTGCGCCATGACAGCGCCCACTGGTCATGGGTGGCCTTGGTGATCGAACCGGCCCACCGCGAGGACGATTCGGCGGTTAACGCCCGTTTCCGGTCCGCCCACTGGTCGGTGTCATGATCCAGACCTGCCGCGCACCGTGCCTTCAGATCGTGGGAGGCGAGCGAGCCGAGGTGGTCACCCGCCAGTCGCAGCACCACCTCATCCCGCCGCGTCAAATTTTTGAGCCGGTCACGGATCGCGATCCCGGACGGCCCGAGCACAACGAACGACGCATCGATGGCGCGCAGGCCGGTCATGCCGTGCGCGCCTCTACCGCCGTGTAGACCCGGTCCCGCGCCGAATCGCAGGCACACGACCAGGTGAAGACCGGCCCAGTGCCCTGGCGAAAGCTGCGGTGAGCAGTGTGAGGACTGATCCTCCACACCTGCGCCGTCAGATTCATAACGCAACCATAGCGTCACACACAGTCAGGTCGTGAACATTCCTGCGCACTCAAATTCCAGCAGTTCACTGCACCCAGGGAGAATACGGGTTCGCCCGATTCGGAAACTCGGCCGCGGTGCGGCGCGTCGTACCCGGTGCGGGGACGGACGAGCAGGTCATGAGGAGAGGTGGCGCAGTGGACACGGCAACGATCGGCGGCGTGTGGCATGAGGTGGTCGGCACGCAGCCGCACCCGCCGTGGTGGCTGGTCGCCGTCACCGGCGTGGCGGCGCTCGTGGCGATATCCATCCGGTCGGTGTGGCACATCCTCCGCAACGTCGTGACGATCGCGCACGAGGGCGGGCACGCGTTCGCCGCGCTGGTCACCGGCCGGCAGCTGCAGGGCATCCGGCTCCACTCCGACACCTCGGGCGTGACGGTGTCCCGCGGCAAGCCGTACGGACCGGGCATGATCGTCACCGCGTTCGCCGGGTACGTCACGCCGCCCCTGCTCGGGCTGGGCGCGGCCGCCCTGCTGGCCGTGGGGCATGTCACGGCCCTGCTGTGGGTGAGCATCGTCCTGCTCGCCGCGATCCTCGTCATGGTCCGCAACGCGTACGGCGTGGTGTCCGTCGTCACGACCGGCGCGGTCGTCTTCGCCGTGTCGTGGTTCGGAACGGCCACCGTGCAGGCGGCGTTCGCCTACGCATTCACCTGGTTCCTGCTGCTCGCGGGGGCGCGGCCCGTCGTGGAGCTGCAGAGCAAGCGCTCCCGGGGCCGCGCGCCCGACTCGGACGCCGACCAGCTGGCCCGCCTGACCGGGATGCCCGGCCTGTTGTGGGTGTTCGGCTTCGGCGTGGTGGCCGTGGCCGCGCTCCTGGCCGGCGGGTCGTGGCTGCTGCCGGACACGATGCCGCAGCTGCCGAGCTGGTGACGGTTACTTCCGGGTGATGGGATCGCCGGTCGTGGCGTTGATGACGTACCACGGCGCGCCGTACGACGTGACGCCCTGGCCCTTCATGTCGCCCGGTGCCTTGTCCTGGTCGTAGTAGTACAGCGGCCAGCCGTTGTAGACGACCTGCTTGGAACCGTCGGGCCGCGTGGTCGTCGACAGCTTGGACGCGTCGACGCCGGGTCCCGCGCTGGGCGACGCGCCGGGCATCGCGCTGGCCGTCCCGCCCGGCGATCCGCTGGGAGACGCCCCGGGCGATCCGCCGGGCGACGCGGCCGCGCCGCCGGCGACGAACGGCGGCCATTCCTTGGCGCAGGCGCCCGTGCACTGGGACTTGCCGCCCTGGCCCTTGTCCTTCTCGAACATGTAGAGCGTCTTGCCCGTACCGTCGACCAGGATCGTGCCCAGGCTGGTCTTCTTGGCGTTCACGACCGCGGCGCCGGCGGGCGCGGACGGCATCGCCGAAGCCGACTCGGACGGCGACACCGACGGGGACGCCGCCGGGGACTCCGTTGGGGACGCCCCAGGAGGCGAGGCCCCCGGGCTGGTCGGCTGGGCGTACGGTCCCCCGGCGCCCTGCGATTCCGGCGTGGTCTTGCTGCCCTCGCCACAGGCCGAGCCGAGCAGGCCCAAGGCCAGCACTCCGGCGGCAATGACTCCGTTACGCATTGTCCGTTCCTTTCCCCCGGTAACGTAGGAGGGCACGTACGGACGCACGCGTGGTTCGGCCGTCATGCCCCGCGTCCGCGAGCCGGGAACGTCCCTCCCGAGGCCGCCCAATGTGCCCCGGCAATTCGGTTACCCGCCGCGACGGCCCGTGAAGTGGAAGCGGCGGTTTTCTTTAATCCGCAAAGCGGACGTTTGACCGGGCATGCCAATGTCCGGACGCGATGATGACGCGTTCCAGGGACTTACGGGGCCGACGGCGTCGAACCCCGACAAAACACGAGCGGGTCAGCCCGTCAGCGCGTCGAGTCCCTGATGGAAGAAGCCGAGCGCCGTGGCGCGCTGGTCGTCGGCGGCCAGGAGCGCGCCGTACGGGAGGGACGCGCCGCCGAACGCGTCGTCGTTCCAGAACGCGCCCGTCCGCTTCGTCCAGGGGGCGACGTAGAGGTACGGCTCCCGATGCTCGCCGTCGCCGGGGGACGCGCCGAACGAGGCCCGCCGTCCGGCGGCCTCGTCGCCGGCGTCGAGGGCGGCGTCGAAGTGCTCCGGCCACAGCTGCACGCGGCTCGGGTCGAGCGGGCGGACGTCGAAGCGCAGTTGCTCCAGCACCGACCAGGCGAAGCCGTACCACGCGCCGAGCGCGCCGGCGGCGGGCGGGCTCACCGTGAGCGGCAGGTCGGGGTCGGCCGGCGTCTGGGGCGTGTAGACGTCCGCGGGCATCCCCAGCGGGATCCCGGCCAGGCCGGCGGCCTCGCCGAGAGTCTTCGGGGCATGCGAGGCGTCGTCGACGACCAGCCGGCCAGCCTCCACGCGGACCTGCCGGTCGGGACCGAAGAACGGGGTGCCGAAGCCGCCCCGGGTGAACCGCAGGCCGATCTTGCCGTTGGCGGTGTACCGGGCCGCCGCGACGACGTGCTCGCCGAGGGCGTGCAGCGTCCGGCGGGTCGCGGCGAACTCCCGGGGCAGCGGGGCCAGCCGGCGCCAGGCGCCCAGCCAGCGGTCCGCGCAGAAGCCCGCCAGCTCGGGGCGCTCCCGGGCCAGGTCGTCCCAGGTGCGGCCGAGCCCGGACACGGGGCTGACCAGCTTGGCGCCGTACGGGCCTTCGAGGGGATCGTCGGCGTACCAGGGCGGTGTCGCCACGGCGGGCGGGGACGGCTCCAGCACGCGGACGTCGTACTCACCGTCCAGCAGGTCCCAGGCCTCCCACCGCGGATTCATCGCGCTCCGTTCGCCGACGTCACCCTGGTCACCGGGTGCGCGCGTGCCGGCCGCGCCCGGCGATCCGGCACGCCCCTAGTTGACCATGGATCGGACCGCGACGGAACATGGCTGTCAGGCTTCGCCACGGCAAAGAACTTCATATTTCCTACCTAGAAAGTATATATTGCCCCAGGCCCGCCACCGCAGGCGGTGTCGCCGCTCCCCCGGAATGAGAACCCCCGATGATGCGAAAAGTCCCCGTCCTGCTCACCGCCGCCGCCGTTCTGGCCACCGCGTCGGCGTGCTCGTCCAGCGGCTCGACCTCGTCCTCCGGCGGCGCAGCGTTCGACCCGAAGAACTGCCAGGGCGGGACCCTGTACATCCTCGACCAGGACTCGGCGACGGACGAGCACTTCGACCCGGCGCGGATCTACACCTCCGGCGGCGGCGCCGTCCCATCCCTCGTCTTCCGCACGCTGACCACCCGCAAGCGGGTGCCCGGCCAGGCGGGCACCACCGTGGCCCCCGACCTCGCCACCGACATCGGCAAGCCCGGCGACGACGCCAAGACCTGGACCTACCACCTCCGGGACGGCCTGAAGTTCGAGGACGGGACGCCCATCACCTCGAAGGACGTCAAGTGGGGCGTGGAGCGCTCCTTCGCGCCCGAGCTGACGGGCGGCATCCCGTACCTGCGCGACTGGCTGGTCGGCGGCGCCGACTACCAGGGCCCGTACAAGGGCAAGGAGCTCGACTCGATCCAGACGCCCGACGACAAGACGATCATCTTCAAGCTGCGCAAGCCCGAGGGCGACTTCCCGTACGTCGCGACGGCCACGCAGTTCGCCCCGGTGCCCCGGGCCAAGGACGGCGGCACCGCGTTCGAGAAGCACCCGATCTCCAGCGGGCCGTACAAGGTGCAGACCCACGTGCAGGACAAGAGCCTGACACTGGTCCGCAACCCGAACTGGTCGCGGACCGCCGACGACCAGCGGCTCGCCTGCCCCGACAAGATCGAGGCGACGTACGGCCTCAGCTCGGCGGTGATCAACCAGCGGCTCAGCACGAGCGCCGGCAAGGACGCGAACGCGATCACCACGGACACCGACCTGAGCCCGGCCGAGCTGGCCCGGATCTCCGGTGACCCGAACCTGAAGAAGCGCACCGTGCGCGGCCAGTTCGGCTACACGAACTACATCGCGTTCAACACGAAGATCAAACCGTTCGACGACGTCCGCGTACGGCAGGCGATCTCCTACGCCGTCAACCGCCAGTCGGCCGTGAACGCGGTCGGCGGCAGCTCACTCGCGACGCCGGCGACGACGTTCCTGCCCGACCAGGCGGCCTTCGGCTATCAGGCATACGACGCCTTCCCCGCCGGGCCCACGGGCGACCCGGCGAAGGCGAAGGAGCTGCTGGCCCAGGCGGGGCAGTCGAACCTGACGATCACGCTGGGGCACCGCAACAGCGACTCCCATCAGGACGGGCCCGCCGTCGCCACGGCGGTGCAGGAGGCCCTCAAGCAGGCGGGCATCACGGTCAAGCTGAAGGCGTACGACCAGGCGAGCTACCGCTCCGTGCAGACCAAGCCGGCCACCGAGCCGGCCATCTTCCTGTCCGGGTGGGGCGCGGACTGGCCGACCGGCGGGCCGTTCCTCGCGCCGATCTTCGACGGCCGGCAGATCCTCAAGGACGGCGGCAACTACAACTTCGCGCAGTACGACGACCCGAAGGTGAACGCCGAATTCGACGCGATCAACAAGATCTCCGACCCGGTCCAGGCCCGACCCCGCTGGGGCGCCCTCGACGCCGAGCTGGGGAGCCAGGCGCTCACGGTGCCGCTGTTCCACCCGATCTACCTGCGGCTCTACGGCAAGAACGTCAAGAACACCTACCTCGACCAGTGGCGCGGCTCGTACGACGTGGCCATGGTGTCCGTCAAATGACGGGCCACCGTAAGACGCGGTCGAGCGCGCCGCCATCGCCGTCGTCCCTCCGCGGGCGGGCGGCGGCGTGACCGAGCTCGTCACGGAGGTCGGCGGTCCGGACGTCACCGCGTCCGGTCCGCCGGCGCGCGCCCGTCAGGTGCTGCGGCGGCTGCGGTCGGACCGGCCCGCCATGGCCGGCCTCGTCGTCACGGTCGTCCTCATCCTGGCCGCCGTCTTCGCCCCGCTGCTGGCCGCGCTGGAGGGCCAGGACACGACGACGTTCCACACCCAGCTGCTGGACTCCGCGCGCGGCGGCGTGCCGCGCGGTGCCCTGGGCGGCCTGAGCGCGGACCACTGGCTGGGCGTGGAGCCGACCACCGGCCGCGACCTGTTCGCGCGTGCGCTGCACGGCGCCCGGATCTCCTTCACCGTCGCGTTCGGGACGCTGGTCGTGCAGCTGCTGCTCGGGGTGGCGATCGGGCTGGCCGCGGGGTTCGGCGGCCGGCTCGCCGACGCCACGCTGGGTCGGCTGATCGACCTGTCCATCTCGTTCCCGCAGCTGATGTTCGCGATCGCACTGCTGGCGATCGTGCCGCAGTCGTTCCCCCGGCCAGCGCTGCTGATGCTGGTCATCGGCCTGTTCAACTGGGGCGGCACGGCCCGGCTGACCCGCGGGCAGGTGCTGTCCCTCAAAACCCGCGACTACGTCGCCGCCGCGCGGTTGTCGGGCGCGTCACCGGCGCGGATCGCCCGGCGCGAGATCCTGCCCGGCGCGCTGCCGCAGGTCCTCACGTACGCGGCGATCCTGCTGCCGGGGAACATGGTCTCCGAGGCGGGGCTGTCCTTCCTCGGCGTGGGCGTGCACCCGCCGACCTCCTCGTGGGGGCAGATGCTGTCGACCGCCACCACCTGGTTCCGGGCCGATCCGATGTACGTGCTGGTGCCGGGCCTGTCGCTGCTGACGGCCGTGCTGGCGTTCACGCTGCTCGCCGACGGGATACGCGCCGCCCTGGATCCGAAGGCGTCCCTGCGAGGCCGCCGATGACCGTCTACCTGCTGCGCCGCCTCGGCAGCCTCGTGGTGCTGCTGGTCGTGATGACGGCCGTCGTCTACGGCATCTTCTACGCCATCCCCGCCGATCCGGCGGTCCTCGTCTGCGGGAAGGGCTGCGACGGCGCGCAGCTCGCCGTCATCCACCACAAGCTCGGCCTCGACGAGCCGGTCACCACTCAGTACTGGCACTTCCTGGAGGGCCTGGTCGTCGGCCGGGACTACAGCTCCGGGCCGGACGTCACCCACTGCGCGGCGCCCTGCCTGGGATACTCCTTCCAGACCGGCCTGCCCGTCCTGTCGCTGATCGCCCAGCGGCTCCCGGTCTCACTGTCGCTCACCGCGGGCGCCGTCGTGCTCTGGACGATCGCCGGGGTCTCTCTCGGGCTGGTGTCCGCCCTGCGCGAGAAGCGGCTCACCGACCGGCTGATCACCGTCTTCGTGCTCGGCGGCCTCGGCACGCCGGTGTTCGTGACCGGCCTGCTGCTGCTCATGGTGTTCTGCGGATGGCTGCAGTGGCTGGACTTCCCGGTGTACGTGCCGCTGACCGACGACCCGGTGGCCTGGGCGCAGAACCTGATTCTGCCCTGGCTGACGCTCACCATCCTGCAGTCCGCGGTCTTCACGCGGCTGACGCGAACCGGCATGCTCGAGACGCTGTCGGAGGACCACATCCGCACCTTCCGCGCGTACGGGCTGCCCGAGCGCCGCGTCGTCGGGCGGCACGCGCTGCGCGGCGCGCTGACGCCGCTGATCTCGATCAACGCGGTGGAGTTCGGCGTCGTCCTGGTGAACGCCATGCTCACCGAGACGCTGTTCGGGCTGCCCGGCATCGGCCAGCTGATCGTCCAGTCGTCCAACAACGTCGACCTGCCGGTCGTGGCGGGCCTGACGCTGACCGCCGGCCTGGCCGTCGTCCTGGCCAACACCGCCGCCGACCTGCTGTACGCGGCGGTCGATCGAAGGGTGGTCCTGGCATGACGGGCGAGGGCAGTGGGGACGTCGACGCCGCCGTACGCGGGGGCCGGCCCAAGGGCGGTTCCGGCATGACGGGCGAGGGCAGTGGGGACGCCGTCCTGTCGGTGCGCGATCTGACCGTCGAGTTCCCCTCCGGCGACGGCGTGCTCCGCGCCGTCGACGGGATGTCCTTCGACCTGGCCGCCGGCGGCGCGCTGGGCGTCGTCGGAGAGTCCGGGTCCGGCAAGAGCACGACGGCGCTCGCGCTCCTGGGCCTGCACCGGAACACCGACGCGCGGGTCACCGGCCGGATCCTCCTCGGCGGGGACGGTCCGGAGCCCGCGGACGTGAACGCGCTCGACGATGAGGCGATCCGCGAGGTGCGGGGGCGCCGCATCGCGATGATCTTCCAGGATCCGATGTCCGCGCTGGACCCGTACTACCGGATCGGCGACCAGATCGCCGAGGTGTACCGCGCCCACTCCGGCGCCGGCCGGAAGGCCGCGTGGGCGCGGGCGGTGGAGGTGCTCGACCGGGTCGGCATCCCCGACGCCACGCGGCGGGCCCGAGCGCGCCCGCACGAGTTCTCCGGCGGTATGCGGCAGCGAGCCCTCATCGCGATGGCGCTCGCCTGCGAACCGGAGATCCTGGTCGCCGACGAGCCGACCAGCGCGCTGGACGTCACCGTGCAGGCGCAGATCCTCGACCTGCTCGACGAGCTGCGGGCCGACACGGGAATGGCGCTGCTGCTCGTCACGCACGACCTCGGCGTCGTGTCGCGGTCGGCCGGCGAGGTGCTCGTCATGCACCAGGGCCGGGCGGTCGAGCGCGGCCCGGTGCACGAGGTGCTGCGCGCCCCGGCGCAGCCGTACACCCGAGCCCTCCTGGAAGCGGTCCCCCGCCTCGACGCGCCCCTGGCCGCCCGCCGCGAGCCCGGCGAGCCCCTGCTGACGGTCACGGATCTCACGCGGGAGTTCCGCCGGCCGGGCCGGGGGCTGCGCCGCGACGTCGCGCGCGCCGTGGACGGGGTGTCCTTGGACGTACGGCGCGGCGAGACGCTCGGCGTCGTCGGGGAGAGCGGCAGCGGCAAGACGACGCTCGTGCGGATGATGGTCGGGCTGCTCGCCCCGACCTCGGGCCGGATCGTGTTCGACGGCCGGGAGCTCACCGGGCTGCCCGAGAAGCGGCTGCGACCCGTCCGGCGCGACCTGCAGATGGTGTTCCAGGATCCGATGTCCTCGCTGAACCCCCGGCACACGGTCGGCGACAGCATCGCCGACCCACTGCGGGTGCGGGGCGTCCCCGACGGGGAGGCCCGCCGGACGGCGCGGGAGCTGATGGAGCGCGTCGGCCTGGATCCCGCGCGGCACGACCGGTACCCGCATGAGTTCTCCGGCGGGCAGCGCCAGCGGATGGGGATCGCGCGGGCGCTGTCCCTGCGGCCCACGCTGCTGGTCTGCGACGAACCCGTCTCCGCGCTCGACGTCTCGACGCAGGCGCAGATCCTCGAGCTGCTCCGCGACGTGCAGGAGGACTACGGCCTGACCATCGTCTTCGTGTCCCACGACCTGGCGGTGATCCGCCAGGTGAGCGACCGGGTCGCGGTGCTGCGCGACGGCGAGCTGGTCGAGCTGGCCGGCGTGGACGAGCTGTACGCGTCGCCGCGGCACGAGTACACCCGGACGCTGCTCGCGGCGGTGCCCGTCCTGGCCTGAGGAACGGAAGCGCCGGCCACCCGGGGAACGGGCGGCCGGCGCCGGACGTCACGCGGATCGTGGGCCTCCCCGCCGGGGGACCCGCGACCGCGTCAGGACGCGCAGATCGCGAAGACGCTGATCCCGACGTCGTTGTAGCCGATCTGGCGGCCGAGGACGATCCAGCCCCGGCTGTCGTCGGTCGGGAAGCTGCCGACCAGGATGGCGCCGTTGCCCCGCGCCTCGCCGCCACCGCCGAGGACGTACTTACCGGCCGGGCAGTAGAGCGTGCGCCGCTGGAAGTTGGGGACGTTCGCGTTGGGGAGCGTGACCATCTGGTAGCCGGGAGGAACGGCCGCCGTTCTGCCCTGGGCGGCCGGCCGCGTGGCGACGTTCGCCTTGTCGGCGTAGGCGGCGAGACCGGTGGCGGTCACCATGGCGAGAGCCGCGACGCCGGTTCCGATCACGTACGTCTTCCGCATGCAGATCTCCGTTCGGGGGGTAGCAGGAACTGCATTGTCC
Source organism: Actinoallomurus acanthiterrae (assembly GCF_054775715.1). Lineage (NCBI taxonomy): Bacteria > Bacillati > Actinomycetota > Actinomycetes > Streptosporangiales > Thermomonosporaceae > Actinoallomurus > Actinoallomurus acanthiterrae. The sequence continues at coordinate 3,894,408 of NZ_BAAHCO010000001.1, read as the reverse complement.
GGATCCGCACGGCCGCCTTATCGGTGGCCGTTCAGATCCATCGCCTCTCCTACCCGAGCGGATTTTTGATAACACGCGGTATCTCAATTATTTCGCGCCCGTCGACGAATGACTCCCATTTATAGCGAGATTCCCGATAGCCGGTACTGGCGCTACTATTCGCCAATGTCTAGAAGGTCGTCAATAACCGTTTTAGAGCTGAGGCGGACGCGACCGTCCCGGAGACCGCGAACGCCGGCCGCCCGGGGAACGGGCGGCCGGCGTCGCGCCTTACGCGGATCCCGGCGCTTCACCGCGCCGCGAAGGACCGGAGATCCGCGGCGAACTCAGGAGGCGCAGATCGCGTAGACGCTGATCCCGACCGTCGGGAAGGCCTTCTGCCGGCCGAGGGCGACCCAGCCGCGGCCGTCGTCGGTCGGGAAGCTGCCGACCAGGATCGCGTCGTTGCCCCGCGCCTCACCGCCACCCCCGAGGACGTGCTTGCCGGCCGGGCAGAAGACGACGCGCCGCTGGAAGTTCGGGACGTTCGCGCTGGGAAGGGTGACGATCTGGTACCCGGCGGGCAGGGCCGCCATCTTGCCGTGGGCGGCGGCCGCCGGAGCGGGAACGCTCTTGTCCGCGTGGGCTGCGAGGCCGGTGGCGACCACTGCCGCGAGAGCCATCGTTCCCGTTCCGAGCGCGTACATCTTCCGCATGCAGATCTCCGTTTTCGAGGTAGCAGGAACTGCGTCGTCCGAATCCTTCGAAGCGCCTTTATCGGCGACCCATCGGATCCGTTGCGTCTACTACCCGGAACACCTGCGATCACACACGGTAATTACACGATCACCAGATGAGATCCGGTAACTCCAGCCGCTACTTCCGAGATATTCGGTAAACAGTTTTAGCGATGGCGACCGGAAATGCCGAGAAGGCCGCCAATGGTCGGTTCGGACCGCGACCGCCTCGGCATCTCCGGCGATCCTCCAGGGATCGGGCGGATCAGCGCGCCCAGGTCCAGGCGTAATCGGACGCCTCGACGGACAGCGCCTCACCACCGATGTTCAGCGGCCGGAACGTATCGATCATCACGGCCGTTTCGGTGGTGGTCGTATGGCCTTTTCGGACCGCCTCGATCACCCCTTCGACGGAGCCCGGCGCCGGCCCGTGCGTGAACCCGGACGGGTGCAGGCTCACCGACCCGATGTCGATTCCCGAGCCACGGCGCGCCGTGTAATCCCCGGCCACGTAGAACATCATCTCGTCGGAGTCGACGTTGTGGTGGTTATACGGAATGGGGATGGCCGCGTCGTCGAAATCGAGCGGTCGCGGGCAGAACGAGCAGATGACGAAGTTCGGGCCCTCGAACGTCTGGTGCACCGGCGGCGGCGCGTGCGTGCGCTTCACGATCGGCTCGAAGTCGGCGATGTTGAAGACGAACGGGTAGAGGCAGCCGTCCCAGCCCACGACGTCGAGCGGATGGCGCCGGTAGGTCAGGCGCGACAGCCCGGCGCGCGTGCGGACGAGCACGGGCACGTCCTCGCCCTCCTGGACCAGCGGCTCGGCCGGTCCCCGCAGGTCGCGCTCGCTGTACGGCGCGTGCTCCAGGAACTGGCCGTACTGCGAGAGGTAGCGCTTCGGCGGCCGGATGTGCCCCGACGCCTCGAAGACCATCAGGCGCAGCGGCTCGGCCGGCTCGGTGCGCACGAAGCGGTGGATCGTCCCCGTCGGGATGACGACGTAGTCGCCGGGTCCGACGTCGAGGGCCCCGTACGTCGACTCGAGCCGCGCCCGGCCCGCCTCGACGTACACGCACTCGTCCCCGACCGAGTTGCGGTACAGCTCGCCGTCCGTGTCGGCGGCCACGTACGAGATGCGGACGTCGTCGTTGGCCGCCAGCAGCCGCCGCCCGAGCACCGGATCGCCGCCGGCCTTGATCTCGTGCGCCTTGAAATGCCGCGGCAGCAGCGGATGGTTCGGGCTCACGCCCGTGGCGTGGGCCGGAACGTCCACGCCCTCGCTCTTGACGATGGCGGTGGGCGGATTCACGTGATAGAGCAGCGAGGAGTCCGAGGAGAACCCCTCCTCCCCCATCAACTCCTCGGCGTACAGCCCGCCATCGGGTCTGCGGAACTGGATGTGCCGTTTGCGGGGGATCTCCCCGACGGCTCGGTAGTAGGGCATCTCCACTCCGGATCTCGGAAAAGCGTCGATCACCTTCACTGCCGACTTTAGGCGGTGGCCCGTACCGCCGCCAGGCGCCTCCGCGCTGGTCGCGGGCGGGTACGAGCGGAGCGGTCCCCCGCACCGGCCGCGGGCGGGTACGGGCGGGACGGTCCACGGGACCCTCCGGCGGCGACTAAGGTTTTCCCGTCGTTCAACGAGGAGGAAGAATGCGCGGAGGCGTACGCCTTCCGGCTCTGATCGTCGCGTTCGGACTGCTGGCGGGCTGCAGCGACCCGGCCGGTGCGGCGCGGCGCGAACAGGCCGCCGCCCGGAAGAAGTCTCCGTCCCCCCAGGCCACCGCGTCCCACAAGGCCGCCAAGCGGCACCCCGGCAAGGCGGCGTCGTGGTGGCAGGCGGTCGCCACGGCCAAGACGGCGGGCGGCCTCCGCGTGAAGACCGGCGCGCTCAAGGCCGGGCGGGTGAAGGTGGTCGTCACCGACGTCACCGGCCACGCCGAGCGCAGGTTCACGGCGTCGGCGACCCCGCAGTCCGTCACGGTCGGAGGCTTCACCCTCACCGCCGTCAAGGTGAGCAGGTCCACCAAGGTCGGCAAGTACGGCGTCGGCTTCCATTACCACCGCTGAGGCACCGTGGAATGTTCCGCCGTCGCCGGGGCAGGAGGACGGGCGTGACCACACTCGATGATCTCGACCCGTTCACCATCTTCGACGCCGAGGCCGAGCGCCTCGACCGCTTCTTCAGCGGTCTGGGCGAAGAGGACTGGACGCGGCCGTCCCGCTGTGAGGGGTGGACGGTCCGCGACGTCCTCGCCCACCTGGCGGGCGAGGAGGACTACAACCACGCCTGCCTCGACGACGGCCTCGACGGGCTCTGGTCCCGCCTGGAGAAGAACGGCATCACCGGGCTGGTGGACTTCAACGACTGGACGGTCCGCACCCGGCGCGATCTCCCCGTCGCCGAGGTGCTGGACGAGTGGCGCACCCGGAACGGCGACACCCGCCGGCGGATGCGAGCGCTGGGGCGCGACGGGACGCTGGCCACGATGGCCGGGCCGTACCCCGTCGGCCTGCAGGCCTTCCACTACGCGTCCGAGTACGCCACGCACGGCGACGACGTCGACGTGCCGGTCGAGGACGCCCGGGAGCGTACGGCCTGGCGCGTCGCGGTCGGCCGGTTCGCCCTGGAGGAACAGGAGGCCGACGTCGAGGTCGAGGAGGACGACGACGGCGACCTCGTCGTGCGCACGCCCCGCGGCCTGGGCCGGCTGACCCCGGCGGAGTTCGTCGAGACCACCGTAGGCCGTCTCCCCGACGGCCACCCGCTCGACGCGGACCTCCGCAACGCCCTCCGCTGCCTCGCCTGACAGGGTCTCAGCGGCATCGCGAATGGGCCTCAGGCCCTAACCTTCCGTTGAGCCCGCAGACTCTGTAACGCGACCTTTCGCGTCCCTAGGGTGATCCAGTCACGCAAGATCACCTCTAGGGAGAAACATGCGCAAACTCTCCATGGTCCTCGCCGGTGCGTCCGCGGTGGCCGGTCTGGCACTCACCGCTGGTACGGCGGACGCGAGCACGGTGCACACGGAGAGCGCCAACCCATGCGGCACCACGTGGTGCGCCTACGTGAATGCGAGGGGAGTGAAGGTCTACGCCGCTAAAATCTTCCTCCGCTCCCGCAAGCAGTTCAAGAAGGGATATCCCTACGTCGAGGTGATCCAGCCGCACCACAAGCCCACGTGGATCTGGGGGGCAGAAATCCAAAAAAGGGTGGGTACGCGCACCGTTCAGATCAACAAGACGGTCGCCGACAAAACCGTGCTCCACATCGGCGTCGCACCGACGAGGGCGAAAAAGAACTACAAGGGCGACGCCTACATGATCGTGCGCAAGTAGACTGCCGCCTCACGCCGTCCGAGGGCCGCCCCCTGTCCCCGAGGGGGAGCCCCCATGGCCGGTGGGACGTCTCCCCGACGACCACCCGCTCGACGCCGACCTCCGCGACGCCCAGGGCTCGCCGTGGATCCCGGAGAATTGGATGCACAGCTTGTAGCCGTTCGGGAAGTTGCGGTTCGCCTTCCGCGCTTCAAATAGGTCCGTGAACCCAGCGGAATGTTCATATGACGTTGACCACTCGGCTGCCCGGCCGTAACAGACGAGGCTCCCTCCGCCATCCAGGAGGGAGCCTCGTATCCTTCGACGGTCTCGCTGTCAGCCGCTCTGCGTCGTCGCGGTGACCGACGCGGGCGCACCGGTACCGGTGGCCGTGACGGCGGCGATGGTGAAGGTGTACTTCGTGCCCGGCTGCAGGCCGTTCACCACGCGCAGGAGCGCCTTCGCCGTCGGCTGGCTGATCAGCGTGTCGCGGCCCTGCACCGTGACCGTACGGCCGTCGGAGACGGTCACCGTGTAGCCGATCACCGGGGTGTCACCGGTGACGGTCGGCGGGGTCCACTGCAGCGCGACCGCGTCGGCGCTCGCCCGCGCCTTCAGGCTCGTCGGAGCCGCGGCGAGCGCACCCGCACCCGGGCCCGGCGTGACCGCTGCGGACGGCAGCGAGGGCACGCTGACGCCCGAGGCGCCCCGGGCGGTGACGGTCACCGTGTACGAAGTGCCGTTCGTCAGCCCGTCGATGACGGCGTAGCCGGTGCGCCGGAAGTCGGCGGCGCCGATCGTGACGCTCTTCCCGCCTGTCGCCGTCGCGGTGTACGAGGTGGGCGCGGCGCCGTCGGAGGCGGGGTTCCAGGCGACGTAGACCTTGCCGTCCACGGCGAAGGTGGCGACCCGTCCGGGCGGCTCGGGCGCGGTCGGCACCCGGACGCCGAGGATGCCGCGGTACTTCGGCTCCACGCCCGCGTTGCTCACGATGTCGGCCGGGGCCTTCGCCGGGTCGGACAGGATGTGGTTGCCCTGGGTGACCAGGCCCTTGTTGTCGCTGTCCGGGTCGCCCTGCTGCCAGTAGTTGCCCTGGACGAGCGTCGGGTCGTTGTTGCCGAGGGCGTCGCGGTAGTCGGTGTGCCGGCTGGCGACGTTGGCGTACGCCGCGTTGTACAGCACGTTGCCCTCGATCGTCTCGTACGTGCAGCCGTTGTCGGTGTAGACGTTCTTGCCGAGTCCCCACTGGTCGTGGATGACGTTGCCGGTGACCTTCTCGCCGTCGGCGATGGACGTGCCGGTGATGCCCTGGGTGTAGATGCCGCCGCCGTCGTCGAGCAGCTGCATGTAGTTGAAGATGAGGTTGTCGCGCACCGCGTTGTCGTGGGAGAGGTTGGGCGTGGCCGGTTTGCTGATCTTGTCGGGCCAGCCGCCCCAGCCCATCGAGATCGCCGAGTACGCGACGTCGTCGATCTGGTTGTGCGCGATCGTGTCGTGCTGGCTGTAGCCGTTGATGATGGCCACGCCGCCGTGGAACTCACGCGGCAGCCCGTACAGGTGGTTGTCCTCCACCGTGTTGCCGCGGGTGGTGCCGGCGTCGTCGGCCTGCGGCTTGTCGACCCCACCGATCTCGACGCCGTTGCCGGAGATGTCGGTGAAGATGTTCCCGCGGACGACCGCGTCCTTGGTGCCGGTGCCGAACTCCAGCCCGGCCGCGCCGAGGTGGGTGAAGACGCTGTCGCTGAACTCCACGCGCTCCCCGGTGACGGAGATGTTGCCCGGCTCCTTGGTCCAGGAGGCGTACGGGCAGGTGCCGCCCGCGACGAACTGGCACAGGCCCTGTGTGGCGTACCCGGTCGCGCCGGTGATGGTGTAGCCGGCCTGGATCTCGGAGAAGCCCTCCGGGCTCGACGGCGTCAGCCAGGTCGCGTAGGAGAACTGGAGGCCGCGGAAGGCGACGTCGTGGACGCCGTTCGCGTCGACCAGCTTCTCGATCGCCGGCACTTCGACGTCCGCGCGGCGCAGGTCCTGCCCGGCCCGGGGCTTGTAGTAGACGCGGTGCCGGGTGCGGTCGAGGTACCACTCCCCCGGCTGGTCGAGCAGTTCGAGGGCGTTCTCGGCGTACGCGGGCAGGCTGCCGTTGGTGAGCGTGCCGGGCCCGACCATGTTGACGGTACGGCCGGGGATGTCGGGGAAGATGACCCGCTTCATCGAGTTGTCCCAGCACGGCTGGGCCATCGTGATCGTGGTGCCGGAGACGGAGGCGATCGGGCAGCGCGGCTCGGTCCACTGGCCGAGGCCGTAGCGCTCGGCGTTCCAGAGCTTCTCGCCGGCGGTGTAGACGAACTCGACGTCCCCGGGATTCCGCCACTTCGCGAGCGTGTCGGCCGACGCCGTGTATCCGGTGGCGGTCGCGGTGAGGGTGACCGGGACCTTTCCGCCGGCGCGCTGTGCGCGGACGCCGTCGACGTACAACTGCCGGGTGTCGGCGAGCCCGCCCGGGGCGGGCGCGGACCAGACGCCGTTCGGGCCGGGCCGCCAGCCGGTGACCTGACGCCCGCCGCTGATCACGGTGCCGGGCGAGCCCTGCCAGACGATCCGGTGGCCGTCCCGGCCGGAGTCGCGGGCGTCGAGTTCGAGGGGCCGGGACAGCCGCTGGACGCCGGACGCGACGTGCACGGTCAGGTCACCGGCCAGGTGCCGGGAGCGGACCAGGTCACGGGCGCGTTCGAGGGTCCGGACGGGGCGTACGGCCGTGCCCGGCGCGTGGTCCGAGCCTGCCGGGGAGACGTACACGTCCTGGGACGCCGCCTGAGCCGTGGGCATCCCGGCCGGGAGTACTCCGGCGAGGGCGGTCAGTCCGGCGGTGAGGAGCAGTACGCCCGGGGCCCGGGATCGCGCCGACTCGGCGACGACCCGGGACCCGGGCGTACGAAGGCGGAAGAAGCGGGGCATCGGCCCTCCAGGGGTCAGGAGCTGCCCTAAAGGTAGGACCAATTGCCGGACTGATCAATACTTCTGCCCCTACACAGCCAGGTACGGAAGTATTGATCGGATCACTTCCTCCTTCGATCAGCCGACCTGGCGGAGCAGTGCCGGGGTGAGCCGCATGCTGTAGACGCCGCGGCCGAAGGTCGCCGCGTACAGCCTCCCGGCCTTGAACTCGATGTCGGTGACCGCGGCCAGGGGCAGGCTGCCGAGCCGGATCCAGCGCTTCCCGAGGCCCGCGAACACGCCGGCGTCCGTGGCGACGACCAGCACGCCGCGCGGACCGATGATCACATCGTTGACCGGAGCCGTCGGCAGGTTGCCGGTGATGTCGCTCCAGGTCCGGCCGCCGTCGGACGACGTGAGCACGTTTCCGCCGCCGGTCCCGGCGCGGTATCCGGACAGGGTCACGACGACGCGCGCCCCGTCGAACCGGACGCGGGTCACCCACTGCTTCCCGGTCAGCAGCGGCGCCCACGTCCGCCCGGCGTCGCGGGTCAGCTGGACGCGGCCGTCATCGGTGCCGGCCAGGATCCGGTCGCCGGTGGCCTGCACGGAGGTCAGCGTGCCGAACGGGTAGACCGGGTCGTCGCCGGGCCCGCCGGTCAGGTCCGGGCTGATCGGCGCGAAGTGCAGGCCGTCCGTCGACCGGAAGAGCCGGTTCCCGCCGAGGTAGGTGACGTCGGGGTCGTCGGTGGCGAACTCGAGGGGGCTGAACCAGTTGAACCGGTCGTCCTCGGCCGCCGCGACCGTGAGGTCGGTGGTGTGGTCGCCGCCGTCGAGGGAGCGGGCGCAGTTCCCGTACTGGTAGCAGGCGTAGACGCGGTTCTGGTTCCGCGGGTCGATGAGGTTCTGCTCGCCGTCGCCGTCGTACCAGGAGTTCCAGCGGTCACCGCCCCAGGTCCGGTTCGACCCGTTGTCCTGGGCGCCGCCGGTGATGCGCGTCGGGTCCTGTGCGCTCACCGCGACGCTGTAGAACTGCGTCCACGGCTCGTACGCCGCGTGCGTCCAGCTGCCGGCCGCCGCGTTCGCGTCCGAGCGGTAGACGCCGCCGTCGTTGCCCTCATAGACCCGGCCCGGCTTGGTCGGGTCCCAGGCGATCGCGTGGTGGTCGACGTGCGTGCCGGTGTCGTTGGCCCACGTCTTGCCGCCGTCCTTGGACTCGCGGAGGAACTCCCCTGGGACGAGGACGTGGTCCCGGTTCGCCGGGTCGACCCAGACCTCGCCGCCCCACCAGCCGAGCGCGGCCTCGGGCGCACCGCCCGTGGTGAAGGAGTTCCCGCCGTCGTCGGAGACGTAGAAGCCCTTCTCGTCGCCGTACGCGCCCCACGTCGCGGTGCGGACGTACACCCGTCCGCCGGGCGCGGCGGCCACCCCGGAGCGGCTGAAGCTCGGGTCGGGTTTCAGGCCGGTCGTGTCGCCGGGGGTGAGCTTGGTGACGTTCTCCAGCCGCGTCCAGTGCGCGCCGCCGTCGGTGGAGCGGTACAGCCCCGAACCCGGCCCGCCGTACCGGCGCAGGCTCGGCGTGCGCTGCCGGTCCCAGAGCGTCGCGTACACGGTGTCCGGCCGGTCCGGAGCGATCGCCAGGTCGACCGCGCCGGTCCAGGCGTTCGCCCCGGCCAGCACGCGCCGCCACGTACGGCCGCCGTCGGTGGTCCGGTAGACGCCGCGCTCCCCGCCCGGGCGGAACAGCGACCCGGTGGCCGCCACGAAGATCCGCTTCGGGTTCCTCGGGTCGACGGCGATCCGCCCGATCGTGGCCGAGTGACGCAGGCCGAGGTTCTTCCAGGTACGGCCGCCGTCCGTGGTCCGGTAGATCCCGTCGCCTTCGTAGGTGAGCGAGCCGCCGCCCGGGTTCGCCTCGCCGGTGCCGACGTAGACGGACCCGTCCGGGGCGGCGACCGTGGCGCCGGTGGCCTGCGGGAAGTCGTCCGGCCACACCGACCGGAACGTCGTGGCCCGGTCGGTGCTCTTCCAGACGCCGCCGCTGGCCGCCGTGATGAAGACCGCCCCTGTACGGTCGACGGAGACGCCCGTGACGCGCCCGCCGATGTTCGCGGGCCCCTCGGAGGTCCAGTGCCCGACGGACCGGATCCGGCGGGCCTGGCCGGCCGCCGTCAGCAGGGCCTGCTCGGGCAGCCCGGCCCCGCCGGACAGGTCCTGTCGTGCCTTCCACTCGCCCGGGGCGAGCGGCCCGCACTCCTCTGGTTCCTCGTCTCTCACAACCCGGGTCGTCGCGGCCTTGGCCGCCTTCACCGCGGGTTCCTCACAGTCCTCGCCGGTCGCCTTCGCCGTCGGCGCCGCATGCGCCGGGGCGGTGAGGCCGGCGACGAGGGCGAACGCCGGGATCACCGCCCAGCGGGCCCATGGCCGGATCCTGTCGCGCACGGTCATCTCCCATCTCAGGAGCAGTCAGAACGCGCGCACTGTCACACCGGCCGGACATCGGATCAAGGTGACGGGCCGGTTCCGGCCAGGTCGGCGCCGCGTGACCGGTCGGGGATCTCAGGCGGGTCTCATATTCGCTTCATGGTCGGATCACGGCGACTGCCCAGGCTGAACGCATGGTGGCTTCCGCACGGATCCTGGTGGCCGACGACGACCCCGCGGTGCGCTCCGCTCTGGAGCGCGTGCTGCGGTTCAACGGCTGTGAGGTCGATCTCGCCGAGGACGGCATCGGCGCCCTCGAGGCGGTCGACGCCGCCCGGCCCGACGTCCTGATCCTCGACGTGAGGATGCCGAACCTCGACGGGCTGGGCGCGTGCCGGATGCTGCGGCGGCGCGGAGACGACATCCCGATCCTGATGCTCACCGCCCGCGTCGACCTCGACGCCCGCGTGACCGGCCTGGACGCGGGCGCCGACGACTACCTCACGAAGCCCTTCGAGCTGGAGGAGCTCCTGGCCCGCCTGCGCGCGCTGCTGCGGCGATCGCGCGGATTCGACGACGGCGACGGGGCCCGCGAGGAGGTCCTGCGCTTCGGCGACCTCACCATGAACCTGACCACCCGGGAGACCCGCCGCGGCGAGCGGCCGCTCGAACTCACGCGGACGGAGTTCGACCTGCTCGAGCTGATGATGCGCAACCCGCGCCACGTGCTGGAGCGCTCCCGGATCCTGGAGGAGGTCTGGGGGTACGACTTCGGGCGTTCGTCCAACTCCCTCGACGTCTACATCGGCTATCTGCGGCGCAAGACCGAAGAGCACGGCGAGCCCCGGGTGATCCACACCGTCCGGGGAGTCGGGTACGCCCTCCGATGAGAGTCCCGTCCCCGCGCCGGCTGTCGCTGCGGACCCGCGTGGCGCTGCTGGCGGCCGGCGCCGTCATCCTGGCGATCGTCATCGTGGCGTTCGCCGCCGACACGCTGCTGCAGAACGAGCTGCGCAACCAGATCGACCAGAACCTCATCAGCCAGGCCAAGTCGTTCGCCCACTCGCCGGACGACCGGCCGGGTGACCGGCACGACGCCCACCTGCTCGCCCCGCTGGGGATCAGCGTCGCGATCGTCCAGCCCGACGGCTCGGTCACCACGCCGCCGGGCACGACGCTCCGCGTGCCGGTCGACTCCGCCGACGTGCGCGCGGTGTCGGCCGGCCCGGGGCCTCAGGTCCGGCTCCGCAGCGCCTACTCCGGCGACGTCCACGTGCGGGTCGTGACGACGCGGGCCCCGGACGGCAACGTCATCGTGCTGGCCCGGTCCCTGGCCGACGTCGACCGCACCGTCCTGCGGCTCCAGCTCGGGACCGTCATCTTCGGGCTCGGCGCGGTGACCCTCGCCGCCACCGCCGGCTTCGCCGTCGCCGGAGCCGGGCTGCGGCCCATCCGGAACCTCACCCGGGCGGCGGCGCGGATCGCCCGTACGCAGGACCTGGACCCCACGCCGATCGAGGTGACCGGTGGCGGGGAGATCGCCGAACTCGCGCACAGCTTCAACGCCATGCTCGCCGCGCTCAACCGGTCCCGCGAGCGGCAGCGGCAGCTGGTCTCCGACGCCGGCCACGAGCTGCGCACCCCGCTCACGAGCCTGCGCACCAACATCGACCTGCTGATCCAGATCCAGCGGCACCCGGAGCGGCCACTGCCCCAGGGCACCCACGACCGGCTGCTCGCCGACGTCAAGGCCCAGCTCATGGAGCTGACCACCCTGGTCGGGGACCTGGTCGAGCTGGCGCGCGACGACGAGACGCCGCGCCGGCGCGAGCCCGTACGGCTCGACGAGGTCGTCCACCATGCCGTCGAGCGGGTGCGCCTGCGCGCCCCCGCGACGGTGTTCTCGGTGAACCTGGAACCGTGGCTCGTGGAGGGGGCGGAGCCGGAGCTGGCGCGGGCGGTCACGAACCTCCTCGACAACGCGGTGAAGTTCGGACCGCCGGACGGCACCGTGTGGGTCGTGCTCCGCGACGGCGAGCTCGTCGTCGCCGACGAGGGACCCGGCATCGAGCCGGGCGACCTGCCGTACGTCTTCGAGCGCTTCTACCGGTCGGCGGCGGCGCGCGCGGTCAGCGGGTCCGGCCTGGGCCTGGCGATCGTCCGGAACGCCGCCGAGCACCATGCCGGCGAGGTGGTCGCGGAGAATCGGCCCGGAGGCGGCGCGCTGATGCGCCTCCGGCTGCCCGGCCTTCCCGGCGTCGCGGCCCCGCCGGAAGCCGGGTCCGCGGTCCCGACCGGGCCGAGGCCCCGATCTCGCGGGCGACACTCAGCGGACGCGGACCAGCCGGTCCAGCGCTGACGCCACGTGCGAGGCGGGGATCGGTAGCCTGAGATCATGCCCACCGCCCTCATCACCGGCGCCACCGCGGGGATCGGCGCGGCGTTCGCCCGCCGGCTCGCCGCCGACGGCTTCCACCTGATCCTGCTGGCGCGCGACGCCGAGCGGCTGGCCCGCGCCGCCGAGGAGTACGGCGACGCCGAGGTCGTCGTCGCCGACCTGGCCACCGACGAAGGCATCGCCAAGGGCGAGGAGGCCGCCCGCCGCGCCGACCTGGTCGTCAACAACGCCGGGTTCGGGAGCAGGGGGCGGTTCCTCCAGGTGCCCCTCGAGGAGGAGCTGACGATGCTCCGGGTCCACTGCGAGGCGGTGCTGCGGCTGACGTACGCCGCTCTGCCAGGGATGCGCGAGCGCGGCCACGGCGGCGTCATCAACGTCGCATCGGTGGCGGCGTTCTTGGCGCGCAGCACGTACGGGGCGTCGAAGGCGTGGGTGGTCTCGTTCAGCGAGGGCGCCGCACAGGACGTCCCGGGCGTGCGCGTCATGGCCCTGTGCCCGGGCTTCGTGCACACCGAGTTCCACGAGCGGGCCGACATCAACGTGTCCGCCGTCCCCGAGGCGTTCTGGCTGGACGCCGACCGGGTCGTCGCCGACGCGCTGCGCGACTTCCGGCGCGGCATGACCGTCAGCGTCCCCGGCGCGCAGTACAAGACCCTCGTCGGGCTCGGCAGACTCGCCCCGCGCAAGCTCGTGGGACGCATCTCCTCGCGCACCAGCCGCAGGTACGACTAGTCCCTGTCGCAAAGCCCCCCGTACCAGTCCGGGCCGCGCGCCCGATCACCCGCCCCCCTCGCGCGGCGGGACCCGATGCCGTTAGGTTTTACGGCACCGGACGGAGGTGCTCCCCCCATGCCCCTGTTCCCGCGCCGCTTGGCGGCGGTGGTCCTGTCGGCGCTCGCCCTGTGCGCCGGGCTGGTGACCCCCTCGGCGAACGCGGTGGTCGGCGGCTCGCTCGCCACCCCGCCGTCGTGGCTGGCGGCGATCGGTACGCCGGCCTTCCTCATCCGGCCCTCCGGGCAGTTCTGCGGCGGTGTGCTCGTCGCGCCGGACAAGGTCGTGACGGCGGCGCACTGCGTGAGCTTCCTGCAGCAGGTTCCGGGCCTGCTGAGCGCCGTGTTCGGCCGCGCCGACCTGTCGAAGAAGGACGGCGAGACGGTGCGGATCACGAAGATCTGGGTGCACCCCGACTTCCGTGAGACGGCCTTCCAGGGCGAGACGGTCGAGCACAACGACGTGGCCGTGCTCACGCTCGCCCGGCCGGTGAACCGCCTGCCGCTGCCGCTCATCGGCCGGTATGGCACCTATCCGCCCGGCACGGACGCGCGGGTCCTCGGCTGGGGCACGACCTCGGAGCGGGACCTGTTCAACGTACGGCTCCGCGAGGCCACGATCCCGATCGCCCCGGACAAGCGGTGCTCGGCGGCGTACGGCCGCGACACGTTCAGCGCGAAGGACATGGTGTGCGCGGGTTCGCCGAAGGCCGACACCTGTGAGTTCGACAGCGGTGGACCGCTCATCCTCCAGGGCCGGCTCGCCGGGCTGACCTCCTGGGCGTACGGCTGCGCCCGCCCGGGCTATCCGGGCGTCTACACCCGCCTGTCGGCGTTCACCCTGCCGCTGTGAGGCCGGCGGCCGACGAGTCGATCACCGGCCACCCGGACCGGCTGCGGACGATCCCCGCCGAGCGCTGACGATCGGGGCGCTTCGAGGCGGGGGTCACAGGTAGAGGCCGGTGCCGTACTCGGGGCGCTCGTTGGCGACGGCGTGCACGTCGCGCTCGCGCATCACGAGGTACAACTCTCCCTGCACCTCGACCTGGAACTGGTCCTCGTCGTGGTACAGGACCATGTCGCCGACCTTGACGGTGCGGACGTTGTGGCCGACGCCGCAGACCTCGCCCCAGACGAGGCGGTTGCTCTGCTCCGCGGTCGCCGGGATCACGATGCCTCCGCTGCTGCGGCGCTCTCCCGACTCCTTCTCCGGGCGCACCATGACACGGTCGTGCAGCATCTGTATCTCGAACTTCGGCTCGGCCACAGTCGGGATTCTACCGAGATCACACCGTGTGCTCCGGCCGGACGACGGCAACGGCTTCCCGGGCGCCGGCATGACGTCTCCCGGGTGCCGTGTCAGCCGAGGCGGCGCGCGCCGCGACCCTCGACGCTCCTCATGGCGCACGCGGGGGAGCACCGTCCGCGATCGGCCATCTTCGGAACCCGTGCAACCTTTACCGCGCCCGCGCCGGTCTCATAGGCGAAGCCAACGAGGAGGATCGGTGCGCGCGGCCGACGAAGAGGCCTATGTGGAGTACGTGACGGCCAGGCTGCCCGAACTGCACCGCATCGCCTACTTACTGTGCAAGGACGCGCACCGCGCCGACGACGTGCTGCAGACGGCGATCACCCGGCTCTACGTCCACTGGCATCGCGCCCGAGAGGCCGATGACCTGGACAGGTATGTCCGGACGATCCTGATCCGGTCCTTCCTCAACGAGCAACGCCTGCGGTGGGCGCGCGTCCGGCTCACCGGAGCACCGCACGAGACCCCGAGCCTGCCGGCGACGGCGGGGCCCGACGTCGAGACGCGCACCGTCGTGCACGCCGCTCTCGAGCGCGTGCCGCCGCGGCAGCGCGCGGTGCTCGTCCTGCGATTCCTATGCGACCTGCCGGTCGCGGAGGTCGCCGAGATCCTCGGCTGTTCGCAGGGAAACGTCAAGAGCCAGACGGCGCGCGGCCTGGAGCGGCTGCGCGGGCTGCTCGGCGAACCGATCACCGCCGATCTCGGAGGGAGAGACCGATGACGCGGCCAGAACAGGACGGCGCTCACCTCCTCGCCCCGCTGCGTACGGCAGGACCCGAGGCGCCTCCCGGCGTGGACGTGCGAAGGGCGCTGCGCGGGGGGCGCCGCCGCGCTCGGATCCGGCACGCGGCGATCGGGGCCGGGGCCACGAGTGCCGTCGTCGCCGCGGTGGCGTCCGTGGGCGTGTTCATTCAGGTCCTGGCCCCCACGGACCCGCGTCCCGCGGCCCCCGGCCGGGACGGCTTCGATGTCCTGCATCGCGCCTTCAGGGTCGGTTCCGCGGGCGGATTCACCCCCGACACGTACGAGACGGGCCGTTACCGCCAGCGGATCGTGCTCCGGGCGGCGAACCCCGGCGACGGCACGGGCACGGACGCGGTGGTCGTGATGTACGCCAAGGGCCGGACGCCTCAGGGCGCCGGTGTGGCCTGGCGGCCCTCCGGCCGCCAGGCCACACCGGTCGACGGGCATCGCGCCCTGCTCCTGACGGACCCAGTGATCCGTCCGGACGCGACCGAGCTGGCCTGGGAATGGCGGCCCGGCGCCTGGGGATTCGTCTCGCTCAAGGGACCCGGGGCCGACGCCGACCGCGCGGAGAAGGTCGCCCTGAGCGTACGCGCCGGGGCGAACGACGCGGTCACGCGGCCGGTCACGGTGCCCGCTCACGCGCTCGGCGCGCAGGACCGGCTGGTCGGTGTCGTCACCTCGATCGGCCCGGCCCGCTTCGGGCGCGTGCTGATGCTCCGCTTCGCCGCCGACGACGCGGCGGCCGACACCACGACGCGGATCGACGTCGGCGTCCGGTATTCGGCCGTCGAACGACGCGTCACCACCGCCACCATCGGCGGAAGACCTGCCGCGGTGTCGCGGACGAAGGTCGCCTTCCTGGACGGCAGCGGCATCACCGTCGAGGTCGGCGACTCCTCCGCGCTGGCGCGGCTCGGCGGCGACGCGAGCCTGCGCGACCTGGCCGCGTCGGTACGGCTCACGGCCCAGCCGACCTGGCCGTCCGTCCCCGAGGCCCGATGTGATCGGCGCGGACCGTCGACGGCCTCACCCGCGTCCGCGCCGCCGGCGTGCGTGACGGGCACACCGTCCGCGAGCCCGACCGCCACCGGGACGGCGACCCCGGGACCGGGGCACGGCGCTCCGTCGCCCACCCCGGGGTGACCGGCTGCCACACGCCGGACTCGCCGACGTCCGTTCGGGCCGCCCGGGACCGACGCTCAACCGCCCGCCTTCGGCCGCGCTACCGGGCGAACGGCACCCGTTGGCAGGTCGAGCGTCGGTTCCGGGGCCCGAACGGCGTCCTCGGCCGCGTGACCGGCACCCGTTGGCAGCCGTTCGGACCCGGGGCCGGCGTTCAGCCGCCCGTCCTCGGCCGGGTGACCGGGCGTACGTCCCAGACCCAGACGCCGCCGACGTACGCTCCCGGACCGAGCAGCCGGTCCAGTGTGACCAGCAGCGGCTGCTGCTGGTCACACTGGCCGAGTACGACCGCGTCCGCCTGCCAGAAGATCAGATCGTCCCGGGCGGTCCCGACGTCGGCGGGGGTCACCGCGGCGGCGGTGTGGTCGTCGCGGACGCGAGCGAGCAGGCTCGAGGTCGGGCGCGGAACGGCGCCGTAGCCGCCCTGCCGGTCCGGGCCCCAGGGTCCCAGGAAGTAGCCCTCCGCGAGCGAGAAGCGCAGACCGGCCACGACCTGCCAGTGCATGGCCGTGGCCTCGCCGGAGTCCGGCAGCGGGACGGTGACGATGGTGCGGCCCGGTGCGGCGTACCGGCGCCAGAGGCCGCGCGTGAAGAACGCCGACGTCGCCGGCCGGTCGGCGGCGAGCAGTGGCTTCGGGGCGATGGGCAGCAGCGCCTCGGCCAGCGCGACCCCCCAGACGAGCCGCAGCGGCGCGCCTCGCCAGGGGGCCAGAGCGCCCAGCGTGCACACCTGCTCGGTGGCGAATGCCAGGAGGACGGCGATGGCGGGCACGCAGACCATGGTGAAGCGGGTCTCCAGCACCGACTCGTAGAGCGGCAGCTGCGCGACGAGCTTCCAGGGGCCGATGAGCCCGGTCTTCGCACCGTGGAAGACGATCTCGGGGCCGAGGGAGAAGGCCATGGCCACGACGATGACGAGGGTGAGCGCCCGTACGAGTGCGACCCGCCAGAGCCACACCATGAGGACGGTGAGGAGGATGAGCAGCGGCCAGCCGAAGAAGGCGTTCTCCTCCGTCGGGTTGAGTGAGAGCGGGCCCGCGGTGGCCCGGTCTCCCGCCAGGGACCGGCTCGCGAACCCCGTCAGCGCCAGGACGTCGTTGCCGGCCGGTCCGTGCAGGAGGCTCCGGTAGCTCTGCGGGCCGGTGAACTGCCACCACAGCGGATACACCACCAGCGGCACGCCCACCGCGGCCGCGACGGCGAGCCCTTTCGCCAGGGGAACGACGGCGCTCCGGACCCGGTCCGGCCGCGCCAGACCGTATCCGACGGCGAAGACCGCCAGTCCGGTCGCGGCGAGCAGGAGCGGCTCCTCGCCGAGGAGGAGCTGGAACGTCACGAGCAGCCCGAGGATCGCCCCGTCGCGGACCACCGCGTCACCGACGGTGAGCCGGATCAGCCGATCGACGATCAGCGGGATCACGAACAGCACGGCGAGGTTGGGATGCGCGTTCGCGTGCGAGATGACCGGTGGGGCGAACGCGGCGAAGCCGCCGCCGAGGGCGGCGGGCGGCCAGGAGCCGACGACGTGGCGGCGGAGCAGCCCGTACCAGGCCGTGGCGGTCGCCGCCAGGCCCAGGGTGAGGATGAGCGCCCAGGTGACCGTGGGGCCGAAGAGCAGGGTCACCGGGGTCAGCGGAACGCTCAGGCCGAGCATCGCGGTGTTGGCCATGAGGTTCACGCCGAGCGGGTGGTTCAGCAGCGTGGTGAAGAACGGGTTGTGCAGGTGCACGACGTTGTGCGCGGTGACGGCGAAGAACCACTCCCACTGGGTCTGGTCCTGTCCGCTGTCGGTGAGGTACCGATGGCCGAGGCCCGGCCAGAACCGCCCGTAGACCCAGAACGCGCCGATCAGATAGCCGACGGCGACGAACCATCCCGGTCGCGGCCACCTGCGCCCGCCCGTCGCCTCGGCGTCCTCCGCGGTCGGCGCGACGACGTCACCGCCCACGGTCACGGCGTCTCACCCGGGGTCCTCACGTGTCTCCATCGCACGCGGATCACGTCGGCGAGCGCCCTGAGGTAGTCGGCGGATCGCAGCTTCGACCCGTTCTGGTGCGCCCACCTCACCGGCACTTCGGCGACCGGCCAGCCCAGACGACGGAAGAGGTAGAGGATCTCCACGTCGAATCCCCAGCCGTCGATGCCCGCCAGCGCGAACGCGCGCCGCGCCTTGTCCCCGTCGAACAGCTTGAACCCGCACTGCGTGTCGCGGATGCCCGGTGTGGCCACCGTACGGATCACTCCGTTGCCCAGCCGGGCGAGGATCTCGCGAGCGGGCGGCCGCCGGACCTCCATCCGGGAACCGGCCACCGCCCGCGATCCGATCGCGGCCGCCGCCCCGCCCCGCAGACGGGAGCGCAACCGGTCGAGCTCATCGATGGGCGTCGGCAGATCCGCGTCGCAGAAGAACACCTGCGCGCCCCGCGAGGCGGCGACGCCGAGGCGTACGGCGTGGCCCTTGCCGCGGTTGTGCGGGGACCGGATCAGCCGGATCCGCGGATCGGTGCGCGCCGCCGAGTCGACGACACGGTACGTGCCGTCCCGGGACCCGTCGTCGATGACGATCAGCTCCCAGCGCAGGTTCGAGGCGCGCAGATACCCGCTGATCGCCTCGAGCGTGGCCCGGAGCCGGAACCGCTCGTTGTAGGCGGGGACGATGACGGACAGGTCGACGACCGCAGGGACCTGCACCACGGCCCCTTGGGCCGTTCGCGTTGCGCTCACACCCCGGTGACCGCACCAGGCGCGCGCCCGGTTGCGTGACGTGGGTCACATGCCGCACCGGTCGGCCGTGACCGGCACCGGGCGCGGCCGCAGCCCCTGCGTCACATGCGGGTCAGCGGTGGCCTGTCGCGAGCCGGTCCAGGAGCTCGATCGCCGCACGCCGTACGTCCTCGGGCACGAGACCGCCCAGGACGGTGCGGGCCTGCTCGAAGTCACGGGTGGTCGCGCAGGTCACGGCGACGGACCCGGCGGCGGCCTTCTCGAGCGACCCGGCCGGCGCCCGGTCGGCCAGATCCCGCGCGCTCTCGGCGAGATCCAGGTTGTCTTTGGTACTCGGGCTGCTCAACGATTCTCCTTGGAATGCCGGTGGTGCGGGCCGCTGTCGGCCTGATTCACCACCGCGGATGCCGAGACCCTGAAATCGTAGACGAACGCCGGCCGTAGGTCGGCGTCGCCCCTCCCGGAGCCGCCACGTCGATCGATGAGGCGGCCTCCGGCCTGAGGTCGTCCTCCCCCCATCATGGCCGTCAGTCGGCGAACGTGTCGAGGTAGGCCACGAACGCGTCCCGCTCCTCGGCCAGTTGCTCGTGCGCGCCCGCGTAGACGTGGTCGAACATCGAACGCGGGTCCGGGTCGGGCAGCGCCCGGCATTCGTCGCGGACGCGGCGGCCGAGTTCGTCGGCCTCGGCGTCCAAAGCTTCGAAGAAGTCGTCGTCGGCCAGTTCGTTCTTGGTGAGGTACGCCCGGAGCCGCTCGATCGGGTCCTTCAGCCGCCACTCCTCCAGCTCCGCGTCGGCCCGGTAGCGCCGCGGGTCGTCGGAGCTCGTGTGGGCGCTCATCCGGTAGGTGTAGGCCTCGATGAGCGTCGGCCCCTCGCCGTTCCGCGCCCGGTCGAGGGCCGTACGGGCCACGGCCAGGCTGGCGAACACGTCGTTGCCGTCCACCCGGACGCCGGGGAACCCGAAGCCGGCCGCGCGGCGGTAGAGGGGCACGCGGGCCTGCGTCTCCAGCGGCGCGGAGATCGCCCACTGGTTGTTCTGGCAGAGGAACACCACGGGGGCGTTCTGCGCGGCCGCCCACACGAACGCCTCGTTGACGTCGCCCTGGCTGGTCGCGCCGTCGCCGAAACAGGCCAGCACGGCCTCCGACGCCCCGTCGCGCTGCACGCCCATGGCGTAGCCGACGGCTTGCAGCGTCTGCGCGCCGATCACCAGCGCGTACCCGGCCATCCGGTGGTCCTCGGCGTTCCAGCCGCCGTAGGAGACGCATCGCCACAGCTCCAGGAGGTTCGCCGGCGCCACGCCGCGGACGTACGCGATGCCGTGCTCGCGGTAGCTCGGGAAGACGAAGTCCTCCGGGCGCAGCGCGCGGGCCGTGCCGATCTGCGCGGCCTCCTGCCCGAGCAGCGGCGCCCACAGCCCGAGCTCGCCCTGCCGCTGCAGCGCCATCGCCTCGGTGTCGAACCGGCGGACGAGCGTCATGTCGCGGAAGAGCCCTCGGGCCTCCTCCCCGCTGATCTCGAACGGATACCCGGGATGGTCGATCCGCTCCCCCTCGGGGGTGAGCAGCTGCACGAGGTCGGTCACGCGAGCTGATTGTGCCAGCATCGGAGGTACTGGTTCGCCACCCGGGTGCCTCCTCACCTCATCCGCCCTAGTACTTCAGGAACGCCACTTTGGCCAGCGCGGAGGCGACGGTGACCGGGTAGGCGTTGTGGTTGTAGACGCGCAGCCGCAGGCGGGTGTCCTTGTTGAGACCGATCTGGCCGCCGAGCTGCGCCCGCAGGCTCCCGTCCGGCGCGGCGCGGAACGGCGTGCGCCAGGCGTCGTCCGCCACCGTCCAGGGGTCGCCCTCCTTGGCGGGCGGCTTCATCCGGGACCAGGCGATGTCGACCGCGTCGTTCGCCCGCAGGCCGGTCACCTGGACGATCGCGTCGCAGACCGCCCACATCGTCGCGCCGGCGGTGATCGAGAAACCGTCCGGGGAGTGGTGACCGTGGGTGTCGGAGTACTCCGTGTGGAACTGGATCGAGATGTCATTGGACGCCGGCACCTGCTGCTGCGCGCCGGCGCCGAGGCTGACCACCTCGGCCATGTCGTCCTCCAGGGATCGGTAGTCGGGGGAGCCGTAGCCGACGACGATGCCCGCGGGGGTGCGGACCCGCCGCATCACGGCGTCGCTCGTGTTGAACTCGATCGTCACGATCCGCCCGTCGCTCCGTACCGACTCGACGAGGCCGACGTGGTCGATGCCGGAGATCGAGTGGCCGCCGTCCCAGTCGTAGAAGACCAGGTCGCCGGCGTGCGGTCGGGTGCCCCAGTGCTTGTGATCGGCGAACCACTGGGCGTGCCAGGGGGTGTAGGCGTACTCGCCGACGACGGAACCCGCGCCGATCTGCGCCGCGCACCAGGACAGGCCCATGTCGCACCAGTTGGCGTCGGCGAACGATGGGTCGTGGTGCCGGTCGGCGTACCACTGGCCGTACTTCGTGTGTCCGTTGGCGGCCTCGTGGTAACCGAGCTGGGAACGGGCCTCCGTGATCATCTTCTTCGCGGCCGGTGAGAGGCTCGCGTCGATGGAGACCGAGCCGGGCTCCTGCGACACGTCCTGCGGCCCGTCTTCGGGCCGCGGTCCGGCGCCGCCGGGGACCTGGGGCGGGAGAGGTTCCGGTGCCATGGAGTTCACCGTCGCACACTTACGGAACAGTTGTCCGAGAGTCAGGACAAATCGCAGTTTATGACGGCACCATATTCCCCATTGAGTCGATAGGGATTTTCAGGCAGGATGGCGGGTAAGGACGCCTGCACGGTGCGTGACGACTTCGTCGTCCGAAGGAGCGTGGAATGGCTCTGTGGAGACCGGATCCGACCTTCTATACATCCCCCCGCGAAGCGGCGGGCGCTCCGCCCGAGACGCTCGCCTACATCGTCGCGTTCGACCGCTCGGCCGAGAGCCCCGACGCCCTCGCCGTGGTCGACGTCGACCCGGACTCCACCTCGTACGGCTCGGTGGTCGGCTGGCAGGATCTGCCCTACACCGGGGACGAGCTGCACCATTTCGGGTGGAACGCCTGCAGCAGCGCCCTGTGCCCGAACGCCCCGCACCCCCACGTCGAGCGCCGCTACCTCATCGTGCCCGGCCTCCGCTCCTCCCGGATCTACGTCATCGACGTCAAGGACGACCCGCTCAAGCCGTCGATCGTCAAGGTCATCGAGCCGGAGGAGCTGGCCGAGCGCGCCGGCTACTCCCGGCCGCACACCGTCCACTGCGGCCCCGACGGGCTGTACGTCTCCGCGCTCGGCGGCGCGAACGGCGCTGATGGACCCGGCGGTGTCGCGGTGCTCGACCACACGTCGTTCGAGGTGCAGGGGGCGTGGGAGGCCGACCGCGGGCCGCAGCACCTCGCGTACGACTTCTGGTGGCACATCGCGCACGACGTCATGATCACCTCCGAGTGGGGCACGCCTTCGATGATCGAGGACGGCGTGAACGCCGAGCTGCTGCTCGGCCGCAAGTACGGCCACGCCCTGCACTTCTGGGACCTGCGCAAACGCCGCCACGTCCAGACGGTCGACCTCGGCGACGAGCACCAGATGGTCCTCGAGCTGCGGCCGGCCCACGACCCGACCAAGACGTACGGCTTCGCGGGCGTCGTCGTCAGCGTCGAGGACCTGTCCGCCTCGGTCTGGCTCTGGTACCGCGAGGACGGCGAGTTCAAGGCCCGCAAGGTCATCACCATCCCGGCCGAGCCCGCGGATGGCGCGGACCTGCCGCCGGTGATCGCGCCGTTCGGGGCGGTGCCGCCGCTCGTCACCGACATCGACCTGTCCGTGGACGACCGCCACCTGTACGTCTCGTGCTGGGGCACCGGCGAGCTCAAGCGCTACGACGTGTCCGACCCGTTCAACCCGGTGGAGGCCGGGTCGGTGCGCATCGGCGGGATCACGCGCCGCACCCCGCACCCGGCGGCGCCCGACGTGCCGCTCGCCGGCGGCCCGCAGATGGTCGAGGTCAGCCGCGACGGCAAGCGCGTGTACGTCACGAACTCGCTGTACGGCTCGTGGGACGACCAGTTCTACCCCGACGGCGTGGGCGCGTGGGCGGCCAAGCTCGACTCGGGCGCGGAGTTCACCGTCGACGAGCGGTTCTTCCCGCACGGCGACGCGTTCCGCGGGCTGCGCCCGCACCAGGTCCGTCTCCAGGGCGGCGACGCCTCCTCCGACTCCTACTGCTACCCATGACGATGAAGGACGGATCGCTCGTGGCACTGGTCGCCCTCGGCGCCTTCCACGGGCTGAACCCCGGCATGGGCTGGCTGTTCGCCGTCGCCAGGGGCCTGCAGGAGCGGTCCCGGGCGCTCGTGCTGCAGTCGCTGCCCGCGATCGCCGCCGGGCACGCCGCGTCGGTGTTCCTGGTCGCGGCCGTCGTCGAGCTCACCGGATCGGTGGTGACCTCCCGGATCCTGTCGATCGGCGGCGGCGTGCTGCTGGTCGGGTTCGGCCTGTGGCGGCTGCTGTCCAGCCGCCACTTCCGCTGGGTGGGCATGCGGCTGACGCTCTGGCAGCTGGCCTGCTGGTCGTTCCTCATGTCCTCGGCGCACGGGGCCGGGCTCATGCTGCTGCCCGTACTGACCCACGGCGCGGTGACCGTGCCCGGGCACTCCCACGGCATGACCTCCGGCGCGGGCAGCGCCGTCATGGCGGCGATCTTCGTGACGGGGGTGCACACGCTCGCCATGTTCGTCGTCGCGGGCACCATCGCCGTCATCGTGTACGAGGTCGTGGGGCTGGCCATCCTGCGCCGCGCCTGGTTCAACCTCGACCGCGTGTGGGCGGCCGCGCTCATCGGCGCGGGCGCGGCCACCCTGCTCATCACGGCATAGGGCGCGTCCGGTGGGTCACCGGACACGCCCTAAGTTCAGTGGGCGCTGGAGGCGGCCCAGATGTTGATGCCCGCCTCGACCGCGTAGCGGTCGATGGTGGCCAGTTCGTCGTCGCTGAAGTCGAGCCGCCGCAGAGCGCCCAGGCTGTCCTCCAGCTGGGCCACACTGCTCGCCCCGATCAGCGCGGACGTGACCCGCTGATCGCGCAGCGTCCAGGCGAGCGCCATCTGCGCCAGCGACTGGCCGCGCTTCTCGGCCATCTCGTTGAGCGCGCGGATGTGGCTGATGGCCTCGTCGGTGAGCAGGTCCGGGGACAGCGACTTGCCCTGGCCGGCCCGTGAGCCCTCGGGGATGCCGTTCAGGTACTTGTCGGTCAGCATGCCCTGCGCCAGCGGCGAGAACGCGATGCAGCCGACCCCCTCCTGACCCAGAGTGTCCAGGAGACCGCCCTCGATCCAGCGGTTGAGCATGGAGTACGACGGCTGGTGGATGAGCAGCGGCGTGCCCATGTCGCGCAGGATCGCGGCGGCCTCGGCGGTGCGCTCCGCCGAGTACGACGAGATGCCGGCGTACAGCGCCTTGCCCGACCGCACCGCGTGGTCCAGCGCGCCCATCGTCTCTTCGAGGGGCGTCTCCGGGTCGAACCGGTGGCTGTAGAAGATGTCGACGTACTCCACGCCCATGCGCTTCAGCGACTGGTCGAGGCTGGCCAGCAGGTACTTCCGCGAACCCCACTCGCCGTACGGGCCGGGCCACATGTCGTAGCCCGCCTTGGTCGACAGCACGATCTCATCGCGGTACGGCCGGAAGTCCTCCCGGAAGATCCGCCCGAAGTTGGTCTCCGCCGAACCGTACGGAGGACCATAGTTGTTGGCGAGGTCGAAGTGCGTCACGCCCAGGTCGAACGCCCGGCGCAGGATGGCCCGCTGCGTGCCCAGGGGCTTG
This sequence comes from Actinoallomurus acanthiterrae, assembly GCF_054775715.1. NCBI lineage: Bacteria > Bacillati > Actinomycetota > Actinomycetes > Streptosporangiales > Thermomonosporaceae > Actinoallomurus > Actinoallomurus acanthiterrae. The sequence goes on along the minus strand of NZ_BAAHCO010000001.1, from coordinate 3,870,056 downwards.
TCGTCCCCGAAGTTGTGCCACAGCCCCAGCGACACGGCGGGCAGCTTCAGCCCGCTGCGCCCCGTCCGGCGGTAGGGAATGCTCTCGTACCTGTTCTCGGCGGCCTCATACGTCATGCCCGCCAGTCTCCCCCGCCGCCCAGATCCGCCTGACGACAGCCCCTCGTATCGCGGAGAATATCCGCGTGAACACGGAAAGTCGTCGGCGTATCCGCGACGCGCTCGCCCACTGGCCGTCTCCGCCGCCGTGGGGATGGACAGCCGATGACATGGACCGGTTGCCTTCCGACGGCCCGAACGGCGAACCCGGCTTCTTCGAGCGGCTTGAACTCATCGACGGAGCCCTCATCTTCGCCGCGCCCCAGAGTCGATTCCACGAGCGGACACTTCACGCGCTGGTGACCGAGCTCAGCAGCCAGGCGCCGGACGACGTGTGCGCCGTATGGCGGATGGACGTCAAGCTCGGGCACCGGATGCGGCCCTGCCCGGACGTGCTCGTCATCGACTCCGCTGCGGCGGATGACCTCGACCGGACCTTCTACACACCCGACGAGGTGCATCTGGCCGTCGAGGTCGTCTCACCCGAGTCGGAGGAACGCGACCGGAAGCTCAAGCCACCGCGATACGCGGAGGCGGGGATCGTGCACTTTTGGCGCGTGGAGGAGAACGACGGGCGCCCGGTCGTCTACGTGTACGAGCTGGACCCGGCGACCAAGACGTACGCGCTGACCGGCATCCACCACGGCACGCTCAGCGTGCTCGTGCCGTTCCCGATCAGCGTCGACCTCGAGAATCTGCCGCGTTAGTCGTCGGCGCGTGCAGATGTCGCCGGCGAGGTCACCTCGCGGACACTAGGCCGGGTTCCGGTCCGTCGGCGCGTCGGCGTAGGCGGCCAGGCCGTCGGCCATCCGCTGCATGAAGCGGGTCAGGTACCACCGCCAGAACGGCCCCGAGAGAGGCAGCTTCGGCTCGAAGGTCGCCGACCAGATGATGTCGGTGCCGCCCTGCGGCGCCTCGGCGAGTTCGACGGTGCCTCGATAGGAGCGGAACGGACCGCTCACGTTCTCGTAACCGAACCGCCGGTCGGTGACCAGCTCGACGATGCGTTCCCGGGAGATCGCCCGGCCGGTGCGGAAGATTCGTGTGTCGCCGACCTGCTGCCGGCCTTCGGGGTCGCCGCCGCCCTCGATCTCGGCGGCGTCGATCGGCGACCACGATGGCCAGGTGGCCGCATGGACGAGCACGGTGAAGACGGCGTCGGGGCTCGCCGGAGAACGCGAGGTAACGGAAAAGGTGTACGGCACTCGCTCACGCTAGGACGGCGCGGTCGGCTCGGGACATGCGCCGGATTGCCCACCTGTCGACGAGATCTTGCGGTACACCGACGGCCGGACGCCGACGTGCGCCAGGAAGGCCGAGGACAGGCTGCCGGGACTGGAGAAGCCGCAGCGTTCGGCGATCTGCCCGATGGTGAGGTCGGTGCCGGCGAGCAACCGCCGCGCCTGCTCGATCCGCAGCCGGGTGAGAAACCGGTGCGGCGTCTCGCCGGTGGCTTCGCGGAACACGCGGATGAAGTGGTACACGCTCAACCGCACTTCGGCGGCGATATCGGCGAGCGTCAACGGATCGGCCAGGCGGTCTCGCATGACCGCGATGCCTTTGCGGACGGCCGTGTGCTCGGGACCCGGTATGCGATTCTCTCGGCCTTGAGTCAGCAGATGTGTCGCGAGGAAGGCCGCAGCCGATTCCGCATACAGGTCATTCGCGCCCGCGCCCGCGCGGGCCGGCAACGCGCGTATGACGTGTTCGACGACCGCGTCGCCCGCGCCGAGGACGGCGGACAGCGCTTCGAAGTCCGGTCCCGGACCTCCCAACTCAGCCGCGGCCCGGTCGACGGTCACCCTCGGAATGTGCACCTGGATGGTGCGCATCGCCGACATCGTGCGGTAACTGCGAATGGTCGAGTGGCCGGGAATCATGAGTTCCAAACGGCCGGGCACCCAGCGTCGCCGGGTCGCTTTCCCGCCGGCGGTTATCCGCATCGTCGCGTCCCCGCCCGTGCAGAGCACAAGATGCAGATCGGACACCCCGGGCAGCGGAAGGTTCTCCGCCTCCCGCGCGTGGGTGAAGCACTGTACGAGCAACGACCGCCAGCCGGTGTCCTGCCAACTGCAGTAGGTACGCCGCACGAACTCTTCCATGTCGAAACCGGCGTACGGCGCAAGATCGAAGTCAGGCGAGTCGAACACTCCCGCGAGCCTATAAGAGTGGCTCCGAGTGCGGGGCCGCAGCCGTTCTTGCCGGTTTTTCGGAAAAGACCAGATCAGGTCGGCGGAGCGGTGGAGGCGCGGACGATCAGTTGGCCGGGGAGCGAGGTGTCGGCGGGACGGCGGCCGTCGAGGAGTTCGAGGAGGGCGGTCATGGCGGTCGCGCCCAACTGCTCCGCGGGCAGCCGGACCGTGGTCAGCTCGGGTTCGAGGGCGGTGGCGAGGAGGACGTCGTCGAAGCCGGTGACGGACAGGTCGCCGGGGATGTCCAGGCCCAGGACACGGGCCGCCTTGTACGCGCCGGCGGCGATCACGTCGTCGTCGCAGACGAGGGCGGACGGGCGGTCGGGCCGGTCGAGCATCTCCAGGGCGGTCTGACGTGCGGCGGCCACATCGATGGGTGTGGCGCGACGGACGAGCGAGCCCGGGAAGGCGTCCGCGAGCGCCGCACCCCGTACGCGGAAGGTCCAGGCGTCGACGGCGGCGGCGAGGTGGCCGATCCGGCGGTGCCCGAGCTCGGCCAGGTGCCCGGCGATGGCGCGCATGCCGCCCGCGACGTCGAAGTTGATGGTCGGCGCCGGGTCGGCGGGGTCGCTGTCCATCACGACGACGGGCAGGTCGCCGAAGTCGGTGACGCCGCCGACGATGGAGGAGGCGAGGACGCCCTCGATGGCCTGCGTGTCGACCTGGCTGCGCGCCGGGCCGGCGTCGTCGGGCCAGGGGTGGAGCACGACGCCGAAGCCGCGCGCGGCGGCGACCTCGGCCGCGCCGGCGTAGATCGGGCCGAACACCGGGCCGCTCAGCGTGGGGACGACGAGCAGCACCGTACGGGTGCGGCCGAGGCGCAGGTTGCGGGCGGCGAGGTTGGGGCGGTAGCCGAGCCGCCGCGCGGCCTCGTGCACCGCCTGCCGGGTCTCGGGCTTGACCCGGCCCTCGGCCTTTCCGGCCAGCACGATCGAGACGGTCGACTGAGAGACTCCGGCGGCCCGGGCCACGTCTCGGCTGGTCGGTCTCTTGGACACGACAAAAGATTAGACCCGCGCGCGGATCAGTGATACGTATGACCGGACGGATTAGTAATACGTATGACGAGGGTTCGATGCGCTCCTATCTCGACTTCCTGCGGAAGCCGTACGCGGCTCGCCTGCTGGGCGGCACCCTCCTCGGCCGGCTGCCGAACGGCATGGGGCCGCTGGCGATCGTGCTGTTCGCCCGGGGCCACGGCGGCGGATACACGCTGGCCGGGGTGCTGTCGGCGGTGTACGGCCTGGCCATGGCGGCGGGTCAGCCCGTGCTCGGGCGCGCGATGGACCGGTACGGCCAGCCGCGCATCCTCGCCTCCGCGGCGATGGCCGCTGCGGCGGGCTTCACGCTGCTCACGGTGTTCGGCGTACGGTCACCGGCGGTCGCGACGGCCGCGGTCGTCCTGGCCGGCTTCGCCACGCCGCCCCTCGAGGCCGGGCTCCGGGCGCTGTGGCCGTCCGTCCTGAACGGCCCCGCCGAGGTCCAGGCCGCGTACGCGCTGGACGCGGCGGCGCAGGAACTGCTGTTCACGGTCGGCCCCCTGCTCGTGATCGCCGCCACCGCCGTCTCGACCGGGGCGGCGCTGCTCCTGACCGGCGCTCTCGGCATGGCGGGCACGCTCGTGGTCACCACGTCCCGGCCCTCGCGGGTGTGGAGAGGTGAGCCGGGCGGCGGGCACTGGGCGGGGCCGCTGCGCTCCCCCGGGATACGGATTTTGATCGTCGCACTGACGTGCGTCGGCGTGTCACTGGGGGTGATCAGCGTGGCGGCGGTCGCCTACGCCGACGCGCGCCACGCCTCGTACGCCGCCGGGCTCCTGCTCGCGCTCATGTCCGCCGGGGCACTGATCGGCGGGATCCTGTACGGGCTGCGGCCCCGGACCGGTCCGCCGTACCGGCGGCTGGTCCTGCTGATGGCGGGGCTCGCGGCCGGTTACCTGCCCCTGGCCTGGGCGCCCGCGATGCCGGTCATGCCGGTGCTGGCGGTGGCCAGCGGGGTGTTCCTCGCCCCGGTGCTGGCCTGCACGTTCACGCTGGTGGACGACCTCGCGCCGCGCGGCACGGTGACGGAGGCGTTCGCGTGGCTCGTGACGGCGTTCGGGGCCGGCAGCTCGGCGGGCGCGGCGCTGGCCGGGCTGGCGAGCGACGCGGGCGGCGTCCACGCGGCGTTCGCGGTGGCCGGCGCGGGCGGCGTCCTCGCCTTCCTCGTCATCCTCGCCGCCGGGTCGTTCGGCGCCTCTTCCGGAGCCGCCGCCCGGCCCTCAGGTGTCGCCGACCCTGTCACCCGCTGATCGGCCACCGCCGCGTCGTCGCCGCTCGTACACCTCAGAGGCCGACATCGGTCACAGCGGTCGTCACAGGCCCCACAGGGTGATAAGAGGGATGGGACGACGACAACGTTGTCATCCTCCAAGGCGGTGAACGATGAGAGCCCCCAGCCCCCTCTCCCGCAGAACCTTCCTCGGCACCCTCACCCTCGGCGGCCTGGCCGCGACGGCCCTTCCCGGCGGTGTCGCGAGCGCCGCCACGCCCGCGCGCCCCTCCCGGAACTGGCACCCCGTCGCGGACGACGTCCGCAGCGAGCTCCGGCACGCCTGGCAGTCCTACAAGCGCTACGCGTGGGGCCACGACCAGTTGCTGCCCGTCAGCGGCGGGTCCAGCGAGTTCTTCGACAAGAACCACCCCGTCGGCCTCTCGATCGTCGAGGCCCTCGGCACCCTCTACCTCATGGGCCTGGACGACGAACTCGCCGACGGCATCGGATGGATCAGGAACAACCTCGACTTCGCCGGCGTCAACGCGGACGTCCAGGTCTTCGAGACCAACATCCGCATGGTCGGCGGCCTGCTGTCGGGCTACCTGGCCACCGGCGAGAAGACCCTCCTCGACAACGCCAAGAAGATCGCCGACATCCTGCTCCCCTGCTTCACGACCTCGCCCACCGGCATGCCGTACCGGCTGGTCAACCCGCACACCGGCAAGATCAGCGGCAACGTCAACGTGCTCGCCGAGATCGGGACGATCATCGCCGAGTTCGGCACCCTCTCCCGCCTCGTCCACGACGACCGCTACTACAACGCCGCGAAGAAGGCACTGAAGGCGGTGTACGACCGGCGTTCGCCGCTGGACCTGGTCGGCAGCGGCATCGACATCGAGACGGGCGCCTGGACCGACACCTCCTCGCGGGTCGACCCGCCGGTCGACTCGTTCTTCGAGTACCTGTGGGACGGCTGGGACCTGTTCCACGACCGCGACCTCAAGCAGTGGTACGACACGCTCACCGCCGCGATCCTGCGCCACGAGGCGGAGCGGTACGGCGGTCACCTGTGGTTCCACAAGGCGGACATGACGACCGGCGCGTCCCTCGGCCGCGAGACCTCCGAGCTCACCGCCTTCTACGCCGGCCTGCTGGGCCAGAGCGGCCACCTGCGCGACGGCGAGGCGTACTTCGACGCGTGGACGTCGGCGCTGAAGACCTATCCGCTGCTGCCCGAGGGCTACGACTACGGCACCGGTACGGCCACGGACAAGGGCAACCAGCTACGCCCGGAGTACGTCGACTCGGCGTTCAACCTCTGGCTGATCACCGGCAAGGAGGTCTACCGGGAGCGCGCCTACGACTACTACGTCACCCAGAAGCGCTACTCCCGCGTCGCGAACGGCTGGACCATCGTCGCGGACGTCACGACGACGCCCCCGAAGCTCGGCGACCTGACCTCCGGCTACTGGTGGTCGGAACAGATGAAGTACTGGTATCTGATGTTCTCCGACTGCCCCCGCTTCGACTACGGCGACAACTACCTGTCCACCGAAGGCGACGTCTTCAAGGGATTCATCCGGCACTGACGATCGGAGATCACGCCGGAGCACGCCTGGCCTGGCCCGCGACGGCCGGGTCGCCCGCCGTTCCGATTCGCCCGGTCCCTGACGGCCTCGCAGTTGACCTCAACATTAGTTTGGATTGCATGCTCTGTGTGTCCGCGTCGGCAGAACACGGGAGCGAGCGGTATGCGGGTGGTTCAGGTGACACGGTTCGGGGGCCCCGAGGTTCTGGTGCCGGGTCAGGCACCGGATCCGGTGGCCGGGCCAGGCCAGGTCGTGGTCGAGGTGGCGGTCGCGGGCGTGACATTCGTCGAGACGCAGATCCGGCGTGGCAGCGACAAATGGCATGCCAGGCCGGATCTGCCCTATGTTCCGGGCGGTCTGGTGGCGGGCCGGGTGAGCTCGGTTGGATCCCAGGTGGATCCGATGTGGTTGGAGCGGCGTGTCATCGCGGGCACGGGCGAGACAGGCGGCTTCGCCGAACAGGCGGTGGCCGCGGTTGAGAACCTGTTTCCGGTGCCGGACGGGCTTGGTCTGCCGGAGGCCACCGCGCTGCACAGCGATGGCAGTACCGCGCAGGGACTGACCGAGGGTGCCAGGGTCCGTCCCGGTGAGTGGGTGCTGGTAGAAGCGGCGGCCGGTGGCGTCGGCAGCCTGCTGGTGCAGTTGGCCCGTACGGCGGGCGCACGGGTCGTCGGAGCCGCCCGCGGATCACGCAAGCTCGACCTGATCCGGGATCTGGGCGCGGACGCCGTGGTCGACTACTCCGAACCAGGCTGGACCGAGCATGTACTCGAAGCGACCAGCGGCGCGGGACCGGACGTTGTGTTCGACGGCATCGGCGGCGAGATCGGGCGGGCCGCGTTCGAGGTGACGGCCCGCGGCGGGCGTTTCTCAGTGCACGGCGCCTCCAGCGGCCAAGTCACGATCATCGATCCCGCGGAGGCACGCCGCAAGAACGTGGAAGTGATAGGCATCGAGCAACTCTTCGATTTTGGACCACATCTGGTCCGGTGGGCAGAACGGATGATGGCACAAACGGCTGCGGGGCTCATCCGGCCGATCATCGGGCAGACCTTCCCTCTGGAACGCGCCGCTGACGCACATGCCGCGATCGAAGACCGCACCGCCGTGGGAAAGACCCTGCTGCTGATCTGACACCGACCTGCTGAGAAAGGCCCTGGTCTAGAAGCCTTCGTACAAGGCGACGACCTGCTCGTAGTCTCCGTCGCGGAAGGCGTTCGCCGGGAGGACGAAATGCAGGTAGCCGCCGTCGCCCAGGTCATAATGTCCGATAGTGATGATGTGGCGGTAGGGCTCGCCCTGCGACATCTCACCCAGTAGTGCGAAGCCGTTCTCCAGGTGCGGCCAGCCGAACGCCTGGTCGGGCGAGAAGTACACGTCCTCGTATTTGTAAAGGCCCTGCTCCTTCTCGCAGAACTCGGTCCAGGCATCACCGAACCGGTCCGAGACCATCCAGCCCGGCATCGACTCGTAGTAAATGGACCCTTCCGTCTCCCCGCCGTAATCCAGCGTGTCGAGGATCCGGTCGTAGCTGACGCCGCGTGTTGACGGAAGCGTCACGACCGGCACCGCGTAGAACGGCTCAGGGCCGCGGGTCGACGCCGGTGCGGGCGCCTCCATCTCGATCGCCCGTGCGGGGTCCGCGGGGATGATCCGGCAGTGTCGTGGATCCTCGAAGTCGAGGCCGGGAGCGTCCGCGAGCACGTATCCGCGCTCGATGTCCGGATCGCAGTAGAAGATGTTGAGGAGCCCGTCGCCGGCGGGTGGGCGCTCGTCGCCGAGCCAGGGGCCGAGGGCGTCGACGTCCAGCACCGCGTACAGGCTCAGCGGAACGCCCTCGTACTCCGGCCACGGCGTGCCGGGGTTCAGCAGCGCCGGGCCGCCCCAACGGCTGTGTCCTGCCGCCGCGATGCCGGGCTTCACCGGACGCAGCCCGAACGCCGGCTTGGCCAGCGCCGCCACCTGCGTCCCGATGCGCTCGCCCAGATGCTCGACGCACAGCTCCCGCACTCTCGCGCACGCGTCCGTGTAGCTCGCGTGAAGTGGCGCTGCGAGGGGCGTCTGGTCAGGCGGCGTCATGATCATGATTATGACCGGCGGAGCGATGCCGTGTGCGGCGATCCGAACCGCACGGACGTCTACCGGCCGGGCGTCACGCCGATGATTTCGGGGCGCCGCCGGGCGCTGCCGCGACGAGGCCCGTGATGAGGACGTCCAGGGCGCGCTCGAAGTCCACCTGAGGGTCGGCCGCCGGCAGGGTCGTCAGCAGGCGGCTGAAGTGGGGAAGGCGGGCCGGATCGATCCGCCGGGCGAACAGGTCGACCTGCGTGCCACCGGCCTCGGCGGGGAGGTCGTCGGCCGTGAACCCGCCGGTGGACAGCAGGAGCGAGCCGAAGATCACGCTGTTGACGGCGGTGAGCATCCGGCGTACGTCGTCGTCAGGGAAGCTGGCCTCGAACAGGGCGCCGACGAGGGCGTCGAGCGGCCGCAGCGCCGTCTCGGAGGTCGGGTTGGCCTGGTCGCTGGCCAGCGCGAGGGGGACGACGGGGTGGCGGCTGAACGCGCGGTACATGCTCAACGCGATGGCGCGCACCCGGTCCGGCCACGGTAGGGCGGGGTCGGGACAGTCGATCTCGCCGAACACCCGCTCCGCCATGCCGTCGAGGATGTCGGCCTTGTTGGAGACGTGGTTGTAGAGCGACATCGCCTCGACGCCCAGGGACTTGGCCAGCTTCCGCATGGACAGCCCGTCCAGGCCCTCCTCGGCGGCCAGGGCCAGGGCGGCGTCCAGGATCTTCTCGCGGTTCAGCGGCTCGCGTCGTGCCATCCGGTTCTTGGTCCTCCTCATTCGGCTTGACAGAACTTACACCGTACGTGCTCTACTTACGCCGTAAGCATACGCCGTAAGTAAGGAGCGTTCTCGTGACCGATGTCATCGTGGTCGGTGGCGGACCGACGGGCCTGTTGCTGGCCGCGGAGCTGAAACTGGCGGGCGTCGACCCGCTCGTCCTCGAGGCGGCGGACGGCGCCGAACGGCGGACCCGCAGCCTCGGCCTGCGGTCGATCAACACCCGCAGCAGTCAGACGCTGGCGCTGCGCGGGCTGGCCGAACCGCTGCTCGCGGCCCAATGGGCGATGTTCGACCGGCTGTCGGCCGACAGCCGACCGGACCGCGCCGACCTCGTCGCCCTCCTGGTGAGCGCCGTCCGGCAAGGTCGCACGCGGGGCCACTTCAGCGGTCTGCCGTTGCTGGAGGACACGACGGGAGACCCGGCCGACTACGTCATGATCCGGCAGCATGTGCTCGAGCAGATCCTCGCCGACCACGCCACCGCGCTCGGCGTACGGATCCGGACCGGCCAGGAGGTGGTCGACGTCTCCGACGAGGGCACCGGCGTACGCGCCGTGCTGGCCGACGGTACGACCCTCGACGCGGCCTACCTGGTCGGGTGCGACGGCGGCCGCAGCACGGTGCGCAAGCGGTCCGGCATCGCGTTCCCCGGCACCCCTCCGACGATGACCGGGCGCACCGCCGTCGCCGAACTCTCCGACCCCGACGCCCTCACCTCGTCCCTCCGGAGCCCCGGCGGACTGCTGAACCTGTCACTGGTGCCCGGCGAGGTCGCCACCATCGAGTTCGACGGCGGCCCCGGCGACCGGGAGACGCCGATGACCGTGGAAGAGATGCAGGCCAGCATCTGCCGGGTGAGCGGCGAAGAGGCGACCGTCACCCGGCTGGAGACCGGCATCCGGTACAGCGACAACACCCGCCACGCGCAGACCTACCGGCGCGGCCGCATCCTGCTCGCCGGCGACGCCGCGCACGTCCACTCCCCCATCGGCGGCCAGGGCCTCAACCTCGGCCTGCAGGACGCGGTCAACCTCGGCTGGAAGCTCGCGCTGGTCGCCTGCGGCCACGCGCCGGAACGCCTGCTCGACACCTACACCGCCGAACGGCACCCCGTCGCGGCACGCGTGCTGCGCAACACCCGCGCCCAGGTCGCCCTGATGCGCCCCGGCCCGCAGACGGACGCCCTGCGCGAGGTGTTCTCCGAGGTGCTGACGATGCCGACCGCCAAGCGCCACTTCGTCGAGGTGGCCAACGGCCTGGACATCGACTACGCCCCGGAGCCGGCGCATCCCCTGGTCGGCCGGTTCATGCCCGCCTTGGACCCGGACGACGCGGGGGCGGCTCAGGCCCTCCTGCGCGAGGGCCGAGGAGCGCTGCTCGACCTGGCCGGCTCGGCTTGGCTGCACTCGGCCGCCGACGGATACGCCGATCGGGTACGGGTGGTCCGCGCGCGTGGCGGCTCGTCTCATGGCCCGGCCGCAGTGCTCGTACGCCCCGACGGCTACGTCGCCTGGGCGGCGTCACACGACGGCCCGGCCGACCGTACGGGTCTCGCGGACGCGCTCGCGGCCTGGTTCGGGTCACCGGCCGGCGTCACGGCCACCGCCTGACGGCCGACGACTCTCGTCGCGGCCCGTGAAGTCCCGGGAAACCCGGGGCTTCACACCGGGCTCAGCCCACTGAGCCGCCCGCACAGCGACCACACCGCCTCCTGCCCTCGAGCGTCAAGGGCACCTGCCGGCCAGGGCACTCGGCGCGTACGGGCGTCAAAGTACGCACCCGTGATCCCTTCCACTTCGGGACTGGACGCCAGATGGATGCTGGAGCGTGCGGCCTTGGCCAGGTCCGACAGCAGTAGTGGACCCAGCAGTCTGACCAGCGGGGCGACGGGCCGGTAGACGTAGGGGAACGCCCGCATCGGGATGGCTCGGTTGCCGGGCGTGGAGGCGTGCCCCGGGTAGGCGACGTTGACGGTCACCTCCTCCCCCAGCAGCGAGGCGAACCGGTGACTCATCGCCATCAGCGCCGTCTTGGTGTGGTTGTACTGGGTGAATCTCCAGCCGAGGAACACCTTCTCGCCCTGCAGGTTGTCCGGGTCGATCGTCCCGTCGGGCAGGCCGCCGGTCAGGTTGACCACGCGCGCCCGGCGCGCCGTGCGCAACAGCGGCAGCAGCAGGCACGTGAGGGTGTACGGGGCGAGGACGTTAACGGCGAACGTGGCCTCGACGCCGTCCCGAGTGAGCCGCCGTTCGGCGTTCACTCCGCCGGCGTTGTTGACCAGGACGTCGAGGCGGTCGTACCGCTCGGCGACCTGCTCGGTGAGGCTCCGCAGCCCGGCCAGGTCCGAAAGGTCCGCGGGGAGCGCCACGACCTCGCCGCCCGCCTCCCGTGACAGTTCGTCGGCGGAGTCCTTCGCCCGATCGGGGTTTCGTCCGACGACGATCACCTTGGCGCCGAGTCGGGCCAGGCCCCTGGCGGTCTCCTTGCCGATCCCCGCCGTACCCCCGGTCACCAGGACGGTCTTGCCGTGCATGGGCCTTCTCCTCACATCCGCGAGCACGTCGACAGCCACAGCATATGTCACTCAGTGCCATATTCGTCTCGTGATGCCATAACCTATCCTCAGTGCATGACACGTGGGGAGACGACGGGGTTGCGGGAGCGGACACGGCGCGCGGTACGAGCCGAGCTGGCGGAGCTGGCGCTGGGACTGTTCGTCGAACGCGGCTATGAGCGGACCACGGTGGAGGACATCGCGGCCGCCGCGGGCCTGTCCAGACGCAGCTTCTTCCGCTACTTCCCGACCAAGGAGGACGTGCTGTTCGGTGACGTCGACGACCTCGCCGAGCAGATCGCCGCGGAGATCCGCGCGCGGCCCGGCGACGAGGACGCGTGGGCATGCCTGCACACCGTGCTGCGCGACTGGGAGCCACGCATCCACACCGCCCAGCGAGAGCTGACCGGCCTGCGTCTCATCGAGACGACCCCGGCGCTGCGTGCGCGGCTGCACCAGCGACGCGACGAACTCCGCGACCGGATCGCCACCGCGCTACGGGAACGCCCCGGCGCGCCCCTCGACGCCTTCACGGCAGACCTGCTCACCGCCGCCGCCGGCGCCGCCCTGGACGCGGTCGCCCGCGAGTGGCTGCGCTCAGACGGCACCGCGGACCGCGCCGCCCTCATCGACCAGGCCTTCACGCTCCTGACCCCACGCCCCTGAGGAGAAGGTGATTCGAGCGTCCAACGAGTCCGACGGGCAGGGCGCGTGCTCTGAACCGGCCGATCATGCCGCGATGAAAGCGGCGTGATCTTCTATCTCGGCGCGGAGGCCGTTGGCGGCGGTGTCGGGGATCAGCCGCGACGCAGAGGAGTCCAAGAGCCGTGCTCGGCGGCGCTGAGCAGGGCGGAGAGGCCTGCCTCGTGGAAGGCCAGTTCCAGGTCGTCGCGTCCTTCGGAGAAGTGGGCCCAGCCGTCGTAGTGGGCAGGGACGACCACGTCGACGCCGAGGACGGCCGCCGCGGCCGCGGCGCGGCGGCTGTCCAGGGACAGAGGGCGTCCGTCGAACTTCGCGGCCACCCGGGCGGCTCCGGCGTGCAACACGGCGGCATCGACAGCCGGTACGCGCCGGGAGATCTCGGCCACGGTACGGATCGAGGCGTTGTCGCCGCTGACGTAGACCGTGGGCAGGCCTTGTCCTGACAGAACGAAGCCGATGACCTCGCAGTTGACGTTGCCGTCCGCATCGCGTTCGCCGTCCTCGGGGCCGTGGACGGCCGGGACCGCGAGCACGGTCAGCTCGCCGGCGCCGTCCGGGCGAGGCAGGGAGTGGCTGGTCCAGGGGGCAAGGCCGACGGCCGGGGAGCCGAGTGCGCCGGCGGAGCGGGGACCGGTCAGGACCAGCGGGGCGGACAGCGCGAAGGCCCGGCCGCGGTCGTCGAGGTTGTCCGGGTGGGCCTCGTGGCTGACCAGGACGAGGTCGACGGCGCCGACCTGCTCCTCCGTCGCGACCGGCCCAGCCGTCTTGGTGAGGTATCCGTGCGGACCGGGCGGGTCGAACGTGGGGTCGCTGACGATCCGCAAGCCGCCGAGGTCGATGACGACGGTCGGGCCGCCGAGGACGGTCGCAGCGCACTCCTGCCGGATCAGCGGGTCGGTCGTCATCGCGGTCATGGCTCCTTGGTCGCGCTCCGCACGGGCCGGTCGGATGGCCTCGGGGGGTAACAGCACCGATGCTAGAGCCGTGCCCACGTCCGGGAACGTGCGGGTTGCTTCCTCGAGATCGCTATCGTCGGCGGCGTGACCGAATCGCCCGCGCCCGCCAAATCCCGGCACCTCGTCGTGCACGACTATGGAATGGGCGGCCTCTGGTGGTGGATCTGGGCCTCGTCGCCGCAACAGATCGTGGACACGTTCGCCGAGGTCGAGGTGGTCGACGACCCGGATGCCGTGTCACGGGCGGAGGAGACGTGGTCCCTCGACGAGGTCGACATCGACGCGCCGTCGCTCGATTCGGCGCTCACCGGGCTACGCGACAAGAGGAACGGCTACCGGGACCAGCCCGGTTACGGAGCCCTGATCGGCCGGAACCGCGTCTACCTCGACATGCCTGATGAAGAGGACGAAGGCGCCAGATACCTGGTGGAGTTCGGCCCCGACGGACGATGGCTCCGCCAGGTCGCCCTCACCGGCGACGGCCCCGGCACCAAGACGGAGTCCGGCGACTGGCCGATCAACCCACCCCTCGACCTCTACGACCCGAAATACGTGGCGATGGAGATCGACGCGGCGGTTTTCGAAGAGGAGTGGGGTCGGGCGTTGCCCGACCCCGAAGACCCGCGTTAGCTGGTCGTTACGGCGACCTCGACGCAGTTGCCTCCCGTGTCATCGCTACGGCCGGACTTGCGCCACTCGGCCACCTCGACACATTGGCTTCCCGTGTCGTTGCTACGGCTGGACTTGCGCCATTCCAGATCGCTCACGTACTCCAGAGCTCCTCAGCTACTTTGCGAATCAGGTCTCTCGACATGTCCGCGGGCAGGGCTTCGGTCCGGATCGATTCCCACGATGACACCACCGTAGCTAGATCTTCCGGCCGTGTGGAGACCGCTCCGCCGAACGCATTGTCCGCCTGCGCGGTCTCACTCCCGTCCTCCGCGGTGGCTACGGCGAATGGACCGCGAACGCCACGGTGGGCCCGGCTCGGAACGACCTGGATGCTGACGTTCTCCCGTTCGCTGACCTTGAGGAGGTGCTGGAGTTGCTCGTACATCACCTTGCCACCGCCGATATTTCGTCGTAGCGCGCTCTCGTCGAGGACGCAGTACAGCGCCGGTGGGCTTTCCCGCGCGAGGATGCTCTGCCGCAGTAGACGCGCCTCGACCGCCGCTTCGTCTCCGCCCAGGAGCGCGCGGGCGTAGTCGGGCGTCTGGAGTAGTCCGTGTATGAGGTCGATCTCGAAGACGCGGAGTTGGACGGCACCGTCTTCGACCGGGATCCAGTCGACGAACCATGCCGGGTAGGCGGGGGCGCCCTTGCGCCAGTCGAGGGTGCGGGACAGTGCGCCGCCGGTTTCCAGGGCCTCGTCGGCGTCCTTGGCGAACTCGGGGGTCGCCGGGGCCTGGCCGGTCTCGATGGAGCTGATCAAGGACTCCGAGCAGAAGATCTTCGCTGCCAGCTGGGCCTGGGTGAGGGAGGCGGCCTTGCGGTAGTGGCGTAGTTCGCGGCCCCATATGGCTTGTGGGGCGTAGTACTGGTTCATTCGAGTTATCTCCTTTGCCCGAATTCAGGATCGCTTCAGCGCGATCCCAGAGATCACCGCGTCGTCTTCGGATTCCGGAATGGCGACCGGAACGCTTCCACAGCGTAAACGGCGCACGTCAATCTGGATGGGTAATTCCGGCAACGCGAAAGGGCGATCATGATGGTGGCAAAGGGTCAGGAAGACGTCCACGAGTTGGGCCGGCGCCTCTCAATGGCGTGCGGCGTGGCGGGTCTCACGGCGGAGGAGATAGCTCCGACACGGATCCGCGTCGGCTTTCCGGGCGCCGGGATGCTAGCCGAGATCATCCGGTGCATGCCGGACGCGTCAGAGCAACTGCACTGGTGGTGGTCGTGGGGCGATCCCATCTGCCCGGCCGAGGAGATCGACAAGGCCGTCACGATGATCATCCACGTCGTCAGGCCGGAGTGAACGATGGCCGACGACGCCACACCGGACGCCATTACCCGACTGATGCGTTCAGTCGAGGAGTTCTACGCCGCCTTGCGCTCATCACCGTACGGCGGCGTGTCGCACATCGCCGAGTTGGCGCGACTCAACGTACTGATTCAAAAGTATCCCGACGAGGCGCGCCGAATGATCGACGGCACGAGCCGGAAAAGCCGGGCCAGTGAATCCGGCGAATCAGACTCCCCAGGGGTGCCCGCTGTTTAAGGTCCGTCTACTCAGGCGATAATTTTCTCACCTGAGTAGACGACCCAAAACAAACCGCAAAGCCTGCATACCGAAAAGGGCCCAGTGTCCACAGTGGGCGAGATGGTCCGGCCTAGGCGATGCCGAACACGCGCTCGGCCGTGCGGTGGCCGATCGCCGTCCGCTGGTCGTCGGTCAGCGGCGCGTCCCGCAGGAAGGCGACGGCGGCTTCGGGGTCCTCGTACGGGTAGTCGATCGCGAACATGATTCTGTCCTCGCCGACCGCGCGCAGGGCCAGCCCGAGCACGTCCGGATCGTCGATGCCGCTCGTGGTGATCACGAAGTTGCGCCGGAAGTACTCGCTCGGCGTGAGCGACAGGCGCGGCATCGGCGTGGCCGCCCCGACCGTCCGCGTCGCGAACGCGTGCCGGTTGTCGATCCGCCGCAGCCAGTACGGGATGCCTTCGCCGAGGTGCCCGAGCACGACGGTCAGCCCGGGGTGGCGGTCCAGCGTGCCGCTGAGGATGAGCCGCATGGCGTGCAGCCCGGCCTCGGCCTGGT
The DNA here is from genome assembly GCF_054775715.1 of Actinoallomurus acanthiterrae. Classification (NCBI taxonomy): domain Bacteria; kingdom Bacillati; phylum Actinomycetota; class Actinomycetes; order Streptosporangiales; family Thermomonosporaceae; genus Actinoallomurus; species Actinoallomurus acanthiterrae. The sequence continues at coordinate 3,854,097 of NZ_BAAHCO010000001.1, read as the reverse complement.
AGCCCCAGATCGCCCCGGGCAGCCCGTAGTCGCGGTAGGCGGCGAGCATGCTCGGCGCCCGTGGGTGCAGGTAGACCGGCGCCCGGTTCGCCTCGGCCGCCTCCAGCAGGGGCGTGAACTCCGGCTCGTCCAGGTACCGTCCGCCGGTGTGCGAGTTGATCATGATGCCGTTGAGCCCGAGCGGACCCATGGCCCGCTCGATCTCGCCGGCCGCGGCGACCGGATCCTGCGGCGCCACCGTGGCCAGCCCGCCGAACCGGCCCGGGTGCCGCCGTACGATCGCGGCCAGCGCGTCGTTGAACGCCTGGGCCAGCGGCACCGCGTCGGCCGCCGGATAGGGCTGGACCCCGGGCGGATTGAGGCTGAGCACCGCCATGTCCTGTCCGAGCGCGTCCATCTCCCGCAGCCGGGCATCGAGATCGACGAGCCGAGCGCGACGCTCAGCAGGGCGTTCCACCGTACGCATCAGATCCATCTCGGTCTCGTCGCCCGGCACGACGTCCAAGCCGTGCGCGACGCACAGGAACGCCTCGGTGGACATGTGCTCCTCAACCGCGATGACGATCATGCCCGCCGTCCGCCGTCGACCGACATCGCGATCCCGGTGACGAAGGACGCAGCGTCCGAGCAGAGCCACACCGCCGCCGCCGCGGCCTCCTCCGGCGTGGCCAGCCGGCCGAGCGGCGTGATCGCCGCCTGCCGCGCGATCATGTCGGTGCCGGCCGCCACCCTTTCGAACCCGGGAGTGAGGGTCGGGCCGGGGCAGACGGCGTTGACCCGGATGTCGTCCGGTGCGTAGTCGACCGCGGCGACCTTGGTGAGCCCGACGATGCCGTGTTTGGCGGCCACGTAGGCGGGGGCGGTCGGGATCGCGTACAGGCCGCCGTTGGAGGCGACGTTGACGATCGCGCCGCCGCCGCGCCGTCGCAGGAGGGGCAGTTCGTACTTCATGCACAGGAAGGTCCCGGCCAGGTTGACGTGGACCACGCGCTCGAACTCGTCCAGGGTCATCTGGTCGAGCTGCCGGTGGTGCGACGCCAGGCCGGCGTTGTTCACGGCGAAGTCGAGGCCGCCGTACGCCGTGACCGTGCGCTCGACGGCCGCCTCCACGGAGCGTTCGTCGGCGATGTCGACCGTGACGGTCAGCGCTTCCCCGCCGTCTTTCCTGATCATCTCGGTGGTCTCGGCCGCCGTGCTCTCGTCGACGTCGAGCACGGCGACCGCCGCACCACCGCGGGCGAACTCCAGCGCCGCCGCGCGGCCGATCCCACTGCCGGCGCCGGTGACCAGTCCCACCTTTCGGGAGACGTCGCTCATGCCAGTGCCTCGTGGTTCGCCCAGGCGACCTTGTACGGGTGCCGCGACTGCCAGCGGTCGATGACCTCGTGGATGCCGGGCGCGCTGAACCCCTTCGCCAGCGCGTCGATGTCGGCCACGGTGATCTGCACGATCGCGGTCGCGATCAGCGCCGGAATGGCCTCCTCGCCGGGGATGGGGATGTGACGCCGGGCCACGACCGACTGCACGAAACCGGCGTCGAGCATGGCCCGTTCGATATCCGTGAGGTATTGGTCGAGCTCGGTTTCGGGCAGAGGCTGATCGAAGGAAACGATCATCGTGTGATTGATCATGCATCGATTCTCGAGGGCGTACGCCGCTGATGTCCAAGACCGGCTGGATCTTCAGCGATAACCTGGAGGCATGGTTGAACTGGAGACCCGCGAGCTCGAGTACTTCATCGCGGTCGCCGACGAGCTGCACTTCGGCCGGGCCGCCGTCCGGCTCTCGATCGCCCAGCCCGCGCTCTCGAAGGCGATCCGGCGGATCGAGACCCGGCTCGGCGTCCCGCTGTTCATCCGCTCAAGCCGGCACGTCGAACTCACCCCGGCCGGGGAGGCGTTGCAGGAACACGGGCGGCACGCGCTCAACGCGGTCAGCGCCGCCGTCCGGAACGCCCGGCACGCCGGCGACGTCCAGGCCCCCCTGCGGCTCGTACTCAAGCCCGGCGGCGACGCCGGCCTGCTGTCCGGGATCCTGGCCGAATACGCCCACGAGCCCGACGCCCGCCGGGTGGACATCCTGTTCAGCGGCCCCGCCGACCGCACCGACTTCCTGCTCGACGGCCGGGCCGACGTCGGCCTGCTCTACGCGCCGTTCGACGATCTTGGCGGCCTGGCTCACGAGACGCTGGTCACCGAGGGCCGCGTGGTCGTCGTCCCATCCGGACACCGGCTGGCCCAGCGGGCTTCGATACACATGTCCGATCTAGAGGGTGAGACGCTGCCGCACTGGAAAGGGATCCCCGGGGGCGACGGCACCGGCCCCGAGGTCACCGACGTAATCCAGCTGTTCCACATGATCACGATGCGCCGGATGATCGGGGTGCTGCCCCGCTCCCTGGTCGAACCGGCCCCGGACGGCCTGGTCCTCGTCCCGGTTACCGACGCACCGCCCAGCCGCCTCGTGCTCGCCTGGAACGAACAGGACCGCCGACCGCTGGTCGCGTCGTTCGTGGCCGCCGCGCTCAGACCACGCCGAGACGACACGGGCTGACCGACGCGGCGCCTCCACTGCTGCCGTCATACGCGAGAAGAAAGGTCGCGCTGATACCAGGTGCCTGGTTTCCCGCCGAGATGCGCCGGGTCGGCCGGGCCGGTCGGGACGAACCCGGCCTTGGTCAGCACCTTCTGGGACGCGGCGTTCTCGCGGGAGGTGGCCGCCCTGAGTGTGCGCAGCCCGTGCCGCGCCGCCGCCAGCCGGCACAGCTCCTGGACGGTCGCGGTCGCCACGCCTCGGCCGGCGACGTGCTGCGCGACCCGGTAGCCGAGCTCGGCGGTGCCGTCCTCGACGAAGAGCAGATTGAACCGGCCGAGGATCGAGCCGTCCTCGGCGACGAGCACGTAGAAGGCGCCGACGCCGGCCTCCTGCTCGGCCAGCAAGGCGCTGTACAGGTCGGTGAACCGGTCGTAGAACTCGTCGCCGCGGTCGGAGATCGAGGTAGCGAAGTAGGCGCGGTTCGCCAGTTCGAAGGCCAGGACCGCCGGGCCGTGGTCGGCATGCAGCCGCTGCAGCTCAGGCACCGCCCGACTCTACCCAGATGGCGCGCTGAGGCCACCCGAATTTCCGCCGGCGGCAGACAGCCCCAAGACCAGGGACCTTCCGATCCACGGCTGGAGTGCTAACCCGGGTAAACGGTGCCTTCCTCGACGAAGCAGAGGGGGTTGCCCCACGGGTCCTGAGCGTAGAACGAACGCTCGCCCCACGGGCGTACGGCGATCGCGCCGGCGGGCGCGTCGTGCACCAGCTCGGTCGACAGGCACCCCAGCGTCTCCGCTCGCCCGAAGACGGCTTCGAGATCGCCGACGGTGAAGTAGAGCGCCTTCGCCGCGGGGTGCGGCGCCTGCTGGGGCACCTCCTGTACGGAGATGGTGACGGGTCCGCACTCGAAGTACGCGCGCGCCCCGGCCTGCCTGCGCCCCTCGATGCCGAACAGCCGGCCGTAGAAGACGAGCGCCTCGTCGAGGTCGCCGACCTCCACGCTGAGCCGGAAGAAGCGTGGAACGTCCCCGGATGCTCCGATCGGTGCCATGTCAGTCGCCCTCCTTGTGGCCGGGCCGCCGGGCCATGTTATCGTTTGGACGATCGTCCAGAACGAACGCTCAGGGCGTTCGACCAAGGAGTGCGCTGCGATGGGTACGACTGCGGATCGGGGCCGTGAGGTGCGGCAGCGGCTGCTGAAGGCGGCGGCCGACTTGATCGCGGAGCGGGGCTGGGCGGCGGTCAGCACCCGCATGCTGGCCGAGCGGGCCGGTGTGGCCTCTGGCGTGGTGCACTACCACTTCGCGTCGGTGCAGGCGCTGCTGGCCGAGGCGGCTCTGACCGTGGTGCGCGGTCTTCTCGAGCAGATGGGCCCGGCCCTGGAAGGGGCGCGGACGCCGGACGAGGCGCTCGGCATGATGGTGGGCTTCCTCGAGGACTACGACGGCCGGGATCCGACGTCGCTGCTGTTCGCCGAGACGTACCTGGCCGCGGGCCGCGACGAGGAGCTGCGCCGATCGCTGGGCGAGATCGTCACCGAGTTCCGGCGGCAGTTCGCAGGCCGGCTGGCCGAGCACAAGGTGGCCTCGCCCGAGGCGACCGCCGCGGTGCTGGCCGCCGCGATCGACGGCATCATGCTGCACCGCGCGCTCCTCCCAGGCCCGGACGCCGCGGATCTGACGGCCGTGCTGCGCCGGCTCGTCGCGCCCACCGAGTTCGCACGAGAGGACAGGGAGATCCCATGAAGGTCGTCATCTGCGGAGCCGGCATCGCCGGGCTGGCCCTCGCCCAGTGTCTCGATGCCTTCGGAGCCGAGGTCGTGGTCGTGGACAAGGCTCCCGGCCCGCGCCCCCAGGGCTACATGATCGACTTCTTCGGCCCCGGCTACGACGCCGCCGAGGCCATGGGCGTGCTCCCCCGCATCCGCGAGCTGGGACACCACGTCGATGAGATGACCTACCGGGACGAGCACGGCCGTCCGCGTTCCCGTATGCGCTTCGCGCAGTTCGCCAAGATCGTGAACGGGCGGCTGGTCAGCATCATGCGCCCCGACCTGGAGCGCGCTCTGCGCGAACACGTCCCCGACCGGGTCGACGTGCGCTACGGCACCACGCTCACCCGCATCGACAACCGTACGGACAGCGTCACGGTCACCCTCGCCGGCGGCGGCACGATCGAAGCGGATCTGCTGGTGGGCGCCGACGGCATCCACTCCACCGTCCGCCGTCAGGTCTTCGGCGCCGAGCGGGACTTCCTGCGGTACCTGGGGTTCCACACCGCCGCGTACTCGTTCGACGACGCGGACGTCCACGACCGGGTGGCCGGGCAGTTCTGCCTGACCGACACCGTCGACCGGCAGATGGGCTTCTACGGGCTGCACGACCGGCGCGTGGCGGTGTTCGCCGTGCACCGCGCGCCCGCCCCCTCGCCGCCGGCCGATCCACGCGCGGCGGTCCGCCGCGAGTACGGGACGCTCGGCTGGGTGGTGCCGCGCGCCCTGGCCGCCTGCCCGCCGCCGGAAGAGGTGTACTACGACCAGGTCGCCCAGATCGAGATGCCGACCTGGAGCCGGGACCGTGTCGTACTGATCGGCGACGCCGCGTACGCGGTGTCCCTGCTGGCCGGTCAGGGGGCCTCCCTGGGCATCACCGGCGCGTACGTCCTGGCCGAACACCTGTCCCGCGCCGATACGGTCGAGACCGCGCTGGAACGCTACGAACGGATGCTGCGCCCGGTGGTCGCCGACAAGCAGCAGGCGGCCCGGAAGGGGACGCGCTGGTTCATCCCCGCCACGACCCGGCAGCTGCGGATCCGGCGGGCGGCCCTCAGATTGTCCGGGCTCCCGGTCGTCGACCGGTACGTCGCCGCCGCTCTCTCCGGCAAGTCCACCGCCATCATCACCAACTTGCGCGCGACCGCTCAGCGGAGCACCATCCCCAGCGCCCCTGATTCACGCCGGCTGGGAGAGGATCGCATTGGAAATCGAGGTCGACCCGGCGGTGTTCGCCCACGATGGTGACTCCTCGAACGAGAAAGTGATCATCGTGGGCTCGTCCGATCCGAGTGCTGCGAAACTGGCTCTCTTCCGGGCGGGCCAACGCTTCTACGCGGTCGCCGAGGACGGGCGGGAACTCAGCGGTGAGGAGGCGGATGCCGCAGCCGGTGACCTCTACACGCCGAACTGGGTTTCGGATGTACGTCTCGCGCCTCGCGGCCCCTGGGTCTACGTGGATTGCAAGGGTTACATATGGCCGGCGATGCGCGAACGGATGATCAAGATCTTGGTCGAGGAGCTCGAACGTGCGGGCGTGAGCGCGCGTGTTGAGGTGCCCAGTGATGACGAGCTCTGAGGTGCCGCGATCCGCGGGCGGCTGAGAGTTCAGCCGGGATGAGTTGATCGGGTAGAGATCGGTGATCAGGTGCCGACGCCGGTCACGGCGAGGGCCGAGCCCGTACGGGCCTTGCGGACGCGGAGCTGGGCGGGGATGCGGGTGCGCAGCTCGGCGACGTGGCTGACGATGCCGACCGCGCGGCCGCCGTCGCGCAGGCCGTCGAGGACGTCCATCACCTCGTCGAGGGTCTCCTCGTCGAGCGTGCCGAACCCCTCGTCGACGAACAGTGTGCCGATCTCCGCGCCGCCCGCCTCGACGGTCACGACGTCGGCCAGGCCCAGGGCGAGGGCGAGGGAGGCGATGAAGGTCTCCCCGCCGGACAGGGTGGCCGGGTCGCGGCGCTGCCCGGTCCAGGAGTCGATGACGCGCAGGCCGAGGCCGCCGGTGCCGTGGCGGCTCTTCTCGCCCGCCGCGCGCTCGACGGTGTGCTCGAGGATGTAGCGCGCCGAGGACATGCGGGCGAGCCGTTCGTTGGCGGCGGCCACGACCTGCTCCAGCCGGGCGGCCAGGACGTACGCCGACAGCCGCATCCGCGCGGTGTTCAACGCCGGGTCGCCGGAGGCGACGGCGGCGAGCCGGGCCACGACCTCGTGATGGCCGGCGACGGGGCGCCATGCCCCGGCGTGTTCCCGCAGCTCGGCGGCGAGCGCGGTGAGACGGTCGCGGCGGTGCCGGGCGCGGTCGCGCGCCGACGAGACCGCCTGGTGCGCCTGCTCGGCGTCGGCCAGCGCCGACTCGAGGGCGTCGAGGTCGGGCGGCGGCTCGGCGGCGGCCGCGGCGAGCTCGGCGTCGTTCAGCAGCGCGGCGACTCTGGCCTCTTCGTCGTCGTACGCCTTCGCCTGCCGGGTCAGCTCGTCGCGCATGGCGTCGTCGACGACGGCGGAGCGTACGGCGTCGGCCGTGGGGAAGCCCTCGGCCTCGGCGGCGTCGGCGGCCTCCCGCCAGGCGGTGTCGGCGTCGTCCGCGGCGGCCCTCAGCTGTTCGATCGCGGTGGCGGTGCCACGGAGCAGGTCGGCCTCGTCGCCGAGACGGCGGATGCGGGCCTCCAGGGTCGGGTCGTCGCCGCGGGCCGCGTCGAGCCCGGTGCGGAGACGGAGCGTCTCGGCGGTCAGGGCGACGCGGCGCGCGCGGTTCTCCGCGAGCGCGGTCACGACCTCCTCCTGCCGGTCCCGCGCCTCCTCGTACTCGGCGTCGACCTGCCGGAGGTCCTCCTCGAGGCGTTCGGCGTCGGCCTCGGCGGCTGTGAGCGCGGTCAGCTCCTCCTGTGCGCCGGCGACGGCGGTGCGCAGGTCGTCGACGGCCTCGTCCCCGGCGTCCTTGGCCGCCGCGGACTGCTCGGCCCGTAGCTCGGCGAGGCGCGCGGCGATCCGTTCGCGGTCGTCCTGGGTCCTTTCGTACGCGGCCTCGGCGGCCGACTCCGCGTCGTCGTCCGGGATCTCCCCGCCGGCGGTGATGGGTGCCGGGTGCTCGGTGGAGCCGCAGACCCCGCAGGGCTCGCCGGGCCGCAGCTCGTGCGCGAGCCGCGCGGCCATGCCCTCCAGCCTCGCCTGGCGGATCTCCTGGAAGGCGTCGCGGGCGGCCTGGGCGGCGTCGGTCGCGGCGCGGTGCTCCTCGTCCGTCTCCGCGAGCGCCGCCGCCAGCGCGTCGCGCCGCAGCGCGGCCTCCAGCCGCCGGTCGGCGGCCTCGACCGCGGCCTCGGCCACGGGGCGGGCGGCGAGCCGGGCGCGGGTCTGCTCCAGTCGCGCGGACAGGGTCTCGCGGTAGCGCGGGGAGTCGGTGAGGAACAGCGTCAGCTCGGCCTCGCGCGCGTCGAGGTCTGCGCCCTCCGACTCCGCGCCCTTCAGCTCCCGGCCGATCGCGGCCAGCCGGTGCTCGTCGCCGCGCCGCTGCTCGAGGACCGCGACCTCCTCGCGGCGCATCCGCTCCTCCTTGCGCATGACGTCGGCGTCGGCGGTGTCGGAGACCAACCGGGCGACGACCTCCCGCCGCCGGGCGGCCACGCTCTCGGCCTCGGTACGGCGGGCGGCGCGGGCCTCGGCGCCGTGCAGCAGCGGCAGGACGCGGCGGGCGCGCTCGGCCGCGCGCAGCGCGTCGGCCACGGCGGCCCGGGCCGCGGCCCCGTCGGCCAGCGCCGCCGCCCGGGCGTGGGCGTCGGCGTGGCGCCGCCTCCGGTCGGCGACGGCGCGCCCGTGCTCGGCCGCGACCCGTGCCGCCGTCAGGACGCTCGCCGCGGCGGCCACCCGGTCCTCGGCGGCCGTACGGATGTCGTTCATGTGCGCCGACAGCTCGGCCGCCCACGCCGCCAGGGCGTCGGGGTCCAGGTCGGGACGCTCGCCGCCGGCCGCCTCGGCGGCGCGGTCGCCGACGGACCCGGCGGCGGCGCGCAGCACGTCGGCCTCCCGCCCGGTCTCCTGCCGCTTCTCCCGTAGCCACCGCTCGACCTCGGTGAAGGCCTCGGTCGCGAAGAGCCGCTCGAGCACGCCGCGCCGCTTCTCGGCGTCGGCGCGCAGGAACGCCGCGAAGTCGCCCTGCGGCAGCAGCACCACCTGGCAGAACTGCTCCGCCGACATGCCGAGCAGATCACCGATCTTCTGCCCCGCCTCCTCGAAGCGGGTCGACAGGGCCTCCCACTCGCCGCCGCGCCGCTCTTGGAAGAGGACCTTGGCCTTCTCCTCCGTCGTCCCCGTGCCGCGCAGCTTCGGCCGGTCCCAGCGCGGCGACCGGGTGACGCGGAACCGCCGCCCCCGGATCGTCACCTCCAGGACGACCTCCGGCGAACGGTCGGGCGGCGCGTGGTGGCTGCGGAGGTTCTTCGCGTCGTTGCGGACGCTCGGCACCCGGCCGTACAGCGCGAAGCAGACGGCGTCGAGCACACTGGTCTTCCCGGCGCCGGTGGGACCGTTGATGAGGAACAGGCCGGCCTCGGACAGCGCGTCGAAGTCGATCCGCTCGGTCCCGGGGAACGGCCCGAAGGCCGTGATCGTAAGGTGGTGAAGTCTCACCGGGCCGCCTCCACGCGCCGGTGGTGCTCGAACGCCTCGTCCAGCAGCGCGCGCTCGGCCTCGTCCGGCGGCGCGCCACGCACCTCCGCGACGAAGTCGCAGGCTATCTCGGTGCCGGAGCGGCCCTGGACGCGCTCCGCCCAGGTCCGCTCGCCGGTGTCCGTCGTCTCCGCCGGCTCGAAGGCCAGGGCGAGGACGTGCGGGAAGCGGCGGCGCAGGCGGTCCATCGCGCCCGTGGGGCGCTCGGCGTCGGTGAGCGTCACCTGCAGCCAGTGATCCTCGTACGCCGCCCACCGCTCATCGGCGAGCAGTTCGTCGATGCGGCCGCGGAGACGCTTGATCCGGCGGGGCACCGGCGCGTCGACGAACTCGGCGTGGACGGTCTCGCCGAGGTCGACCAGCCAGCTGCCCTTGACGTGTGCGTCCTCGGAGAAGGAGTAGGCCAGCGGGGAGCCGGCGTAGCGCACCCTCTCGGAGAGGGGCTGTGCGCGGTGCAGGTGGCCGAGGGCGGCGTAGTCGACGCCGTCGAACACGCCCATCGGCACGCTGGCGATCCCGCCGATCGCGATGTCGCGCTCGCTGTCGCTCGCCTCGCCCCCGGTGACGAAGGCGTGCGCGAGCACCACCGACCGGCCGCCACGCTCCGCCAGGTCGGCGCGGATCCGGCGCATCGCCTCGGTCAGCGCGGCGCCGTGGCCGCGCTCGGACAGCTCCCACCGGCCCCGGACCACCTCGGGCTCGAGGTAGGGGATGCCGTAGATCGCGGTGCCGTCGTCGAGGAGCACCGGACGGCCGACCGCCTCCGGGTCGGTGCGCAGGTGCACGCCGGCGGCGTCCATCAGGTCGGCCCCGAAGCCCAGCCGCCGCGCGGAGTCGTGGTTGCCGCTGATCACGACGACGCGGACCTTCTCGGCCGTCAGCCGCCGCAGCGCCTCGTTGCACAGCGCGACCGCGTCGACGGGCGGCAGCGCCCGGTCGTACAGGTCGCCGGAGACCAGCACGCAGTCGACCCGCTCGGACCGGACCGTCTCGACGAGGTGGTCGACGAACGCCGCCTGCGCTCCGAGCATGTCCTCGCGGTGGAAGAACCGGCCGAGGTGCCAGTCGGACGTGTGCAGGAGCCGAGGCATGCCCGGCAAGCTAACAGGCCCCACCGACAACACCGACCGCACACGCCGCATGACATCACTTTGGTGACATAAGTCCTTTATGCGGCGATACGCGCCGCCGCTTCACCCGGAAGCGGCGGCCGGCCGTCGTTACGCCGCCTTCCCCAAGTCGGACTTGGCGAGCAGCTGCGCTCGCTCCTCAGGGGTGGCGAGCCGCTCCCACTGCTCGGGGTTCTCCACGAGTCGATGGGGCGGGACGATGCGGGGGTGAACGAGACGGTGTACGACTCGGCGGAACTTAGGCATGGCGGTATCCACTGGCACATCACAATTTGACTGAAGGGACCCCTATTATCGCACGTCACACGAGTTTTAGGCGTCACCGGGGGCGCGTGTCGGAATGATCCCCGGCGAGGCGGTCAGCGCGGGTTCGGCGTGACCAGTCCGCTCTCGTAGGCGACCATCACGAGCTGGGCGCGGTCGCGGGCGGCGAGCTTGGCGAGCAGGTTCCCGATGTGCGTCTTCACCGTCGCCGGGCTGAGGTGCAGATGCTCGGCGATCTCGCCGTTGGACAGGCCGCGCGCGATCAGCGCGAGCACCTCGCGCTCCCGGCCGGTCAGTCCCTCCAGTTCGCGGGCGGGCTGCCGGGCGGGCAGCGGCCTCCGGGCGAACTCCGCGATGAGCCGCCGCGTCACGGCGGGCGCGAGCAGCGCGTCGCCGGAGGCGATGACCCGGATGCCCGCGAGCAGGTCGGCGGGCGGGGTGTTCTTCAGCAGGAAGCCGCTGGCCCCCGCGCGCAGCGCGGAGTGGACGTACTCGTCCAGGTCGAACGTCGTGAGGATGAGCACCCGGACGCCGGGTGGCCCGTCCGGGCCGCAGATCCGCCGGGTCGCCTCGATACCGTCCATCTCCGGCATGCGGACGTCCATCAGGACCACGTCCGGCCGCTCGCGGAAGGCGAACTCGACGGCCTCCGCGCCGGTTCCCGCCTCCCCGACCGCCGTCAGGTCCGCGGCGGTGTCGACGAGGACGCGGAAGCTGCCGCGCAGCAGGGCCTGATCGTCGGCGACCAGGACGCGGACGGGGTCGGTCACAGGCCCTCCGGGACATGGCGAGACCGGTCGTCGCCGACCGGGACAGGGGCCGTCACAGGCCCTCCGGGCTGGGCGTCGCCGACCGGGACAGGGGCGGTCACGGATCCTCCGAGGGGTGGTGGGGCAGGCGGGCAGGCGCCTCTTGCGAGGTCTGGCGGGGTAGGCGGGCCGATACCTCGAACCCGCCCTCGGGACGCGGTCCGGCCGTCAGCGTGCCGCCGTGCATGTGGGCGCGTTCCCGCATCCCGATGATGCCGTGCCCGGGCGTCCCCGGGAGCACGCGGTCCCCCAGCCCGTCATCGGTCACCCGGATCCGTACCTCGTCCTTGTCGCCCTCCACCACGACCCGGCAGTGCGCCGGGGCGGCGTGCCGGACGACGTTGGTCACCGCCTCCTGGACGATCCGGTACACCGAGCGGCCCATCCCCTCGGGCAGGCCGTCCACGCCGTGGACGGTCAGGTCGACGCGGACGCCGGCCATCGCGGCGCGTTCGCGGAGCTCGGGCAGCCCGGCGAGGCCGGGAGCGGGCCGCAACTCGGGGGACGCCTCGTCCGATCGGAGCATGCCGAGCATATGGCGCATCTCGACGAGCGCGTCCCGGCTCGTGGTCTCGATGACGTCCAGGGCGTCGCGTACCTCGGCGTCCTCGTCCCCGGGCGTACGGGACCGCAGAACGTAGCCGGCGACGCCGGCCTTCACGCCGATCAGGCTGAGCGTGTGGGACACCACGTCGTGCAGCTCCCGCGCGATCCGCAGGCGTTCTTCGGTGACGGCGCGTTCGGCGAGTTGCTCGGCCGCCCGTGCGGCGTACGCGCGGCGTTCGCGCACGGCCCGGCCGATCGTCCACGCTCCGCCCAGCACCGGCGGGCCGGTGAGGATCAGGTTCGCGATCCCGCTGCCGTCGCGGGGCCCGGCCATCGTCCCCACGAGCACGCCGAACACGCTGATCCCCGCGATGACCAGCGTGGGCTCCCGCGGATGCCGGGACGCGGTCAGCGCGACCATGTACAGCGCGAACGCGGGGAGGAACAGGGCGTTCCACCCGATCCCGAGGAACATCGCCGCCACGGACGCCGCGAACACGATCCCGAAGACGGGCAGCGGCCACAGGCGCCGTACGGCGACCGGCAGCCCGAGCGCCCCGGCGAGCAGGCAGGTCGCCCACGTCGGCAGGTCCACCGGCCGCGCGAGGGCGACGACGAGCAGGATCAGCGTCGATCCGACGGCGGCCGCGGCGTCGAGGGCGATCAGCCGGCGGCGGCTGAGCCGCCGTGGGAAGACCGGCGGTGGATCGAGGTCGGGCACGGCCCGAACCGTACCGGCCCGTGCCCGCGCCCGCCTCCGACCGGGGTCCCTCATCCCGTGGTCGGATCCCCGCACTCCGGACGCTGCCGTACGCACGCGCCCCCGCCTCCTACCCGAGTCCCTCGTCCCGTGGTCGGATGCCGCCGCTCGCCGGGACACGGCGTACGCGCCACGGAGGAGGCCGTGATTCGGCCGCTGCTCCGAAGCGCCGGAGGGCCGCCGTACGGAAGCGTCGAGACCGTGATCGAAGTGCAGAACCTCACCAAGAGATATGGCGACACGGTCGCGGTCGACCGGCTGTCCTTCACCGTCCGTCCGGGTCAGGTGACCGGCTTTCTCGGGCCGAACGGCGCCGGGAAGTCCACCACGATGCGGATGATGCTGGGCCTCGACCGCCCGGCCGCGGGCCGGGTCCTCATCAGCGGGCGGCCCTACGACCGGCTGACCGAACCGCTGCGGTGGGTCGGGGCGTTGCTCGAGGCCACGGCCGTGCACCGTGGCCGCCGGGCACAGGACCACCTGTCGTGGCTGGCGCGGAGCAACCGGATCCCGAAGACGCGGGTTCGGGAGGTCCTGGCGATGGTCGGGCTGGAGAGCGTCGCCCGGAAGCGGTCCAAGGGATTCTCCCTCGGCATGTCCCAGCGACTCGGCATCGCCGCGGCGCTCCTCGGCGACCCGCCGGTGCTCCTCTTCGACGAACCGCTCAACGGGCTGGACCCCGAGGGCATCGTGTGGATCCGGAACCTGATGAAGAGGCTGGCGGCCGAGGGCAGAACGGTCTTCGTCTCCAGTCATCTCATGAGCGAGATGGCGCTGACCGCCGAGCATCTGGTCGTGATCGGCCGCGGCCGGCTGCTCGCTGACACCACCGCGGCCCAGTTCGTGGCCACCCACACCCGCTCGTTCGTACGGATCCGGACGCCCGAGCCGGAGCGGATGCGTGACGTGCTCAGCGCGGCCGGCGTCACCGTGGCGCAGGCCGCGGACGGCGCGCTCGAGGCGGTCGGGACCGAGGCCGCGACGATCGGTGAGATCGCCGCCGCCAAGGGATTGATCGTGCATGAGGTCGCGACGCAGACCGCCTCATTGGAGGAGGCGTTCATGCGGCTCACTGGAGACGTCGTCGACTACCGGGCTGGAGGTCCGCAGTGGTGAACATGGTTTCCGCGCGAGCGGCCCTCGGCGCCGAATTCATCAAGATCCGCACCGTTCGATCCACGGTCTGGACCCTCGCACTGACCTTCATCCTCAGCGTGGGGCTCGGCGTCCTCTTCTGCCTCGCCATAAGCTCCCGCTTCGACCTGATGGACCAGCGGGCACGCGCCAACTTCGACCCCGTCACGACCGGCTTCTACAGTCTGACGCTCGGCCAGATCGCTCTCGTCGTCTTCGGCGTACTGTGCGTCAGCACCGAGTACACGAGCGGCACGATCCGTGCCTCCCTGGCAGCGGTGCCACACCGGGGCATGTTCTACGGCGCCAAGGTGCTGGCCACGACGGCACTGGCCCTGGTGTTCTCCCTGTTCACCGTCCTGGTGACGTTCTTCACGTCACAGGCCGTGCTCGGCGAGCACGGCACCACTCTCAGCGAGCCGGGAGTACTGCGCGCGGTCGTGTTCGCATGCGTCTATCTGACGCTGCTCTGCGTCTTCGCGATCGGCGTGGCGACCATGCTGCGCAGTACGGCACTCTCGCTGGGGATCATGATCCCGTTGCTCTTCCTCGATTCCCAGGGGCTCGGCAACGCCCCGAAGATCCGGACGGTCCTGCAGTTCCTTCCCGATCAGGTCGGGCAGGTGATGATGCAGGTGGTGAAGCCGGAGAAGTCGTTCATCTCCCATCGCCCCTTCGGGCCGTGGACCGCGCTGGGCATCCTCGTGGTCTGGGCCGTGGCCGCCTGTGCCGGTGGTCACCTTCTCCTACGCCGCCGCGACGCTTGACTTCGGCGTGACGAGGGCCACGGTGGACAGGAGCGGAACGGATGGAGAAGATACCAAGCAAGCACTCGGTCAAAGCTCCTCCCGCCTCCGGAGGTACGGCATGCGTGAACACGATCGGCTCTACATCGGCGGCGAGTGGGTCGCGCCCGCCGGCACCGGCACCATCGACGTCGTCTCCCCCCACACCGAAGAGGTGATCGGCCGGGTCCCCGACGCGACCCCGGCGGACATCGACCGGGCCGTCGCGGCGGCGCGGGAGGCGTTCGACCACGGCCCCTGGCCGCGCATGGCGCCGGCCGAGCGCGCCGCCGTCGTCGCGCGCCTGACCGAGCTGTACGCCGAGCGCCTCGGCGACCTCTCCGAGCTGATCACCGCCGAGATGGGCTCCCCCATCACGTTCTCCCAGCTCGGCCAGACCGGGCAGGCCCACGCCGTCTACGGCTACTTCGCCGAGTTCGGCAAGGGCTTCGCCTGGGAGGAGGAGCGGGCGGGGATGTTCGGGCCGGTCACGGTCCGCCGCGAGCCGGTCGGGGTGGTCGCCGCGATCGTGCCGTGGAACGTCCCGCAGTTCATCATCGCCCTCAAGCTCGCTCCCGCGCTGATCGCCGGCTGCACCATCGTGATCAAGCCGGCGCCGGAGACGCCGCTGGACGGGTACGTCCTCGGCGAGCTGCTGAACGAGGCGGGCGTGCCCAAGGGCGTGGTCAGCATCGTCGCCGCCGGGCGGGAGACCGGAGAGCACCTCGTCCGCCACCCGGACGTCGACAAGGTCGCCTTCACCGGGTCGACCGCGGCCGGCCGGAAGATCGGTGCGATCTGCGGCGAACAGCTGAAGCGCTGCACGCTCGAGCTCGGCGGCAAGTCGGCTGCGATCATCCTCGACGACGCCGACCTCGCCGCGACGATGGGCTGGCTCAAGATGGCGTCGCTGATGAACAACGGCCAGGCGTGCATCGCCCAGACCCGCATCCTCGCGTCCCGTACCCGCTACGACGAGGTCGTCGACGCGCTCGCCGAGACCGTACGTGGGATGAAGGTGGGCGACCCGGCCGACCCGGCGACCGAGATCGGCCCGCTCGTCGCCAAGCGCCAGCAGGAACGGGTCGAGGGCTACATCCGGACCGGCCAGGAGGAGGGCGCCAAGGTCGCGCTCGGTGGTTCCGGACGGCCGTACGACCGCGGCTGGTACGTCACACCCACCGTCTTCGCGGGCGTCACCAACGACATGCGGATCGCCCGCGAGGAGATCTTCGGCCCCGTCCTGACGGTCATCCCGTACGAGGACGAGGCGGACGCGGTGCGGATCGCCAACGACAGCGAGTACGGCCTGGCGGGCACGGTCTGGACGGCCGACAACGACCGCGGTCTGGAGATCGCCCGGCAGGTCCGCACCGGCACGTACGGGGTCAACATGTACATGATCGAGGCGTCGTCCCCGTTCGGCGGATACAAGGGCAGCGGCGTCGGCCGCGAGCTCGGCCCCGAGGGCCTGGCCGCCTACCTGGAGTACAAGTCCATCGCCCGCATGGGCTGACGAGGACGCCATGGACGGTCCTCGCCCGGCTCGACCGGGCGAGGACCGATCCCGGCCGGGCAGGGACCGCGCCCGCCGATCCCGGCCGGGTAAGACCCTGTTCGCCCTCCCGGCCGGGGTTCACGCTCAGCCGAACGTGCCGCGCAGGAACGCCGTCAACCGCGGGGCGACCTGCGGCGCGAAGGGTCGGTTGGGATCCGGATAGTCGGTGGCGGGGTTCGGCGTGCCGGTCACGACCTTGAACACGTGGTCGGCGTCGGGGATATCGGCCCGCTCCGCCCTGTGATCGCCGGCGAGACCGTTCATGAGGCGGCGGACCTCGGAGGCGTCCACCTGGACGTCCTTCGTCCCCCGCAGCACGAGGACCGGGAGGCCAGGCCGCAGGCGGCGTGCCAGGACGAACGGATCCTGCCGGTCGGCTTGGGCCAGGAAGGCCGTGTTCACCGGCGTGAACAGCGACGCCAACGCCGGATCCGCGAAATGGGCCGGCGGCTTCCCGGTCGTCCTGATGGCGCCGACCACGACCCGCAGATCACGGATGTAGGCCGCCGCGGTCGCCGTCGGCAACCGGCCCGCCGACTGCGCCGCGCGGTACTGCTCGGTGAGCTGCCGCGACAGCACGTCGAGGTAGCGGTGGCCGGGCGGCGCGGCGAGGACGAGTGCCCGGGGCGCCTCCGGCGTGCCCCTGAGCCGGTCGGCGAGCCAGAGGGCGAACAGCGCGCCCTCACTGTGACCCACCACGATGAGGCGACGCCGGTCCACCTCGCGTTGGCGCGCGAGAGTCCGGTAGGCGTCCAGTGCCTCCTGCGCGTAGAGGTCGAAGTCGATCCCCTTGCCGCCCGCGTGGGAACCGAGCCCGGCGGCGCCGGAGCCGATCTTGTCATAACGGAGCGAGGCGACACCCGCGCCTGCAAGCGCCGCCGCGAAGTTGCGGTTCGTGTCCAGGTGGGGGTACGTCGGGTCGTTGCCGTCACGGTTTGTCGGCCCGCTGCCCGAGATGATCAGTGCACCGGGGACCGGCCCGCCCGCACTGGAGGGCGACCGGACCGTCGCGGGCAGCGTGTCGGGTCCGCTGGTGAAGGTGAGGTCGCGTGTCAGATCTCCGGTCTCGGTGGCGTGGGCCACGCTCGTGGCTCGATGGGTGCCGCCCTGGCCACCGCACGAGGAGCAGGCCAGGGCCACGGTGAGCGCGATGACGCCACGACGGATTCCGGAAATGGTGGTCGACGGCATTGGGACGTTCCTTCGGAAAGAGGGTCGATGGAGGAATGAATCGAGTGCGGGACGGGTCACCGGGTGAACGCGCCGATGAGGGGGACGACGGCGATCAGGACGAGAGTCGCGCCGAGCAGCACCCACGACAGGGGCCGCGCCATGTTGAGCGTCCACCCGATGCCGAACCGCTTCGGCACGAACAGCGCCGGGTCGTCGCGGTTGTAGTAGACGAGTCCCCACCGGTAGAAGCGGTCGTCGTCCTGGTTGACCGGTGCCGGACGGCGGCCGGCGCCGGGGACGCCGGTACGGGCGGGGCCGAGGCGGAGGCGACTGCCGCCCTGTCCCATGCGGACGACGACGACCAGCAGCACCGCCACGCCGAGCGCCGTCGCCGTGGGAACCCCCACCGCGACGACCGGCCCGGCTTCGACCAGGTGCCAGGTCTGCAGGGCGACGAGGAGGAAGGTCAGGTTCAGGAAGGCGCCCATGGCCAGCATCACGCGGGCCATCGCGGAGACGAACCGCCGATGCCGGGTCGCCGCCTGCGGGTCCTCTGCGTCGAGCCGGGCCCGGCTCCGGAGCGCCGCCCACGCGATCACCGCCACCAACGCGGTCACCAGGACCTGGGCGATCACCGAGCCGAACACCGTCCCGATCGACTTGTCCGCGAAGTGGTCCGGGTGCCCCGACATCGTGACGTGCGTCGGCAGCCGGTCGGGCATTCGCGGGTATTCGACGACTCCGAGCACGGGCGTGACCGCGGCGAGCAGGAGTGAGGGGAGGGCCCAGCGCCATGGGTAGCGTTCGGGATCGGTCCGGAGCGAGGTGTCGACGACCGTCACCTGCCGCCGGCCGGTGAACCAGCCTTCGGAGGTCTTCGCCTCCCTGATCGCGCGGTGGGCCGCCAGGTACAGGACCAGCCCGACCGCGAGGAGCGCGCCGACGGCGATCGTTCCGGCCATCGGGGCGCGCAGCAGGACGACGGCGACCGCCGCGGCGACGGTGGCGACCGCCGTACCGACCCGGTAGCGACGCCGCCAGGCGTCGACGACCGGCGCGTGCGCGTGGTCGAGCGGCACGCGGACCCCGAAGGGCAGGGTGGGCGGGACGAGCGACGGGATCAGCCAGTGCACGACCCCGATGAGAAGGACGGGGAAGAGTGTGACGCCGGTCATCGCTACCTCTCAGTGGTCGGCCGGACGGGCGATCCGGCGGGGAATCCGTCGAGAATCCGCTGCACGCGGTCCGTGACGTCACTCGGGTCGAGCCCCTTGGCGACCGCCTCGGCGAGGAGCGTGCGGGCCCGCTCCTCCCATTCGTCCGCCACGCCGGCCGGGGGCGGGCCGGTGAAGGCGTCGCGGATGACGACCGCCCCGGTACGCCGGGCGAGGCGGATCAGTCCCTCGCGGCGCAGCAGGTCGTACGCCTTGTTGACGGTGTGCATGTTGATGCCCAGGTCCGCCGCGAGTTGCCGCGTCGCGGGCAGTGAGTCCCCGACGTGGAGGCGCCCGTCCGCGATCGCCTCCACGATGCGATCGCGTAGCTGCTGGTAGAGCGGCACATCGCCGTCCACCTCAAGAGTCAAGATCACCGCGCCTCCCAGCACAGACTCTTTGTTATAGAAAAACTATAACAAAGAGTCGAGGCGATCGGCACAGTGAGGAGGAGCCGCTCACCGCTCCAATCGTGAGCCCGGCCCGCAGGCCCCCAGGAACTCCCGCGCCCGCCGCGCTACGGCACGTACGGGCCCATCGGCCGGGCCGCGAGCCGCGTGCGGTGACGGTTCCGTCGCACGGCGACGACGATGATCGTGGCCACGCCGCTGAAGATGCCGACCATGAAGAACCCGATCGACGACAGGATCCCGACGACGAGCCGGGACGGCCGCGGGGCCTGGCCGACCGCGTACCGCCCGTCGCCTCCGGTGCACGTCACCCGGTACTCACCGGCGGCCGAAACGTGGACGAGGCCCGCCACCTGCCAGCTCTCGCCGTTGCTCGACGTCGTGAACCGGTAACCCGGCCGGGTGACGGACACGGCCTGGCCCGAGGCGGAGGCCACCCGGCAGTCCGCACCGCCGTACGATCCTTCGGGCACGTAAACGGCGGCGTCCGGCTTCAGGGACACGGTGACGGTCTCACCGGCACCGAACTTCTTGTCGCGGGATCCCGCGCCGGTGGTGATGCCGAACACCAGCATCACCACGCCGAGCGCGACGCCGACGACGATGCAGAGCGCCGCGACGACGAACCACGCCCGCCGTGGCCGCACCTGGGCCGGATCGAAGGCATTCGGGGTCCCCGGGTACATGGCCTCGCTCCGATCGAGTCGACGGACTACCACTACCCCTGACGGTGGCGGAACGTCACAGGTTCCGCTCGGCGCGGGAGCCCGCCGCCGAGCCCGCGATCAGCCGATGAGCGAACTGCCCGGGAACACCGTCACCGAAGCGCGCGAAGGCACAGGACGACGATCGCCTCGACGCACTCCCCCGGCGTACGCCCGGTGGGAGGGTCCAGCACCGCGCCGTGCACCTGCGCGTCGATGGCCTGCACGAGCAGCAGCGCGGTCAGGGCCTCGTCCGGCCCGCCCGTGCCCAGTCGGCGCAGCTGGAACTCCACCTCCGCGGCGAGCGTGAGCTGCAGTTCGCGGATCCGGTGGGCGGCCTCGGGCGGCCGGGGCGCCTGGTCGTACAGCAGCCGGTGCGTGTGCGGGTCGATCTCGTGCAGGTCGGCGACGGCGCCCACCAGCGTGCGCACCGTCTCCTCCAGCGGCGGAGCGGTCTCCCTGAGGCGAGCGAACACCGCCAGCAGGTGGTCGGCGAGCTGGTGGACGTGCCGCTCGCCGAGGGCGTACAGGAGGGCGTCCTTGTTCGGGAAGTACTGGTACAGCGAGCCGATGGACACTCCGGCCCGCTCGGCGATCTTGTTGGTGGTCGCCGCGGAGTAGCCGAGACGTTCGAAAACCTGAGCAGCGGCGTCGAGGATCGCCGTGTAGGTCTCCTGGGACCGCAGCTGGCGCGGTCTTTTCCGTGGCGTCTGGATGAGGGGTCCAATGCGAGTTGTCAGATACTGAGGATTGCTCACATTCTAGAGGCATGTTCACCTTTCCCGCCGATCCACAGGCGACCTTCGACGAGCGGGCCCCGCAGTTCGCCGCATGGGGCATCCCCCGCGACCTGATCGCGCGGGCACGCGCCGACATCCACGACATGTGGGGCACCGGGCCTGGCGGCTGGGTGCCCGTGTGGGCCTCCCACGCCGAGCGCGCCGAACGCGACGGCGCCTGGCTGCGCGCCGCGCTGCTCTGGGGCGCCGCGCGGTTCCCCTCGCTCGCCACCGAGGAGCGGCAGGCGGCACTGGAGCGTCAGCTCGCCGCGTACCGCCGGGTGCGCTTCCCTGTGCGGTTCGAGCGGCGGGTCCTCGAGGTCCCGTACGGCGACGGCGCCACCCCGGTCCCGGTCCACCTCTTCGAA
Source organism: Actinoallomurus acanthiterrae (assembly GCF_054775715.1). Classification (NCBI taxonomy): domain Bacteria; kingdom Bacillati; phylum Actinomycetota; class Actinomycetes; order Streptosporangiales; family Thermomonosporaceae; genus Actinoallomurus; species Actinoallomurus acanthiterrae. The sequence goes on along the minus strand of NZ_BAAHCO010000001.1, from coordinate 3,833,492 downwards.
CGCAACCATGGCAGGCGGCGCGGGATCCTCGTGCTGTCCGGCGGCGTCGACACGTGGAAGGTCGAACTGCACCGGCTGGCCGTCACGACCGCCCGCGCGACGGGGCTGCTCGTCGCCGCGCTCGACATGCCCGGCACCGGCGAGTCCCGCGTCCCGCTCGACCGGGACGGCGACCGCGTCCTCGCCGGAGTGGTCGCGGCGCTCCGCGAGACGTACGCGGCGCCGATCGGCTTCCTCGGCCTGAGCTTCGGCGGGCACTGGGCCGCCAAGCTGGCCATGCTCGGCGACGTCGACGCCGCGGTCGACATCGGCGGCCCGACCGGTCTCGCCGACGAGCCCGTCGACGTCCTGAACCTCCCGTACGGCATGGCGGGCATCGTCGGGAACGCCATGGGCCTCGACGCGCTGCCCGCCCCGGACGAGGTGCCGAAGCTGCTGGAGCGCTTCTCCCTGCGCCGCCTCGCCGAACGGCCCGGCACCACCCCGCTGCTCGCCGCCAACGGCGCCCACGACCAGTACATCCCGCGCGGCGACACCACCGGCCTCGCCCGCCGCCCCCACACGACGGTGTGGATCGTCCGCGACGCCACGCACTGCGCGCCCGAGCACTTCCGCCCGCTGGTCGTCGCCGCCTGGGGCTGGCTGCTGGCCCGGCTGGCACCGGAGCGCCCGGCCGTACGGCTCGCCGAGCCCCTCCTCACGGCCCCGGTGCGCCGGCTGCTGGCGGCCTGAACCCCGCCCGATGCACCGACCGGCGGCCAGAACCCACCTCGCATGCACCGACCGCGGCTGACCTGAACCCGCGCGATGCGCCGGGTCGGCCGAGCCCCCGCGGATTCCCGCCCAGGCCGCCGACCCGTACGATCCCGGTCATGACGATTCGGTGGGGAATCCTCGGGACCGGTGGCATCGCGCGCACGTTCACCGAGGACCTGCTCCTGCACGGCCACAAGGTGGCGGCGGTCGGCTCGCGCGCCCCGCACACCGCCGAGGCGTTCGCCGACCGCTACGGCATCGCGAACGCGTACGGGTCGTACGCCGAGTTCGCCGCCGACGACGAGGTCGACGTCGTCTACGTCGCGACGCCGCACAGCGGCCACTACGACGCGGCCCGCCTGTGCCTGGAGGCCGGTCGCGGGGTGCTGGTGGAGAAGCCGTTCACCACGAATGCGGCCGACGCGGAGGCGCTCGTCGCCCTCGCGCGCGACCGCGGCCTGTTCGCCATGGAGGCGATGTGGACGCGGTTCAACCCGATCGTCACCCGGCTGCGCGAGCTGGTCGCCGACGGCGCCATCGGCGAGGTGAAGGCGGTGTACGCCGACTTCTCCTTCGCCGCGGAGTACGACCCGGAGCACCGGCTCTGGGCGCCCGAACTCGCCGGTGGCGCACTGCTCGACCTGGGCATCTACCCGGTGTCCTTCGCGTGGATGCTGCTCGGCGAGCCCGACAGCGTGCAGGCGGTCACGACGAGCGCCCCGACCGGCGTCGACGCCAACACCGGCATCCTGCTCGGCTACACCTCGGGCGCGGTGGCACTGCTGCACTGCGGCCTGCTCGCCGACTCACCGCAGACCGCGACGGTCGTCGGCACCACCGGCCGCGTCGAAATCGCCGCACCGTTCTGGGTGACGTCGGCCATGACCCTGCACCGGCCGGGCGCGGAGCCCGAGACCTTCACCGTCGACCTGCCGGGCCACGGCTACGTCTACCAGGCCGAGGAGGTCGCCCGCTGCCTCGAAGCCGGCCTCACCGAGTCACCCGTCATGCCCCTCGACGAAACCGTCGCCATCGTCCGCACCCTCGACCAGATCGCCGCCAGCTTCACGCCCGCGGCGGACGGTGGTTGAGCGCGGCGTCTCAGTCGGCGCAAATCAGCTGCCCGGGGTGCGTTGGTCGCTCTCGTGGGCCGGCACGGCCTCGTCGGAGGTGGCGGCCCAGCTGGCGAGGAGCTTGAGCGTGTCGTGGGCGGGTGTGCCAGGTTCGGCGCTGAAGGCGGTGAGGGTCAGGCCAGGGTCGGCGGGCAGGGGCATGGCTTCGAAGGGGAGAGTGAGGTCACCGACGGCGGGGTGGTGGAAGTTCTTGACGCCGGTGTGATGCAGGCGGACGTTGTGCGCGGCCCACAGGGTGCGGAATTCCGCACTGCGGGTGGCGAGTTCGCCGATGAGGTCGGTCAGGGCGCGGTCGTAGGGGTCGCGGCCTGCTTCGGTGCGCAGCAAGGCCACGGTGGTGTGGGCGGATTCTTCCCAGTCTGGGTAGAAGTCGTGGGCGCGGGGGTTGAGGAAGCGGAAGCGGGCGAGGTTGACCGGCCGGACCGGGTCGTCGAAGACCGGTGCGTACAGGGCGCGGCCGAGCCGGTTTGACGCGACGATGTCCAGGCGCCCGTTGCGTACGTACGCGGCCGTGTCGGTCATCGAGTCCAGAAGTCGCTGGATGCCGGGCCGGATCTTCTGCTGGGTCGGGTGGCGGCGAGTGCGGGGGGTGGCGTTCGCGGTGCGGGCCAGGTCGAACAGGTGGGCGCGTTCGGCCTCGTCCAGTTGGAGGGCGCGGGCGAGGGCTTCCAGGACGCTTTCGGAGACTCCGCTGAGGTTGCCTCGTTCCAGGCGGGCGTAGTACTCGGCACTGACCCCGGCGAGCATGGCGACTTCTTCGCGGCGTAGGCCGGGGACGCGTCGGTTGGCGCCGTAGGCGGGCAGGCCGGCCTGCCGGGGTGTGATCTTGGCTCGCCGCGAGGCCAGGAACTCGCGGACCTCACTGCGGTTGTCCATGTCTTCCGAGGTTAGGCGGGTCTCCGGCGCCGTGGGGTGTTCTGTCAGTACACGGAACAGCAGGAACTCCCGCGCTGTCGCCTCCAGAGGTTTCCTGGCTAGTGCCGGAAGTGCGCGGGCGGCCCCGCCCGTCTCGCCGGAGCCCATGACCGACGTACCGAAAGGCACAGACGATGACAGAGACCACAGGGAGTCCGCAGCCCTCCGGCGCCCGGACGCTGCTCGGCGATTTCGCTCCCAAGCTGGTGGAGTTGACCGATGAGGTCCTGTTCGGGGACGTGTGGGAGCGTCCGGGGCTGTCGGCGCGCGACCGCAGCCTGGTCACCGTCACCACTTTGGCGGCGCTCTACCGCACCGATCAGCTCGACTTCCACCTGCGTACGGCGCTGAAGAACGGCCTGAGCAAGGACGAACTGGTCGAGGCCCTGACCCACCTGGCCTTCTACGCCGGGTGGCCCAGCGCCATGAGCGCGGTCACTCAGCTGAAAAGCATCGTCGAGGAAGCCGGCCCGGCCGCCTGACCACCCCGCCGCACGCCCGTGGCCTGCGCGGCGGTACATCCGATGAAGGAGACCCGATGGAGATTTTGAAGCAGCCTCCGACCATGAAACCGACGCCGAGTACGCCGGCCCCCGCGTCAGCGCCCGCACCTGACCGGGCCGACGATCGTAGATCGCGGCGACCTGTCTCTGAAGATTGCAGCACCGAGAAGTAAGGATTCATCATGCGTGGAGCTGTCCTGTTCGCTCCCGGGGACGTGCGCGTCGAGCAACGCGACGACCCGAAGATCATTCACCCGACCGACGCGATCATCCGCACGGTGGCCGCCTGCGTGTGCGGCTCGGACCTATGGGACTACCGCGGCATCAACCCCGTCACCCAGCCGACGCCGATGGGGCACGAGTACGTCGGCGTCGTCGAGGAGGTCGGCGACCAGGTGGGTCAGGCCGAGCCGGGGCAGTTCGTCATCGGCTCGTTCTTCGCCTCGGACAACACCTGCGAGATCTGCCGGGCCGGCTACCAGAGTTCGTGCGTCCACCGCGAGTACGTCGGCGCCGGCGGCGCACAGGCCGAGCTGCTGCGCGTGCCGCTCGCGGACGGCACCTTGGTGGCCACCCCCAAGACGCCCTCCGATGACCTGGTCCCCAGCCTGCTCGCTGCCTCCGACGTGCTCGGGACCGGCTGGTTCGGTGCGATCGCCGCCCAGGCGGGGCCCGGCAAGACGGTCGCGGTGGTCGGCGACGGAGCGGTGGGCCTGCTCGCGGTGCTGGCAGCCAGGCAGCTGGGCGCCGAGCGGATCATCGCGATGAGCCGGCACGCATCCCGGCAGAAGCTCGCGACAGAGTTCGGCGCCACCGACATCGTGACCGAGCGCGGTGATGAGGGCATGGCCAAGGTCAAGGAGCTCACCGGCGGAATGGGAGCGCACTCGGTGATCGAGGCGGTCGGCACTCAGGAGTCGATGATGCAGGCCATCCGCTCCACCCGCCCCGGCGGCCACGTCGGCTACGTCGGCGTCGCCCACAGCGTGCAGCTGCCCGGCGAGGAACTGTTCTACTCCCACGTGCACCTGCACGGCGGCCCCGCCCCGGTACGCCGGTTCCTGCCCGAGCTGATCGACCTCATCTGCAACCGGGCCATCGACCCGGGCAAGGTCTTCGACCTGTCTCTCCCGCTCGACCAAGCGGCCGAAGGCTACCGCGCCATGGACGAACGCCGCGCCATCAAGGCCCTCCTGCGTCCTGGCGCCAGGTGAGGTCAGAGAACGCCGGCAACAAACCGCTGCGATCACCCCGGGCCCGTGTCCCCCGGTCGCTGAAGCCGCCGGAGGCGACCCATCCGGCCAGTCCAAGGGCAGCGTGGGGTGTTCTGCCAGTACACGGGACGACAGGGACTCCCTCACCCGCCCCACCTGCGGTTTCCTCGGGAATGCCCAGGCGCTGAGGACCGGCTGCCCGTCCTGGCTCCGCGCTTCGGCCCCGCCGTCAAGCGGCTGTCGTAGCCCTGAGTAACCCGCCTGTTCGCCCATTCTCCCTTTCGAAGAGATCACCGATGATGTCCAAGCCGCGCACCGTCTCCACGACCGCTGTTATCGATGCCGCCCGGTCCCGAGCCTTTTCCGGTGCGGCGCTGGCCGCCGCCGTGCTCGGCTTCTTCGTCGTCACCCTCGACGCCGTCATCGTCAACGTCGCCCTGCCCTCCATCCGGCATGACGTCGGCGGCGGCATCACCGGGCTGCAGTGGGTCGTCGACGGCTACACGCTGATGTTCGCCGCGCTGCTGCTGTCCGCCGGCTCGTTGACCGACCGCGCCGGCGCGCGCCGCGCCTTCGGCACCGGGCTGATGGTCTTCGCACTCGCCTCGGCGGCCTGTGGCCTGGCGCCGAACCTGGGCGCGCTGGTCGCCGCCCGGTTCGTCCAGGGCGCGGCGGCCGCCGTGATGATGCCCTCCTCGATGGCGCTGATCGGCCACGCCTACCCGGACCCGGTCCGGCGAGGGCGTGCGGTCGCGGTGTGGGCGATGGGCGGCGCCATCGCCTCCTCCTGCGGTCCCGTCCTGGGCGGCCTGCTGACCCTGCTCACCTGGCGGCTGATCTTCTTCATCAACCTGCCCGTCGCCGCGGCGGCCCTGATCCTGCTCGCCCGCACGGAGCGCTCGCCACACCGGCCCGTCCCCTTCGACCGGGTCGGCCAGGTCACCGCGGTGCTGGCGATGGGCGGCCTGACCTACGGCGCGATCGAGGCCGGCGCCGCCGGCTTCGCCGCGCCCCGGGTGATCGCCGCGTTCGCGGTGGCGGTCGTGGCGCTTGCCGCCTTCCTCACCGCCCAGGCGCGCGGCGCTCACCCGATGGTGCCCCTCGACCTGTTCCGCTCTCGCACGGTGGCGGTCAGCGTGGTCGTCGGCTTCGCGTTCGTCGTCGGTTACTACGGGCTGCCATTCGTGATGAGCCTCTACCTTCAGCAGTCGCGGGGCCTTTCGGCACTGGCCACCGGCGCGGCGTTCCTGCCGATGATGCTCACCGGCACCGCCCTGACCCCGTTCAGCGCGCGCATCGCCGAAAGACTCGGCGCGCGGGCCCTCGTCACCGCCGGCCTGGTCCTCATGGCGGCGGGCCTGGCGATGCTCGCCCTCGCGCCCACCTCCATACCGGTCTGGGCGCTGGCCGCCCTGATGGTCCTGGTCGGACTGGCCGGCCCGCTCGTAATGCCACCGGTGACCGCCGTCCTGCTGAGCGCCGTCCCGAACCACCGTGCCGGGGTCGCCAGCGGCGTGTTCAACACCAGCCGGCAGGTCGGCGGCGCCCTGGCCGTCGCCGTCTTCGGCGCGCTGCTCGCCCAACCGGCCGGCTTCCTACCGGGCCTGCGCACCAGCCTGCTCATCGCCGCCGCGGCCGCACTGGCCGCCGCAGCCGCCAGCCGACTGCTCAGATCGGCCCCCTAACGACGACATGAGGTACGCACTCGAACCGACCACAACTCACCAGGCCGCTACGGCTGCGGTGCGACGACGCCACGGAAGTGCACCAGGCCACCACGGCGGCGACCGACCGTGTCGGCAGCGGTGGGGCGATCACCTGCCTAGCGAAGGAGATGACCATGAACAAGCGAATCCTCGGACATGACCTCGAGGTCTCGGCGATCGGCCTGGGCTGCATGGGCATGAGCCAGGGCTACGGCCCCAACCCGGGCAGCCGGGAGGAGATGATCGCGCTCATCCGGGCAGCGGTGGAGCGCGGCGTCACGTTCTTCGACACCGCCGAGGTATACGGCCCGTACGTCAACGAGCAACTGGTCGGCGAAGCCCTCGCCCCGGTGCGCGAGCAGGTCGTCATCGCCACCAAGTTCGGATTCGCCTTCGACGATGACGGCGACCAGACCGGGTTGTCCAGCCGGCCGGAACATATCCGGCAGGCCGCCGACGGCTCGCTGCGGCGCCTCGGCACCGATGCGATCGACCTGTACTACCAGCACCGCGTCGACCCGCAGGTGCCGATCGAGGACGTCGCCGGGACGGTCAGGGAGCTCATCCAGGCGGGCAAGGTACGGCACTTCGGCATGTCCGAGGCGGCCGCCGGTACGATCCGCCGCGCCCACGCCGTCCAGCCCGTGACCGCCGTGCAGAGCGAGTACTCCCTGTGGTGGCGCAAGCCCGAGCAGGAGGTCCTGCCGGCTCTGGCAGAGCTCGGCATCGGCTTCGTGCCGTACAGCCCGCTCGGCAAGGGATTCCTCACCGGCAAGGTCGACACCAGCACCACGTTCGACAGCTCGGACATCCGCGCGAGCATCCCGCGCTTCACGCCCGAGGCACGCGAGGCCAACCAGGCACTCGTCGACCTCCTCGGCGCCATCGCCAAGAGTATGGACGTCACACCCGCGCAGATCGCCCTGGCCTGGCTCCTGGCACAACAACCCTGGATCGCCCCTATCCCCGGCACCCGCCGCATGCCGCGTCTGGAGGAGAACATCGCCGCCGCCGACGTCGAGCTCGGCGCCGACGACCTCGAACGAATCGGCACCGCCGCCGCCAAGATCGATATCCAAGGGGCCCGTTACCCCGAGCACCTCGAACGCATGACCGGCCTGTGACCTGCCGACACCGCACCAGCACGCCCGGGAAGGACATTCGTCATGACCGCATGGACCAGCGACGAGCTCGCCCGTATCGGCACGGCGGACGAGCTGCGGATCGCACCCGTTCGCGACGACGGCACACCGCGCACACCGGTGCCCATCTGGGTCGTCCGTGACGGCGACGACCTCTACATCCGCTCCTACCGCGGTAACGAGGGTGCCTGGTACCGCACCGCCCGCATCACGCACCAAGCCCACATCACCGCTGGCGGCATCGAGAAGGACATCGCCCTCACCGAAGAAAGCGATCCCGGCGCCAACGACCGGATCGACACGGCGTACCGCACCAAATACGGCCGCTACGGCGGCACCTACGTCAGCACCATGATCGCCGCCAACGTCCGAGCCACCACCCTTAAGCTCCTACCGCGACCCTGACTGAAGGCGCCGTCGTTCAGGACAACGTCATATGCCACCTCGCCGTGCTCGAAGGCACCGCCGACGGCGATGGCACCACTTGGCTCGAACCCGTCACCGATGAGGAGTACCAGCGGGCGCCCAGCACCAGCAGCTGCGGCGGCGGACGGGGAGAGGAAGCCGCGCCGCCCACCAGGACGAGCGCAGACATGCGCGACGGGGGACCACCGAAACCACGGCTGGCTTGGGCCCGGCGATCGCCAGCCGCCCGGCGATCGCCACCAGCGATCAGACCGGCCTGATCCGACATGATCTTGGCGCGCCGAGACGTGAGAAAAGTCCGGTTTTCAGTGTTGATTCACAGCCCAAGGGTGGGCGCTGCGCGGTGCGGCTGGGGGGGGACGGTCAGCACCCCCCTTCAGCTCTCCCTTCCACGCCCTGCCCGTAGCGGGTTCGATAGGGATCGCAGCTGCGGGGACCAACCGATGTGGAGCGTCCTCGCCTCGGCCCACGCCGGCACCGAGGCACCGTTCGACACATCCTGACTCTCACCACAGATTCCGACAGGAGCAGCACCGCATGTCCGCCACCCCCGTCCTACCGTGGCCATCGCGTTCCACTCCGGCTACGGCCACACCGCTGTCATCGCCGACGCGGTGGCGCGAGGTGCCGTCGAGGCTGGTGCCGACGTGGTCTCCATCTCAGTGGACACGATCACCGACGAGCAGTGGGCGCAACTGGACGCCGCCGACGCGATCATCTTCGGCGCACCCACCTACATGGGCACGGCCTCCGCCGCCTTCCACGCCTTCGCCGAAGCCAGCAGCGAGCGTTGGTCCGTCCAGACCTGGATCGACAAGCTCGCCGCCGGCTTCACCAACTCCGGGGGTAAGAGCGGCGACAAGTCCTCGACCCTGGGCTATTTCGCCACCTTGGCCGCCCAGCACGGAATGCAGTGGATCAACCTCGGTCTACTGCCGGGCTGGGCCACGACCACCGGCAGCGAGGACGAACTCGACCGGCTGGGCTACTTCGCCGGCTCCGCCGCGCAGTCCTTCACGGACGCCGGCCCCGAGGCGGTGCACAAGTCTGACATCGCCACCGCCGAGCACCTGGGCTCCCGCGTCGCCCGCCAAGCCACGATCGTCCTGGCCGGCCGGGCTGCCCTCGCGGCCTGATGCCGGCCCGTCATCGTCCTTCACCGTCAGGTCGTCAAGGAGCACTCTCATGACCGATTCCGCCAACATCGCCGTGGCCCGCAAGATGTACGAAGCCAAGGGCGACCCGGCGGTCCTCGCCGAAGTCATGGACACGGACGTCGTCTGGGACATCACGCCCGGCTTCCCGGGTGGCGGTGTGTACCAGGGCTTCGCAAGCGTGGGACAGGACTTCCTCGCTCCGCTCGGTGCGCAGTTCGAGTCGCTGCACGCGGTGGCGGAGGAGTACTTCGCGGACAACGAGGATCACGTCTTCGTCCTCGGCCACTACCACGGCGTGACCAACGCGGAAAAGACCGTGGATATCAGGTTCATCCACCTGTGGACGGTCCACGACGGCAAGCTCGTGCACCTGTGGCAGGCCGCCGACAGCCTGGTACTCGACCGAGCGCTCAACGACTGACCCGGCTCACCGCGAACGGCCTGAGGTAGGGGTCACGCATGTCCGCGGAAGACTCGGCAGCGGCAGTGGCCTTCACTGCCAACGGTCAGGACGTCCAACTCGAGCTGGACCCCAGAGAATCGCTGCTCGACGTCCTGCGCGAACGGCTGGCGCTGACCGGCACGAAGAAAGGGTGCGACCAGGGCCACTGCGGTGCGTGCACGGTGCATGTGGACGGTCGGTGGGTGGTGTCCTGCCTGACGCCGGCGGTCCAGGTCAGCGGTCAGTCCGTCACCACCATCGAGGACATCGCCGACAAGGGTGGCGACCTGCACCCGTTGCAGCAGGCGTTCATCGACAACGACGCGTTGCAGTGCGGCTACTGCACAATCGGCTAAGTTCCCGACCGATCGAATTCGGGATGACCGCGTGGTCGCCGCTCGACTGTCAGGGTCGACAGTCGCGATGAACAACAGTCACGACGGTGGCCTGCGTGGCGTCAGGCCGGGCTATTGTCGGTCGAGCGACTGGGGTCGGCCGCCCAGGAAGCGAGCAGGCGCAAGCCGTCCTCGGAGGGCGACCCGGATTCGGCCGTCCACACGATGATCTGCTGGTCGGGGTCGGCGGCCCAGGCCATGACGCTCCAGTCGAGATACAGATCGCCGACCACCGGGTGCCGCAGGTGCTTGCGGCCCGCGTCCCACGTGGCGACGTCGTGGTCGCCCCACCACTGCCGGAACTCCGGGTAGCCGGCGGAGAGCTCCGCCACGAGCGCGTTCAATTGTGGATCATCGGGATGCTGGGAATTGTGCCGGCGCATCTGCGCGATGCCCAACCGGGTGATCCCTTCCCAATCCGCATACAACGTGCGCATGGCCGGGTCGGTGAACAGCAACCGCATGTAGAAGCGCTGTTCCTCCGGGATCCTCCCGAAGTCGGTGATCAGCGCGGCGCCCATGGCGTTCCAGGCGAGGACCTCGGTACGAGGCCCGAAGGCCCACGCGGGCGTGTGCCCCATGTCGTCGAGCATGCGCTGCAGCTGGGGCTGGACCCCGAGCCGGGCGGCCCGCCGACGCGGCGGATGGTAGGCCTCCTTGCCCGCGAGCTCGTACATGTAGGCGCGCTGGTGGTCATCCAGGCGCAGCACCCGGGCGACAGCGGCGAGAACCGAAGGCGATGCCTCGATGCGGCCCTGCTCCAGCCGGGTGTAGTAGTCCGTGCTGATCGCCGCGAGAACGGCGACCTCCTCGCGACGCAGACCGGGCACCCGCCGACCGCGGCCCTCGGGCAGGCCGACGGCGGCGGGAGTGAGGTCGGCGCGACGGGCCCTGAGGAATTCCCCCAGGTCGTTGCGCTGGGACTCGCGAGCCATGGCATCAGCTTCGCACAGGTGGAAACGCCGACGTCAGCGGGGCGAGGGCGGTCGCGTCCGCACTGGGCTAAGGGGGAGAATTTCGTCCCTGGCTGCTCAGCTCCCGGGGTGGCATTCTCGCTGTCACGGGGCGTCACACACATGGCAGTGTCGGGAATGCCGCCCAGAATTGCACGTCCAAATTCTTAGGGGTAACTCTGCCGTGAAAGCCATAGGAGTGACCGAGTTCGGCGGTCCTGAGGTGCTGCAGGTCCTGGATCTTCCGGTTCCTGCCGCCGGGCCGCGCGAGATTCTGATCCGGGTCCACGCGGCGGCGGTCAACCCGGTCGACACGCTGGTGCGCCGGGGACTGGCCTTCGTGTCCGACGCCGAGCCGCCCTACGTCCCGGGAATGGACGCGGCGGGCGTGGTCGAGCAGATCGGCGAAGGAGCCGACACCGATCTCACCGTGGGCGAGCACGTCATGGCCATCGCGGTCATTTCCGGAACACACGGAGCATACGCGGAGCGCCTCGTCATCCCCGCCGAATCGGTGGTTCGCGTTCCGGCAGGTATGACCGACGTCAAGGCCGCCACGCTGCCGATGAGCGGGCTGACCGCCCGCATGGCGCTGGACCTGCTCGATCTTCCCGCCGACGCCACCGTGGCGATCACCGGAGCTGCCGGCGCGGTCGGCGGCTATGCCGTCCAACTGGCCAAGGCGGACGGCCTGCGAGTGATCGCCGACGCGGCCGCGACGGACGAGCAGTTGGTGAAGAGCGTGGGCGCTGACGTGGTGCTGCGTCGCGGTGACGAATTCCCGGAACTGGTGCGCGAGGAGGTGCCCGGCGGTGTCGACGGACTCGTCGACACCGCCGGCATCGCCGAACGCGCCTCCCGCGCGGTGGGCGATGGTGGTCGTGTGGTCTCGTCGGTCCGGGGCGTCCAGGTACCCGACGAGCGCGGCATCTCGCTGCAGAACGTGTTCGTGCCGCAGTACGCACGAGAACACGCCAAGCTTGATCGCCTCCGTCAGCTGGCCGAGGAAGGCCGGCTCACTCCTCGCGTTGCGCAGAACCTGCCGGCCGAGCAGGCCACGGAGGCACACCGGCTGCTGGAGACGGGCAGCCTCCGTGGGCGAGTAGTGCTCACCTTCTAAAGGCCACAGTGGACTGTCCGCGCGAAGACGCCCGAAGCCAAATGCGCCGACAACTCATGTTCGTTGTCAACTGCGGGGCATCCGGGCCTCGACCATGACCTATGTGGACTTCCAGGGCGGAATCACCGATTTTCCGTCCGGCCGGAACGGTGGATGATCACCAGGTTGGCCGCCAGGACCAGCACGACCACCACGCCCATCTCCACCACCGCCAGTGGCACACTCGCCGCCGCCTGCAGCGCAGCGGCGAGCACCAGGAGCATCCCGACCACGACCGAGGCGAGAATCTGCCCGGGCAGCCGGAAGATCCGGCGGCGCAGCCAGGCGCTGAGCAACACATAGCAGGTCACCGGAATCGCCACCGCGAAGCCGCTGCCCAGCGACGACAAGTGGCTCGCGTGCGCCACCGAGTCGGTCGCCGCCGACAGTCCCGCGCCCAGCGCGGCCACTGCGGCGAAGATCCCGTAATGCGCGTAGCCCCACAAAAACGACAGGCTCGGGGACACCCGCAACGAACCGGTGTCCTCGTGAGCGAAATACGACCACCACAACCCAAAGATCAGCAACAACCCGCCGAACGCCAACAGCAGCAACGACACGGAGAATCCATGGTCGGTGATCGCCGACTGCACCGCGCTCATCGCCGAGGCCACCGCCTCACCCAGGACGATCAGCGTGAAACACCCGAACCGATCCCTGATATGTCCGGGATGCCACGGCGTCGCGTAACCGCGGAACTCCGCCCAAGCCGGCACGGACAGTTCACCGATCACCAGCATCACAAGGGAAATCCAGTTCCACGGCACCGGCAGCAGCAGCCGCAGCATCCAGCAGATCTGCAACACGCCGATACCGATGGCATAGCGGAGGGCGCGGCCGGCCAGATGGGTGTTCCCGGGCAGCACGCAGCCACTGCCCGATCATGGCCACCCGCATCAACAGATAACCGGCCGCGACGGCGCGGAAATCATAATGCTCGAACGCGGCCGAAACCCCGGCGGCGAGCACCAGCACACCCGCGATCTGCACCAAGGTGAGGAGCCGGTAAGGAACGTCATCGGTGTCGTACGCGGCGGCGAACCAGGCGAAATTCATCCACGCCCACCAGATGACGAAGAACACCATGGCATAACCCAGCAGCCCCGGCCCGACGTCACCGCTGTCCAGGCTGTGGTGCAGCTGGGCGCCGTTCTGCGCGACCGCGACCACGAAACACAGGTCGAACAACAACTCCAGCGGGGTGGAGGAGCGAAACGGCTCCTGCGGATCCCGACCGGTCATCCGGCGAAGCACGACGACAGTGGTCATAAGGGTTGCGCGAGACCGCTCATGCCGACTGTGTCGGGTCGAAGGCGCCCCACGCGACGCCCTTGCCACGGTCCATCGTCTTGATCGCCGCCATGTCGGCGTCGTCGATGCGGAACGAGAACAAGTCGGCGTTCTCCCGCACGCGAAGGGGGTTGGTGCTCTTCGGCAGCACGGGGTAGCCGTTCTGCACGCCCCACCGCAGCAGCACTTGTGCCTCGGTGACGCCGTACTTCGCCGCCATTGCCTTGAACGGCGAGTCGGCGCGCTCTCCGTCGGCGCGCATGGCGTCGGTCTTGCCGCTCCCGTGCCCTGCCGCGGTGCGCCAGGTCGAGAGCGGCACCAGGCCGCTGTACGCGATGGGCGTGATGCCGTTGTTGTCGAGGTAGCTCACGAGCTCGGGTTTCTGCGACCACGGGTGCAGCTCGATCTGGTTCGCGTGCGGCAGGGGCAGTCCCGCCGCGACGAGTTCCTCGATGTGCCCGACGTTGAAGTTCGACACGCCGATCGCGCGTGCTTTCTTGTGCTCGTGGAGCTCGACCAGTGCCGGCCACTGCGCGAGGCGCTGCTCACGACCGAGTGGCGCGTGGATCAGGTACAGATCCACGTAGTCGAGGCCGAGCTTCTCGAGGCTCTCGTCCAGCGACTGGACTACCTTCTCGGGTGACTTGAAGGACCCGCCCGAGGCGCCGGGCCACAGTTTCGTGGTGACGAACATGTCCGTACGGGCCACACCGTTCGAGGCCATCCCGCGACGAAGTCCGTCACCGACTCCGCGTTCGTTCTGATAGGCCTGCGCCGTGTCGACATGGCGGTAGCCGGCCGCGAGCGCGGCTTCCACGGCGTCCGCGACCTCGGCATCAGGGATCAAGTACGTGCCGAACCCGAGCAAGGGGATCTCGACGTCAGGGGTAAGAGCGCGAGTCTTCTGTTCGCTCATGAATGTGACTCCTGGTGTGTGGCGACGATGTCAGATTCGGCGAGGCTCGCGACGGCCAAGTACGCATTCGCCTCGCGGCGAGCGGGTGCCTGTACGTTCGAGCCCGTCGCTTCCCTCGCCGGAGGCCGGGCGGCAGGTGCCCCATGGCTGCCGCGGAGGGAGTCCCCGTCGCCTCGTGCCGCAGGGACGCGAAGTGACCGGTGCCGAGGCGGACGACGCGTTTGCTCCGGGCGTCATGCCTCGGGGATGACCAACCCGCGGCTGGTCTGGTCCACCGTGTCGGGGTCCGGCCCGCCACGCACCCCGGTGTCGAGGCCGTCGATGCGGGCGAGTTCGTCCGCAGTGAGCTCGAAGTCGAAGACGGCGAAGTTCTCGGCGATGCGTGCGGGGTTCGTGGACTTCGGGATGGCCGAGCGGCCTTCCTGCAGGTGCCAGCGCAGCATGACCTGAGCCGGAGTCTTCCAACGATGCTGGACGATCTCCTGCAGGGTCGGGTCGTCCATGACGCTCTTCCGGTCCTCGCCCCAGCCGGGGTAGAACGTGATCCCGCCGATCGGTGACCAGGCCTGGGTGAGGATGCCGTGTTGGGCATCGGCGTGCTGCACGGCGGGCTGGCTGAAGTAGGGGTGCAGTTCGACCTGGTTCACGACCGGGACGACTTCGGTGCGTTCGATCAGCTCGGCCAGGTGGTGGGGCATGAAGTTGCTGACGCCGATGGCCCGCACCTTGCCGTCGGCCAGCAGGGTCTCGAGCGCCCGATAGGCGGCGACGGTCGTGTCGAAATGCATCGGCACGGGCTGGTGGAGGATCAGCAGGTCGATCTGCTCGACGCCGAGCTTTCCAGCCGCCTTGTCGAAGGCGTGCAGGGTTTGGTCGTATCCGTAGTCGCTGGCCCAGATCTTGGTCTCGATGAAGACCTCCGAGCGGTCCAGGCCCGACCGGCGGATGCCCTCGCCGACCTCCCGCTCGTTCTGGTACGCGGCGGCGGTGTCGATGTGCCGGTAGCCGGTCTTCAGCGCCACCTCGACGGCGGCGGCGGTCTCTTCCGGGGGCGATTGAAACACACCGAAGCCCAATGCCGGCATGACGACACCGTTGTTCAGCTCAAGAGTGATGGTCACATCTGAAGGCTAGGAAGCGCGGAGGCTGCCAGGGAGGGTGAGTTTGGACCCCCCTTGAGGGCATAGAGGCCTCCTCGTCTTCTGCCGTGTGCTGCTCCGCGATGCACCGCTCCATCGCGAGCCGGGCCCGCTCGATCTCCGCTTTCGTGATTGATTCTTTACTTTAAGTGATCGCTCGGTCCGGTCTCGACTGCTTGGCCGATGACGTGCACGGGGCGGTGGGCGGTCGTTACCGCTCTTGGAGGTGATCAGCCGTTCGGTTTGATCCATAGCTGCAATGCCAGGCCGAGGCCGATCAGGACTACCAGCCAGCGCAGCAGAGTGGCCGGGAGGCGGCGGGCGATGCGGGGGCCGAGCGTGGAGCCGGCGAACATGCCCAGTCCCAGCGGCGCCACGGCCGTCCAGTCGACGGGGCCGAAAGCGGCGAAGGCGGCGGCGGAGATGAGCGCCGCGCCACCGATGAGCATGTTCTTCAGGGCGTTGGCGGTGGCCAGACGGGGCTCGGCGGTGATCAGGAGGAGGGCGAGGATCATCACGCCGGACCCGGCGCCGAAGTAGCCGCCGTACACCGACATCGTGATCAGTCCCAACGGGAGGACCGCACCGCTCGCCCCTGAAGGATTGCCGCGCCGGTGCCGGGCGGCGAGCCGAGGCTGGGCGAGCAGCGCCAGCGAACCGGCGGCCACCAGGAACGGCACGACGCGGGCGAAGACGCCCGGCGGTGTGAACAGCAGCAGCAGAGAGCCCGCCGCCCCGCCCAGGGCCGACAGCGGCACCCACCGGCGCAGCCATGGTCCATGGCCGACCAGCTCAGGCCGGGAGGCGAGGGCCGAGCCGGGCCAGCAGGCGACGACCGCGACGATGTTGGCCACGTTCGCCGACAGGGCGGGAAGACCCGCCGCGAGAAGGGCGGGATAGGAGATCAACGAGGTGATGCCGCCCGCGGTGCCGACCACCCCGGCGAGCAGCCCTGCGGCGCCCAGCAACGCGATGCCGCCGAGGCCGGTCATGACCGGACCGCCTGGACTGCGGGTGTGTGCGTGACGGAGTTCATGGAAGGGCCTCCCTGCGGTCCGGCCCAGCCGATAGATGGGCAGGCTGATGGAAGCCCCTCAGGGTTTTTATCCCGTCAGGTGTAGGCCGAAGGTCTCGGGCCCTGGCGCCGCTCGGTCCAGTCCGACGGCACCCTGATTGTGATGGTCGAGGCGGGGCCGTCGCGGAACCCTAGACGCAACCGCGAACTGTCTGGATTTTATCAGCGGCAGAGCCGCTCAGCGGGTGTGTGATCACACACAGCCCACGTCGAACCGGCTCACTGTCGCGCCTGCCGGATGGCGTGTTCGGGGCGGTGTGTGGTGGTGCCGCTGTCGATGACGATGGTCTGGCCGGTGATGCAGCGGGCCTCGTCGGAGGCGAGGAAGGCGACCAGGGCCGCGACGTCCGCGGGCTCGGCGGGGTGGGGCAGGACGCGTTCGGCCGCCTTCTCCGCGAGGCGTTCGGGCGTCATCACGGCGCGGGCGACGTCGGTCAGGACGAGGCCGGGGGCGACGGCGTTGCAGCGGACGCCGCGCGCGCCGTACATGGTCGCGACATAGCGGGTGAGAGAGGTCAGGGCGGCCTTGGCGGAGCCGTACGCCGCGTGGTCGGTGTCGCCGAGCAGGCCCGACACCGACGACGTGTTGACGATCGCGCCGCCGTCGCGCATCGCGGGCACGGCGTACTTGCAGCCCAGCATGGCCCCGCGCAGGCTGACGGCGAGGGTGCGGTCCCAGACCTCGATGTCCATGTGGATGAGGTCGAGGTCGCGGCCGTAGACGTCGCGGCCGAGGGCCGCGGCGTTGTTGTGCAGGACGTCCAGGCGGCCGAACTCCCGTACGGTGCCGGCGACCATCCGCCGTACGGCCTCCTCGTCGCTGACGTCGGCGGCCAGCGGCAGGGCCGTGGCGCCCGCCTGTCGCAGGATCTCCGCCGTCTCGCGCGCGGTGTCGTACCGGATGTCGGCGACGGCGACGCGCGCGCCCTCGGCCGCGAGGCGTACGGCGACGGCGCGGCCGATGCCCGACCCGCCGCCCGTGATGAGCGCGACGCGGCCGGTGAACCTCGCCGCGTTCACCACTCGACGAGGAGGCGCGGCAGCCCGCGGCCGACCAGGCTCTTGCGGTAGCCGATCTCCTGGCCGGGGGCGAGCCGCAGGCCGGGCAGCCGGGCGGTGAGGCGCTCGAGGGCGATGTGGAGTTCGAGGCGGGCGAGGGCCGCGCCGACGCAGTGGTGGATGCCGTAGCCGAACACCATGTGGTCGCGGGCGTTGGCGCGGCGGACGTCGAACCGCTCGGGGTCGGGGAACACCGTCTCGTCGTGGCTCGCCGAGTCGGCGTGCAGGAACACCTCCGCGTTCGCCGGGATGGTGACGCCGTGCAGGGTGACGTCCTCGGTGGTGCGGCGGAAGCTGCCGAGGCTGGCGCCGTCGATGCGGAGCGTCTCCTCGATCATGTTGGGGATGAGCTCCGGGTCGGCGACGACCGCCTCCCAGGACTCGCGGTCGCGCTGCATCCGGTGGACGGCGTTGCAGAAGCCGTTCGGCACGGTGTCGTTGCCGCCGAGCAGCAGCGCGCTGATGGTCTCGACGACCTCGCGGTGCGACAGGCCGTCCGGGCCGGTGTCGATGAGTTCCGCCATGAGGCCGGCGAAGTCGTCGCGGGGCTCGGCGCGGCGTTCGGTGACGAGCCGGTCGACGTAGTCGAGGTACTTGAGGAAGTCCTGGGCCAGTTCCCGCTGGCGGGCGGGCGGCTGCGGGGACAGGAACAGCTGGAACCAGGAATACACCCACTGCTTGACCTGGTCCTCGTCCTCGGGCGGCACGCCGATGAACGCCGCCGTCAGCCGGGCGGACGGCGGATGCGCGAGGTCGGCGACCAGGTCGCCGTGCCCCTGCGGCTCGACGGCGTCCAGGACCGCGTCGACCTGCGTCGCGAACGCGTCGCCGAGGCCGGCGACGGCGCGCGGGGTGAACGCCCGGGAGATCGCCCGGCGGATCCGGGTGTGCTGCGGCGGGTCGACGTTCGCGGCGAAGTTGTCGAGGAAGGAGCGGTGCTCACCGAGCGACTCCTTGACCTGGTCGGTGAGCGTACGGGAGATGGTGAGCGAGCCGATGGAGGAAAATCTCCGGTGGTCGCGGTACGCGTCGCGCACGTCGTCGTACCGGGTGATGACCCACATGCGCAGGTGCTCGCTCCAGAACACCGGACGCTCGTGCCGCAGGCGGGTCAGGAACGGGTACGGGTCGGCGACGTGCCAGTCGGCGGTGACGTCGAAGTCCGTCGCCGTCTCGGGCGTGCTCATGAACCGCCTCCCAGAATGCGCCGGGGGTTGTCGACCAGCATCTGGTGGATCTGCTCCTCGGTGACGCCGCGCTCGCGCAGGGCGGGCAGCACGTCCCGGGAGATGTGCAGCAGGTGGTAGTTCGGGTGCCGCCGCCGTACGACGTCGGGATCGAAGCGGTCGTTGAAACAGTACGAGTCGTGCGACAGCACCATCCGCCCCGCGTACCCGCGCTCGCACAGCGCGGCGACCGTCGCGACCCGGTCCTCGAAGGACGTGAACTCGATGCCGAACCGGTCCATGCCGAGGTACGAGCCGTTCGCGAGGAGCTCCTCCAGGTAGGCCAGGTCCGTGGAGTCGCCGGCGTGGCCGATGACCACGCGGTCCAGGTCCACGCCCTCGGCCGCGAGGAGCTTCTGCTGGTCGAGCCCGTTGCGGGTGGCCGACTCGCTGTGCGTGGTGATCGGGACGCCCGTCGCGCGGTGCGCCTCGGCGACCGCGCGCATGACCCGCTCCACGCCGGGCGTGATCCCCTGCCGCCCGGTGGCGCACTTGAGCATGCCCGCCCGCACGCCCGTACGGCCGATGCCGTCGGTGATGTCGCGCACGAAGAACTCGGCCAGCCGGTCCGGCCCGCCGAACAGCGTGCCCGGCCCGCGGTTGCCGAAGTACGGCGGCAGGGCGTCGTAGGTGTACAGGCCGGTCGCGGCGACGATGTGGACGTCGGTCTGCTCGGCCACACTCTGCACGGCCGGGACGTACCGGCCGAGGCCGACCACGGTGAGGTCGACGATCGTGTCGATGCCGGCGGCCTTCAGCTCGTTCAGCTTTTCGGCGGCCTCGCGGGCGCGTTCCTCCAGGTCCCAGCCCTCGGGGACGTCCGGCCAGTTCCACAGGATCTCCGGGCTCAGCCCGAAGACGTGCTCGTGCATGAGCGTCGCCCCGGGGTCGGCGACCGGGCCGCGCACCGTCTGCACCGGGCTCATGTCACTCCCGCTTCGAACGGCCGGTTGACCGTGTTCATGTCACTCCACGGGGACGAGGGGGAACTTCGGGTGGTCGAACGGCCGGTTGACCTCCAGGCCGAGCCCGTCGGTCTGGCCGTACGGCGTGCCGGTGTACAGCGCGGCGGCGTCGAAGTAGGTCGCGGTGAACGACAGGCGGGGGGCCTCGCGGCGGTTCTGCGGCGCGCCGTGGATCGTCAGGGCGCTGTGCACGGTGGCGTCGCCGGCCGCGAGGTCCAGGGGCGGGGACAGCTCCAGGTCCCGTAGCCAGGGGTGCCGGGTGAGCGCGTCGTCGCCCTCCCGGACGAAGCTGCGTCCCAGGGTGCCGTACCGGTGCGACCCGGTGAAGAACCGCAGGGATCCCATGTCGGCGGGCACGTCGGCCAGCGCCAGCCACACCGTGAGCATCGCGGACGTGTCCATCGGCATCCAGGGGAAGTCCTGGTGGTAGACGGTCTGCCCGTGCTCCCCCGGCTCTTTGACGAGAAGGTTGGTGACCTGGAGGCGGACCCGCTCCACGCCGGTCAGCAGGCGCACCGCGCCGCGGGCGAGGGCCGGTGCGGTCGCCAGCGCGCCGAAGTCCTCGTCGTGCTCGGCGATGTCGCGGTCCTGGCCGAACGCCTGGTCGACGAAGCCGGCGCCCGTTGTCCCGCGGCGGGCCGCGAGCCGGTCGAGCGCCCGCCGCCGGAGCCGTTCGACGAAGTCCCGGGCGACCAGGCCGGGCAGCCGCACCCAGCCGTTCTCGCGGAAGAAGCGGGCCTCGTCCTCGGTCACATCCCGTACGGGTGCAGCCATCGCCTCCGCCTCGAGTCGTCACCGCCGACGACGACGCCGGGCGCCGCCTTCTCGAGTGACCGCTCGGGCCGGCAGGCGCGGGAACGTCGTCCTGCCGCGACCATAGACGCTCTCGCTATAGCGAGCAAGCGCTTGGTAATCTGCGATGGTGGAGCGACCTTTCCGTTTCGGCGCCGTCATCCGCGACGCGGACTCGGCCGCCGCGTGGGCGGCCAAGGCCCGCAGGCTGGAGGACTCCGGCTTCGACGTCCTGCTCGTCCCCGACCATCTCGTCGGCCCCCGGTTCGCCCCGATCGCCGCGCTGACCGCCGCCGCGTGCGCGACCACCCGGCTGCGGGTCGGCACGATGGTGTTCGCCAACGACTTCCGGCACCCGGCCGTCCTGGCCAAGGAGGCGGCAACGCTCGACCTGCTGTCCGACGGCCGGCTCGAACTCGGCCTGGGCACCGGGTGGATGGCCCGGGACTACGAGAGCGCCGGCCTGCCGCTCGACCCTCCCGGTGCCCGCATCACGCGCCTGACCGAGGCGATCCACGTGCTGAAGGGCCTCTGGCAGGGCGGCCCGTTCTCGTTCGGCGGCGAGCACTACACGATCGACGGGCTCGAGCAGCGGCCGCTCCCCGTCCAGCGCCCGCACCCCCCGCTGGTCCTCGGCGGCGGCGGGCCCCGGATGCTGCGCCTGGCCGCCCGCGAGGCCGACGTCGTCAACCTCACCATGCGCGTACGGGCGGACGGCTCGGGCCCCGACACCTCCGACGGCGGCCCGGAGTCCTTCCGCCGGAAGGTCGGCATCGTCCGGGACGCCGCGGGTTCGCGGTTCGACGCGATCGAGCTCGGTACGTCCGTGCTGCGGATCGGGCTGGGGCGAGAGCCCGAAGCGTGGAGCGCCGCGAACCCCTCCGCCCAGGCCGGAACCCCCCAGGTGCTCACCGGTGAGCTCAGCGCCGTGTGCGACGCCCTCCACCGGTGGCGCGACGACCTCGGCCTCTCCTACTACGTCCTGCACAACGAGGCGGACCTCGACGCGTTCACCCCCGTCGTCGACCGCCTCGCCGGTGCCTAACCGGCAGCAGGGCGGGCGCCCTCCCAGAGCCGCTCGAACTGCTGTCCCCAGTAGGAGTACCAGTGCTCGCTGATCTCGCGTGTCAGCTCGACGTGCATTCGAGCCGCCGTCTGCTCGTTCCGGAAGCCGTGGAACTCGACGATGATCGCGCCGTGTCGGCTCCTGGGATCGATGGCCACCAGGCTGAACCCGGGATTGAAATCGAGCAGGCGATATTCGAACCCGCCGGTCGACCGCCTGCCGGCGAGACGGCGGAGCTGTTGGACCGTGGCGAGGAGGCAGGAGTAGAAGATCTGTAGCTGCCTCTCGGAGGAGCGATCGAGGTGCTGGGAGACGAGTCGCACGGCTTCGTCCGCGTCCGGGTCCAGCACGACCACGCGGACACTTCCCGACGCTCTCCTCAGCACGGTCGCGCCGATGAGGTCACAGGTCTGCGGGCTCAGCACGTTGACGGCGGACGGGCCGAAGATCCAGAGCTCCTGCGCGGTGGCGAGCCGGCCGGCGAAGGGTCGGCCTTCGAAGGCCGACCGGTCGCGCAGCAGCCCGCCCTCGGCCGGCGACGTCTTCGGAAGCGTGACCTGATACACCAGGAGGCAGACCGCGGCGAGCAGGACCGACCACCGTGGGCCGTCGGAGACCACGCCGTCGACGAGCGACAGGACCGAGATCACCATGCTGGTCGCGACGACGGAATAGGCCTCCAGATGCCGGAGGGACCGGATGTTACGCGCCATTCTCCGGAACGCCTCCATCACGACGCCTTCCTGATCGTCTCCGTCAGCGCGGCGGCGGCGATCCGCGGGTCCGGCCTCCCCCGAGCGGGGAAGGGCGCGTCATGCCATACGGCCCAGCCCCGTTCGCGAAGCCGACGCCGCGTGACGCCGAGATCCGCGCCGAAGTCGTTCACCGAACAGCCCTCCTCCGTCCGCCGTTCTCGTCCCGCCATCGAGCAAAGCAGGAGGGCAGGGGCGCTCCTGGGGCGCGTGGAGGGCGTTCGCCGGTTGCGGTCCGGGCGAATCCGCTGAATCGTGGGCGTGTGGGGTGTCAGGATGCGACGGTGCCGAGGTCTCCGGAGGCCCGGTGTTCGTCACGGGCCGTCCCGGAGTTGTAAGAGACATGTCACAGTCATCAGGCGCCATGCCGCGCTCCGGCGAGGAGCGACACGACGAAGTGGTCGCGGAGTTGCGCGCTCTTCGCGTCAAGGGGTTGCTCAGACTCCGCGGCACTCCCCTGCCCGAGCTGACGAAGGTCGCCGCGGGGCTGGGCCTGCCGGAGGCGCCGTCCTCGATCGCCTCGCTCATCGGCCGGATCGTGGAGGGAATGGACGGCACCCTGGCCGAGGCCGCCGCCTACACCTTCGGCGTCGCGCCGGGCACCGGCGACTGGCCGGCGCAGGACCGCCGCAAGCGGGCCGCTGAGGTGTACGGGGTGAGCGTCGAACGGTTCCGCAAGAGCCACGAGGTCGTCATCCTGGAACAGATCGCGGAGCGGATCGTGGGCCTGGCGGCGGCACCGCACCCGCCCTCGTCGCAGCAGACCCCCGTGGCCGGACTCGCGCTGGGGCACAGCACGACCCTGGTCCTGCCCGGCGCCGCCGGCCGCGCACCGCGGGTCACGGTCCATCGCAGGCCGGTGGAGGCGATACGGGACATCGACGTCCTTGTCTCCTCCGAGAACGTCTACCTGGAGATGTCGAAGACCTTCCACTCCTCGCTCTCGGCCAGCCTGCGGAGCGCGGCGGCGCGCCGTGACCCGCTCGGCGCGGTGATCGACGACGTCCTGCAGCGCGAGCTCCGCAGCTGGTTGGCGGACCACCACCGGGAGGGCATGCCGGTCACGCCGGGGACGGTTGTGCCGACCTCTCCCGGGGAGCTGGCGTCGTGCGACATCAGACGGATCTACCATGCCGCGGTCGCCGTCCCACGCCCGCGCACCAATGACTACGACGTCGAACCTGCCGGGGTCATCCGCGCCGTGCACAACGTCTTCGTCCTGGCACGAGCGGAACGAACGACCGTCGACCCGCCACTGCGCTCCATCTGCCTCCCGCTGTTCGGGGCCGGTCGTGGCGGCCTGTCACCGGAGACGGCCTTGGCCTACCTCTGGGAACCGGTCAGACGAGAGCTGCTGGCCGACGACCGGTGGGACGTCCATCTCCTGACGCGGAGCGCCGCCAGCTGCGCGGCGGTGCTGACCGCGCTGCGGGATGTCGGTGCCGTCCCCGCTGGACAGTCGCGAGATGAGTGACGCTTAGCACATTTCCCCGATACGTCAGAATTGACACACTAAGGGGACCTGGCCCGGCACTTGGTCGCATTCCGGTTGTTCCCTGGTCTATTCCTGGGCGCCGCAAAACCAGATGAACCGCCCCTGCGTCTATTTCGACAGGATAACTGTCCCGCAATCCGGTCGAATCGCGCAGAGGGGTTCCAGTGGATGAAGAGCTATTGGCGCTCGGACATGCGGCCCAGGCCGTTTTCCGGGAGCGCCCCTACAGGTCGGTGACCCTGCAGCACATCGGTGAGCGCGTGGAGTTGCCGAAGAACGGACGGGGGCGTCCGACGGAGATGCCCGGCCGCAGCGACGGCTGGGTCCGGATGCAGACGGGCGGCAAGGCCGGGGCCGCCCTGCTCGCCGGCTGGACCGCCTGGACCGAGTTCCAGGCGCGTCACGCCGAGATCCCGGCCCCGGCCTCGGTCGACACCACCTGGGGCGCCCGCCTGCTCGTCAGCGCCGCCTTCACCGTCCCGCTGGGATTCGCGGCCGTCGAGCGGACCCTGATCGACGCCGTGCTCGCCGCCGTCCACGAACTCAACGACGACGGGCCGGTCGCCCCCATCAAGGTGCCTCCGCTCCGGTCCGACCCGGAGGTCGGACCTGTGCTGAGGGCGGCGGTCCGGCACGGCATCTGCGCGCTCTTCGCTCCCTGGCTGGCGCCGATCCTGGGCAGGGCGGCCCGTCCGATCCTCGCGCTGAGCCCGGACCAGCTGCGCGGCGACGCCGAGTGGATGTCGCACTTCCTGATCCAGACGCAGCTCAGGACGGACGTCGTGGCGAAGGACGCGGTGAACGTCCAGGCCGCGACGCTGTGGCGGTTCTGGTACGACCAGTGCGTCTGCGGACGGGCCGGATCCACCGCCGAACGACGCGAGCGCGCGGAGTACGACGTGTACGCCGGCGGCGTGCCGGTCGAACCGCTGGCCCGGCTGGCCGGTTCCCTCCTCGGATGCCAGGATCTCCCGCCGGCGGCGGACTCCTACGCCCGGTTCGCCGACCGGCTTCGCGACCAGGGGCGGTGGGCGGAGGCATGCGACGCGCTCAGCCGGGCCGGGCTGGCATGGCTGATGTTCGGCGACTGGCCCGCCGCCGAGCGCCTGTTCGGGGAGTCGGAGCGGCTCGCGGTCGCCGAAATCGGTCCGGCCGACGCCCGGGTCGCGCGGGCCTGGTCGAACCGCGCGGACACCGCCGCCAGGAGCGGGCGCCCGGACCTGGCTCTCCGCCTGGTCCGGCAGGCGATCCGCAGGCGCCGTGACGAGCCCGGTGCGGCGGGCCGGCGGCGCCTCCGCCGAAGTGAGCGGGTCTGTGCCCTCGCCCTCGGCGAGTACGGCTACGTCACGCACGCGGTACGCCTGGCGCAGCGGCTGTACGACGATCCGGTGCTGCCCGACGACGAGGACCTGTACCTGCTCACCCACGCCCTGCGCCTGTCGGGCCGATGCGGGGAGGCCCTGACGCTGCTCCGGCAGGTGGATCCGGCATGCCCCCGCCGGAATCTCGCCGGACTCGCCGACGAGGTGCGCTGCCACCTCGCACTGGCCGAGCCCGAAGACGCCGAGGCCGCACTGCGTCCGGTGGTCGAGGACTGGATCTGGTACGCCGAGAAGCGTTCCGCGCGTGACACCATGCGGCTCCTGATCCTGTCGGCGCAGATCCCGCGCTTCGACCAACGTGACGACGACGCCCTGCGGGAACTCCTCCACATCCAGAAACTCCTGGCCGGCGGCACATGGTTCGCACCCACCGACCCGATCTTCGACGAGGTCGGCTGGGCGCTCGCGCAGACGCTCCGCGGCATGAAGGACGTCCAGGGTGCCCACGCGGAACTCGCGCGGGTCGCGGCGCGGCAACGGGAGCGAGTCACCGCCGGCACGCTCTTCCCCCATCACCCCGCGATCGCCGCGACGCACCTGGAACTGGCCGAGTGTCATGAGGCGGACTACCAGGCCGAGCCGGCGAGCCGGCACTACTCATGGATCCGCCGCAACCGGGCGCTGGACCGCGCCCATCCCCTGCGGATCGCCGCCGACCTCGGCCTCGCCCGGCTGGCCTGGGCGGCCGGGGACCACCATGCGCTCGCGTCGATCATCGGCGACCTGCCGGTCGCCTGGCCCCTCGACGAGGAGGCCGAACTCACCGCGGAGGCGTCCCGTCTACGCCTGAAGCTCCACGGCCGTCCCGCCAGGTGACGGTGCCCGGAACCGCGCCGAGCGACCTCAGCATCCGTTCCAGCCGGGACAGGCCGCCCGGAGCCGGAACGCCGATCAGCCAGATCTCCGGCTCCCCGTCCAGCCCCACGAGCTGGATGGGGGTCCGTTCCGGCTCGTAGTCGAGGAACGGGGCGTAGCGGCGGTGACCCAGGTCGGTCCTCGGAATCAGCCGCTGGCCCGCGGATCCGCGCCAGATCAGGCGCGTCGGCCGGTTCGCCTCATACCTGCCGGTGATGACCGCGTCGGCGAGCTCCAGAGCGGCCGACTGCTCCGGATCGAGTTCGGCGAGCTCGTACCCGGTGTAGACGAGCAGGTCCGCGTCCCGGCCGGCGGCCCGCCGGATCGCGTCCGCGCCGCGCAGCAGCGCGGCCAGGCCGGCTGGGTCAGGGGCTCTCCGCCGGAGACCGTCAGCCCGTCCACGCCCGCGATGACGGCCGTCCGCCACTCCTGGAGCAGCTCCGCGATCGCGATCGCGGTACCGCCCTGCGGGTCCCAGGTGTCCCGGGACATGCATCCCCGGCAGGCGAGCGGGCAGCCCTGCAACCAGATCCCCATCCTGCGGCCGGGGCCGAGCGCGGTCACCGGGGTGTGGTACCGGTCGACGCGCAGCGTACGGGCGGTCGTCTTCACTCGGCCCGTCCCTCCTCACGCTCGCGGAAGCCGGTGACGGCCTCGGTGATGGTCGGGTCGCGCATCTCCTGGACGACGGCGTCCAGATAGGCGGCGATCGCGGCGTCGTAGGAGTGCATGATGATCTCCCGCTGCTTGGCGGCGCGTTCGCGTGCGGCGGTGAGCCGGTCCTCGTGCCCCTCCAGGTTCTGCCGGGCGGCGGCCAGGCGCGTGCGGTCGCCGCGCAGCCCGTCCAGCAGATCTCGCTGCCGCCTGGCGGCCCCGTGGTAGGCGGCCACCAGCGGATGGTCGTCGGCGAGGCCGAGCATGAAGGCCAGCCCGCCTGACAGAAGGAGCAGGGCCACGAACATGACGGTGATCGTGAGCGGATTGAGGTGCAGGTTGCCGACCAGGCTGGGGTACTGGCGGCCTCGGGCGTCGGTGGGCGTCACCAGCAGGACCTTGCGCCGCAGGGATCCCAGGATGAGGGCGAGGCTCGCCCAGGGAACGATCAGGGCGAGGGGCAGCCAGCGCAGAGTCCTTTCGGCACCGGTGGCCTTCCGGCCGCGGAAGTGGGTGCCCGCCAGGTGCGGCACGAAGACCATCAGCGTGGCCACCGGCAGCGCGAAGACCAGCACGAGGGCGAAACTCGACTCGAGGTAGTGGAAGATCTGGATGGTGATGGGCGTCTCGACGAGCGCGAGCACTCCCAGCAGGAGCAGCTTCGTGCGCAGCCTCATGCGACGGCCGTGCGGCCCCTCCCACAGCGCGTTGCGCCACGACTCGTCCACCTGCTCCACCGAGCCGGTCTCGTAGACGAAGCCCGGCGGCAGGTGCGGCGGCGGCTCCGGGTCGGGGTCCCCGCGCCGGATCCGGCGGCGACGCCGCCGGACCTCGTCGCCGATCCGCGCCTCGCGCATCGCCAGCCTGTCCAGCTGGGCGTTGCAGCCGTCCATGTACCGCCGGACGTCCGCCAGCTCGTCCTCGACCGCGGCCGCCTCTTCGGCGGTGACCGCCACCCGTTCCTGAAGCTCGCCCTGCCGTACGCGTTCCCTAGCCACCGCATCGTTCTCGGCGAGGTCGATCCGGGCGAGCGCCTCATCCCGCCGGCTTTCGAGCTCTCGCACGTACGGCACCACGGCGCCGTCCATCAGCGACCACGGGTCGTACTGCTTGGAACGTCCGGCCTTGCGCCCCTCCTTCCGTGCCTTGGAGATGAGCTTCGTGGTGTCCGGTGAACCCGCCATGGACGGCTCCTGGTCGATGTCGGCGAGCCGCCGTCCAGCGGACTCGGCACTGGGGACGATGGGCTGAGGACCCTGAACCGTGGCCTCAGGTGAACCGGGGAACCGCTCCGTGCTCGGCCCGGATCAGCTCGGTCCAGAACTGCGTGAACGGCCCGAACTTGGCGGGCTGCGCGCTGATCCCCGCGCCGAACCCCCGGGTGGTGAGCGCGACGCCCGCCAGGTCCTGCATCCGGCCGGCCGCCTTTCGCACGAGGGCGCCGCGGACGGCCGGATCGGCGAGATTCGCGGTGTAGAGGTCGGTGGTGGCGTCGCTGGCGGCGAAGTCGCTGACCACCAGGACGTGGTAGGTCCCGCTGCCCTCGGGCCGTTGCCGGACGATCCTCGCCACGCCGCCGATGACGTCGGACCCTTTGACCTGGCCCTTGCCCTGCGCGCAGGCGAGCATCTTCCTCGCCGCGTTCACAGCATCGGTTCGGGCGCCCCGCCGGACGGCGCCGCGGTCGGCGCCGGGCGGAAGGTCGTCCGGGTCGATGTCGACGGCGGGGATCTCACAGGTGGACTCCTCCGACGCGCCGGTGATCGGCCCGAACGCGACGTCGCGGCACTTGTTCTTGAAGAGGAAATCGTCGGCGTACTCCGTCAGCAGCTGGGCGGGGTGGAAGTTCGCGCCCGATCCCGAGCCGTCGACCAGGACGCCGCATGGCGCGGTCATGCGGGGCACCTTGTACGGGTCACAGCCAAAGGAGCCCGCGGCCGCCAGGGCGACCATCGCCGCGGCGGTCGCCGCCGCGGTCCGGGGGAACAGGTTTCGCATCGGCTTCTTCCTCAGAGGTGTTCGGTGAGGATCGCCATCGCCCGCTCGATCGTGCGCAGCATCCGCGCCGCCATCGGGTCGGACTCGGCGTCGACGTTCAGGAAGAACAGGTGGTCCGGCTTGTCCCAGACCGGGTCGAGTTCCACGGGAGCCGGCCTCCAGTCCCTCGCGAGGCCACCCTCCGTGCGCGCGCCGAGGGCAGGGTGCTCGCGGACCAGATGGGTCCAGTACCACTGCGCGAGCTGGTCGGCATGGCGCACGGCCGCCTCCGCGCGCCGACGGCAGAGCTCCACCTCCGTGCTCCACGCGGTCATGGCCGCGAGGAACCGGCCGCGGTGGCCGGGGCTCGGCCGTCGCTGGATGTCGTGGGTGAAGACGAGCACCTCACCGAGGGCGTAGATCTCGGTGATCTTTCCGGTGCTCTTGCTGCGCAGCTCGGCCTGCAGCTCGTACGACGCCTGGTCGGCGGCGGCGCGTACGGCCCCGAGGTAGCCGGTCATCGGTGGCTTGGTGAGCTCGTCCAGCCTGGCCGGCGGGACGGGCAGGCCACGCCGCCCGTCCTCGGCGCCCTGGGCCGCCGCCGCCCGCAGGTCACGCCGGGTCACCCGGGCGACGGTCGTGACCGGGCGAATGGATTCGCTCTTCGCCATCCTCACCTCTGTTTCCGAAGGCCGTTCCACGGCCGGTCTGGGATGCGATTCCGGAATCCGGTCGTGCGGCGCGACCATCCGGCAGGTGCCGCAAGGAATCCGGTGACGAAAGGGGATCTTGAGGGGCTGGGGGACTCGATCGTAAGCGGACGAATGCCCGAACTTCGCATCTCGCACTACTCACGACTTTTAACCCGCGAGAAAAATCACGGGCGTGCTCTTAGACCGGTTCTTCGCCCACGATCGGTGCGGCAGCATCACGCGACCCCGTACCGATGAAGGTGGTGCCGAATTGTCCGATCAGCCCGCGGTCGAGAAGACCTGGCTGGATCCGCCGAAGACGATCCGCGAAGAGCCCGCCGGCGCCCGGCAGTCCTCGCCCGACGGCCTGCCCAGCCCGCTGGACGAGCGGTTCTCCGTGGTCGAGCCGCGCGGCGCGGGAGGTCAGGCCGTCGGTTACGTCGTCCGCGGCGACGACGACCGGCAATACTTCCTCAAGATCTACCAGGGCACGCCGAAGTCCATCGAGAAGGTGTGGAGCGCGCTGCGCCGCGCGACCGGACACCACATCGTCGTCCCCTTCGAGACCGGCGTCCTGGACGACGGCACGGCCTACGAGCTGTCCGAGTTCGTCGAGGGCGGCAACCTCGGCGAACTGCTCCAGCGCGACGGCCCTCTCACCATCGACCGGATCACGGAGGTGGTGCGGCAGCTCACCGAGGCGCTGAAGGAGGTCCACGAACTCGGTATCCGGCATCGTGACGTCAGCCCGCAGAACATCCTCGTACGCCGGCTCGACCCGCTGGACACGGCGATCACCGACTTCGGGATCAGCCGCCGCGGCGACGGCGACGAGGCCCTGTTCACCAGCGTCTTCGGCGGCCGGCCGCACTACCTCGCTCCGGAGGCACCTGAGGCGATCTCTCCGGACGGCGACTGGTGGTCACTCGGCATGGTGATCGCCGAGCTGTTCCTGGGCACACGGCTGCTGCGCGTGGACGCCGCACGGGCCCGCTGGCACGTGCGGACGCAGCCGATCGACCTGAGCGAGATCTCCGACGCGGGCATCCGCCTGCTTTGCGGCGGCCTGCTGATCCGCAATCCCGACGACCGCTGGGGCGCCGAGCAGGTGCGCGCGTGGCTGGACGGCGTTCCGCCCGTGCTACCTGGCGAACCCGAGCCGCTTCGCACTCCGGTGCGGACGATCGGCTTCGGCGGCGTCGACCACGCCGATCCGGCGTCCCTGGCCGCCTCGCTCTCGCGTAACTGGGAGGCGGGGGTGTCCTGGGCCCGGGCGAACGTCGACACGCTCGGCGACTGGCTCAGGCAGTTTCCGGAGCTCGAAGCCCACCCGCCGGGCCGCGCGGCCACGTTGGCCGACGTCCGCGACGGCACCGCCCCGCGCGACGTTCGCCACCTACGACTGATCCGCTGGTTGAACCCGTTCGGCAAGCCGTACTACAGGGGCGTATGGGTCGCCACCGCGGGTCTCAGGCAGCTGGCCGCGCAGGCCGCCGGCAGCGATCCGGGGATCGCCCGCAACGTCGTCGAGGACCTTTGGCACCATCGACTGTTGCACGAGCTGGACGCCGCCCCCGGCGGCTCCGGGCTCGGCGAGACCGATGACCGGTGGCGGGCGCATGAGGCGCGCTGGCGGGCCCTCGAGACCCGGCTGGGGAGCGACCGCGGCGCCGCCCGGGCCTTCGCCGCCCTCGCCTCGGAGACCGTACGGGCCGAACTCCTCGTCCTGGCCTGCGCCGGCCGCGGATACCACGACGACCTGCGCGCCCAGGCGCACGCGGCCGCTCGTGAGCTCGCGGGGCGGCAGGCCCCGGTGCCGTGGTTCGACGAGTTGCCCTCATCGGGCGGCGACGTCGGAATGCTGGCCGCTCTCCTGCTCAAGGCAGCCGCCCTCAGAGACGCCGACGAACTCCTGGGCCGGTGGCGGGAGTACGCGGCCGAGCGCCGGATCAACGCGTGGGCGGAGTGGTTCGACCGCAACCAGCGTCCGACGGCGCTCGCGTGGGCCGCGCTGGCCGTGCTGGTCACGGCGATCGTCGCGATCGTCGCCATGACGATCGCCGACTACCTGAACGTCTCGCCCGCCGCCATCGCCGCGGGCTGGGTGGCCTCCGCCCTCGCCGTGCTGGTGATCGCCGCGACCGAGGTGCCGCTGGCGGCGTGGATCGGCGTCGAGTACCACCCGGAGCACTCGCTCGCCTACGACCTGGTCGCGGTCGGTTCCTTCCTGGCGCATCCGCTGCGCGGGAACCGCTGGATCGCCCTGGCCGGCATCTCGGGAGCGCTGACCGCGCTGGCGGCGGGCATGGCGTTCGCGCCACCGGTCCTCCCCGTCGCCGCGACGGGCGCCCACCTGTGGCGGCTGCGCACGCGGGCCGCCCGCTGGCGGGCCGCGTCCCGGCCGGAATCCGCCGTCGAAGGGCGGACGAGATGAGCTCGGCCAAGGGCGGGTACTTCGCGATCAACCACCTCGCCGTCACCTCCACCGGGACGGTCGGCCAGGGAGCCACCACCCTCGGCGGGCACGCGGCACTGGGCGGCCACGCCGCGCTGGGCGGGCACGCCGCGGCGGCTCTCGGCACTCATGCCCTGTCCGCCGCCGTCACCGCCGCGAGCGTGCTCGGCGCGGCGGTCGGCGCGGTCCTGCTGGCCAACGCCGCCGCCACCGCCGCCGACGCGGCGGTCAACGGGGTGATCGAGCTCAAGGCACGGCTGGACGAGGACCGCGAGCGGCTGGTCGAGGAAAGCGAGGCCGCCGGCCTCTGGCAGCGCATGGCCACGGAGGTCGTACGGCGCAACGCGCGCCTCGAGACACTGCGGGAGATGGTCCCGCCGGACCGGCCGGACCTGCCCGTCCCCCCGCCAGCCGATCTCACCGGGGCGAGCCTGGACCGGCTCATCGCGTGGTGCGAGCGGACCGACGCCCAGATCGAGCGGCTCACCGCGCAGGTCCACCGGGAACGGCAGGACGACGCGATGCGGCGGATCCGCGAACTGCACCCGCCCAAGGTGGTGACGGCCGTCGCCGACCTGGAGGCGGCGGCCCGGAACGGCGCGGAGGAGTCGTCCGCCAGAACGGAGACGGTGCGCGAAGGCGTGCCCTCCGAGCGTCCGGGCCACGAGGAGCGGCTTGTCGCGGCTCTCGCCCGGCTCCGCCCGGAGGCGACCCGCCGCGAGCGCGAGCGGATCCTCAACGCGGTGGCCGAGTCCCGATCCTGCGCTCCGGGGATGGCGAGCACGTGGGTGCTCGAAGTGGAGGAACAGGTCCGCAGCGCCAACCGCGGCGTGCTGGACGCGCAGCGGGCGCAGGAGTTGCTCCTGTCCATCGAGGGCGGATTCGGCCCCGACACGCCCGACGGCGAGACGGCCGAGGTGTGCACGGCGCTGCGTCAGGTCGTGGCGCGCAGACGGGCCCTCGACGATCTCCCGGAGCCCCGGCTGCGGAAGGCCCGGGAGGCCGCGCAGCGGCACGCACAGCGCCGCTACCTGCTCGACCTGGTCCGTACGGCGCTGACCGCGATGGAGTTCGAGGTGGACGCGACGGTCCCGGCGCGGGACGGGGCGATCCGCGCCCGGCACCCCGACTGGACCGATCACTGGGTGCGGCTGTCCGTCGACGACGACCTCGCCTGCACCGCGAACCTCGAATCCGCGGACCCCGCGCGAGAGGCCGATCCCTCGCTGCAGCGGTGGCACGTCACCGACTGGAGGGAGCGCTGCATGGACCTGGAGCGGCTCATCGCCGACGGCGGCGCGGACCTGGCGTTGATCCCGGTCGACGAGCCCGCCGAACCGTCCGCCACACCGGACTCCACGGGGAACGGCGGCCGGCGGCGTCCGAAGACTCAGAACACCCCGCCCGCCGAGAGACAGAGGCCGCTGCCATGACCGCCCCCGACGATCCGGCCGCCTGGCCCTCGTTCGCCCGCGAGCTGTCCGGCACGCTGGCGGTGCACTCCCACTACGTCCTGACCGGCAACGTACGGGACCGTTTTCTGATCCACCGCTCGGCCCTCACCTCGGAGGCGAAGCCGGAGCCGCTGCTCGCCACCTTGGTCGAGACGCTGTGGGAGGCGCTGAAGCCGGACGGTTACGCGTGTCTCGTCGTCTACGACCCGGTGCAGGGCTACACCGTCCATCCTCCGCACGACCGTGAGGCGGAGGCCGCAGCCGACAAGATCCTCGGCTCCGCCGAGCGAGCGCCGTTCACGCCGATCGCCAAGGACGACGGTGAGCGGGACGTCCGGCTGGGGCGGCTGGCGACCGCGATCGCGAACCTGACCCTTCCGAGCGCCGGGCGCGCCGCGTTCGTCGTCGAGGACGCGGCGCGGCTGGTGCAGAACCCCGCCCAGCTCGCCGAGTCCGAGCGCGACTTCTTCCGCTTCTGCGCCAAGCAGGCGCGGATCGCGGGGCCCGGCAGCGGGCCGTCGGGATCGCGGCCCGGGCTGTTCAATCCGGTGATCTGGGTGAGTGAGAGCGACGGCGACCTGCCGAGGTGGCTGACGTCGGGCAGCGAGAAGGTGCGCACCATCCCGATCCCCCTCCCCGACCTCGGCGAGCGTAAGACCGTCGCGCACCTGACGACCTCCTTCTTCCCCGTGGACGGGGCACCGGACGAGGAGGCGACGGCGACGATGGCCGACCGGTTCGCCGAGGCGGCCGACGGGATGACCCTCCAGGCGATGCTCGAGGTGCGGCGGCTGGCCGAGGACCAGGACATCGCGTTCGCCGACCTCCCCGACGCGGTCCAGGTGTACCGGCTCGGGATCAGGGACAACCCGTGGCGCAAAGGTCACATTCACGAGCAGGTCAGGAAGGCCCAGACGCTGATCCCGGCACGTGTCCTCGGCCAGTCCAAGGCGGTGAGCAAGACCCTGGACATCCTCAAGACGGCCGCGCTGGGCCTGTCGGGCTCCCAGGCCACCTCCTCCGCGTCCGGCCCCCGCGGCGTGCTCCTGCTCGCCGGGCCCACCGGGACGGGGAAGACCGAACTCGCGAAGGCCGTGTCCGCGGCGCTCTTCGGGGAGAACTCCCAGCCCCTCCGGTTCGACATGAGCGAGTTCTCCGCCGAGCACTCGGCCGACCGGCTCATCGGGGCCCCTCCGGGATTCGTCGGCCACGACGCCGGCGGCGAGCTGACCGGCGCCGTTCGCGCCAACCCGTTCCAGGTGGTGCTGTTCGACGAACTGGAGAAGGCCCATCCGAAGATCCTCGACAAGTTCCTGCAGATCCTCGAGGACGGGAGGCTCACCGACGGACGTGGCGAGACCACCTACTTCACCGAGACGGTCCTGATCTTCACCTCGAACCTCGGGATGCTGAGACCGGACCCGGAGGACCGTCAGGGGGAACGAAGGATCCCCGCCGTCTTCCCCGACGATCCTCCCGAGACCGTGGAAGAGACCGTCAGGGACGGCATCCGCGATCACTTCGTACGGGAGATCGGCCGACCTGAACTGCTCAACCGGTTCGGCGACAACATCGTCGTCTTCGGCTTCATCGACCCGCCCACCGCCGCGCGGATCTTCGAGCTGAAGCTGCGGAGCGTCCTCGACAGAGTGGCCCGCGAGCACGGCGTGGATCTCCGCGTGCCCGAGGAGATCCGGGCGGACCTCCGCGAGCGCTGCACCGAGGACCGGGCCAACGGCGGACGCGGCATCCAGAACGCCATCGTCAGCATCTTCGTCCATCCCCTCGCCGCGGCGCTGTTCGACCTCCCAGAACTGCGGGCCGGGAGCACGCTCACCGTCAGCGCGTTCCGCGCGGACCCCGCCGGAGCACGGCTGGAGCTGCGATGAGCAAGCGCTGCGTCCCGTACGGGCACGTCAACGACGACGGCGCGCCTCGATGCACCCAGTGCATGTCGCCCGAGTTCGCACCGATCGCCGACGAACCCCCGCCGTCCGACCCGACCGTGGAGACGGCCGCCGGCCCGGCTCGGGCACCGGGGCCGTCCGTCGCCGAGAGCGGGCCGGTGCCCGGCGCTCGGAGCGCCGAGGACGCCTCTCTCGAGCCGGGATCGGCGCCGGCGCTGATCCTGAGGTTCGAGGACGGCTGGGCCGTCGAGGTGGGCGCCGGCAGGTCGGGCTGGGCCGGGACCCGCTGTGGTCGCCGTACGCCGAGAAGCTGGCCGGCCACCTCAACATCTCCCGCAAGCACGCGACCGTCGGCGTACGGGCGAACGGCCACGCGTGGATACGCGACCACGAGTCGACCAACCACACCTACCGCAACGACGTCGCGGTCAGGAAGGACGTGCCGGCCCCGCTGCACGACGGAGACCGGATCCGGCTCGCCTCGACACTGACCGCCGACGTCTCGATCCCCGGCAAGGCGGGCGACGATGACCGAACCTGAGAGACGTTCCAGTGACGCCGACGGCGCCACGGCCGATCCCGACGAACTCATCGCGGTGGCCACGGAGTGCAAGCGCCGGTTCCGGGAGGCGGGCGACGCCGACGCGCTGCGCCGTGGCGCCGAGGCCCTGATGGAGGCTCGCGCCGTCCTGTCCCCCGACGACCCGAGGTGGGCGTCCGTCACCGCCGACCTCGGCGGACTGCTCTGCGTCCGCTACCTGACGGTCGGCGGCTCGGACGCCGACCGCGATTTCGCCATCACGGTGCTGACCGAGGTGACCCAGGCCGTGGGCGTGGACGAGCGGACGCTCGCGGTCGCGCACGCGGCTCTCGGCATGCTGAGCATGCTGGGGATCTACCGGGTGAGCGCGCCGGCGACCCGATCCGGCGCGGAGATGACCCGCGACCTGCCGGCGTTCGCCGACCTTCCCTCCGACGACGCCGCTGCCGACCTCGCCCGTGCCCGGTCCCACCTGCGGAGCCTCCACGAGATGGAGGAGACGCTGCCCGACGAGCTGAGCGGCGGCCCCTTGGCGCTGCTCGACGTGCTCGGCATGTTCACCGAAACGCTCCAGGAGCGTCCCGGCACCGTCGACCTTCCCTCGATGGCCGACCTGATCGAACGTGCGCTCGCCGCCATGCCGCCTTCATCTCCCGGCCACGCCGAACTCGCGGCCATCATCGAGTGGATCCGCTGCACCCAGCGGCTGACCGCGGGCGAGCCCGCCGCGGCGCTGGCCGCCGAGATCGAAGAGGCGATCGGGTCGCTCGGGGAAGGGCACCCGCTCAGGCCGCTGCTCCTGACCGAGTTCGCCGCGGAGCTGGCACGCGTTCGCGAGCTCCACCGGTACGACGCGGACGGCATCACGCTCGAGGGCGAGCTCCTGGGCAGGGCGTGGAACGAGATACGTGCCTTCCGGGGGCACCCGCTCTGGAACGAGACGCTACGCCGTCATGCCGAGACGTCCGCGCTGAACGGGATGGTCTCGGGAAACCACGCCCTGCTCGAAGGCGCCCGGGAACTCTACGAACAGATGGTGGACAAGGACGCCGGTGATCCGGACCTGGCCTCCACCGACCATCTCGGGGCGGGGATGGCCGGTCTCATGAACGCCGTCTTCCAGGGCCGGTCCGACGACTACGACAGAGCCGTCAAGGAGCTGGCGCGGGCTGCCGGGCGGCTCGACCAAGACCATCAGCTGTGGCCGGTCGCGCTCAGCATGCTCGGCGCGTCGCTGGGCGAGGACTGGCTGAGCCGGGGCGGCCTGGAGAACGCCGAGGCGTCCGCGTTCTACCTGCGACTGGTCCGCGACAGGATCCGGCCAGGCGGGGACCCGGTCAACGCGGACCTCCTGGGCCTCCGGGGGCTGAGTACCGTCATGCGGCTGCTCCAGGGGGACACCGAACCTCGAGAGCTGGATCAGATCATCGACGAACTGACCGCGGTGTTGGACGGACTGCCCGAACGTCACCTGCTCAGACCGTACCTACTGAACGGGCTGTGCGTCGCGCGGCTGACGCGCGCGATCAGCGGCGACAGGTTCGACGTCGAGGAGGTCCGCGCGGCCGCCGAGATGCTGGCCGAGGCGGCCGACATGGTCGAGACGTCCGGAATCGAGACGATGGCTTCCGTCCGGCCGATGATGACCCTCCTCGGAGGCCTTGGCCTTCTGCTGAGCGCCATGATCAGCGATGACGACCCACAGCTCCTCGCCCAGGGCAGGGCCAGGCTTGCGGCCGCCGCCGAGGCCGCGAAGGAGGTCACCGCCGTCGAGGACGCGCGGATCGGGTACGGGGTGGGCGGTGTTCATCTCGACCTCTATCAGATGTACGGCGAGCCGGCCGACCTGGAGACGGCGATACGGCACCTCACCGCCGCGAACACGGCGATCGGCGACGAATCCCGCCACGCCTACTCCGGGCGGGTGCTCTCCCGGCTCGCCGAGGCGCTGCGCGCGCGTGACGCGGACGGTGATCGCCGCGGAGCGATCGACGCGGGACTACGGGCGCTGCGCGCCTT
This sequence comes from Actinoallomurus acanthiterrae, assembly GCF_054775715.1. Taxonomy (NCBI): domain Bacteria; kingdom Bacillati; phylum Actinomycetota; class Actinomycetes; order Streptosporangiales; family Thermomonosporaceae; genus Actinoallomurus; species Actinoallomurus acanthiterrae. The sequence goes on along the minus strand of NZ_BAAHCO010000001.1, from coordinate 3,795,880 downwards.
CGAGGAGGACGTCATCCTGCAGACAGGGCCGGAGCACGGTCTCACGGCGGCGCGTCAGGCGGCGGACTTCGCCCATCGGGTGGCGCGCTGGTGCCTCGACGACGGTGACCTGCCGGACGCGGTGGCGGCCCTCGAACGCGGTCGCGGCCTCGTCCTCGGCGTCGCCACCGCGGCGGCCGACGTCCCCGACACGCTCGACTCGCTCGGCGAGCACGACCTGGCCATGGAGTGGCGGCGCACCGGCGGCACGCAGAACGTCGCCTGGACCTTCCCGGCGGAGGAGGACGACCACCGGCGCGGCCTGGTCGATCAGCTGTTGTCCAGCATGGCGGACGCCCCGATCCCGAGCGACCTCCGGTACCGCGTGCTCACCGCGCTGGCAGGGGAAGGCCGCCGGTTGCTGCCGGATCCCGAGCCGGCGGCGATCGGGGACGCCGTCCGGCGGGCCGGCCTGGACGCCCTCGTGTACCTCGTGCCCGGGGCCGACCGCGCCGTCGACCGGATCCTCGTTCTCCGGGACGGCGTCGTCACGGACGTGCCGGTCCCGCCGGAGACCGGCGCGTGGCCTCCGGACGACCTGCCCGGCCAGTGCCGGTGGGCCTGGTCGGCCGTCATGGGTGCCCTGCTGTCCCACTCCGCGTGTCCGGGTCACGATCCGCGCCTGGCGATCGTGCCTCTCGGCACGCTCGGCACCATCCCCTGGCACGCGGCCGACTCCTGGACGCCCTCCGGTACGCGGCCGCCCACGGACGCCCAACGGCCGCGATACGCCTGCGAGTTCGCGACGCTGTCCTACATCGCCTCGGGCCGCGAACTGATCGAGATCTGCCGCCGTACGCCGCGCCCGCCGACGGCGGATCCCGTCCTGGTGGCCGACCCGACGCTCGACCTGTTCTGGGCCGACAAGGAGATCACCGCCCTGCGCGAGGCGTTCTACCCGCTCGCGTGCGTCTACGGCCCGGCGCAGCCGGACAGCGCCGGAGACGGGCTTCCGGAGGAGGTCCTGGCCCACCTGCCGTCCAGGGACCGGCTCGGCGCGTCGCTGGTGCACCTGGCCGTGCACTCGCGCACCGGCACGACCCCGACGACCTCGTTCCTGCAACTGGCCTCTCCTCGGCTGCGCACCGCCGGGGCCCGGGGAGAGGTCCCCTACGAAGAACTGTCCGTCGCCGACGTGCTGCGGCAGGCCGCGGCCGGCCGCCGGACGCCCCGGGCGCGCTGGTCGTGCTCTCCGCGTGCGAGAGCGACGCGACCGAGCAGGACCATGACGAGGCTCTCACCCTCGCCACGGCCTTCCTGAGCGCGGGCACCGCCACGGTGATCGCCACCCGGTGGAAGGTCGGTGACCTGCGGACGGCCGCCCTGACGTTCATGTTCCACCTCTATCTGCGGCGCCTCCACCCGCGCCCCGCCGATGCCCTGCGCGCCGCCCAGTGCTGGATGCTCGACCCCGGACGCGAGTTTCCGGCGGAGATGCCCACGTGGCTGCGCGAAGACCTCGCCGACCAGGAGCTGAGGCTCGACGACCCGTCGGCCTGGGCGGCCTTCACCCATCAAGGGCTGTGACATGCAATCCGACCTCATCATCCTCGCGCTCAGTGAGTACTGGGCGGACGTCTGCCGGATCGTGGGTGTCACTCGCGCGGCCGAACTCCGGGATCTGGCCGATCGGATGGCCGAGGCCCCTTCGGCGTTCGACGTACGGGTACTCCGGCGCGACCTGATCGACCGTCTCATCCAATGGCTGCCGGTCGAACACCCGGTACGGCAGGCGATCCGGACACACGGCGACCGGGCGGCGGGCACGACGACCCTGGACTGGGATACCGCGTTCGAACGGCTCCGCGCGGCGCTCCATCCGGCGGTCAGATCCGCGGCGGACGCCAGGACCGCCCTGCTGGCCGAGCCCGGACACACCCCGGAGGAGCTCCGGTCCGAAGGAGGCGACCCCGAGGTTCCCGGGCTCATCCGGCTTCCGGACCCGCTGCGCGGCACGGTCCTACCGGCGTTCCAGTTCTCCTCTCGGTGGGCGCCGCACGACGTCGTACTGACCGTCAACCGGCTCCTGAGCGCCGACGCCGATCCCTGGGGCGTCGCCGACTGGTGGCTCCGCGACAACGCGTGGCTCGACGGGCGGCCCGCGCTGCTGATAGGGGACGTCGACGACGACGACCTGATCGCCGCCGCGCAGGCCGTCATGGAGGATGACTGAGATGCCGGACGAGGGACTTCCCGACTTCTACGTCGGCCCCCCGCACGCCGAACTCCTGCCGCCGCGGACGGTGCTCTGGAGGGTCCACCGCAGGAAGAGGTCACCTCTGGAGTTCAAGCCGTACGACGCGAGGTTCGCCCACGGCCGCTTCGACGGATCCGAGGACGATCCCTATCCGACGATGTACGCGGCCTTCCAGCAGTCGACCGCCATCACAGAGGTCCTCCTGCGGAGCGTGCCCTTCGAACGCCGGGAGCATCGCATCCTGCCGTTCGCGGCGGTCCGGGACCGCGACCTGTCCGCCCTCGTGGTCACAAAGGAGCTCCGGATGATCACGTTGACCAGCACGCGCGCGCTGGCAGCCGTCTGCCAGGACGAATGGCTCATCCACTGCGAGCACCGCGCCTTCCGGCGAACCCGGAACTGGGCGGGCTGGCTGCGGACCGTCGCGCCGGACGCACACGGCATCATCTGGACCACCCGCAGAGACCTCCCGGAACGATCCGCCCTGTTCTTCGGCGACCGTTGCGACGAGAAGGCGTTCGGCGGATCGGGGCTGGCATCCGTACGGCTCGACAACGAGGAGGGGCTTTCGTGGCTGAACGCCACCCTGGATCCGTATCGCGCCTCGGTCGGTCCACCGGACGCCCCCTAGACGGGCGCGAGGCGGGAGCCGGGGTACGGGGACAGGAGCGTCTCGCGCCAGGTGCCGTCGAGGAACTCGCGGGCGCGCTTGCGCCAGGCGAGGAGGCGTTCGTCGGCGTCGATCTCGTCGTCCAGCCCGAGCGCGGCGTCGTACGAGCGCTGCACCGCGAGGTGGGAGTCGAGGTCGGTCGCCCAGACGGTGACGACCTCCGTGTCGCAGAGCAGCACCTCGTACAGGCCGACGGGGCGGTGGCCGTGGTCGGCGAGCAGGGGGACGCGCTCCTCCCGGACCGCCGCCAGGTAGTCGAGGGCCGCGCCGGGTCGGACGCGGGCGCTCTCCAGGACGAAGAACTCCGCTCCCGTCGCGTCGGCGAGCGCGGGGCTGCCGGGCACGGCGCCCAGCGGCCGGGAGAACGCGGTGAAGCGCAGGTCGTCGATGGTGGACAGGAAGAGGTTCTCCTTGACGCCGGTGTAGATCTCCAGCATCTGCCGCCAGCCGCCGTCCCAGCCGCCGTGGCAGTCCCACAGGGTGACGACCTTGAACTGCGGGTGCCCGGTGATGCCGACCGCGTAGAAGGCGCCGACCAGGTCGATGTCGTGGGAGCGGATCGACTCGCCCTTGGTGAGCACGTGCCGCCCGGGCTCGAGCGCCTCGTCCTCCTTCTTGTAGGCGGTGAGCCACTTGAGGTATTCCAGCGGCTTCCGCGAGTTCATCGGGTGGAACTCGACCTCTTCGAGCAGACAGATGCCTCGCCGCACGCACCGCTCCCATCATCGTCACAAGCGCTTGCTTGGGACATTAGAGAACGAACCCCGGACGGGCAACCCCGCCGCCCCGAATCCGCACTGCGTGCGCCCGGACACACGGCGTCAGAGCCTGGAACGTTACGATCACCGCGTGCCGACCGTCGTCCCCCGCCTTCGGAGCCCCCTCCGCGGCCGCCTCATCATCTGCGGTGACACACCGCTCGCCTACCGGCTCGCCGACGAACTGTCGACGCGTTATCTCCAGGACGTCACCGTCATCGTGCCGTCCAAGAGACGCAACCACGGCCCCAAGATCACAGGGCTGCCGCGCGTGCGGGTGCACGAGGCGGCGGAGCTGGACGACGAGACGTTCCGGGCCGTGCACGTCGAGTCGGCGCGCGCCGTCGCCCTCGTCAGCAACAGCGAGGTCGGCAACATCCACGCCGCGCTGCGCGTCCAGGAGCTCAATCCAGACATCCGGCTGGTCATCCGGATGTCGAACACCGGGCTGGGCAACCGCATCCGCACGCTGTTCAACGACTGCGCCGTGCTGTCCGATGGCGCGGTCGCCGCGCCATCGTTCGTGGCCGCCGCCCTCGGCGACCTGCCGCCCAGCCACGTCCGCGTGGCGGGCCGCACCCTCTACGTCGCCCACCGCAGCGACCGCGTCCGCAACCTCATCTGCGGGCTCGCCGACACCCGCCGCCCGGACGGGCTCCCCCGCCTGCTGCCGGTGGACCAGGACCGGGCCAACCTGGTGCTCGCGGTCGCCGACGGCACGTCGCGGACGTCCCTCGCCGGCCCTCCCGTCGACTACCGGCGGGAGACGACGTACGCCCGGACCGTGCGGTTGATCCTCAACCGCCGGCTCCTCCAGGTGGTCGTGGCGCTCCTCGCGCTGATCATCGTGGGCAGTGCCGTGCTCAGCCTCGGAGACGGTCACGGCTTCACCTACTCGCTGTACCTCGTCCTGCTCGACATCGCCGGAGCGGCCAACCCCGATCCGACGCTCAGCGCGCCCGCCAAGGTGACCCAGGTGATCGTCACGCTCGCCAGCCTCGCGCTGGTGCCCGCGATCACCGCCGCGGTCGTCGACGCGCTGGTCCGGGCCCGGCTCGCCGGGCCGCTCGAACGGCTGCGCGATCCGATCACCGGGCACGTCGTGGTGGTCGGCCTCGGCGAGGTCGGCCTCCGGGTGGTCTCACAGCTCCACGACCTCGGCGTCCAGGTGGTCTGCGTCGAGCGGAACGAGGACGCCGTCGGGGTGCCGCTCGCCCGCCGCCTGGGGCTGCCGATCATCTTCGGCGACGCCACCCGGGAGGAGACTCTGCGGACGGCGTGGGTCGGCACCTGCCGTTCCGTCGTCACCGTCACGAGCGACGACATCACCAACCTCGAGGCCGGGCTGAGCTCCCGGGCGCTGCGCGACAACGTGCGGGTGGTGCTCCGGCTGTTCGACGACGACCTGGCGGGTCGCGTCCACCGCAACTTCAAGATCCCGGTGTCGCGCAGCGTGTCCTTCCTCGCCGCCCCGGCCTTCGCCGCGGCCATGATGGAACGTCAGGTCATCGGGACGATCCCGGTCGGCCGCAGCGTGATGCTGATCGCCGACATGCCGATCGGCGCGGGCTCCGAGCTCGACGGACGGCCGCTGCGCGAGGCGAACCTCCCCGGAGAAGCCCGGGTGCTGGCGCTCGGGCGCCGTGGCCGGCCCCGCTTCGACTGGGACCTGCAAGACGGCTACCTGCTGATCCCGGAAGACCGGCTGGTCGTGCTGGCCACCCGGTCCGGCATCGGCCACATCCGCGCCCGGACGACCGGCACATCCGATTCACGCTCGTCCCCGCCGCCGCGCTGACCGTCCGGCCGCGCCGGTCAGCGCGCATCGGTCCGCGGCCTCGTACGACGCCCGGAACCGGCCCGCGGCCTCGTACCCGCCCCCGCACGGGTCGCGGCGGTCAGCGGGCGATGTACTCCTCGCGGCCGTCCGTCCGGCGGGCCGTGACCTGCGAGGATCCGGTCAGGGTCCCGCTGCTCAGCTGGACGCGGTTGGACGCCACCGTGCTCTTGTCACCGGCCCCGCCGATGGGGACGATCAGGTACGGATGGCCGCCGACCAGGCCCGCGAGCACGGACGCCTCTTTCGCCTGGATCGTGCCGCTGGGGAGCCGGAAGGTCCCGTTGAGCCGGGCCAGGATCGCGTACGGGACGCCGTGGGCGACGTAGTAGCCGCCGGCGTCCAGGTCGCCGTCGGACGCGGCCATCGGGATGAGCAGCAGCGGGCGCGCCTTGTCCTGGTAGGCGCTGACCAGCGGGTTCAGCCGTGGGATCAGGTCGGTGTTCAACTTGCTGAGGATGTCCTGGATGGACCGGCGAAGCGCGTCGGACGGCGGCTCGGCCTGCGGGGTGACGCCCGCGAGCAGCAGGTCGACGGGCGTCTGGCGGGTCCGGGTGATCTCCGGCTTCCAGCCCTTGCGCGTCTCGTCCAGGAGCAGGCCGGCGATCCCGCCGAGCGAGGTGCTCTCCCCGTCGAGGGTCACCTGCCCGGGATCGAGCGCCTGGTCCAGCTGCCGGAACTGGGACTTCTCGCGGATCTGCGCCCGGTCGCCCCGAGCGGCTCCCGACGCCATCGCCGTGGCGACCGCGTCGAAGTAGCCCGCCGCCCCCTCGCCGATGTCGAGCGCGGTGGCCCGCTTGGCCTCGTCCGGGAACTCCTTCTGCCACTTCGACCGCCAGTACGCCGCCCCGGCGAGCCACCGGTTCCGCTGCCTGGGATCGCGGTAGGCCGCGACCAGGTCGTTGTAGAGCATGGCGCGGTACAGCCGGGGCGTGACGGCGAGCGGGTACTCCGTGCCGCGCTGCTCGCTGCCCTTCTTCAGGACCTTCCACTTCTGTTCCATGGCGTGGTAGAGCTCGTCCGTCGCGGCGGAGAAGAGGGTCGTGGACAGGCTCTGCTGCGCCATCTCGGCGTCCGACCGGTACGACGGGTCGGCGACGTTCATGACGACGGTCGGGTGCCCGTCCCAGGTGACGTAGGACGAGCCGCTGTGCGGGATGACGATCTTCTTCTTCGACAGATCCGCCGTGCTCAGGTCCGACACGCCGTCCACGCTGATCAGCCGCGCCCGGCCGCCGTCGCCGAGGATGATCCGCCGGTCCTTGAGCACGGTCCCGGGCCAGATCTGCGGAGCCTCCGGCCACACCTTGGCGACGGCCTCCTGCACCTCGACCGCGACGGGTTTCAGGGCCGTCTGGGAGGAGGTCGCACCGCGATGCGGGTGGGAGTCGTCGGAACAGCCGGCGGCGCCGAGCGCCACCATCGCGACGACGCCCACCCAACGGCACCCGGGAGACGGCCGGCGTGTCCGGCCTGGAGGCGAGCTCCTACGGCCTGAACGCCCGGACCCAGAACCGACGAACCCAGTGAACACCGCACAACCCCCGCGACCGATCTCGGACATGGGCCGGGGGGAGGCTTGCCCATCCTGACGCGGGCGATCATTCCCCGTAGATCGGCGGCTTAACGTTGCACGTCGGCAACGCTTTTCAGGCCGTTGAGGAAGGCGACGCTCTGCCGGACGTCGTCGACCGGGCCGCCGCCCGCGGCCGGCTCGGCACCCAGGATCGTGTCCTGCTCGAGGACGTACCAGCCGTCGTACCCGGCCCGGTCGAGCGCCGCCACGATCCCGGCCGTGTCGACGTCGCCCGCGCCGAGCGGACGGTAGAGCCCGTCGCGTACGGCCTCGGTGTAGGTCGACTCCCCCGCGCGTACGCGGTCGGCGGCGTTCGCGTCGACGTCCTTGAGATGCACGTGCGCGATGCGGTCCGCCGCCGCCCGCGACAGTTCGAGGGGATCGGTGCCGCCGATGAGCAGGTGGCCGGTGTCCAGGCAGAGTGGAATCTCCGAGCCGGCCAGGACCCGGTCGACCTCGTCCAGCCGTTCGACGATCGTGCCCACGTGGGGGTGCAGGACCGTACGGCGCCCGCCCTCGGCGGCGTACGCGGCGATCCGGTCGAGGTTGGCCAGCAGCGTCGTCCAGTTCCCGGCGGACAGCGCGGGGCGCTCGTCGTACCCGTCCTGGCCGGTCGCGGCCGCCAGGACGAGCATCCGCGCGTCGCCGAACCCGCGCAGCGCCCGCTCGACCTCCGGCAGCGGGTCGTACGCGGGCTCGTGCAGGACCACGGGCACGAACCCGCCGACCGCCGCCAGCCCGTACGACGCCAGCAGCGCCTCGCGCTCGGCGGGATCGGCCGGCAGGAACCCGTCCGGGCCGAACTCGGTGGCGGCCAGGCCCGTGTCGCGCATCTCGGCCAGCACCCGGTCCGGGGCCATCTGGTGGCCCCACCCCGGCACCTCGCACACGCCCCAGGAAATGGGCGCCCCCGCGATCCTCATCGCCGGACCTCCTCGATCGTCACGGTGCGGCGTTCCCGGCGGGACCGGTCGCACGCTTCGGCCACGTAGAACCCCTCGAGCGCCTCTTCCGGCGGGCACGGGCTGTCGGCCTGGCCCGCGACGACCCGGGCGAAGGCCGCGAGCTCGGCCTCGTACGCCGGCCCGAAGCGCTCCAGGAAGCCCTGGCACGGCACGGCGCCGAGCGCTCCGGCCGCCGATCCGCCGTCGACCGCGGTCAGCGGCGTCTGCTCGCCGAAGCCCGCGGCGAGGCTGTCCTTGGACCCCAGCGCTTCGAAGCGGACGTCGTACCCGGCGCCGTTGTAGCGGGTCTCGGAGATGATGGCGAGGGTGCCGTCGTCGAGAGTGAGGAGCGCGGCGCAGGTGTCCACGTCGCCGCTCTCGGCGAAGTAGTCCTCGCCCTTGTTCGCTCCGGACGCCGTCACCTCGACGACCTGCCGCCCGGTGACGAACCGGACGGCGTCGATGTCATGGACCGCGCAGTCGCGGAAGATTCCGCCAGAGACCCGGACGTAGGCGGCGGGCGGCGGAGCGGGGTCGAGCGTGCAGGACCGTACGGTGTGGAGCCGGCCGAGGCGGCCCGCGGCGATGGAGTCCCGGAGCGCGACGTGCCCGACGTCGAACCGTCGCTGGAAGCCGACGTGGACGGGGGTCCCGGTGGCACGAACCGCCTCAACGACTTGGAACGTTCCATTAATGTCGGGGGCGAGGGGCTTCTCACAGAAGGTCGGCAGGCCCGCCCGCGCGGCACGGGTCACCAGCTCGGCGTGCGCGTCCGTCGCGGCGGCGATCACCAGGCCGTCCAGGCCGGCGTCGAAGAGCGCGTCGACCGAGTCGGCGACGAGCCCCCCGTGCTCCCCGGCGATCCGGTGTGCCCGATCGGCGTCCGGATCGGCCACCACGAAGGATTCGACGGAGGGCAGCGCGCCAAGGGTCTCGGCGTGCCGGGCACCGATGCGGCCTGCTCCGGCGAGCCCGATTCTCATAGAGTCCTCCCGGTGGGCGATGTCGCGTTGGACACTCGCGAAGCCGACGAAGCGGTACGGCGCCCGGACCCTCGAGTGCTACTCAAGAGCCTGGTAGCGCCGTTGGAACGCTCCATTATCGGGACGCGGTTGTCATGACATTAAGAGGTAATACCAACCTCCGCAAGACCCGTCCGTCACGTGACCGGGTCCGCCGTGCCGGGGTGCACGGCGGCGCCGCGGACTCCTACTGGTCGATGACCGCGCGCAGGAACTCCTGCGTACGGGGGTGATCCGGATCGGTGAAGATCTTCTCGGGGGTCCCCTCCTCGACGATCTGCCCCTTGTCGAACACGAGCACCCGGTTGGAGACGTCACGGGCGAAGCGCATCTCGTGGGTGACGCACAGCATCGTGATGTCCGTGGTCTCCGCGATCTGCCGCAGGACGTCGAGCACCTCGCCGACCAGCTCCGGGTCCAGCGCCGAGGTCACCTCGTCGAGCAGCAGCACCTTCGGCTGCATGGCGAGCGCGCGGGCGATGGCGACGCGCTGCTGCTGCCCGCCCGACAGCTCCGACGGATGGGCTTCGGCCTTGTCCGCCAGGCCGACCATCTCCAGCAGCTCACGGGCCCGATCGGCGGCCTCGCGTTTCGGCGTCTTGAGAACGTGCGTCGGCGCCTCGGTCACGTTGCGCAGCACCGACATGTTCGGGAACAGGTTGAACTGCTGGAACACCATGCCGATCTCCGAGCGGAGCCGGCGCAGGTGCTTCTCGTCGGCGGGCACCAGCTTGCCACCGCGCTCCATGTGCGACAGCGAGTCGCCGCCCAGCCAGATGACGCCGTCGTCGACCCGCTCGAGGGTCATGAGCAGGCGCAGGATCGTCGTCTTGCCCGACCCGCTCGGGCCGATGAGCGTGACCCGCTCGCCGGGTTCGACGGCGAAGTTCAGCTCACGCAGGACGACGTTGTCGCCGAACCGCTTCACGACCTTCTCGAAGCGGATGCCGCGCGCGTTGTTCTGCGGCAGCGCGGCCTCGGGGGTGGAGTCAGTTGTTGCCATAGCGCCTCTCCAGGCGTCGGGTGAGGATGGATGCCAGGACGCTGACGAGCACGAAGAGCAGCCCCGCGATCGTGATCGGCTCCAGGTAGCGGAAGTAGTGGGTTCCGACGGCGTACGCCGCGCCCAGCATCTCCGGCACCGTGATCGCCAGCAGCAGGGGCGAGTCCTTGAACATGGCGATCACATAGTTGCCCAGAGTCGGGATGACCTTGCGGATCGCCTGGGGCAGCACGACGGCGAACCACAGACGGTGGCGCGGCAGGTTCAGCGCGGTGGCCGCCTCCCACTGGCCCTGGGGCACGTCGTCGATCCCCGCGCGGTACACCTCGGAGGTGTACGTCGAGTAGTGCAGGCCCAGGCCGATGACGCCGGTGACGAACGCGCTGAACTTCACTCCGGCGCTCGGCAGCACGTAGAAGAGGAAGAACAGCTGCACGAGCAGCGGCGTGCTGCGCACGAACTCCACGATCCACCGGACGATCTGGCCCACGACCGGGCCACCCGAACGCCGCAGCACCGCCCAGACCAGGCCGAGGACCAGCGCGAGCACGTAGGCCAGAAGCGTGGCCTCGACGGTGACGCGCAGCCCTTTCAGCAGGTCGGGCAGGATCTTCCCGGCGAAGTTCCAGTCCCAGATCACCGGACCGCCCCCGTTCCGGTCACGACCGGAACCGCCGCCACGGCCTTCCGTGGCGGCCGGCGGCCGAGCATGCGGGCGGTGCGCCGCTCCAGGTAGCGGACGAGCAGCTGGAGGATCTGCGCCATCACGAAGTACAGCACCAGGACGGCCGCGAACGCCCATGCCGTCTGGCCGGTGGCCGCGCGCAGCTGCTGCGCCCGGAACGTGAGGTCCGTGATCGAGATCAGCGACACCACGGCCGTCGCCTTGAGCAGCTCGATCAGCAGGTTGCCGAACGGCGGCAGCATCAGCGCGACCGCCTGCGGCAGGATGACCCGGCGGACCCGCTGGTACGTCGGCATGTTCAGCGCGACCGTCGCCTCGTACTGCGCGGTGGGCACCGCCCTGATGGCGCCGCGTACGACCTCCGCACCGTACGCGCCGTAGTTCAGGGACAGGGCGATCACGCCCGCGGCCATGGGCTGGAACCGGAACCCGACCAGGGGCAACGCGAAGAACAGCCAGAACATCAGGACGAGTGTGGCCGAGCCGCGGAAGAACTCCACGTACACCCGGGCGATCGCCCTGGCCACCCGGCCGCCCTCGGCACCGATGACCCCGAAGGCCATGGCGAGCACGAGCGCGACCACGGCGCTGTACACGGTGAGCTGGATCGTGATCCAGGCGCCCCTGAGCAGGAGCGGGTAGGCGTGCAGGATCTGCGACACCGGATCAGCCCTTGCACAGTTCGGCGGCGGTGTGCGACCCCGGCAGCTCGGCCTTGCTGAACCCGAACGGCTGGATGATGCCCAGCAGCCGGCCGTTCTGCTTCAGTTCGGTGAGCTTGCCGTTGAACGCGGAGAGCAGGTCGCTGTCCGCCTTGCGGAACGCGAACGCGCCGGCGCCGTACTGCGGCTTGCCGCCGATCATCGGGATGAACGACGGGGTGACCTCGTACGGCGCGCCCGCGTGCTTCTTCAGCGTGTCGACGAGGGAGATCCGGGTGAGCGCGATCGCGTCGATCCGGCCGGCCTTGAGCCCTTCGAAGGCGCTCGGCTGGTCGGCGAACGTCTTGACGTTGGCCTTCTTCACCCCGAGCTTCGTGGCGTAGTCGCCTTCGACGGCGCCGGTGAGCACGCCGAGCTTGACGTTCTTCTTCGCGGCGTCCTCGAACTTCAGGATCCCCTTGGGGTTGCCCTTGGGCACCATGAACCCGGTCGTCGCGATGTAGTCCGGGTCGGCGAAGGCGACCTGCGCGCACCGCTCCGGCGTGACGAACATCCCCGCGGCGATGACGTCGAAGCGGCGGGCCTGCAGTCCACCGATGAGGCCGGCGAAGTCGAGCTGGACGCCCTTGACATCGTTGATGCCGAGTTCCTTGAAGACGACCCGGGCCAGTTCGGGGGCCTCCCCGGTCAGTTTGCCGCTCGTGTCGGTGTAGCCGTAGGGCGACTCGTTCGCGAAGCCCACCTGGATGTAGCCCTGCTGCTTGGCACGGGCCAGGGTGCCGCCGCCCGAGCGTTCCGTTTTCGGGTCGGTGGTGGAGCAGGCGGCCGCGAGGGGGGCGGCGCCCGCGAGCAGCGCGGCGTTGCGGAGGAAGTCGCGTCGTGAGGTCATGGGGGGGCATCTCCAGTGTTCGGGGGCTGCCACGGCCGCCGGGCGTCGCCGGCGGCCGTGGTTCGGGGAGGTTTTTCGGCTACACGCCGACCGGTGTGAAGTCGCGGGCGGCGATGAACTCGGGACGTCGCGACGGAGCGGCGAAGGGCTCCTCGCAGGTGTTCTCCACGCTGTTGAACACGATGAAGACGTTCGAGCGGGGGAAGGGGGTGATGTTGCCGTTCGACCCGTGCATGCAGTTGCAGTCGAACATCGTCGCCGAACCGGCGGGCCCGGTGAACAGTTCGATGCCGTGCTTGTCAGCGAGGATCGACAGGCTGTCGGGGTCTGGGGTCCCGATCTCCTGGCCGCGCAGCGACTCCTTGTAGTGATCCGCGGGCGTCTCCCCCACGCAGGACACGAAGGTCCGGTGCGAGCCCGGCATGATCATCAAGCCGCCGTTGTGGACGAAGTTCTCCGTCAGCGCGATCGAGATGCTGACGGCGCGCATCCGGGGCATGCCGTCCTCGGCGTGCCAGGTCTCGAAGTCCGAGTGCCAGTAGAAGTCCTTGCCTTTGAAACCCGGCTTGTAGTTCACCCGGCTCTGGTGCACGTACACGTCCGACCCGAGGATCTGCCGGGCGCGGCCGACCACGCGGGGGTCCGTGACGAGCTCGGCGAACACGTCGCTGACCTTGTGCACCTCGAAGATCGACCGGATCTCGTCGGACTCGCGCTCGGTGACCGTCCGGTCGTCGCGCAGGACGGCCTCGTCGTCGGCGAGCCGCCGCAGCTCCGCGCGGTAACGCTCGACCTCTTCCGGGGCGAGCAGTTCGTCGACGGTCAGGAAGCCGTCGGCCTCGTACGCGACCAGGGTCTCCTGGTCGATCGGGCCGTCGGCGTTCCCGTGGACGACCGGGTCGGTGCGGTAGAGCAGGGCCGGCTCGCTGGCGCGGCGGGTGGGGTACTGGTCGTTCGGGCCGGGGGTGGGGCAGGCGTGCTCTGTCATCGCTTGCATTCCAATCGTGGCGTGGTCCGAGGGTCTGGATGGAAGAGGGCGGCTCCGTCGTTCCGGTTCAACGACGGCTCACGTCTCTTCGGTGATCAGCGGATAGACGCCGTTCTCGTCGTGCACCTCTCTGCCCGTCACCGGAGGGTTGAAGACGCAGACGGTGCGCAGATCCGTGTGGGCGCGGACGATGTGGTGCTCGTGCCCGTCGAGGAGGTACATGGTCCCGGGCTCGAGCCGGTACTTGTCACCGGTCTCCTCGTTGACGAGCTCGCCCTCACCGCCGATGCAGTAGACCGCCTCGATGTGGTTCGCGTACCACATCCGGGTCTCGGTGCCTGCGTACAGGACGGTCTCGTGCAGCGAGAATCCGACCTTCTCCTTCGCCAGGACGAGCCGACGGCTGCGCCAGGTCGGCGCCTCGACGTCGCGTTCGGTTCCGGTGATCTCCTCGAGCGTGCGCACGATCATTGGACCGCTCCTTCCGTGGGCGTGCGGGTGGATCAGGGGATGGCTCAGACGAGGACCGCGTCGACCGAGTCGGCCAGGATCTGCAGGCCTTCGGAGAGTTCGGCGGCGGTCGTGGTGAGGGGCGGCAGCAGCTTCGCGACCTCGTCCTCCGGGCCGGAGGTCTCCATCAGCAGGCCACGGTCGAACGCCGCGCGGCACACGGCCGAGGCGTTCTCCGGTTCGTCGAAGGCGATCCCCTGGGCCATGCCACGCCCGCGGGTGCCGGTGATCCGCTCTGGGTGGGTCGCCGCCATGCTCTTGAGCGCGCCTTCGATCTGGTCGCGCTTGGCGAGGGTCTGCTTCTCCATGCCCTCGTCGGTCCAGAAGTCCATCGCCGCGGCGGCGGTGACGAAGGCCGGTCCCGGCCCGCGGAAGGTGCCGTTGTGCTCGCCCGGCTCCCACACGTCGAGTTCCGGCCGGAGCAGCGTGACGGCGAACGGCAGGCCGTACCCGCTGAGCGACTTCGACAGGCACACGATGTCCGGGACGATGCCGGCGTCCTCGAAACTGAAGAACGGCCCGGTCCGGCCGCAGCCCATCTGAATGTCGTCGACGATGAGCAGGATGTCCTGCCGCTTGCACAGGTCCGCGAGTCCGCGGAGCCATTCCGGACTGGCCGCGTTGAGCCCGCCCTCGCCCTGCACGGTCTCGACGATGACGGCCGCGGGCGTGTCCAGGCCGCTTCCGCTGTCGCCCAGCAGACGCTCGAAGAAAAGGAAGTCGGGGGTCTGTCCGTCAAGGTAGTTGTCGAACGGCATGCGGACGGCGTGGTTCAAGGGGATGCCGGCCCCGCTGCGCTTCATCGAGTTTCCGGTGACCGCGAGCGCCCCGAGCGACATGCCGTGGAAGGCGTTGGTGAAGCTGACGATCGTCTCCCGGCCGGTGTACTTGCGGGCCAGCTTCAGCGCCGCCTCGACGGCATTGGTGCCCGCCGGCCCGGGAAACTGGACCTTGTAGTCGAGGCCGCGCGGCGCGAGGATCACCTCCTGGAACGTCTCCAGGAAGTCGCGTTTGGCGACCGTGTGCATGTCCAGGCTGTGCACAAGGTTGTCGTCGGCGAGATAGGTGATGAGCCGTTCTTTGATCACCGGGTTGTTGTGGCCGTAATTGAGGGTTCCGGCGCCGGCGAAGAAATCGAGGAAGGCACGGCCGTTCTCGTCGTACAAGTGGCTGCCGGAGGCTTTCTCGAAGACCGTCGGCCATCCCCGGCAGTAGCTTCGGACCTCTGACTCTAGGGACTCGAACACGTTCATGCGGTTTCTCACCCGTCTCCTGGTGGATTCAGCTGTCGAGTGGCCCGATTCGGTACAGCACCTCGGGGTCGTGGTCGCCGGGGAACAGGTCCGCGTTCAAGAGAGGCGTCCGCCGCAGCGCGACACCGCGTGCGCGGGCGAACGACGCGAACAGCCGGTCCGACGCGGTGTTGCCCGGCGTCACCGTCGCCTCGACGAACCGCGGCCCGCCGTCGGTCAGGTGGTCGAGCATCCGGCGTGCCAGCCCGCGTCCCCGCCATTCGGCGTCCACCGCGACCTGCCAGACGAACAGCGTCCCGGGGTCCTCGGGCCGGGAGAACCCGGTGATGAAGCCGCAGATCTCGTCCTCGGCTCGGGCCACGACCGAGGTCGCGGCGAAGTCCCGGCACCAGAGCACGTAGCTGTAGGGGGAATTGAGGTCGAGGGTCCCGGAGTCGCGGGCGACACGCCACAGGTGTCGGCCGTCCTCCAGACGCGGTGGACCGAATCCGATGTCGACGACGGAGGCGCGAGGGGACGGCCTGCGAACTTGTTCTGACGACATGGGTTACGAACTTAGCGAAGCGGTGACCGTGGGTTGTCCCGAGATCACGAGGCGCATGTTTGGCGAAGTGGAGGACGGGTACGAATCGAATTTTTCTGATCTCCGATATCGGACCGGTGGACCGATCCACCCGGAGCAGGGCCTGATATCAGCGGCCTGACCAGTGAGGACACGCGGCACCCGAGCGGGACCCACCGTCACACCCAGCCGGACAGGCCATCACTCCCAGTGGCCGCCTTTGCGCGACGAAGGACGTCCCGATCGGCGTCCGCTATGTGATGTAGTTCACACATTTATCGGCCATCCGAGTCGTCTCACCGAACGTCGCCGTGACCGAAGTCTCTCACCAAGCGCTAGTTTGACGTCATGCGCGTCCTCGTCACAGGCGGATCGGGATTCGTCGGCTCGTACGCCATCCGTGCCCTGCTCGTGGCCGGCCATCAGGTACGGGCGCTGGTGCGCGATCCCGGCCGGGCGGCCAAGGTCCTCGGCGCGATCGGCGTGGAGGCCGAGACCGTGGAGATGTACCCCGGCGACATGCTCGACGAGAAAGCCGTCGCCCTCGCCCTCGACGGGTGCGACGCCGTCGTGCACGCCGCCGCCGCACTCGGAGTCACCGACGCCCGTACGGACGTCATGGAGGTCAACGTCGCCGGCACGCGGACCGTGGTCGGCGGCGCGGTCGCCCGGGGTCTCGACCCGGTGATCCACGTGTCCACCATCGCGGTGTTCGTGCCGCCCGCGGGGCCGGTGATCCGGGCGGACGACCCACTGGCGCGCCCACGGACCGACTACGGCCGGTCGAAGGTCGCGGCCGAACGCTACGTGCGCGGCCTGCAGGACGACGGCGCGCCCGTCACGATCTTCTACCCCGGCGGCGTGATCGGACCCCGGCAGCCGCGCCTGGACGCGATGATGGAGGGACTGGCCGGTGCCCTCGACCTGGTCTGGCCGATGCCTCGCGGCGGCGTGTCGCTCGTCGACGTCCGCGACCTCGCGGAGGCGCTGACCCGCGCGATCGCCCCCGGCCACGGGCCGCGGCGGTACACCCTCGGCGGGCACTACCTGACCTGGCCGCGGCTGGCGGACCGATGCGACGCGCTCACCGGCGTACGCTGCCGCCGGCTCGCCGTCCCCGCGGGGCTCATGCTCGCGCTCGGCTCGCTTCTCGACGCCGTCAAGCGCGTACGCCCCTTCGACTACCCGCTGACCCGGGACGCCGCGGAGTTCATGGTCACGCTCGTGCCCTCCGACGACACCCCGGCCGTCGACGCACTCGGCCTCACCCTCCGGCCGGTGGAGGAGAGCCTGACGGACGCCCTGCGCTGGCTCGCCGCGGCCGGGCACCTCTCCCCCGCCCGGGCCGGCCGTCTGGCAGATCATGAAGCCCCCGTCGGCACTCCGAGTGCCTCGGACAGAAAGGCAGGACCCGTCATGCCACGAAGCAGGATGAAGGCCATGGTCACCGCGCCGGTCGCGCGGATGGCCGGATCCGCGTGGTTCGCGAAGGTCGGGCCGAAGGTGGTACCGCCGCTGGACCGTGCCGTGCACCGGCTGACCGGCGGCCGCTTCCTCATGGGGCAGTACGTCGTGCCGACCCTCCTGCTGACGGCCGTCGGGCACCGCAGCGGCCTGCCCCGCCAGACGCCGCTGGCCTCCCTGCCCGAAGCGGACGGCTCCTTCTTGGTGGTCGGCAGCAACTTCGGGCGTGAGAACCACCCCGCGTGGACGACCAACCTCCTGAACCGGCCCGAGGCGGAGGTCAGCTACCGGGGCCGTACGGTCCCGGTCACCGCGCGGCTGCTGGAGGGCGCCGAGCGCGCCGAGGTCTGGCCACGGCTGCTCCAGACATGGCCGACGTACAGCAGGTACGTTGAGCGGTCAGGACGAGAGCTGCGAGTCTTCCGCCTCAGCCCGCGGGACTGAGGCCCACAAGCCGCGGGACTGAGGTCCGCGAGCCGCAGGGCTGAAGACCCGCGAGACGAGACGGCGCCCCTCCGGAGGTCCGGAGGGGCGCCGTTCGCGTTCTCTCTGTCTGGGTCAGGCGGCCACGGCGTCGCGGGTCGTGGCCGGCTCCAGCGCCAGGTCCAGGACGTCCCGGACGTCGCTGACCGGGTGGACGGTCAGCTGCTCCAGGACCTCGGCCGGCACGTCGTCCAGATCCGGCTCGTTGCGCTTCGGGATGACCACCGTGGTGATCCCCGCCCGGTGCGCGGCGAGCAGCTTCTGCTTGACCCCGCCGATGGGCAGGACCCGCCCGGTCAGGGACACCTCACCGGTCATCGCCACGTCCGCGCGGACCAGCCGCCCGGACAGCAGCGAGGCGAGCGCCGTCGTCATCGTGATGCCCGCGCTCGGCCCGTCCTTGGGAACGGCCCCGGCCGGGACGTGGACGTGCACGCCGCGTTCCTTCAGGTCGCCGACGGGCAGCTCCAGCTCCGCGCCGCGCGACCGCAGGTACGACAGCGCGATCCGCGCCGACTCCTTCATCACGTCGCCGAGCTGGCCGGTCAGGGTGACGCCCGTGTCGCCGGTCTCCTTGTCGGCCAGCGACGCCTCGATGTAGAGCACGTCGCCGCCCGCTCCGGTGACCGCCAGCCCGGTCGCCACGCCCGGCACCGCCGTACGCCGCTCGGACTCGTTCAGCGACGTCTCCGGCGTGAAGCGCGGACGGCCGAGGTAGTCGCGCAGGTCGTCGGCGCCGACCGTCACCGGCAGCGTCCTCTCCGCCAGCGCGACCTTCGCCGCGACCTTGCGCAGGACCCGGGCGATCCCCCGCTCCAGGCTCCGCACGCCCGCCTCCCGCGTGTACTCGGCGGCGAGCAGCCGCAGCGCGTCGTCGCCGATCGTCACCTCGTCGGCGGTCAGGCCCGCCTTGTCGAGCTGACGCCGCAGCAGGTGGTCGCGCGCGATGGCGACTTTCTCGTCCTCGGTGTAGCCGTCGAGGGAGACGAGCTCCATGCGGTCCAGCAGCGGTTCGGGGATGGTCTCCAGCGCGTTCGCCGTGGCGAGGAAGACCACGTCCGACAGGTCGAGCTCGACCTCCAGGTAGTGGTCCCGGAACGTGTGGTTCTGCGCCGGGTCCAGCACCTCCAGCAGCGCCGCCGTCGGGTCGCCGCGGTAGTCCGCGCCGACCTTGTCGATCTCGTCGAGCAGCACGACCGGGTTCATCGTGCCCGCCTCGCGGATCGCCCGGACGATACGGCCGGGAAGCGCGCCGACGTACGTCCGCCGGTGACCGCGGATCTCGGCCTCGTCCCGGACGCCGCCGAGCGCGACACGGACGAACTTCCGGTCCATCGCCCGCGCGACACTTTCTCCGAGCGACGTTTTTCCGACCCCAGGCGGCCCGACCAGGGCGAGGACGGCGCCGGACCGCCGGCCGCCGATCACGCCGAGTCCGCGGTCCTCACGCCGCTTGCGCACGGCGAGGTACTCCACGATCCGCTCCTTGACGTCGTCGAGCCCCGTGTGGTCCTCGTCGAGGATCTGGCGGGCGCCCGCGATGTCGTAGGCGTCCTCGGTCCGCTCATTCCAGGGAATGTCCAGGACCGTGTCCAGCCACGTACGGATCCAGCCGCCCTCCGGCGACTGGTCGGAGGTCCGCTCGAGCTTGTCGACCTCCTTCAGGGCCGCCTCCCGGACCTTCTCCGGCAGGTCGGCCGCCTCGACGCGGGCCCGGTAGTCCTCCTCCTCGGAGGACGGGTCGCCGTTGAGCTCGTTCAGCTCCTTGCGGATCGCGGCGAGCTGCTGGCGGAGCAGGAACTCCTTCTGCTGCTTCTCCACGCCCTCCTCGACGTCCTTACGGATCGTCTCGGCGACGTCCAGCTCCGCGAGGTGCTCCCGGGTCCAGCCGATCGTGAGCTCGAGACGCTCGGTCACGTCGGCGGTCTCCAGGATGCGCACCTTCTGCTCGGCGCTGAGGTACGAGGCGTAGCCCGCCCGATCGGCCATCACCGACGGGTCCTCGATCTGCTGGATCATGTCGACGACCTGCCAGGCGCCGCGCTTCTCCAGCACCCCGACGACGAGCGCCTTGTACTCCTTGGCCAGTTCCTCGGCGCGGGTGCCGAGACCGGTGTCCTCGACCTCGGTCCCCTCGACCCACAGGGCCGCGCCGGGACCGGTCGTCCCGGAACCGATGCGGACGCGGGCGACACCACGGACGACAGCGCCGGGTCCGCCGCCGGGCAGCGTGCCGATCTGCTCGACGACGCCGAGCGTGCCCACGGCCGCGTACTTGCCGTTCAGCCGGGGCACCAGCAGCACTCGCGGCTTCTCCTCCGACCGGATGCCAGGGCCTCGGGAGACGGCGGTCGCGCGCGCGGCGTCGATCGCCGCCCGCACGTCGCTCTCCGACAGGTCGAGCGGTACGACCATCGCGGGCAGTACGACCTCGTCGTCGAGCGGCAGCACCGGCAGGGTGACGATCTTGCTCATCAGGCCTCCAAAGCTTGAGTCACTCACACTCAAGAAAGAAGAGTCCCGATAAATTTCCGCAGGTCTGTTCGCCGTGAGCGATCACGCGAATCGCGCCCCTGGCCGTTCCGGGCGAAGACCGCCAAATTCGGATACAGGCTGCCATCGGGCGTGCTCACGGGTCAGCACGGCTAGAAATCGCGCCAGTCGTCGAACCAGTCGGCGGCGCGGGCGTCGGGGATGCCGGCTCGAGCGGCCAGGTCCATGAAGGCGTCGCCGGCCTGCTCGCGCCGCAGGGTGTCGATGATGCCGTGGCGCTCGTCGATCGCGTTGAGCCTCTCGACCAGTCTTTGGAGCGTCGCCTCGGCGGTGCCGGAGTCCCGCTCGATGCCGCGGAGGGCGTCGCCGTAGGCTTTGCAGGCGGCGGCGCCCGCGCGTTCGTCGTCGTCCACCCAGTCGCGCAACGGGTTGGTCAGGTTGACGGCGAGCCAGGTGTCGGACTTGGCGCCGTGTAGGGAGAGGGTCGTGGCCGACTTCCGGTAGCGGGCGCGGAGGTCCTTCGCGACGCTCTTCCGTACTCCGTTGATCGTGAAGTGGCGGAGGACACCCGGCGCGGGAAGGGCTTCGACGTCCTCCAAGCCGTAGGCGTCCGTCAGCTGAAGCGACTCAAGATGGTCGAACACGCCCAGGGTCTCGGGGTCGGTGAGCGTCCCGGGTGGTCCCGACCATCGGATGTGCAGGCTCTCCAGATCGGCGAGCTCTTCGAGGCCGGTCAGCGTGGCCTCCCCCTGGACGTTGAGGCGAAGGTCTCGGACGCCGGTGAGCCCGGCCGGGATGAAGGGCTGGGACGTCGTCAGTCTGATCCACCGGCCGTCGTCTTGGGCGACGACCTCGGTCGGCGCGTTCGGCAGGGTGAGGTGCATCAGTCCGGCCGGCAGATGAAGGGATTTCGGTGCGCTGCCGTGAAAGGAGAGGTCGGTGAGGGCCGTTTCGGTGAGGTCGACCGCGGTCGGCGGATCCGTCCAGTACAGATCCGAGACGACGGGCTTGGCGACGAGGAAGCCGAGCAGGCCGCGTTCCTTCCCCTCCCAGCTGAGCTTGGTGAGCTGGGGAAGCGCGTCCAGGGTCGCCCAGCGTACGGATCCGTGGTCTCGGAGGTCGAGAAGGTTCGTGCCCGTCGGTCGTTCTGTTGGTCCTTCGCCGAGGTCGATCTCCACTGGCTGTGAAAGGTGGTTCTCCGCGGCCTTGTACGCCTGCTTCGCCTCAGGAGGCAGTCGCTGGTCCCACCTTCTCTGCAGGACGGCCTGCTGGGCCAGGTACGACCAGCCGCTGTAGGACGACGTCTCGTTCGGGGTGTCAGGGTGCAGGGGCACCTTGCCCAGCCAGGTGAGCCCCGGCGGCTGCGGGGCCGATGAGTCGATCGAGATATGGGCGGGACGGCCTTGGTGTGCGTGGTGGTCGAGCCACCATGGCCCTGCCGCGCTCAGGTCGTCCAGAGTTGGTACGCCGTCCGAGTACCAGGCCAGGAGGCACACGGAGAGTCTCTTCTCCTCCACCATCGTGACCTGGCAACCGCCGTACCCGCCAAGGGGCAACGGCATCGCCGCGATGTCACCGACCCTCAACGCACACCTCCAGTCGCGAAATCCGCAGGATAGAGGAAGCGCGGTAGCGACAATCTCTTATCGTGCGTTGCGCAGCTTGAGGATGTAGGTCGCGGTAAGCGCGACGGCACGGTCTTCGTCATGTGACAGGTCCACGAGGGCGCGTGACGTCGTGATCCCCGGGATGTCCGCGAGCGCCTCCGTCAGCCGTCGGCGTGCGGAGGGTTCCATGGTGCCGTCGGCGAGGCAGCCGACGAGCCTGGTGGCGATCTGATCCGCCAACGCGGGATCACTCGCCAGCGCGCCCAGCGCATCGGCCGCATCGGCGTCGTGCGCCTCTTCGAGGATCATGTCGGTGAGCGTCGGAACCGCGTCGGCCACTCCACGTGCTCCGAGCGCCAGGGCCGCGCGCCTGCGGACCACGATGTGGGAGTTCGTGAGGGCGTCGTGCAGCAGCGCGGTCGCCGCACCGCCCGGAATCTCGGCGATGGACTGGACGGCGCGTTCGCGCACCTCGGCCACTGGTGAGCCGAGGCCCTCCGCCAGCAGCGCCAAGCCGTCATCGCCCGATTGCGCCAGGGCCCATCGAAGGGCTCCGGCGACATTCGGGTCCGTCTCGCTCAACGCCGCCTCGACCAGAGCCTCCACCGGCACCGGAACCTCTTCGACCGAAGATAGAGCCGCGCGCTGGCGCTTCCCGGCGCTCTCCGACCCCAAGGCGTGGAGGAGCGCGACGACCTGGAGGACGTCCTCCCAGCCGGCGGGTTCCGCGGCATCGATCCGACGGAGTCGCGTGAGCAGCTCCGTCTCAGCCGCGATGCGTTCTCGCGTCTGGCGGATGAGGTCGTCGATGAGCTCCGAGGGCTTGAAGCCGGGATCGTCCAGCGCAGACCCGACGTCACGCAGCGACAGTCCCAAAGACCGCAGACTCTCGATATGGAAGATTCGCCGGATGTCCTCGCTGGAGTACGCGCGATAGCCGGCCTCGGTACGGCCCATGGGCCGCACCAGGCCGAGCGACTCGTAATGCCTGAGCATGCGGGCGCTGACGCCGGACCGTCGTGCCACATCACCGATCAACACTGCCCATCACCCCTCCTGGCCGGTCGCGCCGAGGGCCACGACGCGCTTCGCCTCCTCGATCGCGAGCTCGAATCCGGCATCCGGGTCGCGGAACAGCCGTTCCGTGGCGATCGCGTGCTGACGCACGCGAGGGTCCAGATCCGTCATCGCGGCGCGCAGGGTCGGCATGATCGCTTCACCGAGCGCTATCAGCGCCCGGCTGAGGCTCAACTGCGTCCCACGCTCGCCGCGCCCGAGCTGCGTCGCCAACACTCCGGCCAGCTCTGATTCTTCACCTTCGGGCACGAGTACGACCGCTGCCCGCCACGCGCTCCGCGCCACCTCGTCGTCGGCGTCGGTCAGCAGCGCCCGGGTGATCGCCGGCCACGCCTGCCGATCCCCGATCTTGGACAGCGTGTGCAACGCCTGGCTTCGTGCCTGCGCACGCTCCGAGCGGAGTTCATCGATGAGCTTCGGGACCGTCGTCGACGATGGGTGGCGGGTGAGCGCCCACGTGAGCATCTCGCGCACGAAGAATTCGGGCTCGATCGCGCATCGTTCGATCAGCTTGTCGACGAACCTCGGGTCCGGGGTCGTACCGACCGCCATCGCCGCCCGCATCCGCACCGACGAACCGCTGTTCTCCAACCCCTGGAGAGCTCGCGTCGTGTTCGTGTCCTCTTCCGGCATGGTCATCGGGACCACCTCCTCGGCCACAGTGAAAGCCTTGTCACTGTGTCAAGGTCAAGCGGAGCCACTCCGGTTCGGCACCCCCGGTCATACCGGGACCTCAGGGAGACGGTGAGTCGCCTGCGGCGTCACCGCCGAGAAGGTCTCCGGGAGGTCGTGCGCGCGCTCGGGCGGCAGCCGTCGCGGGCCGACCACCTTGAGCAGGCGCAGCGCCTCGTACGACGGCGTGCCCGGAGCGGCGGTGTACAGGACGACCCGCTGGTCACGGTCGGGTACGACCAGGTAGTCGACCTGCGTCTCGACGCGGCCCACGACGGGATGGTCGATCCGCTTGACGGAGCTGCGGCGAACCCGCACCTCGCGCTCGGCCCACATCGCGGCGAGTGCGGGGACCGCGTTCACCTCGGCGACGAGTTCCCTGATCCCCGGATCTCCGGGGTACTTCGCGACCGCCGCCCTCAGGTCGGCGATGCAGTCACGGACGAACCGCTCGTCGTGCCCACCGCCGTCGCGGCAGAAGCGCCGGATCACGTTGCGCTCGCGCGGAGGCAGCGCCGCGAAGTCGCGGATGAGCGCGGCGGCCAGGTCGTTCCAGGCGAGAATGTCGGACTTGGCGTCCATCACGTACGCCGGCGTGTCATCCAGCCGATCGAGCATCCGCAGCACGCCCTGCGGCACGTCCTGCGGAGGCCCCTCCGGCGGGCGCGGCTGCTCGTCCGCCAAGTGGTACAGGTACGCCCGCTCGTCGTCGGTCAGCAGCAGCGCCCTCGCCAGCGAACCGAGCACCTGCCGGGACGGGCGCGGGCCCCGCCCCTGCTCCATCCGGATGTAGTAGTCGACCGAGATGCCGGCGAGACGGGCGACCTCCTCACGGCGCAGGCCGGGAGTGCGCCGGCGTCCGCCGGCGGGCAGCCCGGCGTCCTCCGGCCGCACCTTCGCGCGCCGGTCCCGCAGGAACACCGCCAGTTCTCGCTTGTCCACCTCTCCAGGATCACCGACGCACGGCCTGGTGGCGAGCCACGAAGGTGGTACCGGCGATCCCAGCCTCCTCGGGTCTCTCCCGGCGGCTCCCGGCCGGCGGCAAGGTCGTGGCCATGAACATCTCTCTGATCACCGGAGCCAACAAAGGAATCGGATTCGAGATCGCGCGTGGTGCCGGCGGCACCGTCCTGGTCGGCGCACGCGACGAGGAGCGCGGCCGGACCGCCGAGCGCGCGCTGCGCGACGAAGGGATCGAGGCGCGGTTCGTCCACCTGAACGTGACCGACCAGGCGAGCGTCGAGTCCGCCGCCAAGTGGATCCAGGCCGAATACGGCCGGCTGGACGTCCTGGTCAACAACGCGGGCGTGTCGCTGACCCGCGTGGCGCCCAGCGAGACCTCGGTCGACCTGCTGCGCCGCACGTACGACACCAACGTCTTCGGCGTCGTCACGGTCACCAACGCCATGCTGCCGCTGCTGCGCGGTGCACCCGCCGGCCGGATCGTCAACGTGTCGAGCGAGCTGGGCTCCCTGACCCTGAACAGCGACCCCGAGTCGCCGTTCAAGGAGGCCAACCTGCTCGCGTACAACTCCTCGAAGGCCGCCGTGAACATGATCACCGTGTGCTACGCGAAGGAACTGGGGGACACCCCGATCAAGGTCAACGCGGTCAACCCCGGATACTGCGCCACGGACCTGAACGACCACACCGGCTTCCGTACGGCCGCCCAGGGCGCGGCACCGGCGATCCAGGCGGCGCTGCTGGGCGAGGACGGCCCGACCGGGACGTTCTTCGGAGACGACGGCCCTCACCCGTGGTGACGGGTCGCCGCAGGAGACCCTGACACCACCGGCGATACTGAGGCTCGCCCCGCTCGCCTTGGAGGCCGACCATGCCCGCCGATCCCCCGTCGAGTCACCGCGCCATCGAGAACCTGATCGCGCGCTACGCCGAACTCGTGGACGACGGGGACTTCGCCGGGCTGGACGGCCTGCTCGCCGACGCGACCTTCGTGGGAAGCTCGGCACCGGTGAGCGGCCGCGGTGAGATCGAGAAACTGTTCCGGGACACAGTGATCGTCTACGACGACGGCACGCCGCGGACCCAGCACGTCACCACCAACCTCGCCATCGAGGTCGACGAAGAGGCCGGCACCGCGACGGCGCGATCGTACGTCACCGTGTTGCAAGCGGTGTCCGATCTGCCGCTGCAACCCATCGCCGCCGGCCGATATCAGGATCGCTTCGAGCGCCGCGACGGCCGGTGGCGATTCGTGGAGCGCCGCGTCCGCATCCGCCTCGTCGGCGATGTCAGTCGCCATCTCCGCCAGGCAGCCGCACAGGCGTAGCGTCCCGGAGAGCGAAGTCGGTCTGCCGTGTGACAACGGCTTCTGCCGCCGCCGGTGACATCGAGTATCCGGGACGCCGTCAGCCTGCGGCGGCCGTGCCGCACAAGAAGACGGCACCGTCGAGCATGGCCGGGGTCACGCGGACTCCGGTGAGCCGCTCGGCCAGCGCGAAGGCGGCCGTCGTGGTCGGACCGATGTCCTCCCGGTCCTCGTCCAGGTCGAAGCCGATCTGCGTCATGTCCTCGAGGAGGGCGTCCGGGGTGCTGCCCTCCCGGCGGTAGGCGAACAGGGGCTCGAAGTCCAGCCGGATGTCGCCGTCCTCGATCCAGTGGAAGCTGCCGAAGGCGTTGCCGCCGTTGTAGCGGTGCGAGACCAGCCGGGTCCCCGCCGAGACCGGTGTCACGACGGAGGGAGTCACGCCCAGATGGCCGTTCACCTCCAGCGCCAGGGTCCAGTCCCCGCCGTCCCCGGCCACCGTCATGGCGCCGATGAACTGAACGTCGCCGTAGTGCGGCGCGTCCCAGTATTGAAAGGAGAGGTCGGTGAACTCCTCGGCCAGCTCCAGGGCGTCGAACATGATCCGCGCACCGAGCCGATCCATGAACTCCCGCGGCGTGACTCCGCGTACGAGGGTCAGACAGTACGCCGAGAACAGACCGGCGTCCTCGTCGGCCTCGATCCACGCGTAGTCGGCTGCGACGGCCGCAGGCCGCCCGGCGTTCGATGACATGGGGTCAAGGTTAGAAGCGTGCCGCGCCCCGCTCATGCGCGAAGGAGGGTCACCTGACGTCCCGTCGGAGTGCGGGCGGTGCCGAGGGCGGTGCGGTCCGGCAGGGGCTGGGCGTTCGGCCGGCGATCGAAGATGATGAGGGTGCCGGTGTCCAGGCCCAGGCGGTCGAGGTAGCCGTCCAGCTGGGTCAGGCCCTCCGGCAGCGGGTCGCGGCGGCCGGGGTGGTGGACCTTCAGTTCGACGGCCTCCCACTGCGAGGTGGGTTCGCCGTTCGCGTCGGTGCAGGGCCAGCGGACGACGACGTCGATACGGCCGCGTCCGACGCCGTACTCGCGGTCGATGCAGCCGCCGCCGTTGACGACGCGGTGCAGGAAACCCAGGAAGACCAGTTGGCAGGCGGCCTCGTGGTAGGTCTCCCGGCTGGACAGGATCTCCCCGTGCAGCTTCCAGAAGACCACGAACTCCTCCAGAAGCCTGCCGAAATCCAGGCGGCCCTCGGCGGTGACGAAGCTGCGCGGTTCGGCGGTGACGATCGATTCGGTGTTCCCAGCCAGGACGCGGAGGATCACTTCCTGGTAGATGGGGTTGGCCACCTGTACGGGTTGAGCCCGGGAGATCAGGCCGAGATCTCGTGCGTACGACAGGTCCTCGTGGTACGTGGCGTCCTGGTCGGGCAGCTCGCCCGCGATGAGAGGTTCGATGAGGCGCTGTATGCGCGGCTCGTGGAGACGAGCCACCAGGGAGTCCAGGTGGGTGGCCCTGGTGACGATCAGTCGCTCGACGGCCTGGTCCATGTGCGCGTCGGTGATCGGCTCCGGCGGCGCGATCCCCATCGCCTGTATCGTCTCGTCGGCCAGCGCGTTCACCAGCCAGGGCTGGCCTTGGCTCGCCTCGAACGCGCGCTGCACCGCCGACGCGGTGAACTTCTGTCCGGTGGCCGACGTGTGCTGTTCGTAGAGCTCGGCCACTTCATCGACGGTGAAGTCGTCGAGGCGCAGGGAGGCGGCCTTGATGTTGAACGGGCTCGAGGTCCCCAGCCGGTCCGGATCTCCTCCCGAGGCCGCCTTGTACTCACGTACGTCCCGCAGCCCGCACAGTACGACCGAATGCGGGAAGGGCGCGGGCCGGGCTGTGTAGCCGTCGCGCAGCTGGCTCAGCACACTGATCAGGCTGTCGCCCCGCAGTGCGTCGATCTCGTCGAAGAAGAGCACCAGCGGCAGCGGGCACCGCTCAGCCCAGACGGCCAGGCCGCGCCGCAGCATCGATCCCGGGGAGGTCTCCGGCCACGGATCCGGAGGCATCTGGTCCGCCGGCACGTTGCCGGCGGTCGCCCTTTCCCGGATCGCCTGCAGCACCATCCGCTCGGCCGCCGCGTAGTCGTCGCCCGCCGCCCTGGCCCGCTCGCACGAGAAACGCACCGCGAGGTGACGACCCTCGCGGGTGAGCTGACCGGCCAGCGCCGCGAGCGTGGTCGTCTTCCCCGTCTGACGGGGCGCGTGCAGCACGAAGAACCGGCCCTGGTCGATGAGCGTCCGAGCCTGCGGCAACCGCGGCTGCGGCGGCAACAGGTAGTGCCGGTCGGCCAGACATGGCCCCGTGGTGTTGAAATACTTCACGCTCCGTAGGCTATCGGACACGCTGCGACAGCGGGTCTTGATCGCTCATTCGGGCTCTCGCGCGCTCGTGCCGTTCAGCCGACGTGTTCGTTCAGGTTGAACGTCGCCCGGTACGCCGACGGCGACGTGCCGAGGTGCCGCTGGAACTGGGCACGCAGGGTGGCGGCGGTCCCGAATCCGGATCGACTGGCGATGCGGTCGATCGGCAGGTCCGTGGTCTCCAGGAGCTCCTGCGCCAGGAAGATCCGTTCGCGGGCGAGCCATCGCTGTGGGGTCATCCGCGTGCGCGCGGAACTGCCGGATCAGGCTGCGATGGCTCACTCGGGCGTGCCGGGCGAGGTCATTGACGGCGATGTCGCGCCCGAGGTTGCGCCGCGCCCAATCCTGCCGGAAGCAGCGCGGGATGGGCGTACCTGTACGCCGCGGGAATCCTCGCCACGGCCGTCACGGCGAATCTCGCCGGTGCCCGCGTCGGGCGCACTCTGCAACTGGCACTCGCCGGCGGAGTGGCCGCCGTGTTGGTGCTCGCGAGCGTCGCCGCCGTCCCCCACGTGAGCGCGTCGCGGCTGCACCCGCTCGCACCGCACGGTCTGCACGGCGTCGGGTCGGCGATCGTGGTGCTGTTCTTCGCCTTCGCCGGCTGGGAGGCGGTGGCTCACCTGGTGGGCGAGTTCCGGAACCCGGCACGCGACGTCAAGCGGGCGACGTGGGCCACGCTCGTGATCGTCACGCTGCTCTACCTCGCGGTCGCCACCGCGGTGGTGGCCACCGGCACGTACGGCAGCACCACCATCGACCACCTGGCGATCGGCACGCTGCTGCAGGACGGATTCGGTGTCAGCGCACGGGTGGCGGCGGCCGTCGCCGCTCTCGTGATCAGTCTCGGAACCACGAACGCCTTCGTCGCCGCGGTCTCCCGGCTCTGCTACGCGCTTGCCCGCGATCGCTGGCTCCCGGCGCCCTTGGGGGCGGTGAACCGGCACAACGTTCCCGTCGGCGGCGTCGGCGCGGTCGGCGCGGTCGGCGCCGCCGGACTGGTCCTCGCGTGGCTGTGCGGCTGGGGGACGCAGCAGATCGTCTTCGTGCCGTCCACGCTCGTCATCGCCGTCTATCTGTCCGGCACTGCGGCGGCGGTCAAACTCCTGCGGGGCCGCGCGCGAGGGATCGCCGTGGCCGGGATGCTGCTGACCGCGTGCGCGCTGCCGTTCGCGCTGGCGCACCTGCTGGTGCCGGTCATCGTCACCGCCCTCGCGCTCGGCTGCCGGCTGCTCTGCCGGACCTCGTCCGCCGGCCCCTCGCCGCGCCCTCGCTCTCAAGAACGGCAGCCGACCTCGTGATAGAACGGCACGCGGCGGAACTGCCAGGATCGACGCATGTCCCGCCACCGCCTGCGCGCCACCTTCGACGGCGTCGCCGCCCTGTACGAACAGGCACGCCCGGACTACCCGGCCGAGCTGTACTCCGACCTGCTCGCGCTCACGAGTGTCGAGCCGTTCGCGCGGCTGCTCGAGGTCGGGTGCGGCCCGGGGAAGGCCACGCCGCCGCTGGCACGCAGGGGTTTCCAGATCACCGCGATCGAGCTCGGCGGCGCGCTGGCGGCGGAGGCGCGACGCCGGCTCGCCGAGTTCCCCGGCGTCTCGGTGGTCACCTCATCGTTCGAGGACTGGAGTCCGCCGGCGGGCGCCCGTTTCGACCTCGTCTACGCGGCCACCGCATGGAAGTGGGTGGATCCGGAGGTCAGGTACGCACAGGCCGCCGCGGTCCTCCCCCGAGGCGGCCACCTGGCCGTATGGAACGCCGAGCACGCCTTCCCCGCCGACTTCGACCCGTTCTTCACCGAGATCCAGCAGGTCTACGACGAGCTCGGCGAAGGCGACGGTTCCCCCTGGCCGCCGCCACGGCCCGAGGAGCAGCCCGACCCCTTCGCCGCCGAGTTCGAGGCGTCCGGGCTCTTCACCGTCGCCGCGACACGGCGGTATCTCTGGGCCCGGCGCTACACCGTGGAGCAGTACATCGCCCTGCTGAACACCTTCTCCGGCCACATCGCCATGGAGCCGGCCACCCGCGACCGCCTCTACGACGAGATACGCCGCCGGCTCGCCGACCGCCCGGACGGACGACTCACCCGCCACTGGTCGTCCGTCCTCACCGTCGGCCGACGCCTATGAGTGCCGACCGGAGTACGGGGCCGTCGCGCCGCGTCGCCGGTCCGCGGTGACCGGCAGCGGGTCACCCTCGGCACGAGCGGGCCGTCCGTCTCGTACGGGACGGACGACGCCGACGATCGCGAGGGCGGCGACGGCGATGAGACAGAGCCAGGCGAAGGCGTCGCCGATCAGGTCGTAGATCGTCGTTCCGCCGCGCGTCGGCACGTACGCCACGGTCGTCTGCTGATCGGTGGCGAAGTAGTCCGTGGTGGCCAGGACGCGTCCCTGCCGGTCGAAGGTCGCGGACACGCCCTCCGAGTCCTGGCGAACGAGTGCGTACCCGCCTTCGATGGCGCGCAGCGCGGCCTTCTCGGTGTGCGCGCGTCCGTACTGCCGCCAGTCGTGCGAGGGCACGAGCATGATGTCCGCCCGCACCCGCATCAGGTCGGGGAAGTCGGCGTCGTAGCAGATGACGTTCGCGATCCGGCCGTACGGCGTGTCGACGACCGGCACGCGCCCGTCGCCGGGGGTGAACGTCTCCGAACCGGTGATCGGATGGGCCTTCTGGTAGGTCCACAGGACCTTTCCGTCGGGGCCGATGAAGACCGTCTCGTCGCGCCCGTAGGCGGGCGCGGTCGTGCTGTAGACGCCCAGGCCGATCTCGAGATAGATCCTCGACCTGCGGGCCTCGTCCTGCGCCGCCGCGATGCTGGAGTGCTCATCGGCCTCGAGCGCCTTGACCCCCTCTTCGGGCCAGACCACGATCTTGGCGCCGGCCTGGGCCTCCCGGCGGGTGGCCGCGAGCAGGTCGTCCTCCACCGCCTTCATGGCGGGCTCGACCGCGGAGGGAGGCGCGGCGGCGACGTCGCGGCGGCTGCCGGGGATCCGCCCGATCGCCGCCTGCTGGGCCTCGATCACCTCCCTGCCGGGGCTGATGCCGGCGATCCGGACCGTCGCGCCGTTCCCCGGGGAGAAGGCGAGCCGGGCTCCGCCGCCGAGGATGACGACGGACAGCACGGTCCCGTACGCGACGCCGCTGCGGGCCGACCGCCACGACGGGCTCTCCCAGAAGCGGTTGACGACGCTCGCGAACCAGGCGATCAGGAATCCGATCCCGTACGACCCGATGATCGAGGTGACCTGGAGCAGTGGCAGGTCGCCGTACTGGGTGACGGTCAGGGAGCCGTAGGCCGTGCCGAACGGCGACAGCAGCGTGATGAGGAATTCCGATCCGGCGATCGCCGCCGGAAACGTCAGCACCGACATCCAGGGGCGCAACCGGCCCACGAGCAGCCGGTCGAGAAGGAACGGCAGCATCTGCAAGGTGCCGAGTCCGGCCGCTCCCGCGACGATGACGGGATTGAAGCCCATATCCGATTCGAATATCCAGAAGACCGCCGCGGCGACGTTGGCCAGCAGGATCCATATGGCGCCCGACCAGGCCCGGCCGGTGCGGACGAACCGCAGCAGCAGGACGGGGAAGATCCAGGCGGCGAGGGGGATGTCCCAACGGCCGCCGACCGCGAACAGCATCGCCGCGGTGCCGAGCGCCAGCAGCGAATATCGCATCCATGTCGGCGTCGTACGCCGGTCGTCGTCCATTTCTTCATCGGTCCTTTCAGGCGGCGTGGGATGGCGTCGGTTCGGAGGGTTCGTGGGACGCGATTCGAACGTAGGAGAGCCGATGGGCCCTCGGCGTCGTCCGCGGCACCGATCTCTCGCCGGTCCGCGCAACTTTGGATGCGGCCCCGGGAATGAGCACGTGAGCGCGCGGATCGCCTAGCGTTGCCGTCGGACATGACGACTTACGTGACGGCCGGTCTGCGCGGTGCGCGCGCCTGGATCACCGGCAGACCATGGCTGACCGACATCGCGCTCGGCGGCGGGCTCACCGTGTTCGACGTGGTGACGTTGCTGGGCAGGACGCCGACGCCGAGCGCGGCCGGACTGGCGCTCTGGGGACTGCAGACGGTCCCGCTGTTCTGGCGGCGGCACCGCCCTCGCCTGGTGCTGGCGGCGGTGACCGTGGGCTTCGTCCTCTTCGAGGTGATCGACCCGGTGCCGGGGAAGACGCCGGGGCCCTACTTCCTGATCTTCGCCGTGTTCGCGCTGGCCCGGTGGGCCCCGGCGACGGTGAGCGTGCCGGGGACGCTGCTGTCCCTCGCCACCGCGGTGACGACGGAGCTGCTCACCGGCCGATCCGGGCCGCTCCGGCTCGACTCCCTCGAACCGGACACCGCGACGGCCTTCGTCGCGTTCCTGTCCGTCGCCTGGCTTCTCGGGTACGGGGGACGGCGGATCGACCTCGACGCCCGCCGGCTCCGGGACCAGGGCGACCGGCTCCGCGCGCAGCAGGAGATCAACGCGCGGCAGGCCGTCGTCACCGAACGGGCCCGCATCGCCCGCGACCTCCACGACGTCGTCGCGCACCACGTCAGCGCGATCGCCGTGCAGGCGCGCTCCGCCGAGGACGTGCTGGAGGACGATCCGCGGCTCGCCGTGCGGGGCGTGACGCGCATCGCCGAGACGGCCGACGTCGCCCTCGTCGAGATGCGCCGCATCCTCGGGCTGCTCGCCGCCCAGCGGGAGGACCCCGGCCCCGAGCCCTCCCTTCGCCACGTCGACCGGCTCTTCGCGGCGGCGGAGGCGACCGGCTGCCGCGTGGCGGCGACACTCGGGCCGTCGATCGACGCGGTTCCACCCGCGGTCCAGGTCTCGGCCTACCGGATCCTGCAGGAGGCGCTGACCAACGTGATCAAGCACGCCGGGCCCGCCGACGTCCGGGTCGGCCTGCGCGTCGCCGACGCCGCGCTGACCGTCGAGGTGGAGAACGGGCCGGCCGCCGCGGTCCACCGTCCCGTACCCGGCTCCGGCCGAGGACTGATGGGCGTCCGCGAACGCGTCCTGGCCTTCGACGGCGCCCTGGAAGCCGGTCCGCGACCGGACGGCGGGTGGCGGGTCCACGCCACGCTCCCCTGCCAGGGGGTCCGATGACGATCCGGGTGCTCCTCGCCGACGATCAGGAGATGGTCCGGGCGGCGCTCCGTGCCGTCATCGACCGCCGCGAGGACCTGTGCGTCGTCGGTGAGGCCGCCGACGGCGGGCAGGCCGTCGACGCGGCGTTCCGCCTGCGGCCCGACGTCGTGGTCATGGACGTCCGCATGCCCGGCATGACCGGCGTCGAGGCCACCCGCCGGATCCTCACCGGATGGCCGCCTCCCGACCCCTCGCCCCGCGTGCTCGTGCTCACCACCTTCGACCTGGACGAGTACGTGCACTCCGCGCTGCGCGCCGGCGCCTACGGCTTCCTGCTGAAGAACAGCCCGCCCGACGAGCTCGCGCACGCGATCCGCGTCGTCGCCGGCGGCGAGGCCATGCTCGCCCCGAGCGTCACCCAGCGGCTCATCACGACGTTCGCCGGGTTGCCCCTCGGCCTCCTCCCCGGCGCGCCGGCCCCCGCAGCGGGGAATCGCGGACTCATCGACGCGCTCACCGAACGCGAGCTGGAGGTCCTCATCCTCGTCGCACGGGGGCTGTCCAACCTGCAGATCGCCGATGCGCTCGGGCTGACGCAGGCCAACGTGAAGAGCCGCGTCAACCGCATCCTCACCCGCCTCGGCCTGGACAACCGCGTCCAGGCCGCGATCCTCGCGTACGAGACGGGCCTGCTCCCCCCGCGCGACGAGACGTAGCGCCGCCCGGACGGTGAGGATGGCGCCATGACATCTCTCGATCATGCGGAGCGGCACCGGCCGGCCGTACGGCCGTCGACCGCCGAAGACGTCACGTGGGTACGGGAGGTTTTCACCGAGCGCTGGGGAGGCGTGATCTCGGTGAGCCGGGGCGTCGCCCATGACACGACGGCGCTGCCCGCCTTCATGGCCCACCTCGACGGGGACCGGGCGGGAGTGGCCACCTACCGGGTCGACGGGCAAGAGTGTGAGCTCGTCACGCTCGACTCCGTACGGGAAGGCGCCGGCGTGGGCACCGCGCTCGTGGACGCCGTGGCCGGGGCCGCCCGCGCGGCGGGGGCGGCCCGGCTGTGGCTGGTGACGACCAACGACAACCTGCGGGCGCTGCGCTTCTACCAGCGGTACGGCTTCGACCTCGTCGCCGTGCACCGGGACGCCGTCGCCCGGTCGCGCGCGCTGAAGCCGTCGATCCCCGAGGTCGGCCTGGACGGCATCCCGATCCGCCATGAGCTGGAGCTCGAACTCCGGCTCCACCGGTGAGCGTCAGAGCGGTTCGCGGTACCAGCGGCGGTGCACCCATGGCTCCACCACGAGGACGCCGACGGCCGCCGTGAGGGCCGCCGTCCAGATGAGCCAGTCCCGGGAGCCGAGGCCGGCGGCCGCCACCGCCGCCGCCACCACGGCGGGGCGGACGAGGGTGAGCGGCCCGAGCCCGACCAGGATCACGAACGTG
This sequence comes from Actinoallomurus acanthiterrae, assembly GCF_054775715.1. Classification (NCBI taxonomy): domain Bacteria; kingdom Bacillati; phylum Actinomycetota; class Actinomycetes; order Streptosporangiales; family Thermomonosporaceae; genus Actinoallomurus; species Actinoallomurus acanthiterrae. The sequence goes on along the minus strand of NZ_BAAHCO010000001.1, from coordinate 3,761,281 downwards.
CTCTCCCGCATGGGCAGCAGCCAGTACGCCGCGAGCGAGATGATCACGACCGCGGCGTAGGGCGCCATCACGACGAGCATCCTCGTCCCGGCCTCGACCAGATCCCGGTACCGGTGCCCCTCTCCCGCCGCTCCGGTCAACGACACGGCGGCGGTGACGGCGAGGCCCGGCACCGACACGGCCGCGCCCCGCCGGGCCGCCGCCAGGGCGTAGTCCCGCTTGTGGATCCGCGCGTTACGCCCCGTCGCCGCGCGGAAGCCGGCGAAGGCCCCGTCGACGACGGCCAGGCCCGCCAGAAGCGCGGGGACCATGACGGCCGGAATCGGAAGCCCCATCACCGGCCGGCCCCCTCAAGGCCGTCGTCGGCATCCCCCCGCACGACCGCCTCCCGCGCGCCACGGTCCCTCTCCCGCACACCGTCGGCCCCGACGAGGCCGCGTGCCCGCCGGCCGAGCGCGCGCCGTACCTCGTCGACCAGGTCGGGGCGCAGCCCGACGACGGGCCGCATCGAGGCGCAGAACGGATTGGTGTGCCGGATCGGCTCGAACAGGAAGACGCGCATCCCGGTCGCCCGCGACGCGGCGTCCAGGAGCACCCGGTCGCCGTGCGCCCGCTTCGCCGAGGCGACCCCGTCGTGCCGGCCCAGCGGCTCGCGCATCCGGGCGCGGTGGAACACCCGTGCCCCGAGCGGAGCCAGGCGGGTCGCCGCGATGTCGTAGTGCACGAACCCGGCGGTGCCCGGCCGATCCTGGGCCTGGAAGAACCCGGCCAGCGACTCGGCGGGGAAGTGATGCAGGACTCCGCTGGAGATGTAGAGCGTCGCCGGCTCGGTGAGGTCGAAGGCGTCACCGCGGATGAACCGGCAGGTCAGTCCCTCGGCCCTGGCGAGCCTGGCGGCCTCGGCGACGAGGACGGGGTTGAAGTCGACCCCGACCAGCTCGACGTCGCCGCCGAGTTCGCCCGACGCGGCCAGGGCCCTCGTCACGTACCCGATGCCGCACCCCACGTCGACGATCCGCGGCGGACCGGCTCCGGCCCGGCGCGCGGCGGCGACCAGCGGCGCCAGCAGTTCGGCGAACCGGCGCGCCATGTGCAGCTCCTCTGCGAGCCGCTGCAGTTCGGTGTGGACGCGCACGAACAACCGGTCCACGGCGGCGGGCTCCAGGAGCTCCCCCGAGGCGGGCATCCGCTCGACGATCCGCACGGCACGCATGTGCCCCGCCGCACGCAGCCGCGCGATGACGTCGCGCTTGACGATCGGCGCACGGTCTCCGGTCACCGGGTCCCATGCGCCGATCAGGTCGGAGATCTCCAGGACGGGCATGGTCGGACCTTAGCCCGCGGAGGTCCCTTCGGGTCAGGCGCTGGCGCCCCCGTCGAGGACGAGGTCGTGGCCGACGGTGAAGCCCGCTTCCGGTGAGGCGAGCCAGAGCACCGCGGCGGCGGCCTCGGCGAGGGTTCCGGCCCGGCCGATCGGCAGGGCGCTCTTGAGGCGTTCGGCGCGGTCGGCCTCGGTCTCGCCTGGCCGCAGGGACATGGACGTCTCGATGGGACCGGGGCTGATGGCGTTGATGCGGATGCCCTCCCCGATGTACTCCTTGGCGGCCGCGCGGGTCAGCGTGCTCACCGCCGCCTTGGACGCGGCGTACGCGCCGAGGAACGGCAGCCGCATGTGCGCTCCGAGGTTGGACGCGGTGTTGACGATGACGCCGCCGCCGTTGGCGCGCATGTGGGCGATCTCGTGTCTCATGCAGAGGAACACGCCGGTCAGGTTGACGGCGAGCTGGCGGTCCCAGGCGGACTCGTCCAGGTCGGCGAGGGGTCCGGCCGCGAGGACTCCCGCGTTGTTGAACGCGATGTGCAGGCCTCCGTGACGTTCGACGGTGGTCGTGACGAGCCGGGCGACGTCCTCGGAGGAGGACACGTCGGCCGGCACCGCGCTCGCCCGGCCGCCTTCGGCCTCGATCAGCGCCACGGTCTGGTCCAGCGGCTCGGCCTGGCGCCCGGCGACGACCACGGTCGCGCCCTCCCGGGCGAACGCGAGGGCGGTGGCCCGGCCGATGCCGGAGCCTCCGCCGGTGATGAGGGCGACCTTGCCGGTGAAACGAACGGACATTCCGTGTTCTCCTTCGGTTACTCGGTACGGCGCGGGAGCGCCGCGTACACCGCGGTGGTCAGCAGGGCGACGGCGGCGACGCGCAGCGCGTACGCGTAGCCGCTCGCCGGGTCGGGCGAGTGGGCGGTGGCGAGGGAGACGAGCACCGCGAGGCCGATGGGCGGGCCGATCTCCATCGCCGTGTTCACCAGGCCGCCCGCCAGGCCGGTCTGGTCCTCGCGCACGTCGTGCATCGCGGCGAGCAGGGCGGCGGAGAAGGTCGTCCCGGCCCCGAAGGGGAAGACGATCAGCCCGGCGTACGGCACGTCGAGGAGGCTGAGCAGGACCAGACCGGCGGCGGCCGTGACGAGTCCCAGCGCCAGGGTGCGGCGGGCTCCGAGGGAAGGGACGAGCCGTCCGGCGACGGGACCGGAGGCGAGGAGGGCCGGCGCCGGCAGCAGGAAGACGGCCGACGTCCCCAGCGGCGACAGGCCGCGTACCTGCTGCAGGTGGAGGGAGAGCATGAAGAACGCCGTGGCCATGGACGCCGCGCAGAGCGTGACGGCGAGCATGGGCAGCAGGCGCCCGTGTAGGAACGGCAAGGGCATCAGCGGGGCCGGTGACCGCCGCTCGACCAGGGCGAACAGTGCGAGGAGCACGACGCCTGCCAGGACCGACCAGCCGGAGCGCTCCAGCCCGTAGATCATCGCGCCGAGACCGGCGGTCGCCAGCGTGGCGCCGGGCCAGTCGATTCGCCGCTCGGCCGGCGGACGATCGGCCGGGAACAGCCTCCACACCGCGGCCACCGCGACGGCCGAGACCGCGACCGGGGCGGCGAACACCCACCGCCAGGGCACCCAGGTGATCACTACGCCGGACAGTACGGTCCCGGCGGTGGCGCCGGCGCTGCTCAGCACGCCCCAGATCGCCATGGCCCGTGCCCGGCGCCGGGGCTCGGGGAAGACCGTACCGACCAGTGCCAGCGCCGCCGGCGCCGTCAGCGCCGCGCCGATCCCCTGGGCGAACCGGGCGAGCACCAGCAGACCCGTCCAGGGGGCCAGGCCGGCGGCGGCCGAGGCGAGGCCGAACACCGCCGTGCCCACGACGAACACCCTTCGGCGTCCCCAGACGTCCGCCAGCCGCCCGCCCAGGAGCAACAGACCTCCGAACGCCAGGCCGTAGGCGGACGTGACCAGCACCATCGCCGCGTCGTCCAGGCGCAGGTCCCGCCGGATCGCGGGCAACGCCACGGTGATCACAGTGATGGTCGCGATCAGCGTGACCTGCACGGCCCCGAGCACCGCGAAGGCAGATCTTTTCAGATCGATCGTTCTGGTTTCAGGGCGAATGGTCAGCGACTGCTGAGCTCTCGGCACCCTGTGGACCCTAGCGATATCTAGATCGATCGGTCAAATATCGCGCCCAATGCCCCGGCGGAAATCGGATGGCACACACTCTGGACGCCATGGGACGATCCGCCGATGCCCGAGAACACACGTGAACGCCGCATGGCCGCGTTGCGAGCCTGCGACCGGGTCCTCTCCGGGGCGCGTCCCGCGACCATGCGGGAGCGGCTCGCCGACCTGGAGACGGCCGGGGATCTGGACGCGCTGCCCGACTTCTACGGCGACGGCCCGGTGACCACGCTGGAGGAGCGCGTCGCCGAGCTCATGGGCACCGAGGCAGCCGTCTTCTTCCCCACCGGAACGATGGCCCAGCAGGTGGCGCTGCGGTACGGCGCCGATCGCACCGCGAACCCGACGGTCGCCCTCCATCCGCTCGGCCATCAGGAGATGTACGAACGGCACGCGTACTCGTGGTTGAGCGGGCTGCGCGGCGTCTGGCCGACGACCGAGCACCGCAACCCCACGGCCGAGGAGATCACCGCGCTCGCCGAGCCCGTGAGCACCGTCGTGTTCGAGCTCCCGCTCCGCGACGCCGGGTTCGTCCTCCCCACCTGGGACGAGCTGACGGCCGCGGCGGCGGCCACGCGCGGCGCCGGCGCGCGGGTGCACTTCGACGGCGCCCGGATCTGGGAGTCCGCGCCGTACCTCGGGCACTCCCTCGCGGAGATCGCCGGTCTCGCCGACAGCACGTACGTCTCCTTCTACAAGACGCTCGGCGGGATCAGCGGGGCGGCGCTCGCGGGAGACCGGGACCTCGCCTCGTACGCCCGGGTCTGGCGGCATCGCCACGGCGGTCAGGTCTTCCAGCAGTGGCCCGCCGCCCTTACCGCCCTCACCGGCCTGGACCGCGAGCTGCCGCGCGTCCCGGAGTACGTGCGGCACGCGGGAACGATGGCCGCCGCCCTCGCCGCGCTGCCCGGCGCGCGGGTGTTCCCGGAGCCGCCGCACACGCACCGGTTCCGCCTGTGGCTGCCGCATCCGGCCCAGGCGCTGAACAACGCGGCGCTGGCGCTCGCCGAGGAGGACAAGATCTGGTTCGCCGCCGGATGGCAGGACACGGAGATTCCCAGGCTGGCCAGGACCGAGATCACCGTGGCGGCGCCCGCTCTCGACTGGACGGCCACGGACGTCGCCGACGTCGGCGCGCGCCTCATCGAACGCGCCGCCGGCCACTGAGAACCACCGCGACGAGGTGACGTGATCTTTGCCCGACGGGCTCCGGCGCAGATTTCTCGCTTGACCTCGGTTTACGGTCGCATGGATGACGGGTACTCACAGTAACGAGATCGCAACGCCACGTGATGGGAACGCCGGGGAACTCCGGGCCCCGCCCATCGTCTGCGATTCGAGGAGGGCCGGCATGACCGTACGACACCGACGGGTGATTTCCCCCCACCCGTTCAGGGCGAGAGTGTGCGGCGCCCGGCCCTCCAAGTCCTCCGGCGCGGGTGCCGTACGCCCCCACGGCATCGGCGTCGAACCGGCCGGGCCGGCGGTGTTCCCGAGTTTCACCGCCGGCCCGGCAACCCATCGCCCGACACGGCACGCACGAAGGGAGCACGGATGACCTGACGCCTGAAACCCTCTCGACTTGAAACGGTCCCACTGGCCCGCGGCGAACCATACGACGCCGCGGGTCAGTGCCGTGTCAGAGTTTCATCCGCCAGGTCTGCTCTTTCGCATCGGGCCCGAAGCCGTCGTACGGCTCCTCCTCGGCCAGTTCGAAACCGGCACGCTCATAGACGCGGCGGGCGTCCGCCAGGATGTCGTGGGTCCACAGGACGATCTCGTCATACCCCGACCGCCGGGCGAACCTGACGCACTCCTCGACGAGCCGGCCGCCCACACCATGACCGCGCGCGGACGGCTCGACCAGGAGAAGGCGCAGCCGCGCGACCCGCTCGCTCTCCCGTACGCAGAAGATCGACCCGACCGGCTCGCCGTCGATCTCCGCGATCCACGCGTCGTCGCCGGGTCCGTGGTTCTCGGCGTACTCGGCGACGACGCGGGCGACGAGTGTCTCGAAGGACGCGTTGAAGCCGTACTCCGCGGCGTACAGGGCGCCGTGCCGCTGGATCACCCAGCCGAGGTCGCCGGGGCCGAGCGGCCGCAGCACGAACGAGGCGGACCGCGGGCGCTCCCCCAGCAGCCCCTCGATCACGCCCATCGCGCCCAGCAGCCGGCGCTGGTCCTCTTCGGCGAGCCCGGAGAGGATCTGTTCGATCTGGGCCGCCGACCGGGCGTCCAGGTCCTGGAAGGCCTCGCGGCCACGCTCGGTGAGCCGGGCCAGCTGCCGCCGGGCGTCGTCTTCGGCGCGCCCGCGCACGATGAGCCCGTCGGTTTCGAAGCGGGACAGCATACGGCTGAGGTAACCGGCGTCCAGGTCGAGCGACCGGCGCAGGTCGGCGACCTCGCAGGCGTCCCGGCGGGCCAGCTCGAAGATCACCCTTGCCTCGGTGAGCGAGTACGGCGTCTGGAGCAGGCCCTCGTTCAGCACGCCGATGACGGAGGTGTAGAAGCGGTTGAAAGCGCGGACGGCGGCGACGCGGTCCGACGGCATGACGGGTTTCATTGACCACCTCAACATTTAAGTTGACGCAGTCAAAGATAATCGTACGGACCCGTTCGGTCCAGACGGTGATCGAAAAAGATCAGACCCCGGCGGCGTCCGTGCTCGGGGCCGGGGCGGTCTGCTCACGCAGTTCGGCGACGATCCGCCGCTCGACGTAGAAGGTCAGGAAGGGGATGATCCCGGCCAGTACGACCACCACCATCTTGCTCAGCGGCCAGCGGACCCGGCGGTAGAGGTCGAAGGTGGTCAGCAGGTAGAGCGGGTAGCACACCATGCCGTGCGGGATGCCGACGGCGGTCGACAGCACCCCGTTGTGCGCGAAGAGTTTCAGCGGCACCGCGACGAAGCACAGCACGATCAGCAGTACGCCGGTCACGTACGCCATGACGCGATAGCGGGTCACCGCTCCTTGCACGGGTCGTCCCTCCGTGAAGCCCGCGCCGTCAGCGCGGCGCCTCGTCGTTCAGCCGGGCGAGGCGGCGGTTGTAGGCCGCCAGCTCCTCGTCGTCCCCATAGTCGATGTCATCGATCCGGCGCGACGGCGCGGCCCCCGGCGGGGTGACCGTGCCCGGGTCGGCGTTCGTCTCGCCGCGCAGCTCGTCCCGCACCATCCGCACCCACATCGCGACCACGAAGATCGCGAACATCGGCCACTCGATGACGTACGCCCAGCTCTGCAGGTTGCCGCCCTGGGCACGCGTCAGCTGCCACCAGCCGGCCAGCATGAACACCCCGATCAGCACGATGGCGATCAGGTGGAGTCCGAGCCAACCAGGCCGAAAGAACTGTCGCACGCATTGAGCGTACCCGCCCCCGCGGCGAGGCCCTCCCCGGGTCCGCCTTGGGTCCGCCCCGGCGGGGTCACCCGGCACAAGACCGACTCCGCACGTGCGAAGACGCACGGCCACCCTGGCGGGATCACGGGGGCACCGGCCCCGCACCCGTGACGGGCGGAGGCGGGCGGGGTCACACGTCGCGGGGACGGCCCGTGTAGATGGCGCGCGGGCGCAGCGGCGTGCCCCGGGCGTACTCCTCCAAGGCGTGGGCGAGCCAACCGGCCGTACGGGCGACCGCGAAGATCGCCTCTCCCGCTCCGTGCCCCATCCCGGTCACGGCGCCGAGCGTCGCGAGCGCGAAGTCGACGTTCACGCCGGGGAGCCCGCGACCGCGCGCCTCTTCCAGCACCGCCTCGGCGACGGCGAGCCGCTCGTGGCCCGGCGCGGCATCGCGGACCAGGTCGAGCAGGCATCCGGCACGGCCGTCCCGGAGCCGGTAGACGCGATGCCCGAATCCGGGGACGCCCTCGCCTCGGCGCAGGCGCTCGCCGATCACCCGCGCGGCCCGCTCGGGTGTGGAGATCTCGGCGAGGAGCGCCTCCGCCCCGAGCGAGGCGCCACCGTGCAGGCCTCCCCCAGCCGCCCCGAGCCCGGCGGTCACGACGGCGTACGGATCGGCGCGCACGGACGCGGCGACGCGGGCGGCGAGCGCGGACGCGGCCAGTTCGTGGTCGGCGAGCAGCACGAGGGCGGCGTTCAGCGCGCGCACCGCCGCGGGCCGCGGCTCCTGAGGAGTGAGGCGCGTCCACAGACGCGCCGCGATCGACGCCCCGTCCGGCGGGTCGGTCTCGCCACGGGCGGCGGGCAGGGACTCCACCATCCCGGCGATGAGCCGCCGGCCCAGGGCGACGACGGCGGGGCCGTCGAAGACCAGGCGTACCGGGTCGGCCGCAGCCAGCGCCGTCGTGATCACCTGCAGCCGGTCCAGCGGCAGGGTCTCTCCCGGCAGGCCGGACTGGGCCGCCCGCGCGACCGCGACCGCCTCCGGACTCGACCGCCACGCCTCTCCACCCGCCTGCGGACTCGGCCGCCACGCGTCCCCGCCTGCCTGCGGACTCGGCCCGTCTTCGCCCGCCTGCGGGCTCGGTTGCCGCGCGCCGCCGCTCGCCTGCGGACTCGACCCGTCGCCGCTCGCCTGCGGGCCCGGACGCCGCGCTTCGCCGCCCGCCGACGAGGGCTCACCGGTCCACAGCCACTCGGCGACGGCCTCGAAGTCGTGCGAACCGGCGAGGCTGAGAGCGTCGCGTCCCCGGTAGTACGGGCGGTCGTCGCCCAGCGCGGTGACGCGCGACTCGATGACCAGTTCGCTCGCGCCGGGCGGCCGCCGCGGCCGTCCTCTGCGGGCCAGTTCCTCGATCTCGGCCGGGTCGAAGAGGCTGCGCCGCCCGTCCGGCGAGCGCCGCCGCCTCAGCACTCCACGGCTGACATAGGCGTACAAGGTGGCCGGCTTGACCCCCAGCCGTTCCGCCGCCCGGGCCGCGTCGATCCACTCACCCGACGTCTCCGTCACGACCGCCACCGTAGTTGACGAAGCATCAACATTGATCGGACGCGGCGCCGGGCGACCCTCCGCGCGACCACGATGTCGGATTCTCGCGAGCGTCGGCCCCTGGGGATTGGTAGGAAGGAAGGGTGGATGTCGCGATCGGAACGCTGGAGACGCCGCTGGGGCGGCTGGCCTTCGCCTGCACTGCCGAAGGCCTGAGCGGGCTGTCCTTCCGGGACACGCCCCGCGCCCGGGCCCAACTGAGGGCCGGGCTCCCCCTGGTCGACGCCCCGGAGCGCACGGAGCCGGTGCGCGAACAGCTGGCTGCCTACTTCACGGACGACCTACGGGCCTTCGACCTGCCGATCGACTGGCGCCACACGTCCGGCGCCCAGCGCGAGGTCCTGGAGAAGCTGTACGCCGGCGTGCAGTACGGGGAGACGGTGACGTACGGCGGTCTGGCCGACCTCAGCGGCACGGGCGTGCCCGCGCGGGCCATCGGCTCGATCATGGGATCCAACCCGATCCCGATCGTCGTGCCCTGCCATCGCGTGGTCGCCACCGACGGCCTCGGCGGATACAGCGGCGGCTCCGGCGTCGAGGTCAAGCGCTGGCTCCTCACCATGGAAGGCGCCATCCCCGCCACCCTCGACTGGGACCCCTCCGCCGGACCGCGCTCCTAGACGACGTAGAGTCGTACCACGATTACTCAGAGTTGATTTTCGCTTGCCCGTTCGATAATGTCTCCGCGAGCTAGCAACCGCTAGCATCGCGAGGGTGAAGCAGTTGAACATTCGGGTGCCCGATGCCGTGTTCGACGAGGTCAAGGTTCGCGCGGCCGAGCATGGGCAGTCCGTGCAGGACTACGTGACCTCGCTCATCAGCCGTGACATCGAGACGGAGCGCGCGGCGGCGGCACGGTTCGTCGCCGAGGTTCTCGAGCGGGACGGCCACTGGCTCGACGAGTTGGAGGGCCGGTGACCTCGATGGACGTACGGCGGATGCTGATCCTCGCCGAGGAGATGCCCGCTGAGCCGCACGTCGTCGACTACGGCGCACTGATCGCCGCCGAGGCCCGGCATTCCGGTGCCGTTCTCGGGCAGGACGTCTATCCTACGGTCGCCGCGAAGGCGGCCGCTTTGCTGCACGGTCTGCTCCGCGTCGAGGCGCTGGACCGGCGCAACCGTACCTTCGCCTGGTTGATCGCCCTGCGTTACCTGGCGCTGAACGACGTTCCGCTGCCCAAGGTCGATCCGTCGGAGGCGGTGGAGATCCTCGACGCCGCCCGCCAGGGCGAGATGGGCGTGCACGACCTCACCCTGTGGCTCGAGCGGGCGGCCGGCTGACCGGGGACTTCCTGATCCGGCCGATCACTCCTGCTTCAGCGCGCCGTAGGTGACGCCGGCGCGTTTCTCGGAGACCTCCCAGAGGCGGCGGCCGAGTTCGGGATCGTCTGCCTTGCGCCGCGTCGGTACGCGGCGCGGGGCGCCCCGGCTCTGACCCGGCCCGCTGGGGCCGTAGCACTGCCCGCCGCGCGCCTCCGGAGCGGTCGCCGCGTAAAGGATGGGCTGGGCGCCCGCGGCGTCGGACTGGGCGAAGAGCGTGTTGGCCAGGCCATTGAGCACCTCGTCGATCCGGCTGCCGCTCATGCGGGGCCCGGCCTGCTGCAGGTTGGTCGCGGCGTATCCGGGGTGAGCCGCGACGCTGGTCAGGCGCCCCTGGGCGCGGCGGTCGAGCTCCTTGGCGAAGACCAGGTTGGCGAGCTTGGACTGGCAGTAGGCCGCCCACTTCCCGTACCGGCTCTCGCCGTCGAGGTTGTCGAAGTCGAGGCTTCCGAGCCAGTGCATCATGCTCGTGACGGTGACGACCCGCGCGCCGGGGCGGTCGAGGAGGGCGGGCAGCAGCAGACCGGTGAGGGCGAAGTGCCCCAGATGGTTGGTGCCGAACTGCAGCTCGAAACCGTCGGCGGTGGTCCGGCGCGGCAGCGCCATCACCCCGGCGTTGTTGACGAGCAGGTCGAGCCCGGTCGTCCCGTGCTCCGCAGCGAAGGCCCGCACCGAGGCCAGGTCCGCCAGGTCGAGGGAGCCGAGGACGACGTCGCACCCGGGTGCGGCCGCCTGAATCCGGTCCAGGGCCGCGCGACCGCGTTCGGCGCTTCGGCAGGCGAGGACCACGGTGGCGCCGTGGCGGGCCAGCTCGAGCGCGGTGCACAGGCCGAGGCCGCTGTTGGCGCCGGTGACGACGGCTCGTCTCCCGGCGAGGTCGGGAATCTCATCGGTGGTCCACTTGGCCATGTCCGCCACCTCCACTGGCGGACCATACTAGAACGCGTTTCGGTTTCGGGGATCTCCCGGGATGCTGGACCGGCATCCGTTTGACGAGGGCCGACCCGGTCGATAATCGGATCATGCCGTCGCAGGTCATCGTCCCGCATCGGCCGGGCCCGCTCGTCGACGCGCCGGCGGTGGAGGGCCGCCGTCTACCGGCCGAAGAACCCGAGAAGGGGATGGGGGTCCCCGAGGGGGTGCTCGCCGCAGGTGGCGCCGCCCTGCTCGCCGCGGTCGTCGTCGCCCATCTGCCCGCCTGGCTGTCCGTCGTGGCGGTCGCCTGTCTCGCGCTCGGACTGGTGCTGCCCGCGCAGGCGGCGGTGCTGCGCGCGGTGCGCCGCCGCGCTCTCCGGCGGCACGCTAAGGCGCTGCACCGCGGTGTGCCACTCGAGGTGTCTCATCCCGCGGTGCGGCGTCTCGTCGCCGCGTACGAACGGCTGCGCCGCACCACCGGCCCCGGGATCGCGCTGGACGCCGGTCACCTCGCGCTGGTGGAGGTGGCCACCCTCCTGGACGGCCGCCCGCCGGGAGACGACGAGGTCGACTACGTCGCCCGCCGCGCGGAGGCGGTCTCCGCGCTGGCCGATCGGCTCGCCGACGGGCCGGTGCCGCCGGTGGAGCTCGCCGGCCCCGACTCGGTCGCACGGATCGAAGCGCTCCTGGCCTGACACGGCCCGACCAGAGCCGCCGCTCATCCAGCGCCGTCGCACGCCCCGCGCGTCAGAGACCGCGGATCCGTCGGCCGGACGGCTCCCCGCGCGTCATCGCGCTCCGGTGGACTACCGGCTCGCCAGGCGGACGGCCTCGTCCGGGGTCGCGGCACGCCGGATCCCGGGCAGTGGCTCGCCGTGTTCGTCGAGCACCTGCCAGCCGCCGAGTTGCACGACGGGAACGTCGCCGCGCCGCATGGCCAGGGCCAGCTCCGACAGGGTCCCCCACGAGCCGCCGACGACGATGACCGCGTCGGCGGAGGCGATCAGGACGGCGTTGCGCGCCTCGCCCATACCCGTGGCGATGGCCGCGCTCAGCCCCGGAGCGGCGCCCTCGCGGTCGGCGCGGGAAAGGACGCCGACCACCGTGCCGCCGGCGGAGCGGGCGCCCTCGGCGACCGCCGCCATGACGCCGGAGTATCCGCCGCACAGCACGACCGCGCCGCGCGCGGCCAGCAGCCTGCCGACCTCATGCGCCGCGTCGCGCTCCGCGTCGGTGCAGTCGCTGGGACCGCACACCGCCACCTGGATCAGGGGAGGTTTCTCTCGATCGCCTCGACGAACTCGTCGGTGTCCGGCTCGGTGCGCGGGTCGAACCGCGCCACGACCGCGCCGTCGGGGCCGATCAGGAACTTCTCGAAGTTCCACCGGATGTCGCCGGTGTAGCCGGCGGCGTCCGGGACGCCGACCAGCTGGGCGTAGAGCGGATGCCGGTCGTCGCCGTTGACGTCGACCTTCTCGGTGAGCGGGAAGTCGACGCCGTACGTCGTCGAGCAGAACTCGGCGATCTCCTCCGACGTGCCGGGCTCCTGGCCGGCGAACTGGTTGCAGGGCACGCCCAGCACGGTGAACCCGCGGTCGGCGTAGGTCTCCTGGAGTCGCTGCAGTCCCTCGTACTGCGGGGTGAGACCGCACTTGGAGGCGACGTTCACGAGGAGCACGGTCTTGCCGCGGTACTGGCCGAGGTCGGCGGGCCCGCCCTGAAGGCGCTCGATGTCCACGTCATAAATCGACATGATGGCGATCCTAGTGTGGAGCCATGGGCGACATCCTGGTCGGCACCGCGTCGTGGACGGACAAGACCCTGCTCGAGACGGACTGGTACCCGCCGGACGTCAGGACCGCCGAGGAACGCCTGAAGTTCTACGCGTCGCGATTTCCGCTGGTCGAGGTCGACTCGACGTACTACGCCCCGCCCGCCGAGCGGACCGTCGGCTACTGGCGTGACCGCACCCCGCCGGGCTTCACGTTCAACGTCAAGGCGTTCTCCCTGCTCACCCAGCACCCCACCCGGCCGACCGCGCTGTACAAGGAGCTGCGGGAGCGGGTGCCGGACAAGAAGACGCTGTACCTGCGGGACGTCCCGGACGACGTCGCGGAGGAGGTCTGGCGGCGGTTCCTCGAGTCGCTGTGGCCGCTGCACGAGGCGGGCCGCTCGGCGCCCTGCTGTTCCAGTTCCCGCAGTGGTTCCCGATCGGGCGGGCGAACAAGGAGTACATCCTGCAGGCGAAACGGCGGTGCGAGCCGATGCGCGTCTGCGTGGAGTTCCGGAACCACACCTGGATGAGCGAGGGCAACCGCGAGGAGACCCTGGACTTCCTGCGCAGGTACGACGTGCCGTACGTCAGCGTGGACATGCCGCAGGGGCACGCGAGCTCGATCCCGCCGGTGCTGGCCGCGACGTCCGGCCTGGCGGTCGTGCGGTTCCACGGCCACTCCGACAAGTGGACCAGCAAGAACATCTATGAGCGGTTCGGCTACCTGTACGAGGAACGGGAGCTGAAGGAGTGGGCGCCCCGGCTGCGGCGGCTCGCCGAGGACGCCGACACGACGCACGTGCTTCTGAACAACTGCTACCGAGACTACGCACAGCGCAACGCGGCCCAGTTGGCCGCGCTGCTCGCCCCGTCCGCGTGACTACTTGTTCGGCAGGTCGCTGACGAAGGTCGACAGCGAGTTCGCCGCGCCGCTGACGCCGGTCAGTGCTCCGTGCACGACGTTCGCCGCGTTGTGCGGGCGGCTGATCAGGTAGAACGCCAGGAACGCCAGTCCCCCCCATTTCAAGGTCTTCTTCATCGCGAGTCACTCCCCGTATCGCGTGAGATACATGGAGTAACTTCCCAGTTATGGGGACGGCCAGCAGGGACTCCCCGCAAAGCGGTGACCTGAAACGGCAAAAGTTTCCGAAGGGGCTGCGGCGGCAGGAGGTGAGCCGGGAGCCCGGGTCCGGGCTCCCGGCGAGCTCAGCGGGTGCCGAAGCTCCGCGGGACGGGCTGGTCCTCGCGCAGGTCGCGGAAGAGCGTCCCGGCGCGCTGGGTGTCCCAGGTGATGTACTCCCCGACGCCGGGCGCCGAGCCGGTGCCGCCGACCGGGACCGTCGTGGTCAGGCCGTCGCCGCCGGTGATGCCGCGCATCGCCCAGGCGAAGCCCACCAGGTTGTACAGGTGGTCGTCCTGGTCGATCGCGAAGTTGTCCGTGGAGCGCAGCGCGAACGGGATGAGCCGGAAGGGGTTCAGCAGCACGCCGGGGCTGGTGGCCTTGTGCACCAGCGCACCGAGGAACTTCCGCTGGTTCTCGACCCGCTGCAGGTCGGCGCGGGCGAAGGCGCGGCTGCGGACGAAGCCGAGGGCCTGACCGCCCTTGAGCGTCTGGCAGCCCGGTTTGAGGTCGATGCCCGCCTTGTGGTCCTTCATCTCCTCGGGGATGCACATCTTCACGCCGCCGACCGCGTCGGTCATGCCGACGAACCCGGCGAAGCCGATCTCCGCGTAGTGGTCGATGTGAATCTTCGTCGCCTGCTCGACGGTGCGGACGAGCAGCTTCGGGCCGCCGAAGGCGAAGGCGGCGTTGAGCTTGTTCGAGCCGTGGCCGGGGATCGGGACGTACGAGTCGCGGGGCAGGCTGACCAGCGTCTGGCCGTGGTCACCGATGTGCAGCAGCATCATCGTGTCGGTCCGGCGGCCCGCAGCCCTGCCGGTCTTGAAGTCGCTACGCTGCGACGCCGACAGGCCCTCGCGGCTGTCGGAGCCGACGATCAGCCAGTTGGTCCCCGGCGTGTCGCCCGGTCGCCCGGCGTAGTCCTCGAAGACGTCGATGCGGTGCAGCCGCGAGTCCAGGTAGAAGTAGGCGCCCACGAGCAGCAGCAGGAGGACGAGGAAGGCGATCAGCAGGCGCCGCCCCCAGCGGGGCCGCCGCCGCCGTGGCGCCACGTCGTGGTCGTACGATCCCGGCCCGTCGGCGTACGCTGGCGCGCCCACCCGTCCGTACTCCGGCTGATTACTCATGGTCACCTACCGTAGGGGCAAGAAAGCACTGCTCGCGTCACCTTTGCGGATGATTCACCCGATTCGGATCATCATTCTCCGGAGTGTGATTCAACCTTTCCGCCTCCCCACGCGGTCGGAAGTGGTGTGAACGCGGAAGCCGAAGAGCAGTTCCGGGAGTTCGTCACCGCGCGGTGGCACGCCCTCCTGCGGACGGCGTACCTCCTGACGGGCGACCACGGGCAGGCCGAGGATCTGGTGCAGACGGCCCTCGTATGGGCGCACCGGCACTGGACGCGCATCCGTCGGTCGGACGCCCCCGAGGTCTACGTACGGCGCATCCTGGTCAACCTCAACAACAGCCGATGGCGCAAGAAGAGAGTCACCGAGCAGGTGACGGACGTCCTGCCGGAGCCGCCCGCGGCCGATCCGCACGCCGCCTACGACGTGCGGGACGAGCTGTGGTCGGCGGTCCTGACCCTGCCGCCGCGGATGCGCTCCATCCTCGTCCTTCGCTACTTCGAGGACCTGCCGGAGGCGGAGGTGGCCCGTGTCCTGGACTGCTCGCTCGGCACCGTGAAGAGCCAGACCTCGCGCGGCCTGGACCGGCTGCGCGTCGCGTTGAAGCGCGAACCCGAGACCGCCCGGAGGGACCGATGAGCCCGAACCTGGAAGACGAGCTGCGGGCGACCTTCTCGGCCCGGGCCGAGAGCGTCCCCACCGTCCCCGACCCCTATCCGGCCACCGCGCGCCGCATCGTCCGCGCCCGCCGGCGCCGCCGGGCCGTCGTCGCCGGGGCCCTGGCGGTGAGCGCGGTCCTGGCGGTCGGCGTGCCCGCGGGGCTGGACCACCTGGGCGGCCGCGTCGGCGCGATGTCGGCACGGCACGGCGACGCCCTGCGCTGGCCGCTGCGCGGCTCGCTCGCCGGCGACAAGGCGTTCCTGGGAGCGCTGCGCGAGGACGCGCTGCGCCGTCACCCTCACGGCGACATGGTGCACGTTCTCTACGCGCAGGACGACGGACGGCGCCGTATCGCCGTGGTCGTCACCGTACGCGGGCGGTCGGCGCGGGGCGACGTGCTGTACGGCCCGTCCGGAGCAGCGCCACGCGCGCTGAAGGAGGACAACCTCTTCGCCGACGACAGCGTGCCCCTGGACCCGGAGCCGATCATCTGGTTCGCGGGCGGTACCGGCCCGCTCCTGATCCTCGGCCCGCCGACCATGACGGAGGTCAAGGTGTCCCCGGCCATCGCACGCCACAAGGACGGCACCCCGTACCGCGTCGTGCGCACGATCCCGGCCGACCAGGGTGCCGTGCTCACCGACGTCCCCGGCGCGCAGCCCGCGCAGGTCAGCGTCAAGTTCCGCATCGACGGCCGGTACGGCGACGCGCAGGACGTGCCGTACACCATGACCGCGGAGAACGCCCCGGGCTACTGGCCCGCGGTCGGCAAGGCCGCCGCCCGGGCGACCGGTCACGTCGACACGGAGCAGGCCCGCGGGCTCCTGGACGGCACGGCCGGCTACTTCGGGCTGCCCGGCGACCGGCTCGGCTACCGGTTGTGGTGGGGGGCCCGGCTCCCCAACGGCGTCGACGCCCTGGTCGCGACCGTACGACTCCCCTCCGGACCCGAGATCCGGGTCGTCCAGAACACCTACACCGAGAAGGGCGGCAGCAGCACCACGGACCGGTACGCGGTACGGATGGGCGACGCCGCCGACGCCCAGCGGCCCATCGGCTGGACCGCGACGACTCCCCAGGCTTTCCCCGGCGACCAGGAGCACGCGATCGGCGCGGTGTACGTCCCGGGCAGGTCGGGGGCGCGCGTGGAGCTGTGGAGCGACGGCACGATGCTGACGGCGGGGCGGACCGACGCCACCGGGCTCGCGACGTTCGAGGTGGGGATCGCGGCGGACCGGTTGCGCACCTGCGAGTACCACGTGCTCGACGACAAGGGCAGGATCGTCGCCCGTGGCCGCCTCGACCTTCCGAAACTGGAGACCGCGCTCGGCCGCGACGTGAAATGGTGACCGTCGCCCGCCCCGCCGGAGACCGGCGGGGCGGGCGGCGGCGGGGCGTGGTCGAATAGGGGCATGGTGGAGGAGCTGGAGACGCTGTCGTCCAAGGAGCTGCACGACCGGGCCGTCGAGCGCGCGGTGCGCCATGTCGACGTCGGGTTCCTGTGGCGGCTGCTGAAGTCGATTCCCGCCGCCGAGGCGGCCTCGGGGCACCTGGACCAGGCGGAGGCCGACATCTCCCATCTGTCGGCGATGCTCAACGAGCTGGTCCACTCGGGTGACAGCGACGTCGCCGAGGCGCTGCGTCCCCTCTATCTCGACTACCTCCGTCGGCCTGGCGCCTGAGCCCCGCCCTCTGGCCGAATCCGGACACACCGGCTGCGCGTGATCGTCCGCGCGATTAGCGTCCTTGACGAACCTGAGTGACGCGACGGCGGAAGAGTGACCCCAGCGGCCGGTGCGTGTGATGCGGCGCGCCCGGACGGCGGCGTTCGGGCAGGCGGCTGCCCGGGATGGGAGCCCCATGGCGGGCATCGGACGGCGGGATCTCCTGACGGGCGCGGCCGGTGCCGCGGCGATCGCGGGCATCGGGGTGAACGTCGCGGCCCCGGCGGAGGGCGCCACCGCGCCCCGGGTGCCCGAAGCGGAGCCGACGGGCCGTGGGGTGCGGCTGCGGGAGGGCACGGATCTGGCCGCGCAGGTGTCGCCCGACGGACGGACCGTCGCGATCGACCTCGTCGGCGTGCTGTGGACCGTTCCGGTGGCCGGCGGCCCCGCGCGCCGACTGACCGACGACCTGATGGACATCGCGCAGCCGGAGTGGTCGCCGGACGGGCGGCGGCTCACCTTTCAGTCCTACCGCAACGGCGTCTTCGAGATCTGGGTGATCGACGCCGACGGGTCGAGCCCGCACCGGCTGACCGAGGGGCCGTACGACCACCGTGAGCCGCGGTTCTCCCCCGACGGCACCCGGATCGCGTTCTCCTCGGACCTGTCCGGCAGCTACGGCATCCACACGCTTCGGCTCGACACCGGGGCCGTCAGCCACGTGACCGACACGGCGGACGAGGAGTACGAACCGGCGTGGTCGCCGGACGGCGCCCGCATCGCGTTCGTCGTCGCGAACACCCGTATCGACGTCGTCGAGGTGGCGACCGGCGCGCGCCGTACGGCCGTGACGGTGCCGGCGGGCCAGGTGATCCACGGCCCGGCATGGACGCCCGACGGCGCGGACATCGTGTACACCCTCATCGCGGACGGCCGCAGCGAGCTGTGGCGGTCGGGCCACGCGCTGGTGACCGGTGAAGAGGTCTTTCCCTTCCGGGTGTCGTGGACCTCGGCGAAGGAGTTCGTCTACACGGCGGACGGCGGGATCCGCCGCCGGTCCCTCGACGGCGGGCGGGCGCGCGACATCGCCTTCACCGCGCCGGTCACGGTCGCCGGCCCGTCGTACCGCAGGCGCCGGCGCGACTTCGACTCCACCGCGCCGAAACCCGTCGTGGGCATCGGCAGCCCGGTGCTGTCGCCCGACGGTGGGCAGATCGCGTTCCGGGCGCTGAACGACATCTACACGATGAAGATCGGTCAGGCGCCACGGCCGCTCACCCGCGACCACTGGTGGAAGTGCGACCCCGCCTGGTCGCCTGACGGCCGCTACCTGTCCTACTCGACGGACCGGGGCGGCAAGCTCGACATCTGGATCCGGGACCTGCACACCGGGCAGGACCGCCGGCTCACGAACCTGCCGGGAGCGGCGGCGGTCTCGGGCACCTGGTCCCACGACGGGACGCACCTCGCGTTCCTCGACCAGACCGGGGCGCTGTACACGGTCGCGGTGGCGTCCGGGGACGTGCAGCGCGTCTACTCGGCGACGTTCGAGCCGGGCCGCCCGACCTGGTCCGCCGACGGGAACGTCATCGCCCTGGCGGCGATCAAGCCGTACTCGGCCCGGTACCGCGAGGGCCTGAGCAAGATCCTCCTCGTCGACCGCCGTACCGGGGCCGGCACGTACGTCGACCCGCTGCCCGGGCGCTCGATCCAGACGCGCGGCGACGACGGACCGGTGTGGTCGCCGGACGGCACGAAGATGGCGTTCGTCGTGGCCAGCGTGCTGTGGGTGGTCGACGTCCACGCCGACGGCACGCCGTCGGGGACGCCCCGGCAGGTGACCGACGAGGTCACCGACGCCGTCAGCTGGAGCGGCGACTCCTCCGAACTGCTGTACCTGAGCAACGGCCGCCTGCGAATCGTCTCCGCCGACGGCCACCGCACCCGTACGGTCCCGGCCCCGCTGACCTGGACGAACACGCGGCCACGGGGCCGCACGGTCGTACGCGCGCGGCGGATGTGGGACGGCAGCGCGCGGCGGTTGCGCAGCGACGTGGACATCGTGGTCGAGGGCCACCGCATCGTCGCCGTCGAGTCACGCGGGCACGGCCAGGGCGACCGGATCCTCGACGCCGGGGACTCCGTGGTCATCCCCGGGCTGGTCGACATGCACAACCACCGGGAGATGCAGGGCTACGCCTACGGTGACCGCCAGGGCCGGCTCTGGCTCTCGCTGGGCGTCACGACGACCCGCTCGCCGGGCAGCCCGGCGTACCACATGGTCGAGGCGCGCGAGTCCTTCCAGTCCGGCGTCCGCGTCGCACCCCGGTACTTCGCCACTGGCGAGGCGGTCGACGGGCCGCGCATCTTCTACAACTTCATGCGCCCGACCTTCGACACCCACCAGCTCGCCCTCGAACTCGAGCGCGCCGGCGCGCTCGACTACGACCTCATGAAGGCGTACGTGCGGCTGCCCGCCGAATGGCAGCGGACGGTGATCGAGTGGGCGCACCGGCACGGCGTCCCCGCCACCTCGCACTACCACTACCCGGCGTTCGCCTTCGGCGGCGACGGCATGGAGCACATCGGCGCCACCAACCGGCTGGGATACTCCCGCACGGTGACCGCGCTCGGCACCGGATACGCCGACGTCATCGACATCTTCAACGCGTCGGGCGCGGCCCGGACGCCGACGCTGTTCGCGGCCTCGGCGCTCTTCCGGGACGACACCTCGCTCGTCACGGACCGGCGGGTGAAGACGCTCTACCCGGCGTGGGAGTACGCCGCGCTGCAGGCGGCGGTGACGACGGCCAAGACCACCGACCAGACCGTCAACCTGCAGAACCTCGCCCGTCAGGTCGCGCAGGTCGCCGCCATGGTCCGGGGCGGCGGGCGGGTCATCACGGGCACGGACTCCCCCATCGCCAACATGGCGGTCAGCACCCACATGAACCTCCGGGCCATGGTGAAGTACGGCCTCACCCCGTACGAGGCGCTGACCACCGCGACGCGGGTGCCCGGCGAGGTCCTCGGCGAACCCCTCGGACAGATCAAACCGGGGATGTACGCCGACCTCACGTTCCTGGGCGGCGACCCCCTGACGGACATCACCCAGGCAGCCGACGTCCGGCAGGTGATGGTCAACGGCGAGGCGCACACCGTGGACGAACTGCTCGCCCCGTTCGCCACCTCCGCGACGGCCGCGGCCGCACCCGCCGGGCGGATGCTGCCGCCCGTCCCGGACCATCCGTCCAACCGGCGGTACTGGTGGCACGACCCGCACTATCTCGAGGAGAGCAAGCGGTCCTGCTGCGTGGACTCCTGACTCAGCCCCCGGCGCGGCGGCAGGCCCGGCCCCCGACGCTGCGCCGGGGCCCCGGCGCCCGCCCGCAAGCGGGCGCCGGCATGCCGGTCACAGGTAGTGCCCGAGGCGTTCGTCGCGGTCGCTGGGGGCGTCGGTCTCCGGGAGGTCCTCCGGGCGGAGCAGGCGGATCTCCTCGCGGTCCGTGACCCCCTGGCCGGTGATGCGCTGCGCCTGCAGGGCGATCGCCCGGTCGAGGAGGTTGCGCATGAGCCGGGCGTTGCCGAACGACTCGCCGCGGGCCGCCGTGCGCAGCCGGGAGCGTACGGCGTCGAGCACGCCCTCGGCCACCCGGAAGCCCGCGTCGGCCGCCATCACCTCGAAGATCGCGACGAGCTCGTCGTCGGTGTAGTCGGGGAAGCGCAGGACCGTCGGGAACCGTGACGCCAGGCCCGGGTTGAACTCCAGGAACCGCAGCATCGGCCCTTCGTACCCGGCGACGATGACGACGATGTCGGCGCGGTGCTCCTCCATCAGCTTGAGCAGCTCGGCGATCGCCTCGTGGCCGTAGTCGCGGCCCGAGTCGGCGGGCGTCAGGGCGTACGCCTCGTCGATGAACAGCACGCCGCCCAGCGCCCGCTCCACCGCCGCGCGGACCTTCGGCGCGGTCTGCCCGACGTACTCGCCGACGAGGTCGGGGCGGGACACCTCGACCAGGTGCCCGGACGACAGGAGTCCCAGCTTGGCGTACACGGCGGCCAGGAGGCGGGCCATCGTGGTCTTGGCCGTTCCCGGGTTGCCGGTGAAGACCATGTGCCGGGTGGGCGAGGCAATCGGGATGCCGGCGTCGCGGCGGAGCTGCTCGGCCTTGGCCTCCGCGACGAGCAGGCGCACCTCCTGCTTGACGGCGTCCAGGCCGATGAGCCGTTCGATCTCGGCGAGCGGGTCGCCCGGCAGGTCGATGTGCCCGCCGGCGGCCAGCGTGCCGGGGATGTCCTCGGCGAAGATCTCGTCGAGGGACTCGTCGTCGGTGAGCACCCCGTCGTCGAGGACGCGCCGGGACTGCATGGCGACGGCGCGGTCCAGCAGGTTGATCATCAGACGGGCGTTCCCTGCGGCCCGGTCGCGGGCCCCGGCGTGGACGAGGTCGCGGACCTTGTCGAGCACGCCCTCGCGCAGCGCGAAGCCCGCGTCGGCGGCCTTCGCCTGGAAGATCTCGATGAGCTCGTCCTCGGTGAGGTCGGGGAACCGCAGCTGCTTGGGGAAGAACGCCGCCAGCTCCGAGTCGCTCTTGAGCAGGCCGTTCATCGCACCGTCGGGGCCGCACAGGACGACGATGAGGTCGTCCGGGTGGGACTGCACGCACGCGAGCAGGACGTCCATCGCCTCGCGGTTACGCGGTGACTCGCCCGGCATGAGGTTGTGCGCGTCGTTGATGGCCAGGACGCCGCCGTGCGCCCGCTCGACCGCGCGGCGGACGCGGGGACCGCTCTCGCTGACGTACTCGCCGACGAGGTCGGAGCGGTCGACCTCGACCAGGTGCCCCGACGACAGGACGCCGAGGTCGGCGTAGATCCGGCCGAGGATCCGCGCCACCTTGGACTTGCCGGTGCCGGAGTTGCCGGTGAAGACCAGGTGCCGTGGCCGGGCGGCGACCGGCATGCCCGCCTCGCGGCGCATCCGGGCCGCCTCCGCCTCGGCGACGAGCAGGCGCACCTCGTTCTTCACCGACTTCAGGCCGACGCACGCGTCGAGCTCGGCCATCGGGTCGGCGTCGGCCGCTCCGCCGGGGATCACCCGCTGCGGCAGGTCCGCGACGGCGACCTCCGTCTCCCCGCGCGCGGTGACCGCGGTCACGCACTGCTCGGCGAGGTACTCCACGAGGCGCGCGCCGCGCAGGTTCAGCAGCGGCGGGGTGCGGGAGAGCAGGAGCCCCGCGTTGGCGGCGGTCTCCCGCGCGGCGGTCAGGCCGCGCCGGGCGACGGCGCGCCGGAACAGCTCGGTGTAGTCGTCCTCGCCGAACTCACGCGTGCGGGCGACCCGGAAGTGCTGGTGCAAGGCCGGGTTCGCGTCGAAGATCCGCCCGTCGCCGCCGGTCCGGCACGCCGCGACGACGTGGAGCTTCTGGTGGCGTTCGAGGACGCGGCGCAGCTCCTCGGCGAACGCGGTGCCGCAGTGCTCCAGGGCGAGGATGCGGTCCAGCCCCTCGATGACGAGCAGCCGTCCCTCGAGGCACTCGCGGACGCGGGCGAGGAGGTAGAGGATCGTGTCGCTGACGTGGAGGTTGGCGAACACCTGGTCGGAGACCCAGATGGCCTCGCGGACGTCCCCGCGCTCGATGAGTCGCTGCTCGATCAGGCGGACGGCCGTGCCCTTCCCCGTCGCCTCCGGCCCGCTCAACAGGACGCGAACCGGCCGTGGGGACGTGCCGGTGCGCAGGACGTCGGCGAGCGCGGTGGCAAGTTCGGGCTGGCCGACGAGGTCGGCGCCGGCCTCCTCCGCCACCTGGGCGGTGCGCGCCTCCTCCGCGGGCGGCGTGCCGGCGAACGCGGCGGTGAGCGGGTTGACGACCGTACGGGCGCGGAACAGGCGGCGCAGGTCCGTCTGGAACCCGCGGACCGGCAGCCGGCTCTGGGGCTGACCGCGCTGTCGGGCAGCCCCTGCGCGCACCCGGTGATCCGCAGTGCCATGTCCAGCCAGGCCCGGCAGGCGTCCGCCTCACCCGCGACGAGGCCGCGGGCCAGCCAGGAGCGCACCTCCGCCTGCCACGACTCGGCACGGAAGCCCTCGCGCAGGTGCTGGAAGCGCTCCTGCACGCTCTCGTAGCGCTCGACGCCGACGGCGAAGGCGAGGTCGGCGGGCGCGGCGGACACATCGGCCTGCAGCAGCAGCCGGGCCAGCGCGGTGACGAGGGGATCTCCGCCGGGAGCCGCCGCGAGCAGGCGCTCGTGCGCGGCGATCCAGCCGGAGCACGCCCACGCGAGGTACGCCGTAGGGCCCGCCAGCTCGGGCAGCACGGACAGGGCATCGTCCGACAGGTCGGCCGCCCACGCCCGCTCCAGGTCGCCGTGCGGCGTCGTCAGGTCGCGCGCCCGCAGCTCGGGGTCCTCCGCGTGCCGGTCGAAGATCGCGATCAGGGCCCGGCGGCGGTCGTCCAGCGGCGTGATGCCGGCGAACACGTCGAGGGACTCGCGGGCGAGGGCGAACATCGTCTCCCGCAGCTCGACGTCGTCCCCGGCGTTCTCGACCAGCCACAGGCCGGGCGGCCGCAGCCGGCCGCCCTGGCTGAACCAGGCGATCGGATCGCGCACAGGCGACTCGGGCTTGGCCAGGAACTGCGCCAGCAGCTCGTAGTCCACGTCGCCGCGGGAACCCGCGCGGATCGCCGACGCGCCGAGTAGAAAGGTCAGCAACGACCACAGCTCCGCGCCCGCCGCGGAGGTGTTCGGGGCGTAGAAGTCGCTGAGCCCGCCGGTGAGCGCCCTGGCGCGCTCGTCGGCGTCGAACGCGCGGGCGCGCTCGCGCACCTCGTCGTACAACCCGTCGGGCACACGCCAGGGGCCGTGCGCGTACACGTCGAGGACGGGCTCTTCCGTCAGCAGCGGTTCGAGGTGTTCCGGTAGGCGTGGGGGGCTCACGACGTAGACCTTACGACCCGTCGGAGGGGGGTCGCAGCCATCGACAGGCCCTGCCGGGTCGGCGTTTCCCGCCGAACGGCTCCTGCCAGGCCGGTGTCACCGGCCGGCGGCCCCTGGCCGGGGCCAGGTTCTCCCGCGCCCGGTCAGCGTTTCCAGCCGGGGCGGCCGGGGTCGCGGTGCTCCGCCGCGATGCGCAGCGGACCGGCGGGGCGTTCGAGCTGCTCCGGGCCTGCCGGCTCCGCCTCGGCGGGCAGGGGCAGCGTGAAGCCGATCTCCGCGGGCCGGCGCTCGAGCGCCTCGAGGTCCTCGACCGGGACCAGCGCCGCGAGCGGTCTGCCGTGCCGGGTCAGGACGATCCGCTCGCCGGTGTACCCGACACGGTTGACGAGCTCCGCGAGTTCGGCCCGGGCCTGCGTCACTGGGACCTCTCGTGTCATACGCCAATTCTAGCATTCTGTACGTTCTTGCTATTCTGTACAGAACGCGCCGGAGCGTGGGCGGAAGCGCACCGGTACGTGGACATGGCCGCGCGTGGCGGACACGCGCGGCAGCGAGGAGGCGCAGATGGACTTTCCGACTCTCGAACCGCGCGCCCGGGTGACCGAGCTGCCCAAGGACGTTCACTCCGAGCAGCTGTTTCAGCGGCTGCTCGGGCAGCGCATCGTCTTCATCGGCGCGGAGATCGACGACGACCTGGCCAACCGCGTGTGCTCCCAGCTCCTGCTCCTCGCCGCCGAGGACGGAGACCGCGACATCAAGGTCTTCATCAACTCGCCGGGCGGGTCGATGGACGCGATGTTCGCCATGTACGACGTGATGAAGTACCTGCCGAACGACGTCTCGACGGTCGCCCTCGGCATGGCCGCCTCGGCCGGGCAGTTCCTGCTCACCGCGGGCGCCCGCGGCAAGCGCTACGCCCTGCGCAACACGCGGATCATGATGCACCAGCCGTCCGGCGGCATCCGGGGCACGGCCTCCGACATCCGCATCCAGGCGGAACAGAGCGTGCACATGAAGCACCGGTTCCTGCAGCTGATCGCCGAGCACACCGGGCGGCCGTACGAGCAGATCGAGCACGACGCCGACCGCGACCGCTACTTCAGCGCCGAGGAGGCCCGCGAATACGGTCTCATCGACCACGTCGTCACCAGCGCGCTCGAGGCCGGAGGTGTCGCCCCGTGACCAGCCCCATGACCGGCCGGTACGTCCTGCCGTCCTACGTCGAGCGCACCTCGTACGGGATGAAGGAGAGCAACCCGTACAACAAGCTGTTCGAGGAGCGGATCGTCTTCGTCGGCGCGCCCATCGACGACACCCTCGCCAACGACGTCATCGCGCAGCTGGTCGCCCTGGAGGGCATGGACCCGGACCGGGTCATCAGCCTCTACATCAACTCCCCCGGCGGTTCCCTCACCGCCATGACGGCGATCTACGACACGATGCAGTTCATCAAGCCGGAGATCGAGACGACCTGCATCGGGCAGGCCGCCTCGACCGCCGCCGTGCTGCTCGCCGCCGGAGCCACCGGCAAGCGCGCCGCACTGCCCCACGCCCGCATCCTCATCCACCAGCCGAGCACCGAGGGCGGGTACGGCCAGACCAGCGACATGGAGATCCAGGCCAGGGAGATCATCCGGCTGCGCGAGCAGATGGAGACGATCCTGGCCCGGCACTCCGGCCGCCCGGTCGAGCAGGTCCGCGCCGACATCGAGCGGGACCGCTACCTCACCGCGCAGGACGCCCGGGAGTACGGCCTGATCGACGAGATCATCACCAGCCGCAAGCCCGGCTAGGAGTGCCCTGTGGATCTTGTCCGTGCGGCCGGACAAGATCCACAGGAGCGGTAGGGTACGAGCCGTGGCAGGCCCAGTAGGCGACCGGCACGTCGAGGTTCAGCGGCTCCGGCGGCTGTTCCGGTTCTTCGCGGCCACGCAGTGCCGTGGCCGTTCCCCGGTGTACGAGGCGCTGAGCGAGGGCGTCGCCGGCGACGACGGGCTGCTGGACCTGCTCATGTCCACCCCCAGCGAGCAGCGACGGCCCAGCCTGCTGTTCGCGGCGGTGAACCTGCTCCTGGCCGCAGTCCCCGATTCGGCGCTGGCCGACTACTACCCGGTCCACGGCGGCCGGCGGCCGATCGACGGCGGGCTCCTGCCGGCCTTCGCCGCGTTCTGCGCCGGGCACCCTGACGAGCTCGGCACGCTGCTGCGCAGCAGGTCCACCCAGACCAACGAGATCCGCCGCTGCGTGGCTCTTCGCCTGGGCCTCGATCACGTGTCCCGGCGCCTGCCGGGACCGCTCGCCCTGGTCGAGGCCGGCGCCAGCGCGGGCCTGAACCTGCTCCTGGACCGCTACCGCTACCGTCTCGGCGGCCAGGAGACATCCTCGGCCGCGGCCTCGCCGGTGACGATCGCCTGCGAGGTACGGGGCGGCGGCGTTCCCGCGGGCCAGATCTTCGGGCCGGTCCCGGAGATCACGTCCCGGCTGGGTATCGACCGGCATCCGGTGGACCTGGCCGATCCCGATGCCCGGGCCTGGCTGGAGGCGTTCGTCTGGCCCGAGCACACCGACGACCTCGCGGTCCTGCGCGGTGCCATCGACCTCGCCGTCTCGACCGCGGACGCGACCGTCGTCCCGGGCGACGCGACCATCGACACCGCCCGGCTGATCGGCGAGTTGCCGGGGCGGGAACCCGTCGTGGTCTTCACCGCCACGCTGCTCAGCTACCTCAGCGCCGACGCCAGGGCGGCCTTCGCCGCCCAGCTCCGGGAGGCCGCCGCGCACCGGCCGGTGGCATGGGTCTTCGCGGAGGCCCCAGGCCTCGTCGCGACCGCCGACCCCGGCCTGGCCGAGCTGGCGGACCCGGTGGGCCGGCGCAACTCGCTGTTCCTCGTCGGGGCCGCCCTGCTCGGCACCGGAGACCGCGACGACGCCCTGCTCGCCATGGCCGACCCGTACCTCCGCTGGATCGCCCCGGCCCGCGACGAGGCCGACGACTTCCAGTGGCTACCGGCGAGCACGGACGCCGGCTGACACTGCCGCTTCGAATCCGGCACTACCTACGTACGCCCGGACAGGTACGCATGCGGGTAGATCGGTCCTGACCGGGGGCCTGCTCGCGGAGGCACGATCCAATCATCGGTGTGAACCAGATCGATGGTGGTGTTCGAAGTGATCTCCAGCAGGACGCAGACGGCCCGCGCGGGCGTCACCGGCTCGAGCCGGCGGTGGCCCTGGCGGGCGCCCTGCGCCTCGGCTTCCGGCCGATCGCCGACCGCCTGCCGGAGCGTTACGCCCTGTCCCTGCTGCGCGCCGCGCTCGACACCGGCGCCCGCCTGCTGCGCCCCGACTCGACCGTGACCATCGTCGAGCTGGACGACCTGGCGGACGAGTCGAACGATCTGCTCCCCGGAGAATGGGTCCTCCCGGCCGAGCCCGGTGACGGCGCCATCCTGTACCTGCACGGCGGAGGGTTCGCCTCCGGCTCGCCGAGCACCCACCGCGCGATCACCGGCCGGCTCGCGGCCGACACCGGACTGCCCGTCCTGGTGCCCGACTACCGCCTCGCCCCCGAGCACCCGTTCCCCGCCGCCTTCGAGGACGGCCTCGACGCGTACCGGTGGCTGCTCGACCAGGGCATCCCGTCCTCCAAGATCGTGGTCGTGGGCGACTCCTCCGGCGGTCACCTGGCCGCGGCCGTCGTCGGCGAGGCATGCCGACTCGGCCTGCCGTCCCCGGCCGGCGTCGTGCTGTTCTCGCCCTGGGTGGACCTCACCTGTGAGCTGTCGGCGCTGGGCGACCGGGAATGCCGGGACCCCTTCATCAGCCCCGAACTGGCCCAGCACTTCGGCCGGCTCTACGTCGGCGACGAGGACTGGTCGGACCCGCGTCTGTCCCTGCTCGATCTCGCCGGTCTCGACCTGCCGCCGTTCCTCGTGCAGGTCGGCGGCATCGAGGCGCTGCGCGCCGAGGCGGAGCATCTGGCCGAGGCCCTCACCGACGCCGGCGCCTCCTGCGAGCTTCAGGTCTGGCCCGGCCAGATGCACGTCTTCCAGTTCTTCAACCGGATGCTCCCCGAGGCCGGGGCGGCGATGACCGAGGCGGCCAGGTTCGTGCGCTCCCGCGTCGACGCCCCCGACGAGGCCCTGGACGAGCTCGCCGAGGCCGTCGACGAGATCTTCGAAGAGATCCTGGACGAGGCGGCCTGACGGCGCGGGTCTCCCTCATTCAGGCGGGCAGATCGTTCCTCGTCCGCAGCGGTGAGAAGAACATCGGCACCCACACCGTGGCGAAGAGCGCCGCACCCACCCACAGCGCCGCCCGGACGTCGACGAACTCGCCCAGCAGACCGGCCAGGGCCGCCCCGAGCGCCAGCGCGCCGGTCAGCACGAACCGCATGGTGGCGTTCATCCGGCCCAGCAGCCGGTCCGGCGTGACGGCCTGCCGGAAGCTCACCTTGATCACGTTGTCGATGCCGACCTTGAAGGTCGTGACCAGCCACGCTCCGGCGGCGAGCCAGAGCGCCGGGCCCCGGTCGACGAGCGCGATGAGGACCCCGAACGGCGCGACGGCCAGGCCCATCAGCCACAGCACCCGGCCGGGCCCGAAACGGCGGGCGAGCGGGCGGGCGGACAGGGATCCGAGCAGGACGCCGACGCCGCTCAGAGCGAAGAACAGGCCGATGGCGCCGCCCGGCAGGCCGAGGCGGACGAACTCGACGGGCAGCATGGTCTGGCAGAGCTGGATCGCGAGGTTGGTGCAGGCCCCCGCGAGGGCGATGGGCCGCAGCACCGGGTGACCGGCCACGAAGCGGACGCCCTCACGAATCTCCCGCCGAAGCGCCCTGGGACCCGCGTGGTCGGGTCGCGGCTCGGGCCACCGGATGCGCAGTAGGCACGCCGCCGACCACACGTACGTGGCCGCGTCGATCCCGATCGCGACCGGCGCGGAGACCAGGGCGACCAGGAAGCCGCCCACGCTGCGCCCGCCGATCTGCGTGACGGCGTCCAGCGTCACCAAGTGGGCGTTGGCCTGCCCGAGCCGCAGACGGCCGACCACCTGCGGCAGGTGGCTCTGGGCGGAGACCTCGAAGAAGACGGTGGACACCCCTGCGGCCAGCACCACCGCGTACAACTGCTGCATGGTCAGGACGTGGAGGAGCCACGCGACCGGCACCGAACCGTACAGCGCGGCGCGGGCCAGATCGGCGGCGATCATCAGCGGCCGCTTGCGCAGGCGGTCCGTCCAGGCGCCGCGGCAGCCCGATGAGGAGGAAGGCCAGCGTGCTGAGGGTCGCCAGCAGGCCGACCTGCCCAGGTGAGGCGTGCAGGGCGAGCACGGCGGTGAGGGGCACGGCCAGGTAGCCGATGGACGTGCCCAGCCTGCTCACCGCCGCGGCCTCGAACAGGCGGCGGAAGCCCTCGTCGCGGAAGACGGTCTCGTAGCCGGCCGTCCGGCCGCCGGTGTCCACGGCTCCGGAACCGTTCGCCGACGGGATGGGAGCGGTCCGGGAGCGGGTCGCCGACGGGATCGAAGCGGCTCCGGAAGGTGCCGTCCGCCGTGCGAACGGATCTGTCGTCGTCATGCGCCGACCATCGCGCCGGTGCGGGCGACGTCTCCACGAATTTAGTATTTGCTAAATCGATCAGTCCGTGGAAGGGACGGGCGGCATTTTGCTGGAGCTGACGTTCACCGCCCGCGACCTCGCGCACACCAGGTTCGCCCTCTCGCCGTTGTGGGAGGTGATCGCGAGCGTCCGGGTGCTCAGGAACCCGGCCGAACACCCCCTCTACCGGCCCTGGGCCGACGAGGTCCGGCCGAGGCTGGCCGCGACGGGACTCGACCGGCGGCTGCTGACGGATCTGGTCCCATCGCCGCCTCGCCGCATCCCGGTGTTCGTCGCGCCGCCTCCGGCCACCCCCATCCCCGACCTCGGTCTCGAACTGGCTGCGCTGCGCGCCACTTCCCCCGACCGGGTCATCGCGGGTCTCGACGGCCCGTACGCGCCCCGATCGCCGAGGCTCGACGCCCTGCGCGACGACCCGGTGGCCGGTCTGGAGGATCTCGTCCGGACCATCGAGGCGTACTGGGACGTCGCGCTCGCGCCTTACTGGCCGCGGATGCGGACGCTGCTAGAGGGCGACGTCCTCCACCGGGCCAGGATCCTCGCGGAAGGTGGCGTACGGCGTCTCCTGGACGACCTCGACCCCAGCGTGACCTGGGACGAAGAGACCCTCTACGTCGGGCACCGGCACTTCTCCGGCGCCAGGAGCCTGCGCGGTCGCGGGCTGCTGCTCGTGCCCTCCGTGTTCGTCTGGCCCCGCGTGTTCTCCATCACGAGCCCGGACTGGCAACCGACGCTGCGCTATCCGCCGCGCGGCATCGCCACCCTCTGGGAACGACGCGACGCGAGAACGCCCGGCCGGCTGGCCGCCGTCGTCGGCCGGTCGAAGGCGCGCCTGCTCGCCGAGCTGGACGGCCCGGCCTCCACCACCCACCTGGCCCACCGGACCGGCATGACCGCCGGCGCCGTCTCCCAGCACCTGACCGCCCTCCGGTCCGCCGGCCTGGTCAGCTCCTATCGAACCGGCCGATACGTCCTCTACACCCGTACCTCGGCGGGCGAGACCCTCCTCACCGCCGCCCGGCCCCCTGAATGAAGCCTGGTGGGGCGGTGCCGCGGCCCGGCCACGGTGACCGTCACGACCGCTGTGAGACGGCCGGCTTCAGCACCTCCTCGCACCACTGCCGGAAGCCGGTGGGAGTGGTGGACCGTGGGGTGCGCGGTTCGGCGTTGTAGGCGCCCCGATCGATCGCGGCGGACATGTCCGCCATTCCCTGGGCCCAGGCCTCGCTCGCTCCATTCCGCAGGAGAGTGGCCTGGTACGCCTCGGCGGGGACCTGCTGGAAGCGGACCGGCCGGTCCAGCACCTCCGACATGATCTTCGCCATGTCGTCAGGGGACAGGTCCTCCGGTCCGAGTACGGGCACGCCGTCCTGCCCGGTCCAGGAGTCGTCGAGCAGCAGTTCGGCCGCGACGGCAGCGATGTCGCGGGTCGCGCACGTCGGGATCCTGCGGTCCCCGGAGATCGCGAGGAAGAAGACGCCCTGGCTCCTGATCGGCTCGACCTGGTGAAGCATGTTCTCCATGAAGCCCGGCATCCGCAGGGCCCGGTAGCTCACGCCCGTCGCCTCGATCAGCTCGTCCATGGCCAGTGCCGCCGACAGGAGCCCGGCGTTCTTCACCACACCGCGGCCCAGGGTCGAGACGCCGACGACTCGCCGGACGCCACTGCTCGTCACGGCCTCGCACAACGGCCGGGTGAAGCTCAGGGTGTGCCCCTCGACGCTGTCGGCGCGCGGGTCCGGGGGCACGACCCAGAACACGCTGCCGGCCCCGGCGAACGCCTCGGTGAGGACGCCGAGGTCGTTGTGCGACCCCGGCACCACCTCGACGCGTTCGCGCACCCGCGGGGACAGGCGGGAGGGATCGCGGGCGATCACGCGGATCGCCTCTTCCGTGTCCAGGATGTTGTCGAGGACCTGCCGGCCGATCTGGCCGGTGGGCGTGGTGATGACGATCATCAGACCTCCAGGAGAAGTGGGCGTTCGCATCCGGGTCCAGCGCGCTGGGCGACGAGGACCGGCGAACGGCACTGAGCAGTCAATCCGGCCGGGGCGCGAACCTGAAGGACCGATCCGATCACCATTGATACCCTGGGAGTATGAATGACCTGGAGGCTCGGGAGCTCCGGTACTTCGTCGCGGTCGCGGAAGAGCTTCACTTCGGACGCGCGGCCCAGCGGCTGGGCATGGCGCAGCCCCCGCTGTCCCGCGCGATCCGGGAGCTGGAGCGCCGGCTGGGCGTGCGGCTCCTCGAGCGCACCACCCGTCAGGTGACGCTGACGGCGGCCGGCGACGTGTTCCTGCGGGACGCCCGGACCGCACTCGACGCGATCACCGCGGCAGCGGCGGGCCCGGAACGCAGGCCGGCCCGCCCCGCTGCTGCGACTCGCGCTCAAGGCCGACAACGACGCCGGGCTGCTGCCGCGGGTCCTCGCCACCTACCAGCGCGAGGAAGCGGCGTCGGCGGTGGAGCTGGTGCTCGGCGGACGGGGAGAACAGGCACAGGCGCTGCGCGACGGACGAGCCGACGTCGCGCTGCTGGTCAGCCCCTTCGACGACCGCGGGCTGGACGTCGAGCCGCTACTGACCCAACCCCGGCTGGCCGTCCTCGCGGCGACCGATCCGCTCGCCGCCCGATCGTCTCTGCGGCTCGCCGACCTGGCCGGCCGAAGGCTCCCCGACGGAACGCCCGCCGGCGAGGACGGGCCCGCACGCCCGTACGACGCCGCCGACCGTACGCGGCCCCAGGCGGCACGGTCCGAGCTCGTGGCCGGGACCCAGCAGCCGGTCTCGGACCTGACACAGATCTTCAGGCTGATCGAGCTGGGCGGCGTCGTCTGCTTTCTCCCCACCTGGGTGACGCGCCGGTACCCGCTGCCCGGCATCGTCTACCGGCCGGTCAGCGACCTCGAGCCCGCCACACTGGCCGTCGCCTGGCCCCAGGACGCGCGCTCACCGGCGATCGCCGCCTTCGTACGCGCGGCCGCGTCCGTGGTGGCCACCGACGCGGAAGGAAGCACCGCAGGAGTCGGGCAATAAGCAGATGAAGCACGACCGTGGCGGCGTTTACGGTTGGACGATGCGTACGCTGACCACCGAGCGGCTCACCCTGCCGCCTTGGGACCCTCGCTTCGAGAAGGACCTCCGCCGGCTCAGTGCCGATCCGCAGATCACCCGCTTCCTGGGGGACGGCCGGCCGTGGGCCCCCGAGCGCGCCATCACCCGACATGGTGAAATCCTGGACCACTGGCGGGAGCACGGCTTCGGCTGGCGCGGCATCATCCTCCGCGAGGCCGAGGACGAGTCGGTCATCGGCGTCGCCGCGCTCAACCGTCTCCGCGAGCCCCTCCCTGGTGTGGACGAGCCCGCGATCGAGATCGGCTGGTGGGTCGACCCGCGCCACTGGGGCCAGGGACTCGCCACCGAAGCGGCGACCGCCATCCGTGACGAGGCGTTCACCGACCACGGCGCCGCACGACTGGCCGCGCGCTACCAGCCGGCCAACCACGGCTCCGGCAACATCATGCGCAAGATCGGCATGCGCCACCACGACGACATCATCGGCCCGTATGACGAAGACGTACGCGTTTATGTCCTCGAACGCGCGGACTGGACTCCGGACCTGCCTACGCGCTTTTGACCGCTTACGGCCGGGCCGGGCGATCGGTTTTGATCGCCTATTGACGAATGTGATCATCCCGCTCATAGTCCAGGCGTGAGCCTCCTCCGCCGCACGCGCCTCGCCGGTATCCCTGTTCCCCGCCCGGGTCGGCGGGCCGGGCCGCGATCGAAGCCGGTCAGAGCCGGTGTCGCGCTGGCCGGGCTGGCCGGCCTGGTCGTGGCCGGTTCGCCGCCCGCGACCGCGGCCGCGGCGGGAGGGCGGGCCGACCGGCAGGCGGTCCGGTCGGGCGACGCCCGCTTCGAAGTGCTCTCGCCGACGTTGATCCGGATGGAGTACGCGGGCGACGGCGTGTTCACCGACGCCGCGACGTTCAACGCGGTCGGGCGGGACGGCTTCGGCCGGACGCCGTACCGCAAGAAGGTCGCGGGCGGCTGGTTGACCATCGACACCGGCCGGCTGACCCTGCGGTACAAGGTCGGCTCCGGGCCCTTCACCGCGGACAACGTGTCCGTACGGCTGAGGACCGGGGCGCAGACCGTGACCGCGCATCCGGCCTTCCGCGGGTCGGCCCGCTGCGCCGCCGGGACGCTCTGCGAGGCGGAACAGGCCCTGCTCGAGGGCGGGGTGACCGTCGCCTCGGACCACACCGGGTACACCGGCACGGGGTTCGCCGCTGGGTTCCAGGACGTCGGCGGCTCGCTCGCCTACACCCTCGACGTGCCAGCCGCCGGCACCTACGACCTGCGGCTGCGGTACGCCAACAGCGTGGGCGGGGACGGGCAGAACACGACCCGTACGCTGAGCGCCGCGATCGACGGCGGCGCCGCGACGACGCTCACGATGCCGACCACCGCGGACTGGAACACCTGGGGATTCGTCTCCGTCCCGGCCGTGAAGCTCTCCGCCGGGCGGCACAGGCTCGTCGTCTCGCGGGGCGCGAACGACTCGGGCAACGTGAACCTCGACAGCCTGGCGCTCACGGCGTCCGGCGCGCCGTACCCGTCACCGGCATCGGTCCCGTGCGACTACGGGACCGTGTGCGAGGCCGAGGGGGGCACGCTCGGCGGTGGCGCGACGCGTGCCGCCGACCACAACGGCCACTCCGGTGACGCCTTCGTCGCCGGGCTGGAGCGGGCCGGCGCGTCCGACACGATCGCGGTGCGGAACGTCCCCGCCGACGGGCCGTACGCGCTGCAGATCCGGTACGCCAACGGCGGCGGGACGCCGAGAACGGTCTCGACGGCGGTGAACGGCGGCACGGCCGCGACGACGTCCCTGCCGCCGACGGCCGATTGGGACACCTGGTCGACGGCCACCGTCCCGGTGACCCTGACCAAGGGGTCCGACACGATCGCGATCGGCTGCCCGACGGCGGACAGCTGTCACGTCAACCTCGACACCGTCGCCGTCACCCCGGCCGGGTCCCCGGTGCTGCCGGCGCACAGCCCGCTCGGCGGGTACCGGCGCAGCCTCGACGGCGTGGACGGGGGCGCGCTGACCACGCCCGGCCTGCTCTACCGCGATGGGTGGTACCTGCTCGACGACACTTCATCCGCGATGTTCGACACCGCGACCCGTACCGTCCACGCGCGGCCCGGCCACGGCGGCGAGCCGTACCAGGACGGCTACCTCTTCGGGTACGGCCAGGACTACAAGCGTGGGCTCGCCGACCTCAAGACGCTGACCGGACCGTCGATGCTGCTACCCCGGTGGGCGTACGGCGTGTGGTTCTCGGAGTACTACGACTTCACCGCCGCCGACTACCAGAACACCATCCTGCCGAAGTTCCGCTCCGAAGGCGTCCCGCTCGACGTCCTGGTCACCGACACGGACTTCAAGTGGCCCAGCACCTGGAACGGCTGGAGCATCGACCGGCGCAAGTTCCCCGACGCGGCGGCGTTCTTCGCCTGGGAGCACGCGCAGGGACTGCACGCCACGCTGAACATCCACCCGAGCATCATGAGCGGCGACCCGAGTTTCGCGCAGGCGCAGGCCACGGCCAAGGGGAAGCTGGCAGCCTCCGGCTGTAACGCGCCGCAGGGGCAGACCTGCCACACGTTCGACTGGGGCGACCCGGACCAGCTCGCGGCCTACTTCGACCTGCACCAGCGCATGGAGCGGGAGGGCGTGGACTTCTGGTGGCTGGACTGGTGCTGTGAGGGCTCCCGGGTCTCGACGCCCGGCGTGACGCCCGACGCGTGGATCAACCTGCGGTACGCCGCCGACACCGCGAAGAACGTCGGACGCGGGTTCGCCTTCTCCCGGGCGTACGGGTCCCTGCAGGCCGGCGGCTACAGCGGCCAGGCGGCGGTGCCGACCGGTCCCTGGGCGGACAAGCGCACCACGCTGCACTTCACCGGCGACACCACCTCGGACTGGCAGACGCTGCGGTTCGAGACCGGGTACACGCCGGGCGAGTCGGCCGCCACCGGCCTGTCGGCGATCAGCCACGACATCGGCGGGCACAACGGCGGTCCGAAGCTCGCCGACGACCTCTACGTACGGTGGGTGCAGTTGGCGGCGTTCCAGCCGATCCTGCGGCTGCACAGCAACCACGGCGACCGGCTGCCGTGGCAGTACGGCGAGCAGGCCCGCGTCGCGGCGGAGCGGTTCCTCAACCTCCGCGAGAACCTCGTCCCGTACACCTACACGCTGTCCCAGGAGGCGGCGGACACCGGCGTGCCGGTCGCCCGGGCCACGTACCTGGAGTACCCCGGCGAGCAGGGCGCCTATGACGCGGCGGGCCGGGAGTACCTCTACGGCCCGGACGTGCTGGTGGCGCCGGCGACCTCGCCCGGCGCCACCGCGACGACGTCGGTGTGGTTCCCGCCCGGCCAGTGGACCGACTACTTCACCGGGAAGACCTACAGCGGCCCCGCCACCCGGGACGTCACGACCGACTGGAACTCGATGCCGGTCTTCGTCAAGGCGGGCGGCATCCTCCCGACGCGGACGGACAACGTGACCAACGACGTGCAGAACCCGCTGACCAAGGTCACGGTGAACGTCGCCGGAGGCGCCGACGGCTCGTTCGCGCTGTACGAGGACGACGGGCGGTCGGCCGGCTCCCATCCCTCGGCCACGACGGCGCTCCGGTACACCGAGCACGGCGGCGAGCACGTCCTGCGCATCGCCCCGGCACGCGGCCGGTTCCCCGGGCAGGTGGCGCGGCGGCAGTGGACGGTCGTCTTCTCCGCCGCGGACCGGCCGGCGGCCGTAAGGGTCGACGGCGTACCGGCGCCGGCGGGGAACTGGTCGTACGACGACGCCCGTCGCACGCTGACGGTCACCGTCTCCGCCCGGCCGGTCGGTGCCGCGACGACGATCGACTACCGCTGATCCGGTGCCGAGGACCTGTCTCGGCCCCTGTCAACCCAACGGCCGGATCCGGCAATACATCGGATGTATCAGCCGGTCGACGAGCCGATCGGAGCAGGCAAAGGTTTTCAGCGATTGACCCATTGGATCTCTGCTGTTTGTGTGGCATCAGCGTAAGGAGATGACATGGGTAGATCATTCAGCCGGCGCGGCATCGTCACCGCGGGCGCGGCGGGCCTGGCCGGTGCCGCGCTCCCCCTGATGGCCGAGGGAACCGCCGCCGCGAGTCCCGCCGTGCCACCTGACCCCTTCGGGCCGAGCCGGGTCTTCGACGTCCGGCGATTCGGCGCCAAGGGCGACGGTGTCACGATCGACAGCCCCGCGATCAACCGGGCGATCGACGCGGCGGCCAAGGCCGATCGCCGGGACGGCGGACCGGGAGGCACCGTCTACCTGCCCGCCGGCACCTATGCCAGCTACTCGATCCGGCTGAAGAGCAACGTCGCGCTGTACATCGCGCAGGGTGCGACGCTGCTCGCCGCGGCCCCGACGGCCACCCAGGGGTACGACCCGGCCGAGCCCGGCGCCGGCAACTCCTACCAGGACTACGGCCACAGCCACTGGCACAACAGCCTGATCTGGGGCGAAGGCCTGACGAACGTCACGATCTTCGGCCCCGGCGTGATCGACGGGAAGGGGCTGGTGAGCGGAGGCAGCAAGGAGTCCCAGCCGCTGCAGGGCAACAAGGCGATCGCCCTGAAGCTGTGCCGGAACGTCCTCATCCAGGACGTCACCATGCTGAACGGCGGCCACTTCTGCATCCTGCCGACCGGCGTGGACAACTTCCGGATCGACGGCCTGGTCATCGACACCAACCGCGACGGCATCGACATCGACTGCTGCAAGAACGTCCGGATCTCCAACACCATGGTCAACTCGCCCAACGACGACGCGATCGTGCTCAAGAGCTCCTACGCGCTCAACCAGGTCCGGGACACCGAGAACGTGACCATCGACAACTGCCTCGTCAGCGGGTTCGACCTCGGCACGCTGTACGACGGGACGTACAAGAGAGGAAAGTTCGGGCGTACCGGCCGCATCAAGTGCGGCACGGAGGCGAACGGCGGTTTCAAGAACATCGCCATCTCCAACGTGGTGTTCGACAACTGCCGCGGGCTGGCGCTGGAGACCGTCGACGGCGGGCACCTCGAGGACATCACGGTCAGCAACATCACGATGCGCGACGTGCAGATGCCGTTCTTCCTCCGGCTGGGCGCCCGCATGCGCGGGCCGTCCGATCTCCAGGTCGGCACGCTACGGCGGGTCAGCATCAGCGATGTCACCGTCACGGGCGCCGACCCCCGCTATCCGTCCACGATCGCCGGCATTCCCGGACACCCCATCGAGGACGTACGGATCAGCGACGTCCGGCACATCATGGTCGGCGGCCTCACCCCCGGGGACGCGGTCCAGAACCCGCCCGAGCTGGAGAACGCCTACCCCGAGCCCTCCATGTTCGGCACGCTGCCGGCGTTCGGCTTCTTCATCCGGCACGCCGATCAGGTGAGCATCGAGAACGTCGACGTCAGATATCAGCAGCAGGACACCCGGCCGGCGATCGTGCTGCGTGATGTCAAGCGCGCCGACTTCCACCACGACAAGATCGACAAGGCGCCGGACACGCCGACCTTCGTGCTCGACTCCGTCGACGACTTCACCGTGACGACCAACCGTCCGGTGGCCGACGTCCACCTCGACCACGTCGACCACAAGGAGCTGTGACTTCACGCCGTACGGCCGGGCGGGCCACCGTCGACCCGCCCGGCCTTTCCGGTGGTCACAGCCGCTCGAACCGGAACGCGGCCAAGGCGTCGCTCCGGTCCTCGCCGAGCGCCTCGGCCGCGACCAGGTCGCCGGCGTGGACGCTCAGGGTCGCTGCGCTGTGCGAGACCGCGAAGTGGAAGTTGGGCAGCTCGGCCGCGCGCCCCAGTACGGGCAGGCCGTCGGCGGGGATGGGGCGTTCGCCGACTCGGACGCTCTCCACGGTCGCGGCCCGGATCCCCGGGTAGAGCGCACGCGCCGCCTCCAGCACCTGGTCGACCGCCGACAGCTCGACGCTGCTGGAGGCCCGTACCGCGCCGTCGACCTCGGGGGTGTGCAGCAGCAGCCGTCCGGCGCCGTCCGGGCGCAGGTGGACGCGCGGG
Organism: Actinoallomurus acanthiterrae; assembly: GCF_054775715.1. NCBI lineage: Bacteria > Bacillati > Actinomycetota > Actinomycetes > Streptosporangiales > Thermomonosporaceae > Actinoallomurus > Actinoallomurus acanthiterrae. Next base: position 3,722,536 of record NZ_BAAHCO010000001.1, on the reverse strand, counting down.
GCGTGGACGACCCGGGACACCGAGACCGCGACCGGCGAGGTGTACACGAGCACGCCGCTGGTGTTGCGCATCGGCAGGACCAGGCCGGCGAGCTCGGCGATCCGGGCGGCCTGCGGCCCCGCGCAGTTCACGACCGCGTCCGCGAAGAGCCGTCGCCCGGAGGCGAGCCGGACGGCGTGCACCACGCCGGCGGTGACTTCCAATCGGGTGACGGCGTCGTCGGGCACCAGCTCGGCGCCGTGGGAGACCGCGCCGGACAGCAGGTGGCCGATCAGGCGGGTCGGCTCGATCCAGCCCTCACGGGGGAAGTAGGCGATCCCATCCGCCGGGAGCCGGGCGGGGTCGATGTCCGGTTCGAGGCGTAGCGTCTCCGCCCGGCTGAGCCAACGCGCCTCGTATCCGTAGCCGAGGACGCCGTCGACCTTCGCCCGCAGTCGCGCGCGCCCGGCGTCGTCGGCGGCCCATTCCAGGTTGCCGCCCTCGTGGTACCAGTCGCCGTGCGGCGTCTCGGCCGCCGATCTCCGGTGGGCCGCCATGCCCGCGACACAGAGATCGTGGTAGAGCCGCGGCTCCTTGCCGCAGGCGTTGGTCCACGAGAACGTCGCACCGGACGTACCGCCCGCCGGCGCACCCGCGTCGACGATGGTCACGCGGGCGCCTCTGCGCGTCAGCGAGGCGGTGACCGCCGCGCCGTAGAGGCCCGCACCGATGACCACGACGTGTTCGACCATGCTGATCCGTCTCCGGTTTCGGGGAGCAATGACAACAGAACACGCGTACGCGGGACGGTCAAGAGCCGCCGTGCCGCCCGAGCTCGCGTCACTCCTCCCGGGGGAGGCCGGTGGCTCGTACGGGGGAGGTGCCGGGGAGGTGGCGGGCGGGATCGTGGAGCGCATGGCCCGACCCCGTGACGCAGGAGTACGCGATGTCCCGAAAGTTGAAGATCAAGCTGGCGCTGGTCGCCGCGCTCACGGCTCTGATCGCCGGAGCGATGCTGGCCACCGGATCGGGCGAGCCCGGGCACGCCGCCACGGACCGGACCGCCGGGAGCGTGCGATGACCGCCGTCGAGGTGCCGGCCGCCGCCGGGCCGCGGATCAGAGGCAGGGTGCCGCGGTGGGCCGACTGGGCCGCGCAGGCGACCATGTGGTGCGCGCTCCCGTCGGGGATCTGGCGGATCCTGTTCGGGCTCGGCCTTCCGGCGGGGTTCACCGGCTCCATGGACCCGCGGCACGGCCCTTGGTACATGCTGCCGTACGTCATCGCGTTGACCGCCGTGTCCGAGACCGTGGCGTTCCTCAGCATGGGCCTCGTCCGGCCGTGGGGCGAGGTCTGGCCGCGGTGGGTGCCGTTCCTGCGGGGCAGGCGGGTCCACCCGCTGGCGGCGATCATCCCGGCGTCGCTCGGGTCGATCGCGCTGATGCTGATCTGGACGCGGTTGGTCTTCGGGTTCTCCTCGAGCGGCGATCAGGAGATGCCGCACGGCGCCAAGGCCGTGATCCTGGCCGGGTGCTACCTGCCGCTCGTCGCCTGGGGTCCGTTGCTGGCGGCCGTCACGGTGGCGTACGCCGTCCGCCGCCGACGGTACGGCTGACCGCCCGGAAGGCGTCTCCTCGCGGCCCGGCCAGAGGGGCTTCCCTGCGGCTCCCGGCTCCGCCGAAAGAAGTTCGCCGGTGAGCGGCGAATATCGGCTTCGCCGAAGACCCCGGAACGTTCGCGACCTTTCTGCGCGCCGTTCTCGCGGGCACTTCGACGACATAGCCTCGGAAGCGGGCGATCGGAGAGCCCGGCGGGTGTTCGGAATGGCGCGGCGGCCGGATGGCCGGGTCGAACGCTTCGAAGTTTTCTGAAACGGTGGCCGGATCCGGACACGTCGGCACCGGGTGCGGAAGTGCGGGCGTCAAGTTATCGCCCGACGACACAGCGGCCACACGGGGGTCTTATGCTGCGGATTCACTTCACTCTCGACGATATCGGCCGGACCCGGCTCGCCACCGGGTCCGACCCGACGTGGGACGTGCTTCTGAGCCTGCACAAGCTCGCCGACCAGGACGGATCCGTCGTGTTCGACCAGTGGCGGCAGCAGGTCCGCGCGCGGTTCCCGGCGTCCGCGCACTGGCTCTTGGAGCTGGCACCGCCGCGGGGCTACTCCCCCGACTTCCTGACTCCAGGCGGCAACGGGCTGGATGACGGAATGGAGCGGATTCTGTCAACTCCGGTGCCGCGGATCCGGGCCGACATCGCCAGGTTGGCATCCGCGCGTCGCCTCTCGAGCCCGGTTCAGGCGTTGGCCGATGGATCACGGCGGGCCATGCGGCGGCTCACCGAGGCGATCCGCGAGTACCACCGGGTCGCCGTGGCGCCGTTCGCCCAGCGGATCGACCGGCAGGTGCACGCGGACCTCGCCGCTCGCGGCCGGACGCTGCGGCACACGGGCGTCACCCGGTTGCTGACCGGACTGCATCCGCAGGCCCGCTGGCGACAGCCGGTCCTCGAACTGCCGTATCCGGTCGATCGCGACGTGTACCTGGAACGGCGCGGACTGCTCCTCGTGCCGTCCTACTTCTGCTGGAAAGACCCGATCATGCTGAAGGACCCGGGGCCGCAGCCGATCCTGGTGTTCCCGATCGCCAGGGAGCTCGCCCGGTCCGCGCTCGAGTCGGAGCGCGCGGCGACCGGCTCCCTGGCCGCCCTGATCGGCCGTACCCGGGCCGTCATCCTGTCGACGCTCGCCGTCGAGGCGTGCACCACCACTCAGCTGGCGGCACGCGTCGGCGTGTCGAACGCCTCGGCGAGCCAGCACGCCACCGTGCTCCGCGAGGCCGGGCTCATCACGACGCAGCGGATGGGCTCGTACGCGATGCACAGCCCCACACCGGCCGCCGTCGCCCTGCTCGACTCCGCGAGCTGAGGGCCTGTCTCAAATTACGGGGACTTCGAGACAGGCCCTCGGGCCGCGCCGCCCGGTCCGTCCGGGGTGCGCCGGACGGACCGCAGCGGTACGGCGGGTTTCAGCAGCTCTGCTTGTAGAGGTACTTGGCGATGTCGGGCTGGTCGACGTTGTCCTTGGTGACCGCCACGAGCTGGGTCTTGATCTGCTTGGTGACCGGCTTGCCGCCCAGGGCGGCGACGGCCTGGTCGATCCCCTGGCGGCCGATGTCCAGCGGCTCCTGGCTGATCAGCGCCTGGATCGTGCCGGCTTTCAGGTCCTCGACCTGCTTCGGGCTGGCGTCGAACTCGACCAGCTTCACGGCACCGGTCTTCTTGGCCTGCTTGAGCGCGGCGCCCGCGCCCTCGCCCGTCACGAGGTTCGCCGCGAAGATGCCCGCCAGGTCGGGGTTCTTGGACAGCTCGCCGTTCATGATCTCGGTGGCCTTGCCCGCCTCGTCGCCGGGGTACTGCTCCGAGACGAGCTTGATGTTCGGGTGCTTGGCGATCTCCTCCTTGAACCCGGCGACCCGGTCGTCGGTGGTCGCGATGCCCTGCTTAGGAGCAAGCACGACCACCTTGCCCTTGTCGCCGATCTGCTTGGCCAGCGTCTGGGCGGCCAGCTGCCCGCCGAGCTTGTTGTCCGAGGAGATCCGGGACAGGCCAAGGGACTGGTCGGACAGGTCGGTGTCCACGAAGATCACCTTGCTGCCGTTGCCGGCGAGCTGCCGGACCGGCCCGGCCATGGCGTCCTTGTCGACCGGCGCGATCAGCACCGCCTTGGGCCGGGAGGCCGCGACCGAGGTGACGACCTGGGTCTGCTGGGCGACGTCCCACTGTGCGGGGGCCTGAACGCTGAGCTGGACGCCCTCCTTGGCCGCCTCCTCCTTCGCCCCGCAGTACATGGAGATGTAGAACGGTTCGTTCGCGATGCCCTGGATCAGGGTGATCTTCTTGGCTCCGCCCGACGTGCCGCCGGACGAGGAGTCCGAGCCGCAGGCTCCGGTCACGGCCAGCGCGAGCACCGATGCGACGACGACGTACCTGTTCACCGAGTACCTCCTTCTCATTCGCGTTCTCGCGCCCGACGGCGCAACTGGTCGAAGAAGACGGCGACGACCAGTACGGCTCCGACCGCCACGTCGAGCCAGAACCGCTGTGCCCCGAGGATGATGAGACCGTTGCGCAGGACACCGGGGATCAGGACGCCGATCACCGTCCCGCCGATCCCGCCGACGCCGCCGAACAGGCTCGCCCCGCCGATGACGACCGCGGCGATCGCGCCGAGGTTGTCGGAGGTGTGGCTGGCGATCGTCGTCGTGCTGTAGTGCGCCAGGGACAGCACCCCCGCCACTCCGGACAGGAGTCCCGACAGCGCGTACACCTTGATCAGGTGCCGGTCGACCTTGATGCCGACGCGCCGTGCCGCCTCGGCGTTGGAGCCGATCGCGTACGTGTGCCGCCCGAACCGGGAGAAGGCGAGCAGCAGGCCGAACAGGACCGCGATCAGGCCCGCGATGATGACCAGCCACGGCACGCCGGCGACGAGGCCGAACCCGATCACGTTGGAGAGCTTGGCCGGGATCCGGTTGACGTCGCTCCCGTTGGTGATGACCTGGGCGAGCCCCAGGGAGACGCCGAGCGTGCCGAGCGTCGCGATCAGGGAGGGGATCTTGGCCTTGGTCACGAGAAGGCCGTTGACGATCCCCCAGCCGAGGCCGCACCCGATCCCCGCCAGCGCACCGAGGAGGATCCCGCCCCAGCCCGCCGTCGTGCCGCCCAGCGCGACCATCGTCTTGGCCGCCACGACCCCCGAGAACACCAGGACCGAGCCGACGGACAGGTCGATCCCCGCCGTCACGATGACGTACGTCATCCCGACCGCCAGCACCAGCAGGATCGCCGACTCGGTGAGAACGTTGCGGATGTTGAAGGTCGTGGCGAACTCCGCCGGCTTGAGCACGGCGAAGAACACGAACAGCGCGACCAGGACGGCGAGCGTCCACAGCGTGTTGCTGCGCAGGATCGCCGGGCCCCGCCTGCGGCTCTCCCCGGCCTCGTCGTACGTCTCCGTCGCCGTGCTCATTGCTCGCTCACCCTCCTCACTCGCTCCGCGGGCGGATCGTCCCTCACCGCCCACTCCGCTCGCTGCGTCGGGGTCGCGCGGGCTGACTGCTCGCTCACCCTCCTCACTCGCTCCGCGGGCGGATCGTCCCTCACCGCCCACTCCGCTCGCTGCGTCGGGGTCGCTCGCGGTCACGCCGCCTCCCCCTGGTCCAAGCCACCGGTCATCGCGGAGACAAGCTCCTCGACGGAGGTGTCGGCGGCGGTGAGGCGGGCGACACGGCGGCCGAGCCGCAGCACCTCCACGCGGTCGGCCACCGCGAGCACCTCCGGCATGTTGTGGCTGATCAGCACCACGGTGACGCCCCGGTCGCGGACGCGGCGGATCAGGTCGAGCACCTGTTTGCGCTGGACGACGCCGAGGGCCGCCGTCGGCTCGTCCATGAAGACCACCTTCGACGCCCAGGCCACGGCCCGTGCCACCGCGACGCACTGGCGCTGCCCGCCGGAGAGCTGCCGTACGGGGGCGGACATGTCCGGCAGCCGGATGCCGAGCTCGTCGAACGCCTCCGTCGCCCGCCGGCGCATCGCGCCCCGGTCGAGGAGGTTCAGCAACGGGAAGCGGGTCAGCTCCCGCCCGAGGAACAGGTTGGCGGCGGCGTCGAGGTCGTGGGCGAGCGCGAGGTCCTGGTAGACCGTCTCGATGCCGCGCCGCTGCGCGTCGACCGGGCTCGCGAACTCCACGGGCCGGCCGTCGAGGATGATCTGCCCGGCGTCCGGTCGCAGCGCGCCGGACAGCGTCTTGACCAGGGTGCTCTTTCCGGCACCGTTGTCGCCGATCAGGGCGACGACCTCACCCGGATTCGCGGTGAAGGCGGCCCCGCGCAGGGCCTGGACGTGGCCGAAGCGCCTGGTGACGCCTCGTGCCTCCAGCAGTGGTTCGGTCAACGGTGCACCTTCCCTAGGGTCAGAGCGGCGGCGACTCCCCCGAGCCACGGACGATCAGGCGGGTCGGCAGCAGCACGCGCTGGGGCGGCAGGTCCTCCCCGTCCATGCGCCGGCACAGCAGTTCGGCGGCACGGCGGCCCATCTCGGCCGGGTAGTGCGCCACCACGGTCACGGGCGTGGCCAGCATGTCGGCCAGCTCGAAGTCGTCGAACCCGACGAGGGCCGTCCGGGAACCGGCGGCCTGGATGGCGCGCAGCGCCCCGATGGTCAGCCGGTTGTTGCCGGTGAACACGGCGGTCGGCGGGTCTCCGAGGGCCAGCAGCTCGGCGGTCGCGGCCTCCGCCCCGGCCACGTCGTGCGGGCCGAGGCGGACCAGTGACTCGTCGACCGGGATGCCGTGCGCCTGGAGGGCCTCGTCGTAGCCGCGGCGGCGTTCGCGGGCGGTGAAGATGCCGGGCAGGTCGGCGAGGCAGGCGATGCGGCGGTGCCCGTGCGCGATCAGGTGTTCGACGCCGGCCCGCGCTCCCCCGGCGTTGTCGATGAGGACGACGTCGGCCTGGAGGGCCTCCTCGGGCGGACGGTCCATGAACACCGCCGCGGTGCCCATCTTCAGCTCCGGGATCAGGTAGCGGTGGTCGGCGGCGGACGGCACCACGAGCAGCCCGTCGACGCGGCGCTCGCAAAGCGAGCGGATGAGGTGCCGCTCGCGGGCGGGGTCCTCGTCGGAACACCCGGAGATCACGAACAGGTCGTGGGCGCGGGCGACCTCCTCGACGCCCCGCGCGATCTGCGAGTAGAAGGGGTTGGCGACGTCCTTGATGACCAGCCCGAGACTGCGGGTCCGTTTCCCGCCGCGCAGGGCCCGCGCGATGTCGTTACGGCGGAACCCCAGCGCGGCGATGGCGTCGTTCACCTTCTCCGCGGTGTCCGGCCGGACGCCCACCTCGCCGTTGACGACGCGGGACACCGTCTTGAGACTCACCCCGGCCCGCCGGGCGACGTCCCTCATGGTCGGCCGCATGCTTCCCCTCGGTCCAATAAGACGACAACGTTGTCATCTCATCATCGGACGCATGCGTCAAGACCGCCAGAGCTTAAAAGATCACCACGATCGCGGCGATCCGTACAACGGCTCGGAGCGGGCGCCCGGAACCGCGTCCGTTCGGGAGCCGCCCCAGAACGACTCCGGGGGCCCCGCCCGTACGGCCGCGCAGAACGACTCCAGGAACCCCGACCGTACGGCCGGGCCCGGAGCGGCCCTGGGGACCCCGGCCATACGGTCCGGCTCAGAGCGGGAGCAGGTCCGGCCGTTTGGCGGCGACCTCGTCACCCGACGAGCGGCCCTGCAGGCGCCGCTGGATCCACGGCAGGAGGTACGCGCGGGCCCACTGCAGGTCGTTCCGGCGGGAGGTGAGCCAGTCGACCGGCGGCGCCGGCGGCCAGGGGTCGCGCCAGTCGCCCGTCACCGGCACGTCCAGTGCCTCGCAGGCGGCGAGGGCGACCCGGCGGTGCCCTTCCGGGGACAGGTGGAGGCGGTCCTGCGCCCAGGCACGCGGGTCGAGCAGCTGCCGCATCGACCACAGGTCGACGAGGCGGCAGTCGTGGCGATCGGCGATGGCGCGCAGGTGCAGGTTGAACATGGCGGCCTTGCCGCGGATGCGGCGTAGGACGGGCACGCCCCGGGGGTCGAAGCCGGTGAAGATCAGCACCTCGGCGCCCGTCCCGCGCAACCGCCGGACGGCGGCGTCGAACGTCGCCGCGAGCGCGTCCGGGTCGGCGCCGGGCCGGAGCAGGTCGTTGCCTCCGCCGGCGAACGTGATCAGGTCGGGCCGCAGCTCCACCGCCGAGGGCACCTGCTCGTCGACGATCTGCCGCAGCAGCCGGCCGCGGACGGCGAGATTGGCGTAGCGGAGTCCGGGACCTTCGGCGGCGAGGTGCTCGGCGAGCCGATCGGCCCAGCCGCGGTAGCCCGCGGCCGGGGCCGGGTCCTCCAGGCCCTCCGTGAAGCTGTCGCCGATGGCGACATAGGAGGTGTACGTCGAAGCTTCAGTCACGTCCGACAATGATGCAACATGCAGGCATCAGGGGGCGAACCGGGTTCAGTGGTTGATGGGTACGCCCCTCGCCCGCATGGTCAAGGCGTGCTCGACGAGCGTGATGAGCGTCACCTTGGTCGACTCGCGGTTCCGGGCGTCGCAGGTGACGATCGGGACGTGCGGCCCGATCGTCAGCGCCTCCCGTACGTCCTCGATGCCGTGGTTGTAGACGCCGTCGAAGCCGTTGACGCCGACGACGAACGGCATGCCGGACTCCTCGAAGTAGTCGACCGCCGGGAAGGCGTCGGCCAGCCGGCGGGTGTCGACGAGCACGACCGCGCCGATCGCACCCTTCACCAGGTCGTCCCACATGAACCAGAACCGGTGCTGACCGGGCGTGCCGAACAGGTACAGGATGAGCTCCTGGTCGAGGCTCACCCGGCCGAAGTCCATGGCCACCGTGGTGGTCGTCTTGTCCGGCGTCGCGGAAAGGTCGTCGACCCCAGAGCTGGCCGACGTCATCACGGCCTCGGTCGTCAGCGGCATGATCTCCGACACCGAGCCGACGAAGGTCGTCTTCCCGACGCCGAAGCCGCCTCCGACAATGATCTTTACGGAGGTCATGCCGGGCGAGACGGCGCCGCCCGGACTAGAGCTTGCGAAGTCCAACGAGAACCCTTTCCAGCAGCTGGAGGTCGGGCTGTCCCTCGGTGAAGGGGGACTGGTGCACCCGCACCAGACCTTCGTGTGCCATGTCAGCGATGAGCACACGCGCGACGCCGAGCGGCAACCTCAGCAGCGCTGACACCTCCGCCACCGAACGCCAGTTCCGGCATAGATCGATGATGGCTTTGAATTCAGGAGTGAGAGTGGTGATATCCCGGCGGGGGTACGGCGCCGCCGAGATCAACGCCTCGATGGGCAGGTCGTACCGTGGCTTGGTACGCCCGCCGGTGACGGCGTACGGCCGTACCAGCGAGCTCGATTCTCCCGTCTCCGAGGGCGGCGAAGGCGGCCTCGGCGGCGGGTTGTGGTGCGGTCCGGACCCCGGCCCGTTATATGCGCCGAAGTCCCGGTTCCCGTACCGGCCGCCGTCCACCCTTAACCGATCCCTGGTTCCGCGCGCAACGCCGGGGTCAGCACCCGACCGACGCGCTCGACGAGCAGTGCCATTTCGTAGGCCACCAATCCCATGTCGCAGTCGGGCGCGGCGAGGACGCCGAGCACCGAGCCGTCACTGATAGCCATCACGAAGAGGAGACCGCGCTCCATCTCCACGAGGGTCTGGGTGACCGCCCCGCCCTCGAAGATCCGCGCCGCACCCGCCGTGAGGCTGGTCAACCCGGAGGCGATCGCGGCGAGCTGGTCGACGCGGTCGGCCGGGAATCCTTCGGAGTACGCCATCGGCAGGCCGTCGGATGACACCACGACCGCGTGCGCGACACGCGGGACGCGCTCAACGAATGTGGTCACCAGCCAACTGAGATCCTGGCGGCTGTTCACTGGTTCTCCCGTTCATCATCTTCGGGCCGGATCGCGGCGCGACCCCTGCGTACGCCCTGCTGGAAGCTGGAGAATCGGTTCCGTACCGTTTCGGCTTCCGGCGGCTGGAAGGCCGGCCGGGCGGCTGGACCGGTTGTTGGACCGATTGCTGAGGCTGTGGTGGCGCCGGCCTCGCCGAGGTTACCGATCCGGGGATCCGGTTGTTTCCGGGGACCCGCTTCGGCAGACCGGCCGCGGTCTTCCCACCCACCGCGGGGGCGCGCACCGTCTCCGCCGCACGGAATCCCTCGTCTGCCGGCGAGGACCATTCCTGCGGAGGAGGAGGCGACTCAGACTTGGCCATTGATCCTGTCTTGCGGCGTTGGAACCATTCCGACTGCATTGCCTCGAAGATAGGGGAACGTCCTCCGTTCTCGTCGCCCAAACGACTCGCGTCGGGTGTCGATCCCGTCACCGATGGCCGAGCCGGCTGCCGCGCCGGGGGCAACGGCGGGTTCTGCGGCCGCGCCGGACGCGCCGCGGGCGGAGCGCCCGCCGGGGGACCCGAGCGGCCCGGCGCCGACGGCGCGGTGCCCCGTCCGGGCGGCGAGGTGCTCGCCGGCTTGCGCTTGGGCAGCGGCGATCCCTGCGGCGGTTCGGCCTGGTCGTGCGCCGGCTCCGCCTGCGGCCGTGCGGACTCCCGGGAGCTCCAGACCGGTTCCGACGGGTTCCGGGGCGGCTCGGCCGGGTTCCTCGGCGCCTCCCTGGGGGCGCGCGGCGACTGCCTTTCGAAGGGCGCGGTGTCGGGTTCCTGCTCGGCGAAGTTCCGCGCGGGCTCCCACGGGGTGTCCGGCACCGGTGCCGCGGCGACCGGCTCCGGGCCCCGGGACAGCTGCCCGCGTGCGGCGGGCGCTTCGGCCGCGAGCGGCCGCCGGACGGCCGCCTCCATCGGCGAGTCGAGGCGCCGGGGGCTCGGCTGGCCCCCGTCCTGGTTGTGGATGGCGTTCGCGGGGAGGATCACGAACGCGGTGAGACCGCCTGAGAGGGCAGCGCGCAACTCCACCCGGATGCCGTGGCGCTGTGCCAGCCGGCCGACCACGAACAGGCCCATCCGCCGGGAGATCGAGACGTCGATGGTCGGCGGATTGGCCAGCTTCCAGTTGGCCTCCTCCAGCTCCTCCGGCGACATGCCGACGCCGTTGTCGGAGATCTGGAGCATCGCGCCGCCGCCGCTGAGCAGGTGGCCGGACACCGCGACCTTCGTGTGCTCCGGGGAGAACGTCGTGGAGTTCTCCACCAGCTCGGCCACCAGGTGCACGAGGTCGTTGACGACCCGGCCGATGACCGAGACGTCGTCCTGGATCCGCAGGGTGACCCGTTCGTACTGCTCGACCTCGGACAGCGAGGCCCGGACGATGTCGACCAGCGCGACCTGCTTGTTCCAGCGGCGCGTCTGCTCCTGGCCACCGAGGACGAGGAGGTTCTCACCGTTGCGCCGCATACGGGTCGCGAGGTGGTCCAGCTTGAACAGGGCCTCCAGCCGGGCGGAGTCCTGCTCGCTCTGCTCCAGGTCCTCGATCAGCCGCAGCTGGCGCTCGATCAGCGACTGGCTGCGGCGGGAGAGGTTGACGAACATCGCGTTGACGTTGCCTCGCAGCAGCGCCTCGTTGGACGCCAGGCGTACGGCCTCGCGGCTGACCTCGTCGAAGGAGCGGGCGACCTCACCGATCTCGTCGGTGCTCTGGACGGCGATCGGCTCGACCGTGATCGGTTCGTTGCCGGCCTCCGGGTCGCGCAGCCGGCGCACCAGCTCGGGCAGGCGGTGGCTCGCGACGTCCAGCGCGCCGGCGCGGAGCCGGCGGAGCGGGCTGACGAGGGACTGCGCCATCACCAGGGTGACGATCAGGACCAGGATGAGGACGATGACGATCGCGGCGGCGTTGATGATCGCCGACTGCACGGCGGTGTCCTGGCGGTCCTTGCTGCCCGTGATGACCTGATCGGCGAGCTTCTTCTCGACCTGACGCATCAGGTCGATCTTCGCGGTCGACGCCTTGAGCCACTCTCCGGCGTCATCGGTCGTCTGGGGATCGAGGTCCAGGTGCTTGGCGGCCTTGCCGCCGAGCCCCAGGGAGATCGCCCGCTGCCGGAGCACGGCCGAGTTGTCGACCTGCGGGCCGATGACGGTGTCGTCGTACAGCTGGGCCTGCTCGAACGTCGCGGCCTCGCGGAAGGAGGCGATCTCGCTGTCCTCCCGGGCCACCGCCGCGGAGAGGGACGTCATGTCGTTGACGCCGATGGAGCCGCCCAGCGCGGCCGAGTACAGGACCGCGCGCTGTTCGGAGGCCTGCTCCTTGGCACGCGAGAGGGCCACGAGGGCACGGACGGAGTTGGACAGCTTCTCGTCCGCGACGCCCTGGGAGATGACGTCGTTGAAGGCCAGCAGGTCCTGGATCGACTCGGAGTAGACGAGGATCACGGACGACGCCGGCATCTTGGTCTTGGCGGCGTTCTGGCGCAGGTTGCTGATGGTGTCGAGCCGGTTCCGCATGCGGGTGGTGTTCGCGACGACCTGCGTGCCGTACGACGCGTTGATGCCGTCGGCGAGCTTCCGCACTTGCACAGCGGCAGCGTCGGCCTTGGGATACGCCTGCTCCACCTGCGAGAGCAATCCGGGATCGCGGTTGGCCGCGATGTAGGCGGCCGTCAGGTCTCGTTCGCTGCTGAGGGCGTGAACGAGAGCGGTGATCTGGCTGCCGAGCTCCGCCAGCCGCTCGACCCTGCTGTACGACTGCTCCTGGCTGACGGAGGTGGCGATCCGCAGTCCACCGAAGGCGAGCGCGACGATCGTCGGGATCAGGATCAGGGCGATCAACCGCTGTCGCACGCGCCAGTTACGCAGCCGGAACCTGCTGCCGGGCCCCGCAGACCCGGAAGGCGAGATGCCGCCATCCTCCACCGCCATCGGCAGTGGAGTGCGATCACCAGGTTCGTCGTTTGGTTGCATCCGCACTTGGCGTTTACACCCTCTCACGGTAAGGATCCGTGCTGGTTAGAAAAGGAGGCGCTGACAAGGGGGTCCATCGCGTCTTCCGTCCAGCGTCCGACATTGCAGCACACAGCGGGGACCACTCGCAAAGAGATCCAAATACTGCAACGGGGTTTGATGTCGGAGTAACCTCGCCGCCGCTCACAGTAACCGAAACTCGTTCGACCCACACTAACGGAACGTAATTCGCCATTCATGCTGCGTGATATTAGACGGCCAGTTGACAGGAGTCATCGCACTCAGCAATGGAACACAGCGATTTCACCGTTCGCAAGGGGCCGGCGACGGGCCGCCACGGATGCCTGGACACCGGCCCTGGCCTGGCGACCACAGGAGCCGCCGACGCCGGTCACGATCGCCCCGGATCGGCACGCACGGGGTCCCAGACGGGCAGAGTCGGTACTTCGAGGGTCGCAACACCGTGAGATCGGTACAAATGGGACAAATCGGGATGAATCAATCTTGACGCAACGTAAACAAGAGCGGTTCTGTCCCCTGCGCATCAAGGGACTCGTGCTGTAACCTCCCCCCTGTTCGCGCCAAAAAGCGGTTTGTCGAGTTGACTGACGCTTGACCGCGCGCTCCCCCCCGCTCCCTCTTCCCCCTCTTCTCCTACAAAGGAGCGCCATGAGACGGTTTGGGTCTCGCCCCGCCCTCCTCACGAGTCTTCTTCTCACCGCCGCCCTTGCCGTGGGCTGCGGGGGCGGCTCAAAGTCCTCCTCCTCAGGAAGTGGCCTTGAGAAGAAGACCGTCACAGTCGCAGCCCTGCCCGTGGTCGACTCCGCGGGTCTGCATGTCGCCGTGAAGCAGAAGCTCTTCCAAGCCGAAGGGCTCAACGTAAAGCTGGTGCCGGTAGCGAAGAGCACCGACGCTGTGCCGGCTCTGAAGAACGGTCAGGTCGACGTCATCGCCGGCGGTAACTACGTCTCGTTCATTGAGATGTATGCCACCCATGCGATGAACATCCGCATCGTCAGCGACGCCGCCGATTCCGCCCCCCGCTTCATGGCGGCGATGGTGGCGAAGGACTCGCCCATCAAGCAGCCGAAGGACCTTGAGGGCAAGAAGATCGCCGTCCACATTCCCAACAACATCCAGAGCCTGACCTTCAACGAGGTCCTCAAGGCGAACAACGTCGACCCCTCGAAGGTCCACTACGTCCAGGTCCTGTTCCCGCAGATGGGCGCCGCGTTGCAGAAGCACCAGATCGACGTCGCGCTCACCGCGGAGCCCTTCGGCACGGACATGCAGCGCAAGCTCGGCGCGCGGATGGTCCTCGACGCCGGTGGCGCCCCGGTCACCGACCTGCCGGTCAGCGGCTACTTCTCGACCGAGGACTGGGTGACGAAGTACCCGAAGACCGCGGCGGCGTTCCAGCGGGCGCTCGAGAAGGGGAACCAGCTCGCGTCGAGCGACCGCAAGCAGGTCGAGTCGGTGCTCCCGGGGTACGCGCACGTCGACGCGCAGACGGCGTCCGTCCTGAGCCTGCCCGGCTACGCGTCGGACATCAACCCGGCGCGCATCCAGCGGCTGCTCGACCTCATGCAGACGAACGGCCTGCTCAAGAGCAAGATCGACGCCAAGAGCCTCATCTTCAGCCCCTCAGGCAAGTGATCAAAGAAGTATGACCGAGCACAACCCGCGATCCCGGCGGCTCTCGCGCAGCGGAAGGTGGCTGCGCGGGGCCGTCGGGCTCGCGATTCTCGTGTCCGCGAGCGAGATCCTCGGCCGGGCGGGGATCGTCGACCGTTCCTATCTCCCGCCCGCCTCCGACATCCTGGCGCGGGCCGTCGGACTGGCCGGCGACCCGGACTTCCAGACGAACCTCCTCAGCACGATCAAGGCATGGGCCCTCGGGCTGGCGATCGCCGTCGCCGGCGGAGTGCCGCTCGGCCTCCTGATCGGCGGCGTTCCCGCCGTCGGCGTCGCACTCCGGCCGATCCTGGAGTTCCTGCGGCCCATCCCCTCCGTCGCGCTCATCCCGCTCGTCGGCCTGATCCTGGGCGCGGGGATCAAGACGGAGGGCACCCTCATCGTGTACGCCTCGCTCTGGCCGGTGTTGTACAACACCATCTACGGTCTGCAGGACGTCGACCCGGTGGCCAAGGAGACCCTGCGCACGTTCGGCTTCGGCCGGCTGGCCGTCATGTGGCGGGTCTCGCTCCCGGCCGCGGCCCCGTTCATCGCGACGGGCATCCGGCTGGCCGCGGCCGTCGCCCTCATACTCGCGGTCGGCACCGAGATCCTGTCGGGCTTCGGCCAGGGCATCGGGATCTTCATCGCCCAGGCGGAGAACGGGACGGACAGCGCGAAGGACGTACTGGCCGGCACCGTCTGGGCGGGTGCCCTCGGCCTGATCATCAACGCCCTGCTCGTCAAGGCCGAGCAGCGGCTGTTCCGCTGGCACGCCGCGCAGTCGGGAGGCCGGTCATGAGCAGTACCACCACTGCCACCACCGGCGCGGACCCCGGCCGGCCCGCCCCGGCCTGGGCGTGCTCGCCGGGGCCTTGCACCGCTGGCTCGCCCTGATCGTCGTGGTCGTCCTCTGGGAACTGGGCACCCGCTCGGCGAAGAGCGTGTTCTTCCCGCCGCCCTCGAAGATCGTCAAGCAGATGTACGACCTGTGGTTCTCCGGGCCGGTGTCGCACCTGTTCCTGACGTCCGCGGCGACGGACAACATCCTGCCCAGTCTCGCCCGGATGGCCATCGGACTCGCCGCCTCGACCGTCGTCGGCGTGGCGCTGGGGCTGCTGCTCGGCCGCTCCGACCGGATGTTCGCCTACCTGGACCCGCTGTTCCAGTTCTTCCGCGTCATCCCGCCTCCGACGCTCGCCCCGGTGTTCGTCGTGCTGTTCACGTTCGGCACCCCGATGCAGCTCGCCTCGATCATCTTCAGCGCGATCTGGCCGATCCTGCTCAACACGGCGGACGGCGCGCGCTCCGTCGACCAGCTGCAGCTGGCCACCGCCCGGGTGTTCAGGCTGTCGGCGGCCACCCGGCTTTTCAAGATCATCTTGCCGTCCACGATGCCCAAGGTCTTCGCCGGGCTGCGGCTCAGCCTGTCGCTCGCGCTGATCCTGATGGTGTTCTCCGAGCTGCTGCCCGGGACCACCAACGGCATCGGATACATGATGAACGACGCCCAGAGCCGGTCGGACCTGCCCACGGTGTGGGCGAGCATCGTCCTGCTCGGCGTCCTCGGCTATCTGCTCAACGTGATCCTCCTGGCGGTGGAACGCCGCTCGCTGGCATGGCACCGCTCGGCTCGTAGAACGGAGACCGCATGAGCACGACTGAGTTCACGGTCCGCGACGCCGTCTTCGACTTCCTCCGGCAGGCCGGCCTGACGACGCTGTTCGGCAACCCCGGATCCACCGAGCTCCGCATGTTCCAGGACTGGCCCGAGGACTTCACCTACGTCCTCGGGCTGCAGGAGTCCGTGGCGGTCGCGGCCGCGGCCGGGCACGCCATGGGCACCGGCCGCGCCTCCGTCGTCAGCCTGCACTCGGCGGGCGGTGTGGGACACGCGCTCGGCGCGGTCTTCAACGCCTACCGCGACCGGGTGCCGGTCCTCGTCATCGCGGGGCAGCAGTCGCGCGCGATGCTCCCGACCCGTCCCTTCCTGTCCGCGGACGAACCGGCGCTGTTCCCCCGCCCGTACGTCAAGTGGAGCCGCCAGCCCGAACGCGCCGAGGACGTCCCGGCGGCGTTCGCCGAGGCATACCACGTGGCGATGACGCCGCCGCGCGGCCCGGTGTTCATCTCGGTCCCGGAGGATGATTGGGATCGTCCCGCGCACCCGGTCGAACCCCGCGAGGTCCACTCCGGCTTCGTCGGCGACCCCCGTGCGCTGCGGGAGCTCGCGGACGCGCTGAACGCCGCCCGGAACCCGGCGATCATCGTCGGGGCCGGCGTCGACGACGACGGCGCGTCGCCCGCCGTCATCGGGCTGGCCGAGCGCACCGGCGCGGCCGTGTGGATCAGCCCGCTGTCCAGCCGGTCGGGCTTCCCCGAGGACCACCGTCTCTTCCGCGGCTTCCTGCCTCCGGTACGCGACCAGCTCGCCCGCGCCCTCGAACCGTACGACGTGATCGTCTCGATCGGCGCGCCGATCTTCACGTACCACGTGCACACCGAGGGCCCGTACCTGCCGGACGGCGCACGACTGTTCCACCTCGACTGCGATCCCGCGCAGACGGCCTGGGCTCCGGTGGGGACGAGCGTGCTCACGACGATCCACGCCGGCGTCACCGCCCTGCTCGAACTCGTCGACAAGGCCGACCGGCCGGCCCCACCTGCCCGGCCCCGGCTCGCCGCTCCCCCGGTGACCGATCCGATCGAGCCGGCGCTGGTCGTCGAGACCCTGCGCGGGCTCATGCCCGACGACGCGGTCCTGGTGGAGGAGGTCCCCAGCCACCGGGACGTGCTCCACGACCGGCTGCCCATCACCCGGCCCGGAGGATTCCTCACCACGGGCAGCGGGGCGCTCGGCTGGGGGCTTCCGGTCGCGGTCGGCCGGGCCCTGGCCGGGACGGGCGAGCGGGTCGTCTGCGTGGTCGGCGACGGCTCCAGCATGTACTCGATCCAGGCGCTGTGGACGGCGGCGCGGCACGGAGCGCCGGTCACCTTCATCGTGCTGAACAACCAGGCGTACGAGGCCGTGAAGGCGCTCGGCCGCCGCATCGACATCCCCGAAGTGCCGGGAACCGACCTGCACGGCATCGACTTCGTGTCCGTCGCCGCGGGGCTGGGCTGCCCGGGACGCCGGGTCGACCGGGCCGCGGACCTCGCCGAGGCGCTGTCGCACGCGTTCGGGCAGGACGGCCCGTTCATCCTGGACGTGTCCGTGGCCGCCGGCACGTCCTCCGCCTACTCCTCCCCCAACGACTCCGGGACCAGGTGAACCTCTTGCTCGAGATCGAGAAGGTCGGTCACTACTACGCCGACCACACGGCCCTGGAAGATGTGAACCTCGAGATCTCCCAAGGCGAACTGGTGAGCATCGTCGGGCCGTCCGGCTGCGGCAAGTCCACGCTGCTGCGCTGCATCGCCGGGCTGATCAAGCCCTCGCAGGGCCGGATCGCGCTGAACGGCGTGCAGATCAACGATGTTCCCGACAATCTGGCCGTCGTCTTCCAGGACTACAGCCGCTCCCTGCTGCCCTGGCTGACCGTGCGCGACAACGTCGCGCTGCCGCTGCGCCGGCGCGGCAGGTCCAAGGCCGAGCGGCAGTCGACCGCGCTCCGGGTGCTCGAGGCGGTGGGCCTCGGGGGCGCGGCGCAGAAGTACCCCTGGCAGCTGTCCGGCGGGATGCAGCAGCGCGTGTCGATCGCCCGCGCCCTCGCGTACCGGCCCGCGCTGCTGCTGATGGACGAGCCGTTCGGCTCCGTCGACGCGCAGACCCGTGAGGACCTGGAGGACCTCACCCTGCAGGTGCGCAGCGAGGGCATGACGATCCTGCTGGTCACGCACGACATCGACGAAAGCGTCTACGTCGGGGACCGGGTCGTCGTGCTCAGCCGGGCTCCGGGACGGATCGTCGCCGACCTGGCGGTCGGGCTGCCGTCAAAACGCGACCAGATCAGCACCCGGGAACTGCCGGAGTTCGTGCATATGCGCGCCGAGGTCGGCCGGCTCGTACGAGGCTAGACCTGCATCCCGTTCGCGCAGCCCCACATCCCCCAGCGGAGAGACCACGTGAGCGACGAATTCCGACCCACCACCACGGCCGAGCACCTGCTGTGGCTCCTCCACCAGCACGGCGTCGACCATCTGTTCCTGAATCCGGGCACCGACTCGGCTCCCCTGCAGGAGGCGGCGATCACGCTCGCCGAGGCGGGCGTCGGGATGCCGCGGATCATTCCCTGCACGTTCGAGTCGGTGGCCCTCGCCGCCGCGCACGGATACTGGCAGGTGACCCGGCGTCCCCAGGCCGTCTTCGTCCACGTCGACGTCGGCACGCAGAACCTCGGCGCCATGATGCACAACGCGCTGCGCGACCGGGCGGGCGTCATCGTCATCGCCGGCAAGACCCCGTACGGGGAGGAGCCGGACTCCCCGGGAGGGCGTGCGCACACGATCCACTGGCAGCAGGACGTGCCCGACCAGGCGGGTGTCGTCCGCGGCTACGCCAAGTGGACGCTGGAGATCACCCGCCCGGACGTCCTGCCCCGGGCGATCGGCCGCGCCGTACAGGTGGCCCGCGGGGGACTGCCCGGCCCCGCCTACCTCATGGTCTCCCGCGACGTCCTCATGGACCCGCCGGCCACGGAGGCGGGGCGGACCACCGGCTACGCTGTCCCGGGACCGCCCGCCGCCGACGCCGAGACCGTACGGCGGATCGCGGACCTGCTGGCGGAGGCGGAGCGGCCGCTGCTCATCACGGCACGGACCGGCCGGCGCCACGACGGATTCGCCGTCGTCACGCGGCTGGCCGAGCGCACCGGGGCCCGCGTCGTCGACATGCCCGAGAGCGGCTGCGTCAACATCGACACCTCACATCCGCTGCGGGTCCGCTCGATGGCGACCGCCCGGCGTCTCGTCGCCGAGGCCGACCTGATCGTCGTCGCCGACTGCGACGTGCCGTGGATACCCAAGTTCGTCCGCCCGGCCCCGGACGCGACGATCGTCCAGATCGCCGCCGATCCGCTGCGGGAGGACATGCCGCTCTGGTCCTTCCCCGCGGACCTGGCGGTCGCCGCGGAGGGCGCGACCGTGCTCGACCAGGTAGCGGAGGCACTGCGGGACGTCGACCCGGCGGCGAAGTGGACCGGCGCGGACCTGGACGCCGGCGCCACGGCCGGTACGGCCACTACCGACGGGCCCATCCAGGCGCCGGAGGTCTTCGCGGCGCTGAACGCGGTCCTCCAGGCCGACGACATCGTCGTCGAGGAGTCGGTCACCAACGCGACGGCGCTGCGCGAGAACCTGGTGCGCAGCATGCCCGGCACCCTCGCCGGAACGGGCAGCCCGGGACTGGGCTGGGGGCTCGCCGGCGCCGTCGGCGTCAAGCTCGCCTCACCCGAGCGGCGCGTCGTGGCCGTGGTCGGAGACGGCAGCTTCATGTTCGGGGTGCCGACGGCCGCACTGTGCCTGGCCGCCGAGGCGGACTCGCCCGTCCTCACCGTCGTGCTCAACAACGACGGCTACCGGGCGAGCCGACTCCCGGTGTTCGAGCTGTTCCCCGAGGGGCGCTCGGCGGCGCGAGGCGACGCGGTCGGCACACGGTTCCAGAGCCCGCCCGACCTCGCGGCGGTGGCCCGCGCCTGCCACGCGCACGGCGAGAGCGTCGACGACCGCGCGGAGCTGATCCCCGCTCTGCGGCGCGCGCTGAAGGCCCTCGAGGCCGGGCGCGCCGCGGTGGTGGACGTCCGCATCGCGCGAGACTGACCCTGCTCCCGGGGCCGGTCCGGCCGGCCCCGGCCGGGCGGGGCGTACGCGACCGCCCGCTCCTTCATGACAACACGCATCATGGGAGGAACCGTCGTGGACGTGCTGATCGTGGGCGCGGGAATCGCCGGTCTGACGACCGCACTCGCGCTGGACAAGGCCGGCGTCGGCGTACGCGTCGTCGAGGCGGCGCCGCGGCTGGGGCCGCTCGGCGTGGGCATCAACCTGCAGCCGCACGCCGTACGGGAGCTGACCGAGCTCGGCCTCGCCAAGGCCCTCGACGCCACCGGGATCCGGACCCGCGAGATGATCACCATGGACCGGTTCGGCAACCGGATCGCGGTTCATCCGCGCGGCCGCCACGCCGGGTACGCCTGGCCGCAGTACTCCATCCACCGCGGCGAGCTGCAGATGCTGCTCCTCGACGCGGTACGCGAACGGCTCGGCCACGACGCCGTACGGACCGGGCTCTCCTTCGAGTCATGCGAGGAGGACTCCGAGGGGATCGCCGCGCGGCTGCGCGACCACGCCGGCGGGGACGTCGTCACCCTTCGCGCGGACGTGCTGGTCGGCGCGGACGGCATCTTCTCCGCCGTCCGACGGCTGCTGCACCCGGACGAGGGCGACCCCCTGTGGAACGGCATCCGCATGTGGCGCGGCGTCACCGAGGTCGACGAGTTCCTCACCGGTGACACCATGCTGGTCGTCGGCGCCCACAGCACCGGCCGCATGGTCCTGTACCCGATCTCCAAGGCGGCGGCCGAGCGTGGCCGCGCCCTCGTGAACTGGGTGGCCGAGGTCCGCGTCTCCTCGAACCCGGAAGCCGAGAGCACCATGGCGAACTGGACGACCGAGGGCCGGCTGGAGGACGTGCTCCCGCACTACGCCGGCTGGCGCGTCGACGGTTTCGACGTGCCCGGGCTGCTGGCGAAGTCGGAGTGGATCCTCGACTACCCGATGGTCGACCGCGACCCGCTGCCGTTCTGGAGCCGCGGCCGGGTGACGCTGGCCGGCGACGCCGCCCACCCGATGTACCCGGTCGGTTCCAACGGTGGCTCGCAGGCGATCCTCGACGCCCGGATCCTCGCCCGCGAGCTGGCCTCCTTCGCGACCGACCCGGTCGCCGGGCTGCGCTCGTACGAGGAGATCCGGCTGCCCGAGGCCAACGCGGTCGTGCTGGCCTGCCGGGACATGCCGCTGGACCGGATGCTCGAACTCATCGCCGAGCGCGCGCCCGAGGGGTTCACCCGGATCGAGGACGTTCTCGACGCCGATGAGGTCGCCGGCGTGCGCGACGCCTGGCACAAGACGACCGACATGGACGCCGATGCCCTCAACCACCGGAAGTCGTGGGACCCGGTCAGCCCGATCCACGACTGATATGGCGGCCGGGTCGGCCACGGGTCACTTGGCGTCCGCGTAGCACTCGACCGCGACGGCCTCCATCGGAAAGCGGACCGGTGTGTCGCCGAACACCAGGCGACGCGCCTCCGCCGCCGACTCCCGGACCGCGGCGATCACCGCCTCAGTGAACTCCTGAGGGGCGTGCACGATCACCTCGTCATGCTGGAAGAAGACCAGCCGCGGCACACGGGAGGCGTCGCCGGCGCCGAGGCCGGTCAGCCTACGGCGCAGCGCCGCCAGCAGCACGAGCGCCCAGTCCGCAGCGCTCGCCTGGACCACGAAGTTGCGGGTGAACCGGCCGCGGCTGCGCACCGCCGAGCCGCCGCCGTCCTGGACGGCGAGGTCGCGCCACTCCTGCGACGGCGGCGGGCTGGTGCGCCCGAGCCGGGACCGCACCACCCGGCCCGCCTCACCGGCGCGGGCCGCCGCCTCGACATAGTCGTACGCCGCGGGGAACCGCCGGCGCATCACCGCCAGCAGCTGCGGCGCCTCCCCGCTCGTGCCGCCGTACATCGCGGACAGCATCGCGATCTTGGCCTTGTCGCGGGCGCCGCCGAAGGCGCCCGCCAGCGCGGAGTAGAGGTCGTTCTCGCCCGCGGCGGCGGCGAGGGCCTGGTCCCCGGCGAGCGCGGCGAGCACGCGCGGCTCGAGCTGGGCGGCGTCGGCGACCACGAGACTCCAGCCCGGATCGGCGACGACCGCGCGCCGCAGCACCTTGGGGATCTGCAGCGCTCCTCCGCCGTTGGTCGCCCAGCGGCCGGAGACGACGCCGCCGACGACGTACTCCGGGCGGAACCGGCCGTCGCGCACCCAACTGTCGGCCCACGCCCAGCCGTGCGCGACGTACAGGCGGGCCAGCTCCTTGTACTCCAGCAGCAGCCGGGCGGCGGGATGCTCGACCTCCCGGAGCACGTGCGACCGCGTCGAGGGGATCCGCACGCCCGCCTGCGCGAAGGCCTTGACGATCTGCGACGGCGAGTCGGGGTTGATCCGCCGGCCGAACGCGTCGCCGATCCCGTCGGCGAGGTGCTGGAGCCCGCGCGGCCGCAGGCCCGGCGCCGGCCGGGGCCCCATCAGCTCGGTCAGCAGCGCGTCGTGGACGTCGGCGCGCCAGGGCAGACCGTCGTGGCCCATCTCCGCCGCGACGAGCGCGCCCGCCGACTCGGCCGCGACGAGCATCCGCAGACCCGTCTCGGCGACCCGGCGCTGCTGCTCGGCGTGGACGGCGACGATCGCGTCGATGTCGTCGGAGGGGCCCTCGTCGAACAGCGTCGGTAGGTGGTCGCCGGCTACCGGATCGTCCGGAACCGGCAGGCCGTGCAGGCGGGCCAGGGACGCCGCGACCGAGCGCGGCTCCCCGAACCGGCCGGCGTACCCCAGCAGGAGCGTCTCGGTGAGTTCGAGGTCGTGGCAGCGCGCGACGCGGACCCCGGCCTTCACCAGGCTCGGATAGAGGCCGGCGGTCGAGGACCACACCCAGCGGACGCCACCGGACGGTGCCGCGTCACCCCGTGCCCCGCCGGAGGGCGCCGTCGTGTCGCCCGGCGCCCCACCGGGCGATCTCGCCGCGTCAGCCCGCGCTCCGCCCGACTGGGACGCAGCGGCCTCGCGTTGCGCGATCGCGGAGATGAGGTCGGCGACCGGCTCGGCCGGACCGGCCAGGGCGCCGTCCTCCGTGACGGGCTGCAGGACACCGCCCTCCCCCACCGCGCCCACTGCGATCCGCATGGGTCGATTCTGCCCGTACCCACCGACGATTTCGGATGAGTGGCGGCGCGCACGACGGGGGCCGGATGCCCGCAAGCCGTTCCGGCGGGGCGAGAGCGTTCGTCGAAGCGATCCGGGGCCGGGTCCGGCCGGCCCCGGGACGTCTCAGGTCAGGCGGCGAGCGGAACCTGTGCGCCGGTGGGAGCGCCGTTGTACCGGTCGATGACCTTGTTCAGCTGGATCTGGTAGTACAGCGTGCCGAAGCCGATGAGGCCCAGCAGGAAGCCCATGCCACCACTGCAGGTGGGCTGCAGGCCGGCGG
This sequence comes from Actinoallomurus acanthiterrae, assembly GCF_054775715.1. Taxonomy (NCBI): domain Bacteria; kingdom Bacillati; phylum Actinomycetota; class Actinomycetes; order Streptosporangiales; family Thermomonosporaceae; genus Actinoallomurus; species Actinoallomurus acanthiterrae. Next base: position 3,699,208 of record NZ_BAAHCO010000001.1, on the reverse strand, counting down.
CCCGCTGCGCCTCGCGGATGTGCCCGCCGAGGCTGATCCACGAGATGAGCGGCCAGATGTACAGCGTGATCCACCCGAACAGCAACGAGCAGATCGCCATTCCGGCGCTGATCTGACGGCGGCGGTCGAAGTTCGCCAACTCGGCGTGGACCGAGTAGTACCAGACCAGGTTGTAGATGCCCAGGGTGATCAGCGGCAGGCCCAGCCAGACGCCGACCGGGTTGCGGCGCTTCATCTGGATGCCCATGAGGGCCGGCTGCCCGTGCTGCGCGTGCTGCCCGTGCGCGACGCCGCCGTGCTGGGCGGGGACCATCTGACCCTGGTACTGCGGCTGCTGCCCTTGGTACTGGGGCTGACCCTGGTACTGCGGCTGGCCCTGCGGTGCGCCTCCGGGGTACTGCTGGGGCTGGGGATAGGGATTGCTCATTAAGGCGTTCTCCTGGGATAGGGGATTACGGCCGTTCTCGGGGCGGCCGTAAGGGACATCTTTGATCGACGCACCCGGAGGTGCCGAGGTTCCCGGTGATTCGTTATCGCTAGAAGTGAATCGTTATCTCGTCCTCGACGGGGGGATCGAGTTCGTGCTCGCGGCACCCGGTGGCGGCGAAAGAGCGGATCCGCAGGCTCTCCGGCGTCACGTCGAGACGCAGGAAGCTCTTGAACAGCGGCGGGCGGTTCGAATCGGACACCGGTGAGAGGAACCGCTGGTAGATGCGCCGCACCGGAAGCCGCAGACGCGACCGGCGGTGCGGGCGCGGCGGTACGCCGAGCAGCGACGCGACGATCCTGGCGCGCCAGGTCACCGCCGCCTCGGTCGCGCGGTTCGGCGGCATCTCGAGCCGCCGGGAGATCACGGCCGCCGCCTGGTCCTCGGTCAGTTCGAAGAACCGCCGCAGCCGCAGTTGCCTGCCGTACAGCCGGCTGTAGAAGGCGAGGCAGTCGCCGCGCAGCGGATAGCAGCGGAACTCGTCTTCGGTGACGCCGTCCACCCGCACCCGCGGGATGGTGTGGGTGGCGTGCATGAACGCGCCTCCGCCGCCCGAGACGATGTACTCGATGACGCGGTCGCCGACCCGCACCGGATAGTGCTGGTAGTTGTGAATGTCGCCGCCGATCGCGGCGACGTAGTTGTTGGCCGGGTCGCGGACGATGTCGTCCACGGTGCCGCCGCCCGCGATCGGGCCGGGATGGTGGGCGTCGTCCACGTACAGCGGCTTGCCGGTGACGAGGATCTTCGGCCTGGGGCCCTGCGACACTCTGCGCAGCCAGGCGCCCTGGTCGGCGTCGATCCCGCCGAGGATGCCGGTGTCGATGCCGACGATGCGCAGCGGCCCGGCGTCCATCACCCAGTACGGGCCCGGCTGCACCGCCTGCTGTTCCGGCGCCGAACGCAGGGCCTGCCCCGCGGCGAGAAGCTTTTCGTCGACGACGTCCGGCTCCTTCCAGAACAGCCGCCGCCACCACGCGGCCGACAGCGCCTTCGGCCGCCCGTCCGGCGACAGCGGCGGCGCGCCGCAGAAGACGCGCATGAAGCCGCCCAGGCCGTCGTACCAGTCGTGGTTGCCCGGTACGGCGTAGATCGGCGCGTCGTAGCCCTGGTAGGGCCGGAAGAACTTCGCGGGGTACTCGTTCACGCTCCCCGTCGGATAGATCACGTCGCTGGCGATGATCGCGAAGCGGGTGCCCGCGCCGATCTTCTCGAAGCCGGGCACCACCGCGTACTGCGAACCGTCGCCCTCGCCGGTGTCACCGAGGATCATGAACGAGAAGGTGTCGGGGTCATCGCGCGGGATCGCGAACTCCGGGTCGGCACCGCGCGCGAGCTGCTCACCGACCCAGCGCACCCGCTCGTCGTCGGTGGGGTCGCCGAACCAGCGCGCCAGCACGTCGTTGCGCGCTCGCCAGAGCGTCGTCGGCCGCCTCCAGGACAGGCTTCGGGTGCCCGGCGGCAGCAGAGAGGTGTACGTCCCCGGCTCCCGGCACGTCCACCCGGCATCGGCCGCGGAGTCGCGGGAAGAGGGAGACACCGTGGCACCGTAACAGCGGCCGTCCCTGTATGACCGGTGTTCGACACATTCCGGCCAGCTCGTCACGCCCGTCCCGAGGCCGGCGGGTCAGGGAATCGTGGGTGGCTCGTGTGAGCCGGCGGGTGGCTGGCCGTACCCGTCCACCGGCTCCGGTCCGCGGCGGCCCGCGGGCTCCGGTTCGTACCGGCCCGCCGGCTGTGGTTCGTACGGCGCGTACTGGACGCCCTGCCCGGGCTCGTAGTGGCCCGCGGGCTGCGGTTCGTACCGCTCGGCGACCGGCGGCTCGTACTGGCCGCCGGGCGCGGGCTCATAGCGCTCGGCGGGCGGCGGTTCGTACTGCGGGTACGGGCCGCCGGGCCCGGACTCGTGCCGTTCGGCGGGCGGCTCGTACTGACCGGTCTGCGGGAACCGGGGCCTGGCCTCGGGCGCCACGCTGAGCAGGGTCTCCGCGAACGCGGCGATCTCGTCGACCGGCATCCGGAAGGTGCCCTGGCACACGCCGCCGTTCCAGAGGCTCAGCACGACGACGCCGGCGTCGGGGTGGCGGCTCAGCCGCAGCGCGCGGTCCGATCCCCGGGAGTCGAAGAACACGTCGCCCTGCTTGGGCAACGGCGTGGCTGACATGGGGCCAAGTGTGTCCCTGCGGCCGACCGCCTGTCCAGACCGCCGACGAAGAGGATGATCTTTATCACCCGGCGGAGACGGAACCCGGTCGGCCCCGTGCGGGCGCGTCAGCCCACCGTGAAGGCCCGCGGGTCGTCGGTGGAGACGATCTCACGCCCCAGCGGCGTCAGCGACACCGGGATCAGCTTGAAGTTCGCCAGCCCGAGGGGGATGCCGATGATGGTGACGCACAGGGCGATCCCCGTGAGCACGTGGCCGATGGCCAGCCAGAGCCCGGCGACGAAGAACCAGATCACGTTGCCGATCGCGGACATCACCCCTGCGTCGCCGCGCCGCACCACCGTCTTGCCGAACGGCCACAGCGCGTACACCCCGATCCGGAACGCCGCGATCCCGAACGGAATGGTGATGATGAGGATGCAGCAGATGATCCCGGCCAGGAAGTAGCCGAGCGCCAGCCAGAACCCGGCAAAGATCAGCCAGATGACGTTCAGGATCGTCCGCATGTGCTCCGCTCTCCTCTTGACCCGAGTCGGTCATCCGGTCAGACGCACGACCGCCGTCGCCGGTTCCCCGGCGGCTCGCCGAGGCTCAGCGGGTTCGCACGACGGTGGACACCTGCGCCGCGTCGTCATCGGGGTCGCGGTCCGAGGCACCCCCGATCGCGGCGATCCGGCCCCGCGCGACGAGCTCGCCGCGGGCCTCCGGCAGCACCCTGACGTCGAACCGCGCGGCCAGCGACCTGCCGGGTTCGAGCCGGCGCACGATGAGAGCGGCCTCCCGCGCGCTGGTGTACCCGTCGACGCCGGTCGGCAACCAGGCGCCGGTCCGTACGGTGCGGCGGCAGGGCGCTGCGCACCGTGATCGGCCCGGGGGTTCCGGGCCCGTGGTTGGTCAGGCGGATCGAGTACGAGAACCGGCCGCCGGGCCGGACCGTCGGCGGCGCGACGATGGACAGCTCCAGGTCGACCGGGTGCTTCAGGCGTTCACCAGGGGGCGATCCGCTCGGGTCCGGCGTCCGGACGAGCTCCTCCACGGGCGTCCGGGCGGCGTCGCGCGGAGCGGCCTGGCTCGGGCTTCGGTCGTCGGCCGGGCCATGGTACGTGCTCGGGACGGGCCGGCGGTACGGCGTCAGGCCGCGGAGCGTCGTCCGGACCGAGGGGGCCGGCATCGCCCGCGCGGGCCCGTACCGGGTGGGTGTGCGGGCGGGCGGGTGTTCCGGCGCGCGCCGGTCCGGGAACGCCGTCGGGACGCGGTGCCCGACCCGGGCCCACGGGACATATCGGGCGGGCAACCCTCCGGCGGGCTGCCCGTCCTGCCTGGACGCCAGGGTCGCCAGGACCGGCAGACCCACCGCGATGCCCGCCAACGCGGCCAGCGCGTGCTTCACGGTGATCGCCCCCGAATCACGGATCACATCGGGGAACGTACCGCCGTCCCCGTCTCGGACCGGTAAATCCCACGTCAAGTGTCAGGCCGGATCGGCGATGACGTTGAGGGCGCCGGGCAGCACCCGGGCCGTCGCCGGGAGCGCGCCGAGCAGCTCGCCGTCCGCGCCGTACGGGATCTCCCGGTCGGCCTCGATCACCACCTCGCGGCCCCGCAGGACCTCGATCTCCGGGCGGCGCACATGCGTGCCGTTCGGGAGCTCCCGCATCACGGCGAAGAACAGCCGCTTGGGCGCGTGCCGGATGATCACGATGTCGAGCAGCCCGTCGTCGACCGCCGCGTCGGGCGCGATGTGCAGGCCGTAGCCGTAGTACCCGGAGTTGGCGACGACGACCGTGTAGCCGCGTTCCTCGTGGAGCTCGCCGTCCACGGTGATCCGGTACGAGACCGGGCGCCAGGTGGCGATCGCGCGCAGCGGGCCGAGGTAGTACGCGAGCGGGCCGGGCAGCCGGGTCAGCCGGTTGATATGGGCGTTGGCGACGGAGTCGACCCCGCCGTACACGCTGCCCGCGACGACGCGCTTGGCGCCGTCCGGGGACGTCACCTCGATGGCGTCGATCCGCCGGGGCTCGGCCTCCAGCAGCAGCGCGGCGAGCCGGTCCGGTGCGTCGGGCAGGCCGAGCTGGCGCGCGAAGTCGTTGCCGCGGCCCGCGGGCAGGATGCCGAGAAGGCCGTCGGTGCCCGCCAGCGCCCCGACAAGCCCGCCGACCATGCCGTCTCCGCCCGCGGCGATGACCGCGTGGCCCTTGTCCGCCGCCGTGCGCGCGAGCTCGGCCGCGTGCTCGAGGCTGCGGCTGTACTCCACCGTCATCTCCGCGCCGGCCTCGCGCAGCAGCCGCGCGACGGGGATGAGCCGGGCGGCCGCGTCCCCGCCCGCCGCAGGGTTCACCACGGCGGTGAACGATCGCATCCTCAGCACCCTTCTCCTGATACCCGCAGGCCCGGCAGCGTGCGGGCCCTCCGCCGGATCGTACGGCTCATCGGCCCGGCGTGTGGCCCGCACCGGACCAGACGGGTCGCCGGCACGGCATGAGGCCCGCGCCGGACCGGCACGCCGCGATACTCGCCCCGGGTCGCGCGGTCGCCGGTGCCTCCCGGGGCCCGCGCCCGGGTCGTGCGGGTCATCCGCGGGCGGGAGGGACCAGGACGCCAGGGTTGAGGATCCCCGCCGGGTCGATCCGGTCCTTGACCGCCCGGAGTATCTCGACGCCGAGCGGTCCGATCTCGTCGACGAGCCGGTCGCGGTGGTCGGTGCCGACGCCGTGGTGATGGCTGATCGTGCCGCCCGCCTCGATGATCGCGTCGTTGACGGCGGCCTTGGCCCGCCGCCACCGGGTGAGCGGCTCGTCGCCCTGGGCGGTGACCACGGTGAAGTACAGCGAGGCGCCGTCGCGGTAGACGTGCGAGATGTGGCACATCACCAGGGAGGATGGGAGTTCGCGGGCGAGGGTCAGCCGCACCGTCTCCTCGAGCCGGGGCAGGTTCGACCAGAACCCGGCGGTCTCCAGGGTCTCGGCGAGGGCGCCCACGTCGAGCAGGGCGTCGCGGAGGTACGGCGCGGAGAACCGCCCGGCGGCCCAGCTCTCCCCCGGGCCCTCGCCCAGCGGCACCCCGCCGTGCGCGCGCAGGACGGCGTGCGCGCCGGCGCTGCGCCCGGCGACCTCCTCCGCCGCGCCCTCGTACCCGCAGACGGCCAGGCAGCCGTCGCCGTTCGCCTCGCCGATCTCGTCGGGCCGGGCCAGGCCGATCATCGTCTCGGTCTCGTCGGACAGCCGGAGCACGGTCGGCAGCGGCCCGTCCTGGGCCAGGGCCCGTACGGCGGCGGAGCCCTCCGTGAACGACGCGAACCGCCAGCCCTCGTACCGGCGGACCTCCGGCAGCGGGCGGACCCGCACGGTCACGTCCGTGATGACGCCGAAGGCGCCCTCGGAGCCGAGCACGAGCTGGCGCAGGTCGGGACCTGCTGCGGACTTGGGCGCCCGGCCGAGGGTCAGGGTGCCGCGCGGCGTCGCGACGGTGAGCCCGGCGACCATCTCGTCGAACCGGCCGTACCCCGCCGACGCCTGGCCGGACGACCGCGTCGCGGCGAACCCGCCGATGGTCGCCCACTCGTAGGACTGGGGGTAGTGGCCGAGCGTGCGACCCCGCTCGGCGAGCAGCGCCTCGGCGCGCGGGGCGCGCAGGCCGGCCTGCAGCGTCGCCGTGCGCGACACGTCGTCGAGGGCGGTGAGCCGGTCCAGGCGGCGCAGGTCGAGCGCGATGACCCCGGCGAACGACTCACCCTCCACCGTGAGCCCGCCGACGACCGACGTGCCGCCGCCGAAGGGGACGACCGCGATCCGCTCGCGCGAGCACCGCTCCAGGACCGCGAGGATCTCCTCGTGGTCGCCGGGGAGCACGACGGCGTCCGGGGCGTCGCGCGCGTCGCCCGCGCGGATGCGCAGCAGGTCCGGGGTGGACTTGCCCCGGGTGTGCCGGATCCGCGACTCGTCGTCGGTCCACACGTGGTCGGGGCCCACGATCTCCTCCACGGCCCGTGCGGAGGCGCGCGGCGCGGGCGGCGCCAGGTCGTTCAGGGGCACCGGCGGGACCGGGTCCGGCCGGACGCCGAGCAGCTCGCGCAGCAGCCCGACGACGGAGTCGGGCAGTCGCGTGGCCCGTTCCGGATCGCCCCAGCCGTTCCACAGCATCGCCGGCACGGCCTCTTCCCCTTCCTTCCGGACATTCCCTCGATTTACACTGTGACATATGACGTCCATTCGTCACAAGAAGGACGCGATGCTCGACGCCGCCCGCGACTGCGTCCTCGCGGTGGGGGTAACGCGCACGACGCTCACCGACGTGGCCCGCCGCGCCGGCGTGTCCCGCATGACGATCTACCGGCGCTGGCCGGACGTGCGCACCCTGGTCGCCGACCTCATGACCCGCGAGTGGGCCGGCGTGGTCGCCCCCGTCGTCCCGCCCGACGACGGCGGCCCGGTCCGCCCCCGCGCGGTGGCGGCCCTCGTCGCCGGGGTCGCGGCGCTCCGCGAGCACCCGCTGTTCCTCAAGATCCTCGAGGTGGACCCCGAGATCCTGCTGCCCTACCTCCTCCAGCGGCGCGGCACCAGCCAGGACGCCATGCTGCGCGCCTTCGAGAAGACCCTGCGCGCCGGCCACCGTGACGGGACCATCCGCGCCGACGACCCCGCACGACAGGCCCGCGCCGTCCTGCTCATCGTGCAGTCCTTCGCCATGTCCGGGCACATCGTCACCGACGGCGTACCGAACCTGTCGCCGGAGGCGTTCGACGAGGAGCTGCGGCAGATCCTCGAGAGGTACCTCGCCCCATGACATCCCCCACCACGCCCTCCCTCAACGCCGCCCGCCGCGCCCACGACCTCATGACGCTCGCCGAGGGCGAGGTCGTCGACGTCCTGGTCGTCGGGCTCGGCGCGACCGGCGCCGGAGTCGCCCTCGACGCCGCGTCACGCGGCCTGTCCGTGGCCGCGATCGACGCACACGACCTGGCCTTCGGCACGTCGCGCTGGAGTTCGAAGCTCGTGCACGGCGGCCTGCGCTACCTGGCCTCCGGGCAGGTCGGCGTGGCCCACGAGAGCGCGGTCGAACGCGGCGTGCTGATGGAGCACACCGCGCCGCACCTCGTACGGGCGCTGCCGTTCGTGCTGCCGCTCACGCCCCTGGTCTCCGGCTCCTCGGCCGCGGCGGCGATGGCCGGGATACGGGCCGGCGACCTGCTCCGGCTGACCGCGCGCACGCCCCGGGCGGTCCTCCCCCGGCCGCGCCGCCTGTCCGCGGTCGAGACGCTGCGTCTCGCACCCGCGCTGCGCTCGTACGGGCTGCGCGGCGGGATCCTGTCCTGGGACGGCCAGCTCACCGACGACGCCCGCCTCGTCACCGCGATCGCGCGGACGGCCGCCGCGCACGGCGCGCGGATCGTCACCCGCTGCCGGGCCCTGGCCCTCAAGGGCGACGGCGCGCACGTCCGGGACGAGCGGACCGGGGAGGAGCTCGCCGTCCGGGCCCGCGCGGTGATCAACGCGACCGGGGTATGGGCGGGCGGGCTCGCCGAGGGCGTACGGCTGCGCCCCTCCCGCGGCACCCACCTCGTGCTGCGGGCCGAGGCGCTCGGCGCGCCGCTGTCCGGGCTCCACCTGCCGGTGCCGGGGGCGTCCGGGCGTTTCGCGCTCGTCCTGCCGCAGGACGACGGCCGGGTCTACGTCGGCCTCACCGACGAGCCCGCGGACGGCCCGATCCCGGACGTGCCGCAGCCGACCGAGGCCGAGATCGGGTTCCTCCTCGACCTCGTCGACTCGGCGCTGGAGGTGCCGGTGCGCCGCTCCGACGTCGCGGGCGCGTACGCCGGGCTGCGCCCGCTGCTCGACGGCCCCGGCGGCCGGACCGCCGACCTGTCGCGGCGGCACGCCGTGCTGAGAGGAGCGAACGGCGTCGTCACGATCGTCGGCGGCAAGCTCACCACGTACCGCCGGATGGCCGAGGACGCGCTCGACGCGGCGATCGAGGAGCGCGGCCTCACGGCCGGGCCCTGCCGTACGGCCCGCCTGCCGTTGATCGGCGCCGCGACCGGTCCGGAGCTCGGCCGGCTGACCGCGCCGGCGCGCCTGGTGGGGCGCTACGGCGCGGAGGCGCCCGACGTCGTCGCGCTCGCGGCGGCGGACCCCTCGCTGCTGGAACCCGTCGCGCCGGGCTCGGCCACCATCGGCGCCGAACTGGTCTGGGCGGTCCTGCACGAAGGCGCCCTCGATGAGTCGGACCTCCTCGACCGCCGTACCCGGATCGGCCTCATCGCCGCGGACCGGGAGGCCGCCCTCCCCGCCGCCCGCCGCGCCCTCGCGCACGCCCCGGCCGGCACCGGCTCCCGCTGAGCCGCGTGCGACGGCCGTTCAGTGGTCGTCCGTGGTGGACCCCGCCGGATTCACTGCGCCGGAGCGAGGTATTCGAGGTGGATGTGCGACCGTGACGCCGGCGCCGTGACGGCCTCGCTGGAGACGGTGACGCGCGGCCCGGAGGCGGTGCCGAGGCGGGCGGCGACGTCGCCCAGGTCCGCGCCCGGAACGTCGATGTGCACGGTGAGCCGGCCGGGTGGGCGGGGGTCGGAGTCCATCTCCACCCGCGAGTTCCCCAGCCGGTCGGCGGGAATCAGGTCGAAGATCTCCTGAAGGACCGCGCCGACCTGGTGTGCGATCCCTCGGTCCGGGAGGTCCGTCCCGCCGCTCAAGATGATCACGGGGTACGCGGCGCCCTGCCCGTTGGCGCGTTCGACCGCCCGTACGACGCTCGAGCGGATGCCACCGGGAGCGGCCCGGACCGTCGGCCAGAGGTCGAGGACCGCGCTCCGGAAGTCCTTGATCGCCTCGTCCAGGTCGGCGATCGCCTGGTGGATCATGCGGACGGCGCCCTCCTCGTCCACGTGCTGCTGGATATGACCCAGTGCGCCGTTCAGGCCGAGGCCGACCGCGAACAGGCGGCGGACGAGCGTGTCCACCCGCTCGTGCGAGGGTTCGACGAGATCGTCGACGGAGAGCGTCCGGTCCGTGAGCATCGGGTCGACGAAGCGGTGCCCCCATTGGTCGGATGCCGGGACGTTGCCGCCGTACGGTCCCTCGGCGCGGCTCACACGCCTCCCCCCTTCGCGCGATTCACTCCGGGGGCAGAGCCACGCGGATCTGTCCGGTTAATGGGGGATTGTGCTTTAAGTACTCCTACCCGGCGGACGGCCGGATGCACCTCTCCACCGCGGGGTAGGGCTTGAAGGAGAAAGGCCGCTGACGAGCGCGGGGTGGTTCATCGTGGGTTGGAGCCGTCAGGGAGTACGGCTGCCCTTCACCGACCGGGCGGAGGCCGGACGGTTGCTCGCGGAGCAGATCATGCCTCTGCGGCTGGCCGATCCGCTCGTCCTCGCGTTGCCGCGCGGCGGCGTTCCGGTGGCCCGCGAGATCGCGCAGCGCCTGGAAGCGCCGCTCGAGGTCCTGGTGACACGCAAGATCGGCTGTCCGAGCCAGCCGGAGCTCGGTGTCGGCGCGATCGCCGAGGGCGGGGATCCGGTCTTCGACGCCGACCTCATGCGCCGCGTCGGCCTGACCGAGCGGGATCTGGAGGAGACGGTAGGGCGCGAGCGGGCCGAGCTCCAGCGCCGGATCGCGGCGTACCGGGGAGACCGAGCGCTGCCGCCCGTCAAGGAACGGGACGTCGTGGTCGTCGACGACGGGCTGGCCACCGGCGGAACGGCGCGTGCCGCGCTCGCCGCGGTCCGGGCGGGAGATCCGGCCCGGCTCGTGCTCGCCGTGCCGGTCGGAGCGGCCCAGACGGTCAAGGCGCTGGCCGGCGACGCGGACGAGATCGTGGTGCTGGCCGCCCCCTGGACGTTCCGCGCGGTGGGCCAGTGGTACGTCCACTTCGACCAGCTGTCCGACGAAGACGTGCAGAGGCTCCTGTGAAGATCCCGGCGGCGGGGGTGTCGCTCGAAGCGGACCTGACCGACGGCGAACACGGTCTGGTGGTCTTCGCGCACGGCAGCGGCAGCAGCCGCCGCAGCCCGCGCAACCGGCAGGTCGCCGCCGCGCTGAACACGGCGGGGTTCGGCACTCTGCTGTTCGATCTGCTCACGCCGGACGAGGAGCTCGAGGACACCCGGACGGCCCGCTTGCGCTTCGACATTCCGCTGCTCGCACGACGGCTTTCCGCCGTCGTGGGCTGGGCCGCGACCCGGCCGGTGGGGTTGTTCGGGGCGAGCACGGGAGCGGCTGCGGCCCTGGTCACAGCCGCCGAGTGCCCGGACGACGTCGCGGCCGTGGTGTCCCGGGGCGGCCGCCCCGACCTCGCCGGCGAGGCGCTAGCGGTCGTACGTGCGCCTACACTATTGATCGTGGGCGGACGCGACCTGGAAGTGCTCTCGCTGAACGAGCGAGCGGCCGCGCGGATGTCGGCCGAGAAGGCGATCGTCGTGGTGCCCGGTGCGGGCCACCTGTTCGCCGAGCCGGGCGCTCTCGAGGAGGTCGCCCGGCTCGCGGAAAACTGGTTCGCCCGCCATATGAGGGGGTGAAAAATCCTGGATTGCTCGGCGTTCTGGCCGACCGGCCCGCGTTCGGGCCGTGGTCGCGAACCCGCGGGTAGCGGAGGGAACGCTACGCGGCGTTGGCGCGACGCATGCGACGGCGACGCTCGGACGCGCGCTCGTCTTCGTTCAGACCGCCCCAAGTGCCGTACTTCTCGGGCCGGGAGACGGCGTAGTCAAGGCAGTCGGTGCGCACGGGGCAGCGCATGCACACGGCCTTGGCCTTACGCTCGCGGATCTCACGCTCCGGCTGACGCTCGCCGTCAGGGCCGAAGAACAGGATGAGGTCCTCCCCCCGGCACTCGGCAGCGTCCTGCCAGCCCCAGCTGGGACGGGGGAGGTTTGCCTGCCGACGTACCTGAGCCATAGAACTACCACCTCGTAGCTTGCTGGGTGAGCAAATTTCGGTCACGGGCGCCATATCAGTAAGAACGCGCGCAAAACCTTGCAACGTCTTGAAGGGCCGTGATGTTCCCTGAGAGCCGCCGTGTCCGCGTGGGAACGACGAATAGGGCCTCGCAGAGGCTACACGAGGGCCGCCCCGTTGAGAAGGGCCACCTCCCTTTTAACATACGTGGCGAGGTTCTCCGAACATCCCGGGCCGCACGCGGCGGGCTGCACCCGCTCGACCCGGACGCGGTATCGCGCCAGGCCAGCGCGCACGACGGCGGTGTCGGCGATCATGGACTCCACCGTCACGCCCGCCACCGCGACGATCCCGGTGTGCGCGCGGACGAAGTGCTCGGCGGCCTGCACGGGCTCGGGCAGACCCGCCCGGCCGCGGTAGCGGTCGAGCGTCACCTCACCGCGATGGTACGCCCGCGCGGCGGCCACGGCGCGCTGTTCGTCCAGGTCCCCGTAGTAAAGGCCATGCGGGAGACAGACGAGGTTGGCGGCGTAGCGGTCTCCTCCGACATGTGTCGTTTCCCACACCTGATCGCCGAAGCGCTCGCCGAGGGCGCGGGCCAGCGGCGCTCCGGTGCGCGCGCAGCAGGCGTTCCGCCGCCCGTGGGCGCAGACCAGTAGCAGCGGATCCGCGACCGGCGCGCCGAACCCCGGGGCGCGCCCCGCGGCAACGGACGCCAGGTCCAGGCCTGCCAGCTCCGCCGGATCGGCCAGCTCCCGCCCCTCCAGCCACGGTGTCACGGGCCAGCCGTCCGGGGCGGTGTCGCCGGAGAACCCGGTGAACACCCACAGCGGAGGCGTCGCACGACGCCGCCCGGAAACCCGGATGAACTGGGCACGCACGCCCTGCCGCGCGGCCCGCGCCAGCGCCTCGGCGATCGGATCGGGCAGGTCGGTGTCCTCGATCCGTTCGGCCCAGGGGCCCGGGTGCTCGATGAGCAGCCACGAGCGCGCCTTCGTCGTGGCACTGGCCAGGCACGGGCGCTCCCCGGTGTGGCTTCCGGGGCAATGGGTGCAGCGGCGGTCCGCCAAGGAGTCCCCCGTCGATCGGATGACGTCGGGGATCGGCCGACGCCGATCCGATTAGGTAACCCTAACCTAACCATTCCCCGCCGGATCTAACGTCCCCGAAAACCCAAGAGCCCTGGTGACGCGCCGGTGACAGGGTGGTGAACCGACGACGCACACCCGTCCGGGCCCGGGGATACCCGCGAGAACGCGGCCCCAGGCGTCGTACAGTGTCCTCCCGTGCGCCGCCGCCGGCGACCGAGGTCGCCGGATCGCCCCCGCCGGCCGACGCGGGCGGAGCACGCCCCCCGTGGTAAGGCCCTTGCTGAGGACGATGGTGACGAAAGTCTCGATGCACGCTCCCGCGCTCGTCGCCGGCGCGGCGCTGCTGCTCGTCGCGGCCGGCGACCTCGCGCGTCCGGCGGCGCGGGCGCCGTCCACGCCCGCGATCGAGGCGGGGATGACGGGCTGCGGTACGGGCCGGCCCGCGCTGCGACAGGGCCCGCAGGAGCTGCCGCTGCGCAACGACGACGCCACCACGGCCGGCGTCACCCTCGTCGACCCCGCGACGGGCGCCGTCTACGCCGAGGTCGAGGGCCTGGGGCCGAAGACCACCCGCACGCTGCGGATCACACTCGGCCCGGGCGCGTACGCCTTCCGCTGCGTCGAGGACGGGCCCGCCGCGCCCGTCACCGGCCCCGTGACCCGGATCACCGGCTCCGGAAACGGCACCCCCGGGATCGTCCCCGTTTCCCAGAACGACCTCTACGCGCCCACGCGCTCGTACGAGGCGTACGTCACCACGGGCCTCGACCGCCTGGTGGAGCGCACCGACGCCCTCCGCTCGGCCGTCGACGGCGGCGACCTCGACGCGGCGCGCGCCGCCTGGCTCCCCGCGCACCTGGCCTACGAACGCCTCGGGGCGGCGTACGGCACGTTCGGCGACTTCGACGGCCAGATCAACGGCCGCCCGGAAGGACTGCCCGGCGGAGTACGCGATCCCGGCTTCACCGGATTCCACCGTGTGGAGTACGGCCTGTGGCACGGCGAGTCCGCCTCCTCGCTGGCCGGCGTCACGGACCGTCTCGCCCGGGACGTCCGGGCCCTGCGGTCCGACTTCCCGAACGAGCGCATCGACCCGGGCGACCTGCCGCTGCGGGCGCACGAGATCCTCGAGAACACGCTGCAGTTCCAGCTCACCGGCGAGGCGGACCAGGGCAGCGGCACCACGCTCCGCACGGCCGAGGCCAATCTGGAGGGCACCCGGGAGCTGGTGAGCGTGCTCCGCCCGCTGCTGCGCCCCCGTTACCCGGGCCTGGCCGAGGTCGATGCCTGGATGGACCGGATGGCCACGGCGCTGAAGGGACGGACATCCGTCGACCGGCTCTCGCAGGCCGACCGCGAGCGCCTGAACGGAACGGCGGGCGAGCTCCTCGAACGGCTCGCCTCGATCGCCACGATCTGCGCCCCACGGCGGCGCTCCCAGGGAAACGGGTGACGATGACCGACCGTCGATCCTTCCTGCGCGGCGCTCTGGCCGCCGGTGTGGCCGGGGTCGTGGCGGGTCCGTCCGCCGCCGGCGCGGCGCTGCCCGATGGAGCCGCCGAGACGGCGACGCGGCCGTTCCACGGGGAGCACCAGGCGGGCATCGTCGAGCGGCCGCGACGGCGGACCATCGTCGTGTCCATGGACGTCACCGCCTCCGGCCGCGGCGAGCTGACCGAGCTGTTCCGCACGCTGACCGACCGCGCCCGCGCGCTGACCGGCGGAGGAACGCCGGGCGACCCGGGCATCGCCGCGCCGCCCGCCGACTCCGGAGTGCTCGGGCCCGACGTGCCCGGGGGCGGGCTGCTGATGACGGTCGGCGTCGGCGCGTCGCTGTTCGACGACCGGTACGGCCTGGCGGGCCGCAGACCGCCCGGGCTGACGGCGATGCCCACGTTCCCCAACGACGCGCTCGAGTCGGCGTGGTGCCACGGCGACCTCAGCCTGCAACTGTCCGCCGACGACGAGGACACGGTCGTGCACGCGCTGCGCGACGTCGCCCGGCACACGCGCGGCGCCATGCAGGTGCGGTGGCGGATGAACGGCTTCGCCAGCCCGCCCCGGCCCAGCGGCACCCCGCGCAACCTCATGGGGTTCAAGGACGGCATCGCCAATCCCGACCCCGCGGACGCGCGCGAGATGAGCAGCCTGGTCTGGGCGGCCCCGGGAACCACCGGGAAGGGCCGGAGCGCGCCGGAGCCCGCCTGGACGGCCGGCGGCTCGTACCTCGTGATCCGGCTCATCCGGATGCTCGTGGAGTTCTGGGATCGCGTCGGGCTCGCCGAGCAGGAGCAGATGTTCGGCCGCAGCCGCGACACCGGAGCGCCCCTCGACGGGAACCACGAGCTGGACGAGCCGCACTACACCGACGACCCGATCGGCAAGGTCATCCCGCTGACGAGTCACATCCGGCTGGCGAACCCCCGGACGCCACAGAGCGCCGACAGCCGGATCCTGCGCCGCGGCTTCAACTACGACCGGGGCGTGGACGCGGTCGGCGACCTCGACATGGGGCTGATCTTCACCTCCTACCAGCAGGACATCGCCCGACAGTTCGCGGCGGTCCAGGGGAGGCTCAAGGACGAGCCGCTCACGGACTACATCCGGCCGTTCGGCGGCGGCTACTTCTTCGCACTGCCCGGCGTCCGCGACTCGGCGGACTTCTTCGCCCGCGCCCTCCTGGGCTGACCTCGTACGGGGCATGAAGCCCTGAAGAGGGCAGATAACTCCGTTTCAGGGACAAAGGTCCCCGGGATCGGATAAAGATCAGCTAAAGATTCTTGACCGAGCCATGGTGACCTGTTCACATCGCCGTCACCAAGCGTCAGCGTGATCGTCGACCCGACTCGATGGGATCCCGGCTGGACCGGGACTCCGTTGGAGGACCGGCGTTTCACAACTTCAGGAGGCAACACGATGGGTCCCGGAAAGTGGAAGGGCCGCCGGACGGCGTTGATCGCCGGCTCGGTGGCCGCGGCCGGAGCGCTCGCGCTCGCCACGGCACCGAGCTGGGCGAGCGGCGACAAGCACCAGGGCGTCTCGCTGACCGCGGCCGAGGCGTCCACCGTCCGCACGGCCACGCCGATCAAGCACGTCGTCGTGCTGTTCGACGAGAACATCTCGTTCGACCATTACTTCGGCACCTACCCGAAGGCCGCCAACACCGACGGCACGAAGTTCACCGCCGCTCGGCACACGCCTCGGATCGACGGGCTGACGAAGAAGCTGCTCACGCACAACCCGAACCAGTACAACCCGAAGCGCCTCACCCCCCAGCAGGCGATGACCTGCGACCAGGACCACGGGTACGGGGCCGAGCAGAAGGCCGTCAACGGCGGCAAGATGGACAGCTTCGTCCAGAACACCGAGACGGACAAGTGCACCGGCCAGCCGGTGCTGTTCGGCGAGCCCGGCCTGGTCATGGACTACTACGACGGCAACACCGTCACCGGGCTGTGGAACTACGCGCAGCACTACGCGATGAGCGACAACTCCTGGGACACCGTCTTCGGGCCCTCCACCCCGGGTGCGCTCAACCTCATCTCCGGCCAGACCCACGGCGGCTACGCCGTCGACCCGGTCAAGCACGAGAAGGTCAGCGACTCCTACGCCGTGCAGTCCCCGGACAAGAACGGCATCGGCACGGTCATCAACGACCCGGACCCGGCGTACGACGACTGCTCCGACAAGAACCACACGTCCAAGAACAACCTGGCCGTGATGACCGGGCAGAACGTCGGCGACCTGCTCAACAAGAAGAAGGTCAGCTGGGGTTGGTTCCAGGGCGGCTTCCGGCCCACCGGTAACGCCAACGGGTACGCCGTCTGCGGCGCGTCGCACCAGAACGTCGGCGGCATCGCGGCCACCGACTACAGCCCGCACCACGAGCCGTTCCAGTACTACAAGTCGACGGCGAACGAGAAGCACCTGCCGCCGACCTCCGTGGCGGCGATCGGCCAGACCGACCAGGCCAACCACCAGTACGACCTGAGCGACTTCGACTCGGCGCTCGCGGCGCACAACCTGCCCGCGGTCAGCTTCCTGAAGGCGGCCGAGTACCAGGACGGCCACGCCGGCTACTCCGACCCGCTCGACGAGCAGCAGTTCATCGCGGGCACGATCAACAAGCTGCAGAAGTCGCCGGAGTGGAAGTCCACGGCGGTCGTCATCGCCTACGACGACTCCGACGGCTGGTACGACCACAAGGCTCCGAAGATCCTCAATGGCTCGACGGACTCCGCGGTGGACACGGCGCTGTGCGGCAAGGCCAAGGTGGCCGGCGGCTACCAGGACCGCTGCGGTCCCAGCCAGCGTCTCCCGCTCCTCGTCGTCTCGCCGTACTCGAAGGTCAACCACGTCGACCACAGCTACACCGAGCAGACCTCGGTGCTGAAGTTCATCGAGGACAACTGGGGCACCGGCCGGATCGGTGACTCGTCGTTCGACCAGCGGGCCGGCGGCCTGTGGGGCATGTTCAACTTCTGGCACCCGCGTGCGGGCAAGCTGATCCTCGACCCGAAGACCGGCGCTCCGGTCTCCGGCTGATCCAGCTTCACCACCCTTTTCCCGGAAGCCCCCGCCTCGGCGGGGGCTTCCCCCGTACGGGTGCCGGTTCCGGGCCTCATGGCGTGGCGTCCTCGCGAGCGCTCCGGCGGCGTCCTAACGTGACGCTGTGATCGCGATGGAGCCCGTCCCCGCATGGTGCCTGGTCAACGGCGAGTGGACGGAGCGCGAGGACCCGGTGATGGCGGCGTGCGATCCGCAGGGCGGCGACGTGTACGCCGCGATGGCCGCGCTCGGCTTCGAAGCGTGGTGCCGGATCGGCGACGAGGAGTTCGCCACGACCCCGGTCATGCTGGCGGTCTACTCCCGCGAGAAGCCTCCGCTGCAGTTCCTCTTGCAGCTCGAGGGCAACGCCGGGAACGTCGTCGAGCACGTCTTCGCCGAGAACCTGCCCGACGCCATGAACCTGCTGGCCGCCTGGGCGCCGGTGGCGCAGGCCGGCGCCCTCGTCGAACTCGCCCGGCGGCGGGCCGCGGACGACGGCGAGGCGTCCCCCGCGCTGCGGCGTACGGCCCCGCCGCAGCCGTTCACGCCGCCCTCGACCGCGATGGACCGCATCGGCTCCTGAGCTACGCCTGGGGCCCCTTGGGCACACCGTCGTCGATCTCGGCCGGCGCGTTGATCGTGACGCGGTGCATCTTGCGGCGCTGGGTGTAGTCGGCGACGGCGTAGTGCTGGGTGGGCCGGTTGTCCCAGAACGCGAGCGTGCCGACCCGCCACTTGAGCCGGACCTGGAACTCCGGTGAGCGGACGGCGTCCTGCAGGAGCGGAAGCAGCGCCTCGTTCTCGCGGTCATCGAGGCCGACCAGGCGGGTCGTCGAGCTGCGGTTGACGAACAGCGCCTTGCGCCCGGTCTCCGGGTGGACGCGCACGACCGGGTGCCGTACCGGCGGCCACTTGCGCTGCATCTCGGCCAGGTCCAGCTGGTGGCCCTTGGCGATGGCCTTGGACACCGACATCGTGAGGTCGTGCTCGGCCTCGAGCTCGTCGCACAGCCGCTGGATCGACTTCGGCAGCGACTCGTAGGCGAGGTACATGTTGGCCCAGTTGGTGTCGCCGCCGACGTCCGGCAGGAGCACCGCGCGCAGCAGCGACCCCATCGGAGGCACCTTCATGAAGGTGTTGTCGCTGTGCCAGGAGTCCCCGCCCTCGCCCTTGGGATCCTTCTGGTCGAGGATGTGGATCGCGCTCGCCGACGTCTTCATCGGCGGCTCGTTGAGCGTGCCGAACCGCTCGGCGAACGCCAGGTGCTGCTCGTCGGTGATCTCCTGATCGCGGAAGAACAGGACCAGATACTCGAGCAGGCCCCGGCGGATCTCCGCGACCTCCTCGTCCGACGGTGGTTTGCGCAGGTCCAGGCCTGTCACCTCGGCGCCGATGTGCCGTGTTACGGGATGAAATTCGATCATGTCGGGAGCCTCCGTCGGTGAACCCCGCTCTGAACAAGCAATCGCTAGGTTGCCACTTTTGCACACGCCTGACCACCCCTCGGCGCGATGAGGTGCCCGACGTCACGTCGGCGACAGGTGGAGCGACCGCGAACGGCGGCGGATCAGCTCCCGGAGGCGTCGTCCTCCAGGCGGGCGCGCGCGGTGAACTCCCCGGGCCAGAGCTTGTCGATCTCGGCGTTCAGGGCGGCGCCGATCAGGACGGCGAGCGCGGTGACGTACAGCCAGGCGAGCACGGCGATGGCCGCCCCCAGCGACCCGTACACCGACACCGCCGACGTGGAGCCGTCCAGGTAGAGCCGGAGGACCAGGCTGCCGAGCGCCCAGATGGCCAGGGCGGTGACCCCGCCCGGGACCTCGCGCCACCACGCCGTCCGCACCGGGACGCTGAGGTGGTAGAGCAACGCGAGGAAGATGATCGCGACGATGATGAGGATCGGCCAGTAGAGAACGCGCACGACCGCGGCGCCGGCCGGGACCCAGTGCAGCACCAGCGTCGGCCCGGCGACCAGGACGGGAATGATGACGAGGCCGACGCCGAGCCCGGCGAGGTAGAGGAAGAACGCGCGCAGGCGGGTCCGGATCACGCCGCGGACGCCCGACAGGCCGTGCGCGATGGTGATCGTGTCGACGTAGACGTTGAGCGCCCGGGACCCGGCCCACAGGGAGATCAGGAAGCTCAGCGAGACGATCCCGACCTTGCCGCCGCGCAGGACCTCGTCGAGGAGGGGCTCGACCACGGACTTCACGGTCTTGTCGGTGAGCACCGTCTCGGCACGGTCCAGCACCCACTCACGGGTCTCGGAGATCGTCGCGGCGCCCAGGACGTTCCGGAAATGGCCGATCATGCCGATCAGCCCGAGGGCCAGGGGCGGCAGTGACAGGAGCGTGAAGAACGCCGCCTCCGCGGCCAGGCCGGTCACCCGGTAGCGGAAGGCCGACACGGCGGTGCCCCGGAGGATCTGCCAGAGGGCGCTGCGCGCACGGGAGACGACGGACGCCTCGGCAACGCCGGTCCGCGCGTCGGAGGCGGTGGTCATGACGATCTACAGTAGGGGCTTACGCACCCAGAGTGGTGCATGAGGCTCATCTCGCTGATCACCTTCGGCCGGCCGCCCCGGTCCCCGAGAGACCGGGATCCCCGCCCCTCGCGGAGAAACGAAGGATCTCCGATCAGATGACCCGGTTCGCGCGACGGACGCACCGACAAGCTGTGACGATCATCACATGTCAGGCGAACTGCCCTGGCAGCCGCCCGTTGCCGGGCGGCCCGGCGAACGCCTGCGCGACCTCCATCCACTCCCCGGCGACCGGGCCGGCGACCGTGAGGTCCACGTCGTCCCGGTGCCGCCGCTGCGTGACGAGCAGGCAGAAGTCCAGCGCCGGCCCCTGCACGAGGTCGGCGGCGTCCTCGGGTCCCGCGGCCCAGCGGGCGCCGCTCGGGAGGGTGAGTTCGACGCGTACCGGCGCCTGTGGGACCGGCCTGCCGTGGACGGTGAAGCTCCACGGCAGCGTCCGCACGCCGATCTGGGCGATGTGGCGGAGCCGGTCGGTGGGCGCGCGGACGGCGCCGACGGCGTCGGCCACGTCCTGTCCGTGCGCCCAGGTCTCCATCAGGCGGGCGGTGGTGAACGAGACCGCTCCCATGTCAGGGCCGTACCAGGGGATCCGGGCCTTCGAGTCCAGGCGCGCCAGGGTCCCGACCATCTGGTTGCGGGCCGTCCGGAACCAGTCCAGGACGTGGTCGCCGGGCATGGCGCGCCGCTCGGTGATGATCCGGTCCGTGTCGAAGCCCTCCGCGACCAGCGCGCGGACCTCCTCGCGGAAGGCGTCGGGATCCCGCACGGCGTGTACGGCCGCATCGTCGAACCACGCCAGGTGGATCACCTGGTCGCGTACGGTCCATCCCTCGGCGGGGGTGGGCAGGTCCCACGCCCCGGGCTTCAGGAGTCGCTCGAGGTCGCCCGTCTCCTCGCGCAGATCGCTGAGCAGTTCGTCCATCGCAACGGCCACGAGCCCCAGCGTACAGAACCGCGTTCGGTCGTCGCCGTACGCGGGTGGCGGCGGGCACAATGAAGGGGTGATCTGCCAAGCGTGCCGCGAGCGGCGGCACGACGAGTGCCGAGGTGGCACGTGGTGCGAGTGCCAGCACCTGCCGCCCGAGCCCTCCCCTGCCGAGGAGCGGTCCGCGTCCGGCGACGGCACCGAACCGGACGTCAACTGGCTGCGGCAGGGCTGAGACCGGCCGCGACGGGTCAGCGCCGCCGCGGAAGATCGGCACGCCCAAAGCAGGCCGCGGCGAGCCAATGTGACGTTCGTCCGCATTCCGGACAGAGTTGGACAGTCATCGAACCACATGTCATCATCGGTGTATGGCTGCTGCGAATCCGTTGCTGGTGATGCGCCGGCACGTTGACTACCTCCGTGTGGGCAGCGCCATCTGTCGTTGACGCCTGATCACCGCCACTGCCTCATGGGCGCGCGGTATGCCGGTGTCACCCCTTTAGCTCAGCGTTGAGCCAGCAGTGCGACCTGCCGGCGTGCTACGTGTCCCCCATCACCACGGAGGACGCGCACGATGCCACCCCGTCAGCAGCGGAAACGAGGCGAGGGCCAATGGGCCCTGGGCTATCGCGAACCGCTCAACAAGAACGAAGAGAACAAGAAGAACGACGACGGGCTGAACGTCCGTCGTCGCATCATCGACATCTACGCCAAGGCCGGCTTCGACTCGATCGACCCCGCTGATCTGCGGGGCCGGTTCCGTTGGTTCGGCCTGTACACGCAGCGCCGGCCCGGCATCGACGGCGGCAAGACGGCGGTCCTCGAGCCCGAAGAGCTCGACGACCGCTACTTCATGCTGCGCGTCCGGATCGACGGCGGCCAGTTGAACCTCGACCAGCTGCGCACGATCGCCGACGTCTCCTCCAAGTACGCCCGCGGCACGGCGGACATCACCGACCGGCAGAACATCCAGCTGCACTGGATCGAGATCGAGAGCGTCCCGGCCATCTGGGAGGCCCTGGAGTCGGTCGGGCTGGACACCACCGAGGCCTGCGGCGACACGCCCCGGGTCATCCTCGGCTGCCCGCTCGCCGGGATCGACGCCGACGAGGTCATCGACGCGACGCCGCAGATCCGCGAGATCAACGACCGGTACATCGGCAGCCCCGACTTCTCCAACCTGCCGCGGAAGTTCAAGTCGGCGCTGTCCGGCTGCACGGCGCAGTGCACGGTCCACGAGATCAACGACATCGCGTTCGTCGGCGTGGTGAACGACAAGGGCGAGGTCGGCTACGACGTCTGGGCGGGCGGCGGCCTGTCCACCAACCCGATGTTCGCCAAGCGGCTGGGAGCGTTCATCCGGCCGGAGCAGGCCCACGAGGTCTGGGCGGGCATCGCCGGCATCTTCCGCGACTACGGCTACCGGCGGCTCCGGCACCGCGCGCGGCTGAAGTTCCTGATGAACGACTGGGGCCCGGAGCGGTTCCGTGAAGTCCTGGAGAAGGAGTACCTCGGGTACGCGCTGGCGGACGGACCGGCGCCCGGAGGGCCCCGGGATGACCGCCGCGACCACGTCGGCATCCACCGGCAGCGCGACGGCCGCTACTACGTCGGCTTCGCGCCGAAGGTCGGCCGCGTCGACGGCGACCTGCTGCACGTCATCGCGGACCTGGCCGAGGAGTACGGCTCCGGACGGGTGCGCACGACCACCGAGCAGAAGATGGTCATCCTGGACGTCCCGGAGGACCGGACCGAGGCGCTGGCCGCCGAGCTGGAGGCACACGACCTGCGGGTCCGCCCGTCGACGTTCCGCCGTCAGACGATGGCCTGCACCGGCATCGAGTTTTGCAAGCTCGCCATCGTCGAGACCAAGCAGCGCGGCATGGACCTGATCGAGGAGCTGGAGCAGCGCCTGCCGGACTTCGACGAGCCGCTGACGATCAACATCAACGGCTGCCCGAACTCCTGCGCGCGCATCCAGACCGCCGACATCGGACTGAAGGGCCAGCTCGTCACCGACGCGAACGGCGCCCAGGTCGAGGGCTACCAGGTCCACCTGGGCGGCTCGATCGGCGGGGAGTTCGGCAAGAAGATCCGCGGGCTGAAGACCACCGCGGACGAGTTGCCCGACTACGTGGAAAGGGTGCTGCGCAGGTTCCAGGAGGGCAGGCACGACGGCGAGTCCTTCGCCACGTGGGTGCAGCGTGCGGAAGAAGGTGAGCTGAAGTGACCGAGAGAGCCGTCCCCTTCTACTGCCCCTACTGCGGAGACGAGGACCTGGAGCCGTACGAGAGCGACGGCGGCTGGCACTGCCGGGCGTGCACGCGCGCGTTCAAGCTGCGCTTCATCGGGCTCGGCGCGCTCAGCGCCACGGGCGCTCCTAGACGGGAGGGCTCGGCATGACACTCCTGTACGAGCGCGCCACGGCGGCGCTCGACCTGACCGACATCGTCGAATCGGCCGCCGACGCGCTGGAGGAGGCCTCCGCCGAGGAGATCGTCCGCTGGTCGATCGCGACCTTCGGCGACCGGATCTGCGTCACGTCGTCCATGAAGGACGCCGTACTGGTCGACATCGCCTCGAAGATCCGGCCCGGCATCGACGTGCTGTTCGTCGACACCGGCTATCACTTCGCCGAGACGATCGGCACGCGGGACGCCGTCGAGGCCGTCTACCCGGTCAACGTGGTCAACGTCACCTCCTCCCGGACCGTCGCCGAGCAGGAGCGCGACCTCGGGCCCCGGCTGTACGGCCGGAACCCGGATCTGTGCTGCCACCTGCGCAAGGTCGAGCCGCTGAACCGCGCGCTCGAGCCGTACCTAGCGTGGATCACCGGCATCCGGCGTGAGGAGACCTCGCACCGGCGCGGTTCGCGCGTGGTCGAGTGGAACGCCGCGCGCGGGAAGGTCAAGGTCAACCCCCTCGCCCGCTGGACCCAGGCCCAGCTCCACGACTACATCGAGGAGCACGGCATCCTGGTGAACCCGCTGCAGTACGACGGGTACCCGTCGATCGGCTGCGAGCCCTGCACCAAGCAGGTCGCGCCGGGCGAGGACCCGCGCAGCGGACGCTGGGCCGGCACCGGAAAGACCGAATGCGGCATCAACCTCTGAGCACCTCCGCGATCCCCCTGGTCGCGGTCGCCCACGGGAGCCGGGATCCGCGTGCGGCGGCGACGATCGAGGAACTTCTCGATCTTGTTCGCCGTTCATCGGGGGTGCGGGTCGTGACCTCGTATCTCGACCACGCTCCCCCGGCCCCGGGGCAGGCGCTCGGTGGTCTCGTCGGAGAGGGGGCCGACGAGGCCGTCGTGCTCCCTCTGCTGCTCACCGCGGCGTACCACAGCAAGACCGACATCCCGGGGGCGCTTCGCGACGCCCATAGCGCCCATCCGCGGCTGACCCTGCACTACGGGGCGACGCTGGGCCCGCATCCGCTGATGACGAAGGCCCTGGAGCGACGGCTCGCCGACGTCGGCGTCCGCCCCGACCCGGACACCGCTCTGGTGCTCGCCGCCGCCGGTTCCAGCGATCCGGCGGCGAACGCGACGATCGGCCGGATGGCGCGGTCCTGGCGCGGCTGGCACTCCGTCGTCCCCGCGTACGCCTCCGCGGCCCGTCCCACCCCTGCCGAGGCCGTACGCATGCTGTACGACGCGGGCGCGCCGCGAGTCGCGGTGGCGTCCTACTTCCTGGCCCCGGGCTACTTCGCGGACAAGGTCCGTGAGGAGTCCCTGGAGGCCGGGGCGGTGGCGGTCTCGCCCGTGCTGGGCGCCGCGCCGGAGGTGGCGGAGATCACGTCGCAGCGCTATCACGAGATCCTGACGCGTGGCGATCGCGTCGCGGCGGCGGGCTGACGCCTTCCCGGCGCTCCGGCGCTTACGGCGAGCCTGCTGCCGATTCCGGCACGTACGGCGAGCCTGCTGATGCCTTCCCAGCGCTGCGGCGCCTCCGGCGCGCCTGCTGACGCCTTCCCGGCGCTCCGGTGTCTCCGGCGCGCCTGCTGTCGATTCCGGGCGCTCCGCGCGTGCGGCGAGCCTCCCGACGAGCCTGCGGTCACCCATCGTGACGGGGCGCGGAATACCCTTCGGCACCCGACTGTTGCGATATCTGGCGATTCCACGTTGTTTTGCGGTCGTTCAAGATTGTTTCGACCGGAAACGTAAAGTGGATCATAAGGCGCGCAGATCGATCTTTATGGCGATCTTTGTGGCGTCGATCACGTGAGTAATGTCCGGTGGCCATATTTGGCACGTCGGTATTTGTCTGATATGTTCCTCTACGTCCGGCGACGCCCCCCATGCGCCGCCCGAACATCCGCCGGCCCGGCCGGCCCACCAGCGCAGATGGCGCGGCGCGAAGACGCGTGCGAGGGCCTCCGTACAGAGCCGAGACGGTTCATATCCCAAATCGCGCCACTCCCGCGAAGCACCCGTAGATCCATTCGCAGCGAGAGCGGCAACGTCGAGTCCGTGAAGATCACGGAGCCGGGGACCCACCAGAAGTCCCGGGGTGAATCGGCACATCCCCTGTGCCGTAGGGCGACTTCCACGCCCGAACCCGTCAGCTAACCCGGTAGGCGTACTGGAAGTAAGGAGCAGAACCTTGTCCGCGAGTCCGCCCTGATCTGAATACCGGCCGTCACCGCTACCCCTAGCC
This sequence comes from Actinoallomurus acanthiterrae, assembly GCF_054775715.1. Lineage (NCBI taxonomy): Bacteria > Bacillati > Actinomycetota > Actinomycetes > Streptosporangiales > Thermomonosporaceae > Actinoallomurus > Actinoallomurus acanthiterrae. The sequence goes on along the minus strand of NZ_BAAHCO010000001.1, from coordinate 3,673,902 downwards.
GATGACGGCAGACGTGTCTCTTTGTTCGAGCCGCCCGCGTGAGCGGGCGACCCGCTGAATCCGCACCTAGCGGAGCCGGGGACCCACCAGAAGTCCCGGGGTGAATCGGCACATCCCCTGTGCCGTAGGGCAGCTTCCACGCCCGAACCCGTCAGCTAACCCGGTAAGCGGCATGGAAGCCGAAGGAGTACCCCCCGTGTCCCCTCGACACGCCAAACCCCGCTTCACCTTTGATCGCAAGACCCTCGCCGGCGTCATCGCCGGCACCGCCGCCGCCGGCGCGGCCGCGTTCACCGTGGCCTCCGCAGGGCCGGCGCTGTCCGCGCAGCTTCCCAGCGGGGCGCACCACGTCGCCCAGATACCCAATCCCAGTACGGGTAAGGCGCTCGAAGCCGCTGCCCTGCGCGACGACCCGCACACCCAGCTGCGCGCCCTCGCCGCACCGAAGCAGGTGCAGAAGAAGCTGCCCTCGGCCACGGACGTCCTCAAGCTCGCCGTCTCCCAGGTCGGCACCACCGAGAACGCGGCCGGCGGCACCAAGTTCAACCAGTGGTTCATGTCCTCGCCGTTCGCCAAGGCAGGCGTCGCGCGCGACGGCGGGTCCATCGGCGACTACGCCAACGCCAACTGGTGCGACATGTTCGTCTCGTGGGCCGGCTCCCAAGCCGGCGTCAAGGGGATCGGCGGCGACGCGTTCACCCCGACCCACGCCAAGTGGTTCATCTCTCAGGGCCGCTGGGGCAACGTTCCCAAGCCCGGAGCCGTCGTCTTCTTCTCCTGGAACGGCAGCGGTGTCGACGCCATCGACCACGTCGGCCTGGTCATCAAGGACAACCACGACGGCACCATCCAGACCGTCGAGGGCAACACGGACAACGCCGTGAAGGTCCGGACCCGGAACACCTCCTCTGTCGTGGGTTACGGCTATCCGGAGTACGCCCAGTAATCGCCCGTGTCGGCGCGTGCCGCGTCGCCGCCGAGCGACGTGGCCCGCGCCGACCTCCCCTTCCCGGGCGGTCCCACGCATCCCCCCTGTCATCGCCCCGGGATTCCCCCATCCCGCAGTTCCCCCATGCCCCCCGAAAGGAATCCCATGATCAGGTTCTCGACGAAGGCCATCGCCACCGCGGCCGCCGGAGTCACCCTGGCCAGCGCCGGCGTGACCACCGCCCTCGCCTACGGATCCGCTCCGGAGTCGGCATCTTCGGCACAGAGCGCCGCCGCGCCCTCCACCGCGCAGGCGTCCAAGCAGGCGCCGCAGACCGAGAAGCGCGTCACCGCGGAGAACAAGGACCGGCTGTTCGTAAGCGTCAAGAAGGACATCAAGAAGGACGCCAAGAAGGCGGCCCTGCCCGGCGGCGTCTCGACCGCCACGTCCTTCTGGGACCCGTCGACGGCCTCCGGCAAGCCGATGTCGTACCACACGCTCGCCAGCCCGTACTGGCCGCTCGGCACCAAGGTGAAGATCACCTACAACGGCAAGAGCGCGATCGGCGTCGTTGAGGACTTCGGCCCGGCCGAGTGGGCGGTCGCGCAGCACAACCCGCCGGCGCTCATCGACCTGTCGGAGAAGATGATGCAGGACCTCTCCGGCACCGCGTCGAACTCGGTCACGATCAAGTTCCAGGTCCTGGAACTGGGCAAGGGCGGCGTGTACCGCCACTCGGGCACCGGTTACGACACGGCCACCGGCAAGGCGTAACCCACCCCCCTCGACACCGGCACGGCGTCACCCGCTCCCCCCCTCGCCTGCCGGTCCGAACGGCGCGGGATCCCCTCACTTGAGGAGATCCCGCGCCTTTCTGTCGTTCCCGACGGCCCTGTCCCTTCCGGCGGCTCGATCCTCGCCGACGGTCTTTCTCGACGGCCGCCCTTGCCCTGAAGGAATGAACTACGGTTCAATTCTTACGTGCCGTACCGCCGTACGCCCCGTGTCGAGGCCCGGCTCAGCGCCTCCCGGGACCGCATCCGCGCCGCCGCGCTGGCGGTCGTCGCCGAGCACGGCTACGCCGGCTGCTCGATCGCGGCCGTCGCCCGGCGAGCGGGGGTCGCGACCGGCAGCGTCTACCGGCACTTCCCGGCAAAGGCCGACCTGGTCGCGGAGGTCTTCCGGGTGGCCTCCCAGCGCGAGGTCGACGCCTTCGCGCGCGCCGCGTCGCTGGAGGGCTCGGCGGCGGAGGGCATCGCGGCGGTGATCGAGACGTTCGCGGGCCGAGCCCTGCGGGCCCCGCGGATCGCGTACGCGCTCCTCGCCGAGCCGGTGGATCCCGCCGTCGACGCCGAGCGCCTGGTCTTCCGCCGGGCGTACGCCGCCGTCCTCGCCGGGCTCATCGGACGCGGCATCGCCGCCGGCGAGCTCCCCGAGCAGAACGTCGAGGTCAGCGCCGCGGCGCTCGTCGGGGCCATCGGCGAGGCCCTCGTCGGCCCCCTCGCGGTCGGCGCCGGCAGTTCCACCGAGCCATATCCGGTCGGCGACGCGGACGTACGGCCGCGTGCCGCCGGCCGCACGGACGCGCAGGCGCATCCTCCCGGCGAGGCGGACGCGCAGGCCGGCTTGATGGCTCATCTCATCACCTTCGCCCAGCGCAGCATCGGAGCGGTCGATGACGACACATGAGGTCTTCAACCAGGTCCCCCCGCTCGTCGGCCATGACGTGGCCGACGACCCCGCCCTCCTGGACGGGCTCTTCCGCGAAGGCGGCGGCTGGGCGGCCGAGGCCGTCCACGAGCTCGGCCGGCTGGGGGGCACGGAGCAGGCGCGCGAGTGGGGCCGCCTCGCCAACGAGCACCCGCCGGTGCTGCGCACCCACGACCGGTACGGCCATCGCGTCGACGAGGTCGAGTTCCACCCCGCCTGGCATGACCTCATGCGCGTCGCGGTGGGCCACGGCCTGCACGCCCGGGCGTGGACCGAACGCTCCGGTGCGCACGTCGCCCGCGCCGCGAAGTTCTACGTCTGGCGGGTGGACGCCGGGCACGGCTGTCCCATCTCGATGACCTACGCCGCCGTACCGGCGCTGCGCCACGCGTCCGAGCTGGCCCGGCAGTACGAACCGCTGCTGACGTCCGGCACGTACGACTTCGGCCTGCGTCCACCGCTGGAGAAGCAGGGCATCCTCGCCGGAATGTCGATGACGGAGAAGCAGGGCGGCTCCGACGTAAGGGCCAACACGACGCGTGCCGTACCCCGGCCCGACGGCACGTACCTGCTGACCGGCCACAAGTGGTTCACCAGCGCGCCGATGTGCGACGTGTTCCTCGTCCTCGCGCAGGCCCCGGAGGGCCTCACCTGTTTCCTGCTGCCCCGGGTGCTGCCCGACGGCACGCGCAACGGCCTTCGCCTGCAGCGGCTCAAGGACAAACTGGGAAACCGGTCGAACGCGTCCGCCGAGGTGGAGTACGAGGACGCGGTCGCCTGGCGCGTCGGCGACGAGGGGCGCGGCGTCCGCACGATCATCGAGATGGTCAACATGACCCGGCTCGACTGCGTCATCAGCGCGGCCGCCGGAATGCGCGAAGGCCTCGCCCAGGCGACCCACCACGCCGCGCACCGTCAGGTGTTCGGCCGGTACCTCATCGACCAGCCGCTGATGCGCAACGTCCTCACGGACCTGGCGGTCGAGTCGGAGGCCGCGACCGTCCTCATGCTCCGCCTGGCCGGGGCCACCGACCGCGGCGAGACCGCGTTCAAGCGGCTCGGCCTCGCCGTCGGCAAGTACTGGGTCTGCAAGCGCTGGCCCGCCCACGCCGCGGAGGCGCTCGAGTGCCTCGGCGGCAACGGCTACGTCGAGGACTCCGGCATGCCGCGGCTGTTCCGCGAGTCGCCCCTCAACTCGATCTGGGAGGGGTCCGGGAACGTCGCCGCCCTCGACGTGCTGCGGGCGATGGTCAAGGAGCCGGAGACGGTGGAGGCGTTCTTCACCGAGATCGACCTCGCCTCGGGCGCCGACGCGCGGCTGGACGCCGCCACCGCCGAGGTCAAGGACTCGCTCACCGACGTGGCGACGATCGAGCCGCGCGCCCGGCGGGTCGTCGAGCGCCTCGCCCTGGTGCTGCAGGGCTCCCTGCTGGTCCGGCACGGCCACCCGGCGGTCGCCGACGCCTTCTGCGCCTCCCGCCTCGGCGGAGATTGGGGACACTGCTACGGCACACTGCCGCCCGGTACCGACTTCGGCGCCATCATCGAACGAGCACGCCCCAAGATCGGCTGAAGCCTGGGAATCAGTTCGTGCTCGGATCAGGCGGGGTGACCGCGAGCCGGACGTCGGTGACGTTGTCGAACCCGGGTTTCACCGGCTGAGCCCCCGCTCAACCCGGCGCCTCGGCGTCGGCCACGGCAGGGCGGTCGTCGGGCCCGTCGGTGGTCCAGCCGGCGGCCCAGCGCAATGCGCCGAGCAGGTGCTCGCGGAAGTCCGGCTCCGCGAAGGCTTCCGCGGCGTGGCCCAGCGCCGTGTAGAAGCTACGGCCGGCGCCGTACTCACGGCACCAGACGAGCGGGTGGTGTGGTCCCATGCGACCGCCGCGGTAGGTGTGCTCGTCGATCGTCGCCAGCACTCGCACCTGTGCGGGCCCGTCGCGGAAGTCGTACCACTCGTCGGTGCGGTGCCAACGTTCCGGCAGGTGGGCGGTTGCCGGGTGCGTCCGGTCGAGGACCCTCACCAGGCCCGGTTGCATCTCCGGATGCCCGTCGAAGCGGGCGCCGAGGAGCGTGCCGTATTCGGGCCAGTCGTACTCGGTGCAGGTGGCCGAATGGACTCCCAGGAATCCGCCGCCCTCGGCGACGTACGTCCGCAGTACCTCTCGTCCCGCCGGTTCCAGGACGTCTCCGCTCGTGGAGAGGAAGACGACCGCGTCCCAGGATGGCTGCTCCGTGGTGAACGCCGCGGGGTCCTCGGTTGCGTGCACGGAGAAGCGGTGTCGCGCGCCCAGCTCGCGGAAGGCCGCGACGCCCGCGGGGATGGAGTCGTGCCGGTAGGCCGTCGTCCGGGTGTACACGAGGATGCTTCGGCCGGCCATGAGCCCTCCGTACACGATAGAAAACGTTTTCTAAATCATGGTACGACCTGACGGAAGCCTCGACAACAAGCCGCCCCACCCCTCTTGCCTTATCCGTGACTGGTCCCTACATTCGACAGCAATCGTTTTCTATATCCCGCCTACAGACCCCCGCTATCAGGCGAGCCGCGACCACCTTCACCGGCCGGCGTCCACGCGCTCAGAGCCGAGGAAACCGACCATGCCCCAGCCATGTCGGCCGTCCCGAACCCGCAAGGATCCCTTCGCGCGAAAACAAGGAGCAGCCCGTTGACGTCCTCCCCCGCCTGATGGCGGGGGATTCCAACCCGGTCCCTACCCGGAGGTGAGAGCAGGTTGAGGTTCGCGGTTCACGGCCCCGCCCAGTGGCTGGAGGGCTCCCCGCGCTGTCACCGTCCGTCCGACGGCGATGTCTCTGATGTTCTTGGCCGCGTTCACATCCGCGTGATCGGTATGCCCGCAGGCGCGACAGCGAAAGACCGTTTGGCTCTCACGGTTCTCCGCAGCGCAGTGCCCACAGGCATGACAGATCTGGGACGTGTACGCGGGGTCGACCTTTTCCACCCGACCCGGCGCCTTCTGCTCCAAGCGCCTCACCAAAAGACCCCACCCGGCCGCGTGGATGGAGCGGTTGAGCCCGGCCTTGGCCCGCACGTTGCTGCCCGGCGCGGCGATGGCGCCGCGCGCGGACCGCACCATGTTCTTGATCTTCAGGTCCTCGACCCGGATCAGGTCGAAATCGGCGGCGAGGCGGGTGGAGGTCTTTTCGGCCCAGTCCTTGCGCCGGTCGGTCTGGCGGGCTTTGATCCGGGCGATCGCGGTCTTGATCCCCGCGCGGCGGTTCGAGCCGGGCTTTGCGCGCGCCAACCGGCGCTGCAAACGCAGCAGCCGTTCAGCCTCGGTCTCACACAGGCCGGGCACGGACAGTCGCTCGCCGGTGGACAGCGCTGCGGAGACCGCCACACCGCGGTCCACGCCGACGACCTGTCCGGCGCCGGGCCCGTTGATCGGTGGCGGGATCATGGCGAACGCGACATGCCAGCGGCCCGCCTGGTCCCGGTTCACCCTGAAGGACTTGGCGTCCACAGGGAGTTGGCGGGACCAGCGGAACCGGACCCAGCCCACCTTGGGGACCCAGACCTCACCGACCTTGCGGGACAGGCGCCGCACGTCCCAGTGCCGACCGCGCTGCCCGACGATCCGGAACCCCTCGTGCACCCCCGCCTTACGCCAGGTCGGCCGCCGGTGCGTGCCGACGAAGAAGCCCGCCATGGCCTGGGCGAAGTCACGCAACGCCTGCTGCTGCACCGTCTGGGAACCCGCCGCCAGCCAGTCGAACTCCTTCCTGGCGTCGGTCAACTGGCGGGACTGCTCGCCATAGCCCGGCGCGCTCGCCCGGCCCGGCCGCCAGTGTTGATGCTGCTCGACCGCGAGGTTCCACACATATCGGGCGTGGGAGCAGTGCTCCAGCAGCGCCTGCTCTTGAGCGGGCGTGGGCGCAAGCCGAAACCGCATGCCCGAACGCTAACCACCACCACCGACAATCTGAGGAGGGAGCGGCGTTTCGTCCCCGGCCTGAAGGCCGGGGTCTCCACGCCGCGAAGCAGATGAACTCGATCAGGAGGCGTCTTCCCGTGGCCGTGGCGGCCTTCGCCGCCGGCAGCCTGCTCACGGCCTGCGGCACGTCCGGTTCGAAGGCGTCCGGCCCGGCCACCCTGGCCTACTGGGGCTGGGACCAAGGCCAGGCGGCCGCCGTGAAGGCGTTCAACGCCGGCCACAAGGACGTGCAGATCAAGTACACGAAGATCACGGACGCCACGGCGCCGCAGCAGCTGACCAACGCGTTCAAGGCCGGCAACGCCCCCTGCCTGATGCAGAGCACCGCCGAGTACGTCACGACCTTCGTCTCGCAGGGCATGCTGGCCGACATCAGCACGTGGATCGCCCCGCACAAGGCAGAGTTCAACGCGGGCGCCTACGCCGGGACGCTCGTCCAGGACAAGGTGTACGGCGTCGCCACGAGTTCCTCGCCCGCCTTCACCATCTACCGCACCGACGTCTTCCAGAAGTACGGGCTCAAGCCGCCGGCCACCTGGGACGATGTGATCGCCGCCGGCAAGACGCTGAAGGCCCACGGCATCAAGATCACCAACTACGCCGGCGAGGACCCCAGCACCCTGGAGACGCTCGCGATGCAGGCGGGTGCCCACTGGTACGGCATCGACGGCGACAAGTGGAAGGTGAACTTCCAGGATCCCGCCACCCTCAAGGCCGCCGCGGTGATCCAGCAGATCATCGACGACGGCCTCAACTCCAGCCTGTCCTTCTCCGACTACGCCGCCGTCCAGCGCAACTACGACAACGGCGGAACGGTCACCCGCCAGATCTCCACCTGGCAGATGGCCGGCATGGTGAAGAACTTCACCAAGTCCCTGGGGCGGTGGGCGATCGCGCCCTGGCCCACCTTCACGGGCGAAGCTCCCCGTACCCCGGCCGGGACGAACAAGAGCGGCGGGCTGAACGTCGTCACCTCGCACTGCAAGTACCGCGCGCAGGCCGCGCAGGCGGCACTGTGGCTGTCGACCGACCCCGGCGCGGTGAAGATCATGGCCGACCCGAAGACGGGTGACGGTCTCATGCCCGCGGTGGCCGACGCTTCGCCCTTCATCGACAACGCGCTCCCCAAGACGTTGCTGGGCGGGAGCTACGACGCCTCGAAGAAGGTGGTCACCGGCAGCTTCCCGCTCGTCGCCACGGACTGGACGTTCGGGCCGGACTGGACCGCGATGTACACCGAGATGGCCACCGGCTGGGCGAAGGTGATGACCAAGCAGCAGAAGGTCACCGATCTGCTGGCCCACATGCAGCAGTGGACGGTGACCGACCTGAAGTCCCGTGGCATCAGCGTCGAAGGCTGAGGCGGCATGGTACGCGCGCAGCGTTGGAAGGGCGCCGGGTTCACGGCGCCCTTCCTGCTCGGCTTCGTCTTCCTGTACGTGGTCCCGATCGGCTACGCGATCGAACGCAGCCTGTTCACCGTCCGCCAGTCCGGGCTGGGGCTGAGCGGCGGCACGACGCGGTTCGCGGGCCTGCACAACTACCGGCGCGGGCTGTCCGACGCGACGTTCCTCGGCGCGGTGGGGCGAGTCTTCCTCTTCGCCTGCGTGCAGATTCCCCTGATGCTCGCCATCAGCCTGCTGCTCGCTCTGCTCCTCGACCACCTGGCCGGCCGTGTCGCCAACCGGTTCCGGATCGCGCTGCTGGTGCCGTACATGATCCCGGGCGTGGTCGCGGCGATCGTCTGGGTCAACCTCTACAGCCCGGACGTCGGCCCGCTCACCGCGCTCGGCAAGGCCTTCGGCTGGTCGTGGAACTTCTTCGCCCCGAGCATGGTCTGGCCCGCCATCGGCAACCTGCTCACCTGGCACGGCATCGGCTACAACATGCTGATCATCTACGCGGCGCTGCAGAGCGTGCCGCGCGAACTGTTCGACGCCGCCCGCGTCGACGGAGCGTCCGAACTGCGGATCGCGCTGCGCATCAAGGTGCCGTACGTCCGCGGGGCCCTGGTGCTCACCGGCATGATCTCCATCATCGGCATGCTGCAGATCTTCAACGAGCCGATGCTGTTCCGGCACGTCACCCCGCAGACCGTCACCGACAGCTTCACCCCGATCATGGTCATCTACAACCAGGCGTTCAACGCCGGAAACTACAACTACGCCGCCGCCCTGTCGGTGCTGCTGGCCGTCCTGCTGGGCGCCGCGTCGTACGTCTTCTACCGGCTCACGACCCGGGAGGGCTCATGACAGCGGTGTCCGCCGACACCCCGAAGGCCGAGCCGCGCCCCACGGTCCGGCGGCGTACCCGTCCCGACAACGTGAGCCCGGCGGCCCGCCGCGCCGGTCACCGTTTCGTCCTGATCGGGCTGGTCCTGTTCGCCCTGTACAGCCTGTTCCCCGTCTACTGGCTGCTGGTGGCCGCCACCAAGGATCAGGCGGGCCTCTACCAGACGAACGGGCTGTGGTTCTCGGGCATGCACCTGTGGCAGAACGTCCGTCAGGTGTTCGGCTACGACCACGGCATCTTCTGGCGCTGGATCGCCAACTCGTTCCTGTACGCCGGGGTCGGATCCCTCGGCGGCACGCTGGTCGCGCTCGCCGCCGGCTACGGACTGGCCCGGTTCGACTTTCCCGGTCGCAAGGTCGTCTTCGCCTGCGTCGTGGGCTCGTTCCTGGTCCCCACCGCGCTGCTCACGCTCCCGCTGTACCTGTTCTTCTCCTCCCTGGGGCTGGTGGACACCCCCTGGGGGATGCTGATCCCGTGCCTGATCAACCCGTTCAGCGTCTATCTCGCCAAGGTCTACACCGAGGCGGCGGTCCCGTACGAGCTGCTCGAGGCCGCCCGCCTGGACGGCGCGGGAGAGCTACGGATCTTCGCCGGCATCGTGCTGCGGCTGATGACCACCGGCGGCGCCACCGTGTTCCTGCTCGCCTTCGTGAACACCTGGAACAGCTTCTTCCTGCCGCTGACCGTGCTACGCAGCGAGAACAACTGGACGCTCGCCCTGGGCCTGTACAACTGGAGCGGCAAGCGCGCCGAGACGGGCGTCGACCTCACCAGCCTGGTCCTCACCGGATGCCTGCTGTCCATCGTCCCGATGGCCGTGATGATGGTGGCGATGCGCCGCTACTGGCGCTCCGGCGTGACGTTGGGCAGCCTGAAGTGACCGCGCGGCCCGCCGGCTCGAGAGACCGGAGGGCCGCCTCCTAGAGGGAACGCAGCTCGAAGAGGTCGAAGTCGGCGGGGGGCCGGGTGCCGCCGAGGTCCTGGGCGCACACGCCCACGTGGGCGCCGGTGAAGCGGAGCCGGTCGCCGTAGTCGTCCGAGAGCCTGCTCGCGTCGAGGACCGGGCCCACCGGCCGCCAGTCGGTTCCGTCCGGCGAGGCGGAGAAGCGCAGCTCGGCGCCGTCGAAGCGGGCGCGCAGGTGGACCAGCGGCCAGTCGGCGATCTCGAGGTCGTCGTCGGGGAGTTCGCGGTAGACGCCGTCGTCGGTGAGGACGATCCCGAGGACGCGTCCGCGCCCCTCGGCATGGGTCACGCGAAGGTAGTAGTGCGTGGTGGTGTCGTACCAGCAGATCAAGCCCGCCAGCTGGGAGAAGTGCGAGGGACGGAAGTCCAGCACGGTACGGGCCTCGCAGCGCACGGCGGTGAGGGGCGTGGCGACGAGGCTCTGGTCGAACAGCGAATGGAGGCTCTGCCTGCCGCGCAGGCGCAGCCAGCCAGGGCGTTCGGTGAGGCTCAGCCAGGACGCGTCGGGGGGCACCCGAAGCGTGCTCCAGGTCGGGTCCAGCTCGGGAGCGTCGAAGTCGTCGCGGCTCGGCCGCTCCGGCGGTTGCGCGGCGGGCGCCGAGCGCGGTTGCGCGGTGGACGCCGAACGCCGTGCCGGCGGTGGCACGACGCGCGCCGAGCGCGGTGCCAGGACCTCCAGCCGCGGTCTGCTGCCGCCGCCGGCGAGCCGCAGCCGGCCGTCGTCCGTCCACTCCACGCGTTGCAGGCAGGTCTCGCGCCCGAGGATGCTGCGGGGCCCATCGGGAGTGTCCACGGGCCGGGAGGCCAGGTGCGCGAGATACCACTCGCCGTCGGCGGTCTCCACGAGCTCGCCGTGCCCGGCCTTCTGCAGCGGGAAGCCGGGAGAATCGCGGGTGGTCAGCAGGGACCCACCGGGGTCGAGCTCGTACGGACCGGTCAGGGAGCGGGAGCGGGCCATCAGGATGCCGTGGTTCCAGCCGGTGCCGCCTTCGGCGAGCATCAGGTGGTACCACCCGTCGCGGCGGTACAGGTTGGGCCCCTCGATGAGCTCGTCGTGGCGCAGTACGTTGACCGGCTCCCCGACCAGGGCACGTTCGCCGTGGTCGTACTCCTGGAGGACGATCCCCGCGAAGGACGGGTGGCCCTCGCGGTGATCCCACTGTTGGTTCGCCAGCCACGTGCGGCCGTCGTCGTCGTGGAACAGGGACGGGTCGAAGCCGGAGGAGTTGAGGAAGATCGGTTCCGACCAGGGGCCGTCGATCGCGGGTGCGGTGATCAGTAGGTTGTCGACGTCCTTGAACGGGGAGCCCACGGTCCGCACGATGCTGTAGACCAGCCAGAACCGATCGTCGTGGTACGAGAGAGAAGGCGCCCAGACCCCGGCGGAGTCCGCCACGCCGCGCAGGTCGAGCAGGTCGGGCCGGTCGAGGATGTGGCCGGCGGGCTCCCAGTGGACGAGGTCGGCCGAGCGGTGGACCATGACGCCCGGATACCACTCGAAGGTGGACGTCGCGAGGAAGTACTCCGCGCCGACGCGCACGATGCTCGGGTCCGGATGGAAGCCGGGCAGTACGGGGTTCTGTATCAGGCCCGCGGTCATCGTGATCCTTCCGTACGTGCCGAGGACCTGCCGTCAGCTCCGCGCCGGCCCGACGGAGTCACGGATGACGATGTGGGTCCCCATCTTCAGGTGCTGGCCGCCGCCGTGCTCGCTCCGGTTGAGGGCCATCCGGACCGCGGCGCGACCGAGCTCTTCGTGCGGTACGTGCACGGTCGTCAGCGCCGGGAAGAGGTCTTCGGCGAGGGGAATGTCGTCGTAGCCGACCACGGAGACGTCGTCCGGAACGCGGACTCCCGCCTCGCGCAGCGCGAACAGCACGCCGGCGGCGATCATGTCGGTCATGGCGAAGACGGCGCTGAACTCGGCCTTCCGGGCGAGGAGGTCACGTGTCGCGCGGTATCCGAATTCGCGGGCGAAGGGGCCCTTGACCATCAGGTCCGGGTCCGTGGAAAGGCCGCGGCCGCGCAGTGCGCGTTCGTAGCCGTGTACCCGCCCGGTCGAGGTCGGCAGGTCGTCGACCGTTCCGAGCAGCGCGATGCGTTCGTGACCGGCCGACAGCAGGTAGCTGGTCATCGCGAACGCGCCGCCCTCGTTGTCGTACTCGACCACGGTCTGCGGGACGTCCTGGTTCAGCGCCGGCCGTCCGCACAGGACCAGGCGAGAACCGCTCCCGTCCAGGGCGTTGGCGAGCTTGGCCATGCGGTCCTGGTACTCCGGCGTCTCGGGAACACCGCCGACCAGGATCACCGCCTCCGCGCGCTGCTCTCGCATCAGGTTGATCAGCGCGAGCTCGCGGTCGGGGTCGCCGTGGGTGGTGCAGACGAGGCACAGCCTGCCCTCGGCGGTGGCCTGCTCCTCCACGCCGCGGGCGATGTGCGCGAAGAACGGCCCGGTGACGTCGTTGACGACGAAGGCGACGGTGTTCGACGTGGCGGCGACCAGCGCGCGGGCGTTGGCGTTGACGACATAGTCGAGCTCACGCATCGCCCGCCGTACGCGGGCGCGGGTCGCCGCGGCGACCGGGTAGGTGCCGCCGAGGACACGGGACACGGTCGCCGGGGACACCCCGGCGCGAGCGGCCACCTCTTTGATCGTGCGGCGTTGGAGCGATGCGCCGTCGGCGGCCGAGCGTCTCGCCATCGATCCTCCCGCCTGTCGGCCTGTCCAAGGTCATGCTATTGGCTCCACCCCTTCGCCCGGACGGTCATGCCACACGGTCCAGATCGGTCTTGTTCACCTGGTGGCCGAGCGGCCGCCCGGCCGTCAGCCGTTCCAGCTCTTCGACCGCGCTCCGGCCCAGCCGTTCCAGCTCGTTGCCCATCGAACCCGCGATGTGCGGGGTCAGGAAGACGTTGGGCAGCTGGAACAGGGGCGAGTCGGCGGGCGGCGGCTCGGGGTCGGTCACGTCGAGGACCGCGCTGATCCGGCCGTCGGCCAGCTCCGCGATCAGCGCGTCGTGGTCGACGAGGGCGCCCCGCGCGGTGTTGATCAGCACGCCGCCGTCCGGGATCAGCGCCAGGCGACGCCGGTCGAGCAGGCCGCGGGTCTGCGGGATGTCCGGCGCGTGCACGCTGATGACCGTGCTGGTGCGCAGCAGTTCGTCCAGCGGCAGGAGCTCCGCGCCGAGGCGGCCGGCCTCGGCGGCGTCCAGGTAGGGATCCGCGAGCGTCAGGGTCAGATCGTACGGCCGGAGCAGTTCGAGGACGCGGCGGCCGACCCTGGACGCCCCGATCAGGCCGACCCGGCGCCCGTAGTTCCCGACGGCGGGATCGTCTTCGGGACGGCGGTAGGCGGGGTCGGCGCGGTAGCGTTCCCGGACCTCGAACGCGCCCTTGCCGGCCATCAGGACCGCGGCCACGGTGTACTCGGCCACCGGCAGGGCATTGGCCTGCGCCGCGCTGGAGACCAGGAGGCCGCGTTCCCAGCAGGCGTCGCCGACCAGGTGGCGCACGCTGCCGGCGGCATGCACCACGGCACGCAGCCGCGGGGCGGCCGCGAGGACGGCGTCGTCGAGCCGGGGAGCACCCCATCCGGTGATCAGGATCTCGGTATCGGCGAGGGCCTGGACGATGTCCGGCTGATCGAACCGCTGAGCCACGAGTGAGGTGTCGATCTCCACCAGCTTCTCGAGGCGGCTCAGGAGAGGCACCGGGAAGAGCTGGGACAAATACCGCGCGCGCATGGCGAACAGCGCTTTCGGCCGGTCGGCCATAGACCAACTCCCCATGATCAAATAGAAAACGATTTCTATCGTAAGGTAGCCCCCTCAGAGGGTCAACCACTGTTCCGATCACCGCGCGTATATGCAGCTCACACCGGGCATTGCGCAACCTTCACGAAACGTCGGCGCAACATCCCGGCCATCGACCCCTTGTGGCATCGCTTGAGCAGTCGTACATTCCGCAGTAAGCGTTTTCTATCGTCAGCATCCTTCCCCGCCTCACGGCAGGGCCCCCCTCGGAGGTATCTGATGAGCGCCTTCATGTCCCGTCGTACGGCCCTGCGGACCGCGGGTGCCGCGGCCTTGGCGGGCCCTCTCATCGGCAGGATGGGCACCGCACGAGCGGCGAGTGACGCGGCGGACGCCTCGCTGGTCACCTACCCCGTTCCGAACGAGGCGCCGGTCAACGACAGCTTCGTGGTGAAGGTCCGCACACCGCGGCGCCGCTGGCGGACGCTGGGCGTGTACCTGGCCACGCTCAACCTGATCAACACCACCACCAGCGCCGGCCAGATACAGAACTCCTCCATGGCGTACTTCGACTTCACCGGCTCCGTGGAGGTCTCGGTCACCTACACCAAGGGCCGGATCCACAGCGCCAGGATCCGGCCGGACTCCTACGGCATCGAGCCCAGGGTGCACGGCGACACGCTGACGTTCACCCTGACCGAGCCCCGCAACGTCGTCATCCAGGTCAACGACGACATCTTCGACTGCGTCCACCTGCTGACGAACACGGTCGAGACCGACGTTCCCCACCCCGGCGACCCGAACGTCATCTACTTCGGTCCCGGCGTGCACACCACGGCCGATGGCACCGTGACCGTCCCGAGCGGCTCGACGGTCTACCTCGCCGGGGGCGCCGTGCTGAAGTCGCGGGTGGTGTTCTCGAACGTCCAGAACGCCAGGTTGATCGGACGCGGCGTCATCTGGGCGGCGCCCGGGGGCGGCGTGACCGCCGAATACTCCTCCGATATCACCATCGACGGCGTCACCATGCTGGACCCGAACGGCTACGCCGTCACCGCCGGTCAGGTCACCGGGCTGACGATCCGGAACCTGCGGGCGTTCAGCGCCAAGGGCAACGGGGACGGCATCGACCTGTTCAGCTGCCGGAACGCGGTGATCGACGGTGTCTTCATGCGCAACGCCGACGACTGCGTCGCCATCTACAACCACCGCTGGAACTACTACGGCGACAGCAGCGACATCACCGTCAAGAACTCCACGCTCTGGGCCGACGTCGCCCACCCGATCAACGTCGGCACGCACGGCGACTCCGACAGCCCCGAGACGCTCTCCGACCTGACCTTCAGCAACCTCGACATCCTCGACCACCGCGAGCCGCAGATGCTCTACCAGGGCTGCATCGCGCTCAACCCCGGGGATGGCAACCTCATCAAGAACGTGCGGTGCGAGGACATCCGGGTCGAGGACTTCCGCCAGGGCCAGCTGATCAACATGCGGATCATGTACAACACGAAGTACAACACCTCGCCCGGGCGGGGCATCGAGTCGGTGTACGTCAAGAACCTCCGCTACACCGGCACGCACGCCAACCCGTCAGTGCTCGTCGGCTACGACGACCAGCGCCTCATCAAGGACGTCACCTTCGAGAATCTCGTCGTCAACGGCACCGTGATCGCCGACAGCATGAAGAAGCCCAGCTGGTACCTGACGGCGGACTTCGTGCCGATGTACGCCAACGAGCACGTGACGGGCCTGAAATTCATCACCACCGCCGAAGCCCAGGCGGCCGGCCGATGACCCACGCGCTGAGCCGCCGCGGATTCCTCGGCGCGGCGTCCTCCCTGGCGCTCGCCACCGCGACCCCGCTGTTTCCCCGGGCGGACGAGCGCGTCACGGGGACGCCGTTCGCCTTCGCCCACCCGGGGATCCTGCACCGGCAGGACGACCTGGACCGCATGAAGGCGGCCGTCGCGGCCCGCCGGGACCCCGTCTACTCCGGCTATCTGGCGCTGGCCGCGCACCCCCGCTCGTCCGCCGGCTACACCGTGCAGAACACGGGACAGATCACCTCCTGGGGCCGAGGCCCGGCGAACCACATGAGCGAGGCGGTCGCCGACTCCGCCGCGGCCTACCAGAACGCGCTGATGTGGTGCGTCACCGGCGAGCGGGCTCATGCGGACAAGGCACGCGACATCCTCAACGCCTGGTCGGCGTCGCTGCGGGCCATCACCGGAGCGGACGGTCAGCTCGGCGCCGGCCTGCAGGGCTTCAAGTTCGTCAACGCGGCGGAGTTGCTGCGGCACGGCGGCTACGACGGCTGGGCGCGGGCGGACATCGCCCGATGCGAGCAGTCGTTCCTCGACGTCTGGTACCGGGCCGTCTCGGGCTACATGCTCTACGCCAACGGCAACTGGGACCTGACGGCCATGCAGACGATCATCGCCATCGGCGTCTTCTGCGAGGACCGCACCCTGTTCGAGGACGCCCTGCGCTTCGCCGTCGCCGGAGCGGGCAACGGCAGCGTGCCCCACCGCGTCGTCACCGCGGACGGCCAGGGCCAGGAGAGCGGCCGCGACCAAGGGCATGAGCAACTGGCCGTCGGTCTGCTGACCGACGTCGCACAGGTCGCCTGGAACCAGGGCGTCGACCTGTACGGGTACCTGAGCGACCGGATCCTGGCGAACGTCGAGTACGCCGCGCGCTACAACCTCGGCCACGACGTGCCCTTCGTCGCGGACCTGGACCGGACCGGCAAGTACGTCAAGCTGTCCGTTTCAGCGATATCGCGGGGCAACCTGCCTCCGATCTATGAGATGGCCTACGCGCACTACCACGGTGTCCGCGGGCTGCCCGCGCCGTACACCGAACAGGCGGTCTTCCGCGGCCCTGGCGGCGCCCGCGTCGTGGAGGGAGGCAACGACGACCTGCCAAGCTGGGGCACCCTGACGTTCGCGGGCACGGCCACGCCGGCACCGCCCGCCGCCCCGCCGGCCGCGCCCGCCGGACTGCACGCCGTGCCCGCGGAGAGCACCGTCACGATCTCCTGGCTCGCCGCCGCGTGGGCGGACACCTACACGGTGCTGCGCGCCACCGCCCCGGACGGACCGTACGAGCGGATCGCCGACGGGGTCGGGACGACGTCGTACACGGACCGGCCGCCGCACCGCGGCCGGACGTACCACTACACCGTGTCCGCGGCGAACGCCGCCGGTCGCAGCGCCGGCTCGGCCGTGATCGCCGCCTGCGCCGGGCTGCCGGAACCGTGGACCGCCCGCGACGTCGGTGACGTCCGGACACCGGGCGGCGCGGCCTTCGACGGCGAGCGGTTCACCCTGGAGGCGGGCGGCGCGGACATCGGCGGTACGGCCGACGCCTTTCACCTCGTCCATCTTCCGCTGCGCGGCGACGGCGTCGTCACGGCACGGGTCGTGTGGCCGCTGAGCTCGCAGTACTCCAAGGTGGGCGTGACCATGCGCGGCGCGCTGACGGCCGGCGCGCCGCACGCCTCAATGCTGGTCCAAGGGCTTCCGCTCAGCACCTGGAGCGGTGTGTGGACCACGCGGGCCTCGTCCGGCGGCCCGACCTCGGCCACCGGCAGCACACCGGTGCCGCCGTCACAGCAGCAGGCCATCACGACGGCGGCCGCCTTCCCGCTCTCGGACCTCGGCACGCTCCCGGACTCCGCGACACCGCTGACGGCGCCGTACGTGGAGGCGGCGGGCGACGGCTACCGGATGCGCATGCCGTACTGGGTACGGCTGGAACGCAGGCGGAACCGCTTCGTCGGGTCGATCTCCCCGGACGGCGCGGAGTGGACCGAGGTGGGCTCCACCGACATCGACCTGGGCCCCGAGGTCCAGGCCGGCCTGGTGCTGTGCTCCTGCCTCGGCGTCGACGAACCGTACGCCGAGACCGGAACGGCCGCGTTCGACAACGTCACCGTGACCGCCGACGGCGGCTGGACGACGCCTCGCCCCGCGCGCACCGCCACCGGCCTGCGGGCCGACGCCGGGCGCGGCGCGATCGAACTGACCTGGAGCGACCCGGATCTGTCCGCGACCTACACGGTGCTGCGCGCGACCGCCGGAAGCGGGCCGTACAAGCCGATCGCCACCGGCGTGGCACCGGTCGGCTTCGGCACGCGCATGCGGTTCTCCGACACCACTGGAACGCCGGGAAAGACGTATCGCTACGTCGTCGCCAAGACCAACGCCGGTGGCCGAGGGCCGCGTTCGGCGCCGGTGAGCGCGGTCATGCCGACCCCGCCGGCACCCGTGATCACCGGCCCGGCCGAGGCGTTCGCCGACCGGGGTGAACCGTTCCGGTACCTGATCGGAGCCTCGTCCGACCCGGTGCGTTTCTCCGCCCGTGGTCTGCCCGAGGGCCTTCGCCTGGACCACCGCACCGGTCTGATCTCTGGGAAGCCCGCCGAGACGGGCCGGTTCACGGTCGTGATGACGGCGGCCAACGCCACGGCGTCCGTCTCCGCTCCCCTCGCCCTCACGGTCGGCACGCCGCCGCCCGAACCCTGGTCGTACGGCGACGTCGGGGATGTCATCCTCGACGAACGGCGGTCGGGCACCTTCGGTGTCGCCGCCGTTCACGCCCCAGGGATCACGAGTCATGACGACGGCGTCTTCACCGTGCGCGGCGCCGGTCCCGACCTCAACGTCAACGGCCAAGGCTGGACCGGGCAGTTCGCCCGCGTTCCCGTCACCGGCGACCACGTGGTCACCGCCCGCGTCGTCTCCCGCGCGGGGGCGGTGACGGCCGATCGCGTGGGTCTGCTCATGGCCAAGTCGCTCTCGCCGTTCGACCAGGCGGCCGGAGCCATCGTGACCAGCACGGGCGGTGCCGAGGCCGGGACGCCACAGCTCCTGCTGCGCAAGACCGTCGCCGGCGGAGGCACGACGCTGTCGGGCGGCTCCGCGGTCCGGCTTCCCCTCTGGCTGCGCCTGGCACGGGCCGGTACCACCTTCACCGCGAGCGTCTCCTCCGACGGCCTGACCTGGACCCCCATCGGCCAGGGCACCATCCCCGCCTTCGGCGACGCCCCCTATTACGCCGGCCTCGTGGTGTGCTCCCGCGATCCGGCCGCCCTGACGACGGCGCTCTTCGACCACGTGAGCGTCACGCAGACCACCTCCTGACCGAAAGTCCCCGCAGGGAAGGAGTCCCACCAATGGACGGCAGGAACACGCACCGGATGAGCCGACGCGACCTGCTACGCACAGCGGGCGGCGTCGCCGCGGCCGGCACCGCGGCGGCGCTCATCGGCGGCAGGGCGAGCGCCGCGCCCGCCACCTTCACCCACCCCGGCATGCTGCACAACGCAGGCGACATCAACCGCGCCAAGGTGCGGGTGAAGGCCGGGAACGACCCGTGGCTGTCGGGCTGGAACCGGCTGGTCGCCAACCCGCACTCGGCGAGCACCTGGAAGGCCAACCCGCAGGCCACCATCATCCGCGGCGGCACCGGCCAGAACTACGGCATCCTCTACAACGACATCGCCGCCGCGTACCAGAACGCCCTGCGCTGGAACGTCGCCGGAACCACCGCCAACGGCGACTGCGCGCGCGACATCCTCAACGCCTGGTCCGCCAAGCTCACGACCGTCACCGGCGACGCCGACCGGTTCCTCGCCGCCGGGATCTACGGCTGGGAGTTCGCCAACGCGGCCGAGTTGATGCGCGGCTACAGCGGCTTCGACCTCGCCCGGTTCCAGAAGATGATGGTCAACGTCTTCTACCCGCTCAACAACCAGTTCCTCACCAACCACAACGGCGCCTGCATCACCAACTACTGGGCGAACTGGGATCTGTGCAACGTCGCCTCGGTGCTCGCCATCGGCATCCTCACCGACAACGCGGCAAAGTTCGACCAGGCCGTCAACTACTTCAAGAGCGGCGCGGGGAACGGCTCCATCGCCCACGCCGTGCCCTTCCTCTACTCCAACGTGGGCGGGTACGACCTCGGCCAGTGGCAGGAGTCGGGCCGGGACCAGGGCCACACCATGATGGGCATGGGCCAGATGGGCGCCATCTGCGAGATGGCCTGGAACCAGGGCACCGACCTCTACAGCTACGACGGCCGGCGGTTCATGAAGGCCGCGCAGTACGTCGCCAAGTACAACACCGGCAACAGCGTGCCGTTCACCACCTACAACTGGGGTAGCGGCACCACCTGCGCGAAGCAGTCGCAGACCGTGATCTCCTCCGCCTCGCGCGGGCAGGTGCGGCCGGTGTGGGACATGATCTACTACCACTACGCCCGTCGCCTCAACCTGAACGTCCCGTACATCGCCGCCATCGCCGGGAAGGGACGCCCCGAAGGCGGAGGCGGCGACTACGGCTCCGACAGCGGCGGCTACGACCAGCTCGGCTTCGGCACCTTGATGTACGCCAAGTGAGTGGTCCCCGGCTCTAGTGCGGCCTGGGTTCGTCCCCGCCCGAAGACCGGCGGCCTCTCAGCAGGAGGCCGCCGTGGGCGGTGGACGAGGCCCAGATGGCGTCTCCGACGAAGCTCACGTCGTAGCCGAGGAGGCCGCTGAGCAGGCCGCCGCAGGTGGCCTTCCCCGCGGCGTCGGTGACCAGGTCGCAGGCCGTACGTCCGCCGGCGGTGAACTTCACGGCGCGACCCGCGATCGGCTTCCCGGTCGCGGTGTCGGTGAGGGTCGCCGTCGCCGAACCGAGCGAGATGCCCCCGGCCCGCATCGTCGTGGCGTACGGCGTCGGCGGGCTCATCCTGAGGGAGGCCGCGACCTTGACCTGCCCGGAGGGGCTCGTGTTCGCGTCCGCCGACCAGAGGTACTCGACCGCCGAGTCGGCGTTTCCCTGCTGGTCGAGGCAGTCGGACCGGGAGTCGCTGATGTCCCGGGTGTTGTCGGTGACGTATCCGCCGAGCGGGGCGAAGATCGCATCCGGCCAGCACAGGTACTTCACGGAATCGGGCACCGCTTGAGGATCGTCGGAACCCGACAGCGCCACGGCCAGGCTGGGCGGCCCGTTGTTGACGACGACGGTGTCGCCCGCCACGGTGCTGGTCTGCTCCACGCCGACGGTCGGGTCGAACGGTCCGTAGGGCACGCCCGCCGTACGGGGCTGGATGACGGGTCCGTCATCGGCGCCGATCGCGGTGTCCCACAGATACTGGATCTGGTACTTGTGCCGAGGCGTGTTGAAATCGTTGATCGTCGTCGTGACGGTGACACGTGAGTTCGCCGCGGTGTCGCCGGTGACCGAGACGTCCTGAGTCAGGATGAAGGCTCCGGCCTGCCAGTTGGTCGTCCTGGTGGTCCCCGTGGTCTGCTGGAAGCTCGCCCGGTCGTCGAGCGAAACCTCGTTCGCGTGGGTGAGCATCCGGCCCTGCACATAGTCCACGCCCGCGGTCACGTCACGGACGATCATGTAGCTCGTCCCGGGCGCTCCCTGGCCGAACAGCACGTCGCGGCCCGCGCCCGCAGGGTTGTTCGCGCCGGTCATGACCGTGAACTGGCCGACCCCGGCGCTGCTGCGCGCCGGGGTCTCATAGACCTGGAACACGCCGTTCCCGAACCCTCCGGCCGGGAGGGCGGACCCGGCCCGCCGCGCCAGAGCCTTCGACGCACGCAGAACGCGTGACTTCACCTGCGCCGGCCGTGGCCTGCCTGTGCGGGTACCGGCATCGGCCGTGGGGTGGACGGCGACCACGCTGGAACAGCCGAGGACGGCCACGACGGCCAGGCGCGGAAACCAGGGGCTTCGTCTCATCGTTGTCGTTCCTTCGCTGTCAGATCTCGATGGCGTCTACGTAGACGAGCCGGGTGCCCTGGTCGAACAGCCGTTCACGCTCCTCGACCACCAGCCGCATCGGCCGGTTGCCGCGGCTCGCGGGCAGCCTGATGTCGCTGCCCCACTGGCCGCCGGAGGGCGCGAGCTCGACCTCTGAGTCCGTTCTCCAGCCCACGGCCCCGACCGGTTTCGGGTCGGCCACCTGGACCAGGACCTTCAGCTGCGCCTTCTTGTCCGTGGCCGCCGTGTAGGTCGTGCCCGCGACGCCGACGTGAACGAGAGTCGCGTCGGAGGCGTTGAAGACCATCGACAGGGTGCGGTCCGGATTGAGCTGGGCGAACTGGGCCAGCACGACCGGTGATATCTCGAGGCCGCTCAAGGAGTTCGGCTGGAAACGCGCCAGTGCGAGCCGGACAAAGGGGTTGTAGGAATTGTCCTGCGTCATCGTGATGTCGCAATACCACATCTGCCGATCTCTGTCGTAGGCGACCGTGTGCGGAGCCACGGCGACCGTCTCGGTGAGCTCCTTCAGATGGTCCGACTCGGCCAGGCGATACCCCGGCTTCGGGCCGTGGGCCAGCGGAAACTCGCTCATGCCGGGGGCGGCGGTCGTCGGCGCGGAGGCGAATATCGGGTCCTGCCCGCGCAAGGTGACGTACTGCCGGAGCTTCGTCGGCAGCTCGCCCTTTCCCTCGAACAGGACGACGCCCAGGATCTCGCCGTCGCCCGACGAATACCACGGTCGGCGGAGATATACGCGCAGTCCGTTTCCGCGCCGGATACTGGAGATCTTCGTGCTGTCGGCCGTCTTCTCCCAGCCGAAGGTGGGAACGATGTAGGCGATGTCGGGGACCGACGGCCGCGCCGAGGATCGCACGTTCACCACGACCGGCTGCTGTGCCTCGGTGTTCGTCCTGGTCACCGAGCCCTCGACGAATTCGACCGCCACGGTGGCGCCGTCGGCGATGGCCGATCCCTGGCCGGACCGGGCCAGCGTCCCAACCGTGTGGCTCACGACGTAGTCCCCCACCACCTCGCTCGACGAGCTGAAGTCCTGCTTGAAGACCTTGTTGGTAAGGAGATCGGTGACGGTGAGGGTGCCCGGCGCGATGCCGCCCTTGGCCAGCGTGACCGGTGTGGTCCCCGACAGTGCGACCTCGGTCTTCGTCACGAAGAACTCCACGTAACGCGACGCGCCGGTCGCGCCGAAGGTGACCTGGCGGTGGATCGTGTCGTGGAACTCGTGAGGCTCGCTGAGGGACAGCCGGTCGCCCGCGGGGTCGTCCGCCGCCGCGACGAGCTTCACGACGTGCGCGCTGCCCGTGCGCTGGGTCGGCTCCGGGTTACCGGGGTCGTCGATCGGCTCGGTCCACGTCGCCTCGATGTCCACGTGGTGCGTGCTCGCCCGGTCGAACTTCAGCACGTCGATGATGCGTGCCGTGGTGTCTCCCGGCCGGCGCACCGCCACCGGCTTGACGTACGTGGGTGGTGCGATGGGCTGGATGACGGCGTGGGAGAGCCGCAGCGTCTTCGGCGGGGTCAGTTGCCAGAGCTGCCCCTGGGCGGCGAGCTTACGGAGGTCCGCGACGGTCCGTCCGCCGCTGGGGGTGTGCCCGCTCCGCACGAACCAGTTCCAGACCCCCAGCAGGTCCACGTCGGCGTCGTTCATCCGGCTGGAGTAGGCCACGTCGACGGTCTCGCCGGGAGGGAGCCGAACCGTCAGGACGCGGGACACGCGATCGTAGTTCGGTCGTCCCGTACCGTTGATCAGGCGGATCCGGAAGGCGCTGGGCCCTCCCAGCGGGAGAAGATTCGCGAAGTCGACGGAGAAGACCTCATCGGCGTCCGTTCCCGGGAGCCCGCGGAAGGCGACGCCGCGAGCGAGCACATCAGTGATGTACGGGACCGCGAGCACCGGGTCAGAGTGGTAGTGGGTGTCGCCCCAGCCGTCCGGATCGGCGGTGCCGCCGGAGTTCAGCGATCTCCTGTCGCGTTCGGCGATCTCGGAGTAGGCGGAGACGTCCATCCCGCCTGGGTTGAGGGGTGAGGCCCGCACGTCGTACAGCCCGTGGTGCTCCGCCATCAGCTGGCTCATCCTCGGCTGGGCGACGTGGCGCTGGCAGTCCCCCGTGGCCGGAGCGTTGTAGTTCCCCCTGATCACCATGAGCAGTGCCGACTCTCCCGTGGTCCGCGGAGCGGTCGGCAGGAGCACGGGCGCGGTGACCGCCTCGAACCTCAGGTACTCGACCACGGGGGAACTGGAATCCGTGGCCGGGTCCTCCGGTCCTCGGCCGTTTCCGGCGATGTCCACGGTCCGCGCCCGGAACCGGTAGATCCGGCCGTAGCGCAGCTTGGGGAGCCCGGTCGCGTGAAAGGAGGTCTTGAGCTTCACCGGACCGGTGGCGTCACTGTCGGGGCCGACCGTCACCTGTTTCCCGTTGATCGTCTCCTGCGTGCTTCCGGGACGGTTGGTCACCAGGCTGTAGCCACTCCAGTTGAACACCGACTCGTGCAGGTAGATCGTCGGATCGTCGACCCGCTGGGTGTGCGCGAGGTGGACGATGCCCTCGTCCTCGGCGGTGATCGTCATTCCGTTGACGTCGTAGGTCCCCTTGCGGCGGCACAGGCTGTACCAGCGCTTGGACGTGTCGTCCCAGACGTCGACCCGGACCCCGTAGGTGAGGTCCTCGGCGGAGAAGGGGTCCGTGGCGAGCCCGGTGAGGTTCGCCGCCCTCGTCGTGGTCTTCGTCAGCGTCTGGTGAAGCTGCTTCGCACGGCCGAACTGAACGATGGAAAAGCCACTGCTGCGCAGGGCCGGCACGGGCGCGGGCTCCCCGCCGCTGTCATGAGGGCGGGTTTTGTCTGCTCTTTTGAGCCCGAAGATCGGGGCCGTGTTGCGGGTGTTGAGGGTCGTGCTGAACGTCGTCAGCAGGGCGGCGGCCGAGTCGGCCTCGACCTCGATGACGCCGTACTGGTCGGTGTTGAGCGCGAGGAAGCCGTCCTTCGTGGTCGTGCCCGAGGGCTTCGCGGCGAACGCGGTCTTGGTCAGCGTCGTGGCCACCACGGGGTAGACCGCGTCGTACGAGGCGGCTCCCGGCCAGTCGACCTCCAGGGTGAGGTTGGCCGGGTCGCTGGGAATGGGAATCCCGATCGCGGCCGGGTCCACGGTGAGGTCCACGATCAGGCCGAGCGAGCGCTGCAACATCGGATACTGCGCGAAAGAGCTCAACGCCACGTGAAAGTCCAGATCGCCGGGATTCTGGATGATGTTCATGTGGGCGGCAAGGGTATGGGTCTTCGGCGCGGGATTCGTGTTGTCCTTCCGGTTGTGGAACAGCTCGGCGAGCAGAAAGTTGATCTTCGCCGCGGAGAACCCGGGCAGCGCGCCTCCCAGGAAGAAGCCCTTGGCCAGTTCCGTGTTGATCGCCGCGATGGCTTCCAGTCGCCGCTTCGGGGACATATAAATGTCGGTGATCGATTCGCTCTCCGCGAGGCGCTTCCAGGCGATTTCTCGCCCCTCGCTCGGAAAGTGGTCGTTGACGGTCGCCGGCGCCGTCGGATGGAACGCCATCGTCCGGGTGTGCTCGGCGTAGGCCATGGACCGGGCCGCGACGCTCGGCCAGGAACGAATGGGCGGAACGCCCGTGGCGGCCAGCGGCACGGGCCGTGCCGCGACCGGGGTGTCCTTGGTGAAGAGCCGCTGCCACAGATCCAGCCGAGGGGCCGGACTGGTGATGGTGGCGGGTGCCTTCCTTCCGCCCTGGAAGGTCACCGAGTACACCGGCTTGACCTGGGGCCAGGTCAGCCAGTCGGTAAAACCGCTCAGCGTCGTGGCGCCCGACAGCCGGGGCGCGACGAGAACGGATATCCGCAGCATGCCGTTGGCATAGCCGTTCGGCACAGGCGTCCACACGATTTGTGACGCGGCCATTTCACAACTCCTCGCGGATCAGCGTCAGCCGGCGAATGAGGCACAGTAGAGAGCCCAGTCGTCCCTGCTCATCAGATCGCCGAAGGTATGGCTGCGATCCGTGAGGGCACGGGCCGACGCGTGCGCGGCGACGGTGCTCGGCGAGCCGCCGCCGCCGAAGACCTTGGTGAATTCGATCCCCACGCTCACGTGCCAGAACGTGATGTCGATGGAGACGGTCAGGTGCGCGTGGAACCAGACGGAACCGACGCCGGCCTGGTTGACGTACTCGATGTCGGCGTAGAGCTCCGCGGTGATGTTGATCAGCCCGAGGACGCTCAGGCGGCCGGTGGCCCGCATGTAACCGCCCAGGTGAACCTCGGTGTAGCTGCCTACCTGGGGAGCATCCCTCTCCTTGACCTGCGAGCTGAAGAAGACACCGAGCTCGATGAGGAGCCGGCCGCAGGCGACGACGAGGTCGAGGGACACATTGCCGATGACCTCGATCGACGCTTCGAGCTTCTCCAGCCTTCTCGTGCTGGCCTCCAGCAGGAAGTGCCCGCCACCGCCGAGGCCGTAGACGCTGACCTTGAATTTGTCGGCCGGGGCCCCGAAGCCGAGCGAGGCCCGCAACGGGCCACCCTTCGCCGCCGCGGTGCCCGTCACCGGCCCGCCCAGCGCGAGCGGCGAGAAGGGGAGGATCACGCCGACGTCAACGTGGATCCCTTCGAGCGTGAAGAGCCCCAGCGCGAGATCGGGAAAGTTGAGTGAGACGCCGACCCCGATCTTGGTCGTGTCGAAGTCGGTTATCTTGAAGCCGAGTCCGAACTTGTTCCTGGCGGCGAGTCGCTTACCGGCAAGCGTGGCCGAGTCCGAGGGCGCCAGGCCGATGAGCTTCATCAATCCGCTCAGGAAATCCAGCGGCGCGGAGAGCTCGATGGATTTGATGTCCGGATCGCATTTCGCGCCGGGGCCCAGCTGGTACGAGAAGACGAACTTGTTGAACGTGACGACGATGGGCGTCAGATCGATCTTGAAGTCCGTCACGCTCGCGTCGATCTTGGCGATCGCCTTGTCGACCGTGTCGGCGTCCTTGTTATCGAAAAGGATCTGATTGGTGACGACCAGCGAGACCCTCGTCAGAACACCGCCGGCCCCCGTTATCGACTTGAAGGGAGGTGGCGGTTTGGCCGTCACGGTCTCCTCGAACGTCATGGTGATGGTCTGGCCGACCGGTGCATAGCCGCGATGCACATGGCCGTCTTTGTCCTTTGGATAATCAAAGACCTTACGTATTCTCGGCCCGTGGTCCTTGATGTTGCCCTCATCGAAGAGCAGGCCCAGGGCGATCTCACCGAACAATCCCGCCTGTGAGACGAGGTCCTTGATATTGGGCGGGAAGGCCTGGTCGAACTTTATCTTTCCGCTGTCCTGGGTGGTGTCGATCGAGTCCTGCAGCCCGAGGTTCACGCCGGTGACCCTGGAAAGGCCGCCGATCGCCATATGTGGGGTGGCGATGCCGCCGGCGTTGAGGCTGTTGTCGACCGAACGCACGACCGGCTTGTCTTTGCTCCGGTCCCCCCGGCTCAACCGGTCGAGGGCGGCGACCGAGTCCTGCACCCGCATGAAGATCTGCGGGTCGTTTCCGGCGGCGACCAGCGCCGTGTTGAACCCGAAGTCATGTTCGAGGTACTTCGGATCCGGCATGAGGAACACCGGACCGCCGGTGCCGATGATGGCGTCGACGGCCGGGACCTGGGCCTCGGCGGCGAGCAGCCTCGGGTAGAACACCGGCGAATCCACGTGCGCGTGGTCGTTGCCGTCCGAGGACCGGCCGGGTTCGAGCGGGGGGAGCACGGTGCCCCGCGGCCCTTCGACGCCCCAATACCAGCGGACCGTCGGGAAGCTCGCCGTCCCCGGCGTCTCCTCCTTCGCGTAGGCCACGGTCTGGCCGCGCAGGTCGATCACCCGCCGGGCGTCCACCTCCGTCCCGACGATGTCGGCGTAGGTGCCGAACTTGCCGAGCACGCTCTTGAACAGGGGGTCGCCGGTGTTCCGGGCGGGATCCGCCGGCATGAACGCCATCGGCGAGGTGAACTCGATCCGCCGGCCGGTCACGTCGGTGGCCACGAATGCGAAGACCACGTCGGAGTGGCCACCGCCGGACTTGAGAGCGTTGATGTCCTGGATCCAGAACGCGGGCGACGTCGCGTCGGGCGGCCCGCCCAGGAGCGGGTCGAGCTTCTCCGGCAGGTCCGGAAGCGTGGTGTTCTTGATCGCGATGTCGGTGAACGGGAACGCGCGCCCACCCCAGTTCTGGAACGGCGCCGCATAGGTCTTGACGCGCTCGGTGATCCGGATGAACAGGCGTTGCTTCAGGTAGGCGACCCCGGTGTCCGAATCGACCTGCCGCTTGGTCTCGGAGATCAGCTCCGCGCGATGCCCGAACGGGAACAGGAAGCCGTACTCCTCGACGACGACCTTGTTGTCGCGGCCCAGCCAGGAATGGTGCTCCCAGCGCTTGAGCTCGAACCCGACCGTCGGGATCCACTGGACGTCGAAGTCCAGCGTGGCGCCCACCGCGCTGAGCGCGAGCAGGTTGGCGTTGATCCGCTTGTACGCGCCGAGCGTCGGATTGCCGGCCAGCTGGACGATCTGGGTGGGCGGATCGACGAAATGCGGCGGAAGCAGGTCGCGGTAGACCGAGGCCTCATCCCCGGCCGGCTGGTCGCGGTAGACGGCGCGCAGCTTCGGAATGGCGACGTCGGCCGGCGTCGGGACGCCGATCGACTCCTGCGGCCTCCCCTTCGGACCGCGCGGCGACAGCCGGGTGTGCCAGAGCTCCGTCCGGTCGCCACGGGTGACAGGCGTGGCGGAATGCGCCCAGGTGGACGTCGGCTCCGGGGACTCCCACCCGGGAGTGAGATGCAGCCAGTCGACCAGCAACAGGTCGGTGTGCAACTCATCGGGAGGCGACCCGTTGGGCAATCCGGTGGGGACCTGCATGATCCACTGCCACCACCGCAACAGGCCTTCCTCGGTGTACGGAAGGAGCTTGACCGTCTCCGGCACGACGAACACGATCCGGCTGGGACCGACCCCCTTGCTCCGTACGGTGCCGGGCGGTGGGTGCGGATCGCTCGCGTCCTCCAAGATGGTCTGTTCCATCACGTGCTGTGATCCAAAGCGGACCACGACGTAGGCGAGGATCGAGGAGTCCACGCGGCGCAACTGCGGCGGGTCGGTGTCGAACGTCGGCGCCAGGTTGTAGAAGTCGAAGTCGAGAACGAGCATGTCCTGCGGACGGACCAAGTGCAGGGTCGCCGTCGGCGCGCCCGCCGCCCCGGCCGACAACGCCCGCGGAGCGAGTCGTGGCCCGTCGCCCGAACCGAGCCCGACGACCATGATCGCGCCACCGGCCGACAGCAATACGGTGCGCCTGGAGACGGAATGCTGCAGGGGAGATTTGCCGGAATTCGCCCACTCAGCCATCGGCCGCCCTCCCCATTGAGGACGCATGCCAAAAAACCATCGAAAGCGACTCCCCCGGCCCCGTGCGTCAAATCCGTATGTCAGGCCACAGAGTCAGCTTCTCGGCCGTGAACAGCCGAGCTCGCGGCTCGGGCGTTCACACCTTGTCGCGCTCCCCGTCGCGGCTGGCTGCCGTGCCGGGGTCGCATCTCCCTTCCCCCTGGAGTCAGGGTCAGGGACGGGCATGCTGACGAATGCCCACGCCACACACGCCCGTCTCCGGATGTTCATGGCGGCGATGACGTCGGCCGGGCCAGCGAACCCACACCGACGACAACAAAAAGTATCCCGATCAGGCCGATTGGCCCGCATAGTGTGCCCGCACCACGGCACGGGACACCGCTGGGAGGTATAAGCCGGATCCACCTCTAAGAGCGGCACCCCGGCCCGCAGAGCCTTGTACTGGAGGAACTCACCGAGCTGATGGAACGGCCAGGAAGAGAGCGTGGCCCGCTGGTGCCGCCTGAGCCGTACCCGATCGCGTATCCCACTCAGTTCCTCAAGTGCGATACCGCGTTCGGTGCGTCGGGCATCGGCCACGATCTCCTTGCTGATCTTGTGGTTCTCGTTCGAGGCGTGTCGCGTCTCCCGCTGTGAGCGGCGGGAAAGACGGCGGGCGACCGACCGGCTTCCGGCGGCTTTCTTGGTCTGCAGTTGGGCGCGCAGCCGGGCCTGGCGCCTGCGGTATCGCTGTAGGCCCTTGCCCCGGTGGTTGTCCCCATCAGAGGTGGTGGCCAGGTTCACGATCCCCCGATCCACCCCGATCCAATCGGCAGGCTCGAACTGCGGGGCCTCTTCAACCTCGCAGGTCGCAATCAGGAACCACATCCCGTCGCGGTGCACCAGGTCGGTCTCGCCCTTGCGGTGGGCCGCCAGGAACTTCACCTGCCCGGGCTCGCCGGTGAAGGCAATGTTCTGAAGCCGGCCCGAAGCGGTCCAGATCGAGATGGTCCGGGCGTCCATCTGCCACGACAAACACCGGTCATCGAACGGCTGGGCCGCATCAGCCCGGAAGGCGATGGGCTTGGACTCGGCTTTGTGGCGCCGCCGCGAGTGCTCGTCCCCTAGCAGGCCCGCCTCGATCTGGGCGTGCAGCGTGGTGTAGGCGTCGGCGACCTTACGGATCACATGCAAAGCGGGCTGTGCTGACAGCCCCCGCGCCTTCAGGTCCGCGTAGACGAGTTTCTGTAGCTTCTGCCGGGCGAACACGCCCTTCTCGAACGCGACCGCCGACGCCTCGTTTGCCGCGGCGTTGCACAGGGGCAGGGTCGCCGCGAGCGCCGCCGCCTGCTCAGGCGTCGGCAGCAGCTTCACCTGCACCACCAACTTCACAGACGGTAACTCTACAAGTACACACCGGCACCGGCACGCAAGTCCACGAATTCAACGGCGAACCGACCACCTCCACCTGGTCTAAGTACCTGTGGGGCGGTCACCTATGGTCCCCGCCCTACTTCGCCGCCTCCTGCGGCGGCGCACCCCTGGCGATCACCGCCGAACACATCGAGCCGGAAACGACCCGACTGACCGACCAACCGCCCAGGCAGCGCTAACGCGCCGCGCATAACAGAAGCGATTCCTCCCGGTCCAAAGGGCCGGGATTCCTCGCTAGTGCCGCGTCCAAGATCGTTGTTCGTGTAATTGATCTTTAGTCGGGTGCGGGCCAGGCTGCTTTCGAGCGCGATCTCGGAGGTGGTTGATGGGGCGTCCCCCGGAAGTGTTCGTCCGGCCGGTCACGATGACCGAAGGGCAACGGTTGCAGCGGATCGGCCGGACCTCGAAGGACCCGGTGAAGCTGCGGCGGGCGATCGTGGTGCTGATGTCGGCTCAAGGCCAAAGCGTCCCGGACATCGCTCACCTGCTGGACTGCTCGCCCGAGTACGTCCGCGGCGTGATCCACGACTTCAACGACATGGGGTTCGATGCCTTGAACCCAAAATGGAGCGGGGGCAGGCCGAAGACGATCGGTGAGGCGGTCCGCCGCCACATCCGGTTGATCGCCCGGTGCTGCCCCCGCGACCTGGGGTTGCCGTTCAGTACCTGGAGTCTGAGCAAACTCGCCGAACACCTGGTGGCCACCAAAGTGGTCGCCTCGATCAGTCGCGAGTCGATCCGGCAGATCCTGCGGGCCGGTGGGATCACCTGGCAGGCCACCAAGACCTGGAAGGCTTCAAACGACCCGGACTTCATCACCAAGATGCGCCGTGTCCTGGAGCTTTACGACAGCCCGCCGGACGACGGGCGAGTGGTGTGCGCCGATGAGTTCGGTCCGTTGAACCTGCAACCACGACCCGGCCACGCCTGGCGCCTGACCGGGCACCCGGCCCGGCTGCGCGCTACCTACAACCGCCATGGCGGGGTCCGGCACATGCTCGCCGCCCTCGACCTGAACAGCGGAAAGATGATCTACCGGATCCGCACCCGCAAACGCTCGGGTGAGTTCTTGTCCTTCCTGAAGATCCTGCGCGCCCGCCGGCCCGGCGAGAAGCTGTATCTGATCCTGGACAACTTCTCGCCCCACAAGCACCCCGACGTGGTCTCCTGGGCGGCCGGCAACGACATCGAGCTGGTGTTCCTGCCGACGTATGCCTCGTGGCTGAACTGGATCGAAGCCGAGTTCGCCGCCCTGCGCTACTTCGCCCTGTCCGGCACCGACCACCGCAACCACACCGAACAAGGCGACGCGATCGCCGCATACGTCCGCTGGCGCAACGCCCGCGCTCAGCCCAAACGCGACTTCGCACCCGAATCGGCCATCCGCACCTGGACCGGTTACATGATCAACGTTGCATGACGCGGCACTAGGAGCCGGTTGAACCCTTGACTCTGATCCGGACGAGCCTCAGCAGAATTTGTTTCCACATCCGGCCAACGCGACGGATTCGAGTGATCATCGCCACGGCGACAGCTAACCATCACGCCAGAGCCTGAGTGAAGATCTCGGTAGACACGCCATCCGATCGCCGCCGGAAGCTACGACCGCTACTTGAAGGTTCGACCGCGATGTCCAGGCGATCTGTCGGTAAAAGTCCCAAATAGCACTTCAATGGAAGACTTGAAGGCATAGATCTGCTCGACCTCTTGATCGAAAGGGACGTACGCCGTGACGAAGGACGAGATCATCGAGTTCGTGGCCGGCCTGCCGGAGACCGTCGGCATGACCGCGAGTGAGGACAACGGAGCGCCGGAGGCCGCCTGGGGGGATTCCTTCTTCTACTACGACCCGTCCGGCGACGTGCCCACCGACCGCCAGCCTTTCGCCACGGTCGTGGTCAAGGACTACGACGGGTTCGACACCGCATCCAATCTGAACCGCGACGGCGTGTTCCGGGTCAACATGGCGGTCGGCCGTAAGAGGTTCGAAGAGCTGCTCGGCCACCCGCCCGCGGCGCACGCCGACCACCACGGCGACTTCGACTACACGGCGGCCGACCGGCTCCTCCCCCACCCGGTCTACGCCACTCAGGGCTGGGTCTGTGTCCTCAACCCGGACGCCGTGACCGGCGAACAGGTGCTCTCTCTCCTGAAGGAGGCTCACGCCCTGGACGCCGAACGCTTCGACCGGCGGAACCGTCACCGGTCGTAGCCCCCTCGCCCGCCGTACAGGGGACGGGCTCTCCTCACCCGCGCGTCATATCGCCGCCATGGGCACCAGGTCATGATCACCGTGAGCCCTGGTACCCCAGAGAGAGGCGTTGCCGGTGATGAGAAAGTCATTGGTCGCGGCGTTCGTGGCGGCGGTGGTGACGTGCTCCGGAGCGGGCGCGGCCACCGCGTCCGCCGAGGACGGACCGCTGTACACGAGCACGGCGCAGATCGCACCCGGAGTGGTGTTCCGGACCTTCCAGACGAACAGCGCGGGCGGCCTGGTCGTCGGTGACCTGCTCGAAGTCGACCTGCACAACCCGCACGTACGGGTCGGGTTGCTCCATCCCCCGGCGATCTCCCAGCGCGCGCAGGTGTCGGCCATGGCCAACGCCGAGCGGGCGGTGGCGGGAGTCAACGGGGACTTCTTCAACATCAGCGAGACCCATCCGGGGATCGTCCCGACCGGCTCGTCGGACGGGCCGGAGATCGCCGACGGTCGTGACCTCAAGGGCGCGGTCCCCGATGGGCAGCGGTTCGGCCCGGCACTGCCTCCGGGCACGTCGACCAAGGACGTGCTCGGAGTCGGCCGGGACCACAGGGGAAGAGTGACCAGCCTGCGCCTCACCGGCTCGATCCGCACCCCCCACGGCAGGCTCCCGCTGCTCGGGCTGAACCAGTACGCCCTGCCGGTCGGCGGGATCGGCGCCTACACCGCCGACTGGGGCGCGACCTCACGGGCGCGCGCGGTCTGCGGCACCGACGCCGTGCGAAGCGATCCGTGCAGCCTCGACGCCGCCGAGGTGACCGTACGGCGCGGCGTCGTGACCCAGGTGAGCGACGTGATCGGCGCGGGTCCGATCCCGCGGGACACCACCGTGCTGGTCGGCCGGGAGGACGGGGCCGACGCCCTGCGCGGTCTGCACCCCGGCGAGTGGGTACGGGTCCGGCACGACCTCGCGGGCCCCGGTCACCTGCGGTTCGCGGTCGGTGGCTTCCCGATCCTTCACGACGGGGCGCCGCTGACGGGTCTGGACGCCGTCACCCGGGCGCCGCGCACCGGTACCGGCGTGAGCCGGAACGGCCGGCGGCTCTACCTCGTCGTCGTCGACGGCCGCCTCGCGAACAGCGCCGGCATGACCGTCGCCGAACTGTCCGCGTTCCTCGCCGAGGTCGGCGCCGACGACGGGATGAACATGGACGGCGGCGGCTCCTCGACCTTCGCCGTACGCGGGCCGGGCGAGCCGAACGTGACCGTGCGCAACGCCCCGTCCGACGGATCGGAGCGGGCGGTCGCCAACGGCATCGGGATCTTCACGCGTCCCTGAGGCCGGCGCCGCCGTGCCCGCCTGAGCCGGGCGCGGCGGCGCCGAGCTTCTCGACGGCGCCAACGGTACGAAGCCGCCGCCCTTTCCGACGCCGGCGTCCTGAGCCCGTACCGCTCACGCGTGATGAAGCCGGGACCCGGAGCCCCGCTACTCCGGGTCCCGGGCTCTGTCAGGCGGCGACGGCCGGCGTGTAGTGGCGTGCCTCGTCGCCCTCGATGACGTGGCTCTCCCTGCCGTCGACGCCGACCGGCGCGTCGCCCGCGACGGTGACCCGGTGCAGTCTGCGGGGCTGGTCCCCGTAGTCGTCCGGCGCGTAGTGCTGAGTGATCCGGTTGTCGAAGACCACCAGGTCACCCGGGTTCCACTGGACGCGTAGGATGTTCTCCGGCCGGATGACGTACTCCTGGAAGATCCGCAGGATCTCCCGCGACTCCGTACCGCTCAGGCCGACGATCCGCTGCGCGAAGCCGCCGACGAACAGCCCGCGCTCGCCGGTCTCGGGGTGCACGCGGACGACCGGATGCCCCGTCCGGTACCTGGTTGAGACGAACACCTCGCGATACTTCGCGGCCTTCTCCGAGTTCGTACGAGGAACCGCGTAGTCGTAGTCGTTGGTGTGCACCGCCCACAGGCGGTCGGCGAACTCCCGCAGCTCCGCGGGCAGGTCCCGGTAGGCGGCGGCCGCGTTGGCGATCAGCGTGTTGCCGCCGTACGGCGGGACGACCAGGGCTCGCAGCGTGCTGACCTTCGGCGGCGTGCGCACGAACGTCACGTCCGTGTGCCAGTGGTTGGAGCGGATGCCCTCCTCTCCGTCGACCGGAAGGACATTGGGACTTCCATCCACGGACGGGACGGTGGGGTGGGCCGTCGTCAGGTCGCCGAACCGCTCGGCGAAGCGGATCTGGCCGTCGTCGTCGAGGCCGGCGCCTCGGAAGACCAGCGCCTTGTGCTCGAGCAGCGCCGCGTTGATCTCTTCGAACGCGCCGTCGCCGAGGTGACCGAGGTCGGCGCCGGCGACCTCCGCGCCGATGCGCCCGCCGATCTTCCGGATCTCGAGTGTGGACATGGGACTCCTTCTCTCAGGGGTTGTCAGGGTTTTTCAGGAGCGACGGACGGTGGGGTCCGCGGCTCGCAGCAGGAGACGGAGCAGGCCGTCGAACGCGAAGCCGAGCACGGCGATGACGATGATCCCGCTGAAGATCAGCGGGGTCTGGAGGTAGTTGCCGGCCTGGAGGATCAGGAAGCCGACTCCCCCGGTGGCGGCGATCATCTCCGCGGCGATGATGCTCGTCCAGGCGCCGCCCATCGCGATCCGCATGCCGGTGATCACGCCCGGGACGGCGGCGCGGAGCCGCACGTGCACCATCGTGTAGAAGGAGGACGCGCCCAGGCTCCGGCTCGCGTGCAGCAGTTCGACCGGCACGGCGTCGAGCGCGCCGAGCGTGGCGATCGTGATGACCGGCAGCACGCCGAAGAACAGCAGTGCCACCTTCGACGTCTCACCGATGCCGAACCAGACGACGAGCAGCGGGATGAAGGCGATGGGCGGCAGCGGCCGTACGACGCCGATGATCGGGTCGGCCAGCTCGCGGATCACGCGGACGCCCGCCATCGCCGCGCCCAGCACGAGTCCCACGGCCGTGCCCAGCCCGAAGCCGGCCAGGATCCGGCCCGTGCTGATCAGGGCGTCCTCGACGAGGGTCTTGCCCTGGACCTCCGGGTACGGGTGGGTGAGGTAGTGCGCGAGTTCGCGGACGGTCTGGGAGAGCGTCGGCAGTGTCACCGGATCGCCGATGACGACCGCCGCGACCTGCCAGACGGTGAGCGTCAGCAGCAGGCCCGCCGCGCCGTACAGCGCGCGCCGCGGCGACCGCCGCGTCCGTTTCACCTGCGTGACCACCGGGCCGGGCGGCTCCGACGGCGGAGACGTCTCGGTCCCGTCTGTCCGGTCCGCGGCGAGAGCGGGTTCGCCGGTCATCGCTCCAGCACCTCCCTGATACGCCGCTTGGCATTGACGAATTCGAGCGTCTCGGTGTCCTCGTAGGCGCGAGGCCGCGGAAGCGGGATGTCGACGATCGCCTTCGTGCGGCCCGGCCGCCCGGACAGCACCGCGACCCGGTCGCCCAGCAGCGTCGCCTCCTCGACGTCGTGGGTGACGAACACGATCGTCATGCGCCGCCGCTGCCAGAGCTCGAGCAGGAACCGCTGCATCCCAGTGCGGGTGATGGCGTCCAGCGCCCCGAACGGCTCGTCCATGAGCAGGACGCTCGGATGGTTGATCAGCACGCGGGCGAACGCCGCCCGGTGCCGCATGCCGCCGGACAGTTCGTGCGGATAGGCGTCGCGGAAGTCCGTCAGCCCGACCGTGTCCAGCAACACGTCGGCCTCCGCCCGGACTTCCGGCGTGAGCGCGCCTCTGGACCGCGGGCCGTACAGGACGTTCTGCCGCGTGGTCAGCCAGGGGAACAGCGTCGGCGTCTGGAACAGCACCCCGCGGTCGGGTCCGGGCCCCTCGACCGGCCGGCCGTCGACCAGCACCTGACCGGAGTCGGCGGAGTCGAAGCCGGCCAGGATGCCGAGCAGCGTCGACTTGCCGCATCCGGACGGGCCCAGCAGGCACAGGAACTCGCCGGCCTCGATGTCCAGACTCACGCCCTCGAGCGCCCGGGTCTGCCCGGCGCCGCCCGCGGAACGTCTTGCCGACGTCCCGGAGCCGTACGGCGGCCGGCCGCTCGGTGACCGTCCTCGTCTCTCGGTCCTCGGAGGGTGCGACGCCGGGACGGTCGCTCACGTCGGGACGGTTCATGAGCATCCTCCCGACTGCGCCTTGTCCCAGAAGCTCGGGTCGATGTGCGCGGCGATCCTGTCGAGGGGCGGCACGGTCTTGGCGCGGCCCTGGGTGACGAGGAACTCCGCGGTGCGCTGGAAGTTCGCGGCGAGCCGGCCCGAGGAGGCCTTTCCGTCCGCCCCCTTGAGCCATCCGGTCTCCTCGCCGGCCGGGATGTAGGGATAGGTCTTCGTGGCCTCGACGGCGTCGTCGGGCCGGACGCCGAGGAACCGCGCCGCCGGGCGGACGTACTTCGCGGCCTGGTCCCCCTTCGCCAGCGTCTGGGCCTGGGAGATCTGGCAGACCAGTTGCTGGACCACCGCGCGGTCGCTCCTGGCGTACTGCGTGCTGACGGCGAGCAGGTTGACGGCGGCGTACCCCAGCTTGGCGATGTCCGACGCGGTCGTGAGGACTCGGCCGCCGTGCTTCTTCAGGTCGAGCAGGAAGGACTGGCTGATGTAGACCGCGTCGATCTTGTGGGCCTTCCAGGCGGCGGCCTCGGCGGCCTCGCTGGCGAAGCTCGCGATCTGGACCTTGTCGGTGAGGCCTTGAGACTTCAGCCAGCCGCGCAACTGGAAGTCGAGAGTCGAGCCGACCAGCACGCCGATCTTCTTCAGGTCGGCGTTGGACTTGATGGCGTCGCCGACCACGAGCCCGGACTCGTCGATGCTCTCGGCGAACACCACCTCGACGTCGGTGCCGGAGGAGAAGGCGCCCACGAACGGCGGGTTGCCGACGCCCGAGACGACGGGGAAGGCACCGGCGCGGAGCTGGGCCATGCCCGCGACGCCACTGTCGATCGGGTGTAGTTCGATCTTGGCTTTGACGTGGGAGGCGAGGCCGGGATCGGCGGCCACGACGGCCTCGGGACCGGCGACGGACCCCTGGAAATACCCGATCTTGAGCGTCGGCGAGTCCGAGCTCGCATGCGCCGCGCAGCCGGTGGCGGCCAGGGTCAGGGTCAGGACGGCAGACAGGGATCTTCTGGGCATGGAGGAGTGCGCTCCTGTACGGGGCGGTGCCGCGCTCGCGGACGGGCCGCTCACGCGGGACGGGTGTTCGCGGGAGATCGCGAGGTGGAACGCGGCCACACCGGACGGGTGGCCGCGGAGGAAGAGGGAGCCTGCCGGGGGGAGATCGGCGAGATCGTCAGCCGCGACAGCGGGCGGCGGCGACACGGACCAGGTCGACGTGTCGCCGGCGGGTGAGAGCGGGCCGGACGCGCATGAACAGATGCAAACACGCCGATACCGGTCAAGTCAATCTTTCCTACCAATTTAATCGGGAATTGATTTCTTCATCTGTGGGTAAAGATCGGCCCGGGGGCGGATCAACGGACCGGACCTAAGGACGACAGATGGGCATACCCCTGCTCGGCGACATCCGTGATCAGGCCGGTGGCCTCGACCGCGACCAGCGGAACGCCTTCCTCGCGGCGTTCCTCGGCTGGATGATGGACGCGTTCGACTACTTCCTTCTCGTCTTCGTCATCACCGAGATCGCCAAGGACTTCGGCACCTCGGCGGAGAAGGTCACCGTCGCGACGACGCTGACCCTGATCGCCCGGCCGCTCGGCGCGTACCTGTTCGGGCTGTGGGCGGACAAGGTCGGCCGGCGGCTCCCTCTCATGGCCGACGTCCTCTTCTACTCGGTCGTCGAGCTGATCTCCGGGTTCTCCACCTCGCTGACGATGCTGCTCATCCTGCGCTTCCTGTACGGCATCGGCATGGGCGGCGAGTGGGGTCTGGGCGTCTCCCTGGCGATGGAGAAACTCCCCGCGGAGAAGCGCGGCTTCTACTCCGGCCTGCTCCAGGTCGGCTACTCCGCGGGCTACCTCGTCGCGGCGCTCGCCTACTTCGCGATCACGCCGCTGTTCGGCTGGCGCGGCCTGTTCGTCTTCGGCGCGGTGCCCGCGCTCATCGCGCTGTACGTGCGCTACCGCGTGGGAGAGTCGGAGGTCTGGGAGCGCACCAACGCCCGGCTGCAGGCGACGCGCACGCCCCTGCGCAAGGTCTTCTTCGACCGGAAGGTCCTGATCCGGTTCTTCTACCTCGTGCTGCTCATGACCGCGTTCAACTTCATGTCCCACGGCACGCAGGACGTCTATCCGACCTTCCTGAAGAAGGGGCTGCACCACTCCCCGCACTACGCGGTCGGCATCGCGGTGATCTACAACATCGGCGCCATCCTCGGCGGCATCCTGGTCGGCACGCTCTCTCAGCGTTTCGGGCGGCGCCGGGCCATCGTCGGCGCCGCCCTGCTCGCGCTGCTGGTGGTGCCGTTGTTCGCCTACTCCAAGAGCACCGCGCTCCTGGCGGTCAGCGCCTTCCTGATGCAGTTCTTCGTCCAGGGCGCCTGGGGTGTCATCCCCGCCCATCTCACCGAGATGTCCCCCGACGCCATCCGCGGCTTCTACCCCGGCGTGACCTACCAGCTCGGCAACCTGCTCGCCGCCATCAACCTTCCGCTCCAGGAGCGCCTGGCCGACTCGCACGGATACTCGTACGCGTTCGGGGTCGTGGTGGCGCCGACGCTCCTCGCGGTGATCCTGCTGACCGCGTTCGGGCGCGAGGCGCACGGAGTGGAGTTCGGCCAGGCCCCGACCGCACCGCCGGACACCGGGAGTCCGGTCCAGGCCCCCGTGGCCGAGCCCGGTCAGGCGACGTCGTAACGCTCGCGGGAGCAGGTGATGGCCGTGATGTTCTCCTCTGCCCACGTGCGGAGGACGTCCAGCGGGCCGGTCAGGCTTCGGCCGAGGTCGGTCAGCGCGTACTCGACGCGCGGCGGCACCTCCGCGTAGACCCGGCGGCTGACGAGGCCGTCGCGTTCGAGGGCGCGAAGCGTGCGCGTGAGGACCTTCGGGGTCACTCCGCGCACGCTGTCGCGCAGCTCGGTGAACCGCATGCCCCCCCGCGCCAGGTGCAGGATGACCAGGACGCTCCACTTGTCGCCGATCCGGTCGATCACCTGCCGCGTGGGGCAGCCCGGGTCGTCCAGATCTCCCCTGACCGTATTGGTATCCATATGGACACTATAGGTCTTCAAAGACACTGGTATCCGTTGGAAATCATCCGCCCACCAGGCCTGTTGGAGGCAGCGAGACCGAACCTATCGAGGAGAGACCATGGCGAAGATCGCAGTAGTCGGCGCGACGGGGAACATCGGCGGCAGCATCGTGCGGGAGGCCCTGAATCGCGGCCACGAGGTCACGGCAGTCGTCCGCGACCCGGCCAAGCTCGGCGACCGTCCGGAGGCGCTCGAGGTGGCGGCGGTCACCGACGTCTTCGACCCCAAGACGATCGCCGAGGCCGTCCGCGGCCACGACGTCGTCGTGAGCGCGCTCGGCGGCGCCGGAAAGGACACGGAGGTGTACCGGCGGGCCGCCGAGACATACGTCGAGGCCCTGCGCGGCCTGGGCGACGAGGCGCCGCGCCTCATCGTGGTCGGCGGCGCGGGCAGCCTGGAGATCGCGCCGGGCACGCGGCTCCTCGACCTTCCGGACTTCCCCGAGGCGTACCGCCCGGACGCCACGGCGCAGGGCGAGGCGCTGGCCTACTACCGCACCGTCCCCGACGTGAAGTGGACCTACTTCAGCCCCGCCGCGGAGATCGGCCCCGGCACCCGCACCGGCGGCTACCGGACCGACGCCGACCGGCTGGTCACCGACGCGGCCGGGGACAGCCGCATCTCCTACGAGGACTACGCCGCCGCCCTGGTGGACGAGATCGAGAGCCCGCAGTACATCGGCGCGCGCTTCACCGCCGCCGCCGTCTGATCCCTCCTACTCCCGCACGAACGCGGCCGGTCGCCCGGCGAGGCGACCGGCCGCGCCGCACGGGCGATCAGCACCGCGCCGCACGGGCGATTACCAGCGTGGCGTACGGGCGGTCACCAGGGCACCGGCCCCTGGTCGTTGAAGAACCCGCCGGTCGGGCCGGCGGCGGAGAGCGTGGCGAACTCGACGATGACGCGGACGCCCTCCGCGACGGTGCGCGTGCCCTGGTGGCCTGTCATGTCCGTCGCCGTGTAGCCGGGAGTGACCGCGTTGATCCGGATGTGCGCCAGCGCGGGGTCGGCCGCGAACGCCTGGGCGTACTGGAGCGTCAGCATGTTCAAGGCCGTCTTCGACGCGCTGTACGCGAGCCGCCGGCGTCGCCGCCGAAGTCCGTGCCGTCACCGGTCCGGGCGAGTGACGCGGTCGTGCTGGAGACGTTCACGACGCGAGGCGCGTCGGACGCCTGGAGCAGCGGCAGCGTGGCGTGAATGACGCCGACCACCCCGTAGACGTTGACCTCGAAGACCTCTCGCATCCGCTCGGCCGTCACATCCACCGCGGGCGTGTCGACGGTCGCGCCGGCGTTGTTGACCAGGACGTCGAGCCGCCCGTGGTCGCGTCGCAGCCGGTCGGCGACGGCCCGTACCTCGGACGGGTCGGTGACGTCCAGCGGGACCGGCGTCACCGTAGCGCCGTCGTCCGCCAGGTCACGAGCGGCGGCGGCGCCACGATCGGGATCACGGCTCCCGAGGTAGACGGTCATGCCGAGTTGCGCGAGCCGTCGCGCGGTCTCCTTCCCCAGCCCCTTGTTCGCGCCCGTGACCAGGGCCACCTCCGCCATGCCCATGGCGTCTCCCCTTCGCCGGAAATGATACGCCGTGTATCTCAAGATACACGACGTATCACGATATACGGGCTGTATCATCGCGGTGTGCCAGAGTCCCACCTCGGTCCGCCCGGCGCGGGCCTGCGCGCGGCGGGCGTCGAACGGACCCGCCGCAACCTCGTCGCCGCCGGACGCCGGCTCCTCGTCGAGCGGGGCTATCACCGGCTCAGCCTGGAGGACGTCGCCGCGGCCGCCGAGGTCACCCGCGTCACGATCTACCGACGGTTCGGGTCCAAACTGGGGCTCCTGGACGCCATCGCCGAGGACCTCGCTCAGCGGGCCCAGGTCGTCACCGCGGTCGGCGACGCCGCCGCGCTCACCGACCCCGTTGCGGCGTTCCGGGCGATGGTGCGCGAGTTCTGCCGGTTCTGGGACACCGATCCGGACCTGTTGCGCCGGCTCGTGAGCCTGTCCGCCGTCGCCCCGGAGGCGCAGCGGCTGATCGACGACCGGGAGCGGTGGCGCTACGACCAGATCTCCGGCTTCGTGCACCGCCTGGCCGGGGCGGACCGGCTCCACCCCGCGTTCGACGGGGATCACGCCGTCGCCGCCATCGGAGCCGTCACCGGCTTCCCGGCGTGTGACGCCATGGCGAGCCGGCTCGGCGTCGGCCTCGCGGACCTCGAGGGCCCCTTGATCGCCCTGCTCGCCGGCGTGGTCCGCCTGGGCTGACACACCCGGCGCCGCCTGCGGATCCGCCGGTCTTGGAACCGTCCAGCGGTGACGGGTCCTGGTGCGGAGACGCGCCGGGACGCGGTTTCGGCATCCTGCCCCTCAGCGTTCTCAGCTGCACATAGAGTGCATGCCTGACGAACGCCGAGAGAACGACGAGCGCCCGAAAGGGTTGGTGCTCCGCGACCGCCGGACGGTACCGTCACTCAGCCGTTCCCGGCCGCGCCATTCGCTTATCAGCCGAGGTACGGCAACAATCGATGAGTCGTGTTCGTGGACACCGAGGAGAACGATGCAGGAGGTCTGGCCGGGCACCCCGTACCCGCTGGGTGCCACCTGGGACGGCGCCGGCACGAACTTCGCTCTGTTCTCGGAGGTGGCAGAGCGGGTCGAGCTGTGCCTGTTCGACGAGGACGGCACCGAGACGCGCTACCCCCTGCCCGAGGTGGACGGCTTCGTCTGGCACGGCTACCTTCCGGGTGTCGGTCCCGGCCAGCGGTACGGCTACCGAGTCCATGGGCCGTACGAACCGGCGGACGGCCACCGATGCAACCCCGCCAAGCTGCTGCTGGACCCGTACGGCAAGGCCGTCGACGGCGACGTGCGGTGGCACGAGTCCCTCTTCTCCTACCGGTTCGCCGCCCCGGCGGAGCTCAACGGCGAGGACAGCGCCCCGTACATGCCGAAGAACGTGGTGATCAATCCGTTCTTCGACTGGGGCGACGACCGCGCGCCGCGGACGCCGTACCACGAGACGGTGATCTACGAGGCGCACGTCAAGGGCCTCACGGAACGGCATCCGGACATCCCGGAGAGCCAGCGCGGCACGTACGCCGGGCTGGCCCACCCGGCCATGATCGAGCACCTTCTCGGTCTGGGCGTCACGGCGATCGAGCTGATGCCGGTCCATCAGTTCGTCTTCGAGCACGCGCTGGTGGCGCGCGGCCTGACGAACTACTGGGGCTACAACACGATCGGGTTCCTCGCCCCGCACAACGCCTACTCCTCGTCCGGGCAGCTCGGTGAGCAGGTGCAGGAGTTCAAGGCGATGGTGCGGACCCTGCACGAGGCGGGGATCGAGGTGATCCTCGACGTGGTCTACAACCACACCGCCGAAGGCGATCACCTGGGGCCCACGCTCAGCTTCCGCGGGATCGACAACGCGGCCTACTACCG
This sequence comes from Actinoallomurus acanthiterrae, assembly GCF_054775715.1. Classification (NCBI taxonomy): domain Bacteria; kingdom Bacillati; phylum Actinomycetota; class Actinomycetes; order Streptosporangiales; family Thermomonosporaceae; genus Actinoallomurus; species Actinoallomurus acanthiterrae. The sequence continues at coordinate 3,630,844 of NZ_BAAHCO010000001.1, read as the reverse complement.
GCTCCGCGACAGCGACAAGCGGTACAACCTGGACTACACCGGCTGCGGCAACAGCCTCAACGGCCGGCACCCGCACGCGCTGCAGCTGATCATGGATTCGCTGCGGTACTGGGTGACCGAGATGCACGTCGACGGGTTCCGGTTCGACCTGGCGTCGGCGCTGGCGCGGGAGTTCCACGACGTGGACCGGCTGTCGGCGTTCTTCGACCTGGTCCAGCAGGACCCGATCGTGTCGCAGGTCAAGCTGATCGCCGAGCCGTGGGACGTCGGCGAGGGCGGCTACCAGGTCGGCAACTTCCCGCCGCTGTGGACGGAGTGGAACGGCAAGTACCGCGACTCGGTCCGCGACTTCTGGCGCGGCGAGCCGGCGCTGCAGGAGTTCGCCTCGCGCATCACCGGCTCCAGCGACCTGTACGCCGACGACGGGCGGCGGCCGCTCGCCTCCATCAACTTCGTCACCTGCCACGACGGGTTCACGCTGCACGACCTCGTCTCGTACGACCACAAGCACAACGAGGCGAACGGCGAGAACAACCGCGACGGCACCGACGACAACCGCTCGTGGAACTACGGGACCGAGGGCGAGACGGACGATCCGGCGATCAACGCGCTGCGCGCCCGGCAGCAGCGCAACTTCATCGCCACGCTGTTCCTGTCCCAGGGCGTGCCCATGCTGTCGCACGGCGACGAGCTGAAGCGCACGCAGCGCGGCAACAACAACGCCTACTGCCAGGACAACGAGCTCGCCTGGGTCTCCTGGGACGGCGACGAGGACCTCGTCGACTTCGTCCGCACGGTGTCGCGGCTGCGCAGCGAGCATCCGGTGTTCCGGCGGCGGCGGTTCTTCCAGGGGCGCACCCACGGCGGCGAGCTCGACGGGCAGCGCGACATCGGCTGGCTCACGCCCGCGGGGGCGGAGATGACCGACGCGGACTGGAACATTGGATACGCCAAGGCGGTCGCGGTGTACCTGAACGGGGACGCGATCACCGAGCCGGACCCACGCGGACGCCGGGTCCGGGACGATTCGTTCCTCCTGCTGCTGAACGCGCACTCCGACGGCATCGTGTTCCGCGTTCCCGATGAGCGCTTCGGCGAGCGGTGGGAGGTCGTGCTCGACACCGCGCTGCCGAAACCGGCCGAGCGCGGGCCCGTCAAGGCCAACGACCGGCTCGAGGTCACCGACCGGGCCTTGGTGCTGCTGCGCCGGATCGTCCCGGGCTGAGGCCGGTCCGGCCGGTGGCGGAGGGCCGTCAGCCCCGGCTGACCCTGATGGCGGTGAGCAGCACCAGCACGAACGTCGTGATGGCGACCGTGCCGTGGGCGACCACGGCGATCAGCGGGAAGCTCTGCTCCGCGCCGCGCGCGTGCCTGCCGCCGCGTCCCGTGAGCCACCGGGTCAGCAGCGTGAAGCCCAGCATCGCCACGACCGCGAGCGCCCCGAAGGCGCTCCACGCGTAGACGGTCCGGGCGGTGAGCAGGAACTCCAGCCACGTCCCCAGTGCGACGACGGCGAGTGCGGGATGGCCGAGGACCAGGGCCGCGGGAAAGCGGGTGATCTTGGTGGCCTGCTGTCGCAGGCCGCCGTTGGCGAGCCAGATGAACAGCAGGTAGGCGCCTGCGACGGCGGTCAGAATCCACATCACCAATGCGGCGATCCCCACGCCTTCACCCCTCTTAACCGGCGTCCCATGACAAGTCTCGCTTAAACGACGCTGCGCGCAGAGCGCGATCACGTCACGAACCGGCCGCTGTGCCACCCTTGGTGTCATGCGACGACTAGAACCCGCCGATCTCGCCGAGCTCACGGAGGCGTACGCCTATCCGGAGACCACCACGCCCTGGCTCCGGGGCAACATGGTGGCCAGCGCGGACGGCGCGGCGACGTTCGAGGGCAAGGCGGGCGGTCTGGGCAGTGAGGCCGACCGGCGGCTGCTGTCGCTGCTGCGCGGACTGGCCGACGTCGTCGTCGTGGGCGCCGCGACCGTACGCGTCGAGGGCTACGGCCCTGTCCAGCCCCGCGACTGGTGGGGAGACATCCGTACGGGCCGCGCGGAGGCGCCGCCGCTGGCCATCGTGTCGCACTCGCTCGAACTCGACTTCGACGCCCCGCTCTTCACCGAGGCGCTCAGCCCCACGATCGTCATCACCTCCGCGTCGGTTCCGGACGACCGGCGCCGCGGCTGTGAGAAGCACGCCGAGGTGATCGTCGCCGGCGAGGACACGGTCGACGTCGCCGCCGCGCTGGACGCCCTGGCCGAGCGGGGCCTCACCCGCCAGCTGACCGAGGGCGGTCCGCGGCTGCTCGCCCAGTTCGTCGCGGCCGGGCGGCTCGACGAGCTGTGCCTCACCGTCAGCCCGCAGATCACGGCGGGCGACACGGCCCGGATCATCAACGGCCCCGGCCCGGCGTCGACACCGCTGCGCCTCGGGCACGTCCTGGAGGAGGAGGACTTCCTGTTCCTCCGCTATACGCGGGTGGAGCCATTGTCGTAGACGTGGTCTATAACGGGGGAACGTCTTTCCACATGAGGGGGTCAGGTCATGGAGCTGCCTGTGAGCCCGCCGCTGGCGCCGATGCTGGCCAAGGCCGTCAAGGAGTTGCCACGGGGGGATCTGCTCTACGAGCCGAAGTGGGACGGGTTCCGGTCGGTCGTGTTCCGGGACGGCGACGAGGTCGCGATCTACGGCCGCAACGGCAAGCCGCTGGATCGCTACTTCCCGGAGCTGGTCGAGGGCTTCCGGCGTGAGCTGCCGGAGCGGTGCGTCCTCGACGGGGAGATCGTCCTGCGGAAGGGGCACGTCCTCGACTTCGAGGCGCTGCAGCAGCGGATCCACCCGGCCGCCTCGCGGATCAAGCTGCTGTCCGAGGAGACGCCGGCGAGCTTCGTCGCCTTCGACCTGCTCGCGCTCGGCGACGATTCGCTGATGGAGACGCCGTTCGGCGACCGGCGCGGCCGGGCTCACCGAGGCGCTCGCGGGGGCGAAGGCGCCGGTGCACGTCACGCCCGCCACGGACGCGTACGACGAGGGCCTGCGCTGGTTCGAGGAGTTCGAGGGCGCGGGGCTGGACGGCGTGGTCGCCAAGCCCCTGAACGGACCGTACGAGCCGGACCGGCGGGCGATGTTCAAGGTCAAGCACGACCGCACCGCCGACTGTGTCGTCGCGGGCTTCCGCTGGCACAAGTCCGGCCCGATCGTGGGCTCGCTGCTGCTCGGCCTGTACGACGGGGACCGGCTCCAGCACGTCGGCGTCTCCGCGTCGTTCCCGATGAAGCGCCGCGAGGAGTTGGTGGAGGAGCTGGAGCCCTACCGCGTCGCGGATCTCACCGGTCACCCGTGGGCCGGATGGGCCGAGCAGACGGAGGCGACGGTCGACCGCATGCCGGGCGCGATCAGCCGGTGGACCGGTAAGAAGGACCTGTCGTGGGTGGCCCTGCGGCCGGAGCTCGTCGTTGAGGTCGCCTACGACCAGATGGAGGGCCGCCGTTTCCGGCACACGGCGCGGTTCCGGCGCTGGCGGCCGGACCGCACGCCGGAGTCCTGCGGCTACGACCAGCTCGAGGTGCCGGTGGCGTACGACCTGGACGACATCCTCGGCGGCTGACCCGGGCGGAGTCTCGCATCGACTAATGCATCTTGTCGTGGTTGACGCATTAGCACGGCGATCGCTATAACTAATGCGTCGTCCATGATGAAAGGCATTAGTCATGCCGCTGCGCCCGATCGCCCGCATCGCCCACCGCCGGATCGACGTCGACGGCGTCCGCGTCTTCTACCGCGAGTCGCTGCCCGACCAGGCCGACGCGCCCGTGCTGCTGCTGTTGCACGGTTTCCCGTCGGGCTCACACCAGTACCGCCGCCTGATCGACGCGCTCGGCGCCGAGTACCGGGTCATCGCCCCCGACTACCCCGGGTTCGGGCACACCGAGGCCCCCGAGGACTTCGCCTACTCCTTCGACCGGCTCGCCGACGTCACCGAGGGGTTCGTCCAGCGGCTCGGCCTGTCCCGATTCGTCATGTACGTCTTTGACTTCGGCGCACCGGTCGGGTTCCGCCTCGCCGAGCGGCACCCCGAGTCGATCGCCGGCCTGATCGTCCAGAACGGCAACGCCTACACCGAGGGCCTGTCGGACGTCGCCCGCGACTTCATCGCCCTGCGCCCCGGCACACCCGGCGCCGAGGACACCGTCCGCGGCCTGCTGACCCTGTCCGGCACCCGCGGCCAGTACGAGACCGGCGTCACCGACCCCGAACTGCTCGCCCCGGACGGCTGGACCCTCGACCAGCACTTCCTCGACCTGCCGGGCCGCACGGACGCGCAGGTGGCGCTGGCGTTCGACTACCACTCCAACGTCGAGCGCTACGACCGCTGGCAGGCGTGGCTGCGCAAGCACACTCCCCCGACGCTGATCGTCTGGGGCGTCGGCGACCCGTTCTTCCCCGAGCCCGGCGCCCACGCCTATCTGCGCGACGTGCCCGGCGCCGAGCTGCACCTCTTCGACACCGGGCACTTCGCCCTCGAGACCCATCTGCCGGAGATCGCCCCGCTCGTCGCCGGCCTCCTCGACCGCGCGTGGAGATAGGGCGCCTGTCACCGTGCGGGGGCGTGGCTCGCAGCCGGGGCAAGGGTGCGGGCGAGGTAGCCGTCGATGGTCTCGGCGTCGTCGGCGCGTACGGCGATGTAGCCGTCGGGGCGGATGAGGATCAGCGTGCCCGGGCGTGCCCGGTACAGCCGCCGGGCCTCATCGCCGACCAGCGTCCGGTGGACGCCGGCCTGCGGGAGGTCCGCACCGGAGTCGGCGAGGAGGCAGGTACGGACGTGTGCGCCATCGGCGTTCTGGAGGTTCCGCAGGACCCCGGCGGTCTGGGCTCCGAAGCCCAGGATCGTCCAGTGGGTGCCGCGGGTGAGGTCGAACAGGCGGGTCGCGGCACCGTCGGCGGTGCCGCGGGCGTCGGGGGCGCGGTCGCCGGGGCGGGGGCCCCGATTCCCGGAGGTGACGGTGAGGGGTGAGTCGGGGTAGGCGATGCCGAGCTGGTCGGTCTTGGCGAGCAGCCGGCTCATGACGGCGGGCCGCTTGACCAGCGGGAAGATCACGTGGTCGCGGAGGAGGCGCCGGGGACCGCGCAGGGTGAACACCGACTCGAAGCCCCGGGAGCTGCCGGCCAGGACCTGGGCCGCGACGGGGATCCGCTCGGCGTCGTAGCTGTCCAGCAGTTCCTCTGGAGCACCGGAGAGGACGGCGGCGAGCTTCCAGCCGAGGTTGTAGGCGTCCTGGATGCCGGTGTTCATGCCCTGGCCGCCTGCCGGGGAGTGCACGTGGGCGGCGTCGCCGGCCAGGAAGACGCGGCCGTGGCGGTAGCGGTCGACCATGCGGGCGTTGAAGCGGTAGCGCGACAGCCAGGTCGCCTCGGTCAGGACCACGTCGGCGCGGCCGGACCGTGCGGCGAACAGCTCGCGGAAGAGGTCCGGGGTCGGCTCGGGGACGGAACCGTCGGGGCCGGGGACGACGTTGGCCTGGTACTGCCAGGCACCGTCCGCGGCGGGCAGTGGCGACACGGCCAGGTAGGTCCCGTCCTGACCGAACCAGGCGTAGGCGGCGTCGTCGCTCAGACCGTCGATCTTCACGTCGCCGACCAGGAAGTACTGGTCGTCGTGGGTGCGCCCGTTCATGGTCGCGCCCAGGCCCCGCCGTACGGTGCTGTGCCCTCCGTCGCAGCCCGCCAGGTAGCGGGCGTGGACGGTGGAGCCATCCTCCAGCACGGCGGTGACGCCGTCGTCGTCCTGTCGGAAGGACACCAGCGCGGCCCCGTAGGCGACCTCGGTGCCGAGCCCGGTCAGGCGGTCGCGCAGGACCTTCTCCACTCGCCATTCGGGCAGCAGCACCAGGTCGGGGTGGGGAACACCCGGCCGGGGGCCGGAGCCGGTTGAGGTGGCCAGCTCCACGGCGAGCTCCCGCCCCTGGTGCAGGCGCAGCGGCAGGCCGACCGCGCCGGCGGCGAGGATCTCCTCGATCACGCCCAGGTCGTCCAGCACTTCCAGGCTGCGCGGCTGCAGGCCCTTTCCCCGCGAGCCGGTCGCGGGCCCTTCGTTCCGGTCGATCACGAGGTGCGGAACGCCGCGGCGGGCCAGCTCGAGCGCCAGGGTCAGGCCGGTCGGCCCGGCGCCCACGACGAGGACCTCGGTCTCGCTAATCTCGGTGTGCTGCGCCATCGGACCGCTCCTTCCGGTTTCACTACATTGTAGTACTTATTTGTAGTACTACGTTGTAGTAGAGTCAAGTTCATGCCGAGAAGAACCGATCGACGCGCATTGCTGGCCGACACCGCACTCCGCCTGACGGACGAACTGGGCCTGACCCAGGTGACACATCGGGGGGTCGACCAGGCCGCCGGAGTTCCCGCCGGAACGACGTCGAACTACTTCCGCACGCGAGCCGCCCTGTACGAGGCGATCGCCCGGCGGATCCTGGACCAGCAACTCGCCGCCGAACACGAGCGCCCCGCCGGCACCGCGGCCACCCCCGACGAGGTCGCCGGCCTGCTCGCCGCCGCCGTGGATGCCGGGACCGGTCCCGCGCGCAACCGCTACCTGGCCCGGTTCGAGCTATCTCTGGAGGCCGCCCGCAACCCCGAACTGGCCGCCCTCATGCGCGAACTCCGCGCCGTCACCCTGCGCATCCGCACCACTCAGATCCGGGCCGCCTACCCGCACGCGACCGAAGACCAGGTGGATGCCATCGCCTCCCTGCTGACCGGCCTGGCCTTCGACCGCCTCACGCTGGAGGTGCCCGTCATGGACACCACGGTGATCGCCAGGGCCGTCCTCCGCGGCGTCCTCGAGGAGCGCGGCGAGTGACAGCAGAGGACGCTTCTCCAATTACCCCAACCAAGCGTACGCTTGGCGAGATTCAGGTCAGCGGCCATGCGCGGCCGAATGCCGGTCGCTCTGAGATCGCGCTGAGGTCGCACGCGGAGAAGGGATCACGATGCGGGAATTCTCGAACCTGATCGGCGGCGAGCTGCGCGGGACCGATCGCATGCTCGACTCGGTCGACCCCGCGACCGGGACGGTGTGGGCGAGGATCCCGCGCGGCACGGCCGATGACGCGGACGCGGCGGTGGCCGCCGCCCGCGCGGCGTTCCCCGCCTGGTCGGCGATGCCGGCCGCGGGCCGGGCGCACATCCTCCGCAAGGTCGCCGGGGTCTTCGCCGCCAACGCGCGGGAGCTGGCCGAGCTCGAGACGCGCGACAACGGCCGCATCATCACCGAGACGTCCAAACGCGACGTGCCCGGCATGACGTACCTGTGGCAGCTGGCCGCCGCCGAGTGCGCGGCCGCCGTCGAGGGCAAGACCGTCATCCTCGGGCCGGGCAGCATGGGCTTCACCCGCCGGATCCCGTACGGCGTGGTCGTCGGGATCATTCCGTGGAACTCCCCCATCTCCACGTTCTCGGCGAAGGCCGCGTTCGCGCTGGCCGCCGGCAACACCGTCGTCATCAAGCCCGCCGAACAGGCGACCGCGTCGACGCTGCGCCTCGGCGAGCTGCTGCGCGAGGTGTTCCCGCCCGGTGTGCTCAATATCGTCTCCGGTCTGGGCGAGGAGGTCGGCGACGCCCTCGTACGCCATCCCGGCGTGAACCGGATCAGCCTCACCGGCTCCACCGAGACGGCCAAGCTGATCACCCGGGCCAGCACGGACGCCCTCAAACCCCTCGCGTTCGAGCTCGGCGGCAAGTCCCCCAACATCGTGTTCGCCGACGCCGACCTGGACCGCGCGGCCCTCGGCGTGACCACCCAGAGCGTCTTCACCGCCAACGCGGGCCAGGTGTGCGTGGCCGGGTCACGGATCCTCATCCAGCGGCCGATCTTCGACGAGATGATCGACCGGATGACGGCCATCGCCCGGGATGTCCGCCTCGGCGACCCGCTGTCGGAGGAGACGACGATGGGGCCGATCGTCTCCGCGGAGCAGTTCCAGCGCGTCACGGGCTACCTGGAGGTCGGTGCGAAGGAGGGCGCGAAGCTGGTGTTCGGCGGGCGCTCCGGCGGCGAGATCGTCGACGAGGCGTACGCGGGCGGCTACTGGGTCGAGCCGACACTGTTCACGACCGAGGACAACCGGCTGCGCGTCTGCCAGGAAGAGATCTTCGGCCCGGTCGCCGTGGCGCTGCCGTTCGACACCGAGGAGGAGGCGGTCGCGATCGCGAACGACTCGGCGTACGGCCTGGCGGCGGGCGTGTGGACGCGGGACCTGGGCCGCGCGCACCGCATGTGCCGGGACGTCGAGGCCGGCACGGTGTGGGTGAACACCTTCCGGAAGATGCCGCCGGGCCTGCCGTTCGAGGGCCTCAAGGACAGCGGCTACGGCCACGACTCCGTGCTGGCCAACACGCGCGAGAAGAGCTGCGTGATCGAGACGTGAGAGTCACGGCTCCCAGGAGATCTTGTTCAGCGCGAGGTCGGCCGCGCGTCGCATCGCGGCCCGTACGTCGTCGCCGACCTCGGGAGCCGAGCAGTTGATCATCGCGATGACGTTGCCCCTGCGGGCGGCGAACAGCACCCAGCCCTTGGAGATCCCCTCGCATGCCTCCTGCCATCTGTTCCCGGCCGCCGCGCCCTGGTATCTGAGGCAGCCCATGTCGGCGCGGTGGAGGCCGCTCGCCGCCGCGCCGACCGACTCGGTCCGCCCGCCATAGAGGTAGAGGTTGAGCTGCACCTGGAAGGTGTCCTTCGGGGGGAACATGCTCGTGCCGTACGCGCACAGCGACCAGTGGTCCCCGCCCATCGGCACGCGTTTGGTGCCCTTCGCGCCGAACTCGCGAAGGAGGGCCTGTCCCCGCAGGTCGTCGTAGATCCGGCACGGGTCGGGAATTCGTTCGGCGTGCGTACCGCGCGCTCCCCGATCGAGGATCCCCGCCGACCGGGCGACCAGGATGACGGCGCCGACCGCCACCGTGAGGACGACGGCCCCGCCGGCGACGAGCCACGGCCAGATCCGGGAGCGTCGCAGCGGCCCCGGGGGCATCCCCTGCCACGGGGGCGGGGGCGCCGGGAAGGGCGGAACCGGCGCGGACGGCGGCCCCGGATACGGCGCGGACGGCGGCCCCGGATACGGCACCGACGGTGGTCCGGGATACGGCGCCGACGGCGGTCCGGAATCCGGCCTCGCCCAGCCGTTGGCCGACAGGTCACCCCGCTCGGTGGGCGGCCACGATTCCATTCATTCCTCCCGTAGCCGCGCGGAGTGCGCGAACGGGACGCACCCTACCGCTACGGACGGTCAGTCCTTGCGGGCCTTGCTGGGCTGGACGCGCTTCGGCTCGCCCTCCATCTTCGGGTAGTTGGGCGGATACGGCATGTCGCCGAGGCCTCGATCGCGCTCGTCGCGGTCAGCCCACTCCAGCAGCGTCTCGAGGGAGAACGCCTGATCGTCGATTGCCGCGTGGAGGTCGCCGAGCTTGGCGAAGCGCTCGGGCATCGTCGCGATCGTGAAGTCCTCGGGCTCCACGTCGGGCAGCTCCGCCCAGGTGAGCGGGGCCGAGACCGGCGCGTACGGCTTCGGGCGGACGCTGTAGGCGGAGGCGATGGTGCGGTCGCGGGCATTCTGGTTGAAGTCGATGAAGACTTTCTCGCCGCGCTCTTCCTTCCACCAGTTCGTGGTGACGAGGTCGGGCATCCGGCGCTCGACCTCACGGCCGAAGGCGAGCGCGCAGCGACGCACCTCGGTGAAGGTCCACCGCGGCTCGATGCGCACGTAGATGTGGACGCCACGGCCGCCGGAGGTCTTCGGGAAGCCGGTGAAGCCCAGCTCGCCGAGGATGTCGCGGACGGCCTCCAGGGCGGTCTTCTTCGCGTCGGCGAAATCGGTGCCGGGCTGCGGGTCGATGTCGATCCGCAGCTCGTCCGGATGGTCGACGTCGTCGCGGCGCACCGGCCAGGGGTGGAAGGTGACGGTGCCGAGGTTGGCGCACCAGGCCACGCTCGCGAACTCGGTGGGGCAGATCTCGTCGGCGTGGCGCCCGCTCGGGAAGGCGATCCGCGCCGTCTGGATCCACTCCGGGGCGTTCTTCGGGACGCGCTTCTGGTAGAACGCGTCGCCCCGGTTGTCGGCGCGAGTGGCGATCTTCGCCCCCTCGAACACCCCGCCCGGCCAGCGCTCCAGTGTCGTCGGCCGGTCGCGCAGCGCGCGCAGGATGCCGTCGCCGACGGACAGGTAGTAGTTGACCAGGTCCAGCTTGGTGTGCCCGCGAGCCGGAAAGTACACCTTGTCCGGATTGGTGACCTTGACGACGCGATCTCCGACCTGGATCTCCACGAAAGGCGATGCCATACCGGCACGGTACAACCGCGCGCCGACAGATCATCCGGCGACGTGCGCAGGAGGGCCGCTCCGCGTCTCTTACGGGCGTCTTACGGCCGCGGCGGGAGCGGAATGGCCGCCCAGCGCCCCTGGTTGTGCAGGACATGACAGTCATTCGCAAGAGCGACGAAGAGTGGAAGGTCCAGCTGTCGCCCGAGGAGTTCCACGTCCTGCGGGAGGCGGGCACCGAGGCGCCGTGGTCCGGGGAGTACGTCTCCACCAAGACGGAGGGCGTCTACCGCTGTCGCGCCTGCGGCGCGGAGCTCTTCCGCTCGGACACGAAGTTCGACTCGCACTGCGGCTGGCCGAGCTTCTACCAGCCGACCGAGTCCGACGCGGTCACGCTGCTGCGCGACGCCTCCCACGGCATGGTGCGGACCGAGGTCCGCTGCGCCCGGTGCGACTCGCACCTGGGACACGTCTTCGAGGGTGAGGGCTATCCGACCCCGACCGATCAGCGATTCTGTATAAACAGCGTCTCGCTGAACCTCGAACCGACCGAGTAGGCCGCCGCCGTTCGAGGCGCGACCCGGCGCCCGAACGGCCGGCGTACGGGATGCTCATCGGCCGGCCAGGCTCCCTGGCCGTGGACGTCGATCCAGGTCTACGGCACGCTGCTCAGGCGGCAGTCGTCGCCGGAGTCCATCTTGTTGGCCAGGACGGGATACCCGTCGCTCTGGCCGGCGTGGATGAAGACGACCGGCGCCCTGTCCCGGCTCTCGAGGTAGGCCGCCGCGATCCGGCACAGGTCGAGGGCCACCGGCGCGTTCGCGTCGGAGCCGGGCAGGTCGGTGTAGACGCGGAGGATCGGCGCGGTCCAGATGACCTGCCGGACGTGCGCGGCGACCGCGCCGCCCTTCGCCCGGTAGTACGCCAGCGCGGCCTCGTCCCGGGGGTCGTCACCGGACGCAGGCGCGGTCGGCGTCGCACTGGGGGTGGCCGTGGCCGGCCGCGGGCGGCCCACCTCGACCGCCGGCCCGGCCGCCGGGGCGGGGAGTCCGGCGTAAGGGCGACGACGAGGACCAGCACGAGACCGGCCGCCCCACCGAGGGCCACGCACACCGGACGGGCGGCCGCGCCCGGCAGCAGCCGGACGATCATGCCGGGCGCGTCGGCGGGCGGCCGCACATGTCTGCCTCTGCGACGCCGCGATCGAGTCACGCGTGGAATCACGCGTGGAATACTCCGCCGCGGCAAGGCGACCCACCCGCCCGATGAGCAAGTCATCGACGGCCCTTGACCGGCGAATGGGTTACGGCAGGGCGGCGACGAGCTCCGAGACCGGCTTGCGGGCACCGGTGTAGAACGGCACCTCCTCGCGGGTGTGGCGCCGGGCCTCCGCCCCCCGCAGGTGCCGCATGAGGTCGACGATGCGGTGCAGCTCGTCCGCCTCGAACGCCAGCATCCACTCGTAGTCGCCGAGCGCGAACGAGGAGACCGTGTTGGCCCGCACATCGGGGAAGCCGCGCGCCATCTTCCCGTGCTCGGCGAGCATCGCCCGGCGCTCCTCGTCGGGCAGCAGATACCACTCGTAGGACCGGACGAACGGGTAGACGCAGACGTAGCCGCGCGCCTCCTCCTCGGCCAGGAATGCCGGGATGTGGCTCTTGTTGAACTCCGCCGGGCGGTGCAGGGCCATCGCCGACCACACCGGCTCGGAGGCGCGGCCGAGCGCCGTCCGCCGGAAGCGGTGGTAGATCTCCTGCAGGTCGTCCGAGGACGGCGCGTGCCACCAGAACATGTAGTCGGCGTCGGCGCGCAGCCCGGCGACGTCGTACAGGCCGCGCGTCGTGATGTCCTTGGCCGCCGCCTGCTCGAGCAGCTCCTCGACCTCGCGGGCGACCGCCGCGCGGTCGGCCTCGGCCAGGTCACGGGCCCGGAACACCGACCACATGGTGTACCGGATCACCTCGTTGAGCTCGCGTGCCTTCGGTCGGCCCGTCTCTGCGGCACTCACGGTCGCACTCCTCTTCGCTTTTCCGGGGGATGCCGGGGTCACCCGGGCCGGCCGCCCCGCTCACCGACCGGCTCGTCGCTTCGATCCGATTCTCCCCGACCGTTCACGTGTTCGAGCACCCGGGCCGCCGCGAGGCGGGCGGATCCGACGCACGCCGGAATGCCGACGCCGTCGTAGACGGCGCCGCACACCGCGACGCCGGGCAGCGTCGCGACCGCCGCGCGGATCCGCGCGACCCGCTCCAGATGTCCGACGGTGTACTGCGGCAGGCCACCGCCCCACCGGGTGACCCGCGTGTCGATCGGCAGCTCGTTGACGCCGCTGGTGCGGGCCAGCTCCGTCAGGGCCGCCGCCTTCAGCTCCTCGTCGGAACGCTGGAGCGCCTGTTCGTCGCCGTACCGGCCGATGGAGCAGCGGGCCACGACGAGGGTGCCGTCGGTCAAATGCGGCCACTTGGTGCTGCTGAACGTGACGGCCTTGACGTCCTTCGTCTCGACGGCGGGCACCAGGTATCCGCTGCGGCGCGGCGGCTCGGGGAACGCCGTGCTCGCGTACGCGAGCGTGACGACCGCCATGCTGGCGTACTCGACGCGGCCGAGCTCGGCCGCGGCCGACGGCGACGCGTCCTTCAGGAGGCGTCCGGCGGGGCGGGCGGGCACCGCGAGCACCACGGCGTCGGCCTCGAGGGACTCGGGGTCGCGCGCGGGACCGATGGTGAGCCGCCAGCCGCCGGGCGTACGGGCCAGCTCGCGGACCATCGCCTCGGTGCGCACGGCGCCGCCTAGCTCGGCGACCTTCGCGGCCAGCGCACCGGGCAGCGCGCCCATCCCGTCGGCGAGCGTGGTGAACAGCGGTCCCGGAGCGGCCGGGGCCGCCCCGGCCACCGCGCGGGCGGCGGCGATCAGGGACCGGCGGCTCCGCGAGGCCGCGGCCAGGCCGCCCATCGTGGCCTCGAAGGACAGCTCGTCGACGCGCCCCGCGTACACGCCGCCGAGCAGCGGCTCGACCAGGCGGTCCACCACCTCGCGGCCGACACGCGCCCCGACGAACTCGGCCACCGACACGTCCTCGCCTCGCGGCGTCTCCGGGCGGACCAGGTCGAGGGGCACCCTGGCCAGGCCACCCGGCGAGAGCACCTGGGAACGGGCGAGAGCGACCAGGTCGGCCGGGCACGCCCATGATCTGACCGGCGGGCATGGCGTGCAGGGCGCCACGGCTCCAGATGGCCGACGAGGTGGTGCCGGGGAAGGTCAGCCGTTCCCCCAGGCCGAGCTCGCGCACGAGTTCCAGGCCCTCCGGACGCCGGGCCAGCATCGCCTCGGCCCCTTCGTCCACGGGAACGCCGGCGATCTCGCTCACCTTGAGCTTGCCTCCGACGTCGGCGCCGCCCTCCAGGAGGGTGACGCGGACGCCGCTCTTGGCCAGCTCGTACGCTGCGGTCAGCCCGGCGACGCCCCCGCCGATGACGGCGACGTGAGCGCGAGGTGCCTCATCGGTCATGGGTCCAACGATGGCAGACGTTCCGTACTACCGGCATCCAGGGTCGCGGTGCGTCTCGTGATCGCGGCGCGTCGGCATCGTGACGGGATCGCGACCGCGGGCCGGCAACGGTGACGTGCGCCACGACGTCCTCTTTACATGAGGGCTTTACTCTGCATGCTGGCCGCCGTTCTGCTCCTCGGAGGCTGCGCCGGATCGAGCGCGTCCAACGGCGCCTCGGGGTCGAACGCGGAGGGCGCCGCGGCACTGAGAAAACCGGCCGCGGGCGGCGGGCCGAAGACCGCCCAGCAGGTCCGCCTGCAGCCCGCCCAGGCGATCATCTACACCGCCTCGCTCACCGTACGGGCCCGGGACGTCGCCGCCGCGGCGGCGAGGGCGAAGCAGATCGTCACCGGCGCGGGCGGGTACGTCGGCAGCGAAGAGGCCGAGAGCTCATCCGGCTCCCGGCCGGGATCGACGATCACGTTCAAGGTCCCGTCGGCGAGGTACGCGGAGGTCCTCGACCGGTTGGGCTCGGCGCAGATCGGCACCCGTACCTCCCTGCAGCAGCAGGCCGAGGACGTCACGCAGGAGGTCGCGGACGTCGGCAGCCGGGTCGCCTCGGCCAAGGCCACGCTCGCCTCGTTCCGCGCGCTGCTCGCCAAGGCGACGACCGTGAGCGAGATCATCCGCGTCGAACAGGAGATCTCGCAGCGGGAGGCGGACCTGGAGTCGCTCCAGGCACGCCAGCGGTCCCTGGCGCGGCAGACCGCGTTCGCGACCGTGACGCTGCGGATAGATGGCAGCCGGCCGGTGAAGCGACGGGCTCATGGCTTCACCGGCGGGGTCGCGACGGGCTGGCGGGCGTTCACCGCGTTCGTGAGCGGACTCGCGCTGGTCCTCGGCTGGGCACTGCCGTTCCTGGCCGTCGCCGCGTTGATCGGCCTGCCGCTGTACGTTCTCCGGCGCCGCAGACGCCCTTCGAAGTCCGAAGCCGATCGACCGGAGGCCGCCTGAACCCTCACGGCCCGGAAGAACCCGCCAGGGGAGGCCCGAACCCTGGCGCTCTGCAGCCGAGGATTCCGGCCGCGCAGAGGCTTCCGGGACGTGGGTGCGGCGCACCGGCGCTTGGTCCGCCTCGCCGTCCTCCGGACGCGAGGTGCCGGGTCTCCGGCCGCGGTCAGCGGGCCGCCGACTCCTCGTGCACGAAGTCGACGAGCCGGGCCAGCATGTCGGGGTCGGTCGTGGGCAGCACGCCGTGGCCGAGGTTGAAGACGTGTCCTTCGGCGGTACGGCCCCGGGCGAGCACGTCGCGGGCGCGCGTCTCGATGACGTCCCACGGGGCGAACAGGATCGCCGGGTCGAGGTTGCCCTGCAACGCCTTGCCGGGTCCGACGCGCAGCACCGCCTCGTCGAGCGGCACCCGCCAGTCGACGCCGACGACGTCGGCGCCGGCCTCCCCCATGAGGCCGAGGAGTTCGCCGGTCCCGACGCCGAAGTGGATGCGCGGCACGTCGTACGGCTCGAGAGCGGTGAAGATCTTGCGGCTGTGCGGCAGCACGGACGTGCGGTAGTCCTCCGGGCCGACGCCGCCCACCCACGAGTCGAACAGCTGGATGGCGCGCGCCCCCGCCTCGACCTGGATCTTCAGGTACGTCGCGGCGATGTCGGCGAGCCGGTCGAGCAGCCGGGCGAACAGCTCGGGCTCGCCGTACATCATCGCCTTGGTCCGCTCGTGGGTCTTGGACGGGCCGCCCTCGATGAGGTACGAGGCGAGGGTGAACGGGCCGCCGGCGAACCCGATCAGCGGTGTGCCGCCGAGCTCGCCGATCAGCGCGCCGATCGCCTCGGTGACGAACGGCACGTCGTCGGCCTCCAGCGGGCGCAGCCGGTCGACCGCCGCGGCGTCGCGGATCGGGTCGGCGATGACGGGGCCCACGCCGGGCTTGATGTCGAGGTCGATCCCGATCGCCTTGAGCGGGACGACGATGTCGCTGAAGAAGATGGCGGCGTCGACCGCGTAGCGGCGCACGGGCTGCATCGTGATCTCGACGACGAGGTCAGGCCGGGCGCACGCCTCGAGCATCGGGATGCCCACCCGGGCCTCGCGGTACTCCGGCAGCGAGCGGCCCGCCTGGCGCATGAACCAGACGGGGGTGTGCGGCACCGGCCGGCGACGGCAGGCGAGCAGGAATGCGCTCTCCTCGCGCTGCTCCGGCCCGGTCCCGTGGGGCCCGCTGTCTTGCGGCATGACGGTGCGCTCCTGTCTGATTTTCGCGGAAGGTGCGGGGCATGCGGCCCGCTCTGGATCGTCCCACGAACGGGCACCGCACCGCGCACCACCCCGCAAGACGCGCGCTCCCGTCCGCCGCCCTCGGGCACCTGATCTCGCGCGCCGCCCGGCGATCCCATCCCCGCCTGTTGGATCGGTCCCATAGGGGTCTCGTGGTCCCGTACGATGAGGCCGCGACGACGTCTGGCGGACAGACCGCGGGGTATGGCCCTACGTCCGTTATGAGAATCTTCAGGACACGCCGAGCGATGTCCTGCAATCACGCCGGGGCGCATGCGAACGTGTGAACGCTCCCCCTGCCGGATCGAGGGAGGTCACCGAGATGGCCCTCACACGTCATTGTTCCGCCTGTGATGGCGAACGCCGCTTCGAACAGCCGCCGTGCGCGGACGGCCACGGCGCGGACTGCCCCGAGTGGGCGTGTGTGGACTGTGGCATGGCGATCCTGATCGGCGACGCGCCGGAACCCCCCGTGATCGCCCACTCCGAGGCGGCCTGAGGGTCGCTGTGCACATGCGTGAGTCAAATCGTTCCCAGGCGCGCCGGGTGGATCGGCCGTACGCCCGATGACGGCCCCGAATGACCCGATGCCCGGACCGTTCCAAGGCGTGGTCGAGACGCTGCGGGCCATGGTCGACGCCGAGCCGGCGCGGCCGGAGCTCCTGCTCGAGGACATGCCCGCGCCGCAGCGGCTGGCGCCCTACGCCGCGGCGATCATGGCGACGGTGTACCGGGAGGACGACACGGAGCTCGCCGTCGGCCGCCTGATCGTCTTGTACGACCCGGAGGGGCAGCGCGGCTGGGACGGGGACTTCCGGCTGGTCGCCTACGTACGGGCGGAGCTGGAGCCGGAGATCGCCGCCGACCCGCTGATCGGACCCGTGGGGTGGAGCTGGCTGACCGAGGCGCTGGACGCGCATCGGGCCGGGTACAAGGCCGCGTCGGGCACGATCACCCGGGCGGTTTCGGAGAGCTTCGGTGACAAGGACGCGGACCCGGCGACGACGGAGTTGGAGCTCCGTGCTTCTTGGTCACCGACAAGTGAGGATATTGCAGGGCATATCAGTGCATGGTGCGATGTTCTATGTCAGGCGGCGGGCTTGCCGCCCGCGGGAGTGACCTCACTGCCGAGTTCCGGAGTTTGAGCACATACGGTAGGCGCGTGGAAGTGTCGGAAGCAGAAGTCGTACCCCTACTTGAACCACGGGAGGGCATCCCTCCGGTCATCGAGACACCGGAGGCGCTCCAGGACGCGGTCGAACGCCTGGCCGCCGGGACGGGCCCCGTCGCGGTGGACGCCGAGCGCGCGTCCGGATACCGCTACGGCCAGCGGGCCTACCTCGTGCAGCTCCGTCGCCACGGCTCGGGAACGTTCCTGATCGACCCGGTGCCGTGCGCCGACCTGTCCGCGCTGGACGCGGCGCTCGCCGGCACCGAGATGGTGCTGCACGCCGCCAGCCAGGACCTGCCGTGCCTGGCCGAGCTCGGGCTCGTACCCCGCCGCCTGTTCGACACCGAGCTGGCGGGGCGGCTGCTCGGCTATCCCCGCGTCGGCCTGGGCACGATGGTCGAGACGGTCCTCGGCTTCACGCTGGAGAAGGGCCATTCGGCGGCCGACTGGTCCAGCCGCCCGCTGCCCGCCGACTGGCTCCGCTACGCCGCGCTCGACGTCGAGCTCCTGGTGGAGCTGCGCGACGCGCTGTACCGGCAGCTCGATGAGGCGGGCAAGCTGCGGTGGGCCGAGGAGGAGTTCGCCGCGATCCTGGCCACGCCCCCGAAGGAGCCCCGGCAGGACCCCTGGCGGCGCACGTCCGGCATCCATCGCCTGCGAAGCCGCCGCAGCCTAGCCGTCGTCCGTGAGCTGTGGACGACCCGTGACCGGATCGCCCGCGACCGCGACCTGTCCCCCGGCCGGGTGCTGCCCGACTCCGCGATCGTCGAGGCGGCGCTCGAGCTCCCGCGGACCCCGGACGACCTGACGGCGCTGGCGTCGTTCCGCGGGCGCAACACGCGGCGGCATGCTCCGGCCTGGTTCCGGGCGGTGCAGCGGGGACGGACCCTCCCGGACGTATCGCTGCCCGAGCACAGCATCCCCGGAGACGGACCGCCGCCCGCCCACCGCTGGGCGGAGCGCGACCCGGCGGCCGCCGAGCGCCTGAGCGCGCTGCGGGCCGTGGTGGCCGCGCTGGCCGACGAGCACACCCTCCCCACGGAGAACCTCATCCAGCCCGACACCGTCCGGCGGCTCGCCTGGGATCCTCCGGAGGAGGTGACGGCCGAGTCGATCGGTGTCGTGCTCACCGCGCTCGGGGCCCGTTCCTGGCAGGTGGAGCTGACGGCGACGCCCCTCGCCAAGGCGCTGCTCCGGCTGGCCGCCAAGCGTGAGGCCTGACCACCCGCCCGGTGCCGATCCGATCGTCACCCGGCGGCTCGTGCTGCGGCGGCTGGAGCGCGGGCCCGCGCGTGCGCTCGCCCGGGGCGACTCCTCGGGGATCGAGGCGGCCGGCGGGTGGCCGACGGACGCGACCGCGATGGTCGCCCACCGGGCGGCCGCCGACCTCTGCGCGCTCACCTGGCTGATCCACCACGAGGGCGCGGTGATCGGAGAGTGCGGTCTCAAGCAGGGGCCGGACCCCGACGGGGCGGTCGAGATCGCCTATGGCCTCGGGGGTCCCTGGCGGTCGCGGGGGTACGGCACCGAGGCGATCCGCGGCCTCCTGGGATGGCTCGAAGGATCCGCCGCCTGCCGCCACGTGACCGCCGAGGTGCATGAGGGCAACGTCCCGTCCCGGCGGCTCCTGGAACGGCTCGGATTCACCGTCGACGACCTCACGCCGCCGTACGTCTGGTACACCCGCGCCCTGGGATGACGGCGGCCCCGCCGTACGGCGGCCCGCCGTAGGGGGCCGCCGTAGAGGGCCGGGCACCTCGCCGCTCGCCGGCCCCCTTCACGCTTCCAGATAGCGCAGTACTGCCAGCACCCGCCGGTTGGCGTCCTCCGAGGAGGGCAGGCCGAGCTTGCCGAAGATCGCCGCCACATGCTTCTCCACCGTGCCCGTGGACACCACCAGGGTCTGCGCGATGGCCGCGTTGGACCTGCCCTCCGCCATCAGCGCCAGCACCTCGCGCTCGCGCGCGGTGAGCGACTCGATTTCCGCGGTCCGCCGACCGCCGCCCGCCAGCTGGGTGACCACCTCGGGGTCGAGGGCGGTGCCGCCGGCGGCGACCCGGGCCAGCGCCTCGGTGAACTCAGCGGTGTCGGCGACCCGGTCCTTGAGCAGATAGCCGACGCCCGCGGAGCCCGCGGCCAGCAGCCGGGTCGCGAACCTGGTCTCGATGTACTGGGAGAAGAGCAGCACGCCGGTGCCGGGGTGCTCCCGGCGAATGTCGATCGCGGCCCGCAGGCCTTCGTCGCTGTGGGTGGGCGGCATCCGGATATCGACGACGGTGACGTCGGGCCGGTGCTCGGCGACGGCGGAGCGCAGCGCGTCGGCGTCCGCGACGGCGGCGCAGACCTCGTTCCCGCGCTCGGTGAGCATCTGGGCGAGCAGCTCCCGCAGTACGGCGGCATCCTCGGCGATCACGATGCGCATGGCCCGCATGCTCTCACGGCGTCCGGCTCCCGACGGGGTTTCACGCGTGCAGGGGGAGTTCGATCTCCACCGCGGTCGGGCCGCCCGCAGGGCTGCTGATCCGAATGCTGCCGTCGACCGTACGGACGCGCTGGGCGAGGCCCGGCAGACCCGTGCCCGCGCCGAGCGCGGCGCCGCCGCGGCCGTCGTCGGTCACCCACAGCCGCAGCCGCTCGTCCCGCTGCTCGGCGCGCAGTACCGCGTGCCCGGCACCGCTGTGCTTGATCACATTGGTCAGCAGCTCGGCCGCGCAGAAGTAGGCGATGGTCTCGATGGCCGGCGTCGGGCGCTGAGACTCGTCCTGCGGCAGGTCCGCCGAGAGCTCGACCGGTACGGAGCTGCGCGCGGCGAGGGTGGCCAGCGCGTCCGGCAGGCCCTCGTCCAGCACCGGGGGGTGGATGCCGCGGGAGAGGTCGCGGAGTTCGGAGAGGACCTCGCCGGCGTTGCGGTGGGCGGTCTCGACCAGCTCGCGCGCCCCCTCGGGGTCGGTCACCGGTCCGCCCGCGGGGCCGAGCCGCTCCTTGGCCATGTCCAGGCTCATCGCCAACGCGACCAGTCGGACCTGCGCCCCGTCGTGGAGGTCCCGCTCCAGCCTGCGCAGCAGCGCCGCCGAGTCGTCCACGGCCAGCGCCCGGGTCTCCTCCAAGTCGCGTACCCGCTGGGCGAGTTCGCCCGGCCCGAGCAGGGCACGCAACAGCCAGCGGTCCACCGCGACCACCCCGCGGGTGAACCAGGGGGCGGCGAGCAGTGTCAGCGCGCCGATGCCGGCGGTGAGGAAGGTGCCGGCGAAACTGCCGGCGTGCGGGGCCCCTGCGCCGCCCGGGAACGGCGAGATCGTCCGCATGACCGAGCCGCCGGCGGTGCCCACCTGCTGATAGAAGACCACCCAGCGCAACGGCGTGATGAGATCGAACCCTCCGATCAGCCACCAGGCCGCCGCGTACAGTTCGAAGACCGCGACCGGCAGCTTCACCAGCAGGTACGCGGCCGCGCGCCAGCCCGCCTCGTCCCGCAGCCGAGCGTCCAGCCGGGCGAAGAACCCGCCGGAGGGGCGGGGCCGCGCCGGCGCGGTGACCCGCTCCCCCAACAGGCCTGCGGCCAGGGCCCGGTGGAATGCCGCGAGGACGCGGGAGAGGCCGAGGGCGAGGACGGTGAGGGTCAGTCCCAGGACGGCACCGACCAGCGAGGCGGTGAGCCCGACGCCGTAGGTGAGGAGGGTCAGCACGAGAACGAATCCGACCAGCGCGACCGGAAAACCGAGGAGGCAGTACGCGGTCTCGGCCCAGGCGCGGCGGGTGAAGGGGGCGGTGAGGACGGCGCGCAGTGCGCCCGGCCGGCCCAGGGCCTTACCCGCGGGCTTGCCAGGGGTCTCGCCCGAGGGGTCGCCCGCAGGCTCCAGGGTCGCTTCCGCTGGTCGGTCTCGCATGGTCTCCAGTCTCCTGAGCGGTGGTCGGCACCTCGCCGATGCGCGAGCGCGGGACGTCGTTCGCGGCGGCGTACTCGGTCAGGCCGGCCGGCGACCGGTTGGCCGCCACGTTCCGCCGGGCGGACCTGGTCGACGTCGGCCGGGGACTGCTCCGCGGCCGGATCGGCCGCACCACGATCCGAACGGTCGTCGCCGAACTCCCGTATCTGGGCTCTCAGCGCTTCCTGCCCGCTGCCTGCTCGGCTACGGAATGCGGCACCCGGTCCGCCCGCTCCCGATGCTGCGCTGGTGACATGGCCGAAAGGAGTCGAAGTAGCCGGTGGTGAGCGTGCCGACGCCGGTCACGTCGTCGTAGCCGGGGGTTGCGGCCAGGCTCTGGTCGAGGCCGAAGGTGTCGAGGTAGGGCTCGGTGGGGAGTCCCGGGATCTGGTTGGCGACCGGTCCCGCGGCGAATAGGGGAACGCCCTGGCCGAACGGGTGGTCGGTGACGTCGTGGTAGGCCGAGGTGCCGTAGCGCGCGTAGATGACCGGGTTGGCGAACCCGATCGGCTCGCCCGCGGCCTGCTGGGCGTCGGCCTGCATGCCCACGAACTCCGGCGTCGCGACGCTGGTCCCGCCGACGGCGATCTCCCGGTAGCCGGGCGGCAGTCCCTGGCCCGGCGGCACAGTGAGGCCGGCGCGGACGCCGGTGCCGCTGCCGGCGTCGGCCGCGACATCGGGCACGACGCGCATCGGCACGCCGGATCCGTGTGCCTGGCTGAGCGCCTCGGGCACCGTCTCGCGCTGGTAGGACGGCTGCCCGAGCACGTCGCTGGGGCCGCCACCCCCGCCGAAGGCGAACGCGCCCGGCGGCTGCGCCCAGCTCTTCCCGTCCGGGGTCAGCCCGGCGATGTGGTCACCCCAGCCGGTCTCCCACAGGTACTGGCGGCGCGCCCCGATCGCCAGGCTGGTGCCGCCCACCGCCGTCACCCACGGGTCGCCGGCGGGGTAGCTGATCGCGGGCTTGGAAGGGATGGGATGGCATTCCCCGGTGATCTGGCAGTTCGATCCGTCACCGTGGTCCGCGGTGCCGTTGTAGAAGCCGATCCCCTCGGCCGCGCCCCGCTGGAAGATCTGCTCGTAAGCGGCGATCAGCCCGGGCGAGGGGTCGGGATCGTAGTGCCTGATCGTCCGCCCGCTGACGATCCCGGCCAGGTGCCGGTCGGTGACGGTGCCGAGCTCGTCGAGCATCGACAGGGCCTGATCGTCGTCGTCGCATTTCGCGCCGAGGTAGACGATGTCCGCGTCGGGCGCCATCCCGTGCACGGCCTCGATGGCCATGTAGTCCTCGGCGAACGGGAACTCCCGGCCGCCGCACGAGGCGTCCAGCCCGGGCGGGATGATCTCGGTGAACTGGCCGGGCCGCAGCGGCACACCGCGGTCGCTCGCGAATCGCGCCACATCACCCGGAGTCGCGGCGTTGCGCCCGGGGCCGACCACGGCGACTCGCACGCCCTTGCCGGTCAGGCCGGCCGGAACCCCGTAGGCGCCGCGGAGTTGCTGCGGGGTGTAGCCGCACCCCGCGTAGGGCGCCGTCCGGCCGTAGGCGGGCGGCAGATTCGTCGCCCGCCGTTGCCCGTAATACTCCGAGCAGGGCAACGCCGCGGCCGCAACGGACCCGGCCGGTGCCGATCCGGCCGCGCGCGAGGCCGGGGTGGCGGTGCCTGCGCGGCCCGGTGAGACCGAAGCGGTCCCGGCGCGGCCCGGTGAGACCGAAGCAGTCTCGGCGCGGCCCGGCGCGGCGGGCGTGCCGGCCGCCGCGGGTTCGCCGTCGGAGCCGGGCAGGCCGATCTCGGTCGGCGCCATGGTCAGCACGGCCCCGGCGACCCGCGCCGGGACGCTGAGCCGTGCCCCCGGCGGGGGCGCCTGCTCGGTGAGCGCACCGACCCGGTAGCCATGCCAGGCGACGCCGAACGCGCGCGCGGCCTCGGCCGCACTCCCGCGCACCGACAGGTAATGCGGGTTCTCCGCGGTGACGCTCAGCCCGGCGGCGGCCAGCCAGGACCGTACCGCCGCGACCTGGCCGCGCGCTGGATCGAACCGCCGCCGCACCTCGGCGGGCGTCAGGTAGCGATGGAACAGCGCGCCGTGTGGGTCGGCGACCGCCGCCGCGTAGGCCGCGAGCCCACGCGGGTCGCGCCCGGCCAGGTACACCCGGGCGGCGATCGGCGCACCGGCCAGCGCCGGCCCCAGATCCGCGGAGTCGGTGCCCCCGACCTTCGGCGGCAGCGTCCACAGCGGCACGTAGCCCGGCAGCCCGTGCCGTCCGCCGACGGGGCCATGCCCGGCCGCGAACGCGGTGGACGGCACTCCGGCGCACGCGATCGCGACGCCGGCCACCACGACGCCCAGGAAGCCACCGCCCCGCGGACGGCGGCCGACCGGCGGCGAAACGCGCATTGATCTCACCTCGATGGGGGAAGGGTGTCTCGAACCAAGGTCTCGAAGCTATCCACGCAGTCCTCCGCCCGGAATGCGGCTGACCTCCGTCTTCGCCTGGGGGATTTCCCCCAACCCGTGCGCCGGCCGGGCCCTGCACCCGTACGCAGACCCCGCCGCAGACCGCCCAGTTCGGTGCGGGCTTCATCCCCTCGCAGGACGCCGCCGAGGCTCGCCACCCTCGTCGCCGAGACCGCCCTGGGCGAGCTGCCCGGCGCCGGCTGTTCCTCACCGACCGCAAGGCACGCGTCCAGCTCGCCACCGCCGATCCAGACCCCGGCACCGGGCGGGCGCGCCTGTCCTACTCGCGCCGCCGAGTTGTTCATCGCGGCGACCGCGACCTGCCCCAGCGGGCCGTGGACGCTGCATCAGCTCCGTCACAGCGCCTTGACGCGTGCCGCCGAGGACGGCGCGAACACCTTCACCCTGCTCGCGTTCTCCGGGCACACCAACGTCGCCCGCTACGCCCGCGTCTCAGCCGACGCCCTCACCCGCCGGCAGCACCAACGCGACCCCCAACCGACGACGCTGACCGCTGCCCCTTTTCGGCTACCTTGGCTGCCCCGTACAACTCGGCCGGACCCACAGCGCGGCCGAACCTACGGCACGGTCAGGCCGTACGACACTGGCGGAGCGGGCGGTCAGAGCAGGACGAAGGACAGTCCGCGGGCCTTCAGCTTCGGGATGACCTGGCCCAGGGCTTTGATCGTCTCGGAGCGGTCGCCTCCGCCGTCGTGGCACAGGAGGATGTCCCCGCCCTTGGCCTCCAGCAGGCTCCGCTTGATGCGGCGGGTGCCCGGGCGGGCCCAGTCGCGCGGGTCGATGTCCCAGTCGATCGGCAGCATCCCGTGCCGCGCCGCCGAGCCGAACACCGCGCGCGACCACGCCCCGCCCGGCGAGCGGAAGAACTTCGGCACGACCCCGGTGGCGTCGCAGATGCGGTCGTGCGCCTCGGTGATCTCCTTGTCGACCTTCCGGGACGACAACGAGGCGATGTCCAGCGGGTGGTTCATCGTGTGGTTGCAGATCTGGTGGCCCGCCGCGGCGATCTGCTGCGCCAGCTTCGGGAACTGCTTCACCTGGATGCCGATGAGCGAGAACGTCGCCTTCACCTCGTGCTCGGCCAGCAGGTCGAGCATCTTCGGCGTCCACTCCGGGTGCGGGCCGTCGTCGATGGTGAGCGAGATCGCGTTGGGCGGTGCGGTCGGGATGACGTCGTGCACCTGATGGATGGCCTCCTTGCGGCGCGGCAGCGGCGGCAACGGCGTCGGCGTCGGAGGCTTGGGGGTGGGCGTCGGGGAGGTGTTCGCGGGCGGGATGACGGCCCGGCCCCGGGCGAGGGTATGCCGGTTCGCCGCGGGGATCCCCTTGACTCTGTCTCCGGCGAGCAGAAGAGCGGCGCTGGCGGCACCGAGAGTGATCATGCGACGGCGCGTCACGACATCCCGAAACTCCACGTGTCAAACGCTATGCCCTAACTGGTACCGCTGGACACACGTGACCTGATCGCAACAGAGGAACCACTACAGGGACGTGACGCATTAGACACCGTAATCGGGCTTTGAGTGACAATCCGGGCTTGCGTTCGACGACCCCCTCCCGCACACTCGGTTAGGTTAGGTTTGCCTAAGACTCCCCGGTTCAAAGGAGCGCGTCCCCTTGCTGCTCGGCAACTTCCTCATCGGCCTGCGCGAAGGGCTCGAAGCGTCGCTGGTCGTCAGCATCCTCATCGCGTACCTGGTGAAGTCGGGCAACCGACGGGCACTCGCTCCGGTCTGGGCCGGCATCGGCACCGCGATCGGGATCAGCGTCGCGTTCTGCGTGCTGCTGAGCTTCGCCTCGGGCGAGATGCAGTTCAAGACGCAGGAGGCATTCGGCGGCACCCTCTCGCTCATCGCGGTCGGCCTCGTGACGTGGATGGTCTTCTGGATGCGCCGGGCCGCGCGGTTCATGAAGGCCGAGCTCGAGGGCAAGCTCGAGGGCGCGTTGTCCCTCGGCACCGGCGCGCTGTTCGCCGTGGCGCTCCTGGCGGTCGGACGGGAGGGCCTGGAGACGGCCCTCTTCCTGTGGACCAACATCAACGCCGCCAACAACACCACCGAGCCGATCATCGGCGCCGTGCTCGGCCTGCTCACCGCCGCCCTGCTGGGCTACCTGCTGTACCGCGGCGGGCTGAAGCTCAACCTCAAGCGCTTCTTCACCATCACCGGCGCGGCGCTCATCGTGGTGGCCGCCGGCGTCTTCGGCTACGGCTTCCACGACCTCCAGGAGGCCGGGATCCTGCCGGGGCTCACGTCGTACGCGTTCCAGCCGCACACCTGGTTCCAGGGCATGGGCACCGCCGGTCAGTGGCTGCAGACCGCCCTGCAGGGCGTCTTCAACCTCACGCCCCAGGTGACCGTGGTCCAGGCCGTGATGTGGGTGCTCTACCTCGTACCGGTCATGATCCTGTTCCTCCGCCCGGCCAAGCCGGCCGCTCCCAAGCCGCAGCGGCAACCGGCGCCCGCCCAAGGCTGACTCCGACCGCCCAGCCCGACCTCTCGCCCCCGGCCGTCCCGGCCGGGGGCTTTCGCGTTCCCGGAGCGAATCTCTCTTGACTAACAAGATACTCTAATATCAAGATGCTCTCATCAAGAGAAGACCTATCTCCGAGCGAACAGAGGTGTCGTGATGCGAGTACTGATCGTGGGCGGCGGCGTGGCCGGCGCGGTGGCGGGCATCGCCGCGAAGAAGGCGGGACTGGACCCGATGATCTACGAGGCGTACGAGCACAGCTCCGGCCTCGCCCACGGCGTCTACCTGACCGTGGCGGTGAACGGGCTGGACGCGCTGCGGGCGGTCGACGCCGACAAGGTCGTCACCTCGGCCGGCTTCCCCTCCGGCCACATGCGCTTCCTCAGCGGCACCGGCAAGCAGCTCGGGGTCATGCCCCTCGGGCCGACGCTCACCGACGGCACGGCCACCCACACCATCCGGCGGGCGGACCTGTACGGCGGCCTGTACGCGGAGGCCGAGCGGCGCGGAGTCCCGATCGAGCACGGCAAGCGCCTGGTCGGCGCGACGACGGCCGGCGGGCGCGTGGTGGCGCGGTTCGCCGACGGGAGCACCGCCGAAGGAGACCTCCTGGTCGGCGCCGACGGCGTGCACTCGGCGACCCGCTCCCTCATCGACCCGGCCAATCCGGCCCCGCGCTACACCGGCCTCGGCAACACCGGCGGCTTCACCCGCGACACGGGCATCGACGCCGAGCCGGGCGACTACGTCATGATCTGGGGGAAGAACTGCTTCTTCGGGTACACCGTGAGCCCCGACGGTGAGATCTGGTGGTTCGCCAACCCGCCCCGGGCCAAAGAACGGTCGCGCGAGGAGCTCCGCACACTGACGACCGACCGCCTCCGCGAGGAGCTCGTGGGCATGCTGTCGACGGACCGGACGCCGGGGGCGCGCATCGTACGGTCGATGTCCGGCGACTTCCCGCTGACCAACCAGTACGACCTGCCGAACGTGCCGACCTGGCACACCGGCCGGATGGTCGTCATCGGCGACGCGGCCCACGCCGTCTCCCCCTCCTCCGGCCAGGGCGCCTCCCAGGCCGCCGAGGACGCCGTCACACTCGCCCGCTGCCTGCGCGACGCCCCGGACATCCCGCGGGCGCTGGGCGCGTACGAGAGGCTCCGTCGCGAGCGTGTGGAGCGGGTGGTGGCCTGGGGCTCGGGGATGAACAACACCAAGAAGCAGGGCCTGACCGGCCGCGTCCTGCGAGACCTGGCCCTCCCGTTCATCCTGCGGAACGCCGCCGGCCCCAAGTCGATGGCGAAGATGGCGTGGCTGTTCGAGCACCACATCGACTGGGACGCGCCCGTCGCGTTCTGACCGCCCGGTGCGCACGCCCGCGGACACGGACAGGCCGGGCCCGCGCGACGGGCGACCCCGGGTTACCCGTCAGTCGTTACTGATGAGTAACCTATGGGTAGGAGTACCCAGCAGTGCTCCGCAGGCTCTGTCAGAAGGAGAACCGACCGTGCCCCGTACCGCACGTGACGTGGTCTTCGTCGACGGCGTTCGCACGCCGTTCGGCAAGGCGGGCCCCAAGGGGCTGTACGCCGAGACCCGCGCTGATGATCTCATCGTCCGGGTGATCCGCGAGCTGCGGAGGCGCAACCCCTCCCTGCCTGCGGACCGGGTCGACGAGGTCGCCATCGCCGCGACCACCCAGATCGGCGACCAGGGCCTCACGATCGGCCGCTCGGCCGCCGTCCTGGCCGGGCTGCCGAAGAGCGTCCCCGGGTACGCCAT
The DNA here is from genome assembly GCF_054775715.1 of Actinoallomurus acanthiterrae. Lineage (NCBI taxonomy): Bacteria > Bacillati > Actinomycetota > Actinomycetes > Streptosporangiales > Thermomonosporaceae > Actinoallomurus > Actinoallomurus acanthiterrae. Next base: position 3,602,919 of record NZ_BAAHCO010000001.1, on the reverse strand, counting down.
CGACCGCATGTGCGCCGGCGCGATGACCGCCGTGACGACCGTGGCGGGCGGCATCGCCTTCGGCGCGTACGACGTCGCCATCGCCGGCGGCGTCGAGCACATGGGCCGGCACCCGATGGGCGAGGGCGTCGACCCGAACCCGCGGTTCCTGGCCGAGAAGCTCGTCGACCCCTCCGCCCTGGTGATGGGGTCGACGGCGGAGAACCTTCACGACCGGTTCCCGCACATCACCCGTGAGCGCGCCGACGCGTACGCCCTGCGCAGCCAGCAGAAGGTGGCCGCCGCGTACGAGGCCGGGAAGATCCAGCCGGACCTGGTGCCGATGGCGATCCGTTCGCAGGAGAAGGGCTACGGCCTGGCGACCGCGGACGAGCCGCCGCGCCCAGGCACGACGCTGGAGGGGCTGGCCGGCCTGAAGACGCCGTTCCGGCCGCACGGCCACGTCACAGCGGGCAACGCCGCCGGGCTCAACGACGGCGCCACCGGCTGCATCGTCGCCGCCGAGGACGTCGCCGCCGAGCTGGGCCTTCCGGTCCGGATGCGGCTGGTCGACTACGCCTTCGCGGGGGTCGAGCCGGAGGTCATGGGCGTCGGCCCGGTGCCGGCCACCGAGAAGCTCCTGGCCCGCAACGCGATCACGATGGACGACATCGGCCTGATCGAGATCAACGAGGCGTTCGCGGTGCAGGTGATCGCCTTCCTCGACCACTTCAAGGTCGCCGACGACGATCCGCGCGTGAACCCCTGGGGCGGCGCCATCGCGCTGGGCCACCCCCTGGCGTCCTCCGGCGTGCGGCTGATGATGCAGCTGGCCCGCCAGTTCGCCGAGCGGCCGGACGTTCGCTTCGGCCTGACGACCATGTGTGTCGGGATGGGCATGGGCGGCACCGTGCTCTGGGAGAACCCGAACTTCGAGGGGGGCAAGTGAGCACGGTGCAGACGTGGCGTTCCCGGCTGGACGCCGGCAATGTCGACCATGACGAGGTCGTGACGCACGCGCGCGTACGCGACGTCGAGTTGCCGTACGGCGCGGGCACCATGGCGCTGATCACGCTCGACAACGGGTTCGACCACACCAAGCCGAACACCTTCGGGCCGCACGGCCTGCTGGCGCTGAACGACGCCCTCGACCAGGTGGCGGCGCGTGACGACGTCGCGGCGGTCGGCGTCACCGGCAAACCGTTCATCTTCGCGGTCGGCGCGGACCTCAAGGGCGTGTCGGCGCTGGGCGACCGCGAGCAGGCCAAGCTGGTCGCGCGGCTCGGGCACGACGTGTTCCGGCGGCTCGGCGAGCTGAACGTGCCGTCCTTCGCGTTCGTGAACGGCGCGGCGATGGGCGGCGGCGTCGAGGTGGCGCTGCACTGCACGTACCGGACGATCTCCTCCGGCGTGCCCGCGCTCGCGCTGCCCGAGTGCTTCCTCGGCCTGGTCCCCGGCTGGGGCGGGACGTACCTGCTGCCCCGGCTGATCGGCGCGGAGAAGGCCCTCAAGGTCATCATCGAGAACCCCCTCAACCAGAACAAGATGCTCCGCGGGCCGCAGGCCTTCGAGCTGGGCGTCGCGGACGCGATGTTCGAGCCGGCGGACTTCCTGGAGGAGTCGCTGCGCTGGGCCGCCCGGGTGCTGACCGGCGAGGTGGCGGTCGCGCGCGCCGAGGTCGACACCGGCAAGGCCTGGGACGACGCCGTCGCGCAGGCGCGATGGTTCGCCGAGGGCAAGCTGCACGGCGCGGCCCCCGCGCCGCTGCGGGCGCTGGACCTGGTCGCGGCGGCCAAGGACCGCACCCGCGACGAGGGCTTCGCCGCGGAGGACGACGCCCTGGCCGACCTGATCATGAGCCCCGAGCTCAAGTCCGGCCTGTACTCCTTCGACCTGGTGCAGAAGCGCGCCAAGCGGCCCGCCGGCGCGCCCGACAAGGCCCTCGCCCGGCCGGTGACCAAGGTCGGTGTGGTCGGCGCCGGGCTGATGGCCTCGCAGCTGGCCCTGCTGTTCGCCCGGCGGCTGAACGTCCCCGTCGTGCTCACCGACCTGGACCAGGAGCGCCTCGACAAGGGCGTCGGCTACGTCCACGCCGAGATCGACAAGCTGCTCGGCAAGGGCCGCGTCTCGGCGGACGAGGCATCGCGGCTCAAGGGCCTGGTCACCGGCTCGCTGACCAAGGACGCCTTCGCCGACGCCGACTTCGTGATCGAGGCCGTCTTCGAGGAGATGGGCGTCAAGCAGAAGGTCTTCGCCGAGGTCGAGGCGGTCGTCTCGCCGGAGTGCGTGCTGGCCACCAACACCTCGTCGCTGTCGGTGAGCGAGATGGCCGCCAAGCTGAAGCACCCGGAGCGGGTCGTCGGGTTCCACTTCTTCAACCCGGTCGCGGTGCTGCCGCTGCTGGAGATCGTCCGGGGCGAGCGGACCGACGACGCCGCCCTCGCCACGGCGTTCGCCACCGGAAAGGCGCTGAAGAAGTCCTGCGTGCTGGTCAAAGACGCGCCCGCGTTCGTGGTCAACCGCATCCTGCTGCGGCTGCAGGCGGCGATCCTCACGACGGTGGAGGAGGGCACGCCGATCGAGGTCGTCGAGCGCTCCACCAACCCGCTCGGCCTGCCGATGTCGCCGTTCGTGCTCATGGGCCTGGTCGGCCCGGCCATCGCCCTGCACGTCGGTGAGACGCTGCACGCGGCGTTCCCGGACCGGTTCCCGCTCTCGGAGGGCCTGGCCAAGCTGGTCGCGGCGGGCAAGCCCGGGGTCTACCGCCCCGACTTCACGCTCGACCCGGAGGCCGTCGCCCTGTTCGAGGGCGGCGCCTCGCCGTCCACCGAGGAGCAGGTCCTCGCCCGGGCGCTCGACGCGCTCGCCGAAGAGATCAAGATCATGCTGGACGAAGGCGTCGTCGCGGCGCCCGAGGACATCGACCTGTGCCTGATCCTCGGCGCGGGCTGGCCGTTCCACCTGGGCGGCATCACGCCGTACCTCGACCGCACCGGCATCGCCGAGAAGGTCAACGGCGTGCGCTTCCACTCCTGACGTCCGGCGTGCGCCCCGGCACGATGTGCCGGGGCGCGCGTTCCCGGACGCCGGCACGTCTCCGTCCGCCCGCGCCGAACACGGGGCGAAACACCTATGTGCTGGCGCCCGGGGAACACCCGCAACACCCGGCTGATCATCGAGCGTTGCCACACCGGATGCTGGTCCCTGGACGGAGGCGCCGGTCCCAACCTCGCCTGTGACTCCTGCGGGGCCCGGGTGGCGACGCGGATCGACGACTGTAATCGCTGGCTGGAGGTACGGCTCGAGCCGGCGGCGGTCACAGTCGGCACGACGTCCGGCCCAGTCGCCGAGGGCACAGACCCGTTCCCGTGGGAGACCGCCGAAGAGGAACGGCTCGGCGTTACGCCGGCCTACGAGCCGAACGCCGAGCTGCCGGACTGGCTGTGGTTCGACACGCTGACGTCGTGCGCGGCGCGGATCCTCGCCGCCGCGGACGGGGGACCGCTTGACCGGCTGCCCGGGCCGCAGAGCCCCTGGCTGAGCGGGTTGATCCAGGAGCTCCGCGGACTCCGCAGCTGGTGAGGGCGAACGCGTCTCCGCATTAGGCCTTGTACAGCTTGATCCAGTCGACCTGCATGGTGTCGCCGATATGGGTGCGCCTGTCGCCGGGGATCATCGGTCTTCGGACGACGGCGATCGGCCTCTCGTCGCTACGGGTGGCCATGCCCTTCTCGGCACCGTGCCCTCAGCCGGGAAAATTCCCTCCTGACGGGACGACGCAGGAAGAGCAGGTCCTACTTGTTGGAACGCTCGATCAACACTGTGACTTCGACGCACGAGGAGCCGTTCTGGCTTCTGATGCTTTTTCTCCACGAGGCGTCGGACAGATCTTGGAGCGTTATTGAACGATCCAGACATGCCTGCATGCGCCCCTGCGTCGAACGGGACGAGCTGGACGGTGACATTCGGGAGCTGCGCGACCTTCTGCAGGCGTTCGAACTGTGCCCGCATGACCTCCCGTCCGCCGACGACCCGGTGGAGTACTGACTCATCGATGACCGCGATGACTTCCAGCGGCGGATCGTCGTACAGCGCCTGTTGTCTGCGCATCCGGAGATCGATGCGAGCCTGGATCCGCTCCTCGGAGAGCTTCGACGTACCGTCACGGATGACGGCGCGGGCGTAGTCCTCGGTCTGTAGCAGACCAGGAACGGTCAGCGGCTCGAACACCAGCACGCCGGTAGCTTCGGCCTGGTATTGCGAGTTGGGGTGACGAACGCCGTCAACGCCACCGCCGCGCTGCGGGTCTGGCCGGATGGCGCCTGGCCGCTGCGCCTGGACGTCGTCGCCTGCAACCAGTGGACCCACATCGCCGTCACCGACCCCGATCACCGGCCCCTTCCGGCCTCCGACAAAGGCGGCCAGTTAGCCGAGCACGGCCGGGGTCTTTCGATCGTCGACCAAGTCGCCGTCGCGCGATGGGTCGTCTATCGCGAGCGGGCCAAGGTCATGAACGTGGTCATCGCCGCGCCGGGCATCGAGCTGACGGCTGCAGAACTGGCCGCGCTGGAAGCGCCGGAGTGAGCGGCAAAGACTCGACGCTCGCACAGGAGCTCGCCGCGTTCGTACCTCGACCGGACCGGCCCCCGAGGAGGTCAGCGGCACCTGCATCCGTACAGGGTCCTGACACCGGAATGGGACCGCCGGCGGTCACCGCGTTCCGTTCGCGGTGACCGCCGGCGGTCGACGTCCCAGAGCCTTGTTGGTCAGGCCTTGTACAGCTTGATCCAGTCGACCTGCATGTTGCCACCGGTGTGGGTGCGGCTGTCGCCGGGGAACCAGTCCAGCTGGATCGTCGGCGCGAGCGTGCCGCGCGGGATCGCGGCGCTCTTGGTGGTGTGGAACCACCGCTTTCCGTCGACGTAGCCGTTGACCTGCGTGGAGGTGACCTCCACGGCGAAGGTGTGCCACTTGGTCAGGTCGACCTTGACCTGCTGCTGCAGCTGCTGGTCGTTCCCGTAGTGCAGGAAGAAGTTGGGGTGCGTACGGTTCGGGTCCTGGATGTCCTCCATGTAGTCGACCTCGGCGGGCTTGCTCTCACCCCAGAGCAGCAGTACGGGGTGGTAGCAGCCGCAGCCCTTGGCCGCGCGGACGCGGGTCTCCCAGCGGCCGTACTTCCGGATGCCCTTGTGCCAGGCCATGCCCTCGGACCAGCCGTTGGCCAGGCCCGTGATCGTCAGGATGCCGTTCTTGACCTTGGCCTGCGACGGGCGCCGCTTGGTCTTCTCGCCGCCCGGCTTGTCCTTGCCCGGGTCCTCGTACAGCTCCCAGTCCTTCTTGTTGACGGCCTTGCCGCTGAAGTTCTCCACCCGGAGCGGCTTGCCCCACTTGTACCGGGCGGCGGCGGTGCCGTCCGTCGCCTGCCCGGTCACGGGCGTGGCCTGCCGTGCGGCGTTGTCCGAGTAGCCGACCTTGGAGGCCTTCGACGACGAACCATCCGAGACGGCGATGCCGGTGACGACCGCACCGACGGCGACGGCGGTCCCGGCCGCGGCGACGGCGAGACGGCGGGATTGGCGCATGGAACGACTCCTTCGAGGGGGAACAGGACACGGCGAGGGCCGTACGGCCACTCCCCCCGAAGCCGTCGAAGAGCATACGGACGTCTCAGACACATGTCGGGGGTTTCATTCAGCGTCGAACGCCTCGCGCGCCAAGATGAGACTCCGGTCCCGTACGGAGAGAGCCCGAAGTCCCGATGCGCTCGAAGTCCCGGTACGCGGCGGAGTCAGGCGTACGCGGACGGCAGGCGGGGCGGAGCCAGGAGGTGCGCGGGCGACAGGCGCCGTGCGGTCAGGAGGTGCGCGGGCGACAGGTGCGACGGAGTCAGGAGGTGCGTGGGCGGCAGGCGCGGCGGAGGGCGTCCCAGCCGGCGAGCTTGACCCGTTCGCCACGGGAGAGGGCCCGGGCGAGCTCGATCTCCTCGGCGTCGATGCCGAGCCAGTCGTCGTACGTCACGGCGCGGACGTTCCGCGCCTCCAGCAGTGCCTCGATGGACGGGTGCTCGCGGGCCCGGCCGTCCAGGTCGGCGAGCAGTGCGCGGACGGTCTCGGCGGCGTCGGCCTTGTTCGTGCCGATGACGCCGGTCGGGCCCCGCTTGAGCCAGCCGGCGACGTACTCCCCCGGCCGCGGCCGGCCGTCCTCGCCGAGCACCCGCCCGGCGTCGTTCGGCACGACGTACGCCCGTGGGTCGAAGGGCACGCCGGGCAGGGGCACGCTCTGGTATCCGACCGAGCGCAGCACCATCCCGACCGGCAGGGTCTCGTACGCGCCGGTGCCGACGACCCGGCCCTCGTCGTTCAGCGTCGTGTGCTCCAGGCGCAGGCCCTCGACCCGCTCGGTGCCGAGGATCTCCACGGGCCGCAGCCAGAAGCGCAGGTCGAGCCGGCGCGGGCGGCCCTCGACCGGCCGCCCGGTCCACTCGTTCATGACCGCGACGTTGGCGCGCACGTGCCGGTCGGACTCGGCCAGCGCGGCGCTCGCCGGGTCGAGCTCCATGTCCTCGGCGCGGATGTGCACCTCGGTGTGCGGCAGCCGGCCGAGCTCGCGCAGCTCCTTGGTGGTGAACTTGGCCTGCGCGGGCCCCCGCCTGCCGATCATGTGGATGTGGCGTACGGCGCTGCCGCCGAGCAGGTCGAGCACCGGCTCCGGCACGTCGGTGGCGCGCAGCTCGTCGGCGGTCTTGGCGAGGATCCGCGCGACGTCGACGGCGACGTTGCCGACCCCGATCACCGCGACCTCGTCGGCGGACAGGTCGACGTCGAGGTCGAACGCGTCGGGATGGCCGCAGTACCAGTTGACGAAGTCGGTGGCGGCGACACTGCCGGGCAGGTCCTCCCCCGGCACGCCGAGGTGCCGGTCGACCATGGCGCCGGTCGCGTAGATCACCGCGTCGTAGCAGTCGAGCAGGTCGTCGCGCGTGATGTCGCCGCCGAGCTCCACGCCGCCGAGGAACCGCACTCCCGGATGCTCCAGCACCCGCTGCAGGTAGCCCGCGATGGATTTGATCGATGTGTGGTCCGGGGCTACGCCGTACCGTACGAGGCCGTACGGCGTCGGCAGCCGGTCGAAGACGTCGGCCTGTACGTTCCCGTCCGCCTGCTTCACCAGTGCCTCGGCGGCGTAGATGCCCGCCTGCCGGACCCGATGATCGCGACGCGGAGCGGATGTGTGTCCGCCACGTCGCCATTGTGCGCACAGAGACGCCCGGACGTCAGGACCCGACGGGCCACATCACCGGGATTCGACCGTCGGTTTAACCGACGGTTCACCCGCCCGACTGTGGCGGTGGCCGTACCCGAAGTAGATGACGAAGCCGATGAGCATCCAGACCACGAACCTGATCCACGTCTCGACCGGCAGGTTCAGCATGAGGTACACGCAGGCCAGGACGGACAGGATCGGCACGACCGGCGACCACGGGACGCGGAACGACCGCGGCAGGTCGGGCCGGGTCCGGCGCAGGATCATCACGCCGATCGAGACGACCACGAAGGCGAACAGCGTGCCGATGTTGACCAGGTCGGCCAGGGCCGACAGCGGGATCAGACCGGCGATGATCGCGACGAGGACGCCGATGATGACGGTCATCCGGGCCGGCGTGCCGAACCGCGGGTGGACCTCGGCCAGCCACTGCGGCAGCAGCCTGTCACGGCTCATCGCGAAGAACACCCGGCTCTGGCCGAGCACGAGGATGAGCACGACCGTGGTCAGGCCGGCGAGCGCCCCGATGTCGATGACCGTGGCGAACCCGGAGTGCCCGACCGCCTTGAACGCTTCGGCGAGCGGGGCCTCCACGCTCAGCTGCCGGTAGTTCTCCATGCCGACGACGACGAGGGAGACCGCGACGTACAGGGTGGTGCAGATGGCGAGCGAGGCGATGATCCCGACGGGCAGGTCGCGCTGCGGCTTCTTGGTCTCCTCGGCGGCGGTCGCGACGATGTCGAAGCCGATGAAGGCGAAGAAGACGATCGCGGCGCCCGCGAAGACCCCCGCCCACCCGTACGTGGAGGGCGTGTAGCCGAACAGCACCTGGACCAGCGGCTCCTGGCCGCCGTGCACCGAGGGCGTCGGGACCGACTTCGGGACGAACGGGTGGTAGTTCGAGCCCTTGATGAAGAACAGTCCCGCGAAGATCACGAACAGCACGATCGCGATCTTGATCGTCACGATGACCGCGTTGACCCGCGAGGAGACCTTGATCCCGAGGACGAGCACACCCGTGACGATCAGGACGATCAGGGCCGCCGGGATGTTGAAGGTGGCATGTTCTCCGGCCACGGAGGAGGGCAGGTCCCAGCCGAGGTCGCCGAGCAGGCTCTTGGCATAGCCGGACCAGCCCACCGAGACGGTCGCCGCCGCGAGCGCCAGCTCCAGCACGAGGTCCCAGCCGATGATCCACGCGGGCAGTTCGCCGAGCGTGGCGAAGGAGAAGGTGTACGCGGAGCCGGCCACCGGCACGGTGGAGGCGAACTCCGCGTAGCACAGCGCGGCGAGCGCGCAGGCGATGCCCGCGGCCACGAAGGACAGCGCGACCGCGGGTCCGGACTTCTCCTTGGCGACCTCGCCGGTGAGCACGAAGATGCCCGTGCCGATGATGACCCCGACGCCGAAGATCGTCAGATCGAGTGCACTCAGGTCCCGCCGTAGTCGGTGACCAGGCTCGTCCGTGTCCTGAATGGATCGCTCAACCGTTTTAGTACGGAAGACACTCATCTGACTCCCTCTACGACGTATGGCCTCCTCTACCCGGTGATGGCAAAACTAACGGATTGTTAGATTTCAGGACTCGGTGGGTTCAAGCACGTCGTCGCGCGCGGTGGCCGCCGTGATGTCCCTGGCCAGGCCCTGCGGCGTCAGCCCGATGTCGGTGAGGATCTTCGCGCGCTTGGCGTGGTCCAGGAAGCGGTCCGGGATGCCGAACGTCCGGACCGGCACGTCGACGTCGGCGTCGCGCAGCGCTCGCGCCACCGCGTCGCCCACACCGCCGACCCGGCTGTTGTCCTCGACGACCGCGACGAGCCGGTGCGCGGCCGCGAGGCCGGGCAGCTCAGGGTCCAGCGGCTTCACCCAGCGCGGGTCCACGACCGTGACGCCGATGCCGTGTGCGTCGATGAGCCGGGCCGCCTCGACCGCGACGCCCGCCATCGGGCCCGCCGCGACGATGAGCACGTCCTGCTTCTCGCCCGAGCGGACGAGGACGTCCATCCCGCCGACCCGGTCGACGGGCGCGACGTCCTCGCCGACCGGCCCCTTCGGGAACCGGACCACCGTCGGGCCGTCGCCCACGTCCACCGCCTCGCGCAGCAGCTCCGTCAGCCGGGTCTCGTCCCGGGGAGCGGCGACCCGCAGCCCGGGGACGACCTGCAGGATCGACATGTCCCACATGCCGTTGTGGCTCGGCCCGTCGTCACCCGTGACCCCGGCCCGGTCGAGGACGACGGTGACCGGAAGCTTGTGCAGGGCGACGTCCATGAGCAACTGGTCGAACGCGCGGTTGAGGAACGTGGCGTACACGGCGACGACCGGGTGCATGCCGCCGAAGGCCAGGCCCGCCGCCGAGGTCACCGCGTGCTGCTCGGCGATCCCGACGTCGTACGTGCGGTCCGGGTAGGCCTCGGCGAACGCCGCCAGCCCGGTCGGGTGCAGCATCGCCGCGGTGATGGCCACCACGTCCGGGCGCTCGGCGCCCAGCGTCACCAGCTCCTCGCTGAACGCCTTGGTCCAGGTCCGCGAGCTCTTGGCCAGCTTCCGCCCGGTGGCCGCGTCGAACAGGCCGGGGGCGTGGAAGGCCTCCTCCTCGTCGTTCTCGGCGGGCGCGTAGCCGAAGCCCTTCCGCGTCATGCAGTGCACGATCACCGGCTCGCCGAAGTCCTTCGCCTTGCGCAGCGCGTGCTCCACGGCCTCCTCGTCGTGGCCGTCGATCGGCCCGAGATACTTCAGGCCCAGGTCCTCGAACATCGCCTGCGGCTGCAGGATGTCCTTGATGCCCTTCTTGATGCCGTGCAGCGCCTCGTACGCCATCGGCCCCACTACCGGCGTGCGCGGCACCGTGCGCTTGATCAGGTCGAGGGCGTGCTCGTACCCCCGCGTCATCCGCAGGTCCGCGAGGTGGCTGGCCAGCCCGCCGATCGTCGGGGAGTACGACCGGCCGTTGTCGTTCACGACGATGACGACCCTGCGGTCCCGGCCCGCCGCGATGTTGTTCAGCGCCTCCCAGGCCATGCCGCCGGTGAGCGCGCCGTCGCCGATGAACGCCACGACGTACCGGTCGCCCTCCCCTCGCAGCTGGTACGCCTTGGCCAGCCCGTCGGCGTACGACAGCGCGGTGGAGGCGTGGGAGTTCTCGATCACATCGTGCTCGGACTCCGACTGGCACGGGTAGCCGGACAGGCCGCCCGCCTGCCGCAGCGTGCCGAAGTCCTGCCGGCCCGTCAGTAGTTTGTGCACGTACGCCTGGTGCCCCGTGTCGAAGAGGACGCGGTCGTGCGGCGAGTCGAAGACGCGGTGCAGGGCGATGGTGAGTTCGACCACGCCGAGGTTCGGGCCGAGGTGACCGCCGTTCTTCGACGTCGACACCGCGGTGACGAGGAGATCTCGTATCTCGCCGGCGAGCTGCGGAAGCTGCTCCGGAGCCAGGCGCTTGAGGTCCTCGGGCCCTCGAATCGACTCAAGAAGGGTCACTCGGGTCATCTCCTCGTATTTTCTGCGGATGCTGATTTTAGTGCCCGCTCAACCAAGAGGACGCTGGGCCCCTCGGCCGAGTTCACGTGGCGCAGCGTAGCGATCGGATATAAAGACAGTGATGGATGACGAACGAATCGTGCTGCTGGGCGCCGACGGCCATGCCATCGGCACGGCCCCGAAGGCGTCGAGTCACCACGGGTCCACGCCGTTGCACCTGGCGTTCTCGTGTTATCTCGCGGACGCGGCGGGGCGCATCCTGATCACCCAACGAGCACACGCCAAGCGAACGTTCCCGTCGGTGTGGACGAACAGTTGCTGTGGCCATCCCGGCCCCGGCGAAGGCCTCCGCGACGCCGTCCGCCGCCGGGTGCGCCTGGAGCTCGGTCTGGAGATCGAGAGCATGACGCTCATCCTCCCGGAGTTCCGCTACCGCGCGACCGCCGCCGACGGCATCGTGGAGAACGAGCTCTGCCCCGTGGTCCGCGCCGTCGCCGTCGGCGACGTCCGCCCCCACCCGGAGGAGACCGCGGCGGCCGGCTGGCGTGACTGGGAGTCCTGCGTGGACCTCGTGGACGACCCGGCGGCCTCGCCGTGGTACCGCGAGCAGATGGCCGAGCTCGTGCCGCTGGGCAAGCCGGCCGACTGGCCGGCCGCACCGACCTCGCTCCTGCCGCCCGCCATCGCCTGGTAGCCGGATACCGCGAGGTCTGGGAGGGCCTGTCCGACGGGCTCGGCGTCCTGGTCCTGCTGGGGCCTCAGCCTGAGCTCGTCGCATGACCGCGCTCAGCGTCATCGGATCCCTGCCGGTGGAGTGCGTCGGTGAGCATGGCGTCGATCGCCCGCTGCGACGTCTCGAGCCGCGTGATCGATTCAGCGATGCGACCGCGTTCGCGCCGCAGGTCGCCGATCATTCCGGGGCACCCCGACGGTACGAGACGCTCGCCCTCCTCGCGCACGCAGTGCAGCAGCCGGGCGATGACCGCGGTGGGCAGCCCCGCGGCGAGCAGGATCCGGATGTGACGTACGGCCTCGACGTCCGCCTCACCGTACTCGCGGTAGCCGTTGGCGAGCCGTACCGGCCGGAGGAGGCCCTGCTCCTCGTAGTACCGCAGCAACCGCCGGCTCACTCCGGTCCGCTGCGCCAGAACGCCGATTCGCACCCCTGCCCCCGTCCCGGCTTGACCTTCACATCGATGTGACGGCTTACCGTCCCGATTATCCAGTGATCCCCGAAATGGAGGCAGTGATGCCGGGTGCAGTGGTCGTCGGTGCGGGTCCGGGCATCGGCCGCGCGGTCGCGGGTCGCTTCGCGCGTGAAGGGCTGCCGGTCGCGTTGATCGCCCGGACCGCCGTGACCCTGGAGGCGGTCGCCGCCTCGGGTGTACGGGCCGTCTCCCTCACGGCCGACGCGACCGACGAGACGGCGCTGCGCGCGGCACTCGACAAGGCCGCCGCCGAGCTCGGTCCCCCGGACGTGGTCGTCTACAACGCCGCGATCATCCGTGCCGACCGCCCCGGCGAGCTGTCCGTACGCGGGCACCTGGACGCCTGGGCGGTCAACGTCGTCGGCGCACTTACGGCGGCCACCCACGTCGCCCCCGGAATGGCGGCGCGCGGTGGCGGATCGTTCCTCGTCACCGGGGGCATGCCGGAGCCCAAGCGGGAGTACGTCAGCCTCTCCCTCGGCAAGGCGGGGGTGCGCACGCTGGTGGAACTGCTTCACCAGGAGTACGGGCCCGCGGGCGTCCACGTGGCGAGCGTCACCGTGGCCGGCCCGGTCGCCCCCGGGACGGCCTTCGACCCGGACGACATCGCCGAGCACTACTGGCGGCTGCACACCCAGCACCGCGAGGAGTGGGACCGCGAGATCCTCCACGACGGCACGCCGTGAGCGCTCGGCGTCACTTCTTCAGGCGGCGGAATTCCTCGGCCAGGGCCGGCAGCGTGTAGTGGGCGTTGAGGCCAGACGGGTTCGGCAGGATCCACAGCGCCGCTCCGGCCAGCCGCTCCTCCTGGGGACCGATCTTCACCTTCGGGCTCCCGAACGCCGTACGGAACGCGGTCACGCCGAGCACCGCGACGACCCCGGGCCGGTGCCCGGCGACGAACTTCTCCAGCAGCGCACCGCCCTCCCGCAGTTCCTCGGCGGTCAGCTCGGCCGCCTGCGCCGTGGCACGGGCCGCCAGGTTGGTGATCCCGGCGCCGTACGACGGCAGCAGGTGCTGCTCGCTGGGACGCAGCAGCCGGTCGGTGAAGCCGGAGCGGTGCAGCGCGGGCCAGAACCGGTTGCCGGGCCGCGCGAAGTGCCATCCGGTCGCGGCCGAATAGAGCCCCGGATTGATCCCGCAGAACAGCACCCCGCCGGGTGGCGGCACGACGTCGGGGATGGTCCGGTCGCGTGCGGCCTCCAGATCGGCGGCGGTCGGTCGGCTCGTCACGATCGGACGATATCGCCCGCCCGGCCCGGTCCGGGCAGGACCTCGGAGATGCCTGGTCAGGGCAGGACCTCGAGGAGGAAGGAGCCGATCTGGTCGGCGAGCTCGTCCGGCACCTCCTCCGCCATGTGGTGGCCGCAGTCGAGTCCGCCGCCACGCAGGTCGGTCGTCCACGGACGCCAGACGGCCAACGGGTCGCCGTACAGCTCCTCCATGTCGTCCTTGGTCGCCCACAGCACCAGCGTCGGGCAGGAGACCCGGCGGCCAGCGGCCCGGTCGGCGTCGTCATGGGCGCGGTCGACGCCCAGCCCGGCGCGGTCGTCTACAGACTGTGTCGACACATCCGTACACTACGAGCATGGGGACGGTGACCGTGAGAGTCAGCACCGACACGCGCGACCGCATCGCCGAGCTGGCGCGAGAAGCCGGCAGGCCGATGTCCGCTGTCATCGACGAAGCGATTCGCGACTACGAGCGCAAGAGGTTCTTTGAAGACCTCACCCGACAAGTCGCCGCGACCAGAGCGGACCCCGAGGCGTGGGCCGACTACCAAGCGGAGACGGCCGTCTTCGACAAGGCCGCTGGCGACGGACTCGCGAATCTCGACGACACCGACTACTCCACATGGTGAACACACCGCGACGAGGAGAGATCTGGCTGACCGACTTCGGGGAGCCGATCGGGCACGAGCAGGGCTTCCTCCGGCCCGGCATCATCGTGAGCGCCAATGGTTTCACCCGAGCGGGGTCAGGCCTCGTCTTCACGGTGCCGACCACGACCACCAAGCGTGGGTGGCGAACCCACGTCGAAGTCGGAACCGACACCGGACTCCGGCAGACGAGCTGGGCGCTGGTCGAACAGATGCGCAGCGCTTCAACCGATCGGTTGAGACGCCGCATCGGCGAGGCCGACGCCCTCACCATGGAGCGCATCTGCGCGATCGTCCGGAGGCTCCTGGAGATATGAGACGGGCCGCCTCCCCGGCTGGGAGGCGGCCCGGTCGTTCAGTGGCTCACTTCTTCAGGAGGGAGCGGAGGACGTACTGCATGATGCCGCCGTGGCGGTAGTAGTCCGCCTCGCCCGGCGTGTCGATGCGGACGATCGCCTGGAACTCCTTGTCGCCCGCCCGCACCGTGACCTCGCGCGGGGTGTCGCCGCCGTTCAGGGCCTCGACGCCGACGATGTCGAAGGTCTCCTGGCCGGTCAGGCCGAGTGAGGAGGCCGACTCGCCGTCCTTGAACTGCAGCGGCAGGACGCCCATGCCGATGAGGTTCGAGCGGTGGATGCGCTCGAACGACTCGGCGATGACGGCGCGGACGCCGAGGAGGCGGGTGCCCTTGGCCGCCCAGTCGCGCGAGGAGCCGGAGCCGTACTCCTTGCCGCCCAGCACGATCAGCGGCGTGCCCTCCACGGCGTACGCCTGCGCGGCGTCGTAGATGAACATCTGCTCACCGTCCTTGACGGTGACGCCGCCCTCGGTGCCGGGGGCGAGGAGGTTGCGCAGCCGGATGTTCGCGAACGTGCCGCGGATCATCACCTCGTGGTTGCCGCGCCGGGACCCGTAGGAGTTGAAGTCCCGTCGCTCGACGCCGTGCTCGGTGAGGTACTTCCCCGCCGGGCTGTCCGCCTTGATCGCGCCGGCCGGCGAGATGTGGTCGGTGGTGACCGAGTCGCCGAGGAGCGCGAGGACCTTGGCGCCGTGGATGTCCTCCACCGGCTCCGGCTTGTCCGTCATGCCGTCGAAGTACGGGGCCTTGCGGACGTACGTGGAGTCGGCGTCCCACTCGAAGGTGTTGCCGGTCGGCACGGGGAGGGCCTGCCAGCGCTGCTCGCCAGCGAAGACGTCGGCGTAGTCGCGGCTGAACATCTCCTGCGCGATGGCCGACTCGACGACCTCCTCGACCTCCTGCGGCGACGGCCAGATGTCCTTGAGGTACACCGGCTGCCCGTCGGAGCCCGTGCCGATCGGGCCGTTCACGATGTCGACGTCCATGGAGCCGGCGAGGGCGTACGCGACGACGAGCGGCGGCGAGGCCAGGTAGTTCATCTTGACGTCGGGGTTGATCCGGCCCTCGAAGTTACGGTTGCCGGACAGCACCGAGGTAACGGCCAGGTCGTTGTCGTTGACCGCCTGGCTGATCTCCTCCGGCAGCGGGCCGGAGTTGCCGATGCAGGTCGTGCAGCCGTAGCCGACGAGGTTGAAGCCGAGCTTCTCGAGGTACGGCGTGAGGCCCGCGCGGTCGTAGTAGTCCATGACGACCTTGGAACCCGGGGCGAGCGAGGTCTTCACCCACGGCTTCCGGGCGAGGCCCTTCTCGACCGCCTTCTTGGCGAGCAATGCCGCGCCGATCATGACCGACGGGTTCGAGGTGTTGGTGCAGGAGGTGATCGCGGCGATCACGACCGCGCCGTGGTCGAGCTCGAACTCGGCGCCGTCCGCCGTGGTGACCTTGGTCGGGTTGTGCGGGCGGCTGCCGTTCGCGCGGAAGTTGCTGGCCGGCGCGTCGGAGGCCGGGAAGCTCTCGTCCACGGCCTCGTCGACGCCGTCGGTCTCGGTGACGTAGTTGCGCACGTCGTGCCGCCACGCGGACTTGGCCTCCGCCAGCGCGATGCGGTCCTGCGGGCGCTTCGGGCCCGCGATCGACGGGACGACGGTGGACAGGTCCAGCTCGAGGTACTCGGAGTACTCCGCCTCGCGGGACGGGTCGTGCCAGAGTCCCTGCTCCTTGGCGTACGCCTCGACCAGGGCGACCTGCTCGGCCGGGCGGCCGGTGAGCCGCAGGTAGCTCACGGTCTCGTCGTCGATCGGGAAGATCGCGCAGGTGGAGCCGAACTCGGGGCTCATGTTGCCGATGGTGGCGCGGTTGGCCAGCGGCACCGCGGCGACACCCTCGCCGTAGAACTCGACGAACTTGCCGACCACGCCGTGCTTGCGCAGCATCTCGGTGATGGTGAGCACCAGGTCGGTGGCCGTGGTGCCCGCCGGGAGCTCGCCCCTCAGCTTGAACCCGACGACGCGCGGGATGAGCATCGAGATCGGCTGGCCGAGCATGGCGGCCTCGGCCTCGATGCCGCCGACGCCCCAGCCGAGGACGCCCAGGCCGTTCTGCATCGTGGTGTGGGAGTCGGTGCCGACGCAGGTGTCGGGGTAGGCGACGCCTTCGGTGTCGAAGACGACGCGGGCCAGGTGCTCGATGTTGACCTGGTGCACGATGCCGGTGCCCGGGGGCACGACCTTGAAGTTGTCGAAGCCGTTCTGGCCCCACTTGAGGAACTGGTAGCGCTCCTTGTTGCGGCCGTACTCGAACTCGACGTTGCGCTCGAAGGCGTCCTCGCGGCCGAAGACGTCGACCTGGACGGAGTGGTCGATGACCATCTCGGCCGGGTTCAGCGGGTTGATCTTCGCCGGGTCGCCGCCGAGGTCGCGGACGGCCTCCCGCATCGTCGCGAGGTCCACCACGCAGGGAACGCCGGTGAAGTCCTGCATGATCACCCGGGCCGGGGTGAACTGGATCTCCTGGTTCGGCTGGGCCTTGGGGTCCCAGGCGGCCAGCGCGCGGATGTGGTCGCCGGTGACGTTGGCACCGTCCTCGGTGCGCAGAAGGTTCTCCAGCAGGACCTTCAGGCTGTACGGGAGGCGCGCCGAACCCTCGACGGCATCCAGCCGGAAGATCTCATAGGACGCCTCGCCGACGCGCAGGGTCTGTCGGCTGCCGAAGCTGTTCAAGTCGTCTCCTCCTCTACGCGCTCCCCGAGCGCGGCTACCGCTCGCATGGCGTGCGCGGGGGTTCTGTTGGTGGATACGTCAGGAATCCTCCCCCAGCCGCCCGCTTCCTTGCGCACTGAGGCTCGCCTAACTTCTCCACAATTTCTCTCGACATCAAGGTACCACGTTTATCTCGACGTCAAGGTATCCGGCCGACGCTTGACAACGACCGTTTCCGATATATCGTTTGAGTATCGCGAACGATCTGAGATGGCTCTCAGAAGGGAGAACCGAACATGCACAACGCGACATTCGACGCTCCGTGGCAGGCATGGGCCGGCGGCCGACGTGGTGGCCGCGGCCGTGGCAGGCGTGGTGGCCCGTGGGGCTGGGGTCCCCCCGGATTCGGCCCGTTCGGCGGTCCACCGCCCTGGGCGGAAGGCCGGTCGAAGGCCCGGCGCGGCGACGTCCGCGCCGCGATCCTGGCCCTGCTGGCCGAGGAGCCGCGCAACGGCTACCAGCTCATCCAGGCGATCGAGGAGCGCAGCGGCGGCGAGTGGCGGCCGAGCCCCGGCGCGGTCTACCCGGCGCTGCAGCAGCTCACCGACGAAGGCCTGATCGAGGGCACCGAGGGGGACGGCCGCAAGACCTTCCGCCTCACCGAGGCCGGCCGCGCGTACGTCGAGCAGCACACCGACGAGGTGAACGCGCCGTGGGAGGCGATGACCTCCGACGTCCGCGACGACGTACGGGATCTGTTCAAGACCGCCGCCGGAGCCGGCGGGGCCGTGATGCAGATCGTCCGTACCGGATCGGAGGCCCAGGTCGCCCAGGCCAACGAGATCCTGGCCGAGACCCGACGCCGCCTCTACCACCTCCTCGCCGAGGACGAGTGACCCGGCCGCCGAACGAGTGAGGAGGGTGATGATGGCACGCGACGACCTGCGGGTCGGGGACGCGGAGCGGGACGAGGTGGCGTCGGCCCTGCACGAGCACTTCGCGCAGGGCCGGCTGACCCGGGAGGAGCTCGACGAGCGACTCTCGGCCGCGCTGTCGGCCAAGACCGTCGGCGACCTGCGGGAGGTCACCCGGGACCTGCCCGTGAGCCCGGACGCGCTCGCGCACCTGTCCGGGCCCGACCTGCCCGGCCCGCGCGGGCCATGGCGGGGCGGACCACCCTGGGCCGGGCCCCCTTGGGGCGGACCCCACTGGGGTGGCCCGCCGTGGGCCCGGCACGCCGGGCGGATGGCTCATCGGGGGCGGCATCCGCGGTTCGGCCCGCCGGCGTGTTCCTCATCGCGCTGTTCGTGATCGCGACCGCGACGCACGGCTGGTTCGTCTTCCCGCTGTTCGCCTTCGTCTGGTTCACGATGGCGTTCGTCGGGATCCGGCACGCCCGCCGGTGGCATCGCCTCACGAGGTGAGCGGCGGCAGGGTCCGGGACTCTGCGGAAGAGAAACGGGCGGCAGGACCCTCGCGGGTCCTGCCGCCCGTCGCCGTCAGCGGGCCGTGACGGCGAAGCTGTCGAACTGCGCGGGCACGTACGAGTCGAGCGCCAGGCCCGACTGGCCGTGGTCGAACGTCGCGTCGGTGACGGCGGCGACCTGCCGGCCGTCGACGAGCGCGCTCACGGCCGTGCCTTCGAAGCGCAGCGCCAGGTGGTGCCATCGCCCGGTGCCGAGGGCGTCGACCGTTCCGGCGGCCAGGGTCCGCGTGGTCCCGTCGTTCTGGACGACGTACAGCGACCACGCGCCCGTGTCGGCGACCTTCAGGTGATAGCCCTTCCACAGGACGAGGTTGGGCTTCTTCCGGGGGTCGAGCTGGCCGACGATCCGGCCGAGCAGCTCCGCGGAGCCGGCCTGCTCGAGCAGGACGTCCGTCCCCGTCTCGTAGTCGGTCCAGGCGGCGTCACCGACCAGGGTGAGCGGCGCGGGCACCTTGGTCCACTTGTTCGGCTGGGTGGTGATGACCTGGCGCAGGCACTTCCCGCGGTGCGATCCGGGGGCGCACTTCGCCACCTCGAACGCGCCCTCCATGTCGGTGAAGTAGCGGGCGGTGGCGCCGCGCCGGTACCCGTCGAACGACTCGGTGAAGGGCAGCGACAGGCCGGCCGCGGCCGGGGAGACGGCGGCTCCCTTGCCGCCCCCGCCGAGGGTCGTCAGCGTGTAGACGCGACCGGGCTCCAGAGTGATCTTGTACGAGCCGTCGGCGTCCGTCCGCAGGTCGTCCCCTCGGGCGAGCCACGTCGCGGGATCGGCCGAGGACAGCTCGGTGGACCACACGTGCAGCCGTCCCCGGGACAGCCCCCTCGCCGGGTTCACGGTGATGGTCTGCGGTCCGGTCGCGGCGGTGGTCTCGACGACCGTGGTGAGGTCGGGCCGCGCGGCGGGCGAGCGCAGCGTCACGTACGTGCCGCCGCCGTCGAGGTAGCCGCTCGCCGAGTCGAGGTAGCGCCAGCCGGGCCGTGCGAACTGCGAGGTCTGGGCGACCGTCCACAGTGTCGGGCCGAGCTCGTAGTGGCCCGACCAGGGTTCGTTGGCACGCAGGAAGCCGCTGCCCGCGTACTGGACGGTCGGGTACCAGCCGTACGCGGCGGGCCAGTTGATGAACGCCGTCATGCGCCCGTCGACGTACTCGTGGTTGATCTCAGAGGCGAGCCGTGGCGCGCCGGTCAGGTAGTCGTTCCATCCGGACTCGCTGGCGAAGATCGGCTTGCCGAGGCCGATGGCGTCGGCTGAGCTCGAGCAGTGCACCGCGCTGCACGGGTAGTGGATGCCGACGGCGTCGACGGCCGCGTTGAAGGCCGCGTCGTTCTTCAGGTCGGTGGCGACCTGCCAGCCCGCGTTATCGGCGGCGACCAGCTTGACGTGGCCGTATCCCGTGCGGTCCAGCGCGGCCCGCAGGTCGACGTACCACTGCTTGTCCCAGCCCTTCTCGTTCCAGCCGCCGAGGTAGTCGATGCTCAGGTGGTGCCGCCGGGCGCACCCGAGCCAGTCGGTCACATAGGCGATGTTGTCCTGCGACCAGAAACCGCCGTGGAACCATCCGGGCGCGCCCCACTCGAGGCCGTACAGCTTGATGGCGGGGTTGCGCTTCTTCGCCTCGCTCATCAGCCACCACTCGTAGCCGCGGTCGCAGTTCACCTCGCCGGGAACACGCGCGTGGCTCGGCTCCGCCCCGTTGCTGGAGTCGGTGTCGCTGCCGATCTCGACCTTGAGGATGTCGAGCGAGGCCCCGTAGCCGGGCTTGAACAGGTAGTCGAGGATCTGGCGGCGCTGGCGTTCGGGATAGTCGACGATCAAACGTGAG
The DNA here is from genome assembly GCF_054775715.1 of Actinoallomurus acanthiterrae. Classification (NCBI taxonomy): domain Bacteria; kingdom Bacillati; phylum Actinomycetota; class Actinomycetes; order Streptosporangiales; family Thermomonosporaceae; genus Actinoallomurus; species Actinoallomurus acanthiterrae. Next base: position 3,582,744 of record NZ_BAAHCO010000001.1, on the reverse strand, counting down.
GTGCCGCCGCCACCGCTGATGGCGCCGACGCCCTCGTACACACGGCCCGGCGCCGCCGGGTCGACGGTGATCTTCTGTGGGTCGGTCTGCGCGGTGGCGGGCACGGCCAGGCCGGTGACCAGTGTCGCCGCGAGGGCGAGCGCCGCCAGCGGCGCTCGCCGTACCGATCGTTTCCAGCGTCCCATCGGACTCCTCTTCACTCGGCCCCCGAGAATCGGGGAACAGCGGCATGGCGGACGCGCCGGCCATGCGTTCGATATTTCGAACCGCGTCCGGCCATGCCGTGACCATGGAAGCCGCGCGATGTGATCACGTCAAGATCCAGGCCGTATCTCCTCGTGCGGGGGCGACGGCACGTGGCCGCCAGGACATGGCGTCCCCGAACACCTGATGGACCAGGTCCAGCAGGTGCCGGTTGGTGCTGAGGATGTCGCTCGCGCTGCGTCCGCCGCCGGGGCCACGGAGGATCAGCACCGGTTTCCCGCCGACCTGCCGGGCCGCGTTCATCGCGGCGAGCCAGTCGGCGTCGGCCAGTTGCGGGCCGTTGTCGCCGAAGTGGTCGCGCAGCGGCACCCGGACGAACGGGACGCCCCATCCGCTGAACAGCCGCTGGGTGCTCTGGCTGGTCAGCAGCGTGTCATCGCGGCCGTAGAACGACATGTTCACGCCGAAGATCGGGTCGGCGGCGGCGGTGGCGGCTGGGCGGCGGCGGCGCGGCCGGGTCCGGTGAGGCCGAGGGCCGTCGCCGCCAGCGTGGCCACGGCGACGACCATCGCGCCGATCGATCGATGCCTACGAGGCACGGAGACTCCTTCCTGGTCGGGGAGCCCTCCCATCGCACCCGCCCCCGCGGGGGTGCGGCCGTCCGCGTGAACGCCATCGCGTCAGCGGGCCGGCGGGAGGGGCCGGGATGCCGGCGTGCTCAGACTCATCGGCGGCTCTGGCACACGCAAGAGATCGCCGATCGGGCCGATCAAAGGCCGATCAAACAAACAGGCGCCAGCTCGTTGACATGCGGGAACGCCGTCGTCCAGGTCGGCTCCGCGAGGATCGGGAGGGGCTTGTCTCACGGCGGTTGACCGCTCTGGTCAAGTCGAAATAGCCTGCCCGGGCCGTGCCCTCAATAGGGCTCCGGCACGGGCGGGTCTCACTCGGTGATCGAGGTGGCGATGGGCAGGCGAGAGGCGCCGGTTCCGGACGGTCCCCTGTACGACTTCGCCACGGGCCTTCGTGAGCTTCGGCTGCGCGCCCCGGGATCGCCCACCTACCGCGAGCTCCAGCGAAGCGCGCACTACTCGCCGTCCGTGCTCTCGGCGGCGGCGGCCGGGCAGCGTCTGCCGACCTGGGATGTGACCCAGGCCTTCGTGACGGCCTGCGGCGGCGATGTCGAGCAGTGGCGTGACCGGTGGACGGAGTTGCACGCCCTGCTGCGGACCGCCCGGCCGGAGCTGGTCACCGGCGGCGACGCGGCACAGGGCGGTGCCGAGGCGCTCGAGACGGAACGGCCGGAGCCCGAGGAACGGCAGCCCCCGGCGGGCGATGACGGTCCCGACGTGATGCTGCCGCTGACCCGCTCCGACCCGACCCGGATCGGGCCGTTCCGGCTGCTCGGGCGCCTGGGCGGTGGCGCGATGGGCCAGGTGTACCTGGGGGTGTCGAAGACCGGGCGTCCGGTGGCGGTGAAGGTGGTGCGCCCGCATCTGGCCGAGGATCCGCATTTCCGGCGGCGGTTCGCCGCGGAGGTCGCCGCCGTACGCCGCGTCGACAGCCCGTACACCCCGGCCATCGTCGACGCGGACACCGAGGCGGAGCGGCCCTGGATGGCCACCGTCTACATTCCCGGTCCCTCGCTCGCCGACGTCGTACGGGCGGGCGGCCCGTTGCCGCCGTCGGCGGTGTTCCGGCTGGCCGCGGGCATCGCGGAGGCGCTCGCCGACATCCACGCCGCAGGCGTGCTGCACCGTGATCTCAAGCCGGCCAACGTACTGCTGGAGGTCACCGGGCCGAAGGTCATCGACTTCGGCGTGGCCCAGGCCGACGACGGCACCCGCATGCCCCAGACCGGCGCCCAGGTCGGCACCGTGCCCTTCATGGCGCCCGAGCAGGCGGACGGCCGTCGGGTCACCGCGGCCGCGGACGTCTTCGCCCTCGGAGCGGTGCTCGCGTACGCCGCCACGGGTGTCCTGCCGTTCGGCGACGGCACGACCGGCGAGGTGCTCTACCGCATCATCCACACCGACCCGGACCCGGCCGCACTCGCCTGCGGCGACGACGCGCTGCGCGGACTCATCGCGAACTGCCTCCGCAAGGACCCCGGCCGCCGGCCCACGCCCGCCGAGATCATCGACATCTGCGCGGGGTACGGGCTGCGGATGGACTGGCTGCCGGCTCCCGCCCGTGCCTGGGCCAAGCGGTGCGGCGACGACCTGTCCACGTTGCTCACGCGGACGGCCGCCCGCCGGGCCACCACGCGTTTCCGCCTCGGCGCCTCCGCCGCGCTCGTCGCCGTGGCCGCCGCCGTCCTCGCCTTCACGGTCCCGTCCGGCCACGACGGCCAGGCGCGCGTCCGCACGACCGCGGCGCCGACGACGGCCGCCGTGTACGCGCTGGTCTACCGGGACCGGCGGCTGGTGCTCCCCGACTACAACTACTACGTCGATCTCGAGGCGGGCACGATCGTCGAGGGCCACGGGGGCTGGACGATGAGCACCAACAGCGGCAACGACGGGCACGGCGCCTTCGAGCTTCCCGACGACACCGACGCCTTCGTCGGGTCCGGGTCCTCGTTGACCGCGAGCGAGTGCGCCGCGGGAGTGGCGCGTGCTCCCGTGCCCGCCGAACAGTGGAAGAAAGAGGTCGTCCACGTCGTGCACTTCGGCAAGGTGCCGCCCGGACGGCTGTTCTGTCTCCGCTCCCGCCGCAACGGCGAGATCGCCGTGATCAAGGTGATCGACACCGACGACGGCGACTACGGCGCGAAGATCGCCGTCGACTACTACGAGCGCGGGGGGCGCTGACTCAGGCGGCCAGGCTCGTGAGGACGCCGATCGGGTCCTCCAGGAGCGGCCCGAAGGCGAGTTCGGCGGCGCCGATGACCTGGGCGTTCGAGCCGAGGCCGGAGACCTCCAGCCGTACCTGTTCGTGCGGGGCGACCAGGGACGATCGGGCGACGGTCTTCCGCACGACGTCCTCGGTGACGGCGAACAGCTCGCCGAGCGGACCGCTGAGGACGACGATGTCCGGGTTGAAGGTGTTCACGAGCATGCCGACGCCGGCTCCGAGCCACCGGGCGACCCCGGCTGCGGCCTCGGTGGCCGCCGGCTGACCGGCGGTGACCTGGGTGAGCACCTCACGGTAGGCCCGCAGACCGCCGTCGATCGGGCGGCCGGCGGCGCTCAGCAGCGCCTCGACGCCGGCCTCGGTCTCCAGGCAGCCGACGGACCCGCACCGGCAGGGGCGGCCGTCCGGGTTGACGCGCAGGTGCCCGATCTCGCCCGCGTACCCGCCGCGGCCACGCAGGGGCCGCCCGCCGACGAGGATTCCGCCGCCGATGCCGATCTCGCCGGAGATCACGACGACGTGGTCGTATCCGACCGCAGTGCCGCGCCAGTGCTCGGCGAGCGCGCCCAGGTCGGCGTCGTTGGCCAGGACCGCCGGCAGGTCCAGCCGCTCCCCCAGCCGCGCCCCGAGGGGCAGGTCGATCCAGCCGAGGTTCGGAGCGAACCTCAGCAGCCCGTCCTCCTGGCGTACGACGCCGGGCACGGACAGGCCGACGCCGACGCAGCGGGCGCCGTCCGGCGCTCCGACGCGCAGGCGACGGCAGGCTTCGACGATCGCGTCGACCGTCGCGTCGAGCTCGCTCCAGTCCCGGCCGGAGTCGGCCTCGACCCGGTCGAGCACGTCGCCGCCGAGCCCGACCCGCGCCACGAGCAGGTGTTTCACGCCCAGGTCGACGGCGAGGACGTACGCCGCGTCGGGACAGGGCACGACCTCCAGCGAGGGCCGGCCGCGTCCTCGAGCGCTCGCGGAGCGCTCGAGGACGAGACCGGCCTCGACCAGCTCGGCGACCAGGTCGCCGATCGTGCTGCGGTTGAGCCCCATCTCGGCGGTGAGCTCGGCCCGGGACCGGCAGCCGTGCCGGTGCACCTCGGTGAGGATCGTGCCCAGGTTGTGACGGCGTACGTCGTCCTGCGTCGATCCGCGGATGCGCCGACGTGTCACGAGATCGCTCCGGCGCTCAGCGGCCGGTCGCGGAGCGCCGCCGCCTGGCAAGAGCGTCGATGCTCGCGGCGAGGAGCAGGAACCCGCCCGTGACGATGTAGTTGAGGTAGGCGTCGGCGCCGAGCAGGCCGAGGCCGTTGATGATGGTCGCGATGACGAGGCCGCCGAGGACCGCGTCCTGCGCCTTGCCCCTTCCGCCGAACAGGCTCGTGCCTCCGATGACCGCGGCACCCACGGCGTACAGCAGGGTGTTGCCCGCACCGGCGTCCGGGGTGACGGAGTTCAGGCGGGAGGCCGCGACGATGCCGCTGATTGCCGCCAGCACCGAGCCGATGACGAACACCGACAGCCGGATCGCGTTGACGTTGATGCCCGCGCGTCGCGCCGCCTCGGCGTTGCCGCCGACCGCGTACACGTGCCGTCCGTAGCGCGTACGGGCGAGGACGAACGTGCAGATGATCAGCAGGACGGCCACGAGCGGCACGCCCCACGGGACGCCGCCGAAGAACAGGGCGCCGTTCGGGTTGGCGGCCCGGTTCAGGTTGAGCACGTACGCGCCGCCGAGCAGCGCGATCGCGACCAGGATCACCTGGACGGCGACCAGGGCGAACGGGCGCCGGGACAGTCCCTTGGCCGTCTGCCGCTGATGCCGCAGCAGCTGGATCGCGGCGTACCCGACGACGCACACCGCCGCGACGGTCCAGCCCAGCCACACCGGCATGTACTTGTTGGCCACCGCGTAGATGACCTTGTCGTGGACGGGGACCGTTCCACCCTGGCCGATCAGCTTCAGCGCGATGCCCTGGAGGCCCAGGAACAGCGCCAGCGTCACGACGAAGGACGGGATGCGGACCACGGCGACGAGCGCGCCGATGAAGGCGCCGATGGCGACGCCGGTGACCGCCGCGGCGAGCACGGCGACGGCCCAGTTCTGGCCGCCGTCGATCAGCAGCTTGGCCATGACCGCCGCGCACGCGCCGCTGGCCACACCGGCCGACAGGTCGATCTCGCCCAGCAGCAGCACGAAGATCAGGCCCATCGCGAGGATCGTCACCGGCATGGCCTGGACGAGGAGGTTCGCGATGTTCCGGGCGCTGAGGAAGGTCTCCGGGCGCAGGACGTAGAAGAAGATGATCAGGACGGCCAGCCCCAGGATGGCGGGCAGGGCCCCGAGGTCACCGGTGCGCAGTTTGACGAAGTAGTCGTTGACCGCGGACGAGACCGTCTTTTCGCGGATGTCGACGGAGAAGTCGGAGTCGGCGAGCGTGGGCACCGCGGTCCGCGCGGAGCCCGGCGCCGGCTCGACGATGTTCGGCTCGGGTGTATCGGTGGACATCGTGGAACCTCAGATGCTCTCTGCGGCGGTCGAGGGCGCCAGGCCCAGATCGCCGGATCGCCCGGTGGTGATGAGCTCGACCACCTGGCTGTGCGTGACGTCGGACCGTTTGACATCGGCGGCGACGCGGCCCAGGTAGAGGGCGGTGATCCGGTCCGCCACCTCGAACACGTCGTTCATGTTGTGCGAGATCAGCACGACCCCGTGCCCGGTCTCGGCGAGCCGGCGGACGAGGTCGAGGACCTGCCGGGTCTGCGCGACGCCGAGCGCCGCGGTCGGCTCGTCCAGGATCACGACCTTGGACTCCCACAGCACGGCCTTGGCGATCGCCACGGTCTGCCGCTGACCGCCGGACAGGCTCGCGACCTGCTGGCGGACCGACTTGACGGTGCGCACCGACAGCTTGGCCAGCGTCTCGCGGGCCGCCTGCTCCATGGACGCCTCGTCCAGGACGATGCCCCTCTTGCGCTCGCGGCCGAGGAACATGTTCTGGGCGATGTCCAGATTGTCGGCCAACGCGAGGTCCTGGTAGACGATCTCGATCCCGAGTCCGGCGGCGTCCTTGGGACTGTGGATGGTCACCGGCCGGCCGTCGAACATGAACCGGCCGGAGTCGGTCGGGTGGATGCCGGCGATGCACTTGATCAGGGTCGACTTGCCGGCGCCGTTGTCGCCGACGAGCGCGGTCACCTGTCCCGGATAGACCGCGAAGTCGACGTCGTGGAGCACGTGTACGGCTCCGAAGCTCTTGTTGATCCCCACCAGTTCGAGGGTGGGGTTTCCGTTCTCAGACAACGCTCGCACTCCCTCGGGAGGCGGAAAGGGGCGCCCGGGCGAGACCCGGGCGCCCCTCCGCACTCACTGGATTCCGGCCGCCTTGCACTTCGCGGCGTAGGCGCCCTTGCACAGCTCGGCCATCTTGACGAAGCCGTCGCTGACGACCTGCTTCACGTTGTCCTTGTAGATGCCGATCGGCTTGAGCAGGATCGACGGCACCTGCCGCTTGCCCTGCGGGTCGTTGGAGGTGCCGTTGGTCTGCGGCTTCTGGCCCTTGGACAGGGCGGTCACGACCTGGATGAGGCCGTCGGCCTCCTGCTTGATCGGCTTGTAGACGGTCATGCACTGCGTGCCGTCGAGGACGTTCTGCAGGCCCTGCGGGGTGGCGTCCTGACCCGTCACGGGCACCTTGCCCGCGACGTTGTTCTTCTTCAGGACGGACACCGCGGCGTTGCCGAGGCCGTCGTTGGCGGCGAGCACGCCGTCGATCTTGCCGTTCTGCTGGGTGTACATCTGCTCGAAGATGGTGACGGCCTGCTGGTTGTCCCAGTCCGGCACGTCCTGCTCGGCGACCTTCTTGTAGTCGGTCACCTTGTCGAGCACCTCGTGCGCGCCCTGCTTGAAGAGGGTGGCGTTGTTGTCGGTCGGCGAGCCGTTGAGGTAGGCGATGTTCGCCTTCTTGTTGCCCAGGCACTTCTGCAGGCCCTGGCCCTGGACCCGGCCGACCTCGACGCCGTCGAAGGACACGTAGTAGTCGGCGGAGCCGCCGAGCGTGAGACGGTCGTAGTCGATCGTCTGGACGCCCTGCTGCTTGGCCTTGCTCTCGATCGCCGCGCCGGAGTTGGAGTCGAGGTTGACGATCGCGAGCATCGTCACGCCCTGCGTCAGCATCTGGTCCGCGATGGACTGCATCTGCTGCTTGTCGCCCTGGGCGTTCTGAATGATGTGAGGAATGCCGGCCTGCGTGAACGCCTGGTCCAGCAGCGGCTTGTCGAAGCTCTCCCAGCGGACGGAGGACTTCGTGTCCGGCAGGATCACGCCGATCTTGCCGACCTTCGACTTGCTCGTGCCGCCGGACTTCTTTCCGTCGTCGCTGTTGCTACCGCAGGCAGCCAGGCCGGCGGTCGCCATGGCCGCGATCGCAGCGATACATGCCGTGCGCTTCAAGATCACGTCGACACCTTCTTCGGTGGGTCCCCAGGAACGGTTTGTTTGGGCGCACAACGTATTCCGCGCCCATCAGTTCGTATAGAGGGAGGAAGCCGGAGAAATATGACGGTTACGACATCGATATCTGGTCGTCACATAACGCTAAGAAGCCACAAAGCTACACATAGGCATCTTGATCATCACTAACTCGCGCAAGCCCCAGCGGCAGCCGAAAAGATGATCTTGACCCTCGTACGGCGGCCACCGCCCCGGCGGGCGATCACCGGCGACCCTCGCGGGCCCGGCGGGACGATGGGCCCAGGGTCCCGGGTCGCGCGGTCGAAATTGAGCATCTGGTCCCTACCGGACGCGACATCGAATGTGCTCGACCGGTGCCGTCACGGGCCGTTCACGGAGCCGTCACACGGTCGCAACACGGATACCGAAAGGTGTTTCATGATCGCGAACGGGACCCGCGGCGCCGAAAAGGACCGAAAACAAATGGCCAGGCCCGGAATCGGCGGGCGGGAGCGGGCACGGGGAGCGGTGCCTCCACGGCCGCCACCAAGGGCTTTATCGGTCAAGAACGCCGCGTCGGCGCGATGCCGGGAAAAGGATTGCCGAGAAAGCGCAGCGAACCGCGGCCGCGACAACGAGGACGCCCATTGAAAGCGGTCCAAACCAGGGTCGACTTCTCCCCAAAGGGGGACGACATCCGGCAATTCGGGTGGCCGATTCATACCGAATAAGGGAACGCCGAATCGAAACATCGCCCGGAAATCGAGATGAGGGCGGCGCCCCACCGGATCACCGGCGGCCGCGCCCGCCGCCGACACGGGGCCGAGCCCGGCGGGACCCCCGGTGGGCCGTGCTGGCTAGTGTCGTCTTCATGGGTAGCCAGATCGGTGTCACCGGGCTCGCCGTCATGGGCCAGAACCTCGCACGCAACATCGCGCGCCACGGGTTCCCGGTGGCCGTGCACAATCGGACCGAGAGCCGTACCAAGCAGCTCATCGAACACCACGGAGACGAGGGCGACTTCACGCCCGCCTACTCCCTCGAGGAGTTCGTCGCCGCGCTCGACCGGCCCCGCCGGATCATCATCATGGTCAAGGCGGGCGCGCCCGTCGACGCCGTGATCAAGGACCTCATCCCGCTGCTCGAAGCCGGTGACATCATCATCGACGGTGGCAACTCGCACTACGCGGACACCCGGCGGCGCGTCGCCGAGCTCGCCGAGCACGACCTCCACTTCGTCGGCGCCGGGATCTCCGGCGGCGAGGAGGGCGCCCTGCTGGGGCCCAGCATCATGCCGGGCGGCCCGCGCGAGGCGTACGAGCCCGTCGAGCAGATCCTCACCGCGATCGCGGCGCAGGTCGACGGCACTCCCTGCTGCGCCTACATCGGCCCGGACGGCGCCGGACACTACGTCAAGATGGCGCACAACGGCATCGAGTACGCCGACATGCAGCTGATCGCCGAGGCGTACGACCTGCTCACGCACGCCGCCGGGCTGAGCGCCCCGGAGATCGGGCAGGTCTTCGAGCAGTGGAACGAAGGCGACCTGGAGTCGTTCCTCATCGAGATCACCGCGAAGGTGCTCGCGCAGACCGACGCGGCGACCGGCAAGCCGCTCGTGGACGTCATCCTCGACCAGGCGGAGCAGAAGGGCACCGGCCGCTGGACCGCCCAGTCGGCACTGGAGCTCGGCGTTCCCGTCACCGCGATCACCGAGGCGGTGTTCGCGCGGGCGCTGTCCGCGCGCAAGGACGAGCGGACCAAGGCGTCGAAGATCCTGCCGGGCCCGGCCGGCGGGCAGGTCGACCCGGACTTCGTGGACGCGGTGCGCGACGCGCTGTACGCCTCGAAGGTCGTCGCCTACGCCCAAGGCTTCGAGCAGATCCGCGCCGCGTCCAACGAGTACGGCTGGGACGTCGAGCCGGGCACGCTCGCGACGATCTGGCGGGGCGGCTGCATCATCCGGGCGCGTTTCCTCAACCGGATCAAGGACGCGTACGACCGCGACCCGGATCTGTCGAACCTCCTGCTCGACGACTACTTCCGGGACGCCGTCGCGGGCGCCCAGGACGCCTGGCGCCGGGTCGTGCGCACGGCCGTGGAGCTCGGCGTGCCCACACCCGCGTTCTCCTCGGCGCTGGCCTACTACGACGGCTTCCGCCGTGAAAAAGGCCCGGCCTCGCTGATCCAGGGTCTGCGCGACTACTTCGGCGCGCACACCTACCGGCGCACCGACCGGGACGGCGTCTTCCACACCCTCTGGTCGGAGGACGGCCGCGAGGTGTCCGCCGACTGAGCGGGTCGACCGGCCGCCGGCGTTCCGTACGGACGCCGGCGGCGGTCGCGCGTCAGCGGGCGAACGGTCCGTCGTCGGCGAAGGCGAACGCGGCGAAGCGCTCCCCCATCCGGCGGTACCCGGCGGCGTTGGGATGCAGCGCGTCGGGCAGGTCGGCGACGTCCGACTCACCGAACAGCTCCCGGCCGTCCAGGTAGTGCAGGTTCGGGTCCGTGGCCGAGCGCTGGGCGACGATCCGGCGCAGGGCGTCCCGGATCACCGAGAGGCTCAGCGCGCCCTCGGCCAGCTGCGCCGGGTCGCCCGCCGTGTCGAAGCGCAGGACTCCGTCCTCCATGACGGGGAAGGTCGGGCCCGGCCGGTCCTCGACCATCGGGCACAGGATCGGCGAGACCACCAGCAGCGGGGTGTCCGGGTGCCCCTCCCGTACGGTGTCGATGAAACCGTGGACCGCCGGTTCGAAGGCCCGCAGCCGCATCGCGTCGGCGTTGACGACGTTGATGCCGAGCTTGAGGCTGATCCAGTCGGCGGGCTGGTCACGGATCGTCCGGGCCGTGAACGGGTCGAGCATCGCGTTCCCGCTGAACCCGAGGTTCAGGACGTTCACGTCGGCGGCGTGCGCGGCCACGACGGGCCAGGTGCCCAGCGGGCTGTCGGCCTCCCCGCAGTGGCTGATCGAGCTCCCGTGGTGCAACCAGCGCGGCCGGGTGTCCGGCTCCGGCGGCTCCACCGGCCCGTCGGCGCGCAGCGCGATCAGCTCGACCTGGGCGCTCTGCGGCAGCCAGATCTCCACCTGCTTGCGGCCGGGCGGCAGCGGCCCGAAGCGTACGGTGGCGGGCTCTCCCGGCACGATCTCGGGCGGCTTCACCCCGGCCGGGTCGAGGATCAGCACGTTGCCGTCCGGAGTGGCGACCCGCTGGGCCGGCGTGCCGTCGACGACGAGCTCGAACACACCGCCCGGCCACGCCTCGCCGACGGCCTCGTTCATCGACCTGGTGATGAGCACGTCGAGTTCCAGCGCCGTCGCCTCGGTTGCGAAGACCATGCGCACGCCGGACGGCTGGGCCACCACGTTCTCGCAGAAGGGGGTGGGGAACTGCGGCCTCGTCCAGCTCGGCAGCCGCCAGGGCCGCAGCCCGGCCTTGGTGCGTTCCAGGTCGAGCGCGCCTCGGATGTCAACGGGGCCGTCGAGCAGAGGGACGTCGGCAGGGGCCATGGATCCACCTTTCGTCTCCGGGCCGCGGACAGCGGCCGTGTCGAACGTACGACCTCCTAGGGCCACGCGGAAGATCGCCAGCGGTCTCCCGTGCGGTCCGCCGCCAGAGCAGGGCCGCCAGGGGTCAGAGGCCGCCCCAGTCCGCGGCCCGTGCGATGAGGTGGTCGCGAGCCTCGGCGAGGGCCGGGTCGGCGCCGAGGTCGACATCGCGACGCCGGGCGGCTGCGGAGGATGCGACGCCGGCGCCGGCCAGCCCCGTGAGGGCGCAACGCCGGGCGTGGGCAGGGCCGAGCCTCGCGGGTGGGGAACATGATGAAGCCGTACTTCACGACGACGCCCCGTCCTCTTGCGTGACAGTGACAACGATCTTGCCGACCTGCCCGCCGGCCTCCAGGTAGCGGTACGCGTCCGCGATCGCGTCCAAGGGGAAGGTCCGGTCGATGATCGGGGTCAGCTCGCCCTTCGCGAGCCCATCGCGGACGAACTCGACCGCGGCGACGCGCCGCCGACCGTCGGTAGGCGCGAGGTGGTAGCCCAGTTGGCCGACGCCGGCGAGGACAAGAGCTGCGGCACCTTCGACACCCCCGTGTCGCGATCGACCCTGACTCACCACTTCAACGTGCTGCGCGAAGCGGGGGTGATCCGGCAGTACTACGTCGGAACGACCAAGATGAACGCGCTCCGCGCCAACGAGATGGAAGACCGATTCCCCGGCCTGCTCCCTGCCCTGGTCGCCGCGTCCGCCCAGGATGCGGGTCGGCACTTTTCGGCTGCGGTCAGAGAGTAGGAGTCCGGGGCCGACCCAGGCGGTCCACGCGGCACGGCCACCCACCGGACCGCCCCCGCCGCTCGATGGTGGCAGGCCACCATCGAGCCCTGATCACAGGCGTGGGTCGACCGGCTCGGACTCGAGGGCGAGCACGCCGAACACCGCCTGGTGCACCCGCCACAGGGGCTCTCCGGCGGCCAGGCGGTCGAGGGCCTCCAGGCCGAGGGCGTACTCCCGCATGGCGAGCGACCGCTTGCGGCCCAGTGACCGCTGCCGCAGCCGGTCCAGGTGCTCCGGCTCGGTGTAGTCCGGCCCGTAGATGATCCGCAGGTACTCCCGCCCGCGGCACTTCAGGCCGGGCTGTACGAGACGGCGCTGCCCGTCCAGGCCTGCCTGCACCGAGCCGCCGTCCATGCCGCGGCCGGTCGGCCCAGACCCGCCGTCCGCGCCTCGGCCGGTCGGCCCGGATCCGCCGTGCCCGTCCGGGCCGGCCTGCACCGAGCCGCCGTCCGCGCCCCGGCCGGTCGGCCCAGACCCGCCGTCTCCGTCCGGCGGCAGTGGCTTGACGACCATGCCCTCGCCGCCGGCCGCGGTCAGCTCCGTCCACCAGGCGATCGCGGCGGACTCGTCGCCGGACAGGTCGAGGACGTACGACCGCGTCGCCGCGAACAGCTCCCCGTCGGCGGCGGCCAGCCGGTCGGCGATCGCCAGGTGCCAGAGGTGGTCCCGTTCGGCGTGGGCGCGGCCCTCCGCGGCCAGCACCTGGAACGGCGCCAGACGCAGCCCCTTCAGCCCCTCCGTGGGCCAGCAGTAGCGGGCGTACGCGTCCCGGAACAGCTCCGCGTTCACGGAGCGGCGCGTGACGCGGTCGCGCAGCGCTCCCACGTCCAGGCCGCGCGCGGCGGCCCGGTCCAGGACGTCGGCGGCCATCGGCAGGGCGGCGCGGGCGGCGGCGCCGGTCGCGGCGTACTGCGTGCGCAGCAGTTCGACGGCCTTGGCCGACCACGGCATGAGCTCGCAGTCGAGCACGAGCCACCCGGTCTCGAGCTCCTCGAACAGGCCCCCGGCGGCCGTACGGACCCGCTCCAGGAACTCCTCCGTCGTCGCCGGGTCCGGGAAGAAGGGCCGGCCGGTCCGCGTGTAGACCGCCCCGGTGGTGCCGTCGTCGACGCCGAAGCGGGCGGCGGCGGTCGCGGCGTCGCGGGCGACGACCACGACGGCCCGCGAGCCCATGTGCTTCTCCTCGCACACCACGCGCGTGACGCCCTGCCTCCGGTACGCCTCGAACGCCTCGGCCGGGTGCTCGAGGAAGCCGTCGAGCGCGGAGGTGGGCGTGGGCGCCATCGTCGGCGGCAGGTACACCAGCCAGCGGGGGTCGACCCCGAACCGGCTCATGACCTCCAACGCCGGCCAGACGTTGTCGTCCCGGACGTTGACGCGTCCCATCAGCCGGGTCTCGACCGCCTCCTGGACGTCGGTGACGCGCAGCACGCCGGACTCCCGGTGCGTCCCGGGGACCGTGGCCTCGTCCGCGAGCGGGCGGACCGGCTCGTACCAGACCTGACGGGCCGGGACCGCGACGAGCTCCTTCTCCGGGTAGCGCAGCGCGGTCAGCCGGCCGCCGAAGACACAGCCGGTGTCGACGCAGAGCGTGTTGTTGATCCACTCCGGCTCGGGCACGGGCGTGTGCCCGTACACGACCATGGCCGCGCCCCGGTAGTCGTTCGCCCAGGGGTAGCGGACCGGCAGCCCGTACTCGTCGGTCTCCCCCGTCGTCTCCCCGTACAGGGCGAACGACCGTACGCGGCCCGACGCCCGCCCGTGGTAGGCCTCCTTCAGCCCCGCGTGCGCGACGACGAGGCGTCCTCCGTCGAGGACGAGGTGGCTGACCAGGCCGTCCATGAAGGCCAGAGCCTCCGCGCGGAACTCCTCCGGCTCGTTCGCGAGCTGATCGAGGGACTCCGCGAGCCCGTGGCCGACCGTGACCCGCCGGCCCTTGAGGGCGCGGACGAGCTTGTTCTCGTGGTTGCCGGGGACGCACAGCGCGGTCCCGGCGGCGACCATGCCCATGGCCAGGCGGAGCACGCCGGGAGTGTCCGGCCCTCGGTCGACGAGGTCGCCGAGGAACACGGCGGTACGGCCCTCGGGGTGCGCGGCGCCCACGGGACGGCCGAGCGGGTCGCGCTCGACGGCGTAGCCGAGCGCGGTGAGGAGGTCCTCCAGCTCGGCCCGGCAGCCGTGGACGTCACCGATCAGGTCGAACGGGCCGGTCAGGTGCCGCCGGTCCGGCCACGGCTTCTCGTACGTGACGACCGCCTGGTCGATCTCCTCGCCGCCCAGCACGTACGCGCGCTTGAACTCCCGGTTCAGCGCGCGCAGGCCACGGCGCAGCTCCCGGCGCTGCCGGGGGACGACGTGGTCCGGCAGGTCGCGGTCGGTCCGGGCGGCGTTGCGCTCCATCGCGACGGACTCGGGGACGTCCAGGACGATCGCGACGGTGAGCACGTCGTGCTCCTTGGCGATCCGCACGAGCTGCTCGCGAGAGCGCGGCTGGACGTTCGTCGCGTCGACGACCGTGAGCAGGCCACGCCGCAGGCGGGTCCGCACGATGTGGTGCAGCAGGTCGAAGGCGTCGACGGTGGCCGACTGGTCGTTCTCGTCGTCGGAGACGACCGCCCGGCAGTAATCGGACGAGACGACCTGCGTCGGGGCGAAGTGGCGGCGCGCGAAGTACGACTTGCCGGAGCCCGACACGCCGACCAGCACGACGAGCGCCATCTCCGGGATCCTGAGCTCCGTCATCGGCTGAACACCCCCATCTGGGTCGGCGGGCCGACCTCACCATCCTCGTCGCCGACCGGGACGTACCGAACCTGGTAGCCGTACGTCCGGGCGACCTTCTCCGCCCACTCCCGGAACTCCGCCCGGGTCCACTCGAACCGGTGGTCCGGGTGCCGGAAGCCGGTGAGCCCCTCGTAGCGCACGTTGTACTCGGCGTTCGGGGTCGTGACGACCACGACGCGGAGCCGCGCGTCGCCGAACACGACGCGTTCGACGGCGGGCAGCCGCGGCACGTCGACGTGCTCGATGACCTCCATCAGCACCCCCGCGTCGTGGCCGTGGAAGCGGTCGTCGGCGTACGTGAGCGCACCGGTGAACAGGTTGAGGCGCTCCTCCTGCGGACGCGGCAGGCGGGCGAGCCGCCGCTGGGCCATCGTGATCGCCCGCGGTGAGACGTCCGTGCCGGTCACGAACTGGAAGTGCGGGTCCTGCAGCAGGCGGGACAGCAGCCTTCCGGAGCCGCAGCCGAGGTCGATGACCGTGTGCGCCCCCTCGGCCCGCAGGACGTCGAGCACCGTCTGGATCCGGCGCTCGGCGAGCGGCACCGGCGGGACGGCCGCCTCCGTCTCCGGCTCGGCGGCACCCGGCTCGGCGGCCGTGGGATCGGCCGGGGGCGGCTCCTCGTCGATCGGGTCGCGGTCGAGCGCGTCCTCCGGCGCGTCGTCGGCGTCGGCGAGCCGGGCCAGGGCCGTACGGACGAGGCCCCGCCGGTTCGCCAGGTAGCGGCGGGTGATGCGGCCGCGCTCCGGGTGTGCCGCCAGCCAGCCCTCCCCCGCCCGGATCAGCTTGTCGACCTCGTCGGAGGCGACCCAGTAGTGCTTCGCTTCGTCGAGGACGGGCAGCAGGACGTACACCTGGTTGAGCGCGTCACAGAGCCGCAGCTCGCCCTCGAGCGTCAGCGTCACGTAGCGCGAGTCACCCCACTGCGGGAACTCCGGGTCGAGCGGGACCGACCGAGCCTCCACCCGCCAGCCGAGCGGCTCGAACAGCCGGCGCGCGGCGTCCGGACCGCCGCGGCACGGCAGCGCCGGGAGGGTGATCGTCAGTGGGATCGGCGTCTCCGCCAGCTCCTGGTGGTCCCGGCTCGTGCCCCGCATCGCGGTCCGGAAGACGTTCGCCATCGCCGAGGCCAGGAGGGAGGACGCGGCGTACGGCCGGTCGTTGACGTACTGGCCGAGCGAGAGATCGGGCGTCTTGCGGGCCTTCGCCAGCTTGATCGGGTCGACGTCCAGGAGCAGCGCCGCCGTGCACGTGTCCGGCGACGCGTCGGGGTAGAACACGTGCGCCGTGCCGAAGGACTGCTCGAACGCCTGAACGCGCTCGGGATGCTTGACCAGCAGGTACCCGAGGTCGGTGGCCGGGCGCGCGGTCGTCGTGATCGTCAGCAGCACACGGCACAGTGTTCCGGATGTCGCGGCATATCCCCCACCGGTTTTCCCGGTCCCGGCTCCGCCGAGACGGGCGGGTGCCCGACCCGCATGTTCATGGACATGGAGCCCTGGTCCAGGTTCATCGTTCCCTTGATACGGACGGAGCGGGCGTGGACCAGCGCGTCCTTCGCCGCGGCGAGGATCTCGGCCCCTGATTTCGCCGCGATGTCCCCGGCCGCCGGCCGTGTCGTGTCGGGCTGGGACGGGTGCGACCCGCCGGAGCCTCCGCAGGCGGCGGCGCTCAGGAGCAGCGCCCCGGCGATGGCGGCGTTTCCTCGTCGTACATCGATTCTGATCACGGCTGATCGACGCGCGACTCATCAGTGACGTTTACCGATCTTGACCGTCCGATCAGAATGAACAGCCTGGGTCCCGTTCAGCGCCAGGACGCCTTGGCGAGGACGTCCGGAACGTCCGGGTCGGAGGCGACGTCGACGATGAGGACCTGCCGATCGGCGACGTACCACTCACGTTCGGTGTATCCGTTGACCGTCTTTTTGGGATCCGCCTGGTCGACGCAGTCGACGACGTACTCGCTGTACGTCGCCGGGTGCCCACCGATCTGCCGCGATTCGGTGAAGCTCGGCTTCTGCGGCGTCACGATGAAGGCGCTCGGCAGGCCCGGGCACGGCTCGGCACCGGAGGACGGGTAGTACATCTGGCGTCCCGCCCGGTAACTGCCGAAGCCTTCCGACGCGAGGCTGATCTGCTTCGGGCCCATGACCCAGAACCCGGTGCACGTCGTCTCGAAGAAGTCCGCCTTCGGCTTCGCGCACGGTCGGGTCAGCACGTGCCGTCCGGTCCCGGTGTCGGCGACGGTCCAGCCGGTGCGCAGCGGCAGGCCGAGCGTGTCCAACCACGTGAGGTTCGCCGCGGGCGTCGGTGATGGCGAGATCGGGGCGTGGCCGCGACGGGACCTCCCCGGAAGAAGGGTCGCGGCGGCGACCGCCAGAGCCGCCACGCAGACCACGACGCCACCGACGGCGAGCAGCGTCCGCGCCCGACGTGGTGGCGTCGCCCCCAGGACGGTCGACCACCCGCCCTCCTCCGGCCCGGACCGATGGGCCGGGGCAGAGCCCGGAACCGTGACGGACATCGTGGCGCCGAGGGCCGCCATGCCCGAGTCCCCTGGGAGGGGCTCGTCCCCCGCCCTACGCTCGCCGCCGGGCGAACGCCGGTCGTCCTCGCCGGACGATCGCCCGCCCCCTTTGCCGGACGCCCGCTGCCCCTGCTCGCCGGACGATCTCAGGGCCTCGCCGCCGTACGACCTCGGGCCTTCCTCGCCGAGCAGCCAGGACAGGGCCTGCCGCGCCGACGGCCGCCGGGCGGGGTCCTTGTCCAGGCAGGCCGCCGCGATCTCCCGCAGCGGCCCGTTGAAGTCGCCGAGGTCCGGCGGCATGTGCTGGATCCGGCTGACCACCGCGCCGAGGTGGTCCTCGCCGAACGGCGGCCGGCCCGTCGCGGCGTACACGAGTGTCCCGCCCCAGGCGAACATGTCCGTCGCCCGTCCCGGCGGCTCGTTCCGCAGCTGTTCGGGGGCCATGAAGGCGGGTGTGCCGATCACGTGGCCGCTGATGGTGGCGTCGACGACGTGCGCCACCCCGAAGTCGATCACCCGTGGCCCGTCGGGGCCCAGCAGGACGTTGGCGGGCTTGAAATCACGGTGGACGACGTCCGCCTGGTGGATGGCGACGAGGGCGGTCGCCGTGCCGATCGCGAGGCGGTGCAGCACCGAGCCGCGCAGCGGCCCGTCCTCGCGGACGACCTGGCGCAGCGACGGCCCGTCGATGAACTCGCTGACGATGTACGGAAGGTCGCCCTCGACGTCGGCGTCGAGGATCCGCGCCGTACAGAACGGGTCGACCTTTCGCGCGGCGGCCAGTTCCTTGGCGAAGTAACGGCGCTCGCGCGCGTCGCCGCCGAACCGCAGGAGCTTGACCGCCACCCGCTCGCCCGACGGCGACTCGCCGAGGTAGACCACTCCCTGACCTCCGGCGCCCAGGCGGCCGATCAGCCGGTATCCGCCGACGGCGGCGGGATCAAGGGAGTTCAACGGCTGTGCGGAGGGCATGCCGGGATTCTGCCGCAGGATGATCGTCCGGGATCGCGGATCCCGGACGATCAACGCGCCGAGGCGATCAGACCTGCGGAAGGACCTCGTTCGCGATCAGCTCGAGGTGGTCCAGGTCGTCGAGGTCCAGCACCTGGAGGTACAGCCGCTCGGCGCCGATCTCCCCGAACTTCCCGATCTTGTCGACCAGCTCGGCGGGCGTGCCCGCCAGGCCGTTCTCCCGCAGTTCGTCGACCTTCCGGCCGATCGCGTCGGCCCGCCGCGCGAGCTCCGCCTCGTCCCGGCCGCAGCACACGACCTGCGCGGCCGAGAAGCTCATCGACTGGCAGGACCGGCCGCCCTGCTCACACGCCGCGCGCACGCGCTCGTACGCCGAGCGGGTGTCCTCCAGCCCGTGGAACGGCACGTTGTACTCGTCGGCGTAGCGCGCGGCCAGCCGTGGCGTGCGCTTGGCGCCGGCCCCACCGATGATCACCGGCGGGCGGGGCTGCTGCGCCGGCTTCGGCAGCGCGGGCGACTCCGCCAGCCGGTAGTGCTCTCCCTCGAACGAGAAGGTCTTGCCGGTGGGGGTCTCCCACAGACCCGTCACGATCCGCAGCTGCTCCTCCAGCCGGTCGAACCGCTCGGCCAGGCTGGGGAACGGGATGCCGTACGCGGTGTGCTCCTCCTCGAACCACCCCGTGCCCAGCCCCAGCTCGACGCGTCCTCCGCTCATCTGGTCGACGTTCGCGACGGAGATGGCCAGCGGACCGGGCTGCCGGAAGGTCGCCGCGGTCACAAGCGTGCCGAGACGGATCCGCCGGGTCTCCCGGGCCAGCCCGGCCAGCGTGATCCAGGCGTCCGACGGGCCCGGAAGACCGCTGACATCCCCCATCTTCACGTAGTGATCCGAGCGGAAGAACGCGTCGAAGCCGTACTCCTCCGTGGCCGTGGCGACGCGAAGCAGGGTGTCGTAGCTCGCCCCCTGCTGGGGCTCTGTGAAGATCCGCAGAAGCATGTCTTCCATCCTGCTACTCCGCCGCCGCCTCGCGCACTACCGGATCGAACCTTCTTCGCTCCGCCGGCGACCGATCCGGAGAAGGAGCAGCCCCGCGCCGGCCAGCCCGAGACCGCCCAGCGCGACCGTCCCGTACGGGAAGCCGGTGTGGGGCAGGCGGTGGCCACCCACCGGCCGCGCGTGGATCGGCCGCCCGTGGTGCGGCAGTGCGGGGATCGGCCGGGCGTTGCGCGTGTGGCACGCCACGCTGTTGTTCCCCGGGTTCTCGTCGGGCGTTCCGGAGCCCACCGTGCTCACGCAGCGGAACCTGCCGGGGTGAGCGTGCGGCCGGGCGCGGACGGCCAGCCGGAGCGTACGGGTCTTCCCCGGCGGGATCGAACCGAGCGGGCAGATGAAGCCGGCGCCCTGGGTGACGCAGTGGTTCCGGTCCTTGCCGATGACGACGGGCGTGTCGCCGCCCGGGGTCTCCGCCTTGTTTCCAGGCCCGGTCGGGATCTCCACCGTGCCCTCAGACCGGGTCGGTGAGTCGACCTTGGTCCCGGGGCCCACCGGCGACTCGGCCGGACCGGTGCGGTGGATCCCGCTCTCGGCCCCGACCGCGTCGGTCTTACCGGGCTGGACCGCGACCCGCGCCGGCGACGAAGCGCACGACGCGCCCTGAGCGGCGGCGCCGCACGCCGGCGCGGCGGTCTCGTGCTGTCCCGCGCAGGCGCCACAGGACTGCCCCGCCGCGGGAGGCTGCGCGCCCGCACACGCATGGCAGGCCTGCCCCGCCGCCGACGTCTGCGCACCCCCGCACGCTTGGCAGGCCTGCCCCGCCGCCGGCGCCTGTGCGCCCCCGCACGCATGACAGGCCTGCCCGGTCGCCGGAGCCTGGGTGCCCGCGCACGCGCCGCAGGCGTGCCCGGCGGAGTTCGGCGCGGAGCAGGGAGGCGCGGCATGCGCCGTCTGAGCCGCGCATGGCGAGTCCGCGGGCGTCTCCCCCGCGGTCCGCAGCGGCTTGTCCTGCGTGATCCCGCACGCCGGGACGGCGGGCTTCAGCGGCGCGATCTTCCCCGCGAGCGTCTGCAGGGGACCGAACGGGGAACCGCAGGGCGAGCCGAGCAGGTCGCCCGCCACGGAGCTCCGGACCACGACGGCCTCAGCGGTCACGGGGCCTTCATTGGTCACCGAGATCTCGTACGGCACCTCGCTCCCGGGCTGTACGACCTCCGGCAGAGCGCTGTCGGTGACCGCCAGGTCGGTGGCCCGTGACGCCTTCACGGGCGGAAACGCCGCCTCCCGCGCCGTGGACCCGGGACGCCCCTGCCACGAGATCTTGGCCGGGCTGGACAGCGGCCGCCCGTTCGGCGCGTCCGGGTCGACCGTCGCGGTCAGCGTGCCGCGCTTCGTCCCCCCGCCGGGAACGACTCCGATGTCGCAGATCAGGTCCCGGCCGCCTCGCCAGTGGCACTTCTCCGGCGTGCCGACCACCTTGAGGTGGCGGTTCGGTCTCGTGGTGAACGTGACGTTCTTCGCCGGCGCGGATCCGGTGTTGGTGACGGAGTACGGCCAGCTGTAGGTCCGGCCGGGCACGACGGGCCCCTGCGGAGCCTGCGTGTCGAAGATGATCCGCGTACGCGGTGGGAGGCGCCGCCCCTTGCGGTCGCGCTCCACGCCCGCCGACCGGTGTTCCCGGCCCGAGGCGCCCTGATCCCCATCCGGCGCCGTCCGGTGGTCGGCCTGGGCTCCCCCGCCGGGCCGGCCGTCGTTCTCTTTGCCGCCGGTGCGCACGTCGTGCTCCCGCGCGCCGGGCCGGACGTCCTCCCGCCCGCCCTGCCTGGCGTCGTGCTCCCGCCCGCCCTGCCGGGTGTCGTGCTCCCGGCCCGCCTGCCGGTGGTCGTGCGTACGCGACGCCGAGCCCCCCGGCCCATCGGCGTTCGCGGTTCCGTGAGACGCGAGCTGCGGCATGACCGTAAAGCACGAAACGACCGCCGCCGCCGCGATGCCCCGGGTTCCGGCACGCGTGGTGCGGCCAGAGAAGTCGATCATCGTTGTCCCCCGTGACGTGCTCGGATGATTTGACAACGACCCGTTGTAACCGACCCCCGGGAGGGCTTCTAGCAGCCTGTCGGCGTGTCGTCACAAAGCGTGATGGTAAAAACCTGGGCGATCACGTAGAGATCCTGAACGGCCGGGACACACGGCGATAGTTTTCGATCAGCCCCCCACGTGAAGGAGCCGACCGTGCCCGAGAAGAAGGTGACCGCGGCCGCGATCGCCGGTGCCCTCGTGACGATCGTCGTCTGGATCCTGCACCTCTCCCACGTCGACGTCCCCCCGGAGGTCGTCGCGGCGGCGACCACGCTCCTGTCCGCCGTCGCCGGCTACCTCGCCCCGCACACTCACCGCCCGGACCTGGCACCCCCGGCGACGACGGCACAGAACCCGCCCGCCGCGCCCTGAGAAGGGGGCGGGGCGTGGACATCATGACCCTGGCGCCACCGCGCCGCGGTCGCCCCTGAGACACCGACGACCCACCCGGTACGGCGGGCGACGAGCCCCACCGCGTCTGACGGCGAGCCCGACCGCCGAGCGACGAGCCCGACCGTTGAGCGACGCGGTCAGCCGCCGAGCGACGCGGATCGGCCGCCGAGCAACGCGGATCGGCCGCCGAGCAACGCGGATCGGCCGCCGAGCAACGCGGATCGGCCGCCGAGCGACGAGCCCGACCGTCGAGCAACGCGGATCGGCCGCCGAGCGACGAGCCCGACCGTCGTGCGACGCGGTCAGCCGTCGGGCGGCGAGGCCGGGGCCGACGGGACGGACGTCGCGTACCGGCTCAAAGCCCCATGCGGTCCTCGCAGGCCGGGCAGGCGGCCTCGAGGTAGCGCACGGGGATCTGGTCCTCGTCCCACTCGACCGACGCGAGGACTCCGCATCCGAAGCACACGGGGCACAGTCCGACGCCGGTGAGGGCCTGCCGGACGGCGACCAGCAGGCGGCTGGGCGGCAGGCTGCGGATGACCTCGTCGACCTCGTCGCGGGTGCAGCGGATGCGAATGTGCCCGGTCCCGTCGCACTGCGGGCAGTCGCCTCTCCGGAGCAGGGCGGGGTCCTTCTGCAGGGTGACCAGCTCGCCGCTGCCGAGGCACATCTGACAGGGCATCACGATGCCCTGGAACGCCCCGTCCCCGACGGTCTCGTCGTTCACCGGATCCCCCCTTCCGCACCACCCGGTCCCCCGGTCGCCGCCGGTCCGAGACGGGCGGTGACCGGCCAGGTCTCCCTCTGCCAGCTTCCTCCAACCGGGGCGTTCGCACTGGCCTTTCTCCGAGCTCACCGCACCCCCGAACAGCAACAACTCGGCAATAACCGGCGAAATGGATCGCGGAATTTCATGATCCTCGGCGGTCGGCGCGCCAGGAGGTCATCGGTCGAGGAGGGCGTACACGGTGCTCGCGCGGGCGGCGACGGCTCCGTCCGCGGTCATCTCGATGTCCGCGAAGGCCAGCGTGCGACCGATCTTGGTGATCCGCGCCGTGACGAGCACGTCCATGTCCACCACCGGGCGCTGGAAGGTGCTGGACTGCTGCACCGTGGTCATGGGCACGTACGCCCCGCGCGCCGCCGACACCGCGATCACGGTCGCCGTGTCGGCCGCGGCCATCAGCGCCTGGCCCGACAGCGCGCCGCCCTCCCGGGCCAGCCGCGGCGACCAGGGCAGGCGCAGCACCGCCCGCAGGTCGCCGATCTCCTCGACGACCAGACCGAGGTCCTGCACCCACGGGGCGAAGCTGTCCTTGAGGATCGCGTTGCCGTCAGTGGCGCTCAGCGTCATGGCGCCATCATCTCCCGGCGGCCGTCGTGCTCAGGGATTCCGCACGATGCCCGCGCCCTCGCATACGGGGCACGTGGACCGTCCGGCCCCGTCGGTGACCGCGCCCAGGCCGCCGCATCTGGAGCATCGGCGCGTGCCCGGCGGCTTACTTCCGCCGTCCTCACGCTTGTCCTTGCCCATTTCGGCGAGCCTCCAGGATCTCATCCTCCGCGCGCTGACGTGCGGCACGTTCGATGGCCCGGTCGAGACGACCACGCAGGTCGTCGATGTCCGGCCGCCTGCCGGTGGCGGCGGCCACCTGGAGGAGCAGTTCGTCCCGATCCTTGGAGCACATGATCGATCGGTCGTGGGTCGCCCACCACGAGTCGTCTCCGCCCTGGAAGATCAGGCAGTTATGGACGACGACTCCGTCGTCGAGTCGGACACGCTCCATGGTCGGCATTCTCACACCTCCCCCTGCCGGGTCGGTGCTGCGCCGGGTCGCCGGACGGTGAGTTCCGGGTGTCCGGCTGTGGCCACGGCCCCGGACATCCGCGCCGGGGTCGTGGCGCCTCGGCCGTCTGCCGCCCAGTCCAGCGCGAAGCCCGCGCCTGCCCTATCTCGGAGAGGGCGGGGGCTTTCGTCGTGCTGTGGGTCAGTAGCGCGTGGGCTTCATTCCGGGCAGCGGGCCGTGCTCCTTGCCGGTGCCCCAGCACATCCGGCACGGCTCCTCGATGCGAATCCACTCGATCGCGCCGGTCGCGGTCAGGCTGGGCTTCTCCGGACGCCACTGGCGTGTGCCGCGGCACCAGCGGCAGTCCCAGTCGTCGCGGTCGCACCAGGAGCATGGGTCGAGATTGCACCGTTCGTTCTTGGTCGTCAGCTGCATTTCCCGGTCTCGTTGCAGGTGGAGCACTTAACGGTTGTCTTGTACCACGAGACGCTGCCGTCCTTCTCTTTCTTCGGTTTCTCGGCCTGCAACCCCGGGCGAGGGCCATGACCCCAGGTGCTCGCGTCTGCTCCCCGGTGCCGCAGCGTCTTGGAGACCGCCGGGTGGGATTCCCAGCCCCGCGCCCGGCTGTCGCCTGCCCCGGCACGCGCAGCGGTCGATGGTGTGCCGGGACGTCTGACACTCGCGGCGGGTGGCCGACGACACTGACGTTGGTGCGCACCAACCGGAACGCGGCGCTCTGCCGCTGCGGCTCCGTCACGTCGGCGCCCCGATCTGCCGCAGTTCCTCGGCCGCGGCGTTCCTGAATCTGGTCGGCGCTGCCGCGAGCCCAGCGAGAACATGCTCACCGATCGGTGAGGTCTACCGAATAGGAAGCCGTACCGATGCCAACGCCCCAAGACCTGTCCGATGCTGCCTGGAGGAAGAGCATTCGCAGCAGCGCGAAGGGCTCATGTGTCGAAGTTGCGACGCTGTCCATCCGCTCCGACGAGGAGTAGTCCAGAGAAGGAAGAAGGGGCCCCGGCGCTCGCCGACGGCCCCTTTCCGTACCTTGGCCGCGGTGCGCGGCAGCGGATCTCTCAGCCTCTGACCAGGGTCGCGACACACTCCACGTGGTGGGTCATGGGGAAGGCGTCGAAGGCGCGCAGTCCGGACAGCGTCCAGCCGTGTTCGGAGAAGAAGGCCAGGTCACGGGCCAGCGTGGCGGGGTCGCACGAGACGTAGGCGATCCGGCGGCCGGCGAGTTCGGCGACGCGCTTGACGACGTCGCGGCCGGCGCCGGTGCGCGGCGGGTCGAGGACGACGAGGTCGGCGCGGTTCAGGGTGGATTCGCCGCGGCCGAACTTGATCTCCTGCAGGACGGTCTCGACGTCGCCCCGTTCCACGGAGACGTGCGGGAGGTCGCGGAGGTTGAACCGGGCGTCGTGCACGGCCTGGGCGTCCGACTCGATCCCGACCACGAGGCCGCCCGGGCCGATGGCCTCTCCGAGCACGCCCGCGAACAGGCCCGCGCCGCAGTACAGGTCGACGGCGATGTCGGTCTTCCGTGGCTCCAGGGCCTCGACGACCGCCTCGGCGAGGATCGCGGCGGCGCCGGGATGGACCTGCCAAAATCCGCTGCCGCTGACCTGCCACAGCCGTCCGGCGACGTCCTCGCGGACGAAGGGCGGCCGCTCCGGCTTACCGGGCCGGTCCGGCCGACCCGGCCGGTCCGACCGACCGGACCGGTCCGGCCTGCCGCCGACGAGGCGTACCGGTGCGTCCATGCGGGGAACGCGGGCCCGGCCCTTGGAGGACAGGACCGCGAGGCGGTCGGCGGTGCCCGCGGACGCGATGGCCTCGACGCCGGTCGCGCCGGGCCAGCGCTTGCGTTCGATGCCGAGCGCCTCGACCTGCGGGTGCGCGATCAGGCACTCGTCGATCGGCTCGACCTGGTGCGAGCGGTGCTTGCGCAGGCCGACGACGCCGTCCCTGCGGACCGCGAACTGCACGCGCGTGCGCCAGCCGAGCCCGTCGGGGGCGCCGGGCACCTCCTCGACGACGACGTCGCGTTCGACGCCGGCCAGCCGGCGGAGCTGCTCCTTGACGACCTCGGCCTTGAGGAGGCGCTGGGCGGGCAGGGAGGCGTGCTGCCAGTCGCAGCCCCCGCAGCGGCCGGGGCCGGCGAACGGGCAGGGCGCCTGCACCCGGTCGGGAGACGCCTCGAGGATCTCCACGGCGTCGGCGCGCAGGAAGTGCTTGGTCTCCTGGGTCACGCGGGCCAGCACGCGCTCGCCCGGCAGGGTGTGCCGGACGAACACGACGCGCCCTTCGTGCCGGGCCACGCACCAGCCGCCGTTGGCGACCGCTCCGATCTGGAGTTCGATCAACTCAGACGATTCCACCGGCGGCACGGGACCCCTCCGATTCGACTTCTTGCTCTGGGCCGTACGGTCGGCGCACGGAACCGGGGGCCGGCGGCTCCTGCCGGCCCTTGAGGCGGTCGGACGAGGCGAGCTGCCAGGGCACGCTCACGACCATCACGCCGGGCTGGAACAACAGGCGCGTCTTGAGCCGCAGCGCGCTCTGGTTGTGCAGCAGATGCTCCCACCAGCGGCCCACGACGTACTCCGGCAGGAAGACGGTCACGACGTCGCGCGGGCTGCGCCGGCGGACGCTCTTGACGTACTCCAGGATGGGCCGGGTGATCTCGCGGTACGGCGAGTCGAGGATCTTCAGCGGCACCGGAACCGCGCGCGTGTCCCACTCCTCCTGGAGCTTCTGCGACTCCTCGGGGTCGACCGCGACGGTGATCGCCTCGAGGGTCGAGGGGCGGGTGGCCCGCGCGTACGCCAGCGCCCGCATCGTCGGGCGGTGGATCTTGGACACGAGGACGATGGCGTGGTTGCGGGAGGGCAGGGCGACGTCCTCGCCGCTGATCTCGAGCTCGGCGGCGACGCGGTCGTAGTGCCGCCGGATGCCCCGCATCATGACGAACAGGACACCCATCGCGACGCAGGCGATCCACGCGCCGAGCAGGAACTTCGTGACGAGCACCACGACGAGCACGATGCCGGTGACGCACCCGCCGAAGGTGTTGATGGCCCGGGAGGTCTTCATCCGGCGGCGCGCGCCGGGGTCGGTCTCGGTCCGCAACAGGCGGTTCCAGTGACGCACCATGCCGGTCTGGCTGACCGTGAAGGACACGAACACGCCGACGATGTAGAGCTGGATCAGCGACGTCACCGAGGCGTCGTACGCGTAGATCAGCAGGCCCGCCATCGCGCCGAGGATGATGATGCCGTTGCTGAAGGCGAGCCGGTCGCCGCGGGTGTGCAACTGGCGGGGCAGGTAGCGGTTCTGGGCGAGTACCGAGCCGAGCACCGGGAAGCCGTTGAACGCGGTGTTGGCCGCGAGGACCAGGATGAGGGCGGTCATCACCGTGACGTAGGCGAACCCGGGCTTGAAGTTGCTGAACACCGTGTGGGCGACCTGCGCGATCACCGGGTCCTGGTCGGAGACGTCCTTGCCCGCGGCGTTGACCAGGTGGGTGTTCACCCCGGGATCGGCGAACTTGGCCTTGGTGATGTAGGCGAGCGCGACGATGCCGCCGAACATCGAGGCGGCGACGGTGCCGAGCAGCAGCAGCGTGGTCGCGGCGTTCTTGCCCTTAGGCGGCCGGAAGGCCGGCACGCCGTTGCTGATCGCCTCGACGCCGGTCAGCGCGGCGCAGCCCGAGGAGAACGCGCGCAGCAGCAGGAAGACGAGCGCGAAGCCGCCGATGCCGAGATCGGGCCCCTTGATCGTCAGATGGGCGGTCTCGGCCTCCAGGTGCGCGCCGAACGCCAGCCGCGTGAAGCCCCAGATCAGCATGCCGAAGACGCCGAGCATGAACAAGTACGTCGGGATCGCGAAGGCGACGCCGGACTCCCGGATGCCCCGCAGGTTCATGATCGTCAAGATGGCGACGACCGTGATGGCCGCGAGGACCTGGTGGGGCTGGATGAAGTGGATCAGCGCCCCGAGGTTCTCGATCCCGGAGGAGACGGAGACCGCGACGGTCAGCACGTAGTCGACCAGCAGCGCGCTGGCCACCACGATGCCGGAGTTGCTGCCGAGGTTGGTGGTGGCGACCTCGAAGTCGCCGCCGCCGCTGGTGTAGGCCCGGACGTTCTGCCGGTAGGAGGCCACGACGGTGAGCAGGATGACGATGACCGCCCCCGCCACCCAGGGCGTGAAGTGGTACGTCGCGAGCCCCGCGAGGCCGAGGGCGATCAGGATCTCCTGGGGCGCGTAGGCCACGGACGACAGCGCGTCACTGGCGAACACCGGGAGGGCGATCGTCTTAGGGAGTGTCTGCTCGTGGGCCTGGGCGCTGCGCAGCGCCCGGCCGAGCAGGAGCCTCTTGACGAGGTCGGGAGCCTTCGACACGACAGGTAAGGCTAGTCGCTCTCAGAGCCGTGAGATCCACCCAGCCCGGGGGATGAATGCAAGTGCCGCCCTTAAGACGGGTCAGGAAGTGCTCTGGACACCCTGGCCTGTGTAGGTTTCATCAGGTCAAGCGGAGCCAAGCGGACGGCACCGGCGCCGGGAAGGACGACCGTGCATATCGTGATCATGGGTTGCGGGCGAGTGGGTTCGACCCTCGCCCACATCC
The DNA here is from genome assembly GCF_054775715.1 of Actinoallomurus acanthiterrae. Lineage (NCBI taxonomy): Bacteria > Bacillati > Actinomycetota > Actinomycetes > Streptosporangiales > Thermomonosporaceae > Actinoallomurus > Actinoallomurus acanthiterrae. Next base: position 3,554,740 of record NZ_BAAHCO010000001.1, on the reverse strand, counting down.
TGGAGGACAAAGGCCATACGGTGGCCATCATCGATCAGAGCCCCGAGGCCTTCCGCCGCCTGCGCGGGGGCTTCAAGGGGCGCCGGATCACCGGGTTCGGGTTCGACCGCGACGTGCTCGTCGAGGCCGGGATCGAGCAGGCCTCCGCTTTCGTCGCCGTCAGCAGCGGTGACAACTCCAACATCATCTCGGCCCGGGTCGCCCGCGAGACCTTCGGCGTGGAGAACGTCGTCGCGCGCATCTACGACCCCCGGCGGGCAGAGGTCTACCAGCGGCTCGGCATCCCGACCGTGGCGACCGTCCGCTGGACCGCCGACCAGATGATCCGGCGACTGCTGCCCGAGGGCGTGTCGTCGCTGTGGCGCGACCCGACCGGCGAGGTCGTGCTCGCCGAGGTGCAGACGGACCCCAAGTGGATCGGCGCCAAGGTCTCGGCACTGGAGGAGGCCGCGAAGACCCGCGTGGCGTACCTGTCCCGCATGGGCGAGGCGCTGGTGCCCACCGGTGACTCCGTCATCCAGGACGGCGACGTCGTCCACGTGATGGCGGCCTCCGGCGACATCGAACGCATCAACGACGCCGTGTCCCAGCGGCCCGAGCAGAGGGTGGAGTAATGCGGGTCGCCATCGCCGGAGCGGGTGCCGTGGGCCGCTCGATCGCCCAGGAGCTCCTGGAGAACGGCCACGAGGTCCTGCTCATCGACAAGAACCCTCGGTCGATCAAGGTCGAGGCGGTGCCGCGTGCCGAGTGGCTGCTCGCCGACGCCTGCGAGATCGCCTCGCTCGACGACGCCGGGCTGGAGCGCTGCCACGTCGTCGTCGCGGCGAGCGGCGACGACAAGGTCAACCTCGTCGTGTCGCTGCTGGCCAAGACCGAGTACGGCGTGCCCCGCGTCGTCGCGCGGATCAACCACCCCAAGAACGAATGGCTCTTCAACGAGTCCTGGGGCGTCGATGTCGCGGTCTCCACGCCACGCCTGCTGTCCGCGCTGGTCGAGGAGGCGGTCAGCGTCGGCGACCTGGTCCGGCTGATGACCTTCCGGCAGGGCGAGGCGAACCTCGTCGAGCTGACCCTGCCCGAGGACGCGCCGCTGGCCGGTCAGCTGGTCGGCTCGGTGATCTGGCCGCGTGACACGGCACTGGTGGCGATCCTGCGCGAGGGCCGGGTGCTGGTGCCGAGCTCGGACGACACCCTGGAGGCCGGGGACGAGCTGATGTTCGTCGCCAGCCAGGACGTCGAGGACGAGCTCGGCGATCTACTCTCGGCGCACTGACGCGCGCGCCGCCGGACGCTCTCCGGCGGCGCGACGTCGGCGCGTACGCCACCGGACACTCGCCGAGGGCGAGCCGACGCCCGCTGGAGCTCTCCGGCGGGCCGGCATCGGCGTGTAGGCCGCCGGACACTCCCTGAGGACGAGCCGACATCCGCTGGAGCTCTCCGGCGGCGCAGCATCGGCGCGTACGCCACTGGACGCTCCCTCAGGGCGGGCCGACGCCCGCCGGGCGGGCTCCGGTGGACGCGTCGTGTCAGGACTTCGGCGCGCTCGTGGCCGTCTCCATGGGGGTACGGCCACGGGCCAGCAGCCAGGCCATGGCGGCCAGCGCCGCGACCTGCAGCGGCCAGCCCATCACGACCTTGGCCGCCCCGAGCCAGCCCACGTGCCCCGCGAGGTAGAGGGGGTACTGCACGGCCACCCGCACCAGACAGGGGAGCAGCAGCAGCCAGGTGAGGCGGGAGCAGAGCCGGACGATGTCGCGGTCCCGGTGCCAGGCGGTCGGATCGCCGGTGACCGACCCGATGAGGAACCCGACGACGGGCCAGCGCACGACGATCGACAGGAGCATCGCCGCGGCGTAGCCGGCGTTGTAGAGGATGCCGGGCAGGAAGGCGTCCGCGGCCTTGCCCGAGCGGAGGGCGAAGAACGCCGCGATCGCGATGCCGAAGATGCTGTTGAGCACGAACTGGACGGTCGAGCGCTGCGCGAGCCGGACGGCCAGCAGCACGACGGCGAGACCGGCCCCGATGCCCAGGGACAGCTGGAGCTTGTGACTGACGATCCAGGAGACGGTGAAGCCGATCGTCGGGATCGCCGCCTCGACCACGCCGCGCGGGCCGCCGAGCGCCTTGGTCAGCTGCTTGCGCACCGCCTCCTCGACGGTGTCGTACGCGGCGCGCTCACCCTCCGCCGGGCTCGCGCCGTCGGCCGGACTCGCGGCGTCGGCGTCGTCCTCGGCCGGCCGGGCCTCGGAGGCCGCTGCCGGCGCCTCGCCGTCCGTGGCCTCGGGACGGCTCCGCTCGGTCATGATCCTCCCCGCAGTTCGTACCGCGGGTTGAACATCACCTTCCGGCCGTCCTGGACGCTCACCAGGCCCTCGGCGCGCACGAGACGGCCGGGCTCGATCCCGGCGATGCGCCGCCTCCCGAGCCAGACCAGGCTGATCACGTCGGATCCGTCGTAGAGCTCGGCCTCCAGGGCCGGGGCCCCACCGCGCGGTCGGAGTGTCACGGTACGTAGCGTACCCGCCACGCAGGCGCGTCGCCGCGCAGCGCACTCCTTGATCGGGGTGGCGCCCTCCTCGCCGGTGGTCTTCTGCAGTTCCTCGGCCTCGAGCTCCGCCTTGCTCGACGTCAGGCGGCGCAGAAAGCCGCGCAGACCTCGAGGGCCCTGAGGGCTCTCCTGCGCCGTACCGGCCGGCACTTCGTCCATGATTCGCAAGCGTATGCCATCGCCTGGTGCAACAGACCACCACGCAAGGGTTAAATCATGCTGCACCCGGGCGAACGCGCTTACGGGCCGCGAATTCGGCCTCATCGGGGTGCCGGGCGAGGGCCGCCTCGGCCGATCCCAGCTGCCACGGCACGCTGGTGACCATCACGCCCGGGCGGAACAGCAGACGTGCCTTGAGCCGGAAGGCGCTCTGGTTGTGCAGGATGTGCTCCCACCATCGGCCGACGACGTACTCGGGGATGAAGACGCAGACGACGTCCCGTGGGCTCTTGAGCCGGATCCTGGTCACGTAGTCCAGGACCGGTCCGGTGATGTCACGGTACGGCGAGTCGAGGATGGTCAGCGGCACGGGGATGTCGCGTTCGGCCCAGGCGCGCTCGAGCCGGTCGGCGTCCTCCTGACTCGTCGCCACGCTCAGCGCGGTCAGCGTGTTCGGCCGGGTCGCGCGGGCGAAGGCCAGCGCCCGCAGCGTCGGGGTGTGCACCCTGGAGACGAGCACGACGGCGTGGATGCGGCTGGGCAGCGGCACGTCCTTCTCGCCCGGTTCGAGCTCGGCGGCGATCCGCCGGTAGTGCCGATGGATCCCCTTCATCATCAGGAACACCAAGGGCATCGTCACCACGACGATCCAGGCGCCGTGCATGAACTTGGTCAGCAGCACGATCACCAGGACCAGTCCGGTGAGGAGCGCCCCCACGAGGTTGATCGCCCGAGCCCGGTGGACGGTACGCCGGGCGGCCGGATCGGCGAGCCGGCGCAGTTCGTCGCCCCAGTGCTTGACCATGCCGGACTGGCTGAGGGTGAAGGAGACGAAGACGCCGATGATGTAGAGCTGGATGAGGCGCGTGGTGCTGGCATCGAACGCCCAGATCAGCGCGCCCGCCAGCAGGGACAGGATCACGATGCCGTTGCTGAAGACGAGCCGGTCGCCGCGCCGGGCGAACTGCCGGGGCAGGTACCCGTCACCGCCGAGGATCGAGGCGAGAATCGGGAAGCCGTTGAACGCGGTGTTGGCCGCCAGCACGAGGATCGCGGCGGTGAACGCCTGCACCAGGAAGAAGAAGACCGACCCGTGCCCGAACACCGCCGCGCTGAGCTGGGCGATGACCGTCTTCTGCTCGTAGCCCGACGGCGCGCCGATCAGTTGCGCCGGATTGTCTGCAATGTGCACATGCGCCGCGAGCGCGAGGACCGTGATGCCGCCGAACATGGTCACGGCGAGCAGGCCCATGATCGTCAGCGTGGCGGCGGCGTTCCGGCTCTTCGGCGGCTTGAAGTTCGGCACGCCGTTGCTGACGGCCTCGACCCCGGTCAGCGCCGTACACCCCTGGGCGAAGGCCCGCAGAGCGAGCAGGACGGCCGCCGCCCCCACCGTGCTGTGCGTCGCGTGCACCCCCAGGGTGGCCGACTCGGCGGTCGGCGCGTTCCCGAACAGGATGCGGACGAGACCGACGATCAGCATGACGAAGATGCACACCACGAAGCCGTACGTGGGGATCGCGAAGGCGGTGCCCGACTCCTTGACCCCGCGCAGGTTCATGACCGCGAGCACGACGATCAGCACGAGGGAGATGCCGACGGCGTGCGGGCCGAGCGAGGGGAAGGCGGAGACGATGTTGGCGACGCCCGCCGCGACGGAGACGGCGACGGTCATGACGTAGTCGATCAGCAGCGCGCTCGCCGCGACCAGAGAGGCGCTCTCACCGAGGTTGGCCCGGCTGACGGCGTACGCGCCGCCGCCGTTGGGGTAGGCGTGACAGGTCTGCCGGTAGGACGCGGTGACCACCAGGAGCAGGAAGACGACCCCCGCCCCCACCCACCAGGACAGGTAGAACATCGCCAGGCCGCCGAGGCTGAGCGCGAGGAGGATCTCCTCGGTCGCGTACGCGACGGAGGAGAGCGGGTCGCTGCAGAAGACGGGGAGGGCCAGCTTCTTCGGCAGCAGCGTCTCCCCCATCTGCCCGGTCCGGAGCGGCCGGCCGACGAGGAAACGCTTGGGCATCTGCAAGACGGCTTGCTTCACGATTGCCAGCAAACCGGCCGGAGTCAGGTCAATCGGCGTTCCCTAACGCCGCCCTAACGCCCCCACCCTCCTTCTTAACGCGTCCTTAACACCCCACCGACGCTGGAAGATCGACTCGGCTTCTTGATCATTTAGACTGCGCCGGTGATTCGCGCAGCCGCAGTGGAGGACGCGCCCGCGATCGGCGCCCTCAAGGTCCGCGCATGGCGGGCGGCGTACGCCGGGTTCATGAGCCGGGGTTTCCTCGACGGACTCGACCCGGACCGGGAAGCCGGGGACTGGGCCGAGTACCTGGCCGCGATTCCGGACACGGACCGGCTGTGGGTCGCCGAGGAGGCCGGGTCCGTGCTCGGCTACTGCCGCACCGGGCCGGCGGACGGGGATCCCAACCTGGGTCCGCGCGCCGCGGAGATCTACGGCCTCTACGTCGCCCCGGACCGCATCGGCAGCGGCCTGGGCCGGGAACTCTTCGGCCACGCGGTCGCCGACCTCGAAGAGCGCGGCCACCGGCCCCTGTGCGTGTACGCGTACGTCCCGAACGACCGCGCCCTACGGTTCTACGAACGAGCGGGGTTCGCCGCTGACGGCGTCACACGCCTCGACGATGACATCAGCGTGACCGAACTGCGCCTCGTCAAGCCCCGTTCGTAGGGATCAAGCGGGGACACGGATCAGCGTTCGAAGCGGTAGCCCATGCCCGGTTCGGTGATCAGGTGGCGGGGGCGGGACGGGTCCTTCTCCAGTTTGCGGCGCAGCTGGGCGAGGTAGACGCGGAGGTAGCCGGTCTCGTTCTCGTATGACGGGCCCCAGACCTCGCGGAGCAGTTGCTGCTGGCTGACGAGGCGCCCGGCGTTGCGCACGAGTACCTCGAGGACGTGCCACTCGGTCGGGGTGAGGCGTACGTCGGCGCCGTCGCGGACGGCCTTCTTGGCCGCCAGGTCGACGGTGAAGTCGTCGGTGACGATCACGGCGTCCTCTTCGGGCGGGGCGGCCCGTCGTACGGCGGCGCGCAGCCGGGCCAGCAGTTCGTCCATGCCGAACGGCTTGGTCACGTAGTCGTCGGCGCCGACGTCGAGCGTCTCAACCTTCTCCTCAGAGGCGTGCCGGGCGGACAGGACGATGATCGGCACGCTCGTCCAGCCGCGCAGACCCCTGATCACCTCAGCGCCCTCCATGTCGGGCAGGCCCAGGTCGAGGACGATGACGTCGGGGTGGCGGCGCGCCGCCAGGTCGAGGGCGGTGCGGCCGTCGGGGGCGGCGTCGACCTCGTAGCCGCGGGCCCGCAGGTTGATGCGCAGCGCGCGGACGATCTGCGGCTCGTCGTCGACGACGAGTACTCGTGTCACGTTTCCCCCTTGCCTGCCCGCACCGTACCGTTCGTCCCGGTCGGCAGTGAGAACACCATGGTCAGTCCGCCGCCGGGGGTGTCCTCGGCGCGGAGGTCGCCGCCGACGGCCTCGGCGAAGCCGCGCGCCACCGCGAGGCCCAGGCCGACCCCGCTGCCGCGCGGCCGGTCGCCGAGCCGCTGGAACGGCTCGAACATCCGGGTCTTGGAAGAGTCCGGGACGCCCGGCCCGCGGTCGGCGATCCGCAGCTCGACCATGCCGCCGTGCTCGCTCGCGGTGACCCGGACCGGCTCGGGGCCGCCGTGCCGTACGGCGTTCTCGATGACGTTGGCCAAAGAGCGCTCCAGGAGTCCCGGGTCGGCGACGACGGGCGGCAGGGTGTCCGGCACCTCGACCTTGACCTGGTCGCCCGGAACGTTCGCCAGGGCCGGCTGGATCACCTCGTCGAGGGAGACCGTACGGGCGAGCGGGTTGACGACGCCGGTCTGCAGGCGGCTCATGTCGAGCAGGTTGGCGACGAGGCCGTCGAGGCGGTCGGCCGACTCCTCGATCGTGGCCAGGAGCTCGGCCTCGTCCTCGGGGTCCCAGCGCACGTCCGGTGAGCGGAGGCTGCTGACGCTCGCCTTGATGGAGGCCAGCGGCGTCCGCAGGTCGTGGGAGACCGCCGCGAGGAGGGCCGTACGGATCCGGTTGCCCTCGGCGAGCCGCCGGGCCTCCTTCGCCTCCTCGGCCAGCCGCCGGCGGTCGAGGGCGGCCGCCGCCTGGTAGGCGAAGGCGGCCACGACGCGGCGGTCGGCGGCCGGCAGCACCCGGCCGTCCAGCGCGAGCGCCAATGTGCCGCTGACCTGCACGGTGACGTCCGCGTCACCGGGCCGCGCGCAGGTCCCCGGGCCGACCGACGCGACGGGCGCCCAGTCGTCGCCGGAGCGTTCGAGCAGCGTCACCGAGGACAGCCCGAACGTCTCCCTGACACGCTCGAGCAGCTCGGGCAGGGCGTCCTCGCCGCGCAGCACGCTCGTCGCGAGCATGCTGAGCGTGGTCGCCTCCGCGCGCGCCTGCGCCGCCTGGGAGCTGCGCCGCGCCGCAAGGTCCACGACGGTGGATACGGCGACGGCCACGGTCACGAACACCGCGAGGGCCATGGCGTTCTCGAGCTCGGCCACGGTGAGGGTGTGCAGCGGGGGGGTGAAGAACCAGTTGACGAGCAGGAACCCGGCGACGGCGGCGACGATCGCGGACCACAGCCCGCCGACGAGCGCCACACCGACGGTCAGCGCGAGGAAGAACAGCAGTTCCGTGGGGAGCCCGAAGTGCCGCCCGAACGCCGACAGCAGTGCGGTCAGCCCCGGCGGGCCGAACAGCGCGAGGAGCCACCCGGCCGTCCGCCGTCCACGGCCCAGCGACGTGGGCGGTATGGCCGCCCGTCCCCTGCCCTTGCCGGCGTAGTCGTGGGTGACGATGTGCACGTCCACGTCGCCGGACAGGCGGGCGACGGTCGCGCCGACGCCCGGCCCGAAGGCTGACTGCCAGCTGCTCCGCCGGCTCGACCCGAGCACGATCTGCGTGGCGTTCACGGCCCGGGCGAACTCCATGAGGGCCTTGGGCACGTCGCCGCCCGTGACCTGGTGGTAGGAGCCGCCCAGGCTCTCCACGAGCGCGCGCTGGCGGGCGAGCGCCTCCGGCGACCCGTCGGCGAGGCCATCTCCCCTGGCGACGTGCACGGCGACCAGGTCGGCCCGGCCGGCCCGGGCGGCGATGCGGGCGGCGCGGCGGATGAGCGTGTCTCCCTCGGGGCCGCCGGTCAGCGCGATGACGATCCGTTCCCGCGCCTCCCAGGTGTCGGTGATGCCCTTCTCATCCCGATAGCGGGCGAGCGCGTCGTCGACACGGTCGGCGACCCAGAGCAGGGCCAGCTCGCGCAGCGCGGTGAGGTTGCCGATGCGGAAGTAGTTGGACAGCGCCGCGTCGATCTTCTCCGGCTCGTAGACGTTGCCGTGGGCGAGGCGGCGGCGCAGCGACTCCGGCGCCATGTCGACCAGCTCGATCTGGTCGGCGCGCCGGGCGACCTCGTCGGGCACGGTCTCCCGGGGCCGTATCCCCGTGATCCGCTCGACGACGTCGGCGAGGGACTCCAGGTGCTGGACGTTGACGGTGGTGACGACGTCGATGCCCGTGTCGAGGAGTTCCTCGACGTCCTGCCACCGCTTGTGGTTGCGGGACCCGGCGATGTTGGTGTGCGCGAGCTCGTCGACCAGCGCCACCTCGGGGCGGCGGGCGAGGATCGCGTCGACGTCCATCTCGGTGAAGACCCGGTCGCGGTGGGCGATCTCGCGGACCGGCACCGTCTCCAGGCCGTCGAGCAGCGCCGTGGTACGCGCCCGGCCGTACGTCTCGACGTAGCCCACGACGAGATCGACGCCGCGCTCCACCCGCCGCTGGGCCTCGTCGAGCATGGCGTACGTCTTGCCGACCCCCGGCGCGGCACCGAAGTAGATCTTGAGCCTGCCTCGCGTCGCTATCTGATTCACCCCCTTCCTGAATTGTGTCCCCGATGACGGTATTCGAGACGGACGGTCCCGGTCCGCAGGCAGTTAACACCTGAATACGCCCGTTTCCGGCGTCCTTGACGGCCCCATGGCAGCACCCGGCACCGCCTTAACGCCGTTCTAACGCCGGCCAGGGCGCGGCTCATGAGCGGGCGACGCGCAGGAGGTGGAGGGCGGGCTCGGGAAGCTCGCGGCCGCGCGGCCACACCGCCCGCAGCACCCGGTCGAGCCGCAGCTCGCTGGGCACCTCGACGAGCCGCTCCGCGGCGATGTCGTCCGCGACGACCAAGGCGCTGAGGACGGCCGGCGCGGTGCCCGCCACGGCGGCGGCGCGCAGGGGAGCGCTCGCGCCGAGCTCCAGGGCGGGCTCGGCCGGTCCCCCGTACGACGCCAGCGCGGCCTCGAAGGTCTCGCGGGTGCCCGACCCGGCCTCCCGCAGGAGCAGCGGCGTGCTCGCCAGCTCGACCGGGCGCAGCGGCCGGCGCTTGCGCGCCCACGGGTGCCCCGGCACGACGACGACCACGAGACGGTCCCGGCCGACGGCGCGGCTGTGCAGGTCGCGCGGTGCGCCGCGCCCCTCGATGAAGCCCAGGTCCGCCTCGTCCGCCCGCAGGCGCTCGATCACGTGGGTGCTGTTGGCGACGTTCAGCTCGACGTGGACGCCGGGCGCGGCCTCGCGCAGCGCCACGAGCCAGCCGGGGACGAGGTGCTCGGCGATCGTGAGGCTGGCCGACACCCGGAGGCGGTCCTCCTGGCGGGAGCGCAACGCGGCGACGCCCTCGACGAGCGCGTTCGCCTGGACGAGGACGGCGCGCGCCCAGTCGGTGACCACCGCCCCGGCCGAGGTCAGCCGGGACCCGCTGGTCGAGCGCATGAGGAGCCGCACGCCCAGTCGCCGCTCCAACGTGGACATCCGGGCGCTGGCCGAGGGCTGGCTGATGCCCTGCCGGGCGGCGGCCTGGCCCAGGCTGCCGGTCTCGGCGACGGCCACCAACAGCTCCAGCGCTTCCAGGTCCGGCAGCCGTGAGGTCATAGGGGAACTCTATGACCTGACAGGGAAATGGCTGCTACTGCGGGCGTCGTCCAGGGTCGATGCTGGAAGTCATGTCGATCTCCACGCCGCAGCGACCCGCAGCCGGGTGGCCGAGCGGAGCGTCCCCCGACCGGCGGGCGGAGCCGGTCGGAGCGTCCCCCGACCGGCGGGCCGAGCCGGTCGGAGCGTCCCCCGACCGGCGGGCCGAGCCGGTCGGCGGCGCCACGCCGCCGGCCGCCGGATCACCCCTGCTCCGGCGTGGGCGGACGCTGGCGCCGGGCATCGCGGCCAGTGCCCTCGCCGTGGCGGCGGCGTACGGCGTGCACCGGGTGGCCGGGGCGGTGCCGATGCTCACCGCGGCGCTCATCCTCGGCGTGCTCGCCGCCAATCTCGGGCTGCTGCCCGCGGCGACACGACCGGGCCTGCGCTTCGCCGCGACCAGGTTCATGCGCCTGGGAGTGGTGCTGCTGGGGCTGCAGGTGTCGTTCGGGGACATCCTCGCCCTGGGCGCGCAGACGATCGTCATGGTGGTGACGGTGCTCGTGGTGACGTTCACCGGCACGCGGTGGATGGGCCGCCGGCTGGGCCTGTCCGATCGCCTCTCCCTCCTCGTGGCCGCGGGCTTCTCGATCTGCGGCGCGTCGGCCGTCGCGGCGGTGGACGGCGCGCTCGGCACCCGTCCCGGCGATCCCGAGGCGGAACGCGAGACCGCCACCGCCGTCGGCCTCGTCACGCTGTGCGGCAGCCTGGCCATCGCCGTCCTGCCGCCCATTGCCCACCTGCTGGGCCTGTCGCCGTACGACGCGGGCCGCTGGATCGGCGCCAGCGTGCACGACGTCGGCCAGGTCGTCGCCACGGCGGCCATCGCGGGTTCGGCGGCGCTCGTCCCGGCGGTCGCGGTCAAACTGGTCCGGGTGGTCATGCTCGCGCCGATCGCCGCCGGGGTCGCGCTGCGCACCCGCCGGGGCGCCCGCGCCGACGGGCGAGGTCGGCCCGCGGTGCTGCCGCTGTTCGTGATCGGGTTCCTGGCCACGATGGCGCTCCGCTCGACGGTGACCGTCCCGCACGGCGCCCTGTCCGCCGCGACCGTCGCCCGCGACGTGCTGTTCGCGGCCGCCCTGTTCGGTCTCGGCAGCGCCGTACGCCTCCGGGAGCTCGCCCGAACCGGCCGCCGCGCCCTCCTGCTCGGACTGACGTCCTGGGCGCTGATCGCCGGCATCTCGTACGCGGGCGTCCTGCTCACCTCCAGGTAACGGGATATCGATCGAAGTCCCCGGAAACGCCGACGCGCTAAGGGAACGTTAAGAAACCGGCCGCCCACGGCACCAGCGCGTTAAGACGAGATCCGCGAGGAACGCCCGGAACGAAGATCGCTTCATATCCGCAGCACAGGCATGACGGGTGATGAGGCGATGAGCGTGGTGGCGTCGGGCGGTTCGGCACTGATCAATGCCCGGGAAGCAGGCTCCGACCCGGCCGTGCGCCGCCGGTCGCGGGCTACGACACCGCAGCGGATCTGGGCGCTGACCATCACCGTGGCGGTCCTCGCCGTGGTCCTGACCGCCGTGGTCGCGCAGGGGATCGCCGGGGTACGCGGCGGGCTGCGGGACATCGGGCACCGCTCCGGTCCGCAGGTGGTCGCGACGTCGGACGCCTACTTCGCGCTGAACGACATGGACGCCCAGGTCGCCAACGTGCTGCTGGTCGGCGACGAGCAGAATCTCGGCGTCGGCCGGGACAAGGCGCTGGGCATCTACGAGCAGCGTCGCCGGCAGGCCGACGCGGACCTGCAGCAGGCCGCGGCCGTCGGCGCCGGAGATCCCGCGGCGCAGCGGGCGATCCGCACGGTGCTGGACGCCCTCGGCCGGTACGAGGGCCTGACCGCCCAGGCCATCCTCGTGGACGGCGACGCCCACCACGCGGCGGGCCGGCCGTCACCGACCGCGTTGGGGCTGTACCGGCAGGCCACCGATCTGCTCAAGAAGCAGCTGCTGCCGGCCGCGGCCGGCCTGACCGAGGCGAACTCCGGCGCACTGGAACGCGCCTACCAGGCGAAGCACGCGCAAGCGGTGCGGACCGCGGTCGTGACCGCACTGACCGGTGCCGCCCTGATCGGCGTGCTGATCGGGTTGCAGATCATGCTCGCCCGTCGCTTCCGCCGCCGGTTCAATCCGTTCTTGCTGCTCGCCACCCTGGTCACCGGAATGACACTGGTCGCGGGGGCGAGCACGCTCACCGGCGAGGCCGGGCAGCTGCGGACCGCCAAGAAGGACGCCTTCGACTCCGTTCTGGCGCTCTCGCAGGCGCGCGCGGTCGCGTACGACGCCAACGCCGACGAGAGCCGTTACCTGGTCGACCCCTCGCGCCGACCGGAATACGAAGGGGCGTTCCTGGCCAAGACCCAGCAACTCGCGGCGCTGCCCTCGGTGACCACACTGGCCGGCTACCCGGCCGCGCTGCGCCAGGCGTGGAACGCCTACGGCACCGATCACACGGACATCGGCTGGGGCGGGTACCTGGGGACCGAGTTCCACAACATCACCTTCCCCGGTGAACGAGACCACGCCGAGCGAACCCTGTCCACGTTCCTCACCTACCAGCAGGACGACTCGACGATGCGGGCGCTGGCCCGCCGGGGCAGGCTCCACGACGCGATCCGGTTCAACACCGCCTACACACCCGGCAACTCCAACTACGACTTCGACCAGTACGACAAGAACCTGACCGCGCTGATCGACCTCAACCGGTCCCACTTCGCCACGTCGATCCGTGCCGGAGAGAAGGACCTGAGCGGCTGGAGCCTCATCCCCTGGGCGGCCGCGCTCGGCGTGGCCGCCCTCGCGCTCGCCGGCGTACGCCCGCGTCTCGCCGAATACCGGTGATCGGATCGAACGGAATATTGACAGCCGACCGCGCGGATTTCACGGATTCTTAGCGCCGCACGACGCACTCTTAACACGCAATTGCAATATCGTTCCATTGGTACGCGAACTCTCGTGTTCGCTGCGTGTTGTTTTCGACTTAAGGGGTGCGTCATGAGTCCGGATCCGAATTCGGGAGGCGGGTACGACGTCGCCGCCGCTCCAGAGCGGCTGTGTCGGCTGGGCCGGGACCTGGAGCGGAATACCGACTCCTATTTCGAGCATGCGACGGCCGCCATCCCGGTTGTGCGAGGCACCGAACAGGGCCTGTTCACCTCGACCTGCTACGAGTTCGCGGTGGCCTATGTGGAGGCGGTCGAGTTCATGGCGGAGGAGCTCAGGACGAAAAGGAGTTACCTGGCGCAGATCCACGAGAGGCTCTGCCTGTCGGGGACCGCCTGGGCCGCCGCCGAGGACAAGAGCACCATCAGATCGATATGACGGGGAACGAGGGGAATCGCCGGTGAGTACGAGTTCGCTGGCCGCCGGGAGCGCGCTGAGCGCCGTCACGGCCGCGGCCTTCGTCATCCCCGCAGCATGGCCGCTGGTGGCCGAGATGTTCGAGGACCAGTGCGATCCGGAGGCGATTCTCGACAGCGCGAAGAAGTGGTGGGGCATACGCGATGACCTCAGCGATGCCAGGAACACCGTGCGCAGCACGGTGGCCGGACTCACGCCCGAGGAGTGGAAGGGCGAGGACCGAGCCGCCTTCGAGCGCAAGATGGAAGACTACGAGGCGCAGATCGCATTCGAGATGGCCATGGCGACGGTCGTAGCAGTGGCCATGTTCATCCTCGCGGCGATGCTCTTCATCCTCATCGCGCTCATGGTGATCATCGCGGCCGTCATGCTTTGGAACATGGCGTACGTTCTCCTGGCGATGGCCGGCCTGTTCACCGTCGCCGCCGCCGAGGCGACCGCGTCCCAGGCCGCCGTGACGTGCTTCACCTACCTGGACCGGCTCGACACGCTCGAAGAGCGCATCGCCAAGGGGCTCGCCGGCCTCGTCGGCGCGGTCATGGCCGTGGACGTCGGCGGACAGCTGTTCAAGGGCAACGACAAGGTGCTGGGCGACCTCCTGCACGGCGCCCTCGACAGTGTCGACAACCTCCTGTCGGGGACCCTCTCCCGCCTGGAGCGCGACCTCAACAAGGCGCTCATGAACGGCACCAAGTGGCCCTTCGAGAAATTCGGCTTCACGCCCCGCGCGCTCCCGCGAACGGCGGGAGCCTGGGGCAACGCGACAACGTGGGGCGGCGACCTGTCATTGACCCCCGGAAACATCAGCGACAATCTCCGCGATCGACTTGGCGACTACGACGACGGTCGATGGAATCGATGACACCTGCGCCTGAGAGCAGCTGATTCACACCATCAGCTGTAGGGCGACGGCGCAGCCCAGGACGACGATGCGCAGCGGGTCGGCCACATCGCCGAACGTGACACGGCATCGGCTGGGCGCGCCACCGCCCTGCGGCGTGGTGACCGGGATCCGGCTGATCCACGCGAGTTCGACACCGCCGGAGTCGACGACGGAGTATCGCAGCGCCAACCGTCCCAACGGCCGCAGCTCGCCGAGCGCGCCTCGATGCGCGTCGACCAGCCGGAAGCGGCCTCGGACGGGGTTACGCCACGTCTGCTCGGCCGCTCCCACCGGCGAACCGTCCGGCCCGAGGACGCGGATCCGCCGCCGGGACAGACCGATCCGGCGGGCGTCTGCGATCGAGAACAGCGGCTCGCCGGCCACCCCCCGAACCTCCAGCCGATGTCCCAGCGGCCGTACCCCCCGCTTCCGATTGGCGAACGTGTAGCCGGCGCGGTACAGCCGCTGCCATCGCGACAGCCCCGGCTCGTCAACGGTGGCCAGCACCGTGCCGTTTCCGTCTAACAAGGTCCCCTCCAGCTCCGAGGCGCGGTTGGACCCGTTCACGTCCACGACAGCGCTGGTCAGCAGCTCACTCACAGAGCCTCCCGGGGGCCGGTTCGATGTGGGACGGATCAGCGCTCGACGCCGCGACGCAGCCGGTCCACGAGGGTCAGCATCTCCTGTCCGGTGGACTCGACGACCTCGGACATTCCCTGCAGCGCGCGCCGCATCGCCTCCGGATCCGGCTTGGCCGCCTCGGGCTCGAACTCGGTGCCGAACAGCTCACGGGCCGCTTCCTGCTTTCGCCTCGCGAGGTCGCGCATGGCCTGCCGTGTGAGCTCCCGGATGGTCTCGGCCAGTTCTTCCGAACCGAGCCTCATCGCACGCGGGTCGATGTGCAGCTCCGAAAGCCCTTCGTCAGGAGAGAACGAAAGTCGTATCCTGCCGTCGGCGGTCTCGGCGTGTCCGACCAGACCGGAAACCCGGCGCTGCAGCTCAGCCGCTTTCGACGCCTGCTCCTGAGCCTGGTCGGCCAGGCCGGCAATGTCCAGGCCGAACACCTTGCCCACGTCGGGCAGTTCCACGACGCCTCCTGTCCACGTTCGTCGAGCGGCTGCACGGACAGTACGGCTGTGACCCTTCACGCGCCTGTCGTGCGTCGACCGTTCGCCACCGGAAATCCAGGGTGGACGACAAAGACTATGGGCCGTCCGGTCGCCGCAAAAGGCGCTGCTACGCGGCCATGACGCGGGTAACGAGATCCTTGACAGCTTCCTAACATCAATGGTGATGTGCACCGCTGACGCTCCCGATTTCCGAGTTCGCCCGCAGGGCACACGCCGCGGCACACCCCGGCCGGGCGCTGGGCTGCGGGCATCCGCGTGGCGGACGGCCAGCGACAGTGACCAACGAGACCGCGGTCCCGGTCGACTTCCTGCCGTCTTCTCCTTCAACAGGGCGGCGGCGGGCTCGCTCACGAGCAGCGATCAGGGCGCTCGCGCTCACACGTTCGCGGATCGAGCTTGCACCTCAGCTATTCAGCGTTACTATGTACCAGTAGTCAGTGATGCCAAGTAGTCCGAGGAGGCATGTTCCGTGGGTAAGCAGATGACGGAGATGCTCAAGGGCGTGCTGGAGGGCATCGTCCTGGCGATCCTGTCCGGCCGGCCCGCGTATGGCTACGAGATCACGGCGTGGTTGCGTGATCAGGGCTTCTCCGACATCGCCGAGGGCACCGTCTACGCGCTACTGGTCAGGATCGAGCAGCGCGGCCTCGTCGACGTGGAGAAGGTCCCGTCGGAGAAGGGGCCGCCACGCAAGGTGTTCTCCCTCAACGCGCAGGGACGACAACAGCTCGAAGAGTTCTGGAGGACCTGGAGTTTCCTCGCAGAACGGCTCGAACAACTCCGGAAAGGAGACCGATGACCATGTTCATCTCAAAGGTGATCGGCGACAAGCGGCAATGGCGACAGTACAAGGCGCGCACCAGAAGGCTTCCCGAGGACTATCGCGAGGCGATCGAAGCGCTGGAGCGGTACCTGAACTATGCAGGTGGGGGGACGGCGCCGGCTGGGCTTCGATGTTGGAGGACCTTGCCGATCTGTTCGAGCAGAGCGCGAGGGACGGAACCCCGATCCGCGAGATCTTCGGGGAGGACCCCGTGGAGTTCGTGGAGACGTTCGTTGCGAACTACCCGGAGGGGCGATGGCGAGCCCGGGAGCGGGAACGGTTCATCAGCGCCATCGAGCGCGCCGCCGGCGAAGGCACCGGAAATCAAGAGCGGACAGTCTGAGGACGACACCGCAAGTCCAGGCGATCCTGGTTTGCAGACGAGGCCTTCGCGCCCCCGCTCGGCAACGGGTACCGATCTCCGCCGAACGGCGCGGTAGCCAGGATCAACTTCCGGTCGCCGGGACCGGCTGAGCCGCGCGTCCGGCAATCACGCGCTCAGCAACACACGTCCACTCAATAATCACGCACGCAACAAGGGGAGTTTTGTCATGCCTTCATTCGCCACGCCAGAGCCGATCAGGGCCTGAAGAAAGGCAAACCAATGGCCAACACGCAGTCCGCCTGGACCGGAATGGTGCCGGTCGACGACACCGCCCTGGCCGTCACCGATACCGGCGGCCCCGGTATCCCTGTGGTGTATCTCAACGGCCAGTTCGCCACTCAGGGGTACTGGTTGCGGGTCATCGCCGAACTCGGCAGCGACTACCGGCACATCACCTACGACGAGCGGGGCCGCGGCAAGAAATCGAAGCGTTCGGCGGACTATTCCTTCGAGGCCGTCGTCCGGGATGTCGATGCCGTTCTGGCGGCCCGGGGTGTGGATCAGGCGCTGGTGGTGGGCTGGTCCTACGGGGCGTTCGTCGCGGCGCACTGGGCCAGCCGGAATCCCGACCGTTGCCTGGGCGCGGTCCTGGTCGACGGCGCACAACCCTACGACTGGCTCGACGAGTCCATGGAGCAGCGGATCCGGAAGCTGTTCCGGCGGATGGGCTGGTTCATGCCGCTGCTGCGCCCGACGGGCCTGACCCCGCGGATGAATGCCGAACAGATGGCGAACAGCAACATCGAGCTCGGCCGGCTCGCCCGCAAGGCGGAGCTGGGTCCCGTGCTGGACGACATCACCGTCCCGGCGCGGTAGGTGGTCGCTTCGGGGAACTCCTTCGGAAGCAAGGGTGATGGGCAAGAACGGATCCGTGCCAGCCTCGATGGGGTGATCGCCCGCAACCCGAACATCGAAATCAGCGCGAAGGTCGCCAGCAACCACGGCGCGATCCTCAAAAAGGACTTCCCGGCCATCGCCGAGGCCGTACGCGAGGTCGCCGCCCTCGACCGCGGCAGGCGCTGACGACACGACCATCACACCGGCTGACCGACGAACCACGACCGCGACGCCTCCGGCAACCGGCAATACGCAAACGTTCGGCGCCTCGCTCTCAGCCGACGTCGCGGATAAGGAGATCCGTCTCGGTCTCGCGGCGGATCAGCAGGCGGCTCTCTCCCGCCCGCACGCCGACGACGGGTGGCCTGGGGACCAGGTTGTAGTTGGAGGCCATGGAATGGTGGTAGGCGCCGGTGGAGGCGCTGGCGAGCAGGTCTCCCGGGCGCAGGTCCGCCGGTAGCTCCGCGTCCTCGACGAGCACGTCGCCCGCCTCGCAGTGCCGTCCGGCGACGGTGACGAATCGCTGCCCTGGAGCGGCGTGCCGACCGACCAGCCGTATCGAGTACCGGGCGCCGTACAGGCTCGGCCGCGGATTGTCACTCATGCCCCCGTTGACGGTGACGAAGACACGGCCGGCCGCGGTGTGCTTGACCCCGAGGACCCGGTAGAGGGTGACGCCGGCGCGGGCGCTGATGGTACGGCCCGGTTCGAGGGTGACCCGTGGCATGGGGATCCGGTGGGAGTCGCAGGCCGACCGGAGCGCGGCGATCAGGGGTTCGGCCAGGGTGCACGGGTCGAGGCCGTGTTCGCCCTGCAGGTACGGTACGGCGAAGCCGCCGCCCAGGTCGAGGTGGGGCAACACCACGCCGTGTTCGTCCCGGATGGCCGCGAGCAGGCCGGCCATCCGGCGGGCAGCCTGCTGGTAGGCGGTGATGCCAGTGATCTGCGATCCGATGTGGCAGTGCAGGCCGATCAGGGCGAGTGCGGGCTGGGCGAGGACCCGGCGTACGGCTTCGGCGGCAGCACCGGACGCCAGGGAGAAGCCGAATTTCTGTTCCTCGACGCCGGTCGCCACTGCCCGGTGGGTGTGCCCGTCCACACCGGGCGTCACACGGATCAGCACCTGCTGGGCGGGCCCGTCCCGGCCGGTGAGGGCGGCCAGCCGGGTGATCTCGGAGAGACAGTCGACGACGATGCGGCTCACGCCGTAGGACAGGGCGGCTCGCAGGTCCTCCGGGGTCTTACCGTTGCCGTGCATGAGGATCCGCTCCGCCGGGAACCGCACCGATCGCGCCACGGCGAGTTCACCGGCCGAACAGACGTCGAGCTCGAGCCCTTCCTCGGCGATCCACCGCGCCATGGCGCGGCACAGGAAGGCCTTGCCGGCGTAGGCGATCTCGGCGTCCGGGAACCGCGGCGGAAGTCCCGGCAGCGTTGCCGTACGTCGAGCTCGTCCATGACATGGACCGGGCTGCCGTATCGCTCGGCGATGTCGCTCAGCCGCACGCCGCCGACCATGACGTCGCCGTCCGGGGTGGCCCGTGCCGTCGCCGGCCAGATCGCGTGGTCGAGCGTGTTCCGTTCCCGGGTCAGAACCATGGGAGTCCCCTCCTAGAGAATTTCGCGCAGCAGCAGGCAGGTGTTGGTCTGCTCGGCACCCTGGTGGCGCAGGGCGCGCAGTTCGGCGGTGAGCTCGTCGAGACCCGCGGTGGTGAGGCGGATCTCGTAGTCGCAGTCGCCGCTGAGCGACCAGACCCCCCGTACGGCCGGCCGGTCGCGCAGCCAGGTCTCGAACGATTCCGGCGGCACCTGGTCCGCCATCCGGACCCGGACGAGGGCGATCACCGCCACGGCCTGCAGCGGGGCGGTCATCGGTCCACCGTCTGCGCCGTCGCCGGCCTGGGGACGTTCCGCACCGGCGTCGGCCGGTTGACGTCGGCGGCGACCAGCACCGGATCGATCTGGATCCGGTCGACGCCCAGTGGGGACAGGAGGCCGCGCAGAGCGTGCTCGCTCAGCCGGATCCATACCTGCCCGGGTCCGGAAGCGGCTCGCAGGGCCGCGAGGCCGGTGAAGGCCACCCCGACACGTGGGCCCGTGGGAAGCCGCGCGGTCAGCGGCGTCAGCGTGCCCGCCGAGGAACGGCGGACCGGGACGAAGAGCGGATCAGGGGGGTCATCGAACTCTTCCATGACCTTGTGCTTCCTTTCACAAGCAGCCGACGACCTCACGGTAGGCCCAGGAAGAGGCGATATGCGGTCCCGCCACGGCATCCGCACAGGGGGAACGCCATCCCTAACATCGCCTTAATGCCCGAGGGCGGAGGTCGTATCGCGCGGCGGTTGACCCTGACGCAGGGGCAACCTTTCACCATCGTCGGCATGACCACGAAAGCCGATGAGAGCGGCGACGCGACGATGCGGCACTACACGGTCCACCACGACGGCGTCACGATCCCGGTGTCCCACGGCGGCCGGGGACGGCCGCTGGTCCTGTGTCCCGGGCTGAACTCGACCCAGGCCTACCTGCGCGAGCTGACCGAGCTGCTGCGGCGCGACCACGACGTGGTGACCTTCGACCTCAGGGGTCATGGCCTCGCCTCGGCCGCCGACCGGTACACCTTCGAGGCGTTCCTCAGCGATCTCGTCGCCGTGCTGGCGGAGCCGGCGCTGCCCTCGCCTCCCGTGCTCGTGGGCTACTCGCTGGGTGCGGACCTGGCCGTGCACTATGCCTCCGAGCATCCCGGCACCGTCGCCGAACTCGTTCTCATCGACGGGGCGAACCCGGTGCCCGAGCCGTTCATCACCGAGGCCGACCTGCCGGAGTTCCGCGCGATGTGGGAGGACCTGGCGCGGCGGCAGAAGGCCGAGTGGGGCACCGCGCGTCAGGTGTTGCTCACCGCCCAGGAGATCCTCGACCTGAATGTCGAGATCGATGTGGTCCGGTCCGGCGTCCTCGACCGTTATCGGAAGATCGACCGTCCGATCAGCATGATCATGTCGACCTCGATGGCCGGCGACAGCGGCGATCGGCGTGCGGCGCGGTACAACCAGAACTGGCGTGCCGGCGTCGAGTGGCTCGTCCACGAGCAGCCGCACATCTCCACTTACTGGCTCGACGCCGATCACGGGCTGGTCTTCACCCACGCCCCGGAGATCGCCCAGATCATCCGGAGCACACAAGGCCCAGCCGGCTCCTGAACGGCTCCTGGGAGAGTGGTCTGATGCTGACCATCGGCGAGCTGGCGTCGTACGCCGGTGTGACGGTGCGCGCGGTACGGCACTATCACGCCAAGGGACTGCTGCCGGAGCCGGAGCGGGATCACTCCGGCTATCGGAGATACGACGCCGGCGCCGTGATCGAGCTGATCAAGATCCGGACCCTAGCCGAGGCAGGCGTCCCGCTGGCGCGGGTGCGGGAGCTGCTGCAGGCCGACGAGGAGGAGTTCGCCGCAGCGGTCGCGGACATCGACGAACGGCTGCGAGCCGAGATCCGCCAACGGCAGCGGCACCGAGAGCGGATCGCCCGGCTCGCCGCCGGGGACAGCCTGGTACTGCCACCGGAGGTGGTCGAATATCTCGACCGGCTGCGGGCGCTCGGAGTCGACGAACGGATCGTCCAGGTCGAACGCGACGGCTGGATCCCGCTGGCCGCGCGCTCGCCCGAGCGAGTCCCGGAGTGGACGGCGCGCAAGCGAGAGCAGCTCGCCGACCGGCAACTCATTGGCTTCTACCTCGCCCTGGGCCGGGCTCTCGATCGGGCCGACGACGACCCACGGCTGGTCGAGCTGGCCGACGAGCTGGCCGCCTACATAACGCAGCTGGCCGACGAGCAGGGCGAGGACTACGTCGACGACACCGACATCGCGCCACCGTTGGTCACGCTGATGGACACACTGGCGTTCGACGCCTTGCCGCCAGCCGCCGGCTGATCGAGCTGCTGAAGGAGCGAGGCTGGACCGGCTGGACCAAGCTCGAGCGCGCGGACCCGATGACCAGAACACCGCGACGTTATCGGTGACCGCGGGCGGTGCGATCCGTCACTCGATCCCCTCGAGGACCGTGAGCACCACGTGTCCGGCCGACCTGTGGCGATGCCTGCTACACAGGAAGAGGGGGTGTGACCGATGCCTCGCTACCTGAGCAGCCCGGTTTGGGCGGTGGTCGCCGGATTGATCGCCCCATTGGTCCTCTCGGCGGTGCTCCTGCCCGCCAGGTCGGGGCTGGCCAACGCCGACGTGGCCCTCATCCTGGTCGTGGTCGTCGTCGCGGTGGCCGCGAGCGGAAACCGCCTGGCGGGGGCGGTGGCGGCGCTGTCGGCCGCCGCGTGGTTCGACTTCTTCTTCACCCGGCCGTACGAGCGGTTCACTATCGACAAGGCCGCCGACGTGAAGACGGCGGCGTTGCTGCTCGTGGTGGGGCTGGTGGTATCCCAGTTGGCCGCCCGGGCCCGCCGCCTGCAGGTGATAGCCGTGACCGACGCCGATTACCTGTCCCGGGTCCACGACGCCGCCGAGCTGACGCAGTCGGCCAAGTCGGCCGATGCCGTGGTCGACCTCGTGAAGAAGCAGCTCGCCGACCTACTGACCCTGCGTGACTGCCGGTTCGAGTACGGGTCCCTGCTCGGCCATCCGCCGCGCCTGGAACAGGACGGCACGGTGACCGTCGGCCGCAGACACTGGGACGTCGAACGGCGTGGCCTGCCGGACGAGGAGATCGAGCTACGCACCTTCGGCAATGGTCACTTCTACGGCCGGTTCATGCTCCGGCCGGCGCCCGGGGCCGCTCCGACGCTCCAGGCCCGTCTCGTCGCCGTCACGCTCGCCGACCAGGCCGGACGTGCCCTCGACACCGCCGAGACGACCAGGGAATGAAGGGCGTGGTTCAGGTCAGCACGATGATCGAGGCGACCGTCCCGGCGTACAGCCCGGCCCAGCAGCCGATGAAGGGCCCGGAGAACCGGCCGGTACGACGTACGGCAATCACGGCGAGGATCGCACCACCGAGTGCGGCGAGCGCTGCGGTCCGGGCGGGGGCGGCCAGGTGCCAGTCGGTGAACGCCATCCCGACCGCGACCGGCAGCATCGACTGAAAGACCATGGCGCCGGTGATGTTGCCCAGGGCGAGTGTGTCCTTGCCCTGCCTGATCCACACCACGCTGTTGATCTTCTCCGGGAGCTCGGTCGCCAGTGGGGCGACCAGGAGCGTCAGGACCAGGGGGTTGACGTCGAGGGCGTGGGCGAGACGCTCGATCACGGTGACGAACAGTTCCGCGCCGCCGACCAGCAGGGCGACGCCCGCGACGGTCTGCGCCAGGATCTGGTAGGTGCGCGGTGGGGCGGCCCTGTCGCGGCTGAAGTACAACGGGCCGGGCAGCTCCTCCTCGCCGCCCTGCCGCCTGGCCCGGGCGATCGTCGTGGCCAGGTACGCCCCGTATGCGGCGACCAGCAGCACCGCGCCGATGACGTGCAGCGGGCGGGATCGGACGTTGCCGATCACGATGGCGATCGACAGCGTGCCGAGGAAGACGAGCAGGTCCCGGCTCATCGCCTTCCGGTCCAGCCGCAGGCCGCTCCCCTGACGTCGCACCCGGTAGAACAGCGCGGCCGCGCCGCACAGCGCCATGGCCAGGGTGCCGAGCAGGAACGGCGCGCCGACGATCGCGCCGATCGCGATCGGGCCACCCTGCTCTCCTCGGATGATCGCGACGATCGGGACGAGGGATTCGGGCATGGCCGTCGCCACGGCCGCCAGCACACTGCCGACCGCGCCATGACCGAGGTCGAGGCGTATCCCCGCCCATTCCACCGCGTTGGTGAACACGAGCGCACCGGCCACCAGCAGGGCGAAGCCGGCCACGAGCAGCACACCGTCGAGCACGAGAGACACCTTTCCACTGTCCGTACCTGAGGCGAGTCGCAATCGCCGGTCAGGGCACGGCGTGTCGAGGATCCTCGATCGGGGTGAGGCGGAAGCGCAGCCGGCAGACGACCGCGTCGGTGTCGCGGCGCAGCGCGTGCGCGAGCACGGCCCCGCGCTGGTTCTGCAGGATCCGCTGCCAGGCGTGCGCCGGTTCGACCTCGGGGATCAGGACGAACACGTGCGACTCGTCGACGCCGCGGACGTACTCGACGATCGGTTCGACCAGGCGACGCCGGTTGTCGTTGACGAGGGTCAGGTTGACGTCCGGGGCCCAGCGTTCCCACGCCTCGATGAAGTTCTTGGTGTCCTCGGGCTCGTCGGGGTGGGTGACGCGCACGGCGACGACCCGGTCGCCGATGGACAGCGCGGCCGACATCGCCTCTTGGGTGAGCCGGTTGACCGCTCCGACGGGGACGATCACGAGGGCGCGGCGGGGGCGCGGACGCGCGGGGACCCGGTTCATCTCGAGCCGCTCCCCGATGCGGTCGTACGTGCGGTGGATGGCCGCCATGAGCGCGACCATCAGCGGCATAGTGGCGACGATCAGCCAGCCGCCCTCGCTGAACTTGGTGGCGGTCACGATGATTGCGGCGAGCGCGGTGAGCAGGGCGCCGAAGCCGTTCAGCGCGGCGCGCGGGCGCCACCCGGCGGGCCGCTTGGTCCACCAGTGCCGGACCATGCCCGCCTGCGACAGGGTGAAGCCGACGAAGACGCCGATGGCGAACAGCGGCACCAGCGTGTTCATGTCGCCGCCGGTGCCGATGAGCAGCAGGGCGGCGGTGGCGGTCAGGAAGGCGATGCCGTAGCGATGGACCTGCCGCTCGGCCCGCAGGGCGAACAGGTGCGGCAGGTTGTTGTCCTTGGCCAGGAGCTGGGCGAGGACGGGCATGCCGCCGAACGAGGTGTTGGCGGCGAGGGCGAGGAGCACGACCGTGGCGAACTGGACGACGTAGTACCCGATCCCGTGCCCGAGGGAGCCGGCGGTGACCTGGGACAGGATCGTGACGCCGTGGACCGGGCGGATGTGGAACCGCACGATGAGCGCGGCGATACCGATCAGCATCAGGCCGAGGATCGCGCCGAGCGCGACCTCCGCGCGCTGGGCCCGTTTGACCCGGGGCCTGCGGAAGGTGGGCACCGCGTTGGCGATGGCCTCGACGCCCGTCAGCGCCGCGCATCCGTTGGCGAACGCCCGCAGCAGCAACAGCACCCCGACGGTCTGCAGGGTGTGCGCCTGCGTGGTGGCGTGCTCGACCGACACGGGGTGGTCCCGGAAGATCCCGACGACGATCACCGCGACGATGGAGAGGACGAAGACCGCGGTCGGCGCGATGAAGAGACGGGCGCTGTGCGCGATGCCCCGCAGGTTGATCGCGGTGACGAGGGCCAGGACCGCCAGGCACAGCCACACCGTGTACGGCAGTAGCGCGGGCACCGCCGAGGTGAGGGCCGCGACGCCCGCCGCGATCGACACCGCCACGTTCAGCACGTAGTCGACGACCAGGGAGGCGGCCGCCACCAGCGCCGGCCTGCGGCCGAGGTAGGCCTTGGAAACCCCGTACGCCCCGCCGCCCTCCGGAAAGGCCGCGATCACCTGCCGGTAGGACAGGGTGAGCACGCCCAGCAGCCCCGCGATGGCCAGGGTGACGGGGACCGTGTAGCCGAGGCCGGCGCCGCCCGCGACGGCCAGGACGATGACGATGGCCTCCGGGCCGTACGCGACCGACGCCATGGCGTCCAGCGACAGCGCGGCGAGCCCGCCGACGACCGACAACCGATGCCGGTCGTCCTCTCCCGGAGACCCGGGCCGGTCGCTGCGTTGGCGCTCGGACAGCAGTGACATGGCAGAACCCTTTAAGGCTGGAAGCGGTAGCCCATTCCGGGCTCGGTGAGCAGGTGCCGCGGATGCGCCGGATCGGACTCCAGCTTGCGGCGCAGCTGGGCCATGTACTGGCGCAGGTAGTTCGTCTTGCGCTCGTACGAGGGTCCCCATACCTCGGTCAGGAGCCAGCGCTGGCTGATCAGTTTGCCCGGGTTGCACAGCAGGATCTCCACCAGCCGCCACTGGGTGGGCGTGAGATGGACGTCGGGCGTGATCGTCTTGGCGGCCAGATCGACGAGGTGGTCGCCGATCTGGACGGTCGGCACCGGGGCCGCGGAGCCCGTACGGCGGCTGACGGCGCGGATGCGGGCGAGCAGTTCGTCCATGCCGAAGGGCTTGGTGACGTAGTCGTCGGCTCCGGCGTCCAATGCCGTGATCTTGTCGTCGGCGCCGCTGCGCCCGGACAGCACGATGATCGGCACCCGGCTCCAGCCGCGCAGCCCGTGGATGACGTCGACGCCGTCCAGGTCCGGCAGTCCCAGGTCCAGGACCACGACGTCGGGATGCCAGTCGGTGGCCCGTCGCAGCGCGTCGCTGCCGTCGGCGGCGGTCGCCACCTCGTACTGGCGGGCACGCAGGTTGAGCGTGAGCGCACGGGCGATCTGTGGTTCGTCGTCGACGACGAGGACACGCGTCACCGGCTCCGCCTTTCCCGTAGCGCGTCGACATGCGAGGTGAGGACCGGATCGGCCAGGTCGGGAGGGGCGACGGGCAGTGTGACGATCATGGTGAGGCCTCCTCCGGGCGTCTCTTCGGGGGTCACGGTGCCGTCCATCGCCTCCACCAGGCCGCGGGACAGCGCCAGGCCGAGCCCGACGCCGGTTCCGTTGTCCCGGTCGCCGAGCCGTTGGAAGGGCTGGAAGACGCGGTCGCGGTCGGCCGGCGGGATCCCGGGTCCTCGGTCGATGACCCGGAGTTCGAGGTGGCCGGCGTGGGCGCTGGCCGTGATGAGCACCGGCTCGCCGGGTGGGCTGTGGTGCACCGCGTTGGAGATGAGGTTGACCAGGACCCGCTCCAGCAGGACCGGGTCGGCCAGTGCCTCGGTCAGGTCGTCGGGGATCTGAAGCCGTACGTCGGGGGCGTCGAGCTCGTCGACGGCGTACGGGACGATCTCCTGGACGGCGACGGGCTGGGCGGACACGCCGAGGGCTCCGGCCTGCAGGCGGCTCATGTCGAGGAGGTTGGCGACGAGGCGGTCGAGCCGTACGAGGGATTCGTCGGCGGTTTCGAGCAGTTCGTCTTGTTCCTCGTCGGACCAGGAGACGTCGTCGGCGCGCAGGCTCTCGACTGCGGCCTTGGCGGAGGCCAGCGGGGAGCGCAGGTCGTGGCTGACCGCCGTGAGCAGCGCGGTCCGGAGCCGGTCGGCCTCGGCCAGCGGGCGGGCCTGCTCGGCCTCCTCGCTGAGGCGCTGCTGGCGCAGCGCGACGGCGGCCTGGGCGGCGAACGCCTCGAGCACGCGCCGGTCGGTCGCCGACGGGGTCCGGCCGCGCAGGACGAGTGCCAGGTCGTCGTCGACCGGAATGTCGGCGTCCCCGTCGTCGGGCGTGCAGGTCGGTTCGCCGCCGACGGTGGCGATGATCCGCCAGCAGTCCGGGTCGCGCTGGCGGTTCGGGGTCAGCGGCGCCTCCGGGCGGCGTTCCAGCAGCGTCACCGACGTGAGGGCGAAGGTGACCCGGAGGTGTTCCAGCAGGTCGTTCAGTGCGCCGTGGTGGCGTCCGTCGGCGTCCCAGCCGCGCAGGACACTGCCGGCCAGGTCGGACAGCAGTTCGGCGTCCGCGCTCGCCCGCGCCGCCTCGCGGGTCCGCCGGGCCGCGATCTCCACCACGACGCTGACCGCGATTCCCACGAGGACGTACGCGACGAGCGCGAGGACGTTCTCATGCTGGTTGATCGTGAACTTGTAGAGCGGCGGGGTGAAGTAGTAGTTGAGCAGCATTGAGCCGAGGACGGCGGCGAACAGCGCCGGGTAGATGCCGCCGGCGAGGGCGACGCCGACCACCGCGACGAGGAAGAGCAGGATGTCGCTGGGCAGGGAGAGCTGCCCGCGCAGACTCGCCAGCAGCAGCGTGAGAAGCGGCAGGCCGGCGCCTGCCAGGACGAACCCGGCGGCCTGACGGCGCCGGGTGAGCCCGCCGGCGCGACGGGTGCGGAGCCGGGGCTTGTTCACCTCTTCGTGGGTGACCAAGTGGACGTCGATCGGCCCGGACAGCGCCGTGGTGGTGACGCCGACGCCGCGGGAGAACAGCTGCGCGAACCGGCCGCGCCGGGACGCGCCGAGGACGAGCTGGGTGGCGTTGACGCCGCGGGCGAAGTCGAGCAGGGCGTTCGGGACGTCGTCGCCGACGACCTGGTGGTAGGTGCCGCCCAGGCTCTCGACGAGCGCCCGCTGGCGGGCCAGGTTGGCGGGGTTCGCGCCGGTCAGCCCGTCGCCGGTGGTGACGTGGACGGCGAACAGGTCGGCGCCCTTGGCCCGGTCGGCGATGCGGGCGGCCCGCCGGACGAGGGTGTCGCCCTCGGGGCCGCCGGTGAGTGCGACGACGACGCGTTCCCGCGCCTCCCACGTCGTGTGGATGTCGTGGTCGGCGCGGTACCGGTCGAGCTGGTCGTCGACCTTGTCGGCCAGCCACAGCAGGGCCAGTTCGCGCAGCGCGGTGAGGTTGCCGAC
This sequence comes from Actinoallomurus acanthiterrae, assembly GCF_054775715.1. Classification (NCBI taxonomy): domain Bacteria; kingdom Bacillati; phylum Actinomycetota; class Actinomycetes; order Streptosporangiales; family Thermomonosporaceae; genus Actinoallomurus; species Actinoallomurus acanthiterrae. Next base: position 3,527,137 of record NZ_BAAHCO010000001.1, on the reverse strand, counting down.
GCGGAAGTAGTTGGCGAGCGCGGCGTCGATCTTCTCCGGCTGGTAGACGTTGCCGTGCGCCATCCGGCGGCGCAGCGCCTCGGGCGCCATGTCGACCAGCTCGACCTGGTCGGCGCGCCGGACGACCTCGTCGGGCACGGTCTCCCGCTGGGGGATGCCGGTGATCTGCTCGACGACGTCGTTGACCGAGTCGAGGTGCTGGACGTTGACCGTGGTGATCACGTCGATGCCGGCCTCGAGGATCTCCTCGATGTCCTGCCATCGCTTCTCGTTGCGGGATCCCGGGATGTTCGTGTGCGCGAGCTCGTCGATCAGCGCGACCCTGGGGGCGCGGGCGATGACGGCGTCGGCGTCGAGCTCGGTGAACGTCGTCTCCCGGTACTCCATGGTCTTGCGAGGAACGGTCTCCAGGCCGTCGAGGAGCTCGACGGTGCGGGGCCGGCCGTGGCACTCGACGTAGCCGACGACCACGTCGGTGCCGCGATCGCGCCGCCGGTGCGCCTCGGACAGCATGGCGTAGGTCTTACCGACACCCGGCGCGGCGCCGAGGTAGACGCGCAAGCGCCCCCGGGTCATCTCGCCTCACCTCCTCGTCTGCGGGGGGACGGCGTGCCGTGCGCTCCCACGCACGGCACGCCGGAAGACCCTCCGTCATCCACGGAACGGGTACTTCTTGTCGAGCTCGACGTTGAGCTGCAGGACGTTGACGCGGGCCTCGCCGATGAAGCCGAGCGTCCGGCCGTCCTCGTTGTCCTTGATCGCGGACAGGACCTGCGCCACGGCGATGCGGCGGGCCTTCGCGATCCGGGGGGCCTGCAGCCGGGCGTAGGCCGGGGAGATGTTCGGGTCGAGCCCGCTGCCGCTGGCGGTGACCGCGTCCGCGGGCACCTCCGGCTGCGCCGGTGCTCTGCCCCGGATCGGCGTGATCTCGCCCGCGGAGTAGTCCGCTCCGGCCTTGGCGCACTCGACGGCGACGCCCTTGTACGTGGCGAGGAACGGCTTGGTCACGACGCCGCACTGTTCGTTGACGCTGACGACGCGGGTGGGCCGGGTCACGTGGCCCGAGCGGTCGCGGGGGCCGATGACCGACAGGACCGCGCCGACGCCGCCCGGTGTGCAGAACGGGCGGGCGCCGCTGACGCCCTCGAGTTCGCCGACCGCGTTGCTGCGAGAGCAGACCTGGGTGAGCAGGCTGTCCCGGGCGGTCTTGGCGGTGATCTCGTCCGCCTTCTTGGCCGGGTTCTTCGGGAGGGTGTCGACGATGTCCTCCGGGCCGAGGTTGCTCGCGGCCGTGGAGGTCGGGTCGTAGCCGGTCCCGGCGTTGGACGGGCGGCTCTGGACGTACTGCTTGAGCGGGTTGCCGTCCTTGTCGGTGAAGGCCTGGCCGATGAGCCGGCTGCCGACGACCTTGCCGTCCGCGCCCTTGATCATCGATCCTTCGGCCCGGTCGTGCAGGCCGGGGATGAAGGCGACGGCCCAGACCGCGAGCGGATAGATCACCCCTGTGATCACCGTCAGGACGAGCAGGGCGCGGACCGCGGCGAGATGCTGGCGGATCCAGATGGGCAGGCGCATGTCAGGACATCCCCGGAAGGAACATGATGAGTAGATCGATGAGCTTGATGCCGATGAACGGCGCGATGATGCCGCCGAGCCCGTAGACGTACAGGTTGCGGGACAGCAGCTTGGACGCGCTGCTCGGGCGGTACTTCACGCCACGCAGGGCGAGCGGGATCAACGCGATGATGATGATCGCGTTGAAGATGACGGCCGACAGGATCGCGGACTGCGGGCTGTGCAGCCGCATGATGTTGAGCTTGTCGAGCCCGGGGTACACCGCCGCGAACATCGCGGGGATGATCGCGAAGTACTTGGCGATGTCGTTGGCGATCGAGAAGGTCGTCAGCGCGCCTCGGGTGATCAGCAGCTGCTTGCCGATCTCGACGATCTCGATGAGCTTCGTCGGGTTGGAATCGAGGTCGACCATGTTGCCGGCCTCCTTGGCGGCCGACGTACCGGTGTTCATGGCGACGCCGACGTCGGCCTGGGCGAGCGCGGGCGCGTCGTTGGTGCCGTCGCCGGTCATCGCGACGAGCTTGCCGCCCGCCTGCTCCTTCTTGATCAGCGCCATCTTGTCCTCGGGCTTGGCCTCGGCGAGGAAGTCGTCCACGCCGGCCTCGTCCGCGATGGCCTTGGCCGTCAGCGGGTTGTCACCCGTGATCATGACGGTGCGGATGCCCATGCGGCGCATCTCGTCGAAGCGCTCGCGCATGCCTTCCTTGACGACGTCCTTCAGGTGGATGACGCCGAGGACGTGGGCCGTCGTCGCGCCGTTGTCACGGACGACCTCGCCGACCACGAGGGGCGTGCCACCACTGGCCGAGATCCCGTCCACGATGTGGCCGACCTCGTCCGTCGGGTGACCGCCGTTGTCGCGGACCCACTTCATCACCGCGGTCGCCGCGCCCTTGCGCAGCATCCGGTCCCGGCCCGGCGTACCGTCGCCGTCCAGGTCGACCCCGGACATCCGGGTCTGGGCGGTGAACTCGATCCAGGTCGCGTGGGACAGTTCGCCCGGCGTGCGCTCCCGCAGGCCGTACGTGGTCTTGGCGAACACGACGATCGAGCGGCCCTCCGGCGTCTCGTCGGCGAGGCTGGACAGCTGGGCCGCGTCGGCGAGCGTCTGCTCGCTCACGCCGTCCACCGGGGTGAACTCGGCGGCCTGCCGGTTGCCCAGCGTGATGGTGCCGGTCTTGTCGAGCAGCAGGGTGTTGACGTCGCCGGCCGCCTCGACGGCACGGCCGCTCATCGCGAGGACGTTGCGCTGGACGAGCCGGTCCATGCCGGCGATGCCGATCGCGCTCAGCAGCGCGCCGATCGTCGTCGGGATGAGGCAGACCAGCAGCGAGACCATGACGATGCCGGTGACGCCGTGCATGTTCAGCGCGAGCGAGTCCGCCACGCCGGGCTGGTTCGCCTTGGAGAAGATCGCCAGCGGCTGCAGCGTCGCGACCGCCATCACGAAGATGATCGTCAGCGAGGCGAGCAGGATGTTGAGGGCGATCTCATTCGGGGTCTTCTGCCGGTTGGCGCCCTCGACCAACGCGATCATCTTGTCGATGAAGCTCTCGCCGGGCTTCTGGGTGATCTTGACGATGATCTGGTCGGACAGCACCTTGGTGCCGCCGGTGACCGCGGACCGGTCACCACCGGACTCGCGGATGACCGGTGCCGACTCCCCGGTGATGGCCGACTCGTCGACGCTGGCGATGCCCTCGACGACGTCCCCGTCGCCGGGGATGATCTGCCCGGCCTCGACGATCACGTGGTCGCCCTGCTGGAGCTGCGGCGCGGGCACCGACTCCTCCCGGATCGGGCTCCCGGCCGTCCAGTCGATCAGGCGGCGGGCCATCGTGTCGGTCTTGGCCTTACGCAGCGTGTCGGCCTGGGCCTTGCCCCGGCCCTCGGCGACCGCCTCCGCCAGGTTGGCGAAGATCACGGTCAACCAGAGCCAGGCCACGATCAGCCAGGCGAACCAGCTGGGCTCGGCGAACGCCAGGATCGTCGACCATACGGCGCCGATCTCGACGATGAACATGACCGGGTTGCGCCACATCGTGCGCGGATCCAGCTTCTTGGCGGCGTCCGGCAGCGACGTGAGCAGCTGCTTGGGATCCAGGAGACCGCCCTGGACACGGCCGCCCGATGGCTTCGGCGGCTCCGGAGCCTTGGAGGGAGCTTCAGTGACCTGTGCGGACATCAGTGGATTCCTTCGGCCAACGGCCCGAGCGCGAGCGCCGGGAGGAACGTCAGGGCGACGAGGACCACCGTCACGCCGGCGACCATGCCGACGAACTGCGGACGGTGGGTGGGCAGGGTGCCCTCCGACGCGGGGGTGTGCCCCTGGCGGGCGAGAGACCCGGCCAGACCCAACACGAAGATCATCGGCAGGAACCGCCCGAACACCATCGCGAGGCCCAACGCGGTGTCGTACCAGGTCGTGTTGACCGTGATCCCGCCGAACGCCGACCCGTTGTTGTTGGACGCCGACGTGAACGCGTACAGCACCTCGCCGAGCCCGTGCGGGCCGCTGTTCGCCATGCCCGCCCGCTCACCGGGCAGTGCCATCGCGAAAGCGGTGCCCACGAGCACGCAGATCGGGGTGATCAGGAAGTAGGTCGCCGCGAACTTGATTTCACGGCTGCTGATCTTCTTGCCCAGGTACTCGGGCGTACGGCCGACCATCAGCCCGGCGACGAACACCGTGATCACCGCGAGGACCAGCATGCCGTACAGGCCGGAGCCCGTCCCGCCGGGCGCGACCTCGCCGAGCATCATGTTGAACATCGTCATCATGCCGCCGAGGCTGGTGTAGCTGTCGTGGAACGAATCCACCGCGCCGGTCGAGGTCAGGGTCGTGGCGTCCGCGAACGTCGCGGAGTTCGCCACGCCGAACCGCGTCTCCACGCCCTCCATGGAGGAGCCGATGGCGGTCGGCACCGTGCCGTGGTGGGCGAGCTGGAAGAAGGACAGCAGCGTCACGCTGATGATGGCGAGGGAGGCCATCACCGCGACGATCGCGTAGCCCTGCTTGTTGTTGCCGACCATCCGGCCGAACGTCCGGGGGAGGCTGAAGCTGACCACCAGCAGGAGGAAGATCTCCAGCCAGTTGGTCCACACCGTCGGGTTCTCGAACGGGTGCGACGAATTCGCGTTGTAGAACCCGCCGCCGTTGGTGCCGAACTCCTTGATGACCTCCTGGCTGGCCACCGGACCGCCGGTGATCGACTGCTTCGCGCCGGCCAGGGTCTGGATCGTGTGCGGGTCGTGGAAGTTCTGCACCGCACCGCCGATGATCAGGATGATCGCGCCGACGAAGGCGACGGGCAGCAGGATCCGCAGGGTGCCGCGGACCAGGTCCACCCAGAAGTTGCCGAGGTGCTCGGTCTTCTTGCGGGCGAAGCCGCGGACGAGCGCGATCGCGACGGCGATGCCGACGGCCGCGGAGACGAAGTTCTGCACGGCCAGGCCGGCCATCTGCACCAGGTGGCCCATCGTCGACTCACCCGAGTACGACTGCCAGTTGGTGTTGGTGGTGAAGCTGATCGCGGTGTTCCACGCCTGGTGCGTCATCACCGGCTTGAAACCCAGGCTGAGCATGAGGTGGTTCTGCAACCGCTGGAATCCGTACAGGAACAGCACGGACACCGCGGAGAACGCCAGCACGCTCCGGGCGTAGGAGCCCCACGTCTGCTCGGCCTCCGGGTGGGCCCCGATCAGCCGGTAGACGACGCGTTCGACCCTCGAGTGCTTCGTACCGGAGTACACCCGGTACATGTAGTCGCCCAGCGGCCGGTAGGCCAGGGCCAGAGCGAGCACGAGGGATCCCGTGAACAGGACCCCCGCGACCGTCATGCTCATCAAAAACGCTCCGGGAACAGTAGGGCGGCCGCGAGGAAGACGATCAGGAGGACGGACAGGATCAGTCCGACCACGTTCTCCAGGCTCAAAGCCGCTCGACCGCCTTCACGACCAGGCCGAACAGGGCGAAGATCGCCACTGTCAGCAGGATGTACACCAGGTCAGCCATTTGTTTCGGTTCCTCTATTCGATCTACGGGGACGACCCCGTCTCGCCGGGCGCCGCCGGGGGCGCGGACTCGATCAGGCCGTCGGTCCCCCGCGGTCCGTTCGCTCAAGGCCGGAATCGTGGAAGTGGAAGTCGACCCAGACCGGGTCGGCTCGCCGATAACGGCGTCTGGCATCGACCACCGCGTGGACGATGGCCGCCAGGGCTCCGGTGAAGACGAGCACCGCGGCCCGGAGGAGGTCGTCACTTCCCGTGACCTCGATGTGTCCGAGCCGGTCGACGTCGAAGCCGGTGACGCACAGCCATGCGATTGCGCCGATCGCGGTGCCGACGATGATCCGGCTGCGCCACGCCCAGGCCGCGACGACCACGGCGACCGCCGCGCACGCGGCCTGCCACGGCAGACCGGCCAGCACGACGGCCAACGCGAAGACGCAGGCGCTCCCGCCGGCCAGTGACCAGGCGGAGATCTCCAGGCGCGTCATCGCATCCTCCTCAGGCATGCCCGGCGGCATGCCCGCCGGTTCCCCCCTGTGTCAGGGGGCTTACGGCAGGAGTAAACGCCTCGTTTGAGGGGTTTCGGCCCTCATTGACGGAGCCTTAGCGCGCCCCCTCCGCGCCTTAACGCATCCCTAACGACCCGCCGGAACGGCGAGTTCGGCGCGTGTCTTCTCCGGTCCACCGCCGCCGTCGCGGCACCGGCCGCAGGGCAGGTCCGACGATCCTCGCGTCATGCGGACGCGCGACCGGTCGTACGGCGGTGGCCGCGTTAGGAAGGCGTTAAGAGCCGCCGTGTCCCCGTTACGGCGACGTCAAGGGGCTTGTCTTCCAGCCCGACCGGTATTGGACTCGGAGACGCCTCAATCGACACGTCCGTGGTCGACCACTGCGGGGGCGTCGCCGGCCGCACCGTTCCCGACCCGCCGCTCCCTGCCCGCCCGGAAACGCGTCATGCGCGTCGGATGACGGGGACGGCCGTAGGCGCCCCTTCCCCGAAAAGGCCTCCGGCCACAGGTTCTCCCCTCCGGAAAGCCTGCGGTCGGAGGCCTCCTCCCATCGGCCTGGGCGACGGAATCCGGGGAACCCGTCAGTGCGACTCGCGGGCGACGGCGTCGCCCGAAGAGCCGACGAGGAAGTCGAGATCGGCGCCGGTGTCCGCGCCCATCACGGTGTCGACGTACAGCCGCTCCCAGCCACGGCGCGGCCGGGCCAGCCCGTCCAGCAGGGCTTTCGAGGGTTCCCGCCGGTCGAGCTCCTCGTGCGGGATGTCGACGTCGATGCGGCGGTTCTCGACGTCCAGGACGATCGGGTCGCCGGTCCGGACCCGGTCCAGCGGGCCGCCCGCCGCCGCCTCGGGCGCGACGTGCAGGACGACCGTGCCGTACGCCGTGCCGCTCATGCGGCCGTCGCAGACGCGGACCATGTCGCGGACGCCCTGCTTGAGCAGCTTCTCGGGCAGCGGCATGTTCGAGACCTCCGGCATGCCGGGGTAGCCCTTCGGGCCGCAGCCGCGCAGCACGAGCACGGAGTCGGCGTCGACGTCCAGGTCCGGGTCGTCGAGGCGGGCGTGCAGATTCTCGATCGAGTCGAACACCACGGCACGCCCACGGTGGCGCATCAGGTGCGGGGAGGCCGCCGCGGGCTTGATGATGGCGCCGTCGGGCGCGAGGTTGCCGCGCAGGACGGCGATCCCGGCGGCGGCCTGCAGGGGCGCCTCCCTGGTGCGGATGACCTCCGGGTCCCAGATGTCGGCGCCGTCGAGGTGATCGACGAGCGGGCGGCCGGTGACGGTGAGCGCGGCCGGGTCGAGGAGGTCCTGGACCTGACGGAGGACGGCGTGCAGCCCGCCCGCGCGGTGGAAGTCCTCCATCAGGAACCGGCCGGCGGGCTGGAGGTCGACGAGCAGCGGCACCTCCGCGCCGATCCGGTCGAAGTCGTCCAGGGTGAGCGGGACGCCGAGCCGGCGATCGCCAGCAGGTGGACGACCGCGTTGGTGGACCCGCCGAGGGCGGCGAGCGCGACGATCGCGTTGCGGAACGATCCGGCCGACAGCACGTCGCCGGGCAGGCGTCCCTCGCGGACCATCTCCACGGCCAGCCGGCCGGTCTCGTGCGACCGGGCGAGCAGGCGGCTGTCCGGGGCGGGCAGGCCCGCCGTGCCGGGCACGGTGGTGCCGAGCGCCTCGGCGAGCAGGCCCATCGTGGACGCGGTGCCCATCGTGTTGCAGTGACCCCGGCTGCGGATCATGCAGGACTCGGACTCCAGGAAGTCCCGCTCGGACAGCTCCCCGGCGCGTACCTCCTCGCTGAGCCGCCAGACGTCGGTGCCGCAGCCCAGCGGCACCCCGCGGAACGTGCCGGACAGCATCGGCCCACCTGGCACGACCACGGCGGGCAGGCCGACCGACGCCGCCGCCATCAGCAGGGACGGGATCGTCTTGTCGCACCCGCCGAGCAGGACCACGCCGTCGACGGGGTTGCCGCGCAGCATCTCCTCGGTGGCCATCGCGGCCATGTTGCGCCACAGCATCGCGGTCGGCCGCAGCTGTGTCTCGCCGAGGGAGACGACGGGCAGGTTCAGCGGGACGCCCCCGGCCTCCCACACCCCCTGCTTGACGCTCTCGGCCACCTCGTCCAGGTGGCTGTTGCAGGGGGTCAGGTCCGAGGCGGTGTTGGCGATGGCGATCTGCGGGCGTCCCTCGAAGGCATGGCCCGGCAGGCCCCGGCGCATCCAGGCCCGGTGGATGTAGGCGTTGCGGTCCTGACCCGAATACCACTGGGAGCTGCGCAGATCGGACAAGATTCCATCCTTCGAACGAGTGTCTCCAGTGAAGGGAATCACATGTCCCGCCGCCACCGCCGTGGGCCATCTCACTCGGCGGACACGGGAATCCGGGGTACGGGCCGCTCCGCCTCCTCCCGGAGGCCGAACCGGGCGTGCAGGCGGCGCAGCGGACCGGGGGCCCACCAGGTGGCGCGCCCGCCGAGGCGCATGGCGGCGGGGAGCAGCGCACCCCGGATGAGCGTGGCGTCCATCAGCACCGCCAGCGGCAGCCCCACCCCGAACGCCTTCATGTACGTGATGCCCGACGCGGTGAAGGCGAGGAACACGAGCGAGATCAGCACCGCCGCGGCGGTCACGATGCGGCCGATGCGCTCGAGGCCGACGGCGACGGCCGCGGTGGCCGAGCCGCCGCGCTCGTACTCCTCCCGGATCCGCGAGAGCAGGAACACCTGATAGTCCATCGCCAGGCCGAAGGCGAGCGCGAAGAGCATCACCGGAATCGTCGCCGCGATGTCGCCGGTGACGACGAACCCGCCCAGCAGCCCGTTCAGGTGGCCGTCCTGGAAGATCCAGACCAGCGCCCCGAAGGTCGCGGTCATGCTCAGCGCGCTGAGGACGAGGGCGAGCAGCGGCAGCACGAGGCTCCCCGTCAGGAGGAACAGCAGCACGACCATGACCAGCGCCACCGCACCGACCGCGTACGGCAGGCGGTCCCGCAGCGCGGCCGTGGCGTCGACGTTCACCGCCGCGGTTCCGCCGACCATGACGCCGAACGGCGCCGGGACCGCGCGAACGTCCCGCACGAGACGACCGGCGTCGCCGGACCCCGGCACCACGGACAGGTAGACGGACCCGCCGGCGGCGAACCCCGGGCGCCCCGGAGAGACCTGGGCACCGCGGGCGTACCCCCCGGTGAGCGTGTCCACCCGGACCACGTTCGGCAGCCGCGACAGCCTGACGGCGTACGAGGCGAGCGCGGTCCGGTCGCGGGACGGACGCGCCACGACGACCTGGAGGGCGTCCTGCTCGGCCGACCCGAACTCGCTCCGCACCGCGGTCGCGACCTGACGGGCCGACGACGAGGCCGGCATGACCCGTTCGTCCGGGAAGCCGAGCTTGATGCCGAGGAACGGGGAGCCGAGCAGCAGCAGGGCCGCCGTGACGGCCGTCGCGATCGGCACCGGACGCCGCATGACGAACGAGGCCAGACGATGCCAGAAGCCCGCCCCGTCGGCCCGGACCGGACCACGACCCGGGCCGACGCGCGCCCCGAAGACCGCCAGCAGCGCGGGCAGGACGGTGAGCGAGACGGCCGCGGCGAGCAGCGCCGTCGTCACGCCGGCGTACGCCAGCGACCGCACCGCCATCAGCGGGAACAGCGCCAGGCCGCCCAGAGCGACGGCGACCGTGATCGCCGAGAACGCCACGGTCCGCCCGGCGGAGGTCATCGTCGCGCGGATGGCCTCACGGGGTTCGCGCCCCCGCCCCAGTTCCTCCCGGTACCGGCTGACGATCAGCAGGCTGTAGTCGATCGCCAGACCGAGGCCGAGCAGCGTCACTGCGTTCACCGCCAGGACCGACAGATCGGTGACGCTCGCCAGCGCCCACATCAGCCCCATACCGAGCAGCATGGTCACGAACGCGACGGCCAACGGCAGCAGCGCGGCCACGACGCTGCCGAAGACGAGCACGAGCGCCACGAGCGTCACCGGGAAGACGATCATCTCGCCGGTCTCGGCGTCCTTCTGGCTCTGCCGGTTCATCTCGTGCTGAAGCATCGCGTACCCGCCGACCTTCACCTCCAGCCCGTCGCTGGTGCCCGCGTAACGCTCCGCCAGCCGGGCCACGCGCTTGTCGACGGCCGTGTCGTCACCGTTGATCGTCGCCAGGACGAGCGCCTTGTCGCCCTTGGCGCCGCGCAGCTGCGGCGCGTGCCCGGAGTTCCAGTAGGAGGTGACGTTCGCGACCCCCGGCTCGGCCGCGAGCCGCCGGCCGAGCGCCGCGCCGGCGGCGTCCCGTGCGTCGACGCCACCCGCGGCGGTCACCAGCAGCACGAGGTTCGGCCGCCCCTGCCCGAACACGTCGCGCAGCGCCGTCGCCGCACGGCCCGACTCGGCGCCCGGATCGTCGAACCCGCCGCCCTTCGTCCGCTCGAACAGCGTGGCCGCCGCCACCCCGCCGATCAGTGCCAGCACCAGTGCCACGACGAGCACCGCCCGGCGCCGCCGCAGGACCGTGCCCGCGAGTCTCTTCAGCATCTGTTCTTTCTCCTCTGGTGATGCGGTCCGCACGTAGGAGAAAGAAGGGGCTGCCGATGTGACATGGGGAGACCGATGTCACATCCAGGCCGTCCCGCGCGTCCTACAGGCTGGACCGAAAGGAGGTGCGCGGATGAGCGACCCGCTCGACGCGGCGACGGCCGAGTTCGCCCGGCATCGGGAGATGCTCTTCGCGATCGTCTACAACCTGCTCGGCACCGTCTCCGACACGGAGGACGTGCTGCAGGAGACGTGGCTGTCGTGGAGCTCGGCGCGGGGAGAGCACATCGGTGACGTACGGGCCTACCTCGCGCGCATCGCCGTCAACGCGGCGCTGTCCCGGCTGCGGCGGGCCCGGCACGAGGCGTACGTGGGACCGTGGCTGCCCGAGCCGGTGGTCACGGACACCGCCGACGACGTCGTACGGGCCGACACCGTGTCTCTTGGGCTGCTCGTCGTCCTGGAGACGCTCTCTCCCCTGGAACGGGCCGTCTTCGTGCTCCGGGAGTCGTTCGGCTACGAACACGCCGAGATCGCCGAGATGCTCGGCCGCAGCCCGGCCGCCGTACGCCAGCTCGCGCACCGCGCCCGCGAGCACGTACACGCCCGCCGCCCCCGCTACTCGCCCGCACCCGCCGTACGGCGGAAGGTGACCGAGCGGTTCCTGGCCGCCGCGGCCGGCGGGGACCTGACCGCGCTGCTGGAGGTGCTCGCCCCCGACGTCACGCTGTGGACCGACGGCGGCGGCACGCACCGGGCGGCGCACCGCCCCGTCCTGGGACGCGACAAGGTCGGCCGGCTGCTCGCGGCGGTCGCCTCGGAGCTCCCCGCCGACCTCGACATCCGCCATCTCACCCTGAACGGCGAGCCTGCGGTGGCGCTGGTCGACGGCGACCGGCTGTTCGCCGTCGGGGTCATCGAGGTGAGTCCCGAGGACGGCCTGGTACGGAACATCTACGGCCTGATCAATCCGGCGAAGCTGACGGGCGTGGCCGACGCCCTGGGGTTGGCCACGGAGGCGCGTTAGCGGCTACGTCCACCGGCCCGGACGGGGATCGTCCCCGGTCAGGCGTCGCCCCACAGCCGTCGTACGGTCTCGAAGACCTTCTGGTTGTGGGAGATCTCGACGACGTTGCCGTCGGGGTCCTTGAGGGCGCAGATGTAGCCGACCGGGCCGGGCATGTCGCGCGGCTCCCAGTGCAGGCATCCGAGCTCGCGGGCACGGTCGGCGAGCGCGTCGACGTCCTCCCGCCGGGGCACCTCGATGCCCAGGTGCGCGAACGGGGCCAGCAGCCCCAGTCTGGAGCCCTTGTCCGCATTGAACGACACGAGCACGAGCACGAACGGCGTCTCGACCTGCTTGTCGTTGGACAGCCACGCGCTCTCGCCGACGTCGTCCCTGAACCGCTCGACCACCACGAGAGGCGTCAGCGCCGTGTAGAACTCGATCGCCTTGTCGAGATCCCCCGTCGGCAGCGCGACATGCGTCCAGCGAGCCTGCGTCAGAGCCGTCCCCATAGGGTCCTCCCGAGCACCGTGGCGAACGTGACCGTCCCCCTCAGGCTACGAACCCGTCCGTTCCCGGTCCACGCCGCGCCTCCCTCCGACCAGCCGGGCGGGGTCGAAGCTCAGTGCGAACGGCTCCGGCAGCTTGAGCGTCTCCCCCGCGTGGGCGTCGGCCACCTCGGCGTACCCTCGGCCGCGCAGTTCGTAGACCCGTACCCGTGGAAGGCGGGAAAGCTCCAGCTCCATGTAGTACGGAATGCCGCCGTCGGCGTAGCGCTGCGGCTTCCACGCCCGTTCGAAGCCGGCGTCGCCCGAATCGAGGATCTCCGCGACCAGAAGAATGTCCTTGGGCTCGAGGTACCGGCCGTCCGGGGCGCAGAGCTCCTCCGACGTCGCCACGAGCACATCCGGGACGAGAAGGTCCGGCCCGATCCGCACATCCGTCGCGTGGACCGCCTCATACTCGCGAGGCACTGCGTCGTCGAGAATGAACATCAGCTGCTTGGCGGCCCACTGGTGCGGGTTCGGGGGGTTGGGGGATTCCACGCGTCTCCCGGCGATGAGCTCTTGGCGCATGCCGTTCTCCGGCAGGGCGAGCAGCTCTTCGATCGTCCAGCTCGTCCGGTAGTGAGCGGGCGGCCTGGCAGGTGCCTCAGTCATCGGTGGATCACCTCCGTACACGTCACGAAGCGTCACTCTATGCATTGAAGTGTTCACAGTGCGGAAAACACGAAATCCCGCCCCGGGCCGTGTGCCAGGGGCGGGATTCGAGGTCGGTCAGCGGACCTCGGTGATCTCTGGCCCGCGCTCAAAAGGGTTGAACGGGGACCTTTCGTCCCCCTCCTCCTCGCCGGCCTGCTCGGCCATCGCCTGCTGCGCCTCGGCGGGCAGGGTCAGCTCGAGCAGCTCGCGGGGCGGCATCGGGGAGTCACCGCGTACGACCACGATGTTGGAGAAGATCTCCTCCATGAGCCGGGCCTGCTCCTCGTCCTGAAGAGCGGCGCCCTGCAGGACACCGCGCAGGAACCAGCGAGGGCCGTCCACGCCCAGGAACCGCACCGGCTGCCAGCCGAAGCCCTGCTCGGCGATCTCCGGCGGCACCTGGTCGAGCATCTCCTCCGGGATGGCGACCGGGACCATGGCGTGCAGCTCGGTGCCGAACGGCCCCTCGGCCTCCTGGGTCTCGCCCTGGGCCTGCTTGATCTCCTCGGCGATCTCCTGGCGGAGCTCGTCCCAGATCCCGCTCTTCTTCGGCGCGGCGAACGGCTGGACCTGCAGGCCGCTCTCACCGTAGACGACGGTGACGGCGACGAACTGGCCGCCGACGGGGTTGCCCTCGGCGTCCTCCTCCACCCCGTCGATGTTCAGCTGGATCTCGATGTTCTCCCCGATGGGCACCTGGATCGCGCCGAAGTCGACACGCTCCACCTCGGGGATCCCGTCCGCCTCGGCGTCCCAGGGGCCGCCGTGGGACACTGCCGCGCGCTCCTCCTGCTCCTCCTCGGATCCGGACTCCTCGGATTCCTCGGCCGCGACGGTCTCCTCGTCGGTCGGCTCGAGGTTCTTCTCGGGCTCCTCGTCCCGACGACGGCGTCGAAACACGACTCACGCTCCTTCGCTGTGCTGTACGGCCGCGTTCGCGGCGCGACCCTCCACGGCTCCTGCGTACCCGCCCGTGGACCCGAAACCACCGTCTCCGCGCGCGGATCCGGGCAGTGCCTGGACCTCATGGAAGACGGCCCGCTCGACGCGCTGGATGACCAGCTGCGCGATGCGGTCGCCGCGCGTGAGCCGCACGGTGTGCTCGGTGTCGGTGTTCAGCAGGGTGACCTTGATCTCTCCCCGGTAGCCCGCGTCGACGGTGCCGGGCGCATTGACGATCGTCAATCCCAATCTAGCCGCCAGACCGGAGCGCGGGTGCACGAAGGCCGCGTAGCCGTCGGGAAGGGCGATCGCGACCCCGGTCGGCACCATCGCGCGGGCACCCGGCGGCAGCTCGACGTCCACGGTGGTGACCAGATCCGCGCCCGCGTCACCGGGGTGGGCGTACGACGGCGCGGGCAGGCCGGGATCCAGCCGCTGGATGAGAACGTCCACAGTCAAGTGCTCCACCTCGTCACGATCTGATGGCGGCGCGCGCCTCGGCGCGCGTCACAGGGCGTGACACTACCGCCTGCACGGCCTCACGCCGGTGAGCACGGCCCGGAGGCGGCTTAGTCCGGCCGGTCGCCGTCCGGCGTCCGCTCCGCCGGCGGATCGTCCTCCGAGGCTCCGCCGCCCCGCACCGCCGGCCCCGGCCCCGCGGACGGGTCGTCCCCCGCCGCTCCGCCATCCGGCGTCACCGGCCCCGGGTCCTCCGCCGCGGCTCCGCCGTCCGGCATCGCCGACCCGGACCCCGCCGGCGATCCGTCCGGCGGCGCGCCGTCGGAGGACGTGCTGTCCGGTGTGGCGTCCTTCCGGCGGCCGGCCAGGAGCGGGGCGCGGGCGGGCTCCTCGGCCGGGGCGGGCTCGTCCGAGCCGCGGAGCGCCTGCCAGGCCCGGTAGATCACCGCCGCCGTGGGCACGGCCACGGCGGCGCCGGGGATGCCGCCGACGACCGCACCGACCGAGATGGCGATGATGATGCCCAGCGGGTGGAAGCGCACCCACCGGCCGACGACGAGCGGCTGGAGGACGTGGCCCTCGAGCTGCTGCTCGAGGACCAGGATGCCGAGGAAGATCAGCGCAGCGACGAAGCCCTTGAAGCTGAAGACGACGAGCACGGCCAGCGCCCCGGCGACCAGGATGCCGACGATCGGGATGAAGCTCCCGAAGAACACGATCACGGCGAGCGGCGCGACGAGCGGCACACCCATGATCACCAGGGTGACGGCGATGACGATCGAGTGGATGAGGGCGACGATCACCGTGCCGTGGACGTACTGCGACAGCGTCTCCCACGCCGCGCGGCCGGCCCGGTCGAGGCGCTCGCGGTGGCGTCCGGTCCCGCTGATGAGCCACCGCCAGATCCCGGGGCCGTCCTTCAGCAGGAAGAACGTGACGAAGAACAGGAAGACGATCGACGCCAGCAGCTCTCCCGCGACGGTGGCGCCGGTGAAGGCCGTGCTCACCAGCTTGCCGCGCTGCTGCTGGATCTGTTCGAGGATCTGGTCCACGGCCGACTGGAGCTGGGAGTTCTTCAGGTGCAGCGGCCCGGTGACGAGCCAGTGCTGGACGTCGGTGGCCGTCCGCTGGATCCGGTTGACCAGGTGCGGGAACTGGTCGTTGGCCTGGATGCCGACGAAGGTGCCCACGCCGCCGAGCACGCCCAGCGCGAGCAGCATCGTGAGCCAGGTCGCGGCGAGTGACGGCATCCACCGCCGCAGCCGGTGGGTGACCGGGTACAGCAGGGCGCACAGCAGAATGGCGATCGCGCACGGCAGTACGACCAGCCGCAGCATGTCGAGGATGCGCACGACCGCGTACACCACGACCCCGACGACGATCAGCCGCCAGCAGAACGCCGCGGCGGTCGCCAGCGCCCCTGGCATTCCCGGATCCCGATCGCTCACTGTTCTCCTCCGACGACGACGCCCTACCCGGACGGTAGTCCTCGACTCGTCACCCACACGACGTCTTCATGACCCGATGCGTTCGCAAGCACGAGGGCTTGGCCACATTCGGGCATCCCGGCTCCGGTATCTCGCCAACGGGCCGGAATGAGCTTAGTTTGTTTTCCGTCACGACCTTCGTTTGGGTGGGAAGGTCGAACGGGGAAGGTTTGCGGCATGGCGCACGACGTAGTGCATAGAGCATTGGACGGCTATCGATTCCAGATCTCGGGCGATCTGGACCTTACCCTCCCTTTCACGTCGGTATCACGGTTCGCCGTGGACGGGAGGATCTACGAGCTGACCTCCGGCGACCACGGCGCTGCGGCCTCGTGGGCCCAAGATCTCGGCATCCGACACTTCGACGATGAATTCTCCGTTCAGGGCGGCACCCTCCGGGCCACGCGCGTGACTCATTATGACGAGCGCGTCGGTCTCGAAGACCATCTCCTCGCCGCGATATGGCAGGGCCGCAATTTCTCAATGTTCATTCCGATGTACAGCGCCCGGGCCGCCGACGCCGTGCGTCTTTTCCAGCTTCTAAAGATCACCGAGCACGGCGATGGCATCACCGTCGCCTCCCGTAATCCGAAACGGGCGGGCATCGCCGAGCCGGCCGACGTGGCCAAGGAGATCCCGGGGCTCGGCCTGCTGGAGATCACCGCGCTCACCAAGACGACGGCGCGGCGGCTCCCGGCGTGGTCCGGCGCTCGCGTGCCGAGCGGTGAGCTGTTCCGGGACACGCTCGACGACGACACGACGTACTTCCTGCTCGCCACCCCGTCCGCCATGGTCACCGTGCTGCCGCACGAGGCCGAGCACGCCGTGAAGGTGGCGAACCGTCTCGGCGGTCTGCGCGTCGAGACCGTCGCCTGATGGCCGAGATGCTGGCCGGCGTGGCGGCCGGGACGGTCGCGCTCATCCTGCTGGCGGGGTTCGCCGGGCACCTGCTGCATCCGCGCGCCCTGCCCACGGCGCTGACGGCGCACCGCACCGTGCCGGGCCCGCTGGTGTGGCCGGCGGCCATCGCGGTCGGCGCCCTGGAGGGCATGCTCGGGGCGGTCACCGGCTACGCGCTGCTGGCCGGGCGGCCCCGGGCGCTGGAGCTCGGGGCGACCGGCAGCGGCCTGCTGTTCGCGGCGTACGCGGTCTACGGGTTGTACGTCCTGCGTACAAGGCCGAACGTGCCGTGCGGTTGCGCGGCCGACGACACCCCGATGAGCGGGTGGGTGGCGGGGCGTGCCGCGGCCCTCGCACTGGCGTCCGTGACGGCGTCGGCCGGTGCGGGCTCGGCCGTCGCCTCCCACGGTGTCCACGTCACGATCGTGGGCCTGTCGTCCGTCGTGTTCGCGGCCCTGCTGTGGTCGCTGCCGCCGGCCCTGTCCGATCCCGAGAGGAGCCCCGCCGGATGAGCTTCGAGACCACCGCGCTCCTGGTGACCTGGGCGGCCCTCGCACTGCTCGCCCTGGTGGTGGCCGGCCTGGTCCGCCAGGTGCACCACCTGACCCGCGGACCGCGGACCCCCGAAGTCGGCCCGACCACGGGGATGCCAGCGCCGGGCATCGACCGGCTCGCGGCAGAGCCGGGCCGACCGGCCCTGCTGCTGTTCCTCAGCGACGAGTGCCCGGCCTGCCAGGACGTCTTCGAGGAAGCCTGCGGCCTGACCGGCGCACCGCCGATCCGCGCGCTGTTCCGTGGCGGCGCACCGGCCGTCGCGCCGCCGGACCACATGCTGGTCTTCGCCGGCCAGGGCGAGTTGTTCCAGGAGTACCAGGTCCCCGCGACGCCGTACGCCGTGCTCGTCGGCTCGGACGGGCGGATCCGCACCGCCGAGCCGGTCGGCTCGGTGCGCACGCTGCACGCGCTGATCGTGCAGGCCGGCGGCCGCGTCGCCGGCCTCGATGAGCCGACGCCGTCGCCGGCTTAGCGGGTGAGATGAAACGGGGAGGATGCCCGATGTTCGAACTCGACGAGATTCCCACGCTGAGCGGGCCGCGGCCCGAAGGCGCCCCACGGGCCGTCCGGCGGGTGCCGCACGCGACGGCCGAAGGTGTGGCGCGCCGGTCCATGCTGGGCGGCGCGCTGGCCGCCGGCACGACCGTCGGCCTGTCCGCGCTCGGGGTGTTCACCCCGGCGCGCAAGGCGCTCGCCGACGGTTACACCCTCAAGTCCAGCGGCTACTACGACATCTACGGCAAGTGCCCGGCCTATGCCGGGCCGTTCGACTGCTCACCCGGCTGCGGACCGAGCGTCGTGGTGGCCAGCGCGTGCCGCACGAGCGGCACGTACAAGGGGTTCCACCGCTCCGGCGTCTCCGATCCGGGCAAGTTCAAGCTGCGGCCCAACCAGTGCTACGCGGGCAAGTACGACGGCTGGATCTGGGCGTACGCCCACAAGTGCGGCAACTGCGCGAAGTCCGTCACCTGGCGCTGCCACGACGGCTGGAAGAAGAGCGCCGCCGGGCACTGGTACAAGTCGGTCTGCCGGTGGGCCCTTGCCTGCAACAGCTGAGACCCGGCCCGCCGGCCGCCTGCGCCGGGGGCTGACCGAGCCGCTGCTGCCGTTCGCCGCGCTGGCCCTCCTGGCCGTCGCGGCGGCGGCCGCGCAGCACACGGTGCTGAGCTGGGCGTCGGTCGGCGCGCTGGCCGGATACTCCCTGTCCGGCTCCGTTTGAACGCGCAACAGCGATTTCGTGCTGTTCTCGCCAGGTTGGCGGGCCCACGTACGGCAGGGCGAGGTCCTCGCCGTCTTCTCCCTCGGTCTCCTCCTCGGGGGCACGCTCAGCGCGACCGTGCTGTGGCTCCTGTCCGGCTTCGCGGAGCCGCTGCCCCGGGCCGTCCGGATCGCAGCGATCATGGCGATCGCGGTGGCGGGTGTCGCGCGCGAGGCGGGCTGGATCCGTGTTCCGCTCCCGCAGAACGCCCGGCAGATCCCCCGGGAGGTCCTGCAGCGCCGGATCAGGCTGGGCTCCCTGCAGTTCGGCTTCGAACTGGGCACCGGGGTGCGCACGTACGTCTCCGCGAGCGCGCCGTACGTCGTCGCGCTGGGGCTCGTGCTCGCGCACCAGGGACCGCTCGCGACGATCCTCACCGGCACGGGCTTCGGCGTGGGGCGGGCGGTCACCGCGACCGCCCGCTACGCCAGCCGGAACGACGAGTGGGACGACCGCCGGATCACCCGGATGCCGATCCTGACCAACGCGATCGGCGTCGTGGTCCTGGTCGCCCTGGTACTGCTCTTCTTCTAGGACGCCAGGCTCACGTCGACGGTGAAGCCCTCCTGGGGCGCCGCCTCCAGCGCGAGGTCTGCGATGCGCCCGGCCGCGCGCAGGTCGGCCACTGCCAGGTGCCCGACGTCCGCGCCGCGGACCGCGGCCCGCTCGACGTCGGCGCGCATCGAGACCTTCGCCGTCGACTTGGCCTTGCGGACCTGCCGGAGGACGTCGGAGGTGGCCGCGAGCACCGTCGCGTCACCGCCGGCGGGCAGCGCGTCGGCGAAGGGCCACGCCGCGCGGTGCACCGAGCCGTCCTGCCACCACGACCAGACCTCTTCGGTGACGTAGGGCAGGATCGGCGCGAACAGCCGCAGCACGGCCGACAGCGCCTCGCGCAGCGCCGCCCGCGCCGAGATCGCCCCCTGGTCCGGCTCGCCGTCCGACGCGCCGTACGCCCGCGCCTTGACCAGCTCGAGGTAGTCGTCGCACAGGTCCCAGAAGAACCGCTCGGTGCGCTCGAGGGCACGGGTGTAGTCGTACGCCTCGAACGCGGCCGTGGCCTCGCGGACGGTCTCGGCCAGCGTCGCCAGCATCGACAGGTCCAGCGGCTCGGTCACCGCCGCGCCGGACGGCACGTCGCCGAGGCCGAGCACGAACTTCGAGGCGTTGAGGATCTTGATGGCGAGCCGGCGGCCGACCTTGATCTGGCCGACGTCGAACGCGGTGTCCGTGCCGAGCCGGCCGTTGGCCGCCCAGTAGCGCACCGCGTCGGAGCCGTGCTGGACCAGCAGGTCCATCGGCGTGACGACGTTGCCCTTGGACTTGGACATCTTCTTGCGGTCCGGGTCGAGGATCCACCCGGACAGCGCGGTGTCGGTCCACGGGAGGGAGTCGTGCTCCAGGTGGGACCGTACGACGGTGGAGAACAGCCAGGTGCGGATGATGTCGTGCGCCTGCGGCCGCAGGTCGAACGGGAACACCCGGGCGAAGAGGTCCGGGTCGCGCTCCCAGCCACCGGCGATCTGCGGGGTTAGGGACGATGTGGCCCAGGTGTCCATGACGTCGGGGTCGGCGACGAAGCCCTGCGGCTTGCTGCGCTGGTCCTCGGTGAAGCCCGGCGGGGTGTCGGAGGACGGGTCGACCGGAAGGGCGTCCTCGGCGGGCGTGATCGGCCGGTCGTGGATCGGCTCCCCCTCGTCGTCGAGGGGGTACCAGACCGGGATCGGCACGCCGAAGAACCGCTGCCGGGAGATCAGCCAGTCTCCGGCCAGCCCCTCGACCCAGTTGTCGTACCGCGCCTTCATGTACGCGGGGTGCCAGGACAGCTCGGCGCCGCGGGCGAGCAGCCGCTCGCGCAGCTCCGGGTCGCGCCCGCCGTTGCGGATGTACCACTGCCGGGTGGTGACGATCTCGAGGGGCTTGCTGCCCTTCTCGTAGAACTTCACCGGGCGGGTGATCGGCCGCGGCTCGCCGTCGAGGTCGCCGGACTCGCGCAGCAGCTCGACGACGCGCTCGCGGGCGGCCTGGGCGGTCAGCCCGGCGAGCTCGGCGTACGGCTCCGGGGCGACGCCGGCGGGCGCGTCGGGCAGGATCCGGCCGTTCCAGTCGATGATGGCCCGCGTCGGGAGGTCGAGCTCACGCCACCAGATGACGTCGGTGAGGTCGCCGAACGTACAGATCATCGCGATGCCGGACCCCTTGTCGGGCTCGGCGAGGTGGTGCGCGACGATCGGCACCTCGACGCCGAACAGCGGGGTCCGCGCGGTCGTGCCGAACAGCTCGCGGTAGCGCTCGTCGTCCGGGTGGGCGACCAGCGCGACGCAGGCGGGCAGCAGCTCCGGCCGGGTGGTCTCGATGTAGATCGGGCGCCCGCCGGAGCCGTGAAAGCGGATCCGGTGGAAGGCGCCGGGCTGCTCGCGGTCCTCCAGCTCGGCCTGGGCCACGGCCGTGCGGAACGTGACGTCCCACAGGGTCGGGGCCTCCGAGACGTACGCCTCGCCGCGCGCCAGGTTGCGCAGGAACGCCCGCTGCGCGGCGGCGCGGGCCGGCGCGCCGATCGTGGTGTAGAGCAGGGACCAGTCGACCGACAGCCCGACACGGCGCCAGACGTCCTCGAAGGCCTTCTCGTCGATCTCGGTCAGCCGGTCGCACAGCTCGACGAAGTTGCGCCGCGAGACGGGAATCTGCCGGCCGGGCTTCTCCGGCGGTTCGAAGTCCGGATCGTAGGGCAGAGAGGGGTCACATCGGACGCCGAAGTAGTTCTGCACGCGGCGCTCGGTGGGCAGGCCGTTGTCGTCCCAGCCGATGGGATAGAAGACCTCGCGGCCGCGCATGCGCTGAAAGCGGGCGATCGTGTCGGTGTGGGTGTAGGAGAAGACGTGACCGACGTGCAGGGAGCCGCTGACCGTCGGCGGCGGCGTGTCGATCGAGTAGATCTCCGAACGCGCCTTCGACCGGTCGAAGCGATAAGTGCCGCGCTCGGCCCAGAGTACGGCCCATTTTTCCTCGAGACCGTCGAGGGTGGGCTTCTCCGGCGGGCGTGGCTGCTCTGTCATGGCGCCAATGGTATTGGGCACGACGGCGGAGTCGATCCATGTCAGGTGATCGCCTGTGAGAGGGTCTCAACTACGTACGCCCCGGAAATCACACGGGTAACGCTGGAAAGGAAGAACGCATGCCGGACAAGGGAGAGCTGGGCTGGCGGCTGGTCGCCGGCGCGGCGGCCTTCGGGGCCGGGTTCGTGGCCCGCAAGGCCATCACGGTCGGGTGGAAGCGGGCCACCGGCAAGGAGCCCCCGACCAACCCGGAGTCCCCGGAGGTCGCGCTGACGGAGGCGATCGGCTGGGCCGTCGTCATGGGCGTCGGCATGGAGGTCGCACGGCTGCTGGCCACCCGCGCGGCGGCCAACCGCTGGCACAAGAGCACGGGCGAGCTGCCGTCCGCGCTGCGCTCGGCGGTCGACAAGGCCAAGAGCGCCACTTCCTGAAGCCGTAAGGCCGGTCCGGCGCCCCACGGACTCTCCCGGGGGCGCCTGATTACGTTCCAGGACGTGGAAGGGCGTCAGACCGGACGCTGAGCGCCGCGACGGCGGGCGATCCATGGCGATGCCTCGCCGTTGGCGCGAGACCGGAACCGGCCACGGGCGTGGGAGACCTGGGCGGATACCGGCGCGCGAAGAGGCCAAGGCAGAGATGCACGAGCGGTGAAGGCGCGGGGCCGAGGGGGTGCCCGCTCCCGCCTTCGCGAGCGGTGAAGGCGAGGGGCCGAGGGGGTCCGAGGGGGTGCCCGCTACCGCCTTCGCGGTCCGTCGGGCGAGTCGTCAGGCCGGAGGCTCGTCGATCGGCGGCCGGGGTGAGGGCTCGCCGACGGTGCGGCGCAGGTCCTTGCGGACGCTGTCGGACAGCCGCTTGGTGGCTGCGCGGTTGAGGGCGCCGCCGGCGACGGCGCCGGTCAGGAAGGGGCCCATCGTGGTGAGATGTCGGCCGAGCGTGCGCATGAGGCGCTTGCGCAGGCCGGTCTTGGCGGCCACGCCGAGCGCCGCGGTGACGCTGCCGGGCTTGAGCGGGTCGAAGCCGCGCTGCTGGGCCCACAGCTGGAGGAACACGGCGCCGCGCGCCGTGCCGCTGCCGGGGACCTGAACGCCGTACACCTCGTGCAGCTCGGCGATCAGCTTGACCTCGATCGTCGCGACGACGACGGTCTCGGCGACGATCTGGGCGGGCGCGGACAGCAGGAGCGGCGGCGCGGTGAACTCGATGGCGGCAAGTGCGCCACCGGCCGCGCCGACCCCGGTCGTGGCGCGCTGTGCCGCGCGCATCACGGAGTCGGCGAGTGCCTCCCCCGTCAGACCGTTGTGGTGGGCGCGCAGGGTCTCAAGGTCACGGACGGGAATGCGGGGCGCGATGTCCGCGACCACGTCGGTGAGCCAACGTCCCCGCGCGACGCCCGCGGCCCCTGCCCGGCGCGCGCTCGCCGCCAAAAGGCGGGCGAGCCGACCGAGCAGACGGCCGCGGGTCTCGCGGTCGACGTCGTCGTCGGACAACCGGCCGACCAGCTCCGCCATCTCCTGGCCGAGCCGGTCGTCACCGTCATTCCAGCGGGCGAGCTCTCCCTCGGACACGGGTGACGACCCGGCGTCAGGCGGCGCACTCGCGGCAGATCAACTGGCCTTTCCTCTCCTCCGCCAGTTGACTGCGGTGGTGCACGAGGAAGCAGCGGGCGCAGGTGAACTCGTCCGCCTGGCGCGGCAGAACGCGGAGGCTGAGCTCCTCGTTCGACAGGTCCGCGCCCGGCAGCTCGGTGACCTCACCGGCGTCCAGGTCCTCGTCGATGACGCCCGTGCTCTTGTCCGCCCGACGTGCCTGAAGTTCCTGCAGGCTGTCCTCGTTGAGGTCGTCGTCAGTCTTGCGTGGGCTGTCGTAGTCGGTGGCCATCTTCTGTCTCCATCCCCCTCGGTCCTTGTTATGCGCCCCGTCGCGCGGGTCTAACGCTCGGGAGGCCCATCTTGTGCCCGATCCGGGCGGGAAATTCTGTCACGGGTTTTCACCCCGAACACGCAAGGCGCGTCGCATCACACCGTGACTCCTCTCACCGCTCATCCGAGTTGTCCGATGTGGCATAAATCACACCGCCTACCGGTGAAGCGGTGATGGTCTTTGCCCTGAACCGGATGTTGACGACGAACGTCACAGGTAACGCGATATGGTTTCCCGCCTGTACGGACCTGGCGGGTGCACAGGATAAGGGTTTCTGATGGGGTCACACATGCCGGATGCCGCTCCTCTGGAGCCGGGCGATCCGACAACACTGGGGCGGTACCAGGTCGTCGGACGGCTCGGGGAGGGCGGTCAGGGCGCGGTCTTTCTCGGCCGGTCGCCCTCGGGTGACTCCGTGGCGATCAAGCTTCTGCACGAGCAGATGAACTCCGACACCTCCGCCCGAACGCGGTTCGCCCGCGAGGCGGAGGCGGCGCAGAAGGTCTCGCCGTTCTGCACGGCGCAGGTCCTGGACTACGACCTGACCGGCCGGCCGCCGTACATCATCAGCGAGTTCATCGACGGGCCGCCGCTGTACGACGTGGTGCTCCAGGAGGGGCCCTTCGAGGGGGCCGCTCTCGAGCGCCTGGCCATCGGGACCGCGACGGCGCTCGCGGCCATCCACGAGGCCGGCATCGTCCACCGTGATTTCAAGCCGAACAACGTGCTGCTGGCCTCCGACGGCCCGCGCGTGGTCGACTTCGGCATCGCCCGGTCCGTCGACTCCCAGCAGAGCTCGGTCACGGCGACCGGCATGGTCGTGGGCACGCCGGGATACCTCGCCCCGGAGCAGCTCACCGGTGAGCCGCTGACCCCTTCGGTGGACATCTTCGCGTGGGGCGCGACGATGGTCTTCGCCGCGACGGGGCGATCGCCGTTCGAGGCGGAGACGCTCCCGGTGATCATCAACCGGATCCTCAACCAGGAGCCGGACCTGTCCCGGCTGCAGGGGATCATGCGCGAGCTGGTCGGCGCCGCCCTGGACAAGAACCCTCGCCGCCGCCCGGCCGCGCACCAACTCCTGCTGCGCCTGCTGGGCCAGGTCGGCGCGACGCCGGGCCCGGCCGCCGACCGGCAGGACCTGCTCGACAAGGGCACCCAGATCGCCGCGCAGCTGCCCCCTCCCCCGCAGATCATCACCCCGCCGCCCGCGATGCCGCCGATGCATCCCGGCCCCTCCACGCCGCCGCCGATGATGCCGCCGGGCCCGAACACACCCAACCCGATGATGCACCCGGGCCCCGCGTCGCCGAACCCGATGATGCGGCCGGGTCCGCAGACCCCGCCCCCGTGGCAGAACCAGGGGCGGCCGACGCATCCGCAGGGCGCGCGGTACGTCCCGCCCGCGCCGCAGAAGAAGAACACCAACGCCCCGATCTTCATCGGCCTCGGCTGTGTCGTGGCGCTCATCCTGGTGGTCGGCCTGCCGATCGCGATCGGCGCGGGTCTCCTCAACAAGGCCAAGAGCGACCGTCTGCCGGAGGGCTTCGAAGGCGGCTGGTCCGGCAGGGCCGCGCCCACCAGCACCGTGGCGTTCGGCACCAGCCAGTCGCGCGGCATCGACCTGACCCTCTATCAGATCCTCAAGGAGGGCAACGTCAAGTACGACACCTGCTCGGGTGAGCTCAACAGCGCCCAGATCTCGGACGACAAGAAGCAGGTGACGTTCCAGCAGACGCTGACGTCGTACGGGTCGAGCCAGTGCCTGTCCCCGTCGTACGTGACCCTGACCCTCAACGGCTCGTCGATGACGTGGCAGATGAGCCAGACCGCCGGCGGAGCCGTACTCGCCTCCGGAACCCTTACCAAGGATTAACGACCCCTGACCAGTCCCAGGGAGGACGCCCATGCCCGGAAGCCCCCTTCGGGCGAACGACCCAGAGCGCGTGGGCTCGTACGCCCTCACCGGCCGCCTCGGCGAGGGCGGTCAGGGGGTCGTCTATCTCGGCCAGGCGCCGGACGGCGAACAGGTCGCCGTCAAGCTCCTGCACGCGCAGTTCAGCGGGGACGCGAAGGTGCGGGCCCGGTTCGCCGGTGAGCTGGCCAGCGCCAAGCGGGTCGCGCCGTTCTGCACGGCGCGCATCCTCGACGCCGACGTCGAGGGCGACACGCCCTACCTCGTGAGCGAGTTCATCGACGGCCCGTCGCTGCGCCAGGTCGTCGACCGCGAGGGGCCGCGTACGGGCGAGGCCCTGCAGCGCCTGGCCATCGGCACGGTCACCGCGCTCGCCGCCATCCACGAGGCCGGCATCGTCCACCGTGATTTCAAGCCGTCCAACGTGCTGATCGCCGCGGACGGGCCGCGGGTGATCGACTTCGGTATCGCCCGGGCCCTCGACGCCACCGGCACGCTGTCGAGCACGGCCGTGGGCACGCCGTCGTACATGTCGCCCGAGCAGATCTCCGGGCACGTCGTCGGCCCGGCGACGGACGTGTTCGCGTGGGGCTGCACGATCGTGTTCGCCGCGACCGGCAATCCGGCGTTCGGCCAGGACTCCATCCCCGCCGTGATGCACCGGATCCTGCACCAGGAGCCGTACCTCGGGATGCTCATGGGCCCGCTGCGGGAGATCGTCACGGCGTGCCTGTGGAAGGACCCGAACCGGCGGCCCACCGCCCAGCAGATCCTCCTGCGCCTGCTCAGCCACGAGGGCGTCGTCCTGCCGGGCGCGGGGACGCCCGCGCCGACGACGATCCTGCAGGAAGGCGCCCAGGTGGCGGCCGAGGGCGCTTCCCTGGCCCCGTACGCCCCGGCGGGCGACACGCCGCCGCCCGGGACCTACCGCAACGACATGCCCTCGAATCCCTACGGGGGCGACACGCCACCGCCTGAGGCGTACCGGAACGACGTGCCGTCGAACCCGTACGGAGGCGACACGCCACCGTACGGCCGCGCTCCGGGGGGCGACACGCCTCCGCCCGGCCCGTACGGCCCTCCGACGCCGTACGACCCCTACGGGACGAACCCGGCGTCCCTGCCGTACCCGCAGCAGACGGTGCCCGCCGGGCGGCGGCGGACCCGGCCCGGCGTCGTGGCCTCGATCGCCGCGGGCGCGGTGCTGCTCATCGCGACGGGCGCCGTGGCGACGACCGAGCTGCTCAACCGGCACCACCAGAAGCCGACGCCGAGCCCGACCGGCCGGGTGGGCGGCACCTTCCGGATGGCGATGTTCTCCCCGGCGGCCATCGATCCGTCGAACGCCGTGCTCACCTCAGACGTGTTCGCGGCCGAGAACCTCTTCACCGGCCTCACCACGATCCAGCCGAACGGCTCGGTCGCGCAGGCGCTGGCCACGAAGATGACGCCCAACTCCGGCTGCACGCAGTGGGACTTCGCGATCAAGCAGGGCACGACGTTCAGCGACGGTTCGCCCGTCGACGCCGCCGCCTTCGTCCGCGGCTGGAACCGCGCCGCGCGCGGCCAGGGCATGGGCTACCTGATGACGGTGATCCAGGGCTACTCGGACGTGGCGTCGGGCAAGAGCACCTCCATGTCCGGCGTCGTGCAGCAGGGGACCTACGGGCTCCGGGTGACCCTGAGCAAGGCCGACTGCGACTTCGCCATGCGGGTGGCCACCCCTCCGTTCGCGCCGGTCCCGGCCTCCGCCGGGGACGTGAAGAACACCACGTACAACAACCAGCCGATCGGCAACGGCCCGTTCAAGGTGAGCCAGTACACCGCGAACTCCCGGCTGTCCCTCGTACGGAACGACTCCTACGCCTTCACCAAGCCGAAGCTCGACCGGGTCGACGCCACCTTCGTCTCCAGCCTCGACCAGTCGCTCACGGACTTCGGCCGCGGGGTGTACGACTGGGTCGAGGTCGAGGGCTCGACGATCAACACGGCGCGCTCCCTGCACTCCGCGGATCACAAGCTCGTCACCGCCGCATCCAGCACGATGACGTACCTCACGCCGATCACGGACAAGGCACCGATGAACAAGAAGGAGGCGCGGCTCGCCGTCTCCTACGCCCTCGACCGGAAGGCCCTGGCCACCGCCCTCAACCAGGGCTACGAACCCGCGACGTCCCTGGTGCCGCCCGCGGTCCCCGGCGCCTACGTCAACGGCTGCACCGCCTGCGCCTACGACCCCACAAAGGCCAAGCAGCTGGCGCAGCAGGCGGGCCTGCCCCCGGGCTCGAATGTCACCTTCACCTCCACCGACCTGCCCACCTACACCCAGCTGGTGACGCTCGTGCAGAACCAGCTGAAGCAGGTGCTCGGGTGGAACGTTCAGGTGAAGAGGCTGAACTCGACCAAGTTCTACCCGGACATGTCCAGCAAGGACGCCGCGGGCCTGTACCGGCTCTCCTGGGCCGCCGACTACCCCTCGGCCGAGAGCGTCCTCGACGCGCTGCTGTCCAGCGACAACATCCAGCGCAAGAACAACGGCGACATCTCGGGCACCAACTACGCCCGGTACAGCAGTCAGGCGTTCGACTCGGCCCTGAACACCGCCCGGGCCACCAACGACCCGACCCAGCGGACCCAGCGGCTCCAGGCGGCCGAGAAGGTCGCGCTCGACGACATGGCCGTCATCCCGCTGTACTCCCACACGCAGTACCGGGTCGCCGACACCACGGCCTTCGTCGGCATGGACCTCGACTACACCGGGTTCCCGGTGCTCACCGCGACGGCCCATAAGTGAGGACCCCGCGTACGGGCCCCAGGGACGGAGATCAGGTCAGGCGTGCGGGAGGCGGACGGTCACGATGAGGCCGCCGTCCTCGCGCGGCGTGGCGATGACCGTCCCGCCGTGCGCGGAGACCACCGAGCGCACGATGGACAGGCCCAGTCCGGAGCCCTTGGACGACTCGATCCGGTCGGTGTTGAGCCGGCGGAACGGCTCGAACAGGCTCTGCACGTCGTACGCCGGCACCACCGGACCGGTGTTCTCCACCTGGCAGGTGGGCCAGCCGTCCAGGACCCCCGTGCGGATGACCACCGTGCCGTCGTCGACGTTGTGGCGGATCGCGTTGTCCACGAGGTTCGACACCAGGTGCTCGAGCAGGACCGGATCGCCGATCGTGGGCGCGTCCGTCAGCTCCGACTTGACCTCGATGTCGGGCCGGTCCCCCCGGACCGACGTCTTCAGCACGGTCGAGGCGACCTCGCCCAGGTCGACCGGCGTGCGGGTGGTCAGCTCCCGCTCGCTGCGCGCCAGCAGGAGCAGTCCCTCGATCAGCCGCTCGTGCCGGGCGTTGTTGGCCAGGAGGGTCTTGCCGACCGTCTTCATGTCGTCCGACGCCTCGGGGTCGGTGACGGCGACCTCGAGGAGGGTCCGGTTGATGGCGAGCGGTGTGCGCAGCTCGTGCGAGGCGTTGCTGACGAACCGCCGCTGCGTGTCGAACGCCTGGCTGAGCCGGTCGAGCATGGCGTCGAACGTGTCGGCCAGCTCCTTGATCTCATCGTCCGGGCCCTGCAGGGCGATGCGCTGGTGCATGGTGCTCTCGGAGAGCTTGCGGGCGGTCGCCGTGACCTTCTGCAGCGGCGCGAGCGCCCGGTCGGCGACGAACCAGCCGAG
Organism: Actinoallomurus acanthiterrae; assembly: GCF_054775715.1. Classification (NCBI taxonomy): domain Bacteria; kingdom Bacillati; phylum Actinomycetota; class Actinomycetes; order Streptosporangiales; family Thermomonosporaceae; genus Actinoallomurus; species Actinoallomurus acanthiterrae. The sequence continues at coordinate 3,498,136 of NZ_BAAHCO010000001.1, read as the reverse complement.
CGCCAGGGCGATGAGCCCCACGCCCAGCAGCGCGAACGCCGACTGGGTGATGAGCCGGTGCTGGACCCCCTTGATGAAGGCCCGTGCGAAGGCCTCGGCCTGCTGCTGCGTCAGCCCGGCGCCCGGCTCGGTCGGCGCCACGGTGAACGGCAGGCTCTCCAGGATGTTGGTGACCAGGACGTAGGCCACCGTCAGCAGCAGGAACCCCGCCGCGAAGAACAGCCCGCCGTACAGCAGGGTGAGCCGCAGCCGCACCGTCATGCGGCGCGGCAGGGAGCCCGGCGAGGGGATCAAAGGCGGTACCCCGCACCGGGAACGGTCTCGATGACCTGAGGCTCACCGAGTTTCTTGCGAAGCGTCATCATGGTCACCCGCACCACGTTGGTGAACGGATCGATGTTCTCGTCCCAGGCCTTCTCGAGGAGCTGCTCGGCGCTGACGACGGTGCCCTGCCCTCGCATCAGCACCTCCAGCACCGCGAACTCCTTGGGCGTCAGATCGACCGGCCGGTCGTCCCGGGTGACCTCACGGCGGGCCGGGTCGAGCCGCACGCCGGCGCGCTCGAGCACGGGCGGCAGCGGCGGCGCGGAACGGCGGCCCAGCGCACGGATCCGGGCGATCAGCTCGGCGAAGGCGAACGGCTTCGCGAGATAGTCGTCGGCCCCGATCGACAGTCCTTCGACCTTGTCGTCCAGCTCGCCGGCCGCGGTCAGCATGAGGACGCGCGCCGTGGCCCCATCGGCGACGAGGCTCCGGCAAACCTCGTCGCCGTGGACCCGCGGTAGATCGCGGTCCAGCACGACCACGTCGTAGTCGTTGACGCTGGTCCGCTCCAGCGCGCTGGCGCCGTCGTACGCGACGTCGACCGCCATCGCCTCTCGCCGCAACCCGGTGGCGATGGTGTCGGCGAGCACGCGCTCATCCTCGACGACCAGGACTCTCACCCGCTTCAACCCCCTGAGAAGGCCACGCGCTGGACCGGCGATTCAGTTATGCCACGCCGCGCGTAAGTCCCTGATAAGGGTGTCCAGGATATTCGCAGGTTTACCGAGCGCAGGAAGCTGGGTAGGGGTGGCGGACGACCTGTCGAAAGGAGACCGCGTGGGCGAGTTGAAGGCCACGATCCAGCAGCGTATGTCCGATGCGTACGATTCGCTCCGGACAGCCCGCGACGCAGGCGACGATCTCCTGATCGATGTGCAGGAGGCGGAGATCGACGACCTGCGGCGCACGGCCGCTGATCACGGGATCGACCTGCCGCGCTCCGGCTGACAACCCCGTCGGTGGGCTCCGAGCCCGCCCAGAGACGTCCGGGGGCCTCGCACCTGTCAGGTGCGAGGCCCCCGTGCGCGTCAGGGCCTGTCTCGAAGTCCCCGTCCGTCAGGGCTCCAGGACCTCGCGCAGCCGGGCGGCGTAGGCCCGCGGGTGGCTCGTGTTGCCGTTGTGCCCGCCGGGGAACTCGGCGAGTTCGGCGCCGACCAGGGCCGCGAGGTCCTGGGCGCAGCGGAAGTCGAAGACGGTGCGCGGGGTCTTCTCGCCTGCGGCGGGCACGATGCGGGTGGTCGTCGAGCGCAACGCGGCGACGTTCAGGGTGTCGTGGACGACCGCGGTGAAGTCGTGCTCGACGAAGAAGTCGAAGTTGGCCTTCCGGGTGTCGGTCATGGGGGCCGGGGTCCGGTCGGGCTCGGCGGTCGGGTCGGACGGGTCGATGCCGAGGACCTCCGCGATGAGCTTGAACGCCGCGGCCAGCCCCTCACGCCGGTACACCTCCTGGAGCTCGGCGAGCTCATGCTCGTGGTGCCGGCGCTCGGCCTCGGGCAGCAGCCGTGGCGCGACCGGCTCGTGCGCGATGAGGGTCGAGATCTGTTCCGGGTGGTCGACGGCCAGGTGCAGGCCGATGACCGCGCCGAGGCTGCAGCCGAGCATGGCCACCGGCTCGTCGGTCAGCGACGCGAGCAGCCGGTGGACGTCGTCCGCGTGCTCGGCCATCGTCGCCCCGGCTCCGGGGTCGTCCAGCGTGCTGCGGGACAGGCCGCGCCGGTCGTACGTGATGACGGTGTAGTCCTCCACCAGCCGATCGACCAGATCGACGCTGCGGTCGGCGTCGCCCTCACCGCTCTGGGAGATCAGCAGCATGGGGCCGGTCCCGCGGACCTGGTAGTGCAGATCGGCACCGGCGACACGGAGGGAGCTCGACGTCGTCATCGGGAAGTCCTTTCGGGGTGGAGAGCCGTGCGCCCTCCCGTCGATGACGACGATAACTCATCGAATTAGATACATCAATCCAGATGCATCTAATTCGATGGAAACTAGGCCCGGCTCACCCGCGTGCGGCGCCGACCTCGTCGAGGAGGTCGTGCAGCGGAGGGAAGAGATCCGGACCGGCGGCGATCGTGAGCTCCGCGCTCGGCGGGACGCCGTGCAGGCCGCCGACGGTCCCGCCTGCCTCCTGGACGATGAGCGTCCCCGCGGCGAAGTCCCACTCCTGCGGGCCGCGTTCGTAGTAGGCGTCGATGCGGCCGGCGGCCACGGCGCACAGGTCCACGGCGGCCGAGCCGCCGCGCCGGATGTCGCGGACGCGCGGCAGCACGCCCACCAAGGCCTCGGCCTGGTGGGTGCGGCGTTCGGCGGAGTACCCGAACCCGGTCGCGACCAGCGCCTTGTCCAGGGTCACTCCGGTGTTGCAGCGGAGCCGTTCACTCGACCCGTCCTCGCGCATCAGGTGCGCGCCCTGCCCCCGGGCGGCGGTGTACAGCTCACCGCGCATCGGGACGGCGACGACGCCGACCACGACCTCGCCGTCGACCTCGGCGGCGATGCTCACCGACCAGTCGGGCAGGCCGTACAGGTAGTTGACCGTGCCGTCGATCGGGTCGATGATCCAGCGGACGCCGCTGGACCCGCCGCTCTCGCCGCCCTCCTCGCCCAGGAAGGCGTCGCCGGGCCGGGCGGTCCGGATGCGGTCGACGATGAGGCGCTCGGACGCCTTGTCCATCTCGGTGACGACGTCGGTCGAGCTCGACTTGGTGTACGCGACGCCGAGGTCGGCGGGCCGCTTGTCGACGAGCATGACAGAGGCGACCTCAGCGGTGCTGATCGCCAGTTCGTACAACAGGTCCTGCACGTTCCCCCCTCGGGATCCCGGCTGGATGTCCGTCATCGGCCGGTCGGCACGCCGGCGCGGCGGCAGTGCCCCGCGGCGCAGTGGTCGGGGCGCGGCCCCAGGCTTCCCAGCGCCGGGCGGTCGGCCCCGTCGCGTTCGAGGACCAGCTCGCGGACCATCGCGACGAACCGGGGATGGACATTGGGCGTGGCCGCCCGCTCGATCCGCAGCCCGAGACGGCCGGCGAGCTCCGCCGCCTCGATGTCGAGGTCGTACTTGACCTCCATGTGGTCGGAGACGAATCCGACGGGCACGATCACCGCCGCGCCGACACCCTCGGCGTGGAGCTTCGCCAGGTGGTCGAGGATGTCCGGCTCCAGCCACGGCACGCTCGGCGGGCCGCTGCGGCTCTGGTACACCAGGTCCCAGGGGCGGCCCTCCGCCACGACGGCGGAGATGTCGGTCAGCTCCGCGACGTAGTCCTCGCGGCCCGGCTGGGCGAGCGGCACGCTGTGGGCGGTGAAGACGACCCGGGCGTCGTCGCGCAGCTCGGCGGGCAGCCGGCCGAGGGCGGCCCGGGTGTTCTCGATCATCGGCTCGACGAAGCCGGGGTGGTTGTAGTAGATCCGGAGCTTGTCCACCTCGGGGGCGTCCTCGACCTCGGCCCGGGCCCGGTCGATGTCCTCGAGGTACTGCCGGCAGCAGGAGTAGCCGCTGTAGGCGGACGTCACGAACGCCGCCGCCCGGCGTACGCCGTCGGCCTTCATCTGCCGCAGCGTGTCGGCGAGGAAGGGATGCCAGTTGCGGTTGCCCCAGTAGACCGGCAGGTCGAGGCCGTTCGCGGCGAAGTCGGCCTCGATGGCGGCCTTCAGGTCGCGGCACTGCTGGTTGATGGGGCTGGCCCCGCCGAAGTGATGGTAGTGCTCGGCCACGACCTCGAGGCGTGCGCGCGGAACGCCCCTGCCCCGCGTGACGTTCTCCAGGAACGGCATGACGTCCTCGGGCTTCTCCGGCCCGCCGAAGGACAGCAACAGCAGCGCGTCGTACGGCATGCCCCCATCCAACCAGCCGCCCGCCGATGCCCGGCACCCGCCCGGCGGGCGGCGGCGCCCCCGATACCGGTCAGGAGTAGCGTCGGGCGTACGCGCGGGACAGGGACAGCACGTTGTTCACGTACGCGGCCGAGTGGTTGTAGGCGAAGACGGCGTGGTACAGGCCGCTGCCGCCGCGCCCGGCGCCGCTCGCGCACAGGTACTTGGCGGCGGCCGGCACGGCGTCGTACGGGTCCATGATGTCGGCCTTGCCATCGCCATCGCCGTCCACGCCGTAGATCCGCCAGGTCGCCGGCATGAACTGCATCGGACCGAGCGCGCCCGCGCTCGACGGCCCGGCGTTGCGCCCGTGGTCGCTCTCGATCTGCCCGATGGCGGCCAGCACGGTCCACGAGAGTCCCGGGCAGACGCCGGCGGACTGCTGGTACAGGGCGAGGTACGTGCCGGGGCGGCCGGCGGGCTGCTGCTTCTGCGCGGGCTGCCCCTTCGGCTGCGTCGCGGACTGGTGCAGGTCGATCACCTGGCTGTTCCCACCGACGACCTTGTGCAGCCGCGGCCCGAGGGTGCCCCGGTCGGCCCCGGGCGCGTTCACCAGGAAGGCGATGTCGTGGACCAGGCCGATCTTCCGCCCGGTATCGCGTCCGACGAGCACGTTGATGCCCGGCAGGCCCAGCGAGCCGGAGCCGCCCATGGTGACGAACATCTGGGCCCTGCCCTGGACCGGATACTGCATCGACTCGCGCAGCCCGAGCTGCTGCTGGACCTCGTCGGAGACGACGAACCGGTCCTGGGCGAGGGCGTTCCACAGCCCGTCGTTCTTGGCCGTGCCGGGCGGCGTCCAGGGCCGGAAGGCCGACGGGTCGACGGCGAACATGTTCACGCGGCCGCCCTGGAGCTGCACCGCCCCGGCGTCCACGGTGATGACGTCGCGGACGCGCTTGAGGTGGGAGACCCCCTGCAGCTTCTTGGTGGTCACCGGGCGGTCGGCGACGACGAGGAAGTCGGGGTCCACGACGCGCTTCAGGGCGGCGGGCTGCTCGGTGTTCGGCACGATGGTGGTGACGGGCCCGCTGCCCTTCTCCGGTCCCGGGTCCGCCGCGTGCCCGCCCTTGGGCGCCGTCTCGGGTGCGGCGGTCACGATGTACACCGCGCCGCTCGCCGCGGTCGCGGTGGCCGCCAGCGCGATGGCCGCCACGGCGGTCGGGAGTCCTCTGCGAACGAAGCGTCTCATCGGTACTCCCAACGATCGAGGCCCGGCGGTAGTTACCCAAGACTCGGCGGCACTTCGACGGGTACGGTTCGGACAAAGAAAAGATCCGCCCGGAATCGGCCTGGTCATAAGGCTCCGTGATCACGCTCATGGGGTTGCCGAGACCGGCTGAAAGATGAGTAAATTTCGCCTTATGCCCCCTGTGACACCTCAGACCTGGCGGAATTGGGCCGGTAACCAGCGCGCCACCCCCCGGCGCGTCCTGACGCCCCGGTCCACCGCCGACGTCGTCTCCGCCGTCAAGGCCGCGGCCGCCTCCGGCCTGACGGTCCGCATGGCCGGCACCGGGCACTCCTTCACCGACGCCGCCGCCACCGAGGGCCTCCTGCTCCGGCCGGACGGCCTCACGGAGCTGCGGTCGGTCGACACCGCCACCGGCCTCGTCACCGCCGAGGCGGGGATGCCGATGAAGGTGTTCAACGCGCAGCTCGAACAGCACGGCCTCGCCCTGGCCAACATGGGGGACATCCAGGAGCAGACCCTCGCCGGCGCCACGCAGACCGCGACCCACGGGACCGGGCGCGACGCCGCCGGCCTCGTGTCGCAGATCGCCGGGCTCGAGCTCGTGCTGGCCGACGGCAGCGTCGTCACCTGCTCCCGCGAGGACCGGCCCGAGCTGTTCGACGCCGCCCGCGCCGGGCTGGGCGCGCTCGGCATCGTCACCGCGATCACCTGGCAGACCGTCCCGGCGTTCCTGCTGCAGGCGCGTGAGGAACCCATGCGGTGGGACGAGGTGCTGGAACGCCTCGACGAGCTCGCGGCCGAGAACGAGCACTTCGAGTTCTACTGGTTCCCGCACACCGACGGCTGCCTGACCAAGCGCAACAACCGCGCCCCCGGCCCCGCGCAGCCGCTCGGGACGTTCCGGCACTGGCTGGACGACGAGTTCCTGTCCAACTCGGTGTTCGAGGTCGCGAACCGCGTCGCCCACCGTCTCCCCGGCGCCATTCCGACGATCAACGGCGTGTCCGCGCGGGCCCTGGGCGCCCGGACGTACACCGACGTGTCGTACAAGGTGTTCACCAGCCCGCGGCGGGTGCGTTTCAAGGAGCAGGAGTACGCCGTCCCGCGCGACGAACTGGCCGGCGCGCTCCGCGAGGTCCGCGCGCTCATCGAGCGCCGGGGCTGGCGGATCTCCTTCCCCATCGAGGTGCGCCTGCTGCCGCCGGAGGACGCCTGGCTGTCGATGGCGTACGGGCGGGACAGCGCCTTCATCGCGATCCACGTCTACCACGCGTCCCCGCACGAGGAGTACTTCCAGGGCGTCGAGGAGGTCCTGACGCCGCTCGGCGGACGGCCGCACTGGGGCAAGCTGCACACCCGGGATGCGTCGTACCTAGAGGGCGTCTACCCTCGATTCGGCGACTTCCTGGCACTACGCGACCGGATCGATCCCGAACGCCGCTTCGCGAACCGCTACCTGACCCAGATATTCGGCACCTGAAACACGTAGACTCGCAATGACTCGCGTCCCGCTTGCGCGGCGTGCAGATCCCTCGTGCTCCGACCGGTAACCGCGTACTACCCCGAACCGTCAGCATCCACCGATCTCCCGACCGCGTCCCGTCACAGCGGCCGCGTGAGCCACGCCAGACAGACGGCATCACGCGGCAAAGGATCCACAAGAATGGTTAAGCCCCCCGTCGCCGCCCTCCTCGAGCGGGCAAGCTGGGACGACACTGCGGGAACTTGACAAGGATCACGTCGTGAGGGCGGCGATGTTCGGACATGCCGGGTACGGTGCTGGCGGGCAGGTGTGTCCTGACGCGAGACTGGTAGCACCGGGGGAAGGGCACGCATGCGCCCCGAGCCGCGTCGGACAGGGCACGAAAGGACACGCATGCAGGAGCTGCGCCTCGTCGCGGTCAGCGAGGACGGGTCGTACCTCGTCCTTGCCACCGCGGGACGGGGCACCCGGTTCACGCTGCCTATCGATGATCGGCTGCGCGCCGTGGTCCGTGGGCATTTCTCCCGCCTCGGCCAGTACGAGATCGAAGTGGAGAGTCCCTTGCGTCCCAAGGAGATCCAGGCTCGTATTCGCGCTGGAGAGACAGCGGAAGAGATCGCCGAAACGGCAGGCATCCCGGTGGAGCGTGTCCGCTGGTTCGAGGGACCGGTTCTTCAGGAGCGCGAGTACATGGCCCAGCAGGCCCAGCGCGTTCCGATCCGACGCCCGGGTGAGTCCTCGCCCGCCCCTGCCCTCGGAGAGCTCGTCGAGGAGCGCCTCGGCCGGCGCGGCATCGACCTGGAAGAGGTCGAGTGGGACTCCCGTAAGTGCGAGGACTCGACCTGGCGGGTCAGCCTCTCCTTCTACTACGACGGCCGTCCCTACTCCGCGGAATGGGCGTACGACCCCCGCCGCCGCCACATCTCGGCCGTGAACGACGAGGCCTCGCGCCTGTCCTCCCTCGACGTCGACGAGTCCGCCGACGACACCGTCACCCCGTTCGTCCCGCGCCGCCCCATGAAGATCGTCGGCGACTCCGTCCGCGAGCAGGCTCCGCCGCCCGGCCCCGTCGTCCCGGCCCCCGGCCCGGCCCGCCGCGAGGAGCTCCCGGCCGAGGAGCCGACGCTCGTCCGCGAGGTGCCGCGGCCGGCCCCCGCCGAGGAGCCCGTCGCGCGCGCCCCGCGCCCGCGCGAGGCCCGCCCGGAGATCCTGGCCCAGCCGCAGGAGCTGACCGTGCCGACGCGGCCCGCTCCCCCGGCCCCCGCCGAGCCCCCGGCTCCCGCACCGCAGCCGGCCAGGCCGGAGCCCGTCGCCCCGCCCGCCGCCGAACACACCCCGGTCGAAGCGGCCCCGGCCGAAGCGGCCCCGGTGGAGACGGCACACGTAAAGACGGCGCCGGTGGAGGACAAGCCGGCCGAGGTCGAACAGCCGGAGCCGGAGCGGGAGATCGCCGAGGCCAAGCCGCAGGCACCCAAGCAGCCGCAGGCGCCCAAGCCTGCGCCGCCGAAGCAGGCCGCCGCCCGGCCCGCCGCGGCCGCCGCGAAGCCTGCCGCCGCCGCCCAGAAGCCGGCCCAGGCCAGGCCCGCCGCCCAGAAGCCGAGCCAGGCCAGGCCTGCGGCCCAGAAGCCGGCGCCGCCGCAGAAGCCCGCGGACAAGCCGACGGAGAAGGCTCCGGAGCGTCCGGCGGCCGCGGCCGCCACGAAGCCCGCGGCCCCGCCGGCGGCCCCGGAGAAGCGACCGCCCGCCCGGAAGCGTGCCCGCAGCAAGCGCGCCTCGGTCCCGTCCTGGGACGAGATCATGTTCGGCGCCCGCCGCCCCGAGTAACCCGGAGGAAGGCACCGGCGGTCACGGCTCCGATCATGCCGTGACGATCGCCGTGCTCCACGCACGGCGGACGCCGGGGATTCGTCGTCGTCAACGGCCGATGCCCGTTGAGACTCGCCGCACGGCTCGAAACGTGTGGAGCACCGCACTCACGTCCGGCTCTTCGCCCCGCCACTGATCAACGACAGCAGGTCAGGGCAAGATCGCAGCCCGGCCAGATACTAAGCCAAGGTTATAAGTTAGGCTTAGTACATGACCGACAAACCAGACGTTCATCAGATTTCCGAAGCACTGCTGGCCGGGATCACAATGCTGGTCCGCCGGGTGCGGCAGGTGCAGGTGGACGACGAGCTCTCGCTGCACGAGAACTCGGCCCTGAAGCGGCTGAACCGCGCCGGCCCGACCACGCCCAGCGCGCTGGCCCGGCTCGAACAGATCACCCCGCAGTCGATGGGGCGGACCCTGGCCGGGCTGGAGACGCGCGGTCTGGTCGAGCGGCGCCCGGACGCGGAGGACGGCCGGCGCGTGCTCCTGTCGCTGACCGAAGCCGGGCGGCAGGCGTTGGCCACCAGGCGTAACACGCGGATCGAGACGATCGCCGCAGCACTCGCGAGCGACTTCACGCGGCCGGAGCAGGAGCAACTCATGGCGGCCGCGCGGCTGATCGAGCGACTCGCGGAGGGCCTGTGAGCTCGACCGAGCAGAAGGGCGATCGGCCGGAGCACACGACCTCGCCGGGACGGCGGTCGGCGGACGACCGTTACCGGTGGGCGGCGCTGACGAACACGACGGCCGCGATCTTCATGGCGGCCCTCGACGGCTCCATCGTCTTGATCTCCCTGCCCGCGATCTTCCGGGGGATCCACCTGGATCCGCTGGCGACGGGGAACCTCGGCTATCTCCTGTGGATGATCATGGGCTACCGGCTCGTGCAGGCCGTACTCGTGGTCCCGCTCGGCCGCCTGGGCGACATGTTCGGCCGGGTCAGGATCTACAACGCCGGGTTCACCGTGTTCACCGCCGCGTCCATCCTGCTGTCCTTCGACCCGTTCCACGGCGGTGGCGGCGCGCTGTGGCTGATCGGCTGGCGGATGCTGCAGGCGATCGGCGGGTCCATGCTCACCGCCAACTCGGCCGCGATCCTCACCGACGTGTTCCCCGCCGACCGGCGTGGCTTCGCCCTCGGCATCAACCAGGTCGCCGGGCTGGCCGGCCAGTTCGTCGGCCTGGTCGCCGGCGGCCTGCTCGTGCTCTGGGACTGGCGGGCGGTGTTCTGGGTCAACCTGCCGGTGGGGATCTTCGGAACGCTGTGGGCCTACGCGAAGCTCCGCGAGCCCCGTACGCCGGGCCCCCGCGCACCCGCCCGGATCGACTGGTGGGGCAACGTCACCTTCACGGTCGGCCTCAGCACGATCCTCATCGCCATCACCGAAGGCCTCCACCCCTATCACCACCACACCATGGGCTGGACGAATCCCGAGGTCATCGGCCTGCTGTCGGTGGGTGCCGCCCTCCTGGCGGCGTTCGTCGTGGCCGAGCGGAGGGCCGCCGAGCCGATGTTCCAGCTCGGCCTTTTCCGCATCCGCGCCTTCACCGCCGGCAACCTGGCCGGCTTCGCCAGCCGCCTCGCGCAGGGCGGCCTGCAGTTCATGCTCATCATCTGGCTGCAGGGCATCTGGCTTCCGCTGCACGGCTACGACTACGCCGACACGCCGTTGTGGGCCGGCGTCTACCTGCTGCCGATGACCTTCGGCTTCCTGATCGCGGGCCCCGTCGCCGGCTGGATGTCCGACCGGCTCGGCTCGCGCGGCCTGGCCACCTCGGGCATGGCGCTGTACGCCTGCACCTTCATCGGGCTGACGCTGCTGCCCATCGACTTCCCGTACTGGGCGTTCGCCCTGCTCATCGCGCTGAACGGCATCGGCGTCGGCGCCTTCAGCTCGCCCAACTCCTCATCGATCATGAGCAGTGTCCCCGCGTCACGGCGCGGCGTGGCCTCCGGCATGCGCGCGACGTTCCAGAACACCGGTACCGCACTGTCGATCGGCGTGTTCTTCTCCCTCATGATCGCCGGGCTGGCCGCCAGCCTCCCGCACACACTGACCAGCGGACTACGGCAGCAGGGCGTACCGTCCCAGGTCGCCGAGCAGGTCGGCGCGCTGCCGCCGGTCGCATCGCTGTTCGCGACGATCCTCGGCGTCAACCCGATCGAGCAGCTGCTCGCGCCCAGCGGAACGCTCTCCTCGCTTCCGGCGGGAAGCCGGCACACCCTCACCGGGCGGGAGTTCTTCCCGAACCTGATCGCGGCCCCGTTCCACCAAGGCCTGGTGGTCGTGTTCATCTCGGCGACCGCCCTGGCCGTACTGGCCGCCATCGCGTCCGTGCTCCGCGGCGCCCCCAACACCAGGACCCGTCGGCGGGGCTGATACGGTCTTGATCAACACACAAGCCTTCTCGGCCCGGGGTCTTCACCCGCCGAGGAGGCTTTTTTCATGCCCATGAACACCTTGCCCCAGAAGGAGTGTTGCTGATCATGAACTCGAACGCCGGTGATGCGGCCGCTGCGGGCACCTGGAGGCTCGGTGACCTGACCGTCAACCGCATCGGGTTGGGCGCGATGCGGTTGACGGGCAGTGCCGCGTTCGACCTCGGCAGGCCGAGCGACCGTGAGCGGTCGATCCGCGTGCTCCGGCACGCGGTCGAACTGGGCGTCAATCACATCGACACGGCCGCGTTCTACTTCTCGTCGCTCCGCTCGGCCAACGAACTGATCAACCGGGCGCTGGCGCCGTACCCCGATGATCTGGTCATCGCCACCAAGGTCTGGCCGGGCCGGGACACCTCGGGCGAGTGGTGGTGGGCCACCCCCGCACAGCTGCGCGGCCAGGTCGAGGAGAACCTGAGGCAGCTCGGCCGCGACCACCTTGACCTGGTGAACCTTCGCATCCCTCGATCGCGACAGGCGGGCTCGATCGCCGAGCACTTCGGGGCGCTGGCCGAGCTCCGCGACGCCGGCCTCATCCGGCATCTGGGCATCTCCAACGCGACACCCGAACATCTCGCCGAGGCACGGTCCATCGCGCCGGTCGTCTGCGTCCAGAACCCCTGCGGCGTCGGCGCGCCGCCCGAGGCCACGGCGTTCCTGCGCGCCTGCGGGGAGCAGGGCGTGGCGTTCGTGCCGTTCTTCAGCATCGCCGGCGAAGGACGCGAGGCCGGTGCCGCCGGAACCGACGACGAACACGTTCTTTCCATCGCGCACGCGCACGGCGCGACGGCCGCCCAGGTCCGACTGGCCTGGACGCTCCAGCAAGGCCCGCATGTGCTGGTCATCCCGGGTACCGGCGATCCGGAGCACCTCGCCCAGAACGTCGCCGCAGGCGCACTACGACTCTCCGACGAGGAAATGGAACGCCTTATGGTTAACGGCAGGTAAATCTCGACTTATCGGGGTTTCACAGAATCGGTATTGCATTCCTTGATCATTCCGATGCACCATGACGAAGATCCGCTAGATGATCTTGCGCGGCGGGTCGGGCCGAGTTCCCCATCACGGAGAGGAGTCCGCAGCGATGTCGACCGTGACCGCAGACCACCCCCACCTCGACACCCTGGATCCATCACTCGACCTCGGTGATTTCATGATCGAGGGCGACATGACGAAGGAGCACAAGGCGGGGACCCCGAGCGACAACGTCGGGCCGCACTACTACTGGGCCTGACCAGGTCGGCGCGTGCGTCGCGGGCTCCGGCCGGCGGCGCACGCGCCTCCCGGTGGAAGACCCGGCACCCCGGATAAGACACCTGCTTCGGAGGCTGACGAGTGAATGACCTCTGGGAAGAGTCGGTCGAGCGTTTCACGGCGTACTTGCCGAAATCCGTGTCGACCTGGGTTTTGATCATCGATGCCACCGCCCACGCGCGCTTGGAGGCATCCCTGGTGCCCCGGCTGGGCGACGGCGTGCGGGTCCTCCGTCTCGGCCAGGCGCCCGTCGACGAGGTACGGGCGGCGGCCCTGGAGTATGTCGACCAGGACCACGTCGGCCTCATCGGTTTCCAGGCCCGGGCCTACCCGGAGTACCGGGACGCGTTGATGCTTTACACGGAGTGGCCGAGCCGCCGCGTGAAGCTGTGCGTCGAAGTCTGGGACGACAACTTCGCCGCCCTGTTCGCCGAGGATCCGCAGGAGGTGGCCCGCCGGTGCGACGGGCTTCGCCGGCGGCTCACCGGCGAGCGGACACTGACCTATCAGGCCGCCGACGACGCGGCCGAACTGCTCTCGTTCGAGTGCGCGCCCGAGGACTGGGTCGCCTACAGCGGGCTGGAGGACTTCGACTACCTCCTGCCCAGCGGAGAGGTCGCCTGCGTCCCGGAGACCGCGACCGGATCCCTTCCCGTCGAAGGATGGCTGATCGGAACGATCCCGTTCGGCCGGAAGTACGGCCGGATCGGTCCGGGTGACCTCACCGTCCGCATCGAGAACGGCCAGGTGACCGGCGTCACCGGACGTAACACCGAGCTCTGCCGGGACCTGGAGATGGCGTTCGACCGCCTGCCGGGCGTGCGTTCGATCGGCGAGCTCGGGATCGGCCAGTCGAAGGCCGTCACCGAAGCGGCCCGATCGCACAAGGCGGCGTTCACCTGGCACGAGCGCAACTACGGAGTGCACATCGGGTTCGGCGCCGAGCTGAGCGAGACCGCCGACCCCGACCAGCGCGCCACCGCCCACCATCTGGACGTCGTCCTCTCCCGTGGGCGGCTGACCGGGCAGGCGGGACCGCTGCTGACCTGGTGACCGAGCGAGACGACACACCGGGGAGTGGCCACGTCAGCGGCCACTCCCCGTGCGTCTACCGGCTGGGTTCGTACACCGTGAGGACGGGGCGTCCTCCGGGTCCGTGCGCCAGTGGGTAATAGGTACGGTGCGTGGCCGGATCCACGGTGACGACGTGGGCGCCGTCGGCGAGGCGCGCGCGTCCGGTGACGGTGAGGCCGCGGCCGTGGTCGTCCAGGGTGGTGACCCAGCCGGATTCGGCGGCCACGTACAGACGACCGATCCCGGGGTCGTAGGCCAGGACGTCGGGGTCGGCTCCGACGGTGTCGTTTCCGGTGATGTGCCAGGTCGTCAGGTCGAGGGTGAGCAGGCGGTCGTTGCCGTCACAGGCGATGAACGCGAGCCGGTCACCGGGGTCGAGAGTGAGGCCGTGGTCGTGGTCGCAGCCGGGCAACCGGACGCGGCGGGTAACGGCGAGGCGCGCCGGGTCGATGACGGCGAGGGTGTCTCGGGTCTGGACATCGACGAGGATCTGGCGGCCGATGGGGTCGTAGGCGACGTTGCCGGCTTCGCCGCCGAGCTGAACGGTTCCGCGCGGAGTGCCGTTGGTCGCGTCGATGACGGTTTCGGACCCGCCGGTCTCGTTGGTGACCCACACGTTGTCGTGAGCGGGGTCATAGGCGAGGCCGTCGGGGTAGGCGCCCGTGGGGGCGCGGGCGAGGATTCGGCCGGTGTCCTCATCGAGAGTGACCATCGAATTGGTTCCGGTCGCGGTGGCGTAGACGCGGTGCAGGGCGGGGACGACGAGTACGCCATGGACGTCGGGCAGGCCGGGGATGACCCGTACGGTCCGCCTGGCATGGATGTCGGCCTCGATGACCTGCCCGGCTCCGAGATGCGCGATGAACAGCAGACCGCGGCCGGGGTCGAGGCCGGCGTAGTCGAACCGGGACCCGTTGCCCGGCATGGCCACCTCGCCGACGTGGCGCAGTGGGAGCCGGATCGACAGCGGCCGGTGGGTCGGGGTGAGCAGCCCCACGATCACGATCGCGGCCGCCAGGATCACCAGGCCGCTGCCGGCCAGAACATGGCGGGGGCTGAAACGCCTGTTCATAGTGGATCCGTCGGCACGATGGCTCCCATCCCTGCTGGTGCGGGCCGGGGAGCCGGCCCGCACGCTCATCCTGTGACCAGATCGGTGGCGTCCAGGGCCGGGCGTAGTGCCTTGGCCAGGGTGACGCCGTCGCCGGTGGCCCAATAGTGCATGTAGAACAGGCGGGGCTGTTCGTCCAGGCCGTGGTTGTGCAGTTCGACGATGGCGATCCCGCCGCTTCTCAGGGCCTGGATGACCTTTTGGATCTCCGGCGCGGTCATCACGAAGTCACCGTTGATCGCCGCACGGTTCCCGCCCAGGGGCTGGAAGTTGATCGCGGTGGTGATCCCCAACGCGGCCGGCAGGACATGCCCGTCGCCATCGGTGATCTTGTCCTTGCGGCCGATGGAGAACTTGTAGATCCCGCCGTCGGCGATGCCGTGGCGTCCGATGGCCTTGTCGATCCCGGCGGTGTCCAACGCGATGGGCGGCTGCCCGGCCGGCGGCTTGGACGCGGCCGGGGTCGCCGTGACGGCCAGAGCCGCCTTGACCCCTTGGGCGAGCTTGACCGGGTCGCCCATCGCGTGGATGTGGGTCCACCAGACCGGCGGTGTCTGCTGCAGCAGGTGCTTGTGCAGCGCGGTCTGGGCGATCCCGTTGCGCTGCAGGGCGTCGGTGATCTTCGGCAGCTCGTTCTCGGTGACCACCAGGTCGCCCATCAGCATGGTCCCGTCGCGGTACTTGGCGAAGACGGTGTACCCGCCCAGCGCCAGACCGGGCTTGATCTTCACCCCGCCGGTCGTGACGGCGAGGTCCTTGCGCGGCAGCGGGACCCGATAGACGGTGCCCTTCATCAGCGTTCCCCGGCGGCCGAGGGTGTCCGAGACCGGCTTCCAGTCGGCCTGGGTGGTGGTCACCGGTGGCTCCGCGCGCCCGGGCCGGGCCTGATCGTCGTTGCCGCTCATCGCCGCGTGACCGATGCCGGCCGCGGGGATGGTGAGGACCACGCCGGCTCCCACGGCGGCCAGGTGGAGGCGTGACCGAGGTGACATGACTTCTCCTTGATCAGGGTCACGGGTATCTACTGATAGGAGAGCCCTGGTCGATGAAGCGCGGATGAAGACCCGCCCGGTGTGGGGGAACTTCATCGGACCTTCATGAACGGCGCGCACCGTTGGAACCGGACGTGGAGGGGCAGCAATGCGGATCCTGGTCGTGGAAGACGAGCCGAAGATGCGAGCGCTGTTGCGCCGGGCGTTCGCCGAGGAGGGCTACGCCGTCGACGTGGCCGCCGATGGGCTCGAGGCTCTGGGCCTTGCCGCGGTGGTCGCCTTCGACGCCGTCGTGCTGGATGTCATGCTGCCCAGGTCGGACGGCTTCAGCGTCTGCGCGGAACTGCGACGTAACGGGGCATGGGTCCCGGTGCTGATGCTGACCGCCCGCGACGCGGTCGCCGACCGTGTCCGAGGCCTGGACGGCGGTGCCGATGACTATCTGACCAAGCCCTTCAGCCTGGACGAACTGCTCGCCCGCCTGCGGGCACTGATCCGCCGTGGCCCGGCCGAACGGCCCGTCGTGCTCGAGGCCGGGGACCTGCGCCTGGATCCGGCCACCCGCACCGTGCGGCGGGGGGAGTCTGAGATCACCGTGACCGGAAAGGAGTACGCGCTGCTGGAAGCACTGATGCGCCGTCCGGGCATCGTGCTGACCCGCGAGATGCTGATCGAGCACTGCTGGGACCTGGCTACCAGCCCGTACTCCAACGTCGTCGACGCCCACATCAAATCGCTGCGCGACAAGATCGACCGCCCGTTCGGAACGAATGCGATCGAGACCGTCCGTGGGGCCGGCTACCGGCTGCGCCGCGACGGCGGGCACACCGCCTTGGCGCCCGCGCCATGAACCGTGTGCCACTGCGGCTGCGCCTGACCGCGGTCTTCGCCGCGGTGATGGCACTAGTCCTCACCGGTGCCGGCGACATCACCGTGTCCCGGTTCGGGGAATCCGAACGCGAGTACGGCACCCCGGCCCGCCTCGCCGCCCAGCACGAGGCGCTGGACGATCTGCGGCGTGAGCTGCTGACGTCCCTGCCGATCGTGTTCGTCATCGCCACCATCGGCGCGTACCTGCTCACCGGCGCCGCGCTCCGGCCCGTCGAGCGCATGCGCGCCCAAGCCGCTTCGGTCACCGAAGACACCCCCGGCCAGCGTCTGGACGTACCGGCCGGCCGGGATGAGATCGCCCGCCTCGCGCTGACTCTCAACGAGATGCTCGCCCGACTGCAGGCCGCGCTCGATCGTGAACGACGGTTCGTCGCCGACGCCGGCCACGAACTCCGGACCCCGATCAGCATGCTGCAGGCCGAGATCGAACTGGCACTGCGCCGCCCCCGCGACGCCGCCGATCTCCGCGCCGCCCTGGCCTCGGCGCACGAGGAGACCGTACGGCTGGTCCGGCTCACCGAAGACCTCCTCCTGCTGGCGCGCACCGATCGCACCCGCCCCGATATCAGGCGGGTACGTGTCGCACCGCTGCTGCACCGGATCGCCGACCGCCTCGCCGCCACGGCGCCAGAGCGGAAGATCACCGTCGACTGCCCCGCCGATCTGGCCCTCCTCGTCGATGAGGACCGCCTCGAGCGCGCCGTGACGAACCTGGCCCACAACGCCCTCCGGCACGGCCACGGCCGCATCCAGATCACCGCTCACGGCGACGGCGACCAGGTGGCCGTCCACGTACGCGACGACGGCCCCGGCTTCCCACCCGAGTTCCTGGCGCACGCCTTCGACCGGTTCACCCAGGCCGACCGGGCCCGCACCGGGATGGGAACCGGGCTCGGCCTGGCCATCACCGCCGCCATCGCCCGCGCCGCCGGCGGCACCTACGGAGCCGCCAACCACCCGGACGGCGGAGCCGACGTCTGGATCACCCTGCCTTATTTGATTTTTCGGGTGTAGACGACGTGGTCGACGAGGCGTTCGTGCTGGCCGGGTGGGGTGAAGTAGAGGTCGAAGGTGTGGTGGCCGTGGCTGCCGATGGTGATGACGGTGCGCATGGGGATGGTCTTGCCGAGGTATTCGGGGCCGAGCACGCCGGGGTCGGTGAACTGTCCGGGGATGGACAGCACGGAGGAGATCGTGGTGACGGGGTTGCCGCGGTAGGTCATGGCGGTGGGGGTGACGCTGTCGAAGGTGGTCCACTCGTATCGGCGGTCGATGTTGGAGAAGCCGAGGACTCCGAGGCGGTAGTAGCGGTTTCCGCCGAGGGTTCCTTCGGTTTGCTCTTGTAGGAAGCGGCCGCCGGTCTTGGTGATCCAGCGGGTGGTGACGGTGATGTCGCGGGAGACGATCGGTTTGCCGCCGCCGAGGATGTAGTTGGTCTTGACGGCCTTCCAGGTGCCGACCAGCGGGTTCAGGGCGCGCTGGTACGGGCCCGGGTTGAGGTTGTCGGCGGGCGAGGCCGAGGCCGGCGCGGCGGGCCGGTGCTGGACGGACGCGCCCGCCACGCCGGTCAGACTGACGGCGAGGGCGGCCGCCGCAGCCGTAAGTGACATCTTCTTGATCACACTGGACTCCGTGCGTCGGTTGGGAGGAGGGGAACGCCGGCCGAGGGTCCGACGGCGGTAGGACGGCAAGCCGCCCGGCCGCGTGGACCGCGGCCGGTCAGTGGAAGGCTTCGGCGTGGGCCGTCGCCCATTGCTCGAAGGTGCGGGGCGGGCGGCTGGTGACCCTTTGGACATCCGGATGGATGGTCGACTCGTCGAGGATGCCGTCGACATAGAAGCGGAAGAAGGCGTCGACGTACGCGGTCGGCATGCTCTGTTCCATCTCGACGCGCGTCTCCTCGTCCGACAGTCCCACGCAGCGCAGGTCGCGGCCGAGCACCTTGGCCAGGATGGCGATCTGGTCGGCGGGCAGCAGCGACTCCGGGCCGGTCAGTTCGTAGACGCGGCCCTCGTGGCCGCTGCCGGTGAGTGCCGGCGCGGCGACGGCTGCGATGTCCTGTGGATCGACGCATGCGGTCGATACCTTCGGGAACGGCACGCGCACCGTGTCTCCCGCCCGAAGTTGCGGCGTCCAGCGCAGCACGTTCGACATGAACGCGCGTGGACGCAAGAACGTCCATGACAGTCCCGAGTCGCGCACGGCCCGTTCGGACAGTGTCATGTAGCGGGAGATCGCGTTGCTCATGTCCTCCAAGGCGGCCGATCCGCCGGACAGCAGCACCACGTGTCGTACGCCCGCTTCGCGGGCTCGGGACAGCAGCCCTGGCATGTCGGCGTATCCGGGCAGGAGGAACATGCCGTGGACGTCCTCGAGTGCCGCGGTCAGAGTGCCGGGTTCGTTGAGGTCGCCGAGGGCGGGACGGACGCCATCCGGCAGTGGGGCGTCCGGCCTGCGGACCAGTGCGCGCACCGGTGCGTCCATCCGGAGCAGCGCGCGGATGACTTCTGCGCCGACATTGCCGGTCGCGCCTGTGACCAGGAACATCGTCTCTCCTAGAGTTCTCGGATGAGTCCGGCCGAGAGCGCGATGAGCGCGACGGCGATCAGCAGGGCGCCGACACGGGTCAGCGTCGTGCCGAAGGAGCGGGCGCCCGCCTGGCCGACTCCGAGGTGGACGAAGAACCCGCCCGACTGGGCCAGCACTCCGGCCAGCAGGATCGCGCCGAACGTCCATTCCAGGCCGTCGGAGTATCGGGCTCGGGGCAGGTAGAGGAAATAGACCAGCGTCAGCACCAGCAGAACCCCGGCGTGCGCGTGCCCGGCACGGAAGAAGCGTTCGCGCAGCTCGCCCAGCTTGTCGCGGTCGGTGGTGATGAACCTCAGCAGCGCGTGACCACCGAACTCGACCGTGACGATGGCCAGGAGCGACACGATCGGCAGGACCTCGGCCGGCTCCATCAGACGTCCTCGCCATTCGCCGCGTGCGATGCGACCATTCCCGTCGCATGAAGTGATCGTTCTTTCACGATCGGATGCTCGCAGCAGCCCCGTAAGTCCCGATAGTGTCCCTGTCATCTGTCGGGGGTGCATTTGTCATGGCTCTCGGGGAGATCTGCGGAGCGGACTCCCGATCATCTGTCGCTACGGCCGGCCCGGGGCATGCTCTGGGTGTCCCTCGGCATCCTCTTCGCCATCCGGGTCGCGGGCGGGATCGACGACGGCTGGCGGCCACTCGGCGTGCTGCTCGCCACCGCCTCGTACCCGCCGCTGATCGCGCTTCTGGCGCTGCGTCGCGGTCCGGCCGGTCGCTACGGACTGCTGGCCTGCCTCGTGCTGCTCTACCTCGTCCCGTTCCCGATCGTCGGGTGGCAGTGGGACTGGATGCCGTGGACCGTGGCCGCGGGCGTGCTCTGCGTGCTGCCCGCGCGCTGGGCGTGGCCGCTGTTCGTGCTGATCGTGGGCGCGGCCGGCCTGACCGCCGCGCTGACCGGGACCGGTGTCCACGGCTCGATCTTCCTCATGATCGTCATCGCGGACGACGGCCTGATCGTGTTCAGCGTGGCCGCGCTGGTGGGAACCGTGGAACGGCTGTCCGCCGCCGAGGAAGAGCTCGCCAGGCTGGCGCTGATCCGGGAGCGGCTGCGACTGGACGGTGAGCTGCGGGACGCTCTGGGCGGCAAACTCCAGGCGATCGTGTTCCGGATGCGGAAGGCCGCGCGGGAGGACCCTCCGGAGGCCCGGCTCGACGTACGCGAGGCGACGGAGCTCGCCCGCCGGACGCTGGCCGAGGTACGGGCCACGGCCGGCGCCTACCGTGTCGGTCCTCTTCCCGAGCCTCCGGCGCCGGTCGAGTCACCACGCCTGGCACGGCGCGTCCTGCTCGCCGTACTGATCATCCAGTGCGTACTCGTCCTGACGAACATCTCCTCCTACGAGCAGCACTCGCTCAGTCACGTCGGTCCGCTGAAGCTCACGTTCGCCGTGCTCGGCCTCGGCGCGATCGTCGTCCTGCAGGCACTGCCGTGGACCCGGGCCAGATTCCTCGCTCAGTCCTTGCTGATCGTGCTGCCGATCTTTCTCATCCACCCCACGTGGGACCGGGTACTGAGCTACCTCTCCGGCTCGATACTTCTCCGAGTACGCCCACCCTTCTCCTGGGGGATCGTCGGCCTCATCCTGACCGCGCATCTGGCGTTGCTCCGCCACGAAACCGGAAGCACCACGGCCAACGACCTCACCCTCATCGGCGGGCACGTCATGCTCATGTGGCTGGTGTACTCGCTGGGACGCCTCACCGAGCTCGCCGCCGTGCTCGAACGTGCCCGTCATGACCTCGCCGAGGCGGCGGTACGGCGGGAGCGGACCCGGATCGCCCGCGACCTGCACGACGTTCTCGGCTACAGCCTTTCCGCCGTCGCCCTCAAGGGCGAGGTGGTGGAACGCCTGCTGGACACAGCACCGGAGCGGGCCAGGACCGAGCTCGCCTCCCTCATCGCGACGGTGGAACGGACGGCGACGGAGCTGGACGCCATCGTCGTCGACCGGGTCGAGCTCAGGCTGACGGCCGAGCTCACCGCGGCCCGCCGGATGCTGGAATCGGCCGGTGTCGAGACGACGGCACACGTGGAGATCCCGGAGCTGCCGGCCGAGGTCGACACCGCCCTGGCCGCCGTCCTCCGCGAGACCATCACCAACGTCCTGCGGCACAGCCAGGCCCGGACGTGCGAGATCACCATCTCGGAGACCGATGAGGGCGTACGGCTGCGCGTCGTCAACGACGGCGCCGGCCTCGTCGCGCAAGACGAGGAAGCGGCCCTGATCGAGGCTCCGTCCGGGGCGGCACGAACCAGATCCGGGCTCGCCAACCTGACGCAGCGGACCGGCGGCCGCCTGACGGCCGGGCACCGGCCGGGCGGCCTGTTCGAGGTGGTCGCCGAGTTCCGGTCAGATCCACTCGGACTCCGTGGCGATCCGGATGGCGTCGACCCGGTTCCGAGCGCCCAGCTTGACGACGGCTGAGCTGAGGTAGTTACGGACGGTTCCGTACGTCAGGAAGAGCCGTGCGGCGATCTCCGTAGGATGGGCGCCGGTCGCCGACATGCGCAGCACCTCGGTCTCCCGTTGCGTGAGCGGGCTCTCCGGTGCCTGCAACGCGGCCATGGCCAGCACGGGGTCCACCACACGCCCGCCGGCGGCGACGGTACGGATCGCGGCCGCGAGGTCCGCCGGGCGGATGTCCTTGGCGACGAACGCGTCGACGTGGGCGCCGAGCGCGCTGCGCAGTGTGCCCGGCTTGGTGATCGCCGTGAGGATGACGACGCGGCACTCGGGCAACCGCTCACGCAGCTCGGCCGCCGCCGAGATGCCGTCCAGGCCGGGCAGACCGATGTCGATCACGGCCACGTCGGGCCGGCGGTCCAGCGCGGCGGGAACGATCTCCCCGCCCGCGGCCACCTCGGCCACTACCTCGAGGTCGCACTCCAGCGACAACAACTCGACCAGCGCTTCGCGAAGGATGGTCATGTCCTCCGCGATGAGAACTCTGATCATGTTGTCTCCGAGCAGCCACCCCACCCGCCGAACGCGGACGATACGCCTTCCCGGAGGATAGCCGTCCCAAGATCACGTCGCGGCTGAGAAGCCATGGCGCATGGTCCGGAGAAGCCGCCGCGCATGGTCCTCGCCGGTGGCAGCGATGGCGGCCGCGCTCGTCAGAGCGAGCAGGTCGTCCACGCCGAGGTCGGGGTCCACGGCAGCGGCCCGTTGGGCTCGGGAGAGGAGCTTCTCCGCGGCCGCACGCATGGACCGGTGCCAGTCATCGAACAGCTCGGTACGGCGCTCGTCGCTGTTGTCGGTCCCGGCGAGTGCCAGGGCGCGCTTGGTGGCGACATGGACGACGAAGTCGTCGAGCCAGGCGAACAGGGCCTCCCCCGCCGATTCAGCCTCGAGCAGGGCGGCACCCTGCTCGCAGAGGGCCGTGACCTCGTCCGCGTACACCGCCACGATCAGGTCGCGCCGGGTCGGAAAATGCCGGTAGAGCGTCGCGTTGCCGACCCCCGCCCGGCGAGCCACGTCGTCCAACGGCACGTCGGGCCCACGCTCGTCGAACAGCTCTCTCGCCGCCGCGAGCAGTAGCCCGGCGTTCCTGGCCGCGTCCGTCCTGCGCGGTCGCCGCGATGCCGCCGACTCACCCGGATCCGCCATCCTCGTCTCCTCGTTGCGAAATGGGGAGTTCCCCACTTATCGTACGTGAAACGGGGAGCTCCCCACATCATCGAACGAACAAAGGATCCTGATGGCCCTCACCTGCGAAGATCGGTTCGTCATCACCGAGCTGATCGCGATGCACGGACACCTGTGCGACAGCGGAGAACTCGACCGTTTCGACGAGGTGTTCACCGTCGACGTCGTCTACGACGTCACCGATTTCGGGCAGGAGCCCTTGAGAGGGGTGGCGGCCTGCGCCGACGCCGGCCGCGCCCTGGGTGACCGGAACCCGGTCGGCCACCACGTCACGAACATCGTCCTCAGCGAGCAGGCCGACGGCCGAATACACGCCCGCTCCAAAGGCATCGGCATCTACGCCGACGGCAGGAGCGGAAGCGTCATCTATGAAGACACCGTCGTACGCGTGGATCAGGGCTGGCGCATCAGCCACCGAAAGGTGCTCGCCCGAAGGACTCCCCTGGGCAAGTAAAAGCCGCAGGCCGTTCTTCGATTACTCGAAGCTGGTCGGCATCTCTGGTTGCCAGACCACGGTGACCTCAACGCAGCTTGATTGGGCTTCTCCGCTACGGCTCGACTTGCGCCACACGGTGTTGATCAGGTTCGGTCGATCCATATCTGACCCATCGCTCCGACGATCATCCCGATCGATGCCTCCGGCGACAGTGCCGCCGCTCGCAATTGATCGTAAGCCAGCGACACCTCCGAAAGCTCCCCCCTCTGGTCGATCAACCGCCCGACCCGCCGCCCTTCCGCGAAGGCCACCGAGGGCTCATCCGCGAAGTCGAAGACCGTAAACGGCCCGGTGCACCCTGCGATCTCAGCCGTCGCGATAGGGAGCACCTGTATGTGCACGAAGGGCAGGCGCGCGATCTCGACTAGCCGCTTGAGCTGCTCTCGCGTGACCGTGACATCGCCGACCGGCTGCTTCACGGCCGTCTCGTGCAAGACGACCCAGACCGAGGGCGGGTCGGGTCGCTGGAGGATCGACTGCCGCCTCAGGCGGTCGGCGACTCCGGCTTCGACCGTCGCCTCGTCGGCCAGGGGCTGGGCGGCTCGGATGATGGCGCGGGCGTACGCCTCGGTCTGGAAGAGGCCGGGGACGAGGCTGTTGGCCCAGATGCTGACCTTGTTGGCCTGGGACTCCAGCTCGACGTAGTGCTCGAACCAGCGGGGCGCGGAGCGTACGAGCTCGGCGAGGCGGGTGAGCATGTCCGGCAGGGCGAACAGGGTGTCGGCGCGCTCGGGGAAACCGTCCGGCGGGTTGCGGCGGGCGGTCTCGACGCTGGCGACGGTGGACAGTGCCCAGCCGAGCTTGTGGGCGAGCTCGTCGAGCGTCCAGTCGTTCCGCTCGCGCAGGCGACGCACTTCCGCGCCGAAGAACGCGCCGAGCGAGGAGAAGGCGTCGAGCTTGCGGGGTGGGGGCATGCGGCACCTCGATCGTGAAACCGGAATACCTCCGCAGCGTAATCACGTCGCGACAGTCTGTCCTCGGTAATCCACAACCGACGGAGGAAGTCGTGACACGGTGTGCTCTACCGGGTGACGTCAGCGGTGTGCTGCTGGCCGACGTACGCCTCATCAATGCCCCGGAGTCCGCGTCGGCGGCGCGCCGGATCGTCAAGGCCGTCGCCTGCGCCTGGGGCGCCGCGGCGGTCGCCGACCGGGCCGAGCTGCTGGTCTGTGAGCTGGTCGCCAACGCGTCGAAGCACGCCCGCGACCGGCTCGGCACGAACCTGCGCCTCGTCGTGTCACGCGACGGTGACCGGCTGCGGATCGAGGTCCATGACGCCAACCCGGCACTCCCCCGCGTACGGCACGGCGGGCTGATGGAGGAGAACGGCCGGGGGCTGCTGCTCGCCGAAACGCTCGCCGACCGGCTCGGCTGGCAGCTACTCGCACGGGGCAAGTCCGTGTACGTCGAACTGGCGGCGTGGCCGCCGAGGCCCGCGCCGCCCCGGTAGCCGCCTGCGACAATCGGTGCGGCCCAAGACGAAGCATTTCCGTGAAATCAGGAGGGTCGCTGTGCCGACGACCGCGCGGCCGTTGCGAAAGCTCGGTTTCCTGACCATCGGGTTGTTCGACGGAGCCGATCCCGGCCCGGGCCACGAGTCGACGCTGGGCGTCATCGAGCTGGGTGAACGGCTCGGATTCGACAGCGCCTGGGTGCGCCACCGCCATCTGCAGTACGGCATCTCGTCCCCGGTCGCCGTCCTCGCGGCGGCCTCGCAGCGCACCAGCCGGATCGAACTGGGCACCGCCGTCATCCCCGTGGGCTGGGAGAATCCGCTGCGGCTGGCCGAAGACCTGGCGACGGTGGACATCCTCTCCGGCGGGCGCCTCAACCCCGGCGTCAGTGTGGGTCCGCCCATGCACTACGACCAGGTCAAGCAGGCGCTGTATCCCGACACCGCCGACGCCGAGGACTTCGGTTACGATCGCGTGCGGCGGCTGCTCGACTTCGTACGCGGGGAACCGGCGACCCGGTTCAGCGGTACGGAGGGCTTCGAGGTCTTCTCCGATCGGGTCGAGCCGCACTCGCCCGGCCTCGCCGGCCGAATGTGGTACGGCGGCGGGAGTCTGCGGTCGGCGCGGTGGGCCGGTGAGAACGGCATGAACCTCCTGACCAGCAGCGTGGTGAAGGCCGAGGAGTCCGAGGACTTCGCCGAGATCCAGCTCTCCCACATCCGGGCGTTCCGCTCGCACCACCCCGACGGCGACCGTGCCCGCGTCTCTCAGGGGCTCGTCGTCATCCCCACCGACACCGCGACGCCGGAGCAGCGCGCGAAGTACGAGGAGTACGCGCGGAAACGGACACCGCGCACGGCGGCTCCGCAGGGGCCGGCTCGGATGATGTTCGCGCCCGACCTCGTCGGCACCTCCTCCGAGATCGCCGAACGGCTGTACGCGCACCCCGCGTTCCGCGAGGTCGACGAGGTCGCCTTCGCGCTGCCGTTCGCCTTCGAGCCCGAGGACTACGTCCAGATCCTCACGGACATGGCCACCAGGCTCGGCCCGGCACTCGGATGGAGCCCGAGCGTCTGAACCCACGGCTTCGCGGCCGGCGGAGCTGTCACAGGCCCGCGGGTTGTCCGGTCTTAGCTGGCGACCGCCCCTTTCGACCGCCGAAGCGAGACACCCTTGAATCACCCCGTACAGAAACAGGATGCGGTTGCCGCCGCCACGACCAGGCGGATCGCCACCATCGACGACCTCCTCGAGCACCTGCAGTGGGCGATCGAGCTCGAACACGCGACCTTGCCGCCGTACCTGTGCGCGCTCTACTCGCTCGACCCGGAACGCAATCCCGAAGCCGTCGAGGCGGTGGCCGGCGTCTTCATCGAAGAGATGCTCCACCTGACGCTGGCCGCGAACCTGCTCAACGCCGTCGGTGGGCGCCCGCGGTTGGACTCGCCGCGGATGCTGCCACCGCATCCCCGCCGGCTGCCGCACGGTGACCCCTCGCTGCGACTGTCGCTGCTCCCGTTCGGCGCGGAGGCACTCGACATGTTCCTCCGGCTCGAACAGCCCGCACCGCCCGGCGCCCCGGCGGAGGGCGACGGCTACGAGACGATCGGGCAGTTCTACGACGCGATCGAAGACGGGTTGCGCCATCTGTGCGACCGGCTCGGCGAGCGGGAGGTCTTCCGCGGCGATCCGGCTCGCCAGGTGCACGCCGGGCACTTCCGGCACACCGCCGGCCGGATGATCGCCGTCACCGACCTGGCCTCGGCGCTGACCGCGCTGGAGGAGATCGTCGAGGAGGGCGAGGGCACGTCGCGCGGCGCGGTCTGGGACGGGGACCCGGACGTCCACCACCCCGACCGGGACGAGGTCGCCCACTACTACCGCTTCCAGGAGCTCAGAGCCGCCGGCGCTACCGGCGCGGCGACACCCCGCGGTCCGGGCCCACCGGTGAGACGGTCACCGTGGATCTCCTCGGCGTCCTCCCGATGAGGCCCAACCCGCAACTCGCCGATCACGCTCCAGGCAGCGCGATCCGCACGGCCCAGGAGGAGTTCGACCAGACCTACTGCACCCTCCTGCATCTGCTGGAGCAGGCGTTCAACGGCAGCCCGAGGCTGCTCGCGGTCGCCACCGCCACCATGTACCGGCTCAAGGCGCAGGCGCAGGCCCTGATGCGGATGCCCGACGGCGAGGGCATGACGGCCGGCCCCACCTTCGAGTACGTCCCGCCCGAGCACCGCCGGTGGAGCGGCGACGACCGGCAGCGGATCGTCGTGCTCCCCGACGGCCCGTACCTCGTGTACGGCGGAGTTCCGCTCAGGCGCAAACGCAAGATCGTCGCCGCCGAGAACAACGCCGCGCTGACCTGGCAGACGGGCGAGACGCCGGCCACCGAGGACACCTATGCGCTGTGCCGCTGCGGCCAGTCGTCCGCCAAGCCGTTCTGCGACGGGACGCACGCCCGGGTCGGGTTCGACGGCACCGAGGCCGCCGATGTCCGGCCGTACGAGGAACTCCAGCACGTGCACGACGGGGTGGGCATCTCGGCCCAGCGGGTCGGCGAACTCTGCGTCCACGCCGCGTTCTGCATCGGACGCACCCAGCCCATCGCCGAGATGCTCGCCGACACCCAGGACAGCGACGTCCGCTCCAACATCATGGGCCGCATCGAACGCTGCCCCTCCGGGTCGTACAGCTACGCCCTGCGACGCGGCGGCGATTCGGTCGAGCCCGACCTCCCACCAGCCATCTCCGTCCTCGAGGAAGAGGACGGCCTGGCCAGCGCGCTGTGGGTCACCGGCGGCCTGCCCGTCCAGCGCGCGGACGGACGGCCACTGGAGACCCGGAACAGGATGACACTGTGCCGCTGCGGCCATTCCGCCGGCAAACCGCTGTGCGACGGAACCCATCGAAAGATCGGCTTCCGCGAGGAACAGCCGGGCCCGGCAACTGAGCCGGCCGATGGCACGGTTCCGTGATCAGGTATCTCAGCGGGCTATCAGGGCGTCTCAGGCCGATGTGCGCGGAATGTCAGGACGATTCGCGACAGTGAGGTCATCACTTCATGTACCTCACGGGGAGAAGACTCCATGACTTACGCGATCCAGGCAGAGGGCCTGGTGAAGCGGTTCGGCGAGACGGTCGCCCTGAACGGTGTGGACCTCACGGCCCGCGCCGGCACCGTCCTCGGCGTGCTCGGCCCGAACGGGGCGGGCAAGACCACCGCCGTCCGCATCCTCGCCACCCTGCTGCGGCCCGACGAGGGCCACGCGCTCGTCGACGGCCACGACGTCGTCCGGGAGGCCCACCAGGTCCGCCAGCTCATCGGCCTCACCGGGCAGTACGCCTCGGTCGACGAGATGCTGACCGGCACGGAGAACCTCGTCATGATCGGCCGGCTGCTGGACCTGTCCCGCGCCGAGTCCAAGGCGCGGGCGGCGGAGCTGCTCGAACGGTTCGAGCTGTGGGACGCCCGCGACCGCGCGGCCAAGACCTACTCCGGTGGCATGCGCCGCCGCCTCGACCTGGCCGCCAGTCTCGTCGGGCGGCCGTCGGTGCTGTTCCTCGACGAGCCGACCACCGGCCTGGACCCGCACGCCCGCGGCAACATGTGGGACACCGTCCGCGGCCTGGTCGACGACGGCGTGACCGTCCTGCTGACCACCCAGTACCTGGAGGAGGCCGACCAGCTCGCGGACGACATCGCGGTCATCGACAACGGCCAGGTGATCGCCAACGGGACGCCCGACCAGCTCAAGAACCAGGTCGGCGGGCAGGTGCTCCAGGTGCGGCCGGTGGACGAGCGGGACCGCGAGACGGTCGCCGGGCTGGTCAGCGTCGTGGTGGGCGAAGGGATGCAGATCGAGGGCGATCTGGTGACCGCGCCGGTGACCGACCCGTCCGTGCTGCCGACCATCGTCCGCCGCCTCGACGACGCCGGCGTGGTCGTGGCCGAGCTGTCCCTGCGCAGGTCGACGCTGGACGAGGTCTTCCTCGTCCTGACCGGCCACCGCGCCGAGAGCACCGATGAAACTCCGGAACTCGTCACCGAAGGGAGCCGGGCGTGACCGCCTCCACCCTCACCGCACCCCGTACGCTGTCCCGGCGCGTCAGCCCCTCGGCGACGCTGCGGCACACCGCGACGCTCGCCTGGCGCAGCCTGGTGCAGATCAAGCACAACCCGATGGAGCTGATCGATCTCAGCATCCAGCCGATCATGTTCGTGCTGCTGTTCACGTACGTCTTCGGCGGCCAGATGGCCGGTGGCCATCCGGTGCAGTACCTGCAGTTCGCGCTGCCCGGCATCATCGCGCAGAACGCGATGTTCGCCACGATGAACACCGGCTTCCTGCTGAACACCGACATCACGAAGGGCGTCTTCGACCGGCTGCGGAGCCTGCCGATCGGGCGGATGGCGCCGCTGGCCGGCCGGATCGTCGCCGACACGGTCAAGCAGGCGTGGTCCATGGCGATCCTGCTCGCCGTGGGCATGCTCATCGGCTTCCGCGTCAAGACGGACATCGTTGGTCTGCTCCTGGCGTTCCTGCTGTTGCTGGCGTTCGCCCTGGCCTTCTCCTGGATCGCGGTGCTCATCGGTGTCCTGGTCAGCGAGCCCGACAAGGTGATGATCTTCGGCTTCACAACGATCTTCCCGCTCAGCTTCACGAGCAGCGCGTTCGCGAGGGTCGACACGATGCCGGGCTGGCTGCAGGCCTGGGTCAAGGTCAATCCGGTCACCCATCTGGCCGACGCGACCCGCGGCCTCATCAACGGTGGTGCTGTCGCCTCCCCCGTGATGAAGTCCTTGGTGTGGGCCGTGGGCATCGCAGTGGTCTTCGCTCCCCTGGCGGTGCGTGCCCTGCGCCGCCGTGTCTGAGATCCGACCCGAGCGCGGGCCCCGCACTGCGGATGCCCGCGCTCGCGCGTCATCGGTTCACCGGTCCCCGGGTTCTCCACGCGGGGTGACGTCCTCCAGGATCACCAGCGGGATGTCGCGATCCGACTTGGCCTGATAGGTGTCGTACAGGGGGAAGACCGAGGTCATCAGCCGCCAGAGCCGTGGCTTCTCCTCCGGCGTCGCGGTACGGGCCCGCGCGGCGAACCTGTCCGTACAGCGTACGGCGTTCGGATCGGCACGGCCGAGGCGCCGTCGGCGGAAAGACGCCGACCGATGGATGCCGCCAGGCCGTTAGCCTGTCGCGGTGGATTCCGTCGACCGAGGGCTCATTCACGCGCTGCATCTGGACGGCCGGGCGCCGTTCCGTACCATCGCCGAGGTGCTCGGCGTGTCGGAGAACACCGTGGCGCGCCGCTACCGGCGGATGCGCGGCGAGGGCGTGCTGCGGATGGTGGGCATGGTCGACGGCGCCCGCCTCGGATACGTCCCCTGGACGATCAGGCTGCGCTGCACGCCGGACGCGGCGAGCAGGGTCGCCGAGGCGCTGGCCGCGCGGGAGGACACCTCATGGGTGTACCTCCTGTCGGGCGGCACGGAGGTCTCCTGCAACGTGCAGGCGCGCAGCGCCGACGAGCAGGAGGCGCTGCTGCTGCACAAGCTGCCGCGTACGAGCCGGGTCCTCGCCGTGTCGGCCCATCTGCTGCTGGGGAGCTTCGCGCTCCCGACCGGCTGGGCGGGGCTCGCCTGCCTCAGCCTGGAGCAGGTCGAGCGGCTCCGTCCCGATCCGGTGGAGGCCGACGGCGACCCGATCACCCTGGACGACGCGGACCGGGCACTGCTGGGTGCGCTGGCCCGTGACGGCAGGGCGTCGTACGCGGAGCTGACCTCGGCGACCGGCTGGTCGGAGTCCACGGTGAAGCGGCGGATGACCGCGCTGCGCCGCGCCGGGGTCCTCCGCTATCAGCTCGACGTCCCGCCCGCGGTGGTCGGCTTCCCGGCCGAGGCGCGGCTGTGGATGAACGTCCGGCCGGCCAAGGCCGTCGAGACCGCCGAGGCGCTGGCGCGGCATCCGGAGGTCTCGTTCGCCGCGCTCACGACCGGCCCGACCAATCTCCTCGCGGCGGTCAGCTGCCGCGACACCCAGGACCTGGCGCGCTACCTCACCGAGCGGGTCGCCGCCCTCGACGAGATCCGGTCGATGGAGACCGCGCCGATCATCCGCACCGTCAAGCGCGCGGGCCCGCCGCTCCTCGGGTGACCCCCGCCGCGGGAACCGCCCGGAAACGCGGCGGACGCCGTACTTCTCAGTCCTCGCCGACCTCCCTCGTGGCTGGAACGGCTTCGTTCCGCAGACCTCACCGCTCCCTTGCGGCGCGCCGCGACTTCGGGGGTTCCGGCTCGATCGCCAGGTAGGCGGCGGCGTCCTCGACCCCCATCGCGCGGCCTCGCGCGTACGCCGTGTCGAAGCGTTCGTCACCGAGGACCTCGCGGGCGGCCCGCTCGATCCGGGGCGGGTCCGTCAGCGATCGGTCCTCGGTGCCGCGCACGCCGACGGCGGCACCGAGGAGGGTCGCCGCCCGCTCGTGGTCGCCGCCGGCGACGGCGTGGTCGGCCAGGCCGACGAGGGACTGCCCGATGACCGGCGCGTCCTGGGCGAACCACGCGGTCCGGAACGCCTCGGCGTGCCGCTCGAGCGCGGCGTCGAGGTCGCCCTCCAGCCCGTGGATGAGGCCCAGCTGGGTGTGGATCATCGAGACGAACTGCGGCGGGCCGCCGCTCCACGCGGGCGTGACGGCGTCTTCCAGGAGGGTCCGGGCCTCGGCCAGGTCGCCGCGGCGCCGGGCCTCCCCGGCGGCCGTGTAGCGGACCAGCGCGAGGTCCCGTTGGTCCCCGCGGCGTTCGGCGCCGCGCAGGGCGGCCTCCAGCTCGGCCTGGGCGGCCTCATCGTCGCCGAGTGCCCGGTACGCGTCGGCCAGGCGCACGCGCAGGTGGCTGGAGTCGTCCGGGCTGCCCAGCTCCAGTGAGCAGCGGAGGGCCTCTTCGATGTGGGCCTTGGCCGACATCGGGTCGCCGCGCCACAGCGCGAGCTCGGCGAGCCCGGTCAGCGTCAGCGACGTCCCCCAGCGTTCCCCGAGCGTCCGGAAGGCCTCGATCGCGCCCGTGAAGAGCTCCTCGACCCCCTCGAGGCGGCCGAGGTTCATCAGGAAGTGCGCGCGGAACGTGTCAACTGCCGCCCGGAGCCACGGGTCACGTACGCCGTCGAGGCGGTTCATTCCCTCGAGCGCCTCGTCGATCCGCCCGTCGAACGCCAGGAGACCCAGCGGAGCGAGGCGGACCATGGGGTGCAGGTCCTCCTGGGGAAGGTCCGCGCAGTTTTCCAGCGCGGCCGAGATCCGACGCTCGATGGCCTCCCTGTCCCGCGTCAGGAAGTCGTTGTCGATCGCCCCGAGCATCCAGTAGAGGGTGGCCAGGGCGACGGCGTGGGCGGGCGCCCTTCCCGGCAGCGCGAGCGTGTCCTGGGTCAGCTGATTGCTCTCGACGCGCTGCCCGCGCAGGAACCAGGACCAGCCGAGGGCGGCGACGTAGCGGACGGCGAGTGCGGCGTCCTGAACCTCGATGGCCCAGCGCAGGGCGGAATGCAGGTTGTCGTACTCGGCGGTGAGGCGTTCGAACCACCGCAGTTGCTCCCGGCTTCGCAGCAACGGCTCGGCCGTCTCGGCCAGTTGGAGGAAGTGGTGGGCGTGCGCGCGCCGCACCCTCGTGGCCTCGCCCGCCTCGGCGAGCCGCTCGCCGCCGTACGCGCGGATCGTCTCGAGGACGCGGTACCGGCCCGTCCCGTCGACGCTGACGAGCGACTTCTCGACCAGACCGGTGAGCGCGTCGAGCACGTCGCCGCCGCACACCTCCTCGACGCTGTCGAGGGTCGCGCCCCCCGCGAAGACCGAGATGCGCCGCAGCAGCGTCCGCTCGGCGTCGTCGAGCAGATCCCAGCTCCAGTCGACGACGGCCCGCAGGGTCTGGTGGCGCGGCAGCGCCGTACGGCTGCCGCCCGTGAGGATGCGGAACCGGTCGTCGAGACGGTCCGCGACCTGGGTGGCGGTCATCGTACGGAGCCGGGCGGCGGCCAGCTCGATGGCGAGCGGCATGCCGTCGAGACGGCGGCAGATGGCGAGCACCGCGGACAGGTCCGTCTCGGCCGTGAAGCCGGGGCGGACGGCGGTGCCCCGCTCGACGAACAGGCGGACGGCGGGGTACTCGAACGCCTCCTCGAGCGAGGCGACGCACCCGGGCCCGTGGGCGCCGGACGGGCCCTCCGAGGGGAAGGCGAGCGGCGGCACCGGCCAGAGGCACTCACCGGTGATGCCGATGGCCTCGCGGCTGGTCGCCAGGACGCGGACGCCGGGGCAGCCGGCGAGCACCCGGTCCACGAGGCGGGCGCAGGAGTCGATCAGGTGCTCGCAGTTGTCCAGCACGATCAGCAGTCGCTCGTCGGCGAGCGCGGCGACGAGCCGCTCGACGGGTTCGACGCTGGTGGGCGGCGCGCCGCGTAGGCCCGCGGTCAGGGCGGCCTCGCGCAGGCCCAGCGTGCTCAGTAGCGCCTGCGGCACCTCGCCCGGGTCGCCGACGGGGGCGAGCTCGATCAGCCGGACGCCGCCGGGCATGCGGTCGGTCAGGCGGGCGGCCGCCTCGATCGACAGCCGGGTCTTCCCGGCGCCGCCGGGGCCGGTGAGGGTGACGAGGCGGTTCTCCTCCAGTAGCTTCCCGACGCGTTCGATCTCCTCTTCGCGGCCGATGAAGCTCGTGAGCGGGGCCGGCAGGTTGCTGCGGCCCCGCGACCGGGCGGGGGTCTGCTCGCCCCGGAGGACGGCGAGGTGGACCGCCCGCAGCTCCGGCGACGGATCCACGCCGAGCTCCTCGGCGAGCGTGCGGCGGGCGTCCTCGAACGTGGCCAGCGCGTCGGCCTGACGGCCGGCGGCGGACAGCGCTCGCATGTACTGCCCGCGCAGGCGTTCGCGGAGCGGGTGCGCGGCGACCAGCGCCTCCAGCTCGGCGGTGTCGGCGCGGCCGAGCAGCAGCAGCGCCTCGGCGTGGTCCTCGATGGCGCCGAGACGCTGTTCGGTGAGGCGGGACACCTGTCCTTGGGCGAAGTCGGCGTCGGCGACGTCGGCCAGCGCCGTACCGCGCCACAGGCCGAGGGCCTCGGCGAGAGCGTCCGCCGCGCGGACGGGGTCGTCGGCGAGGAGGCGGCGTCCGTGGGCGACGAGCCGGTCGAAGCGCCGCAGGTCGACCGCCTCGTCGTCGATGACGAGCCGGTAGCCGGAAGGGTGGGACTCGATCACGGCGTCGGGCAGCGCGCGGCGCAGCCGGGAGATCAGGGACTGCAGCGCGTTCGGGGCGCCGGCCGGGGGATCGCCGCCCCACACTCCGGCGACCAGACGGTCGGTCGTCACGACGCGGGGGGCGTCGAGCGCGAGCAGGATCAGCAGCGTGCGCAGGCGGGCACCGCCGACCTCCACCGGCCGGCCGGCGCCATCGGTCACCTCGAGGGGGCCCAGCAACGAGATCCGCACGGGTCGATTCTCCCTTGTCCGTCCGGGGAGTCATCTACGTGAAGCGCGATATATCTCGAAGAGTCTCGCACAAAAACGGCGGGCCGGCCTCCGGCCGGCCCGCCGTGACGGTGGAGCGAGGGTCAGGCGGCGCGATCCTGCCCGCTGGCCAGCTGGAACTCCGCGCGCGGCTGCTCGATGCCGCCGAGGGAGACCGTCTCGCGCCGGAAGAACAGCGCGAGCGTCCAGTCGGCCACCACCCGTACCTTGCGGTTGAGCGTCGGCACCCGCGACAGGTGGTAGGTCCGGTGCATGAACCAGGCGGCGAACCCGCGCAGCCGCACGCCGTACACGTGCGCGACGCCCCGGTAGAGCCCCAGGCTGGCCACCGACCCGGCGTAGGAGTGCCGGTACGGCTTGCGCTCCTTGCCCCGGAGCGTGGCCACGATGTTGTCCGCGAGCCGCCTGGCCTGGCGTACGGCGTGCTGGGCGTTGGGCGCGCAGAACTCCCCGGGCCGGGTGAGGTCCGGGACGGCGCCGCAGTCGCCGGCCACGAAGGCGTCGTCGACGCCCTCGACGGTGAGGTACTCGGTGGCGACGATGCGGCCCTGCCGGTCCAGGGGCAGGTCGGTGGAGCGGTTGAGCGGGTTGGGCTTCACCCCCGCGGTCCACACGAGCGTGCCCGCGTCGAACTCGGCGCCGTCGTCGAGCACGACGCGGCGGTCGACGGCGGAGTTCAGCCGCGTGTTCAGCCGTACGTCGATCCCCCGCCGGCGCAGTTCCTCGACGGTATAGCGGCCCATGCGGTCCCCGACCTCGGGCAGGATCCGGCCGCTGGCCTCGACGAGGACCCAGCGCATGTCCTCGGGGCCGAGGTCCGGGTAGTACGTCAGGGCGCCCCGCGCCATGTCCTCGAGCTCGGCCAGCGCCTCGACGCCGGCGAAGCCGCCGCCGACGAAGACGAAGGTGAGCGCGCTGCGGCGGACCTCCTCATCGGAGGTGGACGCGGCGATGTCGAGTTGCGCGAGCACGTGGTTGCGCAGGTGGATGGCCTCGGCGACGTTCTTGAACCCGATCCCGTGCTCGGCGAGCCCGGGGATCGGCAGCGTGCGGGACACCGAGCCCGGCGCCATCACGAGATGGTCGTAGGAGATCTCGGTGGCCGGCCCGGAGATCGGGCGCACGGTGGCGACGCGCCGGGCGTGGTCGACGGAGACGACCCGCCCGTTCAGGATGCGCGCCTTGGGCAGCACGCGGCGCAGCGGCACGACGACGTGGCGCGCGGCCAGGTGGCCGGCGGCCACCTCGGGGAGGAACGGCTGGTAGGTCATGAACGACTGCGGGTCGACGATCGTGATCGTCGCCTCGTTCGAGCGCAGGCGGCGCTGCAGGCGCAGGGCGGTGTACATGCCGACGTAACCGCCGCCGACGATGAGGATGTGGGGAGTGGTCCGGCTCGGATTCGGGCTCGTGGCCACGGGGATTCTCTCCTCGGTTGATTTGTGAAGCCTTTCACAAGCTACCGCATCGAACCGGACATACCGGCTGACTACACCGTGAAGATCGGCGAAACTTGACGTGATGCCAAACCTGTTGTGCTGTTCTGCTGTGAATTAGCTCATGTCTTCCGTACGCGGCCGGACACCTCCACCGACCCGCCCCTTCGGGGTCCTCAATCCGTCTAGGGTGAGCCGGACGCCCGGCGTCGATCCGCGGGTGAGGAACGCCACATCGAGGAGTCCGCGCGGCTCCCGATGCGGCGAATGCGCGGACACCGGCCGGGCTCGGCGTACGATCGTCCCCCGGGAGCTGTGTATCGATGATGACCAGGTTGTGGCGGCCGGTGTGCCTGGCCGCCGTCGGAGTGCTGTCGCTGACGGGCTGCGGCCTCTTCGGGCATAACAAGATCATTCGGGGGAGCGTGGCCGAATCGATCACTGTGACCAGCCCGGCCTTTCGCGACGGCGCGCCGATGCCCGTCCGCTTCGCGTGCCCGCAGTACGGCGGCAAGTCCAAGACGCCGCCTCTGCGCTGGTCGGTCGCACAGAGCGGCGTCGGGTCCCTCGCGCTGATCATCGATGACCCCGACTCCCCCAGCGGCGCGTACGTCCACTGGGTGCTGTTCAACATCGACGCCACGGCGAACGAACTCCTGGAGAACACCACTCCGCCGCACTCCGAGCAGTCGATGAACACGGCGCACAAGGTCGGCTACGCCCCGCCGTGCCCGCCGAAGGGCGAGGTGCACCGATACCGCTTCACCCTTTACGCGCTGAAGGAGAAGGTCCCGCTGAAGAACGGCGCGAGCCTGAGCGAGGCCCTCTCGGCGATCGCCGCCCGGACGATCGCGCGCGGCCGGATGTACGCGACGTTCCGGGGAGCGGTGATGTGATGTCCTGAGGGGCGGGCGTGCCGGACGTGTCAGACGCGCGTCCCGCGCCAAGGGCCAACGGAGGCGAACGGACGGCGCTCGCGGGCCTCAGGGCAAGTAGGGTGAAAATAGATGTTCGCGAACCGTATGACAAGGGTCATAGCGGTCGGCAACAATCGGTCTAGCTCCTTGGGGGCCCCGGTGCCGGTGGATCATGGGAAAAGGTCTCCGCGTCGGCGTCGACCGCTAGACCACGGCGTTGGGTGGTAGCTATGTGGGGTCTGATCGTTGTCCTCGGCCTGGTCGCGGTCGTCATACTCGTCGGGGTGCTCGTGGCCCTGGGGATGAGGGCGAGCCGCTCCGGCGACGAGGACGACTGGATGTCCGACGAAGAGCAGCCCCGGGGCCGCCGCGCCGGCAGATCCCGCGGCCGCCGCGGTCAGGGTGACGAGGTGGAGGAGGACGCCTACGGCGGCGGCGACATGCGCGTGGCCGGCGCCCCCATCGCTCCCATGGCTCCGCAGCACCAGCTGCCCGCCGCGCCCATCGCCGGTCCCGGTGCCGGCCCGGCCCAGCTGCCTCCGCCGTCCCCGACCCCGGTCCCCGAGGCGCCTCCGCGGTCGAGCGACGAGATGGACGACGACGAGTACTGGTCGACCATCACCTTCGACAAGCCGAAGTTCCCCTGGCGGCAGGACGCCGGGCAGCCCTCCGAGGCGCGGGGTCAGGATCCCCTCGCCGGGCAGGTGCCGCAGCCGCAGCCGCTCGTGAGCGGGCCGCCCCAGGGCATGCCGATGGGCCCGCCGCCGCAGGACCCCCCGATCGACTCGCCGGCCCCGGAGACCAGGCCGCAGCCGGTCGTCCCAGCCCTCGACGACGCGCCCACGATGCTCGACACGCCGGCGACGCGCGGCCCGCTCGACGTGCCGTCGACGCTCGACGTCCCCTCGCGGGCGGGCCAGACCGATCCCGGCGGTGCCATCCCGGCGTACGGCTCCGCCGACCAGAGCGGCGGCTTCGGCGCGCCCTCGTACTCGAGCGAGCCCTCGTACTCGAGCGAGGCGCCCTCCTATTCGAGCGAACCGTCGTACTCGAGCGAGCCGTCCTACTCCTCCGAGCACACCTACGGCAGTGACCGCTCGTACGGCACGGACCCGGGGAGCGGGTACGGCGA
The DNA here is from genome assembly GCF_054775715.1 of Actinoallomurus acanthiterrae. NCBI lineage: Bacteria > Bacillati > Actinomycetota > Actinomycetes > Streptosporangiales > Thermomonosporaceae > Actinoallomurus > Actinoallomurus acanthiterrae. Next base: position 3,460,446 of record NZ_BAAHCO010000001.1, on the reverse strand, counting down.
CGACCCGCTGAACACCGGCGACCGGCCGACCTTCGGCTCCTCGTCTCCCTCGCTGCCCACTCCGCCTCCCGCGCCGCCGGCTCCCTCTCCCCTGACGCCCCCGTCGCCGGTGGGTTCCGCCGCCGGCGCGAGCGGGAGCGACGACGGACCCGCCGTCCCGTCCGTCGACGATCTGCTCGCCAAGATTCAGCGCGAGCGCTCCGGAGGCAGTGACGCGGCGTCGACGGGCTCGACCTCTTCGAGCCCCGCGCCGACCGCCGGTTACGACCCGCTCACCGACCCGCTGGACACCGGGGAGCGCTCGTACCGCTCCTCCTCCACGAGCGGGGGCTGGTCGACGGACTCCTACAGCTCGAGCGGTTCGTCGTCGGAGTCCTACGGCGGGTCTGGGTCCTCCGGAGACTCCTACGGCTCCTCCTCGACGGGCTCGTACGGGTCGGACCCCCTGTCTGGCGGCTACAACGCGACCGGCGGCTACAGCACCCCGTCCTACGACGGCGGCTACGGCTCCACCGGCTCCTCCGACAGCGGCTACGGCTCCTCCACGGGCTCCTCCGACAGCGGTTACGGCTCGACCGGCTCGACCGGCGGCTACGGCTCCACCGGCTCCTCCGACAGCGGCTACGGCTCCTCCACGGGCTCCTCCACGGGCTCCTCCGACAGCGGTTACGGCTCGACCGGCTCGACCGGCGGCTACGGCTCCACCGGCTCCTCGTCGTACGGCAGCGACTCCTCCTCGTACGGCTCGGGCTCGGGGCGCCAGGACGACCCGCTCGGCGGCGGGTACACCGGTTCGTCGTCGGACTCGTACGGCTCCTACGGGGCCGGCCGGGACAGCAGCTCCTCCGGCGGCTACTCGAGCACGGGCGGCTACCAGACGCCCGGCTCGTCCCCCGGCAACGGCTCGGGCTACTACGGGTCCTCCACGCCGGGGCAGGGCTACGACCCGGCCTCCTCGACCCCCGGGACCGGGCAGCCGACCGACGACGCGAACGCGACGCAGGCCTACCCGAGAAGCCCGTACGGCACCTCGTACGGCGACCGGAAGAACGACGAGCAGCACCCCGACGGCTGGGGATCCTACGGCGGCAACAACGGCAACAAGGGCTGACGCCGTACAGCGAAGAGGCCGTGGGCCCCGTGGTTCGCATGAACCACGGGGCCCACGGCCTTTCACCTGCGGTGGATCGCCTTCGCCCCCCGGCGGCCGGCACCGGGAGATACGTCTTCCCCGGGATATAAGGATCCCGCCGGGGATCGGTTGGACTCCGGTGCGATTGCGTGGCAACCTCTTGACCGGCTCATCACTCTGCGTGTACCAGTCGTGCGCGCTCCGTATACAACACCGGACTCAGGAGGACACCCATGTCCCTAAGGTTCGTAGGGATCGATCCATTCACCAACGGGGATAACTGCCCGACCGTCTGGGTCGACGAGGCGACCAGCGAGATCGTCATCCAAGGCTGGACCGCCGACCCGGATACTCGGAACGAATGCCTGGCGACCGGCCCGATACCCGACCACGAGACGGTGCTGCGGCTACCGGCGCGGATGGCACCGATCCTGAAGGAGGCGTGCGATGTCGCCGGAGGTCCCATCGTTCAGTGACCTGCTGGCCGAGTGCGACGAGTCGGCCGTCCACCTCGAAATGCGGGACGGCTACACGCCCTCCGACCCCGTCTTCCTCGATTGGAAGGCGGGAGTGCGGATCGAAGGATCGAAGCGCTACCCAGAGTGGTTCGGCCTGGTCCGCGCGACCGTCGCCCGTGGTGTCCAGATCCGGCGAGTCCGTATCGTGTCGGAACCACTGGCGGACTTCATCCGTTTCGAGTACGACGTAACAGAAGGGCTGAACGTCGCGGCCGGCGAGCAGGTACGGTGGCTGTCTCGCCGGCGGGCGTCGGATCTGGCCCTGCCGGGCAATGACTTCTGGGTCTTCGATGGCCGGATCGTCCGATTCGGTTACTTCGCCGGTGACGGGGAATTCGTCGGCCACGACGTCTGGGAGGATCCTGACGTGGTGAAGCTATGCACCTCCGCCTTCGAGGCGGCCTGGGAGCGGGGGGTCGATCACGATGACTATCGCCCCGCCTGAGCGACCACGACCACCGCGGCGAGCGGCCCTGCCCGCGACCTCACCGTCGTCGTCCGTCCAGGCCGCCCGCCAGGCGATCGCCGACCGGCTGCGGGAGCTCAGGGTCGACGCCGGCCTGACCGCCAAGGCGCTCGCCGCCGCCGCCGAATGGGACCGCACCAAGGTCTCCAAGATCGAGCACGCCACCCGGCCGCCGTCCGCCGACGACATCCGCCGCTGGTGCACCGTCTGCAAGGCCGACGACGAGGCGACCGACCTCGTGGCCTCGCTGCGGACCGTCGAGGGCGCCTACGTCGAGTGGCGCCGCCTCCAGCGCACCGGCCTGCGCCGGCTCCAGGAGTCGCGGGTGCCGCTGTACGAGCGGACCCGCAGCTTCCGGGTCTACTGCTCGCAGGTCGTGCCCGGCCTCTTCCAGACCGCCGCCTACGCCGGCGCGCTGCTGTCGGCCATCACGACCTTCCACGGCACCCCCAACGACGTGGAGGAGGCGGTGACCGCCCGGATGGCCCGCTCGCACGTCGTACGCGACGGCGACCACCGGTTCGCCGTGCTCGTCGAGGAGGCGGTGCTCCGCTACCAGGTCGGTGGCCCCGACACGATGGCCGGGCAGCTCCAACACCTGCTGAACACCATGGCGCTGCCGTCGGTGTCGCTCGGCGTGATCCCCTTCGAGCACGGCGGACGCCGGATGTGGACCCTGGAGGGCTTCAACATCTTCGACTCCGAGCGGGTGTCGGTGGAGCTGCTGTCGGCGGCGGTCACGGTCACCACCCCCGGCGAGGTGGAGCTCTACACCAAGGCGTTCAGTGAGCTGGCCGAGATGGCGGTCTTCGGCACGGACGCACGGGCCCTGATCTCCGCCGCGATCGACGCGCTCGACTGAAGTCCGCGTGCCACACTTGGGCACACTCCTCGCACGCAACGGGTCGGCGATTTTACCGTCACGGCAGGCGGCCAAGATCCCCGCGCGATGAGGAGACGGACATGGGCGAGGACACCGTCACCGCGTTAATCTTCCGGCACCTTCGTGAGCTCCGAGGCGCTCTCGACCAAGCCGGTTTCGAGACCACTCTCGACCACCCCAACGGCACGTCCCCCTATCTCCGGGCCACCAACCGGCACGCGCCCGTCATGTCGGAGACGATCCGCTGTGAGCACCACATCGTCGACGGCGACGCGTACTGGTTCTTCTACTCCTGGGGTCAGCCGATCTGTCCGGCGGTCGACAAGGCCTTAGCGGCCCGGGAGATCAGTCGTGTCATCGGGAACCGCTGAAGACCGCTCACTCCCTCTACCGGACGGACACATGAGCTACGACCAGGAGCTGACAGAGTTCCGGCGAATCCTCGACGAGATGACCGTCGTCGGACACCTCCGCCGCGACGCGGAACTCGCCGAGTTGCACCGGCTGATCCAGCGCTATCCGGACGAGGCGCGCGAGATCTGCGCGAAGTTCGGCGGTGCGTATGACAAACCCGCGTGAACGATCCGACGGATCGGGCCCACGCACACGGACCGGGCCGCGGTGGCGGTGACCATGCCCCGCCTCCGCGGCTCAACCATGTGTGCGATGACGCGGCATCGTGAAAGTTTCACGCGTAAAGTTCGGCAACTCCGCTTGTCAGGTTAAGCTCGGTGATCAGGTGCGCTCCCACCGTTCGACCTGTCCCCCGAGACGGAGAACGCGCATGCACCACCGAGGTACCCGCCGGGCGCTCCGCGTCCTGACGCTGCTGTCCGCAGCCGTACTCTTCCTGGTCCCCTGGGCCGACGCCGCCTTCGCCCACGGCTCGGTCGTCGACCCGGCCTCCCGCAACTACGGCTGCTGGCTCCGCTGGGGAAGCGACTTCCAGGACCCCAAGATGCAGACGGAAGACCCCATGTGCTGGCAGGCGTGGCAGGACAACCCGAACGCCATGTGGAACTGGAACGGCCTCTACCGCAACGGCCTGGCCGGCAACTTCCAGGCCGGGCTCCCGGACGGGCAGCTCTGCAGCGGCGCCCTGACCGAGAGCGGCCGGTACCGCTCCCTGGACGTCCCCGGCGCGTGGAAGACGACCGACGTCCACAGCACCTTCTCGATCCACCTGCTGGACCAGGCCCACCACGGCGCGGACTACATCCTCGTCTACGTCACCAAACAGGGGTACAACGCCCTAACCCAGCCGCTGCGCTGGAGCGACCTCGAGCTGGTGCGCAAGACGGCCAAGTACGCGCCGGGCGGCGACTACATCGTCGACAACCTCAGCGCCCCGGGCCGTACGGGCCGCCACGTCGTCTTCACGATCTGGCAGGCCTCGCACATGGACCAGGCGTTCTTCTTCTGCAGCGACGTCAACTTCACCTGACTCCGTACGCCTGGTCCCCGCGCCTGCCCGGCGTACGCCCAGCAGGCGCGGCCCTGACCCGTATCGGTCAACGCGAGGTCCCCTCGAGAGGCTGCACGTAGCATCACCAATGTGATCAACACGCCGGAAACCGGACCGCGCCTTCTCGCCATCAGCGACCTCCACGTCGCGTACCCGGAGAACCGGAAACTGGTCGAGGAGCTGCGCCCGTACTCCGGTGACGACTGGCTGCTCGTCGCCGGCGACGTCGGTGAGAACCTCGACGACATCGAATGGGCGCTCGACACGCTGCGCCGGCGCTTCGCGACCGTCGTGTGGACGCCCGGCAACCACGAGCTCTGGACCCCGCGCGGCGACACGACCGGGCTGCGCGGCGAGGACCGCTACCGGCGGCTGGTCGAGCTCTGCCGCGGCGTGAACGTCCTCACACCGGAGGATCCGTACCCGGTCTGGGAGGGCCCCGGCGGACCGGCCGTGGTCGCACCGCTCTTCCTGCTGTACGACTACACGTTCCGCCCCGAGGGCGCCGACACCCAGGAGGCCGCGCTCGCGCAGGCATACGCGGAGGGCATCGTCTGCACCGACGAGATCTTCCTGCACCCGGACCCGTACCCGAACCGCGAGTCCTGGTGCCGGGCCCGGCTGACGGCGACCGAACGACGGCTGGCGGAACTCGACCCGGAGCTACCGACCGTACTGGTGAACCACTATCCGCTGGTACGGGAGCCCACCCGCGTCCTGCGGTTCCCGGTGTTCGCCCAGTGGTGCGGCACCGTGCACACCGCCGACTGGCACGTACGCTTCCGCGCGGCCGCGGCCGTCTACGGCCACCTGCACATCCCGCGGACCACCTACCACGACGGCGTACGGTTCGAGGAGGTCTCGGTCGGCTACCCGCGCGAGTGGCAGAAGCGCCCGGTGAAGCCGGCGCTACGGCAGATCCTTCCGGCTCCGGCGGCCTCGTGATCGAGGAGTTGCTGCCACCGGAAGCGGCGTCCGAGGAGACGTACGGCGACGCGCCCGAGACGACCCTGTTCCCCGAAGAAGAGGCATTGCTCGCCCGCGCCGTCGACAAGCGTCGCAGGGAGTTCACCACCGTACGGGCCTGCGCGCGGACGGCCCTCGCACGACTCGACGTCGCCCCGGCACCCATCCTCCCGGGGGAAGGCCGCGCCCCGATCTGGCCGGCCGGGATCGTGGGCAGCATGACCCACTGCGACGGCTACCGGGCGTCCGCCGTCGCCCGCGCCCGGGACCTCCTGACGATCGGCATCGACGCCGAACCCAACGGCCCGCTGCCCGACGGCGTACTGGAAGCCGTCTCCCGTCCGGAAGAGCGCGTCTGGCTGACCGACCTGCTCGCCACGGAACCCGGCGTACGGTGGGACCGCCTGCTGTTCAGCGCGAAGGAGTCGGTCTACAAGGCGTGGTTCCCGCTGACCCGCCGCTGGCTGGGCTTCGAGGACGCGAGCGTCACGGTGGACCCCGAGGCGGGCACGTTCGCCGCCGTGCTGACGGTCACACCGCCGGAGGTCGACGGCCGCCCGCTGACCGGTTTCACCGGCCGCTGGCTCGCCCGCGACGGCCTCATCGTCACCGCCATCACCCTCTAGTTCGACCGGGCCGGGTTCAGCCACCGCGACGCGCGTTCCTGTTGTTCCCGGTCGCCGGATGCCTGGACCGTTTCGAGGAGGCGGGCCCTCAGCGGCGCGGGAATGGCGGCGATGTCCCGCTTCTGGCGACGTCGGCTCTTCCAGCCGGCGAGATGGCGCACGGCACCGGCGTCGTGGCGACGGTCGGCCCGCGGGTCCTGCAGGCCGGCGACGATGTCGGCGATCGGCAGGTCCTTGAGCAGCAGGCTCGGCACGAGTTCGTACACGGGAAATCCCGAGTATCGGCCGGTGCCGGCACCGCACCATTTCAGAAGCGCCAGTGTTCGGCTCGCGGGCTCCGGGTAGGCGTGGTCCAGCCGGTGCTGGATTTCGGCCAGCAGGTCCGGCGAGGGGTTTCCACCCGTCTGCGAGGGCGCCAGGATCCGCTCGGACAGGTCGGCCAGCACCGGCGGCATCGCCGCGAGCCATTCGGCCTCTTGGACCCGCGCCCGCAGACGCCGACGTTCGTCCTCCTCGAACTGCCGCAGCGGACCCGATACGCCGTGGTCGTCGAGCCAGCGCAGGAGTGAAATGCCATCGGCGAGGACCGCGTCGCCGTCCCAACCGTTCCAGCGAAGCGTCACCGCATGGTGGAGGACCACGGCGGTCAGGTCCCGGCCGTCCTCGTCGAGGAAGACGAACCGGACGTCTCCCAGGCACGCGCACACCATGCCGGGAACGGACGCCACCACCATGGCCGCACGCAATCGGTCGAGCTCCGCGGGGTCCGACAGATCGATGATGACCTCGGCCCCGATCGGGTGCGGCACGGACGGGACGGCGTCCGTCACCAGGACGCGGCGCGCGTCCCGCAGGACCGCATCCAGGGCATCCGTTTCTGACATGGCTCAGGACTACGATCTCTCAGATCCGGAAGGCTTCTATCTGGAGGGCATTATGCACCACCCCTTGCACCGGTCACTCCGATTGCCCACCACATTTGTGGAACTCGCCGCGTTCATCATGGACGGGCTGGACCCCGAAGACCCGGAGGTGTGGAGCTACGCATCGTGGATGGACAGGGGTGGAGACCTTTTCTGCGGGGACCTCGGTACGAGCCTTCTCGGCGAGCCACCCGGTAGCGACGATCCAGGGATCCTGTGCGGGGAGCTTTGTTACAGCTTTCAGCCGCTTGAAATCCTTCCTTTCTGCTGGAACGGCGGCGACGGATTGCATTACGGGTGGGCGGTTCTCGCTCCAGAGCTGGATGCCGAGGACCACGTGTGCGTGTCATTCGCACCGGTCGATGACCAGGCATTCTGGCTCGGCGATAACACGAAAGAGGCGTTGGAGAACCTTCTCGTCGGGGCAATGGCGAATTGGACGGCGTGGGGGCGCGAGCAGGGGCTCGCCTCGCCTGCCGAGGACACCCGCTGGGCAGCGGTGTGCCGCGCCCTCGACCTGCGTCCCGATATCGGCTCCCCGCGGATCACGCCGGGGGCCCGCTCAAAGCAGGCGATCCGTCCGGAGATTCCACCAGAATGGCGGTACGAATCGACCGATGACGGCATCGGCGTGCTCGCGCCGGCTGCGGCGTTCGCACCCGGCACCGTGCGAGTGGACCGCCCGTGGGACTCAGCTGAGTACCTGCCGCGGGCCCGGCGATTTCTCGCCGACGGATATCCCGCCTCGGCGCTGTGCGTGCTCAAGTCCCTGACGTCGTACGACCGCGCGACCGTGCGATTGATGCGCGAAGCGTACGAGCGGCTCGGACGCGGGCTCCACGCCGAACGCGCCGAACTGTGGCTGCGACTGCACCCATCGGATTGATCACCTTCCGAGATGAGCCGATCGACCGATGAGATCTGCGGGTCGCCACGGTCTACACGGGTGACAGGAGGGAGCAGGCATGTTGGTCTACTCGGCGATCGCGTCGCTCGACGGCTACACGGCCGATTCGGAGGGCAGGTTCGACTGGGCTCGGCCGGACGAGGAGGTGCACGCCTTCGTCAATGACCTGGAGCGGGGGATCGGGACGTACCTGTACGGCCGTCGGATGTATGAGGTCATGCTCTACTGGGAGACCGTTTCCCTCGACGGGCCGTCATCCGCCGCACGGGAATACGCCGGGATATGGCGCTCCGCGGACAAGATCGTCTATTCGAGCACTCTGCAGACCGTGTCGAGTGAGCGGACGCGGATCGAGCGGCGTTTCGACCCCGATGCCGTCCGGGCGCTGAAAGAGCACGGGAACGTCAGCGTGGGCGGCCCGACCCTCGCCGCCGAGGCGATCCAGGCGGGTCTGGTGGACGAATACCACCTGTTCGTCACGCCCGTCGCCGTGGGCGGAGGCACACCGGTCTTCCCGCAAGGGGTTCGTGCCCGGCTCGACCTGGTCGACGAGCGCCGCTTCGCCGGCGGTGTGGTGTACCTGCGCTACCACGCTCACGACCTTCCATGACCTGCGGCGCACCTTCAGGGGTGCCGATGTCGGGGTGCGAGTCGATCCGGACGACCGCCAGATCGTCGCCGTAGCGGCGGGTCGGCTCGGCGAACGGCGCCACGCTCACCGAGCATTCGCCACCGAGCGTGGCGATCCGGGCCGGGTCGTGCGCGCGGATGACCGCCTGGGCGCTCGCGAGCTGCCGGACGACGGCCTCCTTGGCCTCGACACCGTCGCGTTCGTCCAGGCGTCGTCGGACATCGTCACCGGCACGGCCACCGTCGGGCCGTCGTGCGGCGGCAGGACCGCTTCGAGGACCGCCGCGCCCACGGCGTAACCGCGACGGACGACATCGAACGGGAACTCGGCGGCGAGCGCCTCGACACTGGAGGTGCCCGCACCCTGCCACTGAGGCCAGATGAGGCGGAGGTGGGGCATGTGGGTGCTCCTTCCTGGGTGATCCGGGCCGTACGGCGGCTTGCGTGCGCTTGTGTGCCGGTCCGTGCGGCCGATTTCGGCACCGATCCGGTATCGGTCGTGCCCGGGAGCGGACGACGCCCGGACCGTACGTAGGCTCGGGGAGTGATCTGGAGTCTTCTCGGGGCGATCGCCGCGGCCGTGTGCTTCGGCACGGCGAGTGTGCTGCAGGCGCTGGCGGCGCGCACCGCGCCGACGAGCACGGGCGTCGACCCCCGCCTACTGGTCCGCCTGGTCCGTCGGCTTCCGTTCCTCCTCGGTACGGGCCTGGACCTTCTGGGCTTCGTCGCCGAGCTGGCCGCGTTGCGGTCGTTGCCGCTGTTCGTGGTGCAGGCGATGGTCGCGGGGAACCTGGCGGTGACCGCGGTGGTCGCCGCCCGGGTCCTGCACTTTCGGCTGGCGGCGCGAGAGTGGGCCGCCGTGGCGGCGGTGTGCGCCGGCCTGGCGCTGCTGGGGCTGGCCGCCGGACACGAGAACCCGACGGCGGTGAGCCTGACGTTCCGGATGGCGCTGCTCGGGTGTGTCGCCGTGATCGGCTTGGTCGGGGTCGCGGCGGGGCGGCTGCGCGGAACGATCAGGTCCGTGGTGCTCGGCCTGATCGCCGGGCTGGGCTTCGGCCTGGTGGCCATCGGCGCACGCGTGCTGGTGAGCCTGTCTCCCCTCGACCTCCTGCGCGACCCGGCGACGTACGTCGTGGCGGGCGGCGGGCTGGTGGCATTCCTGTTCTTCGCCACCGCGCTGCAGCGCGGCTCGGTGACCACGACCACCGCCGCGATGGTCGTCGCCGAGACCGTCGTACCCGCACTGGTCGGGGTCCTCCTTCTCGGCGACGGCACCCGTCACGGGTACACCTGGAGCGCCGTACTGGGATTCGTCATCGCCGTCGGCGGCACCCTCGCCCTCGCCCGCTTCGGCGAACCCGTCACCGAGACCGACGAGGCGAGCCCGTCCTCAGTGTCCCTCCAGTGAGCCCCCGCGCCGGGTGTGGGCGAGCACCACATTTGTCGGGTCTCGTGACCTGCCGGGTTGGCCGACGGCGCTACGCTGCTGTGTCGTGCAGGGAACGCGCCTCGACACTGCCCGGATCCGGGCCGCTCGCCGGATGATCGACCCGGTTTTTCGCGACACTCCGCTGTACCGCTGCGAGGCGCTGGAGCCCGACCTCGGGTGCGCGGTGAGCATCAAGCTCGAAACGGCGAACCCGGTCCGCAGCTTCAAGGCCCGCGGCACCGAGCTGGTCGCGAGCCTGCTCGCCGACAACGGTTCGCGCGCCGTGGTGTGCGCGAGCGCGGGCAACCTCGGTCAAGCCCTCGCCTGGTCCGGTCGCGGCCGGGGGCTCGACGTCACTGTCGTGGCATCCCGCTTCGCGCCCGCAGCCAAGCTCGATCGCATCCGCGCGTTGGACGCCAGGTTGGAGCTGGTGGACGGCGACTTCGACACCGCTCGCGAGCGGGCGGCGGCCATCGCGCGGCACGACGGCATCCGGCTCGTCGAAGACAGCCTGGACCTCGAGACCTGCGAGGGCGCGGCGACCATCGGCCTGGAACTGGTGGACGCCGCGCCGTCGTTCGACACCGTCCTGATCGCTCTGGGCGGCGGGGCAATGGCCACGGGTGTGGGTCATGTGGTGAAGGCCCTGGCGCCCGACGTCGAGGTGATCTGCGTCCAGCCGCTGGGCGCACCGGCGATGACACGTTCCTTTCACAGCCGACGCGTCGTCACCACCGACTCGACGAACACCATCGCCGACGGCGTCGCCGGCCGGTGTCCCATCCCGGCCGTCCTGGACGACCTCCTCCTGGTCGCCGACGACGCCGTCCTGGTCCAGGAGTCCTCGATCATCACCGGTATGCGGATGCTCCTCGACCACGCCCCTCTCGTCGTCGAACCATCGGCCGCGCTCGGCATCGCGGCCATCCTCGAAGACCACGACCGCTTCGCCGGCCGACACGTGGTCACCATCGTGTGCGGCAGCAACGTCGACCTGGACGCCTATCACCGCTGGGTCGGCACGGCTCCTTGAGCGTCACCCGCCCCCCGCGCCGGATCTGTCACAGAGGTCCTGCTCTCCTGAGCGAAGGTCCCCACTGGCGAGCCGCCGACGCTAACGCCGGAGCCCGCGACTGGACGAGGCTTGCCCTGGAGTGCGCTCGAGCTCCTATGGTCACTGTTCATGGACTACCGATTCCTTGGAAGGACCGGGCTCCGGGTCAGTGAGCTGTGTTTTGGAGCGATGCTGTTCGGCGAGGTCACCGACGAGAAGGCCAGCCACGAGGTGCTCGACCAGTTCGTCGAGGCCGGTGGCACCTTCATCGACACTTCCAACAACTACTCCCGAGGTGTCTCCGAGCAGATCCTCGGCCGATGGCTGACCCGAAAGAAGCGCGAAAACCTCGTGATCGCCACGAAGGTACGCGGACGGATGAGCGATTCACCTACGGACCAAGGTCTTTCGCGGCAGCACATCATGAAAAGTATCGACGACAGTCTGCGCAGGTTGCAGACCGACTACGTCGATCTCTATCAGATCCACTACTGGGACCCTGACACCCCGCTCGAAGAGACGCTTTCGACGTTGGACATGCTGGTTCGATCCGGCAAAGTGCGTTACATCGGGGCCAGTAACCTCAAGGGCTACCAGTTGCAGAAGGCACTCGGCCTTGCCGAACTGCACGACTGGGAACCCTTCGTATCTCTCCAGGCCTGCTACAACCTGCTTGTCCGCGAGACCGAGTGGGAGCTGCTTCCGCTGTGCCGAAAGGAAGGACTCGGCGTTCTTCCCTTCAGCCCATTGGCCAAGGGATGGCTGTCCGGACGCTACCGCCGGGGAATGACCGAGCCATCCGCCGACAGCCGTATCGCCTCGGCAAAGGGCAGGATGAGGTGGGACGAGTACGGCACCGAACACACCTGGACCGTGCTGGACGCCCTCCACGACGTGGCTTCGGAGACCGGCCGCACCCCTGCGCAGGTGGCCTTGAACTGGCTACTCGACGCCCCTGGCGTCACGGCACCGATCATCGGCACCCGCACTCCGCAGCAACTTGACGACAATCTCGGCGCGGTCGGCTGGTCCCTGGATCCGGAGCAACGAGAGCGGCTGGACAAGGCGATCACCCGCCAGGCGCCCTATCCGTACTCCTGGGTTCCAGACTGAACACAGCCCATCAACAGCCGCTGGTCGGCGGCGTGGATGACGGACGAGTCGGCCTGTAGGCCGGGTTCTGTGCCTCCGCTTTCGCGGAGCGACGGTCATCCATCTAGGGCCGCCGTTGCCGGCGGCCTCGAGCGGTCTACCCGCAGGCCTCGGGCGGGCCGCCCTCGAACGCCTGCGCGGGCCCGCCGTGGCGGGCCCTTCTTGACCTTGCTCCGGGTGGGGTTTGCCGAGCCGCCCCAGTCACCTGGGGCGCTGGTGGTCTCTTACACCACCGTTTCACCCTTACCTCCGGTATGCCGGAGGCGGTCTGCTTTCTGTGGCACTTTCCCGCGGGTCGCCCCGGGTCGGCGTTACCGACCACCCTGCCCGGTGGAGCCCGGACCTTCCTCGTCGGAGCATGGCTCCGACGCGACCGTCCGGCCGACTCGTCCGTCTCGGATCATTTTACCAAAGTGCCTGGTCTTCGGCCGCCACACGAAGATGGTGAGTGTCGTTGAGAGACCGTACGACGGCGGGGCCGTCGGCGTACCAGTCGACGGTCGAGAACGATCCGACGTCCAGGTGCATCCGGTACAGCGCGGAGGGCGGGGCGTCGAGGGCCAGGCGGAGGAGCGTCTTGATCGGTGTCACGTGTGACACGACCAGGATGGTCTGTTTCCGGTGGCGGACCAGCAGCTTGTCGCGGGCGGTGCGGACGCGCTTGAAGGTGGCCTCGAAGCTCTCGCCGTACGGGGGTGCGACGGACTGGTCGGCGAGCCAGGCGTCGAGCTCGGCGGGCCAGCGTTCGCGGACCTCGGCGAAGGTGTAGCCCTCCCAGTCGCCGAAGTCGGTCTCGCGCAGGTCGTCCTCGGTGCGGATCGGGACGTCGATGACCTGGGCGATCTCCTGGGCGGTCTGCAGGGTCCGCTTGAGGGGCGAGCTCACGATCACGTCGATGCCCCGCCCGGTGAGGGCGTGGGCGGCGGCGCGGGACTGGGCGAGGCCCGTGTCGGTCAGCGGGATGTCGCCGGTGCCGGCGAACCGGCGTTCGCCGGAGAAGGGCGTCTCGCCGTGGCGGAGCAGCAGTGTCGTCGTCGGCTCGGTCGTCGGCGGCGCCCAACCGGTGGTGGTGGGCGGGTCCGGCTCGGCGTCCTCCTCGATGGCCGACGGCGCCCAGGTACGGCCTTCGGCGGCGGCGTCCATGGCCTCGTTGGCTAGCCGGTCGGCGTGCTTGTTGCGCTCCCGGGGGATCCAGGTGTAGCGGACCGAGGAGAACCCGGAGGCGAGCCGCTGCGCCTGGAGGGCGAGCGGCTTCATGTCCGGATGCTTGATCTTCCAGCGGCCGGACATCTGCTCGACGACGAGCTTGGAGTCCATCCGGGCCTCGACGTCGGCACCGGCGGCGAGCTGTGCCGCGGCCTCCAGGCCGGCGATGAGGCCGCGGTACTCGGCGACGTTGTTGGTGGCCACCCCGAGGGACTCGGCCCGCTCGGCGAGGACCTGGCCGGTCAGGGCGTCGCGGACCACCGCGCCGTACCCGGCCGGGCCGGGGTTGCCGCGCGATCCGCCGTCGGCTTCGACGATGAGTTTCACAGGCCGGATTCCGGAGTGCGGACGAGGATCCGGCGGCACTCCTCGCAGCGGACGACCTCGTCCTTGGCGGCGGCGCGGATGGCGTTCAGCTCGACGGTGTTGAGCTGCAGGTGGCAGCCCTGGCACTGGCCGCGCAGCAGGGCCGCGGCGGCGACGCCCCGGTGCTGTTCGCGCAGCTTCTCGTAGAGCTTGAGCAGGTCGTCGGGGATGTCCCCCGCGACGCCGGCCCGGGCCGTACGGGTCAGCTCGGCCTGGCCGTCGATCTCCTGGGAGGCGGCGTCGCGACGCTCCGCCAGCTCCGCCAGCTCCTTGTCGGCGGCCTCCTTGTCCGTCTCGACGGCGCGCAGGCGGTTCTCCGCCTCCTCGCGGCGTTCCATCACCTCGAGCACGATCTCCTCGAGGTCGGACTGCCGCTTCTGCAGGGACGCGATCTCGGACTGGAGGTTCTCCAGGTCGCGGGCCGAGGAGACCTGCCCGGAGTCGAGCCGCTTCTGGTCGCGGTCGGCGCGGGCGCGGACCTGGTCGACGTCCTGTTCGGCCTTCTTCTGCTCCCGGTCGATGTCGCTGATCTCGGTCTGGGCGGCGACGAGCGCGTCGGCTACGCCGCCGATGCGCTCCTCGACCTTTACGATCTCCGCGAGCTCCGGGATGGTGCGCCTCCGGTGAGCGAGCCGGTCCAGAGTGGTGTCCAGCTCCTGCAGGTCGAGGAGGCGCAACTGGGCTTCAGGTGCTGCTTTCACGAACTTCCTTCATGGGATCGAAAGGTCCACGCGTCGGTCACGGCGGTGGAGATCCGGGTCTCCACGCCAGTCTGGCGCACCAGGCCCGCCGCGTCGCCGAGCCACGGCCATTCCGTCGCCCAGTGTGCGGCGTCGACGAGGGCCGTACCCCCATCTTCGCGGAACTCCGACGCCGGGTGATGACGGAGGTCGGCCGTGAGGTAGACGTCGGCGCCGGCCGCCTGGGCCGCGCCGAGCAGCGAGTCGCCCGCTCCCCCACAGACCGCGACCGTACGGACCGGCGCCTCCGGGTCGCCGGCGACGCGGAGGCCGGCGGCCGTGGCGGGCAGGCCCTTGGCCACGGCCTCGGTGAAGTCCCGGAGCGTGACGGGGACGGGCAACTCGCCGACGCGTCCGAGCCCGCGGCGCGGGTCGTCGGCGGACGGGCTGAGGGGGCGCAGCGGCCCGGTGAGCCCGACGGCGCGGGCGAGCGCGTCGGACACGCCCGGATCGGCGACGTCGGCGTTGGTGTGCGCGGTGTACAGGGCGGTGCCGGCGGTGATGAGCCGGTGCACGGCGCGGCCCTTCGGCGTGGTGGCCGGCACGCCGTGCACAGGCCGTAGCAGCAGCGGATGATGCGTGACGATCAGGTCGGCGCGCCAGTCGACGGCCTCGTCCACCACGGCGGTCACCGGATCGACGGCGAACAGGACCCGGTTGACGGCGGCGTACGGATCGCCGCAGACCAGGCCGACGGCGTCCCAGGACTCCGCCCAGGCGGGGTCGTAACGACCTTCCAGGAGTGTGATGATGTCGGCCAGTGTGGTGGGCACCCTCCGCAGCGTACCGTCCGAGATCGCGCGAAGCGCATACCAAGATCACTCCAAGGGCGCATACCATCGGCGGGGCCCCGGTGCGGAATCCTGGCGCCCGGCCGATCGTTGGAGGTTGCGTGAAATCACCGTTTCGACGGCGCCGCAGGCGTCCGCGTAAGCGTCCCGCTGTTGCCACCGAGCCGGAGGTGATCGACTGGCCGAATGACGGCAGCGGCAAGGGCAGCGGCCTGATGTCGGCCATCCGGGGCGACTCGTCGTCCGGCGCGGGGTTCGGACCGGGCATGTTCGCGGACCTGCAGGCCGCGTTCGGTGGTGCGGGCAAGCAGATCCAGCTTGAGGAGCAGGAGAAGGAGAAGACGCGCCGGCATGAGCTGCACACGCACAGCACGCCGGGCCGCGACGACCTCGACTCCGGCATCATCAAGATCACGAAGCGCCGTGACGAGCCGAAGGACGAGGAGAAGTAGCCGCCCGCGTCACATTTCTCCTACCTTTACTCGAACATGCTTTCGAGTTGAATCTATTCTGACGTTGTGACCGCGTACGTGCCGCCCGGCTGGCCTTCGGGAGTGCATCCACCGGGTACCGAGAGATTCGAGGACACGGCGGTGGCCTGGCTGTTCGACCTGGTACCGCCCGAATACCGCCGGTACGGCGTGCTGCGGCGCTATCCCGTCGTGCTCTCGCGCATGGCCCGTCAGCACGTCACCGCCGCGCTGGAGGCCGCGCGCGAGGGATTCCGTACGGCCCGCGCCGAGCTGTCGGACCTCGTCCCCGCCCATGGGCTCGAGTCGGTGCTGGAGATCTACCGCCGCGAGGGCACCCGCCTGGCGGCGGTGGCGCGTGCGGTCGAACTGGTGGACACCGGGCTGCGCGGCGGCACGTTCACCCCCAAGCTCTGAGCGGTCGGCACGATCCTGCCGCTGCGGGCTCCAGGGAACCCGCGACCCGGCTGTGAGGATCCTGAAAACGTTCCTCCCGCTGCGGGCTCCAGGGATCTGCGACCCGGCTGTGAGGATCCTGAAAACGTCCCACCCGGCCATCAGAAGCTCGAAGAGGTCAGCCGGACGCCCGGAACAGGTGGGCGGCCGCCCCACGATTGGGGACGCCGAGCTTGCGCAGGATGCGCGACACGTGGACGCCGACGGTCCGTTCGCTGATGAACAGGGTCTCGGCGATCTGCCGGTTGGTCCGCCCGCTGCTGAGCAGCGTGAGCACCTCGGCCTCCCGCGCGGTCAGCCCCGGAACGGACTCCTCCGCCGGGACGAGGTCCAGCCGCGCCCGCCGTGCCAGGTCCTCGAGGTCCTGACCCACGGCGCCGGCGCCGAGTGCGTCGATGGTCTCCCGTGCCGCGCGCAGGGCCTCGACCGCCTCGTCGCGCGAGCCCCGTACGGCCAGGATCGCCTCCGCCTCCCGGAACCGGCAGTACGCCGCGCGGTAGGCCTCACCGAGGCGTTCCCACATCTCGGTCGCCGATCGCCACAGCGACGGATCCGGCGTGCCGAGACGAGTGGCCTCCGCCTCGGCCTGCAGGGCGTACGCCTCCGCCTCCGGCGTGGCGGGCATCGCCGCCAGCAGCGCCCGGCACTCCTCCAGCAGCGGCTCGGCCTCGCCCCGTACGGTCGCCTCCACGCGGAGCCCCGCCGCGCACAGTTCCGGGCCGATCCTCGTGAACTCGCTGCCCCGGATGACGTCGAGCCCGGCCCGTACGTGCGTCCGCGCGGCGGGCAGGTCCTTGTCGAGGATCGCCAGCCGGGCGCGGCAGGCGTGGTAGGCGCTGGCCAGGTCGATGCCGTCGGTGCGCCCCACCGTCTCGGCGAGGCTGGCCAGGTGACGCCGTGCGCCCTCCGCGTCGCCCCGGCGCAGCTGCAACTCGGCCAAGGCGAGGGTGACGCCCCAGCGCTGCCAGGGCGGCGCCTCGATGTCCATCACCTCGTCGGCGAGCCGATCGGCGTCGGACCAGCGGCCGAGGCGGATCAGCGCGGCGAGCGTGTTGCCGGCGGCGCACATGCACGTCGTCCGGCCGTATCCGAGCCCCCGGCAGATACTGACGCCCTCCATGCCGACCTCGGCGGCCCTGGCCCAGTCACCCGCCCACAGCAGCGCGTCGGTGTAGTTGACGTAGGATCGGCCGATCTCCCACGCGTCGTCGCGCTCCTTGGCGCCGCGCAGGGCCTCGGCGAGCTCCGCCAGGCCGGCGGTCACCTCGCCGAGCATGCCGAGGCTGACGCCCATGGTGTTGCGGGCGTGGCCCTCGATGTCACGAGCGCCGACGGCGGCGGCCGCCTCGATCGCCTCCCGGCAGGAGGCCACGGACTCGCGGTACCGGGCCTGGATCATCAGGACGTGGCCCTGCAGCCCGCGGACCCGGGCGCGCTCGCGGGCCGACTCCCCGGCCGGCAGCAGCGCGATGGCCTCGTCGTAGGCGGCGGACGCGCCCGCCATGTCGCCGGCCACCCAGCGGATCCGCCCCATGAGCGTCCACAGGCTCGCCGCGCAGGCGGGCGCCGTCGCCGGGTCGACCTCGGCCATCGCCTCCGCGGCGAGCCGGTCGGCCCGGTCGACCTCTCCGGCCGCCGTCGCGACCTCGGCGGCGCGCCGCAGCAGCTCGGGGTGCGGCATCCCGGCGCGGGACGCGGCGTCGGGCACCTCCGGCCACAGGCGGATCGCCCGTTCGTAGTGGGCGAGCGCGACGGCCCAGGCGTACGTGGTCTGCGCGGCCCCGGCGGCGCCGACGAAGCCGCTCAGCGCCCGCGCCGCGTCGCCGGCGGCGTGCCAGTGGCGGGCCAGCTCGGCGGACGGGCCCCGCTTCTCCAGTGCCGTCGCGACGGCGACGTGCAGCCGGGCGCGCTCCCCCGGCAGCAGTTCGGCGTGCAGCGCCTCGCGCAGCAGCGCGTGCCGTACGTCGTATCCGTCGCCGGTGACGACGAGGAGCCGGTGGGCCACCGCCTCGTGCAACGCGTCGTCCAGCGCCTCGGGAGACAGCCGGGTCACCGCGGCGATCAGCTCCTCGTCGCTGACGCGGCCGATTGTGGCCACGGCGCGCAGCACGCGCCGGGTCTCGGGCGCGAGGCGCTCGACGCGGGTCAGCAGCACCTCGCGGAGGCTGGCCGGCAGCTCCTTCGTGGTCGGCCCTGCGGCCACGAGCTCCTCGACGAAGAACGGGTTCCCTTCCGACCGGTCGAACAGCGAACCGACCTGCCGCGTCGCGGGCCGGGTGCCGAGGATCCCGGCCACCTGAGCGGCCACCTCGTCCAGGGACAGGCCGGTGAGCTCGATCCGCTCCGCGTGTCCCGAGCGTTCCAGCTCCAGGACGGCGCCGTGCAGCGGGTGGTCGCGCCCGACCTCGTCGCTGCGGTACGTCCCGACGATCAGCAGGCCGGCGCGGCGCAGGTTGGCACCCAGCATCGACAGCAGGTCGGCGGAGGCCGGGTCGATCCAGTGCAGGTCCTCCAGGACGAGCACGGCCGGGCGCAGCGCGGCCATCCGCTGGAACAGCCCCAGGGCCAGTTCGTACAGCCGGCCGCGTTCGGCGCCGTCCCGGCGGGCCGGCGGACGTCCGCACAGCTCGGGCAGGAGGGCGCCGAGCTCGCGCGGCGCCTCGCCGAGGACGTGGGCCAGCTCGTCGGCCGTCAGCTGGTCGGCCAGCGGCCGGAGCGCGGCGACGAACGGCGCGTACGGCGCGGCCCCCTCGGCCAGGTCGAGGCAGCCTCCGGTGAAGACCAGTGCGTCACGCCGTCTGGCGCGCTCGGTGAACGTCGCGACCAGGCGCGACTTGCCGATTCCGGCGTCCCCCGCGACGAAGAGCAGGACGGACGAACCGCCCTGCGCCTGGGTCAGGGCGGCGTCGAGTCGGTCGAGTTCGGCGGCACGGCCGACGATCGTGGGACACGAAACACGCCTTGTCACATGGCGAGTATGAGGCACATACGTCGTACACGTAGTTGAAAAGTAAGCAATTATGCTGATGCACTCGATCGACGGCCTAGTGATCATTAGGGCCATCGGCAGTCGACACGGAGGACGACGATGGGGACCGTGCAGGTCCAACAGCACGACCGCACCGCCCGCACGCGTGTACGCGAGGAGCAGGTCCGCCCCCTGTACGCCGCGACCCTCGCGGCGCTGGGACCGGAGCCCGGCACCCGCCTGCTGCACGTCGAATGCGGAACCGGCACGGCACTGGCCCTGGCGGCGTTCACCGGCGCCGACCTCGCCGGCGCCGACCCCTCGGCGGACCTGCTGTCGATGGCGCGCGACCGGCTGCCCGACGTCGACCTGCGCGCGGCCGAGATCACCGAGCTGCCCTACGACCGCGGCTGCTTCGACCAGGTCATGGCGTTCGACGCCATCCAGTACGCCGCGTCCCCGGCGGCGGCCGTGGCGGAGCTGGCCCGGGTCACCCGCCCGGGAGGCGTCGTCGCGATCGGCCTGTGGCACAACTGGTCCGGCCGCGAGGCGAGCGCCTTCCTCAGCGCCGTACGGGGCCGGGTGCCCACGCCGCACACCGAGGGGCCGCCGGTGCACGACCTGTTCCGGCTCCGGGAGGTCATGGTCGAGGCCGGGCTGGACGTCTTCGCCAGCGCGGAGGTCACCCACCGGCACGACTTCGCCTCCCTGGACGACGCCTGGAACTCCATGACGGCCTCGCCGAACGTCGCGCGCGCCATCCAGATCATGGGCATCGAGGCCGCACACGAGATCTTCATGGCGAACTTCGCGACCATGCAGCGCACCGACGGCTCGATCCAGCAGGAGCACCTCTTCCAGTACGCCCTCGGCCGCGCCACGAGCTGACCCCCGGGGGTCCATGGCACCGAGCTCGGCTGATCGGTCTGGGACCCCGGCCGGCTCGGCTGATCGGCCGAGGGCTCCCGGTCGGCTCGGCTGATCCGCCTGGGACCCCCAGCCGGTGCGGTGGCGGTGCGCGGCACTCCGCTCGGCCGATGTCCAGGCGGTGCGTGGCACCTCGCTCGGCCGATGTCCGGAGGAGCCTGGATCGGCGTGTCGGGCGGTGGAAGCGGCGCTATCGTTACCTCTCGCATGACCGACGGTAAGACCGGGAGGACGACCAGATGCCCGAGGGCCATCCGCTTCGGCCGGGCGACCCGTCGCGGCTCGGGGCCTACCGGCTCGTGGAACGTCTCGGGGAGGGCACCCAGGGGGTCGTCTTCCTCGGCCAGGACGCCTCCGGCGCGCACGTGGCGATCAAACTGCTGCACGCCCGCATGGCGGCCCACCCCGACGCGCGCAACCGGTTCGTCCGCGAGCTGGCCGCCGCCAAGAAGGTCGCCCGCTTCTGCACCGCCCAGGTCCTGGACGCCGACCTCGCCGGCGACCAGCCGTACATCGTCAGCGAGTACGTCGAGGGCCGGTCGCTGCGCACGGAGATCCTCACCGAGGGAGCGCGCTCCGGCGGGGCGCTGGAGCGGCTGGCGATCAGCACGCTGACCGCCCTCGCCGCGATCCACCAGGCCGGGGTCGTCCACCGGGATTTCAACCCGCAGAACGTCCTGCTCGGAGCGGACGGGCCCCGGGTCATCGACTTCGGTATCGCCCGCGCCCTCGGCGCCGCCCGGAGGAACGAGAGCAACAGCCTCGGCACGCCCGCGTACATGGCACCGGAGCAGGTGACGGGCGGCGACATCGGGTCGCCGGTCGACATGTTCGCCTGGGGCGCCACGATCCTGTTCGCCGCGACCGGCCGCCCGCCGTTCGGCAACGAGTCGGTGCCCGCCGTGATGGACCGCATCGTGCGCGCCGACCCGGACGTCACCGCCCTGCCCGAGCCCCTCCGGTCGGTCGTCGCCGCGTGCCTGGCCAAGGACCCGACCCGCCGGCCCACCGCCCAGCAGGCCCAGGCCGCCCTGCTGGGACAGGAGCCCGTCGGCGGGCTGACCCCTCCCCCGGCGTTCGGCACCGCGGGCGGGGCGTTCGGCACCGCGGGCGGGGCGTTCGGCACCGCGGGCGGGGCGTTCGGCGGCATCGTCGCCGACGGAGATCCCGCGGCGGCCACAGGCATCAGCGGCACCGACGGGACGCCCTCCGCCGCCGGCGGCTCGGAGGGCGGCGCCGGCGGCGCGCTCATCGGTCCTGGCCGCATCGCCGCCGCCGGCGGCTCGGTGGGCGGGGCGACCGCAGGCATCGAAGGGATGCTCAACGGTCCCGGCGGCATGGCCGCCGAGGGCACGCCGATGGCCGCCGGAGGCCCGCCCGCCGGTCTGGGCGGCGTGGCGGATACCGGGAGCCCGGCGACGGGCGGGGGGCCGGACGCTCCCGGCGTAGGCCGCGCGCCGGACCCCACCGGGGCCGACGGGCCGTCCCGCGCCGAGACGTCCCTCGTGTCACGGCTCTCCACGACCCGCTGGATGGTCGGCGCCGGGGCCGTGACCGCCCTGGCGGCCATCGCTCTCGCCGTCTCCCTCTGGCCCGACGGCGGCAGCGCCGCCATTCCCCCCAAGACGGTGGCCGCCGCCGCGACCCCGTCGCCGCAGCCGTCCTCCTCGGCGCCGAACACGCCTCCGAACGACGCCCTGTCGCAGAACCGGTCGCCCAGCCCGTCCGCGACGCCCAAGAAGACGTCTCCCGCTCCCAATGGACCGGGCTGCAAGAGCTACTCCCGCGCGTACGGCCTGCCCGGCACGGGGACGGTGCTGCTCAAGGGCACCATCTGCCGGACGGCCTACTCCGGCACCCTCGTCCTGATCGACACGGCACCGAAGGACCAGTGGCAGGCCTGCGCGCAGTTCAGAGGCCACCTCACCGGCTCGCCGAGCGGCTTCATCAGCACCGCGCTCATCGCGTCGAAGGGCGGCGCCGTACAGTCCTTCGACAACGGGCCGACCGTACGGTTCGGCGCGAAGACGAAGCGCACCGAGGACTGGGTCCAGCTGAACGCCGGCCGCTGCCGGCGCTCCGGTGGCAAGCTCGTCTCCTCCTGGCAGACCCACGAACGGCTGGCCACCGGCTGAGACCGGCCGACCCCGTTCCCACGATTCGATACAGCCCCGGGCTTCGTCGCCCCGAAGGATCACGGGGTCTGTCACGAGGCGTCCACTGGAAGTTGTCCGGTCTGTCAGCGGCGCGTCTCGTTACCCTCAGCAGCGGGATTTGAACTGTAGGCGTGGATCTGACACGCCGCACCTTCCTGATCGGCACGGCCGGAATGTCGTTGGCTCCCCGGCGGACGGGCGACCCGTTCGCCCTGGGGGTGGCCTCGGGCGATCCCACTGCCGACGGCATCGTCCTGTGGACCCGGCTGGCGCCCGACCCGCTCGCGGACGGCGGCCATGGTGGCATGCCCGACCGGAACGTCGACGTCGAGTGGCAGCTCGCCGAGGACGAGAAGTTCACCCGCGTCGTACGGTCCGGCACCGTCACCGCGCAGCCGTCCTGGGCGCACAGCGTGCACGTCGAGCCGTCCGGGCTTCAGCCAGGCCGGGAGTACTTCTACCGGTTCCGCACCGGGAGGCATCTCTCGCCGACCGGGCGGACGCGGACCGCGCCCGCCCCGGGCACCGCTCCGGCGCTGGCGTTCGGCGTCGTGTCGTGCTCCAACTACGAGCAGGGCTATTTCACCGCCTACCGGCGTCTCGGCGAGCAGCAGCCCGACCTCGTGCTGCACCTCGGGGACTACATCTACGAGTACGCGCCCGGCGGCTACAAGAACTCCGACGGGAAGATCGTTCGTTCGCACACCGAGCACCGGTGTCAGACGCTGACCGAGTTCCGGCTCCGGCACGCCCAGTACAAGACCGACCCGGACCTGCAGGCGCTGCACGCTCTCGCCCCCTGGATCGCCGTCAACGACGACCACGAGGTGGAGAACAACTGGGCGGGCGTCCACCCCGGCACCTCGGGCAGGCCGAACTTCACCCAGCGCAAGGTGGCGGGCTACCGGTCCTACTACGAGCACATGCCGCTGCGCCGTACGTCCCTGCCCCACGGGTCCCGTATGCAGCTGTACCGGCGGCTGGCCTGGGGTGACCTGGCGACCTTCCATGTCCTGGACACCCGGCAGTTCCGCGACGACCAGCCGTGCGACGACGGCGTGCGGGCCAACTGCTCCGATCGCCTGCTCACCGGCCGGGTGCTGGTCGGGGCCGAGCAACGGCAGTGGCTCGCCTCGGGGCTCCGGGCCTCACGGGCACGCTGGAACCTCCTGGCGCAGCAGATCTTCATGGCCCAGCACGACTACCACCTCGGCCCCGGCAAGGAGGTCGTGCTCGACACGTGGGACGGATACACCGCCGAACGGGATCGCGTGCTCGGCGACCTGGTCGCCTCGGGCGCCCGGAACCCGGTCGTGCTCACCGGCGACATCCACTGCCACTACGCCAGCGACCTGCTGGTCGACTTCGACGACCCCGACTCGCGGCGGGTGGGCGTCGAGCTGGTGACGACCTCGGTCACGAGCGACGGGGACGGGTACGATGCCCCGGCCGGCCGCGCGATCGAGCTGGAGGAGAACCCGCACATCGCCTACGCCGACCAGCGGCGCGGCTTCATCGCCGCCCGGCTGACGCCCACAGAGCTGCGCGCGGACTTCCACACGCTCCCGTACGTCACCCGCCGGAACGCGCCGAGCACCGTGACGGCGAGCTTCACCGTCGCCGACGGCGCCCACCGCCTCTCCCGGTCGAACGCGACGGCCGCCCGCGCTCCGCAGGCAGCGGCCGCGGCCCCGCGCCGGTGACCGCACGGGCGTGATCGCCGCGGGCTCTCGGGGCCATGGCCACGACGACCCGCGGCGGCGACCGGTTCGGCAGCGCTGCGGCACGTCAACCCGCGGCGGTAACCGGACCCGCCGCGCTGCCGCACGTCAACCCGCGACGGTGACGGAGTCCGCCGGCCGCCGCGCTGTGGCGTCTCAGGTCGCGGCGATGCCCGCGCGGACGAAGTCGATGACGCGGTCGACGAGGGGGATGAGGTCGGCGGCGCGCGGCTCGGGACCGGCCACCCGCGTCTCGTCGGCCTCGTAGACCTCACGGAGGCCGGTCACCGCCGCCTGAGCCGCCAGCCGGGGCACCAGCGCGGTCGGCGGCAGTCCCAGGTCGGTGCCGATGGCGGCGGCGAGGACTCGCTCGGCCCTGACGTATGACGCGCGGGTCCGGCCGCGGAGGCCCTCGTCGTCCGCGATCACTTTTGCGCGCAGCGCCCGCAACCGCCAGAAGCGCCGTGCCTCCTCCGGATCGCCCTCCTCGATCGCACGGATCGTCGTGATCATCCAGTCGTGGAGCGCGGCGAGCGCCGACTCGTCGTCGCGGCGTTCGGCCAGTCGTGCTGCGAGGGACTCGGGCCCGAACGGGTCGTCGAGGGCGAGGATGTCCTCTTTTGCCGGGAAGTGCAGCGTGACGGTACGGGAGGCGACGTCGGCGGCGTCCGCGATCGCCTTGATGGTGGTCTCGTCGTACCCGTCCGACGCGAACAGCTCGAGCGCCGTCTCCTGGATGAGCGCGCGCGTCCGCCGCTTCTTGCGCTCGCGTCGGTCCAGTGTCTCCACCATGCCCTCATTCTACGCATCATTGCCATCTGAGCTAAGAATGCTAAATTAGCATCAATGCAGCCATAGCAACGAGAGGACGAGCGATGGCCTCCTCGACCTGGTTCATCACCGGCACGTCGACCGGCTTCGGCCGAGAACTCACCGAACAGCTCCTGCGTCGCGGCGACACCGTCGCGGCGACCCTTCGTACCCCCGCGCGCCTCGACGACCTGGCCGCCGAGCACGGCGACCGGCTGTGGGTCCGCGCCTTGGACGTGACCGACGCCGCGGCCGTACGCCGCGTCGTCGACGAGGCCTTCGCCGACCTCGGCCGGGTCGACGTGGTGATCTCCAACGCCGGCTTCGGCGTGTTCGGGGCGGCCGAGGAGATGACCGACGAACAGATCCATCAGCAGATCGCCACCAACCTCCTCGGCTCCGTGCAGCTCGCCCGGGCCGTCACGCCGCACTTCCGGGCCCAGGGCGGCGGCCGGCTGCTCCAGGTGTCCAGCATGGGCGGGCACATCGCCTTTCCCGGCCTGTCGCTCTATCACCTGACGAAGTGGGGCATCGAGGGCTTCTTCGAGGCGTACGCGCAGGAGGTCGAGGGGTTCGGTATCCGCACGACCCTCATCGAGCCGGGGATGGCCGGCACCGGCTTCTACGGCACCGGGGAAGAACGGCGGGCCCCCACGCTCGCGGTCTATGAGGGCACGGAGCTGACACCATGGCTGCGCGGCACCGGCGTGAGCGAGGACGATATGCCGGGCGATCTACACAAGATGGCCGAAGCGATGATCCGCATCGCCGAATCCGCCGACCCACCGCGTCGGCAGTTGCTCGGCTCCGATGCCCACACCCTCGTCCGTGACGCGCTCACCGATCGGCTGCGCGCCCTCGACGACCAGCGCGACCTCGCCCTGTCCACCGACCGCGACGGTCTCCGCCGGCAGCCCGCCTGACCAAGCGAAGACCCCAGGGCGACGGCGGCCGAACCCGGGCTGCCTCCATCCCCCGCCTCGCGAGGCGCACTC
Source organism: Actinoallomurus acanthiterrae (assembly GCF_054775715.1). Classification (NCBI taxonomy): domain Bacteria; kingdom Bacillati; phylum Actinomycetota; class Actinomycetes; order Streptosporangiales; family Thermomonosporaceae; genus Actinoallomurus; species Actinoallomurus acanthiterrae. The sequence continues at coordinate 3,434,689 of NZ_BAAHCO010000001.1, read as the reverse complement.
TGGACGCCGCTCGCCACGAACAAGATCCACCGGACTCGGCTCAGGAGATCGCGTAGCCGAGCAGTTCGCCCGCCGAGCCGGCCTGCACGTTCGTCGTACGCGAGCCGTGTACCACGACGACCGAGCCGCCGAATCCGCCGGCTCCCGGAGCGCCGATGAGCAGCTCGCGTCCCCGGGCCGCCAGGGACCAGCCGAACTCGGCCGTGCCGCCCGCCGGTGAGGCGATGAGGGCGCCCCGCGTCAGGCCGCGCCGGCGACGGCCGTCGAGGACCTGCACGACGCCGGCCCCGGAGCCCGGAGCCCCGGCGGCGAGGTCGTCGACGCCGTCGCCGTTGAGGTCCGCGGCCGCCAGGGCGGACCCGAGCTTGTCCGTTGGGCCCGTCTTGCGGAGGTTCCACACGTCGTCCTCGCCGCCGGATCCGTACAGCACGTGCACGGCGCCCTGGGCGAAGTTGTCCGGCATCTTGGTCTCGTCCTCGCCCGGCACTCCGACGGCGAGGTCGTCGATGCCGTCGTGGTCGAAGTCACCGGCGGCGAGGGCCGCGCCGAACTCGTCGTAGCGCTCGGGGGCGCCTCGTACTCCCCGGCTGTCCTCGGTGATGCGCCGCGACCGGTGCGCGGCCGGGTCGATGACGGTCACCGCGCCCGACGCCTCGGTGCCGTCGCCGGGCGCGCCCACGGCGATCTGGGGGTGCCGGCCGCGGCCGAAGGCACCGAAGTCGCCGATCGCCAGAGCCTCGCCGAAGCCGTCGGTCTGGCTGGAGCGCTGCCCCACCCAGGAGGTGTGCTGGGTGATCAGCCGGGCGGTGCGGAGACCGTTGGTGAACACGCCGATTCCGCCGCCTCCCGCGAGGCCGGGCATGCCGACCACGAGGTCGTCCCGGCCGTCATGGTCGAGGTCCCCGGCGGCGAGGGCGGCGCCGAACCGGTCGCTCGCCGGCGTACGTCCGAGGGTCCGCACGCTGAGGGTGACCCGCGGCCGCAGCCCGCCGGGCGAGCCGAAGTAGACCGTGACGGTGCCCGTACCGTCGGCGCCCGGACGCGTACGGTCCTGGTCGGAGGCCGCGACCGCCAGGTCGGCACAGTGGTCGCCGTTGAAGTCGCCCGTGGCGAGCGTGCCGCCGAACCCCGCGCCGGCCTGGGCCTGCTGAGGCGACAGCCAGGTCGGCCGGTCGCCGTACCGCACGGCGACCGCGCCTGCTCTGCGGCGGCCGCCGCTCGTGGCGTACGGGATGCCGATGGCCAGATCGCGTACGCCGTCTCCGTCGAAGTCCGGGGCGGCGCCCGCGCGGCAGCTCCGGGCGGGCTCGAACGCCGCTCCGACGACCGGAATGGCACGGCGCACCGACGGCACCGGAACCGCGGCCGATGCGCAGGTCAGCAGGAGGACGGCGGCGATCACGCTGAGGCGGGTGAGGCTCACCTCCGCAACGTGCCCGCGCGGTGGAACCGCCGCCTTCCGGGAAAATGACCAATCGCTGACTTCTGTCGGTCGATGCGGCGTCAAGGGCCAGTGGGTCGGCACGTCAGCGGTCCGTACGGCTCCCGGCCCGACGGCGCCCCCGGACGTCGGATCAGCAGTCCCGTACGGCTCTCGGCCCGACGGCGATCGCCGGACGGTGCGTCAGTGGTGCAGGGCGCTGCCCTTGAGCCACTTCTTCCAGGGCATCTGGTAGAACGACCAGCCGTTGTCCGGTTCGACCTGCCGGTCCGTTCCGGTGGCGATCACGGGGTCGCCCGCCTGGGAGTGCTTGTAGTACCAGATCGCGTCGCTCGCCGGCTGGCGGATGCAGCCGTGGCTGCAGTTGCGGACTCCGAGGCAGTCCTCGTCGCCCGGCGTCTGGTGGAGGTACTCGCCGGCGTTGGAGACGCGGACCGCGTAGTGGATCAGCTCCTGGTAGTAGCCGGCGTCGCCGGGGCTGCGGCCGGGCGAGGTCATAATGACGTCCTCGTCCTTCTCCATGTTCAGGTGGATGCCGCTGGTCGTGGTGTACTCCTGGGTCTCCCCGTTGCCGGCGCTGATCGGGATGGTGCGCACCGGCGGCCGTCCCAGTCGACGCGCATGTGGTGCCTCTTGATGTCGAGGTGGGAGATCTGCGCCTTGCCGATCCGGTACGTACGCGTGAAGTCCTTGGTGCCATAGCCGCCCTCCTTGCCCAGGGGCACGCCCGTGAGATGGGCGACGAGCCGGATCGTCTGGTGGGCCGGCCAGAACATCTTGGCCCGGTAGACGACCTGCTTGCCGTCGTCGAACCAGTGCCACGCGCCCTCGACCGGTTTGTCGGCGATCACCTCGAGCGACTTCTCGACCGCCGCGCGGTCGGTGATCGGCTTGTCGAAGTTGAGGATGATGGGGAGCCCGACGCCGAAGGTGCCATGTCGCCGGTCCTCCAGGACGCCGTCCTGGGAGACCGTGACGGTGCTGGGCGTCCCCGTGGTGCGGAAGCGGCTCACGGCCGTGGCCCTGCGGCCGTCGGCGTTCCTGGCGACCGCGCGGACGGTGATGTCCGCCCCCGGGTCGAGCGCCCATCGGGCTCGCCACTCCGTACGGTCCCGGTTGAGGTCGCCCTCGATCATTCTGCGGCCGCTCTCGAGCACGACGCCCTCGAGGCGGCCGCCCGCGGCGCGGACGACGACGGGCTCGTCCGGCCGTACGGTGGCAGTGCCGCCGGCCGGTGTGATCACCACGCGGGCGGGCGCCGCCTCGACGTTGACCTTGTGGGCGCTCTCCTCCGCCGCCGTCTCCCCGCCGCCGCAGCCCGCGGCCAGCAGCGCGGTGCCCGTGACGGCGGTGAGCGCCAGTCGCCCCCGAATGGCATTGACGTGCATCTGCTGCCCTTCTCGCGGCCCATCCGACAGGAAAAGATGATCGACTACGAGATACCCATCGGGGATGGTTAGAATGCAGCCGACTTCGCCCGCCACCTGTCGTCCGATAAGAGAAAATGCACGTCACTGCCGTTTCCGAGCAGCGAACAACGCCGGAGACTTGTGGGGTTTTTACCCTTTGAGACCGATCATTGCCGTGTATCAACCGTGATTGCCCGATTTTCGTAACTTGCCGCGAATCCGCGGCTGAACAGTTCCAGCGACCGGCGGACGGCCGATTCGACCTTCGCCCGCTCGGACTCGTCGCGGACGGTCAGCTTGATCAGTTCGAACGCCTCCCGGGGATGGGCGTCGTCGTACTCCGCGTGCTCGGTGAGCCAGCGCAGCGCCCGTTCGTCGTCGTACCGCTCCCGGAAGGCGGGCAGGACGATACGTGTCCACTCCCCGGTCGTGCCCTCGATCGCGTAGTTGACCGCGCCGAACGCCTCGGCCAGGGTGCCCCGATAGCAGACGGACCACAGGTAGTCGTACAGCGCGCCGACCTCCGGGCAGGGCCGGTGCGAGACGAGCTCCTCGAACCCGATGCCGTGCGCGGCGGCCCAGTCGGCGTACCACTGGGCGTGCAGCGCCTCGGTCCGGATGTTGCCGATCAGCCAGTCGCGGGCGAGGAGGTCGCCCGGGATCTGGCCGAACGTGGTCTTGGCCAGATAGACGCCCATGTACTTTGGGAATGCCTCCACGATGCAGAAGAAATCAAGGAGGATCCGGCGCCACGCCTCATCGGGGAACGGTCCATGAGCGGTCTCGACAAAGATCCTCTCCTCGAGCACCGCCGACCAGTCGGGCCGAACCGAATCGACCATGGCCTGCGCCCAGGCGGGATGCGGCGTCTCGGTGAGTTCGTTCTTCACCATGCGGTGATGACGGGTCCGGGATGGTGCCTGAGAAAGATGGCCGGTAGTGGTCGCCATGATCCGACTCCTCGCTCGGTTATCCGAGTATCGGCACGCCCTTCACATAGGGTCAATACGCACGTTTCATAGTGTCCGTGCCTTTCTCCCCCTCCTTGGTCCCCCGCGTCACCGGAGGCCGTACGTGAAACGCGAACACGCCGTCGTCGTGGGCGGAAGCATGGCCGGCCTGCTCGCCGCCCGGGTCCTGAGCGCCCACTTCGACCGCGTCACGCTGATCGAGCGCGACCGTTTCCCGGCCGAGCCGGTGTTCCGCGCCGGGGTGCCGCAGGCCCGGCACGTACACGTGCTGTGGACCCGCGGCCGGGAGATCGTCGAGGTGCTGTTCCCCGGGCTGGAGGACACGTTACGGGCCGCAGGCGCCCTGGTGGTCGGCGTGCCCGCCGACGTCCTCTGGCTGACCTCGGCCGGGTGGCGGCGGCGGTTCGACGCTACGGAACTGCTCTCGTGCAGCCGTCCGCTCCTCGACTGGGCGGTACGACGACGGCTCACCGGACCACCCGACGACGGCCGGGCCCCGGTGGACGTCCTCGAAGGCCGTCACGTGACCGGGCTCCTACCCCAGGGCAGGGACGTCACCGGGGTCGTCCTCGGATCCGACGGCGAACTGCGCGCCGACCTGGTCGTCGACGCCACCGGCCGCGGGTCGCGGGCCCCGTCGTGGCTGGAGGCGCTCGGGTACCCGGCGCCACCCGAGACCCGGGTCGACCCCCTCCTCGGGTACGCCAGCCGCTATTACGCGATACCGCGCGGCTTCGACGCCGACTGGAAGGCGCTCTACCTCCAGGCGGACCCGCCCGCGACCCGGCGCACCGGCGGCCTGTTCCCCCAGGAGGGCGACCGCTGGTTGTGCAGCCTGTCCGGCGCGGGACGCGACTACGGCCCGACCGGCGAGGATGCCTTCCTGGCGTTCGCCCGAGGACTGCGCAGCCCCGTCCTGTACGAGGCCATCCGCGACGCCGAACCGCTCACACCGATCACCGCCTTCCGCCGTACGGCCAACCACCGGCGGCACTACGAACGCCTGCGCGCGTGGCCCCGAGGGTTCGTCGTCATCGGCGACGCGGTGTGCGCGTTCAACCCGATCTACGGTCAGGGGATGAGCGTGGCGGCCGTCGCGGCCCTGGCGCTCGACCGCTCCCTGCGCGAGCCCGGCCCCGGCTTCGAACGACGCTTCCAGCGCGGCGTCGCCCGCAGCGCCGCCGGAGCGTGGCTCGTCGCCACCGGCGAGGACCTGCGGTACCGGGAGACCGAGGCCGCCCACGTCCGGCTGCGCACCCGCGTCATCAACGCGTACGTCGACGAGGTCGTGGCCACCGCCAACGTCGACCGGCACGTGTGCGAGCGCCTGGTCCACGTGCTGGCACTCATGGCCGCCCCGACCTCGCTCTTCGCCCCGACGGTCCTGGCACGCGTCGCCGCCAACCGCGTACGGCGCCCCGCCCCCGTCCCCATTCCGGTACCGCCCCGCGCCCGGGACACGGAGGAGGGCGACCCCGCCGGCCGAGACCGGTGACGGGCCGAGGCGAGGGACGCGGAGGCGGACGACCGAGCCGGCCGAGACCGATGACGGGCCGAAGCGCCCGGCCTCCGTCGCCCCACGATCGTCGCCCCGACGAACGAGCTCGAACTCCTCGCCGGCCAGGGCTTACCAGCGTCCACGGCGACCGGGCCGCCCGCCCACCGCTCCGCGTGAGGTCCGCCGCCACTGTCTGCTCGGGTCAGTAGGGTCAAACCGCTCGCCGATCCATCAGGAGATACGGAGTGTCCGGGATGTCCTCGTCGCCGCTCGTCATTGGCCTGCCGATTGCTGACCGCCAGCGGTCGTACACGTTCTATCGCGAGGGACTCGGCCTCGAGCCGGTCGGCGAGCCGGCGGATGACGGCGTTCCGGAGCCGCTGCAGTTCGTGATCAACGACGGCGTTCGGGTCATGTTCATCCCGACCGGCGGCTTCGGCTGGGTCATCGGCGATCGCGCGGTCGCTGAATCCGGGACCAGCGAGTGTGTACTGACGCTCCCCGTTGTCACACCTGCCGACGCTGACCAGATGATCACACGTGCCCGCACGGCTGGGGCAACGGTCATCACTGCCCCGGGGCAGCAGCCCTGGGGTTACGCCGGCGTATTCGCCGATCCCGACGGTCACGTCTGGATGGTGAGTGTGCAACCCTGACCTGCGATCAACGCCGGCTCGCCCGAACCCGCGCCCGAGCCGAACAGGCCATCGGCTGACCACCACCGCCGGCCGCACCACGCCGTCACTGAATGTAGGGCGGGACGCACAGCGGCCCGCCCTACCTATCCGTTCCACAACGTCGTCGCTGGTTTCAGCGAATCACACCCCGACGTCCCCGTAACCGTCGCTCGAACCGACGAACGAACGTTGCCGCCTCTCACGGTCACAGCCACGCCTGCGTGTCCGCCGCCGGCCCAGCGGCCGACGATTCGACCCCACCCCGTCCATCAGACGCCACCGCACGCCGTGCGGAGGGTCAGTCGTCGGACGGCGGTGGGAAACGACGGCGGAACCGGTCGAATCGGCCGGTCGCTTCGCCGGCATCGGGTCCGGGGGGAGGCGGGAACTGCGGCTGTGCCGGGTCGTCCGCCGCCCCGGCACCGGTCGCGTCCGGGGCACCCGGGGCACCCGGGGCATTCGGGGCACCCGGGGCGCCGGGACCGCCGGGTGTCCCCGGTCGACCGGGTCCGCCCGTGTCCCCTGGCGACGGCGGTGTCCCTCCCGCGTCCGGTGGAACCGGCGGGACCCCTGCCGGGCCTCGTGGCGGGAATGCCGTGCCGCCGAACGCCGAGGGCGCGGTCCCTCCCGGGGCGGGCGAGGACGGTCCGGATCCCGGGAACGGCGGCGGAGGCGGCGGTACCTGGCCCTGGCCGAACGGCGACGGGGCCGGTCCGCGCGGATCGGTCGAGGGGCCGGACTGGATGCGGGGGTCGACCGGGGGCTGAGCGGGCCCGCCTTGGTCGGCCGACGGCTGAGGAGATCCGCCGGGGTAGGCCGGCGGCTGAACGGGTCCTCTCGGATCGGCCGGCGGCTGAACGGACCCCCTCGGATCGGCCGGCGGCTGAACGGACCCCCTCGGATCGGCCGGCGGCTGAGCAGGCCCCCTCGGATCGGCCGGCGGGCGGCCGAACCCACCAGGATCACCGAAGGGCTGAGCGGACCCGCCCGCGTCGCCGAAAGGCTGCGCGGAACCACCAAGGTCGGCCGGCGGCCGAACGGGGCCCCTCGGATCGGACAGCGGGCGACCGAACCCACCAAGGCCCCCAAAGGGCTGCGCGGAACCGCCAGGATCGGCCGACGGCTCGCCGAACGGCTGAGCGGGCCCCTGCGGGTCCGTCGACGGGCGACCGAACCCACCGGGCTCACCGAACGGCTGAGCGGGTCCCCGCGCGTCCGTTGACGGCGATCCTCCGGGCTCACCCAACGACTGATCCGACCCTCCGAGGTCGGCCGACGGCTGACCGAGGATCTGCGGATCGCCCGGCGGACGGCCGTGACCGAGCGGTTCGGCAGCGCCTTGGGGCTGCCCGGCCCGTCGATCGTGGGCGTGTGCGTCGGCGGACCGCCGCGCGTGCCGGGCCGACGACGCGGGCCGCAGGTGTCCCGTCGAGAGCTGCTCCAGCCGAGTCCTGGTCTCCTCCGCCTGAGCGTTGGCCTCGTCGGCCCGGGCCTGAGCCTCACCGGCCCGGGCGTTGGCCGCGTCGACCTCGGCCTTCGCCCTTCCCGCCTGATCCCTGGCCTCCGCCGCTTCGGCCTTCGCCTTGTCGATCTGGGCCCTGGTCTCCTCCGCCTCGGTCTTGGCCTTCGCCAGCTGGACCTTGGCTTCCGCCGCCTCGGCCATCGCCTTCCCCAGCTGGGCCCTGGCCTGCTCCGCCTCGACCGTGGCCTTCCCTGCCTGAGCCTTGGCCTCCGCCGCCTCGGCCTTGACGCTGTCGATCTGAGTGTTGGCCTCGTCGGCTTCGGCCCGTACGGCGTCGCGCTCAGCGATCATCGTGGCCAGGGCGGCGCGAAGCTGGTCGAGCATTCCGGAACGTTCCTTGGCCTGGAGCTGGTACTGCCCCAGGCGGGTCTGCGCGTCCTCCAGCTCGCGGCGGACCGACTCGATGTCCGTGGTGAGCCGCTCGCCCTCCTCCAGGCGAGGCCGCGCCGTCTCCAGCTCCTCACGCGCGGCCTTGAACTCTTCGCGGGACGCCTCCAGCCCGGACCGTACGGTCTCCAGCTCGCCGCGTGCCGCCTCCAGCTCGGCGCGGGCCTCGTCGCGCTCGGCGCACGCGCGTTCCAGCTCGCCGCGGCTTTCCTCCAACGCGGCCGCTGCCGCGTCCCGCTCGCCGCTCACCTCGTCGGCATGCGCGCGGGCCTCGAGGGCCTGCCGATCCGCCGCCGCACGCGCCTGTTCCGCAGCGGCCCGGGCGTTCTGCGCGAGCTCGGCCGTGGTGCGCATCTTGTCCAGTTCGGACTCGGCGGCGCGGAGCCGGGAGCGCATCTCCTCGATCGCGATGGACCGCTTCTGGAACTCCTTGGCCTCGGCGAGCTCGCCCCGGTATCGCGCGATCTCGTCGCGGGCCAGGTCCAGCGCGGAGGTCACCTCCGCCAACCGCCCGGTGAGACGGTCGCGCTCCTCGCGTACGGCCGTGATCGCCTCGGTCGCCGCCTCGGCCGTCCGTGTCGCCTGCGTGCCGAGGTCTCGTGCGGCTTCCCGTTCGGTGTGGGCGGTCTCCAGCTGCGCGGTGAGCTCGGCGGCGCGGGCCTCGGCCCGCTCGGCGCGGTGCCGTACGTCGCCGAGCTGGGCGAGCACGTGTTCGGCCTCCAGCCGGGCCGCCTCCCGGTCGCGCTGCGCCGCGGCGATGCCCGCGGCCGCCTCCGCACTGGCCTCCGCGATCCGCCGCTCGACCCCCGCGACGCTCAGGTCCGCCGTCAGGGACATCGCCAGGAGCTCGGCGACGTCCTCGAGCCGTTCGACCATGTCCCAGGTCCGCGCGACCTGTCCGGAGAGGCCCGGGGAGTCCTGGTCGCGGCGGCGCCGGTCGGCCGCCGCGCGGGCGCAGGCGCCGTCGTTGTCGAGGCAGTAGCGCACGACGGGCCCGTCCTCACCCGGCTGGGGGATCGGGCGTCCGCAGTAGGCGCAGGGCCGCGTCACCTCATCGTCCCCGACGGGCGGCACGGACGGGCCCTCCCCTGGCCGTGGACCGTTCTCCGCCGGCTGTGGAGCGTTCTCCCCCGGCCGTCGACCGTCCTCCGCCGACTGTGGACCGTCCTCCCCCGGCCGTGGAGCGTTCTCCCCCGGCCGTCGACCGTCCTCCGCCGACTGTGGACCGTTCTCCGTGGATCCCCGCGGCACCCCCCGCTCCGCGGATCCCCGCGGCGCTCCCCGCTCCGCAGACCCCCGCGGCGCTCCCGGCCCCGCAGACCGCCGCAGCGCTCCGGGCGCCGCAGACCGCCCCGGCGCTCCCGGCTCCGCGGGACCCGCCTCAGGCGTCTCCTCCTGCGAGGCCCGCGGAGGAGGCTCAGGGGTGTTTCCGTCCGGGTCGCCCTCCGTTTGGGAATCGGCCGGCGCTGGGACGGTGTTCGCGTCCGCCTCGGAAGGTGAGGCCGTATCGGAGGGCCGGACCGGCTCGGAAGTCGGCTCCGTGCCCGAAGGCGGAGCCGGCTCGGAAGACCGGGTCGCGCCGGGCGAAGCGGCGGAATCGGACGCGTCGTCGCCGGACGGCAATGCGGCATTCGACTCGGGCACGTTGTCGTCCGTCGGGCCGGACACGCTCATCCCCCCTGCGATCCGTAATCGGGATGATCTCTACTGTCAGCTCGAAGACCGTATCCCGCTTCGTCCCTTCTGTGGAACGCAACGGCGAGGTTGGTGCCCGGACATTGCGAAGGGCCCGGCAGCGGCGGCGTACCGGGCCCTTCTCTTCCCACTTGGCGGCCTGGAGGCGCGGACTCGGGCGATGTGAAGAGACGGGATCACGATGGATCCTTGACGGGTCATCCGTATCTCCAGGTACTCGCGACCGTAACCCCGCTGGTCGACGCCGAGGAAGCCATGGACCGTTTACACAAATTCACAACCTCTGTTCCCACGTGGCCGCAACTCCCCGACGGCGGACTCGACCGGACCCGTGAAGAAGATTCCGGCGTGCGACTGAGTACCGGTGACCGCCGAACGCCTCGGAAAGGCCGGACATGACAAGGAGCCACCGATGACCGCTCCCCCCGGCGTCGTCCACTCGAACGGGGACGACGCCGCGGTGATCGAGCGATCGTGGCATGAACCCGATCGGTTCAGAGTGATCTACGACAGGTACTTCCCGGAGATCTACCGGTACGTGGCCGGACGGCTCGGTCGTGACGTCGCCGACGACGTCGCGGCGGAGACGTTCCTCGCCGCGTTCCGCAAGCGCGACCGCTTCGACCCGGCGCGCGGTGCCGTACGCCCCTGGCTGTTCGGCATCGCGACCAACCTGGTCGGGCAGTACCGGCGCGACGAGAGCCGCCGCTACGCGGCGCTGGCCCGTATGGGCGGTGACCTCCCGAACGGGGGCCACGAAGATCGCGTCGCCGCCCGGGTCACCGCGGAGGGCATGCGGCCCCGGCTCGCCGGCGCTCTCGCGGCGCTGCCGGAGGGCGACCGCGACGCGCTGCTCCTCGTCGCGCTGGGCGGCCTCGGCTACGAAGAGGTCGCGGAGGCGCTGGAGATCCCCTCGGGAACGGTCGGATCGCGGCTGAGCAGGGTTCGAAAGAAGCTGCGGGAGGCACTGGGCGGGACCGATCCCACGTCTTCGGAGGAAGAGTCCCATGGATGACATTCGAAGGGTCACCGAGCTGCTCGACGAGGCCGGTCCGTCGCCGACGGTGACGGCGATGGGCCGGCAGCGCCTGGACGAGCTGATCGCCCAGGCGCCGGCCGTCGGCAGGCCCCGGCCGGTCGAGTCGATCGGCCAGGAGCCGGCGGCCGACGGGGAGAGGTGAAGAGCGGCCGGTCTGCGCGGCGCCGCCGGATCCGCTGGGCGCTTCCCGGCCTCGGGCTGGTCGCCGCCGGAGCGGCCGCTGCGGTCGCTCTCACGGTCACGGCGTCTCCGTCGACGCACCCGCGTCACCCGGCCCCGCCCGGAGCGTCTCAGCAGCTCTCCGGCCGACAGGTACTGCTGGCCGCGGCCTCGGCTGCTGAGACCGCACCGGCGACGACCGGAGAGTACTGGCACGTCCGGCGGATTCACACCATTACCGTCAGGGCGCAGCCGGTGGGGAATGTGCTGGAGACCTGGGCCGCCAAGGACGGCTGGTGGTACATGGGCACCGCCTCGCTGGACGGCCGGGGGCTGGGGTTGAGCAAGCAGAAGTACAAGAACGGCGCGTCCTTCGAGCTGGACGACCGCATGCTGTCCTTCGACCGGCTGCAGCGGCTGCCGGCCGACCCGGGACGGCTCACGGCCTGGACGCGAACGTTCTCCCGTGGGCTCAATGCCAGCTGGCGGAAGAAGGACGTGGAGGATTCGGTCACCAGCACGCTGGGCTCGCTGCTGTACGCGGTCCCCGTCGCTCCGAAGGTGCGGGCGGCCGCCTTCCGAGCGCTCGCGCAGCGGCCCGGGGTGACGACCGGCGGCCGGGCCAAGGACGCCCGGGGACGTGTGGGGCAGGCGGTCTCGATCGGCTCTTTCCACCTGATCATCGATCCGAAGACCGCGTTCGTCCTGCAGGAGACCACGGAATCGGTGGGCGGCAAGATGTCGTCGACTCTCTACTACGAGGTCGGCTGGACGAACGAGAAACCGCACGTGCCCAGCGCCTCTTGATCGGCTGCGGAGGCTCGGCCGCCGAGCCGGGCCTCCGCCCCGTCCCCCGTCACGGCCCGCGGTGCCGCCGGCCACGGGCACGCTGGAAGGCGGATGCCTGTGCTCCAGACGATCCTCGATCACCTCGCCATGATTCTCGGGCCCGATCCGGACCCACACGCCGGAGACGATTCGCACGGCATCGCCCCCTGCGATGGCGGCGATGAGTTCTGGTAGGCGGCCCGAACGCCGACGGCCGGGACGCCCTGTCAGGGGCGGTCCCGGCCGTCTTCGTGTCCGGTGTCTCAGCCGACGCTCATGGTGTCGGTCGAGCTCTCCGGCGGGGTGGCGTCGGCGCCGACGACGACCTCGGCGCCCTCTCCGAGCTGGTAGCGCTCGATCGCCTTCTGCAGGACCTCCTGCTTGATCTCACCGCGCCGGGCGAGCCGGGTCAGCACCGCGAGGGTGATGGACGCGGCGTCGACGTGGAAGAAGCGGCGGGCGGCGGCCCGGGTGTCGGAGAACCCGAAGCCGTCGGTGCCGAGCGAGGACCAGTCGCCCGGGACCCACGGCGCGATCTGGTCGGGAACCCCCCGCATGAAGTCGCTGACGGCGACGACCGGGCCGGGCTGCCCGTCCAGGGTGCGGGTGAGGTACGGGACGCGCTGCTCGCCGTCGGGGTGGAGGAGGTTCCACTCGTCGCAGGCGATGGCCTCGCGGCGCAGCTCCGTCCAGGACGTGGCGGACCAGACGTCGGCGGCCACGCCCCACTCCTCGGCGAGCATCCGCTGAGCCTCCAGGGCCCACCGGACCCCGACGCCGGAGGCGAGGATCTGCGCGCCCGGCGCCTCGCCCTCGACCTGCGGGGCCTCGGCGTAGCGGTAGAGACCCTTGAGCAGGCCGCCGACGTCGAGGTCGGCCGGCTCGGCGGGCTGCTGGTACGGCTCGTTGTAGACGGTGAGGTAGTAGAAGACGTCCTCGCCGTTCGGGTGCGCCTCGCTGGAGCCGTACATGCGCCGCAGCGCGTCCTTGATGATGTGCGACAGCTCGAACGCCCACGCCGGGTCGTAGTAGACGCACGCAGGGTTCGTGGCGGCGAGCAGCGGCGAGTGGCCGTCGTTGTGCTGCAGGCCCTCGCCGGTCAGGGTCGTACGGCCCGCGGTCGCGCCGAGCAGGAAGCCGCGGGTCATCTGGTCGGCCATCGCCCAGATGCTGTCGCCGGTCCGCTGGAACCCGAACATCGAGTAGAAGATGTAGACGGGGATCATGTGCTCGCCGTGCGTGGCGTACGCCGTGCCCGCGGCGATCGCCGAGCCGACGGCGCCCGCCTCGCTGATGCCCTCGTGCAGCATCTGGCCCTGCTCGGACTCCTTGTAGGAGAGCAGCAGCTTGCGGTCGACCGCCTCGTACGTCTGCCCGTACGGGGAGTAGATCTTCGCGGAGGGGAAGAGCGAGTCCATGCCGAACGTGCGGTACTCGTCCGGGGCGATCGGCACGAACCGGGCACCGATGTTCTCGTCCTTGATCAGGTCCTTGAGCAGCCGGACGAACGCCATCGTCGTCGCGACGTTCTGCTTGCCGGAGCCCTTCTTCAGCTCGGCGTACACCGGGTCGCCGGGCAGCTTGAGGGCCTTGGCCCGTACGACACGCTTGGGCAGGTAGCCGCCGAGGGCCATGCGCCGCTCGCGCATGTACTGGATCTCCTCGGAGTCCTCGCCCGGGTGGTAGTACGGCGGCAGGTCCGCCTCGAGCGCCGAGTCGGGGATGTCAAGGTAGAGCCGGTCGCGGAACTCCTTGAGCTCGGCCTTGGTGAGCTTCTTCATCTGGTGGGTGGCGTTGCGGGCCTCGAAGTCCGGCCCGAGCGTCCAGCCCTTGATGGTGTGGGTCAGGATGACCGTCGGCTGCCCGACGTGCTCACGCGCCGACTTGAACGCGGCGTACACCTTGCGGTAGTCGTGACCGCCGCGCGACAGCTTGCGGATGTCGTCGTCGGACATGTGCTCGACCATCTTGCGCAGCCGAGGGTCGTCGCCGAAGAAGTGCTCGCGGATGTACTCGCCGGTCTCGACGGTGTAGGTCTGGAACTGCCCGTCCGGCGTGGTGTTCATCTGGTTGACGAGCACGCCGTCGACGTCCTGGGCCAGCAGCGGGTCCCAGTCGCGGCCCCAGATGACCTTGATGACGTTCCATCCGGCGCCGCGGAAGAACGACTCCAGCTCCTGGATGATCTTGCCGTTGCCGCGGACCGGCCCGTCGAGCTGCTGGAGGTTGCAGTTGATGACGAAGGTGAGGTTGTCGAGCTCCTCGCGGGCGGCCAGGCCGATGGCGCCGAGCGACTCCGGCTCGCCCATCTCGCCGTCGCCCAGGAACGCCCACACGTGCGACCGCGAGGTGTCCTTGATCTTCCGGTTGTAGAGGTAGCGGTTGAACCGGGCCTGGTAGATCGAGTTGATCGCGGTGAGGCCCATGGACACCGTGGGGAACTCCCAGAAGTCCGGCATCAGCCGCGGGTGCGGGTACGAGGAGAGGCCGCCGCCCGGGTGGGAGATCTCCTGGCGGAATCCGTCGAGCTTGTCCTCGGGCAGCCGGCCCTCGAGGAACGCGCGGGCGTAGATGCCCGGCGCCGCGTGGCCCTGGATGAAGACCTGGTCGCCGGACTCGCCGTGGTCCTTGCCGCGGAAGAAGTGGTTGAACCCGACCTCGTACAGGGACGCTGCGGAGGCGTACGTGGCGATATGGCCGCCGACCGACAGCTCCGGGCGGTTCGCCCGCGACACCATGATCGCGGCGTTCCAGCGGATGTAGGCGCGGATGCGCCGCTCGACGTACTCGTCACCGGGGAACCAGGGCTCGCGCTCTGGCGAGATCGTGTTGATGTAATCCGTGCTGCGCAGGCCGGGCACGCCGACCTGCTGCTCTCGGGCCCGCTCCAGCAGCCTCAGCATGAGGTAGCGGGCGCGCGAGCGGCCCTCGGTCTTGATCACCGTGTCGAGCGACTCCAGCCACTCCCGGGTCTCATCGGGGTCGATGTCCGGAAGCTGACTGGGGAGGCCGTCGCTGATGATGGAAAAGCGCTGGCGTCCGGAAGCCACGGGGTCCCCTTCGCTTCGTGCCCACCCAGGTCAGGTGATGGATCGTTGCTGTCCTGACCATCGTCGTACGTCGGGACCGTTAACGCATCTCTACCGTCGGGTAACCGTCCCGATATGGCTTCCCATCAACCTCGAGGCGTACGAGGCTGTGTGGAGAGCCACCGCACAGGGGATACCCGCCGTCGGGAGGTGAAACGACGATGCACGCGGCCGTAGGCGACCGGTTGCACGTCCACGGCAACACCGTTGGACAGGCGGACCGGACCGGAAAGATCATTGAGGTGCGCGGCGCCGCCGGCGAGCCGCCCTATCTCGTCCGTTTCGACGATGGGCACACTGGTTTGGTGTACCCCGGGCCGGATGCCGTGATCGAGCCGGACGAGTAGACATGTGCGTATGAACACAGAAGTGATAAGCGTGGCCACCGGGAGCAAGGAGGCCGTGCACGACATCACCGGCGAATGCCTCAGATTCCTGCGCGACATCGGGGCGTCCGACGGATTGCTGAGTCTCTTCGTTCCGCACGCGACCGCCGGCATCGCGCTGGTAGAGCTGGGGTCGGGCAGCGACGAAGATCTCCTGTCCGCGCTCCGCGAATTGCTGCCCGCGGACGATCGGTGGGTCCACGCGCACGGATCTCGCGGGCACGGTCGTTCTCACGTGATGCCGGCGTTCGTCGCGCCCTACGCCACGATCCCGGTGATCGACGGGAAACCGGCGCTGGGCACCTGGCAATCGGTGGCTGTGGTCGACCTCAACGTGGACAATGTCGTACGCAAGGTGCGACTCAGCTTCATCAGCGGTGGTTGAGAGAAGTGGCCGTGTTCGCTCACTTGCGGGTCAGACACTTGCGCATGGGGTGGTCCGCCGTGTGAACTGTCCGGCAATGCCGCACCCGGAGGGTCGGCTGGTAAAGAACATGGGCATGTTTGATAATCGCGGCCCACAACACAGGGAGGACGTTCGTGAGCGCGACCGCGGGTCAGGCGCAGAGCAGCCTGGCCGAACGGCTCGGCATCAAGCCGAACCAGGTGGTGCAGGAGATCGGCTACGACGACGACATCGACGAGGAGCTGCGCAGCTCCATCGAATCGGTCTCGGCTAACGAGCTGGTCGACGAGGATTACGGCGACGTCGTCGACGTCGTGCTGCTGTGGTGGCGCGAGGACGACGGCGATCTGTTCGACGCCTTGTCCGACGCACTGACCACACTGGCGGACGGCGGCCACATCTGGCTGCTCACGCCGAAGGCGGGGCGCGAAGGCCACGTCGAGCCGAGCGACATCCTCGAGGCCGCACAGACGGCCGGACTGTCGCAGACCAAGAGCATCAGCGCGGCCCAGGAGTGGTCGGGCACGCGTCTGGTGTCACCCAAGGCGCGGCGTTGACCTTTACCGCCGAGGAGCGGACCGTGCGCGGAGAGGGCTGACCGACGTGTGAGGCGTTTCATACGTCGGGTGTCCCGTGATGCGCCGTGGCGTGCAGTGGCACACTGGCGTCCGGCCACAGACTCGGCGAGGAAAGGTTCACGACATGGCCGTTGAGGTCGGCGACACCGCACCGGACTTCGAGCTGACCGACCAGCACGGCACTCCGGTCAGGCTGTCGGACTTCCAGGGGAAGAAGACCGTTGTTCTCGTCTTCTACCCGCTGGCGTTCAGCGGCGTGTGCACGGGCGAGCTGTGCGCCATCCGCGACCAGTTGCCCACTCTGGGCGGGGACGACGTGCAGGTTCTCGCCGTGTCGGTCGACTCGGTGTTCGCGCACCGGGCCTGGGCCGACCAGGAGAACTACGAGTTCCCCCTGCTGTCGGACTTCTGGCCGCACGGCGAGGTGGCGAAGACCTACGGGATCTTCGACGAGACCAGGGGCGTCGCGACGCGCGGCACCTACATCATCGACAAGACCGGTGCCGTGCGGTGGAAGGTGGAGAACGCCATCCCCGACGCCCGTGACCTCGACGAGTACCGAAAGGCGCTCGCCGACATCTCCTGACCTCCTGTGGCCGGGCCCGTACGGGCCCGGTCCCGGATCCCACCGGAGGCGCCATGCCCTGCTACCGCTGCGGGGCCCGGCAGACGGACCCGGACCACGGCCCGAGCCCCTGGCGACGCGGGGTGCGCGAGGACCGGCAGGTTCTGATCTGCCCCGACTGCCAGAACGGCCGAAACTGGGCCGGTGAGCTCGATCACTGTACGGCGTGCGGGTCGACGACCCTGGTGTGCCGTCTCGGCGAGGTCGAGTGCCGTACCTGCGGGCAGATTCGGGCCGCCGAGCGCGCGCCCGAGACACGCGTGTCTGCCGGCGCCCCGGGGTTGTCCGAGGAGGTCGCCGCGGCACTCAGCCGCGTCCTGCGCCGGGTTCCCAAACCAGGCCAGCCGGAGATAACCGACATTTAACTAAAATTCAACCTAACGTATGGCATGATCCTCTCGCTCCTGCGGCGGACGACCGCAGGAGTGAGGGGGAGCGAGCGTGGCGGGTAGCCCTGCGCGGGCGATCGCGGGTCTGGCCGCGGCGGCGACATGTGTCGGTCTTCTCGGAATCGCGAGTCCGGTACGGGCCGCGCAGGAGCAGACACTCGCGGCGCGGACCGGGTTCGTTCAGGTCGTCGCCCACCCGGATGACGACCTTCTGTTCATGTCCCCGGACCTGGCGCAGGACATCCGGCGCGGCGAAGGCGTCACGACGGTCGTGCTGACCGCCGGCGAGGGACACGCCGGGATCAAGGACCATCACGACCCCCACGCGTACGTGGCGCAGCGCCGCCAGGGACTGCACGCGGCGTACGCCGCCATGGCCGGGGTCCAGGACGGCTGGCGGGTGGAGACCGTACGCTCCGGCCGGGCGAAGGTCGAGGTGCACACGCTCACCGCGCGCCCCGACATCCATCTGGCGTTCCTCAGCCTGCCCGACGGCCGCGACCCCCGTCCCCGCATCGGCAGACGGGCGACCGCACAGCTGGAAGCGGACCACGGCTCGACCAAGTGCGCGGCGACCGTGACACCGAAGCACTCGCCGTACGCCCACTGCTACACCCACGCCGACGTCGTCCGCGCCCTGGTCACGCTGTTCCAGCGGTACCGCCCCACGGTGGTACGGACGCAGGACCCGGCCCCCGACCGGCGGTACACCGCCGACCACACCGACCACGTCGCGGCGGCCGAGTTCGCCACCGAGGCGGTGCACTCCTACGGGCGGCCCCTCGTCCAGGTCGACTACCGCGACTACAACCTCACCGACACCCCGGTGAACCTCAACAAGCCCGACCGTACGGCCAAAGAGCGCTACTTCGCCGACTACCGGGCGCACGACTACCGGATCAACCCCGAGGCCCAGAACTTCGCCTCGTGGCAGGAGCGCATGCGCTACCGCTGGCCGCGCGGAGCCTCCTGGACGACCCGCGCGGGCAACGGCCCCCTCCAGTCCTTCGCCGTCCTGTCCGGCCGCCTCTACACGTGGTGGCAGACCCCCGCCGGGTGGGCCGGTCCCGCGTCCCTCGGCGGCAGCGACCTCGACCCGTCGCTCGCCACCGCCGACGGCCAGGTCTTCGCCCGCAAGGGCGGCTCGCTCGTCGCCGCACGGCCCCGGTACGCCGGCGGCCGGTGGACGGCGAGCTGGACCTCCCTGGGCGCCGCGACCGGCACCCCCGTCGCCGTGTCCGGCAAGAACGGCGGCGCGGCCGTGTTCGTCCGCAACGCCAAAGGCGGCGTCAGCGTGAAGTGCCAGGCATCGAACGGATCCTGGACGCCGTCCTGGCAGGAACTGCACGGCCCGGCCGCCAAGGCCCTCCGGAGCCGCGCCGTGGCGCCCTCCTCCCCCACGCCTCGTACGACGGCCCCGACCACCCGGCCGAGCAGCGGCTCCCCGTCGCCCTCCACGACCCCGAGCGCCTCACCGTCCCGCCGTCCCCGGCACCTCCTACCGTCGCTGCCACTGCACGGTACGACCACCAGCCCGCCGACCGGCGGCACGCCGTCGCCGACCCCGCCCCGGCCGGGCCCGGTCACGAACAGCCCTGTCTCACCGGCACCCACGACCACCGCCCCATCCGGCGGACCGATCGCGCCCGCGCGTAAGCGGGCCCGGACGATCCCGCCCGGCCGGGACGTCCAGGACGGGATGGACGCCGTCGGCGGCAACGCCGGAATCGAGCTCTTCGCCCCGACCCGTACCCAGTTGCTCCAGTGGCGACAGGGCCGCGGATGCACCTTCGTGTACGCCGGCGCGGTCCCCGGCGTACGGCCGGGCGGCCCCGTCACCGCGACCCGCGACGCCGGCGGCAACCCGACCCTCGTGTACGAGGTCGGCGGTTCGACGGCGATCCGCCAGGTCAAGGAGACCGGCCACAGGTGGAGCGACCCCGCGACCCCACTGCGCGCGGTCTTCCACAAGGTCGGCGAGGCCCCGGTCCCCACCGGCAGCCGCGTCCCCCCGCCCGCCCTCCCACTCCCCACGATCGGCGTCCCCATGGTCGCGACGGACGGCACCGGCCAGGTGTTCGCCCTCGCCCTCGCCGAGGACGGCCGCCTGTACGTCTCCTCGCGCGGCGCCGGCGACATCTTCGGCGCCTGGCGGCCCGTGACCTGATTTCGAATCGCAGGTAGGGGGAAGATCCCGGTAGGCTGTGGCCGGTCGCCGGGTTCGCCCCGGCAGCGGGCGCATAGCTCAGTGGTTAGAGCACTGGTCTTACAAACCAGGAGTCGCTGGTTCGAATCCAGCTGTGCCCACGAGGCGGCTTCGCCTGCTCGTCGAGCTTTGCTCGGCTTCGCCTCGGCCCGCGATTCCGCCCGGGGGGCCGAGCCCCCCGGACCCCCGCGATCGGTGGTTGCTGTTGTCGGCCCGGTGTCAGGCGGGGTGGAATGATCTTGCGGGCTCCCGGGCATGTGTCGGCATGCCCGGTCAAGCTCTCCGCACGCGGTTCATCCCTCGTACGGCCTGGCCCACGCCCGGGCGGTGGTCGGTGCTCGGTGCGGCCACGTACAGATCTGCGCTTACTGCTCTACTCCCCCGGCCGCAGCGCCCTGGCCGTGTGGACCTGGATGATGTGTTGATGCCGCACGGGCTCGGCGGTGGTCGCGTCCCAGCGGGCCATCTGGGTGCCGTCCTCCGGGCTTCGACGGCCACCGGGCACTGCTGCCTGTCCTGAGCGCCGCGCTTTCGTCCCGGACGGAACTTGACCGTGGGGGATGGACACGGGTGTCTGCACCTTCGGTTTGGATACGGGGCTGGAGCGCGTCCCTCCGAGCAGCGAGCCGGTAACGACCTAAGAGTGACGTTCCGGCGGCGCTGACCAGTCTCAGCGGAACGCGGCGACATTGCGGGCGGCCCAGTCGGCGAACGGGCGCGGGGCGCGGCCGAGGACCCGCTGGACGTCCGGGCTGACGCGCAGCTCGGCCGGGCTCGGGGAACCGAGGATGTCCAGAGTGTCGTCGGCGAGCTCCGCCGGGCATGCTCTGGGTCATGGCGGCCTTGGCCTCGTCGCGCGTGAGCTCGTGAAACCTCACTGGCGAGCCCAGCGCGGCGGCGATGGCCTCCGCCTGTTGGCGTGGAGTGATCACCTCTGGGCCGGTCAGCTCGTACACGCCGCCGGCGTGCCGGTCGTCCAGCAGGCAGGCCGCCGCGACCGCGGCGATGTCCGCCGGGTCGATGATCGGCACCCCGACGTCGCCGAAGGGCGCGGCGACGACCTGTTGCGCGCGGACGGACTCGGCCCACCACAGGGCGTTGGAGGCGAAGCCGCCCGGCCGCAGGATGGCCCACTCCAGGCCGGACTCCCGCAGCACATCCTCCAGCGCACGCATCGCGATCCGCGTTGGGCCGAAGGGCCTGGTCACCACGCCCTGCGTGGAGAGCAGGACGACCCGGCGGACCCCGCCGACCGCGGCTTCGCCGATGATGTCGGCAGGGCCGGCTCCAGTGGCGTGCAGGTCGCCGGACAACAGCAGGAACAGCGCCTTCGCCCCGGCCAGCGCGGGCTTGAGGCCGGCTCGGCCAGGTCGGCCACCACGTGGCGGACGCCGTTCGGCACCGCCGCCGTGTGCCGTGACACCGCCGTCACCTGCCGGCCCGCCTCGGCCAGCGCCCGCGTCAACGGCCGGCCGATATTCCCGGTAGCCCCGGTCACCACGATCATGATCAGCTCCTTGTCGGATTTCCTCTGTGGCCTTCACGCTAGGAGCACGGGCTAACTTTTGGTAAGGACATACCTCGAGGTAAGCTCATGACATGGCGGGAGGCGTGCAGCGTGGACAGGCCGAGGCACGGGAGCGGTATGACGTGTTTCACACCGACTGCCCCGCGCGCGATGTGGTCGACCACGTGACCAGCAGGTGGGGCGTCTGGGTGCTGATCTCCTTGCGGAGCAACGCCCTCCGGTTCTACGAGCTGCGCGAGAGCATCCAGGGCATCAGCGAGAAGATGCTCGCCCAGACCCTGCGTGCGCTGGTCCAGGACGGCCTGGTCTGGCGGGAGGTCGAGCCGACGACGCCGCCCCAGGTCACCTACGGGCTGACCGAGTTCGGCCGGGACGTCGGCGAGCCCCTGACGGACCTGTTCGACCGGATCACACGGCGCCTGTCGCCGCGCAGCGCGGGATAGCGTGGTAGCGGCGAGACGCTGCGGTCGCACGGGCTCGGTGGCGGCCGCGTCCCCGCGGTCGCCCGCCGGTGGTTCGTCGCGGAGCGGGCCGGGACGTCGACGGCCTCCCTCGACGACGCGCATCGCCGGCTCCTGGCGCCCGCAGCGGGTGGGCCGTACCTCTCTCGGTCTTCTCCGCGCGGTGCGAAGCGCAGCGTCAAGCACGCGTGCCTCCGGCACCCGCTCTACCGGTCGGTGACATATCGTCGGCGTATCGAAAACCACATACATGCCGGCAACACCACGCTGTCTTGACTGGAAGGCATGACCTACAGCGAAGCAGCACGAACAGCGGCCCGCCGCACCCGAGCGCCGGCGTCCTCGTCGCGTCGGCGTTTCCGGCCATCGCCCGCATCGACCGCTTCTTCGCCGGATACCGACAGTAACCAGTGGCGCCCGTGACAAGCGGTGGCATCGCAGCAGGCAACCAGCCGCGAGCCGCCACAGCCGCCGACATCACCGAACTCGTACACCTGCGCGCCGTGATGCTGTCCAGCCTCGGCCAGGATCCCGGCGGCGAGGGTGCGCCGTGGAGGAGACAGGCCGCCACCTGGTTCGGCGAGCGGCTCGCCCGGCCGGAGGACTGGGCCTTCCGGGTGATCGGCCCGCCCGGAGGCACCCTGGCGGCGTGCGGCGCGGCCTGGCTGACCGAGCACCTGCCCGGGCCCACCACCCCAGACGGCCGCCGCGGCTACATCGGCTTCATGTGCACACGCCCC
This sequence comes from Actinoallomurus acanthiterrae, assembly GCF_054775715.1. Lineage (NCBI taxonomy): Bacteria > Bacillati > Actinomycetota > Actinomycetes > Streptosporangiales > Thermomonosporaceae > Actinoallomurus > Actinoallomurus acanthiterrae. The sequence continues at coordinate 3,412,655 of NZ_BAAHCO010000001.1, read as the reverse complement.
AGCGCCCGCCGCCGCGGCCACGGCGGCAGAATCCTCGGCAGCCTCATCGAATGGCTCACCACACGCGGCGTTGCCCGACTGGAACTACACGCATCACCAGACGGCCTGGAAATGTACCGTAGGTCAGGCTTCAGCGAAGACCCGTACCTGGCCATGTACCGGATGAGCGGCCCGCCCAAATGAGCGGTCAAATTCAGGGACCCGATCCACTACTGCGGTCGACTACCCCGAGGGCGTCACACTCACCTCCCCGCACTGGAAGAAGGTGAAGAATCGTGGATGTCTTGATCAGAGACGCCGTTGACGGCGACGCTTCAGCGCTTGCTTCACTTCTGACACAGCTGGGATATCCCTCGACCGTTGACGACACCGCTCACCGCATCACCCGGTGGCGCGACAACCCGTGGAGCCGCGTCATCGTGGCAGCGCTGAACGAACGTGTGGTCGGCGTTCTCGCATTCCATGTGATTCCATTCTTCGAACAGGAAGGCAATCGCGGCCGAGTCGTGTGCCTGGTGGTCGACGAACAATCCCGCGGGCATGGCATCGGCGCACGCCTCATGAGCTTCATCGAAGCAGAAGCACGCCGCCTGGGCTGCAAGGACATCGAGCTCACCAGCTCACGCACACGCAGTGCGGCCCATGCCTTCTACCGGAACATCGGCTATCAAGACTGCTGCACCCGCTCCGCGCGGTTCCTTCGCCCACTGAATGCGTCGTCGAACTAACCGGGGCTTGGCGGGCCCGCTGCCGGTGGGGTGCTCTTGCCGGTGACGGCTTGTAAACAGGCCGGGGCGTACAGGAGGTGCAGACCGTGGTTCGGCGTTCGCGACTGCGTCCGGTGGGGGATGTGGCATCGGCCGACTGGGTGGTTGCGGGGATCGGGCCGTTCGGGTCCGGCGTGGGGGCTCTTGTGCCGCACGGGTTCGAGGCGTACGCCCGGATTCTGCATCCTGCGCTGGCGTCGGACGGAAACCCTGTGACCTGGGCGGAGGTGACCGCGTGGTCGGGCAGGATGGTGCATCCGCGGGTGCAGTTCCGGGCGCTCGCCACTCCCGTGTCGGATGTGCGAGCGGCGAAGCCTTGGGAGGAGGAGCCCGACCCGGGCACGCTGTCCCCTGCCATGTTGGCTGCGCTGTGTGAGGTCCTGGCCCGGCACACCACGTCGGGTGACCGCTGCTGGTTCTGCGCCTGGGACGGGTACGAGGCCACCTCCGGCGCTCGCGCGACCGTTACTTTCACGGCGGAAGGGGACGGGCCTTCGGAGCCGGATCTGCTTCCGCCGGAGTTCCCGCCGGACATCGTGAACGGCCCTCGAGTGGAACTGCCAGAACGCAGCTATCTCCTGCTCGAGGGCCCGCTCGACGCCGCCGGGGAACTGGCGATGTCACTCTTTCCCCAGTCACCCAACCTGTTCTGGCCCGACGATCGGGCCTGGTGTGTCGCGACGGAGGTCGACCTCGACTCCACCTATTTCGGCGGCACGGCGGCGCTCGTCGCCGAGGTGCTGGCGGATGAGCGACTGGAGGCCGTGCCGGTCGAGGTGACCGATCCGGTGTGGGCGGACAGCGATGAGGTCAATCGCTGATTCCCGGGGCCAGCACTTCTTGAGGTGCACCTTGGCGGTCTTGGCGCTGATTTTCGCGGTGGGCGGGCTTTACCCGGGGCGCCATGAGTTGGGCGGCCGCCGGCGCGCGGGGAGGCGGTGGCCGGCGCGGTCACGGTTCGCGGTCAACCGATCGATGGATCGGCTCAGCCGTTCGGTCTATCCGGTGTTTCAGCCGGTGACCTGCGGGGTTTCGCCGGGCGGACGATACCGCCTCCGGGCGGACTTCGCGAGGCTGAAGGCACATGTCCCGTGATGGACCGGAATGCCGGAAAGGCTGCCGCATGCCAGCAGTGATCGAGGTGCAGAACCTGCACAAGCGCTACGGGGACACCGTGGCGGTAGACGATGTCTCCTTCACCGTCCAGGAGGGGGAGATCTTCGGGATCCTCGGCCCCAACGGCGCGGGCAAGACCACGACGGTGGAGTGCGTCGAGGGGCTGCGCAGACCGGACCGGGGCGAGATCAGCGTGCTCGGGCTCGACCCGCAGCGGGATCGCGCCGAGCTGACGCAGGGGCTCGGCGTGCAGCTCCAGGACGGTGAGCTGCCGAATCGGTTGAAGGTCGGGGAGGCGCTCGCGCTCTACAGTTCCTTCTACCGGGCACCGGCGGACTGGCGTGCGCTGATGGACGCGCTCGGGCTCGCGGACAAGAGCTCGACCAGGTACGGGAAGCTGTCCGGCGGCCAGAAGCAGCGGCTCTCGATCGCGCTGGCACTGATCGGGAACCCTCGGGTGGCGGTACTCGACGAGCTGACCACCGGCCTCGACCCGCAGGCCAGACGCGACACCTGGCAGCTGATCGAGGATGTGCGCTCCCGCGGCGTCACGATCGTGCTCGTCACCCACTTCATGGAGGAGGCCGAGCGGCTGTGTGACCGGATCGCGCTGATCGACACGGGCCGCGTCGTCGCGGTGGACACCCCGGCCGGGCTGACCGAACGGGTCCAGACCGAACAGCAGATCCGCTTCCGGCCGTCCGTGCCGTTCGACGACCGGCTGCTGACCAGCCTGCCGGACGTGACCAGCGTCATGCACCGGGGCGATGTCGTGGTGGTCACAGGCAACGAGAACGCGCTGAACGCGGTGACCTCCGTGCTGGCCCGCAACAACATCGTGGCGCGGCAACTCCGCGTGGAGCAGGCCAGCCTGGAGGACGCCTTCGTCGCGCTGACCGGACGGCGCCCGGAGACCGAACAGCACCCGAGCCGGAGCGAGCCCGGCCAGGACCAGGAGAAATGATCATGCCTGTCACCACCACCGCCACACCGCCGGCGGCCGCGTCGCGTTCCGGGCTCGGGCGGCTCACCGTCACGGAGCTGAAGCTCTTCGTCCGCGAGCGGGTCGGGCCCATCTGGGGCGTCGGGTTCCCGGTGCTCCTGCTGGTCATCTTCGGCAGCATCCACTCCTTCAGGCAGCCGCAGAAGGACTTCGGCGGCGCCACCACGCTCGAGATCTACGTGCCCGTTCTGATCGCGTTCTCGATCGCGCTCCTCGCGCTCAGCGCGCTGCCGATGGTCCTGGCCGGCTATCGGGAGAAAGGCGTCCTGCGCCGGCTACAGACGACGCCGACGGGCCCGGTCCGGCTGCTCACCGCCCAGCTCGCGGTCAACTTCGCCGTCATCCTGGTCACGATGATCGTGATCCTCGTGGTGGCCAGGGTCGCGTACGGCGTGGCCCTGCCGAAGCAGCCTGCGGGATTCGTCATCGCCGCGCTGCTCACCGCCGCCGCGCTCCTGGCGGTCGGCCTGTTCGTCGCCGCGACGGCCGGGAGCGGGCGGGCCGCCCAGGCGATCGGCACGATCCTGTTCTTCCCGATGATGTTCTTCGCCGGCCTGTGGGTGCCCATCGCCAAGATGCCCAAGGTCCTCCGCTACATCAGCCACGGCACCCCGCTCGGCCAGGCGGTCCAGGCACTGCAGAGGACGGCCGAGGGGCACTGGCCGCACGCGCAGCAACTGCTGGTCATGGCGGCGTACGCGGTGGTGTTCGGGCTGGCCGCGGCTAAATTGTTCCGTTGGGAGTAGATCGGAGCGGAAGGATGTACATGAGCAGTCCGATGCCGCTCCCCCGGCAGGAGCAGTGGAATCGGCGATTGCTTCCGCTGGTGACCGTCGTGCCGTACGTGCTGCTGGCGATCATGACCGGTGCCACGGTGGGTATCAGACGGTCCCACGGCGACTCCTTCGCCATCGATCTCGCGCTGTGCGTGCTGACCGGGGCGTGGATGCTGTGGATGTTCACGCTGCATCCGGCCTGGCGGGAGCGCCCGCAGGTCATGGGGCTGTTCGTGGGCGGGCTGATCGTGCTCATGGCGATCCTGGTGATCAGGGATCCCTGGTTCGCGCTGTTCACGCCCGCCGGCTACCTCTACGCCTTCCGGGTGCTGCCCTGGCCGGGGGAACTGGCCGCGATCAGCGGGGTGGCGATCGTGGCGGGCACCGCGCAGGCGTCCTCCATCCCCAAGACGAACGTCTACGGCGCACTCGGCTACCTGGCCGTCCTCGCCGTGAACGTACTCCCCATGTGCGGTCTCGCCTGGCTCGGCCAGAAAGGCGAGGAGCACGAGGTTCTGCGGGAGCAGGCCCTCGCGGAGGTCAGCGAGGCGAACCGCAGGCTCGAGGCGAGCATGGCGGAGAACGCCGGCCTGCAGCAGCAGTTGCTGACCCAGGCGAGGGAGGCCGGGGTCTCGGACGAACGGCAGCGGATGGCCCGCGAGATCCACGACACGCTGGCGCAGGGGCTCGCCGGGATCATCACCCAGCTGCAGGCGGCCGAGCAGTTCGCCGACGATCAGGCGCTGTGGCGCCGGCATGTTCAGGCGGCGACCGGGCTGGCCAGGGAGAGCCTGTCCGAGGCGCGGCGGTCGGTCCACGCGCTGCGTCCGGAGGCGCTGGAGGCGGCGCGGCTGAGCGACGCACTGGCCGGCGTCGCCGGGCGCTGGTCGGCGCTGCACGGCATCGAGGTCCAGGTCACCACGACCGGTACGGCGCGGCCGATGCCGCCGGAGGCCGATGTCGCGCTGCTGCGTACGGCGCAGGAGGCGCTGGCGAACGTCGCCAAGCACGCGCGGGCGACCAAGGTCGGGCTGACACTGTCCTATATGGAGAACGAGGTCGCGTTGGACGTGCGTGACAACGGCAGGGGCTTCGAACCGGACCGCTTCGGCGACGACACGCCGGGTCCGGACGCGGGCGCGCAGGGTGGCGGGTTCGGCCTGGTCGCGATGCGGCAGCGCATCGAGAGCCTGTCCGGGACGCTCCAGGTCGAATCGGAACCGGGCGTCGGCACGGCCGTCTCGGCCTGCCTCCCGGTCGCGCCCGCGGAGGCCGGCGAATGAGCCACGCGACCGGCGCTCCGATCAGGCTGCTGATCGCGGATGACCACCCGGTGGTAAGGGACGGGTTGAGCGGTATGTTCGCGCGCGACCCGGGTTTCGAGGTGCTCGGCGAGGCCGGCGACGGCGCCGAGGCGATCCGGCTCGCCCAGGTCCTCGCCCCTGACGTGATCCTCATGGATCTGCGGATGCCCGGCATGGACGGCCTGACCGCGATCACCGAGCTGGCCCGGCGGGGCATCACCGCGCGCGTGCTCGTGCTGACCACCTATGACACCGACAGCTACGTCCTGCCGGCGATCGAGGCGGGTGCCACCGGATACCTGCTCAAGGACGCTCCCCGCGACGAACTGCTGCGAGCGGTACGCGCGGCCGCCCACGGCCAGGCGGTGCTCTCGCCGTCGGTGGCGACCCGGCTGATGAGCCGGGTCCGGGAGCCCGTGACCAAGCCGCTCAGCCAGCGGGAACTCGAAATCCTGGAACTGGTCGCGACCGGGACCACCAACCGGGACGCGGCGGCCAAACTGCTCATCAGCGAGGCCACCGTCAAGACCCACCTGGTGAACATCTACGCCAAGCTCGGGGTCGGCGACCGCGCCGCGGCGGTCGCCGAGGCGTTCAACCGGGGACTGCTCACCCCCAGCACGCCGGAACAACCGTGACACCGAGCACCGCACGGGTGGAGCCTACTGCGCACCGTCCGGTCAGCTCCTCGGTCGTGAACGGCCGGCTTGCGGCTCGGGCGTTCACACCTTGTTGCGCTCCCCGTCGCGGCTGGCTGCCGTGTCGGGGTCGCATCTCCCTTTCCCCTGGGTTTGGGGGTGGGGACGGGCATGCTGACGAATGCCCACGCCACACACGCCCGTTTCCGGATGTTCATGGCGGCGATGACGTCGGCGGGGCCAGCGAACCCGCACCGGCGACAACGGAAGGAATCCCGGTCGGGCCGGTTGGCCCGCATGGTGTTCCCGCACCAGGGCACGGGACACCGCTGGGAGGTGTAGGCCGGGTCCACTTCCACGAACGGCACCCCGGCCCGCAGGGCCTTGTACTGGATGAACTCACCGAGCTGGTGGAACGGCCAGGGCGGCATCGGAGGTGGTGGCCAGGTTCACGATCCCCCGATCCACTCCGATCCAATCGGCCGGCTCGAACTGCGGGGCCTCCTCGACCTCACAGGTCGCGATCAGGAACCACACCCCGTCGCGGTGCACCAGGTCACTCTCGCCTTTGCGGTGGTCCGCCAGGAACTTCAGCTGCCCGGGCTCGCCGGTGAAGGCGATGCCCTGAACCCGGCCCGAAGTGGTCCAGATCGAGACGGTCCGGGCGTCCATCTGCCACGACAAACACCGGTCATCGAAAGCCTGGGCCGCATCCGCCCGGAAGGTGACGGGCTTGGAGGCTGCTTTGCGGCGCCGGGGCGAATTCTCATCGCCCAGCAGGCCCGCCTCGATCTGGGCGTGCAGCGTGGTGTAGGCGTCGGCGACCTTACGGATCACATGCAAAGCCGGCTGCGCCGACAACCCCCGCGCCTTCACATCCGCGTAGACGAGCTTCTGTAGCTTCTGCCGGGCGAACACGCCCTTCTCGAACGCGACCGCCGACACCTCATTGGCCGCCGCGTTGCACAAGGGCAGGGTCGCCGCCAGCGCCGTCGCCTGCTCAGGCGTCGGCAGCAGCTTCACCTACACCACCAACTTCACAGCCAGTGACACTACAAGTACGCGCCGACATCGGCGTTGAACTCCATGAATTCAACGGCGTGACGCCAACACGCCATGCACAACAGAAGCACTTCCTCCCGGCTTTGAAGGGCCGGGATTCCTCGCTAGAAGCCGGTTGAGTCAAGGGTGACGCACTCCTGGTCGCGATGACATTGCGGGCCGCCGCAGCGAGGATCGCCCTGGACCCCGATCGTGGTCCAGGGCGATCCTCGTTGCCGTCGGTCAGGCGGGGGTCTCGGCGATGGCGGTCAGGACCGCGCGGCCGAGGATGTGGCCGGCCATGGTGAAGCCGAGGAGGGCCGGGGTGGCGTCGGCCGGGACGCCGATGGACTCGACGTCGAGCGCGTGCACCACGACGAAGTAGCGGTGCGGGCCGTGCCCGGCCGGCGGGGCGGCGCCGATGAAGCGGGCCGCGCGGGCGTCGTTGGGCAGCTGGAAGGCACCCTCGGGCAGGCCCGACCCGGTGTCGTCGCCGGCGCCCTCGGGCAGCTCGGTGACGGCGGCGGGGATGTCGGCGACCGCCCAGTGCCAGAACCCGGATCCGGTGGGGGCGTCGGGGTCGTAGACGGTGACGGCGTAACTCTTGGTGCCTTCCGGGGCCTCGCTCCAGGACACCTGCGGGGAGACGTCCTTCCCGCCGGGAACGCCGGAGGAGAACTGCTCGGACGACCAGGCGGCGCCGTCGGTGACCGTGGTGCTGGTAACGGCGAAGGAGACCGCCTCGGGGAGGCGTGCGAAGGGGTCGTTGGCGCTCATCGCGTCGGTCCTTTCACGTGTGGGGGTGGGCGGTGGTACGACCCGCCACTGAATCGACCATAGCACCGATAATCGATTATCTATCGAATCGTCTATGATGGCGGCATGACTCAGGCGGCTCACACCTCGGCCTCGTCGGGGAAGCAGATGCTCTCCGAGCAGGTCTACGCACACCTGCGGGACGCGATCATGCGCGGCGACCACGGCCCCGGTGACGCCCTCAAACCGCAGGACCTCGCCAAGGAACAGGGCGTGAGCCTGGCCGTCGTACGCGAGGCGCTCGTACGGGTGGTCGGCGAGGGACTCGCGGACCGGCTGCCCAACCGCGGCTTCGCCGTCCCGACCTTCTCCGACCGCCGCTGGCAGGAGATCACCGAGGCCCGCCGGACCATCGAACCGGTCGTGCTGCGCATGTCCATCGAGCGCGGCGACGTCGACTGGGAGGCCCGCGTACGAGCCGCCCACCACCGTCTGGCCCGCACCCCGGCGTACGTTCCGGAGGAGGGCGAGCACTACACCAGTGCCTGGGCCGAAGCCCACCGGGTCTTCCACCGCACCCTGCTGGAGGGGTGCGGCAACCCCGTCCTGCTGGAGACCTTCGACCGGATGTGGACCGCGAGCGAGCTGGCTCGCCGCTGGTCGGCGCACCACGACCCCGACCGGGACGGCGTCGGCGAGCACCGGCGGCTGGAAGAGGCGGCGCTGGCCCGCGACGCCGACACCGCGGCCGAGGTACTGGCCCAGCACCTCACCCTGACCGCGGCCGCACTGACGAGCCGTTCCCTGTGACTGAGTTGATCAGCTACGCCATCCCCTACGCGGCGGCCGGGACCTCGTCGACGGGCAGCTCGGCGACCAGGATGAACCGGTCGCCCTCCCGCCGTACGGCCAGCGCGCCGCCGGCCTCCCGGCTGCGCGCCCGCCGGTTGGCCGGCCCGGATCCGCCCGGTCGGGAGGCGGTCGGCCGCGCACCGTTGTTGGACACGCTCAGCCGCAGCACGCCGCCGTCGCGTCTGGTCTCGATCTAGCAGGCCCGGGCATGGGCATGCCGGACGATGTTGGTCGCCGCCTCCCGGAGGACGATCGCCGGCACCGCGCCACTGCCCTGTGCGGCCGGTCCCACCGTTCACATGCGGTGAGCCGGGCCGCCACTGCCCTGTGCGGCGGGTCTCACCGTTCAAATGCGGTTGTCCGCCATTCCGGGACCGCCCTACGGTGCCAGAGTGGATCTCTTCTCACGCTCGTGGGCGGCGTTGCGTTTGGCGGTCGCCGAGCTCTCCGACGAGGATTTCGTACGGCCGTCCGGCTGCACGGGCTGGCTCGTACGGGACCTGGTGTGCCATCTGGTCATCGACGCCCAGGACGTCCTGATCACTCTCGTGACCCCCGCCGAGACGGAACCGACCCGCGACGCGATCACCTACTGGCACGTCGCCGATACGCCGCCGACCGGCGATGACCCGCTCGACGCGCTGACCGTCCGGCTGGCCGCCGCGTACGAAGAGCCCCGGCTGCTCAAGTTCCACCTCGACGACGTCGGCTCCGCCGCCGGCCGTGCAGCCGAGCTCGCCGACCCCGGCCTCCGCGTCGGCACCCAGGGCGAGGTCCTCACCGCGGGCGACTACCTGTCCGCCTACGTCCTGGAATGGACGCTGCACCACCTCGACCTGGTCGCGCACCTCCCGGACGCGGCCGGACCGCCCGCGGAAGGGCTCGCCCGGTCCCGCGAGATGCTGGAAAAGATCGCCGGGACGGCCTTCCCCGCGTCGCTCACCGACGAGGACGCGCTGCGGGTCGGCACCGGACGACGGGCCCCGACCGACGCGGAAGAGGCCGAGCTGGGCGAACTCGCCGCCAAACTCCCCCTCGTCCTCGGCTGAACGAGACCTCCGGCGCGGGTCAGGGCACCGTCAGACGGCGGACCGCCTCCACGACGGCGGCCCGCCGAGCCGCGGCGTCCGCGAACGTGGGCCGGGCCGGCGCGCCGTTGGTGTTCGGCCAGGCCCGTACGAGCGCCGGCAGGGACGCCGGGATGGTCGAGGAGGTACGGCCAGGGGGGTGTCCGGCGGGCCTTGTTCGCACAGCCGGACGAAGATCCACCGGACACCCGGTCTAGGGCCGCCCGCTCAGGTCGGCGGCGTCGGCCATCGCCCGATATCCGGCGTCGTTCATGTGCAGGTGATCGCCGTGGTCGTACGCCGGGAGGACCTGGTGCGGGGCGGCGCGGTCACGGACCCCTGCTGGCGAGCGTTCGCCAGGAACGGTGTCGGACCTGGACGGGCGGCCTCGCACGCCACCTCGACGGTTTCGCCGCCCTCGTGGAGAACCGACCCTGAACTCGGTCTTCGGCCTGCTATTACTGGCCGGATGAGTGATCTGGGATGGGAGATCAGGCCGTTCGCCGGTATCAGCGGCTTCGGGCTGGACGTCCGCTTCGGCGCGCGGCGCGATGAGGTCGCGGCGGGCTTCGCCGAGCGGTTCGGGGACGACCTGGGTGAGGTCCGGCCCTTCCGCAAGGCTTCCTGGGACGTCGGGATCTGCGAGCAGTACGTGCAGGGGGACCTCATCGTCTTCTTCGACGATCAGGATCGGCTGCACTTCATCGAATCGGGCTCCTACGCACCGGTCCGCTTCGACGGTATCGCGCTGACCGGCCGCCCGTACGACGACGTCGTGGCGGACCTGACGGCCCGCGGACATCGCGTGGTGGACACCGACGTGGGGCACGCGGTGCCCGAGGCCGGCTTCGCCGTGGTCGAGGGCGGCGAGGGCGAGGTGGGGTCGGTGGGGGTGTTCCCCGGTGACCCTGTGAGCGAGCCCGGGATGTCCGACGAACCCGACGTCGAGCCCATCAGCGAGCACCGGCTGGTCTCCGGCCAGGGCACGGAGACCGTACGGCTCGGGCGGTCGCGTCAGGAGCTTCGCGCCCTGCTGGGCCCCGCGCTGGAAAGCGTGCCTCCCTACGGGGGCGTGGCGCAGGACTGGTACTTCGACCACGGCCTGATCCTCACGTTCGACGAGGCCTCCCGGCTCACCACGATCGTGATCAGCTACACGGGCGTCGAGGGCACCGCCTGGTTCCAGGACGTGCAGCTTCTCGGGCGCGCCTACGCCGAGGTGACCGCCGACCTCGCGGCACGAGGCATTCGGGTGGAGCCGGAGGTGCTCGGCGGCCGGGTGCCCGAGCACGGTTTCTCCCTGTCGTTGCTCGGCCTGCAGAATCCGGCCATGCCGGTCGCCGCCGTCGTCTTCAGCGCGGCTCGGCCGAGTCGTTGAGAGCGGCCGTCGGCGTACCGCGGCCGTGCTCTGGCTCGGGCGGACGGAGGCTGTCACGATGTGACCTGCTCGGCGTGGGATGCAGATCATCGTGGAGGAACGGTTGCCCGGTCTGGCGGAGCTGACCTACAGCACGGTCGGTGGCGTCGTCGGAGCGGCGGCTACGAGCTATCTGACCAGGCATCATGAGCGGCGGCAGCTACGCGCCGGCGTCATGGAGGGCCTGCACAGGATCGCGGCGATCACCGCCGGGGTCCGCGACGTCGAGCTCGGCTGGGCACCGGTCGAGCGGGCGGCGGGCGGGCGCTCGCACCTGACGAGCGGGCTCGGCCTGCGAGCGACGCTCGACGGCGGCGTCGACGGTGAACTCGCGCTCCGGGAGGCCTTCGCCGGGCTCGGAGTGGCCGCGCTGGCCGCCGGTATCCCGCGCCGCGTCATGGACTTCGCCGCCGGTTCCCACGAACGCGTCTTCGAGTGCGAAGTGATCAGGATCGTCGACCGCCGCGTCGGCGGCGTGCTGGGAGAGTCGGCCGATGAGCTGATCCGCGCCGCCGATGAGTACCAGCGGGCGGCGACGGGGCTGTTGCTCCACACCCTGTGGCACCCCTGGCGGGCGCGGTGGAACGCCCGCGCCCGCATCCGCGCGCTCCGCACCGACGTGGCGGCGCTCCACGTTCTCCAGGAGACGGCGAGGACACGCCTGGTCGAGACGGACAACATCGCGCTGCTCTTCGCGCGTCTCGACCCGGACCGGCGGCGCTGGGAGACGTGGCAGATCCTTCCGGATGGAGGGACGGAGACGCCGTACACGGAGCCCGATCCGTCGGCGAACAGTTGACACACGTTCCAGGTAAGGCCACGAGCTCCTTGGAACGGCACCTGTGGGACTTCACCAAGCGTTCGGTACGTGGCCGGCCGTCCTGGCGGCGTAGTGCTCGGCGAGGGCGGTGAACGCGAGCTTCGGCTCCCACGGCAGGTCGGGGTAGGTCCGGCCCAGACGGTCGTCGAAGACCTTCACGACGCCGTACGAGGCCAGGTCCAGGTCCCGTCGAGGGCCGCTCCGGTGCGGCAGGTGGTACGACGCGAACGTGCACACCAACGCGGTGTCCACGCCTTCGGCTTCGAAGATCTCCAGTAGCTCCCGCAGGCAGGCGGCCTGTTCGGACTCGTCGCGGACGTAGTCGCCGTCGAGGCGGACCGGGGTGGTGCCGTCCCATTCGACGATGTCCCCGCCGTGCGCGCCCCTGTCCGCCGCGCCCCGGTAGGCGGTGCAGCCGAACTCGGTGATCGCGACCGGCTTTCCCTCCGCGACGAGCGCGCGGACGCCCTCGCGGAACCGGTCGGCGACCTCGATCGTGCGATAGAGGTCGACCGACGCGAGGTCGAACGGTGTCCAGTCGACGCGCTCGAGCGGGACGGAGGCGTAGGTGACCTTGCCGCCGAACCGCCGGCGGACGACGTCCACCGCCGTGCCGAGGAAGTCGTTGATGCGGTCGGGGAGCGCCGCGAGCATCTCCCGCCGCTGCGCGGCCGGTGCGGTCAGCAGGGTCTCGATCCGGTCGGTGCAGACGTCGCCGGGCAGGAAGCCCTTGGTGAAGAGGCTGAGCTCCGCGCCGGTGACGAATACGACCTCGGCGCCGCGCTCGCGGAGCCGCTCGGCGCGTTCGGCGCAGTCGGCGAGGAGGTCGAGCAGTTCGCCGGTGGTCAGGTCGCAGGTGAACGGCGAGAACCAGACCTCCAGGCCGAGGTCGGCGGCGTGGGTGGCGGCGATCTCGAGCCGCTCCGGGTCGCCGCCCGTGACGCGGACGGTGTCGCAGTGCAGGTCGTGGCGGATGACGCTCATCTCACGCCACACCACGTCGGGGTCGAAGGATTCGCGGGTGCTCATACCGAGGTTGATGAAACCGGTGTCGTAGCCGATGCCGTAACGCCGCATTGGTGCGCCCTTCCTTGCTCGAGCCTTTAAGGTACGCAACGTACCCTACGACTCAACTTAGCGGACGACCGATGCGGGCGCTAAGGTACGGGTGGTACCGGGATGGAGAGGAAGGCATGGCCGGCGAGCCCACACCCCCTGCGACATCCGGCAGCTCGAGGCGGCGCGGGGCGGTCCTGGAGGAGGCGATCCTGCGCGCGGCGGCCGACGAACTCCTCGAGTCCGGCTATCCCGGACTGACCATGGACCGCGTCGCCAAGCGGGCCGGGACCAACAAGAACGCCATCTACCGCCGCTGGCCGAACCGCGCGGCGCTCGGCGTCGCCGCGTACCGCCGACTGGTCACGGCCCGGACGCAGCCTCCCGACACCGGCGCGCTGCGCGAAGACGCGCTGACGCTGCTCCGCCGCATCAACTGCGACCTGTCCTCACCCGAGGGCGAGATCCTCCGCAGCCTGCTGTCGAGCGTCGGCGACGAGCCGGAACTGCTGGCGGAGCTGCAGGAGCAGGCAAGCGACGGCGGCTCGGCCGCCTGGCTCACGATTCTCGGTCGCGCCGTGGCGCGCGGTGAGGCACCCCCCGAGGCCGTTCACCCGCGGGTCGCCACGGTGGCCCTCACACTCCTGCGCAACGAGTACGTCACCCAGGGACTCGGCAGCGTCCCCGACGGCGTCCTCGTCGAGATCGTCGACGAGGTCTACCTCCCGCTGATCCGCGGACGCGGCCCGGCGAGCGAGCCGGTCAGTCGAGCCGGAGGACGCCTGCCATGAGGTCGGCGAGCCTGGGATCCGCCTGGGAGTAGTCGCGGGGCGGCGCGATCTCATCCAGCAGCGCGGCCTCCCTGATGCGGCCGACGCGGAAGATCCGCGGAGCGTCGCGGAGCCGGCACCAGCCGATCAGATGCCAGTCGCGCACGCCGGCGACGAACGCGACCGGCTCGACCTCGCGGCGCGTCTCCGTGCCGTCGCGGCCGGCGTAGACCAGCCGTACGACCTGGCGCGTGGCGACCGCCTCCTCGACGACGGCCGCGACCGGCACCGCCGGGGTGCCGTCGGCGGACACCAGGCCGCGAATGCTCGCGGCGAGCCGGCGGTCCTCCGCGCTGTCCGCCGCCGACATGGCCGCCACGATCTTCAGCAGGGCCGTACGGCCCGAGTGGGCGAAGGGGGACGCGCCGTCGCGGCCCACGGCCGTCGCGAGCGCGACGGCCTCGGCCGGGGAGAGCACGACGGGCGGCAGCGTCCCGATCGTGTCGAAGAAATGGCCGCCACCGGCCGGGTCGGCCTTGATCGGGACACCGGCCTCACGCAGTTCCTCGATGTCCCGCTCGATGGTGGGGGCGTCGACGTCGAAGCGCCGGGCGAGTTCGCGGACGGTGTACGGCCGGGGTGCGCCCGCGCGGAGCTCGTCGACGAGGGCGAACAAGCGGTCCGTACGGGTCACGAACCGACCGTAGATCACGAGTCCGGCATTTCAAGCTGACGCGCCGGTTGGGACACGGTGTCGCCAAAGTTCCACCTTCGACCCTGAGTACGGTCAGAACACCGACCAGCCGGTCAAGGTCGTGAAACGGTCGAGGGCCGCGACGCCGGCCACCGAGTTGCCGTGCGCGTCGAGTCCGGGGCTCCACACGCAAACGGCGCAGCGGCCAGGGACGATCGCGAGGATGCCGCCGCCCACCCCGCTCTTGCCCGGCAGGCCGACGCGGTAGGCGAAGTCGCCGGCCGCGTCGTACGTGCCACACGTCAGCATGACCGCGTTGACCCGCTTCGCCTCGCTGGCGGTCAGCAGCCGCGAACCGTCGTCGCGCACTCCGCGCCGCGCCAGGAAGCCGCCGGCCAGCGCGAGGTCGCGGCAGCTCATCGTGATGGCGCACTGGCGGAAGTAGTGTTCGAGAACGACCGGGACGGGGTTCTCGAGGTTCCCGTAGCTCGCCATGAAGTGCGCCAGGGCGGCGTTCCGGTCGCCGTGGGCCGCCTCGGAGTCGGCGACGTCCGGGTCGGGGGCGATCGTCGGGTTCCCGGCCTCGGCCCGGAGGAACTCCAGGACGGCCGCGCAGGCGTCGCCGGTCAGGGTCTGCAGCCGGTCCGTCACGACGAGGGCACCGGCGTTGATGAAGGGATTACGGGGCACGCCGTTCTCGTGTTCGAGCTGGACCAGGGAGTTGAACGGGTTCCCGGACGGCTCCCGGCCGACGCGTCGCCAGAGGTGTTCGCCGTCGTGGGCGAGGGTGAGCGCGAGACTGAACGTCTTCGAGATGGACTGGATGGAGAACGGAACCTCCCAGTCTCCGACGCCGTGGATCGCCCCGTCGATGTCGGCGACGGCGATCCCGAACCGCTCCTCCTGCACCATGGCGAGCGCCGGGATGTACCGGCTGACCTGTCCTTGGCCGACCAGCGGTCGTATCTGCGCGGCAACCTCGTGCAGGAGGGCGTCGTAATCCATGGCCCCGATTGTCCCGGTACGTCGCCGTACGACCGTCTCCGGGCTTCGGAAGTTCGGTGTTCACCGGGCCGAGAGACGGACCCGGTGGCGGCGCCGCGGAACCTACCGGAATGATCGGAGCGTCCCCGAGATATGAGGTGAAGGACGTTGCTCGCGGTATCGACAGACACGATCCGTGTCTTCCTGCATGTTCTTGCGGCCACGGTCTGGGTCGGCGGCCAGCTGACCCTGGGCGCGCTGGTGCCCGCCCTGCGCGGGTACGAGGGCGTGACCAAGGTCGCGGCGCGCCGTTTCAACATGGTCGCCTGGCCGGCGTTCGCGGTCCTCGTCCTCACCGGCGTGTGGAACATCGTCGCCCTCGACCACCCGAGCGACGCCTACCGGATGACGCTCAACGTCAAGATGGCCTTCGTCGTGCTGTCCGGCGTGGCGGCGTTCCTGCACATGCGGTCCACGACCAAGCGGGGGCTGGCGATCTGGGGCGGGCTGGGCGCACTCGGCGCCCTCGTCGCGCTGTTCTTCGGCGTTCAGCTCGGCTGAACGGGTTGATCGCCTGCCGTCCAGTAGGACGGCGGGCGGCCGTACCGCGCGATGACGCGCTCGCGAAGGTCGGCGTCGTCGCGCGGCACGGGCTCCAGGAAGACCTCGAAGATGTCCGGGTGGGCGGCCTGGAGCTCCTCGTTGAGGCGTACGCACGCGCGCTCGACGTCGGCGGCGCCAAGGTCGTCGCGGAAGTCCAGCCGGGCGCAGACGAGCACCTGACCCGTGCCGACGGTCATGGTCATCAGGTCGACCAGCGCCTCGATCTCGGGCGCGGCCAGGAGGATGCGCCGTACGCCGCGCAGGATCGCCGGCTTGGCCTGCCGGCCGATGAGCAGGTCGAGGTTGGTCCGGCCGAGGAGGAAGGCAGCCAGCGTCAGCACCACGCCGATGAGCAGGGAGGCCACGCCGTCCCAGACGGCGGATCCGGTGAGCTGGTGCAGGCCGAGGCCGGCGGCGGCGAGGACGAGACCGATCAGGGCCGCCGAGTCCTCGAACAGCACCGACTTGGTGGTCGGGTCGTCGGTGGTGCGCAGGAACGCCAAGAGGGACTGCCCGTTCTCGCGGGCGCCCTCCCGGGTCTGCCGGAACGCCTGCCGCCAGGAGATGCTCTCGAGCACCGCGGACACGGCGAGGACGACGTAGCCGACGAGGGCGTCCTTCTCACCGGTCTCCCCGCCCGCCAGCGCCTGCGCGCCCTGCACGAAGGCGAACAGCGCGCCCATGCCGAAGATGCACACGGCGACGAGCAGCGACCAGATGTAGCGCTCGGTGCCGTGCCCGAACGGGTGCCGCCGGTCGGCCGGCCGCGCGCTACGGCGCAGCGCGGTGAGCAGCAGCACCTCGTTGGTGGTGTCGGCGAAGGAGTGCCCGGCCTCGGACGCCATCGCCGCCGACCCGGTGATCACCGCGGCGACCGTCTTGGCCAGCGCGATGCCGAGATTGGCGGCGAGCGCGAGGACGACGGTCAGCCGGCTCTCCTGCTGTTCCTCAGCCACCTGCTCAGAGTGCCACGGAGTCGGATTCGTTGCGTAACCGGCGGTTCGTTACGTAATCGGCGGTCCGTCACACCGCCGTTCCCACGCCGAGGACGGCCTCGGCGGCGGTGGCAAGCTGGATAAGCCGTTCGATCTCGGTCTGGTGGAACGGCGGCGCGGCAACGCGGGCGAGCAGCAGCGCCTGCCCGGAACGGCCGACCGGGATGAACGCGTAGCGGACTCCGTCCTCGCCCGTGAACGCCCGGGCCCCGGACGCGGGGACGACCGGCAGCGTGAGCGGCTCGGGTGCCTGCCAGCTCGCGTGCACGACCAGCCCGTCCCGGCCCAGCATCACGGCCCAGTCGCCCCCGAAGATCTTCGGTACGGCCTCGACCAGGGCGATCACCCCGTTCGGCGGGTTGGCGGCCATCTGGCCGACCACCTCGACGTCGGAGAACACGCCGGGCGCCTCATTGGTCCGCCAGACGCCGTCGACCTCCAGGCCGCGCACGGTGGCCAGGGCGTCCCACAGGACGTCCAGCGACACGTTCTGCGGCCACGAGACGGTGATGTCGTCGACCGCCCGGCCTGCGGAACGTTCCAAGACGACGACCTGCACAATGTCGGCACCCGCGGCGCCCAGCGTCCGGGCGACGGTCCCGAGCGATCCCGGCCGATCGGGCAGCCTGAGTCGTACCCGCAAAAGCGGCATACCGCTCACCTCCTGGACAAACAGGCTGCCATAGTGACATTTCAAGCATGTTGCCGACCAATGTCGGCTCTGGTACGCGACCCGGCGCTGGCGCGCCGGGACGCCGTTGCGGCGCAGGGCTGCCCGGGTTCCCGGTCGGCCGGGGTGGACACC
This sequence comes from Actinoallomurus acanthiterrae, assembly GCF_054775715.1. Lineage (NCBI taxonomy): Bacteria > Bacillati > Actinomycetota > Actinomycetes > Streptosporangiales > Thermomonosporaceae > Actinoallomurus > Actinoallomurus acanthiterrae. The sequence goes on along the minus strand of NZ_BAAHCO010000001.1, from coordinate 3,395,191 downwards.
CGAAGCCGCCAGACCTCCAGCCAGTCCACCGCGTTCAGTCCCTGTCGGGCGACGGTTCCGCCGGCGGAAGGCGTACGACGGCGCGAAGACCGGGAGACGCGTCCTCCAGGTGGGCGTCGCCGCCGTGGGCGCGGGCGGTCTCGCGGACGATGGCCAGACCGAGGCCGGCGCCGCCCTCGTCACGGCTTCGTCCCTCGTCCAAACGCGTGAACCGGGCGAAGACGCGCTCCCTGTCGGCCGACGGGATTCCGGGGCCGTCGTCGCACACCGACAGCTCCGCCCACTCACCGGCCCGCGACACGCCGACCCGTACGCCGGTGGCCGCGTGCCGCAGGGCGTTGTCGACGAGGTTGTCGAGCAGGCGCGTGAGGCCCTTGCCGTCACCCTGCACGATCACCGGCTCACCGGCGTCCACGGTGACGGGAACCCGGCCGGCCGGGTGACGCTCCCCCGCCGCCCGAACCAGCGCCGACAGGTCGACCGGCTCGCGCGCCACCGTACGGGCCCCGTGCTCGTCGAGCCGGGCGAGGACCAGCAGGTCGTCGGCGAGCCGGGAGAGCCGCAGCGTGTCGGCGAGCACGCCCGTCGCCGTCTCCGGCCAGGGCTGGCTGTCCGGGTGGTCCAGCGCGACCTCCAGCTGGGCCCGGATGCTGGCGAGCGGGCTGCGCAGCTCATGCGCGGTGTCGGAGACCAGCGCCCGCTGGCGGGCCTCGGCCTGTTCGAGCCGGTGCAGCATGTCGTTGAGGGTGACCGCGAGGTCGTGCACCTCGTCCCGCGCCTCGGGCACGGGAAGCCGGCGGGAGCGGGCCGTGCCGCTGATCTCCTCCGCGCCGCGCCGCAACTCGGTGATCGGACGCAGCGCTCCGCCGATCACCAGCCACCCGGCCGCGCCGAGGAGCACCAGCAGGATCGGCACGCCGACGACCAGCGTACGGGCGACGATCTCCAGGCCGTGATGGACCTGCTCGAACGACGTCGCGGCGATCACCGTCTGACCGTCGCGGGCCGGAAGCGCCACGACGCGCAGCAGGTCGGGCATCCCGTACCCACGCCCGTCGAGGAACCGCGCGCGTCCGTCGCGCCGCGCCGCCGCCATGCTGCGGGCGTCGAGGAGCGGCACGAGACGGTCCGCGCCCGGCGAGGCCGCGCGGATCCGGCCGGTGGCGTCGACGACCTGGATCGTCATCGTCCCGCCGGTCGTCAGGATCGGATCGGGCAGCCGGTTCGCGTCGATGAGGGCGACGACGTCCGAGGCACTGCGCCGGGCGGAGTCGTCCAGTGTGGCGATCATGGAGTGGCCCACCGCGAAGGCGAAAAGGCGCGCCAGCCCGACGAGCGTGAGCGCCAGGACGACGGCGGACGTCAACGCCAGCCGCGCGCGGATCCCGCGCCTACCCCACCACCCCCGCAGCCCACCCAACGCCGCCGACCCGCCCCACAGCCCCCGCCGCCGGAAACCCCGGGTCGCCGATCTCCCCGCCCCGCCCCGTCGGCCACGACCGGTCGCCGCCCCGTCCGACGCCACTGATCCACCCCGCCGGTCATGCCTCCGGCCGCCCTCGGCCACCGGTCCGCTCGTCGCAGTCTCGTCCGCCCCCGAGCCACCCGCTGCGCCCCGCCAGGCACCATCGCCCGCTGAGCCTCGCCGGTCGCCGCCGGTCGGCTCATCTGATTCGGCCGGGAGGTCCGGACCCGTGCGGTCAGCCACCGTCGCCGGCCAGCAGGTAGCCCGCCCCGCGTACCGTCCGCAGGGCGGATCGCCCGAACGGTGCGTCGATCTTGCGGCGGAGGTAGCCCACGTAGACCTCGACGGTGTTCAGGTCGGTGCCGTCGTAGTCCTCCCACACGTGTTCGAGGAGCTCGCCTTTGGAAATCGCCTCGTCGGGGCGCCGGATGAGGTACTCCAGCAGCGCGAACTCCCGGGGTGTCAGCTCGATCTCCGTGTCGCCCCGGAAGACCTGGCGCCGTGCCGGGTCGAGGCGAAGGTCCCCGGCGCTGAGGACCGACGGCCGCCGGGTGGGGCCGCGGCGCAGCAGGGCCCGCAGCCGCGCCGCGAGCACGACGTAGGAGAACGGCTTGGTGAGGTAGTCGTCCGCGCCGAGGTCCAGGCCGTCGGCCTGGTCGTACTCCCCGTCCTTGGCCGACAGGATGAGGATCGGCACCCAGTTCTGCTCCTGACGGAGCCGTTCGCACACGCGGTAGCCGGACAGGCCGGGCAGCATGATGTCGAGCACGACCGCGTCGTAGCCGCCCTCCCGCGCCAGGTGGAGCCCGTCGACGCCGTCGTGCGCCAGGTCGACGGCGAACCCTTCCGCCTGCAGACCGCGTCGCAGCGCGTCGGCCATCCGCCGTTCGTCCTCGACCACGAGAACCCGCACGAGCGCCCTCCCTCCGTACAGTCTGCGCCCCAGGATGACGGGGTTCGGCCCCCCGGTGCGTCGTACGCGCGGATGAACCGGACATCCCTCCCGAGGCGTACGGAACTCTCAGCGTCTCCACAGGATCGGCCCGGCATTGTTGCGGTTACTGGAACACGAGCAGGGGGTCAGCATGGCATCGACGTTCAAGAGTTCGCGCGCCGTCCGGTGGGCGGTGCCGGTCGGCGTGCTCGCCGTCGTCGGCGCGGCGGCCGGCGCCGGACCGGTCATCGCCGCGGCGCAGGGCAGCCCGTCGCTGCCGCCGAAGACGGCGGCGCAGCTCATCGCCGCCGTCCAGCAGGCACACCAAGGCGGGAAGGTCCAGCCGCTGTCCGGCACGGTCGTCGAGAACGCGTCCCTGGGGCTCCCGGCACTGCCGGGCGGCGCGTCGAGCACGTCGCCGATGAGCCTGTTGTCCGGGTCGAACACGGCGCGGGTCTGGTACGGCGACGAGACGCACGTACGGCTGGCGCTGCTGGGCACCGGCAGCGAGACCGACTTCATCCGCAACGGGCAGGACACCTGGGAGTGGTCGAGCGACCAGAACACCGCCACGTACCGGAAGGTCACCGAGCAGGCGAAGCACCCCGAGGCCGCGGCTCCGTCCAAGACGCCGATGACGCCGCAGCAGGCCGCCGACCAGGCGCTGGCCGCGGTCGGCAAGACCACGGAGGTACGGGTCGACCCGACCGCGCACGTCGCCGGCCGTGACGTCTACGAGTTGGTCCTCACCCCGAAGGACGGCCGGTCGCTGATCGGCCGGGTCCGGCTGGCGCTGGACGGCAAGACCTACGTCCCGCTGCGGGTGCAGGTGTTCGCGCGGGGCGCGAACAGCCCGGCGTTCCAGGTCGGCTTCACGTCCGTGACCTTCAGCAAGCCGGCCGCGGCGAACTTCGCGTTCACGCCTCCCGCCGGCGCGAAGGTCGTGCGCAAGACCGCCGCCACCGCGGGCTCGGACGCGAAGGCCCCGGAGAAGAAGAAGATCGAGGCCGCCCGCCGCGCCGCCGGCACGTCGACGATCGGCACCGGCTGGACCACCGTGAAGCGGCTCTCGCTGCCGCAGAACGCCCAGCAGGGCGCGCAGAAGAAGGACCAGAGCGGGATCCTGTCCACCCTGCAGAAGGCCGCGACTCCGGTCAGCGGCTCCTGGGGCAGCGGAAAGCTGCTGCGCACGAAGCTGGTCTCGGTGCTGCTCACCGACGACGGCCGCGTGTACGTCGGCGCCGTCACCCCCGACGTGCTCGAGCAGGCGGCAGCGCACAAGTGACCACGGCCACTGAAAGCGGGGGCGCGGTGACCGCCACCACCGAAGCCGGGGGCGCGGCCGCCGAAGCGGGGGTGCCGGTGTCGGCGCCCCCGCCGCCCGCCGGTGACGACGCGATCGCCACGCGGGGGCTGACCAAGCGGTTCCGCGGTGGTCAGGTCGCCGTGGCGGACCTGGACCTGACGGTCCCCCGCGGATCGGTCTTCGGCTTCCTGGGCCCGAACGGCTCCGGGAAGACCACGACGATCCGGATGCTGCTCGGATTGATCTCGCCGACGACCGGCAGCCACGCGCTGCTCGGCGTACCCATGCCGGACGGCTGGGCGACCGCGCTGCCGAAGGTCGGTTCGCTGATCGAGGGGCCGGCCTTCCACCCGCACCTCTCGGGCGAGGCGAACCTGCGCCGCTGTGACGCCGCCGACCGTACGGCCGACCCTCGCACCTCACGCCGCCGCATCGGCGACGCCCTCGAACGCGTCGGGCTGACCGCGGCCGCGGGCAAGCGCTACAAGAACTACTCCCTCGGCATGAAGCAGCGGCTGGGGATCGCGGCGGCGCTCCTGCGGCACCGGGAACTGCTGATCCTGGACGAGCCGACGAACGGGCTCGACCCGCAGGGCACCCGCGAGGTCCGCACGCTCATCCGGGAGATCGCCGCCGACGGCACCACCGTGTTCGTCTCGTCTCACCTGCTGGCCGAGATCGAGCAGGTCTGCACGCACGTCGCGGTGATGCGCACCGGACGGCTGGTCGCGCAGGGCGCTCTCGACGAGCTGCGGGCCGGCACCGGCGCCCGGATCCGGGTGGAGACCCCGGACACCGGTACGGCGAGCGGCGTGCTGACCGGCATGGGCCTCGCCGACGTGCGCGGCTCGGGAGGCGAGATCAGCGCCGAAGTCGGCGAGCTGCCGCCCGAACGGGTGTGCGCCGAACTGGTCGGCGCGGGCGTCGCCGTACGCGGGCTGGCGGTGGTACGGCCGAGCCTGGAGGACATGTTCGTCGAGCTCACCGGGGAGGGCTTCGATGTCGACGGCTGACATCTCGCAGGAAACGGACCGGGCGGCGATCGCCCGGGAGACGGACGCGCCGACGGCCGAGACCACCGGCCGGGCGACCACCGCGGCGGACGCTCCTCCGGACGGGGCCGCCCACGCGGAGGGCACCCATCCGGCCGAGGCCACCCGCCCGGCGGCCACCGCGACGGGCACCCATCCGGGCGAAGCCACCCCGACGGGCACCCATCCGGGCGAAGCCACCCCGACGGGCACCCATCCGGGCGAAGCCACCGACCCGGGAAACACCCTTTCGGCCAGGGCCCGCGCGGCGTCCACCGCGACGGGTACCCATCCCGCCGAGACCACCGACCCGGCGGGCGCCCAACCGGCGAGGGCCACCCGTCCGGCAAACACCGCGACCGGCACCCATCCCGCCGAGGCCGACCGCCCGGGAGCCGCCGCGACGCACGTACGGTCCGCGCTCGGGCTGCGGCTGTTCGGCTCGGAGCTCGGGCTGGTCTTCCGGCGGCGGCGCAACCAGGCGCTGCTGCTCCTCCTCGGCGCGATTCCGATCGTGGTCGGGATCGCGCTGAAGCTGAGCACGCCGCGCGGCGACGACGCCGGCCCGCGCCTGATCACTCAGGTGGCGGGCAACGGCGTCTTCCTGACGGTCGGGGCGCTGTTCTTCGTGCTGCCGCTGATCCTGCCGTTGACGATCTCGGTGGTGGCCGGGGACTCGGTCGCCGGCGAGGCCGGTATCGGCACGCTGCGCTACCTGCTGGCCGTGCCGGCGGGCCGTACCCGCCTGCTGCTGGTCAAGTACGCGACGACGGTGACGTTCTGCCTGGCCGCCGTGGCGACGCTCACCGCGACGGCGCTGATCACGGGGCTGGTGCTGTTCCCCGTCGGCCCGGTGACGCTGCTGTCGGGATCGACGGTGTCCCTGAGCGCGGGGATGGTCCGGCTCCTCCTCGTCGCGCTGTACATCGCCGCGGGCGTCGCCACGCTCGCCGCGATCGGCCTGGCGGTCTCCACGGTCACCGACAGCCCGATCGCCGCGATCACCACGACCGCCGTCCTGCCGGTGGTCAGCCAGGTGATCGACGCGGTGCCGCAGCTGGGGTCGGTGCACCCGTACCTGTTCACGCACTGGTGGTACAGCTACGACGACCTCCTGCGGGCGCCGATCGTGACCGACCACCTGACCCGCGGGCTGCTGACGTTCCTGGCCTACACGCTGGTGTTCGGCTCGCTGGCCTGGGCGAGGTTCACGAGCAAGGACGTCACCTGCTGACCCACGCGAGCAGGTCGTCCGCCGTCATCGCGTTGACGATCCGGTCCGGGTCGACTCCGCAGCGGGCGGCCCGCTCGCAGCCGTTCGGCTGCCAGTCGAGCTGACCGGGGGCGTGCGCGTCGGAGTCGATCGCGAACCGGCAGCCCAGCTCGACGGCGAGCCGTAGCAGCCGCTTGGGCGGGTCGAGGCGCTCCGGCCGGCTGTTGATCTCCACGGCGACGTCATGGGCGGCGCACGCGGCGAACACGCGCTCGGCGTCGAACTCCGACTCCGGCCGCTTGTTCCCGCGCCGCCCGCCGCCCTGGACGATCCGCCCGGTGCAGTGGCCGAGGACGTTCACGCGGGGATTCGCCACGGCGGCGAGCATGCGGCGGGTCATGTCCGGTCCCGGCATGCGCAGCTTGGAATGGACGCTGGCCACGACGACGTCGAGTTCGGCGAGCAGCGCCGGATCCTGGTCGAGCGACCCGTCGTCGAGGATGTCGACCTCGATGCCGGTGAGGATCCGGAACGGCGCGAGACGCTCATTGACCGCGGCCACGACCTTCAGCTGCTCGCGCAGCCGCTCCGGCGACAGGCCGTTCGCGACCTTGAGGCGCGGCGAGTGGTCGGTCAGCGCGATGTAGTCGTGGCCGACCCCGATCGCCGCCTCGGCCATCTCCTCGATCGGCGAGCCACCGTCCGACCAGTCCGAATGCGTGTGCAGATCGCCGCGTAGCGCCGCGCGCAGGGCGGCGGCGGCCTCGTCGATCGGCGTGCCCTCCGTCGCCTCCAGGCGGCGCAGGTACGTCGGCGTCTCCCCGCGCAGCGCCTCCGCGATCACCAGCGCGGTCACGCGGCCGACACCGGGCAGCGCCTCCAGCGTGCCGGCCCGCGCCCGCTCGGCCAGCTCGTCCGAAGAGGTCCGCTCCACCGTCTCGGCGGCCCGCCGGAACGCCCGCACCCGGTACGTCGCCTCGTGCGCCCGCTCGAGCAGGAACGCGATCCGCTTCAGCGCCTCGATCGGATCCATCCCCCAGTACTACCCGCTTCCCGAGGACGACCCCGTACCTGAGTAGCATCCGCGGATCCGCCCTGAGAGGTACGAGGCGGACATCGGTGAGGGCCTACGCTCAGGGCATGGCCGATGCACCACCCGTGACGCTCTCGCGTGTCCTGCGGCCGGTGTTCGCCGCGGTGGTGCAAGGCCGGACGGATCCGCCGGGACGACGTCGCCGCCGGCTGACGATCCGCGGGATCTACCTCCCCACCGTCGCCGAGGTGCTCCTCACCCTGATCCTCGTCCTCGCCGGCAACGCGAGCCTGCGGTCGTACGGCGCCGGCCTCCCCCTCACCGTGATCTCGCTCCTGGGCGTCCTTCCCCTGCTGCTGCGGAGCAGCCGCCCGCTGGTCGCCTGGCGATGGTCCGCGCTGACGATGATCCTCTCGTCGGTCGTCTTCCGCGCCCCGGCCATGAGCGTGCCGTACCTCCCCTGGCTGGGCATCGTCTACCTGCTGTGCCTGTACTCGGTGGCGGTGCGCTGCGAGCGTGCGGTGACCGTCGGCGTGATGGTCATCTCCACCGTCGGATGCATCTTCATCGATCCGGGCACCGGCGCGTTCTCGCTGCTGTGCGCCGTTCCGATCCTCCTCGGGTACATCGTCCGGCTGCGCCGGACCACCCGGCGGGAGCTGGCCGAGCAGGAGGCCCGGCACGAGGCGGAGACGGCCGTGCTGCAGGAGCGGCAGCGGATCGCGCGCGAACTGCACGACGTCGTCGCCCACCACATGTCGGTCATCGCGATCCAGGCGGAGGCCGCGCCGTACAAGGTCGCCGACCCGCCACCGGAGCTGGCCGAGAGCTTCGCCGACATCCGTGCCAGCGCGCTGGAAGGCCTGACCGAACTGCGCCGGATCCTCGGCGTCCTGCGGACCGAACCCGCGGCCCAGACCGCACCGCAGCCTGGCCTGGAACGCCTGGAGGAGGTCGTCACGTCGGCACGCGCCGGCGGCCTCACCGTCGAGACGTCCGTGACCGGGCAGGCGCCGATCCTGCCGGCCGGCGTCGGGCTCTCGGCGTACCGGATCCTGCAGGAGTCGCTGAGCAACGCGATGCGGCACGCGCCCGGAGCGTCGGTACGCGTGGACATCGCGTACGAGCCGGACGTGCTGCGGCTCCGGGTGCGCAACGGCCCGGGGACCGCCCCGGACCGCGTGGCGCGCGCCGGGGGCGGCCACGGCCTCGTCGGCATGCGCGAACGCGCCGCCATGCTCGGCGGGAACCTCACCGCCGAGCCGACCGCCGACGGCGGATTCGTCGTGACCGCCGTGCTCCCCCTGCACGCCGGCGACCGTACGCACCCGGCCGGGCACCCGGAGCCCATGACGCCGGCCGACTGAGCCCGGCCGTAGCCGCCCCCAAGGAAGGACCCATGAGCATCCGCGTGCTGATCGCCGACGACCAGGGAATGGTCCGGTCGGGCTTCTCCATCCTCCTGAACGCCCAGCCGGACATCGAAGTCGTCGGCGAGGCCGTCAACGGCGAGGAGGCCGTGCTCAAGGCCACCGGCCTGCGGCCCGACGTCGTGCTCATGGACGTGCGCATGCCCGTGCTCGACGGCCTCGCCGCCACCCGCCTCATCACCGAACAGCCGGATCCACCCGGCATCCTGGTGCTCACCACCTTCGACCTGGACGACTACGTGTACGAGGCGCTGCGCGCCGGGGCCAGCGGATTCCTGCTCAAGGACGCGTCCGCGCAGGAGCTCTCGGACGCGGTACGCGTGGTCGCGGCGGGCGAGGCGTTGCTGGCGCCGACCGTCACCCGCCGGCTGATCTCGGAGTTCGCGCGGATGGGCGCCCCGAAGGGACCCGACCGCAAACGCCTGGAGGGCCTCACAGACCGGGAGACCGAGGTGCTGGGCCTGGTCGCGCGCGGCCTGTCCAACTCCGAGATCGCCGAACGCCTCATCGTCGCCGAGCAGACGGTCAAGACGCACGTCGGCCGCATCCTCATGAAGCTGGACCTGCGGGACCGCACCCAGGCCGTGGTCTACGCCTACGAGACGGGCCTCGTACGCCCCGGCGAGTGACGCCTCCCGTCCGACGCCCCTGACGGTCCGGGGCGGCGGCGGGTCATCCGCCCCCTACCGGAGATGTACGGCGAAGTCCGGTCGCCGGGGGGACGCGGGTGACAACGCCCGGTTCGTAACTTCCTGATCAATCGCTGATCAGGAAGGACGGCCCGTGAACAAGCGCCGGGCGATACTCGCCACGCTCACCCTCGGCGGCGTCGTGCTCGTGACCGGGGCGGCCGGCGGACGCCCCGTCGTATCGCCGCCCGAACAGCCGCTGCCCGTGCTGACCGGCCGGGCGCTGGCCGCGCGGTACGCCGCGGACCGGATGGCGATCGAGGCCGCCGCCCGCCGCGACCCTCGGCTGGCGCCGCTGGCCTCGCCCGGCCGTACGTTCCTGGCGTTCGACCCGCGGGGCCGGGCCGTCGAGGTCGTCGGCGACCTGGCCACGGCCCGCCGCGTGGCGATCCTGGTTCCGGGGGCGGACACCACGCTGCGGAGCTTCGACTCCCGGGGCACCGCCTCGCCCGGCGGTGGGGCGCGGGCGGTACTGACCGAGGCCCACCGCCTCGACCCGCACGCCCGGCTCGCGGTGATCGCCTGGCTCGGGTACACGACCCCGGCCACCGTCAGCCTCGACATCGCCACCACCGCCCGCGCCGACCAGGGCGCCCGCGCCCTGCGCCCACTGGTGAACGCGCTGGCCGCCCGCGGCGTCGCGGTGAGCCTGCTGTGCCACAGCTACGGCTCGGTCGTGTGCGCGCGCGCCGCCCACCACCTGCCCGCCACGGACATCGCCGTGTTCGGCAGTCCCGGCATGGCGGTCTCGTCCGCAGCAGGCCTGCACACCGGGGCGCGGCTGTGGGCCGGGCGGGCGTCCGGCGACTGGACCGCGTACGTCCCGAAGGTGCGGGTCCTCGGGTTGGGCTTCGGCGCCGACCCGACCGGCCACGGCTTCGGCGCCCGGGTGTTCGCGGCCGGTGGCGGCAGCCACAGTGACTACCTCCGTCCGGGCGGGATCGCCCTGCGCAACCTCGCCCTCATCGCCCTGGGCCGTGACGCGGAGGTGTCCCGTGGCCGCTGACCCGATGCTCCACCCGTCCGCCCTCGCGCCCCGGCCGGAGACGGACCCCGTGGCACTCTGCCCGGAAGCGCGACCGGTCGCCCCCCTGCCCGGTGCGGACCCCGTCGGTCCCCGCCCGGAAACGCGACCGGCCGCTCGCCGGCCGGAAGCAGAACCCGCGCCCTCAGAAGCGCGGCCCCTCGCCCCGCACTCGGAAGCGAGGCCGGTCGCTCCCCTGCCGGGTGTGGAGCGCGTCCTGCCTCGGCTGGACGCAGGCTCCGTCGCTCCTCAGCCGGTGGCGGGGAGCGGACGCTCTCGGGGTGGAGGTCTGCGCGCGCTCGCCGGGCGGGTCGAGGCGGCCACTCCGGAGCAGCGTGACCGGGCCGTGGACGCCCTGCGGGCCTTCGCCATCCTCGGGGTCGTCCTCGGGCACTGGCTGGTCACCGCGCTCGTCCCCGCGAGAGCGGCGGACGGCGTCACGCACTGGAACGTGCGCAGCCCCCTGGCGTCCATGCCGTCGCTCGCCCCGGTGTCCTGGGTGCTGCAGACTCTCGCGCTCTTCTTCTTCGTCGGCGGGTACGCCGCAGCCAGGAGCCTCGGCCGGAGGAGCCCCGGCGAGTGGGTCCGCGGTCGGCTCGAGCGGCTGGTCCGGCCGGCCGCGGTCCTTGTGGCCGCGTGGATACCGGTCACGATCGCCCTCGTCGCGGCCGGTGTGGATCCAGAGCCGCTCGTTCGCCTGATGCTCAGCCCGCTGTGGTTCCTGTGCGTCTTCACCGGTATGACCGCGCTGACGCCGCTGCTCGCCCGGTGCGGGCCGTACGCCGCGGCCGTGGCGGCCGGGACGGTGGCCTGCACCGACCTCGTACGGTTCGGGCTGCACGGTCCCGCGTGGGTGGGCTGGATCAACGTGCCCGCCGGGTGGGCGGTGCCGTACCTGCTCGGCATCGCCTGGGCGAAGGGCGGGCTCGGCTCGCGGCGTACCGCCGTGGCCCTGCTGACCGGTGGGGCGGCGGCCACGGTCGCGCTCGTGACACTCGCCGGGTACCCCGCGAGCATGGTCGGTGTGCCGGGAGCGCCGGTGTCCAACCTGAGCCCGCCGACGTCGGCGGCGGTGGCGTTCGGCCTGGCGCAGGTCGGGGCGGCTCTGCTGCTCCGGGACCGGCTGGCGCGCTGGATGCGGCGCCCCCTGGCCTGGCTGCCCGTGGCGCTGGCGAACCTGTCGGCGATGACGGTCTTCTGCTGGCACCAGACCGCGTTCATGCTCACAACCGTGGCGGCCCTGCCGTTCGGCACCCTGCCCGGCCTGCACGATCGACCCGGCGACTGGACGTGGGTCGCGGCCCGCGTCGCGTGGTTGCCGGTGTTCGCTCTCGTGCTCATCGGATGCCGGGCGGTGTTCCGGAGGTTCGAGCGGCAGGGCAGCCGCCCTTCTGCCCCGCGCCGACGGAGGGCGCTCGCCGAGTGACGCCGGACCGCTGTGTCACGAGTGGCCGACGTGCACCCGTACAGTGATCGAGGCGCCCCCGAAGCGGGTTCGATCGGTACGCCCGGCGTCGTGGAGACGAGCGACCGTCCGGGCGGGCGCTCGCTTGGGCACCGCCGTTGGCAGCCGGTGACCTCGGCGGAGGCGGTGCCGCCGACGCGGCCGATTGGTGAGAGGCTTGTTCGTCGTGAAGAAAGACCTCGACATCCGCGAACAGACCACGGAGCGGCTCGAACAGGCCATGGGGACCCTGGGCACCGCCGCGACGGCCAGTATGGAGGAACGACTGCCGTGGTTCCGTGCGATGTCGGCGGAGTACCGGTCCTGGGTCGGTCTGGTGGCCCAGGCCGGCATCGCGGGGTTCGTCGAGTGGTTCAAGCACGAGGAGAAGATCCGGCCGGCGATCGCCGGTGAGGTGTTCGGCACGGCGCCGCGCGAGCTGATGCGGGCGGTGCGGCTGCAGCAGACGGTGGAGATCGTCCGGGTCGTCATCGACGTCGTCGAGGCGCAGGTGAACGACCTGGCGGCGCCCGGTGGCGAGACGCAGCTGCGGGAGGCCATCCTGCGCTACACCCGTGAGGTCGCCTTCGGCGCGGCCCAGGTGTACGCGCGGGCGGCCGAGACCCGTGGCGCGTGGGACGCCCGGCTGGAGGCGCTCATCGTCGACGCGCTGCTGCGGGGTGAGGTCGACGAGTCGCTGCACTCGTGGGCCGCCGCGCTCGGCTGGGCGTCGACGTCCGTGGCGGTGATGGCGGGCAACACCCCCGAGGACGAGCCCGAGGCCATCATCGACGACATCCGCATCGCGTCCCGCCGGGCGCGGGTCGACGTGCTCGCCGGCGTTCAGGGCAGCCGGCTGATCGTCATCGTCGGCGGTGTCGAGGAGGACCCGCTCGCGGCGGCCAAGCCGTTCACGTCCAAGTTCGGCCCGGGCGCGGTCGTGATCGGACCGCGCGTCGACGATCTGTACGCCGCGACCATGTCGGCGCGCGCGGCGCTGGCCGGTCTGCGGGCGGTGGCCGGCTGGCCGGACGCGCCACGGCCGGTGCTCGCCAGCGATCTGCTCGCCGAACGCGCCCTCGACGGCGACCCGGACGCGCAGGCGTACCTCGTGGAGGAGGTGTACGAACCGCTACGCGCCGCCGGGGCTCCGCTGCTGGACACCCTCACCACGTACCTGGAGCAGGGCTCGTCGCTGGAGGCCACGGCGCGCCTGCTGTTCGTGCACCCCAACACGGTGCGGTACCGCCTGCGCCGGGTGACCGAGCTCACCGGATACGTCCCCGCCGACGGCCGGGCCGCGTTCACTCTCCGCATCGCCCTCGTACTGGGCCGTTTCGCGGGTCGCTCCAACGGCCTGTGACAGGACGACGCGGCGCCTTGTAGGAGTCACACAAGGCTCGCCGCCGGAACTTCGTACCTAACCGCATGCATATGGCGGAGTCCTACAGTGCATGGTTGAGTGCGTGCTCGTCATCGCCGCGCCCGGGCAGGGCGCCCAAACCCCGGGATTCCTGAACGCCTGGCTCGAACTGCCGGGCGTCGCCGACCGCCTCGCGTGGTGGTCCGCCGTCACCGGACTCGACCTGATCCGGTACGGCACGACCGCCGACGCCGATGAGATCCGCGACACCGCCGTCGCGCAGCCTCTCCTGGTCGCCGCCGCGCTCGCGGCCTACGAGGTCCTGGGAGTGCGTCCGGACGTGACGGCCGGGCACAGCGTGGGCGAACTCGCCGCCGCGGCGATCGCCGGTGTGATCTCCCCCGAGTCCGCCATGGTGCTCGTACGGGAGCGCGGCCGGGCGATGGCCGAGGCCGCCGCCGTCACCGAGACCGGCATGACCGCGGTCCTGGGCGGCGACGAGGAGGAGGTCCTCGCGACGATCGAGAAGCACGGCCTCACGCCGGCCAACACCAACGGCGCCGGCCAGGTGGTCGCGGCCGGCACGATGGAGCAGCTGGCCGCGTTCGCGGACGCGCCGCCGGCCGCGCGCGGGTGCGGCCGCTGTCGGTGGCCGGAGCGTTCCACACCCGTCACATGGCCCCCGCGGTGGACACACTGCGGCGGATCACCCCGGGCATGCCGGTGGCCGACCCGGTCACCCGGCTGCTCTCCAACCGCGACGGTGCGGTCGTGGCAGGCGGCCGCGACTTCGTCGCCCGCCTCGTCGAGCAGGTCAGCGCACCGGTGCGCTGGGACTCCTGCATGACGACGATGGCGGACCTCGGCGTCACGGCGATCATCGAACTGCCCCCTGCGGGCACCCTGGTCGGCCTGGCCAGGCGCGCGCTCCCCGACGTGGAGCGGGTCGCGCTGAAGACACCGGCCGACCTCGACAAGGCGCGCGCCCTCATCCAGCAGGAGACGCGCGCCGGCGACGACACTTTGGAGAACGCGTGACGTCCTTCCAGCTCCGTACCGGCGCGCCCGGGGCGCGCATCCTCGCGTTCGGTCACTACCAGCCGTCCAACATCGTCACCAACGACGACATCGCCAAGACCGTCGAGACGAACGACGAGTGGATCCAGAGCCGCGTCGGCATCAAGCAGCGCCGCATCGCGGGTCCTGAGGAGTCCGTCGTCGACATGGCCGTCCAGGCGGGCGGCAAGGCCCTGGCGAGCAGCGGCCTGTCCCCCGAGGACATCGACCTGGTCATCGTCGCCACCTGCACCCAGGAGGCGCAGATCCCCAACGCGTCGGCGAGCGTGGCCCACCGGCTCGGCATCACCGCGCCCGGGGCGTACGACGTCAACGCGGCGTGCGCGGGCTTCTGCTACGCGCTGTCCAACGCCGCCGACGCGGTCCGCGCCGGTTCGGCGCGCAACGTCCTGGTGGTCGGCTCGGAGAAGCTGTCGCAGTGGGTCGACTGGACCGACCGCTCCACCTGCATCATCTTCGCCGACGGCGCCGGTGCCGCCGTGGTGACCGGCTCCGAGGACGCCGCGATCGGCCCCGTCGTCTGGGGCAGCGCCGGCGACATGGCCGACCGGATCTACATCAAGGACCGCAACGGCTTCCTGTACCAGGAAGGCCAGGCGGTGTTCCGGTGGACCACGACCGCGCTGGCCCCGATCGCGAAGGAGGCGTGCGACCGCGCCGGCGTCGCGCCGTCCGAGCTGGCCGCGTTCGTCCCGCACCAGGCCAACCTGCGCATCGTCGAGGCGATCGCCCGTAAACTCAAGGCCGAGAACGCGGTCGTCGCCGACGACATCGTGAACGCCGGCAACACCTCGGCCGCCTCGATCCCGCTGGCCCTGTCCCGCATGATCGAGCGCGGTGACGTGCCCTCCGGCGCGCCTGCCCTGCTGATCGGCTTCGGCGCCGGCATGACGTACGCCGCCCAGGTGGTCCGCATCCCGTAGGCGGCCCCGCCCCTGAACTCCCTCCGAAGCACAGTTCCACACCCTAGAAATGGAGAAATATCCCATGGCTCTTTCCGAGAAGGAGATCCTCGAAGGCCTCGGCGACATCATCGAGGAGATCGCGGGCGTCGAGCCGTCCGAGGTGACCCTCGACAAGTCGTTCGTCGACGACCTGGACATCGACTCCCTGTCGATGGTCGAGATCGCCGTCGCCGCGCAGGACAAGTTCGGCGTCGAGATCCCCGACGACGAGCTGAAGAACCTCAAGACGGTCAAGGACGTCGTCAACTACGTGCAGAGCAAGGGCGTCTCTGCCTGAAGTCGAGTAACAAGGGAGAGCGTGACCAATATGAGCACCTCCGTCGTCGTGACCGGACTCGGCGCTACTACGCCTCTCGGCGGCGACGTGGCATCGACCTGGTCCGCTCTGCTGGCGGGCCGGTCCGGCGTGAAGCGGCTCACCGCCGAGTGGGCGGAGACCCTCTCGGTGAGGATCGCGGCTCCGATCGCGGTGGAACCCTCTGAGGTCCTGCCGCGGCACCGGCTGCGCCGGCTGGACCGTTGCCAGCAGTTCGCCCTCATCGCCGCGCGAGAGGCCTGGCTCGACGCCGGCTTCGCGTTCGGCGACGAGGCGGGCTTCGCGGTCGACGGCGACCGGCTCGGCGCCGTCGTCTCGTCGGGGATCGGCGGGATCATCACGACCCTCGACAACTACGACACGCTGAACGAGAAGGGCTGGCAGCGGGTCTCCCCGTTCGCCGTCCCGATGCTGATGCCGAACGGCGGCGCCGGGGTCGTCAGCATCGAGTTCGGCGCGAAGGCGGGAGCGCACGCCCTCGCCAGCGCCTGCGCCTCCAGCGCGGAGGCCATCGGCTACGGCATCGACATGATCCGGGCCGGGCGGGCCGACGTCGTCATCGCCGGCGGCACCGAGGCGGCCATCCACCGGCTCAACCTCGCGGCCTTCGGCTCGATGCGCGCCATGTCGACGCGCAACGACGACCCCGAGCACGCCTCGCGCCCGTACGACAAGGCGCGGGACGGGTTCGTGCTCGGCGAGGGTTCCGGGATCGTCATCCTGGAGTCGGAGGAGCACGCGCGGGCGCGCGGCGCGCGCGTTTACGCCGTCGCCGCCGGTGTGGGCTACTCCGCCGACGCGGTGGACATCGTGTCCAACGACCCCGAGGGCATGGCGAAGGCCATGCGCCGCGCGCTGGCCGACGCGAAGCTGGAGCCGTCGGACATCGTGCACATCAACGCGCACGGCACCTCCACCCCGGTCGGCGACACCGGTGAGATCAGGGCGATCAAGCTGGCGCTCGGCGAGGCCGCTCGCCAGATCGCCATCACCAGCACCAAGTCGATGACCGGGCACCTGCTCGGCGGCACGGGCGCGGTGGAGTCGATCGCCGCGATCCTCGCCCTGCGCGAGGGCCTGGTCCCGCCGACCATCAACATCGAGGAGCTCGACGACGAGATCGACCTGGACATCGTCCGGGGCGAGCCTCGCAAGCTGCCCGGCGGTCCCGCCGCCGCCCTGAACAACTCGTTCGGCTTCGGCGGCCACAACGTGACCGTCGCCTTGAGGAGGCATGAGTCGTGACCGTTGTCGAGAGCAGGTCGGCCGCCCAGGCATCCGAGCCCCCTGAACAGATCGCGCCGGACCCGCGCAACCCGCGGGTCCGGCTGGAGGCCCTCTTCGACGAGGGGTCGCTGCGGCTCCTCAGCGAGGAGGACACCAGCGGCGCCTTGGTCGGCGTCGGCCGGATCGAGGGCATGCCGGTCGTGGCGTTCGCCAGCGACCCGCGCGTCCAGGGCGGCGCGATGGGCTCGGCCGGTTGCGAGGCCATCGTCCACGCCTACGACCACGCGGTACGCGAGCGGCTGCCGATCGTCGGCCTGTGGCACTCCGGCGGGGCGCGCCTCGCCGAGGGCGTCGAGTCGCTGCACGGGGTCGGGCGCATCTTCGCCGCCATGACCCGGGCGTCCGGCGTGGTGCCGCAGATCTCGGTCGTGCTCGGCGCCGCCGCCGGCGGCGCCGCGTACGGCCCGGCGCTGACCGACATCGTCATCCTGTCCGAGGGCGGCCGCATCTTCGTGACCGGCCCCGACGTCGTACGGTCGGTCACCGGAGAGGACGTCGACATGGCGGCGCTGGGCGGCCCCGAGCCGCACAGCAAGCGCAGCGGCGTCGTGCACGTGGTCGCCAAGGACGACACCGAGGCCCTCGTGAAGGCCAGGCGGGTCGCGACCCTCCTCGGCCACCAGGGGCGGCTGCGCGCGGAGGAGGTCGAGGAGAAGGACCTCAGCGGCATCCTGCCGGACAACCCGCGGCGCGCGTACGACGTGCACCCGATCGTCAATGGGCTGCTCGACGACCCCGCGGAGTCCATCGAGCTGCACCCGAAGTGGGCGCCGAACATCGTCACGACGCTCGGCCGCCTCGGCGGCCGTACCATCGGCGTCATCGCCAACAACCCGATGCGTCTCGGCGGCTGCCTGGACTCCACGTCGGCGGAGAAGGCCTCGCGGTTCGTCCGGATGTGCGACGCGTTCGGGGTGCCGCTCGTCGTCATCGTCGACGTCCCCGGTTACCTGCCGGGCGTCGGCCAGGAGCACGACGGCGTCGTACGGCGCGGCGCGAAACTGCTGCACGCGTTCGCCGAGGCGGTCGTGCCGCGCGTCACGCTCGTGACCCGCAAGTCGTACGGCGGCGCGTACATCGCGATGAACTCCCGGTCGCTCGGCGCGACGCGCGTCTTCGCGTGGCCGACCGCCCAGATCGCGGTGATGGGCGCCGTCGCGGCCGTGCGCATCCTGCACCGCCGCAAGCTGGCCGCCGTCCCCGAGGAGGAACGGCACACGCTGGAGGAGCAGCTCGCCGCCGAGCACGAGAAGATCGCCGGCGGCCTGCAGCGCGCCCAGGACCTCGGCGTCATCGACGAGGTCGTCGAGCCGGCCAAGACCCGGCGCGCGATCGCCCAAGCCATCGCCGAGGCGACCCCCGCCCGAGGCGCCCACGGCAACATCCCCCTGTAACACCCGAAGACCCGAACGCCCCGTCCAGGATGACCTGGGCGGGGCGTTCGTCACCGTGCGGGGGGCGGCCTCGGGACCGCCCCGCGAGGCGCACGCGAAGAGCGCCCCTTCGGGGACGTAATGGAGTCGCTGTTCCCGCGCTACGCGGCCTTCCGGCCGACGTACAAGGCCGTCAAGTGTGGACGGGTAGCGGTGCCCGCGAATCGCTCGTCCACCAGGCCGGTAAGCGTCTTCAGCACGTGCCTGCGTTGGGCTTCTGGCAACTGCCTGACGGTCATCATCGAGTTGAACAGCGCCCCTACCTGATCGGCGTTCATCGCCAGGTCCCAAGAGATCAACTCCGAGGCGACGTCGACCAGACCGGCGCCACGGCGCAGATCTTCACATCGAGCGTCGCGGTCAAGCTGGAATGCCGTCCCGTCCCGCTGGTCGCCAGGCTCGAAGCCCAGAACAGCTTTGGCCGCGGCCAGCAACGGATCTTCACGGTACGGATCGGAGAACACCGTCCACCAGATCGCCGCCCAGCCGTCCGGTCGCAACGCAGCGCTCACCTTCCGCAAGGCGGCGGACTGGTCAAGCCAGTGAAACGAGGTCGCGGCCACGACCGCGTCGAACCCGCCACCGACATCGGCCTCGTCGAAGGGCGCACGCACCACCTGCACCTCCGGCATGATCTGGCCGAGATACTCGGCGAACCCATGGTCCGGCTCGACCGCGACCACGGTCGCCCCCGCAGCGACAAGATGCCCGGTCACCAAGCCGGCCCCTGGCCCGATCTCCAGCACCCGGCTGCCCGGTCCAAGGCCGCACCTCGACCGCAGCACTTCGTAGACCCGCGGCGGATAATCCGGTCGCCCTTCCTGGTAACCAGCGGCATCGGCACCGTAGGTGTGGCGAGCCGCCTCGCGCAACGCGTCGAACTCACCGCCATGGCCTGCCGTGTTACGGCTCGCCTCCACCCTGCCGATCATAACGACGCGGCGGCCAAGGCACCTCACTTGACTCTCGGGTGGCCCGAGACTCCCAGAATGGTCGCGTGCTGAGCATAGGGAGTTTCTCGCTGGTCACCGGTCTGTCGATCACCGCGTTGCGGCACTACGACGACGTGGGGCTGCTCAGACCCGCCTACGTCGACCCCGACACCGGATACCGCCGCTATCGGCTTGATCAGGTCAGCGAGGCGCGTTTGTACGCGACATTGCGCCGCCTGCAGGTGCCCGTCGATGCGATGCGAGCGGTCCGCGAACGCGGTGTCGGGGTCGTGCTCGCCGAGCATCGCGAACGCCTGCAAGGCAGAGCCGACTCGCTGGCGCAGCTCATCGAGACCGTCGAGCACCATCTTGAGAAGGGGCTACCTGTGAAGACCCGTCGCATCGCCCAGGTCACGATCGTGGCCGACGATCTGCCCACCTCGATCGCGTTTTATCGCGACGCCTTCGACGCCTCTTACCACGAAGAGATCAGCTCGTTTCAGTTCGGCGCATACCCTGACGACGACTTCTTCCTCCTGACCGTGGCCGATCCCGAGCGGCATCCGTGGCCCGGTGGGCGGGTCAAATTCGGCCTGCTCGTCGACGAAATCGACGCCGCACATGCGCGGGCGCTCACCGCTGGCGCCGTTGAGATCGAATCGCCGGCCGACACGCCATGGAAGCCTCGGTCATCAACGGTGCAGGACCCAGGCGGCAACCACATCGACCTGTATCAGCGGTGACCGTAAGCCCAGCAGTGCGGCGCCGAACGGAGAGCTCGCCTGGCGCGCGGTCGGCCAGGGCCGGTCTTGAGGCACCTGGATGCCAGTAGGACCGGCTGGAACCGGCCCGCCGGCAGCATTCGGCACGCCCACCGGCGTGGCTCCCAGCCCCGAGCCGCATGCGGGGCCATCGCACGGCACGGATGTCCAGCGGGCCGAGCGATCTCTCTTGTCAGGCGCTTCCTGACGACGTAAGGTAGCGCCTGACGCCGTCAGGGAATACCTGACACAACTGGGAAGGTGATCGGATGTCGCCCGCAGCAAAAGAGTCCGTGATCGCAGCGTGCTCGTTCTGTCAGAAGCGGAACACCGAGGTAGGGACGCTCGTGGCCGGACCGGGGGTGTTCATCTGTGATGAGTGCGTGGCCCTCTGCTCGACGGTGATCGAGGGGAAGCCCGCGGAAGGCGGACCGCACCTTGCCCCATGGGACCAGGTGACGAGCCCCGAGGTGGTGCTGGCGAGTCTGCCGCGGATCGCAGCCGCGGGGGCGCAGGTCGAGCGAAACCTCGCTCAATGGGTGCTCAAGGCGCGTGCGCTGGGAGTGACCTGGGCGCGCATCGGGGAGACGCTGGGGATGACCCGCCAGTCCGCATGGGAGCGCTTCTCCGGCGAGGAGTAGAACCAGTCGCGGCCGTGTTCGGTCGCAGCCATCAAAGAGTGGCCGTGACCGAACACGGCCGCTCGGTAGCGGACGGCGAGTTTGGCTCCGGTGGTCGACGGCCACTCGGTAGGCGTTGCCCGGTGGTGGAGGTCACAGGCCAGGCTCTTGATGCCGGGCCCTTGGTGGTCAGGAAGGTTGTGCGGAGGTGGACCCCAGGGCCTGGATCACAGCGTCGATCGTGGCGGCCAGACGTGCGGGGTCATGGCCGGCGCGTTCCCGTACTCGCAGCCCGAGAACCGTGGTGAACAGTAGTTCCACGGCACCGTCGAGGTCGAGGTCGAGGGGCAGTTCGCCGCCCCGACGGCCCTCGTGCAGCAGCGATCGCAGTGCCTGCCGGGTGACCTCGAAGGCAGCCTCGGTCCGCCGGCGTACCTGGGCGTCGGTGGTGCCGAGCTCGGTCGCCGTGTTGACCACGAAACAGCCTCGGCCGGAGTCGCCGTCGGACGGGCAGGAGACCAGCCACAGCATCCAGTCCCGTAGTACCTGGCGGACCGGCCGCCCGGCGGCGTCCAGGCGCTGCTCGGCCTGAGCGGAGTCGGTGGCCCGGTAGTGGTCGAGAGCACGCAGGAACAGCGTGTGCTTGTCGGTGAACGTCCGGTACAGGCTGCTCGGAGTGAGTTTGAGTTCGGCACCCAGGTCGCGCACCGAGGTGGCGTTGTAGCCGCGGCGCCAGAACAGATCGGTCGCCTTGATGACCGCATCCTGCTCGTCGAACTGTCGAGGGCGTGCCATGCCCGTCACTCTGTGGCTCGGCGGCGCCTGCGCCCTGGCGGCCGCACTGGCGGTCTGGAGTGCACGCACCAACGAGAACCTGCGATGACCAAGATCCCCGCCCCACGCCCCCGAGGCTCGCCTTCAACGTGACCTGACCACTGAGCAGGCGACAGACTAGTAGTCCTCGCCGTGTTCCCGACCGGCGAGGACTCCGTCAGTGACGTGCGATCAGCCCGCGGCGTGGAGCCAGCGGACGGGTGCGCCGTCGCCGGCCCGGCGGAAGGGCTCGAGCTCGTCGTCCCAGGGCTTGCCGAGGAGGCGGTCGACCTCGTGCTCGAACGTCACCTTGCCGGCCAGGGCGTTGCCCATGGCGGTGCGGAGGCGGTCCTCGGGCACGTGGATGTCGCCGTTGGCGCCGATCACCGCGGTGAACACGCCCAAGGACGGCGTGAAGCTGTAGCGGACGCCGTCGCAGCCCGGGCTGGCGTCCTCGGTCGCTTCAAAGCGAAGCAGCCGCCACTCGCGCAGCGCGGAGACGATGCCGGCGGCCACGCCGGGCTGGCCCTCCCAGCACAGCTCGGCGCGCATGGTGCCCGGTGCCGCGGGTTGATCACTCCACGGCAACGACACAGGCACGCCAAGTACACCTGCGGCGGCCCACTCGATATGTGGGCACAGCGCAGGCGGCGCTGAGTGGACGTAGAAAACGCCACGTGCGGACACCGGACCTCCTGGGAACGTTGCGAGGTTCGTCTTCCCCTACGTCCTCGGCGCTCCAGGTAGATGACCGCTTGGTTATTGTGCCTCATCGCCCCCAGTCGCACCAGCCCGGATTCCGTCCGTGGATCCGCCTCCGGCGTTCCCTACTCGTTGGTAGGCTCTGCGGTCGGCTGCGATCAACAGCCGCCAATCCTTCGTTCGGTGATGACAGTCGAGGAGATGCCCGCATGCGCAGAGCCCTGATCCTGGCCGTGACCGCAGGGCTTCTCGCCGGATGCGGCGGCCAGCACGGCGGCTCCCCCGCCGGCCCGGCCGATAAGGACGTCCGGCTCACCTCGTGTGCGCTGAGCCGAAAACTGCACGCCGGGGTCGTCCACGGTGTGATAACGAACACGACCGGCCGTACGGCGGGGTACGTCGTCCAGGTCGACATCGTGGACGGCGGCGGCAACCGCGTCGACACGGCGATGCACGCCGAGACGGACGTGGCGCCGGGCGAGAAGGCGAAGTTCACGGCGAGCGGCGTGCAGACGTACGGCGGGCGGGTCACCTGCCGCATCGCGTCCGTACAGCGCACCACCCGCTGACGAGCACCGCTCCGACGGCCAGCCAGGGCACGTAGTCCCCGAACCGGTCATAGGGCGTACGGCCCCCGGCGGGCGCGACCTCGGCCAGCACCGACCCGCGCCGCGACGTGTCGAACCAGGCGAGCCGGCGCCCCTTCGCGTCGAAGGCGGCCGACACCCCGGTCAGCGCGGCCTGCACGACCGGGCGCCCGGTCTCGGCCGCGCGCACGGCGCCGAGCGACGCGTGCTGCGGCGGCGCCCAGCTGTCCTGGAAGGACGAGGTCGCCGACTCGTACACGATCAGCCGTGCGCCGCGCCGGACCACCGCACGGCTCTGGTCGGGGAACGCCGACTCGAAGCAGATCAGCGGCCCGAACGTCACGGCGTCCGGACCGTTCCCGGCCCGCATCAGCACGATGCCCGTACCGGGCACGCGGTCCTCGGCGGCCGCCGCGCTGATCCGGGCGACCCACCCCAGCTCCCGGCGCAGCGGGATGTACTCCCCGAACGGGACGAGCAGGTTCTTGACGTACCGGCCCCGGATGCCGTCCGGCCCGATCAGTATCGCCGTCTTGGAGATGCGCCCGGACGCGTCGCGCGCGTCCTCGTTCACGAGCAGCGGGCCGTGCGCGCGGGCGAGCGCGGTCAGGCGGGCGACCAGATCGGGCCGCCGGTCGAGGTCGAAGCCGACGCTGCTCTCACCCCAGACCACCAGGTCGGCGGCCGGGAGCGCGGCCGTGATCCGCTCGTTCTCGTCGAACCGGCGCTCCGGGCCGTCGACGACCCCGGGCTGTACGAGGGCGATCCGCATCGGCGGCCGGCGGCCGCAGACGACGGCGTGTAGACCACCGGGCCGGACAGGCCGATGAGCGCCGCGAGGACCGCGGCGGTCACGGAGCGGGTGACGAGCACCATGGCCACCGCGGTGTTCACCGCCACGAGGGCGAAGCTCACCAGCCACACGCCGCCCAGCGACGCGAGGCCCAGCACCGCCGGATGCCGCCACTGCGTGGCGCCGTACAACGCCCAGGGCCCACCGAGGGCGTGCCAGGAGCGCAGCCACTCGCCCACCACCCACACGCTCGGCACGACGACGAGCGCCGCCACGAGCCGTCCCGGCCGCAGCAGCGCCCAGGCCGCGTATCCCCACCCCGCCCAGAGGACCCCGGCGACCGCCACGAGCAGGGGCAGCGCCGGGCCGAGGTCCGGCAACAGCCAGTAGAGCGCGGCGGCGAGGTATCCCGCGCCGAACCACCAGCCGCGTACGGCGGCCTCCCGTCCGGTCACGGCGGCCCGTACGACCAGCAGGCCGGGCACGAGCGCCACCCATGCCAGCCAGTCCAGCCCCGCGCGGGGGAACGCCAGCACCGGCAGCGCCCCGGCGGCCAGCGCCGCGAGCCGGAGCCCGCGGCGCGCTCCGGGCGAGACCGGCGGCTCGACCTCGTCCGGCGAGGAGCCGCCCGGACCGGTGAACTCCGCCGCCGTTCTCATCACTCCAGAGTGACCTCGAGGTGACCTCACGGCAAGAACCGGCCGTACCCAAGGTGGACGCGAAGGCACGGACCCTCCATACCCGGGCAACTCGACATATCCGGGGGTTCCTGCGGGTGCGCGAAACGTCCCGGCATCCGGCGACGATGGGTAATCACACGGACACGCCGAGAAGGTTGCGCGATGACCGATCATGACGCCCGGCTCGAACGCCTCCTCGTCCGCCACCGTGACGCGGTCGTGGTCGAGCCGTTCCCCGGCCGTCCGGCGCTGCTGCGCCGTGACCAGATCCTCGTGGCCGACCATGACCTGCCGGCGGTCGAGGACGCGGTGCGCCGCTGGTACG
The DNA here is from genome assembly GCF_054775715.1 of Actinoallomurus acanthiterrae. Lineage (NCBI taxonomy): Bacteria > Bacillati > Actinomycetota > Actinomycetes > Streptosporangiales > Thermomonosporaceae > Actinoallomurus > Actinoallomurus acanthiterrae. The sequence continues at coordinate 3,370,968 of NZ_BAAHCO010000001.1, read as the reverse complement.
ACGCGCGCCACGACGGGCCGGGGTTCTCCCGCGTCATGCTCCGCGCCGCCGCGAAGGTCGACGTGTGCGAGTTGGCCGCGCAGCTGGCCGGTGGCGCGCCGCACCGGCGCCTGGCCGTCGCGCCGAACCACCTCGTCCACGGCCAGCCGATGTGGTGGAGCGGCCCCTCCGGAGTGCCCCGCCCCGCGCCGGCGTTCGCCCCGCCCGCGGTCGACGGCGCGGCCCGCCGGCCGGTGACGGTCGCCGTCCTGGACACCGGCCTGTCGCCGCACCCCTGGTACTCCGCCGCGCCCTGGTACGCCGAGCAGCGCGACGAGGTCGCCGAGGTGCTGGACGCCGACCTGGACTACACGCTCGACGCGCAGGCCGGGCACGGCACGTTCATCGCGGGGGTCGTGCTGCGCCGCGCGCCGTCCGCTCGCATCCGCGCCAGACGCGTGATCGGCGGCGACGGCGTGGGCGACGAACTCGGCGTCCTGCACGCTCTGGCCTGGCTGATCGCGTGGGGAGGAGCCGACGTGGTCAACCTGTCGTTCGGCTGCCACACCTTCGACGACCGCCCCTCTCCCCTCGTGGCGCGCGCCGTCGCCGCCCTCGCCCGCCGCTCGGTCGTCGTGGCGTGCGCGGGCAACCACGCGAGCGACCGGCCGTTCTGGCCGGCCGCCCTCAAGCACGTCATCGCGGTCGCCGCGCTCGACGGCGCGGAGCGCGCGGCGTTCTCCGACTACGGCTGGTGGGTGGACGCCTGCGCGCCCGGCGTCGACGTCCACAGCTGCTTCGTACGGTTCGACGGGCCCCGGCCGCGCGTCCGGGGCATCGACCCCGACGACTTCACGGGGTACGCGACCTGGAGCGGAACCTCCTTCGCGACCCCGGCCGTCGCGGGCGCGATCGCCGGCCTGGCCGCCGCCGAGGATCTGCCCGCCGCGGCCGCCGCCGACCGCGTCCTCGACCCGGTGGGCCGGCGCACGCACCCGGATCTCGGCGTCGAGGTCGACTTACCGTGATCAGTCGCCGCTGTTCTTCGTTTGGACGATCGTGAACGGCGGTCGAACACCCGTGGAGAAGTGCGCTGCGGCCTCGAGAGCGGTGATGGCGCGGGATTCGAGGGACAGGCCGACGTTGCCGGTGGCATGGAGGGCGCCGAGGGCGATCTCTTCGCCGCAGCCCACAGCCGTGTACCCGTCGACCAGCTCGCCCACCTGGTAGTCATGGCCGATTTCGAAGAGGCGGCCACGGACGCCGACGAGGAAGGATCCGCCTTCTTCCTGGTCGTTGTTCTTGCTGGCCCATCCGCCGTCTTTCAGCCCTTCGCGTACACCGTTGATGAAGTTGGTGCACATGAATGCGTGTAGGTCTTCTTCCCGCTCGGGCGGTACGGGGGTTTTGACGGTGTAGCGGAGGATCTGCCCCATACGGAATGAAGTGGTGTAGCCGATCGCATAGGGCCCGTTGATGAAAACCTTGGCGTCGAGGCGGAGCTGGGTGAGGTTTCCCGCTACTCCGGCGGAGTCTCCGGCGATGACGACGGTGTTGCCATCGGTGATGCCGACAATCGCGGTCATGTTGGGGCTTTCGGGAGCGGACCGGCCCCGACCCGCCACTTCTCCTGGCGACCCGGGATTTCAATGAACAGTCTGCACGACGACGATGAACCGCACTAGGGCGTTGTTTCATACCTCGAGGGATTAGATGTCCGAATTTACGGGCGACAGACATCCGTATCCGAGACCGATCCTCCCGGCCTGGCGCGCCCGTCGCCGTGAAACCACTTTCACGGACCCCGGGGGACATGCGGGCACGTTTCCCCTCGTCGGCGCGGGTGCGCTCGCCGGGTCCCCCCAGGGCCGGGCGGCGGAGTCGTGCGCCGCTCGCGCACCGGCGTTAGCATCCCCTGGTTCCGGGAGCGCTCCCATCCGACCGGATGCCCGACATCCGGACGGCACTCTCCGACCCGTTCGCGATCCACGGAGGTTCCCCATGAGACGTCGAGCCATCTCGGCCGCACTGGCGCTGGCCGGCTCCGTCCTCATGCCGGCGATGACCGGCACCCTGGCGCACGCCGACACTCAGGTCTGCGCGCAGTACGGCTCGGCCAGGATCCAGGGCGGCAAGTACGTCGTCCAGAACAACAACTGGGGCGACAGCACGCAGCAGTGCATCAACGTCACGAACACCGGTTTCTCGGTCACCACCGCCAGCCACAACAAGCCGCAGAACGGCGCACCCGGCGCCTACCCGTCGGTCTACGCCGGCTGCCACTACGGAAACTGCTCCGCCGGCAGCGGCCTGCCCCTGCGCGCCGACGACGGCCGGTTCAGCACGGTCCAGACCAGCGTGAGCATGTCCTACCCCGGTTCCGGGGTGTACGACGCGTCCTACGACGTGTGGTTCGACCCGACGGCCCGTACCAACGGCCAGAACACCGGCGCCGAGCTGATGGTGTGGCTCAACCACACCGGCTCGGTGCAGCCCGTCGGATCCAAGGTCGCCACCGTCTCCCTCGCCGGCGGCACCTGGGACGTCTGGTACGGCAACAGCGGCTGGAACGTGGTCTCGTACGTACGCACCTCGGCGACGTCCGCGATCTCCTTCCCCGTCCACACCTTCTATGACGACATGGTGAGGCGCGGCTACGCGCAGCGCTCCTGGTACCTGACCAGCGTTCAGGCGGGCTTCGAACCGTGGGTCGGCGGCGTGGGCCTGGCCGTGAACTCCTTCTCCTACAGCATCGGCTGATCGCCGCCTTCGTTCATCCACAACCTAGTGTAATCTCTCGACTACTTTCCGCTAATATCACGGCGCGTGGAGTGGAACGAGACCGGAGACCTGGTGAGGCGGGCCCGAGCGGGTGATCCGGCGGCCTGGCGGACGCTCGTCGACCGCTACTCACGGCTGCTGTGCGCGATCGCGCGATCGTACGGGCTGAGCGGCGCGGACATCGACGACGTCGTGCAGACGACGTGGCTGCGGCTCGTCGAGCGGCTGCCGGGGCTGCGGGACCCGGCGCGGGCGGGCGCGTGGCTGGCCGTCACCGCCCGCCGAGAGAGCCTGGCGACGCTGCGGCGGCGAGGCCGCGAGGGCCCGTTGAACGGCCACGCCCCGACGGTCACCGGACCGCATCACGTGGTGTTCGGCCGTGAGCTCGCGGGTTCGGTGGCCGCCGCGCTGGACGCCGTGCCGCCCCGCTGCCGCGCCCTTCTCGAGCTGTCGATCGCCTCGCCCCGGCTCAGCTACGCGGAGATCTCGACGGCGCTGGGCGTACCGCTCGGCAGCGTCGGCCCGACCCGCACCCGCTGCCTGACCCACCTGCGGCGCCGGCTCGGTGTCACATGACCGAGGACGAGCTGATCGAGGGCCTGCGCGTCGCGTTCCCGCCGGTGCCGGAGCACCTGGTCGCCCTCGGGCTGGCGGCGTTCGACTGGTTCGCGCCGGACGCGACCCTGGCGACGCTCGCGCACGACGCGGCGGAGACCCCGGCCGGGGTGCGCGGCGGCGGGCCGAGGACGCTGACGTTCGCCGGGCGGGGCGTCCACGTGGAGATCGAGGTCGCCGGCCGGGAGATCGTCGGGCAGCTGGCCCCCGCGGTGGCCGCGGAGGTGATCCTCCGCTCGCCGCACGGCGAGCGCGGCGCCCGGACCGACGAGTCCGGCGGATTCGTGCTGTCCGAGGTGCCGGCCGGCCTGGTCAGTCTCCTGTTCCGGCTGGCCGACGCGACGTCCGTGGTGACGAGCTGGATCCATGTCTGACCTGCTCGCGCTGGCGGCCGTCGACCCGCGCGGCGTGTACGCCGCCGCCTCGGCGCTGCGGGACACCGGCCGGCCGGAGGAGCGCGTCCTGGCCCTGCGCGCCCTCGGCCTGGCCGGCAAGGAGCTGGGCCGGCTGAGCGAAGGTGTCGCCCACCTGCGCGAGGCGCTCCGCATCGCCGAGTCGGCGGCGCTCCCCTACGCCGCCGCCCAGGTGCGGATGAACCTCGTCGGCCTGCTGGCCACGAGCGGTGACCTCGATGGGGCACTGGCGACCGCCGACGCCGCCGCCCCGGTGCTGACCGGCCCCGACGCCGACCGGCTGCTCGCCAACCGGGCGTACGTCCTCGCCCGCAGCGGCCGCATCCGGGAGGTCGCGCGGATCGCCCGGACGTGCACCGATCCGGAGGTCCTCGTTGGCCTGCGCATCAACACCGGGCTCGCGAAGACGTACGCCGGCCGGCTCGGGCGCGCCGAGGCCGATCTGCGCGCGGCGCTCGCGGTCGCCGAGCGGGCGGGCCTGCGGCACCAGGCGGCGATGGTCCGGCACAACCTCGCGTTCGTCGCCATGCGGCGCGGCGACCTGCCGCGCGCGCTCACGCTGTACGAGGAGATCGAGCCGGAGCTGGCCGGCGCGGACGAACGCGTCCACCAGCTGCGCATCGACCGGGCGGAGGCGCTGATCGCCGCCCGGCTGCCCGGCGAGGCCCGCGCTCTGCTGGCGGACACCGTCGAGCGGCTGAGCGCCGGCGGGTACCGCTGCGACATCGCCGACGCGCTCCTGCTCCTCGCCCACGCGGAGCTGGCCGACGGCGATCCCCGCGCCGCGGCGGCGACCGCCCGGCGGGTGCGGGAGGAGTTCGCGGGTCGTACCGGCCTGCCGGCCGAGTCGATCGGACTTCGGGCCCGCTGGGCGGACGGCGACCGGTCCGCGGGCCTGCTCACGGCCGCCGAGCAGGCCTCCGAACGCCTCGCGCGGCACGGCTGGGCCTCCGCCGCCGACGACGCGCGCACCCTGGCGGGCCTGGTGGCTCTCGCCCGCGGCGACCACCGGCACGCCGAACGCCTTCTCGACCGGATCGGCGGCGGCACCGTGAGCGCTCGCGTCGCGGGCCTTCACGCCACCGCGCTGCTGCGGCTCACGCGCGACGACCGGCCCGGCGCGGCCGCCGCCGTACGCGCCGGGCTGCGCGCCGTGGACGAGCACGCCGCCGCGCTCGGCGCCGCCGAGCTGCGCGGGCGCGCGGCGGGCTGGGCCGTCGAGCTGGCCGAGCTCGGGCTGCGGCTCGCGACCGGTCCCCGCGCCCTTCTCGTGGCCGCCGAGCGGGCGCGGGCGATCGCCGGCCGACCGCCCGCCGTACGGCCGCCCCGCGACCGGCGGCTCGGCGGACTGCTGGCCGAGCTGCGCCGCGTCACCGCCGAGGTCCCCGACCACCCGGAGCTCCTGGCCGCCCAGGCCCGGCTGGAAGACGCCGTACGCGCCCGGTGCCGCCGCCTGTCGTCCAGCCGCGACGCGGTCCCCGGCTGGGGCTGGCTGATCCCCGCCCTCACCGAGACGCTGGGCGAGCGGATGCTCGTGGAGTTCATCCGCGTCGGCGCGGAGCTCGTCGCGGTGACGCTCGCGAACGGTCGCTGCCGGCGCCGCTCCCTGGGCCCGTACGACCCGGTCCGCGACGACGTACGGCTGCTCCGCTTCGCCGTCTCCCGGCTCGCCCGGGACCCCGACGGCGCACCGGCCCGCTCGTCCCTGGCGGCCACGGCGAAACGCCTCCAGAGCCGACTGCTCGACCCGCTGCGGGTGGACGACCGGCCCGTCGTGCTGTCCCCCGTCGGCGCACTGCACGGCCTGCCCTGGCCCGCGCTGCCGTCGCTGGCGGACCGTCCCATGACCGTGGTCCCGTCGGCGTCGGGCTGGCTGCGCGCCATGCGGACGCCACCGTCCGGCGGGCACACGGCGCTGATCGCCGGCCCGGACCTCGCGCACGCCGAGGACGAGATCGCCGCCGTACGCGCGCGGCACCCAGGGGCGAGGATCCTCACCGGCCCGGCAGCGACCGCCGAGACCGTACGGCGCGCTCTGGACGGAGCCGCCGTGGCCCACGTCGCGGCCCACGGCGTGTTCCGTTCGGGGAACGCCCTGTTCTCCGGACTCCGGCTCGCCGACGGACCGCTGTTCACATACGACCTGGAGCACCTGGAACACTCACCGCGGCTGCTGGTGCTGTCCGCGTGCGACGCGGGCCGCGCGGAGATCTACGAGGGCGAGGCGGTCATCGGCATGGTCACCGCCGCCCTCGGCTTCGGCACGGCGACCGTCATCGCCGCCGTCACCCCGGTCGGCGACGCCGCCGCCCGCGACCTGATGACCGGCTTCCACGACCGCCTCGCGGCCGGCGCGAGCCCGGCCGAGGCCTTGGCATGGGTGCCCAGGTCCTTGTCCACACTCGGCTTCGTCTGCTTCGGCGCCGGCCACGGCCGAGCGTGATCAGTGAGCGCCCCACGCTTCGAGCACCGTCGGGAGGTCCCGGAGAGTCTGGATCACTGTTGGTCCCCGGGGAGCCGGCTTCGCATCGCGATTGAGCCAGATGCCATGCAACCCGGCGTTCCTGGCGGCCATGGCATCGGTTTCGAGGCGGTCCCCGACGTAGGCGACCTCGGCCGGGGCGAGGCTGAGCCGGGCGCACCCCTCGCGGAAGATCTTCGGGTCGGGCTTGGCCGCGCCGACTTCACTGGAGGCGATGACATCCGGGAGGTCGGCTGCGAGTCCCACGCGGAGGAGCTTCTGGCGCTGTTGATCCGCGTCCCCGTTGGTCACGACTCCCAATCGCACGTGGCGACACCGTTCGGTGAGCGCGTCGAGCGCCGGACGGACGTCCGGGTAGGCGCACCAGGCGGATTCGTAATGGCGCAGGTACCCGGCGAACCAGGCGTCGGCTCGCGCGGCGTCCCAGACGCCCAGGCCGAGTTCGGCCGCGAAGGAGATCGCACGCAGGCGGCGCTGCTCGCTGAAGGTGAGCTCGCCGGACAGATAACGCCCCATCGCTTCTTCCTCCAGTTCCTTCCAGCGGCGCCGCGCACGCGCATGGTCGACCTGGCGCGAGCCGGGACGGGCCTGAAGCGCTCGGGCGAGTGCGACCGAGGCTGCGGTGTCATGGTCGATCAGCGTGCCGTCCAGATCGAACAGGACCGCTTTGATCGGCAGTGCCATCGGCGCTCCTCACCGGACTCCCTTACGCCTCACGACATCATGGTGTGGCGCGGCCGACCAGCGGACGAACAACCTTGTCGGCCACGACCGCGACCCGCGCACCGACCTCCGCGTCCTGGACGCAGCCGATCCGTTTACCCCCGTGGTCGCCGATCGGGAGCGTGCTCAGGACGCAGTGGCCCTCTCGGCGCGGCGGGCGATCGCTCGGAGGAGTTCCAGGCGGATGAAGCCGGCGCCGCCGGCGCGGATGAGCAGCCAGTACGGGGCGAAGGCGCGGCGGCTGGCCCGGTCGGTGGCGCGGACGCGGGTCTCGGCCGCCAGCAGGGTGCCGTCGGCCGTCGGGCTGAGCTGGAAGCTCATCGCGGCCTTGGCCCAACCGGGTTCGGAGAAGGCCGCGAACACGGCAGGGTCGGCCGTCTCCTCCGGCCCCGGCTCCGGCCGGAACCGCCAGAACTTGGCCACCCTCCCGCTCACGGCCTCGCGCCCCTCCTCGCGCCCCAGGTCGGCCATTGGCAGAGCCTGCGCGATCGGGCCGGAGAGAGGGTCGCGGCCAGCCGACCGGATGCGCATCAGCAGGCGGGTGACCGGCAGTTCGGCGGCCGTGACCTTCTGCAGCGCCTCCCACACCGCCTCGGGAGGGGCCGCAATCCGGCGGCTGTAGCGGGTGCGGAAGTCGTACGTCGGGATCAGCCGGTCCAGGATCTTTTCCATGCGCTCGCTCCTCGCGCCGGGAGGCGTTCTGTACGCCGCCGTCTAGAATGGTACTGTACGGCACCGTACAGAATGAGATTCCGCGAGGTCCCCGAATGCCGCGTACCGCCCGCCTGACGCGCGACGACTGGGCCGCCGCCGCGCTCGACGCCCTCACCGAAGGGGGGCCGAACGCGGTCGCCGTCGAGCCGGTCGCCGCCCGGCTGGGCGCTTCGAAGTCGAGCTTCTACTGGCTCTTCGAGAACCGGCAGTCGCTGCTCGACGCCGCCCTGGAGCGTTGGGAGCGGACCCAGACCGAGGCGGTCGCAGCCCGGCTGGCCGAGATCCCCGACCCGGCCGAGCGCCTGCGCCGCCTGGTCCACCAGGCGTTCGCGGGCCCGGACGACGGCGACCTCGCCCTGACACTGCTCACCGCCTCCGACGATCCGGCCGTACGGTCCGTCGCCGAGCGGGTGACACGCCGGCGCCTCGCCGTCATCGAGACCGCGTTCGCCGAGCTCGGACATTCCCCGGAGCTCGCACGTCACTACGCGACGATGAGCTACTCGGCCTACCTCGGAGCCGCGGCGCTACGACGCGTCGGCGCGGCCCCGGACGATCCCCATGCCTACGTCGACGCCGTCCTCTCCCCCTTCGGCGTACCGCCGGGAGCCTGACATCGGTTTTCCCGCACTCGGCGCTCGGCCGGGAACGGACCGGGCGCCGTCACCGACGCTCGGCTTCGCCGGTGAGCCGCCGAGATCCCTGCCGCAGCCGGGCATTACGGTTATCGGCCATGCGGGCAGAGGAACATGGCGCGGAAACCGTGACGTTGTGGCGGCCGACCGGGCAGAAGGAGCTCGATCTGGTGGCGGCATCGGGGTGGCGTTCCTGGCCGCCACGGCTGCCGGACCAGCCGATCTTCTATCCGGTCCTCAACCGCTGGTACGCAACGAAGATCACCCGCGAGTGGAACGTCCCGCACGGAGGTGTCGGCTACGTCACCCGCTTCGACGTTCGTAAGTCCTTCCTCGATCGTTACGCGGTACGGCAGGTCGGTGGGCGCGACGTTCTGGAGTACTGGATCCCGGCCGAAGATCTGGACGAGCTCAACGCGAACATCGTCGGCGCGATCATCGAAGAGGCCGACTACCGCGGACGCGTCGCTGATGAGGAGTTCGCCGAGGCGACCGAGGCGCTCGGCGCGCCGCTCCCCGTAGCCTGGCGCGACTATCTCCAGAGACGATCCTGGTTTCGCCGCGGCTGGTCCTCGTCGGATTCCTACCTATGGCTTTACACACCCCGCGAAACGCTTGAAACGAACGCCGTCCTCCGAGAAACCGGGGTCATCAAGGCCTTCCCCGGGATGGCCGTCATCGGATGCGACGGGGGCCGCGAGCTCCTCGCAGTCGACCTTCGAGACGACTCGGGTCCGGTGATGCTGGTCGATCTCACCGGAGCCGGCTGGCATGACGCACTGCCACAGGCCGAAGACATCACGCAATTCATCGAACTGCTCGAGAGCGGCGCCTTCGAGTACATCCTTCCTATGACAGACACATCGGGGAGGACACACCAGGAACGACTCCGCCCGGGATAGTGACGCAAAGCACAAGAGACATTCATTGAATAAATCGATCTTTTGGCCACCGCCAATATCCAGCTCTAGGTTACCCGCGTTACGGCTCGATGCCAGGTGTATCTGGGATGAGTGTGATGATGACCTTGGCGACACCGAGGACTGCCGCACTCAGCTTGACAAGATATCAATTGGCTGATCGGCACAGACAATTTGATTGATGAATTCCTCAATGCTAGATATTCGCCACACCCCAAACACGCCAATCGCGAAAACGACTCCAGTGGGCGTTATTAGAGGAGTCATATCATTTCTCCATAGCCCCAAAGGAAACACTTTTGCTTGGGAAACCTCCATGGCGTTGAAAATGCGATGAAAGTCATCCCAGGCAGCCAAAAGAGGGTCGAAAATCATTTCACCATTCGGATAATTTGGCCCTCTCGCCTTGCCAGCCTGGATAGTCAGATCACCGAGTCCAGTCAAGGCGTTACGCGCCGCAGGAAAATCATCGTATCCTTCAGCAGCCAACCGCGACGTCCACTTCCACACCGGAATACGGCGGGAGTTACTCCATCCAGCGGTTTTGAGAGCATAGATAGCCTCCTGGCACAGAAGGTTCAAATCGAGCGTCAATTCACCAGCCTATCTTTAGTTTTGCCAGGACCGCCTGGCACGCACTGCAGGGAGGGATGAGGAGTCGATTGTTCGGATTGCTCATCGATCTGAGCAAGATGGCTTGACTCTGGCCACCGGCAACCCGGTCTCCGACATTAACCGCTTGAGCAATGCAGCCAATTTCGGAGCATCCCGCGTGATGGCCGGTTTGATTCACCACCCTACGGAGCGTCAAAGGCAGATCTTGAGCGTCCCGAGCCATGCTTGTATCCCAGTATAGAAGTCCTGACTGAGTTCGAAGAACCGATCCGGTAACACCCGATGTGCCCCCCATGCGCGCAATATCGGCGAGGGCCCGGGCGGGGCAACTCAGGTCTTCGTTGTGTACTAGGACCGGTGTGGTGCCTGCTTCTACATAGTAGGCGTGCAGACCGTCGATGGTGAGGTCGTAGGTGGTGTGGGTGGCGCGGTAACGGTGGACGGCGAGGACTTCGGCCGTGCGGTGGGCGAATGTTCGGAGGTGGTCGCCGGGTTTGAGGTGAGCGGCTTCGACAAAGGCGGCGCGGGTGGTGTCGTAGAAGGGATGGTGATCGGTGGTGGTGACTTTGCCGACCCGGCGGCCGGCCGTGGGCGTCGTGGGCGGCGACGGTCAGATCGACGAAGGCATGATCGGTGTGTGTGACGATGACGTCGTCGACCGTGTGCACCTGGGGCTTATCGCGCAGGCCGGGTTTGCTGTTCTTGACCTTGTCACCCGGTTTGACCTTGCTGATCGGCTTCGCAGTGCCGTCAGCCATCAGCACGCGGGTGGATCCGATAAAGCTGTGCGGGCGGTGGTCTTCGTCGTCGCCGAATGGAGGGGCTGCGAGGAGTCCGCCCTCGCATCTTCCCCCGGGGTCCGATGCGGCCGTCAGGACCGGTGGGGTCGGTGGCCCGCCGTTGCCGCCGATCGAGGACGAGTCGGGCAGCGGATCGGCGGAAGGCATCCCGGAGTCGGTTGCGCCGTTCGTCAGGGTCGCTTGATTCTCTGTGACCGTCGTGGTGGCGCGAGGATTCTCGGTCAGGCGTGGCGAGGACGCGGACAGGCTTCCATGCGTGATGTGTACGGCTTCGATCCCGTGGACGGCAGGATGGGTGGGAGGCTTACAGAGATGGCTGCCGACGGCACAGGGGTTCTGCGGCGGCGGGGGCGGGGGCATGGGGCGGTAGATTCGCCGATAGCCGTATCCGCGGCCATAGCCGTAACCGTAGGGATATCCATGGCCGGTGTAGCCGCAACTACCGGCACACCTTTCATACAGGCCCCCGGGTGACCAGTTGTCATAGCCTCCGCCGCCCTGGCCCGGGTAATAGCACCGGCCTCCGCAGTCGTCATTCGCGAGCCGAGTGGGGCGCCAGATCTCGTAGAGCCCGATGAGCCCGGCAGTGATCCAGTTGGCTCTGCCTTCCCATTTGGCCGCCGTCCCCAGAAAGGAAAGGATGCGGTAAGGGTTGCATACGACGACGCACCAATGGCCGGTCGGGTCGGTCGCGTCGAGAGGGTCGCCGTTGGCATACGTGTAGCGGTCGGAGTTGATGGAGTCGGGGATCGGGTCGAGGGTGTAGTCGTCGCGGCTTGTGAAGGCACCGGCTGCGGGGTCGTACCAGCGGGCAGCCATGTTGACGGTGCCGGTGGCCGGGTCGGTCCAGCCGTCCTGGTAGCCCAGGTTCAGGTGGTCGGCGCCCGTGGTGCTGGTCGGTTTGCCGAATGGGTCGTAGGCGGTGGAGTCGGTGAGAGTGGTCGGGGCGGCCGGGTCGAATGCGGCGACGAGGTCGCTGTGCCGGTCGTTGACAGCGGCGAGTTTCTTGCCCGCTTCGGCGATCCCGGTCGGTGTCCCGGACGCCGTTCGGCTGTAGGTGGCCGTGCCGTCGGCGGCGACGTCGTTTCCGGCGCCGGAGTAGCTGATCGAGACACCGTTCCGGTCGATCAGACGGCCGAGGGCGTCATATCCGTAGGTCGCGGACCCGTTGGTGGTCAGCTGGTCGAACGCGTCGTAGGCGCTGGTCGTCGTGGTGCCGTTGCCGGTCCGGGCCGTCCGCGTACCTCGGGGGGCGTAGTTATAGGTGTTGGCGCCGTCGGAGGTCAGACGGTTTCGGGCGTCGAAGCTGAGACCGGTCGCGCCATTGGTGACGAGGTTGCCCGAGTCGTCGTACCCGTAGGCGGTCGTGGTTCCGCCGCTCGTGGCGGAGTTGAGGCGGCCTGCCTGGTCGTAGGTGTACGTGGTGGCCGCCGCGCCGGCGTATCCGGTGGTGGTCTTGGACGTCAGGTGATCGTCATCGTCGTAGCCGTACGTCGCGGAGGCGATGACGGAGCCGTCGGGGCCTTTGAGCGTGTCGGTGGAGATCCGGTCGAGGGGGTCGTGACCCGCCGTCCGGGTGGCACCGCCGGTGCCGTAGGTCAGGGAGTTGGGGTTCGAGTCGGGGTCGTAGCCGTACGTGAGGACCTTCCCGGTGGTCGGGTCGGTGTCGGTTGCGATGCGCCCCGCGTCGTCGTACGTGTAGCCGGCGGAGCCGGAGGCGTCGGTTCGGCTGCTCATCCGTCCGTCGGCGTCGTAGCCGAACGTCGCGTTGCCCGACTTGCCGGACGTACCGGTGAGGAGGCCGCGGTCGTCGTAGGTGAAGGTGTCGTCGCCGACCGACGTACGGCGTCCGGCTAGGTCGTAGCCGAAGCGGCGGTCCGGGGTGGCTGCTTCGGCCCCAGAGCCGGTCTCCCTCGTCAAATCGCCGAGCTCGTCGTAGGTGGCGGTCTGGGTGACCCCACCCGGCTGGGCCACGGTGGCAGGACGTGCGTCTCGGTCGTACCCGGTCGTGTAGGTGCGGTCGGCGGCGTCGGGGGTGGCCTGCGTGGCCGGCTCGAGGGTCGACTCGGGCAGATTCCAGCTGTTGTAGGTGTACCACGTCGCGTTGCCGCGTCCGTCCGTGAAGCGGGTCCGGTTCCCGTTGCCGTCGTAGCCGTACGTCGTCGTGATCGACTTGCTCGCGGTTACGGGCTCGACCTGCTTGATGAGACGTTGTGCCGCGTCATAGGCGAAGGTACTGGTGTTCTTTCGAGCGTCGGTCCAGGTGGTCGGGTCACCGGCGGGGTCGTAGCCCAGGCTGGAGCTGCGGAGCTTGACGCCGTTCTTGTCGTTGTCGGTGACGGTGATCAGGCGGCCCGCACCGTCGTAGCCGTAGAGCGTGACCGTTCCGGCGGGTTGTATGTGCTTGACCAGGTTGCCGTTCTGGTCGTGGCCGTCGACGGTCGTGTTGCCGTAGGCATCAACGGACTTCGCCTGGTCACCGGCGGCGTCGAGAGTGAGGGTGGTGACGACACTCGCGGCGCTCGTGATCTTCTCGGTCGTCACGTCCCCGGACAGCGTGTAGCCGATTCCGGTGGTGTAGGCCGCCGTGGTCCCCGCCGGGTTCCGGACGTCCGCCGTCTCCGTTATCTGGCGTCCGAGGTCGTCGTACGTGGCTTCGGTCGTAGCGCCGGTCGGGTCGGTCGTCGCGTGGAGTTCGTGATCGAGGTCGTAGTCGTAGACCCAGACGCCGGCCTTGTCGTGGCCGGTGACCTTCGGGTCGGTGCGCTGGACGAGGTTTCCGAGCTCGTCGTAGTCGTAGCCGGTGGTGTTCCCTGCCGGGTCGGTGGTCGAGATCAGCTCGCCCAGGTCGTCGTACTTGTAGACGGTCGTCGCGGAGATCGGCTGCCCGCCGGGAGGCGTGTACGACGGGGCGGTACGCGTCAGCGGTCTGCCGTCCTGGTCATAGGTCGACGTCGTGACGTTGCCTTCGGCGTCCTTCCCGTCGGTCTGGTCGCCGTACGTGTCGTAGCCCTGGTAGGTGACCGGCCGGGTGGACGAGGCGGCGGATCCGTTGTGCTCCACCGTGACCGCCGGTTGCGCGGTCCAGGCCGGCCGACCGTCCTCGTCGTACACATAGTCGGTGGTGTAGGCGGTCGCGTCGGCGCCGGCGACGTTGCCGCGCGGATCGGTCATCGAGATCGGCAGGCCGGTCTGGTCGAGAGCCCATGTGGTGGTGTCGACCTCGGTACCGGTATCGACGCTCTTGCCGGTGACGTGGCCCGCCGCGTCGTAGGTGTAGTCGGTGGTCTCATCCGGGCTCGCGCCGCTGACCGTGGCCGAGGAGACGTTGTCGTCGGCGTCATATTTCGCGGTCGTCTGCTGATCGAGGCCGGTGGGGTCGAAGACCTGGCCCGTCAGATGGTTCGCGGCGTCGTACGTGTAGTTGGTGACCTGCGTTCCGCCATTGGTCGCGTTCTGGGAGAGGTTGCCGGCCTTGTCGTACGTGTACTGGGCCGTGACGACGCTGCCGCCCGTCGACAGCGCACGGCTGATCGAGGCGGCGCGGTCGTCGTCGTAGTAGGTGTAGGTGTCGGTACGGCCGAGAGCGTCGGTGTGGGTTGCCTCCCGGCCCGCCGGGTCGTACGAGTAGGAGTCCAGAACGGTGTCTTTCGCACCGGGCGTCGTCTGATCGCCGGAGTAGTCGCGCAGCGTCGTCTGCGTGAGCTGGTTTCGGTTGTTGTAGGTGTAGGCGTACTCGTGGTCGCCGGCGTCGGTCCTGCCGGTGATGTCGCCGGCGGCGTCACGGTCGTAGGTGGTGACGGCGCCGGTCGGATCGGTGATCTTGTTCGGCCGGTCGTGGTCGTCGTAGTCGATGGCGGTCGTACGGGGCTGGTCGCCACCGGTGAGGTCGGCCTCGGTGTAGGAGGTGACGTCACCGTCGTCGTCATAGCCGAAGGCCTCCTGGCGAGTGTGGGTCTTCTCGGTGATCGGGTTCTTGATGCCCGGATGAGTGATCGTGGTGGGTTCCGACAACCCGTTGAACGCGTAGCTCGTGGTGAGGCCGTTGGGGTGGCTGTCGCTGATCTCGGTGGTCGACGTCGTTCTGCCGATGCCGTCGTAGCCGTACCTGATCTTCTCGCCGGTCGGCGTGGTGACCTGGGCGAGGTCGCCGTTGGCCAGGTAGGCGTAGCCGGTGGTGTGACCGCCGGGCGTCGTCTGGGACGCGAGCAGACCGGCCGGGGTGGTCCCGCCGTCGAAGGAGGGTTCGGTGCCGGTGGTGTAGCCGGTCTGGATCGTCCGGCCGTTCGGGAAGCCGGGTGTCGGCGGGAGGTCCACCGTCGACAGTTGTCCCGCCGGCGTGTACGAGTAGCTCGTCAGGTAGGTGTTGTCGGTGGAGGAGCTGGATCGCCCGTCCCGGAAGGACGTGACCTTGTCGTTCCGGGGGTCGAGGGGATTGTCGGCGTTCAGGTAATAGGTGTAGTAGTCGGCCTGGCAGTTGAAGGCCGCGTAGCAGGTCTGGACGACGAGCGGGTTGCCGCGGGCGTCGTTGCCCATCTGCCGGTAGTGGCCGTTCTCATCCGTGATCTTCGTGAGGAAGCCACCGGCGTCGTAGGAATAGGTCATCGGAGGTTCGCCGGCGTGCTGGACGCCGGTGACGCGGCCACCGTTGATCGCGTCGTAGCTGTAGACGATCGACTGGTCCGAGGGGCCGGTGACGGTCACCGAGCGGGTGGCGTTGACGGTGGTTCCGAACACCGTCGGGGTCGCGTAGTGCCATTCACCGCCGTTGTGGTCGGTGAAGGTGTCGACCCGATCGTCGCCGACGTCGTAGCCGACCGTCGCCGTCGTCGCGCCGCTGGGCAGCGCGGCATGGGTGAGCTCGGATACGGCCTGCCTGCCCAGCTGGTAGTGGGTCTTGATCGCGGGGACGCCGAGGGGCCGCGGGTAGACGGCCACTTCGTCGACGAGGCCGTTCAGGCAGCTCACGCTCCCGGTCGGCGTGCCGTACGGAATGGCGGGCCACCCGGTGTTGGCGAAGCCGCCGCCTACGATGTCGTGGACCATGCCGAGCTGGTTGATCTGGCCTGCCAGGGTTCCGACCTGCTGCCCGTCCAGGAACAGGGTCTGGCTGTTGCTGGCGCCGTTCAGGACGACGTGATGCCAGGTGCCGTCGTTGACCTTCGCGGTCGAGGTGATCGGCTTGGCCGCTCCGTTCCAGAACTCGCCGCGGAGCAGCCCATCGGTACCGACGTAGAGGGCGGGTGTGAAGTTGCCGCCCGGGTTGTCGGTCATCTTCCGGTCCTGGTAGCTGAACAGGACCCCGGGCTTGCTGGTGTTGAACCACAACTCGAGCGAGATGTAGGTGTTCTGCTGGATCAGGTTGTCGGCGAGTGCGGCGTACGACGTGCCACCGGTGAACTGCGCGGCCCTGTCGTCGGTCCCGGCGAGGGCGCCGGCCTGGCCGAGCGTGACGTTGTCGTACGTCCCGTTGTCGGTTCCCTGGTTGACGTCGACCTCGCTGGTGGCGGTGGTTCCCGTCGTGTCGCCGAGCCGGTAGTAGGAGTTCGGCGCGGAGTCGATGACGGCCGACCGGTAGTGCGACCCGGTGTCGTAGGCGTACTGGGTGCAGGCGGTCCCGCCCGGTGGGCAGACCTTGGACAGGTGGTCGCCGTCATAGCCGTACGTCCACGTCAGGACGGGCCCGCCGGAACTGGGCGGGTCCGTCGTGACGCTGTTCACGTGGCCGCCCTGCCAGGTGAAATGCAGGGTCCGCGCGGAGGTCGCGTTCTGCACCGTGGCCAGATGGCCGGATCCGTCGTACGTGAAGGTCTGTTTCAGGCCGGTCGCGTCCGTGAGCGTGGAAAGGGTTCCGTCCGCGGCGAAGTCGTAACGCGCCCCGGCCTTGTCGAGCATCGTCCAGGTACCGTCGCCGTTCGCGGTCAGCGTGGCGAACTTCCCGAAGGGCGGTGAAAAACTGCCGTTGGCGTTCCTGCCGAAGCGCACCTCTCGCCCGTCGGGCATGGTCACGACCACGTTGCCGGAGCCGTCTCCGTCCGGTACGAGACGGGTGTCGAAGGACGTGGCCCAGCCGGCTCCGAAGGCCAGTCCCGTTCGTGGGTCGAGGCTGTTGTACGTGCGGCGCACCTCGAGCGGCGGTCCGGCCGTCCTGACGACCGCGTCGACGGCGTGGGTCGTGTAGTTGCCGACCTGCGGGTCCGTCCAGTCATCGCCGCCCGCAGTGGTGCCGGTCGTGGTGGTGTCTCCGGCGGTGGCGGAGCCGTGGGACGCGAGGTGCTGGGTGACGACCGGCTGCGGTACGGACGTCGTCAGGTAGACGGGTCCGACGGTGGTCGTGTTCGTTCCGTCGCTGACGGAGCCCTTCCAGAAATAAGCGGTGTTCCAGGCGAGAGCCGCCCTCGGCACCGTCCAGTAGCGAGCCGGGATCTTGTTGGATTGCGTGCAGCCGGTCGGCTTGTCCGGGGTTCCGGCGCAGATCTGGAATCCGTAGGTGAACTTCGTCGAGTCCGGGTCGTAGTTGGTGAGCTGGAGTTGCGGCGTCGTCGTCGGCGCGACATAGCCCGAGGGCGGGTAGATCCCCGTGATCGACGGCGCCATGTCCGGGACGGTGAGACCCATCTGCAGAGGCGGGACGCCCTGGGAGGAGAAGGAGGTCGACCCGGAGTACATGTCCCACTCGATGACGTACTTGCCGATGCCGAGTTTCTTGACGGGCGCGTTGATCGTCACCGAGTCTCCGGGCCCGACGTTGGATGGCATCGCCGTCGGCGCCGGATCGTCCGCGACCAGCTTGTGGTTGGAATCGTAGGCGCGGTATCCGAGCTTGAAGCCGTTCGTGGGAGTCCAGGTATCGGTCCCCATGTTGGTGACCTTCACCTTGATCGCACCGTCGTGGGACGCGTCGACCTGGGGGTTCATCACGGTGGAGGCGAGTTTGTACGCGGCCCCGTACTTGGTGTACGTGATCGCCAGGTAAGGGTCGCCCTTGTCGGGTCCTTGATTGCTGAGGAAGCGTTTCCACCCCGAAGTCGACGGGCCGCCGATCGCCAAGCCGTTGTCGTCGATCGTGCCGTGGGTCCACCCGTTGATGAGGTTCTTGCCGGCGACCCCGAGGTTGATGTCGTCCCACCCCGGAGCACAGTTCCATGAGTAGGCGCCTTCCGGCCGGTAGCCGTGCGCGAAGCTCTTGCGGCCGAGGGCCGGGCCCGTCTTCGGTCCCGGATAGTCGGTGGTGGTCGACACCGACCACGATTCGGTGATCGGGTAGACGTAGACCGGTGCCGCCTTGCATGAGTCGGACCAGTCGTTGTACAGGCCCACCTGGGCGCCGAGGATGTAGTCGTTCTTCAGGTCGGTCGCGACCGGGCCGAAGCCGATGAACGACTTCGCGACGTGGTCGCCGCCGTCGTACGAACCGATCTTGATCTCGTTCTCGCCGGAGTGGTCGCCGGACTCCCCGGTCTCCACGTAGGTGTCCCGATCGTCGTACTTGGTGACGACGGTCGGGTCGACGGTGACGGGGAAGACGCGAGCCGGATCGGTCAGCCATCGCCGGTCCAACTGGACACGAAGCGCCTGCCGGCCTGCCACCGTGATCAGCTGATACGTGACCCCGGTGGAGAGGCTGCCCTCCCCCGATCGCGGGTCGGCCTTGGAGTCGGTCATGAAGCCGGCCGGGATGACGGCCTTCACCTGGCCGGACGAGTCGACGAATCGGATCCGGCCGCCGTCCGCGACGGCCCGCAGGCCAGTGAGGGACAGGGGGAAGGTCCAGTCGGTCGGCGCGTCCGCCGAGCGAAGGACGAGTCGTTCCTTGACCTGACCATCGCCGGCCTCGAACCGGGCGTCGGTGTCCTTGGCCACCCCCGGATAGGTGATCTGGCTGCCCCGCGCCTCTCCCTCGACATGGGCGGCTCCCTGGAGACCGAACGCGACGGACTCCTGTCCGGAAACGGCCAGGTGTACGAACGAGGCGTCATCCGCGTAGGAGGAGAAGCCGATCTGAGCCTGCGCCGACTTCTCAACCCAGGCGCCGTATCCGCCCGCAGTAGCCGTCCGTGGCGAACTCGAGGCGCCAGCGGCCGGTTGTGGCTGGGCCGAAACAGCCGGAACGAGAGTCGTGTCCAAGGGCCGCCAGGAGCCATCGGGGAGCCGGTAGTTGATCCGGTCACGGTAGAAACGCGTGGTCAGCGTGCCGTCGGCGTTCACGTACGTTCGCCGATTCGCGCCCCGGTCCTGGACCACCTCTCTGCTGGACTTCGGATCGAAGCCTGCTACGCCGGTACGACCCTCGCCCAGCGTCCGCACCTGCGGTTTCGCGGCCGAACTCCGCACGGCCGCGTGGACCCGAACCGGTGGAATCCGCCGCGGCGCCGGCAGGACTCCACGCGGCCACGGTGGATTCGGCGCTCGCCGTGCCGTCGGCCCGGACACTCGCTCCAGTGCCCGGGTCGCCGAGGAAGTCGATCGGTGTGAGCGGCCCGCCGCGCTGACCCAATGTTGCCGCGGTCCAACCGGCAAATGATTCGAATCCGACTGAGCCGTCACCAGCAGTATCGGCACTAACCCGCCGAGCAGCGCCACAGCGGTTATGGCCGCACCAAATCGCCTCATGGGGGAGGCCATGCTCAATCGGAAAGCAACCGTAAAGTTTGCAAAGAACGAGTAAAGACGCTGCACAGGGCATCCCAACACAGAGGTTGACCGGCGGTTAGTGCAAAACGCCCTTGACCGTAGATCGCGGACCTGGAGTGGTCCATGTGATCTGTCTCACTTACGCTTCAAGTCGCCTAATGTCGGCCCAATGCGATAAAAACGGCAGGCATCGTCTGAGCACTCGCGAGGCCTCCGACTCCCGCCCACGGGTCCTTGCATCACACGACATGCGGCACGTTCCACGGTTCTCACCTGCGGAGGTTCTCGTTGCTCGACTTTCGGCGCGCCTGCGTCGTCGCACTTGCGACATGCACTGCCGTCGGTGCCATTCGACTGCCGTCCGCGGACGCCACAACCGGAATATCCGCCGCTGCCCGCCCCGGAGTATCGCGCCCGAAAATCGCCGGTAAGGGCATCTCGCGGGATACGGCTCACCGCCTGAAGGCTTCGGCACCCATCGCCGCCAAGCCTTATGACTTCAACGGCGACGGCTATCCGGACGTGGCACTCGGTAGTCCCTATGGGACGGTGAGTTCTCTGACGAGCGCCGGTTTCGTCACGGTTCTGTACAGCTCGAAATCCGGACTCGGCACCACCGGAAAACAGGTCATCAACGAATCCGTCATGGGCAGCAACGGCAAGCCGACGGCGTACGACCACTTCGGCTACTCGCTGGTCTCGTCCGATGTGAACGCCGACGGCTACGCCGACCTGGTGATCGGCGTGCCGGACTACGGCAACAGCACCTACGGCGACAAGTGCGGTGCCGTGGTCGTGATCTACGGCTCCTCCAAGGGCCTGGTCACCTCGACCACGGCCACGACAGGTAAGCCGAAGACCTACTTCGAAGGTGGCGGAAGCTCGGCGGGCTCCCTGCAGAACTACGGCTGGTCTCTCACCGCAGGTGACTTCGACGGACAGGGCCACGGCGACCAGGTCGTGGCGGCCTCCTGGGACGGTGCCTACGATCTGTTCAGCCAAACCGACGTCGGTAAGTCCGGGGCCGCTGATCCGGCGAGCCTCCCTCGGCGCAGCCGCCCCGCCGCCTATCCACCGCTCAAGGTCACCCACTATCGTCCACCGCACCTCGCCCCGGGGAAGGCCGGCGACGTAGGCGCGGCCACCCGAGTCACCGCAGGAATCCAGCTCGCGGCGGGCGACGTCACCGGTGATCACAAGAGCGACCTGCTCTACACGTTCCACAACACCGCCGGACTCGGCGAGACCGTCGTCATGCCCGGTCAGGCGATCACCCAGACGGACGGCACCGTATCGCCCGCCCTGGGCTCCCCCATCGGTGACACGCTCCCCCCGGGCGGCAGCATCACGGGCGGGGATTTCAACGGCGACGGCTACACCGACATCGCGATCTCCGACTACACGACCTCGACCCCCGGCGGCCAGGTGACCGTCTACCGGGGATCGCCGACCGGCCCCTCGGTGGGCGCGGCGGTCGTCCTCAAGCCCGGCAGTGACGGAGTACCCGGGACGCCGACGAGTGGTTCGGGCTTCGGGTCCGGCCTCGCGGCGGCGGATGTCAATGGGGATGGATACGCCGACCTCGCCGTCGGGATCAGCCACCAGACCGTCGATGGAGTGGCCGCCGCCGGCCAGGTCGACGTTCTCTACGGCGGGACCGAGGGCATCAGTGGAATCGGCTCTCAATCACTCACGATGAACACTCCGGGCCTGAACCAGAAGGCGACGGCGAACGACTACTTCGGCAATCAGAACGCGCTGTCCGACATCAACGGCGACGGATACGCCGATCTCCTCGTCGGTGCCTACGGCCGCACCGTGAGCGGTAGCGACGACGGGCTCTTCACCGTGATCCCCGGCTCCGTCAACGGCATCACCACGACCGGATCCCAGACCTTCACCGCGAGCAATCTGGGAGTCGCCGGCGTCAAAGCCCAGATCGGCCTCCGTATCGATGATTTTTAACCCCTAGAGATTCTCCCGAGCAACTGCCGACCCAACCCGTCGGCAGGTCAATACACCGACCATCCAGGAAATACTCCCAATCGATCATGAATAAAAGAGCAACCACCATTCTCACCGCTTCGGCTGCCGCATGCGTCGCGTTGGGCGGCGCCATCGCATTGACCGTGCACGGCCATTCACCCAACACGGCGATCGCGCAGACCGTTTCCAGCAGCGACTCGGACGACGCGAAGAACTACTGGACTCCCGCCCGGATGAAGGCGGCCACCCCAGAGGATCAGCGCCGGCCACAGAAACATGCACTGCTCCGCGCCAAGAAGAGCATCCCTCAAGGGGCCGCGTTCACCGGAATCCCGAGCGTCGGCCGACTCTTCAGCCGTACGAAAGACGGGAAGGACCACTACTGCAGTGCGAGCGTCGTGTACAGCACCAAACATAACTTGGTCCTTACGGCAGCGCACTGCATCTACAGCTACAGCTACAAGACCAAGACGGGGTACTACCGCGACAAGATCGCCTTCGTCCCTCAGTACGATGCCGGAAGCTCTCCGTATGGAATCTGGACCGCGAAGGCACTTCTCGTGCACAAGGGGTGGAAGAACGGCGCGGATCCCGATCTCGATTTCGGCTTCGTGATCTTGACCAAGGACAAGGGCAGCGGAAAGAACGTCGCGGATGTAACGGGATCGAACCGGCTGACCCCCAATACGGCACTCCCGGAAAACATCCACGTCGTCGGATACCCGACTTCCAAGACGCCCGAAAATGACCGCGCCATCCAGTGTGATACCACGGCCATCCATCGCTTCAAATACCAATTGGCCTTCGACTGCGATGGATACATTGGTGGCACCAGTGGAAGTCCATGGCTCTGGCAGTACGATCCGGCGAAGCAGCAAGGAAAGGTCGTCGGCGTCCTCGGTGGCTATCACCGGGGCGGCGACTCCCCGCAGCGGTCTTACTCATCTCTCCTCGACCATGACATCGCCAATATGCGCGACCAAGCCGAATCGGAAGGGTAACCGAGATGCCTCGCAAGCACCTGCCGGCGTACGCCAGGATCGGCGTTATCGTCACCGCCTCATGCCTGCTCGTGACCACGGGGTCCGGTATCGCTTCCGCATCGGTCGACTACGAGAACTATGCCGGAGCAGGCGGTAACTACGAGACCAGCCACTATGGCTACCTGGCCCTCAATAGTAAGGGCGCGAACGGCGACAAGCTCGTCGAGTACGTCTGGCAAGACGGCGATCAGACCGAGCAGTGGGAGTACCTGAACGGGTCCGGCTCCAGCGGTTCCGTACACAATCTCAAGAGCGTCTACTCGGGCCGGTGCCTAGACGAGACCAAGAAGGACACGGGAAGCGTTCACGGAACCGTCGAGATATGGGACTGCAATACGAGCACTGCCCAAAGATGGGTGGACTGGAACCAGGGCACCTCGGGCGGCCATAACTTCTACTGGATCCAAAATGCCAGCACCTACGACGACCTCTGGGCCCGGACAGACGCCAGTGGGGCAAGCAGCAATAACGTCGTGATCGATAGCGAGAACATCCCCGACGAGAAGGCGGACGCACAAGGGGACTGGTTCTGATTCTGTCCCCTTGATGTGAACGCAGGCGTCTGCCGGCCATTCGGATGACGGCCGACGGACGCCGCTAGGAGCCCACGATGAAGCCGACATACCGAACAACCGGGGCAAAGCTACTCCTGATACCCTTGCTCGCTTCGACGTGGGGCTGCGGGCACACTGCAGCACGAGCAGAGCCGCCGACCGTGAAGAACATACCCACGATACTCAATCGAGCAGACTTTCACGGCCCCCTGGACAGCTATGATCTGTCACGAGACGAACGCATTGAGATATCCGTGGGCAACCGCATCTCTGATTGGAACTGCATCCGGAGAAAAGGGTTCACCGTCCCTCTTAAGAGCATACCGATCGCAGAAGTCAGTGACGACGACTCTTACGGTTACCTCAAATTCCTGGATACACCGACGGCCCTACGTTACGGCTATCATCTTCCTCCTGAAGCCCCCCACCCGGAGACAGATGTCGTCCGACCGGTGTTCGGCGGCCGACTCGGCGCCCGAAAAGCCTGGCTCGAGGGCTGCCAGTCGATCATCAACCAGACCAGGTCCGATCAGTTCAAACTCCCCGTTGATCCGCGAAGCGGCGTGCAGGAGTCAATCGCCAAGGCGCAGATCGACCGCCGCCATCTGGCCGTCTCCGGACGATGGAGTTCCTGCATGAGACGCGCGGGGTTCTCCTACAGAACTCCGTTCGACGCGATGAACGCCAAGCCATGGGGGCTGACCGACCCCTCGGGGCAGTCACGGGGTCCCGTCACACAGAACGAGATCGCGGTTGCGAGAGCGGACGCCACATGCCGCCAGACCACGAACTACCAGGGCTGGTGGATCGCCCTGCTCACTGCGTACGAAAATCGATTCATCAGAGCGAACGAGGGCAAACTTCTCGAAGCCCGGAGGATCGCTCATACAGAGTTGGCGGCCGCTCGAAGCGCGGCGGTCGCGCACTAGTTCCGAGCCCATGGAATCGAGCACTGACTCTCGCGACGCGGGCCCGCCCTCGCCGGCCGATGGACGCATCATCGCCTCACCATCCGGGTCTAGGATCCACAGATCCGCACGCACCCGGCATCGATACCTGCTGGGTGTCGTCTCCGGCGCCGCACTGCTCTCAGCGGCGGGCATGGGATCGTCCCTCCTCATCAAGTCACCGCAGCAGTTGGCGGCCGAAGCGCGGTCGCCGAAGCCGACCGTGCTGTCGGCGGTCGTCGAACGCCGGGTATTGACCCAGACGGTCGTCCTCCACGGGACCGTGGCCGCAGGTCAGGGAATCGATGTGGTGGCGACGGCGCCTCAGGGAACGACGAAGGCGATCACGACCGGCCTTTCGGTCAAGGTCGGACAGCGGGTCAGACCTGGCTCCGTTCTCGGTGAGGTCTCAGGCCGTCCGCTGATCGCGCTGCACGGCATACTCCCGGCGTACCGGGACATTCCTCCACAGGGAAGAGGACCGGACGTCAAGCAACTACAAAAGGCGCTACGGGAGCTCGGATATCCGATAGCGGACCCTGATGGCCTCTTCGGACCGTCCAGCCAGGCCGCCCTCGAACGGTTGTACGCCGACCGTGGTTACGCTGCCATCAGCGACGGCGGTGACGCCCGTACAGCTTTGAAGCCTCCCGCGACGAAGAAGCGGAACAGAACCACCGGCTCCCCCGCACGCCATCACTCTGTCAGCCTGCCGGCGGGCGAAGTCGTCTTCGTCCCCGAGTTCCCGGCCCGTGTCCTGCAGCTGAACACTCAGATCGGAGCCGAGGCCAAGGGAACCATCATCCGGCTAGGCTCGGGAGAACTCCTCGCGCGCGCGAGCGTGCAGGACGCCGATCGCAGGCTGCTTCGTCGCGGGCAGCGCGCGACCATAATCGATGACGGCAGCGGAACGGCCGTCTCCGGCCGTCTGCAGGCCATTGGGCGCGATCCGGGTTCGGCGGACGCCGAGAGCGGTGACGGCAAACCGAACGCCGGCGACCACGGTAGCCAGGGCGGTGGCGTGGGGCAGGACCAGACGGACCAGAGTGGATACTCCGTCTCGGTCAAGCCGGTGCGGCCGCTGAACGAGCGGTTCGCGGGCGAAGACGTCCGGGTGACCATCGACACGGCGAGTACACCGGATTCGGTGCTCGTGGTCCCCCAAGCGGCGATTTTCGGCGCGGCGGACGGCTCCACCCAGGTCATCAAGCTGAGCCCGACCGGGCGGCAAAGGCGCATCGCGGTAACGCCCGGGACCACCGCGGGTGGCTTCATCGAGGTGCGCACCGATCAACTCGCTCCCGGTGACCGGGTCGTGGTCGGTTCGTGAACGTTCTCCGTCGTCCCCCCTCGTTCCAGGAGCCGCCCCACACCGCGCGGCCGGGGCGAACACCGGTGATCGAGTTCGACAGGGTGGCTCACACCTATCCGGGACCTCCGCCGGTCGCCGCCCTGCACGAGGCGACCCTAGAGATCGGTGTGGGCGAATACGTCACCGTGATGGGGCCCTCGGGCTCCGGAAAGTCAACGTTCTTGAACATCGTCGGCCTGCTGGAGCGGCCCAGTACCGGCGTTTACCGCCTCGACGGGCTGAACACCGTCGAACTCGACGATGTCGGTCGGACCGCACTACGCGGGCGCAGAATCGGATTCGTCTTCCAGTCGTTCCATCTCGTTCCGCACAGATCGGCTGCTGAGAACGTGATGCTGGCAATGCTGTACGCGGGGGTGAAGAGGCGGCAACGCACGGAACGAGCACGTGAGATGCTCCAACGGGTCGGGCTCGGCGATCGCGTCGACGCGTTGACCAATCAGTTGTCCGGCGGTGAGCGTCAGCGCGTGGCGATCGCGCGCGCATTGGTCAATCGTCCCAGCCTGCTGCTCTGCGATGAGCCGACAGGGAACCTGGACACCGAGACCGCCGCGGCGGTGCTCAGCCTGATCGACGACCTCCACGGCGACGGATTCACCGTCGTGGTCGTCACTCATGACCCCGGCGTCGCAGCACGAGGCGGGCGGACCGTCATCATTCGCGACGGCGCGCTCACAGACGGCCATCCTCCGGGATCATCGGCATCCGGGCCATTGGGCTCGAACCCCTCGACATCATGATTCGTCTTCGCCCGCACAAGCCCATCAAGCGGCCTCGCGCACACGGTGTGGAACCCACCCGTCTACCGCTGCGAGACCTCCTGGGCGAGGCCTGCTCAGCATTGCTCGCCCGCCCGTCTCGGACGGCGATGACCATAGCGGGTACCGTCCTCGGGATCGCCGCGTTCGTGGCCGTCCTCGGCCTGACGACGACTGCGTCCGGTCAGATCTCGAAACGGTTCACCGCGCTCCAAGCGACGGAGGTCACCCTCCAGGATGCGCCCCAGGATCCCGGCACGGCCGGGATCGGGTTCCCCACCGACACCGAGGACCGCCTCGACCGGTTGAACGGCGTGCGGCATTCCGGGGTCTTCTGGACCGTGCAGATCGCCGGCTCGGACAACGGCACGTTGGTCAGCGCACGGCCCCCTTGGACCGCGGGAACGGACACCGAGCCGCTGAATCTCATCGCGGCCTCCCCGGGCTACCTCGCGGCCGTTCATTCCAGGTTTCGCTCAGGCCGATCGTTCGACCTCTTCCACCAGCGCACCTCCGCCCGAGTGTGCCTTCTCGGCGAAGCGGCCGCGGAACGTCTGGGGATAAGGGACCTGAGCATGCAGCCGGCCATCTTCGTAGGCGACGATCCGCTCACCGTCGTGGGCATCATCTCTGACGTCGACCGGCGGCCGGAGACCCTGCTGTCGGTCGTCGTGCCCAGCAGCACCGCCACCGATCTGTGGGGAAGGCCGACGGTCGCCAACGGCAGCGTGCCACGGGTGTTGATCGAAACCCGGTTGGGCGCCGCAGAGCTGATAGGAAGACAAGCGCCCTACGCTCTTCGACCGGATGACCCAGGAAGGTTCAAGGTAACCGTCCCGCCCGATCCGAAGTTCATGAAGTCTCAGGTCACCGGCGATCTGTCCACACTCTTCATCGCCCTGGCCGGGCTGTGCCTCGTCGTCGGCACCGCGGGCATCGCCAACACCACACTCGTCGCCGTCCTCGAACGCGTGGCCGAAATCGGACTCCGGCGGTCCCTGGGGGCCAGATCACGAGACATCGCGGGCCAGTTCATCACCGAGGCCGCGATGCTGGGCTTCCTCGGGGGTCTCCTCGGCACGAGCGCCGGCGTACTCACCGTCGTCCTTACTGCGGTCGGAAAGCATTGGACGCCCGTCCTCGAACCCGCTGTCGTTTTGCCGGCCCCGCTCCTCGGCGCACTGACCGGCCTGCTTGCGGGCCTCTACCCGGCTTGGCGGGCGAGCCGGATCGAGCCCGCAGAGGCTCTGCGTCGTTGAGGCGTCCCGGCTCCGCCGTCCTCAGGGTGGTTGAGCGGTGGTCCATCCGCGATGAGCAGTGTGGCTCGCCCGTGAGGCAGATCCGGACGACGGGCGCTTCGCGCCGGTAGCGTACGACCCGTGACCGACCGCATCTTCACGCTCGAGGAGGCGCGAGCGCTGCTCCCCGATGTGCGCGCGCACATCGATGCGATCGTCGCCGCCCGCGCCGATCTCGCCGAGCTGGCCCTCGACCTGCAGTCGGGGCGGTCGTCGCCGCTGGGCGGCACGCCCGAGCTGAAGGCGTACGAGGCGCGCATCGACGAGGCGCTCGGGTGGTTCACGATCCAGGGCATCGAGGTGAAGAGCGTCGCGCCCGTGCTCGTCGACTTCCCCGCCTACCTGCGCGGGCAGTCGATCCGCCTGTGCCTGCTGGAGACCGAGTCGGCGCTCGGCTGGTATCACCGCACGGACCTCGGCTTCGCCGGACGCCGCCGCCTCCCGTAGGCGGGGCGTTCAGCCCACCACCAGGCAGGTAGCGGCGATCAGGAGACCCGTCGGCGGCGGCAGGCCGAACCGCGACACGATCCGGCCGCCGACGGTCGTGTGTGCCAGCCTCACGAGCCTCCCCGCCCTTACGGTCGCGACCGGGGTGCCGGGTCCGGCGGGCCGGGCAGCCCCGGTCCCCAGGTATCCCCCGTGCTCGTCACCGGTCCGCCGACCAGCCGGGGTCCCGAGGTCCGGCGGCCCAGGCGAACCCGACCCGGATGTTCCCCCGTGCTCGTCATGGGTCCGCCGACCGGCCAGGGTCGCACGGACACGCCGCGCGGAACCCCGGCCGGCCGCCCCGGGCTGAGGGGGCTCGGCGGTGAGTGATGAATTACGCCAAACCCTGGTCGCCGGTCTCGACGGGGCGGGTGCCGTCGGCGACCCAGTTGGACCAGGAGCCGACGTACAGGGCCGCGGGCACGCCCGCGACGGTGAGCGCGAGGATCTCGTGGGCGGCCGTAACGCCGGAGCCACAGTAGGCTCCGACGTCGACCGCGTCGGTGGCGCCCAGCTCGGCGAACCGCTCGCGGAGCAGGTCGGCGGGCAGGAATCGGCCGTCGACGCCGACGTTGCCGGTCGTGGGCGCGCTGACGGCGCCGGGGATGTGTCCGGCGATCGGGTCGATGGGCTCCACCTCACCGCGGTATCGCTCGGGCGCGCGGGCGTCGAGCAGGACCCCGGCCTTGGCGAGGGCGGCGGCGCCGTCCGTGTCGAGGACGGGCAGGCCGCCTGGGCGGACCGTGAAGTCGCCGGGCGTGACCTTCGGCGCCTCGGTCGTCACCGGCCGTCCGGCCTCGACCCAGGCGTGGTAGCCGCCGTCGAGGACGCGGACCCGCTGGTGCCCGAAGTAGCGGAGGGTCCACCAGGCGCGGGCTGCGGACGTGGAGTCCGCGTCGTCGTAGACCACGACGAGGCCGTCGTCGCGGACGCCCGCCCGTCGCATCGCGTCCTGGAAGGCCTGCCGGTCCGGAAGGGGATGCCGGCCGTCCGGGCCCGGCGGCCCCGCGAGGTCGTGATCGAGGTCGATGAAGACCGCCCCCGGCAGGTGGCCCCGCCGGTAGGCCTCGATGCCGGGCGGACCACCGAGGCGCCAGCGGACGTCGAGCAGGACGACGTCGCCGCGGAGTTCTCGGACGAGTGACTGGACGTCGATGAGAGGATGCACGCCGCCAGTCTGACCGTTAATCCCCCCGTCTGCGAGATGCCGCTCGGCGTTCATCAGACCGACTCCCGGCGGAGCAGGGGAACGAGCTGCTCGGCGGCGACGAGCGACCCGTGCATGCCGATGAGAGTGGACTCGATCGGCTCGGCCTCGGTCGCCACGATGGCCACGTCGGCGTACGGGACGGCGACGACGTCGCCGATGCGCGGGGCCAGGGACGCGGACACCGGGCCGAACAGACCCTCGGCGATCGCCTCTTCTCGGGTCAGCACCCACGCCTGCCCCGCGAAGCGCTCACGCCACACGGCGAGCACGTCGGCGGCGGCCCCGGCCTCGGCGTACACGTGCCGGGCCCGGGCCTCGCCGCCCAGCAGGGCCACGCCCTCCCGCAGCGCGGGCTCGGCGTCCACGTCGACCCGGTCGGTGGGATCGGTCATGCCGTGGTCGGCGGTGACGTAGAAGGCGGCGTCCGGCGGCATCGCCTCGGCCAGCCGCCGCGCCAGCAGGTCCACGAAGGCCAGGTGGTGGCGCCAGGCCGCCGAGCGGGAGCCGTGGATGTGACCGGTGGCGTCGAGGTCGCCGTGGTAGACGGTGACGAACGCGCGCTCACCCTCGCGGATGGCCTCCTCGGCGCGGGCGACCAGCGGGCCGAGGGCGTCCGCGGGAAGATAGCGCGCGCCGCGATAGACCGAGCGGGTCAGCCCGGAGTGCTCGAACGCCCGCGCCGAGACGTGGCTCGTGGCCACGCCCGCCGCGGCGGCCCGGTCGAAGACGGTGCGCGCGGGCTGCCAGGTCAGGGGGTCGATCCCGTCGCTCCAGCGCAGGCAGTTGTGCAGCCGCCCCTCCCCCGGGACCGCGACCTGGTAGCCGAACATGCCGTGCCCGCCCGGCGGCCGGCCGGTGCCGAGCGAGGCGAGACTGGTCGCCGTGGTCGACGGGAATCCGGCGGTCAGCGGCCGGCCCGGCAGCGAGGAGAGGTACGGCGCGGCATCCGGATGCGCCCGCAGCAGCTCCCAGCCGAGACCGTCGACGAGAAGGACGCAGGCACGCGGCAGGGCGGGCAGACCCAGGACGTTCGTCTCGCCCGGGACGCCGAGCGCGGCGAGCACGGACGGGCCCAGGTCCGCCAGCGACTCCCGGCCGTACGCCGGGGCGGGAATGCTCATCGGCCCGGCTGAGACGTGACCTCCGACAACGCCTGGGCGAACGTGAGGACCTGCTCGACGGCGTCCGCGCCGTCCGCCGCCTCACTCACCCGCAGCGAGAGGTCGTCGGCCGTGATCGTGCCGGTGTAGCCATGATCGGCCTCGCAGGACTCGTCGCCGCAGGAGGCCGGCTCCAGATCGACGTGAGCGATCACCCCCCAGCCGATGGTGAGCATCACCTCGGTCGGCGGCACACCGGGCACGTACGACGCGGGCTCCGGCACGACGCGCGTCACCGCCACCGACTGCACCCGGCCCAGGCGCACCGCCTCCGTCGTCGTGGAGGCGTGCGGGTGCGGAACCGACTCGGTCGGCGGGTGCTCGTCCGTGTGGCAGACGAGCAGGCGCGTCGGCGACAGCACCAGCACGGTGACGTGGCGCCGGACCTCCATCGCCGGATCGAACGTCGCCTCATGGTGGACGACGTAGGAGATCACGGTCTCGTTGCCCAGTAGCGACTCGACCGCGTCCGCGACGAGCGCCGGGTAGTAGCCGCTCCGCTCGATCGCGGTGCGCAGCCCCTGCGCCATCGCTCGGGTTTCCCTCATGGATCCCATCCTGCACTGCCCGGGCGTTACACGCACACCCTCGGGTAGAGATGTGGACATGACCCGACCGCACGTCCCCCCGTCCGAGCCCGAACACCCCACCCCACAACCGCCCACGCCCCATCCCACCCCACAACCGCCGGCACCGGAGCCACCCAGCCCGCAACCGCCCACGCCGCAGCCACCGGTCCCCCCTCCGGAGCCGCCGGTCCCGCCGCCCGAGCCGCCACCGGAACGGCCCTCCCCGCGGCCGATCCCCGAACCGAGCCCCAGCCCGATACCGCCGATTCCGGACCCGGTGCCACCACCGCAACCCGCAGACCTCAACCCCGGCTGAGCCCGCGACGCGCCCGACCGCGACCCGACCGGGGACACGCCGCGCGGTCTCTCCCGTCAGGACGGCCTGAGGCGGCGAACGTGGTCGATGCGCGGCCCCGGCGGTCTCGCCGGCCACAGCCGCGCGCTCCGTACGGCGGCGCCGGAGGCGCGGGCGACCACCTCGAGGTCCAGCCGTGCCACCTCCGGCAGGTCGTCGGACAGCCGGGACGCCCGCAGCAGGACGCGCTCGAGCGCCGCCAGGTCGACGGGCTCGGCTCCCTGATGGCCCAGCAGCAGTGGTGCCG
This sequence comes from Actinoallomurus acanthiterrae, assembly GCF_054775715.1. Classification (NCBI taxonomy): domain Bacteria; kingdom Bacillati; phylum Actinomycetota; class Actinomycetes; order Streptosporangiales; family Thermomonosporaceae; genus Actinoallomurus; species Actinoallomurus acanthiterrae. The sequence continues at coordinate 3,339,672 of NZ_BAAHCO010000001.1, read as the reverse complement.
CTCTGATCGCGCGGACCATCCCGGCCGCCTCGACGTCCGTCAGGGGTGCGAGCCGGTACGCGCGGTCGTCCAGTAGCTCGGCCGTGAGATCGGCGAGGCCGAAGGACACGATCGCGCCGAAGGAGGGGTCCTCCGACGTGGTGATCCGCGTGACGACCCCCTCGTCGCCCGCCTCCGCGGCGTCCCCTGCCGGCCCGATGCCGTAGCAGGCGAGCAGTGCGGCGGTCAGCTCCGCGTCGGCTGCGCGCCGTTCCCCCGGCTCGCGCCCCGCGCCGAGCTCCCGACCGCCGGCCGGGGCACCATCCGCCCGCAAGGCCGACGCATCAGAAGCCACATCCGCCGACTCGCGACCCGCGCCGAGCTCCGGGCCGCCGGCCGGAGCACCATCCGCCCGCAAGGCCGGAGCGGCGTCCGCTGCCAAGATCTCGTCGACGAGCGCGCGCGCCCTGGACCGGTCGATGCCGGGTAGTTCGGGCACCCGGCCGGGTGCGCGGCGGCGGCGTTCGGCGTACCGGACGGCGTACGCGAGGGCGCGGACGGCGTCCTCGGGCGCGGGGTAGGAGGGAACGCTGCCGTGCAGGAGGCCGTGCTCGCCCAGGTAGGTCGCGACGACCGGCTTCGCCGCGCCCTCCGCCTGCCGGACGATCGCGGCGGCCACCTCGGGGTCGATGCCGCCCCGTACGGGCGGCGCGAACACCGTGATCACCGCGTCGGCCGCGTCGTCGTCGAGGGCTTCGGCCAGCGCTGACTCGAAGTCCACCGGCCCGGCCGCCGGGCCGAGGTCCACCGGTGTGAGGGGGTCGAGTTGCGCCGCGGTCGCGGCGTCCTGGACCAGCAGCCCGATGGAGTCCGAGTTGCCGACGATCGCGACCCGGCGGCCGGTCGGCAGGGGCTGGTACGCCAGGACCTGTGCGACGTCGAACAGCTCGCCGAGCGAGTCGACCCGTACGACCCCGGCCTGGGCGAACAGCGCGCTGACGGCGTGGTCGGGAAGGGTCAGTGCCTGCGCGGCGTGGCCGAGTGGCACTCCCTGGGTGGTACGCCCGCTCTTGACGGCGACGATCGGCTTGGTGCGGCTGATCCGGCGTGCGAGGCGGGTGAACTTGCGCGGGTTCCCGATCGACTCGAGGTACAGGAGGATCACCTCGGTGGCGGGGTCCTCCTCCCAGTACTGCATGAGGTCGTTGCCGGACACGTCGGCGCGGTTGCCCGCCGACACGAACGTCGACAGACCCAGCCCGCGTTCGGCCGCCCAGCGCAGGATCGCGATGCCGAGCGCGCCGGACTGGGAGAAGAATCCGACCGGTCCGCGCCCCGGCAGCGTCGGGGCGAGGGTGGCGTTCAGCCGTACGCCCGGGTCGGTGTTGGCGATGCCGAGGCAGTTGGGGCCGACGACGCGCATGCCGTTCGCCCGCGCGAGGCGTACGAGCTCGTCCTGGCGGGCGCGGCCCTCGAGGCCGGCCTCCCCGAAGCCGGAGGAGACGACGACCAGCCCGTGGACGCCCTTGGCGGCGCACTGGGCCACGACCTCGTTGACGTGGTCGGCGGGCACCGCGACGACGGCCAGGTCGACCGGGTCGGGGACGTCCGACACCGTCGGGTGGGCGCGTACGCCGCCCACCGCCGACGCGGTCGGGTGAACGGGGAACACCGGGCCGGTGAAGTCGCCGCCGAGGAGGTTGCGCAGGACGGTCCGGCCGACGCCGCCCGCCTCGCGGCTGGCGCCGATCACCGCGACCGACCCGGGGAACAGGAGACGCTCGATCGACCGCGACTCCGCGCGGTGCTCGCGGGCGGCCATGACCTCCCGGGAGGTCTCGGTCGGCTGCAGGCCCAGGGTGAGCCGGATCACACCGTCCTCGAAACGCTGCTGAGCCTCGTCAGCCGGCCGCCCGGAACACGGTGGTCATCCGGCGGTTCTCCGGCAGGACGTCCGCGATGAACCGCTGGATGCCGCGTTCGCGGGCCGCCGCCGCGATGTGCTCCAGCAGCACGGTGCCGAGGCCGCGGCCCTGCTGGGCGTCCTCGACGAGGAAGGCCACCTCGGCGGTGTCGGGTGACTCGTCCGGGGACTCCGGAACGGTCGCGTACGGGCTGCCCGTGCCGAGGCGGTCGTAGCGCACGACCGCGATCATCGCGTCGCCGATGGTGGCGATGAGGGCCACGCGGTCGAGGTAGTCGACGGTGGTGAAATGTTCGATCTCCCGGTCCGTCAGCCGGGGACGCGGCGAGAAGAACCGGTAGTAGATGGATTCGGGCGAGAGCCGGGCGTAGAACTCGCGCAACAGCTCGGCGTCACCGGGCCTGATCGGCCGCAGGTGCGCCGTCCCTCCGTCGGCGAGGACGACGTCGGCCTCCCAGTGGTCGGGGTACGGCACACGTCGAGACTATGGGAGATCCCGAATTAGCGCCGGTTCGGGACCCATCCGGGCACCGGGAGCTGTTAGGTTTTTCTCCGGGTCGCGCAGGCAGGCCGCCTTTCGGGGGTGGCAGCCGCAGGAACAGGGTGGGTGGACGACATGACGCGCGTGGTCGTGGTCGGTGATCTGATGACCGATGCCGTCGCGCGAGCCGCGTTCCCGCTGGCGAAAGGCGGAGATACGCCGGCCAACGTGACGATGCACGGCGGCGGCTCGGGAGCGAACGTCGCGGCCTGGCTGGCCGTCGAGGGCGTCGAGTCGGCGTTCATCGGGCGGCGCGGGGCCGATATCGCGGGCCGTAACCGTGACATGGAGCTCATGGGGTACGGCGTCGACGCCCGCCTCGTGATGGATCCGGAGCGGGCGACCGGCACGTGTGTGGTCATGGTGACCCACAAGGGCGACCGGACGATGCTCTCGGACCCGGGCGCCAACGCCGCGCTGCTCCCTGAGGACATCCCGCAGGACCTCTTCGGTCCCGGCGCGCATCTCCACGTGTCCGGTTACTCCCTGCTCAACGAGGGAGCCCGGCAGGCCGCCCTGCACGCGATGAAGCTGGCGCAGCGGGCGCAGATGTCGGTCACCATCGACGGCGGCTCCAACTCCCATCTCAAGCGCGCCGGCGCCGAGCCGTTCCTGGAGTGGACGCAGGGTGTCCGGCTGCTGGTCGTCAACGCCTCCCAGGCCGAGGTGCTGACCGGCCGCGACAACCCGGAGCAGGCGGCGAAGGTGCTGACCGCCTGGTACCCGGAGGTCGTGGTGAAGATGGAGGCCGAGGGCGCGCTGTGGTTCAGCAACGGCCACGCCGATCCGATCCGCGTGCCGGCCGAGCCGGTGGAGGAGATCGCCGACGGCACGGGTGCCGGTGACGCCTTCATCGCCGGGTTCCTGCCGGTCTGGCTCGACGGCAAGCCGCCCGTGGAGGCCCTCGCGAACGGCTGCCGGCTCGCCGCGCGGGCGATCAGCCACCTCGGCGCCCGCCCCATGCTCTGAGCAGCCGCACAGCCCGTACGGTCATCGTTCGGCTGCCTCGGCCTCGGCCCGGGCGGCGGCCTCCTCGCGCATGGCGGCCCATAGCAGGTTGAGCGGATGGCGCGGTTCGTACCGGACGCGGTCCTCCTTGCTGACGAACGCCCCGGTCATGATCTCCGGGGCGGCCTCGAGGTCGTTGCGCAGCTCGATGACCCGGAGTCCCTCGGCGCGGGACCGGTCGCCGATCGACCGCGTGACGATCATGCAGCCGCGGGCGAGGCCGGACTTCAGCAGTGACAGCCCGTAGGAGATGTCGTCGATGTCGGCCACGATGTCGAGGCGGTCCCGGAAGTTGGGCCCGTACCACTGGCCGAGGAAGTCGGCGATCAGCCCGGTCGCCGGCACCACGAGCGGGATCTCCGGCAGGCGGCTGCTCGTGACGACGCTGAGCGGGAGCTCCTGCTCGCTGAGGTTGGTGAGGAGGACGGGGCGGCCGCGCGCCAGCTCGATGACGTCGTACGGCCGCAGGCGCGTCTCGTCGCCGGGGACCGCGACGATGGTCCCACAGACCAGGTCGACGCTCTTGGACTCCAGCCGCGACCACACGTCCTTCGTACGGACGTGGACGACGCGGAACTCGACCTCGCGCCGCTGGAACTCCTCGGACAGACGCGCCCAGGCACGGGAGACGGTCTTCAGGGTGAACTCGGTCGTGCCCACGGTGAGCGTGCTGCCGAGGCGCCGGCGGGAGGAGTGGATCTCGGCCAGCCACTCGCTCAGGGTGGCGCCCGCGAGGCGCGTGATCGCCTCGCCGGTCGGGGTGAACAGGACGTCCTTGCCCCGCCCCTGCTTGACGGTGAGGACCTCTCCGCAAAGGGTCTGGTAGTTGCGGTTGAGCGTGTCCATCTGTTTCTGCACGCTGGACTGCTCGCGGCCGAGCAGCCGGGCGGCGCGCAGCGCCGAGCCCGTTTCGCGGACGACCAGGAGCGTCCTCAGCTGGTCGAGGGTGGTGTCGAGCAGCGGCGGGGCACAGCTCAGCAGCTCGCCGAGCCCCTCGTCACGCAGCGGATGAATACCGGACGATTCACTCATCAGACGTCCAATTCGGGCGTTGTTCTGTCCCCGAGATCAGTTCAACGGGAAGTGATCGCACTTAGCGGTGAGATGACCCCTAGATGTTCTCCAGAACAGGTGGACACGACTTTTTGCACTCTAGAACAATCCCTAGGCGTGCGGTGGCCGGTCGTCCAGGATCGTGAAGGTCACGGGGGCCCCGATCCGGGGCGACCGGTCGAGCACGGGCTTGGCCCTCGACGCTCGGTGGGGCGCGGGCTCGGCCCTCGGCGGTCGGCGGAGCACGGGCGGGGCCCTCGACCGTCGGTGGAGCGCGGGCTCGGTCCTCGACGAGCTGTCGAGCGCGGTTAGCTCACGGCGGCGAGGGCCAGCGGGAGGACGGCGGGGGCGCCGGCCTCGCGCAGGAGCCGCGCCACGACGGTGACGGTCCAGCCGGTGTCGACCAGATCGTCGACCAGCAGCACCGGGCCCTCCGCGGAACGCACCTCGTCGGGAACGACGAAGGCGTTCCAGAGCGCGCGGACCCGCTGCGCGCTGTTGTGGCGGCGCGGGCCCGGACCGCCGTCCGCGTACGCGACCTCGCCGAGGTAGGGCAGCCCGGCCGATCCCGGCGATGCGCCGGGCCAGGTCGGCGATCATCCCCGGCCGGGTCGCCGAGCCCATGGCGACCACCCCGGCGGGGCGGCTCGCCCAGTCCCACGCCGTGAGGACCTTCACCATCGCGTCGAAGACCTCGTCGGGCACCGGGGCGTCGGGCGCGCCGTCGGCGAGCAGACCGCGCAGCCGGTTGCCCCAGCCGATGTCGGTCAGCCGCCCGAGCGCCCGGCCGGGCTCGGCCTGCAGGTCGGCGGGGATGCGCCCGGAGATGCCCTCCGCCTTCATGCCTGTCGGCCACATCCGGCGCGGCGTCACCTCGACTCCCGGCCGGCTCAGCCGCTCCCGGGCCCGTACGGTCTCCTCCTCTGGCACCTCCGCCGTCAGGTGCCGCCCGCTGCAGTTGTCGCAGCGCCCGCACGGCACCGCCTGGGGATCGTCGAGCTGCCGCCGGAGGAACTCCATCCGGCAGGAACCGGTCGTTTGATACTCGAGCATGGCCTGCTGTTCGCGGGAGCGCTCGGCCGCGACCCGCTCGTAGCGCTCCCGGTCGTACGCCCACGGCCGGCCGGTCGCGGTCCAGCCGCCCTTCACGCGGCGGGCGGCGCCGTCGACGTCGAGCACCTTGAGCATCATCTCCAGGCGGCTGCGCCCCAGGTCGACGCGGGTCTCGAGGGCCGCGGTGGACAGCGTGCCCGCCTCCTCCAGCGCCCCCAGCGCCTGGCGTACGACCGGCTCGGGGGGAAAGGCCAGACCGGCGAAGTAGGCCCAGATATCGCGGTCCTCGCGGCCCGGCAGCAGGATCACCTCGGCCCGCTCCACGCCGCGCCCGGCCCGGCCGATCTGCTGGTAGTACGCCACGGGCGACTGCGGGGCGCCCAGGTGCACGATGAACCCAAGATCCGCCTTGTCGAACCCCATGCCGAGCGCGCTCGTCGCCACCAGAGCCTTCACCTTGTTGTCGAGGAGGTCCTGCTCGGCCTGCAGTCGCTCGGTCTGCTCGGTCTGCCCCGTGTACGCGGCGACGGCGTATCCCCGGTCGCGGAGGAACGCGGCCACCTCGTGCGCCGTCGCGACGGTGAGCGTGTAGATGATCCCTGAGCCGGGCAGGTCGTCGAGCCGCCCGGCGAGCCAGGCCAGCCGTTGCTCGGCCCCCTGGAGCCGTACGACGGACAGGCGCAGGCTCTCGCGCTCCAGCGGGCCGCGCAGCACGAGGGTCTCCTGGTCGGATCCGCCCGTGAGCTGGTCGGCGACGTCATGGGTGACCCGCGCGTTGGCGGTCGCGGTGGTGGCCAGGACCGGCACGCCGGGCGGCAGCTCGGCGAACAGCGTGCGCAGCCGGCGGTAGTCGGGCCGGAAGTCGTGGCCCCAGTCGGAGATGCAGTGCGCCTCGTCCACGACGACCAGGCCCGCGCCGGCCGCCAGCTCGGGCAGGACCTGGTCGCGAAAGTCGGGGTTGTTGAGCCGCTCCGGGCTGACCAGCAGCACGTCGACGGCGCCGTCGCGGACGTCGGCGTAGACCCGCTCCCAGTCGTCCAGGTTGGCGGAGTTGATGGTCGCCGCGTGGATGCCGGCCCGCTCGGCGGCGGCGATCTGGTTGCGCATCAGGGCCAGCAGCGGACTGACGATCACGGTCGGCCCGGCGCCGCGCCGTCGCAGCAGGGCCGTGGCCACGAAGTAGACCGCCGACTTGCCCCACCCGGTGCGCTGCACGACCAGGGCCCGCCGCCGCTCGACGACCAGCGCCCGGATCGCGACCCACTGGTCCTCGCGCAGCCGGGCGTGGTCCCCGGCGAGCGATCGCAGGCACGCCTCGGCGTCCTCCCGCAGGGCGTCTTCGGCCGGTCCCTGGTGCGCTTCGTCAGCCATGCAGTCCTTCGTACCAGCCCGCACCGACCGCCCGCGACGGATCCGTCCGACAGACCGATGACCGGTGCGGGCGTCGGGGCCGGTCGGGCCGGCGCCCCGCCTGCTCCGCCGGGCAGGAGGCGAACAGGTCCTTCCGCCGGTCCTCGCCACGGAGATCTCCCGGGATTTCTGTCCCTTTCAGGCGGTATTCGCGGATGAGGTGGGCCGGAAGACGCGGTATCGCGCGTAATAGCTGTGGCTATCGCGCGAAACGGGTCTCATGGAACACCAGGAGGGGTATCCACCTCTCGTCACCGTCGCGCCACGCCATAAAGCCCCGGATTCCCAGCTTGATCCAGGTGTCCAGATTGACGCGTTTAGCAAAGTGCGGGCGAATGACGAGGCAGACCACACTCATGATGACAGCCGTACCTCCGACACGCCTCTTGGTGATCACCTTACCTGATACGTATATTGCCATCAGAATTCGCGGGAATATAGATCGCGTCGGACTCCAGACACCCATTGCGACATACGAGAGCCATCGCATCGTTCCGAAAATGAGGAGAAAATGCAGAAGAAGGCGATTATTGCCGCCGGAATGCTTGCCGCGACCGGAAGTGGAATGATCGGCAGCATTTCCGCGTACGCCCAGGTCCCCACGGACGACTGGCACCGTCACAGCAGTTTCCGCACTTTCCACCACAGCCGCTTCAGACTGCTCCACCGGCACGCGAACTTCAACGCCAACAACAACGAGCAGTTCGTTCGGGTGCCGATCCGTAACCGCATCCGCGCCAACAATCTCGCCATCATCCGAAACGTAGCGTCGCCCGGCGCCACCGGTCCCACCGGAGCGACCGGAGCCACTGGGGCAACGGGTGCCACTGGTGCGACCGGCGCGACCGGCGCCACCGGCCCCACAGGGGCAACTGGCGCGACGGGTGCGACTGGCCCCACGGGTGCCACCGGCCCCACGGGCCAGACTGGCGCCACGGGCGCGACCGGCCCCACAGGCGCCACGGGGGCGACCGGTGCCACCGGCCCCACGGGGGCGACCGGTGCGACCGGCGCCACGGGCGCCACGGGCCCGACCGGGCCCACCGGGCCGACAGGGCCCACCGGCGCGGCCGGTCCGTGCATCGCCGCGGAGACCGCGCCCGGCGAGAGCAACAGGAAGTGGGTCGCGGTGACCCGCAATGGCGAGGTCTTGATCGCACTGGTCGACACCTCGGGCCCGACGCCTACGGTCAGGCCGTTCACTCCGCTCTCCAACACCGTGTTCCCAGCCGGATTCGTGCCGGCCTGTGTCGCGTTGTCCAACACCGGCAACCGCCTGCAGGTCACCGTGCTCGGAACCAATGGCGGGGTCCAGGAGTCCGAATGCCCGATCACCGGCAACACGCCGGCGACGCAGCCGCCTGCCAGCTGCGGGCAGTCGATCACGATTCCGTTCACCACGCCTCTCGCCAGAGCCTTCATGGCGAACCGGAGGGCCGCGGCAGCCGGACTGCCACTGCTCAACGTCGCCCGGGCCGCTCGGCCCCAGGCTGCGAGGCCGGCCCACCCGATGACGAACCATCGAGTGTTCTGACATCCGTCTAGTCACCAAGCCATGGAGTCCTGGGCGTACTCGAAAGTGGGAGCGCCCAGGACTCCCTGGCATCACCACGCATGCTGTCGCCCCTGCGGCTTCTTGCCGCAGGGGTCACCTCCCCCGGCGCCAGGCGACCCAGTCGCCGGTGAAGGTGTGGCGGACCAAGACGATGTGCCAGCCCGCGGGGACGGCGGGCCAGCTGAACTCCGGTGGCAGCACACCGTCCCATGGCACGACGACGAGCGTCGCGTCCGGCGGCAGTGTCTCCCGGCGAGAACGGTCGATCGGCACCAGGCGGGTGCGGACTTGGGACGCCTGCGCGACCCAGATCCTCCACGGCAGGCCGGGATAGTTGACCGCCACCCGGTCCTGGGCCCGGAGCCCGGCCGGGGCCAGGCTCGTATCGGACCACAGCCCTTTCTCCAGGTGTCGGACGACTCGATTGGCGACCACGGTCGTGTCGGCCAGGGCGAAGGCGATGAAGGCGGCGGCGACGATGAGCAATCCGCCTCGGCGCCACTTCGCGATCAGGGCGCCCGACAGCGCCAGCAGCAGCAGCGCGACGCAGGTGGCGGACCACAGTTTCAGAGAGTCCCAGCTCCAGGTGAAGAAGCAGATCTCGGGGAATTCCAACGCGGTGAAGAAGGTCCGAGAGAGCCGATCCCCGGCGTGCAGGCAGACGATGCCGCCGGTCACCAGCGCCAGGGCCGCCGTGGCGAGCACGACCTGGACGGCCGCCCTTCTCGTGGCGCGCACCGCGAACACGGCCCCGGCCATGAAGAGCACCGGAGTCAGGCAGCCGAGGTACCGGCCGTAGGCGAAGTTCGCGACGGCGCCCTCGTCGGGGACCGCGGCCGAGCTGGCGATCGCGATGCCCGCGATCGCGGCGAGCATGACGGACGCCGTCGCCCGTATCGGGATCGGTGTGCTTCGGCGCGCGGCGAGTACGCCGACGGCCACCAGACCGACGCCGGCCACGCCGACGGTCGAAACGATGAGGTACCAGATCTTTCCCGTGGCCAGTCCCAGCGTCCATCCGAGCCCGTCCACGCCGGTCAGACGACGGGAGAGGAAGTCGCCCAGCGGGTTCACCCCGCCCGGATAGATCTGGGATCTCGCCCAGCCGTTCAGCGCCCACGCGGCGGCCGACGCGGTGACCAGCATGCCGGCGATCACCGCGGTGTCCCGTTTGCTCGCCCACCGTCGCCACAGGGCCACGACGAGAAGACCCGCGTGCACCAGCACGATGATCGTGCCTCGAGAGTGCACGCAGTAGCAGTAGGCGGCCACCGCACTCGCCGCCGCGCCGTGACCCGGCCGCCCGCCGGCGATCGACGAATGGATCAGCAACAGCCAGCCCAGCATCACGACCGGCAGTACGGCGTCGGCCATGGCGAATTGGCTGTAATAGAGGACCGAGGGCAGAAGCGCGGTCACGGTCGCGAGGAGATAGGCCTGCGGGCGCGGCAGGTTCAAGCGGCGCAGCGCGACATAGGCCAGCGGCAAGAGCGCCGCGCCGATCAGCGAATTGATCGCGACGACGAGATGGTAAACGGTCACCGGGTCATCGCTCAGCCAGTATGCGGGAGAGATGAGGAGCGGATAGCCCGGCTGGTAGAACGACCACCCGGACAGGTCACCGGGCGCGCCTCCGGCGAGCAGCCGCGCGCCCAGCAGGTAGCCCGTCTCATCGGGAATGAGGATGGGGGCCGTCCGATGCTCGGCGAACAGCAGTCGGACGCACACTTGAAGAATCCAGCCGCCGACGAGCAGCAGAGGCCAGCGGTGACGTCGGAGCGCGCTGAGGCGGGCCGTTGAGTCCACACGCTCTGCCGGGCTGATGACCCCAGGCGATCCCATGGCATCTCCGTCCGAGAATGAAGCGCCCCCGTCCCGCATCTCGGGCGGCCCCATGGTGCGGCTCCCGATCCACGGCGGACGATAGCCGATCAACGAAGCGGGATACAGCCTCGGCGCATTCATGCATGTAATGGGTTAGAGGCCAAAAAGAGGACCGATTCCGCGAAGTCGTCCAGCCCTCTCATAACCGCACTCGCGGCCGACTCCTTCGACGTTCTACGACGCGTGTCGAACGGGTTTCCGGCACCACCCAACCTACAATCAGAGGCCATGTCCTCGGGGAAGCAAACGTTCTGTCTCACGATGATCGTGAAGAACGAAGCGCACGTCATCACCCGCTGCATCGACTCGGTCCGGCCACTGATCACCTCGTGGTGCATCGTCGACACCGGTTCTACCGACGGCACACAGGAGCTCGTTCGTAAAGAGCTCGCCGACCTGCCGGGCGACCTCTATGAGCGGCCTTGGAAGGACTTCGGCCACAACCGGTCGGAGGCGATCGAGCTGGCGCGCGGTAAGGCCGACTACGATCTGGTGATGGACGCGGACGATATCCTCGTCATTCCGGATGGGTTCGCAATGCCGCGCCTCACCGCCGACTCTTATGAGATCCGGATCGACGACGCCGGGACCACTTACTATCGCGTCCACTTCTTCCGCGGCGACCTCGACTTCCACTATGTCGGCGTCCTCCACGAGGTCATCATGTCCAGCCCCGGACGCACGCTCGCACGCCTCGATGGACTCGCTTATCGCCGCACGTACGATGGTGCGCGCTCGACCGATCCTCACAAGTTCCGGAAGGACGCGGCGGTGCTTGAAAAAGCCCTCAAGGCGGATCCGGACAATGCTCGTTACGCCTTCTACCTCGCGCAGAGCTGGCGTGACGCGGGCGAGTACGCGCGAGCGGCCGCCGCGTACGAGCGACGCTCGAAGATGGGCGGGTGGATCGAGGAGGTCTGGTACTCCCTCTACGAGCGCGCACGCCTCGCCGATCGTCTCGACGAAGACGACGACGCGGTCGTCGGGCACTACCTGCGCGCGTTCGAGACGCGCCCGCAGCGGGCCGAGGCGCCCTGCGAGCTCGCGCGTTGCCTCCGCTTTCGGGACCGCCCCGCGGCCGCGTATCCGTTCGCAAGGGCGGCCAGCGACATCCCGCGGCCGAACGACGTCCTGTTCCTCGACGACGCGGTCTACGCCTGGCGGGCACTCGACGAGCTCGGGGTCTCGGCCTATTACGCGGGTCGCTACCGAGAAGGGATCGCCGTGAATGAGCGCCTGCTCTCCGGACAGGCCCTTCCCACGAGCGAACGCGCGCGCGTCCAGAAGAACCTCGAGTTCTGCAAGAAAGGACTCAAGGCGTCGGCGCCATAGCGCCCGGGACACGCGTGCGGCCCACAGGAAGGCGCCACGGACCGGCCCGTCGCAACCGCACACCGGACTCCGCGTCGACCACCTGCGCGGGAACGGATCGGCTCCCTGACGCTCAGGCGACCTCGGTGAGCTCCGGCTGGAGCACGGCGTCGAGCAGACCGGGGAAGCGACGGTCGAGGTCGTCACGGCGGAGCGTGAGGAGGCGGCGGGCGCCCTGCACCCGCGAGTGGGTGATGCCCGCCTCGCGCAGGATGCGCAGGTGGTGGGACATGGTGGACTTGCTGACCTCCAGCCCGGCGTCGTGCTGGATCCGGCCGCACGCCGACTCACCCACGCGGGCCAGCGTCCGGACGGTCGCCAGTCGCGCCGGATCGGCCAGGGCCGCGAGCACCTTGGGCAGGGTCAGCTCCTCGACAGGGGGATGGAAGACCTCATCGCTCACGATCCGAGCATATTTCACGACGCGGTGAGTTCGACCGTCGTCGTAGTCGTCCTGCCGCAGCCGTCCCAGATTGTCGTCCCCGGAGTTGTCGTCCCGGCGTAGTCGCGTCCTGCCGCAGCCGTCCCAGCGTTGTCGTCCTGCCGTAGCCGTCCTGTCGTAGCCGTCCCCGCCGTGCCCGAGCAGCCGTCCCCGCGCGCTCAAAGCCAGCCCATGTCGCGGGCCTTGCCGACGGCGGCGTCCCGGTTGCCGACGCCCAGCTTGGTGACGGCGGCCGACAGGTAGTTGCGCGTGGTGCCCTCCGACAGGCCGAGGTCGCGGGCGATCCGGGACACCGGCCTCTCGTCCGCCGCCGCCCGGAGGGCGTCCAGTTCCCGGGCGGTGAGCGGGCACTCCTCGGCGGCGAGCGCGTCGGCCGCGAGCTGCACCTGGCGGATCGCCTGGGCGCGACGGACCTGCATCGGAAACCGTTCCTTTTCAGTGTGCAGGTATGGGTTCCTGTTCACTGGCGCCCCGAACGGTGGTGGGCGTGGTGGTCGCCTGCATTCGCCGCGTGGCCCGGGGCGCGCATCGGGTGCGTGGTCCGGGAACCGGGGGGCAGGGTCCCTCACGCCCTGGGATACCTGATGGGGCCTGGGCGGTCCGATGCCCCTGCTCATCGCTCTGGTGAGCAGGGGGCGGTGTCGTCCGTCGCCGGATCGGGTGTCCCAGGGCGCGTCGTCCGATCGCGATGCCGGCGGCATCGTGACGGGAGATCGTGCGGTTGGGGGTGGTCATGGGTTTCTGCCAGTGCTGGGCGCCCCACTTGGTGGTATAGGCCGGATCCACGGCCACGATCGCCAAATCGTGACTGCTGGCCATCGCCACTAGGCGGGCCTTCAGCCGGGCGGTGGGGAACCGGGAGATCAGGTACCGGAACCGTTTGCGGCGGCCGTGTTTCTCCCGGGTCTTTTCTTGTTCGAAGTTCAGGTCTTCGATCGCGATCGCCGCTACTCCGCAGCGTTTGGTCCAGTGCAGTAGTCGTGTGATCGCGTGGCGGATCTGGGCGTCTCGATGATCGGCCGACCCGGACAGGTCGAAGAAGAACCGGCGGGGTGCACCGATCGGGTTGCCGTGGATGTCGAGCCGCCAAGCGGCGAGGTGATCGTTGTTGGTGTCCACACCGATCACACCGCGCGCGAGGGCGGCCGGCAACGAGATCGTTGTGACGGGTGGGCGTTGCCAGGACGCGGTGACATACCAGCGACCCCGGTCCGGATCATGGTGGATGCGGTAGGCCACCGCTCGGTTCCCCGCGATCCGATCCGCCCATTCAGCGCCTCGGTGCGCGAATGTCACCTGGGTGGTCAGGATGTATCGGCCGTGGGGGGCGTTCGCCAGATCCATGAGGGGTGCGGGCAGTTTGATGGAGATCTGTCCATCGGGGGTGATGCGGATGGTCTCATTGCCGAATCGTTTCCCGCTCTCCCCATCGGCCGCCAAGAACCAGCGTGCCTCCTCCCATTTGGCGCGCCACTGCTCCTTGGTCAGCCCGGCCTCCTCCAGGTGGTGGCGGGTGTTCGCCAGCCGTTTGCCGCCGCGCACGACGCGGACCCGCCCGGTCCGCCAGTCCACCGTCGCCGCCGCGTGCCGGGCCCGCAGTGTGGCCAGGCGGCGGGATTTGGCGTGCCACTCGTCCGCCGACCGGTATCCACCCGGTGCGTGTTTGGTCCCGGGTTGCCCGACCGGCAGGGACAGCCGATGCGAAAGCGTGGCGATGCCGTCCTCGAGGGAATGGATGTAGGCGAGTTGGTTACGACGTGCTAACGCCCACTGATCATGCGTCGCCTTCGTGATCGCCCCAGCCCACCGAGACGACGATTCAGCGGTCAACCCTCGCTTACGCGCCGCCCACCTGTCGCTGTCGTGCTCCAGGCCGTCAGAGCACCGGGCCCTCAGATCACCTGAGGCCAACGCCCCCAGATGCGCGCCCACCGCCCGCAACACCATTTCATCGCGGGCGGTCAGGCGCTTGAGGCGATCACGGATCGCGACGCCCGATGGCCCTGAGACCACAAACGGCGTGGCAAACCCACGACTAGGGCCACCGGCAGGTGAGGGCAAAACGGGACGCGATGCTGAACGCACGTTCGAAGATTAGTGACAGCCTGATCGCAATGTCAACCTAAAGTAATCATTCAGATCCATACCGTTAGTGGGAGCGTATTGCGTAGAGCCCGCCCGACAGTCTCCCGACCCGTACGCTCGCCCGCTCGTCGAGCCCGACGAGCGCCAGCGCCTCGGCGCGGGGCATCGCCGAGGGCGTCCAGCGACGCCAGGCGTCCACGGTCTCGGCGACCGTGAGGTCCTTGTAGAAGCCGCCGTCCTGCAGCACGATCCCCATACGGGCACGGACGCGGTCCCGCTGCTCGTACGGATCGGCGCCCAGCACCCGTACGTCCCCGGACCCCGCCCGCTCGTAGCCCTCGATCACGTCGAGCGTGGTCGTCTTGCCCGCCCCGTTGGTCCCGAGCAGGGCGTACACCTCACCCGGGCGGATCGCGAACGACACGCCGCGTACGGCGGCGAAGTCACCGTAGCTCTGGTGCAGATCCCGCACCTCGATCGCCGTTTCCATGCTCCGAGGGTCCCGGGACGACGCGCGGCGCGGCAGTGCGTGACGTCACCGGGCGGGCATGAGGTTCGCAGGGCACGGGCGTGACATTCGTCAGGTCCCCTGCTCGTAGAGAGCCTCCGCGGACACGGCGGCGACGCCGTCGTGGCCGGACAGCCGGAGCGTGAGTTCGAGCTCGGCGAGCAGGCAGCGCAGCACGTGCCGGACGCCCTCCTCGCCGTCGAGCGCGAGACCGTACACGTACGGGCGGCCCAGCAGGACCGCCTTGGCGCCCAGGGCGAGGGCCTTGAGCACGTCCGCGCCGGTCCGTACGCCGCTGTCGAACAGCACCTCGATCTGGTCGCCGACCGCGTGGGCGATGATCGGCAGCGCGTCCAGCGAGGCGACGGCCCCGTCCACCTGGCGCCCGCCGTGGTTGGACACGACGATGCCGTCCATGCCGGCGTCCACCGCGCGGCGGGCGTCGTCGGTCTGCTGGATCCCTTTCAGCGCGATCGGCCCGTCCCAGTGCTCGCGCAGGAACGCCAGGTCATCCCAGGTCAGGCTCGGGTTCCCGAAGACGCCTGCCCAGTGGGCGATCGGATCCGCCCCGGCCTTGGCGGTGAAGACCGGGTCGGCGAGGTAGTTCTGAATGCCGATGCCGCGCAGGAACGGCAGGTAGGCGTTGTCGAGGTCGCCCGGACGCCAGGCCAGCGTGAACGTGTCGAGCGTGACGACGAGGGCGGTGTAGCCCGCGGCCGCCGCCCGCTCCAGGAAGCTGACCGCCAGGTCTCGGTCGCCCGGCCAGTACAGCTGGTACCAGCGTGGACCCGCCACCTCCGCGACCTCCTCCATGCCGTACGACGCGGCCGTGCTGAGGATCATCGGCACGCCGAGGGAACGCGCCGCCCGCGCCACCGCGAGCTCCCCCTCCGGGTGCGCGATGCGGAGCACTCCGACCGGCGCCAGCACCAGCGGAGCCGGCAGCTCCGCGCCGAGCACCAGCGTGGTGAGATCGCCGCCCGTGACGCCGCACAGCATGCGCGGGACGATCCGCCGGCGCCGGAACGCCTCGCGGTTGGCGACCGCGGTGTCGCCGGTGCCCGCCGACCCGGCGACGTAGTCGTACGCCTCGCGCGGCATCTTCTCGCGGGCGAGCGCCTCCAGGCGGGTCAGGTCGGTCGGCAGCGAAGGCAGGACGTCATTCAGGCCGTTGAGGTAGATCTCGAACTGGAAGTCGGCGTACATGCGGGCGCTCCTTCTCCGAGAAGGCCTCACGTTAGCCAAACGAGGCCCACACCGCCCGCTCCGGCGGTCACGCCGCTCGTTCGTCGTCGAGCGGAGCCGGCCGTTCCTCGTCGTCTCGCGTGCTCGAGGCGTCGCCCCACCAGCGGAGAACGCGCAGATGGCGCTCGCGATGGTGCTCTTCGGTGAGGTCGTGCAGCCGGGCTTCGAGCAGGTCGCCGAGCGCGATGACGCCCAGCACCCGCCCGTCGTCCGGCCGGATGACGGGCGCGCGGGTGATGGAGTGCTCGGCGAACAGGTAGGCCACCGAGCGCAGGGTATCGTTCGCGTACACGGCGACCGGGTCGGCGACCATGACGTCCGCCACCGTGCGCTCGCCGGACGCCTCGGCGGCGGCCCGCAGTGCCCTCTGGGTGGCCACTCCGGCCAGCCGGCCCTCGTCGTTCACCACCGGGTACAGGCGCCGCCGGTCCACGCCGTCGACCGCCTCGGCGACGGGCTGGTCCGCGCGGAACGTCACCGGATCGGTGTGCACGACGTCACGGGCGAAGAAGCCCTCGAGCGGGTCGATGGAGTACTCACGGGTCAGGTGCAGGCCGCGCCGGGCGATCTTCTCGGTGAGCACCGACCGGTCGAGGAGCAGCGTCGACAGGGCGTACGCCGAGGTGGCGGCGATGAGCAGGGGAAGGCCGGTCGCCCATGCGTGGGTGAGCTCGAGGGGGAAGATGAGACCGGTCAGCGGGGAGCGCATCACGCCGCCGACCACGGCGGCCAGGCCCATGAGCGCCCAGAACCCGGGGAACACGTGCGGGAACAGGTATCCCTCCAGGGCGCCGAGCGCACCGCCGATCATGAAGACGGGGGCCAGCACGCCGCCGGAGGTGCCGGAGCCGAGCGACAGCGACCAGATCAGCGTCTTGACCACCAGGATGCCCAGGATGAGGGCCATGGTCGCCCGGCCGGTCAGGAGCTGGTCGATGACGTCGTAGCCGACGCCGAGGGCCCGCGGTTCGATCAGGCCGCCCAGTCCGATGATCGCCCCGCCGATGGCGGGCCACCACATCCAGTGCACGGGGAGCCGGTTGAAGGCGTCCTCGGCCCGGTAGACCATCCAGGTGGCGGCGATCGCGAGCAGCCCGCCCGTCGCGCCGGACACCAGGCAGAGGGCCTGCACGCCGGCGGTCAGGTGGATGCCGCCGGTGGAGACGGGGAACAGCGGCGTGGTGCCGAGCAGGAAGCCCCGCGCGACGGTCGCGACCGAGACCGCGCCGACGACGGGCACGAAGCTGCGGGGGCGCCATTCGAAGAGCAGCAGTTCCACGGCGAGGACGACGGCTGCGAGCGGCGAGTCGAAGGTCGCGGCCATTCCGCTGGCCGCGCCCGCGACGAGCAGCGTCTTGCGCTCGTCCGCGGTCAGGTGCAGCGCCTGCGCCAGGATCGACCCGATCGCCCCGCCGGTCATGATGATGGGGCCCTCCGCGCCGAAGGGCCCGCCGGTGCCGATGCTGACGGCGGCCGACACCGGTTTGAGCACGGCGACGCGTGGAGTCACGCGGCTGCCGCCGGTCAGGATCGCCTCGATCGCCTCCGGCATGCCGTGTCCGCGGATCTTCTCCGAGCCGTACCTCGCCATCAGCCCCACGACGAGACCGCCCGCGATCGGCGCGGAGAGGAGAAGCCACCAGGGGTGCGGGTGCAGGCCGGGAGCCAGCAGCGCGGTGCCCGGTCGCCCGTAGAACACCAGATCGGTGATGAGCGCGACAAGCCGCAGAAGCCCCAGGGCGGCGAGGGCGGCGGCCCCGCCCACCGGTAGCGCCCACAGGGTGACGATCAGCATCCTCGGCCCGACGGTGAAGTCACCGAGGGACGGCGGCCGGCGTTTCGCTCCGCTCAGCCGTGCGCTCACATGTCCTCCTCTCATCCCGCCCGTTCGTCCGTCGACGCGGGCGACTCACCGACGCCCGCGCGGACGTCGCCGTCTTTTCTTCTTGTTTCGCCCGACCGGCCGGTGCCGGGGACGCGGGCGGCCTGCCAACGCCTGGCAGGCTCACAGCGGTACGGGACCGTACGACCTGCCAACGCCTCGCCGGCTCACAGCGGTACGGGCCCATACGACCTGTCGGCGTCGTCACGGCCCACCGCCTCGTGGAACCGGTGCAGCGCGGCGGTCAGAAGCGCGCGGTCGGACGGGCTCAGCCGGCCGAGGATCCGCGCCAGCTCCTCACGCCGCCACCGCATGACCTGGTCGACCAGTCGCCGGCCCGCGGGCGTGAGTGCCAGCGTGACGATGCTGCGGCTGCGCGGATCGTGGCCGCGTACGACGTGGCCGCTCGCCTCCAGACGGTCGGCGAGCCGGGTCACCGACGAGGCGTTCATGTGGAGCTCTCGCGCGACGCTCGACGAGGGGGATGTGCCGAGATCGGCGAGCACGACGAGCACCCGGAACTGTGGGAGGGAGACCCGCCCTTCCAGCAGCTCCAGGCTGCGAAGCGTCACGCCGACCAGGTCCTTCGTGGCGGTCTGGAACGCGTCGATCTCCTCGTCCAGCGGCGCGCCCGATTTGTCCCCCATGACCCGAAAGTATTGCATACGACAAGACTTGTCGTTGCCAAGCGTCCGGCCGAGACATGCCGGAAGAGGCGGGGAGCGGCCAAAGATGTCACCGGCACCCGCGACAATGTCCTCATGGCACGACGCGGTTCGCAGACCCCTCCCCCGCCGGACTTCGAAGAGAACATCGTCGACGTCGATGTCTCCGAGGAGATGCGGGGCAGCTACCTCGAGTACGCCTACTCGGTCATCTACCAGCGGGCGCTTCCCGACGCGCGCGACGGGCTCAAGCCCGTCCAGCGTCGCATCCTCTACTCGATGAACGAGATGGGCCTGCGGCCCGACCGCGGGCACGTCAAGTGCGCCCGCGTCGTCGGCGAGGTGATGGGCAAGCTGCACCCGCACGGTGACAGCGCCATCTACGACGCGCTCGTCCGCCTCGCGCAGCCGTGGGCGATGCGGATGCGCATGGTCGACGGGCACGGCAACTTCGGGTCGCTCGGCGGCGACGACTCCCCCGCCGCGATGCGGTACACCGAGGCCCGGATGGCCCGCGAGGCCATGCTCATGGTCGAGAGCATCGACGAGGAGACCGTCGAGTTCCGGCCGAACTACGACGGCCAGGAGACCGAGCCGGAGGTCCTGCCCGCCGCGTTCCCGAACCTCCTGGTCAACGGCGCGTCGGGCATCGCGGTCGGCATGGCGACCAACATGGCGCCGCACAACCTCACCGAGGTGATCGCGGCCGCCCGCCACCTGATCGACAACCCCGAGGCGTCGCTCGAGGAGCTCATGCGCTTCGTGCCCGGACCGGATCTCCCCACCGGCGGCAAGATCGTCGGCCTGGAGGGCATCCGCGACGCGTACGCGACCGGGCGCGGCACGTTCCGCACCCGCGCCACCGCGCACATCGAGCAGGTCACGCCGCGCCGCAAGGGCATCATCGTCACCGAGCTGCCGTACGCCGTCGGCCCCGAGCGCGTCGTGTCCAAGATCAAGGACATGGTCAACGCGAAGAAGCTGGCCGGCATCGCGGACCTGAAGGACCTCACCGACCGGCAGCAGGGCCTGCGCCTCGTCATCGAGATCAAGAACGGCTTCCACCCCGAGGCGGTGCTGGAGGAGCTCTACCGGCTCACGCCGATGGAGGAGACGTTCGGGATCAACAACGTCGCGCTGGTCGACGGCCAGCCGCGCACGCTGGGCCTGCGCGAGCTGCTCCAGGTGTACGTCGACCACCGCATCGAGGTCGTGCGGCGCCGCAGCATGTACCGCCGCACGAAGCGAGAGGACCGGCTGCACCTCGTCGACGGTCTCATGATCGCGCTGCTGAACATCGACGAGGTCATCCAGGTCATCCGGTCCAGCGACGACTCCGCCGCCGCCAAGTCGGGGCTGATGGAGACGTTCGAGCTGTCGGAGATCCAGGCGCAGTACATCCTCGACACGCCACTGCGCCGCCTCACCAAGTACGACCGGCTCGAGCTCGAGAAGGAGAAGAAGCAGCTCACCAAGGAGATCGCGGCGCTCACCGCGATCCTCGAGTCGGAGCGGAAGCTTCGCAAGGTCGTCTCCGACGAGCTCGCCGAGATCGCCAAGACGTTCGGCACGCCGCGCCGCACCGCGCTGCTGGAGTCCACCGGCGAGACCAAGACGGCCGTGGTGCCGCTGGAGGTCCCCGACGACCCGTGCTTCGTGCTGCTGTCCTCCACCGGCCTGCTCGCCCGGACGATGTCCGCCGAGCCGCTGCCCGCCGACGGCCCACGGGCGGCGCACGACGTGATCGTCTCGGCGGTCACCGCCACCGCGCGCGGCCAGGTCGGCGCGGTCACCGACGCCGGCCGCCTGATCCGGATGGACGTCATCGACATCCCCGCCATACCGCCGACGGCATCCCCGCCGTCCCTCGCCGGCGGCGCGCCGGTGAGCGAGTTCGTCGCCCTCGAGCAGGACGAGACGATCGTCGGGATCGCCTCGCTCGACACCCGCGGATTCGCCCTCGGCACGGAGCAGGGTGTCGTGAAACGCGTCGCGCCCGACTACCCGAAGAACGCCGACGAGTTCGAGGTCATCGGCCTCAAGGACGGCGACCGGGTCGTCCGCGCGGTGCAACTCGACTCCGAGGACGACGACCTGGTCTTCATCACCAGCGACGCGCAGCTGCTGCGCTTCCCCGCCTCGTCCGTACGCCCGCAGGGCCGCGCGGCGGGCGGTATGGCCGGCATCCGTCTCGGCTCCGACGCCAAGGCCATCTGGTTCGGCGCCCTCGACGGCTCCCGTGAGTCCTTGGTCGTCACGATCGCGGGCAGTTCGACCGCGCTGCCCGGCACCCAGACCGGTGCGATCAAGGTCTCGGACTACGCCGACTTCCCGGCGAAGGGCCGCGCCACCGGCGGTGTCCGGGCGCAACGGTTCCTCAAGGGCGAGGACGCCCTGCTGTTCGCCTGGGCGGGCCCGGTCCCGGCGAAGGCCGCCGGGATGACCGGCAAGGCGACCGACCTGCCCACCGAGCTGGGCCGCCGCGACGGATCCGGCGAAAGGCTGGCCGCGCCGATCGCCGCGATCGCCGGCCCCGTCACGCTCAGTGCCCCGGACGCCGCCGACCAGGCCGGAGACGCCACCGAGGCGGGAGACGCCACCGAGGCGGGAGAGCCTCCTCAGGAGTAACCCCGAGACGGACGGGCCGCCCGCACAGCGGGCGGCCCACCGTGGGAGCGGCCTGTCATGAGTGCGCGTGGGCAGGTCAGGAGACCAGCGCGCCGGGCTTGTCCGTGCTCGGCCGGCGCTGCGCGACCACGGCTCTGGCCAGCTGTGCCGTCAGCACCATCATCGTGAGCACCAGGGCCAGTGCGATCCATGCGGCCACCTCCGCGGCCGTCGCGTACCCATCGCGGTCGAGCACCGCGAAGTAGATCCCGCCCACGACGGCGACACCGGTCACGCCGGCGAACTGCTGGATGGTGGAGAGCGTGCCCGAGGCGACGCCGGCCCGCTCGGGGGTGATCCCGGCCATCGGCGCGCCGACCAGGGACGGCAGGATCAGGCCGTTGCCGACGCCCATCAGGCCCATCGCGGTGAGCAGCCACGGGACGGCGACGCGGTGCCCTTCGGCCTGCAACTCGACCGCGACCAGCAGCACGCTCAGCCCGGTGATCGCCGCGCCCGCGGTCATGACCCGCAGACCGTACTTGACGATCAGACGCTTGCCCGCCAGCGACGTGACCATGGCCAGCACCGCCGTGGGAGTGAAGATGAGCCCTGCCCTGAGCGCGCTGTACCCGAAACCGGTCTGCAGGGTCAGGCTGATCACGAAGGTGTAGCTGGCGAAGAAGGCCATGAACGCGGCGTTGATGGCCATGCCGAGGGTGAACACCTTCCGGTGGAACAGCGTCAGGTCGAGCAGCGGCTGACCGCCGCGAGCGGCCACGCGGCGCTCCCACATCACGGCGGCCCAGAACGCGGGCACAGAGGACACCAGGAGCACCCAGATCCACACCGGCCAGCCCTCCCCCCGGCCGAGGACCAAGGGCACGAGTGCCAGCGCCAGCGATCCGGAGACGCCCAAGGCGCCGATCCCGTCCAGGGCCGGGCGGCCGTTGGCGGTGGTGCGCGGCAGCAGGGCGGAGGCGAGGGCGAAGACGATCAGGCCGACGGGCAGGTTGATGAAGAAGATCGCCCGCCAGCCGAGGCCGAGGACGTCGGCGCCGAGCAGCAGGCCGCCCAGCAGTTGGCCGCACACGCCGCTGAGTCCGCCGGTGACGCCGAACCACGCCAGCGCGCGTGGCCGCTGCTCCCCAGGGATGACGGTGGTGATGAGGGCGAGTACCTGCGGCACCATGGCGGCGGCCGTCAGTCCCTGCAGCATGCGGGCGAGCACGAGTTGGACCGGACTCTGCGCCAGCCCGCACAGCACGGAGGCCAGAGTGAAGGCCGCCACACCCGTCAGGAACATCCTCCGCCGGCCGAGAAGGTCGCCCAGACGGCCCCCGAGGACGAGCCCGGCGGCGTAGCTGAAGACGTAGCCGCCGACGACCAGTTCCAGTGCCGCCGCCCCGGCACCGAGGTCGGACTGGATGGCGGGAAGGGCGACGTTGACCACGTTGCCGTCGAAGCCGTACATGAAGAAGGCCGCCAGGATGACGGGCAGCAGGGGCATGGAATCCTCCGTTATTGATGGATCAGTCAAAAACTTGGGCGCGCGAAGGCACCTTCCCGCCGGCACTCAGGCGCGCAGGTCGGCGACCACCGCGTCGACGGTCTCGTGCAGCGACTGGGAGTCGTAGCCGGCCTTGGCCTGCACGAGCAGACCATGGAAGGCGCTCATCACCTGGCGAGCGAGCAGGCGGGCCGGCCGGTCGGCCCGGATCTCACCCCGGGCCCTGCCGTCCTCGATCGCCTCCACCAGCGCCGCTTCGAGCTGAGTGAGGCACTGGCGGGCCAGCGCCGACAGCTCGGGCTCCGCACCGGCCAGTTCCGTGACGGTATTGACCGCGAGGCAGCCGCGGCGGTCGGCCACCGTCCGATCCACGCCGCCGAGCATGAGCCCCCGAATGCGCTCAAGCGGCGGCCGGTCGGCCTGAATCGCGTTCTGCCCGGCCGCGCCCTTGTCCCGGTAACGGCGCAGTGCCAGCTCGAACAGGCCCCGCTTGCTGCCGAAGGCGTTGTAGAGGCTGCCGCGGAGCATCCCGGTCCCGTTGATCAGATCATCGGTCGAGGTCGCGGTGTACCCCTTGGTCCAGAACGTCTCCATCGCCGACTCGACGGCCGCGTCGGCGTCGAACTTCCTCGGACGTGCCATGCCGGTAGATTGACAGTTTTTGATCGATCTGTCAAAAACTATCCAGAGGGCGCAGCATGCAGACTCGCGGCCAGCGGTCCAGGCCGAGGGCGGCCTCTCGTCGGCGGATGGCGCGCAGGTCAGGGGTGAGCTCGGCGTCCGTCAGTGGCCGGAATCCGCACCGCAGGTAGTACGGAGCGTTCCACGGCACGTGCTCGAAGGTGGTCAGAGTGAGCGCCGACGCCCCTTCGTCCGCCGCCTGGGCGGCCACGTGGTCGAGGAGTGACCGGCCGATCCGCCGGCGCGCACTGTCCGGATGCACCGACACCTGCTCCACGTGCACCCCGGCGTCGATGCGCGCGGCGATGAGGTAGGCGACCGGCCGATCGGCCGCGTCCACCGCCGCCCACGCCATCCCGGCCTGCCGGTAGCGGGCGAGCTCCCCGAGCGGCAGCGGGTCGTCCCCCGCTATCTCCGGCATGCCGACGTCGCGGAACAACCGGCCGGCGGCCACCTCGATGTCCTGGAGGATCGGAAGATCGCCGGCTTCCACCGCACGGATGCGCATCCGGTCATCCTCCCCGCCCCACCGGCGACGGGCATCCGAATTTCCGTGCGAGGCCGGTGGTCGGCGGGGCCGACGTTGGCCGGATGAGGCCATGTGCCCTGCCCGCTCAGCTCAGGTCGGACATGTCCAGCACGAAGCGGTAGCGGACGTCGTTGCGACGGAGACGGGCGAGGGCCTCGTTCACCTGCGCCGAGGGGAGCAGTTCGATCTCGGCGGTGATGCCCTTGTCGGCGCAGAAGGCCAGCATGGCAGCGGTCGCGGGAAGGCCGCCGCTGCCTGCGGAGCTGAGTTTCTTGCGCCCCACGAGCAGGTCCATGGTCTCCACGGTGACCGGCCCGAGGTGGCCGAGGTGGCTGAGGGTGCCGTCCATGGCCACCAGTCGCAGGTACGGGCCGAGGTCGTGCGGGGCGGAGACGGTGTCGATGACGACGTCGAACCTGTTTCGGGCTCTGGCCATCTGTTCCGGTTCCGTGGACACGATGAGCTCGTGAGCGCCGAGACGACGTGCGTCGTCCGCCTTGTCGGGCGAACGGCTGATGACCGAGGTCGTGGCGCCGAGGGCTACGGCCATTTTGACCGCGAGGTGCCCCAGGCCGCCCAGCCCCGCCACGCCGACGCGGCTGCCGGGCCCCACCCCCAGAGCGTGCAAGGGTTCCCAGACGGTGATGCCGGCGCAGAGCAGCGGAGCGGCGGCGGCCGGGTCCAGACCGGGGGGAAGCGGGTAGGCGAACCGGTCGCGGACGACGTACTCACGGGAGTACCCGCCCAGAGTGGTCGATCCGTCGCGCCGGTCGGTCCCTCCGTAGGTCAGGGTCGGGAAGGCGTGACAGAAGTTCTCCTGACCGACCCGGCACATGGAGCACTCGCCACACGAGTCGACGATGTTGCCGACCGCGACGTGGTCACCGACGGAGAAGCGGGTGACCTCGGACCCCGTCTCGGTCACCACACCCGTGAACTCGTGCCCTGGCACCAGGGGATGTCCCGCTTCCCCGTCGTGGTCGCGGAGGGCATGCAGGTCGGTGTGACAGACGCCGCAGTAGTCGATCTGGATCGCAAGATCGTCGGCGCGCAGTTCGCGACGCTCCAGCGTTGTGCGCCGCAGCGTCACCGTCGGCCCGTCCACCCGCCATCCGGTCGTTGTCCGCACAGAAGTCTCCTTAAACAGACTGTTCGGTTTATTACGACCGTAAGCCCAGCCTCTCCGCCTTGGCAAACCAACCGTTCTGTCTGTTATCGTCCGGGTATGGCGGACCAGCCCCTGACCTCACGCGGAGCCGCGACGTACCAGCGAATTCTTGAGGTGGCGACGCGGGAATTCGCCCAGCACGGCATCGCCGGGGCACGCATCGAGCGGATCGTGTCGGCCGCGCGCACCAACAAGGCCCAGCTCTACGCCTACTTCGGCAACAAGGAACAGCTCTTCGACGCGATCTTCTTCGGCTCGCTGGAACGCATCACGAATGTCGTCCCGATCGACGCCGACGACCTCGCGGACTGGGCCGTACGCCTCTACGACGAGTACCTTCGCCGCCCCGACCTCATCAGGCTGGCCACCTGGGCACGCCTGGAGCGCCGACCGGCCGGTCACCTCGTGGACGACCACGACCACTACGACGACCACAAGTTGCGAGCCATCGCTGAAGCCCAAGCCGCCGGGCGAGTGCGCCAGGGTGACCCGTTCGATGTGATGGCCATGGTCATCGCCATGTCCATGGCCTGGTCGCCGGTCAGTAACGTCTACGCGGCGACCGACCAGGAGCCCTCCGACGTACACGAAGGGCGCCGCACCCTGCTCCGCGAATGCGTCCGGCGTGCTGTCACAGCCGATTGACCGGAGCGGCCGGCGGCGCTGCGGGTCAGCGGCGCAGTGAGCGGCCGCCGTCCCGCTGTGCGGGGATCTTGGGAGGCTGGACGGTCTCGGCGATGGCGTCGAGCAGGTCCGCCGGTCCGCCGCAGGCCTCCTCGTAATGCCAGAAGCGCACGATGCGCTCGGCGACGTCGTTCAGCCGGAACTCCTCGCCCGAGAAGCACCCCGCCGCGGCGAGACGGGCGATGACCGCCGCGTCGTCCGGGAGATCGGCGGCGTACGCCGCGGCGTCGAGGAGGGCGACCGCGCTCCGCGCGTTGCGCCCGTCGTCGCGTGCGTCGGCTCGGTTGAGTCGCCACCAGGCGTGACGACGCAGACATTCAGCGATCATGCGGGACTTCCGCATGCGGCCTCCTTGGAAAGGCATTCACTCCGAACAATGGCGCACAGTAGTCGACAAAAGACTCACTGTCACCGCGGATGTCGTCGGTGCGCCGAGAACACACCGACCCCTTGCCTTCCGATGAGCCGCGATTGCCCCACACGCCCTAGCAGCGGATCACCCAGACGAGGCGAGCCCCTTGCGGTAGGCGTACGTCACGGCCTGCGCCCGGTCGCGCAGCCCTGCCTTGGCGAACAGGTTGTTGATGTGCGTCTTCACCGTCGCCTCGCTGATGAACAGCTCCTGGGCGATCTCCGCGTTGGACTTCCCCTCGGCGATCAGCATGAGGACCTCCGCCTCCCGCTGGGTCAGCCCGTCCGGCAGGTCGCCCTTGCGGCGCCGCGGCGGCTGCCCGCCGGAGGCGAGCGCGTCGACGAGCCGTCGCTGGACGGACGGGTCCAGCTGGGCGTCTCCGTCGCGTACGGCCTCGATGGCCCGCGCGATCTCGTCCGCGCCGGCGTCCTTCGTCAGGTATCCGCGGGCGCCCGCCTGCAGGGCCGCGAACACGGACTCGTCGTCGCTGTAGGTGGTCAGCACGACGATCTGCACGGACGGATGCGCCGCCTTGATCCGGCGGCTGGCCTCCACGCCGTCGACGCGCGGCATGCGCAGGTCCATGAGCACGACCTCCGGTACGTGCTCGTCGACCAGCCGCAGCGCCTCCTCGCCGTCGGCCGCCGACCCGACCACCTCGATCCCGGGCAGCAGCCCGAGCAGCAGCACCAGGCCGTCGCGTACGACGGTCTGATCGTCGACCACGAGGACGCGCGTCACAGCGGCACTCTCAGCAGCACTCTGAACCCCTTCTCCTCCGGACCCGCCTCGAGCGCGCCGCCGATCAGCTCCGCGCGCTCGCGCATCCCGACCAGACCGTAGCCGCCGCCGGTCGCGGCGAGCGGGCCGGGCCCCGTACCGCCCGTGTCCCGGACCTCCAGCTCGCACCGGTCGTCGAGGTAGCGCAGGTCGATCACGACGTCCGCGCCCGGAGCGTGTTTGCGGGCGTTGGTCAGCGCCTCCTGCGCCGTGCGGATGATCGCCAGGCCGGCCTTCGGTTCCAGCTCGCGGGGCTGCCCGGTGATCGTCACCTGGCAGCGGACGTCGGCGAGGGACCGGTGCTCGTCGGCGAGCTCACGGACCACTTCGTCGGTCGGCGGAATGTCCCCGCGCAAGGTGGCCAACGCCCGGCGCGTCTCCTCCAGCCCGCTGCGGGCCAGGCCGCGGGCGCGCTCGACCCGGTCGAGCGCCTCGTCCGTCCGGCCGTTCGCGATCAGCAGCCGGGCCCCTTCCAGGTGCACGAGCTGGGCGGACAGGGAGTGGGCCAGGATGTCGTGGATCTCCCGGGCGATATGGGCGCGCTCGGCGAGCACCAGGTTCTCCTGCTCGGTCCGCCGCGTCGCCTCCCGGGCCTTGCTCGCCCGCACCCCGGCGAACATCCCGGCAAGGCCGATGAGCGCCCACAGGTCTCCCAGCCGGCCGTGCTGCAGGACGAACCCGAACCCGATCGCGAAGCCCGAGATGAAGAACGTGGGCAGCGCGCGGCGCACCGAGTAGTACTCCGCGGCGAACCCGGACACCGCGAACAGCAGGGCGCTGGCGGGCCGGGCCGGCGCGCTCACGTAGAGCAGCATGCCGACGAAGGCGTCGGCGGCGAAGATCAGAGGACCGTACGGCCACCGGAACCGGTGGGAGAGGATCCCCAGGACGAACCCGAACACGGCGAGGAGCACTCCGGCGGTGTACGCGAGGTCCGTACCGTGCAGTCCCAAGCCCGGCCGGCGCGGACCGTGCAGCATCGCGTAGCCGAACCACACGATGGCGACGACGAGCGCGCCGATCCGGAACAGCATCCGCTCCCGGCCGTCCGCACCGTCGCCGGCGGCGCGTGCCAGGTCGAGCAGGTGGCGCCGGTTGCGGAGGAAGCCGGGGGTGGTCACGCGTCAACGCTAACCGGCGCCGGGAGGGTACGGGCACGCCAGGCGAGCAGGAGATTCTGGGTGAGCATCCAGGCGGCCACGGACACCAGGATGTCACCCGTCCCGGCCTTGACCCCGGCGGCGTACCCGAAGGCCACCGCGCCGCCCCGTACGGCGATCGAGGCGAGGAAGACGCCGAAGGTCGCCCACGTGCCACGGCTCCAGACGGACCCGTCGTTCTCCCGCCAGACCCGCATCGTGGCGCCGAGCCCACAGCCGAGCGCGAGCGCGGCCACGATCTCCGCCGCCAGCAGGACGGTGGCGAGCACCTGGTGGCGGGGATCGATGACATGGCCCTGGCCGAACCCGACGACGGCGAGGATGACGGGGAGGACGTACGGCCTTTCCGCGGCGACGCGCCGCGGCGCGAACCGGCGGTAGATCACGAGGACGACGACGGCGGCGATCAGCAGGCCGTTGAGCAGAGCGTGCATGACCTCGACGGTAGGAATCCGCCGCCCGTCACGGATCGGAGCCGGGTTGGATTCCGGGCCCGTCCACCCGCGGGTGGAGACGAGCACCCCGCCGGGCGATCCCTGGTGACCGGCGCGGCGATCGCCAGGGATCGCTGCCGATCAGTGCACCGGAGCGGATCCCGGGAGCAGCCGTCGCAGCCCACGCGGAAGGGTCCAGCACCGCCGGCCGAGCAGGGCGATGGCCGCGGGCAGGAGCACTCCCCGGACGATCGTGGCGTCGATGACGATGGCCACCGCCATGCCGACGCCCATCATCTTGTACTCGATGGCGGTCAGGGTGACGAAGACGCTGAACACCGCGGTCATGATGACGGCGGCACTGGTCACGACCCCGGCGCTGCCGGCGATGCCGCCGACCACCGCGTCCCGGGTGTCCGCTCCCGTGGCCCAGCGCTCGCGGATCCTGCTGAGGATGAAGATGTGGTAGTCCATGCTCAGCCCGAAGAGGATCACGAACATGAACACGGGCAGCCAGCCGACCACCCCGCCGTACGAGCGGAAGCCGAGCAGCGAGCCCAGGTGACCCTCCTGGAACACCCAGGTGAGCACCCCGTACGCCGCGCCGATCGACAGCAGGTTCAACGCGATCGAGATGACCGGGATCGCCAGGGAGCGGAACGCCACGACGAGCAGGACGAACGCCAGGACCAGCACGAAGCCGAACACGAGCGGCGTGCGGGCCTCCAGTTGCCCGGCGAAGTCGTGGGCGACGGCGGTCTTCCCGGCGACCGCGTAGTCGATGCCGTCCGCCCGGCCGAGCGTCGCGGGCAGGATCCGGTCGCGGAGCGTCTCCAGGGCGTGGTTCGCCGCGCCATTGTTCCGGAAGTCCGCCAGCGGCACCCGTACGACGACGACGCGGTCGACGGTCACCGCGGAGATGGGCTCGCCGAGGGCGCGGTCACCGGCGGCGACGCGCCCGCGCAGGTCGTCGATCGCGCGGTTCACCGTCGGCCCGTCCACCGGGCCGCCGTTCTTCGCCCAGATCACGACCCGCGCCGGTGCGGGCGTGCCGGGGAACGTCTCCTGCATGCGGAGCGCGGCGTCCACCACCGGAACGCTGCGCGGCAGGCTGTCGGTGGTCGCCGCGTCCTGCAGCCGCATTCCGAACGCCGGCAGCGCCAGCACGGCCAGGACCACGGTCGCGGCCCCGCCCCACAGCAGCGGACGCCGTACGACCGCACGAGCGACCAGTGACCAGACCCGGGACTCCGTCGCGGTGGTCCGGCGGCGGCCGAGCAGCGGAACGCGGGCCTTGTCCACCCACCGGCCCAGCAGAGCCAGGAGAGCGGGAAGGACGGTGACCGAGCCGACCATCGCCAGGCCGACCACGAGGACCGATCCGGCCGTCAGGCCGCGGAAGTTGTCCAGTCCGGTGAACAGCAGCCCGCACAGGCAGAGCATCACGGTCAGCCCCGAGACGACCACCACGCGGCCGGACGTGCGCGCGGTGATCCGCAGCGCCTCGGCGACGCCGCGTCCGGCGGCGCGCTCCTCCCGTTCACGGCGCAGGTAGAACAGGGAGTAGTCGATGCCCACGGCCATGCCGATCAGCAGGACCATCGACGACGTCGCGCTGTTCACCGGAACCCAGTGGGCGATCACCTGCAGGAAGCCGAACGTGCCCACCACGGTGGTCACCGCCAGCAGCAGCGGAATCCCCATCGCGATCAGCGACCCGAAGACCACGAGCAGGATTAGCACGGTGAGCGGGAGCGAGACGAACTCCGCGCTCTTGAAGTCGCCCTTGATCCCCTGGTCCACGGCGAGCGTCAGGCTGTGGTCCCCCGCCTGCGCCAGCCTGACCCGCGGATGGCGGGCCCGCACCGAGTCCACGGCCCGCACGGCGGCGTCGTAGTGGGCGTGGAGGAGGTCGTCCGGACCCGCGACCTGGAACGTGACAAGCCCGGAGCGGCCGTCTCTCGAGACCAGCCGGTTCGCGTCCGCGTCGTCGCCGAGCGGGGAATGGACCTCGCTCACCGCACCCGGTGTCCGGCGCAGGGTCAGCACGAGATCGCGAGTGGCGTTCCGCAGCTCGGCGCTGTCGGCGAACCGCTCCCCCGCCGGCGTACGGTCCTGGATGAGGACGTTCTCCTCGATCGGCACGTACGACCGCTGCGCGGACAGCGCCCGATCGGCCCGGCCGGACTCTCCGGGGTCCGTGCTGTTCATCGTGTCTCCCGGCATCAGCGCGCTCGAGAGTACGGCGACGATGACGAGGGCGAACCAGCCGGTGATCGCCAGGAGGCGGTGCCGGATCGACCAGCCGGCGATCCGCTCGACCAGGGCACCCTGCCGAGGTGGACCGGTCGGGGCCGGCCCGGCAGGCGGGCGGGTCGATTTGCCAGTAGGCAGCATGAACTGCTGTCCTTTCCGAGAAGGAGCGTTCCTGTGAGAGCTCGCCCTACGGGCGAGGTGGTGCTTCTTCGTCACCTGGGCCGTCGAGTTGCAGCTCGGCGGCCCAGGGCAGGTCCGTCACTCGACCGTCTGCAGGATCCTTTCGAGTGATTCCATGCGGGACTGAATCTCGCCGATCCGCCCGCCCAGCTCCGTCAGCAGCTGCTCGGTGCTCCGCTGTGCGGCGAGGGCCTCTTCGGCGATCCTGCGGTACTCCTGTTCCCGTACGACGAGGACCTTGGCCCGCCGGGTGGCGGCGAGCTGCCAGATGGTCACCGTGATCACGCAGGTGAGCAGGGCGAACAGACCGAAGGCGCCGACGGCCTCCGCCAAGCCATGTCCGTCCATCATGGAGATCCCTTCGTTTCGTCGCCCGGCCCTTCGCCCGGCGTGCTCAAGGTTCGTTCCGCGGCTTCGAGAACCTCGGGCGTCAGCTCGATCGTGAACGCGTTGACCTCGTAGAACTTCATCGCCTTGCCGTCCTCGGACACCTCCATCCGCGCCGAGACGAGGCCCGCCGCCTCCAGCTTCCGCAGGTGCACCTGGAGGAGCGGCCGGCTGATGCCCAGCGTGCGGGCGAGCTCGCTCACGTACGCGCGCTCCCGCGCGAGCGCCGCGATCACCCGGACGCGGTGGGGATTGGCCAGCGTCGCCAGTACGCGCACCAGCTCGTCGCCGTTCATGCGAGGCGGCTCATCGCGATGGCGAACATGCAAAGAAATGTTAGCAGGTGCCGGATCTTGTTGGCATGGCAGACGTCTCGGAGTAAAACGACGACGGCCTGCCCGCCCCGACCGGGGCGAGCAGGCCGTCGTCGCGACGTGCCAGGGATGTCAGATGTCGATGCGGGCCTCGTCGAGCTCGGTGGCGCCGGCGGCGATGAACTGCCGGCGCGGGGCGACCTCCGACCCCATCAGCAGGCTGAAGATCTTCTCCGCCTCTTCGGCGTCCTCGATGCGGATGCGGCGCAGCATCCGGTAGCGCGGATCCATCGTCGTCTCGGCGAGCTGGTCGGCGTCCATCTCACCCAGCCCCTTGTAACGCTGGATCGGCTCCTTCCACCGGACGTTGCGGCGCTCCAACTCGACGAGCTTCTTGCGCAGCTCCGCGTCGGAGTAGGTGTAGATGTGCTTGTCCTGCCCTTTTTTGGGCTTGACGAGCTCGATCCGGTGGAGCGGAGGCACCGCGGAGAAGACCCGCCCGGACTCGAGCATCGGCCGCATGTAGCGGTGCAGGAGCGTGAGCAGCAGGGTCCGGATGTGAGCGCCGTCGACGTCAGCGTCGGCCATCAAGATCACGCGGCCGTAGCGCGCGGAGTCGAGGTCGAAGGTGCGGCCGGAGCCGGCGCCGAGGACCTGGATGATGGAGGCGCACTCGGCGTTCTTGAGCGTGTCGGCGACGGACGCCTTCTGCACGTTGAGGATCTTGCCGCGGATCGGCAGGAGCGCCTGGAACTCGGAGTTGCGCGCCAGCTTGGCGGTGCCGAGCGCCGAGTCGCCCTCGACGATGAACAGCTCGCTGCGGTCGTCGGTGGTGCGGCAGTCGACCAGCTTGGCGGGGAGCGCGGAGTTTTCCAGGGCGCTCTTGCGGCGCTGGTTCTCCCGCTGCGTGCGGGCGGCGATGCGCGCCTTGGACGCGGCGACGACCTTTTCCAGGACGGCGCGCATCTGCTGCTTCTGGCCGCGCTTGGGGCTCTCGAACGCCTCCTTCAGCTCCCGGCTCACGACCGCGGACACGATGCGGGTGGCGGCCGAGGTGCCGAGGACCTCCTTGGTCTGGCCTTCGAACTGCGGCTCCGGCAGGCGCACGGTGACGACGGCGGTGAGGCCCTCGAGGATGTCGTCCTTGATGACGGGGTCGTCGCCGTTCTTGAGCAGCTTGGTGGCGCGGAGCTGGTCGTTGATCAGCTTGACCAGCGCGCGGTCGAAGCCGGTGACGTGGGTGCCGTGCTTGGGCGTGGCGATCACGTTGACGAACGACCGGGTGATCGTCTCGTAGCCGGTGCCCCACCGCAGGGCGACGTCGACGTCGATGTCGCGCTCGACGTCGGTCGGGGTGAGGTGGCCCTGCTCGTCGAGGACGGGCACGGTCTCGGTGAAGTGCCCGCGGCCCTGGATGCGCAGGACGTCGCAGACCGGCGGGTCGCTCGCCAGGTGGTCGCAGAACTCGCTGATCCCGCCGTCGAACCGGAACTCGTGCTCGACTGGCTCCTCGCCCCGCTCGTCACGGACGGCGATGGTGAGGCCCGGCACCAGGAAGGCCGTCTGCCGCATGCGGTCGACGACGGTCTCGCCGGCGATCGCGGCGTCCTTGAGGAAGATCTGACGGTCGGGCCAGAAGCGCACGCGGTTGCCGGTGACGCCCTTGGCCACGCGCTTGGTCTGGTGCAGCCCCCGCTGCTTCGCCGGCTTCTTGGTGAACTTGGCGGTGGGCCCGTCGTCGGCGAAGTCGCCGGGAAGGCCGCGCTTGAAGCTCATCGCGTGCGTGTGGCCGTCGCGGTCGACCTCGACGTCGAGCCGGGCGGACAGGGCGTTGACCACGGAGGCGCCCACGCCGTGCAGACCGCCCGACGCGGTGTAGGAGATGCCGCCGAACTTGCCGCCCGCGTGGAGCCGCGTCATGACCAGCTCGACGCCGGTCAGGCCGGTCTTGGGCTCGACGTCGACCGGGATGCCGCGGCCGTCGTCGCAGACCTCCATCGAGCCGTCGGCGTACAGGACGACGTCGATGCGGGAACAGTGACCGCCGAGCGCCTCATCGACGGAGTTGTCGATGATCTCCCAGAGACAGTGCATGAGGCCACGGCTGTCGGTGGACCCGATGTACATCCCGGGTCGTTTGCGTACGGCCTCGAGCCCTTCGAGCACCGACAGGTGCCGCGCGGTGTATCCGTGCGGGTCCTCAGTCGTGATGGTGGCGGCGGTCAACGGCTCTGCTCCTCGGGGGTAGGGCGTGCGGGCAGCAGAGTACCCGTCGGCACCGACACTACGCGGACCGGCGCGCCGTCCGGTACGTCCTCCATCCCTGGGCGGAGGCGACCACACGGCGGTCGATCTGGCGTAACTCCATCTAAAGGAGGGTGTTCGGCAATCTACCCGTCTCTATGGTTCAGCCATGCCCAACACGATTGTCGCCAAAGATCTGCGGAAGCGCTACGGCGACGTACGAGCGGTCGACGGAGTGACGCTGACGGTCGAGGAGGGGGAGTTCTTCGGAATCCTCGGGCCGAACGGCGCGGGGAAGACGACGACCCTC
The DNA here is from genome assembly GCF_054775715.1 of Actinoallomurus acanthiterrae. Classification (NCBI taxonomy): domain Bacteria; kingdom Bacillati; phylum Actinomycetota; class Actinomycetes; order Streptosporangiales; family Thermomonosporaceae; genus Actinoallomurus; species Actinoallomurus acanthiterrae. The sequence continues at coordinate 3,305,411 of NZ_BAAHCO010000001.1, read as the reverse complement.
GAGATCATCGAGGGGTTGCGCCAGGCGGACGGTGGTGAGGTCACCGTCCTCGGCCGGTCCCCGTGGCCCCGCGACCCGGAGCTGCTGCCGAGGATCGGCGTCCAGCTCCAGGCATCCTCCTTCTTCGAGCGGCTCACCGCGCGGGAGCAGCTGCGCACCTTCGGCTCGCTGTACGGGGTGCCGGACCGCAAGGCCGACGCGATGCTGGAGACGGTCGGCCTGACGGAGAAGGCCGACACCGCCGTGGAGAAGCTGTCCGGCGGCCAGGCACAGCGCCTGTCGATCGCGTGCGCGCTGGTGCACGAGCCGGAGCTGGTGTTCCTCGACGAGCCGACGGCCGCGCTGGACCCCCAGGCGCGCCGCAACCTGTGGGACGTCCTGCGCGCCATCAACACCGAGGGCCGCACGATCGTGCTCACGACGCACTACATGGACGAGGCCGAGACCCTGTGCGACCGGGTGGCGATCATCGATCGGGGGCGGATCCTGCAGAACGGTCCGCCCGCCGCGCTGGTCCGCGACCTCGACGCCGCGACCCGGATCGGCGTGGTGAGCGGCGTGCTGAGCGTGGCGGAGGCCCGTGCGCTGCCGGGCGTGGACGACGTGACCGACGACGGGGTCTCGCTCGTCATCGCCACCCGCGATCCCTCCTCCGTCGTGGCGGCGCTGGCCGCCCGTGGCGCGCTGGACGGCGTCCAGATCAAGGGCGCCACCCTCGAAGACGTCTTCCTCAATCTGACCGGGCGGGAGTACCGAGCATGAGCAGTTTCCAGAGCCTGGCGCGTGCGATGTTCCTCGGTTTCCGCCGGGACCGGGGGGCGTTGTTCTTCACGGTCGCGCTGCCCCTGCTGTTCCTGGTGATCATCGGTGGGGTGTTCGCCCGGCAGTCGACCCCGAAGTCGAAGGTGCTCGAGATCGGCTCGGTGGCGATCGTCGACCAGATGCCGGCCGAGATGCGGGCGGGGGTGGACAAGTCGCTGAAGTTCACCAAGATCTCCGACCGGAACGCCGCCCTGGAGAAGGTCCGCAAGGGCGACTACGAGGCGGCGATCGAGCAGAGCGGCGACCAGGTCGTGCTGCACTTCTCGGCGGCCGACCAGGTCAAGGCGGGGACCGCGCAGGGCCAGATCGACGGCCTGGTGCAGGCGGCCAACCAGGCGGCGTCCGGGCGTCCGCCGAAGTACAGCCTGGTGGGGCAGCAGGTCGAGGACAAGTCGCTGAAGCCGATCCAGTACATCACCCCGGGCCTGCTCGGCTGGGCGCTCGCCTCGGCCGGCATGTTCGGCGCGTCCACCACACTCGTGACATGGCGGACGAAGGGCCTGCTTCGGCGCCTGCGCCTGTCGCCGGTGCCCATCCGGAGCGTGTTCGCGGCGCGGGTCATCGTCAGCCTCGGGGTCGCCATGGTGCAGACCGCGTTGTTCATCGGTGTGGCGAGCATGCCGTTCTTCGGGCTTAAGCTCGCGCACTTCTGGTGGATGGCGATCCCGATGGTGCTGTGCGGGGTATTGGCGTTCCTCGCGATCGGCATGCTGATCGGAGCCTGGGCCAAGACGCAGGAGGCCGCACAGGGGGTCACGCAGATCGTCGTACTGCCGATGGCCTTCCTCGGCGGATCGTTCTTCAACATCGACGACGCGCCACGCTGGCTGCGGATCGTGTCGGAGATCTTCCCGTTGCGCCACCTCAACAGCGGGATGCTCAAGGTCCTGGTGCGCGGCGAGGGACCGGCGTCGGTCCTGCCGCAGATGGGTGTCCTGCTGGGTTTCGCGGTCGTGGCCACGGTGATCGCGGTCCGGGTATTCCGCTGGGAACAAGTCTGACAATCCGCGCCACGGTGACCTTTGTCACCTCAGGGCCTATTCCGCTCTCGGCGTACACAGAACCCGCATGGGAACGCTCGCGTCAGGTTAGATGTTGTCCTAAGCGACCGACCCCGAGACGAGGAAGGCGACGTGACTGGAGCTCTTGCCCCAATAAAGCCGCTGACGGCCGTGGACCGCTGCGACCGCTGCGGTGCTCAGGCCTACGTCCGCGCGGTCCTCGCGGGCGGCGGAGAGTTGCTGTTCTGTGCGCACCACGGCCGTAAGTACGGCGAAACGCTTCGTGCGAAGGGCGCTGAGATTCACGACGAAACCGACCGGCTGCTTGAGACCCCTGCATCCCCCACGGAGGACGACCGGTAGGCCAGGCCAGCCGACCCGATAACCCATGACGGCGGCCACCCAGCCAGGGTGGCCGTCGTCTCGTATTCCGGACACGGCCCGATCCAGCCGCTCCGATGAAGGAGGACGATGCTGATCCTGTTGCCGCCCTCGGAGGGCAAGGCCGCCGAGGGGGACGGGCCGCCGCTGGACCTGACGGCGCTGAGCCTTCCCGGCCTGACCGCCACCCGGGAACGGGTGCTCGGCGCGCTGGAGGCCCTGTGCGCGAGCCCGGAGGAGGCGGCACGGCACGTGCTGGGCCTGTCCCCCGGGCAGGCCGACACCATCGGGCGGAACCGCCGACTGCGCACCGCGCCCACGCTGCCGGCGTGGCGGCTCTACACGGGCGTGCTCTACGACAACCTGGGCCTGCCCACGCTGGATCCGGAGCGCACCGCGCGCTCGGTCCTGATCTTCTCGGCGCTGTGGGGCGCGCTACGGCCCGCCGACCGCGTCCCCCCGTACCGGCTCTCCATGGGCGTGAAACTGCCGCCCCTGGGCCCTCTGGCGGCCGTATGGCGTCCCGTCCTCAGCGAGGTCCTGCCCGCGAGCGGCCTGCTGGTGGACATGCGCTCGGCGCCGTACGCCGCCGCGTGGAAGGCCCCGGTGGTCCGGGTCCGCGTCTTCCGCGAGCAGGACGGCCGGCGGACGGTCGTCAGCCACATGGCGAAGGCGACCCGCGGCGCGCTGGCCCGCGCCCTGCTGGCGAACGGCGCCGACCCGGCCGGCCCGGAGGAACTCCTGAAGACCGTGCTGGACCTCGGCTACACCGCCGAGCTCACCGGCACGGACCTCGACGTGATCACCGATTAGGGCCTGTCTCAAAGCCCCCGTTGAGACAGGCCCTAGGGGTGCTCAGGGACACGAGAAGGCCCGGACCGGCGATGCCGGCCCGGGCCCATCGTTATCGGAACGTTAGGCGCGACACCTCAGTCGAGGTAGTCCCGCAGCACCTGCGACCGGGACGGGTGGCGCAGCTTCGACATGGTCTTCGACTCGATCTGGCGGATCCGCTCGCGGGTGACGCCGTAGACCTTCCCGATCTCGTCGAGGGTCTTCGGCTGCCCGTCCGTCAGGCCGAACCGCATCGAGACCACGCCGGCCTCCCGCTCGCTCAGCGTGTCGAGCACCGAGTGCAGCTGCTCCTGCAGGAGCGTGAAGCTCACCGCGTCCGCAGGAACGATCGCCTCGGAGTCCTCGATCAGGTCACCGAACTCGCTGTCGCCGTCCTCGCCGAGCGGGGTGTGCAGGGAGATCGGCTCTCGGCCGTACTTCTGGACCTCGACGACCTTCTCGGGCGTCATGTCCAGCTCCTTGGCCAGCTCCTCCGGGGTCGGCTCGCGGCCGAGGTCCTGGAGCATCTGGCGCTGCACGCGGGCCAGCTTGTTGATGACCTCCACCATGTGGACCGGGATGCGGATCGTGCGCGCCTGGTCGGCCATGGCGCGGGTGATCGCCTGCCGGATCCACCACGTGGCGTAGGTCGAGAACTTGTAACCCTTGGTGTAGTCGAACTTCTCCACCGCGCGGATCAGGCCGAGGTTGCCCTCCTGGATGAGGTCCAGGAAGAGCATCCCGCGCCCGGTGTAGCGCTTGGCGAGGGAGACGACGAGCCGAAGGTTGGCCTCGAGCAGGTGGTTCTTGGCCCGGCGGCCGTCCTCGGCGATCCACTCGAGGTCCTCGCGGACCTGGAACTCGAGCGTGTCGCTCTCGAGGGCGAGCTTCTCCTCGGCGAACAGGCCGGCCTCGATGCGCTTGGCGAGCTCGACCTCCTGCTCGGCGTTGAGCAGCGGGACCTTACCGATCTGCTTGAGGTAGTCCTTCACCGGGTCGGCGGTGGCACCGGCCGCGGCGATCTGCTGCGCGGGGGCGTCCTCGTCGTCGTCTCCGATGACGAAGGAGTCGTCCTCCCCCGTGGGCTTCTTGTTGTTGTTGTCGGCCGGGGCCGCGGGCGCCTCTTCGGCCTCGACCTCGGTCTCGGCGGCGGCGTCGGATTCGGCGTCGTCCCCCGTTTCCAGGTCGGCGGCCTCGTCGACTTCCTCGAGGTCCGTGAGGTCCGCCTCGTCGAGGTCGGTGACCTCGAGGTCGGCGTCGTCGGTGACCTCGTCGGTGTCCTCGGGCTCCTTGGTCGCCTTCTTGGCGACCGGCGGCTCGGCGGTCTTCTTCTTGGGCGCTGCCTTCTTGGGCTTGACCGCGGTCTTCTTGGCGCGGGCTGGCCGCACCGGCGTGTCGACCTCGTCGTCGACGACGGCGGTCACCGTGTCCTGTTCTTTGGCGGCGGCGGTGGTCGTCTTGGGCTTCTTGGTCGCGGGCGTCGCACGCTTGCTGCTGCTGTTGCGCGCGCGCTTAGGCGCCGCGGAGTCGGCAGCGCTCACCATGACGGTCACACCCTCCTTGCTGAGACTCCGCAAGATGCTCGAGGCCTTCGACACGGGAATGTCGGCCTCCTCGAACGCACGGCGTACGTCATCGGCCTCGAGGTAGCCCTGGGAACGCCCACGCTCGATCAATTGCCTGACAACGTGCTCGTGCAGCTCGGACGGCTTGGAGGTCGAACTCGCAGGCGACACAAACACCTCTCGAACGAAACGTGTGGCTATGTTTACCCAGTGCTCTGTCGGGCGCCGGCCCTGCAGGCTCTATGCGCTGAGCAGCGTACCCCTGCCTCACCTTCGGTTTAGCAGTCTGGCACGCCCGCCTATTCCGCGCGGTGGAGTCTGCCCGGTGACACCCACCTTAGAGGGCACTGGGCGGTCCTTCGTACGTGCTACGCCGTCTTCGGCGGAACATGTAGGGCAAGTACTGTCACGTCATCATCATGGTCGTACCCGGCCAGCATCCGGTCGACCAAGAAGTCAACGAGTATCTCAGGATCTGCAAGCACCTCCGATGGGGCAGCGGCGGCGATCGAGACGATCTCGTCGAGACCGGCATCGAGCCCCCGTCTACGGTTCTCCACCAGTCCATCGGAGTAGAAGACCACAGTGTTGCCGGGTGGGACCGAAAAAATTGTCTCTTCTCGCTCGGAGGGCCACCCGAGGGGGGTGCCGGCCTCCGCGTCACTGACCCTCGGCGGGGCGTCCGGGAAGATCCGCAGCGGCGGAAGATGACCCGCGTTGCTGATCATTCCTTCGCCGGTCGCGGGGTCGATGACGGCGTACGCCAGGGTGGTGATCTGCTCCCATCCCTCGGTGGCGGCGAACAGCCGGTCGAGACCGGTGATCACCGCGGCCGGGCGCGGGTCGTTCAGCGCGAGGGCGCGCAGCGCGTTGCGCACCCGGCCCATGCCGGCGGCGGCCTTGACGCCCTTGCCCATGACGTCGCCGATCGCGATCGCCACGCGGCCGTCCTGCAGCGGGAAGGCGTCGTACCAGTCGCCGCCGACCTGAACGTGCCGGGTCGCCGGGTGGTAGCGGGCGGCCAGGCGCATCGCCGAAAGCTGCGGGAGGCGGTCGGGCAGCAGGCTGCGCTGCAGTGCCTCGGCGGTCTTGTGCTCCCGCTCGAACAGGGTCGCCCGCTCGACGGCGAGCGCGCACTGCCCGGCCAGGGCCTCGAGGAAGACGCGCTCCTCCTCGGTGATCTCCCGGGGCCGGGTGAAGGAGAACCGCAGCGCGCCGAGGGCGCGGCCGGCGGCCAGCAGCGGCAGACCGACCCACGCGCGCTCGTCGGTGCGCCGGACGAAGTCGGCGATCTCGTCGCCCTTGAGCTGCAGCCGCAGGCTCACCGGATTCTCCGCGAGGAAGGGCCGCCGCTCACGGACCGCGATCGACATGACGCTGGCGCCGTCGATGCCGATCTCCTCCCGGGCGGGGCCCGGGAGCTCCGGGATGCCGCCCGGAGTGATCATGCGCAGACGGAGCTTGTCGTCCTCCAGGAGTGCGACGGCCGACCGGTCGGCGCCGATCGCGGACCGGCCGACCTCGGTGATCACCGAGACGACCTGGTTGACGGTCAGCGCCTCGGCCAGCATGGACGTCGCCTGCTGGAGCCGCGCGGTGCGCAGCGCGGCGGCGGACAGCTGCTCGGTGAGGCGGCCGCGCATCTCCTCGGCCTCGCGCTTGCCGGTGACGTCGGTGTTGGCGCCGACCCACTCGACGATCTCACCGTCACGGCGGATCGGCACCGCGCGCACGTCGTAGTTGCGGTAACCGCCCGCGCGGGTGCGGATGCGGTAGGTCGCCTCGAAGATCCGGTCGTTCGTGACGCACGCCCGCCAGGTCTCCTCGATGCGCGGCCGGTCCTCCGTGTGCACGGCGCCCAGCCAGCCCTCGGTGGCGTACTCCTCGTGCGTCTGGCCGGTGATCGCCCGCCACTCGGGCGCGTCGTCGACCACCTCGCCGGACGGCGTGGTCACCCACACCACCTGGGAGCTGGCCTCGACGAGGGAGCGGTAGCGCTCCTCCTTGCGGCGGATCGACCGCTCCGCCAGGACACGGTCGGTGACGTCGACGGCGACCATGACGACGCCGGACACCTCGCCCTCGGAACCGTGGGCGGGGAACCAGGAGTGGGCCCAGTGCCGCTCGCCGAGCGGCAGGTCGACGTCCAGGACCGGGCGGTCCTCGTCGAGGGCCTTACGGGCGGAGGCCTCGATGACGCCCCCGATCTCCCCGGAGATGACCTCGGCGGGCCGGTTGCCCTCGAGGTCGGCGACGCTGACGCCGTGCATGCGCGCCAGCATCTCGTTGGCGCGCTTGAAGCGCAGGTCGTTGTCGAAGAGCGCGAACCCGATCGGAGCCTCCCGAAGCAACGTGGCGAACAGCGCCGAGTCCGACGCGTCGAGACCGGAGATTCGTGGGTGCGGCACAGACGTATCGGTGCTCACCGTCGACACCTCCGTCGCGCGCTCGGACCTACTGCGAGGCATTTCCGCATCACTATGGGTGAATGGGAGCAGGCTAGCGCTCCCGCCTCCATCACAACACCGCTCGGAGTCAGGTTTTCATCATGTCGATGCTTCGGCGCCGACGGAAGCCCCGTACGGCATCGTTATTCCGGCGACCGCGCCAGGCGCGCCCTCCGGTCACCCTCCGGTCACTCGGTGCGAGACCGCGTGTCCGGCGGGAAGCATGATGATAGGGGCCGATCGTCACCGGGCGGGCGACATCCCCGATCTCGGCGAGTCCCGTGTCGTCCTCAACACACCGTGAGCGGTCCGCCGGAGGCGGTTCTGGCAGCTGTCGACTTCGCGGCACATTTCCCGGTTTGACAAGCTTTGTAAATCAGCTTCGGGCCTTGGCCGCGGCCTTCATCTCCTGTTTGTAGGCGCGGACCAGGCCCAGGGACTCCTCGTCGACGATGTCCGCGACCGAGCGGTGGGCGCCCTCGTCGCCGTAGTGACCGGCCGCCTCACGCCAGCCCTCCGGCCGCACGCCGAGGCGCTTGCCGAGCAGCGCCAGGAAGATCCGGGCCTTCTGGTCGCCGAAGCCCGGCAGCGCGCCGAGCCGGTTCAGGAGCTCGCGGCCGGTCGCCGCCTCCGTCCAGATCCGCTCGGCCGCCCCGTCGTACTCCTCCACCACGGCGCGACTGAGAGCCTGCACACGGGCCGCCATCGCCTTGGGGTACCTGTGCAAGGCGGGCCGCTCGCTGAAGACCGTCACGAGCGCGTCAGGGGCGAACCGGGCCAGTTCCTCGGCGTCGGGGTCGCGCCCGAGCCGCCGCGCCAGCTCGTACGGCGCCGCGAAGGCGCGCTCGAGCGGCACCTGCTGGTCGAGCAGCATCGCGATCAGTAGCGCCAGCGGGCTGCGGTTCAGCAGCGCGTTGGCCTCGGGATCGATGGGCAGCGAGATCGTCATGGCGTCCTCCGGGAGCGTCCGGCCTCAATCCTGCACCGTCCGGACCCCGGCGGTCACACCGGGTCACCGAAGAGGTGCGTACGACCCCGGGGAGATGTGACGGTTCGCTGACGTATCGTCCGCCGCCATTCCGAAGGCGGCCTCCGTGGTGCTCGAATGTAGACATGACCAGCGAAGGAACCCCTGTCGGACGGCGCGTCGTCCTCGGCATGGTCGGCCTCGGGGCCGTGGGCGTCGTCGTGGGCGCGCGCGTCCAGAGCGGCGTCAACCGCGCGGTCGGCCCGGTCGGCTCGCGGGTCTCGGGCCTGATCCCGGCGGCCGGCGGCTTCCGCTTCTACTCCGTGGTCGACTCCGTCAAGCGCGTCGAGCCGGCCGACTACCGCCTCACCGTCGGCGGGCTGGTCGATCACCCGCGTACGTTCAGCCTCGCCGACCTGGGGGCGCTGCCGCAGACACGGATGACCGACACGTTCCACTGCGTCACCGGATGGACGGTGCCGGACGTCGCGTGGGCGGGAGTGGCCCTGCCCGACCTCCTGAACGTCGTCGGCGTACGGCCGGGGGCCAAGGGCGTCCGGTTCACCTCGTTCGACGGTGCGTACACCGAGGCGCTCACGCTCGAGCAGGCGCGCCGGCGCGACGTGATCGTGGCCACGAGCATGCTGGGCGGCCCGGTGAGTCACGAGCACGGCGGCCCGGTGCGGATGTACGTCGCGCCGATGTACGGCTACAAGTCGACCAAGTGGCTCGGCGGGATCGATCTGGTCGACCGGGTCAAGCCGGGCTACTGGGAGGTCCGCGGCTACGACGTGGACGCGTGGATCGGCCGTTCGAACGGATACACGTCATGATCCGGTTCACTCGCGCCGTACGGAGCGTGCACCACGTGACGGCCGTCCTCATGCTCGTCTGCCTCGCCACCGCGGCGGTGCTGTACGTCCCGGCGCTGGCCGAGACGGTCGGGCGGCGCCACCTGTTCCGGATGATCCACATCGTCGCCGGGTTCGGGCTGCCGGTCCCCGCGCTGCTCGGCTGGGCGTCGCGCGCCTTCCGGAACGACCTGCGGCGGCTCAACCGGTTCTCCCCGGCCGACTGGGGGTGGCTGCGGGGCCGGGACCGGCGGGCGACCGTGGGCGGCCGCGGGATCCACCCGGTGGGGAAGTTCAACGCGGGTCAGAAGCTCAACGCGGCGTTCGTCGCCGGCGCGATCCTCGTCATGCTGGGCACCGGGACGATCCTGACGTTCCCCCACCCGTGGCCGGACGTCTACCGCACCGGGGCGACCTTCGTCCACGACTGGCTGACCCTGGCGATCTTCGTGGTGTTCCTCGGGCACCTCTGGTACGCCCTGCGGGACCCGGGCGCGCTGTCCGGGATGTTCCTCGGGCACGTCACGCCGGAGTGGGCCGCCCGGCATCACCCCGCCTGGCTCGACGAAAAAGCGGGGTCTCATCCCGTTTCGACCAGGAATTTCGGTCGCCCCGGTGAGCCCGCCGACCCCAGCGGGAACACTGAGGAAGGCAAGGGCGACCTGTCCCCCCGGAGGTCTTGACACTGCTTCGGGGGAGGACCGAGATTGGGCGCTGAGCGGGACGCAGGTGGACTGGAATCGTCTGAGGCGAGAGGGGTCGGCATGACCTCCACGCAGCTGGTCTTGCAGGTCGACGTACGGGATCCGGTGGTCGGTCGGCTCTGCCGGGACTTCCCCGCCCTCTCCCGCGACGTGGTGGAGCGCTGCGTCTGTGACCTCCGGCTGCGGGCCCGACATCTCGGCGTCGACCTGACGCCGACGCTCGTCGAGGTGGTCGCGCGCGAGCACCTGATGTCGATGATCAAGTCGGAACCACCCTCGGGACGCCGACCCGAACGCCCCTCGGGCGAGTAGGGTGAGTGGTCGGACACTGGACCACTAATCCCTCGCGCATCCGTCACGGGCGCGCATCGGGACGTACTCCGAAAAGGTAGAACGTGAGCGACCTGCGCGAGGTGGGCCCGCGCGCCCCCGCGGACGCCGCTCCCCGGGCGTGTCCCGCGTATCCGGCGCTCAGGCGAGGCCGATCGATGCGCGAGTCGCTCGGCGGGTCCCGCCGTGGCACGGACGCGTCCTCCCATGGGGAGGTCGCATGACCCGGCGCCCCGCGCCGCCCCCGGACGCCGTGTTCGCCGAGATGCTCCGTGCCGCCCGTGAGCTCCTGGCCGTCCGCAGCCCCCTCGACGCCGAGCTGATCGTCAGCGAGATGCTCGGCACCTGGTGGGGCAAGCGCCTCGTCCAGGAGGACGTCGAGAAGCTCGTCGGGGAGGCGCTGGTCGAGTACGCCGCCAAGGCGCGTACCCCGGCGGCCCTCGCGCTGCTCACCGGCATCGCGGCCCTGGGCACGCCGCGCCAGGCCGCCAAGGCCGAGAACGCCGCGCTCCCGCTCATGGAGGTGGAGGCCGGGGTCGCCCGGCCCGGCTGGGCCGACCGCGTCGGCATGGTCGTCTCCGAGGAGAGCTACGTCTCCCACGACGTCTACGGCGACCAGGACTCCATCGTGTGCACCTACACGTACGGCGGGGAGGAGCGGCACGCGCTGGTGGTCGTGGTGGACCACAACGAGCGCGGCATGGTGATCGACGCGTGGGTCTCCTCGCAGGTGGACAAGCTGCTCGGCTACTGCCGCAAGGAGGCCGAGGAGAACGCCCTGATGCGGTTCGAGCCGATCCCCGCCGCCCAGGCCCGGGCGCGGCTGGAGAGGGCCCTCGCCGTCACGGACGCGACCGAGGACCCGCCGGTCAAGGAGACCTTCGGCAACTACCACGCGTTCGTCCGGGCCCGGGTGCGGGCGCTGCCGCCCGGCGGCCGGCTGGCCCTGCCTCCGGTGTACGGCCACGACCGCCGCGCGACGATGGCGGCGCAGTTCCTCGCCTCCGACGAGGCGGAGGAGCTGTCGGACCGGTCCGCGGCGAGCCGCTGCGTCGACCGCATCATCGACTACGGCTGCGACCACGACTTCGGCCGCCCGCTGCGGGTGAGCCCGATCAAGTGCGAGACGTTCCTGCTGCACTGGCTGCCGCGCAAGGTGATGCTGTCGCCCGCGGAGCAGGAGGCCATGCCGCACGTTCTCGCGGCGTGGGTGCGCTGGGCGAGCAAACGTACGGGCCTGCCCGAGGAGGGCGTCCGCCATACCCTCGACAAGGTCTGGGACATCACCGGCAAGTTCGCCAAGGCGTACCGCGACCCGACCACGTTCGGGCTCGACCGGGAGCTCGTCGAGCGGCTGCTGCCGGACGGCGACCTGGAGGCCCTGGCCCGGCGGGCGTTCGCGTTCCCGTTCCTGACGGGCGGCAACGCCGACATCGACCTGACGCGTCTCGACCCGTCGAACGACCACGATCGGCGCCTGCTGCTGACGTTCGAGCATCCGGACGCCGATCCGGCGCACATCGAGGCCCACCTCCGGCTCGCCTCGCGCATCTGGGACGGTGACCCGCCGCACCTGTGGACGGTCGCCCAGCGCCTGCTCGACCGGGGGCACGACCGGCACTCCATCCTCCACCGGTTCATGGCGATCCTGAACGAGACCGACGGCGATCCCCGGGCGCTCCGGGCGGCACTGCTGGCCCTGCGCGACAGCCCCGAAAACTAGGGGACGTCCGGTGGATCTCTCTTCGGCCGCGCGGCGATCCACCGGACACCACCCCCTAGGCTTTACTGGTACACCTGTACCAGTACTGGAGAGGTCGTCATGGCCTGGGGCAGACGGATGCCTCCCCGCGGGCGCGCGGAGGCCGCGAAGAGCAAGCCGGGGATCCGTGACGCCGCCCGCGCCGCAGAGCCGGCCGAGGCGGAACGACATTCGAGGACACCCCCCGCGGACACGGCCGCCGAGGCGCGGCAGGAGCCGGCCCAGGCACGGGGGCGGCAGCGCAAGGAGGCACTGCTCGACGCGGCCGTCGACCTCCTCGAGGCGGGCGGGTTCGCCCAGGTGACCCACCGGGCCGTGGCCGACCGGGCCGCGCTGCCGCTCGCCGCCACCACGTACTACTTCCGCTCCCGCGAGGACCTGCTGACGCAGGCGTTCGCCCGGCTGGTGCAGCGCGACGTGTCGTCCATGCGCGAGCGGCTGCGGCCGCTCACCGACACCGACCCGGCCGCGGTCGCCGACGCCGTCGTCAGCGCGCTGGCCCCCGCCTGCGAGGCCGAGCGGAGTCGTCAGCTGGCCCTGTGGGAGCTGTACTTCCAGGTCGGGCGCGAGCCGGCGTTCCGGCCGTTCGCGCGGGCCTGGACCAAAAGCTGCCACGAGATCGTCGCGGAGGTGCTGGCGGAGGCCGGCTACCCGCACGCCCCGGTGGACGTCGACATCCTCGTCGCGACGATCGAAGGCATGATCGCCCGCGACCTCGTCGAGGCGCGGCCCGACGCGATCCGCGCGATGATCGACACGGTGGCGCGACTGCTCCTCGCCCTCCAGGCGACGGTTCCGGCCGATTCCGGCCGACCGTCGGACAGCGTGCCGTGAGACCGATACGGGGGACGCGCTGTAAAGGACGTTCAGCGGGCATGAACCTGCCATGACGACCATGGACCATCCTGGGATCCTCACCCCCTCACAGGCCCGCGAGGTGTTCCGCACCGGTGAGACGCCGGTGACCACCGGTGGCTGGTGCCGCGGATACGTCCAGGCGAATCTCCTCGCCGTCCCCCGCGAGCTGGCCTTCGACGCGCTGCTGTTCGCGGTGCGCAACCCGCAGGCCTGCCCGATCCTGGAGGTCACCGACCCCGGGGACCCGTACGCCCGCGAGGTCGCCGCCGCAGACCTGCGCACCGACCTGCCCGCCTACCGGGTGTACCAGGAGGGCGCCCTCGTCGCGGAGGTGCCCGACGCCACCGCGTACTGGCGGGACGATCTCGTCTCCTTCCTGATCGGCTGCAGCTTCACGTTCGAGGCGGCGCTCGCGGCGGCGGGCGTGCCCCTCCGCCACATCGAGCAGGGCCGGAACGTCCCCATGTACGTCACGTCCCGCCCGTGCCGGCCCGCGGGACGGCTGGCCGGCCCGCTCGTGGTGTCCATGCGCCCGATCCCCGCCGACCTGATCGACGTCGCGATCGAGGTCACCGCCCGCTACCCCGCGATGCACGGCACCCCGGTGCACGTCGGCGACCCGGCCGAGATCGGCATCGCCTCGCTCGCCGTCCCGCAGTTCGGGGATCCGGTGGAACTCGAGCCGGGCGACGTACCGGCCTTCTGGGCGTGCGGCGTCACCCCGCAGGCGGTCGTGATGGCGAGCGCTCCCCCGTTCGCGATCACGCACGCGCCGGGCCGGATGCTCATCACCGACCGGTCGGATGAGAGCGTGGCAGGGTGATCGATCTCAACGCCGACCTGGGCGAGGGATTCGGGCCGTGGCGGCTCGGCGACGACCTGGCCCTCATGTCCGTCATCACCAGCGCGAACGTCGCGTGCGGCTTCCACGCCGGAGATCCGCTGATCCTCCGCCGTACGTGCGCGGCGGCCGTCGAGCGCGGCGTGGTGATCGGCGCCCAGGTGTCCTACCGGGACCTGGCCGGATTCGGCCGCCGGGAGATGGACGTCGCCGCCGAGGAGTTGACCGCCGAGGTGCTCTACCAGATCGCGGCGCTGGACGGCATCGCCCGCGCGGAGGGTGGCCGGGTGCGGTACGTCAAACCGCACGGCGCGCTCTACAACCGCATCGTGCGCGACCCGGTGCAGGCCGAGGCGGTGGCCGCCGCCGTCGCGGCGTACGACCCGACGCTGCCCGTGCTGACCCTCCCCGGCTCGGTCCTGCACGAGGTGACCGACCTGACGATCGTCCACGAGTGCTTCGCCGACCGCGCCTACACCCCGGCCGGGACACTGGTCTCCCGGCGGGAGCCCGGCGCGGTGATCCACGACGCCGAGCGGGTGACACGGCGGGCGCTGCGGATGGCCGTCGACGGCGTCGTCGAGGCCGTCGACGGCACCGAGGTACGCCTCGACGCCCGGTCGATCTGCGTGCACGGCGACACCCCGGGCGCGGTCGAACTGGCCCGCTCCATACGGGAGGCCCTGGAGAAGGCGGGCGTGACCGTGGAGCCGTTCGCTTGACCAGCGGGAACGGGATCGAGAACGAGCACGTGTGCGGGGAGACTCACGACGCGATCACGGACGTTCGCCGTGCGGGGGACGCCGCACTGCTGATCGAGACGGACGCGCCGCACCGGCTGCACGCCGCGGTGCGCGCGCTCGCCCGACCGGAGATCGTGGAGGTCGTCCCCGGGGAGCGGACGCTGCTGGTGACGGCACGCCCCGGCACCGATCTGGGCCGTCTGGACGGGCTGCTGCGCGGCCTGCACCTCCCCGAGGCGGCGGAGGCGGGCGGCGAGCCGCTGCGGATCCCCGTCGTGTACGACGGGGAGGACCTGGAGGAGGTCGCCTCGCTCACCGGCCTGTCCCCGGAGGAGGTCGCCGAGCGCCACGCCGCGGGCGACTACGTCGTCGCCTACCTCGGCTTCGCCCCCGGATTCGGTTACCTGACCGGGCTCGAGGAGACGCTGCACGTCCCCCGGCGGGAGTCTCCGCGCACCGCCGTCCCGGCCGGCGCGGTGGCCATCGCCGGACCGTACACCGCCGTCTATCCCGCGCGGTCCCCGGGCGGCTGGCGGCTGCTCGGCCGTACGACGCTGCGCTTGTGGGATCCCGACCGCGACCCGCCGTCCCTGCTGCAGCCCGGCACCCGGGTCCGCTTCGAGATCGTCACCGACGACACCGCCGGAGACGACACCCCATGAGCCGGCGGAGCACGCGACTCGAACGCTCAGCCCGCCTGGTCCCTCCCCCGACGAAGGAGGGCGCGTGAGTGGGGAGGTCGAGGTCGTCCGGCCGGGGCCGCTCGCGACGGTTCAGGATCTCGGCCGTCCCGGCCACGCCCACCTGGGGGTTCCGCACTCCGGCGCGGCGGATCCCGGCAGCCTCCGGCTGGCCAACCGCCTGGTCGGCAACGCCGAGGACGCCGCCGGGCTGGAGCTCACGTTCGGCGGCGCGGCCCTGCGGTTCCACGCGGCGGCCTGGATCGCGGTGACCGGCGCGCCGCTGCACGTACGGCCCGGGGGGATGAACGCGCCCTGCCACGTCCCGGCGGGAGTCGTCGTCGAGTTCGGCACGCCGTCCGGCGGCGTCCGCACGTACGTCGCGGTGCGGGGCGGTCTCGACGTCCCGCCGGTGCTGGGCAGCCGGTCGACCGACCTGCTGTCGGGGCTCGGGCCCGCCCCGCTCGCGGCCGGCGACCGGCTCGCGGTCGGCCGCGCCGCCGGGCCGATCACCGTGGACGTCGCCCCCGGCTACGAGCCGGAGGAGGAACCGGTGCTGCGGATCATCCCCGGACCGCGCGATGACTGGTTCGAGGGCCTCGAACCGCTCGTCCGTGGAGCGTACGAGGTCAGCTCGCACAGCAACCGGATCGGGGTACGGCTGGAGGGGCCGCCGCTCACCCGGCAGCGGGAGGGCGAACTGCCGAGCGAGGGAATGGTCACCGGCGCGCTACAGGTCCCTCCGAACGGCCTGCCCATCGTCTTCCTCACCGACCACCCGACCACGGGCGGCTATCCGGTCGCGGCCGTCGTGACGACCGCCGACCTGGGCCGTGCGGGCCAGCTCCGCCCGGGGCAGCGCGTCCGGTTCCGCCTCGTCGCCCGCTCCTTATTCAGACCGGGCAGGCGAGTCGTCGACGTACTGCGCCGCCCCGTAGCCGAACGACCAGTCGATCGGCGCGTTCTCGGTCACGGTGATGAAGACGTTCCGCGGCTCGGTGCCCGCGTACTCGTGGGCGAGTTCGGCGATCCGCCGGTACAGCGCCTTCTTCCGCTCGGGCGGGCGCCCCGAGCGCATGGTGATCGCGATGTAGACGACGCCGTCGTCCCGGTGCACGCCTAGGTAGTCGTCGTACCGGAGTGTGCTGGTGGTCCCGTCGTGACCGACCAGGACCTGGAACCTGTCGTCCGGCGGGGCGCCCATGGTCTCGACCCAGGCGTCGTGCACGGCGCGGCCGAGCGCGCCGAGCCGCTCACCGGCAGTCCCCAGCGCGTCGATGCGAACCAATGGCATGTCGGCGGTCCCTCATTTCTTGGAGCGGCCAGGATCGTACATACTAGTAGGTACAGTGGTTGATCGCACAACCACTTACGGCCGAACGCACCGCGGGGTCAGGTCTTTCGGGATGAGGGCTGGGCGTTCCAGACGTCCCAGTCGTTCTTGCCGATCTCCAGCCCCTCGCGCCCGTTCACGATCATCTCGCGCTTCGCCAGCGTCTCGAGGCACGCTCGGACCGTCTCCTGGTCCAGCCCGGCGGTGGCCGCCACGTCCTCGACGCTCATCGGTCGCCGCACGGTGGCGATCGCCTCGTACACGACCATCTCGTCCTGGGTCAGCGCCTGCGTGTCGCGTCCGGCGAGGGCGGGGTCCGGCCCTTCGGCGCGCGGGGCGCCCTCCTGGTTCAGGGCCTCGGGATCGCGGTGCGCCCCGAGGTCGCCGTCGTCTCCGCTCATGGAAGCCCTCCTGTCGGGGTCGGGTCGGTGACGACATGACCGGATGCCCGGGGAGAGGCGTCCCAAACCTCGTTAAAACAACGTGAGGACTAATGGATCGGGGGCATGGGGCTGGTTCCAGACAATCAACGTGATCACGATGGAGACAGAGCGATGACGCACCCGCACCCTGAGCCGGACCCGTACTCGGAGTTCGAGGATGAGGGGATCCCCGACCTGGAGGACTCCTACCCGGAGCGGGAGTGGGCCCAGGACCCGCAGCGCGCACCCGTTCCCCGCGACGAACCGACCGCCCTCGACGACTTCGGAACCACTGCCGAGGAGCAGCGGGAGGGCGAACCCCTGGAGGGCCGCCTGAGGAGAGAGGTGCCCGACCCGTCGCTCGGCGGCGGTCGCGGCGCCGTCGACGCGCACGACGCGGCGGAGCGCGAGTTCGATCCCGTACGAGAGCAGGAGACTCCCCGCCGCGCCGGCCGGATCGTCGAGGAGGACGAAGGCGTCCGCACCGACACCGAGAAGGACGCCGTCGCAGAGGAGGTCGGTCCCGACCAGGCCGGCTTCTCGCCCGAGGAGCGGGCCATGCGCGTCGAGGACGACGGCGCCTGACCCGCGATCGCCGAGGATCCTCGGCAGAAGGGGCGGGCGACGAGGCATAGGACGGAGCCACCGTACGGGACGTGCGCGCGTTCGCCACGGAGTTCTACACGCGGGCGGAAGGTCCGCGTCCGGCGGGACGCGGACCTTCGTCGCGAAGCGTTACGCGTTCGCGGTGACCGTATCGTCGGTGGCGCACTCGACGTCGTCGGCGTCGCCGAGGCAGTAGACCGAGTAGGCGCGCTCGATGACGGGCAGGGCGGCGTTGCGGACGGGGATCCCGCCCGGCGTGATGCCCTTCTCCACGCCGCGGTGGGCGTGGCCGTGCACGGCGAGGTCGATCCCCGCCCCGTCCATCACCTCGGCGAGGAGATAGCTCCCGAGGAAGGGATAGATCTCCAGGGGTTCGCCGTTGAGCGTGTCCTTGACCGGCGCGTAGTGGGTCAGGGCGACGCGGGCGTCCGCGTCGAGTTCGCCCAGGGCCTCGCCGAGGCGGGCCGCGGTCGCCTTCGTGTGGCGGATGAACGCCTTCATCTCCGGCTCGCCGAAGTCGGAGCCGCAGCGTCCGGCGAAGCCGCCGCCGAAGCCCTTGGCGCCCGCGACGCCCAGGCGCCGGCCGTGGCAGTCGATCACAGTCGACTCGCCCTCGAGCACGGTGATCCCCGCGTCGGTGAACGCCTGGCGGATCTCCGCCTCCGCGTCGGAGTGATAGTCATGGTTGCCGAGCACGGCGATGACCGGGACGCCGATGTCGCGGAGCTCTTCCGCGGCCATCCGTCCTTCTTCGGCGGTGCCGTGTTGGGTCAGATCCCCGGCGACGAGGAGCACGTCGGCGTCGTCGGCGATCCCGGTCAGTCGTTTGCGGTACAGGCCGCGTACATCCTCGCCGACGTGGATGTCGCCGACCGCGGCCACACGAATCATCTGGGCGTTTCCTCCGTCTTCGGGGGGCGGATCTCGACGACGGTCACGTCGTTGGAGATCCGTCTGCCGCCGGCCGCCTCGCGGGCGACGGTCTCGATGAGTTCCCGCCTCCGGGGGGTGGCCACCTGGCCGCGCAGGAAGACGACGTCACCGCGGACGTCGACCTGGATGCCGAGCTCGACCGTACGGGCGTCCTCGGCGAGGCGGCTCTTGATGCGGGCGGCGATGTAGTGGGGCGGGTCGGTGGGCGTCATCCGTCGCTCCCTTCGTACGGCGGCCCGTGTTCCATCACGCGCAGGCGATGCAGCAGGGTGAGGTAGGCGTAGGCGTACGGCGAGTCCGCCGTCTCGGCGATCACCCGCGGCCAGTCGATCTGCTCCCGCAGCGCCCGAGTGACCGGCAGGTAGCCCCCGAAGTCACACGCCTTCTCGTCGAACGCCCACATACGCAGGATCGTCAGGTCGGTGGCGGTCAGCACGGGCATGGCGACCGCCTCGACACTCAGCTCCTCGGCGCGGGCGAGCAGCGCCGCGTCGACGTTCCGGCCGGACGGCTGAAAGATCAGGTCGATCGTCCGGCCGTCGTCCTCGGCCTTGGCCAGCCACCCTTCGGGGATCTCGACGCGTCGCATCCCGGCCGTCTCCAACGCCGAGAGCGCGGCCTCGGCCTCGTCCTCGGCGAGGACGAAGTCGACGTCGTGCGTCGACGGCGCGGCGCCGCGCGCGTAGGCGGCGAACCCGCCGGCGAGCGCGAACCTGACTCCGCCGTCGGTCAGGGCGGCGGCCGCCTTCCTGAGCGTCTCCAGCAGGTCTCCCGGGGCGGCCTCGACCTCAGCCATGGCGCCGGCACCTCCGGGCACCCTGCGACGTGCTCAATCGCCGCGCCCGGTGAGGACCTTGAATGCGTCTGGCATGACTCCTCCCATCTGGTTGCCGACCCGCCCTCCCTGCCCGCGAGGGGTTGTTCAAAACGCCGTTCGGTACGGCCTCGGCGGGCCGAGTTCCGGGAACACCAAGGATCCGGCGCGTCCTCTCCGGGTGGCGAGCAGCCCGGCGCGACTCCCCCGCCCGCCGCTACGTCGGCCGAGCCCACGTACGCGAACGGGCGGCGGAGCCGGCCGCATCAGCTGCGCAACAGCCGCAGGTTGATCGCGTCGGCCATCACCTTCATGCCGGCGTCGTTGGGGTGGATGTGGTCGCCCGAGTCGTACGCGGGCTTGAGGGCGGCCGGGTTCGCGGGGTCGCGCATGGCCTGGTCGAAGTCGACGACGCCGTCGAAGGCGCCGCTGGTGCGGATCCACTGGTTGACGCTCTGGCGGAGCGCCTCGGCGGAGGGGGTGTAGTACCCGTTGCCCTCGTCGGGCATGAGGGTCGCGCCGACGATGCCGACGTGGGCGGCATGTGCCTCGTCGATGAGTGTGCGGTAGCCGTCGATGAGGTCCTGGGCGGTCAGCGGTGCGCCGTTCGGGCCGGCGTTGTTGCCGATGTCGTTGATGCCCTCGAACAGGATGACGTCCTTGACCCCGGGCTGGCCCAGGGCGTCGTGGCCGAAGCGCTTGAGGGCGCTGACGCCCTGCCAGAGGTTGGGGACGTCGGTGAGGACCCGGTTGCCGCCGATGCCGGCGTCGACGACGCTCAGCCTTTGCGGGCCCGGTCCGGAGCCCAGCCGGCGTGCGAGGAAGTCGGGCCAGCGGGTGTAGGTGCCGGTGGAGGAGTGGTACCCGTCGGTGATCGAGTCGCCGAAGGCGACGACGGCGCCCTTCGCGGTGGGCGACAGGACGTCCAGCCCGGCCAGGTAGTACCACGAGGTCGTCGTGGTGCTGAAGGCGGTCGAACGCGTCGGAGTGCCAGGTCGACGTGCCGGTCGCGCCGGGCACGTAGAGGCTGACGAGCAGGTTCTCCCCCGCGCTGACCGAGATGGGGATGACGTCGCTGGTCGTCTCTCCACCGGCGGGGATCGTGACGTGGCCGGAGTGGCCGAAGGTGACCTTCAGGGTGGTGCCGCGCGCCGCGTTTCCTCCACTCGCCTGGACGGCGACGTCCACGGCACTGACGTCGAGCGGGGTGTCGCTGTACCGGTTGGACAGGGTGATGCGGGCGTCCGAGCCGGCGACGCTGCTGTGGGCCACCATCCGGATGGTCTGGTCGTGGAACGCCGGGCCACCGGTGGTCATGCTGGGCGACCAGGCGCTGACGCGGTCGCCCTTGCCCTGGGAGGTCGCCGCGTTCGCGGTGCCGAGCGGAACGGCGACGAGGGCCATGGCGGTCAACGCGCCGGACAGCAAGGCCATGCGGCGGGGCCTGGCGAGGGCTTTCTGGTGGGACATCGTTGGTTCGCTCCGTGGGGTGACGTCCGGTGAGGGGGTGCCGGGCCGGTTCATCGGAAGTTGCTCAGCGTGACGGAGTCGCCGGGCTTGAGGCTGACCGTCCGCGAGACGCCGTTGGCGAAGACGGTCGTGGTGCGGCCCCCGACGCTCTTCAGCGTCACCTGGGCGACCTTGCCCTTCTTCCAGCTGATGTCGGCGACGAAGCCGCCGCGGACGCCCACGCCGGAGACCGAGCCGGACGCCGCCCAGGCGGCGGGCAGCGCGGGCAGCAGTTCGACGTGGCCCGGCCGCGAGTAGAGCAGCATCTCGACGATCGCGGAGGGGGTGCCGAAGTTCGCGTCGATCTGGAAGATGCCGCGGCCCCCTCCCATGTCCATGATGTCGAAGAGGTTCGACGCGCTGCCGTTGCTGCCGTTGACGGACGGCTTCAGGTTGTTGACGACGAGCTGGTAGGCCTTGTCGGCGTTCTTCAGCCGGGCCCAGCACAGGCTGCGCCAGGCGTTGGACCAGCCGTAGCTGTTCATGCCGCGGGCGGTCAGGAGGGCCGTCGCGCCGGCGAGGATGTCCTTCGGCGTGGAGTCGTCCGGGCGGATCCGGTCGCCGGGGAAGAGGCCGATGAGCGGGGAGAGGTGGCGGTGCGTGGTCTCGCCGAGGTTGTCGGGCGACATCCACTCCTCGAGCCAGCCGGTCGTGGGGCTGACCACGGGCAGGTACAGGCGCGCGCGGAGACCGTCGATGGTCTTGCTGTAGGCGGCGTCCCTGCCGAGCACCTCGGTCGCGGTGTGGTAGTTCCCGAAGAGGTTCCACACCAGTTCCTGGGCGTAGGTGATGCCCTTGGCGTCCAGCGGGCCCTGCTCAGGAGACCAGTCGCTGTCGGCGATGAGGACCTCGCGCGAGGCTCCGGACGCGTCGGTGACGGTCGTCGTGATGAGGCGGGCCTCCCAGAACTCCACGGCACCCTTGATGAGGGGGTAGACCTTCGCGAGGTAGGCACGGTCCTGGGTGTACTCGTAGTGCTCGAACAGGCTCTGGCAGATCCAGGCGTTGCCCGGCCGGGTGCCACCACCAGCCGCCTCCGCCGTAGGGGTTGGTGGAGATGGCCAGGGTCCAGCCGGCGATCTTGCCGCTGGAGTTGCGGTACCTGTTGGTCGGGCTGTTGAAGAGCCGCTGGGTGACGTCGGTCCACGAGGACAACTGCGCGAGGCAGTAGTCCGCGAAGGCGTCGAAGCAGCCGGACAGGCCGGCGCGGTCGGCCATCCAGTAGTTCATCTGGACGTTGATGTCGGTGTGGTAGTCGCCCATCCAGTCCGGGTCGTTGCCGTCCAGCCACGGGCCCTGGAGGCCCATCGGCAGGCCGCCCCGCGACCCGGAGATCATCAGGTAGCGGCCGAACTGCAGGTAGGCGGCCTCGAGCTCCGGGTCGGGGACGTTGTCCCGGTAGCGTGCCTGCACTCGTTCCCAGGTGTCCAGTTCGCGCTGCGCGGCGGACGACGTGCCCAGGTCGACGTCCAGCTGTTCGAAGACCGGGCGGAAGTCGGCGACATGCGTGCGCAGCAGGGTGCTCGCGGAGTGGCCGGACGCGTCGAGGACCTTGGTCCGGGCGAGGCGCTCGGGGTCCACGGACGGGTCGCGGAACTTCGCCGCCGGGTTCGGCGCGTAGTCGGTGCCGCCGCTGACGACGACGGTGAGGTCCTCGCAGCCGCTGAAGGAGATCGAGGTACCGCTGACCGCGACCTTGCCGGTGCTGCTGTAGGCGGTGACGGCGGCGCCGTACTTCAGGCCGTTGTCGAGGGAGGAGCCGAACGAGACGCAGGACCCGCCGGCGGTGGTGGTCTCCCCGTGGGTGCCGGCGAGCGTGACCGTACCGGTGTAGGCGCCGCCGGCCTGCGCGGAGAAGTACAGGACGATGGCGTCGTCGGGGCGGCTGGCGAAGATCTGGCGCCGGTAGGTGACGCCGGAGACGTCGTACGAGGCGCTGACCAGGCCCTGCGCCAGATCGAGGGAGCGGCGGTAGTTCTCGACGGAGCCCGGATCGTGGCCGGGGATGTCGACGGTGAGCCTGGCCAGCAGGGTCAGGGAGCCGAAGTCGTCGCGGCCGTAGGGGAACTGGCCGTCGCTCTGCAGCGTGTCGTTGAGACCGCCGGTCCACAGTGTGGCGTCAGTGATCATCAGCAGTTCACTGGCGGGATCGTTGCCGGCGAGCGCTCCGAGGCGCCCGTTGCCGACCGGCAACCCCTGCTGGATCATCGAGGTGGAGGAGCCGGGAGCGCGCCACCACAGCTGGTTCTTCGCGGCGTCGGCCGCGGACAGCAGGGGAGAGTCGGTGGGCCTGCGGGGAGCGGCGGAGGCGGTGAACGTGGGCAGGCCGCTGAGTGCGGCGGCTGCGCCGGCAGCGGCGGCGAGACCGAGGAAGTTCCTGCGGCTGTGCCGGTTGTCGCCTGATTCGGGGTGCTGGGTGTCCACGGTGATTCACTCCGTTCAGCGCGGAAGCGAGGGCTGGCAGGGGTACGTCACGCGGAATGCGGAACGTCGATCTTGTCGATGTCGGGTGCGTACCAGTCGGCGCTGTCGAAGGTGACGGTGTTGGAACCCGCCTTGAGAGCCAGCTGGACGCTGACGGTGTGGACCGTGTTCCAGTCGCCCGTGGAGGGGAAGTTCAGGCTGGTGCCGTTGCCGCTGTTGGAGTAGACGGTCACTGGGCGGGGATCGCCGCTGACGTACGCGACCCTGATGGTGTAGATCCCGTCCTTCTTCACCGTGACGTCGTTGAACCGGAGCTTTCCGCCGAGGTAGAGGTTGCCGACCTTCAGGTTGCCCGAGCAGGCGGCGCAGCCGACGACGGCGGCGTTACCGCTGAGGGTGTTGTTCGAGGACTCGGCCTCGTACGTCGTGGTGGCCAGCGTGCTGCCGCCGGGCTTGACGGTGAACAGCCGCGAGCCGTGCGCGGGCAGCGTCTCGGTGATCCTGCCGTTGTAGCTGCCGAGGTTCTGGTGGCTCCACAGGTCGCGTACCGAGGCACTGCCCCTGAACCCGAGGGAGGCCCAGTCGGCGGTGACGGGGGCCGGCGCGGAGGCGAGGTTGAACAGGGCGACGGTGTAGGTGCCGTCCGGGTTCCTGGTGGCCCAGACCTGCTGGTCGCCCATCGGGGTCACCGGGCGGGCGACCGGGGAGTCGTTCTGGTCGACGGCGATGACCTCCCGGTTGGTCAGCAGGGAGAGGCCGTAGGCGTCCAGCTTGGTGACGTCGTCACCGGTGTACAGCGGCGACTTGTTGATGGCCCACAGCGTCATGTAGCTCTGCCGCTCGGCGTCGGTGATGCCGTCCATCTGCCCGTTGCCGACGTCGAGCGAGTCGAGGTCGTTCCAGCCGCCGGGGCCGGCCTTGTCACTCCACGCGGGGGCTTCGTTCCACCGGACCTTGACCGAGTTGTCCCAGGTGACCAGCGTGTTGCAGTAGCACTCGACATCGGTGTCGATGCGCCAGCCGCCTGAGTACTCCTTCCATTCGGCGGCATGGCCGATGTCGAGCGACCAGGACAGCTCGAGGTGGATCGGGCGCCCGATGGCGCCGATGGCCTTGTGCCAGGCGGCGACGTCGGCGACGTTGTTGTAGTTGTCACCGGACTTGAACGAGCCCGGGCCCACGCCGTCCAGCTTGAGGAAGTCGTAGCCCCAGTCGGCGATCATCTGCGCCTGGGAGTCGATGTACTTCTGCGCGCAGGGATTGCCGAAGTTCAGCTTGTAGGAGCTGTCCCAGCCGTTGGTCGTGCGCAGGTCCGGGTAGACGATGTCGGCGGTGGTGCAGCCGGGAGCGTTCCAGATCGGTACGGTGCCTCCGCCGTACGCCTCCTTCTCCAGGCCGGCGGGCAGGTAGATGCCGGCCTTGAGGCCCTCGGAGTGGAGGTGGTCGGCGACCCGCTTCATGCCGCCCGGGAATCGCCCGGGGTCGGGTGCCTGGCGGGCGTACTGGTCGTAGTCGGACTTCCAGGTGTTGTCCTTCCACCAGCCGGCGTCGATGTTGACGTAGTCGTATCCGTACGGCTTCAGCTTCGCGGCGAGGGCGTCCGCCTGCTTCACGACGTTCGCCTCGGTGAGGTAGCTGTAGCTCCCGTCCGGGTTGAGGCCCGGGTACGAGGAGGACTGCATGCTCCAGCTCGACCAGCCCATGTACGGCCTGGCGGCCACATCGACAGTGGCGGCGGGAGCGGTGGGCGCGCCGGCGGTGGCGGTGGGAGCGGTGGGGACGTCGGCGGCCGCCTGCGCCGCGGGTACGGCCGTCGCCGTTCCCGCGGTGAGGGCCAGCAGGACCGCGGCTCTTACGGCTCGTCGGGTGATTCCGGGTATGGCGGAGTACAGGGGTGATCGCATGGGCTCTCCAGGGGGCGATCCCGGTGGTGCTTTCCGGTGGGGCGGTGGGAGGGGGTGATCGGCGGGGACCGGCTGTGGCGGGGTCAGTCCTTCAAGCCGGTGGCCGTGATGCCCTGAACGATGAAGCGCTGGGCGACCAGGAACATCAGGGCGAGCGGGACGATGGTGACGACCGCGCCCGCGAACAGACCGGACAGGTTGATCGACTGGGTGGTCAGGAAGGTCGACAGGGCGACCTGGGCGGTCCAGGCGGAGGGGTCCTGGCCGATCGCCAGGGGCCAGAGGAAGGCGTTCCAGCTCTCGATGAAGGACAGCGCGCCCAACGAGGCGATCATGGTGAGGGAGTTGGGCAGCGCGATGCGGGCGTAGACGCCGAGGTGGCCGAGGCCGTCGATGCGCCCCGCCTCCTCCAGTTCCTGCGGGAACCGGAGGTAGTAGCTGCGGAACAGCACGACGGCGAACGCGTTGAACAGGCCCGGCGCGATCACTCCCCACCGGGTGTTGACGCCGCCGAGCGCGTCCACGACCAGGAAGGTGGGCACGAAGGTGACCGATGCCGGGATCATCAGCGTGCCCACGATGAAGGCGGTGACCGCGCCGCGGAAGGGCACCTGGATGCGGGCCAGCGCGTACCCGGCCATCGACCCGAACAGCGTGGAGACCGGCGCGGTGATGAGCGCGATGATCGCCGAGTTCGTCAGGGCGTGGGCGAACGGCAGGGACGGGTCGGTGAAGAGGTCCTTGAAGTTCCCGAAGGTGAACGGGGCCGGCAGCCAGGACCACTTGGGGGCGGTGACCTGGTCCTCGGTCATCAGCGAGTTGCGGAGCATGACGTAGAAGGGCGCCAGGAACAGCACCGACAGCACGCCGAGACCGGCGTAGGTGAGCACCGTCGCCAGGGGCGTCCCGCGCCGCGGGGCGCGTTCGGGTCCGCGCGCCATTCTCAGTCCTTCCTGCCGAAGCCGACGAGCCTGCCCTGCAGGAGCGTGACCGTCACGATGATGAGCGTGAGGATGAAGGCTCCCGCCGAGCCGACGCCGTAGTTCTGGTCGCCGAGTGCGGAGTCGTACAGGTACACGAGCGGCGGTCGCACGGGGGCGGAGGCGTCGCCGGCCTGCTGGGTGCTGAACAGGTTGAAGAACTCGTCGAACGCCTGGAACGCGGCGATGAGGATGAGCAGCAGGATCGCCACCGACGTGTTCCGCAGCATCGGCAGGGTGATGTGCCGGAACGACCGCCAGCGGGCGGCTCCGTCGATCGCGGCCGCCTCGTACAGGTGGGCGGGGATGGCCTGCAGACCCGCCAGGAAGAGGATCATGTACAGGCCGACCTGCAGCCAGAGCCGCAGCGTGACGATCACGATCCAGTACAGCGGCGGCGGGCCGCCGGCCAGCCACGCGTGGGGCTGCATGCCGAACAGGGCGCCGAGGGTGTTGGCGATCCCGGACGGCAGGCCGTTGAACAGCGCCATCTTCCACAGCAAGGACGCGGCGACGTACGACACCGCGGCGGGCAGCAGGAAGGTGGTGCGGAAGAACGCCCGCCCTCGCCGTACGGAGTTGACGCCGACGGCCAGGGCGAGCGACGCCGCGAACGTGACCGGCACGATGAACGCGGTGAACAAGATGATCATCCACAGCGAGGATCGGAACGCCGGATCCTTCAGCAGGAAGACGTAGTTGTCGAAGCCGACCCAGTGGCCGATCGACAGGGTGCCGCGGGCCTCGTTGAAGCTGATGAGGAAGCTCCAGCCGATGGCCACGTACTTGAACAGACCGAGGCCGAGCACCATCGGGGCGGTGAGCACGATGAACGCGCCGATCGCGCGCCGGTCGGCCCGCCGGCGCCGCGGCGGCGTCTTCCGGACCGCCGGACGCTCGCGCGCCCGGCGGCCGGTGGTCGGCGCTGCCATCAGTGCGTCTGCTTGTCGATCTCGGCCTGGGCCTTGGTCTGGGCGGCGGCGAGTTCGGTCGCCGGGTCGGCCTTCCCGTTGGCGATCTTCACGAGGGACTGGGTGAAGAGGGTGGTGATCGCCTTGTTCCAGGTGGGAGGGAAGGAGTGGGCGTACTGCTGTGCCATGTCCACGGTGTCCTTGGCCGTGCCGGTGCTGAACTCGGTGGTCTGGGCGGCGAGGGACTTCCGGGCGGGGATGTGGAAGCCATAGCGGACGCACCAGTCCTTCTGCAACGCGGTCTGCTGGATCCACAGCCACTGGACGTACTTCTTGGCCGCGTCGACGTGCTTGCCCTTGGCGTTGACCAGCTCGTACCAGCCGCCGGCCCGCACCGCGGGGGTGCCGGTGGCGCTGAACTTGGGCCAGGGGACGACGCCGAAGTCGTCGCCGAACCGCTTCTTGATCTCGGGCATCGCCCACAGCCCGCACCACTGCATGGCCGTCGCGCCCTGCTTGAACGCGGACGGGTCGGCCCAGTCCGTCGTGAAGCCCTCCAGGAGCGCCTTGGAATCGTGCAGGCGCTTGAGGCCGGAGATCGCGGCGATGCCCTGCGGTGAGGCGAACGTGGCGGTCTTGGCGGACGGGTCGACCAGATTCCCCCCGCCCGACCACAGCAGCAGGTAGCCGATGTCGCCGACACCGTCGCTGCCGATGAACAGGCCCTTCTTGCCGCCCTTGGTGAGCGTCGTCGCCGCCTGGACCAGCTCGTCGAAGGTCTGGGGTGGGTTGACGCCGGCCGCCGACAGCATGCTCTTGCGGTAGTAGAGCATCATGACGTCCTGCATCATCTCGATCCCGTACACCTTCCCGTCGACGGTGGCGCCGTCGAGCGCGGGCTTGGCGTAGTCGGACCTGACCGGGCCGATGATGTCGTCCAGCGGCGCGAGCAGCCCGTTCTTGACGTTCTGGGCGCGGAAGTCGCCGATCTCGAACACGTCCGGCGCGTCGGCGGTGAGGAGGGCGGCGTTCAGCCGGGTCTCGTAGTCGCCGGCGATCCAGTTGATCCTGATGGCGACGTCCGGGTTGGCCTTCGTGTACGCGGCGGCGTAGCGCTTGACGGCCTGCTGCGTGCCCTGCTCGCCGTAGGCGTGGTACCACTGGTTGAGTGTGATCTTGGCGCCGGACGCGCCGGTGCCTCCGCCGGACGAGCAGGCGACGGCGGTTCCGGCGACGAAGAGCATGGATGTGCTGAGGAACGCCCTGCGGCTCACGGGTGCGGTCATGAGGGGGGATCCTTGATCTATCCGGGGGCTGGGAATCGGGCAGGGATCAGGGGATCGGGAACGGCTCAGGGTTGAGGGATGGTGAACAGGCTGCGCACCGCGACCGCGGCAGCGCCGCGCGCCCACTGTTCGAACGGCAGGGGCCGCAGTAGCAGCGCGCAGCGGCCGGCGCTGCCGAACGTCTGGACGGCGAACGCGGTGCGAATCGCCTCCTCGAACAGGTCGAAGGTCTCCAGTCCCTCGCCGGAGACCACGACCCGCTCGGGGCCGAAGAGATTGACCAGCGCGGCCAGGCCGAGGCCGATGGCGTCGCCGGCGGTCGCGAACACCTCACGCAGTTTCGGGTCGCCCGCGCGGGCCCGGGCGACCGCCTGCTCCATGGTCAGCTCCGGCTCGCCGGTGGTGACCTGGGCCCGGGCGACGATCGCGTCCGTGGAGGCGATCGCCTCCACGCAGCCCATGGCACCGCAGTGGCACGCGGGTCCGGTCGACGAGATCCGCACGTGGCCGATCTCGCCCGCGACGCCGTAGGCCCCCGAGACCAGGCTGCCGCCCACGACCAGCGCGGACCCTATGCCGGCGCCCACCGTGACCACCGCGAATGAGGAGACCCCGACGCCGTCGCCGAACCACTGCTCGGCGACGGTGAGGGCCTTCACGTCGTTCTCCAGCGTCGTCGTCAGGCCCGTGACGTCCTCCAGCAGCTCGGCCAGCGGCACGTCGTGCCAGCCGAGGAAGGGGGAGTACCGGACCTGCCCCGATTCCCGATCGACGTCACCGGACAGCGCGACCCCCAGGCAGTGGGTGCGGTCCCGGTAGTCGCCGGAGTCCAGCAGCCGGGCGACCAGCTCGGCCACCGCGGCCACGACGTGGTCGACGTCGTGGTCGGCGAGCGCGTGGTGGTACGAGCTGCGGATGTCCGCCCGCAGGTCGGTCACCACTCCGATGAGATCGTCACCGGTGATCTTGATGCCGACGAAGTACTCGCGGTCCGGCCGGATCGCCAGCGGGCTCGCGGGTCTCCCCGCGCCGGGGCCGGTGCGTCCCGACGTCAGCTCGGTGAGATAGCCCGCGTCGATGAACGGCCGGGCCGCCTTGGTGACGGCGGCCGACGACAGCCCGGTCCGGCGGGCGACCTCGACCCGGGAGACGGGTCCCTGGGTCAGTACCAGCTCGAACACGGTCGCCGCGGCCGGGCTGGTGAGAGGGACCCTGCGAGTCCTGCGTGACATGCCCGGAACCGTAGGTTAAATAATTAACTTCGTCAATATTCTATTTCGACCGTGTTTCTTCGTACGCTGGCGTCGTCATGCCGGCCCGTCGCATGGGAGCCGCTTGTGCCGCCTTCCACCCCTGCCGTCCAGTACGACCCGTCGCATCGGCTATGGGTGCTGCACACGCCCCGGACGTCCTACGCCCTCCGGCTCGACGAGCGCGACGTTCCCCGGCACGTGTACTGGGGGCCCTCGCTGTCCCTCGCCCAGGTCGTCGACATCCCGGACCGGTCACTGCCCGCGGACAGCAGCTTCGAGAGCCCGGCCTCCGAAGGCGCGGAGCTGGCCTGCGACGGGTTCTCCGCGCAGGGCCTGCTCGTCGGCTTCCCCGACGGGACCTCGGTCGTCGAGTGGCGACTCGTCGACCACGAGGTCACGGCCGAGGAGCTGTCCATCCGGCTGCGGGACCGGCACTATCCGCTGGAGGCGACGCTCCACTACCGGGTGCACGACGACAGCGACGCGATCGTACGGTGGACGACCCTGCGGCACACCGGCGCGTCCGGCGATCCGCTGCTGCTGACCCGTACCGACTCGGCCACCTGGACCGCTCCCCTACGTCCCCGCTACCGGCTCAGCCACGTCACCGGAGCGTGGACCTCGGAGTTCCAGCTGGAGCGGACCGCCCTGCCCATCGGCGAGACAGTGCTGACGAGCAGGCGCGGCGTCTCCAGCCACCACGCCCATCCCTGGCTGATGATCGACGACGGCCAGGCGGGCGAGGAGCACGGTGAGGTGTGGAGCACCGCGCTGGCCTGGAGCGGCAGCTGGCGCGTCAACGTCGACCTCTCCCCCAGCGGACGGCTCACCTGGACCGGCGGGTTCGGCCATGACGGCGTCACCTGGCGGCTCCACCCCGGCGAGACCTGGAGCACCCCGGCGTTCGCCGGACTGTTCAACGCCGATGGATTCGGCGGTACGAGCCGTGCCTGGCACGACCACATCGCCCATCACGTCCTGCCCGATCCCGGCACTCCGCGCCCGATCGTCTACAACTCCTGGGAGGCCACCGGCTGGGCGGTGAACGAGGCCAACCAGAAACGGCTCGCCGCCACGGCCGCGCGGATCGGCGCCGAGCTGTTCGTCATGGACGACGGCTGGTTCGGCGCGCGCGACGGCGACACCGCGGGGCTGGGCGACTGGACCGTCAACACCGACCGCTTCCCCGGCGGCCTGGATCCGCTGATCGCCGAGGTGCACCGCCTCGGCATGCGGTTCGGGATCTGGGTCGAGCCGGAGATGGTCAACCCCGACAGCGACCTGTACCGGGCGCACCCCGACTGGGTCCTGCACATGGCGAACCGCGCCCGTACGACCCTGCGCAACCAGCTCGTCCTCAACTTCGCGCGCCCGGACGTGGCGGGCTGGGCGCACAAGTGGCTGGACGCCCTGGTCCGGGACCACGACATCGACTACCTCAAGTGGGACATGAACCGCGCCTTCACCGAAGCCGGGTGGCCCGACGCCGGACCCGACGCCTCCCGGCTGTGGATCGACCACGTCCGCGGCGTCTACGGCATCCTCGACCGCCTCCGAGGCGACCACCCCCACCTGCGCATCCAGGCCTGCGCGGGCGGCGGAGGCCGCTCCGACCTCGGCATGCTGTCCCGCACCGACGAGGTCTGGATCTCCGACAACACCGACGCCGTCGACCGCATCGCGATCCAGCACGGCTACAGCCAGCTCTACCCCGCCCGCACCATGGCCGCGTGGGTGACCGACAGCCCCAACCTCCTGACCGGCCGCCGCCTGCCTCTGCGCTTCCGCTTCCACGTGGCGATGGCCGGAATCCTCGGCATCGGCGGCAACCTCCTGGAGTGGACCGAAGAGGAACTCCGCGAGGCCACCGACCTCGTCGGCCGGTACAAGCAGATCCGCCGGATCGTCCAGCACGGCCGCCAGTACCGCCTCGGCACCCACGCCGGCCGCACTGCCGTCCAGTACGGCGCTCCGGACGGGATCGTGGTCCTGGCCTGGCAACTGCCTCTCCGCGCCGGCGGCCCACGGTGCCCATCCGCCTCAGAGACCTGGATCCGGCCGCCCGATACCGGGACGAGGACACCGGCAGGATCCACCACGGCGCCGTCCTCATGGCGCACGGCATCGACCCCGGCCTGCGCGCCGACTACTCCAGCACGCTCATCAGGCTCACCCCCGAGCGGTGAGGGGTACGGTTTTCCGCACCCCGGATACGGATGGAAGCACGATCGTGCCGGGCCCCGTTCCGGCACGAGGCTTGGGACATGCCCTCGTCGAACAAGCACGGCCGGCAGCACGCGCTCCTCCCGACGCACGACGGCGCCGGACCCGGCGCGGCCGCCTCACCACACCGGCCCGGCGGGCCGCCTTACCGACCTCACGGCTCCGCCTCGTCCCCGGACGACACGGCGGACGTCGTCGCCGGCGACGGTGCGGCGACTCGCTGCGAGGACGTGCACCGCAGCTACGGCAGGGGCGCGAACGCCGTCCACGCCCTCCGCGGCGTGACCGTCGCCTTCGCGCCGGGGACGTTCACGGCCGTGATGGGGCCCTCCGGCTCGGGCAAGACGACCTTGCTGCACTGCCTCGCGGGAATGGACCGGCCGTCCGCCGGCGCGGTCTGGTGGGGGCGGACGGAGGTGTCCCGGCTGCGGGAGCGGCGCCTGGCCGAGCTGCGCCGCGAAGAGGTCGGTTTCGTGTTCCAGTCGTTCAACCTGATGCCCGCGATGACGGTCGAGCAGAACGTGACGCTGCCGGGACGCCTCGCCGGGCGGCCGCCCGGGCGCGCGGACGTACGGGCGGCGCTGGAGCAGGTGGGGCTCGGCGGGCGCGAGCGGCACCGTCCGGGACAGCTGTCCGGCGGCCAGCAGCAGCGGGTCGCCATCGCGCGGGCGCTGGTCTCCCGGCCACGGGTGCTGTTCGCCGACGAGCCGACGGGGGCGCTCGATCGGCACACCAGCGCGGAGATCCTCTCGCTGTTGCGGACCGGCGTCGACGAACGGGGGCAGACCTGCGTCATGGTGACGCACGACCCCGTCGCCGCGGGATACGCCGACCGTGTCCTCGTGCTGGCGGACGGCGTCATCGTCGACGACCTGGATCGCCCGTCGGTCGCGACCGTCTCCGACCGGCTGAGCCGGCTGGGAGGCTGATGTGCTGCGGCTCGCCTTCGGGCAGATCCGGACCCGGCCGGCGACGTTCGCCGGGCTCGCCACGGCCGTGTTCATGGCGGTGACCGCGATCACCCTGTTCGGGTCGCTGATCGCCGCGAGCGTCGTCTCTCCGCCGGCGCGCGCCGGGCAGCCCGGTCTCGTGCTCATCGGGGGCGCGTTCGGGGAGATCGCCATCCTGGTGGCGCTGTTCGTGGTGGCCAACACGCTCGGCTTCGCGGTCCGCGAGCAGCACCGGGAACTGGCGCTGCTGCGCACCGTGGCGGCCACTCCCCGGCAGGTCCGCGAGCTGGTGCGCCGGCAGGTCCTGATCGTGGTGTCCCTCGTCAGCCCGGCCGGCTGGGCGGCCGGGACACTTGGCGCCCACCGTCTCCTCGGTGCGCTGGTGGAACGGGACCTGGTGCCGGCGGGAAGCCGGATCCCGTTCACCCCGGTGCCGGCGGTGGCGGCCTCCGTGATCGCGCTCCTGCTCGGAACGCTGTCCGCCGTGGTCGCCGCCCGCCCGGTCTGCCGGGTCGCACCGGCCGTCGCGCTGGGAGAGAGCGTCGGCGGCGACCGCCGGGCCGGGCCGATCCGCACGCCGGTCGGGCTGCTCGCGCTCGCCGGCGGGGTCGCGTTCTGCCTCTTCGTCGCACGGCAGCCCCCGGACAAGGCCGGGCAGGGCGCGCTGCTGGCCACGTTGGCCCTCATGGCGGCGGTCGCGCTCCTCGGGCCGCTGTTCACCGTGGCCGTCGTCGCGATCCTCGGCCTTCCCGTCCGGGTCATCGCGCCCCGGTCGGGCCGGCTCGCGGACGCGAACCTGCGCGGGTACGCCGCCCGGTTGTCGTCGGCGGTGGTCCCGTTGGCCCTGCTGACCGCGCTGGCGTGCGCGTTCCGGTTCATGGGCGATACGGTCGGCGATGCCTCCCGCCGCCTCGCAGGAACGGAGATGGCCTCGGTGAACTCCGCCGGCGACACCTGGCTCCGCCAGGCCGAGTTGACCCTCCTCGTCTGCTTCGGCGGCGTGTCCACGGTCAACACCCTGGCGGCGCTGACCGCCGCGCGGCGCCGCGAGTTCGCCCTGCTGTCCCTCATCGGCGCGACCCGCCGGCAGCTCACCTCCATGCTCTGCGCCGAGTGCCTGCTGATCACGGCGGTGGGGACGCTCACCGGCACGGCCGTCACGGTGGCCACCGTGACCTCGTTCAGCGTGACCCTGCCGGGCTCCCCGCTCCCGTCGGTGAGCCCGGTCGGGTACGGGTCGATCGCGGCGGGCGTGGCGGTGCTGGCCGCGCTGGGCATCCTCCTCACCGGCCGGCGCGCGACCTCCGGACCGGCCACGGAGACGGTCGCGGGGCAACGTGGCTGACCTCCCCGGAGACGGGACCACCAGGCCCGAGCCGCAGGTCACGTCTGGACCGCAGGCCAGGCCGGAAGCACAGGGCAGGCCGGAAGCACAGGCCGCGGCCGAAGGGCGCGGTGCGCGTCCGGAGGCGGCGCGGCGGACGGGATGGGCGCGGCGGGTCCGCCGGTTCAGGCCGACCGTACGGGCCGGCGAGGTGGTCTTCGCCGTCGCGGGGCTGCCGGTGGCCGTCGCGGGCGTCGTCTACGTCGTCGCCATGCTGTACGCGGGCACGCTGCTGGCGGTGACCCTGGTCGGGCTTCCGCTCGTCGCGACCGGTCTGCGGGGCGCCCGGGTGCTCGGTGGGCTGCACCGCCTCGCCGTGACCCGGCTCCTCGGGGCGGACATCCCGAGCCCGGAGCCGACGCCGCGTTCGCCCGGCGTACTCGGCTGGATCCGCGCCGGCCTCACCGACTCGACGGGCTGGCGGGCCCTGCTGTACCTGGTCCTCCGGCTTCCGGCCGGGCTGGTGGCCTTCGTCGCCGCGGCCGTGCTGCCGGTGGGCGCGCTCTGGCTGATCGTCTTCCCGGTCCTGGCCCTCACGCTCTCCCTACATGAGCGCCCGAACTCCTGGTGGGTGGTCGTGGCCGGGCTCTTCCTCGGAGTCGTCCTGCTGACGGCCGTCCCCGCCGCCGTCCGTGGAGCGAGCGCGCTGAACCGCCGGCTGGCCCGACTCCTGCTCGGCCCCACGTCCGGGCAGCGGCGCCTGCGCGCGCTCGAACGGTCACGGCACGCGCTGGCCGCCGAGAACACCGAGGCGCTGCGCTCGATCGAACGCGATCTGCACGACGGGACGCAGGCCGAGTTGGTCGCCATCGCCATGACCCTCTCGCTGGCCGACGACGCGCTCGGCGAGCACCCGGATCCGGCGCCGGGCCGGCTGGCCGCTCTCCTCACCCGCGCGCGGACCCAGACCGACGACGCCATCGCGGGGCTGCGGCGGATCACCCGGGGCATCAATCCGGTCCCGCTGGACGCCGGGCTCGGCGCCGCCCTGCCCTCCCTCGCCGGCGGCTGCCCGACCCCGGTCGACCTGCGCCTTGACCTGCGAGAGCGCCCGGACCCGGCGATCGAGCGCGTGGTGTACTTCTGCGTCGCCGAACTGCTGACCAACATCGCCAAGCACAGCGGCGCGGACACCGCCGTCGTGGAGGTCGTCGCCACCCACGAGCGGGTCCGGCTGGTCGTGACCGATGACGGGCGAGGCGGCGCGTTCCCGGCCGCCGGGAGTGGGCTGACCGGGCTGGGCCGGCGGGTGGAGGCCGTAGGCGGGACCCTCCGGATCACCAGCCCCGACGGCGGTCCCACGACCGTCGTCGCCGATCTGCCGACGACGGTGTGACCGCCGCGAGGAGTTCCCGCCCGCGCCCGTCGATGTACCCCGTGGCCGGTGAGCACCCGGACCGCCGGCACCCACCGGCAGGTCTCATCACTCGGCCCGCCGGCACACCCGCCGCAGCCCCGTACACCCACCGGTAGGCCGCATTACACGCGAGCCCGTGACCGTCCTGACCTGCCGTTTCACGCTGAGCCGGTCTCCGTCAGGTAGGTGAGCACCGCCTTGACCCGGCGGTTGTCGGTCTCGGCGGGCGGGAGGTCGAACTTCAAAAAGATGGCGGCCGCGTGCTTCTCGACCGCCCGCTCCGTCACGACCAGGCGCTGGGCGATCGACCGGTTGGAATGCCCCTGCGCCATGAGGTCGAGCACCTCGCGTTCCCGCCCGGTGAGCGAGTCGACGCGGCTCCGCCGGGTGCCGCCCCCCAACAGCCCGGTGACGATCTCCGGGTCGAGCGCCGTACCGCCCGTCGCCACCCGGTGCAGGGCGTCGACCAGTTCGGACGTCCGGGCCACCCGTTCCTTGAGCAGGTATCCGACTCCGGCGGCGCCGCCCGACAGCAGCCGCGCCGCCAGGACGGCCTCCACGTGCTGGGAGAAGACGAGGATGCCGACCTCCGGACGGCTCCGCCGCAGTTCCAGGGCGGCGCGGATGCCCTCGTCGGTGTGCGACGGCGGCATCCGAATGTCCACGACGGCGACGTCGGGGCCGTGCTCGGCGACCGCCGCCAGCAGGTCGTCCGGCGTGCCGACCGCGGCGACGACCGTGCACCCTCGCGCCGACAACAGCTCCACCATGCCGTCGCGCAGGATGACCGAGTCCTCGGCCAGGACGACCCGCAGTGAACGTCGCGTCATGGCCGCCATCATGCCGCGTCTTCTCAGGAGGCCCGCGACGGAGCGGCCTAACGCCGGCGGAGGATCGTCCTGCCCGCGCTCGTGGGCGCTCCACGCGGACGTACGGTTCAGTCGGGCCGTACGCGGTCGGC
Organism: Actinoallomurus acanthiterrae; assembly: GCF_054775715.1. Lineage (NCBI taxonomy): Bacteria > Bacillati > Actinomycetota > Actinomycetes > Streptosporangiales > Thermomonosporaceae > Actinoallomurus > Actinoallomurus acanthiterrae. Next base: position 3,269,375 of record NZ_BAAHCO010000001.1, on the reverse strand, counting down.
CGTCTGGGCCAGGCGCGCCACGGCGCCCTCGGTCCAGGGGCCGTTGGTGATCACGACGACGTGGTCGAGGCCGAGCTCGGCCAGGGCCGCGCAGCGTTCGGCGAATTCGTCGGCGGACTCGGTCTCTCCCAAGCGGGTGCTGACCGTCTTCTCGATCTCGCCGTAGGGCCTGCCGACGTCCTCGCAGTGCCGCGCGAGGACCCGCAGTTTGTGGCGGATGGTGAGTCCGCCGTCGGGGATGTCGAACAGGTTGCAGGCGTCGGCGTGCAGAGCGACCAGCCGCAGGGTCTTCTGCTCGCCCATCCCGCCGATCAGGATCGGCGGGCGCGGGCGCCGCAGCGGCTGGGGGCTGCTGACCGGGCCGCCCAGCCGGAAGTGACGGCCTTCGAAGGGGCTGGTGTCGTTCGCCCACATGCGGATGGCGATCCGCAGCGTCTCCTCCAGCCGTTCGAACCGTTCGGGCAGCGGCGGCAGCGGCAGTCCCATGGCGTCGGCTTCGCCCTGGTGGTAGCCCGTGCCGATGCCGAGCCAGGCCCGGCCGCCCGACAGCACGTCCAGTGTCGTGACGGCCTTGACCAGCAACGCGGGCGGCCGGTAGGTCGCGGCGGTCACCATGGTGCCGAGCCGGACGCGGCGGGTGTGGGCGGCCAGGAAGCCCAGCGTGGTGTAGGCCTCCAGCATCTCGCCGTCCACGGTGGCGGTCGGGTCGGCCTGGAGCAGGTGGTCGCTCACCCAGACGGTGTCCAGGCCGGCCTGGTCGGCCAGCCGGACGACCCGCTCGAGCTCGGCGCCCAGGCGTTCCGGGCCGCCCGGCCACGAATAGCGGGTGATGTTGATGCTGACGCGCATGATCCGTCCTCGCCGTGTCGCCGTCACGGACCGGCGATCGCGCTCAGGTGCAGGCCGGCCAGCAGCCATCGGCCTTCTCGCCGGACGGCGATGTGGGTGACCCGGAAGCGGCCGTCGACCGGATGCCCTTGGTATTCGGCCTTCTGGGTGTGCCCGGCCGACGGCCACGGCGGCGGTGCCGTAGTCGCGGATCTCCACCTCGTCCCAGACCAGGGTGTGGGTGGTGAGGGAGCCGGTGCGGTAACGGTCCAGCCATTCAGGCTTGTGCAGCACGAACCCGGCAGGCCCGACGAGGGTGAAGTCGTCGGTGGCCAGCTCATCCAGCGCGGCGACGTCGGCGTTCTGCTCCGCCTCGGCCCAACGGCGGCCCAGTTCCAGAACCTGCTGCTGCGTACTCATGATCGATCCCTCCGGTCGGCAGGCTTTCGTAGACTATTAGATATCTAACGGTGAGATGTCAAACGGTTAGACTCAGGAGGAATCGATTAAGGTGTTCGGCTATGGCTGCCTCCTTCGGGCCCCCCATCGGGCTGGTTCTGTCCCAGACGGCCAAGACGGTCAGTCGGGTCTTCGACGACGCCCTGGCCGCGGCCGGCGGCTCATTGCCGATATGGCTGATCCTGCTCACGCTCAAGACCCAGCGGCCCGCCAACCAGCGCGAACTCGCGCGCGCCGTCGGAATCCAGGGCGCCACCCTGACCCACCACCTCAACGCGATGGAGGCCGACGGTCTCATCACCCGGCAGCGGGACCCCGCCAACCGTCGCATTCACCAGGTCGCCCTGACCGAGCGCGGCGAGCAGCTCTTCCGGAGACTGGCGACCGCCGCGCAGTCCCACGATCAGCGCCTCCGCCAGGGTCTTGCGCCCGAGGAGATCGCCGCGCTGCACCGCCTGCTCGACCGGCTCCAGCACAACGTCACCGCCGAGCCTCCCGACACCCTCCAGCCCGAGGGCTCGTCCTGCCCGCCCGAACCGGAGCAGCACTGAAACGGAGATCCAGCGAGCCGCTCACGGTGGCCGGGGACGGCGCCCAGACCCGGTCGATCTGCTACGTCGACGACACGGTCGCCGGCATCCTCGCCCTCGCCCGCAGCGACGTCTCCGGACCGGTCAAGATCGGCAACCCGGAGGAGATGACGGTGCTGGAGCTCGCCGAGACCATCCGGGACCTGGCCGGCTCCGACTCACCGATCACCTTCGTCGACCGGCCCGTCGACGACCCGGCGGTGCGCCGCCCCGACACCTCCCTGGCGCGCGAGCGCCTCGGCTGGCGGGCCACCGTGCCGCGCGAGACGGGCCTGCGCCGCACCCTCGACTGGTTCACGGCCGAACTCGGCGTCGAGGCCACCGTCGGCGCCACCGGCACATGACGGTGGAGTTCAGCGGAACTCCGCCGTGAAGCGGAAGCGCTGACGCGCGGTCAGAAGTACGTGGGCTCGCGCGGGGTGTAGTGCTCTTCGAGTGAGCGGACCTCGTCGTCGGTGAGCCGGACGTCGAGCGCCGCGGCGGCGTCGGCCAGGTGGTGCGGCTTGGTGGCGCCCACGATGGGCGCGCTGACGACCGGGTTCTTCAGCACCCAGGCCATGGCCACCGTCGCCATCGAGACGCCGCGTGCCTCGGCGATGCGCTGGACCGCGTCCACCGTCGCCTTGTCACCGTCGAGGAAGAGCGGACGGCCCTGCTGGTCGGTGGTCGGGTTGCTCTGGGCGCGGGTCGTGCTCTTCTCGCCCCAGGGCCGGGCGACCAGGCCCGCGGCCAGCGGGCTCCACGGCAGGCTGCCGACGCCCTGGTCCGCGAGGAGGCCGAACATCTCCCGCTCTTCCTCGCGCTGCACCAGGTTGTACTGGTCCTGCATGGAGACGAACTTCGTCCATCCGTTCGTCTCGGCGGCGTGCTGCATCGCGGCGAACCGCCACGCCCACATCGACGACGCGCCGAGGTAGCGGACCTTGCCAGCCTTCACGACGTCGTGCAGCGCCTCCATCGTCTCCTCCACCGGAGTCTCCGGGTCGAACCGGTGAATCTGGTAGAGGTCGATGTAGTCGGTGCCGAGCCGGGTCAGGGAGGCGTCGACCTGCTCCATGATCGCCTTGCGGGACAGCCCTGAGCCGCCCGGGCCCTCGTGCAGCGGGAAGAAGACCTTGGTGGCCAGGACGATGTCGTCTCGGCGCGTGTACTTCTTCAGCGCGCGTCCGACGATCTCCTCCGAGGTGCCCAGCCCGTAGACGTTGGCGGTGTCCCAGAAGGTGATGCCGAGCTCGAGGGCCTGCCGGAAGATCGGCTCAGCCCCCTCGTCGTCGAGCGCCACGACGCTCTTTCGGAAGCGCCGAAGCTCATGCAGCCCAGCGCGATCCGGCTGACCTTCAGCCCTGACGTGCCCAGACGGGTGTACTCCATCGTGAATCTCCTGAAAATCCGTTGTGCGGCCGCTCTGACGTGTGCGGCCGCGAAAGGTCAGTACCGGCCGCCGACAGGGGCGGGCAGTGCGTCGAGGTCGGCCAGGTCCGCCGCGCTCAGCTCGACATCACCGGCTCCGGCGTTGTCCACCAGGTACTTCGGGGTCTTGGTCCCGGGGATCGGCACGACGTACCGGCCCTGGGCCACCACCCAGGCGAGCGCCACCTGCGCCGGGGTGGCCCCGGCCCGCTCGGCGATCTCGCGCACCCGGCCGACGATGGCCAGGTTGGAGCGCAGCGCGTCCTGCTGGAAACGTGGCAGCCGACGGCGGCGGTCGTCCTCGGGAAGGTCGTCGAAGGAGGAGAACCGGCCGACGAGGAATCCTCGCCCCAGCGGGGAGAACGGCAGGAAGCCGATGCCCTGCTCCTCGCAGTACGGCAGGACCTCGTCCTGCACGTCACGGGTCCACAGGGAGAACTCCGACTGCACGGACGTCACCGGGTGCACCGCCTGTGCCCGCTTGATCTGCTCCACCGTGACCTCGGACAGGCCGAGATGCCGGGCCTTGCCCGCCGCCACGGCCTCCGCCATCGCCCCCCAGGTCTCCTCGATCGGCACCCGCGGGTCGACCCGATGCAGCTGGTACAGGTCGACGTGGTCCGTGCCGAGACGGCGCAGGCTCTCGTCGATCGACCTGCGGACATGCTCGGGGCGGCCGTCGCCCACGATGAGCGGGGAGCCCTCGGGGCCGCCGGTCGCGTCGCTCACGACCAGGCCGACCTTGGTGGCCAGCACCGCGCGCTCGCGGTGGCCGCCGGCCAGCGCCCGGCCGATCAGCTCCTCGTTGGTGTAAGGGCCGTACACATCGGCTGTGTCGATCAGCGTCACGCCCAGGTCGAGGGCCTGATGGATCACCGAGATCGACGTCTTCTCGTCTCTGGGGGCCTTCATGTCGTACAAGAAGGTCATCCCCATGCAGCCCAGGCCGATGACGCCGGTCTCCGGGCCCCTGCTGCCAAGTGTGGTGGTGCGCATGCCGTCAAGCCTTACAAACGCGTGCGCCGCGTGGCAGACCGCGCTGTGCCGGGGCCTGGCGTTCAGGGGTGTGACAGGGCCCCCCACGTGACTGTGAGGCGGATGACGGCGCCGCCAGACTGGAGACATGACGAGGCAGCAGAGCGGCAGTGCGGGCGGCACGGAGCTGGGGCGGTTCCTGCGCGCCCGCCGTACTCAGGTGACCCCCGCCGAGGTCGGCCTCACGGTCGGTCCCGGCCTGCGGCGTACCCCCGGCCTGCGCCGTGAGGAGCTGGCCACGCTCGCCGGGGTGAGCATCGACTACTACACGCGCCTGGAACGCGGCAAGGAGACCCGCCCCAGCCCGGCGGTCGTCGACGCCCTCGCCCGTGCGCTCCAGCTGGACGAGGCGGAACACGACCACCTGCGCGAACTCGCGCTGCGGGCCGCCCGCCAGATCCCGGAGCCGCCGACCGCCCCCAGCCGGACCGTACGGCCCGGTGTCAAGCTGCTGCTGGAGAGCCTGCGGCCCAACCCCGCGTACGTGGTCGGCCGCAGCACCGACCTGCTCGCGCACACTCCCGCCGCGCTGCGGCTGTTCGCCGGGATGGAAGAGTGGCCGGTCAAGCAGCGCAACATCGCGCGCTATGTCTTCCTCCACCCTGCGGCGCGCGACCTGTTCGACGACTGGGACAACCAGGTCCGCGGCTGTGTCGCCCGCCTACGGGCTCTGGCGGGCACCGACCCCGACGCACCCGACCTCGCCCAGCTCGTCGGCGAGCTGCTGCTCAAGAGCCCCGAATTCGCGCGGCTGTGGGAGCGCTACGACGTGCGGGCCCGCCCGTACGGCCGTAAGACCTACCATCACCCGGAGGTCGGCGACCTCACCCTCGGCTATCAGTCCATGCAGCTGGAGGGCACTCCCGGCCAACGCCTCAACGCCTACTACGCCGAGCCCGGCACCCCCGACTACGACGCGATGGTCCTCCTCGACATGGCCGGGTCCGAGTCCTCCTCCCGGCCCGCCGCGCGGCAGCGGCCCTGACGGCCGTTCCGGATCGCGGCGACCGGAGGTCAGTCGGAGCGTGGGGCCTCGTCGCGGCGGTTCACCTGGGCGGGGCTGCCGTGGACCACACCGCCGGTGTTCTCTCCGCGTTTGGTCCCCTTGCCGCGGGCGCCGCTCAGCGTCGCCGCCCCTCGAACCGTTACTCGGCGCGCAGCACCTCGGCGACGGGGCGCCGGCGGCCAGGCGGACCGGGAGGGCGGTGAGGAGCGCGACCGCCACGATGGTCCCCGGGACGACGGCGGGCAGCCACGCGTACGGGATCGCGCCGCCGCCCGACGCGCCGCCGACCGTACGGGCCGCGGCATAGACCGCCAGGCCGACGGGGATGCCGAAGGTCCCGGCCACGGCGGCGGGAAGCAGCTGTGCCGCCGACAGCCCGGCGGTCACCTGGCCCGGGGTCGCGCCGAGGGCGCGGGCGAGCGCGGTCGGCCGGCGGGAGTCGATCGACGTCGCCCACGCGATGAGGACCGCGTTGACCGCCGCGAGCGTCAGCAGCGCGACGGTGAGCGCGAGCACGACCTGGTTCACCTGCTCCGTCACCGGGTTGGGGACACCGGGCACGAACATGATCCCGGTCGTCCGGGCGTCCTTCCGGGCGATGTCGCCGTGCATGGCGATCGCCGCGACGACCATCGCGGCGGTGATCGCCAGACTGATCAGGGCGAGCACGGCCCGGCGCGGGTGGCGTACCGCGAGACGTACGCCCAGCAGGAGCGGCACCGGGAGGCGGGCGGACAGCGCGATCAGGCGCGGCGAACGCCGGGGCGTCCGCGCCGGACCGCTCAGCGCCCGTACGGTGCTGGTCCGGGCGCCGCGGATCGCCGGGACCAGGGTCGCCGCGCCGGTCACGGCGAGGGCCACGACGACCACGATCGCCGCCGAGCCGGGGGTCAGGTCCGGGCGGCCGGCGGCCAGGAGCCCGGCGCTCGGCCGGGCCATCGCCGGGGCCGCCGCCCAGCCGGCGACGAGCCCCACGGCCGCTGCGGCGACGGCCACCAGCAGGTGCTCGGCGAGTAGGACGAACGCGACCAGCCGGGGCGTCGCGCCGGCCGCCTTCAACAGCCCGACCCGGCGGGTCTGGTCCGCGAGACGCCCGCCGACCAGGACCGCCACGCACGCGACGGCCAGCAGGGCGAGCGCCCAGGTGCCGGTCAGCAGGGCCTGGTTCACCAGGTGGAGTTCGGCGGTGGCGTACGCCCCCATGTCCTGCCAGGAGCGTACGTTCCGGTGCGCGGCGGCGAAGGCGGGCGCGGCGGCCGGGTCGGCGAGGCGGATCGGCATCACCTGGGAGGTCACCTTCCTGCCGAGCGACCTCAGGTCGGCCCGCGTCGTCCAGACCAGGCCGGGTGTGGAGGAGGGATAGGGCACCCGGGCGGCGGTGACGGCGATACCCGCGACGCGGAGCCGGCGGCGGCGATCGTGAGCTCGTCGCCCGGCCGTACGTTCAGCGCGTGCGCGAAGGCGCGCTCGACGACGACACCGCCGTGCCGGACCCAGCCGCCCGCGGTGACCTGCGGCCGGTCGATCGGTCCGGTGGCGGTGTCGCGTCCCTGCACGAACGCCGCGACGCGGACGTCCCGGACGCGCAGGTCCTCGACCGAGACGCTGGGGTACGGGCCGGCCGTCCCGGTGACGCCGGGCGCGTGCGCGAGCGCGGCCAGGTCGGCGGACCGGGGCGCCGTGGCGACCGCGTCGGGACCGGCGGTCGCGGCGCGCGTACGGTCCCAGGGCCGGTCGGCGGCCCCTCCCACCGTCAGGCCGACGGTGAGCGTCGTCGTGGTCGCCGCGAGGGCGATCAGCAGCAGGAACGCCTCGGCGCGGCGGCGGCGCAGGTCGCGCAGCGCCAGGCGGATCACCACGGTGAGCGTGCTCATCAGCCCTCCAGCCCGGCGTACGCCCCGAGGTCGCCGCCCGTGCCGGCCAGGTTCGTCTGGCCGACGAGCGCGCCGTCCCGCATGGTGACCACGCGGTCGGCGGTCGCCGCGACGCGGGATTCGTGCGTGACCAGCAGGAGGGTCTGCCCCTCGGCGCGCAGCGCGGCGAACAGCCGCAGCACTTCGGTGGTCGCCTCGCTGTCGAGGTTGCCGGTGGGCTCGTCGGCCAGCACGATGAGCGGCCGGCCGATCAGGGCGCGGGCGACCGCGACCCGCTGGCGTTGCCCGCCGGACAGCGCCGCGGGCAGGTGGCTCGCGCGGTCGGTCAGCCCGACCCGCTCCAGCAGCGCGGCGGCCCGCCGCCGAGCCTCGCGGGGACCGACGCCGGCGAGCAGTGCGGGCAGCTCGACGTTCTCCTGGGCGGTGAGCTCGTCGACGAGCTGGAAGGCCTGGAAGACGAACCCGATCGCGTGACGCCGGAGCCGGGCGAGCTCGGTCTCCGACATCCGGTCGATCCGCCGGTCCCCCAGGCGCACCTCACCGCCGGTGGGGCGTTCGAGCCCGCCGAGCAGGTGCAGCAGCGTCGACTTGCCGCAGCCGCTCGATCCCACGATGGCGACGGTCTCCCCGGGCGCCACGTCGAGGTCGACGTGGTCGACCGCGCGCACCAGACCCGCTCCCGTGCCGTACTCCTTGCGCAGCCCGCGAGCCCGCAGTGTTGCCATGGTCAGCCCCTTCGGTCCCAGTGCCGGGCGCAGGCGTCGAGCCAGCGCAGGTCGGCCTCCAGCCGCAGCGTCACGCCCTCGATGAGCAGCGCCGCCGCCGAGCCGTCCGGCTCGTTCAGCGCGGCACGCTGCACGTCGGCCAGCCGGCGCAGCAGCTCCCGGCGCTGGGCCTCCACGAGGTCCAGCGGGTCGGCGAGCCGGGCCGCCGCCGCGGCGACGAGCTTCAGGTGGAACTCACTCGGCTTGCCCCAGGTCAGGTCGGCGAGCCAGGCGTCGACGCGCTGACGACCCTCGGCCGTCAGCTCGTACACCTTCCGGTCCGGCCGGTGGACCTGGCCGACGTGCTCGGCGGTCACCAGCCCGGACTTCTCCAGCCGGGACAGGGTGACGTAGACCTGCCCCGCGTTGAGCGCGTCCCCCATCGGGCCGAGCGCGTCTTGCAGCCGGGCCCGCAGCTCGTAGCCGTGGGAGGGCTCCTTGGCCAGCAGTGCCAGCACGACGTCCTGCACGAGTGATCACCTCTAACGGTTAGCCATATAGATAACGGCTAGCCGTGGACGGCGTCAAACCGGGCCGGATCCGCAGCGCGTCAGTTGGTGATGGCGGCGAGGAGCTCGTCGCGGGAGCCGGCGCCGGTCTTGCGGTACACCGCCTTGAGGTGGTCGTTCACCGTGTACACCGAGACGCCGAGGCGGCGGGCGATGTGCTTGGCCGCCGACGCGTCGCGCAGCCGGCTGATGACCTGACGTTCGCGCGGGGTGATCCCGTACCAGTCGCAGAAGTGCGGGAGCAGCCGCTCGCCGTCCGCGGCCTGGATGATGACCGCCACGTCACCGGTGGCGTCGCCGTCCAGCGGTTGCGCCTCGCACACCATCCACCGGCCGTAGCTGGCCGCCGGCCCGAAGGCCGCCACGGAGCCCGCACCGGCCCTGCGGACGCGCATCGACAGACCGGACAGGACCGAGGGGAAGACCCAGTCGGGCGAGGTGTGGTCGCCGCTCATCCGGTCTCGCAGCGCGCGCGCCTGAGGGGTGGCCGATCGGATCGCGTGGTCCGGGCCGAGGATGACCACGCCGGGTGGCGGCGCGGGAATGGCAGGGGTGAGGCGGCCGGCGGTGACATAGCCGCGCACCATTTTGGCCAGCGCCGGCGCCGACCGCGCCACCTGGGCGATGTCACCGCCGTCGAACGGCCTGCCCCCTTCGGAGCGCAGCAGCCCGAGGGTCCCCCACGTTCCGCGGGCGTCCCGCAGCAGCATTCGCAGCTCACACCCGACCCCGTGGGCGCCGAAGAGGCGGCGCACCCGGCGGTCATCGGCCCCGACCACGCCCGCGGGAACCGCTAATCCGGCGAGGTCTTCGGGCCGGTACGGATGGACGCCCGCGTGGTCGTCGCGCAGGAACGCCCGGCCGAAGTCGGCTTCCACCGCGTGCCAGAAACTGAACGAATCGGGACCGAACCCTGCCGCCGGACACGTGCCCGACAGGTACAACGCGTCGTGCGCCACGGCCTTCAAGGCCCGGGAGATCGACTCCCCCAGCTCGTCGCTGGTGGCCCCTTGCCGCGCCGCCGCGTACAGCTCGCGCGCCATCCGGTCCGGATCCGCCAGACTCATCGTGGCCCCACTGTCATCCCAAGACGATGCGATAGATCGTTGACTCTCCGCATCCGGGTAATCACCGATAATCGATCGCGGGGGGCGTTCTCAGTGCAGGTTGATCAGGGCGACGCCCGCGACGACGACGCCCGCGGCCGCCAGCCTCGGCAGTCCCATCCGCTCGCGGAAGAAGACGGCGCCGATGATCGCGCCGGTGATGACGCCGGTCTCGCGGAGGGCGGCCACCGCGGCGAGCGCGCCGCGCGTCTGCGCCCAGACCACGATCCCGTACCCCAGCACCGAGATCAGCCCGCCGGGCAGGCCGGTCCGCCACTGGGCCCGCACCCCGGCCCACACCGCCCGGCCGCGCGCCGCGACCACCCAGGCGACGACGACGGGTCCCATGCCGAAGAAGAGCCAGCCGCTGTAGCCGACGGCCGTGCCCGCGTGCCGTACGCCCACGCCGTCGACCAGCGTGTACGCGGCGATCGAGACGCCGGTCAGCAGGGCCGCGCCGATGGCACGCCCCTGCCCGCGCGACGCGCCCCCGGCGAACGCCAGCGCCCCCAGCCCGCCGCACACGGCCGCCACCCCGGCGAACTGCGTGACGCTCAGGCGCTCGCCCAGCGCGGTGGCGGCGACGAACGCGACGATGAGCGGGCCGGTGCCGCGCGCCAGCGGGTACACCTGGTTGAAGTCGCCCAGCTCGTACGAGCGTGCGAGCAGCCAGGTGTAGACGGCGTGCAGGACGACCGAGGTCGCGATCCACGGCCAGGAGGCGCGCGCGGGCGCGGCGGCCAGGCACAGCATCAGCAGGCCCGCACCGCCCTGCGCCACGCCGATCAGCGCGAAGCCGGCGTAGCGGTCGGCGGCCCCCTTGGCGAGGGCGTTCCAGGTGGCGTGCAGGACTCCGGCGAAGATCACGGCCAGTGCGGGGGCGAGGGGGAACGTATGGCTCACCCGTCCACCCTCACCGGACCGCCATGATCTTGGGAAGGGCCCGCCGCCGGCGCTCCGGAACGGGCCGGGTCAGCTCGCGGCGTTGATCTTCTTGGCCACCCGCTCGGTCAGGGTGACCGCCGAGGCTCCCTTGTCGGCGTGGCTGGAGCTGTAGAGGGTGGTGACGACCGTGTTCCCGACCCGGACGGCGGCCAGCGTCGTGCCGCCGTCCCAGGCGGGCGACGTCACGACGGCCTTGACGCCCTCATCGCCCGCGCCGTGCAGGCTGGCGCTCGTCACCTTGACCTTGGCCGTCCCGCCGCTCGACTTGTCGGTGAACGTCGCGCAGTGCGCGAAGACCTTCCGCAGTTTCGCCATCACCTGACGCGCGTCGTCGCCGTGATAGGTGTCGATGTCCTGCGCGACCTCCTCGGTCTGGCCGGCGTTGCCGTAGTCGCTCTGCGCGAACGCGGCCTCGCCGATCCCTGTGACGCGGATCCAGGACGTCTGGCCGAGCGCGCCGCAGACCTTCTTCGCCGGTACGGGTGCGTCGGTGCGGGGCGCCACGCCGTCGCCGCTGTCCCGCGTGCCGTCGGCGAGGATCCGGAAACCCTTCGGCATGTCGCTCGCGGGGAGCAGGAACGCCTTGAGGGCGGAGCCCTTGAGGATCTCCGGCGCGGCGGAGGCGGCCGCCGGCGCCTTGGAACCGGTGGCCGAGTCGTGCTTCGCGCCACCACCGCTACCGCCGCAGCCGCCGACGGCGAGAACGGCGGCACCGGCCGCGGCGAGGATCGCGCCGGTCCGGATCCGGCGGGCAGGGGGGATCTTCATCTCCGGTCTCCAAGGCTGAAGTAGTTGATCATGCTCACCGGATACCCACTGGTTCCGGCGCTCGCCAAGGAAAGCACATGTGAATTCAATTAACAACTGTGACGGTTGTGGTCGACGGTTCGATCACTTGGCTGTAACGTGACGACGCAACAGCCGGGGCTCCGGGTCGCGTTCAGGGACCGTGAAGGGGAACGACGGACCGTGCAGGACGACGCAACTGTGAGCGCGGCGGACATCGCCCGGCTGGCCGGGGTCGGACGGGCGGCCGTGAGCAACTGGCGGCGTCGGCACCCCGACTTCCCCCAGCCGGTGGGAGGCACCCCCACCAGCCCGGTCTTCGCGCTCGCCGAGATCGAGGCCTGGCTCCGGGACCAGGACAAACTCCAGGAGCTCCCGCTGGAGGAGCGCGTCTGGCAGGCGCTACGGGCCGAGGCCCGCGACGATCTGCGGGTCGCCGAAGTGCTGGCGGACGCCGGAGAGCTCCTCCTCGACCACCACGCGACCGGGGCCCGCCGGGCGGATCCGCTGAGCGCCGAGACGGCCCACGCGGTCGCCGAACTCGCCGACGCCCGGGGCGCCGTCGAGGCCTTCGAGTTCCTCTTCACCCGCTACCGGGAGACACAGACCCGCCGCGCCTCCACCACTCCCCCTGAGGCACCCGGCCTGATGGCCGCGCTCGCCGGGGACGCCCGTACGATCCTCGACCCGGCCTGCGGCACCGGCGACGTCCTTCTCTCCGCGTTCGGCGACGGGCGCCGCCTGCTGGGTCAGGACGCCGACCGGGACGTGGCCCGGCTGGCCACCGTGCGGCTCAGCTTGCTCGGCGGCGACGCGACCGTCCTGGACGGCGACTCGATGCGCCGCGACGCCTTCCCCGGAGCCCTGGCCGACGTGGTCCTCTGCGATCCCCCGTTCCATGAGCGCGCGTGGGGGCACGAGGAGCTCACCACGGACCCGCGCTGGGAGTACGGCCTGCCGCCGCGCCTGGAGCCGGAGCTGGCGTGGGTGCAGCACGCGCTCGCCCACCTCGAGCCGGGCGGGCGAGCCGTCGTCCTGATGCCCGCCGTCGCGGCCGGCCGCCGATCGGGCCGCCGGATCCGCGCCCAACTGCTCCGCAAGGGCGCGCTGCGCGCGGTGGCGGGACTGTCCGCGACCCACCACCTGTGGATCCTGCGCCGCCCCGAGGGCACCCCGCCGTCGACCGTCCTCATGATCGACAGTGCCGACCCGGACACGGTCGTCACCACCTGGCGGCGGCACGCGGACGACCCCGACCACGACACGGCGGGCGTCAGCAGGGCGGTCCCCGTGATCGACCTGCTCGACGAGGAGGTCGACCTGACGCCGTCCCGCCACGTGTCCGCCGCCCGGTCCGAGCGCATCGCCGAACGCTTCACCGAGACCCATGACCGGCTGGCCTCCACGCTTGAGAAGGCCGGCGATCTCGTCCCGGCCCTGCCCCCGGCGACGGGCCGCCCGGAGACCCGGTCCGTTGCCCTGTCCGAACTCGCCCGGCTGGGCCACCTCACGATCCACCACGCGCCGATGCGCGGTGACACCGAGGACGGCGACGCTCCCCTGATCACCGCCGAAGACGTCATCGAGGGCCGCGCCCCGACGGGCAGCGTCCCCCGCGACGACGCCCGCTGGATCCCCATCGAAGCCGGCGACGTCGTGGTGGCCGTGGTCGCCCGGCACTTCGCGGTCCGGGTCGCCGAGGGCGACGGCCCCCTGCTCGGCCCGCAACTGTGCCTGATCCGCGTCGATCCCCGGCACCTCGACCCGCACTTCGTCGCCGGGGTCCTGCGCAGCTCGGCCAACGCCCGCGCGACGATCGTCCAGTCGACCGGGACGATCGGCCGCGCCGACATCCGGCGCGCCCAGGTGCCCCGCCTGTCCCTGGACGACCAGCACCGGTACGGCGCGGCGTTCCGCCGGATGACGGAGTTCGAATCGGCCCTGCGGAACACCATCGCCATGGGCTCCGAGCTCGCGCAACTCCTGGCCGACGGGGTCGCCGAGGGCACCCTCGCGCCTCCCTCGTAGGGTGCGGGTTCCAATGGTCAACGTGGGACGGCACTTGGTGCTGGCCGGTCGCTACGAGTTGCTGAGCCCGCTCGGCCGCGGTGGCATGGGCCAGGTCTGGGAGGGCGAGGACCGGCAGCTCGAGCGGCGCATCGCGGTCAAGCTCCTGACCGAGGACACCCTCGCCGGACACACCCGCCCGGACGAACTCGCCCGCCGGTTCGCCCGCGAGGCGGCCGTCACGGCCGGGCTCCGGCATCCCGGAGTTCCCTCCGTGTACGACGCCGGCACGTACGAGGGCGGTCTGTTCCTGGTCCTGGAGCTCGTTGAGGGCCGCACCCTCGGCGACCTGATGGCCGAAGAGGGCCCGCTGCCGCTGCCCTGGGCGGCCGGAATCGGCGCACAGATCGCGGCGGTGCTCGCCGCCGCCCACGAGCGCGGCCTCGTCCACCGCGACGTCAAACCGCAGAACGTCATGGTCACCGGCGACGGCGCCGTCAAGGTCCTCGACTTCGGCATCGCCGCCCTGATCGACCAGACCGCGATCTCGCGGCTCACCCGCACCGGCCAGCCGGTCGGCACCCCCGCGTACATGGCGCCCGAGCAGCTACGCGGCCTGCCGACCGGCCCGCACACCGACCTGTACGCGCTCGGGTGTGTACTGCACGAAATGCTCGGCGGCGAACCCGTCTTCGACGCCGCCTCACCGGCCGAACTCATGCAGCGCCAACTCGAACAGGCCCCCGCGCCACTACCGCGCGACGACGTGCCAGGCGCGCTCGACGCGCTGGTCCGACAGCTCTTGGAGAAGGACCCGGCACGCCGTCCCACGACCGCCCGGGAGACGTACGACCGCCTCCTGCCCCACGTCGTCCCGCCAGGCCCGCTCGGCGAGATCGACATCGTGGGCGACAGTGGCCTGCACCTCTATTCCCGCGTGCTCGTACGCCTGTCGGGCACGGCCGACCCGCCGTCCGGCGCCCCGCAGGTGCCCGGCGCCGCGCGCGCGACCGGCGGTGTTCGCGGCGCGGGCGAGCATCGGCCGGCGGCCGTCCCCGACCGATCCGCCGTGGACGCCGGAACCGTTCCGGGGCGCGGCGCACCTGTCAGGCCCGGTCCGCCGGAGCCGTACGGGATCGGGTGGAAGGTGCGCCACAGCCTCTGGATGCTGCCGACGCTGGCCTTCGGCGCGGGCACCTGGCTGTCGTTCGGCTACATAGCGGTCCGGCACCGGCGGCCGTCGTGGCTCATCGCCGCCGCGGTCTATCTGGTGCTGGCGGTCGTCGCCTTCGTCCTGATCGGCAGCGGCCCCGAGAACGACACCGACACGGTCCAGACGGCGGCAGGCATGATCCTGGGTCTACTCCTGTGGCCGGCCGGGATCTTCCACGCGTCGTGGATCAACGCGACGACGCGCCTTCACCTGCTGGAGCGCCGGCCCTCCGACCCAAGGTGATCTCCAGGGAATGAGGACGGGCCCAGCGCGGGGAAGCGCGGGGCCCGTGACGGTCGGGGAAGGTCAGCACTTGAAGCCGGGGTCGGCGGTCAGTTTGACCGTGTAGCTGTAGCCCTTGTAGTAGATCGTGTGCAGCGACCAGCACCGATGGCCGGTTATCTGCACGGTCGCCGTCCCGCCCTTCTTCTTCGCGGAGAAGTCGTGGATCTTCTTGTCGCTCTTGGCGCGGGCGTGCAGCTGCACCTTGACCGTGCAGTCGTTCTTCGGCCCCCCGTAGAGCTGGGTGTAGGTGGTCATGTAAGACCACCGCGCACCGCCGGGGATGCTGGTGATGTTGCGGTGCCAGGCGACGGCCTTGCAGGGGCCCAGCCAGAAGTCCGCGTCGTAGTGCTTGTTCGTGAACAGGAGCTTCTTCTTCGGCGCGGCCGCGACGCCGACGTCGGTGGACGCGGCCGAGGCGGGCAGGGCGAGAGACGCGGCGACGGCGGTCGCGGCCACGGTGGCCAGCGACAGCGTTCTGATCCGGAGTAGGGTCGGCGTGCGCATGCTCTTACCTCCGATGAG
Organism: Actinoallomurus acanthiterrae; assembly: GCF_054775715.1. Lineage (NCBI taxonomy): Bacteria > Bacillati > Actinomycetota > Actinomycetes > Streptosporangiales > Thermomonosporaceae > Actinoallomurus > Actinoallomurus acanthiterrae. The sequence continues at coordinate 3,254,036 of NZ_BAAHCO010000001.1, read as the reverse complement.
GGTGATGGAGGAACCGAGCAAGATCATTAGTGATGACCCCGCCCCACCGGAACCCAAGATCAACAAGGTTCATCGCCCTGCCGTAAGCCGGTCACCACGCCGTCGTCTCGACGTCGACCGCCGAACGCGGCCCGCCGAGGGGCGTTCCACCTGGAGTTCGCTAGAGGTCAAGGGGCGCGATCTCGTGGGGGCTTGCGGCCTGCGCGAGGAACTGTTCGATGACAACGATCCGTACGGTAGAGGGATGTCGTTCAAGGACGAGCAGATCGTGAGACTGGCCGAGTCCGGGTGGTCTCGCTGTGAATCCGTGGCCGAAGCGGTGGCGCGGGCCGGGCTCCCGGCGGTCACGCCCGGCTACCTGGAGACCGCGTTCTCCGACGACCTGTGGGAGGCCGCCGAGCGTACGGTGCTCGCGCTTCGCGACCACTTCGCCTCGGCCCGCTTCGCGGATGAGACCACGTACGGCATCCTGCTGGTGCCGGACCTCGGCAGGCTGGACACCCGGCGCGCGATGGTCGCGGCCGTCCGAGCGGACCAGCTCGGCGCACCCACGAACGACGTGTTCGACGAGCGGCTCCCCGCCGGTGTCCCCGGCATCCCGTCCGGCAGGCCGTGGACCATGGTCGCCACCGTGACCGGCGTCTACGGCCCGTCGCTGGGCAGCCATGACCAGGTCACGGCCGCGTCGCCGGCGTCGTTCACGGTGGCCGGCGTCGACACCAGGGCGTTGATGATCCGCCGGCTCTGGGGTGCCCGCGTCCTGCAGGGCGGCCGCCACCTGCCCGACTGCGAAGCGAACCCGAGGTGGACGTTCACGCTGTTCCCCGGCGAGGCCCTCACCGACGGTCAGGCCGAATCCGGCACTGTGCTCAAGGGCAAGGTGCGTTTTCGCCTCGGTAAGCCCGACCGCGGCATCGGATCGGCGCGCGTCGCGCCCGCCATCGCCATCACCTAGCGCCAGGTCCCGGCGAGGCCGGATCCGGATGCGCGCCCGGGCCTACCCTCGACGTACTCAGACCGGAATGAACAGCGCCTCGTACGGTGGCTCGCCGACACCGGTCGTGACGTGCCCGGTTCCTGTGGTGTCGGCGGCGAGCACCAGGTCGCCGGGGCCGAAGCGACGCCGGCTGCCGTCGCTGACCGTCACCTCGATCGTTCCGCGCAGCATCACCACCCACTGCTCACGCGGTGCCGGGTGCGCGGTGCTGTCGAACGCGGCGCTGCCCACGAACTGCACACCGCCGCTCGACGGCACTCCGCCGACCGACATGGCCGGCACCCCGTCGGCGACGTGCCGGCGTTCGAGTGCGATCTCGCCGTCCTCGAACGCCGACTCGCCATCCTCAGTACGGACAATCTTCGTGAAGCGCATCAATTCGCTGCTATGAACCAGCTGCTCGACATCGACTGGATTGGTCATGCGCAGCAGTGTGCAGCCCGACCTCCGGCACCGCGATTCCCCGCAGGGAATCGCGGTGGCTCGCAGAGATCACCAGGCGGCGTCCACGTTGTCGTGTCCCCGGGTGATCCCGTGAAGACGGCCGTCGTCGAGGCGGGCCACCTGGCCGCTGCCGAAAAGGAGGAGGTGGTCTCCGGAGCCGAACGGCCGGATGCCCCTCGCGAAGGCCGGGACTCTCGTGAACCCGCCGGCCAGGTCTCCGGTCGTCGCCGAGATCCGGGTGATGGCGTCGAAGGCGTTGGCGTCCTGCACCACGTCCTCCGCGCTGGCACGATCGCCGACGATCAGCAGCGCGACCCGCACCATCTCCGGGTGATGTTCGTGGAACAGGGCGGTGAAGACCGCGGCCGTGTCCTGGTCGGAATCACCCCGAGGGTGCGCGGGGTCGTTCCGGTCTTCGGCCGGGTCACGACGCCGGGAGGGAGGACCGTTCGCGGCCCCCAGTGTTTCGATCTTCACACCACTTACACTCGCCAGACCTTGATCGGTTGCCTCCTGGATCGGAGCGGATACGACCGGCCGGCGTGCAACCGAAGCCGGCGGGCCGGGGTTTCCACTCCTGTACGAATCGACCCCCAATCTTCGTCAGGAGCATGAGCCGATGAGTCGGCAACGACACAACGGGGCCCTGCTCGCCGTCCTGCTGACGGCGCCCTTCCTCTCCCAGGCCGACGCCACGATCGCCAACGTCGCCACACCGGCCATCCAGAGCGACCTGCACGCGTCGGCGACCTCCGCAGAGCTCGTCATCGGCGGATATCTCATCGCGTTCGCGGTGCTGCTGATCACCGGTGCCCGGCTGGGACAGACGCACGGATACAAGCGGATCTTCATGCTGGGCACCGGCCTGTTCATGGTGGCGTCGCTGCTCGCCGGGCTCGCGCCCGACGCGGCGATACTCGTGATCACGCGGGTCGTCCAGGGCGCGGGTGCGGCGCTGATGTTCCCCCAGGCGCTCACCGGCATCCAGCTGAACTTCGCCGCGGCCGAACGCGTCCGCGCGATCGGGCTCTACGGCATCGCGCTGTCCGGAGGTGCCGTCACGGGCCAGATCCTCGGCGGTGTGCTCATCACGGCCGACCTCGCGGGTACCGGCTGGCGGGCCATCTTCCTTGTCAACGTGCCCGTGTGCGCCGTCGCCATGGCCGCTGCGGCGCGCCGCCTGCCCTCCGACCAGGGGCGCGGCGGCCAGAAGGTCGACTTCGCGGGCGTGGCGACGCTCTCGCTCACGGTGCTGCTGATCGTCCTGCCCCTGATCCTCGGACGTCCCGAAGGCTGGCCGGCGTGGACGTGGGTGTCGCTCGCCGCGAGCGTGCCGGCCCTGGCAATCTTCGTCGCCGCCCAGCTGCGCACCTCCGCCCGCGGGCGGGCACCCCTGGTCAACCTCCAGGTGCTGACCAGGCCGACGGTCGCGTGGGGCCTGTTCACCCTGACGGCCGCGACGGCGACCTACTACGCGCTGCTGTTCACCCTCGCCCAGTACCTGCAGAACGGCCTGGGGCGCGGTCCGCTGGTCTCCGGGCTCATCCTGGTCCCCTGGGTGGCGGCGTTCGGACTGGCCGGTCAGGCCGCCCGGCTCGTACCCGGAAGGTTCGCCCGCGTGCTGCCGGTCGCGGGATGCGCGCTGCTCACCGCCGCGTACCTGACCATCAGCGCCGACCTGTTCACCGGTTCCCACAGCCTCGGGCCGCTGATCCCGTTGCTCGCCGCCGGGGGCTTCGGGCTCGGGACGCAGTTCAGCTCCCTGCTCGGCCGCCTCACCAACGCGGTCCCGCCGCGCTACGCGCCCGACATCAGCGGCGTCAGCACGACGGTCCTGCAGATCGGCGGGGCGCTCGGCGTGGCCGCCTTCGGAGCGGTCTACCTGAGCGGGGCGACACCGCACGACACGCCGCGGACCACCCACGCGTTCGCCGTCACCGCCCTCGTCCTGGGCTGCACCGCGCTGCTGGCCACCGTGTGCTCCTGGCTGACCCTCCGCAGCGGCGACGGCCCCGCCGAGGACCCCACAGGATCCGGCGAATCGCCCGCCGACGACCAGGTCATCACCTCCGCGTGAAAGCCGCCGGAACGAGACCGCCCGTCGAACGCATCACGCGGCGTACGCGGCCGTGAACCGTTCGACGGCCTCCCAGAGCTCGCGTTCGCACTGCGCGTCACGCGGCGTACGCGGCCGTGAACCGTTCGACGGCCTCCCAGAGTCCGCGTTCGCACTGCGCGTCAGGCGGCGTACGCGGCGGTGAGGCGTTCGGCGGCGTCCCAGAGCTCGCGTTCGCGCTGCGGGTCGTACGACTCCTCGGACGACCGGACCACCCGGCTGCGGTCGACGTAGGACCCGGTCGGTGCCTTGGTCCGGCCGAGGACGACGTCGGCGAGGTGGCGTCCCGCGGCGCCACGGCCGGTCGCAAGCGGGGTGAGGACCAGCGCCGGCAGGATGAAGCGCATCGCGAACCGGGAGACGGGGTCGGCGTCGCGGGCGAGACCGGTGCCGGGGACCAGCCCCGGGTTGTAGGCGACGACGTCGATCCCGCCCGGCAGGCGGCGCGCGTACTCGTGCACGAGGTAGATGGCGGCCAGCTTGCTCGTCGAGTACGCGGTACGCCCGGCGGCCGTGGTGTCCGGCTTGGGGAAGGCGCCCGTACGGGCCAGGACGTCCGGGGACTGCCAGACCGGGCCGGGAACGATGCCCAGGTTGTGCTTGAAGTCGCCGAAATGGGTGTCGCTGACGGTGATCACGATCCGGGCGGGAGAGGCGAAGCGGTCCTCGAGGAGGCGGACGAACAGGTGGTTGGCGAGCACGTTGATCGCGAACGTGGACTCGAACCCGTCGGGGCCCTCGGTGAGCGCGTTCGTGTACTGCACGCCCGCGTTGCCCACGAAGCCGCGCAGCGGCGGCAGGTCACCCCGGTCGAGCCGGTCCCGGATCTCCGCGGCGGCCGACCGTACGCTCTCGAGCGAGCCGAGGTCCGCCGCGACGTACGAGACCGCGCGCCCACCGGCGCCGAGCTCCGCGGACAGCCGCGCGCCGGAGGACCCTCGGGCGACGACGAGGAGATGCACGTCCGGCGACTCGCGCAGGATGCACTCAGCGCCGGTACGGCCGATGCCGCGGGTGGCGCCCGTCATGACGATGGTGGATTCCAAGGGAGGCTCCTTCACTGATCGGCCGGGTGCGGCGCGTCCCCAACGTTCGCCGCCCTCACCGCCGCCGGCCAGTGCCGCGCCCGTCACTAGGACCGGCAGTACCCAGGCTCATCCCGCGCCGAGTCGCGAGAATGGACCCATGGCTGCCCCCCGCTCCGGCTTCGGCGCGCTCCTGCACGCCTGGCGCGACCGCCTCTCCCCGGCCGACGCCGGCTTCACCGTGACGGCCGGCCGCCGTGCCCCGGGACTACGCCGCGAGGAGCTCGCGCAACTGGCCGGGGTCTCGGTCGACTACGTCCTGCGGCTGGAGCAGGGACGCGCGAAGAATCCCTCGGCCCAGGTCGTCGGCGCCCTCGCCCGGGCCCTTCAGCTCTCCCGTGCCGAGCGAGACCGGCTGTACCGAAGCGCCGGGCTCCTTCCGCCACAAGACGGGACGATCAGCACCCATGTGCCCCCGGGCGTCCAACGGCTCGCCGCGCGCCTCGGAGACTTCCCGATCGGGGTGTTCACCGCCGACTGGACCCTCGTGTGGTGGAACGCTCTGTGGAGCGCTCTGCACGGCGACCCCTCCGGAGTCCCCGCCACCGAGCGGAATCTCGCGCGCGCCGTCTTCGGCGACGGCGCCGCTCACGCCGCGCTGCGTCCCTTCCGGTCCGACCGCGACGAGGACGCCTTCCCGGCGGCGATCGTCGCCGATCTCAAGGACGCCACGTCCCGCTATCCCGCGGATTCCCAACTCGCGTGTCTCGTGGCGGACCTCCGCGGAACATCGAAGGCCTTCGCGCATCACTGGGACACGGCGACGGCGGCCCAGCACACGACCGACCGGAAGACGATCCTGCATCCGGAAATCGGCGACATCCTGCTCGACTGCGATGTCCTCGTCGTTCCGGGCGCGGACCTGCGCATGGTCACCTACACGGCGGCGGCCGGCAGCAGCGACGCGGGAAAGCTCGACCTTCTTCTCGTCACCGGCGGCCGTACCACCACCGCGCGGCCCACGACGTGATCGTCGCGGGCCGGACGGCGGAGACGGCCCGCACGCCCGGCCGGACGAGCCGCGCCCTCGGGAGAGGAGCGCATGTCAGTTACAGGACTTGATGAACCTCACGTCCGTGACGACGTAGCCGGGGGTCCGTACCTTCTTCTTCCCCTTGGTCCCGGGGTTGACGGTGATGCACTTCGCCGGGCCTCTCTTGCCCGTACGCGAGGCCATCATGGGCTGGAATGAGCGCTTTTCCGTGCAGTGATTGTTGAAGTAGATGGTGGTGGAGACCCATCCCGGACTGTACGAGACGTTGATGCGTTTGCCCTTGGGGGATTTGCAGGCGGAATGCTGGCGCTGCGGGTTACTCTTCACCGTCACATCCGGTACGATCTTTGCGGCTTGGACGGAGATGTCGACGGACGTCTTCGGATCGCCGGCCGCCTGATCGGCGATGGCTGGAGCGGATACTCCCAAGTCGAGGGTGATCAATACCGCAGCCACAAGAGCGGTTCTGCGAGGATTCACGGCCACCTCTCCTTCTGCCGAAAAGGCAAGTCGATCTTGGAGTGTAAGAATCAGGTCGCGCAGGCTGTAAGGGTCTGGTGACCCTAGTTCGACTAGGACCGTGGACCTATTGCAATCACGTCTCGCACGGCATGCTGTCCACGTGCGCTACTGCCAGTCCTGTGAGAAGCAAGTCGCCATGGAGCCGCGCAAGGGGCGCGCGGTCTGCCCCGAGTGCGGCCGCGCGGATGACCGTGCCGCGCTCGGGCCGCTGTTCATCGTCACCGGAGCTTCCGGCTCAGGGAAAACCGCCGCCCTTGCCCCACTCGCCCGCAGACTGCGAGGCCGCTGCGTCACCTTCGACGCCGACCTGCTCATGGACGCCGCGGCCGCGCTCAGCGGCAGCCAACCGATCAACTGGCCCGCATTCCGTGACGTATGGCTGGCCGTCGCTCACGGCGTCGCCCAATCGGGGATTCCCACGGTCCTGCTCGGACCGTTCATCCCCAGCCACCTCGAGGATCTCCCCGCCCGTCGCTGGATCGCGGACATCCATTTCATCGTGCTCGACTGCCCGGATGAACTGCGGCGCGCCCGCATCAGCGCCCGCCCTCCCTGGCGAAGCCGCGACATCGAAGAGCAAGTCGAATTCGGCCAATGGCTACGCCGCAACATCACCGACCGCGTCGACACCGGCAGCGGAACCCCAGAAGACACCGCAGCGGCCATCGCCGCCTGGATCGACCGCCACCTCACAGCCACCCAGTAGGCGCCACGTGACGATTGCGGTCATGGGCATGGCCTGGCAGGCATCCGGACGTCGAAGGCCTCACTGGAGCGGATTACGGGACTTTCTTCCGTCCGGGGCGACGGCCCTCGTTCTGCGCTGTCCCGCCACACGGCAATTTTCCCGTCTGAGTGCACACCGCTGAACAAAGGGCCTCGCCCGTCGGTGACATTCAGGCGTTATGCCGGGTATCGCTCCGGCCGCAGCCCGCCCCACACCCGGATCAAGCGCCTCGAATAGCAGCTTGCGGCAGCGGGTATTCACCGCATTCGGAGCAGCTTCCGGCCCAGAGAAGGAAGCGGCGCATCTCGGGGGGCAAGCGATGAAAGGTGTCGTTTTCGACCGGCACGGCGAGCCGAAGGACGTGCTCGCGGTCACCGACCGGCCCATTCCCGAACCGGGGGCCGGGGAGGTTCGAGTCCGTGTGATCGCCACTCCGGTCAACCCGTCCGATCTGCTGTACGTGCGGGGCCACTACGCCGGCGTCGAAGCGCGTTTTCCGGCTCCCGTCGGCTTTGAAGGTGTCGGAATCATCGATGTCCTGGGCCCGCAGGTGGAGGGGTGGGAGCCTGGGCAGCGCGTCGTGGTCGTCAACGGCCAGGGAGGCAACTGGGCGGAGTACGCGGTCGTACCGGCCCTCGACCTGCTTCCCACGCCGGAGGGGCTTCCCGACGAGCAGGTGGCCTCCTTCATGATCAATCCGGCCTCGGCCCTCCTCATGGTCCGTCATGTGCTGGCGGTGCCCCGGGGTGAGTGGCTGCTCCAGTCGGCGTCCACCTCGGAACTGGGCCGCATGGTGATCCGCCTGGCGAAGCACGACGGCATCCGAACGGTCAACATCGTCCGCCGCCGCGAGGCGGTCGCGGAACTGGAGGCCCTGGGTGCCGACGTCGTCCTGGTGACCGACGACGGCCCGATCGACGAGCAGGTCCACCGCGTCGTCGACCCGGAGGGAGTCAAGTACGCCATCGACCCGGTGATCGGGGACACCGGCACCCAGATGTTCAAGGCCCTCCACGAGGACGGGCGAATGCTCCTCTACGGCTCTCTCACGCGCCAGCCGATGCTCGTGGGAGATGACCCGCGCTACATTCTCGCCGGCCGCCGGAGGCTGGAGGTCTACTGGCTCGGATACTGGCTGCCGAGGCTCGACCGGGAGATGCGGGAGAACCTGGTCCAGGGCATCGTCGAGCTCATGCGCGAGGGAGTCCTCGAAACCTCTCCCGGGACGAAGTTCCCGCTCGATCAGATCGAGGCGGCCGTGACCCGGTCCGAGATGAAGAGCCGCCAGGGAAAAGTGCTCCTCATACCCGGCTCGGAGTAGAAGCCCTCCGGTCGACAGATGCCCGTAGGCCGCGACGGCGTGCAGAATGCTCGGCGACCGGGACGGATCCCGATGATGGCGCGGACGGTCGGCATCGCCGATGTGTGGGATGATTACCTGGTCAGGTGGCCTATGGCCGGTTCCCCCTCTGGCTGTGTGAGGGAGGAGCCGGTATGGACATCACGCCGCAGGCGGTGGTGATCCCCAAGGAGACCGACCACCTCGAACAGGGCAAGTACGGCCCGGTCTTTCCCCGGAGCCCGGCATGTTATGGGTTCACCATCATCGCCGACGTCAAGCCCGGCCGGGCCGACGCGATCCGTAACCACGGTCACGCGCTCGCCAAGGCCTTGGAGGCCGATCCGCATCTTCTGGCGCCGCTGAAGCTGCACTACCTGCGCTGGGTGCTGTTCGACGACGACACCCGGTTCATGTATCAGGGGATCTTCGACACCGACTTCGACAAGTACACCGAGGACGCCATCGCGTTGTTCACCAAGGCGGGGGTGAACACGGCGTTCGAGAACCTGGTGGGCTTCCCCGCGGACTGGAGGACCAACCCCGAGGCATTCGTCAGGTTCGTCCGCGAGCACCACTGCCCGAGCTTCATCGAGTACGGAGAGTATCCGTACGTGACCGCCGATGAGATCAAAAAAGCGCTGCGGATCAAGGGCGCCCTGTCGGAGATGCTCGACCAGATGCAGTGAGATCGGGCTGGCGCCCTGGTCTCGCCGCGGCCGATCGGAGGCGAGGTATGGGTGAGTCGAAGACCGCGCGCACCTACAACCAGAACCATGTGCCGCGTCCCTGCACTCCGGGCCGACGGCGGGTGAGCATCTACGTCTCGTGGAGTTATCCGGCCGAGGCGGGCAGGAACCCGGCCGAGCTCGACAACCGGTTCTCCACGATGACCGAAGTGCGGCGGGTGAACTGGCCGGCGTATGAGGACCCCCGCTGGTGTGACCCGCTGCGCTTCCAGCAGGGCATCGCCGGATCGCTGGAGCTGTTCTTCCGGGGGTGGGCGCCGTTTCAGCGGTTCGCCGAGGAGACCACCGGCCATCCCGTGCCGGTATACCAGCGCGTCGACCAGGCCGGGTTCCGCGCCCTGCTGGACGAGCGGGTGCTGGATGACACCGACACCCTGTTCGTCTTCGGCCTGGACCACATGACCACCGGGCAGGAGGCCGAGCCCCCAGAGATCGAGGCGCTGCGGCACTTCCTGGCCCGGGAGGGCACCTGCCTGGTGCTGGGACCGCACCACGACGTGGGAGCCTCAGACGATCCGGCCGTACGCGACGCCGAGTACCACCATCACGGAGACGCGCTGGTGCCCCGGCAGCAACGCTTCGCCCGCTACGTCCGCGGCCTGATGCGCGGGCTGGGAGTTCCGGTGGAGAACCGTTACGGGCTGCGGCCCGCGGTGCAGGAGTCCAAGACGATCGCTCCGTTGTCGGTCAACCGGGACCTGGACGCCCGGGGATGGCTGGACGGGGTCACCACTTTTAATTTCCACATGCACCTGCCGCACTACGCGGTGACGACCGACGAACCGGACATCATCCACGTCCTGGCCAGGCAGCCGATCGACCCCTCCAGGCCGGCGCACCCCTTCACCGAGGCCGGCAACACCGAGTTCAACATGTTCTTGTGGATGCCCCCCGCTGGAGAACGGGCCGGCGACGTGCTGCTGGCCGACTCCACGATCTTCAGTTCGCTGTTCGGCGGCGACGAGAGCCTGCGCGCCTTCTGGAAGAACATCCTCTCGGCGAAGTGACACCCATCCACCTGCGGAAGAGGGGGCATCGGTGAACACCCCGCAATCGGCAGCGCTCGAGCTCGACGACATCCAACGCGGGGTCCTCAGCCCCCGGCCGACCCCGTACGCGGCCACCTACATCCTGTTTCGCATCGACGACCGGACAGGCGGCCGGGAGCTGATGCGGCGCGTGCGCGCCGCGGTGACCTCGGCCGCCGACGCCACAAGCCCGCTGGGCGACGCCTGGGTGAGCGTCGCGCTCACCTTCTGCGGCCTCAAGGCCCTGGGGGTGCCACCGCACGCCTTGGAGACCTTCGCCTGGGAATTCCGGCAGGGGATGGCCGCACGGGCTGCGGCGCTCGGCGACGTCGGCGACAGCAGCCCCGAACACTGGGAGGCGCCGCTGGGCAGACCCGACGTCCATGTGGTGCTCACGGCCCTGGCACCCGACAGCACCCGCCTGCAGGCTGCCATCGACCGCGCCCGCCCGGCCTATCAGCGCCTGCCCGGGGTGAGCGCGATCTGGCGGCAGGACTGCCATGCGCTGCCCACCGAGACCGAACCCTTCGGCTACCGCGACGGCATCAGCCACCCGGCCGTCGAAGGCAGCGGCATCACCGGCTCCAACCCGCTGGAAACACCGCTGAAGGCCGGGGAGTTCGTGCTCGGCTACCCCGACGAACTCGGCGGCGTCCAGACCCCGCAGCCCGAGATCCTGGGACGCAACGGCACCTACGCCGCCTTCCGCAAACTCCACCAGCGCGTCGCCGCCTTCCGCCGCTACCTCAAGGACAACGCCACCGGCCCCGAGGACGAGGAACTACTGGCCGCCAAGATCATGGGCCGCTGGCGCAGCGGCGCCCCGCTGGCGCTCTGCCCCACGCGCGATGACTCCCATCTGGGTGCCGACCCGCATCGCAACAACGCCTTCCTGTACGAACGCCACGACCCTGCGGGGTTCATCACCCCCTGCGGCTGCCACATCCGCCGGGGCAACCCCCGCGACGCGGCGGTGGCCGGAGAGCCGAGGCTGCACCGGATGATCCGGCGCGGCACCGCCTACGGCCCGCCGCTGCCCGACGGGATGCTGGAGGACGACGGGACCGACCGCGGACTGATGTTCGCCTTCATCGGAGCGCACCTGGGCCGGCAGTTCGAGTTCGTCCAGTCCGAGTGGATGAACGATGGCGTCTTCTTCGGCGCAGGCAACGCACGCGACCCCCTCATCGGCTCAGGCGACGGCCCCGATGAGTTCACCATTCCGCGGCGGCCGCTGCGACGGCGCCTGCGTGCGCTGCCGCGCTTCGTGGTCACCCGCGGCGGCGAGTACTGCTTCATACCCGGCCTGAACGCCCTGAGCTGGCTCGGTGACCTCCGCGACTAAGGGGCGCGGCAAAGACCGACTGACGCGATCTTGTACGGCGTCGCACTGACCGTCATCCTCGCCACGGCAAGCGCAGTCGGTGAACGCCGGCTCATACGGGCCAGATCCCGAAAATCCGCCGCGCCGAGACCATGGGCAACGCCTTCCGCCGCCCAGCCGCGTATCGGTCCCTGACCGAGTGGACCGCTACGGGGCGCGGGCGAGCACTGCCACGAGGGTGCGCTCTCCCTCTTCCACCAGGGCACCTTCGACTGGCTCGACACCGTACTCGCCGGCTGACCTGGTTCTGGGCGCGTCGCGCTCCTGGGCAGTACACCTAGCGCACCACTCGGTAGCGGAAGTAGACGACTTTTGAGCTGAAGGTGCGGGTCTCGACGAGTTCGAGATCCACTCGGCGCTCGCGCTGGGGAAAGAACGGAATGCCACCGCCGACCAGCACCGGGTAGACCCTAGCCCGGTACTCGTCGATCAGACCCAATGCGGCCGCCTCGGCGGCGAGGGTCGCGCCGCCGATCGCGATGTCGCCCTCCCCCGGCTCGGCTCGCAACCGCTCGATCTCCTCCGCCAGGCCGCCGGAGGCCAGGCGGGCGTTGCCCTGCACCGCCGACAGCGTGGTGGAGAACACCACCTTTGGAAGCGGCTTCCAGAGCGCGGCCCACTCGAGCATTGAGTCGTCGAGCGATGGATCCTGGTCGGCGGTCTCCCAGTACAGCATCGTCTCGTACAGCCGTCGTCCCAACAGGTGGACGCCGACCCCTCGTATCTCGTCGATCCAGGAGCGAAAGACCTTTTCGTCGGGCCCCGTCCAGTCGAACTCGCCGTCCGGCCCGACGATGTAGCCGTCGAGTGAGACGTTCATCGAATAGGTCACGCTGCGCATCAGAAGTCCTCCTCGGTAACGGGCTCGACAGTACGACCGGCGGACGCCGCAGGACTCATCGCGGGCGTTCAGGCCCGGGGCGTCGGTGCGGCGAGTTCGGCCAGGTGGTGCAGCGAGTTGGTGAGATGCTCAGGGCCGAACGGCGGGAACTGGAGGAACTCCCGGATGAACTGCGGCACCGCCGACCAGTCGTAGGTGAGCGTGACCTCGGTCTCGGACGGACCGAGCGCCGCGAGGTCGTAACGCCAGGTCCAGCCGCCGAAGTCCAGTTGACCGTCGTCCTTCTCCGTCCCCGGCAGCCAGCCGATGGCGCGCGGCGGGTCGAACACCTGCACCTTGTTGGCCATCCGGTAGTCACCGTTCGGATGGTTGGCGTGATACATGCCCATCCGGAAGATCTGCCCCACCTCGGTCAGCGGCGCCCGGTCGGCAGGTTCCCGAACCCAGCCGGTGCCGTCGATCGCAGAATGCGCCGTCGGGTCCGCCAGCACCGCGAACACCCTGGCGGCGGGCACGGCGACGGTCAGGGTGACGCTCATGTTCTCCTGGTCCACGGTGTGCACGCTCCTCGTCATCTCATGTCGGACCTCCCGCAGGCGCGGAAGGGGGACGTTCCAACATGTAGACAACGCGGCGAGGCGAAACGCATCGGTCGCGTGAGCGGAACCCGCGGATCAACCTGACCTAAGCGTCCCGACCAACGCTCCGGGACTCAGAGAGGACGAGATGCGCGACCTCCACGCAGTCGCTACTTACCTCCTCACCGGAGTAACTGGACTTTCGCCAAGTGCCGTCTGAGGGATTGACGTTCACATCTGCTCCATGATCGCGCGGATCAGTTCCTCGGACTCAGAGATCGGGAGCGCAACACCCCGAACCTGGTCGAACCGTACCGCCAGCGAGTGGACTTGTTGAGGGGCGTCGATCAGCTGACCGTAGCCTCCCGCGCCGTCCACGTAGGCCAGGTCCGCGCCCTCCATGTAGCCGAGCAGCATGAAACCACCGGACACGTAGACCGGCGCACCTGCCGGGATCACCTGAATGCTGATGTTCGGACGCCGGGCCATCTCCAGCAGGTGGGCGAGTTGCCCCTTCATTACCTCGGCATCGCCAACGACCTCACGCAGCACGGACTCCTTCATCAGGATCACCAGGAACGGCGGATCGTCACGGTCCAGGATGTCCTGGCGGCCCAGCCGGAGCGCGACGTCTCGCGCCAGCCGGTCGTCCTTCTGCCTGGCGCGTAGCACCTCTCTGGCGTACGCCTCCTTCTGCAGTAGGCCGGGGACCAACAGTGGTTGGTAGATGCGCAGGGAATCCGCCAGCTGTTCCTGCTCTGCGTAGCTGGTGAAGGCGGGAGTCAGCGCGGTCTCTCGTACGACGTGTGGGTGGAGCTCTTCGAAGTACCTGTCCAGGTCGAAGAGGCGGTCGAGCTCCTTCGACACGTCCAAGGTGGGGATGCGGCGGCAGTTCTCGAAGTGGCCGATCATCTTGCCGCTGATGATGCATTCCCGGCCCACGTCGTCCTGGGTGAGCTCGGCGCGCTCGCGGTGGAGGCGCAGCCGGTAGGCGTACTGCTCGGCGGCCGAGGCCGACGGATCGATGTCCACGTGGTCTCCATGGGGGGTTGGAGAGCTGCAGATATAGCCGAGCGTAGCCGTGCGACGACAGTCTGGAGCGGGAAACCGATCGAATTCCAGGAGGTCGTGGATGGGCCGAGAGACGACGGGCGGGGCGGTCGCCCGCCATCTGCACGAACTGCGGGACTGGCTGGACGCCGCCGGCTTCACCGCCACGGTCGAGACGCCGCGCGGCGGCATGCCGTACGTGCGGGTCGGGAACCGGCACGCGCCCGTTCTCTGCGAGAAGATCCGGATCGATCGCTACCGGGTCGACGGCGACGCGCTGTGGTTCTTCTACTCCTGGGGCGATCCGATCTGTCCCGCCCAGGAGACGGGCCGGGCTGCTCAGGAGATCACCCATGTCCTCGGCAACCGGTGACTCCCCGGGGCCGGTGACGCGGGTCGATCACGTCGGGTTCGGCCGGGCGCCGGATCCGGTCTGGGAGACGCGGTGGGGGTGGCTGGATCGGCTTCGCCGGGAGTTCCCGGGATGGGTGGCGCTGTTCGATCCGTTCGCGTCCGTCTGGGTCGCCGTGCGAGGGAGAGAGGCGTACGTGACGGGTGCGACAGCGTACGAGCTTCGTGATCGTCTCGAATCCCTGCGCAGGTCCGCGCTGCCGTAATCTTCGGCGCATGGAGCATGGGACCCCGGCGGGGCTGCTGCGCTCCCGCGGTGACGGGGCGACGCGCGTGACGTTCTTCGAGCTGTTCTTCGACCTGGTCTTCGTCTTCGCGGTGACGCAACTGTCCCACCGGCTGCTGAAGGATCTCACCGTGAGCGGCGCCGGTGAGACGTTGGTGCTGCTGCTGGCCGTCTGGTGGGCGTGGATGTACACGTGCTGGACGACCAACTGGCTCAATCCAGACCATCCCGCCGTACGGATGACGCTGACCGGGACCATGCTCGCCGGGATGCTGATGGCGGTCGCGATCCCCAAGGCGTTCGAGAGCCGGGCCCTGTGGTTCGCCCTCGCCTACGTCGCCTGTCAGGCCGGACGGACGGCCTTCGTGACCTTCATGACCCGGCGGGACGAGCTGGCCAAGAACTTCGTGCGCATCCTGGCCTGGAAGCTGACCACGGCCGTGCTCTGGATCGGCGGTGCCTTCGCCGACCATCCGGCCCAGGTCGTGGCCTGGGTGGGGGCGCTGGCACTGGAGTACGCCGCGCCCTGGCACGGCTACACGTTCCCGGGGCTGGGGCGTTCGAGGACGTCGGACTGGAATATCGACGGCGGGCACATGGCGGAGCGCTGCCAGCTGTTCGTGATCATCGCGCTGGGCGAGTCGGTGCTGGTCACGGGCAGCACGTTCAGTGACCTGCACGGTGCGGGGATGGCCGCGGGCGCCGCCTTCACGGTCGGCTTCCTCGGCAGCGTGGCGATGTGGTGGATCTACTTCGATCGGAGCGCGGAGGCCGCGGCGGAGCGCATCGCGGCCTCGGAGGATCCGGGCCGCCTCGGCCGGTCCGCGTACACCTTCATCCACCTGCCGATGGTCGCGGGGATCATCGTGAGCGCCGTCGCCGACGAACTGATCGTCGCGCACCCGCACGGGCACGTCGCCGGCGGTACGGCGGCGGTGGTGCTCGGCGGTCCGGCGCTGTTCGTGGCGGGGCACGCGCTGTTCAAGCGGGCGGTGTGGGGTCACTTCACGACCGCGCGTGTGCTGACGCTGGCGGCGCTCGCCGTGCTCGTGCCTGTCTCGAAGCTGGTCGACCCGCTGACGCTGGCGTTCCTGGCGCTGCTGGTCATGGCGGCGATGGCCGGCTGGGACGTACGGTCGCGCCGGGCCCGTGTCATGGTGGTGCCCGAGCAGGCCGCCTGACAGGCGCGTCGCGCGGGCCGTAGGTCAGGCTCCGCTCGACACGTGCGGGGCGACCTCCTTCGGCTTCCTCCGGTCCGTGGCGCGGCCGGCGCGCAGGAGCCGCCGCCACTTCGCGGGGTCGTGCAGTGCCGGTTCGGTGCTGTCCAGGAATCGCTCCACGCTGGCGACGAAACGCTCCGGTTCGTCATGGTGCGGGAAGTGCCCGGACCGGGCGAACACCTCCAGGCTGCTGCCGGGCATGGCGGCGTGGGCGATCCGCGCGTGGCGTACGGGGATCACGTGGTCCTCCGCGCCCCAGACGATGAGGATGGGCATGCCCTCGGCGAGGTAGCAGCGGTCCAGCATGGTGATGACCTGGCCGCGCACGTCAACGCCGGCCCGGAGGGTGCGCAGGAACGCCTGGCGGGCGGTCGTCGAGCGCAGTCCCCGGTAACGCCGGAGCATGTAGTCGAAATCCGTGCCGAGGAACAGGCCGCCGGTGAGGCGCAGGACGGGGGCGGCGAGCCGTACGGCGGTGCGCGCCGGGGCGGACGTCGCCAGCGCCAGGCCGACCTCGGCGCCGGGTGCCGCCGCAGCGCGGAGGATCGGATGGACCTCGCGGCCGATGCCGCCGCTGGCGACGAGTACGAGGCGTTCGCAGCGTTCGGGGAACTGGTAGGCGAACTGCATGGCGATGCCGCCCCCGAGCGAATGGCCGATCACCGAGACGCGGTCGACGTCGAGAACGCTGAGCAGGTCGCGCATGCCGCAGGCGTACGCGGCGATGCCGTAGTCGGCGCGCGGTTTGGCGGACTCGCCGTGGCCGAGCAGGTCGGGCGCGATGACGGTGTGGTTCTCCGCCAGGCGCGGGATGACGTCGAGCCAGGTGCCGGAGTTGTCGCCGATGCCATGGATCAGCAGCAGCGGAGGCCCGCTGCCGACCATGCGGAAGGCCCGCCAGTATCCGTGGATGTCACGGAACCGGATGAGAGATCCAGGACTCATACCTGCTCACCACCCGAGGTCGCTTCCTCGCATCGTGCGGCGGGCACGTTACGTGTTCACTACCGGGCTGTAAGTCCACCGTAACGGCGGTCGTACGAGGGGCGGTCAGGCGGGTGAGGACAAGCCCGGAGAGATCCGGGCGAGGCGCGCCCGCGCGGCGGCGATCGCCTCCTGCGGGACGTCCTCCCAGAGCGTGGTCCGCTCGTCGTCCCACACGCCCGCGACGCGGCCGCCGCGCAGCACGACCGGGGAGATCCAGCCGCCGCTGCGGCTCACGGCGGCACGGTGCTCGGCGGGGATGATCTCGGTGGCGCCCGTGCCCGCGCCCAGGACGTACGCGTCGAAGGCGCCGAGGAGCCGGACGCCCGTGCTCGGCGGGGTGGCGGCCAGCTCGGCGACGTGCTCGGCGAGCATGACGCGCCGCTCGCCCTCGACATCGACCTCGGTGACCTCGACCGCCTCGGTGAACCAGCTCTTGAGGAGGGCCTTGCGGGTGGCGCCTCGGCTCAGCCACACCTTGTCGAACAGCGCCGGCGTCGTGGGACCGTGCGCGCCCAGGAACGCCCGGACCACGGTGGCCGCCGGGTCGGGTGTCTCCGGCAGCCAGGCGGCGCTGACGAAGGTGACCCGGTTGCCCCGCGGCGGGCCGAAGCACAGGACCTTCCACCAGGCCAGCGGCTTGAGGAGGGTGCCCCAGCCGGACCCGAGCACGTCGGCGAGGTGGCCCGAGCCCGTACGGTCGACGATCTCGGCGGTGAGCTCCTCACGCGTGAGGGCCGTGCCGCCGGACAGCGCGTCGGTCGCGGCCGCCGCGATGGCCTCCAGGTCGGCGGGGGTGGCGCCGAACGTCTTCTGCCAGCTCGCCCGCTCCCAGTTGCGGTGGGCGCCGGACACGGTGAGGTAGGCGGCGGCCTCGTCGGCGGGCAGGAGGTGCAGGGTGCCGCGCATGGCCCAGGTCTTGACCAGCCTGCGGTCGGCGAGAGCCTCCGTCACCGCGCCGGGTCGGGGCTCCGCCTGCCGTACCGCGATCGCCAGCTCGGCGGCCGAGGCCACCTGCGCCTGCACGCCGGCGAGCCGCCGCACCACCTCGACCGGGTCGCCGCCGCCGGCCGGATCGAGGAACTGCCGCCGCAGCCGCCAGGCCAGCACCTGCCCCCACGTCACCGTCTCCACGAACGGCACCCTAGAGCGCCGGACCGACACTCGGCGGCCCGGGCCTCCTCACCGACGGCTGATGCCGACGAACCGGCCTGGCCGCCGTGGACGGCCCGGGCGCCCCCGGCCGGTACGGCGCGCCGGTTCGGCCTCGGTCGTCCGAATCCCGCGCGTCAGTGTTCGGCGGCGTTCCGGAAGCCGAACGTGGTACCCGCCAGATCGTTGGCGACGGTCTTCATGGCCAGGAGCATTCCGGCGGTGGAGCCGTCGACCCAGACGCACATCGACGAGAAGGGGGAGCCGGCGTCTCCGGTACCGCAGCGCAGGACACCGCCGAAGCGCCCCGGCTCGATGTCCTGTTCGTTCGAGAAGTGGCCTTCACCGCGGAAGAGCTCATCGGCCTCGTGCGAGGCGGAATGGGCTCGCAGCTCTCGACGCATATCCGGATCGGCGTCCGCGCTGAACCCAATGAAGATCAGCCGTTGGTCGGGCTTGTGGTTCTTGTCGTAGATGGCGATGGCCGCCTGGTCGGCGCGCGCACTCTCGCCGGTGTTGCTCGCCGCCGCAGCCCGCATCCTCGCGATGACGCGGTCCGCGACGTTTCCGGTCAGGCGGTCGTACTGACCGACCGAGTCCGGGACCGTGATCGTGTGCGTTGGTCCAGCGTTCTTCCAGCCCCGCATCACCGCGCCGGCGGTGGCGAGCACCGTGAACACGAGGATGACCGCCCCGACGTACCGCCCGATTTTCCGGACGGTGCCGCGTTCTTCCGGAATCGGGGGAAGCGGCTCGGCCGGGGCCTGCGGGATGGATCCGGCGAGCGGAGCCGACCAGTACCGCGTCGGCCGTCGCTCGCCATCGCCCATCTCACCTTCTCTCACATCGGAGGCCGGTGCGGGCGGTGCGGGTTCGTCGTGTGGGGCGGTCACGCAAGATGGACGCGGTACTCCCGAAACGCGTTTACGCCATCCCAGGCGGACGTGGTGTCCTCGGCGGCGGTCAGTGGCGGCGGGCCAGCTCGGTGTAGGCGGAGCGGACGTCGTCGGTCATGAGGGTGGTCAGGTCGGCGGTGGTGGCGTCCGCGCCGAGTTCGGCGACGCGCAGGTCGCGGAAGCCACAGGCCTTCTCGTAGACCGAGCGCACGAAGCGGCCGTTGCCGAGCTCGTCGATCCGGCCGAGGCCGCAGACGCGCTGGAAGATGCCCGCCAGGTCGTCCAGTGCGCCCTCTTCCCAGTTGTCGCCGCCCTTCGCGGCCAGTTCGAGGGCGATCTCCAGCAGTTCGTCGGGGCCGTAGGAGGGAAACGCGACGCGTTCGGCGAACCGGGACGCCAGGCCCGGGTTGGAACGCAGGAACCGGTCCATGTCCTCGTCGTAGCCCGCGAGGATGACCACCAGGCGCTCCCGGTCGTCCTCGGCGCGTTTCAGCAGGGTCTGCACGGCCTCGGCGCCGAACGCGTCGCCGCCGGCGTACCCGGGGTTGATCAGGGAGTAGGCCTCGTCGATGAACAGCACCCCGCCGAGCGCGGAGTCGATCACCTTGTTGGTCTTGATCGCCGTCGATCCGAGGTGTTCGCCGACGAGGTCGGCGCGCTGGGTCTCGACGACCTCGGGCCGGGCCAGCAGGCCGAGCGCGGCGAAGACGCGGCCGAGGACGCGCGCGACGGTCGTCTTGCCGGTGCCGGGAGGGCCGGCGAAGACGAAGTGCCGCATCGGCGGGTGGGTGCGCAGGCCCTGCTCCTCACGCAGCTGCGCGACCTGTAGCTGCGCGGCGATCGCGCGGACCTGCCGTTTCACCGGCTCCAGGCCGGTCATCGCGTCCAGGTCGGCGAGCGCCTCCTCGAGGGTCGGCGTCTCGGCGTAGCCGCGGTAGCGCTCGGTGAGCTCGGCGAAGGCGACCTCGACGTCGACGGCGCCGATGGTGACGAGTTCGTCCGGCGTGGGCTCGGCCCGGGCGTGGACGACCCGGACGTCGCGGGCGCGGGCGGCGGACTCGACGAGGGAGCGCACGAAGCGGCCGTTGCCCAGCTCGTCGATGACGCCGCGCCGCGAGACCTCCTCGAACTTCAGCCGCAGGCACGGCCCGGCGTCCGGGCCGAGGCGGTCGCCGCGCAGCCCGGTGTGGTACTCGGCGATCTCCAGCAGCTCCGCGGGCTGATATGCGGGGAACTTCACGCGCGTCCCGAACCGGGACGCCAGGCCCGGGTTGGAAGCGAGGAAGCCCTCCATCTCCTCCTCGTAGCCCGCCAGGATGATCACAAGGTTGTCGCGGTCGTCCTCGGCGCGTTTGAGGAGCGTCTGGACGGCCTCACTGCCGAAGCGGTCGGGCTGGCCGTCGCCGGTGTTGACCAGGGAGTACGCCTCGTCGACGAACAGGACGCCGCCGAGGGAGCGGTCCACGACCTCGTTGGTCTTGATCGCGGTGGCGCCGAGGTACTCCCCCACCAGGTCGGCGCGCTGCACCTCGACGACCTGCGGGGTCGGCAGGAGCCCGAAGGCGTAGAAGATCCGCGCGACGGCTCGGGCGACGGTCGTCTTGCCGGTGCCGGACGGCCCGACGAACACGAAGTGCCGCATCGGCTTCTCGGTGGGGAAGCCCGCCGCGGCGCGCATCCGGGCGGCCTCGATCGAGGCGGCGATCGAACGCACCTGCCGCTTCACCGGCTCCAGGCCGATCATGGCCTCCAGCTCGGCGAACGCCTCGTCGACCGAGATGTCCGGAACGTCGTCGGCCGTACGGGCCTGGGCGTGCTCCGCGCGGCTCTGGCTCTGGCTCTGGCTCTGCGGGGCGTACTCGTCCTCCTCGGCGTAGTCCTCCTGGGCCCAGCCGGTGTCGTACGCCTCGGCGGGGACGATGCGGCGCGCCTGCCACCAGCGGTACCCGAGGACGGCCAGCGCCGCCGCCCACGCGGGCGCGGCGTTCAGCCGGGGCAGCGGGTTGGCGAGCGCGGCGGCCACGATCCCGGCCAGGCCGAGGGACACGGCCGCGGTGCGCCACGGCGCGTACGCGTGGACGCGGTGCGCGAGGAAGGCGACCGGCAGTGCCAGCGCTCCGAGGAAGACGGCCTCGTGCCCGCCGGCCGGGTAGAGGTGGCTGAGCGGGATCACGGCCGCGAGCCAGCAGGCGACGACGAAGGCGGTGGCCATGCCGCTCGGCGAGCGCAGGGTGAAGTCGACGACGAGAAGCAGCGTGGCCGTGAAGACGACGGTGGTGAGCAAGGGCAGGCCCGCGACGATCGCGACCGCCGCCGACCCCACCACCAACAGCAGAAACGTCAGTCTCCGCAAACCCGGCTGAACCCGGAAATACCGCCAGCGGGCACGTTCGAACAGATCACGCGCCACCGGAGGGCGCGATCGGGATCTGCCGAACGGTCGCATCGCTCTCCCTCATGCCTGAGGACGTGTATAGCGCAGCTTGGGCACCGAATGGCAGATCCCATTGCGTGGCGCGTCCCTATCAAGACCGTTATCGGACAGTGGCGACGCCCCTGACACACGCTCCCCGGCCGACGCCGACCGGCCGGCCGGGCGGCAGATCCCGGCCGGATGCCGATGCCCCACCCCTAGCCTTTCGCGACCTGGTCGGCGAGCTTCTTGTCCTTGGCGACGCGGACGAGGGCGGCCGTCAGCGGCGCCAGGTCGCGCTCCTTGACCAGGTCGGCCAGGCGCTTGGGATCGGTCGGCAGGCCGACGCGCTCGGCCCCCTTCACCGTCAGATCGTCGAAGTACGGGCGCAGCCACGGCCATACGGCCTGCGCCTCACGGCAGAAGATGTCCGCGCCCACCGGGCCGATGCCGGGGAACTCCTCCAGCAGCTCCTTCGCGTGGCCGATGTCGCGCTCGGCCCTGAGCGGCAGCTTCCGCAGATCACCGTCGTACGCCTCGAGGACCCGCTCGGCCATGTCCCCGAGACGGCTGGAGGTGCTCTCGTCGTATCGAACGTAGTGCGCCCGGCCGAGCGCGTCGACGCGCTGCTGCCAGGTGAGCTTCGCCATGCCGCGCGCCGTCCCGCCGCCCGCCTCGAACAGCTCCCGGGCCGCGGCGACCGCGATGTCCGCGCTGATCCGGGTGCTCAGCAGGTTGGCGAGGACGAGAAGCTTGAACAACGCGGCCGGCGTGTCCTTCAGCTCGATCCCGGCCTCTTCGGCGAAGGTTCGCCCGGCCTCCGACAGCAACGCCTTGACCGTCTTGTCCATGACGCCACCTCCAGGTAGGTCAGGTCCTTACCCCATAACCGACGTTCTTAGTACGGGCACGCGTTCCGAGTAGCGCGCCAGCAGTTCCGCATTGCGTTCATCTCCCCCAGGAACGTTGGCACTCACCCACAGCGGCAATTCGGCGCGTTCGGCCATCCGGGCGAGGAGGAGATTCCACAGGTAAACGGAGCACAACGACGACAGCGCCGCCGTACGCGGGGCGTCGGGGGGATGGGACACGTCACCGGGCGGCGCCAGGGTGTCGAGCACCAGGTCCGCGATCTTGTCGAGCTTCACCCCCGCCCGCGCCGGGGCGATCTCCATCGACGGGCCGGACGCCACCGCGATGACCGGCAGGCCGTACGACTTCGCCGCCATCGCCAGCTCGACCGGGTAGGGGTTCGAGCCGCTGTTGGAGAAGATCATCACCAGGTCGCCCCGCCGGGGCGCCGCGGCCTCCAGGACCGGAGCGGCCATGCCGGACCGGCGTTCGGCCTGCGTGGCGGGCCAGGCTCCGTGCAGCGGGGAGATCTCCGGCCGGTACAGCGGGTACACGCACGCCAGTCCCCCGGCGCGGAAAAAGCCCTCGAGGACCATCCCGAGCGAATGACCCGACCCGCCGAGGTAGAGCAGGCCGTCCTTGGCGACCGTGTCGAGGACCAGGCCGCGGGCGCGATTCAGCGCCTCGGCGTTGTGCCGCTCGACACGGTCGAGATGGGCTCGCATCCAGTTCACACGAACGGGTTTATCAGTTTTCCCGCCCGCCGCTCCAGACGTTGATCATGATCTTACGGAGTGGACTGGAGATCGCTCAGGGAAGCTGGAGGGTGCCGTTGATCGTCCCGGCGTCCGAGCGCCCCGCCTGGACCCGGAAGCAGGTGCCCTTCTTCACGCTCTTGTCGAAGGTGAAGTAGTGGCCGGTGTAGCCGTTGAGCTGCCGCCAGCCGGTGAGCGCCTTCTTCGCCCCGCAGGTGACGAGCCGTACGCCGACGGCGTGATTGCGGTGCTTGTAGTCCAGATCGACCTTGACCTTCCCCGCGCGACGCGTGATGAACTTCGCCGTCGCGTACTTGGTGTCCTTGCTCTCCGTCTTCTCCCAGAAGAACGTCTGGATCTCGTACGCGCAGTAGCTCGACTTGCAGGCGGCTTTGGCCGCGGCGGCCGGGGACGCGGAGAGGCCTGCGGCGGCAATGCCCGCCACGGCGACGAGGGCGATTTTGCGATACATGGTGACCCTTGATCATTTATGAGGGAAACGCGCGGCGATGAGCACGCGCGGCATCGGGCGGGTCGACTATGGCGAGGGCGTCGCGGGCCGGAAAAGGGTCTCCGGGCCCAACCGGCCACCGGCCGCCTAGGTCTCTCGGCCCAAGCCGCTGAGACGTACGCTGCGGTAACGAACCCGACCCCATGCGTTCCACGACATTTGTCCCGCCGGACACCGGGACGGGTGCATCTGCACGCATCGTCGACCCTCGCCTTAGAGTGTGGGACCGCGGGCGGACGAGTCCCGCGCGGCGAGGGGGCGGGGCGCGCGTGAGCTGGCGGATGAAGGCCGGACGGGATCCGGCGGAGGCCGAAGCGGCCGGGAAATCCCCCGAGCCCGACTCCTCCGACACCACCACCGAGCCCCAGACGAAGATCGCCGACCACGTCGACGACAGTCCAGGCCCGTTCGGGACGTATCCCTGGCTCCTGATCGGCTACGACGCGTTCGACTACGTGGTCCGCGGCCACGCCCGGCCCGTCTGGGCATCCGGGTCACTCCTGGCGATATACACCGGACTGCTGGTCACGGCCATCTGGTACGGCTACCGCCGAGGCCAGGGCGACCGGCTCGCGGTCGCGCTTCTCGTGGCCGCCGGGCTGGACGCCTTCGTCCTGGCCGGCTGGTTCGGGCACGGGATGAACGAGCTGATGCCCACGCTGGCCCTGGGCTGCGGAGTGGTGCTCCCGTGGGGCCGTCGCCCCTGGCCGGTCGTGATCGTCACACCGCTGTCCGTCGTCGCGGGACTCCTGGCCTGGGCCCGGGGCGCGTCGGCCGGCGACGCCTTCGGCACCTGGTACGGGACCTTCGTCTCCGGCTTGGTCATCGCCACGCTCCTGCGGCTGTTCAGCGCGGTCAAGGAACTACGGGAGGCCCGCGAGGAACTGGCCAGGACGGCGGTCTCCGAAGAGCGCCTGCGTTTCGCCCGCGACCTGCACGACCTGCTCGGGCACACTCTGTCGGTGATGGTGGTCAAGGCGCAGGCGGCCCGCAAGCTCGCCCCACGCGACGCGGAGCTGGCCGCGAGCCAGGCCGCCGACATCGAGGAGATCGGCCGCGACGCGCTCCGGCAGGTGCGCCTCGCCGTGTCCGGCTACCGCGGCCGCGGGCTGGCCGCCGAGATCGACGGCGCCCGTACCGCCCTGCGGGACGCCGGCATCACGGCGACGGTCCGGCAGGAGCGCACCCCTCTGCCGGAGGAGGCCGACGCCCTGCTCGGCTGGGCCGTACGCGAGGGCGTCACCAACGTCATCCGGCACAGTGGCGCGGAGACCTGCGAGATCTCGGTGGTCCGGCAGGGCGGCACCGCCGTCCTGACCGTCCGGGACGACGGACGCGGAGCGCCGGCGCCGTCCGATACGTCCGAGGGCAACGGCCTTCGCGGACTCGTCGAGCGGATCAGCGGCGCGGAGGGCCGGCTCGAGGCCGGTCCGGCCGACGGGGGCGGCTACCGACTCACGATCACGCTGCCTCTGAAGGAGAGTATTTCTTGATCAAGGTGCTGCTCGCGGAGGACCAGGGCATGATGCGCGGTGCGCTGGCCCTGCTCCTGAACCTCGAGGACGACTTCGAGGTCGTCGGCCAGGTGTCCGCCGGCGATCAGATCGTCCCGGCGGCGCTGGAGCTGCGGCCCGACGTCGCCGTCCTCGACATCGAGATGCCGGGGCGCAGCGGTCTCGACGCCGCCGCCGACCTGCACGCCGAGCTGCCGAACTGCAAGATCCTCATCGTCACGACGTTCGGCCGGCCGGGCTACCTGCGGCGTGCGATGGAGGCGGGCGCGAGCGGCTTCCTGGTCAAGGACGGACCGGTCGAGGACCTGTCGGCGGCGATCCGCCGGGTCCTCGCGGGCGAACGCGTGGTCGACCCCGAGCTGGCCACCGCCGCGCTGAGCGCGGGCCCCAGCCCGCTGACCCAGCGCGAGTGCGACGTGCTGTCCGCCGCCGCGGACGGGTCCACCATCGCCGACATCGCCGGGCGTCTGCACCTGTCCGAGAGCACGGTCCGCAACTACCTGTCCGCGGCGATCGGCAAGACCGGCGCCCGCAACCGCATCGAGGCCGTACGGGCCGCCCGCCACAACGGCTGGCTGTGACCGCGGGCCATACGGACCGACCGCCCGGCTGTGACCGCGGCCCGCATCCGGACCGTACGGCCGCAGACGGTGATCAGGCCTCGCTCTCCTTCGCGTACTTGGCGACGTACTCCTGGATCTGCTCGCGGTTGTCGATGGCCGACTCGCGGGCGCGTTCCTCCCAGGCGAAGACGCAGACCGTGGCGACGCCGTCGAAGCCCTGCTCGGCGAGGGTCTTGAAGAAGACGTCCCAGTCGACCTCGCCCTGGCCGATGTCCAGGTGCTGGTGGACGCGGATCTGGCCGGCCAGGCTCGGCGGGTTGACGATGTAGCGGTTTCCGGACGACGCGCGGTGGTCGAGGGAGTCGGCGATGTGCAGGTGCGTCAGGAGGGATCCGGCGTGCCGCATGACTCCGGCGATGTCGCCTCCCTGGTGGAAGGTGTGCGGGGCGCAGTAGAGGAACGAGACGAAGTCCTTGTCGATGCCCCTGACCAGATCGACGGCCGCGTGCCCGTCCTCCACGAAGTCATAGGGGTGGGGCTCCAGGCGAAGCTCCAGCCCCTCCCGTTCGAAGATCGGCAGGAGCTCCTCCAGCGACCGCCAGAACTGCCGCTCGCTGTCGGCCGGCGCCACCACCCGCCCGTTGAACTCGGAGTTCATCACCTGACAGCCCAGGTCCACGGTGACCTCGATGGCGCGTTTCCAGTAGCGGACGGCCGCCTGGCGGTCCTCCTCGACCGGGCTGGCCCACTCGTACAGCGGTAGCACCGAGGAGACCTGGACCCCTTCCGAGTCCAGGGCCTTCTTGAAGCCGGTGATGGTGGCCTTGTCGGCCCGTGGGTGCAGGTAGAAGGGCAGGAAGTCCTCGCGCGGCGACAGCTCGATGTACTCGTAGCCGAGCTCGGCGACCACCGAGGGGAGTTCGGTGAGGGGTACGTGCCGGAGCATGTAGGGGTCGAGGGCGATCTTCACTTCTGCTTCTCCTTCTCGGCGGGCGATGCCGCCGGGAGCGTCGCCGCCGCGGCCTGCTGTTCGAGCTCTTCGGCGACGTGGCGGAGTCGCCCGTCGACGCCGCCCGCGAGTTCGTGGCTGAGCTGTTCGAGTTCGGCGCCGCCGGCCATGAGCCCGGTGAGCTCCTCCCGGGTGATCTCCCCCTTGGCGTGGTAGCCGAGGCTGCGGCCGCGGTTGAGCAGGAGGAACCGGTCGCCGACCGGGTAGGCGTGGTGCGGGTTGTGGGTGATGAAGATGACGCCGAGCCCGCGTTCCTTGGCACGCACGATGTAGCGGAGCACGACGCCGGCCTGTTTGACGCCGAGTGCGGCCGTCGGCTCGTCCAGGATCAGGACCTTCGCGCCGAAGTAGACCGCCCGCGCGATCGCCACGCACTGGCGCTCGCCGCCGGACAGCGTCCCGATCGGCTGGTCGACGTCGCGCAGGTCGATGCCCATGTTGGCCAGTTCGGTCTTGGCGGTCTTCCGCATGAAGCCGATGTCCATGCGGCTCAGAGGCCCGAATCCCCTGCGCACCTCCGAGCCGAGGAAGAAGTTGCGCCAGACCGGCATCAGCGGCACGACGGCCAGGTCCTGGTACACGGTCGCGATGCCGCGGTCCAGCGCCTCACGCGGGGAGCCGAGCCGTACCGGCTCGCCCTCGATCTCGTAGGTGCCCGCGTCGTGCCGGTGCATGCCCGCGATGATCTTGATGAGGGTGGACTTGCCGGCGCCGTTGTCGCCCAGGACGCAGGTGACCTCCCCGGCTCCGACCTCCAGGGACACGTCCTTGAGGGCGACGATGTTCCCGTAGTACTTCTCGCAGTCCGTCAGGCGCACCAACGGCGCCCTGACGGTCGTATCGGTGTCGCCGGTCATTTCGTGACCTCCGCCCTGCGACGGACCCAGAGGTTGAGGAGGGTCGCGCCGAGCAGCATCCCGCCGAGGAAGAACTTGAACCAGTCGGGGTTCCACCCGGCGTACACGATGCCTTGGGTGGTCATCCCGAAGATGAACGCGCCGATCGCGGCGCCGACCGCCGAGCCGTACCCGCCGGTGAGCAGGCAGCCGCCGATGACCGCCGCGATGATGTACAGGAACTCGTTGCCGACGCCCTCGCCCGACTGCACGGTGTTGAACGAGAACAGCAGGTTCATGCCGGTGAACCAGGCCAGCGCCGACACGGTCATGAACAGCCCGATCTTCACCCCGCGCACCGGGACGCCGACGGCCCGCGCGCTGGTCGCGGCCCCGCCGACCGCGAAGATCCAGTTGCCGACCCGGGTGCGCAGCAGGACCCAGGTGGCGATGGCGACGAACACCAGCCACCACAGCACCGAGATCCGGATCGACAGCGCGCCGATGTCCCACTCGGAGGCGAAGACCTTCTGCGCCGACGCGAAGCCGCTCATGTCGGAGATGTTCGGGCTGGCGACGTTGCCGGTGATGAGCTTCGTCAGGGCCAGGTTCAGTCCCTGGAGCATCAGGAACGATCCCAGCGTCACCAGGAAACTGGGGATGCCGGTCCGCATGACCAGGTAGCCGTTGATGGCGCCGACCGCCAGCGCGACCAGGAGCGAGACGAAGATCCCGACCCATAGGTTCGCGGTCAGCTGGAAACCGACCATCGACGCGAGCAGGGCCGCGCTGGTCACCGTGACGCCGGCGGACAGGTCGAACTCGCCGCCGATCATCAGCAGGCTGACCCCCACGGCCGGGATGCCGATCGTGGAGCTGGCGTACAGGATCGTCGCCAGGGAGTCCAGCCCGCGGAACGGCTCGGCGACCGCGAAGAACAGGACGTAGACGGCCAGCGCGCCGATCAGCGCGCCGACCTCGGGACGGGCCAGCAGCCGGGCCGCCAGGGACTTCTCGGTGAAGCGCTCGTCGCGCGCCGGCGGCCGGACGCCGACGTCGAGCGTGTCGGTCATGGGGAACACCTCCGAGGCATGGGGGTGGTGGATTTATCGAGTGCCTGCGGACGCGTACTTGGCGACCTGCGCGAGGTTGCTCTGGTCGATGAAGGACGGGCCGGTGAGCGTGGTCTGGCCGCCGCCGATCACGTTGCCGTTGGTCTTGTACAGCCACAGCGAGTCGATCGCCTCATAGCCCTGCAGGTAGGGCTGCTGGTCGATCGCCCACTGGACGGTCTTGTTCTGCAGCGCCTGGACCAGCGCCGGGTTGGTGTCGAAGGTGACCACCTTGGCCGGGCTGCCGCTGTCCTTGACCGACTGCACGGCGGCGAGGGCGATCGGCGCCCCCAGGGTGATCACGTGGTCGATGGACTTGTCCTGCTTGAGCTTGGCGGCGATCGTCGACCGCACCGACGGCATGTTGGTGCCGGTCACGTACAGCTTCTCGGTCGTTCCGGAGAAACCCTTCTGCACGCCCGCGCACCGGGCCTCCAGCTGGACCTGTCCCTGCTCCTGCACGACGCACAGGACCTTCTTGGCGCCCTCGGCGGTCAGCCGCTTGCCGGCGGCCTCGCCGGAATTGGTCTCGTCCTGGCCGAAGAACATCAGCGCGCCGGACTTCTGCCAGTCGTCCACCCCGGCGTTGAACGCCACGACGGGGATCCCGGCGGCCACGGCCTTCTTGATAACGGGGATCAGCGCGGGCGGGTTCGGCAGGGTCACCGCGATGCCGTCGACCTTGCTGTCGATGGCGTTCTGGACGAGGGTGGCCTGCTTGCCCGGATCGACATCGTTGCTGTACTGGAACTGCACGTTGTCCTTGGCGGCGGCGGCCCGCGCGCCCTTCTGGATGATGTCCCAGAAGGTGTCGCCGGACGGCGCGTGCGTGACCATGGTGATCTTCAAGCGCGGGGTGGTGGCCTTGCCCGCCGCCACCTGCGTCGCCTGCTGTTCCGCCTTCTTGCCGCCGGTGCTGCTGCACGCGGACAGGGCCAGCGCCGCGGCGAGCGCGGTGCCCAGGATCCGGCTGCCCGCTCGGATCCTTGTCGGTCCTCTCATCGTCCTTCCTGCCTTTCCTGACCGTCCCGGCCGTTGACGCATGGGGTGGGTTCTGAGTAGGTGGACCTGCCGGGTCACAGCCCGGCGGCCTCGGCGGCGGCGGTCAGGGCCTCGGCCGACAGGCGAAGCCCCTCGACCTGGCCGAACTCCTCGTCCTCGTGCTCGATGTTGACCGCCATGTCCGGATCGACGGCGTGCAGCGCACGCAGGAACCGGCTCCAGAAGTCCTGGTCGTGGCCGCGTCCGACGGCGACGAACTCCCATGACGGCTCGGCCGGCCACCGGGTCACCGTGTAGCGGCCGCCGATCCCGAGCGGCTTCTCCTCGGCGGGAATCCGCTGGAAACGGTCGTCGAGCACGCCGTTGACGCGGCAGTTCTCGTTGATGCGCGTGTCCTTCGCAGCGGCGTGGAACACGAGCGGGCCGAGGCTCTCGACGGCCGCGATGGGGTCGATGCCCTGCCAGAACAGGTGGCTGGGGTCCATCTCGGCACCGACGTGGGTGGCGCCGGCCTCGGCGACCAGCCGTTCCAGCGTCGCCGGGTTGAACACCAGGTTGTGCGGGTGCATCTCGATGCAGACCTTGACCCCGGCGTCCCTCGCCAGGGCGTCGATCTCGGTCCAGAACGGGATCGCCACCTCGCGCCACTGGTACTCCAGCACGTCGAGGTAGGCGCTGTCCCAGGGGATGACGACCCAGGACGGGGCGGTGCCGCCGGGGTGCGCGGCGGGCTGACCCGACATCGCCACGACCCGGTCGACGCCGAGCAGCCCGGCGGTGGTGATCGCCTCACGCAGGTCGTCGGCGTGCCGGGGGCCGACCTCGGGGTCGGGGTGCAACGGGTTGCCGTTGACGTTCAGGCCGGTCAGTGTGATACCGGCGTCCTCGAACAGTCCCAGGTAGTCGTCCCGCGCCGCCGCGCTCTCGCGGAGCTTCGCGACCGGGAGATGGGGTGTGGGACGGAATCCCCCCGCGTTGATCTCGGCGCCGGTCAGCTTGAGCTCACGCAGGACCTTCAGGGCCTGTGGCAGCGGCAGGTCGTCCAGGCACGCGGTGTAGGCACCCAGCTTCATGGTGCTCGCCTCCATGTCGGTCGTGGCGGCAGGCGCACGGTCGGGCCTGCCGGATCGGTTTCGGTCGGTGGGTCGAGATCTCAGCCCGGGAGGGCACCGCCGTCCGGGCCGGTGGCCCGGACGACGGCGTCGAGCAGCTCCAGGTTGTGCAGGCCCGTGGCGAAGTCGGCGCAGGGCGGCAGCCCGTCCACTCCGGCGATCTGCTCCAGGAAGGCGCGCGCCTGGTAGGTGAAGAAGTCGTTGATCCCGTGGGCCACGCCGGGGAAGTCCATGGCCAGCCCTCCGGCGATGTACGGGTGGTCGGGGCCGGCCAGCACCCTGCGGTGGCCGTCGACAGGCCCGGCCGCGGCCCGGTCGGACAGGGTGAACTCGGCCGGGCGGGACACGTCGAACGCGGCCATCCCGTCGGCGCAGAAGAGCTCGAAACCCAGCGCGTTCGGCAGCCCGTGGGCCACCCGGGACATCGAGAAGGTGCCGACGGCGCCGCCCGCGAACGTCGCGGTGAACGTGGCCACGTCCTCGTTCTCCACCGGTTCGCGCCGGTCGCTCAACTCCACGCCGCCCGCGTGACCGATCGCGACGCCGAGCGGAACCGGGCGGTCGGGTATCACCGTGGACAGCACGGTGCCGTTCACGGACTCCACCGGTCCGCAGAGGAATTCGCCCACGTCGATGAGGTGGCTGCCGACGTCGGCGAGGATCCCCGATCCGGGCCCGCCCTTGTAACGCCAGCTCATCGGCGCGTTCGGGTCGCACCCGTAGTCGCACCAGTAATGTCCGTTGAAGTGCAGGGGGCGTCCGAGCGCCCCGGCCTCGACCTGCGCGCGGATCGCGCCGACCGCCGGGGATCGGCGGAAGCTGAACCCGACGGCGGCGACCCGGTCGGCCTTCTCGGCGGCCTCGACCATCGCCCGCGCGTCCGCGACGCTCGGTGCGAGCGGCTTCTCGCACAGCACGTGCTTGCCCGCCGCCAGCAGCGCCTCGACGATCTCGCGGTGCAGCGTGTTGGCGACGACGACGCTGACGGCGTCGATGTCCGGCGCCGCGGCGATCGCCTCCCAGCCCTTCTCCGCGCGCTCGTATCCGTACCGGCGCGCGGCGTCGGCGCCGAGGTCCTCGTTGATGTCGGCGATGGCCACCAGCCGGACGTCGGGCAGGCCCGCGCCGAACACGGTCGACGCCGACCGGTACCCCTGCGCGTGGGCGCGGCCCGCCATACCGGCTCCGATCACCGCGACCCCAATCGACGATTTCACGATCGCTCCTCTCGCTCCCGGTGTGCTCGCGGCCGGTCCGCCACAGCACGGTTCACTACATCCAGCCTGACATGCGGAAACATTCGATAGTGATGCAGGTCACTGCCTCTTGAGTGCAAGAAACTAGACCGGTCTAGGCGATGCGTCAAGGATGGATATAGACCGGTCTAGGTAAAGACGCTTTCACGGCCTGGCGTGATACTCTCGGGCCCGTACCGCAATGAATGTGATTCGGTGAGGAGAGAAGCTGGACGCGACAGGATCCGGCGACCCACAGGTCCCCGCCACCGCGGCGGGGTCGGCCAGGCGGCCGACGATGCGGGACGTGGCCGCCAAGGCCGGAGTGTCCAAGGCTCTGGTCTCACTGGTGTTCCGCAACGCGCCGGGGGCGAGCGCCCAGACTCGGGCCCGCGTGCTGGAGGCGGCCGCCCAGCTGGGCTACCGCCACAACCGGACGGCCAGCCTGCTCGCGCGCCGCCGCACCCACCTGCTCGGTGTCACGATGACCCTGAGCAACACCTTCCACGCCGAGCTGGTCGAAGACCTCCAGGCGGCGGCCGACGAGTTCGGCTACGAGCTCGCCTTGAGCACCGTCACCCGCACCCACGACGAGCGCAGGGCCATCGACACCCTCCTGGAGTTCCGCTGTGAGGGGCTCGTCCTGATCGGCGCCGAGCTTCCGTCCCCGGGCCTGGCCGCCCTCGGCGGGCAACTGCCGGTGGTCGTGGTGGGGCGCCGCATCGCGTCACCGGAGCTGGACGCGGTGCGGACCGCCGACGACCAGGGCGTGGGCCAGGTGGTCGACCACCTCGCCGAGCTGGGCCACCGTGCGATCGCCCACCTCGACGGAGGCGCCGGCACGATCGCCTCGGACCGCCGCCGCGGCTACCGGAAGGCCATGCACCGCAACGGCCTGGACGAGCACCTGCAGATCATCACCGGCGACTACACCGAGGAAGCGGGGATGGCCGCCGCCCGTACGCTGCTCGACGGACCCGAACTGCCCACCGCCGTGGTCGCCGTGAACGACCGATCCGCCGTCGGGCTGCTCGACAGCCTCGCCCGCGGCGGCGTGCACGTGCCCAAGGTGATGTCCATCGCGGGATACGACGACAGCCCGCTGTCGCGACTCGCCCACGTGAACCTCACCACCGTCAGCCAGGAGCCGCAGAACCAGGCGCGGTACGCCGTGGAGGCCATGGTCGAACGGCTGGACGGCGGCCGGACGGAGCGACGTGACGTCGTCCTGACGCCACGGCTCGTGGTACGCGGGACCACGAGCGCTCCTCGCTGACGCGTCAGATCAGCGAGAGCTGGCCCTCGATGTCCGGGCGGTGCTTCTTGAGGTGCCGCCACTGCGGCAGGTCGTCGAGGTAGGACCAGGACAGCCGGTGGTGCGGCGTCGGGCCCAGCCGGCGCAGCGCCTCCTGGTGGACCGGTGACGGGTACCCGGCGTTGGCGGCGAAGCCGTACTCCTCATGCCCCAGCTCGGCCATCAGCGTGTCGCGGTGCACCTTGGCCAGGACGGAGGCGGCCGCCACCGTCACCGACCGCAGATCGGCCTTGACCTCGGTGCGCACCGGCCACGTACGGCCCCCGCCGAGGTAGTCGTGCTTGCCGTCGAGGATGATCGCGTCGGGGCGGTCCGGCAGCGCCTCCAGGGCTCGTACGGCCGCGCGGCGCAGCGCCTCCGTCATCCCGGCCTCGTCGATCTCCTCGGGGCTCGCCGCGCCGAAGGCGTACGCGGACACCCAGCCCCGCAGTTCCCCGGCGATCCGCTCGCGGCGGCGGGCGGTGAGCATCTTGGAGTCGGTGAGCCCGGCGGGCGGCGTGCTCAGGTCCGTGACGGCCGCACACACGACGACCGGCCCGGCCCAGGCGCCACGCCCGACCTCGTCGACCCCGGCGACCCGCGTGGCCCCGGCCTCGATCAGCCGCTGCTCGATGCGGTAATCCGGACCCGTCTCCCCGCCGGCCGCGACCGGCCGCTGTTCGACGCCGTTATCCGGACCCGTCTCGCCGGGTCCCTCCCCCTCGACCGGCCCGTCCGTGAGCATGCCCTCGTCCTGACGCATGGGGGCCATCATGGCAGCCGTACGGCCGCGAGCGCGTCAATAGTCGCGCCAGCCCTCGTCCTCGTACCGCACCAGCACCGGGTCCATCAGTGTGTTGACCTTCACGTCGTCGCGGCGCAGGTCCTTGGCGAAGTTGCCGGCGGCCTGCAACGTCGCGTCGTCGAGGAACCGCAGCGACGGCGCCGCCGGGGAGAGCGCCAGCCGGGGCGCCGCTTCCGGGGCGGCGAGCACGAACCCCCAGTCGCCGAAGCTCGGCACGTCCACGTGGTACGGGCGGATCCCGAATCCGGCGGCCTGGATGGTCTTGGCAATGCACCAGAACGACTTGGCGGCGAAGAACGGCGAGGTCGACTGGACGACCACCCGGCCTCCGGGCGCCAGGGTGCGCCGGACCATCCCGTAGAACTCCTGCGAGTACAGCTTGGCGGTGGAGACGGCGTCCGGGTCGGGCATGTCGACGATGACCGCGTCGAACTTCTCGGTGTCGTGGCGCAGCCAGGAGAAGGCGTCGGAGGTGACCGTACGGACGCGCGGGTCCGCGAACGAATGGCGGTTGAGCGCGCTCAGGTTCCCGTCGGTCCTGGCCAGCTTGAGCATCGCCGGGTCGAGCTCGACCAGGGTGGCCGACCGTACGTCGGGGTACCGCAGCACCTCGCGCAGGGCGAGGCCGTCGCCACCGCCGAGGATCAGCACCCGGCCGTGCGGCCCGGCCATCAGCGGGTGCACGAGCGACTCGTGGTAACGGTACTCGTCCACGGAGGAGAACTGCAGGTCGCCGTTCAGGAAGAGCCGCAGGTCGGGCCGGCCCGACAGCGCCACCTTCCGCGTCAGCACGATCTCCTGGTACGGCGTCCGCTCCGACACGACGATCGGGTCCCGGTACAGCGCCTGCCGTGCGGTCACTTCGAACCGGTCGGCGAGGGCGTACGTCGTCCCGAGCACGGCGAGGACCACGACCATCGCGCCGCACAGCAGCCCCCGCGCCAGGCGCCCCACCTCCCGGCGGAACAGCCACAGCACCACGGCCGTGCCCGCCACCACGTTGACCGCCCCGACCAGCAACGCCCCCTTGATCTGCCCGAACACCGGCAGCAGCACGAACGGGAACGCCAGCCCGCCGATCAGCGCGCCGATGTAGTCGGCGGCGGACAGCTCGGCGACCGCGCTGCCGGCGTCCTGCCGCCGGATCCGCTGCAGCAGGACCATCAGCAGCGGGATCTCGGCCCCGATGAGCGCGCCGAGCGCGAACGCCACCGCGATCAGCGCGGGAACGTAGAGGTCGAGCCAGGCGAACGCCGCGTACAGCCCGAGCACCGACAACCCGCCCAGCAACGCCAGCAGGCCCTCGACCACGGCGAACGCCTCGACGGCCCGCCGCCGCAGCGGCTTGGTGGCCAGCGCGCCGACGCCCATGGCGAAGACCATGTCCGACAGGACGATGGACGCCTGGGTGACCGAGTCGCCCATCAGGTAGCTGCCCAGCGCGACCAGGGCCAGTTCGTACACCAGTCCGCAGGCGGCGCAGACGAACACCGCCGCGAACACCAGGGCCCGGGCGGCGCGGACGGGCATCAGGACACCGCGCCGCAGATCACGCCCGAGACGGCCAGGTCCGCCGCGGCGACCACCCAGCCGGCCGGATGGATGGTCGTCCCGTCGACGATGATCGCACCGAGCCGGCCGGGGGTGACCATGTCGAGCAGGTAGAACGCGAGCGTCGTCAGCAGCACGCCGAGCACGCCGAAGACCACCGTGTCGGCCAGCCCGGCGCCCAGGCTGTCGTCGCTGGTGGCGATCGCGACGGTCACGATCGCGCCGACCCCGAGCAGCCGGATCGACAGCAGCAGCGCGGCGCCGCGGTTGCGGTCCTCCCAGATCTGGCGGGACAGCCGTCCCGGTGTGGTCAGCTCCACTGCCAGGTAGCTCAGCGCCATCAGCCCGATGCCGACCAGGCCGTAGGCCACGGTGGCTCCGATCTCGCGCAGGATGTCATGCATCAGATGCTCCTCACTTGCCCGATCCCGAGCCGCCGCCACGGAAGGACGCCCCGCCGTGCCGGCTCCAGCCGTTGCTCCCCGGACGCTGCCAGTGCCCGCCGACGTGGGAGGCGTAGCGGCTGTAGCCGTCCGACGGCCCGTCGACGGTGATGTCGGTCCCGGCGCCGCTCGGCAGCACGCCGACCACCCACTTGCTGTACTGCAGGTACGTGCCGGCGCTGTCGGTGAGCCGGTCGATCGGACGGAACTTGCGGGTGACCTCGGCGGCGACCAGGGACGGCGGTTTCGGCGAGTGGTACCGGTGGTAGCCGACCTTGGTGTACCGCTTGGCGGCCCACTTCTGCGGGTTGGTGGAGAAGTGGGCGACCCCGATGAGCGTGGCGATGACGGCGACCACCACGCCCCCGGCGATCGCGGCGTACTTCACGGGGTTCTCACCAGCCTCATCGCGTGCTCACCAGCCGGCTGCGCGTCATCACGACCTCCTCGGTCTGCGGGTAGGCGTGCCAGGTCCGCCAGGCGACGCCGCCCGGCTCGGACTCCACCGCCAGCGCGGTGACGGCGTACGGGGAGCCGGGGAAGGTCCCCGTCAGGGCGTCGTCGCGGCCGGACAGGCGGGCGCGCAGCCCCTCCACGGCCCGCGCGAACGCCGCGTCGCCCTCATGGGCCACGACTTCGGCGGCGAACTCGTACGACCAGGACGGCAGGGCCCGGCGCACGCGGCCGGGCAGCGCACCATGACTCTCCAGGCACGCCACCGTCTCGCTGACCGGCCCGGCCAGCACCTGGTGGGAGGCGCCGAGCAGCCGGAGCTCGACCCGCAGGCCGCCGCGCTCCACCGGGAGGACGGCGAGCGCGTCCTGCGGCCCCAGGCCCAGCGCGAACGACAGCATGTGCGCCCCGGTGTCGGTGTACGGGACGTCGAGGTCGGCGAGCATCGCTCAGCCGCCCGGATAGATCGTGAGGGTGCCGGCGGGCGCCGACTCGCCGGTGCTCATCTCCCAGGCGCCGCCGTCCCAGCGTTCGAAGGAAAGGTATCTGCCGCCAGGGCCTTCGAAGTCGACGTACTCGACGCGACCGGAGGCGCCGAGGCCGGTGGTGCCCTCGGTGGTGTACGCCGCCGTGCCGTGCTCGTCGCGGCGGTACTCGACGCCGTCCAGCGTGAGGGCCCGCCCGTCGGGCCGCAGTCCGGCGTCGCGCCCGGTCCACCAGACGACCTCCAGGTCGGGGTCCTCCTCGACCGAGAGCCAGACCTTGACGCCGTCGGCGCCGTCACCGTCCAGGAGATGCTCGCTCCAGGTGAAGCCGCCCTCGCGCAGCCGGATCGACCCGCGCACGAAGTACCGTGCGCCCAGGTAGTCGACCATGTCGCCCGCCTTCAGCGCCCGGGGGTCGCCACCGGGCTGGTCCTCCTGGCCGAACGGATCGCGCGGCGCGGGAGCCGGCGCGGGCCGCGCGTCACCGCCGCGCCGACCCACCACAATGATCAAGACCACGATCACGGCGATCAGCGCGAGCAGGATCAACGCCAGCAGAACGAGGACCGCCGGATTCATGACGAAACCTTCCCACAGGCAACAGGCGTAACATTTTTTTGAAACCGAGTGCATGCTGTCAAACCGGCACAGGACAGCGGGATGTTCGCCTTCCCCGTACTCACGATCAAGCAACGGGCCGCGGAACCCGGTGGACGACGATTCCGTTTCCGCCGATCATCTCAGGATGAAAACCTCGCCCGAGGACATGAGCGCCTTCTGGACGGAAGAGCACGAAGAGAGACCCGCAGCGCCGCGCGGCCGGCCGGTGTACGACGTCGCCGCCCTGCTCGCCCGATGCGGCGTCGGCCTCGTGTTCCTCGCCCACGGCTGGCAGAAGATCCAGGTCGGCGTCGACCAGACCGGCCACAACTTCGACGCCATGGGCGTCCCCGCGCCGACGGCGGCGGCCGTCTACGCGACCTTCGTCGAACTGCTCGGGGGAACGGCCCTGATCCTCGGCGTCGCGCTGCCGGTGGCGGGCGTGCTGCTCTTCCTGGACATGGCGGGGGCCTTCGTGTTCGTCCACGCCACGCACGGAGTCTTCGTCGTCGACAAGGGCACGCCCCGGAACGGCTTCGAGCTGGTCCTCGTCCTCGGACTGGCGTCCCTGCTGTTCGCGGCGGGCGCCGGCGGCAGGCTCACCCTGGACCACCGCCTGTGGGGCGGGAACAGCCGTCGCCCGGGACACCGCCGCCGGTCACGCCCGGACGAGATCCCGGAGCCCTCGGCACCCGGTGCCACCTCCCCCGGCAAGTCGGGTGCCCAGGGCACGCCGGACACCTCGGCCGCTCCCGGCCGGCGAGGCATCCGCCGGAAAGCGGCCACCTCGCCCTCCCCCACCTCTCCCTCCCCCGCCGCGCCGGACGCCGCCCCCGCGCCGAGCGGACGCGGCGGCGCCTCTCGCTCGGGTGGACGGAAGGCCGCAGCCGCGCCGGACGCACCGGACGCGGCGGGCCCGGACGCGCCGGACCCCTCCGATGCCCCGCAGGGCACCGAGGAGACCGGCGGCGGCACGACGTCCGGACGACAGAAGCGCGGCACGATGGGCACGTCCCGCGACGTACGCGTCGCCGGGCCCAAGCCGGAAGAGGAGCCCCCGGCCGAGGGCACGCCTCCGAAGGGCACGTCCCGAGCGAGGTCACGCAAGGGACCGTCCGCGAAGGGATCCTGACCCGGCCGGGGGCTTGCCCCTTCAGCGTCCCCGGAGTGTGCGGTAGCGCTCGACCAGGGCGGCCGTCGAGCCGTCCAGGTCGGACGTGTCCGCCGTGGCGGCGGTCAGCTGCGGCTCCAGTCGCTTGGCGAGCGCCTTGCCGAGCTCCACGCCCCACTGGTCATAGGAGTTGATGTCCCAGATCGCGCCCTGGACGAACACCTTCTGCTCGTACAGCGCGATCAGCTGACCCAGCACCGACGGGGTCAGTGACTCGGCCAGGATGGTCGTCGTCGGCCGGTTGCCGGGGAACGTACGGTGCGGCACCTGCGCGGCGGGGATGCCCTCCGCGGCGACCTCCTCGGCGGTCTTGCCGAAGGCCAGCGCCTGTCCCTGCGCGAAGAGGTTCGCGATCAGCAGGTCGTGCTGGTCGGCGAGCTCGCCGAGCTCCTCCACCGGCCGGGCGAACCCGATGAGGTCGGCCGGTACGAGCTTCGTGCCCTGGTGCAGCAGCTGGTAGTAGGCGTGCTGGCCGTTCGTGCCCGGTGTGCCCCACACGATCGGGCCGGTCTCCCAGCTCACCGGCTCGCCTTCGCGGGTCACCGACTTGCCGTTGGACTCCATGTCGAGCTGCTGCAGGTAGTCGGTGAACCGGGACAGGTAGTGGCTGTACGGCAGCACCGCGTGGGTCTGCGCGCCGTGGAAGTCGTTGTACCAGATGCCGAGCAGGCCCAGCAGCAGGGGCACGTTGCGCTCCGGCGGCGCCGTACGGAAGTGCTCATCGATCAGGTGGAAGCCGTCGAGGAACTCACGGAACCCCTCCGGCCCGACGGCGATCATCAGGGACAGGCCGATGGCCGAGTCGACGGAGTAGCGGCCGCCCACCCAGTCCCAGAACTCGAACATGTTGGCCGTGTCGATGCCGAACTTGGCGACCTGCTCGGCGTTGGTGGACACCGCCACGAAGTGGTGCGCCACGGCCGAGTCGTCGCCCAGCTCGGACAGCAGCCACCGGCGCGCCGACGTGGCGTTCGTGATGGTCTCGACCGTCGTGAAGGTCTTGGAGGACACGATGAACAGCGTCTCGGCCGGGTCGAGGTCGCGGATGTTCTCGTGCAGGTCGGCGCCGTCGACGTTCGACACGAAGCGGGCCTGGATCGACCGGTCGGTGAACGGCTTCAGGCCCTCGTACGCCATCTTCGGGCCGAGGTCCGAGCCGCCGATGCCGATGTTGACGACCGTGCGGATCGGCTTGCCGGTGTAGCCCTTCCACTCCCCCGACCTGACCCGCTCGGCGAAGGCGGCCATCTTGTCCAGCACGGCGTGCACGGCCGGGACGACGTTCTCGCCGTCCACCTCGATGCTCGCGTCGCGCGGGGAGCGCAGCGCGAGGTGCAGCACCGCGCGGCCCTCGGTCACGTTGATCTTCTCGCCGCGGAACATCGCGTCGCGCAGCTCGGCGACCTTCCGGGCCTCGGCCAGGTCGCGCAGCAGGCGGAGCGTCTCGTCGGTGATCAGATGCCGTGAGTAGTCGATGTAGAGGTCGCCGACCTCCATCGCGTATCGGCGGCCCCGGTCGGGGTCGGTCGCGAACAGCTCGCGCAGTGGCGGCTCGCCGAGCTCCCGTTGGTGCTGCCGCAGCGCCCGCCACTGCTCCGTCTGATCCACCCGAACACGGTCGGACATCCTTGTCTCCCCTTCATCGGATCCAGCCGAGCACTCTTGAGCGGGTGCCCCTTCATGACCTATCCAACCGAAGTACGCGGGCCCGCGTCTCACGGACCCCCGGCACGGGTCAGGGAACGCGGGCCGTCCACTCCACGGTGCCGAACTTCTCGGCCACCTTCTTCTCGGCCGCGCGCAGCTCATCGGCGGT
Source organism: Actinoallomurus acanthiterrae (assembly GCF_054775715.1). NCBI lineage: Bacteria > Bacillati > Actinomycetota > Actinomycetes > Streptosporangiales > Thermomonosporaceae > Actinoallomurus > Actinoallomurus acanthiterrae. Next base: position 3,213,761 of record NZ_BAAHCO010000001.1, on the reverse strand, counting down.
GAGCCGGTCCTCGGTCAGGCCGTACCGGCCGCCGAAGTGTCCGATCATCCGGTCGATGATCTCCGATCGTGGCAGCCCGGTCTGGCGCCGCAGCGGGTCGACGCGCTTCTTCGCGCTGGCGATGCCCTTGTCCGACAGCTTCTCCCGGCCGATCCGCAGCACCTGCAGCATCTTGTCCGCGTCGATGTCGTACGACATGGTCACGTGGTGCAGCACCGCACCCGCGCTGAGCCTCTTCTGCGCCGCTCCGGCGATCTTCCCCTGGTCGGAGGTGATGTCGTTGAGCGGCTGGTACCACGCCCTGATGCCGAGCTCGCCGAGCGCGCCCAGCACCCAGTCGTCGAGGAAGGCGTAGCTGTCGGCGAAGGTCATGCCCTGGACGAGCGCGTCGGGGGCGTACAGCGAGTAGGTGATCGTGTTGCCGGGCTCGATGAACATCGCCCCGCCGCCGCTGATCCGGCGGACGACGGTCACGCCGTGCCGCCGCGCGGCGTCGGCGTCCACCTCGTTGCGCAGCGACTGGAAGCTGCCGATCACCACCGCCGGGGCCGCCCACTCCCAGACCCGCAGCGTCGGCGGGCGGCGCCCGGCCGCCACCTCCTCGGTGAGCACCTCGTCGAGGGCCATGTGCAGCGCCGGGTCCTGCGGCTCCTCGTGGATCAGCCGCCAGTCGTGGTCGCGCCAGTCGGTCGCGTCCGTCAGCGCCCGGCGTACGGCGATCCCGACGGCTTCCGCGGTGAACCCGAACATCGTGGTCCCGGCGGGCAGCCGCGCGTCGACGCGGGCGGCGATGTCCCGCGCCTCCAGGTGGACCGGCAGCCCGGTGAGAGCGTCGTTGATCGCGTCAAGGGCCTCGTCCGGCTCGAGGAAGAAGTCGCCGCTGACCCGGGCGTTCCGCAGCCGTGCGTCCTCGACGTCGAAGTCGACGACCACGAGCTTGCCGCCCGGCACCTTGTACTCACCGTGCATCCTGGCCCACCTGCCCTGACCGTTACCGCCGGGCCGCGCCCCGATGCGCGATCCCGGTGGTCATCAACCGCGCGGCCCCGGCGCGGATTCCTGTCTCGTCAACCGCGCGGCGTGGATTCCCGGTTCATCGGCCGGGTGCGGCATGGATTCCTGGCTCATGGGCCGGGTGCGGCTTGGAGGCCGTCGAGGACGATCCGCAGGTTGCGCCGCCACTGGTCCGCGCCGGCCCGCAGGCCGATCGTGCGGGTGGAGGTGGTCACCGAGGCGAGCACGAAGGCGACGTCCTCCCAGGGCACGTCCGGGCGCAGGACGCCGGCCGCATGGGCGTGCTCGACGAGGAGGCGAAGCTGGTCGCGCAGCGGGGCGAGCTGCGGCAGCGTGAGACCGCACTCTCCACCCAGCGCCTCGTTCAGGCCGCAGCTCGCGGCGCGCAGCTGGACGTACGCGGTGGCGAACTCGGTGAGGCCGTGCCACGGGTCGGGGTCGGCCATCGCCCGGTGGGCCACCTCGATCATCTCGTCGAGGACCTCCGCCAGCACGGCCTCCAGCAGCGCCTCGCGGGAGGGCACGCGGCGGTAGAACGTGCCGATGCCGACGCCGGCCCGGCGCGCGATCTCGTGGGCGGTGACGTCGACCCCCACCTCCGCGACCGCCGTACGGGCGGCGTCTACCAGCCGCTCCACGTTGCGTCGCGCGTCGGCCCTCGGCAGGCGCTCCGCGTCGCCGGCCAGCAGCCGGTCCACCGCGGCACTCGTTCCGCTCACGCGCTCACTCTAGCAACAAGTGGACGCGCCGCGTCCGGTTAGCGTACGCTCCGGGCACTAAGCGGACTCGCACCGTCCGTTTATTCCTTGGAGGTAGACCATGGACAGGATCCGCGTGGGCGTCGTCGGCGCGAGCCCGGATCGCGGGTGGGCCGCCACCGCGCACATCCCCGCGCTGCGCGCGCTGCCGGAGTTCGAGCTCACCGCCGTCGGCACGAGCCGTCCCGAGAGCGCCGAGGCGGCCGCCCGCGCGTTCGGCGCCCCGCACGCCTTCACCGACGCCCGCCTGCTCGCCGAGCACCCCGAGGTCGACCTGGTCGTCGTGACCGTCAAGGTGGCCGCCCACGCCGAGCTGGTCGGGGCGGCGCTGGCCGCGGGCAAGCACGTCTACTGCGAGTGGCCGCTCGGGCTGACCACCGAGGAGGCGGAGCACCTCGCGACCTCGGCCCGGGCCGCCGGCGTGCACGACGCGATCGGGCTGCAGGCGAGGTACGCACCGGCGATCTCCCACGCTCGCGAGCTGATCGCGGAGGGGTATGTCGGCCGCGTCACGTCCGCGCACGTCCACGCCGTCCGGGGCAAGGGCGCGTCCGGCGACATCCCCGCCTGGGCGGCCTACACGCTCGACCAGGCTCAGGGCGCGGGCCTGCTCGAGGTCGTCGGAGGACACACCCTCGACGCCCTGGAGCACATGGCCGGCGACTTCGCCGGGCTCACGGCCGCCCTCGCGGTCCAGCGCACGGGCTACACCGTGGCCGAGACCGGAGACGCGGTGACCTCCACCAGCCCGGACCAGGTGCTCCTGCACGGCGTCCTCACCGGCGGGGCGACGGCCTCGGTCCACCTGGAGGACGCGCGAGTGGGCGACAACCGCACCGTCCTGGAGATCGCCGGCACCGAGGGCGACCTGACCGTCGTCGCGGCGGGCGACTGGAAGACCGCCCAGATCCAGATCTCCGAGCCCCGGCTGCGCGGCACCCGGGAGGTCGGCACTCCGTACCAGGACCTGCCCGTGCCGGAGCGCCACCGGAGCCTCCCGGCCGAGATCCCGGAGGCCGCCCGCAACGTCGCGCGGGTCTACGCGGCGCTCGCCGACGACATCCGCGACGGAGGCCGGAGCGTGGCGGGCTTCGACCATGGAGTGCGCCTGCACCGGCTGCTCGACGCCATCCGGGAGTCGGCCGGGACGGGCGCCACGCACCCCGTCACCCGCTGAGGTCAGCGGCCGACGGCCGGCTCGGGACCGACCGGGTCCGGTGTCGCGGGCCGGCCGGTCGGCTGGGCGATCTCGGCGCGGCGCAGGACGGCGACGGTCAGGACGGCGGCGGCCACCATGACGACGGCACCTGCGACGGCGGCGGCGTGCATGCCGTCGACGAACGCCGTACGGGCGGCGCGCCGGACCACGTCACCGGGCCGTCCCGGCAGCCAGGCCACCGCGAGCGCACCGCCCAGCGTCTCCCGTACGGCGTGCACCGCGTCGTGCGGCAGGCCGGCGGGTATCGCGCCGGTGACGTCGTGGCGGTAGATCGCGGTCCCGACGCTGCCGAGGACCGCCATGCCGAGGGCACCGCCGAACTCGCTGCCGCACTCCACCAGCGCCGAGGCCGTCCCGGCGCGCTCGGGCGGTGCGGCGCCCAGCACCATGTCGGTGACCAGGGTCATCACGACGGCCAGGCCGATCGCGTACACCGCGGCCCCCACGAGGACCACCAGCACGGAGGAGTCCGCCCGTGCCTGGGTGAGACCGAGGAAGCCCAGCGCGCCGATGAGGAAACCGGCGCCGATGACGTACGCCCGGTTCACCCGGCGGGCGAGCTGGGTGGCCAGGGGCGCGGCGATCCCGACGCCCAGCGACGGCACGAGGCTCCACAGCGCCGCGGTGAGGGGACTCATGCCGAGCACGGACTGCAGGTACTGCGTAGTGAAGATCGCGAAGCCGACCAGGGCGAACATGGCGATGAGGTTGGTCAGGATCGACCCGCTGAAGCCCCGGTTGCGGAACATCGCCAGGTCGATCATGGGGTCCGGGCGGCGGGCCTGACGCCGGATGAAGACGACGCCGACGAGGAGGCCGGCGGCGATGCTCAGCACCCGCAGGAGGTCGGCACCGTCGGCGGCGATCTCCTTTACACCGTAGATCACGGGCAGCACGGCCCCCAGCGACAGCACCGAGCTCACCAGGTCGAACCGGCCGGCCCCCGGGTTCTTGAACTCCGGCACCAGGAGCGGGGCGAAGACCAGGAGCAGCACCATGGCCGGGGTGTTGATGAGGAACACCGAGCCCCACCAGAAGTGGTTCAGCAGCAGTCCGCTCAGGACCGGGCCGAGCGCGATGCCGCCCGTGGTGGCGGCCGACCAGATGGCGACGGCGGTGCCGCGCTGCTTCTCGTCGTGGAACATGTTGCGGATCAGCGCCAGCGTCGAGGGCATCAGCGTCGCGCCGCCGACGCCGAGCACGGCTCGGGCGGCGATGAGCATCCCGGCGCTCTGGGCGTACGCCGCGGCGACGGACGCGAGGCCGAAGCCGAGCGCTCCGAACAGCAGGAGGCGCCGCCGGCCGATCCGGTCGCCGAGCGAGCCCATCGTGATGAGGAGCCCGGCGAGCACGAAGCCGTAGATGTCGAAGATCCACAGTTGCTCGGTGCTCGTCGGCTGCAGGGTCCGGCTGATGAACGGGACGGCGAAGTACAGCACCGACACGTCCATGGAGACGAGGAGGAGCGGGAGCAGCAGCACGCAGAGTGCGATCCACTCCTTGCGGCCGGCCTTGGCCACGGTCTCGGCAGAGGAGGTTTCCATGGCCCGAAGCCTCGGCGCGACCGCTGACCGTCCGCGCACCATGCGCTGACCGACCGGTTACGGCAGGAGATAGATAATCTGCAACCTTACGCATTTGCTAGATTGGCGGTATGACGACCAGCGCACCTTCTCGCACCGTTCCGGACATGTCGTACCTGCTCACGCACACCGCTCACGTGCTCACGACCCGGATGAGCGCCGCCTTCGAGGAGATCGGCATCACCCCGCGGGCGTACTGCGTGCTGTTCCACGCGCTGGAGGAGGAACGCACCCAGATCCAGCTGGCCGAGATCTCCGACCTGGACAAGACGACGATGGTCGTCACCGTGGACGAGCTGGAGAAGGCCGGACTGGCGGAGCGCCGGCCGTCGAGCCGGGACCGCCGCGCGCGGGTCATCGCCGTCACCGAGGCGGGCGAGCGGATCGTCGCCGAGGGGACGCGCATCGCCGACCGGGTGCACCGCGAGGTCCTGGAGGCGCTCCCCGAGAGCGAGGGAGACGTGCTGGTCAGCGCCCTGACCCGGCTCGCCGAGGGTCTCCTGTCGACCCCCGTGGAGTGCGACCGGCCGGTACGGCGGACCCGTCAGGCGCGAAAGTAAGTCCAAAGAAGATGGTCTACAACAAAACTATCTGCTAGCGTCTCATCCGGTTGCCTACGAACCGGGAGACACCATGCACCCCTCTTCCCCTGTCCGCTCGCGTACGGCGGCGCTCGTCGCGCTGTGCGCCGGGACGCTCATGATCATCTTGGACGGCAGCATCGTGACGGTCGCGCTGCCGGCCATCCAGCGGGACCTGCGCTTCTCCCCCGCGAACCTCACCTGGACCGTCAACGCCTACATGATCGCCTTCGGCGGCCTTCTCCTGCTGGCCGGGCGGCTCGGCGACCTGATCGGCCGCAAGCGGGTGTTCGTCACCGGCCTCGTTCTCTTCACGGCCGCGTCGCTGCTGTGCGGCCTCGCGACCGGCCAGGAGATGCTCATCGCCGCCCGGTTCCTCCAGGGGATCGGAGGCGCGCTGACCTCCGCCGTGAGCCTCGGGATGATCGTCACGCTGTTCCCCGAGCCGCGCGAACGCGGTACGGCGATCGGGGCGTTCAGCTTCGTCGGGGCCGCCGGCGCCTCGATCGGCCAGGTCCTCGGCGGCGTCCTCACCGAGGCGATCAACTGGCACTGGATCTTCTTCATCAACCTGCCGATCGGCGTGGCGACGCTCCTTCTGGCGATCCGGGTCCTGCCCGGGGACCGCGGCCTCGGCTTCGCCGCCGGTGCCGACGCCATCGGCGCCCTGCTGGTCACCGCGGGGCTGATGCTCACCGTCTACACGATCGTCCAGACGAGTCACCACGGCTGGGCCGCTCCGTCCACGCTCGTCCTCGGCGCGATCTCCGTCGCCCTGCTGGCCGCCTTCGTCCTCCGGCAGGCCACCGCCGCCGCTCCTCTCCTGCCCCTGCGGATGTTCCGGTCGCGGAACGTCTCCGGCGCCAACGTCATCCAGGTCCTGATGGTCTCGGCCTTGTTCGGGTTCCAGATCCTCATCGCGCTGTACCTGCAGAACGTCCAGGGGTACGGCGCCCTCGCCACCGGCCTCGCCCTGCTGCCGGCGGCCGGGACGATCGCGGCCGTCTCCCTTCTCCTCTCCGCGCGGTTGATCGCGCGGTTCGGCGAGCGGACCGTGCTGCTCACCGGCCTGGCGCTGCTGGTCGCCGGCATCGGGCTGCTGACGCGGCTCCCCGTGCACGCCGACTACGTCGTCGACCTGCTGCCGACGATGCTGCTGGCCGGCGGGTTCGGCCTGGCGATCTCGGCGCTGACCGCCCTCGGCATGTCGGGCGCGCGTCCCGACGACGCGGGCGTCGCCTCCGGGCTGTTCAGCACGACGCAGCAGGTCGGCGGCGCGCTCGGCGTCGCGGTGCTGTCCACGCTGGCGGCCGCGCACACCACCCGGCTCGCGACACACGGGCACGACCGGGCGTCCGCACTGACCGGCGGATTCCAGTTGGCCTTCGGCATCGGCGCGGGCCTGCTCGCCGTCGCCTTCATCCTCGCCCTGACGGTGCTCCGGCGCCACGGCACGACCACTACCGGCGACGTCCCGGCCGTGGACGCCCCAGTGACCGCCGTCACCGCCGCCGGCCACTGAATCCGCATCCATCTCCACTGAGCAGAGGACCACGGACCATGAGCACCACCGAAGACACCCCCGGCTCCGGCCCCGCCCCCGTCGCCCTCTCCGACGACGCCCTCGTCCGGTTTCTCGCCGAGCATCAGTTCGGGGCGCTGGCGACGAACAAGAGCAGCGGCCACCCCCATCTCTCGACCGTCTTGTATTCGTGGGACGGCGGGGAGCGCATCGCCCGGATCAGCACCACGGCGGACCGGCTGAAGGTGCGGCACCTGCGGAAGGATCCCCGGAGCGCGCTGTACGTGAGCAGCGAGGACCACTGGTCGTTCGCCGTCGCCGAGGGCACGGCCGAGATCTCCCCCGTCACGACCACGCCCGGGGACCCCACGGGACTGGAGCTGCTCGGCATGGTTCCGCCTTTCGAGGATCCGGAGGAGCAGGCAGCCTTCCTGAAGCAGATGGTGGCCGACGAACGGCTGGTGATCCGGCTGCGGGTGAGCCGTCTGTACGGCACCGCACTGGACATTCCCTCCGCACCGCCGAGCTGACGCCTGGTCCCGAGCGGTTGCTGCGGGGCGCCGGAGGCTTCCGGCGCCCCGCAGCATACTGGCCGGTATTCGTTACTTGACCGTTATTCGTAACGCCCTGGTCAGATAGTTAACCCGCAGGTAACTTCCTCCCATAAGTGATCAGTTACGTGACCTGACTCACTTTGGCGCTCCCCCACGCTTCCGGGAGGAACCGTGCCCGCACGCCCCCGCACTCTCCGTACGCTCTTCCTCACCGCCGCCGCGACCCTCTCCACCGCCCTCGTCGCCGTTCTGTCCCCTCCCGCGCACGCGGCCACCCCCATCGAGGCGGCCAAGGCGCTCGCCGCCCCCGGTGTTCCCGGCGCGAACGACTGGTCGTGCCGGCCGACCGCCGCCCATCCCCGCCCGGTGGTCCTTGTCCACGGCACCTTCGCCAACGGCAGCGTCAACTGGCTCACCGCGGCCCCCGCCCTCGCCGCGCGCGGATACTGCGTCTTCGCCCTCACCTACGGCGAGGTCTCCGGTGTCCCCGTCCTTCGCGCCGTCGCACCGGTGGCCGACTCGGCGGCCCAGCTGTCGACGTTCGTCACCGGCGTCCTCGCGGCCACGGGCTCCGCCCAGGTCGACATCGTCGGGCACTCGCAGGGCGGAATGATGCCGCGCTACTACCTGCGATTCCTCGGCGGCGCGGCCAAAGTGCACGCCCTCGTCGGCCTGGCCCCCTCCAACCACGGGACCACCCTCGACGGCCTCGCCGCCCTGGCGTCCTCCTTCCCGGGGGCGCTCGACCTCCTGAACGCCGGCTGCCCGGCCTGCGTCGACCAGATGGTCGGATCGGCCCTGCTGACCAGGCTGAACGCCGGCGGCGACACGGTCCCGGGCGTCTCCTACACCGTCATCGCCACCAAGTACGACGAGGTCGTCACGCCGTACGGCACGCAGTTCCTCAGCGGCTCCGGCGTCCACAACGTCACCGTCCAGAGCCTCTGCCCGGTCGACATCTCCGAGCACGCCGCGATGGCCTTCGACCCGGTCGTGCTGCACGAGGTCGAGAACGCCCTCGACCCCGCCCACGCCACCACCACGACCTGCGCCTCTCACGGCTGAACCCGTCCCGGGGGCGGTCAGCCGCCCCCGGGGCCCTGCCTCCGTACGATCCGCAGGACCGTCGTCAGCAGCGTCAGGCCGGCGGCGGTGCCGAGAGCGTGTTCGGCGACCGCCACCCCGGTGTACTCGGCGGTCGTGAAGCCCCCGGGCCGCAGGATCACCATCGGCAGCTTCCAGCCGCTCCACGCGAAGAGCGAGCCCGACGCCGCGAAGGCCAGGGTCGTCGGAATCCACCGCCGGAGCCCGGCGGGCCGCCCGCGGGTGAGCGCCCACACGCTCCAGGCGCCCAGCAGTGCCCACAGTCCCGAGCTCGCGTTCAGCAGCCGTCCGTTGAGATCCCAATGGTCGCGATGGGCCGGGTCGAAACCCAGCGTCCCGCCCACGCCCCAGAAACACCAGAGCACGCCCAGCCCGGCGGTCGCGGCGAGCGCGGCCATGACGAGTGACGACGCGCCGGCCTCGCCGCTCCCGAGCCGGCCGAGGAAGGCACGCGGCCACCGCTCCCGCAGATAGATCGGCAGGGCCACCGCGAGCCCGACGGCCATCCCCGCGAACCCGATCGTGATGAGCGCCGTCTCCCACTGCGGCGCCGGATCGGACCCGTCCTGCCCACCGCCCAGGTCGGCCCCGAACGCGCCGACGACGCCCGCGGCCACCATGTACGGGATCATGGGAACGAGGAAGCCCGCGCCCACCCACGCGAAGAAGACCACCGGAGCGGCGGGCAGTCGGCGTCCCCACCGCTGGGCCAGCGCCAGCCCGAGTCCGACCCCGGTCGTCGCCATCGCCACGGTGACGGCGTTCAGCGCCACCCAGTCGGCGGTGCCGAAACCCTCGGGGGCCCGGCCGATGAACGCCGCGACGACCCAGATGACCTTGACGACCAGGTAGGACCCCATGCTGAGCGCCGCGCCGTAACCGGCGATCCTGCGCGCGGCGCTCCAGTGCGCGCCCACGCCCTCCGGCGATCCCGCCGATTCCCGCACCATCCGAGCACTCCCCGTCGAGCCGATGTGACCCTGGCGAGCCTCGCGGAGACGTCTATCGGACAGGACCCTCTGCGGTGTGAACCACCAGTGATCCGTCTCCCCCTCGCGAGGGAGAGAGGCGCATTCGCCCGCAATTTGTCGCGGATAGCAGCAATCTAGCTCTTCTTCCACATGCGGCCGACCTCACACTTGCGGGGAACAGACGCACGACGACGATCAATGGATGACAAACGTTCCGGAATTGGCCAGATGGCGCACAGAACCGATAAACAGATGAAATCCCAGACTATGGTCATCCATGATCATAATGACCGAACAAGGAGCCTTCTTGCGCCGTAGCGGGATAGTACTGCTCAGCGTCCTCACCGCGCCTTTCATCCTCATGCCGACGGGAACCGCGTTCGCCGCGGACCAGCCGGTCGTGAACTGGGCGAACAGCGACCCCAATGACCTGGGAACGCTCGAGGTCTCCGTGACATCCGCACAGGACATCACTCACCTGAAGGCACACATCATCTCGCCGTCGAACGGTCAGGAGGTCGCCGCCACCGAGGACTTCGTGCTGCGCTCCGGTACCGCCAAGGACGGCGTCTGGGCGACGAGGGATACGCTCAAGCTCGACGCGCTGGGCTATTACTCGGTGAACGTGGACGCCACCACCGCCGACGGATCTCAGGCCACCGCGGCCGGCAGTCTCAGTTATTACGCGCAGACGGTATTCGACCCGCTCGTCGCCGACCGATCGACGGTGAGCTACGCGCACCGAGACGCCACGATACGCAGCCGGCTCATGAGCCGCTCACCCGCCACCCGCCAACTCACCCCGTTCGCCAACGCCCCGATGTGGCTGAACGTGACGGATTACGACCGTATCGGCAACCCCGTCGACCTCGACGGCGGCCAGTTGCACACCGACGCCGACGGCCGGTTCTCCTACTCTCGCTCGCTGAAGGGGAAGACCGACTTCTACGTCTACTATCCGTACGCGAACGAGTTCCCCGGATACCTCGCCGGCAACACCAACACCCTCGTGGTCGACGTGCACCCATCTCCGGTACGGGTGACGGCGACGGCCAATCCCCTCCGGGTCAACGCCGGCGGCCAAGTCGCGATCTCCGGCCGGGCCACCTGGAAGTCCCCCACCGGATGGCAGCCACTGACCGGGGCCACCTTCACCATCGGAAAGCAATACCCGGGTCAGCAGGTGACCACCGACGCCGACGGCCGTTACTCGGCGACACTGGTCCCGTACATCTCCGACAAGCTTCCAGTCACCTATGTGACTCAGGATCCGTTCATGGCGGACGCCTCGACGACGGCCGACGTGATCGTCGCACAACCGTCGGCCATCCGCGAGTTCGGTGCCGAGCGGGGGGATCAGGCCGGAACGGTCACCTTGACGGGGAACATCGACTTCCCCGGGCCCGAGTCACCGGCTGAGGCTCAGATCCACATCGAGTTCTCGCCGGATGGGACCACCTGGACCAGCAAGACGACCGTATCGGCCGTCAACGGTTTCTCCTCCACCGTGGAGGAGACGCGCCCGGGGTACTGGCGGGCGCGCTACCTCGGCGGCAGGGATTTCCAGCCCGCCACCAGCGAGACCGTGTACTTCGACCCTCGCTGAGGTTCCCGACGCCGTCGGGAACGCCGGGCGTTCCGCCGCAGGACGGCGGCGGAACGCCCGCACGGTCAGGCGCGTACGCCGATCTCCTCGGCCAGGTGACGCGGGACCTCGGCGTACGAGTCGAACTCCATCGAGTAACTCGCCCGTCCCGAGGTAGGTGACCTCGACGGCCATGACCGGCTCCAGGAGCACCGGCGCGGCCTGGCCAGCGGCCTCCTTGAACGCGTGGAAGCCGGCCTGCCAGAACGCGAGCTCGGAGGAGTCCTGCTCGTGGAAGGCGCCGTCGAGGAGCGTGACGCGCGCGTAGAGCTTACCGGCCCGCTCCTTCCTGCCCTTGACGGAGTTGAGTACCGCGGTGCCCGACTCCAGGCGGCCAGCGTAGACCCGGACGAAGGCCAGCGTCTCTGATCAGCTCAGGGATCCGTAGTCATATTGGGTATTTGTGACTAGGGGATCTATCCACCGTGGTGGGGTGGCGTGGGCGTGCAGGTGGAAACCTGCGCCCAGTGCCGCTCCTTTGGGCCGGTGCCGTGGACGGTCCCGGCGGGTGGGGGTGGTTGAGCTGATCGTGTGCACGGTGGTGGTGCGCACGCCCTGGTACCGGCAGGCCGCGCGAGGCAGCGTGTGGTCCGTGTGAGCGTGTCCCTCCGGACGCTGACCCGCCGGCCCGCAGAGGTCGGGGGTGGAGGGTGCCCCGCGTCGCCTGGGCACGGGGCGTGGAGATCGGCACGGGGTCGGCCCAGTCTTGGACCGGTCACCCCCGCTGGCCTGAGCAGGCGCGGTCGCGGTGATGACCGCACCCGCTTCGAGCGTGTCGACGACGCGGCCGATGGCCATCTGGCCGGTGGCGCGATCAACGATGGTGTTGTGCTGGTGGGTCGGGCCGCGAGCGGCGATACGCCGCCATGCGCCATGGTCACGGTCGCCTTGCCAGCCACAGTCGGGGTCGGGGCAGATCGCCCACTTCCATCCGGGTGTGGTGGGCCGGTCCGGTGCCTTGCAATGCCGCAGCGGCAGCAGACACTGCGGGCAGTGCTTGGAGGTGTTTCGGGCCGGAACGGTGACCACGGCGATGCCTGCCTCGGCGGCCAGATGCCGCATGTTGCCGACGACCTGTCCCCGCACCGCTTGGGAGAGGCGGGTGTTGAGGGTGCGGCCCATGCCTTTAGCCTCCATCGACCGCAGATCCTCCACATAGATCACACTCGCGCCGACGGCGATGGCCTGATCCACCGCCCACCGCGCGGCCGACCAGGCCAGCGCGTCGTTCAGACCCGACCGGCGCTCGGCCACATACCGGTGTTCGACCGTCAGCACGGCGTGTTTGGCGGCCAGGTGATGGTTCTCCTGGCCGCCGATGAGGCGTTGATAGGTGTCGGATTTGGCGTGCAGGTGTTCGCCGTGGCGGCGCAGCCGGTGCTGGCGGGCCATCACCCCACCGGCCCGGAACATCGCCCCAGCCCCCAACACGGTAATAATGCCATCGGGACGCAAACGACAAGCCCCGGCACTGAGCAGGGTGTTCAAGCCCCAGTCCACACCTAGCGCCGTCGTGTGATCCTTCCGTTCGGCTTTCGGGACGGGGTTAGAGAACGCCACATCGGCGTGCACCCTGCCACCACGCGGCCCGGTAGTGAGGCGGAGTGTGGGCAGGTGCAACACCGCATCCGGCGGGACGGTGGACGGCAGCGTGAGCGGACAGGCCACCCAGGACCAGTCGGCATACGAACGCGGATCAGGGCGGGTCGGCAACTGCAACCGCAGCAACACCCTGGCCGCATCGTCCTCGGCGCGCTCCACGGTGGCCTGCTGCCGGTCCACTGCGGCCAGCACCAGCATCCGCGCCGCACGCGGCGCATCCTCCAGGTCGAACACATCAACCGGAAGCCGCCCATGAGCGTCGAGAAAGGCGGTGATCTGCCGCGTGCGCGCCTTGATCACGCCACCGGACAGGGCCCCGCCCTCAGGGATCGCCTCACGGACGGCGTCCCACTCGGCCGCCGTGCGCTTGTCCGGATCGGCGGGCCAGGTCGCCAGGATCCCGGCGACCACCTCGGCGCGATGCCGCGCCCCGCGCAGGGTCCGCCCGGCCTGTTCTTGAGTCATCCGCACGATCCGGTCATTGACCTTGACCCCGCCCGGGACGGTCACGGCCCAGCCCAACCTGCGTAACGCCGTCCACGCATTTGACGGCAAGGCGCGGCCCGTATCATCCACCCCTGCGGCCAGCCTCGCCGCGTCACCGGCGTTCCAATGCTCGGCCAGCAGGCCGGTGGCCATGCCGGCGACCAGGTCCGCAACCCAGCCCACCCGCTCGGCCATTACCCGCGCCGTCAGGGCCTCTCCGGTCTTCTCGTCCGCCCCGCCACGCAGCATCGCGCGGGCGGTCGCGGTCCGGGCCACCTGACCGGCGGCCAGCGGAAGCTTACGGCTACTCATGCGACACGACCGGGCGAAGCGTGATTGAACATGTACGCATAGTATCGATCCGTATCTGCATTCCGCTCGGTGATTCGAAAATTCGAGCGAGGTCAGCCCGTCAGAACGTCGACCCGCCTACCGGCGAAGCGCTATCGAGCGCCCCCTGCGTGGGCGGGCTACTCGCGACGGCGCAGTCCGTCGAGGACGATGTGGAGCAGATGCCGGGCGCGGGTGTCCCACTCGGCCTGGTCGAGGCGGGTCAGGTAGCCGATGAGGAGGATGACGTCGCGGGCGTCGACGTCCGGGCGGACGGTCCCGTCGGCCTTGCCGGCGTCGAGGAGCACGGTCAGCGCGTCGCCGATGGGGCCGAGACTGTGGGCGGAGAGGTCCCGCCACACCGACGCCTCGACGGCGGCGAGCACTCCGCGCTTGACCTGCGCGTAGTCGATCACCCGGTCGAACCAGCGGGCCAGCGCGATGAGCGGCTCGTGTTCGGCGAGCAGCGCCGGCGCCGCCGCCACGAGTTCGTCGACGTCCTCCCGGTAGACCTCGGCGAGCAGGTCCTCGCGGGTCGGGAAGTGGCGGTAGAGGGTGCCCTGGCCGACCCCGGCCTGCTTGGCGATCGCGTTGAGCTTCACCTCGTCCGCGTTCGCGATGACCTCTCGGGCGACGCGGATGATCCGTGCGCGATTGTCGGCCGCGTCGGCCCTGCGGCGGGTTGAGTCCATCGTTCCTCTGCTCCGCGACTGGCTAACCGGACACGTGTCCGGTAGCGTTCACGGCTATACGGACACGTGTCCACTTTACTTTGGAGGGATCTCCCATGCCAGCCATCAGCGGCAAGGTCGTCGCCATCACCGGAGCGAGCAGCGGCATCGGCGAGGCCACGGCGCGCCTGCTCGCCGAGCACGGCGCGGCCGTCGTCATCGGCGCGCGCCGGACCCAGCGCCTCGACGAGCTCGCCCAGGACATCCGCGACCGCGGTGGACGTGCCGTCGCCTGCGCCACCGACGTCACCCGCCCCGAGGACCTCGAACGGCTCGTCGGCCGGGCCGTGACGGAGTTCGGCCGGCTCGACGTGCTGGTGGGCAACGCCGGCATCGCCAAGCTCGGGCCCATGGCCGACCTCGACGTCGACGGCTGGTCCGCGATGATCGACGTCAACCTGCGCGGGGTGCTCCACGGCATCGCCGCCGCCCTGCCGGTGTTCCACCGTCAGGGCCAAGGCCACCTGGTGACCACGGTGTCGACGTCCGGCCTGAAGATCGTCCCCACCCAGGCGGTCTACGCCGCGACCAAGAACGCCGTCCGTACCTTCCTGGAAGCACTGCGGCAGGAGTCGACCGACGGCGTGCTGCGGACGACCGCGGTGTCGCCGGGCTACGTCCGCACCGAACTCGCCGGCTCCATCGACAACGCCCACGACCGCGAGCAGATCCGCCGCGCCATGGACGAACTCGCCATCGCGCCGGAAGCCGTCGCCCGCGCCATCGCCTTCGCCATCGAACAGCCCCACGACGTCGAGATCGGCGAGATCACCATCCGCCCGACCGTCCAGGGCTGACCAGTGGCGGTGGGCTTCGCGGAGCGGGTGGCCGGCCAGGCGGCCGGTGATGACGCCGGCGCGGTTGGGGCATTGCCGGATGCCCTCGTACAGGCAGGGTCTAGCCGGCGCGTTCGGGGGGTCGCATGTCGTTCGTGAAACGGTCGACCAGCGAATGGGCCAGCCGCGCGGTGCCCTGTGCGGTGGTCCCGGTCATCGCCTGCAGGGCGCCGTCACGGACGAGGGCGACCAGGCCGTGGGCGGCCGCCCAGGCCAGCAGCGCCAGCTCCTGCGATGCCTCTGACTCCTGCGCCGCAGCCGGCTCCTCCGGTCGCCCGCTCATGCCGGCCGTGGCCTGACGCAGCACGGCGAACGAACTCTGCTGAGCGGCCTGCAGGTTCGGATCGTCGGCCTCGCCGAGCCCATGCTGCTGTGGCTACGCGTGCTGGTCATGCCCGCACTCGGGCTCACCGGGCTCGTGCTGTGGAAGCAGGCGCAGCTACGCCGCGTCGTGGCGTTCGCCCGGCGCCGGCTGGGGACCGTGGCGCACCGCTGAATTCCGCCCGCTCACCACGCCTACCTGCACGACGCCGACGCGGTCGACGACGCCCTCGCCCATCAGGCCGCCGACGGCATCGACGAGGCCACCGCACCACCGATCGTCAGCGCCGGGTCCGGCACCGGCCGGTGAGCGATCCGTCGGCAAGGCGCCCCCACCGGGTCCCCCTGATGGCGAACCCGCCGGCGGTCGAGGACCTGCGCGCAGAGCGCGATGGGCCGTCATGGAAGCGGGGAGCCGACGTCTCGTCGACTCCCCGCTTTGACCTGCTATTTCACGCCTTAACGGCGCCCTGAATACTGGGGCAGTGCGCTTATTCCGAGGGTGCGGTATTCCCCCCGGGCTAGTGCTGCGAAAGTACGGAACCCTCGGCATCCGCCGACTTGTCGGCGGATGCCGACTGCGGCTGCGAGGAGGCAGTCGGCGACCGCAGCACGGCGGCCGCGATGAGGAAGCCGGCGACGAGGAGCCCGGTCGCGACGCCGAACGACAGGTGGTAGCCACCGGTCAGGGCCGCAGGAGTGCTCTTCCGATCGGTGAGCAGGCTCTGCGTGCGCGAACTCGCCAGCGTGGCCAGTACAGCGACGCCGAGGGCACCCCCGACCTGCTGCGTGGTGTTGAGCAGCCCGGAGGCGAGGCCCGAATCGCCGGGTGTGGCGCCCGACATGGCCAGTCCGACGACCGCCGGAAGCGCCAGGCCTGCGCCGGCTCCGAGCAGCACCACGGCCGGCAGGACGTCCACGGCGTAGGTCACGTGCACGGGAAGGCGGGCGAGCAGCACGAGCGCAGCCGCGGTGCACACCAGCCCCGACAGCAGGACGGTGCACCCGCCGAACCGTGTCATCAGCCGGGCGGAGAACCCGAGTGAGATGATCGCGATCACGACGGGTCCGGGCAGGTAGGCAAGGCCGGTTTCGACGGCGCTGTATCCGTTGACCGCTTGCAGGTAGAGCGCGAAGAGGAACTGGAACCCGAACAGTGCGGCCACGAAGAGGATCTGGACGACGTTGGCTCCCCAGAGCTGACGTGACCGGAAGACGCGCAGTGGCAGCAGTGGGCTGCTCGCCCTCGCCTGGCGCAGGACGAACCCCGTGAGCAGGACGATCGACAGGCCGCCGAAGCCGAGCGTGTGCATCGAGGCCCAGCCGCTTTCCTCGGCCTTGTTGATGGTGTAGACGAGCAGCATCAGGCCTCCGGTGACCAGGAACGCGCCCACCAGGTCGGCTCCCCCACCGAAGCCGAGCCCGCGGTCGGGCTCGAAGAGGCGTACGGCCAGGGCCACGATGACGATCCCGATGGGGACGTTGATGAAGAAGATCGAATGCCAGCCGGCCGCCTGGGTGAGCGCACCACCCGCGATGACGCCGATCGAGCCTCCCGCCGCGGCCACGAAACTGAAGACACCGATCGCCCTGGCCTGCTCGCGCGGCTCGGTGAACATCGTCACGATCATGCCCAGGGTCACGGCGCTGGCCATCGCGCCGCCGATCCCCTGGACGAACCGCCCGGCTATCAACAGCTCCTGGCCGCCCGACAGGCCGCAGAGCAGCGATGCGGCGGTGAACACCGTCATGCCGACGAGGAACATCCGCTTGCGGCCAATGAGATCGCCGAGCCGTCCGGACAGGAGCAGTAGGCCACCGAACGCGATCATGTAGGCGTTGACGAGCCAGGCGAGGCCGGTCTGCGAGAAGTGCAGCCCCTTGCCGATGGTGGGCAACGCCACGGTGACGACGCTTCCGTCGAGGACGATCATCAGCGTCCCCGCGCAGAGCACATAGAGGGCCCACCAGCGCATGCGGCCGGTACGGACGGTGGTCTCGCCCACGAGTCGTCCCTTCTTCCTAGGTGGATGACTTGTTACAGAAGTCATCATTTGTGACCATGGACTCCGGCGGAAGAAGGCACATTCATGGTTCAGCGGAACATCGATGTATCAGAGCAGGTCAACGACTCGACGGCGTGCACGGTGCTGCAGGTTCTCGAACGGGTCAGCGGCAAGTGGGCCATCGGGATCTTGATCGAGGCCGCTCACGGGCCGGTGCGCTTCACAGAGTTGGAGCGGGCGGTCAAGGGCATCAGCCGCCGCATGCTGACACTCACCCTGCGCAATCTGGAGCGTGACGGCCTCCTCGTCAGGACCGTCTACCCGACGGTGCCGCCCAAGGTCGAGTACACCGCCACCGATATGGCCCGGGAACTGTATGAGCTCCTGGTGCCGCTCACCTCGTGGGCGGAGCGGCACCGCGCTGCGATCGCCGATGCACGCGCCGCCTACGACCGCACCGCGTCATAGGCGACACCGACCTGCGGAACTGGAAGAGCGGGGAGCCGACGTGACGTCGACTCCCCGCTCTGACTCGGTACTTCACGCCTCAACGGCGCCCGAAATCAGCTGCAGCCGCTGGTGGAGCCGCAGCCCTCGCAGACGTAGCAGCTGCCCGCCGGGCGCATCTTCGTGCCGCAGGTGAGGCACAGCGGCGCGTCGGCCGTACGGCCCTGGTGGCTCTCGATCAGCTCGGTCGAGGAGTGCGCGGCCGCGGGCGGCTCGGGCTCCTTGACCTTCGGCTGCTCGACCGGGACCGACTGGGCGAACGACTCGCGGTCGACGTCTTCCTCGGTGGAGAGGGACGCCGGGTCCTGGCCCGCCGCCTGCGCGGTGCGCTCCTCGGCGGAGAAGATCCCCAGCTCGGCGCGCGTCTCGTACGGCAGGTGGTCCAGGGCGAGGCGACGGAAGATGTAGTCCATCATCGAGGTCGCCATGCGGATGTCCGGGTCGTCGGTCATGCCCGCCGGCTCGAACCGCATGTTGGTGAACTTCTCGACCCAGGTCTCCAGCGGCACGCCGTACTGGAGGCTGATGGAGATCGCCATCGAGAAGGCGTCCATCACGCCCGCCAGGGTGGAGCCCTGCTTGCCGAGCTTGAGGAACACCTCTCCGAGCCCGTTGTCGGGGTAGCTGGAGGCGGTCATGTAGCCCTCGGCGCCGCCGACGGAGAACCGGGTGACGGTCGCGGACCGCTGCTTGGGCAGGCGGGTGCGGACCGGGCCGCGCTCGACGACCGCGGCCGGCGCCTCCTCGGCCTTCTCCTCGGTCTTCTTCTTGGCCACCGACAGCGGCTGGCCGACCTTGCAGTTGTCGCGGTAGATCGCGAGCGCCTTCAGGCCGAGCTTCCAGCCCTCGAAGTAGATCTTCTCGACGTCCTCGACGGAGGCCTGCTCCGGCATGTTCACGGTCTTGGAGATCGCGCCGGACAGGAACGGCTGCACCGCGGCCATCATCCGCACGTGGCCCATCGGGCTGATGGCCCGCTCGCCCATCGCGCAGTCGAAGACCTCGTAGTGCTCGGTGCGCAGGCCGGGCGCGTCGACGACGTGGCCGTGCTCGGAGATGTACTCGACGACCGCCTCGATCTGCTCCTGCTGGTAGCCGAGCTTCTTGAGGGCGCGCGGCACGGTCTGGTTGACGATCTGCATCGAGCCGCCGCCGACCAGCTTCTTGTACTTGACCAGCGCCAGGTCGGGCTCGATGCCCGTCGTGTCGCAGTCCATCATGAGGCCGATCGTGCCGGTGGGCGCGAGCAGCGACGCCTGGGCGTTGCGGTAGCCGTTCCGCTCGCCGAGCTTGATGCACTGCTGCCACTGCTTGGTGGCCTCGAGGTGGATGGACTTGTCCATCTCGTCGAGCGTGCGGATCTCGTCGTTGGCGACGGCGTGCTTGCGCATGACGCGCTTGTGCGCCTCGGCGTTGCGTGCGTAGCCCTCGTACGTGCCGACCGCGCCAGCCAGCTCGGCGGAGCGGCGGTAGGCCACGCCGGTCATCAGCGAGGTGATGGTTCCGGCGAGCGAGCGCCCGCCCTCGGAGTCGTACGCGTGGCCGGTCGCCATCAGCAGCGCGCCGAGGTTGGCGTAGCCGATGCCGAGCTGCCGGTACGCGCGCGTCGTCTCGCCGATCTTCTCGGTCGGGAAGTCGGCGAACGTGATGGAGATGTCCATCGCGGTGATGACCAGCTCGCTGAGCTTGACGAACCGCGCGACGTCGAAGGTGTTGTCCTCGCCCAGGAACTTCAGCAGGTTGATGCTGGCGAGGTTGCAGGACGAGTTGTCCAGGCTCATGTACTCCGAGCACGGGTTGCTGGCCGTGATGCGCCCGGTCTCGGGGTTGGTGTGCCAGTCGTTGATCGTGTCGTCGTACTGGATGCCCGGGTCCGCGCACTCCCAGGCCGCCTTGGCGACCTTGCGGAACAGGCCCTTGGCGTCGACCCGCTCGATGACCTCGCCCGTACGGCGGGCGCGCAGGCCGAAGGAGTCGCCCGACTCGACCGCGCGCATGAACTCGTCGGAGACACGGACGGAGTTGTTGGCGTTCTGGTACTGGACGCTGACGATGTCCTTGCCGCCGAGGTCCATGTCGAAGCCGGCGTCGCGGAGCGCGCGGATCTTGTCCTCTTCGCGCGCCTTGGTCTCGATGAACTCCTCGACGTCGGGGTGGTCGACGTCGAGGACGAGCATCTTCGCCGCCCTGCGGGTCGCGCCACCGGACTTGATGGTGCCCGCGGAGGCGTCGGCGCCGCGCATGAACGACACCGGGCCGCTCGCGGTGCCGCCGGAGGACAGCAGCTCCTTGCTGGAGCGGATGCGGGAGAGGTTCACACCCGACCCGGAGCCGCCCTTGAAGATGACGCCCTCTTCCTTGTACCAGTCCAGGATCGCCTCCATCGTGTCGTCCACCGACAGGATGAAGCAGGCGCTGACCTGCTGGGGAGAGGCCGTGCCGACGTTGAACCAGACCGGCGAGTTGAAGCTGAACACCTGGTTGACCAGGGCGTGCTTCAGCTCGTGGTCGAAGATCTCGGCGTCCTCGTCGGAGGCGAAGTAGCCGTTCTTGACGCCGGTCTCGGTGTAGACCCCGACGACCCGGTCGACCAGCTGCTTCAGGCTCCACTCGCGCTGCGGGGTGCCCACGGCGCCGCGGAAGTACTTCGACGTGACGATGTTGACCGCGTTGACGGACCAGGACGCGGGGAACTCGACGCCCTTCTGCTCGAAGTTCACCGACCCGTCGCGCCAGTTGGTCATGACGACGTCGCGCCGCTCCCACTTGACGTCGTCGTACGGGTGGACGCCCGGCCGCGTGAAGATGCGCTCCATCTTCACGCCCTTGCGGCTCGCCTTCCCCCGTCGGGCTGAGCCGCTCACCGTCTCTGTCATGACATCCCCCTTCTCGGGCACACCAGGCCCACCTCCAGGATTACCCGTACAAGCCCGCGGCGCGGGCGCCGCCCTAGGACAGGGCGTCGCCGTCGTTCGCCACGCGCAGCGATTCGATTTCCTTGGCGAAGTCGTCGAGCGTCTCGAACCCCCGGTAGACGGAGGCGAATCGCAGGTACGCGACCTCGTCGAGTTCACGGAGCGGTCCGAGGATCGCCAGCCCGATCTGGTGCGAGGGAATCTCGGCGTTCCCGGTCGCCCGGATCGCCTCCTCGACCCGCTGCCCGAGCATGGCGAGCGCGTCCTCGTTCACGGGACGGCCCTGACATGCCCGGCGCACTCCGGCGATGATCTTCTCCCGGGAGAACGGCTCGGTGACGCCACTGCGCTTGGCGACCATCATGAGGACCGTCTCCTGGGTGGTGAAGCGACGACCGCACTCCGGGCACGAGCGACGGCGCCGGATGGCGGATCCGTCGTCGGTCGCCCGGCTGTCGATGACTCGGCTGTCGGTGTGTCGGCAGAACGGGCAGTGCATGCCTCCGGACTCCTCCCCCTGACAGCGAGTCACGCGTCTTCTACGCGAACCTCACCTTGTAACCACAACCTATGGTGAACTACATCCATGTAACTACTAGATGTTGTGGTCCAACCGTAGAGCCCGACCGAGGGCATCGCAACCCACACGAGGCACCTGACGCGAAGAGCCCGCTCACGAGGAGATCCGCCGCCTCTTACGGCGTGTCGCGCCCTCCTCCGGGCGCGGCGACCCGCCGCCAGGGCACACGTCTCCCTCATTGACCTGCGGAGACGCCGCCGACGGCCGAAACGGTGAAGTGGATCACATTGCGCCGGCGCTCTCGCGCGGGCGCACCCCCGGCGGCCAAGCCTGCCATGTCCCGCCCGGACACACGACGGCGACCACCCCCTTCGGCACACCGGCGCCCGATGACGACATCCGCCCTTCACCAACGCCCGCACAAGAATTATTATCGAACACGTGTACGAACTAAAGGCAACATAGCCCCGGACCGTAAAATTCCACATTTTTCGAACACCTGTTTGATCATTTCCCGGAGAAGCGATAACGTCCCTCTACGGGAGTGAAATACCGGCGGCCGCGCGTCACCGCGAGAAGACATCCATCGGAGACACCATGAGCAAGGTTCGGGAAATGCCGGACGGCCCAGGCGACGAGAGCGGGCTGACGGTCCGCCAGCGCAAGGTGCTGGAGGTGATCAGGGACTCGGTCCAGCGGCGCGGCTACCCGCCCTCGATGCGCGAGATCGGCGAGGCCGTCGGGCTGACCAGCACCTCGAGCGTCTCCCACCAGCTCCGCACCCTGCAGCGCAAGGGCTTCCTGCTGCGCGACCCGAACCGGCCGCGCGCGGTGGTCGTCCGCATGCCCGGATCCTCGGCGGTCGCCGCCGAGCCCGAGCACGAGGCGTACGAGATCACCAATGGCCAGGAGGCCTCGACGCGCCCCGCCCCCGCGTACGTCCCGCTCGTCGGCCGCATCGCCGCCGGTGGCCCGATCCTCGCCGAGGAGGCCGTCGAGGACGTCTTCGCGCTGCCCAGGCAGCTCGTCGGCGAGGGCACGCACTTCCTGCTGAACGTCACCGGTGACTCGATGATCGAGGCCGCCATCGCCGACGGCGACTGGGTCGTCGTGCGTCAGCAGCCCGTCGCGGAGAACGGCGACATCGTCGCGGCGATGATCGACGGCGAGGCCACCGTCAAGACGCTCAAGCGGCGCGACGACAAGGTCTGGCTGATGCCGCACAACCCGGCGTACGACCCGATCCCCGGCGACGACGCCACGATCCTCGGCCGCGTGGTGGCGGTCCTGCGCAAGATGTGATCCCACCCGGGTCGGCGAGATCGCACCGACCCGGGTGGATTCGCCCGTTAGGCGGGCACGATGTTCACGATCTTCGGGGCGCGCACGATGACCTTACGCACGCCCCGGTCGCCCAGTGCGGCCCGGATCTTCTCCGAGTCCAGGGCCAGCCGCTCCAGGTCGCCCTCGGCGATGTCCGGGGACACCTCCAGGCGGTCGCGGACCTTGCCCGCCACCTGCACGACGCAGGTGACCGACTCCTGAACCAGCAGCGCGGGCTCGGCCGTCGGCCACCCCGCCTTGGTCACCGGAGCGGTACGGCCCAGCCGCTCCCAGAGCTCCTCGGCGGTGTACGGCGCGACCAGCGACAGCATGACCGCCAGAGTCTCGGCCGCCTCCCGCACCGCCGGGTCGGCGCCTCCCGGGCCGGCGTCGATCGTCTTACGGGCGGCGGAGGTCAGCTCCATCATCCGCGCGATCGCGACGTTGTACCGGTGCGCCTCGACCAGCCTGGTGACCTCGTCGATCGTCCGGTGCGTCATCTTGCGCAGCTCGACGTCCCCGGCCGCCGGGTCGGCCCCGGGCTCGGAGGTCACGTCGGCGGCGACCCGGTGCACGCGAGCCAGGAACTTCACCGAACCGGACGGGGACACGTCGGCCCAGTCGATGTCGTCCTCCGGCGGGCCGGAGAAGAGCATCGTCAGCCGCACGGCGTCGACGCCGTACTCGGCGATCTGCTCGCCCAGGTCGACCAGGTTGCCGGTCGTCTTGGACATCGCGGAGCCGTTCAGGATGACCTGGCCCTGGTTGACCAGCCGGTTGAACGGCTCGGTGAAGTCCACCATCCCCATGTCGTACAGCACCTTGGTGAAGAACCGCGCGTACAGCAGGTGCAGGATGGCGTGCTCGACACCGCCGGTGTACTGGTCGGCCGGCATCCACCGGCGCACCTTCTCCACGTCGAACGGCCCGTCGGTGTAGTCCGGCGAGCAGTAGCGCAGGAAGTACCAGGACGAGTCGACGAAGGTGTCCATCGTGTCGGTGTCGCGCTTGGCCGGGCCGCCGCACTTGGGGCACTCGACGTTCACCCAGTTGTCGGCCGCCGCCAGCGGCGACACGCCCTTCGGCGCCAGGTCGGCGCCGCGCAGGTCGTCCGGCAGGCGCACCGGCAGCTGCTCGTCGGGGACGGGGACCTCGCCGCACGCGTCGCAGTGGATGATCGGGATCGGCGTGCCCCAGAACCGCTGCCGGGAGATCAGCCAGTCGCGCAGCCGGTAGTTGACGGATGCCTTGCCCAGGCCCTTCTCCTCCAGGACCTCGACGATCCGCGGGATGGCGGCGGACTTGGTCAGGCCATTCAGGGGCCCGGAGTTGACCAGCTCGCCCTCGCCGGGGGTGGCGACCCCGGTCTCGGCCGGGTCCGTCTCACCCGTCTGGACGACGACGCGGACCGGCAGGCCGAACTTGCGGGCGAAGTCCAGGTCGCGCTGGTCGTGGGCGGGCACCGCCATGATCGCGCCGTGGCCGTACTCCGCCAGGACGTAGTCGGAGGCCCACACGGGGATGCGCTCGCCGTTCACCGGGTTGATCGCGTAGCGGCCCAGGAAGACGCCGGTCTTCTCCCGGTCGGCGGACAGCCGCTCGATCTCCGACTCGCGCCCTACGGCGTCGCGGTAGGCCTCGAACTCGGCGCGCTGCTCCGGCGCGCAGATCTCATCGGCCAGCGCGGCGTCCGCGGCGACGACGAAGAACGTCGCGCCGAACAGGGTGTCCGGCCGGGTCGTGTAGACGGTGACCGGCTCCGCGCGCCCCTCGATCTGGAAGGCGACGTCCGCGCCCTCCGAGCGGCCGATCCAGTTGCGCTGCATCAGCAGCACCCGCTCGGGCCACTCCAGGCCCGCCATGTCGGTCAGCAGCCGGTCGGCGTACTCGGTGATCTTGAAGTACCACTGCGTCAGGACGCGCTTCTCGACCAGCGAGCCGCACCGCTCACAGTGTCCGTTGACGACCTGCTCGTTGGCCAGCACCGTCTGGTCCTTGGGGCACCAGTTGACCTGCCCGCCCTTGCGGTAGGCCAGGCCTCGCTCGTAGAAGCGCAGGAACAGCCACTGGTTCCAGCGGTAGTACTCCGGGTCGGAGGTGTGCAGTCGGCGCGACCAGTCGAATGAGATCGCGTAGCGCTTGAAAGACTCCGCCTGGGTGTCGATGTTGGTGTACGTCCACTCGGCGGGGTGGGAATTGCGCTTGATCGCGGCGTTCTCCGCCGGCAGACCGAAGGAGTCCCAGCCGATGGGGTGCAGGACGTTGTACCCCTTCTGCAGCCAGTAGCGGGCGATGACGTCGCCGATCCCGAACGCCTCGGCGTGACCCATGTGAAGATCGCCGGAGGGGTACGGGAACATGTCCAGCGCGTACTTGCGAGGCCGATCGTCATCGGGGTCCTCGCTCGCCGCGAAGGGCTTCAGTTCCTCCCACCGGGCCTGCCACTTGTCCTGGATCGTCCGTGGGTCGTAGTTCTCGTCGGCGCCTGTCATGGATTCCTCGTCTGATTCGCACGGCTTCGGCTAGCGGATGAACGCGCTCCTTGCATGAGAACGCCCCTCGCGCAGGAGGGGCTGCCGCGTTGACGGCTCAGGTCAACGCGGCCGGCTAAGGAGCAGCCGAGATCGCATACCTCAAGACTATCGCAGACGCAAGGACACCGGGCGATTTGTGGTCACCGCGGACCAGCGGCGCCGGTGGGGCGTCAGAGCCCCAGCGCGACACCGATCGCCCGCTCCCAGGACCGGAGGAAGTCCGGGTAACCGGCGGCGAAGTGGCGGAGCTCGTCCTGCGCGGCCTCGGTCAGCGCGGTGAGCTCGTAGGTGACGGTCACCCGCGTTCCGGGGCCGTCCTCGCCGTCCAGGACGACGGACACGGTCCCGGCCTGGGCGCCGGGGGTGACGCGGGCGTACGAGACGGCGCGCCCGGGCTCGCGGGCCGTGACCACCCAGGTGGTCACCCGGCCGTGGGCCGCCGTCTCGAACGCCGTGCCCGGCGCGGTGTCGTCCTCGGTCGGCACCGGGAAGCGCGGGTCCCAGCCGTCCACCCAGTCTCGTTCGCCTACCGGGGTGAACAGGCGGAAGGCCTCCTCGGGGGGGAGGCCGACGCGGATCGTGCCGGTGAGGCGGTGCCGAGCGGCGGGGGCCGGATCACGGCGTCCGGGATCGGCCGTCATCTCTCCTCCAGCCGGTGCGCGTCGGCGGCAGTCAGCGTCAGACCGTACACCGACGTGAGCTGCTCGACCTTTCGCAGTGTCTCCGGGGAGAAGGGCGCCTTTCCCTCGAAGGCGTGCAGGACGACGCCTTCGACCAGCTCGCCCAGGGGCATGTCGAGATACTCGGCGAGCGCCTTGAGGACCTTCAGGGTGTTGCGCTCGATCCGCAGCCCCGTCTGGACGCGCTCAACTGTTACCATGTTACCAAGATAACATGATCACGGGTACGACGCCGCGCCGTACCCGTGTCACGCGTCAGACGGCGTAGGGCAGGTGCTTGATGCCGTTGATGAAGTTGGAGAGCAGGCGGTCGGGCTCGCCAGTGGCGCGAATGCCCGGAGCCCGCCGGAACAGCTCGCGGAACATCACGGTGACCTCCCTGCGGGCCAGGTGCGCGCCGAGGCAGAAGTGCGGGCCTGGGCCGCCGAAGCCCACGTGCGGGTTGGGATCCCGGGTGATGTCGAAGACTTCCGGGTCGGTGAAGACGGTCTCGTCCCGGTTGGCCGCCCAGTAGTACAGCAGCAGCTTGTCCCCGGCCTTGAACTCATGGCCGTTCAGCTCGGTGTCGCGGGTCGCGGTGCGCCGCATCCAGATGACCGGCGAGGCGTACCGCACGATCTCCTCGACGGCGCCCGGGATGTAGCGCTCGAAGTCCGAGGCGAGGAGTTCCCGCTGCTCCGGATTGGCGGTGAGCAGGTGCAGGCCGTGCGCGATGGCGTTGCGCGTGGTCTCGTTGCCGGCGACGACCAGGAGGATGAAGAAGGAGCCGAGTTCCTGGTCGGTCAGCGACTCGCCGTCGATGTTCGCGTTGACCAGGGCCGAGATGAGATCACCGGTCGGCTCGTTGCGGCGGCGCCGGCCGACCTCCTCGACGAGGTCCTTCAGGGTCTGCCCGGCCTCGAGGAGCTGGAGCGCGACCTGGTCGGGATCGTCGGGGACGAACTCGGGGTCGGCGCCGGCGAGGATGACGTTGGTGTTGTCGAAGACGGTCTTGTAGTGCCTCTCGTCGATCCCCATCAGGTCACAGATGATCTTCAAGGGGAGCCGGGCGGCGACGTCGGTGACGAAGTCGCCGCCGCCCTTGGCCAGGACCTCCTCGACGACCTGCCCGGCGGTGGCCTGCACCTGGTCCTCGAACCGCTGGATCATGCGCGGCGAGAACGCGCGCGAGACGATCCGGCGGATCTTGGCGTGCCGCGGATCGTCCATGTTGATCATGGAGCCGAAGTACTCGCCCAGGTCGGCCGGCATGTCATTGATGTTGATCGCGCCCTGCCCGGAGCAGAAGTCGGCCGGCGCGACGCCTCCACGACGTCCGCGTGGCTCACCAGCGCGTAGTACCCGGGCCCCGTCGGCAGGAACGACATCTCGGGTTCGCGGAAGAACGCCGGCCGGGGCAGATACCGCAGGGTCCGGAACGCCGCGTGACGCTCCTCGAGCGGACGTTCCCAGAACTCCCATCCGGTCAGATCGATCCCGTCGGGCCGGGTCTTCTCCGCCGTCATCCGTCACCCCTCATCATTAGAATCCCATTCTGCTCCATTCTGTCAAAGTGACCACTTACGTCGCAGGCGGGCGGCGAATCCCGGTCAATCGTCGCCGGCCATCCAGTCGAGGATCAGCCGGTTCACCTCGTCCGGCCTTTCCAGGTGGAGGAAGTGGCCGGCGTCCGCGACGATCCGCGCCACCGACCCGGGCGGGAGATGGCCCTCGACGTCCTTCGCCGACGGCGCGGCCAGGCAGCCGTCGGCCGCGCCGTGCAGATAGGACACCGGCCGCTCGCCGACGCGCTCGGCCGCCTCCTGCACGGCGGCGTACGCGGGAACGTGCAGCGACGGGTCGAGCATCGCCCGGTAGTAGCCGATGGCGGCTGCGAGGTTCTCCGGGTCGCGCAGGCACTCCTTGACATGCGCGACGTCACGCGCCGCGTCGTAGCCGGGCGACCAGTCGGCCCACAGGCCGTCGAGGAACGCCATGTCCTCCGTCAGCACCGCCGTCTCGGCCAGCGGCGTCTGGAAGAGGAACACGTAGAAGGACCGTTTGAGCTGCGCGTAGTCGAAGAACGCCGACAGCAGCGCGCCGAACGGTGGGACCGACATCGCCACCGCGCGCCGCCAGCGTTCCGGCGCCGCCGAGACGGCGGCGTACGTCGCGGCGGCACCCCAGTCGTGCCCGATGAGCACCGCGTCGGCGCCTCCGCCGAAGGCCTCGTGCAGCGCGTTCGCGTCCGCCGCCAGCGCGCCTGTCTGGTAGGCGCCGTCCTTCGGCACCTCCGTGGGCGCGTACCCACGCAGGAACGGCGCGACCGCGTGGTAGCCGGCGTCGGCCAGCGCGGGCATCAGGTGGCGCCACGTGTACGCCGAATCGGGAAAGCCGTGCAGGCACAGGGCGAGCGGCCCGCTGCCGGCCTCCAGGTAGCCGAAGGTCAGGTCGTTCGCCCGGATCGTCGCGATCTCCGTCATAGGGTGACGTTAAAACGCCCTCGCCGCAGCGTCACCGTCTTCGGCGAACCCGGCCAGGGCAGGACATCATCCGCGATCGGGGCGACGAACCCGACCGTCAGTGCTCCGTACGCGCGGGCAGGCGACGGCGAGACGAGCGCGCGCCCAGGGCGCCCGGCCGAGCGGCGGACGCGGCTCCTGGCAGGCAGCGGCGGACGCGGCTCCCGGTAGGCAGCGGCGGTCACGGCTTCCCGATGGACGACGCGTGGTCGCGGAGCGCGCTCCGCGACCACGCGTCGTCGCGGGTCAGCCGGCCGTCGGCGGCTCGAACGCGGGCCGCAGCGGCATGCCGGAGCGGCCGTCGCCGTGCAGTTTGACGCCGAGGACCTGGTGCAGCTGGATCCAGTTGAGGTCGAAGCCGAGCCGCGAGCCGGCCATGTACAGCCGCCACACGCGAGCGGTGCCCTCCCCCACCTCGGCGACGGCCTCGTCCCAATGGTCGTCGAGGTTGCGGCACCAGCCGGTGAGGGTCTTCGCGTAGTGCTCGCGGAGGTTCTCCTCGTGCCGGATCTCGAACCCCGCGTCGTTCATCCGCGAGACCAGCCAGCCCGGGCCCTCGAGCTCACCGTCGGGGAAGACGTACCGGTTGATGAAGCCTTCCTCGCGGATCGACGGCTCGCTGTCGTCGGGACGGGTGATGCAGTGGTTGAGGAGCCGCCCGCCGGGCTTCAGCTTGCCGTACAGGAAGGAGAAGTAGCCGGGGACGTTGGCCTTGCCGATGTGCTCGGTCAGGCCGATCGAGCTGACGGCGTCGAAGTCGCCTTCGGTGACGTCCCGGTAGTCGAGGTGGCGGACCTCGGCGAGCTCCGACAGCCCGGCCTCGGCGATCGCCTTCTGCGCCCACTCGGCCTGCTGCTTGGACAGCGTCACGCCGAGCGCCTTCACGCCGTACTCGCGGGCGGCGTGCATGACCATGCCGCCCCAGCCGCAGCCGACGTCGAGCAGCCGCATGCCCTCGCGCAGTCCGAGCTTGCGCGCGACCAGGTCGAACTTGTTGTACTGCGCCTGCTCCAGCGTCGCGTCCTCCGACGGGAAGCACGCGCAGGTGTAGGCCATCGACGGGCCGAGCACCCACTCGTAGAAGGTGTTGGAGACGTCGTAGTGGTGGGAGATCGCCTTGGCGTCACGGCGCTTGGAATGCCGCAGGCCCGACAGCAGCGGCACCCGGGCGGGCCGGACCTCCTGCGGCGGCGGGTCGAGGCGCTTCAGCGCGGCGGCGCGCAGCAGCGGGTCGCGCAGGATGCCGCGCAGCAGTGTCCTCTTGTCGGCCCACGTCAGCTCCCCGAGCGCCGACTGCATCCGGTACAGCGCCGTATGCATGTCCCCGATGATGTCGAGGTGCCCCGCGACGTACGCCCGCGCCAGCCCGAGCGCGCCCGGCGCGTGGGCGAGGTAGGAGATCGCGTACGGCGACTTCACCTCCACCCTGATGTCCGCGCCGAGAGCGCCCGCACGGCTCTCGTCATAGGCCCGGAACTCCACCTGCGCATCGCGTCCGACGACACGCTCGAATGCCTCCGCCAGCTTCATGCTCACCTGCCTCGTACGGTTTTGTCGTAGAGATCCAGCAGCCGTCGCTCCGGGTCGTATTCCTCCTTCAGCCGCTGATATGTCGGGCCGTCGTAATGCCGCCAGAAGTCGTCGCGGGTGTAGAAGGCCGTCGAGTACAGCGACTTGTGGCCGTCGAGGCGGGCGACCTCGCGCTCGATCAGTCGGTTGTGGTGTTCGGGTAGTCGGCCGGGCTTCTGCGGCACCGTTCCCCAGAAGCCCACGTTGACGTACGTCTGACCGGGCTCCAGGGGGTACAGCGGCCACTTGTCCTGTGCCCGCAGCGGGCAGAGCCACACCGGGCTCATGCCGATCTCGCGGTGGAAGAACTCCAGGAAGTCCGGCAGCCGCTCCACCGGCACCTCGATGTCCTGGATGACGTCTTCGCGCGGCGGGCGGCCCAGCCAGCGGTCGACCCGCGCCGACGTCTGCAGGCGCTTGTCGAGGGCGACCAGGCGACGGTAGACGTCGGAGCGCTTCTTGGACGCCGGCCACGCCCGGCGCACCAGGGGGTTCTGCACGCCGAACGCCCGCGAGCACCAGAACCAGTCGGTGTCCCAGCGCCAGAGGTAGTCGTGCGTGGTCAGCACGTCGGTCGGCGGACCGTCCGGCCGCAGCCACCGCGACGTGACATAGCGGTCGCGGATCGAACGGTAGTAGATGCCCTGCCCGGTGTAGTCGGAGACGCGCTCCGCCGTGTCGGCGAACCTGCCGAGCGTGAGGTACAGCTCGTCCTTGCCGAACACCGTGCCGTCGATGAAGTCCGCCTGCGGGCCGAGCTCGTCGATGGCCTCCGCGCACTCCCGGGCGGACGAGAACCGCACATGCCACAGCGCGACGTACGGCTTGACGGGCTGCAGCCGGATCTTCAGCCGCAGGGTGTATCCGAGCGTGCCGTACGAGTTGGGAAACGCGTAGAACAGGTCACGGTGCTCGTTGTCCGGAGTCGCGACGACGACCTGACCCGCGCCGGTGAGGATCTCCATCTCCAGGACCGACTCGTGCGGCAGACCGTGGTGGAACGACGACGACTCGATGCCGAGCCCGGTGACCGCGCCGCCCAGGGTGATGGTCTTCAGCTGCGGCACGACCAGCGGCATCAGCCCGTACGGCAGCGTCGCGTCGACCAGGTCCTCGTACGTCGTCATGCCCTGCACGTCGGCGACCTGCGCCTCGGAGTCGACGCTGAGGACCTTGTCGAAGCCGCTCACGTCGAGGCCGGGAGCCTGGATCTCGTCGCGGAACCGGAACAGGTTCGAGGTGCGCTTCGCCAGCCGGACCGGGGTGCCCTCGGGGATGGCTCGATAGGAGGCCAGGAGCTTCTCGACCGCGCTGTGGTGACCTGTCACCGGTCGATCTTCTCACCACCGTCCAGGTCATTACAGCCAGGGCGCGCGTAGTGTCGGATTCCACGACGGTGTAGGACGCGAGGGGACGGTGCCATGGGGAAGCTCTACGAACGCATCGACGAGCGGCTTCGGGCCTTCATCACGGCGCAGCCGATGTTCTTCGTGGCGACCGCCCCGGCGGCCGGCGGCCACGTCAACGTCTCCCCCAAGGGCTACCGCGACACCTTCGCGGTCCTGGACGACCTGACGGTGGCCTACCTCGACCTGTACGGCAGCGGCTCGGAGACGATCGCGCACCTGCGCGACAACGGCCGGATCACCATCATGTTCTGTTCGTTCGACCGGCAGCCCAAGATCCTGCGCCTGTACGGCTCCGGGCGCGTCGTACGGCCGGACGCCCCGGAGTGGGCCTCGCTCATCGGCCGCTTCGGCGGACACCCCGGCACGCGGGCGGTCATCGTGGTCGACGTCGAGCGCATCGCCGACTCCTGCGGCTTCTCGGTGCCCTTCATGGAGCTCGCCGGGGAGCGGCCGCTGCTCGACGAACAGCACGGCCGCCGGACCGCCGAGGAATGGCCGCCGCGCGTCGAACGCAACGCCGCGAGCATCGACGGCCTGCCCGCCCTCGAGCCCGACCATCCCGCCCCGTCGGGCGTCAGCGCACCAGCCGAAGCGTGAAGGGATAGCGGAACGGCGTTCCCGCGAGCCCGAGCAGCGCGGCCACCCCGCACACGATCCAGCTGACGGCGTACACGATCGCCCCGACGCCGAACGTCACGACCGTGAGGATCAGCAGCGTGAGCTGGAAGTTGAGCGCCGTCACGATGTGAGCGCGGACGTACGGCGAACGGCGGGCGGACGTGCACAGCATGACCAGCGGCCCGAGGAAGAGCGTCGTGCCGCCGAGGACGTGCGCGAGCGCGGCCAGCACCCGCTGCTCGGCCGTCGGCTCACCGACCGGCACCGGCACGGCGGACGCCGCGGGTCCCGCGGGCACGGGCGCCAGGTCCGCCAGGACCGCGTCCAGGTCGGCACGCGTCCGCGCGGTCATGGCGAGATGCAGCCGTAGGTCGAGTTCTTCCTTGTCGATGCGGCCTTCGGCGAAGGCCTGCTGCAGCCGGTCGACGATCGGCTCACGTTCGGTCGCGGAGACGCGCAACGCGCCGGGCGGTACGGAGGTGGTCATGACTCGATCGTGCGCCGCTCCGGGTTCCGAAGGCCATCGGGGAGACCCCTGATCGGTCCCTGAGGTCAACCCGAGTACGGAAGGGCACCGGACGGTGCACCCGGCGCGGGCGTGGCGAGCCCAGGCGCCGCCGTACGACCCGTCACCCTCCCGACCGAGCGCTGCCCGGCATGCCGACGCCGGACGACGCACCCGGCGCGGGCGTGGCGAGCCCCGGGCACCGCCGTACGACCGGTCACCTTCTGGGCTCGGCGCCGTCGGGCGGGACGCCCGGCGTACCGATGCCGGACGGCGCGGGCGTGGCGGGCCCTGGCGCCGCCGTACGACCCGTCACTCGCCAGACCGGGCGCCGCCGGGCGTGCCGGTGCCGGACGGTGCACCGGGCGCGGGGGTGGCGGGCGACCCGGGCGGCAGGGTGGGGCCGCCCGCGCCGGGCGGTGCGGCCGTCCCTCCCTGGCCCTTCGGGTGGGACGCCGCCTGCTTCTGCGGGGTCTTCTTCTCGGGGACGGGCCCGTCGAAGTACGTCTGACCGGGTTTGAGAGCGCGGCCGCCGAAGAGCTCCGGCACCGTCACGAACGTGAAGCCGCGGTGGGCCAGGCCGGCCAGGATCTTTGGCACGGCGTTCACCGTCGTTGGGTGGATGTCGTGCATGAGGATGATGTCGCCCGGATGGGCCCAGCTGACGGCCCGGTGGGCGACGATCGCCGAGTTCCGGTCCAGCCAGTCGTTCGTGTCGACGCTCCAGAGGATCTGTGCCATGCCCATGTGGCGCGTCACCGCGGCCACGCGCCGGTTCGTGGCGCCGTACGGCGGGCGCATCAGCGGTGTACCGCCGCCGGTGGCGCGGCGGATCTCGCCGAGCGTGCGCACCAGCTGCGACCTGACCGCGGCGTCGGACATCGCGCTGAGCTGCGGATGCGACCAGCTGTGGTCGCCGATCGCGTGGCCCTCGGCGAGTTCGCGCCGCACGATCGCCTCCCGGCCGCGGATGTTGCCACCGATCAGGAAGAACGTGACCTTGACGTGCCGGGCGGCGAGCATGTCGAGCAGCTTGGCGGTGTACGGGCCGGGGCCGTCGTCGAAGGTGAGCGCGATGCACTTGACCTTGTGGCAGTCGACCCTGGGGCGGGCGGCGGCGGGGGACGAACCTCGCGGCGGCCAGGAGAGGGCGCGAAGGCGTGTGGCGAGGTCACCGGCCGGACGCGCCGCCGCTCCGGGGCCGCCGGTGACGCGGGACCGCGACCGGAGGTCCGGCCCGGCGGGAGCGGAACGGGCGGCGCCGGTCGGCGCTCCCTGCGCGGAGGAGGCCACCGTGGGGTGCGCTCCGAGGCCGCTGAGCCAACCCAGCCCCAGCACGGTCGCGGCGATGCCGATGCCCTTGCGACGCAGCGCGACGCGCCCACTAGCCGATCGGGTACCCGCGCGGGCGACCCTCGACGGAATGACGAAGCCCACCGAACCCCCGATTCGCGATCTACGCACGACAGGGCACACCTTAATGCGATATTTGCTTTAGTGATCTCGAGTCGGTCAAATGCCGACAAACGCATGGTGCCACCGTTTGGAACCCTGCACGATGGATCGGCGTTAGAGACGTGACGAATCGCGCGATCCGGCTCCGGAGCCCGACAGGCGACGGACGGGAGGATCGCAACGGGCCCTTGGGGAGGACGTCCGATGAGGTGGGGCGATCGCTTCGGGATTCGCCGCTGGCGGGGGAACAGGGTGACCATGCTCGACCGGGAGGCGACGAACGCCGACATCGAGTCACTGATGGCGTTCGCCCGCAGCCGCAGAGGCGTGGAGTTCTACGTCGAGCCGGAGACGTTCGCCACCGACACCACGGCTGTGGCGATCGCCGCCGACGGCGAATGGACCCGGCGCCGGGTCGGCTCGCCGCAGGTCATTCACAAGGTCGCCCGCGACCTGCGACTCCCGGTGTACGACGTGCAGATCACCGGCTATCCGCAGCGCATGCGGGACTTCAACGAGCGCCGCAAACGCCAGGGCGGCGCCGCCTCGCTCTAAGCCGCGGTCTCACACACCCGGGCTGCGCCTCGCCCTGGCCCGGGCCGCGCCCTACGCACCTGGGCTTCGCCTCACCCTGACGCGGGCCCTACGCACCCAGACTCCGCCTCACGCTGACCCAGGCCTCACACACCCAGGCTCCGCCCCACCCCGACCCGGGCCTCACACGCCCACGGCCACCGCGACACCGCGACACCGAGCAGCACGCCGCCGGTGACGATGCGCCGGCGGCGCTGGACGGCGGGTCTGGCGACCAGGGCCCGCCCTCGGTCGACGCCCCACGTGAACAGCAGATACCAGCAGATGTTCACCAGCGCCCAGACCGCCCCGAGCGCGATGCTGGAAAGGAGCACCGGGCCCTTCGCGGTGACGAACCGCGGAAGCACCGAGACGGCGAACACGCCCGCCTTCGGGTTGCCCAGGGTGGTGGAGAGGCCGGCCACGTAGCCGCCCCACCGGTTCGCCCGCCGCGCGCGGGGCTCGGCCGCGCCGGAGTCCCGCGCCGCCCACAGAGTGCTCACTCCCGCCGCGGTCACCCAGCAGATCGCCAAGGCCGAGCGGGACTTCGGGGCCCCGTTGGTCCTGCGGGGCCCGCGAGGAGCGACGCTGACGGCGGCGGGAGCGGTGCTGGCCGCACACGGACGGGTCATCGACGAGGAGACGGACCGGGCGTCCGCCGAGCTGGCGGCCCTGCTCGGCCACCTGTCGCTGCGCCTCCGCATCGGCGCGTTCCAGGCCGCCGGCCTGCACCTGCTCCCCCCGGCGCTGACGGCGCTCCGGCACCGTCACCCGGACGCCGACCTGTCCGTCGTCGACCACCTCCTGTCCGAGCACGGCGTGGAGGAGGTCACGGCCGGCGCTCGACATGGCCGTCGTCGCCACCTGGGACGCCGACGTCACCGCGCCCCCGCACCTCTCGGTCCGCGAACTGCTGCGCGACCCTCTGGTGGTGGTGCTCCCCGACGACCACCCGCTCGCCCTCGAACACCCGTCACAGTGCGGGGACGCGGTCCTCGTCGGCGAGACCCGGTGGCTGCGTGGATCAGTTGGTGCAGCCGCATCCGGCGGCGGCTTTGGCCTCGGCCGGAGTCTGGGCGGGGTCGACGGCCTGTTCATCGGGCGTGCAGCAGGCGGTGGCACCGCAGCAAACGTCGCCGTCGGCAGTGGGGGTGGCGCTCTTGCCGAGGGTGTCGGCGTCGGCCTTGACCATGTACACCTCCCAGGGCTCCTGTCCTGGGCCGTGGACCCAGACCTTGTCTTGGAGGGCGTAGCAGCAGGAGGTGTCGTTCTCCTCGAACGTGGCCAGGCCCGCCTCCTTCAGCCGCTCGGTCGCGGCGGTGACCTGCGCGGTGTCCCCGACCTCGACGCCGAGGTGGTCCAAGCGGGTGGCCTCGCCGGCCTCGCCCTCGATCAGCACGAGCTTGAGCGGGGGCTCGGCGATGGCGAAGTTGGCGTAGCCAGGACGGCGCTTGGCCGGTTCGGCGCCGAACAGCTTGGAGTAGAAGGCGATGGAGCCTTCCAGGTCGGCGACGCGCAGAGCGAGCTGGATACGGGACATGACTTCCTCCTCGAATGAAAACGATGCCGAACGAGCGGGCCGGTCAGATGCCGTAGCCGAGGCTGTTCGCGACGACGGCCGCGCGAGCTCGTTCCAAGTTGGCGTCGCCGCGGCAGGTGGCGTCGCATATCTCGCCGGTTGTCTCGGTGAAGGTGATCACTCCACGGAGCGGGCGGGTGCGCCCGGTGAGCCGCGGCAGGCGTTGGGAGTCGGTGAGCCACCGGCGAACCTCCTGATTCGATGGACATCTAATCAGCACGTTGGCCTCAGCTTGCATCCCTATCTAGATGGATGTCAAATTAGAGCTATGTCGAAGCAAGAGTTGCCGCTGATCAACGCCGCAGAAATCGATGCCGGGGCATGCTGCGCGCCGCTGGCGTGTGAGCCGTTGAGCGCCGACGAGGCCGAGGAGGTGGCGCCGTTGTTCAAGGCGATCGGTGACCCGGTGCGGCTGCGGTTGCTGTCGCTGATCGCCTGCCATGAGGGCGGCGAGGCGTGCGTGTGCGACCTGACGGCGGCGTTCGAGCTGACCGCGCCCACGATCTCCCATCACCTGAAGGTGCTCAAGCAGACCGGGTTGATCGACTCCGAACGGCGGGGGACGTGGGTGTACTACTGGATCAATCCGGGTGTGCTGGCGCGGCTTTCGGCCCTGCTGGGTCCGCAGGCCCAGGTGCTCGCGGGAGCCCGGTGAACGCGCCGCCGCTGGCGCGGCGGGCGCTTGCCGAGTTCCTCGGCACGGGTCTGCTGGTGGCGGTGGTGGTCGGCTCGGGGATCATGGCCGCGCAGCTCTCTCCACACGATGTCGGGCTGGAACTGCTGGAGAACGCCGCGGCGACCGCGGCCGGACTGACGGTCCTCATCTTGTTGTTCGGACCGGTCTCCGGCGCCCACTTCAACCCGGTCGTCTCAATCACCGACTGGGCGCTCGGCCGCAAGACCGCGGCAGGCCTGCTCGGCCGCGACCTGGCGGTCTACGTGCCCGCCCAGATCGCCGGAGGGATCGGCGGGGCGGTGCTGGCGAATCTGATGTTCGCTCTCCCCGCAGTCTCTACCGCGTCGAAAGACCGCTCCAGCGGCCACCTGTGGCTGAGCGAGGTGGTGGCCACCGCAGGCCTGGTCGCACTCATCTTCGCGCTGGCCCGCTCGGATCGGGCCCGGCTCGCCCCGGCCGCGGTCGGCGCCTACATCGGCGCCGCGTACTGGTTCACCTCCTCCACCTCCTTCGCCAACCCGGCCGTCACCATCGCCCGCGCCTTCAGCGACACCTTCGCCGGCATCGCCCCCACTTCGGTCACACCCTTCATCGCCGCACAACTCGCCGGCGGCCTCATCGGCACCGTCCTCGTCCTCGTCCTGTACCCGGCGGCCGGGAGCGACACGGGCGCCGATGACGTGGTCGTCCCACACGCCGAACCTGCCGCGGACGATCAGCGGCTCCCATCCGCGTAAGCCCGTCTTCGAAACGGCCCAACGGGCCGGAACAACGAAACGCGCTCATTGGCGATCGAGTGCCGCCGGGTTTGAGGCCTCGAGCGTGGACCTCAATGTCAGCGGCGATCGACAACACCCTCACCCGGCCGATGCCTTGCCCGGCATGCGGAGCAGGCTCATGCTGGGCAGCAGTGCCAGGTCCGGTGCCGGGAGGCAGCCGTGTCGAAGAAATCCTGCAAGCCCCGCGGGGCAGCCACATGGAACGTGGGCGTGCGGCGGCCATCTACCGCCTGGCAAGGGCCGCGGTCGATGGTCCGGTTGGGCCGCACGGTGGTGACGTACCACTGGCCTGTACGCCGCACCACAGGGATCGGGTTGGTGATCGTGGCTGTTCTGGCAACCGGTGGCGTGGCGGGGCTGCTGGTCCCGCTGGGTGTGGCCGCCGGCGCCCTCACGCTGGTGTGGATGGCGACAGCGCTGCGGTTGCTGCGGCTCGATGCCGTCAGCCCGAAGCCCGGCCAGGGGCCCGGTCCGGGCGGTGCGGGAGTGCGTGAGCCGCGCAGGCCGACACCACATCAACCTTCTGATGCCATTCGCCTGCCAGAGCCCGGAGCCCCGCCG
Source organism: Actinoallomurus acanthiterrae (assembly GCF_054775715.1). Taxonomy (NCBI): domain Bacteria; kingdom Bacillati; phylum Actinomycetota; class Actinomycetes; order Streptosporangiales; family Thermomonosporaceae; genus Actinoallomurus; species Actinoallomurus acanthiterrae. The sequence goes on along the minus strand of NZ_BAAHCO010000001.1, from coordinate 3,175,794 downwards.
GGCGGTGCCGCCGCCTGGGGCTGACCTCCAGTCGGTCAGCGCGCCGCCGCGAGTACCCGAAGCCGGCGCGGCCTCGCTGGCCGCTCCCTCAGTGGTGCCATCCGCCTCCCGATGTAGGCGGCACGACAGGCTCGGCGACGTCCCGGTCGGCGCGAACGGACTTGCGGCTCGTTGACTTCCCGGCATAGCTCAGCAAATATTGACTCAATGAACGCTGAGCTTTCTTCGCTTGAGGGTCGGGCGCGCATCCACGCGGCGCTGGGCGACCCGGCCCGGCTGGCCATCGTGGACGCACTCACCCTCGGCGACGCCTCGCCCGGGGAGATCGGTGAGGTGCTGGGGCTGGCCACGAATCTGGTCGCCCATCACGTGAAGGTGCTCCAGCAGGCCGGGATCATCGCGCGGACCCGCTCGGAGGGTGATCGGCGCCGCACCTACCTGCGGCTGGTGCCCGACGCCTTGACCGGTCTGACGCCGCCGCCGCTGCGCGAGGTGCCCCGGGTGGTGTTCGTGTGCACCCACAACTCCGCGCGCTCGCAGTTCGCCGCCGCGATGTGGGCCCGCCGCAGCACGGTCCCGGCCGCCTCGGCCGGCACCAGGCCCGCCGAACGGATCCACCCGCGCGCAGTCCGGATCGCCCGCCGCCACGACCTGGCCCTCGAGCAGGTCAAGCCCCGCCACGCCGACCAGGTCGTGAGCGTCGACGACCTGGTCATCGCGGTCTGCGACAACGCCCATGAGCAACTCGCCGACCTAGCGGTCCGCCCAGGGCGACGGCTGCACTGGTCGGTGCCCGACCCGGCCGCCCGCGACACCGACACGGCATTCGAGACCGCGTTCACCGACATCGCCGGCCGGATCGACCGGCTGGCGCCCGTCCTGCCCCCGGCTGGAGACGACCATGACTAAGGACCACCTGCTGGGCCTGGCCCTGAGAATCGCAACAGAACGGCTCACCACAGCCGCCCACGCCCAAGGAGTAAGCGTGACCCACGTCCCGGAGGTCCTGTTCGTCTGCGTCCACAACGCCGGACGCTCACAGATGGCCGCGGCCCTGCTCGACCACCATGCCCAGGGAAAGGTACGGGTCCGGTCCGCCGGATCCGCACCCGCCGATGAGATCAACCCGGCCGTGGTCGCCGTGATGGACGAACTCGACATCGACCTGTCCAAGGAGTTCCCCAAACCACTGACCGGCGAAGCCGTCCAGGGTGCCGACGTGGTCATCACCATGGGCTGCGGGGATGTCTGCCCGGTCTTCCCCGGCAAGCGCTACCTGGACTGGGAGTTGGAGGACCCGGCCGGCAAGCTCGTCGAGCAGGTGCGCCCGATCCGCGATGAGATCGACCGGCGAGTCCGCGGACTGCTCGCCGAGCTCACCCCCGCCCGCTGACGGAGTGTCCTGCTGCTCGCCGGCGTCAGGCCTACTCAGTCCGGCGGGCAGCGCAGGCGCAGATAGCCCCGCAGTTCCTCCAGCACCGCGCCGATCCCGGCCGCATCCGCCCGGTAGCGCCGCACGGTCGGACCGCTCCCACCAGCGAGCATCGGTGATCACCTCTCTTGGTCGCGCGCCAGGCCATGGCCTGGCTACATCCGGCCGAGCCGCCCGGACCGGACGCCCATCGGCGTCCGGCCTCCAGGCCCGCCGCATGCCGCTCACCGGATCCGCCCACGGGCGAGGTCCGCGACGCCTCCGCCGAAGTCCCGGTGCGGCGTGCCGGTGGCGATGACGGGGGTTCGGGCCGGTCAGCTCGCCTCGTCGAGTTGCTCCGGGGTGATGTCGAGCGGCACGGACCAGGGCGGGAGGCCGCTGACGAACAACTCGTGCAGCAGTCGCGCCATCGAGTAGTGCGGGTCGGCGGTCAGTGCCCGGTCCAGCGCGAGGTTGGCCAGCGCGCCCTCCCCCGCCCGCCAGGCGGCGAACGCCAGCAGACAGGCCGGCCCTGCGAGGTACGGCTCGGCCACCCGGCGTACGACGTCACGCCAGAGCCCGATGTGGGCGCCGATCTCACCGTCGTCGATGCGGACCCACGCCTCGTCGCGCACCCGGAGGTTGACCAGGAGCACGCCCAGCCAGGCGACCTCCGCATCGCTCGGCGGAGCGCCGCCCGCCCGCGCACGCTCGATGAGGAGCCGTACAAGCCGCACCCCCTCCTGGGCCACACGCCGCGACAGTCCTCCCCCACCTGCCCCCGCACCCGCCTGGCCTCCGGCTCCGGCCTGGCCCCCGGCTCCCGATGCGGCCGAGGCCGCGGGCCCCGGGCCGACGCGGCCTGCAGATCCTGAAGCGACGGGACCTGCGGGCCCCGGGCCGACCCTGGCCAGACCCGCTTCACCTCCGCCTTCCGCCGAACCCGCGGATCCGGGGGCGTGGGCGGCGTTGCCCTCACTGCCTCCGTGGTCCTGGGCGGCGGTGCGCGTCCTGTTCCGGGCGGCCTCGGTCGCGGCGGCTTCGGCCCAGGAGGCCAGGCGGTGCTCGGCCTGCAGGGTCGCCTGGCGCATCGCCTCACCGCCGACCGGCGCGATCATCCGCGCCAGCTCGTCGCGGCCCGGTAGGGCGACCAGGCCGCCGGCGATGGCCGCCGCGGCCACCGCGCTGCCGCGCACGTCGACGAACGTGCCCTCCGGCGGACAGCACGCCGGGTCGGTGCACAGGTAGGACCAGTAGCGGTCGTCCTCGACACGCATCACCTCGCGAAGCCGTACGCCGTCGCGGGCCAGGCGGTCGCCGACCCGCTCGACGACGGGCGTGACCCGGGCGCCCGGACCGTAGCCGGCGAGGATGACCTCGGCGGGCCGGCGACGCCTGATGAGGTCGGTGACGTGGTCGAGGAGCGCGTCCGAGGCCGTTAAGTCGAGCCGGATCGCGTATGTGCCGTCCACGCCGCCGCAGCACAGCACGACCACGCTGTCGGTGGGGTGGAAGCCGACGAGATAGGGGATGGCGGCGACGACGTCGGCGGGCGACCGGAGCCGCAGTGTGTTCGGTCTCATGACCACGAGCCTCCCGTGCCGACCCGCTCCGCCGACACCCCTCGCCCCCGCCTGTGGAAAACCCTGTGCGGCACCGACGTACACCGATCACCGCATTCCGGGCGCAAAGTCGATGGACGACTTCACAGAACGCGTGATCTCGGAGCCCTCCGCCGTCGTCCAACCAAGAAAGCCGTCTGGGCGGGGTGAAGGGGACACACCATGGACAGGCGCGTACGGACCGGTGTCGGTATCATCTGGGCGCTGCTGCCCTTCCTCACGCTCGGGCTGGCCATTCCCGTGGTGTTCGGCTACGCGGCGGTCCGCCGGCGGACGGCGACGTACTGGATCACCGCGGCGATGTACCTCGCCCTGTTCGTCGTGATGCTGATGAGCGCGGGGACGCCGGAGGACTCGGCCGTCGGAGACTCGGTCTTCACCGTCGTGTTCCTGTTCGCGTGGCTCGGGGGGACGATCCACGCGTTCCTCGTCCGGTCCCAGGTCTTCGCCTCGCCGTCGACGGCGACGTTCCAGGACGCGATCGACGACGCGGAGCAGCGCAGGAACGTCCGGCGTCAGGCGCGGAAGGCCGCCGCGGACCCCGCCATGGCCTGGGAGCTGCGGATCGGGCGGCCGGACCTGCCCCGCCGCTTTGACGACGGCGGGCTGGTCGACGTCAATCACGTGCCGGCACAGGTGCTGGCGTCGCTGCCGGGGATGACGCCCGAGCTGGTCGGCCGCGTCGTCAGCGTCCGGGAGCGGTGCGGCGGCTTCGACTCCGTCGAGGAACTGTCCGCCCTCGCCCGATTGCCGCAGACGCTGACCCCGCAGCTCGGCGAGTTCGCCATCTTCCTGCCCTGACTCCGAACAGCCCGGGGCCGAGACGCCGGACTCACCGTGATGGACGAGATCTCCCCGGCACTCCGTGTGGCACCTCGAGCGCGGCGCGGCACACTGAGTCGGGTTGAACTACACGAGGCCGTACATCTGTGGGAGCCCACGCCGGGGTACCTCAACACGGCGAGTTACGGGCTGCCGCCCCGTACCACCCTGGAGGCGGTCCGGCGGGTCCTCGGCGAATGGCAGTGCGGCGACGAGCCGTGGAGCTCCTGGGACGTCTCGACCGGACGGGCCCGCGAGGAGTTCACCCGGCTGGTCGGCGCCCAAGCCGACGACATCGCCGTGGGCGCCGCCGTGTCCCAGCAGCTGGCCCCGGTGGCCGCGTCGCTGCCGACCGGCGCGCACGTCGTCGTGCCGGAGATCGAGTTCACCTCGAACCTCTTCCCGTGGCTGGTCCAGGACGTCAGCTTCTCGGTCTTGAAGGACCGAGCTTGCGGCTAGATCCTCACTGGCTGTGAGGTGGTCTGCCGCGTCTTGGCCATCAGCTTTTGTGGGCTGGTGGTCGGGACGTGTGACTTCCGCCCCGCATCCCACGCCTCCCGGCCCCGTCGGGCCAGCACGCGGGAAGCGTTCCGGTCCGCGTGCGCAACGACGCCGCAGCCCCGGCAGGTGAACAATGCTTGAGAGACCCGGTTGAGCCGGTCGATGTGCCCGCACTCGGCGCACTGCCTGGAGGACCATGCCGGATCGACGAACACGACAGGCACACCGGCCCGGCGTGCCTTGTAGACGATGAAGTCTGCGAGCTGGGCGAAGGCCCAGGTGTGCAGGGCGACCCGTTGGGGCTTGCGGAGCCGTACCCGTTCACGGATCCCCGTCAGCTGTTCGAGGGAGATGCCGCGTCCGGTGCGTTCAGCCTCGGTCACGATCGTCCTGGAGATGCGGTGGTTGATGTCCTTGGCCCGCCGCGATTCCTTACGGCGCTGCTTGGCCAACAGGCGTTTGGCGGACTTGGTGCCCTTCTTCTGCAACTTCGCCCGCAGCGCCACTTGCCGTCTGCGGTAGCGGTTCAGCTTGCGTCCGGCGGCCCGGTAACCGGTGGAGGTGGTGGCGATGTTGACGATGCCCAGATCCACCCCGACGAAGGCCCCCGGCTCGCGGAGGTCGGCTTCGGGCACCTCGCACGTGGCGATCAGGTAGAACACGCCACCGCGTTCGACCAGATCGCTTTCGCCCTTGCGGTGGGTGATCAGCTGTTTCAGCGCGTTCGGTGAGCAGGCGAAACGCACGTCCTTCAACCGGCCCGCCATCGTCCAGATCGAAACGGTCTGCGCGTCGTACTGCCAGCTGAGACAGCGATCATCGAACGGGTGCGCGGCCTGCGGCCGGAATGTGATCGCCTTGGACATGGCCTGCGCCCAGCGTTTGGAGCCCTTCTTGCCCAGGTTCCCTGCCCGCAGATTGGCGTGCAGGCTGGTGTAGGCGTCCCGAACCTTCTTGATCACATGCTGGGCGACCTGCGAACCCAGACCACGCTCCTTCAGCTGAGCGTAGGTGTGCTTACGCAGTTCGTACTCACGGGGCACGCCGCACTCGAAGGCCACATCGGATACCCAGCATGCGGCTTCGTTGACCGTGCGCAGAGTGTGTTTCAGCGCCGCCGCCTGCACGGGCGTCGGCATGAGTTTCACCTGCACCACGACCTTCACAGTCCGCGACCATACCATCGCTTTACGTCACCGCATTGAGAAATGGGAACTCATATTCACAGGGGAGAGCAAGGGGCTCCCTGGCCACATATGCACCTACCTGCGGAGTGACCGTTTGTGGTCCCCTCCCACGTCGTCGCCTCGTGTGAGCGCGCCCCGTGCCGATCACCAAGGAGTCCACCGACCAGGAGTGCCTCGTCTGAACGGAGCGGGCAGCCTTCCAGAACGCTGCTGTGGCGCTGCGCGCCGCAGAGATCAGCATGCGATTCCTTCCGAGCCTGAAGGCACGGGTTTCCTCGCAGAACACGCTGAGCGTACGGACGGTGCCACTGGAGAAGGTCGCGGAGGCCGTCGACGGCCGTACTGTGGTGGTGGTTCGTGCAGTCGTGGCGGCGCGGGCGTACGACGCGCTGGTGGTGGCCGACGCGACACCCCACCTGTACACGACCGACGCCGACGTGGACCTGGCCCTGAACGCGCTCGCCTGAAGCCCGCGGCGGGGCCGCCCCTGCGCACATCTCTGACAAGGAGGTGTATTTATCCCGTATGCCGGAACACTGGGCAATGGGCGGTAGATGGTGCGAAGGTAACTGAAAGATTTCGTCTGCTTACGGTGGTGATCGTCGGCGAATGCGCACACCCTACGACGAGAGACCGTGGCTCCGTTTCTACGCGAACGGAGTTCCCCCCGATGTCGAGGTGCCCGACGTGCCGCTCACGCGGCTGCTCGACGCGTCGGCCGATCGCTTCCCCGGCAATCGGGCGCTGGAGTTCCTCGGGCGCTCGATGACGTACGCCCGGCTGCGCGACGCGGTCGACCGGCTCGCGACGGCGCTCGCCCGGCTCGGCGTCCGGAAGGGCGACCGGGTCGCGGTGATCCTCCCCAACTGCCCGCAGGAGGTCATCGCCTTCTACGCCGTGCTGCGGATCGGCGCGGTCGTGGTCCCCACCAACCCGCTGTACACCTCGGACGAGCTGCACTACCAGCTGACCGACTCCGGTTCCAGTGTGGCGATCATCTTCGACAAGGCGTACGAGACGGTGCGCGACGCCCTGCCCGGGACGGCGGTCGAGCACGTCGTCGTCACCTCGCTCCCCGACTACCTGCCCTTCCTCAAGCGGAAGCTGCTCAAGCTCCCGCTGGCCAAGGCGCGCCGGCTGGCCGAAGAGCTGAGCACCGAGATCCCCGAGGGCGAGCCCGTCCTGTGGTTCGACGACCTGCTCGACGAGGCGTCCGAGGCGCACCCGCAGGTGATGGTCGACCCGTTCCGCGACCTGGCCGTCCTGCAGTACACCGGTGGGACCACCGGCCGCCCGAAGGGCGCCATGCTCACCCACCGGAACCTCGTCGCGAACGCCTTGCAGACCACGGCGTGGGATCCCGCGATCCGGCCGGGGCACGACGTCAATCTGGCGGTGGTGCCGCTGTTCCACGTCTTCGGCCTGACGTTCTGCCTGACCTGCACGATCCTCATCGGCGGAACGGTCGTCCTGATCCCGCGCTTCGACCTGGAGCTCGTGCTCGACGCCGTCCGCAGGCACAAGCCCACGCTGTTCCCCGGCGTGCCGCCGATCTTCCAGCAGCTCGCCGCCGCGCCGGAGGCGAAGAAGGCCGGGGTCGGCAAGATCCGCACCTGCGTGTCGGGGGCCATGAAACTCGCCCGTACGACGGTCGACGCCTTCAAGACGGGGACGGGAGGGCACGTCATCCAGGGATACGGGATGACCGAGGCGTCCCCGGTGGTCATGGCCAACCCCCTCGACGGCAACGCCCGGCACGTGTCCGTCGGCACTCCCCTGCCGAGCACCGAGGCGCGGATCGTCGACGAGAACGACCCCTTCCGCGTCCTCCCCGTCGGCTATCCGGGCGAGCTGATGGTGCGCGGACCGCAGATCTTCGCCGGGTACTGGGGCCAGCCCGCCGAGACCGCGCAGACACTCTCACCCGACGGCTGGTACCGGACGGGCGACATCGGGATGATGAGCCCGGACGGTTTCTTCACCCTCATCGACCGCAAACGCGACGTCATCATCGTCGACGGGTTCAACGTCTATCCCTCGGAGGTCGAGGCGGTCCTGCTCGCCCACCCGGCCGTGGAAGAGGCGGCCGTCATCGGCGTGCCGGACCCGGGCCATGGCGAGGCGGTCGCCGTGTACATCATCCTCGAGCGGTCGCATCGGCCGAGCCCGGATGAGATGCGGGCGTACTGCGCGGAGCACCTCGCCGGGTACAAGGTGCCCACCTTCGTGGAGTTCCGCTCGTCGCTGCCGCGCAACATGCTGGGCAAGGTCCTGCGCCGGGTGCTCCGGGAGGAGAACGCGCTGTCCTGACCCGGTGCAGCCCGCGGCCCGTCTCAGTCCGCCGTGTCGAGGCGGCGCAGCGCGGCCTTCACCTTCTCGGAGTCGAACGTCGTCCAGAACGGCGGCAGCGACGACCGCAGGAATCCGCCGTAGCGGGCGGTGGCGAGCCTGGGGTCGAGGACGGCGACGACGCCGCGGTCGGTCATGGACCGCAGCAGGCGGCCCGCGCCCTGCGCGAGCAGCAGCGCGGCGTGGGTCGCGGCGACGGCCATGAAGCCGTTGCCGCCGTGCGCGGCGACGGCACGCTGCCGGGCCGAGGACAGCGGGTCGTCCGGGCGCGGGAACGGGATGCGGTCGATGACGACCAGCCGCAGCGACGGGCCGGGCACGTCGACGCCCTGCCAGAGCGACAGCGTGCCGAACAGGCAGGTCGCCTCGTCGTCGGTGAACTGCTTGATGAGCTGCGTCGTGGAGTCGTCCCCCTGGCACAGCAGCGGCTGCTTGAGGCGGCCGCGCAGCTCCTCGGCGGCCTGCTTGGCGGCCCGCATGGACGAGAACAGGCCGAGCGTACGGCCCCCGGCGGCCTCGATCAGCTCGGTCAGCTCGGTGAGGTACGCCTCGGGCAGGCCGTCGCGGCCCGGCTGCGGCAGCCCCCGCGCGATGTAGAGGATGCCGCTGCGGGCGTGGTCGAACGGCGAGCCGACGTCCAGCCCCGACCACCGCAGCGGCCGCTCCTCCGCGTCCTTCTTCTCCGGCTCGTCGCCGTCCGGCGCCTCGGCGGCCTCCGCCGCTCCGTCCGCCGCGGTGCCGAGCGGCGGCAGGCCCCACTGCCGGGCCAGCGGCTCGAACGACCCGCCCAGCGACAGGGTCGCCGAGGTGAGCACGGTCGTACGGCGGCCGAACAGGCGCTCGCGCAGCAGCCCGCCGACGCCGAGCGGCGCCACGCGGAGCGCGGTCGGCCGCCGGGAGTCCTCGTTGAACGGCCGGTCCAGCCAGACGACGTCATGCCGGGACGCCAGGTCGGTCTCGAACGTCTCCAGGAACCGCCCGGCGGTGTCGTGGATCTCCTCCAGCGCCGTGAGCGCGGCCCGGCCCGCGCTGAGCCGCTCGGCGTCCTCACCGGTCGTCTTCAGGCTGGTGCGCAGCGCGGTGGCGCAGGCGTACGCGGCGTCGCGGACCGACAGCAGGGTCGCGCCGAGGGCCTGGGGCAGGACGTCCATGCGGCCCGGCGCGGTGTCGGCGAGGATCGGCTGCAGCGCCTCCCCGGCCTCCTTGAGCCGGTCGGCGAGGTCGTCCTCGATGAGCCGGCCGCAGCGGCGCGCGGCGAACTCCACGGCCGACGCGGACAGCTCCGCGGTGGCCACGGAGGTGACCCGGTCGACGAGCTCATGGGCCTCATCGATGATCGCGACGTCGTGCTCGGGGAGGACCTGGAACTCCTCCAGCGCGTCGATGGCCAGCAGCGCGTGATTCGTGACGACGACGTCGGCGTCGCCGGCCTTGTCGCGGGCGCGCTCGGCGTAGCACTCGGTGCCGAACGGGCAGCGCTGCGCCCCCAGGCACTCGCGGGAGCTGACGGCGACCTGCCGCCACGCCTGCTCGGAGACGCCGGGGACGAGCTCGTCGCGGTCGCCGGTCTCGGTCTTCTCGGCCCACTCGTGGATGCGCTGGACCTGCCGGCCCGTCGCGGAGACCGACTGGGCGTCGAAGAGGATCTCGTCCGGGTCGTCGGGCTCGTCGACCTGCATCCGGTGCAGGCACAGGTAGTTGCGCCGGCCCTTGAGGATCGCGAACGCCGGCTCGCGGCCGAGCAGGGGCGTCAGCGACTCGGCGAGACGCGGCAGGTCGCGCTCGACGAGCTGGCGCTGCAGCGCGATCGTCGCGGTGGACACGACCACGCACGCGTTCTCGGCGGCGGCATGGCGGACGGCCGGGACGAGGTAGGCCAGGGACTTTCCGGTGCCGGTGCCGGCTTGGACGGCGAGGTGCTCCCCCGACTCGATGGCGTGGGCGACCGCCTCGGCCATCTTGACCTGGCCGGGCCGTTCGGCGCCGCCGACTCCGGAGACGGCTGCGGCGAGCAGGGGCCCGACGTCCGGAACGTCGGTTTTTTCAGAGGAGTCGAGGAGGTCGTCGGCCACCCGCTCAACGCTACCGGTCGGCGAGGACCGTTCGCCGCCCCAGCCACGCTTTCCCAGGCGTCACCCTCAGGAGCGCTCGGCCGGGACCGGCTCGAGCAGACTGGGGGAACGGCGCATCGAACTCCGTCAGGCGCGCTCAGCCGGGACCGGCTCGAGCGGACCGGGGAACAGCCCCTCGACCTCCGTTCGCCGATCGCCGCCGGCGTCAGGAGCGCTCGGCCAGGACCAGGGCGAGGAGACCGGGGAAGGCCCCGTCGAACTCGGCTCGCCGCAGCCGGTTGAACCGGCGCGGACCCTCGTCGCGCGACTCGATCAGCCCGGCGTCGCGCAGCACGGCGAAGTGGTGGCTCCGGGTCGCCTTCGACACCGGCAGGTCGAAGGTGCCGCAGGCGCGGGTCCAGTCCGGCTGCCCGGCGAGTTCGCGCAGGATCGTCCGGCGGACGGGGTCGGCGACCGCGTCCAGGGCGTCCTGCAGCGGCACCTCGGAGGGATGCCGGTGCGTCAGCCCGCGGGCCCGCGCGGACGGGCCGGACGGTTCAGTGTTCGATCCGCGTCGTACACTCATGTGGTCGACCTCCATCGAACACTTTAGGCGAGGAGTCACAACGCTACGAGGACGGCCGCCGGCGGCAGTTCCACCACCACGGCAACATCGATGACGCGGACGCCCTCGCCGCCTACCAGCGCGCGGTGGCGGGCCGAGCCTGAGGCAGGGGTGGCGGTCAGGGGCGGCGGCCGGCCAGGAACTCGCCGAGCCTGGCGATCGCCTCTTCGAGGTCGTCGGCGTGCTGCAGCGTGACGATCCGCAGATGGTCGGTGTCGGGCCAGTTGAAACCGGTGCCCTGCACGACGAGGATCTGCTGCTCGTCCAGCAGCTCCAGCACGAACCGCCGGTCGTCCTCGATGGGATAGACCTCCGGGTCCAGGCGCGGGAAGACGTACAGCGCGCCGGACGGCTTCGCGCAGCTCACGCCGGGGATCTCGTTGAGGAGCCGCCAGGCCCGGTCGCGCTGCTCGTGGAGCCGGCCGCCGGGCAGGACGAGGTCCTTGATGCTCTGGTGCCCGCCGAGCGCCGCCTGGATCGCGTGCTGGCCCGGCACGTTGGGGCACAGCCGCATGTTGGCGAGCATGTCGAGGCCCTCGATGTAGGACTCCGCGTGGTCCTTCGGCCCGGAGACCACCATCCAGCCGGAGCGGAAGCCGCAGACGCGGTAGGCCTTCGACAGGCCGGAGAAGGTCAGGGACAGCACGTCCGGGGCGAGCGGCGCGATCGAGACGTGCTCGGCGCCGTCGTACAGGATCCGGTCGTAGATCTCGTCCGCGAGGATCAGCAGGCCGCGCCGCCGGGCCAGCTCGGCCACGCCCTGCAGCAGCTCACGGGAGTAGACCGCGCCGGTCGGGTTGTTCGGGTTGATGATCACGATGGCCTTCGTGGCCGGAGTGATCTTCGCCTCGAGGTCCGCCAGGTCGGGCATCCAGCCCTGCTGCTCGTCGCAGAGGTAGTGCACCGGCGTGCCGCCGCCGAGGGACACCGCCGCGGTCCACAGCGGGTAGTCCGGCGCCGGGATCAGCACCTCGTCGCCGTTGTTCAGCAGTGCCTGCATGGCCATGACGATCAGCTCGGACACGCCGTTGCCGAGGTAGACGTCCTCGACGTCGAGCCCGGGGAACCCCTGCTGCTCGTAGTGCTGCACGACCGAGCGGCGGGCGGACAGGATGCCCTTGGAGTCGCTGTAGCCGTGGGCGACCGGCAGGTTGCGGATGACGTCCTGGAGGATCTCGTCCGGGGCCTCGAAGCCGAACGTCGCGGGGTTGCCGATGTGCAACTTGAGGATCTGGTGACCCTGGGCCTCCAGCTCCATGGCGCGCTTGAGGACCGGGCCTCGGATGTCGTAGAGGACGTTGGCGAGCTTGTCCGACTGGCTGACCTGCATAGAGACACCCTAGTCGGGCGTCCGTGGGCCCGTCGCGAGGATTACCGCGCGACGCTTGTGCCGTCTGTCACCACTTTTGCCAGTAGTAAAGCGCCTGCTCGACCATGTGGAGCGGCGCCCAGCCGTCCTTGGTCTCGTGCGTCCCGGGCCGCGTCGACTTCCAGTAGAGGTGGTATCCCTGCCGGGCCGGGTGGCCCGGGTCGGGGCGCAGGGCGACGCCGCCGTGGCCGAGGTTCTCCTCCTTGGCGTAGCGGACCTTGTGGCCCGCCGTCATGCCGAGGGCCGAGGAGGTGGGCACCTTGGTGTCGGCGTCCGAGCCGATCAGTGTCCAGTCGGTGCCCTGCGTGGACTGCGGGTTCTGCCCGAGCCAGCGCAGCAGGGCGCCGCCGTCCTTGCCCTGCATCTGCCGGCACTCCAGCGAGGTGCAGCCCATGTGCAGCCGGCGGCGTGGGGGCTGTCGAGCGTGGCGACGTTGGCGATGTAGAGGCGGGTGGGGAAGCCCTTCTGGTGCTTCTGCACGCCGGTCAGCGCGGCCCGTACGACCAGGCCGCCCATCGAGTGGCCGACCACGTCGACCGACCGGCCGTACCGCGTGTCGCGGTCGTAGACGAGCCAGGCGAACGCCCGGCCGAGCTCCTTGATGGAGGTGTTCGGGGTGTAGCGGCTCCGGCCGGGCACCGGGACTCCGCAGTTCCGGTCGGCCTTGTAGTAGCCGACGGTGTAAAGGGCGCCCTTCCAGCCGTCGCGCTTCAGCGACCACAGGGCGGCCCGCCAGGTCGAGGCGCAGTCGTTGTCGCCCCTGGTGCTGACCCCGTGCACCAGATAGACGCGAGCGGTGCGGTCGTCCGTCCGCTTGGGCACCCCGGCCGCGACCTCGTGCGCCGCCGCCCGGGCCGATCCGGCCCGCCCGGACGCCACGCATCCCACGGCCGTCAGCCCGGCCACCACCGCAACCGCCACGATCTTCGATCCGCCGAATCCGCCCCGCATGCGCACCCCCGGTTCGCCGCCACCCCCGGATCGACGGCCGCGCGATCATACCGCCCACTACCCGGCGAAGGTGGCCGAAACAGCTCGGCGACCGCCGGCTCGCGGCGATCGATCAGGCGCCCGTCAGGATCGCCGTCCCATGCTCCGGGCAGCGTCCGACGGTCACGCCGGCGGAGTCGTCCGGGACGACCGAGCACAGCACCGGCCGGCGGCGCAGCGCGGTGATCAGCAGGGCGCCGTCCCGGCTCCCGGCGTGGTAGCGCCGCCACAGGAGATGCGGCCGTCCGCAGGACGGTGCCGTCGCCGCGAAGTCGCCCAGGCAGGGGTCGTGGGCGAGCCGTACGGCGGGCCGCCGCCCGGCGGTCGGTGCCGTGTCGTCGCCGACGATCTGCGCGGCGGTGCGGCGCACGACCGGGAGGACAGAGGCGGTCTTCGGCAGCGCCGGCACGACCTCGGCCAGGTCCTCGCCCGTGCCGACGACCATGACCCGGTTCGCGATGGTCGCGAGCCGGACGGCCGGGAGGTTGAGCAGCCGCCGCCGGTCCTCGTCCACGACGTCGGCCCGCGGCGGCAACAGGGCCGCGTAGCGGGGGCCGAGGCGGCCCAGCGCGCGCCAGTCCACCATCTCCCGCCGTACTTCCAGCACCGGCACGACCCGGGACAGCACACCCGCCTCCCGCAGCGCCGAGGCGAGCATCGCCGGCTCGCCGAGCCACGGCGAGGGGGCGCGGTCGGGCAGCCAGGGCCGGCCCAGCGGGAACAGGCGGAACAAGTGCGCGGTGAGATCGGCGGAGGCCACCGGCACCGGCTCCTCCAGCACCCGGCCGGCGACTGCCCACTGCTCGCGGTAGTACGGAACCCGCTGGAACGCCTGGTCGACGACACGCCGCCGGGCGGCCTCCCAGTGCTCGGAAGAGAACCGGTTCATGTGCCCCCTCTCGATAGCACGAAATTCCATCACAAAATTGCGCGATATCGTGCCATCCTTTGCCAATGATCGGCGTGGAGTTGCGGGACCCGCTCCGTGATTCGGAGCCGCCCGGCTGGACGGACTTCCGGAGGCGGGAGAACCTCGCGGCCACGTGGGACTACCAGGCCCTCCATCACGCCTCCACGTCCTGGGCGCCGGTGATGCTCGCGGTCTTCCGGCGGGAAGAGAAGATCGTGGGCGCCGTCGGAGCCGTGTACCGGGGGGTCCGCGTCTCCCGGCCGCCCCGGCGCCGGCGCGAGCCGCTCGTGGTGGACGTTCGGCTCCCGGGCGAGGGCAACGGGCGGCCCACCTGGCACTTCTCCGCCGACGTCCCTGCCGAAGCCCGCGCCGGCCTGATGCGGGCCTACGAGCGGGCGGCCCTTCGCCGGCTCGGCGTGGGCACGACCGGCTTCGTGTACCGGCACGTGCCGGTGGACGAGGTGAGCGCGGTCGCGCGGCGGGGCGCGCTCCTCCGGGAGACCGCGGGCGACACGGAGCTGACGCTCGGCACCGTCGACGACTGGCTGGCCGGCCTCGGGCCCAGCCGGCGTAAGGCCCTGCGCCGCCGCCGCCGGCGGATCGACGAGGACCTGACGGTCGTCATCGGGCGGGCCCGCACCGACGTGGACGCCGACCAGCTCGCCCGGATGGTCAACCGGCACGTCGTCGCGCGCACGGGTCGCATCGATCGGCGCGCTCCCTTACCGCCCTCGTACTTCGCGGCGTTCACCGCGCACGACGACGTGTCGACCCTCACCTACACCCAGGCGGACGGACGGCTCCTCGCCGCCGGGACGTTCCTGCACCATCCGACGCGTCCGCAGCTCAGCTGGTGGGCGAGCGTCCCGCCGGAAGAGGGCGGCCGCGGTCACCTCTACTTCGACTGTTACGGACGCTTCGTGGAGTACGCCGTGGCGGCGGGCGCGCAGCGCCTTTCCGCCGGGCGCGGAGCCGACGAGCACAAGCGGGAACTCGGCTTCGCCGTCGTACCGGCCCGGCTCGTCATCGTCCCGCGATGGGCCGCCGGATGACGGTCGAACTTGAGGTGCTGGATCCCCGGCACGACCCGGAACCCGCGTACTGGCGGGAGCTGCTCGCCACGTCGCGCCGCCGCGCCGTCTGGGAGTACGACCAGCTCGGGATCGCGGCCTGGACCGCCCGGTCCCCGTTACGCCTGTCCGTCCTGCACGACGGCTCCGCGCCGGTCGGAGCGGTCTGCGCCACGCTCCTGGGCCCCCGCCGGCACCGCGGGTCGTACGCCCCGCCGGCGGGCGGTCCCCGCGTCGGAGTCGTCCAGGTCGCCCTGCCCGGGACCAACGCGGAACGCGGCTGGTGGTTCGCCGACGACCTCGCGCCGCGTGATCGCCGCGCCCTGCTGACGACGTACGCCGGCCTGATGCGGCGGCGGCTCGGCCGGACCTGGCGGGGTCTGGTCTGGCGGCACGCCGGCGCCGCCGACCTGCCCTCCCTGCCGGGCCGCGTCCGGCTCGTCCGCGCGGTCCACCCGCTGGCACGGCTGCCGATCACCTGGCCGAACGTGGAGGGGTGGCTCGGTTCGCTGCGGCCCGGGCGCACGGGCGACCTGCGCCGTCAGCTCCGCCAGGTCACCGCCGACGCGACGGTGCTCCCGGCGATGGGGCCGGCGCGCGAGCTCGTGACCGCCCTCGAGGTGGCGCTGCTCCGCCGCGAGAACGACCTGAAGTACGACGCCGCGCCGCTGCCCGTGCCGTACATCGAGGGACTGCTCCGGCAAGAGGGCACGCTCGCGGTGACGTACCGGGACCTGACCGGGCGATTGCTCGGGGTGGGGCTCGTTCTGGACCATCCCGGATGGCCGCTCTACATGACCTGGGGGGCGCTTCCCGCGCGACGCGGCGGACGGCGCCATCTGTACTTCGACGGCATGACACGGGTGATCGGCTGGGCGATCGGCGCCGGGAAGGCCGGGGTGGTCCTGGGGAAGGGCAAGCCCGAGCTCAAGAGCGACCTCGGCGCCGAACTGCTCCCGACCTACGCGATCGCCGCGGCGGGCTGAGGGGAGGCGTCGATGGCACTGGACGTCGTGGTCATCGATCCGGTGCGCGAGACGGTTCCGGCCGGGTGGCCGGAGCTGGTCCGGGCCGCCGGGCTGCCGGCCATCTGGCATGACGATCTGCTGGTGCGCCTGGCGTGGTTCGCCCGGCAGCCGGCGTACCTGGCGCTGGTGACGGACGGCGGCACGCCGTGCGCGCTCTTCCACGCGCGTCACCGAGGCGCGCGGCCGCCCCGGAGCTTCCGCGGCACGTCCCCGCGCCTCCTGCCGGGGCTCGTCGAGTGCCACCTTGCGCCGTACGTCACGACTCCGGGCTACGCGTTCCATCCGGAGTCGGGGACCGCCGAGCGCGCGGCGGCGGTCAAGGCGTTCGAGCGGGCCATGGCCCACCGGCTGGGCCTGCGCTGCGCCGGCGTCGTCTACCGCCAGGTGGTCGACGAGGACAGACCGGTCTTCCGCGGCCACGTCATCCGGCCCGGCGAGCCCGAGGCGGTCGTCGACAACCGCTGGGGCGGCGTCGAGGAGTACCTGCGCGACCTTCCGGGAGACGACCGCCGGCACATGCGGCGGGTCGAGCGCCTGGTGAGCGAGGACCCCGGGGTGCGGGCCGCGGTGGAGACCTCGATCGACGGCGCCGACGCCGGACGGTTGCTCAACGTCGTGCAGCACCGCTACCGCGGCCGCTTCACCGTCCCGGTGCCCGTTCCGGCGCTGTACTTCGAGATGTTGTCCGGACGCCCCGGGATCCGTTTCCTCACCTATCGGCGCCCGGACGGCGAACTCCTCGCCTACTCCCTGCAGGTCGACGACGGCAGGACGCTGCTCTGCCAGGGCTGGGGCACCCGCGACCGATCCGACGGCGGACGCCCGCACCTGTACTTCGATCACTTCCTGCGGCAGATGTACCAGCTGATCGAGGACGGAAGAGAGAAGATGATCATGGGGAAGTCGATGTACGAGCTCAAGCGCCGGTTCGGCGCGCGGCTCTCGCCCCTGTACGCGGCGGCGACCCTCCGGTGATCGACGCTCCCTGCGCCCAGTGCGGCCGCCCCGGCCCGGACGTCATCAGGCTGCGCCGCCGGACGGTCCGCTACTCCTGCCGGTCATGCGGCGCGGTGATCAGCGCCCGGCGCGCGGACGTCGAGGCGGGGCGCGGCCTCTGGCGACGCGACGCCGCGCCGCGGGTGGCGCCGGTCGACGGTGACCCGCTGCTGGCCTTCATGCCGCCCCGCATGGTCCGCTGGCTGCGCGAAGACGACCAGAAGCCGGCCGAGGCACCGGACCGCCGGACGCTGACGCGCTGGTACGCGGAGTTCGACCGGTTCACGGCCCAGGCCCGCGACAACGCCGAAGCGCGGAAGCGCTTCGCGCGGCTGAGCGAGGTCCCGCTGGACGAGCTGCCGGCGAAGCCCACACCGTTCACCAAGGTGATCGGGGCGCTCAACGCCGCCTTCTACGACGCCGACGCCGCGGTGGCGCAGCTGCTCGCGCAGGGCAACGACCCGGGGACGGCCGCCGAGCGGACCCGGCAGGCTCACCGGTGGTTCGCGACGGCCGGCCGGTCCGCCACGTGGATCGACGCGGAGGCGCCGCCGGAACCGGACCTGGACCGCGTCAAGGCCCTGCTCGAGCCCGGAGGACTGACCGAGGGCCTTCGCGGGGAACAGGTCGGAGTCTTCTTCGCCGTGGTGTTCGGAGTGGCGAAGGGCCCCTCGGCCCGCAGCGTCGTCGCGACGTTCACGGCACCTCGCGTCGAGGCGGCCGTCCGCGCCTATCTGGAGAACGGCGCACGCCCCCTCCGCGACGCCGTCCTGGCCGCCCTGGAGCTCGACCCCCGGCGTGTCGTGACATGACCGAGACGCTGCCGTCCACTGCGGTTCCCGAGCGCGTCCGGCTCTGGACGGTGGCGTCGCTCATCGCCGGCCGGAGCGCGTATCGCGTGGCGCTGTACGCGGCCGGGATCCTCCTGCTCGCCGCCTGGGGGTCGGCGCGGTTCGCGCCGTACGCGGCGGCGCTCGGCACCACCAGCTGGCTGACCACGGTCGTCCAGATGGGGCCGGAGAAGGCCGCCCTGAAGCTGCTGCCCCGGGCACGGCGAACCCATGGCGATCTCGTCGCGACGCTACGGGCCTTCGCGCTGCTGGCGCCGATCCTCCTCGTCGGCGCGGCGGCCGTCGCGGTGGTGGCCGCGCCGGAGTCGAACGTCGCGTTGTACGCCCTCGCGGCGGCACAGGCCACCGCCCTCGGCTCGGTGCTGCTCGGGGTCGCGCTGCACCGGGCGCTCGGCCGGCCGCGCAGCGACACGCTGACCTTCCTGCTCCTCGCGCTGGGCACCGTCGTGCTGATCGGGCTGGCCTACACGCCGGGCATCCCGCCGGTGGCCTACCTGACCGGGCAGCTCGTCCTCACGCTGGCCGCCCTCGGCCTGCTGCTGCGCCGCCCGGCGCCGAAGCGGCGCCCCCGCCCGGCGGTCCGGCGCCTGCTCACCGCGACGAGCGTGCTCATGGGCACGCCCGAAGTGCTGATGAACGCCGGGACCAGCGTGCTCTACGTGGAGCTGACGGCGGGCGCGCACGCGGGGCAGAGTTCGGAGCTGTACCTGGTGCTGCAGGGCTGGGCGGTGATCATCGCCTTCGTCTACTTCCTCCAGCGCCTGCTGCAGCCGCGCCTGTCGGCCCGGCTCGCGGTCGACGGCGCCGCCGACGGCCGGGCCCGGATCGCGCGGCTCGCCCGCCCGGTGGTGGCGCTCGGCGCGGGCTGGCTCGTCGCCGCCACGGCCCTGCTCGCCGCGTTCCCCACTCCCGTGACCGATCTGACTCCGGTACGGCTCACCGTCCTGCTGGCCGTGCTGATCGTCACCCGGATCCCGGCCTACCTGCTGATGAGCCAGGTGACGTTCGTGCTGGAGAACACGGACGCGGCGGGCCTGCGGACCAGCGCGCGCGGCGCGGTGTTGAGCATGCTCACGGTCGCCGGGGTGGGCGCGGTCGCCACGCCGCTGCTCGGCGCGGCCGGCGCGGTCTATGCGCTGGGCGTCAAAGAGCTTGTTCTGGCCCTTAACGTCGCATATCGGCCTTGGCCGAAAAGGCTAACAAGAAGACCGGACAAATCGTCAGGGATTTGAACAAGATCTAACGCGAGAAGAGATCTTTTCTTCGCGCACGCCGGGATGCTATGTTCCCCGCAATCCTCGCTATTTACCCTTAAAAGCCCGAGGCCGTGCGAACCACGAGTTCGCGACACGGCGGATGCTGCGCGGCGTGGCGCAGAAGGGAATGAGGCATGTCCGAGCAGGTATCCGGCCTCACCGTCATCGTGCCCTGCTACAACGAGGGCGCACAGGTCGAGGAGGCGCATCGCGCGATCGGCGAGGCGTTGCAGGACGTGTCCGATCTGGAGTTCCTTTTCATCGACGACGGCAGCACGGACGACACTCTGCCACGAATACGGAAAGTGGCCACAGAGGATCGCCGCGTCACCTATTTGTCGTTCACTCGGAATTTCGGGCTCGAAGCCGCACACGCGGCCGGCGTCCGATATGCCGCCAAGCCATGGTGTGTCCAAATCGACGCCGATCTGCAGGCACCGCCGGAGGAGATCCGGAAATTACTGGCCAAGGCGGCCGAAGGCTATGACGTGGTCTTCGGGATCCGCGAGGACCGCGACGACCCGTTCATCCGGCGCGTCGGCTCGAACGGCATGCACTGGGCGGCGCGCCGGCTCTTCGGCATCGACGTTCCCCGCGGCGCGTCCTCCTTCCGGGTCATCCGCACGCCGGTCGCCCGTACCATCGCCGACCTGCGCTACGGCACGCCGTACTTCATCGCCGCCGTCCCGCTGGTCGGGGCCCGCTACGCGCTCGTGCCCACCGAGCACCGGCCCCGCACCGCCGGTGAGTCCAAGTTCCGGGTGAGCCGCCTGATCGGCTACAGCTTCGAGCTGTTCTTCAGCTACTCGTGGCGCCCGTTCCTCTACGTCTACCTCGCGGCCGTGGTGGGCGTGCTCGCGGCGCTTCTCGGCCTCGGCTTCGTCAGTGCCGCGCTGACGCTCGCCTGCGTCGCGGTGCTGGCGCGGTACGTCCACCGCTTCATGCGCGACCAGCAGCCCTCTCGCCTCTTCTACGTACGCGAGGCGAACGTGGAACTGCGTCACGAGGACACGATCGACGGCGGAACGGGCCGTCCGGCGCCGCCCGTGGCGTTCCAGGACGACGAGACGGCCCGCCCGGCTCTTCGCGAGGTGGCGTCGTGAACATCCGGCCCCGGCCCTCCGGGGCCGCGCGATGACCGACCTGCTCATCCTCGGCGCGAGCGAAGAGCAGTTGCCGCTCTACCAGGAAGCGCGCCGCCGCGGTATCCGGACCATCGCGGTGGACCAGCGCCGGGACCGTCCCGCACTACGGGTCGCGGACGAGTTCCTGCACGTGACGACCCGGGACGCCGGCGCGATCATCGCCGCGCTGGGCGACCGGCGGCCCGCCGCGGTGGTGTCCGCGGCGAGCGACGCGGCCCTGATGACCTGGCACGAGCTGTGCGCGTACTACGCGACGCCCTACCGGTACCCGCGCCAGGCCGCGGTCGTCTCGCTCGACAAGGCGGCGTTCCACGCGATGGCGAGGAGCGCGGGCGTCGACGGTCACGCGTGGATCCGCGCCTCGGATCCGGCCGACCTGATCGACGCGGCCCGCAGCCTGCGCTTTCCGCTGATCGTCAAGCCCAACGACGGCTCCGGCGGCAAGGGAGTCCACCGCGTCGACCGGCTGGGCGAACTGGCCCGCGCCTTCGCCCACGCCCAGGCGTACTCCCTGGGCGGCGACGTCATAGCGGAGGAGTACGTCGAGGGCCGCCATCTGGTCGTGGAACTCTTCCTGCGGGACGGCGCGGCGATGTTCGCGGCCGTCATGGAGAAACGGCTCGTCCCCGACACGGACTTCATGGTCGCCGGCCACGTCTGCCCGGTCTCGATACCCGGCTCCGACCGCCTCATCGCCCTGGTCGTACGGCTGTGCGCGGCCATGGGCCTGCGCGACGGCCCGGCCGACTTCGACGTCGTCGCGGCCAGTGACGGTGGGTTCCGGATCATCGAGGCGGGCGCGCGGATGGGCGGCAACGGCATCTCCCACCTCCTGCGCGCCTGCTACGGCATCGACAACGTCGCCGCGCTGATCTCGCTCGTCATGGGTGAGGCGTTCGACCTCGCGCCCGGTCCTCCTCGTCCGTCGATGCTGCGCCTGCTCGCGTCGCCTCTCTCCGAAGAGGGCGAACTCGCCGATCTCGCCGGGCTGGACGCCGTACGCGCGATGCCCGGCGTGGCCGGCCTCGACGTCTACGTCCGCCCCGGCGACCTGGTCCGGCCGTTCACCGAGTCCGGCCACAAGGTCGGCCATCTGGTGACCACCGGCGCGTCCGACGCGGAGACCGGCCAGGTCATGGCGCAGGCCCTGGAGACCCTGCGGATCGTCGTCGTCCCGACACCACTGCTCGCCACCCAAGGAGAACCGGATGCCCACGTCTGAGCAGACCGCCGACACGTCCGTGGAGGAGGTGCCGGTCCGCGCCGCCCGTACGTCCTTCGTGCGCGCCAACGCGGTGACGATCGGTCTGTTGCTGACGGCCCTGATCCTCGCGGGGATCATCTGGTCCGCCGTCCCCCACCAGCACAAGATCAGCTCGCTCTGGCTGTTCCTGTTCGAACTGACGCCCTTCCTGGCGGCGGCCGGCGCGATCGCCTGGCTCGACGTCGGCTGGGCGCGCCGGCTCCGCCTGCACCTGGTGGTGGTCCCGGCGGCGTTCCTCGCGATGTTCTGCTTCTTCGTGCCGCGGATCTTCTACTACGCGGGGCGGGACGCCGACCAGCTCTACTACCACATGCTGACCCTGGTGCCGCTGATCATCTTGTCGCTCTGCCTGTCCTACCGGTTGGGCGGCGGCACGCGAAACGGCACCCTGCGGCTCGGCGGCGCGCTGCTCCTCCTCCAGCTTTCCGGCCTGGAGGACCTCGCGTACATCCTGGTCAACCCGCATACCGACCCGAAGTGGCAGCACGTCCCGGACGTGTGGACGTGGGCGTACCACATGTCGGTGTTCATCGGTCACGCGCCGACCAAGGACCAGGCCTACGCCTTCATCACCGTGCACGTCGTCCTGGCGCTGCTCGTGCTGTTCCTCCCCGGCCGCGTGGTGGCCGCGCTCCTGCGCCGCGACCGCTGACCGGGCCCCGTCCAGGGTGCGCCGGCTTTGTCCGGTGGGCTATAAGGAGAAGTCATGCCCACCAAGACTCTGCGGATTCCCACCACGGACGGCCAGGCGGACGCCTTCGCCGCCTTCCCCGACGGCGGCCGGCATCCAGGGGTGCTGATGTACGCGGACGGCTTCGGCATCCGGCCCGTACTGCGGGAGATGGCCCGCGAACTCGCCGGGCACGGCTACTACGTGCTCGTCCCCAACTTCTTCTACCGGCACGGCCCGGCACCGGTGCTCGAGCTTCCCGAACACATCGGAGAAGAGGCCCGGCCCGCGGTCATCGCCCAGGTGATGCCCTTGATCAAGGCGCACACCGACGAACGCATCCTGAGCGACGCCGACGCCTACCTCAGGTTCCTCACCGCCCAGCCCGAGGTCGGCGCCGGACCGGTCGCGGTGACCGGCTACTGCATAGGCGGCCTCCTGGCGATGCGCACCGCCGCGGCCCACCCCGGCCAGGTGGCCGCCGTCGCCGGATTCCACGGCCCCGTGGGCGCCGACGGGCCCGATGACCTGCACCGCTTCCTCTCCAAGATCACCGCCCAGGTCCACCTCGGCCACGCCGAAACCGACATCACGCCCGAGGCCCTCGGCGAGCTCAACCAGGCCCTGGACGCCGCGGGTGTCGACCACACCTCCGAGATCTACCCAGGCACCGTCCACGGCTTCACCATGTCCGACACCGACGCTTTCAGCCCTTCCGGGCTGCAGCGCCATTGGGACCGCCTGCTTCCCCTCCTCGACCGCACCCTGGCCAACAGCTGAGGCGTATGCCCGCGTCCCACGCGTCCTGGCCCTTCGGGCCAGGACGCGGGAAGCATTCCGGTCCGCGTGCGCAACGACGCCGCAGCCCCGGCAGGCGAACAATTCGCGAGAGATCCGGTCGGATCGACCGTCAGGCGATGAAGTTCTTCGAGTTGCAGTAGGGCTCGATCAAGCCGTTACGGTCACTCAGGCAGACCGTGAGCCGCACCGGGCTGCCGTCCTTGACGTTGACGACCTTGTACTGGATGTTGCGGCTCTTGCCGCTCTTGTTCTCCATGGTGGCGAGGACCAGGTCGGGACCCTTGCGAATCAGGTCGAGTTCCACGTACACCCACTTGTGGTCGCCGCCCTGATTGTCGCGGGCGGCGATGACGGACTTGTTCTTGGGCTGCGCGCCGTTGCCGTCGTACCAGAAGAAGCCCGTGCCGCCCTTCGGCCCGGAATCCCTGGTGTTGACGGTTCCGCTGGTGCCGTGCGCCAGCGCGCTGATCTGACCCGCGTGGGCCGCCGTGGCGGACAGCGCCGGCACCCCCAATGCCATCGGAACGATGATTGCCGACAGAGCTAGCCGCTTGTTCATCATGACCCGCCTTCTGCTCATCGAAGTCCTTCGAGAGTTAGGACAACTCGGCCATTCCGAAAGTGACGCGCCACGGCGCGCATATGACGTAGATCACACCCAGGGTCTTGTACGTGAAGTCCAATAGTGTGACCGGCGCAACAAACAAGCAGGCTTGATTGCATGTTTGTCGGCGTCTACCGTCGAGGCATGTCAGTGACCAGCCGCCGACGTCACAGCCGGGCATCACGCGGCTCTTCCCGTACGCAGGAGGAGCGGCGCGCCGAGACCCAGGCCCGCCTGCTCGACGCGACGGTGGAGTGCCTCGCCGAGCTCGGCTGGTCGAGCACCTCGACGACCGAGGTGGCCCGCCGCGCCGGCGTCTCGCGAGGCGCGCAGCAGCACCACTACCCCACGAAGATGCTGCTGGTCGCGGCCTCGCTCGAGCACCTGCTCGAGCGCCAGCGGCTCGCCTTCGAGCGGGCGTTCGCCGCGTTGCCGGCGGAGCGCCGCAACGTCGAGGGTGCGCTGGACCTGCTGTGGGAGATCTTCCGGCAGGCGCCCGCGCTGGCGCTCATGGAGCTGGCGATGGCGGCCCGCACGGACGAGACGCTGCGCGAGCTGAGCATCGGCATCAACGAGCGGATCATCCAGGTCATCCTCGAGGAGTTCCTGCGGCTCTTCCCGGAGTCGGTGGACGAGGACACCGCGGGGACGCTCATCCGGACCGTGTTCGCCATGTTCATCGGGCTGACGCTGCAGAACTCCCTCGACGACGACGCCAACGGCCACCAAGCGGCGGTGCTGGCCCAGGTCAAGGGCCTGGCCCGCCTGCTCATCCCGAATCCTGCATAAGGGAGGGAGTCATGTCCAATCCCCCGAGCAAGACGTTGGACGAGGAGATCCGCGCGACGGTGAAGGACCGCGCGGCCTACACCGGCGTGATCGAGCGCCTGTCGAAGGCCTCGGTCGACAAGCACTGGGACGCCTACGCCGACGTCCCCTGGGCCGACCCGGACTTCCAGGTCGACCCCGACGACCCCCGCTGGATCCTGCCGGCCGTCGACCCGCTCGGCCGGACGGAGTGGTACCGCTCGCAGCCACCGGGCGTGCAGTCCCGGATCGGGCTGTGGCGCGTCGCCACGAGCATGAAGATCGGCCTGCAGTTCGAGAACCTCCTCAAGCGGGGTCTCCTCGGCTATGCGTACAAGCTGCCGAACGGCTCTCCGGAGTTCCGCTACGTCCTGCACGAGACGAGCGAGGAATGTCAGCACGCGATGATGTTCCAGGAGTTCGTCAACCGGACGAACATGCCGATCAAAGGCATGCCGAAGGCCCTGGACGCCCTGTCCCAGATCGCCCCGCACATCCCGCGGATCTCCACCGAGCTGTTCTTCATCTTCGTGCTCGGCGGCGAGGACCCCATCGACTACGTGCAGCGCAATATGGTCAAGAGCGGTGACGGTCTCCACCCGCTGCAGGAGACGATCATGCGAATCCACATCGCCGAGGAGGCGCGGCACATCTCCTTCGCCCGCCACTACCTGCGGCACCGCGTGCCCCGGCTCCCCGCCGCCCGCCGCAGGGCGCTCGGAGTGGCCACGCCACTGATCCTCGGCGTCATGGCACGGATCATGCTCTCTCCCCCGGGCCCGATGGTGAAGCACTTCCGCATCCCCAAGGACGTGATCCGCGAGGCGTACGACACGGACGCCTGGGCCGCCGAGCTGCGCAACTGCGTCGCCAAGATCCGTGACCTCGCCGCCGAGCTCGGCCTGCTCGACCCCGTCAGCAGGCGGGTGTGGAAGGCCGTCGGCCTCTGGGACACCCCGAAACCGCGCCGGGCCCGAGCGGCTCGCTGAGACCTCTACGAGGAGTCCTCCATGACCTCCCGGATCGCCATCGTCACCGGCGGAGCCTCCGGCATCGGCCGCGCCATCGCGACCGCGCTCGCGGCGCGCGGCGACACCGTGACCGTGGCCGACATCGACGCCGACGGCGCGCAGAAGGTCGCGGACCGGCTGTCCGCGCACGCGAAGGTCACGGCCGCCGCCCTCGACGTCACGGACGCCGAGGCGGTCGCCGCGCTGTACCGGTCGGTCCGGGAGGAGCACGGCCGCCTGGACCTGGTGTTCAACAACGCCGGCATCGCGGTCGGCGGGCTGACCGAGGAGCTGACCCTCGACCACTGGAACCGCACCATCGACGTCAACCTGCGGGGCGTCGTTCACGGCGTCCACGCGGCGTACCCGATCATGCTGGAGCAGGGGCACGGGCACATCGTGAACACCGCGTCGATGGCCGGCCTGGTACCCGCGCCGCTGATGCTGCCCTACACCGCCACCAAGCACGCGGTCGTCGGGATGAGCCTCGCGCTCCGCGCCGAGGCGGCGAGCCGGGGCGTACGGGTCAGCGCGATCTGCCCGGGCTTCGTGGACACGCCCCTGCTCGACAACGCCAACCCGGACCTGCCGGCGACCGAGGCCGCGAAGAACGCCCGTCAGGCGGCACAGCGCGTGCAGCGCAGGCTCTACACCGCCCCCGCGCTGGCCCGCGACGTGCTGCGGGGCGTCGACCGCAACGACCCCCTCATCGTGGCCCCCGCCTCGTCCCGCGCGGCGTGGCTGGCCGCCCGGCTGTGGCCCCGGGGCGCCGTCCGCGTCGCCGGCCTCAGCGTACGGCGCATGCGCGGCTTCGCTCGCTGAGGGAGGCTGTTCTCAGGGTTCCTCGCCGGCCGGGAGCTCCTCGGCCGGTGGCGACGGCAGGCGTGGGTAGTGCAGGTCGAAGGCCGGGCGCTCGGAGCGGATCCGCGGGATCGAGGTGAAGTTGTGGCGTGGCGGCGGGCATGAGGTCGCCCACTCGAGGGAGTTGCCGAAGCCCCAGGGGTCGTCGACGCCGACGCGCGGCGCCTTCCGCGCGGTGATGAACACGTTCCAGATGAACACCAGCGTGGAGGCCCCCAGCAGGAACGCGCCCATGCTGGAGACGAAGTTGAGGGTGGCGAACCGCCCGGCGTAGTCCGCGACCCGCCGCTGCATCCCCTCGGCCCCGAGCCAGTGCTGGACCAGGAACGTCGTGTGGAAGCCGATGAACAGCATCCAGAAATGGATCTTTCCGAGCCGGTCGTTGAGCATCTTGCCGGTCATCTTCGGCCACCAGAAGTAGAACCCGGCGAACATGGCGAACACGACGGTCCCGAAGACCACGTAGTGGAAGTGCGCCACCACGAAGTACGAGTCGGTGACCTGGAAGTCCAGCGGCGGCGAGGCGAGGATGACGCCGGTCAGGCCCCCGAACAAGAACGTCACGAGGAATCCGATGGCCCACAGCATCGGTGATTCGAAGGACAGATGTCCTCGCCACATCGTGCCCGTCCAGTTGAAGAACTTCACCCCGGTCGGGATCGCGATCAGGAATGACATGAAGGAGAAGAACGGCAGCAGCACCTGGCCGGTGGCGAACATGTGATGCGCCCAGACGGCCATCGAAAGGCCGGTGATCGCGATGGTGGCGGCGACCATTCCGATGTACCCGAACAGCGGCTTCCGGCTGAACACCGGGATCACCTCGGTGATGATCCCGAAGAACGGCAGCGCGATGATGTACACCTCGGGGTGTCCGAAGAACCAGAACAGGTGCTGCCAGGTCAGGGCACCGCCGTTCTGGGCGTCGAACACGTGCGCGCCGAGCTTACGGTCCGCCTCGAGCACGAGCAGCGCCGCGGCCAGCACCGGAAAGGCCATCAGGACGAGAACGCTGGTGAACAGGACGTTCCACGTGAAGATCGGCATCCGGAACATCGTCATGCCCGGCGCCCGCATCGCGATGATCGTCGTGATGAAGTTGACCGCGGTCAGGATGGTGCCGAGGCCGGACAGCACCAGCCCCATGATCCAAAGGTCCCCGCCGATTCCCGGCGATCTGACCACGCTGTTCAGCGGCGCGTAGGCGGTCCAGCCGAAGCTCGCCGCGCCGCTGGGCACGAACGCCGAGGCGAGCACCATCAACCCGCCGAACAGGAAGAACCAGTAGCTCAACATGTTCATCCGCGGGAACGCGACGTCCGGCGATCCGATCTGCAGCGGCATGATGACGTTCGCGAAGCCGGCGAACAGGGGCGTGGCGAACAGCAGCAGCATGATCGTGCCGTGCTCGGTGAACAGCACGTTGTACTGCTCGTTGCTCATGAACTGCAGGCCCGGCCGCATCAGCTCGGTGCGGATCATCATCGCCATGAGCCCGGCGGCCAGGAAGAAGCCGAACGACGTCGCCAGGTAGAGCTGACCGATCACCTTGTGATCGGTCGACGTGAGCCACGCGACGACTTGCTGCCCCTTCGTACGGGGCTGAGACCGCGCTGCCGCGGCCGGGGGCGTACGACCGAGTAGGACCATGAGGGTCTCCCCTGCCCTAAGGCATCGCCGCAGTCCACTATTCGCCCTCGTGACGCGACGCGCAAGAGCGCTGACACCGCGCGAAGGAAGCGCTGTTCGATGTCCACATGTGGCCCTTGGTTCCCGATTCTTGCATCTATTTCATAACGTCTCTTGATTCACGGGAGCCCCACCGAAATCCTCGCGACGCGGCGATCATTCCGCCGCTCACGAAAGGACGGGTGGATGTCCCGAGACGGACGACGTCGTCGCGCGCTGACGGCCGCGGCCCTGGCACTGCCGCTCATCGCGGCGGGCCTGGCGGCCACGACCACCGCGCAGGCGAACGACCGCAGACCGGTCGCCGGCACCAAGCCCACCTGGGCGCGTGCCTCCGCCGACCGTGGCAAGACCAGCGACGAGCAGCGGCTCGACGCGAGGATCTGGCTGGCCGGCAAGGACCCCAAGGGCCTCGACGCCTACGCCCAGGCGGTCTCCACGCCAGGCAGCCCGCAGTACCGCAAGTTCCTCAGCCCCGCCGACTTCAACGCCCGCTTCGGCCCCACGGCCGAGCAGGTGAACTCCGTGAAGTCCTGGCTGACCTCCTCGCACCTGCGGGTCGACGCCGTCAACAGCCATTACATCCACGTCACCGGGCAGGTCTCCCAGGCGAAGAAGGCGTTCGGCACCGACTTCCGCAACTACGCCGCCCAGGGCGCGGTCGTCCGGGCCCCCTCGGGCGAGGCGACCGTCCCCGCCTCGGTCTCCTCGGCGGTACTCACGATCACCGGCCTGGACAGCGCCAAGCACGTCCGGGTCCACAGCGACACGCTGCCCCCGCCCGAGCCGAACTACTGGGTCGCCCAGCCGTGCGCGCAGTACTACGGGCAGAAGGTGGCCACGGCCCAGCCGAAGGCCTACGGGAAGCACCAGCCGCGCGCGATGTGCGGCCTGCTGCCCAAGCAGCTGCGCGGCGCGTACGGCGCCACGGCGAGCGGGCTCACCGGCAAGGGCTCGACGGTCGCCATCGTCGACGCCTACGCCGCGCCGAAGATGCTCGAGGTCTCGAACATCTACTCCAAGAAGTACGGTGAGCAGCCGTTCGCCAAGGGCCAGTACCAGGAGGCCCTCCCCGCCACCTTCGACAACACCGACGCGTGCGGTGCGGCCGGGTGGTACGGCGAGGAGGCCCTGGACGTCACGGCCGTGCACGCGGTGGCACCCAAGGCCAAGGTCGTCTACGTCGGCGCGCAGAACTGCCTCGACACCGGCCTCGACGACGCCCTTCTGAGGATCGTCGACAACCACCTGGCCGACATCGTGAGCAACTCCTGGGGCGACCTGTCGGAGCACTACGACGACACCATGGTCCAGGCGGAGGAGACGATCTACAAGCAGGGTGCCATCGAGGGCATCGGCTTCTACTTCTCCACCGGTGACTGCGGCTACGAGGTTCCGAACACGCCGTGCCAGGCGCGGTACGGCGCCTCCGGCTCCACGAAGCGCCAGACGGACATGCCGGCCTCCGACCCGTGGGTGACCGCGGTCGGCGGCACCAGCCTCGCGGTGGACGGCCACAACCGCTACAAGTTCGAGACCGGCTGGAACTTCACCACCGACTCGCTGTCCAAGGACGGCAAGACGTGGGACCCGGCGCCTCCCGGCCAGTACCCGGCCAACTACGCGGGCGGTTCCGGCGGCGGCACCAGCGACCGGTTCGCCCAGCCCGGCTACCAGCGGGCGGTCGTGCCGTCGTCGCTGAGCCGTACGCTGCCGGACGGGTCGAAGGCGGCGCAGCCGATGCGCACCATCCCGGACATCTCGGCCGTCGCCGACTCGACGACCGGCATCCGGTACCCGGAGTGGGCGCAGCTGCCGGACGGCACGTACGGCTACGCCGAGAGCCGCGTCGGCGGCACCAGCCTCGCCTGCCCGACCATCGCCGGCCTGCAGGCGCTCGCCCAGCAGCGCCAGGGCGGCGCGCCGCTCGGCTTCGCCAACCCGGCGATCTACCTGCGGGCGAACAAGGGCCTGTACCACGACGTGACCGACCACCCGCTCGGCAAGAACCCGGTGGCCTTCGTACGGACCAACTACACCGACCCGTACGGCAAGAAGGGCCCGCTGGTCTACGTGCTGCGCACCACCGGCAACTACGGCATCCCCAAGGGTG
Organism: Actinoallomurus acanthiterrae; assembly: GCF_054775715.1. Classification (NCBI taxonomy): domain Bacteria; kingdom Bacillati; phylum Actinomycetota; class Actinomycetes; order Streptosporangiales; family Thermomonosporaceae; genus Actinoallomurus; species Actinoallomurus acanthiterrae. The sequence goes on along the minus strand of NZ_BAAHCO010000001.1, from coordinate 3,145,792 downwards.
ACGCGCTGCCGGCGGTCCGCGGCTACGACGACATCACCGGCGTCGGCACCCCGACGGCGAAGTACCTGCTGTCCTACCGGTTCTAGCCGAATCGGATCCAGAGCCCGGCCGGGCGCTCGCGAGCGCCCGGCCGGCTTTCTCGTCAGACCTCGACGCCCGCGAGGGCCAGCATGTGGAGCATGCCGTCGATGTAGGCCGTCAGGCCGGATTCGAACTGGTCGTCGGACGGCAGCTCCACGAGCTCGTCGACCAGGCTCACCACCTGTGGGAAATCCTGAGTGGGGAGCCCGCGGTAGAAGTGTCTCCGCCGCCGACGTGCCTCGGCACCGTCGACCCCGTCCGTGCGGCCCCAGGGGCGTGGGACCTGGTAGCCGGCGAAACCGATCGCATAGGTGATCAGGAACCCGTAGCACCGGACCGCCAGCGGGCCGGGGATCCCGGCGTCCACCAGCCGCTGGAGGACCGCCTCCATCGCGCCGCGCACGGCGCGCCGACTGTCGGTGATGCGCGTGGTGAGCAGCCGGACGACGCTGGGATGTTCGCGCATCATCGGGAAGAACGCGTACGCGACGGTGTGCAGCGCCTCCGCCGGCCCGGCGTCGGGTTCGTCGGGCAGGTGCATCCCGCCCAGCACCCGGTCCGCCATCGCGTCGAGGATCTCGTCCTTGTTGCGGAAATACCCGTACAACGTCATCGTGCCGACGTTCAGCTCGCCGGCGAGCGGCGCACGGTCAGCCGGTCGAGGTCCGCTTCGCTGTCGGCGATGCGCAGGGCGACGTCGATGATGCGGTCGTGCGTCAGCGAGCGGTCACGCCCTCCTTGTCTCCGAGACATGAAACCCCTTCGTAACGCTGGTCAAAGCGTACGGTACGTCGGTGTTTCCGTTTCCACGGTGATCGAGCGGGCCGGCGGCGGGACGCGTTCGCCGCCGGCCTCGACGGGGTCTTCGCTACCGGGCGGCCTCGGTCAGTGTGCGCTTGACGAGCCGGCCCTCCTGCATCACCAGGACGACGTTCGCCGGGTCGCCGAGTAGGTCGATGTCGGCGACCGGGTCGCCGTCGCACACCACGAGGTCGGCGGTCTTTCCCGGTTCGACGGTGCCGAGCGTCTCGTCCAGGCCCAGCAACTGGGCGGCGTTCAGCGTGCCGGCGCGGATGGCCTCCAGCGGCGACAGGCCCAGTTTCGTCATGTGGCCGAGCTCCAGGAGGTTCTGGCCGTGCGCGAACACGCCCGAGTCGGTGCCGAGCGCCACCTTCGCCCCGCGCCGGACCGCCTCGCTCAGTCGCTCGACCGCGACCTCGGCCATGCGCGTCTTCTGTTCGCGGGCGGCGGCCGTGAAGACCTTGTGCTCCACGTGGAAGGTCGACAGGGTCGGCACGACGAACGCGCCCGTCTCCAGCATGAGGTCGATGCCCTCATCGTCGATGAGGTATCCGTGTTCGATGCTGGACACGCCGCCGCGCAGGGCGTTCTTGATGCCCTGCGCGCCCTGTGCGTGCGCGGCGACCGGCCGGCCGCGGTGCCGGCGCGTCTCCTCCACGATCGCCCTGATCTCCTCGACGGTCAGGCCCTCGTCCTCGGGCTGGTCGCTCGGGCTGTTCACGCCACCGGTCGCGCAGACCTTGATGACGTCGGCGCCCTCGCTGAGCAACCGCCGCGTCGCCAACCGGACCTCGTCGGGATCGTCGGCCAGCTCGCTGAACGGTCCCAGCAGTCCCGACGGGTCGTACCCGCTGGGCAGCCGGAAGTCGGCGTGCCCGCCGGTGTGGCTCATCAACCGCAACGCGACGTGCAGCCGGGGACCCTCGACCAGGCCGAGCGCCACCGCGTCCCGGTAGCCGGCGTCGATGCCGCCGAGATCCCGCGCCGTCGTGACCCCTGCGTACAGCGTGTCCCGCATGCGCTGCGCCCGCTCGAAAACGGTCACCGTCGGCCGGTTGGTCACCAGCCTTCCGGTGAAATCGGCGTTGCTGTCCATGAGGAAGTGCACGTGGCAGTCGAAGAACCCCGGCAGCAGCGTCCGCCCGCCCAGATCGACGACCGTCGCACCATCGACCCGCGGCCTCGAGTCCTCCGGCCCGACGTAGGTGAACCTGCCGTCCTCCACCACCACGGCCATCGACTCGACCGGCGCCGAACCGGTGCCGTCGATCAGCCGGGCGCCCGTGAACACCGTCGAGTGCTGCCTGCGATTCTCGGTCATCGTGTACCTGTTCCGCTCGTGAGTCATCTGTCTAGTACGCGAAGACCGGCGGGCGAAGCGCCGCCCAGGGGCGCTCGGCCTCCAGCTGTGCCGCCACGGAGACCAGGAGGTCCTCCCGGCCGTAGGCCGCGGCCAGCTGGACTCCGATGGGCTCGCCGGACTCGGTCAGCGTCGCGGGCACCGCGATCGCGGGCTGCCCGGTCGTGTTGAACGGCGCGGTGAAGGTGAGCACGTCCACCGACTTCTGGAGGCCGTCGGCCTCCTCCCACGGCCACCCCACCGGCTTGGGCGGCGTGGCGAACACCGGGCTGAGCAGCAGGTCGAAGTCCTGCCACCAGTTCGCCATGCCGGCGCGTAGCCGGCCCTGCCAGGCAAGGGCGTCAGCGAGTTCCACCCCGGTGATCTCCCGCCCCCGCCGTACCCAGAACCAGGTGACGGCGTCGAGGTCGTCCGGGCCGGGCCGCTCGCCGAGCTCCGCGGTCAGCGCCTCGACCGTCTGGACCGCGGTGACGCTCAGCGCGTCGAAGAACGCCTGCAGGCACATCGGATCGAGCATCGGTTCGGGGTGGGCGTCCTCGACCTCGTGTCCGAGCCGCTCGAGTATCCGGGCGGTGTCCAGCACGGCCTCCCGTACCGGTCGCACGACCTGAGGGGCGTGGTCGGGCGCATGGGCGAGGACACCGATCCGGAGCCGTCCCGGATCGCGGCCGACCATCGAGGCCAGGCCGTCCGGTGGAAGGGGCGCGGGGCCGCCCCGGTCTCCGGGCGCGCCGCCGCTCACCGCGTCGAGCACCGCCGCCGTGTCGCGTACGGTGCGGGTGACCACCGCGGGGACGCTGTGGCCCCACCGGTCGGGCTTGCCCGGGCCCGCGCTGATGCGTCCGACGCTCGGTTTCAAGCCGATCAGGTGGCAGAACGCGGCCGGCATCCGGATCGATCCGCCGCCGTCGCCGCCCTGTGCCACGGGCACCATGCCCGCGGCGACCGCGGCCGACGCACCGCCCGACGAACCGCCGGACGTCAGGTCGGTCCGCCACGGGTTCCGGGTGACACCGTGGACGTGGCTCTCGCTGACCGAGACGAGGCCGAACTCCGGCGTCGAGGTCTGGCCGACGACGACGAATCCCGCCTGCCTCAGCCTCCGGTTGATGAGAGCGTCCTCCCGGGCGACGCGGCCGTGCCGGGCCACCCAGGCGGACCCGAGGTTCGCCGGGTCTCCCCTGCTGTCGTTGAGCGCCTTCACCAGTGTGGGCACACCCGCGAACGGGCCGTCCCCGCGTACGCCGTCCGCCTCGGCGAGCGCCTGTTCGTACCTCCGGTGCGTGACGGCGTTGACCTGCGGATCGGTCGCCTCGATGCGCTCGATGGCGGCCTCGACCAGCTCCCTCGGCGATGCCTCGCCCCGACGGACCAGGTCCGCCTGAGCCACGGCGTCCATCGTGTCCGGCACCGTCATTCAGATCTCTCCCGATCCGCGGGGAAGTGGCACGCCACGGCATGCCCCGCATTCAGCGTGGACAGTTCCGGGACCTCGGTCCGGCATCGGGATTCGACCCTCGGGCACCGCGCGGCGAACGGGCACCCTCGAGCCTCCGGCTGATCACCCGGCTCCGGGGGGCTCGCCGCGCCCGATTCGGGCCGGTCGCGCGGATCGGGCGACGGAACGGCCTCGAGCAGCGCCCTGGTGTACCAGTGCGCCGGCGAGGCGAACAGCGCTTCCGCCTCCGCGATCTCCACGACCCGGCCCGCGTACATCACCATCACCCGGTCCGAGATCGCCTGCACGACCGCGAGGTCGTGCGAGATGAAGACGTAGGTCAGCTCCTCCGCCCGCTGGATCTTGAGCAGCAGGTCCAGTACCTGGGCCTGCACGGAGACGTCCAGCGCCGAGGTCGGCTCGTCCAGGACCACGACCTCGGGCCGGGCGGCGATCGCGCGGGCGATGGCGATGCGCTGCTTCTGCCCGCCGGAGAACTCGTGGGGCAGCCGGCCCGCGGTCTCCGGCGGCAGGCCGACCTCCGCCAGCACCTCGTCGACGCGTCGCCGTGCCTCGGCGCCGGTCACTCCGCTCGTGGCCAGCGGCTCGCGAACCGAGGTGGCCACGCGAAGTTTGGGGTTGAGCGAACCCGCCGGATGCTGGAACACCATCTGCACGGCACGCCGGAAGGCCTTGAGCCGCTTGCCGCGAAGCCTCCCGTAGTCGGCCCCGTTCATCTCCAATCGGCCCGAGCTCGGCTGATCCAGCCGAACCAGCATCTTGGCGAGGGTGCTCTTGCCCGAGCCGGACTCGCCGACGACGCCCAGCACCTCTCCCCGCCTGACCCGCAACGAGACGTCTCGGACCGCGTGCACGACACGGCCTCGCGACCCGAACCCGCGGCTCAAGCCGTCCGCCACGAAGACCGCGTGGCCATCGGGTTCGGTCGTCCCGTCCGCGTCCCCCGCGTCTCCCGCGCCCTCCGCCGGCTGGGGCCGGACCCGCTCGCCCAGTCTGGGCATCGAGCCGAGCAGCATCTTGGTGTAGTCCGAGGCCGGGTGCAGGAGCACGTCGTCCACGGCGCCGCTCTCGACGATCTCGCCGTTCCGCATGACCGCCAGCCGGTCCGCGGTCTGCGCGATGACGCCGATGTCATGCGAGATCAGCAGGATCCCGACACCGAACTCGTCGCGGACCGTCCGCAGCAGGCTCAAGATCTCCGCCTGCACGGTGACGTCGAGCGCCGTCGTCGGCTCGTCGGCCAGCAGCAGGCGCGGCTCGCCGGCCAGCGCGAGCGCGATCGCCACGCGCTGCCGCAGCCCGCCGGAGAGCTGATGCGGGTACTGCCGGGCCCGGTGCTCAGGCTCCGGCACCCGTACCCGGCGCAGCAGCTCGAGCACCGCCTGCTGCCGCGCCTTGCCCTTCAGGCCACGGTGCCGACCCACGACCTCACCGATCTGCCTGCCGACCCGCATGCTCGGGTCCAGTGCTCCCATGGCGTCCTGGAACACCATCGCGACCTCGCTGCCGCGCAGCCGCGTGAGCGTCTTGCCGTCGGCGGCCGACAGGTCGGTGCCGCACACCTCGAACAGTTCGGCGGACACCTTCGCCTGTTTCGGCAGGAGTCCGAGGCAGGCCATCGCGACGGAGGTCTTCCCGCTCCCGCTCTCGCCGATCAGGCCGACGATCTCCCCGGCGCGAACCGTCAGGTCGATGGCGCGGACGCCATCCGGCACCGTGCCGTAGCGGACCGTGAAGTCGCGGCACCTCAGCACGGCTTCGGCGCGGCGCGCGTCGTCCTTCTGCGTGTCTTCGGGGTCGTCCGCAGCTGCGACCTTCATCGTCTCTCCGTCACCCGATCCATGCGTCTTTCAGGAACATCCGGGTGCTCGACGGTTCGGTCTTGAATCCCGCGAGCTTCTTGGACCACACGTCGTAGACCGTGGGCGCGGCGTACGGGACGAGCACGTACACCCGCTGCGCGACGTACCGGTCGATGGCCGCGTACGTCTGGGCCCGAGCCTGGTCGCTGCCCGTCTGGTGGATGGCGTTCGACATCTGCTTCCACAGCTCCGGGTCGTTGACCTTCGTCGTCTTCGACCCCTTCTGGAACCACAGGCTCAGGTACTGGCTGGGGTCGGCGTTGAGCGCGGACGTCAGCTGGATCATGTCGGCACCCCAGTTGCCGGACAGCAGGTTGCTGGTCAGCTGCTCGAACGGGACCTGCGTGATGTCCACCTCCACGCCGATCTTCGACAGCTGCTCCTTGATGAGCTGCGCGGTGGCGAGCTTGTCCGGCCGGTTCGACCGGATCGCCAGCTTGAGCTTCACGGCTCCCGCCCCCGACGCGGCGAGCAGCTGCTTCGCCTGGTTCGGGTCGTACTGGGTGTTGGGCAGGTCTCCCACCTGGTTCCCCATGACCGGATCCCCGGGCGGGATGACCCCCGAGGCGACGCCGGCCCCCTGCGATCCGACGCTGATCAGCTGCTTCCGGTCGATGCCGAGGCTGATCGCCTGGCGCACCTTCTCGTTCGCCAGCGGGCCGCTCGTCGTGTTCAGGCCCAGCCAGTAGGCGCCGACGTCGTACTTGTCGCCCACCGTGAACCTGCGTTTCAGCACGGACGCGTTCTTGGGAAGGGCGACCTGAACGGCGTCCACTGCCCCGGACTGCAGGGCCTGCACGCGGGTCGACTCATCGGGGATGACCCGGTAGTCGATCTCGTTGATGTACGGCTTTGGCTTGTCCCAGTAGCCGTCGAATCGGACGGTCTTGATCAGGGAGCCTTCCTGGAACGCCGCGAGCTTGTACGGGCCCGTCCCGTCCTCCTGCGTCTTGAGGGCGTTGGCCGGATGAGACCGGACCCACTGCTCGCTCACGATGCCGGCGCTCCACGGCTGCGCGAGCAGGTGGAGCAGCGAGGACTGCGGATCGGGCAGCTTCACCACGACCTTGTCGGCGCTCGGAGCGCTCACGTCCGTGAACTTGTAGAGCGCCGCGTACGGCGAGTGCACCGCCGGGTCGACGATCCTCTTGAGGCTGAACACGACGTCGCTCGCCTTCAGCGGGCTGCCGTCGTGGAACGTGACGCCCTGCCGCAGCGTGAACTCGTAGCTGGTCGGCGACGTCTGCTTCCACGAGGTCGCCAGCGCCGGCTTCAGGGTGCTGCCGTCGGGCCCGAGTGAGAGCAGGCCCTCGTAGAACTGCGCGGCGAAACGCTTCGCGTCGAACGCCTGGGCCAGGATGGGATCGAGCCCGCTCAGCGGCTGGCTCTCGTCGCCGACGGTGAGAACGCCGCCGCGATGGGGCGAGCCGCCTCCCGTACCGGACTGCGCTTGGCCGCTGCCCCCACAGCCCGCCAATGTGGTCGACGCGGCGGCGATCGCCGCCATGGTGAGTGCCAGTCTCCTGACCGGCATGCGTGCGGACATGGTGCTGTCTCTTTTCTCTGGGGAGGGGTGATCGGTCGCCGGCGCCGTACGGGGCGCCGGTCAGATGACGGAGCGGCGTGAGGTCGCGTCAGATGACGGAGCGGCGTGAGGTCGCGAAGCCTTCGCCGATGAGTCCCCAGCCGATCGAGGACAAGAGCAGGGCCCCACCGGCGCCGAGGACCAGCCAGGGCGAGTCGGTCAGGTAGTTCTGGGACTCGGCGACCATCCGGCCCCAGCTCGGGGTCGGCGGCTGGACACCGAGGCCGAGATAGCTCAGCGCCGACTCCAGCAGGATGACGATGGCGGCCGAGTTGGCGAGCTGGACCATCATCAGGGGGAAGACGTTGGGCAGCAGATGCTTCGCGACGATCACGGGGGACCGCACTCCGGAGATCCGCGCGGACAGGACGAACTCCAGCTGACGGAGCTCGAGGCACCGCGCCCGGACGATCCGCGCGAAGTGCGGCAGGGAGACGAAGGACAGGACCGCGATCAGGGTCGTCACCGAGGGCGAGAAGACCGTCACCGCCACCAGGCCGAGCAGGATCGACGGAAACGACAGCAGGAGGTCGACGCCGCCCATCAGCAGAGTGTCCAGCCACCGGCCGCCGACACCCGCGGCGAACCCGAGGGCGGAGCCGGCCACCAGCGCCAGCACCGAGCCCGCCAGCGCGATCGACAGCGACGTACGGCCGGCGACGCACAACCGGACGAAGTAGTCCCGCCCGAGATCGTCCGTGCCCAGCCAGTGGGTTCCGTTCGGGGCGCTGAAGGGCGCCCCGGCGACCTGGCTCGCCGAGAACGGCCGGATCAACGGCGCGACGTACGCCATCGCGAACATCAGCACCAGGATGCCGAGGCCACAGGCGATCCCGGCGCGCACCGGCACGCGACGCCGCCCGGGACGAACGGGCGACCCATCGGCGCCGGGCGCCTTCTCGTCCGTTGACGCGTCGACCAGCGACTCGCTCATCGTGACTCACCCACCCTCGGGTCGATCAGCGGGTGAATGAGATCCACCGCGAGGTTCATCACGATGTACACGAGCCCGAGCAGCAGGATGCAGGCCTGCGTCACCGAGTAGTCCTTCTGCAGCAGCGAGTTCACGGTGAGCTGGCCGATACCCGGAATCGCGAAGACGTTCTCGATCAGGATGGAGTTACCGACCAGGCCTGCCAGTTGCAGTCCCGCCACCGTGACCACCGGACCCGACGCGTTCCGCAGGCCATGCCGGAGCGTCGCCTGCAGGCGCGTCGCCCCGGTCGCCAGAGCGGTGCGCAGATAGTCCTGTTCGTAGACCTCGATCATCGAGGTGCGCATGAACCGGCACAGCGTCGCACCGAGGGGAAGCCCCAGGGCGAGTGCCGGCAGGACGATGCTCTGCAGGTTCCGTCCCGGCCGGTCAGAGAACGGCACGAACCCGACACTCGGCCAGCTCGGTACGACCGCCGAGGCCAACAGGACGAGGCAGAGACCGAAGACGAACACCGGCGTCGCCAGGCCGAGAAAAGCGGCCCCGCGGGCCAGCCGGTCGAAGGCCCGGCCCTGCCGGAGGGCCGCGATCGCCCCGGCCGGCACTCCCCACAGCACCGAGACCACCGTCGCGGCCAGGGCGAGCTCCAGAGTGTTCGGGAGTCTCTGCTTGATGAGCTCGAGCACCGGCAGGCCGTTGTAGACCGACAGCCCGAAGTCGCCGTGGAAGAGCCTGCCGAGCCACAACAGGTACTGCTCCGCGATCGGCCGGTCGAGCCCGAGATCCTGCACCAGCCGCGCCCGGGTCGCCGCGTCGGCGTACGGCCCGGCCAGCACGTCCGCCGGGTTGCCCGGGAGCAGCCGGACCAGTCCGAACGCGACGATCGACAACACGAACAGGACCACGAGCCCGCGGAGAACCCGCCGGGCGATGAACGGTATCAACGGGGGCAGGGCGATCGCTCGCCTTGTCAGTCCCGTGGCTGCGGCACTGCCGCCTGGCGGGCCCAGTCCGGTCGCCTGCATCCCCAGACCTCCTGGTTGGGAATCCGTACATAGTACGGAAGATGGTTAGCGGCATCTTGGTCAGGCGCGAATGGGGGGCCAAGCGACTCGTCCCGCTGAGCGGACCGGCACATCAGCCCAGGCAGAGGCTTACTCGATCGCCGCCGAGTTGCTGCGTCAACGCCAGGCCGAGGCATGATCGGCGTGTAGGCCGCCGCTACATCAGTCGTGCCCACAGCGGCGAGGGCCGGCGGGCGACCGCCCTCCGGCCCTCGCTCGACGGTCAGCGGTTGTTCCAGCGTGCCCGGCCGTCGAAGTACTGCCTGTTGCGTTCGATGAAGGCTTCGACGGTGAGCGGCTCGGCGCCGGCGAGGGTGCGGACGGTGTCGTTGGTTCCGGCGAAGACCCCGTTGCGGTAGTCGACCGCGACGTTGATCAGGTGCTGGACGAAGTGGGGTCCCATGCCGCGCTTTTCGAGGTCGGACCGGAACTCCTCGATCTCGATCGGCACGTAGGTGATTGGTCGGCCCAGGGTGCGGGTCATCGCTTCGGCGATCTGGTGGTGGTCGAGTTCGACCGGGCCGTAGAGCGGATAGATCTTTCCGGCGTGCGGCTCGGGATTCTCCAGTATCGCGGCGATCACGCGTCCCTGGTCTTCGGCGGCGATGGGGGCGTGGCGTGCGTCGGCGAAGGGCAGGCGGAGTTCGCCGGTCGTCTCGTCCCAGAAGTTGATCAGCCATTCGGCGAAGAATGTCGGCCGGATGTGGGTCACCGTCCCGCTGAAGTGGTCCAGGAGGCGTTCGGCGATCCAGTGCTGGCGGGCGGCGTCGCTGACGGCGTCGCGCCGGGCCGAGATCTGCGACATGTTGACGATCGCGCCGACGCCGTTCTCCTCGGCCGCCTGCAGCAGCGTTGCGGTGGCCTCGATCAGGCCCGGGGCGATCGGATAGGTGAGGTACACCGCGTCGATGCCCTCGGTGGCCCGGGCCACGGCGTCGAGGTCCAGGAGATCTCCGACGACGACCTCGGCGCCGGCGGCGGCGAGACGGTCGGAGCGGTCATCGGTTCGGTGGACCAGCGCGCGAACGTGGTGGCCGTGCGCGAGGAGCGTGTCCGCGGCGGATCCGCCGGTCTTGCCGGTGGCGCCGGTGATGAGGATGTTGCGTGCCATGACGAAGTCCTTCCGAGGTGCGGTGGCTGGAGTCACCCACCGGTGCAACGCGGCGAGATAGGGGCATATGCCCGTTATGATCGACGGCACATGCCCTCAAAATTAGAAATATCAGTGCAGCGCTCGTTGTTCGCGCCCGGGCAGGCGTACACGGCTCCTGCGGGTAGTGAGGTGCGGGTCAGTGAACATGCCGACGGAGCTGCCACGGGTTTCGGCGACGCGAGAGTGCTACGCCACGGCGCTCCGCAAGGCGTCACGGCGCCTGACGGGGCTGTACGACGAGGTGTTGGCACCCACCGGTCTCCGGTCGACCCAGTTCGCCATTCTCAGCGAACTCGCCGGTGGCGAGCCGATCACCATCAACGAGCTGGCCCGTACGCTGGTGCTGGATCGCTCGGGGCTCGGTCACTCGTTGCGCCCGTTGCAGCGCGATGGCCTGGTCCGGCTGGACAAGGACCTGGCGGATCGACGCAGCGTGAACGTCACGCTCACCGAAGAGGGACGCCTGCGGTTTGAACAGGCGTTCGCGTTGTGGCGAACGGCTCAGGACCGGGTCGCCGCAGTGCTCGGCGCGTCAGTGGCCGATGGGCTGCGTGACCAGCTGAACGGGGTCGCCGAGGATGATCGGCTGACCTAGACCGAAAGGCTCCGCCTGGCTCAGGCTCGCATGACGGAGTGGAGCTGCTCTCGGGCGTCGTGCATCTCCGGCACTCGGGCCCAGCGGCCGGACATGCGGTAGACGCTCTCGATGTGGGTGGTGACCCGCGCGGACGACACGAGCGGGGCGATCCGGGCCAGGGCGGTCATCCGGACGGCCGCCAGGGACGGGTCGTCCGACCGCAGCGCCGCCTCGACCTCCCACGCCTGGTAGGCGACGGCGAGGAGGGCGGAGCACTGGCCGCTGAGGCGCACGGCCTCGGCGATGGTGGCCCGGGCGACGTCGTACTCTCGCATGCCGAGCAGCGCCACCCCGACGTTTCCGAGCATGTCGGCCGTCTCGTACGCGGGCAGCCCGTGGACGGTCAGGGCCTCCTCGAGGACCTCCCGTGCCGTGCGTTCCCGCCCGGGCAGCAGGGCGAGTGAGCGCCCCAGGCGCAACCGCAGCCACGCCTCGCGCGCGGGCGGCAGGTCGCCGAGCCGCAGGCCCCGCCGCGCGTACATCGCGCCGCGGTCGCCGCGCCGCTGGTCGATGTTGACGCGGCTGAGCGTGCTGTACGCGTCGGCCTGGGCGCGGACGCTGCCGGAGCGGCGGGCGAGCTCGAGTGCGAACGCGCCGGTCCGCTCGGCCGCCGGGTAACGCCGTGAGTCGTAGAGAACACGCGCGGCCTCGCCGGCCAGGTCGGAGGACGCCTCCTGGAGGGCGCGGTCGGACCCACCCACCGCCGGGCCGACCTTCCGCAGATGCCGCAGCGCCGTGGCGACGATCGGGGTGCCGCCCTGCTGGTAGCGGTCGTGCGCGAGCCGTTCGGCGAGGTGCCGTACGTAGCCCGGGTCCTGATAGGGGCCGACCTTCGGGGAGGGAACGAATGTGATGGATGCTGCCGTCGCGACGAACTCTCTGCGCCTCACGGGATCGTCCTCCGAAATGGGCGATATGCGTACCTCCCAACCTATGCGGTTCAGAAGTCTTTCCGTTCGGCCGATTCCCGGGTCGCGAATCCCGCGCGATGCCTGAGACACCCAGCTCTGAGATACGCCCAGTTCACGGGCCAGATCCAGTTGTGACCAGCCGCGCCGGCCCATGATCGATCGAAGCGCCTCCGGAAGGCCGTGACCGTCCATATTCGGAGGGTAGTGCGTATCGCACTTGCCCGCTACCGCCCTCACCGATCGGCATGCATCATTTCCAACAAAGGGCGGGACTTGTCGAAACAGCCTCATTGACCAGCGTAAACAGCAGGTGTCGACGGCCTGTTCGAAGACCGGCGATTCCGGAAGGGAACACCGATGGGCGTACGCCCCACTCCTCACCGTGAAGCGCTCGAACACGCGCTCCGCACCCTCGCCGACGCCGTGACCGCGCTCGGGCTGCACGTCACGATCACCGGGCCCCTGACCCTGTCGGTGCGCGGTGACGCGCCGGCGCCCGACGACCTCGGCGACGGCGTCACTCGCCTCTTCGAGCCGGCGGCGCCGCTCAGCCAGTCCGTCACGATCGAGTCTCGAGGGGGCCGATTGTGGTGGTGCTGGGTGTGGACCGACGCCGAGCGCGGCGGCCACGACTCCGAGCCGATCCTGCCGGTCGAGGAGGTCGACGAGGTGGCGCGGCGCATCCGCACGGTCGTCGCGCTGCCCTCCGCCACCTGACGGCTCGAAGACGCACCGCCCTGCCGCCGGACCGGTCCGGCGGCAGGGCGGTGGACTACTCGCGGCGCGGCTACGGCCGGGACACCGCCCTCGTCAGCGCAGCGCGGGGGGAACGTCGGCGGAGTCGCCCAGCCCGACGAGGTACTTGGCGTAGTCCTTGACGTTGTCCTTGGTGATCAGCCTGCCGTGGAGGGTCTCCGCGGGCGACACCGTCTTCCCGCCGAGGACGTCCCCGGCGAGGCCGGCGACCTTCTGACCCAGCGCGTACGGCGACTCGGCGTTGGTCGCCTCCATCTGGCCGGCCGCGATGGCCGAGAGCGCGTCCGCGATGCCGTCGTTGCCCACGAGCTTCACCTTGCCCGCCAGGTTCCGGGCCTTCAGGGCGGAGAGAACGCCCATCGCCATCTCGTCGTTCGCGGCGTACACCCCGTCGATGTCCGGGTGTGCCTGCAGGACGTTGGTCATCACGTCGAGCGCCTTCGCCCGGTCGAAGCCCGCCGCCTGCTTGGCGACGACCGTGATGTTCTTGTACTTGGCGATCTCCTGTTCGAAGCCCTTGCTCCGGTCCTGGGCGACGTTGGTCCCCATGATCCCTTGGATCTCGACGACCTTCCCCTTCCCGCCGACGGCCTTGGCGAGGGCGTCGGCGGCGTTCCGCCCGGCCTCGACCGCGTCATAGCCGACGAAGCAGGTGAGCTTGCCGCCCTGGGGCTTGCGGTCGAAGGCCATCACGGGAATGTTCGCCGCGTTCGCCTGCGTCACCGCGGAGGTCGCGGACTGGCTGCTGACCGGGTCGATGATCAGCACGCCGACCTGCTTGGAGATGGCGGTCGTGGCCAGGTTGAGGGCGGTGGCGTCCGAGTTGTCGGCGTTCTGCACGCCGAGCTTCACGCCGTTCTTGGGCGCCTGCGCCTGGGCCCCGTTCTTGACGCTGATGAAGAACGGGTTGTTCAGCGTGCTCATGATCATGGTGGCGTCCTTCTTGCCGGACGCGGGCTTGGCGCCGGTCGCCGTGGACGATCCACCGGCGCGGCTGCAGGCGGTCAGGGAGAGGGCCGCGACGGCGACGAGCGCGGTGGCGGAGCGGACGATGCGCATGGGGGCTCCTTGGTTCTCTGCGCTGGAGATCGGGCGGGTCGAGCCGGTCATTGCCGGGCAAGTTCGGGTGTTGTCGTGGGTGAAGCGGTCCCGCCGGGCCCACTGCGGCGCAGTACGAGGCCGCGGAGGGCGTCGAGGTTCCGGTCGAGGAACACGGCCAGGAGAATGACCAGCCCCTTGACGACGTCCTGCAGGAACGGCGAGACGTCGAGCAGGTTCATCCCGTTGTCGATCACGCCGAGGACCAGGGCCCCGACGAGCGTGCCGAGCAGGGTGCCGCGGCCGCCGGCGAGGCTGGTGCCACCGATGATCACCGCGGCGATCGCCTCCAGTTCGAGGCCCGTACCGGCGGTCGGCTCGGCGGTCGACAGCCGCGCGGTGAGGATGAACCCGGCGAGCGCCGCGAGGACCCCGCTGATGACGAAGGCGGCGACCTTCACCCGCTGGGTACGGATCCCCGAGAGCCGGGCGGCCTCGGCGTTGTCGCCGGTGGCGTACACGAAGCGGCCGAAACGGGTCCGGGCGAGCACGAAGCCGAACACCGCGAACACCACGACCATGATCAGCACCGGGACCGGGATCCCCGCGAGACGATCCTGCCCGATGCCCTGGAAGCCGTAGTCGGTGACGGCGATCGGATTGCCCGAGGTGACCTGCAGGCTCATCCCCGACAGCACGGACATCGTCGCCAGTGTGGCGATGAACGACGGCATCCGCGCCCGGGTGACCAGCAGTCCGTTGATGAGCCCGATCCCCACGCCGACGCCGACGCCCGCGAGGAGCGCGAGCACTTCCCCGTGAGCGCGCAGGGTGAGCGCCGTGACGACCGCGGAGAACGCGAGCGAGGCGCCCACGGACAGGTCGATCTCGGCGAGGATGATCACATACGTCTGGCCGACCGCCAGCAGCGCGGCCACGGACGCGGCCAGCCCGACGTTGAGCAGGTTCGTCCGGGTGAGGAAGACCGGCGAGGCGAACGAGAGGACCACCCCCACCAGCAGCAGCATCCAGACGGCGCGCAGCCGGCGGGCGAGGGACTTCAGGTTCATGCGGCACCTACCAAGGCGTGCTCGAGGATGGACTGCTCGTTGACGCGATCTCCGGTCAGCTCGGCGACGATGCGGCCCTCCCGCATGACGACCACCCGGTCGGACATGGCCACGAGCTCGGGGAGGTCGGAGCTGACGAGGATCACCGCGACCCCGTCCGCCGTCAGCTTGTTGATGATGCGGTAGATCTCCGTCTTGGCCCCGACGTCGACACCGCGCGTCGGCTCGTCCATGAGCAGGACCCGGGGCCCGGCCATCACCCACTTGGCGAACAGCGACTTCTGCTGGTTACCGCCGGACAGCGAGCCGACCGGCACGGACGGGGACGCGGCCCGGACCCGGAGGTCCGTCATCACCGCGCCGGTCTCGGCGCGTTCGGCGCCTCGCCGTACGACGTCACCGGGGCCGACGAACCGGCTCAGGCTCGCCAGCGACACGTTGGACTCCACCGGAAGGTCGGCGCACAGGCCCTCGGCCTGCCGGTCCGGCGACACGTACGCGATGCGGCTCGCGATCGCGTCCCTGGGACCATGGGCGCGCACGGGCACGCCCTCGACGGTGACGGTTCCGCCGGTGATGGGTCGCAGCCCGAACAGGGCCCGCAGCAGCGCGCTGCGCCCGCAGCCGACGACACCGCCGATGCCGAGCACCTCGCCGGCGCGGACGCTCAGGTCGATGCCGTGGAAGTCGGCCCCGCCGGTCACCCCGCGGGCCTCCAGCACGACGCGTTCGGTCGCGTTCCGCTCCTTGGGGTAGAAGTCGTCGACGGCCTCGCCGACCATGGCCGTCACCACCTGGCCGGAGTCCAGTTGCTCCACCGGCCGGTCCAGGGTCACCCGTCCGTCACGCAGCACCACGATGCGGTCCGCGAGGTCGAAGACCTCGTCGAGACGGTGGCTGATGTAGACCACCGACACGCCGGCCTCACGCAGCCGCCGCACCTGGGCGAACAGCCGCTCCGACTCCTGTTCGTCGAGCGCGGCGGTCGGCTCGTCGAGGATCAGGAGCTCCGGCTCGTGGGTCATCGCCTTGGCGATCTCGACCATCTGGCGCTCGGCGACGTTGAGCGACTCGACGGTACGGCGGACGTCGACGGTGACACCGAGCTCGCCCAGCGCCTTCTCGGCCGCCTGCGCCATGCTCCGCTTGGACACGAGGAGCCGGCCGAACCGGCGTTCCCGATCGAGGACGTACATGTTCTCCGCCACGCTGAGATGCGGGAACAGGTTCTGCTGGAACTCCTGGTAGATGACCTCGATCCCGCGGGCCATCGCCGCCTGCGGATCCTTGAACACGACCGGCGACCCGTCGATGATCACCCGGCCGGAGTCCGGCTGGTGAGCACCGGAGATGACCCTCGTGAGCGTCGACTTGCCGGCACCGTTCTCCCCGGCGAGAGCGACGACCTCCCCCGGGCCGACCTCGAAGCCGACCCCGCGCAGCACGTGGTTGTCCCCGAAGGACTTGTGCACGTCGGCGAGTTGGATGCGCATGTCCGTCTCCCCGTCAGTACACGACGCCGGCGGTGAGCAGCACGTTGGCGTACGGCGTGAACTCGCCCGACCGGACCGCGGCCCGCGCCGTCCCGGTCGCCTGTTTGAAATCCGTGTGCGGGACGAACCGCAGGGAGACGCCCAGGTCGTCGAACCGCCGCCGGATCTGCTCGAGCATCTCCGGGCTCTGCTCCTTGATCTCCTCCGAGAGCAGCACGCCCTCGACCGCGACCTCGTCGAGTACGGCGTCGAGCACGTCGAGGAAGCGCGGCAGGTTCTCGCGGATCGCCAGGTCGACACGCTCGACACCGGCCGGGATCGGCAGGCCCGCGTCGGTGACGACGAGCCGGTCGGTGTGCCCTGTCTCGGAGATGACCCGGGCCAGCTGGCCGTTGAGAGTTCCGTTGTTGCGCCTCATCGAGCCGCTCCTTCCATGGGGGTCGTGGCGACCAGCTCATCGACGGATCGCCGGTCGGGGAGGGACGGGCTGGCACCCGGGCGGGTGGTGGCCAGCGCACCCGCCGCCGTGCCCCGCCGGATGGCCAGGTCGAGGTCGAGGCCCGTCGCGATGGCCGCGCCGAGCGAGCCGGTGAACGCGTCACCCGCGGCGGTCGTGTCCACGGGGGTGACCGGATATGCCGGGAAGTGACGCGTACGTTCCGGGGTGACGGAAAGGACCCCGGCGGCGCCGAGCGTGATCAACGCGTGCCCGACTCCGCGGTCGAGGAACCAGGCGGCGGCGCGACCGGCGGACTCCAGGTCCGTGGCCGGCACCCCGGTCAGCGCACAGGCCTCGGTCTCGTTCGGGGTGACGATGTCGACGTGCCGCCAGATCTCGTCCGGCAGGGGCTGCGCCGGCGCCGGGTCGAGGACGACGGTCAGGCCGGCCTGCGCCCCCGCCTGTGCGGCATGCGCGGTGATCTCGGTTCTGACCTCCAGTTGCAGGAGGAGCACGCCGACCTGACCTCGGGTGGCGACGATGCTGTCGTCCACCATCCGCTCGTCGAGGTCCGCGTTGGCCAGCGGCGTGATGACGATGTCGTTCTCGCCGGAGGCGTCGACCCGGATGTGCGCCACGCCGGTACGGCCCTCGACGGTACGGACCTCGGACACCGTCACGCCGTGGGAGCTCAGGCCCGAGAGGACGATGTCGCGGAAGGGATCCCGGCCGACGCAGCCGACCATCCAGGTCGGTGCGCCTGCCCGGGCCGCGGCGACGGCCTGGTTTGCGCCCTTGCCGCCGAGTACGAGGGTGAAGTCGTCACCGAGCACCGTCTCGCCGCGTTCCGGGAGCCGCCTGCTGAACGCCGTGACGTCCGCGGTGATGCTCCCCACGACGAGGACACCGTTCGGTTCCATCGCGCTCCTCCTGTTCGAGGGATGAGTGAGCAGAGGTCACGGCGTCGCCGTGCCCTTGGGGTTGGGTTGTTGTGGAGGTCGGGGAAAGGCCGGCTCAGATGCCGACGGGGTGCCAGACGGTCTTGGTCTCCAGGAACGCGGTGATGCGGCTGGTGCCGGGGTCGGTGGTCCAGTCGGTGGCGGCCGGGTGGTGGACTCGCTTGAGGGTGTCGGCCGCCGCCCGCTCGCAGTCGGTGGCCAGGTCCTCTGGTGCGCCGGTCAGGTCGAGGGCGTTGACGTCCTGGTGGGAGGCCAGCCAAGGCGCCAGCTCAGCCCGGTGCCCGGTAAGGAGGTTGACGACGCCGCCAGGCAGATCCGAGGTGGCCAGTACCTCGGCGAGGGTGATCGCCGGAAGGGGCGCGGGCTCCGAAGCCACGACGACCGCGGTGTTGCCGGTCGCGATCGCCGGGGCGAGCACCGAGACCAGGCCGAGCAGCGGTGAGTCGGGCGCGATCACGGCGACGACGCCGGTGGGTTCGGGGGTGGAGAAGTTGAAGAACGGCCCGGACACCGCGTTCGCCGACCCGGTCACCTGGGTGATCTTGTCGGCCCATCCGGCGTACCAGACCCACCGGTCGATCGCCGCGTCCACCTCGGCGGTGGCCGCCGTCTTGCCCAGACCGGTTGTGCGCAGTTCCTCGACGAACTGGCCGGCGCGGCCCTCCAGCATCTCGGCGATGCGGTAGAGGATCTGCCCCCGGTTGTAGCCGGTCCGCCCCGCCCAGCCGGCCTGGGCCTTGCGCGCGGCCACCACCGCGTCCCGGGCGTCCTTGCGCGAGGCGCGGGCGGCGTTGGCCACGAACCTGCCCTTGGCATCATTCACCGCAAATGTCCTGCCGGACTCGGACCGGGGGAACGCGCCCCCGATGAACAGCTTGTAGGTCTTACGGACACTCAGTCGCTCGCTCATCGCAGGTAGGCCTCCAGTCCGTGCCGTCCACCCTCACGCCCGAAACCGGACTCCTTGTACCCACCGAACGGGGAAGCGGGATCGAACTTGTTGAACGTGTTCGCCCACACCACCCCCGCCCGCAACCGCTCCGCCATCCACAAAATCCGCGACCCCTTATCGGTCCAGATCCCCGCCGACAACCCATACGGAGTGTTGTTGGCCTTCTCCAACGCCTCACCCGGCGTCCGGAAACTCAGCACCGACAAGACCGGACCGAAGATCTCCTCCCGCGCGATCCGATGCGAGGCCGCCACATTCGTGAACACCGTCGGGACGAACCAGAACCCCCGCTCGGGCAGCTCACACGCCGGGGACCAGCGGGTCGCGCCTTCGGCCTCACCCGCCTGAGACAGCTCACGGATCCTCGCGAGCTGCGCGGCGGAGTTGATCGCACCGACATCGGTGTTCTTATCCAGCGGGTCACCGACCCGCAGCGTCGCCATCCGCGCCTTCAGCCGATCGAGGAGCTCCTCGGCGACCGATTCCTGGACGAGCAGACGTGACCCGGCGCAGCACACGTGGCCCTGGTTGAAGAAGATCCCATTCACGATCCCCTCCACCGCCTGGTCCAGCGGCGCGTCATCAAAGACGATGTTGGCGGCCTTACCACCCAACTCCAACGTCAGCTTCTTCTTCGTGCCCGCCACCGAGCGGGCGATCTGCCGGCCGACCTCCGTCGAACCGGTGAAAGCGACCTTGTCGATACCCGGGTGCTCGACCAGCGCACGGCCGGTCTCCCCCGCCCCAGTCACGATGTTCACCACACCCGGCGGCAACCCCGCTTGGACGCAGATCTCGGCGAACGCCAGCGCACTCAGCGGCGTCGTCTCCGCCGGCTTCAACACGACGGTGTTCCCGCACGCCAGCGCCGGCGCGATCTTCCACGCCAGCATCAGCAGCGGGAAGTTCCACGGGATCACCTGACCGGCCACACCCAGCGGCTTCGGGTCCGGGCCGAACCCGGCGTGACCGAGTTTGTCGGCCCACCCCGCGTAGTAGAAGAAATGCGCCGCGACCAACGGCAGATCCACATCCCGCGACTCACGGATCGGCTTACCGTTATCGACCGACTCCAACACCGCCAACTCGCGGGAGCGTTCCTGGATCAACCGCGCGATCCGGAACAGGTACTTCGCCCGCTCCGACGCGGGCAGCTTCGACCAGGTCCCCTCGTAGGCCCTACGGGCCGCCGCCACAGCCCGATCGACATCAGCTTCATCGGCCTCGGCGACCTCGGCCAGCACCTCCTCGGTCGCCGGATTAACGGTCTTGAAAGAGCTCTTAGCCGTTGCGAACTCCCCGTCGACGAACAGCCCATAGGACGGTTTGATATCGACGATCGCGGCCGATTCCGGCGCGGGAGCGTACTCGAAAGTCATGTCTGCCTCAGTCGAGAGTGAAGTAGTCGGGACCGCCGTACACGCCGGTCGTCAGCTTCCGGCGCTGCATCAGCAGGTCATTCAGCAGGCTCGACGCCCCAAGGCGGAACCACTCCGGCGACAGCCAGTCCGGCCCCGCCGTCTCATTCACCAGCACCAGGTACTTGATCGCGTCCTTGGTCGTCCGAATCCCACCCGCAGGCTTCACCCCCACCTGACGACCGGTCCGCGCCCGGAAGTCACGCACCGCCTCGAGCATCACCAGCGTCACCGGCAACGTCGCAGCCGGACTCACCTTGCCCGTACTCGTCTTGATGAAATCGGCCCCAGCCAGCATCGCCAGCCACGACGCGCGGCGCACATTGTCGTAGGTGACCAACTCACCAGTCTCCAAGATCACCTTCAGGTGCACGTCACCGCACTCGGCCTTGACCGCGACGATCTCCTCGAACACCTTCTGGTAATCGCCCGCCAAGAACGCACCCCGATCGATCACCATGTCGATCTCCGACGCCCCATCACCGATCGCCCGGCGAGTGTCGGCGAGCTTGGCATCCAACGGCGCCCGCCCCGACGGAAACGCCGTCGCCACACTCGCCACCCCGACCCCGGTGCCCTTGAGGGCCCGGACCGCCTCACCCACCAGGTCGGAGTAGACACACACGGCCGCGACCCTCGGCGCGGTCGCGTCGGCCGGGTCCGGATGCGCCGCCTTCGCGCACAGCGCCCGCACCTTGCCGGGAGTGTCCGCGCCCTCCAGCGTCGTCAAATCCACCATCGAAATCGCCAGATCGATCGCGAACGCCTTCGCCGACGTCTTGATCGAACGCGTCGCCAGCCGCGCGGCCCGCTCCTCCGCCCCCACCTGATCCACCGCCGGCAGACCACGCAGGAAACCGCGCAGGGCCGCCGTCGACGAGGTGATCTCGTCGACTCTCGTCGTACTGGTCGTCATGGCTTTCGGGTCCTTCCTGACCTGCGGCGGGCGGTCGTGTCGCCGGTCTGTCGCGGTGGGGCCGTCGAGGAGCGTTCGATGAGCTTGATGTCCAGGACGATCCGGCGAGGGGTGTCGTCGGCGTACTCCTTGTCGAAGTGCCGCAGCAGCAGCCTCATCGCCAGGACCCCCTGTTCGACCATGGGCCTGTCGATCACGGTCAGCGGGGGCCGGAGCAGCGGGCCGGTGTCGAGATCGTCCATTCCGATCAGGCTCACCTGCCCGGGGATGTCCACCCGCATGTCGTGCAGCGCCTTGAGGGCTCCGAGGGTCATCAGGTTGTTCGCGGTGAAGACGGCAGTCGGGGGTTCGGGGAGGGAGAGCAGCGACATGGTGAGCTGGTAGCCGCTCTCCTCCCGGAAGTCGCCGACCAGGTCGTACTCCGGCTGGATCTCGGCACCGGCGGCGGCCAGCGCGTCCAGGAAGCCCTCGCGGCGGCAACGTCCGGGGGTGGAGTCCTGGTTGCCGCTGATCGCGGCGATGTGGGTGTGACCGAGCCCCAGCAGGTGCGCCGCGGCCTGCCGGCCTCCTTCGACGTTGTTGACGAGTACGGCGTCGAAGCGCTCTCCGCCGACGAGGTCCCGGTCGACGAAGACGAGCGGCACGTCGGCGTCTCGTACGTGCAGGGGTGTCTGGTCCTGTTCGGTGGCGGGGGCGAGGACGATGCCGTCGACCTGGCGGATCATGTCCGCGAGCACTTCGTCCTCGCGCTCGCTGCTCTCGTCGCTGTTGGCGAGCAGGATGCGGTAACCCTGGCTGCGGGTGACGGACTCCATGCCCTTGACCACGGCGGCGAAGTAGGGGTTGGTGATGTCGGGCACGACGACGCCGATGGTGCGCGTGCGCCCGGACTTCAGCGACTGTGCGGCGACGCTCGGCCAGTAGCCCAGCTCGTCCACGGCGGCCTGGATCGCCTCGGACGACCGGACGCGGTGTCCCCGAAGGAACCGCGACACGGTCGCCGGGGAGACCCCGGCGCGTGCCGCCACGTCGTGGATGGTGGCCACATCGCCTCCTGCAACTGAAACCGTTGTCAGAGAATGGTTGCAGTCAGCGCCCACAAGACGTCAATAGCGGAGACCACCCCTGTTTCCGTTTTGTTACCAACGCCGAACCTGACCCGGATGACCTGGACGGATGTTGACCGCAGGCCGACGACCCCCCACAGAGGCCGCCAGCGAACGGGAGCAGAACTGAAACCGTTGTCAGAAAGCCCCGTCTCACGGCCGCCGCTCGTCGCCGGGCTGAGCGGCGCCCCGGCCGTCGACGGTGCCGTACGGTCGCCCGGCTCAGCGGACGCGGTACTGCTCGGCGTCGGCCCGTTTGAACTCCAGGCCGAGGCCGGGAGCGTCGTCGCGCGGGCGGATGGAGCCGCCCTTCGGCGACAGCGCGCCGTCGAAGAGCATCGACTCGATCCGCACGTGGTCGTGGAACCACTCGATGTGGCGGGCGTTCGGGATCGCGGCCATCGCGGCCGCGTGCAGGTGCGGCGCGCAGTGCGCGGACAGGTCCCTGCCGTGCGCGCGGGCCAGGCCGGCGACGCGGAGGAACTCGGTGATGCCGCCGACGCGGGTGACGTCGGCCTGGGGGCAGTCGATGGCGTCGATGATCCGGGCGAAGTACGGCAGGTCGTAGCCGTACTCTCCGGCCGCCACCTCGCATTCGACGGCCGCGCGGACCTCCCGCAGACCGGGCAGGTCGTCGGAGGAGACGGGCTCCTCGAACCATCGCAGGTCGACGTCGGCGGCCTGCCGGGCGACGCGGATCGCCTGTTTGGCGGAGTACGCGCCGTTGGCGTCGGCGTACAGTTCCACGCCGCCGCCGATGATCTCGCGGGCGAGCTCGAGGCGCCGCAGGTCGCGGCTCTCCCGGGTCCCCCACGCCTCACCAATCTTGATCTTGACGCGGGGAATGCCGAGGTCCCCGGCCCAGCGCCCGAGCTGTTCCCGCGTCCGGGCCACGTCATAGGTCGTGAAGCCGCCGGAGCCGTACACCGGCACCTCGCCGCGGACGGCGCCGAGGAGCCGGTGCAGCGGGACCCCGAACGTCCGGGCCCGCAGGTCCCACAGCGCGCAGTCGACCGCGGAGATCGCCATCGAGCAGATCCCCGGCCGCCCGGCGTTGCGGACCGCCCGGCACATCGCCTCGTGCGACGCCTGGACGTCCTCGCTCACCACCGGCGCCAGCTCCGAGGTCACCACGTCGGCGATCGCGGGCGGACCGTACGTCCAGCCGATGCCGTGGCGGCCGTTGGCCCGCACCTCGACGAGGACCATCGTCGTCGACGTCCACTCGAGCGTGCCGTCCGCCTCGGGGCCGTCGGTCGGGATCTTGTACGCGGCCGCGGAGAGCTCGATCACGTGAGAACCTCCGCCAGGAGTTCGGCGAGGTGGACCGGCCGGGCCGGGGTCCCCTGCTCGATCTGGGTCCGGCAGGAGAACCCGTCGGCGAGGATCCGGGTGCCGTCCGCGGCGTTCCGTACGGCGGGCAGCACGCCGAGCTCGCCGACGTCGACCGACACCTCGTGGTGCCCGCGTTCGAAGCCGAAGTTGCCGGCGAGGCCGCAGCAGCCCTCGTCGAGGACCTCCGCCTCGATCCCGACGCGCTTCAGCAGCTCGCGGTCGGCGTCGAACCCCCAGATGGCGTGCTGGTGGCAGTGCGGCTGGGCGATCGCGTGGATCCCGGTCCCGGGCGGCGGCGCCGTGACGAACGTGGAGGCCCGGTCCAGGAGGAACTCCGACAGCGAGTGCGTCTGCTTCGCGAGCCGCTCGACGTCCTCCGACACCGGCTCCCCGGCCAGCAGCTCGGGCGCGTCGGAGCGGAACACGGCCGAGCAGCTGGGCTCGAGGCCGATGACGGGCACACCGCGGCGGAGCCGTGGCGCGAGGGCGCGGACCGTGCGCCGCAGCATGCGGGCGGCCGTGCCGAGCTGGCCGGTGGAGATCCAGGTCAGCCCGCAGCACAGCGGGACGGGCGGCACCTCGACGCGGAACCCAGCCGCCTCGAGCACCCGTACGGCGGCCTTGCCCGCGTCCGGGTGGAAGTTGTTCGTGAACGTGTCCGGCCACAGCACCACCGGATCGCCGTCCCCCTGCGACCCCCGCCGGGCGAACCAGTCGATGAAGCGCTCGGACGCGAAGGACGGCAGCTCGCGACGGCGGTCGACGCCGCCGGCCCGCTTGACGACGCGGTTCAGGCCCTTGGCGTGCGTCAGGGCGTTCACCGCGCGCGGCGCGGCCGACGCCATCCGGGCCCACAGCGGCAGCCAGCCCATCGAGTAGTGCGCGAGCGGCCGGGGCCGCCACCGGTAGTGGTGGGACAGGAACTCGGCCTTGTACGTCGCCATGTCGACGTTGACCGGGCATTCGCCGCGGCAGCCCTTGCACGCCAGGCACAGGTCGAGGGCGTCGTGCACCTCCTGCGACCGCCAGCCATCGGTGATCACTTCACCGCGCATCATCTCCATGAGGATGCGCGCCCGGCCGCGTGTGGAGTGCTCCTCCTCACCGGTGACCCGGTAGCTCGGGCACATCACGCCGCCCGAGGAGGACCGGCACTTGCCGATGCCGACGCAGCGGGCGGCGGCATGCGTGAACCGGTGATGGTCATCCGGGTAGGAGAAGTGGGTCCGGGGCTCGGCCGGGTTGTAGTCGAGATGGTCGAGGTTCTCGTCGAGGCGGTGGACGCGCCCGCCGGGCGGGGCGGCGACCTTGCCCGGGTTCATCCGGTCGTCGGCGTCGAAGATCCGCTTGTAGCGGCCGAACAGCTCGACGATCTCGGGCCCGAACATGATCGGCAGGAGTTCGGCACGGGACTGGCCGTCGCCGTGCTCGCCGGACAGCGACCCGCCGTACGAGGCCACCAGACGGGCGGCCCGCTCGACGAACCGGCGGTACTTGCCGACCCCGTCGGGGTCCTCCAGGTCGAAGGCGATGCGGGTGTGCACGCAGCCCTGCCCGAAGTGCCCGTACAGCGAGGCCTGCCCGTAGTCGAACTCGCTGAGCAGCGCCCGGAAGTCACGCAGGTAGTCGCCGAGCCGGTCGGGCGGGACGGCGGCGTCCTCCCAGCCCTCATGGGTGTCGGGATGGCCCGGCGGGTACGCCGTCGCGCCGAGGCCCGCCTCGCGGATCCTCCACAGGCGCTCCTCCTCGGCCGGATCGTCCATGAAGACCACGTGGGGGTCGTGCTCCGTCCCCTTCAGCTCCTTGATCATCCGGTCGGCGCGGGAGTCGGCCTCCTCACGCGTGTCGCCGCCGAACCGGACCATCAGCCAGCCCGAGCCCTCCGGCAGCCCCTCGAGGGCCTTCTTGCCCGCGGCGTTCTCGGCACGGGCGATGTCGATCAGCGTCTCGTCCAGCCCCTCCAGCGCCAAGGGCTGGTGGCTCGCGACCTTGGGCACCGCGTCGCCCGCCCGGAAGATGTCGGGATACCCCATGACGACGAGCGTCTGGTACTCCGCCACCGGGAACAGCTCGATCTCCGCCTGCAGCACGGTGACCAGCGTGGACTCGCTGCCCACGAGCGCCCGCGCCACGTTGAAGTTCTTCTCCGGGAGCAGCGAGTCGAGGTTGTAGCCGGACACCCGGCGCGGGATGTCGGGGTACCGGGTGCGGATCAGGGCCATGTTCTCGTCGCGCAGCTCGCGCATCGCCCGGTAGATCTCCGCGCGGCGACCGCCCTCGGTGAGGATCTTCTCGTACTCCTCGTCGGAGGTCTCCCCGACCCACATCCGCACGCCGTCGTAGGTGAGCACCTCCAGGCGGACCACCGAGTCGACCATCTTGCCGTACGCCTGGGCCGAGGCGCCGCACGAGTTGTTGCCGACCATTCCGCCGATCGTGCACGTGTCGTGGGTGGACGGCTTCGGCCCGACGTGCAGGCCGTGGGGCTTCAGGCGGTCGTTCAGGTCGTCCAGGCAGGCGCCCGGCTCCACCAGCGCCCGCCGCCGGCTCTCGTCCAGCCAGACCAGCCGATCGCAGTACTTCGACCAGTCGATGACCACGCCTTCGTTGCAGCACTGCCCCGCCAGGCTCGTCCCCCCGCCCCGCGAGAGCAATGGCACCCCGTGTTCGCGGCACACCCGGACCGCCTCGACGGCGGCCTCGACGCTGTGGGGCACCACCACCCCGATCGGCGTCTGCCGGTAGTTGGACGAGTCATGGGCGTACGCCGCGCGCGATCCCGCGTCGAACCGGACCTCCCCATCGACCCGCGCCTCGAGATCCCGCTGAAGGCTGCTCATACGGACCCGGATACCCGCCGAGCAGGTTTCAACCCCGTGCGCCGGGAACCGCACCCTGGGTAAGCACACGAGGAGGAGCGATGACGCGCACTGTCGCCGACTATCTGCTGGAACGCCTCCGCGAGTGGGGCGTGGAGTACCTGTTCGGCTACCCGGGTGACGGGATCAACGGCCTCGTCGCGGCGCTCGGTAAAGCCGACAACAAGCCACAGTTCGTGCAGGCCCGCCATGAGGAGATGGCCGCCTTCGAAGCCGTCGGGTACGCCAAGTTCAGCGGCAAGCCGGCGGTGTGCACGGCGACCAGCGGGCCGGGCGCGATCCACCTGCTGAACGGCCTGTACGACGCCAAGCTGGACCACGTCCCGGTGGTGGCGATCGTCGGGCAGACCGCCCGCTCCGCCATGGGCGGCAGCTACCAGCAGGAGGTCGACCTGCTGTCGCTGTTCAAGGACGTCGCCAGCGAGTACGTGCAGATGGCGACCGTGCCGGCGCAGCTGCCGAACCTTCTCGACCGCGCGATGCGGATCGCGCTGGACGAGCGGGCGCCGACCGCCATCATCATCCCCTCCGACCTGCAGGAGGAGCCGTACGAGCCGCCGACGCACGCGTTCAAGAACGTCCCGTCCAGCGCCCCGGGCTACACGCCTCCCGTCACGGTCGCGCCGCCCGCGGAGATCGAGCGGGCCGCGGAGGTGCTCAACGCCGGGGAGAAGGTCGCGATGCTCGTCGGTCAGGGCGCGCGCGGCGCCGCCGCGGAGGTGCGGCAGGTCGCCGAGCTGACCGGGGCGGGCGTCGCCAAGGCGCTGCTCGGCAAGGACGTCCTGCCGGACACCCTGCCGTACGTCACCGGCGCGATCGGCCTGCTCGGCACCCGGCCGTCGTACGAGATGATGCAGGACTGCGACACGCTGCTCATCGTCGGCTCGAACTTCCCGTACTCCCAGTTCCTGCCCGAGTTCGGCCAGGCGCGGGCGGTGCAGATCGACGTGAACGGCAAGCTCATCGGCATGCGTTACCCGAACGAGGTCAACCTGGTCGGCGACGCGGCGGAGACGCTGCGGGCACTGATCCCGAAGCTGAAGAAGCAGAAGAACCGCGCCTGGCGCAAGACGATCGAGAAGAACGTCGCGCGCTGGTGGGAGACGGTCGAGCGCGAGGCCATGGTCGAGGCCGATCCGATCAACCCGATGCGGATCTTCTGGGAGCTGAACGAGCGGCTGCCCGACAACGCCATCCTGGCCGCCGACTCCGGTTCGGCGGCGAACTGGTACGCCCGCGACCTGAGGTTCCGCGCCGGCATGCGCGGTTCGCTGTCCGGCACGCTCGCCACGATGGGCCCCGGCGTGCCGTACGCCATCGGCGCGAAGTACGCCCACCCCGACCGGCCCGCCATCGCCCTCGTCGGCGACGGCGCCATGCAGATGAACGGCCTCGCCGAGCTGATCACCATCCGCCGCTACTTCCACCAGTGGCGCGACCAGCGGCTCATCGTCGCGGTCCTGCACAACAACGACCTGAACCAGGTCACCTGGGAGCTGCGGGCGATGGGCGGCGCCCCGAAGTTCGAGGAGTCGCAGGCGCTGCCGGACATCTCGTACGCCGGATTCGCCCGGTCGATCGGCCTGGAGGGGATCGACGTGGAGAAGCCCGACGACATCGGCCCCGCCTGGGACCGCGCGCTGAGCTCGAGCTGGCCCGTCGTGCTCGACATCCGCTGCGACCCGGACATCCCGCCGATCCCGCCGCACGCGGAGTTCTCACAGGTCAAGGACATGGCCGAGGCCGTACTCAAGGGCGATCCCGACCGCGTCGGCCTCGTGAAGAAGGGGATCAAGACGAAGATGGCGGAGCTGATCCACCGCTGAGCGCGCGGGCGGACGCCCCGGCTCAAGGAGCACGCCGTCACAGAAGGGGAGACCATGGATCCGGAACGCGACGCACGACGCGACGACGCCGAGCGGCAGGAGAACACCGCCGCACGCCTGTCGGAGCAGGCGGCCGAGCACGTCGGCCGCGACTACGACGGGACCCAGGACGCGTTCGTCCACGAACAGCGCCGCCAGGGCAGGTCCGAGGACGATGAGGACATCACCCCGGAGTGAGACCGGACAGGTCGTCCGGCACCGACACGCCGACGCGGGCCCGGATCGGGGGCCCGCGTCGCTCATCTCGGTTAGTCAGCCGTGCTCCACACGGCCGTTTCCTTGCGGCCGTGCCTCGACCTCGCGCTTCAGCTCTCGCTCGGCCCGTCGCCGAGCCTCCTCGAAGTAACGCTTAGGATCACGGGTCATGCGCTCCGACCGATCGTCGGAATCCTGCACGACGATGTCGTCAGCCATAGCCAACTCCCTCCCTATGCGCAAGTGTCGGTGGCGCCACGGCAAAGGTCAATTTGGATCAATACCTAATCTGTTATCGGCCGAGGCGCAGCAGGCCCTCATCTGGGGCGCCGACCGCGAGCGCGTCCGCGAGAAGGCCCGCCAGCAGGCGCACGAACGGCACTTCAGCCTCGGTCACCCCGGCGACATCGATCGCGTCCACCGTCAGCATCCCGAACGCCCGATGCCCGGCGACCACCGGCACCGCGATGAAGGACCGATACCCGTGCTGCGTCGAGCCGTGCCACCCCGGCGGCGGGTCGGTCTCCACGTCCAGCGCCACGGCATGGTGGTTGTGCCGGATCATCGCGAGGGCCGAGTCGCCCTCGGCCGTGCCCTCCTCGAAGATCGTCACGGGCTCGTCCGCGCGCCCGGCGTAAAGCGAGGGCACCAGCCTCTTCGGTTTCACGTCGTCCAGGCGGAACCAGCAGGCGCGGACGCGCTCGCCGTCGAGGAGGTGCGCCGCCGAGTCCAGGATCATCGGAACGGTCGCCTCCCGCAGGTTGCTCCGCTCCTGGCGGTTCGTGGCGGTGGCGATGCGCCCGATCTGCCGGACGATCGGGTCGAGCGCGTCGTTCAGCGTGACCCGCATCTCGACGGCGGCATCGATCGCCGACTGTTCGGCCTCCTTGCGCAGGCGTTCCTTGCGGATCTGCTCGTACCCGGGGACCGCGGCGCCCGTCACGCTCATCACGATGCTGATCAGGATCCACAGCGGTTTGAGCGAGCCGCCCTCGCCCGCCTCGGCGCCGGCCAGGGCGACCACGCCGACGGAGGCCACGCTGACCGCCGTCGTCAAGTAGATACGCCGGACAGGACGTACTCGTCTGGGAGGAAGCCGCACCCACCGCAGCGTAGGGGATCTTCGAAAGTTTCGCTTGACTGGACGTCATGACTTCCGTCATATCGCCGGGTTCGCCCGGGCTCTTTGGCCGCAGGCGGCCACGCACACCGACGGCACGGCGGCGGATCAGTCGACGGGCGCGCGGACCACGGCGACCGGGCAGTGCGCCCGGTGGACGACGGCCTGGCTGACGGAG
Source organism: Actinoallomurus acanthiterrae (assembly GCF_054775715.1). Classification (NCBI taxonomy): domain Bacteria; kingdom Bacillati; phylum Actinomycetota; class Actinomycetes; order Streptosporangiales; family Thermomonosporaceae; genus Actinoallomurus; species Actinoallomurus acanthiterrae. The sequence continues at coordinate 3,116,205 of NZ_BAAHCO010000001.1, read as the reverse complement.
CCGAGGAGCATGCCGCTCAGGCCGGCGCGGCCCCGTGAGCCGACCGCGAGGAGCTCCGCGCCGGCGGACTCCTCGATCAGCGCCACGCTCGCCATGCCGACCCGGACGACGGTCCTGACATCGCGCCGCGGGGCCGCGATCCGCATGAGCATGGCCTCGGCCAGGCCCCGGTGCTCTTCTCGCTCCACGGCGTGGACGAGGGTGAGGCCGCAGCCGCGGTCGTCCGCCTCGGCCGCGGCGAAGCCGATCGCCGCGTCCGACAGCCCGGTGCCGTCCACGCCGACGACCACGCGGCCGGCGGACGGACCGGGTGCCGCGCCCGGCAGGCCGGGACGGACGACGACCACGGGGACGTCCGCCCGTACGGCCACCTCCATCGCGGTCGAGCCGACGGCCAGGCCGGACATGGCCAGGAACCCGGTCGAGCCGACGACGATCAGGGCGGCGTCGACGGCCTCGGCGAGCAGCCGATCCGTGTCACGGCGCGGCAGCACCCGGACGACGGCGTTCCGCCGGCCTCCTCGATCGCCCAGGTCACGGCCTCGTCTCCGGAAGGTGTTCCGTCGACGTAGGCGATGACGAGGCCCGCCTGCGCGGGGCTGCTCATCGCCGCGCGCCGAGATGGGTTCCCCCGGCGACCATGCCGCACCTCCCGCATGCCGCTCGATCGGCCTCGGAGTCTCTGGCGAGGCGAGGGCGAGCGCCGCCAGACGGGACGAGGGACCCGTACGCGATCCATTACTTCCTTTCCAACTTTTGCCGGGCCATGTGGGCCCAACGTCCTCTTTTCCGGAGCCGGGAGGCCCTCCCCCGACCGCCCACACGTCCGGATCATGGGGATGCGCCCCGTTTTGGCCCAACCTCCCCCAAGCGCGTGACTACGGCGATTAAGGGAAGACCAGAAAGAAAGGCATGACATGGCCAAAATCGCGATCATCGGGGAAGGGACCAAGGTGACGCGCTTCGGGCTGACCGGAGCGATCGTCCTGCCCGCCGAGGAGCCGGAGGCCGTCCGCGCCGCCTGGCGCTCCCTGGGCACCGACGTCGCCATCGTCGTCCTCACCTCGCGGGCGGCCCGCAGCCTGGACGGTGAGACGTCCTCGTGGCCGCTCACCGTCGTGATGCCGCCATGATCATGCAGATCACGCGTCGCGGATGGGCGGTCGTGAAGCGTGCTGAAGGAGAGCACGAGAAAGGCAACGCCCATGCGGACCACATCCCACGAGTGCGTACTCAGCGGGGACATCGCGGCGGTGATCTTCGGTGTCGACGGCGTCCTCGTCGACACCGCCCAGGCGTCGGCCTCGGCCTGGAAGGCCGTCCTCGACCCGTTCCTGCGCTCGCACGCGGCCGTGTACGAGACGCAGTGCCGGTACTACGACGCGGTCACCGACTACCGGCGGCACATGCAGGGCCGGACCCGGCTGGACGGCGTACGGCAGTATCTGGCGACCTGCGAGATCCCCCTGTGCTACGACGCCCTGCGCGGCCTGACCGCGCGCCATGAGGAGCTCTTCCTCACGGCCGTCCGGCAGCGCGGGGTCCAGGCCTTCGCCTCGACCGTCACGGTGCTCCACGCGGTGCGCCTGCGCGGACTCCGTACGGCGGCCGTGTCCGCGAGCCGGTACGCCGCCGAACTGCTCAGGAGAGCGGGCCTGGCGGGCCTGTTCGACATCCGTCTGGACGGCCTGGACGCATCCGGATGCGGCCTTCCGGCCTCGTCGGACCTCGGCCTGTTCCGGCTGGCCGCACGGCGGATGCGGACCCCTCCCGCGCGGACCGCCATCGTCGAGGAGGGCCTCACCGCGGTTCAGGCCGCCCGGCGCGGCGGCTTCGGCCTCGTCGTCGGCGTGGACCGGGGCGGGCGCTCGTTGATCCTTCCGGAGTACGGGGCGGACCGGGTCATCACCGACCTGTCCGACCTCCGGATCGGGGAGCCCGTCGCCTGACGCGCGCTCACCTTCGCGGCCGTACGATCGCGACCGAGCAGGGGGCGTGGTCGAGCACGGCGTGGCTCACCGACCCCAGGCGGAGCCCCGTGACCCCGCCGAGCCCGCGGTCCCCCACGACGATGAGGCTCGCGTCCGCGGCGGCCTCCAGCAGGGCGTGCCGCGGAGTCCGCATCACGAGCCGCGTCTCGGTCTCGACGTAGGGGTACTTCTCCCGCCACGGCGACACCGTCCGCTCCAGCCGGGCCGCGCTGAGCATGCGGAGCTGTTCGGGATCGCGCAACATCCCCATCTCGGCGGAGGCGATCGCCTCCGCCTCCCAGCACGCGTACACCGCGCGCACGGACCGGCCGCACAGCGCCGCCTCCTCGTACGCGAAGGCCAGGGCGGCCTCCGAGCTCGTGGACCCGTCCACGCCCACGACGACCGGGCTGCCGGGCCCTGTATTCCCGCGGATCACCATCACCGGGCAGTGCCCGTACGCGGCCAGTTGCAGGGCCGTCGAGCCCGCGTCGAGCCCGGCGAACCCACCCCGCCCGTGCGAGCCGACGATCGCGAGAGCGGCGTTCTCCGACTCCTCGATGAGGATCGCCGAGGCCGGGCCGGCAGCGAAACGCGGGCGTACCGTCAGCGGCGGGCAGATCCGGCGGGCCACGAACACGCCGTGGTCAAGGGTGTGTCTTCCCATCCTCCGCACCGTCTCCAGCGCCTCGGGCCCCGAGGGCGGAACCGGGTACGGCCAGTGCCAGGCGTGGCAGACGGTGAGCGAGAGCCGCCGTGTCCGCGCCTCCTCGACCGCCCGGCGAAGCGCGCGCTCCGCCCCCGCGGAGCCGTCGAAACCCACCAGGACGTAACTGCCGTCGAAGGATCTCATCGGATCTTCCTCCCGCTGTCGCCACCGGGTGTGAGGGCCCCTGTCCCTCACACCCGGCGGCCTTCCCCCGTCAGGCTCGGGTACCCACGGGCCGGCGTGACGCCGGCTCGTCCGGCCTACTTGAAGCCAATCGCACCAGGCTGTCTCGGAGGAGAGGCCAAAGCCCACGGAGGGGAAGGACTCTCGGACCTTCAGGCCAGGACCAGAGACCCTCCCCAATTTCATGCAAGGACGCCTAACCTGCGGGTAGAAGGGCCGTGATGGAGGTGTCCCATGCGTGCGCTCACGATCCATGTGCTGGGCTGCGTCCGTTACCTGCGCCCAGACCGCAACCCCCTGCGGCGCCCGGTCGACCGTCTCCATGCGCGGCTCGTCGCCGTGCTGGCCGCGGTGTTCCTCGTCACGGGCGTCATCGCCGCTCTTCTCATGATCCACTTCGTCGGCGGCGCCGGGCTGCGGGCCGAACACCACCAGACACGGACGCGCTACCAGGTCGACGCCCTGGTCACCGCGACCGGCACGGCGGCGTCCAGGAACGGCATCGGTCAAGAGACAAGGCTCCGCTGGCAGGACCGGACCGGCGGGGTCCACACGGGTACGGTCGTGCCCACCGGCGACGACCGTGCCGGCGCCCATCGCCGGGTCTGGATCAACCAGGCCGGCCACCTGACCGCCCGGCCCCGCACGCACGCGCAGACGCTGACCGACACCACCCTGGCGGTGTTCGCGGCTCTCACCTCGCTGACGATCCTGCACGCCGGCGTGTACGCCGCCGCCAACCGCCGTCTCGAACGCCGGCGGATGACGCTGTGGGAGGACGCCTGGGCCGCCACCGCGCCCCGCTGGACCGGCCGCTCCTGACACTGGGCGGAGTGGTTCGGCGTCACAGGTCGTCCGTCGGGACGTCCGCGGCGGGCCCCCCGGGCACCGGCGAACTCGTCGGCGTCACAGGTCGCCCATCGGGACGTCCGCGGCGGACCCCCGGGCGCCGGCGAACTCGTCGTCGGCCGCCCCCAAACGCATGATCATCTGCGGGTACGTCGCGTCACAGAAGCGCGTCCTGATGAACTCCCGCAACTCCGGCACCTCGAGCACCTGCGTGTGGAACGCGGCCGACACGTCGTCCTCGGCGGCCCGCAGGAGTACCCGCTGGAGGGCCTGTCCGGCCCGGAGCCAGTCGGTACGGCCGTCCCCGGTGGTCGTCAGCAGGACGACGACCCCGGTGGCCTCCCGTGGTTCTCCGCCGGTCATCCCCCAGCCCTGGCCGCGCGCGAAGTCCCGCTCGGCGACGTGCGGCTCGGTGTCGTCCGGGTCTCGCGGAGGAGCCTCCTCATGAACGCCGTCCAGCCGCTCGCTCCCCGGGGGAGGCGCCCAGCGGGCGACCTCCGCGACGTACGCCGGGTCCATCCGCTGCACCTGCTCGGCGGCGTCGGACAGCGCGGCGAGCGCGATGCGCACGCGGGGGTCGGCCACGATGCGCAGCGAGACGCGCTCGGCGCAGGCGTGCGCCCGCAGGTCCTGCAGGAGCCCGACCGGCAGCGAACAGGGCCGGAAGCCGCCGCGGTGCGTACGCCGCCGTTCGATCTGCTCGCACATCTGTCGCTCGTCGTCGGAGACGGGCTGCGGCTGTCCCACGCTCACGTCGGCGATCAGCCCCGGCCGGTCGGGATCGGACCCCATGCGCACCTCCGGCCGGCGTCCGAGGCGGCGGACGGCGAGCCGGAGCGTGAACAGCGCGGCGCCGCAACTGATCAGCATCTCCCTGCCGTGCGGATCCACGACGTTCAGGCGGCGTTCGGTGTCGGCGTGCAGCGTCACCGTCTCGCCGTGGGTGTCGAACCACCAGGGCCGGGTGTCGTGCGCCGAGGGAGCCCACACCGCGGCCTCGACGAGCCGGTGCAGGATCTCTCCGCGCTCCGAGATGTCCGGGGACTCGGTCATGTCTCCTCCTGTGGTCACGGCCGCGGGCGCGCCGTGGGTCTCGGGGAGCGGCGGGACTCAGGGCGCGGTCGGCACGACGGCCAGCGGACAGTGCGCCCGGTGCAGCAGCGCGTGTGAGACCGAACCGAGCAGCAGCCCCGTGAAGCCGCCCCGGCCGCGGGTCCCCACCACCAGCAGGTCCGCCTGGGCGGAGGCGCCCGCGAGCACCCGCGCCGGGCGGCCGTGCACGACCTCCGAGGCCACGTCGACGGTGGGGAACTTGTCCCGCCAGGCGACGAGGGACTCCTCGAGCCTCCGCAGTTCCTCCCCGGCGACGATCTGCGGGTCGTACACCAGGGGCTGCATGTCCCCCGGTCCCGCCGATGCCGGGTGCGACCACACGTGCACCACCCGCAGCCGCGCTCCCCGCAGCGCCGCCTCCTCGAACGCGAAGCCGATCGAGGGTTCCCCGGCCGTCACGGTGTCCACCCCGACCGCCACTTCGCGCCGCACCTCGGGTTCCACTCCCCGGACCACGACGGCCGGAACCCTCGCGTGCGAGACGACCTGGAGCGTCGTGGACCCCAGGAGGAGGCCCGTGGCGGGACCGGTCCCGTGACCGCCCAGCACGATCATGGCCGCGTCGTCCGCGCGGCTCAGGAGCGCCCGTGCCGCCGGCCCCGGCACGAGTTCGCCCTCCACTGCCACGGCCTGGTCACGCTCCCGCGCGGCGGCCACGGCCGCGTCGACGACCTCGCCGCCCGTGGACAGCAGCCACGTCCGTACGGTGGCGAAGCGCGGATCGACCGGTGTGTCGTACAGCCAGGGCGCGACGGCGTGCAGGACCCGCAGCGGCAGGCCGCGACGGCTCGCCTCCTCGGCCGCCCAGGCCACGGCCGACGTGGCGCTGTCCGATCCGTCCGTTCCCACGAGGACCACGTTCATGATCACCGCCTCCTCCTGGCGTCGAGGCGGACGACGGCCCGCCCGCTGTCCCACCTTCAGCACATCCGGGCGGCAGGCGGCTCCCCAGGGGCGAAAGGTCCTCGACGTCCTCCGTTGGTCCCGTGCGCCGACCGCGGCGACGGGCCGCCCCGCATCGTGGCGGGAACTCCGTTGGCCTTCCATGGCCGGCCGAAACCCCGCGCATGAGGATTCCATTGTGCAGAGCGTCAATGCTCTTCCCCGCCCATTGCGGGCCGATAATCGCCTCATGCCGCGATATGCCATTGATTAATGGGCTGCGGAAGCGAGCGAATCTCCGGGAATGAGCGACGGACGATATCCTCCGGCGACCTGCCTCGAAGTCCGCACATTGGCGTGTCCGACGACCCCCACCCCCTGCTGGACAGACTCCTGATCCCGCTGCTCACGCGGGGCGGGCGCCGCCGTCCAGCCTCGCACGGAGGTCAGGAACCCCGGGGATAAAGTGGCCATATCTGTGCATTAAAGTCAAGACATGAGCTATGGCGAATGAGAGTCAATTATCGGCATATCTCGGCCGATGCGGTTGCTTCTTGCCGACTGACCATGTGATGTGGTTTGTGGCGATCGGGCACGAATAGTCCAATTGCCTGGCGTGGTCGATCATGGCGCGCCACAAGCCAACCCAAGGAGGTTGCTTCAGATGATGATTCCGAAGCGGATGGCGCTCGCCATCTCCGGTCTGGCCTTTGCGGGAGCGACCGCGCTGACGATGGGTGCCGCGGCACCCGCCGGCGCCCAGACGGTGAGCGGCGCCCCTCACGCGGTCACGCACTTGGCCACCTGCGGCTGGTGGGGCGGCTGCGGTGGCTGGTGGGGCGGCTGGGACGACTGCTGGGACGACTGCTGGTGCTGAGCCCGGACAGCCGCTAGGAGGGCCGGTCGCCGCACCCCGCGGGTCCGCGACGACCGGGCGCCACCGGCGATGGCCCCGCACCAATGTGATGGTGCGGGGCCCCTTCACGCTCACTTTTCCACACAGAACGTGAAACTTACTCATGAGTAAGTTGACGGAGATTACGGGCTTGTTACAGATAAGTGAGAGGCCCGGGTCAGACCTCCCCCGCCATCTCCCGGGCCGGAAGGAGTCCCCCATGAGCAAGTCCCTGGGCCGGCGCGCGGCCACCGCCGCCACGGTCATCGCACTCGGCGGCCTCGGCGTCGTCGCGGCACAGGCACCGGCGAGCGCGTCCACCTTCAGCGCCTCGTACACCTGCAACTCGATCCTCGGGACGCAGAACATCACGGTCAACGGGACCGCCACCGCGTCGCCCAACCCGACGACGGCGGGCACCTCGACCCACTTCACGGCCCACATCGCGACGAGCCTGTCGTCGCCCCTGGCGATCAACTCCTGGAGCGCCACCCTGACCGCCAACGTGAGCGGGGCGCAGACCGCGTCCTTCCAGGCCACCGGGTCCGGCGGCTCGATCCCCGCGAACCAGCCCGTCACCGCCGACGTCGCGGGTAACTGGACCCCGACCGCCAAGGGAACCGACCAGATCGCGGGCGGCAACGTCTCGATCAAGGCGAACGTCGTGCTTGTCGGCAACATCACGGCCACGTGCACCCCGAACAGCCCGATTCCCGTCGCCGAGACGCTCACGGTGAACTGACCCGGCCCGGGCGGCCTCGCGATCACCGACGCGGGGCCGCCCCGGTCATCCCTCGGACCCCCGGCTCGAGAGGAACGGCTCCCCGACGAGGCCCGCGTCGCTCACCGGCTCCGGCAGCGCGCGGAAGATCAGCAGGCAGGTGTCGTCCTCGCGGACGCTGTCGCTCAGCATGGCCTCCAGCACACTGTCAGCGACGTGGTCGAGATCGCCCTCCGCGGTCCCGAACGCCTCGGCGAGCCGTTCGATGCCGAAGTCGAGGCTGGAGGCGCGGCGTTCGATCAGCCCGTCGGTGTAGAAGATGACGGCGGCCCCCGGTGGCAGCCGGGTGCCGTGCTCCGTGAGCGCGGCCCTCTCGAACGGCATGCCGAGCAGGAAGTCATGGCCGTCCAGAACCGTCACGGAACCGTCCGGTGAGCGCAGCAGCGGCGGCGGGTGTCCCGCGTTGGACCAGCGGAGGCGTCCGTCGGGCGACATCTGGGCGAGCACGGCGGTGGCCAGGTCCTCGGGCTGCAGGTGGGACAGCATGCGATGCATGCGCGTCAGTACGTCGCCGGGGCCCTCGGCGTCCATCGCGTACGCGCGCAGGGCGGTGCGCAGCTGGCCCATCAGCGAGGCCGCCTGCAGGCCGTGCCCGGTGACGTCACCGACGGCCACGATCACCTCGCCGTCCGGGCGCTCGAACGCGTCGTACCAGTCGCCGCCGACGTTGAGGCCCGCCTCGGCGGGGAGGTAGCGCGCGGTGAACTCCACCCGGGCGGCCTGTGGCAGGTCGGTGAGCATGGCGCGCTGCAGGCGTTCGGCGACGTCGCGCTCGTGCTCGTAGCGCAGCGCGTTGTCGATCGCCGCCGCCGTCAGCCGTGCCAGCTCGCGGAACATCGTGACGTCCTCGGCGCCGAACGGCGCGGCGGCCCTCGCCTCCAGCACGCCGAGCGTGCCCCCGTGGGAGATGAGAGGCAGGGCCAGGATCGGCTCCGGGCCCGGGGTGAGGTCGACGTCCTTCTCCCGCTCCGCGCCGTCCGCGTCCACGGCGGCGTGCTGGATACGGCCGCTGACATACGCCTTCTCGACGTACGGCGACGGCGCCGCGGCGGCCGGCGGGGGCGGGAACGGCTCGAGTGGGCCGGACGCGCGCGCCAGCCACACCGTCACCGCCGACGCGTAACGAGGGACGACGAGCGCGCGCAGCCGGGCCAGGACCGTTCCGTGGTCGAGCGACTCGGACAGGGTCGCGCCGGCGTGGGCGAGGAAGGCCAGCCGGGCCCGCGCCGCGTCGGCCGCCGCACGGGCCGCGCGCTCGGCGCGAAGCGAGCGTTGCTGCAGCTCGCTCGCCCGGCGCAGCCGCTCGGCGTTCTCGGCGAGCTCCGCGTGGAGCGCCACGACGCCCTTGTTGGTCTGCTCCAGCTCGCCCCGGGACCATTCGACCATGGCGTGCTGTTCGATGAGATGGTCGAGCAGCGCCGTCGCGTCCTGCGCGGTGTCGGCGTCGTCGGGGGGCGCGACGGCGACGCTCAGGCTCACCGCCGGACCCCCTGCCTCCCCGGCCGTGACCACGGCCTGGAGCCGGTCGCCCGCCAGGATCAGCTCGATCGTGCCGTCGGGGTGGTGGTCGCGCAGCGCCCGGGCGACGGAGGCGAGGTAGCGCGCGCGTTCGTCGACGGCCACGCCGTACCGGACGACCGCGGCCGCGACCGAGGCGAGCGCGGCGCCGGCGTCCGTGACCGGACCGTGGTGGATCCGCTGCCTCATCGAGGGTCCTTGGTCGTCGGGGTCCTGACCACCACCACGGTGGCGTCGTCGTTGCCCCGGCACGCGTCCCGCCAGATCAGCGCGGCCAGGACGGCGGGGTGGTGATGGCCGGCTCCGGGGTGGTCCTCCGCCGTCCAGCGGCCGTTGACACCGTCGCTGTGCAGGACGAGCAAGGCGGGCGCCGTCCAGTCGGCCGAGTCGAGTCGCGGGGAACGGGTGGGGGCGCCGGCGCCGAGGATGCCGGGCATGGAAAGGAGCGTACGGCCCTCACGCGGCGGGAACAGCCGCCCCGTCACGTTCCCCACCCCCGCGAAGGTCAGCCGCCGCGCCCAGCCGTCGGCCTGGACGACCGCCGCCGCCGCTCCCCGGGTCGTGCGCAGTCCGGCGTCCAGCTCACGGAGCAGGAGGGCGGCGTCGGTGATGGTGTGCCGCCCGGCCATGTCGAGCGCCGCCTGCCGGGCCTCGGCGGCGGCGTCGCCGTGCCCCAGGCCGTCGACGACCACGGCGGTCAGCCGGTCGCCCTCCCACGCGAGGCCGTAGCCGTCCCCCACCACGGACTGCGCGGGATGCGGGGTGATCACCCCGCCGACCTCGGCCGCGTCCGTGCCCTCGACGGCGCCGGGACCGACGCGGGCCAGCACCACGGTGCCCTCGCCCGGTCGGCTGTACAGGTCGAAGCAGGCGGCCGCGCGACGGCAGGCGCCCAGTCCGCCGCCGAGCGACGAGGCGGTCGTGTAGCCGTCGGCCATCGACGCGAAGACGTCGGCGATGCCCGGACCGCGGTCGACCGCCAGGATCTGGACCGCCCCGGGCGTGGACGCGGAGATCAGGAGCCGGCCGCCGTACGCGTGCTTGACGAGGTTGGTCGCCAGCTCGGTCGCGAGCAGCTGGCAACGGGCGGTGGACCCGGCGTCCAGCGCCGCCGTCGCGGCGGCGACCGTGGTCGCGGCCACCGCGCCGTGGACCTGGCTCTCATCGGAGACCGGGATGTTCCAGCCCGCGGTCACCTGTGTGCGGAGACTCACCGTCAGAATCCCCGGACTCCGCGCGGCCACGCCACCACCGTCACCGTCGTCCCGCGTCCAGGACCGGTGTCGATGGAGAACTCCTGTACGAGCCGGCGCGACCCGCCGAGCCCCAGGCCGAGACCGTGCCCGGTCGTGTACCCGTCGGCGAGCGCGGCCTCCACGTCCGCGATCCCCGGGCCCTGGTCGCTGAACCGCAGCCGGACACCCCGGCCCCCGGACTGCTCCAAGATCGTGATCTCCAGCCGGCCGCCTCCGCCGTGCACGAGCGTGTTCCGCGCGAGCTCGCTGGCGGCGGTGACGAGCTTGGTCTGCTCGACCAGGCTGAAGCCGGCCGCCACCGCGACCTCGCGGACGGCCTGGCGGACACCGGCGATCTCCATGTCGCTGGTGATCGGCAGGGTCGTCACCGCCGCGGTGGTCACGGGCCCACCTCGTCGGCCTCGAGGATCGAGAGCGCGTCCTCCAGCGACCTGGCCGTGCGCAGGCCGGGCAGGCCGAGCCCCATCTCCACCATCGTGATCGCCACGGACGGCCGCATGCCGCAGACGACCGTACGTCCCGCCAGGACGCGGGTCGCCGCGGCGATCTCCGCCAGGACGCGGGCCAGGAACGAGTCGACGACCGCGACCTGGGAGATGTCGATGACCACACCGCGGATGCCCGTGGCGGCCGCCTCGGTCAGATCCCGCTGCAGGGCGACCGCCAGGGAGTCGGTGAGCTCCTGCTGGATGCTCGCCAGCAGGACGTCACCGATCCTCTGCAGGGACAGGCGCTCCGTACCGGGCCGATGCGGGGATACGTGCTCCATACCGGCCGCGCTCACGCCTGGGCCGCGACGCTGGTGCCGACCTGCCCGAGGGCCCACTCGAGCGCGTCGGCCAGCGTGGCCCGGGTGGTGATGTCGCCGAGGTCGATGCCGAGCTGGACGATGGTCTGGGCGATCTGGGGGCGGATGCCGCTGACCACGCACTTGGCGCCCATGAGGTGGACGGCCAGGGCGGTCTTCATCAGATGCTGGGCGACCACGGTGTCGACGAGCGGGACACCGGTGATGTCGAGGATCGCGACGGCGGCGTGCTGGTCGACGATCGCCTCGAGGAGCGTCTCCATGACGACCTGGGTACGGGCGCTGTCCAGCGTGCCGATCAGCGGGACCGCCACCACCCTGTTCCACAGCTTCAGGACCGGCGTGGCGACCTCGAGCAACTGCTGGCGCTGCCGGGAGACGACCGCGCCCTCCTCGCTCAGCGAGATCTCCATGCCCACGAGCCGGACGGTGCCCATGAGGTCGGCGGCGGCGATCAACGCCGCGCCCTGATCCAGGTCCGCGAGCTCGCGGCCGGCCATGGCCATCACCGGCTGCTTCAGTTCGGCGACCTCCGCCGCGATCTGCAGCGGCGAGGACCCGGCATTGGCCCGCGCGGCGATCATCTGCGCCAGGAGGGCACGCACCGGGCCGAGGGCGGAAAGGGCGACGTCGTCGACCCGGCCGTCGCGGGCCACCTCGGCCAGGGCGTCCACCAGGCGGTGCGCGACGCTCACGGCGGCATCGCGACCGGACGTGTACACGGCGCGGAACAGCGTGAGGTCCACCCACTGCTGCGCCAGTTGTTCCCTCCGCGCCCGCAGGAGGTCCGCGACCGCGGCCGTACCGCTGGTGCCCGCTACCGTCACTTGATCATCTCCTCCGGATTCGTCGATGTCTGTTTCGTGATCTGCTACCCGCCCCACGCGAGATACGCGGCCGGGACGGTGTGTCTCAGGCCTCGTCGCCGTGGGTCATCGGACCGTGCCTGATCCGGAGGAGACGGTATGAACCGGCCACCCCGGCGGTCACGTCGGTAGCGGTGGCCGAAGTTGTCACGTGACAAGCATATGAGAAGTCAGGGACTAATCACGAACTCGTCTTCCGGAATCTCTCAACCGGGATGCGCCCATCGGGCGAACCTCCGGCCCACCAGGAGATAGGCGAGGGTCGCACCGACCGTGTTGAGGATCACATCGTCGATGTCGAACGTGCGTCCCGTGATCAGCAGGCCCTGCACCGCCTCGATGCCCAGGGAGATCAGCGCCGCCGCCAAGGTCAGGCGGACCAGGCCGCGAAGGCCGGCGAACAGGACGGGCAGAAGGACACCGAGCGGCATCAGGAGCGCCAGGTTACCGCCGATCTCCAGGACCGCCTCCTTCACGCTCGGCCGGTCCAGGTAGAACCGCAGGGTGGCCCCCGGGTGAGGATTGTCGTGGACCTGACTTCCGGCTCCGGGCACCGGGCGCAACGTCAGCCGGGCGAGCGCGACGGCGAACACCACGGCCACGGCGAGCGCCATGAGGACCCACAGCCACCGGATGAGCCGGGCGACGAAAGGCCGGGAGACCCGATGTCCGGTACGGCGCCGCTTCGTTACGAACAGCATCTGCGCCTTTCCCTGGGGCGAGCGAACGGGGGACGTGCCCACCGATACCCGGACGAAGGTCGGATATTCGCCGCCGAGGTCAGTCCCGTACGATGGTTCGTTGACCGAACCCACGGACCGGGTCTCCCGGACCGGACCGGCGGACCGGACTCAGGGACCGGGCTTCCCGGACCGGCGGACCCTACCAGGAACCCGACCCGCGGACCGGGTCCACGGACCGGACGCGGCCGGCGGACCCGATCCCGGCCGAACGGAGGACGGATGATCCTCGACGAACTGCCCGTGCCGATCGTGCTGGCGCCGCTGGCCGGAGGCCCGTCCACCCCGCGGCTGACCGCGGCGGTCAGTGAGGCGGGCGGGCTCGGCTTCCTCGCCGCCGGCTGATCTCACCGCCGACACCCTGCGGGCCCGCCTCGACGAGACGCGTGGGCTGACCCGCCGGTCCATCGGCGTCAACCTCTTCGTCCCCGGCCGTCCGACGGCGCCCGAGACCTTCGCGCGGTACTCCGCCGGGCTCGCCGACGAGGCGGCACGCGTCGGCGCGCCGCTCGGCGAGCCCCGCTTCGAGGACGACGACTGGTGGCCCAAGCTCGGCCTCCTGACGGAGACACCCGTCACCGTCGTCTCGTTCACCTTCGGCTGCCCCGCCCCCGACGTGATCGAGCGCCTCCACGGGGTCGGCAGCGAGGTGTGGGTGACGGTCACGCGGGAGGACGAGGCCGTCCACGCGGTCGGAGCGGGCGCCGACGCGCTCGTCGTCCAGGGCGCCGAGGCCGGGGGCCACCGGTCCGCCTTCGTCGACGACCCCGACAGCCGCGCCGACGGGATCGGCCTGCTGTCCCTGCTGCAGCTCGTACGGCACGCGGTCGCCGTACCGCTGGTGGCCGCCGGAGGCATCGCCACCGGGGCCGGCGTCGCGGCGGCACTGGCCGCCGGAGCGTCGGCGGCGCAGCTCGGCACCGCGTTCCTCCGCTGCCCGGAGGCCGGCACCGCTCCGGTGCACCGGCAGGCCCTGGCCTCTTCCGTCCCGACCGCGATGACGCGTGCGTTCTCCGGCCGCCTCGCACGCGGCATCCTCAACCGCTTCCTCGACGAGCACAGCGACGACGCGCCCGTCGCCTACCCCGAGATCCACCACGTCACCGCGCCGCTGCGCAAGGCCGCGCGTGCCGCCGGCGACCCCGACCTGGTGAACCTCTGGGCCTGCGAAGCGCACACACTCGCCCGGGACGTACCCGCCGGCGAGCTCGTCGGCATCCTCGCCAAGGAGACCGACGCGGCACTGACGGCCGCCTCGGCGCGCCTGCGCCGGCTTTAGGCGCTCTTCGCGGGACCTCGGCGCTCGTCGCGGGCCTTCGGGGCCTTAGGCGCTCTTCGCCGGCCTTCGGCGAGACCTGGACGGGCCTTGGGCGCGTTCAGGCGGCCCTTCCCGCAGTCGGTCGCCTGTCACGAGCGTTCCGGCCTGCTTGATCTGGCGGTGGATGGGGCTCACCTCGGCGGACTCCACACCGGGCAGGGTTCCGACGCGGTCGGAGGTGAACTCGAAGAGTTCGTCCAGGTCCCGGCAGTGGACGAGCGCCTGGAGGTTGTTCCTCCCGGACATGGCGGCGGCGAAGCCCACTTCGGGCATCCGTGCCAGCGCGCGCCCCACGGACTTGGTCTGGGACGGATGCACCCGAGCTGCTGGCCGGCGCTCTGCGCCGGTGCGGCATTGCTGCTCACGTTCGTGGTCGTCGAGACGCGGATCGCCGAGCCGCTGCTCGAGCCGGCCCTGTTGCGCAACCGGGTCTTCAGCGGCGCGCTCATCGCGGCTCTCCTGCTGAACTTCGCCGCGTACGTGTCGCTGACCTATTCCTCGATCTGGATGCAGTCGGTCCTGCGCCTGTCGCCGGTGACCGCTGGTCTGGTCGCCCTGCCGATGTCCGGAGCCGCGTTCGCCGTCTCGGCCTCGCTCGGGCGCGGCATGCACCGCCTGCGGCCGGGCCGGGTGATCGGCAGCGGGATCCTGCTCGTCGGCGTCGGTGACCTGCTCGGCTGCGCGCTCGTGCACGCATGGGCGTCGTGGCCGGCGCTGCTGCCCGGCTTCTTCGTCGTCGGGCTCGGTGTCGGCCTGGCCACGCCGCCACTGAGCTCGACCGGCACGGCGGCGGTGCCGGCCCAGCGCGGCGGGATGGCCGGCGGCGCCATCTACACCGCGCGGCAGGCGGGCGTCGCGTTCGGCATCGCGCTGCTCGGCAGCGTCTTCACCGCCGGCGCGCAACACACCCTCGCCGGTCGGCACATCGAATCCGCGGGCCCGGCCGCGCACGACGTCGCCAGTGCGCGGAGCGCCGACCTGCTGCGCTCAGCGCCCGCAGGCTCACGTCAGCTTGTCGACCAGGCAGTCCACGCCGCGGCGGCCAACGGCATCGCGGCACTCCTCGCCGTCGCCGGACTCGTGGGAGTCGCCGGGGCACTGATCTCGTTCATCATGCTTCGACAGCGACCTGCGCCTGAGACCGCCGCCGACGCGCGACCGGAGCCTGCCCTGGCCGAGTAGCGTCCGCGCACGCGACGCGCGACCTCCCGGCATGGCGGGCCGCTCTTCCAACGCCGTAGCGGCCACGCACGCGACGCGCGACCCTACACGGGTTGTGACCGTCATGGCCGTTTGGAAATCCTGAACGATCTCCGCGGACTCGGGTGCCCTCAGGCGGCGCGCCGGTCCTCAACGTGCACGACGCGTAGCTCGTCGCCGTCCTGACCCCGCTTGCTCCGCCCGTACAGCCCGATGGCCAGGTCGGACGGCTCGTCGTCGCCGGACAGCTCGTCGGGCGCGACGTAGGTCAGCACGTCGTTGTGGTGGCCGTACACCACCCAGCCCGGCCCCGGGTCGAGGGTGATGGTCCCGAAGTCACCGGCCGGAGTGCCGCCGGCTGACGGGGCCGTACTCCCGCAGGATCTCCGTGGCCTGGGCGGCGAGATCCTCTTCGGGCTCCATGAGGATCACGCAGGTGCCGTTGGCGAACAGCACCCACGACTTGTGGTCGCCGATGATGATGCGCCGCCACGTCTCCACCAGCTCGGGAACGTCCATGGGGAGATCATTCCACCTAGGGTCGTCCACAGCCCGCGAGTTTCCGAGCCCTGGGGGGTGTGGTTCCTCATAGGGTGGCGAAATGGCTTCCCCCCAAGACGACTTCCCGATGAGCGAGGCTTCCGAGGTCCTGCGGCGTGTCTTCGGCTACGAGGAGTTCCGGGAGGGCCAGCAGGAGATCATCGAGCATGTCATCACCGGTGGCGACGCGCTCGTACTCATGCCGACCGGTGGCGGGAAGTCGCTGTGCTACCAGATCCCGGCGCTCGTCCGGAAGGGCGTCGGCGTCGTGGTCTCACCGCTCATCGCGCTGATGCAGGACCAGGTCGACGCGTTGCGGGCCCTCGGCGTGCGCGCCTGGTTCCTCAACTCCACCCAGGACCCGGACGAGCGGCGCGCGGTGGAGGCGGCGTTCTCGGCGGGCGAGCTGGACCTGCTCTACCTCGCGCCGGAGCGGCTGCGCCTGGAGTCGACGCTGCGGCTGATCGACGGCGCCGACGTGTCGCTGTTCGCCATCGACGAGGCGCACTGCGTCGCGCAGTGGGGGCACGACTTCCGGCCGGACTACCTGGCGCTGTCGGTGCTGCACGAGCGCCGCCCCGACGTGCCCCGGATCGCGCTGACCGCGACCGCCACCCCGGCGACGCACCAGGAGATCTCGGCCAGGCTGCGGCTCGAGGACGCCCGTCACTTCGTCGCGAGCTTCGACCGGCCCAACATCCAGTACCGCATCGCGCCGAAGAAGGAGCCCAAGCGGCAGCTGCTGGACCTGCTGCGCACCGAGCACCCCGGCGACGCCGGCATCGTCTACTGCCTGTCCCGCGCCTCGGTGGAGAAGATCGCCGCCTTCCTCGTGGAGAACGACGTCACGGCGCTGCCGTACCACGCGGGGCTCGACCCGGCCACGCGCGCGGCGAACCAGTCGCGGTTCCTGCGCGAGGACGGCGTGGTGATGGTCGCCACCATCGCGTTCGGCATGGGCATCGACAAGCCCGACGTGCGCTTCGTCGCCCACCTCGACCTGCCCAAGTCCGTCGAGGGTTACTACCAGGAGACCGGCCGCGCCGGGCGCGACGGCATGCCGTCCACCGCCTGGCTCGCGTACGGCCTGCAGGACGTCGTCCAGCAGCGGAAGCTCATCGACACCTCCGAAGGAGACGCCGCGCACCGGCGCAAGCTCGGCGCCCACCTCGAGGCGATGCTCGCGCTGTGCGAGACCGTGGAGTGCCGTCGCGTCCAGATCCTCGGCTACTTCGGCCAGGAGGGCACCGCGTGCGGCAACTGCGACACCTGCCTGTCTCCGGCGGAGTCGTGGGACGGCACGGTCGCCGCGCAGAAGGTCCTGTCGACGATCGTGCGGCTGCAGCGCGAGCGGCGTCAGAAGTTCGGCGCGGGTCACATCGTCGACATCCTGCTCGGCAAGAAGACCCCGAAGATCATCCAGCACGACCACGACGCCCTGACGGTGTTCGGGATCGGCACCGAGCTGAGCGACGTGGAGTGGCGCGGCGTCGTCCGCCAGCTCCTGGCCCACGGCCTGCTGGCCGTCGAGGGCGACTACGGGACGCTCGTGCTCACCGACGCCAGCGCGGATGTGCTGCGCGGCGAACGGCAGATCCGCATGCGACGCGACCCCGTGCGTACGGCGCCCAAGGCGGCCAAGGCCGCCAAGGCACGCGCGGCCACCGCCGAGCTGCCGGAGGAGGCCCTTCCCGTCTTCGAGCGCCTGCGCGCCTGGCGCGCGGCCACCGCCAAGGAGCAGGGCGTCCCCGCGTACGTCATCTTCCACGACGCGACGCTCCGCGAGATCGCCACCCGCGCTCCGGCGTCCCTCGCCGAGCTGTCCTCCGTCAGCGGTGTCGGCGAGAGCAAGCTCGCCAAGTACGGCCAGCAGGTCCTCGACACCCTGGCCGCGGAGCCGCCCGCCTGACCGGGAGCCGACCATGCGACAGCACCCGGGAAACCACCGGCGGATCGATCAGGGCCGGCTCATCGTGGCGCAGAGGTGTTCGGGCCACGTGAGACGCTCATCGCCTACTTCGTCGGCGGTGCGGGCGCGCAGCCGCGCCAGTGTCAGTCTGGCCTCGCCGCTGGTCGACCGCGTGGCCCGCAGCAATGCGTAGGTGAGCATCCCCGTTCGGTGGATTCCCGCCGAGCAGTGGATGACAACGGCCGCGCCATCGCGGAGCAGGCCGGCGATGTCCAGCAGGGCCTTGGCCAGTTCGCCGTCGCGTCCCGGCCGCGGTGGGTCGGCATTGGCTCACCCGCGGTGGGTCGGCATTGGCTCACCTCACGCGCCGACGGCCGCGTACGGCATCGGCGGCCGTGGTGCCGGTTTGCGTCCCGGATCGGAGGGCAGGCGACGCCCCACAGGTGAGTCATGTCACCACAGATCTCGCTTTGACTCCCATCGTCACGCGGTATTTTTGAACTGACCAGTCAGTATAAAAACGAACAGGGATGACGGTGGCAGGCAACACTCACCCCGAAGGCACCGCGACGGAGCCGCTGGACTCAGGCCCGCTGGAGCCGGCCGAGCGCCGATCCCCCGCGCCGCTCGTGACCGCCCGTGGGCTGTCGCTGAAGGGTTCCCGGGGCTGGGTGTACCGCGACGTCGACCTGTCCCTGGCCGAGGGCGGGCTCGCGGTGGTCTCCGGCGAGGCCGGAACCGGCCGCACCTGCCTGCTGCTCACCCTGGCGGGCCGGATGCGTGCCGGCTCCGGAGAGGTCACGGTCGCCGGGAAGGCGACGCCGACCGCGATCCAGCGTGTCGCGGCACTTGGCGAGACCGAAGGCGTCAACGAGCTCGACGACGCGCTCACCGTCGCCGAGCACGTCTTCGAGCGCAGGCACCTGCGCGCCGGGCTCCTCCCCCACCGACCGGCGAGGCGGGACGGGGAGGTCGCCGCCGCGCTCGCCCCGGTGGGACTCGCGCTCGATCCCGGCACGCCGACCGGGGATCTCGGTCCGCGCGACCGGCATCTGCTCGGCGCGGCGCTCGCCCTCATGGACCGGCCGCGGCTCCTCGTCCTCGACGACATCGACCGCGGGATGCGCGGCGACCATCAGCGCGAGATGTGGGAGTCCCTGCGCGCCCTCACGGCGCAGGCCGGTGTGACCATCGTCGCGAGCTGTGTCGACGCCGCCCCCGCCTCCGACCTCGCCGACCTGGAGGTCGTGCTGTGAGGTTCCCCTCCGTGTCCCTGTCCGGGCTGGAGCTGCGACGCTTCGCCCGGGCCAAGCTCACCCGGCTCGCGGTCGTCGCGCTGGTGATGCTGCCCCTGCTGTACGCCGGGCTGTACCTGTGGTCGTTCTGGGATCCGTACGGCAAGATCTCGCGGCTTCCCGTCGCCCTGGTGGTGGACGACAGGCCGGCCACCGTCGGCGGGAAGACCGTGAACGCCGGGCAGGAGCTGGCCGACCAGCTGGAACGGCGCAAGATCTTCGACTGGCACGAGGTCGACGACCGTACGGCCGCCGACGGCGTCGCGAACGGCCGCTACTACATGTCGCTCACGATCCCGGCCGGCTTCAGCTCCGGTCTCGCCTCCCCGCAGGACCAGCAGAACGCGCCACAGCCGGCCGCCCTTCAGGTGCACCTCAACGACGCCAACAGCTACATCGCCAGCACGATCGCGAACGCCGCCTTCAACGAGATCAAGGCGGCTGCGGCGTCCAGTGCCGTCCACGGGTACTTCGACCAGATCTTCGTCTCGTTCGGGCAGTTGCACGACAAGCTCCAGCAGGCCGCGGAGGGCGCCGACAAGCTAGCCCAGGGCATCGACAAGGCCGAGAGCGGCGCCGCCCAGCTGCGGAAGGGCATCGGGACGGCCAAGGACGGCACCGGTCAGCTGACGAGCGGGCTCGCCACCGCCAAGAGCGGCGCCGACCAACTGGTGGCCGGGCTCGCCAAGCTGGACTCCGGCGCGGCGAAGCTGCAGTCGGGCAGCGCGCAGGTGGCCGCCGGGACCCAGCGGCTCACCACGACGTTCGACCAGGTCACCGACAAGCTGCTGCCCGTACTGCGGGGGCACCCCGACGACATCAGGAACGCCGCCCTGCTCGTGGCCCAAGGCGCGGACGCCGCTGCCACCGCCCTCGACGCCCTCCCGAGCCAGACCGCACAGGCCGTACGCCAGGCCGCCGCCGCCCGTAAGACGATCTGCGCGCTCGCCGAGACGCGTCCGGAGGCGGCGCCCGCCTGCTCGGCGGCCACGACGGTGCTCACCACCGCCAAGGAGGTCAACGCCCAGGTACGGGCGCACACCGGGGAGCTGCGCCGGGTCGCCGCGCAGGCCCGGCGGCTGGCCGCCGACGCCCGCAGGCTCGCCTCGGAGGCACCGCACCTGGCCGGCAAGGTCGAGCAGGCACGGCACGACATCCACCGCCTGAACAACGGCGCGCACCAGGTCGCGGCCGGCCTGGTCACCCTGCACCAGGGCATCGGCACCGCCTACGCCGGAGAGGTCAAGCTGTCGCAGGGCCTCGGGAAGCTGCAGTCCGGAGCAGCGCAGTTGGACTCCGGGCTCGGCCGGCTCTACACCGGCGCCCAGCAGCTGGAGTCCGGGCTGAGCCAGGCGTCCAGCGGCGCCCACCGGCTGGCCAAGGGCCTGAACCAGGGGGCCGGACAGGTCCCCGACTACACCAAGGACCAGCGGAACCAGCGCTCCGGTGTGATGAGCGACCCCGTACGCCTGGCGACGGCGAAGTCCAACCCCGCCCCGGACTACGGCACCGGCTTCGCGCCGTTCTTCGTCCCCCTCGCCCTGTGGGTCGGCGCGATGTTCGTCTACATGGTGCTACGCCCGCTGAACCCCCGGGCGCTGGCGGCAGCGGCGCCGACGTGGCGGGTGGCGTTCGCCGGCTGGTTCCCGGCCGTCCTGGTCGGCGTGGCCCAGGTCGCGGTGCTGCTGCTCGTGCTGAAGTTCGCCCTCGGGCTGACGGCCGTGCGCTGGGCCGGGATGATCGGGCTCCTGGTGCTCACCGCCGCCTCGTTCATGGCCGTGGTGCAGTTCGTGTACGGCAAGTTCGGGCCGGTCGGACGGGTGATCGCGCTGGTGCTGCTGATGCTCCAGCTGACCTCGTCGGCCGGGACGTACCCGATCCAGACCAGCCCGAGGTTCTTCCAGGCCCTGCACCCCATCCTGCCCATGGGCTGGGTGGTCACCGCGCTCCGCCATCTGATCAGCGGCGGACCGATGACCACCGTATGGGAGTGTTGTGCGGTGCTGCTGGCCTACCTTCTGGGCGGCCTGGCACTGACCATGCTCACCGTTCGCCACGAACGCGTGTGGACGCTCAAGCGCCTGCACCCCGTGCTCAAGTTGTAGGGAGATCATGCCCACCCGACGGGAACGCACGCGGCAACGCCTGTACGACGCCGCCGTCGAGTTGATCGCCGAGCACGGTTACTCCGCCACGACCGTCGACCAGATCGCCGAGCGGGCCGGAGTCGCCAAGGGGACCGTCTACTACAACTTCGCCGGCAAGGCCGCGCTCTTCGGCGAACTCCTGGAGTACGGCATCGAGCGGCTCGCCGAGACGCTGCGTGCCGCCGCCGAGGGCCGTCCTCCGCTGGAGGCGCTCGACGCCGTGGTCGGCGCGGAACTCGCCTTCATCGGGGAATACGAGGCGTTCGCCCGGCTCCTGCTCGCGGAGACCTGGCGGTCGGGCGGCGACTGGCAGGCGACGGCGCGGCTGATCCGGGAGCGCGCGGTCGGCGTGATCGCCGACGTGCTGCGCGCCGCCGTCGCCGACGGGGATCTCCGCGCCGACCTGGACGTCGGCATGGCGGCGTCGGCGGTCTTCGGCATGGTGCTGACGGTCGCGCTCGACTGGCGCACACTCCAGCCCGCGCGCCCTCTCACCGACGTACATGCGACGCTCGTCGACCTGCTCCGCGGCCGCATCGCGGGACCGGCCACCTAGACGCCGCGCGTGGACGCCGCGCGTGGACGCCGCGCGTGGACGCCGCGCGTGGACGCCGCGCGTGGACGCCGCGCGTGGACGCCGCGGGCCGGTCGGCATGACGCGCGGCCCGCGGCGTTGGAGATCGGCGGTCAGCGCACCCCTCGGCGGCCGTACATGCCCGCGGCGAGAGCCACGCCGACGGCGGCCAGGCCGATCTGGATGATCAGCTCGATCCAGTCGACGCCCTTGGTGTCGGCGACGCCGAGACCACCGGCGATGGCGGTGCCGATCAGTGCCGCGACGACGCCGATGACGATCGTGAGCCAGATCGGAATGTGCTGACGGCCGGGAACGACCAGCCGGCCGAACGCGCCGATGATCAGGCCGATGATGATGGCGGTGATGATGCCTGTGACGTGCATGTCGATCCTTTTCATCCGGGGCTCCGGGTGGCCGGATGGTTCCCCGGATCGGTCCGGATATGCACGGCCTCTTCCGTGTTCGGCGTCATCCGTGGTACGGGCCTGACCGGACGACCTCCCGGCAGGGACGGCCGTTGACAGGGCCTCGGCATCGAGTATTATCTCTCATATCGAGAAGCTCTTGAAGAGAGAGCTAACTGTCTCGGCGTTGCCCGATTTCCGAGGAGGAAAAACCGCGATGAACGCCACCAGCACCGACACCGTCCGCGTCCACGCCCACTACGACTCCGTCAAGCACCTCGGCCACTGGACGACCAGCCGCGACTTCGAGGTCCGCGGCCGCCGCGGCAGCGTCGTCCTGGACCTGCGCTCGCCCCGCATCCCGGACGGCGACATCGAGGTGCGCGTCGACCTCGACCACGCGATGGTCAAGCTGCTCGTCCCCGACGACGCCGTCATCGACCACTGGGACCTGGAGTGGCTCGGCCGCGGCAAGGTCAAGGACGCGGAGGGGGCGGCCGTCGAGACGCCGGGCCGCCGCATTCACCTCAGTGGGCGGATCCGGCACGGCGAGATCCGCGTGAACCGCGCCGGCGTGGCGGTGCTGTCCGCCATGTTCTCGCGGGAGTTCATCGAGGACGCCCGCCGCGCGCACAAAGAG
The DNA here is from genome assembly GCF_054775715.1 of Actinoallomurus acanthiterrae. NCBI lineage: Bacteria > Bacillati > Actinomycetota > Actinomycetes > Streptosporangiales > Thermomonosporaceae > Actinoallomurus > Actinoallomurus acanthiterrae. The sequence continues at coordinate 3,093,605 of NZ_BAAHCO010000001.1, read as the reverse complement.
GGCGGCACGCCGACCGTGGCCGACCCCGCCCGTACCCCGTGAGACAACGATCCGGCGCAGCGGCCCCCGAAGGACACTGCGCCGGATCAGCCGGGCCTACTGATCGTTCTGTTCGGCGAGGAACCGCTCGAACTCCGCGGCGATCTCCTCGCCGTCCGGCATCCGCGCCGGTGAGCCAGCCAGCGGCAGGCTGTTCCGGCCCGCCTCCATGATCTCGTCGTACTGCGCCTCGAGGTTGCGCACCGCCTCCGCGACGTCCTCGGAGGCGGCGACCTCGCCGTCGATCTGCTTACGCGCCTCCGCCGCGGCCTCGTCGAGGTCCGCGGTGGGGAACATCAGCCCGGTGGCGGAGTTAATGCCGTTCAGCAGCGCGATCGCGGCCGTCGGGTACGCCGCCTGGGCGAGGTAGTGCGGCACGTGCGCCGCGAACCCGATCGCGTCGCGCCCGGCCTCCGCCATGCGGTACTCGATCAGCGCGGCCGCGCTCCCGGGCACCTCGGCCCGGTTGATCCACGCCGGGTGCTCCCCCAGCAGGTCGGGTCGGTTGCCGTGCGGCGTCAGGCCGGTCTCCCGCGTGTGCGGCACCGCCATGGGGATGCCGTGCACGCCGATCGCCAGCTGGACGTCGAGCCGCTCGCCGAGGGAGATCACCGCCGCGGTGAACTGCTCCCACGCCCGGTCCGGCTCCGGTCCGGTCATCACCAGGAACGGCACCCCGACGGCGTCCTCACACGCGTACACGGCCAGCTCAGGAGCCTCGTAGTCGACCCAGCGGTCCGTGTCGAAGATCATCGGCGGTCGCCGGGACCGGTAGTCGATCAGCGAGTCGGCGTCGAACGTCGCGATCCGCTCCGCGCCCAGCGTCTTCAGGTGATCGGCGGCCAGCCGCCCGGCACGCCCGGCGTCCATGAAACCGTCCAGGTGGTACACGAGCACGGGCCGGTCCAACTCGGGAATCTCCTCGGCCAGCGTGTAAAGCTCACTCTGTTCGGCCACAAAGCCCTCCTCAACGCGTCAATGTCCGTGAGAACGTGTCAGACCTCGGGCGAATTCCAGCACGCGCCGGGTAAACACCGGCAATTCCATGACGCCCAACGTCAGGGAACAGCGCTCACCGATACCCGAAGACGGTCGAGCGTCCGTCAGCCCAAGGCCTCGAGGAACCAGACGTCGACGGGGTCGAGGTTGTCCTCACCGACCATGGTCACGCCGATCAACGCGCGCCCGTCCGGGGTGAACGAGACGACACGGTGTGACGGCTCGGTCAGCAGCACCCGCCCGTCGCCGTCGAACAGCACGCCACCGGATCCGTGGATGGACAGATGGGCCAGCGGGCCTCGCACCGTCCACGCCGTGTGCCACGACGTCCAGCCCGCGCTCAACGGCGCGAACTCCCTACCGCGGGGGCGCGCCAGGGGCGCCGGCTCGAGGGACGCCCCGGCGGGCGTGGCGTCGAAGGTCAGCCGGCAGGCCGCGGGGAGGTCGTCGCCATCCGGGCCCACGGCCAGCAGTTGCCCGCCGTCCGGGGCCATGGCGAGATCGATCACGTCGGCCAGCCCGGTGTCCGCCTCGGCGAGCACCGCGCCCCCGCTCGTCGCCTCCCGGACCACCACCCGCGCCCCGTCCCGTACGTAGGCCAGGAGCCGCCCGGACGCGTCCAGCGCGACCGGCCCGCGCCCGTCGATCGCGTCGTCCGGGCCGCCCACCAGGACCCGGCCGGTGGGAACGTCCAGAACGACGACCGCTCCGCCCGCGTATCGCCCCGCGGCCAGCAGCCGGCCGTCTCCGCTGAAGGAGAAGCACGTCGAGCCGCGCCCGCCCTCCTCGTCCTCCTCGACCTCCGCGTCGTCCTCGTCGAAATCGTCGTCGTCCTCTAGTTCGTCGCCCTCTAGTTCGTCGCCCTCGGCTTCGGAGCCAGGCGCGATCCGGCCCGACCAAGGCCGGCGGGAGCCGAGCGTCCACAGCCGCTCCCCCGTCGCCGCCGACCAGGCGAACCATCGGCCTTCCACCGAGGTGGCGACGACCCCGCCGTCCGGCGACACCTGGATGGCGACCGGGTTGTCGTGATAGTCCCCGCCGTCCAGGTACGTGATCAGCGGCTCTCCGTCGACCGTGCTCCAGCCGACGATGTCGCCGCCGTTGTGGTGCCACTCGGCCGTCGCGCCGAGCACGACGCGTCGCAGGCCGGGCAGGGCGGCGACCGCGGTGGCGCTGTAGAAGAAGGAGGCCTCTCCGTCCACGTCGTCGTAGTCGTTGTCCTCCTCATAGGAGTCCGCCTCGGCCTCCGGAAAGGCGGGCACGCGTCCGAACTCCACGTCGTGCAGGCGGCCGAGCCTGCGGGTCGCGGCCAGGCGGTGACAGGGACGGGACTCACCGGCCAGCATGCTCGCCCACCACGCGTCCGGCATCGTCCGTACCTCGGGAGGCCAGGCGCGCAGGCGCGGAGCGACGGCGTCCAGCTCCTCTGCGGTCAGACCTTCCAGGAGCGGGCAGAGCTCCCGCCATGCCGTACGTGAGCGGGGCCCGTCCAGCAGTTCCTCAAGGATCCAGGGCTCGGTGTTCCCGAGACTCATCAGCGCATCCTTCATTTCCCGCGGCCGAGGTACGAAACAGCCTACGATGATCTTCGCGCTTGTGATCACCCATGCGTTCAGGGCCGGGACCAGGGTCAGCTTCTCGGTCGTGAACGGCCGGGCGTGCTGCTCGGGCGTTCACGCCTTGTTGCGCTCCCCGTCGCGGCTGGCCGTCGCGCCGGGGTCGCATCTCCCTTCCCCCTGGAGTCAGGGTCAGGGACGGGCATGCTGACGAATGCCCACGCCACACACGCCCGTCTCCGGATGTTCATGGCGGCGATGACGTCGGCAGGGCCAGCGAACCCGCACCGACGACAACAAAAAGTATCCCGGTCGGGCCGGTTGTCCCGCATGGTGTGCCCACACCAGGGCACCGGACACTGCTGAGAGGTGTAGGCCGGGTCCACTTCCACGAACGGCACCCCGGCCCGCAGCGCCTTGTACTGAACGAACTCACCGAGCTGATGGAACGGCCAAGACGAAAGCGTGGCCCGCTGGTGCCGCCTGAGCCGTACCCGATCGCGTATCCCACTCAATTCCTCGAGTGCGACACCGCGTTCGGTGCGTCGGGCAACGGCCACAATCGCCTTACTGATCTTGTGGTTCTCATTCGAGGCGTGCCGCGCCTCCCGCGCCGACCGGCGGGCCAGACGCCGGGCCGCCGACCGGCTCCCCGCAGCCTTCTTGGCCTGCAGCTCGGCACGCAACCGGGCCTGCCGTCGGCGATACCGCTGTAGGCCCTTGCCCTGGTGGTTGTCCCCGTCGGAGGTGGTGGCCAGGTTCACGATCCCCCGATCCACCCCGATCCAATCAGCCGGCTCGAACTGCGGGGCCGCTTCGACCTCACACGTCGCGATCAGAAAGAACATCCCATCGCGGTGGACCAGGTCACTCTCGCCCTTGCGATGAGCCGCCAAAAATTTCAGCTGCCCCGGCTCGCCGGTGAAGGCGATGCCCTGGATCCGCCCGGCAACGGTCCAGATCGACACGGTCCGGGCGTCCATCTGCCAGGACAGGCACCGGTCATCGAACGGCTGGGCCGCATCAGCCCGAAAACCGATGGGCTTGGACTCCGCCTTTCGACGCCGACGCGAATGCTCACCGCCCAGCAGGCCCGCCTCGATCTGAGCGCGCAGGGCGGTGTAAGCGTCGGCGACCTTACGGATCACATGTAACGCCGGCTGCGCCGACAATCCCCGCGCCTTCAAATCCGCGTAGACGAGCTTTTGCAGCTTCTGCCGCGCGAACACACCCTCCTCGAACGCGACCGCCGACACCTCATTCGCCGCGGCGTTACATACGGGCAGGGTCGCCGCCAACGCCGCCGCCTGCACCGGCGTCGGCACCAGCTTCACCTGCACCACCAACTTCACGACCAGTGACACTACAAGCACACACCGACACCGGTGCGCAACTCTCCGAAATCAACAGCGAAACCCACCACGTCCCCCTGCTCGTGCACTACCCGCCCAAGATCGCTGTTTCCCGCCTGGTCATCAATCTCAAAGGCGTCTCCACCTGCCTCCTCCGGCAGGAATACCGCGCCCGCCTGTCGAAGCACCGGTGGGACGGTCGCCTGTGGCCCCGTCCTACGTCGCCGCCTCCTGTGGCGGGGCACCTCTGACGATCACCGCCCAACCGACCACTCAGGCGGCGCTAGCGCGCCGTGCACAACAGAAGCGATTCCTCCCGGCCCTGAAGCTAAAGGGCCGGGACGACTGGAACACGAAGCCGACCCGCTCCCGCCGCAGGCACGTGAGCTGCCGGTCCGTCAGCTCGCCGAGTTCGACCTGGCCGATGAAGACCTGACCGGACGTCACGGCGTCCAGGCCGGCGACGCAGTGCATCAGCGTGGACTTCCCCGCCCCGGACGGCCCCATGATCGCGGTGAACCGCCCGCCGGGGAAGTCGACGGTCACCTCGTCGAGCGCCCGCACCACCGCGTCACCGGCCCCGTACACCTTCGTCGCGGCCACCGCGCGGGCCGCCGGTTCGTCTCTCATCGCGCCTCTCCTCGAGCTCGTTTGCTCCGGAAAGGCTCTCCGCGTGCTCCGGCGGCCGTCGTCGCACACCGAGACGAACCATCACTGCGCCCCGCACGGTAGGCGCCCGGACGCCCGGCTACCTCACCGGGAGTAGGGCCGCCGGCGCACCGGCTCGGCCCAGTTGCTGGTCAGAGCCGACTCGATGGGTTCTCACCCGGCTTCCAAGGTCGAGATCGGAGCTTACTCAGCACCCTTCAGGGCAGAAATAACTCAGCTTTCGACTCAAAATTCTGGAAACTATGTCGCGGAGAGGTATGCTCCCAACAAGTGTGATCCTCTTCTAGCGGAGATCTCCTGGACATGTGGTCGTCGACCGGCACGGCACGATCCGCAGGTCAACGGTGCGATGGACGGCACCGGCCCGCTCCAAGACCCGGAGCAAGGAGACACGAGATGCGGACCATGGTCAGGACGACCCGGGTGCACGCGGCGGTGCTCGACGCCCGCCAGGGAGTCGAATGGCTGGTGGGCATCGCCCACGGCTTCGGCGCCGCGATGCCCGAAGTGCGGCCCCTCAAGCACGACGTCGAGGTCGCGACCCGTGCGCGAACCCTGAGGTACTGCGCGCTGCAAGCCATATCCGACGGCAGGGTGGCCGCCTCCTGGTGGTCGGTGCCGATCGGCCGTACGGTCACCGGCTTCGAACCGGCCGTGCCGCCGTCCTCGTACGCGCTGAGCCGGTGCACCTTCCGGTTCGTCCTGTACGAGACCGACGAGCACGTGCGCTATCGCGACGGCCTGGTCCTCGACTGGACCAGGGCGGACGACGTGGAGGCGGACCAGCGCCACGCCGGCACGGTGGCGAAGCAGCCACGCCGCGGGCGTGGCGGGCGGATCCTCCTCGCCGACGACCGGAGCGTGCTGCTCCTCCCCCAGGACGCCCAGGGCCTGGCCAGGGACGCCGCCGTGGAATGCACCGTCGCACGCTCCATCGGCACGGGCGTCCTGGCGGGCCTGCTCGTCTCGGAGGTGACCCGATGAACGCGCGCATCCCGCCGTCGCTCGCGGGCCGGACCGTACGTCCGGGCGGCGGCGTCGCCGTCGAGCCGCGGGACGGGCAGATCGTCCGTACGACGAGCCGCCCGGCGCGCCGGAAGAGTCGCGTCCCGGCGATCATTCGGTCTTCGACCAGGCACTTCCTCCGGAAGGTCGCTTTTGGCGTCGTAGTCAGTGTCATTGTCAGCGCTCTCAGCGGCGCGTTCACCTACATCATCGACACAATCTGGAGGTTCTTCTAGATGGATGGGATTCCACCGCGGGGCCGGGGGATCTCGCCCGCGGAGCGCAAGAGGGCCGTGCGCAGGTACGGCGGCGAGAAGACGACCAGTCAGATGCTGGTCAGCCGGCGGAACCGGCAGCGCGTGTTCGAAGAGATCGTGATCTCCGACGGCCCGTCGGCGAAGGACCTGACCGAGATCACCGGTCTCGGTCAGAGCACCGTGCTGAACGTCCTGAAAGAGCTGACCGCCAGCGGGCTGATCTATCAGGAGGAGTCGGCGGAACGAGCCGTACGCGGCCGGCGTCCTCGCCCGCTCCGCGTCAACAACCGGCGGCACTACATCGCCGGAGTCGAGATCCTCCCCACCGGCGTGCAGGGGCTGGTGACCGACCTGAACGGCGAACCGGTCACCGGACTCGAAGTGCTGTCCTTCCCCGCCGACAGGCTCGATCCCGACGAGCCGATCGATCCGGACATGATCGTCGACAGCGGGCGGGAGCTGGTCGAGAGGCTGACGGCCACGTTGCTCAACGATCGCGACGACGCTCCGCGAGACCGCCCGCTCCTCGGTCTCGGCGTCGAGCTCGGCGGTCACATCGACGGCAACACCGGAACCGTCGTCCGCTCCCCCAACCTGCGGCTGGGCGGCGAGTGGACGCCCCCGGTCCAGCTTCGGCAGCGGCTGCGCGACGCGACCCGCCTGTACACCGTGGTCGAGAACGACGCCAACGCGCTGGGGATCGCGCAGCGATGGTTCGGCGTCGGACGCGGCCGGGAGTCCTTCTACGTCCTGCACGTCTACGACGACGGCGTCGGCGGCGCGGCCATGTCGCATGGGGAGATCGACAGAGGCGTGACCGGCGCGGCCGGAGAACCCGGCCACCTCACCGTCGTGCCCAACGGCCCGCGCTGCCGTTGCAAGGGCCGTGGGTGCCTGGAGGCCGTCGCCACGCTCGGCCCGATCGCGAAGGAACTCGGCGTCGACCAGGAGACCGCTCGCCGCCTGGCGGAGGATGGCGATCCCACGGCTCGGAAAGCGTTCACCGCGGCCGGCCAGGCCATGGGACGGGCGATCACGAGCATCTGGCTCACCAAGGACCCCGGAACGATCGTCATCACGGGCGACCAACTCCATCCCTCCCGCGCCGACGACCGGAAGCTCGTTCTGGTCAACGACGAGTACCACCACGCGATGTACCAGGTCGTCGAGGACCATCCGATGATCGCGCTGGCCGCCGACGCCTTCCAGCTCATCCCCGACGACCAGCACTGGAACGGCCCGCGCGGCGCCGCGACGCTCGTGATCCGGGACGTGATCGCCGGCGTCGTCAAGGTCTGAACCGACCTCCCCCACGAGAAAGAAGGACTCCCATGACCGCTGTCGCTCCGTCCCCAACGCGCGTCGCCATCGGCCTCGACGTCGGCGGCACCAACATCCGCGGGGGCGTCGTCACGGAGAGGGGGGAACTCATCGACTCACTCCAGCTGCGCATGCCGCCCGGCGGGGACGCCGACACGACGATCGCGATCCTCGGAGGCCTCATCGGCCGGCTGCGGGAGCGGCATCCCGGGGTCGAAGCGATCGGCGCCGGCGCCCCGGGCATGGTCGACTTCGAGGCCGGGCAGATCAAGTGGGCGCCGAACAACGCCTACCGCGACCTCCACCTCAAGAAACGCCTCACGGACCTGACCGGGCTGCCCGTACTCGTCGACAACGACGCCAACGCCGCGGCGTGGGCCGAGGCCCGCTTCGGCCGCGAGGCCGGCGGCGAGCGCAACGTCATCGTGCTGACCGTCGGCACGGGCATCGGCGGCGGCATCATCCTGGACGGTGCGCTGTACCGGGGAACGAGCGGCCTCGGCGGCGAGGTCGGGCACATCGCCGTCAACCCCTTCGACGGCCAGCGGTGCGGCTGCGGCGCGATCGGCTGCCTCGAGACCGAGGCGTCCGGCACCGCGCTGGGCCGCATCGGCCGGGAAGCCGCCGAACGCGAGCCGTCCGGACGGATCGCCGCCCTCGCCGACGGCCGAGAGGTGACCGGCGAGGTCGTCTTCCGCGCCGCGCAGGAGGGCGACGCCACGGCCCAGGAGCTGTTCCGGCGGCTGGGCGCGTATCTGGGCGCGGGCATCGCCTCGTTGGTCAACATCTTCGAGCCGGAGGTCGTGTTCATCGGCGGCGGCCTGGTGGAGACCGGAGACCTCCTGCTCACCCCGGTGAAGGAGACGTACCGCAGATTCGCCTATGCCCGCGACATGCGCGAGCTTCCCGAGATCGTGCCCGCCGCCTGCGGTACCGATGCGGGCATCATCGGCGCCGCGACGCTGGCACTCGACGCCGCCTCGCCGGGCTCGGCCGGGCACGGGCGCCCACGGGCGAAGACGAACGCGTGACTCCTCGCCCGAGAATCCGCGCCATCCGATCCGAGAGGGAAATCAACGGCGATGGTCCCCCCTGCGCTCAGACTCTTTTACGTCGACGACTCCGGTGCCGATGACACCGGGATCGCCAGCGCTTCGTGGCTGGAGTGCGCCGCGGGCGACTGGCACGCCGTACGGTCCGGTTGGCTCGACATGCGCCGTAAGTTGAACCGGACGTACGGTGTCCCGGCTTCGACCGTGCTGCACTCGACCGATTTCGTCGGTGGCCGGAAGGAGCCGTCGAGCGATCCGCGGTTCAACGCGTCGAAGGAGATGCGCCGCGAGGCGATGGAGTTCGTCCTCGGATCTCTCAGCGAATGCGGCGAAATACGAATCGGCACGCTGTACCGGCGTACCGACAGCCGGAGGAGCGACTTCTTCGCCGAGAAGCTCGACCTCTTCGGCCGGCTGTTCGCCCACCTCGACACCCGGCTGGGCGACGCCGGGGAGATCGGGATCATCTACGTGGACGGCCGGGAGAAGGAAGCCGAAGGCTACAACCGGGCCTTCCGTGGCCACCGACGGCGCAACATCATCGAGGAACCCAACTTCCAGCAGGCCAGAGGCCGCCAGCTGCTCCAGGCGGCGGACGTCATCGCGTGGACGGCGTACCAGAGCGTCCTGCGCTATCCGGGGAAGGAGCGCGTCGCCGGTTGGTACGACACCTACTTGCGCGCCCTCGACGTCCACGGCGGCCCGCTGTCCGTGTGATCGGCGACGGAGGCTGGGAAAAAGCTAGACCTGCCTAGATCCACGAGTGTGGGGCAGGTCCGCGATTCCGCATTCTAACCGATGGCCACCTCGCTGACCGGCCTCACTGCGTCGCTATGACGAGGCAGCGTTGCAGCTCCTCGACCGCCTCCGGGGCGCCGTCGACCGTGACCTCGCTCGGCTCACCGGCGCTCTCCCGGTTCCACAGCCGGCGCAGCACGGCCGCCGGCGGACCGCTCACGCTCACATCGGCCGCGTCGTCACCGGCACCGTCCTCGACGGCGAACAGACCCGGACCGGTCCGCACCCGCCACGCCGCGCCGTCGGCCCGCACCGCGTACGTCCGGCCCGGCGAGCCGTCCAGGATGTCGGTGAAGTAGTCGCCCCACTCGGCGACGCTGAACGCCACGAACACCTTGAGCAGTTCGTCGATGCCGTCGACGGCGAGGTCGTCCGGGATCGGCGCGACGGGCTGCCCGGCGCCGAGTTCGGCGTCGATGCGGTGGATGACCGTCTCCTGCGCCATCCGCCGGATCCAGAAGCCGACGGTCTGGTCCGGGGTGTACCAGGTGCCGGCCGGGTCCTCCGGCCTGCGGGCGGCGAACTCCTGACGCAGCCCCGCGTACGCCCGGTCGAGCAGTGCCAGCGGCTCCTCGTCCGCGAATTGCTCCGGCGTCCACTCGGGCTCGGCGCCCCCCTGCATCGCGAGGGTCTTGTGCAGATACACCCGGCCGACGTGACGGGTCAGGTCGGCGACGGTCCAACCGGGGCAGCTCGGCACCGCCGCGGACAGGTCACCCGGCACGACGTCCCGCAGCCGGTCGAAGTCGGCCTGGAGACAGTCGAGGAATCGCGAATACTCCATGCCGCACAGTCCAGCACACCCCCGGCCTGCGAGTGCCTGCACACCGTGGCGGAGTCGGTCGTGGACGCGCTCGCCCGGGAGAAGCCTGGCTATGGTTGATCTTGAACCTGAACCTGGACCTCGGAGATGAACGTTGACGGCTACAGAGCCTCGCCAGGCCGGCCCGTTCGAAGCCGTGGAGTGCCTCTTCAGGTCGTGGTTGCCGGGATGGCGGCTCACACTCGTCGAAGACGAGGCTCCCGAGGAGGAGTGGACCTCCACGCCTTCCCTGACCGAGGTGGCGGAGTACGGGGCGTTCTCGGGAACGTTCGTCGGCTCCGGCGGGCGGCGCCACCCGCTGGCCGTCGAGCGGTTCGACATCGACGATCCGGACGATACGTCCGATGGCCCCCTGCACGCGTCCTGGGGGCTGCCCACCGAGGGCGCGGAACAGGCGTACGAATTCCTCATCGGAACGTTGGAATCCCGTGGTGGCCTGGACCGGCGAGGCCGGGCACTGGCCGGATATGCCGCCGGCCACCTCGCCGCTGATGCCACAGACCTGCTGCGGATCGTGGTCGCGGCCGAATCAGGCGGCCCTGCCCTTGACGATGAACTGCACCTACTGATCCGCGACTGGAGGACCACGTGGCGGCTGTCCCTGGCCCCTGTTCCAATCGCCCCCGATGCTCCCGTTGAGGCCGAATATCGAATCGCCTGCGTCACGGCCCTCTTGGGCGAATTCCTCAGGGTCAACAACACCGACCAGGTGAATGTCGGGGTGAACTTCGGAACCCACGAGGTCGACCTCGACGTCGCCGATCCCCACGACGCCTTCCGGACGGGCTGGACCGGAGACGGGCACTGGCTGATCGCGGAAAAGGGAGACGATGAGGATGACGACGTCCTGTGGCCGCTGGACGCAGCCTCCCTGGAGGCCGCACTGATCGAGTCGGAACGGAACATCGTCCAAGCGGCCCGGGCCGCGACCGCACTCTGGGAATTCGACGACACGACACCCGAGATTCCCGGCGACGAACTCGCCTCCTGGCTGGCCCGCGACCTCTACAGAACGATCGCCACCGAGGTCACCGGTACATCCGGAACCCTGCTCGCCTTCGCCAAGAAGTTCCCCCTCGAGAAGGTTCTGTGGGGCGAAGGTGATTCATGCCTCCTCTTGGTCGGCCCAAAACGCACCGCCCTCGTCTACATCAGCGCCTGACCGCCTGAGGCTTCACCTGGCGTCATCGGTGGTCTCGCTGGAGGGTGGCTCGACGCGGTCGATCATCTGCCCGCTCCAGGTCCGAAAAGCCGCAGCCTGCTGGGGTGTAAGCGACTCGAGGAAGTAGCGGCGGATGTTGCCGGCGTGCACGAGGATGGCGCTCTGCGCGGCGCGGCGGCCCTCGGCGGTCAACCCGATCCCAGTCCGGCGGCCAGCGGCCCCGCTCTGGGTCCGCTCCACGAAGCCGCGGTTCTCCATGCGCGTCAGCTGGTGCGAGACGCGGCTCTTCTCCCAGTCGAGCGACTCGGAGAGCTCGCCGACACGCATCTCACGGCCGGGTGCCTGCCACAGCGTCACCAGCACGCTGAACTCGGCCTTCGAGATGCCGCAGTCGCGCTGCAGACCACGGTCGAGCTCCCGGACGAGCAGGCGCTGCGCGCGCATCCAGGCGTCCCAGAACTCCCACTCCTCGGGTTCCAGCGTACGGGCCTCCGCCATGGCGGGAATCATACCGAGCAGACGAGTTGACGTGTCAACTCAAAGATCCCTAGAGTTGACACGTCAACTCTTTCGAAAGGACGCCATGACACTCCGCATTGGCATCATCCTCGGCAGCACGCGCCCCGGACGCCGGGGCGAACAGATCGCCTCCTGGGTGCTCGACACGGCGCGCACCCACGGCGGCGCCGACTACGAACTGATCGATCTCGCCCACCACGGCCTCGGCAACCTCGACGAGGCCGGGAACCCGACGCACCAGAAGTACGAGCACGCGCACACCCGCGACTGGTCCGCGCTGATCGACGACTTCGACGGCTTCGTGTTCCTCGTGCCGGAGTACAACCACTCCTTTCCCGGCGCACTCAAGAACGCGCTGGACTACATCTACCGGGAGTGGAACGACAAGGCCGCCGGCATCGTCAGCTACGGCGGATGGGCCGCCGGCGTCCGCGCCGCCGAGGCGCTGCGGCTCGTGCTCGCCGAGCTCCAGGTGGCCACGGTCCGCGCACAGCCCGCCGTCCCCCTGATCCCCGCGTTCTCGACCGGCACTTTCGTCCCGCCGGAGGGCCTCGACGCCGCGGTCCGCGGCATGCTCGACCAGGTAATCGCCTGGTCCAGCGCACTACGCGCCGTACGCGACACCAAGGCGAAGGCGCCCGCCGACGTCCAGCTAGCCTCAACGAAATGACCTAAGACCTGCGTGAGCGCCGCAGGATTGCTGCGGCGTGGTCGCGGGCCCCTGCCTATGAACAGACGCCAAGCCCGATAGGACAGGGTTAGCGAGCACATCACGGAAGCCGGGATCATCCCGCAGCGACAATTAAACGGTCACCACAAGGGGGGCGTGGGGGGCGGCAGCCCCCCACATCGGGGGGCTCCGGGGGGTCGTCCCCCCGGGCCAGCATGGAGAAGGGCCAGTGGGGAAGCGGCTCCGCCGCGACCACACTGACCCCAGGCCATTCGTGGAGCTATGGGGATTCGAACCCCAGACCTCCTCCATGCCATGGAGGCGCGCTACCAACTGCGCCATAGCCCCGCGCTTCCCGACTGGAGTTTCCCCCGCTCGGTGCTGCGCCAGTCTATAGGACTTCGCGACCAGACCTGTAATCGAATACGCGAGCGTCCTGTGACCTCAGGTTTCGCTGTCGGCCCGGTCGTCACTGAGGACCGGTTCGGGGAGAGTGCCGGCGTTGTGCTCGACGAGGCGCCATCCGCTGCGGCCCTCTTCGAGGACGGACCAGCAGCAGTTGGACAGCCCGCCGAAGCGGCTCCAGAGGTCTTCGGGGAAGCCGAGCCAGCGGAGCATGCCGAGTCGTAGCGCGGCGCCGTGGGAGGCGACGACGAGCAGGCCGCCCGCCGGGATCTCGGTGAGGCCCCGGTCGATGGCCGCGGTGACCCGCTTGGAGACCTGCTCGGTGGTCTCGCCACCGGGCGGCTGCCAGAGGGAGTGCTCGGTGGGGTACTTCGCCCGGATCTCGGCGTTGGTGAGGCCTTCCCACTTCCCTCCGCCGCGTTCGATCAGGTCGCGGTCGAGGGTGACGGACAGGCCGGTGACCGCGCTGAGCGCGTCGGCCGTGTGGGCGGCGCGCTGCAGCGGGGAGGCGATGATGGCGGTCGGGCGCAGCGCGGCGAGGAGGCGTGCGGCCCGGACGGCCTGTTCGCGTCCGGTGTCGTCGAGCGGGATGTCGGTGGAGCCCTGGAAACGGCGTTCGACGTTCCAGGTGGTCTGACCGTGCCGCCACAGCACGATCTTGCGCGACTCGGTCACTGACCGTCACCGGCCCGTACGCGCTGTTCCGAGTGGGCGTTGATGTCGTCGGGCAGGGGGACCAGGGGGCAGTCCTTCCAGAGCCGTTCGAGCGCGTAGTAGACGCGGTCCTCTTCGTGCTGGACGTGCACGATGATGTCGGCGTAGTCGAGGAGCACCCAGCGCCCTTCGCGCTCTCCCTCGCGGCGGATCGGCTTGGCGCCGGCGTCCTCGCGCAGCCTCTTCTCGATCTCGTCCACGATGGAGCGCACCTGGCGGTCGTTGGCCGCCGAGCACAGGACGAACGCGTCCGTGATGACCAGTTGGTCGCTCACGTCGTAGGCGATGATGTTGTCAGCCAGCTTCTCGGCCGCGGCCTCGGCGGCGATCTGGACCAGCTGGTTGGCCCTCTCGGATGCGGTCACGGTGTGGTCGTTTTCCTCCTGGTGGGGGCGTTACCGTCAACCGTCACGATAAAGCCCTCGTTTGTTTATGTACTGCACGATTCCGTCTGGGACGAGGTACCAGACCGGCTCTCCGGCCCGTACGCGCTCTCGGCACTCGGTCGAGGAGATCGCCAGCGCGGGCACTTCCACCAGGCTGACGCCCCCCTCGGGAAGGCCGGGATCGGCGAGGTGGTGGCCGGGCCGGGTACAGCCTATGAAATGAGCGAGCCTGAAGAGCTCATCCGTGTCACGCCACGTCAACATCTGGGCGAGCGCGTCCGCCCCCGTGATGAAGTACAACTCGACGTCGGGGCCGTGTATTTCGCGCATCTCCCGAAGGGTGTCGATCGTGTACGTGAGCCCGGGACGTTCGATGTCGACGCGGCTGACCGAGAACCTCGGATTCGAGGCGGTCGCGATGACCGTCATCAGGTAGCGGTCCTCGGCGGCCGAGGTCTTTCGGCCCTCCTTCATCCACGGCTGGCCGGTCGGCACGAAGATGACCTCGTCCAGCCGGAACAGGTGGGCGACCTCGCTCGCGGCGATCAGGTGGCCGTGGTGGATCGGGTCGAAGGTGCCGCCCATGATTCCGAGACGGCGGCGCTCCGGAGCGGTGCTCATGTGCCGACCTTAGCTTGTTCTTTAACCTGCCTGGCCGAAGCGGGCGGTGAGGGTTTTCTCGCGTTTGATCGTTTTGCCGACGTCGTGGACGGGTGCTGGGCGGTGGTTCTTTGAGCCTGGTGGCCTGCCCGGGCCGGGTTTTGAGGGTTTCGGTGCGCTGGCCGGACAGCCGATGGTCGCGCGGATGTTCCGGAAGCCTCGCCGGACGCGGGCCGGGGTGAGCCGGCCTGGTGCGGCGGGTCGTTCCCAGGGGCGCCGGAGGTCTTCGGTGAGGTGTCGAGCGAGCCGGAGTTGGGTGTGGGCGGTGATGACGAGCCAGGTCCACCGGTCGGCGGCCTCGGGCGTGCGGATCTTCGGGGTGGTCCAGCCGAGGGTCTGTTTGAACAGGCGGAAGGTGTGCTCCAGGTCGAATCTGCGCAGGAACGCCTGCCAGAGCCGGTCCAGGTGAGCAGAGCTCGTGCTGGTGGCTGAGGACCATAGCCAGACCGGCTTGGGGTCCCGGTCGCCGGGCAGGTGCTCGACCTGCAGGCGGATTAGCGTTCCTTCGACGATGGGCAGCGGGCCGCCATGCTTCAGCCAGGCGGCGCGGTGGGTCAAACGTGGGTGGAGCCGGTCCCATGACATCGCGGTCGCGGTGCCGTACCGGGTGGTCTGGGTGGTCGTGGTGTGGTGCGGGGCGGGCCAGGTGGCGGTGTCGCCGAGCGCGAACTCCCCGCCGTGCTTGGGCGGACGGCCGATGAAGTGAGGGTCGCGGGGCGGCGCGGGCAGCCGCAGCACTCGATCCGAACGAATCCGGCCCAGCAACTCCACGGGCAGGTCGGCCAGCAGGAAAGCCAGCCGGGTGACGTCGTATCCGGCATCGGCCACGATCACGATGTCTGGATCTCCCGCCTTCCATTGGCCGGCGTCCAGGAGCCGTTCGATGACCTGGCGGAGCTGGGCGGCGGTGACGGCGGTGGCGTCATCAACCGGGCCGAGCCGGACCACATCCAGCACCGCCGTCCAGGAGGTGCGGCCAGTCTCCAACGCGGCCACGAACGAGTACGGCCAGCCCGGAACGAACTGCGACTGGGTCTTGGCCCGCCCATAGACGTGGCAGAACAGCCGGTCCGCGCTGGTCGCCGCGTCCGGCCGCAGCCACGGGGACACATCCACCGCCAGCACGATCCGGCCATCGGCGGCTCGCGGCAGTGGCAGCGCCGATAGCGCCCACCGCAGCCTGGCCACGTCCACGCGGCCGGAGTTCAACCCGTCATACAACGCGCCGTGTCCACGGCGATGCTCTGGCGTCAGCGTCAGGTCGACCAGCGACCTGACCGCTCCATCGGCGCACAGCAGCGCATCGGTGAGCTCGAACAGCGCGTCCGCTCGGGCGGTCAGGCAGTTATAGAAATCGCCCCGGAATCGGGACAACACGGGCAAGGACTCGACGCGAGCAGCGTCATCCAGCAGACTCATCCTCACGGCCTTGGCTTGATCATCAGCGTCTCGACAGCGCACATGATCAACCCAAGGCCGCTCTGCTGTCCGCCGAACACCAAAACCCCCGGCCGGCTCAACGAGCCGACCGAGGGTGCAGGTTAAAGAACAAGCTTAGTGAGCGTTTGGATCGGTCCTGATCGCACGCCCCTCCTTGCGGGCTCGACCACGCCCGCGCGGAGCGGGCGCCGACCGCGCCGCCGGTCAGTGCTCAGCGGCGTTCCGCAGGGCGAGCGTCGTCGCCCCGAGGGTGACGGTGTCCGAACTGAGAGGCGTCAGCACCATGCCCACGACCGAGCCGTCGGCCCAGGCGCAGGCGGAACTCGCCCCCGTCGCCCCCTTCCCGCAGCGCAGGACGCCGCCGAGGGGTCCCGCCGGAAAGTCACTGGTGTCCGTGACCCCCATACCCAGGAACATGGAGTCGACCTCTTCTGAGGCCGAACGGGACTGCAGCTCCGCGCGGAGCTGGGGGATGTCGTCGCCCGACATGCCGACGAAGACGAGGGGCTGCTGGGTATCGCCCTTCTTGAGGTAAATGGCGATCTTGGCCTTGGCGTAGACCGCCGCGGTGGTGCCCGTGCCGTTGCCCATCGACTTGCGCATGTTCTGGATCATCCGGTCGGCGACGCTGCCCGTGATGCGCTTGTAGTCGCCGATCGACGCGGGGACGGCGATGGAGCGCGGGCTGTCCGTCGGCGAGGCCTCCGGAGCGCTCGACGACGCGGACGGTGCCGCCGTGGCCGCGCCGGGCTTCTGCTTGTCCCCGGACGACGACAGCCCGATGAGGATGGCGAGCCCTCCGAAGACGACGACGGCACCCGCGGTGGACAGCGCGATGATCAGGCCGGCGCGGCTCTTCCTGGGCGGCATCGGAGGGGGTCCGTACGGCTGCCACGGCCCAGGACCGCCCGGCGGTGGGCCACCCCCTGGCACCGTGCCGCCACCGCCCGGCATCGGCCCGCCGTAGTACGGCGCTCCGCCGTACGGTTGCGGCGGGGTGCCCCATCCCGAGTTCTGATACTCGGGCCCGCCGCCCTGCCCACTCGTCATGTTCTCGCCTTACCTGACTTATCTGTTATTTATGAAGAACTTTAACAGTTAATTGTTCGCCTTCCATAGCGAATACCTGCCAGGCCCGGACGAATTAG
The DNA here is from genome assembly GCF_054775715.1 of Actinoallomurus acanthiterrae. Taxonomy (NCBI): domain Bacteria; kingdom Bacillati; phylum Actinomycetota; class Actinomycetes; order Streptosporangiales; family Thermomonosporaceae; genus Actinoallomurus; species Actinoallomurus acanthiterrae. The sequence continues at coordinate 3,076,631 of NZ_BAAHCO010000001.1, read as the reverse complement.
TCGAGCCCCGGGAGCGGTGGTTCGCCCGATTCCCAGGTCACGACACGGACCGCCTTACCGACCTCCACGCGCGGAATGGTCCCGGCCGGCAGAACGCGCACGTCGCACGACACGCCCAGCTCGGCCGACAGCTCGTCCGACAGCCCCGGCCCGGCCCCTTCGCAGGCGACGAGGATCCGCGCCATCGCCTTCCGGCGGTCGACGACGACCTGGTAGTGCGGGGAGGCGTGCCGCAGGACGACGGTCTCGATCTCCCGTGGGAAGACGTTCACGCCGCGGATCACGAGCATGTCGTCGCGGCGGCCGAGCACCTTGCTCATGCGGACGAGCGTGCGCCCGCACGGGCAGGGGTCGTGGGACAGGGAGGCGACGTCGCCGGTGCGGTACCGCAGCAGCGGCATGGCCTCCTTCGGCGTGCTGAACACCAGCTCCCCCGGCGTTCCGTCCGGGACCGGCGCACCCGTGGCGTCCACCGCCTCGACGAGGAAATGGTCCTCATTGACGTGCAGCCCGGAACGTTCGAGGCACTCGGTGGCCACCCCCGGGCCGATGATCTCCGACAGGCCGTAGACGTCCAGCGCCGCCAGGCCGAGCAGGTCCTCGATGGTCGAACGGAGCCCCTCCGACCACGGCTCCGCCCCGAACAGGCCCGCCTTGAGGTGCAGCTCGACGCCCGCCTCGCGCGCCGCCTCCCCGAGCCGTACGGCATAGGACGGCGTGCACGTCAGGATGTCGGGTCGCAGGTCGGCGAGCAGGCGGAGCTGGCGCTCGGTCATGCCGCCCGACATCGGGACCACGGTGACGCCCAGGGCGATCGCTCCCTGGTGGATGCCGATGCCGCCGGTGAACAGCCCGTACCCGTACGCGTTGTGGACCACGCTGCCGGGTGCGGCCCCCGCGCAGGCCAGCGACCGCGCGCACATCTGCGCCCACAGCGTCAGGTCACGGCGCGTGTACGCGACGAGGGTCGGCCGTCCTCCGGTGCCGCTGGAGCCGTGCACGGCGGCGACCTCCTCCATCGGCACGGCGAGCATGCCGTACGGGTAGGAGTCCCACAGGTCCTGCTTGGTGGTGAAGGGCAGGTGGTGCAGGTCGTCGAGCGTGACGTCCGGGCCGCCGGCGACGCCGGCCTCCCGCAGCCGCCGGCCCTGCAGGCCGTCCGCGGCGATCAGCCGGTCGATCAGGTCGCGCAGCCGGCGTTGGCGCACCGTGGTGAGCTCGTCGCGCGACATCGTCTCCGCGGGCACCGGCCCGTATGACTCCGCCATGGTGGGAGTAGATCCCGCCTCGCCCCGCCACGCAAGAGCGCACCGGTCGAAGCCCGCGCCTCCATCGAAGATCCACCGCGCGGGCGCCGTCGCGTGGGGAGCCCGTTCCGTACGGGCCTGTGGTGGGATCGCGATCGGGGAACTCCGGGCCACAACGGCCCGTCAGACATAGCATGCCGAATATGACGAGCAACACGCCTGACCGTTCTCGCACGCGTTTCCCCGGGATCAGTTCCCGCGCCTATGAGCATCCGGCGGACCGGTCGGCGCTCGTCGCCCTCCGGTCGCTCAGCGGCTTCGACACGGTGCTGCGGCGCCTCGCCGGGCTGTTCAGCGAGCGCGCGATCCGCCTGATGTTCCTCGGCGGCACGGTGCGCGCGAGCGAGAGCCAGTACCGCCACCTGTACGACATCATGCGGGACAGCGCCTACATCCTCGACCTTCCCGAGATCCCGGAGCTGTACATCACGCAGGACCCGGCGCCGAACGCCATGACGATCGGCGTCGACAACCCGTTCATCGTCCTCAACACCGGCCTGATCGACCTCCTCGACGACGAGGAGCTGCGGTTCGTCGTCGGGCACGAGGTCGGGCACGTGCTGTCCGGGCACGCGGTGTACCGCACGATGGCCATGATCCTCACGAACCTCGGCGCGCGGATCGCGTGGCTGCCGTTCGGGAACATCGCGATCGCGGCGATCCTCATGGGCCTGAACGAATGGCAGCGCAAGTCGGAGCTGTCGGCGGACCGCGCGGGTCTGCTGGCCGGCCAGGACGCCGAGGCGGCCAAGCGGGCGCTGATGAAGCTCGCGGGCGGCGCGCGGCTGTCGGAGATGGACGCCGAGTCGTTCCTGGAGCAGGCGCGGGAGTACGACGCGGCCGGCGACGTCCGCGACGGTCTGCTGAAGTTCCTCAACCTGCTGAACCGCTCGCACCCGTACGCCGTGATCCGGTTCGCCGAGCTCGAGCACTGGGCCCGCGACGGCGAGTACGCCCGGATCCTCGGCGGCGACTACGAGCGGCGCGCGGACGACTCGAGCGCCTCGATCTCCGAGGAGATCAAGAACGCCGCCAAGGCCTACCAGGAGTCGTGGAACCGCAGCGCGGACCCGTTCATCGGCGCGGTGAAGGGGGTCGCCGAAGGGGCCGTCAACGCGGGCGAGAAACTCTTCGGCCGGTTCGGCCGGGGCGCGGACGAGAACCAGCAGAACTGACCCGGCCGGGGCGGCCTCAGCCGGGGCGAGGGACGACGGCCGCCAGAACTGAGCCTGCCGGGGCGGCCTCGGCCGAAGCCGCTCCCGGCCTTTGGCGTGAGCGGCATGGCGTTTCCGCGTAACCTTGGGTTCACTTCTTGAACACGCTAGGGGACTCCATGCCGAGGCCAGGCTCGTCCACGACCCCGGGTTCACAGTCGTCGCTCCGAGAGGCGAACCAGCGGCGGGTGATCCAGGCGGTGCGGTCCGCCGAAGCGCCCACCCAGGCCGAGATCGCCCGCAGCACGGGGCTCTCGCGGGCCACCGTCTCCAACATCGTGCGGAAACTCGCGGCGGACGGGGTGCTCGTCACGACGCCGACGTCGGCGGGCGGCCGACGGGCCCGCGCGGTGTCCCTGGCGCCCGCCGCCGGGCTGGCCGTCGGCGTGGACTTCGGCCACTCGCACCTGCGCGTGGCGGTCGGCAACCTCGCCCGCGAGGTCGTCGCCGAGCGGGCGATGCCCCTGGACGTCGGGGCGTCGGCGGCCGACGGGCTCGGGGCTGCCGAGCGCCTGATGGACGAGCTGCTCGCCACCGTCGACGCGACGCGGGCCGACGTGACGGGGATCGGGCTCGGCGTGCCGGGCCCGATCGACGCGGCCGGCGGCACCCTCGGATCCAGCACCATCCTGCCCGGTTGGGCCGGCATCGAGGCGGCCAGGGAGGCCCGGCGACGTTTCGGCCGCCCGGTGCACGTGGACAACGACGCCAACCTCGGCGCGCTGGCCGAGGTGACGTGGGGCGCCGCGCGCGGCCACGCCGACGCCGCGTACATCAAGATCAGCACCGGGGTCGGGGCGGGCATCGTCATCGGCGGCCGCGTGTACCACGGGCCGGGCGGGACGGCCGGCGAGATCGGGCACATCACGCTGAACGAGGACGGCCCCATGTGCCGCTGCGGCAACCGCGGCTGCCTGGAGACCTACGCCGGCGGCCGCTACCTCGCCGAGCTGCTGCGGCCGACCCACGGCGACGGCCTGACGACGGCACGGATCGTGGAGCTGGCGCTGTCCGGCGACGCCCCGTGCCGGCGGGCGGTCGGCGACGCCGGACGATACGTCGGCACGGGTGTGGCCAGCCTGTGCAACCTGCTCAATCCCCGTCTGGTCGTGGTCGGCGGCGACCTGGCCCGGGCCGAGAACCTCCTGCTGGAGCCCATGCTGGAGGCCGTACGGCGCTCGGCCGTCTCCAGCGCCGCCGCGCTCGTGTCGATCGTGCCCGGCGTGCTGGGTGATCGGGCGGAGGTGCTCGGGGCGTTGGCGCTGGTCATGAACGCGTGGGAAACCGTTTAACTAGTGAACGCAAATGGCATACTTCGGCCAGTTCTTAATTCAGGTCTTGATTTGATCTTGGTGTTGGGTCTTTGATCACAGGGCTTCGTCCCTCCTGACCCCGCCTGGAGCACGCTTCATGAGACTCCGGATCAAGGCTGCCCGTATCGGGACGGCCCTGGCGATCACCGTGTCAGGCCTGGCCCTGACCGCGACCGGTGCCAGCAGCGCCCAGTCGCCCTACCTCGACCCGCACGCCTCCGTCTCCACCCGCGTCGCCGACCTCCTCAAGCGCATGACGATCGAGGAGAAGGTCGGCCAGCTCGCCCAGCCCGCCGTCGTGAACATGCAGGGCGACTGCCAGTGGTCCGGCGGCGCCCTGACCGAATCCTGCATGCAGCACGTCCTCGGCGACCTGAAGGTCGGCTCGGTGCTGTCCGGGGGTGGTGAGACCCCGGTGAAGAACACCCCGAAGGACTGGGCCGAGATGGTGAACACGGTCCAGAAGTACGCCATCGACCACTCGCGGCTGCACATCCCGATCGTGTACGGCGTGGACGCGGTGCACGGGCACAACAACGTGCTCGGCGCGACGAAGTTCCCCCAGCAGATCGGCGTCGGCGCGACGTGGGACACGCAGCTCTCCCAGGCGATGGGCGAGTCGACGGCCAAGGCGGTCAAGGCCACCGGACCGCAGTGGGACTTCGCGCCGGTCCAGGACATCTCGCGTGACACCCGCTGGGGCCGCTACTACGAGACCTACTCCGAGGACCCCTACCTCGCGGGCGCGCTCGGCGCGGCCAACGTGCAGGGCCTGCAGAAGTCCGGCGAGGTCAGCGCGACGGTGAAGCACTTCGCCGGGTACTCCCAGCCGTTCGCCGGCCATGACCGCACCGAGGCCCACCTGGACCCGCGCTACTTCCAGGACACGTTCCTGCCGTCGTACAAGGCGGCCGTGGACGCGGGCGCCGACACGGTGATGGTCAACTCCGGCTCGATCAACGGCATCCCGGCGCACGCGTCGCACTACCTGCTCACCGACCTGCTGCGCCGCCAGTGGGGCTTCAAGGGCGTCGTGGTCAGCGACTGGAACGACGTCGACAGCCTGCGCACGGCGTACCACCTGACCGACACCTACGCGGGCGCGGTGGCCATCGCGATCAACGCGGGCGTCGACATGGGCATGCTGCCGCCCGGTGAGGTCGACGGGTTCGTGCAGGGCCTGCTGGACGACGTCAAGACCGGCAAGGTCACCAAGCGCCGCCTCGACGAGGCCGTGTCCCGGGTCCTCGCCCTGAAGTTCAAGCTCGGCCTGTTCGAGCACCCGTACGTCGACCCGTCCAAGGCCGACGCGACCGTACTGGGCGCGGACAAGGACCTGGCCGTACGGGCCGGGACCGAGTCGCAGACCCTGCTGAAGAACGACGGCAACGTGCTGCCGCTGTCGACCGGCACCGGCAAGGTCGTCGTGACCGGCCCGAGCGCCGACTCGATCCCCAACCAGAACGGCGGCTGGACCATCCAGTGGCAGGGCATCCCCGACGGCGTGAACGACCCGGGTGTGACCGTCTACCAGGGCATCAAGAACGTCATCGGCGACCACGCCAAGCTCGTCTCGAAGGCCGACGACGCGGTCGATGAGACCAAGAACGCGGACGCGGCGATCGTGGTCGTGGGCGACAAGCCCGGCGCCGAGGGCGTCAACGACCAGGAGCAGCCCGAGCTCGCCGCCGACCAGCAGGACCTCGTCGACCGACTGCAGGCCACTGGCAAGCCGGTGATCGTGGTGGTCGTCGCCGACCGGCCGCTGGTGCTCGGCAAGGCTGCCGACGCCAAGCAGCTGCTCATGGCGTGGCTGCCCGGCAGCGAGGGCGGCACCGCCGTGGCGAACGTCCTGTTCGGCAAGGCCAACCCGAGCGGCCGGCTCCCGGTGTCCTGGCCGAAGACCACCGGCGACGAGCCGATGTTCTACCAGCAGCTGCCGGGCACCAACGGCGGCACCAGCTCCGGCTACGACCCGCTGTTCGCGTTCGGCGCGGGCCTGTCCTACACGACGTACGCGGTGCAGGGCGTGACCGTCTCCGGCGGGAGCACGGTCAAGGTGTCGGTGAAGGTCGCCAACACCGGTTCACGGGACGGCGACTTCGTGGTGCCGGTGTTCGCCCAGCAGCCGGTCAGCCGGATCGTCGCCCCGCCGAACCGCCTCGTCGCCTTCACCCGAGTGCCGCTCAAGGCGGGCCAGTCGACCACCGTGTCGCTGTCCTTCCCCCGGTCCCGCCTCGCGGTGACCCAGGGCGACATCGACGGCTCCGGCACCCGCGCGGTGCTTCCGGGCCTGTACAAGATCGTGGCCGGCGACAAGTCCGCCGACCTGACGATCGGCTGACCGGACCGGCCGTAGGCCGCGACTGATCAGGCGGAGGCCGCGGGGAGATCATCGATCCCCCCGCGGCCTTCGCGTGTCATACCGAACGGCTCGCTCGCGGCCCGTCGAGATTCCACGAGACGATCTTGGTGGGGGTGATCCTGATCATCTCTCGGGACATGCCGGGCACCGGTGGCTCCTGGTCGGTCAGCGCCACTGCCCGGCCCCGGATCTCGATGCCCCGGGGCGCCCAGGGATCGACCGTCGCCAGGTCGTCCACGACGAACGCGACCGTGCTGCCCTGCTGGACGTTCCGGAACTTCTTCGACCTGCCCATCGCGCCCCCGCCGATGAAGATCGTGCCGGTGCCGGCGTCGAGGTGGAAATTGGTCGGGTTGTTCTGCACCTGGCCGTCGGGCGCGACGGTGGCCAGCCGCCCGATGGGCTGGGTGGCCAGGTAGTCGAGTTCGGCCTGGGTGAAGGTCATATGTGGCGGTCCTTCCGTTAGATGTCGTCGGCCACGGTAGAGGTCGAAGTGCTGAGGATGCCGTCGAACGCGTCGAGGACGGGAGTGTGCACGTAGGCGCTCTGTATCCGGATCCGGTCAGCCCCCGACGCCGTCGGGGGCCGCGTTCTCCAGGTCGTCGATGCTTCCGGACATGATCGTGCGGAGATGCTCGGTGATGTGCTGGAGCGGCCAGTCCCACCAGGCCAGGGCCAGGAGGCGGTCGATGTCCGCGTCGCTGTAGCGGCGGCGGATGAGCCGGGCCGGGTTGCCACCGACGATGCCGTAGTCGGGGACGTCGTCGACGACGACGGAGCCGGAGGCGATGACCGCTCCGTGGCCGATGCGGACGCCGGGCATCACCGCGGCCCGGTAGCCGAGCCAGACGTCGTTGCCGACCACGGTGTCGCCCCGTCCGGGCAGGCCGGTGATGAGGTCGAAGTGCTCGGCCCAGGAACCACCCATGATCGGGAACGGGAACGTCGAGGGGCCGTCCATGCGGTGGTTGGCGCCGTTCATGATGAACCGCACGCCTTCGGCCAGCGCGCAGAACTTCCCGATGACGAGCTTCTCCGGCCCGTAGTGGTACAGCACGTTACGGGTCTCGAAGGCGGTCGGGTCATCCGGATCGTCGTAGTAGGAGAACTCCCCGACCTCGATCAGCGGCGAGGTGATCAGCGGCTTCAGCAGCACCACCCGCGGCTGCTCGGGCATTGGATGGACCACGGTCGGGTCGGCGGGAACGGCCGGCATCACGAATCGTTTCCTATACTCCACTAGTGCGACAATTGATGCATTAAGATACTGCCACGACGCCGTCCCACCGAGCAACCGGACCACCAGCGATGACTGCCCCAGCACCACGACCAGAGGACGCCCAGTCCGCACCGCCGCCCCGGCGCCGCCCCGGCGGCCGTACCGCCCGTATCCGTACGCAGGTGCTCGACGCGGTCCTCGCGGAGCTCGGCGAACGCGGTTATGACGGGCTCACCATGGACGCCGTCGCCGCCCGCGCGGACGTGAACCGCGCGACGGTGTACCGGCGCTGGGGAGACGTCGGCGGTCTGCTCGCCGACGTCCTGGACGCGGCGAGCGACGACGCCTGGGAGCCCCCGGACACCGGCTCTCTGAAAGAGGACCTGGCGGCCCTGAACCATGAGATCCAGGACGCGCTGACCGCACAGCCGCCGATCGTGGCGGCCCTGATCGCCGCCTCGTTCCGCTCCGAGAAGGCCGCCCACGCCCAACAGCGGCTCTGGGACGACCGGTACGCCCGCTGCGAGATCGTCGTCGACCGAGCCATCCGTCGCGGCGAACTCCCGCCGAACATCGACGCTCGGCGACTGCTCATCGCCGCCACCGCGCCGATGTACCACCACCTGGTGCTTCTGCGTACGCCACCCGACCCGCACCTGCCCGACCACGCGGCCGGCACCGCCGTTCTCGCCGCATCCGCCGGCGCCTTCGCCGAACCCCCGTCAGCCGGCGACACCTGACGGGCCCATCGCCCCTCCCGCTTCGACGCCGGAGGACCGCGGCGCCCCAGCTCCTTGTTGTGTCGCCGCCGCGACATGATCCCTGGTCATTGCTGCTGCTACAGCGCAGTGAATGCAAGGAATCAAGAACGGTCAATCGAAGGAAGGCGAGCCCATACGATCTTTCCGCCGCCGCTCATTTTCGGTATCCGCCTGGAGCCCCAGCTCTGAGCGAGCCGGGAGACGATGAAAAGTCCTTTTCCGCTCGTGGAGAGGATGAATTCGTCGCCTTCGGCGAGGGTTCGAGGCTTGGGAAGTGTCCAGGATGGATCCCAGACCTCGATGAGAGGGCTGCCGGCGTTCCAACAGAGCATGAGCTTGAAGAAGTCCGCCGTGGGAACATGGACGTAGGCGTTGGTGATGAATTCCGACGCGATCAGGGTCGCGTCGTCCACCAGGTCAGGACGCTTCATCACGATCATGCGGTGCTCGATGAAGGTACGAGCGATGTCAGCGGCCTGAGGCACCGGCCGAAGAGTCACGACGGTCTTCCGGTCACTGCCGTCCATCACCGTCTCGATCGAGCTCGCCAGTGCATCCACGGCCACCCACCTCCATCTGCCATATTTCAGGCCGTTCGGTCCATTCCGGGTTATTTCTGAGTCTTTCCAGGTCCATCCGGATGCGCTCATGCGCGCTGACGGAAAGTCTGAACCGAAGTGGCGGAGAGGCGTAATCTCTCCAGGAGACGTTGGAGAGATTCGGGGGGCAGATGACTGAGGGAATAAAGCTGGATCCGGACTCTGATCCGTGGGATAAGATCACAATCGACCTGCAGTTCCATGCCAAGAAGTCCAATATGTCATATAAACATATTGCGAGACTGCTGGGACGTAGCTATTCCAATGTCTCCAACATCATGACCGGGCGCCGGAGAATCAAGGAGGAGGACGCGGAGAAGCTAGATGCCCACTGGGAGCTAGGCCAGCACTTCACTTGGCTGCTCAAGCAGGCCAGGAGGCAGGCTAACCAAGATCGAGAGTGGTTCAAGGCGTACCTGAATCACGAGGCCGCAGCAGACACGATCAAGACCTACGAAGCCTTGGCTATACCCGGACTGTTCCAACTCCCCGAGTACGCTGGCGCCCTGATCAGGGCACTAGGTACCGAAGACGTCGAAGAACAGGTGGCCAGGAGAATGGCCAGGCAGGTCATCCTCAGCAAGCGGTCGGCACCAGCCATCTGGGCCCTGATCTCGCAGAACGCGCTCGACTGGCCTGTTGGCGGGCCTGAGCTAATGCGCAACCAGCTCGCACACCTCCTCGAACTGGCACAGCTACCTAATGTGGGTATCAGGGTGGTGCCCCGGAGCGCCGGGGCACATGCAGGGTTCAGCGGAAGCTTCACTCTCCTCTTCGGAGAGTCCGGAGATGTCGCCCACACTGAAGCCTCAGGCAGAGGACGTCTTGTAGAGTCTCCATCTGAAGTTCGGGAGTACTGGGACAGATACGATCGAATCGGCCAATCAGCATTGCCGGAATGCGCATCACTCGAACTGATCGAGAAGTTGATGAAGGAGCTGTGATGCAGAGACTCATCACGGACGATGGCTGGCAGAAGTCCTCCCGTAGTGGGAACGAAGGTACGAGCAACTGCGTCGAAGTCAGGCTGCAAGACGTCTGATTGACCGAACCCGAAGAACCCACGACGTTGGAGTCGTGGGTTCTTCGAGCATCAGGAGCGGCGGCCGCCGATCGCCAGGATGAGCCCGGCGACCAGGCAGAGGGCCGCCGCCACGGCGAACGCCGTACCGGCCGCGAGGCCGCCCATCACAGCGACGCCCAGCGTGGCGCCGACCTGGCGTACCGCGTTGAGCAGACCGCTCGCGACGCCGGCCGCGCCCTCGGGCGCCGCCTGCACGACTCCCGTGACCAGGGCGGGCAGGGAGAACGACACGCCGGAGCCGAGCAGGAGCATGCCCAGCCACGGAATCGGAGTGGCCGCGAGGCAGCCGAGGGTCAGCAGGGTCAGCCCGGCCAGGACCGGCGGACGCGGTCCGTACCTGGCGACCAGCCGGCCGGTGACCAGCGGATTGAACGCCGTCGGCAGCGTCAGCGGCAGGAAGGCCAGGCCGGTGGCCACCGGTCCCAGGTGACGCTGCAAGGACAGCGTCAGCACGAACAGGCCGCCCGACAGCGCGAAGTTCACCGCCGCGCCCGCGATGAGGCCCCGGCGCACGCCCGGCTCGGCCACCACCGCGCCCGGGACGGCCGGCGACGCGCTGCGCCGCTCCACGACGACCATGACCACGGCGAGGACGGCGGCCGCGATCGCGGAGACGACGCGCCGGTCGACGATGGCGTCGGTGAGCACCGCCAGGAAGGCGCAGGCCACGAGTTGCGCCCGCCAGTCGATGGCCCGCCCGGTCGCGGGCACCCGGATGTCGCGGACGAGCACGAGGCTCAGCAGCGCCACCGGGACGTTCACGACGAACACCGCCCGCCACCCGCCGACCGACACCAGCAGACCGCCCGTGACCGGACCGGCCGCCAGCGCGCAGCCGGTGATCGCCGCCCAGGCGCCGAGGGCACGACCGCGCTCGGCCGGAACGGGGTACAGCCGGGTGATGATCGCCAGTGAGCTCGGCAGGCACAGCGCGCCCGCCGCGCCGAGCAGGGCGCGCAGGACGACGAGGACGGCCAGGTTCGGCGCCGCCGCGCTGAGCAGAGACACCAGGCCGAACGCGGCGACGCCTGCGGCGAACGTCCGGTGCGCGCCGAACCGGTCCGACACCGCGCCCGCGGTCGGCAGCAGCGCGGCGAAGGTCACCGTGTACCCGGTGACCGCCCACTGCAGCCCGGCGACCCCGCCGCCGAGCGAGGCGCGCAGGTCCGGGAGGGCGACGGTCAGGACGGTGGTGTCGAGCAGGACCATGAAATAACCGAGCGACAGGCCGAACAGCCGGCTCGCCCGGGACATCGTGACGGTTTCGGAAACCACGTGCGACTCCAGGAGAGAATGGGATGCGCCCACCCTCACGTCGCCCGTCCGCCTCCTCCACCGGCGATGGCGAACCCCTCGTTCGGCGAAACCGAAAGGCCAGGTCAGCGTGGAACTCCGGCAGTTGCGCACCTTCCTCGCCGTCGCCGTCGAAGGGACGGTCACCGACGCGGCGATCGCGGTCGAGCTCGCCCCCTCCTCGGTCTCGGAGCAGGTACGCGCGCTGGAGCGGTCGCTCGGCGTCGCCCTGTTCGACCGGACGCCGGAGGGCATGCGGCTCACCGAGGCCGGGCGGCGGATGACGGTCTGGGCCCGGCGGCTCCTCGACCAGGCCGACCAGGCGCGGCGCGAGGTGACCGGCCGGCCGTCGTACGGCTCGGGGCCCTGGAGACGCTGGCCGCCACGCTGGTCCCCGGCATCGTCGCCCGGCTCGCGGCCCGCCGGCCGGACCTGGGCGTCGAGGTCGCGCCACTGAACCGCCGGGAGATCCTCACCGGCATCGACGCGGGATCCCTCGACGCCGGACTGCTCCTGGACAGCGGGCCGGCGCTGGGCGGCCTCGGATTCGACGCGCCCGCGCGGCTGGACTTCCTCGACGTGGAGGACGTGCCGCTGGCGTACGTCGCCGCACCCGGAAATTCCGACGAGCGACTGCTGGTCACGCCTCCCGGCTGTTCGTTCCGTATGGTCGCCGACCGGGTGTTCGGCGTCGACGGCGAGCGCACCGAACTCGCCTCGGTCACCGTGATCCACGGATGGGTGCGCCGGGGCCTCGGCGCGGCCGTGCTGCCGGAGTTCGCCGTCGCCGAGGATCTCGCCTCCGGCGTTCTCGTACGGCATCCGGTGGAGACGCCGGACATCGCGCTGCGCCTCGTCTGGCGGACCGACCGCGAGGAGGCCGTCCGCGACCTGCTGTACGCCGCGGCCGGGGGCGTACGAGACGGCGGAACCACGGCCGCCGTCGCGGAAAGGGCGCTCAGCGGTCGGTCAGGAACGCCTCAGGCGTGTTGAGGACGGTGTCGAGCAGTCCCGGGAAGCAGGCGTCGAGATCCTCACGCCGGACACTGAGGATGCGCTGGGCGCCCTGGACGCGTTCCCGGATGATCCCCGCCTGCCGCAGAACGCGCTGATGGTGGGAGAACGTCGGCTGACTGATCGTCAGGCCCGCAGCGTGGTGCAACTCGACACAGGGTGAGTCGCCGAGGGCCGCGAGGGTCCGGACCGTGGCCAGGCGCACGGGATCGGAGAGGGCCGCGAGCGCCTTCGTCAGCCGCAGGTCCTTTGTCGCCGGGTGCCGGTCGTCCGTCGTCATGCCCGACAGTATATCGACAAGCATCAATCTGATCGGCTAGCGTCAAAGACATTGATTCTCATCGATCTCTGGGGATGTCATGACTTGGACCACCGCCTACCTCACAGCGCTCGGAGACCCGGAGGCGACGCCGCCGTTCATGCCACAACCGCGGTCGTTCTCGGCCCAGACGGTGCTGCAGACCGTACGGCTGCGGCGTGGCGGCAGCGCCCTCCGGCTGGTTCTGAGCAACGAGTTCGGGCACGCGCCGCTGGTCATCGACGAGGTCACCGTGGGTGACGGCGTTCCCGTTCCGTATCAGGGCGAGGCGCGTTGGGAGATCCCGCCGGGTGGGACCGCGACGAGCGACCCGGTCCGGCTGGCCACCGCGGCGGACGAGGAGCTCGAGATCCGGTGCTTCGTGTCCGGCGACGCGGAGCCCGCCGCGTACCTGCACTCGGCCCAGCGAACCGGCACCGTCGAGACCGGCGAGGGCGGCCGCGCCGAGCGGTTCTCGTCGCTCTACTGGATCACCCAGGTCCTGACCGACGCGCCCGCGACCAGCCCGGTCGTGATCGCCTTCGGTGACTCGATCACCCGGGGCGACGGCACGTCCGACGACCTCGATCAGCGCTATCCCGATCACCTGCAGCGCCGGCTGCTCGCCGCCGGGAGGGACGGCGTCGTCCTCAACGCGGGCATCGGCGGTAACCGGCTGCTCGGCCCCCTGTTCGGGCCCACCATGCCCGAGCGGTTCGGCCGCGACGTGCTCGGCGCCCCCGAAGCCACTCACGTCGTGATCATGGGCGGGATCAACGACATCGGCATGGGATCGACCGCCGACGACATCACCGCGGCCCTGTTCGCGCTGGCCCGCAGGGCTCAGGAGCACGGCATCCAGCCCGTTCTGGGCACGCTCACGCCGATCATGGGTAGCGTCTACGAGATGTTCCGAGCCGACGGCAACGAGGACGTGAGGCGAGCCGTCAACCAGGCGATCATCGGTCAACGGGACTGGCCGGTCGCCGACTTCGCCGCCCGGCTGGCCGCCCCGGACGATCCGACCCGGCTCACCCCGGCCTTCGACTCCGGCGACGGCGTCCACCCCGGCGACGCGGGCGCCGGCGCCCTCGCCGCGGCGGTGGACCTGAACCTTCTCAAATGAGACGCGTCGCCGGTTCCAGGATCACCCACGCAGCCGTCGGGCCGTAGTGGCCAGATCCGGCGCGAATAGGTTAAAAAGCGGAAAAGCACCTCACCGAGTGATCCTCTTGATCAGGACACTTCACGGGTTCGCCCCGTTGCTCGTGAAGTGAGGAACCCCCCATGCCCGGAGGAAGACCGGCCGCACTCCGCCGGCCCGTCGCCCTGCTCGGAACCACGACCGCCCTGATCGCCGCCGCCCTCTCCACCACGCCCGCGCACGCCGCACCGCCCACGTCGGCGGCCGGGACCGCGCGGGCCGCGTCCGCGGTGGCCCCGCTCGCCCACGGCGCGGCGGCCCGCGCGGAGACCTCCCCCCAGCGGGCGAAGGTCGTCTACCTGAGCTTCGACGACGGGCCGAGCACGTACACGCCGAAGGTGCTCAAGATCCTCGCCAGGTACGGGGCCCGGGCCACCTTCTTCGAACTCGGCCAGAACGTCACCCGTCACCCGAGCCTCACCAAGAAGGTGGTCGCGCAGGGCGGGAGCGTGCAGAACCACACCTGGTCGCACCCCGACCTGACCAGGGTCTCGGCGAGCGTCTTCCGTTCCCAGGTCCGCCGGACCGACCGGGCGATCCGCGCGGCGACCGGCGTCACTCCGGAGTGCCTGCGCCCGCCGTACGGCGCGGTGAACCACACGGTCCGCGCCCGGGCTCGCGCCCTGCACAAGAAGGTCGTCCTGTGGACCGTCGACCCACAGGACTGGGCGCGTCCGGGCACGTCGGCGATCGTCCATCGGGTCCTCACCCACGTACACCCCGGCTCCGTCGTGCTGATGCACGACGGCGGTGGTAACCGCAGCCAGACCGTCGCGGCGCTACCGGAGATCCTCAAGACGCTGAAGAAGCGCGGCTACACCTTCCGGCTGATCGCCTGCGGCTGAGCCGCCGACGGGTTCACCGCCGCGCTTCCGCGGCCCGCTCGTCGTCTGGCGGCCTGACCACGACACCGACCCCGACGGATCAGCCCTTCACGGGCTCGTCCGTACGGGGTCGGGCAGTTCTCGGGGGTCGGCGTCGTTCCGGGACGCGGCGCCGAGCAGGGCCGCGATGAGGATGGCACCGAGCACGAGGAGGACGGCGGCGACGGTGAGCGCGAGGGAGAAGCCCTCCGTCACGGCGTTCCGGACGCCGACCGAGCCGACCAGGTCGTCGCTACGGCGCGTGGCCAAGGTGACCAGGATCGCCAGTCCCACGGCGCCGCCGACCTGCTGAACGGTGGTGAAGACGGCCGAGCCGAGACCGGCGTTCTCCTCGGTGGTGCCGCTGACCGCGGCGATCGTCAGTGCGGGCAGGCTCAGGCCGCAGCCGAGAGCCGTGACGAGTATGCCGGGCAGTACTCCGGCGGCATAGCCGTCGCCCGGCTCGACACCGGCCAGGAGGAACAGCCCGGCCGCGCTGATCAGGAACGCGACGACGAGCGTACTGCGCACACCCGCTCTGATCGCCGCGCGGGAGGAGATCCACATTCCTGCGAGGACGCCGGCGCCGTACGGCAGATAGGCGACACCGGCCGTGAGCGGCCGGTAGCCCAGCACGGTCTGCATGTGCAGCATCAGCAGGAACGCCATCGAGTAGAAGCCGGCGGAGAACAGGAAAGTCGCGGCATTTGCCACGGCGCGGGTTCGGACCGCCAGAAATGACAGCGGCACGAGGGGTTCCGGGGTGCGTGCTTCGACCACGACGAACGCGGCGGCCAGGACGAGGGCGAGGACGAGCGGCAGCCCCTCCTCCTGCAGCAGGCCGTAGACCAGTGACAACAGCGCACCGGTGCCCAGTACCGCCCCGGGCACGTCCAGGTGGGCGGGACGATGACCGGCGCGGCTTTCGGGTACCAGGCGTGGCAGCAGCACGAGGGCCGCGGCGGCGACGGGCAGGTTGATCAGGAAGATCCAGCGCCAGGACGCGAGGCCTGTCAGCGCACCGGACACGACCAGACCCGTCGTACCGCCCAGCGCCGCGATACCGCCCCACACGCCGAGCACCTTGGCGCGCTCCTCGGGCCCCGGGAACAGGAGAGTGATCAGTGACAGCGCGGCGGGCCCGGCCGTGGCCGCACCCGCTCCCTGGACGAACCGGCCGGCGATGAGCTGCCACGGCTCCTGTGCCAGCCCGCAGGCGAGGCTCGCCAGGCCGAACAGCCCCACGCCGCTCAAGAACACGAGTCTGCGCCCCAGCAGGTCGGCCACCCGGCCGAACAGCACCAGCAGACCGCCGAACGCGAGGAAATAGGCGTTCACGACCCAGGTCAGGCCCGCCGCACCGAAACCGAGGTCGTCCCGGAGGCTGGGGAGCGCGACGTTCACCACGGTGTCGTCCAGAACGAGCATGAACTGCACGAAGCACAGCACCACCAGCGCGGACCGGCGCCGCCCGGTGGCGAGGGTTGATATCGACATGGGACGACGCTAGGCAACCGCCCATGGTGGCCTCAATACGCTACATGGCCATGGAGTATCGCATTGAGGCCATATCCTCGATCACGTGATTGATGAGTACGCCGTCCCCGCCGGGGTCGGAGCGATCGTCGTCGGGACCTTCCCGTTGACCACGGGGGAATGGATTCCCCCGCACAGCCACACCCATCACCAACTGGCGTGGACACGACAGGGGGTGCTGGGCGTCGCCGTCGATGACGACTACTGGGTCCTGCCGCCCACCCGGGCCCTCTGGCTGCCCGCGGGGGTCGTCCACGGGACCGGCGCGACCCGCGACGCGACCCTGGTGAGCCTCTACTTCGACCCGGAACGCTGCGATCTGGACTGGTCCGAACCCACGCCGGTCGCGGTCGACGGGCTACTGGCCCACCTGATCGGCTACCTCGCCCGCGAGGATCTGGCCGACGACGCGCGCCTGCGCGCCGAGGCGGTCGTCGCGGACCTGCTGCGCCCGCTGCCCGCCACGCCCATCGACGTGCCCCAGCCCGTCGACGAACGCGTCCGCGCCGTGGCCGACGCGCTGCTCGCCGACCCCGCAGACCCCCGAAGCCTCGAGGCGCACGCGAGGGCCATCGGCGTGAGCCGGCGCACCCTGACGAGGCTGTTCGTCCACGACACCGGCATGAGCTTCGACCGCTGGCGCACCCACGCGCGGCTGAGGGCCGCGCTCCCCATGCTCGCGGAGGGCCAGCCGGTCTCGCGGGTCGCGCACGCCGTGGGATACGCGACGCCGAGCGCGTTCCTCACGGCGTTCCGCCGCACCGTGGGCACCACCCCTAAGCGCTACCTCACCGGCTAGGTGCCCCGATCGCCCATGCTCCCGAAGCGGCCCCTGCGCGCGACACCGCAGAATGGACGGGTGATCGAACAGCGAGAAGCACCAACGGAACTCGTGGTGGAGGTCGACCCGGAGGCGGTGGCCCGGATGCGCGCCATGCAGCTACGCCAACGGCGCGTCAGCGGCTGGAGTGAGGCGATCGGGGGCGGCGTCATCATCGGTATCGCTGTCGCCGCCGTCCTCGTGATCGGTTTCTCGCAAGCCTGGACGCTGGTGGGATCGGGCATCGCGGGACTGCTCATCGCCGGTGACGCCTCGAAACAGTTCGCCGCCAGGCGGCGGATGGCGGCGAACTGGGCGGCGATCGGCGTGCCGCCGGAGGCGATGCGTCTTTCCCGGGACGGGCTGCGCTGCCGTATCGACACGGCGCCGCGGCCCTGCTTCCTCCCCTGGTCCTGCGTTGCGGCGTTCCGCCTGAAGAGCGGGTTCATCCTCGCCGTTGAACTCGTCCCGGGTGTCACCGCGACCACACCCGGCGTATCCGGGCTTGACCAGCCCGAGGTACGACGCGTCGCGCACCGTCGCGGTCTCCGCTTCTTCGTCCGCTTCCTCCGTCGGCCGCCCGAGGAAATCGACCAGGCGCTCGCCGCGTTCACGGACGGCCGGGTGCGTGTGCAGGGGCTCAGGCACCCTTCGGCCGGCCACCAGAGCCGGTGAGGGTGGACTTCATCCCGCTATCGCGGCGGGCGGCCCGCCCGCACTCTGATTCAGGCGCCCTTGATGTGGCCGTCGCCGGTGACGACGTACTTCGTCGAGGTGAGCTCGGGCAGGCCCATCGGGCCGCGGGCGTGCAGTTTCTGGGTGGAGATGCCGATCTCCGCCCCGAAACCGAACTCCTCGCCGTCGGTGAACCGCGTCGAGGCGTTGACCATGACGGCCGCGGAGTCGACGAGCGCGGTGAAACGGCGGGCGGCCGACTGGGAGGTCGTCACGATCGCCTCGGTGTGCGCCGAGCCGTACCGGCGGATGTGCGCGACGGCGTCGTCGAGCGAGTCGACGACGGCGGCGGCGAGGTCGAGGGAGAGGTACTCGGTGCCCCAGTCCTCATCTGTCGCCTCGACGACGGTCGCCCCCTCGTCGGCGTGCGCGCGGACCGCGGCGTCGCCGTGCACGGTCACGCCCTTCTCCCCCAGCGCCCGCAGTGCGCGGGGCAGGAAGGCCTCGGCGACGTCCCGGTGCACGAGCACGGTCTCGGCGGCGTTGCACACCGACGGGCGCTGCGTCTTGGCGTTGACGAGGATGTCCACGGCCATGTCCAGGTCGGCGTCCGCGTCGACGTACACGTGGCAGTTGCCGGTGCCCGTCTCGATGACCGGCACCGTCGACTCCTCGACCACCGAGTTGATCAGCGAGGCGCCGCCCCGGGGGATGAGCACGTCGACCAGGCCACGGGCCCGCATCAGATGCTTGACCGAGTCGCGGTCGCGGCCGGGCACCAGCTGGATCGCGTCGGCCGGCACCTGGTCGGCCAGCGCCGAGCGCATGACCTCGACCAGCGCGGTGTTGGAGTCGTACGCCGAGGAGGAGCCGCGCAGCAGCACCGCGTTGCCGCTCTTGAGCGTGAGCGCGGCGGCGTCGACGGTGACGTTCGGGCGGCCCTCGTAGATGATGCCGACCACGCCGAGCGGGACCCGTACCTGCCGCAGCTCCAGGCCGTTCGGCAGCGTGTAGCCGCGCACGGACTCTCCCACCGGGTCGGGCAGGGACGCCACGTGGCGGACGGCCGCGGCGATGGCGGCGACCCGGTCGGTGGTCAGGCTGAGCCGGTCGATCATGTACTCGGACGTGCCGTCCTCGCGGGCCCGGGCCACGTCGGCGGCGTTGGCCTCGACGATCTCCGGGGAGCGGGCCACGAGAGCGTCCGCGATGGCGTGCAGCGCGGCGTCCTTGACGGCGCGCGGCAGCGGGGCCAGCTCGGCGGCGGCCTGCCGGGCGCGCCGCGCCACCTCGAGAACCTGCTCCTGGGTGCCCATCTCTCCTCCTCCTGACCCCGAACCGGCCTCAGGGCCGCCGGGCCGCCGCTTCCTCGGTGACCAGGACGACGAGGTCGTCCCGGTGAATGATCTCGCGTTCGTACTCCGGGCCGAGCTCCCGCGCCAGCCAGCGTGTCGACCTGCCCATCAGGTCGGGGATCTCCGCCGCGTCGTAGTTCACCAGCCCGCGAGCGACGACCCGGCCCTCGTCGTCGCACATGTCGACGGGGTCGCCCGCGCTGAAGTCGCCCTCCACGCCGGTCACGCCGGCGGGCAGCAGGGACTTGCGGCGGCCGACCACCGCCTCGACCGCTCCCGGGTCGAGGCGGAGCCGTCCCTGCCCGGTCGTGGCGTGCGCCAGCCAGAGCCTCCGGGTGGACGGCTGGACGCCGGCCGGGTGGAAGTACGTTCCGATGTTCTCCCCCGCCAGGGCCGCCCCCGCCGAGTCGGCGTTGGTCAGGACGACCGGGACACCGGCGATGCGGGCCGCCTCCACCTTGGTCACCATGCCGCCGGTGCCGACGCGTCCCGAGCCGCCCAGGCTTACGCCGTCCAGGTCGGCCGGTTCGCGGACGTCCTCGATCCGGCGGGCGCCCGGCTCGCGCGGGTCGCCGGTGTAGAGCGCGTCCACGTCGGACAGCAGGATCAGCGCGTCCGCGCGGATGAGGTGCGCGACGAGGGCGGCGAGCCGGTCGTTGTCGCCGAAGCGGATCTCGTCGGTGGCGACGGTGTCGTTCTCGTTGACGATCGGCAGGAACCCGAAGGCGAGCAGCTGTTCGAGGGTGCGCTGGGCGTTGCGGTGGTGCGAGCGGCGCATCATGTCGTCGGCGGTCAGCAGGACCTGCCCGACGCCCAGGCCGTGCCGCGCGAACGACGTGGTGTACCGGGCGAACAGGAGCCCCTGCCCCACGCTCGCGGCGGCCTGCTGCAGCGCCAGGTCGCGTGGCCGGGCGGGCAGGCCCAGCGGCCCGAGCCCGGCGGCGATCGCGCCGGAGGAGACGAACACGACCTCGCGGCGGCCGTCGGCCCGCCGCCATCCGGCGAGGACGTCGACGAGCGCGTCGATACGGGCGGCGTCGATCGCGCCATCCGGGGTCGTCAGCGACGACGACCCCGCCTTGACGACGATCCGCCGCGCCCGCACCACGGCCTCACGCACGATGACTCACCGGCCCTCCAGCCGCCGGTCGGTGCCGCGGCGGCCGAGCCCCTGCTCGGATCCGGCGAGCACCTCGGGCTCCCAGTCGAAGACGATCGACTCGTCCTCGGTGCCGATGTAGACGGTGGCGCCCGACTCGGCGCCGGCCTCGGCGAGTCGCTGTTCGACGCCCAGGCGGGCGAGCCGGTCGGCGAGGTAGCCGACCGCCTCATCGTTGGTGAAGTCGGTCTGCCGCAGCCAGCGCAGCGGTTTCTCGCCGGTGACGAGGTAGGTGTCGTCGCCGAGCGGGCGCACCTCGAACTCGGCGCCGCCGACGGGCGCGGGCCGGATGACCAGCCGGGTCGCCTCCTCGACCGGCTGCGCGGCGCGGTGGGTCGCGACCATCTCGGCCATCGCGAAGCTCAGCTCGCGCAGGCCCTCGTGGGTCGCGGCCGACACCTCGAAGACCGTCAGGCCGCGCTTCTCGAACTCGGGACGGACCAGCTCGGCCAGGTCCCGCCCGTCGGGCACGTCCACCTTGTTGAGCACGACCAGGCGCGGGCGGTCGGACAGCGGCTCGTCGCCCAGGGAGTCGTACGCCTGGAGCTCGGCCTCGATCACCTCGAAGTCCGAGATCGGGTCGCGGCCCGGCTCCAACGTGGCGCAGTCGAGGACGTGGACGAGCGTGGAGGCCCGCTCGATGTGGCGCAGGAACTGCAGGCCGAGGCCCCGGCCCTCGCTGGCGCCCTCGATGAGTCCCGGAACGTCGGCGACGGTGTAGACGACCTCGCCCGCGCTGACGACGCCGAGGTTGGGGGTGAGCGTGGTGAAGGGGTAGTCGGCGATCTTCGGCTTGGCGGCCGAGATCGCCGCGATCAGCGACGACTTGCCCGCGCTGGGGAACCCGACCAGCGCGACGTCCGCGACGGTCTTGAGCTCCAGCACGACCTCGAGCTCATCGCCCGGCTCGCCGAGGAGCGCGAACCCGGGCGCCTTGCGCTTGGCCGAGGCGAGGGCGGCGTTGCCCAGGCCGCCGTGGCCGCCCTGGGCGATGACGAAGCGGGTGCCGGCGCCGAGGAGGTCGGCCAGCACGTCGCCGTCGAGGGTCTTGACGACCGTGCCGTTCGGCACGGTCAGCACGAGGTCGCCGCCGTTGGCGCCGTTCTTGTTCGACCCCTGCCCCTGCTTCCCGCCGGTGGCCTTGCGGCTCGGCCGGTGGTGGTAGTCGAGCAGGCTCGCGGTGCTGGGGTCGACCTCGAGGATGACGTCGCCGCCGCGCCCGCCGTTGCCGCCGTCCGGCCCGCCGAGCGGCTTGAACTTCTCCCGGTGTACGGAGGCGCAGCCGTGCCCGCCGTTGCCGGCCTGGACGTGCAGGACGACCCGGTCGATGAACTGCGCCCCCGGCGGCCCCGAATGACCGCGCCGCACCGGCGCCGGCGGCAGCGTCTCGTCCGGCATGTCCTCACCCTTCATCGAAAAACGACGAGGGCGGGCCGATCAACGGCCCGCCCTCGTCCTGAAATCCTGTCGCGTCGGCGGACCTACTCCGCCGGCGGGACGATGCTCACGGCGCGACGACCACGGTAGCGGCGGAACTCGACCGCACCCGCGACCAGCGCGAACAGCGTGTCGTCGCCGCCACGGCCCACACCCGGACCCGGGTGGAAGTGGGTGCCGCGCTGCCGGACGATGATCTCGCCGGCGTTCACGAGCTGGCCGCCGAACCGCTTGACGCCAAGCCGCTGGGCATTGGAGTCACGGCCGTTACGGCTGGACGAGGCGCCCTTCTTGTGTGCCATGTCTGCGACCTACTTTCCGGCCTTGATACCGGTGACCTTGACCTGGGTGTACGGCTGGCGGTGACCCATACGCCGCTTGTACCCGGTCTTGTTCCGGTAGTGCATGATGTTGATCTTCGGGCCCTTGGTCGCGCCAAGGATCTCGGCGGTGACCGTGTACTTGGCCACCTCGCCGGGCGCGCTGACGACGTTGTCGCCGTCAACGACGAGCACGGCCGGGAGCGTCACCGTCGAGCCGACCTCACCGGCCACCTTGTCGACGGTGAGCACATCGTCGACGGCCACCTTCTCCTGCCTGCCGCCGCAACGGACGATCGCGTACACCGCGGAACCTTTCCTTTGCGTGCCTCGGGCACGACTAACCGAACAAGCTCATCTCGGAAGCTGCAGCCCGCTCCCACCGAATGCCGGGGGCCTCGGGCGCGCTAACAACGGCGCGGGAAAGCGCCGGATACCTAGAGTACCGGATCCTGCGGCCGAAGGTCGAACCGGCGGGATCCCGGCCGCTCCCCCCGAAGAGCCGCGGCCGGGAGCCGCGTGGACGAACCACCCGACCGGCGAACGAGATGCGCCGAGACGTACGGGCGAAGGCCCTTCCATCAGGTACGAGCGCGCCACCGAACCGGCGATGCCCACCTCGGCGGGCCATCCTGGATTGTGCCCAGCGGGGCCGCCGCCGCGCTGAATCGAGCCCTGCGCGGAGCCATCGTGGACGGGGCTGCCCTGCGCGGTGCCGCGCTGGACGAGCTGCCCTGCGCGGTGCCGCGCTGGACGAGCTGCCCTGCGCGATGCCGCGCTGGACGAGCTGCCCTGCGCGATGCCGCGCTGGACGAGCTGCCCTGCGCGATGCCGCGCTGGACGAGCTGCCCTGCGCGATGCCGCGCTGGACGAGCTGCCCTGCGCGATGCCGCGCTGGACGGGGCCGCCGCCGCTGATCGGCGGCGGCCTCGTCCTCGCGCGTCAGTCCGCGGTCGCCTCGGACCGGGCCCGCGTGGACCGGCGGGTGCGCCGGCGGCGGCCGTTGGCCGAGGGCTCGGCGTCGGATGCCTCGTGCCCGGCCTCCTCGGCCTCCGTGGCGGCCGGTTCGGCGGCTTCGGCGGACGCACCCTCGGCGGCGGTCCGCTCGGCCTCCACCGGGCCGGAGGCGGCCTCGGCCGCCTCATCGGCCTCCTCGGCCTCGGCGCCGGACTTGGCGGCCTCGGCGCGGGCGGCCCGGCGCTCGGCGCGGGCCATCTTCTCCTCGACGACCTTCTCGACCTCGCCCTTGCGCTTCTTCCGGCGGCTCGACGTGCCGGCCTTGTCCGGCTTCGGCTCGACCGGCGAGAGGGTGACGTGGATCCCTCGGCCGTTGCAGCACTCGCAGGGCTCGGAGAAGGACTCCAGCAGCCCGCCGCCGACCCGCTTGCGGGTCATCTGGACGAGGCCGAGCGAGGTCACCTCGGCGACCTGGTGCTTGGTGCGGTCCCGCGACAGGCACTCCAGCATCCGGCGCAGCACCAGCTCGCGGTTGCTCTCGAGCACCATGTCGATGAAGTCGACGACGATGATGCCGCCGATGTCACGCAGCCGCAGCTGGTGCACGATCTCCTCGGCGGCCTCGAGGTTGTTGCGGGTGACCGTCTCCTCGAGGTTGCCGCCCTGCCCGGTGAACTTGCCGGTGTTGACGTCGACGACGGTCATCGCCTCCGTGCGGTCGATCACCAGCGAACCGCCGCTCGGCAGCCACACCTTGCGCTCGAGCGCCTTGGACATCTGCTCGTCGACCCGGAAGGAGGTGAAGACGTCGTCCTCGTCGGTCCACCTCTGCAGGCGGTCGGCCAGGTGCGGCGCGACGTAGCCGACGTACTCCTCGACCATGTCCCACGCGTCCTCGCCCTGGACGACGAGCTTGGTGAAGTCCTCGTTGAAGATGTCGCGGACCACGCGGATGGTCAGGTCCGGCTCGCCGTACAGCATCGCCGGCGCGGACGCGGTCTTCGACTGGCGCTTGATGTTCTCCCACTGGGCGGCCAGCCGGGAGACGTCGCGGGACAGCTCGTCCTCGGTGGCGCCTTCCGCCGCCGTGCGCACGATCACGCCGGCGTTCTCGGGCATGACCTTCTTGAGGATCTGCTTGAGCCGCGAGCGCTCCTTGTCGGGCAGCTTGCGGCTGATGCCGGTCATCGAGCCGTCCGGGACGTACACGAGGTAACGGCCGGGCAGCGAGATCTGGCTGGTCAGGCGGGCGCCCTTGTGGCCGACGGGGTCCTTGGTGACCTGCACCAGCACCGACTGGCCGGACTTGAGGGCCGACTCGATGCGGCGCGGCTGGCCCTCCAGGCCCGCGAGGTCCCAGTTGACCTCACCGGCGTACAGGACGGCGTTGCGGCCCTTGCCGATGTCGACGAACGCCGCCTCCATCGACGGCAGGACGTTCTGGACCTTACCGAGGTAGACGTTGCCAATGTAGGACTGGTGGCTGGACCGGTCGACGTAGTGCTCGACCAGCACCTTGTCCTCGAGCACGCCGATCTGGGTGCGCTCGCCCTCCGAGCGGATCACCATGACCCGCTCCACCGACTCGCGCCGGGCCAGGAACTCCGACTCGGTGACGATCGGCGGGCGGCGGCGGCCCTGTTCGCGCCCCTCGCGGCGGCGCTGCTTCTTGGCCTCCAGGCGGGTCGAACCCTTGACGGCCTGCACCTCGTCCTCGACGACGCGCGGCTCGCGGACGTGCACGACGGTGTTGGGCGGGTCGTCGGGCGCGAGCTCCTCCCCGTCAGCGCCGGAGCTGCGGCGACGCCGACGGCGCCGGCGGCGGGTGCTGCCGCCCTCGGACTGGTCGTCGTCGGAGTCCTGCTCGGACTCCTCGTCGGCCTGCCGCGACTCGCTCTCGGGCTCGTCCTCGGTCTCGGCCTTGCCGGTGGTCTCCTCGGCCTCCTGGCCGTCGCGGGTCTTGCCGCGTCCCCGGCCGCCACGGCGGCGGCGCCGACGGCTGGACCGGTCGGTGCCGTCGTCCTCATCGCCCTGCTCGTCCTCCGGCTCCTCGGGCGCCGGGGCCGGCTCGGCCTTCTCCTTCAGCTCGGGCTTGGCCTTGGCCTTCGCCTCGACCTTCGGCTGCGCCTCGGCGCGGGTCCGCGGAGCCGGCTTGGCGTCCTCCTCCAGCAGCTGCGGCGGCTGGAACACGACCATCGGCGGCTGGAACGCGGCCTCGGGAACCGCCGGCGGGCCCGCGGGCCGGGTCACCGGCGCCGTGGGCGCCGACGGCTCGGGCTGCGGAACGGCCGATCGGGTCACCGGAGACTCCGGCTGCGCTGCGGCGGGCGCCTCGGCCGCGGGCGGCTCGGCGGTGGCCGGCTCCGGCTCGGGCGGGGGCGCGGCCTTGCGGGTGGCGCGGCGCGTACGGGTCGGCTTGGCGGTCTTCTCGGCGCCCGCGGCGTCGCCCTCGACGGCCGGGGGCGTCGCGGAGGCCGGGGCGTCGGCCGCCGTCGTCACCTGAGCCGACGCGGGCCGCGTCACCGTACGCGGAGTGGTGTCCTCTTCCGGCTCCGGCGGAGGCCCCGCCGGTCGACTGGCGCGTCGCGGCCGGGACGTCCTCCCGGTCTGTTCGCCGGTTTCGATGTCGTTGTCCTCGGTGCCGCCGGTGGCGTCACCGAATTCCTTGTCAAGCATGCGGGCTGTCTCCCGTCAGGCTCCCGGGCGCGACCCACGAGGGGTGCGCCGCACGAGAGCTCTTCGTTTGTCGTCGTCGCCGGCGTGGCCCTGGCGGGCCGTACCGACAAAGTCATCAGGGGTGCGCCCGGTCGTCCCCGAGGACCCATGCGTCGCACGGATCCGGTTACGGCTGAGCGCCGACGGCGTCCGGCACCGCAGCCCGTACGGCGTCCGCGGTCGCGGCGGCGTCGTCGCCTGCCGGTGCGGTCTGCCGGTCGGAGGCCAGCGGGTCGGTGAGCTCACCGGTGGTCTCGTCGAGCGGCCCCTGCGCCAGCCGCGTCACCATGGGCGGTGACGGCGGCGCTAGGTCGGCCACCTGACGAAGACCGGTGAGGACGTCGTCCGGTCGGACGGCGGGCGTCGTGTGCCGAACAACCATTCGAAGTATGGCACAGCCGACATCCGCGTCTTCCATGGCACGCCGGTCGAGCTCGCACTCGATGACCGCTGCGCGGGCATCGAAGCGCCGGCGTCCCTTCTTCGTGAGGCGTTCCACCTCGATCTCATCGGCCGCCATGAACGCACGGACGGCCGCGTCGGCGACGTCGGGAGCGACGCCGTCGAGACGCACGAGCCACCGCGATGCCTCCAGGCGGTCCGCCAGAGCCCCGGCCCGCGCCTCGACGACCTCGACGATGTCGAGTCCGTCGGGCAGCACGGCGTCGAGGGCGGTCCGCACCTGCTCCGGAACGCGGTGGGCGGTGAGCCCGATCTCGAGATACTCCGCCTCACTGGCGACCCCGGTTGCCGCCGCACCCGTGTAGGAGATCTTCGGGTGCGGAGAGAATCCGGCGCTGAATGCCACCGGGATCCCGGCACGCCGTACGGCGCGTTCCACGGCCCGGGAGATGTCACGGTGGCTGGTGAACCGCATCCTGCCGCGCTTGGCGTACCGCACGCGCAGGCGATGGGTCACGGGGGCCGGCGCCGGGCCCTCCGGCATGGGTGCCAGGGTTTCGGTCCTTCCTACTCGTGCCAATCCAAAAGTCTCTGTCTCCTAAGAGTACGGGGTCACGGGCGCCGCGTATCCAGCCCCAGTGCCCGGAATGCCGAACGAACGGCCGCTCCAGCGGGTTTCAGGACGTTGACGCGGACCCATCGGGCGGGTGTCAGCACGGTGACGCGCCACGCCCAGGCCAGTGCCCGCAGGACCGGCCGGACGAACGTCCGCCAGACCCACCGCACCGGCCGTACGAGGAGATGGAAGAGCACGATCCCGGCGAGCCGCCAGACATAGGCGATCCCCCGGCCGATCGCGGCCAGTACCGGTCGTACCGCGTGCCACAGCGCGACCAGGGCCCGGCCGATCCAGTGCGCGGCGTACGCGAACGGCATCAAGGCGATCGCCAGGCACCAGGCCAGGCCCCGTCCGATCGGCCGCAGGAGATAGCGGTAGATCACGCGGCCGAGCGGCGCGAGGATCTCCACGGCCACCCACCGCAGCGGAATGACGATCAGCACGCGGATCAGCCAGCCGAGGGGCCGCAGGAGGACCTGGTAGATCAGCCATCCGATCGGGCGCAGGACGTACCGGCCGACGGCCCGCCCGATCAGGGCGAGCAGCTCCCAGAGCAGCCGGATCGGCACGACGATGATCAGTGCGGGGACGGTGAGGCACCCGGGTCCTTCGTTCACGCCTGTTCGACGCACGCTCTTCCGTTCTCGTTTCGTCCACTCGGGGCGCCCGGACCGTCCGTACGCCCGAAGCGCGTCCAACGTCGTTCGGCGGGCAGGGGCCACCGTAGGACACGCCGTACGACGCCGGTAGGGCCCACGTCACGCTCCGCGCCCTTCAGGGACGCCTCACGACGACGTACAGCGCGCGTAGCGCCCGCGTCACGCTGCGCGTCGTTCAGAGGCGTCTCGACGACGTACGGCGCGCGTAGCGCCCACCTCACGCTCCGCGTCGTTCAGAGGCGTCTCGACGACGTACGGCGCGCGTAGCGCCCACCTCACGCTCCGCGTCGTTCAGAGGCGTCTCGACGACGTACGGCGCTCGTAACGCCCACGTCACGCTCCGCATCGTTCGGAGGTGCCTCACGGCGCCGTACAGCGCCGATAGAGCCCACTCCGCTCAGGGGCACCTCACGACGATGTACGGCGGCGGTGGAGCCGCGTCACGCTCCGGCGCCGGACGGCGGCGCGGTCGTACGGCGGACGACGAGATCGGTCTCCATGAGCACGCAGGGGGCGGTGTCACTCCGGGCCGGCTGGAGGAGCAGGCGCCCCGCCGTGGTGCCCTTCTCGGTGATCGGCTGGCGCACGGTGGTCAGGCCGGCCGGCGCAGCCGCGGGCACGTCGTCGAAACCGATCACCGACAGGTCCCGTGGGACCTCGATCCCCCGTTGCGCCGCGACGTCGAGGACGGCGAAGGCGACCTCGTCGGTCGGGGCCAGGACGACCGTCGGCCGCGGGTCCGCGTCGAGGAGGCGGGCGGCGGCCTGACGGGCGAGTTCTCGGTCGTTCGGCGTCCGGCCCACGGCGACCTCGTTCCAGGCCAGGCCGGCGGCCTCGCAGGCGTCCCGGTAGCCGGCCAGCCGGGCCCGGCCCGCCCCGAACCGGAGATCTCCCGGCCGATCCAGGTCCAGCCAGTCGCGGTTGGTACGGCCGGCGACGGGCTGCACGCCCAGCACGGCGACCCGCCGGTGCCCGAGACCGAGGGCGTGCTCGGCCGCCCGGCGGGCGGCGGCCCGGTCGTCGATCCCCACGAACGGCACGCCCTCGACATACGGATAGTCCACGGTGACCACCGGGAGACGACGGCGCAGGACCGTCTCGACGAGCGGGTGTCCTTCGGGCGAGAAGAGACAGAAGCCGTCCACCACCGCGTCGCCGATCACCTCTTCGGCGGCGTCCGGGGAGGGCCACCCGATGAGATGGACCCCGGTGCCCGACTGCTCCGCGACGCTCGCCAGGCCCCGCAGGAAGCCGACGGCGTACGAGTCGGCGAAGGCGTACGACAGGGCCTCGGTGAAGATCACCCCGATCACGCCCGCCCGGCCGCGCCGCAGTGTGCGCGCCGCCGGATGGGGGCCGGGGTAGCCGAGCTCGCTCGCCACCTCCAGGATCCGCCGGCGCAACTCCTCGTTGAGCTGGTCGGGCCTGGAGAAGGCGTTGGACACAGTCGTACGCGAGACGCCGACCCGATCGGCGATCGTTTGTAGTGTGACGCGCTCCACGAGACGAACCCTAGTTCTGAATTGATTAAGAAGCGATCAGGACGTACTCTCGAAGAGGTAACTGAATCGATCAAGTGATCAAGAGAGGAAGAGATGACTCCGCTTCAGGTCGTCACCTTCATCGCCGCGCAGGAGAAGGGCCGCGAGCTCGCCCAGTCGGCGCTCCCCAACGCCCCCAAGATCCCCTACGTGCCCGTCGAGCCCCGCACGCCGGTCGTCCGCACCGCCCTGGCGACACTGCTCCGTCGAACCGCCGACCGGGTAGACCCCCGCCTGGAGCCGTCAGTGGGATGATCGATCATCGAGCATGTCCGGCGGACGACGGCACCGGACAGCGCAGCACAAACCGATCCGGCGGGCCCCCACGGGGACCCGCCGGATCTCTTGTTTCCCTGCTCTATGGCGCTCGCTCCGCGAGCGCGGGAGCGGTCGCCCAATGCGCCGTCTTCCCTCGTCGCTCTGGTCGCTTCGCTCCCGGCGCTCCTCAGTCCAGACGACGCACGCCCGCTCCGGGGGTCAGACGACCGTGAGGGGGAGCAGCTTCTTGCCCGTCGGGCCGATCTGGATCTCGGTGTCCATGGTCGGGCAGACGCCGCAGTCGTAGCAGGGCGTCCACCGGCAGTCCTCGACCTCGGTCTCGTCGAGGGAGTCCTGCCAGTCCTGCCACAGCCACTCGCGATCGAGACCGGCGTCAAGGTGGTCCCAGGGCAGCACCTCGACCTCGTCCCGCTCCCGGATGGTGTACCAGTCCAGGTCGACCGGCTCGTCGGCCAGCGCCTTCTCCGCGCAGGCCGTCCAGCGCTGGTACGAGAAGTGCTCGCTCCACCCGTCGAAGCGGCCGCCGTCCTCCCAGACCGCCTGGATGATCTTTCCGACGCGACGGTCACCGCGCGACAGCAGGCCCTCGATGATCGACGGCTGGCCGTCGTGGTAGCGCAGGCCGATCGCCCGGCCGTACTCCTTGTCGCGGCGCAGCGCGTCCTTGAGCGCGCGCAGGCGGCGGTCGACGGTCTCGTGGTCGCACTGCGCGGCCCACTGGAACGGCGTGTGCGGCTTCGGGACGAACCCGCCGATCGACACGGTGCAGCGGATGTCACGCCGGCCGGTGGCCTGCCGGCCCGCCTGGATGACCCGCCGGGCCATGTCGGCGATCGCGAGGACGTCCTCGTCCTCCTCGGTGGGCAGCCCGCACATGAAGTACAGCTTGACCTGCCGCCAGCCGTTCTCGTACGCCGTCGTGACCGTGCGGATCAGGTCGTCCTCGCTGACCATCTTGTTGATGACCTTGCGCATCCGCTCGGACCCGCCCTCCGGGGCGAACGTCAGGCCGGACCGGCGCCCGCCGCGGGAGAACTCGTTGGCGAGGGTGATGTTGAAGGCGTCCACGCGGGTCGACGGCAGTGACAACGACGTGTTCGTGCCCTCGTAGCGGTCGCCCAGTCCCTTGGCGACGTCGGCGATCTCAGAGTGGTCGGCGCTGGACAGGCTGAGCAGGCCGACCTCCTGGAAGCCGGACTCCTTCAGCCCGGTCTCGACCATCTTCCCGATCGTCGTGATCGAACGCTCGCGCACCGGCCGGGTGATCATCCCGGCCTGGCAGAAGCGGCAGCCGCGCGTGCAGCCGCGGAAGATCTCGACGCTGTAGCGCTCGTGCACCGTCTCGGCCAGCGGGACGAGGGGCTTCTTCGGGTACGGCCAGCTGTCGAGGTCCATGACCGTGTGCTTCGCCACCCGCCACGGCACGCCCGGACGGCCCGGCGCGACGCGCTGGATCCGGCCGTCCGGCAGGTAGCTCACGTCGTAGAACTTCGGGACGTAGACGCCGCCGGACCGCGCCAGCCGCATCAGCAGCTCGTCTCGCCCGCCGGGACTCCCCTCGCCCTTCCACTCGCGGATCACCTCGGTGACCGCCAGGACGATCTCCTCGCCGTCGCCCAGCACCGCCGCGTCGAGGAAGTCGGCGATCGGCTCGGGGTTGAACGCCGCGTGCCCGCCGGCCATCACGATCGGATGCTCGTCGGAGCGATCGGTCGCCCGCAGCGGGATCCCGGCCAGGTCCAGGGCGGTCAGCAGGTTGGTATAGCCGAGCTCGGTGGAGAAGCTCACCCCCAGCACGTCGAACGCGCCCACCGGCCGGTGCGCGTCGACCGTGAACTGCGGGATGCCGTGCTCGCGCATCAGCGCCTCGAGGTCCGGCCACACGCTGTAAGTGCGCTCGGCCAGCACGCCCTCGCGCTCGTTCAGCACCTCGTACAGGATCTGCACGCCCTGGTTGGGCTGACCCACCTCGTACGCGTCGGGGTACATCAGCGCCCAGCGCACGTCGGTGGAATCCCAGTCCTTGACGGTGGAGTTCAGCTCCCCGCCGACATACTGAATCGGCTTTTGCACCTTGGGGAGCAGCGGCTCCAGGCGGGCGAAGAGCGACTCGACGGCCATGACGGAAAGCCTCCGGGAACAGGTATGGGATTCCCCTCACCCTACCGGCGCAGGCCCATCCCCCAGACCGATTACCCGCCACCGGACCGCCCGGGCACACGAGGCATCCAGACGGCCGTTGAGAACTCACAGGCGAAATACGTGGGCCGCTCGGATCACTCGTACGGGTTGTGGCGTAGGTGGACGGTTTGGAGCAGGCCGACGGCGATGAAGTCGGCGAAGGCCGACGAGCCGCCGTACGACACGAAGGGCAGGGGCAGGCCGGTGATCGGCATGATGCCGACGGTCATGCCGATGTTCTCGAACGTCTGGAACGCCAGCCAGCACACGACGCCGGTCGCGACGAGCCCGCCGAACAGGTCGGCGGCCTCGCGGGCGATGCGCAGCCCGCGCCACAGGACCACGCCCAGCAGGGCGATGATCAGCGCGGCGCCGACGAACCCGAGCTCCTCCCCCGCCACCGTGAAGATGAAGTCGGTGTGCTGCTCCGGGACGAAGTGACCGGTGGTCTGCTCGCCGTGGAACAGGCCGTTGCCGAAGACGCCGCCGGAGCCGACGGCGATGCGGGCCTGCTGGGCGTTGTACCCGGCGCCCTGCGGGTCGGCCGTCGGGTCGGCGAAGGCGGTGAACCGGTTGACCTGGTACGGCTTCAGCAGGTGGAACCACCAGACGGCCAGGGCGAGCGCGGCCCCTGAACCGACCAGGCCGCCGACCCACCGCTTCGGCGCTCCGGACATCGCGAGCACGCCGATGATCACGGTGCCGAAGACCAGGGTGGTGCCGAGGTCGGGCTGCAGCATGACGAGGCCGGCGGGCAGTGCCGCGAGTGCCAGGGCGAGCAGGATGTCGCGCCGCCCCGGGCCGACCTCTCCGTCGCGCGGCTCGCCGAGGATCATCGCGAGCAGGACGACCATGCCGACCTTCGCGAACTCCGACGGCTGGATCTGGAACCCGCCGCCGACCACGATCCAGGAGTGGGAGCCGTTGACCGTGGCCCCGAGAGGTGTCAGCACGATGGCCAGGCCGACGCAGGCGGCGGCGTAGACGATCGGCGCGTACGCGCGCAGCAGCCGGTAGTCCAGGGCCGTCGTGACGCCGCCGAGGACGAGCCCGATCGCGACGTTGAGGATGTGCTTGGCCAGGAAGCCTTCGGCGCCGGCCCGGCCGCGCGGGTCGCCGAGAAGACCAGGAGGGAGCCGATCAGCGACAGGGCGAGGACCGCGAGGATCAGCATCCAGTCGAGACGCCGCGCGGGGGAGGCCAGCAGCCGGGCCGGCAGGGACCGCCGCCGGCCGAGCGCTGGGCCGTACTCACTGATCACGCCGCCACCTCACCCCGCTCATCGGCGCCTCCGGTGGTGCGCCTCGACGGGCTCCCGGCCCGCGGCGGGTTGCTCGCCCTTCGGGGACTTCTTGGGCTTCACGGGTTGTTCGTTCTCCGCCTTCGAGGTGGCCGTGAAGCCCGGTGGGGCCGCGACCGTGCCGTCGGGTGAGAGGGCCGGCAGGCGGTCCGGGACGTTGCCGTCGGGCAGCGCGGCGCTCTGGTCCTTCCCGAGGCCGTACATGCCCTCCCAGATCTGCCGGACGGCCGGCGCGGCCGTGGTGGCGCCCGTGCCGGCCTGGGTAACCATGGCCACGACGACGTAGCGCGGCTTCTTCGCCGGGGCGAACGACGCGAACCACGACGTGTCCTTCTTGCCGTACACCTCGGCGGTGCCGGTCTTGCCGGCGACGGCCAGCTTGTCGAAGGGGAAGCCGGTGAAGGCGCCGGCGGCGGTACCCGATTTGGGCACCTCGGTGAGCGCGCTCCTGATGTAGGCGAGCACCTTCGGGTCGACCGGCAGACGTGCGGCCTTCACCGGGTCGATGCGGCGGGCGACGGAGCCGTCCGGCGCCAGGACGGCCTTGCCGACGCGCGGGCTCCACAGCGTGCCGCCGTTGGCGAGCGCGGCGTACGCCCGGGCGAGCTGCAGCGGCGTGACCAGCACGTCGCCCTGGCCGACGGAGAAGTTGGCGGCGTCACCGGCGCGGAAGACGTACCCGTCGACGCAGTTCTCCGAGGAGATCGCCTTGAGGTACGCCGCCCGTGCCGGGTCGGTCTTGGCGACCTCCGGATAGCCGGTCTTGGCGCGCTTGCAGTCGGTCTTCTTGGTGTCGTTCCAGTAGCCGAGCTTCCAGCCACGGTCCGGGATGCGGCCCGAGGCCTCGCCGGGCAGGTCGATGCCGGTGCGCTTGCCGAAGCCGTACGCCCTGGCCATCTTCATCATGGGGTCTTTGGGGTTCTTCACCGGGTGTATGGCGCCGTCGCGCTGCCATTCCTCGTAGGCGAACCGGTAGAAGATCGTGTCGCAGGACATGACGAGCGCCTGGTGCAGGCTGATGTCCCCGCCCGACTCGCCCTCGAAGTTGCGGAACGCCCGGGCGCCGACCATGTACGAGGACGGGCAGGGGTAGATGCCGTGCAGGGAGTAGCCGTCCTTGACGGCGGCCGGCAGCGAGGAGATCTTGAACGTCGATCCGGGCGCGAACTGACCGTCGGTGGCCCGGGAGATCAGCGGCTGGCCGTGCGCCTTGCTGAGCAGCCCGTCGTACTCGTCCTGGGAGATGCCGCCCGTCCAGACGGTGGGGTCGTAGGTCGGGAGGCTGGCGAGCGCGATGACGCGCCCGGTGCGGACGTCCAGGACCACGCTCGCGGCCGAGTCGGCCGGCGTGCCGCGGTGGCGGGCGTCCTTGACCGCTTGGCCCAGGGCCGCCTCGACGATGCCCTGCACCTTGGCGTCGATGCTGGTGACGAGGGTGCCGCCGCCGACCGGGGGCTGTTCGGAGGCGATGCCGGTGACGCGCCCGCGGCTGTCGACGAGGACCTTGCGGTCGCCTGGGGCGCCGCGCAGGTCGCTGTCGTAGATCGCCTCCAGGCCGTCGCGGCCGATCAGGTCGACACCGCTGAACCCGGTGACCTTCAGGCCCTTGCGCCTGTTCAGCTCGTCCTGGGTGATCGGCTGGAGGTATCCGAGGGCCTGCGCGGCGGTGGCGCCGTCGGTGCGGGGATAGTCGCGCACCGGCTCGAGCTGGGCGGTCACGCCGGGGAAGTCCTCCTGGCGCTCCATGATCTGCAGGGCCTTGCGGGAGTCGACGCGGTCGTCGATCGGAATGGGCTGGTACGGGGAGCCGGACCAGCAGGGCCGTTTGATCCCCGGGCCGCACAGCCGGATCTTCAGCGCGATCTGCTCGTACGGCGTGCCGAGCAGGGTCGCCAGACGCCGCAGCGTCTCCTTGCCGCCGTCGTCCTGGCGGGCGAGCGCCGTCCGGTCGACGGAGACGACCAGGGCGGTCCGGTTGCGTACGAGCGGCCGTCCGACGTCGTCGAGGATCTGGCCCCGGACCGCGGGCACGACGATGTCGCGGATGCGGTTGTCGGCGGCGACCTTCTTGTAGTGCGCGCCGTTCATCACCTGCAGGTACCAGAGCCGCCCGCCGAGCGACAGCAGCAGTGACATGACGAGCACGTGCAGCACGACGAGCCGTACGTGCGAGCGCGGGCCCAATTCTCTTCCCTCCTATCGTGCCCGGTAGAAGCCGGGAACCGCGTCTAGTCCGCCGGGGCCGCGCTCGTGTTCGGCCCTCCGGGTCAGACGCAGCACGACCCAGACCACGAACGGGCTGGCGATCACGTCGTACAGCACCTGGATCGGCAGCAGGTGGGAGACCACCGGCCAGCGGGTGCGCGGGTCGCCGAGCATCATCCCCACCATGGCGTACAGGACCGATCCGGCGAGCGCGCCGGCGGCCACCGCGACGAACGGCAGCACGGGTGATCGCTCCATCTCGTCGGCCGCCAGGCCGCAGATGTAGCCGATCAGGCAGTAGACGAACGCGTAGCGCCCGATCGTGTGGTCGGCGGGCGGCACGATGTCGGTGGTCAGCCCGGCGAAGAATCCGGTGACCAGGCCCGTCATCGAGCCGTTGACCAGCGCGAGCGCCACCACGGCCAAGAGCACGAGGTCGGGGCTGACCGAGCCGGGCAGCGGCAGCCGGTTGGCGACCGTCACCTGCAGCAGCAGCGCGGCGGCGATGACGATCGTGGCCTGGACGTTGCGCGACATGGATCAACCTCGCGGCGTGCGAGACCTGCGCGGCCTCGGTGAGTCGGTGGGTTCGGTGGACTCGGTGGACTCGGACGACTGGGCGCTCGGCGCGGCCGGCGGCGACGACGGCGGCGGACTGGACGCCTTGGGCGGCGGAGCCGGCGCGGAGGCGGAGGCGGTCGGTTTCGGCGGCAGCACCGCGTCACGGGGGTTCTTCTTCGGCGGCGCGACGACGACGCCGACGACGTCGAGGCCGGTGAAGTGCGTGTACGGGCTGACGATGGCGGTGCGGGTGAGTGAGCCGGGCGTCCGCTCGATCCGCGTGACGGTGCCGATCGGCACCCCGGGGACGTACGGCCGGTCGCCCTGCGAGCCGAAGGAGACGATCCGCTGGCCCGGCTTGACCTCCACGGTGGAGTCCAGGAGCTCGAAGGTGAGGGACGAGCCGCTGCGCCGGCCGGTGCCCCGGACGACGCCGATCTCGCCCGATCCCTCGAGCCGGCCGCCGACCGCCGACGCCGCGTCGGTGGCCAGCAGCACGGTCGAGGTCGTGGGCCCGACCTGCGTGATCCGCCCGACCAGGCCGTCTCCGGTGATCACCGACATGTCCGTGCGGACGCCGTCCGTACTGCCCGCGTCGATGGAGACGGTCTCCTCGACGCCCTCGCCGGCCGAGATGACCTGGGCGGCGACGATGCGGTAGCGGCCGAGTCCGGCGGTGCCGAGCAGCCGGTTGAGTTGATCGGCGCGGGTCTTGTCGATCTGCTGGGAGCGGAGTTGTTCGCGGAGCCGCTGGTTCTCGCGTTCGAGCCGGTTGATGCGCCGGTGCGCGTCCGGGCTGCCGAGGACGGTGTCGAACGCGTGCCCGACCGGGGTCACGACGGCGGCCGCCGCGCCCTCGATCGGCCCGAAGATCGCCTCACCGAAGGAGCGCAGCCCGCGCAGCGGCGAATGATCGCCCCCGCGGTAGTCGACGGTGATCATGGCCAAGGAGATCAGCAGCAGGATCCCGAGGACGGCGCGGGTTCGCCGGGTGTCGTTCACCGGCAGATTCCCTAACGTCGTGGTTCGGGCACGAGGACCTGTCGCAGTGCCTCGAAGTCCTCGACGCACTTCCCGGATCCGAGGACGACCGAGTCGAGTGGGTTGTCGACCATATGTATCGGCATGCCGGTCTCTTCCCGGAGCCGTTCGTCGATGTTCTTCAGGAGGGCGCCGCCACCGGTGAGGGCGATGCCGCGGTCCATGATGTCGCCGGACAGCTCGGGCGGGCACTTGTCGAGCGTGGTCTTGACGGCGTCGACGACCGAGTTGACCGGCTCCTCGATGGCGCGGCGGATCTCCTCGGCGGAGATCACGATCGTCTTGGGCAGGCCGCTGACGAGGTCGCGCCCGCGGATCTCCGCATGGGGCTCGTCGCCGAAGGGGTACGCCGAGCCGATGGCCATCTTGATCTCCTCGGCGGTGCGCTCCCCGAGCATCAGGGAGTACTCCTTCTTGGCGTAGGAGATGATCGCCTGGTCGAGTTCGTCGCCGCCCACCCGGATCGACTGGCTGGTCACGATGCCGCCAAGGGAGATGATCGCAACCTCGGTGGTGCCGCCGCCGATGTCGACGACCATGTTGCCCGTCGGCTCGTGGACGGGCAGCCCCGCGCCGATCGCGGCGGCCATGGGCTCCTCGATGATGTACACCCGCCGCGCCGGCCTGGTAGCCGGCCTCCTTCACGGCGCGCTGCTCAACACCGGTGATGCCGCTGGGCACGGCCACAACGATCCGCGGTTTGGCGAAATGTCTGCGTTTGTGCACCTTCTGGATGAAGTAGCGCAGCATGCGTTCGGTGACGTCGAAGTCGGCGATGACACCGTCCTTGAGCGGACGCACCGCGACGATGTTGCCAGGAGTACGGCCGATCATCCGCTTGGCCTCGATGCCCACCGCCACGATCTTGCCCGTGTTGGTGTTGATCGCCACGACCGACGGCTCGTTCAGAACGATGCCCCGACCGCGCACATAGACCAGGGTGTTCGCCGTACCCAGATCGACTGCCATGTCACGGCCCAGGAACGACAGCTTGTTACCCATGAAGAAAGGGAGCCCTTCCGGATTGGCGGGCGTGCGGAACGCATTCTCATGGTAACGCGAGAGATCCCGGTTGACGCAGACCCAGCCCCGCGCGTCGTGATCCGGGTCAGGCCGGCCGGTCGGGTTTGTTACCTGGGAAAACAAACGCGCGGGCCGACGTCGTCGGGCCCGCGCGGTTATGCGACCAATGTCAGAAAAGGTCGGGGAAGAACAGCTTGATCTCGCGCTCCGCCGAGGCGGCGGAGTCGGAGCCGTGGACGATGTTCTCCTGGATCTCCAACGCATGATCGCCACGGATGGTTCCCGGGGCGGAGGCGACCGGGTCGGTCGCGCCGGCCAGGGCCCGGAACGCCTCGACCGCGCGCGGCCCCTCGACCACCATGGCGACGAGCGGACCGCCGGTGATGAACTCGACGAGCGAGCCGAAGAACGGCCTCTCGCGGTGCTCCTCGTAGTGCGTCTCGGCGACCTCGCGGTCCAGCGTGCGGAGCTCGAGGGCGACGATCTTGAGGCCCTTGCGCTCGATGCGCGCGATGACGTCGCCGACGAGGCCGCGGCGTACGCCGTCGGGCTTGACGAGGACAAGACTGCGTTCGGACACGGATGATTCTCCTTGGTTGCCTGTTTGCGCGGGCCGCGGCGAGAGATCGCCGGCTGGCCGTGTTACCGCAGGTCGCCACGGCCGGGCCGCCGCATATCGGTGCGATCTTACCTGGCGGGCAGGGCGGCTCCGTCCGGATCGGCGGGGCCGGCGGCCGATGGTTGCGCACGGCTGCGGCTCACCCACGCGGTCACGGCCGCGAGGATCACCAGGAGGACGCCGGCCGCCACGAGCCACAGCCGGTACGCCGCGGTGAGTGCGTACAGCGCCGCCATCGGTCCCCCACCGGCCTTGGTGACGGCGCCGACCTTGGCGACCTGCAGCGGCCCCACGACGAGATGACCGCCGAGCACCGCGGGAAAGCACAGCGACAGGCCGAACAGGCCCGGGCCGAGGTCGGTGTGGCCCAGCGCGGCCCCGACCGCCAGGCCCGTTCCCGCCCCCAGGGCGCACAGGGGCACCAGCAGGGTCCACTGGTTCGCCGTCGCGCCCATGGTGAGGAGCAGGAAGATCGCGACGATGCCGAGGCCGTACCCGCACAGCACCGCGCCGCGGCCGGCGCCCCGCCCGAGCGCGCCGGCCGGCAG
The DNA here is from genome assembly GCF_054775715.1 of Actinoallomurus acanthiterrae. Lineage (NCBI taxonomy): Bacteria > Bacillati > Actinomycetota > Actinomycetes > Streptosporangiales > Thermomonosporaceae > Actinoallomurus > Actinoallomurus acanthiterrae. The sequence goes on along the minus strand of NZ_BAAHCO010000001.1, from coordinate 3,038,145 downwards.
CGCGGCGACCAGCGCGCCCGCCCCTCCCGCCACGAAGGCCGTCAGGGGCACGGCCCGGCCGCCGACCAGCCCGGCCAGCGGACCGGTCACCGGCATGGTCAGCAGACCGGCGGCCAGCATGACGACGGCGTAGCCGAGCGGGCTGCCGGTGACCGCGTCGCGCGAGCCGACGACGGCCAGGCCGAGCAACCCGGCGATCCCGCACGCCGCCAGGAGCAGTTGCGCGCCCGGCGACCAGTCGTAGGTCGTGACCACCGCGAGGAACGCGAACCCCGCGGCCGGGACGGCGGGCAGCAGCAACTGGACGCGCTCCCCGCGCGACGGGGACGGCGGGACGTGCTTGTGGCCCGATCGCGTCCGCAGCAGGCCGAGCAGCGCGGCGCCGACCAGCGCGATCGCGCCCAGCCACCAGTACGGGCGGAGGATCGCCCGCCAGTCCACCCCGTCCGGGTTCGACGCGGCCGTCACGGCCAGCGCGAGCGGCGTGGCGAGCAGGAGCGACGCCACGAGGGTGCCGGCCCACACGGCGGGCGCCGCCCGGCACTCCCGCCGCTCCCGGGCGAGCGCGAGCGTCGCGGGCAGGACGACCCCGCCGCCCGCCCCTTCGGCCACGCGCACGGCGCCGATCAGGGCGATCGACGTGGCGTGCGCCGAGAGCGCCTGGGCGGCGAGCAGGACGGCCAGCCCGGCGAAGAGCACGAGCCAGGCGGGCACCCGGCGGACGATCGCGGCCGCCGCCGGGGTGACGAGCAGTAAGGCGGGCAGCGCCAGGCCGCAGGCGCGGACGAACCCGGCCGCCTCGCCGTTCGACAGGCCGAGGTCGCGCACCGCCTGCGGCATCACGTAGGAGGCCGTGTCGGGCAGGGCGACCACGGCGGCGGGGAGCGCCGTGGCGATGACGACGAGCCGCACGGTGAATCCCGCGGCGTCGCGTTTCCCGGGGGGCGTGGGCATCCGGAATCTCCTCAGGAGATCGTCGTTCCCGCCGCCATCCGGATGGTCGCTTTATGTTAAATGTCGATTTTTTGGCGTTTAACCGGATTGAAAAGGCGGGAGGATGGGAAAAGGCCACCCGCGAGATTAGCGCGGCTGCGCCCCTTCCACCCGGCGACCGACCCAAATCGACGCCACCCACAGCGCACCGAATATGACACCGAGGAAGAACATCACCGGAACCACGAAACCGGTCGCTATCACTAGAACTTGGAGCAAGGTGCCCGCGATGTAGGCCCACTGGTACCGCAGCAGCCCGGCGATCAGCAGCCCGGCGACGGCCAACACGCCTCCCACGGTCCCGGCCGTGGTCGCGTCCGCGTGCACCACCGAGATCGCCACCGGGATCGCCAGCAACGTCACCACCGCCTGCAGGGTGAGCATGACCGCGCACAGCCGCCTCATGCGTCACCCGCCTGAACGACACGGACGACGGCCACCGCCGCCGTGCGGGCGGTCACTCGGCCGCCCTCAGGAGGACGCGGGCGTCGCCCGCCGTCGTGACCGACCCGGTGATGAGCAGGCCCGCGCCGGCGAACTCCCCCGACTCGTCGGCCAGCGTGATGCCCTGGTCGATGGCGTCGTCCAGCCGGGGCACCAGGTGCACCCGGTCCTCGCCGAAGACGTCGCGCGCCACCTCCGCCAGCTCGTTCGCGGGCATGCCCCGGGGAGAGGAGTTGCGGGTGACGATCACCTCGTCCAGCACCGGCTCGAGCTCCTCGAGCACGCCGGCCACGTCCTTGTCTGCCATCACCGCCAGGACGCCGACCAGCCGGGTGAACCCGAACTCCTCCGTCAGCGCGGAGACGCTCGCGGCCATGCCGGCCGGGTTGTGCGCGGCGTCGACCAGCACCGTCGGCCCGGTCCGTACGACCTCCAGCCGGCCCGGCGAGGTGGCGTTCACGAACGCCTGCCGCACCAGCTCCGGATCGAGCTGGTCGCTGTCGGTCTCCGACTCGCCCGTGGCGCGGCCGCGCGCGAACGCCTCCACCGCCGCCAGCGCGCACGCCGCGTTGCTCGCCTGGTGCGCGCCGAAGAACGGCAGGAACACCTCGTCGTACACGCCGTGCAGCCCCTGCAGCCGGACCAGTTGCCCGCCGACCGCCAGCTCACGGCCCAGCACGCCGAACTCCAGCCCCTCACGCGCGACGGTCGCGCCGACCTCGTCGGCGCGCCGCATCAGCACCTGCGCGGCCCCGACCGGCTGCTGGGCGAGGACGGCGATCGCGCCGGGCTTGATGATCCCGGACTTCTCCGCCGCGATCTCCTCCACCGTGGCGCCGAGCCAGCGGGTGTGGTCGAGGCCGATCGGGGTGACCACCGCCACCGCCCCGTCGGCGACGTTCGTGGCGTCCCAGGTGCCGCCCATGCCGACCTCGACGACGGCGACGTCGACCGGCGCGTCCGCGAACGCGGCGTACGCCATCGCGGTCAGCGTCTCGAAGAACGACACCTTCACGTCGTGCTTCGCGTCGGTCATCTCCAGAAACGGCAGGACGTCCTCGTACAGCTCGGCGAACCGCTGCTCGCTCACCGGCGCGCCGTCGATCGTGATCCGCTCTCGCATCGAATGCAGCTCGGGGCTGGTGTACAGGCCGACCCGCAGCCCCCGCTCGCGCATCAGCGCCTCGATCATCCGGGCCGTGCTCGACTTGCCGTTCGTCCCGGTGATGTGGATGACGGGGTACGCCCGCTGCGGCGACCCGAGAACGTCCGCCAGATCACGCATCCGGTCCAGTGTCGGATCGATGTCCCATTCGACCCCCCGGGCCCTGATGCCCTTGACGGCCTCCTCATACCTGGTCGCACTCACGCCAGCAGCCTACTAACGCCCGGCTCCCCCCGCCGCCGCCCCGGCCCCGTAGCCCGCCGCGGCGCGTCACTGTGCGGGCTGTGCGTGAGGAACGGGTGCTGTGACCTGGGCGGTCGTCCGGCGCAGGTGTGGGGAGCACAGGCCGCCCAGCCCCGTGAGCGTGACGGCGGCAGCGCAGAGAGTCAGGGGAAGTGCGGGACCCGTGGCCGCCGCGAGGTTGCCCAGGGCGTTGTTCATCACCAGCAGGGCGGTGCTCTGGACCAGGGTCAGCAGTGCCTGCAGACGTGACAGGTGGGAGTCGGGAGTCGTGGCGAGCACAAGAGGTGCGATGTGGGTGCTGAACAGGCCGGACCCGAGCCCGATGACCAGAGAGCCGCCCGCCGCCACGATCGGCGACGGTGAAAGGCCGAGGAGAGCCGTTCCGCAGCCGCCGACGATCAGCCCGAGGGCCGCGGTCCGGCCTGGCCGCTCGCCGCCGCCTCTGCCCGCGACGAGGACGGCGACGCCGATGATCCCGAGGCTCTGCGTCGCCGCGAGGAGGCCAGCCGCGTCCGGTCCCCATCCGTGGTGGCGGGCGAGAAGGGGCATCAGCAGCGAAATGACGGGCAGCAACGCTCCGGCCGCAGCCGCCACCAGGAGGAGGGCGGCGCGGAGGACCGGGTTTCGCCATGCGACCTGGAGCCCGTCGGCGACGTCCCGGAGGGTGCCCTTCCGAGTGGCGGATGCCGGGAGCTCCTGGGTCGGCCGGATCGTCGTCAACACCCAGAAGACGATCCCGAAGGTCGCCGCGTCGAAGAGCGCGGCTCCTGGGAGATCCACGGCTGCGACGATGAGGCCGCCCAGTGAACCACCCGCCAGGGCGACCACCTGACCGCCCGTCTGTCGCAGGGCGAGAGCCTTCGGCAGTCTGTCCGATCCGACCAGTCGTCTGGGCATGGATCCGGATGCCGGCAGATAGAAGGCGTCCACCGCCCCGATCAGCAGTCCCGCGGTGATCAGCAGCCAGGTCGTCGTCCCCCATCGGAAGGCGACCAGGGCCAGCAGCACCGTCACGGCGATCATCGTGCTGTCGCCGATCAACATGATCTTCCGGACGCCGAACCGGTCCCCGACGGCGCCGCCGATCAGCAGCAGCGACGCTCGTGGCAGGTTGATCGCGGTCAGCACCAGTGCGGCGACGGACCCGCCGTGGGCGGACGCCGTCCAGCCCAGCGCGAAGTAGAGGACCGCGTCGCCGAGCATGGAGGCCAGCACCCCGGACAGCCAGACGATGTAGGTGCGGGGCAGCCCGTCCCGGCGAGACGACGGCGCTTCGGAAGGCGTCACGGCCGGCCACCGTAGGGGAAGGCACCGACAAGCCTGGCTATCGTCGAGACGTGACGGAGGCCTTCTACGCGGAGTGGGATCGGCGCGGGCCGGGAGCCCGGCGCAGCGTCGGGCGTGCGCGCCTGCTCGCCCGCGCACTCGGCCTGGACGTCGCAGGAGCGCCGGTGCTCGCGGTGGTGGGGTCGAAGGGCAAGGGCACGGCCGCGACGTACGCCTCCGCGTGTCTCGCCGCCGCCGGATGCCGCGTGGTCACGGTCACCAGCCCGGCCCTGCGCGGGGACCGGGAACGCATCCGGGTCGACGGCACGGCGATCTCCGCCGACGCCCTGGACCGGCTCGGCCGGCGCATCCGTGACGCGACGGCCTCCCTGCCGGAGATCCGGAGCGGCGAGGGCTACCTGTCGCCGAGCGGCCTGTTCACGCTGGCCGGCGTGCTGCACGCCCAGGCCGCCGGGGCCGACGTGATCGTGCTGGAGGCGGGCATGGGCGGGATCTCCGATGAGGTGAGCCTCTTCCCGCCGGACGTCCTCGCGATCACCGAGGTCTTCGCCGAGCACGTCGGCGTGCTCGGCGACTCCCCCGCCGAGATCGCGAAGGACAAGGCCGGCGTCGTGACCGCCGCCGCGTCCGCCGTCCTCTCACTCCCGCAGAGCCCGGCGGTGACCGAGGCGATCGTCTCGACCGTCGCGGACCGTACCGGCGGCCGCGTGAAGCCGGAAGTGATCGCCGCGAGCGGCATCCCGGCCGACCTGATGCCGACCGGCCATGGACGCCGGAACGCCGAGCTGGGCCTCGTCGCCGCCGACCGCCTCCTCGAGGCGATCGGACGCCCCCGGTCCTCCCCGGACCGGTTGAACCGGGTCCTCGCCTCCGTACGCCTGCCCGGCCGCCTGTCCTGGCACCACGTCGCCGGTACGGACACCACGCTGCTCGTCGACTCGGCGATCGACCGGTCCGGCGCCGCGACCGCCCTCGCCGAGGCGTACCGCCGCTGGGACCGCATCGATCACGTCCTCGCCTGCCTGCCGGACCACAAGGACGTCGCCGGCGTCGCCGCCGCGCTGGCCGGCCTGCCCGTGACCTACGTGCGGATGCCGAGCCATCAGCACCTGAGCTTCACGCACCCGGTACCCGGGCACGTCGTCGACGACACGGAGCTGAGCCGCAGACACCTCGCCGACCTCGGCCGGCGGGTTCTCGCGCTCGGAACGGTGTACTTCGTCGGCCGGCTGCTCGATCTCGCCGACGCGGACACGGAACGCCTCTTCGACCTCTGATCCCCGGCCCGGCCGGTCAGGGGCGGCTGGTGAGCATCAGTCGGCAGCCGAGCGCGGTCAGGACGGCTCCGACGACGCCGTCGAGGACCGGTTCGAAGTAGCGGCGTCCGATCAGGCGGGTCGTGCGATGGGCGGCCGCGGCGTAGACGCACTGGCCGGTCAGGTTCGCCGTCGCCGCGATCAGCGCGAGGCCGATGATGACCGGCGTGGCGGCCACTCCGTGCGCAGTCACGAACTGGGGAAGCAGCGCCGTGAAGAACGCCGCCGCCTTGGGATTGAGCAGATTGGTGATCAGTCCCTGCCGGAAGAGCGTCCTCGTCGAGACCTCCGGCCGGGCGTCGGGGCCGATCGCGGGCCTGGCACGGTCCCGGACGGCCCGCCAGATCATGCGGACTCCCAGGTAGCAGAGGTACACCGCGCCGGCGAGCCGGACGACGACGAAGACCTCCGCGGAGGCCGCCAGCACGGCGGCGATCCCCAGGGAGGCGGCCAGGCCCCACAGCAGGAGTCCGGCGGCGCTCCCCGTGCCGGTACGCACACCGGCCGACCAGCCGTGCCGTACCGCGTTGCGCAGGACCAGCGCCGTATCGGGTCCCGGTGTGGCAGTGATCAACACCACCACGCCCATGTACGCCAGGAACGCGTTACCCGTCATGGGTCGGATGGTACTGCGCGGTACTCGGATGCTCCCGGGGTCCGATGCCGAGAACGCGGCACGCGCCAGGGCACCGGCACGGTACGAACGGCTGCCCGGAAAACCGGATGCCATTCCATCCCCGCCATGGCCAGAATGCCGTCTCATGGCTGACGCGATGGTCGACCGGTTCGTACGGGACGGGTTCGTGAAGATCGAGCAGGCGTTCCCGGACCGTACGGCGCGGGATTGCGCGGCGCTGCTGTGGGCGGAGACCGGGTTCGACCCCGACGACCCCGCGACGTGGGTGAAGCCGGTGCACCGGGTCGGGGACATGGCGGCCGAGCCGTTCGTCGAGGCGGCGAACACGCCGGTCCTGCACGACGCGTTCGACCGGCTGGTCGGGCCGGGGCGCTGGGTGCCGCGCCGGTCGCTGGGGACGTTCCCGCTGCGGTTCCCGCACGAGGAGGAGCCGGACGACGCGGGCTGGCACATCGAGTCGAGCTACTCGGGCGACGGCGTCTCGTGGGCGCACGCGAACCTGCGGTCGAAGGACCGCGCGCTGCTGATGCTGTTCCTGTTCAGCGAGGTCGGGGAGGCCGACTCGCCGACCCGGATCCGCGTCGGCTCGCACCTGGACGTGCCGCCGGTCCTCGAGCCGTACGGCGAAGAGGGCGTCTCGATCTTCGAGGTCGCCGCGCGGGTGGAGGCGGCCTCGGCGCACCGTCCGCTCGCGTACGCGACGGGGCGGCCCGGCGACGTCTACCTGTGCCACCCGTTCCTCGTGCACGCCGGGCAGCCGCACCACGGGCGCCGGCCCCGGTTCATGGCGCAGCCGCCGCTGCACCCCGCCGTCCCGTACGCGCTGGAGCGCACCGACGGCGCCTACTCCCCCGTCGAGATCACGATTCGCGAGGGTCTGCACCGGAACTGACCCGGCTCACTCCTCGACGCGCAGGACGATCAGGGCCATGTCGTCGTGGGAGGGCTCGACGGAGAAGCCGCGGACCGCGCGCATGACCTTGGCCCCCACGGTGCCGGCGTTGAGGTCGACGCAGCCCTCGAGGATGCGTTCCAGCCCGCCGTCGTCGCCGAGGAGCTGCTTGCCGCGCCGCCGCTCGGTCACCCCGTCGGTGAAGCCCATCAGGAGGTACCCCGGCTTGAGGATCTCCGTCCGCACGGTGAACGTCGCGTCCGGGAAGACGCCCAGCATCAGGTCGGACTCCTCCTCGGACTTCACGACGCCGCTCGGACTCAGGAACAGCGGCGGCGGGTGCCCGGCCGTGGCGTACGTCACGCGGAACCGGCCTTCGCCGAGATCCTCCAGCTCGCCGTGCAGGAGGGTGAGGAACCGAGCGCGGGTGCCCTCTTCCAGGATCAGCGCGTTGAGGCGTTCGAGGACCTCGGGGATGGAGTGGTTCTCGCGGCCGAGGATGCGCAGGGCCTGCCGTGCGAGGCCGGTGACGGCCGCGGCCTCCGGGCCGGTGCCGCACACGTCGCCGATGGCGAAACGCCAGCGGGTGCCGACGTCGAAGACGTCGTAGAAGTCGCCGCCGACCTCGCTGTGCTCGCCCGCCGGTTCGTACACGACGGCGACGTCCAGGCCGGGGACCGTCGGGATCTCGGGCGGGAGGAGGCTGCGCTGGAGCGTGCGGCTCATGTCCGCCTGCTCCTCGTACAGCCGGGCGTTGTCGATGGCGAGGGCGGCCCGGCCCGCGAGGTCCTCGGTCAGCTCGAGCGCGTCGCGGGTGAAGCGGGCGCCCTTCGGGCCGCCGACGACCAGCATGCCGATCTTGCGGCCCCGCGCGAGCAGCGGGAAGACGTGGGCGACGTCGCCGGTGACGCGGTGCGCGGTCTCGGGCAGGTCGCCGGACGGCGCGATCACGAACCCCTCCCACGGCCCGGGCTCGGCGGGCGGTGCCGCGGGCGGCAGCTGCTCGAGCAGGGTGCGCAGATCGGCGACCATGGTCTCGTCGGCGTGCCAGGCGTACGCCGGGGACGCCAGGCCGGTGTCGCGGACCGTGAACACCGCGCACCAGGTGGCCAGGCGCGGCACGATCAGCTGGGCGACGAGGGCCATGGTCATCTGCTGGTCGAGGGTGCCGGCCAGCATGCTGCTCGCCTCGGCGAGGAACCCGAGCCAGCCCCGGCGGGCGCGCTCCAGCTCCATGAGGCGGGCGCGCTCCATCGACGGCGCCTGCCGGTCGGCGATCTCCTGGAGGCGCTCGACGTCCTCTTCGATGAAGTGCCCCGGGTCGCGAGAGGCCGCGATCAGCAGTCCGATCGCCCGCCCGTCGACCGTGAACGGCGCGGTGACGAGCGACCGGATCCCGGCTGCCTGCAGGGCGGGGAGGTTGTACGGGCTGCCGCCCAGGTCGGCGTAGACCCCCCGGCCGCCGACCGGGGCGCCCTCGAGGCCGATCTCCAGCGCGGCGCCCTCGGGCCGTACGCCCGCGGTGGCCCGGAGGCTGAGCTCGGCGTCGTCGTCGGCGAGCAGGACGTAGACGCAGTCCGCGCCGAGAATGTCCTGGGCGGCCTGCGCGGTGCGCTGGGCGAGCTGGTCGACGGTGGGGCGGGCGGCCTGCGGCGCTGAGACGATCTCCTCGGGGGACGGGGGCGGCGGCGGGTGCTCCGCGGCGCCGATGCCGGGCACGGTGAACCAGACGTTCTTACTGCCCTGGCCGTACGTCACGCCCCAGGAGGTCGCGAGCGTCTCGGGGAACAGCAGGCCGCGGCCGCTCACCTGATCGCCGGGCACCGGCACGCGCCGGGCCTGATGCCGGTCGTGCACCTCGATCCTGACCTGTCCGCCGACGAGCTCGCAGACCACCTCTACCTCGGTGCCCGCATGGACGATAGCGTTCGTAACCAGTTCGCTGGTGAGTAGCATGGCGTCATCCACGTCATCGACGCCCCAGCCACGAAGTGTCCCTCCGACAAAACGCCGAGCGGCCGCGACAGAGGCGACCTCCGGCGGGAAGGTCGTGTACGTCTTTGCGTTCTTCTCCACGGCCACTTGGATTCGTCTCGGGGATGCAGGACGCTGCCATCGTGGCAGACCCCCTGGGTGGACTGTACATACCCGCGGGAAGGCTAGGAGGAAATCAATGCCTCGAGGCACGTCCCATGCGCCGACCCGCGCCCGATACGCGGAGACCGAGCTACGGTCGGTGCTCGACGCGCTCAGCGCTCTGCGCGACGGCGACTTCGACGTGCGACTCGATCCCTCGGGTGACGACATCCTGGCTGAGATCGCCGGTGTCTTCAACGAGGTTCAGGAACGCGCGTCGCATCTGACCGGCGAGCTCGTACGCGTCCAGCGTGAGGTTCGCCACGAGGGCCGGATCGACGAGCGGCTGAGAGCGGACGGCGAGGGCGCCTGGGCGACGGGCAACGCCTCCGCCAACGCGCTGATCGACACGCTCGTTCAGTCGACGACCGCGATGGCGCGGGTCGTCGACGCGGTCGCGGACGGCGACCTGAGCCAGCGCATCGAGCTCGATACCGGCACCCGCCCCTGGCGCGGCGAGCTGCTGCGCATGGGCTCGGGCGTCAACCGGATGGTGGAGCACCTCGACGAGTTCGCGGCAGAGGTGACGCAGCTGGCCCGGGAGGTCGGCGCGGAGGGCCGGCTGGGCGGGCAGGCCACGCCGCGGGAGATGTCCGGCCGATGGCGCGACGTCACCGGGGCGGTCAACGCGATGGCGAGCCGGCTGACCGGGCAGGTCCGCGACATCGCCCTCGTCACCACGGCGGTCGCGCGCGGCGACCTGACGCGCAAGGTGACGGTCGAGGCGACGGGTGAGCTGCTGGAGCTCAAGGAGACCGTCAACACGATGGTCGACCAGCTCTCCTCGTTCGCGGACGAGGTGACCCGGGTGGCCCGCGAGGTGGGCACGGAGGGCCGCCTGGGCGGCCAGGCCCGCGTCAGCGGCGTCAGCGGGGTCTGGAAGGACCTCACCGACAACGTCAACTCCATGGCGGGGAACCTCACCGGCCAGGTTCGGAACATCGCGCAGGTCGCCACGTCAGTGGCCAACGGCGACCTGTCCAAGAAGATCACCGTTGACGCCCAGGGCGAGATCCTCCAGCTCAAGGACACCCTCAACACGATGGTCGACCAGCTGTCGGCCTTCGCGAACGAGGTCACCCGGGTGGCCCGCGAGGTGGGCACGGAGGGCCGCCTCGGAGGTCAGGCCCGCGTCAGCGGCGTCAGCGGGGTCTGGAAGGACCTCACCGACAACGTCAACTCCATGGCCGGCAACCTCACCGGCCAGGTCCGCAACATCGCGCAGGTCGCCACGTCCGTCGCGGGCGGCGACCTGTCCAAGAAGATCACCGTCGACGCCCAGGGCGAGATCCTCCAGCTCAAGGACACTCTCAACACCATGGTCGACCGGCTGTCCTCGTTCGCCGACGAGGTGACGCGGGTCGCCCGTGAGGTCGGTACGGAGGGCCGCCTGGGTGGGCGCGCCAAGGTCGGCGGGGTCAGCGGGGTCTGGAAGGACCTCACCGACAACGTCAACTCCATGGCGGACAACCTGACCAGCCAGGTCCGCAACATCGCCCAGGTCACCACGTCCGTCGCCAACGGCGACCTCACCAAGAAGATCGACGTCGACGCCCAGGGCGAGATCCTCGAGCTGAAGACGACGATCAACACGATGGTGGATCAGCTGTCGGCGTTCGCCGGTGAGGTCACGCGTGTCGCGCGTGAGGTGGGCAGCGAGGGCCGCCTCGGCGGCCAGGCCGAGGTCGAGGGCGTGTCCGGCACGTGGAAGCGCCTCACCGAAAGCGTCAACGAGCTCGCCAGCAACCTGACCACGCAGGTCCGCGCGATCGCGTCGGTGGCGAGCGCGGTCGCGCGCGGCGACCTCACCGGATCGGTCTCGGTCGAGGCCCGCGGCGAGGTCGCCGAGCTCAAGGACAACGTCAACCTGATGGTGGCGAACCTCCGCGAGACCACCCGCGCCAACCAGCAGCAGGACTGGCTGAAGACCAACCTCGCCCGCATCGCCGGGCTGATGCAGGGCCACCGTGACCTCATGGAGGTCGCCCGACTGATCATGAGCGAGGTCACGCCGCTGTCCTCCGCCCAGTACGGCGCGTTCTACCTGGTGGAGGAGCCCGAGGACGGCGAGCCCGAGCTCGTGCTCAAGACCGGGTACGGCCTCAGCCAGGACAAGATCGACAGTGTGCGGTTCCACTTCGGCGACAGCCTCGTGGGGCAGGCCGCCCTGCAGCACAGGCCGATCCTGATCCACGACCTGCCACCCGGCTACATCAAGATCGGTACGGGCCTGGGCCAGGCGTCGCCGGTCAACCTGATCGTGCTGCCGATCCTGTTCGAGAACCGCGTGCTCGGCGCTATCGAGCTGGCCTCGTTCAGCCCGTTCAGCGAGGTCCACCTGGCGTTCTTCGACCAGTTCGTCGAGACGATCGGTGTGACGATCAACACGATCACCGCCAACTCCCGTACCGAGGCCCTGCTGGGCGAGTCCCAGCGGCTCACCGGGGAGCTACAGGACCGTTCCAGTGAGCTGCAGCGCCAGCAGGAGGAGCTGCGCCGGTCCAACGCCGAGCTGGAAGAGAAGGCGGCGCTGCTGGCCAAGCAGAACCGCGCGATCGAGATGCAGAACTTCCAGATCGAGCAGGCCCGCCGCACCCTGGAGGAGCGCGCCGAACAGCTCGCCCAGTCCTCCCGCTACAAGTCCGAGTTCCTCACCAACATGTCGCACGAGCTGCGAACGCCGCTCAACAGCCTGCTGGTGCTGGCCAAGCTCCTGGCCGGAAACCCGGACAAGAACCTCACGCCCAAGCAGGTCGAGCTGATCAAGACGATCTACGAATCGGGCAGCGACCTGCTCCGGCTGATCAACGACATCCTCGACCTGTCCAAGGTCGAGGCGGGAAAGATGGACCTCGTCCCACAGCAGGTGGCCCTCGCCGACGTCGTCGACTTCGTCGACGCGAACTTCCGGCCGCTGGCCGTCGACAAGGGCCTGAGCTTCGACGTGTACGCCGAGCCCGGCCTGCCCGAGCACCTCTTCACCGACGAGCAGCGGCTCCAGCAGGTGCTGCGCAACCTCCTGTCGAACGCGGTGAAGTTCACCTCCTCCGGCGAGGTGCGGCTGACCATCCGGCGGGCGGAGGGAGTGGAGTTCACCGACCCGGTCCTGGCCCGTACGCCCGACGTCCTCGGGTTCGCGGTCACTGACACCGGCATCGGCATCGACGACCACAACCTGCGGGCGATCTTCGAGGCCTTCCAGCAGGCCGACGGCACGACTAGCCGGCGGTACGGCGGCACCGGCCTCGGGCTGTCCATCAGCCGCGACATCGCCCAACTGCTCGGCGGAGAGATCCACGTGGCCAGCCGCCCCGGCGAGGGCAGCACGTTCACGTTCTTCATGCCGGCCCGCTACCTCGAGGGCCGCGAGGGCTCCTCCACGCCCGTACGGGAGAAGGAGAGGCGCCGGCCGCAGCCTGGCCTGCCGCGGCCGGCCACGGCCGTCGAGGCGACGTTCGAGGCGTCGTTCGAGCCTCCCGCAGCGGACGACGCGTTCGAGGCGACGCCGATCGACGACGAGGTGCTGTCCGGCCGCAAGATCCTCATCGTCGACGACGACGTGCGCAACATCTTCGCGCTGACCTGTGTGCTCGAGCAGTACGGTATCGAGGTGCTGTACGCCGAGAACGGCCGTGAGGGCATCGACACACTCGACCGCAACGAGGACGTCGACCTGGTCCTCATGGACGTGATGATGCCCGAGCTCGACGGCTACGCCACGACCGAGGCCATCCGGCGGATGCCGCAGTTCGCCGACCTGCCGATCATCGCCCTCACGGCCAAGGCCATGAAGGGCGATCGAGAGAAGAGCATCGAGTCGGGCGCATCGGACTATGTACCCAAGCCTGTCGACGCCGACCACCTTCTTGACATCATGAGAGCGTGGCTGAGTCGGCCACGCAACTGATGGAGGGCTGACACCCGTGGCCGAGAAGGCGAACATTCTTCTGGTCGACGACCGAGAGGAGAACCTCGTCGCGCTTGAAGCGATCCTCTCTTCACTTGATCAGAACATGATGCGTGCGCGTTCGGGGGAAGAGGCTCTACGAGCCTTGCTGACGAACGAGTTCGCGGTGATCCTTCTCGATATCGTCATGCCCGGAATGGACGGCTTCGAGATCGCCCGCGCGATCAAACGGCGCCGGAAGACGCGCGAGGTCCCGATCATCTTCCTGACCGCCGCGGACGCGGATCCGGACTACGCGTTCCGGGGGTACGCCGCGGGGGCGGTCGACTACATCTCCAAGCCGTTCGACCCGTGGGTGCTGCGGACGAAGGTCTCGGTCTTCGTGGAGCTCTACCGGAAGAACCAGCAGCTGCGCGAGCAGTCGGAGCTGTTGCGCACGCAGTTCGCGGCGGCGCCGTCCGAGGAGCTCGCCGCAGAGCTCCAGCGGCGCGTCGCGGCGGTGGAGGAGCAGCTCGGCACACTCGCCCCGTTCGCAGCCCAGGACGAGGAGGCCGCCAAGGTGGTGGCAACGCTCGAACAGCGCGTCGAGGAGCTACGGACCGCGGTCGACACCCTCCGGCCCAAGGCCTCCTGACCGTCGAGGCCCGTGGCACCGCGCCGCTCGGCAGGCGAGGTGTCACGCGGCCGTCGGGGCGCGCACGGTGCTACGCGGTCCGGCGTGGTTCAGGCGGGTGGGACCGGCCGGGAGGAGCTCGAGACCGCCACGTAGGCCAGTCCGTCGTAGTCCTCGGCCGGTTCGACCTGGCCGAAGGCGAACCGGTAGCTCCAGCGGGGCACGAGGGCACCGAACGTCCGGGACGGGTAGCGGTCTCGCGCCCACGTACGGACCGCCTCCGGTGCGTCGGCGGTCGCACGCAGGTCGACGAGGTGATCACCTGGCTGCGCGGCCGCGAGTTGTGCCTCGAGGGTCGCTGAGGGAGCGGAGTCGACGGTGTTGGGCACGGGCTCGCGGCCCCTTCTGCTCTGCCATGGACCGGGCCATCCCCGGCGGGCCCGGAAGTCACCACGGCCGAAGAGCAGGCCCAGCGCGTAGTACGCGTCGCCGTACCGCGCGCGCAGGTGACTCCCCATCGTCGGCACCCCGCCGGCGAAGCGGCGCTTCGCGACGTGTCCGTTGTGCGCCCACAGCGCGACCCGTACGGACGGGTCGTCCAGCAGGGCCCCCACCGCGTCGGCCATGTACCGGTCACGCGCGGCGAAGACCGTCTGTTCCGGATCCGCATGCCGCCGTACGCGGGTCACCAGGTCGGCGGCCCTCACGAGGATGGCGGCGTGCCGCATCGCCTCGGTGGCGCCGGGGTCCTGCGTGCGGACGAACTCAAGGAGGTCCTCGGCCTCGCGTACGAGGCGTCGTTCCGGATCGGGGTGCGATCCGGGATAGGCCCTGCCGAGGACGCCGAGCGCGGCGCGCAGGGCGGCGGCACGCTCCGGGGCCGTGTCGCGCAGGAACGCCCCGAGGACCTTGATGGAGGCACCGCACTGCTGTGGGTCGATCCCCACGAAGCCGACCTTGTCGTTCTCCGGCCGACCCTGGTTGTAGGCGCGCATCCACTCGATCATGGCGAGCACCTCCTCGGTGCGCCACGTCCAGAAGCCGAGCCCCGTGAGCACCTCCGCGGCGTTCCCTACGCCGTGACGGACGTAGGCGTCGACGGCCGGCCCGGCGGACGCGCTCGCCTCCATGGCGAACACCGAGAACCCCAGCTCGGTGACCAGGAACTCCAGCAGGCGGTGCTTGAGCTGAAAGAACTCCCGGGTCCCGTGGGTGGCCTCGCCGAGTCCGACCACGCGCACGTCCTGAAGGACGTCTGTCAGGGGCTGAAGGTCCGTCGTGGGGGCGCCGGCGACAAGGCCGCGTAGCGGCACGGCATTCCGGGCCAACCAACCGGTGACATCACCGGCCGAGGACTCCTCGGTCACCAGTTCCCCTATCCGTTGCCGCGGAAAAGGTCCGGAAACGCAGGAAAGCCCGCCGGCGTGTGGCCTGGCGGGCTTTCCTGATATATGTGAATGTCCGGCGGTGTCCTACTCTCCCACACCGTCTCCAGTGCAGTACCATCGGCGCTGAAGGGCTTAACTTCCGGGTTCGGAATGGGACCGGGTGTTTCCCCTTCGCCAAAACCACCGAAACGCCTTACGGGATTCCGGGGGATGTTCCCGGCCGTGTCCCGGGAACCGCATAGTGAACGCGAACATCTCTTGCTTAACGCAGCTCTTGAACGAAAGTGTGTGTCAAGCCACTCGGCCTATTAGTACCGGTCAACTCCACACCTTGCGGTGCTTCCATCTCCGGCCTATCAACCCAGTCGTCTAGCTGGGGGCCTTACAACCACAAAGGGTTGGGAGACCTCATCTAGAGGAAGGCTTCCCGCTTAGATGCTTTCAGCGGTTATCCCGACCGAACGTAGCCAACCAGCCATGCACCTGGCGGTACAACTGGCACACCAGAGGTTCGTCCGTCCCGGTCCTCTCGTACTAGGGACAGACCCTCGCAAGTCTCCTGCGCGCACAGCGGATAGGGACCGAACTGTCTCGCGACGTTCTAAACCCAGCTCGCGTGCCGCTTTAATGGGCGAACAGCCCAACCCTTGGGACCTACTCCAGCCCCAGGATGCGACGAGCCGACATCGAGGTGCCAAACCTTGCCGTCGATATGGACTCTTGGGCAAGATCAGCCTGTTATCCCCGGGGTACCTTTTAGCCGTTGAGCGACACCCCATCCACACGGTGGTGCCGGATCACTAGGCCCTGCTTTCGCACCTGCTCGACATGTCTGTCTCACAGTCAAGCTCCCTTGTGCCCTTGCACTCGACACCTGATTGCCAACCAGGCTGAGGGAACCTTTGGGCGCCTCCGTTACTCTTTGGGAGGCAACCGCCCCAGTTAAACTACCCACCAGGCACTGTCCCCCACCCGGATACACGGGCGCGGGTTAGACGCTCGAAACGACCAGAGTGGTATTTCACCAACGACTCCACCACCACTGGCGTGATGGCTTCACAGTCTCCCACCTATCCTACACAAGACGCTCCAAACGCCAATGCCAAGCTATAGTGAAGGTCCCGGGGTCTTTCCGTCCTGCTGCGCGTAACGAGCATCTTTACTCGTAGTGCAATTTCACCGGGCCTGTGGTTGAGACAGTGGGGAAGTCGTTACGCCATTCGTGCAGGTCGGAACTTACCCGACAAGGAATTTCGCTACCTTAGGATGGTTATAGTTACCACCGCCGTTTACCGGCGCTTAGGTTCTCAGCTTCGCCCCGAAGGACTAACCGGTCCCCTTAACGTTCCGGCACCGGGCAGGCGTCAGTCCGTATACAGCGTCTTACGACTTCGCACGGACCTGTGTTTTTAGTAAACAGTCGCTTCCCCCTGGTATCTGCGACCCCCACCAGCTCACGAAGCCAGTTCGGTCACCAGCAGGGGCCCCCCTTCTCCCAAAGTTACGGGGGCAATTTGCCGAGTTCCTTAACCACAGTTCACCCGATCGCCTCGGTATTCTCTACCTGACCACCTGAGTCGGTTTAGGGTACGGGCCGCCGACACACTCGCTAGAGGCTTTTCTCGACAGCATGGGATCACTCACTTCGCCTAAATCGGCTCGGCATCACATCTCAGGCACATGTGCCACGGATTTACCTATGACACGCCCTACATGTTTACCCCAGGAACAACCATCGCCTGGGCTGAGCTACCCTCCTGCGTCACCCCATCACTTGCCTACTACCACCTCAGGTCCCGGCCGCCCGTCACAAGGTCCCCGAAGGAACCAAGCAACGATTGGAACGGTTAGTGTCAGTGGGTTCAGCATGGGCGCGTGTCAGCGGGTACGGGAATATCAACCCGTTGTCCATCGACTACGCCTCGCGGCCTCGCCTTAGGTCCCGACTTACCCTGGGCGGATTAGCCTGCCCCAGGAACCCTTGGTCATCCGGCGGAGGGGTTTCTCACCCCTCATTCGCTACTCATGCCTGCATTCTCACTCGTGTGGTCTCCACGACTAGCTCACGCTGCCGCTTCACAGCCCACACGACGCTCCCCTACCCATCCCAACCCCTGGACACCTTACGGTGCCTGGGTATCGCTGGGATGCCACGGCTTCGGCGGTGTGCTTGAGCCCCGCTACATTGTCGGCGCGGAATCACTTGACCAGTGAGCTATTACGCACTCTTTCAAGGGTGGCTGCTTCTAAGCCAACCTCCTGGTTGTCACGGCAACTCCACATCCTTTACCACTTAGCACACGCTTAGGGGCCTTAGCCGGTGATCTGGGCTGTTTCCCTCTCGACTACGAACCTTATCGCCCGCAGTCTCACTGCCACGCTTCACTTACCGGCATTCGGAGTTTGGCTGACTTCAGTAAGCTTGTCGGCCCCCTAGGCCATCCAGTAGCTCTACCTCCGGCAAGAAACACGCAACGCTGCACCTAAATGCATTTCGGGGAGAACCAGCTATCACGGAGTTTGATTGGCCTTTCACCCCTACCCACAGGTCATCCCCCAGGTTTTCAACCCTGGTGGGTTCGGTCCTCCACACGGTCTTACCCGCGCTTCAACCTGCCCATGGGTAGATCACTCCGCTTCGGGTCTACAGCATGCGACTAAAAACGCCCTATTCAGACTCGCTTTCGCTACGGCTCCCCCACACGGGTTAACCTCGCCACACACCATAACTCGCAGGCTCATTCTTCAAAAGGCACGCCATCACACCACACCCCCAAAGAGATGCGGGAGCTCTGACGGCTTGTAAGCACACGGTTTCAGGTACTCTTTCACGACCCCTCACCGGGGCACTTTTCACCTTTCCCTCACGGTACTAGTCCGCTATCGGTCACCAGGGAGTATTCAGGCTTACCAGGTGGTCCTGGCAGATTCACACGAGATTTCACGGGCCCCGTGCTACTCGGGAAACACCTAATGAAGACAACAAGATTTCGCCTACCGGACTCTCACCGACTACGGTCGACCATCCCAGATCATTCGACTATCCTGTTGTTTTTTGACTCCACGTCCCAGCGGCGGCCGGAACAAAGGCACTCCCACAACCCCACACACGCAACACCCGCCGGCTATCACACGCGCATGGTTTAGCCTCATCCCCTTTCGCTCACCACTACTCAGGGAATCACTATTGTTTTCTCTTCCTGCGGGTACTGAGATGTTTCACTTCCCCGCGTTACCACCAACCGCCCTATCAATTCAGACGGAGGCAACACCCCATGACAGGTGCTAGGTTTCCCCATTCGGAAATCCCCGGATCAACGCTCGGTTGCCAACTCCCCGGGGCATATCGCAGGCTCCCACGTCCTTCATCGGCTCCTGGTACCAAGGCATCCACCGTGTGCCCTAAAAAACTTGAACACACTCGACAAGAACAAAGATGCTCGCGTCCACTATGCAGTTCTCAAAACACGGACAGAACCAACCCCCAGCCACCACCAAACCACCAGCAGATCCTCAACGAGGAACAACGGTGTGGTATGGCGACCAGATCAGCCTGTGTGCGAGGGCCCCGGAACCCGGGACCCCGCCTGAGAAGCCCAAGCGCGTGAACGCCCGTTCCCTCAGGACCCAACAGTGTGCCCAAACCAGACGACCCCAACCAGCTCGCGTTCCCACTCCCAGGAAACCCGGGCGGTACTAGCAGGCGGCCGTGACCGGCCGGTCTGAATAGCCAGTGCTCCACTAGTGAGCAGGCCCACCCACGAGACATTCGCCCGTGATAGTGAAAGCCGCCTGGACCGACACCCCCACCACAGTGGTGGATGCGGCCAGTAACTGCTCCTTAGAAAGGAGGTGATCCAGCCGCACCTTCCGGTACGGCTACCTTGTTACGACTTCGTCCCAATCGCCGGCCCCACCTTCGACCGCTCCCCCCACAAGGGTTGGGCCACGGGCTTCGGGTGTTGCCGACTTTCGTGACGTGACGGGCGGTGTGTACAAGGCCCGGGAACGTATTCACCGCAGCGTTGCTGATCTGCGATTACTAGCGACTCCGACTTCATGGGGTCGAGTTGCAGACCCCAATCCGAACTGAGACCGGCTTTTAGGGATTCGCTCCACCTCACGGTTTCGCAGCCCTCTGTACCGGCCATTGTAGCATGTTTGCAGCCCAAGACATAAGGGGCATGATGACTTGACGTCATCCCCACCTTCCTCCGAGTTGACCCCGGCAGTCTCCCATGAGTCCCCAACCACCCGAAGGTGTTGCTGGCAACATGGAACGAGGGTTGCGCTCGTTGCGGGACTTAACCCAACATCTCACGACACGAGCTGACGACAGCCATGCACCACCTGTCACCGGCCCAAAAGGACCCCGCATCTCTGCGAGTTTTCCGGTGATGTCAAACCTTGGTAAGGTTCTTCGCGTTGCGTCGAATTAAGCAACATGCTCCGCCGCTTGTGCGGGCCCCCGTCAATTCCTTTGAGTTTTAGCCTTGCGGCCGTACTCCCCAGGCGGGGCGCTTAATGCGTTAGCTACGGCACGGAATCCGTGGAAAGACCCCACACCTAGCGCCCAACGTTTACGGCGTGGACTACCAGGGTATCTAATCCTGTTCGCTCCCCACGCTTTCGCTCCTCAGCGTCAGGTAAGGCCCAGAGAACCGCCTTCGCCACCGGTGTTCCTCCCGATATCTGCGCATTTCACCGCTACACCGGGAATTCCATTCTCCCCTACCTACCTCTAGTCTGCCCGTATCCACCGCAGGCCCGAGGTTAAGCCTCGGGTTTTCACGGCAGACGTGACAGACCGCCTACGAGCTCTTTACGCCCAATAATTCCGGACAACGCTTGCGCCCTACGTATTACCGCGGCTGCTGGCACGTAGTTAGCCGGCGCTTCTTCCCCACCTACCGTCACGTTAGCTTCGTCGGTGGTGAAAGAGGTTTACAACCCGAAGGCCTTCATCCCCCACGCGGCGTCGCTGCGTCAGGCTTCCGCCCATTGCGCAATATTCCCCACTGCTGCCTCCCGTAGGAGTCTGGGCCGTGTCTCAGTCCCAGTGTGGCCGGTCGCCCTCTCAGGCCGGCTACCCGTCGTCGCCTTGGTAGGCCATCACCCCACCAACAAGCTGATAGGCCGCGAGCCCATCCCCAGCCGAAAAACTTTCAACACACCATCATGCAAAAGTGTGTGATATCCGGTATTAGACCCAGTTTCCCGGGCTTATCCCAGAGCTAGGGGCAGGTTACTCACGTGTTACTCACCCGTTCGCCGCTCGAGTACCCCGAAGGGCCTTTCCGCTCGACTTGCATGTGTTAAGCACGCCGCCAGCGTTCGTCCTGAGCCAGGATCAAACTCTCCGTTAAGGCCAAACGACAACCACCCTCATGAGCAGTCGCCAAACCTTGAAGAAAATCCCGGCAAGAATCATACTTGCCAAAGGAATCCAAACCCGACCAGACCAACCCCGAAAGATCAGCCCAGCCAAGCGAGGACCAAAAGGCACTGGCTTTTAGCACACTGTTGAGTTCTCAAGAAACGGACACACACCGTCTAGGAGACTGTTTCCAGCTCCCGTCTGGGGCTTGTTTCCTCAATCTTACCGATCCGTTTCCCTTTGTCGAATCGACCGACTCGGGGGTACTTCTCGGCCCCTCCCCAATGCACAGCACCCGAAGTCCGAAAACTCCTGAAACTGTTACTGAGAAGGTCCCGGCGACCGCGCCACCAGATGGCGTCACGTACTCGACCGGATTGGACATCCAAGACACCTCGCACCAGATTGCTCTGTCACGAAGCTTCGTGGAGTGTCTTCCGCGGGGCCGGCCGCCTCTCGGCGTCCCGCTCCCTTGCGGGCAAGAAGAACTCTACGTGTCTGCGGCAGCAAGGTCAAATCCCGCCGCCAGCACGTATGGAAGTACAGGTCAGACTCGTTGCCTCTCTTGTTCCCCTGTAACCAGCAGACGAAACCGTCGGCACGAAAAACATCATCGGCACCGCCATCCCGTACAGAACGGGCCGTTGCACGACGGCGAGTGGCATCTGCCCCCTCCCCGGCGACCAGCCGGTCACGCGGCCGGGTGTCATGTGGCCGGGTGTCATGTGACCGGGTGTCATGTGGCTCCAACACCCGCCGAGCGGGGTAGATCGCCACTCCAGCTCCGCCAGACCGACGGTTCGCCCCGCATTCGTAGTTCTTCTTCGACGCTGAGGATGCGGATCGCGTCGAGAGCACCCGGATCGACCACGTCGACAACGAGCGATCTCTGGGTGATCGAAGGCGGTCGTCTCACCCACCACCTCGATCTGCGTCCCCTCATCGACGTCCCCGACGTCTTCGATCCCGGGGACGACGAAGGGCGGATCGACTGGCAGGCCTTCGACGCCGCCGTTCCCGCGACCCTGCGGGGGCCGCTGCTGCGCAGGGGCGAGGAACTGCGGCCGCTGGACGTTCGACGGGACTTCGTTTCCACCGAGAGCGACCTGCCGGCGCTCTACCCCGACCACCCGCTCGGCTATGGCATGAGCCTGTGGATGGACAACAAGGTCACCGACGAACCCCGCCGCGTACTTCACCGACCGACGCCGGCTGAGATCTCACCCCGAGACCGGACCGCCACCGGAGGCCACGCCCCGGGACGTCAGTCCACGGCCAGGCGCAACCCGAGCAGTCTGTTGATGGTGGTGGACTTCCCGGCGCCGTTCGGTGCCGGCAGCGCCACGGTCTCGCCGCGGCCGGTGGTCAGGCTCAGGCCGTCGCCCGAGGCGACACGCGGATGAGGCCGGCTCATCCCGACCTGGCGGTCAGGGTGAGCCGGCCTCGGCGCGGTGTGAGCGGGCCGCGAAGGGCCCGCAGGGCGTTCAGGCGGACGGCAGAGCGGCCAGCTGGGCCTCGAGTCGGGTCACGTCGGCGCGGGCCTGCTTGAGGCGGCTGTGGGTCTTGGCGACGACCTTCTCCGGTGCCTTCGCCATGAACTGCTCGTTGCCGAGCTTCCCCTCGGCCTGGGCGATCTCCTTGCGGGCCGCCGCGAGATCCTTCTCCAGGCGTGCGCGCTCCGCCGCGACGTCGATCACGCCGCGGGGTGTCCAGGCGGACGGTGACACCGTCGACGGGCAGGGACGCCGTCGGGCTGAAGCCGTCCTCCGGGGGCGTGAGGCGCAGGAGGGTCCGGGCCGCCTCCTCGTACGCGGGGTCGATGCCCTCCAGCGCGGCCGCGACCCGCTGGCCCGGCTTGAGGCCCTGGTCGGCGCGGAAGCGGCGGACCTCGGTGACGAGCCGCTGGAACCCGGCGATCTCCGCCTCGGCACCGGGGTCGGAGAACGTGCCGGGCCGCGGCCAGGACGCCGCGGCGATCGTCTCGCCGCCGGTCAGGGCCGTCCACAGCTTCTCGGTGACGAAGGGCGTCAGCGAGTGCAGGAGGCGCAGCAGGACGTCGAGCACGTGCCCGAGGACGGCGGAGGCGTCGGTGCTCATCCCCGGCACCTTGGACAGCTCGACGTACCAGTCGCAGAACTCGTCCCAGGCGAAGTGGTACAGCGTCTCGCACGCCTTGGCGAACTCGAACCGCTCGAAGTGCGCCTCCACGTCGGAGACCACCGACGAGAGGCGGGAGACGATCCAGCGGTCGGCGACCGTCAGGTCCGCGGGCAGTCCCTCGCCGACCACGCCGACGCCGCCGGCCGGGCTGGTCGCGCCGTTGATGAGGGCGAACCGGGTGGCGTTCCAGAGCCTGTTGCAGAAGTTGCGGGAGCCCTGCGCCCACTCCTCGCTGACCGCGACGTCGCTGCCGGGGTTGGCGCCGCGCAGGAGCGTGAAGCGGGTCGCGTCCGCGCCGTACCGGTCGATCCAGCCGAGCGGGTCGACGACGTTGCCGAACGACTTGGACATCTTCTTGCCGTACTGGTCACGCACCATGCCGTGCAGCGCGATGACCTTGAACGGCTCGACGCCGTCCATGGCGTACAGGCCGAACATCATCATCCGGGCGACCCAGAAGAACAGGATGTCGTACCCGGTGACCAGCACGGACGTCGGGTAGAACGCTCGCAGCTCGGGGGTGTCGTCGGGCCAGCCCAGCGTGGAGAACGGCCACAGCCCCGAAGAGAACCACGTGTCGAGCACGTCGGTGTCCTGCGTCCAGCCCGCCGGCGCCTCCTCGCCGGGTCCGACGCAGATCGTCTCGCCGTCGGGGCCGTACCAGACCGGGATGCGGTGGCCCCACCACAGCTGGCGGCTGATGCACCAGTCGTGCATGTTGTCGACCCACTCGAAGTAGCGCGGGGCCATCTCCTCCGGCACGATCCGGACCCGGCCGTCGCGGACGGCGTCGCCGGCGGCCTTGGCCAGCGGCGCGACCTTGACGAACCACTGCAGCGACACCCGTGGCTCGACCACCGTCTTGCAGCGCGAGCGGTGGCCGACCGCGTGGACGTACGGGCGCCTCTCGGCGACGATCCGGCCCTGCTCGCGGAGCGCGGCGACGACCGCCGGGCGCGCCTCGAGCCGGTCCAGTCCCAGGAACGGGCCGTGCGCGGTGATCACACCGCGCTCGTCCATCACCGTGATGGAGGGCAGGTCGTGCCGGCGGCCGATCTCGAAGTCGTTCGGGTCGTGGGCGGGCGTCACCTTGACGGCGCCGGTGCCGAACGCCGGGTCGACGTGCGCGTCGGCGACGATCGGGATGCGGCGGCCGTTCAGCGGGAGTTCGATCTCGGTGCCGACCAGGTGGGCGTAGCGCTCGTCGTCGGGGTGCACGGCCACAGCGGTGTCGCCGAGCATGGTCTCGGCGCGCGTGGTCGCGACGACGATCGACGCGTCGCCCTCGCCGTAGCGGATGGAGACGAGCTCGCCCTCGTCGTCCGAGTGCTCGACCTCGATGTCGGAGAGCGCCGTTAGGCAGCTCGGGCACCAGTTGATGGTCCATGCCGGGCAGCCACAACGTCGCGACGCCCCGCATCCGCTGCCAGCGGATCAGCGCGTCCTGGATCGAGTGGTCCAGCGCGTGGCCGACGTGCAGCGAACCCGTGACGTTCGGCGGCGGGATGACGATCGAGAAATGCGGCTTGCCGGGTACGGCGTCCGGGGTGAATTGGCCGCCGTCGATCCAGCGTTCGCAAAGTCGCCCCTCGACGTCGGCCGGGGTGTATTGAGTCGGCAGGTCAGCACGCGAAGTCACGAGGAAAAGGTCTAGAGACGTTCGGGCGGTCCTGTGGCCGCACCCCGCAGATCCGGATCTTTCAGCATGACGCGCGGCAGCCCCTCGCGGCACGGGTACGGTCCGAGGCCGCCTCTCCGCAAGACGGAGAGGCGGTCGGGCCTTGCTGCAGTCACCAGGGCGCGGGGCGTGCCCGGCCGCCGGTGAGCCCGATCAGGCCGACTTCTCGCGCGGCTCGCGCTTGGCACGCTCGCGCGGGACCAGCGTCGGGTTGACGTGCTCGAGGACCGCCTCGCGGGTGATCACGACGCGGGCGACGTCGGCGCGGCTCGGCACCTCGTACATCACGGAGAGGAGGACCTCCTCCATGATGGCGCGCAGGCCACGGGCGCCGGTGCCGCGCAGGATCGCCTGGTCGGCGATGGCCTCGAGGGCGTCGTCGGTGAACTCCAGGTCGACCCCGTCGAGCTCGAACAGCCGGTGGTACTGCTTGACCAGGGCGTTGCGCGGCTCGGTGAGAATGCTGATCAGCGCCTCACGGTCGAGGTTGTGCACGCTCGTGATCACCGGCAGCCGGCCGACGAACTCGGGGATCATGCCGAACTTGAGGAGGTCCTCGGGCATGACGTCGGCGAACAGGTCGGCGGTGTCGTCACCGTCGTCCTTGGTGCGCAGGACCGCGTTGAACCCGATGCCCTGCTTGCCGACGCGCTGCTCGACGATCTTCTCCAGGCCGGCGAACGCGCCGCCGCAGATGAACAGCACGTTCGTCGTGTCGATCTGGATGAACTCCTGGTGGGGATGCTTGCGGCCGCCCTGCGGCGGAACGCTCGCGGTCGTGCCCTCCAGGATCTTCAGCAACGCCTGCTGGACGCCCTCCCCCGAGACGTCCCGCGTGATCGAGGGGTTCTCGCTCTTGCGAGCGACCTTGTCCACCTCGTCGATGTAGATGATGCCGGTCTCGGCCTTCTTGACGTCGTAGTCGGCGGCCTGGATCAGCTTCAGCAGGATGTTCTCGACGTCCTCCCCGACGTAACCGGCCTCTGTCAGGGCGGTCGCGTCGGCGATGGCGAACGGAACATTGAGCAGTTTGGCGAGCGTCTGCGCGAGGAGCGTCTTTCCGGAACCGGTCGGGCCCAGCAGCAGGATGTTCGACTTGGCGAGCTCTACGCCCTCGTCCCTGCCGCCGCTGCCCGACTGGATCCGCTTGTAGTGGTTGTACACCGCCACGGACAGGGCCTTTTTCGCCTTGTCCTGCCCGATCACGTACGAGTCCAGGAACTCGAAGATCTCCCGTGGCTTCGGCAGGTTGTCCCACTTGAGATCGGAGGACTCGGAGAGCTCCTCCTCGATGATCTCGTTACAAAGATCGATGCACTCGTCGCAGATGTACACGCCCGGACCCGCGATGAGCTTCTTGACCTGCTTCTGGCTCTTGCCACAGAACGAGCACTTGAGCAGGTCACCACCGTCGCCGATGCGTGCCACCCTGTCTCCTTTTCGTGGGGCCGCTCACCCGCTGAGAGCGGGGCGAGGGAGCGTGCTGAGGCTCTCGACGTTGTGTCTCGACGTTACCGTCTCCTGGACCGTGAGTGAGCCCTCTGGCATGGTCGATCTGGCGGACACCGTCGGATCACCCACAGGTCCGCTTATGACGACACTACCTCGGAAGCGCGCTTCTTGCGGCTGGCGATGATGTCATCGACCAGACCGTACTCCTTGGCCTCCGCGGCGGTCAGGAAGCGGTCGCGCTCGATGTCGCGGCGAACCTTCTCCACGTCCTGGCCGCTGTGCTTGGCCAGAATGGTCTCCATCTCCTCGCGGATCCGGAGGATCTCGTTCGCCTGGATCTCGATGTCGCTCGCCTGGCCGTAGCCGCCCTCGGTGGCCGGCTGGTGGATCAGGATCCGCGAGTGCGGCAGCGCGGCGCGCTTGCCGGGAGTCCCGGCCGCCAGCAGCACCGCCGCCGCCGACGCGGCCTGGCCGATGCAGACCGTCTGGATGTCGCACCGGACGAACTGCATCGTGTCGTAGATCGCCGTCATGGCGGTATACGAGCCACCCGGGGAGTTGATGTAGATGCTGATGTCACGCTCGGGGTCGATCGACTCGAGCGTGAACAGCTGCGCCATCACGTCGTTGGCCGAGGCGTCGTCGATCTGCACGCCCAGGAAGATGATCCGCTCCTCGAAGAGCTTGTTGTACGGATTCATCTCCTTGACGCCGTACGTGGTGCGCTCGACGAAGGACGGGATGATGTAGCGGCTCTCCGCGGGCTGCAGGCCCGCCCGGATCTCCTGGCTCACGGTGTTCAGTCCCCTCGGGTCGAAAGTCATGACACCGCGCCTTCCGAGGCGACCTGGTTGGCGTTGTGCACGACGTGGTCGATGAAGCCGTAGTCCTTCGCCTCTTCCGCGGTGAACCAGCGGTCGCGGTCGGAGTCGGTCTGGATCTGCTCGATCGGCTGACCGGTGTGGAAGGCGATGCGCTCGGCGAGCGTCGTCTTCACGTACAGCATCTGCTCGGCCTGGATCCTGATGTCGGCGGCCGTACCGCCGATGCCGCCCGACGGCTGGTGCATCATGATCCGCGCGTGCGGCAGGGCGTAGCGCTTGCCCGCCGTGCCGGCGCAGAGCAGGAACTGCCCCATCGAGGCGGCCAGGCCCATGCCGACCGTCGCGACGTCGTTCGGGACGTACTGCATCATGTCGTAGATCGCCATGCCGGCGGTCACCGAGCCGCCCGGCGAGTTGACGTAAAGGTAGATGTCGCGCCGGGAATCCTCGGCCGCCAGCAGCAGCAGCTCCGAGCAGATGCGGTTGGAGATGTCGTCGTCGACCTGCTGACCGAGGAAGACAATGCGCTCGCGCAGCAGCCGCTGATAAAGCTGGTCTCCCAACGGCAGAAGGGGCGCCTCGGCCGTACGCGCATCTACGCGCGCCGGACGGTCGAAGGTCGGAGGCGTGGTCACTGCGTCACCTGCTCCGGTTCGTTGTTCGTGGTCGGTTGATTGCGACATTAACGCGCTGGAGCGGGGGCTTAAGCCGCGAGGGTGGCTTGTTCGCTGTCGGCGTGGAGGCCGGTTACGGGAATACGGACGGGCCGGTGCCCATGGCACCGGCCCGTCCAGGGATTCGGACCGATCAGGCGTCCGTCTTCTCGCTTTCCGACTCGGCCTTCTCACCGGCCTCGTCGGCGGCGGCCTCGACGGCCTCCGCGCTCTCGGCCTCGGCGTCGTCCTCGGTCTCGCCGGAGAGCTGGCGCTGCAGCGCCGCCAGGTCGACCTCGTTGCCGTTCTCGTCGGCGGCCTTGACGTGCTCGACGACGAGGTTGAGGGCCTTGCTGCGCAGGACCTCGGACACGACGGCCGGGATCTGGTTGTTCTCGGTCAGGTGCCGGGCCAGGACGTCGGGCTGCACGCCCATCTGCAGGGCGTTGGAGACGACGTACTCGGTGAGCTCCTCGTTCTCGACGGTCAGCTCCTCCTGGAGGGCGAGCTGGTCGAGGATGAAGCCGCCCTTGACCGCGTCACGGGCGTCCTTCGCGAGCTCCTCGTCGTACTCCTCGGCGCTCTGCTCCTGCTGCTCGAGGTACTTCTCCCGGTCCAGGCCGTACATCTGCAGCTGCTGGTCGAGCTGCTCGTTGCGGCGCTCGATCTCGGCCTCGATCACGCTGTCCGGGAGCGGGATGTCGATCTTGTCCATGAGCGCCTCGAGCGCCTTGTCGCGCGCCTGGCCGAGCTGCTGGGCGCGCTTCTGGCCCTCCAGGCGCTTGCGGACGTCCGCACGGAGCTCATCGATCGTGTCGAACTCGCTGGCGAGCTGGGCGAACTCGTCGTCGAGCTCGGGCAGCTCCTTGATCTTCACGCTCTGCACGGTGACCGTGACCTCGGCCTCCTCGCCGGCGCGCTCGCCGCCGACCAGGGTGGAGGTGAAGGTCTTCGACTCCTCGGCGTTCATGCCGGTCAGCTGCTCGTCCAGCCCGTCGATCGAGGAGTTGCTGCCGACCTCGTACGAGTAGCCGCTGGTCCGGGCGTCCTCGACGTCCTCGCCGTCGATCTTCGCGGCGAGGTCGATGGAGGCGAAGTCACCCTCCTGCGCGGGACGGTCGGCGTTCGTCAACGTCGCGAACCGCTCACGGAGGTTGGAGATCGTCTCGTCGATCTCCTCTTCGGTCACGTCGACCGAGTCGACGGTGATCTCCAGGCCGTCGTACTCCGGCACCTCGAACTTCGGCCGGATGTCGACCTCGGCGGTGAACGCGAACTGCGCGTTGTCCTCCAGCTCGGTGATCTCCACGTCGGGCTGGCCGAGGGCGAAGACCTCGCTCTCCTGGACCGCGCGGCCGTACAGGTCCGGCAGCGCGTCGTTGACCGCCTCCTGCAGGACCGCGCCTCGCCCGACGTACTGGTCGATCAGGCGAGCCGGCACCTTGCCCGGGCGGAAGCCCTTCAGGCGAACCTGCTGCGAGAGCTCCTTGTACGCCTTGTCGAGGTTGGGCTTCAGCTCGTCGAAAGGCACCTCGACGGTGAGCTTGACCCGGGTCGGGCTCAGCTCCTCAACATCGGTCTTCACTGGGGCGGTCTCCTTGATCCGGCCGCGGCACGGATTTCACGTTGGATGTCGTGGGCGGCTGCGTTCTCTCCAGCCGGACGCGGGCACGCCGAATGCGGGCACCGCGCGCCTTCGCGCGCCAAGTCTATGGCGTTCGAGCACGTCTGCGGACAGTCGGGGCGGCAATGCGGGCCCAAGTATTGCGAAAGGGCGCTTCTGCCGGAAGCACGACGGGCCGTCTTCGAGGCGTTCAGCTCGGGGATCTCCACCGTGGAGTCCAGGGATCAGCCACGGATTGGCAAATGTCATGCCATGATGCTCCGATGCTCGAGACGCGGGTCGTCGGCGCATGCCTGATCGCAGTGCTGGCCCTGACCACCGCCGGTTGCGGCGGCGTGGACAAGAAGGCGTGCGGCCGGCTGGAGAGGACGCTCGCCGACATCAGGCAGCAGGCGATGGGCCAGGTCGATAATCCGGCCCGCGTCGCGCAGGCGTACACCTCCGGCGCCGCGACCCTCCGCCACCAGGCCGCGAGCACCGACGGCAAGCTGAAGAAGTCCGCGGACAAAGCGGCCGGCGCCCTCGACCGGCTCGGTGGGCAGGTACGAGCGGCGGCCGACGGCACCGGCTCCGGCGTCGACTCCTCCGAGCTGATCAGCGCCACCACCGAGCTCAAGCGGACCTGCGGCGGGTCGTAGGCCTGTCTCCTCGGCCCGCCCAGCGCTCGCGGGCCTCCGACACCCGCTCCAGGTAGGCCGCGTAGCCCTCGGCGTAGAACGCGGAACGGCCGGGGTCGGGTTCACGGACGCCCGTGGGCCGGGTCCAGGCGGCGACGTCCAGCCCGACGCCGAAGCGGTCGGCGGCGGCCAGCACGGCGCCGCGCGCCCCGACCTCGCCTCCGGCGATGCGCAGCGGGCGGCCGAGGACGTCGGCGAACAGCCGCAGCCACGCGTCGCTCTTCGTGCCGCCGCCGCACACCGCGAGGTCGCCGGTGAGCCCCGCGGCCTCCAGGCAGTGCCGCGCGGCGTACGCGATGCCCTCACAGGTCGCCCGGACGAGGTCCGCGCGGGTGGTCTCCAGGCTGATTCCGGACAGTTCGGCCCGCGCCCGCGGCTCGACGAACGGCGCGCGCTCCCCCGACGGCGCGAAGTACGGCAGCACGCCGACGCCGTGCGCGCCGGGCGGGGACTGCCCGAGCAGGTCGGACACCTCATCGTGGCGGACCCCGGTCGTCGCCAGGACCCAGTCCAGCGCGGCGGTGCCCACCATCGCGGGCATGGCGCGCAGCCACCGGCCGGGCGCGGGCATCGCCAGGTGGAACCCGGTCGGATCCCCGGACAGGTCCAGTGAGTCGACCACGACCTGGCAGGCGAGCGTCGTCCCGATGATGAGCAGGCCGTCGCCGTGTTCGGTGACGCCGGCGCCGATCGCGCAGGCCGGCAGGTCGAACGGGCCGCCGGCGACCGGGGTGCCCGGGCGCAGGCCGAAGGCGGCGCTCTCCCCCACCGGCAGCGGATCGCCGATCGGCGCGAGCAGGTCCCGCCGGTGGCCGAGCCCGCACGCGGCGATCGCGCCCTCGTCGTACGTCCGGGTCCGCGGGTCGAGGAACGGCACAGAGGCGTCGGAGACGTCCGTCGCCCGTACGCCCGTGAAGCGCTGGAAGACGACGTCCTTGCAGTAGCCGGCGGTGGCGGCGGCGTCCAGCGCCTCCGGCTCGTGGCGGTCGAGCCAGGCCAGGGCGGGCGCGGGGCAGCCGGGGAACATCGTGTTCCCGGTGCGCCGGAAGACCTTCTCGGCGATCCCGTCGGCCGTCCACTCCGCGACGACGTCGACGGCCCGCCCGTCCATCCAGGACAGGGCCCGGCGTACGGGGCGGGCGTGCTCGTCGACGAGCCAGACCCCGTCCCCCTGGCCGGTGAGGCCGACGAACGCAGGCACGGCGTCGGCGGTCAGCGCGCCCAGGACCGTGCCGACCGCGTCGTACACCTCGTCGACGTCCTGTTCGACGCGCCCGTCGCGGACGTCCAGACGCGTCGGTTCGGACACCACCGAGGTCACGGTGCCGTCCTCGTCGAACGCGGAAGCCTTGACGACGGACGTGCCCACATCGATCCCGACGAACACAGGGGCCTCCTCCGGAGCGTCGGGCGGTGCGCGAGCGGTTCGCCCCGGGACCGCCGCCCCTCCCGCGTGCCATCCGACTCGGAATGGTTCGCAGAGCTTGTAACACGAAGATCCCCGTCGTCAACGCCGGCTGACGTGCCGCAGCGGGCCGGTGGTCCGTGATCGCAGGGACCTTGGTCCCAGGATCCGAGGATCTTCGCCCCCGCCGCGCCCGCGTCCGTTGTCGTTAGCGTCGTAGGTGAAGGCACCTAGCACCCCTGGACCCTGGATCCTGTTAGGACGGCGGCCGTGTACGACTCCGGAGGCCTGGAGATCCTGTCAGAAGAGGAGTGCCGCCGATTGATCTCCGCGGCGCCTCTCGGCCGGATCGTGTTCACGGACCGTGCGCTGCCGGCGATCCAGCCGGTCAACTTCGTCGTCGCCCGCGGCGAGGTGGTCATCCGGACGTCGTCCGGGTCCAAACTGGCCGCGGCGGCCCGCAACGCCGTAGTGGCGTTCGAGGTCGACGAATTCGACCCTGCCATCCACACCGGCTGGTCGGTGGTGATCGTCGGGCACGCGCGCGTCGTGTCGGAGAACGGCGAGATCTCGCACCTGCGCGACCTTCCGCTCCGCACCTGGACGCCGAACGAGCACGACTACTACATCGCCATCAGGCCGGAACTCATCTCCGGGCGCCGCCTGCCCGAGGCGGCCTGACGGAGGCCGGCTCGGGCCTGGACGTGGTCTGCGCTTCGAGCGGGCGGCACCTTTGAGGTTCGGTTCTTCGAGTGAAAGGCACTGAAGGCTTCAGGCCCGGGCGTGCTCGACGCCGACCGCACGGGCACACGCCGCGCCACAGAAGATCCGGTCGTCCGCCTCGGCGCCGTGCCCGAGAACCCGGCATCCGCAGTGGGCGCAGACCGGAGCGATCGCGTGGGCGGCGCACTCGATGCTGTCGAACATCCGTGAGACCCCGTCCGCCGTGATGACGGTGAACGCCTTGTCGTACTCATTGCCGCAGACATCACAGTGAGCCATTAGAGATCCCCCGATTCTCGTCATGACGTCGCATCTTCCGCGATTCCGTCTGTAGCGATTCCCCGTCGCCCGACGCTCGAAGCCCGGGAGTTCCCGGGAGAATCGGCCGCTCGTACGCGGTGGGTCACGGCTTGGAGCGGGCAGGACGCCCCCATGGATGAGATCACGCTACGAAGCCCCGCGTTCGACGACCACGCGAAGGTCCCGAAGGAGCACTCTCACGAGGCCGGGGACGTGTCTCCGCCGCTCCGGTGGTCGGAGGTGCCCGAGGAGGCCGTCGAACTCGTCCTCACCTGCGAGGACCCCGATGCCCCGGTCGGCACGTTCGTCCACTGGCTGCTCGCGGCCATCCCGCCGGAGACCGAGGGACTGGAGGCGGGCGACGTGCCGCCCGAGGCGATCCGGGGACGCAACGACTACGGACGCCTCGGGTACGGCGGTCCGCATCCGCCTCCCGGTGACCCGCCGCACCGGTACTTCTTCGGGCTGCGAGCCCTGGCCGAGCCGTCCGGCCTGCCGGAGGGGTTCTCGGCCGGTGATCTGGACGAGGCGCTCGAGGACAAGGTGATCGCGGCCGGCACCCTCGTCGGCGTCTACGGCAGGTGAGCAGGCGCAAGGCAGAACCCCCGGGGCTCGGCCCCGGGGGTTCTGTCTGACGCGAACGGAATGTCGGGCTGGGGAGATTCGAACTCCCGACCCCTGCGACCCAAACGCAGTGCGCTACCAAGCTGCGCTACAGCCCGTGAGTCATCGAGTGTACCGAAAAGCGGCCGTTCCCGGCTGCCGGACGCTTCTCACGTACGGTGACGGCCGCGAAACACGCCGGGCTCGATCCGGAGCGCGCCGGGAGCGTGGCGCGCCGCGACGCGCCGAGCGACCCGGAAAATATCCCCTTAATTCGGATATAGCGCTAATTCAGGAATGCGCCCTAGCGGCTTTCCGTGACGCCTCCACCTCTCCACTGAGACGGTTCGCCCGGATTGCGACCAGCCGATATTCACGGTCAGTAATCGTCTCAGTGCGAAAAGTGATCTTATTAATAGTGCGATCAATTAATGCGTCATGCATGGCCGCAATGCGGCTCTGATCAGCTACTCTATTGCACATGTCACACGTTCGGGAGGCCCGGAGGCCCGTCGCCGACGGGGATTCAGCGCCTCTCGGACGTCACCGGGAGTAATGAAGAACGGCGTCCCGAGGACGCTCTAGATCATTTTTTCGTCGGCGGCCACGGCGGGTTTCCACTCGCCGAGACGACGGCGGGCGAAGAACGTCACCGGCGTCCGCGGACGCCGTACAACAGAAAGGCATCAGGGCCGCCCCCATCTCCCGACCGGGGACTGTTGGCGCAGCCGGCGGTAGACGCGGGCGGCCCCCTCCTCCATCGAACCTGCCGGTTTGGGGAAACAGACAAGGCTCGCGGGAGTCTCTGAAATGGCTATTTCGCGTGTTCTGCCGCCATTGAGCAGGCCTCACGGCGGTCACAGCTTGCCATCGCGTCCTACCGTACGCCACCGGCGGCCGGCCGGTCGGCGGTTTGGTGCTTCCGGCCCAGGCGGGCCGCGTACGACCATCGGCGGCCACCATGGATGAGAGAATTTCGCCGGCGCCGCGCGGAGACGGCGCACCCTCGCCCGTGCGTCACCGGCACGCCCGGCAGAGCCCCCGGCGGCCCCGCAGCGTGCTGTACGTCGCAGGCGCGGTCTTCGGAGCGAGCGGGACCGGATGGTGGCTGTCCGAGACACGACACGAGGGCCTGGGCCTCGCCGGCCTCCGCGTGCCGGCGTCCGTCGCGATCTGGGGCCTGGTCGGGTTGGCCGGCTGGGGAGCGCTCCTCCTTCTCGGGGAGCTGACCCTGTTCGTCCTGGCGATCGTCAACGTCGGCGACGCCGAGGTGCACGACCGGTGCCGCAACCTGATGATCCTCTGGGGGTACGTCCTGACGCTCGGCACGCCCCGGCTGTTCCGGAGACTGCCCGCGCAGTTCGCCCAGCTGTTCGCCGACGAGGGCACGACCCGGCCACCCGCCCGCGACCGGCGACGGCGCCGCAAGCACACGCAACGACGCTGACACCCGCCGCCGGACCGTGGACACGGTCACCCGGAATGCGTGCACAAGAGGGTCTCGGGAACCGGTACGCTACGCGAGGGACGTTGTGAGGTGGGCGCTCGTCCGCCCCTCTCCGGCGCACGCGGGCGTAGCTCAATGGTAGAGCCCCAGTCTTCCAAACTGGCTACGCGGGTTCGATTCCCGTCGCCCGCTCCAACCACGAAGGCCCAGGTCATCCGGGATCCCGGGACCTGGGCCTTCGACTGCTCACCGGCCCCGATGAGCGTTCGTGCCCGATGCGTGCCAGATCAGGCCGCCGGCGAGGACTGCGCGGGCTCCACCAGCCGCATCAGCTAGCGTTTACTCAGACACGAATGTCTACATATCTGGCCAGGGGTATCGCCTGGCACGGCGAGGTGGCGCCATGCAGGTCGGGTTCGACTGCGAGGAGGCCGTGTGGCTGAGGAACACGCTGCTGGAGATCGGTGCCACGCTCTACTCGGATCGCCGCCCGGTGATGATCCGCCAGTGGACCGACCCGGTGCGCCTCCATGATCCCGAACCGGTCGGTCATCGCTTTCTCTTCCTGGTCGCTGTTGGCGGGGACGACCGCCCGGCTTCTCCCGACATCGACGATGTCGTGGACGCCTTCAGAGCGGCGGGGTGGGAGGCTCACGAGCCCCGGCACGGGCGCGAGCCGGGCACGGGCTGGGCGAAGGCCAGACGAGACGACTTCAAGACCAGCATCGATGCGGGTGCCGGACCTGGAGTCCTGACGTTCACCGGCTGGACGCCAGTGGTGTTCACGACTGGGCGGCAGTTGCGGCAGCCCCGACACACCCTCAGCACGGTCTACGGGGTGCTGTGCCGCGAGTGCCGCGGTTGGGCAGCCTGCCTCGACTGTGACGGCACCGGCCGCAGCACGGAAACCGGCAGCTATGGGCGCTGCTGGTGCCACGGCGGCCAGGGCGGACCGGGCGCCTGCATCGAATGCGGTCTGTCGGGGGAGATCACCGAGTCGTCGCCGTGGCATCTTCTGAGGCGTTACGGCTTCGCTGATGCCGACGCCCCGGACGCTGACGCCGACGGCCCCGACGCCTTCCGGATGCCGCCGATCGAGAAGGCTCACGACTCCAACATCGACGCCCTCACCGACGTCGCCCACAGGACCTGCGCGTGCGGAGAGTTCCGCAGCCGGTGGAGCAATCACCTCAGCGAAGCCGACGACCACCTGGTCTCCCTGTTCACCGGCAGGTGCCGGGGCTGTGCCAAGCAGCGCGCGTACGCCTTCATGCTCCCCCACCGCAAGCTGCCTCCGCCTCCGCCGCCCCCGTCACCACCGCCGTGTCCGCGCTGCGCCCAAGTGCCGGTGCCCCTGGTCCGCGGGCTCCATTTCCCCGGATCGGCCACGATGCGCGCGCTGGATCTGGGGTTGGTGGAGGCCTCCGACCGAGGCTGCGAGGTCCGTCCCGATGACCCGAACTGGCGCTGCCCGGCTTGTGGGCACGCCTGGCAGGACGCCGACGAGCGGCGGCGCGCCAGGATCCTGCGCTCGATCCTCGCCGATCTGCCCGCCTCCTAGCGGTCTCTAACCAGTCCTCTCGAGCGTTCGTGCCAGATCAAGGCGGCCCGAAGACGGGCCGCTCGGGCGGCCGAACAGGGGAACGAGGTGGCCTGACCGGTCCGCGTTCGCCGGGGCCCAACGAGTCAGTGTTGGGCGTGGGGGCCGCCGTGGCGGCGGCCGATCCGGATTCCGCCGAACACCAAGTCGGCAAGGAAGACCAAGATCCCGATGATCAGCAGGAAGAAGAGGCCTTTCACCACCCACCCGGTGATACCAAGTGCGACCGCGACAAGGATGAGGGCCACGAACAGCGCCATGTCACGCCTCCTCACAGAGTCCCTGTTCAGGGACATACCCGCCGGATGGCGCCCGTACGACCCGGCCCGCGTTCTTCGGCCAGGCCGCATCGGTGGAGCCGGGCACAGGCCCGACTTGGCGCAATTCCGGTCCGCATCCACCTCACCCGCGTCCGCGGCTTCTGACCCGGCCTTTCATCGTGGCTCGGCTCGGAACGCCCGGCGGTAAGCGCCCGGTGTTGTGCCCAGGGCGTTGATGAAGCGCCTGCGGAGATTGGCGGCCGAGGAGAGCCCGACGCGGCGGGCGACGGCGTCCAAGGGGAGGTCGGAGGACTCCAGCAGGTCCCGGGCCGTGGCGATCCGCTGGGCGAGCAGCCACTTCCCCGGGCTGGTGCCGAGCTGATCGGCGAACCGTCGGGCGAGGGTACGCGTTGAGACGCCCGCGTACGCGGCCAGGCTCTCGGTGGTCACCGGTTCGCCGAGTCGCCCGGTGACCCACTCCAACAACGGCGCGAGCGTGCCGTCGATCTGGGCGGGGTGCGGCGGCGCCGAGTACTGCAGCTGCCCGCCCTCGCGGTGGGGCGGCATGACCATGGTCCGTACGATATGTGCGGCGTACCGGGCGCCCTGGTCGCTGCGGACCAGGTGCATGCACAGGTCGATGCCGGCCCCCGCGCCCGCGCTGGTGGCCACGTCACCGTCGTCCACGTACAGCACGTCCGAGTCGACCCGGACGTGCGGGAAGCGCGCGGCGAGCTCGTCCGCCAGCGCCCAGTGGGTGGTCGCCCGTCGTCCGTCCAGCAGGCCGGCGTGCGCCAGCGCGAACGCGCCGGAGCAGATGCTGACCATCCGCGCTCCGCGGGAATGCGCGCGGCCCAACGCCCGTACGACCGCGGGTGAGGGGGGCTCCTCGGTGGGCAGCCAGCCGGGGACGACCACGGTGTCCGCTCGGTCGAGTGCGTCCAGCCCGTCGGTCACGAGCATGTCGTACGCGGCGCGCGTCGCGACCGGGCCGGGGCGCTCCGCGCACACGCCGAAGGCGTACCGCGTCGGCAGTTCTGGCCGCTCGATCCCGAACACCTGGGCCGCGCAGGCGAGTTCGAAGGTCGATTGCGGTGGGCGGACGAGCGCCACTACGCGATGCATGGCAGGAAAGTAACGCATGATGTCTTTCCTGACACTCGGCTGAGCAACGGCCGACCGCAAGGCTGACCCCATGACGACAGAGCAGAACGCGCCTGCCTGTGTGTGGTCCGCCGTCCAGGACGCCCCGGTCCGCGACCTCTTCCCGGGCATCCGCCTGCGCCCGTTGTGGAGTGGCGACAATGGCGCGAAGGCCTATGTGCTGGAGATGGACGCGAACACGTGCTGGCAGGGCGTCGACGTCCACGAACCCGGCCCTGAGGAGGTCTTCGTGGTCTCCGGCGTCTTCAACGACGGCGAGCGGGACTACCCCGCCGGCTCCTTCATCCACGCGCCCGCAGGGTCCTCGCACGTCCCGCAGACGACGACCGGCTGCACGCTGTTCCTCTTCTACCCGGAGGGTTAGGTCGCGGAAGGCCCGAGATCGGATGTATGTCCCCTATAGCGTCGTGAGGTGGGCCGATTCTAGGGTTGTGTCCGATAAGTAGTCCGATGTCTCATCCGAGGTGTGCCATGACCGACGACTCGCACGTCCTGACCGGCCGGCCGGTCCCGGCGTGGTTCACCGATGCCAAGTTCGGCGTCTTCGTCCACTGGGGCGCATACTCGGTACCCGCCTGGGCGGAGCCGACCGGCGAGCTGGGCGCCACCGATCCCGAGGTGTGGTTCGCGCACAACCCGTACGCCGAGTGGTACTGGAACACCAGCCAGATCGAGGGCAGCCCCGCCTGGGCGCACCATCGCGCGGTGTACGGGGGCCGCCCGTACGACGACTTCCTCGATCTGTGGCGGGCCGAGTCGTTCGACCCGGGTGACTGGGCGGACCTGTTCGCCCGCGCCGGTGCCCGCTACGTCGTGCCGACCACCAAGCACCACGACGGCATCGCGCTGTGGGACGCGCCGGGCACCCGCACCCGCACCCGCAACACCGTCCACCGCGGCCCGCGCCGCGACCTGGTCGCCGACCTGGCGGACGCCGTACGCGCCCGAGGACTGCGCTTCGGCGTGTACTACTCCGGCGGTCTCGACTGGTACGCCGGACGCCGTGCCGTGATCCGCCACGAGGACCTGATCGACGACTACGGCCGTCCCCACGAGGCCGCCTACGCCGCCTACGCACTGCGCCAGGTGCGCGACCTGATCGACCGCTACCGGCCGGACGTGTTGTGGAACGACATCGGCTGGCCTGACCTGGGCATGGCCGACCTGCCGGGCCTGTTCGCCGACTACTACGCCGCCGTCCCGGAAGGTGTGGTCAACGACCGCTGGGACGGCACCCACGCCGACTACCTGACCAGCGAGTACCAGGCGGGCCGCGAGAATGAGACGGCCTCCGCCTGGGAGAACTGCCGGGGCGTCGGCCTGTCCTTCGGCTACAACCGCAACGAGGGCCCCGAACACCTGCTCGACACGGCGGGCGCGGTGCGGCTGCTCGTGGACGTGGTCTCGCGCGGCGGCAACCTGCTCCTCAACGTCGGCCCCAAGGCCGACGGCACCCTGCCGGCAGAGCAGCGCGCCGTCCTGGAGGGCATCGCGTCCTGGATGACGCACCACGCCGCCGCCGTCCACGCGACCAGGCCCCTGGAGCCCGGCGACGCGGTTCCCGGCGGCGAGACCGCCGATGGAGAGGGCCCACCCTGGATCCGCTGGACCCGCGACGACCGGCACGCCTACGCGTTCGTCGCCGGCGCGCCGGGCGGCGAGGCGCTGCTCAAGACCCGGCCGGGCCTGCTCGACCCGGCCACCGCGGCCCGCCTGGACGGCGGCCCGCTCAGCGCCACGGCCGCCTCGGACGGCGTACGGGTCGCTTCTCCCGGGCTCGACGCACCACTCCCCGCCGCGCTCCGCTTCACGCTGACATCACCGGGCTGAGCCTCACGCCGACGTCACCGACCACCGCTCCGACCAGGAAGGCCCAGGTTCCGGAACCTGGGCCTTCGATCGTCGATCCGTCCGCGGTACATGGCTATGCGTGCATCTCGGGGCTGCCGAATCTCGCCACGCAATGCCAGACACGCTTGAGGGCTTGCTCGTCATATCGGCCGGTGCGAGAGGCGTCGCCCAGGATTCGTGGATCGAGACGACCAGCCTGGGCGAGAGACGCACCAAGGTCTACGAACTCCGGGCCCCGGTACTCCGGATATCGGCGCAGTTCCGCCGTGGTCAGGGTGAAGCCGCCATGCCACTCGACCGGGCAGGGCAGTCGCAGGGCCGCCTTCTCGATCGATGTGTCGCGATAGCAGGGGTCGAGCACCAGGGCTTCGGCGTCCCGGCTGAAGTCGACCACACCGTGTACGTGGGCTTCGATGTAGTCGTCCAGCAAGTCCTTATCGTCGGCCTCGGCCAACGCGATCAGCGTCGACAGTCTCGACACCACGCCGAAGTGCTGGGGCTGGAAGAAGCTGTCCGGGTAACAGAACGTGGTACGGGCCAGAGTGTGCTCGGCCAGGCGCAGGTAGGCCGAGCCGAAGCGTGGTGAGCCGCCGACCAGGCGTCGACGGAAGTTCAACGACCCGTACTTGGGCCGGTCGGCCGCCGGCCCGTCGTCATAGGCCCCGGCGAAGATCCGGCTCTCCCACCGCCAGCGATCACCGCCAGGGTGAGCCGTCAGACCCCCGTTGCTGGTCCCGGTCTCGAACTGCGACCGGTACAACCCGTCACGGGCCATAAGGTCCAGGATCGGCACCCCTGCCACGAGTCGGTCAGGGTGGAAGTGCAACGTCACCCGCACCGGCGGATCTACCGGCTCGCCGATCGCCAGCGACGTAACGTGGGTGATGGCTCGCTCCCGGGGGTGCGGCATGGCGGCAGTATCCATGACCCCGACGACGGCGTCGCTCTAGGATCCGCGTATGGATCTCAAAGACGCATCGCGCATGGTCCTCCTGGAAGCGGCGCCGTACGCGGATCTCCAGAAGGTCGCCCAGGCCGTTCACGAGGACTACACGGCCGGTCGCGAGGTCCCCTGCGTCGCTCTCACCGGCATGCTCGCCGAAGCCAGCCGCAAAGGCGTCCTGCTCAGACTCAAGCAGCGGCACGGCGACGCCGCGGTCAACGACATGATCACCGTGCTCGCTCGCGAGGCCGACCGTCAGCGGACCGTCTCCGGGCAGGGAGCGACCAGGTAGGGAACGGGAAGCGGCTATTCAGGCTTGGCACGATGACTCCGCTCACGTCATCAATCTTCAGCGCCGACTCCATCGGACCAGAGCCCGGAGCAGGGGACGGTCGCCGGTGGCGTTGACGCCGGCTTTTCGATCATTACTACGGCGCTGCGGACCGGGACGATGGGGCGGTGTCGCGGGCCGGCCGGGACGGCGGATCACGATGTCGTGGTGATGGGCGCCAGCCGAGGGGCGGCGAGCCGCACGTAGTCGTCGGTGGCCAAGGCGATCGAGCGGTCCAGGCGGGCGGCGTTGAAGAACAGCTCCGGCGCGTCGATCAGCGCTGGATCCGCGATGAGCTCCAATCGGGGGTTGTAGCTGAACGGAAGGACGGTCCCGCTCACGCTGCCGGCCAGTTCCTCCGCCTTGTCCTTGCTCGCGAAGGTCACATACGTCCCGCCCAGGAGTGCCCTGACCGCCTGCAGGTCCAGCCGGGCGTCACCGGGCACCACGGCCAGGGCGTAGCGGGTCTGCTTCTTGCCGATTTTGACCATGACGATCAGACACTTGGCGGCCGATGCGACGTCGTGCCCGCGAAGGGCGCTGACCAGGTCGGTGCGGCCTTCGGGCGCATGGTCGATCAGCCGGTAGCGCGCTCCGGCGCTCTCCAGATCCGTGATCAGGCGCTCGTACAGGTCCGGCGCCGGTACGGGCACCGCGACGTCGGCCGGCAGGTCACCAGTCACCGCTCAACAGCTCCTTCGCCTCCGCTATGCGGGCTTCGTCGCGTTGGTAGAACACCCACTGCTTGATCTTCTTGCCGTGGACCAGCCCGGCCTGGCTGAGGATCTTGAGGTGTCCGCCGCAGGTCGGCTGGCTCACTCCGAGCTTCTCGGCGATGAACAGCGAACACACGCCGTCACGCACCAGGTCGCCGTCGCGTTGCGCCGGGAAGTGCCGCTCGGGGTCCCGCAACCACTCCAGGATCAGCAGGCGCTTGTCGTTGGCCAGCGCCTTGACCAGTTCCACGTCGATCACGAAGGAAGTATGGCAATTAGCTAATTGCCTGTCTACAGCGAGCGGGCTTGCCTCTGACGTATGGGTCAAGGGTTAGCGTCGCGGCGCCTTGTGGCTTATCGCATCCACTCGTTCGAGGAGCGTCTGATGACACAAACGTCCCGTGAGGTCCGCCTCGCGACTGTTCCGTCCGGGCTGCCGCGGGCGGAGGACTTCGAGGTCGTCGAGGTGCCGCTGCCGGTGCCCGGCGACGGCGAGGTGCTCGTCCGGAACCGGTTCTTCCTTGTGTTCGCGGCGCTGCGGACGTTGCTCGGGGGCGGCGTGGAGGGAACGCCGTTCCCGCCGATTCTGCCCGGGGACACGCTGTTCGGGGCGGCGATCGGCGAGGTCGTCACCGCCCCGGACGGCAGCGGCCTGCGGCCCGGCGACCTGGTCTCCCACTGGCTGGGCTGGCGCGAGTACGCCGTCCTGGCCGCCGCGGACTGCGCCCCTCTGGGCGACGCGCTGCCCGATCCGGTCGCGCATCTGGCGCAGGGACGGACCGCGTACGGCGCGCTGACCCGGGGCGCGAAGGTCGAGCCGGGCGACACCGTGTTCGTCTCCGGCGGAGCCGGGTCCGTGGGGTCGCTGGCCGGGCGGATCGCGCGGCTGCTGGGGGCCGAGCGGGTGGTCGGCAGCACCGGGTCGCCGGAGAAGGCTAAGCGGATGGTCGCCGAGCTGGGTTACGACGCGGCCCTCGTCCGCGGGGAGGGGCCTCTGGCCGAGCAGCTGGCCGCGGCGGCGCCCGGTGGCATCGACGTCCTCTTCGACAACGTCGGTGGCGAGGACCTGCGCGCCGCGGTCGCGGCGGCCCGTACGGGTGCGAGGTTCGTGCTGGTCGGTGCGCTGTCGGGGCAGCTGGCGAAGGACGGCTCCGGCACCACGGCGCCTGTGGAGCTGGACTCCTACCATCTGATCCTCAAGCAGATCACGATGCGCGGGTACAGCGCTATGGGCGACCCGGAGGTGCAGCCGGAGTGGATCGACCGGTTCGCCGGGTGGCTGCGATCCGGCGCCATCGCCTTCCCGTACGTCCGCGTCGAGGGCATCGAGCAGGCACCCCGGGCATTGCACGAGACAATGACCGGGCGGCATCTGGGCACCGTCGTGGTGGCCCTTTAGGAGCGGAGGACGAATGCGGATCGGCGACGCGGCGGCAGCGGCGGGGACGACGCCCCGCGCACTGCGCTTCTACGAGCAGAACGACCTGCTGCCGCCGCCGCGGCGCAGCGCGACCGGGCAGCGCGAGTACGGCCCGCGGGACGTGGCCCGGGTCCGCGTGATCCGCGAACTGCTGTCGGTGGGGCTGACCGTCGCGGACGTACGTGACTGCCGGGATCGCCTCGATCTGATCGTGGGGGACACGCTCCCGCCGTACGGAGGGCCGGGAGCCTGCGCGCGTCCCCTCGGGATCGCGCAGCGCCGGCTCGACGCCCTCGATACGGAGATCGCCCGGCTGACGCGGCTGCGCGAGCGCCTGGCGGACCGGATCGGGGCTGGGACGTCGGAACCGGCGCGCCCCTGACCTCAGTCTTGCCCGACGCGGAGCGCGGCCGCGCGAGCGCCCGGCGACCCGGATGCACGCGGGGACGACGGAACCGGCGCAGCCCTGACCTCAGTCCTGGCCGACGCGGAGGGTGGCGTGCACCGATCCGGTGTCCGGGTCCTCCCAGATCATGGCGCCGAGGGTACGGAGGGCCGCCACGGCGGCGGCGTTCGAGACATGGGTCTCCGCGATGATCGCGTGCGCGCCGTGGGTCCGCGCCTCGTCGATCAGCAGCCGGAACGCTTCGGTGCTGTAGCCCTTCCCGCGAGCGGAGCGGCCCAGCCAGATGGTCGCCTGTACGGCGCCGGGCGCCTCGGCGGGGATGATCCGCGCCGCGCCGACGAGCTGCCCGTCGACCAGCACCGCGTAGGCCGCCCCGTCCGCCGGCCGGTGATATTCGCGGAAGGCGGCCCGGCGCGCGTCCGTCCACCGCGGCGCTCCGGGGAGGCTCGGCATCACCTCGTGCGGCTCGGTGTCGACGGCCGCCAGGTCGAGCAGCCTCGGCAACAGGTTCTCATCGACCGGTTGCAGTGTGACAGTGCTCATACTCGCAGCCTGCCAGGTGCCGGGCGCGGTGACGTGGCGACACGGCCTGTGAGCCGTCACTTCCGCCAGATCAGGACCAGTGCGCAGTCGTCGTCGCGGGCGGCGGCCATCTCGGTGACGAGCTCGGTCGCCCCCTCTTTGAAGCCGCTGGGCACGAGGCCCTCGACGGCCCCGAGCAGCCGGTCGATGCCGGCGTCCAGGTCGCGTCCCGGCGCCTCGACGAGGCCGTCGGTGTAGAGCAGCAGCGCGTCGCCCGGGCCGAGCACGCCGTGCTCGGGTTCGGAGCTCATCTCGGGAACGACGCCGAGCACGACGCCCTTGGCGGAGCTGACCCGCCAAGTGCCGCTGCCCGCGTTGAACTGCACGGCGGGCGGATGGCCGGCCGACGCGACGGTGTACTCGCCGGTCTCCAGATTGATGGTGAGGTGGACGGCGGTGACGAACCCCTCGTCCCATCGCTGGCGCTGCAGGTAGGCGTTGCAGGCCGGCAGGAACCGCTCCGAGTCCACCGACCCGAGCAGCCCGCCGAACGCGCCGGACAGCATCAGCGCGCGGGTGCCGGCGTCGACGCCCTTCCCGGACACGTCCACCAGCGCCACCTCGAGCGTCTGCTCGTCGCAGACCGAGACGAAGAAGTCACCGCCGAACGACGAGCCGCCCGCCTGGAGCAGCACCACCGCCGAATCCCAGCCGGACGGGAGACTCGGCATCTCCCCGTGGCGGCGGAGCCGGTCGCGCAGCTCGAGCAGCATCTGCTCGCCGCGCAACCCCTTCACGCCGAGCTGTTCACGGCTGCGGGCCAGCACCGTC
This sequence comes from Actinoallomurus acanthiterrae, assembly GCF_054775715.1. Lineage (NCBI taxonomy): Bacteria > Bacillati > Actinomycetota > Actinomycetes > Streptosporangiales > Thermomonosporaceae > Actinoallomurus > Actinoallomurus acanthiterrae. The sequence continues at coordinate 2,994,157 of NZ_BAAHCO010000001.1, read as the reverse complement.
GCCAGGACGGCCGTGACGATGATCGTCGCGATGACGCCCGGGCCGACGCGCGAGAACCCCATGGCGATCGCGTCGTACAGCAGCGCGGCGGCGACCACGCCGAGAAGGACGCCGAGGCTGCGGACGCGCAGCATGAGACCGCCGGCCAGCACGGTCAGGACGACCGCGCTGGGCGAGAACCAGGTCTGCGACGCGGGCGCGGAGATCCCGATGACCACCGTGACGGTGACCAGGGCGATCAGGGCGTTGCGGTCCTGCATGAGCTGACCGCGCTGAAGCCACTGGTACAACCGCACGAGAACGGGGATCCGGCGCAGGAAGCGACGGACCCTCAGCGGCAGGAGCTGGACCAGGCGGCTAAGCATGATGCGGGCACTGTATCGAGCATCGCCTGGTCCGCGCTCAGAGCCACTGGGCCGGATCGAGGTCTCGGCCGTCCGAAAACCGCTGGATCGCCCGTCGGCGCCGCGCATCGCCCCCGGGGAACGGCCGTCCGCCCTGCGCGTGTTTTCCGGCCGGGTATCGGGGGGAAGACCTAAAAGATCATCGGATCTTTCGGAGGTGGCGGATGGGACAGGGCATGCGTCTCACGGTCGACGCGGCGATGCGGGCCCGCGATGTCTCACGCGTCCGTACGGAGGACGAGGCGCCGAGCCCTCCGGCCGCCGCGCCCGAGCCGGTCAAGCCCCGGAGGGGAGAGAAGCGGCGGCTGGCCAAGCGCCGCGCCGCCGCGCGGCTCTGAGATGTGTCAGTCCGGCAGGCGGGGAAGCTCCCCCGTCTGCTCGTAGGCCGTCAGCATGGCGATACGCCGGACGTGGCGCTCCTCGCCGGAGAACGGCGTGTCGACGAAGATCCCGACGAACCGGGTGGCCTCGTCGATCGTGTGCATCCGCGCACCGACGCTGACGACGTTCGCGTCGTTGTGCTCCCGGCCGAGCCGGGCGGTCTCGTCGTTCCAGGCCAGCGCGGCGCGCACGCCGGGGACCTTGTTCGCGGCGATCGCCTCGCCGTTGCCGGAGCCGCCGATGACGACGCCGAGCGAGCCGGGGTCGGCGGCGGTCCGTGCCGCCGCGTCCATGACGAACGGCGGGTAGTCGTCCTGCCCGTCGTACTCCTTCGGGCCGCAGTCGACCGCCTCGTGCCCCTGCTCGGCGAGCCACCCGATCAGGTGCTGCTTCAGTTCGTACCCCGCGTGGTCGGAACCGAGATAGACGCGCATGGCGCAAAGTCTGTCAGGTCGGCGCCGCCGGGCGTACGGCCGGGGCCTCGCGTCGCGCCGGAACTCCCGGCCGCGAGTCCACTCCGGAATCGAGAGCCCTCCGAAGCGTAGGGCTCTGACCTCCAGGAACTCCTCCAGGTCGTAGCCGCCGCGCTCGTACGGCGGTGGTCTCGATGCCACCCCACTGTTGCAAGTACTTTGCAACAAGGATTCAATGGCGGTAGGCCACGGACCCGAGCGAGGAGAATCCATGACGACGGTGCAGTCCGCGACGCGCACCCGCCTTGGGCGGGCGGAGTGGGGACGCCTCGCCGGGATGACCGGCTTCGTGGCGCTGCTGCACGTGGTCGGCTGGGGGATCCTGCTGTTCCTGGTCGTACCGGGGCACTACCGCCTCGGCGACGGCAAGATGTTCGGCGTCGGGATCGCGCTGACGGCCTACACGCTGGGCATGCGGCACGCGTTCGACGCGGACCACCTCGCCGCCATCGACAACACCACCCGCAAGCTGATGTCCGACGGCCAGCGCCCGGTGTCGGTCGGGTTCTGGTTCTCGCTCGGGCACTCCTCGGTGGTGTTCATCGCCTGTCTGCTGCTCGGCTTCGGCATCAAGGCGCTGTCCAACGGCGTCTCCGACGAGCACTCCGGGCTGCACCAGATCACCGGGACGATCGGCCCGACCGTGTCCGGAACATTCCTCGCCATCATCGCGATCATCAACCTCGTGATCCTCCTGGGGATCCTGAAGGTGTTCCGCGAGATGCGGGGCGGCGCCTACGACGAGGCGGCGCTGGAAGAACATCTGAACAACCGCGGCTTCATGAACCGCTTCCTCGGCCGCTTCACCAGGGCGATCACCAAGCCATGGCAGATGTACCCGCTGGGCTTCCTGTTCGGGCTGGGCTTCGACACCGCCACCGAGGTGGGCCTGCTGGCCCTGGCCGGCTCCGCCGCGACCGCGAGCTCGCTTCCCTGGTACGCGATCCTCTGCCTGCCGATCATCTTCGCGGCCGGCATGTCGCTGTGGGACAGCATCGACGGCACGTTCATGAACTTCGCGTACGGCTGGGCGTTCTCCAACCCGGTCCGCAAGATCTTCTACAACATCGTCCTGACCGGGATCTCGGTGGCGTTCGCCCTCGTCATCGGCGGCACCGAGCTGCTGCAGGTCGCCCAGGACCGGTTCGGGCTGCACGGGGCGTTCTGGGACTGGATCGCCGCCCTGGACCTCAACACGGCGGGTTTCGTGGTCACCGGCCTGCTGCTGGTGATCTGGGTGGGGGCCCTGGCGGTCTGGAAGTTCGGCCGCATCGAGCAGCGCTGGTCCGCCGCCCTGCAGGACAGCGACGCCTGAGCCGCAGGGGCCCGGAGCCGACGCCTTCGGGGACGCCACGCCCGGCCCCCGAAGGTAAAGACCTCTTTGTCCTAGTCATCCGCCTATGTACTGGCCGATCTCGGGCCCCTACGCTCGGCTATCGTGAGTACCCCCGAGTCACAGCAGGCACAGCCACTGCCGGAGTCCGCGCAGTCCCGCCTCGCCGCCTCAACGCAGGGCCACCGCTGTTTCACCTCCGACCTGTCGGTGAACGAGTTCGTGCTCACCACCCAGGCGGGGTTCGAGCCGCTCGGCCTCGTGATGGGCACGTGCATCTACCACATCGGGACGCAGCCGACCCGGTGGAAGGTCAGCCAGGAGCTCCCCGTCCTGACTCAGGCCATGTACAACGCGCGAGAGCTGGCCATGGCGCGCATGGAATCGGAAGCCGACGTCCTCGGGGCCGACGGCGTGATCGGCGTCGAGATCCGGTCACGGAGGTACGCGCTGTCCGCCGACGTCATGGAGTTCGTCGCGGTCGGCACGGCCATCCGCGGCGACCGCGCCCTGCGCACCCCCGCGGGCCGGCCCTTCACGTCGCACCTGTCCGGTCAGGACTTCTGGACCCTCGTCCAGCACGGCTGGGCGCCCCGCGCCATGGTGCTGGGCACCTGCGTCTACCACGTCGCCCACATGTCGTTCCGCCAGGTGCTCCAGGCCGCCGGGCAGAACACCGAGCTCGGGATCTACACCCAGGCGATCTACGACGCCCGCGAGCTCGCGATGGCCCGCCTGCAGTACGAGTGCCAGCAGGTGAGCGGTGACGGCGTCGTCGGCGTCACAGTCTCGGAGGACGACTGGATATGGGGCGAGCACGCGGTCGAGTTCTTCTGCATGGGCACGGCGGTCAGCCGTTTCCGGCCCGACGCCCGTCCGGTGAACCCGACGATGACGATGCCGCTCACCGACTGAACCGTTCGCCCGGTGTCCGACACACCTCAGACCTCCGGACCCACCGCGCCCGACGCCCGGTGACGCGCCCCTCGCGGAGGTGACGCCGGACTCGGCACGCGACGCTCCTCAAGAGCACGGCGGCCGACCGTTGCCGTCACTGACGCCGACGCTGACGCATGGCCGTCCTGAGACAATCCGCTGGTGACCGCTGTGAACGACTCGGCTCGCGCCGCATTGCTTCGCCGTGGCTTCGCTCTGGAGTACGCCACGCTGTGCTGGAACGTGATCGGCATTGTCGTGCTCGGAGTCGCCGCATGGTCGGCCCGATCGGTCGCACTCGCCGGGTTCGGGCTGGACTCTCTCATCGAGATCGGCGCATCGACCGTAGTGATCTGGGAGCTGTCGGGGACCGGTGAGGCCCGTACGCGCCGGGCCCTGCGCTTGATCGGTGGGGCGTTCGCCGCGCTGGCGGTCTACCTGCTCATCCAGTCCACCTGGGTGCTGGTGGCCGGCTACCACCCTCGCCACTCACTGCCAGGTATCGCCTGGACCTCCATCACCGCACTGGCGATGTTCGCCCTCGCCGCCGGCAAAGCCCGCACCGGTGCGGCCCTGGACAATCCGGTGCTGCGCACCGAGGGACGCGTCACCTTGATCGATGGCGTTCTTGCGGCCGCGGTCCTTGTCGGCCTGGTCCTCAACGCCGGACTTGGCTGGTGGTGGTCTGATCCCCTGGCCGGATACCTCCTCGTGTTCTACGCCGTCCGCGAAGCACGAGAGATCTTCTTCGCTGACGAGTGACCGGCGCGGTCACCACCTCGCGTCTCGCTCTGGAGGGACGGATATGCCGCTCCGCCTGCCCCTCGGGCCGCCGGCAGGCTCGCCGCACCGGCCCTGGCGGATCGTCCACTCGGCCGACCCGGTGCGGGCGACCGGAGTGGACGATCAGTGCGTCGGCGACGTCAGTCGAAGATCGGGTCCCGGGTGCGGCTCCGCTTGAGCTCGAAGAAGCCGTCCGTTCCCGCGACGAGGCGGACGCCGTCCCAGAGCTTCGCGGCGGCCTCCCCGCGCGGGATCGGCGACACGACGGGGCCGAAGAACGACGCCCCCTCCACGGAGATCACCGGCGTGCCGACCTCGTAGCCGACCCGGTCCATGCCGTCGGCGTGCGAGGCGCGCAGCGCCTCGTCGTACTCGTCCGTGTCGGCGGCGTTCACGAGGGCGCGGTCCAGGCCCGCCGCCTCGAGGGCGTCCTCGATGACCTGGCGGGTGTCGGATCGCCGCTCGTTGTGGATGCGGGTGCCAAGCTCGGTGTAGAGCGGGCCGAGCACCTGCGACCCGTACTTCTTCTCGGCCGCGATGGCCACCCGGACCGGCCCCCACGCCTGCTTCATGAGCTCTTGGTACTTCTCCGAGAGGTCGCGGCCCTCATTGAGCACGGACAGGCTCATGACGTGCCACCGAACCTCGATCGGCCGGAGCCGCTCGACCTCGAGGATCCACCGCGATGTCATCCAGGCCCAAGGGCACTTCGGGTCGAACCAGAAATCCACCGGTGTGCGTTCGGTGTCGGTCACCGCAACCTCCCTGATCTCCCGGCGCGTCCTCGCGGACCGCCGCCGAATGGCCGGAAGACCTCGCACCGAGGCCGCCGGACCGTCTGCCGGGCCCCGGCCGTCACGTCGACGCCGTGCCCTTTACCCGGCAACCAAGGCATTTCGGTCAGCATTCCAACATGAGAGTTCTCCCAGATCCCGGGGCATGATCATCATCTCGCGGTTAGATGTGACTTGACACGGCTCCGCCGGTCGTACGGCCGGGTATCGGGCCGTACGGTGGGAAGACAATGACGTCGTGATACGAGGCGAGGAGTTCACTTGGCTGGCAATCTGACGCGCGACGAGGCGCGTGACCGCGCTCGGCTGCTGACCGTCGAGTCGTACAACGTCGACCTCGACCTGACGGCGGGGGCGGAGACGTTCGTCTCGGACACCACCATCAGGTTCGGGTGCGCCGAGCCGGGCGCGGCCAGCTTCGTCGACCTGCACGGCGCGACCGTCCGCGAGATCACCCTCAACGGTCAGCCGCTCGACCCCGGATCGTACGACCCGGACAAGGGCCGCGTCCCGCTCCCCCGGCTCGCCGCCGAGAACGAGCTGCGCGTGGTCTCCGACAACGCCTACTCCCGGACCGGGGAGGGACTCCACCGCTTCGTCGACCCCGTCGACCAGGAGGTGTACCTCTACACGCAGTTCGAGACCTGCGACGCCCACCGCATGTACGCCTGCTTCGACCAGCCCGACCTGAAGGCGAAGTTCGAGCTGAGCGTGACCGCGCCCGGGCACTGGCAGGTCATCACGAACAACGCGCCCGACCGGTCCGAGGACGGCCGCTGGCACTTCCCGGCGACTCCGGGCATCTCCACGTACATCACCGCCCTGGTCGCCGGTCCGTACCACGTGGCGCGCGACGAGTACGCCGCCGACGACCAGCGGATCGCGCTCGGCGCCTACTGCCGGGCCAGCCTCGCCGAGCACTTCGACCCCGAGGCGATCTTCGAGGTCACCAAGCAGGGCTTCGACTTCTTCCGCAAGGTCTTCGCGCGGCCGTACCCGTTCGACAAGTACGACCAGCTGTTCGTGCCGGAGTTCAACGCCGGCGCGATGGAGAACGCCGGCTGCGTGACGTTCCTCGAGGACTACGTCTTCCGGTCGCGGGTCACCGACGCCGCCTACGAGCGCCGCGCCGAGACGATCCTGCACGAGATGGCGCACATGTGGTTCGGCGACCTCGTCACCATGCGCTGGTGGGACGACCTGTGGCTGAACGAGTCGTTCGCGACGTACATGAGCGTGCTCTGCCAGTCCGAGGCCACGCGGTGGAAGGGCGCCTGGACGACCTTCGCGAACCTGTGGAAGGCCTGGGCGTACCGCCAGGACCAGCTGCCGTCCACCCACCCGATCTCCGCCGACATCCCCGACATCCGGGCGGTGGAGGTCAACTTCGACGGCATCACGTACGCCAAGGGCGCGAGCGTCCTCAAGCAGCTCGTCGCCTACGTCGGACGCGACAACTTCATCAGCGGCGTCCGCAGCTACTTCGACCGGCACGCGTGGGGCAACACCTCGCTGTCCGACCTGCTCGACGCCCTCGAGGAGACCTCGGGCCGCGACCTGACCTCCTGGTCCAAGGAGTGGCTGGAGACGGCCGGCGTCAACACGCTGCGCCCGTCGTACGAGGTCGACGGCGAGGGCCGGTTCACCTCCTTCGCGGTCCTGCAGGAGGCGCCGGAGAACCACCCGACGCTCCGCTCGCACCGGGTGGCGATCGGCCTGTACGACCGGACGGACGAGGGCATCGTCCGCCGCAGGCGGGTCGAGCTCGACATCGTGGGCGGCCGTACGGAGGTCGCCGAGCTGGCCGGCGAGCGGCGTCCCGACCTGGTGCTGGTCAATGACGACGACCTGACGTACGCCAAGGTCCGGCTCGACGAGCACTCGCTGCGCACGCTCGTCGACGGGATCGGCGAGATCACCGATGGTCTGCCGCGGGCGCTGTGCTGGTCGGCGGCGTGGGACATGTGCCGTGACGCCGAGCTCGCCGCCCGCGACTACGTCCGGCTGGTGCTGTCCGGCATCCGCGGCGTCACCGACATCTCGGTGGCGCAGACGCTGCTCCGCCAGGCCCGCCTGGCGACCTCGCAGTACGCCGACCCGGCGTGGCGCGACACCGGCTACCGCCTGCTGGCCGACGCGCTGCACACGCTGATGACCGAGGCCGAGCCCGGCTCGGACTGGCAGCTCACCTACACCCAGGCGTTCGTCTCGGTCGCCACCTCCGACGAGCACGTCGCGTACGTCCACGGCCTGCTCGACGGTTCGACGGTCCTCGAGGGCCTGGTGGTCGACACGGACCTGCGCTGGTCCCTGCTGCGGCGCCTCGTCGTCCGGGGTGTCCTCGGCTCGGACGAGATCGCCGCGGAGCTGCGCCGCGACCCGACCGCCGCGGGCGAGCGGCAGGCGGCCGCCGGCCAGGCCGCGGTCCCGACGCCGGAGGCCAAGGCCGCGGCGTGGGAGCGGATCATCGGGGGCGAGCTGCCCAACGCCGTCTACCGCGCCACGCTCGGCGGTTTCGTCGACACCGACGACATCTCGCTGCTCGAGCCGTACGTCGAGAAGTACTTCGCCGAGGTCGGCCGCGTCTGGTCGTCCTGGTCCAGCGACATGGCCAGCACGTTCGCCGAGAGCGCCTACCCGTTCCTGGTGATCGCGCCGGCCACCATCGACCGGACCACGGCCTACATCGACGCGGAGAACCCGCCGCCGGCCCTGCGCCGGCTCCTCGTCGAGGGCCGCGACGGCGTGGCCCGCGCCCTGCGTGCCCGGGAGAAGGACCGCGCGAGCGAGTGAGACGGACCGGGCCCCCCGGGGCCCGGGACGACAAAGGCCCGGCCGGTCTCCGGCCGGGCCTTTTCGGTACCTCTCAGTAGAGGGCGGTCGAGCGCTGGCGCTGCCGGGTGCCAAGGACGTGCTCGACGAGCGTGATGAGCACCTGCTTGACCGACTCCCTCTCCCGGGCGTCGCAGGCGATCACTGGTACGTGGGATTCGAGGTCGAGCGCGCTCCTGACGGCCTCGATGTCGGGCTGGGGCGCGCCCTCGAAGCGGTTCAGCCCGACGATGAACGGCATGCCGCGCCGCTCGAAGAAGTCGATCGAGGAGAAGCAGTCGGCCAGCCGCCGGGTGTCGGCGAGGACGACCGCGCCGATCGCGCCCACGGCCAGTTCGTCCCACATGAACCAGAACCGCTTCTGTCCCGGGGTGCCGAACACGTAGAGGACCAGTCCGTCGCCGAGGGTGATACGGCCGAAGTCCATCGCGACGGTCGTGGTGGTCTTCTGCTCCACGCCGGAGGTGTCGTCGACGCCGACGCTCTGCGAGGTGAGCATCTCCTCGGTGCGCAGCGTCTGGATCTCACTGACCGTGTTGACCATGGTGGTCTTGCCAGCGCCGAATCCGCCCGCGACCAGCACCTTGACCGCGAGTTGGGTTCCCATCTGCATCTGAGTACGCGCCTTCGCTTTAGTGCGTGCCCTGGCGGGGCCGCGATGAGATGTGCTCGCCGACGCGTTTCACGAGGACGGCCATCTCATAGGTGATCACTCCGGGGTCGACATCCGTGTCGCTGAGAACGGCCAGGCAGGCGCCATCACCGGCCGCGGTGACGAACAGGAAGGCGTCCCGCATCTCGATGATGGTCTGCTGGACATTACCGCCATCGAACTGACGTCGCGCGCCCTGGGCGAGGCTCTGGAAGCCGGCCGCCAGCGCCGAGAGGTATTCGGCGTCGGCGTGGGTGAGCCCGGCGGAGGCGCCCATCAGCAGACCGTCCGTGGACAGCACCGCCGCTCGTCTCACCTCGGGCACGCGTTCGACCAGCCCGTCGATCAGCCAGTCGAGAGTGCCGGCCGAATCAGCCCGCTGGGGCGTCACTAGCATTCTCCTCTTCCTGCCGTTCTCCGCCGGTTCGTCGCCCGGCTCGTTGCACGGATCATCGTCGTGGTCAGCCATCTTCCAAGATCATGTCCGCCGCCCGCCAGGCCATTGCCATGATCGGCCCGTTGAGATTGCCCGAGACCATGACGGGCAGCACCGAGCAGTCGACGACCCGCAGGCCCTCCACGCCACGGACGCGCAGGCGCGCGTCCACGACGTCGTCGTCGTTCGGCCCCATCGCGCAGGTACCGATCGCGTGATAACCGCAGTAGCCCTGATCGAGCGCCGCGTCGATGATGTCCTGCTCGTCCTGGACGGCCGGGCCGGGATTGATCTCGGCCTTGACCCGCCGTGCGATGGGGTCCTGCGCGAACAACTCCCGCATCTCACGGACGATCTCCACGAAGACCCGGCGGTCGTGCTCGGAGGTGAGATAACCCGCGTCGATGTCGAGCGGTGCCTCCGGGTCCGCGGCGGTGATCGTGACGCTGCCCTCGCTGTCGGGCCGCAGGATGTGGCCGAGCGCGCTCATGCCAGGCTCCCGTTCGAGCCGGAGCGCCCTTCCGGGGACCTGCGGGGCCGCGGAGAAGGGCGCGAACAGGAATTGCGCGTCCGGGCGGTCCAGTTCGGGGCGCGTCTTGAAGAAGCCGATCACGTCGTACGCCGGGACGGCGAGCGGCCCGCCCCGGGTCATGAGGTACTTCACGCCCGCCACCGCCTGCCGGGGCGGCGTGCTCAGCAACCGGTTGTACCCGAGGTCTTCGGTGAGCCGGAACTGTAGTTTGAAGCAGCGGTGCTCCCGCATCCGCGCCCCGACGTTGGGGCTGTCGACGAGAACGTCGACGCCTGCCGACCGCAGCGTGGCGGCGGGGCCGATCCCCGACAGCTGCAGGAGCTTCGGCGTCGCGATGCTGCCGGCGGACACGATCACTTCGGCGGCCGCTGTGTAGTCGACCGTCCGCCCCTTCTGCCGCGTCCGCACGCCGACCGCCCGGCCCTTGTCCGTCAGGACGCGGACCGCCAGGGTGTCGACGGCGACCGTGAGGTTCGGACGATCCTCGACGGAGTGGAGGAACGCCCGTGCCGCACTGACGCGGCGGCCGTCCTCGGTGGTGGACATGGCGTAGCCGATGCGCTCGTCGTCGCTCTCGTTGAGGTCCTCCTCGCGCGTCCAGCCGAGTTCGCCGGCGGCGGCCATCACCTCCTCACACAGCGGTTCGGACTCGGCCGCCGTGGAGATCTTCAGCGGCCCGTCGGCCCCGCGGGTCTCCGTGGGCCCGAACGTGTTGTCCTCGATGCGCTTGAAGATCGGGAGGATGGAGTCCCAGCCCCAGCCCGGGTTGCCCAGGCTCTCGAGTTCGTCGTAGTCGGCCCGGTTCCCACGGTTGTACACCGTGCCGTTGATCGAACTGGATCCGCCCAGCGTCCGGCCGCGCACCCAGTCCTCCACGCGCCCGGACGGACCGATGGGACGGATCGGGTGGTGCCACACGGCGCGCGGGTGGTCCATCAGCCTGCCGAACCCCTTCGGCACGCGGATCAGCGGGTGGCGGTCCCGCCCGCCGGCCTTGAGCAGGAGGACGCGGGTGCCGGGATCCTCGGACAGCCGGTTCGCGAGCACGCATCCGGCAGACCCCGCCCCCACGACGATGTGATCGAACTCCTCCAACGGATCTCCTTGTCCATCCCGAGGCGCGTGGACCGGGGTCATCGCGGTCCGTCGCCATGATCCCACCGAGAGCAGAACAAGATCCCGGAAACGGAGTACGGATTTGTAACTACCGCACTAACGTTGCGGTGGTTTCGTCTTACTTGTTGCTATTAGACGTGAAAGATGGCGCTATGACGGACTGTCACACCCGCCCGGCCCTCCGGGCCGAACGGACTTCGGCGTAATGAGGACGCGCAGACGGTCGATCCGGTTCGCCATCCTCGGCCTGCTCGTCGTCCCGCTGGCGTCTCTGGCGGCATTGTGGGGATTCGCCGCGCAGAACACCGCTCACGACGCCATCGAGAAGCGCAATCTCGACATCATCAACCGGCGGTACGGCGGCGCCATCCAGCCCTTGTCGATCGACCTCGCGCAAGAGCGACTCCAGGCGATCGTCTGGTTGAGCGGCGGCCGCAGGGCCTCGCGCGCCGCCTTGGACGCGCAACGCCAGCAGACGGACGCCTCCGTCGCTCGATTCGTGCGGACGACCGGCTCCGGATCGTTCCGCCGTACGCTGACCGCCCAGATGAAGCAGCGTCTCGCCGCACTCCTGGACAAGACCGGCGAGCTGCAGACCATCAGGTCCGCCATCGACTCCGGCGCGATGGACAGGCTGGCCGCGTTGAACGCGTACGACGCCGTGTACGACGCGCAGTTCGAGCTCTCGTATCTGGTCGTCGCCGTCAGCGATCCGACGATCTACCGGCAGGCGTACCAGGTGATCGAACTCTCGCGCGCCCAGGAGCTGGCCGCCCGGGAGCTCACGCTCGTCACCGGAGTGCTCCTGGCGGGCGGCCGGATGAGCAGGGCGGAGCACGGCGTCTTCGCCACCATGGTGATCGAGCAGCGCTACCTGGAGAAGGACGGGCTCTCCCAGTTCGACCCCGAGGTCGGTGCGCCGTTCCGGCGACTGCTGGACTCCGCGGCCTACACCGACTTCAAGGCGATGGAGGACCGGATCCTCGTGAGCCCCGGCGGCAGGAGACCGTTGAAGATGGACTCGGTCGCCTGGCACTCCACCGCCGACACGTTCATCGGCTGGATGAACACGGCCATCGACCAGGCCCGGCCGGTCGTCGCCCGCAGATCCAAGGACCTCGGCGACACCCTCATCAGGCGTCTCGCGCTCGTCGGAGGCGTCGGCCTGGCGGCCGTCCTCCTGTCGGCCTTCCTCATGCTCCGCTTCGGCCGGCGGATGACGCGGGAGCTCGTCGGCCTCCAGAAGGCCGTGAGCGACCTCGCGGACCGGCGTCTGCCCGACATCGTCGGCCGGCTACGGCGAGGGGACGACGTGAACGTCGCCGATGAGGCGCTTCCGCTGGACATCGGCCGGACCGCCGAGGTCGCCAACGTCGCCGAGGCCTTCTCGACGACCCAGCGCACCGCCATCGAGGCCGCCGTCGGCCAGGCCGCGCTCCGCAAGGCGGTCAACAAGGTGTTCCTCAACCTCGCACGGCGCAACCAGGCACTGCTGCACCGCCAGCTGGCGATGCTCGACGCGCTCGAGCGCAAAGCCGCGGACCCGGACTCGCTCGAGGACCTGTTCCGGCTCGACCACCTCACGACGCGCATGCGCCGGGCACGCCGAAGGCCTGATCATCCTCTCCGGCGGGGCCCCGGGCCGAGGCTGGCGCCACCCGGTGACCGTGCTGGACGTACTCCGCGGGGCCATCGGAGAGATCGAGGACTACACCCGCGTCGAGGTCGTCACGATGGCGGGCGAATCGATCGTCGGCGCGGCCGTCGCCGACGTCATCCACCTGGTGGCCGAGCTGGTGGAGAACGCCGTCTCCTTCTCCCCGCCCACCTCCCCCGTCGAGGTCGGCGCCGGGCTCGCGGGGAACGGATTCGTGATCGAGGTCGTCGACCGCGGGCTCGCCATGAACGCGGAGAAGCTCGCGGCGATCAACGAACGGCTCGCGAAACCTCCGGAGCCCGGAGTGGCCGACGGCGACCAGCTCGGCCTGTTCGTCGTCGGCATCCTGGCCGCGCGCCACGGCATCAAGGTCTCCCTGGCGCCCAACCCGTACGGCGGTCTCACGGCGATCGCGCTCCTGCCGCACGGCCTTGTCGTCGCCGAGCACGAGGCCCCGGCGCACGATATGGTCAACGATCATGGCGGGGACGGGGCGGCCGACGGCCTTGAACGGCATGGCGGCAAGAAAATCGCAAGTGCGGCGACGCTCCTGGGAGACTCCGTCGTACGGCCGCTGGAGGACCGGTACGACCCGTTGGAGCAGACCGGGCCACGGCGCGGCGGATCACGGCGCCGGCTGAAGAGAGTCGAGCCCCTCGCGGACACTCCCGCCGAGCCCCTTGGTACGGACGCTCCCGCCGAACTCCCTGCCGGAGACAGGCCCCTCGAGCTTCCGGCCGGGGACGTGCCCGTCGAGCCTGTCATCGAGGGGACACCGGTCGGGTTCCACGGGCCGGCCCGCTCGCCCGCGCCCGGACCGGTGTACCCGGAGACCGGCCGAGGCGGCACCGCTGATCGGGGCGGTGCGGTGAACGCGGACCACGCGGGCGTGCCGACCGCCGGAACGCACGCCGGGATGCCGCGCCGCATCCGGCAGGCCAGCCTGCCGCCCGAGCTCGGCGGCCCGGCCCCCACCGCGTCCCGCGGCGACCGAGCGGCCTCGGACACCGTCCGGCCGGGCACCGTCCGGCCGGCCTCGGACGACCGTCGGCCGGTCTCCAGCAGTCGGCCGGCGTCGGGCGGCGGGCCGGGTTCGGGCGGCGGCCGGTCCCCGGAACGGGCGCGCTCCATCATGTCGTCGATGCAGAACGGCTGGCGTCGCGGGCGGGCCGAAGATCCCGCGAAGGACACCTCGGACGGCGGTACCCCCGCGCCGGGCGACCACGAAGGTGAGTGATGGCACAGACGCACACGGCAGGCGACGTGCGCCGGCTGGTCGATGACCTGGTCCGCAGGGTCGGGGCGGTGAACCGCGCGGTGCTCTTGTCCCGGGACGGTCTCGTCGTCACGGGATCGTCCGGCATGGAGCGCGAGGACGCCGAGCATCTGGCCGCCCTGGTGGCCGGCGTCCAGGGGCTGGCCCGCGGCGCCTGCCGGCACTTCGAGGGCGGCGAGCTGATGCAGACCGTCATCGAGATGGACTCGGTGTTCCTGTTCGTGCTGCCCGTCGGTGAGGACGCCTGCCTCGCCGCGCTGGCCGACGCCGACGCCGACGCGGGCGTCGTCGCGTTCGAGATGACGGAGCTCGCCGAACGGCTCGGCGATGGGCTGCCGGTCGAGCCCCGCCTGCCCGGCCGGGGTTCCGGCGTGGGATGAGCCCCGTATGAGCTCGCCGGAACACCGATGGCTGGACCAGGACGCGGGACCGATCGTCCGCCCCTACACACTCACGCGTGGACGGACCCGGCCTCGCGGTGAGCCGATCGACCTCATCGCCGTCATCGAGGCGACCGATGCCCGGGAGTACGTGCGGCTGCGGCTGAGCCCCGAACATCGCCGCCTGCTCGTCCTCTGCCGGCAGCCGATCGCCCTGGCCGACCTGGCGTCGGAGATGGATCTCCCCGTCGACGTGGTCCGTGTCCTTCTCGACGATCTGCGCGACGAACGCCTGGTCAAAGTCCTTGAGCCCACTCCGACCGGCCGACGGCCGGACGAATTCGTACTGAGGAAACTGCTGCATGGACTACGCGCCTTCTGACACGGCCGGTTCCGGGAGGGCCGTGTCGCCCCAGACCTCGGACCCCGCACGGCCGATCACGGCGAAGATCCTCATCGCCGGCGGATTCGGGGTCGGCAAGACCACGCTCGTCGGCGCCATCAGCGAGATCCGTCCACTGCGCACCGAAGAGGTCCTCTCCGACCGCGGGATCGGCGTCGATGACACGGAGGGCGTGGACGCCAAGACCACGACCACCGTCGCCATGGACTTCGGCCGCATCACTCTCGCCGACAACCTGATCCTCTACCTGTTCGGCACGCCGGGGCAGCAGCGGTTCTGGTTCATGTGGGACGAACTCGCCCACGGAGCGGTCGGAGCCGTCGTCCTCGCCGACGTCCGCCGCCTCGCCGATTGCTTCCCCGCCATCGACTACTTCGAGAATCGGGGCACTCCGTTCATCGTGGCGGTCAACCAGTTCGACGGCGCGGAACGCAAGCACCCGGACGACGTCCGGATCGCCCTCGACCTCGACGAGCACGTGCCGCTGATCCTCTGCGACGTCCGGAGCCGCGAGTCCGCCAAGCACGCCCTCGTGACAATGGTCGAGCACGTCCTGAGCGAATACGCGTGAAGCCGTCGCGTGCGGGCGGGCTGGGGTGTGTCCGGTGGGTCTTGTTCGTAGCGCGCTCTGGGCGTCGGGCAGCCGGACACAGATCCGCCTGCCGCGCCCCGGGTCGTACGGGCGCGGGCGGCGGTTGTCGGCGACGCGTGGCAGAGTGAACGGGTGGAGACGGCACGCGAAGTACTCACGACACTCGCCCGGCGCTACGCCTTCGGAGACCTCGCCGCGTTGTGCGAGGCAGGGGCGGCGGGTCTGCGACCGGACGTCACCGCCGAGGTCCGGCTGCTGTGCTCGTTCGGGCAACGGCTGATCGACCTGGACGCGGAGGACTTCGGCGTGCCCGAACGCACCGGAGACCCGGTCGTCGACGCCCACAAGGTGCCCGACGATCTGCTGGGCCGGGCCCGGGCCAGCAGGATGCCGCAGTCCGCCAAGGAGCGCACCCGCGGGGCGCTGCGGACGCTCCGCCCCGCGTACGGGCTGCTGCTCGAGGTGATCGAGGCGCGGTGGCTGCGCCAGGAGATGGCGGGTCTGGTCGCCGCGGTGCACATCGCCGCCGAATACCTCCCGCTCCTGGCCTGGGAGCCGGTCCTGGGTCACGCCGGCGACCCGGCGCTGCTGCCCGCGGCGGTCGGCGGCGCCGGCAGCCGGTTCGGCGTGATGCCCGAGCCGGGCAAGCCCCGTGAGTGCGACCTGACGCGCCCCGAGCAGTCCGCCGCCGAACGCGCACTGCGCGTGGCCGGAGAGCCCGGTCCCGGCTGGCGCGCCTACCTCGACCGCCAGCACAGCACGCTGGCGTCCGCCCTCGGCCGCTGCGCCGCGTCGTGCCGCACTCCCTGCGACGTGGTCACGCGCCTGTCCCCCGACGTGCTGGACGCCCTGTCCGCCCGCTGCCGGCTCGCGCAGGAGTTCTCCGACGGCGCGCTCGTACGCCTGCGCCACGCCGCGCCCGTCGGGCACGGCTTCGGCGTGCCGAGCAAGGAGGAGGTCGAGGAGGCCTGGTCACGCACCCGCAGGTCGGTCGGCAACCAGCCGCTCGGCCGGGCCGTGGCCGAGCCCAGCACCGTCTACTGCCTGCCGGGCCTGCCCGAGGTGTTCTCCGCCGCGGCCGGGCGCCCGATCCTGCCCGACACGCTGCTGTACGACGTCGCCGAGCGCATCGTGGACATCCTGGAGCGATAGGCCCCCAGCCACTCGCGCGGTGACGGTCAGCCGAGCACCGGGCCGAGAGCCGTCAAAGGACTCCACCGCCCGCCCGCACGGGTGACGGTCAGCCGAGCACCGGGCCGAGAGCCGTCATCAGCCGCGGGTGGCGGGGAAGGTCGTCGAGGAGCACCGGGTGGCCGGCGGCGTCCGCGAGGGGGATCCGCCAGTTCGGGTACTCATCGACCGTGCCCGGCTGGTTCTGCGTGCGTCGCTCGCCGACCGCGTCCGCCAGCGACACGCCGACCAGCCTCGCCGGCGTCCGCGCGAGGAAGGCGTGCAGCGCCGCCGTCATGTCGGCCGTGTCCAGGCCGAGCGAGGTCAGCAGCCTTCTCCACTCCCGCAGCGACGGGTCCAGTTCGGCGTACTCCTCTTCCGCGGGCCGGGTGAGCAGGCCCAGGCGCTCGCGCAGTGCGATGTGGTCGCCGCCCAGGTAGCCCTCGATCGGCGGCATGTCGTGGGTGCCCACGGTCGCGAGGCACGGCTCCCGCCACTCCTCCGGCGGCAGCGGCGCGCCGCTCTCGTCGCGTTCGAACCACGCCATCGACGTGCCGAGCACCCCGCGCTCGGCGAAGACGTCACGCATGTAGTCCGCCACGGTGCCGAGGTCCTCGCCGATCACCACCGCTCCGGCCTCGTGCGCCTCGAACAGCAGCACGCCCAGCAGGTCGCCGTACGGGTAGGAGACGTACGTCCCGTCGGCCGGGGAGGCGCCTCGCGGCACCCACCAGAGCCGGAACACCTGCATCGCGTGGTCGAGGCGGAGCCCGCCGGCGTGCCGGAGCACATGGCGGAGCATGTCGCGGTACGGCGCGTAGCCCGCCGCCGCGAGCCGCTTCGGGTGCCAGGGCGGCTGACCCCAGTCCTGGCCGCGCTGGTTGAACTCGTCCGGCGGCGCGCCCACGCTCATCCCCGCCGCGAACAGGTCCTGGTACGCCCACGCGTCCGCCCCACCGGGGTCGACCCCGACGGCCAGGTCGTGAACGATTCCCAGCCCCATGCCCGCCTCGCGAGCCGCGTCCTGCGCCGCGCCGAGCTGCTCGTCCAGCCACCACTGCAGCCGGCGGTGGAACTCCACACGGTCGGCGCGCCGCTCGCGCTCGACGGCGACCGCCGCCGAGCGAGGGTCACGCAGGTCGGCCGGCCAGGACGGCCAGTAGGCCCCGTGCTCCTCCGCCAGGGCGCACCAGGTCGCGAACACGGTCAGCGCCTCGCCCTGGCGCTCCCGGAACGCGGCGTACGCCGCCGCGCGCTCCGGGCCGAGCGGCACCTCGGCGAGGAGCTCCAGCGCCGCCCGCTTGGCCGTCCACGCCGCATCGCGGTCGATCTCGCCGGTCGTACGGGACCGGGCCCTCTCCGGCGCGGCCAGTTCCTCGATCCGGCGTCGCGTCTCGGGGACGGCCGCGGCGTACTCGGGCACCTCCTCGGGCCGGAGATACAGGGGGTTGGTGAAGCGGCGACTCATCGGCAGGTACGGCGACGGCCGGATCGGCGGGGCCGGCTCTCCCGCGTGCAGCGGGTTGACCAAGACGAACCCCGCCCCGAGCGCGCCGCCGCTCCACGTCGCCAGCTCCCGCAGGTCGGCGAGGTCGCCGATCCCCCACGAGCGGCTCGACCGTACGGAGTACAGCTGGGCCATCAGACCCCAGGAGCGCTCGCCGGGGTCCGGGGCCCGCGACGGCGCGACGAGCAGCGGCGCGACCTCCTCCCGGCCGCCGCGCCGGGCCCGTACCCGATGCCACCCGAGCGGCGTCTCCGGCGGCAGCCGGTACGCCGCGCGGAACCCGGCCACCTCCGCCGACGTCGCAGGCGGCCGCCCTGCCGGAGCATCACCCGCCAACGCGGCGAGCGGCCGTTCCAGGCCCGCCGAAGCATCACCCTCCGAGACGGCGAACGGCCGTCCCAGGCCCGCCAGAGCGTCACCCGCCGACGCGGCGGGCGGCTGCCCCCGATCCGCCGGAGCGTCAGCCACCGACTCGGCGGACGGCTGCCCCCAACCCGCCGGAGCGACGGATGACGCCCCTTCGGCCCCGGATGCCATTTCCCGGCCGCCCGCCGGCCCCGCCACCGATTCCGCCGCCGAGGCGTCACCCGGCGACGCGGCGAATGGCCGCCCCAGGCCTGCCGAAGCATCACCCGCCGGAGCGGCTGGCGGCGGACCTTCAGTTCCAGACGCCGTCTCCCGACCGTCCGCCGACGCCTCCGCCTCGCTCGCGAGCGGACCGTCCGCCCCTCCCGCCTCCGCACCTCCCGGAGACGCCGAGGCCGACGACGCGGGTCCGGCCGGGTCCAGGGGCAGCTCGCCGCCGGTCGCGAGCTCGATCCATACCTCGGCGTCGTCCGCCGCGAGCAGGTCCTCGCCCGCGAAGACGACGGCGGTCGGCGGGAGGAGCCGGGCGCGGCGTTCGGCCTCGATCCGCTCCAGCTCGCGGCGTACGGCCTCCGGCGAGGAGACGTCCGCGCCCAGGGCGGTGAGGACGGCACTGATCGTCGTGACGGGGACGTCGGCCGGCCGCGCCAGTCCGTATAGGAGGTCTCGACGCCGTACGCGGCGGCCAGCGCGTTCAGATTCTCGATGTCCTCGCCCACGACGTCCCCTGTCCTCGGTCCCGTGTCCGGTTCCTGCCACGTCGCTATGCCCGGGGGGATCAGTCCCAAATCGGCGGACGGCGGTCCGCCCACGGGCGGGCCTCCTCCAGCTGCGCCGACAGCGCGATCAGCGTCGCCTCGTCGCCGCCCCGGCCGACCAGCATGACGCCGATCGGCAGGCCGCCGTCGGTCCAGTGCAGCGGGACGTTCACCGCGGGCTGGCCGGTGACGTTGTAGACCGAGGTGAACGGGGTGAAGCGCTTCTGCCGCTCGAAGTTCTCCGCGGGGTCGACCTCCTCGAAGTATCCGATGGGGACGGGCGGCTGCGCGAGGGTCGGGTGCAGGATCACGTCGTAGCCTTCGAGGACGGGCAGCCGTCCCCGTACGGCCGCCTGCAGCGTCGCCTGGGCGCGCAGCAGTTCGTACGCGCTGATCGCCTGGCCGCGTTCGCGCAGCCATCGGGTGAGCGGGCGCAGCCGGTCCTCGCGGTCGGGCGGGACCGGGGTGAGGGTGGCCATCGCCGCCCAGAGGGTCTCGAAGTGCGGCATCAGCTCGCCGTTCCACGGCGGGTCGATGTCCTCGACCTCGTGGCCGAGATCCGCCAGCAGCGTGCCGGCGTCCTCGTAGGCGGCGAGGCAGTCGGGGTGGACCTCGGCGCCCGGCACCGGGGGCACCGCGCTGCGGCCGACGCGCAGCCGTCCCGGCGCCCGGTCGGCGGCTTCGAGGAAGGTCCCCTCGGGCGGCGCCGCGCGGTACATGTCGCCTGGAGCGTTCCCGGCCATGACGTCGAGGAGGAGGGCGGCGTCCCGTACGGTCCGGGCGATGGGCCCGCTGGTCGCGAGGCCGACGAGGTCGGGGACGAAGGGTCCCTGGCTGATGCGGCCGCGCGTCGGCTTGATCCCGAACAGGCCGCAGACGCTGGCCGGGATCCGGATGGACCCGCCCCCGTCGCTGCCGTGCGCGGCCGGGGCGAGCCCGGCGGCGACCGCGGCGGCGGCGCCCCCGCTGGAGCCTCCCGCGGAGCGTTCGACGTCCCAGGGTGTGCGCGCGGGCGGTGCGACGGCGTTCTCGGTATAACAGGGCAGTCCGAATTCCGGCGTATTGGTCTTCCCCAGAAGAATCGTGCCCGCCTCACGCAGAAAAGCGACGACGTTGTCGTCGCCGAATGCCGTGAAGTCGTCATAGGCCGCCGAGCCGAGCGTCGCCCGTACGCCCTTGACCATGTTGAGGTCCTTGACCGGGAGGGGAACGCCGAGCAGCGGCGCACCGTCGCCCGCCATCACCGCCCGTTCCGCGGCCTTGGCCTGGTCACGTGCCAGATCGGCGGTGACGGTGACGTAGGCGCCGACCTGGTCCCCCAGGCGGTCGATGCGCTCGAGGTAATGCTCGACGACGTCGACGGGTGAGAGTTCGCGGCTCCGGATCGCGGCCGCCTGGTCCCGCATGCTGAGATGGTGAATATGCGTCACAAGTGAAAACGGTACGCCCACCGAAAGTTGCAGCGGCGCAGCGGGGGATGGAATTTATCTACCCTGGTAGGATGCCACCGAACCGCTCAAGGGCGGGGACAAAAGTATCAACCGGACACGACTATGCACTCCGCTCGGGCTCTGGTTACGCTTCGCACGGGAAGATCATGTGCTGCCGTCAATCGAGCACGGAGTGTCAACAATGGCCAGTGTGGAGCGAGGCGAGTCCACTCAGACGTCCACACGCGAGCACCCTGACGAAGAACGCCCGTTCGAGCTGCCCGGCGAAGACGGCTCGGCCGGACGTCCTGACCAGGAGCGCCCGCCCAGGCGGCGTAAGGAGCAGGCGATCGGCGCCCGGATCAGCGATCCGCAGATCCAACGCTGGATGATCCGGATCGGCGCGGCCGCCGTCCTCGGCCTGCTGTTCGCGATCGTCTTCGAGATCCGGATCGGTCTCGCCGTAGCGGTGCTCACCGTGATCGTCGATGTCGTCCGACGATCGAGACAGCATTCCAGCGTGGAGGCCTGGCGCAAACCGTCGGTCGCCGAGCGCAGGACCGAGCGGCAGCTGCGCGGCATGGAGAAGGCCGGTTATCGCACCCTCCACGCCCGGGCCGTTCCCCGTGACGAGGACGGCGTGAGCGACGGGCAGATCGATCACCTGGTGATCGGGCCCACCGGCGTGTACGCCGTCGACTCGGAGAAGTGGGACAAGCGGCTCCCCGTGCGCGCGCTGTCGCACCGCAAGCTGTTCCTCGGGCCGTTCAACAAGAAGGAGCGGCTGGACGAGGCCCGCTGGGAGTCCGACCAGGCCAGCAAGCTGATCAGTGCGGAGCTCGGGTACGAGGTGCCCGTGCAGCCGTCACTGGCCATCTACGGCCCGGCGATCTCCTGGAAGGTGCTGATGGTGCGCAACGTCGACGTCTACTCGGGCGGGCGGGCGCGCAACTACCTGCGGCGCCGGCCCAAGATCCTCACCGCGGTCGACGTCGAGCGCATCTTCAACGCCGCCGAGCGCGTGCTGCCCCCGAAGTACCCCGGCTCCTGACCGGCCGGGGCCTCCCCTCGCGTGCCCGGATCCTGGGGTCGACGTCTCGTAACATGAGACCGGCGTCTCATGCGCGCCGCCGACCCCATACGATCGAAGTCTGAGCACGAATCGATGGGAGAGGCAGATGCCCCCGCTGAGGTCACGAACGGTCACGCACGGCAGGAACATGGCGGGAGCCAGGGCCCTTCTTCGGGCCACCGGCGTAGCGCGTGAGGACTTCGGCAAGCCCATCATCGCGGTCGCCAACAGCTTCACCGAGTTCGTCCCCGGCCACGTCCACCTGCGCGAGGTCGGCCAGGTCGTCGCCGCCGCGGTCAAGGAGGCGGGCGGCATCCCGCGCGAGTTCAACACGATCGCCGTCGACGACGGCATCGCCATGGGCCACGGCGGCATGCTCTACTCCCTGCCGTCGCGGGAGCTGATCGCCGACTCGGTCGAGTACATGGTCAACGCGCACTGCGCCGACGCCCTGATCTGCGTCTCGAACTGCGACAAGATCACGCCGGGCATGCTCATCGCGGCCATGCGGCTCAACATCCCGACCGTGTTCGTCTCCGGTGGGCCGATGGAGGCGGGCAAGCCGGTGGACGGCACGACCAAGCTCGACCTGATCGACCCGATGATCGCCGCCGCGGACGAGTCCGTCTCCGACGAGACCCTCGCCCAGATGGAGGAGAACGCCTGCCCGACCTGCGGGTCCTGCTCGGGCATGTTCACCGCCAACTCGATGAACTGCCTCACCGAGGCGATCGGCCTGTCCCTCCCCGGCAACGGCACGATCCTCGCCACCCACGCCGACCGCAAGACGCTGTTCGAGGACGCCGGCCGCCGCGTCGTCGAGATCGCGAACCGCTACTACCGCGACGACGACGAGTCGGTGCTGCCGCTGAACATCGCGACCCGCGACGCGTTCGAGAACGCCATGGCGCTCGACGTGGCGATGGGCGGATCGACCAACACGATCCTGCACCTGCTCGCCGCGGCCCGCGAGGCCGGCGTCGACTTCGGCCTGAAGGAGATCGACGAGCTGTCGCGCCGGGTGCCCTGCGTCTGCAAGGTCGCCCCGGCCACCGCCAAGTACCACATCGAGGACGTTCACCGGGCCGGCGGCATCCCCGCCATCCTCGGCGAGCTCGACCGGGCCGGGCTGCTCAACCGCACGGTCCACACGATCCACGGCGCGTCGCTGGGCGAGTTCCTCGAGGCGTACGACGTCCGCTCCCCCGGCGTCCGGCCGGAGGCGGTGCAGATGTTCCACGCCGCGCCGGGCGGGGTCCGAACGACCAGGCCGTACAGCCAGGACAACCGCTGGGAGGAGCTCGACCTCGACCGCGAGCAGGGCTGCATCCGCGACGCCGAGCACGCCTACACCAAGGACGGCGGCCTCGCCGTGCTGTACGGCAACCTGGCCGTCGACGGCGCCGTCGTCAAGACCGCCGGCGTCGAGGAGGAGCTGTGGACCTTCGAAGGCCCCGCGGTCGTCTTCGAGAGCCAGGAGGACGCGGTCGAGGGCATCCTCGGCAAGAAGGTCAAGCCCGGTGACGTCGTCGTCATCCGCTACGAGGGCCCCAAGGGCGGCCCCGGCATGCAGGAGATGCTCTACCCCACGTCGTTCCTCAAGGGCCGTGGGCTCGGCAAGGCCTGCGCGCTGATCACCGACGGGCGCTTCTCCGGCGGCACCAGCGGCCTGTCCATCGGCCACGCCTCCCCGGAGGCGGCCGCGGGCGGTGACATCGCCCTCGTCGAGGACGGCGACCGCATCGTCATCGACATCCCGCGCCGGGAGCTGCGCCTCGACGTGCCCGCCGACGAGCTCAAGACCCGCCGCGAGCGCCTCCTGAAGGAGCTGGGCTCCCACCGGCCCCGCGACCGGCACCGCCCGGTGAGCGCCGCCCTGCAGGCCTACGCCGCGATGGCCACCTCCGCCTCCACCGGCGCGGCCCGCGACATCTCCCAGCTCGGCGGCTGACGCGTACGGATCCGGCGGGCGCCACCCGCCCGCCGGATCACTCGATCCCGGTCGGCACGTCCACGACGACGCAGGCGACGTCGTCCGTGCGCCCGGCGTCATCGGCCCGATCCATGAGCTCCGCCACGGTCGTCGCGGGATCTCGCACATCGCCGAGGACACGTTGGAGCGCCGGCGCGTCGACCGTCTCGAGACCCGAGGTGCACAGCAGGATCCGGTCCCCGGCATGGACGTCGTACGGCGACACGTCAGGGGAATGGCCGGCACGCCCGTCGAGCCATCTCACGAGAAGGCGCCGGTCCCGGCTCTCGGCCGCCTGCCGCGGGGGCATCTCGCCCGCCTCGACGCGTAGCGCCGCGAGGGTGTGATCCTTCGTGATCCGCACGAGTACGTGATCGCGCAACAGATACCCACGCGAGCGGCCGACGTGCGCGATGGTGAAGCGGCCACCCGACCAGACGGCGACGGTCAACGAGGCGGCGCCCGCCGACGAGTGTTCGTCGCAGAGGACCCGCAGCGCCCGGCTCGCCGCCGTGAACGCGCCGGTGAGCGCCTCCCCCGGCTCGCCAAGCGGCTCCGGTCCGTCGAGGGGCCGCAGGGCGTCGACGACCGTCGCGGCCACGCGTCCTCCCCTCAGGCCGAGGGAACACGAGCCCTCGACGACGGCGAAGAGACGCCATCCCGCGTACGCCGCGTTCTCGTCCTCATCGCAGTCGGTCCGCGGCCGTGTGAGGGCGGCCGACCGAAAGGAGACCGGAGGCGGTGGCGGTTCGGGCATCTCAGGCGCGGGTGCCGGCGACGAACTGCATCAGGCCGTACGCGCGCTGGCGCAGGGCCGTGAAGCCGCGGGCCCGCAGGGCTTGGCAGAGGTCGTCGGCGCCGAACATCCGGATGCCCGTCAGCCGCCCGAGCACGGCGCTGCCCGGACCGACGAGCGGGATCTCCGGCCTCCGGGTCGTGAGGAACACGACCCGGCCGCCCGGCTTGAGCACGCGGGCGATGCCGTCGATCGCGGACCAGGGGTCCGCGAAGAGGTAAAGCCCGCCGAAGCAGCACACCGCGTCGAACGCGCCGTCGAGGAACGGCAGGTCCGTCGCGTCGCCGCGGACATAGGCGACGTCGGCGGCGCCGTTCTCGCCCCGGCCGGTCGGCCGGACCGTCTCGGTCACCGCCCGGTCGAGCATGGTCGAGGAGGCGTCGATGCCGACGACGAGCCCGTGCCCCGTCATCCCGGCGGCCAGTGCGCGGGTGACGTTGCCCGGGCCGCAGGCCACGTCGAGCACGGTGCCGTCCGGGACGGCGGCGAGGTCCAGCCAGTCGCGGGCGAGGGCGTACTCCTCGTCCAGGCTCGGCCCGAGCGGCCCCTTCGACAGCCCGAACAGCACCGGCCGCCACACGTCCTCGTAGATCTTCGGGAGGAATCCGGAGCGCATGAGCCGCTGCGCGAGCGTGTCGTGCGGCCGCGGCTCCTCGCCGAGGAGATCGAGGTAGCCGCGCGACGCATCCGGCTCGGTGGGCGGCGTGTCGAGCAGGGGCAGCACGCGTTCGAGAGCGGTCAAGTGACCTCCTTCCTCCGAGCGCGCTGTGCTTCTGGTTCCCTCGGTCAAGTGGCCTCCTTCGTCGGAGGAGCGGCCGGGCGCGCTGTGTTCTCGATTCGCTCGCTACGCTCGCTCATGCGCGCCGCAGTTCCTCGTCCACTGTCAGGCCGGTGTGGGCGGCCATGAACGACAGGGTGTCGACGCTCAGCTCGATCGAGCGGCTGACCGCGCGGGCGCCGTGCCCGACCTCGGCCTCGTTGCGCAGGAGGATGGGGCCGCCATCGTCGGTGGTCGCGTGCTGCAGCGCCGCGCACATCTTGCGGGCGTGCAACGGGTCGACACGGGTGTCGCTCTCGAAGATCGTGAAGAGGGTCGCCGGGTAGGCGACGCCCTCACGCACGTGGTGGTACGGGGAGTAGGCGTACAGCCAGCCGAACTGCTCCGGGTCCTCAGCCGAGCCGTACTCGACGTTCCACGTCTGGCCGAGGCCGAACCTCTCGTACCGCACCATGTCCAGCAGCGGCGCCGAGCACACCGCCGCGGCGTACAGGTCGGGCCGCTGGGTGATCGCCGCGCCGACGAGCAGGCCGCCGTTGGATCCGCCGGAGATCGCGAGTTGGTCCGCGGTGGTCCATCCGTCGGCGATGAGCTTCTCGGCCGCGGCGTGGAAGTCGTCGAAGACGTTCTGCTTCTTGCCCAGCATGCCGGCGCGGTGCCATTCCTCGCCCTCCTCCGAGCCGCCGCGCAGGTTGGCGACGACGTAGACGCCGCCGGCCTCCACCCAGGCGAGGGTCCCGGCCGAGTACGCGGGCGTGAGCGGGACGTTGAAACCGCCGTAGCCGTAGAGGATCGTCGGCCGGGGCGTGCCGTCGCCGGGCACCGCGTCGGCCCGGGCGACGACGAGCATGCGCACCTCGGTGCCGTCCTTCGACGCGTAGGTCACCTGGCGCGCCTCGACGTCGGGCACGTCGACCGTGCCGGGCGCGGACGCCCACAGCTTCGTCTCGCCGGTCCTGGCGTCGAAGTGGTGGATGGACGTCGGGGTCGTGTGGTCGACGTAGGAGAACCACGCCTCGTGACCGCCGTCGGGACGATCGGTGATCCCGCCGATCGTGCCGAGGCCCGGAACGGGGACCTCGCCGATCCGCTCGCCGGTCACCAGGTCGTGGATGGTGATCTCACTGATCGCGTGGCGGGTCCACCCGGCGAGGAGGATGGGCCGGTCGAGGTCGTCGAGGATCGCGAAGTCCGACAGGACCGCCTCGGAGTCCTCGGGGATCAGGTCGCGCCAGGTGCCGGGCGACAGATCGGACGGGTCTGCCACGCACAGCCGGGCGCGGGGGGCGTCCCGGTCGGTGAAGACGTACGCGCGCCCGTCACGCCCGACGTGTACGCCGGTCTCGGCGTCGACGCCCTCCTGGACGACCCGCAGCTCCGGGGTCTCGAGCGGGGAGGTGCTCAGGTCGGCGATCCACAGGTCGTTGCGCGGCGCGGTGCCCTGCGAGGAGGAGAGAGTGAGCCAGCGGCCGTCGCGGCTGACGCCGACGCCGTAGTAGTTGGTCTTCTCCCGGCCGTCACCGAAGATCATCACGTCGTCGGTCTCGGGGTCGGTCCCCACCCGGTGCAGGTAGACGCGGCGGTGGTACTGCTCCTCCCCGGCGGGAACCTGGTCGGCGGCGAGCCGGCGGACGTAGTAGTACGCGTCGCCGCCCGGCAGCCAGGCGATCGGCGTGTAGCGGCAGCGGTCGATCGGCCCCTCGATCGTCTCGCCGGTGGCGACGTCCATCACGTACAGCTTGGACTCCTCGTCGCCGCCGTGGGACAGCTGGTACGCCAGCAGGCGCCCCTCCTTGTCCGGCTGCCAGGAGTCGAGCGTCGTCGTGTGGGTCGAGTCGAGCGCCATCGGGTCGATCAGTGCCCGCTCGCTCGTCTCGCCGGGGTCGACGGTGTAGAGGACGGCGTGCTCCTGCTCGGCGGTGCGCCGCATGAAGAAACGGCGTTCGCCCCGCCAGACCGGAGCGCCGACGCTCCCGGCGCCGAGCAGCTCGCGCACCCGCGCCCGGAGGCGGTCCCGGCCGGGCAGGTCGTCGACCTCGCGGTGGAACAGCTCGTCCTGGGCCGTCAGCCATTTCTTGGTGTCGTCGGCGTTCGGATCCTCAAGCCATCGGTAAGGATCGGCGACCCGATGACCGTGGATCTCCTCGACGATGTCCTGACGATGCGCGGACGGGTACTGCGGTCGGCTCATGACCGCACTTTAACGAGGTCGCCGTACCGGCCCGCGCCGGGCGTGGCGGTTTCCCCCCGGTCGTCGCACCGAGAAAGATGTGGGGCGCGTCTTTCCACGTCACTCGGGGGGAACAATGGAAGACACGATCGACCCGCACAGAACGGCCGCACGCACGAGCCGGTACGGCCGCCGTACGGCTCTGGTCGCCGCACCGGCGCTGGCCGCGGTCGCTCTGGTGGCCGGCGCGTCGGCCGGCTCGTCCGCGCAGGCGCTCGCACCAAAGCCGCACCCGGCCGCGTCACCACAGGAGTCGCAGCGCGCCGAGCGGCCGGCGCATCGAACACAGCACTCCGCGGAGCCGTCGCACGCCGCCCAGCAACAGCCGGCTCAGCGGGCCCATGAGGCCCAGGTGCGACCCGCCCAACAGCAGCAGGCCCAACAGGCACGAGCGGCACAGCAGCACCCGGCACAGCAGGCCCAGCAGGCCCAGCAGGCCCGAGCGGCCCAACAGCACCTGGCTCAGCAGGCCGCCCAACAGCGCCAGGCGCAGCAGGCCGCCCAACAGCGCCAGGCTCAGCAGGCTCACGAGGCCCAGCAGGCGCGAGCGGCCCAACAGCACGCGGCCCAGCTGCCAGGTCACGGGACTCGTGAGGCCCAGCAGCACGGGACCCCTGGTTCGCATGAGGGGCACGAGCCGCGAGCGACCGAAGCGCCCCGTGCGGCGTCGCACGAGGGCGCGCAGCACTCTCGCGAGGCGCAGGGAGGGCACCGGGCGCAGGCGGCGGGCCCGCGGCTGGTCTATGACCGGCCGGAGGAGGCCCAGGGCGGTTCCGGGGTCATCTGGCGCTGGACCGTGGTGAACGAGGGATCCCGGCCGGCCGATGACGTCGTCGCGACGCAGAAGATCACGTCCGGTCACAAGATCCTGGGGCAGTCGAAGCCCTGCGCCACGGAGCACGAGACCATCGTCTGCCGGTACGAGACGATGGGCGCGGGCGACAAACGTACGGGCTGGGTCAAGACCTCGGGGAGCCTCAAGGGCGGCCCGCTTCGTCTCGACGCCAGGATGACGTGGCGCGAGCGGCCGGGTGAGGAGGCCGCGTCACACGCCGGGGCCGAGACGGAAGGGCGTCACCCGGGGCACTGAGCCGTCCGGCCGCCTTCACGGGCCCGCTTCCAGCGAATACCACGGATATGGGGTAGCGGGATCAGCATCTCAGCAGCCACACTGAATTCCAACTCGGGTATCACCCGTGAGGAGGTCCTCGTGTCGGGTGCGCTGGTGAGAAAGATCGTTATGCCTCATGCCGAGGCACGCTGGAGCGTGGCCTGTGAGGCGGCCGGCGCTTGCCGCACGGAGGCCGTCTGATGAGACAGGTCCTACTGCTCAACGCGACGTACGAACCCCTGACAACCCTTCCGCTGCGGCGTGCGGTCTGCCTGGTCCTCCGGGAGAAGGCCGAGATCGTGCATCATGACATATCCGGCGCCCAGCTGCATTCGGCCTCGGTCGTCGTCGAGATGCCGTCGGTGATCCGACTTCTGCGCTACGTCCGCATCCCTTACCGACAACGGGTGCCGCTCACCCGGGCGGCCCTCATGCGGCGCGACAACTTCCGGTGTGCCTACTGCGGTCTCCGCGCGGAGACGATCGACCACGTCATCCCGCGCAGCCGCGGCGGAATGCACATCTGGGAGAACTGCGTCGCCTCCTGCATGCCTTGCAACCACCGCAAGGCCGACAAGCTACTAGAAGAGATCGGGTGGAAGTCGCGCGTCGTCCCGGCCGTTCCGCGCGGGGCGCACTGGCGGCTCATCGGCCTGGTCAACGACGGCGACCCTCAGTGGGCGCCGTACGTCACGGAACCCGCCGCCTGAACCCGCCTGATCGCGATCGGGTTGCGGCGTTCGGGCGGTGACGTCGTACGCTATGGCCGTGCCACGCTACGACTTCCGCTGCCGCGCCTGTGGCGCAACGTTCGAAGTGTCCCGCCCGATGGCCGAGGCGTCCGCGCCGGCCGCATGCCCCGACGGCCATGAGGACACGGTGAAGCTGCTGTCCACGGTCGCCGTCACCGGCGGCGGCACCGCGACCCCGCCCAGCGGCGGCGGGGGCTGCTGCGGAGGCGGCTGCTGCGGCTGAGCCCCGCCGACGGGCAGGTCACATCGCCACCTGAGCCCCGCTGACGGACGGATCACAGCGCCACCTGCGCTGAGCCCCGCCGACGGGCAGCTCACAGCGCCACTTGCGGCTGAGCGCCGTTGACGCACGCCCACCGCCCTTACTCCCGAGCGGTCGCCAGCGTCACCGGCGGCACCCGGGTCGCCGACAGCGTGCTCCACGCACTGGCCACACCGGTCACGATGAACGCGCCGGGCACCAGCAGGCCCAGTAGTTCCCACGGCACCGCGACCAGGGGCGTGCCGACGGCCCGGACGGCCGCCGCGCCGATCCCCGCCAGTGCCCCGGCCGCGACCAGGAGGCCGAGGAATAGCCCGATCGCGGTGACCGCCGCCGCCTCGATCAGCGCCATCCGTACGACCTGCGGCCGGCTCATCCCGGTGAGGCGGACGACCGCGAACTCGACCTTGCGTTCGGCACCGGCGATGACCACCGCGTTGACGACGGCGACGGCCGCGTACAGGCCGCCGAGGCCGACGAGCACCGCGAAGATCGCCTCGTTGCCCTTCTGCTGCTCGTCGGCCTCGGCGTCGGCCCACTTCGCCACAGTGCGGACCGTTCCGATCCGCGCCGCGCGGATCCGCTCGGCGACGGCCGACGGCGCGGTGCCGGGGGCCACCTGGACCACCGTCCGGGTCGGCGCCTTGGCGATGACGTCCTCCGGGATCAGTTCGCGCGGCAGGATGAAGCCGTCCGCGCCGTTCTCGAGCACGGGGGCCATGACGGCGACGATCCGCAGCCGTACCCGCCGCTCGCCGATCCGGGCGACCGCCACGCCCCCGCGCCGCAGGCCCTCCTCGCTCAGGCCCGGCCCCACCGCGATCGTCCGCCCCCGCAGGGCCGCCAGCGAGCCGGAGCGGGGCGGCCGCCGGTACGTCCGCTGGTACGCCGCCGGATCCACCGCGACGATCCCCGAGTAGTAGGTCCGCCGGTACGCGCCGTGCCCGACCGTCACGGCGATCGGGACGGTGGCCTGCGGTGACGCGACGGCGACCCCGGGAACGGACGCGACGCGGGGCGCCTCCGCGCCGGTGGAGTCGACGACCAGATCGCCGGCGACGATGCGCTTCTGTTCCTCGCCCGCCATCCTGCCCAGCGACGCGAGGGTGCCCATGAGGCCGACCACGAGCGACACCAGCACGATCAGCGGCGCGGCGGTCGACGCGCTGCGTCGTACGCTGTCGCGCAGGTTGGCCTGGGCGATCTCACCGAAGGTGCTGCGGCGCACGGCGAGGCCGAGGAGGCCGCCCACGAGCGGCACGACCAGGGGGCTGAGCAGGCTCAGGGCCACGGCGCCGACGACCGAGACGGTCATCGCGATCAGCATCGCGCCCAGAACGTCGACGCGGCCGGTCTGCGCGGCGGCGACCAGCCAGATCACGAACGCCAGCGAGGACAGACCGAACACCCAGCGGGCCACGGTCATGACGCGGGCCGCGCGCCCGGTGTCCCGCAGCGCCTCCAGCGGCCGTACCAGAGCGGCCCGGCGCGCGGCCGTCAGCACGCCGAGCAGCGCCACGGTGAGCCCGACGCAGGCGGACGCCAGCATGATCCCGCCGTTCAGGTCGGGGGAGACCCCGCCGGGCAGGAATCCGAACGCCACCAGCAGCCAGGACTGCGCCCACGTGCCCGGCACCCCCAGCAGCACCCCGGCCGTCGCACCGGCCGTGCCGAGCAGCGCGGCCTCCGCGACCAGCAGCATGACGATCTGCGGACGGCTCGCGCCGGCCAGCCGCAGCAGGGCGAGTTCGCGGCGGCGCTGAGCGACGGTGAAGGCGAACGTCGAGCCGACGATGAACAGCGCGAGGAACCCCGCGAGCATGACCGTCATGCCGAGCAGCGTCGCGGCCCCCGCGTAGGCGTCCTGGATCCGCTCCCGGGCCTGGCCGGACAGCCCCGCCGGGATCCGGGCCTCGGACACCGCCGCCATCACCGACAGTGAGGACTGCATCAACGCGACGCCCAGGGCGACGGCCAGGATGGCGCCGGTGAACAGGCGCCGGTGCTCCCGGAAGTTACTGAAGGCGATCCCCGGCATGCTCAGCCCTCCAGCCGCGCGAGCCGGTCGGCGACCTCCCGGGCCGACGGGCGCAACGCCCGGTCGACGATCCTGCCGTCCGACAGGAACACCACCGCGTCGGCCCGCGCCGCCGCGGCGGGATCGTGGGTGACCATGACGATCGTCTGTCCGGCCGAGTCGACCATGGTCCGCAGCAGCTCGAGCACCGTACGGGCCGACGCCGAGTCCAGCGCGCCGGTCGGCTCGTCGGCGAACAGCACCGCGGGCCGTGTCACCATCGCCCGCGCGATCGCCACCCGCTGCTGCTGCCCGCCCGAGAGCTCCCGGGGCCGGTGGCGCAGCCGGTCCCCCAGGCCGACGGCCTCCAGCACCTCGCGTACGGCCTGGCGGGAGACCGTGCGCCGCGCGAGCTTCAGCGGGAGCGCGACGTTCTGCTCCGCGGTGAGCGAGCCGACCAGGTTGAAGGTCTGGAAGACGAACCCGACGGTGTGCCGCCGCAGGGCGGTGAGGGCGCTGTCGGGCGCGGAGGTGATGTCCTGCCCCCTCAGCAGGACCCGCCCGCCGCTCGCCTTCTCCAGCCCGGCCGCGCAGTGCAGCAGGGTCGACTTCCCCGACCCCGACGGCCCCATCACGGCCGTCCACGACCCGGCGGGAAAGCCGATGTTCACTCCGTCGAGCGCCCGGACCTTCGCGTCCCCGCGCCCGTACTCCCTGCTGACCTCGCGCAACTCCACCGCGGGCGCGGCCGGCCGCGCCGGTCCGATCGCCTGTCCCTCCGTCATGAGGAGATCTCATCGTTCGGAGGAGCCGGGAACATCAGCCCAGGACACCAACCCGAGGTATGCCTGGCCCTACCCCCGCCGGGTCAGCCGTGGGCGATCACGCAGAAGCGGTTGCCCCTCCGTGTCCGCGAGTACGACGAAGTCCGCGTCCTCCGGATAGTCCTGCCAGTCCACGTGCGACACGCCGAGGCCGACCAGCCGGTCGACCTCGCCGGCCTGGTCGGCGGTGTACAGGTCGAGGTGCACCCGCGGCCGGTCCTGTGCCGGCGTCTCGGACAGCCCGAGCGAAATTCGCGGTCCGTCGTCGGACGCCGGCGTGAGCACCCCCCACGTCTCCGTCGGCTCCTCGCGCGGCACGTAATCCAGCGCCCGGCCCCAGAACTCCATGGCCCGCCGTACGTCCGACACGCCCATCACGATCGATCCCAATCGCACCATCACCCGATTATCGAATCCCCCGTGACGCGGGCGGAAGCTCTCCCGGCGGACGGCGCCGCCGTCAGTGGTGCGCCTTGGCACGCACCGGGCGAGCGGGCGCCGCCGGGCGGCTCGCGGGGAGACGGCCCGTCAGGAGGATCCAGCCGCCGACGGCGACGATCGGCACGGACATGATCGCCGTGCTGGCCGTGGCGCCCAGCCCGTCCGCGGACAGCAGCTGCCCGGTCAGCAGGGACAGGACCATGTTGTTCCCCGCGTGCGCCAGGCTCGGGGCCCAGACGCCGCCGCTGCGGGACCAGAGCCAGGCGAGCAGCACCTCCTGGAAGATGAAGGACACCGTCCAGACGGCAAGGCCGACGGCGAGGTGGCCGTAGCGGACGTAGCCGAGGACCGCCAGCGGGTAGTGCCAGACCGCCCAGATCAGACCCGTCGTCAGCACGGACGCGACGGGCCGGTCGGGGAACAGCCGCGGCCGCAGGTAGCTCGTCCAGCCGAACTCCTCGCCCCAGTACACCGGCGTGAGCACGACCGCGACCGCCATCAGCACGAGCGGGACCGCCCAGCCCGGGAGGCCGGAGACGACGCGGTTCAGCGGGGACAGGTCGAGGTGCCAGAGTCCGACGACCGCCGCCGCGCCGACGCCGACGGCGACGAACACCGGCGGTGCGAGCCACGCCACGAGAAAGGAAGGCCAGGCCTTCCTCCACCGCGGAGCCAGGCCCGCGTCGGCGAACCCCTCCCGCGTGATCCAGCGGCGTACGATCACCGCGGCGATCGCGGGGGCGAAGCCCATCGGGAGCTGTACGAGCGGGTTCACGAGGGACAGTCCCAGCGCGAGCCGGGCGGTGAACAGATACGCCCAAGTGACGCCGAACGCGATCAGTAGGAACGCCGCCACTCCCCTCCTGTGTGCCGTGACCACGTGGCGAACCTTCCGTCGATCGATCAGTTCCGCGGCCACGGAACCACCCGGCCCGCACTCCGGACATCACGGCGGGCCACCGGATCCAGGTAGGGCCAGGCCCCATCTCCGCCCGAACGGTGCGGTCAGGGCCAGGGCGTATCTCCGCCCGAACAGTGCCGGGGCGCGGTTACCGTACGTGCGTGTCCCCTGTGCCCCGCACCGCGTTCGAGGCGATGTTCCGGCGTCGTTTCCTGGTCGGCGGCTGGCCGTGGCGGTGCCTGGCGTACCTACTGACGGCGGCCCTGCCGTTGGCCGTGGCGGCCGTGCCGGTGGGTGTGTTCGCCGTGCCGTGGGTGGTCGCGGCGCGGCGGGCGGCGGACGCCCATCCCGCACCGGTCGCGGTCGCGCTGTTCGCCCTCCTCGGCGTGGTGCTCGTCGCCAGCGCCGGCCCGCTGATCGCCGTTCCGCTGGCCGAGCTGGAACGCCGACGGCTGCGCCTCGTGGACATACGGCCCGTGGCGTCCGGGCACCGTACGGCCCGCGGCCCGTGGTCGTGGCTGCGGACCCGGTACACCGAGGCGGCGACCTGGCGCGAGCTGGGCTACCTCTGCCTGTTCGTCGCCCTCGCCCCGGTATTGTCCCTGGCGCTGCTGCTGTTCGCGCTGCTGGTCGGCGCGTTCCTCGCCAGTCCGCTGCTGGCGCGCCACGGCACCGTGGCGCTCGGGTTCACCAGCGTCGACGACCCGTGGCAGGCCCTCCCGTACGCGCTCGCCGGTCTGGCGCTGCTCCCCGCCCTCCCGTACGTGCTCGCGGTGGTCGCCGGTGCCCACGCGGCCGTGGCGCGCTCGCTGCTGCGGCATGGGCCCGACGAGCGGCTGCGCGCCGAGCTCGTCGAGGTGTCGCGGTCGCGCGCCCGGCTGGTCGACGCGTTCGAGGCGGAGCGGCGGCGCATCGAACGCGATCTGCACGACGGCGCGCAGCAGCGCCTCCTGAGCCTCACCCTGCAGCTCGGCCTGGCCCGGCTGGACGTCCCGCCCGACTCGCCCGCCGCCCGGAGCGTGGCCGAGGCCCACGACGAGGCCAAACGGCTGATGACGGAGCTCCGGGAGCTGATCCGCGGCATCCACCCGCGCGTGCTCACGGACCGGGGGCTGGCCGCCGCGCTGCGCGAGATCGCGGACCGGTCCCCCATCCCGGCGACGGTCGACGCCGAACTGCCGGACCGCCTGCCGGCCCACGTCGAGGGCACCGCCTACTTCGTCGTCTCGGAGGCGCTCACCAACGTCGCCAAGCACAGCGGCGCCTCGGAGGCGGCCGTCACCGTACGGCGGGAGGCCGGCCTGCTCACCGTGGAGATCCGCGACGACGGGGACGGCGGAGCCGACCCGCGCGCCGGGAGCGGGCTGACGGGCCTGGCGGACCGGGTGGCCGTGATCGACGGCAGAATGCTCCTGTCGAGCCCGGTGGGCGGGCCGACCGTCGTCCATGTGGAGCTTCCGTGCGACCTGCGGTAACGATCCGGGTGGTCCTCGCCGAGGACGGGGTGCTGTTGCGGGAAGGGCTGGCCGGGCTGCTCGACCGGTTCGGCTTCGAGGTCGTGGCCACGGCCGGTGACGCGGACGCGCTCGTGGCCTCCGTGGCCGAGCACCGCCCGGACCTGGTGGTGACCGACATCCGGATGCCTCCCGGGTTCAGCGACGAGGGCCTGCGCGCGGCCGTCGCGCTGCGCCGCGCCCACCCGGGCCTGCCCGTGGTGGCGCTGAGTCAGTACGTCGAGCTCAGTTACGCGGCCGACCTGCTCGACTCGGGAGACGGCCGTGGGGTGGGGTATCTCCTCAAGGACCGGGTGGTCGACGTCGAGGAGTTCGTCGGCGCGCTGCGCCGGGTGACGGACGGCGGGACCGTGGTCGATCCGCAGGTCGTGCGCCAGTTGCTGCGCCGGCAGCGCGATCCGCTGTCGAGGCTGTCGGCGCGCGAACGGGAGGTGCTCGGCCTCATCGCCGAGGGCCACTCGAACACCGCCATCGCGCGGATCCTCGTCGTCTCCGAGGCGACCGTCGGCAAGCACGTCGGCAGCATCCTCACCAAACTCGACCTGCCCCCGGCGGAGGACACGCACCGCAGAGTCTTGGCGGTGCTCGCCTACCTGCGGGGCGGCACCGCGTCCGGATGAACGCGTCCGGCCCCGCCACGCTCACGGCGGACGCGGCCTGCCGCGTCCGCCGTGAGCTGAGCGGTCCGCTCACCGTCGACTCCGATCGGCCGGTGTGTCGTGAGCGGCGGCGAAACCGGCACCGCCGCCGCTCACGGCCCCCTATCCCAGTCGTTTCTCGTAGTAGACGGTGACGGTGTCTCCCGTCGCCTCGCGCGCGATCTCCCGCCAGCCGTACGAGCGGTAGAGGGCGATCGCGACGCGTTGCTTGACGGTGGTGTCGGCCCGGAGCCGGCGGCAGCCGAGCTCGGCGGCGCGCTGTTCCAGGACGGTGACGAGCGCCGCGCCGTATCCGCGGCCCTGCAGGTCGGGACGGACGCGGAGGCGGACCATCTCGGCGGTCAGGTCGTCGACGCGCCGGAGCCCGCCGAGTGCCGCGACCTGCCCGCCCACCTCCCCGACGAGGAACTCGCCGCGGCCTCGGAGGTAGACCTCCTCGATGTTGGTGAAGTCGTCGTCGTAGTACACGCCGTCGCCGGGGCGCAGCCCCACCTGGAACAGGCATTCCTGGTGGAGGGCGAACACCGCCCGATGATCGCGGGGCGTGTAGCGCCGGATGCGGAGGCCCGCGAACTCCCAGACGGGGGGTTCGGCGCAGAGCCGCCGGGCCAGCGCCGAGGCGATGACCGGTGGACGGCCCACCGGTCAGGCCTGCTTCCTGGTGATCCCCGCCGTCGCCGGTGCGGCCAGCGCGTCACGGAACTCGCGGGCCGCCCGGATGTCGCCGTACTGCGCGACCACGGCGCTGGCGAGCTGGCGGGCCCGGTGGATCACGATGTCGGTACGGTGCGCCGCGGACACCGCGAGGATGGTCTCCTTCGCGGTGCGCAACGCCTCTTCGGGTTCTCCTTCCTGGAGCCGGCACGACGCCCGGTCGAGCCAGATCAGGGTGCGGTCGAGCTCTTCGGTGGAGGGATAGAGGGTCAGTGCCTTCCGGAGGGTCTCCTCGGCGTTCCCGTGGTCGCCGAGGTTGGTGTAGGTGTCGCCCATGTGGAAGGCGAGCTGGCGTTCGGTGTAGCCGAAGGCGGTGTCCCTGACCTGGTCCTTTCCGAGCTGGGAGAAGACCGCCTGGCCGCGGGCCAGCGCGCGTTTCGCGCTGGGCACCGCCTCGGCCCGCCCCCGCTTGACGAGCATGCCGAGGGCGCGTGCCTCGACGATGGGCGCCATCGCGCCGGCCACGCTGGGCGCGCGACCGGCCAGGTCCTGCGCCCGGCGCGCCAGGTGCAGGGCCTCGCGCGGGTCTCCGTAGTACATCGGCACCAGCGACTCGCGCACGCTGACCCAGGCGCGCAGCGCGCGGTCGCCGGTCTCGTCGGCGGCCGTGCGGGCGGTCCGGAAGAAGGAGCGGGAGAGACGGTGGTCGCCGAGGTCGATCATGATGACGCCGGCCATACCGGACAGCTGCGCCGCGATGCGGCACAGCCGTTCCTGGAGCTCGATCGGCTGCCGTTGCTCGCACATGCGGCGGACCTCGCTGAAGTCCAGCAGGACGTCGCAGAGCAACCGCAGCGGCGGCGTCGACATGTACTGCTGCCCGTATCCCTGTACGGTCTCCTCCCACTGATCGAGCATGGTCGGCGACACCGTCGCGTTGACGAGGGTGTCGTCCATCCGGCGGCGGATGCCGTCCACCGCCCCCAGGATCTGGCCGTCGAGCACCACGCCTGCTCCGGCCAGGAGTTGTAGAAGAGTCCGACGAAGCACTATGTCCTCCTCGTCTCCGTCCTTGCCGCCCGGGTCTTCGGCGCGGTAGTGGACCCGGGAGATGCGCGGACCGGAGGTACGTTCGAAATTGGTCACCCACTCGCTGCTGTCGGTCATGACGGCGCGCGGCCTGATCACACTGTCGGGCTCGCGGGCCGACGGGTCCTGACCGCCGGCCCGTGGGCGTTCGTGCCGGTGGCCGCAGACGCACGGCCCTTGAAAGCCGAGGTCCGGTGGCTCGACGCGGTAGACGCTGCACAGGTAGTGCAGATATTCGGGGCCCGGGCGCTTATAGCCGCTCTCGTACGCCGACAGCAGCGTCTCACCGAGCTTGGGGCGGATTTTTCCCTCCAGCTCGTAAAGCGCTCTGACCTGCGCGACGACATCGGACAGCGCGATGCCGTGCGCGAGTCGCTGGGCTTTGATCTGACTCGTTCCGAAGATCGGCCCGCATTGATCGTGAATTTCCCTCGCAATGTCGGGCGGCGCATGACCCTGTGCCAGCCCACGAGCACGGATACAACGTGCAGTATCGGCTTCTTTGCGAGGTGGATCCTTTTTACGGGGATCCGGCACTTCCGTTTGAGGGGGATCTGTCACTTCCCGGCCTCCTTGGGGGGAAAGGTCCGACCGGATAACTCATGGCCACGGAGATGAAATCTCGCGTACGCAGCGTAACTCTGGCATCGCGATACGCCAACCGAATCAGTCAGAAACGCAAGCGATACGGTCCCTCTCCCCATACCGGAGCAGAAAAAGATCCAACGTCAGTGGAAAAACCTCTACCCATGTGGACAGAAGATGGTCTCCAGGCCCTCAGCCCCGACCTTGACCGTCCGTCGACGGCTTGCGATTCTCGCACCGCGTAGCGAGGTGAGTTCAGTTGGTGAGGGAGGAACACGTGTTCGACGAACGTCGACTGGGATATCTCGAAGGTCTGGTCCGTGAATTAGGCCAACGCGGCCTGGTGGCCCGCGTGGTCCGCAGCCGCTCCGGCCCGGCGTTCTGCCGGGTCGTCAACCCGGACGCGGCGAGCCTGTCCGAGAACGTCATGTGCGCGCCGGCGCCCGGCACGATCGACCAGCGGTCCTGGTACTTCTGGTGGTCGTGGGGCGAGCCGATGCACGAGGTCGACGACCCGTGCGGCGCGGCCGTGAAGGTGGCCCGGGTCCTGGAGGCGCACAGCGCCTAGCTAGTCCCCCCGCGGAGCCTGTTGCCAGTGGCGCGGACTGACCGGCTCCGCGGGGCCCGTTCACCAAGATCGCATGAGGGACGTCCCACCGTCGCCTACCATCCATCGGGTAGGTTCGCCGGTCAACGTGGTCGCCCAGCTTAGGGGGACCACCTGGGAGGATGTCTCGTGTTCGCGCGTCACACACTGACGGGCTTGCTGCCGTTCAAGAGCGCTTCCAGGGAAGACCTCCTCAAAGCCTGCACGGACGGCGCCACCGCGACCAACACGACCAGCCCGGCCACGCCCAGCACGGGTTGCCGCTGGACGTTCCAGATCACGCACAACGAGCACGTCGCCAGGTGGTACCACCAGTGGCTCGACGGGACGAGCCCGATCACGTGGACCGTGAAGCTCATCCTCACGATCGTGATCGCGCTGGTGCTGCGCAGGCTCACGCACAAGCTGATCACGAAGATCACCCTGCGGATGGCCGAGGGCACGATGTCGGAGCGGCTCCGCGAGAGGACCCGCACGATCTTCGACGGCAGCCCCGTGCTGGTCAGCGAACGGCGCCGGCAGCGGGCCGAGACGATGGGGTCGGTGCTGCGGAGCATCTCCTCGATGATCATCCTCGGCGCTGCGGCCCTCACCGTGCTCGGTTACCTCGGGCTCGACCTCACGCCGTTCCTGGCCAGCGCGAGCATCATCGGCGTCGCCGTCGCCTTCGGCGCCCAGAACCTCGTGAAGGACTTCCTCACCGGCATGTTCATGCTGTTGGAGGACCAGTACGGCGTCGGGGACGTCATCGACGTCGGCACCGCCAAGGGCACGGTGGAGGCGGTCACCCTGCGCACGACCCGCCTGCGCGACGTCAACGGCATCGTCTGGTACGTCCCCAACGGGGAGATCAAACGGGTCGGCAACGAGTCGCAGAACTGGGCCCGCGTGGTCCTCGACGTCCCGGTCGAGTACGACGTCGACCTCGACAAGGTCCGTACGATCCTGACCGAGACGGCGTCGGCGCTGGCGGCCGAGCCGCCGTGGGACGAGATCATCCTGGAGGACCCGACGGTCTGGGGCGTCCAGGCACTCTCCGGGGAGGCGATCGTCGTCCGCGTCGTCTGCAAGACGGCACCGGGCAAGCAGGCCGACACGGCCCGGGAGCTGCGCGAACGCGTCAAGAAGGCCTTCGACTCGGCCGGCGTCGCCGTCGCGACGTTCAAGGAGGACACCTCGGCCGCGTAGGCTGGGGCCCGTCATGGCACAAGAGGTCACTTTCTACGAAGCCGTCGGCGGCGAGGAGACCTTCCGCCGCTTGGTGCACCGGTTCTACCAGGGGGTGGCCGCGGACCCCGTGCTGCGTCCGCTCTATCCCGAAGAGGATCTGGGACCGGCTGAGGAGCGTCTCCGGCTGTTCCTGATCCAGTACTGGGGCGGTCCGCGCACGTACGGCGAGCGGCGCGGCCATCCGCGGCTGCGCATGCGGCACGTGCCGTTCCGCATCGGCAAGGCCGAGCACGACGCCTGGCTCGGCCACATGCGCGACGCCGTCGACGAGCTCGAGCTGCCCGAGCCGCTCGAGACCATGCTCTGGGACTACCTCGTCATGGCGGCCAACAGCCTGATCAACGCCCCCGGCTGCAGCCGGCTCCGCGCCGGTCAGCTCTGCGCGCGGGTCGGTTCCGGTGTCGCCGAGCGGTCCGGTGCGCGTTCGGACCGTACGGGGATCAGCAGGGCCGCGACGACGGGAAACGCGACCGCGACGGCGAAGGCCGTCCCGTAGTCGGAGCCGCCGACGAGAGACCCGAGCACGGGCGGGGTCGCCGCCGCGAGCAGGTTCTGCCCGGTGTTCTGGATGCCGAGCGCCCGGCCGGCCCAGGCGCGCCCGGCGTACTCCGCCACGGCGGTGTAGGCCAGCCCGTTGGTGGTCACTGTGATCACCGCCGCGACGACGAGCACGACGGAGGCGCCGCCCCAGCCCGTCAGCGCGCCCACGGTGAGCGCGAGCATGACGACGCCGATCCCGGACGCGAGGAGGCGCATCGGCCGCAGCCTGCTGCCCGCGCGATCCGACCAGTGGCCGACGGCCAGCCGCGCCGCGGCGCCGCCGACCTGCGCGGCCGCCAGCAGCCAGGCGGTCGCGGCGTCCCAGCCCCGCGCGTCCACCAGGTAGACGAGGGCGAACGCCGACACCGCGAACTGCGGCACCACGAGCAGCGCGCTCGCCGCGTGGATCCGCCACAGCACCGGCGTACCGTACGGGGAGTGCCCGCCGTGCGGTTCGTGCCCTCCCGTACGTGTGGGGTCGCGGACGATGAGCGCCACCAGCAGCGCGGCGGCGAGACAGCAGCAGGCGAGGAACACCAGGCCGCCCGCGAGTCCGGCGCCCGCCGCGAGCGGCGGCAGGACGAGCGCCGCGAGGCCGACGCCCAGCGGCTGTCCGGTCTGGCGTACGCCCATGGCCAGGCCGCGCTCGTGGGCGGCGAACCAGCCGAGGATGA
This sequence comes from Actinoallomurus acanthiterrae, assembly GCF_054775715.1. Taxonomy (NCBI): domain Bacteria; kingdom Bacillati; phylum Actinomycetota; class Actinomycetes; order Streptosporangiales; family Thermomonosporaceae; genus Actinoallomurus; species Actinoallomurus acanthiterrae. The sequence continues at coordinate 2,953,238 of NZ_BAAHCO010000001.1, read as the reverse complement.
GCCGGCCGCTGGCGGCGTGGATGGACGCGCCACCGGCTCCGGCGACGAAGAAGCACGCTCCGAGCGCGACCAGGTGGTGGACGGTGGCGGCGGCCAGCAGCGCTCCGCCGGCCACGGTCAGGCCGGTGGCGAGGACGACCCGCTCGCCCCAGCGGTCCGCGGCCACGCCCCACAGGGCGAGGGAGACGAGGAGCCCCGCCACCGGGCAGGAGATCAGCGTCGCGGCCTGGCTCAGGGAGATTCCGGCGTCCGCCCGGAGGGCGGGGATGAGGTACGGCAGGCCGTACTGGTAGGCGCACCCGGCGACCATGGCGAACAACCCGACAACGAGGACCGACCACCGTCTGCTCATATTCTGATACTAGCGTCTTGAAATATGAGACGATCATCGACATGCGAAGGCCCCGCCGCCGGATCGGCGACGGGGCCCGCCGGGCCGCCCGAGCGCGGTGCTCAGGGCGACGGGTGACGCGTTACAGCGGCGGGCGCTGCGCCAGCATCGGGTCCTCGGCGACCTGCGGGACCGTGAGGGTCCTCGCCTGCGCCGAGGAGACGCCGGCCCAGCGGAGCAGGTCGGCGGTCACCCGCGCACGCTGCGCGTCGGGCAGCGCGGCGATCAGGTGGGCGCTGTGGTTCATGCCCGGCGCGACGTACACCCTGGAGTCGCGGCTGCCCGGGCCGACGCGGAACGGCTCGGCGCCCCATGGGTCGTTCTGGCCGTAGATGAACGCCATGTGGGTCGCACGGGTGCGGACCCAGCGGTCGATGTCCTTCATCGCCGACGGGTCGAACCGCATCGGGATGTCCGCCGGGACGTACGTCCGCGGCTGGTAGGTGCTCTCGTAGCGCAGCAGCGGGTGCAGGTGCGTGAACTTCGGCGACGGCCAGCCGAGCTGCGTGCCCGCCTGGTAGTAGTACGGGATGTACGGCTCGAGACCCTGGTCGGTGTAGGTCAGCGCGCCGGAGATCTTGTCGAAGTAGGAGTAGATGGCGTCGGTCGAGGCGGTCGTCGCCGGGATGTCCTTGCACTCCGACTGCAGGTGGTACTGCCAGAACGCCCACTCGAAGTCCATCACCGAGTTCTCGAAGGCCCGGTCGACGGTCTTGATGATCTTCCAGGTGTTGCCGGCCTTCTTGGCGTCGGCGCTCATCCGCGCCAGCATCTGCGGGCGGCGCTTGAGCAGTTCGCGCTGCAGGCTCTCCAGATTGGTCCGGCACTTGGGGTCGGTGCCGACCTTCTTGAAGAACCGGTCGTACGCGCTGTCGTCCTTGTTGTTGACGTCATTCGGCGCGACGTAGGCGACCGTGCCGTCGACGTCCGAGGGGTAGAAACGCTTGTGGTAAGTCGCGGTCATACCGCCCTTACTCGCCCCGGTCGAGATCCACTTGCCGTGGTAGATGGTCTTGAGAGCCTTGATCAACCGGTGTTCGTCGGTGGCGGCCTGCCAGATCGTGTCCTTCTTCCACACCGCCGGCTCGGGCCGGGACGGCGTGAAGAAGCGGTACTCCACCGAGATCTGATTGCCGCCGACGAGCGCCGTCGGCTCCGACAGGAACATCGTCTCCGGCGTGTTGTAGCCGCTGGTGTAGAGGACCATCGGCAGGTCGGCGGACTTGTGCTCCAGCAGCACGCGCTGCTCGAACCAGCCGCGTTCCGGGTGCCGGTGGTCGACGGGCTGCCGGTAGTTCAGCCAGAACCAGCGGTATCCCGTCAGGGTGGAGGTCTTCTCCGCCACCGTCATACCGGGAATCGCCTTGAGCTTGGCAAGGACGTCGTCGCCCGCCGCCCGTACGGGCGCCGCCGCGTGCGCGGCGCCGCCGACACCGCCCAGCCCGGCGGCGAGCAGCAGCGCCAGCATTCCTCGAGAGAGGTTGCGCATTCCTACCCCTTTTGTGTCGGATCGCGAGAATGCAACCGTGACAGTAGGGGTCAAAGGGGTCAGAAATGCGATCTACGCTTGCTTCGTTACGGAACTGTCGCCACCCGGCCGAACGCCATGGACGGCCGCGATCGGACCCGCCGTACGCCGGCCGTCACCCCATGAGACCGGACTCGTACGCGACGATGACCAACTGCGCCCGGTCTCGTGCTTGAAGCTTCATGAGCAGCCTGCTCACGTGGGACTTCGCGGTCGCGATCGACACGTGCAGGTGCTCGGCGATCTCGGCGTTGGAAAGGCCCCGGCCCACCAGCAGGAGCACCTCGCGCTCCCGGTCGGTCACCTCGTCGAGCGCACGGTGGTCGTGGATCGCGGGCCGGCGGGTGAACTCGGCGATGAGCCGCCGGGTCACGCTCGGAGCGAGCAGCGCCTCTCCCGCCGCGATCACCCGGATCGCGGCGAGCAGGTCCGCGGGGGGCGTGTCCTTGAGCAGGAACCCGCTGGCGCCCGCCCGCAGCGCGGCGTACACGTACCGGTCGAGGTCGAACGTCGTGAGGATCAGGACCCGCACGGCGACCGGGTCGGGCCCGGCGAGCACCCGCCTGGTCGCCTCGATCCCGTCCAGCTCGGGCATCTGGATGTCCATGAGGACCACGTCGGGCCGCTCCCGGCGGATCAGCTCCACCGCCTCCACGCCCGTACCGGCCTCCCCCACCACCGACAGGTCGGGTGCGGTCTCCACCAGCACCCGGAAGCCCGCCCGGACCAGCACCTGGTCGTCCGCGACGACCACGCGGACGCTCACTCCGGCGTACCGATGGGCAGGCGGACCGCCACCCGGAACCCGCGCAGCGGCAGTGGTCTCGCGCTGAACTCCCCGCCGTACGCCGCCACCCGCTCGCGCATCCCGATCAGTCCGTGTCCGCCGCCGGACCCGTCACACCCGGCTCCATCATCGGTCACCTCGATGCACAGGTCCTCCGCGCCGTAGGTGAGCAGGACGCGGCCGCTGTCGGTTCTGGCGTGCTTCACCACGTTCGTCAGTGCCTCCTGGACGATCCGGTACGCCGTCAGGCCGATCCCGGACGGCAGGTCGCGGGGCCGCCCACGGACCTGAAGGTCCACGCGCACGCCCGCGCGCCCGGTCTGCTCGGCCAGTGCGGGCAGGTCGGCGACGCCCCGCGCGGGCGGCGCCACGTCACCGTCGGGCGTCTCGTCGCGGAGTACACCGAGGAGTCCGCGCATCTCCTGCAGCACGGCGCGGCTGGTCGTCTCGATCGCGGCGAGCGCCTTGGCCGCCTCGTCGGGGCGGGTTCCGATCACGTAGTGTCCCACCCCGGCCTGCACCGCGATGACGCTCATGCTGTGCGCGACCGCGTCGTGCAGCTCCCGGGCGATGCGCAGGCGTTCCTCGCTGATCGCACGCCGGGCCTGCTCCACCTTGATCTGCGCCTGCCGCTCGGCCTGTTCACGCAGTCCCTCACCGTACGCGCGGGCCTGGCGCATCGCGACGCCCGCGCACCACGCCGCGAGCTGGACGACGCCGGTCGCGACCACCTGAGAGGTGAGGGAGTTCGGACCGGTGAACGGTATGGCGGCGCGAACGGCGACCGCGTCGACGGCCATCGCGACCTCGACGACGACGAGCGCGACCGCCGCCGTCCGGGCCGGCCTGAGCAGCGCCACCATGTACACGATGAGCGCGAGGGCGACCATCGGGTCCTTGGAGAACCCGAGGAACGCCGACGCCACACTCCCGCCGACGGCCATCGCGAGCGCGAGGACGGGCCGCCACCGCCGGATCGCCACCGTCGCGGCGATCGCGCAGGCCAGCCCGACGCCGATCACCATCGGCACGCCGAAGTACGGCCGCACGTCCCACGCGCTCGACACCAGGGCGACCGTGAGCAGCAGCGCGACCACTACGTCGAGGCCGACCCAGTGCGCGAAGGTCAGCCGCCGGGTGAACGGAGGCCGTTGGTCCACGCGCCGACCGTAACCCGCCGACGGTGTCCCGGTCGTCCGTCTCCAGGCTGAGCCGCCGACTCCGCCTCCAGGCTGAACGGACGCCGATCTCCCCTGCCACAGGCGAGCACGCGAATGCGGTCCACGGCCCGACGCGGTGGCGCGGGGACCTGCCGCACCGTGGAGGGCACGTCGAACTCAGGGGAAGGCATGATCAAGACAACTGCGCTCACCAAGCGGTACGGCGGGACGACCGCCGTCGACGCTCTGTCCATGGAGGTGCGTCCGGGCCGGGTCACCGGATTCCTCGGCCCGAACGGCGCCGGCAAGTCCACCACGCTGCGGCTGATCCTCGGCCTCGACGCGCCGACGAGCGGCTCGGCCACCGTCTGCGGTCGCCCGTTCCGCACGCTGCACCGGCCGCTGCTGCGCGTCGGGGCGTTGCTGAACGCCACCGCCGTGCCCGCGGGGCGGACGGCGGACCGGCACCTCGCCGCGCTCGCCCGCAGCAACGGCATCCCGGCGAACCGGGTGCCCGAGGCCCTCGACGAGGTCGGGCTGACCACCGTCGCGCGCAAGCGGGTCGGCGGGTTCAGCCTGGGGATGAAGCAGCGCCTCGGCGTCGCAGCCGCCCTGCTCGGCGACCCGGAAATCCTCATCTTCGACGAGCCGGTCAACGGACTCGACCCGGAAGGCATCCGCTGGATCAGGAACCTGTTCCGGCGGCTCGCCGGCGAGGGCCGCACCGTCCTCGTCTCCAGCCATCTGATGAGCGAGATGGAGCACACCGCCGACCACCTCATCGTCATCGGCCGGGGACGCCTGATCGCCGACATGGGCGTGACGGAGTTCGTCCAACGCGCCTCGCGCCGTCATGTCCGGGTGCGGACACCGTACGGCGGCGAGCTCGCCCGGGTGCTGATCGGCGCGGGAGCCCGGGTCGAGCCGGGCGACGACGGCGCCGTGGAGGTCACCGGCCTCACGGCCGCGCGGATCGGCGACCTCGCGCTGGAACACCGCGTCGCGGTCCATGAACTCGCCCCGCGCAACGCCTCCCTCGAGGAGGCCTTCATGGAACTCACCGCCGGCAGCGTCGAGTACCGCGCCGGGGCCGAGCAGGAGGGAAGCACGCTCCGATGACCACCGTCAGCCTGCCGACCGGCGCGAGGACGCGCCCGTCCCGCTTCACCGACGTCGTCGCGGCCGAGTGGATCAAGCTGCGTTCGCTGCGCTCCACCGCGTGGGTACTGGCGTGCGCGTTCGCGTCCGCCGTGGCCGTGGGCGTCATCATGGCCGACTCCGACGTCGGCGAATGGCCGCGGATGTCAGCGGCCCAGCGCGCCGGCGTCGACCCGCTGGCCGATCCCTACATCGGCTTCATGATCGCCCAGCTCATCGTCGCGACGCTCGGTGTCCTGACCGTGACCGGCGAGTACTCCAGCGGCCTGATCCGCACGACGTTCACGGCGGTGCCCGGCCGGCGTACGGTGCTGGCGGCCAAGGCCGCGGTGATCACAGCGGTCAGCGTGCCCATCGGAGCCGTCACCGCGACGACGACCTTTCTGGCCGGCCAGGCGATTTTCGCCCGGCGGCACATCGGCCTGTCGATCACCGATCCGGGTGCCGTGCGCTCGATCGTCGCGGCGACGTTCTACCTGGTCGCGGTCGCCCTGGTCGGAGCGGGCCTCGGCGTGCTCCTGCGGCACGCGGCCGCGGCGATCGGCGTGCTGGTCGCGCTGCTCTTCCTCGCGCCGCAGCTCATCCACGGCAGCGCCCAGTGGGTGATCGACATCGAGCAGGCCCTGCCCGGCAACGCGATCCGGCGGCTCGTGTCCCTCCACGTGGAGCACGGCGCTCCGTCGATGACACACGCGTTCCTCGTGATCGCCGTGTACCCGGCCGTGGCGCTGACGGCGGCGATGGTCCTCATCCACCGGCGCGACGCCTGACCACGGACCCGGACACCGGCGGCCACCGCGTCTCTTTCCGCGGCGGCCGCCGGTGTTCCGTTCGCCAAACGGCCGTCAGGTGACCGTGGCGTACGCCTGCAGGAAGGCGCGCTCGCGCTCGTCGAACCGCCGGGTCCGGTCCGCCTTCAGGTCGTAGCCGACGATGACCGAGGTGGCCCACGCGTACACGTGCTCGTCGTCCCGCACCTCGTACGCCAGGCCGAAGCTGGCGGCGCGGATCTCGGTCACCCGGGTCTCCACCCGGACCGGTTCGGGCCGCAGCAGCAACGGCCGCCGGTAGTCGATCTCGTGCCGCGCCACGACGATGCCGCGCAGCGGACGGCGGCCCTCCCGCTGCGGGTCGGTGAAGAACATCGCCACCCGTGCGTCCTCGAGGTAGGTCAGGTATCGGCAGTTGTTCACATGCCCCAGCGAGTCGATGTCGCTGAAGCGGACGTGGAACTCATGCACATGCGCGCTCGACGGTCCGACGTGACCGGAGTCGACGGCGGGCTGGGTCATCGGTCATCCATCTCGTGAGGCTGCGGGAGCGGCACCAGTCTCCCGGTCCGGTCACCGCGTGGTGCGCGCGGGGCGGCCTTCAGGGGGCTCGGGAGTGTCGCCGACCAAGAGTCATCGGCCGATAGGTCCGACCTCTTTATGGCTCAAAGACCCAATCCACCCCTTGACGTTGCATACGGCGACGTGTTCCCTCTATGTCATCCGACCTCCTGGAGCCCGCCGTGTCCTCTCCCTCTCGCCGCACTTTTCTCCGCACCACCGCCATCGGCAGCACCGCGATCGGCACGACCGCTTTGGGGTCCGCGACGGCCGACGCCCTCCCCACCGGGTCCACAACGGCCGCCGCCTCGGCGCCGCGAGGGATGCGGACCGAGCGGGAGTGGGCCGCGTTCCTCGCCGGATCCGACCTGAGCTGGAAGCGCATGCCCGGCACCTTCTACGAAGGGCCGTTCCTGGGCAACGGCGCCTTCGGCGCGGCCGCCTACCGCCATCCGACCCGGCAGCGCCTCACGTTCGAACTCGGCGACAGCCGCGTTCGCGATCACCAGGACGGTGTCGGCGCCCTGTTCGGGCACTCGAGGCTGCGCATCGGGTACCTGACCCTGGAGACCACCGGCGACGTCACAGGGGTCGACCTGCGGCTCTCCCTCTGGGACGCCGAGCTCTCCGGAACGATCACCACGACGGCCGGCACGGTCACGCTGCGGTCGTTCGTCCACGCGACCCGCGACCTGCTGGTCATCGACGCGGCGCCGACGGGCGGGGAGACCGTGGCCTGGAGCTTCACGCCCTTCCCGGCGGTGTCGCCCCGGCTGGCTTCCAAGCCGCGCCCGGCCGGGCTGAAGGACAACCCCGACCCGGTGCTCGCGGCCGACCACTGCGACCAGGACCTGGTCGCGGGCGGCCGGACGACGACGGCATGGCACGTCGACGGGCATACGCTGCTCGCCACCGTCGCCCACACCTTCCCCGACCGGACCGCCACGGAGGTCGCCGCCCAGCGGCTGAAGCGGGCCGCGCCCCTCGACGAGCTGACCCGCGAGCACCGCCGCTGGTGGCACCGCTTCTACCCGAAGAGCTTCCTGTCGCTGCCGGACGCCCGGCTGCAGGCCTTCTACTGGATCCAGCTGTACAAGATGGCCTGCGCGACACGCGTCGACCGGCCGGTGATCGGCACGGCGGCGCAGTGGCTGCAACCGACGCCGTGGCCCGGCACCTGGTGGAACCTCAACGTTCAGCTGGAGTACTGGCTGATCAACGCGACCGGCCATACCGAGCTCGACTCGCTCACCCGCTCGCTCGACCGGTACCGCGACAACCTCGTCGCCAACACGGCCGAGCAGTACCGGTCCGACTCGGCCGGGATCGGCCGGGTCACGCAGGAGGATCTCCTGTCGGACGCGTTCGGCGTCCCCGGGCAGGTGCCGAGCGGCGACTACGGCGTGCCCGAGGTCGGCAACCTGCCCTGGGCGCTGCACGACGTCTGGATGCGTTACCGGCACACCATGGACGACTCGCTGCTGCGGACGATGCTGTTCCCGCTGCTGCGCCGCGCGATCAACTATTACCTGCACTTCCTGACGGAGGGTGCGGACGGCCGCCTCCACCTGCCGGCGACGTACTCCCCCGAGTACGCCACCACCCGGGACTGCAACTACGACCTGGCCCTGCTCACCTGGGGCTGTCAGGCCCTGCTGGAGGCGGCGGCGCGCCTGAAGATCAACGATCCGCTGATCCCCAAGTGGCACGACGTCCTGAAGCGTCTCGTCCCGCCGCCGCAGGGCGACGACGGGCTGTGGATCGGCGCCGACGTTCAGCTCACCACCAGCCATCGGCACTTCTCGCACATGCTGTGGTTCCATCCGCTGCACGTGCTGGACGTCACCGACCCGGCCAACCGGGACCTGCTGAAACGCTCGCTCGCCCACTGGCTGGGGCTGCCGGGCGCGCAGCAGGGCTACACGTTCACCGGAGCCGCGTCCATGAACGCGCTGCTGGGCGACGGCGACTCCGCCCTCACCAACCTGAGCACGCTCCTGACCACGTACGTAAAGCCGAACACGATGTACGCCGAGTCCGGTCCGGTGATGGAGACTCCGCTGTCGGGTGCCCAGTCACTGCACGACATGCTGCTGCAGAGCTGGGGCGGCACGCTCCGGGTCTTCCCCGCGATCCCGTCCGGCTGGACGGACGTGGCGATGCAGGACCTGCGCGCGGAGGGCGCGTTCCTCGTCACCGCCGTACGGCGCGCCGGCCGGACGGCCTTCATCAGCATCCGCAGCCTGGCCGGCGAACCCCTGCGGCTGATCCCCGGCGGCATGACCGGCCCGTACGAGGTGCTCCGCAACGGTAAGGCCGCCAAGTGGCACGAGAGCGGCGGTGTCCTGGAGATCGAGCTGCACAAGGGCGACGAGGCGCTCATCTACCCGGCGGGCACGCGGCCGGACACCCGGGTCGCGCCGGTGACCGCCGCACCCGCCCCGCCGTGGGGTCTCCCGTAGATCACGAAAAAGCAGCCCTCCCCTTTAGCGGGGGAGGGCTGCTTTTCGTCTACCCGCTCAGCGGGTCAGCTTGCGGTGGGTGACGCGGTGCGGGCGGGCCGCCTCGGCGCCGAGCCGCTCGATCTTGTTCTTCTCGTAGTCGGCGAAGTTGCCCTCGAACCAGAACCAGTTCGAGCCCTCTTCCCACGCCAGGATGTGGGTGGCGATGCGGTCGAGGAACCACCGGTCGTGCGAGGTGATCACGGCGCAGCCGGGGAACTCCAGCAGGGCGTTCTCCAGCGAGCTCAGCGTCTCGACGTCGAGGTCGTTGGTGGGCTCGTCGAGGAGCAGCACGTTGCCGCCCTGCTTGAGGGTGAGTGCGAGGTTGAGGCGGTTGCGCTCACCGCCGGACAGCACGCCGGCCGGCTTCTGCTGGTCCGGGCCCTTGAAGCCGAACGCCGCGACGTACGCGCGGCTCGGCATCTCCACCTGGCCGACCTTGATGTGGTCGAGGCCGTCGGAGACGACCTGCCAGACGTTCTTTTTCGGGTCGATGCCGCCCCGGCTCTGGTCGACGTAGGAGATCTTGACGGTGTCGCCGACCTTGAGGCTGCCCTCGTCCGGCTTCTCGTCCGCGGTGACGCCGTCGGGCGCACCCGAGCCGGCCGCGTTGACGATCATCCGGAACAGCGTCGTCTTACCGACGCCGTTCGGGCCGATCACGCCGACGATGCCGTTGGGCGGCAGGTTGAAGGACAGGTCCTCCATCAGGAGACGATCGTCGAAGCCCTTGGTGAGGTGCTCGGCGACGATCACCGTGGTGCCCAGGCGCGGGCCCGGCGGGATCTGAATCTCCTCGAAGTCCAGCTTGCGGTACTTGGCCGCCTCGGCCGCCATCTCCTCGTAGCGCTGGAGACGGGCCTTGCTCTTGGTCTGGCGGGCCTTCGGGTTGGAGCGGACCCACTCGAGCTCCTGCTCCAGGCGCTTCTTCTTCTTGGCGTCCTTCTGGCCCTCGACCTTGAGGCGCTCGGCCTTCTTCTCCAGGTAGGTGGAGTAGTTGCCCTCGTAGCCGACGAGACGGCCCCGGTCGACCTCGCAGATCCAGCCGGCGACCCTGTCCAGGAAGTAGCGGTCGTGGGTGACCGCCAGCACGGTGCCGGCGTACTTCTCGAGGTACTGCTCCAGCCACTGCACACTCTCGGCGTCGAGGTGGTTGGTGGGCTCGTCGAGCAGCAGGAGGTCGGGCGCCTCCAGCAGCAGCTTGCAGAGCGCGACACGGCGCCGCTCACCACCGGACAGCTTGGTCACGTCGGCGTCGCCCGGCGGGCACCGCAGCGCGTCCATCGCCTGCTCGAGCTGGCTGTCGAGGTCCCAGGCGTTGCGGTGGTCGAGCTGCTCCTGCAGCTTGCCCATCTCCTCGAGCAGCTCGTCGGAGTAGTCGGTCGCCATCTTCTCGGCGATCTCGTTGAACCGGTCGAGCATCGCCTTGGTCTCGGCGACGCCCTCCTCGACGTTGCCGAGGACGGTCTTCTCCTCGTTGAGCGGCGGCTCCTGCGCGAGGATGCCGACGGTGAACCCGGGCATGAGCCGGGCCTCGCCGTTGGAGGGCTGCTCGAGGCCGGCCATCATCCGCAGCAGCGTGGACTTACCGGCGCCGTTGGGCCCGACGACACCGATCTTGGCTCCGGGCAGGAAGCTCAGCGTGACGTCGTCCAGAATCACCTTGTCGCCGTGCGCCTTGCGCACGCGCTGCATCGTATAGATGTACTCCGGCATGTCCTCAAGACTAGAGCCTTCGGGGGGATGGCCTCGCCGTGATCTGGCGACGCTCGCCGGTCTTCTTCGTCGCCGGCAGGCAGATCCGGTTGCGGCCGGACTCCTTGGCCCGGTATAGCGCCAGATCCGCGGACGCGAGCAGCTCGATCAGGTCGTGTCCGTGCGTGCGGAACAGGGCCACCCCGATCGAGATGGTCACCGTTACGGTCGCGTCGTCGGCGGGCACGCACATCCGGCCCACGCGACTGCGGAGCCGTTCGGCCACCCGGCAGGCCTCCAGCATGTCGGCGTGCGGGAGCAGCACGGCGAACTCCTCCCCGCCGAACCGGCCCACGACGTCGTACTCCCGCAGTTGCTGGACCAGAGTGGTCGCCACCCCGTGCAGCACCTGATCGCCGGTCAGGTGCCCGTACGCGTCGTTGACCCGTTTGAAATGGTCGATGTCGATCAGGAGGAGGGCGATCGACTCGTCGGTGCGGACGGCCCGGGTGATCTCGGTGTCCGCCTCGAGCTGCCAGGTCGCGGCGTTCAGCAGGCCGGTCTTGGAGTCGTGCCGCGCGGCGTTCCGCAGCTGGTGATGGATCAGGCTGCGCTGGAGCAGCATCACCGGAGGCAGCGCGATCAACAGCAGCAGCGGGGTGAGCGCGCAGGAGATGGTGATGAGGATCCCGACGCACACCTCGACCGTGTCGAGCAGGAGGATCTCGCGGTCCCACAGGGCGTCGCGCCAGCACAACTCGGGATTGGCGATGTGCACCGCGACGACGACGATCGCCGTGTTGATCAGGGTGAAGAGCACGGCGCACACGACCACCGAGGGGATCATGGCGTTGAGGTCGATGAGCCACTGGTGCGCGTCGCGGAGCGGGTGCGGGATGACGGCATGGAACGCCACGGAGGCGGCGGCGCCGGCGAGCCCGTGGGCGGCCGTGACGATCGCCCGGCGATGCAGCATGGTGCGGCGCACCCGCAGCTGCAGCAGGACCTGCAACGGGATCGGCATCAGCAGCGCGTACACCGGCGGCAGCAGCAGCGCCGCGGGCAGCCACCACGCCGACAGCAGGTCACGCGAGACACCGGCCGGCATGCCGAGCCGCCGCGACGCCTCGATGCTGATAGCCCCGCAGGTCAACAGCGCCCCGAACACGATCAGCGCTCGGGCGCACCATGTCGTGTGCGTCGCCGCGAGGGCGATCAGCACGGCGTGCAGCGCGACGACCACGAAGACGTACGGGGCGAGCAGTGGCGGCTGCTCCAGCAACGGCCATCGCCGCGGGATCGCGGCGACGTCACCGCCTCCGTCGCCGGAGGCTTGCAGTGCCGTCATTCATCCCCCTACGGGTCAGGCCGTGACCGCCCGTCAGGGCGGCCCCCGCGACGCAGGACGGCGGCTCGTGCGCACTCTTGATCGAATCACGTTCAGTAATAGGATAGTTGCAATGTGTGCGGAGTGGGCAACAAATTCGGTACCTTCTTAGGGCGCCCGGTGGCGGGCGGCGGCCACCCGGGTCGGTGGGCACCGCGCCGAGCCGCACCTGACGTGCTCGCACCGCCGACTCCCCACGTCGGCGGACGCGCCATCTCGGAAGGAACGCACGATGCGCGGCATCTCCTGGATCTGACGACCACCACGTCCCCTTCCCCTGCCCACGCGGCACCGCCACGGGGTCCTGTCCGCTTGCGGCCAACCCCCTGACGAGCAACTCCGGCCGGACACTCTCCGGTCGGCGCCGTACGACACGCCGCCTCAGCCCGGTGGACGAAACCGCCCGCCGGGCAGGCGTTGGCAACGCAGCTCTCTCCCGGCGTGCCGGTCTCTCCCGGCGTTCCGCCCTCTCCCGGCGTTCCGCTCGCTCCGACGGCCCGCGATGGCGCCTCAGAACGGCTGAGTCGAGCCGGGATCAGCAGATGCCCTTGGCGCGGCTCTCGCTCGCCTTTTTGGTCGGTGGCCGACCGGCCGCAACTCGCGCTTTCCGGAGTTTCCGCCTGCCTACCCCCCAAAACTTGGGATACCGGGGTTATCGCCACAACTCTTAGCGTGAGAGTCAAGGGCGGCGGACCAGTGCGCTGACGCCCCAGCATGCCCCACTCCGCGCAGGTCCGCCCGCTCCCGTGGTCGGGCGATCACCTCGAAGTCACTCAGGGAGCTTCGGTTACGAATATCGATAATTTCACCTACCGAATCCCGCGACACTGGCTAGCATCGGCATTTCTGTGGCGTTGTTTACGCAAACGGGCATGCGGCGTTAATAACGTCCGATTAGTCAATCATTTACGGTTTTAGCGGGGAGTTGCTAAATGCGTAATCGGCGAACCCGGCCGTCGATCGTCGGGTGGGCGGCCGTCCGGGCGACGGCGGTCACCGCGGCGATCGCCATGGCGTTCGGCCTGGCACCACCCGCCGCGGAGGCGGCGCCGGCCGCACGTCCCGCGGCCCGCGTGCACACCGGATTCACGGTGTCCGCACCCCATAGGACGCGGTCCGGCAGCGTCACGCTTCGCGGGCGCGCCGCCGCTCGGAGCGTCGTCGTGGTCGGCGGAGGCGTCCTCCCAGCCATGGCCGTCACCGGGCGGCAGGGCACGTTCTCGGTGGAGGTGCTGCTGCGCCCCTCCCGCCGCAACCGCCTGACGGTCACGGCGTACTCCGGTGAGCGGCGCCTGACCAAGCGGGTCACGGTACAGCAGCGATCGGGCAAGGCCCGCGGGAAGGTGACCGGCCGGGTCCTGGACGCCGGCACGCACAAACCGGTCGCCGGCGCCACGGCGAGCTACGGATCCCGGACCGCGAAGACCGACGGCAACGGCCGGTACACCCTCACCGGGCTGCCCGACGGCAGCCTCGCCGTCTCGGTCCGCGCGCCGGGACGCCTCGCCGGCCTGGCGGTCGCCCGGTTGGCCGCCGGGCGCGGCCAGGTCATCGACACGCCCGTGCAGAACCTCGCCAAGCCCGTACGGGTCGGTCCGGGCGGCGGTTCGTACACCGGGAAGGGATGGCGGGTGACCGTTCCGGCGGGAGCGGTGCGCACGTCGACCAGCCTGAACCTGACCCCGCTGAAGGCCACCGGGACGAAAGACGCGTTCGGCACGGGCGTCCTCGATCTGTCGCCGAGCGGCCTGCGCTTCGCCAAGCCGATCACCGTGGCCGTCGAGCCAGGCGTCGTCGGGCTGGATCCGGCGAAGACGATGATCAGGGGCCTCGATCCCGATCGCATGACCGTGACGACGCCGCGCACCAAGGTCGTCGGGACGGAACTGACGTTCCAGCTCGATCGGCTGCGGGGCCTCGAGGTGCGGGAAGACCTGCCGGACTACCCGAAGTACTGGTGCAAGCCGTTCACTCCGTCCGAGGTCCGGCTCGCCAGGCAGTGGCTGACGTCCGCGCTGTTGCCGTACCTGGACGCCACGAGCAACCAGCCACCGGACCCCAGCCCGACGTCGACCGAAATGCTCAGAAGATTCATCTTGGGCGGACTGCGCAACCACGACCGGGTCGAGGTCACCGACGCCGGCGCGCTCGCCCAGTTCCGCGACGCGGTGGAGACCAGGTTCGCGATCGACGACGCGATCACGAAGGTGATCAACGCGATCAAAGCCGCGCCGCCGGCGCTCGCGGCCCCGCAGACGCCGACCACCAAGCAGTTCTCGGACTTCGGCGAGATCAGCAAGGACGTGCAGATCGAATGGTCGGACGCGACCAGGGTTCCAGGGGTCATCGCCGGTGGGCCCGGGCAGGTCACCCTTCCTCCGGGACCGACGACCTTCCCGGATGAGCGGAACTTCACCGGCCCCATCCGGTTCGTGCCCGAGGTCACCGACCGGGGCGTGCGGAAGCGTGTGGATCTCATCACCAAGCCCACTCTCGAGGTGCTCGATTCGGTCGACTTCTGTGACGGCAACCCCGGCTCATGGTCGGCCCAGGCGGGCGCCACGATCGGGCTCAGCAGGCTCGAGGCGACTCCGCAGCCGGGCGGCCCTCCTGGCGCCGTGGCCGGTAAGCCCTTCCTCTTCCGCGTCAACGACGAACTCCCCACGATCAAGCGCGACATCAGCCGGCTTTACCCCGACAACGACAGGGACAGGGACGGCGTACCGGACGCCCAGCCGTGGTCGGGGGCTACCTTCAAGCTCGACAACTGCCCCGAGGTCGCCAACCCGGACCAGGCCGACCAGGACGGTGACGGGGAGGGCGACGCCTGCCAGAACTCCTGTAAGGCTCAGCTCAAGGCCACCAAGGGCGCCGGGCCCGACAAGTGCGACCTGCCGCCGGGCGGTGTGCCGCCGGGCAGCGGCGGTGGCGGCAGCGACGGTGGCACCACCCGGGACGAGGGACCGCTGCCCCCGGCCACGGGCGGATCGTACGGCGACCCGCACCTCATCAGCTTCGACGGCGGTTCGGTCGACTTCCAGGGCGCGGGCGACTACGTGCTGGCCGAGTCGACCACCGACAACTTCATGGTCCAGGGGCGCTACACCCGGCTGCCGCACAGGTCGACGTCGATGTCGGTCAACCGTGGCGTGGCCGCGCGGGTGGGCGGCTCGGTGATCG
Source organism: Actinoallomurus acanthiterrae (assembly GCF_054775715.1). NCBI lineage: Bacteria > Bacillati > Actinomycetota > Actinomycetes > Streptosporangiales > Thermomonosporaceae > Actinoallomurus > Actinoallomurus acanthiterrae. The sequence continues at coordinate 2,938,120 of NZ_BAAHCO010000001.1, read as the reverse complement.
CCTTCGGCGACGACACGACCTCCGAGCCGCTGGATCCGCAGGTGGCCACCCTCGACGGCAGGCGACTCCCGCTCAAGGAAGGGGTGACGACCAAGCTGCCCGGCGGCGCCATGCTCACGTTCGGCAAGGTACGCGGAGCGGTGGTCCGGTGGCCGGACGGCACCGAACTGATGGCCGGTCGCTGGATCGCAGACAACGCGTTCCTGACGCTGGCCAAGAGCCGGTGGGGGAAGGTGCGGGGCCTGCTCGGCAACGCCGACAGCGATCCGACCAACGACCTCACCGCCCGGGACGGCACGCCGGTCAAGGACCCGCTCGACTTCCAGCAGCTGTACGGGAAGTTCGGCGCGAGCTGGCGGGTACAGGGGAACACATCGTTCTTCCGCAGCACGATTCCGCAGGATGGCGCGCTGCCGATCGAGCCGCCGAAGCGGGCGTCGGTGGCCGACCTTCCGGCGGCCGTCCGGGCCGCGGCGGAGAAGACCTGCCGGGACGAGGGCGTGGCGCCCGGCGCCGCGCTGGAGCAGTGCGTCCTGGACGTCGCCCTCGCCGGTGACCTGCGGTTCGCCGACAACGCGGCGGTCGTCGCCCAGCGAATGCGGTCCACGGTCGACCTCTCCGCGCTGGGCGGCCCGATCGAGAACACCGCTCAGCTCCAACTCGGCCACCGGGTGTCGGGGTCACTGGACAAGCCGTACGCCACCGACCGCTATCTCGTCGACCTCAAGGCCGGGCAGTCGGTGCGGATCACCACGCCGGGTGCCTGCCCCGGTCACGGCACCTTCGCGATCACGCTGGTCGCGCCCAGCGGCCGGCCGCTCGGCCGTACCCGCGGACCGGGGTGCGGTTCGGTGGGCTTCACCGGGCTCCGCGAATCGGGGCGGTACGAGGTCCGGGTGTTCGACTCGGGCGGCTTCACCGGCCGGTACGAGCTGCAGGTCGACGGCGATCAGGCCGATGTGAGCTGCGACGCCAACCGGGTGGTGCCGAACGACGACCAGTCCGGGCCGAAGGTGAGCCTGCCGTTCACGTTGAACTTCAAGGGGCGGCGGTTCTCCGAGCTCTGGGTGAACAACAACGGCAACGTCAGCTTCGGTGAGAGGGCGTTCTCCGACTTCACCCCCGAGCCCTTCAAGGACATGACGGAGCCGATCATCGCGCCGTGGTGGGCCGACGTCGACACCCGGGCCCGGGGAACGCAGCCGGTCCGGTACGGGATGGGCACGGTGCAGGGACGGCGGGCCTTCTGCGTGCTGTACGACGGGGTCGGCTACTACGACACCCACGCCGACCCGCTGAACTCCTTCGAGCTCTACCTCGTCGACCGGGGCGACGCCGGCGACGGAGCGTTCGACATCGTGTTCCGCTACCAGCAGTTGCGCTGGGAGAGCGGCGATCTCAGCGGAGGCCACAGCGGTCTGGGCGGCACCTCGGCCGGCGTCGGCTACGCCAACGGCTCGGGCGATCCCGGCACGTACCTCGAGGTCCCCGGATCCCGCGTGCCCGGGTCCTTCCTCGACACCGCACCGAAGGGCCTGTCGCACACGTCCACGAACAGCGACCAGGCCGGCGTCCACGTCTATCCGATCCGCTCCGGCTGACGTCGACCGAGGCGACGGCCGCTCGGCGTTCCCGAGCGGCCGTCGCGCCGGTAGCGTCCGGGGGCGACGTCGAACTCGCGTTTGAACGCGTTGGCGAAGGCGAACTCCGAGGTGTACCCGACCTGTCGGGCCACGGCGTGCAGCGGGGCGTCTGAGCTGCGCAGCAGCCGCATCGCGGTGGTCAACCGCCACCAGGTCAGGTACGCCAGGGGCGGCCGCCCGACCAGGGCCGTGAAGCGCCGGGAAAAGGCGGCCCGCGACAGCCCGGCCCGCGCGCCCAGCTCGGCGACGGTCCAGGGATACGCGGGCTCGCGATGGATCGCCTCCAGGGCGGTGCTGATGGCCGGGTCGGCGAGGGCCGCCGCCCACCCGGTGGTTCCGCCGCGCACCGGCTGCTCGGTGAACCAGGCCCGCAGGATGTAGACGAGCAGGGTGTCCAGCAGTGCGGGCACGAGGGCGTCGGTCCCCGGCCGTGGCTCCTCCAGCTCCGCGCCGAGCAGGTCGACCGCGGCGCGCAGTCGGGGATGACGTCCGAGCCGGGCGGGCAGGTGCAGCAGCGGCGGCAGATCGCTCAACAGTGGGTGGACGCGAGCGGCGTCGAGCTGGTACGCCCCGCACAACGTCACCGTGGTCGGTGAGTCTCCGCGCCTTCCCGCGGGCGGGGCCGCGTACCTGCGTTCGAACCGGGAGTCGTCCTGCGGATCGCAGGTGTGCTCGGCCAAGGGCGTGGAGGGCACGTCGGCCAGACCGTGCGACCCTCCGTGCGGCAGGAACACCACATCGCCGGCGGACAGCGGTACGGGATCCCCGTCTTCTGGGATCAACCAGCAGAGCCCGCGCAGGACGATCTGGAAGCCCGCCGCTCCCGGCACCGTCCGAAACCGCTGTCCCCACGGCGCCTGCCACTCCACCCAGGCCGATCGGGGCGCACCGGTGCGCATCACGGCGATCACATCGCTCAGCACGTCCATCCACCGGATGCTAACGACGGCTCCCACGAGACGATCTCGTAGGGATCCGAGACGAACACGCATTGGCCGTCTCACACGCCGCTCGTACCGTCGAGTCACTCGAGGATCGCCACCCCTGTACGGGACGCGGCGGTCGAAGCATCGGTTGAGACAGGACGGCTCATGACAGCAGCACCGGCATCGAGGCCGCAGTCCGCGGACCCGAACGCGAACGCTGACTCGGACGCGCGCCAGGACCCGGACGCGAACGCGAACGCGAACGCGACGATGATGGCCGCGCGTGTCCATGCCTTCGGCGGGCCCGAGGTGATCCGCCATGAGCCGATGGCCCGTCCCGTCCCTGGACCGGGTGAGGTGCTGGTCCGGGTGGCCGCGGCCGGGTTCAACCCTTCGGACGTCGGCTTCCGGAACGGCTTCATGCGGGACGTCGTCCCGTTGCATCTGCCGTTCACCCTCGGGTCCGAGGCCTCCGGAACGGTGGTCGGGCTCGGAGACGGCGCCGAAGGCCTCGACGTCGGCGATCACGTCGTCGGCCGTGTCGACGAGGGCGGCGCGGCGGCCGACTACCTCACGGCTCCGGCCGGCGGGCTGGTGCGCGCGCCTGCCGCCATACCGCTCGCCCACGCGGCGGCGATCCCGGTCGCCGGTCTCACCGCCTGGCAGGGGCTGTTCGAACACGCGGACCTCGCACCGGGTACCGGGATCCTCATCAACGGAGCGGGGGGCGGCGTGGGGATGTTCGCCGTCCAACTCGCCCGTCACGCCGGCGCACACGTGATCGCCACCGCCGGGCCCCGGAGCGCGGACCGGGTCCGCGGCTACGGCGCCGAACAGATCATCGACTACACGCGCGCCTCGCCGCACGAAGCGCTCGACCACCTGGTGGATCTGGTGTTCAACCTCGTACCGATACCGGCCGAGGCCGTGGAGGCACTCTGCCGGGTCGTCCGGCCTGGCGGTGCGCTGGTGTCGATCACCGGCCCTGTGGAGCCGCCGGCGGGAACCGGCGTGACGGGGACGCACTTCGTCACCCGCAATGACCCCGCCCAGCTGGCCCGGCTCGTCGCCCTCGTCGACAGCGGCGCGGTGCGCGTGGACATCACGGCGGCCCGTCCGCTCGCCGAGCTCCCGGCGGTGCACCGCGACGCCGAGGCCGGCCGCGCGAGCGGCAAGACCATCCTCATCCCCTGACGGCACCCGGCGGGGACCTGCACAGGGCGGTGCGTCGGGATGGCGCTCCGCCCTGTGCCAGGCTCCCGGTCGGTCTACCCGGGCCGCGGCGCGGCGCGCTGCACGGTGCGGGCCCAGGAGACGCCGGCCGGGCGCATCAGGCCACCACCCGGAACGCGGCCGGCTCGGTGGTCTCGTCGGAGTCGTCGGCTCCTCCGGCGGCCTGGGGCGTGAGCTCCTCGGTGCCGTCGGCGCGCTCCTCCGACTCGATCCAGCGGTCGGCGAGGTCGTCGGCCTGGCGGCGGTCCTCCGCGAGGTTGACGGCGGAGCGCTGGGACCGCTGAAGCCGGGCGACGCCGCGGCTGAGGTCGTGGCCGACGGTGGTCGCCTCGATCTGGGCGGAGAAGCGCGTCTGTCCGTCCTTGGCGTACTCCCGGAGGCGGAGCCGGCCCGTGACGATGACCGGATCGCCGCGTTTGAGGTCGACCTCCTGGAGGTTGGTGGCCAGGGACCGCCAGCAGGTCACGGTCAGGAACATCGGATCCTCGTCGCGCCATTGGCCGAGGTCGCGGTCGAAGCGGCGCGGGGTGCTGCCGATGCGGAGCGACATCAGGGCGGTGCCGCTGGACAGGACCTCGAAGTGGGGCTCGGCTGCCACGAAACCGATGACGGTGATCAGCGCGTCGTTCACGAAGGCTCCTCGGATGCGTGCGCGGCGGCCCTACGCCGCCGCCGTCACACCCACCGTCGAGGATCCGAGACCCCGCCCACCAGGCCCCTCTGTGAACTGTGGATAACTCCCCGTGCCACCCCTAGGGCGCGACGTCGCGGATCGCGTGGCCCGCCTCGTCGCGGAACCGCGCGTACACGGCGAGCTCCTGCTCGATGGGCCCGATGACGAGCTCGCGGGCGGCGGTGACGACGCCCTCGCGCATCTGCTGCTCCATCCGCTCGCTGTGCTTCACCGACGTCATGGCGATCATGTTCCGGGCGGCCAGGGCGGTCAGCGCGCCGAGGCCGAGGACGCACACGAACACCAGCCCGACGTACGGTGCGACGTCCGCCTCGCCGAGGAGGCGGGTCGGCGCGTGGGCCAGCTTCAGCCCGGCGAAGGCGCCGATCGCGCCGAGCCAGACGAGGCCGACGGCGGCGACGACGAGCAGGAGGTACTGCCAGACGCGTACCGCCCACCACCAGGCCGGCACCTGGTTGAACGCGGGGACGACGTCGCGGAGCGAGGTGCCGAGGGCCTCGGGGAGCTCCTCGGCGTTGGAGCGGCCGGCCTCGCGTACCGACCGCCGCCAGGAGGCCGGCAGGTCGCGTACGACGTCCTCGGCGACGTCCTGCAGAGCGTTGTCGACGTGGGCCTGCTGGGCGTTGACGGGGGTGGTGAACGCCGAGCGCAGCTCGTCGCGGAGCTCGACGAGGCGCATGCGGCGCAGCGGATCGCTGCGCAGCCGGGCGGCGAGGCGGGCGAGCGGCCAGCCGACGTAGTCGAGGGCGCGGAGCTCGTACGCGCTCTCCATCGCCTCGGCCACGGCCGGGATGCCGGCGGCGTCCACGAGCGCCTCGACGAGGGCGGCGGTGCGCTTGGCGTCGACCGTGGTGGGCGGCTCGATGTCGCCGAAGGCGCCTTCGAACCGCTGGATGAGCCGGTCCAGGTCGGCGATGAGCCGCTCGGTGCGGGCCCGCCGCGCGGCCACGGTGTCCGCGACGACCTCGCGGAAGTCGTCGATCCCGGCGTCGGACTTGGCCGAGGTCGTCAGGATGCGGGGGTCGCGCAGGCCCTCGGCCTCCAGCAGGCGCCGCAGGTCCTTGACGCACTCGTCGATCTCTTCGGGCGCGAGGCGGTCGACCTGGTTGAGGACGATGAGGCTCACGCCGTCGTGCCCGGCCAGCGGCTCGAGGTAGCGCCGGTGCACGGCGAAGTCGGCGTACTTCTGCGGGTCGAGCACCCAGATCAGCAGGTCGGCGATGCCGACGTACCGGTCGACCTCGGCGACCTGCTCGGATCGGATGGAGTCGTGGTCGGGCAGGTCCAGCAGGATGAGGCCCTCCAGCGAGCCGGCGCCGTCGCCGGTCGTCTGGTCGAGCGCGCTGGCCCGGGCGTAGCGGTGCCGCTTGTCGATCTCGAGCCAGTCCAGGAGCGGCCCCGCGCCGTCGAGGCCCCAGACGCAGGCGTGCGCGGCGGAGGTCATCGGCCGGCGCAGGCCGGTGGGGGACAGCTCGAGCCCGCAGACGGCGTTGAACAGCGACGACTTGCCGCTGCCGGTGCCGCCGGCGAGCGCGACGATCGTGTGGTCGCCGGACAGCCGCAGCCGCTGGCCGGCGCGGCCGAGGAGCTCGGCGGCGTCGTCCATGAGCGCCTGGTCGACGCGGCCGTCGCCGAGTTCGACGAGCCGGTCGAGCGTGGCCAGGCGGTGGGTGAGCCCGGACGCGTCGGACGGCGGTGCGGCCGGCTCGGGAGCCGGGGTCGCCTGCTCCGTCTGCTCTGGCTCGGTCTCCTGGGACGTGCCGGAGACGCCGGGGGTGGTCGTCGTCATCGGTCGCGATCCTCCTCGGTCACCGGGCGACCTCGAGGTTGTATGTGGCCTGGTAGAGCTGGACCGGGGTGGTCTCGTCGGGCACCCCGGCGCTGTCGAGCACCTGCCCGAACCGGATGCCCTCCTCGTCGAACAGCATGCCGATGCGGCCGCGCAGGTCGGCCCGCGCCTTGGCGCTCATGCTGCGCAGCGACTCGGCGCCGAACAGCGCCTTGAGCAGCCGCTGCGGCACGGCGCTGGTGCCGCCCTCGACCGCGATCTCACTGGTGCCGAAGCCGAAGAGGCCGACCATCAGCACGAGGGCCAGGGCCTCGTCGTCGTAGGAGACGAACTTGGCCACCGACCGCTTGGTGACACCCTCGGTCCGGATCAGCTCGGCGATGTGGTCCTGCCAGGCGCTGACGGCGCGGGTGACGCGGCGGGGCAGCTCGGCGGAGGCCCGGTCGAGCGCCTCCTCACGCCCGGCCAGCAGCATGGCGCCGGCCGTACGGCCCTGCCAGCGGCTCACGACCTCTTCGGCGGCGCGCTCGGCGCCGGCCATGATGAGGGACTCGAGCGCGCTGCGCAGGGCGGCCTTGAGCGAGCGGACCCGCGCGGGGCTGCGCTTGCGGCGGCTGCTGCTGCCGCGGTGGCCGGTCTGGCCGCGCCCGGCGTGCAGGGCGCGCTCGAGGTCGCCGGTGCCGGCGAAGTCCTGCCAGCGGGCGAGCACCTCACCGCGCAGCAGGGAGCCGTTGCGGGTGGCCTCGTCCAGCTCGGCCAGGCCGGTGGCGTAGGCGGCCTCGACCTCATCGCGGAGCATCGTCCGGAGGGCGACCTGTTCCTCGACCTTCGCGGCCAGCTCGGGGACGCGGGTACGGAAGGTGTCGAGCACGCCACCCAGAGTAGACCTGATGACCTCCGCTCGGCCATCCTCGTCCTCACTGATGCCGCTCAGCCACATCTGGACCTCGTCGGCCGCCTCGGAGGGCAGCATCCCGCCGGAGACCGTGGTCTCGGGGATGACGAACTGCGCCGCCTGCTCCAGGCCGTTGTCCTTGAGCATCTCGGTGAAGTGCCCGACGACCTCCTCGCCGCCCTCCGGGACGCGGGACAGGACGACTCCGAGAGTGGCGCCGTGGTCGCGGGCACGGTGCAGCAGGCGCCAGACCAGCGCGTCGGCGTAGCGGGCCGCCGTGGTCACGCAGACCCACACGTCGGCCGCCGACAGGAACTGGGAGGCGAACTCGTGGTGGTCCTCGAACACCGAGTCGACGTCCGGACTGTCGAGCAGCGCCAGGCCCTTGGGCAGCACGTCGCTCTTCATGATCACCAGCTGGTCGCCGACGACCGCGTCGGGCGCCGGGCCGGGCACCCGCCCGAAGCCGGGCAGGACGTAACGCTCGTCGAGCCACCAGTCGGCGTCGTCGGGGTGACAGACCAGGATCGGGCTGCTCGTGGTGGGCCGGAGCACGCCGGTCGCGCTGACGCGCTCACCGACGAGCGTGTTGACCAGCGTGGACTTGCCCGCGCCGGTCGACCCGCTGAGCACCACCAGCAGTGGAGCGTCCTTTTGACGCACCCGCGGCAGGAGGTAGTCGTCGAGCTGGTTGATCAGGTCCTGCTGGGTCGTACGGGCCTCCTCGACGCCGGGGGCGTCAAGGACGAACCGGAAGGAGGCGATCTGGTCCCGTAGATCGGCCAGGGCCTCATCGAGTGGAAGGGGTACAGCAGCGCGTTTGATCGCGCTCTGGTCAGCCGGGGGTGTCACGGAGTCCGCCCCATATCCGCGTTCAGCATGTCGATCTCTCGTGCGACCTGCACGACCTCGCCGACGACGACGATCGCCGGTGGCCGCACGCCGGTGGCCGCCATGTCATCCGCCACCGCCGCAAGCGTCGTCGTGAGGGCGCGCTGGGTCTGCAGCGTACCGTTCTGGATGACTGCGACGGGAGTGTCAGGCGACCGACCATAGCGCATCAGCGTGTCGGCGATGACCCTCATGCGCTCCACCGCCATCAGCAGGATGAGCGTGCCCTGGGCCCGGCCCAGGCCCTCCCAGTCGACCGTCGAGGCGGGGTCTCCAGGGGCGACGTGTGCCGACACCACGTGGAACTCCTGGGACACGCCGCGGTGGGTGACGGGCACGCCGACCGAGGCGGGAACGGCGATGGCGCTGGTGATGCCGGGGACGACGGTGACCGGGACGCCCTCCCGCACGCAGTGCAGCACCTCCTCGGCGCCCCGGCCGAACACGAACGGGTCGCCGCCCTTCAGCCGTACGACGAAACGGCCGGCCTTGGCGTGCTCCACGAGCGCGGCGTTGATGTGGTCCTGCGTGACCGAGCGGCCGTACGGGATCTTGGCCGCGTCGATGATCTCCACGTCGGTGGGCAGCTCGTCGAGGAGCTCGCGCGGGGCAAGGCGGTCGGTGACGACGACGTCCGCCTCGGCCAGCAGCTGCCGCCCGCGTACGGTGATCAGCCCCGGATCGCCGGGGCCGCCGCCGACGAGCGCGACGCCCACGGGCCGCTGCCGCGAGTGCCGCGCCCCGATGGTGCCGTCGCGCAGCCCGTCGACGATGACGTCGCGCAGACCGGCGGCGTGCCGCGGGTCTCCCCCGGCGAGGACGCCGACGGTGGTCTCACCGACCCTGCCGCTCGCCGGGGTCCAGGCCGGGGACAGCTCCGCGTCGTCCGCGCGCACGCACCAGATTTGCCGGCTCTCGGCCTCTGCGGCGGCCGCCGCGTTGACGTCGCCGTCGTCGGCGCAGGCCTGCACGAGCCAGGCGCCGTCGCAGTCGCCCGGACGGTACGCCCGGCGCTCCCAGGTGATCTCACCGCGGGCGGCGAGATCCTCGAGCATCGGCGTCACATCAGGGGCGATCAGCAGCACATCGGCGCCGGCGGCGAGCAGCGTGGGCACGCGCCGCTGGGCGACGCGTCCGCCACCGATGACGACGACACGGCGACCGTCGAAACGGAGACCGAGAAGGTAGGGCGGCAAGGAAGGATCTCCTGGTCGAAGCGTGAGCGGTCCGGTCCGGCACCAAAGGTACCCGCGCCGGTCAGGTGCCACCCGGCAGGCACCCGGCCGAGTCGGCCGGCGTCCGGTGGTCACCGGCCTGGTCAGGTGTCCCGGCAGACACCTGGACGGGTCGGCCGCCATCCGGTGGCCACCGGCACCGGTCAGCGGCCATCCGATGGTCACCGGCGCGGGTCAGGCACCATCCGGCAGGCGCCCGGACAGCCGGCTGCCGTCCGGTGATCACCGGCCTGGTCGGCTGCCCCGGCAGGCACCCGGGCGGGTCGGCCGGCGTCCGGTGGTCACCGGTGCGGGTCAGGGGCCATCCGGCGAGGCGGCGTCCTTGTCGGCGACGCCTGCCGAGTCGAAGGTGGCGACCTCGTGCAGCACGCGCACGGCGCTGCTCACGACCGGCAGGGCGAGGACGGCGCCGGTCCCCTCGCCCAGCCGCATCTCGAGGTCGATGAGCGGGCGCAGCTCCAGGTACCACAGCGCGGCGGCGTGGCCCGGTTCGGCGGACCGGTGGCCGGCCACGCAGTAGTCGCGCGCGCCGCGGGCGATCGCGGCGGCCACGAGTGCGGCGGCGCCGGCGATCACGCCGTCGAGCAGGACGGGGACGCGCTGGGCGGCGGCGCCGAGGATGAAGCCGGCGATCGCCGCGTGCTCGAGCCCGCCGACCTGGGCGAGGACCGCGAGGGGATCGGCGGAGGCGACACGGGGATCGGCGCCGTCGCTGCCGTCGTGGCCGGGGAGTTCGGTGCGGGCCCGGGCCAGGGCGGTGTGCACGACCTTGATCTTCCGGGCGTGGGTGAGGTCGTCGATGCCGGTGCCGTACCCGGTGACGCCCTCGACGCTGCGGCCGGTGAAGGCGGCGATGAGGGCGGCGGACGGCGTGGTGTTGGCGATGCCCATGTCGCCGGTGATCAGGCACCGGTTGCCCGCCTCGACGAGGTCCCGGGCGATCTCGATGCCGACCTCGACGGCCCGGCGGGCCTCGTCGGCGGTCATCGCCGGTCCCTGGGTCATGTCGGCGGTGCCGTTCGCGACTTTCCGGACCAGCAGCCCGGGCGCGGGCGGCAGGTCGGTCTTGACGCCCACGTCGACGACGGTGACGTCGGCGCCGGCCTGCCGCGCGAACGCGTTGACGACCGCCCCGCCGGCGAGGAAGTTCTGCACCATCTGGGCGGTCACCTCCTGCGGCCAGGGAGTGACGCCCTGGGCGTGCACGCCGTGGTCGCCGGCGAACACCGCGACGGCGGCGGGCGCCGGCAGGGGCGGCGGGCACGTCCCCGCGACGCCGGCCAGGCGGACGCCCAGCTCTTCCAGGGCGCCGAGCGAGCCGCGCGGTTTCGTCAGCCGGTCATGCCGTTCGCGCGCCGCCCGCATGGCCGTCTCGTCCAGCGGCCGGATCGCGGCGATCGTCTCGGCGATGAGGTCCATCGGTTCTCCTCGTTGCAGGGATTCGGTGGCCGTACCATGATCATTTAACAGGGGGCGGCGGTGGAGTGTCGCCGAGCACCGCTTTGAGGGCGGCCGTGAACGCGTCGTCGGTGGCGGCGTCCCGGACGGCGACGCGCAGCCAGTCGGGCCCTAGGCCAGGGAAGGTGTCGCCGCGCCGCACCGCGTAGCCGCGTTCGCGCAGCGCCGCGCGTACGGCCAGGCCGCCCGGCGCGCCGGGGACGCGCACGCACAGGAACGAGGCCCGCGCCTCGGGCACGACGTGCAGGCCGAGCGCGCGGATCGCGGCCGCCAGCCGGTCGCGTTCGATCTGCAGGTCGCGGGCCCACGCGTCGGCCTCGGCGAGGGCTCGCGGACTCGTGCATGCCTCGGCCGCCACCAGGGCGGGGGTGGACACCGACCACAGCGGCTGCGCCTCGGCCAGGCGGGCGATCAGAGTCGGCTCAGCGAGGACGTAGCCGACACGCAGGCCCGCCAGCCCCCACGTCTTGGTGAGGCTGCGGATGACGACGAGGCCCGGGATCCGCGTCTCGGACGCGAGGCTCTCGGTCTCGCCGGGGACGCAGTCCATGAACGCCTCGTCCACCACGACCGTCCGGCCCGGCCGGGCGAGCGCGGCGATCGCAGCCGCCGGGTGCAGCACCGACGTGGGATTGGTCGGATTGCCGATCATGACGAGGTCGGCGTCCTCCGGCACGCCACCGAGCGTGAAGTCGCCGTCCAGGATCACCCGGTCGGGTTCGTGGCCCGCCGCGCGCAGGGCGGCCTCCGGCTCGGTGAACTGCGGGTGCACGACCACCGCTCGCCGGGGTGCGAGGACCCGGGCGAGGAGGACGAACGCCTCCGCGGCGCCGGCGGTCAGCAGGACCTCGCCGGGGGTACGGCCGTGGCGGCGGGCGACCGCCGCCCGCGCGCGGGCGGCGTCGGGGTAGGCCGCGAGCCGGGCGACGCTGTCCTGCAGCAGCGCGGCGAGCCAGGCGGGCGGGGTGTCCGGCCGTACGTTGACCGCGAGGTCCACCAGTCCGGGACCGACCTCCTGGTCGCCGTGGTGGCGCAGGTCCACGTCAGTTGGCATGGGCGTGCGACGGGTCGTCCGGGTGGGCGTGCGCGTGCGGGCCGTGATGGTGGTGGCCGTGCGCGGGGTCGTCCGGGTGGTGGTGCGGGAGCTGCGGCGCGCCGACGCGGCCCTCGAAGCCGGGCATGGCGATGCGGTAGACGCAGGTGTCGCAGTTCATGCGGATGTCGCCGGCCAGGGCCTCCTCGTAGCGTTCGAGGACGACGTCGGCGAGGCCGTCGCAGTCACCGATCACGTCGGCGCACCGCACCTCCAGGCCCTCGTACGCCCCCGCCTGCTCCGCCACGCGGTCCGGCAGGACGCCGGGGAACAGGAAGTACGGCAGTACGACGACCCGACTCGCGCCGAGCCGGCGGCAGCGTTCGAGGCCCTCGGGGACGTCGGGCCGGGCCAGCGACACGAACGCCGGCTCGACCATGCCCAGTCCCCGGCCCTCCCACAGCAGCCGAGCGACCTTGTGGATCTCGGCGTTGGCGTCCGGGTCGGTCGAGCCGCGGCCGACGAGCAGCACGGCGGTGTCGGCGCGCTCGGCCGGGTCCAGGACGGCGGACAGCCGCTCGTCCAGGAGGTCCAGCAGCCCCGGGTGCGGGCCGAGCGGGCGGCCGTACGCGTACGACAGTCCGGGCCGGCGCGCCCGCTCGCGGGCCAGCGCGCCGGGGATGTCGCCCTTGCCGTGCCCGGCGGCCACGAGGACCAGCGGCACGGCGGCGAGGCGCCGGTGCCCGGCCTCGTACAGCGCGGCGACGGCGTCGGTGAGCGGCGGCGGCGACAGCTCGATGAAGCCCCCGGACACGTCGGCCGGCAGCCCGGCCCCGCACCCGCTCGACGAACCGGCCGAACTCCTCGGCCCCGCTCTCGTCCCGGGTTCCGTGCCCGACCAGCAGCAGCGGCGTCATGCGTTCCCTTCTCCCTCGACGGTGCCCTCGTGGTAGAGGAGGGCGTTGAGCGCGGCGGCGGCGACCGCGGAGCCGCCCTTCTCGGAGACGTTGCTGACGGCGGGCAGCCCGCTCTTCCGCAGCGCCTCCTTGGACTCGGCGGCCCCGACGAACCCGACCGGCAGCCCGATCACCAGGGCCGGGTCGACGTCGCGCGCGATGATCTCCTCCAGGGCGGTCGGCGCGCAGCCGACCACCCAGATCGCTCCCTTGCCGACCTCGGCGTACGACAGGCGGATCGCCGCCGCCGAGCGCGTGATGCCCGCCGCCCGGGCCATCCGCGCGGCGGCCGGGTCCGCGACGGAGCAGATCGTCTCGCGCGCGGTGATCCCGGCGGCGACCATGGCGACGTCGGTGACGATCGGCGCGCCGGCGCGCAGCGCCCGCAGTCCGCGTTCGAGATGGGCCTCGTCGGTGACGAGGTCGACGGCGTACTCGACGTCGGCGCTGGCGTGGATGACCCGCTCGGCGACGGCCCGCCACAGCGGCGGCATCGGGCTGAGGTCGACCCGCGACCGCAGGATCTCGTACGACCGTTCCTCGATCGGGTGGACGGCCCTGGTTTTGATCATGTACTGCTCCCAGATCGCTGCTCGACTCGGTCTGCCCTCCACAGGACGGCCGCGACGAGCCAGGAGATGACGAGGACGGCGACGATTCCGTAGCCGTCGGGCACCGGGGATGTCATAGGGCCTCCTTCGCCGGCCCGGCGATCCGGCCGACGTGCCGGCTGACGGGAGTTCTTCGATGGCGTCGACGGGGCAGATCTCGGTGCATTCGCCGCATCCGGTGCAGCGGTCGGCCAGGACGCGCAGCGGGTCGCCGCCGTGCGCGGCCCATCCGGCGTCCGGGCGGATGGCGTGTTCGGGGCAGGTGAGCAGGCAGGCTCCGCAGCCCTGGCAGCGTCCGGTGACACGCACGGTCAGGCCCATCGGTACCCCCGCGGGGTGACGAAGCGCCCGGCGACGGCGCGGCTGCGGCTGGATCCGACGATGACGACCGTGAACATGTCGATCCGCGCCGGGTCGAGCTCGGCGAGGGTCGTGAGCGTCACCGTCTGGTCGGGGCGGGTGGCGTTGCGGACGTACCCGACCGGCGTCTCCGGCGGGCGGTGGGCGGCGAGGATCGCCAGGGCCTTCGGCAGCTGCCAGTCGCGGGCCCGGCTGCGCGGGTTGTAGAAGCACACCGTGAAGTCACCCTCGGCTGCCGCGGTGACCCTCCGTTCGATGACCTCCCACGGCGTGTGCAGGTCGGACAGGGAGATGTACGCGTGGTCGTGGCCGAGCGGCGCGCCGAGCAGGTTCGACGCCGCCACCGCGGCCGTGATGCCGGGCACGCCCTCCACGTCGATGTCGGCATCGGCGAACTCCAGGGCCGGGCTGGCCATGGCGTACACCCCGGCGTCGCCGGAGCCGACGAGCGCGACGGCGTTCCCGGCCGACGCCTCGGAGACGGCGGTACGGGCGCGTTCCTCCTCCTGGCCCAGGCCGGACGCGATGACGCGGGTGCCGGGGCGGAGAAGGTCGCGGACCTGGTCGAGGTACTGGTCGAGGCCGACGACGACGGACGCCCGCTGCAGCACACTGATCGCCTTCGGGGTGAGCAGGTCGCGCGCGCCGGGGCCGAGGCCGACGATCGACAGTCGCCCGCGCGGCCTCAGCCGCGCGATCGCCGCGGTGGCATTGGCCGACTTTCGCTTCTCCACGACGAGTTCGGCGTCCCGGCCGTGCTCGCGCGCGCCGCGCAGGGCGGCGGCCTCGGCGACGCTGGGCGTGCCGACCTCGGCGCGGACCACCTCGGAGGGGTTCGGGACGGCGACGGAGGCGAGGGCCTCGGCCGGGTAGGTGACGACCTCCCAGCCGCGCGCGGCCGCCGCCTGGAGGATGCCCTCCTCGTCGGCCTTCAGGTCGACGGTCGCCAGGCACCGCACCGACGCCGGGTCGAGCGCGGCTGCGGCCAGGGCCTCGTCGACCAGCGCGCCGACCTCCTCGGCGGACACGCCGCGCGCCGAGCCGACGCCGACGACGAGGGACTTCGGCCGGTAGACGAGCGCGCCGCCGAACCAGCCGTCGTGGCACATGCAGTCCATCTCGGCGTGGTCGGTGACGAGGATGCGGTGGGCGGCGTCCTCGGCGTCCGGGGTGACGTTCGGCGGCAGCGGGGGCAGCGGCCGGCCTTCGGCGCCCTCGATCCGCACCGGCTCACCGGACAGCACGGCCGCGCCGACGTGGGCGAGCAGGTCGGGGTTGTGCACGGTGAACCCGAGGTCGGCACCGTAGGAGTCCAGCGGCGTGACGTTGCTCCGGTCGCTGGCGGTGGTCACGACCGGCGTGCAGCCGAGCACGCCGGTGAGCCGGTGCGCGAGGAGGTTGGCCCCGTGGTGGCCGCCGAGGACCGCGACGGCGAACGCCATCGACTCGTCCACGCAGACGACGGCGGGGTCGGTGGTCTTGTGGCCGAGCAGCGGCGCGAGGACGCGTACGGTCGCGCCGACGGCCAGGAAGCTCACGACGGCGTCGCAGGTCCGCCACGCCTCGCGCAGCGCGTCCCCGGCCTTCTCGGCCGTCATGACACGGACCTCGTCCGGCCAGGCCGCCCGCAGCGTCTCCGCCGCCGCCCGGCCACTCGCCGTCGCCGCGACGACCCCGATCCGCCGCCCGGTGTCCGCCTTCTCTGTCATCGCAGCCTTCCCGCCAGTACGAACACCGGATTCTGGGCGTCCAGTCGGAACGACCCGCCGGGCAGGTCGGCGAACCGCGACGCGGCCAACTGCACGCCTTCGACCGCGTAGCCGGCGTCGGCGAGCAGCCGGTGGGCGGTCGCCGCCCGGTCGACCGCCGCGAACGTCGCCACCGCCGTCTCCGGACGGCGGGCGAGGGCGCCGCTGAGTGCGTCGAGGCCGCCGCCGCCGACGAAGACCGCGTCCGGGTCGGGCAGCCCGTCGTACGCCTCGGGCGCGGCGCCCTCGACGACCCGTACGCCGGTCGATCTGGCGTTGCGCCGGATGAGGTCGCAGGCGGCCGGGTCGCGTTCGATCGCGATCACGGCCGCGTGGTGCTCGGCGCACTCGACGCCGACCGAGCCGCTGCCCGCCCCGACGTCCCAGATCAGCGCGCCGAGCGTCGGCCGCAGCCGGGACAGGACGACGGCGCGCACCTCCCACTTGGTGATCATCCCGGCGCGGTGCTCGTAGGCGTCGTCGGCGTACGCCCAGCCGTCCGGCGGCGCGGCGGGCTGGTCATGCACGCGTAGTCTCTCCGCCGACCGGTGTTCGTCGAGAGCGATGACGACGTTCGGGTCGGCCCAGTCGCGGGCGGCGGCCTCGGCCGGGGTACAGCGGACGACGCGCTCGCCGGGGGCGCCTAGGCGCTCGGCCACCCACAGGACGCGGTCCCATCCGGCGAGTTCGGCGCCGATCTCGCCGGGGCCGCAGGCGGGCGAGGTGAGGACGGCGACCTTGGGCATCGCCCGGCAGGCGTTGACGGCCGTACGCGGGTCGCGGCCGTGCGCGCTGACCACGACGGCGTCGTCCCACGGCAGCCCGATCCGCGCGAACGCGGCGGCCACCGAGGAAACTGCGGGCAGGACTTCCGGGGCGTGCCCGTGTTCACGCAGCGACCGCAGGATGCCGAAGAACCCCGGGTCGCCGCTGGCGAGCACCACGACGTCGTCGCCGGCCGCCGCGTCGATCTCGGCCAGCGCCGCCGGGACGTCGCCCAGCACGATCCGGCGGGCGCGCTCCGGCGGGCGTACCGCTTCCAGGTGCCGCCGCCCGCCGACCACCAGGGAGGCCTTCTGGAGCCGGTCCATCGCCGTCCGGGGCA
Source organism: Actinoallomurus acanthiterrae (assembly GCF_054775715.1). NCBI lineage: Bacteria > Bacillati > Actinomycetota > Actinomycetes > Streptosporangiales > Thermomonosporaceae > Actinoallomurus > Actinoallomurus acanthiterrae. The sequence continues at coordinate 2,921,543 of NZ_BAAHCO010000001.1, read as the reverse complement.
GCGGCGAGCCGTCGTAGCCCACGACCGTGATCATCGGGCGAGCCGCCCGTACATGGCGATCATCCGCTTGCCGGTGAAGTCGACGAGGACGACCTGTGCCGCCACGCCCTTCGCGCCGGGCGCCTTGGCGGCCTCGTCCTCGGCGAACCGCTCCAGGACCCCGGCGACGCGGCGGCACAGTTCGCGGCCCGCGCGGCCGAGCAGTCCGGCGGACTCCCACAGCTCGTACGCGTGCCGGGCGGTGTTGGCCTCGGCGACCTCCGCCGCGACGTCGTCCGGCCCGCCGATCGCGGTGGTGATCTCGCCGAGCAGCGCCGTGTCGACCTTCGAGCGCGTGTAGTGCGTCATGAGCACGCCGGACGCGAGCTTGGTGAGCTTGCCGGCCATCCCGACGAACACCACCTGGGTGATGCCGTGCTCCACGGCTCGGCGCAGCGCCGCGCCGGTGAAGTCGCCGACCTCGACGAAGCACACGTCGGGCAGCTTCGGCAGCATCGCCATCGCGCCCTGCTCGGTACGGCCGCCGGTGCACAGGACCAGCGTCTTCTCCCCTTGGGCGGCCATCACCGACACCGCCTGCTCGACGCTCGCCCGCCACGACGCCGTCGAGAACGGGCGGACGATCCCGGTCGTGCCCAGGATCGAGATGCCGCCCAGGATGCCGAGCCGCTTGTTCGTGGTCTTGCGCGCCATCTTCTCCCCGTCGGGCACCGAGATGACGACGCGTACGCCCCGGGTGTTCAGGTCCACCGACTCCCCCACCGCCTGTTGGATCATCCGTCGTGGCACCGGGTTGATCGCCGGGCCGCCGAGCTCCAGGCCGAGCCCGGGCTTGGTGACGACCCCCACGCCGACGCCGCCGTCCAGCTCGATGCCCGGCTCGTCCCGCCACGAGACCGCGGCCGTCAGATGGGCACCGTGCGTGACGTCAGGGTCGTCCCCCGCGTCCTTGATCACCACTGCTTCGGCCCGCCCGTCGCCGATCCGGCAGGAGTCGACCGCGAACGTCACCCGGTTGCCGGACGGCAGCGCCACCTCGACGACCTCCGGGGCGACGCCCGTGACCAGCGCCTCCGTCGCGGCCTTGGCCGCTGCCGAGGCGCAGGTGCCGGTCGTCCAGCCGGTGCGCAGCGCCTTGCCGCGGACCTTCATGGTCCGCGGCATGTCGGGTTCGTAGGGGGTGCTCATCACCCGCTCAGCCGCCCCGCAGCGCCTTGCGCGCCGTGCGGTCCGCGCGGCGATGGCCGTGGAAGTGGCCCGGGTGGTACAGGTGCGAGCGGGTGCCGCCGGCCTCGAGCGCGGCGCCGACCAGCACGAGCGTGTGCTTCCACAGTTTGTGCTGTTTGACGGTCTCGGCCAGCGTGTCCAGGCGGCAGCGCACGATCAGCTCGTCGGGCCAGGTGCACTGGTAGGCGACCACGCAGGGCGTCTCGGGCGGGTACCCGCCCTCCAGGAGCTCCTCCTGCAGCTGCTTCGAGCGCGCCGCCGACAGGAACAGCGCCATCGTCGTGCCGTGCCGGGCGAACTCCCGGACCTCCTCCCCCGGCGGCATCGGCGTCTTGCCGCCGCCGAGCCGGGTCAGGACCACCGACTGGGCGACCTCGGGGATGGTCAGCTCCCGGCCGACCACCGCGGCGACGGCGGAGAAGCTGGACACGCCCGGCACGACCTCGGTGTCCAGGCCGAGGTCCCGGCAGCGGTCGAGCTGCTCCTGCAGCGCCCCCCACAGCGCGGGGTCGCCGGAGTGGATGCGCGCCACGGTCAGCCCCTCGGCGACGGCGCGCTCGTAGTACGGCAGCACGCCCTCCATGGGCAGTTGCGCCGAGTCGACGATCTCCGCGTCCGGGCGGGCGTGCTGGAGCACGTCCTCGTGGACCAGGCTCGCCGCCCAGATCACCACGTCCGCCTCGGCGATCGCCTTCGCGGCCCGGAACGTCAGCAGGTCCGCCGCGCCCGGTCCCGCCCCGACGAACACCACGCGTCCACTCATGTTCTCCCTCTCAGCTTCCCGCCGGTGGTCGTCCGGCGGCCGGGCACGATCAGCGTCGACAGGTACGGCACCGGGCCGTCGAGGCCCTTCGCCGCGCGGACGTCCTCGTCCGGCAGGCCCAGCCGCGCGCCGTACACCGCGTCGTCGAGCCGCCCGGCATCCCGTACGACGGCGAGGGTCTCCTCGGCGACGCGGCCGAACTTGTACGCCACGACGGTGTCGCACGTCTCCAGCGCCGCGCGCAGTCCATCGGTGCCGCCCGTCAGGGGCAGCAGGCACAGCGACTCGTCGCCCTCGGTCAGGACGGTCCCCGACCGCGCGGCGAGGTCCTGCATGGCGGTGACGCCCGGCACGGTCTCGACCTCGACGCCCGGCTCCCGCTCGCGTACGGTCCGGGCCAGGTAGGTGAAGGTCGAGTAGACGTTCGGGTCGCCGATCGTCGCGAACGCCACCGTCCGCGCCCCGTCGGCGAACGCCTCGACGACCCGGCGCGCGGCGGCGTCCCAGGCGGTGACCCTGCGCTCGCTCAACCCGCCGGTGTCGTTCAGCGCGAACACCACGCGCTCGGCCTTGTCGGTGTAGGCGCGCACGACCGATTCGGCGCGGCCGGGCTCGTCCAGCGCCATGACGGGAACGAGCACGACGTCCGCCTCGCGCAGGACCCGCACGCCGCGGACGGTGACGAGCTCCGGATCGCCCGGCCCGACGCCGACGCCGACCAGCCTCGGTTTGTTCTGGTTCATTTCAGTTCGCCGTCCAGCAGGCTGAACAGCACGGCGTCGACCCGCCCGGCCGGGGTGAGCACGGCCTGGCGCAGCACGCCCTCCCGGGTGAAGCCGGCCTTCTCCGCGACGCCCTGCGAGGCGTGGTTGCCGACGGCGGCCAGCAGCTCGACCCGGTGCAGCCCCTTCTCGAACGCGTACGCGGCGGCGCCGCGCGTCGCCTCGACGGCGTACCCCTTGCGCCGCGCCCACGGCGCGATCCAGTAGCCGACCTCGACGCGGCCGTCAGTCCACTCCGCGCGATCGAGGCCGAGAGCGCCGACGAACCGGTCGCCGCCCACGATGGCGAAGTTGACACCGCGGGCCGGATCGATGTGGGCGTACGTGACGCACCAGGCGAGCGCGGTCTCGGCGGTCTGGGCGGGTGCCCAGGCCATCCAGCGGAGGAGCGCCGGGTCGCGGCTCGCGGCCAGGACGTCGTCGGCGTCGTCCTCCTCGAACGGGCGCAGCAGCAGCCGCCGGGTCTCCAGCAGCACACCCTCGTCGAACGTCATCGGCACGCTCCCGCGAAACGGCTCGCCATCTCCGGACTACCAGCCCAATGGAGATGAAGATAGGACGCAAGGCGGTTCCGGCCGGCGAACCCCTCGGGCCCGGACCCCGGCCATCGCCAGGCGGGTTCGGCACCCGGCCCGGAGACCACCGCCGTGCGATGGAACTCATGTCCCCGGAAACGCTCGCCCGTCCGCGTCACCGGCGAGTCGGCCACCGCGACCGCCTCGCGGTAGCCCAGGGTGAGCCGGGAGGTCATCCGCGCCTCCGCGTCGACGACCCCGCACATCGGCGCGCCGTCGAGCGTACGGGCGAGGTAGAGGAGGCCGGCGCACTCGGCGTAGATCGGCCCGTCGAACGCGGCGACCTGGCGGCGCAGCGGTTCGTTGGCCGCGAGTTCGGGGGCGTACATCTCGGGGAAGCCGCCGCCGATCACGACGCCGCGCGTGCCCTCCGGCAGCGCCTCGTCCCGCAGCGGGTCGAACGGGACGACCTCCGCCCCGGCGGCGGTCAGCAGCTCGTCGTTCTCCGCGTAGCCGAACGTGAACGCCGGCCCGCCCGCGACCGCGACGACAGGACGCACACCCGCCACGAGGTCGGCCCCGCGCCCTGGGTCGTACGACGTGTGCTCCGCCGGGTCCCAGGGGGTGGCCGCGACCGGTGGCGCGCCGTGGGCGAGGGCGAGCAGGCCCTGCAGGTCGCAGGACTCGGCCACGAGGGCGCCGAGCCGCTCGACGGTCCGTACGGCGTCGGCGCTGCGCTCGGCCGCCGGGATGAGGCCCAGGTGACGCGACGGGGTGCCGGCGTCCGCGTGGCGCCGCAGCACGCCGAGCACGGGCAGCCCGGTCTCATCGATCGCCGCGCGGCAGATCCGCTCGTGCCGGTCGGATCCGACCCGGTTGAGGATCACGCCGCCGATCCGCACCGTGGAGTCGTACGTCACGAAGCCGTGGACCAGCGCGGCGATCGAGCGGCCCGCCGACGAGGCGTCCACGACGAGGACGACCGGCGCGTCCAGGAGCCGGGCCACGTGCGCCGTGGAGGCGAACCCGCCCCCACCGGCTGCCTCGGCCCCGTCGAACAGCCCCATCACGCCCTCGATCACGGCGACGTCCGCGCCGCGCGCCCCGTGCAGGAACAGCGGCGCGACGAGGTCCTCCGAGGTCAGCCACGGGTCGAGGTTGCGGCCGGGCCGTCCGGCCGCGAGCGCGTGGTAGCCGGGGTCGATGTAGTCCGGTCCGACCTTGTGCGGCGAGACGTCGAGCCCGCGCGAGGTCAGCGCGGCCATCAGCCCCGTCGCGACCGTCGTCTTGCCGCTCCCGGAGGCGGGAGCGGCGATGACGAGGCGCGGGATCCTCACCGGACCGCCCGCGCGATCGGGGACACGGTCACCATTCGATGCCCTTCTGGCCCTTCTGGCCGGCGTCCATGGGGTGCTTGACCTTCCCCATCTCGGTGACGAGGTCGGCGAGCTCCACCAGGCGCGGGTCGGCGTCGCGGCCGGTGATGACGACGTGCTGGTACCCCGGCCGGTCCCGCAGCGTCGCGATCACGTCCTCGACGTCCACCCATCCCCACTTCATCGGGTAGGTGAACTCGTCCAGCACGTACAGCGTGTAGGTCTCGGCGGCGAGGTCGCGCTTGATCTGTTCCCAGCCCTCGCGCGCGTCCGCCGCGTGGTCCTCTTCGGTGCCGGGCCGCTGGATCCACGACCAGCCCTCGCCCATCTTGTGCCAGGTGACCGGGCCGCCCTCGCCGGACTCGCCGAGAACGCGCAGGGCCCGCTCCTCGCCGATGCGCCACTTGGCGGACTTGACGAACTGGAACACCCCGATCGGCCAGCCCTGGTTCCAGCCGCGCAGGGCCAGCCCGAAGGCCGCGGTGGACTTGCCCTTGCCGGGCCCGGTGTGGACGACCACGAGGGGCCGGTTGCGGCGCTGGCGGGTCGTGAGCCCGTCGTCGGGCACCTGCGACGGCTTTCCCTGCGGCATGTCAGTCCTTCCGTACGACGACGGTCACGAACTCATCGTCGAGGTTGATCACCTTGCGGGCTCGTTCCGGCGTCACGCCGCCGCCCTGCTGTCGTTGACGACGCCGGTGAGGGCGTCGGCGGCCAGTTCCTCCAGCTTGACGACCTCGGCGCCGAGGCGGGCGGCGATCCCGCCGGCGAGGCCGAGGCGTACGGGACCGCTCTCGCAGTCGACCACGACGGCGGTGACGCCGCGCAGCAGTTCGGCGGCGCGCAGCGCGTCGGCGGGTGAGCCGTGGGTCGCCCGGCCGTCGGTCACGAGGACGAGCAGCGGGCGGCGGGCGGGGTCGCGCAGGCGTTCGGCGCGCAGCACGTCGGCGGCGCGCAGCAGGCCCGCGGCGAGCGGGGTACGCCCGCCGGTGGGCAGCGTCTCGAGGCGGCGGGCCCCGGCCTCGACCGAGGAGGTGGGGGGCAGCGCGAGCTCGGCGGACCTGCCCCGGAAGGTGATCAGGCCGACCTTGTCGCGGCGCTGGTAGGCGTCGAGGAGGAGGCTGAGCACGGCGCCCTTCACGGCGCGCATCCGCTGCCGGGCGGCCATCGAGCCGCTCGCGTCGACGACGAACAGCACCAGGTTGCCCTCCCGGCCCTCCCGGACGCGTTCGCGCAGGTCACCGGAGCGGATCACCAGCCCGGCGCCGGTGCGGCCGCGGGCGCGCTGGTGCGGGGCGGCGGCGAGGAGCGTCGCGGTCAGGTGCAGCGAACGCGTGCCCCGGCGCGCGCCGGTCGTCCGGCCGTACGGCGTGCGGGCGCGCGAGCGGCGGCCCGGCGCGCCGTCGCCGAGACCCGGCACGGTGAACACCCGCGTCCGGAAGACGGCGTCGGCGGGTGCCGGTTCCGGGGAGTCCACCCGGGTGCGCTCGCCGTCGTCCTCGCCCGCGTCCCCGCCCGACAGCGCCTGCTCGATGTCGACCAGCGCCCCCTCGGGGGCGTGCCGCCCGTCGGAGTCGCCGGACCCGTCCGGGCCGGAGCCGTCCGGGCCGGGACCGTCGGGACCGCCGTCGGGGTCGTCGTCGGGGTCCTCGTCGCCGGAGTCGCGCCGGGAGCCCCACTCGACGGTGGTGTCCGGGTCGGGGCCGGTGTCCGGACCGGGTGCGGGGTCCGGCTCGCTCCCCGTGCGCGGCTGGGGCACGTCCGGAAGGGAGGAGCCGGGGTCGTCGTCGGAGTCGTAGTCGGCGGTGCTGTCGAGGACGTCGTCGAGCTTGTCCTCGTCCAGGCCCGGCGCGTCGAAGGGGTCGCGGCGGCGCCGGTGTGGGAGGGCGAGCCGGGCGGCGACGCGGACGTCGGCGGCGGTGACGACGGTCCGGGCGTGCCAGGCGGCGAGGGCCATCGCGGCGCGGGCCATCACGATGTCGGCGCGCAGCCCGTCCACCTCGAACGCGGCGCACACCGCCGTGATCTGGCGCAGCGCGCCGTCCGGAAGCACGACCTCGGAGAGCCTGGCGCGTGCCTGGCCGATCCGCCAGGCCAGCTCGGCCTCGGCCCGCGCCCAGCCGAGCGTGAACGTCGCGGGATCGGCCTCGAAGGCCAGGCGCCGCCGGACGACCTCCGCCCGCTCCTCCGGGTCCCGGGTGGCCGTCACCTCCACCGTCAGGCCGAACCTGTCGAGCAGCTGCGGCCGCAGCTCGCCCTCTTCGGGGTTCATCGTGCCGACCAGCAGGAACCGGGAGGCGTGCCGGATGGAGACGCCCTCGCGCTCGACGTACGACTGCCCCATCGCGGCGGCGTCGAGGAGGAGGTCGACGAGGTGGTCGTGGAGCAGGTTCACCTCGTCGACGTACAGGACGCCGCGGTGGGCCTCGGCCAGCAGGCCGGGCTGGTACGCCTGGACGCCCTCGGTCAGGGCGCGTTCGAGGTCGAGCGAGCCGGTGAGGCGGTCCTCGGCGGCGCCGATCGGCAGCTCCACGAGTCGCGCCGACCGGACCAGCGTGCCGCCGTCCTCGCCGTGCGGCCCGTCGGGGCACTGCGGGTCCGGCGCCTGCGGGTCGCAGGAGAACCGGCAGTCCTCCACGACCGTGACGTCCGGCAGCAGCGCGGCGAGGCCGCGCACGATGGTGGACTTGGCGGTGCCCTTCTCGCCACGGACCAGCACGCCGCCGACGGCCGGGGAGATCGCGTTGATCAGGAGGGCGAGTTTGAGGTCGTCCAGCCCCGTGATGGCGGAGAACGGATAGGTGTTCACCCGGTGGTCGTCCTTTCCTCGGGTTAACGCGCCCGTAGGTGGTCTGGCATCGGCGACCGGAGTCTCCTGGCTCCCGGCTCGTCGCCCACCCTCGGCCTTCCGGCTCACGCCGTGGCCTTTCGTAAGGAAGAACTCCCCGGTCACAGTTGCGCGACAGCCCCGGATTCGCACCGGGTTCCTCCGCGTATCGCCGGGAGACAGCATGACATATCCGGTCTGGCCCGCGACACCGCAGGTCCGGAGCAGGGCCTCGGCGCACAGGCCGGCGCCGCACACCCGCACCGCCCCCCGTACGGCCGCCACGCCTGTACGGCCGCCGCGGCCGTGCGGTCGGGCCCGTGCCGGATCGACGTCGATCTGCTTGAATAGAACGCGTTCTAGTTTTGAGGAGGCGCGCGGATGAGGCTCGGCATCAACGTCGGCTACTGGCAGCGGGATCCGGAGGACGCCACCGAGACGGTGCTGGCGGCCGAACGGCTCGGCTATGAGTACGTCTTCACCGCGGAGGCGTACGGCTCCGACGCCTTCACCACGCTCGCCTGGTATGGCGCCCGGACGTCGCGCATCAAGCTGGGCACGGCGGTGGTCCAGATGTCCGCCCGCACCCCCGCCGCGACCGCCATGCACGCGCTGACGCTCGACGCGCTGTCCGGCGGCCGGCTCACCCTCGGCATCGGCGCGTCCGGCCCCCAGGTCGTCGAGGGCTGGTACGGCGTGCCGTTCGCCCGGCCGCTGGAGCGCACGCGCGAGTACGTCCGGATCCTGCGGGACGTCTGGCGGCGCGAGGAGCCGGTGACCTCCACCGGCCCCCACTACCCGCTGCCGCTGCCGCCGTCGGCGTACGGTCCCGGCCGCGTCACCGGTCTCGGCAAGCCGCTCAAGTCGATCGTCCATCCCGTACGCCCGCGGATCCCGGTCTACCTCGGCGCGGAGGGCCCGAAGAACATCGCCCTCGCCACCGAGATCGCGGACGGCTGGCTGCCCCTCTTCGTCGATCCGACCCGGATCGAGGCGGTGTTCGGGGCGTCGCTGGCGGGCCGCCGGGAGGGGTTCGACGTCGCCGCGACCGTGACGACGATCGTGACGGACGACCTGGCGACCGCGCTGGAGTTCGCCAAGATCCCGCTGGCGTTCTACATCGGCGGGATGGGCGCCAAGGACCGCAACTTCCACCTCGACCTGATCGGGCGGCTGGGCTACGCCGAGGAGGCCGTACGCGTGCAGGAGCTGTTCCTGTCCGGCCGGCGCGACGAGGCGATCAAGGCGGTGCCGGACGAGCTGGCCGACTCCATCTCCCTGCTCGGTCCGATCGGCCGCATCAAGGAACGCCTCCGCCTGTGGCAGGACTCACCCGTGACCACGCTCCTCATCGCCGGGGTGAAGGACGAGCCGACCCTGAAGGCCATCCGCGACCTCGTCGAGTCCTGAACTCCCTCGAGGGCGCGTCGTCAGTTCCAGGCGCGGGAGAGCATCCAGGTGCCGGTCTCCTGGTCGTGACGCAGCTCGTACACGCCGATCGCCCGGTCCGGAGTGGCCTCGACGCGCCAGAACTCCCGCTCGACGCCTTCCGGGGCCTCGGGGTGCCGCTCGTGCCACCAGTCGCGGGTGGTGACCCAGCGGTCCAGGACGCGCAGCACCGTGTAGAGCCGGCCGCGCCAGACGAAGCGCGAGGGCCTGCCGTCGCTGAGCCAGACCTCGACCGGGTCGCCGTACACCCGGCTCATCGGCCGCCACCCGGCGCGTCTTCACGCCCCGCGAACCCATCGCTCGCTCCGCCCACGCGGGCCGCCCACCTTCCGGATCGATGACAGGGAGTGAGCCTGGGGGAAGGCAGGCGACAAGTTCGAACATACGTTCGGAAGTAGCTTTTGTAAAGTGCCTACCGCCGGGCGATCTCGCGGCTCAGCGACCGAGGGAGTGCGCGATCGCTTCGGCGGCGCGCACGGGGTCGGCGGCGTCCGCCTGGCCGCCCCGGCCCCACAGGTACGACCAGGCGATCCGGGACGTCGGCATGGCGACCACCATCACGCTCCGCCCGCCGGTCGGGTCGACCACGCGCAGCATGGACTCCTCGGCCCCGACCAGCACGCCACGCAGACCGCGGACCTCGACCTCGCGGGCGAGTGCCTCCAGGTGGCGACGCCGCGGCCCGGACGGGGAATCCGCAGTGGCGGCCATGGGTTGCCACCCCTCTCGCGCTTGGACGATACGGCAGGAAGGGGTACGCCCTAGGGCGTTCAACAGGTAAGGTGCCATCCGGTGGCAAAAGGTGCCCAGATGGCAACGGTGAGTGACCTTCCCTGTCAGGATGTCCTCCCCCACTTTGACGTGCAAGTATTTTCGGACAAATAGATCAGACGGATTCGGCATCACCCGTGCACAGTTCAACGGCCCCTACGCGGTCCGGCCGAGGGTTTCGGCCTCACCCACCGCAGCCCACCACCGGTCCCCCCTCTTGTCGCCATTCCCGCAGGACGCTCGCCATGGAGGTGCCCCATGTCCGATGGTCGTAGCCCCACCGTTCGCCGTCGCCGGCTCGGGATGGAACTGCGGAGGCTCCGCGAAGCCGCGGGTCTCATGATCGAAGACGTCGCGAAGCACCTCGAGTGCTCGATGTCACGCGTCAGTCGCATCGAGACCGGCAAGTCGGTGGCGCGCATCCGCGACGTACGGGACATGCTCGACCTCTACGGGCTGCCCGAGGGCTCCCAGCGCGACCAGCTCCTCGGGCTCGCCAAGGACGCCCAGCAGCGCGGCTGGTGGACCGAGTACGAAGCGGTGCTGTCCACGTCCGCGGGCCTGGACACCTACATCGGCCTGGAGGCCTCCGCCGCCTCCATTCGAACGTTCCAGACCCATCTGGTGCCGGGTCTCCTGCAGACCGAGGAGTACGCCCGCGCGCTGATCAAGGCCGGCCCGGCGAGACCCCCGAGAACGTCGACCGGCGCATCGCGCTGCGCACCCGCCGCCAGGCCATGCTGCAGGAGCCCGGCCGCCTGGAGCTGTGGACCGTGATCGACGAGGCGGTCCTGCGCCGGCCGATCGGCGGCATCACGGTGATGCGGGCCCAGCTGATGCGGCTGCTCGAGGCCGCCGAGCTGCCCGGCGTCACCATCCAGGTACTGCCGTTCGCGCGGGGCGCCCACCCGGGCGTCGACGGGGCCTTCACGATCATCGGCTTCCCCGACCCCACCGACCTGGACGTCGTCTACATCGACTGTCCCGCCGGGAACATCTTCCTTGAGAAGGAAAAGGACGTCCGCCGTCACACGACCTGGTTCGACCATCTGCGGGCCGCCGCGCTGCCACCCGACGAGTCAGCCGAGTTCATCGCGGCAGCGGCGGACGAGTTCAAGAGTGCGTCCCCGTACCCGCGGGGGTGATTTATCAGAGAGGAGAGCAGGGGATGAGTGGCCACCCCGATCTCACCGACGTCGGCTGGCGCAAGAGCAGCCGCAGTTCCAACAACGCCGACTGCGTCGAGGTCGCCGTGATCGACGGCTCCGACGACTGACACATATCTCATGCCCAGCCGACCGCGGGAGTTCGCTCCCGCGGTCCCTCTCGGGTTTGCGCCGGGTTAAGATCGCCACATGCTGCCCTGGTCGGCCGAGCTCGCCGGACGTATCGACGAACACGAGTTCTCCAGCGATCTGCTGCGCGACAACCCTCTCGGCGACCCGCATCGGCGGCCGCTGTGGGTGTACGTCCCGCCGGGATACGACGACGAGCCGGACCGCCGCTACCCCGCGGTCTATGTGATCCAGGGTTACACCGGCTCGCTGCCGATGTGGCGCAACCGCCCGCCGTGGCGGCAGCCCTTCCCGGAGCTGGCCGACCAGGTCTTCGCGCGCGGCGAGACGCCGCCGGTGATCGTGGTCTACGTCGACGCCTGGACGGCGGTCGGCGGCAGCCAGTTCCTCGACTCCCCCGGCACCGGGCGCTACCACTCGTACCTGTGCGAAGAGATCGTGCCATGGGTCGACGCGCACTACCGGACGCTCGCCGACCGGGACCACCGCGCGATCAGCGGCAAGTCCAGCGGCGGCTACGGCGCGATGATCACGCCGATGCTGAGGCCGGACGTGTTCGGCGCGCTCGCCACGCACGCCGGCGACGCCCTGTTCGACGTCTGCTACCGCTCGGAGTTCCCCAAGACGGCTCGCGTCCTGCGCGACGCGTACGACGGCTCGATCGAGAAGTTCCTCGCCGACTTCCGGGGCCGGCTCGCCGGCACCAAGGAGAGCGACTTCCCGCTCATCGAGATCTACGGGTACTCCGCGGCGTACTCCGCCGACGACGACGGCACCGTCCGTCTGCCGTTCGACGACACCGGCACCGTCATCCCCGAGGTCTGGGAGCGCTGGCTGGCCAACGACCCGGTGCTGATGGCCGGGCGCCCGGAGTACGCCGAGGCGCTGCGCTCGCTGCGGGCCGTCTGGATCGACGCGGGCACCAAGGACGAGTACCACCTCGACTTCGGCGCCGTCGCCTTCCGCCGCGCGGTCGCGGCGGCGGGCGTGACGGACGACGCGGTCCACTTCGAGCTGTTCGACGCGGGCCACGGCGCCATCGAATACCGCTACCCTCTCTCGCTCGCCTGGCTGGCCGAACGCATCGCGTGAGCCCCTGAGCCAGGGCCTGTCTCGAAGTCCCCGTCCGTAGCGAGCGGTGTCCAGGTGGTGCCTCGCAAGGCGGAGGAGGGAGTCAGCCCGGTGTTGGCTGGCGACTCCTCCCGGGGTCCCCGCGGAAACGCGGAGGTCGGCGAAGCCGTCTCTGCGCGTTTTCGTGGGGTGGGGGCGACAACGCGGCGAGGCGCCGCCTGGGCGCCGCGCAGTAGGACAGCGGGACTTCGAGACAGGCCCTACGGGCGGGACTGGGCCCGGGCGCGGAACGCCGCGGTCTTGACCCGGTTCTGGCACGCGGTGGAGCAGAAGCGGCGCATGCCGTTGCGCGAGGTGTCGACGTAGACCCGGTCGCAGTGCGGTGCCGTGCACACGCCGAGCCGGTCGTGCAGCTCGCCGCCGAGGACCACGGCCAGGCCGGTGGCGCACGGAGCCGCCCATTCGGCGGCGAGCCCATCCCCCGCGCCGTGGAAGTGAATGTGCCAGGGCTCCCCGTCATGGCGGGTGAGCCTCGGCTTCGCCTGGGTCTCCTCGAGCAGCCGGTTGACCTGCTCCGCGGCGGCGTCAAGGTCTCCGGCCGCCACCGCTTCGAAGACGGCGCGCAGTTCCCGCGCGATGGCGGTCAGCTCGCCGACCTGTGACTCGGTGATCTCGGCGCGCCGACTGACGGCACGCAGCACCTCGGTGGCGGCCTCCGCCCGGGCCGCGGCGTCCGGAAGCCGGTACGGCCGCCCGCGCCGTTCGCCCTCCGTGAGGGCGTTGACCAGACCGACGGCGCTCGCCACCACCACGTCCATGTGACTGTTGAAATTCACTTGACCAGTTACGTCTCTCGTTCTAGGTTGTCACTGGCAAAAGGGTATACGTCAGTTACGGAGGAGCTCCATGGCCGCACTCACCCGCGACGTCGCCGACCGCTGGATCACCCGCTGGGACCGCCAGCAGGAGGGCTTCCTCCCGGACCGCGAGGAGCGGTTCACCGCCCTCATCGACGCGGTCGCCGCCGGCGCCGGCCCGACCCTCTCGTCCTGGACCTGGGCTGCGGACCGGGCTCCCTGTCGGCCCGGCTGCTCGACCGCCTCCCCCAGGCCCGGATCGTCGCCATCGACACCGACCCGCTGCTGCTGTCCCTGGGGCGCGCCCTGCACGCCGACCGGGACGATCTCACCTTCGCCGACCTCGATCTGCGCGTGCCCGGGTGGGCGGCCCGGCTGCGCCTGGACCGGGAGGTGGACGCCGCGGTGAGCACCACCGCCCTCCACTGGATCACCGAGGCGGAGCTGCGGGTGACGTACGGCGAGCTGGCCACCGTGATGCGCCCCGGCGGGCTGTTCCTCAACGGCGACAATTTCTCGGCCGAGGACGCCACTCCCATCATCGCCCGGCTCGACCGCGCCCTGCAGGAGCTGGAGACCGAGCGGCGATTCGCCGGGGACCGGCCGGAGGGCTGGCGGCAGTGGTGGGACGCGGCCGCCGCGGACCCGGTGCTCGGCGGTCTCAAGGAGGCCCGCGACGCCTCCGCGGCCGGCCATCACGGCTCCGAGTCCGGCCTGCTGTCCACGCACGTCCGCGCCCTCCGGGAGGCCGGCTTCGGCGAGGTCGGCCCCCTGTGGCAGCGCGGCGACAACCGCATCCTGTGCGCCGTCCGGTGACCCGGACCTGATCCGGCGGCTCACGCGGCTCGGACGCCGTAGGGTACGCCGGACCCGGTCACTGCGCGTACAGCGGCGGTCAACGTACATGAGACGCAACATACGTTACGTCTCATGTACGGAGGCTCCCTGCCTCAGTCCGAGGACCGGCGTTCCGTACGGTGCGGGACCGTGACGGCGATCAGGACGGCGACGGCGACGAGTCCCGCCGCGACCAGGAAGCCGAGGCGGTAGCCACCGGCCGCGGCGGCGACGGCGGACGCGCCGTGGCCCGCGAGCGTACGGCCGTGCGCGGCCGAGAGGGTCGCCAGGACCGCCAGCCCGACGGCCGCTCCCACCTGCGTCGTCGTGTTGATGAGGCCGGAGGCGAGGCCCGCGTCGCTCGGGGTGGCGTCCGACATGGCCAGTGCCGCCAGCGCGGGGAACGCGACGCCGACGCCCGTGCCGATGAGGACCACCGCGGGCAGGACGTCGATCAGGAAGGCGCCGTGCACGGGCGCGCGTGCGAACAGCAGGAGACCCACGGCGGCCAGCGTCAGCCCGCTGAGCAGCGTCGCCCGGACGCTGAACGCCGTGATGAGGCGTTCGGCGAAGCGCAGCGAGACGGTGGCCATCACGACGGTCGTGGGCAGGAAGGCGAGGCCGGTCCGCAGCGCGTCGTAGCCGAGCACGCGCTGGAGGTAGAGCACGCCGAGGAAGAACATGCCGAACATCCCGGAGACGGCCAGCGCCTGGACCGCGTTGGCCCCGGTGACGTTCCGCGAGCGGAAGATCCGCAGCGGCACGAGCGGGCTGCGCGCCGTCGCCTCCCGTACGACGAAGGCGGTCAGCAGCACGAGCGTGACGGCGGCGAGTTCGAGGGTGCGGGGCGCGGTCCAGCCCTGGGCCGCCGCCGGATCGACGATGGTGTAGACGCCGAGCATCAGCGCGGCGGTGATGAGGACGGCACCGAGGACGTCCGTGCCCGCCCCGAACCCGAGACCCTTGTCCCGGTCGAGGACCCGCAGGGACATCACGAGCGTCGCCACGCCGACCGGCAGGTTGATGAAGAAGATCCAGTGCCAGTTCAGCGCCTGCGTCAGCAGTCCGCCGGCGAGCAGCCCGGCCGAGCCGCCGGCGGAGGCGACGAAGCTGTAGACGCCGATGGCCTTCGCCTGCTCCCGCGGCTCGGGGAACAGCGTGACGATCATCCCCAGGATCACGGACGAGGTCATCGCGCCACCGACGCCCTGGACGAACCGCGCCGCGATCAGCGTCGCCGGTCCCTGCGCGAGCCCGCAGGCGAGCGAGGCGGCCGTGAAGACCACGAGGCCGGTGATGAAGACACCGCGGCGGGACACCAGATCGCCGAGCCGCCCGGCGAGCAGCAGCAGCCCGCCGAAGGCGATCAGGTAGGCGTTGACCACCCAGGCCAGGCCTGAAGAGGAGAAGCCCAGGTCACGTTGGATGGCGGGCAGCGCGACGTTCACCACCGTGGCGTCAATGACGATCAGCAGCATGCCGCCGCACAGCACGACGAGCGCGAGCCATCGGGCACGGTCGCTCACCGCCGGCGCGGCCAGCTCGGGTTCGGTCGATTCGACGGTGTCGTACATGGGGATCCTTCGGGGGGTTTCGAGCACGTCACCCATGTAGACCGCCACCGGCGAGAGAACTCATCGCCGCGCCGCAAGATCTATTATCGCCGTCGGCGATACCGCCTGTCACCGTCCCCGAGGATGATCTTCACGGCCTCCGGCCGGCCCTAGCGTGAAAGCCCGGAGACCATTCAAGGACGGTGAGCATGGGGCAGGACGGCCCGACCGCCGATGAGACGGCCGGCGCACCGGTGGACGCGGCGCTCGCCGCAGAACTCGTCGCCATGACCGACGAGGACCGGCGCCTGCAGCAGGGCGCGAGCGCCGGCGGCGAGGCGTACCAGAGCTGGGCGCAGGACGTCGGCGCGCAGCTGGCGTATCGCCGGGTGACCACGCGGAACGCCGACCGCCTTGACCGGATCCTGGACGAGTACTGCTGGCCGACGATCACGCTGGTCGGCGCGGAGGGGGCACGCCGCGCGTGGCTGATCGCCCAGCACGCGGACCGGCGGCTCGACGTGCAGCGGCGCGCACTGCGCCTGATGGCCGACGCGGTCGCGGTCGGCGAGGCGGACGCGGGCATGCTCGCCACGCTGCGCGACCGGGTGCTGGTGAACGAGGGACGCGAGCAGATCTATGGCACGCAGATCGCGGGCGTCGAGGACGGCGCCCCGGTCCCGTGGCCCTGCGCGGACCCCGACCGCCTGAACGAACGGCGCGCCGAGGCCGGGCTGGACCCCTTCCCCTTCTGAACGAACGGCGGATGAGGAAGCCGCCGAAGATGGAGAACAGCCACTCGAACCAGGCTGGCGCCGAGGCTCCGGTCGGATGAAGATCTCTCGCATCACCAGCGCGATCATGATGCCGATCGGGAGCACCTGAGTTGGTTGGCGCGCGGGACGGCGAACCGCGTCGTGACGACGTACAAGATGAACAGGTTGTCGACGCTGAGGCTGTACTCGGTCAGGTACCCGGCGAAGAACTGGGGGGAGTATTCGGTGCCGCAGCCGGCCGGGTTCCTTGGCCCCGAGCAGCTCGGCGGCCTCCGCCGTGATCTTCGGTTCCCAGCACCCGGGCCGACCTCGGTGAGCGTCTGACGTCCGCGACTCCGCCGGCGTCTGGACGCCCCAGTTCCGCGATATCTCCCGCCGTGTGCAGGAACGCGCTCAAGACCCAGCGGACCCGAGTCCAGGGAAGCACAGGCCACAGCAACAGCGCGGGAACCAGCGGAGCGAAGAAGGCCACCAGCACGAGCATGCCGAGCACGACCGCCATGCCCCGCCCCAGCACCTCAACGACCCGAGCCGCGTGCCGGCCCGGCGATACCAGCAAGATCGGCATCACACCCCACACCTCTCCGTTTGAGGACCAGATGTGGGAGGAGGTCTCTTCCGCCCTAAGCCTTCGGGGTCGAGGCGACAAACCATCCCGCACCCGCTGGCGCAGCCGGGTCCGATGCCGACACCCACCCGGCCCTCCCGGGCATGGGGGTGCCTCCATACTCCGCACTGGCAGGGCACCTGATGAGTGCAAGTCGCCCCAGATCAGCGGCGGCCTGGCTGGTCTAGCGCGGAGTTCAGGCCGGTCGGCTTATGCCCGATCTTCCGCTTCGGCGAGCGTGTCCTCGTACTCCCGCATCCATGTGGCGTTGCGCTGCTCAGCCGGTATGCCCTCCAGGCCCTCTGTGAGCATCGCCACCGCGTCTCGGTATTCGCCGATGCCGGCGAGCGCCGTTCCTATGTTCAGGTGGAAGAAGGCTTCGGTGTACCAGTACACCGGCGGTGGCGGCTCGCCCGCGTCTTCGGCCAGATCTGCTGCTGCCTCGAGCATGCGCCGTACCTGCTCGCGGTCTCCAAGCGCCGCATACCCCTGCGCGGCCTGCAGTGTGTCGAACGTCCTCTGGGACGGGTGCACCCGCGGGGTGGCCAGCGCGGCCGAGGCCGCACGCACCACCGCGCGTGGGCGACCCTGCTGTCGAGCCACGTATCCACGGAATGACGTGGCCAGTGCGGCGCCAGTGCCGTAGTCGACCTCATCGGCGAGTTCCTCGCCACGATCGAACAATGCCAATGCGCGGGCATCCTGCCGCATCGCGGCACGCAGCCATCCGGTGAAGGTGATCCAGTCGGCCGCGATGACCGCCAGTTCGTCACGGTGCGGCCCAGACGCTTCCCGGAGCATGGCTGTGACGTTGGCCATCTGCGCTGTGACGGGCTCCAACAATAGCTCTGGACCTATCGCATCCTCCAGACGCCGCTCGCCTATGAGGATCATCGACAGCGCATCGAGCACCCCTGCGTCAAGACGCGACGGACGAACCATCGCGAGCCTCAACCGCTCCTCGTCGTCAGGTGTGACGCTGCCGTTCACCTCAGCGTTCAGATCGCTCCACGGAGACCGCGGAGTCGCCTCGTCAACGTTGAAGAGATCCTCCTCAGCGATCCCAAAGGCACGGGCGTACAGCATGCGGTATCGCTCGGAGATGCCGACGGCGGCGCGCTCCCACCGTTTGACGTACCCGAGCAACGTTTCATGGTCCGGGAGACTGCCCCGGGCGTCACCAGCGGCGTGAGCGAGCCGCCGCGCCATTTCCGGTTTATCCCAATCGCGCGCCTTGCGTTCCGTGCGAATACGGGATGCCCAAACGCTTCGAATGCCGACCATCGTTCGCGTACACCTCGCGAGCAGCCAGGGGCACGGCTTTCGTGCCTTGCTCTGCCCCGCATTGTCGTCTCCCAGCACGGGAAGCGCAGCCTGTTGACTGACCGTAATCGGATCGACACGCCAAGCATGTGTGGCTCACGACGCAGGCGAACTCGTTTGGGGTGAGAAATGACCGGATCCAATAGGGATCACAGTCTCAGCGCACTGGTCGAACTGTGCCGGGAACTGGCCGCGCGAGGAATACGCGTCGAAATCAGCGACGCGCGTCCGGCTTTGTCGGCGCAGGTCGACGTGGCCGACCGGAGACTGTGGATCGAAGTCGATGCCTCGGGCGAGTCGTTCGTGTGGCGTCGCGACGACCACGATCACCACCGGACGGATGACCCGGCGGGTGCGGCGACGCGGATCACCGAATATCTGAAGAAGCGGGATCCACAGGTGAAGCGCCGTGGCATGTGATCAGATCACGGCGCTGCGCCGGCGGTTCCCGGGACTGACGTTCTGGTTCGGCAGCCGGACCAGAACGTGGTGGGCTCTCGTCTTGCTGCCCGGCGGCTGGCGGCTCGTCGAGGCCGCCGACCCGGAAGAGTTAACGCGAGCGATCATCCAGGCGATGTCATGGCCCTGGCCGTCCCCGCGCCAGGGTGCACGTTGGACTGTGGGCGCGAACGGGCCCACGGTGGGGACCGTGGCCTGATCACTGGTGGATGGTGACGGCAGAGAAGCCGTGGCCGCTTCCTCAGCTCTCCGGGAGGGTCGCGCGGAACAGGACGCCCGCGCCGACCGCCTCGATCGGGCCGCCGCGGTGCTCGGCGAACGCGGCCTCGCCGCGGCTCAGCGCGGTCGTCCGGCCGTCGCGGCGCAGCTGCACCCGGCCGTCCGTGCACAGCAGCAGCTGCGGGCCGCCGGCGGGCAGCACCGCGTCGTCCGCGACGTCCACGCGGGACAGCCGGAACTCCGGCGCCGGGGTGAGGTAGACCTCCTCTTCGCCGTGACGGACGGCGTCGAGCACGTCCGGGCGGCCGGGTTCGAAGGAGGCGAGGTTCAGCAGTTCGGGCACGTCGACGTGCTTGGGCGTCAGCCCGGCCCGCAGGACGTTGTCGGAGCCGGCCATCAGCTCCACGGCCGTGCCGTCGAGGTAGGCGTGCGGCACACGCGGCGGGACGTACATGGCCTGGCCGGGGGCGAGCCGCACCTCGTTCATCAGCATCGCCAGGATGACGCCCATGTCGCCGGGGTAGCGCTCGGCCAGCGAGGCGTACGGCTCCCCGGCGACGGCGGCGGCCTCCGGCACGACGTCGTCCGGTGACGGCCAGGTGAGCAGCGCCTTCACCGCCGCGCGCAGGTCGCCGGCGGCCAGGAGGTCCACGACCGGGCGCAGCGCCGGGACTTTCGCCAGGAACTCGGCGCTCTCGCCCGGGTCGCGCAGGCCGCACAGGGCGTGCACGTCGGTCAGCGCGCAGAGGAGTTCGGGCTTGGGCCAGTCGTCCTTGTAGTTGCGCGCCGGGTCGCCGAGCGGGGTCCGTTCCGCGGCGAATCCGCGCTCGGCCTGCTCCCGGTCCGGGTGGACCTGCAGGGACAGGGGCGCGGCGATCGCGAGGACCTTCAGCAGGAACGGCAGCCGCGGTCCGAACCGCGCGACGGCGGCGGGTCCGAGGGTCGTCTCCGGGTCGGCGGCGATGTGCTCGTCCAGGGACGAACCGCCGGGCAGCCGCGACGGGGCGGCGGGGTGCGCCCCGATCCACAGCTCCGCCTGCGGCCGCTCGGTGGGCGACGGCAGGCCGAGGAGGTCGGCGAGCACGGTGTGCGATCCCCAGGCGTACTCCTGGACGGGGTTCTGCAGGCGTTCCATGGGTCAGACGAGCTCCGGGTCGTGGGCGAGGGCGGCGGCGCCGAGCAGACCGGCCTCCGCGCCCAGTTCCGATGGGACCACTGTGACACGCCGGACGAAGGCGAGGCCCGCGTAGTCCCGCATGGCACGGACCAAGGGTGGCTCGAGGACGTCCCAGGACCGGGACACGCCCCCGCCGACGACGACGCGGTCGAGGTCGCAGAGGGCGGCGGCCGAGGCGATCCCGGCGGCCAGGCCCCGGCCCGCGCGGTCGAACGCCGCCAGGGCCACCGGGTGGCCGGCGCGCGCGTCGGCCGCGAGCGCGGCACCGTCGGGGGCGGGGGCTGCGCCGTCGGGGGCGGCGGCTGCGCCATCGATCCCGGAAGCTGCGCCGCCGGGCCCGGAAGCGGCCCCGCCGGGCCCGGAAGCGGCCCCGCCGGACGCGGGCGCGGCCCCGTCAGGCGCGAGCGCGGCCCCGTCGGGTGCCGGGGGCGTCCAGCCGTTGGCGCGTGCCCAGCGGACCATGGAGGTGCCGGAGGTGAACGTCTCGACGCAGCCCCGCGAGCCGCACGGGCACGGCTCACCGTTCAGGTCGACCGTGGTGTGCCCGATGTGCCCGGCGTTGCCGGTCGGCCCGGCGTACACCTTCCCGTCGAGGATCAGCCCGCCGCCGACGCCGGTCGAGACGACCATCCCGAGCATGGCGCGGCTGCCGCGTCCGGCGCCGTGGCGGTACTCCGCGACGGCGCTCGCCACGGCGTCGTTGACCAGCGTCACGGGCGGGCCGCCGAGCAGGGCGGCGAGCCGGCCCCGTACGGGAAAGCCTCGCCAGGAGGGGATGTTCACCGGGCTGGCGGTGCCGGCGACGGTGTCGAGCGGCCCGGCGCAGCCCATCCCCGCTCCGATGACGGTCTCTTCCCCCATCGCCTCGGTGACGGCGGCGGCCAGCGCCGTCCAGATCGCCTCGGCGTCGCCGGGCGGGGTGGGCCGGGTGGTGCGCCCGCGCAGCCGGCCGTCTTGGTCGACGAGGGCCGCGGCGAGCTTGGTGCCGCCGATGTCAATGGCGAGGACGGCGCGCCCGGGCGACCGGCCCGTCGCCGGGGCCGTCTCGGGTACCACGCCGGTCACGTTCGAAGCTCCAGCACTTGCACACCATAAGGCCCGAGCACGATCTCTTC
The DNA here is from genome assembly GCF_054775715.1 of Actinoallomurus acanthiterrae. Lineage (NCBI taxonomy): Bacteria > Bacillati > Actinomycetota > Actinomycetes > Streptosporangiales > Thermomonosporaceae > Actinoallomurus > Actinoallomurus acanthiterrae. The sequence continues at coordinate 2,900,544 of NZ_BAAHCO010000001.1, read as the reverse complement.
ATCCCCGGCGTGTCCGTTTTCGGCGACGAGCGGCCGAACGGCGAGTTCGGTATCCGCCTGGCTGACGAGAACGGCGAACCGGGCCCCGTCGGCGCGTACCAGGACGTCGGCGGACACGCGCGGATCCGCCACCCGCACCGGCCGGCGCGCCCCGGCCAGCGCCGCGAGCGCGTCGTAGATCCGGTAGGTCGGCTCGGGGTTCACGCGGGGGGTGACGGCCGCCATGTGCTCCAGCGGATAGGTGCACAGGACGGTCCACCCTTCGCCGCAACGTTGCCGCAGGAGGGCGGGCCGGCCATGGCCGTCGACGGCGACGACCTCGGCCGTCGTGGGCCGCACCGGCAGGTACGCGCGGCTGTGCGCGGTGCCGCCGACGCGGAACGCCAGCGTGGTCCCCTTCTCCAGCGTGCCCAGGTCGGCGGTGAGGGTGAGCTCGACGACGTCGTCCTCGATCGGGTCGACGAGCCCGTACGTCAGCCGGTGCTCGACGCCGAACATCGCGTTCATGTGGGAGTACCACGGCCCGCGCTGCCCGCCGTGCGGGCCCGCGCTGTACGACACGTACACGACCGCGCCGCCGCGGGCGAGGTCCTCCAGCCGGTGCCAGCCGGGGGCGGTCAGCTGCTTGGCCGAGGGGACGAGGTACAGGCGGGCGTCGCCCGCGATGCCGTCGGACTCCCGCGTCACGCCGGGCGCCAGGTCGGCCGCGCGGGCGGAGACGTACGCCTGCCGGAGCGTCGCGAAGACGTACGAGCGGTCCTCCGGCTCGGTGAACGGGAACCCGCCCTCGAGCACCTGCGGCACCACCAGCGCGGTGTCGGTCTCGGCCCGCTCGCAGTCCGCCAGGTCGATCTCGGCCAGCGTACGGGCGAAGTCGCGCATCTCCCGCAGGACCGGTTTCGGTGTGCCGTCGACCGTCGTCAGGCCGAAGTGCAGCTCGAACGGATGGTGGCTGTACGGAGGCTGGTCGACCAGGTCGAAGTCGGTGTTGTTCCACGCGACCCAGCCGGTCGCCCCCGCCAGCAGGCTGTTGTACAGCACCTGCCGGTAGTAGTGCGCGGCGTTGTCGTCGGCGACGAAGTCGGACGAGCAGCCGAACTCCTCCAGCACCACCGGCCGCCCGAACGTCCCCGCCAGCTCGCACACGAACGCCGCGCCGTAGTGCTGGCGGACCAGGTCGTCCTCCATCCGGTAGACGTGCGGGCCGACGAAGTCGGTGAGCGCGGCGAGTGCGCGGACGGAGAAGCCGTTGTCGACGCCGCTGACCTCGACGCCCCAGGCCCCGTCGCCGATGGACACCGGCTCCTTCGCCCCGGCCGCGTGGACCGCCTGCACCATGAGCTGCGCCCAGCTCGTCACCCGTTCTTCCGGGGCGGTCCCGCCGTAGATCGGCATCTCGTTGGTGATCAGCCACCCGGCGATCGCCGGGTGGCCGGTGAACCGCCGGGTCATCTCCTCGGCGAACCACGTCTGCCGGGCCACCAGCCACACGTCCGCGTACAGGTCGCGGCCCTGCCGCCACGCCGGGTCCCAGTTCTCCCCCGACATGTGGCCGACGATGAACGTCGGGATCGTCCGCATCCCCCGCTCGGCGTGCGCCTCCAGGAAGTCGGCGTACCGCTCCGCGAGGGTCTCGTCGATCCGGTCCGGCTCGGGCATGAAGTCGGGCCAGTAGAAGAACGACCGGGTGACGTTCAGCCCGTGCTCGGCCAGCACGTGGAGCTCGTGGCGGACGACCCGGGGGTCGTACGAGCGCCACATCAGCGGGCCGCCGGTCCGGGACCAGAAGTTCGCGCCCAGCCACGCCGGTCCGGGCAGCTTGCGAGAGTCGCGTCGCATTGAGGAGCCTTTCGCTAGGACTTGACCGCGCCCGCGGTCAGCCCGTGGACGAGGAAGCGCTGCAGGGCCAGGAAGCCGACCACCACCGGCAGGCTGATGACCAGGGAGGCGGCCATCACCTGGTTCCAGTAGACGTTCGCCTGGGTGGCGTACCCGCGCAGGCCGACGGCGAGCGTCCGGGTGCCGTCGTCGGTGAGCACGGAGGCGAACAGCACCTCGCCCCACGCCGTCATGAACGCGTAGATCGCGACGGCGACGACGCCCGGCGCGGCTACCGGCAGCACGACGCGGAAGAGCGTGCGCATCGGGCCGGCGCCGTCCACGCGTGCCGCCTCGTCCAGCTCGCGCGGGATCGTGTCGAAGTACCCCGCGATGAGCCAGATGGAGAACGGCAGGGCGAATGTGAGGTAGGTGATGGTCAGGCCGGTCCGGCTCCCGTACAGCCGGATTCCGGTGTACCGCTCGACGTTGACGAAGATCAGGAACAGCGGCAGCAGGAACAGGATGCCGGGGAACATCTGCGTCGACAGGACCGCCGTCATGAACGTGCCGCGCCCGGCGAACCGGTACCGGCTGACGGCGTAGCCGGCCAGGATCGCGATCACCATCGAGCACAGGGTGGCGGAGACGGAGACGATCAGGCTGTTCACGAAGTAGCGGCCGAGCGGCACCGTGCGCCACATGTCGACGAACGGCCGGAACGTCACGTGCGTCGGCAGCCAGGTGAACCGCCCCTGCACGTCCTTCAGCGGTTTGATCGACGAGACCGCCATGACGTACAGCGGCAGCACGGTGAACAGCGCGAGCAGGCCGAGGACGACCGGCCGCGCCCACCGCAGCGTACGAGACTCACGCATGACGCCCCCTCAGCCGTCCGATTCCGAGGTACCCGAGCGTGACGACCATCAGGAACACCAGGAGCAGTACGGACATCGCCGAGCCCAGTCCGAAGTTCCAGGTGATGAAGGACGCGTTGTAGATGTGGATGGAGATCATGTCGGCGGCCGCGGGCGGCTGGTCGAACAGGGTGTAGGCGGTGGTGAAGTCGTTGAACGTCCACAGGAACAGCACCAGCAGCAGCACCCGGTCGACCGGCCGCAGCAGCGGGAGCGTCACCCGCGTGAGGAGGCGCAGCGACCCGGCGCCGTCGATCGCCGCCGCCTCGTACAGGTCCGCGGGGATGCTCTGCAGCCCGGCGGTGATCGTGAGGAACGCGAACGGCCACAGCCGCCAGACCAGGATGACCACCACGGCGGCGAAGCTCCGGTCGCCGAGCAGCCAGAACGGATGGCCGTGCGCCAGCCGCAGCTCGTCGGACAGCAGGGCGTTCACCATGCCGGTGTCCCGCTGGAACATGAACCGCCAGGTGATGACCGCGGTGAACACCGGCAGCGCGTACGGCACGAGGAACAGCGTCCGCAGCGCCGCGCGGCCCGCGAACGGCCGCTGCAGCAGCACGGCCGCGGTCAGGCCGAACAGCCAGCAGCAGGAGACGACGACCGCGGTGATCGCGAGGGTGATCAGGAAGGAGTGCAGCAGGTCCTTGCCGACGGGCCCGTGCGCGTTCACCGCGATCCGGTAGTTGGCCAGCCCGCCGTACGGCGCCTGCGTCCAGTTACGGATGAAGAACTGGGTCAGGTGCAGCAGGCTCATCCACGCCCCGACCAGCATCGGGAGGATGTGCACGGCCAGTTCGGCGACGAGGGCGGGCAGCAGCAGGAGGTACGGCAGCGCCTTCGCGAGCCTGGGACGCCGACGTCCGGGAGCGCGCGCGGGCGCGGTCACCCTCCGGCCTGCATCTTCTTGTTCGCGTCGGCGAGGCGGCTCTTGATGGTGGCGTCGTCGACCGGGCGGCCCGCGGCGGCGTCGGCGATCAGCCCCTTGACGGTGTTGCCGACCAGGGTCTCGAACTGCGCCTCCTGCGGGATCATCGGCAGGGTCTCGGCGGCCTCGGCGAGGACCTTGCGGAACGTCTGGATCGCGGGCGTCTGGAACTTCGGGTCGTCGTACGCCTGCGAGACGACCGGCAGGCTGCCCCAGGCCGCGTTGAGGATCTTCTGCTCGTCGGGGCTCGTGAGGAAGTCGACGAGCTTGAGGGCGCCGTCCTTGTTGCCGGAGTTCTTGAACACGCCAATGTTGATGCCGGCGACGTGGCTGGCGACCCGGCGGCCGCGGCCGGCAGCGGGTCGGGCAGCGGGATCTGCTCGACGCCGTACGCGTCGTCCTTCATGCCGTTCTCGCGGACGCCGGCGGTCGCGTAACTCTGGATCATCATCATGCCGAACTTCCCGGCCGCGAAGTCCTTGAGGATCTGGTCGTCGTTGACGTACTCCGCGTCGGCGGGATCGACGACCTTGTCGGTGCCGAGCAGGTCGAGGTACTGGCGGACGCCCGCCACCATCGCCGGGGAGTCGAAGCCGGGCTGCCCGCCCTGGAAGAGGCGCGCGCCGTTCTGCGCGCCGAACATGAACGCGAAGTGCGCGCCCTCGGTGTAACTCGCGCCGAGCATGCCGACGCCGTACCGCTTCTTCCCCGGGTCGGTGAGCTTCTTGGCGTCGGCGACGAGCTCCTGCCAGGTCGCGGGCGGGTTCTTCAGGCCCGCCTGCGCGAACAGCTTCTTGTTGTAGAACAGCCCGTACGCCAGTCCGTACAGCGGCACGAACCCCGGAGGCTTCCCGGCCGCGCCCGTCGAGGTGAGCGTGGAGGGGATGAAGCGTCCCCGCCCGCCGACCTTGACGATGGTCGCGTCGTCGAAGGACTGGAACGCCCCGGTCGCCTGGAGTGAGGCGGACCAGGTGTTGCCGATGTTGAGCACGTCGGGGCCCTTGCCGCTGGAGGTCGCGGCGAGGATGCGGTTGAGGAGGTCGGGCCAGCCGATCACCTCGAGCTTGACCTTGATGCCGGTTTGCTGTTCGAACTTCTTCAACTCGGGACCGAGCACCTGCTGGTCCTGCTGGATGGAGCGTCCCTGGTTGCTGGCCCAGTAGGTCAGCGTCTTCGGGGACGACTTGTCCCCGCCGCCGCCTCCGCAGCCGCCTGTGGCCATGACCATGATGGCGCCCGTGACGAGCGCCGTGATTCGGCGTGCCTTCACTTGGTGAACTCCCATCAGCCGTCATGGAGGCACCCCGGTCGAGCGCGGACCGGCCATGGGCGTTTCTCCGGGCAACCGCTGGAAATCCGTCGCCTCGATAGGATCACTAAACCGGTTTAGCGTCAACCGCCCCTGGCGTTTCTCACGAAGGCCGGACCCGTGCTGCCCCGCGGCGTCAGCACGGGCGCGGCGTGGCGGCCGCTCTCGACGGGCTGCCCGGCGACCAGGTCGAGCAGGCGGCGCGCCACCTCCGCGCCGTAGGAGGCGATGTCGACGCCGACGGCGGTCAGCGGCGGGTGGACCAGCCGGCAGAGCACCGAGTCGTCCCACGCGACGATGGACAGCCGCCCCGGAACCGGCACGCCCATCTCGCCGGCGACCCCCAGTCCGGCCAGGGCCATCACGTCGTTGTCGTAGACGATGGCGGTCGGCGGCTCCGGCGCCGCGAGCAGCCGCCGGGTCGCGCGAGCCCCCTCCTCGCCCGTGTAGTCCGTGGACACCGAGGCCGTCGTCAGGCCCAGCGCGCCGGCCGCCGCCTCGAACGCCGCACCCCGCGCGGTCGTGTGCCGCAGCTCCGGCGGCCCGGCCACCCGGGCGATCCGCCGGTGGCCGAGGGCCGCGAGGTACTCCACGACGGAGCCCACGGCCTCGGCCTCGTCGTTCCACACCCCGGGCAGCCCGCCGAGCCCGTCCGGGCCGCCGATCACGATCGCGGGCAGCCCGAGCTCGGCCAGCAGCGCGACCCGCTCATCGTCCACCCGCAGGTCGACCAGGAACACCCCGTCCACCCGGCGCTCGGCCCACCAGCGACGGTAGGCCGCCACCTGCGTCTGGCCGTCTTCGGCCATCTGGAGCAGGAGCGCGACGTCGCGCGCGGCGAGCTCGCCCTCGATCCCGGAGATCAGCTGCATGAAGAACGGCTCGATCCCCAGAGTCCGCGCCGGGCGGTCCACGACCAGCCCCAGCACGCCCGCCCGGCCGCCGGACAGCGCGCGGGCCACGCGGCTCGGCTGCCACCCCATCTCTTGCGCGATGTCGAGGATGCGCTCGCGGGTCGCGGCGGACACCCCCGGCCGGTCGTTCAGCGCGAACGAGACGGTGCTCTTGGTGACGCCCGCCCGGCGCGCGATGTCGGCGATCGTCGGACGCTTCATCCCGCAGCCCCCCGATTGAATAAACCGGTTTTGTAGTTCCCTGGGACTGTATCGCCAAAGGCCGTTGACATCATTTCTGCCGCGGATTAGCTTTCAATCGCCGATGGCATCCGGTCGAGCGCGGACCGTCCTTTCGGATCTCTTCCGGCGCGCATCGTGGCACCCTGGGGTGCATGCGTGTGCGGTGCGTCGGAGCGATCGTCCATGACGCCGACGGGCGGCTGCTGGTGATCCAGCGCGGCCACCCGCCGGACGAGGGAAGGTGGTCACTGCCGGGCGGCCGGGTCGAGCCCGGCGAGACCGACGACGCCGCGGTCGTCCGCGAGGTCGCCGAGGAGACCGGCCTACAGGTCGAGCCCGGACCGCTGATCGGCTCGGTCGACCGTGCGGGCCCGGGCGGGGCGACCTACGACATCCGCGACTACGCCGCGACGGTGACCGGCGGCGTCCTGCGCGCCGGCGACGACGCCCGCGCCGCCCGCTGGGTCGACGCCGACGAGCTCGCCGCCCTCCCGACGACCACCGGCCTCATCGAGACCCTCGCCTCCTGGGGCGCCCTCCCCACCCCCCGCTGACCACACCGCAACGCACAGGTCCCATCCCACTCGGGAGCCGGACCTTCGCAGCGGCGCTCCGTACGCCGGCGCGGTCCGCCATGCAGGCACTCGGGCGACTGCCGCATCAGCCGAGTCCGCGGTATGTCCATTCGCTCCAGCCACTATATCGACTGCCGTTATAACGTATTGCGGTATATCGTCTCACGGACTACGGTGCGGATCATGGACGCACTACACGAAAGATTCACGAGCGCGCCGAACGAAGGCCCCATGAGCGGGTGGCCGTACGCAGAGCCACGTGGTGGTCGCCGGCGCTGGGTGATCGTGGCCCTGTGCTGCGCCTTCACGGTGGCCGGGATCGCGGTGGCCGTGCTGTTCCTGCTGAGCGTGGCCCCGGCGGGGGCCTTGGATGGCCATGGGATGGGATGACGACGCTCGGCGGATCGTCGCGGCCGGGCCGCGACCACGTACGGGGTATCCGCGGGTGTGGCTGTGGGCGACCGTGGGCCTGACGGCCGGGGCCTTTGCCACAGCCGTCCTCATGGCGCCGTCGGCGTCGACCGCGCCGGCGCGGGGGATCACCTGGCTGCTGTTCGTGGGGTCGTCGGTGCACGTCGCCGCGACAGGGTGGCTGTACACGCTCCCACAGATCCGCGCCCACGCCCGACGGCACCGCACGCGGTACGTCTGGACGCCGATCGGCCTGATCGCGGCGTCGGCGGTGATCGCCGCCGCGGTCTCGCCGTCGACGCTGGTATGGCTGCTGCTGCCCTACTTCGCGTGGCAGTTCTTCCACTTCCAGAAGCAGAACCTCGGCATGGCCGCGCTGGCCGCATCGTCGAACCGGGTGACGGGGCTACGGCCGTACGAGCGCCGGGCGCTGGCACTGGCCGGATGGGCCGGAGTCGCCGGGCTGATGGCGCACCTCGGGCTCCTTCGCCTGCGCGTCGATCCGGGGATCGGGGCGGTGTTTCCGGTGGTGGCCGTACTGTTCGCCGGTGCGGTCGGGATGGGTCTGGTGGCGCTCGCACGGCGGCCACGCGCCGAACGCCCGGGGGGATTCTGCTTCGTCTACCTGACCTCGCTGCTCTTCTCGCTTCCCGTCTTCGTCCTCGACTCGCCGTACGCGGTGGTCGGAGGGATGACCGTGGCCCATGGGTTGCAGTACCTACTACTCATCGGACTCATAGCGGCCGGAGGCGGGCAGGGGACGCGGCGGCTGCGCATGCTCGCGATCCTGTGCGACATCGCCCTCGTGGGCGGCGTCGCGCTCAGTGCCGCGTCGCGGCTGCTCGACGCCGCTCCCGCAGGCCGCCTGCTCTTCGGCGCGTACCTCGGCGTGCTGATGGCGCACTTCGTGGTCGACGCCGGCGTGTGGCGGCTGCGCGACCCGTTCGCCCGGGAATTCCTGGCCTCGCACGTGCCCTACCTGGTGGCACCGCGCAGCGGCGGGAGCGGTCTCCGTCCACCGATGGATCGTCAACCGACATAGGGTGACTCTCATGGCCCGGTCACAAGACGAAAGCGCCGCTCCTCTCGGCACGCTGGGGCGCTACTCCGGTCCGGCGACGCTGATCCTCTCCAGCCTGGCCGAAGGCGCCAAGCACGGCTACGCCCTGACCAAGGACATCGAAGCCTTCGCCGATGTGCGCTTGGCGCCCGGCACGCTGTACGAGGCCCTCAGCCGGCTGGAGAAGCAGGGGTTCATCGAGACTGTGGAGAGCCAGGACCGGCGTCGGCCCTACCGGCTGACGGCGGCCGGGGCCACGGCTCTGCGGGCCCACCTCGACGCTCAACGCCGCGTCGCCGACCTGGGGCTGCGGCGGCTCGCCGGTAACTGGGAGACGGCGTGACCGCCTCGCCCGAGGCGGTCACGCGCCGCGCCGAGCGGCTGGTCCACTGGTACCCGAGGGTCTGGCGCGACCGTTACGGCGAGGAGTTCGCCGAGTTGCTCATCGCCGAGATCTCCGAGCGGCCGCGATCCTGGCGGCGTACGGCGGACGTGATCCGCAACGGCCTGCTGGCCCGGCTCGCGTGCGCGGGCCTCGCCGAACACGGCATCGAACTGCCCGACCGGGTCCGCGTCCGCCTCGTGGCCCTTGGGTGCGCGTCGGCCACCTTCCTGGCGTGCGGTCTCACCATGTGGGCACAGCTGATCATCGGATGGCGATGGTCGCGGCCGGACACCGACATCACCACCACAGCGATCGTGGTGATGTCGGGCGCGATGCTCCTCTTCCTGGCGCTGGCCGTGCTCGCCGCGGTCCCCATCGCATGGGCCCTGCTCCTGCGGGTGGCCCGGCTGCGGGCACGCGCGCTGCTCTCGCCGGCACTGCTGTTCGCATCCGGCACCCTGGCGCTCATCGTCGGCGGCCGCCACTTCGGACGCAGCTGGCCGGGCACCGGTGGCCGTCCGTGGGCGTACCACGATCTGGTACCGAGCGATGTCGCGTCCTTCACCTGGGCGTCGACGCGAGGAATCACCGCGTACTGGGCCCACCCGAGGGCCCTGCAGGCGTTCTCCACGGCCGAGATCGCCTGGATGGCCGTCAGCCCCATCGCCATGGTCTGCATCGTGGTCGGCGCGGCAAAGACGGTGCGCCGCCTGGAACTGTCGCCGCGTGTCCTGCGCTACGAGACCGGGATCGGGAACATCGCCGTCTTCGGCATGGCCGTCTTCCTCACCATGGCGTGCGGCTGGGTCCTGACGAGAGGATACGGACCACGGGGGCTGTTTCACGCCGGCGCCGTCGACGTGGCCGGCCTGATCGTCATGGCCGCGGCCCTTTTCACAGCACACCACGCCAGGAGATCCATCTGAGGACGAGCCCGCGTGGCTCAGGGCCGGGGCGCGGCCTTCGAGTGCGCCGCCGGTGAGCCGGGACGATCCTGGGCCGGGGGCCGTACGAACAGGTCTGCCAGCCTTCGCAGGAGATCAGGGTCACCGGAGGCGACGGCGCTGCCGTCCTCGAGCCCGGCGGCCAGGTCCGTACGGCCCGCCGCGATGTCGGCGAAGAGGTCTTCGCCGGCCTCGATGACGACGTCGGGCCGCTGAGCGGGCCCGTGCAGGGTCGCGATCGTGCCGTCGTCGACGTCGGCGTGGAAGACCTCGTCCCCGATCCGGAACTCGTACGTGGCGCGTAGTCCGACGGCGGACTCGGGGACGAAGATGGAGCGGAGGCCGAGCACGGTCCAGCCCGGATGGTAGGTCTCACCCTCGCGGCGCTCCCCCATCGCCCACTTCAGGCCCCACTGGGCGAGGGCGAGCACGGCCAGCTCGAGTTCCTCGCCCGCCTCGGTGAGCGCGTAGGCGGGGGTGCGGGCCGGGGGCGGCAGGGTGACCTTCTGGGCGAGGCCCTCGCGTTCGAGGTGCTTCAGCCGGGCCGAGAGCAGGCCGGTGCCGAGACCGCGCAGGCTGTTCTGCAGGTCGCCGAACCGCTTGGGGCCGGTCAGCAGCTCGCGGATCAGCAGCAGCGTCCAGCGCTCGCCGACGATGTCGAGGGTGCGCGCGGTCGCGCAGTACTGGTTGTACGATCGCTGGTCCACTTCACCATTGTAATGTCCGGACTTCCGGTTTCCGAACCGCCTGGCTCTTTACTTCCTAATTTTGAAGCAGTAGCTTCTGCTTCCGGAAACGCTTAGGAGGAGAACATGAGCAAGGCGAGTTACACGGCCGAGGCGCGCGTCACCGGCGGCCGCCAGGGGCACGGGCGGACGACGGACGGCCGCCTGGACGTGGACCTGAGGCTTCCCAAGGAGCTGGGCGGCGACGGCGCCGGAACCAACCCGGAGCAGCTGTTCGCCGTGGGATACGCGGCCTGTTTCGGCGCCGTACTGAGCATGCTCGGCAAGCGCGAGAAGCTTCAGGCCGACGACGCGGTGATCGACGCGACGGTCGCGCTCATCCCGAACGAGAACGGCACGTTCCGGCTCGGCGCCGAACTGAACGTCACGCTGCCCTCGATCGACGACGCCCGGCGAGCCGCCGATCTCGTACACGCCGCCCACCAGGTGTGCCCCTACTCCAGCGCCACACGCGGCAACATCGACGTCGTTCTCACGGCGAACGGCGCACGCCTCTGACGAAAAGCATGATCGGCCGGCGACTCAGGGTCGACAGTGTTCATGGCATCTCGTCCAATGGTTCGACGGTTGGTGGTTTGCGCGTAGCCGGGTAAGAGCAACCTTGCGTCATGGCACCTCGTTTCGGCCTGTCAGCTGGTCGGGGTGCCGGAGAGATCGGTACTCGCATCCACGTCAGAACCGAGGTGACGTACCGTGTCGACCAGCATCACCGGCCGATCCCTGCCCGGGCCGGACCGCGGGCCCGGGCCGGGCCACGGGCCCGCGCCCATGATCACCGGTCGGCGTGCGCTCGCCGCGCACCTGTCGGTGTACGTCTTCGTGATCGTCCCGCTTCTCGCGCTGGCCCTCGCGGCCGTCGTGGTGTGGGGCTGGGGCCTGAGCTGGGTGGACATCCTGCTCATGACGATCTGGTACGTGATCACGTGTCTCGGCGTGACGGTCGGCTACCACCGTTACCTGACGCACGGCTCGTTCAAGGCCAAGCGCGTCATGCGGATCACGCTGGCGCTCGCCGGCAGCCTCGCCGTACAGGGCCCGGTCCTGCACTGGGTCGCCGATCACCGGCGCCACCACGCGTTCTCCGACCGGGACGGTGATCCTCACTCGCCCTGGCTGTTCGGCAACTCACCGGTGGCGATCGCACGGGGCTTCTGGCACGCTCACCTCGGCTGGCTCTTCAAGCGCGACCTCAGCAACCAGCGCCGGTTCGTGCCCGACCTGCTCGCCGATCGTGACATACGCGTGGTGCACCGCCTGTTCGGGGCGTGTACGGCGATCACGCTCGGCCTGCCCGCGGTGCTCGGCGGCCTCATCACCTGGTCCTGGTGGGGAGCGCTCACCGCGTTCTTCTGGGCGGGCCTGGTCCGGATGGCCCTCCTGCATCACGTGACATGGTCGATCAACTCGATCTGTCACATGATCGGCGATCGGCCCTTCGCCTCGCGCGACCGGTCCGCCAACGTCTGGCCGCTGGCGCTCCTCAGCATGGGCGAGTCCTGGCACAACCTGCACCACGCCGATCCGACCTGTGCCCGGCACGGTGTACGGCGCGGCCAGATCGACGTGTCGGCACGGCTCATCTGGGTGTTCGAGAAATTCGGCTGGGTGTACGACGTCCGCTGGCCGAAGGAGCACCGCCTGACCCGCCTCTCCGCCGCACAGCACCGGTAGCCCGAAGATCATCCAGCGGCCCGCCGTCCGGTGGCCTACTCGGTGTGTGCGGCGTCCCAGCGCCGCCGCGCTTCGCCGATCGCGGCCTTGTGCTCGCGGGACCAGTCCGCCAGGCCGGAGACCATCGTGGCGAGGCTCTGGCCCATGGCGGTCAGCCGGTAGTCGACCTGCGGCGGGATGGTGGCGTACACGGTCCGCTCGACGAGGCCGTCCCGGCAGAGTCTGCGCGTCGTCAGGGTCAGCATCCGCTGGGAGATGCCGGGGATCGCCCGCTGGAGCTCCCGGAAGCGCCGGGTCCCCTTCGACAGCTCCACGATGACGAGCACGGTCCATTTGTCGCCTATCCGGTCGAGCACCTCTCGGATGCCGCAGTCGTCGTCACCACAGGGACCTGCGGCCTGGGGGGTTACCGCCGTGTGCCCTACGGACATGAGAATGCCTCCTTACGCTCCCGGCCGGTGGTCACGATGCTGGGGCCGATCATTCGGCAAAAACCACCTTGGGGGTCCCATGATTCTCGTGACCGGAACGTCAGGCGCACTCGGCGGCCTGGTCCACGGCCGGCTCGCCGCACTTCCCGGCGTCGACGTGGTGGCGGGCACGCGTACCGCGAGTGGCGGCGCCCGGCGCATCGACTTCGACGACCCGGACTCATTGGCGGACGGGTTCGCGGGCGTGACCGTGCTGGTGTTCGTCTCGGCCGGGTACGCCGAGGACGACGTGGTCCTCGCCCGGCACGGGGCGGTCGTCGGCGCGGCCATCGAGGCCGGTGTCCGGCATGTGATCTACACGAGCCTGGCCGGCTCAGGTGATCGGCTGAGCATCGCCCTGCCGCACCGGTGGACCGAGGACCGGCTCGCCGGCGCCCCGTTCGACGTCACCGTGCTGCGCAACGGACTGTACGCGGAGATGCCCGTCGGGTTGGCGCTGATGGCCGCGGAGAGCGCCGCCGCCACCGGAGTGTTCAGCGCGCCGCTGGGCGACGGCAGGGTCGCCGTCGTTGCGCGGGAGGACCTGGCCGACGTCGCCGCGCGGGTCGCCGCGGAAACGTACGCCGACGTCCGCGCCGGCCGCCCAAGCCGACACGCGGGTCGCACCTATGAGCTCGAGGGGGTGGCCGCGGTCGGCGGCGCGGACCTCGCGGCGGCCCTGTCCACGGCGCTCGGCCGTCGGATCCGGTACGAACCGGCGGCGCTGTCCGACGTACGCGCCGCGCTCACCGCCATCGGCCTGGAGCCCTACCAGGTCGGCCATACGATCTCGATCTTCTCGAACATCAACGCCGGCTTCCTCGAGCAGCGGGACGGTGATCTGGCGGCACTGCTGCCGACCGCGCCTCGCCCGCCGCTCGACCTGATCGCCGACGCGCTCCGTGCGGGCGGCTTCACGTCCTCCCCCGTACCGGCCGCGTCTCCACGCTGAGCACGAGAAGCCTCGGCGATGAAGCCGATCGGGGTACGACCGATCTGATCGGCTTCATCCCGCCGACCGCATCGGCGATCCTGGGGAGCACCCTCGGTGACCTCGCCGGAGCCGGCTCCCGGAGCGGGGAGCGTGGATGACAATGATCCCCGTGACCCGCACCACCGAAGCCCCCTCAGTGGACATCGCTCAGCTCATCCCGGGCCTGGCCGCCTACGCGTCCGCCACCGTACGGCTGCACCCCCGGCCCGGCAGTCCCGGCCCTCGCGACAGTCACATCGGAGGCCCTCTGGCGTGGCCGGCCTCGGAGCCGTGGCCGCACTGCGAGGCCCCCGACTGCGATCAGTATCCGGGCGAGGATCCGGGATCTCCGATGGTCGCCCTGGCCCAGCTGACCGCCGCGGACTTCCCCGAGATCACCTTCCCCGAGGGGACGGATCTGCTCCAGATCCTGTGGTGCGTCGGCTACCACTGCTGCCCCGAGCATGCTCCCTGCCGGGTGGTCTGGCGGCGAGCCTCCGAGGTGACCGAGATACTCGAAGAGCCGCCCGTACCGGACCTGGAGGACGAGCTTCCGGGGTTCTACGAGACCTACATCCCGCACCCGTGCGTCCTTTATCCGGAGCGGCTGATCGAGTATCCCTGGCTCTGGGAACTCCCCGACGACCTCAGAGCCCGCGTACTGGCCTGGAACCAGGACGAGGACGCGTACGAAGAGCTGTCGACCGCTCCCGGCTTCAAGATCGGCGGAACCGTGATCCACGGGTCGGCGCCGAGCGGCCTGACATGCGTCGCCTGCGGTGCGCCGGCCACGCTACTCCTGCAACTCGACAACGGTGAGGGCGATGGCCGGTGGTGTGCGATCGAGGACCGTGACCTGGTCTATGGCACGCCGGAGTACGAGCACGCCTACACGCCGACCGGAATGATGATCGACGTCGGTCCCGGGGGGCTCTTCGCCTGTTCCGCCGACCCCGAGCACCCGGTGCACTTCCACCGCCAGTGAGGGCCGTTCACCCGGCCGTGAGGTGTACGGGGAGGGAGCGGTGGCCGTTGGAGATGAATGAGGCGAGCGGCCGGAGTTCGCCGGGTTCGGCGGCGAGGGTCAGGTCGGGGTAGCGGTCGAAGAGCGCGGGCAGCGCGATGGTGGCCTCCAGGCGGGCCAGGGGTGCGCCGAGGCAGTGGTGGACGCCGTAGCCGAAGGCGATGTGCTCCTTGTCGGCACGGGTGACGTCGAAGCGGTCCGCGTCGTCGCCGTGCACGCGCGGGTCGCGGCCGGCGGCGGCGTAGCAGGCGAGGATCGCGTCGCCCTTGCGGAGGGTGACGCCGTCGTCGAGCGTGATGTCCTCGACGGCGAAGCGCAGGGGGAGGTTGGCGATGGGGGATTCGGCGCGCAGCGTCTCCTCGACCACGTCGTCCCAGCCGACGCGGCCGGCGCGAACCAGCGCGAGCTGGTCGGGGCGGGTGAGCAGGGCGTAGATGGCGTTGTCGAGGAGGTTGACCGTCGTCTCGTGGCCCGCGCCGATGAACAGCATCAGCGTGCCGGCGAGCTCCTCCTCGGAGAGCCGGGAGTCGTCGTCGCGAGCGGCGATCAGGTCGGAGGACAGGTCGTCTCCGGGGTTCTTCCGCTTCTCGGCGATGAGCGCGCCCAGCAGTTCCAGCATGCGCGGATATGCGGTGGCGGCCTCGTCGGGATCCGCGTCGGTGTTGAAGAAGGTGGCGGTGCAGCGGCGCATCTCATCGCGCGCGGCCTCGTCGTCGATGCCGAACAGCTCGCAGATCACCGCGATGGGCAACGGATAGGCGTACTCCTCGCGCAGGTCCACCGGAAGGCCGGGCTCGGCCTCGAAGCCGTCGAGGAGCCCGGCCACGAGCTTCTCGATGCGGGGGCGCATCGCGGCGGTCCGGCGCGCGGTGAAGGCACTGGAGATGAGCCGGCGCAGCCGCCGATGGTCCTGGCCGTAGGAGGTGAGCATGTTGCTCACGGCCAGCCAGACGAACAGCGGCGATTCCGGGGAGATCTCGCCGTTGATCCACGTGGGCCAGTGCCGGCGAGGGTCCTTGGAGACGCGGGAGTCGGTGAGGAGCAGCCTGAGCAGGGCGGAGTCGTTCACCGCCCACGCCTCCACACCGCCCGGGAGCTCGACTTTCGCCGCGGGCCCACGCGCGCGGAGCCGGGCGGCCTCGCCGTGGATGTCGCGGCCGGCCGGATCCATGACGAAGGAGCCGTCTTGCGGGGTGATTTCCACCGGAGATCTCCAGGCGATGCGTCGGGAACTCGTACGGGCTCGGCGCTACTGGCGAAATGATCACCGCCACCCTAACCACGCGCCGACCGGCCGCCAATAGCGCCGGAGACACGGAAGAGTGGTTGGAGACGGCGCTCGGCGAAGGTGCTTCTCGGTTTTTCTCCCTGCCCCGGAGTCAGCGGAGTTCGCGGTGGAGGGCGACGCCCGCGATCACCAGCGCGACACCGGCGATCTCGGCCGGGGACGGGATCTGGCGGAGGACGAGGACGCCGACGACGGTGGCGGTCGCGGGCAGCAGCGCGACCAGCAGCGCGTACGTCGAGCGGGCCATCCGCGCCATGGCCAGCTGATCGCAGACGTACGGGATGACCGAGGAACTGATCCCGACGCCGATCCCCGCGACCAGCGCGACGGGATCGGCGAACGCCGGGGCGGCCTGCCACGCCCCGATCGGCACGACGAGGAGGCCCGCGACGAGCATGGCCGCCGCGAGCCCGTCGACGCCACTGGCGGACCGCCGCGCCGCCCGATGGGCGATCACGATGTACGCCGCGAACAGCCCGGCGTTGGCGAACGCGAAGACGAACCCCAGCGGCTGCCCGGTCAGGCGCACGTCGGTGAGCACGTACACGCCGCCGACCGCCGCGGCGAGGGCGGCGAGGTTCCGCGGCGTACGGGCGCCGAGCGCGGCCAGCGCGATGACCGGGAGATACTCGATCGCCGCGACGGTCCCGAGCGGCAGCCGGGAGATCGCCAGGTAGAAGCAGCCGTTCATGAGCGCCAGCACGAGCCCCCACCCCACGAGCAGGTGACGTCCGGCGGCGCCCGGCCCGGCGAGCAGTCGCCAGGGGCGGCGCCACGCGGCGAAGAGGATCGCCGCACTCCAGATCCGCAGCCCCGCGACGCCGAGCGGCCCCACCCGCGCGAACAGCAGGACGGCGAACGACGGGCCGAGATAATGGAAGACCGCGCTCCCGGCGAAGTACGACCACGCCGGGACGGCGGCCCGGCGGCGGGTGACGGCCTCAGGCCGTGGATCCGTGCGCATGGCCGTATCGTCGATCGACTCGTACGCTGGCGGCATGGCGAACCGCAGGCCACGGCCCGGGCGGGCCTACGAAGCCAAGGATCTCGACGACATCGACCTTCGGATCCTGTCCGAGCTCCAGGCCGACGCACGGCTGAGCGTCGCCGAGCTGAGCCGCCGGGTCGGCCTGTCCGCGCCCGCGGTCGCCGACCGGATACGGCGGCTCGAGGACACCGGTG
This sequence comes from Actinoallomurus acanthiterrae, assembly GCF_054775715.1. Classification (NCBI taxonomy): domain Bacteria; kingdom Bacillati; phylum Actinomycetota; class Actinomycetes; order Streptosporangiales; family Thermomonosporaceae; genus Actinoallomurus; species Actinoallomurus acanthiterrae. The sequence goes on along the minus strand of NZ_BAAHCO010000001.1, from coordinate 2,883,707 downwards.
TGATCACCGGCTACCGGACCGAGGTCGATCCACAGGCCCTCGGCTTCCCGGTGACCGTGCTGGTCCGCATCAACCCGGCGGTCCGCGAGCTCCCCCGCATCGCCAAGATCGCCGAGGAGATCCCGGAGATCGTGGAGTGCTACCGGATCACCGGCGACGACTGCTTCTTCTTCATCGCGCACCTACGATCCGTCGACCGCCTCGAACCGATCCTCGACCGGTTCGCACCGTACGGCCGCACCACCACGTCACTGATCCACGCGGCGACCGTACCCCGCCGACCGCTCCCGTTGGACGGCACCGCCCCGTGACCGGAGTCGCGCCGCCCCCGATCGCCGACTTCGCCCCCCTGACGGGAGTCGCGCCACCCCCGGCCGCCCCGATCGACGAACCGGGGCGCGCGCCTCAGGTGTGCCCGATGACCCGGTGCGGACGGTACGGCGCCTCCAGTCCGGCCACCTCCTCGTCGGTCAGCGCGACGCCGACGGCGGCCACCGCGTCGTCCACGTGCTCCGGCTTCGTCGCGCCGACGATCGGCGCGCACACCCCGGGCCTGCCGAGCAGCCACGCCAGCGCGACCCGCGCCGGGGGCAGGGCGCGCTCGCCGGCGACCGCCCGCACCGCTTCGACGACGTCGAAGTCCCCGTCCTCGTACGACGTGTCGGCGAGCGGATCGTTGCCGGCCCGCGCCGTGTGGCGGCCGCCCTGCCGGTCTCGCGTGCCGGCGAGCAGTCCGCGCGCCAGCGGGCTGTACGGCAGCACGCCGACGCCCAGGTCGCGGCAGAGCGGGATCATCTCCCGCTCTTCCTCCCGGTAGACGAGGTTGTAGTGGTTCTGCATCGATACGAACCGGGTCGCCGCGGCCTGCTGCGCCTTGGCGAACTGCCACGCGTACATGCTCGACGCCCCGATGTACCGCGCCTTGCCGGAGCGGACGACGTCGTGCAGGGCCTCCATCGTCTCCTCGATCGGCGTCTCGTCGTCCCAACGGTGGATCTGGTAAAGGTCGACGTGGTCGGTGCCCAGCCGGGCCAGTGAGGCGTCGATGGCGTCCATGATGTGCTTGCGCGACAGCCCACCGTCATTAGGCCCCTCCCCCATCGGGAAGTACACCTTGGTGGCGAGCACGTAGTCGTCCCGGCGCGGGAACAGCCGGGCGAGCAGCCGGCCGGTGACCACCTCGCTCATGCCGCCGTCGTACATGTCCGCGGTGTCGAAGAACGTCACGCCCGCCTCGACCGCCCGCCGCACGATCGGCTCGGCGCCGTCCTCGTCCAGGTGCCATCGGCGCCGCGACCGGTCGCCGAAGCCCATCATCCCCAGAGCGATCCGGGACACCTTCAACCCGGACGATCCCACCCGTACGTACTCCATGCCATCGCCTCCACTCGGCCGGAACGGTCGTAAGGATCATCGGCGTGGCGACCCGATCCCGGAATCCGGATACCGCGGTCTCGGCCGCCTGATTCCTTCGATCCGAAGGAATCAGGCGGCGTGCCCGGCACCGGCCGTGTGGTGCTGGAGTGGTGCGTCGCTTCGCGGGTCAGCTGAAGTTCACGTCGCTGCAGAAGAAGAACGCCTGGTCCAGGCCCGTCCGCTGCCAGACCGTGTAGACGACGTGGCGGCCGGTCCGTCCAGGGGCGCTCAGGCCCGTGACGGTGTAGCTGCCCGGACCGCCCGTGGAGGCGTACTTTCCGGTCTTCTTGATCAGCTCGAGGTCGCTCCAGCGCAGCGGCTGGGTCGTGGCGTCATAGCCCTGCTTGGTGACGTAGACCAGCAGGTAGTCGGCGCCGTGTCCCTGGTCGTAGAGGGTGACCGAGAAATTGCTCGCGGACAGATCCGTCATCTTCCAGGGGCCCGGTTTGTCCAGCGAGCGGTACAGGCCGTCCCCCGAGAGACCTCCGCTGCACAGCTGCCCGTCGGGGATCTTCTGCTGGAACTGGCCGCCGAGGCCGTTCTGGTAGATGCTCATCCAGTTCCACATGGCGTTCGGGTTGTCCTGCCACGCCTGCCAGCACATCGGGTCCTGCTGCTGCATCGCCGGGTCCTGCCAATCACTGCTCCAGCGCTGGTAGCAACCGTAGTTGCGGGATACGGGAGCGGTCACCGTGCCGTGAGCGTAGGCGGCGCCGGCCCACGGGACGATGAACAGCACGGCGGCCGAGAGCAGGGTCAGTGCGCGGCGCGCTCCGCGGGCGGCCCGGAGGGGACGAGGCATCGCATCTCCATCCTTAGCGGGGGTTTCGGGTGGATGTGAGAGCGCCTCTCAGAGCGTAACCTGACAGGTTCCCTTGACCCAGAATCGTCGTGAAACTTACAAGGGGTGCCTGGCGCCGTTTCCCGGTCAGTGTGTGAAGACGCTCACGTCTCCGGGCTCGCCCTCGAGCGCCTCGCGGTCGAATATCACCAGGAGGAGCAGGAACAGCCCGCCCGCGAGGAGCAGGCCGACCACGATCACGACGGGGACGAACGCCGCCGCGGGCACCACCAGCACGAACAGCGCGGCGACCGACCACACCAGCGCGCCGATCGCGACCGGCAGTTCGAAGCGTCCGAGGTCGAACGCGCCCTTCTTGCGGCCCAGCCGTCTGCGCACCGCCAGGTAGAGGACGATCGTGGAGCCGTAGATGATCGCCGGGAGGATCGTCGACGCCGTGATCAGTTTCAGCAGTGCGGCACCCGGCAGTGCGACCATCAGGACGACCCCCAGGACGAAGATCAGGATCGTCGCCGGGACCGGCGTATGCGTGCGCGGGTCGACCCGCCGCATCAGCCGGTGGGCGGGAAAGCGTGCGTCGCGCGCCATCGCGAAGACGATCCGCGAGCACGCCGCCATGACCACCATCCCGGCGCCGAAGAACGCGAACGTGATCGCGACCAGCAGCGCCCTCTCCATCACCGGGCCGAGCTGAACGCGCATGATCGCCGCGACCGGCGAGCCGCTCCTGCTGATCCGGGGGACATCGTCGATCGCGACGGTGAGCGCGATGAGGAACAGCAGGCCCAGCAGCCCGGCCGCCGCGACCGACCCCACGATCGCACGCGGGACGGTGCGGAAGGGAGCCTTGGCCTCCTCGGCCAGGTTCGCCGCGGAGTCGAAGCCGACGAGCGTGGCGAGGCCCATGATCATCGCGACCATCAGCCCGCCGCCGACGGCGAAATAGCCGGGGGCGTTCTCGGTGATACCGCGCGAGGCGAGGTTCCCGACCGCGCCGTCGCCCTTGATCGCCACGGCGATGACGAGCGCGACCGTCACCACGACGACGAGCACCAGCTCGAGCCCCACCGCGCTCCCATTGATCATGCTGACGATGCGCGTCGAGGCCACCGCGAGCACGGCCTGGATGAGCAGTACCACGAGCGTGATCAGGCGGGCGGTGTCCTCGTCCGGCTTCATGCCGGCGAGCGGCATGAACGCCTGGCTCGCGAGCGCGTTGTCGACCGCCACCACGGCGATCGCCAGGTAACAGAAGGTCAGCCAGCCGAACCCCCAGCCGATCTTCGGGTTGGTCAGCCGCGAGGCCCATTGATAGGAGGAGCCGCTGAGCGGAATACGGGCCGCGAACTGCGCGACCACCAGCGCCACCAGGAGCTGTCCCACCGCCGAGATGACCCAGAGCCAGATCCCGACCGGTCCGGCGTTCTGGAGCACGTCGTCGTAGGTCGAGAAGATGCCGACCGCCACCGAGATGAACGCGAACGAGATCGCGAACACCTGGAACGAGCCGAGCGTCCGTTTCAGCTCCTGCGGGTAGCCCCCGAGCTCGACCGAGCTCTCGCCGGCGTTCCTGCCCGTCGAAGCGTCCTCCACCTCGCCCACCTCACCTTTCGCTCGGTGGGGGGCGGCATCAACTTTAACCAACGGGGCCGTACGGGATAAGTGCCCGACTCACGGTGTACCGCGCCCTCGTTGGCGCAACCTTCACATGTGACAAATTTGTGTTAACTGTCATCGATCTTGCCATGATCAACTTCCCGTTGTTACGCTCCACGGAGCAAGATCATTTACGGGATCACTCCGTGCTTCCCATTGACGCGCTGACGAAGAACAAGCAAACCGAAAGGGCGCGATCTCATGCGGCAAAAACTCGGAAAGAGCGTCGTGGCGTTGACCATCGCGGCGGGAGGATTCGCCGGCACCGCCGCCCTGGCGACTCCCGCCCACGCCGCAGGCCCGGTGGCCGTCAGGGCATATAAGACGCACGAGCAGTGCACGAAGGCCGGAAACCTGTACCTGAACACGACCTGGTGGTGCCAGTGGGACAGCCCCGGCTGGATGCTGTACATCTGGGCGTAAAGGCGTTTCCTCCGTAGGTCTGCGACTTATTCGACAGGCAGACCCGAGAAAATGTGTATGGGGAGGTCTGAGCGGAGACCTCCCCATACATGCTTGATAAGTGAGCGTCACCGGGCCGGCGAAAATCAGCCGACACTGGACATCGGTACGGCCGTTCCCGACCCCTCAGCAAGGTCGGGTCAGGCGTAGGCGGCGTCCTCGGTCAGGTCCACGCGGGAGCGATCCGGCAGCAGGGCCGTGGCCGTCAGGGTCAGGAGGGCCGCGATGACCATGACGAAGGAGATGGCCCACCAGCCGTAGTCGTGCAGGAGCCAGGTCGCCAGCAGGGGCGCAGGGCCGCCCGCGATGACCGAGGCGAGCTGGTAGCCGATGCCCGCGCCGCCGTACCGGAGCTTCGTGGGGAAGACCTCGGCGATCAGCGACGCCTGCGGCCCGTACTGCATGGAGTGCGGCACCTGGGCCAGGACGACGGTGAGGAAGACGACGGCCGGGATGGCGGTGTTGAGCAGCGCGAAGTACGGGAAGGAGATGACGCCGAGCAGCAGGGCTCCCATCGCGTAGACGCGTTTGCGGCCCGCCGTGTCGCTGAGGTGGCCGAACGTCGGGATGAGGATGAGTTCGAGGACGGCGCCCACGGCGACCGCGTTCAGCGCGAAGGTCTTGGACAGCTTGGCGTGCTCGACGATGTAGGTCAGCGCGAAGGACGTGAAGATGTAGAAGGGCATCTGCTCCGAGCAGCGCAGCAGCGCGCTGAGGACGATCTCCTTCGGGTGCCGGCGGATCACGTCGAGCACCGGGACCTTCGCCACCTCACGGCGTTCGACGACCTTGGCGAACATCGGCGTCTCCATGACGCGGAGCCGCACCCACAGGCCGATCGCGACGAGCACCAGGCTGAACAGGAACGGGATGCGCCAGCCCCAGTTCTTGAACGCGTCGCCGCTCGCGGTCGCCAGCGACGACATCGCGACCGTGCCGAGGATGAGGCCGATCGGCACGCCGATCTGCGGCCAGCTGGCCATCAGCCCGCGCCGCCGGGGATTCCCCCATTCCATGGAGAGCAGTACGGAGCCGCTCCACTCGCCGCCGACCGCGAGGCCCTGCAGCACCCGCAGTGCGACGAGGAGGATCGGCGCGGCGACGCCGATCGTGCCGGTGCCCGGCAGGACGCCGATGAGGGCGCTGGACAGGCCCATGAGGAGGAGGGTGACGATCAGGGTCGCCTTGCGGCCGAGCCGGTCGCCCCAGTGCCCGAAGATCGCGGCGCCGATCGGGCGGGCGGCGAAGCCGACGGCGTACGTGGCGAACGACGAGAGCGTCCCGACGTAGTCGGTGGACTTGGGGAAGAACACGTCCTTAAAGACGACTGCGGCGGCGGTGTTGTAGAGGAAGAAGTCGTACCACTCGATCGAGGTGCCGACGATGGCGGCGAGCGCCGCCTTGCGTACCTGCGATCCACGCTCCGCCTCGGTGACGGATCGTGCGTCGCGCGCGTCTTCCGGGTCCAGGACCATCGGATCCTCCTGTCGCCCCCGATCTTTTTTGAGCAACGCAGGACGATTACCCGGTTTCCGGTCAGACGGAACGAGCTTTATGTGACGAAAAGCACTGATCGCCGCGACAGCCCCGGAGGGCCGTCGCGGCGATCCCTGGAGGTGCCGTCAGACGTGCATGGCGGCGCCCTCGACCTGGCGGCCGGCGCGGACGAGGAGGCTGAGCAGGGCGGCGGCGAACGCCATGGCCGCGCTCACGATGAACGCCAGGTGCATGCCGTCGATGAACGACAGGTGGCTGGCCTTGACGATCAGCTGGGCGACCTGCGGCGGGGCGTTCTTCGGCACCGGCGCGACGCCCTGGGAGATCGCGCCCTTCATCAGGTCGACCTGCGCGGAAGTCGGCTTCGGCAGTCCCGCGTCCGTCATGTGGCCGGGCAGGACCCCGGCGACCTTGGCGGTGAGCACGGCGCCGAGGATCGAGGTGCCGAGCGCGCCGCCGACCTGCATCGCCACCTGCTGGAGGCCGCCCGCGACGCCGGACAGCGCGACGGGGGCGTTGCCCACGATGATGTCGGTGGCGGCCACCATGACGGGGCTCAGGCCGACGCCGATGAGCGCGAACCACGGAGCCATGGCCGCGAAGCTCGCGTCCACGCCGAGGCCCGACATCCCGAGGAAGGCGACGCCGGCGAGCCCCATGCCGACGACCAGGGGAACGCGCGGCCCGACCTTGGAGATCACTCCGCCGGCGACCGGGGAGGCCACCATCATGGCCAGCATCATCGGCAGGAGCCGCACGCCGGTGGACACGGGCGTCAGCCCGTGCACGCTCTGCAGGTAGAAGGTGAGGAAGAACATCGCGCCGAACATGGCGAACGCCATCAGCATCATGAGGACGACGCCCACGGACAGCGACACGGAGCGGAAGAGCCCGAGCGGCAGGAGCGGCTGACGGGCCATCCGCTCCCGCACCAGGAAGAGGATCAGCAACGCGATCGAGCCGCCGAAGAACGCCAGCGTCTTCGGGTCGCCCCAGCCGTACGTCGGAGCCTTGATGACGGCCCAGACCAGGGTGAAGAGCATTCCGGACAGCAGGACGATCCCGGTGATGTCGAAGCCCCCGGACCGGGACTCGCCGCGGGCGTTCAGCAGGAAGAGGGCGCCGACGGTGAGCGCGACGAGGCCGACGGGCACGTTGATGAAGAAGACCGACTCCCAGTCGACGTGCTGGACGAGCAGGCCGCCGACGATGGGGCCGGCGGCGGTCGAGGCCGCGATGCAGGCGCCCCAGATGCCGATGGCCATGTTGAGGCGTTCGGCCGGGAACGCCGCGCGCAGCAGCCCGAGCGCGGTCGGCTGGAGCATCGCGCCGAACAGGCCCTGGAGGACCCGCAGCGCGATCACCATCCCGATCTCCTTGGAGAAGCCGATGCCCGCCGACGACAGCGCGAAGCCGGCGACGCCGATCAGGAAGACCGGCTTGTGGCCGAACCGGTCGCCGAGCTTTCCGGCGGTGATCAGCGAGACCGCGAGGGCGAGGAGGTAGCCGTTGGTGACCCACTGCAGGTCCGCCAGCGAGGCGCCCAGGTCCTTGGAGATCGCGGGGTTGGCGATCGCCACGACCGTGCCGTCGAGGGTCACCATGATGACGCCGAGCGCCACCGCGATCAGTGTGAGCCACGGGTTCCCCATCCCGTGACGCTTCGGTCCGGCCCCTGCGGGCAATCGCTCCTGGACGACCGGTTGCGACATCTCGCTCCCCCTTAGAACGCGTGCCGTGTCGGTTCAAAATTTATGTCAGCTGCTGACAGATGACAAATCATCCTAAGAGTCACTTGCTGCCTTATGGCACACTATGCACAGAATGTGAGGTGTAGGTGACATGAATGAAACGTCGGCGGTGCCCGCCCCCGGCCTGCGGGAGCGGAAGAAACAGCGCACACGCTCGGCGTTGATCGACACGGCACTGGACCTGTTCCTCGCCAAGGGGTACGAGGCCACGACGATCGACGAGATCGTGGCAGCGGTCGATGTGTCGCAACGCACATTTTTCAGGTACTTCGCTGGCAAAGAGGAAGTCGCCCTCTCGATGATGCGGGAGTACGACCAGCGCTTCCTCAGCGTGCTGGCGGCCCGGCCCGCCGAGGAGCCCCCGATCGCCGCCCTGGCGGCCGCGATCCGCGGCGTCTTCGACGAGGTCCGCCGCTCCGATGACGATCACGCGAGCCGGTTCGCCAAGGTCCGGGACGTGATCGAGAACAACCCGGCCCTCGCGGTCGCGCAGCTGCGGTACTTCAACGAGCTGGAGCAGGAGCTGACCTCGATCCTCGCCCGGCGGATGAACGTGGATCTCGCGACCGATCTGCGGCCGACGCTGATCGGTGCGACCTTCCTCGCCGTGATGCGGGTCGCGTTCGAGAGCTGCGCGCACGAGGGCCGCTTTCAGACGGACGAGGTCACCGCGCGCATCGGGGAGGTCTTCGCCCTGGCCTCCGAGACGCTCCCCCGCGCCTGGTCCGGCGACTGACCGGCACGCGGGCGTCGCGAGCGGCGTTGACAACGCGGTGGCCCGCGCCGCGAGTCCCCTCGCGGCGCGGGCGTCCCTTGGCGGAGGAGCGCCCCGAGGCTCACGCCTCAGCGCAGGGGCTCGGGCAGGTCGCGGGCGTGCAGGACGGTCAGGCCCGAGACGGCACGGGTCAGCACGACGTAGAGCCGCCGCAGGCCGGGCGAGCGCTCGCCGTCCGGCTCGGCCTCGACGATGGCCGCGGGCTCCACGACGATGACCTGGTCGAACTCCAGGCCTTTGGCCTGCGTGGCCGGGGTGACGACGAGCCTCGCCGACGCCATCCCGTCCGCGAGCCGTACGTGCTCGATCCCGCGCGCGGTCAGGTGCGCGGCGAGATCCGCCGCGTCGGCCTCGGCCGCGATCAGGCCGATCGACCCCTCGCCGTCCAGGGCCTCCCGGCAGGCGTCCTCCACGGCGGCGAGCAGGTCGGCGACCGGGCGGACCCGCAGTGAGCCGGGGGCGGACCGTACGGACGTGGGCGGCGTCAGCTCCGGCGCGATCCGGGGCAGCAGGCGGCTCGCGAAGTCGATGATCTGGCGGGGCACGCGGTACCCGCGGTCGAGCACGGTCAGGTCCGCGTCGGGTTTGCCCAGGTGCCGCAGGAGCGTCGGCCAGTCGCCGACCGCCCAGGGCGTGGTGCCCTGGGCGATGTCCCCGAGCACCGTGACCGAGCCGGTCTCGCAGCGCCGCCCGACGGCCCGGCACTGCATGGCCGACAGGTCCTGCGCCTCGTCGAGGACGACGTGGCTCAGGCTGGAGGTGCGGCTGATCAGGTCCGTGGCCTCGTCGACGAGGACCGCGTCGGCGGCCGTCCAGCGTGCCGACTTGGGGCCCTTCGGCGGCTTGGCCCACAGCAGGGCGGCCTGTTCGCCGGGGTCGAGGAGGCCGTCGGCGGACTCGGCGAGGAAGTCCGCGTCGGACAGCAGCCGCATCACCACGCGCGCCGGGTCGAGGGCCGGCCAGACCTGGTCGACCGTCGCCTTCACCGGCCGGGTCCGGCGGACGGCGTCGTGGGTCCGGTCGTCGCAGGCCTCGCCGGCGTTCTCCATGCGCAGCAGGATGGCGTGCGCGATGCGGTGCCCGAGGAGGTCGCGGCCCGCGCCGTACCGGACGCCGCGGTCGCGCAGGGCCTCGGCCAGTTCGGTGATCTCGTACGCGGGGATGCGCCAGCGGCGGGTGCCGCGCGGCAGCACGAGCGCCTCGGACGGCTCGCGCAGGTGGCTCCAGACCGCACGGCGCAGCACCTCGGCCATCCGGGCGTCGCCCTTGATCCGCCCGGCCGCCGGCTCGTCGAGCGCCTTCACCGGCACGGTCTCGAGCACCTGGTCGAGGGTGTGCTGCTCGACGTTCACCTCGCCGAGCGCCGGGAGCACCCCGCGGATGTAGTCGAGGAACGACGCGCTCGGGCCGATGACGAGGACGCCGCCCCGGCGCATCCGCTCCCGGTGCGCGTAGAGGAGGTAGGCGACCCGGTGCAGGCCGACGGCGGTCTTTCCGGTGCCCGGCGCGCCCTGGACGCACAGCGTGTGGTCGGCTTCGGCACGGACGATGTCGTCCTGTTCGGGCTGGATGGTGGCGACGATGTCGCGCATGGGGCCGACGCGGGGGCGTTCGATCTCCTGGATGAGCAGCCGCGACTCGACCGGCGCGGAGAAGTCCTCATCCTCGAACGCGGTCAGCTCGCCGTCGGAGTAGCCGAACCGGCGGCGCAGCAGGAGGCCCATCGGGTCCGCGGGGCTCGCCTTGTAGAAGGGGCGGGCCATGGGCGCCCGCCAGTCGATGACGAGGGCCCGGCCGCCGTCGTCGTGGACGTGGCGCCGGCCGACGTACAGGCGCTCCTCCGGGTGGTCGAGTCGGCCGAAGAACAGCGCGGTCGTCGGGTCGTCACGCAGGGCCTCCGCCCGCTTGGCGAGGTCCGCGCCGAGCACTTGGGCCGAGACCCAGTCGCCGGCCACCGAGGCGTCCAGGGACAGGACGTTCTCCCGCATCCGGTGGAGCGCCTCGCGGGATCGGGTCAGATGCTCGCGTTCGGCCGATATCTCGGGGTCGGTGTCCTCCGCCTCTTTTGTGGGCATGCCGAAAGCCTTTCGGGTCGTTGGGAGCGCGAAGTTCCCAACTTAGTACGCGGTCGCGTCCTTCTCAGCCCGTTTTTCCGCGCCTGGACGCGTGCGCTAATGTTCGATGTGAGTCGAACACAAGGAGGTCGGAAATGCGTGCGATCGTGGTGACCGAACACGGCGGGCCGGATGTGCTGAACCTCGCCGACAGGGACGATCCGCGGCCTGGGCCCGGAGAGGTCGTCGTCGAGCTCGCCGCCGCCGGGGTCAACTTCAAGGACGTCTACGAGCGCAAGGGCAACTACCCCATGGGGCTCCCGGGCGTTCCCGGATCCGAGGGCGCGGGCCGGGTCGTCGAGGTCGGCGACGGAGTGACCGACCTGCGCGTGGGCGACGTGGTGGCCTCCGCCGACTTCGCGGGCTCGTACGCCGAACGCGCCGTCGTGGCCGCCGACAAGGCCGTGCCGGTGCCGGACGGAGTGGCCCCCGACCTGGCCGCCGCCGTACTCCTGCAGGGCCTCACCGCCCACTACCTGACGCACTCGACGTATGAGATCAAGCCGGGCGACACCGCGCTCGTCCACGCCGCCGCCGGCGGGATGGGGCTCCTGCTCACCCAGATGATCAAGCTGCGGGGCGGCCGGGTCATCGGCACGGTCTCCTCCGACGAGAAGGAGAAGCTCGCGCGCGACGCGGGCGCCGACGAGGTCCTCCGCTACGACGACTTCGCCGGGGAGGTACGGCGCCTCGCCGACGGGGGCGTGCCGGTCGTGTACGACGGCGTCGGCAAGACGACCTTCGAGGGCAGCCTCGCCTCGCTGCGCCCGCGCGGCCTGCTCGCGCTGTACGGGGCCGCGAGCGGCCCGGTGCCGCCGATGGACCCGCAGCGCCTCAACAAGGGCGGCTCGCTGTACCTGACGCGCCCGTCGCTCGTGCACTACATCGCGACCCGCGAGGAGCTGATGGGGCGCGCGGAGGACCTCTTCGGCTGGATCGCCTCCGGGGAGCTCTCGGTGCACGTCGGCGGACGGTACCCCCTCGCGGACGCCCGCCGGGCCCATGAGGACCTGGAGGCACGCCGTACGACGGGCAAACTGCTGCTGATCCCCTAAATCCCGGAACCCCCCTCCTGTCCCGTTAGTCTTATCGCTCGTCGAGAAGAGGAGGGGCGGGCCGTCGTGACGGGAGTCAACGCGATCGATCAGCTACGGCCCGGTGACCCGTCCCGGCTCGGGGACTACCGGCTCGTCGGCCGGATCGGCCGGGGCGGGATGGGCACGGTCTTCCTCGCGGAGAGCGCGCACGACGAACGCGTCGCGGTGAAGGTCATCAACCCGGACCTCGCCGACGACGAGATGTTCCGGGACCGCTTCCGCCGGGAGGTCGAGTCCGCCCGCCGCGTACGGCGCTTCTGCACCGCGCCCGTGCTGGACGCCCGGCTCGACGGCGAGCCGCTGTTCGTCGTGACCGAGTTCGTCGACGGCCCCGACCTCGACGCCTTCGTCCGCGACAGCGGGCCGATGCGCGGATCGAGCCTCGAGCACCTGGCCGTGGGGGTCGCCACCGCGCTCACCGCGATCCACTCCGCGGGCGTGGTGCACCGCGACCTCAAGCCCGCGAACGTCCTGCTGTCCTCGGTGGGGCCGCGCGTCATCGACTTCGGGATCGCCCGGGCGCTCGACACCGTCTCCGGCGCGACCCGGACCGGGCAGTTCATCGGCACGCCGGCGTTCATGGCACCCGAGCTCATCGCCGGGGAGACCGCCTCTCCCGCGTCGGACGTGTTCGCGTGGGGATGCGTCGTCGCGTACGCGGGCACGGGACGGGCCCCGTTCGACGCCTCCAGCGTGCCCGCCGTGCTCTACCAGATCGCCCACGGCGAGCCGTCCCTCGACGGCGTCGACGAGGGTTTGCGCGATCTCGTCGCGCAGGCCCTCGCCAAGGACCCCCGGCAGCGCCCGTCCGCGCAGGAGCTCCTGGACCGCCTGACCGGACGGCCGCACGCCGACACCGCGCGCGCCGCCGAGGCCGTCGGCCGCACCTGGGCGATGCCGGCCGGCGGGCCGACGGCCGGGCCTTGGACCGGGGCCCGTCCGACGCTGGCGGACCCGCCGCCCCCGGCGAGGGGCCGCACCGCCGCCCTGACGACGGCGCGCCGCCGGCCGTGGATACCGGCGGCGGCCGGAGCGGCCGCCGTGGTGGTCCTCGGCGCCGGAGCGCTCCTGTACTTCAGCGGCTCCGACGGGCCGCCGTCGAAGACCGTGTTCACCTACGGCGACGACTTCTCCGACAGCAACTCGGGGTGGGACGGCTCCACATGGATCTCCGGGAGCGGCTACTGGCAGGGCGGTTACCGCATCGACGCGGGCACCAGCATCTACCAGCGGCGGGCGGAGCCCTCCCCCTTCAAGCAGGAGCTGCCGGCCCGGGAGCTCGTCGGCGTGGACGTCTCGGTGCTGGGCGGACCGCCGTACGGGATGGCGGGGGTGTTCTGCCGGTCGACCGGCCAGAGCGACGACGCCGCCTACTACGAGTTCCTGGTCCGCGCCGACGGCAAGGGCACGCTGATCCGGAAGACCGCCGGGAAGGCCGGCTCCCGGGAGCTGGTCCGGAAGTCGTCGGCCGCCGGGTTCAAGAAGAACGCGAAGAACCGCCTCCAGGCGGCCTGCGAACAGGACGGCAAGAGCGTACGGCTACGGCTGTGGCTCAACGGCACGCTCGCCGCCGACACCACCGACGCCGACGGCCCGCTGGCCAACGGGCAGACCGGCCTGGTCGCCGTGCAGGAGAACGGCGGCAGCGCCGGCGACATCCGCGTGCTCTTCGACAACGTCGCCATCTCCGCGATCGAGTAGCCCCCGCGGACAGCGATGCCGCAGCTCGCTAGTGCGCGGCCCAGTGGCGGCGCAGGTGGGGGATCAGGTCGGCCGCGCGCTCGTCGGGAAAGAACAGCTTTCCGCCCTCGATCTCGACGACCTCGGTGACTCCGGGGATCGTGTCCCGCAGCCAGTGCGCCCAGCGCAGGTCGAAGAAGTCGTCGCCGGTGCCCCAGGCCACGAGGGTGGGAACGTCGAGCTTGCGCAGCTCAGGCTCGACCGCCATCAGGTCCGCGGCCACGACCGAGGTGAGGAAGCGCTCGAAGTCCCGTGCCCGGTCGGGGGTGCCGAAGACCGGTTCGAGGAAGGCCCGCAGCGTCTCCGCGTCCAGCCTCTCCGGGTGTTCGTAGCCCGCTCCGATGACCGCGCGGGCGGCCTCGACGTCCGACACCAGCGCCACCGCCGTCGGCGCGAGCTCGCCGCGCTCGGCCAGCTCGACGGTGGGCCGGAACACCTCCGGCGGCAGGTTGTCGTGCGTGTCGCAGTTCGTGAGCGTGAAGGTGCGCAGCCGCTCCGGGTGGCGGGCGGCGAAGACCTGCGCGACCGCTCCCCCGGTGTCGTTGGCGACCAGGTCGATGCCGCGCAGGTCGAGCGCGGCGCAGAGGTCCTCGATCGCCTGGGCGAGGGCGGGCAGCGTGTAGTCGGCGCGCGGCGGGGTCGCGCCGTGGAGGGGGAGGTCGAGCGCCACGCAGCGCCGCTCCCCGCGGAACTCCTCGACGAGCGGGCGCCACAGGCGGCTGCTGGTCGCGACGCCGTGCACGAAGAGAGCGGTCCGGCCCTCCCCTTCGTCGACGTATGCGATCTCGCCGGACCGGGTCTGAGCGGTACGCGTGTCCATGGGAAACCCTCCGATTCCATACCGACTGTCGGTCTAGACAATTCCAGACCGATAGTCGGTATGTCAACGCTCCGGTATCAATGTCCTCATGAACAAGAAGGCGGAGCGGGGCCAGGCCACCCGTGAGCACCTGGTCGAGGTCGCGACGGGCCTGTTCGCGCAGCGCGGCTACGAGGAGACCTCGATCGAGGCGGTCCTCCAGGAGACCGAGGTCAGCCGGGGCGCCCTCTACCACCACTTCGGCGGCAAGGAGGCCCTGTTCGCCGCCGTGCTCGAAGCAATCGAACGCGACATCACCGCGCGGCTGGCCGGCCTCGTCGCAGGGATCGGCGACCCGGTCGCGACGCTCCGCACCGGCTGCCTGGCATGGGTTCGGCTGACGGCGGACCCGATCGTCCAGCGCGTCCTCCTCATCGACGCGCCATCGGTCATCGGCTGGCAGCGCTGGCGCGAACTCGAGGAGAGGTACGCGCTCGGCATGACGAAGGAGGCGCTACGGCGCGTCGCCGAGGTCGGCCGGCTCCCGGCCGAGTTCGTGGACCCCTTCGCCCATATGCTGCTGGCCGCGCTGGACGAGATCGCACTCCTCATCGCGCGCGCCGAGGACGTCGAGGCGGCCACGAGCACGGGCGTGGCGGCGGTGGAGGAGCTGCTCGACCGCCTGGTCGGAGCGGGAGGGTAAGCCGGACGGGTCTAAAGCTCGAACCAGAAGGTGAGGCCGTCGGCGTGGGTCTGGAGGCCGCAGGCCGCCGACAGCTCCTCGATGAGGAACACGCCCCGCTGGCCCTCGCGCAGCTCGGAGCCGCCGTAGACCGTGGGCAGCGTATCGCCGCCCTCGTCGGTGACCTCGACCCGCACGCCGGTCGGAGTCTCGAGCACCACCACCCCCACCATGGTGCTGGCGGTGTGCACGACCGAGTTGGTGACCGCCTCGCTCGTCAGCAGCACCACGGTGTCCGCCTGCGGGTGGCCCGCGAGCGTCTTGGCGACGAACCGCCGGGCCGTCGCGACCTCCCCCGGGTGGCCGGGAATGGTGATCGCCCCCAGCACCGATCGACCCATCACGACGTCACCGGGGAGTGACGGAGTGTGGCGAACTTGGCGGTAACTCCAGCACAGCGGGCTTCGGCTGTAGCAAGATGGGCAGGGTGATCGAAACGAACACGCATGGATCGAAGCCCTCTCAGCGGCGGCCTTTAGGGGGCCTAAACGAGATAGAGTGTGAGCATACGGCCACGATGCGTAACCGCGCAACAGGGGTAACAGAACTCATCTCGAAGAGCGGAGCCCCGTCGCCGTGAACCACAGCACCCTCCGGGAGATCGCCACGGTCTCCGACCCGATCGAGCGCGCCCGCGCCCTGGGAATGGTGATGGCGGAGCAGCAGGCACTGGTCGAAGAGGCGGCCCGCATGCGCCGCCAGGCGATCGCCGAGGCCAGGGAGAGCGGCCACCGGCTCGAGGACATCGCCAACGTGCTCGGAGTGTCGCCCGGCCGCATCTCGCAGATGCGCAAGGGCCTGACCGCTCGGACGCCGGAGCCGCCGCCCGAGCCGACGCCCCCGGTGATCGTGCACCGGTCGCTGCCCAGCGAGCCCGCCATGTACGGCGCCGGAGCCACGTTCCTGAGCGTGGCGGAGCGGCAGGGCGTCCGCGCCGAGTTGCGCGTCCTCGGCGTCGGTCTGGAGCCCGGGCCGGAGCACGTCGCCACCTGCCTGCGCACGCGGCCCGGCGAGGACGTCATCGCCCGCCGCCGGGTGATGCTCGCCGACGGTGTGCCGGTGCGGATCGCCATCTCCTACTTCCGCGCCGACCTGTTCGCCGGCACCCCCGTCCTGGATCCCGAGCTGCTCAAGCCGACCATGCACGAGGCGATCGCCGCGCAGGGGCATGCCTTCGGGCACGCGGAGGAGACGCTGGTGGCACGGCCGGCCGCGCGGTGGGAGACCGACCTGCTCCGCCTGGATCCCGGCGACTGGGTCGTTCAGGTGCTCCGGGCCTCCTACTCCACCGACGACACGCCGGTCCACGTGCTCGAGACCGTCTGCGCCGCCACCCGTCACGTGTTCACCATCAACCAGGCCGGCGGGTGCGAGGTGTTCTGATCCCGTGGGCGGTCACAGGTAGGCCGTCATCCACCGCTCGAGCTCGTCGAACACCTTCTTCCGTACGGGCTCGGCGGACAGTACGAGGTCGTGCAGGCCGCTCTCGACGCGCACGCACGTGACGTGCCGGCCGAGCCGTGTCGACAGATAGGCGATGTCGTCGGCGTTCAGCACGCCGTCGCCGGTGGAGAAGTCGGCGTTCTTGCCGCGGACCGTCGTCGTGGAGGACATCGCGAGGATCGGCACGTCGATGCCGAGTCCGGCGCGGACCTGCCGCTGCGCCTTGATGATCGCCGCGAGCCACCCCATCCGTACGCCGAAGCCCTCCGCGGGTTTCAACGTCAGGTCGAAGTCCCACTCTCCGTCGTGGTCGCGGTGGATGCTGTGGACGTACGACCCGCTCACCCCGGTCGGCAGCACCATGGTCGGGCGTCCCTTCGCCAGGGCGCGGACGACGGGCGCCAGGGTCCGCCGGACGCCGGCGGGGACGTTCAGCTCCAGGAACGGGCTGTTGAGGAACAGTCCGTCGACCAGCCCCTGACCGCGCACGCGGTCGGCCCACAGCGCCGAGACCAGGCCGCCCGTCGAGTGACCGTTCAGCAGCAGCAGGTCGTTGTCCTCCCGGACCCGGCGCACGGCCTCGTCGATCTCCGGGAAGTAGTCGGACATACTGCGGGCGAAGTTGGGCGTCTGATGGTCGAGCAGCGAGCGCCCGTACTTGCGCAGGTCCAGGGCGTAGAAGCTGAAGCCGCGCTCGACGTAGAAGTCGGCGAGGTGCGTCTGGAAGAAGTAGTCGACGAACCCGTGGATGTACAGCACGGCCTTCCGGCTGCCGGGACAGGGGCGCCGGACGAGGGTCGCCACCACCTCGCCCTCGGCGTCGTCCTCCAGCGTCAGCCGGATCGCCTCGTACTCCGTCCCAAGCACATCCTGTTCCATGGCGGATCAGCGTAAAGCGCCGTCGTGGAACCGCGCCATGGGCGACGGCTCCGGAGCACCCGACATCGGTGATCGATGCGTATTTCTGCCTGAAACGCTTGCGAACCAAGCACGAATCGGCAATTCTCTCTGCTGGCCGACCCGAAGCTGGCCGACCCGAAGCTGGTCGACGGAAGGAGAGCTCCTTCGCGTGCTGGCGTCAGTCCTCCGGATTCGTCTGGGCGACGCCACCCCGGCCGCCGCGGTGACTCCGGGGCAGGCGAGTACGGGGAGTGCGGAACAGCACGCGTGCCGCCCCGTGTTTCTCCGACTCACGAGGAGCGCCCATGCGCGTTAGAGCACGTCTCGCCATCGCCGCCTTCAGCGCGGCCCTCATCTCCTGCCTGGGACTGAGCACGCCGTCCGAGGCCGTCACCCTCCCGGCTCCCGTCTCGTGTTCCGGCTGCTGGAAGCCGGCACTGAACACGAGCTGGCAGTGGCAGCTGAAAACGGTCCCGTCTTCGCCGTACCTGGACGTCACGATGTACGACATCGACGGGTTCGACGCCACGGCCGCCGCCGTTTCGAAGCTGCACTCCACCAAGTCCGGCCGCAGGGTCGTCTGCTACATCAGCGCCGGAACGTACGAGAACTGGCGTCCGGACGCCGGCGACTTCCCGAGCGGCGTCCTCGGCAGCAACGTCGACAACTGGCCGGGCGAGCGCTGGCTGGACGTCCGGCAGTACGGCGGAAAGCTCGGCACGATCCTTCGGAAGCGCATGGACATGTGCAAGTCCAAGGGCTTCGACGCCATCGAGTTCGACAACGTCGACGGCTACAGCAACGACCCCGGGTTCCCGGTCAGCGCGGACGACCAGCTGAAGTTCAACACCTGGCTGGCGAACGAGGCGCACAGCCGCGGGCTGTCCGCCGGGCTCAAGAACGACATCGACCAGCTCAAGACCCTCCAGCCGTACTTCGACTGGGCGCTGAACGAGGAGTGCTGGGCGAACAAGGAGTGCACGACCGCGCAGACGGGCTACGGCTATGACAAGTACGTCGCCGCCGGCAAGGCCGTCTTCAACGTCGAGTACAGCCTGGACACCTCGAAGTTCTGCTCGAATGCCAACGCGCAGAACTTCAACTCCCTGAAGAAGAACCTCGACCTCGACGCCTACCGGGTGCCCTGCCGCGGCGCCTGACCCTCTTACCGGCGGTGGTCCGTGGCTCCCGGACCGCCGCCGGTCGTTTCCCCGGGACCTGTGCGCTCCCGGCGCTCTTCGCCTCGCGGCGGAGGTGCCGGGAGCGTACGCATGAGCGACCGCAAAACTGTATTGCCCGATTGTGAGCGCTCATGCTATTAACTGATCAGAATCAATCACATACCTTGTCGCAGCTCAGAACGGAGCCCGCCGTGACGACCCACGTCGAAGTCGAGATCGCCGACCAGCCGGCCTGCTGGCGGCGGGCCGCCGAGCTCGCCGCCGGGCCCGTGCCCGGGCTGCCGGAGCGGGGCGAGCGCGTCGCCGTCGTCGGGTGCGGCACCTCCTTCTTCATCGCCCAGGCGTACGCGTCGCTGCGGGAGAGCGCCGGGCACGGCGAGACCGACGCGTTCGCGGCCTCGCAGATGCCCGTCGGCCGCCCGTACGACCGCCTGCTGGCGCTCTCCCGGTCCGGCACGACGACCGAGGTCCTGGACCTGCTCGAGCGGGTGCGCGGCACGATGACGACGGCGGCCGTCACCGCCGATCCGGCCACCCCGGTCATGACCGCCGCCGACGAGGTGGTCGTCCTGGACTTCGCGGACGAGAGCTCGGTGGTGCAGACCCGGTTCGCGACCACGGCCCTCAGCCTGTTCCGCGCCCACCTGGGCGAAGACCTCTCCCTCGCCATCGCCGACGCCGAACGGGCCGTTCACGAGCCGCTCCCCGCGGGGGTCGCCGAGCGTACCCAGTTCACCTTCCTCGGCGAGGGCTGGACCGTCGGGCTGGCCGACGAGGCGGCGCTCAAGATGCGCGAGGCGTCGCTGAGCTGGACCGAGTCGTACCCGGCCCGGGAGTACCGGCACGGGCCGATCGCCATCACCGACGAGCGGTCCGCGGTCTGGATGTTCGGGCCGGCGCCGGAGGGCCTGGCGGAGCAGGTCGCGGCCACCGGCGGGCTCTGGATCCAGCAGGACCTCGACCCGGCCGCCTCGCTGATCGCCGTCCAGCGGCTCGCCGTCGCGCTGGGGACGTCCCGCGGGCTGGACCCCGACGCTCCCCGTCACCTCACCCGTTCGGTGATCCTGCGTCCCGCCTCCGTGTGACGCGAGCGTTTTTCAAGAGAGGTTCTCTGACATGCCCTCACCGATCCGTATCGCGTTCGTCGGCGCCGGTTCGATCACCTTCACCCGGCAGCTGCTGCGCGACATCTTCTCCTTCCCCGAGCTCGCGGACGTACGGATCGCGCTGCACGACATCGACTCCGAGCGGCTGTCGGTCGCCGAGGCCCTCGCCCGCCGTACGGCGGACCAGTACGGCGCGAAGCCCGTGATCGTCGCGGAGTCCGACCGCAGGGCCGCGCTGGAGGGCAGCGACGTGGTGGTGAACATGGTCGCGATCGGCGGCCATCACGCCACGGTGACCGACTTCGAGGTGCCCGAGCGGTTCGGGCTGCGGCAGACGATCGGCGACACGCTCGGGATCGGCGGCATCTTCCGCGCGCTGCGCACCTTCCCGTTCCTGGAGTCGCTGGCCGCCGACATGGCCGCGGTCTGCCCGGACGCGTGGCTGCTCAACTACACCAACCCGATGGCGATGAACCTGCAGTACCTCGCCTCGGTGGCCCCCAGGTTGAAGGCCGCCGGCCTCTGCCACTCGGTCTACTGGACCGTACGCGGGCTGTGCGAGATCGTGGGCGTCCCGTACGAGGAGGTCGACCACCTGTCGGCCGGCGTCAACCACCAGGCGTGGATCCTGCGCTGGCAGCACGAGGGGCGGAGCCTCTACCCGGCGCTGGACGAGGCGATCGAGCGCGATCCGGAGCTGCGCCGGCGGGTGCGGGTGGACATGTACCGGCGGCTCGGCTTCTATCCGACGGAGACCAGCGAGCACTCCTCCGAGTACGTCCCCTTCTATCTCCGGCACCCGGCCGAGGTCGAGCGGCTGCGCATCCCGATCGGCGACTACGTCGGGATCAGCGCGGACAACGTCACCGAGTACGTCTCCATCCGGGACCGTCTCGCGGCGGGCCTCGACCCGGGGCCGGACGCGGAGGAGGACGCCGCCGAGTACGCCCCGCAGGTCATCCACAGCCTCGCCACCGGGACCCTGCGGACGATCCAGGTCACCACCGCCAACAGCGGGCTGGTCGCCAATCTGCCCGCGGGCGCCGCGGTGGAGGTCCCGGCGACCGTCGACCGACTGGGCGTCCACCCGCACGCGGTGGGCGCGCTGCCGCCCCAGCTCGCCGCGCTCAACCGGAGCTTCCTCAACGTCGTGGAGCTGGTCGTCGCCGCCGCCGTCGAAGGCGATCCCCGGCATGTACGGCACGCGGCCATGTCCGACCCGGCCACCGCCGCGGCGCTGACCGTCGACGAGATCTGGGCGCTCTGCGACGCGATGGTGGCCGCGCACGGCGACGCCCTGCCGCCGGCGCTGCGCACGCCGCTCTCGCCCGGGGCGCGCCGATGACCGCGGGCCCTGTGGACCTGCTGGTCGTCGGGGACGCCAACCCGGACGTCCTGGTGTCGGGCGCTCCGGAGACCCCGCCCGCGGGACAGGCCGAGACGCTGGTGGACGCCGGCGTCCTCGCCCTCGGCGGGTCGGCGGCGATCGTCGCCCACGGCGCCGCCCGCCTCGGCCTGGCCACGGCCTTCGTCGGGATGGTCGGCCGCGATCCGGCAGGGGACTTCGTCCTCGACGTCCTGTCGGCCGCGGGCGTCGACATCAGTGGCTGCACCCGGCACGAGAGCCTGCCGACGGCGCTGACGGTCTGCCTGAACCGGCCGGACGGCGACCGGGCCATCCTCACCGCGCCCGGTTGCCTGCCCGCCTTCGGCCCCGAGCACGTGCCCGACGTGGCCGCACGCCACGTGCACGCCGCCTCCTACTTCCTGCAGCCTCGCCTGGCCGCAGGGTTGCCGGGGCTCCTGGCCGCGGCCAGGGCCGCCGGCGCGTCCACGTCGCTGGACACCAACGACGACCCGGCGGGCGCGTGGCGGCTCGCGCCGGGGCTGCTGGCAGCCTGCGACCTGCTGCTGCCCAACGAGGATGAGGCGATCGCGCTGGCCGCTGCGCTCCACCCGTCACGGCGTCCCGGCGCGCCCGCCGAGAGGTCTGACGACGGCCACGGCGCTCTCGGCGCGAGTGCGGAGAGCTCCGGCGACGCCTGCGGTGCTCCCGGCGCGAGTGCGGAGAGCTCGGACGGCTCGGTGGCCGGCGGAGCTCTCGGCTCGGGGGCCGAGAGCTCTGGGGCCGCGGACGCCGACGGCGATCCCCTTGCGGGCGCGCTGGGCGTGCTGGCCGCCGCCGGTCCGCTGCCGGTGGTGAAGCGCGGCCGCCGGGGGGCCGTCGCGCGTTCCGGGACGAAGCTCATCGGCGCCCGTGGCCCGGAGGTCGCACCGGTCGACACGGTGGGTGCGGGTGACGGATTCGACGCGGGCTTCCTGGCCGGCTGGCTGACCAAGGGAGACCTCGCTCACGCGCTGGCCTGGGGGTGTGCCTGCGGCGCGCTGTCCACGCGGGCCGCGGGCGGTACCGCGGCACAGGCCGGTCCCGAGGAGGCCGCGGCCTTCGCCGAGCGGGTCCAGGTGGGCGCCGACCTGCTCGGATCCGTGTGACCCGCGCACGGAGGCGGCACAAGTGAGCAGTGGGGGTGAGCGGTTGCATCCCGTGCCGCCGATTATCAATCGCCAGAGAACGCCCTATAGTGATCGGATGCGTCAAGAGGAGCGCCTAGGTCTGATCCTCGACCGGCTCGCCCGGGACGGCTCCGTCTCCGTGGCCGACCTGACCGCCGAGTTGAAGGCCTCACCCGCCTCCATCCGCCGTGACCTGCACGTGCTGGAAGAGCAGCAACTGCTCAAACGCACGCACGGCGGCGCGGTCTCGGCCGAGGTGATGTACGAGCTGCCGATGCGCTATCGCACGGGCCGCCATCACCAGGAGAAGCTGCGGATCGCCCAGGCCGCGGCGGAGCTGGTGACCGAGTCGGTGCATTCGGTCGGCCTGGGCGGCGGCACGACCACGACGGAGCTGGCCCGGCTGCTCGGCGCGGCGGCCCGTCCGCTCAAGGTGATCACGAACGCGCTCAACATCGCCGGTGAGCTGTCCGTACGTCCGTCCATCGACCTTGTGGTGACCGGCGGCAGCGTGCGCTCGGCGTCGTACGAACTGGTCGGCCCGATCGCCAATCAGGCGCTCTCCGACATCAACCTCGACCTGGTCTTCATCGGCGTCGACGGCATCGAGGCGGGCCGGGGCATCAGCACGCACGACGACGTGGAGGCGCAGACCGACCGCTGTCTGCTGCGCACCGCCGACCGGGTGATCGTGCTGACGGACGGGTCCAAGGTCGGCAAGCGCGCCTTCTCCCGGATCACGGGGATCGAGGAGATCTCGGTGCTGATCACCGATGTCGGCGCGGACACGGCCGAGCTCGACCGGCTCCGCGCCGCCGGCGTCGAGGTCACCACCGTGTGAGCGGATGACCTGGTCGGTCATCCGCTCACGGGCGACGGGTCACTTGAGGCCGGACGAGGCGATCGACCGGACGAAGAAGCGCTGCGCGAGCACGAAGAGCACGAGCACCGGGATCTGGCTGGTCACGGTGCCGGCCATGAGCACGGGCCAGTTCGTCTGGTGGGCGCCCTGGAAGTTCTGCAGCCCGAGCTGAATGGTCATGTTCCCGGGGCTCTGCACGGCGATCAGGGGCCACAGGAAGTCGTTCCACACGTTGAGGAACGTCAGCACGGACAGGGTGGCGAGGGTCGGCCCCATCAGGGGGAGCAGGATCCTCCCGAGCGTCCGCAGCCGCCCGGCGCCGTCGATGCGGGCCGCCTCTTCCAGTTCCTTCGGCACGGTGGTGAAGAACTGCCGCATCAGGAAGACCCCGAACGGGGTGGCGAGGTTCGGCGCGATGAGCGCGCCGAGGGTGTCGGTCAGATGGAGGTGGTGCATCACGATGAGCGTGGGCAGCATGACGATCTGGAACGGCACCATCAACGTCGCGAGCACACCGATGAACAACAGCCGGCTGCCGAAGAAGCGGATCCGGGCGAAGGCGTAGCCGGCGAGCGAGCACAGCACCAGGTTGCCGACCACACAGCTGACCGACACGATCGTGCTGTTGAGCAGCCAGTGGCCGAAAGGCCCCTGGTGCCAGGCGGCGGTGTAGTTCTGCCAGTGGATCCCGCCAGGCAGGCCTGGCGGGAACCGCCGGGACTCCCGCTCCGTGGAGATGGACAGCAGCACCATCCACCCCAGCGGGGCGAGCATCACGACCGACAGCGGAATGAGCACCAGGTGCAGCGGGCTGGGCCGCCGGGACCGTGCTCGGGGCGGGCGTCCTCCCTCGTGGACACCCGCCAGGCGCGCCGGTCGCGTCAGTGCCGTGTCGGCCATCTCAGTTCACCTCGTACGGGGAGGCACGGCGGCTCAGCCAGAGCTGGACCACCGTGACGGCCAGGATCACGACGAACAGCGCGCTGCCGATGGCCGCCGCGTAGCCGCCGTCGAAGTCGGTGAACGCCTGCTGGTAGAGGTAGTAGACGAGCACCGTGCTGGCGTGCAGCGGTCCGCCCTTGGTGGTCACGTAGACCTCGTCGAACAGCTGCAACGCGTTGATCGTCAGCCAGACCAGCAGGAACGACGAGGCCGGGGCGAGCAGCGGCAGCTCGACCTTCCAGAACGCCTTGACCCGCCCGCAGCCGTCCAGGGCTGCGGCCTCCATGAGCTCGCGGGGCACGTTCTGCAGCGCGGACAGATAGATGATCACCGCGAAGCCGAGCCAGCCCCACACGGTCATCGCCACCACCGAGGGCAACGCCTCACCGGAACTCTGGAAGAACCCCTGCTGGGGCAGGCCGAGCTTGGCCAGGCCCGCGTTGACGGGGCCCAGCTGCGGATTGAGGATCCAGCTGAAGATGACGCCGGTGGCGACGGTCGAGGTGACCAGCGGGACGAAGACCGCCATCCGGTAGAAGGTCATGCCGCGTACCTTCTGGTTCAGCAGGACCGCGATGGGGATCGCCAGCGCCATCGTGACCGGTACGAACAGCACGCAGTAGACCAGCGTCTGCCGCGCCGCCTGCCAGAAGACGGGGTCGTGCACCATCCGCTTGTAGTTGGCGGCGCCGGACCAGGTGCCGGGCGACGTCAGGTCCGTCTGCTGGAAGGACAGCAGGAGGGACCAGACCACCGGCACCAGCCCGAACAGGCCGATCAGGAGGACGGCCGGCGACACGAACGCCCAGCCGGCGAGATGGTCGGCCCGGCGCGCCCGGTTCGGACGGCGCCGCCCGCCGTCGCGCCGGGCCGACTTCCCGTCGCGTGCGGTGCGGCCCGCCGCCATGACGGCCACTACGAGCCCGCCAGGATGGAGTCGGCCTGGTCACGCGCCTGGTCGAGGGCCGCCTTCGGCTGCGCCTTGCCCAGCAGGACCGACTGCACGGCGGTGCCGAGGACCTGGGAGATCTTCGGGTAGGCCGGGATGTTGGGCCGGGACTTGGTGACGTACTTCGACAGGTTGTCCACGAAGACCTTGTTGGCCGGGTACTTCTTGAGGAACTCCTGGTAGCCGGGGAGCTTCGTCTCCGACTCGCGCAGCGGAAGGTCCCCGGTGGCGATGGAGAACCGCAGGTGGACCTCTGCCGAGTCCAGCCACTGCAGGAACGCCCACGCGGTCTTGCGGTCGCCCTTGCTGAACAGCATGTAGTTGTCCGGGCCGGCGATGGTGGCGTGAGTGACCTTGCCGGGCAGGATCTGGCTGCCGTACTGGATGTCCTTGGGGATGCCGGACAGGTCCCACGGACCCGTCCAGAGCATCGCGATCTTCCCCGAGTTGAAGAGGTTCTGGTACTGGCCGTCGCCGGTCTCGAGGTAGACGGAGTGGTCGGTCACCGCCATGTCGTGCAACAGCTGCATCGCCGACAGCCCGGCCGGGGAGTCGAACGCCGACTTCTTGCCGTCCGGGGTGAGCAGGTCGCCGCCCGCCTGCCACAGCATCGCGATGAACCGCCAGACGGTGTCCTCCGAACCGTCGTTGAAGTACGACCAGCCGTACTGGTGCTTGGAAGGGTCGGTGAGGCGGCGCGCGGCGTTCTGGAAGTCGGTCCACGTCCAGGACGGCGTGGGATAGGAGACCCCCGCCGCGTCGAAGAGCTTCTTGTTGTAGACCAGCGCCAGGTTGTCGACCAGCGCGGGGATCCCGTAGATCTTGCCGTCGGGAGTGGTGGCCGCCTGCCGCGCGGCCGGGAAGAAGTCGTTCCACTGGAAGGCGGGGGTGCCCTTCACCAGCGGCGTGAGGTCCTGGGTCTGCGGCCGTTTGGCCAGCGTCGTGATCGAGGAGCCGAACTCATAGGCGACTCCCGGCGCCTTGCCCGAGACGAAGGCGCCCAGCGTCTTCTTCAGGGCGTCGTCGTTGGTGCCGGCGAACGTGACGTTCACCTTCTGGTCGGGGTGGGCCTTGTTCCACTCCTGGCCCAGGGTGTTGATCGCCGTCAGCTCTTTGTCCGTGTAGCCATGCCAGACGACCACGGCGTCGTGCGACGTCCCCGAACCTCCGGAGCAACCCGCCACGGCGCCGAGGGCCAGCGTGGCGGCGACGGCGGTGAGCCGGGCGCCGAGCCCTCGGCCGAGCGGTCGCGATGGTGCGCGCATCTTCATACTCCCCTTGCGTAGGGCCGCCCAACGAGTGCGCTTTACGAAGGCTTCATGCTCGTTAGCGATTGTTGTGAGGGACTTTAGATCAGGATCGATCACGGAAACAAGGCATACGTGAAGAATGCGTCACATTGACGGGCGGTCAGGACCGGAGCGGCGGTCAGAGCCGGAGCAGGCGGCGGGCGTTGGCCGCGTACAGCAAGGGCAGCGCCGTGGCCGGCAGGTCGAGTGCGTGTACGTCCCAGCGCCCCTGGGGCGGTACCGCCTCGTCGGGGGCGTAGGAGAACGCCTCGTCGGCCGACTCGAGGAAACGGAACCACAGCCGGTAGTCGTCGCCGCGAGGAGAGAACGCGTCGGTCCCGAACAGCACCCGCTCGGGGTGGCGGAGGAAGAGCGCCCGCGCCGCCCGCGGCTGTCGGCCGAGCTCGGCCATCCGCCCGGCCAGGTCGATGTGGAAGTTCGGGTAGGCGGTGAGCATGCGGTCGACCCACCGCAGGTCCTCGGCGTTGCAGCCGACGTGCGCGCCGATGAAGACCGTGTCCGGATGGGCCTTGACCAGGACCTCCAGGGAGCGCATCAGCTCACCGAACGACGGGAAGCGGTCCCGGTCGCCGAACCACCAGTCCGGGTTCTCGATCAGCTCTTCGAGCCGCTCGTTGTGCCGGTCCAGGGGCTCGAAGAAGGCGACCGGATCGGCGCTGTGGATCAGCACCGGCACCCGCAGTTCGGCGCAGGCCCGCCAGATCGGCGCCAGGCGCGGATCACCCGGCAGCAGCAGCCCGCCGTCGGCGTCGCGGACGCGCAGGCCGAGGTCCTTCCACACTTTGAGGCCGCGGGCGCCGCGCGCGACCGAGGCGCGGAGGTCACGGACCAGCCGGTCCACCCCATCCGGCTCGGCCGCCAGGCGCCAGTCGAGCTGGCAGAACGTGACGAAGCGGCCCGGGTAGGCGGCGTCGTACCGGTCGAGGTTCTCGCCGAGTTCCTCTCCCCAGCGTCCGTCGAGGTTGACGACCGTCGCGACCTGGCATTCGTCCATCGCCGCGACGAGCGCCGCCACGTCCCGGACCAGCCAGCCGCCGTCGGGCGACAGCCACCGCCCCAGGTGGTTGTGCACGTCGACGCACGGGACGGCGGCGGCCGGAACCGACGTGGCCTCGGCCCGTACCTGGGAACGAGGGGTGTAGTCGCGGAGTCTCAGGTCGGCCAGCGAATCAGCGCTCATTGCGCAGATTCAACCAGTCTGGGTGATCGAATCAGCGCGGTTCAGCCTTGATGTCGGCAGATGTCGGCAGATATCGCCTACTCGCCCGCCTCCAGGTCACCCTCCAGATCGAGGTAGGTCTGGCGGAGACGCTCCAGGGTCTCGGCGGCGGGTTCGGCCCACAGGTCGCGGTCGGCGGCCTCGAGCAGCCGCTCGGTGATGCCGCGCAGCGCCCACGGGTTCGAGCGCTCCATGAACGCGCGGTTCTCGGCGTCGAAGACGTACTCCTGCGCCAGCTTCTCGTACATCCAGTCGTCGACCACCCCGGCCGTGGCGTCGTAGCCGAAGAGGTAGTCGACGGTCGCGGCGAGCTCGAAGGCGCCCTTGTAACCGTGCCGGCGCATCGCGGCGATCCACCGCGGGTTGACGACCCGGGCGCGGAACACCCGGTGGGTCTCCTCCCCGAGCGTGCGCGTCTTCACCTGGTCGGGCAGCGCGGAGTCGCCGACGTAGGCGGCGGGGTTCTTCCCGGTGAGCGACCGGACCATGGCGACCATGCCGCCGTGGTACTGGAAGTAGTCGTCGGAGTCGACGATGTCGTGCTCGCGGGTGTCCTGGTTCTTGGCCGCGACCGAGATGCGGCGGAACGCCGCCTCCATGTCCGGGCGCGCCTCCCGCCCGTCCAGACCGCGCCCGTACGCGTAGCCGCCCCACACGGCGTACACCTCGGCGAGGTCCCGGTCGTCCCGCCAGTTGCGGGCGTCGATCAGCGGCAGCAGGCCCGCGCCGTACGCGCCCGGCTTCGACCCGAAGATCCGGCTGGTCGCGCGCCGCCAGTCGCCGTGTCCCGCCATATCCTCCAGCGCGTGGGCGCGGACGTGGTTGTCCGGCTCGTCGAGGTCCGCGACCGCGCCGATCGCGTCGTCCATGAGCGCGATGACGTGCGGGAAGGCGTCCCGGAAGAACCCGGAGATCCGTAGGGTGACGTCCACACGCGGCCGGCCCAGCTCCTCGCTCGGGACGATCTCGAAGCCCGTGACGCGGCGCGACGCCTCGTCCCACACCGGGCGGACGCCGATCAGCGCGAGTACCTCGGCGATGTCGTCGCCCTGCGTGCGCATCGCGGCGGTCCCCCACACTGTGAGGCCGACACTGCGCGGATACTCGCCGGTGTCGTCCAGGTGGCGCTGGATCAGCGAATCGGCGAGGGACACCCCGACGTCCCACGCCGTACGGGACGGGATCGCCTTCGGGTCGACGGAGTAGAAGTTACGGCCGGTCGGCAGCACGTTGACCAGCCCGCGCGTGGGCGAGCCGGACGGACCGGCGGGCACGTAGCCGCCGTCGAGCGCGTGCAGGACCGCGTCGATCTCCCGCGACGTGGCGTCCAGGCGCGGCACGACCTCGCGCGCGCCGAACTCCAGCAGGCGTACGACGTCGGGAACCTCATGGCCGAGCACCTCGGCGCAGACGGCGGTGGCCCGGGAGGCATCCCAGCCGAGCGTCTCCATGCCGACGACGAGCCGGCGCGCCACCGCCTCGAGGAGGTCGACCACGTCGGAGGCGGTCCGCGCGGGACCGTCCACGAGCTCGGCGAGCGCCGTGGCCTCCACCCGCGCGCCCGGTTCGGCGAGCAGCTCGCGCTCGTCCAGCCCGTAGGCCTGCGCGATCGCGGCGCGCAGGCCCGGCAGCGCGCCCGCCCGGCCCGCCCACACCTGCGCGGCGCGGAGCACGGCCAGCACCAGGTTGACGCGCTGCTCCGCCTCCGGAGCCTGGCCGAGGATGTGCAGGCCGTCGCGGATCTGGACGTCCTTGATCTCGCAGAGGTAGCCGTCGATGTGCAGGACGAAGTCGTCGAAGTCGCCCTCGCCCGGCTCGTCGCTGACGTGCAGGTCGTGGTGGAGCTCGGCGGCCTTCACCAGCGTCCAGATCTGGGCGCGCACGGTGGGCAGCTTCGCCGGGTCCATCGCCTGGACGGTGGCGTACTCGTCGAGGAGCTGTTCGAGCTTGGCCAGGTCCCCGTACGTGTCGGCGCGCGCCATCGGCGGCACCAGATGGTCGACGACCACAGCGTGGCCGCGCCGTTTCGCCTGGGTGCCCTCGCCCGGGTCGTTGACGATGAACGGGTAGACGAGCGGCAGGTCGCCGAGGACCGCGTCCGGAGCGCATTCGTCCGACAGCCCGAGTCCCTTGCCGGGCAGCCACTCGAGCGTGCCGTGCTTACCGAGGTGGATCACCGCGTCGGCGCCGAACACCTCGTCCAGCCAGCGGTACGCCGCAAGGTAGTGGTGCGAGGGCGGCAGATCGGGGTCGTGGTAGATCGCCACCGGGTTCTCCCCGAACCCGCGCGGCGGCTGGATCATGAGCACGACGTTCCCGAACTGCAGCGACGCCAGCACGATCTCGTCGTTGTCGGTGTACAGCTCGCCCGGCGGCTCGCCCCAGTGCTCCCGCATGCCCTCGCGCAGCGACTCCGGCAGCGCGGTGAACCAGCGCTCGTAGTCCTTCAGGGGCACCCGGGCTGGCGCGGCACGCAGCTGCTCCTCGGTCAGCCACTCGACGTCGTGGCCGCCCGCCGCGATCAGCGAGTGGATCAGTGTGTCCCCGTCGGTGGGGTGTTCGCCGACGTCGTCAGCCGGCCTCGCGCAGCGCCGCGAGCAGGCGGACCGCCGAGACGGGCGTGTCCAGGCCGACGGCGTTGCCGACGCGGGCGTGCTTGGTCGGGTACGACGACAGCACGATCGCGAGCCTGCGCTCGGCGACCGGCGTGTGCCCGAGGCGTGCCTGGCGGACGGCGATCCCGGCGACGCGCGCGGCCCGCTCCGGGTCGGCGGCGTACACGGGGATGCCGTCCGGCCCCTCCTCCTTGAAGGAGAACGGCACCGAGATCAGCCTGCCGTCGAACTCGGGGATCGCGACCTGCATCGCGGCGTCCATCGGGGACAGCGCGGCGTCCGACGCCTCCCAGGTGGCACGGGACGTCGTCAGGCACAGCCCCTGGATGACGGGAACGTCCAGGGCGGCCAGCGCCCCGGCGTCCCACGCGTCCTCGTCGCCGCCCGCCGACGCGTCCGCGGCCACGGCCCCGCCCGCGGCGAGCACGGTGACGACGAGGGCGTCCGCCCGGCCCAGCAGTTCTAGGAGCTCTTCGTCGGCGGAACGCAGGGAGCCGCAGAAGACGGGCAGCGCGTTCGCGCCCAGCTCCACGATCCGCTCGCACAGCGTGTCCACGAACGCGGTGTTGCCGGACAGCTCGTGCGCCCGGTAGAAGACGACACCGACGGTCGGCCGGCCGTCCTTCGGCTCGACACCGGTCTGATGCACGCCGTACGCCGGCATCCGCTGCGGCGGCTCGAAGCCCTCACCCGTGAGCAGCACGGTGTCGGACAGGAAGCGGGCCAGCTCCCGCAGGTTGTCCACACCGCCCTCGCGCAGATAGTCCAGCGCCTCGGCGGCGACGCCGGCGGGCACCGTCGACAGCGCCATCAGCTCGGCGTCCGGAGCGGCCTCCCCGCCCAACGCGATCAGCGGCAGGCCCCGGCGACGCAGATCCGCCACGCCCTCCTGCCAGGTCTTCAGCCCGCCGAGCAGCCGGACCACCACGACATCGGCGCCCTCACAGAGCCCGTCGAGATCGGCGACGTCCAGCCGGGACGGGTTGCCGGTCACATATCCGGCGTTCGCGGAGCGGGCCGACAGGAGTTCGGTATCGGCCGTTGAGAGCAGCAGGACACGCACGCGTCGTTCCTTCCCTCGGGGGTCCTCGCCCCGGCTCGGGTAAAAGGTCACCGACAGCGGGAAGTCTCCTGACTCCCAGGTCACCGCTCCCCCGCGGCCTTCCAGCTGGTCGCCGTGGCCGTACGCGCGGGTTCGCTACCTGGTCACAGTTGCGGGACAGCCCCGGATTCCCACCGGGTTCCTTCCCTTCGCCGTCGCGCGCCCAGTCTACGAGGACGCCCCCGACCCCGCACCGCCCCAGGTCACCGGAACACCCGGCGCACCCGCACGGCTGCCGCGCCCCGCGGCTCTCTCCTCATCTCCGCCAGGACCTGGCGACGGGATCCCAGTCCGCCCCCACGATCTGCCCGGCCAGCAGCGGATCGGCGAACGCGGTCACCTCCGCGACGACCTCGGCGAAGTCGTCCGGATACGCGTCACCGTCCGGACCCAGCCTCCTCCGCCATTCACGGTAGATACGTCCTCGAAGATCGATGAGTGACCTGATGCTTTCGGAGAGCGGTCGTGGTTTCACTCCTCGGTGATGTGCCGCTTTGGTCACCGCGTCATGCAGCCCGGCACCGGAGAAGGCGTTGCTTCCCGCGAGTCGCCATACGTCGGCATAGTCACGTACCTACAGGAGAGGCATCGGCCATGTATCAAAGTATTACCAGGTCGACGCGAGCTGGTAATACTTTGATACACGCAGACCCTCCGCACCCTCCGCACCCTCCGCGGCCCGCCGGTCGGCGAGGGCCGCCGCGTACCGTGGAGGCCATGGGGAGTGCCGCTACCGTCAGTCAGACGGCCCGCGTACGGCCGTCGGTGCGGCTCGCGCCGTCGGTGGCACGCTGCGTCGGTTACCGGTACGAGGGCTTCGCCCCGGGGACGCATCGGGGGCTCCCGTCCCGGCACCTGACCGTGGTCCTCGGCCTGGACGCACCGACCCGTACGCTCGTCGGCGCGGACCGGACGCCGACCGCCTTCATGGCCCTCGTGGGAGGCATGCACACCTGGCCGGTGACCATCGCGCACGACGGTGACCTGGCCGGGATCCAGCTCGACCTCACGCCGGAGGGGGCGCGTTCCCTGTTCGGGCTGCCCGCCGGCGCGATCGGCGGGGCCGTCCTGTCCCTCGACGACCTGATCGGCCCGCGGGCCGGGGAACTGGTCGAACGCCTCACCGAGGCCACGACCTGGCGGGGACGATTCGCCGTAGTCGAGGACGTGCTGTCGCGCGGCATCGGCCGGCTGCCGGGACCGGCGCCCGAAATCGCGTACGCCTGGCAGCGGCTCGCCGAGACCGACGGGACCGTACGGATCGCCGACCTGGCGCGCGAGGTGGGCTGGAGCCGGCGGCACCTGGGCGAGCGGTTCGCCGCGGAGTACGGCCTGCGGCCCAAGGAGGCCGCCCGCGTGATGCGGTTCGAGCGGTCCAAACAGCTGCTCCAGCGGCCCGGCCGCCCGCCGCTCGCGGACGTCGCGGCCGCCTGCGGCTACTACGACCAGGCTCACCTGGCCCGCGATTGGAACGACCTGGCCGGGTGTCCCCCGTCGCTGTGGCTGGCCGACGAGGAGCTCCCATTCGTCCAAGGCGACGAGGACGCTCCACGGGAACGATGAGGGCATGAGCGAAACACGAATCTGGCCCGCACTCCGCTATAAGGACGCCCACGCCGCGATCCGGTTCCTCGTCGACGCCTTCGGGTTCGAGGAGGTCGCCGTCTACGAGAACGAAGGCCGGGTCGAGCACGCCGAGCTCCGCGCGCCGGGAGGCGGCGGCATCATGCTCGGCAGCGCCACCCGCACCGACAGCGCGATCGCCGACCTGCCGCCCGGCACGGGATCGGTGTACGTCGTGATCGACGAGCCCGACGCGCTGTACGAACGGGCGGTGGCGGCGGGGGCGACCGTCGTTCAGGGCCTGCGCGACGAGGACTACGGGTCGCGCGGGTTCACCGTCCGGGACCCCGAAGGCGTCTTCTGGAGCTTCGGCACCTACGCGGGCTCGGCGTCCTGACCGCAGGTCACGGGGTCAGGACGGGGCAGCCGAGCCACTCCTCGGCGTGCACCGGCGGGGGTGCGCCCTGGGACACCGCCATGCGCAGCGGCCAGAACGGCTCGCGGGACCCCTCCGCGGCGAGCCTCGCCAGGAACGCCGACGTCGAGAGCAGGACGCTCGCGCGGTGGCGGCGCACCCGCTCGGCCACCCCGGTGACCGAACGACGGCCGGAGTCGAGCACCGCGCTCGCCCCGGAGTACAGGGGCAGGAAGACGGTGTTGCGCAGCCCCACCGGGTCGTACGTCTTCGGCACGGAGAACAGCACGTCGTTCTCCCGCAGGCCGAACGGCTCCATCGCCAGGAACGACGCCTCCGGGTCGCCGTGCGCGTACAGCGCGCCGTACTGGGCGAAGGCCGGTGTGCCCGGGTGCACCGGGTGCGCCGGCGGCGTCCGCGTGCGGGACATCGCGGCGACCAGTTCGGCGGGCGTGATGACGTGCTCGTGCCTGCCGAGTGCGCAGACCGCGACCTCTCCCGGCGGGAGGGCCGATGCCTCCGGGTCGGTGAGCAGCGCGATCGCCCCGATGCGCACCGCTCCAAGGAACGCCCACACGAACTCCATCGACCCGGGCAGCGCGATCACCACCCGGTCGCCCGGCCGTACCCCGCGCTCCTGGAACACGCCCGCCGCGCGACCCGCCCCGAGATGCACCTCCCCGTGGGTGAAGTCGTCGTCACCGCACAGGAACGCGACCCGGTCCCACCAGCCGAAAGCGAGTGTCCATTGGCTCAGCGACTCGGCGAGATTCGCGGCCGCGGACGGGTCGGGCGTACGCACAATCGGAGACTAAGCCGATCCATCGTGCCGGGACAGACCCGCAGCGTGATCAAATGGTCTCTAAGGAGGCCATCTGTGGACAATCTGCGTGTCGCTCTGATCGGGTATGGAACCGGAGGTGCGGTCTTTCACGCTCCGCTGATCGCCGCCGCCCCCGGCCTGGAGCTGGCGGCCGTCGTGACCCGTGACCCGGAGCGCCGGACCGCCGTAAGTGACCGGTACGCCGGCACCGAGCTCCTCGACGCACCCGACGACATATGGTCCGGCGGATACGACCTGGTCGTGGTGACGACGCCGAACCGCACGCACGTCCCCCTGGCCCGCGCGGCGCTAGACGCGGGCCTCCCCGTCGTGGTCGACAAGCCGATCGCGGCCACGGCCGCCGAGGCCCGGTCGCTGGCCGGCGGCCCCCTGGTCGTGCCGTTTCACAACCGCCGCTGGGACGGCGATTTCCGGACCGCCGCCCGGCTGATCGGTGACGGGACGCTCGGCCGGGTGCTGCGGTTCGAGTCGCGGTTCACGCGCTGGCGCCCGCAGATCAAGCCGGGCTGGAAGGAGACCGCCGACCCGGCCGCCGGCGGCGGTGTCCTGTACGACCTCGGCGCCCACCTGATCGACCAGGCCGTCACGCTGTTCGGCCCGCCCGTCGACGCCCACGCCGAGCTGGACGTACGGCGGCCCGGCGCGGAGGCGGTCGACGACGCGTTCGTGGCCCTCACGCATGAGAACGGGGTCCGGTCCCACCTGTGGATGAGCGCGATCAGCGCGGACCTCGGCCCCCGGTTCCGGGTGCTGGGCGACCGCGCCGCGTACGTCACCTACGGCCTGGACGTCCAGGAGGACCAGCTCCGCGCCGGGCTCACACCTGCGGAACCGGAGTACGGAGTGACGCCCCCGGAGGCGTACGGAACGGTCGGAACCCCCGGCGACACCCGACCCGAACCGACCGACCCGGGCCGCTACCAGGACTTCTATCCGGCCGTCGCGGCGGCGGTCCGCGGCGACGGGCCGCCCCCGGTCACCCTCGAGGACGCCGCTGCCGGCCTCGATGTCATCGAGACCGCCGTACGCCGGGCCGCGGGCGGCTGAGCACCCCCGCGGCACCGCCATCCCGTGGTGTGGGCCCCAACACGCCGGTGAGGGAGTCCTCCAGCGTGGGGAACCCGGGCCGTTCGTACAGGCGCTGCCAGAGCCGCGCCGTCGACGTCTCGTAGAGGTCAGGTCACGACTGTCACCGTTTCCGCCGGTGAGTCGTGGTGGCGCCAGAGATGTTCGGCGATGTCGTCGGGTTCGTGGGTGAGTCCCGGCCCCACGGCGCCGACGATGGTGATGCGGCCGACGTGGATCCCTCGTTGCGGCAGCGTCTGTGCGAGCAGGTCGAGGTAGCCGTTCAGCCCGGCGTAGACGACGGCGCTCACGGTGCGCTCCGGGCTGGGTCGTACGGCGGCGCCGCCGGTGGTGAACAGCAGCGTGCCGGAGCCGCGTTCCAGCATCCCCGGCAGGACGGCCTGGGCGACGGCGACGGCGCCCACGACCGTGAGGGCCAGGGCGTCCTTCACGTCTCCGGCCGTGGTGTCGAGGACGGGCCGGATGAGGGCTATGTCGGCGAGCGGGCTGAAGCAGACGACCTCGGGAACCCCGAGGGCGGACGTCAGTTCGTCGAGCGCTCGGGTGATGTCGTCGGGGTCGGTGATGTCACCGGTGGTGGCGATGGCCTGGTGGCCGCTGCCGCGCAGGTCGTCGACGATGGCGTCGAGGCGCGCCCGACCGCGGGCGATGAGTCCGGTCGGGTGGCCCTCCCGGGCGAAACGGCGGGCGACGGAGGCCCCGATGCCCGGGCCCGCGCCGACGACGAAGACGGGCCCGCTCACTGGGCGGTCCATCCGCCGTCGACGGCGACGAGCGCGCCGGTGATGAAGCTCGCCGCGTCGGACGCGAGGAACGCGACGGCCTCGGCGACCTCTTCCGGACGCCCGATCCGGCCGATCGGGTGAGCCTCGCCGAACGAGGCGAGCATCTCGCGGCCGTTCTCGACGACGCCTTCCATGATGTCGGTGTCGATCACCCCGGGGAGGACCGCGTTGGAGCGGATGCCCTTCGGGCCGCCCTCGACGGCGAGCACGCGGGTGATCTGGGCGATTGCGCCCTTCGACGCGGCGTAGGCCGTCTGCGTCTCGAAGGCGACGACCGATGAGATCGAGGCGATCGACACGATCGCGCCGCCGCCACCGGCCTCCATGACGCGGAAGGCCTCACGTGCCTGGACGAAGTTGCCGCCGGCGTTGACGCGCAGGATGCCCTCGAAGTCCTCGACGGTGGTCTCGGTGATCGGCTTGTTCAGGGTACGGCCCGCGTTGTTGACGAGGATGTCGAGGCGGCCGAACCGGTCGACGGCCAGCCGCATGGTCGAGCGCGCGAGGTCCTCGTCGGCGACGTCACCGACCAGCGCGGCCACGTTGCCGGGGTCCTCCGCGGCGAGCTCCTGGACCGCGTCGGAGCGGTCGGTGACGACGAGCCGGGCGCCGCGGGCGCGCAGCAGGGTGGCCGTCGCACGGCCGATGCCCCGTGCGGCGCCGGTGACGACGGCGACCCGTCCGGTGAGATCCCAGGTGGTCGGAGTGATGGTCATGGCTTTCTTCCTTCAGCGTTGGCGAGCCCGGCCGTACGACGATCTCGTTGACGTCGACGCCGACCGGCTGCGCGAGGGCGTACGACACGGCCTCGGCGATGGCGTCCGGCTCGATCGCGTGCGCCCGGTAGGTGCGCATGGCCTCGGCGGCTCCGCGTTCGGTGATGGAGTCCGCGAGCTCGGAGGTGACCACCCCGGGAGAGATGGTCGTGACCCGGATCGAGGGATCGCTCTCCTGCCGCAGGCCCTCGGTAATCGCCCAGGCGGCGTACTTGGTACCGGAGTAGACGGCGCTGGTGGGCACCACCTGGTGCGCACCGATGCTCGCGATCGTGACGAAGTGACCCGATCGCTGCGCGGTGAAATGAGGCAGGGCCGCGGCGATCCCGTACAGCAGGCCCCGGACGTTCACGTCGATCATCCGGTCCCACTCCTCGACCAGCAGGGAGTCGAGCCGCGACAGCGGCATGACCCCCGCGTTGTTGACGAAGACGTCGATCTGCCCGGCGCGGTCCCGCGCGAACTCGACGAAGTCCTCGACGTCGGCGCGCTTGGTCACGTCGAGCGGGACGGGATGCAGGGTTCCCCCGGAGCGCGAGGTCGCCTCCGCGGTGCGTTCGGCGAGCGCCCGCAGGCGGTCGGTCCGCCGTGCGCCCGCGAACACGTGGTGTCCCTGACGTGCGAGGCGGGCGGCGACGGCCTCACCGATACCGCTGCTGGCACCCGTGACGAGGACGACCTTGTGGTCGAGCGGTGTTTCATCCTGGTTCGTCGGCATGACTTCGACGATGGCCGGTGCCGTACGGCTGAAGAAGGGCGCCGTCTTCCTGGGAGTACCGCACCCACCAAGTGACCGGCGGACGCTCATACGATGGCCGGTATGACACGCTCCGATCTCGGCGCCTATCTGCGCGCCCGGCGGGCCCAGGTCACGCCGGGCGAGGCCGATCTGCCGAGCGTCGGCCACCGGCGGGTCCCCGGTCTGCGGCGCGAAGAGGTGGCGTTGCTGGCCGGCGTCAGCGTCGACTACTACATCCGTCTCGAGCAAGGCCGCGAACGCACGCCTTCGGCGCAGGTGATCGACGCCTTGGCCGCCGCCCTGCGCCTCGACGAGGACGGCCGCGAACACCTGTTCCGCCTGGCCGGGCTCAGCCCCCGCGCCCGAGCCACCGCCGTCCACGAACGCGTCGACCCGAGCCTGCTGCAGCTCATGACCGCCTGGCCGGACAACCCCGCCATCGTCTACAACCGCGCCTACGACGTGCTCGCCTCGAACGCGATCGCCGACGCCCTCTTCCACGACTGGGCGCACTCACGCAACCTCATGCACGTGGTGTTCACCGACCCGGCCGCGCGAGCCTTCTACCGGGACTGGCACGACGTCGCGCGAAACTCGGTGGCCGGCTTTCGCCTCAACTACGGCAAGGCTCCGCACGACCCGCGAATCCGGCGGGTGCTCACCGAGCTGCTCGACCAGAGCCCGGAGTTCGCCGAACTGTGGGCCCACCACGACGCCCGTGGCAAGGCGCTCGACCGCAAACGCTTCGACCACCGCGACGTCGGAGAACTGACGTTGACCATGCAGACGTTCGACGTCCGCTCCAGCCCCGGGCAGGAACTCGTCGTCTACCACGCGGAACCGGCATCGGCGAGCAGCCAGGCCCTCGCCCTCCTCGGCTCCCTGGCCGCCACCTCACGCCAGGAGACCTGACGCCCGCCAGGCCGTGGCCGGCCCTCAGTCGCGCGGTGGCCGCCGGGCGATGACGTGGAGGAGTGCGGCGACTCTGCGGTACGGGTCGGTGCGGCCGGCGCGTTCCTCGGCGGCGAGCAACGCGTCGAGGTCCTCGGGTACGGGGGCGTCGTCGGCCGCGGTGTCGGTGAAGACGCGGACGCCGTACCAGGCGGGCACGGACAGGCCGCGCTCGGCGAGCGCGGCCGTCAGGTCGGCGAGCCGGTCCGCGCGGGCCTCGACGCCGATCCGGTTGCGGTAGGACGTGCCGTCGAAGGCCGCCGCGGCGGCCGGCCAGTCGCCGAACAGGCCGGGCCGCATGGCCAAGGCGTCACCGTTGCGGGCCAGGAGGGACACCAGCGCGCCCGGAGCGGCGACGGCCGCGACGGCCTCGAGGAGCGGGCCCGGGTCGGCGAAGTACATGAGAACGCCGTGGCAGAGGACGACGTCGAAGACCGCCGTCCCGCACAACTCGGCGGCCCGCGTCACGTCTCCCTGGACGACGCGGACGCGCTCCCGTACGGCGGCCGGTTCGGCGTCCAGCGCGGTCGTGAGGTCGCCGAGCAACGCGGACGAAGCATCAAGCCCGGTCACAGCGTGGCCGCGGCGGGCGAGCCGGAGGATCTGCGTTCCCTGGCCGCAGCCGAGGTCGAGGACGCGCCGGGGCGGCGCGTCCGGAAGGTGCTCGGCGAGCTGCCGCGCCACCAGCTCCTGGCGAACCGTCTGCCGGAGCGACCCCAGTCCCGCCCGCCAGCGCTCCTCGCCCGCCGCGAACCCGCTCATGCGCCCTCCTTCGTCGGAGGAGTGACCCGGCGCGCCATGCTTACGATTCGCTCGCTCCGCTCACTCATGAGCCGACTCCTCCCCGCCCGTACCCGCTCACGACCCGGCGCCGCCCGGTGGCACGATCGGCAGGTCCCTCGGGGCGCCGGTCTCGATGAGACGCCACAGGGCGTCGGTGTCGAGGTGCTGCTCCACCAGGTCGCCGAGCGCGTCGAGCTGCGCCTCCCGCAGCGCGGCGAAGTCGGTGTCCGGGGCCGGGGTGAACTCGCGGCCCGCGACCCGGGCGACGTCGGCGAGGAAGGCGCGGCGGAAGCCGTCGTTCTCCAGCGCGCCGTGCCAGGTCGTGCCCCAGACCGCCCCGACACGGCAGCCGTCGAGGAACGGTTCCCCGCCCTCGACGGCGGCCACGCCGTGGTGGATCTCGTACGCGTGGACCGGCTCGCCGTAGGCGGTGCCGCTGGGCCTGCGCAGGGTCTTGTCGGGGGCGAACTCCACGCGCACAGGCAGCAGCCCCAGGCCCGCCACCGGTCCTGCCATCGACTCGATGTCGTCGAGGATCTCGCGGGCCAGCATCTGGTAGCCGCCGCAGATCCCGAGCACCGGGCGGCCGGCCCGCGCCCGTCGTACGACCTCGGCGGCCAGTCCGTGTTCGTGCAGCCAGGCCAGGTCGGCGACCGTGGCCCGGGATCCGGGCAGTACGACGAGGTCGGCGTCGGCCAGTTCGCCGGGCGTGGTCGCGAACCGTACGCTCACGCCGGGCTCGGCGGACAGGGCGTCCAGGTCGGTGAAGTTCGAGATGCGCGGCAGCCGGGCGACCGCGACCCGCAGCGTCTCCCCCGCGACCGCCGGACGGGTCGGGGGACGCGCGTCCAG
Organism: Actinoallomurus acanthiterrae; assembly: GCF_054775715.1. NCBI lineage: Bacteria > Bacillati > Actinomycetota > Actinomycetes > Streptosporangiales > Thermomonosporaceae > Actinoallomurus > Actinoallomurus acanthiterrae. The sequence continues at coordinate 2,843,919 of NZ_BAAHCO010000001.1, read as the reverse complement.
GGCGAGGGAGTCCTCCACGTCGAGCCAGAGCCCGCCGAGCCAGGGCAGCACGCCGTACACCGGCCGGCCGGTCAGGGCGGTGATCTGTGCGAGGCCGGGGGCCAGCAGCTCCGGCGCGCCCCGGAACTTGTTGATGACGAATCCGGCGATCAGCCGCTGGTCCTCCGGTTCCAGCAGGCCGACCGTCCCGTACAGCGCGGCGAACACCCCGCCCCGGTCGATGTCCCCGACGACGATCACCGGCATGCCGGGGCCGTCCGGGGACCCGGCGGCGCGCGCGAGGCCCATGTTCGCGAGGTCGCCGGCGCGCAGGTTGATCTCGGCGGGGCTGCCCGCGCCCTCGCAGATCACCACGTCGTACCGCGCGCGCAGCTCGGCGAGGCTGGCGAGGACCACCTCGCGGAGGCGCCGCTTGTGCTCGGCGTACCCCATGGCGTCGACCTCGGCGATCGGGTGGCCGAGCACGACCACCTGGCTGCGCCGGTCGCTGCCGGGCTTGAGGAGCACCGGGTTCATGTGGGCGGTGGGCTCGACCCGGGCGGCGGCGGCCTGCATGGCCTGTGCCCGCCCGATCTCCGCGCCGTCGGCGGTGACCATCGAGTTGAGCGACATGTTCTGCGCCTTGAACGGGGCGACCTTGACGCCCTGCCGGGCGAGCCACCGGCAGATCCCCGCCGTGAGGATGCTCTTGCCCGCATCCGACGTCGTCCCCGCGACCAGCAGCATCCCATTGCCCACGGACGCCGACGGTAGCAGCCGGGCGGCGGGCGGCCGGAGCCGGTGCGTGACGGCCTCCTACAGTGGATGCTCGTGCTTTACGGCAGATCTGCGGAGATCAGTGCACTCGACGAGGTGATCGGGCGGGCCCGCGACGGCTCCGGCGGCGCGGTGGTGTTGCGGGGCGAGGCGGGCGCGGGCAAGACCGCCCTGCTCGACGCGGCGGCCGCGCGAGGCGGCGCGATGCGTGTGCTCCGGACTACCGGCGTCGAGTCCGAGTCCGACCTCGCGTTCGCGGCGCTGCACCAGGTGCTGTGGCCGGTGACCGCCTCGCTCGACGCGCTGCCCGAACCGCAGCGCGACGCTGTGAGTACGGCCCTGGGGCTTGCCGCGGGCAGTGCCGGGGATCGGTTCCTGCTGGGCGCCGGCGTGCTCTCGCTGCTGGCCGAGGCAGCCGCGCCGGACGGGCTGATCTGCGTGGTCGACGACTTCCAGTGGGTGGACCGGGCCTCGGCCGACGCGCTGCTGTTCGCCGCCAGGCGGCTGGGGACGGAACGGATCGCGATGTTGTTCGCCGTGCGCGGGGACGTTCCGGTCAAGGGCGTGCCGCTGACAGTGGACGTGCGTGGCCTGCCCGAGTCCGCGGCGGCCGAGCTGCTGGAGTCCCGCCACGGTGTGCTGCCCGCTCATGTGGCGCGGGAGCTCGTCACGCTGACCCGCGCGAATCCGCTCGCCCTGGGCGAGATCGCCGCCCGCCTGACGCCCGCGCAGCTCGCCGGGCGCGAACCCCTGCCTGAACCGTTGCCCGGTGGCGCCCGGCTCTTCGGCGATCGGGTGGCCGCGTTGTCCGCCCCTGCCCGGCTGGTCGCCCTGGTCGCCGCCGTGGAGGCCGACCTCGGCCAGGTCCTGCGCGCCACCGACCGGTTGTTCGCCGAGGAGGCGATACGGCCCGCCGAGAACACCGCTGGGCGGGTGGCGTTGGCCGAGCTGGAAGGGGCCGGGCTGGCCGGGGTGTCGGGCACGAGCGTGCGCTTCCGTCATCCGCTCATCCGGTCCGCGGTGCACGAGGCGGCCGCTCCCGCCGACGTCCGCCGCGTGCACGCCGTCCTGGCGGAGCTGACCGCGGATGATCGCCGCGCCTGGCACCTGGCCGGAGCCGCCCTGGGCCAGGACGAGCAGGTCGCCGCCGCGCTGGTGGCCGCCGCGGAGCGGGCGCGCGACCGCGGCGGGTACGGCGCCGCCGCCACGGCCCTGACCAGGGCCGCCGAGCTGACCCCCGAGCCGCGCGCCCGTGCCGTCCGCCTGAAGGACGCCGCCGTCGCGGCCTGGCTCGGCGGCCGCCCGGGACAGGCGGAGTCGCTGCTGGCCGAGGCGCGCGAACGGGCCGACGCGGACGCCACCCTCGCCATGGAGATCGCCCAGCTCCGGGGCCGGTTCGAGCTGAACTCGGGCAACGCCGCCGAGGCCGTACGGATCCTGGCGGCGGGCGACAGCCTCGACATGCTGGCCGACGCCGTGGAGGCGGCCTCATTCGTCGGTGACACGGCGGCCATCGTCGAGCTCGGCCGGAGGGCGGCGGCGCACCCCGAGAGTTTCTTGCGGGACGTGGTGGCCGGGATCGGCCTGACGTTGGACGGCGACGCCGCCGGGCCGGGCCTGCTGCGGCGGGCGCTGGCGCGGGCCGGCGAGCTGGAGGACGCGGCGGGGTACCTGTGGGCGACGGCCGCGGCCAGCACTCTGGGCGAGTCGGACCTGGCCACCGAGATGGCCGGACGGGCCGGCCGGGTGGCCAGGGTGTCGGGTATGACCGGGCAACTGCCCGTCGTGCTGGAGTTCGTGGCGACCGCCGAGCGCATCGCCGGGCGGCTGGCACGCAGCCAGGCCATCTCCGAGGAGGGTCTGGCGCTGGCCCGGGAGGCCGGGTATGAGAACACGGTGGCCGCGCACCTGGCCAACCTGGCGGCGCTGGCGGCGCTGCGGGGCGAGGAGGAGGCCTGCGAGCGCCAGGCCCGCGAGGCGCTGGCCATCGCCGTACCGCATCGGGTGGGTTTGCAAGCGGGAGTGGCCGCGTACGCGCTGGCGCTGCTCGACCTGTGCCTGGGCCGCTACGCGGCGGCGCACGACCGTTTCACGGCCATCGCGGCGGCGGGGCCGGGCGCCGGGCATCCGACCGTGGTGTGGCGGAGCGCGCCGGACCGCGTCGAGGCCGCCGTGGGCGCGGGCGACGAGGAGGGCGCGCGTACGACGCTGGCCGCGTATGAGCGATGGTCGGCGCACGCGGCGACGGCCGAGTCGCGCGCGCTGCTGGCCCGTTGCCGGGGCCTGGCCCACTCGTCCGAGGACGCCTTCGGCGAGGCGCTGCGGCTCCACACCAACCCGTTCGAGGCGGCCAGGACCGCCCTGCTGCTGGGTGAGCGCCTGCGCCGCGGGCAGCGGCCGGGCGAGGCGCGGGCGCATCTGCGGATGGCGTGGGAGACGTTCGAACGGGCCGGTGCCCGGCCGTGGGCGCGGCGCGCGCAGGACGAGCTGCGGGCGGCGGGCGAGAGCGGGCAGGCTCCGCCCGCGGCCGTGCTCGACGCGCTGACCCCGCAGGAGCTGCGCATCGCGGGCCTGGTCGCCGACGGGTTGTCGAGCAAGCAGATCGCCGCCCGGCTCTTCCTGAGCCCGCGCACGGTCGAATACCACCTGTACAAGATCTATCCGAAGCTGGGCATCGGCTCCCGTACGGAACTGGCGCGGCTAGTAGTTCTACAGAAGGCGCCCGTAGCCGAAGACGACATGCTCTGAGACATGCAGAACGTGAACATCTGGAGCGAAGAGTTCGGCGCCGAGACGGACGCGCCGATCCTGTTGATCATGGGTTCGATGTCGCAGGGCATCCTGTGGCCGGACGAGTTCGTCGGCCGCCTGACCGCCGGAGGCCGCCGGGTGATCCGGTACGACCACCGTGACACCGGGATGTCGGGCACCGTCGACTTCGCGGCGGAGCCGTACACCTGGGACGACATCAAGAACGACGTGTACCGCGTGCTGGACGCCCACGGCCTGGAGAGCGCGCACCTGGTCTGCCACTCGGCGGGCGGGCTGCTCGGCCAGTTCGTCGCCGTGGAGCGGCCGGAGCGGGTGCGCTCGCTGACCGTCATCGCCTCCTCACCGCTCGGCGGCGGCGAGGGTCAGGTGCTCGTGCGGGCCCTGATGGGGCAGCCGCAGTCCGAGGGGAGCCTGCCCGAGCCGGCGCCGGAGTTCGTGGCCTTCTACCGCGCGCTGATGGCCGCCCCGCCACCGGAGGACCGGCGCGCGCGGATCGACGGCATGATCGCCGAGCAGCGTGTGCTGCACGGCACCGGGCTGCCGTTCGACGAGGACGCGGCGCGCCGGCTGCAGGAGCGGATCTACGATCGGGCCCGCGACCTGCCGGCGGTGGCCAACCACCGGCTGGCCGCGATGGCCAAGCCCGACTTCGAGCCGGTGGGCGTGCTGCACCAGGTGAAGGCGCCCACGCTGGTCATCGAGGGCAGCCACGAGCCGGCCAAGCCGGGCCACGGCGCGATCATCGCCGAGCAGATTTCAGGGGCGCGGCTGCTGATCGTGGCGGGCATGGGGCACACGCTGCCGCTTGAGGTGCACGAGGAGTTGGCCGCCGCCGTCCTCGCGCACACGGCCGGGTGACGGCGACGGGATCTTAGGAGGCGCCGAGGGCCCGGTGCGTGAGCTCCTGCACCGCGGCGGTGACCTCCCGGACGTCGATCGGTGTGCCTGGGGCGATCAGGTCGTCGAGCAGGCCGTCGGCCGCGTGGTAGACCATGCGGAACGCCATGGCCGGATCGCGGGCCTCGAACGCTCCCGCCTCGGCGCCCTCGGCGACGTAGCCGCAGATCAGGTCGATGACGCGCTGGTTGGCGCGCTTGCAGATCTCCAGGGCGGTGGCGTTCGCCGAGCCGTAGACGACGCGGTGCAGCTCGGCGTTCCGGACGGCGTGCTCGATGAGCGTGGCGAGGAGGCCGTCGATCGTCGGCCACCAGCCGCGGTCCTCACCGAGGATGTCCTGGGTCTTGGTGACGATCGCGTCGACGTACCGCTCCCAGAGCGCGCCGAGCAGGTGGTCCTTGGAATCGAAGTACAGATAAAAGGTGCCCTTGCCGATCTCGGCGGCGTCGGTGATGTGGCCGATCGTGGCGACGTTGAAGCCGATCGAGCCGAACACCTCCTGGCCCGCCCGGAGGATGTCCTCCCGGCGGTCGTCGTGGCTCTTCGTCACCCGCTTGCGCCGTACGCCCGTCGCCATCGCGTCCGTCCCCTTCTCCGCCGGCCTTGAGCATATCTGAATGACCAGCGTTCAGTCGGTTGACTGAACGTCGGTCATTGGGATTGACTGACCGTCGGTCAGTCATCGTCTCGAGGAGGCATCCGATGTCAGCCGACACCGTCGGTGGCGCGCTACACGTGGACCGACCCGCGCGGGCGACCGGATGGAGGTTCCGGGGCGCCGCGTACACACTGCTGGTCCTGCTGGCCGGCACCAACCTGCCCACGCCGCTCTACCGCGGCTACCAAAGGGCCTTCGGGTTCTCGCCGCTCGTCGTCACCCTGATCTTCGCCGCCTATGTCGCGGCTCTCATCCCGTCGCTCCTGGTCGCCGGACCACTGTCGGACGCCGTCGGCCGCCGCCGGGTCCTGCTCCCCGCCGTGGGCCTGGCGGCCGTCGGCGCCCTGGTCTTCGCCCTCGCCACCGGGACGGCCTGGCTGTTCGCCGCCCGCATCGCCCAGGGGGTGGCCCTCGGCGCGGCGTCCGGAGCGCTCAGCGCCGTTCTGACCGAGCTCGAACCGAACGGCGACCGCCGCCGCGCCGCCCTCGTCACCACCGTCGCGTCCGTCGGCGGGCTCGGCGCGGGGCCACTGCTGTCGGGCCTGCTCGCGCAGTACGCTCCGGCCCCTCGGGTGCTCCCGTACGTCGTGGAGATCGCCCTGCTGGTTCCGGCGGCCGTGGCGATGGCGGCACTGCCCCCGGGACGCGCGGCGGCCCGATGGCGACCGCAACGACCCCGGATCCCGGCCGCCATGCGACGGGTCTTCGCCGCCAGCGGTGTCGCCGGCTTCCTGGCCTTCGCCGTCATCGGTCTGTTCCTCACACTCGTCCCGCCGTACGTGGCCACCCTGGCGCGAAGCGCGAACCTCGCCCTCAGCGGTGGCGCGGTGGCCCTCATGCTCGGTTCGTCGGCCGTCGCCCAGGTCGTCGCGTACGGTCGGAGGCCGGTCACCGTCCGGGCGGCCGGGCTGCCCCTGCTCGCCGCCGGGCTCGTCCTGCTCGCCGTCGCCGGAGCGGTGGCGTCCCTGCCCCTGCTCCTCACCGCCACCGTCGTGGCCGGAGCCGGGCAGGGACTGGTGTTCCTCGGCTCCCTCACCCTGGTCAACAACGGGGCGCCCGCCGAGCGCCGCGCCGAGGTCATGGCGGGTTTCTTCGTGGTCATCTACCTCGGCGTCGGCGTGCCGGTGATCGGCGTCGGCCTCCTCGCCACGGCGACCGGCCTGCTGACCGCCGTCCAGGACTTCGCCTACGTCACCGCCGCCCTGTGCCTGACCGTCCTGGCCGCCCCGTACCTGGCGCGCCGGCCCGGCCGCTGAAAGGGAGTACCGACAATGGACACGACCCGCCTCACTCTGGCCTACCGCGACCTGGTCGCCGCGGCCTCGGCGGTCGATACGCCGCGAGCCGACGTCGACTGGACGCTGGCCCACATCGCCATCAGCGACGAGATGCTCGCCGGAGCGGCCGAACGGCTCCTCTCCGGCGAGGACGTCGTGGTGGACAACCGCGCCGCGATGGACGAGACCGCGATCGCGGAACTGATCGCGACCACCTCGCACGCCGAACGCGTCGCGCTGGTCCACCGCAACGGCGCGGCCCTCACGAACCTGGTCGGCCGGATCCCGGACGCGACGGCCGCTCGAACCGTACGGATCCGCCTCGTCGACCGCACCGGCCGCCAGGTCACCGACACCGAGGTGACGTGGGACCGGCTCATCCGGATGCGGGCCGAGGAGCACCTGCCCGGGCACACCGCACGGCTCTCCGCCATCAGCGGCGCAGGCTCCGCCACCCGGCCCTGACCGCCGCACGGGCGCCGACCGTGACGACGGCCGAGGCGACCGTGACCACCTGGGACAGCCGGACGGCACGCCGGATGTCATGCGGTTCGGCCGCGCGGCCGTCACCAAGCTCGGGCCGGTGCTCGACGCGGTTCCCGTACACGTTGACGCCGCCGAGCCGTACGCCGAGCGCCCCGGCGAACGCCGCCTCGCAGCGGCCGGCGTTCGGGCTGGGATGGGCGGCACCGTCGCGGCGGAGGATCGCGTACGCCGCGCGCGGCGATCCGCCGACGAGCGGCGCGCAGACGACCGTGAGCAGCCCGGTCAGCCGGGCGGGCGCCCAGTTCGCCACGTCGTCGAGACGGGCAGCGGCCCAGCCGAAGCGCAGGTAGCGAGGGCTGCGGTGCCCGACCATCGCGTCCAGTGTGTTGACCGCCCGGTACGCGAGCAGCCCCGGCACGCCGAAGACCGATCCCCAGAACAGCGGCGCGACGGCGGCGTCAGAGGTGTTCTCGGCGATCGACTCGACCGTCGCCCGCGCCAACTCCTTGGCGTCCAGGGCGCTCGGGTCCCGCCCGCACAGGTGCGGCAGCCGCCGCCGAGCCGCCTCGACATCACCCGCCTCCAGAGCGGCCGCCATCGCCAGCCCCTCCCGCCCCAGCGACGTCCCACCGAGAACCGCCCAGGTAGAGACCGCCGTGACCACGACCCGAGCCCGGCCGCCGGCCCGTTCCGGGTCGACCCGTCGCGGTCGGCGTCCCGTACGGCCGGTGCGCGCGGCGCTGCTCCGTACGACCGCGTCGGCGGCGATGCCCAGGCCGGCGGCTCCGAGCACACAAATCCCTGTGAACACGGCTCCACGCGCCCGGGAGTCGGCGTAGAGCCGCCGCTCCAGCGCCGACGCCGCCCGGCCGAACGCCGCCACCGGATGCCCCCGCCGCGGGTCGCCGACCACCGCGTCCAGCAGCAAGCCCGCCCACAGCCCCTTCTCCGTCGTCACAGACGAAGACGATAGGCCCGCCCGACCGTCCGGCATCCATGAGGCCGGGTGGTCGCGTCCGCTTCGGCGGAGGCTGTTCGTCAGCCCGTCCCCGCCTCGTCCCGGCCGATGACGCCGACCTCGACGCAGTCGCTGCCCTGCTGAGTGCCGCTGTAGCTACTCTTCCGGTACGGCTCGATCACTGGTACAACTCCATCTTCGTACGAATCAGTTCTTTCGACTGAGCATCATTGAGGGCCTTTAGCCCTATCCGGTCGTAACGGTCGAGATACCGGCGCGCTCCAAGGGAATAGACCAGCCTTCCTTCCTCTGGTGACTCCGTATAGGCGACGTCACCCGTGGCGTTGGACAGCACTTTGAAACTACCATCTAGCCCCATATAAGCCCCTGCCGACTTCGGAATCACCCGAATCCCGACGTTCGGCATGTCCGCGAGCTGAAGCAGACGCGCTAGCTGCCCACGCATGACCTCGGGGCCACCGACCGGCCACTCGAGAACCGTCTCAGCGATGATCACCCACAACAGGGGAGGATCCTTCCGCGACAGGATGGCCTGTCGGTTCATGCGCTCCTCGACGACAGCTTGGGCCACCTCCTCGCTGGCACCGCCTGCGAGCACGAGTGCGCGCGCGTACTCCGGCGTCTGGAGCAGACCGGGAATGACCACGGCCTCGAAGATTCGGATCGTCGAGGCCGTCGCCTCGATGTCGCGATGTTCCGCGCTCCAGTGTCCGTCCGGCTCCCGCAGGGCATGAACGACCAGGGCAGCGAACAAACCCCCGGTTTGCAGGGCTTCGTCCGCAAGAACCGCTTGTTTCGGATCGAGTTTGAGAGCGTTCGACTCGATCCGCGAAACAGTCGATCGAACACAGCCGATCCGCTCGCCGAGCTGCGTGCCCGTGAAGCCCGCCCGCTCACGGTAAAAGCGCACCTGAAGAGCGATTACCGCCCACAACGAGGACATTGGATCGGGTTGCGACCGCATGGCCATCTCTTGATCCCCTGCGTTTCCGGATGTTTCTGATGTTTCCTCGAAACAGTGCGATGTTAGCGCGCCAGGTCCACGCTGGCTCTACGAATCCGCAAAGCAATACCAGGAGCCATCATTATGAGCCAGATCAATATCGAGATGGAGAACGCCGAGAGGCTAACGATCAAGGGCCGACCGGAAATGGCCAGGACCGCCCGCGCGTTCGCTCGCGCGAGCCTCGGCCGATCGGGCTGTAGCCCGAACGCGATCGACGACGGAGAGCTGATCATCTCCGAGCTGGTCACCAACGCCATCAAGGCCGCGCCAGGCCAAGAGATCAAGATCTCGATATTCCCCCTACGGAAGTACGTCGTCATGTGCGTCTACGACCCTGGAGACGGCCTGCCCCGGCAGAAGCAGGCGGGCTCTCACGATGAATCCGGGCGCGGGATTCCCATCGTCAAGCAGTGCGCCCGCCGATACGGCGCGTTCGAAGTGGTCGGCGGAAAGATCGTCTGGGCGATGGTGGAGAGACAGGCGTGATCGAGGAGACTTCCACCATCGAGCGCTATCGCGCGGCACCGCGGGCATGATTCGACCGGGGCGGAAGTATCGCGGCTCTACGGTCGACGTGTGATCGCAATGATCTTCGAGTACCGGTTCGATCCGGACGACGACGCCGCTTTCCAGGACTATCTGGCCGAGTCGGCCCGGCTTCGGGAGTTGCTGCCCGAGCTCGACGGGTTCTACGGGATCGAGCGGTACGCCAGTGAGACGGAGCCGGGCAAGTATCTCGCCCTCGGGTTCTTCCGGGACGAGGAGGCCGTCGCCGCCTGGCGGAACACGGGGGCGCACCGGCGCGCGCAGGCGCTGGGCCGGCACCGATTCTTCACGACGTACCGGCTGCGGATGGCGGAAGTGGTCCGGGACTACGGCCCGGACGACCGTGACCAGGCACCGGCGGACAGCCGCCGCGTGCACGGCTGAGGGAGACGATGATGTACGACCTGACCATCGAACTGGACGACCGGCCGGGCGCGTTGGCGGAGATGGGCGAGGCGCTGGGCGCGGCGGGGGCCAGTGTGGAGGGCGGCGGCGCCTGGAGCGTCGACGGCCGCGGGGTGGCGCACTTCCTGTTCCACGACGGCGAGGCGGCGACCACCGCGCTGGAGCAGGCCGGCATCAAGGTCGTTGCCTGCCGGAAGGTGGTCGCGCGGCGCCTCGACCAGGACAAGCCGGGCCAGTTGGGTGCGATCACCCGGGCGCTCGCCACGGCCGGGGTGAACATCGAGGTGCTCTACTCCGACCACGACCACCGGCTCATCCTGGTCACCGACGACCCGGACACCGCCGCCACCGCGACCGCCTCCTGGGACCGGTGAGCGACGTCAGCCGACTGGAGACGCCGGGCGCACGGTGTCGCAGCGAGCGTCATCGCGTCACTTTCCAGCGAGATGAGTGGCGAGTACTGACGACAAGACGGCGCGGAACGCCTCGTTGTGGCGCGGATCGTCCGGGTCGTGTCCGAGGCCGGCGAGCCAGGACCGCCGGCCGAGTGCGTAGCCGTACGCACCGGACAGGGCCAGGAGGACGACTGCCTCGATCCGTGCCCGGTCCGGCCCGTGGGGTTCGGGTAGCACGCTACGGACGCCGTCTTCGATGGCGTCGACCAACTCGGACAGGTTCGCCGACGCGGAGTCGAGGTCATCGGCATGGAGTTGGGACCAAGTCCACAGTCGGACGTACCGCTCGTCCGCAAGCGTGTCGAAGAGCACCTTCGTCATGCCCTCCGCGTAAGGCACTCCGTTGTCGGCCCGCATCCGTTCTCGGACGCGTTCGCGTTGCCGCTCGTTCTCGCGCTGCAGGACAGCCTGCACCAGTGCTCGGTAGGTGCCGAAGTAGTGGGTTACAAGACCATGCGTCACGCCGACCGCATCCGCGATCCGGCGTAGCCCGACGCCGTCGGGGCCGTGTCGCGCGATGAGGTCGGTGGCGGCATCCAGGATCTCCTCCCGCGCCTGCTCGGGCGTGCGCCGTCGTCGCGTCATCATTCTCCTATTGGCAGAGTGGACAATATCTTACTGGCCAGATGGCCAACGAGGGGGTCAGGCAAGGGCGTTAGCCTCTCGCAATGGGAAACGACGATCTTCCGGCCCTGGAGCTCGCCTTCCCCGGTCCGGAGCGCGACCGGGGTGTGGCCGCGATCCTGAGCGGTCACAAGACGGCGCTCACCGGTCTCCACGAGCTCTATGAACATGCCGGAGAGGCGGTGCCGCGGACCGGTCAGCGGTACTCCGTGCTCGACTCGGACGGGCGACCGGCGGTCACGATCGAGCTCGTCGAGGTGCGTGTCGTCCCCATCAAGGAGATCGACGACGACTTCGCGCGGGCCGAGGGGCGCGGTTACGCCGACGTCGCGGAGTGGCGCGCGGCCCACGAGGAGTTCTTCCGGAGCGATGGGGTGAGCGAGTTCCTCGGCCGAACGCCCGTCATCGGCGATGACACGCTCGTGGTCGCCGAGCGCTTCCGCGTGGTCGAGCGAGAGTCCTGACCGCACCGTACGGCTCCCGCACACGCGGCGGCGACAGGCGAGACGTCCGGTTTGTGACGAGGTCATGGTGAGGTCGTGATCGCGTCTCTGGTCGACGTTTTCGCTGGCCAGCAGGATCGCACTCAGTCGATTCGAAGGAGTCATCATGAGTGCCCTGCCCCAGCCTCGGAGGCTTTGGAAGGCCGCGTCTTCGTGGCACGGACCGCTCGGTTACTGCGCGGCGGCGATGGCGGTGCTGGCCGTTGCCAGCGCGATCGGCCTCGTGGTCGACGGGCGGACGCTGCTCGGCCAGGGAGTGTGGCTCAAGCCGTTCAAGTTCGCGGTCTCGTTCGGGTTGTACGCGATCACATTGGCCTGGATGATCGGCCGGGCTCCGCGATGGCGGCGGACGCTGTGGTGGCTGGGCACCCTGGCCGTGGTCGGGTTCGTCACGCCGGAGGTCACGGCTATCACCTTCCAGGCGGCGCGCGGTGTCCGCAGCCACTTCAACTTCTCGACCCCCTTCGACGCGACGGTATTCATGATCATGGGCGGCGCGGCCTACCTGGGCTGGCTGCTGACCTTCGGAATGGGGATCCTCCTGGTGGTACAGCGCCGGATGGACCGGGCCATGACATGGGCGATAGCCCTCGGACTGGGCATCTCACTCGCCGGCATGTCCGTCGGCTACCTGATGACGGCTCCCACTCCGGACCAGGCGCACGGGCTTGCCGAAGGACTGCACCTGTCCACGATCGGCGCGCACAGCGTCGGCGCGCCGGACGGGGGCTCCGGCATGCCGGTGACCGGCTGGGCGACCGGTTCGGGTGACCTGCGGGTGGCGCACTTCATCGGCCTGCACGCCCTGCAGGTGCTTCCGCTGATCGCGATCGGCCTGCGCATGTTGTCTCGCCGTTTCTCGGTGCTCGCGGGCACCGCCACCCGCGCGACGCTCGTGATCACCGCGGCGTCGGGTTACGCGGGGCTCACCGGACTGACACTGTGGCAGGCGGAGCGTGGACAGGCCCTCATCCACCCCGACGGCTCGACGCTCGGTGCGCTCGCGGCTCTCGCCGGATGGGTGTCGGCCTGTGCGGTCATGATCCTTGCCGTGTCCGCCCGGCGGTCCAGGACGTCTGCCGGCCGGCGACTCACCGCCGCCACCCCGGCCAGGTCGTACGTCGGTCGATGAGACCCGCACCGGTCGATGAGCCGCGCCGGTCCCGCGGCAGCGGACCGACTCGGACAGCCGGGCTGCCCGGTGGATGAGCGGGTAGTGGAAGATTGACGATGATCGCCGCATCACGCTTGGGAGCCGAAGCATGGAACTCACCGCGGAACCCTGTTCGCCGGTTCGGGTGGAGCACGCCGAGGGGCCGTTCTGGCACGGAGACCGGCTCGGCTGGGTCGACATCATGGCGGGGCGGCTGTGGCTGGCCGGCTTCGACGGCAAGACGCTCACCGACCCGCGCTCGCTGGAGGTCGACCGCCCGATCGGCGCCGCCGTCCCCCGCGTCCTGGGCGGGTGGATCATCGCCGCGGGGACGTGCTTCATGGAGCTGGACGAGGACGGCCGGGCGACGGCCCTGACCGGCGACCTGGCCGACACGTCCACGATCCGGATGAACGACGGCAAGTGCGACCCGGCGGGGCGGTTCTGGGCCGGCACGATGGCGTTCGACGAGACGCCCGGGGCCGGGTCGCTGTTCGTCTTCGATGGCTCGATCCGTACGGTGCTGGACGGGGTCACGATCTCGAACGGCCTCGACTGGAGCCCCGACCGTCGCACCATGTACTACATCGACACGCCGACCGGTCAGGTCGACGCGTTCGACTACGACCTGGAGACCGGCGCGGCCACGAACCGCAGGCGGCTGTTCGACGTCGAGGGCGGCCACCCGGACGGCATGAGCGTCGACGACGAGGGCCACCTGTGGGTGGCGCTGTGGGGCGGCGGCGCCGTGCACCGGTACGACCCGTCCGGACGCCTGGTGACGACGGTCCGCCTGCCGGTGACGAACGTGTCGAGCTGCTGCTTCGGCGGCACCGACCGCTCGACGCTGTTCATCACGACGTCCCAGCAGGGCCTGTCGCCCGAGCAGCGGGCGGCCGAGCCGGACGCCGGCCGGATCTTCCGCGTCGACCCCGGCGTCTCCGGCCCGGTCGCCACGCCCTTCACGGCCGGCCGTTAGGGAGTGTCCGGCGGTTTCAGACCTGTGCGTCATCGCCGGTAGAGGGCGGCCAGGGCGTTCACGGTCTCGGTCATCCGCTCTCGCAGGGCCGGCGGACCGAGGACCTCGATGTCCGCGCCGAGGCGGAGGAAGTCGGCGAGCGCCTGCTCGACCGACTCGATCGGGACGATGATCCGTACCCGGCCGTCGGCGTCCGGCTCGCCGGCGGTGCCGTGGGCGGCTCGTGCCACGGCCGGCTCCAGGACGTGCGGGATGCGCTCCAGGGCTCCCGGGGAGACCCGGAGCGTCGCCTCGTCCCGGTGCCGGCCCGCGTGGAACCGCTCGACATGGCTCCGCCAGTACGCGGACAGGTCGAAGCCGGCCGGGTGAACGACTCGGCGATGACGGTGAGGTCGGTGATCCGGGACACGCGGTAGGTGCGGATGCCGTCCTCGTGCCCGGCGACGAGGTACCAGTGTCCCGCCTTCAGCACGAGGCCGTACGGATCGACGGTCCGGTCGATCTCGTGCGGCTCCGCCCAGCGTAGGTAGCGGATGCGCACGCGGTGACGGGTCCACACCGCGTCCGCGACCGCGTCGAGCCGGTCGGTGCGGTCGGTGTCGCCGTACCAGGGCGGGGCGTCGAGGTGGAAGCACTCGGAGATCCGCGCGGCGTGCGCCCGCGACTCCACAGGCAGGGCGGCCAGGAGCTTCAGCTGCGCGGCGCTCACGGCGGCGCCGAGGCCCAGGTCCGCCGCGACCGACGGCATCCCGGCCAGGAACAGCGACTCGGCCTCCGCGGCGGTGAGCCCGGTCAGCCGGGTGCGGTAGCCGTCCAGCAGGCGATAACCGCCGTCGTGCCCCGCCTCGCCGTACACCGGGACGCCCGCCGCGCCGAGTGCCTCCACGTCGCGGTAGACGGTGCGCACCGAGACCTCCAGGGCGTCGGCGAGCTCCTGGGCGGTCATCCGTCCCCGGGTCTGGAGGAGCAGAAGCAGGGACACCAGCCGGCTCGCGCGCACGATCCTCAACAATGCCGCGCTCCACTGACAGAACGTGTCAGTGGACCGGCCGTACGGTCCGGCCATGGACGATTTCAACCAGTTCGTAGAGCGTTACGCCGCCGTCTGGAACGAACCGGACGCCTCCGTGCGCCGCGAGATGATCGCGGACCTGTGGGCCGAGGACGGCGTCGAGTTCACCGAGTCGGGCGAGTACCGCGGGCAAGAGGAGATCGAGAGGCGGGTCACCGGGGCGTACGAGGAGTTCGTCCGGGATGGTGGGTTCGTCTTCCGGGCGGCGGGCGAGGCGGTCGGGCATCACGACGCCGTCCGGTTCACGGTCGAGATGGCGCCAGGCACGGGCGGCGACGCCGTGTGGAACGGGTCGATCTTCGTCGTCCTCGGTGAGGACGGCCTGATCCGGTCCGACCACCAGTTCGCCGGAGACCTCGATCCGGGCACGCGGGCGGTCGCGCGGGAGTACCTTCGCCGGCTCGTCGCGGGCGATCCGGAGCACGTCGCGGAGATCTTCGCCGAGAAGGTCGACTGGCGCCTGGACTGGCCCGTCGAGGGTCATCCGGCCGTGCCCTGGATCCGTCCCCGCTCCACCCGCGCCGAGGTCGCCGACCACTTCCGGACCATCCAGGACTTCCACGTCCCGCAGGAGCAGGGGTCGTCGGCGGCGGAGATCGTCGTCGACGGACCGGACGCGGTGATCCTGGGTGAGATCCGGCAGACGGTCAAGGCGACCGGCGAGCCCTACGCGGCGCTGTGCGCGGTCCGCCTCACCGTGGAGGACGGCCTGATCACCCGGTACCACGTGTACGAGGACAGCCTCACCGTCGCGGAGGCACTGGCCCGCGCCGACGCCGGTCGCTGACGGGACGCACCGTCCGCCGGCGCGCGCAGTCCGGGCGGCGGCCCGCTCGACCGCCGCACGGCGACCCTCCGCGTACGGGTGGGCGGGCCGGCCGCTACGGCGAAACGCCGATGATCAGCGGCAGGGCGCCCTCACCGTAGGGCGAACCTGTCGATCGGCGGGTGGCCGTCCACCAGCTCGGCGACGAGTTCGCCGAGCAGCGGCGTGAACTTCGCGCCGTGTCCGGAACAGGCGGAGCAGACCACGAACGGGCCGCGGCGGTCGAGGACGAAGTCCTCGTTCGGTGTCGAGGTGTAGAGGCAGGTCAGCTCCGAGCGCGGGACCGGGTCGAGGCCGGGGAGCCACTCGCGCGCGTACGCGACCGCTCGCTCCCGGGCGGCCGGGTCGACGGCGAAGTCCCGGTCGTCCGCCGTCGTCACCGCGCCGTGCACGTGCTCGCCGACCTTGAGGTACGGCCCTTCCGGCAGCGCGTAGAGGTCGAGGGACGTCTCACCGTGCACGACCGTGGGCCAGGGGCCGGGGTCCGTACGGTCGAAGAAGAAGACCTGCTGCTGGGTCACGGTCAGCGGCGGGAGCGGGACCAGGCCGTCGAGGAGCGGGCCGGTCCAGCCTCCCGCCGCGACCACGACCGTACGGGCGCGCCAGGTGCCGGTGTCGGTGGTGAGGGTGACGCCGTCCGAATCCGGCCGTAGGGCGCGGACCGGAGTGTCGTACGCGACGTGCGCCCCGGCGTCGACGGCCAGGCGGACCATGGCGCCCATCGCCGCCTCCGGGTCGAGGACGCCGCCCTCCGGGTCGAAGACCACGGGTCCCTCGAACCGGATGCCGGGCCAGCGGCGGGCCGCCTCGGCCGGGTCGAGCAGTTCGGCGGGGACGCCGTGCTCCCGGAGCAGGGCCGCCATGCGCTCGGGCTCGCGGCCGGGGCCGTGGTCGACGCCGCCGGTCCGGGTCAGGAGCCGCTCGCCGGCCTGCTCCCCGAGCTCGTCCCACAGCCGCCCCGCCCGGCCGGTGAGCTCGACGTACAGCGGGTCGAGGTAGGCGTGGCGGAAGATCCGGGCGCGGCCGTGCGAGCTGCCGCGCCGGTGGCCCGGCCCGTATGCCTCGAAGGCCGCGACGCTCCGTCCGCGCCGGCTCACCGCCCAGGCCGCGGCGGATCCTGCCAGTCCGAGCCCCACGATCGCCACATCGATGTCGTCCATGCCCCGCATCATGCCTGTATAGACGCCTGCGCTACGATACTTGCAGAATACAGATAAAACGTGGGAGGACTCCGGTGACCCACCTCCGCCTCACCGCGACACGCGTCGCGGGCACCGGCCGAACGGCACGACGATGAGCACGCCCGCAGCCGCCGCGTACGGCTGTTCCGGGCTCGATGACGCGACTCTCAGCACGTTTCTCACCAAGGCGGTCACGGGGCGCACCACACCGGTGCGGCTCGTCGGCTCCGGGCTCCACGACCTGGCCGCCCGGCTGATCGCCGACGGGGTGCCGGTCGAGGTGTGCGTCCCCCACCGGCGTGACGCCCGCGCACTGCGGCGGGCGGCGCACCGGATCGGCGGCGACCTCCCCACGCCGTCCGTCGGCGGGATCGACGTCGACCTGCCATTCCCCGACGGGGCCCTGCACGCGCTCGTCTGCCGCCTCGATCCGAGATCCTTCCCGTTCCCCCGTCACACCGTCCGCGAACTCGGCCGGGCTCTCGCCCCGGACGGCCTGGTCGTGGTACTCCCCGGTGAGCGGCCGTCCTGGCCGGCGAGCCTGGTCGACGCGTGGGCCGCGGCCGCCGGGCTCGCGCCGCCCGACGAGCGTGAGACGGGCGGCGCGCTGCCGTTCACCGGCGCGGCGTACCGGGCACGAGCCTGACCACGCGGTCTACCAGGCACAAGGCCGGCCACCGTTCACCCACGCGGTCTACCAGGCACAAGGCTGACCACCGACCGCGGCGCACGGTGCGCCGCCGTCGGCCGGCGGCGCACCGGAGCCATCTCGATGCTCGCTACAGGTTCGCCACGGCCGGGATGACGTCGGCGCCGATCGCCTCGAGCGGTGTGACGCGCCAGACGTCGGTGACACCGCCGATGACCGCGTCGATGCCGAGCTCCGCCAGCTTCCCGAGCGTGTCGACGATCTCGCCCGTCTTCTCGCCCTTCTCGCCGGGATCGAAGCGGAAGATGACAGTCTTCTCGATCTCGTCGTAGTCGCGGCCCTCCGCCGCGCAGTGCTCCCGGAGCACGTCGAGCTTGTGGGCCAGCTCCGGGCCGGGGAACAGGTTGCACGCCTGCGCGTACCGGGCCACGAACCGCAGCGTCTTCCGCTCGCCCGACCCGCCGATCATGATCGGCGGGTGCGGTCGCGACAGTGCCTGCGGCGAGTTGAGCGTGCGTTCGAGACGGTAGTGCCGCCCCTCGTACGCCTCGTCGCCGTCGCCCCACATCCGCAGGCAGATCTGCAGCGTCTCCTCCAGCCGCTCGAAGCGCTCGGCCACCGGCGGGAAGGGCAGGCCCAGGCCGCGCGCCTCCTCCTCGTTCCAGGCCGCGCCGATGCCCAGCTCGGCCCGCCCGCCGGACAGCGCGTCGAGCGTCGTCACGGTCTTGGCGAGCAGCCCCGGCGGCCGGTAGACCGCCCCGGTGACGAGGGTGAGCAGCCGCGCGCGGGACGTGTGCGCGGCCAGGAAGCCGAGCGTGGTGTATGCCTCGAGCATGTCGTTCTCGGGCGGCCCGACCATGCTGATCTGGAAGAAGTGGTCCATCACCGCGATCCGGTTGAACCCCGCGTCATCGGCGGTGCGCGCGACGCGGGCCAGGTCAGCACCGAGACTCGACGGTCCGCCGGGCCAGGTGAAGTCAGGAATCTGTAGTCCGACCTTCATTGAGATGCACCTCCCACCCGTGATCCTGTCACGCGTCGGCGAGGAGGTCTCACCTGCTTCCGACGGGGACCTCCACGAACCCCATCGACTCGTACAGCGCACGAGCACGGGTGTTCTGGCCGGTCACGGCGAGGGAGAGCCGGTCGTAGCCCTGCTCCGCCAGCACCCCCATCACCGCCTGGATCAGCCGCCGGCCCAGCCCCCGCCCGGTGTGCGACGACGCCGTGAAGACGAACGCCAGCAGGGGGACCCGGCGCCAGACCGTCACCAGGGCGGCCGCGACGAGACGGCCGCCCTCCTCCGCGACGAGCGACGCCTCCGGCAGGAACGGCCCGTACTCCCCGTCGAAGGTGAGCCGGACCTCCTCGGTGGCCGACGGGACGCCGTCCCCGACGTCCCGCTCGTCCGGCGTCCCCCGGTAGGCGTCCCACATCAGGGTGCCGAGCGCCGGAATGTCCACGCGGGTCGGCGACCGGAACGAGTGGTCCGTCGACGCCCGGATCCCGGAGAGCATCGCGTCGAGCCGGTATCGCATCGGCTCCGCCGGAGGACGAGTCATGCAGCCGAGCCTAGGCCGCTCGCACCGGATGGCGAAGGATCGTGCGTATCTTCTCCGGGTCGGTCTCCCGGAAATCGGACAGGTAGATCTCGTGGTGCAGACCGTTCGGCACCAGGCCGGCCTCCTTCGTCAGAGCGTCCATCTTCGCGAGGCTCCGCGGCTCGTCGGCGTACGGCCCCCGGTGCAGGATCTGGACGCAGCGCCCTTCGGTGTAGGTGACGAGCTGGACCCGCGCGGCGGCCGGATGCGGCGCGGCCTGCCTCGCCTCGTCGTACCAGGCGTCCTCCACCGTCTCCGGCAGCGGAAGGAACAGGTGCCACCGCCACTCCTCGCGGGGAACCTCGAGCGGCGGCCGTTCGTCCTCGACCCACCACCGGCCCTCGAGCGGAGGCAGGTCGAAACCCCGGTCGTTCCGGGCGGCCAGGCTGCCGGCGACGGCGTACAGCGCCCCGATGCTCGTCAGGTGCTCCGGCCCGCCGGGCTCTCCCACTCCCGAGACGGACAGTCCCCGCACCGGCCCGAACTCCACGAGCTCGGGTTCTTCGGCGGCCTTATACCGGTTCATTCGCATTCCTCCAGTTGGATCAACAGATGGGTCACGAGCCGCTCCGGTGGCGTGCTCGTGGGGTCGGAGACGTAGACCTCCCGCAGCGGCCCGACCGGCGTGTGACCGCGGTCTCCCGCCCAGGCCAGGAGGGCGTGCGCGGTGAGGTCGATCTGGTCGTACGGCCCGACATGGGTCGCCGACGCGAACAGCCCACCGGGGAGTACGTCCGCCGACGTACCGGGGACCGTCGCGTCCGTCCCGGCTGCGACGGACACGACGATCTCCGGCGTGAGGTCGAGCGGGAACAGGCCGATCAGCATCGGGCCGGCCCCGCCGGAGGCCGTCAGTGCCCCGCCCGGACCGGTCTCGGCCGACGCCGCCGTGAGCGCGCCGATCAGGCGGGCCGCGCACGCCGACGTCACCGCGCCGATCCGATCCCACGTTGCGACGTCCCGTACGATCGCCACCCGCCGGGCCGGTTCGCGGACCAGGCTCACGGGAGGGCCGGGCAGCCCGTCGGTGAGGATGCGCTCCAACGCCGCGAGGTTGCGCCGCCGGCGCGCCAGGTCCGCCTCCATCGTGTCCCGTACGCCGCCCAGGGCGCCGGTCCCCTCGGCCAGCACCTGACCGATCACCGGGAGGGACACGTCGAGAGAGCGCAGCAGGCCGATGACGAGGGCGGCACGGGACTGGTCCGGCCGGTAGTAGCGGTACCCGGTGTCCGGGTCGACGTGGGCCGGGGTCAGCAGCCCGAGGTCGTCGTAGTTGCGCAACTGCTTGACGCTGAGCCGGCACAGCCGGGCGAACCGCCCGATCGGCAGGTATCCCTCGTTCACGGGCACCAGCATGGTCTCTCCCTCAATGGGAGAGTCCAGTCGCGGGCCGCGCGCAGGTTGGACTCTCCCACCATGGGAGAGTCCACGATGGTGGCGTGCAAGACGAACTTCTCACCATCGGGCCCTTCGCCCGCCTGTGCCGGCTCAGCGTGAAGCAGCTTCGGCACTACGACGAGATGGGGCTGTTGGCCCCGGTCCGTGTGGACGCCGGCTCCGGCTACCGCTATTACGCGCCTGAGCAGGCCCGTGATGCCCTGACCATCGCCCTGCTCCGCGAGATGGACCTTCCCCTGGCGGTGATCGCCCAGGCGCTGGCCGCCGAGCCTGAGTCCAGGGCCCGGATTCTGCGCGCCGAGCGGGACCGGCTGGCCGAGCGGATCAGCAGGGACCAGGCACGTCTGGAGATGCTGGAACGGCTGGCGGAGGGCGGCCTGCCCGGCTATGAGGTCACGATGGGCCGAGAGCCGGAGCGACGCCTGGCCGTGGTGCGGGCGACCTGCGCACCTGCGGAGATCGGGAAGAAGGTCGAGGAGTGCGTGGGCCTGCTGCTGCCCGTGCTCGGTAAGGCTGGAATCGCATGGGAGCCGCCGCTGTGGGCGCTGTACCCGCTGGATCTGGCTGAGCGGATGGAGATCGCCGTCGGAGTGCAGACGCCGCAAGGGGAAGGAACGCCCGGCCTGCGGTTCGAGGCGCTGCCCGGCGGACCCGTCGCCGAGACCGTGCACGTCGGTCCCTATGCCCAGCTGCCCTTGGCCTACAACGCTCTCTTCGCCGCCATCCACGAGCGCGGGCTGCGCCCGCGAGCGCCCGTACGTGAGGCCTATCTCGTCGGGCCGGCAGAGGCACCGCGAGAAGAACTGATGACCCGGCTGATCATCCCCGTCGAAGAGAGCACGGCATGACCACGGTGAAGGACATCGATGCCCGCGGTACGCAGCACTGCGAGACGACGGCTCTGGGGGTGCTCCTGCGGCACCAAGGACTCGATCTGTCCGAGCCCATGCTCTTCGGCCTCGGCTCCGGCCTGTCCTTCATCTACTGGGACAGCAAGAACATGGGCTTTCCCTTCCTCGGAGGACGGGTCAAGCCTTTCGAACTCACCAGGAACCTGGCCACCAGACTCGGGCTGGAGCTCGTGGTCCAGGAGACCGCCTCCCCCCGCAGAGCGTGGGAGAACGTGACTGCCCCCATCGACGCGGGCCACCCCGTCGGACTGCAGCTCGACAGCTACTACCTGGACTACTTCCGGTCCAAGGTGCACTTCGGCGGTCATGTCGTCACCATGTACGGCTACGACGACCACGACGCCTACCTGGTGGACACCGACCAGCAAGGCGGAACGGTGTCCACCAGCCTGACCGGCCTCGCCCAGGCCAGAGCCGCGCGCGGCCCGATGACCGCCAAACACCGGTCCTTCACCCTCACCGCTCCGGGGAACCCGCCCTCCCCACAGGGTCGGATCGTTCCCGCCATCACCGCCTGCGCCGACGCGTTCCTCAACCCGCCCATCGCCAACCTCGGCCACCGGGGCATCGAGAAGGCCGGCAAGCTGGTCCGCACCTGGCTACAGCGCACCGACACCCCGCAGCGGGACCTGCCGCAGGCCGCCCTCCTGATGGAGAAGGCCGGCACCGGCGGCGCCCTGTTCCGTAACCTCTACCGCGACTTCCTCGCCGAATGCGCCCAGCTGCTGGACAGCAGCCACCTGCGCACCGGCCACGAGCTGTACACCGAGGCGGCCACCCTGTGGACGGAAGTCGCAGCACTGATCGCAAAAGCCGGTGAATCAGGCGATGCGCAGTGCCTCGTACAGGCAGGCAACATCCTCTGCGACCTTTCCCGCACAGAGCGCGAGGCCATGCAGGCGCTGAGCCGCCTCTGAAGTCCCACGCCCCGGAACGGCCGCTACGCATGCCCCTAAAGCCCGTAATGTCGCAGTCGTGGTCGAGCAGATGTGGCGGGCGGTGGGCGTCTTCCGGCTCGTCACCCTCGGCTACGCCGCGGTCCTCATCCTGCGGGACCACGGGCGGTACGCCCATCCCCTGGGCGGGCTCCTCGCGCTCGCCGTGATGGCGGCGTGGTCCGTGCTCGTCACGGTCGCGTACACGCGCCCGTCGTTGCGGCGTCCCTGGCTGGTCGGCGCGGACGTGACCGTCGCGGCCGCGTTGATCCTCGCCACGCGTCTGGTCGACACGGCCGCCCGCATCGACCACGGGGCCGCGACGCTGCCGGTGTCGTGGGCGGCGGCGTCCGTGCTGGCCTGCGCGGTCGCGGGCGGCCCGTGGGCGGGGTGCGCCGGAGCCGCCGTCGTCTCGGCGGCCGACCTGCTCGAGCGGCAGGCGTTGCCGCACAACACGTTCAACGGCATCGTGCTGCTGCTCATCGCCGGCACGGTCGGCGGTCATGTCGTACGGCTCGTGCTGCACGCCGAGGCCGCCCTCGACCGCGCGGCCCGGCAGGAGGCGGCCACGGCCGAGCGGCAGCGCATCGCGCGGGACATCCACGACTCGGTCCTGCAGGTGCTCGCGCTGGTCAGCGTGCGCGGGCGGGAACTCGGCGGAGAGGCGGCCGAGCTCGGCCGGCTGGCCGGGGAACAGGAGGTGGCGCTGCGGTCGCTGGTCGCCGCCTCACCGACGCCGCCGCCGGACGGCCGGGTCGACGTACGGACGCTGCTGGAGCCCCTGGCCGGCGACCGGGTCACGGTGTCCTGCCCGGCGCACGCGGTCCTTCTCCCCGACGCGCCGGCGCGGGCCCTGGCCGCGGCGACCGGCGAGGCGCTCGACAACGTCCGCCGCCACGCCGGCCCGGACGCGCGAGCCTGGGTACTGCTCGACGACGAAGGCGAGGCGGTCGCGGTGAGCGTCCGGGACGACGGCGCGGGATTCGAGGACGGCCGCCTGGCCCGGGCGGCCGAGGCGGGGCGTCTCGGCGTCGCGCAGTCGATCGTCGGGCGGATCCGGGAACTCGCCGGAGAGGCGACCGTGACCTCGGTCCCCGGCCGCGGGACCGAGGTCGAACTCCGGATCCCCCGAGGGCTGCGGGACGAGGTGGAACACCATGGACGCTGACACCCCGAGAGACAAGGGCGAACCCATGGACGCCGCCCCCGGGAAACCCACGGGCGTCGACGGCCCGAGCAACGAAGGGGAACCCATGGACGCCGATGCCCCGCTGCACGTTCTGGTCGTCGACGACCATCCGATCTGGCGGGACGGCATCGCGGAGAAGTTGGGGGCGGCCGGCCTCACCGTGGTGGGCACGGCCGGTGACGGTGCCCAGGCGCTGCGGGTGGCGAAGGCGACGCGGCCGCGGGTCGCGCTGCTCGACCTGCACCTGCCGGACCTGCCCGGGGCGGAGGTGACCCGCCGGCTCCTGGCGGCCGACGGGGCGATCCGCGTGCTCGTACTCTCGGCGAGCGGGGAACGCCAGGACGTCCTCGACGCCGTGACGGCGGGCGCGACCGGCTACCTGACCAAGTCGGCATCCCTCGACGAGGTGATCGCGGCGGTGCGCTCGGCCGCGGCCGAGGAAGCGGTGTTCACGCCCGGGCTGGCGGGCCTGGTGCTGGGCGAGTACCGCCGCCTGGTCGGCGCGCCGGAGCGGGAGACTCCCCGGCTGACGAACCGGGAGACCGAGGTGCTGCGGCTGGTCGCCAAGGGCCTGACCTACCGCGAGATCGCCGAGCGGCTCGTGCTGTCGCACCGGACGGTGCAGAACCACGTGCAGAACACCCTGACCAAGCTGCAACTGCACAACAAGGCCCAGCTGGTGCGCTACGCGCTGGAGCAGGGTCTGGACTGAGTGCTTTGCAGAGGATTGCTGCAATCACTGGTGGAGCGGGCCCGTGGAGCTGCGGACCACCAGCTCGGGCCGGAAGACCAGCTCGGTGTGCGGGGCCCCGACGCCCTGGATCTCGTCCAGAAGGCTGCGTACGGCGACCAAGGCCATGTCGCGGACCGGCTGGCGGACCGTGGTCAGCGGCGGATCGACGTACGCCATCAGCGGCGAGTCGTCGAAGCCGATGACGGACACGTCCGCGGGAACCCGCAGGCCCCGCTGCCGGGCCGCCCTGATCGCCCCGATCGCCATCATGTCGCTGCCACAGCAGATCGCGGTGCACCCCTGGTCGAGCAGTCGCTTCGCCGCCGCCTCCCCGCCTTCGACCGTGAAGATGGTGTTGACGATCCAGTCGTCCGCGTCGGCGATCCCGAGGCGCTCGGTCATCCCCCTGCGGTAGCCCTCGGTCTTCCGGATGACGGGCACGAAACGCTCCTGGCCTACGGCGAGCCCGATGCGCCGGTGGCCAAGGTGCGCCAGGTGCGCCACGGCCAGCTCCATGGAGCCGGCCTCGTCGCTGGAGACGAACGTGGCGTCGACCCCTTCGGCGTAGCCGTTGATCAGCACGATCGGGAGCCCGCGATCGGTGAGGCGCTTGTAGCGGCCGTGGTCGGCCTGCGAGTCGGCGTGCAGCCCGGAGACGAAGACGATCCCGGAGACTCCGCGTTCGAGCAGGAGGTCGGTGTAGTCGTCCTCGTTGATGCCTCCGGGCGCCAGCGCGCCGAGCACCGCGGTGTAGCCGTGCACGGCCAGGGTGTTCTCGATGACCTGCGCGAAGGCCGGGAAGATCGGGTTGTCCAGCTCGGCGACGATCAGGCCGATCAGCCCGCTGCGCGGCCGTAGGCGGACGGGGCGTTCGTACCCGAGGACGTCGAGCGCGTCGAGGACCGCCTGCCGTGTGGCCGGCGCGACGCCCTGCCTGCCGTTGAGCACCCGGCTCACGGTCGCCTCGCTCACTCCGGCTTGGGCGGCGATGTCCGCCAGGCGCATGCTCACATGCACGAATGTACCGCCGGACGGAATGGACCGGCCTGGCTCCGTTGCAGCACTCTTTCGCAAGGTTGCTGCAAGGTCTTGCTGTCAACCGGCGGAGGGGTTAACGTCGCGGCAACACAGCGGTCGCCAGACCCTCGGGGGGACCCCGCCCACTCTCCTCACCCCAGGAGGCCCCGCAATGCTGAAACGCCTGCTGCCCGCGCTGGCCGTCGCGCTGGCGGCCACGATCGCGCCCGTCGCCCGCGCCGCACCCGCGGCGGCCTCGCCCACGGGCGACCACGACGTCATCGCCAACCTCTTCGAGTGGAACTGGAACTCCGTCGCCGCCGAGTGCACGAACGTGCTGGGCCCCCAGGGCTACGGCGCGGTCCAGGTCGCCCCGCCGGAGGACTCCCTCACCCGTAGCGGCCACCCGTGGTGGGAGGTCTACCAGCCCGCCGACTACGACGTGAACAGCCGCATGGGCACCCGGTCGCAGTTCGCCGCCATGGTGTCGGCCTGCCACACCGCGGGCGTCAAGGTGTACGCGGACGCGGTCATCAACCACATGACCGGTCAGGGCAGCACGAGCTACGGCGGCAAGAGCTTCTCGAAGTACGACTACCCGGGCATCTACTCCTCGGCCGACTTCCACAACTACCCATCGGACTGCCCGGAGTCCGACGACCAGATCCACAACTGGAACGACTACACCGAGGTCACCAAGTGCGAACTGAGCAGCCTTTCGGACCTACGCACCGAGTCCGACTACGTGCGCGGGAAGATCGCCGGCTACCTCAATGACCTGCTGTCCCTCGGCGTGGACGGTTTCCGGGTGGACGCCGCCAAGCACATCGGCGCGACCGACCTGGCGGCCATCGAGGGCAAGCTCACCAAGTCGGCGTACATCTACCAGGAGGTCATGCCCGGCAGCGGCGGCAGCCTCGCGCCCAGCGCCTTCGAGGGCACCGGTGACCTGCTGGAGTTCGTCTACGGCCAGAAGCTCAAGGAGCAGTTCAACGGCACCATCGCCAACCTGCAGAGCTTCGGGCAGTCGTGGGGCATGGAGCCGAGCGACAAGTCGGTCGTCTTCGTCGCCAACCACGACACCGAGCGGAACGGCAGCACGCTGTCCTACAAGGACGGCACCAAGTACCGGCTGGCCACGATCTTCTCGCTGGCCTGGAACTTCGGCACCCCGCAGGTCTACTCCGGCTTCGACTTCAGCGGCACCGACGACTCTCCGCCCGCCGACTCCAATGGGTACGTCACCGGCACGAACTGCGCGAGCGGCTGGCAGGGCTGCCTCGACCGCGTGCTCGGCGGCATGGTCGGCTGGCACAACGCGGTGAAGGGCACGTCCGTCACGAACTGGTGGTCCGACGGTTCCAACCAGATCGCCTTCGGGCGCGGCGCGAAGGGCTACGTCGCGATCAACAACTCCGGTGGCACGCTGAGCCGTACGTTCGCGACCGGCCTGCCCGCCGGGACGTACTGCGACGTCATCGGCGGCGGGGTGTCCTCCGGCAAGTGCACCGGCACGGCCGTCACGGTCGACGGCTCCGGCAACGCGACCTTCTCCGTGAACCCGGGCGGTGCCGTCGCGATCGACGTCGCGGTCACCGGCACCGGCGGCACCACCGGCGTCGTCCAGGTGACGTTCAACGAGTACGCGACGACCTACTACGGGCAGAACGTCTTCGTCGTCGGCTCGATCCCCGCACTGGGCAACTGGGCTCCGGGCAGCGCCGTCGCGCTGTCGTCCGCGGGCTACCCGACCTGGTCCGCCGCCGTGTCCCTGCCGGCGAACACCGCCTTCCAGTACAAGTACATCAAGAAGAATCCGGACGGTTCGGTCACCTGGGAGTCCGATCCCAACCGGTCGTACACGACCGGGTCCGGTGGCACCGCCACGATCAACGACAGCTGGCGCTGACCCGCGTAGCCGCCCGGGACGCGTCGCGTCCCGGGCGGCTGCCGCCTATGGCGCGGGAACGCCGTGCCGCTCGGGGTTCGACAAGATCGTCGAACCCTTGCGCCCGTGGGAGCGCTCCCAGATTCCGGTTTCTTTCCTATAACACCCCATTGCGCCACATTGGTGACGGGCTTAACATCTCGGCAATCGAAGCGCTTCGACAGGAGCGGACCTTGGTAAAGATCTCTGACGTGGCCCGCCACGCCGGCGTCTCCCCCAGCACGGTGTCCTATGTTCTCAGCGGCAAGCGGTCGATCTCCGACCAGACCCGCCGCCGGGTCATGGACAGCATCCGGGCCCTGGGCTACCGCCCGCACGCCGGTGCCCGCGCGCTGGCGAGCAACCGCTCCAACGTCATCGCCCTCGTCGTCCCGCTGCGCTCGGGCATCCACGTGCCGATCGTCATGCAGATGGTGATCGCGGCCGTGACCACCGCCCGCACCTACGACCACGACGTCCTCCTGCTGACCCAGGACGAAGGCATCGGCGGTCTCGAGCGGGTGGCCGGTTCGTCCCTGGTCGACGCGATCCTCGTGATGGACGTCGAGATGCACGACGTACGGCTGCCGGTGCTGCGCTCGCTGGACCGGCCGTCGGTGCTCATCGGCTTCCCCGCGGACCCGTCGGGGCTGACCTGCATCGACTGGGACTTCGAGGCGGCGGGTGCGGCCTGCGCCGAGCACCTCGCCGACCTCGGGCACCGCGAGATCGCGCTGATCGGCGCGCCGCCCGCGGTGTACGAACGCGGCACCGGCTTCGCCGAACGGACGAAGGCGGGCTTTCAGCGGGCCGCCGCCGAACGCGGCGTCCACGCGGTCGTCCGGCCCTGCGACCCGGAGCACGCCGGAGAGACCGCCGCCGACCTCCTCCGTGACCATCCGGGCCTGACCGGCATCGCGGTCCACAACGAACCGGCCGTCGAACCGCTGCTCACGGCGTTCCGCGCGAGCGGGCGCCGCATCCCCGACGACCTGTCCGTGATCGCCATCGCTCCCGACGACCTCGCGGAGCGGCTCGACCTCACCTCGATCTCCATCCCCGCCGAGGAGCTCGGCCGGCAGGCGGTCGCCGTGCTCATGGACAAGCTGAACGGCGACCAGGCACCTGGCGCCACCCTGCTCCCTTCCCGCCTCGTCGCCCGGTCCAGTACCCCGGCGGCCTGAAACGTGACCGATACCGAATCCCGTACGCCTCTGCGTCATTGAAGCGCTTCGACGTTTCGCACACCCCCTGGAGGAATCCCGATGTTCAAGGCGACAAAGGCGCTCGCGGCCCTGACCGCGGGTCTGCTGGCCCTGTCCGCGTGCGGCGGTGGGGGCGGCGGTGGCTCTTCCTCGAAAGAGCTGAAGCTGTGGCACTACGAGACCCAGGACAGCGCCATGGGGGTGGCGTGGAACCAGGCGATCAAGGAGTTCGAGCAGACTCACCCGGGCGTCAAGGTGAAGTTCGAGGAGAAGGGCTTCGAGCAGATCCAGAAGACCGCCCCGATGGTGCTGAACTCCAAGGACGCCCCGGACATCCTGGAGTACAACAAGGGCAACGCGACCGCCGGCCTGCTGTCCAAGCAGGGGCTGCTCACCGACATCAGCTCCGAGGTGACCAAGCGCGGCTGGGACAAGATGCTGCCCGCGAACGTCGCCGAGACCGCGAAGTACGACGCCAAGGGCGTCATGGGCGGCGACAAGTGGTACGGCGTCCCGAACTACGCCGAGTACCTGCAGGTGTACTACAACAAGGCGCTGTTCGATAAGTACGGCGTGAAGGTGCCGACGACGTTCGACGAGTTCACCAAGGCGATGGACACCTTCACGAGCAAGGGCGTCACCCCGCTGTCCAACGCGGGCGCGGAGTACCCGGCGCAGCAGTACCTCTACCAGCTCGCGCTCAGCAAGGCGGACCGGCCGTGGGTCGACCGGTTCGAGCGCTACACCGGCAAGACCGACTTCCACGACCCGGCGTGGACCTACGCCGCCAACACCTTCGCCGACTGGGTGAAGAAGGGCTACATCGCCAAGAACTCCTCGGGCACCAAGGCCGAGGACGCGGGCACCGCGTTCATGGCCGGCAAGTTCCCGATGTTCTTCTCCGGCAGCTGGTGGTACGGCCGCTTCGAGAAGGAGATCAAGAACTTCCAGTGGGACACGTTCCTCTGGCCGGGCAGCAAGATGACGCTCGGGTCGAGCGGCAACCTCTGGGTCGTCCCGAAGGGGTCGAAGAACAAGGACCTCGCCTATGACTTCATCAACATCACGATGAAGAAGGAGATCCAGAACACGCTGGCCAACAACGGCGGCGTGCCGGTCGCGGGCGACCCCTCCGGCGTCACGGACCCGAAGAACAAGAAGCTCATCCAGAACTACCAGACCCTCGCCAACAGCGACGGCCTGGGCTTCTACCCCGACTGGCCGGCGCCGGGCTACTACGACGTGCTCGTGGCCGGGACCCAGAAGCTGATCACCGGCACCGCGTCGCCGAGCTCGGTCCTGGACGGCTTCGCCAAGCCGTACAACGAGAACCTCTCGAACATCGGCCACTGAGCGACACCGCCGACCGCGGAAGGCGGGTGGCCCGACGGCCGCCCGCCTCCCGTACCGGAGAACCACGATGACTCAAACCCTGAGCGCGCCGCCCGCGACGGCCGTGCACAAGCCCGCCCGGCGGCCGCGCAACGGCCTGCCCTACTCCGTCTACCTGATCCCCAGCACGGTCCTGTTCATCGGCGTCATCCTCGTGCCGTTCGTGATGAACATCGGCTTCAGCCTGACCAAGTGGGACGGCATCGGCTCGCCGCAGTGGGTCGGGCTGGACAACTACACCAAGCTGATGTCCGACGGCGCCTTCTGGTCGTCGTTCGCGCACAACGTCGCGCTCGTCATCGCCATGGCGATCATCCCGTTGATGATCGGGCTGGTCCTGGCGTCGGTGCTGTTCGACGTCATCGCCAAGCGGTTCGGCCCGCGCACGACCGCGGTCCTGCGGGCCTGCGTCTACCTGCCGCAGGTGCTGCCGTTCGCGGTGGCCGGCATCGTGTGGGCCTGGATCCTCGCCCCCGACAACGGCGCGCTCAACGCGGTCCTCAAGGCGGTCGGCCTGAAGTCGCTCCAGGAGGACTGGCTGGGCGACCCGAAGCTCGCGCTCTACACGGTGATGGGCGTGCTGGTCTGGGTGCAGATCGGCTTCCCGCTCGTCGTCTTCATGGCGGGCCTGCAGCGGGTCGACCCCTCGCTGTACGAGGCCGCCGACATCGACGGCGCGTCGTGGTGGCGGAAGTTCTGGTACATCACGATCCCGCAGATCCGCCCGGAGATCTACGTGGTGCTGCTGACCTGCACGGTCGCCGCCATCAAGAGCTTCGACAAGGTCTTCATCCTGACGAAGGGCGGCCCCGGCGGGGCGACGAACGTGCCCGCCTACTACTCGTACCAGAACTTCTTCGAGAAGACCCAGGTCGGCTACGGCGCCGCGATCGCGACCGTGCTGACGCTCATCATCGTCGTGGTCATGGCGGTGCTGATCAGCCGCCAGAACAAGGCCGAGGAGGCGGATCGATGACCTCCATCACCGCGGCGCGGCGGTTGCGACCGGCCGCGCACCGCAGGACGCCAGGGGCCTGGGCGGTGCTCGTGTCGCTGGCCGTGCTCGCGGTCGTGATGCTGCTGCCGTTCGTCATCATCACGTTCAACGCGTTCAAGAGCCCGGCCGAGTACTCGAGCCACGGCCCGCTCAGCGTGCCGAAGGGCTTCTACCTGCAGGGCATCAAGGACTTCTGGGAGCGCGTCGACTTCGGCGCGAAGCTCGTCAACAGCCTGGTCATCAGCGGCTCGGTCGCCGTGCTCGCGGTGATCCTCTCGGTGCTGAACTCCTACGCCCTCGGCATCGGCCGGATCAAGGGCCGAGTGTGGATCCTCGTGCTGTTCCTGCTGGCCAACACGATGCCGCAGGAGGTGCTGGTCTACCCGCTGTACTTCCTGTCGAAGAAGGTCGGCCTGTACGACACGCGGCTGAGCGTCATCATCATCTTCACCGCGATCCAGACGGCCTTCGGCACCTACCTGCTGTCGTCGGTGCTGTCGACGTTCCCCCGGGAGATCCTCGAGGCGGCGCGGATGGACGGCGCGGGCCGGTTCCGCATCCTGTGGCGCGTCGTCGTGCCGATCAGCCGCCCGACGCTCGGTGTGCTGTTCGTCTTCTTCTTCATCTGGACGTGGAACGAGTTCTTCCTGCCGATGATCTTCCTGATCTCCAATGAGAACCAGACCGTTCCGGTAGCGCTCGGAACGCTCTTCGGCCAGAAGATGATGGACGCCACGATGACCAGCTCGTCGGCCCTCCTCGGCATCATCCCGGCGGTCGTCTTCTTCCTGATCTTCCAGCGCACTCTCACCCGCGGCATCACCGTCGGTGCCGTCAAGTAAGAGAAGGACCCCTCTTTGAAGTTCACCGATGGCTACTGGATGCTGCAGGACGGCGTGCAGGCCTCGTACCCGATCGAAGTCCTCGACGTGCAGGCCGCGCCCGACTCGCTCAGCGTCTACGCGCCGACCCAGCACATCCGGCACCGGGGCGACCTGCTCAAGGGACCGCAGCTCACGCTGACCTACTCCTCCCCCATGCCGGACGTCATCGGGGTGACGGTCACCCACTTCGACGGCGAGGTGCCGCGCGAGCCGAGGTTCCGGCTGACCGAGGAGCCGGGCGGCGTCGACGTCGCAGTCGATGACGAGGCCGCCGTCCTGACCTCCGGCGCGCTGTCCGTACGGGTCGCCCGCACCGGGTCCTGGCGCGTCGACTTCTCCGCCGGCGGCCGGGTCCTCACCGGCGGCGGCGAGAAGACCACCGCCATGGTGGAGACCGGCGACGGCCGTCACTACATCCGCGAGCAGCTCGACCTGGGTGTCGGCCACCACGTGTACGGGCTGGGTGAGCGCTTCGGCCCGCTGGTGAAGAACGGCCAGACCGTCGACGTCTGGAACGCCGACGGCGGCACCGCCAGCGAGCAGGCCTACAAGAACGTGCCGTTCTTCCTGACCGACGCCGGCTACGGCGTCTTCGTCGACCACCCCGGCCACGTGTCGTACGAGGTGGCGTCGGAGGCCGTGACGCGCACGCAGTTCAGCGTCGCGGGCCAGTCGCTGCGCTACTTCGTCATCTACGGGCCGACGCCGAAGGACATCCTGCGCAAGTACACCGCGCTGACCGGCCGCCCGGCCCGGGTCCCGGCCTGGTCGTACGGGCTGTGGCTGTCGACGTCGTTCACCACGTCGTACGACGAGGAGACGGTGTCGAGCTTCATCGACGGCATGGCCGAGCGCGACCTGCCGCTGTCGGTGTTCCACTTCGACTGCTTCTGGATGCGCGAGTTCCACTGGTGCGACTTCGAGTGGGACCCGCGGACGTTCCCCGACCCGGAGGGCATGCTGCGGCGGCTGAAGGCGCGCGGCCTGAAGATCTGCCTCTGGATCAACCCGTACATCGCGCAGCGTTCCAGGCTGTTCGAGGAGGGCAGGGCGCGCGGCTTCCTCGTCAAGAAGCCGAACGGCGACGTGTGGCAGTGGGACAAGTGGCAGCCCGGCATGGGCCTGGTGGACTTCACCAACCCCGAGGCCCGCGAGTGGTACGCCGCGAAGCTCGGCGCGCTGCTCGACATGGGCGTCGACTGCTTCAAGACCGACTTCGGCGAGCGCATCCCCACGGACGTCGTCTACTTCGACGGCTCCGACCCGGAGCGGATGCACAACTACTACACGTACCTGTACAACGAGACCGTCTTCGAGCTGCTGCGCAAGCGGCGGGGCGAGGGCGAGGCCGTGGTGTTCGCCCGGTCGGCGACGGCCGGGTCGCAGGCGTTCCCGGTGCACTGGGGCGGCGACTGCGAGTCGACGTTCGAGGCGATGGCCGAGGACCTGCGCGGCGGGCTGTCGCTGAGCATGTCGGGCTTCGGCTACTGGAGCCATGACATCGGCGGCTTTGAGGGCACGCCCGACCCCGCGCTGTTCAAGCGGTGGATCGCGTTCGGGCTGCTGTCCTCGCACAGCCGGCTGCACGGCAGCGGCTCCTACCGGGTGCCGTGGCTGTTCGACGAGGAGGCCGTCGACGTCCTGCGCGTCTTCACGAAGCTGAAGGCGCGGCTCATGCCGTACGTCCTGGGCGCGGCGCGGGAGACGTACGGCGAGGGCGTCCCGATGATGCGCCCGATGGTCGTGGAGTTCCCCGGCGACCCGGCCGTGAGCCACCTCGACCGGCAGTACATGCTCGGCGGGGACCTGCTGGTCGCGCCGGTGTTCTCGGCCGACGGCGAGACCGCCTACTACGTGCCCGAGGGCACCTGGACGCACGTCCTGACCGGCGAGCCGGTGACCGGCGGGCGCTGGGTGCGGGAGCGGCACGACTTCCTCAGCGTCCCGCTGCTGGCCCGGCCCGGTTCGGTCGTGCCGGTGGGCGCGGTCGAGGACCGCCCCGACTACGACTACGCCGACGGCGTCACCCTGCACGCCTACGCGCTGCCGGACGGTGCGCGGGTCACCACCGAGGTCCCGGACACCGCCGGCGAGGTCGCGGCGACCTTCACGACGGCGCGGGACGGCGACGCGGTCACGGTCACCGCCCAGGGCGCGACGAACTGGCGGGTGCTGCTCGTCGGCGTCCGATCCGGCGACGTCCAGGGCGGTACGGTCGGCCGGCACGACCAGGGCCTCCTCGTCGAGGCCACCGGCGACACCGTCACGATCGGGGGGATTTCATGACCGAGTTCCTGTGGGGCGCGGCGACGGCGGCGTACCAGATCGAGGGCGCGGCGCGCGAGGACGGCCGGGTGCCGTCGATCTGGGACACCTACAGCCACACGCCGGGCCGGGTGCTGAACGGCGACACCGGCGACGTGGCCGCCGACCATTACCACCGGTGGCCGGAGGACGTCGAGATCATGCGTGAGCTCGGCCTGGGGGCGTACCGCTTCTCCATCGCCTGGCCGCGCGTCCACGACAAGCGCGGGATCGACTTCTACTCCCGGCTCGTCGACGCGCTGCTCGAGCGCGGGATCAAGCCGGTCGCCACCCTCTACCACTGGGACCTCCCCCAGGAGCTGGAGGACGCCGGCGGGTGGACCGCCCGGGACACCGCCTTCCGGTTCGCCGAGTACGCCGAGCGGATCGGCGCGGCGCTCGGCGACCGCGTCCACCTGTGGACCACGCTGAACGAGCCCTGGTGCTCGGCGTTCCTCGGCTACGGCTCGGGCGTGCACGCGCCCGGCCGGACCGACCCCCTCGCCGCGCTGACCGCCGCGCACCACCTCAACCTCGCGCACGGCCTCGCCGCGCGGGCCCTGCCCGGCCGCGTGTCGGTAACCCTCAACCTGCACCACGTCCGCGGCGAGGACACCGACGCAGTCCGCCAGGTCGACGCGGTCGCCAACCGCGTCTTCCTCGGCCCGATGCTGGACGGCGCCTACCCCGCCGACCTCCTCGACGACACCCGGCAGATCACCGACTGGTCGTTCGTCCAGGACGGCGACGAGGCGACCTGCAACGCACCGATCGAGGTGCTCGGGGTGAACTACTACTCCCCCACGCTCGTCCGGCGCTGGGACGGCGCGTCCTCCCGGGACACCGCCGACGGGCACGGCGACGGCACGGCGTCGCCGTGGGTGGGCTGCGACGACATCGACTTCGTGCGGCAGCCCGGCCCGTACACCGAGATGGGCTGGCCGATCGACGCGACCGGCCTGACCGAGCTGCTGCTTCGAGTGCACCGCGACCACCCCGGCGTCCCGCTGATGATCACCGAGAACGGCGCGGCGTTCGACGACCGCGTCGACGCGGACGGCCGGGTACGCGACCAGCGCCGGATCGACTACCTGCGCGACCACTTCGCGGCGGTCGGGCGGGCGCGCGCGGCCGGAGCGGACGTGCGCGGCTACTTCGTCTGGTCGCTGCTGGACAACTTCGAGTGGGCGTACGGCTATTCGAAGCGGTTCGGCATCGTGCACGTCGACTACGCGACCCAGAAGCGCACCTGGAAGGACAGCGCGCACTGGTACCGCGACGTCATCGCGGACTCGCCTGAGGGTCCACGGCCGTAAGGCCATCACTGTTCTTCGGGGGCACCGTTGTCGAAGCGCTTCGACTAACAGGAGGTCGTAGCTAGTGAGATTCCGACCCCGGGTTTCCGTGATGCTCGGCGTGGCCATGGTGGCCTCGCTCGGGCTGACCGGTCCGGCCCATGCCAAAGAGACCTATCCCTTCCAGAATCCCCGCCTACCGCTCAAGACCCGCGTCGACGACCTGCTCAAGCGGCTGACCGTCGACGAGAAGATCTCTCTGCTGCACCAGTACGAGCCGGCCATCCCCCGGCTCGGGATCAAGCCGTTCAAGACCGGCACCGAAGGTCTGCACGGCGTCGCGTGGTCCACCGACATCCACAACAACGGCGCCGTCGTCACCGCGAACGGCACGGTGTTCCCGCAGGCCATCGGCCTGGCCTCGACGTGGAACCCGGCGCTCATCAAGAAGGTCGGCTCCGCCGTCGGCGACGAGGCGCGGGGCTTCAACTCCACCAACCCGGACGTGTGGGGCCTCCAGCTCTGGGCGCCGGTCGTCAACCTGCTGCGCGACCCGCGCTGGGGCCGCAACGAGGAGGGCTACTCCGAGGACCCGTACCTCACCGGTGCGATCTCCACGGCGTACGGCTCCGGCATCGAGGGACCCGACAAGGACCACCTCAAGGCCGCGCCCGTCCTCAAGCACTACCTCGCCAACAACAACGAGGTGAACCGCGACATCACCTCGTCGGACCTGCGCCCCCGGGTGAAGAACGAGTACGACGAGAAGGCCTTCTCCCCCGCCATCTCCGCGGACGCGGCGACGGGCGTGATGGCGTCGTACAACCTGGTCAACGGGCGACCCAACACCGTCAACCCCGACCTGAACGACGCCGTGCGCTCGTGGACCAAGCGTGACCTGCTCAACGTCACCGACGCCGGCGCCCCGAACAACCTGACCGGCAGCGAGAAGTACTACGCCACCCAGCCGGAGGCGGACGCCGCGCTGATCAAGGCCGGCCTCGACAGCTTCACGGTGGACGACACCAACGCCGGCCCGACCACCGCCGCGGTCAAGTCCGCGCTGTCGCAGGGCCTGCTCAAGCAGTCCGACCTGGACACCGCCGTGTCGCACATCCTGAGCCTGCGCGTCCGGCTCGGCGACTTCGACCCGGACGGCGGCCCGTACGCCAAGATCGGCAAGAGCGTCATCAACAGCCCGGCCAACCAGGCGCTGGCCCGGCAGACCGCCGACCAGGCCGCCGTGCTGCTGAAGAACTCCGGGAACGCCCTGCCGCTGGACGCCGCGAAGACCAAGAAGGTCGCGGTGGTCGGCCCGCTGGAGAAGACCCTCTACACCGACTGGTACTCCGGCTCCCTGCCGTACAAGGTCACCCCGCTGGACGGGATCAAGCAACGGCTCGGCGCGGGCGGCACCGTCACCGACAGCGAGGGGGCCGACCGGATCGCCCTCAAGGACACCAAGACCGGCAAGTACATCACCGCCGGGACCGGGGCGTCCGGAGCCGCGCTGAAGGAGAGCGCCACCAGCGCCGACACCACGACCCAGTTCGACGCGTTCGACTGGGGCCAGGGCAAGCTGACCCTGCGGAGCGTCGCCAACGGCAAGTACGCCGGCCGGTACAACTGGGGCGACACCATGGTCAACGACCAGGACCAGCCGAACGGCTGGTTCGTCCAGCAGATGTTCTCGCTTGAGAAGCAGGACGACGGCAGCTTCCTGCTCCGCTACTCCGGCTACGAGGCCGACGAGTCCTGGTTCGGCGACAAGAAGTACCTCAAGGCGTCCGACGACGGCACGCTCGTCCTGGCCACGAAGGCCGACGCGTCGCACTTCAGCAAGGACACGATCAGCAGCGGCGCGGACGAGGCGGTCAAGGCCGCCAAGGGCGCGGACGCGGCGGTCGTGGTCGTCGGCAGCATGCCCTTCATCAACGGCCGGGAGGCGCACGACCGTACGACGATGGCCCTCGCCGAGAGCCAGGAGAACCTGATCAAGGCGGTGCGGGCGGCCAACCCCAACACGATCCTGGTCGTGGAGAACAGCTACCCGACCACGCTCAACTGGGAGCAGCAGAACGTCCCGGCGATCCTGTGGACGACGCACGCCGGCGCGGAGACCGGGCACGCCCTCGCCGACAACCTCTTCGGCGACAGCAACCCGGCCGGGCGGCTCACCCAGACGTGGTACCGCTCGGAGGGCGACCTGCCCGACATCCTCGACTACGACATCATCAAGTCGGACCGCACGTACCTGTACTACAAGGGCCAGACGCTCTACCCGTTCGGCTACGGCCTGTCGTACACGAGCTTCCGCTACGGCGGGCTGCACGTGAGCAAGGCGGGCGGGCGGATCACCGCGAACGTCCAGGTCACCAACACCGGCAAGCGCGCGGGTGACGAGGTCGTCCAGCTCTACACCCACCAGCGGACGTCACGCGACAAGCAGCCGGTCAAGGAACTGCGCGCGTTCCAGCGAGTGCACCTGGCCCCCGGGCAGACCACGACGGCGCGGCTGACGTTCAAGGTGTCCGACCTGGCGCACTGGGACGTCACCCGGGACAAGAACGTCGTGGAGACG
Source organism: Actinoallomurus acanthiterrae (assembly GCF_054775715.1). Lineage (NCBI taxonomy): Bacteria > Bacillati > Actinomycetota > Actinomycetes > Streptosporangiales > Thermomonosporaceae > Actinoallomurus > Actinoallomurus acanthiterrae. The sequence goes on along the minus strand of NZ_BAAHCO010000001.1, from coordinate 2,806,326 downwards.
AGCGACTACGACGTGCTCGTCGGCTCGTCCTCGGCCGACATCCGGCAGCGGTCCGCCGTGCGCGTCCAGGGCGAGACCATCCCCGCGCGGAACCTCGCCGCGCAGACCCGCGCCGTCGACTTCGACGACTACAAGGGCGTGCGCCTCGTCGACGAGACGAAGGTGCGCGGGGACGCGGTCGGCGCGGCCGACGGCACCTGGGTCGAGTTCGCCGGCGCGTCGCTCGGCTCGGGCGCGTCGACCTTCACCGCCTCGGCCGCCAAGGCGAGCACCGGAGACGGCTCGATCGAGGTCCGTCTCGACTCGCCGACGGGCCCGCTCGCCGGCACCGCGACGGTGTCCAGCACCGGTGACGTCTACAAGTACGCGACCACGACCGCCGCACTGCACGGCGCGACCGGCCGCCACGACGTCTACCTGGTGTTCCACGGTGACCTGCGGGTCAGCACCTTCTCGCTGAAGTAAGCGAGCCCGGCCGCCGTCCCGTCCGGGGCGGCGGCCGCCACCAGCGGGGGCGCCCCGTCCTGGCCCCAGGAACGCGGGGCGGGGCGCCCCGTCCAATCGGGGGACCGACCGTTCCGGCTTCACCACCGCCACCGGAGGCCCGGCTCGTGAAAGTCAGACTCCTCGCCCTTTTGACCGCCGTCATCGCGTCGCTCGCGCTCGCGGTGTCGCCCGTCTCCCCGCCGAGCGCCGCCGCCGCGCCCCGGCACCGGGTGACGTACGACCACTACTCCGTCTCGATCGACGGGCAGCGGGTGCTGCTGCGGTCGGCGGAGTTCCACTACTTCCGGCTGCCGAGCCCTGACCTGTGGCGCGACGTGCTGGAGAAGTACAAGGCGGCCGGGTTCAACACCGTCTCGCTGTACTTCGACTGGGCGTACCACTCGCCCAAGGCCGGGGTGTACGACTTCACCGGCGTCCGTGACGTGAACCGCCTGCTGACCATCGCGCAGCAGGCCGGCCTGTACGTCATCGCGCGCCCGGGGCCGTACATCAACGCCGAGACCACCGGCGGCGGCTTCCCGGCCTGGCTGAAGAACGTGCCGGGACGGGCCCGCAGCAGCGCGCCCGGCTACACCGCCGCCTACCAGGACTGGCTCGGCCACATCGACAAGATCATCGCGCCGCACCAGATCACGCGCGGCGGCTCGGTGATCCTCTACCAGGCCGAGAACGAGTACGCGGCGAACACCGACGCGGCGTACATGGAGGACATCCAGAAGAAGGCGCGCGCCGACGGCATCGACGTGCCCACCATGCACAACGGCTGCTGCGACGCCGCTTCCTGGACCTCGACGTGGGCTTCCGGGCAGGGCGCCGTGGACATCCCCGGCATGGACGATTATCCGCAGGGCTTCGACTGCGCCAACGCCGACACGAGCTGGGGACCGTGGGGCGTCGGTCAGACAGAGCGGCTGCGCGACGACACCCCGGTGTTCGCCGCGGAGTACCAGGGCGGCTCGATCGACCCGGACAACGCCGGCATGGACAAGTGCCGGGAGCTGACCGGCCCGAAGTTCATGAAGTTCTTCTACAAGTCGAACCTCATCTCGTCCGGCGCGACGGCGTTCAACTACTACATGGGCTTCGGCGGCACCAACTGGGGCTGGCTGGCCCAGCCGAACGACGTCTACACCTCCTACGACTATGGTGCGGCGATCACCGAGAACCGGCTGCTGAGCGACAAGTACGACGAGTTCAAACGGCAGAACTTCTTCCTGAGCTCGGTCGCGCCGCTGACGAAGACCGACCCGGTCACCGCTCCGGCGTCCTCGGACAAGGCGATCGAGACGGTCGCGCGCGCCAACCCGGACACGCACACACAGTTCGTGCTCGTCCGGCACAGCGACCACGCGGCGACCACCGACGACTCGGCCACGCTCGACTGGACCACGCCGGACGGCCACTACTCCGTGCCGGTACGGGTCAAGGGCCGGGACGCCAAGGTGCTGATCGCCGGGTACGACCTGGGCGGCCAGCGGCTCGTCTGGTCGAACTCGGAGCTCATGACCAATACGACGGTGGGCGGACGGGACATCGCGGTGCTGTACGGCACCGACGGCACGCAGGGCTCCACGGTGCTGCGCTACTCCTCCCAGCCGACCGTGAAGGTCCTCGCCGGTTCGGTGAAGTCGTCGTATGCGAATGGTGACCTGCGGCTCGACTACACCCACTCCGGGCTCGCCCGCGTGCTGATCAGCGGCGGCGGACGCCGGCCGCTGCTGCTCCTGCTCGGCACCGACGCCGAGGCGGCGAAGTTCTGGCAGTCCGGTCCGGCGCTCGTGCGCGGCACGTCGCTCGTCCGCTCCGCCACCGTGGCCGGGCGGACCGCGTACCTGCGCGCCGACACCGCCAAGGCCGAGGACGTCGAGGTGTTCGCCGACGCCAGCCGCCTCGTGGTGAACGGCTCGCCGGTACGGACGCGGGTGACCCCGAGTGGGTCCTTGCTGGGCACGCTGCCCGGCCCGAAGGCGGTCCATCTGCCCGCGCTGACCGGCTGGCGGTCGAAGACGGAGTCACCCGAGGCGCAGCCCGGCTTCGACGACTCCGGCTGGGTGAGTGCGTCGAAGACGACGACCGAGAGCCCGCTGAAGCCGAAGACGCCGACCGTGCTGTACGCCGACGACTACGGCTACCACTACGGCGACGTCTGGTACCGCGGCCGGTTCACCGGTACCGGCGGGGAGACGAAGGTGTCGTTGAACGCCTTCACCGGCAAGCGCGGCTCGTACCTCGTCTGGCTGAACGGCCGGTACCTCGGCTCGGCCATGGGCGGCGTCCAGGCCGACTCCGACTCGCCGGTCAACCCGGACCCGGGCCGTGGTGACTTCACGATCCCGGCGGGCCTGGTGAAGGCGGGACAGCCGGCCGTGCTGTCCGTGCTGGTGGAGAACCAGGGCCACAACGACGACTGGATCGCCGACGACAACCGGTTCAAGCAGCCGCGCGGCCTGTACGGCGTGTCCGTCGAGGGCTCGACCGCCCCGATCTCCTGGAAGATCCAGGGTGCCAGGGGCGGTGAGAACCTCGTCGACCGGACGCGCGGCCCGCTGAACAACGGCGGCCTGTACGGCGAGCGCGAAGGCTGGCCCCTGCCCGCGTACGACGACCGGTCCTGGACGGCGAACGCCGCCACGCAGGTCGCGCCCGGCGTGACCTGGCAGCGCACCTCCTTCCACCTCGACCTGCCGAAGGGCCAGGACGTGCCGATCGTCCTGCGATTCGGCGGCCCGGTCGGCAAGGGCTACCGCGTGCAGATCTTCCTCAACGGCTGGAACCTCGGCCAGTACGGCGGCGACATCGGCCCGCAGACCGACTTCACGCTGCCCGCCGGTCTGCTCCGGCAGCACGGCCGCAACACCCTCGCCCTCGCGGTCGTCGCCCGCACCGACGCGACGCCCGCACCGGTGAGCCTGGTCGCGCTCGACAACGAGCGCGGCGGCGTGCCGGTGTCCGACGTCCCCTCCCCTAGCTGATCTCCGCGGGTCCGTGGCCGGGCCGATGCCCGGCCACGGACCCGGAAAGGGAATCGACCGATGACCTCGCAGATCCCGAGCCGGCGCGCCTTCCTGGCCGCCACCGCCACGGCGGCCGGAGCGGCTGCCCTCCCCCTGACCGCCGCCTCGGCCGCCCCTCTCGGCCAAGGCAACCGCTATGCGCTGCAGCGCCGCTTCGTCGACTGGCGCTTCGGTATGTTCCTGCACTTCAACATGGGCACCTTCCACGACGCCGAGTGGGTGGACCCGAAGCAGGACCCGATGTCGTTCAACCCGGCGAAGCTGGACTGCGACCAGTGGGCCGACGCCGCCAAGGCCGCCGGGATGCGGTTCGCCGTGCTCACCGCCAAACACCACGACGGCTTCTGCCTGTGGCCGTCGAAGTACACGAAGTATTCGGTCGCGAGCAGCCCCGTACGGCGCGACATCGTGCGCGAGTACATGGACGCCTTCCGCTCCCGCGGCATCACGCCCTGCCTGTACTTCTCGATCTGGGACCGGACCAACGGCGTCGGGCCGACCGGGTTCGACGACCACCCGCCGATCACCCGCGCGAACATCGAGTTCGTCAAGAACCAGCTCACCGAGCTGCTCACCCGGTACGGGCGGATCCCGGTGCTCATCTTCGACGGCTGGGCGTGGCACTGGGCGTTCGACCAGCAGTCACTGCCGTTCTCCGAGATCCGCGAGCACGTCGCCTCGATCCAGCCCGACTGCCTCGTCCTGGACCTCAACGGGCTCACCGTGCCCTGGCACTCGGAGCTGCTGTTCTTCGAAGAGCCGAAGGGCGGCGTCTTCTGCCCGCCCGGCAACACCTACGCCGCCTCCCAGGGCCAGACCATCTCCCCGTCCGGCTGGTTCTGGCACCCGTCGACCCCGTCGAACCTGCTGACGGCCGACCAGATCGTCGACGGTCATCTGAAGGTGTTGGAGCCCCGGTACGCGACGTTCATCCTCAACTGCCCGCCCAACACCGACGGCCTGCTCGACGACGGCGTGGTCACCGTGTTGAAGGACGTCGGGAAGCGCTGGCGGCCGGACCTCTCCCGCCCACCGCTGCCCGCCCAGCCGGACGTCCTCCGCCACCCGCTCACGCCGGTCTCGGCCACCGCGACCAGCGGCGACGCCGCCAAGGCGGTCGACGGCCACAGCGACTACGGCTGGAACGGCCAGGCCGACCAGACGCTGTGGACGACCACGGACCCGCTCCCGCAGGCGGTCACCCTCGACCTGGGACGGCGCTACTCCGGCATCGACACGTTCACCTATCTGCCCCGGCAGGACACGGTGACGGCGTACTCGTTCGACGAGTTCGTCACCACCGGCAACATCACCGCCTACCGCGTCTCGGTCAGCGTCGACGGCACGACCTTCAGGCCGGTCGCGAAGGGCACCTGGGCCGCCGACCACACCTTGAAGCGCACGCGGTTCAAGCCGACGACCGCCCGATACGTCCGGGTGGAGGCCCTGTCCGCCGTCGGCGGCGCCGCCATCGCCGGCCAGTTCGACTGCGGCGGCACCGACCGCTGCCCCCGGCCCGCCTGACCGCCTGGTCTGCCGGGGCGCCCGCGCTCCGTGCTCCCTTCCAAAGTGGGCACGGAGCGCGGGTGCCTGTTAATGACCGGCAGTCGATGGAACAATAGGCCCTCGGGCCCATTCGAAGTCACCCGAATAGGGCCCCTGGCACTAACCCAAAGTCACGCCTTCCCGAAGCCGCGTCGTATCGCTACCTTCGGCCATGAAGGCCGCCGGAGTGGCGGGAAAGCTGCTTGCAAAAGGGAGGGCAGAGAAATCAAATCTACTGCTCGATCGATCATCGGAACGTGTGCGGTCGCACTCGCCATCGGTGTCGGCGTGCCGACCGGTGCGAACGCCGCCGTGCGGAGCGCGCCGACCGCCAGGCCGGCGACACAGGCCGGACAGGTCACGATCCAGTACGCGAAGCACTGCGGCAGCGCGCACAAGATCACCGCCTGCACACAGCGAGTCAAGGGCGGCGTGAAGGTCTATGTGACCAACCACACCCGCAAGACCATCAAGGGGTATTTCTACCTCGAGGACGACTACCGCGGCGAGGACTACCACCGCCGCCGTTACAAGGCGATGTCGAGCCTTAAAGCAGGCAAGACGACTACGGGAACGTTCTCGGGCTGCAAGGGCATGTATTTCGGCGGGTACAGCGCGAAGAAGAATTCAGGATCCTACACCGGGCCATTGGCCTTCGGATGTTATGAATGATGCGCGGACGGAGCGCTCGGTAGGCAGGTGAGGACGAGCCGTCCCACGTCCGGGTCACCGGGTGGGACGGCTCGGCATCTTCCAGTGGGGGCTACGCGGGCAGCAGGCCGGGCACGCCCCCACCGCTCAGGATCGCCCGTTTCCGATCAGGAGAACCAGATGTTCGGGCTGGTGGCCTCCGCCTTCACCTTGCCGCTATTGAGGCCGGCGCCGGTATTGTTGTAGGTCATGCCCTTCAGGTGCCCAGCGGCTGACAGAGCTTGCGGTCCCGTTCTCGGCCGTCCAGAGATGGGACCCGGGACGCATGCATTCCGTGATCGGCCGGGAACCGTCGGCGGCCGCGCCGCCATCGCCGGCCGGTTCGACTGCGGCGGCACCGACCACCGCCCTCGCCCAGCCTGAGCGGTCGACCCAGCGCCCCGAAGAGCCGTCCCGTCGCAGAGGATCTCGCAGCGGGGCGGCTCACGCGCGCATGAAGGCGACTAATCCCTATTAATCCACCAAATGAAGATGCAACGACTTACGGAAAGAATGTCGAGTAAATCTTTCTCCAGTCAGCCGGCCGCGTCGACACGGGCGGCATATCTGGGTAATCACCGAAAGGTGGCGATGCCAGGAGCAGACCAGAGCCCTGCTCCGCCAAATACCTGGGGGACAAAATGGGAATGACACGGACGATCCTGGCAGGTGCCGCACTGGCTACCGTGATCACCGGGGCGGCAGCCCCGGCATACGCGGCGACACAGACCCGCGTGCGTCCGCAGCCGAACGTGTCGCGCGCCGAGATTGCCCGGCTGGCAATCGCGGATTTCTTCACTGAAACGCCCGACCGGTTCGGCAGAGTACCGAATGAAGACAGAGGCACCACGGCCGCTAGGGCAGGACTGGCCAACGCCGTCGCCCAAGGCGCCCTTTTTCAGGGTGCCGTCGCCACACACGCCGATGCTTTCAACACTCTGCCCTGACAGGCCGGGAAAACCATATGAACCGCGCCTGAGACGGAGGTTTTCCCCGTCTGACGTGACAGCCCACGGACAGGACGGCGGCGCCGACCGCCGCCCTCGCTCCGTCTGAACCTGCACGATGCGCTCCGCGTCCCGTCTCACCGGAACGGCGCTAAGGGCCGCGGAGCGCGGCGGCACAGCGGCGCGGGATTCACCTCGTCCCCACCGCGGCGCCGTGGATGAGTCGGATGACGGCCTGGCTCATCGGCTCGTACTCATGGTTGTTGGGCACGCCGCCGGCGATCTCGAAGTCGCGCATCACCGTGATGCGGTCGGCGAGAGTGACCATCTCCGAGAGGTCGCTGGTGATCAGCAGGATGGCGAGCCCGTCCGCGGCCAGTCGCCAGATGAGCTGGTGGAAGGCGGCCTTGGTCCGGATGTCGATGCCGACGGTGGGCTCGTCGATGATGAGGATCTCGGTCTTCGCGGCGAGCCACTTGGCGAGGCTGACCTTCTGCTGGTTGCCGCCGGAGAGTTGCCCGGCGAGCTGCCGGGGGCCGGCCGACCGGATGCCGAGCCGTTCGGTGTACTCCCGTACGAGGTCCTGCTCGCGGTGCGGCGGGATGTACCCGAAGGCTCGCCGGATCCGGGCCCACACGGTGACGGCGATGTTCCTCGTCAGCGGCTGGTCGAGGAAGAGCCCTTCCTCTTTGCGGTTCTCCGGCACATAGCCGATGCGGTAGCGGCCCAGTGCCTGGCCCACGTCGTGGATGCGGGCCGGCTCGCCGTGCACGCGGATCGTTCCGGAGACCACCCGATCCAGGCCCAGCAGTGCCTTGGCCAGTTCGGTACGCCCCGCGCCGACGAGCCCGTAGAGGCCCACGATCTCGCCGCGGCGTACGTCGAGGGAGATGTTCCGGTGGCCGGCGGCGGTGGATACCGCGTCCAGTTCCAGTGCCGGGGGGCCGTCGGGGTCGACCGTACGCGGGGTGAAAGCCTCGCTGGTGTGGCTGCGGCCCACCATGAGGCCGACGATCTCGTCCCTGCTGTATTCGGCGACCGGCGCCGCCTCGAGTACGGAGGCGCCGTCGCGCAGCACCGTGACGGTGTCGCAGACGGCGAAGACCTCCTCCAGCTTGTGGCTGACGAGCAGGATCGCGGTGCCCTGGTCCCGCAGGCGCCCGATGACCTCCAGGAGCCGTTCGGTCTCCTGGAGGGTGAGCGCCGAGGTCGGCTCGTCCAGCAACAGCACCCTGCTGTCGGTCGAGAGCGCTTTGGCGATCTCGACCAGCTGGATCTGCGCCGGTGACAGCGTCTTCACCGGGGCGTCGACGTCCAGGTCCACGTCGAGGAGGCCCAGGCATCGGCGGGCCTGCCGGCGCATCTCGTCGCGGTCGACCAGGCGGCCTCGTACCGGGATCTCCCGCAGCGAGATGTTCTCGGCGACGGAGAACTCGGGGATCACGTTGCGCTCCTGGTGGACCACGGAGATCCCGGCCCGTACAGCGTCGTGCGGCGAGGAGAAGACGGCCGGCTTCCCCTGCACCGCGAGGCTGCCGCCGTCCGGCCGGTAGAGCCCGGTCACGACCTTGATGAGGGTCGACTTCCCGGCGCCGTTCTCGCCGAGCAGCGCGTGCACCGATCCGGACTCCATGCGCAGGGTGGCGCCGTCCAGCGCCCGTACGCCAGGGAAGGTCTTGACGAGCCGGTCCGCGAGGAGCGGAGGCGGGGTGGCGTTGTCGGTCACGATGTGCTCCTGGCCGTTGGCACGTACTTGTCCCCGGTGGCCCCGCTTGGTCGTCGTGGCGCGCTCCGGGCCTGCCGCGCCTGCCGGATCCGGCCGATGACGACGGTGCCGAGGACGATGGCCCCCACGGTGAAGTTGACCCAGCTCGGGTCGAGTGAGTACTGCGCACGCGCGACGTCCACGAGGCGGACGATGTACGCGGCGAGCACGGCACCGAGCACGGAGACCGAGCCGCCGGCCAGCGCCGCGCCGCCGATGATGGGGGCGGCGAAGCTGGGCAGCAGCCAGTCCCCTCCGATGCTCTTGTTGACTCCGGGAGCCGAGGCGACGGTGAGGACGGCGGCGATGCCGGTGATCAGCCCGGACAGGGCGTGGGCCACGATGAGGCTGCGGTCGTTGGAGATGCCGGACAGCCGGGCGGCCAGGGGGTTGCCGCCGCTGGCCAGCATGCGGCGTCCGGTCGCCACCCGGCGCAGGAAGAAGGCCAGCAGCCCGGCGATGGCCAGCGCGAGCAAGAAGATCACCGGGATGTTCAGCACCGACATGTCGCCGAACCGGGTCAGGCCGGACGAGCCGAGGTCGATCGTGCGCGTGCCGGCGAGCCGGTACTGCAGACCGCCCAGGATCGTCATCGTCGCCAGGGTGACGATGAACCCGTTGATCCGCGTGGCCACCACCAGCAGTCCGTTGGCCGCGCCGATCAGGGTGCCGGCGGCCAGCGCGAGCAGGATCGCGATCGGGGCGGGCACGCCGTGGTCGGCCATGAGCACGGCGATGGCCACCGCCAGGAAGCCGCCGAGCGCGCCGACCGAGAGGTTCATCTGGCCGACGGCCAGCACCACGAGCTGGGCGAGCCCGATGAGGACGGGGACGGTGAGATAGGTCAGAACGCCGCGGATGGCGTTGCCGTGCAGCAGGCTGCCGTGGGAACCGGCCACGAGGGCCGCGGACCCCAGCACGCCGACGACGAGCAACGTCATCTCGGTGGAGTGGGCGAACCGGGTGGCCCGGCCGCGTACGGAGGCGCTCATCGGGCCGTCGCCGCCCTTCGCGTGACGACCACCGACCTGATGCGGTCGGTGGACAGCGCGAGCAGCAGGATCACGCCGAGGTAGATGTTCAGGCTCTCCAGGCCGATGCCCATGGTGGTGAGCCCTTGATGGATCACCTGGACGAGAGACGTGCCCAGGAGAGTCCCGATCACGGAGACGCCGCCGCCGGTGAGCAGAGTGCCGCCGAGGACCGGGCCGATGAAGGAGGGGATCATGAACTCCGCGCCGATACCCGCGGTGAAGGAGCCGCTCGTGGCGGCGAGCATGAAGCCCGCGAGGGCGGCGAGCGTCCCGGACAGCGCGTGCGCGAAGACGACCCGCCGCCCGGCCGGGATGCCCGACAGCCGGGCCGCGGTGATGTTCGAACCGACGAGGAGCAGTTCGCGGCCCGTCCGGCTCCTGGCGTACAGGTAGCCGGCCAGGAGCATCGCGACGACGGTGAACAGCAGGATCTGCGGCACCGCCGGCGATCCGCAGACGGGGCCCGCGCAGAGGTCCGCCATCGAGTACGTGCGCAGCCCCTCCATGCCGGCGGGCTTCGCCGTGAACGCCGCGGCGGTGGTGAACTGGGAGTAGACCAACGAGACCAGGCCCAGCAGGGCGAAGTCCATCGCCAGGGTGACCACGAACGAGTTCACCCCGGTCGTGCTGATCACCCAGCCGGTCAGGGCCCCGATGCCGGCGCGGCGAGCAGCCCGACCGCCAGTCCGGCGTACAACGGCAGATGCCACTCCTGGTACGCCAGCCCCATGAACATCGCGGAGAAGGCGGCCATGCGCCCGACCGCCAGGTTCATGTGGCCGATCGACAACGCGGCCATCTGGGACAGTCCGACCACGGTGAAGATGGCGATGTCCTGCAGCAGCGGGAAGATGCTGAACTGCTGGTTGTAGAACGAGCTCCGAGCGGAACCGAAGAAGACCACGAGAGCCGCGATCGCCACCAGGAGCCCGATCCGCTGGGACGCCCCTGCCGTCAGCCGGCGAGCGGGCTTCGCCTGCTCCGCGGCCGGGCCGTCCGGCCGGTCGTGCTCGGTCTCGTGGGTCGACGAGGTAGTCATGCCGTTCTCCTGTCGGCCATCGCGTCGCGGTTCCAGGCGATACCCAGTCCCGGCGTGTCAGGGGCGATGGCGTGGCCGTCCTGGATGCGCAGTTCGCCGTGGGTGATGGCGCGCAGTTGCGGGATGTGCTCGACGTAGCGCCCGTTGGGCACCGCGGCGACGAGGCTGACGTGCAGTTCCATCAGGAAGTGCGGGCAGACGTCGACGTTGAACGTCTCCGCGAGGTGGGCGACCTTCAGCCAGGGGGTGATCCCGCCGATGCGAGCCACGTCGACCTGGACGATGGAGGCCGCGCCGCGAGCGAGGTAGTCGCGGAAATGCGCCGGCGAGTAGAGGGACTCGCCGACGGCGACCGGGATGGAGGTCGACCGGGCGAGCGCCACGTGGCCCTCGATGTCGTCGGCGGGAAGCGGCTCCTCGAGCCAGGCCAGGCCGATCGGCTCGAACGCGGCGGCACGGCGGCGCGCCTCGGCGCGGGTCATCGACTGGTTGGCGTCGACCATGATGTCCAGCCCGGGACCGACGGCGTCGCGCACCGCCCGCAGCCGTTCGACGTCCTGCTCGATCCGGGGCTTGCCCACCTTCACCTTGATGCCGGACCAGCCGGCGGCCTGGGAGGCGAGTGCGCCGGTGACGAGGTCGTCGGTGGACAGGTGCAGCCATCCGCCCTCGGTGTCGTACAGCGGCACCTGCGCGCGGAACCCGCCGGCCACCCGCCACAGCGGCTCACCCGCCCGTCTGCACCGCAGATCCCACAACGCGGTGTCCACCGCCGCGAGGGCCAGCGAGGTGATCGCCCCCACCGTGGTGGCCCGGGTGGAGGCGAACAGGTCGTGCCAGAGGTACTCGATCTCCCGGGCGTCCTGCCCCGGCAGGCGAGGCAGGAGATGATCCCGCAGCATCGCCAGCACGGCACTGCCGCCGGTGCCGATCGTGTACGAGTAGCCGAGCCCGGTGTTCCCGTCATCGGTGGTCAGTTCGACGAAGACGGTCTCCTGCTTGAGGAACGCCTGCACCGCGTCGGTGCGCTCGGTCTCGACCTCCACGTCGACCAGGAAGGCGGTCGCTTCGACGATCTTGGTCACGCTGGTCTCCCTCTGTGGGCACATCTCACGAGCAGGACAGGACGGTGTCCTTGAAAGCCTTGAGGAGTTGCTGCGTCTTGGCCTGCCGCTCCTGGTCGTACGTGCTCACGTTGTCGCGGGTGACCACGAAGGAGCCCGAGTCGATCACCGTGCCGGGGTTGCGCACCGTGCATGCCCTGCTCCGCAGTTGACCGAGCGCCCACGACCCGACGTACGCCTGGCCGACCGGATTCTGGGTGACGGTCGCGGCCACGGAGCCGTCGGAGATGCCCGAGAGGATCTTGGGGTCGTCGTCGATGGCGACGACCTTGATGGGCAGCTTGTTGCGCTTCACGCCCGCCGCGGCGGCGACGGCCGGGTTGTAGGCGGTGGTCACGATTCCGGCGATCTGCGTGCCGTGCGCGGTGAGCAGATCGGAGACGGCCCGCTGCGCGGTCTGCAGGTCCGTGTCGACGTCGGTGATCGTCGTGAGGAGTTTGACCTGCCCGTTCGTCTCCGCCACGGCTTTCTTCACGCCGGCGATCCGGCGCTGGGTGTTGGAGTCGACGTTGTTGCCGGTGAGGTGGACCAGGTTCCCGTGGCCGCCCATCGCCTTGATGTCGGCCTGCGCGGCCTTGTACGCGGCCTGCTCCACGTCGGTGGCCAGGCAGAAGTCGGCCTTGTCGACGTCCCCGGCCGGGCAGGATCCCAGCGAGGCCACCGTGGAGCCCTTGGACTTCAGCTCGGCGAAGGTGCTGTTGATGTCGGTCGGCGAGACGCCGAAGATGCCGAACGCGTTGTACCCCTGAGCCGCCAGTGTGTCGAGCAGGCTGTTCTGCTTGGCCTGGTTCCACTCGGCGGTCTCGTTGAAGGTCACCTGGCCGAGCCCGAAGTCGGTCTTGGCCTTCTGCCCGGCCGTCTTCCACGGCTGGAAGTACGGATGCGCGCCACCGGGTACGAGGGCGACCTTCACGTTCGACAGCGGGACCTTGGCCTCCGCGCCCTTCGCGCCCGTGGCGTTCGACGCCCCCCTGGTGCTGCAGCCCGCGAGGGCCACGGCCGACAGACCGGCGACGAGCAGCACCCGTCCGGTGAGTGGACGCTTCATCTGCCATCACCCTTTCCAAGGATCGTATATTTTCCGAGGAGTATGGGTGCGAGATGTGCGCGCGTCAAGGGGCATATACGTCGGTGGCGTGACAGATCGTATAGGATCGTGGAGTAAGTTGATCTGGTGACGCACGTGAACGTCGCCGTCGCGTCGCCGGCGGATCTACCGTCTCGACGGGAGCCGTGAGGTAGATGGAAGGGTGAGGCGATGACGCTGATACAGCCTCGGCAGGTGCTCGCCGACACGGTCTATGAGGCGATCGAGCAGCGGCTCGTCAACCACGACCTCGAACCGGGCGCCAAGCTCAACATCAGCACGCTGGCCCAGGACCTGGACGTCTCGCCGACGCCGGTACGGGAAGCCCTGGCGCGCCTGGAGGCCGACGGGCTGGTCGTCAAACGGCCCCACGCCGGCTACGCCGCCGCACCGCTCATGGGCAGCAAGGACTTCGACGAGCTGTTCGAGATGCGGCTGCTGCTGGAGCCCGCCGCCGCGGGCCACGCCGCCGCCAGGGTCGGCGAGGACGACCTGCGGGCACTCACCGGCACCCTCACCGAGATGCGCAAGGTCCAAGACGGCACCGGCGGCCGGGAGACCCTGCGGCTGTTCGTCCACCAGGACGCGCTCTTCCACGACCTCATCGCGAACTCCGGCGGGAACACCCTGATGGCCGACACCCTGCGGCGCTTCCGCGCCCACACGCACCTGTATCGGCTCTACTTCCGCGAGGGCATCACCGACGCGACGTGCCGCGAGCACGAGCGCATCCTCGACGCCCTGCGCGAAGCGGACGCCGACGCCGCCGCGGCCACCATGCGCACCCACCTTCGCCGTGCCCAACAGCGGCTGCTCCCCACCGTGATCGGCTCCGGACCCGACGCTGCCGACGGCAGCGCCTGACGCATTCGCCGTGGCGGTCGGCCTGTGTAAGGGCAGCACCCCTGCGCATGAAAGTGGTACTGCGAGGTGCATGAAATCGGTACTGTGCGGCGCATGAGATAGGTACTGACCGCATAACCGCCGCACCGATCTGCACCCTCTGGGCCTGAACATCATGCGACCCACGAGGGGACGATCTGGCCCAGCCGGGCCGGGTCGGTCAATCCACGGATCGCGGTGATGACACCGCCCGCGACCGTGAAGGCCATGACCGTGACCGGCCGTCCGCCGATGGTGATGAGAACGCCCGGAACACCGTCCACGAGCACCGGATGCGCCAGCGCGTCCTGACGCGCGCCTATCCTCGACTGGGCCACGACCTCGCCCGCGCCGCGGACGACGACGGTCCCCTTGGGACTCTGTGACCGCAGCTCGACGTCGGGTGCGAGCACGGTCAGCAGCGTCGCGACGTCGCCCCTGCCGGCCGCCGCCAAGAACGCGTCGACGACGTCGCGGGCCGCGGCATGGGCGTCGGCCGTGGGCGTGCCTGATCGCAGCCTCCCCCGGGCCCGGCTGGCCAGCATCTTGGTGGCCGCGGTGCTCCGGCCGAGGATGGCCGCGATCGCGTCGAACGGGACCTCGAAGACGTCGTGGAGCACGAACGACACCCGTTCCGCCGGGGTGAGGGCGTCCATGACGACGTACAGCGCGAGGCCGACGGACTCGGCGAGCACGACCTCCGCCTCGGGATCGATCCGGGAGTCGCCGACCGCCTCCCGCGGGAGCGTGCCGAGGTCGAGCTCGAGGGGCTGCTCGCCCCGCACCCCGCGCCTGCGGAGCGCGTCCAGGCAGATCCGGCCGGTCACCGTGGTAAGCCAGCCGCGCAGGTCCTCGATGCCACCGCGACCGGTCCGCGCGAGCCGCAGCCACGCCTCCTGAACGGCGTCGTCCGCGTCGGCGTGCGAGCCGAGCACGCGGAACGCGATCGCGTGCAGATAGGAGCGCTGGGTCTCGAACTCCGCGGCGAGCTCTTCCTCTTCGGTCATGGTTCTCCTCGGCGTACGGCGGTGCCACTACCAGGACGCGTCGCGCGCCGATGAGGTAACGCCCGGGCCGGCGTTACCTTCCGCCGCGGCCGTACGTCGTAGTGCCGTTCACCGGTCCGAACTCCTGGAGAAGAGATGACAACACGCATCCAGAACGCGGCAAGCCAACCCGACATCACGCAGGGTGTCCAGCACATCTTCAAGGAGGTGTACGCCGGCGGCGTACCGCCTCAGACGCTTGAACTGGTACATCTGCGCGCGAGCCAGATCAACGGCTGCAGCGCCTGTGTCGACGCCGGGGCCATGGGCGCGGCGAAAGCCGGTATCAGTAGCGAGAAGCTGATCGGTCTGGCCGCCTGGTACGAGAACCCGCTCTTCGACGACGCCGAGCGGGCCGCGCTGGCGCTCACCGAGGCCGCGACCCGCCTCTCCGACCGGCCCGGCGCGGTCACCGACGAGATCTGGGCCGAGGCCGCGAAGCACTACGACGAGCGGCAGCTCGGATCCCTGGTGCTCATGGTGGCGATCACCAATTTCTTCAACCGCATCAACACCACCTTCCGGGTGCCCGCCGGCACCAGGTGGGACTGACACCGGGACCTCAGTCGGCGTTCGAGGACCGTCCCGCTCGCCGGATTCCGGAGGACGGGGCGGTCCGTCGTGCCGACTTCAGCTTGAGACCGTAAGCGTCTTCCGGCGGCCAGTTCTCCCTGATCCGGCAGACGAGGTCCTCGAAGAACGTCTGGAAGTCCTTGTCGTTACGGATCTTTCGTTCGTTGAGGATGTAGGGCTCGAGTACTTCCCAGGCCTCGTTCACGCGATAGCCGAGGGTCGAGACCACGAACTTCTCATCGATCATGTCGAAGAAGACGAGGCTTCCGAGGCTGCCGAAGAGCGAGGTCACCTGGATCGCGGGGCGTCGCGCCTCCTGAGGTAGGTGAGTGAAGCCCAGCGACGGATCGTGCTCGTCCGGAAGCACGGTCAGAACATAGTCCCGAGCGTCCTGGAAGTCCGCGGAGCGGTATTCCTGCATGACGTTGAGGGAGACCGGGATCTGATTGGCGTGCCGCATGAAGGTCATCTGACGAAAAAGCAGAACCGTTGATGTAGCTAATGCCGCAACGGACAGAATGAGGCCGGCCACGCTGATGAAAAGGGACACGCTCACCCCACTGTTTAACGCTCGACCTGGGCCATCTCATAGACTCGGCTCAGGCCGGCCACGTTCCCCTCGAGGGGTTACCTGCCGGCAAGATTTCACTACCACACGATGCGCTCAGCGCCTGCGGGCTCGAAGGACGGCGTCGTGAAGGGTGACCTCGTGACCCTCATGGCCGCCGGCCGGTCGGGGCCGCGCGTCGGCGACGACGATGTCCCACCGGTCGGGGTCGAGGTCGGCCGCGATCTCCTCAGCCGTGAAGAACAGCTCTGGTCCGAGCGGGCGCTGGATCGTCTGCAGGTCCGACGGGTGGTGGCCGACGATGAGCAGCGTGCCGCCCGGCGCGACCGCCGCCGCCAGCCGACGGAACAGCGCCGCGCGCGACGCCGCCAGATGCACGTAGTGGGCGGAGACCAGGTCGAACCGGTCCGCGGCGGGCGTCCAGCCGGTCAGGTCGGCCGGTACCCAGTCGATCCGGTCCGCGATGCCGTCGCCGAGGGCTTCGGCGTGTTCTCGGGCGCGGCTGAGCGCGGTGGTGGCGAAGTCAACCGCCGTCACCCGCCAGCCGCGCGAGGCGAGCCAGACGGCGTCGGCCCCCTCGCCGCAGCCCGCGTCCAGTGCCGTGCCGGGCGTCAGATCCCCGGCCTCCGCCACCAGCTGCGCGTTGGGCCGCCCGCTCCAGACCGCCGTACGGCCGCGGTAACGATCTTCCCAGTACCCCTGGTCGAATTCCTCGGACACGACGGGTTCCCTTCCGTGGTTCACAGTCCGTGGCGGCGGTCGCCCGCCACCTCTTCGCAGAGCTCTGCTTCGTTCTCCGCCGAGAACGGGTCCCGGTAGGCGGCGACCGCCCGGCGGGTCTCCTCGGCGATCAGGTCGGCGTTGATCTGGGCTCCCGCGGCGGCACCCTCCGCCGCGGAGGAGACGACCTGGGCGACCGGGTCGGTGACGTTGCCCGCGACCCACACACCGGGCACGTCCGTACGGCCGGTCGCGTCGGCGGGGATGTTCGCGCCGATTCCCATCGGGTGTTCCACCGGCCGCAGTCCGAGCGCGGCCAGGAAGCCGGCGCGCGCCGTCATCCGCGACGCGATCGCCAGCGCCTCGCGGGCGACCACCGTGCCGTCGCTCAGCCGTACTCCCGCGAAACGGTCCTCGACGATCTCCAGGGAGGCCACCTCGCCGTCCACCACGCCGATGCCGCGCGCGGCCAGCTGCTCCGTCTCCTCTGCGGTCGGTGGCGTGGTGTGGGAGAAGAACATGACGTCGTCGCTCAGCTGCCGGAACATCATCGCCTGGTGCACCGACATCGGCCCGGTGGCCAGCACGCCGATGGCCTGGTCCCGGACCTCCCAGCCGTGGCAGTACGGGCAGTGCACGACCTCCCGCCCCCAGCGAGCGCGCAGTCCCGGTATGTCCGGCAGCTCGTCGACCAACCCGGTGGCGACCAGCAGCCGCCGCGCACGGACCGTCCGGCCGTCGGTCAGCGTCACCGCGAACCCGTCGTCCTCGCGGACCACGCTCTCGACCTCGCCGGGCACCACCTGGCCGCCGTAGCCGCGCACCTCCGCCCGACCGCGTTCCAGCAGCTCCGCCGGTGGCATCCCGTCCCGCGACAGGAACCCGTGCACGCCCGCCGCCGGGGCGTTGCGCGGGGAGCCCGCGTCGATCACCACCACCGACCGCCGTGAGCGAGCCAGCATCAACGCCCCGCTCAGTCCGGCCGCACCACCGCCGATGACCACCACGTCATAGCCGTCCCTCAGCTGATCGATCACCATGACCACCTCCAGGAATGACAATGCGGCCCCGTCGACGATTTCCGCAAACTCCGTTGCCGATATGGCAAACTGGCCACATGGACGACGACCTCGACCAGACGCTCACCGCGGTCGGACCCCGGCTGCGTACGCTGCGCCGGCAGCGCGAGACCACCCTGACGGACCTGTCGGCGGCGACCGGCATCTCGGTGAGCACGCTGTCCCGGCTGGAGTCCGGCGCGCGCCGGCCCACCCTGGAGCTGCTGCTCCCCCTGGCCAAGGCGTACGGCGTCACGCTCGACGAGCTCGTCGACGCCCCGCCGACCGGAGACCCGCGCGTCCACCTGCGCCCGGTCACCGGCCACGGCATGACCATGCTGCCGCTGACCCGCCGCGCCGGGGGCATCCAGGCGTACAAGCTGATCATCCCCGCCGACAGCTCCCGCCGGGAACCCGAACTGCGGACCCACGAGGGCTACGACTGGCTCTACGTCCTCAACGGACGCCTACGGCTCGTCCTCGGCGACCAGGACCTGGTCCTCTCACCCGGTGAGGCCGCCGAGTTCGACACCCGCGTACCGCACTGGTTCGGCGCGGTCGGCGCCGAACCGGTGGAGTTCCTCAGCCTGTTCGGCACCCAGGGCGAACGCGCCCACCTCCGTGCCCATCCCAAGTCCAAGGACCGGCCCGAGCGATGACCGTACGGTTCATTTCAAGCTCAGAGTTCGCACCGTGCCCCGACCGGCCACCATCGCGACGACCGCCTGGCCGGCCGCAGCGCCGCACATCAGGATGATCGGTGCGTGCCAGCCGGTACTGACGGTGTGCAGCAGCCCGAAGATCACCGGTCCTGCGGCGGCCAGCAGGTAACCGATCAACTGCGCCATCGCCGACAACGCGCCCGCCACGGTCGCGTCCTGGGCGCGCAGACTGAAGAAGGCCAACGCGAGCACCAGGCAGGCTCCGCCGCCCAACCCGAGGACGACACTCCACAGCAACGCCCATCCCGGCGCCACCAAGAGTCCGAGGTAGCCGGCGAGTACGACCGCCGAGCTCACCGCCGCCAGCGCGCGTTGGTCACGCGCCCACCGCAGCGCGGCGGGCACCGCCAGGCTGGTCAACACCGCGACCGCCTGGAACAGGAACAGCAGCCATCCCGCCGCGGCCGCGCTCACTCCACTGTCCTGGAGCACCTGAGGCAACCACGTCACGACGACGTAGAAACCCAGCGACTGCAATCCCATGAACGCCGTGACCGCCCACGCCAGCCCCGATCCCCACGGCAACCGATGTCCGCGAATCGCCTCCGCGACCGGCCGCGGAGTCCGCATCTGTGGGAGCCACAGCACGACGGCCACCAGCGCGAGCACGATCCAGCAACCCAACGCGGTGCGCCAACCGCCCGGGGCGACCTGGCCGATCGGCACCGCCACCCCGGAGGCCACCGCGGCGACACCCCCCATCACCGTGGCGTACGCGCTGGTCAGCAGTCCCACTCTGGTCGGGAAATCGCGCTTGATCAGGCTGGGCAGCAGCACGTTTCCCACGGCGATCCCCGCTCCGATCAGCACGGTTCCCACGAACAGAGCGGTTGCCGTCGGTACCCACCGGACCGCGATCCCCAGCGTCAGCACCACGAGCGCACCGCCGAGGAGCCGCTCGGGTCCCCATCGCCCGGCCAGTCGCGGAACCATCGGAGACAGCGCCGCGAACGCCAGCAAGGGCAGCGTGTTCAGCAGGCCCGCGACGGCCGGGGCCAACCTCAGATCGGCCTGCACGCGATCCAGCAACGGCCCTACGCCGGTCAGGCTCGCCCGTAGGTTCGCCGCCACCACCAGCAACCCCCACACCAGCAATGCCTGACCGGAACGTCGCCTCGACCTGTTCTCCATGCCCATCACGATCGAGCCGCGCCGTCGCGACAACCAGGCCGTGCTCAGGCTGGCCCCCAGGGGGCCAGCCTCGGCACTACGCGACCAGCGGGCAGCGCCGTACGCTCACGGCATGGGTTCGCCGTTGGGGAAGTTCGTCCGAGCCAAACGCGACAGCATCCAGCCGGAGTCCCTGGGACTTCCGGACCGCGGCCACCGCCGGTCACCGGGTCTACGCCGCCTGGACCTCGCCACGCGGGCCGGCATCAGCGTCGAATACCTGACCCGCATCGAGCAGGGCCGCGACCGCAACCCGTCGACGGCGGTCATCAACGCGCTCGCCGACGCGCTCAGCCTCGCCCCCTCCGAACGCAACCACCTGCGCTACCTCGCGAAGATCACCGGCGACGGATGTTCCGCCCACATCCGGCCCGTACCACCGCCCCGACAGGTGCGACCGTCCGTCCTGAAGACACTCCGCCTCCTCGAACCGGGCATCGCCATCGTGACGAACCGGCTGGGCGACGTCCTCGCCCACACCAGCGGCTATGAGTCGGTCACCAGCGGAACCGGACTACTCGACGCCACCCCGCCGAACCTCACCCGCTACGTCTTCACCGACCGCCGCGCCCGGACGTTCTTCACCGACTGGAACGACATCGCGGACGAGCAGGCCTTCGACCTGTGGCTCGCACCATCCGTCGAGAACCTCGAGTGGCTCACCGCCGAGCTCACCCCCGTCGCCGGCCCCGACCTCACCCGCCGCCTGAACCGCCACGTGGTGCCGCGACGTGGAACTCTCCGGCTCAACCACCCGGCCGGGCACGAGCTTCAACTGCTTCGCGAGACGCTCGAACTCTCCGCGGACGCCCAACAACTCGTCGTCTTCCTTCCCGCGGACGAACAAACGGCCCAGGCCATCGACCGACTCCACCGCTCGCCCCACGGCCGGCTCCGGTCCATCTCATGACACCCCGAGATCAGAGTTCGATGACTCCCCATCCGTAGTGGATCGTGACGCCGTCGATCCGAACGGGATGGCCGACCGGAAGAGGTTCGGTCGGCAAGGGCGGGATCGCGACGGCATCCCAGTCCAACGAGCCGTCGGCGGATGGCACCACGGCGCCCAGGCTGGTGGTGCTCAGCCTCTCGCCGGCCGTGCAGACGGACAGTTCGTAGATGTGAAAACTCGAGGGGGCGCAGTCGGCCAGCCACGCGTCGCACGCCCATCGCAGCTCGTGCGGATCGGCGACGACCAGTCGCTCCCGCCGCCCATCGGTCCCACTCCAGTATTCGCCTTGCACGAGGTAGTAGCTGTATCCGTCTACTTCTGCCGCATCGAGTCGGCCCTGAATCGCGGCAAGCCCCGCACGGGCGGCGGGATGTTCCGGGTCGGCGCGCAGCACCCGCTCGTAGAGTTCCCGCGCCTCTTCGCGCTTGCGGCCGATGTCGCCCGTGACTTCCTCGTCCTCGGGAAACTCCTCGTCTTCGTCATCGGACTCGTCGTCGCCGTCTTCGAATGAGCTGCCGTCGACCTGCTGAGCGAGCCGGCCAGCAGGACGGCTGCTTCGGCGTCATCGGGGCGCGCGGCGACCGCGGAGCGAAGCCATCGTTCGCACGGCAACGTTCCGTCGGCGTCGCCCTCGAGATCGAGCAGGCCGAGCAGCCGCCCGAACTCGCGGGCGGCATCAGGGTCTCCCGCATTAGCGGCGACACGCGACCTGCTGAACGAATCCTCAACGACCGACATGCCGCCGCATCGTACTGTTTCCGAGCCGTCAGGCCTTCGCTGAAGGCTGGACGGCCCGCAGTTGCTCACGCGCGTCCCGCATCTCCGGAACGTTCGCCCAGCGAGCGGTGCCCGCGATGATTTCATTCACCTTCTGATCGAAGTGAGAAGACGTGATCAGCGGGCCGACGTGTGCCAGGGCACTCATCCGATCGGCCGCCTTGAGCGGATCGGAAGCACGCAGCGCTGCCTGCGCGCTTTCACCGAGCCACAAGCCGCGAGAAAGCTGCCTGCCCTCGACTAGATTCATCACCTCGTCCATAGAACGCGCTGCTTCTTCGTGACGCCCGAGGCGACTGAGGGCGACACCGGAGTTGCCCACGATCGCCAACATCGTCTCCCAAGAGAAGCCGTCGAGACCCCGTGCGACATCGAGTAGTTGCCGCGACCGTCGTTCCTTTCCGTGCGCGTGTGCCATTGCGAGGCTCAGCCCGAGCCTGATGTTGAGCCGCGCCTTGCGCTCATTGGTCAGTTCCGGAAGAGCCAGACCACGCTGCGCATACATGGCCGCTCGCCGGTAATCGCCGCGAGAGGTGCTGATCTGACTCAGGCTCTCATATGAATGGGCAATGGCATCGATGTCATCCGACCTCTGCGCCAGGACCAGCGCCAGACGCCCGGCGTTATCGGCCCTTTCAAGGAACCGAGCGTCATAGAGCACGAAGGAAGCGGTGCGTGCCAGGCCGGAGGACGCCACTTGGAGATTCCGATCGCGCACATTGATCGCTTGCGCGATCTTATTCAGATGCCGAGAAGCAGTCGCAACGAGCGGCACACCGCCTATCTCGTAGCGCGTGCGATTAAGCCGCGCCGCAAGAGCGCGCACATATTCCGAATCCTTGTAGGGACTGGCTTTCGCCGACGGCACGAGCGTGACGGACGCCGCTGCGGCGATGAATGATCTCCGCTTCACCGGATCGTCTTCCTCCCCTATGGGCGTTATGCGCAGCTCCCAGCCTACGCGCGCTAGAAGCCGACTTGCCTTAATGATCCCTGTATCGCGCTGTTCGCGCGAGACCTGCGAGACCCAGACCTGGGAGACGCCCAGCTCGCGGGCGAGTTCCGTCTGAGTCCACTCGCGGTTTTTCATGATCAATTTAAGGGCTTGACCCAGGCTCCGCGCTTCCACGGCCGCAGGCTATAGCCGATCGCGATGGCGCACTACCCGATTACTGATAGTGGCCGAAACGATGAGTCAACAGCAGACACGACCGGGAGTGATCGAAATGGAAAATGTCGATCTCGCCGGTCGGAGTGGGTGATCGAAAGGCGGTATCGGTGCACGGAGAAGATCCGGACGCCGCGACGTCCATGGACCGGGCCCAACTGGTCAAGGCCCGGCTGGACGAGTTGGGCGCGGCCCTGACCGAACGCGGCCTGACCGTACGGATCGGCGCCGGGGCACTGGTGGCGTGGAACCCCGCGGCGTCACAAACTGACGACCCGACGGGCAGGTCCATGAACCCCGGCCTGTCACAGTACGTAGCGCTGTGCGGGCACGAGGACGGGTCGCTCCAGTGGTACTGGTGCTGGACGGGTCCGACGCGGGACGCGCCACTGGAGACGGAGCACATGTGCGCCGCCGAGGAGATCGAGTACGCGGCTGATCTCATGGCGAAGGTGCTCCGCGTCGAAGACGACTGACGTGGAGCCCACCGGCTTCCAGGGCCCGACGGGCGGCGGCGTTCAGGATCGGCCCCCAGAGCGACGAACCGACCCGTCGGCGGCCGAGACCCGCGTCGATCAGCTGGGCTTCGTCCCGCGAGCGGACCCGTACGGGACCGACGCGGGGCCATGGCTGGCCCGCCTGCGCTGGGAGTTCCCGCACTGGGGCTTCATCCACGATCCCTTCGCACACGTATGGATCGCCGTACGAGGGCGCGGCCGTACAGAAGTAGCGGGGACCGCCTTCGAGCTGCGCGAGAGGCTGACGGCGGCGTCTCAGGAGCGGTGGCGTCGGTAGTGTCGCGCCGCGCGCACCCGGTTGCCGCAGGCGGTGGAGCACCATTCGCGGCGCGGGTGGTCCTTGACGAAGTACAAGACGCATCCGGGGGCGTAGCAGGCGCGCAGGCGCTCCTGGTCCGGGCCGGTGAACAGGTCGACGGCCTCCGCGGCGACGGCCGACAGTGATCGTTCCGCCGCGGACTCGGTACCGGTCGACCAGCGTCGCAGGCGACCGTCCTTCACACTCAACTGCGGCCACGTGGTGGCCCGGGTGACCGCCTGGTTGAGGTCGGCGACGGCCTGCTCGACATCTTCGGTCGGAGAGGCCGCCGCCTCCCGGGAGTCCTCGGTGAGGAGTGCGGCGAGGCGGCGCAGAGCGTCCCGGAGCGAGCGGAGCGCCTCGACGTCCCGCCGGTCGATCGACGCGTCGCCGTCGGCGTCGTCGCCGATCGCCCGCAGCCACGCTCGCAGGTCGTCCGCGGTACGGAGCGCGTCGTGCACGCCGGCGCGGTCGGCCCAGATCGTGTTCATGAGACGCACGGGCGCCGGCTCGTCCGGCAGCATCAGCGCGAATTCCTCGCTCACGACACCTCCTCCTACCAACGGTCGACCGTGACGACGGCCACCATCCCGACAACTCTAACGCGTCAAACGACTTGCATCCGTTAGATCGCCATGCTTCACTTCTAACGTAAGCACGGCAATTCAACCATTAGAAATACGCTCGAGGTCGACATCGACTTCCCGGTCGTCACGGCCTGACCAGAGGAGGAGACATCATGAGCCGTCCGCCCGTACCTCCCTTCACCGAGGAGACCGCGCGGCAGAAGGTCCAGGCCGCCGAGGACGCCTGGAACACCCGGGACCCCGAACGGGTCGCCGCCGCGTACACGCCGGACTCGGTCTGGCGCAACAGGTCCGAGTTCGTCACCGGCCACGACGAGATCGTGGCGTTCCTGACCCGCAAGTGGGAGCACGAGCAGGAGTACGCCCTGCGCAAGAGCCTCTGGACGTTCACCGACGACCGCATCGCGGTCCGCTTCCAGTACGAGTGCCGGGACGCCTCCGGTCAGTGGTGGCGCAGCTACGGCAACGAGCAATGGGAGTTCGACGCGGAGGGCTACATGCGCCGCCGCGAGGCCAGCATCAACGACGTGCCGATCACGGCGGACGAGCGGCGGATCTTCGGCCCGCGCGGCGACGACGAACGGGACCACGACATCCCCTTGCGGTAGGCGGCGGAACCGGTCGGCGAAAGCGGCCTCTTGCGGAGCAAAGTTAATCCAACTAACTTGAAGTTAGTCGGATTAACCACTGCACGGATTACCCCGTGCATCGCCCAGGGAGTACGCAATGAACGTCTCGGCCACCGCCCCCGCCCGGCCCCGCCGCCTGCTCACCGTTCCCGCCGTCACCGGCGTCGCCTACGCGCTGTCCTGGGTCGCCGGGCTGTCCGTCGGGGCGCCGAGCCCGAAGCTCGACGCGTCGGGAAGCGAGATCGTCTCCGCCATCGCGGGGCACGGGGGCGTCGTGGCGACCCAGTTCACCCTCACCGAGGGCCTGCCCGCCGCGGGCCTGGCGATCGTCTCGGTGCTGCTGGCCAAGGCCGTCTCCCGTTCGGGCGCGGCCACCGCCGCCAGGGTCATCGGAGTCGCCGGGGTGGTCGCCGCGACCATCTCGCTGGTGCAGTTCGTGCTCGGCCTCGCGCTGTCGCGGGCGACCGCGCCCGGCACCGCGCACCTGCTGTTCCAGGCCGGCGACCGGCTGGACGGGGTCAAGATGCTCGCCCTGGCCGTCGTCGGCGCCGCCACCGCCGCGTCGGGCGCGCTCCCCCGCTGGCTGCGCTGGACGGGAGCCGCCCTCGCCGTCTCTATCGCGGCCAGCGGCGTCGTCTACCTGTTCCTCCTGCAGAGCCTGTCCCTGCTGGCCGCCCCCGCCCTGATCCTGCTGCTGGTCTTCATCACCGGCACCGGCATCGCGCTCGGACGATACGGTCGATGACCATGCCCCGCGTTGGACTCACCCCCGACCGCATCGTCGCCGAAGCGGCGGCCGTCGCCGACGAGGTGGGCCTGGACCGGCTCACCCTCGCCGCGGTCGCCCAGCGGTGCCACGTCTCGCTCCCCGGCCTGTACAAGCACGTCAGCGGACTCGAAGCCGTCAAGCGAGACGTCGCCCTCCTGGGCATTCGTGAGCTCACCGACGCCCTGACCAGGGCCGCCGTCGGGCTGACGGGCCAGGAGTGCCTCCGCGCCGTCTCCAAGGCCTACCGGAGCTACGCACTCGCCCACCCGGGCCGCTACGCCGCGAGCGTGCAGGCCCCGACACCCGGAGATCAGGAGTACACCCACGTGAGCGACCAGGCCGTCGCCGTCGCCGCGGCAGCCCTGAGCGGGTACGGGCTGGAAGGCTCAGAGCTGATCCACGCGATCCGCATGTGGCGTACGGTCTGCCACGGCCTCGTCTCCCTCGAGGCGGCCGGCGGCTTCGGCCTCCCCGAGTCCCTGGACGCCACGTTCGACCATCTCATCAACGCCCTCGACACCGCCTACCGCGACCTGGCGTCCCGGCAGATCCCGTCCCGGTGACCCGATCAGAGGCGACGGCCGATCAGCCGCGCCGGGTCGAACTCGACCGGGAACGGCTCGGTCAGCTTCACGCTCTGCCCGGCGTCCACGTGCGCGACACTGACGTAGGCCCCGTCCCGCAGGCTGAGCACCTCGACGTACGGCGGGTTCGCCCCGATCAGCTCGATCCGGAGGAAGATCGGAATACCGGCGGCCGCATAGATGCGCGGCTTGTCCTGGTAGTCCCGGCGGCGGTTGCCCGGACTCACGATCTCGGCCGCGAGGTACGTCTGCTCGGGGAGCAGCGCGGCCGTCTCGGAACGGAGCGTTTCAAAGTCACTGACCACGACGTCCGGGATCGCGACCTCGGTCGCCGTGCGTACGGCGAGCGTCTGAACGGCCTCCATGTCGTCCGGTGCCGCGTCATCCAGGATCTGTACCAGTCGCGCGGCGCAGACCTGATGCTTGGACACCGGCGGCGGGCTCACCACGAAAGCCCCGTCGATGAGCTCGACTCGCGGCCCGGCGATCTCGGGAAGGTTCAGCCAGTCCGCGACGGTGTAATGGCCGTACTGCGCAATCGCTGGGAACGACAAGGGCGCGCCTTTCGCACTGCACTCAAACACCAACTGTGATTATCCGATCACGATAACCGGACAGTGCGGGATCGTCGGGCGGCGACGATGACGAGGATGACGGCGGCGAGGGCGAGGACGGCGTTCATGACGTAGTCGGCGGTTCTCTTCGGGCCCGACTCAGGGCGCATGCCGATGCCCACCCACGCGTAGGTGAGGAGGGCGCCCGAGGCGAGGGCGAGCCGGTGCGCCCGGCCCCAGCCCCGCTGCCGGGACCATCGGGCGCCGATCACGGCGATCGCGACGACGAGCAGCGCTGCCACTGCGGCGACGCTCCACCAGCCCGGCAGGCCCTCGGTCATCATGAACGCGCCGGAAGCGACGAAGGCGACGACCCCGACGGCCGGCGGCGGCGGCGCGGTGCCGGGGAGCGCGCTCGCGGGTCGGCTGCGGAAGGCCACCACGACCAGTATGACGATGGCGGCCACGGTGCCGAGCAATTGCGCGGGCGCGGCGAAGAAGTGCTCATCGTGGTAGCTGCCCCAGGTGACCAGCGCGACGCCGGCGACGAAGAGGGCTGCGGTGACGCCCAGGCCGGTCCGGCCGAGCCAGGGCTTCTCGGCACGTTCGGGCACAAGGGCCTCGATCAGCGTTATGCCGACGTTGGTGCTCCACACGGCGTGCATGGTGAGGACGCCGATCGTCAGCCAGCCGCCCATCCCGAGCGCCGGTATGTAGGTGTCGCCCATCGTGTCGTTGCCGGCGTAGAACCGGTGGAACAGCATCTGGTCCGCCAGGCCCTCCTCGACGAGCCCGTACGCGACGCCGAGGATGAGCATGGTCGTCGGTCCGCGCCCGGCCCGCCGGGCGGTCTCGCGGATGAGCAGGGCGCCGCTGCCGTACATGAGGCCGAGGAGGGGGAAGGCGGCGACCGCCTCTCCGAGCCGTTGATTGCCCAGGAGCAGCTCCCCGATGGCCGGGGCGAGGAAGAACAGCGCGACGGCCGGAGCGACACGCCGCCTCAGAGAGTGCTCGGTGTTCGCTCGTCCGCTCATGTCCGTGCTCCGGCAGCAGGCACCATCGGCTGGTCGTACGGCTTGTCCGTCATGGCGACGATCCTCGCCAGGTGGGGATCGGCGCCGATAGCGGCGATGGTCTAGGGCCCCGGTTCTTCGGTCGACGCGGGTTCGCCGGAGGGCGTAAGGCCGGTGCGACCGCGGACCAGACCGGCTCTCCCCTACGATCATGATCCACTCGATCGCGGGAGGACATCGTGTCGGATACAAGTCTGCTGTGCGTGCACGCGCATCCCGATGACGAGGCGCTGTGGACCGGCGGGGTGCTGGCGCGCTACGCCGACGCCGGCGTCCGTACGGGGGTCGTGACCTGCACGTGGGTGGAGGGGACGCGACGCGTCGAGGAGCTGCGGCGCTCCCTGGCGATCCTGGGCGCCGGAGAGCCCCGGCTACTCGGCTATTCCGACGCGGGCGCGAACGAGTCCGGAGGCGACGAACGGTTCGTCGAGGCCGACGTCGATGAGGCGGTGGGGCGGCTGGTCGGGCACATCCGCGAGTTCCGGCCGGACGTCGTCGTCACCTATGACGCCTTCGGCGGCTACGGGCACCCGGACCACGTACGGGCGCACCGCGTGACCCTGGCCGCCGTCGAGGCGGCGGCGTACGAGCAACTGTACCCGGACGCCGGCGAGCCCTGGCAGGCGCGGACGCTGTACCTCGTGACCATCCCCCGCTCGGTGGTGCGCGCCGAGTGGGAGAAGATCTTCGGCGCCCCGCCCGACCCCGGTCAGGTCCTGCCGGGAACGCCCGACGAGCAGGTCACCACGACGGTCGACGTACGGTCCTGGGCGGACCGTAAGTGGGAGGCGTTCCAGGCGCACGAGTCGGAGGCCGAGCGCGGGGCGGGGCCCGCGATGTTCGCGGGCCTGCCCGACGAGGAGCGCGAGCGCCTGCTCGGCACCGAGTGGTACATCCGCCGGGACCTCGTCGCGCCGCGGAGCGCCGATCTGATCTAACATCCCCGGCATGATCACAGCCGTGTTGGCGTTCGCCGGGGTCGCCGCGCTGATCAACGTCACGCCTGGTCTGGACACCCTGCTGGTGGTGCGCACCTCCGCCGGTCAAGGGCGGCGCTTCGGCCTGGCCGCCGCGCTCGGGATCCTCTCCGGCTGCCTGGTGTGGAGCGTCGCGACGGCCGCGGGACTCACCGCGCTGCTCACCGCCTCACACCTCGCCTACGACGTCTTGCGCGTCGCCGGAGCCGGCTATCTGACCTGGCTGGGCATCTCGGCGCTGGTCCGGTCCCGGAGGCGGAGCGCACCCTCGCCTGGCGAGGCGTCCGATCAGGTCGCCTCTGAGGTGGTGCCCTCCGGATGGCTCACCGCCTTCCGTTCCGGCATGGGCACCAACCTGCTCAATCCCAAGGCCGGCGTCTTCTACATGAGCCTGATCCCGCAGTTCATCCCGCACGGCGCACCGACGTTCGGCACCACACTGCTGTTCAGCGCCGTGGACATGGCAGAGCTGGCGGTCTGGTACTGGGTGGTCTCCGGCGCCGCGCACGCGCTGAGCGAGCGGATCCGGCGGCCGTCCTTCCGGCGCCGGATGGAGCAGCTCAGCGGGATCGCGTTCCTCGGGTTCGCCGTCAACCTGCTCGTCGACGAGAAATGACCAGGGTCACTTCGTGAACTTCAGCAGGAACTCCACCTGACCGTTGTCCTGCGTCTGGATGGGGCCGAAGCTCGGGTTGGCGATCTTCCAGTCGGCGAACTTCACCGGGATCGACCCGCTCACGTCGAAGGCTCCCGGCGCGGTACGGGACGCGGTGACGTCGAAGGTGACCTTCCTGGTCTCCGCCTTGAGCGTGAGGTTCCCTGTCGCCTTCGTATTGATCTTCGCGCCGACCGCGGGCACGCTGCCGAGGTCGATGGGCTGGGTGAGGGTGAAGGTGGCCTTCGGGTACTTCGCGGTCTCCATGATGCGCCCCTGGAACTGCTGGTCGCGCCGGTCCTTGTCGCTCTTCACCGTGGTCAGGTCCACGGTGAAGGAACCCTTGGTCGCCTTGGTCCCGGCGATGGTCAGGTCGCCGGTGACGCCGTTCGTGCGCCCGACCGCCTCGGTGTTCTGGCCGAACAGCACCTCCTTCACCCGGTATCCGGCCTGCGACCCCGACGCGGCCTTCCACGTTCCGTCGGCGGGCACCGCCGCGCCGGTGGCGGCCTGGGGTGAGGCCGAGACGGACAGCGGTGCGGGCGCCTTGTCCTGGAAGAAGTGGATGTAGACGAACGGCCCTCCGACGACGAGGACGACGGCGACGGCCGCTCCGATGAGCAGCAGGCGCTTCCAGTTGCGGGTCATGGACTCTCGATTCCCATGCGGTGGCGTGGACGCGTGCCATCCCACCAGCGGGGAATCAGAGAATCCTCAGAAGGGGTAGCGGGCGATGTCGCCCTGCATGGTGACCCACTGCGTCTCGGTGAACGCCTCGATGTTGGCCGCCGCGCCGCCGAAGCGCGAGCCCGTGCCCGACGCGCCGACGCCGCCGAACGGCGCGACGGCCTCGTCGTCGACCGTCTGGTCGTTGATGTGCACGATGCCGCTGGGGATGCGCTCGGCGAGGTCGAGGGCCTTCATGACGTCGCGGGTGAGGATGCCGAGCGACAGGCCGTACTCGGTGCCGACGGCCAGTTCCACCGCTTCCTCCGCCGAGCGAAAAACACTGACGGGGGCGACCGGCCCGAAGACCTCGTCCGCGTACGCCGGGGTCTGCGGGGTGACGTCGGCGAGGACGGTCGGGCGGTAGAACAGCCCCTCGTACGTGCCGCCGGCGGCCAGGCGCGCGCCCGCCTCGACGCTCGCCGTGACCAGCGCGTGCACCCGGTTGCGCTGACCCGCGTCGATGATGGGGCCGAGGGCGACCTGGTCGGTGGCGGGGTTCCCGACGGGCAGGCCGTCGGCCTTGGCGGCGAGCCGTTCGACGTACTCGCCGGCGATCCGCTCGTGGACGAGGTGCCGTCCGGTGGTCATGCAGATCTGGCCCTGATGCATGAACGAGCCGAACGCCGCGGCCGACACCGCCAGGTCGAGGTCGGCGTCGTCGAGGACGATGAGGGCGGAGTTGCCGCCGAGCTCCAGGTGGGCGCGCTTGAGGTGGCGTCCCGCCGCCGCCCCGACCGCGCGGCCGGCGGCGGTGGAGCCGGTGAAGGAGATGACCCGGACGTACGGGTCGGCGACGAGCGCCTCACCGGCCTCGGCCCCGCCGGGCAGCATGTGCAGGACCCCGGCGGGCAGCCCGGCCTCCTCGAGGACGCGGGCGATGACGACGCCTCCCGAGACCGCCGTACGGGGGTCGGGCTTGAACACGACGGAGTTGCCGAGGGCGAGGGCCGGGGCGACCGATCGGATGCCGAGGATGAGGGGGAAGTTGAAGGGCGCGATCACCCCGACGACGCCGGCGGGCACCCGGCGGGCGAGGCTGAGGCGCTTCTTGGCGGTCGGCAGGACGTCGCCGAGGGGGTGCGAGGCCAGCGCGGACGCCTCGTAGCACTCCTGCGCGGCGATGTGGGTCTCCAGGGCCGCCTTGGGCGGGATCGCGCCGGTCTCGCGGACGATCCAGTCCTCGATCTCGGCGGCGTGCTGCTCGAACAGCAGGCCGGCGCGGCGGAGCACGGCCGCGCGCTCCTCGAACGAGGTGGCGGCCCAGCCGCGCTGGGCCTTGGCCGCCTCGGACGCGGCCCGGGTGATGTCCGCGCCCGCGGCGATGCCGGTGCGTCCGAGCTCGGCGCCGGTGGCGGGCTCCACGACGGGCGCCTCTCCGCCGGACGGCTGGTACCAGCCGTCGCCGAACACCGAGCCCGTCCAGGTCTTCTCGTCCAGCAGAGCCATGATGCGCCCTTCCTCCTCTTTGAGCGGATTCGTCAGCCTACGCCCGGAGTGGAAGGCACCAAAGCGACCGTGCCGGGCAGCAGCGCTGCCCGGCACGGTCGTCGGTCGTCAGTCGGTCAGTTGTTGAGGTTGATGGTGATCGTGTTTCCGGTGGCCGTCACCGTGTGGGTGCTCGAGTTGTAGCTTCCGCCGGTCACCGAGGTCACCGAGGAGCTGTAGAAGACGGGCAGCGAGATGTAGGCGGTACCGCCGGGCGGGGTTCCGGTGATGTTCACGGTGATCGCCCGGGCGCCCGGGTTCGTGACCGCGATGGAGACCCCGTAGGTGCTGCGCGAGCCGGAGCTCACGTTGTACGCCGAGGTCAGGTTGCTCACCGAGACGGTCTGCCCGGCCGCCAGCCAGGAGTTGGGGATGCCGCGGCCGATGTAGAGCGGCCGGGTGTAGGTGTACGGGCCCGAACCCGACGACGCGAGTCCTTCGGCGACGATCGAGTTCAGCAGTCCCAGCTGCTGGCCCGCGAGCGGCCAGGCGTACGGGCAGGCGCCGAACTCCGGGCCCGCGTGGTTGCCGGCCCACGGGTTCGACGAGCTCGGGCCGCTGCCGTTGGCCTCCCACCAGGCGTTCGGGCCGCCGGTGGTGGTCGCCAGCTGCCAGGCGTAGCTGGTGATCGGCATGTCGCGGTACTTGTCGCCGTACAGGCCGTCGGACGCGTAGAAGGTGTTGTAGCCGGTGGAGTAGCCGTTGAAGGCGCCGAAGGTCGGATAGGGGTAGCCCTGCGCGGACAGCCGGGCGAAGCCCCACTGGTACATCCGGTCGATCTGGCCGGGGTCGCCGATGACGCCGTTCAGCGTGCCGCCCATCAGCATGGTGTCGAACTGGTTCTGCCCCGCCCAGGCCGGCGACGCCCAGTTGGCGTCGTTGAAGGTGTTGCAGCGGTTGGCGCTGTTGGGCTTGTCGACCTCGCACGGCAGGTAGTTGAAGCCGTTGGCCGACTCGTTGTTGCCCACCACCCTGTTCAGGGCGTTCAGCAGGTTGGTGTAGGCGGTGTCCGCGTACGTCGCCTCCGAGGTCAGGCCGAGCCTGGTCGCGATGTACTTGTAGGACGCGAGGCCGATCAGCGCCGAGTAGTTGCTGAACAGCCACTTGCCGGTCGAGTCGTTGTCGAAGTTGGTCTGCAGCGTGCCGTCGGAGTCGAGCTGCCCCTGGTAGTAGTTGTGCATCATCGTGTAGAGGCTGGGGCCCCACTTCGAGGAGCCACCGGAGTCGTCGTGGAAGTAGCTGTTGACGAACGAGGTGTCGCCCGTCTTCGCCAGGTAGATCGCCCAGATCTCCGGCGTCTTCCAGACCCCGTCCCAGTACCAGTTCGCGCCCTTCTCGTCCCAGCCCGACGTCTCGGAGATCCGGGCGGTGAGCAGGAGGTTCTGGGCGTCGTGGAAGTCACCGGTCGACAGCTTGGCGATCAGCTCGCCCGGCACGTCGTGGTTGAGGATGTAGGCGTAGTTGTTGGCGGCCGAGAACTGCGCCTTGCCCACCTGCATGATCAGGTTGTAGGCCGTGGCCGCCTTGTACGCGTTGGTCATCGCCGTACCGGGGTTGGACAGGTTGCCGGTGTTGGGCAGGCTGACGTTGGGCAGCGAGAAGGTGTTCAGCTCGCCGAGCCGGCCGTTCCAGTACGAGGACATCTGGCTGTAGGCGGTGTCGTAGTTCGGCGCGCTGGAGGACAGCGTGCTGGTGCTGGGGAAGGCCGCCCCGCTGCCGAAGTTGTCGACCGCGGCCACGAAGTCGTGGTTGTTGGTCGCGCCCGCCGCGACCGTGTCTAGCGAGGAGCTGGTCAGCCGTACGAGGTTGGGCCCGGACCCGCCGGGTGACACGGTCACCGAGCTCGAGCCCTTGTTGGTCACCGAGACCCGGGTGTAGATCAGCATGAAGGCGCTGCCGTTCAGCGTCACCTTGTTCGCGAAGTTCTTGATGGCGATGGTGACCGAGCCGCTGGTGAACTGCGTCTTCAGGGCGGGCAGGTAGCCGTTGTCCATGGTCCACTGGACCGACTGCGCCGGGTGGCTGCCGCCGTAGTTGTAGGCGCTGAAGGAGTACATCCCGCCGCAGTACTGCGAGTTGTAGGTGCTGTTGACGCCGCGTGCGAAGTACGACCCGGACAGGAAGGTCGTCACCGGCCAGTAGTTGCCGTCCCAGCCGAGCGCGCTGGTGTTGTAGTAGCCCTGGGAGTACGGGTCGTTGGGGGTGGGGAAGTTCGTCCCGTACGACCGGCCGAGGCTGGAGTTCCCGCACACGTTGTAGGCGGGCAGCGACGGGAAGCCCTCGTACGTCCCGGTCCCCCCACCGCCTCCTCCTCCGCCTGAGGTCGTGTAGTCCGGAAGCTGCCAGACGCGGGAGGTCGCCGAACTGCAGGGCAACTGGACCAGGCCCGTGTTGGAGGCCGAGGAGTCACCCGACGGCACGATGCACTTGCCGGAGTGGACGGCCTTGAGGTTGAACGTCTTGTCGCTCGCCGAGACCGGCACGAGCTGGAACTTCTGGCTGTTGTCCCCACTGCAGGCCGACTGCCCCACGGTGGCGTTATCCGCAGTGGAAGCACCCGATACCCCGGCGCACTTACCCGCCACGGTATTGATCGTGTACTGGTCGGAGGTCCCCGAGACCGGGGCGAAGGTGAAGCTCTGATTCGTCCCCTGGTTACAGGACCACTCGATGAGCTGGATGTCGTCGGACGTACCCCACGGCACGTCCATGCAGTTGCCGCCGTTCTGATTCACGACGGTCGTGGAGAACGACACCGCGGCCTCGGCCGGACTCGTCTGCGAGAGTGCGGTGGCCACGGCGAGGGCTCCGGCTGCGCAGAGCGAGAGCAGGCGGGAACGTCTCACGTGATCACATCCTTTCTGGCGGGACTGGGGCGTTGGCGGATGATGCGATCGGGTGTCAGGAGGCGGGCTCGGGCGTCAGGAGGCGGGCTCGCCGGCGGGCGCGGGCAGCGTCGTCCCGAGGCGCACCGGCGTGCCGAAGTTCGGCGTGCCGTCGGCGTTCCAGGTGAACTTCTGCGCCCGCGTGGTGCGGTTCATGTCGCAGCCGCCGCCCGCCGAGTCGTTGGCGTGGTAGACCATCCAGCTCTCGGTGCCGTCGGGCGAGGTGAAGAAGCCGTTGTGGCCCGGGCCGTAGACGCCGTTGGCGTCCGAGCGCTGGAACACCGGCGTCGACGACTTCACCCAGGACGACGAGTTCAGCGGGTCGCCGCCGTTGTAGGTGAGCAGGCCGAGCTTGTAGTCCGGCGTGGAGCAGTGGCTGGCGGAGAAGACGATGAAGGTCTTGCCGCCATGCTGGAGCGCTTCGGGCGCCTCGTTGACCGCACCCCCGACCGTCTCCCAGCCGTACGTCGGCGCGGCGAGCAGATGACGGGTGCCGCTCGCCGTCCACGGGTTGCTCAGTGGCCGGATGAACATCGGCTGGGAGCCGTTGTAGTAGGTCCCGAGCAGGTAGAGG
Organism: Actinoallomurus acanthiterrae; assembly: GCF_054775715.1. Classification (NCBI taxonomy): domain Bacteria; kingdom Bacillati; phylum Actinomycetota; class Actinomycetes; order Streptosporangiales; family Thermomonosporaceae; genus Actinoallomurus; species Actinoallomurus acanthiterrae. The sequence continues at coordinate 2,771,621 of NZ_BAAHCO010000001.1, read as the reverse complement.
TTGCCGTTCAGCTGAAGGATCGACGGGTCGAGCTCCCACGTGTTGTCCGCGGTCGGGTCGAGCAGGTCGGCCTTGAAGCTGTACGGACCCATCGGATCGGTGCCGGCGCTCTCCAGCACGTGGATGCGCTGGGTGCCGAGGTAGTCGGAGACGTTCGCCCCCGCGACGTAGTACAGGTACCAGCGCGGGCCGTTAGGGCCGTTGAGCAGGTGGAACTCCGGCGCCCACATGTTGCAGCAGCCGTTGGACCGGGTCAGGTTGAAGATCACCGTGTCGGGGGCGGAGGCCAGGCCGCGCAGCGTCGTGGCCTTCCGCATAGTGATCGTGGAGTTCCAGGTGGTCGTGGCCAGGTAGTAGTAGCCGTTGTAGTAGGTCATCCACGGGTCCGGGCCGTGCAGGTCGAGTGGGTTGGTGAAGGTCCCGCCCGTGGTGCCGCCCGCGCTGTAGTCCGGCAGCTGCCAGACGCGGGAGGTCGCCGAACTGCAGGGCAACTGGACCAGGCCCGTGTTGGAGGCCGAGGAGTCACCCGAGGGCACGATGCACTTGCCGGAGTGGACGGCCTTGAGGTTGAACGTCTTGTCGCTCGCCGAAATCGGCACGAGCTGGAACTTCTGGCTGTTCTGCCCGTTGCAGGCCGACTGCATGACGGTGGCATTGTCGGCGGTGGAGGCACCGGAGACGCCGGCGCACTTACCCGCCACGGTATTGATCGTGTACTGGTCGGAGGTGCTGGAGACCGGGGTGAAGGTGAAGCTCTGGTTGGTGCCCTGGTTGCAGGACCACTGGATGAGCTGGATGTCGTCGGACGTACCCCACGGCACGTCCATGCAGTTGCCGCCGTTCTGATTCACGACGGTCGTGGAGAACGACGCCGCGGCCTCGGCCGTACCGGGGTTGGACAGCACGGTCGTGAGGAGCAGGGCCGCGGACAGTAGGAACAGGACTCGTGAGCGCCGCACGGCACCCCCATTGCGGGTAGGCGTTGGCAGAGGACTCACGACAGTGGAAGCGCCGTCCGTGAAAAGTGCGCCTACCCGGCCACCGGCGGAGGTGCCCCAATTGTTGATGATCGTCCAGAGGCTGGCAAGGGTCTTTCACGGACACAGCAAGATCCGTGAACCCATTTCGGTAGCGCCCGGAAATCTCGGCGTTGACACGGCTCGTACAGCGTGTTTACGTTACCGAAAACGTTTTAGGTGTTTTCGGTGTCTCCGGAGGAGGCGGAGAGGAAAACGTGTGCCCGGCTCGTGAGCGAGTACCCGGCCGCTCGCGGGCCGGGCACCGGCTGGATTCCGTCACAGGTCCAACTCCGTACGGCGGCGGCCGCCCGTCACAGCCCCTCTGGACGGAGCCGTCGGACGGGCTCGACCGGAGCCCTGTCGAGTGAGCCGACCGCCGGTCGGCGGGAGATGCGCCGTTCGTCAGCGCACCTCCGCCGAGCGGCGGCCGGCTCGTGTCCTTCAGCTCACCTCGCTAGACCGGCGATCTCGGACGCTGAGAGAGCGCGGCTGTAGATGCGCAGGTCGTCGACCGCACCGTCCAGGTACGGGTCCGAGTACTGGGACCGGCCGAGACGGTTCTGGGCCGTGCCGCCGAGGCCGCCCGGAGTGAGGGACATCGCCGCGTTGCGGGCCACTTCGGCGCCGTTGACGTAGAGCACCCCGACGCCGCCGCCGAGGGTGACCGCGACGTGCGTCCAGGCGCCGGTCGGCAGCGCCGACGGGGCGTTGATCTGCTGCTCGCCGCCCGCACCCGAGGTCGTGATGGCGAACCTCGCGGTGCCGGAGCCGCTCTGCGGCGTGAGGAACATGTTGGTCGTGGTGTCGCTGCCGAAGTCGAACACCCGGGCCCACGCGCTGTTCGTGTCCAGGCGCACCCAGGCGGCGACGGTGCAGGCGGCCGCGCCGGCCAGGATGCCGGCGGGCAGCGTGACGTACCCGGAGGAGCCGTCGAGAGCGACCGCGTTCCCGCTGTGTCCTGCCGTCCAGGTCGTGCCGCCGGCCAGCGTGGCGGTCTTGCCGTTGCCGCTGGAGTCCTGCGCCGACGTCCCGGCGGTCTCGTCGAACTTGTACCAGGCGATCAGCTCCGGCAGCGGCTTGGAGACGTTCCAGTAGACCGTGTAGCGCTGGTGGTGCATCTTGTAGAACGGCAGCAGGGTGACGGTGCCGGTGCTCGCCGTCGCCGTGTACTGCAGCGGTGTGCTCGTCGCCTTCACGCTGGACGGGGTGAGCGTCGGCAGCGCCGACAGGTCGGTCGAGCCGTACGCGCCCGCCAGGACGATCGGCCCGATCCTCACGGCCTGGGTGGCGGCGCTGTCGGGAGCCGCGGGGAAGCTGAGCGCCATCGGGAGCGTCAGGTTCACCACGTCCCCGGACGACCAGGTCCGGGTGATCGTCGCGTACCCGCCGGGGCTTGCGGCGACCGTGGCGCCGTTGACCGTCAGCACCGCGCCCGCGGCCCAGCCGGGGACCCGGATCTTCATGGTGAACGTGCCGGAGCCGGTGACGGTCAGCTTCGTCGACGCGGTCTCCGGGAAGGTGGTGTCCTGCCGGACCGTGACACTCTGGGCCGCCCAGTTCAGCGTCGAGGCGACGAAGAGGTTCACGTACAGCGTGCTGCCGCTGTAGAAGTAGATGCTGTCGGCGAACTTCGTGTGCGTCTCCATCCCGGTGCCGTGATCGCACGTGAAGTCGTCGTAGTCGTTGCTGTAGGTCTTGATCCCGCCGGCGCGCAGCGGCGTGTAGTACGTGACGAACCCGTGCGCGGAGTTCGGGTCCTGCTCGCCGAGCATCTGGTTCCAGAGAGTGCGCTCGTAGTAGTCGATGTAGTCGGTGCGCGACGGGTCGGTGAAGAACAGCTGCCGGGTCAGCTTGAGCATGTTGTAGCTGTTGCAGACCTCGCAGGTGGTGTCGGAGAGCTGGCCGGCGATGGCGTCCGGCTGCTGGAAGTACTCGCCGTTGGAGTTCCCGCCGATGACGTACGTGTGGTGCCCGACGACGATGTCCCAGAAGTTGGTCGCGATGTCGTGGTACCGCGTCGTGCCCGTCGCGTGGTACTCGCGGATCGCCCCGAGCATTTTGGGGATCTGGGTGTTGGCGTGGAAGCCCGCCAGCTGGTCGCTGTCGGCGGCGAGCGGGTCGAACATCCGCGCGTGGTCGAAGTACTCGGCGGTCGTCAGATGGTTCGGGTCGCCGGTCACCTGGTACAGGTTGGCCAGGACCTCGTTCATGCCGCCGAACTCCGTGTCCAGCATGCTCTGCCGCTGGCTGTAACTGAGCCGGTCCATCCGGAACTTGACCCACGCGGCCATGGCCTTCAGGACGGTCAGCGCCTGCGCGTTGCCCGCGAGCAGATACTGGTCGAGCAGACCCGCCATGATCTTGTGCAGCGTGTAGTACGGCGCCCAGACGTTCTGGCGGGTCTCGACCCGGTCGATGAAGCTCTCCGGGTAGGCGGCCAGGAAGCCGGTGTTGTACCCGGCCGCCGTGGCGCGCGCCTGGCAGGTGGCCAGCGCGCCCACGATGTAGTCGCCCTTGGTCTTGAACGAGGACGTGCCGGTGTTGGCGTACGACTGGGCGAGGGCGCTGAGCAGATGCCCGGTCGAGTGCCCGCGCAGCTCCACGTCCGGCGCCTCCCAGCCGCCGCAGGGCTGCGCGCTCGAGGACAGGCCGTAGTTGAGGCGGAAGGTGTGGAGGAGCCGGTCCGCGTCGACGAAGTTCAGGTACGCCTGCGTACGGGTCATGTTCTGCTGGAACGGACCGCTCAGCAGGGTCACCGCGGAGAGCGGGAACGCGTAGACGGAGACTCCGGCGTCGGTTCGCGCGGCCAGAGCTGCTCGGGGCAGCGCGGCTCGGGCTGCTCGGGGCAGCCCCACCGCGCCGAGCATCGACCCGCCGACGGCGGCGGCGCCCGCACGCAGGAGCGTTCTCCGGTTGATCGGAAGCCGGGCCTCGGACGGCACGTCGGCAGGGCGTGAGCGTCTCACTGAACCCCCAAGGTGGGTAGGCGTGACAGGTGCTCACGACGGTGGAAAGCGTGGCTCCTGCGAGAAGTACGCCTACCCGGACCACCGGCGCGGTTCCTCGATTGTTGATGATCGGAATGACGCTGACAAGACGGCTTTCACGCCCGTTCGCGAACGCACGGAGGATTCTCACCCGGCTTTCATCATCGGCTCAGGGACCCCCAACGTCCGCCGCCGACCGTCGAGTCATGACATCGATGACCGGACCACCCCGGCAGGCCGAACCCGAGCCGGACGCACCGGCCTCCCGGAGCACCAACCCGGCACGCCGGTTGCTCCGCGGCGACGCCGCCGACCCGGCCTGGGCGCGCCCGGCACTGCTCGGACTGCTCGCCGCGACGGCGGTGCTGTACGTATGGGGGCTCGGCGCCTCGGGCTGGGCCAACTCCTTCTATTCGGCGGCCGTCCAGGCCGGAACGCGCAGCTGGAAGGCCTTCTTCTTCGGCTCCTCCGACGCGGCGAACTTCATCACCGTCGACAAGACGCCGATGGCGCTGTGGCCGATGGAGCTGTCCGCCCGCATATTCGGCGTGAACGCCTGGAGCATCCTGGTGCCGCAGGCCCTGATGGGGGTCGCGACCGTCGGGGTGCTGTACGCGGCGGTCCGGCGTTCCCTCAGCGGGCTCGACGAGCGAATGTCCGCCGGCGGGCGCGGCGACCGGGTCGCGATCGGCGGGGCGCTGCTGGCCGGCGCGGTCCTCGCGACCACCCCGGTGGCCGCGCTGATGTTCCGCTTCAACAACCCGGACGCGCTGCTCGTGCTGCTGCTCACCCTCGGCGCGTACGGGCTGGTACGGGCGCTGGAGAACGCGAGCACGCGCTGGCTGGTGATCGCCGCCTCCTGCGTGGGGCTCGGTTTCCTGGCCAAGATGATGCAGGCGTTCCTGGTCGTGCCCGCGTTCGCGCTGGTGTACCTGCTGCTGGCGCCCGCGCCGGTTTGGCGACGGGTCCGGCAGCTGTTGTTCGCCGGTGTCGCGCTGGTCGTGGCGGCCGGCTGGTGGGTCGCGATCGTCGCCCTCGTCCCGGCGGGCTCCCGCCCGTACATCGGCGGCTCGCAGCACGACAGCGTGCTGGAACTGGCGCTCGGCTACAACGGCCTCGGCCGGCTGAACGGCAACGAGACCGGCGGCCTCGGCAACCTGAACCAGGACGCCGGATGGACGCGGATGTTCGACGCCGAACTCGGCGGGCAGATCGCCTGGCTGCTGCCCGCCGCCCTGGTCCTGCTGGTCGCCGGCCTCGCGCTGACGTGGGGACGGGACCGGCGGAGGGAGTTCGCCGGGTTCGCCCTGTGGGGCGGCTGGCTGCTGGTCACCGGCCTGGTGTTCAGCTTCATGCAGGGGATCTTCCACGGCTACTACACGATCGCGCTGGCCCCGGCGGTCGCGGCGCTCACCGGCTTGGGCGCGGCGGTCCTGTGGCGCGAGCGGCACCGGCCGGCCGCCGCCGTGCCCCTCGCCGGCGCCGTCGCACTGACCGCGTGGTGGTCGTACGTCCTGCTCGGCCGCACCCCGGACTTCCTGCCGTGGCTGCGGATCGTCGTGCTGATCGCCGGTCTGCTCGCCGCCGCGCTGCTCGCCTCCTCCGGCCGCGCCCCGCGCCGGATCATCGGAGCGGCCGTGGCCGTCGCGGCCTTGACGTCGATCGCCGGCCCGGCCGCGTACGCCGTCGAGACGACGGGCACACCGCACACCGGAGCGATCCCTACGGCGGGACCGTCGTCCGGAGGGCCCGGCGGGATGCCCGGATTCGGCGGCCGCCGGGGCGGCTTCGGCGCACGCGGCGGTTTCGGCGGCGGACGGCAGAACCGGTTCCCCGGGGGCGGACAGGCTGGGAACGGACAGGCGAGGGGCGGCTTCCCCGGAGGCGGCTTCGCCGGGGGCGGGCAGGGCGGCACCGGCGGCATGCCGCAGGCACCCGGCGGTGCCGGAGGCGGCATGGGCGGACCGGGTTCGACCGGGAGGCCCGGCGGGGGCATGGGCGGCCCCGGTGGGCTGCTGAACGCCACCACTCCGAGCACCGCACTGACCGCCCTGCTCAAGCAGAACGCGCGCTCGTACACCTGGGCCGCGGCGACGGTCGGGTCCAACAACGCCTCCGGATACCAGCTGGCCACCGGCGAGCCCGTCATGACGCTCGGCGGGTTCAACGGCACCGATCCGGCACCGAGCCTGCAGCGATTCCAGCAGTACGTCACCGCCGGAAGGATCCACTACTTCATCGGCGGGTCGGGCATGGGCATGATGCGCGGCGGAAACTCCAGCGGCAGCGAAGACGCCCAGCAGATCGCGACCTGGGTGCAGCAGCACTACACCGCCAAGACCGTCGGCGGCGTCACGGTCTACGACCTTTCTCAGACACGTTGATCCGGCGGCTCATCCCGCTCTCACGTTCACCGCCGAGCATCGGAAGTACCGCGAGAGATCGGAGGAGAAGAAATGGAAAGGTGGGAGGACGGCGGACGCCGGGACCGGCGCGTGTCCCTGGTCCGCCGCATCACCGTCTGGGCCTCGGCCGGCTCGCTGGCCGTGGCCGCCGGGCTGGCGGCCGTCTTCGGCGTCACGCAGGCCGACTCGCAGACGAAGGCCGGGACCACGACGAGCACCGGATCGGACTCGGGCTCGACCGGCTCGAGCAGCACGACGGACTCCGGATCCAGCGGCGGGCTCACCCAGCCCACGCAGGCACCTGGATCAGGTTCGTCGAACGGATCCGGCTCCGTCACCTCAGGAGGATCGTGATGAGCACCGCTCAGGAGACCTTCCCGCTGTGGGGCGGCTCGGCGACCGTCGCGGTCACCGAGCCGGACCGCCTGGCCGTCGCCCGCGCGGCCGTCGACCGGGTGATCCGGGACGTCGACGCCGCCTGCAGCGCCTACCGCGACGATTCGGACCTGGCACGAGTGAACGCCGCCTCCGGATACGCCGTACGGGTCAGCACGACATTCTTGGACGTACTGCACGCGGCACTGCGAGCCGCCGAGCTCACCGGCGGACTGGTCGACCCGACCGCCGTCGGACGGTCGCCGGGAACCGAAGTCACCCGACCCAACGACGTCACCGCCTCCCGCGCCGGCACGGAGACCGGACGATCGACGAGGACCGAGGCCACCCGCCCGAACGACGTCGCCACCTTCCGCACCAGGGCAGAGACCGGACGGTCGGCGGGAGCCGAGGCCACCCGGCCGAACGATGTCGCCGCCTTCCGCAGCGGCGCGGGAGCCAGACGGTCGGTGGGGACGGAGGACAGCCGTCCCAACGACGTCACCGCCGCCCGCACCGGCACGGAGACCGGCCCGTCGACAGGGACCGGCGGTACCCGGCCGAACGACGTCACAGCCTCCCGCGCCGGTACAGAGGCCGGACGGTCAGCGGAAACCGAAGACACCCGGCCGAAGGATGTCGGCGCCTTCCGTATCGACGCAGCGGCCGGACGGTCGGTGCGGACCGAGGTCACCCGACCGAACGACGCCACGGTCTTCCGGGGCGGCGCGGAGGCCGGGCGATCCCGGCTGGGACCGGGGTTCGCCGTGCCGACCGGCAAGGACTGGCGGTCGATCGAGATCATCCCGGCGTCCACGACCGTGTCGGTGCCGCGCGGGCTCACCTTGGACTTCGGAGCCGTCGGCAAGGCGTTCGCCGCCGACCGGGCGGCCGCCGAGGCGAGCGCGGCGGCGGGCTGCGGCGTGCTCGTCGCGCTGGCCGGCGACATCGCGGTCGCCGGGCCCGTGCCGGTGAACGGCTGGCCGGTCCGCGTGGCGGACGACCACCGGCTGAGGCCGGACGGGAAACTGCCGCCCGGTCAGGACATCACACTCCGCGCGCCAGGCGGACTGGCCACGTCCAGCCTCACGGTCCGGACCCGCCGCATGGCCGACGGCCGTACGGTCACGCACATCGTCGACCCCCGAACCGGCATGCCGGTCCGAGGCCCGTGGCGTACCGTCTCGGTGTCTGCGGGGACCTGCGTCGACGCCAACACCGCCAGCACCGCCGCCCTCGTACGCGGCCACGGGGCGGGCGGCTGGCTGGCCCGGCACGGGCTGCCGTCGCGGCTCGTCCACGCCGACGGCTGGGTGCACACGATCGTCGGCTGGCCGGACGACCACAGCGAGCGCCCCGGCGTGAAGGTGGCCGGGTGATGGCCCTCTGGTACGCCACCCGGGCGTTCGGCCTGGTGTCGATGGTGCTGCTCACGGCCGTGACGGTGCTCGGCCTCCTCGTCGCGGCCCGCACCTCACGCGGCCCGCGGCTGGGGAATCCACCGACGGCCGGCTCGCGGGCAGGAGACCCGGGGGCGCAGTCCTCACGCGCGGGAAACGCACGGACGGGGGGCTTCGGGCGGCGTTCTGCGGGAGCACGCCGCGCGTCGTACATGGTGACCGCACTGCACCGTTCGCTGTCGCTGCTGTCGGTGGTACTCATCGCGCTGCACGTGGCGACGAGCGTGATCGACTCGTACGTCGCGATCCGTTGGGTCGACGCGGTCGTCCCCTTCGTCTCCGCGTACCGGCCCTTCTGGGTCGGGCTCGGGTCGGTCGCACTCGACATGCTGATCGCCTTGGTGATCACGAGCCTGCTGCGGGTCCGGCTCGGGTTGCGCACCTGGCGGACCGTGCACTGGCTGGCGTACGCGTCCTGGCCGGTTGCGCTGGTCCACGGACTGGGAATCGGCACGGACGACACGCTCGTGCTCGCGCTCGCCGTCACCTGCGCCGCTGCCGTCGCGGCGGCCGCGCTGACCCGCGCCGCCGCGGCCCGGCAGGCCGCCACCGTCAAGCGCGCCGCCATGACCGGACCAGCGTTCATCGCGGAACACACCACCATGGCCGACCACACCACCACGTCCGGACACACCACCGCGCCCGAACACACCACCGTGGCCGAACACGCCGCCGGGATCGAGCCGGACGTCGCCGCCAAGCGGCCGCCTGCCCAGCGGCCCGTGTCGGCCACCGCTCCCGCCTACGGAGGACCACGATGACGGAGCGACTGCTGACCGTGACCGGCCCGGACCTGGGCCGGCACCTCACCCGGCACGGCGACCTGCCGCTGCGCGGCCGGGCACGGCCGGGCTCTCTGGGAACGCTCGCCGAAGAGATCGCCGCCGCCGGCCTCCGGGGGCGTGGCGGCGGCTGGTTCCCCACCGCGCGGAAGCTGGCGGCGGTGGCCGGAGCGGCCCGTTCCCGGCCGCCCGTGGTGGTGGTGAACGCCATGGAGGGCGAGCCGCTGAGCGCCAAGGACGCACGGTTGCTGGCGGTCGCGCCTCACCTGGTCCTGGACGGGGCGACCCTGGCCGCCGAGACGATCGGCGCGGACCGCATCGTCCTGGCGGTGCCAGTGGGCGGCGGAGGCCCGGTACTGCGGAACGGCACGGCCGAACACGCCCGCCAGAGCACCGGCACCGTCCCGGTAGGACGCCCGGGACCGACGCTGCGGAACGGCACGGCCGGACACGCCCACCGCAGCATCGACCGCATGCCGGTAGGCGGCGCGGGACCGGCGATGCGGGGCGTCATGACCGAAGATGCCCGCCAGGGCACCGACGCCGTGGCGGTGGGCGGCCTGGGGTCGGCGCTACGGGGCATCGTGGCCGAACGCGCCCGCCGGCGCATCGATCCGGTGCCGATCGAGGTGGTCGAGGGGCCGGACCGCTTCCTGTCCGGTCAGGAGAGCGCGCTGGTGCGCTGGATCGGCGGCGGCCCGGCGATCCCCACTACGAAACGGCCCTACGAGCAGGGGGTCGGAGGCCGGGCCACCCTCGTGAGCAACGCCGAGACGTTCGCGCACCTCGCGCTGATCGCCCGCCATGGGGCGGCCTGGTTCCGGTCCGTGGGTACCGCCGATGCTCCCGGAACCATGCTGGTCAGCGTCTCGGACCCGGAAATCCGAGTGCTCGAGGTGCCGGTCGGCACGCCGGTGGGCGCGGTCACCGGGACGGCGGCGGCCGTCCTGCTCGGCGGGTACGGCGGCGCATGGCTGCCGGGCGACCGTGCCCGGGAACTCCCGCTGGCACCCGAGCCGCTTCGAGCCGCGGGCGCTGCCCTCGGCGCGGGAATCGTGTCGGCGCTCCCGTACGGGGCCTGTGGCCTGCGCCGCACCGCGGCGGTTGCGGGCTGGATGGCAGGGCAGGGCGCCCGGCAGTGCGGGCCGTGCCTGTTCGGGCTGCCGGCGGTCGCCGGGGACCTGACGCTCCTCGCGGACGGCAGGGCGACGCGCGCCGACGTGGACCGGCTGCGCGCGCGGACGGGGCTGCTGCCCGCGCGGGGCGGATGCGCCCATCCCGACGGCGTCGCCCGGCTGGCCGCCAGCGCGCTGTGCGTCTTCGCCGACGAGGTGGAGGCCCACCTGCACGGCCACTGCGTGGAGACTCTGACGTACCGGAGGGCGAGTTGAGCACCATGGAACTGCGAATCGACCGCATCGCCTGTGACGGCGCCGGCTTGTGCGCGGAGATCCTCCCCGAGCTGGTCACTCTCGACGAGTGGGGGTATCCGATCATCGAGAACGCCCGGGTCGGGTCCGGCCGGCAGCCGAACGCCCGCCGGGCGGTCTCCCTGTGCCCACGGCTGGCGCTGCGCCTGGCCGAATCCCGGCCGCGTACGAGCGCAGAGGACACCGCGACGCCGCCGAGCTCCAGAGCCGCCTGAACCGGCGCGGCACCACCACCCCCAAAGCCGCCCCTGCGTGACCGTGGTCGGCGGACCGTGCCCCGACCAGGGAATAATCGAGAACGGTTTTCGTTGTCGCGTACGGTGCGGACGGACCGTACCCGATGAGAGGAGAACCCATCGTGGCGAGGAACACGCTCCGACCGGTGCTGAAGCTCCGGTCCACCGCCGGCACCGGCTACACCTACGTGACCCGGAAGAACCGTCGCAACGACCCTGACCGGCTGACGCTCAGCAAGTACGACCCGATCGTCCGGCGGCACGTCGCCTTCCGCGAAGAGCGCTGACCCGCGGACCGGGCCCACCAGGAGACGATCCGCGGGTCCGGCCAATCCACGAGACCGGCCGGACCTGCCAGATGAACTGCAGGCCGGCCAGGTCCGGAGACGGAGCCGATCCGCGGATACCGGCCGGACCTGGAGACGATCGAGGCCTCGCCCGTATCGTGGGCACATGTCCGATAAGGCGGGCGAAGTCCCGCCCAAAAGCCCGACCGCGCAGCCGAACCGCGGAGCAGCCCCGCTGATGGCCGGGCTGCGGCGGCGGCTGCGGTTCTCCGATCCGGGGCTCGTCGCGTTGCGGACCGCCCTGCGGGCGGCGATCGTGCTGCCGATCGTCTTCGCCGTCGCCTCCCGGGTGATCGGCGACCCGCAGGCAGCGCTCTTCGCCTCGTTCGGCTCGTTCGCGATGCTGGTCTTCGCCGACTTCTCCGGCTCGCCGGCACGCCGGTTCGCCGCCTACTCCACCCTCGCGGCCGCCGGCGCCGTCCTGATCTTCGTGGGCACGCTGTGCTCCCGCAATCCCACGCTGGCCGCGGCCGCGATGGCGGTGGTCGGCTTCATCATCCTGTTCGCCGGGGTGGTCAACGGTTACGCCGCCGCCGGCGCGACGGCGGCGATCCTCGCCTTCGTGCTTCCGGTGACGATCCCGGCGCCGCTGTCGGCCGTGCCCTCACGGCTCGAGGGATGGGCGCTCGCCGCCGGGGCGGGCATCGCCGCCCAGCTGCTCCTGTGGCCGGCCCGCAGCCGGGCGATTCTCCGTACCAAGGCGGCCCTCGCCTGCCGGGCGCTCGCCGATCTCGCGGACGCCCAGGTCGCCGGGGACGCCGAGGCCGTCGTCGACCGGACGCGCACCGCCAACGAGGCGGTCGATGAGCTGCGCCGCCGGTTCGTCGGCACGCCGCACCGGCCCACCGGCCTCACCGGTCCCACCGCCGCGCTCACCTCGCTCGTCGACGAACTCGACTTCCTCCTGTCCTTCCTCGGGTCGCCCGCCGGATCACCGCAGATCTCGCTGTGCCGCGCGGAGAACGCCGAGGCCATGCGGGCGTCGGCGACCGCGCTCCGGGACTCCGCGGACCGCCTCGACGGTGACGGGTCCGGGCGACCGGACCTCGGCCCGCTCCAGAAGGCCCGCGCCGACATGACCCGCGCCCTCGCGCGGCAACTCCCCGAACTGCCCGCCATTCCCGACCATGATGCGCTGGTGGCCGCGCTGGAACCGACGTTCCGCACCCGCGCCGTGTCGTACGCCGCGGAGCACTCCGCCCGCTACGCCCTCATGGCCGTCGGCGAGACCGTGCCCGACGGTCCGAGCGCCGGCTCGCTGCGCGGCGCCGTCGATCGCCAGGCGCACTCGGTGATCCGGGCGACCGAGCTCGCCATCGAGGACGCACACGCCCGGTCGGTGTGGTTCCGCAACAGCGTACGGGGCGCCGTGGGCCTGGCCATCGCCGTCTACATCGCCCAGCGCACCGGCCTGCAGCACTCGTTCTGGGTGGTGCTCGGCACCCTCTCGGTCCTGCGGTCCAACGCGCTGGGCACCGGCTGGTCCGTCCTGAGCGCGCTGGCCGGGACCGCCATCGGCATCCTCGTCGGCGCGCCCCTCATCCTCGTGATCGGCACCCACGAGACCGTCCTGTGGAGCGTGCTGCCGGTCGTCATCCTCATCGCGGCGTACGCTCCGCGCGCGATCTCCTTCGCCGCCGGTCAGGCTGCCTTCAACGTCGTGCTGTTCATCCTGTTCAATCTGATCCAGCCGAGCGGCTGGCAGGTCGGCCTCGTCCGCATCGAGGACGTCGCCATCGGCTTCGCGATCAGCCTGGGCGTCGGGCTGCTGTTCTGGCCGCGCGGCGCGGCCACCCTGCTCCGGGAGAACCTCGCCTCCGCCTACGCCCGCAGCGCGGACTACGTCCTGGCCGCGACCCGCCGGCTCGTCGGCCACGGCGACCCGGCCTGGTCACAGCAGGCCGAACAGGACGCGGACGCCGCGGTGCACCGCCTCGACGACTCCTACCGGCAGTTCCTCTCCGAACGCTCCGCGCAGCCCATGGCCGCCGGCAGCATCGCCGCACTGGTGACCGGGGCGGCACGCGTACGGCGCGTGGCGAGCTCCCTCGCCGGGCTGGGCCGGTTCACCGACGGCCACGAAGAGCTGGAACGCTGCGCCGAGAACCTCGACGCGGAGGTCCACGCCCTGCGCACCTGGTACATCGCACTCGGCGACTGCATCCTGCACGAGACGGCCGTACCGCCCCCGCACGTACGCGACACCGACGGCCGCCGGCGACTGCTCGAGGGCGTACACGCCGTGGTCGCGAGCGGCGACGAGAGCGCGATCCCGGCCGCCCTGGCGCTGCTGTGGGCCGGCCAGTACGTCGACACGCTGTGGCGGCTCGAGGCCCACCTCGGCCGCCACGCGGCCGAGTCGAGCCCGGCTGCGGTGGCCGCCGAAGCCAGCCCCGTACCGGCGTAAGACCCGCCCGGCCGGTACGCGACGGTACCCACTCCGATCCGACGCTCCAGAGGGGGCGGCCGGATCAGGCCACCCGCGACGACCAGGCTTTTGATCCGGACGAGCCTTACTGGTGACACATGAATGCCGTGGATTCCGTACACTCGGAGCCGGTCGAGCGAGCGCCCATAGCTCAGCTGGACAGAGCATCGGACTTCTAATCCGACGGTCGGGGGTTCGAATCCCTCTGGGCGCGCCACCCCACCAGGACGATCAGGCTCCTGACGTGCGGACATACCCTCTCCTCCGCCGGGCGGGTGGACTCGGAGATACTCCGGTTCAGTCCGCGGGCGCGGCGTGGATCGCCGTGAAGGCCAGGAGAAGTGCGGCGGTTCGCGGCGGATCCTCCACGATGGGCGAGTGTCCGACACCGGGCAGCCACTCGACTCTCGCGCCCGGAACGGCGCGGTAGTCGGCGGCGGACGAGGATCGCCATCTCCGGTCTTCCGCACCGAAGATCACCTGCAATGGCTTGCCGAGGACCGTCAGCCGATCCGGGAGCGTCTGCTGCACCAGGTAGTCGCGGGCCGCCTGCATTATCGTGGTGAATGTGTGGTGGGTCATACCGCGCACGTCGTCGATGAACTCTTGTGGGATCTGATAGCCCTCGCGGCTGAACCCGGTGCTCGCAAGCCGGCGGATCTGCTCGTCGGTCGGCGGCCACTGCGAGGGTCCGATGGCGGCGGACTCCTGGGCGATGAAGGCGTCCATGCCGGGTCCGGTGTTGATGAGCGCGAGCGCGGTCACCAGGTCGGGTCGCTGCTCGGCGAGGGCGGTGGCGACCATACCGCCGCTGGAATGACCGACCACGATGGCGTGCTCGACGCCGAGCCGGTCCAGCACCACGCCGACCCGCCGTCCATGCTCGGGGACCTCGTACCCCCCGCCGGCCGGTTTGGCCGACCGGCCGTGCCCGAGCAGGTCGATCCGGATGACGCGATAGGACTTGGTCAGCAGCGGAACCAGCGCGTCCCACGAGCGGGTCGAGGAGGCGGTCCCGTGAATGAGAAGGAGTGCGGGGGCGTCGCGGGGGCCGTCCTGGCACACGCAGATGTCGCCGTCGTCCAGGGGCAGGATCTCGGTGGCCGCGGCGTCGCCGTTCAGGTCAGGAATACTCATGAGCCCACTGTCGCCATCAGTGCGCGTCGGTTTATTGGACAAATGTTCCCGGCGGCCGGCTCGTCCTAGCATGGGTCGATGCGGCCCACAACACACGAACGCGGCGATGCGGCCGTGTGGGACGTCGTACGCCCAGCGCGGCCCAGCCGGGTGGACGGCGTCACCGTGGGCGGGTTCCGTCGGGGCATGACCCCGGTCGACCATCGGCTGGTTCCACACGGGCTCGTGATGCTGGCTCTGGACTTCAGCGCCGGCCCGCCCATCGTGGACGACGCCGGCGGGCGGCAGCACCGGGGAAGTCTCGTCGCCGGGCTAGGGGTCGGAGGCGCGGTTCGGGTACGAGGCGCGAACATCGAGTGCGTTCACGTGCGCATGTCTCCAACCGTCGTACGCGCGGTTCTGGGTGTCTCCCCGCCGAGCTGGAGGGCGCCGTAGTGGCCCTGGACGATCTGTGGGGCCGGGAGGCGTCGCGGATCCGTGAACAACTGAGCACTGCCTCCTCCTGGGAGGAGCGCTTCGCGTTGACGGACGCGTTTCTCGCCCGGCGACATGAGGCACGATCGTCAGTAGACCCAGAGGTGGCCTGGGCCTGGGACCGGATCGCCACCGGCCGCGGCCAGGTCCGAGTCGACCGGCTGGCGGCCGAACTCGGATGGAGCCGTAAGCGCCTGTGGTCCCGGTTCCACTCGCAGATCGGCCTGCCGCCCAAGCGCGCCGCGAAGCTGGTCCGCTTCGACCACGCCGCACACTGCCTGGCCGCGGGGCAGGACGCGGCCCGCGTCGCGGCCGACGGCGGCTACACCGACCAGTCCCACCTGCATCGGGACATCATGGCGTTCGCCGGAGTAACCCCCGCGACCGTGGCCAACGAGAGCCGTCGGGCCACGGCGGCGCTCGCGGGGTCGGCCGGGTCGCAGTGGATCTCGAAATCCCGCACGTCCGGGGACGTGACCGCCAGTCGGGTGGAGACGGCTACGCGGGTCGTGACGAGGCCGGGCCCCTCGTGGGCCATGTGCACCCCCGCGACCACGTTTTGAAGATCCATCATCACCCGAGCCACCCGCCTGCTCGTCCTCGGCGAGCCCACCCACGGCGTCGAAGCCTTCCCCAAGCCGCGCACCGAACTCTTCCGCCACCTCGTCGAACACGAGGCTGCCGCTCGATGACCGTTGAGAACGATCGCCTGTCGGCGTTCACCGTCGACCCGCACGTCATCGACGGCATCGGCGGCACGGAAGGGACAGATGCAATCGGCCGCATCTGAGATGCAATCTGAATGCTACGCTGAGGCCTTGGAGGTCGATATGAGTACCAAGACCATTGGCTTTGCCGTCGCCGACGAGGACCGCGCTCTCCTCAACGAACTCGTCGACTACTTCGGCGACGGCAATCGTTCGGCATACCTCCGTGCGACCCTCCGCGTCATGGCATCGGTGAAACTCGCCGAAGAGCTTCGTGAGGCCCAGGCGTACGGCCAGCGCAAGCTCGCCGAGCAGGGGCTCGCGCTGGAGGACATCCCCGCACTCACCAAGAGGATCCTGAAGAGCAAGGATTCGCCGTGACCGCAGTGCCCGTCGTCTTCGACGTCAATGTCCTTGTCGGTGCGGTCGCGGGAGGTAACAGCCCGTTTCGATCATGGCCGTCACCGCCTCCGACGTCAGGCAACGCCTATGCGGACTGCATCGGCATCATTGTCGATGCAGCGGAGTTCTCGCTTTGGCTCTCACCACACATCCTGGAGAACACGACGCGAGTCCTCCAGGAAGGTCTCAAGTGGGAGCCCAACGACGCCGATGCCTACCTCGGTCTCCTCGCCCGCGCTGCTTCGCATAGCAGCGGCGGAATAGTCGACCCGCCGCGAACGGTGTCCGACTGCGCCGATTTCGAAGACAACGCCATCCTGGATCTCGCGGCCGAGACGGGTGCCCTGTTGATCGTCTCCGACGACGCCGACCTGACGAGCATGTCACCCTGGCGCGGTACTCCGATCCTCCGGCCGCGCGAGTTCGCGGCGAAGGTGGACGGCATGCGCCGTCATCGCCGCGGTCGGCAGCGGTGACCGCCGAAGGACATGCCGGCCCGGACGTTGGGCGTCCCCTAGGGCGGGGACGGCACGAATGCGCAGCCGGCTCTCCGAACCCTGAGTAACGCCCACAGCCTCACTGATCGCGCTCCTCCGAACCTCGCCGTCGGACACCTCCGCGCAGGCGAGGACGGCCGGGAACTCCGTGAGGCCGATGAGGCGGACACGCGTGCAGGGCTCGGTCGAGCCAACTCGGCCGGTATCACGCACGCCGCCGTGGGCGGACGATCGCCGTACGGGCGCGCCCGTACGGCTCTCCGTCACATGGCGCTGCGTCAGATGGCTGCGAAGGCGACCCCCGCGGCGACAGCGATCATCACCGTGAGGACGACCAGGACCGTGAGCGTGGCGAGCGGCTTCTTCCGCCGCGGCAGGTGCACGGCCTCAGGCTTCTGCGTTGGCGCCGGCGCGAACGACGACGGAGCCGGGTGTCGGCTCGGCGCGGTGCGCGGCGGCGTGGCCGCCGGACGTGCGGGCGCCGGCCGCAGGGCGACCGGGCGTACCGGCGCGACCGGTGCGGTGGGCACGGCAGGAGACGGTGCGGTGTGCGGTGGCCGTACGGGCGGAGGCGTCGTCGGCGGAGAGGCGGGCGGCGAGGTCGGAGGAGACGTGGGAGGAGATGTGGGCGGGGGTGTCGGCGGCGCCGGATTGGCGGGAGCCTCACACTCGCCGACGGCGAGGCGGACGTCGAGGGCATGGAGCAGGTCGAGGTCGACACAGATCGACAGGCCCAGGGAGAGGATCGGCGCCGGGCCCTCGTACTCCGCGCTGGAAAGACGCCGACGGCCGACCTCACCAGGAGCGGCGAGAGGCCGATCGCTCGGCCCGCCGGACTCGGTACCTCCCCCGGAACGCCGACCCGTCGGCCCGTCGGAGTCACCAAACCCCCCGGAGCCCCGACCGTTGAGCCCGTTCGAGTCGCCAGGCCCTCCAGAACGCCGATCGCTCGGCACTCCCGAGTCGTCACGCCTCCCGGAACGCCGATCGCTCGGCTCATCGGCATCGTCGTCTGGGGCGCGGTCGCCGAGACGCGCGCCGCCCGCGCGAGCCGAGCCCGTCTGACCGCCCTGGCCCGGATGACGTGAGCGGGCCGGATCTGCGGGCGCCTGCTGAGCGGCGGGCATGTTCGACGAGGCCGGTGGCCGTACGAGACCGCCGGCGGATGGGGCTTCGAAGGGCAGCAGTGCGGAGATGGGCCACGTTGGATCGGGTACGTCGGCCATCGGGCGCGAAGCATCGGACCCGGACGGCCACGCGCCATCCAGCGTGCGAGGCACCCTCGAGTGCTCGGGCCGGCCTTGTCAGAGCGAGCCGATCCGCCCGACTCCGTCGACGTGCGTGCCCCGGCCGAAGAACCCGACCTTGCCGATGAGCCCGACTTCGCCGACCCGGTCGAGCGCCCCCCGGCCGGGCGCGACCCCGCCGGCGCCGCCGCCCCCGTGGATGAATCCGATCTGGCCGAGTGCGATCCGGTCGACGACGCCGACTCCGTGGATGAACCCGACCTGGTCGGCTCGGTCGACCCAGCGGATTTACCCGACCCCGCCGACAGACTCGCCCCTGCCGATTCACCAGAGCCGGCCGATGGGGCCGCCTCGGCTGGCCCGTCAGATGAGGCCGATCGGCGCGACGAGGAAGTCCCGCCCGATCGGGCGGACGAGGTGGACCGGGCCGAGGAGGCCGACCGGGCTGAGGAATCGGACCGGGCCGAGGAGGCCGCCCGGCTCGACGGGTCGGAGCGGCGGGTTGCGGGGGTGGATCGGGTCGGGGTGCGGGAGCGGGTGGACTTGGCGCCGTCGTCGGCCAGTGCGGGGGCGGACGTCAGCCCGATGAGAGCACCCGTCGCGAGGAGGCTGATGCTGCGCGTGCGCATGGGTCACCGGCTCTCGGGGATGCGGGGGAACTCCTGCTGGGCCGACGTGAAGGCGTCCGGCTTGACGCGCAGGGCGCCGCGGAACACGTGGGAGATGTCGAACGAGAGGTAGACGCCGACGGTGAGCATGGCCGTCATCGCCGCCGCCGGGATGAGGGCCATGCCCCGGGGCCGGGCGCCGGCCAGGAACGGGAACGCGCACACGAGGATCGCGGTGATGATCGTAAGGATCATGAGGCCCGCAGGCGGCTGGGACTTGGCGTCCACCGCCCGCTGACCGCGTGCGGCCGACATGTCCCGGATCCGGTCGAGGACGGTGCTCCGGGCGGTCTCCGCCGCGCTGCCCGAGACCTGGAGGCCGGTGACCTGGGCCCGCAGGGTGTCCAGGCGCGCCCATCCCTCCTGGCTGACCGCCCTTGGCCATGACCTTCCACTCGTCGTCGACGATGAAGCGGACGTAGTCGCGCAGCGATGCCTGGACCTGGGTGCCGGCGGGTGCGGGGAGGGCGGCGGCCGCCCAGTAGGCGTCCATGATCGCCTGACTCTCCGCCTGGGTGTTCTGCCGGGCGGAGTCGGCCGCGGTCCATGGGAGGACGATGGCGATCGCGAAGGCGAGCAGGAACAGGGAGGACAGCATCGAGCCCGCGTGTCCTGCGGTCGTGCTGCCCGGGCCCCGGTCGTCGGCGCCGTGGCGTGACTTGCGGAAGAGGAACGCGGCTGCGAACACGGCCCCGACGGCCGCGACTACAGCGAGGGTGAACACGAGCATGACCGTCTCCATGGCTTGCCGTTGATGAGACGCGCATACGCGGACCTGCTGCGTACCGTCACATGACTATCACACTACGTATTCATTTTGTAGCGCCTGCGCGAACTCGCACCGAGGGAGCACGTCGCAGCGGATCCGCCGGCCGTATCGGGACATCCGAGCGGTCGGACCCCGCACGGACGGGAACGGCGGAGGGCGCCGGTCAGCGGACCGACGCCCCCGAAAAGGTTCTCGTCAGGCTCAGGAGAGCCGGGCCGCCGCGAAGGTCGCGGCGGTGCCCGCGTCGTTGCCGTAGCTGAGGTGGGCGGAGACGTCCGTGCCGGCGCCGCAGACGGGGTCGCCGTTCGCGCAGAAGTCGTCGGTGCGCGAGGCGTACGTGCCGGTGACGCTCTTGCCGATCGCTCGGATCGGGTTGCCGAACAGGAGGACGGCGGCGACGCGGGGCTCGATCGACGCCGGGATCGTCGCGACGATGGCGCCGCCGACGACGGCGCCGTCACTGCTGATGCCGATCGAGTTGTCGACGACATTGGCGCCCTGCGAATAACCGACGAGGATGAAGCGCTGGTTCGGGCAGGCGGCGGCCTGTTTCGTCACGTGGTCGACGAGGTCGGCATTTCCCTTCTGCGCCGAATTCGGGTTCGAGTAGACGTCGAGGTTGGCCGGATAGTTGACCGGATAGCTGCTGGTGGTCTTGCTGGTCACCTTCTGCTGGACGGCGGAGTAGACCGGGTCGCCCACGATGAGACCGAGGGTGCCGGGTTCGAAGGTTCCGCGGGCGACGACCACGTCAACGTCGGCGCAGGTGGCCGCGCGTGCGGTGGTCGCGGTGGCGGTCGCGGCGACGCCGCCCGCGGCGAGGGCGACGACTGCGACGGCGGCGTGTGCCGCGGTGCGGTGGGTCATCCGAGAGCGGGGGGAGAACACGGAAATGCCACCTCCTCGCACTGACGCGTGACGTCAGTGGGGGTAG
Source organism: Actinoallomurus acanthiterrae (assembly GCF_054775715.1). Classification (NCBI taxonomy): domain Bacteria; kingdom Bacillati; phylum Actinomycetota; class Actinomycetes; order Streptosporangiales; family Thermomonosporaceae; genus Actinoallomurus; species Actinoallomurus acanthiterrae. The sequence goes on along the minus strand of NZ_BAAHCO010000001.1, from coordinate 2,751,317 downwards.
CGCGCGAATGAGCGGGAGACGCGCGCTACCCCTTTCCAGTAGGACATCGGCCTCATCGCTGTGGAGCGGGCCGATCGAGGAGGACGTTAACGGGTGGGAAACACGAAGGTAATACTATTTTCTGACAATCGAGTTGACATTCTTGTAAAGAAAACGAAATCTCAGGTCTCGCGAATGCGGGCCAGTGCCAGCCACGCGTGCAGTGCCATCTCCAGCGCGAGTTGCTGGTCGGTGTCGTAGAGCCGTTCTCCGAACAGTTCCTCGAGCTGCCGGAGCCGGTACCGCACCGTCTGCGGGTGGATGTGCAGGCGCTCGGCGGCCTCGTTGGCGTTGAACCCGCGCTGCAGGCAGGCGAGGAGCGTCTCCGCCAGGCGTTCGCGCTGTCCGGGCCGCAGGGTCTCCAGGGGGGCGAGCCGGGTGGCGGCGACGTTCTGGATGAAGCCCTCGTCGCGGAAGACGACGAGCGTCGACTCATGGTCGTTGCAGCGGATCAGGCCGTCGCGGGGGATGATCCCGCGACGGGCCAGGGCGAGGGCCTCCCGGGCCCACCGCAGCGAGTTCGCCGCGCCCCGCAGGGGGACGGTCGGTCCTACGGCGGTGATCCAGTCGACGTCGATGGCCTCGAGGATGCGGGAGCGGCCCGGGCCGTCCGGATCCGGGAGGAGCAGGTACGGCTGCGGGCATTCGGTGTCGACCAGCACGTCCGGCGGGAGCGTCAAGGGCGTGAACTCGTCCGGTTTCCGTTCGAGGAGCGCGACGCCGGCGACCGTACGGGGCAGGGCCCACCCGGCCATCCGGGCGACCTCGGCGATCTCCTCCGAGGACGCCGGTGAATCGGACAGCAGCAGGCCCAGAAGTCTTCGCCTGCGGCGTTCGATCTCGCCGGCGGCCCGGCCGATCGCCTTGAGGTACCCCTCCGAGGCGGCCGCGGCGATCTCGTCGAGGAAGACGAAGATGGCCTCGGCGAGCGGGCCGAGGACGTCCGGCGAGTCGCACTGCTCGGCGATGCGCCGCCAGGCCAGCCGGGCGCCCACCCGCAGGGATCGCTGCAGGGCGTCGAGGCCGCGGCCCTGGTCGGCCTCCCAGGCGCCGATCGCCCGATACACCGAGGCGATGCTCTCCCACGGGGCGCGCGGGTTCTCCAGCAGGTCGACGAACTGCTGGAGCGCGGCCTCGACCGCGAGCCGCTGCTGCCGCCCGAAGACCTCGTCCTCCGGGCGGTCGAACTCGGGGACGTGGCTGCCGATCTCCACGACGACCTCGTCGACCAGCGGCCCGATGAGCGGACGCAGCCAGACGGCGGTACCCCGCGGGACGGCCAGCCACGGCCGGGACTCGGCGTCTTGTCTCCTCACCACGGTCACACCCCTTCACCGGCGGATCGTGCAGAACGGAAAGCGTCCTTCCTCCGCGACCACGAGCCGTCGACGGCAGCGGCCGGCCGAGGGCCCAGCCCCGGATCCGATGGACCCGACGGATCACTCGTCGCGGGCCCGTACGGCGAGCCGGTGTTCGTCCGGCCAGCGGACGTCGCGGGCCCAGCCGAGTCGTTCGAAGAGCCAGATGAGGCGGGCGCTGGAGTCCAGTTGGCCGCGCAGCACGCCGTGCCGCGCCGAGGTCGGGTCGGCGTGGTGGAGGTTGTGCCAGGACTCTCCGCCGGAGAGGGGGGCGAGCCACCACACGTTGCCGGAGCGGTCGTGGGACCGGAACGGCCGCTCCCCGCCGACGTGACAGATCGAGTTGATCGACCAGGTGACGTGGTGGAGCAGGCCGATACGGACAAGCCCGGCCCAGAAGAACGCCGACCAGGCGGCTCCCCCGTCCCAGGCGCCGCTTCCCCACAGGCCGCCCGCGACCGCGGGGCCGGCGAAGGAGAACAGCACGATCAGCGGCTGCCAGAGCGCGACCCTGCGAAGGTCGCGGTCGGCCAGCAGGTCGGGGACGTAGCGGCGCTGGTTGGTCTTCTCGTTGCTGAAGGTCCATCCGACGTGCGCCCAGATCATGCCTTTGACGAGCGCGGGGATGGAGTTGCCGAAGCGCCACGGCGAGTGCGGGTCGCCCGGCTTGTCGGCGAACTGGTGATGGCGTCGGTGGTCGGCGGCCCAGGTGATCACGTCGCCCTCGACCGCCATCGTCCCGGCGACCGCGAGCGCGATCTTCAGCGGTCGCGCGGCCTTGAACGCCTTGTGGGTGAACAGCCGGTGGTAGCCGATCGTGATCCCGTGCCCGGCGATGACGTACATCACCGCGCCGATGACCAGGTCGTGCCATGTCACGCCCCAGCCCCAGAACACGACGACGGACACGATCACCGCGACGAAGGGAATGCCCACGAAGATTCCGACGATCACCCGGTCGCCGGTCCCCATCCGCTCTCCCCAGGGAGCGTTCGCGTCGACGGCAACGGCCTGTTCCGCCATCTGACCCTCCTCATGACGCCTGGGTCAGCGGAACGTTACTGGCGAGTATCAATGTGAGCTACGCAACAATCCAACACCTCGCCGCCTACGGTCATCACAAAAGTGACAAGCGACGACAGAGTGCCGAACATCATCGTCAAGGCGGTGCACCGGGCCCTGAGCTCGGGTGATCGATCAGGGAGACACGTGGAATCGCATCCGGACTGCTCCGTACGATCGGCGCGCCGAGATGAGACCGGGCACCACCCGCGGAGGGCGCGCCGAGGCGCCGGCCACCGCGGACGCCGACGCGATCCTGGTCGACGGCGTGTGCGGGATCAGCGAGATCCACGCGGCGACGGGCGACAGGCCGCTGTCGTCCGACCGGATCGCCGGAGCACCGGCGATCACTCGTCATCTGCATACGGTGTACGTCCTGAGCGATTCCGCGTCCGCTCAGACTCTTGGCGAGGCCGTGCTCATTAGTGCATGATACGAGCACGAATCGCTCAAGAACGAGCAGATATGGAGGCGGTGTTGGCGCAACGACACGTCGTGGCCGAGATCGAGAGTCAGCCTTCCTGCTGGCGGCGGGCCGCCGACCGGCTGGGCGAGGCGCGGGGGGCGCTGCCTCGTGACGGTGAGCGCGTCGCCGTGTTCGGCTGCGGCACCTCGCTGTACATGGCCAGGGCGTACGCCGCGCTGCGCGAGAGCAGGGGCCTCGGCCTCACCGACGCCTTCCCCGCCTCGGAGCTGCCCTTCGGCCGTGACTACGACCGCTACGTCGCGATCAGCCGGTCCGGCACCACGACCGAGGTGCTCGAGGCGGTCGAACGGCTTCCGGAGGTCACCGCGATCACCGCGATCCCCGACGCGCCCTTCGCGGCGGGGACGCGCACGATCGTCCTGGACTTCGCCGACGAGCGGTCGGTGGTGCAGACCCGGTTCGCCACGACCGCGCTCGCGCTGTTGCGCGCATCTCTCGGCGACGCGGTACCCGCCGACGACGCCGAGCGGGCCCTGACCGAGCCCCTGGACCCCGCGTGGCTCGCCGCCGAGCAGATCACCTTCCTCGGCCGGGGCTGGACCGTCGGCCTGGCCGAGGAGGCCGCGCTCAAGGCGCGCGAGGCGGCGCAGCTGTGGACGGAGTCCTACCCGGCCATGGAGTATCGCCACGGCCCGATCAGCATCGCCCAGCCGGGCCGGCTGACCTGGATGTTCGGCGCTCCCCCGGACGGGCTCGCCGACGACGTCGCCGCGACCGGCGCGACGTTCGCGACCAGCGGCCTCGACCCGCTCGCGCACCTCATCGTCGCGCAGCGGCTGGCGGTCGCACATGGTGAGGCGAAGGGCCTCGACCCCGACCGCCCGCGGTCGCTGACCCGCTCGGTCGTGCTCAAGTGATCGTCGCTCTCGACGTCGGCGGCACATCGATGAAGGGCGCGGTCCTCTCTCCCGAACTCGACCGCGTCGCCTCCCTGCGCCGGCCCACGCCGCACGGCGACGCCGCGGTCGACGCCGTGCTGGAGACCGTCTCGGAGCTGGTCGGGCAGGCGGGCGACGCCCAGGCGATCGGCCTCGCCGTGCCCGGCATCGTCGACGACGAGCGCGGCGTCGCGGTCTGGTCGGAGAACATCGGCTGGCGGGATGTCCCCTTCCGCGATCTGATCACCGAGCGCACTGGCCTGCCGGTCGCGGTCGGCCACGACGTACGCGCCGGCGGGACCGCCGAGATCCGCCTGGGTGCGGCGCAGGGCGCCCGCAACTCGCTCGTCGTGGCCATCGGCACCGGCATCGCGGCGGCGATGGTGATCGACGGGCACCTGTGCGTCGCCGGCGGCTACGCCGGCGAGATCGGGCACATGTCCGTCGGGGTCGACGAGCCGTGCGTGTGCGGCGGCACCGGCTGCCTGGAGGCGGTCGCCTCCGCCGCCGCGGTCGGCCGCCGATACGCCCGCCGTACGGGCCGGGAGGCTGCCGCCGACGCGGTCGCCGCGCTGGTGACCGAGGGCGACGCCGACGCCGCGGCGATCTGGGCGGAGACGGTCGGCTTCCTCGGCACCGCCCTGGCCGCCGCGACCGCGTTGATCGCCCCCGAAGTGATCGTGATCGGCGGAGGCCTGTCCCGGGCGGGCGACCTCCTGCTGGACCCGCTCGACGACGACCTCGCCGGGCGGCTCACCTTCCATCGCCGGCCGCGCCTGACCATCGCGCGGTTCGGGGACGAGGCCGGGTGTGTCGGCGCCGGACTCTGGGCACGCGACCTATTGGAGCGACGATGACGATTCTCAGCGCGGACAAGGTCGTCACCCCCGGCGGCGTCCTCGAACCCGGATGGGTGAGCGTCGAGGGCGGCCGGATCGCGCGCGTCGAGCGGGGCCTGCCGGAGCGGACCGACCGGCATGTCCACGTGATCGTCCCCGGCTTCGTCGACATTCACTGCCACGGGGGCGGCGGCGCGTCGTTCGACTCCGCCGACCCGGAGGAGTGCGTACGGGCGGCGGCGTTCCACCTGGAGCACGGCACGACGACGCTGGTCGCGAGCCTGGTGACGGCGACACCGGACGAGCTCGAACGCCGGGCGTCCGTCCTCGCGGAGCTCGCCGACGACGGCGTCGTGGCGGGCGTCCACTACGAGGGCCCGTTCCTGTCGGTCGCCCGCAAGGGCGCACACGACCCCGCCCTGCTGCGCGCGCCGGACCCGGAGATCGTCGAGCGGCTGCTGAAGGTCCCGAACGTACGGATGATGACGCTCGCGCCCGAGCTCGACGGCGGCCTGGACGCGCTGCGCCGCGTCCGCGACGCCGGCGTGATCCCCGCCGTGGGGCACACCGACGCGACGTACGACGTGGCGCTCGAGGCCGTCCGGAGCGGCGCGCGGGTCGCCACGCACCTGTTCAACGGGATGCGCCCGCTCAACCACCGCGAGCCGGGGCCGATCCTCGCGCTGCTGGAGGCGCCGGACGTGACGGTCGAGCTGGTCGGCGACGGCGTGCACCTGCACCCGTCGATCGTGGCGCACATCGCCCGGACCGCGGGCAGCGCGCGGACGGCGCTGGTGACCGACTCCATCGCGGCGGCGGGCATGTCCGACGGCGACTACCGGCTCGGCGGCCTCGACGTGGAGGTACGCGACGGCGTGGCGCGTCTGGCCGAGGGCGGCTCGATCGCCGGGAGCACCGCGACGGCCGCGGCGATCTTCCGCCAGACGGTGCTGACGTCCGGCGTCGCGCTGGAGGACGCCGTACGGCTCGCCGCGACGACGCCCGCCGCGCTGCTCGGCCTCACCGACCGGGGCGCCGTCGTACCCGGGCTCCGCGCGGACCTCGTGCTCCTCGACGCGGATCTTCGGGTCGAGTCGGTGGTGACGGCGTGATCGTCACGGTCACGCCCAACCTCGCGCTCGACGTCACGTACGAGCTGCCGGAGCTGCGGCCCGGAGAGACCCACCGCGTCGAGAACGTCCACGCCCGCGCGGGCGGCAAAGGCGTGAACGTCGCCCGGGTCCTGCACGCGCTCGGCCACGACGTCCTCGTCGTCGGCCCGGCCGGCGGGCCGACGGGCGCGGCGCTGCGCGCCGACCTGGACGCCGCCGGGCTGGCGCACGACCTCGTCCCCATCGCCGGGGAGACCCGCCGTACCGTCACCGTCGTGGCCGGCGGTGACGCCACCCTGCTCAACGAGCCCGGCCCCACGATCACGCCGGAGGAGTGGGCGGCGCTGGAGGCGCGGATCCCCGACGCCGACGTCGTCGTCATCTCCGGCAGCCTGCCGCCGGGCGTGCCCGCGGACGCCGTCGCCCGGCTCGCCCGGCGCGACGCGCGGGTCATCGTCGACACGTCCGGCGAGCCGCTGCGGCACGCCGCGCCGTACGCCTGGGCCGTCAAGCCGAACGCCGTCGAACTCGCCGAGCTCACCGGCACGGCCGACCCGGTCGCGGGCGCCCGGTCGCTGGTCGCCGGCACCGGCGACCCGTCGCTGCTCGCTGAGCTCACCGGTACGGACCGTCCCGGCACCGGCGACCCGTCACTGCTCGCCGAGCTCACCCGCACGGACCGTCCCGTCACGGGTGGCCGGTCGCTCGGCGCGCCCGCGGTCGTCGTCTCGCTCGGCGCCGAGGGCCTGCTGGCCGTCGTCGGCGACGACGTGTACCGCGTGGCCCCACCCCAGGTGGTGACCGGCAACCCGACCGGCGCGGGCGACTCGGTCGTCGCCGCGCTCGCCGCCGGGATCGGCTCGCCCTGGCCGGACCTGCTCAAGGACGCCGCCGCGCTGTCGGCCGCGGCCGTGCTCGCACCCGTCGCGGGAGCGTACGATCCCGCCGCCTACGAAGGATTCCGCAGATGCCTCTCGTCTCCGCAGGAGAGATCGTCGTCGCCGGGCACGGTGTCGGCGCCTTCAACGTCATCCAGCTCGAACACGCCGAAGCGCTGATCGACGGGGCCGAGGCGGCGGGTCGCCCGGTCATCCTGCAGATCAGCGAGAACTGCGTGCGCTACCACGGCGCGCTGGAGCCCATCGCGCTGGCGACCCTCGCGGCCGCCCGCCAGTCGAAGGTCCCGGTCGCCGTCCACCTGGACCACGCCACCTCCCCCGAGCTCGTACGGGAGGCGGTGGAGCTGGGGCTGGGCTCGGTGATGTACGACGCGTCCGCCCTGGACTACGACGCCAACGTCGCCACGACCGCCGAGATGACCGCGTACTGCCACGAGCGGGACGTGTGGGTCGAGGCCGAGCTCGGCGAGGTCGGGGGCAAGGACGGCGTACACGCCCCGGGCGCGCGCACCGAGCCGGAGGAGGCCGCCCGCTTCGTCGCCGCGACGGGCGTGGACGCGCTCGCGGTCGCGGTGGGCACCTCGCACGCGATGACGGACCGGACCGCGGCCGTCGACCTCGACCTGATCGCACGGCTGAGGGCGGCCGTGCCGGTGCCGCTCGTCCTGCACGGGTCGTCCGGGGTGCCGGACGCCGACCTGACGCGCGCCGTCGAGGCCGGCATCGTCAAGGTCAACATCGCCACCCATCTGAACAAGGTTTTCACCGACGCGGTCCGGGGATACCTCGCCGACCATCCGACGGTGGTGGACACCCGAAAATATCTGGCACCGGGGCGGGACGCCGTGGCGCGCGAGGTGGCGCGGTTGATCGGTACGGTGCTCACCAGGGGCTGACGTGCCTTTTATCCTTCGTGGCTTAGGATCGTCAAGCCCCCGGACGCCCGGCACGCCGATCGGTGCAGCCGCGCCCCTCAGGTACCTTCGGGGGTTCACGCAGGTCACGGGGGACGAGTGAGTGACAAGGACACCGGCGTCGGAGCCGGTGAATCGCAAATGCCCGACACCTCTGCCAACGACGGCGATCCCACGACGCCCGTGGACGGCACCGACGGCACGGTGACCGGAAGCGCGGCGGACGACTCCGGCCCTGAGCCGACCGCGACGGACGGCACCGGCTCTCCGTCGGCGGTGGCGGACAGCACCGGCGCCTCGCCGGCCGGGACGGACGGCACCGGCTCTTCGCCGACCGCGGCGGACGGGGCCGAGACATCGCCGGACCTGGCGGGGAGCGCCGGCTCCTCGTCGTCCGTCGCGAACGGCAGCGGATCCGCGCGAGGCGCGACGGACGGCACCGGTGCCTCACCGTCCACGACGGAGGGCTCCGGCTCTCCGTCGGCCGGGGCGAGCGGCGCCGAGACATCGGTGGACCTGGCCAAGAGCGCCGGAACCTCACCGGCCGTCGCGGACGGCGCCGGGTCCCCGCAGGGAGCGACGGACGGCACCGAGACCTCGCCGGACCTCACGAAGAGCTCCGGCTCCTCGCCGGCCACCGCGAACGGCGCCGGATCCGCGCAAGGCGCGGCACACGGCGCCGGCGCCTCGCCGACCGCGACGGAGGGCACCGGCTCTCCGTCGGCCGGGGCGAGCGGCGCCGAGACATCGGTGGACCTCTTCAAGAGCCCCGGAACCTCGTCGGCCGTCGCGAACGAGATCGGATCTTCGCAGGGCGGGACGAACGGCACCGGATCTTCGCCAACTTCGGGGTCGTACGGCGCGTCCAATAACGATGACGCCGTCGGGCTCGAGGCCGCGGACGGACCGGGGGACGCGGCTGATCCGCGCGGCGTCGCCGCATCGGCATCTGCCGTGAAGTCCGGAGCCACTGATCTCGATGACGCCACTCGACCCGACATGGCCCCGCCCGTGGAACCCACGGCGGGCAGTCTGGTCCTGGCCGACGAAGGCCCGTCGGCCATGACCGCCGTACACGCCCTTCCCGAGGGCAAGAAGTCCAAGGACGAGAAGTCCAAGAAGCCGAAGAAGAAGCGGAGCCGGCGGGCCAAGTGGCTGCGCCGCTCGGCGTACGTGCTGGGCCTGCTCATCCTGCTGCCCGTCGCCGGCTTCATCGTCGCGTACCTGATGACGCCGGTACCGACCTCCTCGCAGCCCATGGCCAACGCTCAGCCTTCGACGTTCTACTTCAGCGACGGCAAGAGCGTCATCCTGAAGAAGGGCACCAACCGGCAGCCGGTCCCCCTGTCCCAGGTGCCGAAGCCGGTGCGGGACGCCGTGATCTCCGCGGAGAACCGCAGCTTCTACAGCGACCCCGGGGTGTCGTTCAAGGGCACGGCCCGTGCGGTCTGGGCGACGGCGACCGGCGGATCCATGCAGGGCGGGTCGACGATCACCCAGCAGATGGTCCGCAACTACTACAGCGGCCTCAGCCAGCAGCGCACGGCGTCCCGCAAGCTGAAGGAGATCATGGTCGCGCTCAAGGTCGGGCGCGAGAAGGACAAGAGCTGGATCCTCCAGACCTACCTCAACACGATCTACTTCGGCCGGGACGCCTATGGCATCCAGGCGGCCGCCCAGGCGTACTACAACAAGGACGTCCAGGACCTGACCCCCGCCGAGGGCGCCTACATCGCCGCGGCCATCCAGGTGCCCACGACCGCAATGGACACGTCCAACCCGAAGGCCCGCGCGTACATGCAGAGCCGCTGGAAGTACGTCGTCGACGGCATGGTCCAGATGAGGAGCATCACTTCGCAGCAGGCCGCGGCCATGCAGTTCCCCTTGCCCAAGAAGGAGAAGATCAAGAATATCTACGCGGGTGAGAAGGGCTACATGTACGACCTGGCGAAGGCCGAGTTGCTGCGCATGGGCTACACCCAGGACCAGATCGACAACGGCGGGTTGAAGATCCGTACGACGTTCGACAAGGACCTGATGGACGACGCGAAGGCGGCCGTGGAGGACGCCATGCCCTCGAGCGTCTCCAGCAAGGTCATGGCCGGCCTGGTGTCCGTCGACCCGTCGACCGGTGAGGTCAACGCGTTCTACGGCGGCAAGCAGTACCTCGACAACAACTTCAACAGCGCGTTCGACGCCAAGGTGCAGCCGGGCTCCGGTTTCAAGCCGTACGTCCTCGCCGCGGCGCTGAACGACGGGATGTCCCTGGACGACGAGGTCGACGGCAGCGACGACCAGACGTTCGACGGCAGCAAACCGATCCAGAACGACAACCACGAGGACTTCGGCCCGGTCAACCTCGTCACCGCGACGCAACAGTCGATCAACACCGCGTACGTCAACATCGCCCAGAAGATCGGGAACGACAAGGTGATGGAGATGGCGGAGAAGCTCGGCATCCCCGAGTCGCAGCTGACCGCGAACGGCGCGAACACCGCCGTCACGTTCCCGCTCGGCGTCATCGACGTCAGCGTGGAGCAGCAGGCCGCCGCGTACGCCGCGTTCGCGTCCGAGGGCGTTTACCACGCGCCGCACGTGATCCGGGCGGTGACCAACCGGGACGGCAAGAAGCGCGTCGTCCCGACCACCGGCAAGCGGGTCTTCAGCACGCAGATCGCCCGGGACGCGACGTACGCGATGCAGAAGGTCGTCGACGCGGGCACCGGCACCAATGCCGCGCTGCCGGACCGGAACGCCGCAGGCAAGACCGGAACGACCTCGAGTGGCAAGCAGATCTGGTTCAACGGGTTCATCCCGCAGCTGGCGGCCTCGATCGGCATCTTCCGGAGCGACAACAAGGCGCTGAGCATCCCCGGCTACTCCTCGTACGGCGGTGACCTGCCGGCCACGATCTGGCACAACTTCCTCGTCAAGGCCGACGCGGACATGCCGGTGAAGTCGTTCGGGGACCCGTCGGTGTACGTCGGCGGGCGCCAGTACCCGTCGCCGACGTCGCCCGCGCAGCCGCAGCCGCACCCGAGCTTCTCCAGGCCCCGGACGACCAGGCCGTCCCACCCGTCCTCGCCGACTCACCACCCGCCGACCGGAGGCCCGCCGACCCACCTGCCCACCGGCGGCCCGACCGGCCAGCCCACGGGCCGCGTGTACGACGGCGGCGATCCCAACTCGATGTTCTGAGCGGCTGAGCGCCCGCGACCCTACGGCGGCGGGCGCTCAGGCGTTCATTTGCAGGCCGTGGCGAGGGCGGCGGGCTGGCGCTGGACGGCGCTCTGCAGGCCGGAGATGTCGCGCGGCGTGATGCCGGTGCTGACGCCCCGCCACTCGGTCGCCATGCCGCTCAGCGTCCGGCTCAGCTTCTTGTCGTCCGACTCACGGGCGAGCGCGTCGAAGCGCGTGGCGAGTGTCCCCGCCGCCTGCTTCCACTGGGTGATGTCGTCAGGCGAGATGCGGTTCAGGGTCGCGTTGTAGGACCCGACCGCCTTCACCGCGTCCTTGCAGACCCTGCCCTTGTTCGTGCCGACGCCGCATCCGGCCGCGCACACCGCGACCAGGACGACCCCCGCCGGCCGCCGCCATCCACCCCGCATCGCCCTGTTCTCCCTTCGTCGAACTCCCGTGCCCCGTATTCAATCGCGGAGAAGCGGTCACACGACGCCGAAACGGCGTTCTTCGGGCGAGTGCTCTATACTCACCGTCAGGTCACGAGTGCCAGCGCGAAGCCCCGGCTTGCTGGCCGGCAACCCTCCGTCCGTGGCGGGGTGCCCCGGGTGATGACCGGGTCCGACACGACCGTGCCGGACAAGCGCGGACCCCTCGCGGGGTCCAAGGCCCCGCTGGAGGTGTGTGTTGTCCGCTGTACTCGATCTGCCCCCCATCACCCGTCCCACCCTGCGCGTCGTGGGTGAAGGCGTCCCCGTGCCCGTCGCCGGTGGCCGGACCGTTCCGTACGCGAACCTCGACTACGCGGCGAGCGCGCCCTGTCTGGAGGCGGTGCGCGACGCGCTCGACGCCGCCCTCCCCTACTACAGCAGCGTGCACCGCGGCGCGGGATACGCCTCGCAGGTGACGACCGACCGGTACGAGCGCGCCCGCGAGGTCGTCCGGGAGTTCGTCGGCGCGTGGCGGCGCGACGCCGTGGTGTTCACCCGCAACACCACCGACGCGATGAACCTCCTCGCGCACGCCCTGCCGCGCGGCACCACGGTCGTCGTGTTCGAGTCCGAGCACCACGCGAGCCTCCTGCCCTGGCAGCGCGGCAACCACGTCGTACGGCTCGCGGCCCCCGAATCCCCGGCGGCGGCCCTCGCGGCGGCCGGCGAGGCCCTCGCCGCGGCGCCGGCCGGGCCGCGCCTGCTCGTCGTCACCGCCGCCTCCAACGTCACCGGCGAGCTGTGGCCCGTCGCCGAACTCGCCGCCGTCGCCCGCGCGCACGGCGCCCGCATCGCGGTCGACGCAGCGCAGCTCGTCCCGCACCGGCCGTTCGACATGGGCGCGCTCGACGTCGACTACGTCGCGTTCTCCGGCCACAAGCTGTACGCGCCGTTCGGAGCGGGCTGCCTCGTCGGCCGCGCCGACTGGCTGCGCGCCGCCGAGCCGTACCTCCTGGGCGGCGGCGCCACCGCGAGCGTCGGCGAGCACGTGACGTGGTCGGCGGACCCGCAGCAGCGGCACGAGGCCGGGCACGCCGAACGTCCTCGGCGTCGTCGCGCTCGCAGCCGCGTGCGAGGCCCTGACCGACTGGGAGACCCTCGTCGCGGAGGAGGAGCGTCTCCTGCGGCGGCTGCGGACCGGCCTGGCGGCCATCCCCGGCGTACGGGAGCTGTCGCTGTGGGGCGACGGGCACCCGCGCGTGGGCATCGTGTCGTTCGTCGTCGAGGGGCGCGGGTCCCGCGCCGTCGCCACCGCGCTGTCCGACCAGTACGGCATCGGTGTGCGGGACGGGAAGTTCTGCGCGCACCCGTTCGTCCGGCGACTGGTCGGCGACGGGCAGGGCGGCTGCGATGACGGCGACGGCACCGCGCTGCGGGCCAGCTTCGGCATCGGCACCACGGACGAGCACATCGACCGTCTGCTGGCCGCGCTGCGACGGCTCACCGCCTGACGATCCGCTCCGCTGCTGGTCAGCGCTATCGAAAGTGACAGTTCGTCCGGGTAAGTCCAATCGGCTGCCGGTACTCGTGCGCGCCGCCGGTTTGCTCCCGGTACGGTGGTCCTCTTGTGCAAAGAGCTTCCGGGGGGTGGCGAATGACCGGCACATGGGAGCCCGCGAACCAACTCGAGCAGCAGCTGAGCGACGCCCTAGGCGACGGCGACCAGAACGCCTACTTCAAGCTGCTGAGCGTGGCGGAGCTCGTCCTTCCGCTGCCACAGGTCGAGCCCGACCCCGGACAGCCGGCGTTCACGTGGCCGACCAGCACGCACGAGGGTCGCACCCACATACTCGCCTACACGTCGGTCGAGGCGGCGCGTGCCTGCCTCGGCCCCGGCTACGAGCACTTCGTCCGGATGCCGCTCGCGGAGATGGCGAACACCTGGCCGGACAGCGACTGGTGGCTCGCGGTCAACTCCGGGCTGCCGATCGAGGGCTACCTGCCCGCCTGGTTCGTCGGACAGCTCACCGCGAACCTCCCGCCCGCCCAGGAGACGCCGCCCGCTCCCGAGACCGGCCCCGCCGGTCAGTCGCCGGCGGAGCAGGAGGCGACCCCCGGGACGCACGCCGGGCATGAGGCGGTCCTTCACGACTCGTCCGCCGCGCCGGCCGGGCAGGAGCTTCCTCACGGCTCGCAGGCCGACCAGGAGGCGCCTTACGGCGCGCAAGCCGAGCAAACGCCTTACGGCGCGCAGGCCGAGCAGGAAACGCCCTACGGCGCGCAAGCCGAGCAGACGCCTTATGGCTCGCAGGCCGGCCAGGAGATGACGTACGGTGCGGGGGCCGAGCAGGAGACGGCTCACGGGCAGGCCACGCCCACCGGGCAGTACACCGGCGAAGCGGCAGCGGACCTCGGTTCGCTGTCGTTTCCACCGGTGGCGGAGACCTCGCTGCCGTCCGTACCTCCGGCCGAGCCGTCCACTCTGGAGCCGGGCACCGTTCCACCGCCGACCGGAGACGCCTCGGCGCCTCCCGCGCACGCGCATCCGCCGGTGAGTGGACCGGCCCCCGCGCCTTTCGGGGACGCACACCCTCCGGTCCCGGGCGAACCGGCTCTGCCCCCTATCGGCGACCCGCAGCCTCCGGTTCCGGGCGAACACACTCCCGCTCCTTTCGGCGACGCATACGCTCCGGTCCCGGGCGAACCCGCCCCGACGCCGCTCGAGGACACGCGCCCTCCGGTCCCGGGCGGACCGGCTCCCACTTCTTTCGGGGACGCACACCCTGCGGCACCGGGCGAACCGGGCCCGACGCCGCTCGGGGACACGCAGCCTCCGATCCCGGGCGGACCGGCTCCCGCTCCTTTCGGGGACGCACACCCTGCTGTCCCGGGCGAACCGGGCCCCGCTCCTTTCGGGGACGCGCACTCTACGGTCCCGGGCGAACCGGCCCCGACGCCGCTCGAAGACGCGCGCCCTCCGGCCCCGGGCGAACCGGCCCCGGCACCCGTCACCGACACCGCGCCCTTCCCGGGTCTCTCGTTCCCCACGCCGCCGCCGGCGGGTCCCCCGCCCGCGCCCGGCTCGAACCCGGCCCCGCCGGCCTGGGATGAGTCGTCCGGGGAGACGACGATCGCGGACGCGCCGGCCCTGGAGGCGTTCGCCCGAGAGGCGTTGGCCAGGGTGCAGTCGGCCGGCGAGAGGCCGACCGGGGAGCCGACCGATGGCACGCCGCCCGCGGAGCGCCGGCGACAGGCCGACGTGGGGCACGCCGGCCGCGGAGCCGGCCGCGAGAGACGCACCGGGAATGCGCCGCCTGCCGAGTCGGCCGGGGGTGTGCCCGACGGGCGGACACCGGCCGGGGAGGCACCGCCGTACCCCTCGTTCTCCACCGCCGGCGCGGTGCCGCCCGCCCCGGCGGAGGACACCCCGCCGGTGGCCGAGACCGCGCCCATGCCGATCGTCTCCGCCGACGAACCGATGCCCCCGGGACCCGGCCAGGCGGACGCCGGCCCCACGTCCTCCCCCACCGACACACCCACGCAGGGCGGGCCGCGGCCGGTCTCCTCCGACGCGCCCCTCGCGCCGCACTTCACGGCGGACGCCGACTTCATCCCCCTCGACGAAGAAGAACGCCTGCTCTACGACGCCGCCGCGCGCGACGACCGCGAGGGACTCCTGCGGACGCTCCTGGGCGCGAGCCAGATCTGGGTGCCCATGGTCGAGGGCGGCGACCTCATGCTGGGCCCCGGCCGTCCCGGTTTCCAGTGGTACACCCAGGAGTCCGGCGGACGGACCGTCGTCCCGCTGTTCACCGGGCCGAGCCGGATGCGCGAGGCGATGGGCGGCCACCCGTTCATCCTGTCCGACCTGACGAAGATCCTGCGGTTCTGGCCGGACCCGGCGTGGGACCTCGTCATGAACGACGGTTCCGCGATCGGCGTCACGATCCCCGGGGACCGCATCACCGCGCTGTCGCGCCGCGTCGACGACGAGGCCGCCGAACGCCTGGCGAGCGACTTCCCCGCGCAGAACGACGCCGAACGGCGCCTGTTCGAGGTCCGGGACGATCCGGACGCACACCTGCAGGTGCTGCTCGAGGCGTCGGTCTTCCTGCCGGTCTGGAGCCGTACGCCGCCGACGGTGCAGACGCCGCCGAGCGACCCGGCGTTCCCCTGGGCGGCGGTGTCCGTCCGGGGCCGGGCGTCGATGCTCGTGTTCACCTCCTTCGACTGGATGAAGGAAGCGGTCGGCACCACCGGGTTCGTCATGCCGACCTTCGCCGACCTCCTCTCCGCCTGGCAGGAGCCGAGCTGGGATGTCTCGGTGAATCCCGGCACCCCGATCGAGACCACGTTGTCCGGCGAGCAGATCCATTCGATCGCCGCCTCGCTCGCGAACCGCGCCGCCACGCCGACCGCACCGCCCTCCGCGCCGGTGGCGCCCCTCGGCGACCTCACCCAGGACGGCTCCGCCGTGCCTGGGCAGGCGCCTCCGGAGCCGGTCGCGGCGGCCCCAGAGTCGCTCGCGGCACCCGCGGCCCCCCCTCGGACGCCGCTGCCGGAGCCGACGCAGGGCCCGGCCGGTATCCCGGTCCCGGCGGAGGCGGCCTCGTTGACCGCCCAACCTGGACCGGCACAGATCCCGGCGAGCATCCCGGTCCCGCCGACCACCGCACCATCGACCGCCCAACCCGGACCGGCACAGATCCCGGCGAGCATCCCGGTCCCGCCGACCACCGCACCATCGACCGCCCAACCCGGACCGGCACAGATCCCGGCGAGCATCCCGGTCCCGCCGACCACCGCACCATCGACCGCCCAACCCGGACCGGCACAGATCCCGGCGAGCATCTCGCTCCCGACGGCGACCGCACCGTCGATCACCGAGCCGGAGCCGGCACAGGCGCCGACCGGAGTCCATGTCCCGGTCGAGACGATGCCGCCGATCGCCGCCCAGCTTGAACCCCAGGCCGTCGATCAGGCTGAGTCGCGCACCCCCGCCGACGGGGCGTTCACGATCATGCAGAAGGTGCTGGTCCACGACCAGGTCCCCTGGTACCTCGACAAGGCGTACGACCGGGTCGCCGGCTTCGTGCACCGGGTCCAGGACGTCATTGACCTCAACACGCCGCAGCGGCTCTACGAATGCCTCGGCCTGATCCGCGACGGGTCACCCTTCACGGCCGACGACCCGAAGGTGTACGTCATCCGCTGGGCGGCGTACCGCGCCGGGCTCTACCGCACGCCGTTCGGCGGCGCGAACGAGGACGCCCTCAAGGAGTGGGGCGAGGACGGCTGGGTGGTGGAGCCTCCTCCGTTCACGGGCGACGGCTTTGCCCCCGGCAGTGCGGGCAGCATCCCGGAGTACAAGGCTGAAAGTTTCAGGCTTCCGCACAGCTCGGAGATGTACGTCATCAGCAGCGACGGGTCCGAACGGTTCGTCGCCAGGTACGACGCGGATCGGCTCGTGTGGGAGAAGGACCAGTGATCAGAGACGGCTACGTCGCTCGTTGGCAGGGCACCGACTACGACGCGGTGCCCGGCGTCGACGGTGAGGTCCGGCTGTACTCCACCGTGCCGGTGGACGGCTTCACCGAGATACGGCCCGACCGGTTCCTGCTAGTCGTCCGTGAGGACGAGGTCGACGGCCTGCGTTACGTCCGGACCCGTTGTACGTGGCGCGGCGAGCCGTTCGTCGTCATCGGCGAGCATGACGGCTGGGTACGCGTCGAGTACAGCGGCGGTCGCGCGCCCGTTGCCGCAGGTCTCGAGCTCGAACGCGTGGACATCGGCGTCTATCAGGCCTGGGTGTCCCGGAACGAGATCAGCGGGCTTCACCAGGAGCTCATCTAAAGGTTGCTGCGATATAACTCCGTTAGCACGGTTGATTGATCGGCTTTGACGTGGTCGCATGAGTCATACCTGACTCCCCGGGTAAGCCGGGGTGGTGTCTTTACGGTGCGATGGGGAGGTTGTGAGCAGTGCTCGCACGATCGGCACGAAACCCGCTGGTCATATTTCTCGGCGCAGGGATCGTCCTGATCGTCGGCAACTCTCCCCCAGCCCTCGCGTCCGGCGACCCCAGTAAGTCCCCCACCGCGACGCCATCCGGCACAAAGACGTCGTCAACGCCGTCGGACAGTCCGTCAGCCGACCCAATCGTGCTGCACGTCTCGCTCGTCGACGTTCCCGATGAGGGGCGTCCTGGGAACAAGTACGCCATGGAGGTCTCGGTCTCCACCTCAGCGAGCACGGTAGCGAACGCGGAGCTCGATCTCAGTGCGACGCTAGGTGCCAGCGTCACGTGCGATCGGTCTGGACGGAGTTCCTGCACCGTTCCGGGACCTATCGGGAGTACCGGCAAGCTGACCGGAATCCACATCACCATTCCCCCGAAGCTCAAGAGCGGCAAGGTCTACATCACCGCATCCGCCACAGCCAACGGCGCTACCGACGGGTCTGATGGTGCCCGCATGACGGTGACGGCGCCGACATCGACGCCGACGCCCAAGCCGTCCAAGTCGTCGACGCCGAAGCCCTCGCACTCCAGTGGGTCCGGATCAGGGTCGGGCAGTGGGTCCGGGTCGGGGTCTGGGAGCGGGACCGGGTCGGGGACGTCGACGCCGACTGGGAACCTCAACTCCGGCACTGGGACGACGAACGGCGCGAACGCCTCGCCGTCGGTCGCCGCGGGGAACAACCCGACGCTGCCGAACATCCCGGGCCAGAACAACACTCAGGCGCAGGATCCGGCGACGGCGCCGCTGGCGCAGAACGCCGGCAACTCGCAGTCGCTGCAGAACGCCGCCGACGGGCCGGACGAGCTGACGTTCGACAAGCTGGCCAGCACGCAGGCGGCCTGGCTCGCCGCGCTGCTGGTGGCGCTGGGGCTGCTGCTGACGCAGTTGCGGCTCGGCAAGGCGAACATCATCAAGGGCGTCAAGGCCGCCGAGAAGCCGAAGGGCGCCCACCGTAAGATTCGCGGCCCCCGCCGCGCGCGCTGACGGTCCTCACGTAACGAACGGCCCCCGCTCCCGACGACAACGTCGGGACCGGGGGCCGTCTCGCCTACGTGATGCGGTTCCCCCTCCGTCACTTCGGTGAGTCCTGAAGTGACGTTTGGTCAAGCGGCCGAGCCGATGGTGACCATCTTCGGCATGTCCCGAAAATGATCCTGAGCTGCGCTTCCTCCCTGAAAGAGCGCGCTTCGTCGTGTCCGGTCAGCGCCTGGTGCCGTCGTCGATGACGTGCCGCAAGTATGAGTCGGGCCGGGCCATCAACCGCCGCCAGGGTCTAGTCCATTAGGCCGCGTACGGCGGAGGTGATGGAACACAATGGGCTGATGATGCAGATGCGTCTTGCCACCACTGCCGACAAGGCCCAGGTCCTCGATATGGCGCAGGCCCGATGTGCCTGGATGGAACGGAAGGGCCTGCCGAGCTGGTGGGACGCGGTGGATGACCTGGTCGCCCAGTGCGACAACCCGGACGGAGACGTGTGGGTGCTGGTCGACGACGAACACGGCGTCGTCGGTCAGATGGTGATACAGGACCAGGGCCCGCCGTGGGGGTGGACGGCTGCCGAGCGAGCCGAGACGGCCCTGTACCTGTCGGGTTCGATCACCGACCCGGCGTTCCGGGGCCGGAAGCCGGGCACAGCGATGGCCTGGTGGGCGGTCGATCGCGCCGCCCGGCTCGGGCTGCCGTGGGTACGAAGGCACTGCCACTTCCTGGGCGTGGCCCGCTACAACGAGACGCAGGGATTCGAGCTGGTGCGTACCGAGCAGCGGACACACGCCCGGCTGTACATGATGGCGCGACGAGCCGAGCGGCTTGATCTGTCGCCCTGGTTCGGGGCCGAGACCGGCGTCAGGTCAGGAACGCTCTGATGGCCTGATCGAGGGTGATGACCTCGACCAGCTTGGAGTGGTACTCCTCGCGGTAGATCCCATCGTCTTCCAGCTCGCTGACGAGGCCCTTAAGGCCGTCGGGGTCGAGGAGCCCGGCCTCAATCAGCGGTGACCCTTCCGTCAGGATGCGCCGCAGCAGAGGCAGCCCGTTCACCCGGAGCGATTTTTCGACGAGTTCGGCGAAACTCTCGCGTTCCTTGGGGTTGCAGGCGTCGTGGCTGAGCCCGAAGGTTGCCAGGTGATCGCGCTGGAGCTTCTTGAGGTCGCGCCAGAAGAACGGGAGCTGGTCGCCGAGTTCGATCAGCGCCCGGTGAGTGAACGGATGCACCGGCCACAGCCCGGCGCGCAGCAGTGGCGGCGCGACGCACTCGGCCGCGAGGAGCGTGATCCCGCCGGCCATCGCGGGCGGCGCGATGCCGTCGTCTCCGTACTCGATCGCGGCGCGTGCCCGCGGCCCGAGCCATGGCAGGTCGAAGTTGTCGGCCTTGTCGGCGGCGGCCTCGGCCGATTCCGCCGATCCGACGGCGACCATCTCATCCCCGCCCAGGCCGGTGATCACCGTGTGCGCGTCCACTGCGGCGATCAGGGTGTTGAGCTCGGTGAAATGCTCATACAGCGGTTCGTCGTAGGGGCTGACCAGCTCGCCGCGGACCCGTGGGCAGGCTGGTCCGAACATCAGCCGATCGCGGGTGTCCAGTTGCAGGTCGTATGGTCCGAAGGGAAGCCGGTCGCGGATTTCGGCCCGGCGGCGGATCTGCTGCCGGCGGCCCGGACCGATGACGATCAGCGTCGCGGTGTTGATCCGCCCAGGCCACCGGCGAGCCGCACGGGTGGCGATCGAACCGGAGTCCAGGCCCCCGGTCAGGTGACAGAGCGTGGCGCCGGGGTCGATCGGCCGGGCGTCCAGCGCGGTGTCTATCCCGGCGGTGAAGGCCGCTAACACATCGGCGCCCTCGACCAGGTCGCGGGGCTGGGCGTGCAGAACCGGGTCGGGATAGCGGATGACGAGGTCTCCGCCGAAGACCGCGGTGGCACGCTCGGTCAACCGCCGGATGCCGGCGAAGGCGGTGTCGGTGCTGTAGCGCGGCCGGTAGATCAGCAGGCGGGTTGCCTCTTTGGGGTTGATGTCGCCGGCGAACCGTTTGAGATCGGCGAGGTCCCAGGACCCGTACAGGACCCCGTCGGAGTGAGCCAGGAACAACGGGGCGGACCGCACACCCCCGGCGGTGATCCGAACCGGCCAATGCGCGGCGGTCTCGATCAGCAGATGGTCGACCGGCCAGCGCCGGGCCTGGGCGATGATCACGTCCAGCTCCCCCGGCGTGACCGACACGGGCACCGGGGCCGCGCCCGGCCGCCGGGGGACGCGTTCCCGGACGATGATCACGGTGCGGGTGCCGTCGGTGGCGGCGGTCTGCTCGACCATCTGGTGCGCGAACGGCGTCACCCGGCTGCCGTCGCTGGTGACGTACGAGGCCCCGTTCCACCTCCATGCCGGTGAAGGACCCGTCCCGAGTCGTTCGGGATTGATCTGCAAGGTCAGCACAGCTTGTTCCCTTTCGTCCCTGTAGGCGGAACGGGACCCGGCCGGCGGCCGGGTCCCGTCCGATGGGTGGATTCGGCAGGTCACTTGGCCGTCGTGTCGTAGGTCTTGGCCCCGTCGGAGCTGCCCGCAGTCTTCTTGTAGTCGTTGCGCACCGGTGGAGTCTGGACGATGTGGTGCCTCGTGCCGGTGAACAGGTGATCGGTCTGCGGCGTCGGGTCGGCAGGTGCCTGGAACACCTCCAACAGAGACGTCGCGCTCATCTCGGGTGCGGTGACGGTCATCTGATCCCTCCTTCGGACGGATTCGCACGGCGCCCGGCCGTGCTCTGCTGATGACGGGACCGTCCGGTCGGCCTCGTCATCGTCGTTGCCGCGGTGCTCCGCGGAACAGCAGCGGCCTGGACACAGTTGTGCGCCATGCCGCGATCTTGGGGACCGCCGGGCGGGATTCCCAGGCCCCGCGCCCGGCGGTCTCCTGCCCCGGCACGCCCAGCGGTCGCGATGGTGTGCCTGGACGTCTCAGGGTGGGCCGCCGGTGAGCGCAAGCTTCCCCGGTCGTCGACTCGCGCTCGACCCGGCGGCCCGTCTGGCCCGTACGGCCGTCGTCAGGGGGCTGCGACGGCCGTACGGGGTGTGGTGGGCGCGCTCAGCTATCCGGTTGTCGGGCCGGATCCGCTTCGTCGAGAGCGCGCCCACGTTTACGCCCCGGCGTCGAGTCGGGCGAGGATCGGCCGGGCCTCGTCGGGGAAGAGGTGGATGAGGCGCTCGAGGGCGGCGAGCTGCGCCTGACGGTTCGGCCGCCCAACGACGGACACCTCATCGAGCAGGCGCCGGAAGTCGCCGATCTGATCACCGAGGCTCATGCGATCACCGCCTGACCGTGTGCCACGGCGTTCCGGACTTCCCGGCACCGTTGCAGCAGGCGCGCGGGGTCCGGCTCGTCGATGATGAGCGGGCCCGTGGTGAATGTGGCGAACGCGGTGTACGCGCGCCGCCAGCGCGACCACATCACCGCCCAGCCGCCGCAGGCCGCCTGAACCGCGGCCAGATCCTGGGGGCTCGGGTCGGCGACGACCACGCGCCGAAAGGGAGGATGCACCGGATCGGCCGGTTCAATGCCGACGAGACGCCGGATGCCCGCGATCACTGCTCGGCCCCGGCAGGCTCGGCGACGTGCAGGACGTTCGCCAGACGCCGGGCCGCCTCCTCGACGTCCTCGACGTCCTCGACGGCCACCATCGGCTCGTACTCGGGCGGCGCGTCACGGGTCGGCCCAGACCAGACCCACCACCACCAGAGCACGCCCTGGTGTTCGCGTACGACGATCGGTTGCGTCATTCGTGTGTCGCCGGGGTTCCGTACCTCGACGACGCCGTCTCGGCGGACGGCGACGTTTAAGCCGTCGCGCAGCAGCAGCGGCGCGAGCTTGAGCACCAGGCCCCTGACGGTGTCGACCGGTGGTGAGGGATTCGTGTCCTGTGCGTGCACCTGATGCCTCCTAGCGTCCGCGTGGTCCGGTAACGACAGGTCACGCTAGGTAGGCGGGAGGTCAACAATGCGCACGGGTTGTGCGCATCGGAGTCCTTGACGGGCTGCTCAGGACAGCGACATATGCTCCTGAATCGCGCGTAGTGGTTCGGGTAGCGCCCGATAGTGGTCGACTAGGCGGCCGACCGTTTCGCGGGCCATGGGGTGGTACCAGGTCATCTGGGGCGCCGTCTTCTCGGCGGACTGGATACGACGGAGTGCGCGGTCGTACTGGCCGGTCGAGACGAGAGCACGGCTCACGTCGATCTCATGGTGAGCGCGCCGCTCCGCCGGCAGAGAGGATGGCAGCGATAGGCGGGAGTCCCGCCGGATCGCCTCGTCGAAGTCCGTGAGCTCGACTGCGACGGCCACCCCGTGAATGTCCACGTTCGGGGCCGTGAGCTGGACCCCGTATTCGTCACGTACGCGCGAGCCGATGCGCCGGGCCGCGTCGTCGGCAATGCCGTGGTGCTCCCACGCCTCCGTTTCCCGGCCGGCGCGTGCGGCGACGATCGCGGCGCGCAGATGCAGGGCGCCGAACACCGTGACCGACTCCGGGCGATCCTGCTCGACGTGACCGGCAGCGCGGTCGAGCAGTGTGAGCGCAGGGTCCCACGCGCCGATCGTCAGGAGCAGCAAAGCGCGTGACAGGGTGACGAGCTGCGGGAGGTTCGGATCGTCGGACCGATCGGCGGACCGCGCCGCACGCTCCATCGCCAGTTGCGCGAGGTCGGTGTATCCGAGGCGGCGCGAGAGCGAGTTGGCGAGGCTGTGTGTCTGGTTGAGCAGCCGCCAGGCACGAAGCGAGTCGGTGTCGTGGGCGTGCACGGTCAGCTCGTCGATCAGCGCGGGCAGCCGCGCGCCGAGCTGTACGTGACGGGCCTGCTGCTGCAGCCGCTTGGCCTCGGTGACTGCCTTAGCCAGCTCAGCGAGCGGTCGAGGTGGTGTGTCGAGGGTCGGGGCCAGATCGACGTACGTCAGCGCCTTGCGGATGTCGGGGATCGCCGCGTGGACGCGATCCTTCCGCATCGTGGACCCTCGGTACGGCTGTCCGTACAGCGTGACCGGATCGATGTGAAGCGCCGAGGCTACCGCCGCGACGAGTGAGGGGGTCGCCGGCTTCCGGCCGGTCTCGACCTGTTGGATCAAACTCCGGCTGACGAACGCGCGGTCGGCGAGACCCTGCTGTGTCAGACCGCGGGAGCTACGTTTCCGGGCAATTCGACGGCCGATGCCCTCGTCGGGGTCTGGTGTCGTGTTAGCGTCAGACACAAGCCCTGCACCTCCTGAAGTCCGCAAACGACAGGCTACGGTGCAGGGCTTTGCGTTGTGTAGATAAGCAGGCACAACAGACGCCCCGCCAGCGGCCCTTGACGCCGGCAGCGCAGGTGCAGCCCTGCGGCGCGGTCTTGTAGTGCCGTCGCTGGACTCGCGTAACGAACCGCCGCCGGATCACGCATCCGTCCTGGTCGCCGATGGAGCCGAGGGCCGTTCGTGTGCAGGCGGGACCGGGGCGGTCGCCCTCGCCGATGGCGCGGCGTTACGTGTCCAAGACACGTTTCAGGAACTGCTGGGTGCGGGCTTCGACGGGATTGGCGAAGACACGGTCGGGCGTCCCCTGTTCGAGGACCACGCCGCCGTCCATGAAGACCACCCGGTCGGCGGTGTCGCGGGCGAACCGCATCTCGTGGGTGACGACCACCATCGTCATGCCGTCTTCGGCGAGTGACCGCATGACGCCGGTGACCTCGCCGACGAGTTCGGGATCGAGGGCGGAGGTCGGCTCGTCGAAGAACATGATCGCCGGGTCCATGGCGAGCGCCCTGGCGATGGCGACGCGCTGCTGCTGGCCGCCGGAGAGCTGGATCGGATAGGCGTCGGTCTTGTCGGCGAGCCCGACCCGGGCCAGGACCTCCCGTGCGCGATCCTCGGCCTTGGCCCGGGGCATCTTGCGAACCTTCGTGAGAGCGAGGGTCACATTGCCGAGCGCGGTCCGGTGCGGAAAGAGGTTGAACTGCTGGAACACCATGCCGACGTGCCCGAGGATCTCGGGCGCGCGCTTCCGGACATGGAGGGGCACGCCGTTGACCCAGACCTCGCCGTCGTCGGCACGCTCAAGGTCGCACATGATCCGCAGCAGGGTGCTCTTGCCGGAGCCGCTCGCGCCGATGAGGACGACCACTTCTCCCGCGCCGACCTCGATGTCGACGCCCTTGAGCACCTCCAGCGAGCCGAAGCGCTTGTGAACGCCGGTCAGGGTGATCTGCGCGGTGGTGGTCCGGCCACGATCCGAATCGGTCATCAGGTGGTCACTGCCTTTCTTTCCATCCGCCGGACGGCCAGTGACAGCGGATAACAGATGACGAAGTAGAGGGCGGCGAGGGTGAGGTACACCTCGCCGGGGTGACCGACTCGGTCGATGACCGACTGTCCCTCCCGGAGCAGTTCCGCGTAGCCGATGACGACGGCGATCGACGTGTCCTTCACCAACGAGAGGTACTGGCCGACCAGCGGGGGCAACACGATCGCCCTCGTCTGCGGAAGGATCACCGAACGGAACGTCTGGGCGCGTGAGAGCCCCAGGATCCGCGACGCCTCCCACTGGCCCCGGGGAATCGCCTCGATGCCGGCCCTGAATATCTCCGCGATGTACGCCCCCTCGAAGAGGGTGAGGGCGAGCAACGCCGCGCCGAAGATCGAGATGCCCGCGATGTTGAGGTACGCCGCGCCGAAGTAGATGAACAGCATCTGGACCAGCAGCGGTGTCCCGCGGAAGATCTCGAGGTAGCAGCGGCCCAGCTGGGCCAGGACCGGGATGCGACCGGTCCGTACGACGGCGATGAGCAGGCCGAGGATTGTGCCGGTGACGATGGCCGCCACGGACAGCACGACCGTCGCCCACAGCCCTTCGACCAAGGGGGTGTGGTTGGACCAGATGACCGTCAAGCCCATCACGCCTCCCTGCGTGCGAGCGAGCCCCGGCGGATCGCGCGCAGGAGGCCCTGTCGGGCCGCCCGGCCGGTGGTCACCGACCGCAGCGGCGGTTTGAACGCGACTCGGCCGACGACCGCGGCCAGCAGGGAGACCAGGTTGGTCAGGATCAGGTAGAGGGCCGCCGCGATGGCGAACACCTGGACGGTGAGGAGATTGCGGGAGTTGATGACGGTGGCCGTTCCGGTGAGCTCGGGAACCGAGATCGCCGAAAGCAGCGACGACCCCAGGATGATCTGGATCAGCTGGTTGACGACCGCCGGGTAGACGTTGCGCAGCGCCTGGGGGAAGACGACACGCGTGAAGGTCTGGAACGGACTCAGCGCCAGCACCCGGGCCGCTTCGCGCTGGCCGCTCGGGACGGCCTGGATGCCCGCGCGGAAGATCTCGGTCAGGTAGGCGCCGACGTTGATGCCGAGGGCGGCGATGCCCGCCTGCACCGGGCTGATCTTCAGCCCCGCGGACGGCAGCGCGAAGTACGCGACGAACATCTGCAGCAGAACCGGCGTGTTACGAATGACCTCGACGTACGCGGCTGCGATCACGCGCGGCAGCGCGTACCGCGACCTGCGTGCGAAAGCACCGAGCATGCCGAGGAGGAAGGCGAGGACGAAGGCGGCCAGCGAGATCTTCAACGACAGCCAGGCCGCCGTGAGATACGTGGGCCAGTCCCGGAGGGCATAAGTCCAGTCGGCGAACATCGATCTCCTCCAGTGGCGGCGGCCGACGCCGCCGCCAGGGCTCAGTAGGACGGGTTGAGCTTGAAGACGCGATCGACGCCGAACCACTTCTTGTACAGGGCGTCGCCCTCGCCGGAGGTGTTGAAGTCGCGCAGCCAGGTGTTGACCCACTGCAGCCACGTGGGGTCGCCGGCCCGTACGCCGATGCCGTTGTACTCCAGCGGAACGACGGACGTACGCGTCACTTTCAGCGAAGGGTCGAGCTTCGCCTGGTAGTTGAGGAAGTTCGAGTCCTCGACCATCGCGTCCGCCTGCCCCTGCTTGACTGCGAGCACCCCGGCGGACGACGTGTCGTACTCCTGGATCTTCGCCTGAGGGTTGCCCTTCTTCACCGCGTCGCCGTCGGTGGATCCCTTCGTGACGGCGACGGTCTTTCCGGACAGGTCCTTCAGCCCGGAGATGTTGCTCGACTTCTTGACGAGCAGCACCTCGCCGGCGACGACGTAGGGGTCGGTGAACGCGATCTGCTTGGCCCGCTCCGGGGTGATGGTGAAGTTGCAGACGACCGCGTCCACCTTGTTGGTCTGCAGGTTCGGGATGCGGTTGGCGGAGGTCGTGTCGATGACCTTCAGCTTGACGCCGAGCGCCTTGGCCATGGCACCGGCCACGTCGACGTCGAACCCCTGCGGCCGGCCGGACTGGTCCTTCGATCCGAACGGGGGGAAGGTCAGGCAGCTGGCGACGTTGAGCGTGCCCGCGCGGATGACCTTCTGCAGCGTGGAGTCACGCTGAGCGGAGGCCGCTCCTGAGCCAGAGGAGCAGGCGGCCAGCGAGCCGATGGCGATGCTGCCCGCGGACAGAGCGGCCAGTCGGCGAATACGGGAGTGACATCCCATGACGGGATCCCTTCGGGGGGTGATGCGGATGTGTGGTGCGGAGGGAGGCGGCGTGATCGGCAGAGGCCACGGCGCCGATGACCGAGGATGAGTATGTTCTGCAATGCAAAACGCTATTTCGTATTTTGGTGCCGACAAGCTAACGAGCCCTCAGCTCCCACGTCAATGAGGTCTCGTTAACCCGTTGTAACGATTTGCTATGCAAAACATGATCTTGCTATACGGCATTGCCGTATGGCAGGCTGCTGCGCGATAGCCTCCGAAGGCCCATCCCCCGACGAAGGGACGTAGCGCGTGCCCGATCCCGGCACCCCGGCCGACGGTGGCGACACGACCGGCTCTCGGCGCAACTCCTCGTCGTCGCTCCGGCGGGCGTTGGCCATCCTGCTGTTCCTGGCGGAGGACCACGGGCATCCGCCTGGCACCACGCTGGCCGAGCTCGCGACCGGTCTCCGGCTGAGCAAGAGCACCGTCCTCCGGCTGATCGCGCCGTTGCGGGACGTACGCATGGTGGATCAGGACCCCGAGAGCGGCCGCTACCATCTCGGGCCGCAGAACGCCCTGCTCGGCCAGCTCTATCTGGAACGGCTCGACATCCGAAGGGCGGCCGCCCCTTTCCTTCACGAGCTCGCCGAGCGGATCGGCGAGACGGTCCACCTGCTCACCTTCGACCCGCCGGAGATCGTCTACATCGACAAGGTCGAGAGCCCGAAGCCCGTACGGATGCATTCGCGCATCGGCAGCCGGCAACCCGCCTACTGCACCGCCACCGGCAAGGTCTTCCTCGCGCACTCCACCGACGAGGTCTTCGCCAAGGTCGTCGCGGAGGGCATGCCGGCGCGCACCCCGAACACCATCACCGGCCCCGAGCGGCTGCGCGCCGAACTCGAGACGGTACGGCGACACGGCTATGCCATCGACGATGTGGAGAACGAAGAAGGGATCCGGTGCGTCGCCGCACCGATCTTCGACCACCGTGGCGCCGTCACTACGGCGATCAGTGTCTCCGGCCCGGCCTCACGCGTCACGCTCGACCGCGTCGCCGAGATCGGCGGGCTCCTCGTGACCACGACCAAGTCCATCTCCGAGCACCTCGGCGGCGCTCCGGCACCGGGCGCCGCCGCGCGGCCGGGAAAATCGGTTGGCGAGGCCCTGTGAACCGGTGAGACTCGGCTCCGCGAGCCTCGGTTCGCGCATGGCAGTGCCGACGCGGAGGCGGCGCTGGTGCGTTCGCGCGACGGAGACGCGTCTCCGGCCGTACGGAAGAAGGCGGGCTGGTACGCCCCTGGCGGGACGATCCACCGCAAGACCCGCCGCCGACCGCGCTGACGCGGCCGCGGCCGACCGTACGGCCGGGGACGCGTCACCGGTCGTCGGTGAGACGGGCGGCGCGGGCGTTCAGGTAACGCCGCTGGGGAAGGCTGGTCGCGCGCCGGGCCGCCGCCGCGTAGGCCGTACGGGCCTCCGCGGGCCGTCCGGCCATCTCCAGCAGGTGCGCGCGGACCGCGGTCGGGCGATGGTCCGCCGGGAGCCGGTCCTCCTGTTCCAGCCGGGCGAGCAGGTCGAGGGCCTCTCGTGGGCCGCGGGCCATGGCGACGGCGACGACGTGGTTCAGCCGCACGACCGGGTTGTCGCGGATCCGCAGCAGCAGTTCGTATAGCGCGAGGATCTGCGGCCAGTCGGTCGTCTCGGCGTCCGGTGCCTCGTCGTGCAGCGCGGCGATCGCCGCCTGGAGCTGGTACGGGCCGGGCGGTCCGTCGGAGAGCGCCCGGGTGATGAGCGCGACGCCTTCGGCGATGAGGCCGGCGTTCCAGAGCGTGCGGTCCTGTTCGGCCATGGGGATCAACGCGCCGTCCGGTCCGGTACGCGCGGCGCGGCGCGCGTCGGTGAGCAGCATGAGCGCGAGCAGGCCCGTCACCTCGCCGTCGCCGGGCAGCAGCCGGTGGACGAGGCGGGTGAGCCGGATCGCCTCGGCCGCCAGGTCGGCCCGCTGCAGGTCCGGGCCCGCGGTGACGGCGTAGCCCTCGGTGAAGACGAGATAGAGGACGTGCAGGACGGCGCCCAGCCGGTCGGCGCGGTCGGCGGCGCTCGGCGGCGCGAACGGGAGGCCGCTGTCCCTGATGCGCTGCTTGGCCCGGGTGATGCGCCGGGTCATGGTCGCCTCCGGTACGAGGAACGCGCGGGCGATCTCCACGGTGCTCAGGCCGCCGACCGCCCGCAGCGTGAGCGCGATCTGCGAGGCGGGCGACAGCGCGGGGTGGCAGCACAGGAACAGCAGGATGAGCGTGTCGTCCGCGTCGGCGGGCCGGTCCGCGGCGGGCGCGAGCCACCGATCGGGCGGGATGGAGCGGGCGACGAGGTCCTCGCGGCGGCGTCGCGCCTGTTCGCCGCGCAGGAGGTCGGTCAGCCGGCGCGAGGCGACGGTGATCAGCCACGCCCGCGGGTCGTCGGGGAGACCGTCCTTCGCCCACTGGGCGGAGGCGGCGAGGAGCGCCTCCTGCACGGCGTCCTCGGCCGCGTCGAAATGGCCGTAGCGGCGGACGACCGCGCCGAGGACCTGCGGCGCCAGCCCGCGCATCAGGTCCTCGGTGCCCTCGGTCATGGGCTCACAGGTCCAGCTCCGCCGCCGAGCCGGCGATCGGCCGGATGTCCACGTGCCACTCGTTGTCGAGGACGGCGTCCTTCGGATGGGGGGTGTCCGCCAGGCGGGCGGCGATCTCGGTCGCCCGGTCGAAGCTCGCGCAGTCGACGATCGTGTACCCGGCGAGGACCTCCTGGGTCTCGGCGTACGGCCCGTCGGTGACCACGGGGACGCCGTCCCGGAGGCTGACCCTCCGGGCGTGCACCGGGGCGGTCAGGCCCTGGGCGTCGACGAACTCTCCGGACTCGACGAGGTCGTTGTTCCACTTCCCCATGAACGCGTGCAGCGCCGCGGCGTCCTCCGGCGACCAGGCCGGCCGGTCGCCCGACGTCCCGCCGATGGCGTCGTAGTCCCGCTGTGATCCGTAGATCAAGATCATGTACTTCACGATCTCTCCTCTCCGCCGGCACCCGTTCCGGTGCCTCTCACCCGGGACGTCGGAGCCGGGAGCGCGACCCGGACACATCGTTCGCGGATTCACTGAGGCCACCGTACGGACTCGGCCGTGACCTGGGGAAGCGCCCCCGCTCAGTCGTCGAGCCAGTTGCCGTGGAAGCCCGCCGGTACGCGGCGCGGGAGGCGTACGGCGGCGACGAACTCCAGCTCGGCGGCGTCGAGGACGAGCAGTTCCGAGCCGTCGCCGGCGCGGTCGGTGACGATCGACAGCAGCCATCCGGCGTCCTCGGCGCGGGAGTCGACCGCGGGGACGAACACCGCCTCGCCGGGAGACCCGCCCAGGTCCCGTACGCGGGCGCCGCCCGTGCGGGTGTCGTACTTGACGATCGCGTCGTCGGTGACGGTGTAGAGGAAGCGGCCGGCCCTGCCGAGCCGGTCGTCGTTGAGGGTGGGGAACTCGACGTCGCGGTCGTCGAGCGGCTCTTCCTTGACCGCGCCGGTCGCCGGGTCCAGCGTCCACCGGTACAGGGACGCGCCTCCGCTCGCGGCCGCGGCGGCGGCCGGGTCGGGTGCGCCGCCGATGCGCCCCCAGGAGCCGGTGAAACCGGCGCGGGTGTAGCGGACGGCGTCGAGCGTGATGCGGCCCTGGGCGTCCTCGAAGGCGTTGCCGACGTGGAAGACGTAGCAGGGGTCGATGGGGTACCAGCGGGTCTCGCCGCCGTCTCGCGGCATCACCCCGAGCCGCGCGCCGTACGCGTCGTCCCAGCGGTACGGCATGCCGGATCCGAGGAGGGCCCTGTCGAACACCACCGGCAGGTCCAGCCAGATCACGTGGTGCTCGGTGATCGTGAAGTCGTGGATCATCGTCGGTCCCGGGACGTCCACGACCCGGCTCTCCACCAGCTCGCCCGCCACCGAGAGACGGTGGTAGGTGAGGTACGGGGGGACGAAGCCATAGCCGAAGAAGTGCAGCTCGCCGGTGACCGGGTCGGCCTTCGGGTGCGCGGTCATGGCCGTCGTCAGCCGGCCGCCGAAGTCGTACGGCCCGACGGTGTCCAGCTCGGGCGTCACCTCGTACGGCAGGCCGGTCTCGACGAGGGCGAAGACGCGGCCCGCGTGCCGGATGACGCTCGTGTTCGCCGGTGTCGCGGTCAGGTCGATTCCGTCCGGGCCGGCGAACGGCGCGCCTTCCAGCTCGCGGGTCCGGACCCAGCGGTTGCGGTACCACTCGGCGCGGCCGTCGCGGAGCCGGACGCCGTGGAGCATGCCGGCTCCGCCGAACCAGTGGCCGGGGTCCTGGCCGGGGAGGGGGTTGGGGCCGTTGCGGAAGTAGCGGCCGGTCAGCTCGGGGGGCAGGGTGCCGGTGACGGGCAGGTCGACGGCGTCGATCTCGTCGGGGACCGGGGCCTTCAGGCCGGTGAGGTAGCCGGGGAGGTTCATCAGGCGGCGGCGTTCTGGCGGGCCCGGACGGTCTCGGGGTAGCGGGCGGTGAACAGCGCGGGGAGGACGAAGCCGGCGACCTTGACGGCGATGCTCAGGCCGGTGGAGTGGGGGGCGACGTCGACCAGCACGGCCAGCACGATCGCCATCGCGGTGAAGGAGAGCGCCCACACGGCGGTGATGACGGCGTTGACCCGGTAGAAGATCGGGCTGCCGTGGATCTCCGGCGGGGTCATCGTCCGGGCGATGCCGAGGGTGAAGGGCCGGCGGATGGCCAGGGATCCCCAGGCGACCAGGGCGAGCCAGGCATCGGAGACGGCGGAGCCGTACGCGCCGAGGGGCGCCTTGGCCACGGCGAACGCCGCGATGGCGAGCGCGCCGAAGAACGCCATTGAGGTCACCTCGATGATCAGGGCGTCCCAGGGGCGGCCCTTCCGGCGTTCGGACGCGAGGAGCACGAGGGCCAGGACGGCGCCGACGAGCGCGCCGTACCGGGAGTCGCGCGGGGTGCTGATCACCGCGAAGGCGATCCAGGGGAGAAAGGTGCGGAGGTAGCTGAGCACGGGGCGCTCCTGATGACGTTCCAGTTGTGACAGGTCGAAAGTAGAACCTCCACTAGCGACATGTCAACATTGGAAGGTAGGCTCGGTTCATGAGCCTCCGACACGCCGTGCTCGGCCTGCTGTCCGAAGGGCCCGCCAGCGGCTATGACCTGCTGAAGATCTTCGAGATCTCGCTCGCCAACGTCTGGCCCGCCACCCAGAGCCAGCTGTACGGCGAGCTCGGCAAACTCGCCGACGCCGGGTTCGTCACCGTGGTGGCCGAAGGGCCGCGCGGCCGCAAGGAGTACGCGATCACCGACGCCGGCCGGGCCGAGCTGCGCCACTGGCTGACCGAGGTCGAGCCCACCCCGGTGGCCCGCCGCAGCGACATGCTCCTGCGCGTGTTCTTCCTCGGCCTGCTCGAACCCGAGGAGGCCCGCACGTACCTCCGCCGCCGGGCCGAGGCGGCGGACGAGAACCACCGGAACCTCGGGAAGCTGGCCCCGGTCGTCTCCGAGGGCGAGGACTCGCTGTCGGTGTACGGCCGGATCGCCCTCGAATGGGGCCTGCGGTTCACGGCCACCCAGCGCGACTGGGCCGAATGGGCCGAGCAGGAGCTCGACCGGATCCGGAAGTCTCAGAACGCCTCGGAGTCATGACCCCACAGACAGGGCCTGGAGCCCCATTTCGGATTGGGTCGCCGGACCCACCGCAGGTCTGGGCTCGGGCCGTCCAGGGAAGGGAGGTCGCATGGAGCTTTTCCCCGCGATGCCGCTGGCCGAGTGGCGGGACACCAAGGAGACCCTTCACCGCTTCGCCCAGGTGATCGGGAAGGTCAGGCTCGCCGCCGGGATCCGGCGCGACCACTGGTGGGGCGTGCCCTTCCACCTGACGGGACGCGGGCTGACGACGCGGCCGACGGGCCGGGCCGACGGCGGCCCGATCTTCACCGTCGACTTCGACTTCGTCGCCCATCGGCTGATCGTCACCACGCTGGACGGCGAGACGGCGTCGTTCCCGCTGTACGGCCGGTCGGTCGCGGCGTTCTACCGGGACACCCTGCGCGTGCTGGCCGACCTGGGGGTCGAGGTCGACCTGGCCATCCCGCGTCCGTTCGACCTGCCTGACGGCGGCCGGCCGTTCGCCGAGGACACCGAGCACGCGGCGTACGACCCCTTCCTGGCCACGCGGTACTGGCAGGTGCTGAGCCAGGTGAACCTCCTGCTGGAGGAGTTCGCCGCGGGCTACTCGGGGAAGATCAGCCCGGTCCACCACTTCTGGCACACGTTCGACATCGCGTGCACGCGGTTCTCCGACCGCGTCGTCGACCAGTCGCCCGAGACCGATCCGGTGACCCGCGAGGCGTACTCCCGCGAGGTGATCAGCTTCGGCTTCTGGTTCGGTGACGAGGCGTTCCCCGAGCCGGCCTTCTACTCCTACACGGCACCTGAGCCCGGCGGGCTGGCCGAAGAGCCCCTGGCTCCCGCGGCCGCGCAGTGGACGCCGCTGCGGGGCGGCCACCTGGCCGTCCTGCGGTACGACGACGCGCGGGCCGAGCCGGATCCCCGCGCCGCCGTGCTGGCGTTCTACGAGAGTGCCTATCAGGCCGGCGCCCGCCTCGCCGGCTGGGACATCGCCGGGCTCGCCTCACCGGGCGGCGTCACCGACCCGTACTGGAGCGAGTCCCCATCCGGATGACATCCGACGGGAGCGCGGGCTCAGTCGCGCATCAGTTCGTGGCAGGCGATGGCCGTGGCCGCGACCACGTTGAGGGAGTCGACGCCCAGTTCCATCGCGCCCGCGCTCATGGGGATGCAGACCGGGTGGTCGGCCTCCCGCAGCCAGCGCGAGGACAGCCCGTCGCCCTCCGTACCGAGCAGGAGGGCGGCCCGCTCGCCCCGCGGCACCTTGTGCAGGGGCACCGCCGACTGGTCCGGTGTCAGGGCGAGCAGCGTGAACCCGGCGGCGCGCACCTCGGCCAGGCCGTCGCGCCAGTCGGCCATCCGTGCGTACGGAATGGCGAACACCGCGCCCATCGACACCTTCACCGACCGCCGGTAGAGCGGGTCGGCGCACCGGGGCGAGAGGATCACGGCGTCGATCCCCAGTGCCGCCGCGCACCGGAAGATGGCCCCGACGTTGCCGTGGTCCACCAGGTCCTCGAGCACGAGGATCCGGCGTGGGGCGTCGCCGCGAGCGGGCAGGTCACCGGCCAGTACGGCGGCGACCGAGGGCAAGGGCAGACGCTCCATCGAGGCCAGCGCCCCACGGTGCACGGCGAACCCGGTCACCGCTTCGACCACGTCGTCGTCCGCGACGTACACGGGAGCGTCGCCGAACACGTCGGACAACGGCTCGACCCACCGCCGCGCGGTCAGCACCGACCGCACCGGATATCCGGTCGCGACCGCCCGCCGGATGACCTTCTCCCCCTCGGCCATGAACAATCCGTGCTCGGCCTCCAGGCTCTTGCGCAGGTTGACGTCGCGAAGGCGCACGTAGTCGGCGAGCCGCAGGTCGGCGGGGTCGGTCACGGGGATCAGGCGGGCCATGACCTTCAGTATCGCGCCAGACCTGAGTGAGCACGATCGTGACCACGGCCGGCGAAGAGATGCCAGCCCAGATCGCCGCCAGAGACGGGACCGAGGCCGCAGCCGTGGCGGCGACCGCACCTGGCCTGTCTGGCGCCGCACCGGTGGGCGGCCATCCGACGCTCGCCGGGCCGATAGCGACTCTCGGCGGTGGCCGGAACGGCCGCGGACCGGAGCGAGAACGCGAGTCACCTTCAGATTGACGCAGGCTTGACAAGCCGGTCCGCGTCGTCAGTGCGAAAAGGCCGGTGCGACTCCGGGTGACAGAGTGACCACATTCTCGGGGTCGGCCGGTGAACGCACGGTGAGCGCGTCGACGCCCCGGTCCGGTGGGGTCTCGAGTGGTGATGGCGCGCTTCTGATACCGGAAAAGAGCTTCCGGGACGGGACACCGCGGGGTTTGCAGTGGATCTTTACTGGACTGACCTGCGGCATCATCGTATTTGATCATCTTTGTTACGAATTGCGAAGACCGCTACAGTTCCGCTCTACACTCAGCCCTGACCGCCGCGAGATGGGACAGCCGTGAGCCGACGTCGCCGCAACGACATGCCCCCGGGTGAGACGCCCGGCGACGGCCATCCGCCGTCGGGAGACGGTCGCACGACCGGACCCCAGGCATACGGCGCCGGCGCCGATCCCTTCGCGCCGCGCCCGTCCGAGCGGAGCGGTCCCGGCCATGACGCGCGGGGCGCCTACGGCGCCGCCGGCGGCCCGGCCCCGAACGAGGGGAACGGCTACGGCAACGTTCCCTACGGCACCGGCAACCCCGGCCCGAGCGAGCGCGACGGCTACGGCTCCTACGGGTCCAGCGGCGGGCCGAACGAGCGCGACCCCTACGGCGGCGGCGCGTACGGGCCGGGCGGACGCGACCCCTATGGCAACGGAGCGGGCGGCAATCAGCCGGGCGAGCGTGACGGCTACGGCTCCTACGGGCCCGGCGGCGGTCGCCCGGGTGAGCGTGACCCCTACGGCAACGGTTCCTACGGAGCCGGTGGCAATCAGCCGGGCGAACGCGACGGCTCCCATGACTCCTCCTCGTACGTGCCGAACGGCGGGTTCTTCGGCCGGCAGGGCGGCGGCCTGGCCGGGCCCGGCGGCGGCTCCGGCTACGGCGGCGGTCCCGGTTACGGCGGCGGGCCGGGGCAGCCGGGCGGAGGCCCGGGTTCCGGTCCGGGCGGACAGGGTCGCGGCCCGGGAGACGGCGGTCCCGGCCGTCCGGGTTCCGGCGGGCCTGGAGAGGGCGGCTCCGACGAGGGCCGGTCGGGGCCTCCCGGCGGGGGCCGGCGCCGGATTCAGCGGCGGCGTTCCATCAGCGCCCTGGTCGGCCCGCTGGCGGGTGCGGTCGGGCTGGCCATCCTGCTCGGCGCGGGCGTGTACGCGCTCGCCGACAGCACCAAGTGCGGCGGCACGCCGATCGACCTCAAGGTCGCCGCGGCGCCCGACATCGCCCCGGCGGTCAGCGACATCGCCACGTCGTTCACCAAGGAGAGGCACTCCGTCGACGGCAAGTGCGTCAAGGCGACGGTGAAGGCCGCCGACCCCGCGAGCACCTCCACGATCCTGTCCGGCCAGGGCGCGGTGCCGGGCGACGTGTCCCCGGACGTGTGGATCCCGGACTCGTCACTGTGGATCACGCTGATGCGCAGCTCCCCCAAGGGCGCCGCCGCCGTCCGCAGCACGCCGACGAGCGTGGCCGAGACCCCGCTCGTCGTCGCGACCACCCGGGCCTTCGCCAACAAGATCCACGGCCAGGGCATCCGGCCGACCTGGGACATGCTGCTCAAGGCCACCGACGCCCTCGCCGCGGGCGCGGTCAGCAAGAACGACATGCTGCCCGCCGACTCCGTGCACCTGCAGATCCTCGACCCGGGGCGCAACGCGGGCGGGCTGGGCGCGGTCGTCATGACGCGGATGCTCCTGCAGGGCGACCCGAACGCCGACGCGATCTTCACCCAGATCGCCCGCAAGGTGCAGAACAGCATCTCGCCGAACACCCAGGCGCTGTTCGCCAGCTTCCGCCGGAACCTGCACGGCCGGGCGCCCGTCGTGATCGCGCCCGAGCAGGCGGTGTGGAAGTACAACCAGGGCAAGCCTTCCGCGCCGGCCAGCGCGATCTATCCCAACGAGGGCATGCTCAGCCTCGACCACCCCTTCGCGCTGACCACCGACGACGACACGAAGGTCCGCGCGGCGGCGCTGCTCGAGAAGGCGATGAGCACCGACCAGGCTCATGCCGCGGTGCGCGCCCTCGGCTTCCGTACGCCCGACGGCCGGGCGGGCACCGGGTTCGGCAGCGCGAGCGGCCTGAGCCCGCGGATCCCGCGGGCCCTCCCGACACCGGCGTCGAACGACGTCACCGACGTCATGCAGGCCTGGACGAAGCTGTCGCTGCGCACCCGGATGCTGACGCTCCTCGACGTGTCCGGGTCCATGGCGCAGCCGGTCGGCAAGGGCGTCACGCGGATGGAGGCGACCGCCCAGGTGGCCCAGGGCGGTCTGGCGATGCTGCCCGACGACACCGACCTGGGGCTGTGGACGTTCTCCACGAACCTGCAGGGCGCCCAGGACTACCGCACCGAGGTGCCGATCGGCCCGCTGTCCACCCGCCTGGGGTCGGGGACGCGCCGCCAGGCGATCCTGTCCGCACTCGGCCGCGTACGGCCGAAGCCCGACGGCAACACCGGGCTGTACGACTCGGTGCTGGCGGCGTTCCGGTCGATGAAGAAGACGTACAAGACGGGCTACTACAACTCCGTCCTCGTGCTGACCGACGGCAAGAACGACAAAACCAGCGGCATCTCGCTGAGCAGTCTGCTCCGGACGTTGCGGAAGGAGCAGGACCCGACCGAGCCGGTCATGGTCCTGTTCATCGGGTTCGGCCCGGACGTCGACATGGCGGCCATGCAGCGGATCGCCGCGGAGACCGACGGCGCGGCGTACCAGGCGATGAAACCCCAGGAGATCCAGCGGATCTTCCTGAACACGATCGCCCGGCGGATCGCGCACTGACCTGTGGAAACCCGGCTCGGCGACCCGCCCGCCGAGCCGGCTGAAAAAAATCTGGAGATCGTGTCAACCAAGGTCTCCGAAGGGGCGTCTTTCTTGTGGAGGCCCGACGGGAGCGGGGCGTCGGGCCTCCTTCTCTTTTCCGGGGGCGCGTCCGACACCACACCTCCGGGAGGTCGCTGTGGCCGGTTGGCCCAGTCTCGGTCGCGTCGATGACCGCCGGTTGGCGCAGGAGCTGCGCGCCGG
This sequence comes from Actinoallomurus acanthiterrae, assembly GCF_054775715.1. NCBI lineage: Bacteria > Bacillati > Actinomycetota > Actinomycetes > Streptosporangiales > Thermomonosporaceae > Actinoallomurus > Actinoallomurus acanthiterrae. The sequence continues at coordinate 2,713,705 of NZ_BAAHCO010000001.1, read as the reverse complement.
CGACGCCACCGCGCTCGCGCAAATATACGACGTCTACGCGCCACGCCTGTTCGACTACTGCCACGCGCTGCTGCGCGACGAGAACCTGGCGGCGTACGCGCTCCACGATTCCCTGATCGCCGCACTGGTGCACATCGACAAGCTGCGCGAGCCGGAGCGCTTCCGCAGCTGGCTCTACGCGCTCGTACGCAATGAATGCCTGCGGCTCCTCCGCGACCCGGAAACGCCGCCGGAGCGGCACGCGGCAGCCGAGGAGGCCGACGACACGTTCCTCGACGCCGATGAGCGCCGGCGACGCCTGGAGACCCGCCGGCTCGTGCAGAGCGCTCTTGCCGGGCTGCCGGGCCGGCACCGCGAGGCGGTGGACCTGGCCGTCCGCCACGAGCTGTCCGCCGAGGAGCTGACCGGCGTTCTCGGCGTCTCGGCGCAGCAGGCGATCGAGCTGGTCGCCGAGTCCCGCGACGAGCTCGAGGACGCCCTCGCCGCCGCCGTCATCGCGCGCACCGGCCGGGGCGACTGCCCGAGCGTCGCCGCGCTGGCCGACGAGCACGAGTGGCCGCTGCCGCCGGAGGTCTCCCGGAAGCTCGTCCGGCACACCGCCTCCTGCCCAACCTGCCGGGAGCGCCGCACGCGCAAGGTGTCGACGAACCGGTTCCTGCAAGTGCTGCCGGTCGCGGCGCTCCCCTCCGGCCTGCGCGACGCCGTCCTGTCCCTGGCCGCCGCCCCGGACCGGCACGAGACCCGGACGCACCTCGCGCAGCGCGCCGAGCCGTTCGACGCCTGGGGCTGGCCGGCGAACGCGGAACGCGTCCGGCCGGCCCACGAGGACGAGCGGAGGGGCGTGCCCCCGCTGTGGCCGGCCGTAGGTGCCGCGGCGTGCGTCCTCCTGGTGGCCGGCGCGATCTTCCTGGTCACCGGCGGATCGTCCTCCCGGCACTCGTCCGGCGACCCTCGGCGCCCCGCCGCGGCCGGGACCGCCGGCCCGTCCGACAGCCCGTCGGCCGATGGCAGCCCGGACTCCCCCGACCCGACCTCGACGTCGACGACGCCCACGCCGACCCCTACGCGTACGTCCAGGACGCCGACGCCGGCGCCGTCGAGGACCAGGCCGAGGGCGACGCCGCGGCCCACCCGGAGCCGGCCGCCGACCACGACACCCACCCCGGGCACGCTCGTCGTCGCGTCCACCGGAGTCGGCGACTCCCGTACGGTGACGCTCACCGCGCGCGGCGGCACCGTGCGCTGGTCGGCGAGCCGGGGACAGTACGTCACCGTCGCCGGCCCGACGGGCGGCAGACTCGCGGCCGGGCAGTCGGCCGTCCTGTCGGTCACGGCCGACACGGCCTCCGCGTGCGCCGCGTCCCCGCCCGTGGAGAAGTCCGGCGTCTCCTTCTCCCCGAACGGAGCGGTCACGCTGTCCTGGACCTGCTGACGCGGCTCGCCAACGGCTCGGGCAGGCGCGCGGCGACCGGGCTACCGGCTCGGCCCCGGACCGTCCCGACGGCGAAGAATCCCCGTCGTTGGTGACGGGGTCCTTACGGAACGCGCGGGTGGGGTGCCAAGATTCGCGACATGACTCCTGACGTCGCGACATTCCGAGCCGCCCGCGACTTCCTGCTGGCGAACGCCGAAGACTACGAGACCGCCTACCGGGGCTTCCGCTGGCCGGACGTCATCGGGTTCAACTGGGCGCTGGACTGGTTCGACGGCGTGCTGGCCGCCGAGACCCCCGACCGGCCTGCCCTCTGGATCGTCGAGGAGGACGGCTCCGAGCTGAAACTGACCTTCGCCGAACTGGCCGACCGGTCGAGCCGGGTCGCCGGCGCTGCACGAGTGGGGCGTACGCCGCGGCGACCGGATCCTGCTCATGCTCGGCAACCAGGTCGAGCTGTGGGAGACGATGCTCGCGGCGATGAAGCTCGGCGCCGTCGTGGTCCCGGCGACCACCCTGCTGACCACGGACGACCTGCGCGACCGGATCGAGCGCGGCGGCGTCTCCCACGTCGTGACCGGCGCCGCCGACACCGCGAAGTTCGCCGGTCTCGAGGGGGACTGGACGCGGATCTCCGTGGGTCCGGCGGAGGGCTGGCTGACGTTCGCCGACGCGTACGGGCACGAGCCGTACGACGCGGTCGGCGAGACGACGCACGCCGGCGACACGCTGCTGCTCTACTTCACCTCCGGGACGACCGCCCGCCCGAAGCTGGTCGAGCACACCTACGCCTCGTACCCGGTGGGGCACCTGTCGACGATGTACTGGATCGGCCTGCGCCCCGGCGACGTCCACCTCAACGTCTCCTCGCCGGGCTGGGCCAAGCACGCGTGGAGCAACGTCTTCGCGCCGTGGAACGCCGGGGCCTGCGTGCTGGTCCTGAACTACGCGCGGTTCGGCGCGCCCGCGCTGCTGGAGGTCATGCGGCGGTGCGAGGTGACGACGTTCTGCGCGCCGCCGACGGTGTGGCGCATGCTGATCCAGGAGGACCTGACGGCGTGGCGGCTGAGCCTGCGTACGGCGGTCGCGGCGGGCGAGCCCCTGAACCCGGAGATCATCGAGCAGGTCCGCGAGCAGTGGGGCCTGACGGTGCGCGACGGTTACGGCCAGACCGAGACGACGGCGCAGATCGGCAACCCTCCGGGGCAGCCGCTGAAGCCGGGGTCGATGGGCCGTCCGCTGCCGGGCTACCGGATCGCGCTCGTCGATCCGGTCACCGGGGAGCCCGCCGACGAGGGGGAGGTGTGCATCGAGCTGGCGGAGCGCCCGCTCGCGCTGATGGCCGGCTACCGCGACGACGCCGGGCGCACCGACGAGGCGATGTCCGGCGGCTACTACCACACGGGTGACGTCGCCTCGAAGGACGCCGACGGCTACGTCACGTTCGTGGGCCGCACCGACGACGTCTTCAAAGCATCGGACTACAAGATCTCACCGTTCGAGCTGGAGAGCGTGCTGCTCGAGCATGACGCGGTGGCCGAGGCCGCCGTCGTGCCGGCCGCCGATCCGGTGCGCCTGGCCGTGCCGAAGGCGTACGTCTCCCTCGCGGCCGGGCACGAGGCGACGGCCGAGACCGCGCGCTCGATCCTCGCCCACTGCCGGGAACGGCTGGCCCCGTACAAGCGGGTGCGCCGCCTGGAGTTCGGCGAGTTGCCGAAGACCATCTCCGGGAAGATCCGGCGGGTCGAGCTGCGGGGCCTGGAGGGGGAGGAACGCCGGGCCGGCGAGTACCGCGAGGAGGACTTCCCCGACCTGACGACTTGATGGATTTCGGTCACTCAGCGTCAGGGTTACTCGCACGACGCAGAAATCGATCACTGCCCGTTGTCGACTATGCCACATTTGCTACCAAAACTGGCCTATCGGCCCGCGATTGGTGGCAGGATGCGTAAACCAGTGATGCCTATGAGGCGTCTGCGTCCGTTTTGGCGAGCACAACGGGAGGACCAGTGGCCGGGTGGCCGACGATCGACAGGGCCGATGACCAGCGGCTGGCACAGGCTCTGCGAGCGGGTCACACCACCGCCATGACGGAGCTCTACGACGCCTACGCGGCGCGGCTGTACGACTACTGCCACGTGCTGCTCCGCGATCAGGAGCTGGCCGCGCAGGGTCTGCAGGACTCTCTGATCATCATCCAGGAGCGGATCGGGAGTCTGCCGGACGCCCGGCTGTTCCGGGGATGGCTGTACGCCGTGACGCGGGCCGAGTGCCTGCGCCGCCGCGCCGAGTCCGGGATCCCGGACAACCGGCAGAAGGCACGCGAGGCCGAAGGTCTCGTGGAGACGGACGAGTCGACGCGGCGGCTCGTCCACGCCGCCCTGATGGTGCTCGGCGGCCAGCAGCGCGAGATCCTCGACCTCGCGCTGCGGCACGAGCTCGACCCGCACGAGCTCGCCGAGATCCTCAACATGACGCCGCAGAACGCGTCGGTGCTGCTCGAACAGGCCCGCAACGACCTGGACGACGCGTTCGCGGCCGTGGTCGTCGCGGCGACCGGGCGCGACGACTGCCCCAGCGTCCCGGCGCTGGCCGGCCCGGAGGGCCGGCCACTGGACGCCGACACCTGCGGCAGGCTCGCGCGCCACATCGGGAACTGCCCGATCTGCGGGCTGCGCGCGAACCGGAAGGTGGCGACCGCCCGGCTGCTCCACGCGATGCCGATCGCCGCCGTGCCGGAGGACCTGCGGCCACGCGTGCTCGGCATGGCGACGCCCCAGTACGCCGACATGCGGGCGACGGTCGCGATGCGGTCCGACGCGCCGCGGCCCGAGCCCGACTACGAGCCCGAGGACGAACCACGCCGCAGGGCGGGCGTGTGGGTCGCCGTCGGCGCGGCCGCCTTCGGCATCCTGGTCCTCGCGGGGATCTTCCTCGTACTGCCCGGCTCGGGTGGCAAGGAGAACTCCGGCAACCAGGCCGTCGCCGCTCCGCCCAGCGACTCGCCGAGTGGTGACCCGTCCGATTCGCCGGGGAGCGCGTCGCCGTCCAAGACCAAGAAGTCGAAGACCCCCACGCCGACGCCGACGCCGTCGAAGAGCAAGACCCCGAAGCCGAAGCACAGCACCCACTCGCCCGGGACCACCACTCCGCCCGAGACGACGCCCGCGCAGCCGCCGACGACCACGGGCACGCTGTCCGTCTCCGGATGCGACATGGGATGGTCGAGCCACTGCAGCGTGACGGTGACCGCGCAGGGCGGGTCCGTGAGCTGGGCCGTCAGCGGGACCAGCGGGCCCGTCAAAGCCGGTGGCAGCGGCAGCCTCAGCGCCGGCGAGTCGGCCCACGTCACCGTTTCCCGCACGTACCAGGGCATCTGCATCGGCGGCGGCAGCGGCTCGGTGTCCTTCACCTCCGGCGCGTCGGCCGGCGTGAAGTGGAACTGCTGAGGGGTCCCGGGCCGACCGGGCCTCGCCGGTTGGGAGACCACTGACGGAATAGAGCCGATCCCGCTGATCGGGCACGGGCGACCTGGCCGCGCGAGATTTCGGTCCCGCTTGTCCGGGACACCTCCAAGGCCGGAACGCGCCGTGCCGCGCTGTCACCATGAACACATTCATCGCGGAAGACGGCGAATATCCGGTCCGTTGGTGGCAGGATTCGTGAACCGTACGGTGCGCTTGGGGCCACCGTGCACTGGGGGACACGAACCGATCAGCGGGGAGGATCAACGTGGCCGGTTGGCCGGGTATCGACAGGGCCGATGACCAGCGGCTGGCACGGGCACTCGACGCCGGCGACACCAACGCCCTCGCTCAGCTGTGCGCCGCGTACGTCGCGCCGTTGTTCGACTACTGCCACGTCCTGCTGCGCGACCAGGAGACGGCGGCGCAGGCCGTACACGACTCGCTGATCATGGTGCGGGAGCGCATCTCCGCGCTCCCCGACCACCGGCTGTTCCGGGGATGGCTGTACGCCACGACCCGCGCCGAGTGCATGCGCCGGCGGGCGGAGCTCCCGGCCGAGCGCCGGCGGGCGCCAGAGGGCGCCGACGACGGCATCGACGAGGCGACCCGCGCGCTCGTGCACGCCGCCCTGCTGGCGCTCAGCGGACAGCAGCGCGAGGCGCTCGACCTGGCCGTACGGCACGACCTGGACGCCGAGGAGCTCGGCCTGGTCCTCTCGAAGACGCCGCACGAGGCGTCGGTGCTGGTCGAGCAGGCCCGCAACGACCTGGACGACGCGTTCGCGGCCGTGGTCGTCGCGGCGACCGGGCGCGACGACTGCCCCAGCGTCCCGGCCCTGGCGGGCCCGCCCGGACAGCCACTGGACGCGGTGCGCTGCGTGACGCTGGCGCGGCACATCAGCGGCTGCCCCATCTGCGCCCTGCGGGTCAACCGCGACGTCCCCACGGCGCGACTCCTGCGCGCCATGCCGGCCGCCGCCGTCCCGGAGAACCTTCGCGGCCGCATCCTGGCCACGGCGTTCTCGCCGGAGCAGGCCCCGGCCAGGGCGACGATCGCGATGCGCCTCGATCCCCCACCGCCCCCGCCGCCCGCGCTCTCGGAGCCCGGGGAGCGGTCGCGGAAGGCGTCGCCTGTGTGGCTCGTCGCCGGAGCGGCAGCCTGCGCGGTCGTCGTCCTGTGCGGATTCCTCCTCGTGTCACCCGGGTCGGGCGGGTCGGGCGACAAGCGGCCCGCCGACGGCCACGCCGCCGCGCCCGCCCCCGGCGACTCTCCGTCCGACGACGGCGACACGTCCTCCCGTTCCGCCGACGTCTCGCCGACCGCCAAGAGCAGCTCTCCGACGCCGACGCCGACCATCACGCCGACGCCGTCCCTGACCCCGACGCCGTCCACGACGAGCCCGACGGCGCCGCCCACGCACCCCACGCGGCCCGGCCAACATCAGCCGCACTCGTCGGCACCCTCCCACGAGGGGCCGGGCAGGCTCGTGACCAAGGCGTGCCACATGGAGCGCTTTGACTACGAGTGCCAGCTGGCGCTGTTCGCCGTGGACGGGCCGGTGCAGTGGGCCGTCACAGGCACCACCGACGACGTCAGCACGGGCGGCTCCGGCACCGCCTGGCCGGGCCACCCGGTGCTCCTGAACGTCAGCCGCTCCCGGGAGGCATGCTGGGAGGACAAGACCGGCGGCTCGGTGCGGATCAGCCCGGGCGCGGTCGGCTACGTCACCTGGGAGTGCTGACCGGCGTGCGGGCGGGCAGTGGTTCCTCGCCACCGCCACCGAGTGGCCATTCCGGCGGCCCCGCCGAGGCCGTACGGTCGGCGGCATGGACCTGTCTGCCAAGAAGGCGCTGCTGCGCGCCCTGCACGACGAACACCGTCCCCTGATCCTGCCGAACGCCTGGGACGCGGCGAGCGCCCGCGTCCTCGTGGACGCCGGGTTCGCGGCCATCGCCACCGCCAGCCACGCGGTGTCCGCGAGCCTCGGTTACGACGACGGTGAGGCGGCGCCGCCCGAGGAGATGTTCGCCGCGGCCGGGCGGGTGACCCGCAGTGTCGACGTGCCGGTCTCGGTGGACGCCGAGGCCGGGTACGGCCTGCCGCCGGCCGAACTGGCCGACCGGCTGCGCGAGGCCGGAGCGGCGGGCTGCAACTTCGAGGACACGCTGCACGACGGACCGGCCGACGCGGGCCGCGTCCTCGCCGACGTCGACCGGCAGGCGGAACGGATCGCCGCGCTACGGGAGGCCGACCCCGAGCTGTTCATCAACGCCAGGGTCGATGTGTACGGCACCGGGGCGATGCCGGAGCTGTCGGACGCCGAACGCCTGGAGGAGGCCGTCCGCCGCGCCCGCGCCTACCTCGACGCCGGCGCCGACGGAATCTTCACGATCATGGTCGCCGACGAGGCGGCGATCGCCACCCTCGTCGAGCGGATCCCCGCGCCGCTCAACGTGCTGCACCACCCCGGCATGCCCTCCCTCGCCCGGCTGGGCGAGCTCGGGGTCCGGCGGGTGACGTTCGGGCCCGGTCTGCACAGCGCGACGCTCGACCTGCTGAGCCGTCTCGCCGAGGGCCTCCGCGCCGGCGAGGCCCCGGACGTCCTCACCTCCTGAACACTCTCAACGAGCGCCGTTGTCGAGGGTGCGGTGGGCGCGGTCGAGGAGGATCGGGACGGACTCCCCGATCCCCTCGAAACCCTCGCCCACCGTCGCCTTCTGCAGGTACCGCACGTGGATGCCCTCGAGCACGACGGCCAGCTTGAAACAGCCGAACGCCACGTAGAAGTCCAGGTCGGTGAGGTCGTAGCCGGTGGTCGCGGCGTAGCGGTCGGCGAACTCGCGGCTCGACATGAATCCGGGCGCCGTCGTGACCGTTGAGCCCACCGGGATCGATCCGCGCTCGTCGTCGCCGGGATCGGTCCAGTACACCAGTGTCAGGCCGAGGTCGGACAGCGGGTCGCCGAGGGTCGACATCTCCCAGTCGACGACCGCCGCGATCTCGGGCTCCGGCCGGAGCCGTACGAGCGCGTTGTCGAGCCGGAAGTCGCCGTGCACCAGGCCGGTGAGCCCGTCGCCGGGCAGGCGGGTCGTGAGGCGTTCGACGAGCCGGTCGTACGAGGCGCGGGTGGCGTCGGCGAGGGTGGGGTCGGCGGGGACGGAGGCGTCCCACTGCTTGCGCCAGCGGGCGAGCTGGCGCGCCATGTACCCCTGGGGACGGCCGAATCCGGCGAGCCCCGCCTTCTCGACGTCGAGGGTGTGGATCGCGGCGAACGCGTCCGCCAGGCGCTCGCTGAGGGCGCGGGCCTCCTCCGGCGTGACGTCGGCGGCGTCCTCGACGGTGCGCAGGACGCGGCCGTCGACGTGTTCCATGAGGTAGAAGGGCGCGCCGATGACGTCCTCGTCCTGGCACAGCGCCAGCGGCGTGGGCACCGGGACGTCGGTGCCGGCCAGCGCGGCCAGCACGGTGTGCTCGCGGCGCATGTCATGGGCGGTGGGCAGCACGTGGCCGAGCGGTGGGCGGCGCAGCACGACGCGCCGGTCGCCGAGGCGGATGAGGTAGGTCAGGTTCGACCGGCCGCCGGCGAGCAGCTCGATGCCCGTGATCGGACCGCCGCTCGGCAGGTTGTCCGCCAGCCAGGACGACAATCGCGGAACGTCGATCCCGGGAACTCCGGCGACCTGCTCGATCATGGACCCTCCACTCCGTTCCATGGTGACGCGCCGGGCGAGGTTCGCCGGTCACGCGCCTATTAGAACGCGACTCGGTATCAAGACGCCAACCGGCCCCGTCCGGCCGGATCCGGCCCCGGTTGGGTACCGGCGCATCACCAGGGGTAGGCATTCGGCCCGTTGGGGTATCAGAAAGGCGAAACGTGACCGTTACCCCAAATGTCCTATCAGTGGGACAAACTTCCTAGTCAGCGGAACACCATCCGGGCACGGATCCGACCCGATGGAGGGAAACCGATAGTGGCCGACGCTTGGCTGCCTGGAGCCGGACGCCTGCACACCGCGCATGACGGTGGATCGCCCAAGGGAGGCGCGCCCCGCGCGGTCTGGCACACCAGCGAGAACGACCCGCATCAGATCTCCGCACGCTCGGTGGCTCAGCGCCTGGAGCACGAAGGACACAGCGCCCACCTCGTGTGGAACCCCTCCACCGGCGAGATCGTGCAGATGGTGCCCGCCACGCGGGCGGCCAAACTGCTTTCCGGCGAGGTCGGCCGAGAGGGCCGCTCGTGTTTCCAGATCATGGTCGTCGGGTTCGCCCGCGAACCGTTCACGGCGGGTCCGCTGAAGGGCCTGGAGAGGATCGTCGGCTGGCTCGACGGCTGGCGCGTGCCGCGCCGCTGGCCCGCCGGCGAGCCGCTGCCCCGGCCGGAGGCGTACGACGCCGTCCGCGAGCGCCGGCCCTGGGCCCGCGGCGGGCACTTCGGAGCGTCCCAGGTGCCCGGGGGGACGTCCGCGGATCCCGGCCGGATCGACATCCATAAGATCACCGGCCCGGAGGCACCCGTGGGAATCCCACGGCCCCGGATCCCCCCGAGTGAGGAGACCGGGCCGGTCGACCCGGACGAACTGCTCAGCCGGCGGCCGCACGCGCTGGGCCGGATAGAGCCTCCCGGACCAGTGCACGCACCAGCGAGCAGCCACTCCTGACCTGCGCGAGCGTGGCACTGCCGTACCCGAGTTCGAGGCCGTGCACCGCCGGCGGTCCGTCGAACCGCCGGTCCAGTGTGGCGAGCAGGACGCCGCGTTCCGACGCGCGCTCGACGACCCGGGCGGCGACGTCCTCGGGCAGCGCGACCACGATGTGGAGCCCGGCGGTGTCCCCCAGAAGCGGAAGGTGGCCCAGCGCGTCGACGACGGCGGCCCGCCGCGCGCGTACTCCGCCCGCATCCGCCGTACGTGGCGGTCCAGGTCACCGCGTTCCAGGAGGATGCGCACGGCCTCCTGCGGCACCACCGCCGTACGGTCGTTGACGTGCTCGCGCACGTCCGTGATCGCCTCGACGAGGTCGGGACGCGCCACCAGCCAGCCGACGCCGACGTCGGGCGCCAGCGTCTTGGACGTGGTGCCGAGGTAGACCGTCACCTCTGGATCCAGCCCGTACAGCGCGGGCAGCGGCGCCACGTCGTACCGGAACTCGCTGTCGTAGTCGTCCTCGGCGATCAGCGCGCCGTTGCGCCGCGCCCACGCCAGCAGCGCCTGGCGGCGAGGCACCGGCAGCCGGCCGCCGAGCGGGTACTGGTGCGACGGCGTGGTGTAGACGATGCGCAGCCCGTCGGGGATCGCGTCGACGATCAGGCCGGACTCGTCCACCGGGCACGGCACCACCTCCGCGCCCCGCATGGCCAGGGCCGACCGGGCCTTGGTGTAGCCCGGCTCCTCGACGCCGACCCGGTCGCCTGGCCGCAGGACCACCGCTCCCAGCAGATCCAGGCCGTTCGTCGCGCCGCGAGTGACCAGCACCCGGTCCACCGGGCACGTCACGCCGCGGCTGCGCCGCAGGTAGTCGACGAGCGCGGCGCGCAGGCCGGGCAGGCCGCGCGGATCCGGCCGCCCCGCCGGGGGCACGGTCGCCGCGAGCCGCCAGGCGCGCCGCCACGCGGGCGTGTCCAGCCCGTCGACCCACGGCATGCCGGGCCGCAGGTCGATGGCCGCCCCCGCGCCCTGGGACCGGTCCTCCGGCACCGGCCTGAGGGCGCGGAGCGACCCGGCGCGCGGCGGCGCGATGTCGGCCACGTAGGTGCCCGAGCCGTGCCGGCCCTCGATCCAGCCCTCGGCGTACAACTGCTCGTACGCCTCCGTGACGACGGTGCGGCTGACCCCCAGCGCCGACGCCAGCGCCCGGCTGGACGGCAGCCGCTCCCCCGCCTTGAGGCGCCCGTCGTTCATCGCCGCGCGCAGCTGCCCGCCGAGCTGGACGCTGAGGGGCGTCCCGGCCCCGCGGTCGACGGTGAGCGGCAGGTCGAACTGGTCCCGCGACAAAGTGGTTCCCTTGTTCCGCGACGAAGTGGCCATACTGGACAGGCCACTTCGACCTTATCGTCATGGCCATGACGACTTCCGCACCGCACGACGTTCCTCCGCCGTACGACGCGGCCTCTCCGGACGGCGCGGCGCCGTCGGGGCTGTCGGGCACCGAGCGCACGCGTGTCCGCCGTCTCTCCGAGCGCGCCGCCACCGACCGGCAGGCGCTGTACGAGGTCCTCGACGCCGGGCGGATCTGCCACCTCGGCGTGATCGTCGACGGGTGCCCCCGGGTCCTGCCGACCGGGTACGGGCGGGAGGGCGACACCCTGTTCCTGCACGGCTCCACGGGTGCCACGAGCCTGCGCGCGGGCGGCGAGATCTGCGTCACCGTCACCCACCTCGACGGCCTCGTCCTGGCCCGCTCGGTCTTCCACCACTCGATGAACTACCGCAGCGCCGTGATCTACGGCCGGCCCCGGCTCGTCACCGACCCGGAGGAGAAGCTCACCGGGCTCCGCGCGATCGTGGAGAACCTCGCGCCGGGCCGCTGGGACGCCGCCCGGCAGCCGACCCGCAAGGAACTCGCCGCGACGGCCGTCGTCGCCCTCTCGCTCGAGGAGGCGTCGGTGAAGCTCCGGCAGGGACCGCCCTCCGACGACGACGAGGACTACGAACTGGACGTCTGGGCGGGCGTGCTCCCGGTACGCGAGGTCGTCGGGGATCCGATCCCCGACCCACTGCTGCGGCCCGGCATCGGGTATTCCAAATAGTGATATGAGCCACATACTCTGACCCCATGAATCCTGCGGGCTGGTACCGCGATCCGTACGGCGATCCGGGTCTCATGCGGTGGTGGGATGGTCGGCAGTGGACCCAGGCGACGCAGCCCACCGGCGAAGGTCAGCAGACCGCCTGGGGCGGGCAGCAGGCGGTCGGCGAAGGCCAGCCGGCCACCCAGGAGTGGAGCGGCGCTCAGCCTCCCGGCGAAGGGCAGGGCTGGAGCGGCGGAGGACAGGCCTGGGGCGGCGTAGGGCAGGGTTGGGGCGGTGTTCAAGCTCCCGGCGAAGGGGGTGTTCCGCCGACAGGCGGAGGCCCGCAGGCCGGCTGGGACTGGAGCAGCGCCCCGCCGACGTGGGCGCAGAACGCGCCCGCGCCGCCCGCCGGCCGCCGCTCCCGGCTCCCTCTCCTGCTCGGCGGTGGCGCGGCCGTTGTGATCATCATCACGGTCGTCGCGATCCTGTTCGCCACCAACGTCTTCGGCGGGAGCAAGGGCGGCCGCTCCCCGGTCGCCGGGACGATCACCGACGCCCAGGCCGGGATCTCCTACCCGAAGCTGGGCGGAACGTGGCACACCGAGGGCGTCACCGCCACGAGCCCTCTGGGCAAGCTGGGCTTCGACCAGGGAGAGGCCGCCCAGGTCATGGCCAACTACCAGAACGGCCAGCCGTACCTCGCGAGCGTCTACAGCGGAGCGGCCACCAACACCGCCCCCGTCTCGCCGGAGACCGAGGCCAGGGCACTTCTGGCGGAGCTGGAGCCAGTCGCCTACCCGGCGCACACGCGCCAGGACCTGACCTCCGCCTCCCACCCCGTCGACGGGCACGACGGCTGGCTCCTGAAGGTGAAATTCACGTTCCCTCAGGCAAAATCCGAGGGCTGGAACTTCCGTACGGAGACGGCCGCGATCCTGATGGTCGACCGTGGGAACGGCCGGTCGCCCGCGGAGTTCTACGTCTCGATTCCCGACAGTCACGGGCGCCAGGGCGACCTCGATCTACTCCTGTCCTCACTCAAAGTGTCCTGACAGGACTTATGGTGAAGGTCATGAACGACCGGCTGGTCTGGATCGACTGTGAAATGACCGGGCTCGACCTGCGGCGCGACGCGCTCATTGAGATCGCCGCCCTGGTGACCGACAGTGAGCTCAACATCCTCGACGCGGGCATCGACCTGGTGATCAAACCTCCTCAGGAGGCCGTGGAGCAGATGTCGCAGGTGGTACGCGACATGCACACGACCTCCGGGCTGCTCGACGCGCTGCCCGGCGGCATCACCCTCGCCGAGGCCGAGGACCGCGTCCTCGAGTACGTCCGCACCCACATCCCCGGGGCGAAGAAGGCCCCCTTGTGCGGCAACTCCATCGCGACCGACCGGTCCTTCCTCGCCCGCGACATGCCCGCCCTGGACTCCCACCTGCACTACCGCATGATCGACGTGTCCTCGATCAAGGAGCTGGCCCGCCGCTGGTACCCGCGGGCGTACTTCGCCAGCCCGGTCAAAAAGGGCGGCCACCGGGCCCTCGCGGACATCACCGAGAGCATCACCGAGCTCCGCTATTACCGAGAGACCGTCTTCGTCCCACAACCGGGGCCAGACTCCGAGACGGCACGCGCCATCGCGACGAATATCGGTGACCGATGAGGTCCGAAGAACCGCTACACTTCATGACGCCGCCTAGTGCGGACATGGTGGGTGTAGCTCAGTTGGCAGAGCACCAGGTTGTGGTCCTGGGTGTCGGGGGTTCAAGTCCCCTCACTCACCCCAATACGACGGCCCCAGCGCAAACGCGCCGGGGCCGTCGCCCTTTTCCGACCGGCCCCGGCCTTGGGTCTCCCACCCGGGCGCGGGTCCCCGCCGAAGGCGCCCGGACCGGTCTTCCACCGGACACCATCCGGGCCCGTCCCCTCTCGGACACCGGCCAGGCGCGTCTCCCCTTGGACACCGGCCGGGCTGCTTCCCCCTCGGACATCACTCGGGCTGGTTCCGCCTCGGACACCGCCCGGGCTGGTTCCGCCTCGGACATCGGCCGGGCCGGTCCCCCCTCGGACATCGCCCGGTTCGCGCCCCGCCGTGACAGGCGTCCCCCGGAGGCAGGATGAATCCCGACAATCCGCTCCCCCTACGGGTCATGGTCGTCGACGGCGACCCCACCCTCCTCTCGTTGCTGGAGGACAGCGACGAGCTTGATGTGGTCAACGAGCCCGGTGATGCCGCCGAGCCCGCAGACGCCCTGGAGGCCGCCGAACGCCTCCGACCCGACGTCGTGATCCTCGGCCCCGAGTTCGCGGCCCACACGGCCCCTCTGAGCCGCAGAGCACGCGTCTTCGTCGTCTGCAGCGAGCCCACCGCCGCATCGGCCGCCCTCCGCGACGGCGCGACCGGCCACCTCACCCCCGGCCGGTTCACAGCCCGAGAACTCCTCCAGGTCTTCCGCGACGCCGGCCGCGACGACCTCGACCTGTCCGCCCGCGAAGCCGAGGTCATGGACCTCATCGCCAGCGGCCGCTCGAACGGCGAGATCGCCCGAGAGCTGTTCCTCAGCGAGAAGACCGTGAAGAACCACGTCAACCGCATCTACGCCAAGCTCCGGGTGGGCTCACGGGCCGCCGCGATCACCCTCTGGCAGGCCCGCCGACAACCCCTGTGACCTGCGCCTCCGGCGGTGTGGATCATTCGATTCGCAAGCAGGGCAAGGGGGCTGCTAAAGTTACGGACGTCGCAAGCGCCGTTAGCTCAATTGGCAGAGCAGCGGACTCTTAATCCGCGGGTTCGGGGTTCAAGTCCCTGACGGCGCACCCGTCCTGACCTGGGCGTTCTCGGTTCCGATCGAGGACGCCCAGTGTCCGTTTTGGGGTAGTGGTTGCTCCGTGGTTGCTCGGATGCCACGATCTTGCCAAAACACAGCCCCGGCTGGCGCCCTACAGCCCCACACGGAGCTGGTCGCAACGGCGAAACGCCCCAGAGGTCAGCGATCTATCCCGGGCCAACCCGCCAACCGACTCCTGGCCCGCCGAGAGGTTCTGGAGTTCACCCTCACCTACCAAGCTGCCGCCTGTGGGCGACACCAGCGAAACAACTGGGCTGGGCGACAGGATGGGCAGGTGTTCTTCGTTCGCCCGACCAGAAGCTACTCGATCGCATCGACCCGCCCTGGGTGAGGACGAGCGGTCCACCACCCTGTTGAGCCACCGACACCGCCCTGTTCTGGAAGCTCGAGATTGCACTGTTCGTCAACGAACCGGCGCTGCCGCCACCTCTACCGGTGAGGCATCTCGGCATCGATTGTCCGGCTGGCCTGGCGCAGCACATGGGCGATCACGCTGGCGCATCGGATGAACAGGTAGTCCTTGGCCGCGTCACTGGGGAGGTCGTGGCTGCCGTGCTCGTGATGCCGGATCCTGAATTCGTTCCCGATATCGGAAAGCATCTTGAACTCGTTCTTGGGTTCGGTGCGGAACGGCTCCGATGCGGCTTTGTTGAGTAGCTGAGTGATGGAGGTCCGCTTTTGCTCGCCCAAGACGATGGATGCGCATGTCGTTGCCCAGGGTGAACGCAATCCCGCAACGTCTGAAGATCAGCTCCATATCGCTACGGAACTCCGCTTGGCCGGCGTTGGACAGATGGCCATCGGCTGAGCTGGTGCCATCTTCGCCGAATACGAACTGTTCGTGCCCGAAGAAGCAACCGAACCGCCGGGTCTAGGAGACTTGGTGGGTGTCGGGCATCGAGCCCGGCTGAGCCAGCAGGTGCGGGATAGCTTCATGGCAGGGAGCTCATCACGTGCTTGGGGCGGGTGTACTCCAGCAACCCGGTCATGGACAGGTCGCTGCCGTAGCCGGAGTGGCCGGTGCCGCCGTGGGGCATCTCCGACACCGTCGTCGCGTGGGTGTTGATCCACACGATGCCGGTGTCGAGGTCCCGGGCGGCTCGCAGGGCTCGCTCGTGGTCGCGGGTCCACACGCCGGCGGCCAGGCCGTACGCCGTGTCGTTGGCCGACCGGATCGCCTCTTCCTCGTCCGCGAAGGGCTGCACCGTGAGCACGGGACCGAAGATCTCCTCGCGGACGATCTCGTCGCCCTGGCGCAGGCCGGTGACCACGGTCGCCTCGTGGAAGTATCCGGGGCGGTCGAGGACGGAGCCGCCCGCCACGATCGAGGCGTGGCCGGGCAGCCGGTCCAGCAGACCGCGCACGGTGGCGAACTGGGCGGCGTTGTTGAGCGGGCCATAGGCGACACCGGGCTCTTCTGGCGCGCCGGTACGCGTCTCGGCCGCCGCGGCGGCGAGCATCTCGGCGAACCGGTCGTGGACGTCCCGATGCGCGAGGATCCGGCTGGGCGCCGTGCAGTCCTGTCCGGCGTTGTAGAAGCCGATCCCCGCGAGGGCCGACGCGGCGGCCGCCAGGTCGGCGTCCGGGTACACGATGACCGGCGCGTTGCCGCCGAGCTCGAGGTGGAGGCGCTTGACGTCGGCCGCGGCGCCGGCCGCGACCTGCCGTCCCGCGCGGAGGCTGCCGGTGACCGCCACTAGGCGCGGGATCGGGTGCTCGACCAGGGCGCTCCCGGTGTCCCGGTCGCCGCAGACCACGTTCAGGACGCCGTCGGGCAGGACCTCCGCGGCGACGCGCGCCAGCAGGAGCGCCGTCGACGGCGTCGTCTCGGCCGGTTTGAGCACGACGGTGTTCCCGGCGGCCAGCGCGGGGGCGATCTTCCAGACGGCCATCATCAGCGGGTAGTTCCACGGCACGATCTGCGCGCAGACGCCGATCGGCTCGCGGCGGAGCATGGAGGTGAAGCCCTCGGCGTACTCTCCGGCCGGAGCGCCCGGGAGGGCGCGTGCGGCGCCGGCGAAGAACCGTAGGGTGTCGATGACCGCCGGCAGTTCGTCGGACCGGAACAGTTCCGGCGGCTTGCCGGTGTCGCGGACCTCGGCCGCCAGAAATTCCCCGGCCCGTTCCCGCATCGCGTCGGCGATCCGCAGCAGCGCGTCCTGCCGCCGTGCCGGGGTCGTACGCGACCAGCGCGCGAAGGCGCCGGACGCGGCCTCGCAGGCGCGGTCGACGTCGGCCGGCCCCGAGCGCGGGGCGGTGCCGTGGACCTCGCCGGTCGCGGGGTCGATGAGGTCCATCGTCTCCCCCGACGCCGCAGGCAGGTCCCGGCCGCCGATGTGGTTCGTCAGATGCCGGTCAGCCACGGCCCAGCGCCTCCTTCGTCAGATGCCGGTCAGCCACAGCGCAGCGCCTCCTCCGTCAGATGCCGGTCAACCACGGCGCAGCGCCTCCTTCGCGGCGGCCCGCCCGGTGCGGACGGCGCCCTCCATGTAGCCGGCGACCCACTGGTCGGAGCCGCAGACGTAGAACGGTGGCTCGTGGGTGCCGTGCAGCGGCCCGACCGCCATGACGTCACCGGGCACCCACTGGGTCACGTAGCCCTGGGTCCAGGGGTCCGTGCCCCAGAACCGCAGATGGGCCGTGAGTGGGGTCAGCGCCTCGTCCCCGTACAGCCGGGCGATCTCGGCGAGCAGCTCCGGCACCCGCCGCTCGGGCGGCGCGCCGAGTAGCACGGCGTACCGCTCCGGTGGGACCAGCGCCGACAGCACGCCGTCGTTCTGCGGCCACGTGCTGCCGAGGACGCCCTCGCACTCGGAGAGGCCGCTGCGGCCCAGGTCCCGCCAGAACGGCCGGTCGTAGGCGACGGCGAGCTTGGCGGCGAGGGCGTTCCGCTGCCGGCGCAGTGAGGCCAGCCGCTCGTCGGACACGCCCGTGACGTGCACGGACCGCAGCGGTCCCACCGGCAGAGCGCTGACCACGGCCCCGGCGGTGAGGGTCTCGCCGGAGGCCAGCCGCACCGCGCAGCCGGCCGCCGACACGTCCACCGCGGTGACGGGCGAGCCGGTACGGACTCGATGCCCGAGCGCGCCGGCCATCCGGAGCGCGACGGTGGCCGAGCCCTCGGTGACCCGCAGGCCCTCCCAGTCGTCGTAGTCGTAGTGCCCGTCGCTGGGCACCGCGCCGCTCTTGCGCAGCGCGGACAGCATCGAGATCCGGTCGTTCGATCCGCCGGCCAGGCCGAGCTGGCCGATCTCCCACTTGCGCACGACGTTCGGTGTGGCCCCCGCCGACCGGAGCCAGTCGGAGACCGACAGCCCGTCCAGCCGCGCCGCGTCGGGATGCGCCCACGGGTCGGCGGGGTCCACGGTCCGTACGAGGTCGGCGAACGCGGCGTTCGCCTTCTCGCCGGAGGCGGCGTCCTCGCCGGCGAACCAGCCGGGCACGGAGTCGCTCACCTCCGACGGCGTCGCGTAGACGATCTCGCCCGGCTCGGCGACGTAGCTGAGCGTAACCGTCAGGCCGAGTTCGGCGACGAGCTCCAGGTAGGCGGTGTGTGCCCGGCCGACGACCTCGCCGCCGAGCTGGACGAGGCGCCCGTCCGGCAGCCGCGTCTGCTCCACCCGGCCGCCGACCCGGTCCCGGGCCTCGACGACGAGCACGTCGGCGCCGCCGTTCATCAGGTCCCGGGCGCAGGAGAGGCCGGCCAGTCCGGCGCCCAGGACGATGACGTCGTGGTTCATGGGGCGCCGCCCAGCAGGAGGCAGTACTCCGGCTTCCAGCCCAGGTCGATCGTCTCGCCGCCCGCCCAGCGCTCCTCACGCCTGGACCGGGCGATGTTCTGCTCCAGCACCGCGAGTTGGACGCCGGGAGCGAGCTCGACGAGGTACGTGGTCGTCGCGCCGGAGTAGACGGTCTCCTTGATGATGCCCTGGACCCGGACCATGCCGGGTTCGAAGTCGTACAGCCAGATCTTCTCCGGCCGCACCGAGGCGCAGACCGCCGACCCGTCGGCGATATCGGACCGGGCCGCGACGGGGACCGAGACGCCGCCCGGAAGGGTCAGCCGTCCACCGTCGTAGGTGCCCTCCATGACGTTGGAGGTGCCGATGAAGCCGGCGACGAAGGCGTCCTCGGGGCGTTCGTACACGTCCTCAGGCGTGCCGATCTGCGCGATCCGGCCGCCGTTCATCACGGCCAGCCGGTCGGACATGGTCAGCGCCTCGTCCTGGTCGTGCGTGACGAACACGAACGTGATGCCGACCTCGCGCTGGATCTGCTTGAGCTCGACCTGCATCTGGCGGCGCAGCTTCAGGTCAAGGGCGGCGAGGGGCTCATCGAGCAGCAGCACCGCGGGCCGGTTGACCAGCGCGCGGGCGAGCGCGACGCGCTGGCGCTGGCCGCCGGACAGGGTGCGGGGCCGGCGCTGGGCCAGACCGCCGAGCTGGACCAGGTCGAGCATCGCGCCGACCCGTTCCTTGGTCTCGGCCTTGGCGACGCCCCTGCGCTTGAGGCCGTAGGCGACGTTGTCCCACACCGACAGGTGCTCGAAGACGGCGTAGGACTGGAACACGGTGTTGACGTTGCGCTTGTTCGGCGGCAGACCGGTGACGTCCTCGCCGTCGAGCAGGACCGCGCCGGAGTCCGGGTCGGCGAAGCCGGCGATCATCCGCAGGGAGGTGGTCTTGCCGCAGCCGGACGGGCCGAGCAGCGAGAAGAACTCGCCCGCGCGGATGTCGAGCGTGACGTCGTCGACGGCGTACGCGTCGCCGTAGACCTTCGACACGCCGTCCAGGCGGACCGCCGACGGGGCTTCGGGCTGGCTCATGGAATCGGCCTCCTTCGAGGAATCCGAGAGGGGTCAGAGCAGGTCGCTGAGGCCTTCCTTGCGGCCGAAGAACCGCGGGACCAGGAGGGCCAGGCCGATCAGGGTGATCGAGCCGAGGAGCATGAGGGTGCCGACCGCGTTGATCGTGGGCTGCACGCCGAAGCGGATCGAGGAGTAGATGCGGACCGGCAGCGGCTGCGGTGTCACGCCGGTGGTGAAGTAGGCCAGCACGAAGTCGTCGAAGACGATCGCGAAGACCAGGATCGCGCTGGCGATGATGGAGGGGAGCAGGGCGGGCAGGGTGACCGATCGGACGGCCTGCAGCCGCGTGGCGCCGAGGTCCATGGCGGCCTCCTCGATCTCCGGGTTCAGCGCCGCCACCCGCGAGCGCAGGATGACGGTGACGTAGGAGATGGAGAACGTCAGTTCGGCGATCATGAGGGTGCCGGTGGACAGCGGCAGTTCGACGCCCTTGAAGAGCATCAGCGAGGCGACACCCGTGACGATCTCCGGCGTGATGAGGGGGATCAGCAGCACCAGGCCGGACACGGCGCCGAGCCGGCCCCGGGAGCGGACGATGCCGAGCGCGAGCAGGACGCCGAGCATGACCGAGCCGGCCGTGGCCACCAGGGCCACCTTCAGGCTGAGCCCGAGGGAGGCCAGCAGGTCATGGTCGGCGAAGAACGCGCGGTACCAGCGGAGGCTGAGGCCCTTGAGCACGGTCAGCGACTTCTGGCCGTTGAACGAGAACACGGCGACCACGACGATCGGCAGGTACTGGACGGCGAAGAACACCACGGTCACCGCGAGCGCGAACCAGGGCTTGCGGGACGGTCGGCGGCGCTTCCGCACGGGCGTACGGGCGGCGACCGCCGGGCGTTCGAGGGTCCGGCTCATCGGGTGGTCTCCTTCTCGTCGCGCCGGGCCTGCAGGAGGTAGCCGGACATCCCGATGAACAGCAGCGCCATCAGCAGCACCGTGAGGGCCGAGCCGAGCGGCCAGTTCTGACCGTCGAAGAACTTCTGCTGGATGAGGTTGCCGATCATGATCTGGTCGGGGCCGCCGAGCAGCTGCGCGCTGACGAAGTCGCCCATCGCCGGCAGGAAGACCAGGACCAGCCCGGCCAGCGCGCCCTGCCGGGTGGCCGGGACCGTCACGAACAGGAAGGTGCGCAGCGGCCCGCCGTACAGGTCGCGGCCGGCCTCGATGAGCGAGACGTCCATCCGTTCGAGGGCGGCGTACAGCGGGAGGATCATGAAGACCACGAACCCGTACACGAGGCCGGCGACGACACCGCCGCTCGTGTTCAGGATGTGCGCCGACTTCGGCAGCCCTATCGCCCGCAGCGCCCGCAGGAGCGGCCCGTCGTCGGCGAGCACCGTCGACCAGCCGTACATCCGGACCAGGTAGTTGGCGAAGAACGGCACGACGAGCGCGGCGATGAGCGCGTTCTTGTACCGGCCGCCGTGCAGGGCCACGACGTAGGCGACCGGATAGGAGATGAGCAGGCAGATGAGGGAGCACAGGGCGGCGAAGACGAACGAGCGCAGGATCGCCCGCAGGTACGCCGCGTCGGCCAGCGCCGACCAGTTGGCGGTGGTCGTGCCGAAGCGCGGATTCCCGAGGTCGTCGGTGGTGCCGAACGACAGTGTGATGATCAGTAGCAGCGCGGAGACGAAGAACAGCGCCATCCACACGGTGCCGGGCAGGGTGAAGGCCGCCCACAGGCGGGCCGAGGAGCGGTCCGCGCGAGGGGCATGAGGGGCGCGTGCCATGGTTCAGCCCGCCTTGATCTGGGTGTACGCGGCGTCGCGCGCCTGGATCTGCGCCTCGGTCCCGTTCTTGAAGTCGATGCCCTTGGCGACGTCCGCGACGGTCACGATGGCCTCGGGAACGGACTCGACGAGCTTGGCGTAGGTGTCCTCGGTGCCCTTCACCGGCATCGGATAGCCGATGTAGGCGATGTTCTTCTTCACGTTCTCCGGGCGGAGCATGTAGTCGATGAAGAGCATCGCGGTGCCGGGGTGGGGGGCGTTGGAGGGGATGGCGTAGCAGTCCGAGCCGATCGGCGCGCCCTCGCGCGGGGACTCGAAGCCGTAGGCCGCCTTGCCCTTGGCCTGGTTCAGGACGGCCACGATGTCGCCGCTCCACATCTGATGCATCCAGGCGCTGCCGTTCAGCAACTCGTTGACCTCGTCGCCGGAGAAGCCGCGCAGGCTCGGCCGCAGGTCGCTGATCAGCTTGACGATCTGGGCGAGCCGGCCGGGGTCGGCGGTGTTGATGTCGAAGCCGAGTCGCAGCGCGCCCAGGCCGAGGACCTCGTCGCGGTCGTCGATGAGGAACTTGCGGCCGTTGGCCCGCGGGTCCCACAGGTCGGCGACGGAGCCGCCGAGCGTGTCGCCGAGCTTGTCCTTCCGCCAGCCGATGCCGGTCTTGTACATCGTGTTGGGGACGGTGTACGCCGAGCCGGGGTCGTACCAGGGATCGGCGAAGTGGGAGTAGGTCCCGAAGATGGCCTCGACGTTGCGGAGCTTGGAATGGTCGATGCGGTGCAGCCGCCGGCCTTGATCATCCGCTCGGCGAACTTGTCGGAGGGGAAGATGATGTCGTAGCGGTTCCCGGCGGCGAGCTTGGCGACCATGCTCTCCATCGAGTCGAAGTTCGACTGGACGACCTTGACGCCGTACTCCTTGGAGAAGCCCTTCAGCACCGTCGGATCGGCGTAGTCGGCCCAGTTGAAGTAGACGAGGTCGCCGTCGACCTTCGGCTCGATGACCGGTTCGGTCGCCGCGGCCCGGGGGGCCGCGTCCCGGCCGGCGAAGCCACAGCCGGCCAGGGCCGCGAGCCCGGCCGCGCCGAAGAGGCCGAGCGTCTCCCGACGCGTGGGGGAGGCTCTCATGGGCTGATCTCCTTCGATCGATCTTCGCCCCCGAGGTCCCGGGCCGGGAAAGGCCCGGTGAGACCGAGACGGGCGCCGACCAGCGCCCAGATCTCGGCCTTGGCCCGCGCGAGCTCGACGAGCGGGTCGTCGAACACCAGGTGGACGGCGTAGCCGTCGGTGAGCACGATGATGAGTTCGGCGACCGCGCGGGCGTCGCAGGGCGCGAACTCCCCCGCCGCGACACCGGCCTCGATCGTCTCGGCGAACCACTCCTGCGCTTCGGCGTACAGCCGCACGGTCAGCTCCCGGGAGCCCGGGTCGCGGGCGGCCCGCAGCCACAGCTCCTCCCACAGCAGCGCGTCGCGGCGCAGCTCGGGGTTGACCGGCAGGGAGCTTTCGATCATCCGGGCGAGCTTCCACGTCAGCGGCCGCGCGTCCGGCGGCTCTGCGACGTACTCGTCGCGCCCGGAGGTCTCGAACGTGTAGCGAAGCGCCTCGGCGAACAGCCGCTCACGGTTCTCGAAGTGGTAGTGCAGCAGCGCGGTGGACACGCCGGCGCGTTCGGCCACCATGCGCATCCGGACCTTCTCGAACCCGATCTCGGCGATCGTGTCGCAGGCCGCGATGAGGATCTGCTGGCGGGTCTCGGCCGCGCGGTCGCTGAGCGGCTCGGACGCTGAGGTGTCGGTCGTCATGTCTCGTCGGCCCTCGGGTCTCGTCGTGAGTCGGCTGGGACGGTCAAGTCTGCCGACAGATCCGCCCGGATCCGGTCCGCGAACCACGAGACCGCGATCTCACGTTCGGACAGGGGCCCCATCGCGTATCCGGGGGTGGACAGGCCGCGCTGGACCCGGCCGACGAGCTCGACGTCCTCGTCATTGGTGATCCAGCCGATCCGGATGTTGAGCCGCTGCGCGAGCCGGGACCTCCAGCTCGCGCCGGGCCGCCCGTAGAAGGCACCGGGGACCGCGACCTCGTCGACCGCCGTGGGCACCATCGACCAGGCGAGCACGTGGTCGGGATAGATGTCGATCATCGTGTTCGGATAGATCGTGACGTACCGCCAGACCCGCCGGTCCTCCTCGCGCAGGCCGGGCATCGGCTCCACGAACCGCTGGTAGAGGCGCTCCAGCCGGTTGGCCGACGGCTTGTCGCGCAGCGGCACCTCGAACAGCGCGTAGGACTCGTGCAGCTCCACGTCGTAGCGCTGGTAGTCGAGCAGGCGCATCAGCCCGGGATGGGCCACCGGCACGTGGTAGCCCTCCAGGTAGTTGTCGACCGCGACCTTCCAGTTGGCGGGCTGGCGCTCGGCCCCCTCCAGATCGTGGATGCGGTAGCCGCCCACCGGCACCAGGTCGGTGGCGTACCGCCCGATCCTCTCGGCGAGGCCGGGCACCAGGTCGGCGAGCGGCACCGCGTCCAGGTCGAGGTTGACGAAGACGAAGCCGAGGAAGGACTCCACCCGCGCGGGGAACAGGCCGAGGTTCGGCTTGTCCAGGCAGGGGATGCGCCGGGCCTCCGGCGCCCCGACCAGGCGGCCGTCCAGCTTGTACGTCCAGCCGTGGTACGGGCAGCGGATCGCCTTCCCCTCCGGCTCCGGGCCCGCGACCAGCCGGGCGCCGCGGTGCCGGCAGACGTTGAGGTGCGCGGCCAGGCCGCCGTCCCCGGTGCGGACGATCAGGACCTCCTGGCCGGCCACCGTGCCGACCAGCCGCGCTCCGGGTGCCGCCAGGTCGGTCTCGTGACAGACGAGCTGCCACGACCGGGCGAAGATCCGGTGGTTCTCCCGCTCCTGTACCGCCGGGTCGGTGTAGTAGTGCGCCGGGCAGGGCCCGGCGACACGGACCTCGCGGCGATCCCCGGTGGGGCGGACGGCCCTGCCCGATCTCCGCCGGACGGCTCGGGCGCCCGCTCGGGGACCGTTTCGGCCGACCGCACGGCGGCGGCCGGTTCGGGAGCGCCGTCGGAGCCGATGGGCGCCGGAGCGCCGTTCGCCTCGCCGGGCGTGGGCGTGCTGGTCGCGTCGCCGGGCGTGAGCGTGCTGGTCGCGTCGACGACCGGTTCAGAGTGCATCGAAGGCTCCGATCCTGCGGCTCGGTGGTGACCGCCAGTAGCAGCGCTGACTGATTGGTTGGTCAGCTTGGATGTGATCCAGGTCGCGTGTCAACGGTTTCGGCTCCCCTATTTTTCCCTCTTGCGCACTGACTAATCAATTAGTTAGCGTCTCCTCACCGCTCCTACCTGCGGAGGCGTCCCATGCGACACAGGCAACGACTCGCCTGGCTCGGGCTCACCCCCGAACCCGAGCGGGAGCTGCCCCGCCTGGTCGCCGCACTGCGCCGCGACGATCCCGACGGTGTGCGCACTGAACGTGACCGGGTGGAGGGACTGGTCCTACGCGGATCACGGCGCGGCTGGCTGCGCTATCTCCACGAGGTCCTCGTCCTCGTCCAGGAGGTCGCGGCCGGTCGGCGGCCCGGCGATCCGGCCGTGGCGCTGCTGGTCACCGAGATCGTGCTGGACCACCACCGGCTGCTCATCGGCATTCCTGGGCCCGGCTACGACGCCACGGCGGCGGACCGGGCGGCGCTGGAAGAGACGGCCCGCGGCCTGCGGGCCCGGCTGACCACGGAGGAGGTGTCCCGATGACGGTGATCCGCTCGTACGCGGGCGCCGCTGGAAGAGACGACCCGCGGACTGCGGGCCCGGCTGACCACGGAGGAGATCGATGACGGTGATCCGCTCGTACGCGGGCGCCGCCGGACTGCTCGGCCCCGACCCGGGCCGCGCCGAGGAACTGGCCCGGTTCCGCGCCACCACGGATCGCTCCCCGGGGCTCGAGGGCGGCGAGCTGCTGGCCCGGGTCGAGGCCGCCGGCCTGCGCGGACGAGGAGGCGCGGGCTTTCCCACCGCCGTGAAGCTGCGCGGCGTACGGGACCGGGGGCGGGCCGGCGCCGGGCGCTCGCGCGGGACGGTGGTGGTCGCGAACGGCGAGGAGGGCGAGCCGGGGTCGATCAAGGACCGGCACCTGCTCCGCGCCCGGCCGCACCTGGTCCTGGACGGCCTCCTGCGCTGCGCGGGCATCGTCGGCGCCGCCCGCGGGTTCGTCTACGTCTCCGACGCCGAGGCCGCCGCGGCGACGCGCGCGGCCCTCGCCGAACGCCGACCGGCGCTGCCCGTCGAGGTCGCCGAGGTGCCGCGCGCCTACGTCGCGGGCGAGGAGTCCTCCGTCGTGCGCTTCCTCGACGGCGGCCCCGCGCAGCCGACGGCCAAGCCGCCGAGGGCGTACGAGAGAGGCGTGGGCGGCACGCCCACCCTGGTCGCCAACGTCGAGACGCTGGCCTGCGTCTCCCTCCTGGCATCGCCCCGCGGCGACGCGTCGACGACGCTGGTCACGGTCGCGGGGGCGGGGCGTCCCCCGGCGCTGTACGAGGTGCCGGCCGGGACCCGTCTGGGCGACCTGGCCGCCGCGCACGGAGTGCCCGCCATCGGCGGAGCGATGACCGGCGGCCTGTTCGGCGGCGTGCGCGGCCCCGACGCCGCGGGCCTCCGCATCGACGACGCCGGCGGGGCGGTCCATCTGCTGGCCCCCGGCGAGTGCCCGGTCGCGCTCGCCGCCGAGGCGCTGGCCTTCCTCAGCGCCGAGAGCTCCGGACAGTGCGGGGTCTGCGTCATGGGCACGCGGTCGCTGGCCGAGACGGTCGCCGGGCTGGTCCTCGGCGCCGCCGACGCGAGCGCCCTCGACCGGCTGGCGGGCTGGTCCGAACGGCTGCCCGGCCGCGGCGCCTGCGCGCTCCTGGACGCCGCCGCCGCGCTCACCGCCGCATTGCTGCGGGACTTCCCCAGCACAGTGGCCGACCACCTGGCCGCACCCTGCGACGACTGCCTCGCCCGCCCGCCGCGGGCCGGCGAACGCCTGCGGGTCTCCCCCGACACCACCCTGGAAGGAACGTCATGAAGCTGCACCTGGACCCCACCCGGTGCCAGGGCTACGGCCTGTGCAACGAGAAGGCGCCCGGCCTCGTCGAGCTGGACGAGTGGGGGTACGCCTCGGTCGCGGACCCGGCCGTACCGGACGGCGCCGAGGCCGACGCCCGCGCCGCCGCCGAGGTCTGCCCCGCCCAGGCTCTCCGGCTGGACAAATGACGGCCCGGGACCTGAGCGCGCTGTTCGATCCGGCCTCGGTCGCGATCGTCGGCGCGAGCGACGACCCGGGGAAATGGGGCAACGCCGTGGCGCGGCAGGCACTGCGGGCGAACGGCCGCCGCCCGATCCACCTCGTCAACCGCCGCGGCGGGACGGTGCTGGGCCGTACGGCCGCGACGCGCCTGGCCGAGATCGGTGAGCCGGTCGACCTCGTCGTGGTGGCGGTGCCCGCGCGGTTCTTCGAGGGCGCCGTCGACGACGCCCTCGCGCAGGGCGCCCGCGCCATCGTCGGCATCACCGCGGGCTTCGCCGAGACCGGCGCGGACGGCCGCGCCCGGCAGCAGGCCATCGCCGAGCGGGTGCGCGCGGCGGGCGCCGTGCTGGTCGGGCCGAACTGCCTCGGCCTCGTCGACAACACCACCGAGGTGTACCTGTCCTCGGACGCCTTCGCGCCCGGCGGCGTCGCGTTCCTCAGCCAGAGCGGCAACCTGGCGCTCGAGCTCGACCTGCGGCTGACCGGCCATGGCCTCGGCATCAGCCGGTTCGTGTCCTTCGGCAACCAGGCCGACGTGACGCTGGTCGACCTGCTGTCCGACTGCGCCGCGCATGAGGCGACCAGTGCGATCGCCGTCTACGCGGAGGACTTCGGCGACGGCCGGGCCTTCGCGCGGGCGGCCGCCGCGGCCGGCAAGCCGATCGCGTTGTTGTCGGCGGGCGGCGGCGAGGCGTCGGCGCGGGGCGCCGCCTCGCACACCGGCTCGCTCACCAGCCCGTCCGAGGTGGTCGCGGCGGCCTGCCGTGACGCCGGGATCCACCAGGCGCGGACCCCCCGTGAGCTGGCCGCCCTGCTCACGACGCTCAGCGGGCCACGCCGCGCGGCCGGTAGCCGGACGGCCGTGCTCACCGACGGCGGTGGGCACGGCTCGATCGCGGCCGACGTCGCGGAGCGGGCGGGGCTGGCCGTTCCCGAGCTGGCCGAGCCCGTGCAGCGGCGGCTGCGCGGCCTGCTGTGGGGCCCGTCGGCGGTCGGCAACCCGGTCGACTTGGCCGGAATGGGCGAGCAGGACCCCCGCTCGTACGCGACCACGGTCACCGCGCTCGTCGCCGAGCCCACCGTCGATGCCGTGCTGATGACGGGGTTCTTCGGCGGATACTCGGCCGCGGACGACGGTCTCGGCGGAGGCGCGCTGGGGCATGGTGAGCTGGAGGCCGCCGAGCGGATCGCCGCGGCCGTCACCGCCGGGTCCGTACCGGTCGTCGTGCAGTCCATGTATCCGGACTCACCGTCGTGCCGGAGGCTCGCCGCGGCGGGGATCCCGGTGTTCGGCGCCGTTGAGGACGCGGCGCTGGCGCTGGCCGCCGTGGCGGGACCTGAGGGCGGCCGGCCGGGCGTGGCCGCGCTGCCCGCGCCCGCCGGGCCACCGGCCGACCCGGGATACTTCGGCACCCGGGAGATGCTCGCCGCCGCCGGGGTCCGGTTCCCCGCCGCCCGCGCGGTGCGCACCGAGGCCGAGCTGCGCCGGGCCGCCGGTGAGCTGGAGGGCCCGTTCGCGCTCAAGGCCGTTGGCCTGCTGCACAAGTCCGACGCGGGCGGCGTCGTCCTGCGGATCAGCGGCGAGGAGGACCTGGTCGCGGCCTTCCGTGAGATGCGCGGGCGGTTCGGCGACATGACGTACTCCGTGGAGGAGATGGCCCGCACATCCGATGGCGTCGAACTCATCGTCGGCGTCGACCGGGATCCCCGCTTCGGCCCGGTGACGATGGTCGGGCTCGGCGGCGTGCTCACCGAGACGCTGCGGGACGTCGCGTTCGCGCTCGCGCCCGTGACCGCCGAGCAGGCCCGGAGCCTGCTCCAGGGCCTGCGCACGGCCGCCCTGCTGCACGGCGTACGCGGCCGGCCCGCCGTGGACGTCGAGGCGGCCGCCGAGGCGATCGCCCGGATCAGCGCGGTCGCCGCCGCCCATCCCGAGATCGCCGAGATCGAGGTCAACCCGCTGCTCGTGCGGCCGGACGGCGCTCTCGCCCTGGACGCCCGCACCATCCTCGCCTGACCCCTCTGGAGGAACCGTGGACTTCTGTTACACCCCGCACCAGCTCGACCTGAAACGCCGCGCGGCCGCGTACACCGAGCTGCTGATGCGGCATGAGGACGAGGCGGAGCGCAACGGCGGCCCGCTGCCCGCCGAGACCGTCGCCGAACTGACGCGCGCCGCGATGGAGGCCGGCGTCTACGGCATCAACATGCCGGTCGAGTGGGGCGGCGCCGGGCTCTCACTGCTCGACCAGGTCATCGTCGAGGAGGAGTTCGGCAAGGCCACTAATTGCCTGTGGGACATCCCCTGGCGGCCGTCGAACGTCCTGGCGTACGGCACGCCGGGGCAGCGCGCGAAGTACCTGCTGCCGGTGCTGCGCGGCGAGCGCTTCGACGCCTTCGCGGTGACCGAGCCCGGCGCCGGCTCCGACGCCGCCGCCGGCGCCTCCACCGCGACGCGCACCGAGGGCGGGTGGCTGCTCAACGGCGAGAAGTGGTTCGTCACCTGCGGCGACATCGCCGACTTCCTGCTGGTCCAGGCCGCCGCCGGGCCGGATCGGCTCACCACGATCTTCCTGGTCGAGAAGGACTCCCCCGGCGTGGTGATGAGCCGGACCCCGCGTTTCATGCACAGCGCGGTCAACGGGCATCCGGAGTTCACCTTCACCGACGTGTTCGTCGCCGACGAGGACGTCCTCGGCGAGGTCGGCCAGGGGTACGAGCTGACCAGGGAGTGGTTCACCGACGAGCGGCTGATGATCGCGGCGCGTACGGTCGGGGCGGCCGAACGGGCCCTGCAACTTGCCCGCGACTGGGCCACCGAACGCCGGCAGTTCGGCCGTCCCATCGCCGACTTCCAACTCATCCAGGGCATGCTCGCCGACTCCGCAGTCGACATCGCCGTCAACCGCGCCTTCACCCACCAAGTCGCCTGGGAAGCCGACCACGGCACCGACCGCAAAACCCTCCACGCCAAAGCATCCATGGCCAAACTCTCCGCCTCCGAAGCCGCCGGCCGCGTCATCGACCGCTGCGTCCAGATCTTCGGCGGACGCGGCTACGACCGCAGCTACCCCGTCGAACGCCTCTACCGAGAACTCCGCGTCGACCGCATCTGGGAAGGCACCTCCGAAATCCAACGCCTCATCATCGCCAACGAGCTGATCAAGCGCGGCACCCGCGCCCTCCAACTCCCCACCACCTGATCGGAGCACGCCATGGACTTCCGCTACACCCCTCGTCAGCTCGAACTGAAGGCGACCGCCCGCGCGCTGTTCGAGGTCATCGCCGTGCACGAACAGGCGTGTGAGGAGAACAACGGCCTGCCGCGCGCGGTGCACGCCGACGTCACCACGGCGGTGCTGGCCGCCGGCCTCCAGGCGGTCAACATGCCCGCCGAGTGGGGCGGCGCCGGCCTCACCGTCACCGAGCAGGTCATCGTCCAGGAGGAACTGGGCAAGCTGACCGGCGCGCTGTGGGACATGGTCTGGCGGCCCGCCAACGCGCTGCGCTACTGCACGCCCGAACAACGCGCGACCTACCTCACCCCGGTCATCATCGGCGAGCGCCGCGACTGCTACGCCGTCACCGAGCCGAACGCCGGCTCGGACCCGCAGAGCATCTCCACCACCGCCGACAGGGTCGACGGCGGCTGGCGGATCAACGGCGAGAAGTGGTTCGTGACGGTCGGGGACCACGCCGACTTCCAGATCGTGCTCGCCGGGGCCGGGCCGGAGCGCAGGCCGACGCTGTTCCTCGTGGACCGGGACACGCCCGGCATCGAGATCAAGCGAATCCCCCGCTTCATGCACACCTTCGTCTACGAGCACCCGGAGTTCACCTACACCGACGTGTTCGTCCCGGACGGGAATGTGCTCGGGGAGATCGGCCAGGGGTACGACCTCACCCGGTCCTGGTTCACCGAGGAACGCCTGATGATCGCGGCGCGTACGGTCGGGGCGGCCGAACGGGCCCTGCGACTCGCCCGCGACTGGGCCACCGAACGCCGGCAGTTCGGCCACCCCATCGCCGACTTCCAACTCATCCAGGGCATGCTCGCCGACTCCGCAGTCGACATCGCCGTCAACCGCGCCTTCACCCACCAAGTCGCCTGGGAAGCCGACCACGGCACCGACCGCAAAACCCTCCACGCCAAAGCATCCATGGCCAAACTCTCCGCCTCCGAAGCCGCCGGCCGCGTCATCGACCGCTGCGTCCAGATCTTCGGCGGACGCGGCTACGACCGCAGCTACCCCGTCGAACGCCTCTACCGAGAACTCCGCGTCGACCGCATCTGGGAAGGCACCTCCGAAATCCAACGCCTCATCATCGCGGGCGAACTCATCAAGCGCGGCATCGGTGTGCTGAACCTCCCCGCCGAGAGCTGAGCCTCCGTCGCGGGCGCTGGCCTGCCGCCCGGCGCCTGCGTCGGTCAATCGTGACGAGAACGCGCAGTATCGGCGCAGAGATGCCTGTGGGGTGCGGATACTCGGCTTCGGCTGTTTCTTCGTGCGCGGACCGGTGTCCGGATCACCCTGGCACCCATCGAGGTGAACACCTCATCGAAGGCACTGGTGAACTTCGCGTCACGGTCTCTGATGAGGAACCGCACCTGTTCGGCCCGCTCCCCCAGGTCCATGACCATGTTGCGGGCCTGCTGAGCCTGTGGGTGCCGAATATCGTGTCACAGGGTCTGATCTGGGGTTTCGCTGTGGTCGACAGTCTCGGCTCCGGCAGGATCGCAGGATGGCACTGCGGCTGCTGTACTTGATCGTCTTACGGGTGTTCAGCTGGATCGCGGTGCTCGCCCGATCACAGGCGTCGAAAGACGCCGAGATCTTGGTACTGCGTCATCAGCTCGCGGTGCTCCGCCGCCAGGTCGCCGTTCCCCGGCCAGCGTGGGCGGATCGGGCGATCCTTTCCGCGCTCGCGCGTCTGCTCCAGCGACGCCGCCGGCACCACCTGTTCGTCACACCGCGGACGCTCCTACGATGGCATGCCGACCTGGTGAAACGACGCTGGACCTACCCCAAGCGCGGGCCCGGACGACCACCGATCCGACCCACCATCCGAGCCCTGGTATTGCGCTTGGCTGCCGAGAACCCGGACTGGGGATACCGGCACCTTGGCTCCCGCAGTCGTCCCGCTAAGGACTCGGCGTCTCGGTCACTTCGCTGTGCCTGCCCGCGCAGCTGTGCTGTTCGCCACCGCAATTGTCGACCGTCCGGCAGCCAGAGGCCGCCCCCACGACGACCAGGCCGCCGACGATCAGTGCAGCGCTGAGACGCCTTCTAGCCATTACCTATCCCAGTACGCATTCCACTTGGCGCTCGCATCGAGCAAAGCTCCCGGATGGGCGATCTTGGTCCCGCTGCTGGTCCCGTCGGACGTCATCGTCACCGTAGCGTACGACGGCAATCCGGCCAGCAGTCCAGACACATGAGTCCAGCCGGAAAGGAACGATGAGGACTGATCCGAGCCGACACTCGTGTAAACGAACAGTGACGAATTCCCGCTAGGCTGTCGTAGATTTATCGGCGCCCGCTGGGGCTGTCGGCCTTTATTGGCGGACTCCGGTGGTGTTGCCGCAGGCGTCGGTGATCGTGGTGGGGGTTCCGCCGTCCGGTGGGTCGACGGTGACTCCGGCGGGTTGACGGTGGCGCGGTCACCGGAGCAGCTGATGGCGGTCCGCCATTTCTCTTACCCGGCCGCCCAATAGACACCCATCGATATGCCAGCCTTACCGCGAAATCGATCGCGACTAGAGATCTCCAATACATCAAGAATGGGCATCTATTCGCTTGGGTTCTCGACCGCCGAGAACGACGAACTCCAGAGCGTCATTGAATGACCTCCCCTACACAGTAGGTGTGGAGGCCGTCGATGGTGAGGTTGTAGGTGACCATCGTGGCCGTGTAGGTGTGCAGGGCTGTGATGCGGTCAAGCAAGTCGGGCATTTGACGAGCACATCTCTAATCCTCGAGAAGAGGAGTTCACGCAAACTATCGTGTGTGGTCCAGATCGCCTTATCAACCGCAGAAGACAGGTTTTTTGTCGCCTGTTCACTGTCGAAATAAGCATGACTAGGGTTCTCGCTGGGCCGGGCACCGGCGCCTGCACGATAGGAGGACGTGACTGATGACTGGTTCCGATAACGGATCGCACGTCGACCGACGGTCCTTGTTGGTCGGTGTCGCCGGCCTGCTGGGAGCGGCGGCACTGCCCGCGACCGCTGTGCGGGCAGCACAGGCGGCTCCGGAGGAGATCGCGTCGATGCGGCGGTACCCATCGAACTGGCCCGACCTCGAGCCCTACGGTCTCGCGGACACCAGGTTGGACCTGTGGCCACGTGAGGACAACTCCTTCGTCCTCCCGCTCGAGTTGCGCCCCCGTGACAAGG
Source organism: Actinoallomurus acanthiterrae (assembly GCF_054775715.1). Taxonomy (NCBI): domain Bacteria; kingdom Bacillati; phylum Actinomycetota; class Actinomycetes; order Streptosporangiales; family Thermomonosporaceae; genus Actinoallomurus; species Actinoallomurus acanthiterrae. The sequence continues at coordinate 2,680,938 of NZ_BAAHCO010000001.1, read as the reverse complement.
AACTCGGCCGGGTCTGGATGCGGGACACCTACGTCAACTGCTTCGTCGTCCACGGTCGTCCGATCTACGTTGCCACGGGCACCACCCGGGTGTCCGGGCTCAACGCAGCCGCCCCGTGGAACGACGGCATCTTCGTGTGGGTGGCCCCATCCCTTCACGGGCCGTGGAGGCTGGCCGACACCACCGGCTTCCGGCCCGGCGCCGAGAAGGGCAAGGTGTGGTCGCCCGAATTCGTCGGCGAGAACCGGCCCGGACGCACGGTCGTCGCTCCGTGGCAGGAGTACTGGTACGACGACCAGTTCGGCAAGCGCGGCGAGGTCTGGGCTCCGGAGGTGCACTACTTCCGCGGCACGTGGTACATCGTCGCGTGCATGGGCGACCATTCCCAGAAGGTCGGTTCGTTCATGCTCGTAAGCGAGGGCGGGGTCGAGGGTCCGTACCGGCTCGTCCACGGCAACCTCGACAAACCCTTTGGCGACTCTTTCATCGGAGGGCCCGGCTTCGTCAAGCCCGGCGCCTATTACCACATCGACGGCGGCCTCTACAGCGAGGGCGACGATGCATGGCTGGTGCTGCACAACAACCTGTACGCAAAGTTTCGGGATGACATGGAGGACATCGTCCCGACGACGAACCTCCCGACATTCCGGCAGACGCCGTACTCACCTGAGCCGTATCTCGAAGGCGCGTCCGTGTTCAAGTACGAAGGCAAGTACTACCTCCTCCAGTCCGCGTGGGACCGCACCTCGGCCAATCCCGACGGCAGCACGCGGTACGCCTACGACACTTCCGGCCCCGGCCGCGCGCAGTACCAGTACGACACGATCATCGCCGTCGCGGACACGTTCGAGGGACCGTATTCCAAACGGTGGACCCTGGGCGTCGGCGCTGGCCACAACAACCTCTTCGTGGATCGCAGTGACCAGGTATGGACGACGTTCTTCCGCAACCCCAACTTCGGCTACTGGGCCGACCCGTCGCGCATCGCCGACGCCGCCGTACCTGGTGTCGCGCGGGTGGAATGGACTGGACCGGAGGGCAATCGCCTGTACGTCGAGCGCCGTCATCGGCGACGTCCTCGATGACCAGGGTCACGAGCGGGGCAAGTCGGGAGGCGGGCAGGCGTATGAGAGGAAGCGAAATGGAATTCGACACGGGACGGCGGGGCGGGGAGACCTCCCGGCGTCAGATGCTCGCCCTGTCCGGGGGCGCCGTGCTGGCGGCCCTGGGGACGGCAGCTTGCGGCTCGGAGGGCAACAGTTCCTCGCCCGTCGCACGTTCCTCCTCGATCCCGGGCAAGGTGAGCGCGCCGCCGGCCTCCGGCGTGCTCGCTGCCAATGTCAACCAGGCACTGGAGAAGATCGATTACGCCGAGTTGAAGGCCGTCTCGGGCACCTGGATACGCGGCTTCTACGTGATGGCCCACGCCGACCAGGAGAACCCGGCGACCCAGCCCGGGCTCGCGAAGTTGCTCCAGGCGGCCGCTCACGGCTACGGCACCGTGCTGACCACGAAGTTCCAATATCAGGACAAGCCGATACCGACACCCGGCAGCCCGGCCATGAAGACCGCCCTGGCCCGCCTGGACAAGGTCCTGGCCGCGACCATGGGCAAGGTCGACATCCTGACCATCGGCAACGAACCGTTCTTCGAAACAAGTCAGACGGACCGCACGTCCCCTCGCATCAACGCCTTCTACGAGGCGCTCGCCCTGCACGCCGCCCGCTACCGGCAAGCGCACTTCGGAGCCAACTGCAAGACCGCCATCTACATGGGAGCACTCACCGCCCTCTACCGGCCCGGCGCCCAAACCACGCAGACGCGGCGCTGGATGACCTTCACCGCCCACACCCCCTCCATCGCGGGCGTGGACATCCACCCGCACGTGCCGAGCCCGGCCGCGGCGCAGAAGTACCTCGACTACGTGCTGCCGTTCCTCCGCAGCGACCAGAAGTTCCTCGCCACCGAGTTCTCCCTGGTCCAACTCTGGAAGCAACACATCAACGACCCGGTCAACCCCGCCTTCGCCCGCAGCCACGCCATCCCGAAGGGAACCCCCGTCTGGCAGGTCATCAAAGACGCCACCCAGCACCCCTTCGACGAACAGAAATGGAACGACTTCCTGCTCTCCAACACCTGGTACGCCGACAACAAGAACTTCCTGACCGACCAAATGCAGCGCTTCCGAAACACCGGGAAACTCGCCGTGGCCGCCTACGGCATCACCCAGGACGCGGCCATGTCGACGAACTTCGGCCCGCACAGCACCCCCTGGGTACTCAACAGCCTGTACTGCCCGTACGTGTGCAAACCCGAGCCGAGCGGCCTGCCCGGCCAGAACCGCACCTGGTGCCGCCAGTTCCGCGCCCTACAGAACCAGCGAGCTTGACCTCTAGCCTGTGCCGCTCGAATATTGGGTCACGCGGCCTGAGCTGAGGTTATGCGGCGTGGTGGTATTCACTGATCACGCCTGTCACGACGGATCTTCGTCGGATGGTCTGCGGGCCGGTGAGGCTTGCTGTGTCCCGGGTCGGCGGCGTTTCAAGGCCCGGTGGCCGTTGTTGTCGGGATTGGTGCGGTCGGGAAGCGTTGTAATGGGCCAGGTACTCGCCGAGTACCAGGGCCAGGTGGCGTTCGCCGAGGATCAAGTTCTGGTCCAGGAGTTCGCGGCGGAGGGTTCCGATGACGCGTTCGCAGATGGCGTTCAACCGTGGCGTCTGCGGCAGGGGTTGCGGCGCAGCCCGGAGACAGCGTCCTGGACCTGACGGACCTCGGTGGCGGGTGCTTTCCCGTCCCACATCACCGCGACGAGCCGTTCGGTGGCGACGAGGTTGTTGGCGTCGGCCAAAAGCGCGGCCAGCATCTTGGCCTGCCGCAGCCCGTCAAGCCGGACCTCGCGCCTGGTGATCTGCACGTGTAACGGCCCCAGCACGCCGAATCTCATGCTCCCCCCGGCACGTGACGACCAGCGCCGATCCCCCGGCCGACCTCGCACTAGGACGAATCTAGGACGGCCGACGGACCCGTATCCCTAGCGTCACCGTAGCGGGGCTCACCGAAGACCAGTGGGCAGGCAATGCGTGCGGAGCGTGCCTTCGGATTCCGTGCTTGAGGCGACCAGGGGAGGTGGCCAGACCCACGTGATGAGCCTGCCAAACGACCGGGAGTGACCGCTGCGTTTCCGCGTGGATCATCGCGCAGTGGAAATCAACCGAGCCGGCCGAGTGGCCCAATCGCTAAATCTGTTCGGTCGGCTGCTCAGGGGGCTGCGGCGTTGTCCTCTGCCGCCTGCTCCACCCCCCATTGAAAGGGCACCCCCGTTCGCCCGGCCGACCGGCCATCCACGACGCCCGCCCCTGCCGGGCACGACGCAAGGAGATGCACTGTGAAGGTTCGGCTTACCTCCGGGCTCGCCGCGCTCGCCATGACCGCCGCCGCGCTCGCCGCAGTAGGCGGCTCAGCCACCCCCGCCTCGGCCGCATCCGGCTGCCCGTCTGGTTCCTATGGCCACCAGACCTACAACTTCTATGACGGGTCGGGGAGCCTCGCCGCGGTCGGCTATGTATACGAATACTCGAGCAGCGTCTGCACAATGCTCGTTGCGCAAGGCCGCTACTACGGCATGAACAAGTGGATGTCCGATGGGATCACCGACGTGCCCGGCTACGGAACGGGCTCCATCTGGGACAACGGCTACTACCTGTATTTCGCCGGCCCGATCCAGATCTCCGACGTTTACGGTGCGCTGTGCAAGGACTTCCACTTCGGAATGAAGGACAACTACGGAAACTGGGTGTTCAACACCGGCCGCACCCTCGGATGCGACTAGCCGGGATGCGGCCGTAGGCACGCAGTACCCGCAGGGCGTGCAGCGTCACGACGCCGCGCCAGGCGAGGACCGAGGCGTGGCCCGGCGGCGCCCACGCGAGGGGCCAACCGCCGTCGTCGTGCTGGGTGGCGGCCAGGTCGTCCAGGTGGGCCGCGATGGACTCGTCCGAGAACAGCTCGCGACGCGGGCTGTCCGGGGAAGGGGCGAAGACGAGCGGGGAGAGTCCGTAGTCCGGGCCGGGCATCTCCTTGAAGAGCGGGAGTTCGGTGATCCGGCTTCGCAGGTCGTGGTACGCCTTGGCCGCCCAGTCGTGGTCGGTGTCCGTCTCGAGGAACGGCAGGACGCAGAGGGCGCTGTGCGCGTCGCCGACCGAGCCGGGGGTGTTGATCGCCGTGCGGCAGAAGGTCGCGGCCCGGTCCAGCCAGTGATGCTCGATCCCCAGCTCGCGCGCGACGCCTACGATCTTGGCCGTCGGGTTGAGCCCTGGAGCGAAGACCCCATCGCCCCAGTGTTCGGCGCGCGGGTGTGCCGCGACCGTGGGAAAGACGATCGACAGCCCGCCATCCGGGCTCGAGATGCTGGCCAGGTAGGGCATCGTGGCGCGGACGGCATCGGCCGCCCGCGTCCGGGTCGCCGGGTTCGACGTCGTGCGGGCGATGTCGCCGAGGATGTCGAAGGCGGAATCGACGGCGAGCGGCTGGCTCTCGGGAGCGAGCGCGTCCGGCTCGAGTCCATGACCGAATCCGCCGTCGCCGTTGCGGTACGCCTCGAGTCCGGCGATCGCGGCGGGTGCCGCGGTTTCCTCCCCGTCGAGGCAGAACTCCGCAAGCCGTCGCTCGACGATCCGGGCGTTGGTGCGGATGAAGGTCCGAGCGGCCTCGATGTTCACTGCCATGCGGCCGAGCCTAGGAGCGGTCCCTACGAGCCGTCTTGAACAGATCGGCCACGCAACAGGGCGCGGGCGCTCATCCCGGTGAGGTTCCTGACTTCGCGTGACATGTGCGCCTGGTCGGCGTAGCCGGCGCCGGACGCGATGTCCGCGAGACGGGCCAGGGGACGCTCGCGGGCGAGGTGCCGGGCGCGTTGCAGCCGGACGATGCGCAGGAACGTCGCCGCCCGTAGCCCACCTCGCTGGTGAAGCGGCGCCGCAGCTGCCGTTGTGACAGACCGACCTCATCGTGCAGATCCGCGACGCGCGGCCGGTCCGCGGTCAGGCGTCGCACGGCACCGTCGATCTGCCGGTCCGGGCCCGGCGCCGTCCGAGTCAACCGATCCCTGACCAGGTCGAGCAGCCGTTCCGGGTCGTCGATCAGCCACTCGGAGGTTCGTCGCCCGGCCGCGCCCCACAGGTCTTCGAGATCGACACGGAGATCGCGCAGCTCGTCCGCCGGGCACGCCGAGGATCCTGCGCGCCCGCCCGGTGCGGAACCGAATGCCGTGGACGACCAGACCTTCTGGCGAGTCGTTGGCGGCCGCCGCCGTGTCCGGTCCGGCGACGCGCACGCGGCCGTTTCCCACCACGAGATCGAGATGCCCGTCGGGAAGAATCGGCGCGGTGCCCCCAAAGGACGACCACCACACGCACCGCACATCCGCGGCGAACTCCGCCGGAGGCGCCCACTCGGCGTAGCTCGTCGTGCGGGCTCTCGGTGCCGTTTCCACGTGATCGGGCTCCCGTCCTGAGGGCGCGTCAGGTCGCTCGCGGTCCGTACCTCGCGGGCCGCGAACCGCCGCCTACCCTAGGACGGACGCCGGCCATGCAGGGCGGTCGCGGAGGTCGGTGGGTACGGGCATCCGGGAGACCTTCACGACGTCGTCGTCCCAGTGCTCGATCCATATGTGGGCGGTCGTCCAGGCTCGTCTGAGCAGGGCGGTTGACGGTGTCACTACGCGGACCGGCTGTGCCACGGTTCAGGTGGGATCTGCCATGACCAGGTCAGGCGCCCTTCGGAGGTGACCGAGGACGACAGATCGCACAAGGTTGATCCAGGCCGATAACCCCGCTTGGGCAGGTTGGTCGGGCCGTCCAGCTGCAGAGTCCTGCCTTGTTCCCCTGGGTCAGGCCTTGGCGCGCTGCTGCTTGAGGCGGAGCTCCTCTTTGCGGACCCCGGTTTGGATGGTCCGCTCGCGTTCCAGCCAGTCGGGGTTTTCGGCCTTCAGGGTCTCGATCTCGGCGGTGGTGAGGGGGCCTGTGATGCCGGCGCGGGCCAGGCCCGAGGCGGAGACGCGGAGCTTGGCGGCGACGACCTGGCGGGGGTGGGGGCCCTCGCGACGCAGGTCGGCGAGCCAAGAGGGCGGATCGGCCTGGAGCGCGTTCAGCTCGTCCCGGGAGACGACGCCCTCCTGGAATTCGGCGGGCGCTGCCGACAGCAGAATCCCCAGCTTCTTGGCCGCGGTCGCCGGCTTCATGGTCTGCGGGGTCTTCGCCTTGGACGTGCTCATGACAGCAAGGGTAGCCAGCGGAAGGGAGCCGTCTGGACGCGGCTAGGCTGAGAAAGTGAGCAAGGGTGAGTTCCGGCTGGCGTACGCGCCGGGGGTGACGCCCGGGAAATGGGCCGGGGTGTGGGCCGAGCGGGTGCGGGAGGTGCCGCTTCGGCTGGTCCAGGTGCCCGCCGCCGAGGCTGTCCCCCTGCTGCGGGACGGCGGCGTGGACGCGGCGTTCGTGCGCCTGCCCGTCGACCGCGAGGCCCTCCACGTGATCCCGCTGTACCTGGAGACGACCGTGGTGGTGGTGCCGAAGGATCACGCGGCGGCCGCGGTCGAGGAGGTGGAGCTTGCCGATCTCGCCGACGAGGATGTGTTCGAGCCGCTCGACGAGGTCCTGGCCTGGGTCGACCGCCCCGGGCAGCCTGCCTTCACCCGTCCCAAGAGCACGGCGGACGCGGTCGAGCTGGTGGCGACGGGGGCCGGCGTCCTGCTGCTCCCTCAGTCTCTGGCCCGCCTCCACCACCGCAAAGACCTCACCTACCGCGCCGTGACCGACGCCCCCCAGTCCCAGATCGGCCTGGCCTGGCTCGAGGCCGCGACGACCGACCTCATGGAGGAACTGATCGGCATCGTCCGCGGCCGCACCCCGAACAGCTCCCGTGGCCGCGCGCCCCAGCAACAACCCACCCGTAAGAAGCCCCCGCAAAAGCAGTCCCCTCCCAAGCATCGCCGCCGGACGCGCCGCCGGACGTGAAGAGGGGTCATGCGTCGGCGCGGCTCAGGAGAGCTCCCGGTGGCGATGTCCATCCACCCCGCGGCGGCGCTGGATCCGGACCCGCGATGCCTGTTTCCGCACCCCACACCGGTTCAGACCACGCTTACGCTCCCGGCACGAGAATGACCTTTCCCGCGACCGTACGGGACTCGGCGAGGACCAATGCCGAGGCGGCGTCGACCAGCGGGATCTCCGCGGCGACCTGCGGGGTGAGCACGCCCTCGGCCAGCAGCTGGAACACCTGGGTGAGGTCGTCGGCCAGCCGGCGCCGGAAGGACGCCAGGTGACGGTGGCCCGCCCAGAAGTTGTAGAAGTACGCGTTCCTGCCGTTGGGCGAGGCGTTCCACATCTTCAGTTGCCCGAACAGTTTCAGTATCGGCAGTTGTGAGTTGCCCTCTTCGTCCTTCGTCGCCGCGGTTCCGTAGGAGACCAGCGTCCCGCCCTTGCGCACCAGTTGCCAGGACCGCTTCAGCCCGGCGCCGCCGACGTGGTCGAACACCGCGTCCACGCCGTCCGGGGCGAGTGAGGCGATCCGCTCGTACATGTCCGGGGCGCGGTAGTCGACGGGGGTCGCGCCCAGCTTGCGCACGGTCTCGTGGTGGCGCTCGGACGCCGTGCCGATCACGGTGATCCCGGCGTGCCGGGCCAGTTGCACGAGCGTGGAGCCGACGCCGCCGTTGGCGCCCAGCACCACGATGGTGTTCCCGGAACGGACCTCGGCCAGCCGGTGCAGCATCTGCCAGGCGGTGATCCCGTTGACCACCACCGTCTCGGCGGCGGCCGCGGACACGCCGTCCGGCACGGGCACCAGATCCTCGGCGTCGAGCAGTACGTGGCTGGCCCACGCACCGATCTTGGTGACCGCGGCGAACCGGCGGCCGTTGATCCCCGCGGCCACACCGGGCCCGATGGCGGTGACCGTGCCGACCAGGTCGTAGCCGGGCACGAAGGGGTACGGCGGCTGGTTGTAGTACTTGCCGCGCCGCATCTGCTGTTCGGCGAACGAGACGCCGGTCGCGTCCATCCGCAGGATGACCTTTCCCGTGCCCGGCGCGGGAAGGTCTCGGGTCCGCACTTCCCGACCGCTCGGCTCGACCGCGTCCGGCAGGACGACCTCGGTGGCGCGGGTGGTGACGGTGCTTGTCATGGCGTGTTCCTCACGAGATCTCAGGCGATCGGTCAAGAGCGGCGAACGGGTCCGTCAGCCGTCCTGTGCCAGGGCACTGCTGCCGGTGTGGGACGGCAGGTCTGCCATCAGCCTCACCAGCTCCGGGTCGGTCTCGTAGTGGCGCTTCTGCAGCTCCGCGACCTTGGCGCTGAAGTCGGGGACGTCATCGTCGGTGATGTCGTACGTCTCGAACTTCGCCATCAGCGGGATGCCGAGCCGTTCGGTCCTGGCGTGCGCCGGGTGGACCAGGTACTCCCAGTAGCCGTCCAGGTCATCGAAGATGAAGATCGCGCCCCAGTCGAAATCGGTGCCGGACTCGTGGCCGACGATGAACGACCGCACCGCCGGAATCGCCCGGCCCTGCTCATGCAGGCTCTCCAGCGCCTCCTCGACCCGGACCGGGTCGACGCCTTCCCTGACCTTGATCCGGTTGCCGTGGTAGATCATCGGGTCTCTCCTCTTGTCGTGTGTTCGGGTTCCGCCGGCCGGCACGGCCGTCGACGGCGCGAGACGTGCTCGCGGGTCGACGGTGGGATGTCAGTGCTTTCCCCGGCCCGGCGAAGGGCTGATGCGACCATCCCGCGGCCGGGCACGCCATCGCGTCGGCGAACACTACGTAGACCGGCCCGCGACTGCCGTACGGGCGACTTGTGCCGGAAGGAGTCGCTAACGTACGGGGCCTGCGGACGTCGGCCCGGGACCTGCTCGTCGGCAGGCAGGCCGAGACCCGGCGACTCGACGAGTTGCTCGGCGCCGCGCGCGCCGGCCGGGGCGACGCGCTGGTCCTGCGCCGCGCCACCGGCGAGAAGGCGCGCAGCAGATCCGACCACACCTACGACCAGCTCACCATGCAGGAGATGTCGATAGCCCGCCTGGTGGCCACCGGCGCGACGTCCAACGAGGTGGCCGCCCGCCTGTTCATCAGCCCCCGTACGGTGGACGCCCACCTGCGCAACATCTTCCGCAAACTGGGAATCTCCTCCCGCCGGCAGCTGAGAGACCGCCCCGACCTCAACACCGGTCAGCGCACGCAGGACTGACGAGGCACCGGTACGGCGCCGATCTCGCGCACGTACGTGTGAAACTCGGCAAGCGCCGGACCACGCTCCGGGACCGACGAGCAACTCAACGCTCTTGCGCCGCCCTTACCCTCCGGGCGGGAGCGGAGTACGTCAGCCTGCCAGCATGCCCCGCGCCCGGGCGTCGTCGATCAGCGCTTCGGTCAACGGCCACAGCTCCGGCCAGTTCCGCTGGATCGAGGACGTGACACGGCGCTCCTCCGCCGCGCTGGTCCCGCGGCGACGCCATACCTGGCCGTCACCGGCCCAATGCAGGAGCACGGGCTGAAGGCGGTCGATCGCTTTCGCGAAGCGGGCCTCCGCGGTCTCGGCCGCCTCGAACTCGTGCCACAGCGCATGCAGGTCCGCTGCCTGCGGGGCCGGCAGGCGACCGAAGATGCGGGCCGCCGCAGCCGCCTCGCGCGCCGCGATATCGGAGCGGCCGCCGGCATCGTAGATCGGCACGTCCCCCGCTTCGATCTCGACCAGGTCGTGGATGGCGAGCATGGTGGCGACACGCCCATGGTCGAGCCCCGATGCCAGCACCGGGCCGAGGACCGTCGCCATGAGACCGAGGTGCCAGCTGTGCTCGGCACTCGACTCGCTGCGGGCGTCCGTCACCAGGCGGTTCAACCGGTCGATGCCGGTCAGGCGGTGCGCCTCCACCAGGAAGTCGAGTCGTGCCCGCAGATCGGGGTCCAGCGGCCGGTCGGCGAGCGTGCCGGGCATGGACCACGCCGCCGCGGTGCCGGTGCGGTGCTGCAGGACGCGGTTGGACTGGTAGAAGCTCTCCACGCTGCCCGGCTGCCACCAGCCGGGCAGTTCGTCCTGGGCGATGAGGTCCGGCCGGTGGAATGGCACCAAGCCGGAGTCCAGTTGGCTGCCCAGCCGCGCCGCGACCCCGTTGGAAGCGTCCGAGGGCCGGCGCAGGCGGATCAGCTCGGAGCCGGCGAACCAGCTTCCGAGCCGTACCAGCGCCCGGCGCACGGCGATGTCCTGCAGGTGAGTCGAGTTGCCGCGCTGGATCGTGTAGTCGAGGCCGGACGCGGTGTCGGCGGGTTCGTGGTCCCATACGTCGCGGGCCGTCGACACCAGCGTCTTCAGCAGTTCGGGATCGCCGGTGAGACGGGCGACGTAGGCGTCCTCGTACAGTGCCACGGCCGCCGCCCGCTCATGCAGCATCGGGCCTACCCGCCACCGCAGCCGCCAGTTCCCGGATCCGTACCGGGCGTCCCACTCGGCGTACCGCGCCGCGCGACGGCTGCCCAGATGACCCGGCCGGCCTGCGGTGACCCAGGTCATCGGCTCGGTACGAAGGTCGGCATGCCCAGCGCCGGGAGCGCGGCGGGATCGATCTTGCCGATCCGATGATCGCTCCCCTTCGGGCGGACGACCACCGCGTCGGTCGCCATCAACGGCATCGTCACGTCGAGGCCGTTGACCTCGGCGGTCACGCCGCTGGTCACCAGCAGCACCCCACCGGAGCGCTCGTCCGTACGGATCACGCCCTCCGAGGAGCCGTGTAGGCGTACCAGTTCGGCGTCGGCCCAGCGGCTGGACGTCGCCTGCCATGCCTTTGTCAGGTTCCAGTACTCGGTGTAAATGCGCTCTACGGTGCGTCCGGAAACGGTGGCGAAGGTGACGAACGAGGTTCGCGACGGCAGTGAGCGGATTTCGAGGTCCAGATTGTGTTCCAGGGACCACTCCACGGCCATGTCGTATCCCGTGATGCCGATGTCGGCGGCGCCATTCCCGATCACAGTGGGCACGTCGGTGCCGCGACACAGGATCAGCTCATAGTCGTCGGAGATCGGCAGGTGAAGGTTGCGCATGTTAAAGGTGAGGTCCGGACGGTCGATGGCGTCACGGATAATTCCTAATAGGGAACTGTGAATGCGGCTTGTGCTGCTGGGCAGAGCGATCCGGGTGACCATCAGGCGGCCTCCTAAACGGCGGGATTGAGGGCGATCTCGTGCCGGGGCCGCGCGAGGTATTCGACACCAGCGGATTCTCGCAGGATTCCCTCCCAGACTGACGACGGAGGGTCATTGCCCTCGCCCAGCCGTGGCAGGTTACGCCGGTCCCGGAGCATCGCGTACGTGAGGTTGAACGGTCGCACTGCCAGGCGCAGCGGCAATCCCGGCGCGATGCCGGCGAGCACGGTGTAGAGGTGCCGCATGTCGGCCTCGGGCCAGTCGGCGCCCCCGATCGCCGGATAGAGGTCGAAGCCCAACCGAACGGCCACGCCGAGCCCACGCACGATGTCGTCCCAATCGTGGGTGCCCGGCCGGGCATGAATGGTGACGTGCAGCGTGATGTGGGGCGCGACGGCAGCGAGCCGGGCCCGGTCCGCCTCGTCCAGTCCCGCGACGGTCGCCGGGAGCATGCTCGCGTTGCTCTCCACCTTGAGGATGCAGCTGTCCAGCATGCGCCGGCGCACCAGTTCGTCGTACACGCCGATCAGCAGACGTGGGGCCAGGAGCGGCTCCCCGCCGCTGATCCGCAGAATCGCCAGGTGCTGTCCACGGGCGGCCAGGGCCGTGCGCAGGGCGACGAACTCGTCCACCAGCTCGCCCGGCCCGGCGGTGAAGGAGTCCGCGCCGGCGAGGTGGCGGAAGTCGACGTAGCAGTAGGAACACCGGAAGTTGCACGCCGCCACCTGGGTGATCGCGGCGAGGTTGTAGTCGGTCCAGTGCCCGCCCAGGTGGCTCGCCGTGGTGACGGGGCTGTCCGACAAGGGCGCATAGTGCCGTAAGGCGCGGAATTCCGGCAGGGACGTCGGAAGCCGCATCCGCTCCCGCTTCACCGGCGTGAAAAGCCGGAAAAAGCGATTCTGGTCGCCGCCGATTTTGGTTTTGGTCAGATCCGTGAATGCGAACGCATCGGGCGAGACATTTACGATGCGAAGAGCTCGTCGTGCCATCGGTGTCAGGTCCGAAAATGTCCCGTCTGTAGAAGCTGTGGGCATGAATGACCTCACGTTCCGCTTTGGAGGAGTGTGCCGAGAAGCTTGCTGGGGGCCAACTATCCGACAGAGTACTGCCGCGACCAGGGCCTGACAATCACAAGAATCTGCCGTCGTCGACCCCTGTGTTTACTCGGCAATCCGAGCCTTGACGAAAGGTTTTGAAAGAGTTACGGTGTCGGTCAATGTATTGATCATCTTTCATTACTTACCGTATTTCACCGATTGCCTATCGGGTCGCGTGCGCACCAGCGCTTGTTTGATTCGCGGCGCGCCCTGAGCCATTCCGGACTTCCCGGCATGGGACGGCAGGACCGACCGGAAGGGCGAGGCATGCGAGCACCGACTGCTCGCGCGGCGACGGCCTGGTGCTTCTTCGCCAGCGGGGTCACCCTGTCGTCGTGGTTCGTCCGGACGCCCGACGTACGAGACGCGCTGGCGCTGACCGACCGCGACATCGGCCTGGCCTCCTTCGTGGTCGCCGGCGCCGCCATCCTCGCCATGTACCCGTGCGGCCGTCTCACCGCTCGCATGGGCACGGTGTCGCTGCTGCGCGCCAGCGTCATAGGGCTGCCGCTACTACCGGCCGCCGCGACCATGGCGCCAGGCAGCGGCGGGTTGTGGGCCGCGCTCACCGTCTTCGGGCTGACGGTCGGAGCGCTCGACGTCGCCATGAACGGCCATGCCGTCACCGTGGAGCGCGTGCTCGAACGACCGGTGCTCAGTGGATTCCATGCCGCCTGGAGTGCCGGCGCGATCGCGGGTGCGGCCGGCGCCGGGGGCGCCGCCGCTGCCGGGATCTCACCGCGGGCGCATCTCACCGCGGTCGGCTTACTGCTCGTGATGGGATCGGTGGTCGCGATTCGCGCGCTGCTTCCGGCGGAGACGGATCGTGGCGCTCCCGCCGACCGCCCGGTACGCACCAGGTGGCGGCCCCGCCTCGTACGGCTCGGTCTTCTCGGCGCTGCGTGCGCCCTCGCCGAAGGCGCGACCCTGACCTGGGGCGCCGTCTTCATGACCGACGAGCGGGGGACCTCGTCCGCATTCGCCTCCATCGCCTACCTCGCCCTGAGCGCGGCGATGGCCGCCGGCCAGCTCGCGGCGACCCCCTGCGAACACGCTGGAGCAAGGGCGGCCTGCTGCGTACCGGGGCCTGGTGTGCGGCGGCCGCGCTCGGCGCCGCCCTGCTCGTGCCGTCGCCCCCGGCCTCGGCGCTGGCGTTCGGCGTCTGCGGCCTGGGTCTGTCGGTGCTGCTGCCAGTCCTGATCAGCGCGGTCGGCGAGCAGTTCGGGCGAGGCCACGGCGCGGTCGGCCCGGCCATCGCTCGATTCACGACCGTCTCGTACGCGGGCGTGCTCGCCGGGCCGGTCATCATCGGCGCGATCACCGAGGCGTACGGATTGACCGTCGCGCTCGTGCTGCCGGTGCTGTTGCTGACCGCAGTCGGCGCCGACGCCCCCCGCGCCGTCGCACCGTCACCCGCCGACCAGGAGAGGCAGGCCACATGAAGGTCGAGGTGTCCGTCGTCATCCCCACAAAGGACCGGCCGGCGGCGTTGCGCTGGGCGCTGAAGAGCGTGGCCGACCAACGCCTCGACGGCGTCGAGATGCTGGTCGCCGACGACGGGAGCACGGATGTGACATCGATCGCGGCGGAGTTCGGCGCGCGACTCGTCCCCCACGAGCCCGGCCGGGGCCCGTCCGCGGCCCGCAATGCCGCCATCGACCAGGCACGCGGCCGATACACGGCCTTCCTCGACGACGACGATCTCTTCTTGGACGGGCATCTGCGGGCCGCGCTCGACCGGCTCGAGTCAGGCGCCGACATCGTCTACACCTCAGCCGTGGTGGCAGCCCGCCGGGTACGCCCGGAGCAGATCGACGTGTCGGCACACCCGGTCGCCTTCAACCTGCCTCTGCACATCGACTTCCTGAACGTCACCAATTTCATCGCGACATCGGCCGTGGTGTGCCGGGATGTACGCGGGATCGGCGCGCGCTTCGACCCAGACCTACGGGTGGAGGAGGACTGGGACATGTGGCAGCGGCTGGTGGTCGACCACCGCTACCGGATGGCACACCTGACCCGGCCGACCGTCGTCTACCATCGCATCGCCGACGTGGCGAGTGCGACGACGGCAGTCCTCGGCGACGTCGAAGTACACCGCATGTTCTACGACGCCTACGGCACGATCACCGCCAGATGGCCGGTCCCGGACGGCTCGCCGGCCGCGCGTTACCGCGACTGGATGCGCCACGTCTACCACCTCGTGTTCGACCGCCTCGAATCCGGACGACCACCGGGCCTGCACTGGTACGAGCGCTGCTTGCGGGTGCTCTTCGACGCCTTCACCGGTGCCGCGCCCGAGGCGCGGCTGCCGGTTCGCCTCGCCGAAGCCCTCGACGCCCACTGAGCCCGGAAACCCGGAGGTAGGACAGCATGCGAGCGGCAGTGATGTACGGTGCCCGGGACCTACGCGTCGAGCACCTGCCCGACCCGACGCTGCGACGGCCCACCGACGCCGTGGTGCGGGTCCTGCGAGCCTGCGTCTGCGGCAGCGACCTGCACCCGTACCGTCAGATGCCGGCCACGACGCAGGGCCGGCCGATGGGTCACGAATTTCTCGGCGTGGTGGCGGACGTGGGCTCGCAGGTCTCGACACTGCGCCGGGGTGACGTGGTGATCGCGCCGTTCGCCTACTCGGACAACACGTGCGCGTTCTGCCGGGAAGGACTGCAGACCTCCTGCCCGCAGGGCGGGTTCTGGGCTTCCGGCGACGCGGGCGGCGGACAGGCGGAGGCGGTGCGGGTGCCCCACGCCGACGGCACGTTGGTGAAGCTGCCCGTACGCGAGGATTCCGCCCTGCTGCCCGCCCTGCTCACGCTGTCGGACGTCCTCGGCACCGGGCACCACGCCGCCGTCACCGCCGGCGTCGGTCCACGCACGACCGTCGCGGTGATCGGTGACGGCGCGGTTGGACTGTGCGCGGTGCTGGCCGCCCGGCGACGGGGTGCCGAGCGGATCATCCTGATGGGCCGGCACAAGGAGCGCACCGACCTCGGCCGGGAGTTCGGCGCGACCGACGTCGTCGCCGAACGCGGGGCGGAGGGCATCGCCCGGGTGCGTGAACTGACCTGCGGCGACGGAACCCATGCTGTGCTGGAGGCCGTCGGGCACCTGCCCGCCTACGAGACCGCGGTCGGCGTCGTACGCGCCGGCGGCGTGATCAGCCGGGTGGGCGTGCCACAGTACGCCGACCAGCCGATCGGACGCGACGTCCTGTTCGCCCACAACGTCACGCTCACCGGGGGGCTCGCGCCGGTCCGGGCGTACATCGAGGAACTGCTCCCCGACGTCCTGAACGGCGTGATCGACCCCGGCCGGGTGTTCGATCGCACCGTCGAGCTGGACGGCGTTCCGGACGGATACCGGGCCATGGACTCCCGCGAGGCGCTCAAGGTGCTGATCCGACCTTGACCGGGTCGGCATCCCTGGCTCGTAGCACTATTTAGCCATACAAAGCTATCTTTCTCACCTCTCTCATATGTCCACCCGATCTCGATTGACCGGGCGGTCAGTCAGGGAATTCTTGAAGGGACAAGACCTCCACATCGAATCTCCCGGAGGCGGCCCAATGGGCAAAATCACGTGGCAGAACGCGGTCGCGTTCCTGGCCGGACTCGCCGTACTGCTCGCCCCCGGCCTGTGGGCGGACAACGCGGGCAAGCAGCCCCTCATGGTGCTCGGCGCCCTGCTCACGCTCTCGGGTCTGTACGCGCTCCTGTCGGCGGCGGGTCCTCTGCCGTGGACGACAACGGCCTTCGCGGCGCTGATCTTCGTCTCGCCGTGGGCCTTCGGATTCACCGGTTCGGACGCTGCGGCCTGGACGGCATGGATCGCCGGCGGTGTCGCGACTATCGTCGGCGTGTGGGACGCGATCCAGGTTCGGAGCACGTCAGCGGCGACGTAACCCAAGGCCCCGAGACGGCCCCTGGGCGCTCCCGCCCAGGGGCCGCGACTCTTTTCGGCGGTTCCACGAAATAGCGCCGGGAGGGCGAATGAGACGGTCACATGACGTATCCGCCGATGCACGCACCCGGATCCTCGACGCCGCCGAGGAGCTCTTCGCGGAGGCCGGTTACAACGGCTCCTCCACCGCGGTGATCGCCAAGCGGGCCAAGGTCCCCAAGGGGCTGGTCTTCCACTACTTCCCGCAGAAGATCGACGTCCTGACCGCACTGATCGACGAGCGAACGTTCGTCGAGGAGGTCTCCGACGACGAGACCGCGCACGGTGACCCGGCCGTTGCGCTGTCCGGGCTCGCGCGGCGGTTTCCGCTGCGGGCCTCGCCGACCATGCGCCGCATTCTCTTCCGCGAGGCCGACACGCACGGCTCGGCCCGTGAGCGCCTCAGACGGGTCAACGCCGAGGTCGTACGCCGCGCCCGCAGCGCGCTCGAACTCACCCTGCCCGGCAGCCGCGGTGACGCCGCACGCCTCGAGGCCGCCGCGGCCACGTTCGCCACGGTCCTGCTCTACCAGGAGGGCCTCCAGCATCTCACCGGCCAGCACGTCGATCCCGACGCGGTCGCCGAGCTCATCGTCCACGCCCTCGGCGCGTGACTTACTCCAGAAGGTGAAGCTCGGGCTCTTACCTGCGGGGCGCCGGGTCGATCCCGGCCTTCTTCACGATCGCCCACACCGTCGACGGCGCGCCCCTGCGTTCCCCGGCGATCCTGCGGTAGCTCCACCGACCTCGTGGTGAGTTCGGCTGCGTGCCGGATCGCTGCGGCCTATCCGTCCACGGCGACGACCACGTCGGAGGCCTTGATCACCGCGGTGACCTCGCTGCCCTCGGCGAGTCCAAGCTCGCGGGCGGCCTCCACCGTGATCGAGGCGACCAGCCGTACTCCCCTTGCGTCCAGTTCCACGTTCGCGATGGCTTCACCCGTGGTGACCCCCGTGACCCGGGCCGGAATCTGGTTTCGTGCGCTCAGCCGCATCGGTGCCCCCTTCACCTCGATATCGCTGCCACAAGAGGCAAGCCCTGCAGGACGTGCCCACCGGCCGCTGCCCTCATGCCCCGGGCGGGACGCCCTCCAGGCCCATGCGTCTCCACCATGGTCGGCAGTGGCATCACCGGTCGACGACACAACCTCTGCTTGAGCTGAGGTCTACCGGCGCGATCGCCGCAACTTCTGTGCGGTGGGCTCGGGAGGGACGTGTGCCGTCCCTCCCGAGACATGCGGTCAGGGGGACTCGAATCCGGCCTGGGTCAGGACGCTCTTGCCCTGGTCGGACAGGATCAGCTGGACGAACTCCCCGGCCAGTGCGGGCTGGGGGGCTTTGGCGAGGGCGGCGATCGGGTAGTCGTTGATGGCCTGGGCGGCTTCGGGGAAGTCGATGCCGGTCACCTTCCCGGTCGCGGCCTTGACGTCGGTGCGGTAGACGAGCGCGGCGTCGGCCTCGTTCAGCTGGACCTTGCTGAGCGCCGCCTTGACGTCCTGCTCCTGTGAGACGGGCTTGACCTTGAGCTTCGCGGCCGCCAGGGCCTTGGCCGCGGCCGCGCCGCACGGCACCTCAGGCGCGCACTCGACGACCTTGAGCTTGGGGTTTGTCAGGTCCTTGAGCGTCTTCACCTTGCCGGGGTTGCTCGGCGGCACGGCGATCTCCAGGCGGTTGCGGACGAAGACCTTCGGCTCCCCCGCAGCGGCCTTGGCGTCGGTCACCGTCTTCATCGTGGCCGGGCTCGCGGCGGCGAACACGTCGGCCGGTGAACCTTGCGTGATCTGCTGGGCGAGCGTGGAGCTGCCGCCGAAGTTGAACTTCACCCTCACTCCCGGGTGGGAGGCTTCGAAGGTCTTCCCGAGCGTGGTGAAGGTTCCGGTCAGCGACGCCGCCGCGAACACGAACAGGGTCTTACCGCCGCTCTTCCCCGATGTGGAGGATTTCTTGTCGTCGGTGCTGCCGCACGCCGCCGACACGGTCAGGCTCGCGCCCAACGCGGTGGCGAGCAGTACGCGGCCGAGCCGGGGCAGACGTTCGATCACTGGTTCTCCTTTTCAGCTTCCCCCGGGCGTTGAGGGATCTCCACGACGACGTTGGTGGACTTGATCACAGCGACCGATCCGGAACATCGTCACGGCGGTCACCCTATGCCCGCACAATCCAGGCGAAAAGCGCGATCACCACCGCAGCTACGAGGTGGATGCGGGACGAATCCTAAGATCTGCGCACACGGGCGCCCTCATGTTCTCATCGCCTCGCCGCCTGCTCACAGCCCTCGCCGCGGCGCCGGCGGCGCTGTCTCCGTCAACGACCGCCGCCGCGCGTACCGGTCGAAGCCCACTGCGTCCAGACGATTTGTGGTGGCAACTCCCCTTCGGGGGCGTTGTGCGGGAGGTGAAACATCGGGTGCCGCTCGACGTCACGCCCGCGTTACGGACGTCTCGTACGGTCAACGCCGACCTGTGGTTGGGGGGCGTTGTGACAGCGGAGAACGCGCGGCCGAAGCAGGCGCAGGTCCGTACGGTCTGCTCCTACTGTGGCGTCGGCTGCGGGATGATCCTCGACGTCGCGATCGGATCGGACGGGCGACGTACCGTACGTAAGGCGTCGGGCGACAAGCAGCATCCGGCGAACTTCGGACGGCTGTGCACCAAGGGCGCGACGACCGCGGACATGCTGTCGGCACCGGGGCGGCTGACGACGGCACTGATCCGGGCCGAGCGAGAAGGCGAGCCGGCCCCCACTGGTCTCGACCAGGCGATCGCCGAGACCGCCCGCCGGTTCCGCGCCGTCATCGACGAGCACGGCCCGGACGCCTTCGCCCTGTACGTGTCGGGCCAGCTGAGCCTTGAGGCCCAGTACCTGGCGAACAAGCTGGCCAAGGGGTTCATCGGCACCAACCAGATCGAGTCGAACTCGCGGCTGTGCATGGCCAGCGCGGGCACCGGCTACAAACTGTCCCTCGGCGCGGACGGGCCACCCGGCTCCTACCAGGACCTCGAGAAGGCCGACCTGTTCTTCGTCATCGGCTCGAACATGGCCGACTGCCACCCGGTCCTGTTCCTGCGCCTGATGGAACGGGTCAAGGCAGGGGCGAAGCTGATCGTGGTCGACCCCCGGCGCAGCGCGACCGCGGACAAGGCCGATCTCTTCCTGCCGATCAAGCCGGGCACGGACCTGGCACTGCTGAACGGGCTGCTGCACCTCCTGGCCGAAAACGGTCAAACCGCCCCGGACTTCATCGATGCCCACACCGATGGCTGGGAGGCGATGCCGGAGTTCCTCGCCGACTACCCGCCCGCCACGGTCGCCGAGCTCACCGGCATCGCGGAACAGGACATCAGGACGGCCGCGCGATGGATCGGTGAGGCCGGCGAGTGGATGTCATGCTGGACGATGGGGCTCAACCAGAGCACCCACGGCACGTGGAACACCAACGCGCTCATCAACCTGCACCTGGCCACCGGTGCGATCTGCCGCCCGGGCAGCGGCCCGTTCTCCCTGACCGGACAGCCGAACGCGATGGGCGGCCGCGAGATGGGCTACATGGGTCCCGGGCTGCCCGGCCAGCGCTCCGTCCTGGTCGCCGAGGACCGCGCCTTCATCGAGGATCTTTGGGGTCTTCGGCTCGGAACCCTCCGCGAGGACGGCGTCGGCAAGGGCACGATCGAGATGTTCGAGCGGATGGCCGAGGGCCACATCAAAGCCTGCTGGATCATCTGCACGAACCCGGTCGCCTCGGTCGCCAATCGCAAGACGGTGATCGAGGGCCTCGAAGCCGCCGAGCTCGTCGTCACCCAGGACGTCTTCGCCGACACCGAGACCAACGGCTACGCCGACATCGTGCTGCCCGGCGCCCTGTGGACCGAGACCGAAGGCATCCTGATCAACAGCGAGCGGAACCTCACCCTCGCCCAACCCGCCACCGACCCGCCCGGCGACGCGACCGCCGACTGGCGGCTCATCGCCCGCATCGCCTGCGCCATGGGCTACGCCGACGACTTCGGCTACTCCTCGGCCGAGGAGATCTTCGAAGAGATCAAACGCGCCCACAACCCGAAGACCGGCTACGACCTGCGCGGCGTCACCTACCAACGCCTGCGTGAGACACCAGTCCAGTGGCCGGCCGCGCCCGGCGGCCCCGACCGCAACCCGATCCGCTATCTGGGCGAGGACGGGCGCCCGAGGTTCCCGACCGCCACCGGGCGCGCGGCGTTCTTCCCCAGACCGCACCTGCCCGCCCAGGAGATGCCGGACGAGGACTACCCGTTCGCCCTCAACACCGGACGCCTCCAGCACCAGTGGCACACCCTCACCAAGACCGGCAAGGTCGACAAACTCAACAAGCTCAACCCGAGCCCGTTCATCGAGGTCCACCCCGACGACGCCCGCGACCTCGGCATCCGTGACGGCGACCCCGTCGAAGTCGCCTCACGCCGCGGCAAAGCCGTCCTGCCCGCAGCCGTCACCGACCGGGTTCGCCCCGGATGCTGCTTCGCCCCGTTCCACTGGAACGACCTGTTCGGCGAGTACCTCAGCGTCAACGCCGTGACCAACGACGCCGTCGACCCCCTGTCCTTCCAGCCGGAATTCAAGATCTGCGCGGTGTCTCTCACCAGGGCCGCCGTACCCGTCGCCAGCGAGACCGGCACCAGCGAGACCACGCCGGTGGCACACGCGATACCCGCCACCACCGAGACCACGCCCGTGGCACAGGCGATGCCCGCCACGGCCGAGACCACCCCCGTGGCGCAAGCGGCGCCCACCACCGCGGCCGATGCCGACGACCGGGCGGCGCTCGCGAGCCTGCTCGGCGTCCAGGACCTCCTGCCGCCGGCCTTCGACGAGCGCGAACGGCACTACCTGGCCGGGTTCCTCGCCGGACTGCGGTCCGGCACGCCCGGCATCCCGGTCCTGCCCGCCACCGCCCCGCTGCGACCCGAACAGGCGCTCTGGGTTGACGGCGTCCTGGCCGGGCGGTTCTCCCGGCTTCCGCCTCCCTCCGCGGGCACACCGTACGAACGGCTCACCGCCGCCGAGCCGGTGCCGGACCCGGGCCACCCGATCGCCGTCCTGTGGGCGTCGCAGACCGGCAACGCCGAGGAGTTCGCCGCCGCCGCGGCGGGGCAGCTCACCGCCGCCGGGTACCGCGTCACTCTCCTCGGCATGGACGACGCCGACCCTGCCGCCCTGCCCGCCTCCGACGCCCTCCTCATCACCAGCACCTTCGGTGACGGCGACGCGCCCGACAACGGCAGCGGCTTCTGGGACGCCCTCGCCGCCACCACCACCCGGCTCGACCACCTCCGTTACTCCGTCCTGGCTCTCGGCGACTCCTCCTACAACGACTTCTGCGGCCACGGCCGCCGGCTCGATCAGCGTCTCGAAGAACTCGGCGCCACTCGCCTGTCGCCGCGCACCGACTGCGAACCCGACTTCGAAACCGCCGCCACCGCCTGGCTCGACCAGGTCCTCGCATCGCTCACCGACTCCGCCGTCGCAGCCACCACCGCACCCGCCACCGCTACTCCGGCGCCATCCACACCGGACCGCAGCGGCGCATCCGCTTCGGTGATGGCCCCGCTCATCGAGAACCGGCTCCTCAGCCTCGCCGGAGCAGGCAAAGAGGTCCGGCAGTTCACCTTCGACCTCAGCGAAACCCCGCTCGCGTACGAGGTCGGCGACGCCCTCAGCGTCCGGCCCGTCAACGACCCCGGCCTCGTCGCCGAATGGCTCGACCTCACCGGGATCGCCCCCCGGGTCCCCGTCGACCTCGACGACCTCGGAACCGTCCCCTTCGACGAGGCGCTCCACCGGCACCTCGACATCACGAAGATCACAACAGGTCTCCTGAGGTTCCTCGCCGAACGCAACGAGGACCGACTCCTGCTCAAACTGCTCCGCCGAGGCAACGAGGGCGAACTCTCCCAGTGGTCCTGGGGGCGGCAAGCCGTAGACGCCCTCGCCGAGCACCCTGTCCAGGCGACCGCCCAGGAATGGGCCAATGTCCTCAAACGACTCCAGAACCGCCTCTACTCCATCTCCTCAAGCCCGCGCACCGACCCCACCAAGGTCTCCCTCACGGTCTCGGTCGTCCGCTACGAAAGCCCCCTCGGCCGGGCCCGCAAAGGCGTCTGCTCCGCCTTCCTCGCCGACGTCGAACCCGGCACCCGGATACCCATCCACGTCCGGCCCTCCCTCCACTTCCGGCCGCCCGCCGACCCCGCCACCCCCATGATCATGATCGGCCCCGGAACCGGTGTCGCCCCCTTCGTCGGCTTCCTCCAACACCGCCGCGCCCAAGGACACCCCGCCCCCAACTGGCTGTTCTTCGGCGAACAGCACCGAGCCACCGACTTCTACTACCGAGATGAGCTCACCGCCCTCCACGCGGACGGAACGCTCGACCGCCTCGACACCGCCTTCTCCCGCGACCAACGCAACAAGATCTACGTCCAGGACCGCATGCGCGAACACGGCCGCCTGCTCTGGACCTGGCTGGAGAACGGCGCCCACCTCTACGTCTGCGGCGATGCCTCGCGCATGGCCAAAGACGTCGACAAGGCCCTCCGCGACATCATCACCACCCATGGCGGTCTCACCGAACAAGCGACCACCGCCTACCTCAAACGCCTCTCCACCGAACGCTACGTCCGCGACATCTACTGACCCGCCAACGGCTGCGAGCGCACGAACGTCGAACGGCCCGCCCAAGCCGTGACGGCCCGGCAAACGAACCGCCGGGCCGTTGCGGCGCCTTCGGATGTGTTCAAGGAGAACTTCGTTCGGCGAACCTGGCCTGGCCCGTCAGCCGGTTTTGTAGATGAGGCTCAGGCGGCCATCTGAAAGCTGCTGAACTTTCCGTAGTTCGAGCCCGCGACGACGTTCCATCGTCGCGAAGAGCGCCGTTCCGTTGCCGGCGATCAGCGGATAGACGATGAGCCGGATCTCATCCACCAGCCCGGCATCGATGAAGCTCGCCGTGATGTGAGCACCCCCCATCAAGTAGATGTCCTTGCCGGGCTGCTGCTTGAGGGCAGCGATGTCTTCGAGTCCCCGGACGAAGCTGGTCGTCGGCCATTGAGCCGAGGTCAGGGTGTTCGACAGCACGTAATGCGGGGTCTGCGCGGCGAAGCGGGCCCATTCGATCTCGCCCTTCGTCGGCGGCTCGTCGCCGAGCCAGTAGGGCTTGTCCGGCTCATTCTGTATCGCAGTCCAATACTGCTCGTAGCCGGGATACATGCCTCCGCCGAGCACGCACGCGTCCACTTGGGCTGTCAGGCCGTAGTCCTCCGACCACGCTTCCACCCAGTCCGCGTAGCCCTCCGGTCCCTCCGTCTTCCCATCGAGGGAAATCTTCATTGCGGCGATCAGGTTCCGCATGTCCACCTCCTGCGAGTGTCCCCGTTGGCGGGGTTCCCACCGGGCGTGTCTTCGGCCCGGAAGGGTTGTTCGCCCCACCGACGAACCAGCGCACGCGGAATCGACAGCCTCGCCGAAAAACTTCGATGATCGTCGGGACCGTGTTCAGGCGCGCTCACGCTCGGCCCGCTGCCGGACCAACTCCTCGACCGCGCTCGGCAGGGTCGTCTCGAAGTCGGAAAATGGAGCCGTCCGTTGGTGAACCCGAACACGGTGGGGTTCGTATGCCTTAGCGACGGGTCGGCCTACCGCCGATACCGGGGACGTCCCGCAGCGCCTGGCCGGCGCGCCGCTGGACGCGGCGCCGCCCGCGATCTGATTCGGACCTAAGGAGAGCGATCTTGTCTTCGCAGTCAGGACCCGGCGAACGCATGGAGACGCTCGGTATTCGCCGACCGGTGGAACTGCCCGAGACGGACATCGAGGAGGCCGGAGACCTGGCGCCGGCCGCTGGCGCTGAGCCGGCCCATGAGGACGACCGGTCCGCCACCGAGGAGGAGAAGGCCGGCACCGAGGAGGAGAAGGCCGGCGAGACCCAAGAGCAGCCGAAGGACGCACCGTCGGCTGCGAAGGAGCATGAGGACTCCGCCCCGGACACGGACGTCGCGACGGCGGCCGCCCCACGGATCCGTGCGGTGAACGCCGAGGAGATGCCGCCGGACCGGCCGAAGAAACCCGTGCTGGCCGCGGTCGCGATCGGCGGGACCGTCCTGCTCGCGGTCCCGATCCTGCTGATCGGCACGGGCTCGCACCACGCCAAGAAACACCCCACGTCTGCGGCGGCCGCCAGGGTGCTGCCCGGCAACGGCCAGCAACCGCCGCCGGGCGCGTACACCTCCACGTCCCCGTCGGCCACCCCGACCTCGACACCCTCCGCACACGCGACGGGCAAACCGGCGGCCTCCAAGAGCGCCGAGCCCAAGCCCTCCGGCAAGCCTTCATCTCGCGCCCAGGTGGCCCCCAAGGGCGGTCCGTCGAGTAAATCGGCCCGCAAGGGCGTTCCGGCGGGTGAGAGGCCGATGTCGGGCGGGAATCCGTGGGCGCTCGAAGTGCATGCGCCGTTCGGCATTGGCCCGGGTAAGACCCTTCGCACGAACCGCCTCGCGTTGACCATGCAGACGGGCGGCGACCTCGTGCTGCGCGACACGAGCAGCAAGATAATCTGGTCCACCGGGACGCATCACGCCGGTGCGCACGCCGAGTTCCAGTCCGACGGCAATCTGGTCGTCTACGTCAACGACAACGCGGTCTGGGCGTCGGGAACGTTCGGCCACGATGGCGCGACGCTGGTGCTCCAGGCCGACGACAACATGGTGATCTACAACGGCCACGACGCGACATGGGCGACCAATACCAACAGGTGACTCCGCGGGACCCCGCAGCGCTCGCCGCTTTCTATGCGCGGGTGACGCGTCGTCCGCCCGACGTGGATGATGGTCCAGATACTGGACGAGGAGAGATTCACGTGACGGTCATCCCGATCAGAAAGCTCGGCGACCCGGTTCTGCGAGAGCAGGCCAAGCCGGTGACCGACTTCGACGGTGAACTGCGCACACTGGTCGGCGACCTGCGCGAAACGCTGAGCGACAGCGGAGGGGCCGGGCTTGCGGCACCTCAACTCGGTGTCGGGCTCCGGGTG
Source organism: Actinoallomurus acanthiterrae (assembly GCF_054775715.1). Taxonomy (NCBI): domain Bacteria; kingdom Bacillati; phylum Actinomycetota; class Actinomycetes; order Streptosporangiales; family Thermomonosporaceae; genus Actinoallomurus; species Actinoallomurus acanthiterrae. The sequence goes on along the minus strand of NZ_BAAHCO010000001.1, from coordinate 2,655,648 downwards.
TTCGTCTGGAGCCCCAAGCTGTCCGACGGCGGTCCAGATCACCTGGTCAACCCGGTCGTCGACTTCCCGGACGAGGAGGAACAGGACGGTCCGGAGGGATGTCTTTCCATCCCCGGCATCCACCTCGACACCAAGCGTCGTATGAATGTGGTGGCGAAGGGCTTCACCGTCCAGGGCGACCCGGTTCAGGTCGTCGGAGACGGGATACTCGCGCGTTGTATCCAGCACGAGACCGACCACCTGGATGGTGTGCTGTTCATCGACAGGCTGACCCCTGTGCAGCAGGAGCGGTGGATTGCCACGCTGCGTGCGGCCGCCTGGTTCGACGAGGATGCCCTGCCGGGGATCAAACGTTCGCCGCACTAGGCCGTGTGGCGAAAGTGGATCTTGAGGCGTGAATGATCTTGGTTCATGGCGCGGTGAGATCTCACGGACGATCAGTGGGCGGCAATGGAGCCGTTGTTGCCAAAGGGCGTGAAGGCAGGTCGGCCGCCTGTCTGGTCTCGGCGGCGGCTCATCGACGGCATACGGTTCCGGGTCCGGACCGGTGTTCCGTGGCGGGACGTACCCGTGAGTACGGGCCGTGGGGCCGGATCTACGACCTGTTCCGCCGATGGCAACGGGATGGCACCTGGCACCGGGTCCTCACCCAGCTCCAGTCCCTGGCCGACGCGAAGGGTGCGATCACCTGGGACCTGAGCGTCGACTCCACGGTATGCCGTGCCCATCAGCATGCGGCCGGGGCCCGGGAGCGGGGTGACCTGCAGAAGGAGTCACCAGGTGGTGCCTTCACCGAGCCTGGTGATCACGGGCTGGGGCGTTCGCGCGGTGGGTTCACCACCAAGCTGCACCTGGCCGTCGAGCAGGGGCAGAAGCCCATATCGATCGTGGTGACGGCCGGGCAGCGTGGAGACTCACCGCAGTTCGAACCGGTGCTGGAGAAGATTCGCGTGCCCCGCATCGGGCCGGGCGGCCACGCGTCCGCCCCGATCGCGTGCGGGCCGACAAGGCGTACGCCTCCCGCAGAAACCGCGCCTACCTGCGCCGATACGGGATTCGCTGCACCATCCCGGACAAGGCCGACCAGGCCCGCAACCGCAAGAGACTCGGCGCTAGCGGCGGCCGGCCGCCCAAGTTCGACGCCGAGGACTACAAGGCTCGACACGCGGTCGAATGTGGCATCAATCGTCTCAAAAGGCATCGTGCCGTAGCCACGAGATACGACAAGCTCGCGGTCCGCTACGAGGCGACCGTCCTCGTCGCGGCCATCAACGAGTGGCTGTGACCACACACGCGCACCGCCTTTTCGATAACCCGTTGCCTTGGAGCCAATCGGCCAGCTAGGTTCACCCAGCCGCCTGCATTGACGCAGGCCGGCGCTGTCGACCAGGAGGTGTGGAGCACATGCGCAGGAGTGCCCAGGAGTTGAGCTCGCGTACTGACCTTTGCCACCTCCTCACGACGGAGACACCTTGTCCCTTCGCATCACCCCACTGACCGACCCCGCTCACGGGCCGCACGGCCGGCGTCTTGCCTGGTTGGCGTCGGACGCGGATTCCATCCCTGCCGGGACGGCCTTTCTGCGCCTGTTCGATGGCGGACAAGAGCACCTGGCCGAGCTCGACCTCCGTGTTCATCCCGCGGAGCGCCGCAAGGGCGTCGGCTCCCGGCTCCTCAACACCGCCGTGGCCACCGCCCGGGACAACGCCCGACGCTGCGTCGTCGCGCAGGCAGAAGCCGGATCGCCCGGCGACCACTTCCTGGCAGCGCGCGGTTTCCGGAAGGTCCTCACCTTGAGGTTCACCCGCTTGCCACTGGCTGAGGTGGATACCGCCGTCCTCGCCGAGATCATCGAGCGTCCGTATCCCGGCTACCGGCTGATGTCATGGCAGGGAACCGTCCCCGACGACCTCGCCCAGACGTTCGCCGCCTCACGCCGCGCCATGGACGACATGCCCATGGACGACACCGACTACGGCACCGTGACCTGGGACGTGGACCGCGTGCGGGCCGCGGCGAAGGCCGTCGAACAGCGCGGCGACCACCTGCACACCGTCGTCGCCATCGACGCCTCCAACGGCTCGATCGCCGGATTCACCGAACTCGTCATCCCCGGCAACGGCGCAGGTGACGGCCAGCACTACGGCACCGGTGTGCTGCCCGAGCACCGTGGACACGGCCTCGGCCGATGGATGAAGGCCGAGTCGATCCGACAGGCCCATAGGGACTATCCGGACCTCGGTGGCCTTCTGACCGACACCGCCGACAGCAACACGCACATGAGACAGATCAACGACGGTCTCGGCTACACACCCACGCACACGACACACCAGCATCAGCTCGACCTTTAGCAGAGAGCGGACGGGCCGGACCGGGGCATCACCCCGCCCGGCCTGTCCGCGCTTTCGATACACTCCCTAGTCGGCTACATCGCGGCTTGAGAGGTCTTTTCCGGGAAGTTCTTCCACGGCCTGCAGCAGGCCCCACACGAAGTGGGCCACGTATGAGCGCCGGCGGCCGCCATCGGGTGCGGAGAAGGTCACGTGCCATCGGCTCGGTACCGATTCGGCCTGGTGCCGGACCGGCGCGAACCGTTCGGCCACGTCGTTGACGACATACCGCCACGGGGCCAGGTCCGTGACGTCCCCCAGCCGGGGCGCCGCAGTCGTGCCGGGCCGGATCAGCCACTCCTGCAGGACGGACCCGTCGGGCCCGATGAACGCCTCGAACCGAAGGTCCGGCCACAGCGGAAGCGTCCACCAGACCGCACGGCAGATCACGTCGCCCGACCGCCGTTCCGTTCCGCTCTCCGGTTGCCCGAGTACCAGCCGAAGCCGCCGCTCACCGCCGGGGAACCTCGACGATCGCAGAATGCGCTGCCATCTGGCGTTCACCTGACGCATCTCGGTTCGGGAGGCATCCAGCGAACGGATCGCGGAGCCGACGAGATCAGGCTGGTAGTCGGCCATACGCCGCAGCAGGACCAACTGGAACTCGCGCCGCCCGAACCCGTCCATGACCGAATCAATAGCCGACCCGCCCGATCCGGGCAACGCCACCGTTGACCGCGATGCTCCTGGCGGCCGATTCCAGGCCTGACCTCAGATCACGCGATCAAGGCCTTCTTACGTCGCTTGCGGATCATTCGTGTCAACCGCCATCCGATCAGGACGAGCACGATCAGGAACAGGATGACGAGCGCTGGGATCAGGAGCGCGACGAGGCTCATCACCAGTGACATCGTGTCTTCCGCCGCGCTCACGAAGGGCGTTCCGACGCCGACCGTGCCGACGTTGATGACCGGACGCACGCCGGCCTTGGTGACGTGCACGCACAGCGCGACGACGATGCCCAGCGCCCAGCCCACCCAGGGATGATCGGTCATCCATCCGGAGTGGTCGATCCGCGCGGCCGCGTCCGAGGCGGCGAAGACGGCGCCGCCGGCCGCGGGCCGTACGAATGTCTGTATCGCGTCGTTGACATGGTCGACGACGGCGATCTTGTCGAGAACGACTTCGGCGGCGAGCAGGACTGCCACTGCCGTGAGCGCCCACCCGTTGCCCATCCACGCGAACTGGTGCGGCAGCGCGATCACGTCGGTGAAGCGGGCGAGTAGCCCGACCACCAGGATCGGGATATAGGCGTTCAGACCGGCCGATGCGGACAGGCCGAGCCCGGTCAACGTCGCGAACATGACAGGTAAGACGTCATCGACGCGGAGGAAGGTTCCTTCGCGAACCGCCGCCCCTCAAAAGCGTCGATTCGTTCCCACTCCGTGAAGGTGTCCCACTGCCGGCTGGCGGCTGTGAACGGACCCGAGGGTGGGGAGACGCGCCTCAGTCCGTCGTCCAGCGACGGAGTTTCTCGGGGTTGCGTACTGCCCAGATGCGCTTGATCCGGTCACCCGCGACCTCGAACGCGAACACCGTCACCGTCACGCCGTCCTGCTGAGCCACCAGGCCGGGCTGACCGTTGACCGTACGCTCCAGGAACGTCATGTCGCCGGGCCTGCGGTCGGCGATCTCGATCCAGGCGTGCGCGATCTGCTCGCCGCCTTCGATGGGGCGCAGGAAGGTGAGGGCGAGACCGCCGCCGTCGGCGATCGCCGTGGCGTCGGGGTCGAGCAGGCCGATCAGGGCGTCGATGTCCTTGGCCTCCCACGCCTGCTTGAAGTCCCGGACGATGCCGGCCTGCTGGGCCGTCGGACTCGCGGGGCCCCGCGATTCGCGGATGCGGCGGCGGGCCGAGGAGGCCAGCTGGCGGCATGCCGCCGGCGTACGGCCGACGATCTCGGCTACTTCGGCAAAGGAGTGGCAGAAGACGTCGTGCAGGATGAACGCGACGCGTTCGGCCGGGGTCATCGATTCGAGCACGACCAGGAAGGCCATGTTGACCGACTCATCCAGGGTGACCCGGTCGGCCGGGTCCGGCGCGGCGGCGCCCGGCCGGCCGCTGATCCACTCCGTACGCTCGGGCAGCGGCTCGGGAATCCACTCGCCCACATACTGCTCTCGCCTCGCGCGCGCCGAGCCGAGTACGTCCAGGCAGATGCGACTGGCGACCCTCGTCAGCCAGGCACCGGGCGACTCGATGGCCTCCTGCTGCTGCCGGGACATGGCGTACCAGCGGGCGTAGGTCTCCTGTACGACGTCCTCGGCCTCGGCCAGGGAGCCGAGGAGCCGGTAGGCGAGATTGGTCAGCTGACGCCGCTCGCTCATGATCGCGTCCAGGCCCGGATCGGGCGGCCCTGTCCTGGTCCGTATTCGGTGGTCATGGTGTCGCCCCCTGGTCGCGTCCGCTCTCACCGGTTCGACGAGACAGCCCCCCGGAATGTGAGGTCACATGTCGCCTCACATTCCGGCGGGCTGCGTCGTCGTACTGCCGAGACGAACACATCATCCAGCGGGCAGGCGGTTCGGGAGACACCAGGACCCGCTCCTCATCTCCCCCGCGCTCGCGCTGACCCGCCGCACACGACCAGCCAGGAGGCACCATGACGACTTCGGTTCCAGCAACGTCGTTCACCGACCCGGCGCCCGCGGAGACCCTGGACCGGGTGGCCGCCGCGTTGAGGGAGCACAATTTCGCCGTCGAAATCCTCGATGACGCCGCCGCCGCGCGTACCCGTGTCAAAGACCTGGTTCCCGAGGGCGCCAGCGTGTTCACCGGAGCCAGCGAGACCCTCCGCCTGTCCGGCATCGATGACGACCTCAACGGCAGCGGGCGATACGCGTCCGTCAAGGCACGCTCCGTGACCATGGACCGCGCCACCCAAATGGCCGAGATCTGGCAGATGATCGCCTGCCCCGACGTCATCGTGGGCAGCGTCGCCGCGGTCACCGAGACCGGCTCCCTTGTGGCCGCCTCGGCCAGCGGAAGCCAGCTGGCCGGCTGACTCGGGCGCCGCGGCCCGCGTGATCTGGATCGTCGGAGCGCAGAAGGTGGTGCCTGACCTGAGCACCGCGCTGCGCCGCATCGAAGACCACTGCGTCCCGCTGGAGAACGAACGCGCGTTGAAAGCCTACGGAGTGCCCAGCGCCCTCAATCGCCTTCTCGTCCTCAACGCGGAACCCCACCCCGGGCGCGGCACCGTCCTGCTGCTCCGCGAAGCCATCGGATTCTGAACCGCCCGTCGGCCGGCGGGCCCAGATCCTCCAGCTTGAAGCCATGATGGCAGCGCAGGCACGGACGTCCTCGTTTTCGATCAGGGAGTAGACACCCGAGTGATCTTGAGGCTCCGTGTGCGGCTCATCTGGCGTCGCGGCGTCGTGCCGGCAGACGTGTCAGGAGCCGTACGGTGGTGGTGGGGATGGTCCGCAGCTGGAGGATGTCGACGAGCATGCGCACGCCCCACAGCCCGAATCGTGGCGAGTCCGGGGCGGGCGGCAGGTGCCCTGTGAGCGCGGCGGGACGCCAGTGGCCGTGGTCGGTGACCTGGCAGATCAGGTAACGGTCACTGGCCCACAGCTCGAAGACGACGGGCGGGGCGCCGTGCCGCAGCGCGTTGCCGGCGACCTCGTCGATGGCGACCAGGAGTTTGGCCGCCGAATCGGCCGCCAGACCGTGCCGGGAGGCGCGTTCGGCGACAAGGCTCCGCAGCAGGCTGAGATCCTCGGCCTCGATCCGGTGCGACTCGGCATGGCCGGGCGGGGGCGGCAGAGGCTCGCGGTCCAGTTCGGCGGCGAACGCCTCCGGGGCGGTGTAGGTGGCGGGCCGCTGTTCGCCCAGGATCACCGGGTGGGTGCGCCGAGCCGCCCGAACCGCACGCGGGTCGGCGCGGCGGGTGTCGTAGGCGCAGATTCCCTTGGCGCCGGACGTGGCGAAGGCGGCGTTGAGGACGGCCTCGTAGCGGATCCACTCGGTCAGCTCGAGGGACGGCAGCGTACGTGGGTCGGCTTCGCCGACCCCGGAGAGTCTGCGGGGCGCGTAGGCGGTGATGAGGTCCTGGTAGGCGGCGATCACCTGGACCGGATGCCGGTAGAACTCGGCCGCGTCGATGAAGTGCACCGCCCTCGCGTCGGTGCCGAGCGCGTCGTGCAGCAGGTGGATTTTCGGAGCCGGGGAGATCGCCACGACGATGTCGTCGACCGCGAGCCTGTCCAGCAGGAACGGGACGGTGGTGGTCAGGTAGTCCTCATCGTTGCGATAGAAGAGCGCTCGGTGCTCAAGGGCGCCCTGGTCAATGGTCACGGCCGGGCTCTCTTTCCACGCGGGCCACGCCCGGCAGGCGATGCCATCCCACCGTGTCGATCACCGCTTCGAGGTGGGGCGGCAGGTTATCCAGCGCCAGTTCATGGCCGGGAGGCAGACTCACAGTGTGGGTCACCAGCAGGGTCAAGGCTCCCAGATCGAGGAACTTCGCCCCGCTCAAGTCCAGGTGTACGCGGCCGGCCCGGCTGGTCGCCGCGGTCAACGCCCCCGCGAACACCACGTGACGTGGCCGGTCGATGTCTCCCTCGATCCGCAGGCCGGAAGGGACGAAGGTCCGCGTGATCCGCAAGATGCCGTCGTCGAAATCCGGGTCGGCCACCACGAGCACCTGGTGGCTGCCGCCCAGAACGGCCAGCTGATCAGGTGAGCAGAGACCGCGGTCGATCTGGCAGATCGCCATCGCCATGGCGCTGGTCCCCACCACCGCGTCGAACCGGTCCTCGCACTCCAGCAACAGCCGCGTGCCAAAGGCACGGCGCAGCGCCCAGCTGAAATCGATGCTCAACCGGATGGCGCGATATCCCTCGTCGGTGGCACGATCGATCTCCCGCCTCACCGTGGAGGCCATCAGGTCCGGATCCGGGCGACCGCCGGCACCGCACACCTGCCCGCGATGAATCAGCCGCAGCCGCCCGCCCTCCAAGAAGCGGACCGCCCGCGGAGATGCCGACCGGCGGATACACTCGATCCGCTCAGGCGTGATCTCGCCGATGCACACCACCTTCTCCGACCGGGACAGCCCGTCACGGACGAACCCGCCGACGATCTGCCGCCGGTGCTCGGCCGTGACGAACGGCAACCACCCATGATCACCGGGACGCATCTGCGCGACCGGGCGTTCGACGAACGAGGGGTCCACACACCACCGCCAGAGTAGCCGTCCGTGTGCGGACAGTAGCCTAGTTCGAAAAAGTCCGGCGGGGTTGCCTTTTGCCTCGCCGCCCGGGGAATCCCGAAGGCGGTCCGTCGTTCAGCTCTTGCGGCACATGCCGGCGAGCAGCCATCCCGAGGGCTCGGACAGGGGCCGGTCGGGCCGCCAGTCCGGGGGGAGAACCAGCCCAGGCTCGATGAGGTCGAGTCCGTCGAGGAGGGCCATGATCTGCTTTCGGTCACGCAGCGCCACCGGCACGCCGGCGCTCTCGGCCAGTCCGTTGATGAAGGCCAGCTCTTCCGGACCCCACCCTTCAGAGGTGAAGTGGCAGATCGCCAGGTGACTCCCGGAGGGCAGGGCGTCGCTGAACGCGGTCACGATCCCGGCAGGATCGTCTTCGTCGAAGACGTAGTGCAGGACGGCGACCATCAGCACTCCGACGGGCCGGCTGAAATCGATCAGGCTCGTGACATCCCGGTTGGAAAGGATCTCGTCCGGGCGCCGGATGTCCGCATGAACGGCGGTCGCGGTGCGGGAGCTGGACAGCAGTGCTTGAAAGTGGGTGACGGGGACCGGGTCCTTGTCGACGTAGACGACCGTGGCCTCCGGGTCCACCCCGTGCACCACCTCGTGTACGTTGCCGCGTCCGGGCAGCCCGCAGCCGAGGTCGAGAAACTGCCGGATGCCGGTGGAGAGCATGTGACGTACGGCCCGCCGCATGAACTGGCGGTTCTCCCGTACCGCGTTGATGGCCACGGGCAGGACGGCGCGGATCTGCTCCGAGGTGTGCCGGTCGGCTGAGTAATTGTCCTTCCCGCCGAGCGCGTAGTTGTACATCCGCGCATCATTCGGCGCGGTGGGATCTACATCCTTCGGCAGGGGTTCGCGGTCGGCGATGACAGAGTCCTTCGCGGTCCGGAAGCGGGGTGAAGAGTTTAACGCGGCCACGTACGCGATGAGCGATGAAATGGCCATTTGTCCTATATGTCGTTAGCCGCGCCGGTGCGACCGCCTTCGTCGAGGCGACGCTGCGCTGACACGCCGTCGCGCACGCACGGCCGAGACCTCGTGTCGGTCCGGGCCAGGTGGCTCAGCTGGTGACGTCCATGCGTTGTGTGCCGATGACCGACAGCAGCCGTAGTGCCTCTTCGGAAGGCGAGCCGGGCGCCGCGGTGTAGATGACGACCTGCTGGTCGCGGTCGGAGATGTCGAGGACGTCGCAGTTGACGGTGACCGGGCCGACCAGCGGGTGCTGGAAGGTCTTGCACAGGGTGGGCTCGGCGGACACGTCGTGGGACTCCCACAGGCGGGTGAACTCTTCGCTTCCGTCGAGGAGTTCGGCTACCAGCCGGGCCACCTCTGGATCCTCGGGGTAGCGGGCGGCGGCGGCGCGCAGGCGCTGCGTGGAGGTGCGGGCGAACGCGTCCGCGTCCGACACTCCGTACAGCCGCTGCCCGTGTGCGTGCGGCCCGAGAAAGAGACGGCGCACAAGATTGCGGTCGCGCCGCGGCAGGGCGGAGAAGTCCTCCATGAGGGCCGCCGCCAGATCGTTCCAGGCGAGGACCTCGAAGGCCGCGGACGTCACGGTCGCCGCGGCCTGCGGCAGTCGGCTCAGCAGGTCGAGGATGCTCGGGCGTACCTCGCGCGAGGGCCCGGCCGGCGGGAGCGGTGGCGCGCCGGCGAGGTGGTGGAGATGGTCACGCTCGACGTCCGACAGGCGCAGGGCGCGGGCCAGTCCGGCCAGCACCTCGTGCGACGGGTGCGGCGCGCGGGCCTGCTCCAGCCGCGTGTAGTACTCGGTCGAGATGAACGCCAGCTGTGCCACCTCCTCCCGGCGCAGTCCCGGGGTGCGGCGGCGCGGGCCGGCGGGCAGCCCGACCTCGGCAGGAGTGATCCGCTCACGTCGGCTGCGCAGGAAGTCCGCCAGTTCTCTTCGATCCACGTCCCCAGTGTGTACGGACGCCGGCGGCCCAGCCAGGTACCGCTGGTGCCTGGATCGCCATCACGAACGGGCGCAGGCTCACCGGCATGAACAACACACCTACCCCCCTGGGCCTGCTGGCCGACAAGGTCGCCTTCATCACCGGTGCCGGGCGCGGCATCGGCGCCGCCGCGGCTCGGCTATTCGCCCGCGAGGGCGCCCGCGTGCTTCTCGCGGCCCGTACGGAGGCCCAGCTGAAGGCGGTGGCCGAGGAGATCCGGGCGGCGGGCGGCACCGCGGAGTACGTGGTGTGCGACCTGGCCGACGCGACCAGCGTGCCCGCCGCCGTGGACCGCGCCGTGAACCTGTACGGCCGGCTCGACGTCGCCTTCAACAACGGCGCGACGATCCAGCGGCCCGGCCCGATGGACCAGATGCCGGAGGCCGCCTTCGACCACGTCTACGACGTGAACCTCAAGGGCGTCTGGCTGGCCATGGTCGCCGAGATCGCCGCCATCCGAACCACCGCCGGGACGGGCGCCATCGTCAACAACTCATCCGTCGGCAGCCTGATGGGCAACCCCGAGCTACCCGCCTACGGCGCGATGAAGCGAGCGGTCAACAGCCTCACCGAGTCGGCCGCCGTCACGTACGGCCGGGAAGGCATCCGCGTCAACGCCATCGCCCCCGGCAACACGCCGACCGAGATGATCCGTACGTGGGAAGAGGGATCGCCGGGTCTGCGAGAGCGGCTCACGGCGCACACCCCACTCGGCCGCGCGGCCGACCCGGAGGAGATCGCGCAGGCCGCCGCCTGGCTCCTCAGCGACCGCTCCTCGTACGTGACCGGCACTGTCCTACGGGTCGACGGCGGCGCGCGGGCCTGAGCGTTCGGCCGGATGAAACCTGATCCCTGCCCCTATCTGGCGGTCATCGGTGTGCCGGCGGTGCTGGGGTGGATGCCGTTCGGGTAGGTGGGGCCGGTGACGGCGCGGACGGGGCCGCCGGTGATGGGCAGGCCGCCGGTGGGTTCGTACGTCGCCTCGTCGAAGGTGCTGCCGGAGGGCGCGTTCGCGACCTCGATTGCCGGCCAGGCACGTCCGCCGGTGATGGAGGTGGAGATGTAGTCGCCGACCATGCGGCCCTGGCTGGTGTCGGCGATCCAGGACAGCGTCATCGGCCCGGCGACCTGCGTGGGGGTGCTCCAGGTCGATCCTCCGTTGGTGGAGGAGGTGTATCCGACGGTGAGCTGGCAGGTGGAGGCGGTGCAGTTCGCGGTCGGGTACCGGTAGTAGGTGAGGCCGAGCCGGGCCGTCGAACCGGAGGTCGCGCCGTCGACGCCGATGCCGGGGATGAAGTGGTCGCCGCCGTCGCTGGTGATGCGGGTGACGGGTCCCCAGGTGGTCTCGCTGGTGGACTTGCTCATCACGATGTCGTTGGCGGGGCAGCCGGACTGGAACCGGCAGTCCTGCCAGACCACGTACGCGGTTCCGGCGGCGTCGATCTCGGCGGAGGGCAGCGTCTCGGTGCGCAGATCCCCGGCGACCTCATGGTCCTGTGCCGTTGCGATCAGCACGGTGGAGTTCCAGCCGGCGCCGCCGTTGGTGGAGCGGAACGAGCGGATCTGTCCGCTGTTGCTCAGGTAGGGCACCAGGACCGTGCCGTTGGGGCGTACGACGGGCTGTCCGCCGAGGCCCGTCGCGCTGGTCGAGTGGACGGTCCACGACGCGCCGCCGTTGCTCGAGGTCGCCATCTTGACGGCGTTACCGCCGCCGTTGTCGTCGAACTCGGTGTAGCAGTTGCCGTAGAAGGGGCTGGAGGCGGTGTCGTCGCAGGCGATCCAGTTCTTGTCCAGGCTCCCGCCGGTGGCCGTGGTCACCGGGTTGGTCCAGGTCAGCCCGCCGTCGGTGGACCGGCTCGTCACGACGGCCGCGCCGGTGACGCCGCCGCCACGATCGGGGCGGAGAGGGGGAGAGTCACGATTTCGCGCATGCGAGAACACCGGCCCACGGCAACCTCCTGAATGCTCCGGCACTGAGGCCGGCACGGGTCTGGGGCCGGCGGGGTCACTCAGGCAGAGCGCCCCAAATGTGAATGGCGTCATGTTCTGTGTCAACGGCCCGGATCTGGACTGAGCCCCTGACCTGCATGTGGCGGCCTGATCCGGCCAGTGAACCCGCCTGCGGTGACACCTGACGCGATGCCACGCCGTCATCCCTTCAGATGTCTGCGCTCATCCTGGTCACGCATTACTTCTTTGACCGCTGCTGGCCATCCGGGAACTTTGGGATTGTCTGTCCCTCCTTGCAGATCTACGTTCCGCCCGGGCGCGGAACTCGCGCCCTTCAGGCGACGGAGCCTGATCGGAGGTAGGGATGCGGAAACGTGGTGCCCTGAGCCTGGTCGCCGTCGGCGGCCTGCTCATCGGCGGGCTGACCTTGCTCACACCGGGCGCGAATGCCGAGCCGTTCGGATACGCCAAGCTCAGCGCGGTGCAGAAACGACATGTCTCGGGAGCGTTGGCCGAGGCGCTCGGCCCCCAGCGGCTGAGCAAGAACGCGGTCACCGCCCCGAAGGCGACCGCCTCGTCCGGCTGTTATGGGAACCATGGCGGCAACGTCAAGGTGAACCAGAACTGCCTCAACGTCTCCGACCCCGACCTGGCCGGGCGAGGGCAGGCGCAGAACGAGACCTGGGTCGCGGCCAACCCGAACAACCCCAAGCAGGTCATCGCAAGCTACAACGACTATCGGCGCGGAGACGGGACCTGCGGCGTCACCTACTCCCGCGACGGTGGCCGGACCTGGGCGGACACCACGACGCCGAACGGGTTCGTCCGTGGCACGGCCTTCGCCGGCAAGCCGCGCGAGTACTTCCAGTCCAGTGGCGACACCTCGGTGGCCTGGGACACGCGCGGGAACGCCTACCTGTCGTGCCAGGAGTTCAAGCGCGGCAGCGGCGTCACGCCGGACGCGGACCAGTCCAGCGGCTTCTACGTCTACCGCTCGACCGGGTCCGGTGGGGCGTCGTTCAACTTCGCCGGCCGCCCGGTGGCCGAGCACGACGACACCGCCGGCGCGGGGAACTTCCTGCTCGACAAGCAGCTCATCGCCGTCGACAATCACGTCCGCAGCCCGTACCGGGACCGCGTCTACGTCACCTGGACGACCTATCCCGAAGACGGCACCGCCTACATCTACGAGGCCTACTCCAGCGACTACGGCGAGCACTTCAGCGCGCCCGTCCTGGTCAGTTCCGACTCGGCGCTGTGCCCGCAGGGCTATGGCATCCCCACGCCGCACGGGCGCTGCAACGACAACCAGTTCTCCCAGCCGGTGGTCGCCGCGGACGGGAGCCTGTACGTCGCGTGGGCGAACTACAACACCGCGAACCCGGGCAAGGACAATCGCTTCCAGGTCCTGCTCTCACGCTCGGTCGACGGAGGCAAGACCTTCTCCGCCCCCGTCAAGGCCACCGACTACTACGACCTGCCCGACTGCGACACCTACCAGGGCGACGGCAAGGACCCCGGCCGTGACTGCGTGCCGGAAAAGGGAGCCGGGACCAACTCGGTGTTCCGCGCCACCAACTATCCCAACGTCGCGGTCGACCCGACCGACCCCAAGCGCGTGGTCGTCACCACCGGCTCCTACCTCAACCGCGATTCCAACGAGGCGGGCGGCTGCACACCCGCCGGGCTCACCCCCGCCGCCGAGGGACTCGGCAGCCTGTACGACGGCGTCAAGACCGGCGGATGCAACAACGGCATCGTGATCTCCAACTCCGCCGACGGTGGCTCCTCGTTCACCGGCACGGCCACCGACGTACGGAAACTGCCCGTCATCGGCGACAACACCGCGCAAGCCCGCAGCGACCAGTACTGGCAGGGCACCGTCTTCAGCCCCCGCGGCACGCTCGTGACGGCCTACTACGACCGGCAGTACGGCTCGGACGAGGCCACCGGCTTCTCCGACATCACCGTGACCACGTCCACGGATCTGACCCACTTCGCCAGCAGGCGGGCGACCTCCTCGAGCATGCCGCCGCCGAGCGAGTTCAACGGCCAGTTCTACGGCGACTACATCATGGTCGACGCCACCGCCACGACCGCCTACCCGGTCTGGTCCGACACCCGCAACGCCGCCCTGTTCCTGTGCCCCGGCACCGGCACCACCGGCAGCCCGCCACGGCTCTGCCACGCCTCGGCCACCAACGCCTCCATCGCCAACGACGAAGACATCTACGCCGCCGCGGTCCCCATCCACTGACCACACACTCGGGCGGGGCCACACGCCCCGCCCGAGGGTCTCTTACCAAATCGCCCCTGTGGAGAGAAGCGGGCCAGCCACCGGATCCGTTGGGGCGTGGTTCCACCTGCGGGAAGGTGATAGCTCCCTGTCCGGCCGTACGACGGGTCCTTAGCTTCAAAGGTCCGTGCACAGATCGCGGTCGGGCGACGCAGCGGTGGGGAAGAGGCGGTTGCTCGATCGCATGTGATCGCCTCAAGGAGGACGACCATGGTCGAGTCCACCCGACGCACCCTTCTGCGTGCGGGCGCGGCGGCTGCCGTGTCGGGTCCCGCGGCCGCACTCGCGGCTTCCTGGCACGCGACGGCACAGGCCGCTCCGCAGCCCGGAGGCGCCCCTGCGTTCGGTTCGGTCACGGTGGGCCCGGATGACCCGCGTTACCGCTCGCTGGTGCTCAGGGGCTACAACCATCGCTTCTACGGCAAACCGGAGCAGATCCGAGTGGTCGGCTCGACAGCGGACGTCGTACGCGCGGTCGACGAAGCGGTGCGTACGGAGCGGCGGGTCGCCGTGCGCAGCGGCGGGCACTGTTTCGAGAACTTCGTGGACGACCCGAACGTACGCCTGCTCATCGACATGGTCGCGATGACGCGGGTCGACTATGACAGGCGCCGCAACGCCTTCATGGTCGAGGCGGGAGCGACGCTCGGGGAGGTGTACCGGAAGCTGTTCCTGGGCTGGGGCGTGACCATCCCCGGCGGTACCTGTCCCAGCGTCGGAGCGGGCGGACACGTCTGCGGCGGCGGATACGGGGCGCTGTGCCGTATGTACGGGCTGACCGTCGACCACCTGTTCGCGGTCGAGGTGGTCGTGGTGGACCGGTCCGGCAAGGCCAGAAGCGTGGTGGCCACCCGGGAACCGTCGGATCCCAACCGGGACCTGTGGTGGGCGCACACCGGAGGCGGGGGCGGCAACTTCGGGATCGTCACCCGCTACTGGTTCCGCTCCCCGGACGCCCAGGGCACCGACCCCGGCCGGCTTCTGCCCAGGCCGCCTTCCACGGTCCTGAGCTACTCCCTGGACTGGCCATGGGCGGAACTCGACCGGGACTCGTTCGTCGGACTGATGCGCAACCACGGGGAATGGGGCGAGCGCAACTCGGCACCCGGCTCCCCCGCGGCCGCTCTCTACGGTGAGTTCGCCCTCTCCGCCAAGCCCAGCGAGACGATCGGCATCTCCGGTCAAGTGGCCGCCGACAGCGGTGCGGAGCGGCTACTCGACGGCCTGGTGACCACACTCGGCCGCGGCGTCGGCGTACGACCGGTGCGGCAGGCGTCCACGCTGCCCTGGCTCGCCTCGGCGACACAGGCGATCGACGACCCCACGCCCTTCGACCGCCGCCTCAAGCTGAAGTCGGGGTATCGACGCCGCCGCCTCACCGACCGGCAGATGGCCACCGCCTACCGGCACCTCACCGAGACCGGCTACAACGATCCGAACGGTCACATGTTCATCAACACCTACGGTGGGCGCGTCAACGCCGTCTCCCCCGGCACGACCGCGACGCCGCACCGTGACTCGATCTTCCTGATCGGCTTCCTCGCCGGCTGGCAGGGCGCGGCCGAGGACTCCCGGCACCTGACGTGGATCCGAGAGTTCTACCGCGACTTCTACGCCGCCGGCGGCGGCGTTCCGGCCGGTGGAGACGACGGCGGCGCGTTCATCAACTATGCGGACGCGGACCTGGCCGATCCTCGGTACAACACGTCGGGCACTCCATGGCACGCCCTCTACTACAAGGACAACTACGTACGGCTTCAGCAGGTCAAGCGCCGCTGGGATCCACGCGACGTGTTCCACCACGCGCTGTCGATCCGCCCCAGCTGAACCTCTCGCGGGGGACCCAGGATGAGTCGCGTTCCGGAAACCGCCGGCGCCGGTGGTTCAGCATGATGCCGTCTCCTGGACGATCCGGCCGGTCACGACCGTCCCGCTGGAAGCCGCACGGGCCGGGGGAACTCATGCTCAGTCGTTGGGAACGCTTGCCGGGGCCGCGCGCGCGTGTTATTCCTTGATCGATGTGTTGGTGAGTATGTCCTGACACGTCGTTCGTGATCCGTCGCTGACATTGCCGCGACGGCGCTGGAGCGGTCGCCGCTGTCCTTGCGCGGCGAGCTGCCGATGTCCGGGTGTTCGCTGTTCAGCGCGCGCCCATCTGCACTCCGTTCGGCCCCGGTAGGGGCACCCAGCGTCGGAACAAGGAGTTCCTGGCATGTGGCGTCGATTGATTCGCGCCTGGCGGTGGATTCTGCTCGCCGTGTTCACGGTGGCAGCCGCAGGCGCACTCTCGATGACGTTGGCCGGGACGGCTTCCGCGGCGAGCGGCTCTTCGGAGCCTCCGCCTACGCCGTCCTCGTCTTCGTCTCAATCCCCAACCCCTCCACACCACCGCAAACCACGCATGTCGCGGCCACCGACATCGCAGGAGGCCGCACGACTGCGTCGCCTACGAGAGGAGGCCGCACGAGCGAAGGCCCGCGCCGAGCGCTTGAAACGATTCTCTGAAGGCCTGGCCAAAGTGCGGGGTCACGTCGGCACGTGGCACGACGAGCACGCCGATCTGCGGCGGCGTCACGACGCTCTCCAGCAGTTGATCGCGGAGGGCAAGAACGCCAAGGCGCGCAAGCATTTCACCGAGTTGCGCCGCGACGTCGACACCGCACTGCTGCGCCGTGAACTCATCGCGCAGACCCGCCGTCAGCAACTTCCCGCCGATCTGCGGCAAGCGATCGAAGAGGAACTGCTGCGCGGTAAGAACAAGCTGCCGCCTTCCACGGCGAACGCGGCAGGTCACGCCGTCACGATCGGAGATCTGGTCAGTGACGTCCTCGACGGCGTCTCCGCTACCGAACCGGATCGGTCCGCCGTCAAGAACTTCATGAGCGACCCGACGAATGATCCGATCGCACGGGACATCGCCCGGCTGAGCCGACTGCGGCCGGACCAGGTACTCGGCAAGAACGCGTCCCTGCACGACACCACGAAGGCGATCGACAAGCGGCACAACGCCGCCAAGACCGCCGCCGCAGCGAAGGCGGCCGAGGTGTGGGACCTGTACTACCAGCTCCACCCGGAGCAGGCACCCTACGCACAAGGAAACCCAAAGAACTGGGACGGGGTGGTCAGCGTCACCGAGCCGGAGACGGTCGGCCCGCCTCCGGCGTTCAACAAGACCGACCGGACCTCGTCCCGGGCCCGTGACGACGTCGGCCACACCAACGCTGCGTCCAAGGCGAACGCCGCCCTCGGCGGATACCACCGCTCGACGGAGGTCGGGCCACGGATCCGCTACAAGGTGACGCTCGCGAACGGAGACGTCTATGAGGTCGAGGGTCACGTCACCAAGTCGACGTCGAGCGCCAAACTCCCCGGCACCACGGACGTCTCCTCCGACTCCGCGCTACAGCCGATCATTGATCTGCTGAAGAAGGTCTCGCCGGTGACGCCGTTCTACACGCGTTCTACCAGCGCGGAAAGCATCAGCGTCGTCACGAGCACCTTCAATGGAACCGCGAAGAAGGTGGAAAGCCCGAACGACACCCTGTTCCGCGACGAGATTCCCATCATCGCCGAGCCCGATGGCGAGGACACGGTGACCGTCAGCTCCGGGAACACGACCAAGAAATTGGGCGTGCAGATCACCGTCCCCTGGCTCGCGGGAGTGACTCTGCAGCACGCGACGACGATTGATCACGACGGAGGTGAGCCCACCAGGACCATCAGCGCCATAGGAAATATCGGCCTCGGCCCCTTCCTGAAGGGGGGAGGGACCCTGGAGCACAAAACCACGAAGGATGAGAACGGCGACCTGAAGAAGACCATCGCCGTCACGGGCAACGGCAGCATCTCCGTTCCCCTCATCAAACCGGTGGCCGTGCAGGCCTCTACGCAGGCGACCGGCGAACACACCGGGGAAGAGTGGCTGCAGATCCTGAGGGGCGACAGCACGCCGCAAGATCAGCAGGACAACGGCGGCAAGTCCACCGGCGACGAGCACCAGACCGGCAGCGCGTTCGAGGTTCCCGACATCGCCATGCCGTGCAACGACGCCATGACGACCCGGGACCGGCAGAACTGCGAACCGATCCAGGAACCCCGACCCGTCTGCAACGACGCCATGACAACCCAGGACCGGCAAAACTGCGAACCGGCCCACGAACCCCGACCCGTCTGCAACGACGCCATGACAACGCAAGACCGGCAAAACTGCGAACCGGCCCACGAACCCCGACCCGTCTGCAACGACGCCATGACAACCCAGGACCGGCAAAACTGCGAACCGATCCAGGAACCCCGACCCGTCTGCAACGACGCCATGACGACGCAAGACCGGCAAAACTGCGAACCGCTGCCGGACTGGGCGGCCTGCATGATGAGCGGGAAGATCAAGAACGACTGCCCGATGCCACGGATTCCGGCACCGTCCGGCGGCGACGACGGCTGCCCCGCGCCGAACGTCGGGGTGCCCGAGCCTGGCCCCGACACCACGCCGGAAGAGTGCAAGGACAGCGAGACCACCAAGATCGATCCACCGGTGGTGAGCCAACCGGATACCCCGGTCGTCAAGCAGCCTGACACGCCGGTCGTCAACCAGCCGGAGGCCCCGGTCGTCAAGCAACCCGACGTACCGGTCGTCAACCAGCCGGAGGTTCCGGTGGTCAAGCAGCCCGACGTGCCGGTGGTGAACCAGCCAGAGGTGCCAGTCGTCAAGCAGCCCGACACCAACCCGTCCAATCAGCCCAACGTCAGCCAGCCCGATATCCCCGTCATCAAGCAGCCGAATGTTCCGGTCGTCAATCAGCCGGACACTTCGGTGATCAAGCAACCTGACACCCCGACGACTCAGCCGACCCCGCAGCTTCCGCAAATCTCGCTTCCCCAGATCTCGCTACCGCAGATCACGCCTCCACAGATCTCTCTTCCCCAGGTCTCGCTTCCTCAGGTCTCGTTGCCTCAGGTCTCGTTGCCCCAGATCACCCCGCCCGCTCCCCCGGCTGCCGCGCCTGATCCCCAGCCCACGCCGCAGCCGAACCTGATCAATCCGATCAACCCGATCACTCAGCCCGACCCGGCCCCGAAGCCCAACCCGATCATCCAACCGAACCCGATCAGCCAGCCGAATCCCATCACCCAACCGAATCCGATCACCCAACCGAATCCGATCAGCAATCCGGCCACTTCGCCGACCAATCTCAACCTGATTCCCTGAGCCCTGACGTCAGGTGATCAAATCTGAGGGCCGCGCTGGTCAGCGCGGCCCTCAGACCTTTGTGAGCGGCCGGCCCTGGGCGGCTCCCGGCTCGTCAGTCGTCGTCGGTGTCTCCGGCCTTTTCGTGTTCAGGGGTGGCCGTGGAGGCGTCAGCGGATTCGCCGTGCACGGACCCGGATCGCCGGCGCGTCGTCAAGGTTCCGGCGGCGTGTTGGTCTCCCGTCGATTTCACGTGCGCCGGCGCGGTGTGGCACTTGTCGGCGTCGGTATCGGCGGCCGGCTTGGGGTGGGTGGCTAGGGACGTGGCCGACTTGGTGGGGGTGGCACCGGTGAGTGGTCGGCGGATGTGCCGGTTGACGGGCGGCGGTGCGGTCGGCGTCTGGTGTGCCGACGGCAGTTGTGGGGATGTGGTGGCCGGCTCGGGTTGAGGATGCCCGGGAAGGGCGAGGGGCGCGGACAGGTGCCGTCGTTTGAGTGGAGCGGTGGGGACGATCGGAGTGTGGGGGTGGGTCAGCAGCCGGAGCTTGCGTAGAGGTGCCGGCTGCAGGACGGGCGGCCTAAGGGGCAGCGCGTGCCGGATGGGCGGCGGCTCGGTCGCCGCGGTGATGACGCGGTGCGCGAGCCGGGTGGCGGTCGGCGCGGGGACCGGGAGCGGAAGTGTGAGCGCTTGCCGCAACCCGGACGACCACGCGCGGACTTGCTGGGCGAGTGCGGACTGCTGCTGGGCGAGTGTGGCGGTCAGTTGCGGGTCGGTGCCGGCGGCGGGTGGGGAGGAGGTCTGGTGCAGGCGGGCCAGCGCGGTGTTGAGGGCCGCGAGCTGACCGCTCGAACTCTGGTAGAGATCATGAACGGTCAGTGCGGTCTGCAGACCGGTCTCCTCGTGCCGCAACATGGTGATCTGCGCCGCCAGCCGGTGCAGCAGCTCGCGTAGTCGCGGTGTGCGGCGTTCCGGTGGTACAGCACGTCCGGCTTGCTGGGCACGGGACAAGACGGCGAGTTGTCGATGGACGGCCCCCAGGCTGGTGGTGGCCTGGTGGAACCAGGTGGTGCTCTCGGCCAGCAACGGATCGCCTGCCGGCATCGCAGGCGATGGCGGGGCCGGGCGTGTCGTCACGGCCGTCGGGTGACGTGTGTGGCCGGTTCCCGCGCTGGAGGCCCCGTTGGCCAACAGTGCGGCGGATGCCAGGACGGCGGAGGCGGCCATGCCGCGGCGCACCGGTCGCTTGCGGCCGCCCGGGTGGCGTGCCGTACGGACGGTATGACGCTCGGCGGGAGGTGGCACGGGATCGCTGGGACTGGTGCGATCCGCGGCCGAGGGCGTCTGCGGAGACGTCTTCGGCGGCGCGGCCGACTGCTTCTGCTCCGTTTTCTCCTGGTGGCGGTTGCGGCGTGCCTCTGCTCGGTGGGCCGGGGTGCAGTATTTACGCGGGGGGCCGCCCTGCGGTGGCTGCGTAATGGCCTCGTCACACCACGGCAGAGCGCATTTGGTAGGTCGAGGATCGATCATGAGCCGATTGTCGGACAGCCCACGGATGATTCCCCAGATCAGACCGCATGTCTGATCAAAGCCCGATCAATTAATCAATTGGTCCCCGGCCACGGCCGACTCGGGGATGACGCCGGCCGCTGCAGACCGAACGACAACGAGCGAGCGCCCCCAGAGCAACGACCACCGCTTGGCGCATTTCCGAGCGGAGAAGGCCCCGACCGCATGGTGCTTGTTTTGTCAGTGGTGCGGGGAATCATCAGTGGTATGTGCAAGGACGACCGGTCCGCATTGACGTGCCCGAGCTGTCACACGTCGCTCGTACTCGCAGCCGCCGACGGCGCTCTCCCGCCGGTTCTGGCTCCCCGGGATCCGCCGTACCCACCACCGGTGCAAGAGGTGCTGGCCCAGTACGCGGGCCGGGTCGTCGATCCGGCGACCGCCCGCAGCGGCGCCGCCCAGGTTCGCGCCGGCTTGGCCGCGGCCCGCAGCGCGGCGGCCGAGCGTCGCGCCCGACAGGCCGAGGCCCGGTGTGCCGTCCCCGGTGTCCGGGGCGCTCCGCACCAGGCGGCGTGACGATGACGACATAAGGCCAGGTCACCACGGTCGGCGGCGTGGTCACGATCGTGCACTGTCAACGTCGGCAACGTGCCGGACCAAGGAGCTGGGCCGCCCTCGGACAACGGACGCGCTTCCACGGCCTCACCCGCCTTGATCCCGTCGTCCGGCGACCCCGTACGGTGATCACCGCGCTGACATAAGCCCCCTCGATGCAGGTAGTCGATGGGGTGTTTCTCCCGGTTTCAGGTAGCCGGACCCCCGGCACGCTGGATCGTGACGGGAGCCAAGCCTGCCCTCCTCCCCCGGCCCCCCTTTGATCGGGGCCCGGCGCCCCCCCCTGCACGCCGGGCCCCGAAGGGCACAGGCGTCTCCCCGCCCTCCATCGACGAGAGCGCTGCGGTTACAGCTCGACGGCGATGAGCGGGGCCAGCCGATTGGCGACGATCAGGGCTGCGAGCAGCGGTTTCCACATGGCGGGCTCCACTACGGGATCGGGACGCCGATCTTCGGGGCGATGATCGGGGCCAGGTCATTGGCGATCTTGATGTGGCCGGCGTCGTTGGGGTGGCCGTTGCCGTCGGCGTAGTCGACGTTGTCGGTCAGCCAGCCCTCGGTGCCGACGAAGTACACGTTGTGGTCGCCGGCACTGCCCCGGGCGGCGACGGCGGCCTTGGTGGCGGCCACGTACCGCCGTTTGAAGGTCTCCATGACGAACAGCGCCGCGCTCGGGTACTTCGCCCGGATGTTCTGCAGGAAGGCGGTGTAGGTCGACTGGAACGTGGCGTCGGTGACGCCGTGGCCGACGTCGTTGGTGCCCAGGTTGATGACGACGGCACTGGCCTGGTACCGGGTGAAGTCCCAGGCCGTGGTGCCGGTACTGGCCAACCGGAAGAACTGCGTGCTCTGCCCGGTGCACCCGTCGGCCGTCATGACCAGGCAGTAGCCCGCGCGGGCGATCTGGACATGCCGGACGCCGAGTTTCTCGCCGAGCACCCAGCCGTACGCGGTGACGGCCAGCTTCGACGACAGGTACCCCGCGGTGATGGAGTCACCGACGAACTCGATCAGCTTGGGCGAGATCACCGGCGCGACGGTTCCGGCGCCGGAGTCGAAGGTGAAGCCCTGGAAGATCGTGTCGCCGGACCGGTAGGAGACCTGGACGGTGTGGGTGCCGGCGGTCAGAGCGGTCGGCGTGAGGTTCACCGTGCCGCGTACGCCCGCGTAGAACACCTCCGGCGCGCCGTCGATGCTGACGTACATGTTGACCGCGTCGCGCTGCTTGATGTGCAGGGTCCGTCCGGTGAAGGAGGTCTTGAGGTAGGCGCCGGTCCAGTTCGGGACGGCGTCGGACGCCGACTGCGTCCAGCGGCCCACGAAGGCGATGTTGCCGTCGCCTGGACCGCCGTCGCCGAGGGCCGCGACCGCGGCCGGGCCGACGGCCGCCGTCATCGTGCCCCATCCCAGTGCGCCGGCCGCCACGATCGCGGCCGACCGCCTGCGTATCGTCCGCATGGGATCTCCTTCTGAGTACGGGCGGTGCCGGAACCGGGTCAGTAGGCGTACGGCCAGCCTGCGGAGTCGAAGCCGAGGTAGTTGATGCCGAGCTTTGAAGCCCCGTTCGCGTCGGCGTCGTAGTAGTGGTAGACGAGCAGGTCGTGGTCGGTGTCGTGGTAGACCATCTGGCCACCCGGGCCGATGTAGCGCCCGTGGGAGGCGAGCACCGCGGTCCCGCCGCCGATCATCAGCGACGTCCCGTTCCGGTCGTAGTACGGGCCGGTGATGCTCGTCGAGCGGCCGACCGCGATCCAGTACGTGCTGTCCACGCCGCGGCAGCACAGGCCGCGCGAGGTGAACAGGTAGTAGTAGCCGCCGTGGTAGAAGACGGTGGGACCCTCGATGCCGCCCGAGGCGCTCGCCAGGTTGTAACGCGTGGTGTTCCAGGACGCCTGCTTGCCGGTGCTCGGGTCGATCTGGATGAGCTTGATCCCGGTCCACCAGGAGCCGAACGCCAGCCACCAGTCGCCGGAGGCGTCCACCGTGAGATTCGGGTCGATGGCGTTGTAGTCGCTGCTGCCGGAGGACGAGTAGACCTTGCCGTAGTCGGTGTACGTGCCCGGGGCACCCGACGTGCTCCCGGCCAGGCCGATCGCCGAGGTGTTAGAGCCGAAGGTGGAGGCGGCGTAGTACAGCAGGTACTTGCCGCCGTGGTAGGAGACGTCGGGCGCCCACAGCGCGGCCGGGTTGCCGCCGGTGTAGGCGGCGGCCCAGGAGGCGCCGCCGGGCAGCGCCTGCCCGGCGGAGGAGAAGGCGATCCGGTCGGTCGAGGTGGTCATCGGCAGCCCGGTGCCGGTGGAGAACACGTAGTACCGGCCGGCCGAGGTTCTCGTCAGCGACGGATCGTGCACTCCGGTCGCGCCGGTGACCGTACTCGGGTCGGGGTAGGCGAACGCGGTTCCGGTCATCGTGGTGAAGGCGGCGACGGTGGCCGCCACGGTCAGTCCGGCACGCCGCAGGCGCGTGGTTCGCATGGCGGTGGCCCGGCGGGGGAAGCGGCCTCTGCGCATCGTCGCCCCTCAGTTGCTCGAGAAGCTGCATCCGCGAAGCTAAGTCGGCTCATGAGTCCGGTCAACGGCGCTTTCATCGGCTTTCACGTTCGGCTTGGTTCCGACGCCGCTCGACACGATCGGTTACCTCAATCGGAAAAAACTGTCATAACCGTACGAAGTGGCACGACATGGCGATGTGACGGCAAGAGGGCACTCTCCCCACCCAGTAGGGTGTTCGGTCAGAGGACGTATCGGACCTCTACGGATAGAAGAGGCGGCGATGGGAGAAGCGGATTTCGCCCACGGCCGGGAGCTGTCGGCAAGAATCGACGTCAGCACCCCGCACCCGTCGCGCGTCTGGAACTACCTCCTGGGCGGCAAGGACAACTTCGCCGCCGACCGCGAGGTGGCCGACCAGATTCGCGTGATTCTCCCTGGTGTCATCGCGATGGCGCAGGCCGACGAGGCCTTCCGCGGCAGGGCCGTCGAGTACCTCGTCGGCGAGGCGGGCATGCGTCAGTTCCTCGACATCGGCAGCGGCCTGCCCGCTTCCAACAACACGCACCGGATCGCGCAGGCCGTCGCCCCGGAATCACGCATCGTGTACGGCGACAACGATCACATGGTGCTGACCCACGCCCGCGCCCTGATGACCGGCGATGCGCCCGGTGTCACCGACTACATCTACGCCGACCTCCACGAACCGGATGAGATCCTGCGTTCCATCGAGGGCACGCTCGACCTCAGCCGCCCTGTCGCGCTGATGCTGATGGGCAGGTCCCTGATCTTCCTGGACGACGATGCGGCGTTCACCGCGGTCAAGCGGCTACTGGACGCGGTTCCGGCCGGCAGCCATCTGGTGCTCACCCACTCCACCAACGAGGGCAGCGGCGAGGCGATGGACGACGCCGTACGCCACTGGAACGAGTTCACCACGAGTGAGGTCACGATGCGCTCCCCGCAGCGGCTCGCCGAGTTCTTCGACGGTCTGGACCTCGTGCCGCCGGGTGTCGTGGCGTGCACCCGCTGGCGTCCCGTTCTGAACGAGGTCTCCCGGTCGAGTGACGGTGACCAGTTCTGTGGAGTCGGGCGCAAGCCCTGACCGGTTGGAACCTTCCATCCACGGCTCGAAGCCCGCAACGGGGCGAGCTTTAACGTCGGTTTGACTCCCCCGCAGATTTCCAGGACCGCACAGCAGGTAACCCACTGTGGAACGCACCCCCCAACGGAGGCCGCCGGTTCCACGAGGGAGTCAGCTGTGTTGCGTCTGCAGGGGGAGATGGTCCGCGGAGGAACCAGCAAGTGCTGGATCTTCGAGCACCAGGATGTCGTGGCGACCGGTGTGGACATCGACACCCTGCTGCTCGCCGCCTTCGACGCCGCCGACCCCCGTCAGATCGACGGCGTCGGCGGCGCCTCCTCCACCACGTCCAAGGCCGCGATCGTACGGGCGTCCGCCGAGCCCGGCGTCGACGTCGAGTACGCCTTCGCCCAGGTCGGCGTCGGCGACGAGCGCGTCGAGTGGGCCGGCAACTGCGGTAACTGCGCCACCGCCGTGGCGCTCTACGCCCTCCACCGGGGCCTCGTATCGATCACCTCGGACACCACCACCGTCCACATGATCAACACCAACACCGGGGCGCGGCTCACCGGGACGATCCCCACTCCGGGCCTCGTGCCTCCTCACGAGGGCACGGCCGTGGTTCCCGGTACGTCCGCGCCCGGTGTTCCGGTGCTGCTCGGGTTCCAGGACCCGGCGGGCTCGGTCACCGGCAGTGCCCTGCCCACCGGCCGCCCCCTGGACACCCTGGCCGGACGGGACGGTCCCGTCGAGGCGTCGCTCGTCGACTCGGGCGCTCCCGTCGCGCTCTTCGACGCCAAGGCGTTCGGCCTCGGCGGCAGCGAATCCGTCGCCGAATTCGCCGCCGCCGTCCCCGCGCTCATCGCGCTGCGCCGGCAGGCCGCCCTCGCGATGGGACTGGCCGGGCCGGACGACCCGGTCAGCCACGCCGTGCCGAAGGTCGGCATCGTCGGCAGTCCGGCGGCGTTCCGCACCACGCACGGCATGCCGGTCGAGCAGGACGAGTACGACCTGGCCGTTCGCATGGTCTCCATGCACGCGCCGCACCCGGCGATCGGCCTCACCTCCGCCATCGCCCTGGCCACCGCGGCCGCCATTCCCGGCACCCTCGCCCACCGCGTCGCCCGGCCGGCCGCCGACGGCACGCTGCGTCTGGGCACTCCCGCAGGCGTGATCATCACCCGGGCCGTCCTCACACCGGATGGCGCGTCCCCCACGGTGCTGCTGCACCGCGCGGCCCGGCGCATCGTACGGGCCGAGCTCCTCGTTCCCGCTCCGGACGGACGCCCCGCATGAGCCGCGACGTCACCTCATGGACGTCCTGCCGGCCGAGGGGCGAGGGGTCACCTCATGGACGTTCTACCGGCCGAGGGGCGCGGCGGTCCGCGCGCTGGGCGAGCTCGTCCTCATCGACCAGGGTGAGCATCGGCTTCCCCGGTTCGCACAGCATCGTGACGGTGAAGCGGAGCCGGACGTCGTCGCGGTTGTTGCCGTCCTGGTAGTGGATGACGTCGCCACCCTGCTCCCAGAACGCCTCGCCCGCGCGTACGACCCGCTCCGGCTCGCCTTCGAGCTCGAACCGCATCTCGCCCTCCAGCACGTAGCCGAAAGCCGGGCCGGAGTGGCGGTGCGGCGGCGCGCCCGGATCGCCAGGCGGGTACTCGATGACCACGGTCATCGCGTGCGCTCCGTCGGGGATGAAGGGCGGTTCCGCCTCTTGCAGCGTGGTGAGCGCCGTCTGCCACACGCTCGACCTGGTCTGCTGTGTTCTGTCTGACATGAGACGTACCTCCGGGACGTTACTTGGCGGCCGGGATGCGGCCGGGCCAGTCGCGGTAGCGGATCTCTCCCTGGATCGCGTCATCGCCCGGTACCAGGGAGCGCTCGCTCAGTTCGGTGCCGTAGTAGCGGGCGTGCGGGTCGGTGACGACCTGGCGTGGGTCGTTCCAGGCGGCCAGGACGTCCCGGAAGAACTCGTCCATCCGGAACCGCTCGGGTCCGCCGACCTCCACCCGGCCCTTCACCGGTGTCCCGGCCGCGACGTCGGCGACCACCCGGGCCACGTCCTGGGCCGCGATGGGCTGGAAGGCCACCGGGGCCATCCGGACCGTGTCGCCGTCGGTACCGGCGTCGGCGATACCCCGGGTGAACTCGAAGAACTGCGTCGCCTGCACGATCGAGAACGGGATCGGCGAGGCCTCGATCAGCGTCTCCTGGGCGACCTTGGCCCGCAGGTAGCCGCTGTCGGGCAGCTGCTTGTTCCCCACCACCGACAGCGCGACGTGGTGCCCGACGCCCGCCGCCGCCTCGGCGGCCAGCAGGTTGTGAGTGGAGGTCACGAAGAACTCCAGCACCGGGGCGTCGTCGAAGGAGGGGGAGTTCGACACGTCGACGACCACGGACGCGCCGGTCAGGACCTCGGCGAGGCCTTCGCCCGTGAGGGTGTTGACGCCGGTGCTCGGCGCCGCCGCCACCGCCTCATGACCCTGCTCGCGCAGGTTCGCCACGACGTTGGACCCGATCAGGCCGGTGCCGCCGATGACAACGATCTTCATGACATGCCTTCCTGTCCGCCGGGCGTCGTTCGGCACCCGGTCCGCCAGCTAAGACCGGACAGCCCCACCACCTGTGACAGCCCCCGAGAAAATCCTTCCCCGGCCTGCCGGGCAGACCACGGCCGGCCCGAAACGAACATTTCCCAACACGGAAACATGTCGGTTTCCCGCCCGCCTCACGGCCGTGGCGCTCACCGGATCCAGGCGTACCGCATCGATGGCCTCGCGGCCCTCGCGCAGGATGTCCGTTCATCCGCACATGCGGGCGAAAACCGCACAAGCCGACTCTTGACGGCTCTTTTCGTAAGCCTCACACTGCACACGAAACAGCGCGTTTACACAGCTTTAAACGCGTCCCGCCGGTAAGCGAGGCTCCCCACATGCTCCCTGGCATCCTGCGACTCCTGGCCCGCTCGCGCGCGGCCGTGGCCGCGATCCTGACCCTGACATTGCTGGGATCGGGCGTCGGCACCGTTTCGGTGGCGAACGCCGCACCTGTCCCGGCGGCGGCCCCCGCCTCCGCCGCCGGGACGGCGCACTCGGTGACGTACGACGGCTACTCGTTCAAGATCGACGGCAGGCGTACGTACCTGTGGTCGGGCGAGTTCCACTACTTCCGGCTGCCCAACCAGGACCTGTGGCGGGACGTGCTGCAGAAGATGAAGGCCGCCGGCTTCAACGCGGTCTCCCTCTACTTCGACTGGGGCTACCACTCCCCCGCGCCCGGCGTCTACGACTTCACCGGCGTACGCGACGTGGACAAGCTGCTCGACATCGCCGACCAGGTGGGCCTGTACGTGATCGCGCGCCCCGGCCCGTACATCAACGCCGAGGTCGACGGCGGCGGCTTCCCGGGCTGGCTCTCCACGAAGGCCGGCAACACTCGCACCGGCGACCCGAAGTTCCTGAAGTACAGCGACGAGTGGCAGACGCGGATCGACCGCATCCTGGCCCGCCACCAGTTCACCGACGGCACCGGACCGGTGATCGAGTACCAGGTGGAGAACGAGTACTACAACGGCAACGCGGCCGGCCGGGCGTATATGAAACACCTGGAGAACCAGGCGACGGCCGACGGCATCAAGGTCCCGCTGGTCGGCAACAACAACGGCACGTTCAACGCCGGTGACGCCGCCCTCGACGTGGACGCCGCCGACTCGTACCCGCAGGGGTTCAACTGCTCCAACCCCACCAAGTGGCGCGGCGTGCCGGACATCAGCTACGACCATGTCGAGGGCAAGCCGCTGGCTACCGCCGAGTTCCAGGGTGGCGCCTTCGACCCGTGGGGCGGCCCCGGGTACGACAAGTGCGCCCAGCTGATCAATGACCAGTTCGCCGACGTGTTCTACAAGCAGAACATCGCGGTCGGCGCGACCTCGCAGAGCTTCTACATGACCTACGGCGGCACCAACTGGGGCTGGCTGGGCATGCCGCAGAACTACACCTCCTACGACTACGGCGCGGCGATCCGCGAGACCCGCCAGCTCGATCCCAAGTACGACCAGGACAAGCTGATCGGCTACTTCACCCAGGCCGTCGCGCCCCTCACCAAGACCGACGCGATCGCCGCGACCACCGACAACGCCAAGGTCACCGACACCGCCCGGATGAACCCCGACACCGGGACCCAGTTCCACGTCCTGCGGCACAGCGACTCGACCGCCACCACCACCGACTCCGCCCACGTGACGCTCGACTTCGGCGCGCACCCCGGATACACCTACGACGACCCCGACGCGGCCCTTCACTACACGGGTGCGTGGTCGCACGTCGGCGCCGAGCAGAACTACACCGGCGGCGACTACAAGCACACCGAGTCCTTCTCCAGCACCCAGGGCGACAGCGCCTCGGTCGACTTCACCGGCACCGGCGTGAAGTGGATCAGCAACCTCGACGGCAACCACGGCATCGCCGACGTCTACCTCGACGGCGCGAAGGTCAAGACCGTCGACCTGTACGGGGCCGCCAAGCAGAACCAGTACGTCGCCTACCAGGCCACCGGCCTCACCAACGGAGCGCACACGCTCAAGATCGTCGTGACCGGCGGCAAGAACGCGGCGGCGTCCGGCTCGTTCGTGACGATCGACGCGATCGACGTCCTCACCGGCTCCTCGGCGCCGGCACCGGTGTACACGATCCCGCAGCAGGCGGGCACCGCCCTCACCCTGAACGGCCGGGAGTCCACGATCATCGTCGCGGGGTACGACCTGGGCGGTAACCAGCTGCGGTACTCCACCTCGCAGGTCATGACCAACGCCACCATCGGCGGCCGGGACGTCGCCGTGCTCTACGGCGACCACGGCTCGGACGGCGAGACCGTCCTGCACTACGCGGCCAAGCCCACCGTGACGGCCACTGGCGGCACCGTCGACTCCACCTGGGACCCGGCAACCGGCGACCTGCGGCTGAACTACCAGCACAGCGGCCTGACCCGGGTGAGCATCACCGGCGGCGCCCACCCGCTGCTCCTGCTGCTCGCCGACACCGCCACCGCCAAGACGTTCTGGCGGCGGGACACCGCGGCCGGTCCGGTGCTGGTCCGCGGCACCCACCTGCTGCGCGGCGCGGACTCCAGCGGCACGACCCTCGCCCTGACCGGCGACACCGGCAGCGACGGCGCCGTCGAGGTCTTCTCCACCGCCGGCTCCCTGACCTGGAACGGCCGGCCGGTCACGACCGGGCGCGGCGACGGCGGCAGCCTCACCGGCACGCTGCCCACGGCGGCATCCGTCACCCTGCCCGCGCTGACCGACTGGCGGCACGCGCAGGAGTCGCCCGAGTCCCAGCCCGGGTTCGACGACTCCACCTGGCAGACCGCCGACAAGACCACCACCAACAGCACCACCTCCCCGGGCTCGCTCCCGGTGCTGTTCGCCGACGACTACGGCTTCCACACCGGAAGCACCTGGTACCGCGGCCGGTTCACCGGAACCGGCAAGGAGACCGGCATCACCCTGAGCGCCCAGAGCGGCGGTGGGGCCGCGGCCTCCTCGGTGTGGCTCAACGGCACCTTCCTCGGCAGTTCCACCGCCGACGGCCAGAAGACGTACGCCTTCCCGGCCGGCACCGTGCACACCGGCGGCGACAACGTCGTCTCCGTGCTCACCGTGAACATGGGCCACGAGGAGGACTACAACGCCTCCAACGGCAACAAGGCCGCCCGCGGCCTGACCGGCGCCACCCTCACCGGCGACCCGCTGAACACCGTCACCTGGCGACTGCAGGGTGTACGCGGCGGCGAGACGCCCGTCGACACCGTGCGCGGCCCGCTGGCCACCGGCGGCCTGTACGGCGAGCGGGCCGGCTGGATGCTGCCCGGGTACCCCACCGACAACTGGTCCGCCGTGCGGCTTCCCAGCACCGACACCACGCCCGGCGTCTCCTGGTACACCACCGACGTCGCCCTGAACCTGCCGAGGGGACAGGACACCTCACTCGGCCTGGCCTTCACCGACAACCCGTCCCGCAAGTACCGCGCCGAGATCTACGTCAACGGCTGGCACATGGGCAACTACGTCAACTACCTCGGGCCACAGCACAGCTTCCCGATCCCGAACGGCGTGCTGAACCCGCGCGGGAGCAACCGCATCGCCATCGCCGTATGGAACCTCGACGGCTCCACCGGCGGCCTCGGCACGGTCGCCCTCACCAACTACGGCAGCTACGCCTCCTCGCTGAAGGTCGCGCAGAACGACAGCCCCCGGTACAGCAGGGCGCGCTACTCCGTGCCCGCCGCGCCCGGCGCGCAGGTCGCCCTCCGGGTGCCCGGATCGGCCGCGGCCGGGCAGCACTTCACCGCGACCGCGACGGTCTCCGTACCGGCCGGCCGACGGCCTTCGATGTGACGGCCAAGCTCGCCGCGCCGGACGGCTGGACGGTCAGCCCGCAGCCCGCCCCGCCCGGCGCGAAGCGGATCGCACCCGGCACGTCGGCGACGTTCGGCTGGGACGTCACCGCGCCCGCGACCGTGGACAAGGTGAGCGCGTTCACGGCCACCGCAAGAATGGTCCAGCGCGGCCGGTCCGCCACCGTCACCGACGAACGGGTCGTCACCGCCGTGCCGCCCGTCCCGCCGGCGGGGAAGGACCAGGTCAGCGACCTGCCGTTCATGTCGGCTTCCAACGGCTGGGGGCCGGTGGAACGCGACCAGAGCGTCGGCAACACCGCGGCGGGCGACGGCACCCCGCTCAAGCTCGGCGGCACGGTGTACGCCAAGGGCCTGGGCACGAACTCGCCCAGCGACGTCCAGGTGTACCTCGCCGGTCGGTGCAGCCGGTTCACGGCGACCGTGGGCGTGGACAACGGAGACCCGGGCACGGTCACCTTCTCCGTCGTCCTCGACGGCAAGGTGCTCACCACCACCCCGGTGCTGAACGGGAAGTCGACACCCGTCGACCTCGACGTCTCCGTCACGGGCGGCCAGGTCCTCGATCTCTCCGTGGGCGACGGCGGTGACGGCAACGGCAACGACCACGGGGACTGGGCAAACCCGGTACTGACCTGCGGCGGCGCCTGACAACAAGGCACCCTCATGCCCCGCTCTGTCGGCGACAGAGCGGGGCAACCTGCCCCGGCGGCGCAGGCACGCGTGCCCGATCCGCGCCGTCGGCTCACGTGACCGGGTCGGCGCCGGTCCAGATCGTCTCGAAGGCGTACGTGAGGCACTGCGCCAGGGAAGCGTGCTCGATCACGATGTTGGTGGTGGAGTCGGACCCCGCCACCGGGTCGCGCAGCGACATCACCACCCGGACGCCGTCCACGATCCACATGCGCATGGGCAGGTGGGCGGCCACCCGCGCCTCCTCCCCCGCGGCGGTGTAGCGCCGGATGTCGGTGAGGAGAGCCGGATCGTCGAGGGCGGCGCGTTCGTAGAGGCACCGGACGCGTCCGCCTGATCGCGTCAGCCGCCGGATCGTGGCGGCGCCGGCGGTGTTGTCGTCGAGCAGGTACGGGAGCTTGGCGACCGCGAGGATCTCCTGCCGCGCGTCGGACTGGATCTCCCCGATCCGTTCGCCCAGCACCTCGCGGCCGCGCAGCACCTCGACGTAGTCCAGGGGGTCGCTCTCCTGCCTGCCACGGGACCAGACGGGCGCCAGCGACTCGACGAGCTGTGCCGTGGCCTGCTCCAGACGGTCGATCTCCGCCCGGCGGGCGGCCATGAGACGTTCGACCGCCGCGGCCGGCTCGACGGCGGTATATCGGGTGGTGCCGCCCGGCAGCACCCGGACCAGTCCGCGCTCGGTCAGCGCGGCCAGCACGTCGTAGATGCGCTGGCGCGGCACTCCCGATTCGCGCGCGATCTGTGCCGCCGTGTAGCGGTCTCGGGCGAGAAGCGCGATGTAGGCGCGCGCTTCATATCCGGTCAGCCCCAAGTCGATGAATTGCTGGGACAGATCTCCCATCTCCGCCACGCCTCCCACGCTACCGGGCGTGTCCGCGCCACCTCGTTCAGTCCCAAAAAGTCCGGAACTGGACACTCCAGGTCAAAAGAAAGTAAAGGAACATTGACCGCCTTATATCCGGATCCTACGTTGCGCGCAACACCACTAGCCGTGGTGTCAACGGCCGGAGAACGGTCGACCCCGCCGTATCCGGCCTCCCGCCAGAAAGGGAGCAAGGATGTCACCCCCATCCACCCGCGCTCGTCTGCGGCGCATCGGCCTCACCCTCATGGCCGCACTCGCCCTGCCCGCCGCCCTGCTCACCACCACCACACCGGCGCACGCCTCAACGGCCCCCTCCGCCGCCCGGCCCGCCGCCGCCGCACCGCACCTGTCCGCGCCGGTCAAACGGGCGTGTGCGACCCCGACCCGTCGCGGC
Organism: Actinoallomurus acanthiterrae; assembly: GCF_054775715.1. Taxonomy (NCBI): domain Bacteria; kingdom Bacillati; phylum Actinomycetota; class Actinomycetes; order Streptosporangiales; family Thermomonosporaceae; genus Actinoallomurus; species Actinoallomurus acanthiterrae. The sequence continues at coordinate 2,622,580 of NZ_BAAHCO010000001.1, read as the reverse complement.
CAGATGGCGTGCCTCTCGCTCGTACGCACCGATGTGACCGCGCACCGGGGGATCCAGCCGAACCTCGCGCCCTCCGGGCTCGGCGCCTCCGACCTGCAGAGCGCGTACGCCCTGCCGTCCTCATCCGCCGGATCGGGCCAGACGGTCGCCATCGTCGACGCCTACGACGATCCGAACGCCGAGTCCGACCTGGCCACGTACCGTTCCCAGTACGGCCTGTCCGCCTGCACGACCGCGAACGGCTGCTTCAAGAAGGTCAACGAGAACGGCGGCAGCACCCCGCCCTCCGCCGACTCCGGCTGGGGCGAAGAGGAGTCCCTCGACCTCGATATGGTCTCCGCGGCCTGCCCGAACTGCCACATCCTGCTCGTCGAGGCCAGCCAGCCGTCCACCGACGACCTCGGCACGGCGGTCAACACCGCGGTCTCGCTGGGCGCCAAGTACGTGTCGAACAGCTACGGCGGCTCGGAGGACTCCAGCGACACGAGCACCGACTCCACGTACTTCAACCACCCGGGTGTCGCGATCACCGTGTCCTCGGGCGACGACGGGTACGGGGTCGAGTATCCGGCGGCGTCGCAGTACGTCACCGCGGTCGGCGGGACCTCGCTGTCCAAGGCCTCGAACTCCCGCGGCTGGAGCGAGTCGGCCTGGTCCGGCGCGGGATCCGGCTGCTCCTCCTACGACCCGAAGCCGTCCTGGCAGAAGGACTCGGGCTGCTCCAAGCGGTCGGTGGCCGACGTCTCCGCCGTCGCCGACCCGAACACCGGCCTCGCGGTCTACGACACCTACGGGACGGGCGGATGGCTGGTCGTCGGCGGCACCAGCGCGTCGTCGCCGCTCATCGCCGGCGTGTACGCGCTGGCGGGCCCGCCCGCGTCCGGGGCTTACCCGGCGTCCTACCCGTACGCGCACACCGGCTCGCTCAACGACGTCACCTCCGGCAGCAACGGGTCGTGCAGCCCCTCGTACCTGTGCACGGCCGGCTCCGGGTACGACGGCCCGACCGGGCTCGGCACCCCGAACGGGGTGACGGCGTTCGGCAGCGGCTCCAGCGGCGGCAACACCGTCACGGTGACCAACCCGGGCAGCCAGACCAGCACGGTCGGCACGGCGGTCAGCCTGCAGATCCACGCGACGGACTCCGCCTCGGGTCAGACGCTGACCTACAGCGCGACGGGCCTGCCCGCCGGGCTGTCGATCAACTCCTCGACCGGCCTGATCTCCGGCACGCCCACCACCGCCGGGACCTCGAACGTCACCGTCACCGCGAAGGACTCCACCGGCGCCTCCGGCTCGGCGTCGTTCACCTGGACCGTGAACTCGGTCGGCGGCGGCTGCTCCTCGCCGGGCAACAAGGTCACCAACGGTGGCTTCGAGTCCGGCACCACGCCCTGGACGACGACCTCCGGCGTCGTGTCCTCCAGCGGCAGCGGTGAGACCGCCCACTCCGGCAGCTACTTCGCCTGGCTCGACGGATACGGCACCACCCACACCGACAGCGCCACCCAGTCCGTCACCATCCCCTCCGGATGCAAGGCCTCGCTCAGCTTCTGGCTCCACATCGACACCGCCGAATCCGGCAGCACCGTCTACGACAAACTGACCGTCAAGATCGGCAGCACCACCCTCGCGACGTACAGCAACGCCAACGCCGCCAGCGGATACGTGAACAAGACCTTCGACGTGTCGTCCTACGCCGGCCAGACCGTGACGCTATCGTTCAGCGGCACCGAGGACTCGGCACTGCAAACGAGCTTCGTACTCGACGACGTCGCCATCAACGCATCCTGACCGTGATCCATCGGGGCCCCGCGCGTCCAACGCGCGGGGCCCCTCTCCGTCTGCCGCGGGGTCATAGGGCGACGAAGGTGAGACCCCGCTGCTTCAGCGCCGGGATGACCGTCCGCAGCGAGCGGATGGTCTCGGACCGGTCGCCGCCGCCGTCGTGGCAGAGCAGGATGTCGCCCGCCTGTGCGCGCAGCAACTGGTCCGTGATCCTCGTGGTGCCGGGACGGGCCCAGTCACGCGGGTCGACCTGCCAGTCGATGCAGATCATAGAGTGTTCGGCGGCGATGTCGATGATCTGCTGCGACCACGCGCCGCCCGGAGAGCGGAAGAACTTGGGTGCCACCCCGGTGACCTGCGCGATCCTGTCGTGCGCGCCGCCGATCTCCTCCCGGATCCGGGACGCTGTGAGATGGGGCAGGTTCAACGGGTGCGTCACCGTGTGGTCGGACACCTGGTGCCCGCCCGCGACGAGCCGCTGGACCAACCGCGGGTCTTCGGTGACCTGCGTCCCGATGAGCGAGAACGTCGCCGGAACGTCGAACTCGGCCAGCAGATCCAGCATCTTCGGGGTCCACACCGGATGCGGGCCGTCGTCGATGGTCAACGCCACCGCGTTCGGCGGCGCCGCCGGTTGGAGGTCGTGCAGGTTGTGGATCGGGCGGCGCAGCGCCTGCAGCGGCCGTCCGTGCGTGTAGCCGGGATCGGGCGGAAGGGTGTGGGCCGCCTTGCGTACGTGTCTCGGCGTCGTCGTCGCATCGGTGCCGCGGAGGAATTCGGGCACCGCACCGGCCGCCAAGCCGACACCGGCGGCACCGATCGACAGCAACGCCTGACGCCGGTCCAGCTTCCGCATTTCAATCCCCTACCGCCGTATTCGACTGTGATTCATCGGCTACGACTCCCCGGCTCGTCGAGAAGTTCGGGGCCCGCGAAACGTATGGCGCGCGGTAACGGCCGGGTTCACCCACACGCTGATCAGTGACCGCTTACGGGCCGGGAGTGATCCAGCGGTCGGCGAGGTCGGCGACCCAACGGGTGGCCGCGTCCGGTGTCGCCGGCGGTGCCGCGACGACGACCAGTTCGGTCACGCCGATCTCCGCCAGGCCGGACAGCAGGTCGGGGCCGCCGTCGCTCACCGCGACGGCGATGGTCAGCTCCGCCGGCGAGCGGCCCTGGCGTGCGCATTCCGCCATGAGGGCGGTGACGCGGTCCTCGACGGCGGCGGCCGGGAGGTTGAATCCGTACCAGCCGTCGCCGAGCACGGCGACGCGGCGCAGCGCCGCGTCGCTGTTCCCGCCCACCACGACCGGGATCCGCCGGCCGCGCGCCGGCTTGGGGTTGACCCGGATCGCGTCGAAGCGGGCGAACTCCCCGTGGAACGAGGCCACCTCGTGCGACCACAGGGTGCGCATCGCGGCGACGTACTCCGCCGTACGCCGGGCGCGGTCGGCGAAGGGGACGCCGAGCGCGGCGAACTCCTCGGCCGACCAGCCGACACCGATCCCGAGCGTGAGCCTCCCTCCGGAGAGCACGTCCAGCGTCGCGGCCTGCTTGGCCACCACGACCGGGTTGTGCTCGGGCAGCAGCAGCACGCCCGTGGCCAGCCCGATCGTGGTGGTGACGGCCGCCGCGAAACTCAGGGTGAGGAACGGGTCCAGCCAGTCCGCGTCGGCGGGCACGGCGATCCGTCCGTCGGCGGAGTAGGGGTAGCGGGAGGCCGGCGCGTCGACCAGCACCACGTGCTCGCCCGCCCACAACCTCGCGAAGCCGTGAGCCTCGGCGGCCTCCGCCACCGCCCGTACGATCTCCGGGCGGGCGCCGTCCCCGATGCCCAGCGCGTGCAACCCCACCTGCATGTCCGAGACGGTGGCCGACCGCCGGGCGAAACTCAAGGACCCGGCCGTCGGCGCGCCCCGTACCCAAGGACCCGGCCGTCGGCGCCCCCACGCTGCCGTCGGCGCGCCTCATGCCCAAGGACCCGGCCGTCGGCGCGCCCCACGCTCAAGGACCTGGCTGTCGGCGCGACCCGTCCCGGGTCATCGGCTCGCGCCGTCGAGCGCGCCGAGGCCGCTCGCCTGGGTGCGCCAGTCGAACACGTTGGGGCTGCCGCCCGCCCAGCGCTGGCCGATCCCGTTAAGCGGGTCGCGGTCGTGGGCCCAGATTGAGTCCGCCTGCCGCTGCGCGAAGGACCGGTACGCGGGCGTCCCGGTGGCCACCGCGAGATCGGCGAGGTAGCGGCTGAAGATGCCCTTGAACTGCTTCTGGTTGTCGTCGCACGTGCTCTGGCCGACGTCGCACGACTCGACCAGGATCCCGTCGCGCGTGAGACCGGTGATCGCCGCGTCCGCGAGCCGTCGTGCCGCGTCGAGCAGCGTGGCGTCGCCGGTGGCGCGCCACGCCTCGACCAGGCCGCCGATGGCCAGACCCTGGTTGTACGTCCAGACCGTCTGACCGTTGTTGCGGCAGTCCTGGGTGAGGCCGTCGTTGACGAGGTTCGCGGAGTTGATCAGGCCGCTGTTCAGGTACCAGGTCGCGGCCGTGCGGGTGCGCTGCAGCCAGACCGTGTCGCCGGGGGTCCGGCGGTGGATCGACGCGGCGAGCCGCAGGTACAGGCCGCTCGTCACCGCGTTCTTGTACGTACGCTCGCGGTCCCACCACACGCCGCCGCCGCAGGTGCTCGGGTCCCAGTACTGCTGCACGTAGTCCGCGATCGTCGTGGCCATCTTCAGGTACCGCTGGTCGCCGGTGTGGTCGTAGGCCGCCACCCACGCGAGGCCCCACCAGGCGCTGTCGTCGATGGCGCGGCTGATGAAGTTCCCCTCGACCGGGTCGCTGCTGCGCTGCCCGGCCGCGAACGCGCCCTTGTTCTGGTCGAACGTGCGGGCGATGACCCAGTCGTACTGGTGGTCGCCGTGGTCGATGAGCGCGGTGAGCGTGGCCGCCGAGTTCCACCAGCTGCTGGGCCACCAGCCGGTGTAGGGGTCGTAGGAGTACATCAGCGCGTCGGCGTCTGCCGACGCGCGGGACGGCGCGGGCCGGGCCCACGCGGTGCAGCTGCCGTTCTGCCCGGACACCGCTCGGCCGCACGCTCGGACGGCTCCTCCGTAGAGGCGGCCACGCGGGTCGCGGGTGGCGAACATCGTCGTACGGGTGACGGTCGCGCCGCCGGGGACCGATACGCGGCCGAGCGAGGAGCCGTCGGGCCAGGTGGCGCCGCCGTCCCACGAGCGGTCGAGCCACACCTCGTCGCCTGTGGCGCCCGCCTCGATGCCGGCCCACGCCATCCCGTTCTGGTCGACGTGCAGCCGGATCACGCGGCCGGAGAGCGTGGTCGCCGGGACGGGCTCGGTGTCGCCGTTCGCCTGGCCAGGGTCGGTGCGGTCGCAGTGGACGTCGCAGACCGTCGGGTAGACCCAGTCCGTGCACGTGACCGCGCCGGCGTCACCGCAGGCGCGGATGAGGCCACGGCGGTGATCTCGCGGGTCGGAGATGTTGTACATCAGCGTCCGCGTGCCGGTCCACGTGCTCGGGATGCTCGCCTTGCCGAGCAGGCCGTCCCACGTCTGCCCGCCGTCCCAGGACCGGTCGAGCCACACGGCGTCGCCGGTGGTGCCGTCGTCGATGCTGCCCCACGCCATTCCGTCCGCGTCGGAGACGTGGAGAACCAGCCTGCGGCCGTTGATGTTCTTTTCCGGGACGGGGAACGTCTCCTGCCCGGCCTTCGACGGGTCGAGCGTGTCACAGGACAGGAAGCACACCGCCGCCTGGGATGCGGCATCCGCCGACGCGACGCCTGTTCTCGGCGCGACGCCGAGCAGGACCAGTCCGGCGACGGCGGCGGCAGCGGTACGGGCGGGGAGGATACGTCGCTGTACGCGCATGGGGAGCTCCAACCTCGGTGCCGTGGGGGGCGCTGCGGTACGAGGGGGTGGCGAGGCCCGCCGGGTCGGCGGGCCTCGCCTGGGTGAGTCAGCTCAGCGTGAATTTCTGCGCCGGGGAGCCGTTGCAGTCGTAGATCTGCAACCGCGTGCCGTTCGCGGTCGCCCCGCTCGGCGAGTCCAGGCAGCGGCCCGACTGCGGATTGCGCAACGAGCCATCGGACTGCTGCTGCCAGACCTGAGCACCCCCACCATTGCAGTCCCACAACTGCACCTGCGTGCCATTCGCCGTACCGTTGCCGGTAACGTCCAGGCAGCGACCGAGGGTGCGCAGGGCGCCGTTGGACAGGTGCACCCAGTGCTGGTCCACGGCGTAGGACTGGCAGTCCCAGAGATTGATCGCGGCGCTGTTGGTCCCGGTGTCATCGCCGAGGACGTCGACGCATTTCCCGCCGGGGCCGAGGGTCACACCGCCGCCGTTGACCGCGAACTTCTGCGCCGGGGAGCCGTTGCAGTCGTAGATCTGCAGTCGCGTGCCATTGGCGGTCGCCCCACTCGGCGAGTCCAGGCAACGCCCGGACTGCGGATTGCGCAACGAACCGTCGGACTGCTGCTGCCAGACCTGAGCACCCCCACCATTGCAGTCCCACAACTGCACCTGCGTGCCATTCGCCGTACCGTTGCCGGTGACATCGAGGCAACGGCCGAGAGTGCGCAGCGAGTCGTCGGCGAAGTGTTCCCAGTGCTGATCCTCGGCGTAGGACTGGCAGTCCCAGAGATTGATCGCGGCGTTGTTGACGCCCGTGTCGTCCCCGATGACGTCGACGCATTTGCCGCCCGGGCCGGTGATCGTGCCCTGCGGGCCGTTCGGCACGTTGGTCTGCCCGGAGTAGCCGACCGAGACGATATTGGCCTGCACGGCGTCGTCGGCGGCGTCGGTCGGGTAGCCGGAGGTCATCACGCCTTCGAAGAAGGTGCCCATGTTCCAGTTGCTGTTGTCCCCGCCCGTGCCCAGGATGATCGAGCCCTCCTGGTGCATCGGGATGTAGCCGCCGCGGTTCGGCAGCGCACCGTTCCACCACGTCGACAGGCCGCCGGACTGCGCGTTGCCGCCTTTGAGGGCGTAGGTGGTCTGGCCGTTGTTCTTCAGCAGCGCCGTGACGTAGGTGCTGTTGTTGCCCTGGTTCGCGGTGTTGGAGCCGTTGGCGCCCTGGAACATGCCGTTTTCCAGGTCCGCCTCCACCCACGGCCCCGAGCCCGTACACGGCGTGAAGTAACAGGTGGTCGCGATGCTCACGGCGTCCATGTGGCCGTTGCCGGTGTCGGCCGGGACCGCCTCGGCGTTGCCGTAGTCGAAGCAGCACGCGGATCCGACGTGCGTGCCGCTCGCGACCATGTACATGCCCTCGGGCTGCCCGTTCTGCGCGACGCCGGATCCGACGGCGTGCCGGTAGCCGTGCTGCGGGGAGATCCAGACGCCGTACGCCTTGTGCCCGTCGGCGGTGACGGCGATCTCGCTCGCGTCCGCGGGGTAGTCGGCGCCGGTGCCGGCCGTGCCCGACGGGGACGGCGTCAGATCGTTGTGGCGCGACGTCTGGTCGTAGATCTTCGTGATGCCGCACGTCGTGCCGTTGCAGAACGCGTCGTGGTCGGCCGCGTCGGCGTAGCCGCCCGCGGAGAGCACGCCCACGTCGTGGGTGGCGTGGTCGGACGCACGGGTCAACTGGTACAGCGGGCCCGTGTACGCGCCGAACAGGGCTCGTACGGTGCTGTGCGCGGCGACGCAGGGCGTACCCGCGGCGCCGTAGATGTCGCACGGCAGGGACGTGGCGGCCTGCGCCGTACCGGACAGGCCGGCCAGGCCGAGGACGAGTGCGGCGATCGCGCCGATGAAGGCGACCACATGTCGGGCCTTGGCGGTGAGGCCGGTGCGGTGTGCGTACGGCTCGTCTTCGATCGGCGCTGTCGGTGGCGCGGCCCGGCGGGCGGCGGAAGTCACGCGTAGGGCGGGGCGATGTCTGCGCATGGCGACCTCTCCAGGGGCGGAGGAACGCTGAATCGTCTGCGGTGGCGGGGGCAGACGTGATGGCGGGGTGACATCGCGATGTTGAAATGACAGTAAACAGTCTTATCGGTTTGCGTCAATACGCTCGCGAACTTGTTGGAATCGTCGCGCTGAGACGTTCGTTTTTGTTGCCTTTTAGAACATCAAGGGCCGTACCACCGCCCCGGTGCCCGGGGACCACCAGATCTCGCCGAACTGGAACCGGCTGCGGCGGCCGCGGCCGTCCGGTGTCGGCATCTCGTCGGAGACCGGGTAGCCGAGTTCCCCGCCCGGTCCGCCCAGCGTCAGCCACAGGTCGCGGATCTCGCCGTGGACGACGTGCGCGCCGGTCGGCTCGCTCCACGCGATCGTGGACTCGACCGGCGTGCCGTCCTCGCTTGGCCGGTGGCAGGTCGGGTGCGCCCTTTCCGGCGGTATTCGCAGCGAGATCGCGTGCTCCGCGCCGTAGAGGACGCCACGGAAGTGACGGCACCGCCCGGGAAGCCCGTCGGCGCCCGTCACGTCCTCCTCGTCGCCCATCGGATTCCCGAGCGCGCCGGCCGACGCGCCATGACTGAGGTAGTGCGTATGGATCGGACTGTCCATATCGACCTCCGAGATCACGCCTTCAGCCCGTAGACGACGACCTTGCCCGGACCGTTGTAGGAGTTGTCGGCCGCGTTTGGAGCGAACGCGGACCTGAAGACCTTGCCGTCGGCGATCGTCGGCGGGCAGAACTTCGCGAACAGCACCGGACTGGAGTCACGCCACAACTCCACCAGCGTGCGCCCGTCGCCGCCGCCCGGCGCCGCCGCGTACGCCACGAGATAGCCGGTGACCTTCTGCCACTGCCCGTCGGACTGCGGATAGCTGACCCACACGATGCCGTCGGTGTTCCCGTTGGCCGACACCGAACACGCACCGCCCGGCATTCCCCGGTTCGGTGGTTCGGTGCTCGCCGCGAACGGCACGATCGCCCTCGACACCGGGTTCGGATCGACGCCGTAGCGGACGACGCGGGCGGCGGCGTCGTACTGGAACGCCTTGAGGTGATCCTTCTCCGCCATGTGGTAGACGCAACCCGTGCCCGGCCAGTAGATCGGGTTGCCGTGGATGTTGCAGCCGTAGTGCTCGGCGCTCGCGTAGTTGTCCAGGGCGCGCGGGGTGTGCGGATCGGTTTCCATCTGCTGGTTGTAGAACGCCTGGAACCCCTCGCCGACGTGATCGGGGTTGACCCCGGCCAGCTGCCAGTCCGGCGGCTGCGCGCCGGCCGTGTCCGAGTCCTGCCGCAGGGCCATGGTGCCGGCGTCCATGACGTAGATCCGTCCCTGTTTGCCGCCCGCGATCAGGGTGCCGCCCGGCAGCAGGGTCGGGCCGCCGGACCCGAGGTCGGTGTCGCCCCCCTGCTCGGGCGTGCCGTAGCCGTCCCGCAGGAACGCCGCGTTTCGCGGTGTGAAGTGGCCGGCGAGCTGCAGTCCCGGCCAGCCGGCGGTCACCCGCAGCCTGATCACGCTGTCGCCGAGGTTGTCCACGCTGCCCGGCGGTGGGCTGCCGGGTAGCAGGCCGTCGTTGCCGGTCATGAAATAGATCGACCCGTCCGGCGAGCCCACCAGCCCGGCGCCCGACTGCCAGATTCCGGCGTTGGCCGCCGCGGTCGCCGTGTTGAACACGGCGACCTGCTGCAGGTCGGACGCGCGATATCCGATGACCCAGCCGTAGTACGGCTCGTCCGGGCCGCACCATGTGTCGCAGCTGAACGTGCCGAAGGCGAGGTACACGACGCCGTTCAGCAGGAGCAGGCCTGGCCGGTTCCGCTGACAATGAGGGTTGAAAACCAGCGTGTGACCGGCTTTCGGCCCGGTGCCGGGCACGGACGCACTGATCTGGACCGGACTGTGCGGCTTTTCCGCTCCGGTCGCGATGTCCACGGCGTGCAGGTAGTTCGCGCCGTCTCCCGGCCCGCCGGGAGACGGCGTCGAGGAGCGGGTGACGACGTACATCGTCCCGGTGCTCGCGTCGATCACCGGCGTACTCGTGATCCCCACCGAGCCGACGGTTTCCCGGCAGATCTCGTCGCTCGTCAGAATCCGGAACGGATCGAGCTGCCGCGACCATACCGGCGGCGTGTCCGGATCCTGGCCGAGGTCGTCGGCGTCGAACGCGTACACGTGGTTGGTCGACGTCGCCACGTAGAACAGGTTCTTCGCGCCCTGCGGGGTCTGCACCCCGTGCACGTACAGCGTCTGGGCGTAGACGTCCCCCTGCACGTTCCGCTCGTACAGCTTCCCGAAGGCCGAAGCGTTGACATTGCTCGGCTTCAGCCTCGTCTCGGCGAGATAGGCGCCGGTCCGGCCGTTGTCGTTGTGATGCGTGAGCACGTCAGCCATGCCGAAGGCTCCTCACAGGAAGTCGACCCCGGCCGAATGGAGGTCGATCCACGCCTGGGCCGGATCGGTGCCCAACGCCATGAAGATCGAGATCCCGATGCCCAGACCGACCGACGGTTTCGGCGTCTGCGGAAGGGTGAACCGGTCGAGCCGATCGGCTCCGGAGAGGTTCACGTTGTCGAAATTGGCGATCCTGGTCGGGCCGTCGTATACGTGGACGTGCTTGACGGTTCCCTGGCTTCCGGTCGTGTACTGGAGCATCGCCGAATCGATGCGCAACCGGATGTCGGTCACGATCACCGGGGTCGGGACGGCGATGTGATACCACCCCTGACTCCCGGGATGCCTGATCTGGCCGGCCCATCCGATCCGGCCGACGGTCAACGTGGGATCCTCCGGCTGAACAGCGTGCCCGTGGACCCAACTGGCCTGCGAAATCGCCATGCTCTGACCCCCTCATCCCGCGAAGGGCGCTGGCGGCCGTCGCCGTCCGCCCCGTGCTGCTCAGTTAAGCCCGTGGCGGCGGCCGGTACAGGATGTCATCGCGCAGTGACCGCAAGCGGACACGATCCGCGAGCTCGGGGTTCAGGTCCGGGACTCGGTGAAGCGCTGCCGCCCCAGCACCGCGAGCAGCCGCAGCTTCTCGTGGCCCTCGGTGTTCGGGGCGGCGGTGAGCACGAGCAGCGCCTGCGACTGGTCCTCGGTGAACAGCACCTGGCAGTCCACCTCGATCGCGCCGAGTTCGGGATGGATGAGCGTCTTGTGGTCCTCGTAGCGCTTCGCCACCTCGTGCCGCTCCCACAGCCCGGCGAACTCCGCGCTCCTCTTCTGCAGCGCCCGTACGAGCTCGCCCGCGCGCGACTGCGGGCCCGTCGACCCGTAGGCGGCCCGCAGGTTCGCGACCTGGGCGCGGCTCTGCCGGTCGCGGTCGTCCTCCGGATAGCGCAGCCGTTCGGAGGGGTCGGTGAACCACCGGTAGATCCCGCTGCGGGCGAGGCCCGTATGGCCCGACTCGTCGCCGAACAGTGCCGCGGCCATCCGGTTCTGCACGAGCGTCTCGCCCAGGTCGGACAGGATGAGCGCCGGGGTGTCCTCGAGGCGGTCCAGCACCCGCAGCAGCGCGGGGGCGACATGCTGCGCGGTCGACACCGACGCCGGGGTGCCCCGCCCGGCCACCCGGAACAGGTAGGCGCGCTCGTCCTCCGTCAGCCGGAGCGCGCGGGCGAGCGACGCGAGCATCTGCTCGCTCGGCTGCGGGCCGCGCTGCTGCTCGAGGCGCGTGTAATAGTCGGTCGACATCACGGCGAGGGCCGCGACCTCCTCACGCCGTAGGCCCGGGGCGCGGCGGCGCGCGCCCGGAGGCAGCCCGACGTCCTCGGGCCGCAGCTCCTCCCGGCGGCGGCGCAGGAAGTCCGCCAGTGATGCACGATCCATATGTCCATTATCGGCCGGTGCCCCGGGCGAACCAGGGACCGCCGATCCCCCGATAACGGGTCTCTGCCCCTCGTCGCGGCCGAGCGTCCAGACTCGAAGCATGAACATAACCGGAAACACCGTCTTCATCCCCGGTTCCACCAGCGGCATCGGGCTCGCCATCGCCCTCGAGCTACAGGCCAGGGGGAACACCGTCATCGTCGGTGGCCGGCGCGCCGACCTGCTCGAACGGATCGCCGCGGAGCACCCCGGCATCGACACCGTGCGGATCGACACGGCGGATGCCGGGAGCATCGAGTCCGCCGCGAAAGAGGTGCTGGCCAAGCATCCGGACCTCAACGTCCTGATCACGATGGCCGGCATCATGCGCATCGAGGACTGGCACGCCCCCGAGTCGTTCCTGGCTTCGGCCGAGTCCGTCGTGACGACCAACGTGCTCGGCCCGATCCGGCTCATCGCCGCGTTCATCGAGCACCTGCGGACGCGGCCGGACGCCACGATCATGACCGTCTCCTCGGGTCTCGCGTTCGTGCCGCTCAAGGTGACCCCGAGCTACAACGCCTCGAAGGCCGCGATCCACATGCTCAGCGAGTCGATCCGGCTGCAGCTCGCCGACACGACGGTGAAGATCGTGGAACTCGAGCCGCCGGCCGTCCGCACCTCGCTGCTGCCCGGCCAGGAGGAGAGCGAGTTCGCGGTACCGCTCGACGAGTACGTGGCGGAGGTCATCTCGCTGATCGAGTCCCAGCCCGACGCGAAGGAGATCCAGGTCGAACGGGTGAAGTTCCTGCGCTACGCCGAGGCACGCGGCGACTACGACCAGGTCGTCGAGACCCTCAACGCCTCCGACCCGCACGGCGACTAGCCGGACGTCGCCGACCACCTCAGCCGCGGAGTGGGAGGACGTACAGGGCACGATCGCGGAACGTGCCGGTGAGGGCGACGGCGAGGCCGTCGGTGGTGACGCCCAGCGGAGCGGCACGCCCGCTGACCGGGAACTTGGCCGGCGTGCCGTCGGGCGGGATCCACAGCGCCATCGGATTCTCGTCGAACGGGTTCTCCGGGGACTGGAAGCCGTACACGTCGTCCTGCCAGATGGCGTAGTCGCCGACGTTCCAGCCGCCGTGCACCCACCGGTGACGGGTGCTGCCGGCGACCTGCCAGGTCATGAGCACGTCCCCGTATCGCCGGGTGATGTCGGCGCTGGAGGTCGTGCCGCCTTGGGCCAGCGGATCGCGGCTGCGGGCGACGACCTTCCCCGTCTTCAGGTCGTACAGCCGCAGCCGCCGAGTGCGGCCGGCGATGACGGCATGGGTGGACACGGCATAGACGGTCTGGCCGCGGCGGGACCACAGCACCCGGCGCGTACGGCGGTCGACGACCTGAAACCCCTCCTCGTCGCCGTCCTCGCTCCGGTGAACGTCGACGACGACGTCACCGGTCGCCGCGACCGGCCGCCGTCCGGAGCGATGCCATGGGCTCACCATCCCGTCGGCGTCCAGGATCGTGCTCGGGCCGTCCTGGATGCCCGCTGTCACCTGGATGGCGGTGCCACCGGCCCATTGCAGCTCCTCGTCCGTGGGAAACCGCACGGTCTGAGGCTGGACGTCGCCGCGTGCGGCCGGGTCGTAGATGTCCACGTAGGCCGATCGCCCGCCGGGGTCGATCCCCTGGTTCGTGAAGGCGACACGGGTCCTCCTGCCCTCGCCCAGCAGTCGCAGGCCCGGGCCCGGCCACCGACCGGAGTCGGCCGGCCAGGTCCGACCGGTGAAGAGGGTGCGTCCTTTCGGGTCCACGCCACGCACGCGCAGGCCCCGGGCGCCCGTGCGGCCGGGAACATCGGTGGTCCGTTCCGTCATGACGATCACATCGTCGACCACGAGCGCGTCCAGGAACCCATCGGGCGGCGCCACCTCGACGGCGGACGGATGGTCTGGCTCCACCCAGGGATACGTGCTCGCAGGGGCCGTACGGTCGGGAAACTCCGGATGGCGGAACAGGTCCCGCAGGCTCCGAAGGGGACCGAACCCGAGGTAGCCGACGATGAGCGTTAACGCCACGACCGGATGGTTGCCGTTCTCATGCCGGCTCGTGTGTCTTGTCGCGCGCATGCTCCCGTTCAACCTCTTCCCGAAACCGGTGTCCGCCGCTCGGCGGGGCGAGGCTTTTGGCTTTGCCGAAGCGCCGAGGAGATCTGCCGCCCGGCGTTCACGCCGTCGTTCCATAGTCCTCGCCGGGCGTTGGCGATGGGACGGTAAAAAGTTTGGTTCCGTTCACCCGCGACACACCGAGGCACCGAGACGGCCGTGAGAGTCAGCCGCATATTCGATCGTTCCGTCACCGTCCTCTCCTGCTCGGGGCTGCTCGTCTTCGCCGGGCTGGCAGCGCGCACGGCCGACCATTACGCGCGCGGCGCGGTGATGTCCACCGTCCGCGTCGCGCACCTGTCCAGCGCGGAGACCACCGACCTCCTGACGAAGGCGAAGATCGCTTCGCCGGCCAGAACGGCGTCGACGCCTACCGGGTGCTCTACCGGACGGTCAACACGCGAGGCAATTCGACGCCCGCGAGCGGACTCCTCGTCCTGCCCGCCGGCAGCACACACCGGCTGCGGCTGGTCGCGTACGAGCACGGCACGCTGACCGCCCGGCGGACCGCCCCGTCCGTGGACGCCACCCAGCCGGACCGCGCGCGGGCGATCATGTTCGCGAGTGCCGGCTACGCCGTGGTGGCGCCCGACTACCTGGGTCTCGGCAAGGGCATCGGCCGTCATGCGTACGAGCACGTGTCCTCCGAGCTCAACGCGTCGGTGGACCTGCTGCGCGCGGCGCGTACGGTCGCGGGCCGGCAGCATCGGAAGTTCGATCCGAAGGTGCTCGTCACCGGCTTCGCGCAGGGCGGGCCGGCCGCGATGGCGCTGGGCGAGAAGCTCCAGGACGGCAAGGTGCCGCACTTCGGGCCGGGCGCGGTGGCGCCGGTGAGCGGGCCGTACGACCTGGAGCACGTCCAGGTGCCGGCCGAACTCGACGGGCGGCTCTCCCAGCGCCAGGCGGTCCTCGACCTCGCCTACTGGCTGGCGTCGACGCGCCGGGTCTACCACCTGTATCGCCGGCCGGCCGAGGCGTTCCAGGAGCCGTACGCCTCTTCGGTGACGCGGCTGTTCGACGGCCATCACGACGAGGCGACGATCGTCGCGTCCCTGCCGTCGACGCCGGAGCGGCTGCTGACGCCGGCCTTCGCCGACCGGCTCCGGCATCCGGCCGGGGGGCTGCTGCGCGCGATGCAGTCGAGCGACGACACCTGCGCGTGGAAACCCTGGGTGCCGGTACGGATCTACGCGGCGACCGGCGACCGGCGCGTGCCCATCACCAACGCCCGTGCCTGTCAGGCGGCGTCGGGCGGCGGTCTCGTCGACCTCGGGGCGCGGGTCGACCACGACGGCTCCGCTCGGCTGGCCCTCCCGCAGATCCTCACCTGGTTCCAGCAACTCGCCCCGCCGAGCTGAGCCGGTTCGCCGCCCGGGTCTTCCCGGGTCTTCCCGGGCCGCCGACCGGCGTTCACGACCGTACGGCGTCGGCCGGCAGCTCCATCGCATGGAGCTCTACCGAAGCCTCCACATGCGCACCGTGCCGTCGGTGCTTCCCGCCACCGCGGCCGTGACGCCGTCGACGGTCTCGGTCGTCACCCAGATCACCGAGCGCGTCGGCCCGGTGAGCGGGGAGATGATCTCTCGCCGGGTCGCCAGGTCCCACACGTGCACGGCGTGGCCCTCCCCGGTGAGCACCACGACGCGTCCGTTCACGTCGGCCGTGGCCATCGTGGTCACCGCGCTGGGCCGGCGCGGAAACGCGGGGCTCGTCGCGTGCCAGGTGGCAACGTCCGACACCTGCATGGTCCGGTCGGCGTCGGCTGAGACGACGACGAGTTCGCCGTTCAGCGTCGCGGCGGCCACCGAGGTCAGCGCCGCGGTGTGGCCCATGAAGCCCATGCCGATCTCCGCGCCCGAGGCGATGTCCCAGGCGCGGACCATCTTGCCCGCGCAGCCCGCCACGACGACGGGCTTACCGTCCAGCGTGGCGGTGGTGACGGACGTGACCGGGCTCTTGTGGCCGAGGATCGGCGGCCCGATCTGGCGGCCGGTGGCCATGTCCCAGCGGCGTACAGACCAGTCCGCGCTTCCGGAGACGACCACGGAGCGACCGCCCACGGTCGCGGTGGCCAGGGATGTGATCGTGTCCGTGTCGCCGGTGAAAGGGTCTCCGACCTCGCGGCCCGCGGCGATGTCCCACACCCTGATCGTGTGGTCGGCGCCGCCCGAGACGACGACCGGCCCGGCGTTCAGCGTGCCGACGGCGAGCGCGGTGACCTCGCCCTTGTGACCGGTGAGCGGCGCGCCGATCTGCCGACCGCTCGACCGGTCGAACACACGTAGGTCTCCGTCCTGCCCGCCGGCAACGAGAACCGGCCTGCCGTTCAAGGTCGGCTCCGCGACGGCGGAAACGGATCCGGCCGCGCCCAGGGTCAGCGGCCGTCCCAGCGGAGCGCCGACCGCCGGAATGTTCACCGAATGTCCGGGACTCGGCCTGGTCCGCGTGCGCTGAGCCGTGTCCATCGCCCGCTCCGACGGCCACAGGACGAAGAGGAGCCCGGCCGCGATCGCCAGTGCGGCACCGGACGCCGCGATGCCCAACGGAAGCGCCCGGCGCCGCGGTCGCCGGATCCACGCCTCCTCGCCCGGCACAGGCTTGCCGAGGTCGGGCAGGGCGGCGGACGCGTGGCGGCCCGTCGCGGTCGCGGCGGGTGCGGGACGATCCGTCCCGGTCGCGGTGGGCGCGTGGCGGCCCGTCCCGGTCACGGTGGGCGCGGGGCGATCCGTGCCGGTGACGGCTGGTTCGCGACGGTCTGTCCCGGTCGCGGTGGGCGCGTGGCGGCCCGTCCCGGTGACGGCGGGTGCGGGACGGTCCGTCGCGGTCGCGGCGGCCTCGCCGGTGGGTCCGGTGCGGGCGGGTGCCGCCGCTGCGGGCCGCTGGGGCCGTACGGCCCCGGTCGGCGGTACGACGCCGTCGCGCGCCGGCCGATCGCCAGCTGCTCCGATGCGAGCCGGGTTGTCCCGTCCCGTCAACGCGGATATCAGTTCAGCGGCGCTCGGCCGCCGGTCGGGACGCTTGTCCAGGCAGGCGGAGAGCAGCGGCACGAGCTGGTCGGGCACACCGGACAGCACCGGCTCGCCGTTGGTGATCCGCCAGAGCACCGCGGGCGCATGGTCGTCCCCGAAGACCGGTCGGCCGGTCGCGGCGAACACCATCGTCCCCGCCCAGGCGAACACGTCGGAGGCGGGCACGCCGTCCTGACCGGCGAGCTGCTCCGGCGCCAGGTAGGCGGGCGTGCCGACGACACCGGAGCCCGCCTCCGGAGCCCCGAGAGCGCGGGCGAGGCCGAAATCGATCACACGGGGACCATCGCCGCCGAGCAGCACATTGTGCGGCTTGAATCCAAGATGCACGACGCCCGCCCGGTGGATCGCGGCCAGCCCGGCCGCGGTGCCGGACGCGAGGCGGGTGATCGCGTCGATGTCCAAGGGACCGTGCCGGGCGACCGCCGCGTGCAGCGACTCCCCGGGCACGTACTCGCTCACGACGTAGGGGACGTCGAGGTCGAGGCCCACGTCGAGGACGCGAGCGGTGCGGGATTCGGTCACCCGGCGGGCCGCGCTCATCTCCTCGACGAACCGCCGCCGCGCCGCGTTGCCCCAGACGAGCCGGCGGTGCAGGACCTTCACCGCGACGGTCCCCCCGGACACGTTCGTGCCGCGGTAGACGGCTCCGTGGCCACCCTCGCCGAGGTAGTCCGTGAGCCGGTACGAGCCCACCCGCTTGGGCTCGTCCTCCCGGAGTGGGCGCGGATCCGGCATGACGCTCCCTGACACGGTCGCGCACCGCTCGCCGCGGTGCGGCACCTATTGGACATTTGACCGTACGCAGGGGAGGTCGGAAAGGGTTCAGCCGTACGTTGGCCGAATTCAGCCGAATGCGTCCTCCACGGCGCTGCGCCGGTTGCCGTACTCGGCCTGGCGGGCTTGGGCCGGTCGGCGACCTGCGCCCAGCGTGGTAGCCCTGGATACGACGCTGGGCAGACGACGCGGGGCCGTCCCCGGTCGAGGATCAACGGGTGACCAGGCCCATTGACACAGGGATCGACCGGGAGCGAATGATGCCCGAGTTTCTCAGCCGCCGACGTTTTCTGAAGACCTCATCCGCCGCCGGGCTGGCGGCCGGAATCACAGCGCCCGCCGACACGGCGGCTTCTCCGCCGGGACGGGTGTCGATCAGGCACCGCGTTGTTCGGACGAACGGTATCGACATGCACGTGGCCGAGGCCGGGGCGGGGCCGACCGTCCTGCTTCTGCACGGCTTTCCCGAGTTCTGGTACTCCTGGCGCCATCAGCTTCCCGCCCTTGCCGCCGCCGGCTTCCACGCCGTCGCCCCGGACCTGCGCGGCTACGGCCACACCGATGCCCCGGCCGACGTCGCCGGCTACAGCCTCCGCAACAACCTGGCGGACCTGACCGGCCTGCTTAACGCCCTCGGCGTGTCGACCGCGGCGGTCGTCGGCCACGACCAGGGCACCACCTTCGCCTGGGCCGGTGCCCAGCTCCACCCCGAACGCTTCCCGGCGGTGGTCGCGCTGGGGGTGCCGTACGCGGCCCGGCTGCCCATGCCCATCACCCAAGTACTTCGCGAGTACTACCCCGGCAAGTTCAACGTCGTCCTCTACTTCCAGAACCCGGGCGTCGCTGAGGCCGAGTTGGACGCGGACGCGGCCCGTACCCTGCGCATGACGTTGTACGCGCTGTCGGGCCAGGCACCACCCGACCTCGTACCACGGTGGCTGCTCGACACCCCCGAGGGCGCCGGATTCCTCGACCCGCTGCCCGACGCCGGCCCGCCATCGGACTGGTGTGACTGGCTCACCGACCACGAATTCGCCAGGTACGCACGGGAATTCGAGCGTACGGGCTTCGACGGGGCGATCCGGCGCTACCGCACCTTCGACTTCGACTGGTCGGATCTACCGCAGGTGGGAACCTTGAAGGTCGCCCAGCCCACGCTGTATGTGACCGGCGAACTCGACTCCGCCTACCGTTTCAACTCCTCCCTCGATGCCATGCGCGCGAATGTGCCGGGCCTACGCGACGTCATCGTCATGCCGGGCTGCGGCCACTGGACCCAGCAGGAACGCCCCCGCGAGGTCAATGACCACCTCATCCGCTTCCTGCGATCAGCGTACGCACGCACCTGACAGAGCCCGCCAGACCACATCGACGATCGTCAGGTGCACACCTGCAATGGGTTCAGCACGGCGGCGACCTCAGCGCGGGCACCGCTCAGCCCGGCGGCGAACGCGTGCAAGCGGAGCCAGCCCGCGCAGTAATACGCGCCGCCGGCGATCGCATCGAAGCCCACGCTGAACCGCCGGGACTGGCCCGACCACTCCTGGACGCCGATGTAGTGCTGGTCGGCCAGGGTCACACCGGCGCCGCCGTGGTCGACCCACCCGTTCTCCCGTGCTCCCCAGACAGAGCCGAACATGCCGATGGACGCGTAGCCATAACCCGCCAGCAGCGTGAAGACATCGCATCCGGCATTGAAGAACCACTCGACGTTGAGTCTCACCCGTCCCGAGACACCGACCTGGAACCAGCACCCGGATCCCATGATCTGGTCCAGCTCCCCGTCCACCGCGACGACGATCCGGGGGTGCAGCACCCGAGGTGTGGTCGTGTTGATCGCGTCCGGAGCACGCCGATGCTGCAGTGCTCGCGGATCCGTGGTCTCACCCCACTGGTTGTACGGCCCATTGCTGGTCACGCAGCTGTTCGCCCTCGGCAGGACGGCGAGAGGTACGCCCTCGACCAGGGTCTCCGACGACGGTGGGATGAGCGCTGCGGCGTCGGTGATCGACTTTTCGATGCGCTCCCGTGCGGAGGCGTTGGATTCCGCAGAGATGAGTTGGCCGGTCAGATCGACCGCGAGCTTGGCGCGGTCCCGCAGCCGCTCAAGCTTGGACGTCTCGGCCGCCGCGATGTCCGTCCACCGGTCGCCGATGGCCTCGCCCAGTTTCTCGGCCATCTTGGGACCCCAGAGTTCGGCCGGGTCCAGCACAGGCTCCCAGATGTTGTCCACGCAGCACTCCTTGGCATGCCGATGCCGATCACGACGCATCGTCACACATCGCCCAAGACGATGTCAGTCCATGGCAGATGCAGATTCAGGCGAAAACTGGCCGGTTCAGGCCGCAGGTGCTGGGCTCTGTGGGCTGTTCAGTCATCAGGTCTGTGCCGGCAGGTGTTCGATTGCGCACTGTCGGAACTCGGCCACCAGACGCCCGTCGTCGTCGGCCCGGGTCGCCAGCACGACTCTGCTCGGGGCGACCCCGAGCAGAGGGATCAGTGCCAGATCCGATCGGGTGGTCTGGACGTGGTCGGGGGTGGCGACGGCGAGGGTGTCGCCGGAGGCTACGAACTCCCACGTGTCGTCCAGCGAGTTCATGGTGGGCCCGGTGGGAGCGGGGCGGCCGTCCGGCCGCGGTTCCAGGTGCCAGAAGGCGCGGCACGCGGAGTCGAGGCCGGATACCTGGGGCAAGGGTTCGTCGGCGATGTCCTCGAGGACGACGAACGGCCGTCCGGCCAGGCGGTGACCGCGGGGGACGACCACGACGCGTGGCTCGTCGTAGAGCGGCGTGACCTGTAGCCGGTCGGCCGGGAACGGCAGACGGGCGACGACCGCGTCCACATGGTGGTCGAGGAGGGCCTCAGCGGGCCGGCGCCACCCCGAGGTACACCGTCCGCACTGTTGCGTCCGGGTGCCGGCGACGCAGTTCGCGGGTCGCCGCGGTGACGACGAGGCCCGGCATGTATCCGATCGATACGCTGCCGAGCCCGACTGCCGCCCGCGCCGTGGCGACAGCCTCATCCGCGGCTCGGAGCAACGCCCTGGCCTTGGGCAGAAACGCTTCCCCGGCCTCGCTGAGGCGGCTGCCCTGTGGTGTCCGGTCCAGCAGTCGCACACCCAGTTGCCGCTCGAGGCCGCGGATCTGTCGGCTGAGCGAAGGCTGTCCCACGTGCAGGGCGGCAGCGGCCCGGCCGAAGTGCGCGTGATCGGCAACGGCCACGAAGTACCGGACCACCCGGAGCGGCAGATCCGGCGTGGACGGAGTGACCTCGATCATGCCTCCACTGTAGCCAGGGCGCGCATTTCGCCTGCCGTCCTTTGCTTCGCTCACCTGAGGCGATGCCTCTTGGGCATGTCCGGATCTGGCATGGGCATTGGACGCGGGTCCTGCGCCGGCCACAGGGTGAGCACCGCGCCTTCCACCCGCTGCCGCGACAGGAGACATCTCATGGCCGTCCCCCTGACCGTGTGGCCCGGCCATAAGAAGGTCGCGATCATGATCACGGTGGCCGTGGAACTGTGGTCACCGGGCCATTGGCCGGTCTACGCTCCGATGGCCACGGCATGGCCCCTGCCGGGGGTGAACGACACGCACAGCGTCTCCTGGTCCGAATACGGTTGCACGACCGGGGTATGGCGGCTGCTCGAGATCCTGCGATCCCATCGCATGCCCGCCACCTTCGGTGTCAACGGTCTGGTCGCCGAACGGTTCCCCGAGGCGGTGCTGGCCGTACACGAAGCGGGACATGAGATCGCCGCGCACTCCTACGCGCAGGACGTCATACCGGCGCTGCTCGACGTCCCGGCCGAACGCGCGAACATCCGCCGCTGCACCGAGATACTCGAAAGCCTCACCGGCGTCCGTCCGACC
The DNA here is from genome assembly GCF_054775715.1 of Actinoallomurus acanthiterrae. NCBI lineage: Bacteria > Bacillati > Actinomycetota > Actinomycetes > Streptosporangiales > Thermomonosporaceae > Actinoallomurus > Actinoallomurus acanthiterrae. The sequence goes on along the minus strand of NZ_BAAHCO010000001.1, from coordinate 2,601,224 downwards.
GGCTGGATGAGCCCCCGCGCCTCCGGCACCGCCGGCACTCCGGAGCTGCTGGCCGAGTCAGGCTACTCGTGGTCGGGGGACTACAACGACCACGAACTGCCCCAGGTGATACCGACCTCGGCCGGCCCGCTCGTCACGATCATGCACAGTGAGCTGTCCGATGTTCGTGGCGCCGCGGGACCGCGGGCCTTTCTCGACAGCCATGCCGACCTGCTGGACCACCTGCTCGGCGCATCCCGTCCCGGGGTGTTCAACCTGACCGTGCACGCGCACGTCAGCGGAAGACCGCTGCTGTCCGGCATGTTCGACCGAATCCTCGAGCACGTCGAGCAGGTGCGCGACGACGTGTGGATCGCCACGCACCAGCAGGTCGCCGAGCACGTTCTCGGACATCGTCTCTCATAACGAAAGGACCGGTTACCCGTCATGGGTGAAACACTCGTCATCGGCGGCACGGGCGCGATGGGACGCAGGGTCGTCTCCCACCTTCTCGAATCACCGGATGCGACCGTTGCCGTGCTCACCCGCGATCCTTGTTCGGAACGAGCCACCGACTTGCTCGCGCGGGGCGGCGGCCGGGTCCGGATGCTCCAGGGTGACCTGGACGATCCCGGCAGCATCCACGCGGCGGTATCCAATGCGGAACAGGTGTTCTGTAACACCGACTTCTTCTCGAGCGGCAGCGTACTCGGCGAACACCGGCAGGGGATCACCGTTCTCGAGGCCGCGAAAGCGGCCGGCGTCGAGAGGTTCATCTGGTCGTCGCTCGACAGCGCTGTGACCCTGACCAACGGAGCCATCCCCGTTCCGCACTACGACGCCAAGGCCGCGGTCGCGGCACACATCAACCTGCTCCGGTCGGAGGAGATGATGCGGGAGGAAAAGGACGGCTGGTACAGCGAACACGTGTCGATCCTGACGACATCGCCGTACTTCGAGAACCTGCGAGTGCGGCTCGCGCCGGGACACGGCCCGCTGCCCAACGGCCGTTCCGGGCTGGTCCTCTCCATCCCGCTGGGAACGGGGAAGTATCCGCTGATCGGCCTGGACGACATCGCCTGGTTCAGCGACTTCATGTTCAAGCACTGGCAGAGCTGGGGCAGCCGCGATCTGGCCGTCACGGGAGACAGCCTCACCGGCGAAGAGATCGCCGCGACCTTCGAGCGCGTCACGGGAACGCCGTGCGGATACAACCCGGTGCCCCTCGACGTCCTGCGATCCTCCATACCGGACGTGGGGCACGATTACGCAGCCATGTTCCGGTTCTTCCAGGAACGCGACGTCTTCAGCCTCGATCGGGACATCGAACTCCTCCGTGAGATCCACCCCGAGATGATGACTTTCGAGGGCTGGCTGCGCTCGACAGGATGGGATGGGACCGAGGTGTCCGAAAACGAGCGAAGGGTCTTCACGACCAGCTTGTGAAAGAAGTCGCACGCCAGGATCGCCGCTGGTGCGCTCACTCTGATGCGAGATGCCCGGGGTCCGGCGATGACGCGCCGCCATGCCCGACCCCGACCGTACGATCCGGGGGCGGACCTGCCGGCGCGCCGGGTGCGGCCTGCCCCGGTCAGGCCCTCGCGGTGTGGGCCATGGGCTCGCCGCGCAGGTAGCGGGCGACGTCCTCGGCGAGGATGTTCGCGGCGTTGGCGGCGGTCTGGCGGCTGGCGCCGGCCAGGTGCGGTGTCAGCACGATGCCCGGCGTGGTCAGTAGCCGCGACCCGGCTGGGATCGGCTCCTCGGGGAAGACGTCGAACGCGGCGCCGAACAGATGGCCCCCGTCGATCGCGTCGCAGACGGCCTCGTAGTCCAGCAGGGCGCCGCGGGCGCAGTTGACGATGATCGCGCCGGGTGGCATGGCGGCGATCTCCGGTGCGCCGATCATTCCGGTGGTCTCCGGCGTGACGCGGGCGTGCAGCGTGACGACCTCCGCGCGGGACAGCAGTTCCTTCAATGAGACCAGTTCGCCGACCGCGGTCTCGGTCAGGTACGGGTCGTGGATGAGGACCCGCGCGCCGAGGGCGTCCAGCATCTGGGCGACGCGGTTGCCGACCGCTCCGCCGCCGACGAGGCCCACCGTGCTGCCGTCCAGTTCGATGCCGACCTCGTCGTACCGGTAATAGTCGCTGCGCCAGCGGCCGGCGGTCAGGTCGGCGTGGGTCTGGGGGATGCGGCGCGCGGCGGCGAGGATCATGCCGAGGGTGTGTTCGGCGGTGGCGCCGGCGTTGCGGCCGGGCGCGTAGCAGACGGTCACACCGTGCTCGGCCGCCGCCTCGAGGTTCGCGTTGACGGGTCCGCCGCGGCCGATCCCGATCAGTTTGAGCCGCGGGCACGCCTCGATGACCCGGCGGGTCAGCGGTGCCATCTGGGTGAGGCAGATCTCGGCGTCGCCCAGTGCCTCGATCAGCTGCTCCTCGGTGCCGGACGCCTCGTCGACCTCGGCGACCCGGCCGAACGGCACCAGCGGCCAGTCGAGGGTGATCTCGGCGAACTCCAGTTCGCGAGGAGCCCGCGCCCGTACGGCGTCGATGAGGAGCCGGTTGAGGACGAAGTGGTCTCCGGCGGCGAGCAGGCGGGTGGTCATGTGGTGATCTCCTGGATGCTCTCGATGGGCGAGTTGAACTCCAACAGGGCGGCCTCCTCGCGGCTCAGGCGGATCTCGGTCAGCGCGCAGTTGCGCACGGACGGGAAGATCCGCCGGTAGTCGCGAAGCGGGACCCCGATCAGCTCGCACAGCACGAGCCGTATCGCGGTGGTGTGCGCGACCACCAGGACCCGGTCGCCGGGATACCGGTCCACGAGGTCGTACAGGCATCCGGTGAACCGGCGTACCGCCTCGGTGGGGTCCTCGCCGCCGGGAAGGTGGTCCGCGACCGGGTCGGCGCGGAACGCCTGCAGCGCCTCGGGGAACCGTTCGTGCATCTCGGCACGGGTCAGCCCCTCGGCCTGCCCGAAATCCAGTTCGCGCAGCCGCTCGTCGACGTTCAGCGGTACGCCGATGGCGTCGGCGCAGGGAGCCGCGGTGAGCTGCGCCCGGGTCAGGGTGGAGGTCCACACCGCGGCGAACCCCGCCTTCCCCGCCCAGGCGGCGAGCTGCCGTGCCTGTTCCAGGCCGCGCGCGGTCAGGGAGACGTCACTGGTGCCCGCGTAGCGGTTCTCCGCGTGCCATTCGGTCTCTCCATGGCGGACGAGGACGAACTGGGTCATCGCGGCATTCCTTCCTGAGTCGGCGCGGCCCCTCCGGACGCGGTCCCCCCGGGCCCCGTCCCTCCGGACGCAATCCCTCCGGGCCCCGCCTCTCCGGACGCGGTCCCGCCGGACGTCGCCCGCGCGCGTGCGTGTGCGGCCGTGGGGGCGGGCAGCCAGCCGCGTCGCTCCAGCTCCCCCACCAGGCGCAGATACCCGTCGTCGAACCGGCCGGCGTGCGGGCCCGGGTCGATCGTGTCGCGGACCTCGACCATCTCGGCCGCGACCTCGGCCACGCGGCGGCCGGGCGAGGCGGCCAGGACGGCGGCGCCGAGCGCGGGCTCGGGGTTGGCCGGCACGATCACCGGCCGCCCGAGGACGTCGGCGCGCAGCCGGCACCAGTATGCGCTGCGCGCCGCGCCGCCGGTGAGGGTGATGTCGCCGCCGGTGGGCGCGCCCAGCAGGTCGAGGTGGTCGAAGCACAGGCGTTCGACGTACGCGACGCCCTGCAGGACGGCGGCGTAGTCGTCGGCCTCGTCGCCGGTGCCGTCGAGCAGGAAGCCGCGGGCGTCCGGTGCCGCGAACGGGAACCGCTCCCCCTCCGAGACCAGCGGGTACGCCAGGGCGCGGGCGGGCTCGTGCCCCGCCGCGAGGCGGTCCAGCGCGGCCAGGTCGCGGCCGGCGAAGTCGCGGGCGAGCACGCCGGCGCCGGTGCTCGACGCGCCGCCGGGCAGCCATTCGCCGTCCGGCGCGCGGTGCGAGTAGACCGCGCCGTACGGGTCGCGTACGAGTTCGGTGGAGACGCCTTTCAGCACGAGCGTGGTCCCGAGCACGGAGTTCCACGAGCCGACGGTCAGCCGCCCGGCGCCGAGTTGCGCGGCACAGCCGTCGGTCGTCCCGGCGATGATCGGGGTGCCCTCGGGGATGCCGGTGGCCTCGGCCGCGGCCGCGCACACCGCGCCGATCGGCGTGCCGGGACGGACGAGTTCCGGCAGCGTGCCGGCCGGTACTCCCAGCGCGTCCAGGACGGCCGTCGGCCAGGCCTCCTCGATCAGGTGCGCGCCGGTCTTGAGCGCGTTGCTCAGGTCGGTGGGGACGGCGTGGCCGGCCAGCCGCCGGTTGACGAAGTCGACCTGGTGGGCGAGGCGGGCGGGTCCTTCGTGCCGTTCCAGCAGCCACAGCAGCTTCGGCAGGGCCCACGCCGGCTGCATCCGCCGGTACCCCAGCTCATCCCACACCGCCGCGCCGGCCTCGTCGGCCCGACGGGCCTCCTCGGTGGCGCGCGTGTCGTCGTACATCAGGCCCGGGGTCAGCGGCGTCCCGTCGTCGTCGGTCAGGAGGATCGTCCCGGACGTGCCGTCGACGGCGACGGCGCGCACCGCGCCGGGCGGTACGTCCTTGAGCGCCTGAGCGCAGGCCGCAGCGGTGGCCCGCCACCACTGCTCCGGGTCCTGCTCGTGGCGGCCCGCCTCGCGCCGTCCGGTCAACGGCTCCGCGCCGGCCCCGGCGATCCGGCCGGAGGCCGTCGCGGCGACGACCCGTACGCTCTGGGTGCCCAGGTCGATGCCGAGCCACACCTCGTCGTGGCCGTTCACGCCGCTCCGCCGCGCAGGGTCGCGAGGGTCGGCCAGGCCGCCGCGGTGGCGCCGCGCACCTCAAGGAACGCCTCGTACAGGCGGGCGTACCGCTCGACGTTGCCGGGATCCGGTGCGAAGACGTCGCCGGGCCGGATGAACGCGTCGGCGGCCTCCCGCTCGCCGGCGGCCCGGCCGGTCGCCACGGCCCCGACGATGAACGCGCCGCGCGCGCCCGCCTCGGCGTCCGCGGTGCGCACCACGGGGACGCCGGTCACGTCGGCCAGCATCCGCAGCCAGGCCGCGCTGGCGGATCCGCCGCCGCTGACCCGCAGTTCCACTGGCCGCGCCCCGGAGGCGGTCAGGCAGTCGCGGATCACCAGGCAGAGCCCCTCCAGTACGGCGCGGGCCAGATGCTCGCGCTCGTGATCGACGGACAGCCCCTGGAACGATCCACGCGCGCGAGGGTCCAGGAACGGCGCCCGTTCCCCCGCCGGTGACAGGTAGGGCAGGAAGACCAGCCCGTCGGCGCCCGGCGAGCACCGCTCGGCGAGCCGCGACAGCGCGGCCGGGTCGCCGCCGAGGTCCAACATGCGGCAGGCCCAGTCGATCACCTGACCGCCGGCGAGCGTCGGGAAGGCCCGCAGGTAACGCCGGTCGAGCGCCACGGTGAGGCCGGACGGGTCGCCGTCGAGCCCGGGTTCGTCCAGCACGATCTCGGTGCACAGCGTGGTGCCGAGGATGGTGCACGCCTGACCGGCGTCGACCGCGCCGACGCCGATCGCGGTGGTCGCGATGTCGTACGGGGCGAGGACCACGGGCGTGCCCTCGGGCAGGCCGAGCTCCGCGGCGGCCGACGCGGTCAGCTCGCCGACGCGCCGCCCGTCGCCGCGCAGCTCGGGCAGCAGCGGCCGCGCCCACTCCATCCCGTACAGGGCGAGGAGCTCGTCGGAGTAGCGGCGCTCGCGGATGTCCATGAACGGCGCCGAGCCGTCCGACACGTCCGCGACCGCCTCCCCGGTGAGCCGCAGGAAGACCCAGCCTCCGCAGGTCAGGGAGGCCGCCGAGCGCGCGAGCCGCTCCGGGTCGTGCTCACGGAGCCAGCTGAGGATCGCGTTGGGCAGGCCGGCGAAGGTCAGCGACCCGTTGCGGCGGAACGCGCGCTCCAGGACGCCGTCGCGCGCCCAGCGCTCGACGATCGCCCCGGCCCGCCCGTCGTTCCACAGGATCGCCGGCCCCGTCGGCGCTCCCGCCGCGTCGACCAGCCAGGATCCGTCGCCCTGCGCGGTCAGGGCCAGGTGCGTCACGGGTGTGTCCAGGCGTTCGACCACCCGCCGGATGCCACGGACGACCGCCTGCCAGACCTCGGCCGGGTCCTGCTCGGCGTGGCCGTGCGCAGGGTTCCGCACGGTGGTGTTCTGGCGTTCGACCGCCAGTTCTGCGCCGTCGTCACCGTAGCCGACCGCTTTGATCATCGTGGTGCCCGCGTCGACGCAGACCACCGCCATGGCTACTTCCTTCCTGGTCTCATCATGTCGTCAGGCACGGCCGTGAGAGGCGCGCGAACGCCGGGCCACCGCGTCCAGCGCCACCGCGAGCAGCAGCACCGCTCCGGTGACCATGTAGCGGAAGGAGGAGTCGAGGTTGAGCAGGGTGAGCCCGCTGGAGATGGACTGGATGACCACGATGCCCAGCAGCGCCGCGAACGCGTTGCCGCGCCCGCCGAACAGGCTCGTGCCGCCGATCACCGCGGCGGCGATGGCGTTGAGGTTCACGTCGCCGCCCCCCGTGCTCTGGTTCGCCGCGGCGAGGCGGGCCGCGGCCAGCACGCCGCCGATCGCCGCGAGCGTGGTGCACAGGACGAACATCGAGGTGTACACCGCCTTGACGTTGATGCCGGCCCGGCGGGCCGCCTCGACGTTGCCGCCCACCGCGTAGATCGACTTGCCGAACTTCGTGCGCGCCAGCACGTAGTGCGTCGCCAGCACCAGCGCGAGGAAGAGCACGAACATCCAGCCCACGCCGCGGGTCTGGCCGAGGTACCACACCGACACCCCGAGGCCGGCCAGCAGCACGACGCTCCGTAGCAGCAGACCGCGCAGCGACGCGGCGGGCAACCCGGCGCGCCGCCGCGCCGTGGCCCGCAGGTATCCGGTGGCGAACAGCCAGCCCGCCGCGACGACCGTCAGCGCGTACGACAGCCACTGGGGCAGGAAGTCGAGCTGGGCGAAGGTGACGAGCCCGGAGTCGTACGGCAGGTTGATCGCGCCCTTGGTGCCGAGCACCCACAGCTGCACGCCGAGGAAGCCGAGCAGGCCCGCGAGGGTGATGACGAAGCTGGGCACGCCGAGCCGGTTGAACACCTGCGCGTAGAGCCAGCCGATGACCGCGGCGGTCACCACCGCGGCGGGCACGGCCAGCCAGGGCGACAGTCCCTGATCGACGAACAGGATGGCGGTGAGGGCCGCCGCCAGCCCGCTCAGCGATCCGACCGAGAGGTCGATCTGCCCGACCAGCAGCATCAGTCCCACGCCGAGCGCGATGACGCCGACCGGCGCGCACTCGAGGGTCAGGTTGACCAGGTTGGTGCTGGACAGGAAGACGCTGTTGAGGGACTGCATCACCGTCCAGATCACCACCAGGCCCGCCACGACCGGGAGGACGCCGAGGTCGCCGCCGCGGAAGCGGGAGGCCAGCGCGCGCAGCCCGCCCGGCTCCTCCGGCTCGTACGGCTCCGGCTGCTCGGGCTCGGCGAGCGGTGGCGCGGTGCCCACGTCACTCATGGTCGGCCCCTTCCTTGGCGCCCGCAGACACGGTGCCCTCCTCTACGGCCGCCGACGCGGTGCGGCGCCCGCGCCTCCTGCGCCGGGTGACCGCGTTGTCGGCGGCCCCGGTGATCGCGGTGACGATCTGCTCGGTGGAGGCCTCGAGCGCGTCGAAGACCCCGTTGTTGCGGCCGAGGCGAAGCACCGCCACCGTGTCGGCGACCGACAGCACGTCGTCCATGTTGTGGCTGATCATGATCACTCCGTGGCCGCCTTCGCGCAGCCGGTCGATCAGGTTGAGGACCTCGGCGGTCTGGGCGACGCCGAGTGCCGCGGTGGGCTCGTCGAGGATGACGATCTTCGGCTCGCCGAGGAGGGAACGGGCGATCGCGACGGTCTGCCGCTGGCCGCCCGACAGCGCGGCGACCGGGACCGACAGCTTCGGGATCTTCGCCGACAGCCGGCGGAGCAGCTCGCGGGAGCGGACCTCCATGGCGACGTCGTCCAGGCGCAGCGCGCGCATCTCCCGGCCGAGGAAGAGGTTCTCGATCACGTTGAGGTTCTCGCAGAGCGCCAGGTCCTGAAAGACGGTGGCGATGCCGAGCTGCTGCGCCGCCGCCGGGCTGGGGACCGTGACCGTGCGCGAGTCGAACGCGATGGTGCCCGCGTCGGGCTGGTGGACCCCCGACAGCACCTTGACCAGGGTGGACTTTCCGGCGCCGTTGTCACCGACGACGGCGACGACCTCACCCGCCGAGACGTCGAGATCGACGTCCGTCAGGGCGGCGACGGCACCGAAGGTCTTGCTGATGCCCCGCAGTGACAGCAGCGGGCCCGCTTGGGAAGGCGATGAGGACATGCTGATCCTTCGTCGATCCGGCCGAAGCCGCCGGCCCCGGTCGTGTGGACCGGTGCCGGCGGACCGCTACTTGATGCCGAGCTTCGCGCAGGCTGCCGCGTACGTCGGGGTGCAGACCTGGGAGACCTTGAGGGCGCCGCCGGGGCCGAGCAGCACCTGGCCGATGTTCTGCTGGGTCACCACGGTCGGGGTGAACAGCTGGGACGGCGTGTTGAACAGCGTGGTCTGTCCCGCAGGCGGCTTGCCCTGCAGGAACTGGTTCGCCACGGTGGCCGCGGCCTCCGCCACGATCTTGATCGGCTTGGAGATCGTGTTGTACTGGTCGCCGGCGATGATCCGCTGCGCGGCGGCGAGCTCAGCGTCGTTCCCGGTCACCGGGGGCACGGGCGCGGCGGCCGCCTTGAACGCGGCGATGGTGGCGCCACCGGTGCCGTCGTTGGCCGCGACGACGCCGGCGATCTGCCCCTTGCCGAACTTGCTGATCTGCCCGCTGACCCAGTCCTGCGCCTTGGCCGGCTCCCAGTTGGGCGTGTCGTACTCGGCGAGCAGTTTCAGCCCGCTGGGGTCGACGGCACTGTGGATGCCCTTCTTGATCAGACCGGCCGCGGCGTCCGTCGGTGATCCGTTCACCTCAAGAATGCCGCCCTTGGCCTTGGTCTGCTTGAGATGGTCGACCAGGGACTGGGCGATCGACGCGCCGATCTTCTGGTTGTCGAACGAGACGTAGTAGTCGGCCTTGATGGCCGGAATCGGCCGGTCGTACGCGATCACCGCGACCTTCTGCGCCTGCGCGGTCCGTACGATCGAGGCGGCCGCCGTGGAGTCCACCGGGTCGATGACGATGGCCTTGACGCCCTGGGCCAGCACCGAGCTGGCCTGCTGTTGCTGCTTGGAAGCGTCGGCTCCGGCGTTCTGGTACAGCACCGTGCATCCCGGGCACAGCTGCTTCATCTTGGCCTTGAACAGCGGCGCGTCGTACAGCTCGTACCGGGTCGAGGCGATGTCCGGCATCAGGAAGGCGACCTTGGCGTTCTTCGCGTCGCCGGAGCCGGCGGCTCCTCCAGAGTTCTTCGCGCAGGCCGTGGCGGCGGTGAGCAGGGCGAGGGCGGCCGTGGCCGCGGCGACCGTTCTGGTGCGGAACAGTGTCACGTTGTCCTCCGAAGGCTCGGGAACGAGAAGGCGCGGCGGCCCGCGCGAACCGCCTGTTCAGGTGACGAACGAAACACCCGACGCCCAAACCGTGTCAAGTATCTGAGAGATTTTAACGTCTAATCGCGTTAACCAGCGTGATCCAAAGCGGCCCGTCTGTGCCGATAGTGCCGTTGGTGTCGTGTTTTACGTCCTCGCACCGACGGTCAGGCGTGTGTTACGTTCACATCTACATCACATCGGGGGCCGAGGAGCGCAGGTGGCAGAGGATGCGACGGCACCGGCCGCGAACGACGCCGAGGGCGCGCGGGACCGGCGGGAGAGGATCCGCAAGCGCGTCGCGGACGAAGGGTTCGTGCACGTCAAGAGCCTCGCCGAGACGTACGACGTGAGCGTCATGACCATCCACCGCGACCTGGACACGCTGCAGAGCGAGGGCTGGCTGCGCAAGATCCGCGGAGGCGCCACCGCACAGCCGTCCGCGATCTACCACGGCGACGTACGGCATCGGCTGCAGGCGATGGCCGACGCCAAACGGCAGCTCGCCCAGGCGACGGTCGACCTCGTCTTCCCCGGCGCGTCGATCATGATCGACGAGAGCACCACCGGCCTGGCCATCGCCGAGCTGCTGCCGGCGCGCGGCCCGCTCACCGTGATCACGAACTTCCTGGCCGCGGTGAACCTGCTGGCCGACAAGCCCGGCATCGACCTCATCGCCCTCGGCGGCGCGTACTACCCGGCCTACGACGCCTTCCTCGGCCTGCGCACCAGCGAGGCCATCCGCTCACTGCACGCCGACATCCTGTTCATGTCGACGACGGCGATCACCAACGGCTACTGCTACCACCAGTCGCAGGAGACGGTGGCGGTGAAGCGGGCGCTGATGGACTCCGCCGACCGTCGCGTGCTGCTGGTCGACCACAGCAAGTTCGCCAAGAACGGGCTGCACCAGCTCGCCCCGCTGACCGCCTTCGACCTGGTCGTCGTCGACTCCGAAACCCCCCAGGACGAGCTGGCCACCTTGCGCGCCCGCGGCGTCCCCCTGCACATCGCCGGCTCCGGCGCGTCCCCGCCCTGGTAGGCCCCAGGGCGAGGCACGCGCCGGGTGCGGCACGTCACTGCCAGGCGGCTGCGAAGTGCGCGTAGGTGCCGTCGTTGGTCGTGAGGTGGACCCACTGGTCGACGTACTGCTTGAACTCCTCGTCGCCCCGTGGCAGCAGGTACGCCTTCTCGGCGAAGGTGAACGGCTTGTCGGGGTTGAGGGCGCACAGCTCGGGGTGAAGCTTCGCCTCGTACTTCGTCTCGCTCGCGTCCGTGATCATGACGTCGGCCCGGCCGGCCACGATCTCGCCGAAGATGGTGTTGTTGTCGGCGTGCTTGATGACCGTGGCCTTCTTGATGTTCGCCGTGACGAACTGCTCGTTGGTGCCGCCCGGGTTGACGATCACCCGGACGCCGGGCCGGTCGATGCCCTCCAGGGTCTGGTACTTGTCCTTGTCGGCGCAGCGCGCGATCGCGGCCTTGCCATCGGTGAGGTACGGCGTGCTGAAGTACGCCTTCCGTGCCCTCGGCAGGGTCACCGAGACGCCGCCCATGCTCATGTCGCACTTGCGCGCGGCGAGGTCATCGACGATCTTCGCCCACGTGGTGGGCACGAAACCGACCTTCACCCCCAGGCTGCTCGCCAGGTTCTTCGCCATGTCGATGTCGATGCCGCTGTACGTGTTCGTCTTCGGATCCAGGTAGCTGAACGGCCGGTAGTCACCGGTGGTGCACACCCGCAGCACACCGCGCCGGGGCACCGCGTCCAGCAGGGTGCGGGTGCCGTACGGCGCGGCGGAGCCGGCCTGCGCGGTGGTGAAGACGGCACCGCCGACGGCGGTGATGAGAGCGAGGGCCAGGGCGGAGAGTGTGGTGGTACGCCGCACGGATCGTTCCTGCTTCCGAGGTGGGGACGGGGGACCGAACCGCGCGTCAGAACCGCGTCGTGCCGGCACGCGTTCGGGCAGATCATCATCACCCGGAAGGATCATGTGCGCCAGAGCACCCTGAGCCCGGTCCTATGGCGTCGTGCCGTCGAGCGTGCACGTCACCTGGGGTGGAGTGTTGGCGGTGTTGTTCCAGGTGGCGGTGAACCCGAACGCGGTCGACGCGCCGGCCGGCAGACTGCCGTTGTAGCTCGCGTTGCGTGCCGTGACGCCGGCTCCGTTCTGGGTGAGGACGGTGTTCCACGACTGGCTGATCTGCTGCCCGTCGGCGAACGAGAAGGTGGCCGTCCACGCGGAGGAGGCGGCGGAGGAGCCGTTCTTCACCGTGACCTCGCCCTGGAAGCCGCCGCTCCACTGGGAGGCCACCCGGTAGGTGGCGGTGCATTGGGAACCGGTCGGCGGAGGAGAGCTCGGAGGCGGCGGGACCGCGCCCAGCGCCTGGGCGAGCGGCGGGTACCAGCGATCGGCCATCTTCTGGAAGCCCGCGTCGTTCGGGTGTACGCCATCGCCGGTGTCCGTGGCCGCGTCGAAGCCGGTCCACTGGTCCACGGCCACGACGGGTGACTGCGCGGTCGTGAGGCCCGCGGCCCAGCCGGGGATCGCCTTGTCGAGCGCCACCACACCGGCCGCGCAGGTGGAGCACCCGGACGGGTTCATCGGGATGATCTGCGCCACGAGGATCTTCATGTTCGGGTTGTTCGCCCGCATCTGGCCGACCAGCTTCGTGTACGCGGCGAGGATCTTGTCGGTGGGGATGGTGCCGCCCCACATGTCGTTGGTGCCCAGGTGCATGAGGACGATGTCGGGCTTGGCCGCGGCCAGCCAGGGCGGCAGCTGGTTCTGGTCGGCGATGCCGGTGGCGGCGTAGCCGCCATGGCCCTCGTTGTCCCCGTCGTAGGAGTACCCGTAGTTGCAGCCGCCGTCGGGGACGCTGCCGACGAAGTCGATGTTGGTGTATCCGGCCGTCTGCAGGTGGTGCCAGAGCATCGCGCGCCAGCAGCCGGGCCCGGCGGTGATGGAGTCGCCGAGCGGCATGATCCGGACGGTCGTCGTCGCGGACCGCGCGGGGAGGGCGAGCAGGGCGAGACAGAGGGCGAGCGCCGCGAGGAGCGCGGCGAGCAGGGCGTACAGGTCGAATCTGCGAAGCATGGGACGGCTCCTGTGCCGCGAACCGGGCCGGGCCCGCCAGGTGACGGACCCGGCCGCGAGGTTTTACGAGAGCGGGTTCTGGGTGAGCAGGTGTGCCTTGAAACCCTCGCCGTACGTGCTGGTGGGGGTGCCGGTGAAGTCGTTGATGAGCACGTTGCCCTGGCTGCAGCCCCACGGGTTCCAGGTCCAGGCGGTGTACCCGATGCCGTGCGCGTCCGCCCACGCCATCACCTGGTCGATGTAGTCGTGGGCGCAGGAGTTCTGGCCGATCTCACCGGCCTGCACCGGCACCTTCGCGGCGACGGGGGCGACCTGGCTGTCCCAGCAGGAGGTGTTGGAGCAGGTGTTGAAGTTGTAGGTGTGCCAGGCGGCCATCAGGTTGCCGGTCGAGTCCGTCGGCTTGTAGGTCAGCCACTGGCTCAGGTCGTTGGACCAGGCGACGCCGCCGAGCATGATCACGTTGGTCGCGCCGGCGGCGCGCACCGTGTTGACCAGCGACTGCATGCCGGCCACCTGGTAGCCGATGCCGGTGCAGGTGCCGCCGTCCCGCCAGCAGGTCCAGGCGGCGGTCGCGTCCCAGTTCGCGGCGGCGTCCGGGTACGGCTCGTTGAACAGGTCGAAGACGACCGCGTTGTTCCCCTTGAAGGCGTTCGCGACGCCGGTCCAGAACGTCGGCGCGTACTGCGCGTCGGGCATCGGCTTCTGGCAGGTCGCGGCGGCGTCCGAGCAGCCCGCGCCCTGCCCCGTGTACTGGCCGTGGTTCCAGTGCATCTCGACGATCGGCGTGATGCCGTTGGCGACCAGCAGGTTCACGTAGTCCTTGACGTTCTGCTGGTACGTGGCGCCGCTGGGGGTGCCGTCGGTGCCGTTCCAGCACTCCTCGTTCAGCGGGATCCGGACCGCGTGGATGTTCCAGGCCTTCATCGCGTCGACCGAGGCCTGGTCCACCGGGCCGCTGTCCCACATGCCCTTGCCCTGCACGCACGCGAACTCGCCACTGGACCGGTTGACGCCCAGCAGACGGTACGTGGCGCCGGTCGAGGTGAGGAGATGGTTCCCGGAGACGTGCAGCGCGGGCGCCGGCCCCCCGGTGCCGCCGCCGTCGTTGTCGGCCTCGGTGGCGTTGACCGTGACCGGCGTCAGGCCGCTGGACGCCACGGTGATCGGCCGGGTGCCGTTGGTGCTGTCGGGGTCCTCGGCGGCACCGAGCTTCACGGTCTGCGGCGTGTTCCAGTTGGACGAGGTGAAGGTCAGGGTCGCGCCGCTCACCACGGTGATGTCGTTGTCACCGGCGCCCGCGGTGCTGGTGACCGTCACGTTGCCGGACGGCTGGGCGTTCAGGCGGACCGTGTAGCCGGCGGTCCCGCCCTCGGGCACGCTCACGCTCGTCGGGGAGACCACCAGGGCCTGCTGCGTTCCTCCGGACCCGGGGCCGGCGCACGAGACGCTCGGGGCGCTGTTGGCGCCGGTGTAGGTGCCGTTGAAACCGACGGTCCAGGTCGCCCCGGTGCCCTGGGCGGCGTTGTACGAGGTCGGGCTGACGGTGACGGCCGCGCCGGCCGGCGTGGGCACCGCCGGAGACGGCACGCCGCCCCACATCTGGGTGATCACCTGGTTGTCGGGAAAGTCGAAGCTCAGCGTCCAGCCGGTGAGCGGATCACCGGTGTTGGTCACCGTGATGTTGGCGCCGAACGCGCTCCCGTTGTCCCAGCTCTTGGCGTACGTGGCCGAACACGAAACGGCGGCGTGTGCGGCGGTCTGGACCGTGGTGAGCCCCAATCCGGCGAGCAGCACCGCGACCGCGGCGATCACGGCTCTGCACCACGAGCTCCGGTGGATCGGCATGGGCGTTCTCCCTGGCGAAAGGCGGCGAAGCGGCACCCGGTCCTGCTCCGGCGTTTGCGGGCGCTGGCAACGATCACCCGCCCTCGATCGCATCGCAAGAGCGCCCTGGCCCCCGGGCACGCGCACGCACGCCGACCTGGGACAGGACCGGGAACGCGGCTGAAACTTTCAGCCGTGCGTGCCACGGCCACCGGCGCCTCCGAGCGGCGGGACGACGGCAGCGTGCGTCGACGCCGGGCCTCAGAGGGCCCGACGCCGACGCGGGGGGAGGGAGGTCTTCAGCCGTATTGGGGATAGCCGTAGCCGACGACCTGGCCGGTGCTGCGGGTACGGATCCGTACGGCGTTGTCGGTGTTGCCCTCGACGGTCTGGATGGTGCCGTTGTGGTTGTCCTTGATGACCAGGCCGACGTGGTCGATGCCGTCGATGCCTCCGCCGCTCCAGGAGAAGAACACCACCGCGCCTGGTTTCGGAACGCTTCCCCAGCGGCCCTGCTGCTGGAACCAGCGGGCGTGCTCAGGGGTGAAGGCGTCGCCGCCGATCCCCTTGATGCCCACCTGCGCGCCGATCCAGGTGACGAACATGTCGCACCAGCTCGCGTCGGCATAGTCGCTGATCGCCCCGCCGTCGCGCTGGACGCCTCTCTTGGCGAAGGGCGAGGCCATGAACCACTGGTTGTACTTGGTGCCCCCGGCAGCGGTCTCCGTGGTGCCGACCTGGGAGAGGGCCAGCTTCAGCGCGTCGGCGGCGGTGGGCACCTTCGCCACCTTGGGCTCTTCCTTGGGCCTGGCGTCCAGTCCCCTGCCGGGAATGGGCCACTGCGCGGGCCACTGCACGGGCCTGCCGGGGGGAGCGGGAGCGCGGCGGCATGGCCGGGAAGAGAAACGGCGGGCGATGCCTCGGCCGACCCGGTTGAGCTCAGAATGATCGCGGCCGCACCGGCCGTTGCGAGGCCGGCGAAGGCGGGAATGAGACGGATCGCGGATGGCGTTTTCTCGGGTCGGGGGATACAGGGCACGGGGGAACTCCTTGGCTTCCATGCCGCTTACCGGGTTAGCTGACGGGTTCGGGCGTGGAAGCTGCCCTACGGCACAAGGGGGGCGTGCCGATTCACCCCGGGACTTCTGGTGGGTCCCCGGTTCCGCGGGGGTGCGGATTCAGCGGGTCGCCCGCAGGACGGGCGGCGTCAAAAGAGGATTGGGGAATGGCCGCCACTGGTGGCGGCGTATGGGGGATCGTGCGATTTTGGATATGTACCGGATCGGCCGAACTCGCCCCGGACACGCGTTTTACCAAACGCGCCTCGCCCGGGCCGACGTACCAGCTGTCACCAGCGGATATGCGGGCGACGCAGACAAGCGCCGCAAGAGTTATAGGAACATAGCAGGACAAAACACGCAGACGACACTGGACATTTGTGTGATCTGGCTCACCTAACTACCGAGATCAGCGTCATGTAGCCCCACACATGAGCATGGTGCTTTCTATGCGGCATTGTGGGGCTAGAAATGCCAATTGTCACAATGATGCAGATGTGACGTCAGAGGCCACGTACGATCCGAGGGGCGTCCCTGCCCGGGGGTCAGTCGCCGACCTCCACCGCGAGCCGGGTCAGGTGGACCCGGGAGGTCACGTCCAGCTTCCGGAAGATGTGACGCAGGTGGAAGGCGACCGTGTGCGCGCTCATGAACAGTTGGTCGGCGACCTCGCGGTTGGTCAGGCCCTGGGCGACGAGCTCGGCGACACGGCGTTCGGTGTCGGTGAGGCTGGCCCAGCCGGAGACCGGCCGGTCGGCCTGGCTCCAGTGCCGGCGCCGGATGCCCAGCCGCCGGAGCCGGCGGCGGACCCGGGCGGCGTCGCGGATCGCGCCGAGTGCCGAATAGGCCGCCAGCGCGGCGTCCAGGCCTGCGATGGCCTCCCCGCGTGTCCCGGGGCCGTCCGCCGCGAGCAGGCTTCCCAGATCCTCCGCCGCCGAGGCACGGGCCCACGGGTCGGCGTGTTCTTCGGCGGCGCGTCGCAGGGCGGCCCGGTCACGGTCGAGCAGGCCGCGCGCGTGCGCCGCGACGACACCGACGCTGTCGAAGACCGGGTGGTCGGCGGCCAGCCGGTCCATCGCCAGGACCACGCTCTCGGCGCGGGCCCGGTCGCCGAGGGCGAGCGCCGTCCGTACGAGCCACGGCGCCGCGGTCGGCTCGCCGACCAAGGTCCAGCAGTTCGCCGTGGCTTCGTCACAGAGCCGTACGACGGTCTCCTCCGCCGCCCCGGGCCCGTCGCGGGCCACGGCGACCTGCGCCCGCACGAGCCGGAACGCGGCCTCCGCGTGCGGCGATCCGTACTGGGACAGCGCGGGCCGCTCCGCCTCGGCGTACCGCCACGCCGCGCTCAGGTCGCCGGTCCGTAGCGCCGCCGCGACCAGCACCGCCAGCGCGGACGACGTCAGCAGGTGCGGTCCCAGGTCGCGTGTGCCCGCCAGGGCGGCCTCGGCCTCGGCGACGGCCTCGGGGAACCGGCCCGCGGCCAGGTCGAGACGGGCGCGGATGACGCCGGGCGCCGCCGCCCAGGCCACGTTCCCGACCGTTTCTGCGTCCTCCCCCGCGGTCCCCATCACCGCGCGGGCCTCATCCAGCCGGCGGACGTCGGTCAGCAGCATCGCCAGGATCATCCGGGGGTGAAGGCGGCGCGCCTCCGCGGACCGCGCCCGGCGTACGGCCTCACGGGCGAGCCCCAGGCCGTCGGTCAGCCGCCCCGCACCCCAGTCGGACAGGGCCAGCCGGAGCAGCGCCCCGGTGATCAGCAGGTCGCCGTGCCCGGCCGTGGCGGACACGATCCGATCCGCGTGGGCGCGCACGCCCGCGTCGTCGCCCGCCCCCGCCAGCGCGTCGAGCAGGACCAGCTCGGCGTCGTCCCGGAGTTCGCGGGAGACGCCCCGCCGGGTGAGGACGGCGGTCGCCTCCGCCGCGGCCTCGGCCGCCCGCCCTCGGAGGTACAGGAGCTCGGCGCGCAGACAGTGCAGCCGGAGGTACGAGGCGTGCGGCAACGACCGGGTGAACAGCGAATCCACGAGTTCCGCGGCCTCTTCGAGCCGGCCCACCGCGGTGAGGGCGTGAATCGCCGTCAGCGCCCGGGCGGGCCAGGCCGGCTCCCGGGGGTCGGTCAGCCGGAGGGTGTGCGTGGCGAGGGCCGCCGCCGCTCGTGGGGAGGCGGGGATCACCTCGGCGACCGCCCGGTCGAGTGCGGTCAGCGCCCGGGCGTCGCCCGCCCGGATGCCCCGGATGAGGTGGGAGGCGGCGGGGAGTGCGGCCGTCCCGCCTCGTTCGAGTAGGAGGTCCCCGATCTGCCGGTGCAGCGCCCGCCGGACCGGCGCGGGCACGGTGAGGGCGGTGACCCGCCACACCAGGTCGTTCCGGAAGGAGAGCTCGTCCGGTCCGGCGACGAGGAGCCCCCGGGAGAACGCCTCGTCGATCCTTGGCAGGAGGGCGGCCGGCGTGGTCCCCAGCAGCTCGGCCGCGTCCTCCGGAGCGAACGACCGCCCGATGATCGCGGCGACGCCCAGCAGCTGGCGTGTCGCCGGGCCGACGGCGTCCAGACGACGCCTGACGTCGTCCTCGACCCGGCCGGGAAGCCGTACGGCCACGAGCCGGGCGTGCCCGTCGACGATCCGGACGGCCCCCTCGGCCAGCAGCCCGGTCAGCAGTTCGGTGAGCAACGCGGGGTCGCCGCCCGCCTCGCCGGCGAGGCGCAGAACGTCCGCGTCCGGAACGCCTCCCAGCACGTCCGTCGCGACCTGCCGCACGGCGGCGTCGTCGAGCGGGCCGATCGTGAACCGGACGGCGCCGTCCCGCTCGAGCCGGTCGAACAGGCGGCCGGCGTCCGTCGCGTGGTCGGTCGTACGGCGGGTCAGCAGCCACACCACGCGAACGGCGGCGAGCCGCCGCGAGAGGGTCTGAATCGCCGTCAGCGCCGCCGGGTCCGCCCATTGGAGGTCGTCGAGGCCCACCATGACCGGACCGGCGCCAGCGCGTTCCGCCAGCGCCGACCCGAGTCTCTCGACGATCCACGGCCGCTCGTGCGCCCACCGGACCGGTCCTTCACCGTCGCAGCCGCCGAGCGCGGAGAGCAACGGCTCGAAGCACGTCGGCGGCCCGAACTCCCGGCCCTCCCCGACCAGCGTGGAGTACCCGCGCTCCGCCGCCGCCCGCGCCGCGACCGCGAGCAGGAGGCTCTTCCCCGTCCCCGCCTCACCGTCGATGAGGAGAACGGCGGACCTGGAGGCGCGGAGGAGGTTCGTAACGGCGTTCCACACGTGTTCGCGGCCCCGCATCACCTTCCCATCGACGGCCGCCTCCACGCGCGACGGCACAAGCGCCATGAGAATCAGCGTGCTTCGCGGTCGCGACAGGAGTCAACAACCCGGCCTTAAAGGACCGAGCTCGCCGACCAGGTCACCGCCGTGCTAGCCGCCTTGCGAGGCACACCCTGGACGCCGCTCGCTACGAACAAGATCCCACCGGACACGCCCTAGTAGCCGCTCGCCGCCGGGGCGTTCTGGGCGGCGTCCACCGGGATGTTCGCGCCGTTGACGGCCCTGGCGTGGTCCGAGAGCAGGAACGCCACCACCTCCGCCACGTCCTCGCCGCTCGGCAGCGCCCCGCCGGGGAACTCGGCCAGGAATCGTTCGTAGCGCTCGGGTTCACGCTGCCGGAACTCGTCCCAGCCGCCGCCGGGGATCAGCATCGAACCCGGGCTGACCGTGTTCACCCGGATCCGGTCCGCGGCCAGCTCCCGGGCCAGCGTGCTCGCCATGTAGATCTCCGCCGCCTTCGCCGCCCCGTACTGGGTGTTGCGGCTCGGCTTCCATCCGGAGATCGACGACACGATGACCACGTCGCCCCGCCCGCGCGCCCGCATGTGCGGCACACACGCCCGGATCGCGTGCGCCGAGTGTCCGACGTTCAGCTCGAAGGTCCTCGTCCACTCCTCCGGCGTCGAGTCCATCAGCCCGCCGCCGAACGCGTCCCCCGCGTTGGTCACGAGCCCGTCGAGACCGCCCAGCGCCTCCGCGGCGGCGTCGACGAAGGCCCCGAGCTCGTCCGGCACGGTGACGTCGCACGAGCGCGCGAACACCCGGACCCCGTACGCGGTCTCGATCTCGCTCGCCGTCGCCGCCAGCGTCTCGGCGTTCCGGGCGCACAGCGCCACCGAACATCCCTCCGCCGCGAGCCGGCGCGCCACGATCCGGCCGAACCCCTTGCTGCCGCCGGTCACCACGACCGCGCGATCCCCCAGCCCGAACGTCACTGCGCCTCCCTCGCCTCACCGCCCTCACGAGGCGGCCGGTCACATCGCGCAGACATGATCTCGCGATCGCCCGGATCCCGGTACGTCGGGTCGCCTGGCCGGCCAGGTCCCGTCGTTCGGCCGCCATATCGACTTCCTGCGAAACGTCGATAGAGCCCTATACTTCGCGTCTATGACGGATGCTGCGGTCTCACCGGATCCCGACCTGATCCGCGCGTTGCGGGCGCTGTCGAACCCGATGCGGCTGCAGCTGCTGGCGTGGCTGCGCGAGCCCGAACGCCACTTCTCGCGGGAGGATGCGATCGCCGACCCGGCCGAGGTGGGGGTGTGCGTCAGCCACATCCAGGCCAAGGCGGGGCTGGCCCAGTCGACGGTGTCGGCGTACATGGCCGAACTGGAACGGGCCGGCCTGGTGCGATCGACGCGCGTAGGCAAGTGGACCCACTACAAGCGCGACGAGGAGCGCATCGCCCGGCTCGTCGCCGACCTCGGGCGGACCCTCTAGCCCGGCGACGCCGTACGGCCGGCGCCGCGCGGCACATCTCGCACTCGGTGAACCGTCGAACGCAATTTGGCACTCATATCGTAATTCTGCGATACTTCGATGCGTTCTGATCGTGACGCGATGAAGGAGAGTGCGATGGGCGGCGTCGACGGACTGGATCTCGGGAGGTTCGGGGTCTACACCTTCGACTTCGAGCACCAGCCGGCCGCGCGGATGCGCGAGTCGATCCAGGAGCTCGAGGAGCAGGGCTGGCAGGCGTTCTGGTTCCCCGAGCTCCTCGGGCGGGAGGCGCTCACGCACGCGGCCTACCTGCTCTCCCAGACCGAACGGATGCGCGTCGTCAACGGCATCGCCCAGGTCTGGTCGCGCGGGGCCCGGTGGACGTACGGCGCCGCCCTCCTGCTCGCCGACGCGTACCCCGACCGGCACGTGCTCGGCCTCGGCTTCGGCGGCGAGCCGCGACCGGGGGTCAAGCCCCTGGCGGCCATGGTGGAGTACCTCGACGAGATGGACGCGGTCGAGACGCCCAACCCCGTCCCGCAGGCCCCGATCCGCCGCATCCTGGCCGCGTACGGGCCCAAGATGCTCGAGCTGGCCCGCGACCGCGCCGCCGGCGCCCAGACCTACCACGTCACCGTGGCGCACACCGCGCAGGCCCGGGAGATCCTCGGACCGGACGCGTTCCTGGCGGTCGAGCACCCGGTGCTGTTCGAGGCCGACCCCGGCAAGGCCCGAGCGATCGCCCGCGAGCACCTGCACCCGTACCTGAACACCCCGTACAACGTCGCGAAGTTCCGCCGGCTGGGCTACTCGGAGGAGGAGATCGCCGGTGGCGGCAGCGACCGCATCGTCGACGACCTCGTCTTCTGGGGTGACGCGGACACCATCACCGAGAAGCTCCACGCCCACCTCGAGGCCGGCGCCGACCACGTCGCCGTGCAGGTGATCGGGGTCGAGCCGGGCCGGTCCGCGATGCCGCAGTGGCGGCTGCTCGGGGACGCGCTCCTGCCCTGAGACGGCGGCGCCCGATCCACGGGGCGCTTACCGCCGGGGGCGAATGCACTGGCGCGACGGTCACTCTCGGATACTCGATGGATACTATCCGTCGATCACTACCACTGTTACGTTTCGCATTGCCTCAGCTACAAAACGTGGCCGTCGGCCGGTCTCCCCCGCACCGGCAGGCGTTCCCCGGCGACGTGGAGGTTCTGCAATGGAGCGAATGATTCTCGTCGCCGTCGACGAGCGGCCCGACGCGGACTCGGCGATCGCCGAGCAGCTGCGCCGCCTTCGTACGGCGATGGACGAGCATGATCTGCAGGTCCGCTGGACGCACCGCAGCGCCGACGCACTGGCGGTGATCCGCTCGGACGCGACGCTGACCGCGGTGCTGGCCGCGTGGGACGCCCCCGGCGCGGAGGACATCATGGAGGCGGTGACCAGCCGGTTCCACCGCCTGCCGGTCTTCCTCCTGACCGCCGAGCGCGAGCCGCGCGACGTCCCCCTGTGGGTGTACGAGGTGATCCAGGGCTACGTCTTCCCGCTGGAGGACACCCCCGACTTCATCGCCGGGCGCATCGCGCACGCGGCCGAGGAGTACACCGAGCGGATCCTGCCGCCGTTCTTCGAGGCGCTGCGGCACCTGGAGGACCGCCACCGCTACTCCTGGCACACCCCCGCCCACGCTGGCGGCGTGGCGTTCCTGAAGTCGCCGGTGGGCCGGGCGTTCTTCGACTACTACGGCGAGCGGCTGCTCCGCACCGACCTGTCCATCTCGGTCCCGGAGCTGGGTTCGCCGCTGGAGCACACCGGGCCGATCGGCGACGCCGAGCGCAACGCCGCCCGGATCTTCGGCGCCGACCGGACGTTCTTCGTCGTCAACGGCAACTCGACCGCCAACCGCATCGTCGGCCACCACGCGGTGGCCCGTGACGAGCTGGCACTGGTCGACCGCAACTGCCACAAGTCGATCCAGCACGCCCTCGCCATCAGCGGCGCCCGCCCGGTCTACCTCGTCCCCGAGCGCAACGGGCTCGGCCTGGCCGGGCCGATCCCGGCCGGGACACTGTCGGGCCAGGCCGTACGCGACCGGCTGGCGAACCATCCGATGACGGCGGGGGCGGCCGACCCCGAGCCCAAATACGCGGTGATCACCAACTCGACGTACGACGGCCTGTGCTACGACGCGGTCCGGGTCGCGGAGCTGCTGGGCACCTCGGTCCCGCGCGTGCACTTCGACGAGGCCTGGTTCGCCTACGCCCGGTTCAACCCGCTCTACGAGCACCGCTACGGCATGTCCGTCGACGAGCGTTCCGTGCCCGGCCCGGCGCGCCCGACGGTGTTCGCCACGCAGTCCACGCACAAGCTGCTCGCGGCGCTGTCGCAGTCGTCGATGCTGCACGTACGCCCGTCGCCGCGCGCGCCGCTGGACTACGACCGGCTCAACGAGACATTCCTGATGCACGCCAGCACGTCGCCGCTCTACCCGATGATCGCCTCACTGGACGTCGCGGCGGCGATGATGGACGGGCCGTCGGGGCCCTTCCTGACCGGCGAGGCGATCGTCGAGGCGGTCCGCTTCCGGCAGGCGATGGTGCGGCTGGCCCGCCGGATCCGGGAGGACGGCACCCGCCCGGACTGGTTCTTCGGCGTCTGGCAGCCTCCGGAGGCCACCGACCCGCGCACCGGCGTCACGGTGCCGTTCGAGGACGCCGACCCGGAGCTGCTGTCCACCGAGCCCGGCTGCTGGACGCTGCGGCCCGGCGCCGCCTGGCACGGGTTCGACGGCCTGGACGACGGCCACTGCATACTCGACCCGATCAAGGTGACGATCACCTGCCCCGGCGCGGAGGCGACCGGCGGCACCACGGAGTGGGGGATCCCCGCCCGCATCGTGGCCGCCTACCTGGAGCGGCGCGGCATCGTCGTGGAGAAGACCGGCGACCACACCCTGCTCGTGCTGTTCTCCATCGGCATCACCAAGGGCAAGTGGGGCACCCTGATCGACGCCCTCATCGACTTCAAGAACGCCTACGACGGCGGCCTCCCCCTCGCCGAGATCCTGCCCGGATTCGGCCCGTCCGGAGTGACGGTGCGGACGCTGTGCGACCAGGCCCACGGCAGACTCCGGGGTTCCAAGCTCGGTGTACTGCTCGACCAGGTCTTCACCGACCTGCCCGCGCCCGTCCTGACGCCGGCCGACTGCTACCAGGCTCTGATCCGGTCGAGGACCGAGCGGGTCCCGCTGAGCGAGCTGGCGGGCCGGATCTCCGCCACGACCGTCGTGGTCACCCCGCCCGGCATCCCGATGCTGATGCCGGGCGAGTCCACCGGTCCCGACGACGGACCGCTGATGGACTACCTGCGCGCCCTGGAGGACTTCGACCGCGCCTTCCCCTTCATGGCCACCGACATCCACGGCGCCCACCGCGACGACACCGGCCACTACTGGATCGAGTGCGTCATCGCCTGAACACCCCTGCGCCGACCTCCGCCGACGAGGCGTATTGTCCGGATATGGG
This sequence comes from Actinoallomurus acanthiterrae, assembly GCF_054775715.1. Lineage (NCBI taxonomy): Bacteria > Bacillati > Actinomycetota > Actinomycetes > Streptosporangiales > Thermomonosporaceae > Actinoallomurus > Actinoallomurus acanthiterrae. The sequence continues at coordinate 2,577,385 of NZ_BAAHCO010000001.1, read as the reverse complement.
CATTTGCCGTCGGCGGGGGGCCCGGCGACCGGACGCCCTTCACGGGGGCCGCCGGCACCACTCGCCCGTGCGCCGACGCACCGCCGAGGTGCTCCCCGCGGCCAGGCGGCAGGCCCGTCCGGTCGAGGCGACGATCGATGTGCCGGGCCCCGGCCACGCCGCGCTCGGCGGAGCGTCCACCGGCGCCGGACCCGGGGGATCCGCCGGCGAGGGCCTCTGTGGCCATGGCGCCCGGCGGAGTCCGGCGGGACCGCGAGGAGAGTTCAGTGGCCGCGCGCGATGAGCGGCCGGACGGCCTCGGCCTCCTGGACCGGGAACTGGCCGCGACCGTCCTCCGTACGGGCGCCTCGGCGGGGAGCATCTACCTGATCGACGAGGACGAGCCGATGCTGAGGCTCGCCGTGGTGTGCGGCATACCGCCCGAGCTCGTCACGCCATGGCTGCACGTGCCCCTGTCCTGGCCGAGCCCGGCCGCGGACGCGCTGCGGGAGGAGCGCCTGGTGTGGATGGGCCGGCAGGAGGACATGGCGCGCGTGTATCCCCGTGTCGCGGCCACCTGGCCCTACCGGCTCGCGCTCGCGGCGGCGCCGCTGATCGGCGCGCGCCGCCCCTGGGGGGCGCTGATGCTCACGTGGCCTCCCAGCCACCCGACGACCGCCACTCACCGCGAACGGAGCCACATCACCTCCAGCGCCCGGCGCATCGCCCGGCTGCTGGACGAGGCCGCCCACCCCGCCGACATCCCCGACCAGCCGCGCATCGTCCCGGTGCACGGCCGGTCGGGTGCGCGCTCGACGCGGTTCGGCCTCGCGGCCGTCGACTTCGCCGAACGCCTGCCCGAAGGTTGCGTCGCCCTGGACCTCGAGGGACGCATCACCTTCGTCAACAGCACCGCCGCCGAACTCCTCGGTCGCAGCGGCGAACAGCTGCTCGGCACCCGGCCCTGGCAGTCGATGCCCTGGTTGGACGACCCGGCCAACGAAGACCACTACCGCACCGCGGTGATGAGCCGCGAGCCGGTCTCCTACGCCGTCCTGCGGCCGCCGGACCATTGGTTGGAGCTCCAGCTCTACCCTGACGCCAGTGGCATCAGCGTCCGCGTGACCCCGATCGACACGGGCGAGAAGCACCGGCCCACGCACCCGTCTCCTCCCGCCGACACGGACGCCACGGCCGCTCGCCCCGTCCGCGTCGGACGGCTGTACCAGCTGGTGCACCTGGCGGCGTCGCTGACCGAGACGGTCGGCGTACGGGACGTCGTCGACCTGGTGGCCAACCAGATCCTGCCCGCCTTCGGCGCCGACGGCATGGTGATATCCGCCATCGAAGCCGGACGACTGAAGATCCTCGGGCACTGCGGTTACGACCCGGAGGTGATCGAGCGCTTCGACGGTCTGCCGCTGGACACCGACGTCTCCCCCGTCGGCCACGTCCTCGCCAACGGTGTCCCCCACTTCATCGCCGATCCCGATGAGATGTCCGCCGCGTATCCCGAGCTCCCCGAGCTCAGCGGCAAGCAGGCGTGGGCGTTCCTCCCTCTGATCGTCTCCGGGCAGCCCGTCGGCAACTGCACCCTCACCTACGACCATCCGCGTCACTTCACCGCCGACGAACGCGCCGTCCTCACCTCCCTGGCGGGCCTGGTCGCCCAGGCACTGGACCGCGCCCGCCTCTACGACGCCAAGCAGGACCTCGCCCACGGGCTGCAGCAGGCCCTCCTGCCCCACGCCCTCCCGGCGATGTCCGGACTCGACGTCGCCGCCCGGTACCTTCCCGCCTCCCACGGCATGGACATCGGCGGCGACTTCTACGACCTGGTCCGGCTCAGCGACACCACCGCCGCCGCGGTCATCGGCGACGTGCAGGGGCACAATGTCACCGCCGCGGCCCTCATGGGCCAGGTGCGCACCGCCGTCCACGCCCACGCCACCGCCGGAGGGTCCCCCGGCCAGGTGCTGGCGTGCGCGAACCGCATCCTCGCCGACTTCCAGACCGACCTGTTCGTGTCCTGCCTGTACGCCGAACTGGACCTCGCCGAGCACCGGATCGCCTTCGCCAACGCGGGCCACCCGTCCCCGCTCATGGCCGACCCCGGGTCCCGGGCGAGCGCACGCATCCTCGACATCGAACCCGGCCCGCTGCTCGGCATCGGGATCGACGCCCCGTACCCGGTCACGACCCTGCCCCTGCCGCCCGGAGCGATCCTCGCCTTCTACACCGACGGCCTCGTGGAGATCCCCGGCGTCGACATGACGAAGAGCACCGCCGACCTCACGCGCCACCTCGCGGACGCGGCCGGCCTCCCCCTGGACGAGCTCATCGACGAGCTTCTCCACCGTGCCCGCCCCGTCGCCGCGCGCACCGACGACATCGCGTTGCTCCTCCTGCGGACCACGCCCTGAGCGGGACCCCGGCGCCCTCGGCCCGGCGACGCGGCGTTCGATCCGACCCAGGCGGACCGGCGACGGCGCGCCGGAGCGTGCCGGGGGCGCCGGGTGGGCCGATGCGTCAGCGTGGCTGGAAGCTGCTGAAGATCGGGTCGAGGTACCGCTGGGAGTCCGGCCACTGGTCCGCCGGCATCCGGAAGTAGATGGCGAAGGCCTGGCCGCCGACGTGGAAGAACCGGTCCTTGACGCGCTCGACCCCGGTCGAGCGGTCGTAGGCGAAGTCGAGGTCCGCGGCCTGGACACCGCGGTAGGTGACGGGGGTGACCGTGGCCTCCCGGTAGCCGGGGAAGGTGGCGGCCAGGTGGTCGCCCACGCTCTGCGCCTGGCTCTGCGGGTCGCCGTTCCAGGACGTCGTGCTGATCTGCAGCAGGTAGCGGGTCGTGGAGTCCTGGTAGAAGAAGTTGTTCCCGTCGCTGCGCCGGGACCAGGTGGAGGGTGCCGACACCGAGAAGTCGCTCTCGCTCTGCGTCGTCCAGTTGCCGGGGAAGGCCGCCGCCGGAGAGACGGAGGCCGACCGGCCGGTGCGCGGGGAAGAGCCCGAGTCCGGGCTGGAGCCCTGTCCGAAGTCCGGAGCGGTGGACGGCGATGTCCCGCCCGAGCCGCCCGAGCCGCCGGATCCGTCGGAGCGGCTCGCGGCGGTGGAGGTGGTCGCGGTCGGGAGGGTCTTGTTCGAGTGCCGGCCCAGCAGCCACACCGCGCCGAACGCCGCGACGACGAGGGCTCCGGCGAGCGCGCTCGCGAGCACCATCGCGGCGGGCCGGCGTGAGGGCTCCGCGGCCGCCACCGGTGCCGGCTGGGGCGCGGCGACCGGGATCGTCCACGCGACGACGTCGGGCTGGGTGCCCTCCGCGGCGGCGGCGAGCAGGCGCTCCGCCTCGGCCGCGGTCATCCGGTCCGCCGGTTCCCGGCGGAGCAGGCCGGCGAGGACCGGTGCGAGCGGCCCGGCGTTCCGGGACGGCGGGGCCTCCTCCACCATGATCGCCGCGATGGTCGACACGGGCCCGGACCGTTCGAACGGCGACCGGCCCTCGACGGCGGCGTAGAGGGTGGCGCCCAGCGACCACAGGTCGGCGGCGGGCCCGGCATGCGCGCCGCTCGCCCGCTCGGGAGCCATGTAGGCCGGTGAGCCGATCAGCACGCCGGTGCCGGTGAGCGTCGCGTCGCCCTCGATCGCCGCGATGCCGAAGTCGGTGATGACGGCGCGGTCGCCGTCGGCCACCAGGACGTTGCTGGGCTTGATGTCCCGATGCACGATGCCCGCGGCGTGCGCCGCCCGCAACGCCGCGACCATCTGCCGCCCCAGCTCGGCGACCCGCTGTGGCTGCAGTGGCCCCTCGGCGTCGATCACGCTCTGCAGGGACGGGGCGGCGACCAGCTCCATGACGATCCACGGACGGCCCTCGTCCTCGATCACGTCGTGCACGGTGACGACGTTCGGGTGGCTGAGCCGCGCGGCCGACCGCGCCTCCCGGATCGTCCGCGCGTGGCGCTCCTGGCGCTCGGTCTCGCTCAGCTCCGGAGGGAACTGCACCTCCTTGACCGCCACATCACGGCCGAGGAGCTCGTCGTGCGCGTGCCAGACCGTTCCCATGCCGCCCTGACCGAGCCTGCCGAGCAGTTCGTACCTGTTTCCAACGCGCATGGCCCGATCGTCCCTCCGTCCGGAAGAGTCCGCCAGATGTGAGACGGGAGCAAAGGGTGGCCGGTTCACCGCTCCCCGTACACAAGTGGCGAGATTTCGCCCGTACGGCCGTCCGTGTCGGGGACTCACCGACTGCGGCGTATTTCACCGGAGGCAAAAACCCTTTTTCCGCCGGGAACAAAACCCGTCGCACGGCGCCGGGGGACTCACCGGATCGTGACGCGGACCTCCGCCGGACACAAAAACCCTTTGCACGGCCCCGGGGGCGACGCCGACACTCGTCGGGTGATCGACGATCGATATCGGGACGGGCGCGCGGGGATCGACGCGGCGCTGGTGAGGCGCCTGGTCGCGGCGCAGTTCCCGCAGTGGAGCGGGCTTCCCGTGACACCGGTCGAGGTCGACGGGTGGGACAACCGCACATACCGCCTCGGGGACGAGATGACGGTCCGCCTGCCGACCGAGGCGGGCTACGCGCCCGCGGTCGACAAGGAACATCGGTGGCTGCCGGTCCTCGCGCCCTCCCTGCCGGTGCCGGTCCCGACGCCGCTGGCGAAAGGCGCTCCCGGCGAGGGCTACCGCTTCAACTGGTCGATCCGCCGCTGGATCGACGGCCGGACCGCGGCCCCCGAACGCATCGCCGATCCGCGCGAATTCGCGACCGACGTCGCCGGTTTCATCCGCGCCCTTCAGCGTGCCGACGCCGCCGGCGGGCCGATGGCCGGCGCCCACTCCTTTTACCGTGGCGCGCCACTCGCGCACTACGACGATGAGACCCGCCGCTGCCTCGCCGCGCTCGACGGCCGCGTCGATACCGACCGGGCCAGGGCCGTGTGGGAGACCGCCCTCGAGGCGCGATGGGCCGGGCCGCCGGTGTGGTTCCACGGCGACATCGCCGCGGGCAACCTTCTCGTCGACGACGGCGGGCGGCTCTCCGCCGTCATCGACTTCGGCACCTCCGGCGTCGGCGACCCCGCCTGCGACCTGGTGATCGCCTGGACGTTGTTCTCCGGCCGCAGCCGGCGGGCGTTCCGCACCGCCGTCGACCAGGACCCCGCCACGTGGGCACGGGCCCGCGGCTGGGCGCTGTGGAAGGCCCTCCTCTGCCTCGCCGACGGCATCGACGCCGAACGGGTGGCGGGCCATCGCCGCGTGGTCGACGAGGTCCTGGCCGACCACGCGCTCTTCGCCTGATCCCGACCACGCGCTCTTCGCCTGATTCCGGCGCCGCGCGGTCCGGAGCCCGCGCGGAGTCCTGGCCGCAAGCGCGCGTACGGGCCGCGCCGGTGGAGGGCGTCGGCCTCCGTTGGACCGCGATGGACATAATGGGTCATCGTAACGATCGGTTCGATCTCTGGGAGTGCCGCCGTTGACCACCTTCGACCCTCTCGTGACCGACCCGGCGCCCGAGGTGGCGCCCGCCGCGAGCACTCCGGCGGTGACCTTCGACAGCGCGGGCACCGCGCTGCTCGGAGTGCTCCACCTCCCCGCCGGCCCCGGACCGCATCCGGTCGTCGTGCTGCTGCACGGCTTTCCGGGCAACGAGCGCAACTTCGACCTCGCCCAGGTGCTGCGCCGGGCAGGGTACGCGTCGCTCGTCTTCCACTACCGCGGCTCATGGGGAGTCGGCGGTTCCTGGTCGTGGGGCCATGTGCTGGAGGACGCCGCGCGGGTCGTGACGGCGGTGCGCGAGCCGGAGTTCGCGGCCGCTCACCGGCTGGACACGACGCGGACGGCGGTGGCGGGGCACAGCGCCGGCGGCTTCGCCGCGCTGATGACCGCCGCGGCCGACCCGTCGATCACCGCCGTCGCCTCGGTGGCCGGGTTCGACTTCGGACGGGTGGCCGCCGCCTGCCGGGCCGACCCGGCGCTGCGCGCCTCGTACGTCGAGATATTCGACGGCGAACTCGCGCCGCTGCGCGGCACCAGCGGCGAGGCGCTCGTCGCCGAGATGGAGGCGGCGGGTGACGCGTGGAGCCTGGCCGGGCTGGCTCCACGGCTCGCGGAGCGGCCGGTCCTGCTCATCGGCACCGGACGCGACGCGGTCACCCCGGCGCCCGTGCACCACGAGCCGGTCGTCGACGCGTACGAGGCCCACCCGGTTCGGCGTCTCGAACATCACGTGTTCGCCACCGACCACGCCCTGTCGGACCACCGCGTGCGGCTCGCGCGTACGCTGCTGGACTTCCTCGGCCGTCATCTGCCCCCGGGATGGTGACCCGGGGTGGCCGCCCGGACTTCACCGGCGGCCACCGGTCCGGCACGCCCCTGAGGCAGCGGCCGTACGCTACCGTCGTCTCGCTACAGGAAATAACATTCGGTAAAACGACATCCGTAGTCGCCGGCTCAGCCGCGCCTTACCCGCGAAGGAGAAGAACCTGTGGGCCAAGCCGGCAGCAGCCCCGGCGAAAAAACCTGGACATTCCTGACCAACCACGCCCGTGTGCTGGTCGAGATCACCCGCAACCCGAGTTCGCGGCTCCGCGACATCGCCGCCGCCGTAAGCATCACCGAGCGCGCCGCCCAGACGATCGTCACCGACCTCGAAGAGGCCGGCTACATCACCCGCACCCGGGTCGGGCGCCGCAACCACTACAGCGTCGACCCGACTCGCCCGTTCCGGCACCCGGCCGACGCCGACCACCGCATCAAAGGACTCCTCACCGTGTTCACCCGCCACGACGACGACCACACGCCGGAAACACCGGAGGCCGACGAGCGGGGAACGACGCAATGACGAATCCGTGCCAGCCGACGGCGATCCTGATCGTCGAGGACGATCCGGGTGATCAGATGCTGATCCGGGAGGCGTTCGCCGAGCCCGGCGTCGATTCGCCCCCGGAGCTGACGGTGGTCGGCGACGGGGAGGAGGCCCTCGACTTCCTCCACCGGCGGGGCCCGCACACCGCCGCGTTCCGCCCCGACCTCGTGCTGCTGGACCTGAACCTGCCCAAGTACGACGGGCGCGCCGTGCTCGAGCAGATCAAGAACGACGCGGATCTGTGCTCGATCCCGGTGGTGGTCTTCACGACCTCTGCCAACACCGACGACGTCACCGGCACCTATCTGCTGCACGCCAACGCCTACGTCACGAAGCCCGTCGACTTCGACGACTTCACGACCGCCGTACAGCAGATCAACCGCTTCTTCACGAGAACCGCACGCCTGCCCCGCCATCCGGCGACCGTTTGATCGACCACACCCTCGCCGGGCTGGAAACGCCGGGTCATTCGGCGCCGGCCAACATGTCGACCAGGCTCTGCGGCGCGTCCTCGCCGAAACAGAGGACGAGGCCGGCGGCGGACTCGGCGGCGGCGGTCGCGCCGCGCGCGAACATCGCCTGCTCGTAGGCGGCGAGCGCGGCCTCGGTGTCGCCGGGGTGCGCGGCGATGGCCGCACCGAGGTCGGCGGCGTCGGCCAGGGCGATGTTGGCGCCCTCCCCGGCGAAGGGCGACATCACGTGGGCGGCGTCGCCGAGCAGGGTGACGCCCGGGACCCGGTCCCAGCGGTGGCCGATCGGCAACGCGTGGATCCCGCGCGGGACGAGCCGCCCGTCGGCGTCGGTGATCAGGGCCCGCAGGCGCGGGTCCCAGCCGGCGAAGTGTTCCAGTACGGCGGTCTTCGCGGCGTCGGTGTCGGCGAAGTCGATCCCGGCCACTCGGTCTTCGGGCGTGGACAGGGCGATGGCGACGTGGAGGCTGCCGTCGGGCTCGCGGTGGGCGAGGAAGCCCTTACCCTCGCCGAGCGCGAAGAAGATGCCGCCGCCGAGGAGGGCGGCGCTGCCGGGGTGACGGGTGTCGGCGTCCAGCAGGTCGGCCTCGACGACGGTGATGCCGGTGTACTCCGGGACGGCGCCGGTGAGGAGCGGCCGGACCTTGGACCAGGCGCCGTCGGCGCCGATGAGCAGGTCGGTGGTGATGACGGCGCCGCCGGCGAGGGTCACCTCGTGACGCGCGTCGTCCAGCGAGCGGGCCCCGGTGACCCCGGCGCCCCAGCGGACGGTGCCTGGGGGCAGTGAGCCCAGCAGGAGGTCGCGCAGCCGGCCGCGCTCGACCTCCGGGCGGCCGCCCTCGCCGTCGTCCTCTTCCTTGAACCGGACGACGGCGTGCTGGTCGAGAACGCGGACCGCCTCCCCGCCGGGATGGATGATCGCGCGGAACTCGTCGTGGAGGCCGGCGGCCCGCAGGGCGACCTGGCCGGAGTCATCGTGAATGTCGAGCATGCCGCCCTGCGTGCGGACCTCCGGCGAGGCGTCGCGTTCGTACACCGCGGCCGGGATCCCGTTGACGTGCAGGATGCGGGCGAGGGCGAGGCCGCCGAGGCCGGCGCCGACGATGGCGATGGGGTCATGAGTGCTCATGCCCGCACTGTAACGAACGTGTTCGTTGCGAACAAGTTCTTAACGAACACGTTCGGGCCTAGCGCGCGGATCACCCGCCTCCCTGGTCACCGGCCGCAAGCTTTGCCCATCTGACGCGATATCTACTCAAAACAGAAAAACTTCTCCTTCTGGGCGGGCAGGGCATTTGGTGCGTACGGATCGGCACAGAGGGGGCGTGCCGGATGCTGATCACGGCATTGGTTACACCTGTGATGATCCCGATCGCCGCGCTGGTGCTGGTGCTGTTCCTCGCCAAGCTGGAGCGGGTGCTCCTCGACGGCGGTGACCGGCCGATGCCCGCCGGCGACGAGCAGGGCGGGTCCACCGAAAGCGCCCCGTCCTGACCTGACCGATCGCTCAGCCGCCGTCTCGAGTACGCCGTCGATCGTCACGTTCTGCTTAGCGCTTCGGCCGGCGCGCGGGGGAGAATGGGCGCGTGGAGATCTGGATCAATCCTCGCTGCTCGAAATGCCGGTCCGCCCTCTCGCTGCTGGACGAAGAGGGCGCGGAGTACACCGTACGGCGCTACCTCGACGAGCCGCCCACGCGGCAGGAGCTCGAGGAGGTCCTGGGGCGTCTCGGGCTCGAGCCCTGGGACATCGCCCGTACCGGCGAGGCCGTCGCCCGGGAGCTGGGCATGGCGTCCTGGGAGCGGGAGCCCGCGACCCGCGGCCGGTGGCTCGACGCCCTCGCCGAGCATCCGATCCTGATCCAGCGGCCGATCATCACGGCCGACGACGGCACCGCTGTGGTCGGCCGCTCCCCCGAGGCCGTTCGGTCCGTCCTGGAGTGAGCGGAACCGGGGCCCGTGCGCCCACCCGCACGGGCCCCGGCCGACCGGCTCAGAAGTGGATGTAGTTGCCGACGCTGCTCGCGCTGATCGTGCGCGTGTCGTAGTTGTGGCCGCTGAGGTAGTTGTACTCCTCGACCAGGATCGTGCCGTCGCTGTTCACGCGGGCGACGTACGCGACGTGGCCGTAGGTCCCGGTGTTCCACTGGGCGACGGCGCCGACCTTGGCGGTGTGGTCGACCTTCACCCCGGCGGACGCCGCGGCGTTGTCCCAGTTGATGGCGTTGCCCCAGTGCACGCCGCCGTAGGAGTTGGTGAAGTCGACGCCGAGGCGCTGACGGACCCGCCAGGCCGCGAACGAGACGCATTCCCGCTTGTAGAAGAGCCAGGGATCCGCGTCGCTCCACGAGTCGGACTTGTACGGGTAATCGTCGGTGACCGTCTGGACGCACGGGGGTGCGACGGTGCCGTCTGAACCGGTGTAGATGTAGGCGTCCGCGACGTACCCGGCCGGGCTGCTGATCTTGTCCCACACGCTGCTGGTGCCGTAGGTACCGGTGACCGTGGTGCCGCGCGTCTGGCAGGTGATCGTGACGCTCGCTCCGTCCGCGACGGTCCCCACCGAGCCGTAGCCGGTGCCGGCGCCGGAGCGCACGGTCAGGGCCGTACCGCTGGTGTTGACCGTGCCGGTCGCCGCGTTCGCCGTCGAGACGCCGAGCACGATCGCCATCGCGCTCGCCCCGATCGTCAGGCCGCTTCGTCTGATCCAGGCCACATCAGACCCCTTTCTGGCGGGAGGATCCGAACCCGACGGTAGGTGAGTAACTAACGAGCCAGAAGCAGTGAATGTGACAAAGCAACGGCGCAGGGTTGGTAAACCGAATGCTCGCTGTAAACGTTTGCGTCCCGTCCGTACGGCGCGGGCGCGGTCACCCGGCGGTGAAGTGAACGCCGGAGAACCCCGTCCGCCATTCGGTGACCTCGGCGGCGACGGTCTCCGGCTCGGCGTCCGGGTCGAGGCCGCGCGCGATGAACGAGGCCAGCACCGGCATGTCCGCCTCGGTCATCCCGAGCCGCACGATCTCCGGGGTGCCGACGCGCAGACCGCCCACATCGCCGTCGACCGGAGGCGTCGGAAGGCCGATGCCGCAGGCGAGGAGGTTCGCCCGGCGCAGGCGCCGCGCGGCCCGCTGCCCGCCCCCGGGCGTTCGGATCGCGAACTGGTGCGACCGGGTCGCGCCCTGCTCGGCGGCGAAAAGCGGCACGCCCAGCGCGGTGAGCTCCGTGGCCAGCCGGCGCGCGGTCGCGACCATGGTCTCGGCGTACGCCCGCCCGGCGACCTTCCAGTCGAGCATGGTCACGGCCAGCGCGGCGGTGCGTCCCGCGTCGAAGTTGGCGGTCAGGCCCGGGTAGGCGATCGCGTCGAGGCGTTCGGTCAGCTCGGCGTCGTCGGTGACGATGAGCCCGCCCGCCGGGCCGCCCAGGCTCTTGTACGTGCTCATCGTGATCAGGTGCGCCCCTTCGGCGAGAGGCTGCGGCCACACCCGACCGGCGATCATGCCGCACAGGTGGGCGGCGTCGAAGAGCACGCGCGCACCGACCGAGTCTGCGATCTCCCGGACGGCGGCGATCGGGTGGTGGAACAGGTTGAGACTGCCACCAATGGTGATCAAGGCCGGACGCGTCTCCTCGGCCAGCGCGCGCAGGGCGCCGACGTCGACCGTGTAGCCGTCGGCCTCGACGGGCGCCGGCACCGTGGTGAGCCCGTACAGCCCGGCGGCGCCCGGACCGTGGTGGGTGACGTGCCCGCCGATGCTCGGCGGCGGTGCGATGATCGTGTCACCGGGCCGGCAGGTCGCCATGAACGCGTAGAGGTTGGCCAGCGCACCCGACCCGACCCGGACCTCGGCGTAGCGGGCCCCGAAGACCTCCGCCGCGAGCTCGGCGGCGACGACCTCGATCTGCTCGATCGCCTCCAGACCCGTCTCGTACTTGTCCCCCGGGTAGCCCAGCGACGGCCGGGAGCCGAGTCCGGCCGACAGCAGCGCCTCGGCCCGTGGGTTCATGACGTTGGTCGCCGGGTTGAGGTTGATCGACTCGACGTCGTGGATGCGGTGGTTCTCGGCGACGAGCCGGTCGATCTCGGCCAGCACGGCGGGCGCCGGCCGGTCGGCGACGGACTCCGACACCGCCCGGACCCGCTCTTCGCTCGGTGCCGGAACCCAGGGACGGAACGCGAGGGAACGAGCCATCGGGTGCTCTCCTGACCGTACGAGGTGGCCGCCGGCGTGCGCCGGCCGTACGCCGCGACGGTAGATCGCCATCGCCGCCCGGCGCATCGGACGCACGCCCGGACCTGCGCGCCGCCGTTCCTACACTTGTAGGAACGCAGGAGGTCTGCCCGTACGGCGCGTGCCGGCCGGCCGTCACCGCGGCGATCGCGGGCCGGTACGGCAGGCGCCCGGGTGGCGATGGCGATCCCTGCCGGCCATCGCCGCGCGGCCGGCCGGGCGCCGCACGGCCGGGCGGGCATCGCCGCACGGACGGGCGGGCGCCGCACGGGCCGGGAAGGCGCCGTGAGCGGCGGCGCGACGTGATGGGAGGTGGCGGTGGAGCCGGGCGGTGGACTCCAGGCTGAGCTCGACGCGCTCGCCGCCCGCATCGGGCACGGCGTGTCGGTCGACGACCCCGAGGGCCGGCTCGTCGCCTACAGCGCGCAGGACGCCGGCGCCGACGCCGCGCGCGTCACCTCGATCCTGTCGCGGCAGGTCGCTCCGGCGATCCAGGAATGGCAGAACCGGCACGGCATCGCCGAGGCCACCGGGCCGGTCCGGGTCCCCGCCAACCCGGACCTGGGCATGGCGCCGCGCGTCTGCGTACCGATCCGCAAGGATCGGCGGTGCCTCGGTTACCTCTGGGTGCTGGAGCCCGGCGATCCGCTGGACGACACCGCGGTCACCGCGGCCCTGCGCTGCGCCCACGACCTCGCCGACGTTCTCGCGCGGCGATCCGGTCCCCCGCTCGAGTGGGACGTGGACGGCCTGGTCCGGCGGCTCCTCGGCGAGGACTCCGGCACCGACGCCCGCGACCGCCTGGCCGCCGCGGTCCCGGCACTCGTGGGCGCCACGATCCAGGTCTGCGCGGCCGTGCCGTACCGGCCGGGCGAGGAGAGCGTCGCAGCGCTCACCTCCGCGGACTTCCAGCGCCTCACCGCCTCGATGTCCCCGGCGCTCCGCCGGCACCCCGCGTACGTCGGCTCCTTCGTCGGCGCGACGCACGCCGTGGCGCTGTTCCGCCACCTTGAGGACGTGTGCGGCGCGCTGCGCGCGGTCGGCGAGGTGACGGAGGACGCGACGGCACCGACCGGGACGCGGTTCGCCGTGGGCGCCGGCGAGCCCGCGCCGTACGCCGCCGGCACGGCCCGCGCCGCGTACGCGCAGGCGCTCGCGGCGGCCGAACTCGCCGTGCTGGATCCCGCGCTCCCGAAGCCGCTGCCGTGGTCCCGGCTCGGGCCCTACCGCTCGCTGCTGCACGCCTCGCCGCCGCCCGCCGACGACGTGCTCGCCCCGCTCGACCGGGCGGGAGGCTCGGGCGGCATGCTGGCGCGGACCCTGGAGACCTACCTCGACCTGGGCGGCGACGCGCAGCGCACGGCCGCCCGGCTGCGACTGCACCGCACGAGCCTGTACTACCGGCTGAACCGCGCCGCCGGCCTGCTCGGCGCCGACCTCGCCGACGGCCTCGTCCGCCTGGAACTACACCTGGCCCTGAAGAGCCGCCGCCTCGCCCGCCGCACCCTCACCTGACCACCTCGCGCGCCCTCGCCCTCGCCCTCGCCCGGCTGCCTCGCCCACCCGCGCCCTCATCGAACCGCTTCGTGCGTCGGATGGCTCGCCGACCACTGCTCACGTCGTCGCCGGCCTTGTCGTCGGGCAGGCGCGCGTTCACCGAACGGCTCGCCCGCCGGACGGTCCGCCCGCCGCACGGCCGGGCCGCCGCTCAGGCGAGGCGGCGCTGCCAGGGGGTGGTGGCCGCGATCGGCTGCGGGGTACGGGCGACCTCGGCGCGGTGTTCGCGGGGGCTGATGCCCCGGACCCGCTTGAACGCGGTGCTGAGCGCGAACGAACTGCCGTAGCCGACCCGCTCGGCGACCTGGCCGATGGTGAGCTCCGGGTCGCGCAGCAGGTCGGCGGCGAGGGCGAGACGCCAGGCGGTGAGGTAGGCCATCGGCGGTTCGCCGACCAGCTCGGCGAACCGGCGCGCCAGCGCCGCGCGGGAGACATTGGTCTCGACGGCGAGCTTGGCGACGGTCCAGGGGCGCTCCGGGGCGTCGTGCAGGAGACGCAGGGCGGTGCCGACGACCGGGTCGCTCTGCGCGCGATACCAGGGCGGCGGGTCGGCCTCGGGCCGGGAGAACCAGGTGCGCAGGACGGCGATCAGCAGCAGGTCGAGGACCCGGTCCAGGACGGCGTCCTGACCTGGCTCGTCCTTGACGACCTCCGAGGCCAGCAGGGGGACGAGCGGGCTGTCCCAGGCGTCGTACCGGAGCACGACGAGCGGGGGCAACGCGTCCAGCAGCGGGCGGCAGATCTCGCTGAGCACCTGGTAGGTGCCGGTGATCAGGATGGTCGCGCCGTCGTCGGTGTTGCCCCAGGTGCGGGTGCCCAGGTCTGTCAGGTCCGACAGCTCGCTGCCGTCGGGGGCGGTGCAGCGCTGGCCGGGGTGGATGACCGCCTGCGGCGACGTGACCGGGTCGTCGGCGAAGATGTACGGGTCCGGTCCGCGCAGGATCGCGACGTCGCCCGGATGCAGCTCCGTGGCCGCCCCGCCCTCGGGGATCACCCAGGCCGTGCCCCGGACCACGGCCACGAGGGTCAGCGGCGCCTCATCCTGGACGCGCAGCGACCAGGGTGGCACGAGCGACGAACGGAGCAGGAACGCCCCCTGCGCGCGGGGGCCGTTGAGCAGACCGGCGACGACGTCCACGGCCCGACTGTAGACGATTGAACATGAATTGAATAGCTTCAGCCATGTTCGGTCTCACTCTCGCGGCCTTGAATTGAGCCATGACACCGATCACGCGAGATGGCGAGACGATCCTGGTCCTGGGCGGCACGGGCAAGACGGGCCGCCGGGTCGCCGAGCGGCTCAAGGAGCGCGGACTGCCCGTACGCGTCGGTTCCCGCTCGGGCTCACCCCCGTTCGACTGGACCGACCCGGGCACCTGGGCGCCCGCGCTCGACGGCGCCGCGGCGGCGTACCTCTCCTACCAGCCGGACCTGGCCGTGCCCGGCGCGGTCGGCGCGATCCGCCGGCTCACCGAGACCGCGCTGGCCGGCGGGACACGGCGGCTCGTGCTGCTGTCCGGCCGTGGCGAGGAGGAGGCACAGGCCTGCGAGAAGGCCCTGGCCGATGCGGGCGCCGAGTGGACGGTCCTGCGATGCGCCTGGTTCGCCCAGAACTTCAGCGAGGGCGAGCTGGTGGACCCGGTCCGGGAGGGAGAGGTCGTGCTCCCGGCCGGCGGCGTGGGCGAGCCGTTCGTCGACGTCGACGACATCGCCGACGTCGCGGTCGCGGCGCTCACCGAGGACGGGCACACCGGCCAGATCTACGAGCTGACCGGCCCCCGGCTGCTGACGTTCGCCGACGCGGTCGCCGAGATCGCCGAGGCGGCCGGCCGTGACATCCGGTACGTCTCGGTCGCCCCCGACGCCTTCGCGGCCGGCCTGCGTGCCCAGGGCGTGCCGGGCGAGGCCGTCGACCTGCTGACCTACCTGTTCACCACGCTGTTCGACGGCCGCAACGCCCACCTGGGCGACGGCGTCCAGCGCGCCCTGGGCCGCCCACCCGCGGACTTCCGCGACTTCGCCCGTCGTACCGCCGCCACCGGCATCTGGAACGGAGCCGAGCAATGAGAACTCTGCAGACCGCCCTGCTGCTGACGGGGACCGTCACGACCGGGCTTATGGCCGGGCTGTTCGCCGCCTTCGCGTACGCGGTCATGCCCGCCCTGCACCGCGGCGGCGACCGTACGTTCGTCGAGGCGATGCAGAACATCAACCGGGCGATCCTGAACGGCTGGTTCATGTCCTGCTTCCTCGGCTCGCTGGTGTTCCTCATCGGCGCGGCCGTGCTGGCCTGGCGCGGTCACGGGCGGCCGGCTCTGCCCTGGATCGTCGCCGCCCTCGTGCTCTACCTGGTGATGTTCTTCGTCACGAGCGGGATCAACGTCCCCCTCAACAACCAGCTCGACAAGGCCGGGGATCCGCGCCACATCGCCCACCTGGCCGCCGTGCGCCATCAGTTCGAGGGCCGCTGGGTCGCCTGGAACATCGTGCGCGCGGTCGCCAACCTCGCCGCGTTCGCCTGCCTCGCCTGGGCTCTGGTCCTGTACGGCGCGCACCGCGACGACCCGCGCCCCGCAGGCCGTCCCACGGGATCGGCCGCCCCGATGCACCACCGGCCCGCTCCCTACGATGTCCGGCCGGGCAGCAACCCGTACGACGCCGGACCGCCACCCGCGTACGGCCCCGGTCCGGGACTCGGCCCACGTTGAGGGCGCGGCCCGCGCCGGTCGGCGGGCCCCCGAGAACCATGGCAGCTCGCCGCCGTCACTCACCGTCGGGCGCATACGGGAGACGCGCCCGGCGGTTCCGACCGCGGACCGAGAGGAGACGCCCAGCGATCGCCTTCGAGTTCCCCGCCGGTCCGTGGCGGCGCGGGCGTGAGGGGTGGGTGTGCGGCGGGGTCGTACGCCGACGGCGAAGACCGCCCGTGAGACGCTGTGTCGCGGCGCGTAGACGGGCGAGTCCGTGCCCGCCTCGCGGACCGTGTGAGTAGGGAGGAACCACGGATGGACCAGCAGGATCTCCGGAAGCGGTTCGTGACGCTGACCACCGCGCACCTGGCGGACGCGTGCATCCGCGCCGGTCTCCCCGTGCGCTGCGCCCCGGCGCCGATGAGCGCCGTCGAACCCGGCGACCGCCTGCTGGGGCGCGCCTGTCCAGCCCGTCATCTCGGCAGCGTCGACATCTTCCTGGAGGCGTTCGAGGGGGCGGATCCCGGTGACGTGCTGGTGGTCGACAACGGCGGGCGTCTCGACGAGGCGTGCGTCGGCGACCTGGTGGTCCTGGAGGCCGAGGCGGCAGGCCTGACGGGCATCGCGATCTGGGGCCTGCACCGCGACACCGCCGACATCCGGGCGATCGGGCTCCCGGTCTTCAGCCTGGGCGCGATCTCGACCGGTCCGCTCAGCCTCCGTGACCGGCCCGCCGACGTGCTGGAGTCCGCGACGGTGGGCGACCACGTCGTGAGCCGCGAGGACCTGGTCCTGGGTGACGACGACGGGGTGCTGTTCGTGCCGGCCGCCGAGGCCGAGAACCTCTTCGCGATCGCCGAGCGGATCCGTGACACCGAACGGGCCCAGGCCGACCGGATCCGCGCGGGCGTCTCGCTGCGCGAGCAGGTGGGCTTCGCCGCCTACCTCGCCGCGCGCCGCGAGAATCCGTCGCTGACCTTCCGCGAACATCTGCGCTCCGTGGGCGGCGCCATCGAGGAGTGACGCCGCCCGATACGGCACCCGGCGCACACTCGCCGAGCGACGCTGCCCGAACCTGCGATCCGGGCGACGCCCACACGCACAGCCACGCTGGCCGACGCGTACCCGCCGAGCGACGCTGCCTGACGCCCGTGCGCCGAGCGGCGCCGTCGGGCGCCTTCCCGTAGAGCGGCGGCGCCCGACGCATACCGGGTGCGGTGCCGGAAATCGGGGTGAGGTGGGCATGACGGCGGTGTTACCGTTCCGGGGCCGGCCGCGGGACTACGGTGCGACTTCCGGAACCCGCCTGTGAAGCGATGATTCGCAGTTCGTGCCCCCATTCCCCGGCCGGCCTCTCTCGACCGGAAGGGCTCCCAGCGTGACGCGCGACGAGACCGGCGCGGACCTGATCGCCGCCGAGGACGTCCTGCTGTTCGTCAACGCGGCGATCACGTCGACCGGCCAGCGCGAGTTCCACTCCGGCGCGGACGAGCAGGGTCTCTCGCTGGGCTTCCTGCACCAGTACCTGCTGGGCAACTACCGCGACCTGTACGCCGCGACGCTCGCCCTGGACGTCAACGACCACAACGCGGTGGTCATCGCGCGGAACCTCCTGGTCACCGCTTCGGAGGCGGCGCCCGCGCAGCGCCGGGCGGAGGGCCGGCTGATCGCGCGACGGCTCGCCCTGCTGCCGCCGCAGCGGGTGTACGGGCTGTTCCGCGACCTGCGGCGCGCCCGGGTCAACAACCGGCGCACCCGCGCGATCATCCGGGACTGGATGGCGGCCCGGCCGGACCCGGCGTTCGACGCGGTGAAGTACCGCTCCGCGGTCAAGGACGCGGTCCGGCACGCGCACCTGACGCCGGGCGGGGAGCTGGGTCCCTTCCTGTTCGCTGGGGGCCGGCGCGCCGCCTACGCGACGCCGATCCTGGAGACCTGGCGGCGCGCCCACTACGAGAAGGCCGCGCTGTACGACCTGCCGTACACGGTGGCGGAGGGGTTCGCCGCCCGGCACGGGGTGCCGCGCGGGGCGTTCCTGGAGCGCATCGCGCCCCGGCTCACCCGGCTGGAGCGGCTGCGCCTGCAGGAGTCCGCGCGTGCGCATGAGGCGGATGCGGTCCGGGCCGACCTGACGACGATGCCGCTGACCCGGCTCGCGTCGTACGTGCTCGCCCTGCCCCTGGAGGACCGGGAGCGCCGCCGTGCCGAGCTGACCGGGGCGCTGCGCTCGGCGGCCCGCCGTACGGCCGGCGAGCAGGCCGGGCGCTGGGGGACGGTGGCCGCCGTGCTCGACGACAGCTTCTCGGCGTACGGCTCGGGGCAGAAGCGCCGCCGGCCCCTCGCCGTCGCCCTGGCCTGCCACTTCCTGCTGGAGGCGCTGGCCGCCGACTACGCGCCGCTGTGGCTGTCGGGCCGCGCCGACGCGCTGACGGCCCGGCCGTACGGGCCGACGCCGCTCGGCGAGCGGATCCTCGACGGCCTCGAGCTCGCTCCGGATCGGCTCGTCATCGTCTCCGACGGGTGGGACAACGCGCCGGCGGGGCTGGCGGGCGAGGTGCTGCGGATCTGGCGTACCCGGCTCGACCCGGCCCACGCGTGCGGCGTCGTCCACCTCAACCCCGTGTACGACGCCGCCGACTTCGACGTGCGGCGGCTGGCTCCGACCGTCCCCACCGCCGGCATCCGGGACGCGGAGAACCTGGTCGCGCTGGTGGAGCTGGCGCAGTTCGCGGAGGGCCGTACGGGCCTGCCGGAGCTACGCGCCCACCTCGCGCGGCGCGTCGCGGACTTCCTCCAGGAGGACCCACCGGCGAAGGAGGTCCCATGACGGATCTGTCGCTGAACGGGCTCGTCACCCGGCCGGCGCAGGTGTGGGGCGGCGTCCGTCTCGTTCCGCTGGTCCGCGACGAGCCGATCGAGGACCTGCGGCTCGCGTCGCGCCTCTACGACGCGGACACCGGCGTCGTCGCGGTGGGCCGGCGGACCGGCTACTGGTCCTACATCCCGCACGGCTTCGTGGCGACCTGGACCGACGACGGTACGCCCGCCGCCGCGTACGGCACCCAGCTGCGGGACGCGTCGGACGACCGCGCGCCGGCCCGGATGCCGTTGCGGTTCCACCGCCGGATGGCGCGCCGGGTCGACAAGAACCGGCTGCGGTTCCTGCCTCTGCACCTGGCGCTGGAGGGGTACCTCGCGCTGCACTTCGGCGGGCCGGCGATCGCCTGGGTGGAGTGGTCGGAGCGCGCGCTCCGCAAGGGGCTGTCGCCGCGCGCGGAGGAGGCCTACACGGGCGCCGCCGTCCGGGGCCTGGCCGACGCCCTGCGGGTCTTCGAGATCCACCCGGGGCAGTGCGGCGTCCTCGTCTACGTGTCGGACGCGCTCGCCGCCGCGTTCGTCGTGCCGCACCCGGACGACTACCGGGCCCTGCACCCCACGCTGGTCCACGACCTGTACGGCGAGCTGATCCACCAGTACGCGATGTACGGGCGGCCGGTGCCGGAGTTCCGCGCCCGCATCGAGGACACGGCGGTGCGCTCGCTCGCCGACCTCCGCGCCGCGGCCCGCGCGCGGCAGGACGAGTGGGCGGCGTTCCACGACGAGGTGATGGCGGGCGGTCTGCTCGGCGGGGACTACACGTACGAGCACGTCTACGAGATGGGGCCGTACCGCCTGTCCCGGGTGATGCCCTCCTTCGAGCGGCAGCGGGACGAGCACATCGGCGAGCTCATCGACGACGACGCGGGCCGGCTCGCGTACCTCAAGACGTTCCGGCTGTCGGAGAACCAGGTCCGGCGCGGCCACCTGCTGACCCGGCTCGCCGCCTGCGACTGGCGGCTGTCCGCCACGGCCGCCGCGCTCGGCGCGACCGAGACGGAGCTCGTCCGGCGGATCGAGGCGGCCGGGTTCGGGTACCTGCTCCGCCAGGACGTCCGCGACCACTACCGCGCCCGGCTGCGGCGCGGTAGCGGCCGGGGCTGACTCAGAGGTCGACCTGGGTGCCCATGACGACCGTGCGGGCCTCGGGCAGGCAGAAGTACTCCGCCGGGCTGGCGGCGTTGTGCGCCAGCGCCAGGAACAGCTTCTTCTGCCACTTGCGCATGCCGGGCTCGCCGGTGAGCCGCAGTGTTCCCCGGGACAGGAAGTACGACGCGTTGTCCGGGTCGATGTCGAGGAGCTCGGAACGCGGCTGCTTGGCCGCCGCCATGCGCAGGGCGGCGGGGATGTCCTGTTCGTCCTGAAAGCCGTACCGCACGGTGAGGTGGACGACGCCGTCGTCGTGGTAGCCGAGGTCGTCGACGGTGATCAGCTCCGCGACCGGGACGTGCGGCACGTTCTCCGAGGTCACCGAGACGATCACGACGTGCTCGTGCACGACGTGGTTGTGGTCGAGGTTGGCCCGCAGGGCGAGCGGCGTGGTCTGCTTGCCCGGGTGGGGGAAGACCGCCGTGCCCGGCACCTTCGTCACCTTCTTCTCCCGGAGCTTCTCGATGAACTCCGGCAGCGGGCCCTCCTTGGCGTTGCGGCGGGCCGTGACGATCTCCCGGCCGCGCTCCCACGTCTTCATGACCGTGAAGACCGAGATCGCGATCAGCAGCGGCAGCCAGCCGCCGTGCGTGACCTTCGTCAGGTTCGCGGCGAAGTAGGTGATCTCCGCGCCGCCGATCACGACCCCGAAGACCACGAGCCGCCAGGTGGGCCAGTTCCAGTGCGCCCGCGCCACCACCAGGAACAGCGCGGTGGTGATGATGAGGGTCCCGGTGACCGCCACGCCGTACGCCGTCGCCAGGTGCTCGGAGGATTCGAAGCCGAACATCAGCGCCAGCACGCCGACGAACAGGATCCAGTTGACGGCGGGCACGTACACCTGCCCGATCTCACGCGGCGAGGTGTGGCGGATCCGCAGGTACGGGAGGAAGCCGAGCCGCACGGCCTGCCGGGACACCGAGAACGCCCCGGTGATCACGGCCTGGGAGGCGATGACCGTGGCCGCCGTCGCGAGGATCACCATCGGCAGCCGCGCCCAGCCGGGCATCAGCAGGAAGAACGGGCTCGTCACGCTCTTGGGATCACGCAGGATCAGCGCGCCCTGGCCGAGGTAGTTCAGCGTCAGCGCCGGGAAGACCACGGCGAACCAGGCCCGCCGGATCGGGCTGCGGCCGAAGTGGCCCATGTCGGCGTAGAGCGCTTCCGCACCGGTGATCGTCAGCACCACGGCGCCCATCGCGATGAACGCGATGTACGGGTGGTCGATCACGAACGCGCCGGCGTACGTGGGCGAGAGTCCGAGCAGGATGCCCGGTTTCCGGAGGACCTCACCGAGGCCCGCCACACCGATCGCCAGGAACCAGACCACCATGACCGGCCCGAACAAGGCGCCGACGCGGTGTGTCCCCCACCGCTGCGCCACGAACAGCAGCGCGACGATCGTCGCCGCGATCGGCAGGACCAGGTGGGAGATGCCGGGCGTGGACACCTTCAGGCCCTCCACCGCCGACAGCACCGAGATGGCCGGCGTGATCACGCTGTCGCCGTAGAACAGCGACGCCCCGAACACGCCGAGCGCCATCGCCACCGCCGCCTTGCCGCGGACGTCGCCGAGAACCCGCCGGACCAGGGCGGCGAGCGCCATCACGCCGCCCTCGCCGTCGTTGTCGGCACGCAGGATGAACGTCACGTACTTCACCGAGACGACGAGCGTGACCGACCAGAACACCATCGAGATCACGCCGTAGACGTCACCGCTCGTGGGCCGCACCGCGCCGTTGTCGATGGAGAAGACGGTCTGGAGGGCGTACAGCGGGCTGGTGCCGATGTCGCCGTACACGACGCCCAGGGCGCCGAGCATCAGCGTCCAAAGCCCTGAGCCGTGCCCGGACCCGGTCGGCTCGGATTCGGACGGGGCATCCCGCAGCGCAGAATCGGTCATGAGGCCATAAGTACCTGACTCGCACAAGGAACATGCGCACCGGGGTCGAACGGCGGCGCGTCATCGCACCTCGAGAATGGTCCGCGAGGCGGGTCCGGGTTTCGATCCACGTACCGTCCTCCGGTCTGTGTCATCGCAACTCGACAAGGGCCGCGAGGCGGACCCAGGCATCGATCCACGTACCGTCCTCCGGTCCGGGTCATCGCGGCTCCACAAACGCCCCGAGGCGGACCCACGCATCGGCCCACGCACCGTCCTCCGGTCCGGGTCATCGCAACTCCACGAGAGCCGCGAGGCGAACCCAGGCATCGATCCACGCACCGGTCATCCGGTCCGGGTCATCGCTCCGCAGCGCCGTTCCGAGTCCGGCGACCAGGTCGGCCGCAGTTCGCAGGCCGACGCGGCGCAGCCCGTGCGCTGCCTTCTCGACGCGTGTACGGACGCCGTCCGTGGCGTGACGGAGTCCCCGGTGCGCCGCGTCGGCGCAGGCTGCGACGGCGTCGTCCAGCGCCGCGCCCAGTGGATCCGCCTGCCGCCCGGCGTACGGGTCGAGCGCCGCACCGCCCGCGCCCGGTGCCAGATCCGGCACGATCACGGCCCCGCCCGCCATGACGGCGATCGGATCGAGGACGAGGGAGCCTCCGGTACGGCGGACGGCGCCGCTGAGCAGGAGCGGGCCGGCCGCCTGCTCCTTCAGCGCCTCGGCCAGGCTGTCGAGCGCCCCCGGGCGGTACGGGCTGTGAACGGCGGACACGACGGCCGTCGCGCCGTTCGCATCGGCGATCACCGCCTCCAGCCGCTGACCGCCGGGGTCGTAGCCGATCTCGTGGACCGCGACGGCCTCCACGACGCGGATCAGCTCGGCCTCGACCCGCGGCCGGATGAGGGCCGGAGGCAACGCCGCCACCTCCCGGTCGAGCGCCTGTAGGTCACGGACGAGAACGGAACCGGGCAGGTCCTTCCAGGCCGCTCCCGCCGGCGTGACCGTCGTGCGGGACACCCACCCGGCCGCGAGCCGGACGACGCGGCCGGCGCTGCGGGAGGCGTTCTCGGAGACGACGTTGGCGGCGGCGAGCGAGCCCAGCGTCGAACCGAGGATCCGGCGCGAGGCCAGGTCACCGCCGGTCAGAGCCTGTCCCTCGGCGATCTCCCAACGCCGTTTCAGCACGAGGACCACGCCGCTGTGGGCATGGGCGAGGAAGACGTCGGCCGTGCGCTCGTCCTCGGTGCCGCCGACACGGCAGCCCAGCGCGGTGAGCCGGACCTGCCGCAACGGCGTCTCCGCCGACTCGTCGGTGCCGAGGACCTGCGCACGTGGCAGGCCGCCCGGGTGCCGGGCGGCACGATGCCGGGCATGGACCTCGGCCAGCAGCCCGGCGAGCGTCTCCGGGGCGTACCGTGCGGCCCGGTCCTGGTAAGCCGCGAGCTGTTCCGTGAGATCGTCCAGGGCCGAGGCGGGCCAGTGCAGGTTGCGGGCGGTCAGCTCCCGGGACGCTCGGCGCAGCGCCGCCGGCTGGAGCGGTCCGGCGTGCACGGCGCCTTCGAGGAGGACCTCGTCCACGAGCCCGACCACGGCCTCCAGCCCCGAGCGCCCCGGCCCACCGCCGGTCCGGCCGCCTACGTCGACCCGTACATCCTCCCCTCGCAACCCGCGCTCGTCGGCCGCCCGGAACGCCCAGACCGCGAGCGTGATCACTTCCCCGCGCAGCCCGGTGGCGGCGTCGGTGTGCACGTACCCGAGTTCCCCCGGCACGAGGAACCGGACCGTGCACGCGGGCAGCTCGACGGCCGCGACCGGGTCGGCGGGGGTGGGCCGGCGGATCCGCGCCGAATAGCCCGCCCGGTATGTCCGGCGGGCCGCGGTCAGCGCCCGCTGCCCGAGGGTGCGGGTCAGCGCCTCATCGTCGAAGGCGCCCGGTGACCACGGGGACCACGACGGGGGACCGACGTTCCCAGGTGGGCCGGCGACTCCGCTGAAGTCAGCGGCCCAGGCCCCGGCCCCGGCCGCGCCGACCGGGTCGGCCGGGTCGGGCAGGTCGGCCAAGGCGGGCCGGTCAGGTAGGTCGGCCGGGTCGGGACGGCCGGCCAAGGCGGGCTGGCCAGCCCTAGCGGGCCGGTCCGGCAAGTCGGGCGGGTCGGTCCGGTCGGGCAAGGCAGGCCGATCGGCCGGGTCAGGCAGGTCGGCCAGGTCAGCCAAAGCGGGCCGGTCGGGCCGGTCGGTCGGGGCGGGCAAGTCAGCCAAAGCGGATCGGTCGGCAACGTCGGCCGAGGTGGGCCGGTCGGCCGGGGCGGGCAGGTCCTGCCGGTCGACGGGGTCGTGCGGGTCGGCCAGGGTCGACTCCACGCCGTCGCCCGTCGCTTCGGCCGGATGGCCCACCGCACCCGCACCGCCGGCCAGCGCGGTCGAAGTGCCCTCCCCCATCTCCGCGGCCCGAGCACCCGGCGCGTCTGTCTCATCGGCCGGGGGATCCGGCGCATTCCTCTCGCCACCCGCGATGCTTCCCTTGCCGGACGCGATGCCCGCCGGCGCGGTCGGCGAACTACCCTCCCCCATCTTCGCGGCCCGAGCACCCGGCGCGTCCGTCTCATCGGCCGGGGGATCCGGCGCGCTCCTCTCGCCACCCGCGATGGCTCCCTTGCCGGGTGCGGTGCCCACCGGTGCGGTGCGCGCCTCTCCGCGTGCGGTGCTCTCCGCGTCGGGCGCTCTTCCCCCTTCGGCCGCCTGCCGCTGGTAGGCCAGGATCAGGCCGATCCGGTGACGGCAGACGCCGGTGGCGGCGCACGTGCAGGATGCGCCCTCCAGCCCGCCGCCGGCCGGGAGCGTGGCCTCGGACCCGTCGGGGAAGCGACCGTGGACGGTGCCGTCCGGGGTGACATCCAGCGCGGGCGCGTTCCCGGCGTCGAGTTCCTTGGTGGCGCGCTTCACGAGTCCTCGGTTGGCGAGGGCGGCGAGCGCGTCGGGCGTCAGGGCGAGAAGGTCGGCGCGGATCATCGGCCGATCCTCTCGGCGACGAACTCCGCCAGCTGCCCCGGGGTCATCGCTCCGACGTGGGCGCCGACGGCGGCCAGGCGGCGCGCGAGATCCCGGTCGTAGGAGGGGTTCGCGTCCTCGTCGAGCGCGGCGAGGCCGAGCACCTGGGTGCCCTGTCCCACCATCTCCCGGACCGTACGGACCAGGCGGTACTCGTCGCCTCCCTCGTAGAAGTCGGTGACGACGGCGACGATCGCCCGGCGCGGGTTCTCGATCAGCCTGGCGCCGTACTCCACGGCGCGCGCGATGTCGGTGCCGCCGCCGAGCTGGACCTTGAGCAGCAGCTCGACGGGGTCCGTCACGTCGGAGGTGAGGTCGACGACGGCGGTGTCGAACGCGACGAGGTGGGTCTTGAGCCCGGGCAGGCCCCAGAGGCAGGCGGCGGTCACGGCGGAATGGATCACCGAGCCGACCATCGAACCGGACTGGTCGACGAGCAGGATCAGCTGCCACTGGTCGAGATGCCGTCGCGTCCGGGACAGGAAGCGGGGACGTTCGATGAGGATGCGCTTCTCTTCGGGCCGATAGTGGGCGAGGTTCGCCCGGATCGTGCCGTGAAAGTCGAAGTCGCGCGCCCGGGGCGCGCGGCTGGGCCGCCGAGACCGGGTGCCGTGGAACGCCTGGCGCACCTCCGTCGCCATCCGCCGCATCAGCTCGCGGACGACCTGTTCGACGATTCGCCGGGCCAGGGCGAGCACCTCGGGGTTCATCAGGTGCTTGGTGCGGAGGACCGCCCGCAGCAACGCCGGGTCGGGTTCGACGCGTTCGAGGACGGCGGGGTCGGTGACCACCTCGTGGATCTCGTACCGTTCGACGGCGTCGCGTTCGAGCCGTTCGATGGTCTCCTTGGGGAACAGCCGGTGGACGTCATCGAGCCAGTCGACGGTGGTGACCACCGACGGCCCGGACCCGCCCTGCCGGTCCTCGGGCCGGACCCCACCGCGCCGTACGCCACGGCGTTCCAGGTCCGGATCGCGGCCGTACAGCCAGTCCAGGGCGGCGTCGCGGGCGGCCGCGTCGCCGGTCGGCGCGCCGGTGTGACGCTCGGCGGGCGCGCCCAGGATGAGCCGCCAGCGCTCGAGATCCGGGTCGGGCTCGGTCACGCCGGTTCCCTTCCTGCCATGAGACCCTCCGCGGTGAGCAGCCGGTCCACTCTGTCCTCCAGATCCATCGCCGCCGCGATCACCAGCGGATCGGCCGGTGTCCGCAGCAGCGCCCGGGCCGAGTCTCGTACGCCCCGGCGGTCGAGGAGGCGCCGGGCGATCATCTCCCGCTCGCGCGGCGGGAAGAACTCGAAAGCCTGCCGCAGGGCGGGCAGGGCCACCAGGAAGTCGCGTTCGGGCAGCCCGCTGATCAGCTCGTCCAGCGTGCCGAGCAGACCGGGGCCGCCACGCCCGGTCTGCGATGTCCCAGGCCCGGCGACCGACTCGGTCCCTGCCGTCAAGGCGGCCAGCCCAGGCTCCGACGAGGCCGCCGACCCGGCATGTCCAGTCGAGACGGCCCGCCCGGCTCCCCCCAGCCCGGCGGCCGACTCGGTCCCTGCCGTCAAGGCAGCCGACTCGGTCCCTGCCGTCGAGGCAGCCGGCTCGGGCTCTGCCGTCGAGGCCGCCGACCCGGCATGTCCAGTCGAGACGGCCCGCCCGGCTCCCCCCAGCCCGGCGGCCGACTCGATCTCTGCCGTCAAGGCAGCCGGCTCGGGCTCTGCCGTCGAGGCGGCTGGTCCGGGCTCTCCCCCCGCCTCAGCGTCTCCCGCCGAGGCGGTGTCCTCGCCGGGCTCGTCGGCCAGCACCTCGTCACGGGCCAGGGCGAACAGGCCGGCGAGCCAGTCGCCCAGGGTCTTCGGGCCGGCGACGCCGCGTACGGCACGGACCGGGTCGGCCGTGCCGCCGAGGCGCCAGGCGAGGCCGAAGGCGGCGCCGCGCAGGTCCGGCGGCGCGTCGGTGTTCGCGCCCACCCGTCCGGCCACGCCGAGCGCGGCGTGGCGGTCGAGGCCGAGCGGGCCGCCGGCGTGCAGCAGCGCGTCCCGTGTCGCGGCGAGCGCGTGGAGACGCTCCAGGTCGGCGGGGGCGGGGCCGCCGCGTACGCCCTCGACCAGCCACAGAACGCGGCCGACGCATTCGCCGATGACCGCGCCGAACAGGGGGCTTCCCGCGGTGCCGAGCAGCCGGTCGTGCCGCCACAGGCCGAGGACGGTGCCCAGCACCCGGCCGAGGGCTCCGACCTCGCTCGCGGCCGCGATCCCGGCGGCGAGGGTCCCGGCGATCCGTTCCGACCGATCGGCCTGGCCGCAGAGTGCGGCGTCGAACAGCACGGTGGCGAGCCGCCCGATATCGGCCCCCGCCTGGGCGGTCCGCTCCTCCAACGCGGCCCCTGCGGCGTCGGCGAGCGTGGCGCCGTACGCGCCTGCCTCGATCAGGGCGGGGAGCCGGTGCTCGCCGGGCGACAGCGTCCACCGTTCTTCGGCCATCGGCTCGGCGGCGGCCGGGCCGGATTCGCGCTCGACGCCGGGAATGCCCAGCACGCGCATGCGGTGCAGGGCGCGGCTGCGGAGCAGGTCGCGGTCGCCGGTCAGGCGAAGGACGACCATGCCTTCGCCGTCGAGCCCGAGGCGTTCGAGCTCGGCGGTCACGTCGTGCAGGAGCGGCGGTGCGGGCGTGCCGGGGTGCAGGCGTCCGACGCGGTCCCCGCTCAGCGCGGTGACCATCGCGGCCACGGCGGGATGCGCGCCCGGGGCGAGGTGGCCCCGGACCGTCCACGGGAGCGGGTGCTCCAGGTCGTCGGCGACGAGCGCGGCGACCAGGCCGTCGAGCAGGTCGGTGCGCGCGGGTACGCGGTGGCCGCGCAGCCGGGCCAGCCCGTCGGTGAGGGTACGGGCGGCGATGAGGTCGGCGGTCGAGACCGGCTGCCGCCGTCGGCGGAGCCGGGTGACGACGATCTCGGTGAGCGCGGCGGCGGCGCGCTCGGGCCCGCTCTCCCAGAGCCGCTGGTAGTACTCCGGCGACGGCATGCCGGACTGGTAGCCGGTGAAGGAGTCCAGCCGCTGGAAGGAGTACGGCACCAGGTAGCTGCCGCCGACCGCTCCCTCGGGCGGCCGCGGCACCTCAGGCCATTCCCCGTCGCCCTTTTCGGCGAGGGCACGCAACGCCGGCCGGTGGAAGCCGCCGGTGACGACCACGACCGGGCGCTCCCCCGCGTCGGCGGCGGCCGCGCGGATCCAGCGCGCCATGTAGGCCTCGCGCACCGTGTCGTCCGGTCCGGCCGCCGACTCGCCGCGCACGAGGTCGAAGTAGGTCGCGAGCCGTTCCGCCAGGTTGTCGCCGGGCTCCACCTCGAACAGGTGGTCCCAGAGCGCGTCGGTGTTGTCGACGGCGAACGACCGGCAGAGCCTGCGCGTCACCTCGGCGTACCGCTCCTCGGCGTCGGCGTACCGGTTGCGCCGGTCGGCGAAGGCGGGGTGCCAGGCGGGCAGGTCGATGAAGCGCACCCGCGCCCCGCACTCCCGGCCGGCGGTCAGCGCCACCCACTCCGGAGAGTAGGCGCAGAACGGCGTCCACGAGGCGTGCGCCCGCGACGCGTCCCGGTAGTGGCTGAAGATCGCGACCGGCAGGTCATGGCCGAGGAGCAGTTCGTCGATCCGCTCGCCGAAGTCGACCGGCCCCTCCACCAGGACGTACGCCGGCCGCAGCCGTTCGATGGTCCGGGCGACCAGCCGCGCGCACGCGGGGCTGTGGTGCCGGACCCCGACATACGTGACCGCCATCAGCCGGGCAGCAGGTGACGGGCGGCGTGCAGGGCCTTCCACTGGCGGCCCTTGCGGTGTGGCGCCTCCTGCTCGAGGTAGCGGCGCAGCCGGGCGAGGTCGTCGGGGTCGTCCTTGGCCGCGGTGCCGGCCAGGCACTCGACGATGTCGGCGGGGGCGCCCGCCTCGCCGCGCAGGAACCAGCCGCGGATGCCGACAGCGTGCGCGACGGACACCGCCTCGGCCGTGCTCATCACCGTCGACGGCCGGTCCATGGCCCGGCCGGTCTCGGTCGTCCCCGAGCGCAGCTCGCGGAAGGTCGCCACGAGCACCTCGAGCACGTCGCGGCGCGGCGGCACGCCCACCCCCGACTGCTCCAGCAGGCGGGTGGCCTCCGCCTCCACGAGGTCGAGCTCCGTGGCGAAGTCGGCGATCGGGAACACCGTCTCGAAGTTGAACCGGCGCTTGAGGGCCGCGCTCATCTCGTTCACGCCGCGGTCGCGGGTGTTGGCGGTGGCGATGATGTTGAACCCCTCGCGGGCGAACACCATGGCGTCCGGACCGGCCAGCTCGGGAACGGCGAGGACCCGGTCGGACAGCGGGGACAGCAGGGAGTCCTGCACCTCCAGCGGGCAACGAGTGATCTCTTCGAAGCGCACGACCTTGCCCTCGGCCATGCCGCGCAGCAGCGGCGCGGGCACCAGCGACCGGGTGGACGGCCCCTCGGACACCAGCAGCGCGTAGTTCCAGGAGTACTTGATCTGGTCCTCGGTGGTGGCCGCGCCGCCCTGGATCGTCAGCGTGGAGTCGCCGCTCACGGCCGCGGCGACCAGCTCGGACAGCAGCGACTTGGCGGTGCCGGGCTCGCCGACCAGCATGAGGCCCCGGCTCGTGGCGAGGGCGACGAGCGCACGGTCGATCAGCGACGGGTCGCCGACGAACTTGCGGCGGATGCCGCGGTCGTCGTCGCCGACGATGAACCGGCGCGCCGCCTCCAGACTGAGCGCCCAGCCCGGCGGGCGCGGCGCGGTGTCGGTCTCCCGCAGGCGTTCGAGCTCGTCGGCGAACCGGACCTCGGCCGGCGGCCGCTGCAGCGTCTCTTCGGTGCTCGCGCTCATCGGACCGCCCCGGTCAGCTCGGTCAGGTCGGCGAGCAGCTCCGAGGCGGTCACCGGGTCGAGCTCGCCGAAACGACGCGTGGTGCCGCGGTTCGGCCGGTAGTCCTGTGGCGCGTCGGCCAGCCAGACGACGTCGAGTTTCTGCTCGGGCAGCACGTCGATCGCGCCGACCGCGATGCCCGGATCCAGGTCGATCACGGCGTACCGGCCGTCGGGGAGCTCTTTGAAGATGAAGTGCTCGACGCCGGCGTCCTGCGGCTCGCTGCGCCGCCAGCCGCGGCGGTCCAGCCCCAGGACCTTACCGACGGGCACCGTGACACCCTCGAAACGCGCCAGCCGGCCCTCGGCCGCCTCGTCGTCGGTGAGCCGGTGCACGACGCGGCCGAGCTGCGGAAACGGCTGCAGGATCTCGTAGTCGGCGAACACCTCCGCCCATGCCTCCAGGTCGTCGCCCAGGTCGAGCGGATGGACGAGACCGATGCGCGCGGAGTCCGGCAGGGCCGGCACGTCGTCGGAGACGTCGGCGAACGTACGGTCCTCGGCGATCCGGAACGTCGTCGTACGGCCGTCGGCCTCCGCCGCCCACACCAGCCGGCGCGCGATGTGCCACACGAGCGGGTGAGAGACGAAGAACTCACCGAACTCCGCCATGGACCAGCGGCGCCGCGTGACCATCGCGGCCTCCAGACGCCGGATCTGGTCGGCCGCGACCGTACGCACGTCCTTCTTCAGCGCGGCAAAACGTTTGTACGCGGCGGCGGCCACGTCGGGGTCGTCCTTGACGCCGGGCTTGGGGAGGCTCGCGCGGCGCTTGCCACCCTCGTCGGTCACGAACGGTTTGAGCTGTTCATCGAAGCCCACGACGAACCGGCGGGGCCCGTAGTCGAGGGTCATGCTGCCGTCGGCGGCCAGGCCGAAGTCGGGGACGAGCCGGTCGGCCAGCTGCTCGGGGGTCAGCTCCAGCTGCGCGGCGACCTGCTGGATCTTCTCCTGCGCCCGCGCCTTCAGGCCCTTGAACTTCACCTTCTGCGCGATGCCGTGCAGGTGCATCAGCGCGACGTCCGTACCGATGGCCGCGAGCACGTCGAGCCCGGTCACCGCCTTGCTGTGGCCGGCCTCGCCGGGCCAGGCACGGATCACCGGGGTCAGGCGGCGTACGGTCTCGTCGTCGCCGAGCGCGCCGAGCTGGGTCAGCGCCCACCCGTCCTTGGCCGCGCGCCGGCGGCCTGCCAGCGTTCGAACACCGCCCAGGAGAACGCGGTCAGGGACTCGGGGTCGCACAGCCCGCGGACGAGGTCGAGCCCCGCGTACACCTCGTCGAGCCGGGAGATC
Organism: Actinoallomurus acanthiterrae; assembly: GCF_054775715.1. Classification (NCBI taxonomy): domain Bacteria; kingdom Bacillati; phylum Actinomycetota; class Actinomycetes; order Streptosporangiales; family Thermomonosporaceae; genus Actinoallomurus; species Actinoallomurus acanthiterrae. Next base: position 2,546,439 of record NZ_BAAHCO010000001.1, on the reverse strand, counting down.
GCGAGCATGGTGAGCAGGTGACCGGTCGCCTCGGCGGGAAGGGCCGTCGCGCGGTCGCGCAGCAGCACCTGCGGGAGGGCGGCCGGGTCCGCCCAGCCGCCGACCTTCGGCATCCGGGTGGGCAGCAGCTCGAGCGGATCGGCGGCCAGCACCGTCTCGACCGCCCGGGCCGCGTCGTCGCCGTACGCCCGCGCGGACGCCACGACCTCCTCGGCGCCGTGCCGGGAGGCGAGCAACCGCAGCGCGCCCTCGGCCGCGCGCCGGTCCGGGCCGGCCTTGCCGAGCGCGGCGGGCACCAGGTGGGGAACGGCGCTCACGCCGTGCCGCCCGAACCAGGCGAGCGCGTGTCTGCGGGCCGTCTTGAGGCGCATCAGCCACTCGGCCGTCAGCAGCGCCGTCTCCGTGTCCAGGAAAGGCAGCAGGGCACCGCCGGCGGCGGGCTCCAACCGGGCGACGTGGAGGGCGACGGGCAGGGCGTCGAGCTCGAATCGCGCGACGACCGGCCGCATCCACGCCGGGGCGTCCCACATGTCCGTCGGCCGCCAGCCCGCCACCAGCGGACGGACCCGGTCCTCGGGCCCGTCCACGAAGAGGCCGGGCTGGTGATACCAGTTCAGGTCCCCCTTGCGGAACTGCGCGGCCGTCTTCGCCCAGTCGGTCTCCTCGGGAGCGCGCCAGTAGGCCGCGGGCGCCTTGCGCCAGGTCTCGCGCTCGCCGGGCGCCCAGTCGGCACGCCGCTCGTGCGGCGGCGTCAGGCCCTCGATGACCACCGGTTTCACGGCCTTGCGCCGGCGGGTCCACGGTGGCGTGACCAGGACCGGCGGCAGTGCCTCCGCCGGTGCGTCGGGGACCTTCGCCGCAGCGGCGCGGACCGACTCGACGACGGCGTGGGCCTCGGCCGGCAGGTCCGGCAGGACGGCGGTGGTCAGCTCGGCGTTGGTCCGCATGTGGCCGCGCAGGAGCTCCCCGGCCAGAGCGGCGGACCGGGACGTGCCCCGGGACGCCGAGGCCAGCAGCCGCAGCGCCCGGACCGGGAATCGCTTCATCGTGGTCAGCGCCGCTGCCTGGACGTGCTTCTGGTCGAGGCGGTCGATCATGGCCTGGAACGCCTCGTCGACGGGCAGCAACGCGAGCGCGTCGAGCACCAGCCTGCGGTCGTCGTTGCTCGCCTCCTGGTCGTCCAGCGCCGCGGCCAGCAGCGGGGCGGCCGCCGGGCCGACGCCCTCGAGGAGGGTTCCGATGATCCCGGCGGAACGCTCCTGCCAGCCGAGGGACAGCCGTCCGCCGAGCAGGTCGAGCTGGTGGGCGGAACCCAGCGCGCACAACAGCATCCACTGGTTGTGGAAGAGCGACCATTCCGTGTCGCTCGGCGGGTTGGCGCAGCAGTCGTCCACCCAGTCCTGCCGGGTCGGCACGAGATAGGAGACCGCCACCCGCTGCACCGGGGTCCTGCGGCAGCCCGCGAGACGCTCAACGGCCTCCGTGTACTCATCGTCGGAGGCGTCCACCAGGGCCGCCCGGCACCGGCGCGCCATCGGCGCCCACCAGGAGTGGAAGCTGTCACCGGGCCTGGCGTACCGCACACCCCGCCACCCGTGACGGCCGTCCCAGTCGGCGACGAGGGTGCTGAGATCGGCGAACGCGCAGGCGGCGAAGACGGCGCCGTGCTCGGCGATCCAGGTGTCGGCGAAACTCGACGGCCTCGCGTCGCGGATCGCGGCCAAGGCCGTCGCGACCACGGCCGCGCCAAGGGGGCTCGCCGAGCCGCTCAGGTAGGCGAGTCCCCGGTCGGCCGCTTCAGGGTCGGTGGTCGCGTGACGAAGCACCTCTGTGATCGCGGATCGCAGCTTCCGGCTGAGCCCCCCGTCGGCCTCGGGGGCCGGCGATGGCACGACGCGCAGGCCACCGCGTCGCGGATGCAGTTGCTTGCGCCAGGCGTCCGGGAGGGCGAAGGCGTCCTCGTCCGGCAGGTCGGGGAAGGTCTCCATGCCGCGAAACCGTAGGGCAGTCCGCCGACAATCCGCTGCATATCGTCAAGAGGACGAGGCGAGGGCGTGGGCGATGTCGCGGGTCGCCGGATAGAGCCGCTGGTACTGCTCGTACAGCCGGTCGTACCGAGGCCGGACGGCCGGGTCCGGCTCGACCCGCTCGCGTACCGGATTCCAGTCGTCGATCGAGGGCGCGGCGACCGCGCTCGCGGCGAGGAACGCCGCGCCGTAGCACGCCCCGATCGTGACGGCCCGGATCTCCTGCTCCAGCCCGGTGACGTCGGAGACGACGCGGGTCCACAGGCCGCCGCGCGTGCCGCCGCCGACCGCGACGATCCGGCGGACGTCGCCGCCCGCCGCGCGCATCGCCTCCACGTTGTGGCGGACGCCGAACGCCGTCGCCTCCAGGGCGGCACGGTACAGATCGCCACGCGTGTGCTCGACGGTCAGTCCCGCGATCACGCCGCGCGCGTGCGGGTCGGCGATCGGGGTCCGTTCGCCGGCGAAGTACGGCAGCATCAGCAGGCCGCGCGCACCAGGACCGGACGCCTCGGCCTCGGCGAGCAGGGTGGCGTGGTCCGGGGAGCCGAACAGTTCCCGCAGCCACTCGGTGATCATCCCGGAGGTCGCCATCCCGCCGGCGAGGTTTCGGGTGCCCGGCAGCGCGCCGACGGTGCTCCACAGCTCGGGGACGAGCAGCCGGTCGGGCACGGTGTTGATGAGGAACATCGTGCTGCCGTACATCAGCATGAGGTCGCCGACGCCCTGCGCGCCCACGCTGAGCGCCTCCGACCACGCGTCGATCGTGCCGGTGATCACCGGGATCCCGGCCGGCAGGCCGGTCGCGGCCGCCGCGTCGGCGGTGACCTGCCCGGCGACGTCGCCGGGCCAGCGCAGCGGCGGCAGGTCGATCCCGGGCGCGACGCGCTCGGCCCACGGCTGGTACCACTCCCGCGCGACGGAGTCGTACAGCGGCACGGCCTGGCTCGCCGAGTGATGGTCGAGGACGTACGCGCCGGTCAGCCGGTTCGCCAGATAGGACGCGGGCAGGTACAGCCGCCGCGCCCGCGCCGCGACCTCCGGCTCGTGCTCGGCGACCCAGGCGATCTTCGGGCCGACCGCCTGCGTGGACAGCACGGAGCCGCAGCGCCGCAGGACGTCCTCGCGGCCCAGCTCCGCGTCGAGGCGGGCGATCTGCGCGGTGGCGCGGGTGTCGACGCCGTACAGGATCGCCGGGCGCAGCGGCGTGTCCGCCTCGTCGGCCAGGAGCACGCACGGTCCCATGCCGCTGACGCCGACGGCGGTGACCGGGTCGCCGGCGCGGCCAGCTCGCGGGCGATCGAGACGAACTCCTCCCACCAGATCCGGGCGTCCATCTCGACGTGCCCCGGGCCGGGACGCTCCACCGCGTGCGGGCGCACGGCGCTGGCGAGCACCGTCCCGTCCTCCTCGACCAGCACGCCCTTGGTCCCGGACGTGCCCACGTCGACACCCAGATACGTCATGCCCGTCCTCCGGTGTGGTCCCGGTGCCGAAAAGCCTCGACGATCACTATTGGTCCACCAAGGCCGGCAGCTCGCGCAGTGACGCGATCTCATGCCCCGGGAACGGGTCGTCGACACCACGCGCCGCACCGGCCCGGTTGAGCCAGACGCCGGCGCCCAGCCGTGCGTTCCGGGCACCGCCGACATCGGTGGTGAGGTTGTCGCCGACATGCCACACGGACCGCGGTTCGACGCCCAACCGGCGGGTCGCGAGGTCGAAGATCGCCTTGTCCGGCTTGGCGACGCCGACCTCGGCGGACACGACGATCAGGTCGAAGTGGCGGTCGAGCCCTGTCGCCGCCAGCTTGTCCCGCTGGGCGTCGACCGGGCCGTTGGTGACGACGGCCAGCGTGCCGACGCGCTCCCGCAGGGCGGCGAGGACGTCCGTCACGTCGTCGAACAGCCGGTAACTGAGATTCCGGTCGCGTACATAGAGGTCGAGCGCGCGTCCGGCCAGAGCGTCGCTCTCGTGCCCGCACTCGGCGAGCGCCCGCTGCCAGAGCTCCTTCCAGATGGAACGAGCGTCCGAGGCTCCGCTGGGCGAACGCGCGATGGTCGCCTCCGTCGCCCGCAGATGGGCGGCATAGGCATGGGTGTACGCGTCGAACAGGCGGTCTGAGCGGAGCTCCGGAAGGTCCGTCTCCAGCTCGGCGCAGACCCGGCGCACCGTCGCCGTCCAGGCGGCGCGGTCGTAGTCGACGAGCGTCGCGTCGAGATCGAAGAAGACCGCCCGCACCGACCGCATGCCGACATCCTATCGACGGCAGCCCTCGAAGATCGGATCCGTCCGGTGGCCGCGGGTCGCCAGAGGCCGGGTGGCCATCCTCGGGAAGGGGTACCCGTCGGGTCGCGGACGTGGGCAGGTCCGGGGGCGCTCGCCGTCAGCGCATGAGCGTGGTCAGTATGTCGGAGCCCAGGCTCAGGAGCAGCTGGGCATGCAGGCGGTGGTAGATCATGCGGCCCTCCCGGCGGGAGGTGACCAGGCCGACCTGGCGTAGGCGCTTGAGATGCCGGGAGACCTGAGGCTCGGAGGGTTCCTTAGGGGATCCGTGATGTTAGATAGCGGTCGCTGGAGGGTGTTGAGTTGCTGTGGTTGGTCACGATGGCGAAAACGGGGTGCGCTCGATGCGGATTCGCCGGTGGGCGGTCGATGTCCTGACGGCTGGCCTCGCTCGGATTTTCGAATACCTGATCAGCCAGCCGTGGGCGGCCGCGAAATGATCGCGGCCGCCCACGGCGCCACACGCGATGCGCGACCGCGTCAACCATGCGAAATACCCAAAATCCCGTTCATGATCGTGTACGTTCCGTAACCAACACGAAAAGATCATCACCGGGGTTTCGAAACAGGGGTCAGGCATGTCTTCGTCGGCCGACGGCTTCCAGATGGCGATCGACAAATGGCAGGAAGGCGACCTGAACGGCGCCACGGCGCTGCTACGGGAGATCGTGGTCTCGGGCGACGACACCGTCGTCCCCGAGGCGTCGCATACTCTTGGGCGTCTCCTCCAAGAACGCGGTGATCTGGACGGCGCGCGGGCCGCCCACCGGTCGGTGATCTCCACCGGGCATCCGGTGTTCGCGCAGCGCTCCGCGATCGCCCTCGGCATGATGCTGACGGACGCGGAGCAGTGGGCGCTCGCCCACCGGCCGTTGCGGATCGCCTCCTCCGGCGCCGACGCCGAGATCGCGGTGATGGCCGACATCCTCCTGGTCCGCGTCCTGCGCATGCTGGGCGACCTGACCGGGTCGGCGGAGACGCTGGAACGGGTCAGGGGCGGCGAGGGCCCGGACGTCGCCGAGCTCACGGAGGGACTCGAGGTCGCCCAGTGGCCGGAGGACGGCGGCGAGCGTGAACGCCAGGCCTGGGCGGCGTACGAGGCGATCGCCGCTCTCCTGGACGAGGGCGAGGCCGACCACGAGGTCATCGTGACCGGGCTGACCGCGATGCTGTCCCACGGTATCCCGGAGCTGTGCTCACAGGCGGCCTTCCGGCTGTACACGATCTACGCCGACCGAGGCGAGTTCGGGGAATGCCGCCGGGTGATGGAGCACGCGATCGCGGTCGGTGGTCCGGCCGAGCGCGGCATGGCGGAGAAGCTGCTCGGCGCGGCGCTGTTCGACCTCGGAGAGTACGGGGAGGCCCGGGAGGCGTATCGGCGCGCCGCCGAGGACCATCGCCCGGAGATCCGGCTCGACGCGCTCATCCAGGAGTCGAAGTTCACTCGGGAACTCGGTGACGAGGAGGGGGCCCGGGCCATCCTGTGGCGCGTGGTCGAGTCCGGCCATCCGCGGTTCGCCGTGGAGGCGCGGGCCTGCCTCGGGCAGGTGTACGCCGAGGCGGGCGAGGTCGAGCAGGCCGTCGCCTGCTGGCGGGTGGTCCTCGCGAGCGACTCCGGCTTCCACCTGGGCGCCGTCCACTTCCTCGGAACGCTGCTGCACGGACTGCCGGACGACGACCCCCGGCGAGAGGAGATCCTCACGCTGCTGGGCCAGGCGGCCGAGCTCGACGACCCGGACGTGGCCTTCCAGGCCCGGCTGATCCTGACGCAGACCGAAGCGGCCGTCCGGGGGCCGGACGAGGAGCTCGAACAGGCCGTGGACGACTGCGACGCCGCGCTCGAACGGCTGCGCGGCGGTGACCCGCACGCGGCCCGTGCTCTGCTGCGGCGGGTGACGGACGCGGAGATCGCGGGCCCGTCCGAGCGCGCCTCGCGCATGCTGGCGCTGCTCGAGGTGGGGGCGGGTGACCCCGAGCAGGCCGACGAACTGCTCGAGCACGTCGCCGACGGCGCGGCCTTCGCGGAGGGTTTCGCCGCCGCGGTCGACCGGCAGCTGATCGCCTCCGGCGGAGGCGCCGGCGCGGAGCATCCGGTGCTCACCGCCATCGTCGACTACCAGCGGCTCGGCCGCGAGGCGGGCGTCGCGCGCCACCAGGAGTGCGCCGGGCACGCCGATCCGGCCGTGGCCGCGCTGGGCAAGAGCATGCTGGCGCAGGTGTACGTGTCGTTCGGGGTGCCCCGCTCCCAGTGCGTCGAGCTGCTCGACGAGGCCGCGGCGGCCGGTGATCCGTTCGCGCTCTCCCACGCCTCCGTTCTCTCCTGGATCGTCCGCCCCGACGAGGAGACCGACGAGGTGATCGAACTGCTGCGCCGCGCCCGCGCCGAGGGACATGCCGCGCTGGCGCCATGGGTGTGCCACGCGCTCGCCGTCGCTCTCGAAGGACGCGACCGGCCGGGTGACCTCGAGGACGCGCTGAGCGCCTACGAGGCGGTCGCCGATTCGGGGCATCCGGGCCTGCGTTCCGAGGCCGAGGCGAAGCTGCTCCAGATCCTGGAGGGACGGAACGACCTGGCCGGCGCGGCCGAGGTGCACGAACGGATCGTGGCCCGCGGCGACCGGCTCCAGGCGCCGCGCAGCGCCTGGCTGCTCGGCTTCACCCGGGTGCGCCTGGACGACTTCGACGCCGCGCGCGCCGCCTTCGCACGGGTTCCCGCGGATCATCCGGAGGTCGCCGAGGACGGTGAGTTCGCCCGGCGGCTGCTCGACCGCGACTTCTCGGGTGCCGCGGCCGCGCTGGGCGCCGTACGCGGGCGCGGCGACGATCACCGGGCGTTCATGACCACCCGGCTCATCCTGGAGTCCGCGCACGCCTGGCAGCGGGCCGGGGACACTGCGGCCACCGACGCCGCCCTGTCGTTGGCGGTCACGGGTGGTCCCCCCGACGGCGTTCAGGAGGCCGCGAGCTTCCTCGGCGTGCTCCGCAACGACGCGGGCGATCGCGCGGGTGCCGCCGAAGCGTGGGCCCACGCCGCGGCGGGCGACGACGAGCGCTGGGCCGGGCCCGCCGCCTCGTGGCTGGCCGCGGCGCGGCGCGACCTCGGCGACCTCGACGGCGCCGCCGCGGCGTACCGGCGGGCGCTCGACCTGATGGACTTCGACGACGAGGACCGCCCCGGGCTCATCGATCGCCTGACCCAGGTGCTGGTCTCCGCCGGCCGGGCGGCCGAGGCCCGGACGCTGCAGGTGGAGGAGGTCGGCGACGGCCCCCACGTGGACCTGGTGATCGGGACGGCACTCGACGCCCACGGTGATCTCGACGCCGCCGCCGCGCACTACGAGGCGGCGATCGGCGACGCGGACGGCGAGGTCACCGCGACCGCAGGCGGCGAAGTCGGCGCGACCGCAGGCGTCATGCTCGCCCGCCTGCTCGCCGGCAAGGGCGAGGCCGCGCGGGCCGCCGAGGTCGCCCGGCGCGCCATCGCCGCCTTCGAGCGGCTGGCGGAGGCGGGCGTGGATGCCGAGGAGAGCATCGCGACCGTGGCGTACGAGCTCGGCGGCTATCTGACCGAGTCCGGCGACGCCGAAGGCGCGCGCACCGCGTACGAGCGGGCCGCCGCGTCGGCCGACCCGGGCATCCGAATCCCGGCCAAGGAACGTCTCGGCACGGCGAGTCCCCGCGAACGCGCGTTGCTGCGACTGCGCGAGAACGACCGGGCGGGCGCGCTGACGCTGTTCGCCGAGGAGTACGGCACGCCGATGCTCGCCGAACTGCACGTCGCGCTGGTGGAAGGGGAGACCGTGACCGCGCGATCGCTGGTCGAGCGAGCGGCGGGCACGGAGCATGCCGAACGGGCGGCTGGCCTCGTCCTCACCGCCGTCCTGGACCGGCTGCGCGGCGGAACGGACGGCGCCGCCGAACTGGCGGAGCTGGTGCTGGAGTTCGGCGGCCCCGAGCAGGTGGCCATCGTGTGCGACAACCTCGGTCACGCGTACGACCTCGCCGGTGACATCGACGCCGCGGTGGACGTGCTGCGGCGGGGCTCGAACGTCGACCATCCGGGCGCGCTCTCCTGCCTGCGGCGGCTGCTCGGCCTGCTGGTCATGAGTGAGGAATACGGCGCGGCCGAGGCCGCCGCGCGGCGCGCGGAGGACAGCGGCGATCCGGAGACGGTCACCATCGGTGTCTGGACGCTCGGCGACCTGGCCAAGGCCCGTGGCGACCTGAAGGAGGCCGCGGCTCGGTACCGCGCGGCGATCGAGACCGCCGAGCCGGACGCCGTCCCGCACCTCCGGCTGGAGCTCGGCAAGGTGCTGCGGGAGCTCGGCGAGACGGCGGCGGCGTATCGGGCGCTGGAGGAGGTGCTGTCCTGCGACGACCCGGAGCTCGCGCTGTTCGCGGGCGGCCACCTGGGGGTCTGGCTGGCCGACGAGGGACGGCTCGCGGGCGCCGCCGAAGCGCTCGGAGTCGCCGTGGCCGCCGGGACCCGGATCGCGACCGCGGATGAGGACTATCGCGACGGAGTGCTGAACAATCTGGCCTCCGTCGCCTACCAGGCCAACCAGGCCGGCGACCACGCCGTGGCCGTTCGCGCGCTGCACCTGGCGGCGGTCGCGGCGCCCGATGGCGCCCGGCGGATCGCCAAGGAGCAGGCGACCGCGGCCGCCGAGAACGGCGACCTGGACGCCGCACGCACCTACTACAAGGGCGCCGCCGCGTTCCCGCCGGACTGCGACCCCCGCCTGCTGGTGGAACTCGCCGAACTACTCACCGAGCACGACGCCTCCGCCGAGGCCCGGGCGATCCTGGAGCCGCTCGCCGCCTCCGAGGATCCGCGCGTCCGTCTCGCGGCCACGATGCAGCTCGTCGCGCTGCTCAACGCGGCCGGTGAGAACGACCGCGCTCTCGAGATCGCGGCACGCGCCGCCGGGCAGGAGCCGCCCGTCCCCACGGGCGAGAACACCGAGCCGGAGACCTCCCGGCCGTCCGGCGCCGCCGCGCCGAACCCCGATCGCGTCGAGAAGCATGCCGGCGAGCCCGAACGGGCCGGCGGGCCGCAGCCGGTCGGCGAGCCGCAGCCGGTCGGCGAGCCGCAGCCGGTCGATGAACCGCAGCCGGCCGGTGAGCTCGAACAGGCCGGCGACCCGCAACCCGTCGGCGGCTCGCAACCGGCCGACGCCCCGCAGCCGGCCGGCGACGTGGAACAGATCGGCGACGTGGAACAGGTCGGTGGGCCCGAACAGGCCGGTCACGCGGAGCCGCCCGCGCACGAGGACGACGGCCTCGAACGCCTGCGCGCCGGGCTGTTCGCGCTCGCGGAGGATTACGGCGGATCTGACGGGCCGGACGGCATCGACTCGATGCGCTGGCTGATGAGCAACCGGAGCGGCACCCCGGCCGCGGGCGCCGCCGGACGGCAGGTCATCCGCACCGCCCGCGAGACGATGGACACCGACCCCGCCCAGGCCCGCGCGATGCTCGAGCTGGTCGTCGAGTACGGCGACCCGGCGGAGGTGGCCACGGCCTACGACGACATCGGGGACATCCACCGCTACTACGAGGAGGACATGGGCGCAGCCCTCGCGGCCTACCGAAAGGGCTCCGACGTCGATCACCCGGCCGCGCTGGTCCCGCTGCGCAGCCTGATTCTGACGCTGTCCGAGGCCGAAGATCATGACGGGGTCGTGGAGACCGCCCAGCGCGCGGTGACCAGTGGCGACCCGGAGACGACGGCGGTCGGCTACTGGCTGTGGGGCGACTCCCGGCTGGACCGCGGCGACGCCGACGCGGCGATCCGGCTGTACCGGCGGGGCATCGACGTCGGCCACGAGGACGTCACCCCGCGCATCCGTGTCAGCCTGGCCCGTACGCTGCGCGACCGGGGTGAGGGCCCGCAGGCCCACGCCGAGATGGAGCGCGCGGCCGACGCCTCCGACCCGGCGGTGCGCGCCCGGGCCGGCAGCATCCTCGGCGCCTGGGCGTTCGAGGACGGAGACCTCGGTGCCTCGGCCGAGGCCTTCGGCCGCGTGGCCGCCATCGAGGTGGAGGCGGACGGCGGGGACGCGCCGGCCGAGCTGGTCGAGGCGGCGGCCGGCAACCTGTTCGTCGTCGCCAACAAGGCCTTCGCCGAGGGGAGACACGCCGAGGCCGTGCGGGCGCTTGCCCTGGCCGCCCAGGCGGGCGACGTGCGCGAGGCGGTGGACGTGGTGCGCCGGCGCGCCACCGAGTGCGCCGAGGCCGGGGACCGCGTGAGCGCCGCGATGTACGTGTACGGCGCGGCCGAGTTCGTGGACCTCGACCCCCGGCAGCGGATCGAGGTGGCCGACCTGTTCGTCGCCGCGGGTGAGCCGGCGAGGGCGCGGGAGGTGTACGAGCGGTACGCCGACCACCCCGACGCCGAGGTACGGCTGGTCGCGGCCGGACGGCTGGTCCCGCTCCTACGTCGCGAGGATGACACGGACGGCCTGGAGAACGTCGCCCGGCTGATCGCCGACGACTCCGCCGCGACCGGTCTGGACCCGGAGTCGCGGGCGCTGCTCAACAGCATGCTCGGCGTGATCCAGGGCGAGCACGGAGACGAGGAGGGCGCGCTGCGCACGTTCCGCGCCGCCGCGGCGGACGGTGAGCCCGTCGCCCTGTTCGCCCTCGGGGACGCGCTTGTCGAAGCGGGCGAGTTCGCCGAGGCCCGCGAGGTGCTGGCACGCGTACCGGAGACGGAGTCCGGGATCGGCGACCAGGCCCTCGTCCTGATGGGCCGGACGTATCAGAAGGAGGATCCGAGCCGGGCGCGGGAGTACTTCCTGCGTGCGCTCCAGGTATCCGGCGGACCGAGCGAGATCGGCTCGGTGCTGGCCAAGATGTACCTGGGCGGACTGGCCAAGGACGAGCGTGACTGGCCCGAGGCCCTGCGCTGGTACCAGCAGGTGATCGACTCCGGCGGCCGGACCGGAAACGTCAGCCAGGCGCCCATGGCGGCCGCGCACCTGGGCGAGCTCGCGTACTGGCTGAGCGACCGCGACTCCGCGGTGCGGTTCTATGAGCTCACGCTGGCCACCGGCACGAAGAACCCCGCGTTGGTGGGCGAGGCCGCGTACCGCCTCGGCGAGATCCGGCACCGGGACGGCGACCGCGGGCCAGCGGTGCTCTCCCTCCGCCGCGCGGTCGAGTCAGGCCACGCGGGGTTCGCCGAGAAGGCACGGGTGCTGCTGAGCGAGCTCGGCGAGGAGATCTAATGCCCGCGTTCGCCCGGCCGCGCGGGGTCCGCCGAGAAGGCACGGGCGCTGCTGAGCGAACTCGGCGAGGAGATCTAACGCCCACGTTCGCCCGACCACGCGGGGTCCGCCGAGAAGGCACGGATGCTGCCGGGCGAACTCGGCGAGGAGGCCTGACGCCGGCGTTCGTCCGGCCACGGGCGAACGCGAGGGCCGCCTCCTGCTCGCGCGGGCCGGCTCACCGCCGCTGACCGAGCGTCCAGGCGCGCTTCGTGTCCGGGCCGCGGCCGCTGTCGCCCGGCAACAACCGCGGCCCTGCCGAGGGGAACGCGGCCGACCGCGGGTCGGCCGCGTCTCCCGTCAGGCGAGAGCCGTCAGGCGAGAGTCTCGACCGAGACCTGCCAGAGGCGCTCGGCCGCCTCGGGGTCGAGGGCGTACGGCGCGAAGCCCTTGCGGGTGCCGGGCTGGTTCGGGCCGGCCTCCTCGCAGTCCTCGAAGTAGCGGCCGCCGACGCCGTCGAGCAGCGGCGACGTCGCGACCAGCACGGAGGTGGCGGCCCCCTGCTCGGGCGTCTTCCAGACGATGGGGCCACCGGACCGGGCCCGCAGCCGCTCCAGATCCTCGTCGGTGATGTACCGCTGCAGGTTGGTGCGGATCCCGCCCGGCATCAGGGCGTTGACGGTGATGCCGTCGTCGGCCCAGCGCCTCGTCGCCTCGACGGCGAACAGCACGTTGGCCGTCTTCGACTGCCCGTACGCGGCCCACGGCTCGTACGGGCGCTCCCGGAAGTGGATGTCCTCGAAGACGACCGGTGAGCGCAGGTGCGCGCTGGAGCTGACCGACACGACCCGGGCCCCGTCCGCTCCGGCGAGCGCCCCGTGCAGCCCGGTGGCCAGCGCGAAGTGACCGAGGTGGTTGGTCGCGAACTGCAGCTCCCAGCCCTCCGGCGTGCGCGTCTCGGGCGAGGCCATCACGCCCGCGTTGTTGACCAGGATGTGCAGCGGACCGTCCCAGGCGGCGACGAACGCGGCGACGGAGGCCTGGTCGGCCAGGTCCAGCGGCGCGACGAGCACCTGCTTGTTGCCGGTGGTCTCGATGATGTCCTCGGCGGTGCGCCGCCCGGCCTCTTCGTTCCGTACGGCCAGGGTCACCTCCGCGCCGACGCCTGCGAGGGCGCGGGCGGTCTCGACGCCGATGCCCGAGGCGCCACCGGTCACGATGACGCGGCGGCCGGTGAGGTCGATGCCGGCCACGACCTCGGCGGCCGTGGACTCGGCGGTGAACGGTGTGGTGACGCGGGTGTTGGTGCTCATGGTGGTCCGGTCTCCCCTCGGTGATGCGGAGGGTCCTCCGATAGAATCGAACCGGAGGACCCTCCGATAGTTGGAGATTATGCGGAGCCTCCTCCGCTTTGCAAATCGCCCGCCGAACCCGGACAGTCGGCTGGTCACCCCGGATGAGGAGGAGCCGTGCCGGACACCGGTCCCCGCCCACTTCGCGCCGACGCCCGGCGCAACCGCGAACGCCTGCTCGAGGCCGCGGTACGAGCGTTCGCCGAGAAGGGAACGGATGCCACGCTCGACGCGATCGCCAAGGACGCGGGCGTCGGCATCGGAACCCTCTATCGCCACTTCCCGACGCGCGAGGCACTGGCCGAGGCGGCGTACCGCAACGAGCTCGCACGCCTCTGCGACGCCGCACCGGACCTTCTCCGCACCGCGCCGCCGGACGAGGCGATGCGCGCCTGGATGGACCGCTTCATCGACTACATGGCGACCAAACGCCACATGAGCGACGCCCTGCACGCCATCATCGCCTCGGGCGGGAACCCGTTCTCCGAAAGCCGCGCCCGGATGATGACGGCGATCGAGACGCTCCTCAAGGCAGGCGCCGCCACCGGGACCCTGCGCGCGGACGTCGATCCGATGGCCGTTCTCACCAGCCTCAGCGGAGTGTCCCTCGCCACCGGCGAGCCGGACCGGCGCGACCGCGCCCGCAGCGCCCTCGACCTCCTGATGGACGGCCTCCGCTACCGCCCCTCCGCCCACGCCTGATCGGATGACGGCCCCGCCGCCGGCAGAGCCGCGGCTACCGGGCCCCTGACATACGGCTCAGGTGGTGCGCAGGCCGTCGAAGGCGACGGTCGCGACGGCGTCGGCGAGGTCGGGGCCGCCGATGTGGCCGTCCGGGCGGTACCACTCGATCAGTGAGTTGACCATGCCGAACAGCAGGCGGGCCGTCGTGGCCGGGTCGACGTCGCCGCGCAGGTCGCCGTCGGCGACGGCCTCGGCGACGAGGCCTGCCACGATGCGGTCGAACTCCCGCCGCCGTTCGAGGGCGTCCCGCTCGACGGGCGTGTTGCCGCGCACCCGCAGCAGCAGCGTGACGTACGGCAGCCGATCGACGAGGACCGTCACACTGCCGTGGACGAGGTGCTCGAGGCGGTCGACCGCGCGGCCCGGCACGGTGTCGAGCTCGTCGACGAGGGCGAACAGGCCGTCGAGGGCGCGGTCCACCGCCAGCCGCAGCAGCTCCTGCTTGCCGGAGACGTGGTGGTAGATCGCGGCCTTGGTGACGCCCAGCTCGCGGGCGAGGTCGTCCATGCTCGTGCCGTCGAAGCCGCGCTCGTTGAACAGGCCGACGGCGATCCGCAGCAGGGACTCCCGGTCGTGGCCGGGCCGGCCGCGGCGGGACCGCCCGGACACCGCCGTACGGTCACCCTGTCGTCCCCTTCCCTCAGCCATGGCTGCACGGTAACATGAATTACCTACCATTCGGTCAGTAAATCGCCCGAATCACCTGGAGGCCGACTCCATGACCGCACTGCACAGCTACGTCGGCGGCCGCTGGCAGGCGCCGACGGGCGAGGGCATTCCGCTGCACGACGCGGCGACCGGCGAGGAGATCGCCCGCGTCTCCACGGCAGGGATCGACCTGGCCGCCGCCCTGGAGTACGGCCGCCGGGTCGGCGGGCCGGCGCTGCGCGAGCTGACGTTCCACCAGCGCGCGGCCCTGCTCAAGGCCCTCGCCTCCCATCTGCGCGAGCACCGCGAGGAGCTGTACGCGCTGTCGGCCCGGACGGGCGCCACCCTCGGCGACTCGCGCTTCGACGTCGACGGCGGCATCGGCGTGCTGTTCGCGTACTCGAGCCGTGGCCGGCGCGAGCTGCCCAACGACACGGTCTACGTGGACGGCCCGGCCGAGCCGCTCGGCAAGGGCGGCACGTTCGTCGGCCAGCACGTCTGCACTCCGCTGCGCGGCGTCGCGATCCAGATCAACGCCTTCAACTTCCCGGTGTGGGGGCCGCTGGAGAAGCTCGCCCCCGCGTTCCTCGCCGGGATGCCGAGCCTGATCAAGCCCGCTGAGCAGACCGCGTACCTCACCGAGCGCCTGGTCCGGCTGATCGTCGACTCCGGTCTGCTGCCGGAGGGCTCGGTGCAGCTCGTCTGCGGCCCGCCCGGCGACCTGCTCGACCACGTGACCGGCCAGGATCTGGTCGCATTCACCGGCTCGGCGGCCACCGCGCGCAAGCTCCGTTCCCACCCGGTGATCGTCCGGGAGGCGGCTCGGTTCACCGCCGAGGCCGACTCGCTGAACTGCTCGATCCTCGGACCGGACGCCCGGCCGGGCACGCCGGAGTTCGACCTGTACGTCAAGCAGCTCGTCGCCGAGATGACCGTCAAGGCCGGACAGAAGTGCACCGCGATCCGGCGGGCCCTCGTCCCGGCCGAGCTGATGGACGACGTCGCGGCGGCGGTGTGCGACCGGCTGGCGAAGGTCACCGTCGGCGACCCGTCCCGCGAGGACGTACGGATGGGCGCCCTGGCCAGCCTCGACCAGCGCGAGGAGGTCCGCCGGGCGGTCAAGGCGCTGCGCGGCGCGGCCACCCTGGTCTTCGGCGATCCCGATCACGTCGAGCTCGTGGGCGCGGACGCCGATCGCGGCGCGTTCGTCTCCCCGATGCTGCTGCGCTGCGACGACCCCGACCGTGCCGAGCCGCACGAGGTCGAGGCGTTCGGGCCGGTGTCCACGCTCCTTCCGTACACCTCGACCGAGCGGGTCATCGAGCTCGCCGCGCGCGGGCGTGGCAGCCTCGCCGGTTCCGTCGTCACCGCCGACACCGGGTTCGCCCGGGAGGTCGTGCTCGGCCTCGCGCCGTGGCACGGGCGCCTGCTCGTCCTGAACCGGGAGGACGCGAAGGAGTCGACCGGGCACGGCTCGCCGCTGCCGAACCTCGTGCACGGCGGCCCCGGGCGCGCGGGCGGCGGCGAGGAGATGGGCGGCCTGCGCGGCGTGCTGCACCACATGCAGCGCACCGCCGTCCAGGCCGACCCCGAGACGCTCGGCGCGGTGACCGGCCGCTGGGTCCCCGGCGCGCCGAGGCGTACGGAGGGCGTGCACCCGTTCCGCAAGTCCCTGGCCGAGCTGCGGGTCGGCGACGCGGTGACCGCCGGCCCCCGTACGGTGACACTGGCGGACATCGACCACTTCGCCGAGTTCACCGGCGACACGTTCTACGCCCACACCGACGAGGAGGCCGCCAAGGCGAACCCGCTGTTCGGCGGGATCGTCGCCCACGGCTACCTCGTGGTGTCGCTGGCCGCCGGGCTGTTCGTCGCGCCCGAGCCGGGGCCCGTCCTGGCCAACTACGGCCTGGAGAGCCTCCGGTTCCTCACCCCGGTCAAGCCGGGCGACGAGCTGACCGTGACGCTCACCGCCAAGCAGATCACGCCGCGCGCGAACGCCGACTACGGCGAGGTCCGCTGGGACGCCGACGTCACCAACCAGACCGGGGAGTCGGTGGCCAAGTACGACGTGCTCACCCTCGTCGCGAAGGAGCAGAAGTCATGACGGCCGTCGCTGAGGAGAGCCTGGAGCGGCACTTCGAGCACACCATTGAGCGGGATCAGCGGATCGAGCCCCGCGACTGGATGCCGGACGCCTACCGCGCCACGATGATCCGCCAGATCGCGCAGCACGCGCACTCGGAGATCATCGGCATGCAGCCCGAGGGCGACTGGATCACCCGCGCGCCGTCGCTGCGGCGCAAGGCGATCCTGCTGGCCAAGGTGCAGGACGAGGCGGGCCACGGGCTGTACCTCTACTCCGCCGCCGAGACCCTGGGCGTCGACCGGGCCGACCTCACCACCCGGCTGATCGAGCGGCGGCAGAAGTACTCCTCGATCTTCAACTACCCGACGCTGACGTACGCCGACGTCGGCGTGATCGGGTGGCTGGTCGACGGCGCCGCGATCTGCAACCAGGTGCCGCTGTGCCGCAGCTCGTACGGCCCGTACGCCCGGGCGATGATCCGCATCTGCAAGGAGGAGTCGTTCCATCAGCGGCAGGGCTACGAGCTGCTGATGACGATGATGCGCGGCACCGACGCCCAGCGGGCGATGGTGCAGGACGCGGTCGACCGCTGGTGGTGGCCGAGCCTGATGATGTTCGGCCCGCCCGACGCCGACTCGCCCAACACCGCGCAGTCGATGGCCTGGAAGGTCAAGCGGCACACCAACGACGAACTGCGCCAGCGGTTCGTCGACATGACGGTGCCGCAGGCCGAGGCGCTCGGCGTCACGCTCCCCGACCCCGATCTGAAGTGGAACTCCGAGCGCGGCCGCCACGACTTCGGCCCGATCGACTGGGACGAGTTCAAACGGGTGCTGCGCGGCGACGGCCCGTGCAACGCCGAGCGCGTCGCCCGGCGCCGCCGCGCCCATGAGGAGGGCGCATGGGTCCGCGAGGCCGCCGCCGCCCACGCCGCGAAGCGGAGGCAGTCATGAGCGAGCGCGCGTCGTCTGGGCTGAGGAGCGCCGGGAGCGAAGCGACCAGAGCGACGAGGGAAGACGGCGCGTTGGGCGCTCGCTCACCGCGCTCGCGGAGCGAGCGCAATCAGACAGGGAATGATCTGTACGAGGTGTTCGTGCGCGGGAAGCGCGGGCTCAACCACGTGCACGTCGGGTCGCTGCACGCGCCGGACGACGAGATGGCGCTGCGCAACGCGCGGGACCTGTACACCCGCCGCAACGAGGGCGTGAGCATCTGGGTGGTCAAGGCGTCGCACATCGCGGCGTCCAGCCCGGACGAGAAGGATCCGTTCTTCGCGCCCTCGGCGGACAAGGTCTACCGGCATCCGACCTTCTACGACATCCCCGACGACGTCCCGCACATGTGAGGCCACGGTGTCCTTCGACAACGTCTACGAGGCCCTGACCGGGGACGGCGACGCCCGCTGGGCGTTCGGCACGGGCTTCGCCGATCCCTTGAACGGCGTCGACACCACGGTGCCGCCGGACGTCGACGGCGCCGACCTGGCCGCCTACTGCCTCATGCTCGGCGACGACGCGCTGATCATGTCCCACCGGCTGCAGGAGTGGTGCACGAACGCCCCCGACCTGGAGGAGGAGGTGGCGCTGGCCAATATCGGGCTGGACCTCCTCGGCCAGACCCGGCTGCTGTACGCCCGGGCGGGCCACGCCGACGGCACCGGCCGGGGCGAGGACCACTACGCCTTCTTCCGCGAGGAGGAGGAGTTCGCCAACGTACGGCTCGCGGAGACCCCGCGCGGCGACTTCGGCGACCTCATCGCCCAGCTCCTGGTCTTCGCCACCTGGCGGCTCGCCCTGCTGCAGCGCCTGATCGCCTCGCGCGACCCCGTGCTCGCGGCCATCGCCGCGAAGGGCGTCAAGGAGGTCGCCTACCACCGCGACCACGCCGCGCAGTGGACCGTACGCCTCGGCGACGGCACCGACGAGTCGCACCGGCGGACGCAGGCCGCGTTCGAGAGGATCTGGCCGCTGGTCGGCGAGCTGTTCACCGCGCACGAGGCCGAGGAGCGCCTGGCCCGGTCCGGCGTCGCGGCGGACCCGGCCGGCCTGCGCGTGGAGTTCGACGCCGTACTGGATCAGGTGTTCACGGCGGCGACCCTCCGCCGTCCCGCCGACGTGCCGCCGGACCCGGACGGGCGGCGTGGCCGGCACACCGACGCCCTCGGGCCGCTGCTCGCCGAGCTGCAGAGCGTGGCCCGCGCCCACCCGGAGGCGACGTGGTGACCGTGACGACGGACGCGCGGGCGGTGGCCGAGACGGTCACCGACCCGGAGCTGCCCATGCTGACGCTCGCCGACCTCGGCGTGCTGCGCGACGTCTCCGAGGAGGACGGCCGCGTCGTCGTCACCATCACGCCGACGTACTCCGGGTGCCCCGCGATGGACGCCATGCGCGCCGACCTGATCCGCGCGCTGCGCGCGGCCGGGTACGACGAGATCGACGTGCGCACCGCGCTGCATCCGCCGTGGACCACCGACTGGATCAGCGCGGAGGGCCACCGCAAGCTCGCCGAGGCGGGCATCGCCCCTCCCGGCGCCGCGCCGAGGCGCGCGGAGGGACCGATTCCGCTCGCCCTCGGCCCGACCGTGCGCACGGTCCGGTGCCCGCGCTGCGGTTCCGCCGACACCGAGGAGACGTCGGCGTTCGGCCCGACCGCCTGCCGGGCACTGCGCCGGTGCCGGTCCTGCCGCGAACCCTTCGAGCACGTGAAGGAGATCTGAGTTGACCGTGAGCACACCGGCGCCGGCCCGGGCGCGCGGCGGCTTCCACCGCCTGACGGTCGCCTCGGTGGAACGGCTCTGCGCCGACGCGGTGGCGGTGACGTTCGACGTCCCGCCGGAGCTCGAAGGCGCCTACGCCTTCCGCGCGGGCCAGTCGCTGACGCTGCGCCGTACGGTCGGCGGCCGTGAGGAGCGCCGGTCGTACTCCATCTGCGCTCCGGAGGGCGCCGCCCCCCGCGTCGGCGTACGGGAGGTGCCCGACGGGCTGTTCTCCACCTGGCTCGTACGGGACGTGCGCCCCGGCGACGAGATCGAGGTCGGCCCGCCCACCGGCGGGTTCACGCCCGGCGACGACACCGCGGGACACCACGTGTTCGTCGCGGCCGGGTCCGGGATCACGCCGATCCTGTCGATCGCCGCCACCGTCCTGCGCGACCCGGCGGCCACGGCCACCCTGCTGTACGCCAACCGGCGCACCGACACGGTGATGTTCGCCGACGAACTCGCGGACCTGAAGGACCGGTACCTCGACCGCCTCGAACTCTTCCACGTCCTGTCCCGCGAGCCCCTCGAGGCCGAGCTGTTCACCGGGCGGCTGGACGCCGCGAAGTTCACCGCGCTGTCCGCGCTGCTCCCGCCCGCCCGGGACGTGGCGCACTGGTGGCTCTGCGGCCCGTACCCGATGGTCGAGAGCCTGCGGTCCGTGCTCGCCCGTACGGACGTCCCGGCGGAGCGGGTGCACCGGGAGTTGTTCTTCGTCGACGACGTCCCGCCCACCCCGGTCCGTCACGAAGAAGCCCCGGTCGACGGCGCGACCAGCGAGGTGACGCTGCTCCTCGACGGCCGCTCGACCACGGCGGCCGTGCCCCGCGACACGCCGCTGCTGGACGCGATGCAGCGCGTCCGGCCCGACCTGCCGTTCGCCTGCAAGGGCGGCGTCTGCGGCACCTGCCGGGCCAGGGTGACCGACGGCAAGGTCCATATGCGGCGCAACTTCGCCCTGGAGGAGTCCGAGGTCGACGCCGGCTTCGTGCTCACCTGCCAGTCCACGCCGCTGTCCGAACGCGTCGGCCTCGACTACGACGCCTGAAGCGCGCTTGACCGCGGCGACCCAGGGCGCGTCTGACAAACCCGCTGTTCGGCTGCGCGGCGCCCAGACGCGCCCTAGTCTTCGGTCGGTTCGGACCGGTGGACGGGGCCGTGGGACTCCTCGCGGTGCTCGTCCGGCCGCGAGCCGATCGACAGCACCGAGTCGGAGTTGTGATCGACCTGAAGGGTCGTGTGGGTGATCTGGTACGACTCCGCCAGCACCGCCTCGAGGTCGGCGCGTACGGCGTGGCAGTCCTCCCCCGGCGCGACCAGGATGTGCGCGGACGCCGCGGGCATGCCCGAGGTGATCTGCCAGATGTGCAGGTCGTGCACCTCGGTGACGCAGGGCCGGGCGGCCAGGGCCTTGCCCACCTGGTCCGGGGAGATCCCTGCCGGGGCCGCCTCGAGGAAGATCCGCCCGGACTCGTGAACCAGCCCGACCCCGGCCTTGACCATCAAGGTGACCACGACCAGGGAGGCGATCGCGTCCGCGCGGGCGAACCCGGTGAGCGTCATGACCAGGCCGGCGACGGCCGTGGCGATGAAGGCGTACAGGTCGGTCAGGATGTGCCGGAACGCGCCTTCGACGTTGAGGCTGGTCCGGTTGGCCTTGGAGATCATCCAGGCGGCGGCGACGTTGACGACGATGCCGACGAGCGCGGTGGCCAGCACCAGCTCGCCCGTCACCTGCGGCGGGCTGACCAGCCGGCGGACCGCCTCGTACGCGAGCCAGGCGGACAACAGCAGCAGCGACAGCCCGTTGGCCTGAGCGGACAGGATCTCGGCGCGCTTGAGACCGTAGGTGTACCCGCCCGTGGGCGGTTTGGCCGCCAGTCGCATCGCCACCAGCGCCAGCACGATGGAGACGGCGTCGGTGAGCATGTGCGCCGCGTCGGAGATCAGCGCCAGGGAGTGCGCCAGCACACCGACGGCCACCTCGCCCGCCATGTAGGCGACGATCACGCCGAGCGCCCCGCTCAGCCAGCGTGAGTCGGCGTTCTCGCTGACGCCGTGGGCGTGCCCCTCGTGACCGTGACCGGCGGCGTGCCCGGGGCGGTCGGTGTGCGCGTCATGGGCCCTCATGTCACGTCTTCCTCGGTCTGGTGGTGTTCGGGATGGGCGGCGGCCAGGTCGCACACGTCGGGCGCTACCGGGCGGGCATCCGTTTGATGGCGATCACCGCGACGTCGTCGTCCAGGCGTCCCTCGGCGTACGCGCGCAGGTCCTCGTACAGGTGCTCGACGAGATGCGCGGGGTCGTCCTCCGCCCACGCGAGCAGACGCTCCCCGAGGGGGTAGAACGCGCCGACGGCGTCCCGGGCCTCGATCACTCCGTCGGTATAGAGGAGCAGGAGGTCATCGGGCCGGAACGGGAAGATGTCGACGTGGGCGTCGGCCGGGTACAGGTCTCCCAGGCCGAGCGGCGGCGCGGGCTGGGTCGCCCGCAGTTCCGTGACGCCCCCGCCCGCCAGCAACAGAGGCGACGGGTGCCCCCGGTTGAGGATGCACACGTGCGGCTCCTCATCGGGGATGTCCACCACGGCGGCCGTGACGAAGCCCTCCCCTGAGTCCGGCCCGCCGCCGAGCACCCGGGCGGCCTCCACCTCGGCCGCGCCGTCCAGGAAGGACAGCAGGTCGGGGAGCGCGGAACGCTGGTGCGCGGCGGCCCGGAACGCCCCGACCACCAGGGCGGACGCGTCGATGGCGGCCAGGCCCTTCCCCCGGACGTCACCGATGATCAGCCGGGTGCCTCCGGCGATCCGCACCGCGCCGTACAGGTCACCGCCGATTCTCGCCTCCTGCTCGGCGGTCAGGTAGAACGACGCGATGCGCAGCGGCCCGACCCGTTCGGGGAGCGGGCGGATCAGCGCCCGCTGCGCCGTCTCGGCCACCGAGCGGGCCGCCTTCAGCTCACGCCGGTGCCGCTGCCGTACGGCGGTGAAGAACACGATCAGGACCGAGATCAGCAGCAACGAGGAGAGTTGCGTCTCGTACTCCGTGACCCCGCGCCACTCGTCGGATACGCCGACGAGCACCTCGGCGGCGACGGCCATCGCGCCGATCAGCGCGACCGCCCTCGGTCCGGCGAAGGACGCCGTGATCGCCGGTGCCACGATCAGCAGCGGCCCCAGGTGGATCCGCGGCCCGTTGAGGACGTCGATCAGCGCGATCACCAAGATCAGCGCCAGTGGAAGCGCCACCAGCGCGTGGCTTCGCAACCAAGACCGTGACCGGGCCGACCGGCCATCCCCGAACCGACGCACGATCCCTGCGTACCCGCTGGTCAGCAGGCATCACCCCGATCAGCGACCGCGCCCGGTACGGACGAGGGCGTTACGAACGGACGGCGGCGGGCGTCTCGGTCACGCGCCGCTCCGGGGTGCGGACGTGCTCGGGCAGCAGGCCGTACACCATGATCCGGGCCAGGACCTGTGACAGCAGCCGCCTGCCACGCCGGCTTTCCAAGATCCGGGGAATGTGCGGCTCGGTGTTCGCCAGCGCCCGGTCGACCACCTGACGCTGGATGACCTGCTGCACCGTCTGGGTGCCGATCGTCGGCACGGTCCGGCGCCACTGGACGCGGCGCACCAGCTCCGGGTTGAACGTCCGGTCGAACCTCGCCGGGTCGGACTGGGCGCGGTACAGCGGCTCGGCCAGCAGGTTGGACGTCGCCACGGCGTCCTGAACGGCCAGGTTGATGCCGACACCGCCGATCGGCGACATCGTGTGGGCGGCGTCGCCGATGGCGAGCAGGCCCGGCCGGTCCCAGCGGCGGAGCCGGTTCAGGCCGACCTCGAGGAAGGCCACCTTGTCCCAGTCGTCGATCTCCCCGACCCGGTCGGCCAGGGACGGCATCAGCTCGGCGAGCCGGTCCCGTAGGTCCCCGAGCCCCCTGGCCCGGACCTGCTCGTACGACCCCTTGGGGATGAGGAAGGCGATCTGCCAGTAGTCGCCGCGGTCGATCATCGCTGCCATCTCGCCCTGGCCGATGACGCCGCCGAGACCGTTCTGGTCGCCGGGCCGGCGGGAGATCCGCAGCCACAGGACGTCCATCGGCGCGCCGAGCTCGGTGGGGACCATGCCGGCGGCGCGGCGCAGATCGGACCGGCGGCCGTCCGCCGCCACCGTGAGCACGGCCCGCAGGTCGTGCTCGCCGGAGGCGTCGCGGTACCGCACGCCCCGCACCACGCCGTCCTCCTCGATGGGGCTGAGAACCTCGGCCTCCATCAGCAGCCGGAACGCCGGATAACGCTGCGCGTGGTCGGCCAGGAGGGTCAGGAAGTCCCACTGCGGGATCATCGCGATGTGGCGGTACTTCCAGCGGGTGAACCGCGTCAGGTCGGCCTCGACCAGCGGCCGCGTCCGCGTCCCGATCCGCAAGGTCGTCAGCTTCTGGTGCGGCAGGCGCTCGAGCTCCTCGACGAGGCCGAGCTCGTCCATCAGCCGCAGCGTGGAGGGGTGGACGGTGTCGCCTCGGAAGTCGCGCAGGAAGTCCCCGTGCTTCTCCAGGACCGTCGTCCGCACCCCGGCGCGGGCGAGCAGGAGACCCAGCATGATCCCGGCGGGGCCTCCCCCCGCGATCGCGCAGGTCGTGGTCTGAACGTCCGGCATCGCGGCCTCCTGTAAATCGAGGGAAGCACCGCTGTGCCCCATACCCGCACGCCACGACGGACAACCGAGGACCCTCTGGGCGGGTGGCCGGATACGGACACGTGCTGTCACGCAGTGAGATGGAATCCGTACGATGCGTTCATGTGGTCCCCCTCGCCGTTGGTCGGCCGTGGGGCGCAGCTCGGCAGGGTGCGATCGCTGCTGACCGG
Organism: Actinoallomurus acanthiterrae; assembly: GCF_054775715.1. Classification (NCBI taxonomy): domain Bacteria; kingdom Bacillati; phylum Actinomycetota; class Actinomycetes; order Streptosporangiales; family Thermomonosporaceae; genus Actinoallomurus; species Actinoallomurus acanthiterrae. The sequence continues at coordinate 2,522,454 of NZ_BAAHCO010000001.1, read as the reverse complement.
CGCATCGGCCCGCGGGGTCGTCGTCGCCGGCGCACCCGGGGTGGGAAAGACGCGGCTGGCCGCGGAGGTGATCGCCGCGCTCGATCCGGCGCGGTTCACGGTGGCGCGGGCGCAGGCGACGCTGGCCGCCTCGGCCCTTCCCTATGGACCGTTCGCGCACCTGCTGCCCGCCGGTCCCGTCTCCGGGAGCCGGGCCGACGGTCCGGGCTGGGCGGCCGACGCGCTGCTCGCCCGGCGGGGCCGGGGCGCGCTGGTCCTGGTCGTCGACGACGTGCACTGGCTCGACCCGGCGTCCGCGGCGCTCGTCCGCGACGTCGTCGCCCGGGGCGGTGCGCGGCTCCTCGCCACCATCCGCACCGGCGAGGAGGTCCCCGCCCATGTGCGGCGGCTCTGGCAGGACGGCCTCGTGCCGCGGGTGGAGCTCGGGCCGCTGTCGGAGGCGGATACGGCGCGGATTCTGGCGGACTCGGTCCGCGGCCAGGTGGAGGCGGCGACCGCGCGGCGCCTGTGGCGGATCACCGAGGGCAACCCACTGTTCCTGCGCGAGCTGATCCTCGCCGGAGCCCTGACCGAGAGCCGTGGCGTATGGCGGCAGACCGGCGACCTGCCCGCCGTGCCGCGACTGTACGAGCTGATCGGCGGCCGGATCGGCGAGGTCGACGAGGATGAGCGCGAGGCCCTCGAGTTCGTGGCTTTCGGCGAGCCGATCGGCGTCGACCTCGTCGCCGGGCTGACGTCCCCGGACGCGGTGGGGCGCGTCGTCGACCGGCAGATCGTGACGGTCGTCGTCGACCGCCGCCGGAGGCTGGCGCGGCTGGCGCACCCGCTGTACGGCGAGGTGATCCGCGGGCGGACCGGGAGGTTACGCGCCCGGAGCCGGCTCCGGCGGCTGGCGGAGGCCACCGACGCCACGGGGCTTCGCCGGCGCGACGACGTGCTGCGCGTCGCGGTCTGGCGGCTGCACAGCGACAGCGTCGCCGACCCCGCGCCCATGGTCGCGGCCTGCCGGCTGGCCTGGGCCGCGCACGACGTGGACCTGGCCGTACGGCTGGGGCGGGCGGCGCTGGAGGCGGGAGGCGGCCTGGACGCGGCGATCGCCCTGGGCGCCGTCCTGCACGTCGCCGACCGGCACACCGAGTCCGAGGCGGCGCTGTGCCGGGCGGCCGGCTCGGCGAGCACCGACCGCGAGCGCGCCCTCGTCGCGGCGGCCCGCGCCCGCACCCTCCACGGCGGCCTCGGGCGCTCCGCCGAGGCGCACCGCGTTCTGGACGCCGCCGAGGCGGCGATCGGGGACCCCCGGTGGCGTCAGGAGGTCCTCACGGTCAAGGCGTTTTGTCACCTCCTCGCCGCGCGGGTCGACGAGTCCCTGGCCCTGGTGGACCGGGTCCGCGCGATCCGGCCGACGGCCGCCGGCGTCGCGGCTCAACTGGCCGCCGTCGAGGGCCAGGCGTTCGCCTTCACGGGGCGTACGGATCGCGCGACGGCCGTCGTGGACGCCGCGTTCGCGACGGCCCGGAGCTGGCGGGACGAGGTTCCCGGCGCCCTCGCCGAGCTCGGCCTGGCCCGCCTCATGGCCAAGATCTTCGCCGGCGACCTCGCCGGGGCCGAGGCGCTGGCCGACGCCGCGTACCGCGAACTCGGCGAGCCCGGCACCTGGAACATGGGCGTCACCGTCCTCGCCGCCCTCCGCGGGCAGATCAGCCGCATGCGCGGCGACGTCCGCGCGGCGGCCCGCTGGTGCCGTGACGCCGTCGCCCGGTTCGGCGACGCGCCGGCCGGGTTCGCCGGGCTGTGCTTCGGCGAGCTCGCCCACGCCACGGCCCTCGCCGGCGACGTCCCCGCCGCCGAGGAGGCCCTGGCCGAGGCCGAGCGGCGCACCCTGCCGACGTACCTCGCCCCGGACTTCCCTGCGGTGCTGGCCCGCCCCTGGATCCCGGCCGCCCGGGGCGACGTCGGCCGGGCCGTCGAGGTGGCCCTGTACGGTGCGGCCCGGGCGCGGTCGCTCGGTCTGCCGGCGTTCGAGATGTTCGCGCTGCACGACGTCGTACGCCTCGGCGCGGCAGGCCGTGCCGCCGCCCGACTTTCCGCCCTGACCGGGAAGGTGGACGGTGCCCTCGCGCCGCTGTTCGCGCGCCACGCCGCCCTGACGGGCGACGGCGCCGGGCTGGACGCCGTGTCGGCGGAGTACGAACGCCTCGGCATGACCTTGTACGCCGCGGAGGCGGCGGCCCAGGCCGCGACGGCGCACGAGTCCGCGGGCCGCGTCCGGGCCGCCCGTACGGCGAGCGCCCGGGCGTGGACCACGGCCCGCCGATGTCACGGCGCCCGCACCCCCGCCCTGGCCACGATGGCCACGCCCGAGCTCACGCCCCGGCAGCGGCAGGTCATCCACCTCGTCGTCGCCGGATCGAGCAACCGCGAGATCGCCGAACGCCTCGGACTCTCGGTGCGCACGGTCGAGAACCACCTGCTCCACGCGTACGAACGCCTCGGCGTCGGCGACCGCGCCGAGCTCGCAGACCTGTTCGGTCCGTCCGCTCGCCCGCTGGCCGTGAAGGCGTGACGGTGCGCCACGAACCGGGCACGCTGCCGCTCTGGCCGTTCGTCGGCCGTGAAGGCGTGACCGGATGACACGGCCGGGAGTTCGCCACGACGCGGGCACGCCGCCGCCGCTCTGGCCTTTCGTCGGCCGTACGGCACAGCTCGACGCGGTGCGCTCCATCGTCGGTGACGAGGCCCGTGGCGGGGTCGTGGTGGCCGGTCCCGCCGGAGCGGGCAAGAGCAGGCTGGCCGCCCAGGCCGCCGCCGGGCTGGAGGGCTTCACGGTGGCGCCGGTGCGCGGCACGGCGGCGGCCGCCGACATCCCCTTCGGCGCGTTCGCCCACCTGCTGCCGGAGCGGTTCCCGGCCGCCGCCGGCGTCAACCCGCTCCGCTGGGCGGCCGAGGCACTGCGTCCACCGGCCGGCGAGACCCTCCTCCTGACGGTCGACGACGCGCACCTGCTCGACGCCGCCTCGGCGGCGCTCATCCACCAGATGGTGCTGCACTGCAGGGCCCGCCTGCTGGCCACCGTCCGCGGCGGCGAGCCCGTGCCCGACCCCATCGTCGCGCTGTGGAAGGACGGCCTGGTCCGGCGCCTCGAACTCGAGCCGTTGCCGGTCGAGGAGACCGGCCGGCTCCTGGCCCAGGTGCTCGGCGGGCGGATCGAGGAGGCGACCCTGCGGCGGCTGTGGCGGGTCACGCAGGGCAACCTGCTGTACCTGCGGGAGATGGTGCTGGCCGGCCGTACGGCCGGGGCCCTCGAGGAGACCGGCGGGCTCTGGCGCTGGCACGGCGACCTGTCCCTGACCCCGCGGCTCCGCGACCTCGTCGAGGCCCGCATCGGCGACGTCGACGAGGACGAACGCCGGGCCCTGGAGTTCGCCACGCTCGGCGAGCCCCTGGGCGCGGACGTCCTCATCCGGCTCACCGGCGCGGTGGCCGTCGAGCGCTGCGAGGCGCGGCAGCTGATCACGACGTTCCGCGACGGGCATCGGCTTCAGGTGCGCCCGGCGCATCCGCTGTACGGGGAGGTCGTCCGCGCCCGTGCGGACTCCGGCCGGATCCGCGAGATGCTCGCCCGGCTCGCCGACGCCGTGGAGGCGACCGGGTCACGGCGGCGTGAGGACGCCCTCAGGGTGGCGGTCTGGCGGCTGGACAGCGGCACCGCCCGGCAGCCCCTCCCGCTCATCGCGGCGTGCCGCCTGGCGATGTCGGTCTTCGACATCGCGCTCGCGCAGCGGCTCGGCCGGGCCGCGGTCGACGCGGGCGGCGGGCCTGCTGCTGCCTTGTCGCTGGCCTACACCCTCTTCTTCGACGACCGGCCGGAGGAGGCCGAGGAGACCCTGCGCCGCTTCATGGGGACGCCGGCCACCGACCAGGAGCGCTCCGTCTACGCGCGGACCCGCGTTCTCGGACTCGCGTGGAGCGTCGGCGACGACGCCGACGCGCAGCGGGTCGTCGACGAGGCCGTCTCCGCCGTCACCGACCCGGTGATCCACCAGGATCTCCTCGTGCTCAGCGCCTTCGTCCACTTCTTCGCCGGGCATCCCCTGGCCTCCGACCGCCAGCTGGCCCGGGCGCGCCGGCTCGGCGACGCGATGACGCCCGCGAGCGCCGCCCAGGCCGCGGTCGTCGAGGGTCTCCGGCTCGCGCACGGCGGGCACACCGAGCGTGCGCGGGCGGTCGCCGACGCGACGCTGCGGGAGGTCGATCGCTGGCGCGACGACGCGCCCGACGCGTTCTGGAGCCTGCAGTGCGTCCGCCTGCTCTCCCACCTGTTCGACGGCGATCTCGCCGCGGCCGACGAGGTCACCGGCCTGACCCGGCGGCTCATGCGGGAAGAGGCACCCTGGCGGCTCGGCATGGCCGGCTTCGACGGCCACCGCGCCCAGATCCACCTCCTGGCGGGCAGGCCGGCCGACGCCGTCCGCTTCTCCCGCGACGGCATCGCCCAGCTCGGCGAGCAGCGAACGGGCTTCGCCGGGCTGTGCTTCGGCGAGCTCGCGCACGCCTCGGCGCTGCTCGGCGACCTCGCGACCGCCCGGACGGCCCTCGCCGCCGCCGAACGGCGATCGCTCAAGACGTTCGTGCCGATCGACTTCCCCGCCGCGCTCGCCCGCGCCTGGGTGCACGCCGCCGGCGGCGACCTCGGCGCGGCCGTGTCCGCCGCCCTGACCGCGGCCGACGCCGCCGAGACCCACGGGCTACGCTGCTACCGGATGTTCGCGCTGCACGACGCCGTACGCCTCGGCGCTGCTCCTGCCGTCGCCGACGACCTGGCCCGCCTGTGCGCGACCGTCGACGGCCCGCTCGCCGCCGTGTGCGCCCGGCACGCCGCCGCCGTCGTCACGGCGAACGGCGCGGAACTCGACGCCGTCTCCCGCGCCTTCGAGCGGATGGGCATGCTCCTGCACGCCGCCGAAGCCGCCGCCCAGGCCGCCGCCGCGTACGCCCCGGGTGACCGGGCCGGCGTCTTCGCCGCCTCCCGGGCCTGGGCCCTCGCCCGGAGCTGTCAGGGAGCCCGCACCCCCGCGCTGCGCGACCTGACGGCGCCCCGGCTCACCACGCGGCAACGGGAGATCGCCCGGCTCGCAGCCGCCGGACTGAGCAACCGGGAGATCGCCGACCGTCTCGTGCTGTCGACCCGCACGGTCGCGAACCACCTGGTCGGGGTCTACGGCCGGCTCGGCGTCGGCGACCGCGCGGCCCTCGCCGACCTGCTCGGCGCCCTGGACTTCGAGTAGGACCTACCCGTGCTCCGGTTCGAGTGGGGCCTGCCCATGCTCCGGTTTGAGTAGGGCCTACTCATGTTCCGGCCGCCCCGCGTTTTTAGCGTGGCCATCAGCCGCCGAATCTCCCGGCGGCGAGACGGGGAAGGGGAAGTGATGGCCAAGCTGTTCGCATCATGGGTACCGGGATACTCCGTCGTCGCCCAGAGCATGGGCACGGCGACGCTCGATCCGAAGAACCAGCCGTACGTCGACGTCAATGGCCTGCGCGAGGGCTTCGGCGCGCATTACTACCTCAAGGAGGGCCACGGCAACTGGTTCCACGTGGCGATCCCGACACCGGTCATCGTCGAGGACCGCCGGGCCACCCTGGGCCGGGTCATGATCCTCTTCTCGACCACCGCGCACTTCAGCGCTCTCCAGGCGGTGCACGTCTGGGATGGTCCGAACCGCATCCTGCAGCGCGACGGACTCAGCATCGACGGCAACCACTCCGGGAGCCTGGACGCCGTCAACACCTTCAACGTCAACCACGACGGGATCGCGTGGGGCGTCGGCATCTCCATGCTCTTCTCCGCACCCGGGGGCGGGGAGATCTACTTCGCCTCCGCCGGAGCCGACTTCTACCACAACATCTGATCCGCGCCCGGCCACCACGGGGGTGTCGGCCGGGCGATCCACGGCCCGCGTGAGCTCGACGGGCCGGCCCAACACCAGGAGACGGGGAGGTCGGCGTCATGGCTATCAGAGCATCGATCCAGGATCTGCCAGGGCCGCGTCGTGGCCCAGGGGGAAGAATCAGTCGGCCGCTGGCGGGCCTGACGTGCGCCGTCGTGCTGCTGAGCGGCTGCAACAGCGGCGCCGGGGGCGGCGGCGCCCATGGCGATGGCGGCGGTGGCGGAAACGGCGGCGGGGGGAATGGCGGCAACGGAGGTGGCGGTGGCAACGGCGGCGACCGGTACGGCTTCGACCTGCCTGCCGGGCCGGACAGCGGCAATCCGCCCGCCTTCATCTACGCCGACATCCGCGCCAAAAACTGCGATAAGGCGCAGAAGGAACTGGAATATCAGGAACTGGACAAGGACTCGAGCAGCTTCGCGACGATTCTGAAGATCGGCATCGCGGTGTGCAGAGGTCACCGGACCACCGCGCATGACCTTCTCCGAACGCTCACCCGGCCCTCTTTCGATTCGCACGACTGGTTCCTCTGCGAGCTTTACCGAGCCTCCGCGTCGGTCGTCCACCAGCAACCGCGGTCGGCGTTCGGCACCTGCCCTCCGCCTCCCGCGGAGTCCCCCAGCCCCTCAGAGTCGGAAGGAAGCGCGCAACCGTCCGAACCCGCGAACTCGGCCGGCCCGCCCGACTCACCGGAGTCGTCATCCGGAACCGGCGGGTGACCCATGCCCGACGGGCACCCGAAAGGTAGAGAAACACCGGCGGCGCCGCCCGCCGGACCGCAAGAGCCGATACCGGTCTCCTCGCCGCCTGAAGCGCCACCCGGTGCGAGGACCTCGGCCTCGGCTCCACACGCGTCTGAGACGGAGGCACCGACCCCCCAGCCGGACACTCCCGGCGCCGGGGCGCCGACCTCCAATCCACAGGCACCGGCTTCGGGGACGAACGTGGCGTCACAGGACGACGCCGCGACGGGCAAGGCCGACGGTGAGGGTGGGAAGGGCAACGAGATCCTTCGCTGGCTCGCCGGGATCATCGCCAACGCCACCGTCCTGACCGCCCTGCTCGTCTTCTTCGGCTGGCAGCGCAATGACGTGCAGTCGCGGGAGCTGGGGTTCGACGAGAGCATTCTCGGGATGTCCACCCGCGACTACGTCTTGCGCAGTGTGCTGCCGGTGTTCGTGCTCCTACTGATCATCGCGGCCGGTGGGATGGTGTGGCTCCAGTGGGACGACCGGCTGGTGCGCCGGATCCGCGCCGGGGGACGGGACGATCGCGTCGTCCGGTGGACGCTCCGGATCCTGCCGTTCGCCTGGCTCATCCTCCCGGGGGTCGTCTGGGCCCTCGGCTACGTCTGGCGGGCCGCAGCCTACCTCTCCTTTCCCTTCAGCGTCGGTGCCGGCGTCCTCCTCGTCGTGTACGCCGCCCAGCTCCGGAGCATGCTGCCTGATGCGGCCGAGCCGCCCCCGGGGAGAGTCCCGCTACTACGCGCCTTCACCGCCATCATCGTCGGCGTCGCGCTGTTCTGGGGAACGTCCCGCTACGCGAAGGTCCAGGGCTACGCCCTCGCAGATCTTTTCGCGGCCCACATCAAGGGCCTGACCCAGGTCGTGGTCTACAGCCCCAAGCGCCTGTACCTGACCGCGCCGGGCGTGACGGAGACCACGCTCACCGACGCCAATGCCGCCTACCGTTACCGGTACACCGGCCTGCGGCTCAACCTCCACACTGGCGGTCACTACGTCCTCGTCTCCGACGGCTGGACCCCGCAGCACGGCGTGGTGATGCTGATCGCCGACAACGACCCCGTACGCCTGGAGTTCGTGCGGCAACGGTGAACCCCCATCCCGCAGGTCGTCTGACCTGGAACGGCCTGGGTATGCACGTGGTATGCCGGGTCTGATCGCCGGGCTTGTCCTGGGATTGCTGGCCGGGCTGGTCGCGGGGGTGATCGTTGGCCTGGCCGTCGGGCTCACCATGTTCCTCACGACGGGAGTGGTGGCCGGGTTGATCGCCGGGTTGCTCATCGGCGTCGTCCTCGGCCTGGCCATCGGCCTGCCGATCGGATACCTGGTCGGCCGGCTGCGTCGATGAGCCCCGCCCGGCCACGGCCGCCGAGTGTCTTGGTCGCCGAACCCCGAAACCCGAGACCACGGCCCGCTCCTGCGCCGCATTGGCCGGTCGGAGACCCGCCTGCGGCCTCCGGTCTCGTCGACGCGGTTTGACCCTTACCTAACAGGAGGGCCTACGGTCCCGAGCCATGAAGATCGTGGTTCACGACACGGCGTCGGCCATGCTCGAACTCCTGCAGCGACCGCTGGAGGAGCGGCCCGACGCCCTGCGAGAAATGCTCAGTCCGCTCGAGAGTGCGATGTCCGTGATGGGCGATATCGACCTCGTCCAGATGCACCAGATGGGCAGTGGCTTCCGCCTCGATCGCGACGACCCCCGGTACGCGACCGCCCTGCGTCAGATGCGGGACGCGAGCGTGTGGAACCGGGTCGAGGACTCTCTCGCCGCCGCCTGGGAGCGGATCAGCGGTGCGGTGCCGGGCATCGAGCACGCCGACACCGTGCACGTCGTCCTGGTGCTCGGCGACCCCGATGACCACCACCTGACGGTCCGCAGCGCCGGCTACTTCGGTATGGGCGGCATCCCAGGCGCGATCCACCTGCTGATGTGGCCCACCGACACGAGCCTCCAGAAGATCGGCCACGCCGCCGCCCACGAACTCCACCACAACGTGCGCTACGCGAACGTGGTCTGGAACCCGATGACCGTCACGGTCGGCGAACACGTCGTCGCCGAGGGACTGGCCGAGGCGTTCGTCCGGGAACTGGCCGGCGAGCAGGCCATGGGCCCCTGGGCGACAGGCCTGACCGGCACGGAGCTGGACGGCGCCTACGAGAAGATCACTGCCGGGATCGACGTGGCCGGGATGCAGAACCTGACCGCGTACGTCTTCGGCGACGCCACCGCGCAGCTCATGGGGCAAGAGCCCGTGGGGCTGCCGGACTTCGCCGGGTACGCGGCCGGCCTGCGGATCGTGGACGCCCACCTGGCGGCCTCCGGCCTGACCGCCGCCCAGAGCACCGCGCTGCCGGCGCGCGAGATCCTCGTCAACGCGGGCGTGCCGACCAACGCGTGACCGCCCGTACGGGATCGCGCGGGCACGGTGGCACCGGGCGATCCGCGCGTGCCGCGTGCCGTCGATCCATGCCGGGGGACGGATCGACGGCCCCGGACCGCAGGTGGGCGAGCGGCCGGGGATCAGCGGGTCGGCGAGGATCGGTTAGCGGCCCGGATCAGCGAGCAGCCCGAGCCAGTGGACCGGCGAGGATCGGCGGGCGGCCGGAACCAGAGGGGTGGCCGGTTCCAGTGGGTCGCCCGGACCCGGAAGGGTGGCCGGTAGTGGGTTGCCGGGGCCAGGCGGTGGCCCAGGTCGGCCGGCTGCCGGGATCCGCAGGCGGCCGGGGCCAGGGGGGGTAGCCGGGACCACAGGGGTGGCCCACGTCAGCCGGCGGCCGGGATCCGCGGGCTTGCCGGGATCCGCGGACGGCTGGGGTCAGCCGGCGGCCGGGATCCGCGGACGGCTGGGGTCAGCGGGCGGCCGGGATCGTACGGTGCTCGCGGACGCGGGCCTGGGTCGCGGTCTCGGAGGTCCGGGTGGCGGCGGCCGTCTTCGCGGCGTTGCGGCGGCGCAGCCAGAAGTTGTTCCGCGCCCAGTCGAGGCCGTCACGAGTGTCCGCGCCGGCGAGGGGTCCGAGCACAGCGAGCGCGACGAGAATCGCGACCATCGCCAACATGGCGATCTCCTTCGTCATCAGTGTTCCGCTTTCTTGGTACTTACATTGTGCGCCCGCTGACCATGAAGGTCCAGCGAGCATTACTGCATGGAACATGTAAGACTTACTGAATGATCGACCTGGTCCGGTTGCGGGTACTCCGCGAGCTTCAACTGCGCGGCACGGTCGGGGCGGTCGCCGGCGCGCTCGGCTACAGCCCGTCCGCGGTGTCGCAGCAGCTGGCCCAGCTCCAGAAGGACATCGGGGTGCCGCTCACCGAACGCGTCGGCCGTCGCCTACGGCTGACGGAGGCCGGCGAGACGCTCGCGCGCGCCGCCGAAGGTCTCCTCGCCCAGGCCAAGCAGGCCGAAGACGCAGCGCGCGCCGCGTGCGGACTGGTCGCCGGGACCGTACGGCTCGTCGGGTTCCAGACCGCCCTGCTGCACCTGGTGGCACCCGCGCTGGCGGGCCTGTCCGCCCAGTACCCGGACCTCGTCGTCGAGGTGCTCGATGACGAGTTCGAGCACGCCCTGCAGTCCCTGGTCCTGCAGGAGGTCGACCTGGTCATCAGCAACGAGTACGACAGTCTCCGGCGACCGCGCACCGCCGGCCTGATCGACGAGGTCCTGCTCTCCGAGCCGACCCGGCTGGTCCTGCCCGCCGGGCACCGTCTCGCCGCCTCGGACTCGGCCGTACCGATCGCCGACCTCGCGGGCGAGGTGTGGGCATCCGGGCATCCCGGCACATCCCACGCCGAGATCACCGAGCGGCTGTGCGTGGAGCACGGCGGTTTCCGCCCCGAGATCCGGTACCGCTCGAACGACCTGCTCGTGAACCTCGCCCTCGCCGCCCACGGCCAGGCCATCGGCTTCCTGCCCGAGCTGGTCCGCTTCACCGAACAGTCCGGGATCGCCGTCCGCGACCTGGCCGACGCGACCGTACGACGCCTCGTGATCGTCTGGACCCGCAGCGACGGCGACATACGACCGTCGGTCCGCGCGGTCCTCGACGCCTTGCGGGCCGCGGCCGACACGCTGGCGGCCGAGCACCCCGGCGTCGCCCGCCCTACGTAAAGGGTGGGTGCGCGCCCCCGGACGTCAGCCGACACGCCGGCGGCCGAGCACACCGGCGTCGCCCGCCCCGCGTAAGGGCCCCGGACGTCAGCGGGAGCGGCGGTTGCTGGTGGCGTCGCGTTCGCGGCGGACGGTGGGCTTGCGGCCCTTGATGGTGGTCTTGCGCAGGGCCTTGATCACGTCCTCGGCGGCGCCGTCGGGGATCTCGACGAGGGAGAAGCGGTCCGCGATCTCGATCGTGCCGATGTCGCGCCCGGACAGGCGGGACTCGCCGGCGATGGCGCCGACCAGATCCTGTGGCCGGATTCCGGCGCTGCGGCCGGCACCCACGAACAGCCGCGTCATGCCCTCGGCGGGTCCGCGGCCGCGGCGTTCGCGGCGGCCGCCGTCCCGGCGGTCGCGGCCGTCACGCCCGTCGCGCTCGGGCCTGGGTGCGACCTCCGGGATCTCCTCCTCGTCGACCGTCGCCCCGCTGGAGTCGTACGCGAGCTTGACCGCCGCGAGCGCCACCTCCATGACGTCGAACTCCTCGGCGAGCGGCTCGACCACGGCGAGGAACTGCTGCAGATCGTCCTCGAGGAGGCTCTCCTGCAGTGCCGCGCGGGTCAGCTCGAGGCGCCGGGCCCGCAGGTCGGCGACGGTCGGGACCTTCCGGACGTTGATCCGCTGCTTGGTCTGACGCTCGATCGCCTTGAGCATGCGGTGCTCGCGCGGCTCCGCGAGAGTGATGGCGACGCCCTCGCGGCCCGCCCGCCCGACGCGGCCGATGCGGTGCACGTACGTCTCGGGCGCGGAGGGGACGTTGTAGTTGACGACGTGGGTGAGCTGCTCGATGTCGAGCCCTCGCGCGGCCACGTCGGTGGCGATGAGCAGCTCGGCGGTGCCGCCTCGCAGCCGTCCCATGACCCGGTCCCGGTGCTCCTGGCTCATCCCGCCGTGCAGGGCCTCGGCGCGGTAGCCCGATCCGTTGAGGTTCTCGGTAAGCGTGTCGACCTCCTCACGCGTCCGGCAGAACACGATCGCAGCCGTGGGCGCCTCCACGTCGAGCAGCCGACCGAGCGCCGCCGGCTTGTGGGCGCGGCCGACGACGTACGCCTCCTGCCGTACCTTCGGCGCCTCGCCCGGCGCGGGCGCCTCGCGGCCCATCTGGATCCGGGCGGGTTCGCGCAGGTAGCGCCCGGCGAGGCCCTCGATGCGCGGGGGCAGCGTCGCCGAGAACAGCACGGTCTGGCGTTCCTCGGGGGTCTCCTGCAGGATCGCCTCGATGTCCTCGGCGAAGCCCATGTCCAGCATCTCGTCGGCCTCGTCGAGGACGACGACGCGTACGGTGTCCAGCCGGAGCGTGCCGCGCCGGATGTGGTCGAGGGCCCGTCCCGGCGTGGCGACCACGACGTCGACTCCGCGTTCGATCGACTTGATCTGCCAGCCGATCGGCTGGCCGCCGTAGATCGGCAGGGCACGCGCCCCCAGCTCCCGGCCGTACCGGTGGCACGCCTGGGAGACCTGGACGGCCAGCTCACGGGTCGGCACGAGCACGAGGGCGAACGGGCCGGTGCCCCGGTCCTCCGGCATCCGCTGCAGGATCGGCAGCGCGAACGCCGCGGTCTTGCCCGTCCCCGTCGCCGCCTGCCCGACGAGGTCGCCGCCCTCGATCAGCAGCGGGATCGCCTCCCGCTGGATCGGCGTGGGTTCCTCGTAGCCCAGGCCGGACAGGGCGTTCAGCAGTTCCGGCCGCAGCCGCAGGTCCGCGAAACCTGTTACGTCCTCGGCCGTGCCTTCGGACTCACTGGGGGTCATCATCGACTCGTCCTTCCCAAAGCTCACCTCTACGCCTACACCGTTCCGGTCGGCGTCGTTCGACCACCCCGCGTTGGAGCGTTCCCGACAAGGCGGGATCGTCCGCGCTGACGGCGCAGAAGTGAAACGCTCAGGGCGGGGGTATTTCGCGGCGGTGCCCCGTCAGGGCTTGCGCCCCACGCCCGCGATCGCCCAGACCTCCCGGGGGTCGACAGAGGGTTCGCCGGGATCCGGGCGCCAGGCCGGTACATGGACGATACCGGGCTCTACGAGGTCGAGCCCCTCGAAGGAGAGCTCGGCCTCCGCCCGGGTGCGGACGTTGCGCCGGCGCGACCCGCGGACGATCTGCTCGTCCTGGTAGAGCGCGGCCAGCTCCTCGGTGACCTCGGGGCGCACGTCGGAGATGGCCTGAGTGATGACCAGGTGGCTCCCGGAGGCGACCGCCCGGCTCACCCGGCCGACGACGCTCCGCACGACGTCGTCCTCCGGGATCACGCCCAGTACGCCGACCAGCACGACCCCGACCGGCCACCGCAGGTCGATCAGCTCCGTCAGCCGCGGATGGGCGAACAGCTCCTCGGGTTCGCGCAGGTCCGCGCGGATGGTGGCGGTCCGGGCGGTGTACGTCAGGAGCGCCTCGGCGTGGTTGACGACCAGCGGGTCGTTGTCGACGTAGACGACCCGCGTGTCCGAGGCCGCGGCCTGCGCGACCTCGTGCACGGGCCCCTGGGTCGGCAGCCCGCAGCCGATGTCGACGAACTGCCGGATTCCGGCCGCCACGAGGAAACGCACCGCCCGGTTGAGGAACTTGCGCGACTCGCGCGCCATCATGGGCAGCTCGGGGGCCACGGCGAGGGCCCGGTCGGCGGCGGCGCGATCGGCGGCGAAATTGTCCTTCCCGCCGAGCATGTAGTCGAGCATGCGAGCTTCGTTCGGCATCGTCGGATCGAAGCCGTACGACCGCGGCGCTGACTCCACCTCTGCTCCCTCACGAACCACCACGCTGAGATCATCCCAGAAACCGGCGTTAACCGCCGGGCCATCCGAAGACCAGCTAAAAGCCCGCGCCGAATGGACCGCCCGGCGCCCATTCCGCGCGGGCTCTAGAGCGGCCCTTCCGGAAGGTCCTCCGGTCGTACGATCGTCAGGTCCTCCTTCGTCGGCGCGCGCAGCTCCGCCACCCGCTGCGCCTGCTGCTCGGTCACCCGCTGGAACACCTGCCGGGCCGCGCGGCCGTTGCCGAACCTCGCTCCGCGCGGATACCGCTCGAAGTAGTCCAGCAGGCGGGCGAGAGTGTCGTCCGGCAGATGGTAGTCGTGCTGCCGGGCCTGGTGCTGCACGATCCGGACGAGCTCCTCGGAGGAGTAGTCCTCGAAGGTCAGCGTGCGGGTGAACCGCGACGCCAGCCCCGGGTTGGAGTCGATGAACCGCTCCATGTCCCCGGGATAGCCGGCGGCGATCACGACGACCTCGTCGCGGTGATCCTCCATCAGCTTGACCAGCGTGGCGATGGCCTCCTGCCCGAAGTCGTTGCTCTGCCCGTACGGCGCCAGGGCGTACGCCTCGTCGACGAACAGCACGCCGCCGAACGCCCGCTTGAACACGGCCTGCGTCTTCGGCGCGGTGTGCCCGACGTACTCCCCCACCAGGTCGCCGCGGTCGGTCTCGACCAGGTGGCCGCTGGAGAGCAGCCCCAGGGCCGCGAGGATCCGGCCGTAGAGGCGGGCGACGGTGGTCTTGCCGGTGCCCGGGTTGCCGGCGAACACCAGGTGCCGGGACAGCGGCGGCGGCGAGAGCCCCACCTCCTCGCGGCGCTTGACCATCTGCATCAGCTTGGCCAGAGAAGCGACCTCCTGCTTGACGCGGCCCAGGCCGACCAGGCGCTCGAGCTCGGCGAGGAGGTCGGCCAGGTCCTCCTCGCCCTCCTCGTTCGCGAGGGCGCCGCGCACGGTGGCGTTCGCGGCGCCGGGGCGGAGCACGACGCGCTGGCTGCTCTCGGCGAGCGGCATCGCGCTGGTCGCCACGTTGCCGGTACGGCAGTCCTGGAAGACCGGCTCGGCGCCCTCCGCGACGGTGAGGTCCTCCTTCGTGTCGTGGACCAGGCAGCGGCGCACGGTGGGCTTGGCGTGCGGCCCGACGTACAGCGCGGGAAAGCCCGTCTCGGAGATGTCGCAGTCCTCGAGCACGCCCGCGGCGCCCTCGTTCATGTACACGCCGTTCTTGCCGCACCGGGCGATGGTCACCGACCGGACGCGCGGGCGCGCTCCCGTCCAGATCACCAGCGCGCTGCCCTCGGTGTCACAGAGCTCGACGTCCTCGACCCACGCCTCGCTGCCCTCGTCGAGGAACACCCCGGCCGAGCCGGTCCCCGATATGCGGCCCCCGCGGATCAGCACACCGGTGTCGGGCCCGACCTCGACCCCGGTGCGCACCACGTCGGAGAAGTCGCAGGCGTCGAGCAGCGGCCGGTGCCGCGTGGTGATCTGCGCCCCCATCTCGACGTCGCTGATCCGGCACTCGCGCAGCACGGCGTCGGCGCCCTCGATCGACACCCCGGTCATCCGGGCCCGCTCGATCCGGGTCCGCTCGGCGAACAGGTCGGCGCTCCCATCGACCCGGATGCCGTGCTCCGGCGACTCACGGACGTGGCAGTCCTGCAACGTGGCCCGCGCCCCACCGCCGAGGTGAACCGCCGTGAACGCCGTCCGGGCGATCTCGCACTCGCGCAGGGACACGACCGCGTCGCCCTTGCAGTTGACCCCGTTGGCCGCCGACCGCGCGAAGACCGAGCGGCGGGCCCGTACGGCGGCCGCACCGGTGACGACCAGCGCCGTCCCCGTGACGTCGACCGCGCGCACGTCCTCCAGCTCCAGCCGGCACGACCCGGTGGCCATGATCGCCACCGCGTCGGTCTCGCGGACCTGACAGTCCTTCAGCCGGGCGACGGCCTCGCCGCGTACGAGGACGCCCTCGGCCTTGGTACGGGCGATCTCGCACCCTTCGAGCCGTACGCGGCGGTCGTCCAGGCCGGCCGAGGCGCCTTCGGCCTCCTCGTCGCCCCGGTGGGCGGCAGCGGCCGCGTGCTCGGCCGCTCCCGCCGAGTCCTCCAGGCGCACCCCCTGCGCGCCGGAGTCATGCAGCTTGCACCCTCGGAGGTAGGCGTACGCCGCCGCTCCGATGGCCAGCGCGGCCTCGCCCGACCCTCTGACCTCGCAGTCCGTGAACAGCCCGTGGGCGCCGGCGGTCAACTGCAGGCCGGGACCGCGCGCCCCGTCGACGACCGTTCGGACGCACTCGAGCTGGGCGACGCCGTCGAGGCGTACGCCCGCGCCGGCCACGGACCGGATGGTGCAGTCCGCGACGATGCCCGTGCTCGTGCCGGTCACGCGCACACCCGTGTCGCCCGCTTCGCGCACGGTGCAGCCGCGCAGCGTGAAGGCGGCGTCGGTGAAGGTGATGCCGCCACCGCTGATCTCGCAACGTTCGATCACCGGAACGCCGGAGCGGATCAGCACGGCCACGTCCGCCGACGCGGGCGCCTCGAGCGTCAGGTCGCGCACGGTGGCCGAGCAGCCGTGGAGGCTGAGCGCCGGCCCGTGCGGCGAGACGACGCGCACCGTGCCCGCGCCCCGGGCGGCGACGATCGTGACGTCACGGTCGACGATGAGCGCCTCGTTGTAGACGCCGGGCGGCACGGAGACGACCGCGCCGTCGGCGGCCGCCCGTACGGCGGCGCCGATCGTCCGGTGCCCACCCCAGGCCCCGGGTGCGACGCGCTGCCACCCTCCTTTGACCCTGGTCTCCCCCAGTGGTCCCTGCTGACCGGACGGCCGCCGGTCTCCCGGGCCTCCCGGCCCGGGGACCGGGGGCCGAGGCCCGGTCAGGGCCGCCTCCCGATCGCCGCCACGAGCCCGCCGGCCGTCGCCACATGCCCGCCGACCGCAGTCGCCACAAGCCCACCGGCAGTCGCCACAAGCCCACCGACCGCCGCCGCGAACCCGCCAGCCGTTGCCGCGAACCAGCCGGCCGCCGCGGGCCATCGTGTCCCGGGCGATCTAGGAGGTGTCCCGGCCGCCACAGGCCCACGCGTCCTATCGGCTCTTGCCGTCACCGCGAGCACCGGGGGACGAGGCGCCGCGGAGTCCGGCCGGCACGGCACGAAGTACTCACGATCCGTGTTCCCTGGCATACCCACACGATCAAGCTTGCCAGGCTCATCTGCCACACGCGAGTGCCACGATTTCACGATTCGGCGTCCGGTATGTCTCTCTCGATCACGATGCCGCAACGTGCACCGACACCACTCCGACGAGTGAGATCATGCCTTATGGCCTACCCTGCGCGATCGCCCGGCTACCCGAGCCGGGCGAGCATGCCGGACCGGAGGACGACACTCCGGACCGGTCTCGGGCTGGCCGCCCTGGGGACGGCCGGGCTCGGAGCGGTCAGCGCCTGCGCGCTGACCGGCGGCGCGGGCGACTACCCGAAAGGACCGCTGCCGATCGCGACCGGCGTCGCGGCCGGGGTCTACTACCTGTACGGCCGGCGGCTCGCCGGGCTGATCGACCGTGAGCTCCCGGGAGTCCGTGCCTCCGTGGACGTCACCACCGGGTCCGTCGACAACCTGCAGCGGCTCCAGGACGGCCGCGACCGGCTGGCGTTCGTGGCGGCGGACGCCGCCGGCGCCACGACCGGCATGCCGATCCGGGCGCTGGCCCGCCTGTACGACGACTACATCCACCTGGTGGTCCGG
The DNA here is from genome assembly GCF_054775715.1 of Actinoallomurus acanthiterrae. Lineage (NCBI taxonomy): Bacteria > Bacillati > Actinomycetota > Actinomycetes > Streptosporangiales > Thermomonosporaceae > Actinoallomurus > Actinoallomurus acanthiterrae. The sequence continues at coordinate 2,505,101 of NZ_BAAHCO010000001.1, read as the reverse complement.
GGAAAGTCGGGCTTCTGGTCGATCGACGACCTGCGCGGCCGGGTCGTCTCGGTCGGCGGGAAAGGGTCGGGTGTGGCGATCGTGGCCCAGCGGGTGCTGGCCGCCGCCGGGCCGAAGGTGCAACGACAAGTGCGGCGGGTCCGCATGGGCCTGGATGACGCGACCGCCGCGCTGCGCTCGGGTTTCATCGACGCGTTCTTCTGGTCCGGGGGTCTGCCCACGGCCGGGATCGCGGAGCTGGCCGGGCGCGAACCGCTCCGTTTCATCCCGCTGGGCGGGCTGGCGCCCGAGATCCGCCGGCGCTACGGCCCGTACTACCGGGCGGCCACGATCCCCGGGAGCACCTATGTGAACGTCGACGAGGTCCAGACCCTCGCCGTGGCCAACTACCTGGTGACCCCGCCCTCGTTCGACGACCGGCTCGCCTACCGCCTGACCGAGATCCTGATCCGTGACCGGAACACCATCGCGGCGGCCGTCCCCTCGGCGGAGCTGCTGGACGTGCGCAGTGCCGTCCAGACCGATCCCGTGCCGCTGCATCCGGGAGCGGCGCGGTACTACCAGTCCGTCAAGCTCTGAGCCGGTCAGACCTTGACGGCGGGCACCGCCATGGTGACGCGCAGACCCGTCCCCTCGGCGGCGGCCACCGTCAGCCGGCCGCCGCTCGCCTCGAGGAGCGTGCAGGCGACGGAGATCCCGAGCCCGGAGCCGTCGATGTTCTGGTGGCCGGGGCTGCGCCAGAAGCGATCGCCGATGCGGGCGAGCTCCTCAGGCGGCAGGCCGGAGCCCTCGTCGGTGACGCGGATCTCGACGTCGTCGCCGACCTCGGCGACCTCGACGGTGACGGCCGATCCCTCCGGGGAGAACTTCAGCGCGTTGTCGATCACCGCGTCGAAGGCGCTGCCGACGCCGGTGGGGTCGGCTGCGCCGAGCACCGGCCCCTCCCAGCTCCGGCGCACCTCGATGGCGCGCTGGTCGGCGACGATCTGCCAGGCGGTGACGCGTTCGTCGACGAGCACGGCCACGTCGATGGTCTCCACCTCGGAGCCGCCCTCCTCGGCGAGGGCGAGTTCGAGCAGGTCATCGAGGACGCGGGTGAGGCGCTGGGCCTCCTGCCGGAGATCCTGGAGCTCCTCTTCCGACCCCGGGGGCAGGGACAGGGCCAGCCCCTCCAGCCGCAGCATGACGGCGGACAGCGGGTTGCGCAGCTGGTGGGAGGCGTCGGCGACGAAGGCGCGCTGGCGTTCCATCGTGGCCTCCACCTTCTGCACCATCTCGTTGAACGACGTCGTGAGGCGGCGCAGCTCCGGCGGCCCGGTGGCTGCCGGGGCGCGCACGTCGAGCCGTCCGGTCGCGATCGTGTGGGTCGTCGCGTCGAGCGCGCGAACGGGTCGCAGGACCCAGGTGGCCAGCAGGTGGGCGAGCGCCAGGAACAGCAGTACGGCGACCGCCTCGGCGGCGGCGAGCACCGACCAGTCGCCGGTGACGGCGGAACGCATGCGGTCCGTGGACGACACCGTCACCACGGCGCCGATGACGTCGCCGTACCGCGTCACCGGCGCGGTCACGACGAGGGGGCGGTCGTCCCAGGGCCAGATCGTGCGGAATTCGGTGCTGTGCCGACCCGCGAACGCCTGCCGCAGCCCGGCCTCGACGTCGGCCGTCTCATTGCCGGGATAGCCAGGTGTGCTGACCCAGGTCGAGCGCTGCCGGTCGACCACCGCCGCCGACACGCCGTACAGCTGGCGGTAGCGCGTGAGCTCGGAGCCGACGTCCGAGGAGGACGCGCCGATGGGCGCGCCTACGGCGATCGCCGCGAATCGCGTCGTGTCGTCGAGGCGGTCCTGGAACAGCGCCTCCTGGTGCTGCCGGACGATGCTCATGGCCAGCGGGACGCCGAGCGCCAGCAGGCTGCAGATGACGAGGGTGTTGAGTACGAGGATCAGGCGTGCGCGCACGGTCGGATCAGCGTAGCGGAGGTGTGGAGCGCGGGCCCTCGGCCGACGGCTGCTGCGGATCTCCGGCCGACGAACCCGACAGGCGCGGGCTCCCGGCCGACGGCTGCTGCGGTTCCCCGGTCGACGGCCTCGGCAGGCGCGGATTCCCGGCCGACGGATCGTTCGCCTGCGGACTCCCCGTCGACGGGCCCGTCGCCTGGGGAGCACCGGCGGTCGGGTCCGTGGCCGGTGAGCCCCCCGCCGGTGGTCCGCCGTCCGGAGCGACGCGGTAGCCGACTCCCCGCACGGTCTGGATGGCGCCGGGCACCCTCAGCTTGGCGCGCAGCGAGGCGACGTGAACCTCCAGGGTCCGCTGGTTGCCCTGCCAGTTGGTCCGCCACACCTCGCTGATCAGCTGCTCGCGGGGGCAGACGACGCCGGGCTGGCGGGCGAGGACGGCGAGCAGGTCGAACTCCTTGCGGGTCAGGCTCGCGGGCACCCCGTCGACGCTGACGACGCGGCGGAGCCGGTCCAGGTGGATACGCCCGGCGATGAGCGTGCCGGCGGGCGGCTCGGCGGGCCGGGCGCCGTCATGGCGCGCGGTGCGGCGACTGACGACCTGGATCCGCGCGATCAGCTCGCCGACGTCGTACGGCTTGACGACGTAGTCGTCCGCGCCGAGGTGGAGGCCGTGGATCCGGGAGCGCACGTCACCCCGCGCGGTGACCATGATGATGGGGACGTCGCGGACGGCGCGGATGCGGCCGCACAGCTCGAACCCGTCGCGGTCGGGCAGGCCGAGGTCCAGCAGGATGACGTCCGGATCGCTTTCGAGGCGCTCAAGGGCCTCCGCGGCCGTTCGCGCGGGCTCGACCTCGAAGCCGTGCCGCCGGAGCACCGAGCACAGTGCGGCGGCGACGCGCACGTCATCCTCCACGACGAGCAGCCGCATCCACCGCTCCTTCCTGTCCGACGCCACCGACGCCACGTACGTACCGGGATCGTCCAATCGCTCACCGTACCGGCCCGCACGACCGAGGCGCGCGGGGCCCGCTTGGTGAACCGGTCCGGGCCCTCCCGCCTAGGGGACGGGGGGGAACGGGAGGGCCTGGACCGGAGTTTCGGTCAGCCCACCGGGGCCAGGTCTCGCTGCGCGGCCGCCGCTTCGCCCGCGACCTCGCGCGACGGTCCGGCCCAGCCGCTGCGAACACCCCAGGCGTAGAAGGCCAGCGACGTGACGGCGACGACCGCCATGTCCACGCCGTACGGGATCAGGTCGTGGCCGCCGAACTTCGCGCTGCCCAGCGCGGACAGCAGCACCATCCAGGCCAGGTAGACGACGAGCCAGATGCCTGCCTTCAGATGCGGGGCCCAGCCGACGAACCGCTGCCGCCAGCCGTAGAACAGGTAGATCGGCAGGCCGAGAGCCATGATCCCGATCACCTCGCCGGTCAGCGGCCACTTCGACCAGTAGAGGAGCAGCGAGGCGAGCATGAACCCGGCCGGAGCGACGATCTTCAGCGCCGGGGCGCGGGCGGGCCGACGCAGGTCCGGACAGGTCCGGCGCAGCACCATCGCCGACACCGGCCCGGTCACGTACGAGATGACGGTCGCGACCGAGATGACCTCGGCGAGCGAGCCCCAGCCCCGGAACGTGAACAGGAAGACGAAGGAGACGGCCAGGTTGAACCACATCGCCGGCTGCGGGATGCCGTACTTCGGGTGGACGTAGCCGAGGATCTTGGGGAAGTAGCCGTTCTCCTTCATGCCCTGGATCATCCGGGCGGTGGAGGCGGTGTAGGTCATGCCCGTGCCGGACGGGGAGACGAACGCGTCGGCGTACAGGGTGACGGCCAGCCAGTTGAGGTTCCACGCCATCGCCAGGTCGGCGAACGGCGAGTTGAAGTCGATGCCGGACCAGCCGTGGCCGAGCAGGTGACCGGGGACGGCGCCGAGGAACGCCGTCTGCAGGCCCACGTACACGAGCGCCGCGATGACCAGCGCGCCGATCAGCGCGATCGGCACCGAACGACCGGGGTTGCGCGCCTCACCGGCGAGGTTGATCGGGCTCTGGAAACCGTTGTAGGCGAACACCACGCCGGAGGTCGCGATCGCGCTGAGCACCGCCGCCCAGCCGTACGGGGCGAAGCCGCCGTGGTGCGTGAAGTTGGAGCCGTGGAAGCCGGAGGCGATCAGCCCGATGATCGTGAGCGCGGGGACGGCGAACTTGACGATCATGATGAAGTTGTTCGCCATCGCGTACAACTTCACGGTCCAATAATTGAGCAGGAAGTAGACGACGACGAGGACGGCGGCGAGCGCCAGCCCCATCGGATGGAGTTCCTTCCCGTCGTACAGGCCCTTCGCCCAGTGCCACTTCCACGAGCTCATGTACTGGATCGAGGCCTCGGCCTCGATGGGGATGACCGAGACGATCGCGATCCAGTTCGACCAGCCGCCCATGTAGCCGACGAGCGAGCCGTGGGAGTACTGCGCGTACCGGACCATGCCCCCGGACTTGGGGAACAGCGACCCGAGCTCCATGTACGAGAGTCCGATGAGGATCATGATGCCGGCGCCGATGATCCAGGCGAAGAGGGCCGCCGGTCCGGCGACCTTCGCGGCCTTCCAGGATCCGAACAGCCAGCCGGATCCGATGATCGAGCTGAGCCCGACCATGAGGAGCGAGAACGTCCCGAGTCGCCGCCGGATGTCACCGACCGGCGCGGACCCGGATGGGGGTGACGCGTTCGCCATGGATCACTCCATTTTCATTGCGCGCTTTCGCGGGGGAAGAAGGGTCTGTCTCGCGAGATTTGGTCGAGGATCCACCCACCCGGGGACGCGGCCCAAGACGTTTGAGGGAGATCTGAGGTTCCATCCGGGACGTATCGGACACTCCGGATTTTTTGACGGCGCCGGCTTGTAGCGTCCCCGGGCATGTCGGATGCGACGCAGTCTTACGCCTACCTCCACCGCTCCTCGCTGGCCGACGGGCGGCTCGGCCTGGAGACCTCCGGTGGCACCGCGCTGGCCGGCCCGGCGGCCCATCCCCGCTTCTTCTCCGGCTTCCTGACCGACCCGGCTCCGGCCGCCGCCGGCCTGCTCGCGGTCGCCAAGGTGGCCCGGACCCGGTACTTCATGCCGATACAGGAGCGCGTACGCGACCCGGTCGTCACGGCCAACGGCGACCGCCTGCGCTTCGAGTCCTTCTCGGCCTGCTGCGGCGTGTACGCCCGGCTCGACCTGCTGTCCGACGCGCTCGACGGCGAGATGCACGATCGTGGCACCACGAACGTCGACGTGGGCGAGCCGCTCCGCCGGTCGCTCACCCGAATCGGCCGCGACCCGCTGCACCTGGCGGTCGGGCCGGACGAGCTCACCGTGACCACCTTCGACGGCGCCGTCGTGGAGAAGAAGGTCCCGCTCCCACAGCGCTGGCTGCGGGGCTTCGCCGAGGTCCAGGTGATCACCGCGGGCTTCGAGCCCCGTGCCGAACTGTCGGCGACCGAGGCCGTGCGCTTCCTGCGATCCCTCCCGAAGGGCTCACGGGCGAGCGGCGCGCAGTGGGCCGTGCCGTCGGGCCGTTCGTTCCGGCTGACCCCGCGAGCCGCCGCGGGCGCGGTCTGCCTGCCCGGACCACAGCGTCTCGAGGCGCTGGTTCCGTTGCTGCCGTACGCCCGCGCGCTGCGCGTGTACGGTCCGGCGGTACGGCCCGGTGACCTGCCGTGCGCGAGCGCGTGGGAACTCGACCTGCCCGGCATTCGGCTCGTCCTGGCGCTGTCCCCCGAGGTCCGGCGCGGATTCTCCGGCGAGGGCGCGGTGCTCGACGGGCTCACGCGCGATGAGGCCGACGCCGACCTGGTCGGCGCGCTGCTCGCCTTCGAACCACGCGTGGAGGTCGACCTGCTCGCCGACCGGTCGGGCCTGCCCGCCGACCGGGTGCGCCACGCGCTCACCCGGCTCGGCACCGCGGGCCGGGTCGGATTCGACCTCGCGGAGGCGGCCTACTTCCACCGCGAACTGCCGTACGACGCCGGGCTCGCCGAGGCGATGAACCCGCGCCTGGCGAACGCGCGTGCGCTGATCGCCGCGGGCGGCGTACGCCCGGACGGCGACCTGACCGTCGTGGGCGCACAGCGCGTGCGCTTCCAGGACGGCACCGCGTCCTGCACCTGCCCGTGGTGGGCCGACTACCGCGGCAGCCGCGGCAAGTGCAAGCACGTGCTCGCCGCCGAGATCGTCAGGAGAGAGGGCACATGACCCAGCGAAGCGCCGGAAAGCAGAGCACCTACGGTCATGAGGCCGACGCCGGGAGGTCGGCCGGGGTGGGTTGGTCGGGCAAGGCAGGAGGCCCCATGACCGGCTGGGACGACCTGAAGCCTCTGCTCGACGCCGGTGACCTCCGCGCCGTCGCCGAGCTGGCACGCGGGCTGTCGGACGAGGAACGGCGGCCGCTGGTCACGCCGCTGAAGGACTACGAGCGGGAGCTGCGCCGCGACTGGGAGCGCTGGTGGTCGAACAGCGCCACCGCCGTGACCATCGCCGGCGCGGCCTGCCTGTCCGGGGCCACCGCACTCGCCCCCTGGCTGGCCCGCGGCCAACTCGTCGAGCACGCCACGCGGCACGCCCGCCTTAAGACATTCGACGTCGTCGGCGCGGTGCTCGACATCCTGATCGAACGCGACGCCGCCTGGCTGCCGAATTTGGTCGGCCGGCTCGCCGAACGACTGCGCATGCGGAATTGGGACGACAACCACCGGTGGCGGCTCATCAACGGGCTCACCGAGCGCACCGGAATCGATCCGCCGCTGACCGACGGCTTCGTGCTCGGCTTTGTCCAGACGTACTCTTTCACTGGATCGGCCGTGATCGAGAAGGTCCGCCGAGATCAGCGCTGGGCGACGCTGGTGCTTCAGGCGTTCGAGGTCGAGCAGACCGGCGGATGGTTCGGCCAGCCCGGCGACGATGGCTGGCCCTCCACGCTCCTGGCACTGACCGCAGAGGGCCTGGTCGACCGGGACACGCTGCTCGACGCGTGCCTCGGCGCGTTGCAGCGCGGCGGACGCGCCGGCGAGTTTCGCGGCTTCCTGGCCGCGCACGAAGGGGTCGCACCGACGCTCGACGAGCTCGCGGACCGGGCGCGCGACTACGCCGCGCTGCTCCCGGACGGCCCGTCCGCCGTGGCCGGCATGGCGCAGGACGCCCTGTTCCGTCTCGACGACGCCGGGCGGCTCGAGCTCGACACGCTGCTCGACGCGAGCCGGTCCGTGCTGCTGCGCCGCGAGAAGAAGCTCGTCCGCGCCCAGCTCAAACGCCTGGACGCGGTCGCCCGGCGCGGCGACGCGAGCGAGGTCGTCCGCGTGGTCGCGACGGCCTTCGGGCAGGAGGCCGCCGACCTGCAGGAGCGGGCCTTGAACCTGGCGATCGAGCACGCCTCCCCCGACGTGTACGCGGAACTGGCCGAGGCGGCCACTGTGCTTCCCGTCGATTTCAGGAAGCACGCTGCCGAGGCCTTCGGCGGGGACCATCCGTCCGAGCCGGCCGCCCCCGTTTCCGCCCCGCCGGCCTGGTCACCACCGGCGCCGCCGTCACCGATCGGCTCTCCCGGCGAGCTGGCCGAGGAGCTGGCGACGCTGTACACCGGCCTCTACGACGCCGTCGACCCGGTCGCCCTCGAACGCGTGCTCGCCGCGCTGGTGGCGTTCGCCTGGGCCGACCGCACCGCGCTGCGCGACGCGCTCGATCCGGTCATGACGCGGTACCGCATCAGCCCAGGCTTCGCCGCTCCCCCGCGCGACTACTGGTTCCCAGACGAAGCCCGGGAACTGTCGTCGGCCATCGGCGCGGCGGTGACCCCGCCCGCCCCGCACATTGGCGCCTGGGAGCGGCAGTGGCGGAAATGGGAGCGGCGGTGGTGGAAGGCCGTGGACGGACGGCCGTGGGCGGGGCCGGAGCGGGTGCTGATGCTGCGGCTGCACGAGATCGCGACCGGACTCGCGCACGACCCCCGGCCGATGCTGGTGTCCACCCCGACCACGGCCTCCGGCCTGATCGACCCGGCCGAGCTCCTCGACCGGCTGGAGCGCCTCGCCGCCGAATGCCTGGAGCCATGGCCGTTTGACCTCGAACAGGCCCTGCTCCGGTTGCCTCGCGAGGTCGATGACGCCATCGCGGTGCGCGCGCGACGGATCGGCACGGCCGCGGCCACGTGCCTCGCGGACCGGCTCGCGGACGGCGGGCTGCCCCTCCCCGAGCGCACCCGCCACCGTCACGAGTTCGACGCCCGTCACTGGGACGACGAGAAGTACGTCCGTGACCTGGTGACCATGACGCCCCGTGCCCCGGACGGGTCGCTGGCGAGCGTCTTGACCGCGACCTATGAGGCGGACATCCGGCGGGGCTACTCCTCGTACTGGCTGTCGTGCTGGCCCGCCATACTCCCGGCGCACCGCGACATCAGCGCCTCGCACCTGGCCGGGCACCTCGCCGCCCATACCCGGCGCGGCAGCGGGGCCGGCCCGCTGCTGCCGATGCTCGCCGAGGCCGACGGCCCCGTCGGCATGGGGATGACGCTCGCGCTCGCCTACGGTCTCGGCGCCCGCGACCAGGCGGACCGCGCCTGCGCGGTCGACGCCCTCCTCATCCTCGCCGCACGCGAGCGACGTACGGCCGACGCGGGCGGGTCGTCCGCAGGCGGGGAGAACGCGCCCGTGGAAGGGCCGGACGGCACATGCGGCCCCCCGGCCGCCGACGGGCCGGACTGGCCGGCGCTCGGCGGGGAACTGGGGACGATGGCCCGCGACGGTGTGCTGTCGCTCCACCGGGTCGTGCCCGCGCTCACCGACCTGGCGCGGTCGGGGGCCTGGGCGCAGACCTGGGAGATGATCGCGGCCGCGCTCCCGCCCGCCCTCGAGGGCCGCCCGCAGCGCCTCGCCGACCTGCTCGCCCTCGGCGTGGAGGTCGCCGGCGTCGTACGGCCGCGGGAGGGGATTCCCGTGCTCAAGGCCGTCGCCGAACGCGGAGGCTCCAGCCGCCTCGTCGCGGAGGCGCGACGCCTGGCGAACGTCCTCCCCTGACGTCCGAAAGGGATGATGGCACTGTGCTGATTCGCATCGAGGCGTCCCGGCTGCCCGGGCGGGAGTGCGGACAAGCTCCCGGTTTTCCCGGCTACCGCGACATCCACGTCGGCGTGCAGCGGCGTGACCGCCCCGCCGAGCTGCTCGACCTGCACCCCGGCGACGCCCCCTCCGCGGCATGGGAGCTGGAGGTCACCGCCACCGCGGCCGAGGCGGGGTGGGATCTTCGCGGCCCCTACGTCCAGGGTCGTCCGGGTGGCCGGTTCGTCTACCTGTCGTGGGGGAGCGTGAACGACGGCGGGCGGTTCGCGATGTTCCGGCGGGCGAAGCTGTGGTTCGACGCCATCGGCCCGGACGTCCTGGAGGCGGCGGTGCGCGGTGGGTTGTTGGTGGGCCGGCTGGGACTGACCGACGCGCGCGGCCATCCGCTGTGCGCGTCGGTCCGGCCTCCGCTGATCGAATGGTCCGCCGGCTCCTGAACTCCCGGCGTCAGCCGCCCCAGTGACCGAGACGCGCCGTTCCAGCCGGTCGTGGCCGAGGGGTCAGCAGCCGATGCGCGAGGAGCCGACCGCCACGTCGTCGAACCAGAGGGTGTCCCGCGCGCCGCCGTAGCTCTCCCAGCCGAGACGCAGGTCGGTGGGGTGCGGGCGCCAGTTCGCGCGGCTCAGCCACTGGCGGTCGACGTCCGGGGTCGGGGTGCCGTCGAGGTGGAGGCCCGCCACCTCGGTGCCGTTGAGCCAGGTGCTCATGGTGCCGTTCATCCCGTTGATGGCGAACTCCAGGCAGGACCACTGGTTCACGGGCAGCGGCACGCTCATCGCGACCCCGGCGGGGCTCTGCTCGGGCAGCGTCGCGTCGTCGGACTCGCGGTTCCACTGCAGCGCCTGGTTCTGGCCGCCCAGCCGCAGGTGCTTGCCGCCGTCGGCCGCGTCGGTGAGGGTCGTGAAGGCGACGTGGCCGGCCAGCAGCGCCTGCGTGTGCCGGATGTAGTAGCGCACGTAGATGACCGATCCGGCCGCGGCCACGCCCGTCGTGTTGACGGCGAACGCGTGGTCGCAGTAGCTGCCGCCGCCGTCGACGCGGAGCGACGTGCTACCGGTGTGGGCCTGCGTGTGGTCGACGGCCACGGTGCCGCTGCCCTGGCAGTCCGGGTACGACGGCTGCCAGGCTCCGGACGGCGTCGTGCCGGTCTGGCCCTCGAAGCCGTCGCAGAACGCCGCCTGCGGACACGACGTCGGCGTCGTGGGCGTCGGGGTGGGGGTCGGCGTGGGAGTGCCGTCACCGCCACAGCTCGCGCCGTTCAGCGCGAAGTCGCCCGGGACGGCGTTCTGACCGCCGAAGGTCGCCTGGAACCCGAACGTCGTCGACCCGCCGGTCGCGAGCGTGCCGTTGTAGCCGCTGTCGTGGGCCGTGACGGCCTGCCCGGACTGCGTGACCTGGGCGTTCCAGGCCGAGGTGACCTTCTGGTCCCCGGCGAACGTCCAGGTCAGCGTCCAGGTCGTGACGGGCGCGGCGTTGTTGGTGACCGTGACCTGCGCGGTGAAGCCGCCGGTCCACTGGTTGAGGGAGTAGGCCACCGCGCAGGGCGGCGTGGCGGACGCCGACCGGGCTCCCGGCACGCCGAAGGCGAGCGATACCACGAGGACCACGGCCCCGAGCACCGCGGGGATCAATCCGTACGGCCATGAGAGACGCCGGGACGTCGTGGAACGGGGGTTCGCTGGGCCGGTCATGGGCACTCCTCACCAGGGCGGCGCGTACGCACCAGAGTGCGAGCACCTCACCGCCCCGGCAAGGATCTTCCACGTTCTTTCACGACGAGCCGGGACGGCTCAGCGCGTGGGCTTCCAGCCGTGCAGGCGCATCAGGACGGCGGCCACGTGGGCGAAGCGGTCCCCTTCGAGGATCGCGCCCTCCCGCCGGATGTCGTCCTCGTCGAGCTCGAACACGCGGTCCAGCCGCACGTACGAGTCGCGGCCGTCGCGGTCCCACGTTCCCGAGCCCAGCTCCATCCAGTCCGGGTCGTCACTGTGGTCGCGGCTGGACAGCATCATCGCGAGCAGCCGGCGCCCGTGGCGCCCGACGACCAGCAGCGGCCGGTCCTTCCCGCGCGCCGGGTCCTCCTCGTAGGGCACCCACGCCCAGACGATCTCGCCGGGGTCCGCGAGCCCGTCCAGGTCCGGGGAGTACTCCAGAGTCGCGGCCCGCTCAGGGGTGTAGATCTCCCGCACCACACCGCGGGCCGGCCGCGGGTCTTCACCATGATCGAACATCCGGGCAGCCTATCCGGCCTGGTCCGCTGCCGTTCCCTCGGCCGGGGAGCACTCCGGACGGTGACCGAGGCGGAGACCGGCGATCATCTGGGCGATGTACGCGTCGTCCGCGGGCGCCTCGCCGAGCAGCGTCTTCGTGAAGACGTGGTTGAGGCAGGCACCGAGAAGGAGGTGGGCGGCCGCCGTGCAGTCGACGTCCGGCGCGATCCGCCCGAGCTCGCGCTCCGCCGCGAGGTAGCTCGCGACGGCCTCGTACGCCGCCTGCGGACCCAGGTCATGGGTCTGGAAGACCTGCCGGAGCCGCATCAGCTGGTCCGGGTTGGCGAAGACCGACACCTTCGCGGCCAGGATCCCCGTGTAGAAGCCGATGGTCGCCTGCGCGGCGGGAGCCAGGTTGCCGGCGACGTCGCCTTCGCCGACCCGCGAGCCCAGATCCTTCATGACGCGCGCGTAGACGGGCAGCCGGTCCTGCAGAAGGGCCAGGTAGAGGGTCACCGCGGACTGGTCGTCCGCCGCCACCCGACCGGCGACCGGAGCGCCATGCATGATGTCGGCGGCCGCTCCGAGCACCTGATGCCGTACGGCGTCGCCGTGACCGCCCGTCGCCGAGGTCCACGCCGATTGATCATCGGATTCCATGACGCACAAGGATCTTGTGGAGAACCCGCCCCGTCAACGCGAACGTTCCAAGTACCGCAGAGCCACCCCGTCATCGCAGTCCTGCGACGACGGAGCGGGCCAAAAACGAAGTCGACTCCAAAATTGATATGCATTGCAAGATTGGACTCGGTTACGATGACGCCGTGACAGAGGGGCTACGGGAGCGGAAGAAGCGCTGGACCCGGCAGCGCGTCTCCGAGGTCGCCACCGGCCTGTTCGTGGAGCGCGGGTTCGACAACGTCACGATCGCCGAGGTCGCCGCAGCGGCGGACGTGTCCATCAATACGGTCTACAACTACTTCGACGCCAAGGAGGACCTCGTTCTCCATCCGGAGGAGGCCTCGCCGCAGCGGCTCGCCGACATCGTGCGGGAGCGCGGCCCCGGCGAGTCCGCCGCCCAGGCGGTGCTGACACGGCTTCGTGAAGAGGTGCGCCGCCGGGACCGCAGCTTGGGGCTGACCGAGGGCTTCGGCCGGGTCTTCGAGATGATGCGGGCCGCTCCCACTCTCACCGCCCGGCTGGGCGACCTGGGCCGCCAGATGACCGAGGCTCTCGCCGTCGTGCTCGTCGAGGAGACCGGGGCGGCGCCGCACGACCCGCTGCCCCGCGTCGCAGCCGCTCAGATCGGCTGGTTCCACGCACTGGTCTTCGCCGAGATCGGCGAACGCGTCACAGCGGGTCAGGGCCCCGACGTGATCGCCAAGGCGGTCCTCGAGCTCCTCGACACCGTCGAGGAGCTGCTCGGTGAACGCCTTCTCACCTACGCCGTACGAGAGGACCCGCCGTGTTCAGAGTGACGATCCGCGGCACGTTCGACGGACTGAGCGATGCCGACCTCGACGGCGCCGATCCCTTCGTGGCGGCCTTCACCGAGGCCGGGACCTTCACCAGCGACAGCAGTCTCTCGGCGTTCACCTTCCGGTGCCAGGTGCCGGCGGGCCCGGACGACGGCGAGCAGGAGGCCGCCCAACGGGCCATCGCGGCGCTCGACGCGCACGGATACCCCTACCGGATCCTCCGCGTGGCGGTGACGGACATGCGCGACATCAAGATCCGCCGGAAAGGCCGACGGCGGTGACCGGAGACAACGGTACGAGCACAGCTGCGCGATGACGAAAGGACCGACACCGTGGCGGACATCGACCGGAGTACAGAGCGCGCCGGTGCGGCGATGCAGGCCTACACCCTCTCGGCCGACGGCTGGCGAGCCGGCCCGAGCGAGAATCTGCGGGTCCTGCTCTCGGACCTGATGCACTGGTGTGACGCCACCCAACACGACTTCGGGCAGATCCTCGCATCGGCCCGCCACCGATATGAGGAGGAGAAGGACAGGTTCACCGACCGACGGTGAACCAAGTCCCGTGGCGCCGGGGCCTCTCGGCTCGTCGAGCAGCGCCACCGCGAGATCAAGTGATACGCATCGTCTTGACTTCCTCCTCCTCGTAAACGAGGGGGATTCCTACGGCTCGCGCCGTGGGGCTTCCTGCTTCAGCACCGACAGCCCCGTCCGGGAGGACTCCCGTTGAGGTCTTACACCGGCTCCACAGGCCGACACCGCCAGTCCGGCGGTCAGAAGGTTCTTCGCTGCGTTCACGTCCCGGTCATGGGTCGTGCCGCAGTCGCACGTCCAGGTGTGGACGCTGAGCGGCATCTTCTGTTGCAGGGTGCCGCAGGTAGAGCACAGCTTGGAGGAAGGGAACCAGCGGTCGACCGCGATCACCTCGCGGCCGTACCAGGCGGCCTTGTACTCCAGCAGGCTCCGGAACTCCGACCACGCCGCATCTGAGATCGCCCGGGACAGTTTGCCGTTCTTCAGCAGGTTCCGGACGGTGAGGTCCTCGATCACGAGCGTTTGGTTTTCACGCACGAGTCGAGTGGTGAGCTTGTGCAGGTGGTCACGCCTGCGGTCGGCGATCCGGGCGTAGATCTTGGCGACCTTACGGCGGGCCTTGGCCCGATTCGCGCCATCGCCCTTGGCCTTACGGGCAAGGCGCCGCTGGGCCAGGGCGAGGCGGGTGCGGTTGCGGCGCTCATGGCGGGGGTTGGCGATCTTCTCTCCGGTGGAGAGGGTGAGTAGGTGGTCCAAACCCGCGTCGATTCCAACCGCCTGACCGTTCGCGGGCAGCGGCTGCACGCCAGGGTCATCGACCAGGAGGGAGACGAACCAGCGGCCCGCGTTGTCCTGGGACACGGTCACGGTCGAGGGAATCGCGCCCTCCGGGAGGGGACGCGACCAGACAATGTCCAGCGGCTCGTTCATCTTCGCCAGCGTCAGGTCGCCGTCCCGGAACCTAAACCCGCTGGTGGTGTACTCCGCGCTCTTGCGGGACTTCTTCCGCGACTTGAACCGCGGATACTTCGCCCGCTTGGCAAAGAAGTTGGTGAACGCGCCTTGCAGGTGCCGCAGCACCTGCTGCAGCGGAACCGAGGAGACCTCGTTGAGGTACGCCAGTTCCTCGGTCTTCTTCCACGCCGTCAGCATTGCCGACGTGGCGTTGTAGTTGACCCGCTCCTGCCGCAGCGCCCACGCCTCGGTACGAGCGGTCAGCGCCATGTTGTAGACCTTCCGCACGCATCCGAACGTCCGGGCAAGCTCAGCGGCCTGCTCGGGGGTCGGGTAGAAGCGGTACTTGAATGCCCGCTTCACGTGCACGGCCTTCACGTCTCACAAACTAACATGCCGATTTGTAAGACGCGCGCGGAATCGCCCTGACGGCGATTCGGCTATCCCTGCCCTGCTCCGCAGCAGTCCCATCCTTCCCCGCCTGAAGGCAGGGTCTTCCCGGAGGTCTTCGATGAACTCCTCGTGGTGATGGAGACGGGGGCGGTCACGGCCTCCGGGCGCCGCCTGGCCGGGGTCTGGCCGGCCAGCGTGCCGCCGAGGGCGAGGGCCATGCCCACCAGCTGCAGCGGGGTCAGGGCCTGGCCGAGAGCCGCCCAGCCGATGACGGCCGCGGACAGCGGGCTGAGCAGGGCGAGGAAGGACACCGAGGTGGCGGGGAGCCGGGAGATGCCGCGGAACCACAGCCAGTACGCCGTGGCCGTGCCGACGACTCCGAGGTAGACGTAGCCGCCGACGGCGCGCCCGTCGAGGGCGGGCGGCGGGCCCTCGACGAGGAGGGCGACGGGCACGAGCAGCAGCCCGCCGGCGGTGAGCTGCCAGGCGGTGATAGTGAGCGGCCCCACCCCTTCGGGACGGCCCCAGCGCTTGGTGAGCACCGTGCCCGCCGACATCGACGCGGCCCCGGCCAGTCCGGCGAGCACTCCCACCACGTCGAGCCGCGCGTCGGCACGCAGGACGACGAGGCCCACCCCCGCCAGCCCCGTCAGGGCCGCCAGCAGCCTGCGGGCGGCCGGCCGCTCGGCGAGCAGCAGGGCCGCGAAACCGAGGGCGAAGAGAGGCCCTCCGGCGCCGAGCACCGCCGCGACGCCGCCGGGCAGCCGGTAGGCGGCCAGGAAGAGCAGGGGGAAGAACGCGCCGATGTTCAGCAGGCCCAGCACCGTCGCCCGCCAGATCCACGCGCCGCGCGGGAGGACGCGGGTGACGGCGAGCAGCGCCAGTCCGGCGGGCAGCGCCCGCATCGTCGCGGTGAACAACGGGCGGCCGGGCGGCAGGAACTCGGTGGTGACCGCGTAGGTCGACCCCCAGGTGAGGGGGGTGAGCGCGGTGAGGGCCAGGTCGCGGGCGTTCGGTAGGGAGGCGCCGCGCCGGGCGGTGAGGGCGACCACGAGATAACTCCTTATTAAGAATCTCAACGTTGAAATATCATCATGACGGTATGCTCAACGTCAAGTAGATGAACGTTGAGATTGTTTGCGTTGAGAGGTGTGCTCGATGAGCGATGCGGTGGACCGGATCCTCGCCCAGTGGCGGAGCGAGCGCCCCGACGTCGACGTCTGGCCCATGGGGGTCATCGGCCGGATCACCCGACTGTCACGGGTCCTGGACCGGGAGCTGAAGGAGTTCTTCGCCGGTCACGGCCTCGAACACTGGGAGTTCGACGTCCTGGCCACTCTCCGCCGGTCCGGCCCCCCGTACGAGCTGACGGCGGGCGCCCTCAACCGGGCCGCCATGGTGACCTCCGGGGCGATCACCAACCGGATCGACCGCCTCTCCACCCGTGGACTGGTCGAGCGGGTCCCGGACGAGGAGGATCGGCGGTCCGTACGGGTCCGGTTGACCGACCGCGGCCGGGCGCTGGTCGACGAGGCCCTCGGCCTCCACGTCGCGAACGAGGTCCGCCTGCTCGGCGCGCTGGCCCCGGACGACCGCGACCGGCTGGCGGATCTGCTCCGCGGCCTGCTCGAGTCCCTGGGCGACACTTCCATCGATTAGGACACGCCCAGACCCCCACATCCGGAAATCCCGGACGCTAGGGTAAAGCTCCGGTAAATCGACACCTGTCCGTCATGGCGCACCGACCGAGCGTCACGACCGGTCCGGGACGACGTTTCCGTCCCCAGGGGGGATCACATCGACGTGCAGATCGGCAACTGGCCGACCTTCCACAACGTGCCGATCGGGCGGTGACCGGGATACGGCGCGGTTCCCTCCTCGCCGGCGCGGCGCTCGCGCCGGCGCTGCTGTTCCTGCCCGGGGCGGCGAGCGCGGGCGACGTCCCCGACGCGAACCTCCGGCAGTCCGTCCAGTCCATCGCCGTGACGGACGGCGTACGCGACATCGACCTCGGTCACTCGGTCATCCCGCTGGAGGAGAAGGAGACGAAGGGCGGGGACATCACCGTGCGGATCGCCGCCGACGTCCTGTTCGACTTCGGCAAGGCGACGCTGACCGACGTCGCGCGGCGCCGGATCGCCGAGATCGCGAAACAGATCCACGGGCCGGTGCGCGTCGCCGGGTTCACCGACGCGATCGGCTCCCCCACGCAGAACCGCACGCTCTCGCAGCAGCGGGCCGAGGCGGTGCGCGCCGAGCTCGCCGGGCACGTCAAGGTGACGGTCACCGCGGTCGGCTACGGCGAGGCGCGTCCGGCCGCGCCGAACCGGACGCCGGACGGCAAGGACGACCCCGTCGGCCGCGCCAAGAACCGCCGCGTGGAGATCTCCTACAAGCAGTAGCTCACGTCGTGTCGAAGCAGCCGTCGAACTCCCACAGCGGGTTGGTGACGGTCGCGCCGTCCGCCGCGACGATCATCTGCTGGCCGTTCAGGTCCGCCGGGCCGTCGCCGTCCGCGGAGTAGCAGCCGTTCGTCTGGACGTGCAGCTGGTACGACGCGGTCTCCGGAACGGCCGGTCCGGCGTTGAACCAGGTCACCGAACAGGTCCAGTCGTTGCCCGCGCCCTGGTCCGGAGTGGACGGCCCGCCCTTGGCGCAGGACGCCTTCGCGCGCATCGACGCCGCCGTCACCGTACGGCCCCGCAGGGACTGCTGGAGCACGTAGAGGTTGGCGAATGTCGGCGCGACGGCGGTGTTCAGCCGGTCGCGGGTGATGCCGGACGATCCACAGCCGGTGGTCGCCAGCAGTACGGCCGCGAGCGCGGCGGTCGCTCCCCATCGCATGGTCTCAGCCCTCGGTGATGTCACGGCGGCGCAGCAGCGCGTGCGCGCCGACGACGCAGACGACGAAGTACACGGCGCTGACGACGATGCCCAATGCCAGCGGCCAGGCGAACGACGGCTCGGCGAACAGGCCGTGCCAGGTCCCGAACGCCGTGGTCGGCAGCAGTATCCGGACGACCTCCGGAGCGTTGACCAGCGACGCCAGTTGCAGTGCCAGGCCGACGACGACCGGGCCGCCGACGCCGACCGCGCTGTTCCGGCTCGCGACCGACAGCAGCAGCCCGAAGGCGGTGAACGCCAGGACGGGTGGCAGCACCGTCGCCCAGGCGGTCAGCACCAGGGCCGTGCAGTGTCCGGGCTGAAGGAGCGTCCCGGACAGTCCGATCAGCGGCTGCCGGCCGACCAGCAGCACCCCCGCGGCCAGGCTGGACAGCGCCACGAGCACGGTCATCGCCACGGAGTACGTCATGGCGGCGAGCGCCTTGCCGGTGAAGATCTGCGAGCGGCTCCGGGACCGGGTCAGGATGGTCTTCCAGGTGCCGTACCGGTCCTCGCAGGAGAAGATGTCGCCGGCGACGACACTGGTGAGGGCCGGGAGCGCCCACTGGCCGGCGAAGCCGAGCACGACGAGCGGGATCGCGAAGCCGGAGTCGTGCACCCACCGGCCGAACAGAGTGTCCTGCGGGGTGTTGCTCTGGACGTTCAGCGCCGACACGAACAGGAACGGGGCCAGCAGGCACCCGATCGCCGCGACCTGGACCTTCACCTGCCGGACGAGCTTGGCCAGCTCGCACCGGTAGACGACCCACGATCCACCGCGCGCGGCCGTACGGGCTTCGGGGGGCGCCGCGACCGCCGTCATCGGGTCGCCTCCTCGGGGACGCGCTCGGTCGCCTCGTCGGGTTCGTCCTCGGTGAGCGCGAAGAACAGCGCTTCGAGCGGAGAGGACTCCAGGTCGAGGCGGCGTACGGCGACGTCGGCCTGGCCGAGCGCGATGACGTAGCCGTCCAGGTTGCCGCGCTGGGCGTGGACGAGCAGTTCGTCGCCGGCGACGGCGGCGGCGATCCCCTGCGTGTCACGGGCGAGCTCCAGCGCGCGCTCGTCGTCGCTGGTCGCGAGCCGGAACGCCGGGTCCGGGGCGCGCCGGCGGAGGATGCCCATCGACCCGTCGAAGACCACCTCGCCCCTGCGCATGATCGTCACGTTGTCGCAGAGCTCCTCGACCTCGGCCATGTCGTGGCTGCTCAGCAGCACGGTGACCCCGTCGGCGGCAAGCCTGGCGACGAGGGCGCGCATGTCGCGCATCCCGGCCGGGTCCAGGCCGCTCGCCGGCTCGTCGAGGATCAGCAGGCGGGGATCGCGCAGGAGCGCCGCCGCGATGCCGAGCCGCTGGCGCATGCCGACCGAGTAACCGCCGACCTTCGCGCCGGCCTGGTCGCGCAGGTCGACGAGGTCGAGGGCGTCGTCGATCCGGCTCGCGGCGGAGCCGCCGTCCAGCTCGGCCAGCAGCGCCAGATTGCGGCGGCCGGAAAGGTAGGGATAAAAGCGCGGGCTCTCGACGAAGCCGGCGACTCCGTCGAGCATGCGCGCGCCGAATTCGTCCCGGGGGCGGCCGAGGACGCGAATGGTGCCCCCGTCGGGCCGTACCAGGCCCATGAGCATGGTGAGCAGCGTCGTCTTTCCGGCGCCGTTGGGCCCGAGCATTCCATGGACCCGGCCGGGGCCGACCACAAGGTCGACCCCGGCGACGGCCACCGTCTCCTCGAAGCGCTTGGTCAGGCCGAGCGCCTCGATCGCCGGTGAGAAGGAGTGATCCATCGTGTTATCGAGACCTCATCAGTTCGCCTTGTGCGGTGCCTGAGCGCGGCTTGACGGAATGTCATTGTCCACGCTGCCCGTCACCGTCGTCTGCGGGAACTTCTTGAGCACCTCTTCCGGAGTCATGACCTTGGAGTCACCCGGGTACGGCCGCTTCCAGCCGGTCGTGGCGTACCAGGTGAGCCGGTTGAACGGGGCGAACGCCAGCTGGTCCTCGGACTTGAAGTTCTGCTTCTCCGACCAGGCGAGCCAGGCCTTCTGCATCGGGTCCGTGGCCTGCGCCGCCGTCCCGTTCATCGTGTCGAGCGGGATCTGGTTCGGCAGCGCGGTGTACGGGGTGAAGTCGGGCCGGTCGGTGAACGCCCCGTACATCGGCTCGGCCGCCATGTCGAGCTGGTTCATCGGCGGAAGGCCGAGGATCTGCTCGATCGTACGGACGACGTTGAGCTGGCTGTAGTAGGTGTGGTCGACCACGCCCCGCTTGGCGTACGGGCTGGCGATCAGCGTGACGTTGCGGTGGCCGTCGACGTGGTCGATGCCGTTCTGGGAGTCATCCTCGACGACGAAGACCGCGCTGTCCTTCCAGTACTTCGAGTGCGAGATCGCGTCGACGATGCGGCCCGTCGCCAGGTCGTTGTCGGCGACCATCGCCGACGGCGTCGGGTAGCCCTTGTTCAGGCCGTTGGTGTGGTCGTCCATCACCCACAGCATGTTGAGCGCGGGCAGCTTCCCGTTCTTCTCGTACTGCTGCAGATCCCGCGTGAACAGGTCCGCGCGGTACTGGTCGGTGATGTTCGTCTGGAAGTTCGGGAAGTCACGCGACAGGACCTTGTCGAGTGATGGCACGTCGGCCGTGGTCTGGCAGTAGCCGACCGGCACATGCGGCGTGCCCGTCGCCTTGCCCTCGAGGATCTGCGAGTCCTTGTACCAGTCCGCCCACGTGCCGGGGCAGACCGCTCCGCCCGGGGCGTTCCAGAACTCGGCGTACTCGCCCCAGACGTGCGCGGTCAGGCCGTGCGCCTGCGCGTTGTCCCACAGGAACCCGGACTTGGGGTAGACCATCGCGTCCGGCTGCCCGTAGTCGCGGATGTAGTTGGCGTAGGACCGCTCGAGGTAGTCGTTGACGAAGCCCGCGTCGAGCCAGGTGTGGCCGACCGCCGAGTTGGTGCCGTCGGAGTACAGGTTGTCGATCAGCGGGAACTGCTGGGCGAGGGCGTGGATGTTCGGCGTGGTCTTCTGGCCGAACTGCGCGAACGCCGGGTTTCCGTTGCCGCGCGGGTCGTCGCCGAGGACCTGGTCGTACGTCCGGTTCTCCTTCACGATCATGAACACGTGCTTGATCTTCGAAGGGTCGCCGACGCGGAGCGGCAGGGCGGTCGGCTGCGTGCGCCGGGAGCCCTTCTTGTTCCGGGCCTTCAGGCCGAGCCACTGGTTGTTGCGGAAGACCTGGGCGGTGTACTTGGCGATCTGCGCCCGCGTCGGCCGGTCGACGAGGCCGATCGTGCCGACGTCGGCGTACACCTGCCGGCCGGTCGCGGGCGTCGTGCCCGGGCCCTCGCTGATGGTCCCGTCCTTGCCGAGCGCCCCGACGCCCGCCTGGTTCGCCACGACGAGCTTGTTCAGCGTGGCGTTCCAGTGCAGCGTGCCCGGGTACCAGGCCGTCGGGATCAGCCCGTCGAAGGCGACCGGCCGGCGCGCGCCGCGGTACTCGTACACCGCGAGGGCGTTGTTCCGGCCGAGGCTGACGACGAGGTGCGACGAGTCGATGAACTCCAGCGCGTTGGGCGAGCTGCCGAACGGCTGCCCGGGCAGCGGGTTGACGTTGAACGTCTGGGTGACCCGCTGGGCGGCCGTGTCGATGACGGACACCGTGTCGTCGCTGGAGTTGGTGACGAGCACCTCGGTGCCGTGCGCGAGCAGGCTGCTCGGGTCCAGGCCGAGCCGGTACGTCTTGACGACCTCGTTCGTGGCGAGGTCGACCTCGGAGACGGTGCCGGTGCTCGCCCGGCCGTCGACCTCGTCGGCGACCACCGGCGAGTCGTAGCTGAGGTTGGTGAAGTCGCCGTCGGCCGGCTACGGCCGCCCTCGTTGCTGACGAACGCGTGGTTCCCCACGACGACCACGTCCCGGGGCGCGACACCGACGGACGTCTGGGCGGTCAGCGTACTCGTGGCGGGGTCGAGTACGCCGAGCCGGTCCCATCCGTCCAGCACGACCAGGATGTGACTGCCGTCCGGAGTCCAGGCCAGGTCCGTCGGCAGGGGCTGTGCCGCGGCACCGGTGGCGTCCTTCGGAACGTTGGCGTCGGCCGGCGGCTTGATGACGCTCGGGCTGCTCAGCGTGCCGTCGGCGGCGACGGCGAACTTCAGGATGTCGCCGCCCTGCGCGGCGTAGAGGGTGTTGCCGTCCTTGGAATAGAGCAGGCCGCCGACGCCGACGTTGCCGCTGCCGGTGCCCTTCGGCGGGGTGTACTGCTGCAGGACCTTCTGACCGGCCAGGTCGACGACCGTGAACAGGCCCGCACCGGACTTGGTCAGGTCGACGGCGGTCTTGCCGTCCGGGCGTACGGCCAGGTCCATCGGGCGGCCGGACTGTTCGATGCTGACGCCCGCCGGGGTGACGTATTGGTTGTCGGGGGTGAGTACGGATCCGTCAGCCTGCCGTCCGACCAAATGGTCGGCCAACGGTTTGTTCTGATTGGTCACGCCTGCGGCGAATGCCGCCGTGGACGTGACCAGGGCCATGGCAATGCCGAGTACCGGCATTGACAGGAGCCGTCGGGCCATGGATTCCTCCTGACGCATGACCCGCCGGGCGACGGGTCAACCCGCCGGAGAAATCTAGACCGCTGATCGCCACCGCGCCTCCCCCCTGGGGTGCAGAACATCCAAACCACGCTGGCCGAAATAGGCCTTTAAATCCGGTTTTAAAATGATCATCGGATGTCCGCGCGTCGCCGGCCGTTCATCGCGCGTCTACTTCCGCTGGAAGACGTCCTCATTCCCGCCGTCCCACGCGACGGTGAGGATCCTGCCCCCGGCACCGAGCGTCGCGCGGCCTGCGGTCCGGTCACGAGCACCGTTCGCACAGGTCAAAGCGATGCGCATCGCCGCGTCGACCGTCCCGGTGCAGAAGTACGGGGCGTTCAGCGCCGCCGCGCCGCGGAAGAGGTAGAGGGCCACCCGGGCGTTGCCGGTCCCGGCGACCCACGTGCCGTCGGCCGCGGACTTCCGCTCCGCTCCCGGGTGAACACCGTTGATCGCCGGAGCGGCTCCGGTGCCCGCCGAGGCGGTCCCGGTGCCCGGCGTACGGCCGGGGCCGGTGGCTCGGGCGGACGGGGGAACGGCCGTCGGCGTCGCGCCGTGCCCGGAGCCGCCGCAGCCCGCCGCCGTCACGGCGAGCGCCAAGGCCACGGTGCCGTGCCGTGCTCGTCGCATCCTGTCCTCCCGCTACGCGATTCCGGGCTTCCGGCGGAGAGCCGTACGACCGATGGGGCGCCAGACGGCGCCCCATCGACGCGGCTCAGTGGCGGGCCTTCACCTTGACGGTGACCTTCTTGGGCGCCTTGACGTGCTTCTTGCTGCCCGCCTTGGCCTTGGGCTGCGGCCGGAGGCCGGCGACCAGCTTGGACAGCACCGACGTGGACGCCGTCGACCGCAGGGCCGGGGTGTCGGCGGGGTTGATCCCCGCGCCCAGGCTCATGACGCCGACGAGGTTCATCGCGTTGTTCGCCGAGCTCGACGGCAGGCCCATCATCTGGTTGATCACGCCGTCGAGGATCGAGGCGGGGCCGCATCCCTTGGCGGCGGGCACCGCGATCTTGTTGTTGATCTGGATCGGGTACGGCGACCAGCCGAGCGACGGGTCGCCCGGCCCCGCCCGGGACGAGAACGGTCGGGGTCAGGCTCGTGGTGATCGGGCCGATGACGCAGTTCGATCCGAGCAGCTGGTTGTTGAGGTGGACGTTCAGCTGCGCGGTCGCCTGGATGCCGCCCTGGCCGAGCTGGACGGTGATCGGCGCCGCCAGCGTCTGGCTGACGGTGAGCCGGTTGAACGGCAGCATCGCCGCCGGGGTCTTGCCCAGGATGGGGCCGATCAACGGCAGCTGCCCGATGAGGCCGCCGGGGACCTCGACGGGCTGCGACACCAGCTGGTCCCCCATGACCGGCGCGTGCAGGACGCTACCCGGGCTCAGCGAGGTGATGTAGCCGGTGACGCGGATGGCGTTCGGCGGCAGGTCCAGGGCGAAACTACCGATCTTCACGCTGCCGCCGGAGGTCACCTGGCTCTGGCAGGTGGTGTTCTGTGGGCACTGGCTCTGGAACTTCGCCGCGATCCGCGGCATGCTGCCCGCGGCCAGCGGCGGGACGGCCGGGTGCGGCGAACCGGCCGGCGGCGACGCCGGGTCGAGGCTGCCGACGGCGCCCCTGCCCGACTCGCTGAACCACAGTCGTCCGCCGGGGCCGGAGGTGATCCGCATCGGCGCGGACAGGGTGGCCGGAAGCGGGTACTCGCTGACGGCCCCCGACCCGGGGTCGATACTGCCCACGTTGCTGGCGGCGGCCTCGGTGAACCAGATCAGGCCGTCCGGGCCGGCGGTGATGCCCATCGGGGCGGAGTCGGCCGTGTTCACCGGGTACTCGCCGATGTCGCCCGTGGCCGGGTCGAGCCGGCCGATCTTCCCGACGCCGGGCTCGGTGAACCAGAGGGCTCCGTCGGGGCCCTTGACGATCCCGCCGAGGGTCGGCGAGCCCGAGCCCGCGGACGGCGGGTAGTAGGCGGTGACCGCGCCGGTCTTCGGGTCGAGCCGCCCGATCGAGCCGTCCGTCCCCGTGTACCAGATGGCGCCGTCGGGCCCGGCCGCGAGGCCGTAGACGGCCGCACCGGCGGTGGCGTACGCGGTGACGGTGCCCGAGGCGTCGATCCGGCCGATCGCCGTCGCCGAGACGCCGCCGAACCACATCGCGCCGTCCGGACCGGCGACGATGTCGGTGAGCCTGCCGCCGGCGAAGTTGACGTCCGTGGTCGTGGGGACCTCGAACAGCGTCGTCTTCCCGGTCGCCGGATCGACGTACCCCACGCGTGGGACGTCGACCGAGGAGTCGGTGAACCAGAGGCGCCCGCCCGGTCCGGCGGCCATCGCGTCGGCCGCGCCGAGCGTCTTCTGCGAGTTGGCCGGAAGGGGGTACTCGGTGACCTTGCCTGCCGAGTCCACCTTGCCGAGCCCGCCGGCGTTCTCGCCGAACCAGACGCTGCCGTTCGGGCCGGCGGTCAGGCCCGCCGGGGTGACGTCGGGTATGGGCAACCCGACCTCCGTAACGCCGTCGGCGGCGCCGGCGGGCGAGGTCGGGCTCAGGGCGACCGCGCCGAGCAGGGCCGCCGACGCGAGGACCCCCGCGCGCACACCACGATGGCGCATGCCATCGCCTCCTTGAATGGTTCCCCCGAGGACGACAGGACAGAGCAGTAATGGGCTACTAGAAACCCACGGGTGTTTCACGTCAAGCCGATCAGTACCGCCCGACCGCTTCCGGTCACGTTCGGCCTGTACGGAGAGGGGGCAGGGGCCGCCGGACGGCGGCCCCTGCCCGTCTCGTGTCGCGATCGGACGTCAGGTGATCGTCACGGTCGGGCTGGTGGTGTAGACGCCCGTGGCGGTGCCGGTCGGGCTGATGCTGCCGCAGGCGGAGGTCCCGGAGAACGGCACGCTCGCGTTGGTGAACGTCGCCTTGCCGGTCGTGTTGCTGTAGCTGGCCGTGATCGTCGCCGGGGCGGTCGGCGCGGCCGTCACGGTGCAGCCGGGAAGCGTGCTGGTGGTGACCGTCACGCCGCCCGTGGGGATCGTGATCTTGACCTGGGTCGGGCTCGCCACGGCCAGCAGCGTCCAGCTGCCGCTCGTGTGGTTGGCGGTGATGGTCGCCGTGCCGCCGAAGTTGTCCTTGCAGCTGGTGAAGGTCGGGTCCGGGCTGATGTTGACCGGGCCGTACCCCGACGACGGGGTGGTGAACGCGATCGTCGAGCCGGTGCAGGTGACCGAGAACGACAGGCCGGACAGGGTGCCGGCGAACTTCACGCTCGTGCTGGTGGCGGTGATCGCGGTGTTGGCCGGGCTGACGCCGGCCGCGTAGGCGGTGCCGCCCATCAGCGCGACCAGGGAACCCGCCCCGGTGATGGTCAGGGCGAGTTTCGCCGTCTTGGAGATCATGTGCTGCGCCTCTCGTACAAAGGGGACCGGGAACCGGCGTGGCCGGTCTCGGGTGGCGGGGGGTGATGGCGGGGAGGAATAGAGAGAGGGAGATTGGCGGGGGATGTGAGTCACGGCCTCCTTCCGGTCAGTTGGCGTGGGCTCCCGCGCCGACGCTGAGAATCGCGGTGAGGTCGAGGGTGTTGCCCGAGGTCGAGGGCAGGCCCATGGTCGAGTTGATGACCCCGTCGAGGATTCCGGCGAGGCCGCAGCCCGCGGCCTTCGGCACGGCGATGGTGTCGTCCTTGATCTCGACGTTCAGGGGCTGCCAGCCGAGCTGCGGGTCGTGCGCCGAGCCGCCGGACCGGTCCGCCGGTCCCAGCTTCGCGGTGATCGGGCCGATGACGCAGTTGTCCCCGAGCAGGGTGTTGTTGAGATGGACGTTCAGCTGCGCGGTGGCCTGCAGACCGCCGGGGCCGAAGCCCACCGTGATCGGTCCGGCCAGCGACTGGGTGATCGTCAGCTTGTTGAACGGCAGCATCGCCGCTGGGGTCATGCCGAGGATCGGGCCGATCAGGGGCAGGGTGCCGATGATGCCTCCCGGCACCTCGACCGGGACCGACTCGAGCTGGGAGCCCGTGAGGGGCGGCTGGAGGACGGTCGAACCACCGCTGAGCGAGGTGACATAGCCGGTGACGCGCAGCGCGCCGGAGGGCATCGTCTGGCTGAAGCTGCCGATCTTCACGCTGCCGCCCGTCGTGAGCTGGGTCTGGCAGATGATCGCGGTGGTGGGGCAGCGGCCCTGGAACGACGCCGCGATCCGCGGGCTGGTCCCGTCGACGATGGGCGGAGCGGCGGCGTGCGGCGAGCCCGAGGGCGGTGTGGCGGGGGTGAACCGGCCGACGGCGCCCTTGCCCGACTCGGTGAACCACAGCGCCCCACTGGGGCCCTTGATGATCCGCATCGGCGCCGACAGGGCGTTCGGCAGCGGATACTCGGTGATCTTCTTGGTCGAGGGGACGATCCTGCCGACGTTGCCCGCGGCCGCCTCGGTGAACCACACGTTGCCGTCCGGGCCGGCGGTGATGCCCTCGGGCCCGGAGTTCGCGGTCGGCACGGCGTACTCGGTGATGGCGCCGGTGCCGGGCTCGATCCGCCCGATCTTCGCCACCCCGGGCTCGGTGAACCACAGGGCGCCGTCGGGTCCGGCCGTGATGCCGCCGGCCGCCGGGTTGCCCGTCCCGGACGAGTCCGGCGAGTACGTCGTCACATTGCCCGTGGCCGGGTCGAGACGCCCGATCGATCCGCCGTTCGTGTCGGTGAACCACAGCGCCTTGTCCGGCCCCGTCGTGATCGCGTACGGCGACAGGCCGACGGTGGCGTAGGCGGTGACCGCGCCCGCCGAGGTGACCCGGCCGACCGCGCTGGACGCGCCGCCGGCGAACCACATGGCGCCGTCCGGACCCGCGGTGATGTCGGTGAGCTGGCCGCCCGCGAAGCTCACGTCTCCGGTGGTCGGCACCTCGTACGTCGTCACCGCCCCGGTGCCGGAAACCTTGCCGACGCGGGGCACCGCGGTGGACGCGTCGGTGAACCACACCGTGCCGTCCGAGGCGGTCGCGGCGCCCTCGGGGACGGCCACGCCGTGCTGGGAGTTCGCCGGGACGGCGAAGTCCTTCACGGCGCCGAGGGCGTCGACGCGGCCGAGGCCCTGCGCGTGCTCGGCGAACCACACGCTGCCGCCCGGCCCGGTCGTCAGGCCGAGCGGCGCGCTGTCCGAAACACTCAGCGCGGCCTCGGTGACCGTGCCCGCGGCGGCCTCGGCCGGGACATATGGGAGTGCCACGGCTAGCGCGGCCAGCAGGAACACTCCCGCTCTGGATCCACGATGGCGCATGCCACCGCCTCCTTGGGACTCATCCCCCGAGGACGACGTTGGGCCCGAAACTTGTCGGTAACAAACGAGCTTCCTTGAAATAGAAACCGTACGGTGTCTCATGTCAACCGCAGCCGGGACAACGGCCGGATCCGGCCGCCGCCGAATCGGGATCGGCGGGCTCCTCGCCGTTTACGCCCACCCCGGCAGGCGATAGACAGCGATCTAGGCGCCACCGACGAGAGATCACCTCATGCGCGAAGGAACCCCGAAGGCCGGGCCGGACCCCGCCCCGCCACCGGCCCGCCCTCCCCAATGCCGGCCCCGGCCGGGCTCGACGGGCGCCGGGCAGCGAGCCCGGCTCATCGACGCGCTCGTCGCCGTCGTGGCCGAGAACGGCTATTTACGGACCACGGTCGGCCAGGTCGCGGCCACGGCCGGAGTCCCCGAGAACGCCTTTCACGCGCATTTCCGCGACCTCGACGAGTGCTTCCTGGCCGCGTACCGGCGCGGGACCGAGGTGCTGCTGACCGCTGCGGAGACCGCATTCCGGGCGGAGCCGTCATGGCCCGCCGGGATCAGGGCCGGCCTCCGGGTGGTGCTGGAGCTGGTGGCCGCCGAACCGGCCTTCGCGCGGACGTGCCTCATCGAGGCGAGCGTCGCGGGCGCACTCGTCCACCGGGCACGGCTCGCCTTCCTCGCGAAGTTCCGCTCGTACTTGAGCGGTCCGGACATTCCTCGCGTACCCGACGTCATCCGCGACGCCGTCATCGGCGGCGTCTACACAATGATCTACAACTACGTGGAAAGCGACCGGACCGCCGAGCTCCCCGGCCTCCTGGACCCGCTGACCGACTTCACGCTGATGTTCTTCCGCGGCTAGGGGGTGTCCAGGTCGAGCTGGGCCGCCGCCTCTTCGCGGCCGAGCGGCAGCAGCGCGAAGTAGACGAGGGAGGGAAGCAACGCGGGCAGCCGGTCTCCCTCCCCCGCCTCCACGGCGGCGTAGACGGCTCCGTAGATCCCGCCGATGATCGCGTCGATGACGACCGTGGGAAGCGACGGAAGGTCGTAGGCGGCGTCGGCGAAGAACGGCCGGAAGCTCGCGAGGTGCGCGATCCGCGCCTTGCGCAGCCGCGGGCCGGCGGCGTTCACCTCGACGAGGGCGGCCCGGGCGAACCGCGGCTCGTCGGCCAGCAGCTCGAGCATCGCCCGGAGCCCCCCGCGGATGCCCTCGGGCCAGGACGGCGCGGCCCGGTAGGCGTTCGTCATCCGGTCGAGCAGGATGCCCGTCCCGCGCTCGTACGCGGCGAGGAAGCAGTCGTCCATCTCGGTGAAGTGGACATAGAACGTCTTCTTGGTCACCCCGGCGGCTTCGGTGATCTTCGCGATGGTCGTCCGCGCGTAGCCGTGCTCCGCGACCACCTGGACGAACGCGTCGATGAGCCGGTCGCGCTGGATGCCGGCGACCGTCTCCGGCGGCAGCCCGTGCCGCCCGGGTTTGATGGCGCGGCCGGGCTCGCGAGCCGATCGGGATCCCGGGAGTGCCGGCTCCGCGCCGGTCGCCGCCGAAAGGGCCGGAGCGTCACCGGTCGTCACCGGCCGTTCGGACTGCCTCGCCATGAACCCGCGCGTTTCTCCCGATGCCGGTAAGCCGGCGCTCACCTGGTGTCCGGCTCACACTACTTCCAGTACCCGCGGCCGAAAGGTTACCTTCCGCGCCCCGGGAACGCACGAGGCCTCGGCCGAACCCGGCCCCGGAACGCGGTTTCGCACCACCGACGGCCAGGTGGCACACCATCGCGCGGCCCTGGCGCCTCTCCGGCGGTCGTGGCGTCATCCGCGCGGCGTCCGACGCCGGCCGCCGTCCCCGGACCCGGGCACCGCCCCACAGTGCGCGAAACATCGCGATAACACGACTGTAAAACGACCATTGCGTGTCCGCAATCCGGCTTCTATCGTGTGGGGCACCGCGGTTCCCTCTTCCCCGCAGCAGTCGAATTGATGTCGAAGCGCTTCGACGCCAATTCGACAGAGAGGCGATCGAATGAAAGCGGCGCGATTCTCGGTGCCCGCATTGGTCCTCACCCTGCTCTGCCTCGTGTGGTCCGGGACCGCCCAGGCGGCGACCTGGTCGTCCACCGACAAGTGGGGCACCTGGTCCAACGGCGGCTACACCCTCTACAACGACGTCTGGGGCAGCGAGCCGGCCCGCAGACGATCTGGGCCAACTCCTACAGCAACTGGGGCGTGTGGGCGAACCACCCGAACACCGGGGGGATAAAGTCCTATCCCAACGTCTCGAAGTCCATCAACAGGTCGCTGAGCTCGCTCGGCTCCCTCAGCAGCAGCTTCAACGTCACGGTCCCGGGCTCCGGAGCGTACGAGTCGGCCTACGACATCTGGGCCGACAACAACGCGTACGAGATCATGCTCTGGATGAACAAGACCGGCGCCGTCGGGCCGCTCGGGTCGTACCAGACCAGCGCCTCGGTCGGCGGCCACTCCTGGAGCGTCTACAAAGGCAGCAACGGCTCGAATCAGGTGTTCTCCTTCGTCCGATCCGGCAATACCTCCTCCGGCAGCGTCGACATCCGCGCCGTGCTCAACTGGATCAAGAATGCCGGCTGGTTCGGCAATGTCACGGTCGGAAACGTGCAGTTCGGGTACGAGATAACGTCGTCGAGCGGCGGCCTGAATTTCACGACCAATAGTTACTCGGTGTCGTCCAGCTGACGAACGCGGAATGCGGGTGAGGGTTCGTTACCCCCGCTCGGCCCTCACCCGTGATTCCGCCGGCCGCCGACGAGCCGCGTGGCCACCGCCACGATGCCTCCGCCCCAAGACCGGACCGCGAGCCCGACCGTCGTCAAGGGTTGATACGAAGATCATCGCGGGTTATACAGGGCAAGATCATCAGACGCGCCGGGCGGCGCAGATGTGGAGGCAGCACGTTGAACGATCTGCTTACCCTGGAGCCCCGCGAAGCGGGAACCGTGGCGATGGAACCCACCGTCGACTTCTCTGACACCGTCCGGCCGCAGGGCGACACCAGCTGGTCCATGGCCGGGGACAGCACCTGGGCGATGGATGCCGGAGACACCAGCTGGTCCATGGCCGGCGACAGCACCTGGGCGATGGATGCCGGAGACACCAGCTGGTCCATGGCCGCCGACAGCACCTGGGCGATGAGTCGTCGCTAAGGACGAGAGGTCCGGCATGCTCCCCTGGCGTCATGGCATTGGTGGCTGAGATGCAGGAGAGAGACACCGACGTCATCGAGGAGATCGTCAGGGAGCATGTCCGGGCCGGCCATGGAGTTCACGTCGGCCCGACGTGGCTGACGGTGAATCCCGACGGGGTCCGACTGGCCGAGCACGGTTGGAAACTGCATGTCTCCTCCCGGTCTGCGACCTTCGCGGAGCTGGTGGAGAGGCTTCTTCCCCGGTTGCTCGCCGAGGGGTGTGTGTTCAAGCTCGCCCGCTCACGCCGGGTACTGCGGAGGCTGAACGACGGGCACAGCTCCCCGGCGACCGTCGGCAAGGCCTTCACGATCTATCCGGACCAGCGGCGCGTCCGGGAGCTGGGCCTTGAGCTGGCCGAACTCCTTCGTGGCCACCAGGGGCCACGAGTGCTCAGCGACCGGCGGGTGGACGAGGACGCACCCGTGTACTACCGCTACGGCCCGCATCAGAGGCCGGCGGACTCCGGCCGAGGGTACGTCGCCCGGATCGACGGGCCCGACGGCGAAGCGTTCGAGGGGATCGCCGGCCTTCGATACGCGCAGCCGGCCTGGGCCGTCGATCCGTTCACCGGCCGACGCGCGGATGACGAGGCCGTCCGGACGGAACCGGCGGTTCTGGGCCACCACTACCGGGTCGTCACGGGAATCTTCGAATCCGCACGCGGCAATGTCTATCGTGCCGTCGATCAGCGCGACGGGACGAACGTCGTGATCAAACAGGCCCGGGCCCTGGTGGACGAAACGGAGGATGTGGGCGACATCCGCGTACGCCTGCGCAACGAACGCCGTATCCTCCAGGCCCTCGAGGACTGCCCCGGGATCCCGCGGTTTCTGGATCACTTCCGGCACGGGCCGGACGAGTTCCTGGTGACCTCCGACGTCGGCCCCGTCAATCTCGCGGAGGACGTCGCCCGCGAGGGACCGTACCCGATCGGGTCGGATCAGGGCACCGGGCGTTCCCTCGAACGGCTCGGCAGAGGACTCGCCGAGATCCTCCTGGGTCTGCACGCGCGCGGCGTCGTCATGCGCGACCTTTCGCCGCGGAACGTGGTGATCGACGGCGACCGGGTCAGCGTCATCGACTTCGGCGTGGCGGGCTTCGACGGTCTGTACCTCTCCGGAGGCACGAAGGGCTACGCGCCGGCGCGGCAGTCGCGTGGCGAGCCGCCGCGGGACACCGATGACCTTCACACCCTCGCCATGACACTGCTGTTCGCGACGTGGGGTCTGCGCCCGGTCACGCTGGGAGACGACGCAGATCTCCCCCGCCGGCGCGCGCTTCAGGCGATCCGATCCGCTTACGGCGAGGAGCCGGCCGGAATCATCGGCGTCATCGTGGACCTGTTCGGCGGCGACGACGCCGCCCGGAGCGCACTACGGCGGCTCGCGACCGGAGAGATCTCCGTACGGACGCCGGGCAAGGTGAGAAGGTTCCTGCCCGCGCCCCCGAGCGTCACCCCCGAACTCGCAGCGGACATCGCGGGGAACCTTCTCGCCGATCTGGTCGGCCAGGCGCGCGCACTCCTGACCGGCTCCGCGAGGGCGCGCGGAGCCGAGGTCCACCGCGGGATGGCGGGTATCGGCCTCGAGCTCCTGGAGCATGTGGGTGAGCCGGGCGTCGCGGACTGCCTGCACGATCTCGCGGCGGCCACCGCGCGCGCCGCGCCTCACCTGCCGCCGGGGTTGTTCCACGGCCGGACGGGAGTCGACGTCTTCCTGAGCCGGGCGCGCGACCGCGGCATCGAGTTCGCCGGCGATCACCTCCCGGCGTACATCCCGGATGCGGAGTGGGAGCCGGAAGGGCTCGACCTGATCTCCGGGGCCGCCGGTGTGGGGATCGGTCACCTTCTGCTGTCGGATCACGATGGCGACCCGGCTCACGGCGCCATCGTCCAGCGGTGCGTGCGGTACGTCATGGACGGCGGCGGACTCGGCTCCACGGCCGACGGATCCTCGCCGTACGGTGCGACCTCCGTCACGGGGCTGGCGCGCGGTGACGCGGGCGCGATCGAACTGCTGCTCGGCGCCGGCGAGCGCACCGGCGACCAGCATCTGTTCGCCGAGGCCGCCGAGCGCACCGAGCGGTTGTCCGAACACGCGGGTTCCCGGATACGGCGTGCGCGCGACGGATCCGGGCCGCCGCTCGCCCTCTCTTGGTGCCGGGGCCTCGCCGGCATCGCGCACACGCTGCTCCACGCGGGCGCGGTCCTCGAGAATCCGGCGCTGACCGACCTCGCCAGGGAGGCCGGCACGGCGATGGAGCTCTCCCTGCCCCGGATCGACGTACTCGATCAGTGCTGCGGCGCCGCCGGCATCGGCGACGCGCTCATCGACCTCGCCCTGCTCGACGATGATCCGCGGCGCTGGGACGCCGCACGCGCCGTCGCCGTGCGGATGCTGCTGTGCAGCGCCGGTTCGGCCGACCACCCGGTCTTCGTCAAGGGTCCGGGCGAGGCCGGTGCCGCGTCCCTGGC
Source organism: Actinoallomurus acanthiterrae (assembly GCF_054775715.1). Lineage (NCBI taxonomy): Bacteria > Bacillati > Actinomycetota > Actinomycetes > Streptosporangiales > Thermomonosporaceae > Actinoallomurus > Actinoallomurus acanthiterrae. The sequence continues at coordinate 2,472,038 of NZ_BAAHCO010000001.1, read as the reverse complement.
GACCGGCCTGGCCGGGATCCTGGGCTTCTTCCGCAGGCTCGCCCGGCAGGGCGGCGAAACGGCCCTTCCCATGCCCGGTGTCCTGTCCCCATTCCAGCCTACGGAGGCACCGTGAACGCTCCAGAGATCCGCGCCCGTGGCGGCCTCACGGAAGGTGAGCCCCACGACGACCAGGGACCCGACGACCTGGCGGAGGGGTCCGGTCCGCGCATCGGTGACGCGATCGGGGACATGCTGCGCGACGCCTACCAGGCATCTCTGACGGAGAACGCCGCGCCGGTCGTCCAGATCGCGGAACGCGACGACGGCCTGGTGAAGTCCCTTCCCGTCGCGCCCTGGATCGCCCCCGTCGAGCAGTGGCCGGACGAGGAACGCCGAGCGCTGGACCTGCTCAAGGGCAAGATCCTGGACATCGGCGCCGGCGGAGGACGCGCCGCGCGCGCCCTGCTCGACCGAGGCCACGACGTCACCGCGATCGACATCTCCCCTGGTGCGCTCGACGTGTGCCGACAGCAAGGGATACGGTCCGTCCTTCGCACCACGGTCGACGAACACGTGGCGAGCGGGGTGCGGTACGACGGCTTCCTGCTCCTGGGCGCCAACCTCGGCCTGCTGGAAAGCCGCGAGCGGGCACCGCGGTTTCTGCGGGCGCTGGCCGCGATGGCCGCACCCGGTGCCGTCATCGTCGGCCAGGGCAACAACATGACCGACTCCGACGACCCGCTTCAACTGCGCTACAACGAAAGGAACCTGCGGGCAGGCCGCATCGCCGGACAGCGCACCCTACGGATCCGCTACCACGACATGGCGACGCCCTGGTTCCACTACCTGTGCCTGGCTCCACGCGAACTCGCCGAACTCGCCGTCGGCACCGGCTGGGAACTCACCGACACCACCTATTCCAAGAACTCGACGGCCATCTACATCGCCACCCTTCGCCGAACCGGCTGACCCTCGGCGGGTTCGGCGGACGGTTGTGTCAGATGCGGTGGTTTGGGCGGTTCTGTGCGGAGCACAGCAGCCACATGCCGACGGAACAGACCCCCGACGAGACGCTCCGTCATCGCTGGAAGGCGCTGGCGATCTGCCTGGTCGCCGCGTTCATGACGCTGCTGGACGTCAGCATCGTCAACGTCGCGCTGCCGTCCATCCGCTCCGGCCTGCACGCGTCGCCGGACGGGCTGCAGTGGATCCTCAGCGGATACGCCCTGACGTTCGGCCTGACGCTGGTGCCGGCCGGGCGGCTCGGCGACGCGCGCAGCCGCCGGGCGGTCTTCATGGCCGGCCTCATGGTCTTCACCCTGGCCAGTGTCGCCGCCGGCGTCGCCCAGAACATCGTCTGGCTGGTCGTCGCCCGGCTCGTGCAGGGCATGGCCGGAGGTCTGCTGAACCCGCAGATCGCGGGCCTGATCCAGGTGATGTTCCGCGGACCTGAGCGGGGCCGGGCGTTCGGGAGCCTCGGGGCGACGATCGGCATCGCCACCGCCGCCGGCCCGGTCATCGGCGGCGCGCTGATCGCGCTCGCCGGTCCGCAGGAGGGCTGGCGATGGGTGTTCTACGTCAACCTCCCGGTCGGGCTGATCGCGCTGCCGCTCGCCTGGCGGCTGCTGCCCGCGCCGAGCAGGACGCACCGCCCGCGGAGCCTGGACCCGGTCGGCGTCGTGCTCCTCGGGGTCGGCGTGGTGGCCATGTTGCTGCCCTTCGTCCAGGAGCAGCAGTGGCACGGGCATGTGAAGTGGCTGCTGGTGCCCGCCGCAGCCGTCATGCTGGCGATCTTCCTCGGCTGGGAGCGGCGGCACCGCGAGCCGATGATCGACCTGAGCCTGTTCCGCCGCCGCTCGTACGCGCTCGGCTCGGCGATCGCGCTGCTGTACTTCGCGGGCTTCACCGCGATCTTCTTCATCTTCACGCTCTATCTGCAGAACGGCCTGCACTACAGCGCGCTCCTGGCCGGCCTGTCGATCACGCCGTTCGCGGTCGGGTCTGGCGTCGCGGCGACCGTCGGCGGCCGGGTCGTCTCGCGGTTCGGCCGGCCGCTGGTGGCGGCGGGTCTCCTGATCGTCGCCGTGGGACTGGCGGCCGTTCTCCTGGCCGTCCACGCCGACCCGGGCCGGCACGTCGCCCTGGCCACCGCCGCGCCCTTCCTCCTGGCCGGGCTCGGCAGCGGCCTGGTGATCGCGCCCAACCAGACGATCACCCTGTCGGAGGTGCCGCCCGAGGGCGGCGGCAGCGCGGCGGGCGTGCTCCAGACGGGGCAGCGGATCGGCACCGCCGTCGGCATCGCGGCGGTGGGGGCGGTGTTCTTCGCCGCGGTGGCCGGCACGCGCGGCAACTGGGCGGAGGCCTTCCAGCGCGGTCTGCTCGTCATCCTCGCGTACGTGCTCGCCGCCCTGTGCGCCGCGGTCGCCGACCTGGTCATGGGCCGTCTGGAGACCCATTCGCGGCATGCGCGCCAGGCCCGGGACCGCCACCCGGTCACGGGCGGTTAACCGGGAAAGAGCCGGGGTAGGGCAGCGCGCATGGTGGAGATCACGCTCCGGGTGAACGGCACGGAACGCTCCGTGAGCGTCGACACCCGCGTCTCGCTGCTGGACCTGCTGCGTGAGCACCTCGGCCTGACCGGCTCCAAGAAGGGCTGCGATCACGGCCAGTGCGGCGCGTGCACCGTGCTGATCGACGGGCGGCGGGCCAACGCGTGCCTCGCGCTGGCCGTCGCGCAGGACGGCTCGGAGATCACGACGGTCGAGGGCCTGGCCGACGGGTCCGACCTGCACCCGCTCCAGGCCGCGTTCATCGCGCGCGACGCCTTCCAGTGCGGGTACTGCACCCCGGGCCAGCTCTGCTCCGCGACGGGGATGCTCGCCGAAGGGGGGCCGAGCGCGATCACCGGCGACATGGCCGCCGATCCCCCGCTCACGCGGGAGGAGATCCGCGAGCGCATGAGCGGCAACCTGTGCCGGTGCGGCGCGTACGTCAACATCGTGACCGCGATCGAGGATGTGGCCGGTTGAAGCCGTTCGAGTACACGCGGGCCCGCGACGCGGCCGAGGCGGTGGGCGCGTACCGGCCGGGCACCATGTACCTCGGGGGCGGCACCAACCTCGTCGACCTGATGCGGCTGGGCGTCGCCCGGCCTGATCGTCTCGTGGACGTGAGCCGCCTCCCGTACGACCGGATCGAGGAGGCCGACGGGGGCCTGCGGGTCGGCGCCGCGGTGCGCAACACCGATCTGGCCGTCCACCCCGTCGTCCGCGCGCGCTACCCGATGCTGGCGCGGTCCGTGCTGTCCGGGGCGTCCGGGCAGGTCCGCGCGATGGCGACGGTCGCCGGCAACCTGCTGCAGCGGACCCGCTGCTCGTACTTCCAGGACGTTTCCAAGCCGTGCAACAAGCGCGAGCCGGGGTCCGGCTGCCCGGCGATCGACGGCGATCACCACAACCTGGCGATCCTCGGGTACTCCGAGCACTGCGTGGCCACCCATCCCTCCGACATGGCGGTGGCGCTGGCCGCCCTGGACGCGCGCGTGCTCGTCACCGGCGCGGGCGGCGACCGCGCGATCCCGATGCCCGGCCTGCACCGGCTGCCGGGCGACCGGCCGGACCGCGACACGGTGCTGGAGCCCGGCGATCTGATCACGGCGGTGGAGCTGCCTCCGCCTCCTCCGGGCGCCTCCCGCTACCGGAAGGTCCGCGAGCGCGCGTCGTTCGCGTTCGCGCTGGTCTCCATAGCCGCAGTGCTCGACGTGGGGGAAGATGGAACGGTCCGCGACTGTCGGCTGGCGCTCGGCGGCGTGGCCCACGCGCCCTGGCGCGCGTACCGCGCCGAGGAGGCACTGCGCGGCGCTCCGGCCCGCGAGGAGGAGTTCGCGCGGGCCGCCGACGCCGAGCTCGACCAGGCGCGACCGCTGCCGCACAACGGCTACAAGGTGCCACTGGCCCGCAATCTGATCGTCCGCACGCTGCTGGAGCTGCTCCCATGAATCGCGTCGAGGGTCTGGACAAGGTGACCGGGCGGGCGACGTACGCCTACGAGCACAGCGTCCCGGGCGTCGCGTACGCCCACGCCGTCCCGTCGACGATCGCGCGCGGGCGGATCCGGTCGATCGACACGGCGGCGGTGCTGGCGGTCCCCGGCGTGCTCGCCGTCCTGTCCGGCGACGATCCCCCGGAGCTCGGTGAGGACGTCGACGATCCGGAGCTGCGGCTCTTCCAGGGCCTTACGGTCGCCTATCACGGGCAGATCGTCGCCGCGGTGGTCGCCGAGACGCTCGAGATCGCCCGCGACGCCGCCGGCGCCCTGCGGATCGAGTACGACGCCGAGCCGCACGACGTGCGGCTGCGCCCCGACCACCCCGGGCTGTACCGCCCGGAGACGGTCAACCCGGGGCTGCCGACCGACGTGGAGTACGGGGACATCGCCGCCGGGCTGGCGGACGCGGCGGTCACGGTGGACGCGACGTACACCACGCCGGTCCTGCACAACAACCCGATCGAGCCGCACGCCGCGCTCGCCGTCTGGGAGGAGGACGGCGGGCTGACGGTGTACGACTCGACCCAGGGGGCATCCGCGGACCGGGACGCGATCGCGGCGGTGCTCCGCCTGCCGCCCGAACGGGTGCGGGTGATCTCCCCGCACGTGGGCGGCGGGTTCGGGTGCAAGGGCACCACCCGGCCGCCCGCGATCCTCGCCGCCCTCGCCGCGCGGGCTGCGGGCCGGCCGGTCAAGGTCGCGGTGACGCGGCAGCAGATGTTCGACGTCACCGGGTACCGCACGCCGACGATCCAGCGGCTGCGGCTGGGCGCGGACGCCGCGGGACGGCTCACCGCCGTGGCCCACGACGTCGTCGAGCAGACCTCGACGGTACGGGAGTTCGCCGAGCAGGCCGCGGCGGTGACGCGGATGATGTACGCGACGCCCAACCTGCGGACCACGCACCGGCTGGTCCGGCTGGACGTGCCGACGCCGTCGTGGATGCGCGCGCCCGGCGAGTGCCCCGGCATGTTCGCCCTGGAATCGGCCATGGACGAGCTCGCCCACGCCGCCGGGATGGACCCCATCGAGCTGCGCGTCATCAACGACCCCGACACCGAGCCGGAGAGCGGGCTGCCGTTCAGCTCCCGCAACCTGATCGCCTGCCTGCGGGAGGGGGCCCACCGCTTCGGCTGGGATCCCCGCCACCGCGGTCTGGGCGGCCGCCGGGACGGCCGGTGGCTCGTCGGCACCGGCGTCGCAGCCTCGACGTACCCCGCCCGGCGCAGCGCCGCGAAGGCCGAGGCCACGGCCGAGGGGGACGATTTCGTGGTCCGGATCGCCGCCGCCGACATCGGCACCGGCTCCCGTACCGCGCTGACCCGGATCGCGGCGCAGACCCTCGGCGTCTCCCCCGACCGGGTGCGGGTCGAGGTCGGTGACAGCGCGCTGCCGAGGGCCCCGCTCGCGGGCGGCTCGATGGGCACCGCGTCCTGGGGTTCGGCCGTCGTGAAGGCGTGCGAGGGACTGCTGAAGGACGGCGAGCACGGCAGCGGCGACACCACCGATGACGTCGAAGCCGACTCAAAGCTCGCGCGCCACGCGTTCGGGGCGCAGTTCGCCGAGGTCCGCGTCGACGCGGACACGGGCGAGGTGCGCGTGTCGCGGCTGCTCGGCGTGTTCGCGGCCGGGCGGATCGTCGACCCGGTCCTCGCCCGCTCCCAGTTCATCGGCGGCATGACCATGGGCCTCGGCATGGCCCTCATGGAGGAGACCGTCGTCGACGAGCGGTTCGGTGACTTCCTCACCGACGACCTCGCCCAGTACCACGTCGCCGCCTGCGCCGACGTCCCCGACGTCGAGGCCGTCTGGATCGACGAGGACGATCCGCACCTCAACCCCATAGGCGCCAAGGGCATCGGGGAGATTGGCATCGTCGGCACCGCCGCCGCGATCGCCAACGCGGTCTTCCACGCCACGGGCCGGCGCGTACGCGACCTGCCCATCACCCCCGACAAGCTCCTTAAGGAGGAGTTCCGATGACCGAGCGTGACCTTCCGGACCGCGGACAGCCCGCGCCTCCGGGGGAGGTCGTCCACGCCGACCCGGTTCCGGACGAGAATCCGGGCATCGAGGAGCCCGAGGCCGACTTCATCGAGCAGCATCTGCGGGATGACGAAGACGAGGAGCCGTCCCCCGCCGAGGAGATCCCCTTCGACGCCAACGAGGCGGACGTCGTCGAACAGCGGACCACCACTCCGCGCCTCGACGAGGACTACCGCTGACCCCACGCGTTTCACACCGCCGCCTCGGGTAGGGGTGGCACGCCGGATCCGATCACGCCGGGGTCTCGCCTGGTGAGGAGGTCATGAGATGTCCGAAGGAGTGTACGGCGGCGGGGGGGCGGACCCGTTCGAGGAGTTCCTGGCCCGATTCTTCGGAGCGGGAATGCCGAAACGGCCAGCGAACCGCGTGAACATCGCGCGCTTCATGACCGAAGGCGCCCGCGAACTCGTGCGCGACGCCGCCGTCAAGGCGGCCGAATGGGGCAGCCCCGACCTGGACACCGATCACCTGCTGTGGGCCGCGACCCGCCAGGAGGTGACACGGCAGTTGCTGGCCCGCGCCGGCGCCGACCCGGAGGCGCTCGCCCGCCAGGTCGAACAGGAGGTGCGCCGCGGCCCGGCCCGTCAGACCTCCGCGCAGCTCACCCCCTCGGCCAAGCGCGCGCTGCTGGACGCCCACCAGGTCTCCCGCGCCGTGGCGTCCTCCTATATCGGCCCGGAGCACATCCTGTTCGCGCTCGCGGTCAACCCCGAGTCGCCGGCCGGGCGGCTGCTGCACGGCGCGCGGATCACGCCGGAGTCGCTGCAGTCGGCGGTGGGCGGCGGCACGCTGAGCGGTGGCTCCCTGAGCGGCGGCCCGCCCGGCGCCGCCGCCGCGCGTCCCCCGTCCGACACGCCGACGCTGGACGAGTTCGGGCGCGACCTCAGCGCGCTGGCCGCCGAGGGGAAGATCGACCCGGTCGTGGGCCGCGACGAGGAGATCGAGCAGACGATCGAGGTGCTGTCCCGGCGGACGAAGAACAACCCCGTCCTGATCGGCGACCCCGGGGTGGGCAAGACCGCCATCGTCGAGGGCATCGCGCAGCACATCGCCGACGGCGAGGTCCCCGAGACCGTCCGGGGGAAGCGGCTGATCCAGCTGGACCTGACCGGGCTGGTGGCCGGCACCCGCTACCGGGGCGACTTCGAGGAGCGGCTGAAGAAGGTCGTCGACGAGATCAGCTCGCACGGCGACGAGATCATCGTGTTCATCGACGAGATCCACACGATGGTGACGGCCGGTGGGGCCGAGGGCGGCATGAGCGCCGGGAACATGCTCAAACCCGCCCTGGCCCGCGGCGAGCTGCACGTCATCGGCGCGACGACCGTTGACGAGTACCGCAAGAACATCGAGAAGGACGCCGCGCTCGAACGCCGCTTCCAGCCGATCCTGGTGCCCGAGCCGAGCTCCGAGGACACCATCGGGATCCTCTGCGGGCTGCGAGATCGGTACGAGGCCCACCACCAGGTCCGGTTCACCGACGAGGCGCTGGTCGCGGCGGTCGACCTGTCGAGCCGCTACCTCACCGACCGGTTCCTGCCGGACAAGGCGATCGACCTGATCGACCAGGCCGGCGCCCGCGTGCGGCTGCGCACCAAGACGCCCGGCCGCGACGTACGACGGCTCGAGGAGGAGCTGGACCAGCGCCGTCGTGAGAAGGACCAGGCCGTCGCCGACGAGAAGTACGAGAAGGCCGCCGCGCTCCGTGACGAGATCGCCGAGCTCGAACGGCACGTCGCCACCTCGGCCGGTGGCGGGGGCACCGGCTCGGTGCCCGAGGTCACCCCCGAGGACATCGCCGAGGTCGTCTCGCGGATCACCGGGATCCCCGTCGCGCAGCTCACCGTGGAGGAGCGCGAGCGCCTCATCCGGCTGGAGGAGCACCTGCACCAGCGGGTGGTGGGCCAGGACGAGGCGGTCGTCGCGGTCGCCGAGGCGGTACGCCGGTCCCGCGCCGGGCTCGGCGACCCGAACCGGCCGATCGGCAGCTTCCTGTTCCTCGGGCCGACCGGCGTGGGCAAGACCGAACTGGCCCGCGCGCTGGCTGAGGCGCTGTTCGGCAGCCAGGACCGCATGGTGCGCTTCGACATGAGCGAGTTCCAGGAACGGCACACGGTCAGCCGCCTGATGGGCGCGCCTCCCGGCTACGTCGGGTACGAGGAGGCCGGCCAGCTCACCGAGGCCGTGCACCGCCGCCCGTACTCCGTCGTGCTGCTCGACGAGATCGAGAAGGCGCACCCGGACGTCTTCAACGTGCTGCTGCAGCTGCTCGACGACGGGCGGCTCACCGACGCGCAGGGCCGTACGGTCGACTTCCGCAACACCGTCATCATCATGACCAGCAACCTCGGTTCCGAGGTCATCGGCACCGGCGGGCTCGCCACCGGCTTCTCCGACGGCCGGGACGGAGAGGACGGGTCACTGCGCGACCGGGTCATGCGGCGGCTGCGGGATGCGTTCCGGCCGGAGTTCCTGAACCGCATCGACGAGATCATCGTCTTCCGCCGCCTCGACGCCGAGCAGCTGCGGCAGATCACCGACCTGCTGCTGGACGAGACCCGCCGCCGTCTGCGCGCCCAGGATCTGTCGATCGAGTTCACCAAGGAGGCGGTGGACTGGCTGGCGCGGCGCGGCTACCAGCCGGAGTTCGGGGCGCGGCCGTTGCGGCGCACGATCCAGCGGGAGGTCGACAACCGCCTGTCCAGCCTGCTGCTCGGCGGCCGGCTCAACCCGGGCGACGAAGTCCGGGTGACCGCCCACGACGACCGGATCGACTTCGAGATCACGAACACGCGGAGCGGACCGGCCGCCGACGCGAAATCCTGATTCGGGTCACGGCTGACGGGTTCCTCCAGAGAGGACCATCCTCGGAGAGGAACGCGCCTGGCCGAACCATCGCCGGCCACGTGGCGTGAACGGCGTACCGCACGCATGCGCCCTGCCCTGACCGGGGGGCGCCGCGTTCGGCCCGGTCACTCCGCCGGGCCGCAGGCGGCGGCCCGGTCGAGGAGCACTGTGCGCTCGCGATCATTGCGGGTCAGTGACGCCGCGCGCTCGAACTCGGCACGGGCCTCGTCGCGCCGGCCGAGCCGTTCCAGGAGATCACCGCGCACGCTCGGCAGCAGGTGGTACCCCTTCAACGCCGGCTCCCCGGTCAGCCCCTCGACGATCTCCAGGCCGCGGTCGGGGCCGTACGCCATCGCGACCGCGACGGCGCGGTTCAGCTCCACCACCGGGGACGGCGCGACCTTTCCCAGCGCCTCGTACAGGGTGGCGATGCGCGCCCAGTCCGTGTCCTCCGCCGTGTGCGCCTGGGCGTGGCAGGCGGCGATCGCGGCCTGCAGCACGTACGGGCCGAACCCCGAGCCGATCTCCTCCGCCCGCAGGAGCGCCGCGAAGCCACGGCGGATGAGCAGCCGGTCCCACCGCGCGCGGTCCTGATCCAGGAGCGGGATCGGCTCCCCGGACGGTCCGACCCGCGCGGTCAGGCGTGAGGCCTGGATCTCCATCAGGGCGACGAGGCCGTGGATCTCCGGCTCCTGCGGCATGAGCTCGGCCAGGACCCGGCCGAGCCGCAGGGCCTCCTGGCAGAGCGCGGGCCGCGTCCAGTCGTCGCCGGCCGTCGCGGAGTAGCCCTCGTTGAAGATCAGGTAGAGGACCTCCAGGACGGAGGACAGCCGAGCCGCCCGCTCGTCCTCCGGCGGCACCTCGAACGGGACCTTCTTCGCGGCGAGGGTCCGCTTCGCCCGGACGATCCGCTGGGCGACGGTCGCCTCGGGGACGAGGAACGCCCGGGCGATCTCGTCCGTCGTCAGCCCGCCCAGCAGCCGGAGCGTGAGCGCGACCCGCGCCTCCGTGGAGAGCACCGGATGGCAGGAGATGAACATCAGGCGCAGCAGATCGTCGCCCAGATCCTCCTCGAGTGCGGCCTCAAGCTCGGCGTCGGTCGGGTCGGGGCGCGTCTCGAGATCCCGGCCGATCTCCTGCTGCTTGAGCTCCAGCCGCTTGTCGCGGCGGATGCGGTCGATCGCCCGGTGCTTGGCGGTGGCCATGAGCCAGGCGCCGGGATTGTCCGGGACGCCGGACTCCGGCCACTGCTCGAGGGCGGCGACGAGAGCGTCCTGCGCGAGCTCCTCGGCCACACCGACGTCGCGCATCATGCGGGTGAGCCCGGCGATGATCCGCGCGGACTCCAGCCGCCAGATGGCGTCGATCGTCCGGTGCACCTCGGTTGCCGTCACTTGGCCGATCAGAGCACTGCCACCATCGCCGGCGCAACCCGGCCGCCGGCCCGCGCGTCGCCGCTGGGGCGAGGACTGGGCATGACCCCTGCCGAGATGAGCACGGCCCCGCACCCGTGTCGGGATGCGGGGCCGTGGCCCTCCCGGGGAACGCCTGTCCCTCTTTTCCTGTTAGGCCGGGCCGAACACCTCGCGGATCTCGCCCTCGCCGTCCCCGACGAGCTGCCAGAACCGCTTGGACAGCTCGATGGCCTCCTCCTTCGTACGGACCTCGATGAGGGCGAAGCCGACGACGGCCTCCTTCGCCTCGGTGAAAGGCCCGTCCGTGACGGTGATCTTGCCGCCCTCGGACTTGATGTAGGTGCCGTGCGGGTTGAGCCCGCCGGTCGCCAGCAGCACGCCCGCGCGGGTCATCTCGTCGATGAACGCGCCCATCTCGGCCATGAGCTTCTCGTCCGGCGGACCGCCCGCCGACTGCCCGTCGTCCTTGGTCATCAGCAGAAACCGCATCGTCGTTCTCCTTGCTGTTCGGGAGGCGGTCGCCGTACGGTCCGGCCGGCTCTTCCCCGCCTCTGCTCACGCGTCGAACAGACCCCGGCCGGATCGACACGCAAGTAGAACTTTTTTCTACCGACCTGTCCACGGCGGATGAAAGCGGGGCGGGCATGCCCCGAGATCCTCCTCAAAAAAAATCTTCGACCGGGTGTCGATTCGGGGATCCGCCGTTCGACGCGTGAGCAGAGGCCGGGAGAGACGCTCCGTGAACCCCGGCGAGGCGACCGCAGCCGGCGGCCGCGGCGCACCCGGTCTCGTCCGCGTTCCCGTACGCCTTCGAAAGGAAGAAGACGCCATGCTCGCCACCGACACCTTCGCCGCCCCCCGTACGACCGGAAAGCGCGCGGCGACCATCGCGCTGTGGACGATCCAGATCCTGCTGGCCGCGTTCCTGCTGATCGCCTCGGCCGCGCCGAAGTTCGCCGGGCAGCGGGACGCGGTCGAGACGTTCGCGAAGATCGGCTGGGGCCAGTGGTTCCGCTACGTCACCGGCACCGTCGAGGCCGCCGGCGCCATCGGCCTGCTCATCCCCCGCCTCGCCGCCTGGGCCGCGCTCGGCCTCATCGGTCTCATGATCGGCGCGGTCCTGACCCAGGTGCTCGTCCTCGAGCCCGCGTGGGCGTGGTTCCCGGCGGTGCTGGGCGTGGCGTTCGCCGTGATCGCCCGGGTACGGATGCCGCAGGCCGTTTCGCCGGCCGCCGTGTTCCGGCGCTGAGGCCGGGCTCTGGAGGACCGGTCGGACGTTCTGAGCGTCTGGCCGGTCCTTCGGCATTGACTGCTATCTCATCCCCGAGTGCGATCTGCCCTTGGCCCGCATGAGCCGGCGTTCCTCCTCGTCGGTCCCGCCCCAGATGCCGTGCCGCTGCGCGGTCTCCAGCGAGTAGTTCAGGCAGTCGGCGCGCACCGGGCACCGTTCGCAGACCGCACGCGCCTCGGCCACCTGGCCCGGGGTGGGATTGCCGATCGGGAAGAACAGCTCCGGGTCGGCCTTCTGGCATTCTGCGTGATTCATCCACGCGACGTCCAAGAGCATTGAGATGGTCCCAACGAGATTAGGGCTGGTCGGTATCCCGGCCGCTGCCTGACCGAGAACGCCCACCTTCCCGCCACACCTGCCCCTATGCACCCCTAAACGACAGGTAAGGCATCTATAACCGAACGGATAGGGCACTCGTCCAGCCTCGACCCGACCGCGGTCGGCGCACGCGGTCGGCCGCGAGCGCGGCCGGGCCACCGCGCTGCGCTTCCGGGGGCCGGGCCGTCGCGGGGCGCCTCCCAGGGCCGGGCCTGCGCTTGCGGCCGGCCGCGAGCGGCCCTGGCGCCGTGCCGCGCCTCCGGCGCAGAAGCCGCCGACCACGTCCGCCGCCGGGCAGGTCTCCGGTTCGGGCGGGGCCGGGACGGGGAGAACGCCGGAGGGGGCACGGGTGGCGGACCGCGATGACCAGGTACGACGGCCGGCGCGGTGGCCGGTACGGTCACGGCCGCGCGTGCGCTGGGCGGAACAGGAGCCGACGGTCGGCGACGCCGATCCGGCCGTGATCGCGGCGGCGCTGAAGCGGGCGCAGGCGCGGCCCGCCGGGAACTGGTTCGCGGTCGCCGCGAGCCGCGACATACGGGCCGACCGCCCGGCCGGGCTCCGTGTCCTCGGGCGGGAGCTGGTGCTCTGGCGGGGCGGGTCGGGCGCGGTGGCGGCCGGTCCGGGAGCGTGCCCGCACCTGGGAGCACCGCTGGCCGGCGCACGGGTGGTGTGCGGGGACCTGGTGTGCCGGTGGCACGGCCTGCGGCTGCCCCCGGAGGGCGGGCCGGGCTGGCGGCCACTGCCCTGCCACGACGACGGCGTCCTGGTCTGGGTCCGGCTCGACCAGGCGGGTGAGGTACCGCTGCCCTGGCCGGTCCTACCGGCCCGCCCGCGCCTGGAGCGCGGTGTCACCGCCGTGATCCGGGCGGTCGGGGTCTGCGAGCCCGAGGACGTGGTCGCCAACCGGCTCGACCCGTGGCACGGCGCCTGGTTCCACCCGTACTCCTTCGCCCGGCTGCGCGTGGTCCAGGCCCCGCGCGCCGACGCCGGGGACGACCGGTTCCTGGTGGAGGTGACGTACCGGGTGGGGCCGCGCCTGGGCGTGCCGGTGCTGGCGGAGTTCACCAGCCCGGATCTTCGGACGGTGGTGATGCGCATCGTCGACGGCGAGGGCGTCGGCAGCGTGGTGGAGACGCACGCCACCCCGCTGGGGCCCGGCCGCGACGGCCGCCCCCGTACCGCGGTGATCGAGGCGGCGATCGCCACTTCGGACCGTCCCGGGTTCGCGGTCGCGCGGCTGGCGTCCCCTGTGCTGCGCCCGATGATGCGGCGCGCGGCGAGGCGACTGTGGCGCGACGACCTCGCCTACGCCGAACGCCGGTACGCCCTACGCGCCGGGCCGTCCTGACGGGAACGACGGACCGGGACGGCCCTGCGGGCACCCACGTCGATCGCGGACTACATCGACCGCGGGTTACCCGGTTATGTCGATCGCGGGTACGGCGATCGCTGATACGTCGATTTTGGACCGGCAAGTCCAAACTTGATCAGGCGCCTCGCAGGTGGTCGATGAGGGTGTCCAGCGTCGCCTCCAGGTGTTCGGTGCTCCCCGTGGAGCGGAGCACCTGGACGCCGCCCTGGATGCCCGCGATGAAGGCCGCCGCGCACCAGGCCGACGGCCTGCATGTCGGTGATTCCCCGCTCGACGTGGGCGTGCCACTGGGCGAGGAGCGTGGTGACCACTTCGGCCGCGCCCGGGGTGCTCCCGACCTGGCCCATCAACGCCCCCAGCTGGCAGTTCCTCCCTTGTGCTCGATAGCGCGCGACGACCGCGTCCCGCCAGCGTTTCCAGGCCGCCCAGGAGGCGAGGGCGCCGAGGTGCGGCTGCTGGTCATCGAGAACACGGTCGGCCTCGTACCGTGCGACGGCGAGAAGAAGCTCTTCCTTGCCGTTCGGGAAGTAGTGGAAGATCTGGCTCTTGCTGGTGCCGGTGATGGCCCGGATGTCGTCGAGCGTCACACCTGCGGGGTCGTCGCCGCGCCCTCGATGATGCGCTGCCTGGTCGCCCGGCCCTTCGCGGTGAGTGCCATGGGTCGACGGTAGGACCTTCTGGACTTGGTAGTCCAATCAGCCGATCCGCGCCAGGGCGCGGAAGGGCGCCAGGCGACCTTGGAGCGGGACGGTGGTCAGCGGATGCCCGGCCAGGCCCCAGCGGGCCAGGAGCCGGTTGGCGGCCTGCCAGCCGGTGGTGGCCGCGCGTTCCATCAAAGCGACGGGCAGATCGACGCGGACGCCGTCGCCGGCCAGCACGAGGCCGGGCACCGGCCCGGCCACCGAGGGCCGCCCGGCGAACGTGCCCGGCGCGAACAGCGGGCAGTCCTGCCGCCATTCGACCAGGTCGCCGACCACCCGCGCCTGCCTCGTCTCGGGATACACCTCACGGAGACGTCGTAGCAGGCGCGCGGAGGTCGCCTCCCGCGCGCCGGTCGCCGCGTAGGCGTGCAGTTCCACGACGGCCCCGCCGGTGGAGCGGGCCCACGACGCGGCCTCCTCGTCATAGCGGTTCAGCACACTCACGTTGTCGAGGGGCGGCAGGCCGCCGGTGGCCAGGAACGCCGGCCGCTGCGACGCGACCGGCCGGTCGAGCCAGAGGCGGCGCACGAGGTACGGCGGCGCGGTGGCCAGGGCGGCGACGCGCCGCCGCCACTCCGGGTCGCCGAGCTCCGGGGAGGCCGCGACGAGGTCACGCAGACCGGGCACGTCGAGAGCCAGCACGACCGCGTCGGCGCGGACCGTACGCCCAGCGTGGACAGTGTGTTCCGCGTGGACAGTGTGCCGCGCATAGACGGTGTGCCCCGCGTGGACGGTGTGCCCCACCTCCACCACGAAGCCGTTCGCCAGGGGACGGACGGCGCCGACCTGGGTGCCGGTGTGCACCCGCGCGCCGAGCTCCGTCAGGTGGTGGGCCACCGACGCCCACAGCTCCGAAAGCGGACGGCGCGGCACGTCGAACAGCAGGCCCTCAGCCGAGCCGAGGAAGTACAGGTGGAACATCACGGCCAGTTCGGCGGCGGACAGCCGGTCCGATGGAGCGAAGAAACTGCGGGAGAACACCTCGAACGCCAGGTGCCGGGCGGCGGCCGGGAAGCGCAGCCGGGCCAGGAACTCCTCGGCGTCGAGGTGGTCCAGCTCCCGGTACGTGCCGGGCACCGTGACGTTCAGGAGCGGGAGCGCCGCGCGGGCGTTCAAGCGCAGCAGGTCCCGTGCCCTGAATGTCGGGCTGCGGAGGGCGAAGGCGAGGGCGTTCCAGGGCGGGGTGGCCGGCAGGCCGCGGAACGTGTCGACGCGCCCGGCCGCGTCGCGCAGCGGGTAATCCGGCACCGCGACCAGCCCGGCGAGGTGCGGATCGGTGCGGCGCAGCAGGGCGCGCAGGTTGTAGTACTGCCGGAAGAAGGCGTGAAAGCCTCGGCTCATACCGACACGCGCGCCATCGGGCAGGGTCGTGCTCCAGCCCCCGGCCCGCCCGCCCAGGTGGCCCTCGCGCTCGTAAAGGTCGACGGCGACGCCACGCTCGGCGAGCGCGGTGGCGGCGGTGAGCCCGGCTATCCCGCCTCCGACGACGACGGCGCGCGGCCGCTCGGCCAGCCCGTCGGCGTGCGGGCGCCCCTGCGACGCCGGGTGGAACACACGCCTGCGGTCGCGGCTCACACCAGCACCTCCGCGCGAAAGGTGTGCACACGCCAGCGGTCACGGCTCACACCAGCACCTCCCCACCGCAGGTGTGCACACGCCTGTGGTCACGACGGCACTTCCGCCCGGACGATGTGCGCACACCTGGCGTCTCGGCTCACCACGGCACCCCCGCGCGGAAGATGCGCACGCACCCGTGGTCACGGCCCACACCAGCACCCCCCGCCCGAAACGCGTACACACCCGGCGTCACGGCTCACCACGACACCTCCACCCAAAAGGCATGCGCACACCCGGCGTCACGGCTCACCACGACACCTCCACCCAAAAGGCATGCGCACACCCGGCGTCTCGACTCACGACGACACCTCCGCGCGGAACGTGTGGGCGATGCCGCGCTGCCAGCCGCCGGCCGTACGGATCCGTACGCCGGTGAGCCCCGCGCGGCGCAGCCGGTCGGCGAAGCCCTCCGGGGAGTCGAAGTCGAGGGCGCTGCGCCACAGATGGCGGTACAGGCGTGCGTCGCCCGTGGCCAGTCGGCCGGCCGGGATGATGACGCCCCAGCAGACGGCGTGCCACACCAGCCGCGCGACCGGCCCGTCGCGCAGCGCGTAGTCGTGGACGACGAGGACGCCACCGGGGCGCAGCAGTGCCCGGAGCACCGCGAGGACCGCGTCCGGGTCGGCGAGGTTGCGGATGAGGTAGGCGGCGAAGACGCCGTCGAACGGCCCGGCGACCGGTGGCTCCTCCGCCCGGCCGCGGACGAACCGCACGGTCGCGGGCCACGGTTTGGCGCGGGCCCGGGCGAGCATCCCGGCCGAGGCGTCCACACCGGTGATCTCGGCGTACGGGGCGGCGGCCAGCAGCGCGGCGGTGGAGGCGCCCGTACCGCAGCCGAGGTCGAGCAGCCGAGCCCCCGTGCCGCCTGCCGACAGGGCGAACGCGCGGGCGGCGCGCCGCAGGTCGGCGTGGTAGCCGGGGTTCGCGCCGACGAGCCGGTCGTACGCCGCGGCGTGGCGGTCGAACGCGCCGGACACGTCCGGGAGTCCGGTCATCGACGCGTCTCCGGTCGCCCGTTCTCCGGTCGCCCGTACTCCCAGCCGAGCAGGGTGGCCGTGACGAGGGCGAAGCCGAACAGAAAGTCCTCGACGGGGATGTCGAATGGGAAACGCAGCCCGGTGATGGCGTGGGGGTCGTACACGACGACGGGCGCGGACAGCGTCGTCAGCCTGCCGTCGACGACGATCTGGAAACCGAAGACGATGACCATCGTGAGCCAGTAGGCCGGGCGGCGGAACAGCCCCGTGCGCAGCCACCAGCGCTCGACGGCGACCACGGCGGGCACCGCCAGCAGCGCCGGAACGGTGTATCCGAGGCCGGTCATCGCCCCGGCCCCGGCCCCGGCCCCGGCCCCGGCCCCGGCAACAGCGTCGTGCGCCCGAACCCGCTCATCGTTCCCGCGCCGGCCGTAGCATGCTGCCCGGCGTCAGCCGTCACGGCTCTGACGGCAGCGCAACATCCCCGAATGCTCACATCGCCCCCGCTCCGACAGCAGCCATGGCCAGGGGCGCCCGTCCCGGCTCCAGCGGTGGCACGGCGCAC
The DNA here is from genome assembly GCF_054775715.1 of Actinoallomurus acanthiterrae. NCBI lineage: Bacteria > Bacillati > Actinomycetota > Actinomycetes > Streptosporangiales > Thermomonosporaceae > Actinoallomurus > Actinoallomurus acanthiterrae. Next base: position 2,454,857 of record NZ_BAAHCO010000001.1, on the reverse strand, counting down.
ACCGAACCCGGTCATCGTCCCCGCTCCGACAGCGCCACGGTCCCCGGCGTCATCCATCCCGGCTTCGGCGGCAGCACAACGCCCCCGAATCCGTGCACGCCCCCGCTCCGACAGCAGCCGTGCCCAAGGGCACGCGCCCCGGCTCCGACGGCGGCACGGCGCGCCCGAACCCGGTCATCGTCGCCGTTCCGAGGGCAGCGCGGTGCCTCGGACCCGGTCATCGTCCTGGCTCCGAGGGGTGCGGGGCCCGGCGCAGGACCGAGGACAGGCGCCGTACGGCCTCCAGGGTCAGGACCGCGCATACGGGGACGACGAGGAAGAACAGCGCCTCCTCCAGCGGCACTGACAGCGGCAGCGTGACGCCGACGAGGTGGCGCGGGTCGTACCACCAGACGCGGGCCGCGATCGCCACGGCGTCCCAGGCGAGGAAGACCGCCGCGACCGGCAGTACGGCGCGCGCCAGGCGGGCCGGTCGCCGGTAGACGCGGGCGGATGGTTCCAGGGGCAATGTGACCGCCAGGCAGCCGGCCAGCAGCAGCAGGTAACGCAGATGGTCCACGGTCATCCCCTCCGGCCGTGGACGGTGCGGACCCCCAGGGCGCGGGTGAACGCGGTGCCGGCGAGGGCGAGGCGCCGACCGGTACCGACGGTGATCCGGCCGGCGAAGACGTTGTAGTCGTTGTCCTCGATCCCGTCGAGGATGCGGGCGTACAGCGCGCATGCGGTGGCGACACAGGACCGGGCGGCCGGGTCCAGGAGCGCGATCCCCGGGCGGGCCAGCCGGTAGACCGCGCGGGTACGGCCGACCTGGTCCGCCAGCGCGCGTCGCACCCGCGGGTCGACGCGGCCCGTACGCCGGCACCAGCCGAGTAGCTCGCGGTCGACGCCGTACGCCGCGAGCTCGTCGGCGGGCAGGTACACCCGGCCGCGGTCGAGGTCCTCGCTGACATCGCGCAGGAAGTTGGTGAGCTGGAAGGCGCGTCCGAGGGCGGCGGCGCGGGGCGCGGCCTCGGACGGGTCGCCCACCGTGCCGAGTACGGGCAGCATCTGCAGGCCGATGGCCTCGGCGGACCCGTACATGTACTCGCGCAGCGCCGCCCGGGTCGGGTAGGCGGTGACGCTGAGGTCCATCCGCATGGAACGCAGGAACGCGACGAACAGGCCGCCGGGGATGCCGAACATGGTCGCGGTGTGGACGACGGCTGCCAGGACCGGATGGTCGCTGCGACCCGTCCGCAGCCCGACGGTGAGCGCGTCAGCGACGTCGTCGAGCAGGGCGGCGACCTGGTCGGGGCCGTGGTGGGCCGCGGGCTCATCGACGAGGTCGTCGGTGTACCGGGCGAAGCCGTACAGCGCGTGCACGGCGGGCCGCCGGGAGGGCGGCAGCAACCGCGTCGCGAGGAAGTAGGTCCGGCCGTGCTGGGCATTGAGCGCACGGCAGCGGACGTAGGCAGCCTGGAGCGCGGGATCGGTGATCCCCGCGGCGTCGAGTTCACGGCGGCTTGCCGCCGTCTTCGGGCAGCCGTCTTCTCCAGCGCGCCGGGCAAGGTCCGTCATCGGCGGTCGCTCGCGGGATCGGGGACACGCCGATGGTCCGGGCCGATGACGGCACGGCGCGTACGGCCCGCCAAGACGCCGGTGATGCGGTCCGCGGCGAGACGGCCTGACAGTAGGGCCGTGGGGACGCCGACGCCGGGGACGGTGCCGCAGCCTGCCAGTACCGCGTTGTCGGCCGTGCGTGGCAGGTTCGCGGGACGGAACGGTCCGGTCTGGGGGAAGGTGTGCGCCAGGCTGAACGGTGTCCCGGCGGCCAGTCCCTGCCGTCGCCAGTCGGCGGGCGTGAGGACGTGCAGTGTGTCGACGGTGCTGGGGGCGAAGCCGAGGCGGCCCGCCACCACGTCGATGAGTTCGGCCACGTACGCCGGGCCGGCGCGGTCCCAGTCGAAGGGGCCGTCGTTCAGGTTGGGGACGGGGGCGAGGAGGGACACCAGCTGCCGTCCGGGCGGTGCGAGGGACGGGTCCGTGGCGGTCGGCCGGGTCAGCAGTAGCGACGGGTCGCGCATGAGGCGGCCGTCGCGGACAAGGTCGTCGAACGCCGCCTCCCACGCCTGGCCGAACAGGAGAGTGTGGTGGCCGGTCCCCGCCCAGGCGCCGGGTGCGGCCAGGTGCGCCACGACCGCCGAGGGCGCGAACCGCAGCCGCCACGGGCGGCGTGGTGTCCCGCCCAGGAGCCGGTACGCCTCCGGCAGGTCACAGCTGAGCACGACCGCGTCGCACGCGAGCCGTTCGCCTCGCTCGGTGCGTACGGCGGTGACGCGACGGCCCCGGCGCTCCAGGGACGCGACCGCCGTCGCGTACCGGAAGGCGACGCCGGCGTCAGCCGCCGCGCCGGCCAGGGCGTCGGGCAGCGCCCGCATCCCGCCGAGCGGGAAGTACACGCCGCCGACGGTGTCCATGTACGCGATCACTGCGTAGAGAGCGAGCGCCCGGCGCGGCGCCAGACCGGCGTACAGCGCCTGGAAGGTGAAGATCCGGCGGAGCCGCTCGTCGCGGAGGAACCGTCCGACGGCCCGGTCCCACCGGCCGAACCCGCCGAGCGCCGCGAGCCGTGCGAGCCGGGGCGTCAGCAGGCCGAGCGGTGAGTCGACGTTCGCCGCGATGAACGCCGCGTACTCGACCTCGTGCAGCCGGGTCAGCCAGCGCCGGAGCCGCCGGTAGCCGGCCGCCTCCGCCGGTCCGGCGAAGACGCGTACCGCCTCGGTCATCGCCTCGGCGTCGGTGTGGACGTCGAGGCTGGTCCCGTCGGCGAAACGGGCCCGGTAGGCGGGGTCCAGCCGTACCAGCGGCAGCCGGTCGGCGAGTGACTCGCCGACCGCCGCGAGCGTGTCGCCGACGATTCCGGGCATCGTCAGGACGGTCGGCCCGGTGTCCATGTGATGGCCGTGCGCGTCGTGGCGGCCGGCGCGCCCGCCGGGCACCGGGGCCCGCTCGACGACGGTGACCCCCCGGCCCCGCCCGGCGAGGTGGAGCGCGGCGGCCAGTCCGGACAGTCCCGCGCCGATCACCACGATCCGGTCGGTCCTCCCGGCGACGGTGCGCATGCCCCTCGCGTACCCGGGATCTCCCGGACCGAAGCGCAAACGTCAGGGCGTCGCCGCAGGTCAGCACCGGTTCGCCCCAGATTGTGACGCCGTCGACCCCTTGCGCCGGCTCGAGCGCGGCCGTCACCGCCGGCCGTACGCGCCGATCATCAGCCGGCCTTGCGCAGGGCCTGGTCGAGGTCCGCCCACAGATCGTCGGGGTGCTCGATGCCGACGGTGACCCGAATCGTCCCGGCGCCGATGCCCGCCGTCCGCAGTTGCTCGTCGGTGAGCTGCCGGTGGGAGGTGCTCGCCGGGTGCATGACGTACGTCTTGACGGTCCCGAGCGACGGGCTCAGGCTGGCCAGCCGTACGGCTCCGGCGAACACCTTCCCGGCCTCGCGCCCGCCCGTCAGGTCGAACGAGAGCACTCCCCCGTGGCCGTCGGGCATGAGCCGGGACGCCAGCTCGTGGTCCGGGTGGTCCGGCAGGCCCGGGTAGCGGACGGACGCGACCGCGGGGTGATCCGCGAGCCGCGCGGCCAGGTCGAGGGCGTTGTCGGAGTGCCGCCGCATCCGCAGGGCCAGGGTCTGCATGCCACGCAGCGTGAGCCAGGCGGCGAACGGGTCGGCCGAGGCGCCGAGTTCGACCGCGTAGTGCCAGACCTTCCGGTGGAGCTCCTCCGTGGCGAAGACCACGACGCCGCCGAGGACGTCCGAGTGCCCGCCGAGGTACTTCGTGGCCGAGTGCACGACGATGTCCGCACCGTGGGCGATCGGCCGGAACAGGATCGGGCTCGCGAACGTGTTGTCGACGACGCTGAGCACCCCCGCGTCCTTCGCGACGGCGAACAGCGCGGGCAGGTCCACGACCTGAGTCGTCGGGTTGGCGATCGTCTCCAGGTAGAGCAGCCGGGTGTTCGGCCGCAGCGCGCCGCGGACCTCCTCCGGGTCGGCGCCGGAGACGTACGTCACCTCGACGCCCCACCGTTCGGCGAGGTCGTCGAGCATCGCGATCGTCGCTCCGTACAGGCAGTTCTGCGCGACGACGTGGTCACCCGAACGCAGCAGCGCCAGCAGCACCGAGTTGATGGCCCCCATCCCGGAGGCGGCGGCGAGCCCGGCGGCGCCGCCCTCGAGGTCGGCCACCGCCTCCTCCAGCGCCCGGACGGTCGGGTTGCCGAGCCGGCTGTAGAAGAACGCGCCGTCCGGGCCGCCGAACGCCTCGGCCATCGCGTCGGAGTCATCGAAGGCGAAGACGTGGTTCTGGTAGATCGGCGTTCCGAGCGGCCGGCTGCCCGTCACCTCCACGACGGGCGTGTGAACGGTCCTGGTCTCGGGGTGCGGTACGTCGTGTGGTGAGTTCATACCCTCCATCCTCGGCCGGGGCCGCCCACGGCCCCAGTGCCAATACCGCATAATTGGTCCGCATATGGAGCCAATTGACATCGCCGAGAGGCTGGGCCGATGGTCGGCCGGCCGTGGACCCCTGCACGTCCTGCTCGCGGCGCGGCTGCGGCGGCTGATCGACGACGGCGACCTGCCCCCAGGCACGCCGCTGCCGCCCGACCGAGCCCTGGCCGCGACCCTCGCCGTGGGACGCGGCACCGTCGTCGCCGCGTACGACGCGCTCCGCCAGGAGGGCCGGATCGTCCGCCGCCAGGGCAGCGGCACACGGGTGGCCGGGCCGCCGTCGGAGGTCGCCCACCAGACCACCGGCGCGCCGGTGTTCCTCCACCTGCTGGAACCGCGCGACGACGTGATCCTCCTCGCGTGCGCCGCGCTGGACGCCCCGCCGCCCGAGCTGACACGCGCGTACGAGGCGATCCTGCCCAAGCTGGCCGCGACCACCGGCGACATCGGCTACCACCCGTACGGCCACGCCACGCTGCGCGCCGCGATCGCCGACCGGTACACGCTGCGCGGCGTCCCGACCGACCCGGACCAGATCCTCGTCACCAACGGTGCCCAGCAGGCACTGTCCCTGCTCGCCCGCGCCTTCACCCGGCCGGGCGACCGCGTACTCGTCGAGGCGCCGACCTACCCGGGCGCCCTGGAGGCCTTCCGCGACGAGGCGGCGGTGCTCCGCGGCCTGCCGGTCGGCCTGGACGGATTCCAACACGCGGTACGCGAACATCGCCCGGCCCTGGCGTACGTCATCTCGACCTTCCACAACCCGACCGGCGCGGTACTCCCGGCCCTCGCACGCAGGCGACTGGCCGAGACGGCCGCCGCCACGGGAGTGCCGCTGATCGACGACGAGGTCGTCGCCGACCCACCGTTCCCCGGCGAGCAGATCCCGCCCCCGATGGCCGCGTACGGCGACGCCGTCATCTCGATCGGCTCGCTCAGCAAAATCGTGTGGGGCGGCCTACGGATCGGCTGGGTACGGGCCCCCGCCCCGATCATCGACCGGCTGGCGCGCCTGCGGGCCGTACAGGATCTAGGCGGGAACATCCCCGCCCAGCTGGCCGCCGCCGAGCTGCTCCCCCACCTCGACGCTCTGTGCCGGCGCCGCGCGGCCGACCGCCTCGCCGGCCACGACCACCTGCGCGCCGAACTGGCCCACCGGCTGCCCGACTGGGAGGCTCCGCCCGTACGCGGCGGACAGACACTGTGGGTCCGCCTGCCCCACGGCGACGGCGCGTCCTTCGCCCAGGCCGCGATGCGCCACCGCGTCGCCGTACTGCCAGGCGAGGGACTCGACGTGACCGGCCAGAGCACGGCGTACATCCGCGTCCACTTCCTCGCCCCACCGGATGAGCTGACCGAGGCCGTACGCCGCCTGGCCGAAGCCTGGCGCACCTACGAGGCCTCTCCGAACCGCGCCCGCCCACCCACGGCGCTGGCCGTGTGACTCGGGCGGGCGTAGGACACCGACCGACCGAGGCGGTTCAGGCTTCACTCATGCGGCATCGAACCAGGGCTTCTGGGCGGCCCAGTGCGTTACCCATCCGACGAACCCAGGGGACCCGGTAGTGAATCCGAACTCGGCACCGAAAGGAGCGGCGCCCTCGCCGGTGATGTTCCAGATATGTCCGCGGTGAGGCCCTGTGACGATGAGATGCCAGTACATGCCGCAGCCGTCAGTGCCCAGAACGATCGAACCGTGATTGAAGACCTGACCAAGGGCCTTGTCGATCTCTTCCGGCGACCGCGGGTCATCCTCGTCTCCTTCCCAGAGCCAAGGCGCGGTCAACGGAAACGGTTCGGCCGGCACGCGCCCGCGATCGTCTCCCCAGTCCTCGGGCATCTCCGCCAACGGGACGAGTCCGAAGTCCGGCGGTCCCCCGGCAGACCCGTTGCAGATTTCCGCAGCGAAGGTCCGATACGGCTCGGGCAGCACGATCCCGTGCTCCGCTTCATAAGCACGCAGCGCTTCCCAGCCCAGAGGCGGTTCGCACGAGTCCACGTCGAAAGCCGCCCGGAGAGCATCCAGATCGGCAGGGTCAGCGTGATCAGCATCCATGCCGCCCATGAATATCACCACGCGCTGACACCGCCGCCGACTCCGCAGGTACTTCTGGAGCCTCCGCCGAAGTCGGGGACGTTCATAATGCCGTTGCCGTCGATGGTAATCACTTTTACTGTTCGTCCGTATGAGCGACCTGTTCGACGCCGCAGCGATGTACGACGAGGACTATCTGCACTTCTTTGCCGCGCCTCGTGGCGCTAGCGAGTTCGCGGCGCACGGGCCTGTTGTCCCTGGTGTTGATTCCTCGGGCGAGGACGTCGCGGAGCTGGTCTGGCGTCTGCTGGATCTGCGACCGGACATGACCGTGCTGGACCTGGCCTGCGGGCACGGGGCCCTGGCCAACCGCTTGGCTGCTCGTGGCTGCCGGGTCACGGGCCTGGACTCTTCGGCGGTCTTCCTGGATCGGGCCCGTGCCGACGCGGCCGCCGCCGGAGTGAGCGTCGAGTACGTGGCCGGCGACATGCGCCAGATACCGTGGACAGGTCGCTTCGACCGAGTGATCAACTGGTCCACTGCGTTCGGATACTTCGACGACACCACCAATCGCGCTGTCCTGGACGGGATCGTCCGTGCCCTGCGGCCAGGGGGCCGGCTGGCCATGGACCTGGACAACCTGACGAGCTTTCTCGCTTCGTACTCCCCGTCACGCGTCGTGGCGGCGCGGGACAACGGCGACATGCTCGTCGACCGTTATCACTTGGACGCACTGACCGGCCGGTTCGATGCGGAACGGACGATCATCCGCGACGGGCGCGCCCGCCGGGTGAACTTCGTCAAGCGGTTGTTCGGCTTCCCCGAGCTACGAGACTGGCTACTCACAGCGGGATTCGCCGCGGTGACCGGCTACGGCGAGGACGGCCGGCCGCTGACCACCGACCACAAGCGGATGGTCGTGATCGCCGACCTCCATGACCCTCCTGCGGGTGGGTAAGCCAGCGTCGTTTCTAACCGCGCGGCTACCAGCACGATTTCGTGCGATGTTCCGTATCTTTCTTGTGCGGCCCGCCTCGGTGAGCATGGCGAGTACCGACAGAGATGTTGATTCAGTGGCAATACGGCGTTGCATCCACGCCGTGGCGCTTGCCATCTCAGCAGCAGCCGGAGTACGGCCGGTCATGACGGTCAAGTAGATCGTCCAATCATGGATACGACCGTGCAGGAAGCTGCGATGCCCATCCGTCGCGAGCCGCCCTATCTCCGGCATCAGCCCGAGCGCCCAACGCCGGAAATCGGTCGGGTCAGCCGTCTTCATTGCGATTCTGTCCACGAGTTCGGCGACTGCCGTCTTGGACACCAAGCCCTCGGGATCACGCACGATCACCGAAACGACCGCGCGGTCATTGTCACGGCGCTGTGCGGCAGCGATCACCGCAAGCACCTTGCGATATGCGGACGAGCGCACGTGCTCGTCCTCGACGGCCTTGTCGATGTCCACGTCAACGATGCCGGCGTCGGCAAGCAATGCGGTCAGATCAGTGCGCAGCGTCATCGCCCTACCCCCTACTTAAGGCGCATCCTGACCCTGTCGGCTGGTTGCGCCTACAGAGGAGTCTGGGTCATCATCGGGACATGATCTCCAACCGAAAGGGCGGCGACGCCCACGCGCGTTGAGCGCGCTGACGCGGCGCCATGACGCCGCTGCTTCCGTGTCCGACCTCCGTGGCAAGAGAGCTCACGGCCTGTGGCAGGAAGCCATCAAGATCCGGCAGGAGTGGCTTGACCACGGCCTGTCCACGCAGCCGGCCGATCGGCGGACCGCCGAACACAGCCTGGCCGCGATCTACGCGAAGATCCTTCGCCGACGACCCCGGTTCGAATGGGTCGACTCTCCGGCTCAAGCGATCTCGCTTGTCACCGAACTGCCCACCCTCGACCGGCTCTACGCGTGGATCCGCGACCCTCGTCTGCGGGGGACACCACCACTGGCCAGTGATCTGGCCATGGACCTGTCCAAGCTGCGCGGCGCCCTCAGCGCCGGCGTCTCCCACGCCGACCCCGAACTGTCGCCGGCGCGGAAGGGCAAGCACAACGAGCCCTGGCCCGAAGTGCCACCGCTGAAGGCACTCGAGCTCGGCGTTCCCCTGGGCGTCCTGCTGCACCAGGGCATCCGCGTCGCACTGGACCGGAGTCTCGCCCACGGATTCCGCATCCCGCTCCGCAACGCGCTGGCCGGCGGCGGACCCGTACCGGTGTGTTGGTACGGGCAGCAGGAAGCGGCGTGGGTGGCCTACTACGACGCCCTGCACCGGCTCGGGCTGGCCCGGTACGGGCCGGACGAACTCGACCTCCTCGGCCACTGGGCCGCGCTCACGCGCTCCTGCGGCTGGTGGTGGCCCGGCGAGGACGTGTGCGTCGTGGTGGATCGACCCGAACTCGTCCAGACCGAACCAGTCCCCGGGGCCTGGCACGACGAGGTCCGACTCCGGCGCGATGGCGTCCGCTACCGCGACGGCTGGCACCCGCTAGTGGCATGACCCACTGACCGGGCCGGGACGAGACCGGTTCTCTCGTCCCGGCCCGCCCGAGCGCCCTCGCGGGGTCAGGTGAGGGTTTCGCCGCCGTCGACGGTGATGACCTGGCTGGTGACGTAGTTGTCGGCCATCAGGAAGAGGGCCGTGGCGCCGGCTTCCTCGGCGGTGCCGAAGCGGCCGAACGGAGCTTTCCGCATTGCGCGGGCGATGCCGGTTCCCGCCTATAAGGTGTGTTGATCATGAACCTGCGAGGGCGCACGGTCGTGCTGTACGGGGATTTCTGGGAGATCGAGAGGGAGTCTGCGATACGGCGGCTTCAGGCGCTCGGCGCGCGGGTGGCGGACGAGGTGACCGAAGAGACCGACCTCATCTTTCTCGCCCCCGGTGAACGGGGGCCCATCCCCCGCACCGAGGCGATGCTCCGCACGCCGTACCTTGATGAAGACGCACTGATCGGCATGCTGGAGCGAGAAGAAGGCGTCACTCCTCCGGCCGCGGCGCCTCCTCGGCGGTTCCTGTCGGCTTCAGAGTTGGCAGGGGCGCGGGGCTCTGGCGCGGTGTACGCGCTCCTGGACGGGGCTGACTGGTCGGCCTTCACGCCCGAACGTGACACCCCGCCGCTGCGCGCCCGGCTGGCCGAGCTGGAGGGCGCCGAGGGCGTGACCGACGCCCACCGGCTGGCCACCCGACGGCTGCTTGACGCCGATGTGGCGTGGCTCGCGCAACCGTACGGCCACGACACGGAGATCATTGCCCACGCGATGAGCCCGGACGGCCGCTATTTGGCCACCGGTAGCTGGGTCGGCGACGACTACGACGCGGGTGGCGTCCTGCAGATCTGGGAGGTCGCGACCGGACGGTGCGTCAACACCGTGCGCCGCATCGAGGGCGGCATCGGATGGCCCGGCTATCAGCGCACGATCCAGTGGTCGGCCGACGCGTCCCGCATCGCCATGGCCCACCGCACGAACATGGTGGGGGTCTGGACCTTCGACGGCAAGCGGCTCGCCACGATCGACGCGTCGGACGGTAACTCCCGCCCGTCGGAGTTCGCGCTCTCTCCCGACGGGCGCAGCGTCTACTTCCACTGCGGTACCAACGGCGACGGCGGGCTCCAGGGCTGTATCGTCCCGCTGGATCGCGGCCACCTGAGCTGGCTGCCCAACCACGTGGAGACGGACCACCCGTACCTGATGGCGCGCCGGCTGCCCGAGGCCGTGCGGGACGACTTCGCCCGGCGCGACAACGGGGACGGCGATTGGAAGGTCGGGCAGTGGATCGATGACCCGGTGTGGTCGCCCGATGGCACCCGGCTGTTCGGGGCCAACGCCATCAGCGTGGACGCCGGAACGCGCGAGGTCGTCTGGTATGCCCCCGGCGAGTTCGCCCGGCTCAGCCCGGACGGGCGTCTCGTCGCCGCCGTCACTCGCCGCAGCCTGTTCCTGCTCGACGCGTCCACCGGGGGGATCCGCCGCGGCCCCTTCGAGCTCGGCGAGCCCGTCTCGCTGCACTGGGCGCCCGGTCGCGCCATCAACCGGCTGGCCGTCCTGACACCTCCCACGGGCAGCGCCGAGACGGGAGGCGTTCACGTCTTCGACGACGACCGGTTGGTCTTCAGCGCCCAGGTCCCGCATTCGGGGTGGGGGGACCGGGAGGGTGACCACAACGCCTGGGCCTGGGCTCCGGGCGGGGAACAGGCCGCCTTCCTGAACATCGAGGGGTCCGCGGAGATCTGGTCGTTCGCCGACCCGGCGAACCCCCGGCTGCTCCGGAGCGTGCTCGCCGGGGGCGCCGACACCGTGTACTGGGGTGCGGCTGACACGCTGGTGCTGCTCGACGACGTGGTAATGCAGTTCGTCAGGGTCGAGACCGGCGAGGTCATCGGCGACTTCTACTCCCTGTACGTCCCGCCGGGCCCGCGTCCGGTGGAGGGCGAGCTCGCCGAGGAGTTCGAGGGGCAGATCTTCGCTCTCGATGAGGACAACTGGGCGATGATCCTCCAGCCCGACGCCGTGATCGCTCCGGAGGACAGGGAGGAGGAACTGGGCTCCCTCCTCGCCTGGGGAGTCGGGCGGCGCCACGCCTGGCCGGTGCGCTGGGGTGAACTTCGCGTGCTGCCCGACGCCCTCACCGCCGCCGACGTCCTGGACTCCGAGTACGGCGAGCTCCTCCGCGAGTACCGCGAGGAGCTGGAGGAGATGGACGGCGATGAGCCCGTGGAGTGGCCGCCTCCGAACACCGCGAGCGTGGACGACCTGTTCGAGGCGGCGCGTGGTTCGCTCGCCGACCTCGACCGGTACAGCTGGGGCTCCCACATCGGCGATCACCTCCGGGCCGCCGCCCGGCTGCGCGCCCGGCGCGGCGAGCCTGAGGCCGCGATGACCCTGGTCGGTGACATCCCCGAGCCGGCGGACCGCCTCGCCGCGGCATCCGACGTCGCCGTGATCCTCGCCCGGGCCGGGGACACCCGTTCCGCCCGCACCGCATTCTCCCTCGCCCAGTCGCTGTTCCCATCGGTGGACCAGAGGATGTTCGATGCGGACAGGTCGGCCTCGTTCGGCGCGGCCTGCCAGGCGCTGGGCGAGACGGGCATCGCCGGGCAGTGGTTCCAGCACGCCCGCGCGTCCATCACCATCGAGCCCAACGCCTGGCAAGACCACGTCGCCGTCATGCACTCGATGCTGGAGTGTGGACGCGACGACCTCGTGCGCGCCCTCCTGGACGACCGAGCCGGGCATCCGAGCGGCAGCTTCTTCTCGGCGGCGGAGTGGCTGGTGTACCTGCTGCGCACCGGCCGCCTCGACCTGGCCCGTGAGTTCCAGAGCCTGCCCGGCTGGGACGTCCCGTACGAGGTGCTGACAGTCCTCGCCGAGCATGGACGGGCCGACCTGATGGAGAGCTGGGGGAACCACAACTGGGCGATCGGCGACGAACTCGTCGAGCTGGCCCACCGGGGCACGCCGCCATTCCGGCCCCAGAAGCCGACCGATCAGGACGTCCGGGAACTGGCCCGGGGCTATGCCAAGATCCAGGGCATACCGCACTCGCGGCGCGAGCACCCGATCAAGCAGCTGATCGAGAGCGCCGCGGCGTGCGGGCACATCTCCGCCGTTCTCGACCTCCTGGAATCGCTACCGGAGCGTGGCGACTTCAACGACCGTCCCTCGTCGGCGTTCGGCGCGATCTGGCTCCTCCACACCGGTTTCAACCGGCCTCCGTTCTAGCCCTGTCGGTGGCCCGGATCAGGTGAGGGTTTCGCCGCCGTCGACGGTGATGACCTGGCCGGTGACGTAGTTGTTAGACATCAGGAAGAGGGCCGAGGCGGCGGCTTCCTCGGCGGTGCCGAAGCGGCCGAGGGGAGCGGTCGAGCCGGCGGCGGCGATCGCTTCGTCGGAGTCGAGACCCGCCGCCGAGCGCAGGAGTGGGGTGTCGATCCGGCCGAAGCGGACGGCGTTCACGCGCAGCCGCGCCGGGGCGAGTTCCACGGCGAGGGCCTTGGTGAGGGTCTCCACGGCGCCGCCGACCGACAGCGGAGCGGCCATTCCGGGAGCGGGGCGGACCACGAGGATCCCCGAGCTGAACGTGAGCGAGCCTCCGGCGGGAAGCCGGGCCGCCGCCGCGCGGGCGGCGGCGAATGCCCCCCAGAGGCGGGAGTCGACGGTCGTACGGAGGTCGTCGGGCGACAGCTCGGTCAGGGGGCCGGCGCCGCTGAGGCCGCCGGCGGTGACGAGGACATGGTCGACGTGACCCGCCTTGTCGAAGGCCTCGGCGAGGATCTGCTCGTCGCCGCCGTCGCCGGGGACGGCCAGCACGGCGTCGTCGGGATCCCCGGCCGGACCCGCGCTTCGCACCCGGGAGACGGCGGCCTTCAGCCGGTCGGGGTCGCGGCCGACCAGTACGACGCGGGCGCCGACCGAACGCAGCAGGACGCCCGCCGCCAGCCCGATGCCCGAGCTTCCGCCGATGAGGACGGCGGTCGTGCCGGAGAGGGCGCTCGACAGCGGCGAACGTACGGGGATGGGAGTCGCGGTGCTCATGGGACCAACCTCTCAAGCGAAATAAACCATCTGGTTGTTTTACTGCTGCTCCGATACTGCCGTCTAGGCCGGGGAGGAGTCAACTGGATGGTTTAATTCATTCATGGCCTATGACGCGGAGGACACCAGACGGCGGATCTTCGCCGCCGCCACCGCCGAGTTCTCCGAGCGCGGCCTGGCGGGGGCCCGGGTCGACCGGATCGCGACGGCCGCCAGGGCCAACAAGCAGGCCATCTACCTGTACTTCGGGAGCAAGGAGAAGCTGTTCGCCGCCATCCTGCGGGCGAAGCTGGAGGAGGTCTGCGTCTCCGTCTCCATCGACCCCGACGCGGTGGCCGAGTCGGTCGGGCAGATGTTCGACTGGTATCAGGAGCACCCGGAGCTGATCAGGCTGCTGCTGTGGGAGGCCCTGGAGGTGTGCGGCGAACCCGACGAGGGCGAGCGGGAGCGCGGTGAGGAGTTCCGCGAGAAGGCTCGCCGCCTCGCGGACGGAGGCGCGGCCCACCACCTCCCCGAGGACGCACGCGTCCGCGCCGCCCAGGACCTGCTGTTCACCATCATGGGACTGATCGCCTGGAACTTCGCGGTGCCCAGGACGTGCCGCCTCGTCCTGAACGAGGAGACCGACCAAGCCGCCCTGGCGCGCCGCCGCGAGACCGTGGTCGAAACCGCCCGCAGCCTCGTCGCCTCCGCCGCACATTGATCGGGGGATGGGATGCCGCTGGAGAACGAGGACCGGCCGTCGGACTCGCCCTACATCCACCGCGTGTGGCGTAGCCGCGCGTCCGGGGTCGCGCGGATGACCTCGATCGCGACCTCGAACTGGGAGCTGGTGTTCTGGGCGGACCAGGGTCGCGTGCACGCCGCCGTACGGGGTCCCGAGACCACGGCCTCGAGCGCCGACGTGCCCGACGGGTCGGAGTCCTTCGGCATCACGTTCGCGCACGGCACCTCGATGCCGCACCTGCCTCCCGCGCGCCTCGTCGACTCCGCCTGGGAGAGCCCGCACGCGACCGCGTCGAGGTTCGTGCTGGGCGGTGAGGAGTGGCTCGTCCCCGGCTTCGAGAGCGCGGAGCAGCTCGTCGTACGGCTGGTGCGGGAGGGCGTCGTCGTACGCGACCCGCTCGTCGACGAGGTCGTGGCCGGTGGGATGCCGGACGTCGGGACGAGGTCGGTGCAGCGCCGCGTCGCCGCGGCGACCGGGCTCACGCAGGGCGGCATCCGGCAGATCGAGCGCGCCCGGCAGGCCGCGATCCTGCTCGGCGAGGGCGTCTCATCGCTCGAGGTCGTGAACCGGCTCGGCTACTACGACCAGCCGCACCTCGCCCGCTCACTGACGCGCTTCATCGGCCGTACCGCGACCGAGCTGTGCCGGCAGGATTCGACCGAGCAGCCCCTGTCGCTTCTGTACAAGACCGGCACCGCAGCCGATTCCTAGCCTTAGTGCCGCTGCGGAAGATTCCGCATCGGTACCAGGAAGGGAATCCAGATGACCGAGAACGTCAGCGCGGCCGCCGTGTCCGCCGACGGCACCGTGATCGCGTTCACCGCGTGGGGTGAGGGCGAGCCGCTCATCATCATCGACGGCGCGACCGCCTATCCCGCCATCAATCCGACGAACGAGGAGGTCGGACGGCTGCTGAGCGAGGAGTTCCGGACCTACGCCTACGACCGTCGCGGACGCGGCGAGAGCACCGACACCGGGCCGTACGCCGTGGAGCGCGAGATCGAGGACCTCGCCGCGCTCATCGAGGTCGCGGGCGCGCCGGCGACCGTGTTCGGCTGGTCGTCCGGCGCGGTCCTCGCGCTCGACGCCGCAGCGGCCGGTCTGCCGATCAAGCGGCTCGCGCTGTTCGAGCCGCCGTTCGTCGTCGACGACAGTCGCCCGCCGTTGCCCGCGGACTACGTGGAGCGCCTCGACGCCGCCGTGGCCGACGGTCGCCCCGGGGATGCCGCGGAGCTGTTCTTGACCGCCGCGGCCGGCATGCCCGCCGAGGCCGTCGGCGGCATCCGGCAGAGCGAGTTCTGGCCGGTCATGGAGGCTGTCGCGCCGACGATCGCCTACGACGGCCGGATCATGGGGACCACGATGTCGGGTGCCCCGCTGCCCCGTGATCGTTGGGCCGCCATCACCGTGCCCACGCTCGTGATGCACGGCACCGGGACGTTCCCATTCGTGATCACGGGCGCCCAGGCGCTTGCCGAACTGCTGCCGACCGCGACCCTGCGGGCCGTCGAGGGCGAGCAGCACAGCGCCCCCGCCGGCGTGCTCGCCGCCGCGCTGCGCGACTTCGCCCACGCCGGCTGAGAGGAGCGTGCACCCATGGGACGGATCGTGGTCACCGAGTTCATCTCGCTCGACGGCGTCGTGGAGGCGCCCGGTGGAGAGGACTTCAAGTATCCGAACTGGAGTTTCGAGTTCGACCGCGGCGAGGAGGGCGAGCGGTTCAAGGTCGACGAGGCGCTCGGCGCCGAGGCGTTGCTCCTCGGCCGCCGGACGTACGAGGGATTCGCCGCGGCCTGGTCGCAGTACGAGGGCGAGCTCGCCGACAAGTACAACGGGATGCCGAAGTACGTCGTCTCGAGCACGCTCACCGATCCCGAGTGGAACAACACGCGGGTGCTCTCCGGCGACCTGGCCGAGGAGGTGACCGGGCTCAAGAAGGAGGTGGACGGCGACATCTCGGTCGCTGGCAGCATCCAGCTCGTGCGGGGACTGCTCGAGCACGACCTCGTCGACGAGCTCCACCTCATGATGTTCCCGGTCCTCCTCGGCACCGGAAGGCACCTGTTCGGGGAGACCTCGGACAAGTCGGCGTGGCGGCTGACCGAATCGATCACGGTCGGCGAGGGTGTACCCATCATGATCCTCCGAAGGGCACGGTGACCGTTCGGCATCCGCTCATGCCGCCGACCGCGCGATCGGTGCCGATTCTGAGTAGTACGCGCTCATGCCGTTGAGCATGCATGGCTCGACGGGCTGACGCGCGTGACAACCTGGCGTCCTGGACTATCTCTGCCAGTTGGCCCGGGTAAGCTCACCGATCCGGCTGGCCTGCAGCAGCACCGACAGGTGCCCGTCGAAATGCCCGGCCTGCTGAGGGCTGATCTGCTCACAGCAGCGAAACCGGCGGCTGGCGCCGCGTAGGCGGCATGGTCGGGGCATGACGAACGATGAGAAGCAGCCGCTGTTCGACCACCGGCTCCGAGAACGGTTCTTCAGCCAGCGCGTACTGGTCCTCGACGGCGTGCTCGACGACGACAACGGGACGGTGCTCGCGACACAGCTACTCTCCCTCGCGAGCGAGGATCCCGGGAAGGACATCGCGTTGTGGATCCACTCGCCGGGCGGCTCCGTCCCGGCGATGCTGGCCATCCGCGACGTGATGCGGCTCGTGCCGTGCGACGTGGCCACCCTCGCGCTGGGACTGGCGTGCAGTGCGGGGCAGTTCCTGCTGTCCGCGGGCACACCGGGCAAACGCTTCGCCCTACCTCACGCCCGCATCCTGATGCACCAGGGCTCGGCGGGGATCGGCGGATCTGCCGTCGAGGTGGAGGTACAGGCGGACGACCTGCGGCACACCCGGGACACGGTGCTCGGCATCATCGCGGAGGACACCGGCCAGCCGATCGACCAGATCTTCGCTGACTCGCTGCACGACCGCTGGTTCACCACCGAGCAGGCCCGCGAGTACGGCTTCATCGACCACATCGTCAACGATCTGAGCCAGGTCGTGCCCGTGCGGCCGCACACGCTTGGACTCGGCTCGGCGACGGGAGTCCGCGCGTGAGCACATACACCATCCCCAACGTCATCACGCGGGTCGCGGGGGGCGAGCGGATCACGGATGTCTACTCGCACCTGCTGGCGGAGCGGATCGTCTATCTCGGCACCGCGATCGACTCCGGCGTGGCGAACGCGTTGATCGCCCAGTTGCTGTACCTGGAGGCGGACAACCCGGAGCGGGAGATCAACCTGTACATCAACTCCGAGGGCGGCGACCCGTCAGCGATGCTCGCCCTGTACGACACCATGCGCTACATCAAGGCGCCGGTGGCGACGACGTGCGTTGGCCAGGCGGTCGCGGCCGGCGCGGTGCTGCTGGCTGCGGGCGAGGCTGGACGCCGCTCGGTGTTGCCCCACACCCGGGTGGTACTGCATCAGCCCGCAACGCAGGGCCGCGGCGCCATCCCGGACCTCATTCTCCAGGCGGACGAGGTGATACGGGTGCGCACACAGCTGGAGGAGATCCTCTCCAAGCACACCGGTCACGATGTCGCGCAGTTGCGGCACGACACCGACCGGGACCGCGTGTTCGACGCGGCGAGCGCCGTCAGCTACGGACTCGCGGACCACGTCATCGACCACCGAACCTGACCACGGTCTCATGCGGCCATGAGCACGGGTCCCGCGGGACGGCGCCCGACCGTGGGACTCGCGCTGCGGCGCCGCCGGACATCGCCCGCGATGCCGGCGAGCAGGTCGGCAAAGTCGATGCCGAGCGCACCGGTGACCGCGGCGATCATCTCGCTCGACGGCTCCTTGCGACCGCGTTCGATCTCGGACAGGTACTGGGGCGAGATGCCGGCCCGCTCCGCGACGTCGATGAGGCGCCCACCCTGCTCCTCCCTGACCGCGCGCAGGGTTCGGCCGAGCACCTCGCGCCACAGCGGCTCCGGCTCACGATCCGGTGCGGGGATGTGATCTCGCTGGAACTGGAGAATGTCCGCCATGCGGTCATCCTGACACCGGTCCGGCGACCGAGGACAGCGCTTCCTCTCCAGGCGAAACGCCTGCGGCAGTGAGCCTGTGGGGCATCGTCACCCCGTCGGTCGTCGACATGCCAGACCCGACACCGCCCCTACTGAAGCGAACGTCCTGTCATGCCGCGCGTCGCGCGGTCGCGGCTGGGCGTGGCGGGCCACGGTGGAGACGCGCTGGGCCGTGGTGAGATTGCCCACGTGGGCATTCCAGATCAGGTGCAAACTGCACACTTGATCCTGCGCGTTGGGAATCGCATCACGGGCGTCCTGGCTGATGGGCTGAGGAGGCCCACATCAGGAGGTACATGACCATGTCGTACGACTCCACGCCAGACACTCTTTGGCATAGCCTGCGAGTCGCCGAGCTGATGGGCGAGCCGATCAAGGAGTTGCTTGACCGGTCGGTCCGACACGACCTGAGCAAGACCCGCGAGCCAGAGCGGGCCGTCTACGACGAGGTCGTGCCGCAACTGCGCGCCACGACCTACGGCAGCGTGGAGCATCGGACCGTGGTCGACACGATGGGCGAGGGGCTGCGACACCATTACGCGCACAACCGTCATCACCCAGAGCACTTTGCCGACGGGATCAACGGCATGACCCTGGTCGACCTGCTCGAGATGCTGGCGGACTGGAAGGCGGCCACCGAACGCACCTCGCATGGCGACCTCGCAGACAGCCTGACGATCAACCGCGAACGGTTCGGTATCGCACCACAGCTGATGGACATCCTGGTGAACACCGCTCGCCACTTCGGGTGGCTGGCCGCGGAGCCAGACCGAAACGCAGTGCCATGACACGGCGTGGCCGCCGAGATCGACAGTAGCCAAATCATCGGCGAGGCGTCCGAACGCCCTCTCATGCCGCCAGCAGACATGGCGGACGAAACCGACAAAGACGAGCAATCGCCGCCGTAGTTGAGCACTACATGAGCAACGGTCGAACTACTTGAGCAGCGCGCTTGGACCGCTCAGACCAACTCGCCTCGCTTAGTGCTCAGGTAGGCGCGCTCGGCGGAGTTCTGGGTGGCGGCGATTGCGGCGTCGTATGACTCTTTCGCCTCGGCGCTTCGGCCGAGCCTGCGGAGCAGGTCGGCTCAGGCGAGGCCCTCGAACGGACGGACTTCGACCTTGCCCCGGCACGCCTTAGACCCCTCGGCCGCGAGCTTGAGCGCCGCATCGAGGTCGGGCGCGTCGATGACCCAGAAACCCCCGATGACCTCCTTGGTCTCGAGGTAGGGACCGTCGGTCATCACCGGCGTCTCACCCTGGCCGTCGACGACGGTCGCCGTCGATGCCGACTGAAGCCCACCGGCGAAGACCCAGTAGCCATCGGCGTGAAGCCTGTCATTGAAGGCGGCGGTCGCCGCGAACGCCTCCTCCATCTCCTCCTTGGAGCCGTAGTTGCCGAACTCGCCCATCTCGGCGGGGCCGTGCACGGACAACAGGTAGTGCGTCATCCCGCTTCTCCTTGAGTTCCCGGCGGTCCCGATGACCACCATCTACCACCACCACGAACGGCATCCCGCCGATACGACAACCAGTCACACAAAACCTTGCGATCGGGTTCCCTGATCGGCGAACTGCCCTCGATGCCTTGCCGCAGGAGCACCGAACGCTCGTGTGCAGGCTCAGCCGCGGCTTCGTCCAGCGCGACGCCGACGAGACCGGCTGCGCCGGCGTCACGGCCGGGACTCGCGCCCGACCCGTGCCGGTGCTGCGTCATCACGCATCGACCCCTGGAACATATCTTCTCGCGACCTGTCGGATCCGTACCCGCCCGTTCGTGGAGGGGGTATGAGCGGGTCGCACCGGGCGGGCCGCCGAGGAAACGGAGCCCGACATGTCCACCACCACGCAGATCCCCACCCGCGTAACCCCCAGCGCGCCGACCCAGGCTGCCGAACGACAGCCGATCTGGAAGCACGGCGTCGCGGCAGCACTCGTCGCCTCGGTCGCCACGACCGTCCTCGCGGCGGTCGCGTCAGCCGCCGGGGTCTCGTTCGCCGACAGCACCGGCGCGAGCATCCCGATCGTCGGGTTCGCGCAACTGACGTTGGTCTTCTCGCTGGTCGGCGTCGGTATCGCCGCCGTCATGGCGCGCAAGGCGCGTCGGCCACGGGCCACGTTCGTGCGGACGGCGGTCGCCCTTACCGCGCTTTCCTTCGTCCCGGACCTCACGTTCGGGTTCGACGCCGGCTCCGCGGCCACCCTGATCGCGCTGCACACCGTCGCCGCGGCGATCGTGGTGCCGACCCTGGCAGGGCGGCTCGCGCGCACAAGCTGACCGGGCTCGAACCGTGGCCACTGCCCTTTCGCCAGGCCGACGGCATCAGTCCCACCCCGCTCCGGGGCGACCCCGGTTGTGGTGAAGACGCCGACGACCTGGCGGAAGGGCAGGTAGTCGCACTCGAACGAGGGCTCGCGGCGCGACATCGCGACAGTTCACGACGATCAGCGGCATCCGGCGACGTTCAGTACAAGGTCGGCCAGTAGGCACGCGGCACCGCGACTCGAAACGCACTCACATGCCGCTGTGAGCACATACGGGACCGTCGCCGGGTGGCCGCCGGTCCGGCCGTCAGCCGAGGCTCGGTTCGGAGCCGTCCTCGCCCGGGGCGGTGGCCTGGACCGTGCGCGGGCGGCGGGATCCGTCGGAGGCCCGCGCCGGCCGGGCCATGCCGAGCAGGCCGCTGCCCTTGAGGCACAGGACGAGGCCGCCGAGGCCGAGGAGTCCGGACAGGATCCACTCGTGGCTGCCGGCGGGCCGGTACACCTGCCCGGACCGGCCGACGTCCCGTGCCCTGATGTGCGTCCCCGCCGTCAGGCCGCCCGCACCGCCGTACAGGAAGACGTGCGACCGCGTGAGCGTGCCGCTGTCCGAGCGGAACGCGCCCTGCCAGTTGCAGGCCGTGTGCCCGGGGTGGCGGACGCAGTTCAACCGGTCGGCGGTGAAGGTCCCCCGGGTGCCGGCGCCAGACCGGGCGGCCCGGAGCACCGGCCCCACGTTCGGGACGACGAGGTACAGCAGGAACGCGCCCAGCAGGGCCAGGAGTACGTCGAACGCGGAGACGCGCCACCTCATCGGCCACTTCCCCATCTCATCGCGACACGCCTCAGGCCTCCGCGAGGGCCTGCCGACGTGTCGGCTCGGCGCAGGAGCACTTCATTTCGGCGCGTTCGCCGGCGCTGGGCCGGCGGTGCAGGAGCATGGCCACGACCATGGGCACGGTGACGAGGCCGTTGTAGACCAGGTGGAGTTCGACCCGTGGGAAGAACAGTTGCAGGATGCTGGTCGGTACGGCTCGGTGGGCCAGGTAGCTGTGGGTGGAGGCCTGGATGAGCAGCAGCAAATGCTCGAAGTGATGCCAGACCTGGATGCCCAGGGCGATGTTCCACCAGGTCCGGGACTTTCCGGTGAAACCGGGCCGCAGCAAGATCAAACCGATCAGCATGAGCACCGCGTAGCCGTAATGCAGCCATTCCGATTTGATCAGCCAGGGGAACGGCTCGCCCAGCAGGCCGCGCGCCTTTGGCACGGGCCAGCCGAGAACCCAGATCTGGATGGCCTGAACGACGTGCTCGGCCCAGTGGGCGATGACGATGAAGGCGAAGAGCGCCAGCGCGGGCCGATGGTAGCGGGTGTTGATCCCGGACAGGGCGCCCTCCCGCCCGGAGGCTGATAATGCTGGAGCCGCCATGACGATTCCGCCTTTCCAGTGCAATTTCGATCATGAATTATCCGAGCAACTCACGATAAGTCGCAGGCCATGATCGCTATCGCATCTGGCCGCATCCGGTGATGGCCGTTGACAGCACTCGGGATCCATGGTGACCATGCGATCGCCGGACGTCCTCTCACCGTGAGTCGCATGCGCCGCCTTCCCTTATGGAGCCTTAATGTCGCACATCACGCTGGATAATGATCAGCCGGGAATCCGGGGCCTCTTCCAATTCCGGCCGGAGACGGCGGTCCCGCTCAACCTGCTCGCCGAGGTGCTGCTGCGCGGCGACAGCACGCTGACCCGTGGCGAGCGCGAACTGATCGCCGCCTATGTCTCGTCGCTGAACCAGTGCCGTTTCTGCACTTCCTCCCACGCGGCGTTCGCCGCGGCCCAGCTTCCGGCGGGAATGGAGCTGGTGGACCAGGTGCGCGCGGATCTGGAGACCGCGCCGGTGTCGGCAAAGCTGAAGGCGTTGTTGCGGATCGCGGCCGCCGTGCAGCAGGGCGGCCTCGAGGTCACCCCCGATCTGGTGCGGGGCGCCCGCGCGGAGGACGCCACCGACCTGGAGATCCACGACACCGTCCTCATCGCCGCCGCGTTCTGCATGTTCAACCGCTACGTCGACGGTCTGGGCACCTTCGCCCCGGACGACCCGGCCGCCTATGCCGCGGCGGCCGAGCGCATCGTCGCCTTCGGCTACGTGTCGAGCGCCGACGACGCGGAGCAACCGGCACGGTGACGGCCGCCGCCTCCGGCCGGCGCGGGTGACCGGAACCTCGCCCCGGCGGGCCGAAACTCAGGTCCTCGTCGGTATTTGTCGCTGGCGGACGACAAATATGCTTGTCGTCATCCCCCGACCGAGGATGTTCATGGACACCGCTCAGCCTCTGCCCGCCTACTACCGCCTCAAGCGACGCCTGCTCGCCGACATCGAGCGCGGCGAGTACGGCGTGGACGGCAGGCTGCCCACCGAACACGACCTGTGCGCGGCGTACGGCCTGAGCCGTACGCCGGTCGCGCGGGCGCTGTCGGAGCTGGCGGCCGAGGGGGTGGTGGTCCGGCACCGGCGCCGCGGCACCTTCGTCAATCCCGACTGGATGCGAGCGCTGAGCGCCGCGCCGGAGGTCTCGGTGATCACCTGTGACCAGGCGTGGGAGGACCAGCTGCGCGAGGCGGCGGGCAAGGACCTGCGGCTGTCGATCACGTCGGCGCCGCTCGCGGAGCTGCGGGGGGTGTTCCGCCGGGCGATCGCCGAGGGGCGCGGGCCGGACCTGGCGCTGGTCGACTCGGTGTGGGTGGCGGAGTTCGCCGAGTCGCACATGCTCACCCCGATCGGCGAGCTGGACCCCGAATGGGCCGCCGCCGAGCACGACGCCGACTTCCTGCCGCCCTTCGCCGACGCGTACCGCCTGGAGGGCGTCGACATCGTGGCCGTGCAGGCCGACGCGGACGTCACCGGCCTGTGGTATCGCCGGGAGGCCCTCGAGGCCGCCGGGGCGTCCCCGCCCGCCACGTGGCGTGACCTGCGCGCCCTGGGCCGCACTCTCGCGGAGGGGCTGCCCCGCGACCGGTACGCGCTGGTGATGCCCGGCGGCCCGGCCGCGACGGAGACCGCGACGTACGCGCTCGTCGGCCTGCTCGCCGCCAACGGCGCGACCATCTTCTCCTCCGAGGCGGTGACGCTGGACTCCCCCGCGACGGTGGAGACGCTGCGGTTCCTGCGCCGCCTCGTCGACGACGGGGTCCTGCCGGCCGAGGTGGTGACCTACGACCGGCACAAGGCGGCCCGGCTGCTGGCGGCCGGGCGGGCGGACCTGTTCGTCGGCGCCAGCTACCACGCCGAGCTGCTCGCGGCCGAGATCGGCGGCACGCTCTCCGACGTCGCCGAGCGGTTCGGGTTCGTTCCGCTGCCCGCCGGACCGTACGGGCCGCCGGCGATCCTGTGCGGCGGCATGGTCTACTGCATCCCCCGCCAGGCGCGGAACCCTCACCTGGCGATGCGGCTGCTGCGCGCGGCCACCGCGCCGAAGCGGCTGGCGGACCTGTGCGCGGAGACCGGCCAGCTCCCGCCGCGCCGCAGCGTGCTGGACGCCATGGCGCCGGTGTCGCCGTTCCACGCCCAGACCGCGGCGCTGCTCGAGCACGCGGTCGTACGGCCGTCCTCGCCGGTGTACGCCCTCGTCTCCGCGCAGCTGCAGGTGCTCCTGGAGGGCGTGCTCACCCGGCGGTGGACCGCGGCGGCCGGCGTCACGCTGGCGGCCGACCGGATCAGCGCCATCACGGGCCTGCCGGTCGTCCGCGGCTGACCTGGGCACATGATCGTCCGGCGGCCGGGTCGGTAACGCGTTCGTAACCCATTGGGCCATAGCTCTTGACCTGGAACGCTCCAGCCTCCAGATTTGCCACATCACAGTGGCAAATCCCCCTGGAGGGAGCGCAGATGCGTCGGAAATCGGCCTTCGCGGTGACGACAGTGATGGTCGCGGCAGCGCTGAGCGCCTGCGGCAGCAGCGGATCTTCGGACGGCAAGACCATCAAGGTCGCCTACCAGAAGTTCGGCAACTTCATCGGCGCGGACGTGCTGTTCAAGAAGATCAAGCCCGTCTTCGAACAGCAGAACCCCGGGTACAAGCTGAAGCTCATCCCCATCGAGGCGGATGAGAACTCCTACTACACCAAGCTCAACCTGATGCGGCGCTCCCCGAGCACCGCACCCGACGTCGCCTACGAGGACACGTTCTTCGTCAACTCCGACGCCCAGGCGCGCTTCCTGATGCCGCTGGACGACAAGTTGCAGTCCTGGCCGGACTGGTCGCAGTTCTTCGACGCCGCCAAGGCGGCCGGGCAGGCCTCCGACGGCCACACCTACGGCATCCCGATGGGCACCGACACACGCGGCCTCTGGTACAACAAGCAGATCTTCGCCAAGGCCGGGCTCCCCGCGGACTGGCAGCCGAAGACCTGGAACGACGTGCTGGCCGCGGCCCGGCAGATCAAGGCCAAGGTCCCCGGCGTCATCCCCCTCAACGTCTACGCGGGCAAGGGCGTCGGCGAGGCCGCCTCGATGCAGGGCTTCGAGATGCTGCTGTACGGCACCGCCGACAAGCTGTACGACGACCAGACCAAGAAGTGGGTCGTGCCGAGCAAGGGCATGGGCGACTCCTTCAACTTCCTGAAGACGGTCTACTCCTCGGGCCTCGGCCCCACGCCGCAGCAGGCACTCGACCCGCACTGGAGCGACAACGTCGCCGGGCAGGAACTGCCCAAGGGCAAGCTCGCCATCGACCTGGACGGCTCCTGGCTGCCGCAGGCCTGGATCCCCGGCGGCGCGAACCCCTGGCCGCAGTGGTCGAGCACTCTCGGCACCACCCCCATGCCCACCCAGAACGGCCAGGCACCCGGCAAGGTCACGATGTCCGGCGGTTGGCTGCTGTCCATCGGCGCCCGCACCAAGCAGGCCGCGGCGGCCTGGAAGCTGGTGCAGCTCGCCATGAACAAGGAGAACTCGCTCGACTTCTACGTCAAGGCGACGCAGGTGTCGGTGCGCAAGGACGTCATCGACGACCCGAAGTACGTCGCGGGCAACCCGACCCAGAAGTTCTGGACCAACCTGGTGTCCGTCACCCAGTACCGGCCCGCCTACAGCGTCTACCCACAGATCTCCAACCAGCTGCAGGCCGCGACCGAGGCCGTGGTGACCAACCAGGGGTCCCCGCAGTCGGCGATGAACGACTTCGCCAATCAGGTCAAGCAGATCGCCGGCCCGGACAAGGTGGAGGCGAAGCCCTGATGGATCCCATGCGCTCCATGGGCGAAGGGACGCCCTGATGGTCGCAGTGGACCTGCCCGAGCGCACCGTCACCCGCCGCCCGCCCGCCCGGCGCGGGCGGCGGGCCGTCGGCCGAGCGCTGCCGCTGTTGCCCGCGTTCGGCCTGCTGGCGCTGTTCTTCGTCGGGCCGATCCTGTGGTGCGTCTACGCGTCCTTCACCGACATCGCGCTGACCGGCGCGGGCGCCAGCAGTCCGCACCTGGTGGGCCTGCGCAACTACCGGCAGATGTTCTCCGACCCGCAGTTCACCAAGTCGCTGTGGCTGACCGTCGTCTTCGTCGTCGGCTCGGCCGTCATCGGGCAGAACATCGGTGGCCTCGTCCTCGCGCTGCTCATGAACGGCCGCCGCCGGATCTTCCGCTCGATCGTCGGCGCCATCGTGGTGGGCGCGTGGGTGCTGCCGGAGCTGGTCGCGGCGTTCATGTGGTACGCGTTCCTGTCCGACCACGGGACGCTCAACGCGATCCTGCACGCCGTGGGCCTGCACGGGAAGAGCTGGCTGTACGCGAGTCCCCTGCTGGCGGTGACGATCGCCAACGTCTGGCGCGGCACGGCGTTCTCCATGCTCGTCTACTCCGCCGCGCTGTCGAACGTGCCGGACGAGCTCCTCGAGGCCGCCTCGGTGGACGGCGCGTCGGCGTGGCAGCGGCTGCGCCACATCACGATGCCGCTGATCCGGCGGGCGATGCTGACCAACCTGATGACGATCACGCTGCAGACCCTCGCGGTCTTCACGCTGATCTTCGCCATGACGGGCGGCGGCCCCGGCACCAAGAGTCAGACCCTGCCGATCTTCATGTACCAGGAGGCGTTCAAGTTCTACCACCTGGGTTACGGCGCGGCGCTCGCGATCGTGCTGCTGGCGGTCGGTGCGGTGTTCTCCCTGGTGTACCTGCGTGCCATGCGAAAGGAGCTGTGACGATGGCGGTCGCCTCTCCCACCGCCCCGAACCGGCGCAGCGCCGCCGTCGCCGCGTACGCGGTGCTGGTCCTGGTGGCGCTGGCGTTCCTCGCGCCGTTCGGCTGGCTGTTCCTCGCGTCGGTCTCCCAAAGCCCGCCGCTGGACACGTCCATCCCCGACCATCTGACCCTGCGCAACTTCGCCGACGTGCTCACCGGCGACAACCTGCACTCGCTGGCCAACAGCCTGGTGCTGTCGATGGGCTCGGCGCTGCTGACGCTGCTGCTCGGCGCGCCCGCGGCGTACCCGCTGTCGCGCTACAGCCGCCGGTTCGGCCGCCCGATCCTGCTCGGGCTGCTGTTCGCCACCGGGCTGCCGGTCACGGCGATCATGGTCCCGGTGTACGGCCTGTTCGTCCAGCTGAACCTGCTCGACTCGACCCCGGCCACCGTCCTGTTCCTCACCGCGATCGGGCTGCCGATGGCGATCTGGATGCTGAAGAACTTCATGGACGAGGTGCCGATCTCCCTGGAGGAGGCGGCGTGGGTGGACGGGGCGTCCGGCCTGCGGGCGCTGGTGCGGATCGTGCTGCCGCTCATGGTGCCGGGCACGACCGTGGTGTTCACCTTCACCTTCGCCCTCACCTGGGGGAACTTCTTCGTCCCGTTCATCCTGCTCATCGATCCCACGAAACAGCCGGCCGCAGTAGCCATCTTCCAGTACTTCGGAGGAGCGGGAGCGTACTCCTCCTACGGACTGCTGGCCGCCTTCTCGATCCTGTACTCGCTGCCCGTCGTCCTGCTGTACACCGTGGCCCAGCGCACGCTGGGGAACGCGTTCGCACTGCAGGGCGCCGTCAAGGGCTGAGCCGGAGGAATAGCCTTCATGCGCATCGCCGCCATCGAGTCGACCGACCTGTTCGCCGGCTCGACGTCGCATCCCCGACAGATCGTCCGCGTGACGCTCGCCGGGGCCGACTCCCCCCTGACCGAGATCCGGGTGTCGCTCACCGGCCCGGCCGTGACGACCCCCGAGCCCACGATCGTCTCCCGCCTCGACCCGGGCGAGACCCTGGTCGCCGAGGTCGGCGTACGGCTCGCCGAGCCCGTCACCGAGGGTGCCGTCCGCCGCGTCACGGCCGTCGCCGAGACGCTCGGCGCGCCGGAGGCCCGGGTGACGCTCGACGGCGAGATCGTCGCCGCCGTCACCGGCTGGACGATGTGGATGGTCTCGCACTTCCACTACGACCCCGTGTGGTGGAACACCCAGGCCGGCTTCACCGAGACCTGGTACGACCTGCCGGCCGCCGAGGGACGCCGCCCCGAGGAGGTACGGACCGCGTTCGACCTGGTCCGCCTCCACCTGGACGCGGCCCGGCGCGACGAGGACTACAAGTTCGTGCTGGCGGAGATCGACTATCTCAAACCGTACTGGGACGTGTACCCGGAGGACCGCGCGGACCTGCGGCGATTCCTGGACGAGGACCGGATCGAGCTCGTCGGCGGCAACTACAACGAGCCGAACACCAACCTCACCCACCCCGAGTCGACGATCCGCAACGCGGTCTACGGCATCGGCTACCAGCGCGACGTCGTCGGCGGCGACCCGCAGTCGGCGTGGATGCTCGACGTCTTCGGCCACGACCCGGCCTACCCCGGGCTGATGGCCGACGCCGGGCTCACCTCCTCGGCCTGGGCGCGCGGCCCGTTCCACATGTGGGGCCCGAACCGGCACGTCGGCGACAACGAGCGCATGCAGTTCCCCGCCGAGTTCGAGTGGATCTCCCCCAGCGGCCGGGGCGTGCTGACCGCGTACATGGCCAACCACTACGGCGCCGGCTGGGTCATGGAGGAACAGGCCAAGACCCTTGAGGAGGCCGCCGACCTGGCGTACGGCCAGTTCCGCGAGCTGCGCCCGGTCGCGGCCACCCGCAACGTCCTGCTCCCGGTGGGCGCCGACCACGTCGTGCCGTCCCGGTGGAGCACCCAGGTGCAACGCGACTGGAACAAGCGGTACGTCTGGCCGCGCTTCGTCGTGGGCCTGCCCAAGGAGTTCTTCGCCGCCGTACGCGAGGAACTGGGCGAGCGCCGCGCGGTGCCGGTGCCGCAGACCCGCGACATGAACCCGGTGTACACCGGCAAGGACGTCTCCTACATCGACACCAAGCAGGCGCAGCGGGCCGCCGAGGTGGCGGTGCTCGACGCCGAGCGGCTCGCCACGCTCGCGACGCTGACCGGCGGCGCGTACCCGGCCGAGGCCGTCGACAAGGCGTGGCGGCTCCTCGCGTACGGGGCGCACCACGACGCCATCACCGGCAGCGAGTCCGACCAGGTGTACGTCGACCTGCTCGCCGGCTGGCGCGAGGCGTACGAGCTGGGCGAGACCGTCCGCACCGCCTCCCTCGACCATCTGGCGGCACGAGCCGACACGACGGGCCCCGGCCGCCCCGTGATCGTGGCGAACACCCTGTCCTGGGCGCGCGACGGCATCACCACCATCCGGCTCACCTTCGACGAGCCGCGTCCCGGGCTGCGCCTCGTGGACGACGCCGGCGAGACCGTGCCGTGCCTCGCCGAGGGCGTGCGCACGACGGAGACCGGCGGCGTGGAAGAGGTCACGCTCACCTTCCTCGCCCGCGCGGTGCCCTCGCTCGGCTACCGGATCTTCCACGTCGTCGACGCCGACGACCTGCCCGCGGGCTGGACCCCGGGCACCGGCACGGAGGCGGGCAACGCGGCGTTCGCGGTGACCGCCGACCCCGCGCGCGGCGGCGCCCTCACCTCGGTCCGCGACCTGCGGACGGGCCGGGAACTGCTCCGGCAAGGCGGGCTGGGCGGCGAGCTGTACCTGCAGGAGGAGCACCCCACCCACCCCGTCTGGGGCGAGGGCCCCTGGCACCTCCTGCCCGCGGGCCCCGGCCACGGCACCGGCGAACGCCGCGCCATCGTCCGGGTCGAGGAGTCGCCGATCGGACGCCGCCTCGTCACCGAGACGACCCTGGACGGACTGACCATCACCGGTGAGGTCCTGCTGTGGGACGGCGTCGACCGGGTGGACTTCCGCACCCACGTCGGCGGCTCGATCGGCCAGGACCACCTGCTGCGCGTCGGCTTCGACCTGGACGTCCCCGGCGGCCGCCCGGTGTCCGAGGTGGGCTTCGCCGCCATCGGCCGGCCCTTCGGGTTCCCGGACGCCGACAGCGCCGAGGACCTGTGGACGCTCGACAACCCGGCCCACACCTGGACCGCGCTGAGCGCCACCGTACGGATCGCGCTGACCGGCGACGACGGCTCCCGGCAGGAGCACGCCGTCGGGGTCGCCGAGGTGATCGGCACGGACGAGGGCGAGCCCGCCCGCACCGTGCTGGCCGCCCTGGCCGCCCAGGGCGTGACCGCGACGTTCAGCCGCCCCGACGGCCCGCGCTACGGCGCGCTCGACGTCGACTCGAACCTGCCCGACGCGCGGATCGTCCTCGGCGGCCCGGCGGACAACCCGTTCGCCGCCGAGGTCCTCGCGGCGGCCGGCCTGGCGTACGAGGCGGCGCTGGCCGAGCACGGCCGGGTCTTCGTGCCCGCCGCCCGCCCGCTGGCCGAGATCTGGGTGCCGGGCGCGGACCTGCGCGGCGTACGGGACCTGCCGGTGCTCATCGTCGCCGACGAGGCAGCGCTGTGCGCCGACCTCGACGACGCGACGATCGAGGTCCGGCGGCCCGCCGGACTGGACGGGTCGGACGCTCCGTACGACGGTCGTTCGATCGCGCTGCTGAACGCGGGCATGCCAGGCACGGTCGCCACGCCGGACGGCCGGGTGTACCTCAACCTGATGCGGTCCTGCAGCACCTGGCCGAGCGGGGTGTGGATCGACGGCCCGCTGCGCACCGCCCCCGACGGGTCGAGCCTGTCGTGGCAGCACTGGAACCACACCTTCGGCTACTCCCTCGTGGCCGGGGAAGGTGACTGGCGGGCGGCCGGGTTCGTCCGCGCCGGGCAGGAGTACAACCACACCGTGCTCGCCCGGCCCGCGGAGGCGCATCCCGGCGAGGCCGCACCCGCGGACGGCCTGCTGACGGTGCAGCCGGACAACGTGCTGCTGTCCGCCCTCAAGCCGGCCGGCAACCCCCTCGCGGCCGCCCGCCCCGGCCGGGTCGACCCCGCCGAGGGCGTGACGGTCCGCGTGTACGAGTCCGCCGGCCGCCCCACGACGGCCCGGATCGGCCTGTTCACGGGCGTGACCGAGGCCGGCCGCACCGACCTGCTGGAGTCCGGCGGCGAAGCGGTGACGGTCGAAGAGCTCCCGCTGGGTGCCGCCGACATCGTCACCGTCCGCCTGCACCCGGCCGGTGGCGCGACGCCGAGCAACGCGGCGGCGGGCAGCAAGGCGGGCGACGCGGCGGCGGGCGGCTCCGCTCTCGCGCCGGGCACCGAACCGGTCCAGCCGGTGTTCGGACGCTACTGGCTGCACCAAAAGGGACCCGCTCCCCTCGGGAACCTCCCGACGGCGGTGCACCTGTCCCCGCAACGGCTCTCCCTGACGGGGTCCGGGCCGCTCCGGCTCACCGTCGCCGCCTCAGGTCCGGAGGCGGCCGGACGGGTCGAACTGGACGTCCCGGACGGGCTCAGCGTCACCGGCCCGGCGCTCGACTACCGGCTCGCGCCCGGCGAGTTCGCCGAGTACGAGCTGACCGTCGACGCGTCGGGAGCGGCTCCGGGCCTTTACTTTGTAGGCGCCCGGATCCGCGACGATCTCGGCCAGGTCATCGAGGACGTCGTCACCGTGCAGGTCGGCGCGGAACCATCGGGGGAACCACTGGAGGTCGCCCTGGCGTCCCCCGCGCCCCGGCTCCGGCCAGGAGACGACGCCGAGCTCGCCGTACGGCTCCGCAACTCCGCCGCCGCGCCGATCCGCGGTGAGGCGCAGCTCATCAGCCCGTACGGCACCTGGGGCCCGGCGCACGACGTCCTGATCACCCCGTGGACGCAGGGCTTCGAGGTGGCCCCGGGCACCGAGGTGACCGTGCCCTTCGAGCTCCGCGCGCCCCGGACGGCCAGGCCGGGAAGCTGGTGGGCGCTGGTACGCGTGACGTACTTCGGCCACCTGCACTACACGGAGACGATCGCCGTGGAGGTCGTCTCCTGAGGTCGCACGGCTGCGCTCCGGCTCTGTCCCGGAGCGCAGCCTTCGCGGGTCGTCGGATGGCTCATCTCCGCCGTACGAGTGCCGGATCAACAGCCAAAGATCATACGATTTGACGAAACCGTTGCGTTTGATCGGAATTGTCGTTGTTGCAGAGGGAAAGGGCGGATAGAGCGACCGATTCGCATGAGAGAAAGGTGGTGGGTCACATGTCCGCGCGTCCCATGGCCGGCATGGAGCAGCATCCCGACATAGCGGAGCTCCGCGCCCGGTACGACCGCGTCGCCGAGACGACATCCGCCCACATGCTCGACGGTCTCACCTTCCTGAGCGGCCTGTACCTGGCCATCTCACCGTGGGTCATCGCGTTCCACAGCCGCACCACGACGCTCACCGTGAACAACCTGCTCACCGGGATCGCGGTCACGCTGCTGGCGATGGGGTTCGCGTCGGCGTACGGACGTACGCACGGCGTCGCCTGGGTCGTCCCCCTCATCGGCGTGTGGACGATCATCGCACCGTGGGTGGTCAGGGGGTCCTCGGCCACGGCATCGACGATCGTCAACAACGTCATCACCGGTGCCCTGATCTTCCTGTTCGGGATGGGCGCGGTCGGCCTGGGGATGATGTCGAACAAGACCGCTCGACGCCGGATGTAGGCCTGCCCCGCCAAGTGGCCTGTGCCGGAGCGGCACATACTGGCCCTTTTCGGGCAGTGCCCACAACTCCTAATGTGCCGCTCATGAACAGCGTATGGTTCGAGCGGCCGGTCCTGGCCGGACGTCACGTCCGCCTGGAACCGCTCGGTCCCGAGCACGCCGAGGGGCTCCTCGACGCGGGCAAGGACCCGGAGGTCTGGCGGTGGCTGAACACCCGGCAGCCGGCCGACCTCGACGAGGCACGCCGCATGGTCGAGAACGACCTGGCCCAGATGGCCCGCGGAACACGCCTGCCCTGGGTCCAGGTAGACGCGACCACCGGGGAGGTCGCCGGCACGACGTCGTACTACGAGATCGAGCCGGCGCATCGCGGCGTGTGCGTCGGGCACACCTGGATCGGCGCCCGCTGGCAGCGGACGGCCCTCAACACCGAGGCCAAGCTCCTCCTGCTGGAGCGGGCGTTCGACGTACTGGGCGCCA
The DNA here is from genome assembly GCF_054775715.1 of Actinoallomurus acanthiterrae. NCBI lineage: Bacteria > Bacillati > Actinomycetota > Actinomycetes > Streptosporangiales > Thermomonosporaceae > Actinoallomurus > Actinoallomurus acanthiterrae. The sequence continues at coordinate 2,422,306 of NZ_BAAHCO010000001.1, read as the reverse complement.
ACCGGGTGGGCTGGCACACCCACCACCGCAACGAACGCTCCCAGCGGGCCATCGAACGCCTCGGCGCGCAGCGGGAAGGGGTGCTGCGCAGGCATCGCGTCCTGCCCGACGGCTCCGTCCGGGACACCGTCTGCTACTCGTTGATCGCCTCGGAGTGGCCTGCCGCCCGCGACCGGTTGCGCGCACGTCTCGGGCGGGGCTGAGCGCGTCGTCCAGGATGGACGCGGGACGGCCGCCGTGCGGGATACCTCACGGCGGCCGTCTCTCACGTGGCGGGGCGGGATCGGACTCCCGTCACCGCACGCTCATCGCCGGCGGGCGGCGGCGGTGCCTCCGAGCGTGGCCTCGTAGTTGTCGATGGCCTGACCCAGCTGGGCGTACTTCTCGCTGTAGGCGACCGGGTGGGCGCCGGGCGCCGTCGGCGGGCGGTTCGGGTCGATGTACTGGTTCCCGAGGTTAGAGAAGACCGCGATGATGTAGTTGCGGCCGTTCTTGCCGGGCAGGTTCCGGACGATTCCCGCGTCGCTGCCGGAGTTGGAGACCAGGCCTGTCTTGTGGGCGAAGGTCACCTCGGCCTTGGCGTTGCAGGGCCGCACGTCGTGCTGGTAGGCGTCACCGTCGACGGTCACGCTGCCGTCGGCGCCGATCCACCGCTGCGGGACGACCTGCGGGATGCCGGGGGCCGGGTAGTCCGCGCCGCACCAGTTCGAGGTGGACAGCACGTCGTTCATGCCCTGGTCGCCGAGCTCCTTCTTGAAGAACTCCCGCGACGAGGGGCTGAGCACGTCACTGGTCACGGCCTTGCCGTTCGGGGCCGTCCAGACCGTTCCAGGCGCGCCGTTGATGAGCGTGAGCAGCTTGGCGGTGTCGAGGGAGCTCATCGTGACCGGGTTGCTCCAGTGCCCGCCGTTGGCCGGGTTGGTCTCCTTGACCTGCATCGTCTCCAGACCCAGGTCCTGGAACGTCTGGTTCAGGTCGTCCACGGCGTTGTGGTCCCACAGCATCTTCAGCAGCGCACACGAGGCCGGGTTGGAGGACCACGTCAGCGACGCGTCGATGTAGTTGCGGATCGTGTCGCTGCTGGCCCCGCCGCACAGCGAGCTGACCGTGGTGGGGTTGTAGGCGTAAGTGTCGTCGAGCTTGATGACGCCCTTGTCGACCAGGCGCAGCACGCCGAAGTTGATCATCAGCTTCAGGACCGAGGCCGGGTAGGGCAGCATGAAGTCGGTCGAGGCGTTCTCCCGGCCCGGCACCACGTCGATCGTGCCCTGGCCGTGGTTGGTGTACCAGCCGGAGTCGTCCCACTGCCGCCAGCGCACGTCGCTGGTGTGGAAGTCCTTGTCGACCATGACGATCTTGCCGTGCGGGTACTGCGGGCTCATCAGCACCGTGCCCGAGGCCACCGGCCGGTTGTCCTGGTCCAGCTCGATGACCGTGGCGTCGACCTGCGGCTGCTGGACGATCGGCTGGTAGTCGGTGGTCGCGTTCGCCTTGAGCTGCTTCGGCTTCTTCGCGTCCTTGTCGACCGAGTTCGCCTTGAGCGTCCGCGCCTGGGCGGCCGTGGTGACCGGATCGGTGTCGAGGACCTCCTGGAACTTCAGGGAGTCCATCTCTTCCTGGAGGTATGTCGCGATCGGACTGATCGAGACGTCGGGTCTCTTGGGCTTGGCCTGGGCGTGAGCCGGCGCGACGGCCGATCCCAGCAGCGCGCCGGCGGCCGCGAGGCCGATCACGCCACGATTGCATAGGCGAGAGATCTTCATGATCGACACGCTAGCTACAAGATCAACTCAATAGTAACCCTTTTGAGATCTTGCTGATGTGATCAATCTCTACCGCAGCAACCGTAAGAAATCGGCATAGAAACCCCCGCCTGAACGCGTCCGGAGTCCCTCCCAGCAGACGAATCCACCGTCGACCTCGGATCAGTCGCGCTGGTCCCGTTCAGTCACCCAGACGGCGATCCGGGTGCGGGAGTCGAGCCCCAGCCGGACGAGGATGCGCTGGACGTGCGCTTCGGCCGTCCGCGGGGCGATCACCAGGGAGGCGGCGATCTCCTTGTCGCTCAGCCCTCGGGCGATCAATCGGGCCACCTGGCTCTCCCGGGGCGTCAACGGCGGGAGCCGGTCGCCGGGCGAGGCGGCGGGGGGCTGTCGTTCACCCATCAGGTATTCCAGTGCTTCGTCGTAGTCCAGTGCGGCGCCCCGCCGGTACTCGGCCTGAAAGTCGGACTCGCCCAGGGCACGGCGTACCCGGAGTTCGGATTCCTCACCGTGGGCGACCGGGTGCATGTAGCCCGACAGCGGACGCCCGCCCACCATGTCCCAGATCGAGTGCAGGATGCCGTACGACCGGGCCGCCCGGCCGAAGCCGCCCTGCGCGGCGGCGATCAAGGTGAGGACCTCCAGGCTCAGGCCGACGCCCCGTGGATCGTCCAGGGAACGGTTGAGCCGCACGGCCTCCGACACCAGTGCGCTCGCGCGCCGCAGGTCACCCTGCCGGAAGACCGCGGCGCCGAGCACGGTCAGCGTGTACGCCCGGTGCCAGCGTTCGCCGTGCCGCCGGCACATCGCGAGCGCCTCCTCCCCGACGGCGATCGCGAGCGCTTCGTCGCCCGCGATCGAATGGGCCGCGCACAGCCGGATGAGACCCTCCACGGCACCGGTGTGGTCGCCGATCGCCCGCTGGCGGCTCACCACCTCTTCAAGAAGCGGAATCGCCGACTCCGCGTCCCCGCGGGCGAGGGCCAGCATTCCCGCGCAGAGGGCGGCGTAGGCGAGGGCGGCCGGATCGCCGAGGAGTTCGCCGAGGCTCCGGCATTCCCGGAGGATCGTCTCGGCGCCACGAGCGTCTCCCTGAATGACGGCCAGCACGCCGGTCGTCCACAGGGCGTGCAGCCGCGCGCCCGAAGGCCGGGTCTCCATCGCCAGCCCGCGCTCCAGCCAGCCGCGCCCTTCGGCGAGGTAGACGCCGTGGATCCAGTGGTACATCAGGTCGGCGGCCATGGCCAGCCCGGCCTGCGCCTCGCCGGGCTCGGTGTACCCGTATTCGAGGGCGACGCGGAGGTTGGCGTGCTCGGCTTCGAGCCGCGCGAGCCAGCTCCGCTGATCGGGGCCGGACATGCGGGCGCGGGTCTCGCCCGCCAGCCGCCGGTAATGGTCGTGGTGACGCCGGCGGAACACCTGTGCCCGGCCGGATCGGTCCAGCCGCTCCCGGCCGTACTCGCGGACCGTCTCCAGCAGTCCGTACCGTACGACCGGCCCGTTCCGCCGCGGGATCAGGATGGATTTGTCGACCAGTCCGATCACGAGATCGACGACCTCGTGGCGCTCGATGCCCTCGCCGGTGCACACCGCCTCGACGGCCTCCAGATCGACGCTCCCGGCGAAGATCGACAGGCGGGACCACAGCAGTCGCTCCTTGACCGTGCACAGGTCGTGGCTCCAATCGATCAAGGCGCGCAACGTCCGATGCCGGGGCACCGCTTCGCCGTGGCCGACGAGCAGCCGGAACCGGTCCTCCAGCTGGATGAGCAGCTGGTCGATCGGCAGCGTCCGCAGGCGCGCGGCCGCCAGTTCGATGCTGAGGGGTATCCCGTCGAGCCGGCGGCAGATCTCGGTCACCACACCCATGCTCGCGGAGGTGACCGCGAATCCGGGGTCCGCGGCCGCGCCGCGCTCGGCGAACAGCCGCACCGCGTCGGAGCGCTGGAGCAGCCGCGAGGGAGTACGCGCCGCCGCGTCGTCCGGCAGTGCCAACGGCGGTACCTCCAGCAGCCGCTCGCCCGGGATCCCGAGTGAGTGCCGGCTGGTGGCGAGGATCCGCAGTCGCGGCGCCGACCGCAGGATCGCGCCAGCGACGGCCGCGCACTCGTCCACCAGGTGTTCGCAGTTGTCGAGGACGACCAGCGCCCGCCTGCCGGACAGGTGGCCCGTCAGCAGGTCCAGGGCCGGCCGGGCGAAGTGATCGCGCAGCCCCAGCGCCTCGGCGATCGAACGCGCCACGAGGTCCCGGTTCCGCACCGAGGAGAGATCTACCAGCCACACGCCGTCGGGAAAGGCCCTGTGCAGCACGGCGGCGACGCGCAGGGCCAGTCTGGTCTTGCCCACCCCGCCCGGACCGGTCAGCGTCACGATGGGGGCGTCGGACAGCATTCGCCGGACCTCGGCCAGCTCGCGCCGACGTCCAACGAAACTCGTGCTCTCGGCAGGGAGGCCGTGCGCCTGCGCCCGCCTGCCGGTCTCCCCCGTAGCCATAGGTCGATGTCCGGGCCGTGCGGCCGACAGCACCCATGGTAAGAGGCAGGGACCGGCTCAGCTCACGTCGACGTCCGAGGACCGCCACGCTCGGCGCATTCTCGCCCGCATGCGTGAGCGTGTGCACGCCGCCCAGTGACGATCATGGGTCCTTGCGCCAGACCAGGGCGGCGGAGATCGGGTGGCTGCGGTAGCGCTCCCACTTCGGCTTCACGGCCAGCCAGCGGTCGTCGATGACGCCCTCCCGCATCTCGGCGAGCCTCCAGCCCGCCGCGAGGCCGGCCGTGACGTGGTCGCTCAGCAGGTGGACATGGGTCGTGATCGCGATGGGCTCGCCGGACTCTCCGGTGAAGTGGGTGGGCATGCCGGACGCCATGATGAAGTGCGGGTGGAACGCCACGATCACGCACCGCGCGCCCGGCTCCGCCAGCCGCCAGGCCTCGGCGTAGAACGGCTTCAGGTCGGCCAGGTGCTCGTCGATGAGCGAGGAGATGACCAGGTCGTACGCGCCCGACTCGAGCCCCGTCGCCGTCACGTCGGCCTCGAACAGCCGGTCGTGTCCGCCCTTCGACCGGGCCACCGCGAGCATCTCGGGCGTCAGGTCCACGCCGTCGATGGCGGCCACCCCGTGCCGTCGCAGCCAGGCGGCCGTACGTCCGGTGCCGCATCCCAGGTCGGCGGCGCGCCGGACCGTCGTCCACGACGGCTCGGTGAGCTCGTCGAGCAGCGCGAGGTCCATGACGTCCTCGACCGTCTCCTCGTACGTGCCCACCCATTGCCCATAGCCGGTCCGTACGTCCACCGTCCGGTAGCCGCGTGTGTCGAAGTCAGCGAATTGCACCATGGGTGCGAGTATCCCGCAGTTGATCACGGCCGGCGGCTGAGGTAGGTGAGGACCGCGAGTACGCGGCGGTGGCCGCTGTCGTCCGGCGAGAGGCCCAGCTTGGCGAAGATGTTACCGATGTGCTTGTGGACGGCGTTCTCGGTGATGACGAGCCGGGCCGCGATCGTGGCGTTGTCCTCCCCCGCGGACATCAGGGCGAGCACTTCGCGTTCGCGCGGCGTGAGGTCGTCGATCGGGTCGTGGGCGCGACGGGTGAGGAGTTGCGCGATCACCTCGGGGTCCATGACGGTGCCGCCGGCGGCGACTCGCCGCAGCGCGTCGACGAACTCGCTCACCCGGCTCACCCGGTCCTTGAGGAGGTAGCCGACGCCGCCGCGCGCATCGGAGATCAGCTCGCTCGCGTACTGCTGCTCGACGTACTGGGAGAGCACGAGTACCGGCAGGCCGGGATACCGGCGGCGGACGCGGAGGGCGACGCGGAGACCTTCGTCGCGGAAGGACGGCGGCAGCCGTACGTCGACGATGGTGACGTCCGGCCGGTGTTCGGCGACGGCGGCGGCGAAGCCGGGCGCGTCCTGGGTGATCGCGGCGACGTCGAAGCCCTTGGCGGTCAGCAGGAGTTCCAGCCCGCTGGACAGCAGAACGTTGTCCTCGGCGATCACGACCCGCACGGCAGGCTCACCTCGACCGTGGTCGGGCCGCCGGCGGGGCTGTGAATGTGGACGGTGCCGTCCAGCGCGAGGACGCGGCGGCGGATTCCGGCGATCCCGCTTCCCAGCGTCTCGTCGGCGCCGCCGACCCCGTCGTCGGTGACCTCGATCGACAGCCGGTCACCGGCGCGTGCGACGCAGACGGTGGTCCGGGTGGCGCGGCCGTGCTTGGCGGCGTTGGTGAGCGCCTCGGCGACCGCGAAGTAGGCCACCGTCTCGGCCGCGGCGGGGACCGCTCCGAGGTCGCCGACGTCGAGCCTCGTGTCGATCGCGGACCGGGCTCCGAGCGCCGCCAGCGCCCCGGCGAGGCCGCGGTCGGCGAGGATCGGCGGGTAGATCGTCCGGATCACCTCGCGGAGCTCCACCATGGCCTCCTCGGTACCCTCGTGCGCCTCCTTCAGGAGCCTGCCCACCATCTCCGGGTCCTCGCCCAGCGACTCCCGGGCCGCGCCCAGCCGCATCGCGATGGCCACCAGCCGGGCCTGGGTGCCGTCGTGCAGATCACGCTCGATCCGGCGGAGTTCAGCGCCGTGCGCGTTCATGGCGCCGGCTCGCGTCTCCGTCAGTGTCTCCACGCGCTGTGCCAACCGCTCGGCGGCCGAGGGGGACAGCAACGCCACACAGATCCGGGCGTGCAGACGCGCCAGCGGTGGAACCAGCCAGTAGGTCAGGGCCGCGAAGATGACGATCTGTCCGGTCCCCAGGGTCAACGCCGTGCCCCACCCGGTCAGTGGAACACCGAAGGCGAAGCCGCCCGCGCGGGTGCCGGGCGGCAACGCCCACCACAAGGGCACCGTGACGGCCGTGGCAACCGCGTTGCCGGCGCACAGCACCGCGACGAGCCCGAACGCCAGACCGGTCACGACGCATGTGCACAGCCACCCGAGAACACGCCACGCACCGACACGAACGGGACCGGAACGCGGGGAAAGCAGCAACCGGGCGGCGCGGCGACGATGCCAGGACGCCCAGGCGCGGGCCATCGTCGGGACGACGAGTACGGGCAGCGCGAACAGGGCGACCGCGGCGGTGAACAGGCTCGCCAGCAGATAACCCAGGCCGCGCCACACCGCCGAAGGCCGACGGGCCGCGTGGTGGTTCATCCGCCCAAGTCTGGGCCATGGGACCGAGCCAGGAACTACAGCCTGCTACCCCTTTTTTCCACTGGTGAGCGGCATCGTCCGCCCGCCCCTGACAGACCTAGCGTCGACGCCCATGCGATCCATCCGACGAAACCTGGCCCTGGCCGCCATCGTGGCCGGAACCCTCTCCACCGGCACGCCCAGCGTGAGCGCCGCCCCGCAGCACGACGACCGAACCCGGCTCCAGCGCGACGCCGACGCGATCACCGCACTCGGCGTCACGGGCGTCCAGGCCCGGTCGATCACCCCTGACGGCCGGAACCTGACCGCCACCAGCGGCGTCGCCGACCTGACGAGCCGGCGGCCGGTCCCCCGGAACGGCTACTTCCGAATCGCCAGCGTCACCAAGGCGTTCGTGGCCACCGTGATCATGCAACTGGCCGGTGACGACAGGCTCTCGCTGGATGACACGGTCGAGCGATGGCTGCCCGGCGTGGTGTCCGGAAACGGCAACGACGGCCGCGCGATCACCATCCGCCAGCTGCTCCAGCACACCAGCGGCCTCCACGACGACTACCCGGACTACACCTCGGCGGAGGACTTCTACCAGCACCGATACGACTTCTACACCCCCGAGCAGATCGTCGCCCGGGCGATGCGCCACCGGCCGGACTTCCGGCCCGGCCGGCAGTGGAACTACTCCAACACCGGCTACGTCCTGCTCGGCATGATCATCCAGCGGGTCACCGGGCAGACCTGGCATCAGGAGGTACGGGATCGGATCGTCCGGCCGCTCGGCCTCGATCACACCTTCTGGCCGGGTGCGTCGCCCACGCTGCCTCGGCCACACGCCGACAGCTACCAGAGGTTCAAGCCCGGCGAGCCGCTCGTGGACGTCACCGAACAGGTCGGCCCGTTCGCCGGTGGAGAGGCCGGACTCGTCTCCACCACCGCCGATGTCGACCGGTTCTTCCGCGCCCTGCTCGGCGGCCGGCTCCTGCCCCCGGCACAGCTGGCGCAGATGAGACGGACCATCCCGGTCAGCAAGGAGTTCGAGCAGTTCATGCCGGGCGCCCGCGACGGGCTGGGGCTCTTCTCACGCCCGCTGTCGTGCGGCGGCATGTACTGGGGCCACGAGGGCGGCGATTCCGGCTGGATCAGCGCCGCCGGCGTCACCGCCGACGGCCGCCGCAGCGTCACGGTCTCGTTGTCGGGCGTGCTCGTCGATTCCACTTCCACGAACGACGTCCTGCGCGTGGAACAGGCCGAGAGCAAACTGGTCGACGACGCGCTGTGCTCGCCCTCGGAACCCCGCCGTACCGCTTAGAACCGACCCGCATTCGTCGTGGCCGGTCGCGGGCTCACTCTCGGGCGGCGCGGGTGATGGCGGTCTCGACGGCGGCGACGCGGTCGGCGAGCAGGCCGAGCGCGCCGACCGCCCGCGTCATCGGGTCGTCCTCCGCGCCGCCGAGGGCCTGGGAGCGCTGGTAGGCCGCCTTCACCGCCGCCCACCGCTCGGCCTGGTCGGCGGTGAGGGTGCCGCGCAGCTCACCCAGCTTCAGCAGGTTCGCCTCGGCGCCGGAGGCCAGGGTCTGGGCCTCGCCGACGTAGTGGTCGTCGAGGACGGCCTCCAGTTCGGCCTCGTTCATCACCGGCACGATCCGCTCGGCGAGCTTGTTCATGTTCCGGTACGAGCCCTGGAGCTGGAACGGCGGCTCCGTACGGGAGGCGTCGGCCTGGGCGGCCGAGGCGATGTACGCGCGGTTCGCGGACAGCACGACCTCCCGGACGCGCAGCAGCCTGCGCAGCACGGCGGTGATCTGCTCGACCTCCGGACCGGAGTACGGATGCGCGAGCCGGTCCGGCGAGACGGTCGTGTCGCCCTGCGCGAGCCGGACGAACAGCTCCACGTCGCCGCGCTCCCGGGTCGACAGCGGCGCGAGCACGGGGTTGGAGGTGAGGGAGTTCTCCAGGTAGCTGAGCGCGAAGAGGTCCTCGCGGCCGGACAGCACGTCGCCGAGGTTCCACACGTCGGCGCGGTTGGCCAGCATGTCGGGGATGCGGAAGCGCTGGCCGGACTCGGTGTACGGGTTGCCGGCCATGCAGACCGCGAAGCGCTTGCCGCGCAGGTCGTACGTGCGGGTGCGGCCGTCCCAGACGCCCTCGATGCGGCGCTGGGCGTCGCACAGGGAGATGAACTTCTGCAGCAGCTCCGGCGAGGTGTGCTGGATGTCGTCGAGGTACAGCAGGACGTTGTTGCCCATCTCGAGGGCGAAGTTGATCTTCTCGACCTCCTGGCGGGCGGTCGCGTCGGGCGCGTCCGCCGGGTCGAGGGAGGTGACCGACGGGCCGAGCGCCGGGCCGTTGACCTTGACGAACATCAGCCCGAGCCGCCCGGCGACGTACTCCATCAGGGTCGTCTTGCCGTAGCCGGGCGGGGAGATGAGCAGGAGCAGGCCCATCTGGTCGGTGCGCTTGGCGTCGCCGGCGGCCCCGAGTTGCTTGGCGAGGTTGTCGCCGATGAGCGGCAGGTACACCTCGTCCAGCAGCCGGTTGCGCACGAACGAGCTGAGCACGTGCGGCCGGTACTCCTCCAGGCGCAGCCGCTCCCGCTCGGCGCCGACCAACTCGCCGCGGAGCCGCTGGTACGCGCGGTAGGCGGGCACCCGCTCGGCGCGGAACCGGCCGGTCCGGGCGACGCTCTCGTCCAGGCGCAGCTCCATCCGGCGGCCGGTGATCCGCGGGTGCGCGCCGAGCAGGCCCTCGACGGTCGCCGTCAGGGGCGACGACACGTCGTACCGGTCGAGCGGGCCGCACAGCTCGATCGCCACGGCCTCGGCGAGGTCGTCGGCCGGCAGGCCGGTCGTGGCGAGGTACGAGCCGAGCCACGCCTCGATGAGCTGATGCCGGGCGGCCATGCCGCCGTGGTCGAGGGCGCGCAGGTCGTCGCGGTAGCCCGGGGAGCCGCCGAGCGCCGTACGGAAGCCGTCGAGCAGCGAGCGTGCCCCCGCGCTGGTGACGAATCCGGCGGGCTCGCCGGCGAGCTCCTCGAACAGGTACTCCCCGATCAGGTCGCCGGTGTCGTCCGGCGGCAGGATCCGGGTGGCCGCGTCCGGGCCGTGCAGCGCGCTCGCGGTGAGGAAGGCGAGGGCGGCGCCGGTCAGCTCCCGGCGCAGCACCCCGGCCGCCGGGGGCTCCCCGAACGCCGCGCGGGCGCGGGCCAGCGATCCGGCGCGGGTCGCCCAGGTGCCACGCGACGCCTCGTCGGCGCCGTACGCCCAGAACAGCTGGGCGGCGGCGCGGGCGGCGGGCGGGTAGCGCAGCAGGCCCGCGCCGTCCCGCAGCCGCAGCAGGGCATCGAGGATCAGCGCGGCGTCGTGGTCGTGCACGCCGCGCTCGTACCCCTCGTCGTAGCGGGCGTCGGCGGCCGTACGGACGACGCCGAGCAGTTCGCCCTCTTCGGCGGCTCGGCGGAGGACGTCCGCCGGGGTTGCCGCCAGGATCTCCGCCGCGAGGTACTCCCCGCGGTACACCTCGGCGGTCTCCGAGACCAGCGTCTGGTCCCAGTACGGGCGGGTCGCCGCGAAGGCCGGGTCACGGACCGGGGACCGGTAGTCGGTGGCGGTCACGGCGTACGCCATGCCGCCGTCGTGCGGGACGAGGGTCAGGTCGACGGGCTGGGTGTTGACCGCGAACCGGTGCGCGCCGAGCCGGATGCTCTCGCCGCCGTCCTCGTACAGGTCGGTGCGGTCGCGCAGGGCCCGGCCCGCCTCCTGCCGGGCGGTCTTGAGCAGGCCGTCGAGCTCCTCGGCGCGTACGGCGTCCCCGGCGGCGCGCAGCTGCTCGACGACGGAGCGGACCTTCTCCACCATCGGGTCGGCGGCGAAGTAGGCGTTGATCTCGTCGAGGGACTCGAGTACGGCGGCGCGGCGGCGTACGCCGACGAGGATCCGCGTCGCGGACTCGGCGAGCCGGTCGGCGCGGCGGGCGCGCTCGTCCAGCAGCGTCTGCTTGCGCGCGGAGAACGCCTCGTAGACCTCTTCGCGCTTGGCGGTGAGCTCGGCGACGAAGTCGTCGAACTCGGCGAACCGGGACTCGAGGTTCTCCAACTGGAGCATGACGCGGCCGAGCTGGTCGTCGCAGGCGTCGGGCGTGTCGGCCATGGCCAGCGCGCCGGTCACGGCCTGGCCGAGCAGGGCGAACTCGGCCGCGAACGCGGCGCGGCCCTCGGCGTCCAGGAGCTCCCGGCGGCGCGCGTCGAGCGTGGCCTGCGCCCGGTTGATCCCGGCGAGCACCTCGCCGACCCGCTCCAGGATCGAGGTGCGCACGGTCGCGTCGGTGATGTCGAGGGTGCCGACGACGTCGGTGACGACCTCCAGGCCCTCGTACTGCTCGGCCAGCCGCTCGCGGATCGGGACGGCCTCGGCCGTGGCGGCCATCGCCTCGATCGCGGTGAGCAGCCGGTCGATCTCCTCGTGGTAGGCGGTGAACGCCTCGTGCTCGCGCAGGAACTCGACCGCGCGGCGTCCCGTCGAGCCCAGCTCGTCGGTCAGCCGGCCGGCCAGCCCGTCGATCCGGGCCAGGTCGGCGTACCGCATGTCGCGGAGGGTGACGAGGCGGCCCTGCGCGCGGCGCAGCTCGGTCAGCCGGGTCACCCAGCCGTCGGCGGTGTCCGGCGAGGCGCCGCGGGTGACCCGGATCAGCGCCGTGATCTTCTCGTCGGCCTCGGTGAGCGCGGCGGCGGCCTGGGCGGTGAGCCGCTGGACCGTCTCGAACTCCTCGAGAACCTGCCCGGCCGTCGTCCGTACGTCGGCGAGCGGGGCGCGCAGCTCGCCGAGTTCGGGGTCGGCGAGCCAGTGGTAGTGGTCGAAGGCCCGTTCGCACCCGGCGATCAGCGCCTCGAACACGCCCGCCGTCGGAGTGGTCTCCTCGACCATGCGGGCCACCGACAGGCTGTCGGAGATGCCCCGGACCAGGTCGGCGTTGCCCACCCGCTCCAGCGGCCCGGTGCCGGCGCTGCGCCGCCGCGTACGTGTCCGAGAGGTACGGCGTCTGCCACACCTGCATCGCGTGCACGCGGGTCGGCTCGCCTTCGTCGGCGCGGAACACGACGAGCGTGCCGTCGTCGAACAGCGAGTAGCCATGGCAGGTGATCGGGGTGGCGACCTCCTTGCGGATCACGTTGTACGGCAGCAGGAGGTAGCGGCCGGCCTCGCGGGCGTGGAAGACGTACAGCACGTCCTCGCCGTTGGTGGAGCGGATGACCCGTTCGTACTCCAACCGGTCGACGTCCGTGTCGAACGTCTTCGCCGCGCCGGTCACCAGGTAGTAGCCGCCCGGGAAGATGATGCCGTGGTCCTCCGGCAGCCGCCGGCACGCCTGCCCGATGCCGTCCAGGCGCACGACCGTCTTCGTATGGGTGTTGAAGACGAGGTACCGCCAGTCGTTCTCCTTGTACGGGCGGACGCGCAGCAGGATGAGCGCGCCGACGCGGGCGTACTGGATCTCGGCGTCGGCGAGGCTCTGCAGCGGCTCCTCGACCGGCTCGCGGTAGATGCCCTCGCCGGTCTCGGTGTTGTTCTCGATCTTGACGGTGAGGTCGCCGCCGACCGTCTCGACGAACACGTCGTCCTCGATGGAGACGTGCGGGTGACGGCCGAGGACGTGGTCGTCGCGGGTGGTCTCCACCCACTCGAAGTCGTACCGGGGCGGGAAGACGTGGTCCGGCTCGCCCAGGTTGTCCAGGTACGTCGCGGTGCCGTCGACGTCGACCGTCCAGCGCAGTACGCGGGTGTCGTGCTCGGCTTCCAGGCCGGTCTGGAAGACCGCCAGCAGCTTCCCCTCGACGTGCCGCAGCTGCAGCAGCCGGGCGTCGCGGTAGTAGCGGTACAGCTCACCGAAGTCGCGCTCGAAGCCCGGATCGCGCAGCACCTCCGGCGCGTCGTCGGTGGCCTCGAACCGGAACTCGTCGCCGTCCCGGACGAACCGGTACAAGGCGAACACGTCGCCGACGGTCGTCTGCGGCCGCAACCCGATGAACACGTTGAAGCCGAACAGCATGAGCCCGCCGACCGCGGCGATGTCGCGCGGCACGCAGTTGTGCTCGGTGCGGATCCGCTCGGTGCCGACCAGCCGCAGCTCCGTGCCGCCGAACACCTCCAGCCGCCGCGCGTTCAGCGCCTCGGCCCGCCGGACCAGCTCCTTGGCCTGCTCGCCGAGCCGGGCGCGGAGCACCTCGTAGGTGCCCGCGTCCAGACTCGGCGTGACAGGCGTCTCCCCGCCCTCGGTCACGCGATTCCTCTGGTCCTCGTGGTGATCCGGCTCAGCTCTCCGTGCCCATGGTCGCTCTCGGCGTCGTGTCGGAGACACGCCCGATCAACTCGCCGCTCGCTCCGCGGCCGGCTTCGCCGCCCACTCCGCTCGCTCGGCGGCTCACTCGACCACTGCCATGTTGGAGATCGCGGCATCGGCCACGCCCAGGCGCTCGGCCTGGTCGAGCAGCTCACGGGCCTTCTCGCCGTCGCTGCCCCCGGCCTTGATCCGCTGCATGAGCAGCGCGGACAGGGTCAGGTTCTTCACGTCGTCGGTCTTGATCGAGCCGATGAGGCGGGCGATGTCCTCCGGCATGCTGCGCGATCCGTTCAGCCAGGGACCCGCGAACCGCTGCGCCACCTCGGAGTGCTCGACGAACCCGTCGACGCCCTTGCCGATGCTGATCGCGCCGACGACCCGGTCGAAGAAGGCGCTGTCGCCGCCGACGATGTCGATGTCGGCCTTCTCCAGGCCGGCGGCGAGCACCGACGCCTGGGCCTCGACGACCTCGCGCTGCACGGTGAGCCCGGCGAGCCGGACCTCCTTCTCGGCCTCCAGCCGCAGACGGTACTCCTCGTGACCACGGGTGGCGTCGTCCATCGCGGCCATGCCGGCGGCCTTGTCGGTGAGACCCTCGGCCTCGGCCTTGAGCTTCTCGCGGATGCCGTCCGCGTCGGCGAGCGCCTGCTCGCGGTTCGCGACGGCCGCGGCACGGCCGGCCTTCTCGATGCCCTCGGCCTCGGCCAGGGCCTTCTCCCGGTTGACGCTGGCCTCCGCGCGGCCGACCTTCTCGATCGCCTCGGCGTCGCGCTCGCGCACCTGGACGGCGGCCAGACCCTCGGCGGCGGCCTCCGCCTGGATGCCCTCGGCGAGCCGGATCTTGGACACGGCGTCGAGCTCGGAGGTCTTCTGCCGCGCCTCGGCGAGCAGCACCTCCTCGCGGGCCTTGAACTTGGCGGCCTCCTCGGCGGCCTCGGCCGCCTTGATGCCCTTGACCAGGTTCTCCTGGGCCTCCGCCTCGGCCTGGATGACCATGGCCTGGCGGGTGCGCTCGGCCTCCTCGACCATACGGAGCTTCTTGATGCCCTCTTCCTGCTCGGCGACGGTCTTCTCCACCGCGATCCGCTCGCGGACGACGTCGGCGATCTCCCGCTTCTCCGCCTCGACCTCCTTGTCCTTGGCGATGCGGGAAAGCTCGGTCTCCCGTTCACGCGCGATGACCTCGAGCATGCGGTCCTTCTCGATCCGCTCGTTCTCGACGGCGATGACGCGTTCCTTGTTCTTCTCCGCGACGGCGATCTCGCGGTTGCGGTTCTCCTGCTGGACGCCCAGTTGCTCGTCGGTGCGGATGTGCGCCGTCTGCGACGTCAGCCGCTCCTCGGCCTGGACCTTGGCGATCTCGGCCTCTTCGCGCGCCCGTACGGTCTCGATCTCCCGCTTCTTCTTGACCTCCGCCTCGGCCTGGCGGCGTTCGAGCTCGAGGATGGCCTCCCGCGCGTCGACGTTCTGGCGGGTGATCTCCTTCTCCTCGTTGCGCTGGAACTCGTTGGTGCGCACGTGCTCGAGGGCGGTCAGCTCGGTGATCTTCCGGATGCCCTGGGCGTCGAGGATGTTCGTCGGGTTGAGGCTCGCCAGCGGCGTCTGCTCGAGGTGGTCGATGGCCGCGTCTTCGAGGTGGTAGCCGTTCAGGTCGGTGCCGATGAGCTGCACGATCTGGTCGCGGAACTCATGCCGGTGCGTGTAGAGGTCGACGAAGTCCAGCTGCTTGCCGACCGTCTTCAGCGCCTCGGAGAACTTCGCGTTGAACAGCGTCTGCAGCGTCTCCTCGTGGCTGGCCCGCTGGGTGCCGATCGCCTGCGCCACCTGGATGACGTCCTCGACGGTCTTGTTGACCCGGACGAAGAACGTGATCTTGATGTCCGCGCGGATGTTGTCCCGGCAGATGAGGCCCTCGTGCCCGCTCCGCTCGATCTCGATCGTCTTCACCGAGATGTCCATCACCTCGGCCTTGTGCAGCACAGGCAGCACGATGGCCCCGGTGAAGGTGACGTCGACCTTCTTGATCTTGGAGATGATGAGAACCCGGCCCTGCTCGACCTTGCGAAAGAGTCTGCTGAACAGGTACGCCGTGCCCAGTGCGACGATCAGGATCGCGCCGACGAGGACGGCGATCGCGATGCCGATGGAGTCCATCGATGGTCCTTCTTACGGGGGAATTCAGTTGGGTTGACGGTGCGGATCGAGTTCGGCGTCATACGGCATCACCCAGAAGAACTGGCCGTCGGCGTCGTAGTCGAAGATCAGTGCGGTATCTCCTGCTTTGAGGATCTCTTCGCCCGACTGGTTCCGTTGCTGGCGAACCTGAATGACGGCGGCCGATCCGTCCTCGGCCCGCACCTCGGCCTGGCCGTACGTCAGGTCCACCCGGCTGGTCCGGATGACGCACATCCGGCCGACGAAGTCCCGCCGGGAGGGCAGCTTCTCCTCCGGGATCATGTACCGCAGGGGCCGCATGAGCAGCCGGGTGACCAGGACGGACACGAGGATCGCGGCGGCGAGCACCCCGATCGCCGGGCCGCGCCCGGTCAGGTCCTCACGGTGCAGCAGCACGGTGCCGGGCCACGCCGGCGAACCACGCGAGCGCCGCGA
The DNA here is from genome assembly GCF_054775715.1 of Actinoallomurus acanthiterrae. NCBI lineage: Bacteria > Bacillati > Actinomycetota > Actinomycetes > Streptosporangiales > Thermomonosporaceae > Actinoallomurus > Actinoallomurus acanthiterrae. The sequence continues at coordinate 2,406,453 of NZ_BAAHCO010000001.1, read as the reverse complement.
ACAGCGACAGCGCCACCGCCGTGACCATGGTCGCGGCCGCGTCCAGCAGGCCGACGACGACCAGCAGCCAGTAGGCGAGAACGATCACCAGAAGGGCGCCGAGGACGACCGCCGGAAATGCGAGCGCCGCGTGGATGAATTCGGTCACTCGCGCCTCCCCGTGGGCATGCCGTCAGCGGTGCCGACCAGGCTTCCCGGCGCTCCTCAGACGGACAAATGCCGCCTATGCGGTGAAATACGATCACCGCGGAAAGCACCGTACCGCATCGCATCAGCGGTGATGCGTGGCATACGGCACATGAACGAGAACACGCAGGTCGACCACGCGACGCGTGGACGACCTGCGTGTTCGTGCGGGCGCCTACGACTCAGAGGAGACTGTCGCTCCAGCGGATCTCCTTGATCCCCGGCAGGTTGCTGTCGTACCGCACGACGTGCTGCTTGCGGTCCGACAGGAAGAGCTCGCGACGACGGGCCGCCGACCGGCTCCCGGCGGCTTTCTTGGCCTGCAGTTCGGCACGCAACCAGGCCTGGCGCCGGCGATACCGCGCCAGACCCTTGCCCTCATGGTTGTCGCCATCGGAGGTGGTGGCCAGGTTCACGATCCCCCGATCCACCCCGATCCAATCGGCAGGCTCAAACTGCGGGGCCGCTTCGACCTCACAGGTCGCGACACACGGCCGCCCGATATCGGTCCGACCCCGCCGGACGCCGACGGTCCGATCCGACGGGACACCTGACGGTGGCCGGGAAGGTGAGGTGAGTATTCACTGCCGGTTAGCACCCACCCGAGACGCGAACCGATGAGTTTCGCGCGGCCGGGCGGTCATGACAGGTTGTTCCCTACGCCTCATCGAGAGGACCCCGACATGGCGACCTTCGCCCTGATCCCCGGCGGGGGATGCGACCCGGCGTACTGGCGGCCGCTCGCGGCCGAGTTGCGCGGGCGCGGCCACGACGCCGTGCCCGTGGACCTGCCCTGCGAGGACGACACGGCGGGGCTCGCCGAGTACGCCGACGCCGTGGTCGAACAGGTCGGCGACCGCACCGGCCTGGTCGTGGTGGCGCACTCGTTCGGCGGCTTCACCGGACCGCTCGTCTGCGAGCGCGTGCCGGTCGATCTCCTCGTGATGCTCACGGCGATGATCCCCTCCCCCGGCGAGGCTCCCGGCGAGTGGTGGAGCGCCACCGGGCACGACCAGGTGCCGCGCGAGGAGGCCGATATCTATTACCACGACGTCCCCGCGGAATTGGCCGCCGAGGCGGAAAGCTATTCACGTGGCCAGTCGGGCACCCCAGCCAAAGAGCCGTGGCCGCTTCCCGCATGGCCGAACGTGCCGACGAAATTCCTACTGTGCCGCGACGACCGACTGTTCCCGGCGGCGTTCATGCGGCAGGTCGTACGAGAGCGCCTCGGCATCGTCCCCGACGAGATCGACGGTGGTCACATGGTCATGCTCAGCCGCCCCGCCGAACTGGCCGATCGCCTGGTCGACTACTTCTAAAGCACCGGAAAAGCCGCCCGGTCGTTACCTCAATGGCCTTTTATAAAAATCATTATTGTGCTATGATAGAGAAAAGGCGATGTAGGTTCTGCTGTCGTGATGGAAAATGGACGACCCAGCCGGACAGCGCTCATGGCCGCGGCGGCGCGCGCGGCCCACCTCATCGTCGACTCCTCTCCCCTGCTCTTCGCCGACACCGTCGCGTACGACCTTCTGGGAGAGCAGGCCGAGGAGTTCGTCGGCTACCACCGTGCCCACGGCGAGCATCCCCTCCTCTGCGGCGTCCGGGCGACGGCCACCGTCCGGAGCCGCTACACGGAGGACCGACTCGCCGAGGCCGTGGCCCGCGGTATCACGCAGTACGTCATCCTCGGCGCGGGCCTCGACTCGTACGCCTACCGCGCCGACCCGGCCGGCCCCGTCCGGGTGTTCGAGGTCGACCATCCCGCGACGCAGCGGTGGAAGCGCCGGCTCCTGAACGAGGCGGGCATCGCGATCCCGGACACGGTCACCTTCGTCCCGGTCGACCTTGAGACCGAGCCACTGGTCGACGCCCTGGTCCGGGAGGGGTTCGACACGTCCCGGCCGGCCTTCGTGAGCTGGCTCGGCGTGACCATGTACCTCACCCGGGACGCCATCGCCGAGACCCTCACCGCGGTCGGCGGCCTCGCCGCGGGCACCGAGATGGTCCTCGACTACACGCTCGCACCCGAGCTCCGCGACGCGGCGGCCCAGGCGTACGCCGACTCCGTGGCGCCGATGGCCGCCGAACAGGGCGAGCCCTGGCTGAGCGCGTTCCGCCCCGAGGAGATGTCCGCCCTTCTGGAGGAGCACGGCTTCGGCCTGGTCCAGCACACCCGCCACCAGGACGCGGTCGACGCGGCCCTCTGGGAGCGAACCGACTCGGTACGCCCCTCGAACCTGTCGACCCTCGCCCACGCCACCGTCCTGGTGACGGCGACGCCGCGCTCCCCGCAGCCGTCGGCCTGACCCGGCTGCGAGGATGTCGAGGTGTCTCTGTGGCTCGACGAGGGCGGCCCGGTCCGAGAGGTGCTCGCACCTCTGGGAACCGGGGCCGGGTCCTGCCCAGCGTCTCTGATTGACTAAGTGATCCTGAGGAATCCTCAGGATCGTCCGACTGGATGCCGGGCAGGTGCCAATCGTGTTCGTGCCCTGGTCTCGGCAGGTGGAGCCGCCGACCCGCGTGGCACGTCCCTCCGGACGCTGATCGGTCCAGCCTGCACAGCTATCGGACCGAGGAGGGTGCCCCGCGTCGCCTGGGCACGGGGCGTGCTGATGCCAGAACGATACCACTTGATTACCAAGAGCGACTCTCTACGTGCGGGACGAGACCAAGGCCCAGCCCACAGAGATCTCCGACGTCGTCATCCGTGTCGACGATCCCCTTCACCCGCCCTCGTAGAACAGCCTTTACCCCAACGGCGACGCCGCGCTCCGCACAGCCGTCGAGCCGACCCGGCTGCGAGGATGGCGACGTGCGCATTGAGCCCATATCGCCGTCCCTCCTGGTCGAAAAACTCGCCGACCGCATAGCGGCCCTTCCCCGTACGTCGTGGGCGCGGGTCGCGATCGACGGCGCGCCGCCCGCCCGGCCGGCGGACCTCGCGGAAGCGCTCGTGGACCCGCTCCGCCTGCGCGGCCGTGAGGTCTTGCGGGTGTCCGCCGGGGACTTCCTCCGCCCGGCGTCACTGCGCTTCGAGTACGGCCGCGACGACCCGGACCTCTACTACGCCGACTGGCTCGACGAGGGCGGCCTGGTCCGAGAGGTGCTCGCCCCGCTCGAACCTGGCGGTACGGGACGGGTCCTGCCCAGCTTGTGGGACAGCGCCGCCGACCGAGCCACTCGTGCCTCGTACGTCACCCTGCGCGAAGGCGGTGTGCTCCTCCTCGACGGCGCGCTCCTCCTCGGCCGGGGCCTGCCCTTCGAGCACGTGGTCCACCTGTCGATGTCCCGTGGGGCGCTGGCCCGGCGGACCGATCCCGAGCAGGAGTGGACCCTGCCCGCCTACACGCGGTACGAGGACGAGGCCCAGCCGACGCTGACGGCCGACGTCGTGATCCGCGTCGACGACCCGCGACACCCCGCGCTGGTGGAGCAGCGGCCGTGACCCGGCTCGCGGGCGCCCGGGATCCGCGTCGGCGGGCCGGGGCCGGTCCTGCGCTCACCGGCCGGCACCGGTCCTGATCGCCGCGTCGAGGCTCACCGGCCGGCACCGGTCCGGTCGGCAGGTCGTTCGAACCGTACGTCGCCGAACATCACGTTCCGCGTCATCGGCCTGGCCAGGAAGTCGTGCGGGAATCCGAGTTCGATCGCACTGACCTCGTCGAGCTCGGCGAGCGCGCCTTCGGTGAACGACAGGTCGAGGGCACCGAGGTTGTCCTCCAGCTGGGCGACCGTTCGCGCCCCGATGATCGGAGCCGTCACCGCCGGGTCGCGCATGGTCCACGCGAGCGCGACCCGCGAAGGCGTCGTGTCCATGTCGGCCGCGACCTTCTTGACGACCTCCGCGATGGCCAGGCCGCGCTCGGACAGCGCGCCGTTGGCCGCCGCGACGTTCTTGCGGGTGCCCCCGGGATCGGCCGAACCGCCCTCGTGATCGAGATCCGCCCGCGTGTACTTGCCGGTCAGCACTCCGCTGGCCAACGGCGACCAGGGAATGACCCCGAGCCCCATCTCACGGGCCATGGGGATCAGGTCCCGCTCGACGGTCCGCTCGATCAAGCTGTACTCGATCTGCAGCGCGATCAGCGGCGACCAGCCCCGCAGGTCGGCGATCGCCTGCATGCGGGAGACCTGCCACGCCGGCGTGTCCGAGATGCCGACGTACAGCACCTTGCCGGCCCGTACGAGGTCGTCCATCGCCCGGAGCACCTCCTCGACGGGGGTGGTGCCGTCCCAGGCGTGCAGGTACAGCAGGTCGATGTAGTCGGTGCCCAGCCGGCGAAGGCTCTCCTCGACCGAGCGGACCATGCTCTTGCGGTGGTTGCCGCCCGAGTTCGGATCGCCCGGCCTGGTGCTCAGGGTGTACTTGGTGGCGAGCACGAGCCTCTCGCGTTTGTCGCGGGAGAACTCCCCGACCAGTCGTTCGGACGTTCCCTCGGTGTACTGGTTGGCGGTGTCGATGAAGTTGCCGCCCCGGTCGACGTACGTGTCGAAGATGCGGCGGGCCTCGTCCTTGTCCGCGCCCCATCCCCAGTCGGAGCCGAACGTCATCGCGCCCAGCGCCAGCGGTGACACACGCAGACCGGACCGGCCCAGCAGGCGGTACGTGTCCAAAGATGCAGCCATGGTGATCTCCCTGGTTCTCCCGTGGGGTGCTCCGCCATGGTGCGGCGCGCGCGGACGCGTCGGTAAGGGAAGCCTTTTCCTGGGACTGGCCCTCCCACCCGGCCGAAATAGGATCACCACCATGAGCGCCAACGTGGACGTCACCCATGAGCTGGCGGTCTTCCTACGGGACCGCCGCAAGCGCCTGGCTCCCGAAGAAGTCGACCTGCCGGCGAGCAGGCGTCCGCGTCGTACGCCCGGGCTCCGCCGGGAGGAGGTCGCCGAGCTGGCCGGCGTCAGCGTCGACTATGTGATCCGGCTGGAGCAGGGACGCGGGCTGCGTCCCTCCCCGGAGGTGCTCGACGCCCTCGCGCGGGCGCTGCGGCTCAGCGACGACGAGCACGCGTACCTGTTCGACCTGGTCGGGCACAGGACGACGGGCAGGCGAGGCAACGGCACGGGAGACTCCATCGCCCACCTCGTCCGTGCGATGTCGCCCTTGCCCGCGATGCTGGTCGACCGGCGTTTCGACATCCTCGCCTGGAATCCGGAGATGGCCGAGTTGCTGCTCCGGTTCGACCGGCTGCCGCCCGAACAGCGCAACAGCATGATGCTGTGCGTGCTGCATCCCGCCTACCGCGACTTCTACCGCCACCGGGAGCAGACGATCCGGGAGGGCATCGCCGACCTGCGAGCCGCGTGGGCCGCCGATCCCGAGGACGCGGCGCTCACCGACCTGATCGGTACGCTCAGGTCCGGGAGCGAGGAGTTCGCCCGCCTCTGGGAACGGCGCGACGTCAAGGTGTACGGACACGGCCTCAAGGCCCTGCTTCATCCCGAGGTCGGCCCGCTCACGATCGAGTTCGACGTGCTGACGCCGCTCGGAGACACGACGCAGCGTCTGGTCGTCTACCGCCCCGCCGACGCGCCGTCCAAGAAGGCGCTGGACCTGATCGCGCGTAAGACGAACGAGGAGTCCTCGGCCCTCCGCGCGATGGAGTCCACGTCGGCCGGCTGACTTGGTCGTCAGTTCGGGAGCGTCCGTTGCTCACCGGGGCTGGGGTCGCAGCCCGTCGAGGATGAGCTGGGCGATGTGTGCGGAGCGCTTGCGGCTGGTCTCCGCGCCGGCGTGGCGGATCGCGGCGAAGGCGCCGGCGACCAGTGCCATCACCTCGTCGACGGTGAGGTCGTCGCGTACGGTGCCGGCCGCGTGCGCGCGATGGAGTAGGTCCGCGACCTGGCGGGTGAGATCCGCCGCGACATCCGGCGCGGCTGTGCGCAAGTCGAACTCGGCGGCCACCAGCGCGCTCTTCACCGCTACGTTCTCCGCGCCGCCGGCCATCATCCGGGACAGCAGCGTGAACAGGGCCGCGGGATCGCCGGTGGCGGCGAGCACTTCCGCCTCCGCCACCAGTTGCTTCAGCTGATCGATCGCGACGGCGAGATACAGCGCTTCCTTGGCCGGAAAGTGCCGGTGGACGGTGCCGGGGCCGACGCCCGCGCGGCGGGCGATCTCATCCAGCGAGACGCCGAGACCTTCCGTCGCGAACAACTGCTGCGCGGTCCGCAGCACCCGCTCGCGATTGCGGCGGGCGTCAGCGCGCAGCTCGTGGGCTGCGGGTGGCTTCGCCGGTGCGGGCTCAGGGGGCTGGCTGGACATCTCAGGATCAGCATAACCGGGGCGACGCACCGGATACTCTGAGATCGTAACCGGGGCGGCGCACCGGTTATGGGCTCGCGCCGCTCATCATGACCCGGTCCGCCAGCCATGAGGAGATCACGCCGATGACCACACGCGATGACGCCAGCGCCCTGATCCAGCGGATGCAGGAGTGCTTCAACAGCCGGCGATTCGACCAGGCCGACGACCTGCACGCCCCCGGTTTCTTCAGTCACCCGCTCGGCGGCGGGTTCGAGGCGGGCAAGGGCGCCTGGCGCGCGCTCACCGCCCGGTTCCCCGACATGCGCGTCGTCGCCCAGGACATCCTGGTCGACGGCGACAAGGCCGCCGTCCGCTCGACCGTCGAAGGGATCGCGCCCCCGGACGGCGACACGCAGCCGATGCTGTTCGAGATCTTCCGCATCGACGACGGCCGGTTCGCCGAGATGTGGGGGGCCACCACGGGATTCCCAGCCTCAGCCAGCCCCGAGGAGGTGCTCGGCCACTGAAGTAGCAGGAGTACTAGGCAGGATGGAGAGCCGGGCCCCCGCCCGCAGTCACCCGTCTCGCCTCCGCCCGTCGCGGGCTTAACGGCCGGCGGCGATGGACCCGCCGCAGCGGCAGGCGCATCCGGGACAGGTACTGCCATGGGCCCGGGCAGTTCAGGACGAGGCGGCCGGCGGCCCGTCCGCGCCAGGACGACCGTTTCTGCCCGGAGGACGGCCAGGACGAGGGCGTCCTGGCGGCCGCGCGCGTGGGCGGGTGCGCGCCGGGCAGGTCTGAGCGGCGTCAGTCGCCGGCGATGAAGCCGGCTATAGCGGCAGCGACGGCTTCGGGCTGCTCATCGGGGATGAAGTGCCCGGCGTCGGGCACGACGACTCCGGTGGCGTTGTCGGCCCACGGGCTGATGGAGGCCGCCATGTCCGGAATGGAGCCGTGGCTGCTGGAGATTCCGAGGATGGGCACGGTCAGGTGCTGCCGCTTGAGTGCCTGGTGGTTCTTGCGCGCCGACTCGGCGGCGTCTCGGTAGTAGGCGAGGGAGGCGCGGAGGCCGCCGTCGGCGGCGAGGGCCGCCGCGTAGTGGTCGAGGTCGGCGTCGTCGAACGTGCCGGGAGCGAGGGACTTCACCTTCAGGAACCAGCCGGCGTACTCCCGTTCGCGGCCGGCAAGCAGGGTCTCGGGCAGGTCAGGCACAAGGTGGAACGCGAAATGCCAGGTCTTCCACGCCCGGGCCGGGTCGGTGGGAATCGCTTCCGGGAGAGTGATGCCGGGGATTCCGGCGTCGAGCAGGGCGACTCCGTGCAGCCGGCTCTGGTAGTTGAGGGCGAGGGAGAAGGCGACCCAGGCGCCGATGTCATGGGCGGCCAGCCAGTAGGTCGACACTCCGAGAGCGTTCACGGCGGCGTGGACGTGCACGGCGACCGTGTGGGTGTCGTAGCTGCGCTCCGGGCGCTCGGAGTGGCCCTGGCCCGGCAGGTCGATCGCGATGACGCGAAACCGGCCGGCGAGGCTGGGCATGACCTTTCGCCAGGCCCGCCAGGTTTGCGGGAATCCGGCGAGCAGGACAACGGCCGGGCCGGAAGCCTGGCCGCCTTCGACGGCATGAAGGCGGATGCCGTCTGCGTCGACCCAGCGGTGGGTGAACCCGTCCAGGTCGTGCAGGGGCAGGTCGCGGACAGGGTTGGCTTCGGAGACCTGCTGAGTGATGGTCGCAGGGTCGGTCACGGGAATCCTCCATTGGCCCGCGGTCATGATCACGCCTGCAGCGTAGCACATCTTGAACTGATTAGTTCAAGATAGAATGGTGCGCAGCGCAGCCCGAGACATCAACACACCGGCGAGGAAGTGCCACGTGGCAGGCAAGAAGCAGTTCGACATGGACACGGCACTCGACGCCGCGATGATCCAGTTCTGGCGCGCCGGCTACGCCGACACCTCAGTAGACGATCTGTCCCGGGCAACCGGCCTGAACCGCAGCTCCATCTACTCCTCGCTCGGCGACAAGGACACGCTCTTCCTGCGCTGCCTGGATCGCTACGCCGCGCGCTATGGCGACAAGTACGACGCCGCCCTATCGTGTGCAGCCTCGGAACCCCTTGCAGCTGTTCGCTCATTCTTCGACGTCACCCTTGAGCGCATCGCCGATCCCGAACTGCCCGATGGATGCCTGATTGCCCAGTCCGCCATGGCGATTCCGGTGCTGAGCCCGGCCGTCGCGGCGCACGCCAAGGAGGCGCTCGGCTTCCAGCGCCTACGCCTACGCGCCGCGCTGAAGGCCGGGCGATTGACCGACCAGGACGCCGATGCCTTCGCTGAACACGCGGCGGCCGTGAACCAGTCTCTCGCCGTCATGAGCAGAGCCGGGGCGAGCCCGGCGCAACTCCTGGCCATAGTGGGCGTGACCGTTGACGCGCTCTCGCAAGCGTTGCGCGCGCGCAACTAGGCGTGTTTACGCCCGAATACGCCCGGACGGGCGGAGCAGGCGAAGTAACCTCGCGTCGTTCGAGGTCTCCTGGCCGTGAACGGCCCGGTCAGGAGACCTCGAACGGTCACTCGGCCACCAGTTTCATACGGATGAGGCTTTCCCCGGTGTCGACGATCGTGGTCTCCGGGTCGCGGGGCGCCCACCCGAGCATGTCGCGGGCTTTCTCGGTGTGCAGGACGGGAACTACGCCCAGGCGGCCGACCACTTCCTCCATTGCGGGGTTGGACCGGGCCGCCTCGCGCACCTGATCGGCTGTCAGTTCCCGCGACGGCACCTTGGCCGCCGACGCGCCCAGGTGCTCGGCGAGTATCTGAGCGACCTGGAGGAAACTGATCGCCTCGCCGCTGCCTGCCAGGAACCGCTCGCCGGCAGCGGCTGTATGCCTCATGGCCCTTACGTGGAGGTCCGCGACGTCGCGCACGTCCACCACGCCGAAGTACACCGGGGGCACCATCGGCATGCCGCCTTCGAGCATCACCTTGACCAAGCCGGTGGAGGCGGACAGGTGCGGTCCGAGAAGGGGGCCGAAGATCCCGCTGGGGTTGATCACCGTCAGTTCGAGGTCGCGCCCTTCCGCTTGGGCGAAGTCCCAGGCCGACCGTTCGGCGATCGCCTTCGACTTGATGTACGGGGGATTGTCGTCAGCGGGGTCCGTCCAGTCGTTCTCGTCGTACTCGTTGCCGGGCTTGTGGCTGTATCCCACTGCGGCGAACGACGACGTCATGACCACTCGCTTGACCTCGGCGTCGCGTGCCGCCCGTAGGACGCGAAGCGCGCCGTCCCGCGCCGGAGCGATGACCTCGTCGGGGTTCGCCGGCTGAGTGGCCGGAAACGGTGATGCGACGTGCAGGACGTAGGTGCACCCGGCCACCGCGTCGGCCCAGCCTTCGTCTGCGGAAAGATCGGCGCTGACGATCTCCAGCCGACCGCCCGGGTCGGCCACCATCTCCCGAAGCTCGGTCGCCCGCCTGGGCGAGCGGACGGTCGCACGTACCCGGTGCCCGTCCGCGAGCAGGCGGCCGACCACGTGCGACCCGAGGTAACCGCTGCCACCGGTCACCAGCACAAGACCATCGTCGTTCGTGGACTCCAGCGTCATGTCGTTCCTTGTCATCACTGCATTGTGAGAAGCGCCGCGCACTTTCACGCCATCTCGGGCACGACGCGGATGATCTCGGCGAGAACCTGGCGCTCGGTCTCGGCGTCGCCGCGCTCGCGCGCGTCCCACAATTCGGCCTTGAGCCGCAGGTAGCGCAGGCGGACCTGCATGCGTTCCAGCTCTTCGGCGATCCGCTCGGCGTTGCGCTGGAACAGCTCGCGCATCTGTCCGGCCTCCCGGTGCCCCGAGGCCAGATGCCGGAGATAGGCCCGCATGTCCTGAACACTCACCCCGGCACCTCGCAGACAGCTCAGCGCCTCGATCCTGTCCACCACGGCGGCGTTGTAGCGCCGGTGACCGCTGCTCTCGTCCCGGTCGACCGAGTCGATGAGACCGATCTTCTCGTAGTAGCGCAACGTCGGCTCCGACAGGCCACTGAGCCGGGAGACCTCCTGAATCGTCAGTGGACAGGCGTCCTGGGCCTTCTGTGCCGCTGTCATGCACCGAGTGTCGGATAGTTGAAGCGCTTTAAGTCAAGCGCGATCACGCGCGATGCCCCCTGCCCCGAGAAGGTCGGCCAGGGGACGTCGGAGGTCGTGCTACGGCATGTGTCGGGGCCTCAAACGACGACGGAAACCGAATATCACGACATACAGGACCAGGCGAATACGGCATTTCCACACAAATTGGTTCACTATCTGCCAGACCATGAGCAGAGTCATCGATGTTTCCCAAGGTAGATCAATCCCAAAATCGTCACTCTATTTAGGGGCAGAGCGCCGCTTTGGGGTACTTCGCCGATAGCGGTACAAGTGACAAGGTTTCCGACCTACCGCAACTCGCACATAGGAGAAAATATGAAACTCCGGACGATCCTGCTGGCAAGTGCCGCTCTGGCAACCAGCACCATCGGCATCGCAGTGCCTGCCATCGAAGCCCAGGCGAGCACCATGCCACGACTCGTCACCAACAATAGCAACTTCGACAATGACGCCATCAACAACTCCGACAATGACTTCAACAATGACACCAGTGGCGTATCCGCTTGCGTGAATGTAGCAATTTGCAACACGCGCCCCTAATTCGGGCTGGCGTCTTGCCCACCACGGCGATTTCAATTCCTCGCTTCCGAATCCAGAGGCGAGGAATTGGATGCAGCCATTCTGAACGGCGAAAATCCGCGGGCTGAATAATCCTCCCCGTGCGGTTCGCGCCGGGGCTCAGGCGACGGCGTGGACCGCGCGGGCGGCCAGGAGGCGGCTGCGGAGCAGGATGCCCAGGCGCGTGGCGATCACCATGCTGAGCGTGAAGAACAGGATCGAGTCGCCGAAGGCGGCCGGGCTGATGTGGTTGTCGACGAGGAACCGGCCCAGGTCTCGCGTGAACCAGTGCTGGCAGCCGTACACGAACAGCTGGCGAAGCGCGGTGATCAGAACCCAGACGGCGACGTACGCGTAGCCCGCGTCGTACCAGCCCTTGCCCTTCTCGTCCACGCTCACGCGCAGCATCGCGCAGGCGAACGCTCCCACCGCGACGCCGCCGGCCAGCGATGCGGCCTCCAGCGCCAGGCCACCGTTACCGGCGTCGAACTTCAGCGGGATGAATGGCAAGATCAGGGCGCTGAGCAGAAGCGGCCGGAAGACGGCGAAGAGGGTCACCCGGTTGTGCCCCCAGTCCTTGATCAGAACGGCGGCGAAGATCACCAGGTTGACGATCGTTATCGCGGACAACATCCACTCCTCGGCTGCCCCGGCGCGCCCCGGCCGGTCGTGTTCGTCACCGTAGGAGGAGAGCCGGGTGGAGATCGTCCGCCTTCCGGTTGGATATGTGGGTGGAATCCGCCGCATAATCGGCCGGATCACCGTGGTTGGGAGGGCGTGTGCGAAGGTCGTTTCCCGGCCGGTTGAGCGGTCAGTGGCCGGTCCGCACTGCGATGCTCGCCGGGCTCGCGTTCATGGTGTGGGGAGAGACCGCCCACAAGGGCGCCGCCGGGCTGCACGGCACGCACCTGTGGACCTCGGTCACGCTGGCGGCGGCGTCGGTCGCGTGGCTCGCCTGGGCGGTCGTCGGACCGCGCGGGAACGGCCCGGCGCTGCGAGCGGCGATCGCCTGCACCGGTCTAGCAGGCAGCGCGCTGCTGTTCGTGCATCCGCAGCCCGCCGTGTACTGGTTCACCTTCTGGGCCTGTATCGACGCGGGGACCGTGTTCCCCCGCCGCGAAGGCACGATGCTGATCGGCGGCTGCTGCGGCGTCCTCGTCACCGGCTACCTCCTCGGGTACGGCGACGCTCTCGCCACGTTCGCGGCGGTCACCTTCGTGGCCTACCTGGTCGGGCGCAACCACCGCCTCCACGCCGACCGCGCTGAGCAGGCGCGGCTGCTGGCCGAGCAGACCGTACTGGCGAGCGAACGGCAGGCGCAGGCGGCGACCCTCGCCGAGCGCGGCCGGATCGCCCGTGAGCTGCACGACGTCCTCGGGCATTCGCTGACCGGCCTGTCCCTCCAGCTCGAGGCCGCCGACGCCGCGCTGGAGTTCACCGGCGACCGGGACCAGGCGCGCCGGCACCTCGCGCGGGCCCGGACGCTCGCCCGGTCGGGTCAGGAGGAGGCCGTCGCCGCCGTACGGACGCTGGGCGACGGCGAGGTCGCCGTCCAGGAGCTGATCGAGGGGCTGGTCGAGGCGTTCCGCCATGACACGGGTGCGTCCGTCGAGTGGTCGCTGCGCGGTGACGCCTGGCCGCTGCCCGCCGACTCGGCGCTGGCGGTCTACCGCACCGTCCAGGAGTCCCTCACCAATGCCCGGAAGCACGCTCCCGGCGCCGACGTACGCGTCAGCCTCGACTACCTCGACGACGGCTTGGCGGTCGAGGTGACGAACGGCCTGGCGCGAACGCGCGTCGCCGGCACTGTCGAGGGCGGGTACGGGCTGTCCGCGATGCGGGAGCGCGTCCGGCTGGCAGGCGGCACCGTGACCAGCGGATCGACCGAGCACGGCTGGCGGGTATGCGCCCGGGTCGGCCGGTGAGCGAGCCGGTCGTCCGCGTGGTCGTCGCGGACGACCAGGCCACCGTACGGGAGGGGCTCGCCGCGCTCCTCGAGCTGCTCCCGGGCATCGAGGTCGTCGCCCAGGCCGAGGACGGGCGTGCGGTGCTCGCGGCGGTCGCCGCCCACCGGCCGGACGTCGTGCTGATGGATCTGCGCATGCCGGGCCTGGACGGAACAGAGGCGACCCGGCGGATCGTCGCGGACCATCACGGGGTCGCCGTCGTCGTGCTCACCTCGTACGCCGACGACGAGTCGGTCCTGACCGCCCTGGCCGCCGGCGCCCGCGGGTTCCTGACCAAGAACGCGGGCCACCGCGAGATCCGGCAGGCCGTCACCGCCGCCGCGGCGGGCCTGGCGCCCGTCGACCCGGCCGTCCAGGCGCGCCTGGTGGCGACCGCCCGTACCGGGCGTGTTCCCGAACGCACGCGGCTCCCCGACGGGCTCACCGCCCGGGAGGCCGAGGTGCTCACACTGATCAGCGCCGGGCTGTCGAACGGTCAGATCGCCGCCCGGCTCCACATCGAGACCGTGACCGTGAAGTCGCACATCAACCGGGCGTTCGCCAAGGCGGGGATCACCGCCCGAGCCGAGGTCGCCGCGTACACCGCCCGCCACGGCCTGACCACCTGACCCCTCGGAAGGAAGATCAGTGGTGGAAGCTCGTGCCGTCCTCGGGGCCCATCATCGGCCGGGGCTGCTTGCGCAACCACGGCAGTAGGCTCTCCAGGTCCTCGGCCAGCCTGTCGGCGAGGTCCAGCGAGAATCCGTTCCGGACCACGATCCGGAGTACCGCCAGGTCCTGGCGGTCGGCCGGGAAGGTGTACGCCGGGACCAGCCAGCCGAACTCCCGCAGCCGTCGAGAGACGTCGAAGACGTCGAATTCCGTCACGTCATCGGTGGTGGTGAAGGCGAGCACCGGTAGCTGGTCGCCGCGAGTGAGCAGCTGGAAGCAGCCCATCGCCTCGATCCGCGCGGCCAGGTGCGTCGCGACGTCCCGGCTCGCCTGCTGGACGGCGCGATAGCCCTCGTAGCCGAGCCGCAGGAAGTTGTAGTACTGCGCGACCACCTGCGAACCGGGCCTGGAGAAGTTGAGCGAGAACGTGGGCAGGTCGCCGCCGAGATAGTTCACGCGCTCGACCAGTTCTTCGGGCAGCGCCTCGCGGTCGCGCCACAGGGCCCAGCCGACGCCCGGGTACACCAGCCCGTACTTGTGGCCGGAGGTGTTGATCGAGGCGACGCGGGGAAGCCGGAAGTCCCACACCAGGTCGGGATCCAGGAACGGCGCGATCATGCCCCCGGACGCGCCGTCCACGTGGACGGGCACGTTCCACCCCGTGCGCTCCTCGAGCGCGTCGAGGGCGGCGCAGATCTCGGCGACCGGCTCGTAGCTGCCGTCCATCGTCGAGCCGAGGATGGCCACCACGCCGATGGTGTTCTCGTCACACCGCGCGACGGCTTCTTCCGCACCGAGATGGAACCGGTCACCGGCCATCGGCACCTGACGCGCCTCCACCTCCCAGAAATTGCAGAACTTCTCCCAGCACACCTGCACGTTGGTGCCCATCACCAGGTTGGGCCGAGCCCCGGCGGCGTACCGATCGGCGTTGCGGTGCATCCATCGACGCTTGAGCGCCATCCCGGCGAGCATGCACGCCTCACTCGATCCGGTCGTGGAGCAGCCGATCGCGGTCTCGGGGTCGGGAGCGTTCCAGAGGTCGGCCAGCATCGCGACGCAGCGGCGCTCCAGTTCGGCCGCCTGAGGGTACTCGTCCTTGTCGATGATGTTCTTGTCGGCGGTCTCGGCCATGAGCGTGGCCGCCTGCGGTTCCATCCAGGTGGTCACGAACGTGGCGAGGTTCTGGCGTGAGTTACCGTCCAGCAGCATCTCGTCGCGGACGAGCTGATAGGCGGTCGCCGGGGCCATCGGATGCTCGGGAAGCCGATGCCGCGGGAGGACGGCCTCGACACCGGATACCGGGTCCGCCTCCCCGAACAGCGGATTCACGTGTATCGGCCGTGAACGGCCGTCCTCGCCCTGGTGCAACGCCATCGGTCGTGACCTCCTTCGTCGGCTTCTGCGAGCCGCAAGCCTGACAGGCGGCGCTTTAAGAAGAGGTATGTGCGCCTTCTCGGCCGAAGCCCGGCAGCGCGGGCCCTGCCGATGTCATTGCATCACGAGACGCAGGTCACAGTCGGTGGATGTCACGGTTCGCCGGGGTCGTCTCGTCTCGGGGGTGTAACAGCCGACAGCGGTGACCGGGAGAGAAGACATCATGAGCAAGGTCTGGTTCGTCACTGGTTCGTCCCGTGGCCTCGGCCGTAACTTCGTCGAGGCCGCCCTGTCCCGCGGCGACAAGGTGGCAGCGACCGCCCGGAACGCCACGAGCCTGGACGATCTGGTCGCCGCCTATGGCGACGCGGTCCTTCCGCTCCCGATGGACGTGACCGACAAGGCCGCCGTCTTCGAGAGCGTGAAGCGGGCCGAGGAGCACTTCGGCCGTCTCGACGTCATCGTCAACAACGCCGGCTACGCGCAGATCGGCGCGATCGAGGAGCTGACCGAGCGGGAACTGCGCGACCAGATGGAGACCAACCTGTTCGGTGCGGTGTGGGTCGTTCAGGCCGCGCTGCCCTACCTGCGCGAGCAGGGGTCGGGGCACATCGTCCAGTTGTCCTCGGCCGCCGGCCTCATCGCGATGCCGCTCGGCGGCGCGTACCACGCCTCCAAGTGGGCGCTGGAAGGCCTGAACGAAGCCCTCGCCCACGAGGTCGCCGGCTTCGGCATCAAGGTGACCGTGATCGAGCCCGGCGGGTTCGCCACCCGGTCCGGCAAGAACCCCGATCCGCTCGACAACGGGCACATGGCCGAGCTCAACCCGGCGTACGACGGTCTCCGCCGGCGCCTCGGCGAGGTCGCGGGCAAGCAGCCCGCCGGTGACCCGGCCGCCGCGGCCAGGACCCTCCTCAAGATCGTCGACTCCGACAACCCGCCCCTGCGGGTGCTCTTCGGCCAGGGCTTCTACCCGATGATCCGGCAGGCCTACGCCGACCGGCTCAAGACCTGGGACGACGGACAGGACCTTTCGGCGGAGGCCCACGGCAAGCCGATTGTGTAACTTTCAGCCGTACGCCGCGCGATGACCGGCCCGTACGTGGGGCGGGTCGGTCCGTGCTGGACAGTACGGCGGCCGAGGTGTTCGACTCCACATCCGAGATTCGCAATCGCGGAGGCTCGCATGTCTCGAATCGGACGCCGCGTCAGGCTGGTCGCCACCGCCTCCATCGTCCTCGGTCTGGCGTATCCGACGCGGCCGGCGAATGCCGCGTCGGCGGTGACCGTCAACGGCGGCACGACCTACCAGAAGATCGACGGGTTCGGTGTGTCCGAAGCCTTCGGCCAGGCCAACTCGATCCGCAACGCGGCGGGCGCGACGCGGCAGCAGGCGCTGGACCTGCTGTTCAGCACGACCAAGGGCGCCGGGTTCAGCATTCTGCGCAGCATCATCCCCTCGGGTGGCGACTCCATCGAGCCGAACTCCCCGGGCAGCCCCTCGGCGACCCCCAAGTACGTCTGGAACGGCAGCAGCGACGCGCAGGACCAAGGGCAGGTGTGGCTGGCCAGGCAGGCGAAGACGTACGGCGTCACGGGGTTCTACAACGACGCCTGGAGCGCGCCGGGGTTCATGAAGACCAACGGCAGCGAGTCCAACGGCGGTTCGTTGTGCGGCACCCCGGGAGCCTCATGCGGTTCAGGGGACTGGCGGCAGGCCTACGCCAACTATCTGGTCCAGCACGCGAAGTTCTGGGCCTCGGCCGGCCTCACCCCGTCCGCGGTCGGCTTCGTGAACGAGCCGACCCTGAGCACGAGCTACTCCAGCATGCTGGTGAACCCGGCGCAGGCCGCGAGCTTCCTGTCGGTGTTCGGCCCCGCAATGAAGGCCTCCGGCCTGACCACCAAGGTCGCGTGCTGTGACGCCCTCGGCTTCAACAACCTCCCCGGCTATGTCAGTGCCGTACAGGGCGACCCGGCCGCGAACTCCGGCGTCGGGCTGTTCACCGGCCACGGCTACTCGGGCGCGCCGGCATCCCCGATCGGCACCGGCGGCCGGCCGCTCTGGGAGTCCGAGTGGTCGGTGAACGGGAGCACGTGGACCACCGCGTGGGACGACGGCAGCGAAGGCTCCGGGTTCACCTGGGCGCAGCGCGTCCACACGGGCATGACCCAGGCCGATCTCAGCGCGTTCCTGTACTTCTGGGGAGTCAGCTCGACCAGCCACGACAGCTCGCTGATCGGGTTGAGCGGCGCGACACTGACACCGTCCAAGCGGTACTACGCGCTGGCCGGCTATAGCCGGTTCATCCGCCCGGGCGCGACCCGGATCTCGGCCACCACCGGGGACGGCGCCCTCAAGGTCTCCGCCTACAAGAACACCGACGGCTCCGTCGCCATCGTGGTCCTCAACACCGGAACGACCGGCACGTCGGCCACCTACACGCTGTCCGGCACCGGCCTGTCGACCGGAACCGTGACCCCCTACCTGACCAATGGGAGCAACAGCACCACCCGGCAGGGCACGATCGCCCTGAGCGGTGGCGCCTTCACCGCGACCGTCCCCGCACGGTCCCTCGTCACCTACCAGATCGGCTGAGAACGACACCGAACCTACGGCGTCGGTGTGGTCTTTCCCGACGAGCAGGTGTTGCGGGTGAGTGAGGTGCCCGCCGGACAGCCGTACCGGCGGACGCTCGCGACGATCTTGTTCAGCTCGGCGTCGGTGAGCCCGCCGCGGACACCACGGTCGGCGAAGACGGTGAACATCAGCGGGCCGGACGTCGCCGCGTTCTTGACCGCCGCCATGGCGATCGTCTCGACGAGGGCATGCGGCGGCGTGCAGGCGTCCTGTCGCGCGGTGGTGGTCACTTTGAACGACACGCGCGCCGCCGTGATGCCGCGCATCGTGACGGTGCCGGCCGGACCGGGCTCGGACTTCGGCGGGTGCGGCGGTGTGTCGACACCGCCGTAGAGGGCCGACACCCACTTACGGGCCTCCGTCTGCGCCGCGCCGGTAAGCGCCGGCATCTGATCGGCCCCCGGATTCGCCACCGGGTCCGAGCCGCCTCGAAGGCCGGTCTGCGCACGCGTGCACTTGCCGTTCCGGCTGTCGGCCACCGCGTTCTCACCGGCGTACACCTGCCCCTGGGAGTCCGCGACCCAAGATGACCAGTCGGGCGTCCGCACCTTCCATCTGGGCGGGACGTCGTACGCCACGCCCCACTTCGGCGCGAGGACGGCCTGCCAGCCTGGCGTCACCGGCTTCGGGTCCGACGGCACGCTCGCGGGGGTGGGTGTGGAGTGCGGCTTGCCACCTCCGAAGACACCGCTGAGGGCGACCGCCCCGCCCCCGAGCGTGACGCCCGCGACCACGACCGCCGCCACCGCGGTGAGGACGGCCTTGCGGCGGCGCGGGGGCGATGGTTCGACGGTCGTCGCCTCTTGCCCTCGGCCCCGCGTTTCGTTCGGCGCGGGCTGAGGCAGCCGGTCGGGTTCCGTCGGCATCGCCGAGTGGCGTGTGCCGTCGGAACCTCGGAGCAGGGCGGCGACGGCCGCCGCGCCGGCGGGGCGCTCGGCGGGGTCCTTGGCCAGCAGCTGCAGCGTCACCTTCTCCAGGGCCGCGGGCACGTCGGGGCGGCGGGCGCGCAGCGGGTCGGGGGCCTCGTTGAGATGCTGGTACATGAGGGCGGCCGCACCGGTGTCCCGCATGAACGGCGGCGCTCCGGTCAGCAACTCGTACAGGACACAACCAAGGGCGTACAGGTCGACGCGCGCGCTGAGCTCCCCACCGCGGAACTGTTCGGGCGCCATATAGAACGGTGTCCCGATGAAACCGCCAGTGGCCGTAAGCCGCGTTGTGGCGTCGGCGAGCCGGGCGATGCCGAAGTCGCAGATCTTCACCCGGCCGTCGCCCAGCAGGAACAGATTGGCCGGCTTGATGTCCCGGTGAACGATGCCGTGCGCATGCGCGGCGGCCAGCGCGTCGGCGGTCTGCGTGGCGAGCGTGACCGCCTGGCCGATCGGCAGGCCACCGGGGTACCCTGCCAGGAGCGCGCCAAGGTCCTGTCCGGTGAGCAGCTCCATGACGAGAAACAGCAGACGTCCTTGTTCGGACGGGTGCTCATCGACATCGAAGATCACAGTGATGCCGGGATGCTGGAGAGCCGCGGTGGTCTCGGCCTCACGCCGGAACCGCTCAGCCGCGGTCTGGTCGGCCGCCAGTCCGACGGGCAGAATCTTGATCGCGATCGGTCGCCGCAACCGCAGGTCGATGCCGCGCCACACTTCGCCCATGCCGCCGGCACCGATCGGTTCCTCGAGCCGGTATCGGCCGCACAGTTCCACTCCGCGCCGCAGGCCCGAGTCGCCGCGCAAGACGCCTCCCAATGGTCGTGATCAGCTACTCGCAGGACATTCCACCAGAACCTCACAGCTCCCGCAGGCATCGGCACAACGGATGCGGCACTACAGCGCCGTCGAAGTGCTCATTTCCAGACGGCCTTCTGCAGGATGTGCTCGAGATCGGGCGTATCCCAGTTGTCGACGATCAGGACCTTCGGATCTGACATGTACCAGACGCGTTCGGTGAAAGAGACCCCGGCCGCGGGCCCGGTCCCCTGGCCGCTGCGCTGGTAGCAGTCGATCCGCCATTGGCGGTAGGCCGCGCTCCGGCCGCCGATCGGCTTATGGCCCTGGGCCATCAGCCGGGCGCCGCCGCCGTCCTGGTCGATCACCAGGTTCGGATGGCCGGGGCAGTCGCGATTGTCGCCGTCCTGAGTGAACTGCGTGCCGACCGGCTTGTCCACGTCGAACGGCCTGGCCCCCAGGAACATGGTGGCCTTGTCGTACGCGACCGAGAAACCCGGACACGACGTGTCACCCGAGGGCACCGACACGCACTCTCCAGAGGTCGGCTTTCCGGGGAGCCGGACGTCGAACAGGTCGGGGTTGTACGTCGGAGCGATCCGCTGCCACGTGGTGGGGGCGGCGATGGTGAACCGCCCCAGGGAGACCTGCCTGGCCGGCTCGGCGCTGGGACTGGCGCTCGGTACGTCGACCTTCTTGGCGGCATGAGACTCCGGTACGACGAGTCGCCGCAGTGCCGCGGTCAGGTCGGCGGGGGTGCGGACGAATCGCGGAGCCGGCGCTCCGGCCGCCGAGGCCATCCGGGCCAGGCCATCGCGTTCGCCCGCCGGCGTCTTGTAGCCGACGAATCGGAAGTCGAGGCGTACCTTTGCCGCCTTCACCTCCTGCTGGATCATTCTTCGGAGAGCGTCCTGGTCGTGGGTGCAGGCGTCAGTGCCGTGGCCGGTTACGACGATGATCCGATTGATCTTCCGGCCGCGGAACGGGTAGCGGCCCGAGAAGTCATGGATCGCGGCCGATATGCCACCGTGCAACGTGGCCAAGCCGGTTGGAGTGATCTTGTGAGCCGACTCGCCTATCCGCCGGCCGTGGCCGGTGCCGGAGCCCACCACCTGAACGGTGTTGTGCCGGTCGTCGCAGGCGCCGCCGAACCGCCGCAGCGACAGCGCGTCGTCGTGCCCGGCGTTCTGGGCCGCCACCCCGACGGCATCGGCGACGGCGCCGAAGCCACCGTGGCCCGCGCCCGAGGCCGACGCCGACGCGTCGACTAAGAAGGCGGTGCGGATGTCCGGGATGGCGCGAAACACCGCGTACGCCCCCGCCCCGACGGCGATCAGGACGACCGCGACGACCGCCGTGATCACGCGCCGCCTTCTTCGGCGGGGCCGTTCGATCGCCGCGTTCACGGCGCCGCGGGGAAGGTCGGGCGGACGCCGGCGAGTGCATTGTTCATGGCCTGGACCTCACCCTGGTGATCGGCGCGACATCCGGCATCGACGCCCCCGTTCGATACGAATCGTGACTCGACGATAACGCTCGGCTGCCCCCGGCAACCCCCGTACGGTGACGGCCGATTGCGGCCATCCGCACCGCGCATCCAGCGAAGATCTACGCATCATCGGACGTTCACGCTCCGGCCGATCCCCGGTGACGGCGATTTGATCTTCAACCGCTTCACTCCCCGTGCGCTTCCTCATGATCGGGAGATGGGCGATGACGCAGGACCTGGGACGGCGGACCTTCCTGACGGCGACCGGCGCGATGGCCACCATGGCCGCGATCGGCACGCCCGCGTACGCGACGGAGGACGCCCGCGACGCGGCCACCGCCGACGAGTACGTGGACGTGCAGCTCCTCAACATCACCGACCTGCACGGCTACCTGCACGGCAGCAGCGTCATCACCGGCGCCGGCGGCTCGCGCTACACCGTCGGCGGTGTCGGCTACCTCGCCGCCCACCTGAACCGGCTCCGCGACGGCCGGCGCAACTCGATCTTCTTCGGCCCGGGCGACATGTTCTCCGGGTGGGAGTTCGACGCCGAGAGCGTCGCCGACGAGTCGACCGTCGAGGCGCTCAACCGCATGGACTTCCGGTTCAGCTCCGCCGGCAACCACGAGTTCGACAAGTCGCCGGCGTTCCTCACCGCGCACATGGAGCGCGGGATCCCGTTCCCCGAGATCGGCTGGGACGACGAGTTCGCCGACTCGACCGGCCGCCGGTTCCGGGGCGCGAGGTTCCGGTACTACAGCGCCAACGTCGTGTGGTCGGCGACCGGCCGGACGGTCGTCCCGCCGTACAACATCGAGTGGGTGGACGCCGGGTACGGGCGCCGCATCCCGATCGGGTTCATCCACCTCACGGCGTTCGGCACGGAGACCTTCCCGGCGTCGTTCCAGCCCGCGCTGAAGACGCTCGACGAGGTCGAGACGGTCAACCGGTACGCCGCCCTCCTGAAGGCGCGCGGCGTCAACGCGATCATCCTGAGCATGCACGACGGAGCCGTCGCGGGCAGCGACTTCAACAGCGGCAGCGACCCGTCCGGCCCGGCGTACGACCTGGCCCGGCAGGTGTCCCCGGACATCGACGCGATCGTCACCGGGCACTGGCACTGCCGGTTCAACATGATGGTCCCCGACCCGAACGGCGTCCCGCGCCCCTTCGTCGAGGCCGGCTGCAACGGCCAGCTGATCAACGAGATCGACCTGCGGCTCGACCGCCGTACGGGCAAGGTCATCCGCGAACTCACGGTCTCCACCAACCACGCCGTCACCCAGGACGTGACGCCGGACCCGGAGCTGCAGGAGGTCGCCGACCACTGGCTCGACTTCGCCACCAAGCGGGGCCAGACCTCGATCGGCCGGGTCACCGCGTCGTTCACGCGCACCCGGAACACCGCCGGCGAGAGCACGATGGGCGACCTAGCCGCCGACTGGGCGTACTGGGCGGCCCGGCAGCCGATCGACCCGATCAACGACGGCAACACACACCGGAACGTCCCCGCCGACCTCGCGCTGATCGCCATCGCGCCGCGCGTCGGCCAGGGCGTCGTCGGCGGCGACCTGGTCCCGGCCGCGCCGGACGGGTCGATCACCCTCGCGCAGGCGTTCAAGGCCGTGGGGTACGGCGACCCGGTCGTCACCGCGACCGTCACCGGGCAGCAGATCCACGACGCGCTGGAGCAGCAGTGGACCGCCGGCGCCGACGGCAAGGTCGTGTACGCGCCGTTCGCGGTCTCCCGCAACGTCCGCTACACGTACGACGCGAGCAAGCCCGCCGGCGACCGGGTCGACCCCACCGACGTGCTCATCGACGGCAAGCCGCTGGATGTCGAGCGGAGCTACCGGCTCGCGACGATGGCCTACACGTTCGTCCAGGGCGACGGGTACCCCGCGCTGGCCGAGTACGACCGGCCGTACCGCAGCATCCGCGACTTCGAGAGCTTCGTGAAGTTCGTCCGCAGCCAGAAGGTGCTGACCCCGGCCCCGCTGAACCGCGTCACGGCCGAGAACGCCGGCTTCGCCGCCCGCGCCGTCGAAGTCCCGCCCACCCCGTCCGACGAGCCCCGGACCGGCAACAACCTCATTTACGGCGACTTCCAGATTCCCTGCTGAGGGGTTCCGGGCCGTTTCAGTAATACAAATAGGTCGAGCGGCTCGCGAATTATTCACGCGAATGGCCGGCCAGGAAATACCTGGCCGGCCATTCGCCGAACCCGCTCCGGCGGCTGGTTTCGAACCAGCATGACGCGGTTAACAGCCGCGCATCCTGCCGTTGGATGACACCGGAATGGTGGCGCAGGTGGGATTTGAACCCACGATCTCTAGCTTATGAGACTAGCGGGGACGGCCGAACTCCCCTACTGCGCTCCGCGTGACCCCTGCGGGACTCGAACCCGCTTCCTGGAATTGAAAGTCCCAGGACCTAACCCATGGTCGAAGGGGCCATGACACGTAGCCCGTGCCGGAATCGAACCGGCGCCGCCCGGTAGAGAGCCGGGAGTCCTCACCACTGGACCAACGGGCCTTGAAACGGAGGCTCCTTATCCAGCCGGATGCCTCACGCGTGCGTACCGCCCCAGGGATTCGAACCCTGAACCTTCCGGTCCTGAACCGGACGCCTCTGCCGTTGGGCCAGGGCGGCATGGAATATCTATTGAATTGTCAAGGAGCGTCCCGTCGACGTGACGGTCGTCCCGCATGGGCGGCAGGAGTCGAACCTACTTTTCACCGACTTTGGAGGACGGTCGCCTATCCGTTGGCTCGCCCACAAGAAAAGGCCGCCGGGGTATCCACCGGGCGGCCTCTGGACAGAGCATCGTCTCTCTATCCGGAGCACTCCCAGAGGACGCCGCGCAGATTACCCGGCTCGGACCGCCATTCCCATGAGGCGGTGAGCGTCGAGCTCATCATGATGGACATCCTTCCTCGTTCCGTTCTGCTTCAATGATAGGAATTCTGGCGGCGGGTACAACATATTTTCCCCGCGCCTTTGGTCAGTCGGCGGCTACGGTGTCCTCGGCCACGGCGAGGGCCATCGCCATCACGCTGACCTGCGGGTTCACCTCCGGGCAGGTGGGCAGCGCCGACGCGTCGGCGACGTACACGCCGGTCACGCCGCGGAGCCGGCCTTCGGGGGTGACCGGCGCCAGTTCCGCGTCGACGCCCATGCGCGCCGTGCCGGTCGGGTGGAAACCGGCGAGGTGGACCTCTGCCATCGGCACCCCGGCGACGATCTCGGCGAGCTCGTCCTCGGTACGCGCGGCCGGGTGCCGCGCGACTCCTGTGAGCACCTCGGTGGCGCCGGCCGCGAACAGGATCCGGCCCATCGCCAGCATCGCGCGCCGCAGCTTGGACGCGTCCGCCCGCGCCAGGTCGTACCGCAATACCGGGGAGCGCCGCCCGTACACGCGGCCCGACGGCTCGTCGGCGATCATGGCGCCGATCACGGCGAGGTGGTCGGCGCGGTCGAGCTGGTCGCGGAGTGCCCGGCCCACCCCGGGCGGCGTGAACGAGCTCATGCCCGGCGGACCGGCCGTCGCCTCGATCAGCACCCCTTCGCCGTGCAGTTCCTCGACACCGACGCTCTGGAGCACGCCGTGCCACGACGTCACCGGTTCCTCGAAGCGTCCGGCGAGGCTGGTCGCCGGGTGCACGGTGAGGTTCCGGCCCAGCTGGGGATGGCGGCCCAGCCCGGACCGCCGCAGCAGCGGAGGGGTCTGTGTCGCGCCCGCGGCGACGACGACGAGCGGCGCGAGGATCTCGAACGCGGTCCCGTCCGGCCGCAGGGCCCGCACCCCGGCGGCACGCCCGCGCTCGGTGATGACGCGATCCGCCCGAGCGTGCGTGACGATCCGCGCCCCAGCCGCGCACGCCTGCGGGAGCGCGTTGAGGTGGACTCCGTTCTTCGCGTTGTGCGGGCAGCCGACGACGCACTGGCAGCAGCCGTCGCAGCCGGGAGCGTTACGCCGCAGCGGCGCGGCCCGCCAGCCGAGCCGCCGGGCGCCCTCCAGTACGAGCGTGCCGTTGCGGCCGATCGCCGCCATCGGCTGGGGCGCCACTTCCAGGGTGCGCTCGACCTCGTCGAGA
Organism: Actinoallomurus acanthiterrae; assembly: GCF_054775715.1. NCBI lineage: Bacteria > Bacillati > Actinomycetota > Actinomycetes > Streptosporangiales > Thermomonosporaceae > Actinoallomurus > Actinoallomurus acanthiterrae. The sequence goes on along the minus strand of NZ_BAAHCO010000001.1, from coordinate 2,381,366 downwards.
AACCCGCCCAGCCGCTCGGTCGCCACGCCGAGGGCGGCCCAGCGGCGCAGCACCCGCTCGGGCGTGCGGTACGACGTACCGCAGTTGACCAACGTCGTGCCGCCGACGCCGCGCCCGGTCGGCAGCAGCACCGGCGGGTGGCCCAGCGTGAACGAAGCACCGCCGTCGCGGTACAGCTCCAGGAACCGGTCCAGCGGACGCCGCTCGCGGAACTCCGCGGCGGTGTAGCGCCGCCCTTCCTCGAGGATCACGACGGACAGGCCCGCACGCGCGAGGGACCGAGCGGCCATCGCGCCGCCCGCACCGGACCCCACGACGACCGCGTCCGCGGTGGCGCAGGTCGGCCATTCCGCCGACGGAACGCAGGTCAGCTCCGGGTCCGGGCGCCCAGCCGGGATCCCGCGTGCGAAGTCCTCTTCCAGACGGTCGGTACCGGCCGCCAGCAGCGCGGGCAGCTTCAGTGTCTCGACGAGTCGTGCGCCCGGCCCGCGCGACGCGACGATCGCGCAGACGGCCTCCCGGTGGGCGGCGTCCAGGCCGCCGAGCGGACGGCCGGTGAGCAGCCGGGCCGCCACGTCGAGGGCGTTCGCGCCCGCCCGCAGGCCAACCCGCGCCGGGCGCGGGAACGCCCGGGTGATGTCGTCGATCCGCGCGCACAGGCGCCGCAGCTCGTCCTCGTCATCGACGCCGAGCAGCGCCGCGGTCACGCCGGCGTGTACGCCGCGCGGCGCCACCGTCCCGCCCGCACCGACGCCGCGCGCCGTGCCCGGGAGGACCGCTGCCGCGTCGCCGGACACGCCCGTGCCGCCGGGCACCGTGCTCCCGGAGACTGGCGCCGCGTCGCCGGGCCCGTCCGCGCGCCGCGTCATCGCAGCCCCACTTCGGCGTGGGCCGTACCGTCCAGGCGCCAGCGTCGTTCGGTCAGCCAGCGTGACCCGCTTCGGCGCAGCAACGTGATGACGGCGTCGGCGCGTTCGCTGTTGTGGCACGTCGCCGCCCGGCCGTCCGGGTCGGTGTAGTCGACCGCGACGGTCTCCGCCTGCGGGAGGGTGACCTCGACGGTGACCGCCCGGTCGCGCGATCGCGCGCGCACCCTCCAGGAGGGCAGCCCGACGTCGGCCCGCGCGCGCAGCGCGGTGAGCAGCGGATCGCCATCGGACCAGTCCATGCCGTCCACCCGCAGCCGTACGAACGGGAGCGGACGCAGGCGGTCGAGGAGCTTGCGGGTCGATACGGCGGCGACCACCTCGCAGACGTCGCCGTCTCCGAGGTCGGCGTGCAGCCACGCCCAGCGTTCGGCGTTGCCGTGGCCGTAGATGCGGGCCGAGCCGCCCGGCGCGCCGCGCAGCTCCAATACCCGGTCACCGCAACGGACGGTTCCGTCGTAGCGCGCCGTCGGTGCGGGCACGATCTGCGCCGCCGGCAGCGCCTCGCGGCGCCACGCCCAGCGGGGGAAGGTGTACAGCGGTGCTCCGCCGCCGGACGTGGTGAGGTCCCACGACAGGGTCCCCGCGCGACCGCTCAGGCGGTCGGCGGTCGCCTCCACACCGGCGCAGGAGAATCCGGCTGGGACCGCCGCGCCCTCAGCCTCCCGACCGGCGGAGACCTTCGCGTCCCCGGCCTCCCAGCCTCCGGAGGCCGCCGCCACCAGGGATGTCGGCTCGGCGGTCGGGGTACCGCCCGGTGCCGCCCAGGTTTCCGGGCCGAAGCGCTCGAGCACCGGCCGCTCGCCCGGTGGGAACAGCGCCACCCAGCCGTGCCCTCGGGCCGGCGCGCCGTCGCTGGGGGCGACCAGCTCGTGATGCAGCCACACTCCGGTGCCGGTGGCCGGGTCGGTGAGCGTCGTGTACCAGACCTCCAGCCGCCCCGGCTGCCCGCGCCACCGGCTGCGGAACAGCTCCGCGGCGTCGTACGCCACCGCGCGTCCGGCACTCGCCCGAGCATCGCTCCGGCGTCCGGCACCCGCCCGAGCATCGCTCCGGCGATCGGCACTCGCCCGAGGATCGCTCCGGCGATCGGCGCCCGCCCGAACGTCGCTCCGGCGATCGGCGCCCGCCTGGTCGGTGCGCGGCAGGCGGAACCCCGCGACGAAGCTCGCCAGGTCGCGGAGGTCGAACCGCAGCCGCGCCTCCGCGACCACGCCCCCGTCGGCGTCGGTGATGGTGACGGGCAGGTAGGTCATCGAGTGCACCGGGCGGCGGTAGCTGACCGACTTCCACCCGTCGAGGAACATCGCCCTGCCGTCCACGGTCCGGAATTCCATGCGGTAGCGAATGCGCCGGGCCGCGATGGGTGCCACCCGCAGCACGCCGGTCGCGTACGGGTCGTCGGCCCATCCGGGAACCAGCACCCGCCCGGTGAGCATGCCCTCCGTGTCACCCCAGGGCCGCAGCGGCTCCGGCAGGTCGGCGTGGAGCTCCAGCCGCATGGGCCGGTCCTCTCCGTCGAGCCGTACGCCGCCCGTCATCACCTCCTGAAAGGTGGTGTGCCGCCTGCGCCGATCGCGGGGCACGCGCGGTCGAGCCCGGTCTTGATCCTCCTGAGCCGTGCGGCCGGACAGCGGGCCGTTCATGCGGGTGCCTCCTGTGATCGGTCGCCCGGGACGGACGCGAGCATGAGCTCCTGCGTCCGTGCGAAGTACTCCCGCGCGGCGGTCCGCGCGCCGTCGGGACGACCCGCCTGGATCTCGCGGATGACCGGGTCGATCCGCGCCGCCGACTCCACCGGATCGGCGAACGCGTGCTGGAACGCCTCCCGGACCTCCATGTAGGCGTTCAGCAAAGCGTTCACCATGAGCCGGTACACCCGGTTGCGGGAGGCGGCGGCGATGACCCGGTGGATCTCGCACTCGATCGCCTGGGCGGCGGCCGCGTCCGGCGCCGAGCGCAACTCCTCCCTGAGCGCGCCGAGCCGCCCGCGGTGTTCCTCGTCGGCGTTCGCCGCCGCACTCCCCGCGATCAGCGCACCCACCTCCCGCCGCGCCTCGAAGATCTCTTCCATCCACTCCGCGCCCGCGGCGTTGACGAGCATGGGCAGCAACTCGGGGCCGCCGAGGCTCTCGTAGTCGCGCACGCGGGTGCCGACACCGTGCTTGGTCTCCAGCAGCCCGGCCTGGACCAGCCGGACCAGCGCGTGCTTGAGCGAGGTGCGCGTGACCTGGTAACCGCCGGCCAGCTCCCGTTCGGGCGGCAGATAGGAGCCTGGCGGGTACCGGCCGCTCAGCACGTCGTCGCGCAGCCGGTCGACCAGCGCGTCGACGACGGTGTCCCGGGGAATGGCGGCGGTCATGGGCGGCTCCTCGTGTCGGCCCGGCGTACGGCGGGAGAGAGCCGGTCATCGCTCCCTCGACCCAGGAGGATGAGTGGATCAGCCACTCACCCTCTCCGCTGAGATTCGCAGCCGCGACCGCCGTACGTCAAGAGCACGCCTTCCAGGGCGGCCGGGCGGCCGCGCGTCGTCTCCGCCTCATCCAAGGGGCGAGAGTCGCGGCGAGCCGCAGTGTGGGCAAAGCAGTCTTGACCTGGCCTGACTTGCGATCATTCGAACATCAGTTCGATGATGGCCGTATGCATGACGCCCGACCGCTCGACCACTACCCGCCCGGCTCTCACCGGATCGAGGCCCGCGACTCCTGGGTCTGGATCCACCACAAGGGGGCCTGGCGTAGGGGCGCGATCCACTGCTGGTACGTCCATGGCGAGACGTGGATGGCCTGGATGCAGCACGATGATCCCACCCCGGACGTCCCGTGGTCGGCGTGGGGCCTGTACCTCTACGACGGGGTCACCATCAGGCGCCGGCACGCCCCGGCGGCCACGGCCAGCGTCGAGATCCCGGCGGGCGACGCGCGCCGAGAGCGGATCACCGCACTACTCCGCGACACCGGCTACAGCGTCGAACCGTACCGCCGGACCTCCGGCGACCCGAGGACACTGCTCATCTACTGAGGTCGCCACACGGCCGGACGACCACGCGGCTCAGTCGAACAGTTCGTCGATGGACTGCGCATTGGCGGCCATGCGGACCCACTTCTCCAACTGCGACGGATCGACGCAGCCCTCGATCCGAGTACGCGCCTCATCAGGGACGATGACTCCGTGAGCCGTGCACCATGGCCGACAAAACGGCCAATTCGGGAGTATTGGCGACTTCCTTAAGGTCGGTCACCGCAGGGATGACTTCCGGGCGCGCCACCAACGGCCTGAGTATCCAGCCGGGATGACATTAATATTGCCATTTCCGGCGGGCGATGAGTCGTGAAGACCTGTGACGCGGGGTCGCGGCCGCTCCGTTTGGGGAGTGGTAGGTGGGTAGGACCGCCAATATGCCGATGCTCGTGGGGACGTCCGGGTGGCAGTACACGCACTGGCGTGACGTGCTGTACCCCACGGGGTTGCCTCAGCGCGTGTGGCTGGAGCGCTTCACCGAGTGTTTCGAGACGGTGGAGAACAACAACGCCTTCTACCGGCTGCCGAGCCGCGAGGTCTTCGCCGGGTGGCGGGAGCGTACGCCGCCTGGGTTCGTGATGGCCGTGAAGGCGAGCCGGTATCTGACGCACATCAAGCGGCTGAAGGATCCGGAAGAGCCGGTGGACCGGCTGATGAACGCGGCCGGTGGACTGGGCGACAAACTCGGCCCGGTCCTCGTCCAGTTGCCGCCGACGCTCCAGGTCGACGTCGAACGCCTGACCCGCTGCCTGCGCCGCTTCCCGCCCGGCGTACGGGTCGCCGTGGAGCCCCGTCACCCCTCCTGGTGGACCGACGAGGTACGGGACGTGCTGGTACGGCACGGTGCCGCGCTGTGCTGGGCCGACCGGCTGGGCAGACCGCTGATCCCGCTGTGGCGGACGGCGGACTGGGGATACCTCCGGCTCCACGAGGGCGCCGCGACGCCGTGGCCGGACTACGGCGACCAGGCGCTGCGGTCCTGGGTCCGGCGGCTCGCCGAGACCTGGGACGACGACGCCGACGCGTACGTCTACTTCAACAATGACCCGGGCGGGGCGGCCGTACGTGATGCCGCGCGGTTCGCCGAGTTCGCCCGGCAGGCGGGCCGGCGCGTGACCCGGACCCCGGCGCTCGCCACACGGTGACGCCAGATCACCGCGGGCGACGGGAAGCCGCCGGTCGGGCGGTAACGGGTCACCAGGTCACGGGCAGGGCGGAGAAGCCGCCGGTCAGGCGGTCGTTGCGCTGGGGCAGTTCCTCGAGCGGCACGGTCAGGCGCAGGTCGGGGAACCGCTGGAAGAGCGTGCCGAAGACGACCCGTAGCTCGACCCGGGCGAGGTTCGCGCCCAGGCAGTAGCGGATGGCGTAGCCGAAGCCGAGGTGCGGCTGGGTCTCGCGGCCGATGTCGAACCGCTCGGGGTCGACGAAGACGCTCTCGTCGCGGTTGGCGGCCGAGGTCACGAGGACGCAGAGCTCCCCGGCCTCGATCCGTACGCCGTCGATCTCGACGTCCTCGCGGGCGTACCGGCCGAGGCCGTGGTCGTTCGGCGAGCCCAGGCGCATGATCTCCTCGACGGCCGCGGGTGCCAGCCCCGGGTCGCGCTTCAGCGCCTCCAGCTGTTCGGGGTTGTGCAGCAGCAGCACGACCCCGCCGTCGATGCGGTTGACGGTCGTCTCGTGTCCGGCGAACAGCAGCCCGCCCGCGATGGTCGCGATCTCCTCGTCGGGCAGGTCGGCCGTTGCCAGGTCGGAGTAGACGTCCTCGCCCGGGTGGTCCCGCTTGGTCTTGACGATGCCGTGTGAGTACTCCTCCATGGCCGTACGGGCGGCGGCGGACCGGTCCGGATCGGTCAGGTCCGTCATCTCCTCGGCGAGCGCGCGGAAGTGGTCGCGGTCGGCGAGCGGGACGCCGAGCAGCTCACAGATGACCTGGATCGGCAGCGGCACCGACAGCGACGCGTGCAGGTCCGTCGGCGGGCCCTGCTCTTCCATTCGGTCGAGCAGGCCGTCGACCAGCTCCTGGACGTGCCCGGACAGGGCCCGCATCCGGCGCGCCGAGAACGCCGGCGCGAGCAGCCGCCGCATCCGGTCGTGCACGTCTTTCTCGGTGGCGTAGTCACCGTTCGGGCCGCCGGTGAGGGCGGAGTTCGACACGCGCGGGGCGTTGTCGGGGTCGGGGTGGGAACGGCCGAAGCGCTCGTCGGCGAAGATCGCTCGCACCTGTTCGTACCCGGTCACGAGCCACGCCTCGTCGCCGGTCCGAGTGTGGACCCTCGTGATCGGCGCTTTGGCGCGCAGCGCGCCGTACGCGGCGGAGATGTCCAGCACGCTGGAACGTTCGAACGGCAGCCGTGGAAGGTCGGCCATGGGGCGACATCCCTTTCCCCGAGGTCACAGTTAATTCCCACCGTCGCACCCGTAATGCCTTGTGTCAATGCGTGGAAAGTCACGAAAGGCGGCTATCCGCCGATGATCAGGCGACCTATCGTCAGCCGCCTGACCTCGGACCTCAGGAAAGGGCGTTTCCTTGACTTCTCCCCCAGCCGAAGCAGGGCGATTCAACCCTTGCGGGTTGAGTTTTCTGCTTCACGACCCGTTGCCGACCCGGCTAACCAGCGTGGGACGGAGTGCCGCCCATCGGTCTTACACAGGCTCCACAGACGTAACTTCCCGCCAGCCCGGCGGTAGGCCCGAAGGGCTTGGTTCTCGCACGTCGGACACAAATCAAACTACCATCCGCCACCAGAGATGCACACATGGTTACGAAAATTCGCCGAGACGAATCTTTAGGTCCTTACACACTGCTACTGCGGAAGTTGAAGCTTCCTCCGCCTGCGCGGCCAGATCCAGGCCGCGCTGAGCCGGCAGTTCGCCAAGTGGATGGCCGCGATGCTCGACAACGGACAGCGCTGGAACAACTGGCCGTACACGACGGTGCCGGTGAAGGTGGTCGGCTGGGCCGTACGGAACCGCAGCACGCTCCAGTGGAGCGACAACTCCGTCGACGTCTATGTCAATGACATCAACGAGAACGCCCCGCAGTGCGCCGCTCCGTGCGGCCGCTTCTTCCACCAGGACGGCAACTACTCCGGCTGCCCCGGCGGCGCCGCCCGGCACTACGACCTGTCGCTCTGGCTGACGTCCGGCTTCAACGGCGGAGCGGGCGGCGACTGGGGTCAGCGGATCGGCAGCGAGTACTTCACGAGCAACCTGAACACCGACAACATCCACATCCTGCTGCACGAGATGGGCCATACGTTCGGGCTGGACGACTTCTACGACTGGACGCCGACCGGCCAGTGCTGCTTCCTGATGAAGGCGGGAACGGCGACCCAGATCACCGAGTTCGACAAGTGGATGTTCCGCGACTGGTGGCGTCATCTCAAGAACCGCTACGGCCGCTGACCGGCCCCTGCGATTTCGCTTATAAGCCGCTACAGCCGCTGAAGGCCCCGGCGCCGTACGCGACCGCGCCGGGGCCCGGACCGCGGGTCAGGGGGTCCAGGCGGGGTCGCGGCCGGCGAGGCCGAGTGCGCGGTCGAGCGGCGGGGCGGTGTCCGGCACCGCCACCTCGGGGCCGAACGCGCCGTACTGCCGGGCCATCTCGGCCATCGCGGAGACCTGGTCGAACAGTGCCCGCGCCAGTTCGTCGTCGATCGGGGCCTTCTGGCCCGTCGCCGCGGCCAGGTCCCAGGCGTGCAGCAGGACCTCCGCGAACATCATACCGCCGACGAACCGGGCGGGCATCGCCGCCGCCTTGGCGATCCCCGTGTCGCCCTCCCAGGCGGCAGGCTCGGACCAGGCGGCCCCGGCCGCGCGCACCCCGGCGGTGTACCGCTCGGCCCAGCCCGGCTCGGCCGTGAAGTCGGGGTCCTCCGCCGGGGGCTCGGGCGGCGGCGTCTTACGGGCCGCGGCCTCGGAGCGGGCTCCGGTCCAGTGGATGAGATGGTTCAGCAGCGCGCGGACGTCGTACTCGGGGCACGGGGTCGGCAGGGCGAGCCGGTCGGGCCCGATCCCCTGGACCACCGTGACCGGCGCCTCCGCGGCGCGCGTCATCAGTGGGCGAAGCTCCATCGTCGTCTCCGTGACTCGTCTGGTGGCAGGCTGACACCGTAGGCCGGTCGCGGCCGGCCGTCTTGAACAAATGCGACACTTGACCACATGGCCGACGCAGCGCCCCAGGCCGATCGCGCCATCCTCCACCGCCGCGCCGCGCTGGATCGCTTCCACGTCTCCCGGCGGGCGCCCGCGGAGGATCTCGCGTGGATCGCCGACTATCACTGGATCCTGCACTGGGATCTGGGAGAGGGCGGATCCCACCGGCAGCAGGTCCTCACCCATCCGTCGGTGCACATGACGTTCCTCAGCGACGGGCAGGCCCGGGTGGTGGGCGTGGTCCGCGGTGTGTTCACCGAGACGATCGAGGGCCGGGGCCGGGTCGTCGGCGTGCGCTTCCGGCCCGGTGGCTTCCGGCCGTTCCTCGGTGCGCCGGTTTCCACGATCACCGACCGGCGGGTCCCCGTGGAGGACGTCTTCGGCCCCGCGGCGCGGGCCGCCGCCGACGCGATCATCGCCGCGCCGGATCCCGGCGACGCGGTCGCCCTGGCGGAGGATCTCCTCCGTTCCCGCGCGCCGCGCGCCGACCCCGTGGTCCTCGAGGTCGGTGACGTCGTGGACCGGATCGCCGCCGATCCGGCGCTGACACGGGTGGACCGGGTGGCCTCCTCGGCGGGGATGGGGACGCGGCGTCTGCAGCGGCTGTTCGCCGACTACGTCGGGGTCGGCCCCAAATGGGTGATCCGCCGGTACCGCATGCAGGACGCGGCGGACCGGGCGGCGTCCGGAACGGACGTCGACTGGGCGGCCCTGGCCACCGAGCTGGGATATGCCGACCAGGCCCATTTCACCCGGGACTTCACCGCCACGATCGGGATGTCGCCCACCCGGTACGCGCGGGCATGCGCGGACCGGCGCTGATCCGCCCCCGGTACGCGCGGGCATGCGCGGACCGCCGCTGATCCGCCCCCGGTACGCGCGGGCGTGCGCGGACCGGCGCTGATCGGCCCCCGGTACGCGCGGGCGTGCGCGGACCGGCGCTGATCGACCGCGGTGCGCTCCGGCCGCCGCGACGGGACCGTGACCGCCTCACGTAGCATTTGATGGACGACGACGCCTGCAGAAGGACTGTTCCCAAGGTGAGCACCGCTACTGAACCCCTGCGCGCGCTGCTGTTGGAAAGCATTCACTCCGACGCGGTCGCCTCTCTTGAGAAGAACGGCTACGCCGTCGAGACGGTGGATCGCGCCCTCGACGAGAACGAGCTCACCGCCCGTGTCGCCGGCGTGCACCTGCTCGGCATCCGGTCGAAGACCACGATCACCGACGCCGTGCTCGCCGCGGCTCCGGAGCTGCTCGCGATCGGGGCGTTCTGCATCGGAACCAACCAGATCGACCTGTCCGCCGCCTCGCAGCGCGGCGTCGCGGTGTTCAACGCGCCGTTCTCCAACACCCGCAGCGTGGTCGAGCTCGTGGTGGCCGAGATCATCGCGCTGACCCGCCGGCTCCTGGACAAGAACTCCCTGATGCACGCCGGGGTCTGGGACAAGTCCGCGGAGGGCGCCCACGAGGTCCGGGGCCGACGGCTCGGCATCATCGGCTACGGCAACATCGGCAGCCAGCTGTCGGTGCTCGCCGAGAGCCTGGGCATGAGCGTGTTCTTCTACGACACGGCCGACAAGCTCGCGCTGGGCAACGCCCGCCGCTGCGCCAGCATGGAGGAGCTGCTCTCGGTCGCCGACGTCGTCACCCTGCACGTCGACGGCCGGGCCGGCAACAGCGGCCTGTTCGGCGAGGCGGAGTTCGCGCGGATGCGGCCCGGCAGCCTGTTCATGAACCTCTCGCGCGGGTTCGTCGTCGACCACGGGGCGCTGCGGCGGCACATGGAGTCCGGGCACCTGGCCGGCGCGGCCATCGACGTGTTCCCGCACGAGCCGAAGGGCCGTGGTGACGAGTTCGTCTCGGAGCTGCGCGGGCTGCCCAACGTCATCATCACGCCGCACATCGGTGGTTCGACGGAGGAGGCCCAGCAGGACATCGGGCAGTTCGTCGCGGGCAAGCTGCAGGACTTCGTGGCGACGGGCAACACCGCGCTGAGCGTCAACCTGCCGACCGTGTCGCTGCCCGCACCGGCGGAGGGGCACCGCCTGACGCACCTGCACCGCAACACCCCGGGCGTGCTGGCCACGATCAACGGCATCCTCGCCGACCACGACGTGAACATCGAGGGCCAGCTGCTGGGCACCCGCGGGGAGATCGGCTACGTCATCACCGACATCGGCACCCGCTACACGCCGGACGTGATCGAGCAGCTGCGCGCGCTGCCGACGACGATCCGGCTGCGCCTGCTCTCCTAGGGCGTGTCCGCGCCGCCCGTACGCGACGAGCGTACGGGCGGCGCGTCGCGTCAGGCGATGTTGAGCTCGGGCTCGGCCGCGATCTCCGCCTCCTCCGCCGCGACGGCGGCGTTGACCTCTTCGCCGGACACGGCGATCCGCACGGCGAAGTAGTAGACGGCCAGGGAGAACGCCGCGACGGTGAGGATGTCCACCCACTCGGGGAGGATCTTGCTGCCGCCGTAGCGGCCCAGGAACCCGATGACGATCATCCCGCCGAGCCAGGGCCAGACCCACAGGGACGCCGCCCAGTTGAGGGGCGCGCGCTCGGCCTGCGGCCTCGTGACCCGGGTCACCGTGAAGATCACCAGGCCGATCACGATGGCGAGCCCCAGCTTCCACTCCGCCTGGAAGCTCGACCAGTAAATGATCAGGTTGGCCGCGATGAACGCGACCGGCGCGAGGACCCGATGCGCCGGGAGGCGGTACGGACGCGTGCGTTCGGGATCGCGCAGCCGCAGGGCGCGCAGGGCGATCGGCCCGAACGCGTACATGATCGCGGTTGCGGATGTGACGAGGCCGACCAGGGACTGCCAGCTCGGGAACGGCAGGAACGCGATCTCACCGACGACGAAGGCGATGAGGATCGAGACGATCGGCACGCCCTTCTTGCTGACCTTGGCCACCGGGCTCGGCACGGCCTTCTCCCGGCCGAGCGCGTACGACAGCCGGGACGACGTGGCGGTGTACACCAGGCCCGTGCCGGCCGGGGAGATCACCGCGTCCGCGTAGAGCAGTGCCGCGAGCCACGAGGCGCCGGCCCCGATCGCGAGGGTGGCGTACGGGCCGAAGTCGCCCTTGCCGACGGGATTCGCCCAGCCGTGCGCGAGGTTGGCGGGGTTCAGGGCGCCGATGAAGGCGATCTCCAGCAGGATGTAGACGATGGTGCCGATCGCGGTGGCCGTGATGACCGCTCGTGAGACGTCCTGCTGGGGTTTTCTCGCCTCGCCGGCCATCTGGATCGCCTGTTCGAAGCCCTGCAGGGCGAAGACGACACCGGCCGGCAGCGCGGCGAAGATGCCGTGCGCGCCGAAGGGCATGAACCCGCCGCCCGCCTTGAAGTTGGACGCGTGGAAGGTCAGCAGCAGGAGGACCACCACGGTGAGCAGCGGGATGGCCGTCTTCCAGATCACGGTGATCGAGTTGGACTCGGCGAGGAACTTCACGCCGACGATGTTGATGATCGTGAAGAGGAGCATGAAGACGGTCGCGACCGCGAGGCCGGCGCCGGTCAGCGTCCCATCGGTGTGCAACAGGGTGATGTTGTCCTTCACCCAGCCGATGTGATTGCAGTACGACAGCGTCGCCTCGACCTCGATCGGGGCGATCGCCACCGCCTGCACCCAGGCCATCCAGCCGGCCGCGAAGCCGGCCAGCGGTCCGAACGCGAAACTCGGGAACCGGGCGGTGCCGCCGGCGATGGGATACGCCGCGCCGAGTTCGGCGTGCACCAGGGCGAGGAGGGCCAGCATCACGGCGGCGAGGATCCAGGACAGGAGCGAGGCCGGACCGGCGATCGTCGCCGCGGTGAGCGCCCCGAGCAGCCAGCCGGAACCGATGATCGATCCGAGCGATACGAACATCAGTCCCCAGAAACCGACGTCCCTCCGTAGGTGTCGTCCCGAATCGACGGATCCGGTGGTCGTGGGCGCCATAGGGCCCCCTTTCACGAGGTAAAACCGGCGTATGGTGGGCCCGATCCACGCATGCCACGTCCCGCCCCACGTCGGGCCAACCGACTTAAAGGGTGTTAATCGACGTTAGGGACAAGCCGTATTGCGCGTCAACGTCGCAGGCAGACTAAATCGATCCAGCCGAGAATGCAAAAGATGAACCAGCAGCTCAGCGAGGCATACGGCGATCACTGCGACCAGCGTGGCAGACGCAATGGAAAAGCCACCATGACCTGCGATTTCCCATCCGCAGACCATGGCGCGCTTTTAGTAGAGTAAAAAGCGATCTACCCGATTTTTACTGTCTATACGACTCGGCGAGATCGTTCGAAAAAGGGGCGAAACCTTATCCGCAGGGGCGGCGGACGCGCAGTCGCCAGAGGGAGGTCACCTCGGCGGCGCGAGCGGCGTGCAGCGGATCGTCCTCGTCGGCGGCACGGGGGTGGCGCGGCCGTACGTCCGACCGGCCGACGACCTCCAGCCCCGCGCCCTCGAAGGCGCCGAGCAGTTCGGCGCGGGAGCGCAGTCCCAGATGTTCGGCCAGGTCGGAGAGCACCAGCCAGCCTTCGCCGTCCGGATCGAGATGCCCGGCCAGGCGGTTCAGGAAGCCGAGGAGCATCCGGCCGCCGGGATCGTAGATCGCGCGCTCGATGGGCGAACTCGGCCGCGCCGGCACCCACGGCGGATTGCACACCACCAGCGGCGCGCGTCCCGGCGGGAACAGGTCGGCCTCCACGACCGTGACCCGGTCCGCCAGGCCGAGCCGCGTGAGGTTCTCGCGGGCGCACGCGAGCGCCCGCGGATCCTGGTCGGTCGCCACGACCCGCGCGACGCCCCGACGCGCCAGCACGGCGGCCAGCACCCCGGTGCCCGTGCCGATGTCGAACGCCAGCGCCTCAGCGGGCAGCGGCGCCTGCGCCACCAGGTCGACGTACTCGCCGCGCACCGGCGAGAACACCCCGTAGTACGGGTGGACCCGATCCCCCAGCGCCGGGATCCGCACGCCGTTCCGGCGCCACTCGTGTGCGCCGATCAGCCCCAGGATCTCCCGGAGCGAGGTTACCGACGGCCCGTCACCAGGGCCGTACGTCTCCGCACAGGCCCGCCGTACGTCGGGCGCCCGCCGCAGCGGGATCGTGTGGTCGGGTTCGAGCGGCACGAGCAGCATGCCGAGCACGCGGGCCCGCTGCGACTGCGCCTGACGGTGGAGATGGAACGCCTCGGCGGGCGACGGCGCCGGCCGATGACGCCGTTTCCGTACGACCCTGCGCGGGCGGCGGTCCGCGCGGCGTCCCATCGCGGCGAGCAGCTCGCGGGCGCCCACGAAGTCACCGCGCCAGAGGATGGCCGTGCCCTCGCACGCCAGGTGGTAGGCGTCGTCCGCGGTCATCCCGTCGACCGCGACCGTCACGCGCCGGGGCGGCGGCGCCCCGGACTCGGACCGCCAGCGGGCTGAGAACGACGTCCCCGCCTCGGTCCAGCAGACGATCTGACGCGCTTCCACGCTCCGCTCCATTGGCAGGAGGCTATGGGGAGGCGGATCTCCCCTCAATCGAATTACCCGGGGGCGCTCCGCGTCTTACCGGTAACAAACTTATTCTTTTCCGGTCGAAGACGAAGACCGGCTGCCGTGATACGGGTTAAATTGAGTCGCACCTGGCGGGGGCTTGGAGGTGTCTTGGCCGAGCGAGCACGGCTGCCGTGGGGCGTCGACGCCCACATGCCGACCGACGCACGCGTGTACGACTACGCGCTCGGTGGCAAGGACAATTACGCCGCGGATCGCGTTCTGGCCCATCGGATCCTGTCCGTGGCCCCGGAGGCCCGAAACCTGGCGGCGGAGAACTCCCGCTTCGCGCGGCGCGCCGTCCGCCACCTGCGAGCCGCGGGCGTACGCCAGTTCCTCGACATCGGCTGCGGCCTGCCCAAACGCGTCAACGTCCACGACCTGGCGGGTCCCGAGGCCCGGGTCGTCTACGTCGACTACGACCCGGTCGCCGTGACGCACTACGAGGCGACGCTGTCCGGCGGGTCGTCCGCCGCCGTCGTCCACGCCGACGCCCGGCACCCGGAGCGGATCCTCGCCGACCCGGTCGTCACCGACCTGATCGACTTCGGCCGGCCGGTCGCGCTGCTGTTCACCTTCCTGCTCCACGTCATCGACGACGAGGAGCAGCCGGCCCGGATCGTGCGGCGGTTCCGCGACGCGGTCGCCCCGGGCAGCCATCTCGTGATCTCGCACGCCACGTTCGAGGGGAAGACGCCCGAGGCCGTCGAGGCGGTGGAGGACATCTTCATGGAGCTGCGCGAGTCGCTCACGCTGCGCGGACGAGAGGCGATCACGGGATTCTTCGACGGCTTCGAGCTCCTCGAGCCCGGCCTGGTCCTGGCCCCCGACTGGCGGCCCGACCGCCCGTACCGCACACCGTCGGGCTGGCTGCTCGCAGGCGTCGGCCGCAAGCCCTGACATCGGAAAAGGGCGGGGGCGCCGCGCGCCCCCGCCCTGCCCTCACCGCACCGTCAGCGAATGTTCTTCGGACGGTACGGGTGGTACTGGCTGCCCTTGCTCAGCCCGTACGTGAGGATGCGGTGGTCGGTGCCGTAATGACCCCGCTGCTCGTAGGCCCAGTAGCCGACGATCTTCCCCTTCGAGTTCCGGACCCACTTCTCGAAGATCACGACGTGCCGGGTGTTGTTGTCTCCGGTGGAGTCGATGACCAGGTCGCCCTTCAGCAGCCCGGACATCCTCCTGATGCGGTTCGAGTAGGTCCTCGACGCCAGTGCGACCGTGTTGGCCCCCGGCTTCGACAGCCCCAGTGCCATCGACACGTACCCGGAGCAGTCCGTGCGGTAGCCCCCGTGGTACTTCTTTTGGCTGTACGGGATCCGGTTCTTCGAGTGCGGGTGCCAGGTGTTGGCCCGCAGGATCACGTTGCGCCGGCTGATGGGGGCGGCGGCGGCCGAGACGTCCTGCGCGGCCGGCTGGGCGGCGGCGTGGAGGGCCGCCGGGGCGGCGGGGGCCGCGGTGGCGCCGCCGGGCAGGCCGAATGCGGCGACACCCAGCGCGGCGGCGGCACTCAGCGCGGCGGCGCCGATCCCGATGCGGAGCGTACGAGACGCGGTCATGGAACTCCTTCGTCACGATGATGGGGCTTCGGCCGTTCGGCGAGCGTTGTATGAGTCGCGGCGTTCGGCCAGCGGTCACGTTAGGGAGAAAGGCCGCCGATCCACCATGGGCGTCGGCCATCCAGGGACAGAGCACGCGTCTCCGAAGCTCTGAACAGCCGAGACATCCGCGTTACGGGACAGGCGGGAGACAATGGGACAACGGATTCCAGATCCCGGCGGACACGGATTCACTTCACAGCCACGCTTTGTTGATCTCGGTGACTACGATCGGCGTCCGGATGCGCCGAATGTGGTGAACCGCACAGTGCCGCTCCGCGTCATAGGCACAATCGACTTTCGGCCCGAGTCGAGGGGGAGCATTGGATCGCCGCCAGATGACGCGTACACGCGTAAGCCGGACCCGACAACTGCACCCATTGTCGGATAATCTCCCCCAAACCACCCGGAGCCTGCTGGAGGAGCTGCGCGCCCTGAAGGACCGTTCCGGGTACGACCTCCGCGCGCTGGAGGGGAAGACCTACGCGAGCCGCTCTTCTTGGGGACGCTGGCTCAGCGGAGAGACGTGGATCCCCTGCGAGGCCGTCGAGACCATGGCCGAGCTGTGCGGCGGCGACAAACAGCGCCTCCGGGCCCTGTGGTACCGCGCGGACGACGACCGGCGAATCCCTCCCGCCCCGGAGCCTGCCGTCGAGGAGCCGGGGGGCGCGGCGTCCGACGTCGCCTTGCCGCGGGGAGCGGCGCATGACACTTCGTCGCAAGGAGCGGTTCCCGATGGCGCCACGCCGGAGGGTACGGCAACGGCGAGGGACGGCATTTCGCTGGAGGGTGCGGCGCGCGAGCATGTCCCGGCGGCGGGGGTGGCCCGTGACGGCACCTCGCCGAAGGGGGCGGCGCGCGACGGCATCTCATCGGAGGGGGTGGCGCGCGACGGCATCTCATCGGAACGCTCCGACGCGGCGGTGTTCCGGCGGCCCGGCGGTCCGAGGCGAAGACGGATGCTCCACATCGGCATCACACTCGGCTGCTCTCTCGCCGCCGCCGCCGTCGGCCTCGCCGCCGGGCTGTCGCTCCGGCCGGCACCGGCTCGGCGACCGCGTCCGGCCCCGACGTACGCGCAGTGGATCACCCGGCCGCAGATCCTCGCGCGCGCCCGGACCTGGCGCCCGCACAGTGACCAGCGCATCCCGTACGACATGTCGAAGAACCGCGGCGGCTACCGTACGGACGGCTCCGGGTACGCCTCCATGGCCCTCGGCCTTCCCGCGCCGGGGCCGAACTCCACCGACCTCGCCTGGGGCGGCTACGCCCGGCAGATCCCCTCGGCGAAGCTGCTCCCCGGCGATCTGATCATCAATGCCACCGGCCAGGCGAGCACCCGGCAGGTCGCGATCTTCGAGAAGTGGGCGAACACCGCGCACACCTCGTACTGGGTCTATCAGCAACGCCGCGCATACGGCACGGATCACCTGGTGCTCCGCTACGCCCTGTCCGCGACCAGCCCCTACCGCCCGTACCGGCCGCTGAACATCAACGAACAGCCGACGGACGCGCCCTCCTCCTGAGCCGCCCGGCCCCGGGCCGCGACCACGGCGGCCGGCAGATCTTGAGACAATGACGTATGGGCTTGATCTCGACAGTCGGCATCGTCCTGCACCCCGAACGCGACTGTAAGGGCGTGATCGGCAGGATCACCGGATGGGCGCGCGCCCGGAACGCCCAGGTCCTCGGCGTACCCGGTGAAGTCGCCCGCATCGACGGCGAGGTCACCGCCGTGGAGCCCGGCGACCTCGCCGACCGCGCCGACCTGATCGTCAGCCTGGGCGGGGACGGCACCATGCTGCGGGCCATGCGGCTCACCTGCCGTCGGCGGACCCCCGTCCTCGGCGTCAACCTCGGCCGTCTCGGTTTCCTGGCCGAGATCGATGTCCCTGAGTTGGACGCGGCGCTCTGCGCCATCGACGAGCACCGCTTCACCATCGAGACGCGCACCGGGCTCCAGGCGACCGCGGGCGGAGTGGACTCGGTCGCCTTCAACGACGTCGCCCTGGCCCGCGTGCCCGGGCACGGCTTGATCGTCGTCGAGGTGTGCGTCGAAGGAAACCCGTTCGTCCGGTACGCCGCCGACGCCGTCGTCGTGGCCACGCCCACCGGTTCCACGGCGTACAGCTTCTCCGCCGGCGGGCCCATCATCTCCCCCAACGCCGAAGGGCTGCTCGTCACGCCGGTCGCCCCGCACTCGGCGTTCAACCGCGCGCTGTTCCTGTCCCCGCAGGAGAAGCTCTCGCTGCGGGTCCTGCCGACCAGCGGCGCCGTCGCCGTCGAGGCCGACGGCCGGCTCATCGGCAACGCGAGTCCCGGCGACGTCCTCAACCTCACCGCGCTGCCCGCCGCCGCCAGCGTCGTACGGCTCGGGCAGACGACCTTCTACCAGCGCGCGCAGCGGCGCCTCCGGCTCACGGGCTCGGCCGAGGCAGGCTGACGGGCGTGAGGGCTCTAGGGTTCGGTCGTGGACCGCGGCTGCCTGCCGCGGCGCGGCCGCCTGCCATGGGGCGGCCGTCCTCTCGAACGGACAGGAGTACGAATCGATGATCCGTCGCTGGAGCCCTGCCGGTGTCGCGCCGCCCGTCGCGCAGTACAGCCACCTGGCAGCCGTACCGGCCGACCACGAGCTGGTCTTCCTCTCCGGCCAGCTCGGCCTGCTGGAGGACGGGACACTCGCCGGCCCGGACGCCGAATCCCAGACGCGCCAGGCGTTCGCCAACATCGGCCGGCTCCTCGACGCGCTCGGGGCCGGGCCCGCGCACGTGGTGAAGCTGCTGACGTTCGTGTCCGGTACCGAGCACCTGCCCGGCAGCCGGGCCGCGCGGGAAGAGGTCTTCGCGGACTGGTACCCCGACGGCGACTGGCCCGCCCACTCCCTCATGGTCGTCGCCGCACTCGCCAGGCCGGACCTGACGGTCGAGATCGAAGCCGTCGCCGCCATACCCCGACGCTGACGCGGCCGACCCGTCGGCGCGGCGCCGCTCCCCCGAGCAGACCTGACGGTCGAGGTCGAAGCCGTCGCCGCCGTCCCGCGCCGATGAGCGACGCTCGGTAGGGGGTCCCCGGACGACGGCGCCGACACGCGGCTTCAGTCCGGGCGAGCTGCAGACGGCGTCAGCGCGGCGGAGTCCACCATGGCGTCCAGAGGCGGGCACCGTCCCGGTCCCGGAGTCGTCGCAGGAAGGACAGCACCCCTGGGGTGCCCATCGCCCAGCTGCCGCTCGCCCCTTCGAGCGTGTTGTCGGGGAGGACCGGTCGCTGCAGGTCGCCACCGCTCCTGGTGAGGATCAGCTCGACCACGTGCTCGGCACCGCGCCAGAACTCCTCCTCCCCGGTCGCCAGGGCGACGTCGATGAGCATGTCGCCGATCCCGGCCAGCCCGCAGCACTGCGACACGACCCACGCCTGAGGGGCGATCGCCAGGCACGCGCGGGCGCCCGCCCTGGCGGGCCGCAGGTAGCGCTCGTCGTCGTACGCCCGCGCGGCATGCAGCAGCGCGGTGACGATCCCGGAGAGCCCCTGGCACCAGGACGCCCCCATCGGCCGGGCGGCGGGCTCGCGCAGCACCCGGGCCAGGGTCGCGGCCTCGTCGGCGAGCGTGTCGAACCGTCGTCGCGCCGCCTCTCCCGCCTCCGGGTCCCCGGTGGCCTGGTGGTAGGCCAGCAGGAACACCGCGATGCCCGCCTCGCCGTGGGCGAAGCCGGACTCGGTGGCCACTCCGGTGCCCGGCTGGGCGGGCGCGACCGCGTCCTGTGTGTCGCGGACCTCCCCGGCCAGAAGCCGCCGCGCGCATTCGGCGGCGACGGCCGAATGGTCCGATCCGGGATCCAGGTCCGCCAGGAGCAGGTGTCCGGTGCCGATCCCGGCTACGCCGTGCACGTAGTCGCCGCGTTCGGTGTCGCCGAGGCCGATCGGTTCGCACCCGGGAACGTCGGCGCCGAGCAACCGCCGCGCCGCGCTCAGGAACAGCGCCGTCCCGGTGCGGCCGAAGTACAGCGCCGAGGGCAGCGACGTCGGCGGGATCACCTGGGCGGTCCAGCGCGCCAGCTCGCCCGCCACGGCCTCGGTGTCCGCGTGGTGCAGTAGCTCCATCCCGAGGCCGGACGACCCTCCGTACACGTGCGTCACCGGCGGCGAGGAGCGCCGGGGGTCCGCCGGGCCCTCCATCATCTTCTCGGCGAACCGCACGCACTCGTGTGTCGTGTGCGCGATCACCGCGTCGAGCAGGACAGCGGTGAAGCGTGGCGGTGCGATCCCCGCCGCACCCGCGGTCGGCCGTCCCGTACGGTGCCGTCCGTCCCGGATGCCGGCCACGGCCGCGGTGCGCTCGGCCGGGTCGAGGCTGAGCAGGCGCGGGATCAACCCCCGTACGCCGGTCGTGACCCCGGGGAAGAGCGCCGCCAGGCTCATCAGGGTGCGTTCGAGGTTGCGGGCCGGATCGGGGTCGACACCGATCGGGTGCATGCCCGTGGCCGCGAAGAACAGGACGCCGCCGAGCGCGAAGTAGTCGTCGGCCGGTTCGGACGGGCGGCCGGTGTGCTGGTCCGGCACGCTGTAGCCCGGGGTCCAGCCGGGGATCTGGAAGCCGTCGTACCTGCTGTTGCCGAAGTCGACGAGCGTGCAGTGGAGATCGTCGTCCAGCACGACGTTCTTCGGCGACAGGTCGCGTACGACGACCCCACGGGCGTGCACGGCGTCGAGGAGGCCGACCAGCTGTGTGGCGAGGACGGCCAGGTCACGGCCCGTACCGGGCGGGTCGTCGGCGAAGATCCCGTGTTCGTTCACGAAGCGGTTGAGGTCGCGGTTCCCCTCCTCGGTGATGACGAGGTACTCGTCCTCTTCGTGCCGGAAGTGGTCGATCAGGCCGGGGACCCCATCGACCCCCGCGAGCGCCTCCAGGATGCGGCGTTCGTTGCGGATCTGCAGCCGCAGGTCCATGCCGTCGGCGTTCTCCCCCACGTACGCGCGGGCCTCTTTGACCACCACACGGCGTCCCGACACGGTGTCCTCGGCACGGTAGACGTTGCCGCGCGCGCCGCGTACCACGCCGGAGGTGAGCCGGTAACGGCCGCCGAGGGTCGGCGCGTCCTCCGGCACCCGGTGTCCATCCTCCGGCCGGCCGCCGCCGGCGCCCGGAGCACCGTCCGGCCGCGCCGAGCCGCCGGGCGCCCGGGACGCCGGTCCAGGGAGGGTTCCCGCGGTGCCGGTCGCCGGATCCGGTGCGCCCTGCTGGAAGGGGTCGGACGCCCACGGCGGGCACCGGAACTCCGGACCGGCGGCTCCGGGGAGGAACTCACCGTCGGGGCCGATCAGCACGAGCTCGTAGTCGCCGTTCTCATCGACGCGATACTGCGGCACGAAAGGTCCGTATCGGTAGTAGACGGGCGCGCGCCGGTGCACCCGGCGATCACTGGGCACCCTCGGCGCGGCGAATCCGGCGAGCGCCGCCGCGAGCACCCGTCCGATCCGCACGACCCGGTCCTGGGGCGGGTACACGGTCACGGCCTTGCCGACCGCGCCGGGATCGACGTCACCGGAGTTGAGCTCGCGCAACACCTGCTGAACCCGGTCCTCTTGCCGCTACTGCTGATCACCGCCCTGCCGGATGGATGGGCGGCACTGCGCGCCGCCCGCATGCGCTATCTGGCGTTCCGCAGGATGTCCCGGGCACGGCGCCGCAAATTCATGCTCTCGGACCTGATGGCCGAGCGGCCGCCCGCCGCCGAGGTACGCGCGTTCGGCCTGCGCCCCTTCCTCCTCGGCGAGTACGACCGGATCGCCGATGCCGAACAGCAGGTCGAACTCGACGTCGCCCGGCAGCAGACCACCACGAGGGTCGCCGGCGATCTCCTGACCGGCACCGCCACCGGCCTGGTCTACGCGGCGCTCGGCGGTCTCCTCGCCGCTGGGGTCATCCCGCTCGCCGTCACGGGAACGGCCGTGCTCGCCATCCGGGCCGGCCAGTCCTCCCTCGCCGCCCTCATGCCGGCCCTCAACAAGCTGTACGAGGCCGGCCTCTACTTCGGCGACTACCTCGACTTCTGCGCGATGGCCCGCGAACGCGTCCCCGCCCGGCGTTCCCTGGCGGCGCCGGAGTCCTTCGACCGCATCACCGTCGAGAAGGTCACCTTCACCTATCCGGGCTCCGGCACGCCCGCGCTGCGGGACGTCGACCTGACGATCCGCCTCGGCCAGGTGATCGCACTCGTGGGGGAGAACGGTTCCGGCAAGACCACGCTCGCCAAGCTGCTCGCCGGCCTGTACGCGCCCGACTCCGGCAAGGTGCGCTGGGACGACATCGATATCTCCGCGATGGACGGCGACACGCTCCGCGAGCGCATCGCGGTGATCGCGCAGGACCACACCCGGTGGCCGCTCACCGTCCGGGACAACATCCTCATGGGCCGGTCACCCGACGAGGACCAGCTGGCCGACGCCGCCCGGACGGCAGGCGCCGACCAGGTCGTCACCCGGCTCCCTCAGGGGTACGACACGCTGCTCGACCGTAGGTTCGAGGGCGGGCACGAGCTGTCCGGCGGCCAGTGGCAGCGGATCGCGACGGCCCGCGGCTTCTACCGCGACGCGCCCTTGATGATCTTCGATGAGCCGACCTCCGCGCTGGACGCGCGCGCCGAGCACGCCCTGTTCGAGCGCATTCGCGACCACGCGCAGGATCGCACGGTCGTGCTGATCACGCACCGTTTGGCGAGCGTCCGCTACGCCGACCACATCTACGTACTCGACGACGGCCGGGTCACCGAGCACGGCACGCATCTCCAGCTCATGCGCGCCGAAGGCCTGTACGCCCAGCTTTATGAACTCCAGGCGGCCGCCTACCGCGCGGCCCCCGACCTGCAACCGGGCTGACCCGGATATTCTCGCGATGTGGCGACGCAGACCGGTGGCGGTTCGATCGACAAGGCGCTCACGGTGCTGGAGGCACTGGCCGAGCACAGCCGGGTGACCGACATCGCGGCCGGCACCGGGCTTCCGAAGTCGACGGTGCACCGCATCCTCCAGTCCCTGGTCGGGTGGGGGTTCGCCCGCACCGACGGCAACGGCGGCTACCTCCCCGGCCCGCGGATCCTGACGCTGGCGGGCAAGGTGATGAGCCGATTCGACCCGGCGCAGCACGCCGACTCGGCCCTCCAGGTGCTGCGCGACCGTACGGGCTTCACCGTGCACTTCGCGATCCGGAGCGGTGACGAGGCCGTCTACGTGCGCAAGCTCGAGGGCCTGCGGCCGTACCAGATGGGCTCCCGGGTCGGCATGAGCCTGCCGCTGCACTCCACCTCGATCGGCAAGGCGATCCTCGCCCGGCTGCCCGACCAGGAGGTCACCGCGATCACCGCACGGACCGGCCTGGCACCCCGCACCCAGCACACGATCACGGACGTCGGCGCGCTGATCGCCCACCTGGGCGAGGTCCGTCGGTGTGGCTACGCGATCGACGACGAGGAGAACGAGCGCGGCATCCGCTGTGTGGGCGCGCCGATCTTCGACCACACGGGCGCGGTGATGGGCGGGATCTCCATCTCCGGTCTCGCGTTCGAGGTCGACCCGGGCGACCACACCCTCATGACCGAGGTGGTGACCGCCGCGCGGGACGTCTCGCTGGCGATGGGCGCGCCGCCCGACCGCGTTCCCACCCCCGCACCCGCCTGAACCAGCTCCGGTGGTGCCGTCGCCGCGCAGCGGCGGCCCGGAGCGCGCGCTCACGGACGTCGCATACACGGCCGACGGCCGGTCGCTGCCGTTCAGCGGCGAGAGCGTACGCCGGTCGCCGCGCGGAACGTCTCGCCGGTGATGGGCGCGCCACCCGAATCCGTGCCCCCGCGTGGTTTCTCAGGCTTGGGCGAGGAGCCGGTCGATCTCATCGGCGGTCGCGACGCGGCCGGTGCCGCCCTGGCCGCCGAGGCAGATCGACGCCGCCGCCGCGCCACTGCGGACGGCGTCCACGATCGACGCGCCGCGTGCGAGGCGCGCGGTGAGCGCGCCGCCGAAGGCGTCTCCCGCGCCGGTCGCATCGACGATCTCCGTGGCGGGGATGGCCGGCAGGTGCCGCCGATCCTGCCCGCTCGCGAGAAAGACCCCGTCGGCGCCGCAGGTGACCGCGACGGCCGCCGCGCCCAGGTCGAGGCAGGCCTCGGCGGCCTCCTCGGGATCGGTGGTGTCCAGCAGCGCCGAGGTGTCGGTGGGGCAGGACGGCAGGAGCAGTGCGGCCCTGGGCGCGACCTTCGCCAGGATCTCGCGCGCGGCGGCGGGCGTGGTCAGCCGGCTTCGGAAGTTGGGGTCGTAGACGACCTTGCCGCGGGCCTTCTCGGCCGCGTGCACGACGGCGGCGGCGCAGGAGTCCGACAGTGCGGCCGTGATGCCGCTGAGCAGCACCGCCTTCGCCTCCGCGACAGGGGCGCGGTCCACGTCGGCGGGGCCGAGCCGGGAGGCGGCGCTACCGGAGCGCAGGTAGGCGAAGGCGCGGGTGCCGAGCGGGTCCGCTCCGACGACGTACGCGCCCGAGTGGCCCGGTCCCCGCCACATCCACCGGGTGTCGATGCCGTGGCGGGCGGCGAAGTCGACGAGGCGGTCGCCGAACTCGTCCTCCCCTGTGCGGGTGACGAGGGCGACGTGGGCCCCGGCGGCCGACGCGGCGATCGCCGCGTTGAGCGCGTCACCGGAGAAGGACAGCCGGAAGGTCTCCGCGTGGGTCAGCGGGTCGGCGGCCGAGAACTCGACCAGCGGCTCCCCGACGATGACGACGTCGGGCACGTCGCCGCGGGTCACCTGGCCACCTCGATCATCTCGCGTACGGCCTTGGCCGGGTCGGGCGCCTTCACCAGGTCGGATCCGACGCCGACGGCGTACGCGCCCGCGTCGAGGTAGGCGGGGACGTCGCGCAGCGCGATGCCGCCGGTGGGCACGACGCGCGCGCCCGGCAGCACGGCCAGGACGGAGCGCAGGTATGACGGGCCGCCCACGTGCGCGGGGAACAGCTTGGCGATGCCGCGTCCGGCGGCCGCGGCGACCTCACCGGGGGTGAACCCGCCTTCGAGGAAGAGCGTCCCGGTCTCGCCGACGGCCGCGCGGACCGCCTCGGCCGGGTAGGGGCTGACGAGGAAGTCGGCGCCCGCGTCGAGCGCCCGGCGGGCGTCCTCGGCGGTCGTCACGGTGCCGGCCCCGAGCACCGCTGCCGGGTGGGCGCGGCGCAGGCCGGCTAGGGCGTCGGCCCAGCCGGGCGTGGTCGCGGTCAGCTCGATGACGTTCAGTCCGGCGTCGAGCAGCGTCTCGGCGGCCTTGACGGCGCCTGCGGCGTCCGGCGTTCTGAGCACCGGGAGCACCCGCGCCGCCCCGATCGCCCGTTCGATCTCCACCCGATCCATCCGACCGCCCTCGTTCTATACAGCGGGACAACGTTCCATAACCAATGATAAATGAGAAGCGGATCGAACGCCTCGTGGCTATGGTGCTGGCAGTCGGATGATCTACCACCCCTGGGACCGCCCATGACCGAGCGCGGCGAGGGCGCCGAAGGCACCGCCCGTACGAGTCCGACGCGGTGGTGGGTTGGTCGGGCGAGGAAGGAGGGTCCATGACCGAGATCCTGCTCGCCGGCATCGTCGGCTCCACCGCGTACGGCCTTGCCACCCCCGACTCCGACATCGACCGGCTCGGCGTCTTCGCCGCGCCGACCCGATCCCTGCTGGGACTGCGGACCCCGCGCGAGTCGATCGTGACCACCTCTCCCGACCGGACACTGCACGAGGCCCGGAAGTGGTGCGACCTGGCGCTGGGCGGCAACCCGACCGTCATGGAGCTGGTCTGGCTGCCGGACGACCTGTACGAGACGCGCACCCCGTTCGGCGACGAGCTGATCGGCATCCGGTCCGCCTTCCTGTCCGCCAAGCGGGTCCGGGACGCCTACCTCGGCTACGCCACCCAGCAGTTCCGCAAACTGGCGAACCGCGGCGACGGCTCGTTCTCCGCCGACACCCGCCGTCGGACGGCCAAGCACGCCCGGCACTTGGCGCGGCTGGTCCACCAGGGCCGCGAGCTGTACGCGACCGGCGGCCTGCGGATCCGCCTCGACGACCCGGACTGGTACCGCGCCTTCGGGGACGGCGTGGCCGGCGGCGACATCGAGGCCGCCCGGCACCTGCTCGCCGAGGCCGAGGCCGACTTCGACCGCATCTGTACGCCGCTCCCGGACCGCCCCGACGAGGCCACCGTCGAGTCCTGGCTGCTGGCCGTGCGCCACGCCCGCTACGACCAGTGACGCCGGTGCCCGGCCGCGCGTGACCGAGGCACGGCCGCGGACCGTACGCCGGGCCCACGAGACGGGATGACTCGGGTCCCCCTGAGGCCTTCTCGTCGACTCGCTCGGACTCATCGCCGTCCGCTCGCCGTACGCCGACGCGCGGGAAGCAGGAGGACGCAGACCAGGACCCCGGTGGCGAGGAGCGCCAGGCCGGCCGTCCAGACGGCACCGTGCAGGCCGTCGACGAACAGCGTCCGGTCCGCGGCGGGGAGCCGCCTGCCGGAAGCGTGCTGCGGCAGCCGGGCGTACACGAGCGCGCCCAGGACGGCCACGCCGAGGACCTGGCCGAGCTGACGCATCGCGTTGTGCACCGCCGAGGCCATGCCGGCCCCGGCGGTGTCCACCGCGGACAGCGCGGCGGCGGTCATCGGGGTCAGGCACATGCCGATCCCGAAGCCACCGAGCGCGAGGTCCCACCAGATCGCACCGATCCCGGTGCCGGTGCCGAGCCGCAGGAGCCCGAGGACGGCGACGCCGCCGACGGCCAGCCCGCCGAGCATCGGCGGGAGCACGCCGTACCTGCCGACCATGCGGCCGGACACCGGGGCGGCGAGCGCGAAGGCGACCCCGATCGCCGCGATGTCGACCCCCGCCGTGTCGGCGGCGTCTCCGTGCACCTGCTGGAAGTACGCGCTCAGGTAGACGATCAGGCCGATGAAGGCGAAGAAGACGACCAGGCCCGCGACGTTGGCGGCGGTGAACGCGGGCCGCAGGAACAGCGACATGTCGATCAGCGGTTCGGCTCGGCGACGCTCCCAGACGACGAAGACGACCAACATCGCGATGCCGGCGGCGAACGCGCCCACGATGAGCGGCGAGGCCCACCCGAGGCGCCGGCCCTCGATGAGGCCGAACGCGACGGCCGCGAGGCCGGCCGTCGTCAACAGCGCACCGAGCAGGTCGAACCGGTGCCGGGCCGTCGCACGGGCCGGTCGCGGGATGACGCGGGCCGCCAGGACGGCCAGCGCGGCCGACAGCGGGACGTTCATCAGCAGCACCCAGCGCCAGCCGAGACCGGTGACGATGACGCCGCCGAGCACCGGCCCGACGGCCAGCGCCAGCCCGGAACTCGTGGACCACAGCCCGATGGCGGTGGCCCGGCGGCGTTCGTCGGGAAACGACAGCCGGATGAGCGTCAGGCTGCCCGGGACGAGGAACGCCGGCCCCAGCCCCTGGATCACCCGGCCGGCGAGCAGCACCGGCACCGAGGGGGCGAGCCCGGCGAGTAGCGAGCCCAGCCCGAACGCGGCGACACCCCCGATGAAGGCGCCCTTGCGGCCCCACCGGTCGCCGAGCGTTCCGCCGGTCACCAGCAGACTCGCGTAGACGAGGACATAGGCGTCGACGATCCACTGCAGTTCGGTCGCGCCGGCTCCGAGATCGGCCCCGATGGACGGCAGCGCCACGCTGATGACCGTCGTCGACATCACGGCGAGGAACAGCCCTCCGGCCGTGGCGATGAGGGTCAGCCAGGGACCCGCCGCGCCTGCCGCGGAGACCCGTTCGTGCGCTGAAACGAAGGGATGGGACGTCATGCCGACGACGCTAGGGAGATGCCCCTCATAGCGTCCAAGTCCAGTTATGCCATAACTTCATGCTTGAGGAGGCATGAGTGGAGCTACTGCAGCTGCGCTACTTCCAGACCGTCGCGCGCCGCGAGCACATCAGCCGGGCCGCCGAGGAACTGCGGGTGGCTCAGCCGTCGCTCAGCCGCACGATCGCCCGGCTCGAGGCCGAACTCGGCGTTCCGCTCTTCGACCGGCAGGGCCGCAGGATCCGGCTGAACCATTTCGGCGCCCTGTTCCTCGCACGGGTCGACCGGGCGCTCGGCGAACTCGACGACGCCCGGCGCGAACTCGCCGACGCCGCGGGGCTGGATCTCGGCACCGTATCGATCGCCGCGGAGAACCTGCAGGCCCTGAGCGACCCGCTCGCCGCCTTCCTCGGTGACCATCCGGGAGTGAACGTCCGGCTCAGCCAGTCGTCCGCGCCGATGATGCTCCGGCAACTGGCCGCGGGCGAGGTCGACATCTGCCTCGCGTCGCAGCCGCTCCCCGGGCCGCACCTGCGTTCGGTGGAGATCCTGCGGGAGGACGTGCTCCTCGCCGTCCCCCCGCGCCACCCGCTGGCAGGCCGGTCCGAGGTCGGCATTTCCGCGCTGGCCGGCGAGCCGTTCGTCACGACGCGGCCCGGCTACTGGCAGCGCAGCCTGATGGACCGCCTGTTCGCCGACGCCGGGCTGGAACCCGCCATCGCCTGCGAGGGCGACGATCCCGCCGCCATCCGCAGCCTGATCGGCGCCGGGCTCGGCATCGGGCTCCTTCCCGCCGTCGCGTACGAGGTGGCCTCGGGCCCGTCCGTCGCCTGGCTGCGGATCGACGCCCCGGACTGCCATCGCGTCCTGCGTCTCGTCCACCGCGACGACGGCTACCTCTCCGCCGCCGCACGCCGCTTCCGTGACGTCGCCACCGAGCACTTCCGCACCGCCGGCTGAGGGACGTACGGCCGAATCAGGTGCACTCTTAGCAAGGTCGTCGCCTACAGCCCGCCGGTCGCCCAACTCACGGACGCAGGAGTCGTGACCATCGGCGTCTAGAGCCGGGTGCGCCGGCCCGGGCGCAGGCGTTCCAGGCGCCACCAGGCGATGATGACGAACATCAGCCCGAGGCCGGCCAGCACTCCCATGTCGGTGGCCCAGGTCGTCGCGTCGGGGTGCCAGAGCCGGTCGTGGATCGGCTTGTGCGGCAGGTGTCCGAGGTCGACGGTCGAGGCGGCCGCGCCCAGGCCCCAGCGCGACGGCGTCACCCAGGCGACCTGTTCCAGGCCCGCCTTGCCCTCCAGCGGCATGAGGGCCCCGCAGAGGATCACCTGGGCCAGGGAGAGCAGCACCAACAGCGGCATGGTCTTCTCCGACGTGCTGACCGCCGCCGACACCAGCAGGCCCATCGCCATGGACACGATCGCCAGCCCGGCCATGGCCAGGATGAGTTCCGGGTACGGCGAGGTGAACGCCCCGTGCGCCGGCATCGGCCGGAACGCCAGCCCGATGAGGACGAGCAGCACCGCCTGCACGCCGGTGATCAGCCCCAGGATGAAGATCTTGGACAGCAGGTAGATGCCGGCCGACAGCCCGGCCGCGCGCTCCCGCCGGTAGATCGGACGCTCCTTGACCAGCTCGCGCACGGAGTTGGCGGCGCCGACGAAGCAGGCGCCGATCACCAGGGTCAGCAGCACCGACGCCGCGTCGTCGTTCTCCCCCAGGCCGGTCAGGCCGTGCGGGGCGGGCATCGCCCGGATGAGCAGCCCGACGACCAGCGGCAGCACCGCCAGCACGGCCAGGTAGCTGCGGTCCGAGCCGATCACCGCGAGGTACCGGCGGCAGAGCGTGCCGAGCTGCGCGAACCGGCCCTGCCGCCGGGGCGGCGGGGCGGCCGTGGCCCGCTCGGCGCCGGGCGTCTCGGCGTCGCCGTCCAGCCCCGACAGGACGTAGCGCGAGTAGATCGGCGCCATCCGGAACTCGGCGGCCCAGTCGCGGTCCGGCTCGCGGTCGAACGCCTGGAACACCTCCGCCCAGCTCGCCTTGCCGAAGAAGCTCAACCCCTCCTCCGGCGGGCCGTAGAAGGCGACCCGGCCGCCGGGGACGAGGACGAGCAGGCGGTCGCAGGTGTCCAGGTTGGCGACGCTGTGCGTGACGACGACGATCGTGCGGCCGTCGTGGGCGAGGTCGCGCATCATCTCCATGACGGACTTGTCCAGCCCCGGGTCCAGGCCGGAGGTGGGTTCGTCGAGGAACAGCAGCGACGGCTTGGTCAGCAGTTCGAGCGCGACGCTGACCCGTTTGCGCTGGCCGCCGGACAGGGCGTCGATCCGGGTCTGCGCGTGCGGGGTCAGCCCGAGCTCCTCGATCACCTCGTCGACCCGCCGGTCGCGTTCGGCCGCGACCGTGTCGCCGGGGAACCGCAGCTCCGCGGCGTACCGCAGCGCCCGGCGGGTGGGCAGCTGGGTGTGCAGGATGTCCTCCTGCGGCACCAGGCCGATGCGATGCCGCAGCTCCGCGTAGTGCCGGTACAGGTCCCGGTTGTCGTACCGCACGCCGCCCTCGGTCGCCGGGCGGGTGCCGGTCACCGCGCCCAGCAGGGTCGACTTGCCCGCGCCGCTCGGCCCGATCACCCCGACCAGGCAACGCTCGGGGATGGGGAAGCTGACGTGGTCGAGCAGGACCTTGCCCTTCGAGGTCCGTACGGTGAGGTCCTGCGCGACGAGGGAGACGTCACCGGTGTCGATGAACTCCCGGAGTTCGTCGCCGACGAGCCGGAAAGTGGCCCGCCCGATTCCGACGATGTCACTTTCGGTGAGCGCCGCCGAGGTGATCCTTTTCCCGTTGACGAAGGTGCCATTATGGCCGCCGAGATCCACGATCTCGTGCCGCCCGTCGGCTCTTTTCCGCAGCTCTGCGTGATAGCGGGAAACGATCAAATCGGAGAGTACGACGTCATTGTCCGGGGCGCGCCCGATTCGCAGCGGGCGGGATGGGACGTGAATGACGGAGGTCGGCTCGCGGTCGACGCCGATGCGCGAGTCGAGCACCGGCGGGACCGAGCACGCCACCTGCGGGCCGCTCTTGGCGTTGCCCAGCCGGAAGACGATCTCGCCCTCGATGCCGGCGCGCCGGATACGCCGTGTCCCCGCGAACGTACCGTTCGTGCTGTCCAGATCCTCCAGGAGCCAGCCGTTGTCGTCCGTGCGCAGGATGGCGTGCCGCCAGGAGACGCGCGGGTCGGCGATCGGAATGTCGGCCGCCGGATCACGGCCGACGGCGTACGAGCCACCGGGCCGCAGCCTGCGAACGGATTCCTTCGTCCGCACGACGAGAGCCGGCGGTGCCATCGACGAGACAAAGCCCTCGGCCGCCATATCTCCGCAGTGTAGATCGGATGCCATGAAACGCCCATCTTTCCGTCACGAGTTTGCCGTGAAAGCATTGACGGTTCCCGCGCGGTGAAATTTGCTGAGCGTCATGGCGACCCGTACCACGATCAAATGAGCGCGCCCGAGAGCGATTGGACGCGCCCAGATCTTCGCCCGCCGAGGCGGCGCCGACGGCGACCGTGGATCGTCGCATCGGTGATCGTCCTTGTGCTGCTCGTTCTCCTCGTCGTCCTGGACCGGTTCGCGGCCGCGTACGCCGAGAGCCGCATCGCCGATGAGATCCAGAAACAGGGCTTCGGCACACGTCCCGACGTGACGATCCACGGCTTCCCCTTCGTGACCCAGGTCCTGGACCGGCACTTCCCGCACGCCCACATGACCGCGCGCGGCGTACGGGAGGGGCCGATCACCATCAGCCGCATCGACGGCGACGTACGCGACGTCCGCGTCGACTCGGGGTTCCGCAAGGGCACCCTCGGCCGGGTGGACGGCACCGCGACCATCGCCTTCGGCGAGCTGGCCAAGGTGTCCGATCAACCGGGCGTGAAGTTCTCCGCCGACGGGCCCGACAAGGTGAAGGGCGACGTCGACTTCGGCATCGCCTCCGGCACGGTGGTCTGGCAGATCACCAAGGTCGGCCGGAACCAGATCCGCGTCCACCCCCTGTCGGCCGAGGGCTTCTCCCTCGGAGACCTCGACCAGGATCTCGACTTCACCGTGCCGGTCGACGGGCTGCCGCTCGGCCTGACGTTCCAGAGCCTGTCGGTCACCGCCAAGGGCGTCGAGCTCCGCGTCACCGGTTCCCACATCGCGTTCGGCGGCTGACCCGCGCCGGCCGCTACGGAGCGGTGCCGCGGGCGCGGGCGGCGCGGGCGTACTGGTCGTCGAAACGGCGCGGGAACGGCAGCATGCGGTGGCGTTCGCGCCATCGGGCGAGCTGGCGCACGGCGTTGCAGCCCGCCGCCGTGATGATCCGGTCGGCCTCGGCGAACAGCGGCCAGGCCGGATAGACGTCGCGGTGCGCGACCTCCGGCGGCAGGGCGTCCGGGCGGCTCGGCGACACGAGCGTGAGGTACGGCCGCGCGCCCTCGATCGCCGCGATGTCCTGCGCGTACGCGACGAGCTGGATCAGCTCGTCCGCAGGCCCGGAGTGGACGATGAGCCAGCCGCCGGGCTCGACCGGGACGGCGGGACGCGGCTCCGGTGGATCGTCCAGCGCCAGGGGTGCGACGACGGACGACACCGCGTCGAGGTACGCGCGGTGGGCGCCGCCGACGGGCTCCACCAGCCAGGTCCGGTCGAACCTCAGAGGTTCCGGCGGCAGCAGCGGCCGGTAGGCGTCCCAGCGCAGCAGGCGGGCGAGGTGGACGACGCGGGTGCCGGGCGGCACGGCGGCGGCGCTCAGCTCGCCGGACAGCCCGGCCGGGAAGGCGTCCACGACCAGTTCGCGCGGACGCAACGCGGTGAGGGCCGCCCGCACCCACCTGGTGAGGTCGTCCCGGCCCAGGCCGGCGGGCGCGGACCGCACCCGGTGCCCGGACAGCACCCGCGGATCGCCGGCGAACGGGGAGCCGGTGAGGATCGTCACCGGCTCCTCCGTCAGCCCGCGGGTGTGGAGGTAGGCCCGGATCCGGGTGAGATGCCCCAGCCCGCCGCCGTGCGCGTAGCAGACGATCAACGCCGGACTCTCCGCGTGGGCCGGTGTCTGGGGCGCTTCACCCTGCGCATCCGGATTCAGGCCCGCCGTACGGTCATTCAGGCCGCCGTACGGTCTCGGTCAGCACGGCCAGGTATCCGGCCGTCTCGGCCTCGGGGGTGAAGTCCCGGCGGACGCGTTCACCCGCGGCGGCCCCCAGCTTGGCGAGCCGCTCGTCCGTGGCACGGGCCGCACGGTCGACGGCCGCGCGGCAGCCGTGGGCGTCGCCCGCCCGGAACGTGAAGCCGATCTCCTCGTCCGCCACGTCGGCCAGGCCGCCGGCGTCCGAGGCCAGCAGCGGCACGCCGAGCGCCGCCGCCTCCAGGGCGACGTTCGGCAGCCCGTCGTAGAAGGACGGGAGCGCGACCAGGTCACAGGCCGCGTAGGCGCCCGGCAGGTCGTACCGGTCCTGGAACGGCATCCGGGTGTGGGCCACGGCGTCCAGGCGGGTCTCCATCCCGTCCTCGACCTCGCCGACGAGGAGCAGGTGGAACGCCGGTGCGTGGCCGGAGGTGAGCAGCGCGTCGAGCAGGAATCCCACGCCCTTCTTGTTCTTCAGCTGCCCGATCAGGCCGATCACGCGGCGGCCGGGCTCGACGTGGGTCGCGCGCCACTCCCGCGCGCGGGCGCGCTCGGAGGGCAGGACCTCCCAGTTCGCCGTGTCGACGCTGTTGGCCACCCAGGTCACGGCGGCCCCCGGAACGAGCGCGGACACCAGCGGAGCGTGGGAGCGGGCCACCACGCAGACGCGGGCGGAGCCGCGCAGCGCCGTCAGCAGCGCCTCCCGGCGGCGCAGCGAGAAGACGCCGGTGTCGAAGTCGTTGCCGCGCAGCAGCGTGACCAGCGGAGCGCCGAGCCAGGCCGCCAGGACCGGGGCGCCGACGACGGCGTACGTGCCGCCGAACGCGACGACGTGGGTGTACTCCTCACCGACCAACTCCGTCCACAGCCGGCGCAGTGCGTGCTCGGGGTTGTCCTCCAGCGGAACGACCAGCAGCCGGCCGCCCGCCTCACGATCCACTCGCCACGGCCGCGACCGGCGCGTCAGGTGCGCCACGTCGATCTCCACGCCCGCCCGGCGCAGTCCCCGCACGATGCGGTCACAGGACTCGGCCATGCCGCCGCGGCTCGGCGGGTAGTGCTCGGTGATCCACAGAACGCGCATCAGCTGTCGACCCAGTCGTTCCCGTCGTCGCCGCCGACGTCGAACCCGCCGTCGTCACCGGTGTCCCCGCCGACGTCGAAACCGTCGTCGAACTGGTTGCGGTCGTAGGAGTCGAACTGCGAGTACCACAGCGGGTCGCTGTACTGCCCGGAGCTCTGCTCGTAGTACCGGCGGCGGTAGCCGCGCGCCCACCCCGGGTGGAAGGGGTCCGCGTAGCCCTGCGCGGCGGCGCACTCCGGGCACAGCCCCTGGGGGTCGACGTGCTCGCCGCACACCGGCCGGCCGCAGCGGCAGACGGTGACCGACGGCCGCCCGCACCGGCCGAGCAGGAAGAAACCGGTCGTCACGGCACAGGGATTCACGCCGTTCTCCTCCCCGTCGTCGCCGACGGCGTCCACCGGAACGGCTCGGTCGCCACCGCCAGGATCCACTGGACCATGTCCACCTCGGCGGGCGCGGGGGCGACCTTCATCGTCGAACTGATCACCGTCCGCTTGCCGGACTTGACGCGCACCGCGATCCAGGGCGGCGGCGGAGTGTCCGGCCGCCGCACGTCCGTGCCGGGCGGCAGCGTCCGCTTCGCGGTGATCCGCTGCACCGTCTTCGTCTTGGTCTTCGTCTTGTGCTTCCCACGCGGGTTGACCTTGTGGATCTTGCGGTAGCGGACCCGGTCGGTGACGTTCAGCTCGAGGACGCTGCCGTCACGCAGCACCGCCCGCACCGCGAGCCACGGGTCGAGCGCGAACCACTCGGTGATGCTCCGGATGGGCCGCCGGGCCGGCAGCCGATGGCTCGGCCCTGCCTTGCCGGGCACCTTGGGCCCGCGAAGGTCGACGGTGACGCCGACGAGGCCGTCCGGCGCGACGTCTTCGCACAGCACCCGGATCAGCGGGACCAGCACCGTCACCGTCCGGTCCGGCAGGCGCCACTTGCGCCGCTTCACGGTGCCCTCATGGTGGGCGAGGCTGGCCACCACGGCGTTCCACTCGGCCGGCGGAAGCGTGACGGATGCGGTGCGCTGCCAGATGAGCCCCTGGTGAACCGGGTGAAACCCCTCGATCGCCGTCCGTGTCTTCCGCCAGAACATGGCGGGACCCTATCAACCGGACATGACGCGCCATAGGCGTTCAGAGTGTCACGGTGTTGTACACGTCGGCGAGGCGGGAGCGGGAGGCGGACCAGGTGAAGTCGGCCATGACGCGCTTGCGTCCGCGGTCGCCCATGGCGCGGGCGGCGTCCGGGTACTCCAGCAGGACGCGGAGCGCGCGGGCCAGCTCGGCGGGGCGGTCGGCGGCGACCAGCCGGCCGTGTTCGCCGTCGGTCATCAGCTCGCGTACGGCGGGCAGGTCGGAGGCGACCACGGGGACGCCGGCGGCCATGGACTCCAGGATCTTCAGGGGCGCGCAGCCCTGGTCGAGGTTGCGGGCGCAGCCGGTGAGCGGCGCGACGGAGACGGCCGCGCCCGCCAGCCAGGCGGCGACCTCCGGGTGCGGGAGCGTGAACCGCCAGACGAGGCGGTCCGCGACGCCGAGGCGTTCGGCGAGACGGCGCAGCGGGCGGGCGCGGCGTTCGGGCACGGACGAGCAGATGACGAGCCGCAGGTCGGTCAGGTCCGCGAGCCGCGCGAACGCCCGGAGCAGCACGTCGAGGCCCTGCCACGGCTGGAGGGCCCCGACGTAGATGAGGTACCCGTCGGGTGCCCCGTCCGGGCGCGCCGTCGTGTCCCGTACGTCGGCGCCGTTCGGCACCAGGTGGAGCTTCGCCTCCGGCACGCCCCGTCGTGACAGGGCCGACGCGATGACCCGCGACGGCACGACGACCGCGTCGGCGCGGTCCAGGCAGACGCGCTCGAGATCCGCGATCTTGGCCAGCGTGGCGGGGGTCACCGACGGCCGGGTGTGCGTCAGCTCCACCGAGGGCAGGCCGTTGACCTCGTAGACGACGCGATATCCCCGATCGGGGAGGGTGACCACGGGCAGCGCGCTCCACGGGTCGCGGACGTGGCAGATCCGCAGGGTCTCCCGGTGGGGCTCCAGGTGCGCGGCGACCCACCGGGAGAACGCCTCCGCACGGTCGAGCAGGTTCGGGATCTGCTCGCCGAAGCGGGCGATCTCGACGCCGCCGGGCTCCCGCTGGTAGCGCGGCAGGCCTCCACCGCCGAGCACGCCGAGCAGGCCACCGTCGAAGCGCGCGAACAGCTCGGCCGCCATGTGGCCGATGTGCACGGCCGATCCCTTGCTCGACGGGAAGCGGTCGAACGCGAAGTACGCGGCGCGGACCGCCGCGCGCCCTTCATCGCTCATGCCGCGGGCTCCTTACGCGAGTACCCGGCACGGACCGCCGCGTGCGCTTCATCACTCATGCCACCGGCTCCATACGCAAGTACGCGATGCGGACCACCGCGCGCCTCACAACGGTCATCTCACCGGCTCCGTACGCGAGTGCGCGGCGCGGACCGCCGCGTGCCGTCCATCGCTCATGCCGCGGGCTCCGTACGCTCGCGGTGCCAGCGGACCTGGTCGGCCAGGCCCTCGGCCAGTCCGATCCGCGCGGACCAGCCGAGCAGGCGCCCGGCCTTCGTCGTGTCGGCCCACGTGCGCGCCGCGTCCCCGGCCGCCGGGGCCTGTTCGCGCACCCGGGGCCGTACGCCCAGCAGTCCGGCCAGCAGGGCGATGGCGTCCCGGACGGTGACGGACTCCGGGTGCCCGACGTTGAGGAC
Organism: Actinoallomurus acanthiterrae; assembly: GCF_054775715.1. Classification (NCBI taxonomy): domain Bacteria; kingdom Bacillati; phylum Actinomycetota; class Actinomycetes; order Streptosporangiales; family Thermomonosporaceae; genus Actinoallomurus; species Actinoallomurus acanthiterrae. The sequence continues at coordinate 2,345,302 of NZ_BAAHCO010000001.1, read as the reverse complement.
GGTGCCCGGCGGGAGGTCCGCGGTGGTCGCGGCGAGGGTCGCGGCGGTCACGTCGGCGACGTGGGTGAAGGCGCGTGACTGGCCGCCGTCGCCGAAGACCGGCAGGGGCCGGCCCGTGCCGCCTCGATGAACCGGTGGAAGGCCATGTCGGGGCGCTGCCGTGGGCCGTACACCGAGAAGTAGCGCAGGGTCACGGTCCGCAGGCCCTCCTCCGCCGCCCGCGCGGCGAGGCGTTCGACGGCGACCTTCGTCGTCGCGTACGGGCTGGCGGGACGCGGCGGGTCGTCCTCACGGTGCGGGCGGGCATCGGCGGAACCGTACACCGACGAGCTCGACGCGATCACCACACGTGGGCGGTGGCCGGGCGCCACGGCCTGGCAGGCGGTGAGCAGCCGCCGGGTCGCGGTGACGTTGTCGCGTTCGGCGACGGCGGCTCCGGCGCCCCAGGACGTGCGCACTCCGGGCCGGCGCCAGGTGGACGACCGCGTCGGCGTCGGCGAGCTTGGTCAGGTCGTCCGTCGCCAGGTCGGTCTCGACGAGGGTGACGCCGGCCCGGTCGGCCAGGCATGCCCAGGTGTCCCGTGCGGCGTCCGGCGCGGCGGACCGGTGGAGGGCGTCGACGGCGAGCACCTCATGGCCCGCCCGGGCCATCGCCTCCGCCACATGGCCGCCGATGAACCCGGCCGCCCCCGTCACCACCACCCGCACGGGGGGCAACCTTATTCGACGGCGGTCGTCCGGGAGACGGCCCATGCTCCGATCCGGCGGATCAGCGCCGGGGTGGCGGCGCTCTCGGCGTGGCCGTAGCCGGGTTCGATCCACAGCTCGCGCGGGTCGCGCGCCGCGCCGTACAGCTGTTCGGCGTGGTCGATCGGCAGGAACGGGTCCTGGTCGCCGTGCACGATGAGCAGCGGTGTCGGCGCGATGCGCCCCGCGACCTCGTGCGGCGCCGCCGGCACCGTCGCCCAGGCGCCACCGGCGATCCGTGTCCTCCTGACGACGCGGGCGGCCAGGCGGCCCGATCGCCGCTCGATGGCCCAGTGGACGCGGCGCATCGGCTTGGTGTCGCGGTAGTACCACCGGGCCGGGGCGCTCACCGCGACGACCGCGTTCACTCCTCCGTGCAGGGCCGCGTGGCGGACCACGACGGCCCCGCCCATCGAGAAGCCGACGAGCCCGACGCGCTCGTATCCGAGGTGACGGGCATGGCGGACGGCGGCGTCGACGTCGAGGACCTCGCGGTCACCGACCGTGGACCGGCCGCCGGACCGCCCGTGGCCGCGAAAGTCGATCGCGATGACGCCGCCGACCTTGTTGAGCACGGCGGCGATCCGCCGCGTGGTCGGCTGCCGCCACGCGCCGGTGAACCCGTGCGCGAGGACCAGGCACAGGCCGTCCGGGCCGGGCAGGTGGCCGGCGTCGATCCGGACGCCGTCCATCGAATGCAGAGTCAGGGGCTGAACACTCACACCGTCCATCGTGCCCGCACCCGCGCGCTCTGGACGTCGCGCGGCCGGACGAAGATCCGCCGGACGGCCCCTGACAGCGGCCGTGGCCCGGGATCGGTGCCCGGCCGACGGCGCCGTACGGCGGGTTCAGCGTTTGATGTAGTCGACGAGTTGCTCGCGTTCGGTCTCGAGCTCGGCGATCGTGGTCTTCACGACGTCGCCGATGCTGACGATCCCGACGAGACTCCCGTCGCGGACGACCGGGAGGTGACGGATGCGGTGCTCCGTCATGATGCCCCGCAGGCCGTCCACGTCGTCGGTGGGCGCGCACGTGCGCACCGGCGTGGTCATGATCGTCGACACCGGAGCGTCCAGCAGCTCCGCGCCCCGCTCGTTCAGCCGCCGGACGATGTCACGCTCCGAGACGATGCCCTCGATCGTGTTGTGGTCGCTGGACACGACGACGGCACCGATGTTGTGCTCCGCGAGCAACGCGAGCAGCCGCCGTACGCTCTCGTGTGGAGCGATCGTGGCGACGTCCCCGCCCTTCGCGCGGAGAATCTCCGAAATTCGCATTTATCGACCTCCCGGCTGGTCGGGACCGGCATCACTACGCCAAGCATCCCCCCTCTCCGGGAAAACGTCACGGCTTCTGGGCAGCCGATCCGGCGGGCGCGGGTGTCTCGGACCCACTCGCCGGGGACGCGCCCTTCCCCTGGCCTGCGGCGAGATGGGCGAAAACGATCGTGTTGTCGAGGTAGCTGTGACCGTCGAAGTCGCCACCGCACGTGATCAGGCGGAGCCCGGCGAACCCGAGATCGCCGTAGACGCGTTGCGTCGGAAAGTGCTTCTTGGAGACCCGTTCGACCGAGTCGACGGTGAACGTCGCGACCACGCCGTCCCTGCGGGTCACCTCGACGGCGTCGCCGGGACGCAGGCTGCCGAGCCGGTAGAACACGGCCGGGCCCTTCTTGCTGTCGACGTGGCCGACGAGCACGGCGGGCCCGCGCTCCCCCGGTGACGGGCCCTTGTCGTACCAGCCGGCCAGATGCGCGCGCGACAGCGGCGGTACGGCGACGGATCCGTCATGGTCGAGGCCGACCTGGAGCAGGCGCGCGTGGATCCCGATCTTCGGGACGTCCAAGCGGAGCGGTACGGAGGCCCCGAGGGCCGGATGCGCCGACGGATCGACCGCAGCGCCCGACCGGGCGGCATGCTGATCCGGTCGCGGCGGTCCCGGGCTCTCACACGCGTCGAACCACAGGACCGCCGCGCCCGCCGCGATCAACCCGGCGGCCGCCCCGCCGCGGAGACGGCCGCCACGTGATCGTGATGATCGGCTACGAACGGGCACCGGTCCGGATCCGCCGGCGAGCAAGAAGACCCGTGCCACCCAGGATCAGAGAAAGCCCGGCGACGCCCAGCGGCACGTTCGTTCCCTGGCCACCACCGAACCCGGCGTGTACGGCCCCGGACGGGACCGCCCTCACCTGGGGGCGCATGTGCATGGGCCGGGCGTGCTCCGCCGGCTTCCCCTTCTCCTCCTCTTCGGAGCAGCAGCCGCCTGCCGACTCGTCACCGGAGACGGCATCGCCATCGCCACAGTGCTCGCCCTCACAGCCCGAGTCGCCGAACGCGAAGGGAGCGATACCGATGCCGCGGCGGTGGCGGTGGCGGAAGCCGCCGCAGCCGTCGCAGTGGTGCTGGCGGAGATCGCCGTCGCGGTCGCCGTCGCCATCGCCATCACCGTCGCCGTCGCCGTCGCCGTCCCGGCGAACCAGGGCGATCTTGTGCGCGCCCGCCGGGATCAGCGCCTGGCGGGCTCCCGTGTGGACGGCAACGTGCTGCACCCGGTGGTGCAGCGCCGCGTGCGCACCGCCCTGGGACGCGCCCAGAGCGGGTGAAGCCAGCCCGATCGTCAGTGCGGCCGCTGAAGCGGTTGTCAGGGTCAGGGTTTCGACCCTCATGAGTACCCCCTTGATGTCAGCGGCAGCCCGGACTGCTTCCCTGGCTGCCGGCATCGCCACCGCCCCCCTCATTCCCCCATCACCGACACTGCGACCAATGTCTCTATGCTCTTGATCAAATGATTACGGTGAGATGCGGACGCTTAGTGCGATCGGCCGCCCGGCCATTTTGGGAAAGACCGCGATCAGTCACTCCTTGCCGCGTTAAGCGGATTTCTCCGGACCTGTGGAGATGCCTGTGACCTGCTGAGACGTGCTCGGATCGGCATCGGCGACCGCGGTCGCGAGGACTTGCGACGCATCCGTCGCTTTTCATACCCGATCACAAGTCGCGGCAGACAGCCGACATATACGCCCGACGGGAAGACAGCACCGAAATCAAGCACCGGCCCGACGCGCAAGACGGGCGGCGAATCACCCGCAAGGCGGCAAATCGCACTGGATTACCATTCGGGGGAATATACCGCGCCGATTGGCGGCCGGCCCCGCGTCCGCTCACGCCGAAAGGCACCGCTTCCCGGCCTCCCGATCGCCAGACCGCCGGTCCCGGTCGCCAAGCCGCCGCTCCCCGGCCTGCCGGTCCCCGGTGCGCCGCTCTCCGGCCTCCCGATCGCCAAGCCGCCGCTCTCCGGCCTCCCGATCGCCGAGCCGCCGCTTCCCGGTCTCCCGATCACCGAGTCGCCGCTCCCGGGGCTGCCGATCGCCGGGGCGCCGGTCCGTGGGCCGGCGCCTGCGTGACGGGCGCCGACGCGGCCAGCGTTCGCGCTGCCGGGCCCGGTGCTCGACGCGGAGCTGGTTGATGAGCTGGTCCAGGTGGACGAGCAGGGCACCGCGGAGCGCCCACTCGACCGCGTCGTCGACGGGAAGGTTCTGGAGGATCCCCGCGACGTCGTCCCGGTGCCGGCCGGCCGCGGTCAGGGCCCTCTGGAGCTCCTTCTCCGCGTAGTCCGGGTCGCCGGCCACCTCGGAGCGGACCATGTGACCGTAGGCCCGGATCGCGTCCGCGAGGTCGTCCAGGGCGGCGGCGAGCACCTCGTGGCCGTGCCGCCCGTACACCGGGTCGCCGGCGCGCATCCCGTCCACGACGGCGCGGGCGAGTCCCCGCAGGTAGACCTGGAAGTGCTCCAGGGACTCCAGGCCGGTGCTCAGCACGACGCCGGCGTGGACGAGGCCGACCGCCCGGGGGTTGAGCTTGATGCTGTCCTCGGCGTCCTCCAGGGCCCGGCGCACCCGGCCGATCTCACGGCCGAGTTCGCGGGACCGCCGGAGCCAGTCGCACGCCTGGTCGCGGGACGGCTCGCCGCGCAGTCCCATCGCCATCCGATCGAGCAGTTCGGCCATCCGCCGGCTCAGGTCCTGAACCGCCTCCTCCGCGGGCTGGACGCGCAGCGGAGACAGGATGAGGCCGGCGATCAGCCCGGTGCCCGCCCCGATCAGGGTCTCGACCACCCGGTCGGCGGCGTTGAAGTTGCTGGGCAGGGACAGGATCAGCATCGCGCTAATGGCGACCTCCAGCACCTGGTCGCCGAGGCGCAGCGCGAATCCGAGCATGAGCGCCGCCGCGATGACCAGGCCGAGGGTCCACCAGGTGAAGCCGACGACATTGGCGAGCAGGACGGCGATCAGCACGCCGCCGACGACGCTGCCGATGCGCTGGACGGCCATGCGCACCGTCCGGTACAGCGTGACCTGCAGGACGAGGAGGGCCGTCAGCGGGGCCAGGGTCGGCCGGGCGCTCGTCATGGGGAGCACGCAGGCGACGAGGTAGGCGGCGACGGCCGTCGCCGTGAGCCGGGCGACGAGTGCCGTCTGCGGCTGGGTCTGGCGGCGGACGAGGTTGAAGGGTTGGACGACGCGTGCGGGAACGACAGTGGCGATGCTCATGAGGGAATCAGGAGAGGGGGGTCGAAGACAGGGGACAGACCGGGGCGGCGGACCGTCGAAGGTCACCGGGGGTACCGGCCGGGAGACGACCCGGGATACCGGGGCCGCCGGGCGCGCCCGCAGGGACCGGGCCGCACCTGCCCGGAGAACGGGCACGTAGGGTTTCATCGCATGCCGCCGTACGGATATTCCAGAGGGTCGCCGGGTTTACCGAAGAGAACCGTCTGATCTACCGAAAGGAGAGGTCAGCGGAGAGACGTGAGCCCCGCGCGGGCGGCGGCGATGGCGTTGGTCAGGCAGCGTTGCTCGCTCGCGGACCGGTCCTTGTCCGCCGGTTGCTCCTCGGTGTACTGCACGCGCAGGACGACGTTGCGGTATCGCACGGTCGCCTCTCCGACCGCGATCCGGACGTCCCGGTCGATCCAGTATCGCTCGAACGCCGCGTCGCCGAGGCCGCCGATCCGGCGCAGCGAACTCGTGTCGGCGGTCAGGTCCTTCTCCGCCTGCCGCCACTGCGCCTCGAACGACCAGACCGTCATACCGGTGGCCTGATCGTTCATGTATTTGGGCAGGAAGGCCCGCGCGTCGACCTGTACGGCGCGGAAGGTGCGTCCCTGCGTGAAGGAGTACTTGCAGACCCCGGCCGTCTCGCCGCCCATCCTGTCGATCTTCGGCGTGGTCGTCGGGACCAGCCGCCGTACTGTGTCGGCGGGCAGGATCCCGCACGCCGACGGCAGAGCCGCGAACACCGGCGGCTGCGCCACCTTGCGCGGCGTGTCGGCCGCCCGGGACCCGGTCGTGACCGGATGCGACCGTGACGGCGACGCCTCCGGCCGGCCTCCCCAGCGGCCGAACACGAAGACACCGGCGGCCGCCAGGCCCACCGCCAGCGCGACGAACGCGGCGACCACGAGACCGGCCGCACGCGGACGACGGCTCTGGGCCTTCGGCGCCTCCGGGGGTGAGTACACCCTGTGGAACGGCTCCGGTAGCCGCGGCAGTCCCAACCCTTCCTCCCACTCCTGTTCCCCGGACGGCCCGGGATGTCGGCTCGATGCGACCGTAACCGGCGATTCCCTCCCGAAACCAGAGTCATATGTCATGGTCGCGCTCCTCGCCTCCTCCGGTCGCCGACGCCGGAAACCGGTACCTCCGCATCCACCGGCCACCGACACCGGAAACCGGTCCCTCCACCGGCCTCCGACGACGGAACCGGCACCTCCACCGGCCACCGGCGCCGGCCGCCGGTACCCCCGTCTCCACCGGCTGCCGGAACCCCGGCCGCCGGTGCCTCCAGGACGGGCTCACCCGATTGTCGGTCGCAGGAGTCAGAATGGAATGTGCTGTTGAGCGAGATCACCGAGACCTCACGGGCCGTGGCCGCGACCTCCGGGCGACGGGCGAAGATCGAGCTGCTCGCCGCCTGCCTGCGTGACGCCGGCCCGGGCGAGACCGCGATCGCGGTGGCCTACCTCTCCGGTGAGCTGCCACAACGCCAGATCGGCGTGGGCTGGGCGGCCCTCCGGGACCGGCCCCCCGCGGCGGCGGAGGCGGCCCTGACCGTCGCCGAGGTCGACGCCGCGTTCACCACGATCGGCGCCGTCTCGGGTAAGGGTTCCGTCACCACCCGGCGACATCTGGTGGGTGAATTGTTCTCCCGCGCGACGGCCGCCGAGCAGAGTTTCCTCCTCCGCCTGCTGTCTGGCGAGCTCCGGCAGGGCGCTCTCGACGGTGTGATGGCCGACGCGATCGCCGCCGCCGCCGACGTGCCCGCCGCCGAGGTGCGCCGGGCCGTGATGTTCCGCGGCTCGCTCGGCGCGGTCGCCGCGACCGCCCTGTCCGAGGGCAGGGCCGCGCTTCGCGCGTTCGGGCTGGAGGTCGGGCGCCCGGTCAAGCCGATGCTCGCCGCCAGCGCGCCGTCCATCGAGGCGGCGCTGGAGAAGGTCAGCCCCGCGGCCGTCGAGTGGAAGCTCGACGGCATCCGGGTCCAGGCGCACGTCTCCGAGGGCGAGGTCCGCCTGTTCACCCGCACCCTGGACGAGATCACCAACCGGCTGCCCGAGACCGTCACCGCCCTCGGCGCGCTGCCCGTACGCACGGCCGTCTTCGACGGGGAGCTGATCGCGCTGCGCGACGACGGCCGTCCCCACCCGTTCCAGGTGACCTCCGCCCGCGTCGCCAGCCACGGCGTACGGCCGGGCTCCGAGCAGGCCGTGCCGCTGTCGGTGTTCCTGTTCGACGTGCTCCACCTCGACGGCGAGGATCTGATCGACCTGCCGGGTGAGAAGCGCGACGAGGCTCTCTCCCGGGTCGTCCCCGAGCCGCTGCGCATGCCGCGGATCGTCACGGCGTCCGTCGACGAGGCCGGCGCGTTCTTCCGCGACGCTCTGGCCCACGGCCACGAAGGCGTGCTGGTCAAGTCGCTCGACACCCCCTACACCGCCGGCCGTCGCGGCGCCGGGTGGATCAAGGTGAAGCCCCGCCACACGCTGGACCTGGTCGTCCTGGCCGTCGAATGGGGTCACGGCCGCCGCCGCGGGAAGCTGTCCAACCTGCACCTCGGCGCCCGCGACCCCGAGACCGGCGGGTTCGTGATGCTGGGCAAGACCTTCAAGGGCCTGACCGACGAGATGCTCGCCTGGCAGACGGAGCGGCTGCTCGCGCTGGAGTCGCACCGCGACGAGTTCACCGTCCACGTACGGCCCGAGCTCGTCGTCGAGATCGCCTTCGACGGCGTGCAGCGCAGCCCGCGGTATCCCGGCGGGATGGCACTGCGGTTCGCCCGGGTGCTCCGCCACCGGCCGGACAAGTCCGCCGCCGAGGCCGACACGGTCGACAGCGTGCGCACCATCGCCGGCTTCCCCACCTGACCGGCGCTCCCGCCGCTCCGCGACCGGGTCGGGAGGTCGCCAGGAGACGGCCCTTACGGCGTCCTCCCACCGTCTCGCGAGCGATCTCGGGAGGTCACCAAGGTGAAGGCCCCTACGACGTCCTCCCACGGCCTCGCGAGCGATCGGGAGGGCACCAAGGTGAGGGCCGCTACGGCGTCCTCCCGCCGCCTCGTGAGCGATCGTAGGTCGCCGGGGACTCCCCACGGCGTGCCGCCGGGTCCAGGCGACGGCGCGAGCCGACGGACCGCTCGTGGGAGATCAGATCGTGGCGGCCGGCGATGAACTCCTGCACCCAGATCTTGGCGCGGATCATCGGGCGGCGGATGCGCTGCTCACGGCGGAGCGCCCGGCGGAACTTCCGCGTGCCCGGCCGGTACCTCCACCGGGCCCAGGGCGAGCCCGGGCGGGCCAGCCGGAACGCGCTGACGATGAGGACCACCGGCACGAACAGGCCGAGCAGCCCCGTCCAGATCTTGCCCTTGAACAGCGTGACGATCGCCAGCCCCAGGTTGGCCAGGATGTTGGCGAGGACGACGAGGAAGACCCCGAGGGGCACGGTCGTGCTCGTCCGCAGATCGCGGACGTCGCTGAGGCCGATCGGGCGTACACCGACCAGGATCAGGCCTGTCACCGCGATCGCGATGAACACCGCGTCGACCGAGGCGCGCCCCTCCTCCATCCAGTAGACGTCGCGCAGGTGCAGGATCAGCGCGAACTCGTCGAGGACCAGCGCGGCTCCCACCCCGAACAGCGAGGCCGCCCCGGCGTACCACAGCGTGTAGGAGTCGGGGATGGACAGCCCGGCGACGCCGCCGATCAGCATCAGCACGACCCCGAACACCACGTGGTGGATGTGCAGGTCACCGACCTCGACGTTCTTGAACCACCAGCGCACCTTGGCGCGGATCAGGCGAACGTTGATGCGCACGACGACGAACGTGACGATGAACGCCACGAAGAAGCAGAACAGCGGCAGCCGCCCGGTCTGGACGATGCGCTCGCTGAACAAACCCTCCATGGTGGCCCCCGACGTCATACATCCCCATCATGACCCATTCCGGTCGGCCATAACGCTTGACGTCGGGGGGACGGCCCGGCTCGAGAGGCTATGGGCCGACGTCAGCCGTTGAGGCGCACCGGATTCACGAGATCGGCGTAGATCAGCAGAGCGCCCATCGTGATGATCACCACAGCCATGGCGTACGTCAGCGGGAGGGCCTTGGCGACGTCCACGTGGCCGGGGTCGGGCCGGCGGGCGATCCGGGCGATGCCCTTCTTCAGCGCCTCCCACAGCGCGCCCGCGATGTGCCCGCCGTCCAGCGGCAGCAGCGGCACCAGGTTGAACATGCCCACCGCGAAGTTCACCGTGCCGAGCATCATGAGGAAGAACGCGAGCTTGTCCAGCCCCGGCTCCTTCGACGCGGCGATCTCCCCGCCGATCCGGCTGGCCCCGACGACGCCGATGGGGCCGTTCGGGTCGCGTTTCTTGTCGCTGAAGGCGGCGTTCCAGACGCCGACCATCTTCTTCGGCATGTTGATCAGCGAGCCGACGGTGCGCTTCGTCAGGTCGGTCATCGTGCTGACGACCACGCCCGGGCCCTGGCGTTCGCGGGCGCTCGTCGGGCTGATCCCGAGGAACCCGACGGTCTCGGTCTTGTCCGGGTCGGTCAGCGACTGCATCTGGTTCGTGGTGACGGGAACGCTCAGCGGGACGTCCTGGCCGCCCCGCTGGACCACGACCGGCACCGTACGGCCGCCGGACGCCCGGATCAGGCCCTGCAGCTGCTGGTACGAGTGGATCTTGCGGCCTTCGTAGGAGACGATCCGGTCGCCGGCCTGCAGTCCCGCCTTGACGGCCGGGGTCACCGGGTCGCTCGCCTGGCACTCGCGGCCCGCCTGCGCGGCCGGGATCGTGCACTTCGACACCGACGCGATCACCGGCTGCAGCGTCGACACGCCGATCCCCATGACGACGACGCTGATGAACACGAACGCCAGCACCAGGTTCATGAACGGCCCGGCGAACATGATGATGACCTTCTGCCACCACTTCTTGCGGTAGAAGACGCGGTCCTCGTCACCCGGCCCGACCTCTTCCAGGGCGGCGCCGCGCGCCGACTCGATGAGCCCCTGGAACGGCCCGGTGGACGACTGGCGGACGGTGCCCGGCTCGTCGCCCTTCCGCGGCGGCAGCATCCCGATCATGCGGATGTATCCGCCCAGCGGGATCCACTTGACGCCGTACTCGGTCTCGCCCTTGCGCCGGGACCACAGGGTGGGCCCGAAGCCGACCATGAACTGCGGGACGCGGACGCCGAAGAGCTTCGCGAAGGACATGTGGCCCAGCTCGTGCAAGGCGATCGAGGCGAGCAGCCCGAGGAAGAAGACGACGATGCCCACCACGAAAAGCACGCTCATTGCCCGCCCACGCTCCTCACCCGTCCTGCCGCCGGCGTCCGCCGGACACCGCGCCGCCTGACCGCTCCGCTCGCCGTGCCGCGCACGCTCACCGGTAGGCCTCCGAGATCTCGACCCGGTCAAGCGTATGCCGAAAATCAGCGCTCCATGGCCGCGAGCGCTCCAGCGGGCCGTCTCCGATCGGCCCGGCGATCCTTACCTCTGCGGTCGCCGGCCGTTCCTCGGCGACCACGCCGCCCACCCGGCGGGCGGAACCCGTCGGCGAGACGCCGGGCCGCACCCGGACATTCCGGGCGAGCCAACCGGCTCGCCCGGATTCCGTACGGCCGGGGCCGTTGGTCAGGGGGCTCCGGCGTGGGTGAGGGTCTCCCAGGCGAGGAAGTAGCTCGCGCCGGCGGGCCGGTCCTTGGCGACCAGCTTCGCCGTCTGGGGCAGGGAGACCTTCAGCCGGCCGTGGTACTCGTTGTAGCCGACCTCGAGCACCGGCCCGAGCCCGCGCTTCAGGGTGCCCTTGCAGAGCCACGACGGCGCCTTGGCGCCCAGTTCGTAGGTGGCGTGGAACTCCAGCGCCTTCGTCAGCCGTGCGCGGCCCTCGCCGTACAGGTCCACGCCCTGCAGCCTGGCGGTCTCGGCGACGTGCAGTGCCGCGTCGATGGCCCAGCCGGTGTGGCCGAAGTCGCGGCAGGTCTCCTGGGCCAGCCCGTCGACGAACGTGCTCTGTCCCTGCCAGTACTTGATGATCTCGGCCTTGGTGTTGATCTGGCCGCCCGGCGGCGGCTTCGGCAGGGCGCCGTCGGACTTCAGATAGAAGTAGGCGGGCAGGCGCTTCCGCCACAGGGCGACGGCCTTGTCGAACGACGCGTGGTCGTCGAGGAACACCGCGATCCCGATCGCGGCGTCCGTCATGATCAGTTCCCAGTTGCCGTTGGTGCCGTTCGGCCTGCCCTTGATCACGGTGGGCAGGTAGACGGTGCGCAGCATCGTCGCGAAGCGCTTCTCCTGCGCCCACGTGCCCGTGTAGGTGTGCTTGATCAGCTCGCCGGCGCGCGCGAAGGACGCGCCGGACCAGCCGGTCTGCAGCGGGGCGTTGTGGTTCGTGTGCTCCTTGATGACGGCCGACCAGGCGTCCATGATCTGGATCGCCTTCTTGGCGTACCGGTCGTCGCGGGAGATGTACCAGATCAGCGCGTCGGTGTAGGCGGCGAGGGCGTCCTCGCGTTCGTCGGAGCAGCCGTGGTTCGGGTTGGACCCCGAGCCGCACTCGACGTTGGCGCGCGGCTTCGGCGTCCGGGACAGCGACCCGTACGCGCTCGCGCGCATGGTGTCGTACGCCTTCGTCCACGGCTGGGCGCCGGCCTTGACCTTCGCCCGGGCGAAGTCGAGCTGGGAACGCCCGACCAGGACGCCCGGGTGCTGGAAGGCGGCCTGGGTGTTCGCGACCGGTACGGCGCCGGTCCGTGCCGACGGTGTGCCGCGGGAGGTCAGCACGGTGAGGGCCGCGACCGCCAGCGTGATCGCCACGCCGGTCAGGAGCCAGGCCCGGGTGCGCGTGCGCGCCATGAGATTCCTCTCGGGGGGCTAAAGGATCTTGGGGTGCGGGCCATGCAACCGGCGTGGTGGACCACCGTCAATCGGATCGCGGAAAAAAGGTTAATAAACCTCCCTATCAATACGATTCGTAATCAGGCGCCTCCGACGCGTCGGCGGAGCGGCGGAACGCCCTGTTCCGCCGCTCCGCCGAGGGCCGGGTCGTCAGGACCCGTTGATCAGGTGCATGGCGAGGTCGGGGCTGAACTGGCCGGCCGGGATGCCCTCGCCGAGCCCGCAGGATCCGTCGGAGTCGCCGGGGTCCTTCACCCACAGCAGCATCTCGGCCCCGCCGCCGACCTGGGGCGTGACGCCGAGCTTGCGGCCGGCCGGGTTGCACCACTCCCCGTTCTTCGAGCCGTTGCCGTTACGGCTGGTGTCGACGATGAACGGGACCTTGCTCGACAGCGAGGCGTTCACCGCCGCGCCGTAGGACGCCGACTCGTCGGTGGTGTAGTAGTTCGAGACGTTGACGGCGAAGCCCCGGACGTTGTGCACGCCGGCGGACTCCAGCCGCTGGGCCATGGTGGCCGGGGCGATCCACTTGGCGTTGCCGGCGTCGAGGTACGCCCAGGTGTTCGGCGCCTTGGCCTTGAACTGCTCGGTGGCGAACTTCAGCAGGTTCAGGCGGAACTCCCGGTCCGAGTCGGCCGGCAGGCAGTCGAGCTGGGCGAGGGCGTCCGGTTCGATGACCACGACGGCGGGCCGTGTTCCGATCGCGCCGGCGAAGGCCGAGATCCACCCCTCGTACTTGTCCTTGTCCGAACCGCCCTTGGACTCGCCCGAGCAGTCCCGGCCCGGGATGTTGTACGCCACGAGGACGGGCAGCTTGTCGGCGGCGTCGGCGGCGCCGACATAGTTCGAGACCGCCGTCCCGATGTCGCTGATCCAGTCGCCGAACCAGCCCGCCGTCGGCTTGTCGGCGATCGCCGACTTGATCTGCGCGGCGCGCGCGTCGCCGGGGTTGTCCCGTACCCACTTGGCGGAGTTGGAGTCCGGGTCGACGTAGAAGCCGCTGGTCATGTCGATCGGGCTGCCGGCCGCGGCGGCGGGCGCCGCGGCGCGGGCCGCGACGGTGCCCGCCGGCTGACCGGGCGAGCAGGCCCCGGTCAGGCCGATGACGGCCGCGGCGCCGAGCGCGGCCAAGCCGGTGATCCGCCGAGAGGTCCTTGAGTGGGCCATGGAGCTCCTCACGCTCGATGCGATGGTGAAAGCCGTTGCCCCCGCCGTCGCGCCCTCCCCCGCCGGCGCTAGATGATCAACGTAATTCGCGATCTTCAGAGCCTGCCCGGGGTTCCACGGGAATTGAGCCGGAAGTCCCGGTCCGCCGCCCGGTGGGCTCGCGGTACGCGACCTGCGGCGGCACCGTTTCCCGGACGCTCCCGCACTGCTAGCCTGGCCATGCCGTTGATCCCGCACGGGAGAGCGACCTCGCCGCCAGCGAGGTACGCCGAAGGAGCAACTCCTCCCCGGAACCTCTCAGGCCACAGGAACCGTGCGGACCAGGCGACCTCTGGAAAGCGGAGCGACGCTCCCGCCGAAGGTGCAAGCCCCCGATCGGGGGTGAAGCTCTCAGGCACCGATGACAGAGGGGGAGGGCACCGCGACCGCATTTCGCGCGCCAATGGGAGGATGGGATCCCGGCCGCCCGCGTGATAGGAGCCTGCCCCGATGTCCACGCCGGACGCCAAGAGAACACCGTTGCACGAGGTCCACGCCGAGCTCGGAGCCACGATCACCGAGTTCGCCGGCTATCTCATGCCGCTGCGCTACGGGAGCGAGACCACCGAGCACCAGGCCGTCCGCACCAGTGCGGGGCTCTTCGACCTGTCCCACATGGGAGAGATCTTCGTCACCGGCCCGCAGGCCGGGGCCGCCCTCGACCACGCGCTGATCGGGCACCTGTCCGTGCTCGCCGTCGGCCGGGCGCGCTACACGATGATCGTCGATCCGGCCGGGGGCGTCCTCGACGATCTGATCGTCTACCGGCTCGCCGCGGAGACCTACATGGTGGTCGCGAACGCCGCCAACGCCGCGACCGTCCGAGCCGAGCTCACCAAGCGGGCGAGCGGGTTCGAGAAGGCCACCGTCGACGACCGCTCCGACGCGTACGCGCTCATCGCCGTGCAGGGCCCGAAGGCCCAGGCCATCCTGGAGAAGCTCACCGACGCCGCGCTCGCCGACCTGAAGTACTACGCGATCCTGCCGGGGAAGGTCGCCGGGATCGACGCGCTGATCGGCCGCACGGGGTACACCGGCGAGGACGGCTTCGAGCTGTTCGTCTCGGCGGGTGACGCCGTGGCCGTCTGGCGCGCCGTCACGGAGGCCGGCGGCGACGACCTGCGGCCCGCCGGGCTGTCCGCGCGCGACACCCTGCGGCTGGAGGCGGGCATGCCGCTGTACGGCAACGAGCTGACCGCCGAGACCACGCCGTACGACGCCGGACTCGGCCGTACCGTCAAGCTGGAGAAGCCCGGGGGCTTCGTCGGGCGCGCCGCGCTGGCCGCGCGCGCCGACACCCCGCCCGCGCGCACCCTCGTCGGGCTCGTCGCACGGGGGCGCCGGGTGCCGCGCCATGGGTACGACATCGTGACGCCGGACGGCACGCCCTGCGGTGTGGTGACCAGTGGTGCGCCGTCCCCGACACTGGGCAAACCCATCGCCATGGCCTACATCGACGCGGACCACGCCGAGGACACCGACCTCGCCGTGGACATCCGCGGTAAACACGAGCCGGTCGACAAGGTAGCGCTGCCGTTCTACAGGAGGACTTCGTGAGCACTGTTCCCGAGACGCTTTCCTACACCCAGGAACACGAGTGGATCACCGCGCCGTCCGACGGTGTGGTGACCGTCGGCATCACGGCGTACGCCGCCGACGCGCTCGGTGACATCGTCTATGTGTCGCTGCCGCAGGAGGGCGCCTCCGTCGAGGCGGGAGAGCCGTGCGGCGAGGCCGAGTCGACCAAGTCGGTGAGCGACATCTATGCGCCCGTCACCGGCGAGGTCGTCGCGGTCAACACCGCCCTTGACGAGGACCCGGCCGTGATCAACTCCGACCCGTACGGCGAGGGATGGCTGTTCCGGGTGCGCACCGGTGACGACCCGGCCGACCTGCTCGACGCGCAGGCCTACGCGAAGCTCATCGAGGAGGCGTCATGAGCCTTGCCAACCTGCCCCTTTCCGAGCTCGATCCGGAGGTCGCGTCCGCGATCACGGACGAGCTGCGCCGCCAGCAGTCCACGCTGGAGATGATCGCCTCGGAGAACTTCGCGCCGATCGGCGTCCTCGAGGCGCAGGGCTCGGTGATGACCAACAAGTACGCGGAGGGGTACCCGGGCCGCCGCTACTACGGCGGATGCGAGTACGTCGACGTCACCGAACAGCTGGCGATCGACAGGGCCAAGGAGCTGTTCGGCGCGGAGCACGCCAACGTGCAGCCGCATTCGGGCGCACAGGCCAACATCGCGGTCTACTTCGCGCTGCTGGAGCCGGGCGACACGATCCTCGGCCTGGACCTCGCGCACGGCGGGCACCTCACCCACGGCATGCGGATCAACTACTCCGGCAAGATGTTCAACGTCGCGGCGTACCACGTGGGTCCCGACGGCCTCGTGGACATGGACGAGGTCGCCCGGCTGGCCCACGAGCACCGGCCGAAGCTGATCGTCGCCGGCTGGTCCGCGTACCCGCGGCAGCTCGACTTCGCCGCGTTCCGGCGGGTCGCCGACGAGTCCGGGGCGCTGCTCATGGTCGACATGGCCCACTTCGCGGGCCTGGTCGCGGCGGGGCTGCACCCGTCCCCGGTGCCGTACGCCGACGTCGTGACCACGACGACGCACAAGACGCTCTGCGGTCCGCGCGGCGGCCTCATCCTCTGCCGCGAGGAGTACGCCAAGAAGATCAACTCGGCGGTGTTCCCCGGCACGCAGGGCGGCCCGCTCGAGCACGTCATCGCCGCCAAGGCCGTCGCGCTGAAGATCGCCGCGTCCGAGGAGTTCGCCGAGCGGCAGGCCCGGACGATCGACGGCGCCAGGATCCTCGCCGATCGGCTGCTCCGCGAGGACGCCGCCAAGGCCGGCGTCAAGGTGCTGACCGGTGGCACGGACGTGCACCTCGTCCTGGTCGACCTGGTCGACTCCGAGATCACCGGACGGGACGCCGAGGACCGCCTGCACGCCATCGGCATCACGGTCAACCGCAACGCCGTGCCGAACGACCCGCGGCCCCCGATGGTGACGTCGGGCCTGCGGATCGGCACGCCGGCGCTCGCCACGCGCGGGTTCCAGGCGGACGACTTCGCCGAGGTCGCCGACATCATCGCGCTGGCGCTGCAGCCGTCGTATGACTCGGCGACGCTGTCCGCCCGAGTCAGCGCGCTGGCCGACAAGCACCCGCTCTACCCCAGCCTGTAATGGATTGAGCCATATGACCATCGCTCCTGAGGGCCGGAAGTTGCTGCGTGTCGAGGCGAGGAACGCCGCGACACCGATCGAACGCAAACCACCCTGGATCAAGACCCGGCTGTCGATGGGCCCGCAATACCGCGAACTCACCGACCTGGTCCGCTCCGAAGGCCTGCACACCGTCTGCCAGGAAGCCGGCTGCCCCAACATCTACGAATGCTGGGAAGACCGCGAAGCCACCTTCCTCATCGGCGGCGACCAATGCACCCGCCGCTGCGACTTCTGCCAGATCGACACCGGCAGACCCGCCGCCTACGACCCCGACGAACCCCGCCGCGTCGCCGAATCCGTCACCACCATGGGCCTGCGCTACGCCACCGTCACCGGCGTCGCCCGCGACGACCTGCCTGATGGCGGAGCCTGGCTCTACGCCGAAACCGTCCGCCAGATCCACCACGCCATCCCCGGCTGCGGCGTCGAACTCCTCATCCCCGACTTCAACGCCACCCCCCACCTGCTGGCCGAGGTCTTCTCCGCCCGCCCCGAGGTCCTGGCCCACAACCTGGAGACCGTCCCACGGATCTTCAAACGCATCCGCCCCGGCTTCCGCTACGAACGCTCGCTGAGCGTGCTGACCGCCGCCCGGGAGGCGGGGCTGGTCACCAAGTCCAACCTCATCCTCGGCATGGGCGAAACCCGCGAGGAGGTCACCGAAGCCATGCGGGACCTGCACGAGGCCGGGTGCGAACTGCTGACCATCACCCAGTACCTGCGCCCCTCCCCCCGCCACCACCCCGTCGAACGCTGGGTCAAGCCCGAAGAGTTCGTCGAGCTGAAGGACGAGGCCGAGGCCATCGGCTTCACCGGGGTGATGTCCGGGCCCCTGGTGCGCTCCAGCTACCGCGCCGGCCGCCTCTACCAGCAGGCCATCACCGCCCGCCAGGCCGACTAGACACCATGGCGATCAGTGTCTTCGACCTGTTCAAGGTCGGCATCGGCCCGTCCAGCTCGCACACGGGCGGGCCGATGGCGGCGGCCCACCGCTTCGCCCGCGGCCTGGTGCGCGACGGCCTGCTGGAGAAGACGGCGACCGTTCACGTCATCCTCTACGGCTCCCTGGGCCTCACCGGCAAGGGCCACGGCAGCGACAAGGCCGTCATCCTGGGGCTGGAAGGCGACACCCCGGAACGCGTCGACGTCGAGACGGCCGACGCCCGGGTCGCCGAGGCACGTGAGCGTGGCGTCATCCATTTGCTCGGCGAGCACGAGGTGCCGTTCGTGGTGGGCGAGCACCTCGTCTTCGAGCGCAAGATATCGCTCCCCCATCACCCCAACGGGATGAGGTTCACCGCCCGCGACTCCGGCGGCACCGAGCTGCGGGAGAAGGTCTACTACTCGGTGGGCGGCGGGTTCGTAGTCGACGAGGACGCCACCGGCGCCGACCGCATCAAGCCCGACGACACCGTGGTGCCCTATCCGTTCGCCACCGCCGCCGAGCTCCTCGACCGCGCCCACGAGACCGGCCTGTCGATCTCCGCGCTGATGCTCGAGAACGAACAGGCCTTCGGCCGTGACCCGCAGGAGATCCGCGAACGCCTGCTCGACCTGTGGCGCGTCATGCGGGAGAGCGTGACCCGCGGCTGTTCCCGCGAGGGCCTGCTGCCCGGCGGGCTGAAGGTACGCCGGCGGGCTCACCACCTGCACCGCAAACTCGTGACGGAGACCGCCACCGACCCGCTGCACGCGATGGACTGGGTGACGTTGTTCGCCCTCGCCGTGAACGAGGAGAACGCCGCGGGCGGGCGGATCGTCACCGCCCCGACCAACGGAGCCGCCGGCATCGTCCCGGCCGTCCTGCACTACTACGACAAGTTCGTGCCGGGCGCCTCCGACGACGGCGTCGTACGGTTCCTGCTGACCGCCGGGGCGATGGGCGTGATCATCAAGGAGAACGCCTCGATCTCCGGCGCCGAGGTCGGCTGCCAGGGAGAGGTCGGCTCCGCGTGCGCGATGGCGGCGGCCGGTCTCACCGAGGTTCTCGGCGGCACGCCGGAGCAGGTGGAGAACGCCGCCGAGATCGGCATCGAGCACAACCTCGGCCTCACCTGCGACCCGGTCGGCGGCCTCGTGCAGGTGCCGTGCATCGAGCGGAACGCCGTCGCCTCGATCAAGGCGATCAGCGCCGCCCGCATCGCGCTGCGCGGCGACGGCCGCCACTTCGTCTCGCTCGACCGCGCGATCAAGACGATGCGCGACACCGGCCGCGACATGCTCGATAAGTACAAAGAGACGTCACGCGGCGGCCTCGCCGTCAACGTCATCGAATGCTGATGCCCGGGCTAGGGGATCTTGTTCGTGGCAGCCGGACGAAGATCACCGGGCACCCTCTAGGGTCGGGCGGATGAGCACCTCGTCTTCCTTCCCTGACGGCGATGCCGAGACCCTCGCCCGCAGAGCGTCGTCCTTCGGCGGCCAGGCCGCCGCTTACTCGGCGGAGCGCCCCGGCTACCCCGACGCCGCGCTGCGCTGGGCGCTGGAGCCCGTCGCCGGCCGCACTCCGCTGCGCGTCCTCGACCTGGGGGCCGGCACGGGCAAGCTCACCGAAGGTCTCCTGCGCCACACCGAGAACGTGACCGCGGTGGAGCCCGACTCGGCCATGCTCGCCGAACTTCACGCGCGCCTGCCGGAGGTGCGGGCGCTCGCGGGTACGGCTGAGCGGATCCCCTTGGCGGACGGGTCGGTCGACGCGATCGTGGTCGGGCAGGCGCTGCACTGGTTCGACCTGAGCCGTGCGCTGCCCGAGATGGCGCGGGTGCTCTCCCCCGGCGGCGTGCTGGCCGCGCTGTGGAACATCGATGACCACCGGGTCCCCTGGGTCAGAGGGCTCAAGGAGGTGGCCCGGGGCACGACGACGCTCAAGGACTGGAACGCCGGGTCGGCGTTCGCTCCGACGGCGGAGTTCCCCGAGACCGAGCAGGCCGAGTTCCCGCACGCGCAGCGGCGCACCGCGGAGTCGATGGCCGCGACGATCGGCACGCACTCCCACGCGCTGATCCTGCCCGAGGCCGAACGGGCGGCGCTGCTGGCGCGGATCGTCGACTACCTGCACGCGACGCCGGAGACGGCGTCCGGGGAGTTCGATCTGCCGATCGTCACTTTGGCGATCCGGTCGACGCTCGCTCGCGACTCGTGAGGTCCTGCGGCGCACCCTGACAGCCGACGTCCAGACCGCCCGGCCCCGCCAACCCGGGCAGGAGGGACCCTGGACGAACGCTTCAGCTCACGCGCCACTCGGCGCGGTCGGCGGCGAACCCTGCGTTCAGGGCGTACCGCACGCTGACCACCGTCGCCTGCTTCGGCACGGCGAACACGATGAACCCGGACCTGGCCTGACCCTGCTGGAGCTTCACGACCTTGGGGAAACCGGGTCCGGCGGTCACCGTGACCACGGTCGGGTCGTACGTCCGGCCGGTGCCGTCCACGACCTTCGCCCCGTAGGTCGGGCTGTCGTCGTACGCGGCGTCGCCGACGTTCTTCAGCACGAATCGCACGGCCACGAACCGCTCGCCCTTCCGGGGCTGCTGGAACGCGCCATGGCCGGTCGCCGTGGAGACGATCTGTTTGACCTTGACGGTGAGACGGAGCCGCCCCGCGCCGCCCGAGTCGTCGGCGCCGCTCAGTGTGACGGCCTGGCCGACCTTGACCCGCTGGACCTGGATGGACGGCGAGGGGCTGGGCGACTGGGAGCTCTTGGCGGTCTCCGCGGGATTGCCGCAGCCGGCGAGCAGCGCCGCCGCTCCCGCGGCAAGGACCAGCCTCCGCACGACGCCGCTCCCCATTGGACGAACTGTCAGCACCGACGGATCATGATAATGGCCAGCGACCAGCCCCGGCCACCGACCGACCCCAGCGACCCGGCGACCGGGCTCAGGCGCGGGCCAGGCGCCGGAGAGCCAGTTCGGCGAGCAGCGTGGCCCCGTCGCTCAGCACTCCGTCGTCGAAGACCGCGTCCGCCGCGTGGTTGAACGGGGCGGTGCCCGGGTCGCGATCCGGAGGACAGGCGCCGAGGAAGACGAACGCTCCCGGCACCTCGTCCAGCACGAACGAGAAGTCCTCCGCCGCGGTCAGGGGGTTCGGCCCCCAGACGAAGCGCTCCGGCCCGTACAGGTCGCCGATCGTGTCCGCCGCGAACTCCGCCTCGGCCGCGTCGTTGACCGTAACCGGATACCCCATGTCGTGCTCGATGTCGACGTCCAGGCCGTGTGCGGCCGCGATGCCGCGCAGCAGCTCGCCGGTGCCCTCGATGACCCTGGCGTGCGCCTCCTGGGAGAAGGAGCGGATCGTCAGGTCGAACCGGGCCTCGTCCGGGATGATGTTGGCCTTGCTGCCGGCGTGGAAGCTGCCGACCGTGATGACCACCGGGTCGAACGCGTCGAAGCGGCGGGTGGTGAACGTCTGCAGCGCCGTCACCATCTCGCAGGCCGCCGGGATCGGGTCCTTCGCCAGGTGCGGCTGCGAGCCGTGGCCGCCGGCGCCGCGGACGGTGACGTGCACCTCGTCGGCGGCGGCCATCAGCGGTCCGCGCCGGGTCATGAACCAGCCGCCCGGCAGGACCGATGAGGTGACGTGGAGGCCGTACGCGGCGACGGGCCGCGTCCCGGCCGCGTCGAGCACCCCTTCGGCGATCATCTGGTGTGCCCCGGCGAAGCCCTCCTCACCGGGCTGGAACATGAAGACGACACTGCCCGCGAGCTCCGCCTCCGCGAGCAGCCGCGCCGCCCCCACGAGCATCGCGGTGTGCAGGTCGTGGCCGCAGGCGTGCATCCGCTCGCCGGTCCGGCTGGCGTAGTCGACGCCGGAGCGTTCGGTCACGGGAAGGGCGTCCATGTCGGCGCGCAGCAGGACGGCGGGGCCGGCCGACGAGCCCCGGAGCACGGCGGTCACCGAGGACAGCGACCGCCCGAGGCCGATCTCCAGGGGAAGGCCGTCGAGGGCGCCGAGCACCTTCTCCTGGGTGCGCGGCAGCTCCAGCCCCAGCTCCGGTTCGGAATGCAGGTCACGGCGAAGTCGTACGAGATCGTCCTGAAGGTCTGCGGTCGCGCGCACGGAAGACATGGCACCTCAGGCTACGCCGCTGCCCCGTTCGGGCACCACGTCGAAGATCACAACACCGGTGATGTCGTCGCGGGCGAGCGCCGCCCGCAGGCGTGCCAGGGCCTCGTCGCGGATGCGCCGCCCGAGCCCGGCGAGGTCCGCGTCGGCGGGGCAGGTGACGCGAAGCAGCATCCGCGGGGCGACCGCCCGGCCGGTCAACCGCGCCCGTACCGCGTGCACGCCGTCGTACGCCGTGACGTCCGCGACGATCGCGCGGACGGCGACGCGCGCGGCCATCCGGGTCCGGCCGGAGCGCGCGTCGCCGATCGCGAGCCTGCGCAGTCTCCGGCTCCGGGCGAGGGCGACGAGCCATCCGGCCCCCAGGAGCGCGACCGTGCCGGCGATCGCGGCGGCCGTCGGCCAGAACCAGCCGTGCGCCGCGACCCACCGTGACGCCGCGGCCGGCCAGATCGGCCGGTGGGCGCGTCGCGGCCCGAACGCCCCAAGTCCCGCCGCCAGAGCCGTACCGCCCGCGCACAGCAGCACGAGGCCGGTCGGCGCGAGCCCCATCCGGTTCGTCACGTCAGTCCCTCCGCCAGTCGAGGCGTACGACGACCCGCGGCGTCCGCGCAAGGCCGATGTCGTCGGCCCGCGCCCGTACGGTCTCGGCCACGATCTCGCGGAGGGTGCCCGGGTTCCGGTATCCGGTGGCCGCGTGCACGACGGCACGGCGGCGTGGCATCCCGCGCAGCCGGACGCGCGCCTCGGCGATACCGGGCACGTCCAGGGCGGCGGTCTCCAGCGCCGCGCACAGCCCCGCCCGTTCGACGCCGAGGGCGCACCGGCGGGTGCTCCACACCAGCGTGGCGACGGAACCGCGGCCCGGCAGCAGGGCGGCCAGCAGGAGCAGCAGCCCGGCGAGCGCGACGCCGCCCGCGACGGCGAGGACCACCGGATCGCACCACGCCGTCGTCCGCAGCAGCCGCGCCGCGCGGGCGACGGCGCCGGTCCGCGGGACGGGGTGGCCGAGCAGGGTGGAGATCACCCTCGTCGCCGTGGCCGCGCCGGCGACCGTCAGCAGCGCCGCCGCGAGGACGGCGGCAGGCGTCCTGCGGGACCGGAAGAGGCGTACGGCGGCCCGGTGCTCGCCGGATCGGTCGGGCGCCGGTACCTCGAGCGTGTGCACGATCGTGTCCCGCGCAGCACCGATGGTCGGCTCCACGGCGACCTCCCGTCCGTCACCCACCGCACGGCGCATGACCGTACGTGTTCGCCGGGGGGTCGAATCGCTCACTCGAGCGTACGGAGCCCACGGTAATGCCCGATGCGCGGACATCCCGGGGAACGGGAAACTCAGCGGAAGACCACGGTTCGCTCGGCGTTGAGCAGGATCCGGTGTTCGGCGTGCCAGCGCACGGCGCGGGAGAGGGCCAGGCACTCCATGTCCCGGCCGACCGCCATCAGCTCCTCCGGCCCCTGCGTGTGGTCGACGCGGGCCACTTCCTGCTCGATGATCGGCCCCTCGTCGAGCTTCGGGGTGACGTAGTGCGCGGTCGCGCCGATCAGCTTCACGCCTCGCTGGTGCGCCTGGTGGTACGGGCGGGCGCCCTTGAAGCTCGGCAGGAACGAATGGTGGATGTTGATGATCCGGCCCGGCAGCTTCGCGCAGAAGTCGTCGGACAGCACCTGCATGTACCGGGCGAGCACGACGACGTCCGCCTGGTAGTGCTCGACGAGCGCGAGGAGCTCCGCCTCCTGGGCGGCGCGGCTCTCCGCGGTGACGGGCAGGTGGTGGTAGTCGATGCCGTACGACTGGGTCAGCGGCCGCATGTCGGGATGGTTCGACGCCACGGCGACGACATCGACGTCGAGCAGCCCGGAACGCTGGCGGTAGAGCAGGTCGTTCAGGCAGTGCCCGTACTTCGACACGAGGATCAGCACCCGGGACCGGACGGCCAGGTCGTGCAGACGCCAGTCCAGCGCGAACTCCCCGGCGAGCGCGCCGAACGCCTCGGACAGGGCGTCCTCGAGCCCCTCCGGCGCCTCGAACTGAATGCGCAGGAAGAAGCGCCCGGTGCTGCGATCCCCGAACTGCTGGCTCTCCAGGATGTTGCAGTCGCGCTCGGCGAGCGCTCCTGACACGGCCGCCACGATGCCCGGCCGGTCGGGACAGGACAGCGTCAGCACGTATTCGGACATGGTCGTACCTTCAGGCGTCGATGGTTCTGCGGTGCCGTGGCGGGGACGGGCCCCTACCGCGATGTCCTTACGAGACTAAGGGGCAGGACGGCCAGGGTCGGGCGGGCGGGCGGCCCGACGTTAGAAGTGGGCAAAAGGTGGCGGCCGCAGCGTGGGACCGGCGGTGCGCAACGTCGCGAACGGTCATACTTCACCCTGCGGACGAGGACTCTTAACGTATATGGCGGGGCACGTTCGGACCGATGGCCACTATCCTCCGCAGGGTTTCCGGACGCTCCAAGGAGATGATCAGGTGCTGCGAGCCCCAATCGCCGTGCTGGTGTCGCTCGCCCTGGCGCTGCTCGCGTCGTACGGCTCACCGGCCCGCGCCGCGACGGCGCCGCCCGCCGGGCACGCCGTGCTGATCGGCGTTCCAGGGCTGCAGTGGAGCGACGTGAGCCCCACCGCGACGCCGAACCTGTGGCGGCTCGCGCGGGGCGGTGCGACCGGGCTGCTGTCGGTCCGCACGGTGGGCCGGCTGACCTGCCCGGGTGACGGCTGGGCCACCGTGTCGGCCGGAGCCCGGTCCGCGTCGGGCCCGTACTGCCACCGGCCGATCACCGTCTCCCCCTCCGGGACGGGCGCCGTCGTCAACGACATCGCCACGATCCGCCGCGCCAACGCCGGGTTCGGGACCATCGGCCTGTTCGGGGACGCCGTGCACCGGGCGGGCGGCTGCACCACCGCCGTGGGTCCCGGAGCGGCGCTGGGGGCCGGCGACTCGAGCGGACGCGTGGACGCCTACGCGCCGGACATCGCGGCCCTGCCCGCCGGCGACTGGGCGCGCTGCGCCGCCACCGTCGTCGACGCGGGCGCCGTCACCGGGCCGGACCGGGTCTCCGAGGCGCGCCGCGCGGACGCCGCGGTCGGGACGGTGCTGACGCGCCTGCCGGCCGACGCCCACGTACTGGTCGCCGGGATCTCCGACCACGACCGGACACCGCACCTGCGGCTCGTGCTGGCGACCGGGCCGGGGACCGCCGGCCGCTACCTCGGCTCGGACTCCACCCGGCGGGCCGACATGGTCATCCTCCCCGATCTCACCGCGACCCTGATGACCTGGCTCGGCGTGCCGGGCCCGGCGGCGCTCATCGGCACCCCGCTGCTGCCCGACGCCTCCCGCCCGGCCGCGCTCGGCTCGGTGGTACGGGACCTGCGGAGCCAGGACGTCGCGGCCCAGACCCACCGGAACGCCCTTCCCGGCTTCTTCGCCGCCTTCGTGATCGCCCAGTTGCTGCTGTACGGCTCGGCGGCCATCGCGCTCCGGCGGCAGTGGGCCGGGCGGCGGCGTGTCCGGATCCTCGCCGCCACGCGCCTGACCGCCCTGGTCGCGGCCGCCGTTCCGGTGTCGACGTACCTGGTGAACCTGGTGCCGTGGTGGCGCGGCGCCCACCCCCTCCCCTCGCTGGTCGCGGGCATCGCGGCCGTGGACGCGCTCATCGTCGCCGTCGCTGTCTGCGGGCCGTGGCGGCGGTGGGTGCTCGGCCCCGGGACCGTGATCGCGGGCGTCACCGCCGCCGTGCTCGGGGCGGACCTGCTGACGGGCAGCAACCTGCAGGTCAACAGCCTCATGGGGTACTCCCCGCTGGTCGGCGGCCGCTACTACGGCATGGGCAACATCGCGTTCGCGGTGCTGGCCACCTCGACCCTGCTGGCCGCCGCCGGGGTGGCGCAGTGGCTCGAGCCTCGCCGGGGCCGGCGGGCGGCCGTGGCCGCCGTGCTCGCCATGACCTTGGTCGCCGCGACCCTGGACAGCTGGACCGCGTGGGGCAGCGACTTCGGCGGCCTGATCGCGTTCGTCCCCGGCCTCGCCACGACGGCGCTGCTGGTGAGCGGCCGCCGCGTGTCCTTCATCCGGCTGCAGCTGCTGCGCGCGGCCGGCATGGCGCTGGTGCTCGGCGTGGCATACCTCGACTACCTGCGCCCGCCCGCCCAGCAGACGCACATGGGCCGCTTCTTCGGCCAGCTCGTGCAGGGCGACGCCCTGCCCTGGCTGGAGCGCAAGTTCACCGCCATGGTCCACACGTTCGGCAATCCGACGCTCCTGCCGATCGTGGTCGCGGCCTTCCTGTTCCTGCTCCTCGTGCTGCACCGGCCGGGTCGCGCGGGGGCCGGCGGGCTGCAGCTCGCCTACGACCGCGCCCCCATGTTGCGCGCCGGTCTTTCCGGGGCGTTCGTGACGGCCCTGGTCGGCGGCGCGGTGAACGACTCGGGGATCGCGGTGCCCGCCCTCGCCCTGGCCGTGGCCGTCCCGCTGGCCCTCGCCGCGACCGTCACGGCCCTGCAGAGCCGCGAGGACGCCGACTCCCCGGCCAGCCCGGCCCCCGGCCTCACCCTCCGCCCCGCCGAAGGCTGACCCCCACCGCTCCGGCTCCGCACGGCGGCGCCCCAGCAGGCGCAGATTCTTGCTACCTGTGAGTAGTTTTCGGGGCGGCGGGCGGGTTAGATCCGGGGCATGCGACGGGTTGCGGTGCTGGCGCTCTCCGGGCTTCTTCTTCTCGGCGCGTGCCGGCCTTCGGGTTCCGGGCACCACGGGTCGGCTCGGCCGACGGCCTCCTCGGGCCGCAAGGCGCCGAGGTCGGTGGGTGACGTTCCCACGGCGGTGGGGACGCATCGGATGAAGATCGACGTGGGTACGCCGGGTCACCGGGAGTATCTGGTCCACGTGCCGCCTGCCCTGGCGAAGCAGCGTTTTCGCGCGGGGCGTCCCGCGCGGCCGCTTCCCGTCGTGCTGGCCCTGCACGGCGGGGCCGACAACATGACCGGCTTCGAGAAGAAGACCGGGTTCGACGCCCTGGCCGACGACCATGGGTTCCTCGCCGTCTACCCCGACGGGTTCGCGTTCACCTGGAACGCCGGGGACTGCTGCGCGCCCGCGCGGCTGGCGCACATCGACGACGTCGGGTTCCTCCGCAAGCTCATCGACCATCTGGCCGGCATCGGGCTGGCCGACCCGAAGCGGGTCTACGTGACCGGGTTCTCCAACGGCGGCGGCATGGCGTACCGGTTCGCGTGCGAGGCCGCGGGGAAGGTCGCCGCGATCGGGGTCGTGTCCGCGGCGCTCGCCATGTCATGCCATCCCGGTCGGCCGGTGCCGGTGATGATCTGGCACGGCACCGCGGACCACAACGTCCCGTTCAACGGCGGCGGGCACCGTGATTTCAACGATCGCCGCCCGTTTCCGCCGGTGAGCCGGGCGGTGGACTTCTGGCGCCGGGCCGACGGCCTGCCCGCGCTCCGGACGGCCGAGGACGACGGCTGCCGATCGACCGGCCGCGGCGATGAGGACGCGGAGGTGGTCCTGTGCGTCGTGAAGGGAGGCGGGCACCAGTGGCCGTCGGACGCGAGCCGCCGGCTCTGGGACTTCTTCGCCACCCATTCCCGGACGTGAAGCCTTTTCATATTCGTCCGGTCTGTGGCACTCTGCGGGCATGACGCTGCGCAAACGGTACGACATGGCCACATCTCACCTGGAACCGCCGTTCGCCATGGTCGATCTGGCAGCGTTCCGCTCCAACGCGGCGGACCTGACCCGACGCGCGCACGGCAAGCCGATCCGGGTCGCCAGCAAGTCCGTCCGCTGCCGGGCGCTGCTCGAACAGGTCCTGGCCATGGACGGGTTCGCCGGCGTCATGGCGTTCACGCTTCCGGAGGCGCTGTGGCTGGCTGAGGAGCGGGTCAGTGACGACATCCTCGTCGCCTATCCGACCGCCGACCAGACCGCCCTCGCGCGGCTGGCCGACGACGACCACGCCGCGTCCACCGTGACCGTCATGGTCGACTGCGTCGAGCACCTCGACCTCATCCAGAAGGCGACCGGCGGCCGGCCGGTCCGGGTCTGCGTCGACATCGACGCCGCGTGGCGCGCGGCCGGCGGCCGCATCCGCGTTGGAGCGCTCCGATCCCCGGTCCGCGCGCCGGAGCAGGCCGCCGAGCTGGCCCGGGAGATCGGCCGCCGCCCGGGCGTACGGCTGGTCGGACTGATGGCGTACGAGTCGCAGATCGCGGGCGTCGGGGACAACCCGCCTGGAAAGCCGCTCTTCTCCCGGGCGGTCCGCCTGATCCAGGCGCAGTCGCGTGTCGAGCTCGCGCGCCGCCGGGCGCTGATCGTCAAGGCGGTCCGGGAGGTCACGGACCTGGAGTTCGTCAACGGCGGAGGGACCGGCAGCGTCGAGAAGACCGCGGCCGAGAAGGCCGTGACCGAGGTGGCGGCGGGCTCGGGCCTGTACCAGTCCGTGCTGTTCGACCACTACACGAACTTCTCCGGCAGCCCCGCCGCCCTCTTCGCCCTTCCCGTCGTACGGCGGCCCGCGCCGGGCGTGGTCACCGTCCTCGGCGGCGGCTACCTCGCCTCGGGCGTCGCGGACCGGAACCGGCTTCCGCAGCCGTACCTGCCCGCCGGGCTGCGCTTCGACGCGCGGGAGGGCGCCGGCGAGGTGCAGACCCCGCTGCTCGGCAAGGCCGCCGACGGGCTGCGGATCGGCGACCGGGTGTGGTTCCGGCACGCGAAGGCCGGTGAGCTGTGCGAACGCTTCGACGCACTCCACCTGGTCGACGGCGACCGGGTCGTCGACACCGTTCCCACCTACCGAGGCGAGGGCCGGACCTTCCTCTGACCCGGCCGGTGCGGGAGTGCCCGAGGATCACTTGAGAGAGGGAAGGGGACTTCGCGTACATTCTCTCGGGAACGCTCCAGCACCGCGTACTGTCGTACGACAGTGATAAATCCCCAATGAAGGGGAGGCGCCGTGGACCAAGTGAAACCGATGATCGCGCCGCAGGGCCGCCCGCCCGAGCCGCGGCTGGAAGATCCGTGCGTCGAGCGGGAGGCGGGTGCCGAGTTCCTGCACGGCGACGCCGGAGGCCTGGACGTCTTCCTGGCCGGCACGGTCTTCATGGACATGATCTTCACCGGCCTGCCGGGGCTTCCGCCGCCCGGCACCGAGCTGATCACCGACGGGCTGGGGTCGGCGCCCGGCGGCATCGCCAACATCGCGGTCGCGATGAGCCGCCTCGGGCTGAACGTCGGCCTGGCCGCGGCGTTCGGTGACGATATGTTCGGCGCCTACCTGTGGCGGACCCTGTCCGAGCAGGAAGGCGTGAGTCTGGCCTACTCCCGGCGGCTGCCGGGCTGGCCCACGCCGGTGACCGTGTCGCTCGCGTACGACGCCGACCGGAGCATGGTCACCTACCACCGGCCCATGCCGGTGCTGCCCGAGGCCCTCGTCGGCGCCCCGCCCAAGGCCAAGACCTGCTTCCTCGACCTCGCTCACCCGGTGCCGGAATGGGCCGCGACGATGCGCGAGAGCGGCGCCGCCGTCGTCGCCGACGTCGGCTGGGACCCCACCGAGACCTGGTCCGTCGACGTGCTCGACCGCCTGGAGCTGGTCGACGTGTTCCTGCCCAACGCCGTGGAGGCCATGGCCTACACCCGGACGAGCACGCCGGAGGAGGCCCTCGACGCCCTGGCCGAGCGCGTCCCCGTCGTGGTGGTCAAACGCGGCGGCGACGGTGCGATCGCGGTCGACACGACCACGGGCGAGCGCGCCGAGGCGACCGCGCTGCCGGTCAACGCCCTCGACCCGACCGGCGCCGGCGACGTCTTCGCGGCCGGCTTCGTCTACGGCACCCTCGCCGGCTGGCCCCTGGTCGAGCGGCTGCGGTTCGCCAACCTCTGCGCCGGGCTGTCCGTCCGGCATTTCAGCGGGTCGCTCGGCTCGCCCTGCTGGGGCGAGATCGCGGCGTTCGGCGAGTCCGGCGAGGTGTCCGACGACGTGCTGCGCGACTACGCCTTCGTCGTCCCCTACATCCCCGACTCCTCGATCGACACGGTCGCCCGCGCCGAGCCGACCGTACGGCAGGCGTGATCGTAACGATCTGAGCCACCAACAAGAAGATCTTGAGAGAACAGCTCGCCGCCGGTTCGGTTGACGAAGGAGCCCCGCCATGCGGAAACCGTTCGTGGTCCTGACAGCGGCGCTGGTCGCCGTGTCCGCCTGCGCCCCCGGGTCGGGCGGCGGAAAGTCCAAACCGAAGGCCCCATCCGCCGTCAGCACGGACATCGCCAAGGCGGGCCCGGTCACGCTGACCGTCTGGGACCAGGAGGTCATGGGCGGCCAGAACGAGCAGATGGAGAAGCTCAACGCGGCCTTCCACGCCAAGTACCCCAACGTGACGATCAAGAGGGTGTCGCGGTCCTTCACCGACCTGGAGAAGACGCTGCGCCTCGCGCTGTCCGGCGCCAACCCGCCCGACGTCGTCGAGGCCAACCAGGGGTACGGCATCATGGGCGCCCTCGTGAAGGCGGGTGCGCTCGTCCCCCTTGACCCGTACGAGCAGGCCTACGGGTTCCGTAAGCGCTTCCCCGCGGGGCTGACCCAGCTCAACAGCGTCACCCCGGACGGCAAGAGCATCGGCTCCGGCAGCCTGTACGGCGTGTCCATGACCGGCGAGGCCGTCGGCATCTACTACAACACCGACAAGCTCGCCAAGCTGGGCATCAAGCCGCCGACGACGTGGGCGGAGTTCGAGCAGGACCTGGCCACGGCCAAGGGCAAGGGCGAGACCCCCATCTACCTCGCCAACCTGGAGAAGTTCCCCGCCATCCACGAGTTCGGGGTGCTGCTCGGCCAGACGACGGGCAAGGACGCGCTGCGCAACCTCGTGTTCGGCCGCGGCGGCGCGTGGACCGATCCATCCATCGTGCAGGCCGCGCAGAAGCTCGCCGACTGGGCCAAGAACGGCTACTTCCCCTCCGGCGTCAACGCCGGCAAGTACAACGACTCCCCCGGGCCGTTCAGTAAGGGCGAGGGCGTGTTCCTGATCGGCGGGCCGTGGTTCGCCGCCGACCTGCAGAAGAAGATGGGGGACAAGGTCCGCTACCTCCTCCCGCCGCCCGCCCAGGCCGGCGGGGCGCCCGCGGCCACGCTCGGCGGCCCCGGCCTGCCCCTCGTGATCACCTCCAAGTCCAAGCACCCCGACGTCGCCGCCGCGTACCTGAACTTCATGACCACCCCGCAGGCCATGGACGTCGTCACCCAGACCGGCGGCCTCGCCGCCGTCACCCCGGCGAGCGCGCAGCCCACCACCGCCGTGGGGCACGACCTGTCCGCCGCCTGGAAGACCGCGAGCGACAAGGACATCCTCGTCCCGTACCTCGACTACTCCACGACGACGTTCCTGGACACGCTCGGCGGCGTACTGCAGGAGATCATCGCGGGGAGGAAGACGGCACAGCAGGGCATGCAGGAGGCTCAGCGCGACTACGCCGCCTTCCTGGCCAAGCGGTGAAGCCCCTGCCCACCGAGACCCCCGGTACGAGCCGGGCGGGGGCCAAACCGCCCGGCGAGCCCCGCCGCGTCGGCTACCTCTACGTGCTCCCGGCGCTGGTGGTCTACGCGGCGTTCCTCCTGTGGCCCCTCCTGCACGGCGCGTACCTCTCGCTGTTCCACTGGGACGGGCTCACCGTCGGCACCTGGGCGGGGCTCGGCAACTACACGCAGGCGTTCAGCGACCCGCACCTGCGTGGGACGTTCTGGCACGCCGCCGTGCTCGTGTTCTTCTACGCCGTCCTGCCCTGCTGCATCGCCTTCCTCCTCGTCGCCGTCATGTCCCGGTCCCGGCCGCGCGGCCTGACGTTCTTCCGCACCGTGCTGTTCCTGCCGCAGGTCGTGGCCATGGTCGCGGTCGCGGTGGCCTGGCAGTGGATCTACTCCGACCACGGCCCGATCAACGGCACGCTCCGCCTCGTCGGCCTCGGCGGGCTCGCCCGCGGCTGGCTCGGCGACTTCACCTGGGCGCTGCCGTCCGTCGGGCTCATCGGCACCTGGGCCGAGATCGGGCTGGCCATGGTGCTGTTCCTCGCCGGCGTACAGAAGATCCCCCGCGAGCTGTACGAGGCGGCGCGCGTGGACGGCGCCGGGGCCTTCCGCGAGTTCTTCGCCGTCACCCTGCCCGGGCTGCGTCGGGAGCTGTCGGTGGCCCTGACGCTGACCATCATCGCCGCGCTCCGCAACTTCGACCTGATCTACCTGACCACCGGCGGCGGCCCCGGCGACGCGACCCGGGTCCCGGCGTACGAGGTCTACAACCGGACGTTCAACACCGGCGAGGTAGGGCTGGCCTGCGCCATCGGCATCACGATCGCGATCATCGTGTTCGCCGTGACCGCCGGGATCGGCCGCCTCGTGGAGGGCCGCGCGTGACACCAACGACCTCCCGCGCCGAGCGCACCACCACGTACGGCGTGCTGATCGTCTTCGCGGTGATCGCCGTGTTCCCGCTGCTCGCGGTCGCCTCCCAGGCGTTCGGTCTGCCGCACTTCTCCGTCGACGCGTTCACCGGCGCGTGGCGGCAGGGACACTTCGCGCGGTACCTGACCAACAGCCTCATCGTCGTCACCGTGGTCGTCGTCGCCGCCTCGGTGCTGTCGGTCCTGGCCGGGTACGCCCTGGGAACGATGGAGTTCAAGGGCGCGACCGCGCTGTTCTACGTGTTCCTCGCCGGGCTCATGGTGCCGACCGAGGCCATCGTCGTCCCGCTGTACTTCGACCTGCGCTCGGTCGGCCTCGACAACACCCTGCCCGGCCTCATGCTGCCGCAGATCGCCCAGTCCGTGTCGTTCGGGGTGTTCTGGATGCGCGCCTACTTCCGGTCCGCGCCCCGCTCCCTCATCGAGGCGTCCCGCATGGACGGCGCCTCCAGCTGGACCACCCTGTGGCGGGTGCTGCTGCCGGTCGGCCGCCCCGCGATCCTCACCATGGTCGTACTGATCGCCATGTGGACCTGGAACGAGTTCCTGCTCGCCCTCGTCATCATGAACTCCAACGAGGACCTGCGCACCGCGCCGCTCGGCCTGTCGATCTTCCAGGGCCAGCATCAGACCGAATACCAGATGCTGATGGCCGCCGCGCTGATCGTCGCCGCGCCCGTCGTGCTCGTCTACGTCTTCCTCCAGCGCCGCTTCATCGCCGGAATGCTCTCGGGGGCGATCAAGGAATAGAACTCTCGCTCGGGGGACGTGATCCGACAAGGAGTTGACGCCCATGCGCAAGACGCTCGCCCTCTCCCTGACCCTCGCCGCAGGCCTCATGGGCCTCGCGCCGCCCGCCGGCGCCGCCTCAAACGACGTCCCCCGGCCGGGTTCGCTCGACGTCCTCTTCGTCGGCGCCCACCCGGACGACGAGTCTTTCAACCTCTCCACGTACGGGCAATGGCACGAGAAGGCCCACGTCAAGACCGGCGTGCTGACCATCACCCGAGGCGAAGGCGGCGGCAACGCCGTTGGCACCGAGGAGGGCCCCGCGCTCGGCCTGCTCCGCGAGGGCGAAGAACGCGCCGCCGTCGCCAAAGCAGGCATCTCCGACATCCACTACCTCGACAAGGTCGACTTCTACTACACGGTCAGCGACCAGCTCACCCGCGACATCTGGGACCACGACTCGACACTCGCCAAGGTCGTCCGGCTCGTCCGCGAGACGCGCCCCAAGGTCATCACGACCATGACGCCGTCCCCGATTCCCAGCCAGCACGGCAACCACCAGGAGGCCGGACGCCTCGCCGTCGAGGCCTACTACCTCGCCGCCGACCCGAAGGCTTTCCCCGAACAGCTCACCAAGGAACACCTCCGACCCTGGCGCGCCGCCCGCCTCCTCCACCAGGAGCACCTCGTCAAGGCCGGCACCGGCCCCTCCTGCGAGACGACCTTCACGCCCACCGACCCCAGCGCCGACGTCTACGGCGTCTGGGACGGCCGCGCCTCCACGAACGGCAAGACCTGGGCACAGATCGAGACCGAGGCCGCACGCCTCTACGCCAGCCAGGGCTGGGCGCACAACCCCGACCCGCCCAGCGACCCGAACAAGATCGGCTGTGACTACTTCACCCTGGTCGACAGCCGCGTCCCGTTCACCCGAGGGAACCACGACCCCCTCGCCGCCCTCGAAGGCGCCACCTACCCCGCCAAGGGCGGCCTGCCCCTGGGCACCGAGTTCTCCCTGACGACGAGCCGCTTCGGCGTCGCCCCCGGAGAGCCGTTCACCGTCACCGCGCACGCCTCCGCCCCCGGACGCGTCGCCCTGTCCCTGCCCGCCGGCTGGACCGCCACCGGCGCCGGCACGCTCCAGCACGGCACCGCGACCTTCACCGTCACTCCCGCCGGAAAGGCCGGACGCGTACGGCTCGGCGCGACGCTCACCACCGCCCACGGCACCGGCACCACCGGCCGCGCCGTCGAGGTCGAACCCGCCGTCACCGGCCGCCAGCAGCCCCTCCCCCGTGTCTCCGACTTCGACGCCTGGGCCGCCGCCACCGGCGCCCCGCAACTGTCCGACCGGGTCAAACGCGTCCTCACCCTCGCCTCCGGCGGCTCTCGCCAGGTCCGCGTCGACCTCGCCGACACCACCAAAGAAGCCCAGAAGGGCACCGTCGCGCTCAACCTGCCGAAGGGCTTCGCCGCCGACGCCGCATCCAAGCCGTACGCCCTCGCCGCCGGCGCGACCGGGTCGGTGACCTTCACCGTCCGCAACACCGACACGTCACTGCCGACCGCCAACCAGGGTGGCACCGGCGGCGACTACGACTACACGATCACCACGACGTCCTCCGGCGCCCCCGACGTGGCGAACGCCGCACTCGAACTCGTCCCGGCCACCACCATCCCGCACGCGACCAAGGAGCCCACGGTCGACGGCAAGGACTCCGCCGCCGAGTACCCCGGGCCCACCCTGAACCTGTCCCGGCTCTGGGAGGGCACCGCCTGCGAGTCGGCCGCCGACTGCTCCGCCACCGGCAAGGTCACCTGGTACGACGACGCCCTCTACGTCCTCGTCCACGTCACCGACGACAAACAGGGCAGCGTCCTCGACCCCGCCGACTGCAAACGCCACTGGCGGACCGACTCCGTCGAGATCGCCCTCGACCCGCGCGGCGACGCCGAGAACACCTCCACCACCTTCAAGACCGGCATCCTGCCCACGACCACCGCCGGATCACCCTGCTTCGAACGCGACGCCGACAACCACCAGGGACCCGGCGCGCAGACCGCCCCCGGCATGAAGGTCGCCTCGGTCGTCGACAAGCCGTACACCGGATACACCGTCGAGACGAAGATCCCCCTCGCCGACCTGCCCGCCGCCGTCGATCCTTCCCGGCTCGGCCTCGACATCTTCATCTACGACTCCGACACCACCGACAAGACCGGCCAGACCCGCATCGGCTGGTCCACCTGGGGCGGCGTCCAGGGCGACCCGTACCGCTGGGGCCTGGCCGCCCTCCCCGGCTACACCCCGCCGCCCGGACGGCCCACCACCGCGCCGCCCCCGGTGATCTCCAAGACCGCCGCGCTGTCCGTCAACTCCCCGCAGTCGATCCTGCAGGCCGCCCGCATCGGCGTCCCCCTCGCCGCCGGACCGGCCGCACCTCGATCCGACACCGCCCGCGTCGTCGGGCGTCCCAGGGTGGCCGGCGGCGCGGTCACCTTCCGGCTCCGGGCCACCGGCCCCGGCACCGCCTACGCCTACGTCTGGAACGGAAAGATCCTCGGCTCCGCCAAGGTGAACGTCACCGGGGCCGGGACCCGCACCGTCACGGTCCCCGGCACGATCGGCACGCTCACCGTCGCCTTCGACGCCCAGGCCGGCGGCACCGCGAGCACCGCCGTACCCCTGCGCTGAACGACGAAGCGCCCAGGTCTCTCCCGTGGGAGACCTGGGCGCTTCGCCTGTACGATCAGCGGCGACGCCGGCGCAGGAGCAGCCGGAGCGCGACGGCCGTCGCCACCACACCGGCCCCGATCAGCACCGGACCGGTCAGCGGGCTCCGGGGCCGATCCTGCCCCTCCTTCCGGACGATCGCGCCGATGTCCTCGGCGACCCGACCGGCCTCCTCCTTGGCCCTCGCCACGCCACGCTGCGCGGCGTGCTTGGGGCTCAGCCGGTCGGCGAGCTCGTCGATGCTGCGCGCCAGCTCCTCGCGCGTCTGCTCGATGTCCCGCTCGATCGCCGCTGGGTCGCGGGCTCTATCGGCCATGAGGTGTCCTTCCTGCGGTCATCATCGGAGTTCGGCGGCGTGGCCCAGGACAAGTCTGTCAGGTGCCGCCGCCGAACATCGCTCCCTGGCCGACTTGTACCCCGATCACGCGCCGTATGCTGCGACACGGGTACGGTTGGACTCAGCTCGACCGGAAGGATGATCTTGTGACGGAGCAGCGACTGGGGCCTGGGGACGTCGCCCCCGAGTTCACGCTTCCCGACGCCGACGGCAACCCCGTCTCGCTGTCCTCCTACCGTGGACGGCGCGTGATCGTCTACTTCTACCCGGCGGCCATGACGCCCGGCTGCACCAAGGAGGCCGTCGGCTTCCGCGACGCCCTGCCCACCCTGGACGAGGCCAGCGTCACCGTGCTCGGCATCTCCCCCGACGAGCCGGCCAAGCTCGCGAAGTTCCGCGACCGCGACGAGCTGACCTTCCCGCTGCTCGCCGACCCGGAGACCAAGGTCCTCCAGGCGTACGGCGCGTACGGCGAGAAGAAGCTGTACGGCAAGATCATGGTCGGCGTCATCCGCTCGACCTTCATCGTCGACGCCGACGGCAAGATCGAGAAGGCCTTCTACAACGTGAAGGCCACCGGCCACGTCGAGCGAATCCTCAAGGAGCTCGGCGTCTGACCCGACCGCCCCGGGACTGTCCGACCCTGGCGCTACCTTCACGCCATGGTCAACAGAAAGTACAGCCAGAAGTACACTCCGGAGTTGCTGGCCGAGGCCGCCGCCGCCTCGACGAGTATCGTCGGCGTCCTTCGCTATCTCCAAATCCCATGGTCGGGAGGAACCCACGCACACATCAGCCGCAGACTCAAACAGCTCAACATCGACACTTCTCATTTCTGTCGTCCCTCGCCGAACAAAGGGAAACCGTCACCGAAGCGCCTGACACCTGATCAGGTCTTCGTCATCCGCCCGGGTGACGCCGGACGACAGCGAGGAGAAATCCTCAGGCGCGCATTAATCGAGAGTGGTTTGGCTTACCGCTGCGGCGGGTGCGGCCAGGAGGCGCTGTGGAACGGCAAGCCGCTGATCCTGCACGTCGACCACATCAACGGGGACCACTTCGACAATCGCCGAGAGAATCTCCGCTTCCTCTGTCCGAACTGCCACTCACAGACACCGACGTATGCCGGTAGAATGAACGGCAAGAACGGCGAGGGGCCGTAGCCCAACCGGCCGAGGCACACGGTTTAGGTCCGTGACAGTGTGGGTTCGAGTCCCACCGGCCCCACATTGGACGTCTCACGACATCGGAAACCCTCCGACCCCACCGGTTCGGAGGGTTTTCGTATTCTTGGCCATCGTTATGAGGCCGGATGGCGGCGCTTCTTTGCCTTGTCGATCTGGTCGAGCAGGACGATCGCGGCGATGATGACGAGCGTGGAGACGATCCACCAGTACGGACTCGGCAGCCGCAGCGGCAGGGAGAGTCTCGGCTTCCAGTCGAAGATCCGGGCGCCGAACGGATAGACGCCCTGATGGATGCCGAGCCAAAGCACCACGAACGACAGCAGGTCGTAGGTTTTCGGATCCTTCATGGTCGTCCATCGTGGCGCGCCGGCGATCGCGTCAGGTAGCGACGATGGTCTACTCGACGGGTCTGAGGGTCTACGCGGCGGCGTCCTCCGGACCGCCTCCCGCGGCCGGTGGTCGCGTCAGTGGTCCTGGTTTCCGTTGTCGTGGTGCGGGTGGTGTTCGGAATGGACGGCGGCGACCGGGCGTCCGTCGCGGCAGGTGACGAGCATGGTCATCTCGTGCTTGCCGGACTCGGACTCGAACTTGACGAAGACCGAGTCGGCCGGGCCACGCCGGACCTCACCGGCGCCGTACCCCTGCCTGGGCGACCAGGACAGCAGGTAGGCGGAGCCGCGCACGCACCGGACGAGGACGTCGCCACCGCTCGAGCTCAGGCTGCGGACGATCCCCGCAGCAGGAGGGGCGGTGGTCCGCAGGGAGCTCTTCGGCCTGCGGGTGGTGCGGCCGGGGCTCGGGGTGGGAGGTGGTGTCGTGGGCTCGGGCCGGGCGAGTTCCTCCCGTACCTGCGCGGAGGTCATCGGGTCGACGGTCCGGTCGGTGATTCCCTCGCCGATTACGGAGATGGCGCCGAGTCCGGCGATGACCGCCCCGCTCGCGGTCGCCGTCCAGGCCACGAGCACGAACGCCGCGCGATACAACACCGGACCAAGGGTGCCACGCCGACGGCTAAGGAGCGACTAAGGCCGCACTAAGCCGCATATAAGACGAACGTTCCAAATAGCTACGAACTGGGCTTTTCGCAGGTGAACGGTCTAGCGTTGCGCCGTGGCCCAACTGTTGCTCATCGAAGACGACGCCTCGGTACGCAGCGCGCTGGTGCGGGCGCTGTCGGAGCACGGTCACGCCGTGACCTCGGCGCCGAACGCCGTCGACGGACTCCGGCAGGCGATCGGCGATCGGCCGGATCTGGTGGTGCTCGACCTGGGGCTGCCCGATCTCGACGGCTGCGAGGTCCTGCGCATGCTCCGGGCGGTCAGCTCCGTTCCCGTCATCGTGGCGACGGCCCGCGATGACGAGCGGGAGATGGTACGCGTCCTGGACGCGGGCGCCGACGACTATGTCGTCAAGCCGTTCGGCGCGGGTCAGCTGGACGCGCGGATCCGGGCGGTGCTGCGGCGCGGGGAGGAAGGGGCGCCCGCGGACGCGTCCGTGCGGGTCGGGGGCCTGCGGATGAATCCGCGCGCTCGGGAGGCGACGCTGGACGGCCGTGTGCTGGAGCTGTCGCCGAAGGAGTTCGATCTGCTGCACTACCTGGCCGCTCGCGCCGGGCAGGTGGTGTCGAAGCGGGAGTTGCTGACCGAGGTGTGGCAGGTGCCGTTCGGCGGTGCGGACAAGACGATCGACGTTCACGTGGCCTGGTTGCGCCGGAAGCTCGGCGAGACCGCCACGGACCCTCGCTACCTGCGCTCGGTGCGCGGCTCGGGCATAAAGATCGTTGACCCGTCGCGATGAGGCGCTACATCACCCTTCTGGTCGCCGCCACGACGTCCCTGGTGCTGGTGGCGTTCCTGGCGCCGTTGGCGTTGCTGGTCCGGGACGTGGCAGCGACCCGTGCCGTGGGGTCGGCCACGGTGCGCGCGCAGTCCCTCGCTCCGATGGTCGCGACGGGCGATCGGAGGACGGTGGAGATCACGCTTCAGCAGGCGGCGTCCAGCGGCTATCCGCTGGCGGTCTTCTGGCCGGACGGCACGGGCACGGATCCGTCCATTCCGCGGGATCCGGCGGTCCGGTTGGCGGCGCGCGGCCGTAGCGTGACGGTCGAAGCCGCAGGGGGGCGGGAGATCCTGGTCGCCGTGCTGGGCGGGCCGGGCGGAACGGCCGTGATCCGGACGTTCGTGCCGGCCACGCAGCTGCGGGCGGGTGTGGGGCGGGCCTGGACGATCCTGGCGTTGCTGGGCGCCGGGCTGCTGACGGTGAGCGTGCTCCTGGCGGATCGTCTCGCGCATTCCCTGGTGCGGCGGATCGCGGCGCTCGCGGCGCTGTCGCAGAGGCTGTCGCGCGGAGATCTGGAGGCGCGGGTGCAGCCCGGTGGTCCGCCGGAGATCCGCGATGTCGGCGTCGGCCTGAATCATCTGGCGACGCGGATAGCGGAGCTGCTCGCCCGTGAGCGGGAGTCGGCGGCCGATCTGTCCCACCGGCTGCGTACGCCGCTGACGGTGTTGCGGCTGGAGGCGGAGTCGCTGCGGGATCCGGCGGAGGCCGACCGGATAGGCAAGCAGGTCGATGTGCTGGAGCGCACCGTGACGCGGCTCATCAACGACACTCGGCGGCCGGCGCGGCAGGATCGGGCGTTGTGCGACGCCACGGCCGTCGTGTCGGAGAGGGTGGCGTTCTGGTCGGCGCTCGCCGATGAGCAGGATCGTGCGGTGAGTCTGCGGGTTCCCGACCATCCGGTCGTCGTGACGGTGGGTGGCGCGGAGCTTTCCGCGTGTCTCGACGCGCTGCTGACGAACGTCTTCGCCCATACGGCCGACGGGACCGCCTTCGGGGTGGTGCTCGATCATCGTGGTCCGGTCGCGTACCTCATGGTCGGCGACGACGGCCCTGGGTTCCCCGGGCGGCATCTGCTGCGCCGTGGTGCGAGCAGTGCGGCGTCGAGCGGCCTCGGTCTGGACATCGCCCGTCGTACCGCCGAAGCCGCGGGCGGGTCCCTGCGTCTCGGTGTCTCGCCGGCGGGCGGCGCGCAGGTGATCGTCGATTTTCGCGTCCTGCCGGCGAGTTCTTAGCCGCGTCTTAGCGTCGCCACAGCGCCGCCTTATCGGCTTTGTCGGCAGGCTGGCGCATGGCCGGTGGCACTCGGCCGACCGCCGTCGGGTTCCCCACCGGCGGTGACCTGTCCGGTGCCCTCCTCCCAGAAGGCGGTGGGATTCCCCCGCACGGCCCCACGGCCCCGAGGAAGCGGAGCATTGCCCCCGGTGATCCGCCTCCTCGGGGCCGCTCGTCGTGCGCGATCGGAAGGGCCCGTGGTCACGGGCGCCGCCGCTCCGAAACGGCTCGTGCGTGACGCGCCGCCGCTGGAGACCCTCGCGCAGTGGGTAGGACCGTCGTGTGCCGGAGCTTCCCGATGTCGAGGGGTTTCGCCGGGTGCTGGCCGAGCACACCGGTGAGAAGATCACGGCCGTGCGCGTACGGGACGCGGGGGTGCTCCGCGGGACGAGCGCGCGGGCGCTGGACGACGCGTTGCGCGGCCACCGGTTCGGGGAGCCGTGGCGGCGGGGGAAGTGGCTGGTCGCCCCGGTCGGCGGTCCGGTGCTGATCCTGCACTTCGGCATGACCGGGTCGTTGTCGTGGCATGCGCCGGACGAGCCGCCGGACCGGTATGACCGCGTGGTGTGGGGTCTCGCCGACGGTGAGCTGCGCTTCCGGGACATGCGCAAGCTGCAGGGCGTACGTCTCGCGGAGGATGAGGAGCAGGCCGCGCGGGTGCTGGGCGATCTGGGCCCGGACGCCCTCGAGGTGTCCCGGGAGGACTTCAGCGGGCTGCTGGCCGGCCGTCGGGGGCGGCTCAAGTCGGCACTGACCGATCAGTCCCTCCTCGCCGGTCTCGGGAATCTGCTCGCCGACGAGATCTGCTGGCGCGCCCGGATCAGCCCGTTGCGGGCGGTGACGGATCTGGACGAGGCGGACCTGGCGGCTTTGCACAAGGCGATGCGATGGACGTTGCGGGAGTCGGTCAAGGTGGGGCGGGTTCCGCCGCGTGACACCTGGTTGACCGGGGCCCGCGATGAGAGGGAGGGCGCGTGCCCGCGCTGCGGCACCACGTTGTCGCGGCGCCGCGTCGCGGGTCGTACGACCGTCTGGTGCCGTAAGTGCCAGCCGGCCTGACCGGGCGGCTCAGGGTCTGCGGGCGACGCCGGCGTACATCCAGCGGGTGTCGCTGGCCTCGTCGGGGTCGGGTCGCCACTCGGGTACCCACACGACGCCGGGTTCGAGGAGGTCGAAGCCGTCGAGCAGGGCCTCGACCTGCTTGCGGTTCCGGTCGTGGAGGGGGACGGTGGCGTTCTTCCAGGCGGCTACAGCCTTCGCGCCCGCCTCCCCGTGCCCCTCGCTCGTGCTGTGGGAGACGATCAGGAGGCTGCCGGGGGCCATCGCCTCCCGGAAGGCGTTGATCGTGACGCCTGCCTCGTCGTCGGTGGCGAAGTGGAGGACCGCCAGCATCAGTACGGCGACCGGCTCGTCGAAGTCGATGAGCGACCGTGTCTTGGGGTGGTCGAGGACGGCGGCCGGTTCGCGGAGGTCGGCCTGGATGACGGCGGTGGTGTTGGACGGCGGCAGCAGCGCGCGGGCGTGGACGAGGACGATCGGGTCGTTGTCGACGTAGACGACGTGGGCGTCCGGGGCGAGCGACTGGGCGACCTCGTGGACGTTGCCCTGGGTGGGCAGGCCGGTGCCGAGGTCGACGAACTGCCGGATGCCGCTCTCGATGGCGAAGCGGACGGCTCTGCCGAGGAAGGCGCGGTTGTCCCGGGCGGCGCGGGGGATGTCGGGCCCGGCGTCGATGGCGACCTGGGCCGCGGCCCGGTCGGCGGCGTAATTGTCCTTGCCGCCGAGGAAGACGTCGTAGATGCGGGCCGGGCTGGGCGTCTTGACGTCGATGCCCGGTGGGGCCTGCTCTTGTTCCCGCTTGGCCCAGCCGGCCACCGGGTCTGTTCCGTTCGTCACGGCCGCCACCCCCTCATGGTCGCCGATCGGCTCTGGTCGGCTCGTGAAGATCATCGTACTGACCGGTACGGGGTACAGGTGCCGCTATCGGACACAAACGAACGGCGGGCCCGGTCGCGTCGGCCGGGCCCGCCGTTCAGCCGGTCGTCAGAAGGCGCCGGTTCCGTTCGGGGTGCCGAGGCCGGTGGGGCCGTCCCAGCCGGTGCGGGCCTTGCACAGCTGCGAGGGGGAGCAGCTGCCGTTGCTGCCGGAGGTCACGTCGAACAGCGACCCGGTGTGGGAGTAGGGGTAGTTGTTGTTGATGCTCGCGGCGTTGCCGGCCAGGCCGTACACGCCGGCGATGACCGGGGCGGCGACGCTGGTGCCGCCGAAGACCATCCAGCCGCTCTGGCCCTGGTAGGCGGTGCTGTCGTAGACGGCGACGCCGGTGTTCGGGTCGGCGACGGCGGAGACGTCGGCGACGGCGCGGCGGGAGCAGCCGGTTCCCGCGCTGGACTGGCCGGTCAGGGCGGTGTTGTAGGCCGAGCAGCCGCTGCCGGCGCCGTTCCAGGCGGTCTCGGTCCAGCCGCGGCTGTTGCTCGCGGTCTTCAGCGAGGTGCCGCCGACGGCGGTGACGTAGCGCGAGGAGGCCGGGTACTCGACGCCGTAGCCGCTGTCACCCGAGCTGACGGTGATCGCCTTGCCGGCGTGGTTGTAGTACGCGCCGTACGTCGAGTCCGAGGCGTCGGAGCCGCCGTAGCTGTTGCTGATGACGTTGGCCAGGCGCGCCGCGGTGTTCTCGGCGGCACCGAGGTTGGCGAACGACGCGGAGCTCGCCTCCACGAGCACGATCTTGCAGCTGGGGCAGACCGCGGAGACCATGTCGAGGTCGAGGGAGATCTCCTGCGCCCAGCCGCCGTCCGTGGACGGGTAGGACGTGCCGCCGTTCTGGTCGACCTTCTTGAAGCAGCCGTTGGCGGTCGTGCACGCCGAAAGCCCGTACTGGCTGCGGTAGACGCCCAGGTCGGCCTCTGCGGTGGGCGCGTTGTAGGCGTCGACGATGGCGACGGTCTGGCCGGAGCCGCCGGTGGACGGCAGCTTGTAGGCGCTCTTCAGGTTCGCCGGTGAGAGGCCGGACGGGGCGGCGGCCGCGCGGCGTAGGGCGGTGGCGCTGGTGGCGACGTCGCCGCGGACGAGGGCGTTGCAGCTCGCGCGGCCGGCGCGCGGGGTTGAGCAGGCGTGGTGGAACGGGTGCTGCGCCGCGGCTGCCGTCGGGGCGGACGCGCTCGTGGCGGCGGCCGGTGCGGCAGAGGCGGGGGTGGACAGGAAGGGAACCAGGGCGAGGATCAACCCGCCCACCAGGGTCCCGGCGGTGCGTCGTCGCATGTGCTCTCCTCGAGCGGCGGGGGAACGACGT
Organism: Actinoallomurus acanthiterrae; assembly: GCF_054775715.1. Taxonomy (NCBI): domain Bacteria; kingdom Bacillati; phylum Actinomycetota; class Actinomycetes; order Streptosporangiales; family Thermomonosporaceae; genus Actinoallomurus; species Actinoallomurus acanthiterrae. The sequence goes on along the minus strand of NZ_BAAHCO010000001.1, from coordinate 2,301,732 downwards.
CCAGATCCTCACATGAGGAGCAGCAACACCAAAAGACCCTAATTTTGGGATATTTTCAGCAATACCTGCCAAATCTGTAAAGACCACTGACAGCAGCCATGCCTGGCCAGGCCCTGTCAACCCTTCCGTCAAGGTCAAGACAGTAAATCGATAGTAAAGACGTCTCGGCAGGCCCTGCCGAGGCGCGGCCGTCGGCAGGGCCCGCCGCACCTCGACGTTCGACGGGGATCAGACGATCGCGGTCACCTCGACCTCGAGGAGCGCGCCGGGCACGAACAGCCGGGAGACCTCCACGGTCGTGCTGGTCGGGGGCGGGCCGGTGAAGCGCGGCAGCCGTGCCTCGCCGTACTCGCCGATCCGGTCCATGTCGGTGAGGAACGTCCGGATGTGGACGACGTGCGCGAGCGTCGCGCCGTGCGCCGCGAGGATCTTCTCGATGGCGTCCATCACGAACTCCGCCTGGGCGCGCATGTCGTTCTGGCCGACGAGCCTCCCCTCGGCGTCGACCGCGACCTGGCCGGACAGGACGAGCATCGTCTTGTCGCCGAGTTCGATCCGCGCCACGTGGGAGTACCGCCCGGCAGGCGGGGCGGGGACGGCGGCGGGATTGTCAAAGACGGTCACGTGACCACCTTTCCGAGGTCGGCCTCCTGGTCGGAGGCGCTGAGCAGTCGTCGCCGTACGGCGTCGAACACGGGGAGCGCCGCGACGTCCAGTGCGAGCCCGACGTCCTTGGCGGCCAGCCCGAGGGGGAAGTCGGCGCCGTCCGCGCGGATGCGGGCGACGGCTCCAGCCAGGGGTCCCTCGGCGAGCAGGTCGAGGGGGTCGGGGACACCGAGCGCGGCACCGAGCTCGGCCAGGTCGGCGGTCAGTGCCACGGCGCCGATGACGGCGTTGATCAGGAGGATCTTGCGGGCCGCTCCCGCCCCGAGTGCACCGCAGCGCACGACGGTGCCGAAGGTCGCGAGGATGCCGGTGACGCGGTCGACGTCCCCGCCGGCCAGCACGGTGAGGGCGCCGGTGGCGGCGCGGTCGACGCTGCCCATCACCGGCGCGTCGACGACCGCGGGCATCCGCGCGGCGAGGCCGCGGACGGCCGCGGGCCCGACGGTGGACATCTCGATGAGACAGGCGTCGGGGCGCATCACCGGGGCGATCCGCCCGGCCACCGCCTCGAGCGCGGGGCCGTCCGCCAGCATCGTGATGACGACGTCGGCGACGCCGACGGCCTCTTCGGGCGTGGCCGCGATCGTGGCGCCGGCCACGCCGAGGGGCGCGGCGCGCTCCGCCGTGCGGTTCCAGACGGTCAGGTCGTGCCCGGCGGACAGCAGTCGCCGGGCGAGGGGCGCTCCCATGCGCCCCAGTCCGAGAAAGGCGATCACGGAGAAGAGGCTAGGGAGAAGCCATGCCATTCCACCAGCGAATGTTCCTCATGGCATCCATGCGCGACTAGCATGCCGATATGGACACCGCCCTGCTCGTCGTCTTCCAGGAGGTCGCCCGCCGGGGCTCGTTCACGGGCGCAGCGGAGGCTCTGGGGTACACCCAGTCGGCGGTCTCGCGGCAGATCTCCACGCTGGAGGGCGAGGTCGGCGCGGCCCTGTTCGACCGTCTGCCCCGCGGGGTCCGCCTCACCGAGGAGGGCCGGTGCCTGCTGCCGCACGCGTCGGCCATCACCGATCGTCTCGGGACGGCACGGGGCGATCTGCGGGCCCTGCGAGATCTGGCCTCCGGGCGGCTCCGGGTGGGGGCGTTCGCGACCGCGGACGCCGCGCTGGTGCCGCGGGCGATGGCGGCGTTCCGCGCGGCGCATCCCCGGGTCTCGGTGTCGCTGGCCGAGGGGTTCGTCCGGGACCACGTCGCGCGCCTGGAGACCGGCGAGCTCGACCTGGCCATCGTCGCGGCGAGCGGGGGCGAGGAGTTCGAGGGCCTGCGGCTGCGCCATCTGCTCGACGATTCGATGTTCGTCGCCCTGCACCCGGACCACCGCCTGGCGAGGCGGGAGGAGGTGCGGCTCGTCGAGCTGGCCGACGAGGACTGGATCGCCGGCAGCTCCCGCCCCGAGAACACCCTGATCAGCGCCGCGACGCTCTCCGGATTCCGGCCCCGGATCACCTACGTCGTCGGCGAGTGGATCGCCAAGCAGGGCCTCGTCGCGGCGGGCCTGGGCGTCACGCTCATCCCGTCGCTGGCGGCCGGGGCGGCGCGCCCGGACATCGTGCTGGTGCCGCTGCATCCCGACGACTCGCCGGTGCGCTCGGTGTACGCGGCGACGGCCGCCGGTGTGACGGCGCCTCCCGCGCTGACCGCGTTCCTGGGCTTCCTCGACGACGCGGTCGCGCAGCTCCGCGATATTTCCTACATAACCGGTTGACTTTGTCCGTATTGTCGCCGACCATGACAGCGTGAGTCCTGGTCAGCTTCTCGTGGTGCGCCTGCACGTCGACCTCCGGCGGCAGGCCAGCGCCCTGTGTGCGCCGACGCACTGAGCCCTCGCGCCGGCGACCGCGCCGGCCTGCCCTGAGCGCCCACGCGCTCCGAATCGACAGCTCACCGACGAAGGTCACACATGTCCTCACCCGCCCTGGATCTGGGGCAGGCGCGCCGGGCTGCCCGGCCGCGGGCACGCGTCCCGCGGCTCCCCGGACTCCCGCGTCTCATCAGCCCGCTCGTCCTCATCCTGCTCTGGCAGGCGGCCGGCTCGTCCGGCCTGCTGCCGGAACGCCTCATCGCCGCGCCGGTGAAGATCGCCCGTACGGCGATCGACCTCACCGAGGCCGGAACCCTCCCGGACGCGATCGCCGTCTCCCTCCAGCGCGTCGCCGTCGGCTTCCTCATCGGGGCGGCCGCCGGGGTCGCGCTCGCGCTCGTCGCCGGGCTCAGCCGCCTCGGCGAGAACGCCGTCGACCCGCCGATGCAGATGCTGCGGACCCTGCCGTTCTACGGCCTGATCCCGCTGTTCATCCTGTGGTTCGGCATCGGCGAGACGCCCAAGATCGCACTGGTCGCCCTCGGGGTCGCCTTCCCGCTCTACCTCAACACCTACGCCGGGATCCGCGGCGTCGACGGCAGGCTCGCCGAGGCCGCCCGGACGCTGCGGCTCGGCCGGACCGCGCTGATCCGGCACGTCATCCTGCCCGGGGCGCTCCCCCAGGCGCTGGTCGGGCTCCGGCAGAGCCTCGGCGTCGCCTGGCTGGCCCTCATCGTCGCCGAGCAGGTCAACGCCGACGCCGGCCTCGGCTGGATGATCAACGACGCCCGGGAGTTCATGCGCACCGACGTGATCGTCGTCGGGCTCGTGGTCTACAGCGTGCTCGGCCTGCTCACCGACGCCCTCGTACGGCTCATCGAGAGGAGGGCCCTCGCATGGCGACGAGCCTTCCAACCCGCCTGAACCATGTCGCGAGCGTCCGCGGCCTGACCCGTGTCTTCGGCGAGCGGACCGTCATCGACGGCCTCGACATCGACCTCGAGCGGGGCGAGTTCGTGGCGCTGCTGGGGCGCAGCGGTTCGGGCAAGTCGACGCTCCTGCGGGCGCTGGCCGGTCTGGACCCCGAGGCGACCGGCGCGCTGACCGTCGACGGGACCGTCGCGGTCGCCTTCCAGGAGCCGCGGCTGCTGCCGTGGAAACGTGTCATCGACAATGTGGCGCTGGGCCTGAACCGGCCGAAGGAGGCGGCGTACGCCGCCCTGGAGGAGGTCGGGCTGCCGGCCTGGCGACGGCGTGGCCGCTCACGCTGTCCGGCGGGGAGGCGCAGCGCGCCTCGCTGGCGCGGGCCCTCGTCCGCGAACCCGACCTGCTGCTGCTCGACGAGCCGTTCAGCGCGCTCGACGCACTGACGCGGATCACCATGCACCGGCTCGTGCTCGACCTGTGGACCGGGAAGGACGAGGGCCGCCTGAGCGTGCTCCTCGTCACCCACGACGTGGACGAGGCGCTCAGGCTCGCCGACCGCGTGCTCGTCCTCGGCGAGGGCCGGATCGCGCACGAGACGCGCGTCGATGTCACCCGCCCGCGGTCCGCCGGGGACCTGATCGAGCTGCGTGCCGAACTCCTCGGCCGGCTCGGAGTGAAAGAGGACAACCCATGAAGAGGCTTCTCGCCGTGCTGAGCGTCGCCGTCGTGGCGGTGGCCGGCTGCGGCGGTTCGGGGAACGGCACGGACGCCGCGATCCGCAAGGACGGCTCGGTCGACCTGGGCAAGGTCACCCTCCACGTGGGTGACCAGAAGGCCGGCGTGCAGACCATGCTGGAGGCCGCGCACGAGCTGTCCGGCGTCAAATACAAGATCGCCTGGTCGCAGTTCACCTCCGGTCCCCCGCTGCTCGAGGCCGCGAGCGCGGGCGCGATCGACGTCGGCGGTGTGGGCAACACGCCGCCGATCTTCGCCGCCGCGGCCGGCTCGAAGATCACCGCGATCGGCGCGGGCGCCCAGGACCTGCGGGCCCAGGCGATCCTCGTGCCGAAGAACTCCCCGATCCGTACGATCCAGGACCTGAAGGGCAAGCGGATCGCGCTGGCCAAGGGCAGCTCGGCGCACGCGCTGCTGCTCAACGTGCTGAAGAGGGCGGGGCTGGGCTTCACCGACATCAAGCCGCAGTACCTCCAGCCCGCCGACGCCCTCTCGGCGTTCAGCGGGGGCAAGGTCGACGCCTGGTCGATCTGGGACCCGTACCAGGCCCAGGCGCAGGCCCAGACCGGCGCCCGCACGCTCGTCAGCGGCACCGGGTTCACCAGCAACTACAACTTCACCGTCGCCTCGGCCGGCGCGCTGAAGGACAAGGCCAAGGTCGCGGCCCTGCGCGACTATCTCGCCCGCGTCGACCGCGCGTACGTCTGGACCGCGACCCACCGGGACGAGTGGGCGCGGACCTGGGCACGGGAGATCGGCCTGCCCCTGCCGGTGGCGCAGGTCGCCGTCGGCCGGCGGGTCACCCGGCCCGTACGGCTCGACGCGACCGTGACCGGCGCGGAGCAGTCCCTCGCGGACGCGTTCACCGACGCGAAGCTGCTGCCCGGCCGGGTGAGGTTCGCCGACTTCGTCGACCCCCGCTTCAACGACGTCGTCCCTGGAGGATCATCGTGACCGCGTTCCACTGGTTCCTGCCCACGAGCGGCGACGGCCGCACTCTCGTCGGCGGCGGCCACGGCGCCGACGTACGCGGGGTGCAGCGCGCGCCGGACATCGAGTACCTCGCGCAGATCGCCCGTACCGCCGAGCAGCTCGGCTTCGAGGGCGTGCTGACCCCGACCGGCACCTTCTGCGAGGACGCGTGGCTGACCACGGCCGCGCTGACCCGCGAGACGACGCGGCTGAAGTTCCTCGTGGCGTTCCGTCCCGGCGTGCTGTCGCCGACGCTCGCCGCGCAGATGGCCGCGACGTACCAGCGGCTGTCGCGCGGGCGGCTGCTGCTCAACATCGTCACCGGCGGGGAGACCGCCGAGCAGGCGCGGTTCGGGGACCACCTCGGGCACAACGAGCGGTACGCGCGCACCGACGAGTTCCTGTCGATCCTGCGCGGCGCGTGGAGCGGCACGCCGTTCGACTTCTCCGGCACCTACTACGACGTCGAGGGCGCCACCGTACGGGAGGCGCCCGACCCCGCGCCCCGGCTGTACTTCGGCGGGTCGTCCGGCGCGGCGGGCCCCGTGGCGGCGCGGCACGCGGACGTCTACCTGACCTGGGGAGAACCCCCTGAGCAGGTACGGGACAAGATCGAGTGGATCCGGGAGCTGGCCGCGAAGGAGGACCGTACGCCGCGGTTCGGCATCCGGCTGCACGTCGTGACCCGCGACTCGGCGAAAGAGGCCTGGGCGGCCGCGAACCGGCTGCTCGACGACCTCGACCCGGCCGAGATCGCGGCGGCGCAGCAGGGGCTCGCGCGCAGCGAGTCGGTCGGCCAGCAGCGGATGCGCGCCCTGCACGCGAACTTCCGGAACGGCGGGTCGAGCCACGACCTGGAGATCCACCCGAACCTGTGGGCGGGCGTCGGCCTCGTACGGGGCGGCGCCGGCACCGCGCTGGTCGGCAGCCACGCCCAGGTCGCCGAGCGGATCGAGGAGTACGCCGCGCTCGGCATCGACGAGTTCGTCCTCTCCGGCTACCCGCACCTGGAGGAGGCGTACTGGTTCGGCGAAGGCGTCCTGCCCGAACTGGCCCGCCGCGGCCTCCTGGAGGCGGCGTGAGCCCGGCCGGCCGGGGTCCGTCGAGGAGCGGGCCCGCCGACGGCTCCGATGACACGACGGTCGCGGACGGCCCGTCGACGAGCGGGCTCGCCGGCGGCTCCGGCGTCCCCCCGCGCCTCGGGACACGGGTCGTCGTGCTGGTCGGCAACCCGCGCCCGGAATCGCGGACGCACGCCGTCGCCGCCCGTACGGCCCGGGCGATCGCCCCGGGGACCACGCCCGAGACGGTGGACCTGACGGAGCTCGCCGACCGGCTGTTCGGCCGGGCTCCGTCCCCGCGGCTGGACGACGCGGTGGCGAAGGTCGCCTCGGCCGACCTCCTCATCGTGGCCAGCCCGACCTACAAGGGCACCTACACCGGCCTGCTCAAGGCGTTCCTCGACCGGGTGCCGTCCCTGTCCGGCGTGACCGCGGTGCCGCTGCTGGTGATGGGGTCGCCCCGGCACGCGCTCGCGGTCGAGGTCCACCTGAGGCCGCTGCTCGTCGAGCTCGGCGCGAGCGTCCCCACGCCGGGACTGGCCGTGGTCGAGGCCGACCTCGGCCGCCTCGACGAGGTCCTGGCCGAATGGGCGGCGACCGTACGACTCCCCGGGGCCGTCTGGTGACCGTCCCTCAGTGAGGAGGCGAACGGTGATGGGCACACGCGTGGGACAGACCCCGGTGGTGGACGGGGACAGCTTCCGGCGGGCGCTGGGCCGGCACGCCGCCGGAGTGGTCGTGGTGACCGGCCCGGGGCCCGTCGGGCTGACGGCCACCTCGTTCACCTCCGTCAGCCTCGATCCGCCGCTGGTGTCGTTCTGCGTCGGGCGCGCGTCGGCGACCTGGCCGGACCTGCGGGAGGCGCCGACCTTCGCGGTCAACGTGCTGGCGACCGACCAGGCGGAGATCGCGGCCCGGTTCGCCGGGCGCGGGCTCGACCGGTTCGCGCCGCCGACGTCGTGGCACCTTGGGCCGGGTGACGTGCCGATCCTCGACGGGACCGCCGCGCACCTGCTCTGCGAGCCGTACGACACGGTCGCGATGGGGGACCACTGGCTCGTCGTGGGGCTGGTCGTCGACACGGGTCTCGGCGCGCCGGGCGTGCCCCTGCTCTACCACCGCGGCCGGTACGGCCGGTTCAGCCCGCACCCAGGTTGACCGGCCAGTTTCACTGAAAGTTTCGACGCCAGTGGTTCCTGTGAAAACGTCGTCACCCTGCGTCGTTCGCCGTAAGGTAGAGGCCACCTGCCGACATCGCGCGGGAGGAGGCCAATGGAGCGCTGGTTCGCCCAAAGATCCGTCGGAGAGCTGCTGCCCGGAGACCACGCGTGGTTCTCCTACGCCGACCGGGAGGAGCAGGAACATGTGGTGGGTGCCTTCCTCCACGATGGGCTCGCCGGATCCGACAAGGTCATCTACATCACCGACGCCGGGCCCGGCGACCTGCCCGACCTGCGGTCGCGCTACCGGCTCGACCCGGAGTCCTACCTCCGCAGCGGGCAGCTGGCGATCCTGCCGCAGGCGGATACCTGCCTGACCCGTGGCGTGTTCGACCCCGCGCGGATGAGCACGACCCTGCAGAAGGTCCTCGAGCGGGCGGAGACGGAGCGCTTCCGCGGCGTTCGCTTCACGGTCGACATGACCTGGGCGTTCCAGCAGGAGCGGGGCCGCGACGGCGTTCTCGAGTGCGAGGCCCGGGTGGACGCCGCGATCTCCCCGAGTACGATGGCGATGGCGATCTGCCAGGTGGACGCGCGTTCCTGTACACCGGAGGAACTCACCGCGCTGAAGGAGAGGCACGAGGTGCTCGTGGGCGCCGATCCCTACTTCGACGACGGAATCCTGAGCATCACCCCGACGTTCCAGCCGCGCGGCCTGCGCCTCAGCGGCGAGCTGGACGGCGCGCGGCACGCGGTGTTCGCCGAGTCGCTGCGCAAGGTCATCGATCATGGTGGCGACGTGCACCTCGACCTCGCCGACCTGCGGTTCGTCGACCTGGGTGCGCTCAGCATGATGGCGGGTGCCGCGATGCACGTCGGCGCCCGGGTCGTCCTCGACAATCCGTCCGCGCACCTGACGGACATCGTCGAGCTCGTGAGCAGCCGGCTGCTGCCGTGGCTGGAGATCGGCGATGGTGAGGCCCGATGACGCGACTGATCCACCAGGTCCTGATGTACGACAACGAGAAGGACATCCTGGACACGGTCGTGCCGTTCGTCCAGGAGGGCCTCCACGCGGGTGAGGCGGTGCTCACGGTCGGGACGGCGCCCAACCTCTCCTGCCTGCGTCAGGCCCTGGGTACCGACTCCGACGCCGTCGAGTTCGCCGACTCCGCCTCCTGGTACATCCAGCCGACGCGCACCATCGCCAACTACAGCTCGTTCATCGCGGAGAACGCCACCGCCCGGATCAGGGTCGTCGCCGAGCCCGGCTGGGAGACCGGGACCGCGGCCGAGATATCCGAGTGGACGAGATACGAGTCAATCATCAACCAGGCGTTCGCCGACATCAGCGCCTCGGTGCTGTGCCTCTACGATCGGCGCACCACCGACCCCGGCCTCCTCGACGGCGCGCTGCGCACCCACCCGCGGCGCATGGAGGGCGCCTGCTCGCGCTGTAACGACGCCTACCTCGACCCGGCGGTCGTCCAGGCGACGGTGGACCGCGATCCGCTGCCCTCCCCGCCACCCGGCGCGGTCCGGCTCCCGATCGACGATGCCGACCTGAGCCCACTGCGCTCCTTCATCGGCGGCCACGCCCGCCACCACGGCATGTCCCGCCCCCGGATCAACGACCTGCTGGTCGCCGCGACGGAGGTCGCGACCAACGCCATCCGGCACGGCGGGCCCCCGATCAGCTGCCAGATGTGGCGGGACGACGACGACCTGATCGTCGAGGTGACCGACGCCGGTCACTGGCGGCCGGACCCGGTCCCCGGTTTCGTCCCGCCCGACCCCGCGTCCCTGTCGGGCTTCGGGCTGTGGGGGGTCCGCATGCTGTGCGCGCTGGTCCAGCTGCGCACGGGTCCAGACGGGACGACGGTCCGCCTGCACGTCCCCTGCCGCTGACCCCTGGTCGCCGGCCGACCGTCCCCTGGCGCTTGGTCGCCGGCCACCCTGACGCCGACGCCTGGTCGGCCGCCCCTGCCGTACGGCCCCTCGTCAGCCGGCCGTCCCCTGGCGCCGACCCCTGGTCGTAGGCAGCCGTCCTTGCCGTGCGGCTCCTCGTCAGCCGAGCGCCGTGACGAAGCGTTCCGCGTCCTCGGCCCCCATGCCCGTCTCCGCCTGGACGAGCGCGACGGCGCCCGCGAAGTCACCGGTGTCGCGGACCTGCCGGGCCCGCTCGGCGACGCTGCCCGGCCCGCCGGGCGGGTACGGGACCGGTTCGGGCAGAGGACCGCTGCGCAGGGCGTCGACGATCTGCTTGGCCTCCTTGAGCCCGAGCCCGGTCGCCTGCCGGACCTCCTTGACCGCCAGAATCGGCTTGTTCTCCCCCAGCAGGACGCGCACCCGGGTCTGCAGGGCGGCCGGCACCGCCATCGGCACGCCCATCGGCGTCATCGGCGCGCTCATCGGCGGCAGGGGCGCCCCGATTGGCGGCATGGGTTCGCCCATCGGCGGGACGGGTCCGGTCGGCGGCCGGGACGAGCTCGAGTTCCTGGCGACGGCTACGACTACGACGACGAGCACGACAACGAAGAAGACACCGGCCAGACCGATCAACACCACCATGGCACCCATGCCTGGATTGTGGCAGATCAGTGATGTGTCGGTCGCGGTGCGTTCGTGCGCATCGTCGGTGACGAGTACGGCGTCGGAGTGCCCGGGCGCGTGGGGCGGGGGGTCGGCTGGACCGTGGCCGTACGACGGGCCCCCGGTGGCTTCGTCACCCGCGGATGGGGAGGCACCCCGGGTCGCGACGGAGTGATCGTCGGCGCCGACGGGTGCGTCGGCGACGGCGAGGGCACGGCCGTCGTGGGAGGAGGGGCCAGCGGCACGCTGCGCCGACCGGGATGGTCAGGCTTGAGGAGTCCCCAGGCCAGCAAGGCGATGCCGGCGACCGTCGCCGCCGCGAGGAGCATCCGCGGCCACGCGGGGACGGTCCTCGTCGGCCGCGCCGAGCCCCGGAACCGGTCGATCAGCTCGGCGTCCGGCTGGATGCCCTCGGCCGCGCGCCGGTAATGCTCGCGGAGCAGGGCGTCGAGGTCGTCACTCATGAGCCGCTCCTTCCTCCGCCAGTTGCCGCCGTAGGGCCGCCATCGCCCGCGACGTGTGACTCTTCACCGTGCCACGGGAGATGCCGAGCGCCTCCGCGATCTCGTGTTCGCTCAGGTCGCACCAGTAGCGCAGCACCACCACGGCCCGCTGTTTGACGGGCAGCGTCGCGAGGACGTCGTCGAGCGGCGCTCCGCGCGCGTCGTGGTACATCGGACGCGATCCGATGATCCGCTCGACATCGCCCGTACCGCCGACGGGCAGGTCGAACCGCCTCTTGCGGCGCTTGTGGTGGTCGATGGCGAGGTTGACGAGCACCTTGCGCGCGTACGCCTCCGGCTGGTGCCCGCCGCGCAGGATCCGCGCCCAGCGCCGCGCGACCCGCTCGTACGTGGTCTGCAGCAGATCCTCGGCGAGGTGCCGGTCGTAGACGAGGAACACCGCGGTGCGCAGTAGGCGGCCCGCGGAGCCGGTGACGAACTCGTCGAACGTGAGCTCGTCACCACTCACTCCGCAGGCCTCCTCACGACTCAGGGTTGACAGCTTCCCACCTATCCCCGGCCCGGCACGGTCGGAACGGGGATCGGCGACTTCCCGCACCCCGGGGGGACCGAGGGCACCGGCCGGGGCACGGGCCGTTTCGTCGCCGGAGACGTCGGCCGCGGCGTCGGCCGCAGCTTGCCCGGAGGCGTCGTGGGCCGCGGCTTACCCGGAGGCCTCGGTGACGGCGTCACGGTGGCCACGCAGGTCGGCCGGGGGTGCGGCACCTTGGTCGGGCTGGGCCGCGCGGTCACGGGCCTGCCGGGAGGAGCGGTCACGGGCCCGCCCGGACGGGTCGGCTTGGGAACCGGCTTCGTCGGCTTGGCGGACGGGACCCTGGAGGAGTCGGCGACGTTCTTCACCCCGTGGTCAGAACCCCCGGCGATGGCGGCGCCGCCCGCCCATACGCCCGCGAGCACGGCGACGGCCGCGCCGGCCCCGGCGAGAGTGAAGGTCGTCCGGCGACGTCTGCGATCGGTCATTGAGAGATCCCTTCGTTTTCCGTACACCCCCTCAACCCCTCCTCCGGGCCGATCGGTTGTCATGGTCTTTGACGGAGTCGGCGCGACCGGCCAGGCTCACCGGTTTCCTTAGGGATCCGTGATGTTGCGTAGCGGTCGCTGGAGGATGTCGAGTTGTTGTGGTTGCTCACGATGGCGGAAACGGGGTGTGCTCGATGGTGCTTCGCCGGTGGACGGTCGACGCCCTGAGAGGCTGACCTCGTTCGGATTTTCGAATCACCGAGCGGAATGCGGATACCGATCGCTACTGTGCGTACATGTTTGATCACAAGCCATCCGGTCGTGTCGCATGAGCCGGAAACTTCCGTTGGCCGCCGGCCAGGTGGCCCGGATGGCGACCGCCCGGGTACTGCTGCGTGGTGGGGTGGATGAGCGGACCGGTGAGGTGTTGTCGGCGCGGGTGGTGGCCGAGCGGGTGGGCTGGGCCGCGGACCTGGTCACGGGAATGGCTGCCGACCTGCTGACCGAGCGTTGGAATGCCGGTGATGTGGCGGGGCTGGCCGGTGGGGTGGATGGCGCCGGCCGCGTCTTGCCGTCGAATGCGTGGATGGCGTTGCGCCGCTTGGGCTGGGCCGTGACCGTGCCTGAGGGGGTGCGGGTCAATGACCGGATCGTGCGGATGGCCCAAGAACAAGCCGGACGGATCCTGCGCGGCGTGCAGCACCGGGCGGAACTGACAGGCGGCGTTCTGGCGGCCTGGCCCGCCGACCCGGGCAAGCGCACGCCGGCAGAGTGGGATGTTGTCCGCGAGGCGATCCCGGACGGCCGGGCCCTGCCTGCCAGTGTGATCAAGGCACGTACACGGCAGATCACCGTCTTCTATAACGCTCATGGGCGGCTTCCGGTCGATGTGTTCGAGTTGGAAGACGCACCGCGCGCGGCGCGGATGCTGGTGCTGGCCGCGGTGGACCGCCAGCAGGCCACTCTGGAACGCGCCGACGATGACCCGGCCAGGGTGTTGCTGCGGTTGCAGTTGCCCACCCGCCCGGATCCGCGCTCTTACGCCGACTGGTCCTGGGTGGCCTGTCCACTCACGCTGCCGCCCACCGTCCCGCCGGACGCGGTACTGCACCTACCCACGCTGCGCCCGCAGGGCCAGAAAGTGCACGCGGATCTGGCGTTCTCTCATCCCGTCCCCAAGACCGCATCAAAGGGTCACACGACGGCGCTCGGGGTGGACTGGGGCCTGAACACCCTGCTTAGTGCCGGGGCCTGCCGGTTGCAGTCGGACGGCCGTATCACCGCACTCGGGGCTGGGGCGATGTTTCGGGCCTCCGGTGTGATGGCTCGCCAGCACCGGCTCCGCCGACACGGCGAACACCTGCACGCCAAGACCGACACCTATGCCCGCCTCATCGGCGACCGGGAGGGCCACCGCCTGGCCGCCAAGCACGCCGTACTGAAAGCCGAAAGTCGGCACGTGGCCGACCGCCGATCGGGCCTCAACGACGCGCTGGCCTGGTCGGCCGCGCGCTGGGTCGTGGATCAGGGGATCGCGGCGGGCGCGAGTGTGATCTATGTGGAGGATCTGCGGTCGATGGAGGCCAAGGGCATGGGCCGCACCCTCAACACCCGCCTCTCCCAAGCGGTGCGCGGGCAGATCGTCGGCAACATGCGGCACTTGGCCGCCGAGACCGGCATCGCCGTCGTCACCGTCCCCGCCCGCGACACTTCCAAGCACTGCCCGCAGTGTCTGCTGCCGCTACGGCACTGCAAAGCCCCCGACCGGCCCATCACACCCGGATGGAAATGGGCGATCTGCCCCGACCCTGACTGTGGCTGGCAAGGCGACCGCGACCACGGCGCATGCCGGCGCATCGCCGCCCGCGGCCTGACCCACCAAGCCAACACCACCGTCGACCGCGCCACCGGCCAAATGACCATCGGCCGCGTCATCGACACCCTCGAAGCGGGCGCGGTCATCACCCCGACCGCCCCCGAGCAACACCAAGCCAGCGGGGGCGACCGGTCCAAGACCGGTCCCACCCCGCGCCGAACTCCACGCCCCGTGCCCAGGCGACGCGGGGCACCCTCCACCCGCGGCCCCCAAGGGTCGGCGGGTCAGCGTCCGGAGGGACACGCTCACACGGACCACACGCTGCCCCGCGCGGCCTGCCGGTACCAGGGCGTGCGCACAACCACCGTGCACACGATCAGCCCAAACACCCCCACCACCCGCCGCGGCCGTCCACGGCACCGGCCAAAAGGAGCGGCACTGGGCGCAGGCTTCCACCTGCACGCCCACGCCACCCCACCCCGGTGGACAGATCCCCCAGTCACAACACTTAATGTGACTACCGATCCTTAAGCTGATTAGAGACGCTTGTCCTGATGGAGCCTTCCGACTTCCTCACCCGGCTGCGGGCCGAGAGCGCGCACATCGCCGCGTTCGCCGCCCACCGCGACCTTGGCGCGCCGGTCCCGACCTGCCCCGGCATGAACGCCGGCGAGATCCTCCGGCATCTGGGCGGCGTGCACCGCCTGGTCCTCGGCTGGGTCCGGGCACAGCACCGGCCGGAGGTCTGGGAGAGCGCGCCGCCGGACGGGGACGTCGTGGGCTGGTTCCGCGCCGGAGCCGCCGAGTTGCACGACGAGCTGAGCGGGCGCCGCCCCGACGAGCCCTGCGACACCTGGTCGCCCGACGACCGCACGGTCGGGTTCTGGTGGCGGCGCATGGCGCACGAGATCACCGTGCACCGCGTCGACGTCGAGACGGCGTACGGCCCGGTCGGCCCGATCGACGCGCGGTTCGCCGCCGACGGCGCCGACGAGGTCCTGTCGCTGTTCCTCGTCCACCGCCGGGACGACGCCGAGACGCACGGCCCGGTCCGTACCGTCGGCGTCGCGGCCGGATCGCACGTGTGGCGGGTCACGCTCCAGCCCACGTCGGCCGAAGTCACCCGGGAGCTCCCCGACGACGCCGACGCGGTCGTGATCGGCGACCCGGTCGCCGTCTACCTGTGGCTGTGGGGACGTCGCGGTGACGACGCCGTACGCGTGTGCGGCGACCGCCAGGCGGCTGCCGCACTGCGCGCCGCCCTCGCCACCGCCACCCGCTGAGCCACGGAACCCGGCCTGGCAATATCGTCGACATCGACGACGGAGCCGCCGTCCGCGAACGCGTCATCGCCGGCCGCCCCCTCACCCCACGCCTCTGATCCGCCCGGTCGACGCGGCGGTGCTGGCACGTGAGGGGGCACGCGGGCTGACGTTCCGGGCCGTCGACGCACAGGCGGCGGTGCCGACCGGCACGGCGTCGAACTACTTCGCCAACCGGGACGACCTGATGACGCAGATCGGCGGCCGGATCCACGAACGGCTGCAGCCCGACGCCACCACGGTGGTGGCGCTCTACCTGGCCATGAACTGGCTGATCGTGGAGCGGCTCACGCTGCCGGAGGTGTTCCCCGAAGCGGAGCTCCACGACCTGGTCACCGCGGTGGTGGACCGCGTGCTCCCTGCGGACGGGCCGGATGGGCCGGACGGGGGCACCGGCTGACCGGGGCCGGACATGCGAAGAGCCCGGATGACCGGCCCCTCGGGGCGGTCATCCGGGCTCTGTCGGCGACGGTCACCGGCCGCCTCGGTGGCGCGCCGGCGGACGGCCGGTCACTTGACCGGCGTCTCCTTGCTGCACTTCGACTTGCCGTCCGACAGGTTCAGGCACTTCTGGACGGAGATCGTCACCTTGCCCACCTGGGAGGCCTTCGTCACGGTGTACTTGACCGTGAAGCGGTGGTCTCCGCTGTCGTCGACAGGCTTGATCTTCGGCTTCGACACCACCTTGCCGGCGAGCTTGACGCGCACGATCACGCTCGCCGTCGCGATGTCACCGGGGCTGTAGTCCTGGATGTTCCCGGTGATCGTGAAGGTCCTGCCCTTGCGGGTCCAGTGACCCTTGGTCCGGGCGTCCGCGGGCTTGACCTTCTTCCCCAGGTCCCACGAGTGCGGCAGCTTCGGCTTGGCGGCAATGGTGGCGGCGGACGCCGTCGACGCTCCCGCCCCGATGACGGCGATGGCAGCGGCGACGATCACAGCCGGTTTCCGCATTTGGCGATTCCTTCGTCGAAGATCACGGCCCGAACGCCCGCAGGTCGGCAGGCATGGTTCAGCCGTGAGTGATGGGTTGGATACCCATCGACTATCGCCGCGTCGGCCGGCCGAAGGTAGAGGCCCAGGGCTCAACTTCCGGCGGACCGATTGGGCCCCCAGACCCTACGGTCGCGTACGGATACGCTCCGCGAGGGCCGTGAACGCTTTGCCACGGTGGCTGATGGCGTCCTTCTCCTCCGGCGCCATCTCGGCGGTCGTACGGCGGTCGCCCTCGGGCACGAAGATCGGGTCGTAGCCGAAACCGCCCGTGCCGCGCGGCGCGTCGATGACGACACCGTCCAGCTGGCCCTCGACGGTCTCCTCCTCGCCGGAGGGCCACGCGATGGCGGCCACGCAGACGAACCGGGCGCCGCGGTACGCGGGCGCCACGTCGGACAGCTGCCGGAGGAGCAGGTCGAGGTTGGCCTGGTCGTCGCCGTGCCGGCCGGACCAGCGCGCGGAGAGCACGCCCGGCATGCCGTTCATGGCGTCGACGCACAGGCCGGAGTCGTCGGCGACGGCGGGCAGCCCGGTGTGCGCGGCGATCGCGCGCGCCTTCAACAGCGCGTTGCCCGCGAACGTCAGCTCGGTCTCGGGGACATCCGGCGCGTCCGGGAACTCCTCGAGCCCGACCACGTCGATGTCGGCCAGGATCCGGCGCAGCTCGACGAGCTTCCCCTCGTTGCGCGTGGCGAGGACGATCTTCATTAGGCGAGGGCCTCCTGCTGGATTCGGGTGAGCTCGGCGCACCCGCCCGCCGCCAGGTCGACGAGCGCGTCGAGCTCGGCGCGGTCGAACGGCTGGCCCTCGGCGGTGCCCTGCACCTCGACGAACCGGCCGTCGCCCGTGCACACGACGTTCATGTCGGTCTCGGCGGCGACGTCCTCCTCGTAGCAGAGGTCGAGCCGCGGCTCGCCGTCGATGACGCCCACGCTGACCGCCGCGACCGAACCGACGAGGGGGCTGGTCTTCACCAGCCTGCGCTCGCGCATCCAGGCGACGGCGTCGGCGAGGGCGACGTACGCGCCGGTGATCGCGGCGGTGCGGGTGCCGCCGTCGGCCTCCAGCACGTCGCAGTCGAGGATGATGGTGTTCTCCCCCAGCGCCTTGTAGTCGACGCAGGCCCGCAGCGACCGGCCGACGAGACGCGAGATCTCGTGCGTGCGACCGCCGATCTTGCCCTTGACCGACTCGCGGTCGTTGCGGGTGTTGGTGGCGCGCGGCAGCATCGCGTACTCCGCCGTCACCCAGCCGAGCCCCGAATCGCGCCGCCAGCGCGGAACGCTGGTCTGGACGGACGCGGCGCACAGCACACGCGTGCGACCGAACTCCACCAGCACGGAACCCTCGGCGTGGCTGAGCCAGCCGCGGTGGATACGGACGGGACGAAGCTGGTCGGCGGACCGACCGTCGGGGCGAGCCATGAACGTCACCCTATCCAGCCGCCGGGCCCGGCAGGCCCAGGGCTCGTACACGGCACCCCGGTCCAGAGCCCGCACACGGCACCCCGGTCCAGAGCCCGTACACAGCGCTCCGGTCCAGAGCTCGTACACGGCCCCGGGTCTAGAGCTCGTACACGGCGCCCTGGGCGGCCAGCTCGATCGGGCCGCCGTAACCGCTGGACTTGGCCTCGGCGAGGATGCTCGCCGAATCGTTCCAAGGGACAAGGTGGGTGAGGACGAGCCTCCCCGCGCCCGCCCGGGCGGCGTGCTCCCCCGCCTGACGGGCGCTGAGGTGCAGGTCCGGGGGGAGATCGGGCCGATCGAGGAACGACGCCTCCGCCAGCAGCAGGTCGACCCCGCGAGCCAGCTCGACGAGCTCGTCGCACTCGCCGGTATCGCCGGAGTAGGCGATCGCCGCGCCGCCGTGCTCGACGCGGAAGCCGTACGCCTCGACGGGGTGGCTCATCGGCGCCGTCGTGATGGTGAACGGCCCGAGCCGGAACGCGCCGGGCCGCAGCGTGTGGAAGTCGAACGCCTGGCGCATCCCCGGGTCCAGTTCGAGGTCGTACGCCCGCGCCATCCGGTCGGCCACGCCCTGCGGCCCGTACACCGGGATCCGCGGCTTGGGGCCTTCCGGCGCGTACGTGCGGGCGACCCAGTATCCGCACAGGTCCATGCAGTGGTCGGCGTGCAGGTGGGACAGGAGGACGGCCTCGATCTCGTACAGCCCGATGTGGCGCTGCAGCGGACCGAGTGCTCCGCTGCCGAGGTCGAGCAGGATCGCGAAGCCGTCGGCTTCGACGAGATAGCAGGACGCCGGACTGTCCGGACCGGGGAAGCTCCCCGAACAGCCGATCACCGTGAGCCGCACGGGCCGACCTCCTAACGAGCGGTGGACGGAATGCCGACGATCGCGGATTCGACGAGCCCGATCTCCGGGCCGAGGAAACGGCGGCCGAGGACGCCGAACGGCGTGGGATCTCCGGTCGCGAGGAACCGGTGGCGAGGCTCCGGAGAGCCCTCCGCACGGGCCAGGCGACGGTCGTGCAACACGCGGTAGACGTCCTTGGCGGTCTCGTCGGCGCTTGATACGAGGGTTACCCCGTCACCGGCGACGTATGAGATGACGCCGGTCAGCAACGGGTAATGCGTGCAGCCGAGGATGAGGGTGTCGCACCCCGCGTCGAGGACCGGCTGAAGATAGCCGCGCGCGACGTCGAGGAGTTCGTCGCTCATGGTGATGCCCCGCTCCACAAACTCTACAAAACGCGGGCACGCGACACTTGTCAGTGTCACATGAGGCGCAGCGGCGAACGCGTCATCGTACGATCTGCTGGTCACGGTCGCAGGAGTCGCCACCAGCCCCACGTGGCCCGTACGGCTGGCGCTCACCGCGGCGCGCACGGCCGGCAGGATCACCTCGACGACCGGGACGTCGTAGCGTTCCCGCGCGTCGCGCAGGACGGCGGAGCTGGCGCTGTTGCAGGCGATCACGAGCATCTTCACGCCCTCGGCCACGAGGTGGTCGAGCACCTCGAGGGCGTAGGCGCGGAGCTCGGCGATCGACTTCGGCCCGTACGGGAACCGCGCGGTGTCGGCGACGTAGATCAGCGATTCGTTCGGCAACTGGTCGAGGATGGCGCGGGCGACGGTCAGGCCGCCGACTCCGCTGTCGAAGATCCCGATTGGCGCGTCAGACATGATCCCAACAGGCTAAGAGACCTCCGAACCGTCGGCAGCCCGATGCGCCGCACATCACACTGTGATTTCCAGTGCTTTAAGAGCGACCCCGCCCCTTTAAGAGCGGCCGCGGCCCACGCGGGCGATCTGGCGGCTCTGCGCGACGAGTCGTCCGGTGGAGTCC
Source organism: Actinoallomurus acanthiterrae (assembly GCF_054775715.1). NCBI lineage: Bacteria > Bacillati > Actinomycetota > Actinomycetes > Streptosporangiales > Thermomonosporaceae > Actinoallomurus > Actinoallomurus acanthiterrae. The sequence continues at coordinate 2,282,894 of NZ_BAAHCO010000001.1, read as the reverse complement.
CAGACCTCGACCTCTTCGTCGAACCATCCGTCGCTGACGAGACGGCCCCGGCCGTGGACGGCCAGCCAGCCCGGCGCGGGAACGGCGCGCATGTGCCAGGTCAGCTCGACGGTCGGCGCCCAGCCGGACGCGCTGGTGTTGAGCACCACGGGCGGCAGCGCGTCGACGGCGAGCGCGAGGAGGACGCCGTCGGGGTCGTACGGCTCGCGCAGCCGCAAGTGGGCGCGCATCTCGGGCACACCGCTGGGCCGCCCGTCGAGCCAGCCCATGGTGGCGGGGTCGTAGCGCAGGTCGATCCGCCGGGTGAAGGGGTTGTCGGCCTCGGGCGCCAGGCACTCCTCGACCGGGGGGATCTTCTCCTGGCCGACCGAGTAGTCGGGCTCCGCGTCGCCGTCGAGGGTGCCGGTGGTGATGAGCGCCTCGACCCGGTCCTGGCCCTCCTGGGCGAGGATGACGCGGGCCACGGTGGCCGTGCGCCCGGTCTTGCGAGGCTCGACCCGGACCTCGGCGGGCCCGGCCGCCACGGTGCGAAGGAAGCTCGCGCTGGTGGCGACGGGGTGCGGGTGCGCGGACTCGCCGATCGCCGCGCGGGCCAGCACCGCCATGAGATAGCCGCCGTTGAGCGCGTGCTCGAAGCCGTAGTCCCCGTCGAGGTCGACCGCGTAGCGCCCGTCCGCCACCTTCCGCACGGCCGTGGCCGCAGCGAAGCCGCCCATTCCCCACCTCATCGCCGAGTAGAATCGCGTTCGGTTCAATACCCTACCGGCCCGGTGGCCAACAACCGCGACAATAAGCCCGTATGGGACGAGCGCCACACGGCGTCAGAGGTTGAGGTCGACCTCTTCCTCCTCCAGCAGCCGCAGGTTGATGTCCTGCGCCCACTCCGCCGCGAACCGCTTCACCCCGGGCGAATCGATAGTTGCCCGGCGTGGCGACGACATCGAATCCCTTCGCGCGGTAGCCGGCGACAACCCGCTCCGTCAACTCCTCGACCGGAAGAGGGTTCGCTGTTGCGAAGTCGATGTCCTTACTCGGCCGGTCCACCAGACCGTGGGCCTTCATCGCATAGCCCCCGGCGAGGAATAAGCCGTATTCCTCACAGAGGTCAAGCCCGGCCTCGATGAGCCGCCGGTGGAAAGGCGGCAGGTTCATCCCCACGGCGACCGCTTCCACAGCTCGAAGGCGTCCTCGAACGCCTCAGGGGACGCGCCCGCCCTGGCTAGCTCGGGGAAACGGCCTTCCCACGCCTCGACGTAGCCGTCGCCCAGTCTCCGATGCAGGAGCGGCCACGCCTCGATCAGGTAGTCGCCGTTCAGGAACTCCGGATAGTGCTTTTGAAGGCCCTGGACGATCACCAGCTCGTAGAGGGCGACCCGCAGAGGGAACCGTCCCACGTCGTACCGCGTGCGTCCCGACCAGCACAGGTCCAGGGGGAGGTCGACGACGCCCTCGCGTGGCCCGTGCAGGTCGGACAGGGACTGGGGGATCGAGCGCGGCAGGTGCGCCGTCCAGCTCGGCAATGCCTCGGGCATAGGCCCAGTATGTCAAGGACACGGAACGCACACAGGCGCTTACCGAAAGTGCTTTCGAGTTCGGTAAGCGCCCGTGATTCGTGCGGTCAGGCCCAGAGCTGGCCTTCGAGGCGCTCCTCGGCCTCCTCGAGGGTGCCGCCGTACGCGCCGGTCGAGAGGTACTTCCAGCCGCCGTCGGCGACGATGAACGCGATGTCGGCGCGTTCGCCCGCCTTGACGGCCTTGTTCGCCATGCCGAGCGCGGCGTGCAGTGCGCAACCGGTGGAGATGCCGGCGAAGATGCCCTCCTGCGCGAGCAGCTCACGCGTGCGCCGAAGGGCGTCCGCCGACGTCACGGAGTAGCGCGTCGTCAGCACCGACTCGTCGTACAGCTCGGGCACGAAGCCCTCGTCGATGTTGCGCAGGCCGTACACCAGCTCGCCGTACCGGGGCTCGGCGGCCACGATCGCCACGCCGGGGACCTGCTCCCGCAGGTAGCGGCCCACGCCCATCAGCGTGCCGGTGGTGCCCAGCCCGGCGACGAAGTGGGTGATCGACGGCAGGTCGTCCAGCAGCTCCGGCCCGGTCGTCTCGTAGTGGGCGCGGGCGTTGGCCTCGTTGCCGTACTGGTAGAGCATCACCCAGTCGGGATGCTCCTCCGCCAGCCCCTTGGCGACGCGAACGGCCTCGTTGGAGCCGCCGGCCGCCGGGGAGAAGATGATGCGCGCGCCCCACATCTCCAGCAGCTGCCGTCGCTCGGCGGAGGTGTTCTCCGGCATCACGCAGACGATGTCGTAGCCGCGCAGCTTGGCCACCATCGCCAGGGAGATGCCGGTGTTCCCGGAGGTGGGCTCCAGGATGGTCCGGCCCGGGGCGAGCAGCCCCTCCTTCTCCGCCTTGGCGATCATCCAGAAGGCGGGGCGGTCCTTGACCGAGCCGGTCGGGTTGCGGTCCTCGAGCTTGGCCCACAGCCGCACCTCGGGCGAGGGTGACAGCCGGGGCAACCCGACCAGCGGCGTACGGCCGAGGGAGTCGAGCAGAGAGTCGAAGCGCACGTCAGCCGCCGGCGACGGCGGGCAGCACCGTCACGGTGTCGCCATCGGAGACCTTGGTCTCCAGGCCGCCCAGGAAGCGGACGTCCTCGTCGTTCAGGTAGACGTTGACGAAGCGCCGCAGGCCCTTCTCGTCGACCAGCCGGCCGCGCAGGCCGGGGTGCCGGGACTCCAGGTCGGCGAACAGCTCGTCGAGGGTGGCACCGCCACCTTCGACCGCCTTCGCCCCATCGGTGAAGTTACGCAGGATCGTCGGAATACGAACTTCGATCGCCATCGCGAGTGTGCTCCTTCGTCGTACGGTCCCGGCATGGCTCAACGCGGCCGGATGCGCGGGGATTCCGGGCTGGGGGAGTCAGCCCTGGCGACAGTCGTAGACGACTTCGGCGCGGGAGTGGCCGAAGAGGAAGTTCTGCACGGGCGTGACGAGGCGGGCCGAGTTCGGGCGCTCCGTCATCGTCGTCACGGGGCTCAGTCTACCGAGTCCGTTTCGTACGACTCGACGACGCGGACCTCCTCCTCGTCCACCTTGCCGTCGACGATCCGGTAGGAGCGGAACTCCGTCTCGTCGTCGTGGCGGGTGGACACCAGCACGTAGTGCGCGTTCGGCTCCGAGGCGTAGGAGAGGTCCGTACGGGAGGGGTAGGCCTCCGTGGCGGTGTGGGAGTGGTAGATCACGACCGGCTCCTCGTCGCGGTCGTCCATTTCCCGCCACACCTTGAACTGCTCCATCGAGTCGAATCGGTAGAAGGTCGGGGAACGCTCGGCGTTCGCCATCGGAATGAACCGGGACGGCCGATCGGAGCCGACGGCTCCGGCGACGACGCCGCACGCCTCGTCGGGGTGGTCGGCGCGCGCGTGGGCGACGATCTGGTCGACGATGGCCCGTTCGATGGTGAGCATGCGCACAGCGTATCGACGGCCGCCGTCGCCCCAAGCGGGCGGGCGAACGGGTCAGCGGGGATCGTGTTCCACGCGCGAACGGGTCAGCGGGGATCACGTCCCACGCGCGAACGGGTCAGCGGGGATCACGTCCCACGCGCGAACGGGTCAGCGGGGATCACGTCCCACGCGCGAACGGGTCAGCGGGGATCGCGGCCCATGTGCAGCCGGTCAGCGGGGATCGCGGCCCATGTGCAGCCGGTCAGCGGGGATCGCGGCCCATGTGCAGTCGGACGACCGAGCCGTCGGCTCCGGACCGGATCTCGACCAGGTCGCACAGTTGCCGGACCGCCCACATGCCGGCGCCCGCGGGCCGGTACGGCGTGGGCGGGAAGTAGCCGAGGAACCGGTCGTCGAGGGGCGCGCCGGCGCCCACGACATCGCAGATCAGCGTGCCGTCCGCGAACCAGATCCACACCGACCCGGATCCTCCGCCGTTGCGCACGACGTAGGCGGCGATCTCGTTGACCGACTGCACCAGGGCGAGGGAACGCTCGCGGGGCAGCCGGTGGCGGTCGGCCGCCGCCGCGACGAAGGCCCGCAGCCCGGTCAGGTCCTCCCCCGAGAACCCCCGGCTCATCACCGGCTCGGCGGGCGGGGAGAGCGGGGTCCGGTTGCGTTCGGCGTAGAAGACCGCCGGGTCGGTGAATGACGTGCTGTGCCGGCTCCCGGTGGCGCCGACGAGCTCGGGGTGGGTCCGGCTCACGTCCTCGGCGGCCTCGGGCGGCAGCGAGCGCACGTCGTACGCGCACAGGAGACGGGTCGGGGTGTCGGCGAACGCGACGTTGAGCAGCGACTCCAGCCGGCCCCACTCCCGGATCTCCGGCCGGGTGCGGGCCCGCCAGACGGGCTCCGCGACGAGGTACAGGGTGCCGCGCGGCCACCAGTGCTCGCGCGCGTGCGCGAGGTAGGCCGTCAAGGTACGGGCTGGGCACGCCGAACCAGCAGGACGCGTCGATGAACTCCATCCGGGCGGCCTGGCGGCCGAGCCTGCGGCGTAAGAGCCGGGCGCGCTCGCTGATCACGACCGGGCGGCCGCCCTGGGACAGGCTCTCACGCAGGAAGGGGATCGTCACGGCGAGGAACTCGTCCTCATGGCCGTAGAGCAGGGCTCGGTGGACGAGCACATCGACGGAGTCGGTGGCGGTCACACCTGTTCCTCCCAGCGCGGTGTCCGGCGGCGACGCCAAAATACCAAGGCACTCGGCGACGAAAGAGCGATAACCGGCCAATTAACCATCATCCACGGACGATGGTTACCAAAGGGCTCGTACAAGGTCCTCTTGGAGATAGGTGAGCCAGTCGTAGGCGGCGAAGGGCGCGGAGCGCGGATCGTTCCAGTCCAGCGAGCGGTTCCGCTCGAGCGACTCTTCGGTGATCTCCAGGCGGGTGCCCAGGGCGAGGCGCAGATCGTTGAGCGACCGCAGCCACACCTGGGCCTGTTCGGCCTCCAGGAGGATGTCCCCGCCCTCGCCGAGGGTCTTGAGCACCAGCTCGGCGGCCGCCCGCTTGTCGTCGCGCAGGGTCCCCTCGGTGTAGCGCCGGAACTCCGCCGACGCCGCCTGATCATCCTGATAGGCGTCGGGGAACAGCCGGGCAAGCACCGGATCGTCGGAGACGGTGGTGTTCTCCGAGAAGCTGAGGTTGGGCAGGCCGTCGTCCCGCATACCGGGTGAGGGCCCGCCGAGCAGATCGAGCAGCTGGGCGACCAGCGCGTGGACGACGGAGGCCTCCTCCCGCGTCATCCTCAGCCGCACGCCACCGCCGTGGACTCCGGTGAACCAGGTGTTCATCTCAGACATCCTGCCGGACCGTGGCCCACAAGCCGTAAGAGTGCAGGATCTCGCAGTCCCGCTCCATCTCTTCCCGCGTACCGCTCGAGACGACGGCACGGCCCTTGTGATGCACATCGAGCATCAACTTCTCGGCCTTCTTCTTCGAATAGCCGAAGACAGCCTGGAACACGTACGTCACGTACGACATGAGGTTGATGGGGTCGTTCCAGACGATCGACACCCACGGACGGTCCGGACGTACATCTTCGGCGGCGTCCGGCCGATCGAGCTCGACGGGAGCCGTTGTCACTTCAATGCCTCCTTCCGGGGTGCTGCCCGCACATGGTCTACACACCACACCGTAATCTGCCCCTCGTGGATCATTCGACGGCGCTGTTGACCGATCGCTACGAACTCACCATGCTCCAGGGTGCCCTGACCGCCGGCACCGCGGACCGCCGAGCGATCTTCGAGGTCTTCGCCCGGCAGTTGCCGCCCGGCCGCCGCTACGGCGTCGTCGCCGGCACGGGACGGCTGCTCGAGGCACTGGAGTCGTACCGGTTCGGCGGACCCGAGCTGGAGTACCTCACCTCCCAGAACATCGTCGACGAGCCGACCGCCGCGTGGCTGGAGTCGTACCGGTTCTCCGGGAACATCTGGGGTTACGCGGAGGGCGACTGCTACTTCCCCGGCTCGCCGATCCTCGTCGTCGAGGGCAGCTTCGCCGAAGCGGTGATCCTCGAGACGCTCTCGCTGTCGATCCTCAACCATGACTGTGCGATCGCCTCCGCTGCCTCCCGAATGGTACGCGCCGCCGCCGACCGCCCGATCATCGAAATGGGATCCCGGCGCACGCACGAGATGGCCGGCGTGGCCGCCGCTCGCGCAGCCTACCTCGCCGGCTTTCGATCCACATCGAATCTCGAAGCAGGGCGCACCTACGGCGTACCCACCGCGGGCACGAGCGCGCACGCCTTCACTCTGCTGCACGACAGCGAACGCCACGCCTTCCAGGCGCAACTCGACGCGCTCGGCTCCGGAACGACCCTGCTCGTCGACACCTACGACGTGCCACGAGCGGTCGCGGTCGCCGTCGAGCTCGCCGGGCCGGAGCTCGGGGCCGTCCGCATCGACAGCGGCGACCTGAAGGAGATGGCCCGCGAGGTCCGCGAGCAGCTCGACGACCTCGGCGCGCCCAAGACCCGGATCATCGTCACGGGCGACCTCGACGAGTACTCGATCGCCGCCCTCGCCGCCTCCCCTGTCAACGGGTACGGCGTCGGCACCTCGCTGGTCACCGGCTCCGGCGCGCCGACCGCGTCGCTCGTCTACAAGCTGGTGGCCCGCGCCCAGACGGACGACGGGCCGCTGCGCCCGGTCGCCAAGTCCTCGGTCGGCAAGCCCAGCAAGGGCGGGCGCAAGTGGGCCGTCCGCCACCGCGACGAGAACGGCAGAGCCATCGCCGAGGTCGTCTCGACGAGCGAGCCGACCCCCGGCCCGTACGACCGGCCGCTGCTGACGCCCCTCGTCGTCGACGGCGAGATCGTCGCCCGCGAGCCCCTGAGTGAGGCCCGGGACCATCACGAACGCGCGCTGGCGGAGCTCCCGCCGTCCGCGTTCCAGCTCTCCCGCGGCGAGGTCGCCATCCCGACGACTTTCGTCAACGGCTCCTGACGTTCACGCCGTGCCGCCAGGAGGAACGAGATCCTGCCGGCGGCACACCGCAGGAGGCCCGGCCCATCAGGACGCGGCCCTCGCGTCAGGCCGGGACGGGGACCGGGTGCGGCCGGCGGCAGGGCTGGAAGCGGGCCAGGTACGCCATGGTCGGGCCGCGCCGTTTCTCCAGGTGGAGGCCTGACGCGTCGGCGAGGCGGTGGAGTCGGCCGAACGAAATCCAGTGGCGGTCGAAGAACTCCCCCACCACCAGCCGTCCCGTCGGTGCCAGCACTCGCGCGGCCTCCTGAAGGACCCGCTCCGGCTCGGGGATCTCGCCCAGCGCGGTGACGAGGTAGACGCCGTCGAAGGTCTCCTCGGCGAACGGCAGGGTCCGGGCGTCGGACTCCGTCGCGGTGATGTTCGTGATGCCGCGCTCCTCGGCGCGGCGGGTCACGTGGTCGAGCATCTCCGGCTGGATGTCGACGACGTCGAGCCGGCCCGCCGGGCCGAGCTGCGGTGCCACGTGCAGCGACTGCAGCCCGGTGCCGGGACCGATCTCGAGGATCCGTTCGCCGGGGCGGGGGCGGAGCACCTCATCGAGACCGGCGCAGGTCAGGTACGGCAGCGGAATGTCGAGCAGGCCCCGCTGCGCGTACGGATAGGGCGCCCGGTCGCCGAACCACCACGCTGCCGCCGCGGCGCCGCCGGCGGCGGCCAGTCCCCAGCGGGTACGGCGAGCGGTCAGTACGGTCATGTCTCCTCCGATGAGTCGTGGGTGAGGGGAAGCCGGAGCGTCAGATGCTCCGGGGAAGGATCGGCGCGCGATCCCGGCGCGGGAACGTCCTGATGGCCAGGACGGTGCAGGTGATCGCCAGGGGCAGCTCAGGGAACACCGCCATCGCCACGGACGTGGCTCGGTCGCCGCCCGGTGTGGCCGTGACCACGTCGAACCAGGCGTCCACGACCGGCAGCGGCGCGGTCGCGGCCGCCGCCAGGCAGCCGCGAGGGTCACGTCGTCTGAGAAGCACGCCTGTGGCGATCAGGCCGAGCGCCTCCAGGCCGTCGAACCCCGCCCAGGCCGTCGACCAGTGCGTGGCGACCGTGGTTGCCGGGAGCCCGAACGCGAGCACGAACAGCCACGGGAGCAGTGCCAGTCCGGCCCCGATCAGTACGAGCGCCGGCCAGCGCTTCTCCCGCCGCTGCAGACCCTGGGGGGCCGATGCCCGGGGCGGAAAAAGGGATGGGAGCGTCATGGAGGGCGGTCTCCTTTCGGCCGGATGGGGCCGGCACGCCTGTTCAGGGCAGGGCGGAACCCGCGACGGCGAAGAGGGGGATCCGACGGCGGAAAGCGCGGCGCCGGTCGCGCTGGGGGATCGGCATGCGCTGCGGGGTCGAAGCGGTGACGGTCGACTGTCACCCGCACTTCGCCGCACGCCGGAAAAGTGTTCGGTGCCCCGTCCCGTCGAGCGCGGGAGTCCAGCTCGCCGCGGGCGACCCCGGTGGACTTCCCACGCTCAACGAGAGGGCCGGTTACATGGTTGCGTTACTTGGGCAGGTCGTTGGTCCAGGTGGTGGCGATCTTCACTCCGCCGCCGTCGGTGTAGAACTGCCCTCCCAGGCCTTCGGCGAGGAAGTTCGTCTCGCGCACCTGGGAGGTCTTCGTGTCGACGACCATCCGGAGCCGGTCTCCGGGCAATACGGAGAACTGCAAGGCCTCGCCGTCGGCGACCTTGCCGACGACCTTCACGTTCGGGTACCCGGCGAACGCTCGGAAGGCTGCGGCACGGACCTTGGGCGGGGTCGGCAGCGTGCTGATCAGCGTGAACAGCGACTCGAAGACGGCTTGCCGCTGATCGTCCGCGGTGAGGCGGCCCCTGCTGGTCCTGATGCTGCTGTGCGCGGCCGAGTCGGCCAGCCACGCCTTCAGTCGATCCGCTTCGGTCGGCAGCTTCTGGATCTGCTGGAAGCTCACGAAGTCGGTGCCCAGTTCGAACGGCCGATCCTTCGGCCATCCCGGCAGGACGCCCTGATGAAAGACTTCGCCCTCGGTCTTGCCGTCCCGGCGCCACACCTGGCCGTCGCGGCGGGTCCACCGCTCCGCGATCCTCGGCTCGGCGTTCGCGCTGTCCCTCTCCTCCATCTTGGTGTACCAGTACGTGCCGGAGGTCGCCGGCGCCTTCTCCGCGGTGGTGGCGGCGGCGAGGAGGATCTGCCGGGCGGACAGCGTGGACTGCGCGGCCGTCGACGGCGGGCTGTTCGGGTGCGCGGTGTGCGTCGTTCCGGTCGTACTCACGAGGATCGCGGTCGCCGCCGTGGCCGCGGTCAGGCCGAGGCCGCCGGCCAGCCAGCCGATCCTGCGCTTGCGGACCGGGCCGCCGCGCATCGTGTTCTGCAGCCGGTGCCGGCTGCGGTCTGCGGCCTCCTGGGACGGCTCCGGGCTGCCGAGCGCCGTCGCGAGCATCGTCAGTTCATCCATTGATTGCCTCCTTGAGCTTCTTGCGGGCGCGGTTCAGCCGGGAGCCGACCGTGCCGCTGGAGATCCCGAGCGCCTGCGCGACCTCGTCGTAGCTGAGCTGGCTCAGGGCGACGAGCAGGACGACGTCGCGCTCGCCCGGCGACAGCCGGGTCAGTGCCCTGACCAGTTGCGGCTGCATGCGGGCGGCGGTCACCGACGCGACGACGCGGTTCTCGTGGCTGTCGGCGGCCGGCTCGGCCCCCGTACGGGAGAGGGCCTTGAAGTGCCGGGCCTCCTTACGCCGGTGCCGGGCCACGAGGTTGGTGGCGATGCCGAACAGCCAGGGCCGCAGCGCGCCGCGCCGCGGGTCGAACCGATGACGATCACGGAATGCCACGCAGAACGTCTCCGCGGCGATGTCCTCCGCCGTCTGCGCGTCCAGCCGCCCGGCCGCGTACCGGTAGATGTCGCGGAAGAACCGGTCGTGGACGGCGGTGAACACGTCCGGATCTCGGCGGAACCCGTCGGCGAGTTCGGCGTCGGTCTCTTGCTCGCCCACGTCGGCGGTCATGTCCCTGCCTCCGTCATACGGTGCCTCCCGGGTGGGGGGATCGACTGTCACCCATGCTTCGCCGGACGCCGAGATCGTCTTCCACGCCTTTCGCACACGAGTCCTGTTCGAAATCTCGAAGGTCGCCCGCTGATGTTTCCGGCCCTGGCGGGGTAACTTCCTGTCGTTGGAGATCTGGCGGGGAGGCTGTCGTGAGCACGGCGTTGATCATCATTGATGTGCAGAACGACTTCTGCGAGGGCGGGTCACTGCCCGTGAACGGTGGGGCGGCCGTGGCCACGGCGATCTCCACGTACATACAGGACAACCGCCGGGCGTACGACCATGTCGTGGCGACCCGGGACTTCCATCTCGAGCCGGGTGACCACTTCTCCGACGAGCCGGATTTCGTGAGCACCTGGCCGGCGCACTGCGTGATCGGGACTCCGGGGGCCGACTTCCACCCGAACCTCGAACTGGCGCCGATCGAGACGGTGTTCAGCAAGGGCGAACGCGAGGCCGCCTACAGCGGGTTCGAGGGCGCCTCCGACGACGGCACACCGCTGGCCGAGTGGCTGCGCAAGCACGAGGTCGACACGGTGGACATCGTCGGCATCGCCACCGACCACTGTGTGCGCGCCACCGCCGTCGACGCCGTACGGTCCGGGTTCACCACCCGGGTGCTGCTCGGCATGACGGCCGGGGTGGCGGAGCAGACCACGGAGCGGGCGCTGGAGGAGATGAGCGCCGCGGGCGTCCAGCTGTCCGGACAGCCGATCGTCCGGTGACCGCTCCCCAGAGCGATCGCCCCGAGGCCGCTCCCCAGAGCGATCGCCCCGAGGCCGCTCCCCAGGGCGATCGTCCCGTGACCGCTTCTCAGGGTGATCGTCCGGTGGCCGCTCCTCGGGGCCCGTACGCGCACGTTTCCTGATCTGTCGGTACGTTGCGGGGTATGCAGAACCCGATAGTCCTCGTCATGGGCGTCTCCGGCAGCGGGAAGACGACGATCGGCGCCATGCTGGCCGGCCGGCTCGGCTGGAAGTACGCCGAGGCCGACGACTTCCACCCGCCCGCGAACGTCGAGAAGATGCACAACGGCATCCCCTTGACGGACGAGGACCGCTGGCCGTGGCTGCGGGCCATCGCCGCGTGGATGCAGGAGCAGACGGACCCCGCCGTGGTGACCTGCTCGGCGCTGAAGCGCAGGTATCGCGAACTGCTGCGTGAGGGCCGCCCGGACCTCCACCTCGTCTACCTGGACGGCAGCAAGGAGCTGATCTCCGCGCGCCTCGCCGCGCGGCACGGGCACTTCTTCCCCAAGCAGCTGCTGGACAGCCAGTTCGCCGACCTCGAACCACCCCAGGCGGACGAGGACTCGCTGACCGTCTCGATCGACCAGCCGATCGAGAAGATCGTCGAAGAGATCCACGAACGGCTCGACCTCACGGCGGGCGCCGGTTCGGGAGAAAGGTGAAACCGCGTCATGGAGTGATGAGCGGAACCTTCGGAAAGTGGGTGGCGTAGCGTGCTTTGTCCCGAGTGAGCAGTCGGTAGCCGGCAACCGCGGCATGGGCACCGATGTAGAAGTCCGGCAACGGCGACTGCTTCGCACCACCGGCCCGGCGGTACCTCACAAAGGCCTTCCCGGCAAGGAAGCCCGCCTGATACGGAAGGGGCTCTCGGAAGTAGTCCTCCGCGGGAAGGAACGTGTCGACGTCCTCGACGGCGGAATATCCGAGCGACACCTCGGCGTAGATGATCGGGTTGATCGCCAACGGTCCTTCGTCGGCCGCCGCGACGAGCGCATGCGCCGACCATTCGGACCATGTCGGATCCTCCAGCGCCAAATCGAGAAGGACGCAGGAGTCGACGAGGGTGACCGGACGTGGCCGCGACCAGCCGACCAGCCCGCCGCGCTCACTCTCCACGCAGCAGCTCCATCAGCTGATCGGTCGTCATACCGTCGACCTCCCGGGCAGTGGCGCTACCGCGCAACCGGCGGACCATCCGCTGTGCTCGCGTCTCAGCCCCTTCTGCGCGGACGATCCGCAGGCTTCCGTGGTCCTCGATCACCGCGACCTCGTCGCCCTCATGGAGGTCGTACTTCTCCCGCAGCGGCGCGGGGATGGTGACCTGCCCCTTGCTGTTCAGCTTCACAGCTCCCCCTACTACGTATTACAACTACTACGTAATACTGCAGCACGTGCCCACCGTCCGTCCAGCGGAAGGCGCTGAGGGAATCGGCCGGGCAGGTCAGTCGCGGACGCGGGGCGTTGGGCGGGCGGCCCACTCCCGGATCTTGGCGATGCGGTTGCGGACGTCCTCGCTGCTGGCCTGTGCGCTGGGCGGGCCGCCGCAGACCTTGCGGAGCTCAGCGTGGATCACTCCGTGCGGCTGGCCGGTGCGGTGGTGCCAGGCGCCGACGAGGTTGTTGAGCTCCTTGCGGAGCGCGTGGAGGTCCTCGGCGGCGGTGTGATCCTCGGGCGTCACGCCCTCGCCCGTGCCCTTGGTCTTCCGCTGGGCGGCGAGCTGCTCGGCCTGCCGCTGCTTCAGCAGCTTGGCGACCTGGTCCGGGTCCAGCAGGCCGGGGATGCCGAGGAAGTCCTCCTCCTCGGGCGATCCGGGTGCGGCGGTCATGCCGAACTCGCCGCCGTCGAACACCACCCGGTCGAACGTCGCCGACGCCTCGACCGTCTCGAACGGCAGCTCCTCGCCGACGTCGGGGTTGTCGCGCTGCCGGTTGGCCTCGGCGATCAGGTCGTCGTCGAGGCCGTCCTCGCGGACCGGCCGGTCGAGGACGTGGTCGCGCTCGGTCTCCATCTCGGCCGCGTGCCCCATCAGCGTGGGCACGGACGGCAGGAACACCGACGCCGTCTCGCCGCGCTTACGGTTTCGGACGAAACGGCCGATCGCCTGCGCGAAGAACAGTGGTGTCGAGGTCGAGGTGGCGTAGACGCCGACGCAGAGGCGCGGGATGTCGACGCCCTCGGACACCATCCGCACCGCGACCATCCAGCGGTCCTCCGAGCCGGCGAACTGCTTGATCTTCTTGCTCGCCGTCGGGTCGTCGGACAGGACGACGGTCGCCTTGGTGTTGGTGATCTCGCGGATCATCTTGGCGTACGCCCGCGCGGCCTCGTGGTCCGACGCGATGATCAGGCCGCCGGCGTCGGGGACCCCCCGGCGCACCTCGGTGAGCCGCCGGTCGGCGGCGGCGATCACCTGTTTGATCCAGTCGCCCTTCGGGTCGAGCGCGGCGCGCCACGCCTGGGCGGTCTGGTCCTGGGTGAGCGGGTCGCTCAGGCTGGCGGTGATCTCGTCCCCGGCGCGCGTGCGCCAGCGCATGTCGCCGGCGTACGCCAGGAAGATCACCGGGCGGACGACCCCGTCGGCGAGCGCGGGGCCGTATCCGTAGGTGTAGTCGGCGCGGCTGCGGCGGACGCCGTCCGGGCCCTCCTCGTACAGCACGAAGGGGATCGGGTTGATGTCGGTGCGGAACGGCGTGCCGCTGAGCGACAGCCGCCGGGCGGCCGGCTCGAACGCCTCGCGGATGGCGTCGCCCCAGGAGCGGCCGTCGCCCGCGTGGTGGACCTCGTCGAGGATGACGAGGGTCTTCTGCGTCTCGGTGCGGTTGCGGTGCAGCGCGGGGTGCGCGGCGACCTGGGCGTACGTCACGGCGACGCCCTGGAAGTCCTTGGCCGTACGGCCCTGGGAGTTCTTGAACTCCGGGTCGATCTTGATGCCGACGCGGGCGGCCGAGTCGGCCCACTGCCGTTTCAGGTGCTCGGTCGGGCAGACGACGGTGATGCGGGCGATGGCCTTGCGGTGCAGAAGCTCGACGGCGAGGCGCAGGGCGAACGTCGTCTTACCGGCTCCGGGCGTCGCGACCGCCAGAAAGTCGCGCGGTCCGGTGCGGAAGTATTCCTCCAGGGCCCCCTGTTGCCAGGCACGCAGCGCTGTCGCGGTGCCCCACGGTGCCCGGTCGGGCAGCGCGGGTGGGGTGTCTGATGCGGCGAACGTGCTCACGGTGAAAAGAGGCTACCGCGCCCGACTGACAGGACGGGCCCCGCGTCGAGTGATGTCCGAGACCCTTGGAACCCTCGTTACCCCTGTCGCACCGCGCTGTCACCGGTATGTCGCCTGGCGGGCCGCCGAGGCGGGGACGCCGATCCGGTACACGGCCAGCATCGCGCGGATCCGCCGGCCCTGGCCGGGTGTGAACTCCCACATACAGCTGTCGAAGCCGTAGTCCATGATGTTGTGGATCGGGTCGGCGCCGGGGGCCGGGCAGGTGTCCTTGGACGCCGGGCAGCCGATGGTGGGCAGCGCCTCGTACGGCGTGTCGTCGACGCCGTCGCCCGGCGGCTGGCAGCCGTTCTCGAACGTGTGGAACAGCCCGAGCCAGTGACCGATCTCATGTACCGCGGTGAGCCCGCGGTTGAAGTGCGGGAACGACCCGCCGGGCAGGCTCCGGTAGTCGACCACGACGCCGCCGAGGCCCGGGCGGCCCCGAGCCCACTGCGGGAACGTCGAGAACCCGAGCATGTCGAAGCCGACCGCGGCGGTGTAGAGGTTCAGCGTGCCGGGCCCGCCCCGCGCGAGCGCCGCCTCGATCGGTATCCGGTAGTCGTGCGGCCGCTGGAACCACTGGACGTTGGTCGTCTCGTCCGCTCCGTCGAGCCGGAAGGACACCCCCGTGTCGGCGGCCTGAACCCTCCTGGCGGTGGACCGCGCCGCACCCGCCGGCCGACCGCCGTAGGCCGCGTTGAGGACGGCCACCTGCTGCTCCACGGCGGCGCGTGACAGCCGGCCGTTCTGGCCGTCGGTGAGCACGTGAAACCACAGTGGGACCACGATCCGCGGCGGAATCCGGTGAGCGGCCGCCAGCGCGCGCTCGTCGGTGGTGCCGTACCGCGCGTGGAGCCGGGCGGCGAAGTCGTGCAGCATCGCCCCGATCTGGTCCGGGGTCAGCGTGTCGCCGTCCGTGGGCCGCTCCGGCCGGGCCGTCGTCGTACGGCGGGCGCACGAGGACGCCGTCCCGTACGCCGGCCGCCGGGGCTCCCGGGTATGGCGGCGCACGACGCCAGGACGACGCCGAAGAGCCCGCTCAGACCTCTCCGTCTCATCATGATCCCCCCGAGACGGAGAGGCTAGCCTTCAGGCCGTCAGGCGACGCCCGACGCGCGGGTCCTTCACGCCGATTTGACGATCACTCTTCGCCGTCGCCGGCGGCCATCGACTCGTAGATCTCCTTGCACTCCGGACACACCGGATATTTCTTCGGATCGCGGTTGGGCACCCAGACCTTGCCGCAGAGCGCGATCACGGGAGTGCCGCTGACGGCACTCTCCATGATCTTCTCCTTCTGCACGTAGTGCGCGAACCGCTCGTGATCACCATCGCCGTGGGAGAGATCAGGCCTGGTGTCGCTCTCAGGAAGGATCTTCGTACTCACGTGCTCAGTTTAGTGACGGATCCTCGGGAAACGTCGCCACGAAGGCGAGTTCGCCGCCTTGACGGCGCAGAACGGCGGGCCACAGCCCGTCCGGGTCCTCGGCGAAGACGTCTCCGGACTCCGCCGGAAGGACGTACCAGGCGCCCTCCTCGATCTCTGACCGAAGCTGGCCGGTCCCCCAGCCGGCGTATCCGGCGAAGACCCGGAACCGGATGACCTCCGGCGCGAGGATCTCCGGCGGGATGTCCAGGTCGACGAGGCCGACTCTGGCCACCGCCGGGCTGCCGTTCAGCGCCCGCCAGCCGAGCGGCTCGTCGGTGCCCGGAACATGCGCCAGGGCGAGCGCGCTGTCGAGCGCCACCGGCCCGCCCTGGAACACCACCGAAGGCCCGGTGACCAGCTCCGACCAGGGCGGCAGTATCTGATCGACCGGCACCTCGGTCGGCCGGTTGAGCACGACACCGAGCGTGCCGCCCTCCTCCTCGTGCTCCACGATCAGCACCACGCTGCGCCGGAAGTTCGGGTCGACCAACTGCGGCGTCGCTACGAGCAGCCTGCCGGTGGAAATGCCGTCGTCCATGTCTTCATCATGCTTTGCTCGAGGGCGGAGGGAACACAGGACGGTCGGGTCGGTCGGTTACGCGCGCGAGGAGCGTGGGTAATCGGCAGAATACCGGCGTAGATCATCACCCCCCCGGAGGATGCGATGCCGTGGTCCAGGGTCGCGATAGCGGCCGCGTTCTTCATCGTCGGGGCGCTGATCGTCTTCCCGATGGTCGCGAACTCGTCGTCATCGCGAACGCTCGCCGGTGGCACCCCCTCGCCCAGCGTCTCCGCCAGCACGACGCCGCGTCCGACCAAGAGCTCCCGGCCGACGCACAAGGCCTCCCCCTCGCACACCTCCACCCGGCACTCGACCACCGAGCCGATGCCGACCGTCAGCGCGTCGGCGCCGCTCAAGGTGCAGATCAGCAAGGTCCGGTGCCCCGGCCGTACGGTCCTGGTGTCGGTCGTCAACGGCAGCGCGCAGGCCCAGGACTACGCCATCCTGACCGACGGATCGATCTCGGTGGCGGATCGCATCCCGGCGGGGGCGACCCGCAGGTCGAGCGTCAACGTCAAAGAGGACCACACGACGACCGTCGCCGTGACCTGGCGCAACCTGCCGGTCGACAGTGTCGACCGGCACGCGAACTGCGTCCACAAGACCTCGGACCAGACTCTGCCCCACACCGGCGCCGACAGCGGGATGATCGTCGCCCGGGTCGCGACCGGCATCGCCGCCATGCTCACCGGCATCATCATCTTCTGGTACGGCCGCCAGTGGCCGCGCCGCCGCGACAAGATGTTCGACGACACCCACTGACCCCCGTACGCGGGCGCATCGGCGCCTGCGTACGGCGCTCACGGAACGAGCGCCGTTCAACGCGTCGCCCCGCCGCCGACACCTGCTCGGCGGCGGGGGATGCCTCACTTGGTCGCGGTGGCGGCCTTCTGGACGGCGGCGGCGACGGCGTGGGCGACGTCCGGGTGGAAGACGCTCGGCACGATGTAGTTCGGGCCGAGCTCCCCGTCGGTGACCACGTCGGCGAGCGCCTGCGCGGCCGCGTGCAGCATCTCCAGCGTGACCGTACGGCTCTGGGCGTCCAGCAGCCCGCGGAAGACGCCGGGGAAGGCGAGCACGTTGTTGATCTGGTTGGGGTAGTCGCTGCGGCCGGTGGCGACCACGGCGGCGTGCTCGCGGGCCGCGGCCGGGTCGACCTCCGGGTCGGGGTTGGCCAGCGCGAAGACCACGGCGCCGTCGTTCATCGTGGCGATGTCGTCGCCGGTGAGGATGCCGGGGGCGGACACGCCGACGAAGACGTCGGCGCCGCGGACCGCTCCGCGCAGGTCACCGTCGTAGCCCTCGGGGTTGGTGTTCTCGGCGATCCAGCGCAGGGAGTCGTCGAGGTCGTCGCGGCCGGAGTGCACCGCGCCGTGCATGTCGCAGACGACGACGTGCTTGGCGCCGGCGTGCAGGAGCAGCTTGAGGACGGCGGTGCCGGCGGCGCCGGCCCCGGCCATGGCGATGCGCACGTCGGCGAGGTCCTTGCCGACGACGCGCAGGGCGTTGGTCAGCGCGGACAGCACGACGATCGCGGTGCCGTGCTGGTCGTCGTGGAAGACGGGGATGTCCAGCAGGTCGCGGAGCCGGCGCTCGACCTCGAAGCAGCGGGGCGCGGAGATGTCCTCGAGGTTGATGCCGCCGAACGCCGGCGCGAGGATCTGGACTGTACGGACGATCTCGTCCGTGTCCTGCGTGTCGAGGCAGATCGGCCACGCGTCGATGCCGGCGAACCGCTTGAACAGCGCCGCCTTGCCCTCCATGACCGGCAGTGCCGCCTCCGGCCCGATGTTGCCGAGGCCGAGCACCGCGGACCCGTCGGTGATCACCGCGACGCTGTTGCGCTTGACGGTCAGCCGCCGGACGTCCTCCGGGTTGCGGGCGATGGCCAGCGACACCCGCGCGACGCCGGGGGTGTAGGCCATCGACAGCTCGTCACGGTTGCGCAGCGGCACCTTCGACTGCATCTCGATCTTCCCGCCGAGGTGCATCAGGAAGGTGCGGTCGCTCACCTTGTGGATCGTGACTCCGTCGAGCTGCTCGAGGGCGTCGACGATCTCCTGGGCGTGCTCGGTGTCGCGGGTGGCGCAGGTGACGTCGATGCGGAGCCGGTCGTGACCGGCCGGGGTCAGGTCGAGCGCCGTGACGATGCCGCCGGCGCCCTCCACCGCTCCGGTGAGCTGGCTCACGGCCTTGCCCCCCGCGGGGACCTCGAGTCGGACGGTGATCGAATATGACACGCTCGGCACGGTGGCCACGTCAACTGCTCCTTCGTGAGGCGAGACTCCGCACGCCAATGGTGTCATCCCTGCGTGCGGAGGTGATGGTGAGGTCAGCTGATCGCGTGCGCCGCCGTCACCACGATGTCGGCGCAGGCCCCCGCGGCCAGCCGCGTACTGTCGATGACCAGATGATAAAGGCCGGGATCCGCCGGGTCTGCCCGGTAGAAGTGTTTGACGTACGCGGTGCGCGCCCGGTCGTTGTCGTCCAGGAGGCGCTCGGCCTCCTCGGCGGAGACCTCCATCGACTCCTCGATGCGGGCGATCCGCCGCTCGCGGGGGCCGTCGAGCCGGACGTGCAGCGTCGCGGGCCGCCCGGCGAGCACCTTCTGCGCGGCGCGTCCGAGGATCACCGCTCCCTCACCCCGGTCGGCGATCTCCTTGATCACCTGCTCGGTGCGTGTGACGAACTCCTCTTCGGGGACCACGCCGCGCTGCGGCAGGTAGACGTCCATGCCGCCGAGCGTGACGTTCGGCAGGCGAGCGGCGTTGGCCAGGATGCGGCCGAGGCCGTGCTCGGCGCGGTCGTCGTGGACGAGCGCCTCTTCCAGTGAGCAGCCGATGTCGGCGGCCACGGTGTAGGGGATGGCCCGGTCGACGAACGGCACGCCGAGGCGCTCGGCGACGGCGGGACCGATGACGCTGCCACCGGCCCCGAACGCCGCGGAGATCGTGACGACTACGGCCATCACACGCTCATCTCATGACACTAGAACAGCGCCGAGGCGAGCTTTCGCCGGGCGTGGCCCACGCGCGGGTCGTCTGGCGGAAGCACCTCGAACAGCGCGACCAGGTGCTTGCGGGCGGTGTCCCGCTCGTCCCCGGAGGTGCGGCGCACGGTGCCGATGAGCCGGTCGAAGGCCTCCTCGACCCGTCCTTCGACCAGCTCCAGGTCCGCGGCCTTGACCTGGACGGCCGCGTCCCCGGGGCGCTCGGCGGCGTCCCTGCGCACGGCGGCCGGGTCGTAGGACTGCGCACGGCGCTGGAGCTCGACGAGGGCCAGGCCGCTCTTGGCGAACGGGTCGTTCGGGCTGGTCTCCAGGATCCGGCCGAAGGCCGCGCCGGCCGCGTCGAGGTCGCCCCGCTGGAGCGCGGCCTCCGCCTCGATCTCCAGCGGATCGGCAGCCGGCTGCTCGGCGACCTCGGGCCCGGCGCCCTCGGGCAGCAGGCCCTGCTGGCGGAGCGCGTCGAAGAGCTGGTCCAGCACCTGGCGCACCTGCGACTCGGGCGCGGCGCCGTTGAGGACGGGGAGCATCTGGCCCGCGACCACGGCGGCCACGAACGGGATGCCCTGGACGCCCATCCGGGAGAGCTGCTGGGCCAGGGCGGGGTTCGCATCGATGTCGACCTTGGCGAGCACCCAGCTGCCGGCCGCCTCGGCCGCGAGCTTCTCCAGGATCGGGCCGAGCTGCTTGCACGGCTGGCACCAGTCGGCCCAGAAGTCGATGAGCACCGGCACGCTGCGGGACCGCTCGACGACCTCGGTGTTGAACGTCGCGTCGGTCACGTCGATGACGTGAGGAGAGCCTCCCGAGTCCCCCGAGGGACCCGAGTCACCCGAGGCGGCGCGCTGCTGCTGTTTCTGCGCCGCGGCACGTCGCGCACCGAGGTCGATCGCACCGTGCAACGAGAAGTCCGATGACGTCATGAGTCCATCCTGCCGCATGCGCCGCCGAACGAATACGCGCGCCCGCCAGGTGATCGATCCAGCCCGCTCCACGGGCGCGCGAATGAGGCGCGACCGCGGAGAATCTCCCACGTCACCGGGGATGAGCCCGACCGGCCGCCGGAAACGGGTGGGCTCGGAGCAACCGGTCGAGAGAAGGAAGCGGGCTCGGAGCCGTCAGAAGCGGGCGGGCTCGGAGTAGCCGACCGTCAGAAGCAGGCGGGCTCGGAGTAGCCGACCGTCAGAAGCGGGCGGGCTCGGAGTAGTCGCCCCACTCCTCCCGCAGCGCGCCGCAGATCTCGCCGAGGGTCGCCTCGGCCCGTACGGCGTCCAGCATGGCGGGGATCAGGTTGTCGTCGGTCCGGGCCACCTCGGTCATCCGCCGCAGCGCCGCCTCGACGGCCGTACGGTCCCGGGCCGCGCGCCGCTCCGCGAGGAGGCGGTTCTGCTCCCGCTCGACCTCGTGGCCGACCCGCAGGATCTCCAGCGGCTCCTCGATGCTCTGGGTGTGGCAGTTCACGCCGACGATCTTCTTCTCGCCCTTCTCCAGCTGCTGCTGGTACGTGAACGCGGCGTCGGCGATCTCGGCCATGAACCAGCCGTCCTCGATGCCGCGCAGGATGCCGCCGGTCATGGAGCCGTCCGGGCTCATGTCCTTGATCCGCGCGAAGATGCGCTCGGCCTCCTCCTCGAGGCGGTCGGTGAGCGCCTCGACGTACCAGGAGCCGCCGAGCGGGTCGACGACGTTGACCACGCCGGTCTCCTCCATGATCACCTGCTGGGTGCGCAGGGCGATCTCGGCGGCCTTCTCGCTCGGCAGGGCGAGGACCTCGTCGAGGGCGTTGGTGTGCAGGGAGTTCGTGCCACCGAGCACGGCGGCGAGGGCCTCGATGGCGGTGCGCACGACGTTGTTGTCGGGCTGCTGGGCGGTCAGTGACACCCCGGCGGTCTGGGTGTGGAACCGCAGCCACTGAGCCTTCTCCGACGTCGCGCCGTACACGTCGCGCAGCCAGCGCGCCCAGATCCGCCGCGCGGCACGGAACTTCGCGATCTCCTCGAAGAAGTCGACGTGGGAGTCGAAGAAGAACGACAGGCCGGGCGCGAAGGCGTTGACGTCGAGCCCGCGCGACAGGCCCAGCTCCACGTACCCGAAGCCGTCGGCGAGCGTGAACGCCAGCTCCTGGGCGGCCGTGGAGCCGGCCTCCCGGATGTGGTAGCCGGAGACGCTGAGCGGCTTGTACGCGGGGATCTCGGCGGCGCAGAACTCCATCAGGTCGCCGATGAGGCGCAGGTGCGGCTCCGGCGCGAACAGCCACTCCTTCTGCGCGATGTACTCCTTGAAGATGTCGGTCTGCAGCGTGCCGTCGAGACCGTGGACATCGGCGCCCTGGCGTTCCGCTGCCACGAGGTACATGCAGAAGATCGGCACCGCGGGCCCGGAGATCGTCATCGACGTCGTGATGTCGCCCAGCGGGATGCCGTCGAACAGGACGTCCATGTCGGCGGCGGAGTCGATGGCGACGCCGCAGTGGCCGACTTCGCCGAGCGACTTCGGCTCGTCGGAGTCACGGCCCATGAGCGTCGGCATGTCGAACGCGACCGACAGGCCGCCGCCGCCCGCGCCGAGGATCATCTTGTACCGCTCGTTGGTCTGCCGGGCGTTGCCGAACCCCGCGAACTGCCGGATCGTCCAGGTGCGCCCGCGATAGCCCGTCGCGTACAGGCCGCGCGTGTAGGGGAACTCCCCCGGCCAGCCGATGCGCTCGAACCGCGGGTCGGCGGCGGGCGGCCCGTACACCGGCTCGACCTCGACGCCGGAAAGCGTCGTGAAGTCCGCGTCGCGGCGGCGGGAGGCGTCGTACCGGGCCTGCCAACGACGGCGGCCCTCTTCGATGTCCCGGATGTCCATGAGCGCTCCTCAGGCCGACCTGACTTCCTAGATACTAGGATGTCCTAGTATCTGGCCGCCAACCACTCCCGTGAGCGGCGCGCGTCATCTGGACCGAGGAGCGCCGGGAGCGCAGCGACCAGACGAGGGAGGACGGCGTGTGGGGCGCCGCGAACCGCGCTCGCGGAGCGAGCGCAATCGAGCAGGGTGCCCTTCTCAGTCCTGGAAGTCGCCTACGGCGATGCGGAGGCCGCGTAGCACGTCGACGATCTGGTCCAGTTCGCCGTCGCCGTACGCACCCATGCCGAAGTCCGCGGCCAGCAGGTCCGCCGTGGCGCGCTCGACCGTCTCCCGGCCGCTGTCGGTGATCTCCGCGAGCACGCCGCGGCCGTCGCGGGGGTTGGGGCGGCGCCGGACGTACCCCTGGCGCTCGAGCCGGTCGATCGTGTTGGTGACGCTCGTCGGGTGCACCATCAGCCGCTCGCCCATCTTCGACAGGGGCAGCGCGCCCTTGCGGCTGAACGTCAGCAGCACCAGGGCCTCGTACCGGGCGAAGGTGAGGCCGTACGGCTTCAGCAGGGCGTCGAGCTCGGCGATGAGGATGGCCTGCGCCCGCATGATGGAGGTCACCGCGAGCATGGCGGGCGACCGCCCCCAGCGACGCTCCCAGAGATCTCCGGCACGGGCGATCGGATCGAAAGGCAGGTTGAGCGGCTTGGCCACTCACATACGCTATCGCCCCACCGGCCCCGGATCCGCCGAATCACGCTTGATATCGCCGCGTCCGCCCTGCTAATCACCGCGAATCAGCCGCAATCCCGGCGGCCGACAAAGGAACGCTGACACTCATCATCAAGGCAAGTTATAGTTCCATTGTCGACGCGTGCGGACGACGGCAAAGAGGGGCGTCCACGCAACCGTTCAGCGCGGTGATCGCCCCCGGCCCTCGCGCACGCGTCGCCAATTCGGGGGGTAATTATGATCGGGGATTTTTCCGCGATCGTGGCACGGGGCCTGGGGATCCGCCGCGGCAGGCGGTGGTTGCTGCGTCCCACCACGTTCGAGGTGACACATGGGGTCGTGGGCCTGGCAGGCCCGGCCGGGCCTGCCAGGTCGGCGCTGCTGGAGACGCTGGCGACCCTGCGAAGGCCGTCGAGGGGCGACCTGGAGGTGCTGGGCCACGACGTGACCCGGCGGGCCGGGCGGCGCGTGGTGCGCGCCCGGATCGGGCTGCTGCCCGCGCGATTCGCGTGGGCGTCGGGGCTGTCGACCCACGACTTCGTCGCCTACGCGTCCTACTACAAATGCACACCGCGCCGGGCGGTCGACGCGATTCTGGAGCGATTCGGACTCAGCGATGCGGCGTCGCTCGAAATGGACATGCTCCCGCAAGATATGCGGGTTGCGCGCCGGCCTGGCGGCCACGTGCGTGCACGAGCCGGAGCTCGTCATTCTCGACGAGCCGCTCACCGGCATCGGCGATTCCGAGCGCGAAGAGCTGATCCCGTTGCTGCGGGGCCTGGCCCCGGCGGTGGTGGTCACGGCCGCCGATCCCGCGGAGCTGACGGGGTGGTGCGATCAGGGTTTCGGCATGGTCCGGGGGCGCCTCGTCGAGTCGCCGTGCGTCCCCCTCCCCGGCGCGCGGGTGCCGGCCGGTGTCTGACCTTGCGCGGGTGCTGCGGATCGACGCGCGTCGTACGGCCTTGTTCCTGGCCGTGCCGGCGCTGGCGTTCCTCGGCGCCGTGGCGGCCTGGCGGGCGATGCTGCCCGGCGTCGCCTACTGGGACGACGCCGTCGCGGCGCTGTTTTCGTCGGTGTGCCTGCTGGGTCCGGCGTCGGCCGGGTTCGCCGCGTGGGTGGCCCTGCGCGAGCACCGCCTGGACTACCTGCGAGGGCTGACCGCCCGCTCACCCGCCCTGGGTCCCCTGCTCGACCTTCTCCTGCTCGGGATCGTCACGCTCTGCGCCTACACCGTCGTGGCCGCGGTCGTGGTCGCCAAGACGATGATCCACGTGGAGGGCGGCCATCCGAGGCCGATCGGGCCGCTCGCCGGCGCGCTCACGCTGCTGGTGTACACCGTCGTCGGCTATCTCACGGGCCGCCTGGTCCCGCGTCTGCCGACGGTTCCGGTCGTCGCGGTGGTCACCTACCTGTGGGCGGCCGCCCGCCCCGAGCCCTGGGCGGACCTGCTGCCGCCCCCGGGCGTGGGGCACGTGGGGCTGTTCGCCGCGCTGCGCACCGAACTGCTCGCGGCCCAGGCGCTGTGGTCGCTCGGGCTGGGGACCGTCCTGGTCGCCGGCTACCTGTGGGCGCTGACCCGGCACGCCTGGCTGGCGCTGCCGACGATCGCGGCGGCGGGCGTCGTCACGGGCACCACTGTGTGGCTGCACGGGCAGCAGCGCACCCCGGCCGTCGTGCCGCGCGCCTTCGCGTACTCCTGCCGCCAGTGGCCCCTCACGGTCTGCGTGCACCCCGCCCTGCACACGGCCCTGCCGTCGCTGGAGGCGGCGCTGACCCCCCTCGCCGCGCGGCTCAGCGGCACGCCGGGCCGCTTCGTCCGCATCGAGCACCGGCCCGACGACGACTTCCCCCGCCCCGGCCACGGCGTCGTCTACATCCACCTCAGCGACCTGTCCCCCGGGTACGCGCACCGCGCGGCGCAGGAGATCGAGATCAGCCTCCTCGACGCGCGGACCTGCGGCGACCCCCGGCACGCCCTCGGCGCGCGCTACAGCGCGCTCGTCTCGGCATGGCTGCTCGACGAGGGCCCGCCGCGGCTCGACGACGCCGTGGC
Organism: Actinoallomurus acanthiterrae; assembly: GCF_054775715.1. NCBI lineage: Bacteria > Bacillati > Actinomycetota > Actinomycetes > Streptosporangiales > Thermomonosporaceae > Actinoallomurus > Actinoallomurus acanthiterrae. The sequence continues at coordinate 2,258,267 of NZ_BAAHCO010000001.1, read as the reverse complement.
CGCCCGCACCTTCGCCCGCTGGGACGAACAGCGCCGGCGCCGATGGCTGCGCACCCACTACGCCCGCTACCACTCCTGCACCCTGCGCGGCAGGGACTTCCACGAGCGGTGACGTGAGCGAGAGGCGTCACGATGAGTCACACACACTGCGACTAACGTGCTCTTTCCCCCGGTATTCACTATCGTCGATCCGTGGACTGGAGCCTGCGGAAGTGTGCCCGAGCAGGGCACGTCACCTATGCCCCCGACGAGCCGGTGCTGCGCGACCGGCTGCACGTCGCGACGCCCGCCGGGGAGGCGTGGCGCTGCCTGCGCTGCGGCACCTACGTCCACGGCGAGCCGCACGGGCGGGGGCCCGCCGACCACGCACCCCTCGTCATGCGCGGCCGGGAGCTGCGCGACCAGTTGCTGATGCGCTTCTTCGCCATCGAGCGGGTGATCCGTGGTCTGTTGATCATCGCGGCGGCGTACGGCGTGTGGCGCTTCTCGGCCAATCGCGGCTCGATCCAGCGGGCCTTCGAGAAGGACGTCCCGCTGCTGAAACCGCTCGCCAACCAGGTCGGCTGGGACCTCGACCACTCCCGCATCGTCGAGAGCATCCACCACGTCTTCACGCTGAAGGCGGCCACGCTGACGTGGTTCGCGGTCGGGCTGCTGGCGTACGCCGTGATCGAGCTGATCGAGGCGGTCGGCCTGTGGCTGGGCAAGCGGTGGGGCGAGTACTTCGCGGTGGTCGCCACGTCGTTCGGCCTGCCGCTGGAGATCTACGAGCTCACCGAGCGCATCACCGGCGTCCGCGTCGGCGCGCTGGTGATCAACGTCGGGCTGGTCCTGTACCTCCTGATCTCCAAGCGGCTCTTCGGCATCCGTGGGGGCAAGGAGGCCTACGAGGCGAAGCGGCGCGGCGAGTCGGTGATCGAGGTCGAGCAGGCGGCCGTCTCCCCGCACGCCGAGACCGCCGGATAGCCGCACCCGCCGAGGTCGCGCGGGCGCCGCCGCGCCCGCGCGACCGCCGACCTGGCCTTCGGCCGTCGGCCTGACGGCAGGTGTCCGGTGATCGTCGCCGGTCTCTGTCCAAACGGGTACGGGCTGCGCTATTGATCACTGTCTCGCCGTGGGATGAGCGGGGCGCTTCTGGGTAATCCCGGTCTTAGCCGAACCCCCCAGAGGTGAGACGAATGGTGCGACCGGAAGCCCCCGAGGACGAGCCGTCCTCTCGGCCGCCGAGGCGGCCGGGCCTTCGCTTGATCGCGTTTGTCGTCGTGCTCGTCGCGCTGGCGTACGCCGTGCTGGCGGGCGTGCACGCCCTCCCGCACTGGATCAACCCGTTCAGCGAACAGACGAAGGACCGCAGCGGGCCCGCCGTCCTGCAGTCGATCCAGAACATCTCCCGGTACGAGGCCGCGACGGGCCAGTTCCAGGTCGTCGTGGACCTGGAGAAGGACGCGCGTTTCCTGCCCAGCCAGGTCCGGGGCCGGCGGACGCTGTTCGTCGGGACGGGGAGCGTCGACTCCTACGTCGACTTCTCACACCTGGGCAACGGGGCGGTGACCACGGACAAGGACCGCACGTCCGTGACGATCCGGCTGCCGCACGCTCAGCTCGAGAAGACCAATCTGGATCCGAAACACAGTTATGTCTTCGCTCAGGAGCGCGGGCTGTTCGACCGAATCGGCGATTTCTTCAGCTCGAACCCGAATCAGCAGCAGCAGCTTTACCAGCTGGCCGCGCAGAAGATCCAGGACGCGGCCGGGGCCAGTGGCCTGGCGGCGCGGGCCGACGAGAACACCAAGCAAATGATCACGAACTTGTTGCGGGCTCTGGGCTTCAAAAACGTTACGGTGACTTACGCCACATCGCCGTGATCTTATCGAGACGGCCCACGGGGAATAGCACTAAATAAGGGCCGGTTACGGATAAACCGGGGTGATCGCTGTGTCCGTGGCAGGCACGTCAACACTTCGTCGCAGACCCACCTGGCCGCTCGCGCTCTCGACCGCGGCGGCCGCGGTGGCCGTCGCACTCCCGGCGATGGGCGGCTCCACGCCCGAACGCCCGGCCCATCTCGTCATCGGCGAACTCTTCCCGAACGGCCAGGAGTTCCTCCTGGCGCTGATCCTCATCGCGACCGCGCGCGGAGTGCTCCTGCGCCGCCGGGTCGCCCTCTACGTCGTCCTCATGCTCACCGGGTTGTCGGCCCTGGACGCGCTCAACACCTGGCAGCTCGGCCGCCTCATGATCCTGGTCGCGGCGTTCACCGCCTTCATCCGGTTCCGTGGGGAGTTCACGGCCTCGCCCAGCCGGGTGCGCACCGCCGTCCGCGCCGGCGCCATCACGTACGGCCTCGCGATCGCGTACGGCCTCGCGGTCATGATCCTCCAGTGGCACCAGATGAGTCCCGGGCCCACGCCCGGCGACGCGGGCCGTGAGCTCCTCGCGGGCCTGACCGCCTCGGGCCCCGGCCCGGTCCACTTCTCCGGCTCGGCCGACCACTGGTTCGAGGCCAGCCTGGGCCTGATCGGCGGCGGCGGGCTGCTCGCCATGCTGGTCACCATGCTCACGCCCGCGCCACCGCCGCCGGCGGGCTCCGAACGCGAACGCGCCGAGGCGGCACGCCTGGTCGACGACGAGGGCTCCGACACGCTGGCCCCCTTCGTGCTGCGCAGCGACAAGTCGTACGTCTTCAGCCCTGACCGGCGCGCCGTCATCGGGTACCGCGTGCTGTACGGCGTCGCCGTCGCGGGCGGCGACCCGGCCGGCGACCCGCGCTCCTACCCGGCCGCCGTCGCCGAGTTCGCCGCGATGGCCGAGCGCTCCGGGTGGCGGATGGCCGTGCTCGCCGCCCGCGGCGACCTGCTCGACCTGTGGCGCCCGTACGGCCTGCGCTCGATCGGCATCGGCGACGAGGTCGTCCTGACCCCGACCGAGTTCGGCCTGAGCGGCCGGAGCATGCGCAACGTCCGGCAGGCGGTGCAGCGCACCCGCAACGCGGGCGTGACCACCGAGGTCGCGCGCGAAGGCGACCTGAGCGCCGACGAGCGCGCTCAGCTCCAGTCGGTGGCCACCGAGGCCATGGGCGGCGCGGACGAACGCGGCTTCTCGATGAACCTCGACGACCTGCTGACGGGCCGGCACGCCTCCTCCGTCATCGTGGTCGCCCGCGACGCCGAGGGCGCGTCCCTCGGCTTCCAGCGGTACCTGCCGAGCGCCTGCGGACGCCGGCTGTCCCTCGACGCGATGCGCCGCACACCCGACGGCCCGAACGGGCTGAACGAGCGCATGATCGCCGACGTCATGGCGTACGCGCGCGAACGCGGCATCGACGAGGTGTCCCTCAACTTCGCGGCGTTCCGCGAGCTGTTCGACACCGCCGAGCGCGGGCTCCTCGAACAGAGCGGCTACCGCCTGATCCACCTGCTCGACCCGTTCATCAAGGTGGAGTCGCTGTACCTGTTCAACCGGAAGTTCCGGCCGCGGTACGTGCCGCGCGCGGTGGCCTTCCCGTCGTGGGCGAGCCTCCTGCCCGTCGCGGCGGCGCTGCTCACCTTGGAGTTCGGCCACCGCCACCCGCCCCGCACCGCGCCCGCTCCTGCTCCCAACCAGGTTCCCGAGGACGGCTACGCCACGGCGTCGCGCCCCACGTAGCCGGTCAGCTGAGCGTCCCCGGCCGGGCCAGCCACCGCGTCGGCTGGCCGGTCACCCGTGCGATCGTCTCGTAGTCGCGGTCGTAATGAAGCACGGTGAGGTTCTCCAGCTCCGCCGTAGCCGCCACCAGAAGATCCACCGGTCCGGCGCACCGATGCTGCGCGCGCTTGGTGAGCGCTTCCTGGACCTCAGCGGCGCGCTGATAGGCCCCGTCGGGCATCGGCACCCAGCCGTACATGGCGCGAAGAAGTTCTCGCAATCGCTGTCGCTCGTCCATCGACCGGGCGCTGAACAGCACCTCAAGCTCGATGATGGGGCAGACCGCGATCAGACCCGCGCTGACCTGCTCCTCCCATCGTTCAGGAGTCTGGGCCATCCTCGCCAGAGCGCTCGTGTCGATCAGATAGGTCGCCGGGGACACCGCGGTAATTCCTTTTATCGTGCAAGACATCGAACATGCCGGACTTGCCGAGTTCAACGAACTCTGCGTAGGCACGAGCGCGCCGCAACCGCTCGACGGTCTCCCGCAACGCGGTGTTCACGGTGTCTTTCTTCGTCGTGGTGCCCAGCAACTCGGCCGCCTCACTGAGGGCGTCATCGTCCACGTCTACGAGGATCTTCGTCATGACGCACCTCCATATATATCAAGACGCCCTGAGTATATCTGCGTTTCAGTCGTTCGTGACGCCGGCGATGAGCTCGTCGGCGGCGGAGTAGGGGTCGCAGTCGCCGGACAGGACCTTTCCGGCGAGGACGTCGAGGCGCTGGTGGCCGTGCAGGTCGCCCATGCGCTCGCGGAGCGCGGTGACGGCGATGGCCTCGATCTCGTCGCGGACCCGGGCCAGCCGCCGCCGCTGGAGCTCGCCAGACTCCTCCATCCACGCGTAGTGCTCGTCCAGCTTCCGTACGACGTCGTCCACGCCCTCACCCTTGACCGCGACGGTCGGCACGATCGGCGGCTTCCACCCCACGTCACCGGCCAGCGCGATCATGTTGCGCAGGTCGCGTACGGTCTGCTGGGCGCCGTCCCGGTCGGCCTTGTTGACCACGAAGATGTCGGCGATCTCCAGGATCCCCGCCTTGGCGGCCTGGATGGAGTCGCCCATGCCCGGCGAGACCAGCACGATCGTCGAGTCCGCGAGGGAGGCGATCTCCACCTCCGCCTGGCCGACCCCGACGGTCTCCACGAGCACGACGTCGCAGCCCGCCGCGTCGAGGACGCGGATGGCCTGCGGGGCCGCCCAGGACAGTCCGCCGAGGTGGCCGCGGCTGGCCATCGAGCGGATGAACACGCCGGAGTCGGCGGCGTGGTCCTGCATCCGGACCCGGTCGCCGAGCAGCGCGCCCCCGGTGAACGGGGACGACGGGTCGACCGCCAGCACGCCGACGCGCAGCCCGCGCTTCCGGAACGCCGTGACCAGCGCGCCGGTCGACGTGGACTTCCCGACGCCCGGGGCGCCGGTCAGGCCGACGACCCGGGCCCGGCCGGCGAGCGGGTTCAGCGCGGCCATGATGGGCCGCAGCTGCGGCGAGGCGTTCTCCACCAGGGAGATCAGCCGCGCCAGCGCGCGCGGCTGTCCCTTCCTCGCCCGCTCGACCAGATCCTCGACGTCGACGTTGCGCGCCACCCCGTGCCCTCAGACCTTCAGGATGAGGGCGTCGCCCTGACCGCCGCCCCCGCACAGCCCGGCCGCGCCGATCCCGCCGCCCCGCCGGCGCAGCTCGTACGCCAGGTGCAGGACGATCCGGGCGCCCGACATGCCGATCGGGTGCCCCAGCGCGATGGCCCCGCCGTTGACGTTGACCTTGCCCGCGTCGACGCCGAGGTCGCGCATCGACTGGATGCCCACCGACGCGAACGCCTCGTTGATCTCGATGAGGTCCAGGTCGCCGACGGTCAGCCCCTGCTTGCCGAGCGCGTGCTTGATGGCGTTGGACGGCTGGGACTGCAGGGAGTTGTCCGGACCGGCGACGTTGCCGTGCGCGCCGATCTCGGCCAGCCAGGTCAGCCCGAGCTCCTCGGCCCTCGCCTTGGACATGACGACGACCGCGCACGCGCCGTCGGAGATCTGCGAGGACGTACCGGCGGTGATCGTGCCGTCCTTGCTGAAGGCCGGCCGCAGGCGGGCGAGGGACTCGGCCGTCGTGTCGGGGCGGACACCCTCGTCGGCGGAGAACACGACGGGGTCGCCCTTGCGCTGCGGGATCTCGACCGGGACGATCTCGTCGTCGAACAGCTGGTTCTTGATCGCGTCGGCGGCCCGCTGGTGCGAGCGGGCGGCGAACTCGTCCTGCTCCTCGCGGGAGATGCCCAGCTTCGCGTTGTACCGCTCGGTCGACTCGCCCATCGACACGCCGTCGAAGGCGTCGGTGAGGCCGTCGTGGGCCGTGGCGTCGAGCACCTCGATCGAGCCGTACTTGTAGCCCTGGCGCGACTTCGGCAGCAGGTGCGGGGCGTTGGTCATCGACTCCATGCCGCCCGCGACCACGACGTCGAACTCACCGGCCCGGATGAGCTGGTCGGCGAGGGCGATGGCGTCCAGGCCGGACAGGCAGACCTTGTTGATCGTCAGCGAGGGGACGTTCATGGGGACGCCGGCCTTGACGGCGGCCTGGCGGGACGGGATCTGCCCGGCGCCCGCCTGCAGCACGTGGCCCATGATGACGTAGTCGACCTGGTCGCCGGTAAGGCCGGCGCGCTCGAGGGCGGCGCGGATGGCGACCGCGCCGAGGTCCACCGCTGCGAAGTCCTTGAGGGAGCCGAGCAGGCGCCCGATGGGCGTCCGCGCTCCGGCGACGATGACGGATCCGGCCATGGAAACGAGACCTCCGCGAAAGATGGGGGCGACGTTTGCCAACATACCCATAAGGAATCCAGGATCTGCCAGGGAGGCGGCGCCATGCTCACGCGGATCGATCATGTCGGGATCGCATGCCATGATCTGGAGGAGCGGATCGCTTTCTACGAGAGCACGTTCGGACTGATCGTGGCGTCCCGGGAGGTCAATGAGCAGCAGGGGGTCAAGGAGGCGATGCTCCACGTCGCCGACGGGCCCGCGGGCTCGTCGTACGTCCAGCTGCTGGAGCCGCTGCACCCCGATACGCCGGTCGGGAAGTTCCTGGCGAAACGGGGAGAAGGCGTGCACCACGTCGGATACGGCGTGGACGACGTGACGGCGGCGCTGGAGGCCGTCGGGGCGAAGGGCGTCAGGCTGCTGGACGAGCGTCCCCGGCACGGCTCCATGGGAGCCTCGATCGCGTTCCTGCACCCCAAGGACGTCGGCGGCGTGCTGACCGAACTCGTCCAGGCGCGACCGCGCGAGCACTGACCTCAAGGCTCGACACCACGGACGGTTGCCTTACCCGGGCGCTACATGGGCTCTGACAATCACGACAAACTGCCCAGGACGTAAAGTTGAGCCCCCAACACGGCAGTGTCCGGAGTACTCTGCTGTCGCCGGAAAGTGGTCCCGCCCGTGCCTTACCCCGTAACACGCAGTACTCGTGCGGCCATCGTCTGGTACCTCCACCACTTGTAGCCGTCTCGTCACAGCAGGATTGAGCCTCATGCAGTCCGACATCGACGCCCAGCTCAGCAACTTCTTCGAAGACAGCACGCCCCCACGCGAGTTCGACGTGGTGCTGCGCGGCTACGACCGGCACCAGGTCGAAGAGCACATCAAGCAGCTCGACGGCGAGGTCCGGCAGAGTCGCGAGCAGACCCAGGCGCTGCAGCGCGAGCTTTCCGACGCGCATCGCCAGCTCCAGGAGCAGGAGCGACCCACCTATTCCGGTCTCGGCGCGCGCATCGAGCAGTTGCTGCGCCTCGCCGAGGAGCAGGCGACCGAGCTCGTCCAGGCCGCCCGCACGGAGGCCAACGAGATCAAGGCCGCCGCCAAGGTCGACGCGGCGGAGCTGCGCGCCGCCGCGGAGAGCGAAGCATCCGACGTCCGCGCCACGGCCAAGCGCGAGGGCGACGACATGCGCCAGACCGCCGAGCGCGAGGCCGAGGAGGTGCGCACGACGGCACGCCGGCAGGCCGACGAGCTGACCTCCACGACCGAGCGCGAGGTCGCGAAGCTGCGCGCCACCGCCGACCACGAGGTCGCCGAAAAGCGCGCCGCCGCCGAGCGGGAGATCGCCAAGCTGCGCACCACCACCGAGCGGGAGGTCGCCCAGCTGCGGGCGTCCACCAAGCGGGAGCGCGACGAGATCCTCACCACGGCCAAGCGCCAGGCCGACGAGATGCGGGCCCAGGCCCAGCGCATCCTCGAGGAGAGCGAAGCGCAGCGGGCCCAGGCCGAGGCGGAGTTCGAGATCCAGTTGGCCGCCCGGCGCGAAGAGGCCGAGCGGCAGGACGCCGAGCGGCACGCGGCGGCGCAGAGCGCCACCCAGAAGCTGGTGGCCGAGGCCGAGCAGCGCGCCGCGTCCGCCGAGCAGCGGGCCACCAAGGCGACCCAGCAGGCCGACCAGACGCGCCGCGAGGCCGACAGCCACGCCAAGCAGCTCGTCGCGAACGCCCGCAAGAGCTCCGAGCAGATAATCGCCGAGGCGAAGTCCCAGGCCGAGCAGCTGCTCACCGAGACGAAGAACGAAGCCGAGAAGATGCGCACCACCGCGCAGCGCCAGGTGGACGAGCTCACGCGTCAGCGCGACAGCATCACCAGCCACCTCAACCAGCTGCGTCAGCTCATCGGCGGTGTCTCCGCGCCGATGGGCGGCGGCGCCGACGAGGCCATCTCCGCGCCGCCGGAGAAGCCCGCGATCGCTCCGGCCGAGCCGAAGCCCGCGCCCAAGCCGGCACCCGCCGCGGCCACCCCGCCGCCGGCGCAGGCCAAGAAGAAGGACGATGACGACGACTGGTGGCAGGAGTGACCTCACCGGCCTGAGGGCCTGAGAGGCGGCAGACGATGTCTCGGTCCGCGGTGACTTTCCCGGTCACCGCGGACCGAGCGCGTTAGGCACTCGACCACGCCGTCTAAGAGGCGCTTCACGGAGATTGTCCGGCAAAGGGCACTAGGCTCTCCTTAACCACCGGATGACCAAGGAGACCTGCGTGCCTGCCGAACCCCCCATCGACGGCGAGCAGCGCGAGGAGATCGGAACCCTCGCGGAGAGTCCCGGGTCCGCGGGCGAGGTGGCCGCCGTCGACCCGGTCACCGACATGGAGGCCCGGCAGCGTGAGGCGGGCGTCGACGCGCTCTTCCCCTTCGGCCGTCCAGGCCGGCCGCTCACCCGCGGTCACCCGTTCATCTTCGGCTTCTGGGGCGCGCTCGGCGTGCTGGCCGCGTACATGCTCGTCAAGGCGGTCGGCGACGCCCGCGATGTGATCATCCTGATCGTCGTGGCGCTGTTCCTCGCGGTCGGTCTCAACCCGGCGGTGGAGGCGCTCACGCGGGTCGGGCTGTCCCGCCGGTGGGGCGTGCTCATCGTGTTCCTGTGCCTGGTCGGGTTCTTCGTGGGCTTCGGTTTCGCGATCGTGCCGCCGCTGACCGAGCAGATCACCGCGTTCGTCAACAACCTCACCAGCGGCAACGGCTACCTCGAGCAGCTGCAGAACAACCCGAAGCTGCAGGACTGGGACCACCGCTACCACCTGCTCCAGCGCGCCAAGGACGCGCTGCAGGACAAGGATCTCGGCAAGCAGGCCGCCAACGGCATCCTCGGCGTGGGCCAGGTGGTGCTCAGCGGAGTGTTCAGCACGTTCACGGTGCTGATCCTCACGCTCTACTTCCTGGGGTCGCTGCCGAGCATCACGGGCTTCATGTACCGCCTCGCGCCCCGCACCCGGCGGGCCCGCGTCGCGCTGCTGGGCGACGAAATCCTCTCCCGCATCGGCGGGTACGTCGCCGGCAACGTCCTCATCTCGATCATCGCGGGCGTCACGTCGTACATCTTCCTGCTGATCGTGGACGTGCCGTACGCCATCGCGCTGGCGTTGCTCGTGGCCATCACCGACCTGATCCCGCTCATCGGCGCGACGATCGGGGCGGTCCTCGTCACCGCCATCGCGTTCTTCTCCGGCTTCTGGATCGGCATCGCGTCGGCGATCTTCTTCCTGATCTACCAGCAGGTCGAGAACTACGTGGTCCAGCCGCGCGTGATGAAGAAGTCCGTCGACGTCCAGCCGGCCGTCACCGTCATCGCGGCGCTGATCGGCGGCGCACTGCTCGGCATGATCGGCGCGCTGCTCGCCATCCCCGCGGCGGCCGCGGTCGCGCTGATCATTCGCGAGGTCGTCATGCCCCGCCAGGAGCAGCAGTGATCCGGTGTCAGCGGATCGTACGGCCCAGCGCGGCGACGAACTCCCCGACCGCCTCGTTGAACAGCTGCGGCTGCTCGACGGGGGGCAGGTGACCGGAGCGGGGTACGAGCGTGAGCTCGGCGTTCGGGAGCGCCTCGACCATCGCCCGGGCGTCGTCCTCCGACATGATCTCGTCCTCCGCGCCGTGGACGACGAGGGCGGGGGCCTGCAGCCCGGCGAGCGATTCCAAGGCGTCCGGGCGGGCCGCCATGGCGCGTTGCGCCCACGCCGCGGCGGACGGGGGCGCCGACTGCACCAGGCCGCGCACGCGTCCGTAGATCAGGGCCCGCTGCCGCATGGTCGTCGGCCCGACCAGCCGCGGCAATAATTCCTCGAGGAGGACGTCGACGGTCTTGTCCGCCTCCAGCCGCTCGGCGATGCGCAGCCGGTCGGCCCGGGCCGTCTCGCTGTCCGGCGTGGCCTTCGTGTCGGCGAGTACGACGCCGAGGACCCGGTCGGGATGCCGCCGGCAGAACGCCAGCGTGACGTAGCCGCCCATCGACAGGCCGCCGACGACGGCGCGGTCGATGCCCTTGGCGTCCAACAGCGACGCGACGTCGTCCGCCATGACGTCGACCGAGGGTTCGGGGGTGCCGAGAGGCGAGCCTCCGAAGCCGCGCAGGTCCGGCGTCACCACCCGGAACCGATCGGCCAGGGCCTCGCGCTGGGCCAGCCACATGGCCGACGACAGCGGGAACGCGTGCAGAAGTACCAGCGGTGTCCCGTCCCCGACGTCGCGGCTGTACAGCGGCACGACTATCACCTCATCAGGTACGAATGCGGCCCAGCCCGGCGAACGCACGAGCACAGCTCATCCTCACCGCTGCGATTCGATCCGCCGAGAGCGTGGCCGAGTTCGGCCGCAGAGGTTTAGAAACCGTCCACGGTGGTGGCAAACCTCTTATCCCGATGCGGCGAAAGTTCTACTCCACGTTGGTGGGCAATGGGTACGTCTCCGGCGCGACCCGGCGCACGATCTCGTTCAACACGATCCGCACGTACGGCTCGCCGACCCACAGGTGCTTGGCGTCGTCGACGGCGACGACGTCCGCCTGCGGCACGCGTTTGAACCGCTCGCGCGCCTCCGCCGGCTTCAGGTAGTCGTCGTGCTCCGGGACGACCGCGACCAGCGGCCGGCCGAACTCCGCCCAGGCGTCGAGGTCGGCGTCGGTCGCCCGGTGCAGCGGCGGGGACAGCAGGATCGCGCCCTCCACGAGCGGGTCGCGGCCCCACTTCAGCGCGAGCTCGGTGCCGAACGACCAGCCGAGCAGCCACGCACGCGGCAGGTCGTGGTACTCGGCGTACTCGATCGCCGCCGCGACGTCGTACCGCTCCGAGTCGCCCCCGCCGAACTCCCCCTCGCTCGTCCCACGGTCGCTGCTCGTGCCGCGCGTGTTGAACCGCAGCACGGCGAGCCCGGCGAGCGCCGGCAGCCGGTACGACGCTTTACGCAGGACGTGGCTGTCCATCATCCCGCCGTGCGTCGGCAGCGGGTGCAGGCAGATGAGGGTGGCGACCGGCGGCCGGTCCTCCGGCAGGGCAAGCTCGCCGACGAGGGTGAGGCCGTCGGCGGTCCGCAGCTCGATGTCGGTGCGGCGCGCGGGCAGCACCGTGCTCGCCCGGATCTCCCCCATCTGCGTCCCTTCAGTAGCGCGGGCCTCGACGGGACCGCTGGATGTTCGGCAGCCGGTTGAGACGATGGTTCCAGCACGGCCGGTGCCAGTGCCGCCGGTCGTCGAGCCCACCGCCGTCGGCGGGCCAGGCCACGATGTGCCCGACGCCCGGCGCGATCTCCTGGTCGCACCCCGGGCAGCGGTACGCCTTCGCCCCGCCCGCGATCGGCCGTACGATCCAGTCGCCGTCGGGCCCCTCTTCGGTCCGCTGCGGACCGCCGTACGCGCCGGGCCCGGTCTCCCGGACGGCGTCGCGGTCACGGCGGTTCTTGCGCGGACTCATGCCGTTCAGGGTACGGGGACCGGGACCGTACGGGACGAACCGGTGCGCACCGGGTCGCGCCGAGCGGGCAGGGTCGTACGGGACGGGCCGGCGCTCAGCGGAAGGTACGGCCTGCGGTGAACAGTTCCTCCAGCAGTGCGGAGGGCGCGTACGCGGGCTCGCGGTGCTCGGTGTAGAGGGCGCGCAGCACCTCCACCGCGTGGCCCAGGCCGATCCGGTCCAGGTCGGCGACCGGACCGATCGGGTACCCGCAGCCGTAGCGCATCGCGGCGTCGATCGCGTCGGCGTCGGCGTACCCGGACTCGAGCATCCGTACGGCGTCATTGAGGTACGGGACGCGCAGCGCGTCGACGATGAAGCCGGCGCGGTCCCGGCAGCGCACCGGGTGCTTGCCGAGCGCGGTGACGTACTCGGTGGCCCGTCGCGCGACCTCCGTCGCCGTCACCACGGTCGTGGCGATCTCGGCGAACTCGCCCTCCGGGTCGGGCAGGTGCAGCCCGACGACGTCCTGCGGCCGGTCCGTGGCCGCTGCCAGCTCGATCACCGGCACGGTGGTGGCCGTCGTGGCGAGGATGGCACCCGGCTTGGCCACGTCGTCGACGGCGGCGAACAGCGACCGCTTCACCGACGTGTCCTCGGCCACCGCCTCGATAATCAGGTCGCACTCGGCGAGCAGCGCCAGCTCGGTGCCGCCCTCGACGGGCTGCTCCAGCGCCGTGCCGACGGCCTGCGCCTTCTCCTTGTCCCCGGCGACGAACCGGACGTCAGCGCCGGCGCGCAGGCACCCCCGGATGAGGGCGACGGCCAGCGGGCCCGACCCGACGACCCCGACCCGGGGCGGCGGCTCGACGGTCCCGGCCTCGGCGGGCATGGTCGGCACGGCCGGCTTGTCATAGGAGTAGAAGCCGCGGCCGGTCTTGCGGCCCAGCAGCCCGGCGGTGACGAACTGCCGCAGGATCGGCGCGGGCGCGTGCCGCCGGTCCCGTGTCTCCCGGTAGATGGCCTCGCAGACCTCCAGGGAGACGTCGAGGCCGATGAGGTCCATCAGCGTCAGCGGCCCCATCGGCAGGCCGGTCGCCTTCATCGCGGCGTCGATGTCCTCGCGGGTCGCGTGCCCGGAGTCGTACATCGCCGCCGCCTGGTTCAGGTAGCCGAACAGCAGCCGGTTCGCGATGAACCCGGCGCGGTCGCCGATGGTGACTCCGACCTTGCCCAGCCGCTCGACCAGGTCCTGGACGACGGCCAGGGCCTCCGGCCGGGTCAGCACGGTGTGGATGATCTCCACGAGCTTCATCACCGGCGCGGGGTTGAAGAAGTGCACGCCGACGACCTGCTCGGGGCGGTTCGTGCTGACGGCGATCTCGGTGACCGACAGCGACGACGTGTTGGTGGCGAGGACGGCATCGGCCCGGCAGACCCCGTCGAGCTGCTCGAAGACCCGACGCTTGAGCGCCAGCTGCTCCGGCACGGCCTCGACGATCAGGTCGCAGTCGCTCAGGGCGCCGAACGAGGTGGACAGCTCGATCCGGTCAAGGATCGCCTGCTGTTCCTCGGCCGCGAGCTTGCCGCGCTTCACGGCCCGGCCGGTGGAGCTCTCCAGGTGCCCGCGGCCGCGCTGCAGCGCCTCTTCGCCCACCTCGACCCCGACGACGTCCAGCCCGCTCCGCGCGATCACCTCGGCGATCCCGGCGCCCATCGTGCCGAGCCCTACGACCCCGACCTTGTTCAGCGAAGCACCCATGCCCGCAGTCTCCCAGAGCTCATGGTCCAGCTGTAAGGCCGACCCGCGCAGGTTGGTTATATGCGTATAATAGTTATATGTACATAACTAGACGGCGCTCCCCCGTTGCAGGCGACACCGCCCCGCCGAACCGGCGGCGACGCCTGCTGATCCTCGCGATCTGCTGCATGAGCCTGTTCATCGTCGGCCTGGACAACACGATCGTGAACGTCGCCCTGCCCTCCATCCAGCGCGATATCCACGCGTCCGTCTCCGGCCTGCAGTGGATCATCGTCGCCTACACGGTCGTGCTCGCCGCCCTGCTGATGCTGTCGGGCTCGACGGCGGACCGGATCGGGCGGCGGCGGACGTTCCAGACCGGCCTGCTCCTGTTCACCCTGGGCTCCCTGCTGTGCTCCCTGTCACCGAGCCTGGGCTGGCTGGTCGCCGCGCGCACGGTGCAGGCGGTCGGCGGCTCCATGCTCAACCCGGTCGCCATGTCGATCATCACGAACACCTTCACCGACCCCCGGGAACGGGCCCGCGCCATCGGCGTGTGGGGTGGCGTGGTGGGCATCAGCATGGCGCTGGGCCCGCTGCTCGGCGGCACGCTCGCCGCCTCCGCCGGCTGGCAGGCGATCTTCTGGATCAACATTCCGGTGGGCCTGCTCGCGTTCGCCCTGTGCGCGCGGTTCGTGCCTGAATCGCGGGCCCCGCGCCCGCGTCCGGGGGCGGCGGGGCGTAGCCAAGGGGGTGGAAAGCAAGCCGACCCGGTCGGCCAGGTCCTGATCGTCGTGCTGCTCGCCGGCCTCACGTACGGGATCATCGAGGCACCGAGCGCCGGATGGGGATCCGCGCAGACGGTGGGCTGCGTCGCGGCGGCCGTCCTCGCGCTCGCCCTTCTCATCCCGTACGAACTGCGCCGCGCCGAGCCGCTGATCAACCCGCGGTTCTTCCGCAGCGTCCCGTTCGCGGGAGCGACGGTCATCGCCGTCTGCGGGTTCGCCTCGCTCGGCGGGTTCCTCTTCGTCAACACCCTCTACCTGCAGGACGTCCTCGGCCACTCCGCGTTCCACGCCGGTCTGCTCACCCTGCCGATGGCCGGGATGACCCTGCTCTTCGCGCCGCTGTCCGGCCGCATCGTCGGCAGGGCCGGGCCGCGCGTGCCCTTGGTCGTCGCGGGCGCGACGATGACCGCAAGCGCACTGATACTCACGGGCCTCACCGCCCACACCCCGACGTGGCGGCTCATGGCCGCGTACGTGCTGTTCGGGCTCGGGTTCGGCATGATCAACGCGCCGATCACCAACACCGCCGTCTCCGGCATGCCGCGCGCCCAGGCCGGAGTCGCCGCCGCCGTCGCCTCCACGAGCCGCCAGGTCGGCCAGTCCATAGGCGTGGCCGTCATCGGATCCCTGGTCACCTCGGCCGTACGCGGTCCGCTGCGCACCGGATTCCCGCAGGCCAGCCACCTCGGTTGGTGGGTCGGCGCGGGTTGTGGCAGCGTAATCCTGGTCCTCGGTATCCTCACGACCGGCCGCTGGGCCAGGCAGACCGCCACGCGCACCGCGGAGCGGCTCGACCACGGTTCGATCAGGACGGCGGACACCTCATGAGCGACGCGACGAAGGACGTGAACGGCTCGGCCGCACTCCAGCCGGAGCCGGAGGCGGCCGTCCGCGTCTGGGCGGTCATGCGCGACCTCGTCCTGAACCAGGAGGATCGCCGCAAGGAGATCACCGACACGCTCGGCATGAGCTTCTTCCGCGTCAAGGCGCTGCGCCGCCTGCTGCCCGGCCCGCTCACCATGCGCGAGCTGACCGCCCGCCTCCAGACCGAGAAGCCGTACACCACCCTGGTCGTCGACGACCTCGAAGAACGCGGCTACGTAGAGCGCACCGTCCATCCCGAGGACCGCCGCTCCAAAATCGTCTCCCTCACACCGGCCGGGGCGGAGGTCGCCCGCCAGGCGAACGGCATCCTGTCCCGGCTGCCCCGCTCCCTGCTCGCCCTGGAGCCCGAAGAGCTCGCCGCCCTCGACCGGATCATGGCCAAGCTCCGCGCCTCGGACGCGTAGGCCTCCTCGCCTCGGCCGATGACCCCGCAGGCGACGCGATCCCAGCGCCCTCGACGATGAGTCATCTCATCGGCATTCGGGCGGGGCCGAGGGAGCCGTGCAGTCGGTCTTCGGCAGTACGGGCTCGGTGTTCGTCCAGCCGGCGTCCTGCCGGGCGGAGTAGGTCACGCGCCATCCCGGCTTCAGCCAGCGCTCGCCCGGTCTGATGACGATCTGTTGGTCCGCGAGTAGCAGGCCCGTGCGGGGATCGATGATGAGCTGGCGTTCCAGGGTGTAGCCGTTCGATCGCACTTCGGTCATGGCGACGCCGACGCCCGGACGGCCGAGTGGATCCGTCAGGTGGCCGAGTGATCGCACAGCCGGAAGTCCCGCGAGCATCCGGTACGTCGCCGCGCGCACCTTCGGGGTGCACGTCGTGACCTTCTCTGTCATACGGCACCTTTCGGCGGAGCGGCCGATCACTACCCGTACTCCGTCAACCGGTTCCCTCGCGTTCATGACAAGCCTGAGACCGGCAGGCTGCCCGTCCGGCTTACCGAGCCTGTTCTCAGCCGCGGAGGCGGAACCAGGTCGTGATGCCGCCGCGCTCGGCCTCCACGCCCCATTCGGCGGCGAGCGCCGTCACGATGACCATGCCCCGGCCGTCCTCCGCGAACAGATCGTCACGTACGTGCGGCACCTCGCCGCCCGCGCCGTCGTCCCCCACGCAGATCTCGACCAAGTCGCCGTCCCGCGCGACGGTGATGGTCACATGGCCGCCTCGGCCCGACTTCGTATGCACGACGGCGTTGGTGACCAGCTCACTGGTGCACAGCTCGGCGTCGTCGACGGCCGGATGGTCCTCGCCCATCAGGTCGCGGACGAAGCGCCGAGCGTGGACGACGCACCGCTCGCTGCCCGGAAGCGTCAGAGTTCCCAGCACGATCATCGCCCCCATGACGACTCCTCTCGCCGATGTCGCCGCAAGCATCGTCGCGTCGGGTAACGCGTTCAACACGCTTCGTCAAAGGAGGGTGACGGCGAGGAGCCGATTTGCACATCGCCGATTCGCGTGGCGACGCGACTCGTGCCTGGTCACAATGCCGCCATGGCCACCATCACGCCGACGATCCGGCTGCGCAGGCTGGGCATGGCGCTTCGCGACCACCGCGAAGCGGCCGGCCTCACGTTAGACGACGCCGCCCACGTCCTGATGCGCTCGCCCTCGTCGCTGAGCCGCATCGAGAAGGGCCTGCACCACCTCCCGGTCCGCGACCTGGAGTACATCCTCGGCAAGTACGGCGTCACCGACCCCGCCGTGACCGGCCGCCTGTTCGACTGGTGCCGCAATGGCCGCAAGAAGGGCTGGTGGCAGCGCTACGCCACCGACCTCTCCCCCGAGATGATGGACTTCATCGGCCTCGAAGCCGACGCCATCTTCATCGCGCTCTTCGAACTCATCCTGATTCCGGGACTGCTACAGACCGAGGCGTACGTCCGCGCGCTCATGGAAACAGGCCCTTTCGCGGACGACCCCGAGCGTGTCGACAGACTCATTGACGTGCGCATGCGCCGTCAGGAGCTGCTCCACAGACCAGATCCACCCAAGTTGCTGACGATCCTGGACGAAGCCGCATTGCGGCGGCAGGTCGGCGGATCCGAGGTAATGCGTTCCCAGCTGACACAGCTGATCGAGGTCTCTGCCCTCCCGCATGTCGCCCTTCAGGTGATTCCCCTCGGCGAAGGGGCGCACTGGGGAGTGACCGGAGCTTTCAAGATCCTAGATGTTGGAGATTGCGGTGACCTGCGGATAGTGACCGTCGATTCCTTGACCGCAATGTCGTACCGGGAAGACGAATCCGATGTCCGCACCTACAGCATGGCCTTCGATCATCTCCGCACCACTGCTCTCTCCGCGCAAGAGTCCCAAAAGCTGATCGCCGGGCTATTGTCAGAGCTATGACGACTCTCCATTCGCCTCGGCCCTCGTGGCGGACGAGTAGTTACAGCGGGAACCAGGGCGGCGAGTGCGTGCAGGTGGCCGCCGTGTGGCGGACCAGCAGCCGTAGTGGCAACCAGGGCGGCACATGCGTGCAGGTGGCCGTCGTGAGGTCGTAGGCGCGGCAGCCGCTAGCTTCCCGTGATGTTCCACGTGGCGGGGAGTTCCGTGTCGCAGAAAGCGCAGTGGAAGTCGTCGTCGCGGACGATGTTCCGCTCGTGGCAGGCCGGGCAGCGGCGGAAGATGACCGGATGGGTGAAGCTGCCGGGGTGAGCGAGTCCCGCCTGGTCGAGGGCGTCGCGGACCGCGGGCCAGCTCGTGACGTCCGGGCAGTAGCCGGTCGACTGGTTGCTGATCTCATCGACGACCCAGCGGCCCCGCTCGCGGCGGAACATCACCTCTCCGGCGCCCAGAACCGGGACTCCGCCGGCGCATGCGACGTGTTCACTTCGCCGCGGTGCCAGCCGCAACGTTCCGCTCAGATCCACCACGTAGGTGAAGGGCTCGTCGAGTTCGGCGTCACCACGATTCGACGACCAGGCGGCGAGGTCGTCCAGGGAACGGATCGCACGGCCCTCACCCCCCGGTCGCACCGTGGCGAGGAGATCGGCGGGGCCCACGTACCGGTACGTCTGTTCAGTCATCGGACACCACGGCGGGCTCCGTCAGCGCGGGTAGCCCCAGCGCCGCCAGGAGCTTGAAGAACTGGTCTTCAACAAAGACATCGCCGCCGTCGAGGACCGCCTCCACCGCCGCCACACTCGGCGCGTAACCTGCCTCGACCGCCCATGCCACGGCCTGCGGCGCGGCGATGTCCGCGGGCGGCACCAGCTCGTACAGCGGGCGGCAGGCTTCGCGATAACGGCTCTGCCAGAACTGGTCGAGATCGGCCGGGAGTTCTTCATCGTCATCCACTTCGAGGCACTCGGTGTACTGCGAGTCGAGGTAGTCGATGAGCACCTCCAGCGTCAGCCAGCCGCTCCACCGGCCGGCCCGTGGGCTGTAACCGATCAGCTGGGCGCCGTCGCTGGCCAGCACGATGGCCGCCAGCACCGGCCGGCCGGTCTGCGCCAGCACCGACTTCAGCAGGTGTTCCCTGTCGTCCGTACCGGTCATCGGCGGGTGCCAGTCCTCCGGCGCTCGGTGCAGTTGAACCGCCTGCCAGCCGTCCTGGCCCTCACCGTGCCAGACGATGTGGTCGGCCAGATCTCGGACGCCGTCGAGGTCCGGGAGAGGCCGATCAGCGCGCGCCACCAGGAAGGTTCCCCAGAATCCCATGGCCGGGATTATCGAGCATGGGTGCGACGATCGACGGATATCGCCGCCGACGGGAGTGCTCGTACGGGCCGTGGTTGCGGATATTCGGAAGACTCTCCGAGAGGTCGCGGGCAGGATGCGGCCTATGAATCGTCAGGAAATCAGCGGGATCGCCCACGGTGACCATCCGATCATGGCTCCTCTCGCCGATGACTCGGTGCGTACGCTGCTCGATCGGGCCCTGCGCCGTGGGGACGAGCGGATCCTCGATCTCGGATGCGGGCAGGGAACCTGGCTGGTACGCGCGCTGGCCGACCGTCCCGGGCTTCGGGCCGAAGGTGTCGACGTGGACGCCTCGGCGATTGCTCGGGCTCGCGAGGCCGCGAATGCCGCCGGAGTGGCCGATCGGGTCGTCTTCCATGAGGTGGATGCCGGCGAGTTCACGTCTCCGCACCGATTCGACCTGGTGATCAGCGTCGGCGCCGTACATGCCTTCGGGGGCCTGGTGTCGACGCTCGACGCGGCCGCCGGCCATCTCGCCGCCGGGGGCGGTGTCCTCGTCGGCGACGGATTCTGGGAGCGCCCGCCCGGCCAGGAGACTCTCGACTGCGGCTTCGCCGCCGACGAGTACGACGACCTCGCCGCGACCGTCGATCGCATCCGGTCGCGCGGATGGGTTCCCGTGTACGGGCACGTCAGCACGCGGCAGGAGTGGGACGACTACGAGTGGTCCTGGACCGGCACCCTGTCACGGTGGGCCCTCGACCACCCGGAACATCCGGACGGCGATCAGGCGCTCAAGGTCGCCGATGAGCACCGCTCCGCCTGGCTCCACGGCTATCGCGGCACTCTCGGCTTCGTCACCTTGTACCTCCGGCAGGCCGATGACCGCTGAGACGGTCCTGGGGCCACCGGCCGTCGTTCAGGCGCCGATGATGCCGGGGAGCCGGTTCTGGAAGTCCAGCAGGCCGACCCAGGTAGGGCGCAGCGCGATGCGTGCCATCCTCGTGTCCGGGTGCGAGGCCTGAGCGACGTACCCGGCGCCGCCCTCCTCGCCGAGGAAACGGCGTGCCGCCTGCGCCTGCTCGGGCACCATGCCGTCGACCTCGGTGATCGACACCCGGCCGCGCAGGAGGAGCACCTCCGGCGGCTGGGGCTCCGTGTCGATCGTGACGGCCACGGCGGGGTTCGCGCGCAGGGCGCGCAGCCGCGCGGCCGGGCGCGTGATCCCCATCGGCGGGCAGTGGACGTACGTCGCCATCACGAGTTCGCCGCCGGTCCAGACGAACCAGGTCGACATCACCCGAGGCGTCCCGTCGGTCGCCACGTAGGCGAGCCGCGCCGGAATCTTCGAGTGCAGAAGGCGCTGGGCGACGTCCGTCTCCAGCAGCCGCAGGTCACCCTGTGCGAGATCCATGAGTCGTCTCCTTAGGTCGGTTCGCCCGTACTGACCGGAGAGCCGACGTGAACTCATCGCCGATGCCGACGCGCCCCGGGCCCGCGGCCACAGGACGCGCTCGCCTTTGCGCCTCCTGCCTGCTTTCGACCTGAAAGCGGTCGCGCTGTTCGGCAAGCGGCACCCCGACTGCGAAGTGCACATCCACGAGACCCAGGGCCACGACGCCGTCGCCCGGCTACGCGGCGGCGACATCGACGTCCTGATCACCGACCTCCTCATCGCCTCCCAGCCCGACGTGGTGGCCGGACCGGTCCTGCTGTCCGAGGCGCGGATGCTGGCGGTGGCGGCCGGGCACCCGCTGGCCGATCGCCAGGCGGTGTCGGTGGAGGAAATGGCCGAGTACCCGGTGATCCTGGTGCCCGCAGACATGCCCGACGCCTTCCAGCTCGACCGCAACCCGGCGCACACGCCGTCGGGCGCACCGGTCCCCCGCGGTCCCCGAGCCGCCAGCTTCACCGAGACCCTCACCCTCGTCGCGGCCGACCGCGGCGTCTTCCCCGTCGGCGACAACGTCGCCCGGCTCTACCCCCGGCCCGACATCGCCTACCTCCCGTTCACCGACGCGCCACCGCTCCGATGGGGGCCGATGTGGCTGAAGACCAACGCCACCAACCGGGTCCGCGAATTCGTCCAGGCGGCTCAGGACGCCTGCGACTCCGACCAGGTCACTCGCCGCCCGGCCAACCGCTGACGCCACCGGCCCACGCCTGGCGGGCGGCTGCGGGCAGTTGCTCGCCCTCATCGGGCCTCAGCGTCGCACGCGGTAGCGAAGGTGAGTGGCGCGATTGCCCTGGATCACGACCGGGTCGTCGAAGCGGTGCGGCGCGCCGGCCAGGTCGGTGAAGTACGGGATGCCCTCGCCGAGCAGCACCGGTACGAGGCTGATGCAGACCTCGTCCACCAGTCCCAGGTCGAGGGCCTGCCGTGCGATGTCGGCGCTCGCGATACTGACGTCCTTGTCGCTGGCGATCTCCTTGGCGCGCGCGACGCCTTCCGCGACGCTGTCGACGAAGGTGGTTCGCGGCCACTTCGCCGCGTCCGACGGCGGGTTGTGGGTCACGACGACGACCGGGGCCCCGATCGGATGGCTGTCGCCCCAGCCGCTGGTCAGGTCGAAGAGCCGGCGGCCGCAGACGAGCGCGCCGACGCCGGAGAGGATCTCGCGCAGCATCTCCGCGCTGTTCGCGTCGACCTGGAACGACCAGCGCTCGTCGGCGCTCGGCACGGTGACGTCGCCGGCGCCGTACCAGCCGAACAGCTCACCGGTCCCGTCCTTCGGGTCGGCGATGTAGCCGTCCAGGGACATTGTCATGTGCGTGTGGACCTTCGCCATGTGGACCTCCCGTGGGTTTCTCCACCGAATAGAACGTCGGTGAATGCCAGAACTCATCGGCTGTCCCGACCTACTTCAGCCGCCGTTCAGTCCTGGCTGAAAGGCCGCCCCGCTCCCCCTCCAGTCGAGCGACCGTGATTGCCGCAACAGCGGTTCTTCACCCAAGGAAGCCCAGGGAGGGCAACCATGGACCACTCATCCACCAGGCGAATGGTCGGCAAGGCCACGGCTCTCGCATTCGCCGTCGGTGTCTTCACCGCGGCAGGTGCGGTCAGCGTCGGCGTGGCGAGCGCCACCACCCCCGCGCCCACCACCCCCGCGTCCGCCGACTTCGCGGCCCAGGCGAAGAGCGCGGGACTCTCCAACGCCCAGGCCAAGACGTTGCAGACGCGGGTCGACCGCTACGTCGCCGACTACCACGGGACACAGATCGCCGCCAACAAGGTCTCCGCGAAGGGCATGTACATCACCGTCGCTCTGCCCGGTGAGAAGTACGCCCGTACGCTGCCGGCCGCCCCGGGAGTGCACGCGAACGACGTGTGGCAGGACAAGTGCCTCGCCGACAACCCGATCTACAGCGGATGGTTCTGCCTGTACAAGGGCGAGGTCTTCCAGGGCGACGTGCTGTCGATGTACACGTGCGGCGACCACAACATCTACGGCTGGTACAACAACGGCTCGTGGGTCAACAACCAGACCAAGGGAACCGTCGCGCTGCTCCGGAGCGCCAGCGGCGGCTACAAGTTCTACACCGGGGGCGCGTACGACTCCTCGCAGAGTTTCAACTGGACGCCGGTGGATGTCGTCCACCCCTGCTGATCGAGCCACCTCGCTGCGGCCGGGCCGGGGGCGGCTGAAGAGCCGTACCCGGCCCGGCGCCGGTTTTCGGGACGGTCGCCATACGTCAGGCCGGACCGCGAGCGACTCTCACACACCAGGCACAGTTGACACCATGGCCGGATAAGGACATTCCCCCAAAATCGCACTGACAGCGACGAAACTGTTAAGTCGATACATGAGTCATTCGGGGGAATCTCATGCTACGAATCCACTTCACGGGGAAAGACCTTTCCCGGACCCGGCTCGCCACAGGACCGGATCCGATGTGGGACGTCCTGCTCAGCCTGCACCAGCTGCCCGGCCACGACGGCGCACTGACATACGACCCCTGGCGGCGCCAGGTACGCGCGGAGCTTCCGCCGTCGCTCCGGTGGCTCGGGGGCATCGCGCCTCCGCGCGGATACTCTCCGGACTTCCTCACCCCGGGCGCCGACAGCCTCGAGCACGGGCTCGACCTGATCGCCTCGACGCCGCTCACGGTGATCCGCAAGGAGCTTCGCATCCTGGCGGCCCGGCAGCGGTTGCCCGCTCCGGCCGACGCCCTCGCCGACGGATCCGCCGCGGCGATGCGCGGCCTGGTGGGCGCCCTTCGCCGCCATCACCAGGTGGCCCTCGCGCCCTTCACACGCCGGATCGAGCGGAGCGTGCGCGCCGACGTCGCCGCGCGGGGCCGAGCCTTACAGGACTCCGGAATCGAGGCGCTGTTCGTCGGGCTGCACGATCAGGCCCGGTGGCGGCCACCCGTACTGGAACTGCCCTATCCGGTCGACCGGGACCTGCGGCTCGAGGGGCGCGGGCTGCGCCTGGTGCCGTCGTTCTTCTGCTGGAAGTATCCGATCGCGTTCCGGGATCCGGAGCTGCCACCGACACTCGTGTTCCCGATCGAACGCGACTTCGCCTGGGCCGTTCTGACCCGGCGGCCGGCATCGCCCCGTTCCCTGGAGGCCCTGTTGGGCCGGACTCGGGCGACCATCCTGTCCACGGTCGCGGCGCGCGCGTGCAGCACGAGTGAACTGGCCGCAAGGGTCGGCGTGTCCAAGTCCATGGCCAGCCAGCACGCCACCGTCCTGCGCGACGCCGGGCTGATCACGACGCACCGGATCGGCCGGCAGGTGATGCACAGCTCGACCGCCGCCGCGGACACTCTCCTGGAGTCCGCGACCTGACCACCGTCGTCCCAGACGACGCGAACTCATCGGCTGCCCAAGGCCCGCCCCGTGGCGGGACGGGGCGGGCGTCCGGGAGGGTCAGTGAGTGGCGTCGGGGTTCACGCCGACGACGATGGTGGCGAGCAGGCCGTGGGTGATCGGTCCCTTGTGGAGCGGGCGCAGCGTGACCAGGCCGGCCGAGCCGCCGTCGCGGTAGATGCCGTCCTCGTCCAGCGTCGTGCGGTGCGTGGTGTTGATCGCGTACGGCTGGAGCTTGGCGATCCGCTCGGTGACCTTCTCGTCGAAGAAGAACTGGCCGGTGTGGGCCACGTGGCCGCCGGTGTACTTCTTGCCGACGACCTTGCCGCCGATGTGGACCTTGGCGTGGATGTGGATGGCCCGGCCCATGTACCAGCCGGGATACAGCGTCCGGAACTCCACGACGCCGCGCCGGTCGGTGAGCTGGACGCCCCGGAGGAAGGTGAGCTTGTCGGTCGGCTCGGCGTGGCCGCCACCGCCGCCCGGCGGCGGGGAGCCGGGCGGAGGTGCCGTCGGCGTGCCGGTGGGCGGGGGGCCGCCGCCCGGTCCGCCGCCGTTCGCGCCGCCGACTCCCATGGCCGTGTAGCCGGAGTACTCGCCGAGGGCGTCGCAGTGCCAGATGTCCAGCGCGGCCCTCGGGATGGGCGCGCAGGTGGTCGCGTCGACGACGGTGGCGCGCAGGATGAGGGGCACGCCCTCCTTGTGCTCGGTGATGTCGCGGCGGAAGAGTTCGTAGTCGAGGTAGTAGGGGCCCTCGGTCAGCTCCGGCACCAGCACGCACGCCGGCTTCGGGCCGGTGGGACCGTGGGTGGTGGAGGCGCCGGCCGCCGCGCGGCCCAGCGCGACGATTCCGGCCGCGCCGAGGCCCGCGCCGCCGAGGGCGGTCAGCGCGGCGCGGCGGTTCACCGCGCTGGATTCCGGCAACCGGGTGTGGTCTTCATGGTCGGTCATGCGTTCGCCACCTTGGGTTGACAACGGCTATGACGATCAGTCGGCCCCCGCGTCGAGCGACGCTATCCGTGTCCCATGAAGATTGGATGAGAGCGATCTGAGAACCGTGAGATGTTCGGCGCCGCCGTCTGTCGATCCGGCCGGGGCCCGTTCGTGTAGAGGGTGAGAGCCGGTCCGGAAGAGGGAGCACGCGATGAAGCAGTACATGTTCAGCATCTACCAGCCCGCCGGAGCAGAGCCCCCGGCCGATCTGGATCGGATCATGCGTGAGGTCGAGGCCTGGCAGCAGGAGCTGAAGGCCGCCGGCGCCTGGGTGTTCACCGGGCGCCTGCACGCTCCGAGCACGGCCACGGTCGTACGGCTCCGCGACGACGAGGTGCTCACGACCGACGGCCCGTTCGCCGAGGGCAAGGAGTACGTCGGCGGCTTCACGATCGTCCGGGCGGCCGACCTCGACGCCGCGCTCGAATGGGCGGGGGCCTTCACCCGCATCACCCGTCTTCCGGTGGAGGTACGGCCGATGCTGGGCGAGGACTGACATGTCCGCCACCGCGCAGGTCGAGGAGGTCTTCCGCGAGGAGTACGGCCGCGCGGTGGCCGTCCTGGTCCGTGTCTTCGGCGACATCGAACTCGCCGAGGAGGCGGTCCAGGACGCCTTCGCCGAGGCGCTGCGGCGCTGGCCGTCTGCGGGAGCGCCCCCGCGCCCGGCGGGGTGGATCATCACCACCGCCCGCAACCGCGCGATCGACCGGCTGCGCCGTGAGGCGTCCCGTACGGACCGGCACGCGCAGGCCGTCTGGCTGCGGACCCCCGACGAACCGGCCGAGGAGGGCCCGGTGCGCGACGACCGGCTACGCCTGATCTTCACCTGCTGTCACCCCGCGCTGGCGCCCGCCGCGCGGGTGGCGCTGACGCTCCGGCTGCTGGGCGGGCTGACCACCGCGGAGATCGCCCGGGCGTTCCTCGTGCCCGAGCCGACGATGGCCCAGCGCCTGGTCCGGGCCAAGGGCAAGATCCGCGACGCGCGCATCCCGTACCGGGTCCCGAAGGAGGCGGACCTGCCGGATCGCCTGCGGGCCGTGCTGGCCGTCATCTACCTGATCTTCAACGAGGGGTACGTGGCCGGCTCGGGCGACCGGCTGATCCGCGCGGAGCTGTGCGCGGAGGCGATCCGCCTCGGGCGGCTGCTGGCCGAGTTGATGCCCGACGAGCCGGAGGTGACGGGCCTGCTCGCGCTGATGCTGCTGGTCGAGTCGCGCCGGGCGGCGCGGACCGGCCCGGACGGATCCCTGGTCCCGCTGGCCGAGCAGGACCGGAACCGGTGGGACCGCGAGCTGATCGACGAAGGGCAGGCCCTCGTCCGGCGATGTCTACGGCGCGACCGGCCGGGGCCGTACCAGGTCCAGGCGGCGATCAACGCGGTGCACAGCGACGCGCCGGACGCGGCCGCCACGGACTGGCGGCAGATCCTGGAGCTGTACGACCTGCACCTCGCGCTCGCCCCGAGCCCGGTCGTGGCCCTGAACCGCGCCGTGGCCGTGGCCGAGGTGGAGGGTCCCGGTCCGGCGCTCGCGCTCGTCGACGGCCTGGACCTCGACCGGCACCACCTGTACCACGCCATCCGGGCCGACCTGCTGCGGCGTCTCGGCCGTACCGGCGAGGCGGCCCTGGCGTACGAGGCGGCGATCGCCCGCACCGAGAACACCGCCGAACGCGACTTCCTGCGGCGCCGCCGTGCGGTGCTCGACGGGTGACGCCGGTGCTCCTGGTCGCCCGATCAGGACGTATTGCGGGTGTCAACACCCGGCTGAGGCGCGCTGGTGTCTCGGCTCTGAATGGCGGCGGCGGCGCGACGCAACTCGTCGAGGACGGTTCGGACGGCCTTTCGTGCGGTGCGCTCAGGGCGGTGGAGTACATCGATATGGCGCTTGGCGTTCACACCGCTCAGCGGCTTGAGGACCACCGCGGGGTGCGGACGTGAGGTCCAGCGGGGCATCAGTGCCAGGCCGCCGCCGGCGGCCACGGCCTCGGCGACCACGGAGAATTCGTTGATGCGGTGGACGATGTCGAGCTGGCGGCCCGCGACGGTGGCGATGGCCTCGATGGTGGCCATCAGCGGGAAGCCGTCGTGAACGGTGATCCAGGGCTGATCGGCCACGTCGCGCGGGAGGAGCTGCCGCTTGGAAGCCAGGGGGTGGTCCCTCGGCAGAGCGACGTCGAGCGGCTCGCGCAGCAGTGTGGCAGCGGTCACGGTGCGCGGCCACGCCGGAGCATGGTCGAGCCGGTGAGCGAGCACGAGATCGTAGTCCCGCGTGAGACGGGGGAAGCGGTCCTGCGCCACGTCCTCGTCGGCGAGAGTCAAGCAGGGACGGCCCGGCCCGGCCAGACCGCGCAGCAGGAGCGGGAAGAACACCGTGGCCGCGCTGTGGAAGGCCGCCACCGACACGTCGCCGTCCGGTTGCTCGGCGAAGTCGGCGATGGTGCGCCGCGCCCGGGCAAGGGCGGTCTCCACCTCGATCGCCGCACCTGCCAAGGCCTGCCCGGCGTCGGTGAGCACGATCCGCCGTCCGGCGCGTTCGGTGAGCGGGACGGGACTCGAACGTTGCAGTAGTCGCAGCTGCTGTGAAATCGCCGAGGGCGTCACGTGCATGGCCTCGGCGACCGCGCTGACGCTGCCGAGCTCTCCCAGTTCGCGGAGGATCCGCAACTGCCGTTCGTCCACTCGAACAGTGTAGGCGAACTAAAGGTTCGTTTCAGAAGTTGGTGGTTGGCTTCATTGTCCTGGTGGTGCACCGTGAGGACGTGCCTGATGCTCGCCGTACCGATGCCGTCCTCCTGCTCGTCGCGCTCGTCTGGGGTTCCAGCTACCTGGCAGCGAAGACGGCCGCCGCTGCCATCCCCGTCCTGGCGCTGCTGTTCGCTCGGTATGCGATTTCCGCGCTCGCCTGTGTCGCCCTCGTCGCCGCTCGTCGCGGATTCCGCCGCTGGACGCGCGAGGAGATCCGAGCCGGGGCGCTGCTGGGAATCACCCAGGCTGCCGTTCTGGTGCTGGAGACCTACGGGGTGGCGCATACCAGCGCCGCCAACGCCGGACTGATCATCAGCCTGACCATCGTGCTGACGCCGCTGCTGGACCGGGCCGGCGGTCGCGGCAGGCCGCCGCTGCGGTTCTTTCTCGCCGCGGGCGTCTGTGCCCTGGCCATCGGACTCCTCGTGTCCGGCCGCGGACTGCACACCCCACAGGTCGGCGATGTGCTGATCCTCGCCGCCGCGGTCGTGCGGGCGGGCCACGTCGCGCTCGTCGGGCGGCTCACCACAGGTCGCGCCATGGATCCGCTGCACCTGACGACCGTCCAAACCCTCGTCGGCTCGGCGCTGTTCTTGGTGCCCGCCCTCGCCGACGTGCCCGAGTTGGCCCGCAGCAGTGCCACCACCTGGATCCAGCTGATCTATCTCGCCCTGTTCTGCAGCGTGTTCGCCTTCCTGGCGCAGACCTGGGCGGTGCAGCGCACCTCCGCCAGCCGGGCGAGCCTTCTCCTGGGCACCGAACCGATCTGGGCCGTGGCCGCCGGGATCGGTCTCGGCGGCGAACGGTTCACGCTCGTGGCCGCCCTCGGCGCCGCGCTCATGGTCGCCGGAACCTACTGGGGCCAGGCCATCGAACGTGCCCACCGCACGACCGTGAAAGATGACACCCCGTGCCCGGCACCGGCACTTACCGGTTGACGCCCTCCGGAACGTGCGCGGGCGGCGCGCGCGGCGGCTAAGGTGGGCGACCGTGCGCCTCGTCATCGCCCGTTGCAGCGTCGACTACGTCGGCAAGCTCACCGCTCACCTGCCCCTGGCCACCCGGCTGGTCCTGATGAAGGCCGACGGCAGTGTCTCGATCCATGCCGACGACCGCGCGTTCAAGCCGCTCAACTGGATGAACCCGCCGTGCTCCGTCAAAGAGGACGAGGGCCGCTGGACGGTCACGCACGGCAAGTCGGGCGAGCAGCTGATCCTCACGATCGAGGAGATCCTGCACGACTCCAGCCACGAGCTGGGCGTCGACCCGGGCCTGCAGAAGGACGGCGTCGAGGCCCACCTGCAGGAGCTGCTGGCCGAGCACATCACGACGCTGGGCGAGGGCTGGAAGCTCATCCGCCGGGAGTACCCCACCGCGATCGGCCCGGTCGACATCCTGTGCCGCGACGACGCGAACGGGACGGTGGCCATCGAGATCAAACGGCGCGGCGAGATCGACGGTGTCGAGCAGCTCACCCGCTACCTCGACCTGCTGAACCGCGACCCGCTCCTGGCACCCGTCCGCGGGATCTTCGCCGCGCAGGAGATCAAGCCGCAGGCGCGGGTGCTCGCCGAGGACCGCGGCATCGGCTGCGTCACCTTGGACTACGACGCGCTGCGCGGCATCGAGCGGGACGGCACGCTCTTCTAGCGAGATACCTGACAGAAGGTGGCAGTCTTCGCCGCCATGCTGGGCATATGAGCAAGCGAGCAGAAGGCACCTTCACTCTCGACGTCTGGGATGCCGAGAAGCCGTACGACGAGTACGAGGGGACGCAGCTGACCCGCGTCCACGTGGAGAAGACGTTCAGCGGCGGCCTCACCGGCACCAGCACGACCGAGTTGATCACTGTCGTCACCGAGAACCCTGCCGCGTACGTCGGTGTCGAGCGGTTCCAGGGCACGCTGGACGGTCGTACGGGCGGGTTCGTGCTCCAGCACAACGCGGGCGGCGAGGACGGCAAGCCGTGGCTGACCTGGAAGATCGTGGAGACGAGCGGCACCGGCGACCTCAAGGGGATCAAGGGCGAGGGGCAGATCATCATCGAAGAGGACGGCGGCCACTCCTACACGCTCGACTACGAGCTGGACTGAGGACGCTGTCAGCGCTTGTCGCGCTGTCCTTCGGCGAGCGCGCGGGTGAGTTTGTCCGCGCCGCCCCGCCGCTGAATCCTGGCGAACAGTCCCGGAGCCAAAGCGCCGAGCGTCACCCCGACACGGACGGGCAGCGGGGCCACGTCGAGCTCGGCGCGGTCGCGCTCGATGGCACGGGTCACGGCGCGGGCGACGTCCTCGGGCGAGCTGGTGCCCACGCCCGGCGGCAGGTCCACCCCGGCGTCGGCGAACATCCCGGCGTCCCGGATGAATCCCGGGTAGATCGCCGAGACGCCGACGCCGTGCGGGTGCAGGTCCTCGCGCAGGCCGAGGGCGAGACCGCGCAGCCCGAACTTGGTCGCGTTGTACAGCGCCGTGCCTCCCGACGCGACCTTGCCCGCGATCGACGAGACGAAGACCAGCTGCCCATGCCCGCGCGAGGTCATCTGCTCGGCCGCCAGGCGGGCCATGACCATCGGCACGCGCAGGTTGACGTCCAGCACACGGTCGATGTCCTCGACGGAGAAGTCGGTGAGGGGCCCACTGGCGGGCAACCCGGCGTTGGCGACAAGGATGTCGACCGGCCCGGCCTCCTCCAGCACGCGGACGGCTCCGTCCCGGTCGGTGAGGTCGGCGACGATCGCCCGGCCGCCGAGCTCCCCGGCCAGAGATTCGAGCACGTCGGCGCGGCGGCCGGTGAGGACCACCGACGCGCCGCGGCCGGCGAGTTCGCGTGCGATGGCCTGGCCGATGCCCCCGGTCGCCCCGGTGATGAGGGCGGTCGCCTTATCGATCTTCATGCGGGCATCGTGCCACGTCAGGCCGTTGTCTCCACGGATGTCGCGGCGCAGCGGGCCCGTGCCTCGTCGATCATCCGGTACCGCACGCCGTACCGGAGCGTGCGGATGAGGGCGTGGCCGGCGATCCGGGTCGCGTGCGGCAAGGGCGGGCGCGCGTCGAGGAGGGTGAGCGCCCAGTCCGGGAGCAGGCCGGTCGCGACGCGGGCGAGGAGCGCGCTGGACATCCGCGTCGCGGGGCTGCCGCCCTTCGGCCGGCGCAGGAACTCGACGGCCTGGAGCACCTCCTCGCTGACGGTCAGGCGGGGTCGCACGGCCGTGAAGTAGTCCTCCGCCTCGGCGAGCGTCCGGGGCGAATCGGGCGCGCCGAGCATCTCGTTGATCACGGCGTACTCGGCGAAGTACCGGTCGAGGTCGCGGCCCCGCAGCGGGTGCGGATGGTACGCGACGTGGGCGCGGGCGACGGAGTACGCCTGGGTGATCCCGACCCAGACGATGTCGTCCGGGTCGGTCGCGGAGAAGGTGCGGCCGTCGGGCATCGCGCCCTGGACCCGCTGGTGCATCGCCCGGACCGTGCCGGAGAGCCGCTCCGCGACGGGCGTCGAGCCGTACGTCATGCCGAGCACGAACGACGCGGTGAAGCCGAGCCGTTTGATCGGGTCCTGAAGATAGTCGGAGAAGCGGTTCGTGCCGTGGGTGACGGGCTCGTTCAGCGTGCCGAGGATGAGTCCGGAGACGCCGCCGAGGACGGCGGAGACGTCGCCGTGGACGTGCCAGATCGCCGAGTCCGGGCCGAATAGCCCCGGGTCGCCGGGCGGGTCGGTGTACTGCTCACCCGGCAGGTGCGCGGCGGCCAACATCGCCCAGTAAGCCTCGTCGATTGACGTACGCGGATTCATCCGGCCTCCTCGGGACGTGACGACCACGTTACGCTGTTTGCGACAAGAAGCAATATTCGTATCATGTGTCGCGTCTCACGGGACCGGTACCCTGCGAGGCATGCCGCAGGCCACCACCGACGTCCGGGAACGGGTCGTCAACGCCGCCGAGCACTGCTTCGCGCGCTACGGCGTCGGCAAGACGACCGTCGAGGACATCGCGGCCGCGGCGGGACTGTCCCGGGCGACCGTCTACCGCAGCTTCGCCGGCGGGCGCGACGAGGTGATCCTCGCCGTCCTCCTCCGCGACATGCGCCGCTTCCTCGACCGGCTCGCCGCCCGGCTCGGCACGCAGACCTCGGTCTCCGACGGCATCGTCGAAGGGGTCGTCGACGCGGTCGCCTTCGTGCGCGGCGAGCCGCGGGTGGCGGCCCTGCTCACCCCGGAGGCCGCCGGGCACACCCAGACCGCCATCGCCGGGGCCGCCGAGCACGTCCTGCGCCTGTGCGCCGACCGCGTGCGGCCGTACTTCACGATGGCCCAGCGTGAAGGTCTGCTCCGCGCGGACATTACCGTGGACGGCGCGGTGGAGTTCCTCTTCCGGATCATCTCCTCGATGATCGCCCTCCCCCGCGACGGGGACCCCCGGGAGTTCCTGCGCACCTATGTCGTCCCCGCCCTCGTAGAGAGCAGATAGATGTCCGATGTAAGCGCGGTGCGGTCCGCCGTACGGCCCAGCCCGGCGTTCCTCTTCGTCCTCGGCCTGTTCGCGCTGTCCGGCCTCGCGGTCTGGCGGTACGGCATCAGCCCGGATCGGACCGCCCGGGTGTTCCTGTTCCTGTTCGTCGTCAGCGGCTGGATCGTGTCGCTCTGCCTGCACGAGTTCGGGCACGCGTTCTTCGCCTACAGGTCGGGTGACCGGAGCGTCGCGACCAAGGGCTACCTGACGCTCAACCCGCTGAAGTACGGCGACATCACGCTGAGCTTCCTGCTGCCCGTGCTGTTCGTGCTGCTCGGCGGGATCGGTCTGCCGGGCGGCGCCGTCTACATCGACCGCGGGGCGATCCCCGGGAAGATCCGGCACAGCCTCATCTCGGCGGCCGGGCCGATCGCCAACCTCCTCTTCGCGATCATCCTCGGCGTCGTCATCACTAACCTGGCCAAGGACCCGGCGCACCTGCTGTTCTGGACCGGCGCGGCGTTCCTGGCGTTCCTGCAGGTCACCGCGGCCGTGCTGAACCTGCTGCCGGTGCCCGGCCTGGACGGCTTCGGGATCGTCGAGCCGTACCTCCCCCGCAGCTGGGTCGCGCAGGCGGACCGGATCGGCGGCTACGCCTTCATGGCGCTGCTCGCCCTGCTGTGGATCCCCGCGGTCAACGAGCAGTTCTTCTCGCTCGTCTACCACCTCACCGACCTGTTCGGCATCGACCAGGACCTCGTCTCGGTCGGGCACGGGCTGTTCCGGTTCTGGGAGAACGTCAGCTTCGGGGGCTGACGGTCCCGTGTCCACCGTTCGGTGGACACGGGAATCACCGGACCGCCGATCCCGGACAGGCCCCGCCGCCACGACGCTGGAGGCATGAACGAAACGGCGGTGCGGGTCCGCGGCCTGCGCAAGCGATACGGCGACGTCGACGCGGTGAACGGCGTCGACCTGGACATCTTCCGCGGCGAGGTGTTCGCCCTGCTCGGCCCCAACGGCGCGGGCAAGAGCACCACGGTCGAGATCCTCGAGGGACACCGGCGGCGGACCGGCGGAGACGTCTCCGTCCTAGGGACCGACCCCGGGAGGCCGACGCGGGAGTGGCGCTCCCGGCTGGGCGTCGTGCTGCAGACCTCGAACGAGCAGCCGGAGCTGAGCGTCCGGGAGATCGTCCGGCACTTCGCGGGCTACTACCCCCGTCCCCGGGACGTCGACGAGGTGATCGAGGCGGTCGGCCTCACCGAGAAGGCCGGGGCGCGGCTGGCGCACCTGTCCGGCGGCCAGCGCCGGCGGGTCGACGTGGCGCTCGGCATCGTCGGCGCACCGGAGCTGCTGTTCCTCGACGAGCCGACGACCGGGTTCGACCCGGACGCGCGCCGGCAGTTCTGGAAGCTCATCGAAGGGCTCGCGGGCGGCGGCACGACCATCCTGCTGACCACCCACTACCTGGACGAGGCGGAGGCGCTCGCGGACCGCGTCGGCGTCATCGCGGACGGCCGGGTCCTCGAGGTCGGTACACCAATGGAGCTGGGCGGCCGGGCCACCGCGACCGCGCGGGTCGGCTGGCTCGGTCCGGAGGGGCGGCAGTCCATCCGGACCGACTCCCCCACGCAGGTGGTGGCCGAGCTGAGCCAGAAGTTCGGCGGCGAGGTGCCGGAGCTGACCGTCGCCCGTCCCACCCTCGAGGACGTCTACCTCACGATGATCGGAGAAGACCGTTGACCGCGCAGACCATGCCGTCCCCCGTACGGATCGGGCTGTCCCGGGGCGCGCTCGAGCTGAAGGCGTTCTTCCGGGAGAGATCGGCCGTGGTCTTCACGGTCGCGATGCCGATGATTCTCATGCTGATCTTCGGCACCATCTTCAAGGGCAAGGTCCGCGGCACGGACGTGGACTTCCGGCAGTACTTCGCGGCCGGGATCATCGCGAGCGGCATCATGTCGACGACGTTCGTGAGCCTGGGCGTCGCCATCGCCCAGGAGCGCGACGACGGAACCCTCAAGCGGCTGTACGGCACGCCGATGCCCAAGGCGGCGTACTTCATCGGCAAGGCCGTTCTGGCGCTGGCACTGTCGGTGCTGGAGACCGCGGTCCTGTTCGTTCTCGGGAACGTCCTGTTCGGCCTGAAGCCTCCGAGCACGCCGGAGCGCTGGATCACCTTCGCCTGGGTCTTCGTGGCCGGGGTCATCGTCTGCACCCTGCTCGGCATCGCCGTCAGCAGCGTCCCGCGCTCGGGCCGCGCCGCCGCGGCCGTGCTCAACATGCCCTACCTCGTCCTGCAGTTCATCTCCGGCGTGTACTTCCCCTACAACGAACTGCCGTCGGGTGTGCAACAGGCAGGCGCGCTCTTCCCGCTCAAGTGGATGAGCCAGGGCCTGCGGTCGGCGCTGCTCCCGGACACGCTGTTGCCCGCCGAGCCCGTGCACGCCTGGGAGCACGGGCGCACCGGACTGGTGCTGGCGGCCTGGGGTGTCGCAGGCTTGACCCTGTGCCTGACGACATTCCGCTGGAAACGGCGCCGCGACGGATGACGACCAAGGACGCGTGGGACTGGGGACTGGGCCGCTGGGAGGCGTACTTCGGCCTGGTCCTCGTCTCCACGCTCATGTACGTGCTGGCGGTCGAGCCGGCGAGCAGGAGCGCACCGACCATCGCGCTCCTGCTCGCCCTGGTGCCGTGGTATCTCCTCCTCGGCCGCCGGTTCCTCGGGCGGGACCGCCCCGGCCCGATGCTGTACGTCTATGTGGCCGGGATGATCGCGCTGTGCTCCGCGGCGGCGCTCGTCGCACCGGAGAGCTCGCTCGTGCTGTTCGCCGCGTCCCCGCAGTGCTTCATGCTGATGCGCTGGCAGCACAGCGTCGCCGCGCTGGTGCTCCTCAACGCCGTCCCCGCGCTGCGGTTCCTCCGCGGCGACCCGGACGCCGGTTCGATCGCGGTGTTCCTGGTCTGGACGGTGGTGGTCATCGGCTTCTCGGGGTTCTTCGGGCTCTGGATCGAGCGGATCATCGAGCAGAGCACGGAGCGCCGGGAGTTGATCGCGCAACTGGAGACGACGCGGGCGGAGCTGGCCGAGGTCAGCCGGGAGGCCGGCGTGATGGCCGAGCGCGAGCGGATGGCCGCGGAGATCCACGACACGCTCGCGCAGGGCTTCACGAGCATCCTGATGCTGCTGCAGGCGGCCGACGCGTACGTCCTGCGCGACCCGGAGGCGGCGCGGCGGCAGGTCGGCCTGGCGGCGCGCACCGCGCGGGAGAACCTCGCCGAGGCCCGCGCGCTGGTGGCCGCCCTGCCGCCCGCGCCGCTCGGCGAGTCGTCGCTGGACGAGGCCGTCG
Organism: Actinoallomurus acanthiterrae; assembly: GCF_054775715.1. Taxonomy (NCBI): domain Bacteria; kingdom Bacillati; phylum Actinomycetota; class Actinomycetes; order Streptosporangiales; family Thermomonosporaceae; genus Actinoallomurus; species Actinoallomurus acanthiterrae. The sequence goes on along the minus strand of NZ_BAAHCO010000001.1, from coordinate 2,222,969 downwards.
GACGCCTGGCGGAGCGGCTCCGCGAGGAGGTGGGGGTGACGGCCGACTACACGCTGGCCGGCGAGCCGCGACGGCTGACGGCCGGCGCCGAGGTCGTGCTGCTGCGCGTCGCCCAGGAGAGCCTGGCCAACGTCCGCAAGCACGCGAAGGCCGACCGGGTCGAGGTCGGCCTGGCGTACGCGGCGGAGTCGGTGCGCCTGGAGGTACGCGATGACGGCGTCGGTTTCACGCCGGGCGCGTCGAGCGGGTTCGGGCTGCACGGCATGCGCGAACGCGTCGGCCAGGTCGGCGGCACCCTCGACGTACGGAGCGAGCCCGGAGCGGGGACCGCGGTCGTGGTGGAGGTGCCGGCATGATCAAGGTGTTGCTGGTCGACGACCACCCGGTCGTCCGTGAGGGACTGCGCGGCATGCTGTCGGCCGAGGACGACCTGACGGTCGTGGCCGAGGCCGGGGGCGCCGGCGAGGCGGTCGCGGCGGTACGGGCGCACGAGCCGGACGTCGTGCTGATGGACCTGCGCATGCCGGGCGGGGACGGCGTGGAGGCGACCGCGCGGGTGCTGGTCCAGCGCCCGCAGACCCGCGTCGTCGTGCTGACGACGTACGACACGGACGCCGACATCCTGCGCGCCGTCGAGGCGGGCGCCGCCGGCTACCTGCTCAAGGACGCCTCGCGGCACGACCTCGCGCAGGCCGTACGCGCGGCGGCGCGCGGCGAGACGGTCCTGGCCCCGTCGGTGGCGGCCAAGCTCGTGTCCCGGATGCGCTCGCCGGTGGAGCTGTCGCGCCGGGAGATCGACGTGCTGCGACTCGTCGCCCGCGGCCGTACGAACGCCGAGATCGGCAGGGAACTGCTGATCAGCGAGGCGACCGTGAAGACGCACCTGCTGCGGGCGTTCGGCAAACTCGGGGTCTCCGACCGGACCGCCGCGGTGACCGCGGCCATCGAACGCGGCATCCTCCCCTCCCCAGGGCGCGATTAGGACCAGGTCTTCTGGTAGTCCGGCGTCCACCTGCCACGCTCGGCCCGCCGTACGCTCTCCCGGGTGGACGGCGGGCGCGCGCCGGCAACGTTCCGTACCGGTCCCACTCGGCGCGTGAGCGATAGATTACGGAGAAACCGAACCTCGTTATGGACCGGGTGACGCCGATGACCGCGACTGCGAACGAGAAGACCGCCGAGACGTTCCGTTCCCTCAACCCCGCGACCGGCGAACTCGTCGGCGAGCACCCGGTCCACGACGAGGTCGCGGTCAACGCGGCCATCGAGCGCGCCCGCTCGGCGCAGATCTGGTGGGCGGGCCTCGGCTGGAAGGAGCGCAGGGTCCGGCTCCTGAACGTCAAGGGCGCCCTGACCCGCGCCCTCAACCGTGTGGCGACCGCGATCCACCGAGAGACCGGCAAGCCGGTGGCGGACGCCCAGCTCGAGACGGTCCTGGCGATCACGCACCTGGACTGGGCCGCGCGTAACGCCCAGAAGGTCCTCGGCCCGCGCGGCGTCTTCCCGGGCATCGTCGCCATCAACCAGAAGTGCGTCCTGGAGTACCAGCCGCTCGGCGTCGTCGGCGTGATCGGCCCGTGGAACTACCCGCTCTTCACGCCCGTCGGCTCCATCGTGTACGCCCTGGCGGCGGGCAACGCGGTGGTCTTCAAGCCCTCGGAGTACACCCCGGGCGTCGGCCTGCTGCTCGCCGAGATCATCTCCGAGGTCATCCCGGAGGAGCCGGTCTTCCAGGTCGTGACCGGTTTCGGCGACACCGGCGCGGCGCTCGCCCGCGGCGCGGTCGACAAGATCGCCTTCACCGGGTCGTCGCCGACGGCCCGCAAGGTCATGGCGGTCTGCGCCGAGCGCCTCACCCCCATCGTCGCCGAGTGCGGCGGCAAGGACGCGTTCATCGTCGACACCGACGCCGACCTCGACGACGCCGCCGACGCGGCGCTGTGGGGCGCGATGTCCAACGCGGGCCAGACCTGCGCCGGCGTCGAGCGGGTGTACGCCGTCGACGGCGTCTACGACGCCTTCGTCGCCCGGCTCACCGCGCGGGCCCGGACCCTGCGGCCCGGCGAGGACCGCACCGCCGCGTACGGCCCGATCACCATGCCGGGCCAGCTGAACGTCATCCAGCGGCACGTCGACGACGCGCTCGCGCGGGGCGGCCGGGCCGTCGTCGGAGGTGCCGACGCGGTGAAGGAGCCCTACGTCGAGCCGGTCATCCTCGTCGACGTCCCGGACGACTCGGCGGCGGTCTGCGAGGAGACGTTCGGCCCGACCATCACCGTGCACCGGGTCAAATCCGTGGACGAGGCCATCACCCGCGCGAACGCCACGCCGTACGCCCTCGCGGGCGCGGTCTACTCCAGGAGCCGCTCGACGGCCATGGACGCGGCGCGCCGGCTGCGCGGCGGCATGACCTCGATCAACGCGGTGATCGCCTTCGCGGCCGTCCCGGCCCTGCCGTTCGGCGGGGTGGGCGACTCCGGCTTCGGGCGCATCCACGGCGCCGACGGCCTGCGGGAGTTCGCCCGCTCCAAGGCCATCACCCGGCAGCGGTTCGCCCCGCCGATGAACCTTACGTCGTTCCAGCGCACCGACAAGGACATGGCCAAGCTGCTGCGGCTCGTCGGCCTGCTGCACGGCCGCCGCTACCGCTGAGAGCGCTCGCCCACCGATCGTGCATGCCGCCGCGCGGTGTCGCCTCGCAAGGCGTACCCGCGCCGTGCGGGCAGGTTCGCCGGGCGGCGCCGGGTGCTCACCAGTCGTGCATGCCGCCGTCGGTCAGCCGCGCAACCGGCAGGTACTTCGGGTCGTATGGGTAGCGCCGCGCGGCCTCCTCGTCGACCTCGACGCCGAGACCCGGCCGGTCCGACAGCCGCAGCATGCCGCTCTCGTACCGGTATCCCCAGTCGAAGACCTCACCGGCCGGGTCGCGGTGGCCCATGTACTCCTGGATCCCGAAGTTCGGGATCGCCAGGTCGAGGTGCAGGTTGGCGGCCAGGCCGACCGGTGAGACGTCACCCGGGCCGTGCGAGCCGGACCGGACGCCGTACAGGTCGGCCAGGTCCATGATCCGGCGCACGTGGGAGATCCCGCCCGCGTGCGTGACGGAGGTCCGGATGTAGTCGATGAGCCGCTCGGTGATCAGCTGCCGGCAGTCCCAGATCGTGTTGAACACCTCGCCGACCGCCAGCGGCGTCACCGTATGCGAGCGGATGAGACGGAACGCCTCCTGGTCTTCGGCCGGGGTCGCGTCCTCCAGCCAGAACAGACGGTACGGCTCCAGCGCGCCGCCGAGCCGGGCCGCCTCGATCGGGGTGAGCCGGTGGTGGACGTCGTGCAGCAGGTGAAAGCCGTATCCGAACTCCTCCCGGACCCGCTTCATCATGGTCGGGACGAAGTCGAGGTACGCGGCGGTGTTCCAGATCTCCTCCGTCGGCAGCGCGCCGGAGGCGGGCTCGTAGATCTGCGGGCCCGTATTCATGCCGTACGTGGAGTCCGTCCCGGGGATCTTCGCCTGTACGCGCACGGCGGTGTACCCGAGCTCAAGGTGTCGTGCGACGTCGGCGAGGAGGCCGTCGACGTCCGCGCCGCTGGCGTGCCCGTAGACGGTGAGCGCCTCCCGGGCCCTGCCGCCGAGCAGCTCGTACACCGGCAGGCCCGCGACCTTTCCCTTGATGTCCCACAGCGCCTGGTCGACCGCGGAGATCGCGGTCATCGTGACCGGGCCCCGCCGCCAGTACGCGCCCTTGTAGAGGTACTGCCAGGTGTCGCCGATCCGGGAGGCGTCCCGGCCGGCCAGCAGCGGCAGCACGTGCTCGCTCAGGTAGGCGGCGACGGCCAACTCGCGGCCGTTCAGGGTGGCGTCGCCGTAGCCGACGAGGCCGTCGTCGGTCACCAGCTTGAGGGTGACGTAGTTGCGGCCCGGGGCGGTGACGATGACCCGGGCGTCGGTGATCTTCATGCACTCTCCGGGTCGAGCAGCAGTTTCATCGCGGTCCCCGCCCGCAGCCGTTCGACGGCCTTGGCGGCGTCGCGCAGCGGCACGACCTCGGTGACGAAGCGGGACACGTCGACGCGGCCGGACGCGATCAGCTCGATCGCGGCGAGGATGTCCTGGCGGGTGTAGATCCGCGTCCCGACGAGCGTCAGCTCGGCGAACATGATCGATAGCAGGGCGGTCGGCTGCGGCGCCGGAGGGTACGCCCCGACGAGGACGATCCGCCCGCTCGGCCGCGACCAGGAGGTGATCTCGGGAGCCGCCGCCGGGTGCCCGGTGGCGTCGAAGACCACGTCGGCCGTTGGTGCGGCACCGCCCTCGACGACGGTCAGGCCGAGCGCCGCCGCCTGCTCCCGGCGGAACGCCGACGGCTCGGACACGGTCACCTCGACCGCCCCGGCCATGCCCGCGAGCAGGCCCACGATGCAGCCGATCGGGCCCGCGCCGATGACGTGCACGCGGTCGCCGAGACGCACCTCGCCCCGCCGGACGGCCCGGACGCCGACGGAGAGGGGCTCCACCAGGGCGGCGTCGACCAGCCGCATCCCGGGTGGCAGCGGGTACAGCCCGTAGTCCGGCACGACCACCTCCGGGCAGGCGCCCCCGGGGTAGTCGATGCCGACCGACGTCAGGGACCGGCAGATGTGCACCAGGCCGCGCGCGCAGGCGTCGCAGACGCCGCAGTGCACCATCGGGTTGACGAACACCGGCGTGCCCGCCGGCAGTCCCGCGGCCGGTTCGTCGAGCGTGCCGACGAACTCGTGGCCGATGACGGTGCCCGGCCGGGCCCGAATGTGCTCCCCGGCCAGGATGTGCAGGTCACTGCCGCACAGCCCGGTGTACCCGACGCGTACACGGGACCAGCCCTCACGCGTCTCCGGCCGTGGCACCTCGACGACGGCCGCGTCGGTGCCGCCCTCCCAGATCAACGCCGGAAGTGTCGTCATGATTCGCTCCCAATATCCGATGTCGCCGCGCGTACGCCGCCCTTGCGCAGGACGCCGAGGAGGTCTCCGACGGCGGTGACGAAACGGGGGTCCGCCGTGCTGCCGCCGCCGAGCAGGCGTTCGTCGGCGAGGGCCGCGCGGGCCAGGTGCTCCGGCCCGGACGTGCGCTCCGTCAGGGCTGTCAGCCGGTCCGCCGCCGGGTCGGTCGCCCGGCCGACGGCCGGGGCGGTGACGCTGCCGGGCTCGCCGACGGCGCGGATCCAGGCGGCGACGAGGAGGGCGAGCGCCCGGGGCGCTCGCCCGTGCTCCAGGTGCCAGGAGACGGCCGCGGGCACGCGCTGGGCGAGCTTCAGCGAGCCGTCCGAGCCGACCTGCCGCGTCAGATGGCCCAGCGGGCGGTTGGCGAAGCGCTCGAACAGGTCGTCGCGGTAGTGGTCGAGGTCGAATCCGGCGGGGACCGTGACCGTGGGCCGGTACTCGTCGCCGAGCCGCCACGCGGCCGTCGCGATCGGCTCGTCGGCGACCGCGTCGGCGATGAGCGGGTGGCCGGCGAGCATGCCGAGGTAGGCCAGCAGCGAGTGGGTGCCGTTGAGGAACCGCACCTTGATGGCCTCGTAGGCGGCGACCTCGTCGGTGAAGATGGCCCCGGCCCGTTCCCAGGCGGGACGCCCGGCGGCGAAGCGGTCCTCCATCACCCACATCCGGAAGGGTTCCGCCGGGACCGGGACACGGTCGTCGAACCCCGCCGCTGCCGCCTGCGCCCGGTGCTCGTCCGTCGTCGCCGGGACGATGCGGTCCACCATCGTGTTCGGGAACGTCACCGCGTCGAGGTAGCGCGCCAGCGTCTCGCCGTCCGGCCCGGGCAGGGCACCGGCGAACTCGGTCAGCAGGCCCCGCAGGAAGGCGCCGTTCGCGGCGAGGTTGTCGCAGCTGAGCACGGTGAGCGGTGCGCCGTCCCCCTGGGCGCGGCGCAGGAGGCCGCGGGCGAGCCGGCCGACGGTCGTCCGCGGCTCCGGGTCCCGCAGGTCGTGGGCGACGCCGGGGTCGTCCAGGTCGAGCCGCCGGCTGCCCGGCAGGAAGGTGTAGCCCTTCTCGGTGACGGTGAGGGTGACGAGCGCGGTGCCCGGGTCGGCGAGCAGGTCGACGACGCGGGCCGGTTCGTCGGCGGCCGTGAACGCGTCCGTGATGACGTCGATCGGGTCGATCAGGACCCGGTCGGGGGCGATCGAGAGCACGGTGTACCGCATGTCCTGTGCCCGGAGGGCGGCCACGACGTCCCGGCTCGCGGTGGCCACACCGGTGATCGCCCACGACTCCGCCGGGTCCTGGGCGTCCGCCGTGTAGACCGCCTGGTGGGCGCGGTGGAAGTTGCCCAGGCCGAGGTGGACGATCCGGCGGCCCGTACGGGCCGCCGCACCGTGCCGTACCGCGTCGGAAGTCAGGTCGCCACCTCCGGGCCCGCCTCGCGGACCGTCGTCGCGGATTCCTCGCTGCCGTTCTCCTGCTCAACGTAGCCGTACACCTCGGGGAGGATGTAGGTCGCGGCGAGGTAACCGGTCAGAGAGATCAGCGAGACGACGACCGTGGCGAGCGGCACGCCCAGGTGGTCGAACAGCACGGGGAATCCGTAGATCGTGAGGAACGCCGCGAGCTTGACGAAGATGTAGCCGAACCCGGACGCCGTCGCCTTGTAGCGGGTGGGCGCCACCATCGACGCGATCGTCATGCCGTTCGAGGCGTCCCAGTAGTGGCCCCACATGAGGCCGGCCGCGGCGATCGGGACGAGCCACTTCCACTCGAGGTGGAGGAACAGCGCCGCGAGCAGCAGCGAGACGAAGGCCATCCCGAAGCCCCAGCGGGCCACGCCCCGGTGTCCCAGCTTGGGCGTCACGATCGGTGCGACGAAGCCGCTGATGGTGGCGACGACGTAGATCGCGCCGGTGACGAAGTTGGTCGCGCCGACTCCGGAGACTCCGGTGAGCACGAGGATGGTCGGCAGGTAGAACGCGAACGCGGCGAACTCCGCGCCCTGCATGGCGTTGGAGATCCAGGCGAAGATGCTGGCCCGGCGGCGCGTGCGGTCGTTCCAGATGCTCTTGAGGAAGTCGCTCGTACGGGGCCGGTCGATCTCGTGGTCCTCGTCCGGGAGCATCTCCAGCGGGTCGCCGAACATCTCCATCGAGACCTTCTTGGCCTGCCGGAACCTACCCCGCTGGATGAGCCAGAGGGCCGTGTCCGGCACGTGGAGCCGGCCGAGCAGCAGCACCAGGGCGGGCAGCGCGCCCAGGGCGAGGCCGACGCGCCACAGGAGGCTGTGGTCCATGCCCGCCAGGTACATAACGGTGATGACCGCGATGGCGACGACCTCGCCGATGCCGAACATCCCCTGCCAGCGGTTGCCCATCACCTCACGCTTGCCCTTGGGCATCGCCTCCATGATGTAGGCGTAGCCGGAGGAGATGTCGCTGCCGAGGGGGAACCCGAGCAGGAAGCGGATGATGACCAGCTGCCAGATGTTCGTCGCGAACCCCTGTGCGACGGCCAGGATGATGAACAGCACCATCGTGCCGATGAAGACCTTGCGGCGGCCGATCCGGTCGGCGATCCACCCGCCGAGAAAGGCACCCAGCAGCGCGCCGGCCTGAACCGCGGCCGCGGCCAGCGACAGCATGTCGGTGCTGGGGTGGAAGTCCTTCTTGATGAAGATCAGCAGGAAGGAGATCGAGTAGAGGTCCCAGGCCTCGATGAGGATCGTCGAGATCATCAACCAGCCCGTACGGCGGCCGCTGTCGGTGCCGTGACTGCTCATCACGTGGTCGACGGCGCGTCCGGACAGCCTTCGTAGCTCCGCTTGGGTGATCGCCACGCTACCTCCCGAGGCTCGATCGTTCCACTAAGTGGAACGCCATTCAGCTTTCGGATTACGGGGACGGTAGCCTCTGTTGTCACGCCCCGTCAATGGACCGAAACTCTGGATAAGGGTCACCTGTAACCGGAACGGCACCGTGAGCCTGAGGGTGGCTTAGACGCCTCACCGTCGCGCGCGGCATGGCTTCAGCCGGCTCACCATCACCCGATGGTGGGACTTAGTCGGCGCTGACCACGAACCGGCCGTGAGGATGAGGCATTGTTCCGATGCCCCACCCACCGCCTTAGGACGAATCTTGTCAATGCGAGGCCGGATCGGCCGGCTCGCATGGCAAGGAGCACGAACGATGCACCCCGACATCATCAGGGCCCTCATGGACGAGCGCGGACGCGAGCTGCGCGTCGTGGCGCGGCGGGAGAACCGGGTCCGCCGCCTCCTGCGCGGCCGTACGCGGTGACCGCGCGGCGTACGTGGTGACCGCACGGATCTCCGCAGGGATCTGTGCGCCCACGCTGAGTCCCGCCCGTACAGGCGCCCTCCATCCGGGCGGGGCTCAACGTGGACGCACAGCTCACCGAACGCGGAGACGCGCCGCCGGTCGATCCGGCGGCGCGGAACACTCCTCAGTACGCCACCGGCTCACCCGGCGGCGCGAAATCCTCCTCAGTGCGCCCTCGGCTCACCCTGCGGCGCGAACGACCAGGCTCCGGTCAGGCGAACTCGACCTGGGGCAGCAGCGGGCCGCCGGCGATGAGGTCGGCGGCCCGTTCGGCTATCGCGATCGTCGGGGCGTTGGTGTTGCCCCGGGGCACCGCGGGCATGACCGACGCGTCGACGACGCGTAGCCCGTCCACGCCGCGCACCCGGAGTTCGGGATCGCACACCGAGTCCTCGGCCCCGCCCATCGCGCACGTGCTGGTGGGGTGGTACAGCGTCACGACCTGGCCGCGGATCCAGTCGGCCAGGTCTTCGGCCTCCTCCACGGGGGCGTACTCGCCACCGGTCATGCGGGCCAACGGGCCACTCGCCGCGATCTCCCTTGCCTGCCAGACTCCCTCGCGGAGAACGTCCAGATCGGCGGCCTCACCCAGGTAGTTCGGGTCGATCAGCGGTTTCCATCGCGGGTCGGTGGACTGCAAGGTCACACTGCCACGACTCGCGACGGCGACGGCGGTGGCGAACACCGAGATGATCCGCTTGTTCGGCTCGGTCAGACCCTGGTCGAGGTACGGCGTCGGCAGCACGTGGTACTGCAGGTCCGGAGCGGGCAGATCGGCCCGGGTCCGCACGAAACCACCCGCCTCAGCGACATTGGAGGCGTACGGGCCGCGGCCCAGCATCTGCCACACCAGGAGGTTGCGCATGTTGACGCTCTCCCAGATCGCTTTCTTCCTGGGGGTGTGCCACATGACGGGAACCATCGGGTGGTCCTGGAGCCCGGTGCCCACCGCGGGCAGGTCCACGACGACGTCGATGCCGAGCGAGCGCAGATGGTCGGCCGGCCCCACCCCCGACAGCATGAGGACCTTCGGGGAGTTCACCGCTCCGCCGGACAGGATGACCTCGCGCCCGGCGGCGGCGTGCTGCTCCGCTCCGCCGCGCAGGTAGACGACGCCCGTCGCCCGGCCGTCCTCGATGACCACCCGGGTGACGAGCGCGTCGGTCAGCACGGTGAGGTTGGGACGCTCCTTGGCCCGGCCGAGGTACGCGTCGGCCGTCGACCAGCGGCGACCGCGCCGCTGCGTCACCTGGTAGAAGCCCACTCCGTCCTGCTCGGCCCCGTTGAAGTCGGCGCTGGCGGGCAGGCCGAAGGCCTTCGCCGACTCGACCCAGGCGCGGGTGAGCGGATGCTTGTAGCGCAGGTCCTCGACGCGGAGCGGGCCGCCGACGCCGTGGTAGTCCGATGCCCCGCGCTGCTGGTCCTCCGCGCGCAGGAAGTACGGGAGCAGGTCGGCGTATCCCCAGCCCTTGCAGCCGTACTCGTCGCGCCAGGTGTCGAAGTCGTACCGGTGCCCCCGGATATAGATCATGGCGTTGGTCGACGAGCTGCCGCCGAGGGTCCGGCCGCGCGGCCAGTAGACGCTGCGGTCGGCCGCGTGCGGCTGCGGCGTGGTCGTGTAGTCCCAGTCGTACTGGCTCTTGAACAGCGCCGAGATCCCCGCCGGAACATGGATCTCCGGGGCGTCGTCGGGCGGCCCGGCCTCCAGTAGCAGGACCTTCGTCCCGGGGTCCGCACTGAGCCGCTCGGCGAGCACACAGCCCGCGCTGCCGGCACCGACGATGACGTAGTCGTACACGGCCGCCTCCACGCCTTGAGAGCTCTGCGCGAAACACTATCGATCACGGACGATCCCGGACAGTGCGCACGGTGACGGTCTCGATGTTCTGCGCGTACGGGCCCGGACGGAGATCCTTCGACGGCCGGGGCGAGCAGTTCCATACGCCACCGTATAGTCTTCTGATGATCATGAAGGCGGTGTGTGCCCGTACCGGACGCGGGCCGTGCACCCATCCCCCGGAGGACATCTTCCGTGCGTAATCTCGCCATCGGCGGCCTGGTCTGCCTAACGGCCACGTTCCTGGCGCCTTCCGCGGGCGCCACCACCCCTCACCTACCGGACCTGGTCAAACTCGGCGACATCCGGGCGCATCAGAAGGCGCTGCAGACGATCGCCGACCAGAACGGCGGCAACCGTGCCGCCGGCGAACCCGGCTTCGAGAAGTCGGTGAGCTATGTCGTCGGCCGCCTCAAGCGCGCCGGCTACCACCCCACGATCCAGGACTTCACCTTCCCGTTCTACAAGGAGAACTCACCGTCGGTCTTCGGGCAGACCGCCCCCGGCACGGTCGACTACGCCTACAAGACCGACTACCGCACGCTCGACTACTCGGGCGCCGGTGACGTGACGGCCACTGCCACGGCGGTCGACCCCGGCTCCACGGGAACGGGCAGCGGTTGCGAGGCCGACGACTTCGCGAACTTCCCGAAGGGGAACATCGCCCTGATCCAGCGTGGCGGCTGCACCTTCCAGGTCAAGGCGGAGAACGCTCAGCAGGCGGGCGTGGGCGCGGCCGTGGTCTACCAGCGCCCCGACGTTCCCGACGCACCGGTCGAGGGCCAGGCGGGACACGCGGTCTCGTTCCCCTTGATCGGCACCACGAACAAGATCGGGGTCCAGCTGGTCCAGGCCGCGCAGGCGGGCGGTCTGAAGCTGCACGTCAAGACCGACACCACCAGTGAGCAGCGCACCGCCCACAACGTCCTGGCCGAGACCCCGGGCGGCAGCGCGGACAACGTGATCGTCGCCGGAGCGCACCTGGACAGCGTGATCGCCGGGCCGGGCATCAACGACAACGGCAGCGGCACCGCCACGATCCTCACCATCGCCGAGCAGATCAACAAGCTCGGCAAGGGCGTCAAGAACAAGGTGCGGTTCGCCTTCTGGGGCGCCGAAGAGGGCGGCGACCTGGGGTCCAAGTACTACGTGACCAGCCTCAGCGACACCGAGAAGTCGAAGATCGCCCTTAACCTCAACTTCGACATGGTGGGCTCGCCGAACGGCGTGCGCGCCGTATACGACGGCGACGACTCCCTCGGCACCGGCACCAAGCCCCCGGCGGGCTCGGGTGACATCGAGAAGGTGTTCGCCGACTACTACGGCGGGCGCGGCCTCGCCCTCAAGCAGGACCCGTTCACGGCCAGCTCCGACTACCAGCCGTTCCTCGACGCGGGCATCCCGGCGGGCGGCGTCCGCTCCGGCACCGACGGCGTCAAGACCCCCGAGGAGGCCTCGGTCTACGGCGGTGAGGCCGGCAAGGCGTACGACCCCTGCTACCACCAGAGCTGCGACACGTACGGCAACGTGAACACGACCCTCCTCGACCAGCTCGCGGACGGCGCGGCCCATGCGGTCGAGACGTTCGCCACCGGCACGACGCCGGTCAAGGCGGACCGTTCCCGCGGCCGTACGGCCAGGAGCGGCGGCGTGCGCTACCCGCTCGGCTGACGCGGTCACCGAGAGCGCGAGGCGCGTCCCTGCCGGGGGCGCGCCTCGCGTCGGTCTGATCACGCTCTGGCGAAGGCGCCGATCTTCCGCAACGAGTCGATCTCATCTCTGGCGGCGGGGCGCCGGTCGATGCCACGATTCGTCCCATTACCTCCGCTTTACCGTAAGAAGGGCAATTCGTTGCGCAGATTCGCCATCGGTACCCTCATCGGCTTGGCCGCCGCCTCGATCGGGGCGGCGGCTCCGGCGGACGCGGCCGCACAGCCGCGCCTCGACAAGCTGGTCAAGCTCAAGGACATCCGCCAGCACCAGCAGGACCTGCAGACGATCGCCACCTACAACGGCGGCACCCGCGCGGCAGGCGAACCGGGCTTCGAGATCTCCACGAAGTACGTCGTGAAGCAGCTGAAGAAGGCCGGGTACCACCCGACGGTGCAGGACTTCCCGTTCGACTACTACAAGGAGAAGTCCCCCGCCGTCTTCGACCGCCCCGGCGGCCCCTCGTACGTCTACGGCACCGACTACGCGACCCTGGACTTCTCCGGGTCCGGTGACGTCACCGCCGTCGCCACGGCGGTCGACGCGGCGGGCGCCGGCGTCGGCAGCGGCTGCGAGGCCGACGACTTCGCCGGCTTCCCGAAGGGGAACATCGCCCTCGTCAAGCGCGGCGGCTGCAACTTCTCGGTGAAGGCCGGCAACGCCCAGAACGCCGGCGCCGCCGCCATCGCGATCTACAACGACGGCGCGTCGCCCGAGCGCATGGGCCCGGTGCAGGGCACCGCCAGCACGCCGTGGAAGATCCCGGTGATCGGCCCGACCTACCAGCTCGGCACCGACCTGGTGAAGGCGTCGGCGTCCGGCACGCTGAAGCTGCACATCAAGACCGACACGTTCAGCGAGCAGCGCACCGCGCACAACGTCATCGCCGAGACCAAGCGCGGTCGCGCCGACAACGTCGTCGTCATGGGCGCGCACCTCGACAGCGTCACGGCCGGTCCCGGCATCAACGACAACGGCAGCGGCACCGCCACGATCCTCACCATCGCCGAGCAGATCGACAAGCTCGGCAAGGGCATCAAGAACAAGGTGCGGTTCGCCTTCTGGGGCGCCGAAGAAGAGGGCCTGCTCGGCTCGGAGTACTACGTCGCGCACCTGACCGCCGACCAGAAGGCCAAGATCGCCCTCAACCTCAACTTCGACATGCTCGGCTCGCCCAACGGCCGGCGCGGCGTGTACGACGGCGACGACTCCTCGGGCGCCGGCACCAACCCGCCCGCCGGGTCCGGCGCGATCGAGAAGGTCTTCCTCGACTACTACGGCAAGCGGAAGCTGGCGACCTCGCCGAGCGAGTTCGACGGCCGCTCCGACTACGGGCCGTTCATCGAGAACGGCATCCCGGCCGGCGGCCTCGACTCCGGCGCGGAGAAGCTGAAGACCGCCGACGAGGCGAAGATCTACGGCGGTGAGGCGGGCAAGGCGTACGACCCCTGCTACCACCAATCATGTGACACGTACGCCAACGTCAACACCACCATCCTCGACCAGCTGGCGGACGGCGCCGCGTACGCCGCCCAGGTGTTCGCGGGCAGCACCCTGCCGGTCAACGGCGGCCGCGTCGCCGCCCCGAAGGCCGCACGCGCCCACATGAAGCACGCGCCCGCCGGCCGCGCGCTGAGCTGACCGCGGGGTCCCGCCGGGCCGGGCAGGTGGTCGATCGCCCGGCCCGGCGGGACGCGTTCACACCTTCCTGACGTTGGCGTAGACGGTGAAGAGCCGGGTCGTACCGCTCGCCGTCGCCGTTGAGGAGAAGCCGATGCACACGCGCGGGACACCCTTCACCACCTGGATCGCCAGTCCCTCCGGCTCCCGTACATACAGCGCGTAACCCACCGTCGTCCGCACCTGCCGCTGTTCGACCTTGCCGGTGGCGAGATCCACCGAGGTGAGCACGGTGTTCCCTTTCCCGAGCGCGGGTTTCCGGTCCCGTACGCCGTGCCCTGGACCATGTAGAGACGACGGCCGTAGGTCGTGTAGCCCTGGAAGTCCGGGGTCTTCATCCAGGAGGGCTCCTTGACGTCCGCGTAGACCTTCGTGAAGACGTGCTTCTTCTGGAAGGCGGTCAGGTCGTACGTCGCGTAGTGCGTGCCCGTCGCGTTGAAGTACCGCAGGATGATCCGCTTGTAGGTCTGGTCGATCGACACCGTCTCGGCCTTCGCCCCCGGAACCGGGGCGAACCTCCGCAGCGCGGACGATGTGCTGGTCAGCGTCCGCCCGGCGACGTACTTGAAGCGCGCGATGTGGCGACCGCGCCCGGTCTTCGGATCGACGTCCACCTCGGTCCACAGGTACGGCGTGGAGCCGTTCACCTCCAGGCCGATCGACACGCCGTGGCCGAATCCCTTGAGCGTCATGTACCCGAGCCGCTTGCCGGACCAGTCCAGCTGGTTGAGATAGAGGTTGCCGCCGGATGTGGCGCCGGACCCGCGCTGGGCGACGTAGATACGCCGATGAGCGTTGTCGAACGCGAAGGACTGCGCCGCGCGCGAACCGGCCAGCGGCTTGTTCCGGAACAGCAGCGTCGGCGACGCCGCCGGCTCGGACCTGAACACCGCCGATGGCTCCGCCGCGGCCGTACTCGGCCCGCCGGCCGCGACGATCGCCGTCGCGGCGAGGAGCACGCCACATCCGGCGAGGACTACCCCGCGATTCACTCGATCCCCCTGTTCGCCGCACTGGATGCGAAATGGACCTTATCGCCGTAGGGCATCCATGATCATCAGTACGCGACCTCAGCCGCCGCAGGTACCGCGATCGCCCCTCGTTAGGGTTACGGCATGGCGAAAGAGCGCGATGACCAGCCCGTCGTCCTGTCGAAGATCTACACGCGGACCGGCGACGACGGTACGACCAACCTCGGTGACATGAGCCGTACGGCCAAGACCGACCCACGGCTCGTGGCGTACGCCGACGTCGACGAGGCGAACAGCGCCATCGGCGTCGCCCTCGCGATGGGCGGGCTGCCCGAGGACATCGCCACCCTGCTCACCCGGGTACAGAACGACCTGTTCGACGTCGGCGCGGACCTGTGCGTGCCGGTCGTCGCCGAGCCGGAGTTCCCGCCGTTGCGGGTCACCGACGACTACGTCACTCTGCTGGAGCAGGCCTGCGACGAGCACAACGCCGGTCTGTCCAAGCTCCGCAGCTTCATCCTGCCGGGCGGCACCCCCGGCGCCGCCCTCCTCCACCTCGCCCGTACGGTCGCCCGGCGCGCCGAACGCTCGGCGTGGGCGGCGCTCTCGGCGCACGAGGACATGAACCCGCTGACCGCGAAATACCTCAACCGGCTGTCCGACCTGCTCTTCATCCTCGCCCGTAAGGCCAACGCCGAGCGTGGCGACGTGCTGTGGAAGCCGGGCGGCGAGCGCTGATCTTAAGAGCCCGCGCGGGCTCTAAGTGATCAGGCGATGGGTGAGCCCGGTGGGGCGGCTTCGAGCCAGGCGAGGAAGCCGGTCAGGCGGTGAGCGCCTCAGGCGATGGGTGAGCCCGGCGGAGCGGCCTCGAGCCAGGCGAGGAAGCCGGTCAGGGCCGCCCCGCTCATCGCCAGCTCGACGACGGTGCCGTTGCCGTCCTGGAGCTCGACGATCCCGGCGTCCGGCTGGAGGGCGGCCTCCTCCTCGGCCTCCGGTTTACGGCGGCCGGAAACGACGAGACCCCGGCGGTGTACGACCCGCCGGGGTCTCAGCCGAATGCCGAAAATCGCGAACCAGAGCAACTCGTCACCGTTGTACCGGCCGATGCCGAGCCGCCATACGCCACGGCCGTGGGGGTCACGCAGGCTGCACTCGACCGTGCCGCCGCGGCGTTCGAGCAGCCAACGCCGCACCGACAGCAGGGCGAACGCGGCGAGCACCGCCACCAGGACGACAACGACCAACCCGCCGATGTCCCAAGCCAGGTGCTCGCTCACTCCCCCCTGCTTCCCCCAAACGCTCCGTGATGGTCAGACCTCTTCGCCGGCGGCCCGCAGCCGCGCCCGCGCACGACGCTGCGCGACCGCGGCCTCCTCCCCCTCCAGCCCGGAGACCGCCTCGTACTCCGCCCGAGCGGCGGCGAGATCGATCTCGCCTCCCAGCTCGGCGTACTCGGCGAGTACCGAGACCTCGTCGGAGGCGACCGAGAAGAAACCGCCGGAGACCATCGCGGAGATGACCGCCTCGTCGTCGGCGGGCTTGATCCGCACGACGCTGCCGTCCACCAGCAGGCCGAGGACCGGCGCGTGACCGGGCAGGATGCCCATCTCACCCTCGATGGTCTTGGCGACGACCATATCGGCTTCGCCGGCCCAGATCTCACGCTCCGGTGAGACGAGCTCGACGTGCAGCTTTGCCACTTGTTCTCCTCCGAACGCCCCGCGGCGTTACTTCTGCAGCTCCTGGGCCTTCTTCTCGGCCTGCTCGATGTCGCCGACCATGAAGAACGCCTGCTCCGGGAGGTGGTCGTACTTGCCCTCGGTGATCGCCTTGAAGGACGCGATCGTGTCGCTCAGCGGCACGTTCTCACCCACCTGGCCGGTGAACGCCTCGGCCATGTACATCGGGTGCGACAGGAACCGCTCGATGCGCCGGGCGCGCTCGACCGTGACCTTGTCCTCTTCCGCGAGCTCGTCGATGCCGAGAAGGGAGATGATGTCCTGCAGCTCCTTGTAACGCTGCAGGATCCGCTTCACCGACTGGGCGACGTCGTAGTGCTCCCGGCCGAGGATCACCGGGTCCATGATCCGCGAGGTGGAGTCGAGCGGGTCCACCGCCGGGTAGATGCCCTTCTCCGTGATCGCACGCGAGAGCACCGTGGTGGCGTCGAGGTGCGCGAACGTGGTGTGCGGCGCCGGGTCGGTGATGTCGTCCGCGGGCACGTAGATCGCCTGCATCGAGGTGATCGAGTGACCGCGGGTCGAGGTGATCCGCTCCTGCAGCTCGCCCATCTCGTCGGCGAGGGTCGGCTGGTAACCCACGGCGGACGGCATACGGCCGAGCAGCGTGGACACCTCCGAACCCGCCTGGGTGAACCGGAAGATGTTGTCGATGAACAGCAGCACGTCCTGGTTCTGCACATCGCGGAAGTACTCCGCCATGGTCAGCGCGGACAGGGCGACCCGCAGACGGGTGCCCGGCGGCTCGTCCATCTGGCCGAAGACGAGGGCCGTGTCCTTGAGGACGTCGGCCTCCTTCATCTCCAGGAGGAGGTCGGTGCCCTCACGGGTGCGCTCACCGACGCCCGCGAACACCGACGTACCGCGGTGGTTACGGGCGACACGGGTGATCATCTCCTGGATGAGCACCGTCTTGCCCACACCGGCGCCGCCGAACAGACCGATCTTGCCACCCCGAACGTACGGGGTGAGCAGGTCGATGACCTTGATACCGGTCTCGAGGATCTCGGTCTTGCTCTCGAGCTGGTCGAACGCCGGCGCGTGCCGGTGGATCGGCCAGCGCTCGGTGACCTCCAGCGACGCGGTGGGCACGTCGAGGGACTCGCCGATCGTGTTGAACACGTGGCCCTTGACGCCGTCGCCGACCGGCACCGAGATCGCGGCACCGGTGTCGACCACCGGGGCGCCGCGGACGACGCCGTCGGTGGGCTGCAGCGAGATGGCGCGGACCATGTTGTCGCCGATGTGCTGGGCGACCTCAAGGGTCAGCGTCCGGGTCTGGCCGCCGATCGTGACCTCGATCTGCAGCGCGTTGTAGATCTCCGGCATCGTCTCGACGGAGAACTCCACGTCGATGACGGCGCCGGTGACGCGGGCGACACGGCCCGTCGCCGTGGCTGTTTCTACCGAAGCAGTCATGGTGACTCTCACTCACTCCCCGCGGAGCTCTCGGCGAGCGCGTTCGCGCCACCGACGATCTCGCTGATTTCCTGCGTGATCTCGGCCTGACGGGCCTGGTTCGCCACTCGCGTCAGGTTCTCGATCACATCGTTGGCGTTGTCGGTCGCCGACTTCATCGCCCGCCGTCGCTGCGCGTGCTCGGAGGCTGCCGCCTGGAGCAGCATGTGCCAGATCCGGCTCTCGATGTAGTTCGGCAGGAGGGCGTCGAGCACGGTGTCGGCCGACGGCTCGAACTCGTAGGCGGGCAGCACCCCGTCGGACTGCTCCGACGGCGCCTCCTCGGCCTCTTCGATCTCCAGCGGCAGCAGGCGGCGGACCTGCGCCGTCTGCGTCAGCATCGACACGAACTCGGTGTAGACGACGTGGATCTCGGCGACCCCGCCCTCCTCGGCGGGCTTCTCGAACTCCGCGACGAGCGTACGGCCGATGGTCTCGGCGTTCGTGAACCGCGGGTTGTCGCTGAAGCCGGTCCACTCGCCCGCGAACTCGCGCTCGCGGAAGCGGTACCAGCCCACGCCCTTACGCCCGACGATGTACGGGACGGGCTCCTTGCCCTGCTCCCGCAGCAGCGTCATCAGACCCTCGGCCTCACGGATGACGTTGGCGTTGTAGCCGCCGGCGAACCCGCGGTCGCTCGTGATGAGCAGCACGGCGACACGGTTGCTGTCGGTCCGCTCCGTCAGCAGCGGGTGGCCGACACCGACGTTGTGGCTGACCAGCGCCGAGATGGCACGCGTGATCTGCCGGGCGTACGGCCCCGACTCCCGAACCCGCTGCTGCGCCTTGACGATCCGGGAGGAGGCGATGAGCTCCTGGGCGCGCGTGATCTTCGCCATCGACTTGGTCGTGGCGATCCGGCGCCGGATCGTCCGAAGCTGGGCACCCATGCCTTACTTCTTCCTCACGCGGGTGATCTTCTCCTGCTCGACGTCACCCTCCTCGATCGCCTCGACCGGCTGCTCCTGGAGCAGCAGGCCGTGGTGGGTCGTCTCGAAGCCCTTCTTGAACTCCGTGATGGAGTCCTTCAGGGTCGCGATGGCGTCGTCGTCGAACTTGCCGGTCTCCCGGATGCTCTCCAGCAGGCCCGCGTTGTTGCGCCTGACGGAGTCGAGGAACTCGTCCTCGAACCGGCGGATGTCCTCGACCGGCACCTCGTCCAGCTCACCGGTGGTGCCCGCCCAGATGGAGACGACCTGCTGCTCCATCGGGTACGGGCTGTTCTGCGGCTGCTTGAGCAGCTCGACCAGCCGGGCGCCGCGGTCCAGCTGGGCGCGCGACGCGGCGTCGAGGTCCGAGGCGAAGGCGGCGAACGCCTCCAGGTCACGGAACTGCGACAGGAACAGCTTGAGGTTCTTCGTGGCCCCGCGCATCGCCTTGGTCATCGCCGCGCCGCCGACGCGGGACACCGAGATACCGACGTTGATCGCCGGGCGGACGCCCTGGTTGAACAGGTCGGTCTCCAGGAAGACCTGGCCGTCGGTGATCGAGATGACGTTGGTCGGGATGTACGCCGAGACGTCGTTGCCCTTGGTCTCGATGATCGGCAGACCCGTCATCGAGCCGGCGCCCATGTCGTCCGACAGCTTCGCGCACCGCTCGAGCAGCCGCGAGTGCAGGTAGAACACGTCGCCGGGGTAGGCCTCACGGCCCGGCGGGCGGCGCAGCAGCAGCGAGATCGCGCGGTAGGACTCCGCCTGCTTCGACAGGTCGTCGAACACGATCAGGACATGCTTGCCCTCGTACATCCAGTGCTGGCCGATGGCCGAACCGGTGTAAGGGGCGATGTACTTGTAGCCTGCGGGCTCGGACGCGGGAGCCGCCACGATCGTGGTGTACTCCAGCGCGCCGGCCGCCTCGAGCGTGGCCCGCACCTGCGCGATCGTCGAGCCCTTCTGACCGACCGCGACGTAGATGCAGCGGACCTGCTTGGTCGGGTCGCCGGTCTCCCACGCCTGCTTCTGGTTCAGGATCGTGTCGATCGCGACCGTCGTCTTGCCGGTCTGCCGGTCACCGATGATCAGCTGCCGCTGACCACGGCCGATCGGCGTCAGGGCGTCGATCGCCTTGATGCCGGTCTGCAGCGGCTCGCCCACCGGCTGGCGCTGCATGACGCCCGGCGCCTGCAGCTCCAGCTCGCGGCGGCCGCTCGTCTCGATGGTGCCCTTGCCGTCGATCGGGTTGCCCAGCGAGTCCACGACGCGGCCGAGGTAGCCGTCGCCGATGGGGACCGACAGGACCTCGCCGGTCCGGCGGACCTGCTGGCCCTCTTCGATCTTCGAGAAGTCGCCCAGGATGACGACACCGATCTGCCGAACGTCAAGGTTCAGCGCGATGCCGCGCGTGCCGTCCTCGAACTCAAGGAGCTCGTTCGCCATCGCCGAGGGCAGGCCCTCGACGAAGGCGATGCCGTCGAAGCACTCGACGACGGTCCCGATCTCCTCGCGCGCGGCGGTCTCCGGCTCATAGGCCTGGACGAAGCGCTCGAGCGCGCCCCGGATCTCCTCCGGCCGGATCGTCAGCTCCGCCATGTCTTCTTCGTCTCTCTCCGTGAGTCCGATGCTGGTTTCAGCTCGCCCGCTCGATTCGCCGGCGGACGTCTTCCAGCCGGCGAGCCACGGTGCCGTCGATTTCCTCGTCCCCGATCTGAACGGAAATACCGCCCACAACCGCGGGATCTACCTCGATGTTCAAGTGAACGTCGCGCCCGTACTGCGCCGAAAGCGCGGTCGTGAGCCGGGTCCGCTGCCGATCGTCGAGCTCGACCGCCGTGCGGACGAGCGCGACCAGCCTGTCCCGGCGCTCGGCCGCGATCCGGCCGTAGGACTCGAGCGCTCGCTCCAGACTACGTCCTCGGGGCTGCGTCACCGCCTCGGAGACCAGGCGCACCGTCGCCGCGGTGGTCTTGCCCTCCAGCAGCGTGGTCACCAGCTCGCCCTTGCGCTCGCCCGGCACCCGCCGGTCGACGAGCACGCCGCGCAGCTCCGGCTGCGCCTCGACGATCCGCCCGAACCGGAAGAGCTCGTCTTCCAGGTCGTCGATCCGCCCCCGCGCCTCGGCACCCGCCGCGACCGCGGTCACGGCGAGCTCCTCGACCGCGTCGGCCAGCGCGGTGGACCGAGCCCACCGCAGCCGTACGACCTCGGCGACGAAGTCGCGGACCGCCGTGGCGACCCGGCCGTCGAGCACGCCCGCGGCCAGCGCGGCCCGCCGATCGGCCGGCTGCGCCGGGTCCGACAGGGCCCGGCGCAGCACGTGCTCGCGGTCGAGCAGGTGCAGCACGGCGAACAGCTCGTCGCCGAACGCCGCCGGGTCACCGGCGGACAGGGCGGCTTCGAGCCGCTCCCTGGCCTCGACGAACGAGGCCCTGCTCGCGCCGATCATCGGTTACGCCCCCGCCCGAGCGCGGTCCTCGAGCTCGTCGAGGAACCGGTCGACGGTGCCGCGGCGCCGGGTCTCGTCCTCCAGGGACTCGCCGACGATACGGCCGGCCAGCTCGACCGAGAGCTGCCCGATCTCCGCGCGGAGCTGGGTGAACGCCAGCTGCCGGTCGGCGTCGATCTGGGCGTGCGCCTGATCGACGAGCCGCTGCGCCTCGGCCTGAGCCTGGTCGCGCAGCTCCGCGATGATCTGCGCGCCCTGCTCGCGCGCCTCCTCGCGGATCCGTGCGGCCTCCTGCCGGGCCTCGGCCAGCTGCGTCTGGTACTGCTCGAGTGTCTGCTGGGCCTCGGCCTGTGCCTCCTCGGCCCGCTTGATCCCGCCCTCGATCGCGTCAGTACGCTCTTCGAGCGTCTTCTGGATGCGGGGCACGAGGACCTTGCCGAGGAAGAACAGCACGACGAGGAACGCGAAGATACCGACGATCATCTCTGCCGCGTCGGGCAGCAGAGGGTTCGGGTTCTCCGTGTTCTCGGCGAGTAGCCCGGCGGCGCGTTCGGCCAAAAACATGGCGTGCACAGCCTTCCGTCAGAAGTGAGCTTTCGTCACTTACCGTAAATGAAGGGCGCGACCAGACCGATGAGGGCGAGCGCCTCGGAGAACGCGAAGCCCAGCAGCATGTTGGTCCGGATCACGCCGGTCAGCTCCGGCTGGCGGGCGATCGCGTTGACGCCCTGACCGAAGACGATGCCGACGCCGATGCCCGGGCCGATGGCCGACAGGCCGTACCCGATGCTCTTGAGGCCCGGGTTGATGTTGACCTGGTCAGCGGCGGCGGCGAGGATCTGCGACATTCCTTTTCCTTTTCACTCGGCCGGCGGTACGCCCGCCGGTCATGTCCTGGGGTAATGGAGGTTCGGTATCAGTGGTCGGCGTGCAGGCCGGCGCTGATGTAGAACGCGGCCAGCAGCGTGAAGACATAGGCCTGCACCGCCTGGATGAACAGCTCGAAGGCGGTCATGGCGATCGTGAGGACCACGCCGAGGATGCCGACCCCGAAGCCGGCGGGGGTGACCTTCTCCCACAGGAAGTGGAAGCCGACGGTCGCGAACAGCGCGATCAGGATGTGACCGGCGAACATGTTCGCGAAGAGCCGGACCGCGTGGGTGAAGGGCCGGATGAAGAAGACCGACACGAACTCGATCGGGACGACGATGAGGTACAGCGCCGCGGGCAGATCCGGCGGCATCGTGGAGTTCTTCAGCAGGCCGAAGAAGCCCTGGTTCTTGACGCCGACGACCCAGAAGGTCAGGTAGATCAGCACGGCGAGGACCATCGGAAACGCGATCCGAGAGTTCACCGGGAACTGGGCGAACGGGATGACCGACATCAGGTTGCCGATCCAGACGAAGAAGAAAAGGGGCACCAGCAGGCGCATCCACTTCTCGGCGTCCTTACCGAGGAACGGCCGGCCCATCTCGTCGCGGACGAAGATGTACGCCACCTCGCCGAGGTTCTGCACACCGCGGGGGACGATCTTCGGCTTAGCGAACGCCGCCCAGAAGAAGGCGACGACGACCACCATCACGAGGAGGCTGAGCACCATCGGCTTCGCGACGGCGACCGAGCCGATGTGGAAGAGGGGCTTCCACTGGAAGAGCCAGAGCCCAGGGGCTTCGAAGTCCTTGGCGAGGACGTGCGGCGCACTCACCCGGTGTTCCTTTCGCAGTCGTAGCTCATCAAGGCGGCAACCTTGCTGTCGTCTCGGTGGGCTACGGCTCCGCCGGACGCACTCAGCGTCCGTAGCGGGCGTAGACCAGGTAGCCAGCGAAGACCAGACCGAACACCAGCCCGATGGGGAACAACGCTGACAGGTGCAGCCAGCGAGCGAGCAACCAGCCCGCTCCGCCATAGACCAGCATCCCAGCCACGATGGTGGCAGGTGCGGCCGACACGTCGTTGGCGAACTTGCGGTTCTCCGCTTCGCTGGGCTGACGCCCATTCCCGGTCATCGCGTCTCGGACGATAGCAGGCCACCTCCCGCATAGTCATATTGGAGTAGTCCATTGTCATCATCCGCCCGACTTCTCCTGGTCGCGCGACCGGGGGGCGGTTTCCGTATAGGGCGTCTTCGCGTTGATCGTGGCGTTCGTCTCGGCGGCGAGCCAGACGAGCGTGAGGGCGAGGACGGTCCAGCCGAACGCGTGCGCGTTCCAGGCGGTCACGCCCTTGAACGCCGCGATCAGGGCGAACACGGCGATGAACTTGATCAGGAAGCTGATCAGGCCCGCCATCATCATCAGCTGCTGGGAAATTTTCGTGACATAGCTGACGACAAGCACCCCGAGGGTGAAGAATACGAGAACAACCGCGACACCGATCGCGGAGCCGAGGGCTCCCTTCTCCCCGGCGAGTGCCAGGCCGGCGAGGATGGCCACCAGCCCGACGATGCCCGTCGGGATCACAGCGCCACGGAGGATCCGGGCGTCGTTGGAGTGCATAGGTGCTCCAAGGTGTTCACGGTGGGTGTTCGGTTGCCCGTTCGTGAAAGCTATCACAAGCTTCTCACAGGTTGGAATTACCCGCCAAGTAACGGTAAAGTCCGCTGGTCAGGCGGCCTGCCGAGGACGCTTGTCCGAGGGGGTCTGCGTCGTACGATGCCGCCTCCCGTGCGGCCGCAGCTGTGGGAACGCCATCACCACGAGCGCCGCGATCGCCACGACGCTCGCGGCGGCCAGCACCACCAGCGGTGACTTGGCCGCGGACAGCGCGACCACCCCGAAGGAGAACAGCGCCGTCCAGAGGTACATCACCAGCGCGGCGCCCCGGTGCGAGTGACCGAGGTTGAGCAGCCGGTGGTGCATGTGCTTCTTGTCCGGCGCGAACGGCGACCGCCCGCCGTACGTCCGGCGGACCACCGCCATGAGCATGTCGGCGTACGGCACCACCAGGATCGCGACCGGCAGCAACGGCAGGATCGTCGGGAACCGGTTGATCGACCCCTTCAACGCCGCCGGGTCGAACCCGGACACGGTGATCATCGACGTGGCGAGCAGCAGCCCGATCAGCATGGACCCGGTGTCGCCCATGAAGATCCGTGCCGGGCTGAAGTTGTGCGGAAGGAACCCGACGCACATCCCGGTGAGGATCGCCGCGATCAGCGCCGGCGCGCTCTGGTGGTCCAGGTGCGCCACGACCGTAACCAGGTAGGCGTACACGAAGAAGGCCATCGCCGAGACGCCCACGATGCCGGCGGCCAGGCCGTCGAGCCCGTCGATGAAGTTCACCGCGTTGATGGTCGCGACCACGATGAGGATCGTCAGCGGCACGCCGTACGACGGCGGCAGCGCGAGCGTCTTGCCGGGCAGCGGGATCCACAGCAGCTGCACGCCGTTCATGATGAGCAGCCCGGCCGCCGCGACCTGACCGGCCATCTTGGTCAGCGCGTCGATCTCCCACCGGTCGTCGGCCATCCCCACGACGACCAGCAGTCCACCGGCCGACAACAGGCCGATCCACGTGGAGTTCTCGGTGAAGACCTTGTGGAGATGGGGCAGGCGGGAGGCCATCAACATGGCCGCGCACAGCCCGAAGAACATCGAGAGGCCACCCATCCGCGGCGTGGGGATGGCGTGCACGTCCCGGTCCCGCACCGGCGTCATCGCCTTGAAGGCGATCGCGAACTTCCGCACCAGGGGGACGAGAAGGTAGGTGACGATCGACGCCGTCAAGAACGTGAGGATGTACTCCCGCACCGCCCACCTCCCTTCACCGTCGCCGAGCCTGCCGTGCGGGACACAACTCTATTGCGGATCAGGGAGCGACGAGAGTCACTCGCCCCTCGCGGCGCCAACGGAACCCCCGCGTCGCCCAGTGTTCACCTATGCCCGAAAGGGACAAGGCCGACCTTCCGGACTGCTACGGTCCATGATCGTCAACCCCCGTCCTCAACACGGAGGATCAGTGCGTCGCATTGCGACTCATCTCGCCGCAGGGGCCATCGCGGCCACCGCGGCCGTCGCCCTCCTGGCGGCACCGGCCACCGCCGCGACACCGGCGAGCGGTGACCACCCCCTTAGGGGCGCTCGGCCGCTCGTCACGATCGAGGCCCTGAAGCACCACAAGTGGAAGACCAGCGGTTCGTCCGGCGTCGCGGGCGCGGCCGCCCAGGGCACCTGGGCACGCTCCACGTCGAAGGGCAAGACGAAGGTCACCTTCTACCTCAAGCTCAGGGACACCACGCCGAAGGACAAGCTGAAGCCCGCGCTCGGGATCAAGATTCCGGGTCAGCGGGAGTACTTCCTGTTCCTCGACCCGGGCGACAACGTCGGCGCGGACACGATTACCTTCACCGCCACCAGCGTGAAGGTGCGCGAGGCGGTCGGGACACCGATGTCGTCCACCTACTTCAAGCCGGCCAGGCTCGGCAAGAAGTTCAAGACGCTCTTCTGACCCAGAACCTGTCTTAGCGGAAGGGCCTCGCGGCGCGGCGGGGCCCTTCCGCTTTCAGGTGTGCGCCGACCGGCCACCCCACCCGGATCGGTGGACCCCTGCGCTCCGCTTTTAGAGCCTCCCGGGCTCGCCACGGTTCCGTCCATTTATGGCCATAAATCGTGCCATAAAATCGCGAGGTTGATCTGTCGGAAAGTGCTACGGTCCTTGATCGTTCATCCCGTATCGATCACGGAGGATCAATGCGTCGTATCGCGACTCTTGTCGCAACGGGGGCCGTCGCAGCAACCACGGCCATCGCCCTCACGGCGGTGCCGGCCAGCGCCGACACGGTGGTCAACGCCGAAACTCTTCAGAGCAGCCCGCAGGTCTCGGCCGAAGCCGCCAGCCACAGCTGGTCGACCAGCGGCAAGTACGGTGTCGCGGGTGCCAAGGCTTCCGGCTCTTGGTCCCACTACACCAAGAAGGGCACGACGAGGATCAAGATCAATCTGACGCTGCAGGACACCAACCCCAAGGACGGCCTGACCGCCGGCCTCGAGGTCATTCACGGCGGAAAGACGGTCGTCCTCCCTCTGCCCCCGGGCGTCTTCAAGGCCTCGGGCAAGGTGTACTTCGCCGTCAAGTACGCATATGTCCGCGAGGTGCTGGGCTACCCGGTCTCCAGCACCAAGTTCAGGGTCACGAAGCACGGCAAGGCCTACAAGAGGCTCGGCTGATCGCACTCCGCACGACGGAAAGGCCCCGCGGCGCGGCGGGGCCTTTCCCCTTTTCCAGACGTGGACAGAGCAGTCAGGATGGTAAGATCGTCAGCCTCTCCCGCGAAAACGGTCCTGGAGGGATCAATGCGGCGAATCGCGACGGCAACCCTGGCAGCCGGCATCGCCATCACGGCGTTCTCCCTGACCGTGAAACCCGCGGATGCGGCGGTCGGCTTCTGGCGCACGGTGGGACTGTCCGGCGTCGACGCCTTCGGCTTCTACAACACTGAGGCGACGAAGGTCACGCTGAACTTCGACCTCAAGGACACGAAGAAGGACGGCTACAGCGCCGCCCTCCGCTTCACCTTCACCGGCACCAAGAAGCAGAAGGACGACGTACGCGTCGTCGCGCTCCAGGGCGACGGTCTCCAGGACAAGTGGCAGACGGTGACGTCAACCCGGCTCAAGCACATGTACGTCCAGGAGTGCCGAGGCACCTGGAAAAAGGGCAAGTTCACCATCAAGAAGTGCGCCGGCTGGCACCAGCACTACTGATCCCCCCTCACCTCGATGACTCCGTGGACGAGCTGAAGTTCATCAGATCGACCAGCCTGCCGGCCTTCCTACGGCGCTGGTACGGACCTCCTGATCGGAACGCCATCGAGGTCGATGAGGAGATCCCGATGCCCGATCCGTTGAGGGCCTGGTATCGCCTGACGAGTCAGTGGTCCACCCCGATGAGCAGGTACAACCATTTCTCGTCGCAGGACGGTCTTAGCCGTGACGGTGAAATGTTGATCTTCTGGCACGAGAACCAGGGAGCGGCGTCCTGGGCCACGGAGATCACGGGGAGCGACCCACTCGTGTACGAGAGTGAGGTCGACGAAGACGGCGACTGGGAGTCGACCGGCTTCACGTTGACCAAGTTCCTGCTCTACGTCGCCGTGTCGGAAGCAGTCCACGGCAATCCGCAGGTCGCCGTGAACTTCGATCTGAGCAAGCAGGAGTACGAGGACCTGGAGTCCCACTTCTGGTCGCTGGATGATCCTGTATGGAGCTATCCATACCCCAACTGGCGTTACATGGCCGCCGAGAACCTAGTGGCCGAAGGTGGAAGTGATTCGCCGGTCTTCGACGAACCTGAACGCTATTGGATCATGGTGTCAGCGAACGACCCGAAAGCCCTCGACCGTCTCTCCCCGCGCCTACTCGAAGAGACCTAGGGAGGAGAGCGACCCAGTGGTGGTCCTGCAGTGGTTCCAGCGCGAGAGATATGAGGAAGGCGCATGCGTCCATCTCGGTCTGAGGTTCCCCGACGCAAGAGTGGTCAGCTTCACGATCGACGCATGGTCGAACTGGATAGATGAGTACGCGGAGCCGTCGGCAAGTCCGTCGAGCGACTATTGCTTCGTGAGCGAAGACGGCCATTGGGTCAGCGAAGGTCTCAAGTACTGCGGACTCATTGGGCCTGAGCTGATCTTCGAGTGGGAGCCCGGCGTTGGCGAGGAGTTCGGATTCACCCCACGTCAGCGCATAGAGCTTAACCTCAGCGACGAAGACAGGGCCTCGCTGTGGCAGGGACTGCTCGAAGTCCTCGACCGCCCCGAACTGACCCCGATCGCGATGGAAGTTCGAAGCCTAGGGCCGCGATGATCAAGGGCAATACACGGCACCAACAGGAGAGCTGGCTGGTGTCCATAGCAAAGGGTGTCGGAATCTGCGTTGCGGTGCTCGGTGGCATATCCGGTCTGTGCATGATCATGATCAGTGTTGGAGCCGAGCCGAGGCAACCGGGATCACCACTCATCGAAAAGCCTCTCGTCGTCGGCCTCGGCGCCCTGATCGCACTCTTGGCGGTAGCCGGTCTGATATGTGCATTCGGCAGAGGACGGCGGTCTACACGAGTCAGGCTCGGCGGGCTACTTGCCGTAGACATGGTCTTCGTGATCGGTCTGGTGCTCGCTCGCTTGTTCGCGACATGATCACAACCGCCACCTGTGGAGACATCTATTCACTCGAGTGATGGAGAATAGGTCTCCCCCGCGCATAGCTGACTTTGGGGCAGAAGCGACGCTCTGGATCAGATGAAGCAGGACACCCCTGCGGCACTACCGGCCGCCCTTCCGGATTCCAGGAGGACCAGGAAGGGTCAGCGGTCGGTCGGCGGTGCGTCTTTGTCGGCGGTCGTACGCTCTGGTGAGCCGGAGGTCTTCACATCCGCCTCAGCCGCCGACGAATGCCCGTTCTGTGGGCCCTCAGCGGCCTTCGCGGCGTCCGTGGAGTCGTCACCGGTCGGCGGCGCGTCCTTCTCGGCGGCCGTACGACCCGGTGAGTCAGCCGCCTGCGGTTCGGCCTCGGTGCTGGCGGAACGCGCCTCCTGCGCGTCCTCAGCGTTCTTCTCGGCGGTCGCAGGGGCCGCGTCGTCTGCCGGCTCCGGGGCCGGTTCGTCCTCGTCGCTGAGCAGGACGCCGCAGACCTCGCGGAGGCGCTCCTCGGAGATGGCGCCCGCGCGCAGCAGGCGTGGGACGGCGCCCGTCAGGTCGACGATCGACGAGGGCATGTCGTCGCCGCTCGGGCCGTCGTCCAGGTAGACCGCTACCGAGTCTCCCAGCTGGGTCTCCGCCTCCTCGGCCGTGCGCGACGGGGCGGCGCCGGACCGGTTGGCGCTGCTGACGGCCATCGGGCCGGTCTCCTTCAGCAGCTCCAAGGCGAGTTGGTGCAGCGGCATCCGGATCGCGACGGTGCCCTTGGTCTCGCCGAGGTCCCACGCGAGGGTGGTGTTGGCGCGGCACACGATCGTCAGGGCGCCGGGCCAGAACTCGTCGATGAGGTCCTGGCCGTACGTGCCGAGGTCGTCGACCAGCGCCTGCGCGGCGCGCACCGATCCGACCAGGACGGGGGCGGGCATGTCACGGCCGCGGCCCTTTGCGTCGAGCAGGCCGGTCACCGCGCTCGGCGTGAACGCGTCGGCGCCGATGCCGTACACCGTGTCGGTGGGCAGCACCACCAGCTCACCTCGGCGGACCACCGAGACGGCGTCCGCGATCCCCTTCGTCCGCTCCAGCGGGTCCGAGCAGTCGTATCGTCGGCTCACGCCCGCCATTCTTCCACCGTCCCGCCCCCGCACGGACAGGGATCACCCCTTAGCCGATCGGCCGGGGTCAGGCCGCCTCGATCAACGCGACCCTGACGGTCGAGGGGTCCGGGACCGCCTCTCCCGCTTCGCGAAGACCAGCGAGATGGAACTCGATGGCCTCCCGCATGAGAGTGAGAGTCTCCTCCTCACTCTCTCCGGCGGCAACGCATCCCGGCAGGTCCGGAGCGTAGGCGCCGTAGCCGCCGTCGTCGGCCTGTTCGACGACCACTGCATACCTGCTCATCATGGCCTCCTCACTCCAGCCTGCTTCAGGATGCTCTGCTCCGTCCCCGGTGGCAAGGTGGCACTCGGTTTGCCCGCAATGGTCACCAATCCAGGTTTCGACTGATGCTTGAACTGCCGATGGCTACCCGACATCCGCACCATTACCCAACCGTCCGCCTCTATGAGCTTGATGATCTCGATGACCTTCATCGGCATGCGATAACCACCTCAATGATCACACCAAGTATCTAACTATTTACTTAGTGCGACCATCGTGGCACGGAGAGCTGACAGTTACCGGTTGTTCCCAGAATCCGCAGTGCCAGATGGCTCAGTCCGTGCCGAGGCGGGCGGTGACGAAGCGGTCGCGGCCGGTGAGGTCCTTGTGGTTGCGGACGTCGCGCCAGCCGAGCTCCTCGGCGAAGATCCAGTAGACCGGGTGGCCCTGGAGGTCGCTGTGCTCGACCGCGCTCCAGCCGCCCGCGCGCAGCAGCCGGCGGGCGGTGCGTTCGACGACGCGCATGGCGTCGAGGCCGTCGTCTCCCCCGCCCCACAGGGCCGCGGCCGGGTCGAAGTCGCGGACGTCCTCGGGGACGTACTCCCACTCTGACATGGGGATGTACGGCGGGTTGCTGACGACCAGGTCGACCTTGCCGTCGAGGTCGTGCAGCGCGTCGCCGAAGTCGCCCAGGTGGAGCTGGACGCGGCCGCGTTCGTCGAGGTCCTCGACGTTGCGGGCCGCGTGGACGTAGGCCTTGGGGTCCTTCTCGACCGCGTGGACGCGGGCGCGGGGGACCTCCTGGGCGATGGACAGGGCGATCGCCGCCGAGCCGGTGCCGAGGTCGACGACGAGGGGGTCACCGACGTCCATCTTGTGGAGCGTGTCGATGGCCCAGCCTGCCATGACCTCGGTCTCCGGGCGGGGCACGAACACGCCCGGTCCGACCTTCAGCTCGAGGTAGCGGAAGAACGCCCGGCCGGTGATGTGCTGGAGGGGCTCGCCCGCCTCACGCCGCGCGATGCCCTCCCAGAACCGCGCGTCGAAGGCGGAGTCCGGCACGGTGTGCAGCTCGGCGCGCTTGACGCCGTGCACGAAGGCCGCCAGCTCCTCGGCGTCGGCGCGCGGAGACGGAACTCCGGCGGCGGCCAGGCGTGCCGTCGCGCGGGCGATCTCGTCGGACAGCAGGTGGGTCATGTGGCTTCGGCGAGTCTTTGCTCCATGTCGGCGTCGACGAGGGCCTGGGTGACGTTGTGCAGGTCCCCGTCGAGTACCTGGTCGAGGTTATATGCCTTGTAGCCCACGCGGTGGTCGGAGATGCGATTCTCCGGAAAGTTGTAGGTGCGAACCCGCTCGGAACGGTCGACAGTGCGCACCTGGCTCTTGCGCTCGGCGGACGCGGCCGCCTCGGCCTCCTCCTGGGCGGCGGCCAGCATCCGGGCGCGCAGGATGCGCATCGCCTGCTCCTTGTTCTGGAGCTGGCTCTTCTCGTTCTGGCAGGAGACGACGATGCCGGTGGGCAGGTGGGTGATCCGGACGGCCGAGTCGGTGGTGTTCACACTCTGGCCGCCGGGGCCGCTGGAGCGGAAGACGTCGATGCGCAGGTCGTTCGGGTCGATCTGGACGTCGATTTCCTCGGCCTCGGGCACGACGAACACGCCCGCGGCGCTGGTGTGGATGCGGCCCTGGGACTCGGTGGCGGGGACGCGCTGGACGCGGTGCACGCCGCCCTCGTACTTCAGGCGCGCCCAGACGCCCTCCTCGGACCCGCGGGACTTCACCGCCACGGTGACGTCCTTGTAACCGCCGAGGTCGGAGTGCTGGGCGTCGATGATCTCGGTCTTCCAGCCGGCGCGCTCGGCGTAGCGGAGGTACATCCGCAGCAGATCGCCGGCGAACAGCGCGGACTCCTCGCCGCCCTCGCCGGCCTTGATCTCGAGGATGACGTCCTTGTCGTCGTTGGGGTCCCGCGGCACGAGCAGCCGCCGCAGCGTCTCCTCGAGCTCGGCGATGCGCTTGTCCAGGTCGGCCGCCTCCTGCTCGAAGACGGGGTCCTCGGCGGCCAGTTCGCGGGCGGCGGCGGCGTCGTCCTCGGCGGCCCGCAGGTCGCGGCCGGTCTCGACGATCGGGCGCAGCTCGGCGTACCGCTTGCCCAGACGGCGGGCCACGGCCTGGTCGGCGTGCACCGACGGGTCGGCGAGGCGCTTTTCGATGTCGGCGTATTCGCCGATCAGATCGTCGAGATTCACGTCAGGTCCTCGGGTTGGCGTAGTCGGTCGCAGACAGCCGTAACGCCGGCCGGAAGTATGCGTCTCCGGCCGGCGCGGCGGTCTGGCCTACTTCTTGTTGCCGCCCGCGGCCTTCTTGCCGAAGCGCTTCTCGAAGCGCGCCACGCGGCCACCGGTGTCGAGGATCTTCTGCTTGCCCGTGTAGAACGGGTGGCAGCTCGAGCACACGTCGGCGTGGATCACGCCGTTCTGCGCGGTGCTACGGGTCTGGAAGGTGTTCCCGCACGTGCACGTCACGGTCGTGACGACGTAGTCGGGGTGGATCTCAGGCTTCACTACTTCTCCTCGCTTCAGGCGGTCGCCGGGTCATCCCA
The DNA here is from genome assembly GCF_054775715.1 of Actinoallomurus acanthiterrae. Classification (NCBI taxonomy): domain Bacteria; kingdom Bacillati; phylum Actinomycetota; class Actinomycetes; order Streptosporangiales; family Thermomonosporaceae; genus Actinoallomurus; species Actinoallomurus acanthiterrae. The sequence continues at coordinate 2,190,773 of NZ_BAAHCO010000001.1, read as the reverse complement.
GAGGGAATTCGGGGATGTGAACCGGTACCACAGCGCGTTCCAGTGTGCCAGAGATGACAACATGCCGAGGCCACCGGGCATTCCCTGGGCGATCAGCGCAGCGGCGCGCCGACGTCCTGCAGGTGGCCGAGCGCGTGGGCGTACGACTCGATCAGGCCCTCTTCGGTGTACGGGAGGCCGAGGCGCACGCAGTGCTCCCGTACGACGGGCTGCGCGCGGCGCAGGTTCGGGCGCGGCATGCTGGGGAACAGGTGGTGCTCGATCTGGTAGTTCAGCCCGCCCAGGAACCAGTCGGTGAGGAGGCCGCCGCGGACGTTCCGGGAGGTGAGGACCTGCTTGCGGAGGTGGTCCCAGCACTCGCCCGGGCCCGGCATCGGCATTCCCTTGTGGTTCGGGGCGAACGAGCAGCCGAGGTGGACGCCGAGCACCGCCTGGTGGACGAAGATGAACGCGACCGCCTTGCCCGGCGACATCACGCTGAACACGAGGCCGAGGTAGCCGGCGAAGTGCAGGGCCAGCAGCACCATCTCGAGGAGCGCCATCCGCCGCTGCCGGGCCCCGCACCGGCCGCGCGCCGCCGCGATGACGGACTGGACGCTGGAGACCTTGAGGTTGAACCCTTCGAGGAGCAGCAGGGGGAAGAACATCCGTCCCTGGTTGCGGGTGAGCCATCGGATGAGGGCGCCCTGGCGGTCCGCGGCCTGCTCGGCCGTCCAGACCAGCACGCCGACGCCGACGTCGGGGTCCTTGTCGACGTGGTTGGGGTTGGCGTGGTGCCGGTTGTGCTTGTCGGTCCACCAGCCGTAGCCGAGGCCGAGGCCGAGGTTGCCGATCAGCAGACCCATGAGCTTGTTCACACGGCGGGTTTTGGCGATCTGCCCGTGACCGGCGTCGTGCCCGACGAAGTACAGGCGGGTGGTGAGGATGGCGGCGGGCACGGCCAGCGCGAGCTGCCACCAGGAGTCGCCGACAAGAACGATCAAGGCGAACGCCGCGCCGTACAGCAGCAGGTCGAGTCCCACGGTGACGGTGTAGCGCAGAATGCGCCGGTCCAGCAGACCGGCAGCGCGCACCTCCTGGATCAGCGGCGCGAAGTCGCTCTTGGGCACGGTGGCGGTCTCGGGCATGCGGCAATCTCCTAGCGCTCGTGAGGGGATCTTGGACGGCCTGTCACGAGACGCTATGGATTCGCAAACGCCGCTCCCAGCCGGTTGAGCACCCTATGAGACCGGAGGTATGCCCCCGGTAAAGAGTGGTGCTGGCACCACCATAGCCGGGTCCGCAGCCCCAGTGCCCGGAACGTCTCGCTCCGGCATGCTCGACGGTGAATGATGAAGCTTGTCTGGAGGGAACATGAAGATCGGTGCCGCCATGCTCGCGGCTATCCGGGGGTTCGGGCTGGCACTGCTGGCGATGCTCGGCTCGCTGGTGTTGTTCGTGTTTTTCGTCGTATCGTTCGCGCTGTCGATCCCCGGCATCGGGATCTTCCTGGTTCCGGTGGTGACCGCCGCCGTACGGAGTTACGCGAACCTGCGGCGCCGGCTGGCGTACGAGTGGTTCGGCGTGGAGATCAAGACGCCGTACAAGCCCCGACCGCGCTTCCGCCGCGGGCCGGTCGGCGTCGTGCAGCGGTACCGCTGGATCGTGTCCGACCCGGCGACCTGGCGGGACGTGCTGTGGCTGATCGTGGACGCGACGGCGGGCTTCACGCTGGGGATCTTGGCCTTCGCCCTTCCGTGGTACGGCCCGTACGGCTGGGTGCTCGCGGCCGGCGTCTGGAAGCCGATCTACGAACACGCCGGCGGCGACTGGTACGCCTTCATCCACGTCGTGAGCCAGGACACGGCGAACGAGGCGGCCCTGCTCGGCGTCGTGTTCGCCGCGATCGGGCTCCTGCTCTCCCACCAGATCATGAAGGCGCATGCCGTGGTGGCGCGCAGCCTGCTCGCGCCGACGCGGGAGCGGGAGCTGCTGCTGCGGGTCGCGCACCTGACCGAGTCCCGCTCCGACGCCCTCGACACGCAGGCCGCCGAGCTACGGCGGATCGAGCGCGATCTGCACGACGGCGCGCAGGCGCGGCTGGTCGCCATGGGCATGAGCCTGGGCGCCATCGAGCACCTGATGGAGCGCGACCCGGAGAAGGCCCGCAGGCTGCTGGCGGAGGCGCGCGAGTCGTCCTCCAAGGCCCTCACCGAGCTGCGGGACCTGGTGCGCGGCATCCATCCCCCGGTGCTGGCCGAGCGCGGTCTCGGCGACGCGGTGCGCGCGCTGGCCATGGCGAGCCCGCTGCATACCGAGGTCACGGTGGAGCTTCCGGGCCGGTTCGAGGCGCCGGTGGAGTCCGCCGCGTACTTCGCGGTCTCCGAGGTGCTCACCAACGCGGCCAAGCACTCCGGCGCCCAGCGCGTCTGGATCGACCTGCGGCACGAGAACGACCGGCTGCGGATAGTGATCACCGATGACGGCCAGGGCGGCGCGGACCTGTCCGGCGGTACGGGACTGCGCGGAATCGAGCGGCGGCTCGGTACATTCGACGGTGTCCTCGCCCTGAGCAGTCCTGTGGGCGGCCCGACGATGGTCACGATGGAGTTGCCGTGCGTCCTGTCCTCCCCCTGACGTCGACCCGCCGAGAGGGAATGTGATGCGGGTCGTCATCGCGGAGGATCTGTTCCTCCTGCGCGATGGCCTGATCCGGTTGCTCGAGGCGTACGGCTGCGAGATCGCCGCGGCCGTCGACAACGGTCCGGAGCTGACCCGGGCGCTGGTGTCGGTCAAGCCCGACGTGGCCGTGGTCGACGTGCGCCTGCCGCCGTCCTTCACCGACGAGGGGCTGCAGGCGGCGCTGTACGCCCGGCAGAAGGTCCCGGGCCTGCCCGTGCTCGTCCTGTCCCAGCACGTCGAGCAGCTGTACGCGCGGGAGCTCCTCGCGGACGGCAGCGGCGGCGTCGGCTACCTGCTCAAGGACCGGGTGTTCGACGCCGACCAGTTCGTCGACGCCGTACGGCGGGTGGCGGCGGGCGGCACCGCGATGGACCCGCAGGTGATCTCCCAGCTGCTGGCCCGCAACTCGCGGAACCAGCCGCTCGGCGGGCTGACGCCCCGCGAGCGCGAGGTTCTCGAGCTGATGGCCGAGGGCCGGTCCAACGCGGCGATCGCCCAGCGCCTCGTCGTCACCGAGCGGGCCGTCGCCAAGCACACGTCGAACATCTTCGCCAAGCTGGACCTGCCGCCCTCCGACGACGACAACCGGCGCGTCCTCGCCGTACTGGCCTTCCTCAACGACTCCTGAGCGAGCCCGGCTCAGCGACGCCCGAGGCGCACGCCGGGTGTCTCCGGCGTCCGCCACGGCCTCGGCTCGGCTCCGGGCCGGCGTGGCGGCCGAGTTCGGCCGCGCCCCGGGCCGGCGCGGCTCAGCGACGCCGCAGCTCCGGGCTGGCGTGGGTGGCCGCCGGACTCGACCGCGACCCGGACCGGGCCCGCTCAGTGACGTCGCAGCTCCGCGCACTTGGCCGTGAACTCCTCGGCGGTGAGCAGCCCCTCCGCGCGGAGCCCGACGAGCTCGCCCAGCCTCCCGGCCAGGTCGCCGATGCGGTGCACCCATGCCTTCACCTCGGCGGCGCTGGGCGCCGTCCGCGGCCCGGAGTGGCGTGCCGGGCCGGACGCGGCCGACGGCATCGGCGCTCCGGCGAGGAACGCGTCGATCTCCGACTCGAGCCGCTCGCCCTCATCCAGCAGCCCCGCGCACTTGGCGTTCAGCTCCGCCTCGGTCAGCAGCCCGTTCTTGTGGGCGTTGATGAGCTGGGTGATCCGGCCGGCGACGTCGACGAGCCGGTGGAGCCGGTCGGTCACGTCGGAAAGCGCGCCGGACCCGTGCGGGTCCACCGGAGCGGCGGGCGCCGGCCGTACGGGCGAGCCGGAGAGGATGGCGCTGATCGCCTTCTCGAACCGCCTACCGCCTTTCAGTCGGAAGACCAGGTCCGCCCGGCCGCGCCCGAGTTCCAGAGACAGGTCGTCGCCGCCCCGGCGGTCCCACTCGAAGTGGTCCACACCCGCGATCTCGGTGAGCGGAACACGCCGCAGCCCACCGGGACCGGCGAACACCGCCGCACGTCCGGTCAGCGCGAGCAGGCCGCTCTCCCCGGCGAACATCGCCGGCTCCAGCTCGTGCACCTGGTCACCGTGCCCGAGCGCGGCGCCGAGCAGGCGGAGCTGGTGCGCGTCGGGCCGGCCGCGCTCCCACGAACGGGACAGCGCCGCGGCCACGTCCGGCCTCCGCAGGACGTCGTCCGGTGAGACGCCGACGGCGGTCGGTGTCCCCTCCGGCGGGCACTCCCGCATCGCGTCGATGGCGTACCTGAACCGTTCGGGCTCGCGCAGCCAGGTGAACTCGATGGTGTCGTAGTCGTTGTCCTCGACGATCAGCTTGCCCGGCCCGCCGTCGTACTCGGTGTCGCAGCTGACGTAGTCGATGTCGGTGAAGGCGAGCGCGTTCAGGCCGCCTTCCTGGTCGGCGAAGACGACGCGCCGGTCCGTGAGCGTCAGCAGCCCCTGCTTGCCGCCCCACCGCCCGGGTTCCACCTCTTTCACGGGCTCGCCCGCCTCGAGAACACCGAGCAGCGCGGCCAGCTCGCGCTGGAACGGGCCGACGTCGCTCCTCGCCCGGCTCAGGGCGGCCGCGACGTCGGGCCGATGAGCCGGTCCCTGCGGGGGCACCCCGTGCGCCACGGGGGGCGCCGGCCGGAGTCCCGCCACCGGTGCGTTGGCCGGTGACGGGTGGGGTCCAGGCACCGGTGCGTTGGCCGGTGACGGCTGGAGTCCCGCCACCGGCTCGTTGGCCGGTGACGGCTGGGGTCCAGGCATCGGTGCCGCGGTGTGGGCAGGCGCCGGCGCGGCCGGTTCCTGTGGTCCGTACGCGCCGAACCGGAGGGCACGGAAGGTCTGCTGGAAGCGGACCGGGTTGTAGATGCCGTGGAAGGGCAGCTCGTCGCCGTCCTCGGCGGCGATCCACACCAGGTTCCCCTCGTGCGTCTCGTTCCAGGTCGCGCGGACGTCGGCGAACTCGTGCAGCGGCACCGCCGTGTGGCCGCCGAGATCGTCGTCGGGGCCGAAGCTGAGCAGGTGCCGGTCGGTGAGGAAGAAGACCAGGACGCGCCGGCCCACGGCCAGTTCGATCTCGCGCACCGTCTCACCGGGTTCCAGCGCGGCCGACAGCGCCGCCAGCTCGCGCACCATGGCGCGGACGCGCGCGCCGGCCCGGGCCAGCGCCTCGCCGACGTCCGGGCGCAGGCCGGCGGTGTGCAGCAGTTCGGGGTCGGGGACGCGGGTCACGCCCTGCAGCGCCCGGGTCACCTGCAGCGTGAACTCCAGCGCCGCCGGGTCGTTGTTGTGCAGCACCGCGTCGACGTCCAGGGCGGGGTCGGGGGCGGACGGGCCGGCCGCGCCGGCGAGCCGGACGCGTACGTAGCCGACGCCGCCGTTCGCCTCGACGAGCTCGACCTGGTCGATGGCGGGCAGCGGGATCTTGCGGCTCATGCCCTGGCTGGTCACGACCACGCCGGCGCCGTCAAACTCGGCCCGTCCGTGCAGCCCGTGCAGGACGACGCCGGCGTCACCGGGCCGACCTGAGCCGGACAGCCCGTGCGGGAGGCCGCCCTCGACCGGCGGGGCGGTCATCTCCAGGCGCCGGCTGCGCAGCGCGGTCGCGACGCCCGCGGCGAACAGGAGTGCGTCGGCGCGCTCGGACGCGACGGACAGGCAGCGCTCGCGGTCGGGAACGACGTCGTGCTGCTCGCCGACGGCGCGGAACCAGAGGAGGTCGCCTCCCCTGCTTCGGCCTGGCACCAGGGTGACCGCGTCGAGGGCGGCCAGCGGGATGGTCCGGGCCTCGCCGCCCGCCCTCCACGTCAGACGGACGTTCTGGCCGTCGAAGTGACCGCTGCCGTCGTAAGTCTCGACCGCCGTCGGCCAGCGCGCCTCGACCATGAACTCGTTCGTGGCGGCCTGGGCCACGCCGGTGGACAGGACGGCCGCGTGCAACGCCTCCGCGAGCCGTCGCGCATCCGCTTCCTGGTCCGGCGGGAAGTCGACGAAAAAGGGATGGTCGTCGGCCGAGATCATCGCTCCGGCCACCGCGTAGAACGGGTCCGCGCCCTGACGCAACAGGAGCGTCAGCCGTCCCTCCCGCCGCCGGCCCGGAGGCATCAGCTGGACGCCGGCCAGCGCGGTCACCGGAAACGCGATCCCGCCCAGCCTCCGGCGCAGCCAGCCGCCAGAGGTGGGCGAATAGTTCATGCGGCACTGCCGCCCATCGAACGCCAACTCGGCGTCGATCCCCCGCAACCCCGTAGTCACATAGCGGACATTAGCAACATCAGCGACATTTCACCGCAGCCGCCTGCAAGATCGGTGTGCAATCGCACCGACCGTCCGGATCAGCTCTCTCCGAGGTAGGCGAGCACGGCCTTCACCCTGCGGTGGGTGCTGTCGGTGTGCTGCAGATCGAGCTTGAGGAAGATGTTGGAGATGTGCTTCTCGACCGCGCCGTCGGTGACGTAGAGCCGCCGGGCCACCGCTGCGTTCGACAGGCCCTCGGCCATCAGGCCGAGCACCTCCCGCTCGCGCGGCGTCAGCGACTCCAGACGGTCGCCCCTGCGCCGCCGCCCCAGCAATTGCGCGATCACCTCGGAATCGATCACCGTGCCGCCGTCCGCCACCCGGCGTACGGCGTCGATGAACTCCGCCAGGTCGGCGACCCGCTCCTTCAGGAGATAGCCGACGCCCTCCGCGCCGTCGCCGATGAGATCCGTCGCGTAGCGCTCCTCGACATACTGCGAGAAGACCAGGATCGGCGTGCGCGGCACCCGCTTCCGGGCCTCGAGCGCGGCCCGCAGGCCCTCGTCGGTGAACGACGGCGGCATCCGGACGTCGACGATGGCCAGGTCGGGACGGTGCTCCTCGACGATCTCGACCAGCCCCGGGCCGTCGCCGGCCGTCGCGACCGTCTCGATGTCCTCATCGGCGAGCAGGCGGATCAGCCCCTCGCGCAGCATCACCGCGTCTTCCGCGATCACCACCCGCACGGGGTTCAGCGTACGGGAAAACGAGCGGGGCCGATCCGGCCGCTCGGCCGCCGGGTACGAGGCTCGGCCTCACCCGGTCACCAGACGCAGGGCAGGTCCGCGCGGATCACGGTCGGTCCCCCAGCGGGGCTGTTCACCGTCAGGATGCCGTCGATGCCGGCGGCGCGGTCCGCCAGGCCGGCCAGCCCACCGCCGGGCGCGGCCGTCGCCCCGCCGACGCCGTTGTCGGAGACCTCGACGACGACCCAGCTCTGGTCGCGGGTGATCTTCACGTACGCCTGCGTCGCGCGGGCGTACTTCGCCGTGTTGGTGAGCGCCTCGGAGACGATGAAGTACGCGATGCTCTCCACGGCCGCGGGCGGCCTGGTCGGCAGGTCGATCTCCACCTCGACGGGCATCTGGGCGCGGGCCGCGACCGCGGAGATCGCCGCGTCCAGCCCACGGTCGGTGAGAATCGCCGGATAGATGCCCCGCGCGAGGTTGCGCAGCTCGGCGATGGCCTCCTTCGCGCCCGCATGCGCCTGCTGGATCAGTTCCTGGGCGGCCACCGGGTCGGTCTCCAGCTTGGCGCGGGCGCGGCCGAGATCCATGGCGACGGCGAGCAGCTGCTGCTGAGCGCCGTCGTGCAGGTCCCGCTCGATCCGCCGGCGCTCGGCCTCGGCGGCGTCCACCCCGCGCGCCCGGCTGGCCTGCAACTGCGCCGTACGGGCCCGCAGCGCCTGGGTCTCGTTCGGTCCGAGGAGGTACCGGGCGACGGCCCCGTGCGCCGCGCCGACGATCCGGACGGCGTACATCGCGACGAGGGCGACCGCCAGCCCTACCGGCACGGCAGGCAGGGTCGTGATCGGGTTGTCCAGCCAGATCTCGTGGGATCCGACCGTGATGTACGGGTACCCGCCGTGGTCCGCCAGGATCCAGGCGGGCATCGTGATCAGCGACAGCGCCATCGTCCACAGGACCACGGACATGACGAACTCGGCCAGGCCGACAGGGAAGGCCAGGAACAGGTAGACCAGGTCCTTCCAGGTCGCCGGGTCGGCGGCCATCGCCTTCCACTTGCGCAGCAGACCGCCCTCCGGCAGCGCACGGTACGGGCTCGGGATCCTCACCCCGAAGGCGAGGTACGCGAGCCGCCGCTCCAGCACGGCCGCGAACCGCCAGAGGATCATGGTCAGGGCGAGGCCGACGAAGCCCACCCAGATCACGACGGTCCCGATCGAGACCGACAGGAGCGCGGTGAGGCCCACGAAGTAGGCCAGTCCCAGGGGGAAGTGGAAGAGCAGGTAGGCGGCCGACCGCCAGGTCAGCGAGTCCGTCACGACCCGCACTGGCCCGAATCGCCGCGACGACGACATGTCGACGGTGCCGTTCACCGGGGTCCCTCCTGCCGAATTCACGTACGGGTCAAGCCTCCCGAACGGCGGGGCGTCCCGCCATGGAGCATCCCAGTCTTCGGCAGGTAGGGCTATCCCCACCCCCGGCGGACATGACGACGCCCCGGAGGCCGGGCCTCCGGGGCGTCGATCTGCCGTGCGTCAGTCGTTCAGCGTCGTCTTCTGCACCTGCAGCAGGAACTCGGCGTTCGACTTGGTCTCCTTCATCTTCTCGATGAGGAGCTCCAGCGCCTGCTGGGTGTCGAGGGCGTGCAGCACCCTGCGGAGCTGCCAGACGATCCGCAGCTCCTCCGGAGCGAGCAGGATCTCTTCCTTACGCGTGCTGGAGGCGTCGACGTCGATCGCCGGGAACACGCGCTTGTCGGCGAGCTCGCGGCGGAGGCGGACCTCCATGTTGCCGGTGCCCTTGAACTCCTCGAAGATGACCTCGTCCATCCGCGAGCCGGTCTCGATCAGCGCGGTGGCCAGGATCGTGAGCGAGCCGCCGTTCTCGATGTTGCGGGCGGCGCCGAAGAACCGCTTCGGCGGGTACAGCGCCGTGGAGTCCACACCACCGGACAGGATCCGGCCGCTGGCCGGGGCCGCGAGGTTGTAGGCGCGGCCGAGGCGGGTGATCGAGTCGAGCAGCACGACGACGTCGTGGCCCAGCTCGACGAGCCGCTTGGCCCGCTCGATCGCCAGCTCGGCGACCATCGTGTGGTCGTCGGCGGGACGGTCGAAGGTCGAGTGGATGACCTCGCCCTTCACCGACCGCTGCATGTCGGTGACCTCTTCGGGCCGCTCGTCGACGAGGACGACCATGAGGTGGCACTCGGGGTTGTTCTTGGTGATCGCGTTGGCGATCGCCTGCAGCACCATCGTCTTACCGGCCTTCGGCGGCGAGACGATCAGACCGCGCTGGCCCTTGCCGATGGGGCTGACCAGGTCGATGATCCGCGTGGTGAGCTGGCCCGGCTCGGACTCGAGGCGCAGCCGCTCCTGCGGGTACAGCGGGGTCAGCTTGGAGAAGTCGACGCGGCCCTTGGCCTGCTCCGGCTCCATGCCGTTGACGGTGTCGAGGCGGACGAGCGCGTTGAACTTCTCCCGGCGCTCGCCCTCGCGGGGCTGGCGCACGGCACCGGTGATCACGTCGCCCTTGCGCAGGCCGTTCTTGCGGACCTGGGCGAGGGAGACGTAGACGTCCTGCGGGCCGGGCAGGTAGCCGGTGGTCCGCACGAACGCGTAGTTGTCCCGGATGTCGAGGATGCCGGAGACCGGGATGAGGACGTCGTCCTCACTGATCGTGGGCTCGGAGTCGCCGAAGCGCTCACGGCCGCCACGGCCACGGTTGCGCTCGCGGAACCGGCCGCGCCGGCGCCGGCCGCCGCCGTCCTCGTCGTCGGAGTCGTTCTGCTGGCGCTGGTTCGGACCGCGCTGGCCGCGGTCGTCGCCGCGCTGGCCGCGGTCGTCGCCGCGCTGGCCGCGGTCGTCGCCGCGCTGGCCGCGGTCGTCGCCGCGCTGGCCGCGGTTGTCGTCCCGCGCCGCGCGGTTTTCGTCGCGCTGGCCACGATTGTCATCCCGCTGGCCACGGTTGTCATCCCGCTGCCCGCGGTTGTCGTCCCGCTGGCCACGGCCCTCGTCGCGCTGGCCCTGGCCGTCGCGGTTGCGGTTGCCGCGCTGGCGCTGACGCTGCTGGCCGCCGCCCTCGCGGCCGGCGTTGTCCCGCGCGGCGGCGTCGCCGACCGGGTCGCCCTCGACCTTGATCTCCTGCTGTTCCTGCTGCGCGGCCGCGGCCGCGGGCGCCTCTTCGCGCCGAGCGGAGCGCTCGCGCTGCGGCTTCCGCTCCGCGGCAACCGGTGCGGTGGGGGCCGCGGCGGTGTCCTGCGCGACGGAGGTCTCGCCATCGTTCTTGGCGGCGGGCGCCGAGCCACCGCCTCCGGCGTTCTGCGCCTGCCGCTCTTGGATCGCGGCGATGAGCTGGCTCTTCCGCATTCCGCCCGTACCGCTGATCCCGAGGCTCGAGGCGAGTGCCTTCAGCTCGGGCAGCACCATAGCCGACAGGCCCGTGCCCGAGCGGCGGCGCCGCGGAGCAGCAGCCGCCTTCTCGGCAGGAGCGGCTTCATTCGCCGTCGCTGCTGCGTCCGAGAGGAGTTCGGTGGATTCGCTCACTAAGGGTCCTTCCCAGGGAGCGGGTGTGGCCGCCGTCGGCCAGGCAACCCGGTCGTGCGAACCGGCGGGGGCGCCGGATCAGTCGAGCTCTGCAGATCTCCATGTGATCGCCGCAGAGTTTCGGCCACATCCAGATGATGGAGGCAGGTTCTCGCGAGAGATCCCCGATCCCGATACGTCCGAAGTTTTGATTGAACGCTGAACAACGAGCGGTTTCGTTGCCGGGGAACCACATCCGCGTCACACGGCCGACGTAAGCCGGAGTGGCTGACGAGCCCACGCCCCCGAGCGGGGCATCTGGTGCGGCACTTAGCCTAACATCACCTGGGCACACTGCTATTCCCCGGAGACTCGCGTTTCCTGATCGATCGGCTGAACGCATGCGCCGTGGGGGTCAACGTTCAGCGGGTGTATGTGCCACGAAGTACCCACTTCCAAGCCGATCGAATCTCCCTCGCCGTCGGAGACGAACGCGAGAACCGTCGGCCCGGCCCCTGAGATCACCGCAGGCACGCCCCGTGCTCGCAGCCGCTCCACCAGCGCGGCCGACTCCGGCATGGCCGGGGCGCGGTACGCCTGGTGCAGCCGGTCCTCGGTGGCGTCCAGCAGCAGTTCCGGACGGCCGGTGAGCGCGGCGATGAGAAGTGCGGCACGACCGGAGTTGGCGGCGGCGTCCGCGTGCGGCACGCTCTCCGGGAGCAGGCCGCGGGCGCGCTCGGTGGCGAGCCGGTGCTCCGGCACGAACGCCACCGGCCGTACGCCCGCCGCGACGTCCAGCCTCGCCGTACGGGGCCCGGCGCCGGCGTCCCACGCGATGGTCAGCCCGCCCATGAGACACGGCGCGACGTTGTCCGGGTGACCTTCGATCCGCGTGGCCAGGGCCAGGACGTCGGCGTCGGTGAACCGCGCGCCCTCCGGGTGCAGAGCGCGGGCGGCGAGGATGCCGACGACCGTCGCGGCCGAGGAGGATCCGAGGCCGCGCGCGTGCGGGATGCGGTTGACGCAGCGGATCCGCAGCCCGGGCGGCGGCGAGCCGCCGATGAGGGCGTACGCCTCCCGGAACGTCCGGACGATGAGGTGCTGTTCGCCGCGCTTGGCGGTCTCCTCGCCCTCGCCCGTGACGTCGATCCAGAGGCCGCTATCGGTCGGTTCGACCTCGACGTCGTCGTACAGGGTGAGCGCCAGGCCCAGGGAGTCGAAGCCGGGACCGAGGTTCGCGCTGGTCGCGGGCGCCCGCACGTGCACGGCCACGGGCGGGACGTGCCCCGCCGTCAAGCGAGTTCCAGCGCGGACGCGGCCGCGTGCGCGTCGACGGGCACCGTGATCGGGGCGGGTGCGCCCGAGATGGCCCAGTCAGGGTCCTTAAGGCCATTTCCGGTCACCGTGCAGACGACGCACTCCCCCGGCCGTACGAGACCCTCGTCGCGGGCCTGCAGCAGCCCAGCGACGCTCGCCGCCGACGCCGGCTCCACGAACACGCCCTCCTCGCGGGCGAGCAGGCGGTAGGCGGCCAGGATCTGCCGGTCGGTGACGGCCTCGATCGCTCCCCCGGACTCGTCCCGCGCCTTGAGCGCGAGGTCCCAGGAGGCTGGGTTGCCGATGCGGATCGCCGTCGCGATCGTCTGCGGCGACGCGACCGGCTCCCCGCGGACGATCGGCGCGGCGCCGGCCGCCTGGAAGCCCAGCATGCGCGGGCGCGCGTCCGACTCGCGGTAGCCCATCCAGTACGCCGTGATGTTCCCGGCGTTGCCGACGGGGAGGCAGTGCACGTCCGGGGCCTCGCCGAACGCGTCGATGATCTCGAAGGCGGCGGTCTTCTGGCCGTGCAGCCGGAACTTGTTCACCGAGTTGACCAGCGCCACCGGATAGTCGACGGCGAGCTTGCGGGCGAGCTCGAGGCAGTCGTCGAAGTTGCCGTCGATCTGCAGCAGCTTGGCGCCGTGCACCAGCGCCTGCGCGAGCTTGCCCATCGCGATCTTGCCGCGGGGCACGAGCACCGCGCAGACCATCCCGGCGCGCACGGCGTACGCGGCGGCCGACGCCGAGGTGTTACCGGTCGAGGCGCAGATGACCGCCTTGGCCCCCTCCTCGGCGGCCTTGCTGATCGCCATCGTCATGCCCCGGTCCTTGAACGAACCGGTCGGGTTGGCGCCCTCGACCTTGAGATACACGTCGCAGCCGGTGAGCTGCGATACCCGCGTCGCGGGGAGCAGGGGCGTGCCACCCTCCAGAAGGGTGACGACCGGCGTCCCGGCCGTCACGGGGAGCCGATCGCGATACTCCTCTATGACGCCACGCCATGCCCTGCTCACGAGTTCCTCCTGACCTGCGCTGTCGTCCAGCGAGTCTACGGGCCGACGACCGTACGTCTCGACGCCGTTCCACATCCTGGACGCGTTCCTGCGATTACCATCATGGCCCGTGCACCCCCGAGCACGCGTCGCCGGCTATGCCGTGGCCGCCGTCCTGATCGCCGTCGGCGCCCTGTGGGCCACCGGCGGCCTCGACCCGGCCGACGCCCCCGCGCGTGTCGCGCCGGGCGAAGAGGTCGACCAGCACCTGTTCCGGACGAAGCTCGTCGGCGCCCACGTCGCCACGATCAAGAAGTTCGGCGAGACCACGCGGATGCTGGTGATCAACGCCTGGGTGACCAACCCGACCCCCGAGACACAGGGGACGTACGGCCTGGACGACAACGTGTTCGCGCACGGGATGTTCCTGCACTGGCGGGCCCAGAACGGTCCCCGGCCGAAGCAGGTGGACGCCCAGGGAATCGCCGGGGACACGCTCTTCCGGGCCCTGCAGCCGCGGCTGCCCACGTACGTCGCCGTGCAGTACCAACTGGCGTCCGGCACCCGAGTACCGGATCATGTGACGGTGGCTCTGGCCGACTACCAGTACACCGAGTCCGGCCTCCTCGACCCGCGCGGCTACTGGGTGTGGAAGTCCCGCGGATATGAGACGAGGTACGAGACGGACCCGCTGACGCACAAGTCCGGGCGGGTCACCCACATCATCCCCGTACTGGTCGCCAACGTGACCCTGCCGGTGAAGGTGAAGCAGTGAGGAAGGCCCTGTCCGTGCTCCTCGCCGTGGGGCTCGCCTGCGCGGCGGTGGCGCTGCAGGGCACGCACTGGAGCTACACGCGGGCGTACGGCCCGTTCGTGAAGAACGGACGGGTCGACCAGGTCGTCACCGAGCCGCTCTTCACGATCCGGGTGGAGCCGGTCGAGGCGGCCCGCACGATCTACGTCCCGGGGACCTCGTACTCGAAGGCCCAGGAGATCCCCGCGAACGGCGTGTTCGTCGTCGTGATCGCCACCGTCGAGGCCCGGCGCTCCCCGATCTACGCGGGGCAGGCCCGGCTGCACACCCGGTACGGCGACTACTCCCCGACCGACAAGTTCGGCGGCGGAGGCGGGCTGTCCCAGCCGGTCGTCACGCCGCTGAGTTACGTGCGTTTCCAGCCGGGGATGCCGCGCCGGGGCGCCTACGTCTTCGACGTGCCACGCGAGGCGGTGGCCGGCGCGCGACTCTACGTCAGCGACCACGACGCCGAAGAGGCGCAGTTCGGCTTCTATCGCAACGACCCGCGGCGGTTCGCCGACGAGGTGCACGTCGACCTCGGACTCGATGCCCACGAGGCCGCCCGGCTCACCCGTACGGCGGCCGCCGGCTACTCGGTCCCGGAGCCGTCGTGAGACGCACGATCCAGGTCGTCGCGCTGCTCGCGCTCATGGGCACGGCGATCTACCTGCCGTTCCGCCAGGAGTGGACGTACTACCGCAAGGACGTGCCCGCCACCCACACCCGGACGGTGCGCCCCGGGAAGCCGGCGGTCTTCCAGCAGATCCGCTGGACCCTGCTCGGGTACGGCCGGGCCGTGCTCAAGCCCGGCGACCTGCCGGCCGAGGGCATCGGATGGCCGGTCCGCCCCGGCGAGACGCTCGTGCTGGCCACGCTGCGGGCCGAGCCGCTCACCAAGAACCCGCGCGACTTCGAAATCGACTACTCGCTGCGCGACCACGCCGGCCATAGTTGGAGCGCCTTCCAATGGCACACCACGATCATCCCGGGCGGCAAGGACCCCGCCTACGTGATGGGGCTGGTGCCCGACTGGGCGGTCGGAACGTTCGAACTGGTCATGCGTCACCAGCATCAGGATCTGTCGGCGGCGCTGGGCGGTCCGGAGCTGGTATTCCGTCGCTGACGCCCGTCGGCTCCGGGCGGTCCGAAGCCGGGGTCCCGTCGCTGAGACTCGGCGGCTCCGTGCGGTCCGGTGCCGGTGTTCCGCCGTTGACGCGGCGCATCACGAGATCGAACGTCGCCGCCAGCAGGGCCAGCCGGAGGATCTCCGCGACCATGCGGTGCCCGAACTCCACCGGCACGAGCGTGAGGTTCCAGAACCGTACGGTGTGGTCGGTGCCGATGAGCGCGATCACGCCCCGCTGCAGCGGGTCCAGCAGCACGCCGATCGCCACGTAACAGAGGCAGAACCAGGCGAACACCGGCGCCCCCGCCCGGTGCGCCAGCCGCACCGCGTGCACGACCGGCACGTACTTCTCCCGCAGGCTCCGGCTGGCCACCTCCGCCAGCCGCAGGCGCCGGCCCTCGAAGCGATCGGGAAACCGTTCCAGCGGAGTCCCCCGGATGCTCTCCCGGCCGTCCATCTCCAGGCCGTACACGATCGCCGCGATGGCGAGCCACACCAGCGGCAGGACGAGAGCGTCCTTGATCGGTCCGGGCCCCTTCACGTGGAGGGTATGGGCGATCGCCTGCCAGAACACCCGGTCGGTGAGCCAGCGCTTCGCCCTCAGCACGAGCTGCATGACCGAGTACAGGGCGTACAGGCTGAAGTTCACCTCGAAGAAGGCGGTGAGGACGCCCATGGTGCGGCCGTGCCGCGCCTCGTACCGGCGTTCGCACAGCACCCGGAGCCCCCACGCCACCACCGCGACCGCGAGGCAGACCGCGATCGGCAGCTCGAGGATGTATCCGGCGTTCATCTCATCGCCGGCGGTCACGAGGCGCTGGGCGTCGGCCCGCAGCACGTCGCGAAGATCCGTGGTGTAGAGGTTCCAGCTGAGGTAGACGAGTACGAAGGGAAACAGCGTCCGGCCGATCGCGGCGACGTACGGCTCGTCCGGATCCTTGATCACCGACAGGCCGCGCCCGAGCGTGAACAGCATCCCGATCGCGACCATGAGCGAGGCCAGCACGGCCACGCTGAGCGGCAGCAGCACGACCGCGTGCCGCAGGCCACCGTGGCTGCCGCGGCCGAGGTGTGAGATGCCCTGGATCAGCAGGTAACGGACGATCGCCCCGGCGCTGAACCAGATGGCCAGCGGTACGAAGAACCGCCCCGCGAGCCGGAACGCCGACACCGGCAACAGCGCGATCTCGAGCGCTCCGCGGGCGGGCGGGGTCGGCTCGGCGGCTTCGTCGGCGGGTACGGCGGAGGCGGCCATCGCCCGCATGCTAGTGCGAGCCCGGCCGCCCAGCCGGTTTCTTGCTACTTCTTCCTATTCGCGCTTGTTGACGCACTCGCCCTTCTCACTCGCTACGCGGGCGGCCTTCGTCGTGCCGGAGGCGCGCCGGAGGACACCGTCAGCCGCCCACTCCGCTCGCTGCGGCGGGCTCACTCGTCGCCTTCGACGCGCATCACGCTGGCGACCTCGCGGACGATCTCCTGGTCGCGGAGGTTCGCGACGGTGGACGACAGCGCGCCGTCGGGGGCACGGTGGGTGACGATGACGAGCTGCGCCTCCTGGCCGTGGCCCTCCTGGCGTACGGCCTGGATGGACACGTCGTGCTCGGCGAAGGCGTCGGCGACCCGGGCGAGCACGCCGGGGCGGTCCGCGACGTCCAGGGACACGTGGTAGCGCGTGATCGTGTCCGCCATGGGCAGTACGGGCAGGTCCGCGTAGGTGGACTCGGCGGGGCCGCGGGTGCCGTTCACCCGGTTGCGGGCGACCGCGACGAGGTCGCCCAGCACCGCGCTGGCGGTCGGGGCGCCGCCCGCGCCCGCGCCGTAGAACATCAGCGAACCGGCGGACTGGGCCTCCACGAACACGGCGTTGTACGCCTCGCGGACGCTCGCCAGCGGATGCGTGCGCGGGATCATGACCGGGTGGACGCGGACGGACACGCCGCGGCCGTTCCGGCCGTCGTCCGACGGCACCCGATCGCAGATCGCCAGGAGCTTGACGACGCAGCCCATCGCCTGGGCGCTGGCGACGTCGGCGGAGGTGACGTCCGCGATGCCCTCGCGGTGCACGTCGGCGGCGGTGACCCGGGTGTGGAAGGCGAGCTGGGCGAGGATCGCGGCCTTGGCCGCCGCGTCGAAGCCCTCGATGTCGGCCGTCGGGTCGGCCTCGGCGTACCCGAGGGCCTGCGCTTCGTCCAGGGCGTCGGAGAAACCGGCGCCCGAGGAGTCCATCTTGTCGAGGATGTAGTTGGTGGTGCCGTTGACGATGCCCATGACGCGGTGCACGTGGTCGCCGACCAGCGACTCGCGCAGCGGGCGCAGCAGCGGGATCGCGCCCGCCACGGACGCCTCGTAGTAGATGTCGACGCCGTGTTCCCGGGCCGCGCCGAAGAGCGTGGCACCGTCCTCGGCGAGCAGCGCCTTGTTGGCCGTGACGACCGACTTGCCGGACTTCATCGCGTCGATGAGGAGGCCGCGGGCCGGCTCGATGCCCCCGATCACCTCGACCACGATGTCGACGTCCGGGCGGGTCACCAGCCCGGTCGCGTCGGTCGTGAGCAGCTCCGCCGGGACGCCCTCACGCCGCTTGTCCTTCCGCCGTACCGCGATGCCGGCCAGCTCCAGCGGCGCGCCGACCCGCGCGGCGAGGTCCGCCGCCTGCTCGTGCAGGAGACGGACCACCTCGGTGCCGACCACGCCGCATCCCAGCAGCGCGATCTTCAGAGGCCCGGCCGAGCTCATGGAGACACCTCCAGGCGCAGTAGATCGTCCTCGGTCTCCCGGCGGAGGATGAGCCGCGCCCTGCCGTCGCGTACGGCGACGACCGCCGGCTTGGGCACGTGGTTGTAGTTGTTGGCGAGCGAGCGGCAGTACGCGCCGGTCGCCGCCACCGCGACCAGGTCGCCCGGGGCGAGGTCCGCCGGGAGCCACAGGTCACGGACCACCATGTCGCCGCTCTCGCAGTGCTTGCCGACGAGACGGCTGAGCATCGGGGCCGCGTCCGAGCTGCGGGAGACGAGCGCGGAGGTGTACTCGGCGCCGTACAGGGCGGTGCGGATGTTGTCGCTCATGCCGCCGTCCACGGAGACATAGGTGCGCAGCCCCTCCAGGGGCTTGATCGTGCCCACCTCGTACAGCGTGACGCCGCCTGGGCCGGCGATCGTACGGCCCGGCTCGACGGTCAGGCGCGGAAGGGGAAGACCCTTCTCCGAGCAGACGCGCGTGATGATGCCGCGCAGGTTGTCGGCGATGTGCTTCGGATCGAGGGGGTCGTCGCCCTCGAGGTAGGCGATGCCGTACCCGCCGCCAAGGTCCAGCTCGGGAAGCTCGACGCCGTGCTCGTCACGGATGGCGACCATCAGCTCGACGACGCGCCGGGCGGCCAGCTCGAATCCGTCGGTGTCGAAGATCTGCGAGCCGATGTGCGAGTGCAGGCCGACGAGCTCGAGCTCCTTGATGCCGATGACGCGCCGGGCGGCCTCCTGCGCCGTCTCCCGGGCGAACCCGAACTTCTGGTCGTCGTGGGCGGTGGCGATGAACTCGTGCGTGTGCGCCTCGACGCCCGTCGTGACCCGGATCATCACCTTGGGGCGGACGCCCAGCTCCCGGGCGAGGTAGCCGAGCCGGGCGATCTCCTCGTACGAGTCGACGACAATGTGGCCGACGCCGACCTCCAGCGCCCGCGCCAGCTCGGCCGTCGACTTGTTGTTGCCGTGGAAGGTGATCCGCTCCGGCGGGAACTCCACCCGCAGCGCGACCGCCAGCTCTCCCCCGCTGCAGACGTCGAGCCCGAGCCCCTCGTCCTTCACCCACCGGGCGATCTCCGTGCACAGGAACGCCTTGCCGGCGTAGTAGACATCGCCGTCGCTGAAGGCGGCCGCGAACTCCCGGCAGCGGGAGCGGAAGTCCTCTTCGTCGTAGACGTACAGCGGCGTGCCGAACTCTCCGGCCAGATCACGGACGTCCACACCACCGACCGTCAGCACCCCGTCCTCACGGCGCGCACCGCGCGGCCACACGCTCGGCGTGAGCGCGTTCAGGTCGCTGGGCGGGGGCGACGGGTGGTCCTCCGGCAGCACGTCCGCGTGCCGTGGGCCGGCCGGGTGAACTCGACTCATCGACTGCTCTCTCCGTTGCGCTCAAAGACGGTCGTTCGGGGTCTCACCGAGCATGCGCAGGCCATTGCCCAGGACGACGTACGCCGCCCCAGCCAGGTTAAGGCGTGCGGAGTGGTGGCCGGTGATGGGTTCGTCGCCCTTCGGCAACGCCGGACACCACTCGTGGACATCGTGGTACGCATCGGCGATCAGTTCCAACTGCCGCGTGAACGGCCGCGGGTCGCCGGTCCGGGCGGCCTGCTCGGCCCGCCCGGGAAAATCCGCGATCAGACCCACGAGCCGCCGCTCACGCGGATCCTCCAGGGACCCTTCGGCCGGCCGGATGCCCAGCTCGGCCGCCTGCCGCCGTACGGCCGCGGCCCGCGCGTACGCGAACCGCACGACGAACCCGGGATTGTCGAAGGTCAGCGGACGCTCCGGCCAACTCGCCCGCGGCACGGTGATCACGCCGTACGTCTCGTCGACGCGACTGATCAGCGAGGCGCCGACGGCGATCGAGAGGAAACCTGGCCCCGTGACCCGTACGTCGCCCACCCCTGGCATCCGTCCCAGCCGGGTCGCCAACAGCTCGGCGATCTCCACGGCGGGCCGCCCGGCGGCACCCGCCAGCCGCAGCGGAAGCGGGGTGGCATAGTCACCGGACGCGGTGGCCGTGACGGGAACGCGCTCGGGAACGGGGACGGCGAACTCACCGTCGTCGACCGCCCCGCGAACGGCGGCCACGACGGCGGCGTTCAGCTCGGCCGGGGTCACGGTCTGAGACTAGTCGACCAACATCTGGACATCCGGCCGCCGCGGGCCTCCCGGATCAGGGCACCGGCCCGGCGCCGGCCAGCTCCCGGACCGTACGGATCAGCACGGCCGGGTCGAACGGCTTGGTCACGTAGGCGTCGACACCGATCTCATGGCCACGCCGGATGTCGTGTTCCTGGGCCCGCGCAGTGATCATGACGACCTTGATGCCGCTCGTCACCGGATCGTCGCGCAGCTTGATGGCCGTCACCCAGCCGTCGAGCCGGGGCATCATGACGTCGAGAGTGATCACGTCCGGAGCGATGTCCCGCACCCGGTCGAGGCAGTCCTGCCCGTCCACGGCGGTCAGGACCTCGAAACCCTCCAGTTGGAGGTTGACTGCGATCAGCTGCCTGATCACCTCGTCGTCATCGACGACCAGCACACGTCCCAATGTCACGGCCGCCAAGCTAACGCGTCCACCCGCCCGGACACGCGGAGAACCGCCACATGCATGCCACTTGACCGTGGATTCGATAGCGCAACGATCTTTTCCAGGGCCACCGAGTACGACGTTCGCCCAGCTCAGTCACGTACGGCAGGCCCGTGGGGCGGTTAATGTGTCCGAGGGGGGACGGTGAGCTGGTAGTCTCTATCCGTCCCGAGCCCCCTTAGCTCAGGGGATAGAGCACCGGCCTCCGGAGCCGGGTGCGCTGGTTCGAATCCAGCAGGGGGCGCACCTCATCGGCCAGCGCGATCAAGCCGCCCGCCCAGGGCCGATCATTCGTTCTGGATGGGAATCCGCACAAGCAGCAGCGTGCCATGCCCAGCCGTGCTCGTGACCTCGAGCCTGCCGCCGAGGGTCTCGACACGGTCGCTGAGGCCGATGAGCCCCGACCCGCCGCCCGGAACCGCGCCTCCGATCCCGTCGTCCCGGATCGAGAGCTGGACGGCTCCGTCCTCGACTCCGAGCGCGATCCACACCGCGGACGCCTGGGCGTGCTTGGCCGCGTTCGTAAGCGCCTCGGACACGACGTAGTAGACCGCCACCTCGATCCGCTCTGGGAGATGCCGGTCGACCGTCACGTCGAGCTCGACCGGGACCGACGAGCGACGGGCGAGCGCCTTGACGGCCGACCCGATGCCCCCCTTCGACAGGATCGCCGGATGCAGTCCCCGCGAGATCTCCTGTAGCTCCGAGACGGCGCTCGTGAGTCCCTGCGCCGCGTGGGAGAGGCGTTCCTTGAGCTCTGTGTCCTCCGGCGCCATGCGCGCCTCCGCCAGCCGGAGCTCGAGGCCGAGCGAGATGAGGCGCTGTTGCGTACCGTCGTGCAGGTCGCGCTCGATGCGGCGGCGCGCGGCGTCGGCGGCCTCGACGATGCGGGCGCGGGAGGCGGTGAGCTCCGTGCGACTCTCGGTGTTGGCGATCGCGGTGGCCACGAGCTCCATGAACTCGAGCATGCGGTTCTCGATGTTCGCGGGCTGCGGCTCGCCCGAGGGCGACAGGACGTACATGATGCCCCACAGGCGCCCCTCGACCGTGATGGGACAGCCGACCACGTAGTCGATCCCGTGCGACCGGGACCAGATGCCGATCTCGCTGGCGGTGTGGGCATAGTTCGCCATCCGCGCCGCCCGCCCGGTCTGCGACACCAGCCACCCGACGCTCCCCTCCTCGATGGTCCAGTGACCATCCAGGGGCGGCATGATCGATGGGGCGCCCGGCCTGGTCCAGTGACCGACCACGGTCGTCGTACGGTCGTGTTCCAGGCGGCTGAGCACGGTGTATTCGGCCTCCAGAATGCGGCCGATCTCGCTCGTGACCGCCATGAAGACCTCCGCGGGCGGCACCCCGTGCGCGACGAGCGTCGCGACGCGCCGTAGAGCGGCCTGTTCCTCCGCGATCCGGCGGAGCTCGTCGCGGCTCGTCTCCAGCGAGCCCGCCATCGTGTTGAACGAGTGTTCGAGCTTGCCGATCTCGCCCGGGCCGGTCTCGGGCATCCGTACGGACAGGTCGCCGCCGGCCAGGACGCCGGCCATCATCGAGGCGCGCCGTACCGGCCGGACGACCGCACGCGTCAGATATCCGCCGAAGAGAAGGATCAGCAGGATCGAGCCGGAGATGCCGACCACCGCGACGACGACGGCCATGCGGGCAGCGGCGATGGAGCTGTCATTGCGCGCGACGACGAGATCGCGCTCGTACTCGGCGAAGCTGCCGAACTCGGCCCGGAGCGCCTCGATGCGCTCCTTGCCCTCCTCGGTCACCGCGGTGGTCCGCGCGGCGGCCGGATCCTTGCGAGCAACGTTCACGACGCGGACTGAGTAGCGGTCGACATACGCCGTGCCGTTCTGCACGATCCCGTCGACCCAGTTACGCTGATCGCTGTTGACCGGCCCCGCGAGCCGCTGCAGGAGTGCGGCCTGCCCGGCGAACTTGGCGCGGGCGTCGTTCCAAGGCTGGAGGAAGCGCTCGTCCCGGGTGATCACGAAGCCGCGCTGCCCGGACTCGATGTCGATGACGAGTCTTTCGAGGTCGTTCGCGGCCCGCAGCACCTCTTCGGAGTGGCGCGCGAGCGCCGTCGCGTTGTTCAGGCCGGTGATCGCCCGGAGCAGGACCGCGAACGCACCGCCGATGAGGAGCGAGAGCAGCCCACTGGCGACGATCACGCGGAGGCTCAAGCCTCTCCGCGTGCCGGTCGGTGATCGTCTCCCCCGGACTCCCACCCTTCACCTTCTGGACGAGCACTCTGGACCTGCGAAAACTCGCAGATAATGGAGAGGAGTGAATACTTCACCATACGTCGTGGGAGAGCGGTGGAGGCAAAGCGTATCCGCATAGCCGTGGCGGACGATGACGTCCTGCTGCGGGAGGGGCTGTCGAGTCTGCTCGAACAGTCCGGATTCGAGGTCGTGGGGCAGGCGGGAGACGCCGAGGAACTCTTGACGGTCGTCCGTGCGCGCAAGCCAGAGCTCGTCATCATCGATATACGGATGCCCCCGGACCATTCGACCGAGGGACTCGACGTCGCTCACGTGATCCGGGAGGAGTTCCCCGAGATCGGGATCCTGCTCCTGTCGGCGCACGTCGAGGTCGACCAGGCGATGGAGCTCCTCGCCGCCGGACACCGGGTCGGCTACCTGCTCAAGAGCCGGGTGACCGACGTCGCCGACTTCGTCGAGACGATCGAGCGGGTCGCGCACGGGGGATCCGTCGTCGACCCCGGTCTCGTCCAGGAACTCGTCGCGGCCCGGCATAAGAACGACCCCTTGAAACTCTTGACGCAGCGTGAGCGCGAGGTGCTCTCGCTCATGGCGGAGGGCCGCTCGAACGCCGGTATCGCCCACCAGCTCTGGATCACCGAGGGCACCGTCGAGAAGCACGTCCGGAGCATCCTGTTCCGGATGCAGATCCCGGAGACCGGTGACGACCACCGGCGTGTCCTCGCGGTTGTGGCGTTCTTGGAGGCCCGCTAGCGTCCGCGTCGTCATCGTGTGCATCGTCGTTCCCAGGGCCCGGCACGGCCGAGGTCTCCCTCGCCGTCATCCTCGGCCACACCGATTCCGGCACCCCCGCATGAGCCCGATAGCACCGTGGCCCACGTGAGTTTCATGCCGCTAACCGGGCCGCGCCCAGTGCTCCTGGTCGTCGCCGGGCCGCGCCCAGTCCTGGTCGTCGCCGGTCCCGAGGATTTCCAGGACCGCCGTCCCGGACAGGTTCGCCTTGGAGAGGTAGCCGAGGACGGGGCTCGCGGCGACCAGGTCCGCGAAGTCACGCTCCTCGTACGCCGAGATGAGGATCACGCTCGGCCGCGCAGCGGGCCGGGTTCCTCGGAACCGCTCCGCGAGCTCGAAACCACTCTCCTCACCGAGATCCACGTCGACGAGCGTGACGTCCGGCCGTAGCCCGTCGACTACTCGAAGGGCTTCGGCTGAGGTCGACGCCACACCAACGACGGCGATCCCGTCTCGCTCGAGTACCTCGCGAGCAACTCGCAGGAAACGGTCGTTGTCATCGACGATGACGCAGCGAATTGCCACAGGTTCAGAATCGCAGCCAGGGCCCCCTCCTGGCATTGCAGCTAGCAGGAATGCCCGCAGGCACGCTGGCTTGGGGATCAGGATGGGGGCTGCCATCGAAGACCGGCACGGCCCCAGGCGAGATTCTGGCTGGTGGAGTGAAAAGCACCCGAAGGATCGATCGCCGATGCGCCGTATCCAGATCAGGGCCAAGAGGCCGCGCAGGGCCACAGAACCGGACCTGGATCTGCGCACGCCCGCAGGCCGCCCGATGCGGTACTGAGCCGCGAGGGCCACGCTGACCGATCTGGTCCCACAGGACACAGGAGGCATGGTGAAACCGACGGCAGGAACCGACGGCCGAACCAGCACGGCCGACCGAACGCCGGGTTCGACCGTCTACCTGGCCATCCGTCTTCCGCCTGGTGTGGTGCCAAGCGATCTCGCGGAGATCCAGTGCTGCCTCGCGACATCCGCCCGTCACGCCACCGCCTCCGGTCGGCCCGTCCGGTATCTCCACGGCATGTACGTGCCCTCGCAGGCGCGGCTGCTGTGTGCGTTCGCGGCCGAGAGTGCGGAGGTCGTGCACGCGATTGCCGAATCCGCCCGTCTGCCGTACGACCGGATCGACGACACCCGTG
The DNA here is from genome assembly GCF_054775715.1 of Actinoallomurus acanthiterrae. Classification (NCBI taxonomy): domain Bacteria; kingdom Bacillati; phylum Actinomycetota; class Actinomycetes; order Streptosporangiales; family Thermomonosporaceae; genus Actinoallomurus; species Actinoallomurus acanthiterrae. The sequence continues at coordinate 2,166,434 of NZ_BAAHCO010000001.1, read as the reverse complement.
CCGGCCCGGAGCGCGCGGGTGGACCCAGCGCCCTGAGGATCCGCTTATCGCCTCCGTCCCATCGGCTCAACCGTTTCGGATGTCGAGAAATGCCATGAACGTTGTGTCGTGCATCGGACAGGTCGGCAACCTGCCTGCCGATGTGACGAGTCTTGTCGACCGTCGGCACGAGGTAGCCGAGGTCAAGCGCTTGCTGTCCACCTCGCGTCTGGTGACGCTCACCGGGGTCGGTGGCGTCGGGAAGACGCGGCTGGCACTACAGGCGGCCAGGGAGCTGCACCGCGCCTTCGACGAGGTATGGCTCGCGGAGCTGGCCTCCCTGACCGACCCCTCGCTGGTGACCGACACGGTGGCGGCCGCGGTCGGGTTCCGTGACCAGACGGCGCGCCCGCCTCTCCCTGCGCTGGCCGGATTCCTGGCCGAGCGCCGGATTCTGCTGGTGCTGGACAACTGCGAGCATCTCCTGGACTCGTGCGCGGTCGTCACCGATGCGCTGCTGCGGGCCGCGCCCTGGCTGCGGGTCCTGGCGACCAGCCGGCAATCGCTGGGCATCCACGGCGAGTCCACCATGACCGTGCTCCCCCTGGCCGTACCGGATCCGGACCGGCCTCCTCCGTCCGTGCAGGCGCTCGAGGAGTACAGCTCGGCCAGCCTGTTCGCCGAGCGGGCCGCCGCAGTGGTCCCCCAGTTCGCCATCGACGACGACAACCTGTTGGCGGTCACCCGGGTCTGCCATCAGCTCGAGGGAATCCCCCTGGCGATCGAGTTGGCCGCGGGACGACTGCGCGCGCTGTCGGTGGACGGGCTCGCTGCGCGCCTGGCCGACCGATACCGCTGCCTGACCGGCGGCAGCCGGGCGTCCCAGCCCCGCCAGCAGACGCTGCGCGCGCTCATGGACTGGAGCTTCCGCCTGCTGTCCCCCGCGGAGCAGACGCTGTGGGCGCGCCTGTCGGTGTTCTGCGGGCGGTTCGATCTGGGGGCCGCCGAAGCGGTCTGCGTCGACGGGGAGATCCCCCACGAGGAGGTGCTGGACCTCCTGGACGGCATGGTGAACAAGTCGCTGCTGCTGCGCGAGGAGTCCGCCGACCGGGTCCACTACCGCATGCTGGACACCCTGCGTCAGTTCGGCCTGGCGGAGCTTGCCGACAGCGGCGCCGCTGTGGCACGCCGGCATCGCGACTGGTACCTGCGGCTGGCCGAGCAGGCCGCGTCGGAGTGGTTCGGCCCGGAGCAACTGCGCTGGTGCGACCGTCTCCGGCTTGAACAGCCCAACCTGCGCGCCGCCCTGGAGTTCTGCCTGACCGAACCCGGCGAGGCCGAAGCCGGACTGCGGATCGCCGCAGCCCTGCACCACACGCACTGGCACGCCAACTCGCTGTTCAGTGAGGGACGCAACTGGCTCGACCGTCTCCTGTGCACCGCCCCCGACCCCAGCCCCGCGCGCGCGAAGGTCCTGTACGTCGGCGCGTGGCTCGCACTCATGCAGGGCGACGGAGTGCCGGCCCACGCCATGCTGGAAGAGTGCGGGCAACTGGCCCGGTGGTACGACGACGGCGAGAGCCTCGCCTACGTCGCCCACCTGTCCGCCCTGGCCGCGCTGCACCGTGGGGACAACGAGGAAGGCACGCGGCTGTGCCAGGAGGGGAGGGACCTCTTCGCGGCCAACGGCGATCTGCTCGGCATCGTCATGTCCGACCTGGCCCTGGCCGTCGCCCTCGGCGAGCGCGGAGAGGGCGACCGCGCGGTGGAACTGTGCGAGAAGTGCCTGGCGCTCACGGAGGACCACGGTGAGGACTGGTGCCGGGCCTACGCGCTGACGGTCCTGGCCATCGAGGCGTGGCACCAGAGAGACACCATACGCGCCGCGTCCCTGGCACGGGAGGGCCTGCTGGCCGGCCGGGCCTTCGGCGACCGGCTCGGCATCGCCGTCAGCATGGAGGTCCTGGCCTGGATCGCCACCACCGGCGCCGATCCCCAGCGGGCCGCCCTCCTCCTCGGTGCCTCCGACGCGATCGCCCGCAACGCGCGCATGTGCGTGCTACGCGTCGGCCGCTACATCGGCTACCACGACTGGTGCGAGGAGCGGCTGCGACGTGAGCTCGGCGAGTGCGGATTCGGGCAGGTCTTCGAGCGCGGAAGCCGACTCACGGTGGACGAGGCGATCAAGGAGTCCCTCGGCGAGAGGCCGGCCGAGCCGGAGTCCGCCCCGGCCGCCTGCCGTACCTCGCCGCTGACCCGCCGCGAGACCGAGGTCGCCGCGTTGGTCGCCGAGGGGATGAGCAACAAGCAGATCGCCGCGAAGCTCGTCATCGCCCAGCGCACCGCCGAGGGCCATGTCGAGCGCATCCTGGACAAGCTCGGCTTCACCTCGCGTACGCAGATCGCCATCTGGGTCACCGGCGGTACCCTCCGGCGCGAGACCTAACGCGATCTGGGTGTTGTACTCGCGGAGCCGATCAAGGGATTGCTTCCCTGATGGGCGTTTCGACCGGTCGGCTCTGACCCTGAGCGCGATGGAGCAGCTTGACCTTCGTGGCGTCGCCGAGGAAGGTCAGCTTGCCGTTCTCCACGCCGAACATGTAGATCGCATTGTTCTCGATCTCGCCGGTCGCGGCGAACTTGATCGGCTTGGACACACCCGTGACGCGGACTGTCTTCAGGAAGTCGTTGATCTCCGGGCCGGTGGTCTTACCCGCCTTGATCGCGCTGAGGAACAGGTTCGCCGCGTCGAAGCCCTCGGCGGAGTAGGTGCGCTGCTCGGTGTGGTATTTCGCCTTGTAGTCGTCGATGAACTTCTTGACCGCCGGGTTGCCGGAGGTCGAGTTCACCGACTGGCAGGCGCAGGAAGCCAGCGCGCCCTCGGCCTGCTTTGCGCCGGCCGTCGAGATCAGCTCCGGGTCGTTGGCGGCGTCGTCGGAGACGAACGTGCCGGTGAAACCGCCCGCGCGCAGTTGCTTGAGCAGCTTGCCGGCCTCGGCGTAGTAACCGCCGTAGAAGATCGCCGTGGCCCCCGAGCTCTTGACCTTCTTGACGGTCGAGGAGTAGTCCGTCGACTGCGGGTCGATCTTGTCGCGGGTGACCGTGACGCCCGCGCCCTGCAGCGTGGCGAAGACCTTGTCCGCCAGGCCGACGCTGTACTCCTGGTCGTCGTCGATGACGAAGGCCTTCTTGGCGCCGAGCGTGCCGGCGATGAACTCGCCGTCGACCCGGCCCTGGACGTCATCGTTGGACAGGATGCGGTGCCAGTACTTCCAGCCGTTCTTGCCCAGCGCCGTCGCCGTAGCCACCGAGACGTTCGGGATCTTCGCCTTCTCGAAGTCGGCATCGACCGCCTTGGACTCACCCGAGAACTCGGGACCGATGATCGCCGTCACCTTGTCCCGGACGGCCTTCTGCGCCTCCCCGGGAGCGACACTCGGGTCACCCCTGGTGTCGTACGCCTTGAAGTGGACCTTCACCTTCGGGTTGGTCGCGTTGTACTGATCGATCGCCAGCTTCGCACCGTTCGAAAAGTTCATGCCCAGCTGCGCGTTTTCGCCCGTCTGGGCACCGACGAAGGCGATCGTGACGCCGTTCGGGGCGTTGTCGCCGGACTTGCCGCACGCGGAGGCGCCGAACCCCAGTGTCGCGCCCACCGCCACCACGCCGGCGAACTTGATGAATCTGCTCGGCATGGCCGCTCGCTCTCCCGTCCGGACCGCCGGGTTCTGGGTACGTGTCCGCACCCCAGGTCGTGGGACTCGGCTAGCGGGCGAAATTTCACGCGTCCTGGGGCTAAGGCTGTAGTAAACCGATGCGCAGGTCACGAGCAGTAGATCCGGCGCGAAGGCGCATCGCACCTTCGTTGCTGGTCCGTGCCATAAAGCGCCGTATTGCGTCACGGCTCATACGCAGCGTAACCCATGCGTGCCCTGCGAGGGACGCCCATCTTGATCAAGTAAAACCCCGGCCGACCAGCCTGAACGCTGGAAGCCGGGGTCTCGCGCATGTGCAGCCGGGCGCCACCGGACGCAGCCTCATGTCCTTGATCGCGAAACGGCCTCCACGCCATCTTCGCCGCATGCCATCCACCCGGAGGAATGTCAGTACGCGGCGTCGAGTCTCGTCCGCTGTTCCGCCGTCAGCTCCAGGTCCACCGCGGCCAGGCTCTCCTCCAGCTGCTCGACGGAGGAAGCGCCGACGAGCGGGATCATCGGGATCTCGCCCCCGATCAGCCAGGCGAGCACCACCTGGTTGACGGTCGCTCCCGTATCCTTCGCCACTTCCGACAGCGCCGCATGGCGCCGAGGCGTGCCCGGGTGGTCGAACGCGGCGTCGAGCGGCTTGTCGTCACGTACGTAGCCGCCGCCCAGCAAGGGCGAGTAGGCGACCAGCGTGAGTTCGGGCTCGGCTCGCAGGTAGCTGAGCAGGTTTCCGTCGACCACGCCGAGGTTGCCGTCCTTGGACCGCAGGGTCGGCAGATCGGTGCGCGGTCGCTGGTAGGAGTGGTGATATTGCAGGACCTCATAGCCGGGGAGCCCGGCCGCGGTCGCGAGGGTCCTGGCCCGCTCGAGTCGCCACGCCCAGTGGTTGCTCGCCCCGAGGAGACCCACGGTGCCGTCCTCGACCAGGCCCGCGAAGGCCTCTACGGTCTCCTCCAACGGGACGTTGGAACCCTCGAGGTACGCGTGTGCGTACAGCAGGTCCAGCTTGTCCACGCCGAGCCGTTCCCTGCTCCGCTCCGATGACTCCCGGATCACCGAGGCGGACAGGCCCTCAAGGTCGTGGGTGAGGCCGGTCGCCGGAGCGTTGGGCCGCCCTCCGAGCTTGGTGGCGATGACGATCTCGTCGGTGACGCTGCGGCTGCGTCGCCAGCGGCCGAGCAGCGCTTCGCTTTCGCCTCCCTGAGTGCCGTCGACCCAGTAGGCGTAGTTATTGGCGGTGTCGATGAAGGTGCCGCCGGCCTCGACGAAGCGGTCGAGGATGGCGTACGACGTCGCCTCGTCCGTGGCGGTGCCGAACAGCATCGCGCCAAGGCTCAGAACACTGACTTCACGGCGAGTCTTCGGATCGCCGCCAATCGTGCGGTACTTCATACGAAACCCCTCTCCAGCCGCCCATTCATGTCGGGCGCCGAGCGGGATTATTCGTCCTAGAGCCGCCTCTAGGTCAACCGCCTCCCCCAAAGACCCGGCCGAGCCTGAGCGACGCGGTCGCGTGCGGCTACAGGTACAGGCCGGGTCGTCCCTCGGTCGTCTCGGGAGTGTCTGCTTCCGGCAGGTCCTCGACGCGGAGGACGCCGAGGTCGGTGGGGCTCAGGTCCGGGGTGCCCGGGGCCGTGGTGATGCGCTCGGCCTGGCGGCTGATCGTCGCTTCGAGCAGGTTCCGGATCAGGCGGCCGTTGCCGAACGACGGGCCGCGTTCCACGCTGCGGAGGCGGTCGGCGATCGCGTCGCGGACGTCCGGTGCGAGGGTGAAGCCCTCCCTCTCCGCCATGGACGCGAAGATCGCCACGAGCTCCTCGTCCGAATAGTCCGGGAACTCCAGTCGTTTCGGGAAGCGCGACGCGAGACCCGGGTTGTCCTCCAGGAACAGATCCATCTCTTTCCCGTAGCCGGCGACGATCACTACGAGGTCGGCACGGTGGTCCTCCATCAGTTTCACCAGCGTGGCGACCGCCTCGTGGCCGAAGTCCCACGGCGACTGACGCGGGGTGAGCGTGTACGCCTCGTCGATGAACAGCACTCCCCCGAGCGCGCGCTCGACCACGCCGGTCACCTTCGCCGCCGTCTGGCCGATGTAACCGGCGACGAGGTCGGCGCGCGAGACCTCGACGAGATGGCCGGACGACAGCAGGCCGAGATCGGCGTAGACACCGGCGAGCACGCGGGCCACCGACGTCTTGGCGGTTCCGGGCCTGCCGGAGAACACCATGTGCCGGGCGGGCGCGCTCACCGGCAGGCCGGCGTCGCGGCGCAGGCTCTCGCTCCGGACCTCGGCCGCCAGCCGCCGTACCTCCCGCTTGACGTCCGTCAGGCCGATCATCGCGTCGAGTCCGGCGATCGGGTCGACCGGCGGCTTGGTGCGGATGCGGCCGCTCAGCGTGCCGGGGATGTCCTCGGCGCGGAGTTCGGCGGGGTCCGCGTCCGGCGCGTCGGCCAGGCGGCGGGACTGCAGGGCGGAGGCGCGTTCGAGAAGGTTGCGCATGAGCCGGGCGTTGCCGAAGGAGCGGCCCCGCGGCTGCCGGCGGATGAGCCCGCGGACCTTGTCCGCGACGCCCTCGCCGAGCCGTAGGCCCGCCTCGTCCGCCTGCGACTCCAGTATCTCGATCAGCTCGTCGTCGCCGTAGTCCGGGAAACGCACCGTCGTGGGGAAGCGGGAGGCCAATCCGGGGTTGGCGGACAGGAAGTCGAACATCTCCGCCTCGTACCCGGCGACGACCACGGCGAGGTCGTCGCGGTGGTCGTCCATGAACTTGAGCAGCTCGGTGATCGCCTCGGGGCCGTAGTCCTCGTGGCTGTCCGACCGGGCCAGGGAGTACGCCTCGTCGATGAACAGGACTCCGCCGAGCGCCTGCTCCGCCAGGCGCCGGGTCTTGACCGCCGTCTGGCCGAGGTACTGCCCGACCAGGTCCGAGCGGGTCGCCTCCACCAGGTGACCCGATGTGAGCAGGCCGAACCGCTTGTAGATGCCCGCGAGCAGTCGTGCCACGTGGGTCTTGCCGGTTCCCGGGTTGCCGGTGAACACCATGTGCCGGGCCGGGACCACGGCGCGCAGGCCCGCCTCACGGCGTTTGCGCGCCGCCTCTGCCTGGTCCAGCCACAGCTCGATCTCCTGCTTGACCTCCCCGAGCCCGATGAGGGCGCGGAGTTCGGCGAGCGGGTCCGCGTGGACGCCGTCGGCGACGAAGGTGGCGGGAACGTCCGCCAGGGTCACGGCCGGCCGGGTTCCCGGCGTCGTACGGGACCGGACCTCCTCGATCAGTCTCTCCGCGAGGCTGTGGGCCAGCCGGGCGTTGCGCAGGTTGCGGACCGGCGCCGTACGGGCGAGGAGCGCGCCGGCGGCGGTCGCGGCGTCCGGCTCGGTGGTGCCGCCGCGCTGCTCCACCGCCCGGCGGAACAGCTCGGCGTACCCCTCGGCGGTGAACGGCCGGGTGCGGACGACCTGGAACCGCTGGAGCAGGCCCGGGTTGACCTCCCGCAGCCGCTCGTCCCCGCGCGCCTCGGTCAGCGCCACGACGTGCAGGTCGTCGTACACGTCGAGGAGCCGGTGCAGCTCCTCCACCACGGCGCTGCCGTTCTGCGGCTCGTCGCCTAGAGCGTCGAGGTTGTCGATGATGACGAGGCGCCGGCCGTGCGAGTCCCGTACGGCGACGTGAAAGGCGGCCACCGCGTCGCTCTGCCCGGAGTAGATGGCGTCCGACATCCAGAGCGGGCCGTCGGCCAGCCCGCGGCCGCGCATGATCCGCTCCACTTCCTGGGCAGCGTCGCGTTTTCCGGTGCCGTCCGGGCCGGCGATGAGGAGCCGCACCGGGCCGGAGCGCGCCTCGCCGATCGTCCGCAGCATCGCGACGACGTCCGGCTGTCCGATCAGCGCGGAGCCGTACTCGGCGGTCTCGGCGGCCGCCTTCGCGGGCGCGGCGGCGCCGCCGGCGCCGAACCGGGCGGCGAGCGGGTTGGAGACGACGCGCCGCGGCTGGAACAGCCGGATCTGGTCGTAGGTGAAGCCGCCGACGGGAACGCCGTACTCATCCGGGTCGGCCGGTTCGTCGGGAAGGCCGTGCACCGCGCACACGAACCGGATCGCCATGTCCAGCCAGGCACGGCACGCGTCGGCCTGCCTGGCGGCCAGCCCCTGTGCCAGCCAGGTGCGGATCCGGCCGGGCCAGTCCTGTGGGTCGACCTCCGCGAGCGCCTCGGTCACCTCCGCCGTACGGGCGCCGAGCGCGACCGCCACCTCGGCGGGCACGGACTCCTGGCCCATCGCCCGCAGCAGGCCGGCGAGGCCGTATCCGGGCGGTCCCGCCAGTGGCACGACGTCGCGGAGATGGTCGTGGGTGGGCAGGAGCCCTTCACAGACCCAGCGGAGGTGGTCGATCGGGCCCGCCAGCTCCGGCAGCCCGCCGAGGATCTCCTCGTCCGCGACCGCCGCCCACTGCTCACGCCGGTCCTCGGGCGGGACGGCCGGATCGTACGGCGCCGTCTCGTACAGGCGGAGCAGCGCCTGCCGTCGCGACTCGACCGGCTCGAGGCCCGCGAAGGCGGCCACGCAGTCGCGGGCCAGCTCTCGGGCGGTCGCGTGGTTCTGGACGAACCACTCGCCGTCGCGCAGATCCCACTGGTACGGCGGACGCCACGTCGTGACGGACGCGCCCCAGATGTCGGACTTGCGCGCCGGCGCGCGATCCAGCCACCGCCCGAAGATCTCGGCCTCCACGTCGGCCCGGTTCCCGGCGCGTACGGCTCCGACGCCGAGCAGGTACTGGAGGATGCTCAGCATCTCCTCGCGCACCAGGTCCGGCCGCCGCCGGCCCGCTCGTCGCCCATCAGCGCCTCGGCCCTGGCCGCGATCTCCTCGAACGTGCCGTCCGGCACCCGCCAGGGCCGGCCGTACGCGTACAGGTCGAGCACCGGCTCATCGCCGAGCAGGATCTCCAGATGCTCTGGCAGTCCCAATTACGCCCGTCTCCCCAGTGATTCGATGTGCCGCCGCTGTTCTACACCACCCGCGGACCGGGGCCGGCCGGGGCCGAAACGCTCTCCGCCTGGATGAGCGCCGCACGCCGCTCGAGGATCGTCGCGCGGCGTCGCCCTCACCCTCGTGCGGCGGCTAAGAAATGATCAATCGTCCGACCTTGTTGGCGGTGAGCTCGGCGAACCAGATCGACCCCGCCTGTTCGTTGTTGATGTCACACGGGCTCGACAGCGACGACGGGGTCGCGTAGGTCGCGACCTTGTGCGTCGCCGGGTCGAAGCTCGCCATGCGGTTGCCCAGCCCGACGCTCCCGGCGAAGTTCAGCGGGAAGTACAGCCTGCCGTCGCTGCCGGTGACGATCGGGCCGGGAATCGGGAGCGGGTTGCCGATGCTGATGCCGTTCAGCAGCCCGCTGAGCAGACCGTGCGCTCCGAGGAGCGGATACTCGGCGATCTTGCCGGTGGCGGGATCGATACGGGCCAGTTTCATCGCCCGTTCCTCAGTGACCCAGATCGCGCCGTCGGGACCGGTCGTCACGCCGAGCGGGAACGACGCCGGCGTCGGCATCGTGTACGCGGTGACCGCCTTGGTGTCGACGTCGATCGAATAGACCTTGTTCTCCAGCGGCATGTCGGTGACCATGGTGCGCCGCGGGCCGGGTTTGATGATCCCGAACAGGGCCTGTTCCGCCCCGACCGCCGTGGGCAGCCGGTACTTGGTCATCCGGTGAGTCGCCATGTCGACGCGTCCCACGGCGTTCAGCCCACCGAGGGTGAACCACATCGCGTTATCGGCGCCTTTGCTGATGTCGTTCGCCAGGCCGAGCCCGGTGTGGAGGGGCAGCCCGAGCGCGGTCGTGCTGAACGCGCCGGCCCAGGGCAGCGGCAGTTCCCGCATACTGCCGGAGTCGGGGTCGATGCGGAGCAGGCTGTTGCCCGTGACCTCGGTGGACCAGATCGCCCCGTCCTGGCCGAGCTCCTCACCGCCGGGCACCGACAGCGGCATCGGCGTGTTGAACTCGGTGAACCGTCCGGTCTTCGGGTCCATCCGGGCGAACTGCCCGGCGAGGTACTGCTCGACCCAGAGCCGGCCCCGGCGGTCGAACTCCACCTCACAGGCGCCCGAGATCGGCCCTGTCGGCAGCGGCCCGTACTCGACCACACGCGGCGCGGCGGCCCGTGCGCCGGCCGCGGGCGGGATCACCGTGGCACCGGCGAGGACGGCGACGCCGAGCCCCCTCAGCAGCGGGCGTGCGGTCCTCCGTAGGGAGGGACGGGGACGCGTGGCGAGTTGTCGCATTCCTGTTTCGTTCCTGTCGGTCGAGCGCCGGTCCAGTGCCTGGCGGCGTAGGCGGGGGGTGAACGTGACGGGCAGGGCGGCCAGGCCGCGCATCTGCATGGGACGGCCGCCAGACTAGATCTTCGGGCTCGACCGCGAGCACCAGATCCGGAAGCCCACCCATAAGGGCCTCGACGGCCGTCGCGTCGCCCGTCAGATCCGGTGCCTCTTCCTCCGGCAGCGCCGACTGTCGTACCGGTTACTCATGAGGTCCGGCAACGCACCTGGTCGACGGGAATTCCGTTGCTCCGGGACAGGGCCAGTTGGGTGCGGCTGGCGCACCCGGTCTTGGCGAAAATGTGCGTCAAATGCTTCTTCACCGTATCGACGGTGACATGGAGCGTGCGGGCGATTTCGCCGTTACTGAGTCCTTCGGCGATCAGATCGGCGATCTGCGACTCTCGCTTGGTGAGTGGTTGACCGTTCGCCGCGAGCTGGTGTCGGGTGAGGTGCTGTTGCAGCAACGGCGCGAGCTGACGCCCCAGCTTGCCGAGGATGGCCCGTTCCAAACTTCGCGCGCCGTTCTCTTCAAAGGCGACCACGAGATACTCGGCGCCGACGACCCCCGCGTCGATGCGGACGGCGATCGCGTCGACGATGCCATGGCGTCGGCAGAAGCGCTCGATGGCGAGGCGCTCCGGCTCGCTCGCGCCTTTCAGTTCACTCATCGCCACGACCCCATGCGCCCGGAGCCGAGACTGCACACATGCGAGACTTAGTGGATCTTGACCAGGTGCAGCGCGATCAGCGGAGTCCGGCGACAACGGGAGTTTGTCGATTGACGCGTGGCGAATCGTCGCCTTCGTCCAGGCGAAGTGCCGCGCCAGTGAGGTAAGCAGCGTTTTCCGAAGGACGTGAATGTCTGCAGCCTCTATTACGTCATCCAATACCGCAAAGAGGCGGCGGTAATCGGCAGGCTGAAGCGGATCGACATCGCATACCCGGGCCGGGCCTGCCACCGACGTCATGGACATGCCTCGAGCATCACATGCCGCATGTCCCCCGACATCCGGCGGAAGCCTTACACCGGACCTTAGATCCGGGCCGTACCCCCCTTAGCCGAGCCCGCGGGCTGCGGATCCAGGTACGCTAACCGCTCATGCTCGTGCGGCCGAGCAGCATAAGGGCGAGTTGTGTCCGGTTCGTGCAGCCGGTCTTTGACATCGCGCGAGTCAGATGTTTTTTCACGGTATCGACGGTGATGTGCAGTCGCCGGGCGATCTGCACGTTGCTCAGCCCGCCGGCCACCAGTCTCGCCACCTGCTCTTCACGGCTGGAAAGACCCGCCGGCACCTGGGAAGGGGCGCGCAGTCGGGAGAAATGCCTGTCGAGCCAAGGCCCGAGGTAACGGTGCAGATGCCCCATCAAGGCCCGATCGCGTTCGCGCAGCGCGCTCTCGTCGTCGAAGTAGACGCATACGAGCGCCGCCCCGCCCGCCCTGCCGGCGATACGGCCGTTCAGGGTGTCCGCGATCCGGTGGCGATGTAGATACTTTTCTACGAAAGACCATTCACGGGCCGTCGAGCCGGCCCGCAGGTCCCGGAGGGAGATCTGCCCCTCCCGGTCGAGCAAGCGGACGGCCGTGGGCGTCTTGAAGGGGTTCTGCAGATACCAGCGATCGAGATACTCGTCCAGGAATGCCGAGGAGCGGTCGCTATGGAAGTGATTGACGGCGACGGCCCGATCGGGAAAGCCACCCAGGTCCGCGGGTATATCGACGATCAGAGAGTCGGTCCAACGCAAACGTGACGCCAGCGACTCCCGGAACTGCTCAAAGAAGTGTTCCTCCCCGGCCAGGTCGGCTAGATCTTCGAGAACGGCGAACATATTACGGTAGTCCGCCAGCTCCAATGGAGACGCACTTCCAGAGTGACGCATCAGCCCGAGCCTCGCTTCCATAGTGATGAAAGGGCCGCACCGAAGCCTCTCATGCCACAAGCTCTTCCGATGGCGATGACGAACCTATTGGACGGGGATGCGGGCCCAACATTCCACGAAGGTGGAATGTTCGCTGAATCACAGTGCGGGGGTGCACGCGGTGTGCAGGTCATGGTCCAGCACCCGGTGGCAGGCGGCGGACCGTTCGTCCTCCGTGTCGAGCGCTCGAGCCTGTTCCGCGGCATAGGCGCGTACCAGATCATGCATGGCGAATCGGCCGGGAACGTGCTCGGTGACCAAGTGCGCACGGGCGAGCTCGGCCAGCAGATGCCGGGTCCGTTCCAGCGGAAGCTCGACCAGGACGGCCGCCGCGGGGTGGGCGATGTCCCGGCCGGGATGGGCGCTCAGCAGGCGGAACAACCGGGCCGCTCCGGGGGTGAGTGTGCGATAGGACCCCGAGAAGACGGCCCTGAGGTCTGCGGCCACCTCTCCGGCCTCGAAGGCGTCCAGACACGCGGAACCGGTGCGGATCTTCTCGGCGAGCAGTGCCAAGGGGAGGTCGGGGCGCATGCTCGCATGGGCGGCGACGATGCTCAGCGCCAGGGGCAGTCCCCCGCAGTAGGCGAGCAGGTCGGCGACCGCGCCCGGTTCCGCCCGAGTCCGGTGCGGACCCAGCCGGCCGTCGAACAACCGGCCTGCCTCATCAGGCGTGAGGACGTCCACGGTCATCGGCCGGGCGCCGTGTGCGGTGACCAGTCCGGTGAGCTGGTTTCGGCTGGTGACGAGTACGACGGACGAAGGACCGCCCGGCAGCAACGGCGTCACCTGAGCGGTGTCACGAGCGTTGTCCAAGATGATCAGCATGCGCTTGTCCGCCATCAGCGTGCGGTACAGCGCGGCCTGGGCGCCCAGGCTCGCCGGAATGGCCGTGGTGTCCGCGCCGAGGGCCTCGAGGAAGGTGCGCACCGCCGCCTCCGGCGCCATCGGCGGCTCAGACGGGTCGAACCCGCGCAGGTCAACGTACAGCTGTCCGTCGGGAAAGCGGTTCGTGTTCTGGTACGCCCAGTGCAGGGCCAGCCAGGTCTTGCCGACGCCCGCACCGCCGCCGATCGCCGAGACGAGGACCGTCTGGTCCGGTCCGCCCGGACCGCCCAGGGTGCGATCGAGCGCGGCGAGTTCGCCGGTTCGGCCGATGAACTGGGGCGGCGGCGCGGGCAGCTGGCGCGGGATGCGCGCGACCTCGTGTACGGGAGATGACGGGAGGGCGAGGGCGGGATCGGTGATCAGAATCTGCTGATGCATCTGCTGGAGCGCGGCACTGGGGTCGACGCCGAGTTCTTCGGCGAGGCGAAGCCGGATCCGCTCGTACCGGTCGAGGGCCTCGGCCTGTCGCCCGCTGCGATAGAGAGCGAGGAGGAGCAGGCCGGCCAGGCGCTCATTCAGTGGATGCCCGGCGGCCAGCGTGAGCAGTTCGGGAACCAGCGCGGCGTGCCGTCCCAGCCGTAGACCGGTTTCGCAGTAGTCCAGGTGCGCCGCCAGACGCTCGGCCTGGAGCGCATGCCGCATCTCGGTCAGCCATGGGGAGTCGACGTCGGCGAAGGGTTCGCCCCGCCACTGTGCCAGGGCGAGACCGTGCAACCGGCCCGCTTCGGCGACGTCGTCGCTGGCCCGGGCCTGCGCCGCCAAGGCGCGGAATCGATGCAGGTCGACCGCTTCCTCATCGACCTTAAGGACATATCCGGCGGAAGTTCGCTTGATATCGCAGCCAGCAACGGTCGACAGGGCGATACGCAGCCGAGAAAGGTAGCTGCGCAACGTTCCCGTGGCTCGCTCCGGTGGGTACTCGCCCCAGACACGCTCGGCGAGTCGAGTGAGTGAAACGGGATGATTGACGTCGATCAGTAGCGCGGCGAGCACACTTCGCTGCCGAGAATGACCTACGTCAATCGGTTGGGCATCAGCCCTGGCATACGTCTCCCCCAAAACCCCGAGTTCGATCGGCATTCCGCTCCCTGTAGGCAACGTCTCGCCGGTGACCTGCTGTGGAGGCCGGCCGACGAGGAACCATTCAGTCGGTTGAAACTTTGAGAGCGCCCCCGATGGCGTTACCGACTGACAGGCAACCATTTACGCACTATCGCCGCCATCCCACGAAGGTAGAACCCACTCCCACTTCCGGGAACGCTTTGTGTCGACCGCGAAGCATTCGGTGACCAGCGGAATGGCCGTTCTTGCGAAGCGCCCGGCGGCAATCGGTGCCGACAAAGGCACCGACCAGCCGATTCAACGTTTTCACATCACCGCCACAACGCCGGCTTGTCAGGCTCCTCCTCGTAACCAACCGCTGGAGCGATGCCCGCATGAAGCCGGTTTTGACTACTAACGCCATTCGAAGTGGTGACACGGCCGTCGAGCCACCAGCACCGTCTGCTCTTCAGCCGTCCGGGGCCACCACGGCGGCGGCCCCGGACACCGCTGACGTGGCTCGGAGGCAGGATCGCCCCGCCGACACCGACCGGCTGCCAGAGGTGAACGAGTTGCTCGGCAGGCTCGGCCTCGGACGGTTGACGCCCGAGAACGCTCGTGCCTTCCCGGGCCGGAACGACAACTGGAGCGGGCGCACCACGTCGGGTGACCACGTCTTCGTCAAGCGGATCGACGGACAGGCCGAAAGCGCCGCGCGCCGGCTCCACCGCGTCATCGCCTTCGAGCGGGGGAATCCGGGACTCGCGGCACCGCGGTGCCTCGGCTGGGACGAAACAGCGCGTCTGGTGGTGTTCGAGTTCATCTCCGGTGCCCAGTCCGGCAGCGATCTGGCGGCCGACGAGGCGTTCGACGACGCGCTGGCGCACCGCGCCGGGAGGATGGCCGGCGCTGCACGGCGCCTGGTCCGGTGCGGAAGATCTCGACGACTCCCCGGCCGACCTCCCGCCGATCCCGTGGTTGCACGCCCTCCCGGGTGCGGTCTTCACCGCGTCCAGCGCCGCCGCCCTGGAGGTGTGGCGCCTCCTGCAAGGCGACGCCGAACTGGTCGCGGCCCTCACGCGGATGCGCGAGAGGGAGGCGGCCGCCCCGAGAACCGCGGCCCACTGCGATCTGCGGCTCGACCAGTTCCTGCTGGCCGGCTCGGAGCTGTACCTCACGGACTGGGAAGAGCTCCGCTTCGCCGATCCCGCGCGAGACGTCGGAGCCTTCGCCGGCGAGTGGCTGTACCGCGCCATCACCGCCATCCCGGAGAGCGCCCGTTCGGACGGTGCGTCGGACTCGCCATTGACTCACCAGCAGATCCTCAGCGCGGGTGCCCGGGAGATCGAGAGACGGCGGCCGCTGGTCGCCGCGTTCTGGACGGGTTATCGGGCGGAACGCGGCGCCGACGGCGCCGACCCGGCCGAACACGGCGCCGTCGACGCCAACCTGGCCGAACGCGGCGCCATCGACGCCGACCTGGCCGAACGCGCGGCCGCGTTCGCCGGCTGGCACCTGCTGGACCGGGTCCTCTCCCTGGCCGAGCACACGCCCCGGATCCGGGCCGTGGACAGGGCCGCCTTCGGCATCGGCCGCCGGGTGCTGCTCAACGCCCCCGCCGCGGCGACGACCTTGGGGCTGGGTGATCAGGGATGACCGGGCTGCTGGCACCCCGCGTCGAGCAGGTCCTGCGGGAGGTCGTGATCGATGCCGACCGCCACCGCGGCGTCGTCTGCGGCCACGAGGTCCACGCCGCCGACGCGGCCGAGTTCCTGGAAGTCCTGGGACAGGCCCTCTACCTCGCATGGCACGTCAGGAACCCCGCGGTGATCGAAGATCGCCCGACGACACGCCGCGATCACCGGCTGGAGGAGCGGCTGGTCGCGGGGATGCCGCATCGGACGACCAGGGCCCCGGTGATCCTGCGAGAGATGCCGGCCGACGGCGATCCGCTCGTCGTCGAGCGGGACGGTGTCCGGGTCCTGACCAAACGCGAGGCCGTACGGCCAGGACGTCCTCTTGAGGTCGGCCGGCCGGTCGAGCTGCGGGTGCCCGCCGCGCGTCCCGCGCTGTCACCGGGGTTCTTCCTCGCCGACGGATCGAACGGGCCCCCGCACGGCGCTTCGCTCCTCCGGATCTACGTCCATGTAGGCGACCCTGCGATGGCTCCCGGGCTGTGGGCGTCAGCCCTGGAGCTGCTGGAAGACGCGGGCATCCGCTATCGCGCGAAGATCGTCTCGACCTCTCCGATATTCGCCCGCAGCGACGGCCTGGTCGTCTATCTCGGCGCGGGCGCGGCTCAACCGGTCGTCGCGGATCTCCTCCGGCTGGCGAGTCGTACGGCCGGGGTCGGCACGGCCACCTCGATCTTCGCCGAACCGCTCGGCGACGGCGTGGCCATGGCCTGGGAGCCATCGGACGCACGCCGGGGTTTCGCGGCGCTGAGCCTCGGCGAGCATCGCGCCCGCGTCGTGGCCGCCGGCCTGCTCGCGCACGCGGCCTCCCCCGATGCGGCCGACCGGGCCACCGCCGTGGCGGCGGCCATGCGTGAGGCGAACATCGACCCGCTCACTCCCGCGCGCAACCTCGACTCGCCGCCCTTCCCGCAGGTGACCCCGCACGCCGACGCGCCGGTCGCCTCCTAGGGCGGCCGACACCGCGAGGCCCCGAAGAGCTTCCGGCCGAACCGGCCGGGATGAAGGAACCAGCACCGCGAAAGGAGGTGTCTCATGAACCCGACGGATCTGGTTGCAGGCTACGACCTGCACACCGACGCCAGCGAGCTCGGAACGGCGGCCGCCACCGAAGCTCCGGCCACGTTCACCGCGATCACCGTCATCTGCATTTCGATCACGTACACGATCGGCCTCAGCTGCTGACGCTGAACGATGTCCCAGGTGGGGGGCCGGGACGGCATCGGGAGATGGGCTGCGACCCACCCGATCGGCCCGGCCCCACTCCCTCGCTCCGGCGGGCGGGCGAAGCGCTGCTCCCTCCGCCCGCCGGACACCTGCCGGCCATCGCCTGCATGGAGGATCTCATGACCGCAACGGACCTGGTCGCGGGTTACGACCTGCACACCGACGCAGGCGAACTCGGAGCGGCGGCCGCCGCCGAGATCGCCCCCGACTCGTTCACCCCGTCCACCTTGTACGTCTTCTGCACCGACTGCTGCGTGTGGCCCTCCGAGGCATAGGAACAGCCCATCGGAGCACCAGCCGGCCATCGCCCGCACGGAGGATCTCATGACCGCAACGGACCTGGTCGCGGGTTACGACCTGCACACCGACGCAGGCGAACTCGGAGCGGCGACCACTGAAATCGCCGCCGACACATTCACCCTCATCACCTACCCCTGCTGCCCCTTTCCCTCCTTCACGGCCGCGGGGATCCTCGACGGTCACTGATCCAAGCCGTGGATCCGGCCAACGCGTGGGACGCGGCCGCCGGATCCATGAGCACCGCTCACGGCGCCCGCCGGAGCACCGGCCCGCCATCGCCCGCACGGAGGATCTCATGACCGCAACAGACCTGGTCGCGGGTTACGACCTGCACACCGACGCCGGCGAGCTCGGAACGGCGGCCGCCGCCGAGGTCGTCGTCGACTCGTTCACCCCCTCTACCTGGTACGTCTTCTGCACCGACTGCTGCGTGCTCCCCTAGTGATCTCGTTCCCGCCCGGCCGGGTCCGCGTGCCGTCACGCGGCCCGGCCCATCGGAACTCCGGCGGGCCGCCTCGAAGGGATGTCTCCTGTGAAATACGGAATCCTCCTGCCATTCATGGCGCACCATCCGGAGCAGGTGGCGCCGTTCGCCGGGCTGACGCGGGACGCCGGGGCCGACCGTCTCTGGATGGGGGAATCCCTGCTCCTCGAAAGCCACCAGACCTTCGCGTATCTGGCGGGCCAGGGGCTGCGTCCGCCGGTCGGAACGAGCGTGTCGCTGATGCCGCTGCGGCATCCGTACAAGGCGGCGATCGAGGCCCGTTCGATCGCGGCTCTGACCGGGCGACCCGCGGTCGCCGGCTTCGGGCCCGGAGCGGCCCGGTTGGTGGGAGCGCTGCGCGGCGCTCCGTACGAGAGTCCGCTCACCGCGACGCGGGAGTACATGACGGCGCTGCGCGCCCTGATCGATGGGCGGCCGCCCCGGCTGCCCGGTACGTACTTCCCGCTCCATTCCGGGCTGCCGCCCCTCGAGCATCCGCCGGTCGAACTCGGTCTCGGCGTCCTGCGTCCGGCGATGGCGCACCTGGCGGGCCAGGTCGCCGACGTCGCGATCACTTGGCTGACGCCGCCGGAGTACCTGCGCAAGGAACTCATCCCGGCCCTTCAGAAAGGCGCCGCGGAGGCGGGACGGCCGGCACCACGAGTCGTCGCCGTCATTCAGGTGGCGTCGGCCGCCGACTCGCGCGACCCACGCCACCTCGCCGAACTCGCGACTCGCGCGCATGTCGCCGGGCCGCACTACGTGGACATGCTCCGCCGCGCCGGCGTCGACCTCGACGGTAAGAGCCCCCTCGACGTGGGTGCCGCACTCATCCACCACGACCTCTTCATCACCGGCTCACCGGAGACGATCGCCGGTGCTCTCGACCGCCATGCGGACCTCGGCGTCGACGAGGTCATCCTCAATACCGCGGGTGTCGCGCTCGCCGAAGGACTCCAGGTGGCTTGGGACGAGTGCGCCGCGATCCTGACGGCGGCGCGGTCATGAGAACGCACGACCACCCGGTGATCGCCACCTACGGAACCGACCTCATGCGTACGTCCGTACTCGACGTGGGGAACGCGGGGTTCGCGTGGCTTCGGAGCCCGGGACCGGCCATGGCCACGCCCCTCGCGACGCCCCCGGCGAGTGCCCGCGCCTCGATCTCGCGGTTGCCTCGGGACGCGGTGTGGCTCGCCCTGCCCGAGCGCGTCCACGATGGCGTTCGGTACGACGTGCCGGGTCCCGTCTCGCTGGCCGGCGCCCTTCTCCGGGGTGACGACCCGGCGCGCGCGGAGGCCGGGCTCCTGCTGGGGAACGTCGGGCGGACGCTCCGGCGCGTACACGAGTTGTCCGTGCCGGCCGACGTCCCCGCGCGCCCGCCACGAGGGGTCGCCCGCCTCGGCGAGCGGCTCTCCGCGCGAAACGAGGTGGGCCGTACGGAGCGGCTGCGGGCGCTGGTCGACGAAGTGCTCGGCGCGGACCTCCTGCGCCGCGTGTCCACGTGGTGCGAAGAACTCATGCGGGCGGAGCACGCACAGGTGCTGCTGCACGGCGGTCCGGGACTCGGGACCCTGGTTCCCGACTGCGCGGATCCGGGCCATGGGGCGCTTCTCATCGGCGAGGATCTGACGTCCGGTCCATGGACGTTCGACCTCGGCTGGTTGCTCGGCGAGATCCTGGAGTTGGGCGTCGCGCTCAGCGCGGCCCGGCCCGGCACTCCGCCCCCCGGTGACCTCGCCCGAGCGCTCTTCGAGGGTTACGGACGGTCGCCGGTATCGCCCGTCGGGCGAACCGCCGCCGTTCGGATCCTCACGCACGCGTACGACTTCGCCGCCTTCGCGGGATGGCACGAGGAGTCCCTGCGCCGATCGTTGACGCTCGTCGCGGACCTCGCCGACTCCGACGGTGCCGCCGCTCTCAACTGGTAAGGCCGATGACAACGGACTCGAACACGCGGATCACGCTGGCCAACGGCCTGCGTGTGCTGCTGCGGCCCGACCGCCGCCGCGCGACGCTCGGAATCAGCGTGCACTACGGTGTCGGCTTCCGGACCGAGCCGCCGGGACGAACCGGCTTCGCGCATCTCTTCGAACACCTGATGTTCCAGCGCGAGGACCCTGGGGCCACGTCGCATTTCGGCGAGATCGAGCGGGCCGGGGGCACGGCCGACGGCTCGACGCATCAGGACTACACGGACTACCACCAGCACGTGCCCCCCGAGGCCCTGGATCTCGTCCTGCGGCTGGAGGCGGACCGGATGCGCGGGCCGCGCATCACCGAGACCATCCTCCGCGGTCAGCTGAACGTGGTGAAAGAGGAGATTCGCGGCAAGGTTCTCAACCGGCCCTACGGCGGATTCCCCTGGCCGTTGCTTCCCGCCGTTCTGTACCGGACGTACCCGAACGCCCACGATGGCTACGGCTGCTTCGAGGACCTCGAGAAGGTCACGCCTCAGGAGGCCGCGGACTTCTTCGACGCCTACTACACCCCCGGTAACGCGGTGCTGACCCTCGCGGGGCGATTCGACCCCGGCCAGGCCGCCGATCTCGTCCACCGCCACTTCGGGGATCTCCCGCCGCGCGCGGCGGCTCCGATGAGCCCGCTCGACGAGCCGCCGCCGGAGGCCGCGATCCGGGCCCACCACGAGGCGCGGACTCCGGCGGCGCCGGCCGTCGCGATCGGCTACCGCACGCCGGATCCAGGCCGCCACATCGAGCGCTACCTCGCCCACGTCATCCTTCAGGACCTGCTCACCAGGGGCCCGGCCGCTCGGCTGCGGCGGCGACTCGACGACCACGGTGTGAAGGTCCACGCACTCGATTCCGGCTGCGGCTTCTTCGGGCCACTCGACGCCCATCACCCCGACACGCTCCTCCTCACGGCCGTCCACGAGCCGGCCGTCGAAGCGGACCGCGTCATCGACGCGCTCGACGCGGAGCTGCGCGACCTCGCGGACCGGGGACCGACGGACGCGGAGCTCGCCCGCGCGATCGCCGTACGGGCGGCGGGCGTTCATCGCGACCACAATCCCGTATCGGCGCAGGCCCGGGCCGTGGGCAGGCTGGAGATCCTCTTCGGCGACGGAACGCTGCTCGATCGGCTGCCGAGCGGGTTCGGCGAGGTGAGCGCCGAGCAGGTCGCCGCCGCCGCCGAGTCGCTACGGCGCGAGCCACGAGCGGTGCTCACGCACGGGCGGACGCGTCAGGGAACGCCGTCCCACCGGGACGATGCTCCCCTCTGGCGCGGGCCGGTCGACACCAGGCTGTCCAGCGGCCTGCGCGTCGTAGCCGTACCGGACCACTCGGCCCCGCTCGTCGAGCTCCGGCTTCATCTCCCGAACCACATCGCCGACCCCGCCGACGCGGCATGCGCCGAGCTCCTCTGCCGTACGGTCCTCGGCGGCGCCGGCGCCGCGGAGACGGCGCTCGGCGACAGCGGAGGTGCGCTGCGGGCCCACCGGGAGCGGGAGTGGATCGTCTTCTCCGGCCATGCCCGCTCGGACCGCCTCACCACGCTGCTCCGCGTGCTGACGGAGGCGGTGGCGAACCCTGCCGGCGATCGATACGGGCAGGTCGCCGCCGTGCGTGGCCGCGTGGCCGCGCTGGCGGAAGCGGGACAGAACATGCCCGGACGCGTCGGCCAGGCTCTCCTCAACGAGCGGTTCTTCGGCCCGGAGGCGCTGCTGCTCGCACCGCCCGGACCCGCCGACCTCCGCGCGGTCACGGCCGATGACGTGCTGCGCTACCACCGAGGTGTCATCCGGCCGGAGTCGGCGACCCTGGTGCTGGTCGGTGACCTTCCGCCCGACCGCATGCTCGCCGCGGCCGAGGCCGCCTTCGCGGGCTGGGCGCCGTCACCCCGGCCGGCCACGGCGTCCTCGGACGACCCGCTCCCCGCGGAGCCCGGCATCGAGATCGCCGGGCGCGCGGGGGCGGAGCAGAGCCACATCGCCCTCTTCGCCGCGGGCGTCAGCCTCACGCATCGCGACGGGCCGGCCGGTCAACTCGCCAACCTGCTGGTCGGCGGCCGTCCCTCGGCCCCCTTGGCCACCGCCGTCCGAGAGAGCCTGGGACTCGCCTATCACGTGTCGACCGTCGTCGACGTGGTCCTCGGACGGCCCATCGTTCAGCTCCAGGCCGCCACCGCCACCGCGACGACCGCCAAGACGCTCCACGCCATCCGGGAACTCCTGGAGCGGGCCGTCACCGAACCGCCGGCAGCGGACGAGATCGCGGAGGCACGCCGGTACGCGGTCGGCGAGCTGACCCGCGCCTGCGACTCTCAGGCGTCCCTCGCGACCTGGCTCTCGCACATGCTCCGGTGCGGCCACGACACCGCCCGCCTCGAACGTCTTCCGGCCGCACTGCGGGACACGCCCGCCGACGATGTCATCCGCGTGATCGGTGAGCTCTTCCGACCGGAGCGGTTCACCGGAGTCGTCGAGTGCGACGCCGAGGCGCTGGACGGGCAAGCGGCCGAACTCCGGTCGTCCTGGCGCCCGGAAGCGGGGGCCGACGAGTGAGCGTCACCCCCGCGCAGGATCCGGGACTGCTGAGCGGCGCGCACGCGGAGCGCGCGGCCGAGCTCATTCGGCTCATCGCGGAGCGCCTCGCCGACCCGATCACCGTCGCCACGGTGTCCACCGCGGACCGCACGCCCGCACACGGCGGCTGGGCGGCGACGGGGCTCGGCCGCGGGCACCCCGGCGTCGCGTCGTTCTACGGAACCCTCGCCTGGAGGGACTCGCGGTGGGCCGCCATGGCACACGCGCACCTCCAGGCGGCGGTGAACGCGATCCCGTCG
The DNA here is from genome assembly GCF_054775715.1 of Actinoallomurus acanthiterrae. Taxonomy (NCBI): domain Bacteria; kingdom Bacillati; phylum Actinomycetota; class Actinomycetes; order Streptosporangiales; family Thermomonosporaceae; genus Actinoallomurus; species Actinoallomurus acanthiterrae. Next base: position 2,144,069 of record NZ_BAAHCO010000001.1, on the reverse strand, counting down.
GAGCCTTCCGCCGGGCTGGCTCTCGGACCGGCCGCGGTGCTGTCGGCCGTGCAGACCTGCGGTGCCCGAGAGGGCGACTACTCCGCGCTGCGCCGGAACCTGCTCGGCGCGGTCGCGGGCGGGCTGCGGGAACGGCTGACCGCCCCCCGGGCCGGCGTCCCTGGCACGGCCGGTGTGCCGGGGCGAGAACACGACCTCATCAGCGGCTGCACCGGAGTCGGCAGGCTGCTGCTGGACGCGATGGATGACGAGGGCGGCGCCCACCCCGACACGGTCGAGGCGTTCCGGTCGACGCTGCGGCGTCTCGTACGGCTCACCGAGCCGATCGAGGTGAACGGCCGGCCGCGACCGGGCTGGTGGACGGTGCCGTCGAAGGGGGCGGCCCTCCCGGATCCGGCCTCGAACGACGTCTTCGAGGTCGGAGTGGCACACGGCATCGCGGGACCGCTGGCCTTGCTGTCCCTCAGCCTGTCTCGCGGCCACGTCGTCCCCGGACAGGCCGACGCGATCGAAGCCGTGGCCGGATGGCTGGTCGCCCAGGCCCGCCGTGACGCGCACGGCCCCTACTGGCCCGCCCGAACCGGCGTCGAGCAGGAGCCGGGCCCGGACGGCTCCCGGTGCCCGGCCGCATGGTGCACCGGTGCCGGCGGAGTGGCCGCCGCCCTGCACTTGGCGGGCGTGGCCCTGGACAACGCCGGCTGGCGAAGCATCGCCGTCGACGCACTGCGGGCCGTCATGGGGCGGAACGAGAAGGAGCGGCGACTGGTCGGCCCGACCGTGTGCCACGGCCACGCGGGCCTGATCCAGGCGCTGCACCGCGTCGGTACGGCCGCCCAGGACCCGGCCCTGCTGGCCGCGGCTCAGCGGATGGCCCGCCGCATGATGGACGAGGCGGACGAGGACGCCCCCTTCGTCTTCCGGCACCTGGTCCCGGACCTCGAGGACGGCAGGGTCACGCGCTGGACCGGCGTGGACGCGGCCGGAATGTTCGAGGGCGCGGCGGGCTGCGCCGCGGCGCTGCTGACGGTCACCCCTGACCACCTGCTCGGATCCGAACGGCGCGGCACCGGCCGGGACGCGGCGTCGTGGGACCGGATCCTGCTGCTCGCCTGACCGAGGCCCGGACAAGACCCCGACTCCTACCAGCCGACCTCCCGAAGGACACCGTCATGGACGACAACGCCGAGACCTCCGATGGCTTGCCGGCCAGGGCCACCGCCGCCGTTCACCGGACGCCGCCTGCTGCTCTTCGGCACCGGCTCTCTCGCCGCGGCGCTGCTGCCGTTCTGGATCAACTGGTTCCGGAACTTCTATCCGGAGCCGGAGCTGCGGATCGTCATCACCCGCAGCGCCGAGCGCTTCGTGTCGCGAGGCGCGCTGGCGCCGCTCATCGGCCGGGATGTTCCGCTGGACATCTGGCCCGAGCATCTAGGCGCCGAGGTTCCGCACGTCCAGTACGCCGAGTGGCCGGACACGATCGCCGTCTATCCGGCGACCATGCACTTCATCGCCCGATTCGCGGTGGGATTCGCCGACACTCCCATGCTGGCCGCGCTGCAGTGCACGACCGCGGCGATCGCGGTCGCGTCGACCCTGCCGCCCGGTGGCGAGTGCAACCCGGTGACGCGGCGGCATCTGAGGGACCTCGGAGAGCGCCCGAACATCGAGGTCGTCCCGCCCGTACCAGGACGGAGCGTGTCGTCGAGAAACGGCGGAGGCAACGCCGCACCGCCCTTGCCCGCCGTACTGGAACGGCTGGAGAAGCTCCGTTCACGTATCGGGGAAGACGGAAGGGTCTGAGCCGTGCACGCACCCGACACCGCGTCCCAGCAGACCGATGAGGACCGTTCACGAGGCGACTCCGGCGGCGGCTACCGGCCGTCTCGGCTGTTCGACTGGCTCGACCGGATGCGCGTCGCCAATCCCGTCTGGCATGAACGCCGACGCGACATCTGGCACGTCTTTCCCTATGCGGAGGCGCTCACCGTCCTCTCGGACTGGTCCACGTTCTCCGTCGAGGTGATGGACCGCATCCGGACCCCGGACGGGCTCGAATTGTTCTTCAGCGGCAACTTCTCCTGGATGGACCCGCCACGACATGGGCAGCTCCGCGGTCTGGTGACGCGTGCGTTCACGCCTCGCATGATCGAAGGACTCACGCCGCGAGTCGCGGCCGTCGTCGGCGAACTGCTCGACAAGGCCGACGGCGCGGGCACCTTCGAGTTCATCGACGACCTGGCCCATCCCCTGCCGGTCATCGTCATCGCCGAAATGCTCGGTGTCCCGGCCGAGGACCGGGAGCTCTTCCGCCGCTGGGCGGACATCCTGCTGGCAGGGGGCGACACCGGAACCGAGAAGGACGACCTCCAACTGGCGGACATGGAGCCGTACCTGCTCGAGCACATCGAACAGCGGAGAGCTGCGCCCGGGCCGGACCTGATCAGCGGCCTGGTCCAAGCGGAGGTCGAAGGGCGCCGGCTCTCGAACGACGAGATCGTCGGGTTCACGGGCGCGCTTCTGATCGCCGGTCACATCACCACGACGATGACGCTCGGCAGCGCCCTCCTGTGCCTCGACGAGAATCCCGGCGTCGCCGCCGAACTGCGCCGTGACCCCGGGCTGATCGCCGCGGCGGTGGAGGAGGTACTCAGGTGCCGTCCTCCCTTCACCAGCACGGTCCGTCTCACGACCCGAGAGACCGAACTCGCCGGGCAGCGAATACCGGCCGGACGGTTCGTCAACGTGTGGCTGGCGTCGGCCAACCGCGACGAGCAGGTGTTCGACGCGCCTGATCGGTTCGACATTCACCGGCCGGCGAACAGACATCTCGCCTTCGGGCACGGAATCCACTTCTGCCTGGGCGCGCCACTGGCCCGCCTCGAGACCAGAATCGCGCTCGAGATGCTGCTGAGCCGCTATCGGGATCTCAGCGTCGTCTCTCCTGCGGAAGTCGAACACCACGACCAGTGGACGATGATCGGCGCCAAGCGGATTCCGGTGGAGGTCCGACGATCCGGCTGAACGGCGACGTACCACCAAAGGTCCAGTCGCATCGGAGTCCACGGACAGGCCGTTATCAAGTGATTAGGGTCACTTGCTGGGACTTTTCGATTCGGAAAGGAATGAGCACGTGGTTGATAAGTGGGTGGCAAGCGCCGCGGCTGCGACCATGACCGTGCTGGCCGTCGCGCCGGTCGTGGCCGCTGCGACGAACGGCGTTCTTGACCGTCCGGCCTCGCAGAGGTCGGTGGCCATCGCACAACCCCCGGTGAACGGGCACCGGCCCCTCCCGTCGGAGTGGCCCCCCGTCAACACCTGAGGCTGAACCAGACCTGGGCCGGTGCGGCACGTCGCGGAAAGGCGACGGGCTCGGCGATGGGCCCGGTACCGTCGGCCGATTACCCTTGAGGCCGGTGGCCGGGACATCGCCATAGCCGGAGGAAGCATGGGGCGAACGCCCGCACGATCGTTCGTCGGCAGACACCGGGAGAACGAGGTGCTCGCCACCGCGCTCGACGGCGCCGCCATGGGCGATTCGCGGGTCGTACTGGTCAGTGGCGAGGCCGGCGTCGGCAAGACGCGGCTGGTCGAGCGGTTCGCCGACGCGGCCCAGGACCAGGGCGTTCTGGTCCTGTCGGGTGCGTGCGTGGCGTCCGGGCAGGATGGCCTCCCCCTCGCCCCGGTCCTCGTGGCGCTCCGGAGACTCGTCGGCCGGATCGGTCGGGACCGGTTGATCGCGTTGTGCTCTGGCCTGCCCGAGCTCGCCCGGCTGCTTCCCGAGCTGGGACCCGCCTCGGCCGGAGGCGCACCTGCCGGCCAGGCCAGGCTGTTCCACCAGCTCGCCGTCTTCGTCCAGCGTCTCGGCGCCGATCAACCCGTCGTGATCCTGGTCGAGGATCTGCACTGGGCCGACCGGTCGACGCGCCTGCTGCTCGACGTCCTCGCCCGCAACCTGCGCGACGCCCGCGTCCTCATCATCGCGACGTATCGCACCGACGACCTGTACCGGGGTCATCCGCTGCGGCCGTTCCTGGCCGAGTTGAAGCGTGTGGAAGACGTCCGGCACATCGACCTCGGACGCTTCAGCCGCGCGGAGACCGCCGAGCTGATCGCCGCCGCGCTGGGCGAGCGGCCGTCGCCCGCGCTCGTCGACCGGGTCTTCGATCGGTCCGGCGGCAACGCGTTCCTCGTCGAGGAACTCGTCCGGGCGGAGCGCAGCGGAATGACCTTCAGCCTGGCCGACCCTCTCCGTGATCTCCTCACCAGCCGGATCGAGTGCCTTCCCGATCTCCCGCGTCAGGTGATCAGGCTCGTCGCGATCGAACGGTCGCGGGTGTCGCACCAGGTCGTCGCCGCGGTGGCCGATCTGTCCGACGAGAGATTGCTCGAGGCGCTGCGCGCGGCGATCGACGCGCACGTGCTCGTCGCCGACGGCGACGGGTACGACTTCCGGCACGCGCTCGTCCGCGAGGCCCTCGTCACCGGCCTCCTGCCGGGTGAGCGCATCCGGCTGCATCGCGCGTACGCCGTCGCGCTCGACGACCGCCCCGACCTCCTGCCGCCTGAGCAGCTCCCGAGCAGCCTCGCGTACCACTGGGCCGGTGCCGGGGCCCCGGAGCGTGAGCTGCCGGCCCTGTTGCGGGCCGCGGCCGTCGCCAAGAGGCTGAGCGCGCACGCCGAGCGGTATCAGCTGCTCCGGCGGGCCCTGGACCTGTCGGCTCAGGTCCCGGACGAGGTGGACCGGGGCGATCTCGAGTACGAGGCGTCGGACGCCGCCTGGCTCGCCGGAGAGCACGAGCAGGGTCTCGTCCTCATCGAGCAGGCGCTGGCCAACGTCGATCGCGCTCGGCAGCCGGAAAGAGCCGCCTTGTTGCTCGCCCGCCGAGGCAGGCTCCTGATCCGCCTCGGTCACGCCGCTGCCATACCAGCGCTGGAGGAGGCCGAGCGGCTGGTGCCCGAGGGCACCTCCGTCGCCCGCGCGACCGTGCTGGAGATCCTGGCCTCCGCGCTGACCAGTCGAGGCGACGCCGTCCGCGGATATGAGATCAGCGAGGAGGCCGCGCGGATCGCTCGTACGGTGGGCGACGACGAGCTCGAGGTCGCCGCGCTGACGACGCAGGGCACCGCCCTGGCCCACGACGGCCGGCACGAACGCGCGGTGGCCGTCTTCGACACGGCGCGCACGCTCGCCGAAGGCCGCGACGACCTGCCCGGACTCACCCGCGCATGCGTCAACCTCTCCATGGAGTTGTGGGCCGCCGGCCGCTACGCGGAGGCGGTCACCGTCGCACGCGAAGGGCTGGCCGCCGCGCACAGCAGCGGGCTCTCCGCGACGCTCGGCGCCTTCCTGGCCGCGAACCTCGGCATGGCCCTCTTCTCGATGGGCCGCTGGGATGACGCCGACGCCGCGACGGTGGAGGCGCTGGAGGCCGGTCCGAGCGGGGTCTTCGCCGGTTATCTGCACCTGCTGCGCGGTGACCTCGCGCTCGCGCGCGGGCAACTGGCGGCGGCCAAGCGGTCCCTGGCGTCGGCCGCCAGGGACTTCGGCCCGGACTTCGGTCTCGACGACGGTCTCCTGCCGATGGCCCGGCTGGACGCGGAGATCGCCCTTCGGGAGAACCGGATCGGCCACGCCCGCCGTACGGTGGCCCGGGCACTCGGTGCGGCGCGGGTACGCGGCCAGCTCGCGGCGCACGCGTGGGCGCTGGTGACCACCGGCGCGACGATCGAGACACGGTCGCGCCAGCGTGTGCGCGCCTTCGGAGAACCTCCCGAGGCCGAGATCCTCATCGAGCTTCTCGGTTCGGTCGCGGCCGAGCTCGCGACCGGCGCACCGCCGTGGCGGGCGCATGCCGAGCTGTTCGCCGCCGAGATGGACTCCCACGATGCGCCGAGCCCGCTCTGGCACGACGTCGTGGCGGCGTGGGAGAAGGCGGGCAATCCATACCTCGCGTGCTACGCACGGCTACGCGCCACGGAGGCGGCCCTCGCGGCGCGGGACGACCGCGGTGCACGGGAACTGCTCGGGGCGGCCGCGAACCAGGCCCGTGACCTCGGCGCGAGCCCCCTCCAAGCGGAGATCGAGGCGCTGGCCCGCGGCATTCGCCTTTCGCCCTTCGACGGGTCCGAGGCGAAGGCGCCGAAAGTCGACCGGCTCGGTCTCACGTCGCGCGAGGCGCAGGTCCTCAGACTGCTGACCGACGGCGAGTCCAATCGAGGCATCGGCGTGCGGCTGTTCATCTCCGAGAAGACGGCCAGCGTGCACGTCTCCCGGATCCTCGCCAAGCTGGGCGTCACCAGCCGAGGCGAGGCCGCGGCGACGGCGCATCGCCTGCGCCTTTTCGACCAGGACTGACGCGGCACCACGCGACGCCCGATCGGTCACCGCGAGCCGGCCGTCCGGGAACCACGGACCGCCGCCGCGCGTCGGTCTCTTCGTCGAGCCGGTGACCGAGCGAAGAACCCGATGTCCCGACGCTCACCGTTCACGGGGCAGACTCGGGTGAAGTCCTGCGCCATCGCCACATCGGGAGGAAGCATGGGGCAGACGCCCGCCCGGTCGTTCATCGGCAGGCGGCGAGAGTACGAGACGCTCACCACCGCGCTCGACCAGGCCGCCGGAGGCAGTCCACAGGTGGTGCTGGTCGGTGGCGAGGCGGGCGTCGGCAAGACCCGGCTGGTCGAGCGGTTCACCGACGCCGCCGAGGACTCCGGCGCGCTGGTCCTGTCCGGTGCGTGTGTGAAGTCCGGGTTGGAGGGCCTCCCGCTCGCACCGATCATCATGGCGCTTCGCGGACTCGTCGACCTGGTCGACGTGGACAGGCTGATCGCGTTGTTCCCCGGCCTGCCGGAACTCGCGCAGCTGTTCCCCGAGCTGGAACTCGGCCCTGCCGCAGAGCCCCCCGCCGGTCAGGCCAGGCTCTTCCACCAGTTCGCCGTGTTCGTCGAGCGGCTCGGCGCCGACCGTCCCGTGGTGATCCTCGTCGAGGACCTGCACTGGGCGGACCGGTCGACGCGCGCGCTCCTCGACGTCCTCGCGCGCAACCTGCGGGACACTCGTGCGCTCATCGTCGCGACGTATCGCACCGACGACCTGTACCGGGGCCATCCGCTGCGACCGTACCTGGCCGAGCTGAATCGCGTGGAAGGCGTCCAGCGCGTCGAACTCGGGCGGTTCAGCCGTACGGAGACCGCCGAGCTGATCGCGAGCGCGCTCGGCACGGAGCCGCCGCCCGCGCTCGTCGATCGGATCTTCGATCGCTCCGGCGGAAACGCGTTCTTCGTCGAAGAGCTCGTCCGGGTGTGGCGCAGCGGGATGTCCGCCAGCCTGGACGACTCTCTGCGCGACCTTCTGGTGAGCCGGATCGAGCGCCTCCCCGAACCCGCGCAACGGGTGATCCGGCTCGTCGCGATCGAGCGATCCTGGGTGTCGCACCAGGTCGTCGCCGCAGTGGCCGACATACCGAACGAAGCGCTGCTCGACGCCCTGCGCTCGGCCATCGACGCGTACGTGCTCGCGGCGGACGGCGAGGGGTACGACTTCCGGCACGCCCTCGTACGGGAGGCGGTCGTCGATGAGCTCCTCCCCGGCGAGCGCATCCAGCTCCACCGCGTGTACGCCCTCGCGCTCGAGGGCAGTCCGGAGCTCCTCCCGCCGGAACACCTGCCGAGCAGTCTCGCGTACCACTGGGCGGGCGTGGGCGAACCGACCCGTGAGCTGCCCGCCCTGTTGCGGGCCGCGGCCGTCGCCAAGGCGCTGAGCGCGCACGTCGAGCAGTACCAGCTGCTTCGGCGCGCGCTGGACCTGTCGGCTCACGTCCCGGAAGGGGCGGACCGGCACGAACTCGAGTACGAGGCGTCGCACGCGGCGTGGCTCGCCGGCGAGCATGAGCAGGGTCTCGTCCTGACGGAACAGGCTCTGGCCAACGTCGACCACGCCCGGCAACCGGAGAGAGCCGCGCTGTTGCTCGCCCGCCGTGGCAGGCTCCTGCTCCGCCTCGGCCATGCCGATGCCGTGCCGGCCCTGGAGGAAGCCGTGCGGCTGGTGCCGACCGGCACGTCCGTCACCCGTGGCACCGTGCTGGAGATTCTGGGCTCCGCGCTGACCGATCGGGGAGACGCCGCCCGCGGGAGCGAGGTGAGCGGGGAAGCCGTACGGATCGCTCGTGCGCTGGGAGATTACGAGCTCCAGGTCGCCGCGCTGACGACCCATGGCACCGCGCTCGCCTACGACGGCCGGCACGAACGCGCCGTGGCCGCGTTCGAGGCGGCGCGCGCGCTGGCCAAGAGCCGGGGCGACCTGCCCGGGTTGACGCGTGCGTGCGTCAACCTCTCCGTCCAGCTGTGGGCCGTCGGCCTGTACGCGGAGGCCGTCGCCGTCGCCCGTGACGGACTGGACGCGGCGCGCAAGAGCGGCCTTTCCGCCACTTCCGGCGCCTTTCTGACCGCGAACCTCGGCATGGCCCTCTTCTCGATGGGCCGGTGGGAGGACGCCGCAGCGGCGATCGAAGCGTCGAGATGGCGCGCCGGCGGTGTCTTCGTGGCCTATCTGCACCTGTTGCGCGGTGACCTCGCGCTCGCACGCGGCGACCTGGAGGCGGCCAAGGGGTACCTCTCCCTGGCAGCCGGCGAATTCGGCCCGGACTTCGGCCATGACGACGGTCTCCTGCCGATGGCGCGCCTCGACGCGGAGATCGCGCTCCGGGAGAACCGGATCGATCACGCCCGGCGTACGCTGGCGCGCGCCCTCGACGCGGCGCCGGTGCGCGGCCAACTCGTCGTGCACACCTGGGCGTTGATCAACACTGGCGCGATGATCGAGGTGCGGGCGCGGGTACGCCTCGGCGCGTTCCCGGAATCCCCCGAGGCCGAAAGCCTCACCGAGGTCCTCTCCTCGGTGGCCGCCGGCCTTCCGACCGACACGCCGCCATGGCATGCCTACGCCGAGCAGTTCGCCGCCGAGTTGGATTCCCTCGAGCGGGTCAGTCCGGCCTGGCACGGTGTCGTCACGGCGTGGGAGAAGGCGGGTAACCCCTACCTCGCCTGTTACGCGCGCGTACGCGCGGCAGAGGCGGCCCTCGCGGTGCGCGACAACCGCACCGCTCGAGAACTGCTCACGTCCGCGGCGAAGGAGGCCCGCGACCTCGGCGCCGGATTTCTCACGGAGGAGATCGACGCGCTGGCCCGCAGCGTGCGCCTTCCGATCCCCGAGGCATCCGACGCCGCACCGGAGGAGACCCGGAAGATCGACCTGCTCGGCCTCACACCGCGCGAAGTGGAAGTGCTCAAGCTGCTGACCGACGGCCACTCCAACCGGGACATCGGCACGAGGCTCTTCATCACCGAGAAGACGGCCAGCGTGCACGTCTCCCGAATCCTCGCCAAGCTCGGCGTCACCAACCGCGGCGAGGCCGCGGCCATGGCGCACCGCCTACGGCTCTTCCACGGTTGAGACCTGGCCTCTAGGGCGTGTCCGCCCGTGCGCCGCGTGCGCCCAGACGTCCAGTAGCCGACGCGCGGAGCCGCCGATCGGGCCGACGGCGTCGGCCAGTGTGGCCGCGTCCGGAAGGTGCGCCGCCGCGATCGCCGGTACCGCGCCCGCGGCGTCGTCGATCGTGGACGAGCACACCGAGAGCAGGTAGTCGGGCACGGTCAAGGCGGGATCGACGCACCCGACCACCGGAGTGCCGACCGCGGTGATCAGCGGGAAGATCGTCCCGGGGATCCCGACGGCCGCCTCGGCGCGTCCCGAGGCCTCCAGCGTCGGCACCGTGCTGATCTCGTACTGCTCCCAGAGGCGGCGGTCCTCTCGCGGGTGCAGGCCGACCAGGATCGACCTCCCCGAGGCCCGCAGCCGCTCCGCGGAGGCCAGCAGCAACTCGGTGCCGGGCGCCGCGCCGCCGGTCCCATCGGGGTGGGTCACGCTGGTGACGACCAGCACCAGTCCCGGCTCCGGCTTGCGCACCGGCAGCACGTCGGTCTGCGGCGAGCCGACGACGTGCACGCGACGCCGGGTTCCGAGGTAGCCGGCGAACGCGCGGCCTTCCGCCGGAGACGACGAGGTGATGGCTCGTAGGCGCCCGCGGAGCTGCCGGGCTCCGGCAGCCTCCTTGGGCCCGAGGTAGGCCAGCGAACTCGCGACCGCCGGCAGCCTCCGGAAACGCGCCGCGCACTCCAGCGGCCAGTCGCCCGCGCCGGTCACCACGAGCAGGTCGGCGGGCGGCGCGTCGGCCGGTGTCGCGACCGGCACCGGGTCGCCCGGCGCGATCTGCGACAGGTCCGGCACCAGTTGGGTCAGCCGCGAGCCGCGCCGCGCGGCCTCGGCCAGCAGCGGCTTGACGTGATAGGTCCCCCACGGTTCGTTCGTCGCGATCAGTACGCGGAGCGGGCGTGGCCGTGACGAGGCCCACGCCGATCCGCCCAGCCCGACCATCCCCGCGGCACCGACAACGCCCCCGAGCACGGCCCGGCGCGACAGCGCGGCGGCGTACGGTCCTTTTTCGTCACCCATTCGCGACACCGTAGGAGTCCCGCCCGGCCAGACGGTTAACGGCCTTGGAACCAGCAGTGATCACACGGCCTCACGCGCCGGTGGTCTGGGCGGTCAGGAACCGCTCCCAGGTCTCGCTGCCGGTGGGCTCGCCCAGGGTGAGGTTGGCGCCCGACCGGTAGGCCTTGCCGACCTTGCCCGGGACGCGGACCGGGAGCCGGATCCGGCGCTTGCCCACGGCGGCCAGGTAACTCCGCTGGAGCTCCTCCAGGGTGTGGACACGCGGTCCGGCCAGGTCGGCGACGCGGCCCGCAGGCTCGCCGAGGGCCAGCTCGGCCAGCCGGGCCGCCACCTCGCGGGAGGCGACGGGCTGCCAGCGGATCCCGCCCGGTGCCACCAGGACCGGCGCCTTCGCCATCGCCCGTACGGTCTTCAGCGTCAGCTCGTGGAACTGCGCGGCGCGCAGGATCGTGTACGGGATGCGGGAGGCGGCCACGATGCGCTCCGCCTCCGCCTTGCGGGCGAAGTAGCCGACCGGCACGGCGTCCGCGCCGATGACCGAGATGAGCACCAGGTGTTCGACGGTGCCCGCCCGCTCGGCCGCCTGGACGAGGTTCCGGGTGGCGACGTCATCGCCCTTGGGCCCGCCGGCCAGGTGCAGGACGGTCCGTACCCCGTCGAGCGCCTTGTCGAGGCCGTCCCCGGTCATCAGGTCGACGGCCACGTACTCCACGCCGTCGCCCGGCTCCCGGTCGTGCCGGCTCAGCACCCGGACCGTGTGCCCGGCCTGCCGAAGGAGCGGAACCACCTGCGAGCCGAGGAGCCCGGTGCCGCCGGTGACCAAAGTGGTGGAGGACATCTCCTAATCTCCCTCTTCGTAGATCTGCGGTGCGACACGGCTACGACCCGGCCGGGCTCAGGAATGTGACACGGTGATCCAAGATTTTTCGGCGCTCGACGAATTCGAGGCCGAGCGGCCCCGGCTGCGGGCGCTCGCCTACCGGATGCTCGGCTCCGGCGCCGAGGCGGACGACGCGGTCCAGGAGGCCTGGCTACGGTTCGACCGGACCGACCTGTCGCAGGTGGAGAACCTGGCGGCCTGGCTGACGACCGTGGTCAGCCGCGTCTGTCTCAACCTGCTCCGGACGCGGCAGACCCGGCGCGAGGAGTCGCTGGAGAGCTTCACCTCCGACTGGCTCGGCGCGGCCGACGACGACCGGATCCCGCAGGAGGAGGCCGAGCTGGCCGACTCGGTCGGGCTGGCGCTGCTGGTCGTGCTCGACCGGCTGAGCCCGGCGGAGCGGATCGCGTTCGTCCTCCACGACATGTTCGACGTGGCCTTCGACGACATCGCGCACATGATGGAGCGCAGCCCCGCCGCCGTCCGGCAGCTGGCCAGCCGGGCCCGCGCCAAGGTCCGGGGCCCCGGGGCGCGGACCGCGGATCCGGCCCGCCGGCGTCACGCGGTCGAGGCGTATCTGGCGGCGACGCGGACCGGGGACTTCGAGGCGCTGCTGACCCTGCTCGACCCCGAGGTCGAGCTCCGCGCCGACGCGGCGGTCACCGGCGCCAGGCCCCTCACCCTGCAGGGCGCCCTGGCCGTGGCCAGAAGTGCCATCGAGGCGGTCCCCCGCGCCCGCTTCACCGCCCTTGCCCTGGTCGACGGCGGCCCGGCGCTCGTCATGGCCCCACTCGGCCGGCTCTCGCTGGTCATCCAGTTCGCCTTCACCGGAACCGCGATCAGCGCCATCGACATCACCGCCGATCCGGAGCGCCTCCAGACCTTCGACGTCACCCTGGGCTGAGTCAGGAGGACTCGCCGGCGGTCTTCGCCTCGGGAGTCGCCGGTGAGACCTGGATGCAGCATTCACCGGGCCGGGGGGCCAGGACCGCCTGCAGCGCGGTGGCCTCCAGGCCGTCGAGGTAGCCGGCGAGGAAGGCGTGGTTCATCGCGCAGACCAGGTCGGGGGCCTCGGCGGCGAGGGGATGGAAGGGGCAGTTGCGCAGCCGAAGCCGCGTGGTCGTCTCCCGGGCCGGTTCGAAGCCGTATCGCTCGAGCATCCGCTCGCAGATCGTGAGGCCCCGCTCGGCGCCCAGGCGTCCCAGGCGGGTCGCCTGACGTTCGGCCGCGCCGAGGCCATGGCCGCGTTCGCCGGCCACGCGGACGGCCGCCTGCCGGGCGTCCTCGCCCGCAGTCTCGGTCAGGACGGCCTGCATGAGCATGTCGGCGAGGAGCTCGTGGCGCCGGTCGGGGATGGAGACCTGGACCGTGACGCCGGACGGCTCATAGAGCTTGGGCTGGCGGCCGACCCGGCGCAGGCCCCCCGGATGCTCGTAGTGCGCGCGCAGTAGGCCGGCGTTGACGAGCTTGTCGAGGTGGAACGCGGCCAGCTTCCGGGAGATCCCGACGCCGGCGGCGGCCTCGTCTCGGGTCACGGGCCGGCCCGCGCGGCGAACGAAGGTGTACAGGCGCCGCCGGGACTCCTCGCCCAGCAGGTTGACGGACTCCAGGGCGGCATCCGCCGAGACGGGCTGGTCTGAAGCTGATTCCACGCTCCCACGGTAACCCCTACCGGCGTTGGTCAAAGACAAACGACCTGCCGTGCGGCCTCGGATTCTTGACCCGGCACCGCAATAAGACCAATACTTGTTGGTAAAAAGGAGCTGAGATGAGCCACGGATCGCGTCCTTCACCTCGCCGCACGGCCGACGGGCCGTCGGCACGCGGCGTGTCCGCGCTGCGAGTGGTCCACGACACCGATGGCGTGGACCTGGTCGCGGCGGAGCGAGCCGCCGCCCAGTTCCTGCACGCGCTCGGCATCGGAACCGACTCCGAGAGCCTGCGCGGCACTCCCGGCCGGATGGCCCGGGCGTACGCGGAGTTGTTCAGCCCACGCCCGTTCGACCTGACCACCTTCCCCAACGACGAGGGTTACGACGAACTCGTCCTCGCCCGGGCGATCCCGTTGCGGTCCGTCTGCGAGCACCACCTGCTGCCCTTCGTCGGCACCGCGCACGTCGGATACCTGCCGGGGCAGCGGATCCTCGGCCTGTCGAAGCTCGCGCGCGTCGTCGAGCACTTCGCCTGCCGCCCCCAGGTGCAGGAACGCCTCACCAAGCAGGTCGCCGACTGGCTCAGCGACCAGTTGGAGCCCAAGGGCGTCGGCGTGGTCATCGAAGCCGAGCACACCTGCATGACGCTGCGCGGCGTCCAGGCCACCGGATCCCGCACCCTGACCTCCACTCTGCTCGGCGCCCTCCGCACCGACGCCCGCTCCCGCAGCGAATTCCTCGCCCTCACCGGAGTGTCCGGCTGACGGGCTTTAACTTCAGCCGAACCAATCCCCATTGTCCTATTGCGAGCGGCCTGCAATGCCAGGAACATCCCAATAGATAACGCAATAGGCCAGAATTACGGTCAAGCATTGTTATATACCTGTTTGTCGGTATTGATTCCTCGAGTCGAGCAAGGTGACATGGTACGAGCGAAAGGCTCGTGAGCTGGGCCGATCGCCCGCCGTATCGGCGCGACTCCGCGCCGGGAACGACTCAGGAGAGGCAGGTTTGATGAAGCTTTCCAAGAAGATGTCGATCGCCATATCCAGCCTGGCATTCGCGGGGACCGCCGTCTTCACCGCCGGAACCGCCCTACCGGCGAGCGCACAAACCGTATCCGCCGTGCCGCATCGGGCCGCCATCGCTCCGGCCTTCGGATGCTTCGGCGGATTCTTCAGCAATTGCGGCTTCTTCGGCTTCCATCGCAGCTTCTTCTTCGACGACTGCGATTGCGACTGCTGATCCACCGGCCGGCAGCCGGCCGAGGGCAGCACCCGCCGAGTTGAGCCAGGGGTCCCGCACCAGCAGGTGCGGGGCCCTTTCGCCGCTGAGACCGACCTCCTTGCGGGCTGCACACAGGGTTCAACATAAGGTTAGGCTCGCCTAACCACAAAGCTGAACCACTGCCAAAGGAGCCTCGGGTGTCTCTTCGGCGTCGCGGCACGGCCGCCGTCGCTCTCGCCATCACCGCCGTCCTGTCCCTCGGGGCGTGCGGCGGTGGATCCACCGGGAACGGAAAGGAAGGCGGCTCCGCGAAGCAGGAGAAGCAGTCGGTCGCGAAGGGCGGGAAGGACTTCGCGAGCGCCGCGGAGAAGACCGCGGCGATGGGGACGGACGCCAAGCCGGGCCAGTGGCCGCGGACGATCACGCATGCGATGGGCCGTACGGTCATCAAGGCGCAGCCCAAGCGGGTGGTCGTGCTGGACGTCGGCGAGCTCGACAACGTCGTCTCGCTGGGGATCAAGCCGGTCGGACTGGCCCCCACCGAGGGGTCGCCGGAGCTGCCGTCGTACCTGAAGAACGACGCGGGCGCGCCGAAGAACGTTGGAACGATCAACAGCCTCAACCTCGAGGCGATCGCCGCGCTCAAGCCCGACCTGATCCTGGGCAGCCGGCTCCGCGCCGCGGACTCCTACGACGAGCTGTCGAAGATCGCCCCCACGGTCTTCTCCATCCGCCCCGGCTTCACGTGGAAGCAGAACTACCTCCTCAACGCCGCCGCGCTCGACCGGACCGCGCAGGCCAAGGCGAAGCTCGCCGAGTACGACACGAAGGCCAAGGCCCTCGGGGCGAAGCTGGGCGCGAAGAAGCCGACCGTGTCGATGGTGCGGTTCATGCCGAACGGTGTTGTCCGGCTGTACGCGAACGCCTCCTTTATCGGCACGATCCTCAAGGACGTCGGCATCCCGCGCCCGAAGAACCAGGACGTCGACCAACTGGCGGCCGAGGTCAGCGCCGAGAACATCGACAAGGCCGACGCCGACTACATCTTCACCGGCGTGTACGGCGACCCGAAGGCCACCGACAAGAGCAAGGCCCAGGGCAACCCGCTGTGGAAGAACCTGAAGGCGGTCAAGGACGGCCACGCCTACGACGTGCCGGACGAGACCTGGTACCTGGGGCTGGGCGTCACCGCGGCCGACGCGGTCCTGACCGACCTGCAGAAGTACCTGACGGCGTGACCGCCCGACCCCGGAAGAGAGGGTGAGCGCGGCGCATGTCGCCATCGACCCGTCGCCGTGCCGCCTGGCTGCTGGTGGCCACGCTGGCGCTGCTCGTCGCCGTGCTGCTGAGCCTGGCGGTGGGCAGCCGGCAGATCGGCCCCGGAGAGGTGTTCCAGGCCCTGCTGCACGGCGGGACCGGTGACAACGCCCAGGTGGTGCGGTCGCTGCGGGTGCCCCGCACCGTCATCGGCATGCTGGTCGGCGCCGCGCTCGCGCTGGCCGGCGCCGTGATGCAGGGGGTGACCCGCAACCCGATCGCCGAACCGGGCGTCCTCGGCGTCAGCCAGGGCGCGTCGGTCGGCGTGGTGTGCGCGATCGCCTTCTTCGGCGTGCACACGCTGGTGGGCTATGTCTGGTTCGCGTTCGCCGGCGCCGCGCTGGCCGCGGTCGGCGTGTACGCCGTCGCCAGCGGCGGGTACCGCGGCGCCTCGCCGGTCAAGCTCGCCCTGGCCGGCGCCGCGATGAACGCCTTCCTCGCCTCCGTCGTCTCCGGGATCGTCACCACCAACGCCCGGGCCCTGGACGAGTTCCGCTTCTGGCAGGTCGGCTCGATCAGCGGACGCGGCAGCGAGGTCATCGGTCAGGTGTGGCCGTTCCTGCTGGCCGGTCTGGTGCTGGTCGCGGCGATGTCCCGCGGGCTGGACGCCCTGGCCCTCGGCGACGAGGCCGCCACGGGCCTGGGTCACAACGTCGCCCTGCTGCGCGCGCTCGGCGCGCTCGGCGCGACCGTGCTCACCGGGGCGGCGGTGGCCGCCGTCGGCCCCATCGCCTTCACCGGCCTGGCCGTGCCGCACATCGCGCGGGCCCTCGTGGGCACCGCGCACCGCTGGGTGCTCCCGCTGGCCGCGCTGCTCGGACCCGTGATGCTCCTGGTCTCCGACGTGCTCGGCCGTATCATCTTCCCTCCCTCGGAGGTGCCGGTGGCCGTCATGACCGCGCTGCTCGGCGTGCCGTTCCTCATCGCGCTCGTACGCCGCAAGGCGGTGGTGGCCACATGAGCGTGCACAGCCCTGCCTCAAGCCACCCAAGGGTCGTACGGCCGCCCGGTCATGCCGTGCTGCGGCTCGGACGCGGCAGCCTCCTGGTGCATCGCCGGGCCTTCGTGGTCGCGGTGGCGCTCGCCGTGCTGCTGGCCGCGGTCGTGGTCGCCTCCCTGTGCGCCGGCGAGTCCTTCGTCTCACCGGTGCAGGTGTGCCGGGTCCTGCTCGGCCAGCCCAGTCCCGACGAACTCGTCGTCGGCACCCTGCGCCTGCCGCGCCTCGTCGTGGGCCTGCTCGCCGGGACCGCCTTCGGCGTGGCGGGCGCCCTGATCCAGACCGTCGCCCGCAATCCGCTGGCCAGCCCCGACGTCATCGGCGTGACGCACGGCGCGGGCGCGGCGACGGTCGCCGCGATGAGCTTCGGCGTCGCCTCGTACGACGCCCTGCCGTACGTCTCCGTCGGCGGTGGCCTCGCGGCGACGCTGCTGGTGTACGTGTTCGCGTGGCGGCGCGGGCTGAACGCCTCGCGCTTCGTGCTGGTCGGCATCGGCATCTCGGTCGCCCTGGGCTCTCTCACGCAGTTGTTCCTCACCAAGGGCGACTACCTCGTCGCGCAGCAGGCCAAGGTCTGGCTGACCGGCTCCCTCAACGGGCGCGGGTACGACCACGCGGCGCCGCTCGCCCTCGTCCTGCCGGCGGCGGTCCCGGCGGCTCTGTGGGCGGCCCGCGCCCAGCGCAGCGCGCTCTTCGACGACGACACGGCCACGGCCCTGGGGGTACCGCTGGACCGGATTCGGCTCGGCCTGGCCGTGCTCGGGGTCGTCCTGGCGTCGATGGCGACCGGCGCGGCCGGGCCGATCGACTTCGTCGCCCTGCTGGCACCGCAGATCGCCCGCCGCCTCACCCGTACGGTCCAGATCCCCCTGCTGTCCTCCGCGCTGGCCGGCGCCCTGGTCGTCGTCGTGGCGGACCTGCTGGCCCGCCGTTTGTTCGCCCCGATCGAGCTGCCGGTCGGCGTCCTCACCGCCGTGGTGGGCGCCCCGTACCTGATGTGGCTCATCGTCCGCACCCGCAGCCGTTCCGGAGGCACCACCCCATGAGTGAGCGAAGCGAGCGAATCGAAAGCGCAGTGCCTCTGGTCACTCCTCCGACGAAGGAGGGCGCATGAGCCGTATCGGTACCAGCCGCCTCACGGCGCAGGACCTGACCCTCGCGTACGAGGACCGGATCGTCGTCGACGGCCTGGACCTGGAGATCCCCGACGGGCGGGTCACCGTCATCGTCGGCCCCAACGCATGCGGCAAGTCCACCCTGCTGCGGGCCCTCGGCCGGCTCCTCAAGCCACGCCGCGGGGTGGTGCTGCTGGACGGCGCCGAACTCGCCCACGTCTCCCGCAAACAGATCGCGCGGACCGTGGGCGTCCTGCCCCAGTCGCCCACACCCCCGGACGGGATCACCGTCGCCGACCTGGTGGCACGCGGCCGTCAACCGCACCAGAAGTGGTGGCAGCAGTGGTCGGAAGAGGACGAGCGGGCCACTGCGGAGGCCCTGGAACGCACCGCGACCGCGGACCTCGCCGAACGCCCGGTGGACGAGCTGTCGGGCGGTCAGCGCCAGCGGGCGTGGATCGCGATGGCCCTGGCCCAGGACACCGACCTGCTGCTCCTCGACGAGCCCACGACGTATCTGGACATCGCTCACCAGGTGGAAGTACTGGACCTGATCCGGCAGCTCAACCATGAGCGCGGGCGCACCGTCGTCGCCGTCCTCCACGACCTCAACCAGGCCGCCCGCTACGCCGATCACATCGTCGCCATGAAGGCCGGCCGCATCGTCGCCCAGGGCCCGCCGCGTGACGTGGTCACCGCGGACCTGGTCCGGGAGGTCTTCGGCCTGACGTCCGTCGTCGTCCCGGACCCGGTCACCGGCGGACCGCTCGTCGTACCCGGCATGGCGTGGCAGCCCGAAGAGGTCAGAACACCTCGTCGAGGCTGACCGTCCCTTCGACGGCGACCTGGTAGGCCGACACGCGGCGTTCGAAGAAGTTGGACAGCTCCTGGACGTCCTGCAGCTCCATGAACGGGAACGGGTTGGCGGTGCCGTACCTGACCGGCAGGCCGAGGCGGGCGAGGCGCTGGTCGGCGACGTTCTCCAGGTAGGCGCGCATGTCGGTGGCGGTCATGCCGGGCAGGCCGTCGCCGCACAGGTCGTGGGCGAAGGCGAGTTCGGCGGCGACGGCCTCCTCCAGCATCGCCCAGACCTGCCCGGTCAGCTCCTCGTCGAACAGGTCGGGTTCTTCGGCGCGTACGGTGTCGACGACGCTGAAGGCGAACTCCATGTGCATCGACTCGTCGCGGAAGACCCAGTTCGTGCCCGAGGCGAGGCCGTTGAGCAGGCCCCGCGAGCGCAGCCAGTAGACGTAGGCGAAGGCGCCGTAGAAGAACAGGCCCTCGATGCAGGCGGCGAAGCAGATCAGGTTGAGCAGGAACGCCCGCCGGTCCTCCCGGGTCCGCAGCCGGTCCATCGCGCCGAGGGAGTCGATCCAGCGGAAGCAGAACTCCGCCTTGTCGCGGATCGAGGGGATGTTCTCCACCGCGGCGAACGCCTTGACGCGTTCGTCGTGGTCGGGCAGGTAGGTGTCGAGCAGGGTCAGGTAGAACTGCACGTGCACGGCCTCTTCGAACAGCTGCCGTGACAGGTACAGACGCGCCTCGGGCGCGTTGAGGTGCGTGTAGAGGTTGAGCACCAGGTTGTTGGCCACGATCGTGTCACCGGTGGCGAAGAAAGCGACCAGCCGGTTGACCAGGTGCAGTTCCTCGGGTGTGAGCCGGGCCAGATCGGCGAGGTCGGAATGCAGGTCGACCTCTTCGACGGTCCAGGTGTTGCGGATCGCGGCGCGGAACCGGTCGTAGAAGGCCGGGTAGCGCATCGGCCGCAGGGTCAGGTCCATGCCGGGGTCGAGCAGGCTCATGAGCCCTCCTTCGTCGGGGGAGCGGCCAGGCGCACTGTGCTCATGATTCGCTCGCTGCGCTCGCTCATTGGCACGCCTCGCAGGTCTCGGGGTTCTCCAGGGAGCACATGAGCGTCTCCTGGACGGGGGCGACGGTCGTCTGCGCGATCCGGGTGGCCGGCCGTGACCGCAGGTAGTACGTGGTCTTGAGACCTGACCTCCAGGCGTAGGCGTACATCGAGGACAGCTTCCCGATGGTCGGGCTCGCCATGAACAGGTTCAGCGACTGGGACTGGTCGATGTAGGGCGTACGAGCCGCGGCCAGGTCGATCAGCGCCTTCTGCGGGAGTTCCCACGCGGTGCGGTACAGCCGCCGCAGCTCTTCCGGGAGCTCCGCGATCTCCTGCACCGATCCGTCGGCGCGCTTGATCGCGTCGCGCACCCGCGGCGTCCACCGCCCGCGCGCCTTCAGGTCCGCCACCAGGTAGGTGTTGATCTGCAGGAACTCCCCCGACAGGGTCTCGCGCTTGAAGACGTTGGACACCTGCGGCTCGACGCACTCGTAGCAGCCGGCGATGGAGGCGATGGTCGCGGTCGGCGCGATCGCGACCAGCAGCGAGTTGCGCAGCCCGACCTCGCCGATCCGGGCCCGCAGCGTCTCCCACTCGGCGGCGTGGACCGGTACGGCGTCCGGCCAGTGGTCGGGGTGCAGGACGCCGCGGGCGGCGCGCGTCCGGTCGTAGGAGGGGTGCGGGCCGTAGGTCGCGGCCAGCGCCGCGGACTCCCCGTAGGCGGCGAGCGCGATCTCCTCGGCGATGCGCGTGGAAAACGCGAGCGCCTCGGGTGAGTCGAAGGGCAGCCGCAGCCGGAAGAACACGTCCGCCAGGCCCATCACGCCGAGCCCGATCGGCCGCCACCGCCGGTTCGCCGTCGCCGCCTCCGGCGTCGGGTAGAAGCCGCGGTCGATCGTCCGGTCCAGGAACCGCACCGCCGTACGCGCGGTCGCCCGCAGCCGCGCCCAGTCGAGGTCGTCGTCGGTCACGTGGGCGGCGAGGTTGATCGAGCCGAGGTTGCACACCGCGGTCTCGGCGTCGTGGGTGACCTCGAGGATCTCG
Organism: Actinoallomurus acanthiterrae; assembly: GCF_054775715.1. Taxonomy (NCBI): domain Bacteria; kingdom Bacillati; phylum Actinomycetota; class Actinomycetes; order Streptosporangiales; family Thermomonosporaceae; genus Actinoallomurus; species Actinoallomurus acanthiterrae. Next base: position 2,123,475 of record NZ_BAAHCO010000001.1, on the reverse strand, counting down.
GTGCACAGGTTGGACAGGTGCACGACGTTGCCGGGCTCGGCGGTCTGGTTGCAGGCGCGGTTGGCGGCGTCCTTGAACGTCATCCAGCCGTTGCCGGTCTGGGCGAGGGTGCGCATCATCGCCCCGTAGAGCTGCCGCGCCGGGACCTGCCGGACGAACCGGCCCTCGGCCTCGGCCGCCCGGTAGGCGCGGTCGAACTCCTCGCCCCACAGGTCCACCAGCTCCGGCACCTGCTTGGGATCGAACAGCGACCAGGTCGCGTCCGCCTCGACCCGGCGCATGAACTCGTCCGGCACCCAGTTGGCCAGGTTGAGGTTGTGCGTACGCCGCGCGTCCTCGCCGGTGTTGTCCCGGAGCTCGAGGAACTCCTCCACGTCGGCGTGCCAGGGCTCGAGGTAGACGCACGCGGCGCCCTTGCGCCGGCCGCCCTGGTTGACCGCCGCGACGCTCGCGTCCAGCGTCCGCAGCCACGGCACGATCCCGTTGGAGTGCCCGTTCGTGCCCCGGATCAGCGAGCCCCGGCTCCGCACCCGGCTCCAGGAGATCCCGATGCCGCCGGCGTACTTGCTCAGCCGGGCCACCTGGCCGTACCGCTCGTAGATGGCCTCCAGCTCGTCGCGCGGGGAGTCCAGCAGGAAGCAGGAGGACAGCTGCGGGCGGGCGGCCCCGGAGTTGAACAGCGTCGGCGAACTCGGCAGGTACGCCAGCCGCGACATCAGGCCGTACAGCTCCGCCGCCTCGGCCACGCTCTCGGCCAGCCCGCAGGCCACCCGCAGGAAGAAGTGCTGCGGGCGCTCCAGCACCCGCCGCGTCGTCGGATGCCGCAGCAGGTACCGGTCATAGACGGTGCGCAGCCCGAAGTAGGTGAACCGGTCGTCGGCGTCATGGTCGACCAGCGCGTCCAGCGCCGCCGCGCTACCGGCGACGAACCCCGCGGTCTGCTCGTTGAGCAGCCCCTGCCCATGGGCCACCGCGACGGACTCGGTGAACGTCACCGGCCCGGTCTCCGCCGCGATCGACCGGGCGAGCAGCCGGGCCGCCACCGTCGAGTAGACCGGGTCGGTGACGACCAGCGCGGCGGCCCGCCGTACGGCCTCGGCCAGATCACCGGCTCCGGTGATGAGCGCCGGATCGGCCTCCGGCAGTCTGGCGCAGACACGCTCGACCTCGGAAGCGGCGGTGGCCGGGTTGGGCGCGATGAGCTGTTGTGTCACGTGCTCTCCTCGTGGGCTTCACCCTCGCGGAACGGACGCGCACGGACGGCAGGCTCCGCCGCCGGCCCTCCCGCGAGGCCTGGACGACCGCGCGCTCTCGCGCACGGGTCGCTGGCAGGTCTTCGGACTCGCGGGCACGCCTGCCAGGGCAGACGCCTAGTGGCCGTCGCTTCCCAGGCCCGATCGAGCCCAGTGCCATTGACGGCGGTCGTTCCCGCTCACCGCTGCGGGGCAGTCCCGGAATTCCACCGGGTTCCCTCTTACGACACCTGTCCCAGAAGGAACAGGTGAACCAGCAACAACGAGAACCATACATGTAGGGGGTAGAGGAGCGCACCACCACTAGATATTGGGCGTGTTGCGGAAGGGAGCCTGCGAGCCGCGCGCGCCGAAACGGCCCTCGGCGGTGATCCGCCGAGGGCCTTCGGGAGGTGCGTCCTACGCCGTGACCGGTGCCTGCGCGGTCCGGGGACCTTCGGCCGTACGGGCGAGCAGTCGTTCGGCCATCGGCGCGAAGCACAGGCCGATCGCGGCCCACATGATCGCCTGCGCGGCCACCGAGTACAGGCGGAAGGAGAACAGCACGTCCGCCGGGAAACCCGGATAGACGATCTGCCCCTGCTGGTTCTTCAGCGGGAGCGGTGTCTCCGTCGCGTGCCTGCCGTACTCGTGGACGTTCGCCGACAGGTGCCCGAACGAGGGAAGCACGGCCATCACGACCCCGAGCGCCACGACGCAGGCCAGCCCGGCCAGCAGGGTCGAGTTCCAGTTCCCGAAGCGGGGCTTGAGCTTCTGGCCGAGCCAGACCGCCAGGATCAGGAACAGGATGGAGAACCCGACCATCAGCAGGTACAGGCCACCTCGGTCGCGGATGGTCTCGTGGTGGCCGACCGCGGGCGGATCGGCCGGGTACTTGGCGAAGGGGATCAGGTAGAACCCCAGGAACCCGCCGAGGGCGACCAGCAGCGCCAGCGTCCGTGGCCGCAGGTTCCCGGTGCGGCCGCAGGCCAGGATGTAGGCGACCGCGTACAGGGCGCCCATCGCGGCGCCGAACAGGATGACGCCGACGCCGGCGCCGACGTTCGCCTGGATGGTGCGGCTGAAGAGGTCCGGGTGGGCGGCCTCGGGCGTGATGCCCGCCGCCTTGTCGAGCATCGCCTGCGCGGCGTCCCGGCCGCTCTCATAGTCGACGGCGGCCTGGATCTGCGGTTCGGCGAAGATCCGCGCGAAGACGAACGCCAGGATTCCACCGATCGCGCCCACGAGCAGCCCACGCAGGATGAATCGCCGTTCCACGGCGTACTCCTAAAGGTGTGGCGTCGCGGACGGGATCAGTGGCAGGGGAACCCGAGGAGGTGCCGGGCGTCGTGGACGAACTCGTGGATGGCCATGTTGTTGCCGAAGACCGAGGTCGCGCCCTGGTCGACGCCGATGAAGTAGTACACGGCCAGGCCGAGCAGCACGGTGCCGAACAGCCACAGGGCGGCCCGGGTACGGGTAACCACGACGGGAGTCGTACGGCGGGTGGGCAGCGTCGAGGTCGTCATGTCACAGCCTCCTCAAGGGATCCAGCGTCCCTGTCACGGGTGGAGCGCTTAGATGGCGGAGGGTCTGACTACCCGGCTCGAGGCCGGAACACAGTGGCGCGACCGTGCCGGATTTGCACCGGCTTCCTCTTACCATCACGTTCGTCCGGATCGTACGACCGAAAGTCGGCACCGTCAACGTCGCAGGAGGTCACCTACCCCATGACCGTACGGCTCGCGCTCATCGCGCACGCGGCCACCCGCGCCACCCGCGAGGCCCGCTTCCCCGATGACGAACCCCTCGACACGCACGGCGCCGAAGCGGCCACGGCCGCCGCGGGGGCGCTGCGCCGCGTCACGGCGGCCTACCGCGGGCCCGAGGAACGCTGCCGTCAGACCGCCGCCGCGCTCGGCCTCGACGCGGCGACCGCGCCCGCCCTGGCCGACCTCGACGCGGGCACCTGGCGAGGCAGAACCCTCACCGAAGTGGAGGCGGACCACCCCGCTGACCTGTACGCATGGCTGACCGACCCCCACGCGGCCCCGCACGACGGCGAGTCGCTGTCCGGACTGCTCGCCCGCGTCGCGCAGTGGCTGACCGAACTCCCCACCGACGCCGCCAGGGTCGTGGCCGTCACCCACCCCGCGATCATCCGTGCCGCCGTCCTCCACACGCTGGGCGCCCCGCCCGAATGCTTCTGGCGCCTCGACGTGAGCCCCCTGTCGCAGACCTGGCTGACACGCCACGGCGGACGCTGGCAGCTACGCGAGACCGGTCACGCACTCACCGCGCCGTCCGCGGACCGCGGTTGGCGAGGAGTTCGGTGAGCAGGTTCTCCCATTGCCAGGCGATGGTGGTGACGTCGTAGCGGGCGGCGGCCTGGTGGGCGGCCGCGCCCATGGCACGGCGTTTGGCGGGGTCGTCGATGAGTTCGCCGAGGGCGTCGGCCAGCGCGTCGGTGTCGGCGGGTGGTACGAGGAGTCCGGTGCGGCCGTGGGTGATGATCTCGCGGGGGCCGTGTGGGCAGTCGAAGCTGACGGCCGGGACGCCGCAGGCGAAGGCCTCGATGATGGTCATGCCGAAGCCTTCGAAGGATGAGGACAGCGCGAGAACGGACGCCTCCGCGAAGGCGGTGTAGATGTCGCTGGTACGGCCCATGAACGCGACGTTGTCGCCCAGGTTGTGCTGTGCGGCGACGGCGCGCAGCTTGTCCTGCTCGGGTCCGCTCCCGTACAGGCGCAGCGTCCAGTCGGGATGAGTGGTGCTGACCTTGGCGAAGGCGGTGATGAGCCGTTCGTAGTGCTTGACCTTGGCCATGCGGCCGGCCGCGGCGATCACGGGGGCGTTCAGGCCGGAGGTCGGTTTGGCGCCCGCGGGCAGCGCGTTGGAGATGGCCTGCAGACGTGTGGGTGCGTCGGCGAGGAAGCCGGCGTAGGCGCTCCGGTCGGCCTCGGTGAGGGTCACCAGGGCGTCCAGGCGTGGGTACCAGCGGCTCATCCGCTCCCGCAGGCCCGGGCGGTGCGCGTCCAGATGAAGGTGCTCCTGGCCGACCACGACGACGCCGCGCGGGGCGAAGCGGGCGGCCAGCAGGTTGAACGCCGGGCGAGTGGTGATCAGCACATCGGTGTCCAGCCCGCGCAGCGCCCGCCACATCTCGTAGTCGCCGCGCAACGTGACCTCTGACCAGATCCTCTCGCTGTGGGGCACCAGCCGGCTGTTGTGCCGGCTCAGTCTCGCCGCGAACCGGCCGGGACGCGCTCCTTTGCGATGGTCGATCAGTGTGCGGACGCTGATGCGGTCGTCGATCGGAAAGAACGGATCATCCCGCCGCCGATGCAAGGTGATGATCTCGACGTCGTGACGCATCGCGAGGTGGTTGGCGAGGGTGAGGGTGGCGCGGATCGTACCGCCCATGCCGTAGGCGGACTCGAGCAGAAACGTGATCTTCATGCGCGGCATCTCCAGGGGGTGTCGGAGCCGGGCCACCGCCTCGCCGGTGCAACAGAATGGCGATCACTTCGATGCGGCGTATCAGACTGCTATGAACAGCAGGAACAGCTACTATTGAGATAGTATGACCGTGATAGTACTACTGAGTTCGTAGCCTGCCGACCGACACCGCCGTCGCGCTTCAGGCGCCGACGCCGAGGGGTGGAGTCCAGGACAGGGCGGCTCCCGCCGAGCTCACCAGCAGCGACGTGGGCAGCGCCGAGGCGACGGTGTCGCGCAGCAGGGCCGCCGCCGGGTTGCGCGTCTGCATGATCCGGCCGAGCCTGCCGGACGTGCGCGCCATCCGTTCGGTGCGGGGGCGCCTGAGTTCGTCATAGGCGCGCAGCCCGGCGTCGACGCCACGCTCCTCGATCGCGGCGGCGAGGGTCACGGCGTCCTCGATGGCCAGGCAGGCGCCCTGGCCGATGTCCGGAGTCACGGCGTGGGCGGCGTCGCCGAGCAATACCACTCGACCGTGGACGAATCCGGGCAGCCTGGCCCGCAGGTAGTACACATCGTGCCGCAGCAGGGTGTCCTCGGGGGTCGCCGAGAAGAGCCCGGGAATGGGGTCGTGCCATCCCCGGAACCGGTCGGCCAGCAGGCCGAGGTCGTGCTCGGGAGTGGCGTGCTCCGGGACGCTTTCGCAGGCGAACCAGTAGATCTGGCCGTCGTTGATCGTCGCGGAGCCGAAGCGTGCGCCACGCCCCCAGGTCTCGGACAGCACGGCCGGGCACGCCCATGGGCTCGGCCCGCTCCGCGGGAACGATGCCGCGCCAGACGGTGTATCCGGCATACGTCGGGCCGGGATAGTCGGGGAGCAGTGCCGCGCGCATCCGGCTGCCGACGCCGTCGGCGACCACGACCAGGTCGGCCGTCTCCGACACGGTGCCGTCCGCGGTGCGCAGGGTGACCGTGGCCGCGCCGGACCCTGGGGCGACCTTCTCGGCGCGGTGGTCCGTTCGCAGCACGTCCGCGTCCAGCCCCGCCATGAGGAGTCGGTGCAGCTCAGCCCGGTGCAGGGCGTAGAACGGGGCGCCGTAGCGGCGCTCGATCTCCTCGGCGGGGATGTGCCCGACGCGGCTCCCTGAGCGCAGCCGGATCTCCAGGCCGGTCTGGCGCCGGCCGCGATCACGCAGGGCCGGCCCGAGGCCGAGGTGGTCCAGAGCCTTGACTGCGTTGGGAGCGATGCCGACGCCGGCTCCTACCGCCGCGATGGCGGGAGCCTGTTCGCGGACCGTCACGTGCCAGCCGATGCGACGCAGGGCGTGAGCGGCCGTCAGGCCGCCGATCCCCGCGCCGATGATGATCGCCGTGTTCGCACTCATCCGTCACTCCCGATTCAAACAGTCGTTTCAAACGATCATTTGAAACGGATGCTATACCCTGGCGCTGCCACTGCGACCCGCCCGGGGGATGTGATGACCGCGCACGACGACCAGCCCGCTCCGCGAGAGACGAGGACCACCCGGGAGCGGTTGATCGACTCGGCTGTGCGGCTGTTCGGCGAGCGGGGCATCGAGGCGACGTCGCTGCGGACGCTGACCGAAGCGGCCCGGACCAACATCGCCGCGGTCAACTACCACTTCGGGTCCAAGGATGGCCTGCTGCGCGCCGTCATCGACCAGACGATGCAGGCGGTCAACGACGAACGCCGTCGCCGGCTGGACGGGCTCGAGTCCGAGGCCCAGCCCCCCTCCGTGGCGGCACTGGTGCGCGCGTTCGTCGAACCGGGCACCGGCCTCGTGGCGGAACACGGCCCGAGCGGGCCCGACGTCGCGCGCTTCATCGGCCGCATGATCGGCGAACCCGATCCGAAGGTCCGGCAGATCTTCGCCGACCAGGTCGACGCCGTGGAGGGCCGTTACCTCACCGCGCTGGGCCGGGCCCTGCCCGGCCTGGATGAGGAAGGCGTCCGATTCGCCTACACGAGCATGCTGGGGCTGCTCAGTCTCCATCAGTCCGGGGCGTTCGCGATCGTGGAATGGCCGCAGCGGCAGACCTCCCGCCCCGAGGAAGACGGTTCCCCCGATCGCGAGCGCCTCGTCGCCTTCATCACCGGCGGAGTCCTCGCCACCGCGGCCGCTACGAGCACCTGAAGGACCGTTCGCCGGTCGCTCCACCACCTTGATCACTAGGGAGATCGTGCCCTCCCCGGGGTGATCGACCGGTTCCCTGCGCCGTGTCCACGCGTGTCCGAATTTTGGGACGAACTATTGACCCATCGCGACGGCGTCTTTACCGTCATGGCCACCTGTCCTGATGAGCAGGAAGGCGTCCCATTCAGTGGAACAAGGGGAAGCCATGGCAGTCCCAGACGACCAGTCAGCGGAACACTCGCCCACCGAAAAGCCCACCGGCACGCTCGAGCGGGGTCTGGCGATCCTGGATCTGCTCGGCACGACGGGTCCGATCGGGGCCGGCCATATCGCCGAGGCCCTCGGGTTGTCCCGCAGCGCGACGTACCGGATCCTCGGCACCCTGCGGGAGTCCGGGTACGTCGAGTGGGACGAGTCCGACCGCATCACCCTCGGGTTCCGCACCATCCAGCTCGGGTTCACCGCCTTGAACTCCCTGGACCCGGTCGCCCTCGCGTACGCGCATCTTCGCGACCTCGCCGCCACGGTGGAGGAGTCCGCGCTGCTCGCGATCCCCGACGGCCACGAGATGGTCTACCTCGCTCATGAGGAGGCCCGGGGGCATTCGATCACCATGCGGCCCCTGCTCGGCTCCCGTCGCCGGCTGCACTGCACGTCGCTCGGCAAGGCGTACCTCGCCGCGCTGCCGATCGACGAGGCGGACGCCCTGGTCGACCGCATGGAACTGCCCGCCATCACGCCGAACACCATCAGCGACCCGACACGGCTCCGCCGTGAGCTCGACGAGGTCAGGGTGCGCGGCTACGCCATCGACGACGTCGAGAACGAACCCGGCGTGGTCTGTTTCGGCGCGGCGGTGCGGGACCACCGCGGCCGGCCGATCTGCGCGATCAGTGTGGCCGGGCCGGAGGAACGGATGCGCGCCAAGCAGGACATCGCCGTGTCGCTGATCGTCGAGCACGCGTTCGCGATCTCGCGTCGGCTCGGATACGCCGGCCCGGCGGCCGGCGTCGGCTCCCCCAGGAGGTAACCATGCGATGGAAGCGCACGCTGGTCGCGTCGATCGGCCTGGCACTCGCGGTCGGCACGGCCGCGTGCTCCCCGGGCACCGGACAGGGCGGCGGCGGGTCGTCGTCCGGCGGGAAGAAGCTCACCTACGTCTACTTCACCGACGGACCCGACGAGCAGGTGACCCGCGACCTGATCGCGAAGTTCGAGAAGCAGACCGGGGCAAAGGTCGACCTGCAGATCGTCCCCTACGCCGATCTGGAACAGCAGCTGCAGGCGCGGCTGTCCGGCAGCAACCCGCCCGACGTCGCCCGCGTGCAGAACCTCACCCCGTACCGTGACGACCTGCTCAACCTCAAGAAGGAGGGCCAGGACATCGGCGGGCAGTACCTCGACGCCGCCCAGTCCTACATCAGCGGTAAGAACGGCGAGCTGCAGGCCGTGCCGAGCGACCTGACCGTCAACGGGCCGTTCATCAACGTGGACCAGTTCCGCAAGGCCGGAGTGGCGCCGCCCACCGCCGACAAGCCGTGGACCTGGAACCAGCTCGTGGCCAACGCCGAGAAGGTGCAGAAGGCGAACAAGACGGAGTACGCCATCGCGTTCGACAAGTCCGGGCACCGGTTCGCGACGATGCTGAGCCAGTTCGGCACCGGCTACTACACGGCCGACGGCAAGTCGGTGGACCTGGACCCGGCCAAGACCACCGCGGCCGTCAAACTGTTCACCGACCTGAACAAGCAGGACGCCATGCCGAAGGACTTCTGGCTGGGGTCCGGTTCGAAGTACAAGGGCGCCAACGACATCTTCCTCGCCCAGTCCGCGCCGGTGTACGTCAGCGGGAACTGGCAGGTCAGCCAGTTCGCGACGGCCGCGAAGTTCACCTGGGCGACGATCCCCAATCCCTGCCAGGCCCGGTGCGGCGGCTTCCCCGGCGGCAAGTTCATGGTCGGGTTCAAGGAGAGCAAGAACCCGAAGCTCGCGGCGCAGTTCATCGCGTTCATGAACAGCAAGGAGTCGCAGACCGAGCTGTGCCAGAAGGCGCTGTTCCTGCCCACCCGCAAGGACCTCATCGCGAGCGGCGTGCAGTACCCGTCGCGCCAGGACGACATGAACGTCTTCCTCGCCGATCTGAAGAAGACACCGCAGGCCGCCTTCGCGAACAACTACAGCCCGGCGTTCCAGGAGACCGCGGACGCCGCGGTCAAGGAACTGTCCAAGGTCATCGCCGGTCAGGAGACCGCGGACGCCGCGGTGACCGCGCTCCGCAAGGCCGCCCAGCAGAGCCTGCAGGACGCCGGCTGATGAGCATCGTCGCCGGCCGCCGCCCCGCCAAGGGTGGCGGCCGGGCCGGCCGGTCCCGGGCGCACGGCCCGCGCCTGGCGCCGTACCTGTTCGTGCTCCCGAACATGCTGATCTTCGGGATCTTCATCATCTATCCGGCGATCAACGCGTTCAACATCAGCCGGTTCGACAGCCGCAACGGCCGGATCTTCACGCCGGTCGGCACGCGCAACTACCAGCGGCTGTACGGCGACCAGGAGTTCTGGGCGGCGGCGTGGCACGCCGCGGTGTTCGTCGTCGCGTACGTCGTCCTCTCGCTGGTGCTGGCGATCGGCATCGCGCTCCTGCTGAACCAGCGGATCCGGTTCCGCGGGGTGTTCCGCGCCACGGTGTTCCTGCCGAAGCTGCTGTCGCCCGTCGTGGTCGGCCTGATCTTCGGCTGGATCCTCGACCGGCGGGTCGGCCTGCTCAACACCGTGCTCGGCGCGGTCGGCCTGCCGCAGCCGGGCTGGCTCACGAACGGCACCCTGTCGATGATCTGCGTCATCGCCGTGGCGATCTGGCTGCACGTCGGCTTCTACACCCTGATCATCCTGTCCGGCCTGCAGGGCATCGAGCCCACCTTCTACGAGGCCGCCCAGATCGACGGGGCCGACGCGTGGGTGCGGCTGCGGCACATCACGCTGCCGCTCCTGGGCCCGACCACGATGGTCGTGGTGATCCTGTCGATGATCGAGGGATTCCAGGCGTTCGACTTCATCTATTCGCTCACCGGCGGCGGGCCCGTCGGCGCCACCACGCTGATCGTCCAGTACATCTACGAGCACGCCTTCCGCTCGCCGATCCGCTACGGGCTGGCCGCCGCCGGCTCGGTCACGCTCTTCTGCACGATCTTCGCCGTGACCTTGTTGAACTTCTGGTTCGGCCGGCGGAGGGAGACGATATGACCACGGCCGAAGCCTCCGCGCGGCCCGCCCGTACGTGGACCGGCACCTCCGGCCGCCGCGCGCCCACGCCGGGCCGGGTGCTGACGTACGCCGTCCTCACGGCGCTGTCCCTCGTGATCCTCATCCCCCTCGCGTGGATGCTGCTCTCGTCGTTCAAGACCCAGTCCGAACTCGCCCGGCGGCCGCCAACACTGCTGCCGCACTCGTTCGGCCTGGACAACTACACGCAGGCGCTGTCGTCCTTCGACTTCGCGGTCTACCTGCGCAACAGTGTGATCGTGACGTTCGCGGCGACCGCGCTCACCCTGGCGATCAACTCCATGGCGGCGTACGCGCTGGCGAAGTACAACTTCCGCGGGCGCAACGTGCTGTTCCTGGTCACGCTCGGCACGATCATGATCCCGCTGCAGATCATCTTCATCCCGCTGTACCAGGTGGTCTCGCAGTTCGGCATGGTCAACTCGCTGTGGGGCCTGATCATCCCGCCCGCGGCCACGCCGACCGGCGTGTTCCTGCTCCGGCAGTACATGCTGACCATCCCGGACGAGCTGATCGAACAGGGGCGAATCGACGGCGCGAGCGAGTTCCGCATCTTCCTGCGCATCATCGTGCCGCTGTGCAAGGCGCCGCTCGCGGTGCTCACGATCTTCTCGGTGCTGTGGCGGTGGAACGACTTCCTCTGGCCGCTCATCATCAGCCAGTCGCAGGACCACTACACCCTGCCCGTCGCACTCGCCCAGTTCGCGAACGAACAGGTCGTGCCCTTCAACTACATCCTGGCGATGTCGGTCGTCAGCATGCTCCCTGTGGTCATCATCTTCCTGATCATGCAGCGGAGGATCATGCAGGGCATCGCCGCGACCGGACTCAAGTGAGGACCCATGGATCGCACCGTTCACCCGCTTGACGACCGCGGTACCGTCCGGGACTGGCTCATCGCCGGCGCGTGGAGCGAGCCCGCCGACGACCTGCACGAGGTGCTCGCCGCCGACGGATCCCCCTGGGGGCCGGACGGCCGGTGGGTGCTCACCAACGGACCCGACGTCGCGCCGCTGAAACGCCGCCTGTACGAGCGGCGGCCCCTGCGGCGCGACCGGGACCTGCCCGAGGTCGTCGAGGGCGGCCCCGTCGTGTACGCCGGGCCGACCGGCGTCATCCACGAGGACCGCTGGCGGCGCGTCCACACCGGCGCCGACGGCCTCGTCGACTGGAGCCGGTTCTGCTTCACCCCCGAGTACCGCCTCGCCCTCGCCGCCTGCGTCCTGGAGGTCGACCAGGCCGAACGCCGTGTCCTGCGGCTCGCCTGCACCGGCCCGTCCCTGCTGTACGTCGACGGCGACTGTGTGTTCGACGACGACACCGTCACCTACATGGAACCCGCCGAACACGAGATCGAGGTCCGGCTCCCGTCCGGCACGACCACGATCGTCGTGGCGTCCTGGCAGGTCGCCTTCCGCGAATGCCGCCAGGTGCTGCGGCTGCGCGTCGACGGCCTTCCCGTACGGGTCGTCGTGCCGAGTCCGGGCGCGGACGAGCGGGTCGCCGCCGTCGCCGAGCAGGTCCTCGAGTCGATCGCCACCCCGACCTGGGGAGACACGTCCGACGAGGTCGCCCTCACCGGCCCGCCCGGCGCGGCCCTGCGGGTCGCCTGGGACGGCCGGACCGCGCGGCTGCGACTCGACGAGCACGGCGCCGCCCGGCTGTCCCTCGCGGCCGGGCACGCCCGTCGAGGAGCACACCACCGCGCAGGACGCCGGCAACGCCTCGATGCTGTCGACCGGCGAGGTCACCCTCCGCGTCGCGCTCGACGACGACCGCTCCCCCGTCTTCCGCGAACTGCCCGTCGCCGTACTGCCGCGCGAGTACCGCGGCGAACCGGTGGGCGAACCCGCCCGCCGGCGCGGCGAGTTCCTCGCCCACGCCGCAGGCGTCCCCGTCTCGGCCGCCGAACTCGCCCGCGCCGAACTCGACCCCACCGCCGTCATCGACGCCGCGAACCTCGACCGCGCCCTCTGGATGATCGACAACCGGGCCGACTGCGCCGACTTCGAGGCAGTCGGGCTGATGAACCTCTGGCACCGCGTGCCCGCCGACCGCTGGCCTCCGGACCTGCGCGACACCGTCCGTACGGCGCTGACCGGCTTCAAGTACTGGATCGACCAGCCCGGCCTGGACGCCATGTGCTACTTCACCGAGAACCACCAGCTCGTCTGGCACACCGCGGAGACCCTCGCCGGTGAGGCGTTCGCCGAGGAGACGTTCCCGAACACCGGGTGGACCGGTGCCGCGCACGCGGAGCACGGCCGGGAGCTCGCCCGCGAGTGGATCGCCCGCAAGCTCGCCGGCGGGTTCAGCGAGTTCGACTCCAACGCCTACCTGGCGATCGACACGCTCGCGCTGACCTCCCTCGTGGAGTTCTGCGCCGACACCGCGCTCGTGGAGATGGCCGCCGGACTGCTCGACAAACTCCTGTTCGCGCTCGCCGCCAACTCCTGGCGCGGCGTGCACGGCTCCGCGCACGGCCGCTCGTACGTGCAGACGCTCCGCTCCTCCCGCCTGGAGGAGACCGCACCCATCATGTGGGTCGTCTGGGGCGTCGGCGCGCTGAACGACGCCGTGCTCCCCGCGACCGTGCTGGCCACCGCCCGCCGCTACCGGATCCCCGACGCCGTACGCGCCGCCGGGCTCGTCCTCCCGGACGAATGGCTCGGCCGCCAGCGCAACACCGGAAGCTACCGCCTCCACCACGACCTGCTGTCCCGCCCGTACGAGTCGCCGTGCGTCATCTACAAGACGCCCGACGCGATGCTGTCGTGCGTCGAGGACTACCGCTCCGGCCTGCCCGGGTTGCAGGAGCACATCTGGGGCGCGACGCTGGGTCCGGAGACGCAGGTCTTCGTCACCCACCCCGCCAACGCCGCCGTGCACTCCTCGGCCCGGCCCGGCGCCTGGACCGGCAACCGCGTCCTGCCCCGCGCGCGGCAGCACCGCGACACCGTGCTGGCGCTGTACCGCATCCCCGCGGGCGACACGATGGGCTTCACCCACGCGTGGTTCCCGCTGTCGCACGTCGACGAGTGGGCGCAGACCGGCGACTGGATCGTGGCCCGCCGCGGCGACGGCTACGTCGCCCTCGCCACCGAGGGCGGCGTACGGATCACCGCGACCGGCCCGGACGCGAACGCCGAACTCCGCCCGATCGGCCCCGGCCGCGCCTGGATCTGCACGGTCGGCCGGCACGCCGCCGACGGGACGTTCGGCGACTTCGTCGCCGCCCTCGGCGCGCCCGAGTGGGCGAACGACGCGGTCACCTACCGGACCCGGCACGGCCGGATCCTCGCCCTCGACTGGACCGGCCCGTTCACCATCGACGGCCGGGCCGCCGACCTCGGCGCCGACGGCCGCGTCGCCCCCGCGTACCACCTCGACAACCCGCTCTGCCGCGTCCGTGAGGGCGACACCGAGATGACCATCAGGACCGGCGGCCGCACTCACGTCATCGACCTGCGCCACGGCCGGAAGGTGGAGCCCGCATGAGCGCCGCCGGGCTCGACCGCAGTCAGGCCCGCCTCGCGCGCCCGCCTGAGCCGCCGGCCGACCCCGCCGCCCTCACTCCGGCCGTGCTGGCCGGGACCGCTCGCCGCGTCGCCCGCCGTGCCGAGGACATGGGCCTCACGCAGTGGTTCTGGGGTGAGGGCGTCGTCCTGCTCGGCATGCTCCGCCTCGCCGACGCCCTCGGCGACCCCGTGCCGCCGTTCGTCACCGGGTTCGTCGACCGGCACGTCGGCGGCCCCGGCCTCGAACTCGGGCACGTCAACAACCTCGCCCCGGGTGCCGCGTGCGTACGCCTGCTGGCCGAGACCGGCGACGAGCGGTACGCGCGGGCCTGCGCGCACCTGCTCGACTGGCTCGGCGCGCACGCCACCCGGGCGCCGAACGGCGCGATCGAGCACTGGCCCGGCGGCGTCTGGGCCGACACCGTCTTCATGGCCGGCGTCTTCCTGCTCCACCATGGACGGCACGCCGGGCGTCCCGACCTCATCGCCGAGGCCGGCCGACAGCTCCTGGCCCACGCGGACGTCCTCCGCGACCGGGGCAGCGGACTGTACGCGCACGGCTCCCACCGCGGCGAGACCATCTGGTGCTTCTGGGGCCGCGCGAACGCCTGGATCGCCCTCGCCGGCGTCGAGTTCCTCGAGACCGCCGCCGCCGTCCCCGGCGACACCGAGATCGCCGACCTCGCCACCGCCGTACGCCCCCTCCTGGAACGGCAGCTGCTCACCCTCGCCGACCTGCAGCCCGGCCACGGCGTCTGGGACGTCCTCGTCGACGGCCAGGAGGAGAACCGCGGAATCCTCGAGACCTCCGCCGCCGCTGGCATCGCCGCGGCGATGTTCCGCGCCGCGCGCCTCGGCCTTTCGCCCGAACGCCTGCGCGCGTCCGCCTGGCGCGCCCTCGCCGGCGTGCACCCGTACGTGGCCGACAACGGCACCCTGACCCGCACCAGCGCCGGGACGGTCCTGCAGCTCGTCCCGTTCGGCTACTCGGTGATCCGCGACGACCTCATCCAGCCGTGGGGCCAGGGCCTCGCCCTGCACGCCTACGCGGCCGCCCTGCACGACCGACGAGAGCCCGAGGGCGCGGGCCCGCCGCGCGCCCTCGGGAACGACACGACCGACGACCACGACGGCACGAACGACTGAGACCGAGGAGACGACGGCACCGATGGAGATCAGGCACGGCACCCACCCCGACCAGGTGGCCGGCTTCGGCACCGAGGACCTGCGGCGGCACTACCTCGTCGAGGACCTGTTCCCGTCCGACGCGGTCCGCACCGTCTACAGCCACTCCGACCGCATCGTCGTCGGCGGCGTCCGGCCCGCCCCCGACGCCCCCGTACGGCTGGAGGCCGAACCGCCGCTGCGCGCGGAGTACTTCTGCGAACGCCGTGAGATCGGCGTCGTCAACGTCGGCGCCGCCGCCGGCACCGTCGAGGTCGACGGCACCGCGCACCCGCTGAACCCCAGGGAGGTCCTGTACGTCGGCCGCGGCTCCCGTGACGTCGTCTTCTCGGCCGGCGACGACCCCGGAGCGGCGTTCTACCTCGTGTCCACGCCCGCGCACGCGACGCATCCGACGGCCAAGGCCACCGTGGCCGACGCCGCGCCGAACACCCTCGGCGGCATCGAGGGGTCGAACCACCGCACCATCTACCGCTACATCCACGCCGACGGCGTCAAGAGCTGCCAGCTCGTCCTCGGCATCACCGTCCTGGAGCCGGGCAGCATGTGGAACACCATGCCCTGCCACGTCCACGACCGCCGTACCGAGGTGTACCTCTACTTCGGCCTCGAAGAGGGCCAGCGGATCTTCCACGTGCTGGGCCGCCCGGACGAGACCCGCCACATCGTCATGGCGAACGAGCAGGCCGTCATCTCCCCGCCCTGGTCGGTGCACTGCGGGTTCGGCACGCAAAACTACTCCTTCGTGTGGGCGATGGGCGGGGAGAACCAGGCGTACGGCGACATGGACCCGGTCGCGATCGAGGACATGCGGTGACCGACGACCCGTTCTCCCTGGCCGGCCGGACCGCCCTCGTCACCGGGTCGCGCGCCGGCATCGGACGGGCGGTCGCGGTCGGCCTCGCCCGGGCCGGAGCCGACGTCATCCTGCACGGCCACCACGACGACCTCGACGAGACCGAAGCGGCGGTACGTGCGACCGGCCGGCACGCGGAACGCTGGATCCTCGACCTGTCCACCCCCGAAGACGTCCCGGCGGCGTGCGCCCTCCTCCTCGCCCGCCGCCGGGTCGACATCCTCGTCAATAACGCCGGCATCATCCGGCGCGCCCCGGCCGTGGACATGGCCTATGCCGACTGGCGCACCGTGCTGGCCACCAACCTGGACTCGGTGTTCCTGCTCACGCAGGCGTTCGGCACCGCCATGACCGAGCGCGGGTCCGGGAAGGTCGTGACGATCGCGTCACTGCTGTCCTTCCAGGGCGGCATCAACGTCGCCGCCTACACCGCGAGCAAGCACGCCGTGGCCGGGATCACCAAGACCCTCGCCAACGAGTGGGCGCCCTCGGGTGTGCAGGTCAACGCGATCGCCCCCGGCTACATCGCCACCGACAACACCACCGCGCTCCGCCAGGACCCGGAGCGCGAACCGGCCATCCGCGCCCGCATCCCGGCCGGCCGCTGGGGGACGCCCGAGGACATCGCGGGCGCCGCCGTGTTCCTGTCGTCCCCGGCCGCGGACTACGTCACCGGACACGTCCTGGCCGTGGACGGCGGCTGGCTCGCCCGCTGACCGAGGCGGAACCACGCGAGGAGGGAATCGGTGCTGCGCCCGGCCGCGGAGAACGTAGACGGTCCGCGGCCGGGCGAGGGCCGAAGGTCCGGGTTTCAGGAAGTGATGGTCCAGGTCCGTGTGCCGGTCAGTGCGGTGCGCCGGAGCTCCGGATCACGGACCCACGGCGTCTGGTCGGTCACCGTCGCGGTCACCTTGTGTGCGCCTCTGGCCAGACGCAGTCCGGTCAGGTCGAGGTCGTCCCCCTTGCCGACACGGCGCCCGTCCACGTACCAGGTGGTCGAGATGGTGGGGGACGGAAGTGGGCGTACCCACAGACGTGCGGGCGCGGTCGAGTTCGTGAGCGAGGCGCTCGCGTCGATGAGGCCGATCTTCCGGTAGAACGCCGCGATCATCGCCTCGCGGCTGGGGAGGTTGAACTGGCTGCCGAGCGTACGCATGATCGAGTTGCTGCTCGGCCGGTAGATTCCGCGCTGGTAGTAGGAGGCGCCTTCGTAGGTGTCGATCACACCGCCGTCCGGGGTGGGCTGCCCCAGCCAGCGGTACCACTTGGCCTGTCTCTGGGCCATGGTCGCGCGTTGGTAGGTCGAGACGTTGATCTGACCGGGCTCGGGGCCGCGGTACTGGGCGCCGTCGCCGTAGTCGTACTCGTCGGCGAGTCCTCCGATCGAGTGGCCCAGTTCGTGGATGGCGATCTGCCCGGACTTGACGTTGCCGCCGGAGGCGGTGGCGACGCCTCCGCCGGCGCCGCCGTACTTGGTGCTGTTGGCCAGTGCCAGCACCTGGTCGGCGGCGGGTGCCTGCGCCGCGTACTGCTGTGCCTTGGTCTCGTTCACACACAGCAGCCGCTCGATGTTCCCGCACCAGAAGCCCATGTCGAGGGCCGTGTCGCGGTCGATCCCGAGGCTGGGGTCGTTGTCGACGCCGGACTGGGGTGACGGCACGTTGACCTGCCACACGTTGAACAGCGTGCGGTACGACTTGAAAGGCTCGATGGACATGAGCTCGTCGAGCTTGCTCCGGACGTGCTGGCTGAAGGTGCCGAACTGCGCGCTGGTGTAACCGTCGCCGACGAACACCAGGTCGAAGCGGCTGTCGCTGGGGCCGTTGACCTCGACGGGGATCACCTGGACCGCGCTGAGCGCCGCGGGGGATGCGGGTGACTCGTCGACGTGCCGGGTGACCTGGATCCGCTTGATGGTGCCGTCGGGCGAGAACACCTCCTGCCGTTCGGTGCGGGTGGGCCGGGAAGTCGATGCGCTGTCGGCGAGGGCGGGGGCGGGAATGATGACGGCGACGGCCGTCATGGCGGAGAGGATCGCCTTTGCGGGCACGGGGCCTCCTTGACGGGGATGCCCCGAAGTGTCGTCGGCGGGAGGCTCTGCGCCTTATCCCAAGTACCGATAACCCTCGTGTGATGTCCCGTGCGGGAACAGAGATTGATCTTCCCGGCTCAGCCAGGCGGTGTACGGCGGGGACCCGGCGACCGCTTCAAGGTGGGCGTCGGCCGCGAGTTCGGCGAGTTCGGCGGCGTGATCGGCGAGCGGGCCGCCGAGCCGCCAGGCCAGCACATGGCGCAACCGCATCGGGGTCCCCGCCAGCGGTAGCACGACTGCGCCGGGCCCGCCGCGGTAGGTGGCCTGACACGGCGCGATCGCACGCCCCTCGCCGACCAGGGCACGGATCATGTCGCGCTCGACGATCATGTGCCGCACGCGCGGGGCGAACCCCGCTTCCTGGCAGGCGGAGTAGAAGTACTCGGGCCACCCGGTCCCGTCCGGTGGGGTGACCAGCCAGTCCTCGTCCGCGAGCTCCGCCAGGGACACCTCGTTCCGGGAGGCCAGCGGGTGGGCGGCGGGCAGGGCGACGAAGACGGGCTCGACGGCGACGAGGCGCGTGACGACCTGGGGCCGGGCGGGTAGCTCGCGTCCCGGGTAGTCGACCAGGGCCGCCGCGTCCAGCCGCGTGGACACCAGCAGATCGAGCAGGAGACGCGGCGAGTACTCGGTGTGCACGCTGAGCCGGGGGCCGAGCATCTCGAACAACCTGTTCAGCAGGCCTGCGAAGACCGGCGACACGTACCCTCCGACACGCACCTGTGCGTTGCCGCCCACAGGTGTCCCGGCGCTCAGCTCGTCGACGGTGACCAGCGCGGACCGGGCACGGCTCAGCACGAACAGCCCGAACGGGGTGGGGATCATGCCGAGCCGCCCGCGTCGGAAGAGCTGCCCGCCGAGGGCCTCCTCGATCCGATGGAGCTGCGCGGTGAGCGCGGGCTGGGACACGCCGATCGTGGCGGCGGCCCGGCGCAGGCTGCCTTCCTCCGCGATCGCGCACAGGATGCGCAGATGGCGTAGTTCGAGCTTCACGTCACCTGCCTTCAGGAGGACTGAAGTGCACCCAGACGATAGGGCGGTGGCATCGATAACACCAGACCTGTCTCAAGCCCGAATCTCGCCGCTGTTACCGTGCTACACACGCGAGCTCGAGCATGAGGTCCATCACCTCGGTGGCCTCGATCGAGTCGACGCCGTACGAAGCGTCCGAGCACACGAGGAGCGGCCCGTCCGCGGGGTCGTCCGGCAGCCGTCCGTGAGTGCCTCTGACGCACGACGGGTCGATCGGCACGACCTGCATGCTGTAGCGCAGGCCCAGGGACTTCCGGGCCAGGGCGGTGGCCACGCGAGCCTTGACGAGCGGGTCGTACGGATCGAAGAAGAGCTCGGCCGGGTCGTAGCCGGGCTTGCGATGGATGTCGACGGTCCGGGCGAAGTCGGGAGCCCGGTCGTCGTCCAGCCAGTAGTAGTAGGTGAACCAGGCGTCCGGCTCGGCGATCAGGACGAGTTCGCCCGCCCGCTCGTGGTCCAGGCCGTAACGGGCCTTGCCGGTCGCGTCCAGGACCTCGGCGACGCCGGGCAGTTCGGCGCACACGTCGCGGACGCGTTTCAGATCGACGCCGTCGCGTACGTAGACGTGTGCGATCTGGTGGTCGGCGACGGCGAACGCGCGGGACGTCCAGGGGTCGAGGAGCTCCCTCCCTGCCTGTCGGTGCACCTCCAGCAGCCCGGCGCGACGGAGGGCCCGGTTGATGTCGACGGGTCTGCGGGCCTCGGTGATGCCGTACTCGGACAGCGCGATGACCGCTGCGTCCTGGGCGAGGGCGTCGTCCAGCAGCGGCCCCAGCACGGTGTCGACCTCGGCCGCGGCCCGGATCGCCTGGGGCGAGTCGGGCCCGTGCCGTTGCAGGTCGTAGTCGAGATGCGGCACGTAGACGAGGAGGCAGTCCGGGCGGTGCCGGGAGAGGACACGTCGCGCCGCCGCGACGATCCATTTCGAGGAGGTCAGGCCGGCGGTCGGCCCCCAGTAGGTGAACAGCGGGAACGGCCCGAGTTCGCTCGTCAGCTCCTCGTGCAGGTCGGGGGGCCGGGTGTAGCAGTCCGGCGACTTGCGGCCGTCCGCGTGGTAGATCGGCCGGGGTGTGACGAGCAGGTCCGTGGCCGCGCCCATCGCGTACCACCAGCAGACGTTGGCGACCGTCCAGTCAGGCCGGTCCCGGCGCGCGAGATCCCAGAGCTTCTCGCCGTGGACGAGCGCGTTGTGCTGGCGCCAGAGGTGGATCTCACCGAGGTCGCGGAAGTACCAGCCGTTGCCGACGACGCCGTGGTCGCGGGGCGGCCGTCCGGTCAGGAAGGTGGCCTGGACCGAGCAGGTGACGGCCGGCAGCACCGGCCGCAAGTCGGCCTGGAACCCCGCTGCGGCGAGGCGGCGCAGGTTCGGCATGTGGGCCATGAGCTTCGGGGTGACGCCGACCACGTTCACCACGACCAGAGGTTTCACGGGATCTCCTTCAGGCCGAGTGCGAACAGGCGATCACGCGTCCAGGCGAGTTCGGCGGCCAGCCCGGTCACCAGCTCGGCGTCACTACTGGGCGGGTCGGGCAGGACATGCCAGGTGTAGGTCTCCACCTCGAGGTGGCGGGTGCGGGCGGCCGGACCGCCGAACAGCGCGTCCAGCGCCGAGTCGAGCACGTCTGAGGTGCTCTCCAGCGGTGGCCGCGGCCGCGTGTGCAGGGGCAGGTGGTAGTGGACCCGCCACGGCGCACGGCCGGGCAGCAGACCGCCGAGCGCCTGGTCGAGATCGTCGGTGGAGCCGCCGCCGCGTTCGCCCGTCTGGTGCAGGAAGCGCGGCTCCTGATGGTCGGCGAGCGCCCGCAGCGTGGCCGGGTCGGCCGGATCGCGGGCCTGCATCGCGCAGGATGCCTGCACCTTCACGATCGGCAGGCCGGCTGCCTCGAGCCCGGCCAGCGCGGCCCGCGGGTCTTCGAACCCGACGGCGAGGTGACAGACGTCGACGCAGACGCCCACCCGTTCGGTGTCCAGGAAGCCGAGGCCCGTCGCCGCGTCCTGGACGGTCGTAAGGACGCAGCCGGGCTCCGGCTCCAGGCCGACGCGAACGACGCGGCCCGTCGCCGCCGACAGCGCGGCCAGGCCCGTGGCCAGGTCGGTCAGGTGCCCGCGTGCGCGTGCGGCCCGTCCAGGGTCCCAGGGATCGTGCCACGCGAGCGGGAGCGTCGACACACTGCCCTCGGTGACGTCCGCGGGCAGCAGATGGGCCAGCACGGTCGCGGCGTCGAGCGTGTAACGCAGCCGCTCGGGTGTGGTCCAGTCGGGATGGTAGACCCGTTCCTTGACCACGGGATCCTGGAAACCCCGGTAGGGAAACGCGTTGAGGGTGACGACCTCCAGGCCTCGGACGCGCAGTTCCGTACCGAGTCGCCGCGTGGCGCCGAGGTCGGCGGCCAGGGCACGCGCGACGTCGGCGGCCAGCCACAGCCCGAGCCCGAGCACGGGCACGTCGAGGCGCTCCCTGACCGGCCCGGCGAACCGGTCCAGCTGGGCGAGGATGCCGTCGAGGTCTTCGGCCTGGTGGACGTTGGTGCAGTACGAGAGGTGGATCGTCGCACCGTCGGGGTGACGCAGACGCATGTCAGGACCGAGGGGTGCCGCGGTGCACCGAGTTGCCGGCGAAGGTGTCGGCCGTGAAGCCGAGCGGATCGAGCCGGCCGCTCTGCCCGTAGAAGGCACGAGGGTTGCGCCAGAGCACCTTGTCGACGTCGTCGAAGATGAACCCGGCCGTCAGCATCGCCTCCGCCACGCGGCGGGTCTTCAGCGGGTCGCTGCGTCCCCAGTCGGCGGCGGAGTTCACCAGCACGCGGTCGGTGCCGTACTCCTTCAGGATGGCGACCATGCGGTCCTCGTCCATCTTGGTCTCGGGATAGATCGAGAACCCCGCCCAGCAGCCGGAGTCGACGACCATCCGCACGGTCATCTCATTGAGGTGGTCGACGACGACCCGCTCCGGTGGGATTCCGGACTCACGGACGACGTCCAGGGAACGGTGGGTGCCGGTCGCCTTGTCGCGGTGCGGCGTGTGCACGAGCGCCGGCAGCTCGTGCTCGACGGCCATCTCCAGCTGGTGGGCGAAGGCGATGTCCTCATCCGCGGTGATGGCGTCGTAACCGATCTCCCCAACGGCCACCACCCGCTCCTTGACCAGATACCGGGGCAGGAGGTCGAGGATCCCGACGCAGCGCGGATCGTTGGCCTCCTTCGGGTTGAGGGCGAGCGCGCAGTGGTGGGTGACGCCGAACTGCGCGGCCCGGAACGGCTCCCAGCCGATGAGCGAGTCGAAGTAGTCGACGAAGGAGCCGACGCTGGTGCGCGGCTGGCCGAGCCAGAAGGCCGGCTCGACGACCGCACGGACCCCGGCGGTGTTCATCTC
The DNA here is from genome assembly GCF_054775715.1 of Actinoallomurus acanthiterrae. Taxonomy (NCBI): domain Bacteria; kingdom Bacillati; phylum Actinomycetota; class Actinomycetes; order Streptosporangiales; family Thermomonosporaceae; genus Actinoallomurus; species Actinoallomurus acanthiterrae. Next base: position 2,101,315 of record NZ_BAAHCO010000001.1, on the reverse strand, counting down.
CTCGTAGTCGCCGGTGGTACGGGACGTCATGTGGATGTGGGGGTCGAAGATCCGCATTCAGGTCTCCCGGGAGTCGAGGAAGAGACGAAGGTCGGTGGGTACGGAACGTCCTGCGGCGGTGCGCTCGGACGCGTGGTCGCGGAACATGCGGATCAGTTCGGGGTCGCCGCGCCGGTCGAGTCCGGCCACCACGGCGAGCGGTACGCCCATGAACAGGCATTTGAGGACGCCGTCCCGCCAGGAGCGCTGATCGAGGTGCTCGGCGGCGTACGGGCCGAGAGCCACGGCGACCAGCCGCGGATCGTTGGTGCGGAGGGCGTCCCGGACGAGCGGGACCGCCTGGTCGCCGACGGCCAGCAACGGCAGCGCCCGCAGGACCGCGCGCCGTTCGAGGGTGTCGCCGTGGCGGTAGACCGTCGCGACCGTCTCGACCAGTTCCAGGCCGTCGAGGGGCAGGGAGCACAGCATGAGCGCCCGGACCGCGTCATCGGCCGTCCAGTCCGGTAGGTCACACCCCAGCGGAGCCCTGCCGCAGCGCAGCCCCGCGGCGGCCGACAGCTCGAAGAGAGCGGGCGGGTGGGCGGCCACCGTGGCGCAGGACTCCTCCGCCCAGCGCATCGCCGCGGGCGAGAGGAGGTCCGCCAGCCTGTCGCGGATCTGTTCCGTCTTCATCGGGGAGGTCCCTCCGTGCCCGCGGCGGTCAGGAACGCCAGGGCCCGTTCGGCGACGCCTGGGGCGTCATGGCTGTGGCGGGGCAACTCGACCGAGACCAGCCCGCGGTAGGAGATCTCCTCGAGCGCCGCCAGCACGGGCGGGAAGTCGATCTCCCCGTCGCCGAACTCGAGATGGAGGTGCTCACCGCGCCGCATGTCGTCGATCTGCACGTTGACCAGCCCGGCTCCGGCGCGTCGCACGCAGTCGGGCACCGGAAGCGGCTCGTTGCACCGGCAGTGCCCGATGTCGAGGGTCAGGCCGAGCCTGGGCGGGCCGCCCAGCCGCGCGCGCAGCAGTTCGTATCCGGTCAGGTCGTCGACGAACATGCCGGGCTCGGGTTCGAACCCGAGGGTCACGCCGCGCCGGTCGGCGTGGGCGAGGACGGCGGCGCAGTGCTCGGTCAGCCGCTCCCACGCGACCGGTACCGGAAGACCGCTCGGCCGTACGCCGCTCCAGAAGGAGACCGCTTCGGCGCCGAGGTCGGCGCCGACGTCGATGGCGGTTCGGAGATACTCCACCCGCCGGTCGGCGCCGTCGGCGGACAGGAGGGTGGGTTCGTGCTTGCGCCGCGGGTCGAGGAGGTAGCGCGCGCCGGTCTCGACCACGACGGCCAGCTCCAGCTCGGCGAGCCGGGCGGCGAGGGCCGCCACCCGGCGGCCCAGGTCCGGAGCGAACGGGTCGAGGTGGGCGTGGTCGAGCGTGAGCGCCACCCCGTCATAGCCGAGGTCCGCGATGACGGCGAGAGCGTCGTCGAGCCTGTGGTTGTCGAATCCGTTGGTGCCGTATCCGAATCTCAGGCGGCCGAGTGTCATGTCGTCGCCACCTTCCGGGCCAGCCATCGCGTGACCGGAAAGGCCGTGGCGAGCAGGAGCCCTGCGCGGACCGCGCCCGTACGTGCCGTGAGTGCGGCCTGGAGGGGGAGGAGGCCGACGATTCCCGCGCCGACCGCAGCCCGGATCCGCCCGGCCGTGGGCTGCTGAACCGCTGCCGACTGCGCTCCCCCGGTCGTCGCCGCGTAGACCGCGGCGAGCCCGGCCGTCACCACCCCGCATCGCCGGGAGCGCGAGTGCCCGCACGTCGCCGGCCATGAGGCCGAGCGCCGCGGACGGGCCCCGGCCAGCGTGGCCGAGGCGACCACCGCCGTGCCGGCGAGTGCGCCCAACGGCACCTCGCGGCGCGTCCCGCGTACCTCGCCGAGCGACAGGGTGGTCACGACGAGCACGTGGCCGCCCACGGTCAGAGCCGGGGCGACCGCCTCAGGCCGCGGGCCGGACCCCATGAGGACGTTCAGCGTACGCGCGGCGGCCATGCCGGCCGGTCCCGCCGCCGTGTTCTTCAACGCCAGGTCGTACAGCCAGACCGTCGCCGCCAGTGGCACCGCGACCCGCAACGCCGGGCGGCCACCCGCCAGCCCGGCCACGGCGACCCCCGCGACGGTCAGGCCCGACGCCAGTGTCAGCGCCAGCCGCGGGGTGACACGGCCCGACGGGATCGGCCGCTCCGGCCGTTCACGCCGGTCCAGCTCGCGGTCGGCGTAGTCGTTGAGCGCCATCCCCGCCCAGTACAGGCACACCGAACCGGCCGCGCATCCCAGCCACCGGCGGCCGATCGGGAATCCGGCCGCGGCCGCTCCGGCCAGAACGTCACCGGGAACGGTCAGCGCGGCCGGGGCGCGCACCAGTTCGGCGAGGTCGCGCAGGCCCGTCACAGCCGCCTCGCCCAGTCGCGAAGGATCGTGTACTGCTCGGCCAGCCGATGCTCCGTGGTGCCGAGAGGGTCCTTGAAGAAGAACCCCAGAGCGGCCAGGACACCCGGTTCGCCCGCCTCATGGGCCCACGCGGTCAGCCGCGCCAGGTCGAGGACGAGCGGCGCCGCCAGCGCCGAGTCGCAGCCCTGCCAGGTGACCTGCATGGTCATCCGGGTGCCGAGGAAGCCCTCGAATCCGACGTGATCCCAGGCGGTCTTCCACTCGCCGAGATCGGGCACGTAGTCGATGTGGGTGTCGCCCTCCACGTCATCGCCGAGTATCGCGGTCAGCCCGCGCTGTTTGGAGACGGTCTTGCTCGCGGCGGCCGCGGGGTCGGCCAGCGTGGCTCCGTCCCCGCCGCCGAGCAGGTTGGTGCCCGACCAGGACAGGACGCGCAGCGCCCGAGCGGTGAACATCGGCGCGAGCGCCGCGCGTACGAGGGTCTGGCCGGTCTTGGCGTCACGGCCCGCGAACGGGACCGCCTTCTGCCGGGCCAGGGCGGCCAGCGCCGGCAACCGGGCTCCGGTCGACGGTGTGAAGTCCACGAACGGGCAACCGGCCTGGAATGCCGCGTGCGCGTAAAGCGAACTCGGCGGCAACACACCGGGCCGTGTCGCCATGGCGTGCTCCAGCTCGGGCAGGCTGTCGTACTCCGGACGGTGGGCGGCGGGCCGTTCGGTCGAGGAGACGTTCACGACGACGACCCGGGCGAGGCCGTGTCGCTCCCGGAAGCCGGTGAGGTCCGCGGCCAGCGCGGCGGACACCTCTGCCTGGCAGCGCCGGTCGTCTCCGCCGATGCCGCCGCGCAGCTCGGAGTCGATGCCGGCCAGGTCGCGGCGCACCGCCGTGATGAGATCGGCGGGTATCACGCCCGCGGCCGCCAGTTGCTCCGCCCGCTTCGGCAGCGGCGTCTGCGTGATGTCGTGGCCGCCGAACACCAGCGAGTCAAGGGGCGGCAGCGCCGTCCCGGCGAAGTCGGGGCTCTCGGTCACCATCCCGACGGGAGCGACCATCCCCGCCCTGATCGCCAGGGCCCCGGATATCGCGGTCGTGGCGACGGACCCGCGCGCGCCGATGAGCCACACGCCGGTGCGACGCTCGTCACGGTTCATTTTCGGACCTCCTCTGTCGTACGGGGTCATGGCTCGCGGGTGAACGCGGAGTCGAAGGACGCGGCGGGCGGCTCGATGCGGTTCAGCGCCTGCACGAACCGCAGCGCCTCAGGTGCCCCGAGCAGGCGGTCCATGCCCGCGTCCTCCCACTCGATCGAGATGGGGCCGTCGTAGCCGATGGAGTTGAGCGCGCGGAAACAGTCCTCCCAGGGCACGTCACCCCGCCCGGTGGACACGAAATCCCAAGCCCGGCGCGGGTCGCCCCAGGGCAGGTGGGACGAGAGCCGGCCGCGGCGCCCGTCGCGCGCCCTGATCCTGGTGTCCTTGCAGTCGACGTGGTAGATCCGGTCGGCGAACTCGAGGATGAAGTTCGCCGGGTCGACGTCCTGCCAGACCATGTGGGACGGATCCCAGTTCAGGCCGAAGGCGGACCGCCGTCCGACGGCCTCCAGGGCCCGCTCCGTCGTCCAGAAGTCATAGGCGATCTCGCTGGGGTGCACCTCGAGAGCGAACCGGACGCCTTCGGCCTCGAACACGTCGAGGATCGGGTGCCAGCGCTCGGCGAACTCGGCGTAGCCGCGGTCGATGGCGGCGGCGGGCATCGGCGGGAACAGCGCCACGGTGTGCCAGATCGGCGAGCCGGTGAATCCGACGACCGTCCGCACTCCCAGCGCCGCCGCGGCCCGCGCGGTGTCCGCCATCTCCTGGGCCGCCCGCTGCCGGACCTCCTCAGGCTCCCCCGTCCCCCAGACGTGTGCGGGCAGGATCGCCCGGTGCCGCTCGTCGATCGGACGATCGCAGACCGCCTGGCCGACGAGGTGGTTGGAGATCGCCCACACCTTCAGCCCGTACTTGTCGAGGATCCGGCGGCGATCGGCCACGTAACCGGACTCGCCGAGGGCTCGGGGGACCTCGAAGTGGTCGCCCGAGCAGGCGATCTCCAGCCCGTCGTATCCCCAGTCGGCCGCCAGCCGGCACACCTCCTCGAACGGCAGATCCGCCCACTGGCCGGTGAACAGGGTGATCGGTCGTGTCATTCTCGCCACTCCTCTCCTCCGCACATTGAGAGAGCACCCGGCAGCTTCACGATTACGCGCATTCACCGTGGTTCTTCGGCGGCGGCCGGGACCGCCGAACAGGTGATCCAGATGGGTGACCGGGCCGGCCCGGTGACCGGGCCGGCCCGGAAATCGCACCCCACCAGACCCTGGATCAGCCGAAGGCCAACCGCTCGTCGATGGCCTGCACGGTGCGGAGCGTCACCCGGTGGTGGTGGTGTGGGCGAGTGTGAAGTCGTCGACGTCGAGCAGTCCGCCCCCGGATCCGGTGAACACCAGGTAGAGCCGGTGGGTACCGGAGATCGGCTTCAGGGTGGTGGAGACGTCGGTGTAGTTCACCCAGCCGCCGGTGTTCGGCACGGCGACACTGCCCAGCAGCGGGCCGGTGGGCGAGTCGGCGCGCACCTGGATACCGCCGCCCGGCCCGCCGGAGGCGACGCGGGCGGAGAAGCGGCCGACGCCGTCCAGCTTGACGTTGTCGTAGGCGGCCCAGTCTCCGGGATCCACGAAGCCGAGGACCGTGCCGCCGTGCGCTTCGTCGTGGTGGTAGGCCGCGACCCCGCTCTGGCTCGACCAGTTCTCGGCCTGGATCGTGGTGTCCGCGGTGAGCTGCTTGATCCGTACGTTGCGGAACGACACGTGGTCGGCGTCAGAGTGGTTCTGCAGCCCGACGTACCCGCCTGCCAGCCGGTTCGGGTCCTTGCTGACGAAGTCGTTGATCTTCACGCCGTTGAGGTAGACCTGGATGCGCGGCGCGTCGACGACGATCTCGTAGGTGTTCCAGGAGCCCGGCGGGTTGAGCGCGGCGTCGCGGGCCTTCGTGTCGGGCGCCTGGAATCCGTAGATGGAGCCGGTGGTGTGGTCGGGGCTGTCCGTGGCGTCGATCTGGATCTCGTATCCCTTGTTCACCGCCGTCCACGGGTCGCCGCCCGGATCGGGGAAGCCGACGAACACCCCGGAGTTGTCGTCGCCCTGCATCTTCCAGTCGACCTTGAGTGAGTAGTGGTTGGTGAACTGCTTGGCGGAGTGCCACAGCAGCCCCATGCCGCCCTGCGTGCCGAGGGTGGCGTCGGTGTTGGTGAAGCCGCCGGGGCCGGCCTGGGTCCAGCCGGTGAGCGCACCGTTGTAGAGCGGGGTGTATCCCGTCTCGGGGCGGCAGTCGGCCTTGGCCGCCCCGGCGGCGTAGCGGATGCCGCCGAGGATCATGGTGCGGAAGGCCGGGTCGGCGTAGGACTCCTTGGTGTGGCCCATGCCGGTGTACCAGGACCGGCCGCCCTGGAAGCCCTGGCACCAGGTGATCGGGTGGTCTCCCATCCGGTCGGCACCAGGGTCGTAGCTCGACTCATCCAGGGAGGCGAGGACGTGGGCGACGTTCCTCGGATTGGACCGGTAGTTGTACCACTCGTCCGTCCTGGTCCACGGGGTGGACGCCAGGTGCGCGGTGCTGGGGTGGGCACGGTCTTCGGCGACGACCTTGGCCTGCTGGATCGCGGGATGGCTCTTGAACCAGGCGCCGACGAGCCCGCCGTAGAAGGGCCAGTCGTATTCGGTGTCGGCGGCCGCGTGGATGCCCACGAAGCCTCCGCCGTGGCGGATGTAGCCCTCGAAGGCGGCCTGCTCGGTGTCGTTGAGGACGTCGCCGGTCGTGAGGGCGAAGACGACGGCCTTGTACCCGGCGAGGTTGGCCGCGGTGAACTTGGTGTCGTCCTCGGTGGCGTCGACCGTGAAGTCGTTCGCCGCGCCCAGGTCCCGGATCGCCTGGACGGCGGCGGGGATCGAGTCGTGGCGGAAGCCGGCGGTCTTGCTGAACACCAGGACCTTGTAGGCCGGGCCGGCCGCGTGGGCGGGAGTCGAGGCCGGGAGCGTCATGACGGTGGAGATGCCCAGAGTCAGGGCGAGAAGGATTCGTCTCATGGCAGGAACCACTTCTGGGTAGAGCCGGTGGTGCAGTCGCTGATGACCAGCGGGGTGCCGTCCTTGGTGCTGTCGCCGGTGGGGGCGAGGCAGCGTCCGGACTGCGGGTTCTTGAGCGTGCCGTTCGTCTGCGGGAGCCACACCTGAGCCCCGCTGGGGTTGCAGCCGAACAGCTGGACCTTGGTGCCGTTGCCGGTGCCGCCACCGGCGACATCGACACACTTGTCGAGGACGTGGATGTGGCCGTCACCGTACGGCGCCATGTGCTGGGCGACCGTCCCGTTGCAGGTGAAGAGCTGGATGGCGGTGTGGTCATTGCCGTTGGCGCCGGCCACGTCGGCGCACTTGGCGTCGGCTCCGACGATCTGGCCGGGGCCGGTCGACCGGTCGAGGGTGAACTCGTCCACGTCGAACAGAGCGCCGCTGCCGCCCTTGAACACCAGCGTCAGGCCCGAGGCCTGACCGGCCGACAGCCGCGTCGTCACCTCCTGGAACTTCTCCCAGCTCCCGGTAACCGGGACGGCGACGGAGCCGAGGACCGGCCCGGTGGCCGATCCGGCGTGGACCTCGATCGTCCCGCCTGCTCCCGCGGAGGAGACCCGAGCGCTGAAGGCGGTGACGTTGCCGAGCTGCGTCCCGGAGAAGGAGATCCAGTCACCGTTGTCGATGAAGCCCACCGTCTTGCCGCCGTCCGCGGGAGCGTGGTCGGCGAGTTGGACACCCGACTGGGAGGTGAAGGTCTCGGCCTGGACGAGCGGGGTGAAGCCGAACTCGTCCACGTCGAACAGCGCCCCGCTGCCGCCCTTGAAGACCAGGTACAGCTTGGTCGGACCGAGCGGCTGGTTGGACAGTGCCGTCGAGACGGTCGTGAAGTTCTCCCAGCCTCCGGTCACCGGCACCTTCACCGAACCCATGAGCGTGCCGGTCGGTGATCCGGCGCGGACCTCGATGGTCCCGCCGGCGCTGGCCGAAGAGACACGGGCGCTGAACACCGACGAGTCCACGGTGTAGGGGTCGAACTCGATCCAGTCGCCGTTGTCGATGTCGCCTACGGTCCGGCCGCCCTCGGCGCCGTTGTGGTTGATCTGGTTGACGCCGCTGGAGTCCTTGTAGAACTCAGCCTGCCTGGTGCGCGGCTCCAGGATGCGCTTGGCATGGGTCGTCAGGGCGGGCTGGCCGTTGGCGCCCTTGTCGGTGTACTCGACGTCGAAGACGCCGTAGGTGTTGGCGTCGGAGGCGTGCTCGCCGTCGACCTCGGTCTGGATGACGCCCGAGCAGCCGTGCTGGTCGGTCATCGGATGCCCGTGCGTGTCGTGGCCGAGGATGTAGTGCATCGTCACCTTGGAGCAGTCGACCGTGCCGTCCTCGGGGTCGGTGACGGTGACGTGCCAGGGGACCGCGTCGCCGAAGGAGAACAGCCGGCCGTCCGGCGGAGTGTTGAGCGTGACCGTCGGCGCGGTGTTGCCCACGGTGATGAGCACGCTCGCGGTGCCGGTGTTGCCGTGGCTGTCGGTGACGGTGAGTTTGGCGGTGTACTGGCCGTTCGCGGTGTAGGTGTGCGACGGGTTGGTGGCCGTGGAGGTGCCGCCGTCGCCGAAGTTCCACACGTACTTGATCGGGTCGCCGTCCGGGTCGGAGCTGCCCGCCGAGGAGAAGGTCACCGACAGCGGCGCCTTGCCGGAGGTCTTGTCGGCCGAGGCGGCGGCGACGGGCGCACGCCCGTTGGCCCCGATGTGGTCGATCCGGTAGAGCGCGGAGTTGGCGTCACCGCCGAAGCTGCCGGTGCCGTAGTCCAGCACGTACAGGCTGCCGTCCGGGCCGAAGGCCATGTCCATCACCTGGGTGCCCTTCCAGGGGAAGGTGGTGTCGATGGCACCGGGCGAGCCGTCGGGCTTGACCTCGACGGGGCGGATCCACCTGCGGCCGTACTCGCCGAGGAAGACCTTCCCGTCGTAGTCCGCGGGGAACTTCGTCGGCGAGGTCGAGGCGGCGTCGTAGTGGTAGACCGGGCCGCCCATGGGCGACTCCGAGCCACACCCGAACTCGGGGACCGAGCAGTTGTCGTACTTGATCCAGGCCGGTTTCGGCGCCGGGAGGTTGCTGATTCCGGTGTTGTTCGGCGAGTCGTTGACCGGCCCGTTCTTGCAGTCGTACTTGTCACCGGACTTGCCGGTGGCGAAGTCGTAGTGGTTGTAGGTCTCGTCGGTGGTGTTGGTGCCGGTGCAGTACGGCCACCCGTAGAAGCCCGGCCCGGTGACCCGGTCGAACTCCACTTGGCCGCCGGGGCCGCGCGTGGGGTTGGTCGAGCCGGCGTCCGGTCCGTAGTCGCCGATGTAGACCGCGCCGGTCTTGCGGTCCACCGACATGCGGAAGGGGTTGCGGAAGCCCATGGCGTAGATCTCCGGCCGCGTCTTCGCGGTCCCGGGCGCGAACATGTTGCCGGACGGGCTGCTGTAGCTCCCGTCGGCGTTGACCTTGATGCGCAGCAGCTTGCCGCGCAGGTCGTCGCTGTTGGCGGCGGTCCGCTGGGCGTCGAAGGCCGGGTTGCGGCTCGATCGGGTGTCCAGCGGCGAATAGCCGTCGGAGGCGAACGGGTTGCTGTCGTCGCCGGTGGTCATCAGCAGGTTGCCGGCGGCGTCGAAGTCGATGTCGCCGCCGACGTGGCAGCAGATGCCTCGGGTGGTGGGCACTTGAAGGATCTTCTGCTCGCTGGACAGGTCGAGCGTCCCGTCGGTGCCCAGTTTGAACCGCGAGAGCTGGTTGTAGCCCTTGTACGGTGCGAAGTCCGCTGCGGTGCCGTCGTTCGGCGCGTCGCCGGACGGCGTGTCCAGCGGCGGGGCGTAGTAGGCGTAGATCCACCGGTTGGTGGCGAAGGCGGGGTCGGCCGCGATGCCCTGCAGTCCCTCCTCGTCGTGGGAGTAGACCGGGATCTTCGCGGCGACCTTGGTGGTGCCGCTCGCGTCGGTGTAGAACAACCTGCCGTCGCGCGAGGAGTGGACCACCGAGCGGTCCGGCAGGACGGCCAGGGACATCGGCTCCCCGGCCTGGTCCACGCCCTTGGCCAGGGTGACCTGCTGGAACTCCGAGGCGGGTGCGGCGGCGGCGACATGGACGGACGAGGGCAGGGCGAACATGGTGGCGATCAGCGCGGCGATCACGCTGATCGCGAGTAGGGGATGACGCATGACACTCCTAGCGGGTGTCAGGGGATTGGTGAGTAGGGGGTGTGTCAGGAGGTTGCGACGGACTCCCAGCAGCCGGCCTTGGCGCTGGCCTCGACCGCCGCGAGAACTCGCTGGATGTGCAGACCGTCGGCGAACGACGGCTGCGGATCGGCTCCCTTGCCGATCGCTTCAAGGAAGTCCTTCACCTCGTGAGTGAAGGTGTGGTCGTAGCCCAGGAGGTGTCCGGGCGGCCACCAGGCACCGGAGTACGGGTGTCCGGGTTCGGTGACGAGGATCCGGCGGAATCCGGCTTCGGCCGGGTCCTCGGTGTTGTCGTAGAAGTGGAGCTCGTTCAGCGATTCCAGGTCGAAGGACAGGCTGCCGAGCGTGCCGTTGATCTCGAAGCGCAGGCCGTTCTTGCGGCCCGTGGCGAACCGCGTGGCCTCGAAGGACGCCACGCAACCGCCGGTGAGCCGGCCGAGGAACAGCGCCGCGTCGTCCACGGTGACCTCGCCGAAGCCGGCGCCGTCGGCGAGCGGACGTTCGCGGACGAAGGTCTCCAGCAGCGCCGAGACCTCGGTCAGCCGCTCCCCCGTGACGTACTGGACGGTGTCGATGATGTGCGCGGCGATGTCACCGAGGGCGCCGGAGCCGGCCCGGTCCTTGCGCAGGCGCCACACCAGCGGGTGCCGCGGGTCGACCAGCCAGTCCTGCAGGTACTGCGCCCGTACGTGACGCAGCCGGCCGAGCCGACCGTCGGCGATCATCTGCTGCGCGAGGCTGACGGCCGGGACGCGCCGGTAGTTGAAGCCGACCATCGAGCGGACGCCGCGGGCGCGGGCCCGCTCGGCGGCATCGGCCATCTCGGTCGCCTCCGCCACCGAGTTGGCCAGCGGCTTCTCGCACAGCACGTGCTTGCCGGCGTCCAGCGCCGCGATCGCGATCTCCGCGTGGGTGTCTCCCGGGGTGCAGATATCGACGATCTGGACGTCGTCACGCTCGATCAGCCGTCGCCAGTCCGTCTCGACCGAGCCGAAGCCGAGTCGCGCCGCAGCGGCCGCGGCCTGCTCGGCGTCCCGCCCGCACAACACCGCCGGCGTGGGTGTCACCGGCAGGTCGAAGAAGGCCGCGACGTTGCGCCAGGCGTGGGAATGGACGCGGCCCATGAAGGCGTAGCCGACCAGGCCGACCCCGAGTGTCGTCATCAGGCGAACCCCACGACCATGTAGTCGTCCACGTTGTCCTTGGTGACGACCGCCGAGTAGGTCGTCACCTGCGCCGGGATCTCGTGCTCGACCATGTCGGCCAGGCCTCGTCCCTGCCCGAGCAGCCGGGCGAGCGATATCGCCGACGCCGCCATGCTCGGGCTGTACAGGACGGTGGCCTTCAGCGGCGTGTTGTCGGTCTTGATCGCCGTCATCGCGTTGCGCGATCCCGCTCCCCCGACCATGAGGAACTCCTTGTCCCGTCCGGCCTGCCGGATCGCGGCCAGGACCCCGATGCCCTGGTCGTCGTCGTGATTCCAGAGCGCGTCGATCTTCTTGTTGGCCTGCAGCAGCGCCGAGGTGACCTTCTGGCCGGTCTCGGCGGTGAAGTCGGCGGCCTGCCGGGCGGTGACGGACAGGCCGTGGGCGGCCAGTGCCGCCTTGAAACCGGCGCTGCGGTCCTGGGTGAGCTGGAGGTTGTCCAGCCCGGCCACCTCGACGATCACCGGTTTGGACACGCCCTTGGCCACCATCTGCTTGGCGATGAAGTTGCCGGCGCTGACGCCCATGCCGTGGTTGTCGCCCTTGATCAGAGTCCGGTAGGCCAGCGGATCGGCGAACTCGCGGTCGAGGTTCACCACCGGGATACCGGCCGCCATGGCCTTCTTGGCGATCTCGGTGAGCGCCTTGCCGTCGAACGGCAGGATGACCAGAACGCCGACCTTGGCGTCGATCATCGTTTGGACCTGCTGGATCTGCTGGTTGACGTCGTTGGTGCCCTCCGTGGCCTTGAGCGTGACGTCGGAGTAGCGGCCGGCCTGCGTCTTGGCGTTCTGGGTGATGGCCGCGACCCAGCCGTGGTTGGCGGCGGGCGCGGTGAAGCCGATCGTCACGTGCTTGCCGGGGGAGGCCGGATTCTGCGTCTGCTGATCGGCCGTGTTCTTCGACTCGGCGGGGCTGTTGCTGGTGCAGGCTGCCGCGAGCGCGCCGGCTCCGGCCACGGCTCCGCCGATCAGGAGCCGGCGGCGGTCGAGTACGGACATGATTGGGCCCTTCTAGGGTGATTTCGGGCGTGCTGAACACAGGTGGCGGCGCCACCAGGGGTGATAGGGGTCAGGTGGTCCGGCGGTTCCAGCGCTGGATGAGCAGGACGACAGCGATGATCGCGCCCTTGGCGATCTCCTGGATGGGCTGCTGGAGGTCGGCGAGGATGAACAGATCCTGGATCGTGGTGAAGACCAGGACCCCGAGGATCGACCCGGCGATCGAGCCAGATCCGCCGGTGAGCAGGGTGCCCCCGATGACGACCGCGGCGATCGCGTCCAGCTCGTACAGCGTGCCGTGGGTGCTGGACCCGGTGTTCGCCTGGGACGTCAGCATGATGGCCGCGATACCGCAGCACAGGCCGGAGATGACGTACAGCAGCAGCGTGTGCCGCCGCACGTCGATGCCGGCGAGGCGGGCCGCCTCACGGTTGCCGCCGACGGCGAAGGTACGGCGTCCGAAGGTCGTCCGGTTGAGCACGAGCCAGCCCGCGACGACCACGGCCAAGAACAGGTAGACCAGCAGCGGTACGCCGAGAACGCGGTCGTAGGCGAGCTTCAGGAACGTGGCGTCCGTGACGATCTGCGAGTGCCGATCGGAGATCTGCTCCGCGAGACCCCGCGCGGCGACCATCGCCGCCAGCGTCACGATGAACGGCACCAGCCCGCCGTAGGCGATGAGCAGTCCGTTGACCAGGCCGCAGGCGACGCCGACCACGATCGCGGCGAACGCCATCCCGGCCCAGCCGTACGACTGCGTGGCGACCGTGGTCGCCCAGATCGACGACAGCGCCATGATCGCGCCGACCGACAGATCGATGCCGCCCCCGATGATCACGAAGGTCATGCCGACCGTCACCACGCCGATCTCCGAGGCGAGCGTCAGGATCGTGACCATATTGCTCGTGGTCGGAAAGGTGTCCGGTTTCAACACGGTGCCGAGCACGAACAGCACCGCCAGCGCACCGACCAGCGGGACGTGCCGCAGGTCCCGCGACCGAAGACTCACCGGGGCCGCCGGGGCCTTGACGATCGTTCTCACAGGACGCTCCCTTCCATGATCATGTCGAGGACGCGGTGTTCTTCCAGCTCGGCCGCGCCGTGTTCGGCGATGACACGGCCGTCGCGGACGACGAGCACCCGATCCGCCAGGCCGAGCACCTCGGGGATCTCGCTGGACACCAGCAGCACGGCAAGACCCTCTTCGGCCAAGCCCCTGATCTGGCCGTAGATCTCGCTCCGTGCCCCGACGTCCACTCCGCGGGTCGGTTCGTCCAGCAGCAGCACCCGGCATCCGCGCAGCAGCCAGCGGCCGAGGATGGCCTTCTGCTGGTTTCCGCCCGACAGGGTCCGGATGGGGCGGTGCGGATCGGGCGGCCGTAGGTCCAGGGCGCGGATCTGCTCGGCAGCCTCGGCGTGCTCGCGGCGGCGGTCGTGCCAGCCGTACCGCGAATAGCGCCCCAGGGAGGCGAGTGAGATGTTGCGGGCGACGCTCTCCAGCATCAGCAGGCCCTGGCTCTTGCGCTCCTCGGGCGCCAGGCCCATCCCGGCGGCGACCGCCGCACGCGTCCCGCCCCGGGCAGGCCGGACGTCGTCGACCAGGACCCGGCCGGCCGTACGCCGACGGGCGCCGTAGATCGTCTCGAGGATCTCCGAGCGGCCGGAGCCGACCAGCCCGGCAAGTCCGACGATCTCCCCCGCCCGCACCTCGAACGAGAGCGGCTCGAAGTGCCCGGCCAGGGCGAGGCCGTCCACCCGCAGGACGGCCTTCCCCGGCGTGCCTCGCCGCGGCGGGAAGACCTGGTCGACCGAACGGCCGGTCATCAGCGGGACGATCGTCGCGGTGGCGGTGTCGGCGGGCAGTCCCCTGGCCACGGTACGGCCGTCCTTGAGCACGGTGATGCGGTCGCCGATCTGCCGGATCTCGTCGAGACGATGGGTAATGAAGACCACGCTCACCCCCGACGCCGTGAGCTCACCGATGATCCGGAACAGGTTCGCCACCTCGTCGTGCGCCAAGGCGGCCGACGGCTCGTCCATGACGATCAGCCGCGCGTCGTACGACAGCGCCCGCGCGATGCTCACGACCTGCTTGGCCGCCGGGGACAGGCGCCCCACCAGCGTCGCCGGCGAGATCTCGGCGTGGCCCAGCCTGGCCAGCAGCTGCTCCGTAAGGCGCCTCGCCTCCCGCCGTCCGGGCTCGTGGCCGAGGAAGACGTTCTCGGCGACGCTCAGCCCGTCCACCAGGTCGAGCTCCTGATAGATGGTGGCGATCCCATGGCGCGTGGCCGCGGTCGGGTTGGGGAACCGCACCGGCTCCCCGGCAAGGACGATCTCTCCCTCGTCGGGCCGGTGCGCACCCGACAGCACCTTGATGAGAGTGGACTTGCCGGCGCCGTTCTGGCCGAGCAGGCAGTGCACCTCGCCGGAGAGCACCTCGAGGTCGACGCCGTCGAGCGCCCGGACCCCCGGGAACGTCTTCACGATGCCGCGCACGGCGAGCAGCGGGGACGGTGTCCGCAACGGAACCTCCGGGTCAGTGGGAGAAGACATGTGAGCTGATCAACTTGGCCGCCCCCACGACCCCGCAGGTGTCCCCGAGCTCGGCGAGCGTGATCGGCAGATTCCCGGTGGCCAGCGGCAGCGACCGGCGATAGATCACGCTGCGGATCTCGGCGAGCAGCACGTGGCCCAGGCCGGCCAGACCACCCGCGATCACCACCAGGCCGGGGTTGAAGAAGCTGACCAGGCCCGCGAGGACCTGACCGACCCGTCGCCCGCCGTCGCGGATGATCGCGATCGCCACGGCGTCACCCGCCGCGGCGGCCGCGCCGACGTCCTCGGCGGTCAGCCGGCCTGGGCCAAGCGCTCGGCGAGATGGCCGGACGCTCCCGAGCGGGCCGCCTCCTCGGCCTGGCGGGCGAGCGCCGCGCCGCCGAAGTAGGCCTCGAGGCAGCCGGTGTTGCCGCACGAGCAGGTCGGGCCGTCGTCGTTCACCCGGATGTGGCCGATGTCGCCCGCGCAGCCGGAGACTCCGCGGTAGATCTCACCGTCGACGACGATGCCGCACCCGATGCCCGTTCCGATCTTGACGAGCAGGAAGTCGTCGACCGTCTTGGCCACCCCGGCGTGCATCTCTCCGAGCGCCATGATGTTGACGTCGTTGTCGATGAGCGCCGGGCAGCCGAGTTGCTGGGCGAGCACGTCCCGGACCGGATACCGGTCCCAGCCCGGCATTATCGGTGGGGCGACCGGGAAACCGTCGCGGAAGCTCACCGGGCCCGGCACTCCCACCCCGACCCCGTGCAGTTCGGTCGCGATCCCCCGCGAGCGCAGCTTGCCCAGCGCTTCCAGCGCCACCGACAGCACCGCGTCGGGCCCGTCCCGCACGTCGCACGGCTCCGCCGCGTGCGCCAGGATCTCCAGATCGCCCCCGGTGACGGCGACGTCCACGGACGTGGCGCCGATGTCGATGGCCGCGAACCGCAGACGCTGCGACAGGCGCACCACCCCGGCCCGGCGCCCCCCGCGCGAGGCCGCCAGACCCGCTTCCTCGATCAGCCCGAGCTCGGTGAGCCGCCCTACCTCCACCGCGAGCTTGGATCGCGACAGCTCCACGACGTCACCCAGCTCGGCCCGGCTCCGCGGACCGTCCTGTAGCAGATGCAGGAGACGCGCCTGATGAGCGTTCTCCGGTCTCAGCGCCACGCGCTTCACTCCGCCCTCCCTGAGGAAACCGACTTCTGCCCGGAAATTACATACTTCTCCGTCCGAGCGGAAGACTTCTGCTGCGAATTCTCTAATCTTTTTCCACGGAGAGGACAAACTGTTTTCGGGCACGCGAAAGCGAACTCTGATAATCGGCCAGGCGCCGTTAAATCCACCACCGCATTGCGTTCAAGAACATCTAGAACAATGACGGTGCACTAAAGCTGATCAGCTATCCGACCAGCCCAAACGAGTAAAGATCTTCAGCGGCGTATTCGATGGCCCGCCTTTCCTGCGGTAGGCCGACCCGCCTCCTCCACCAGAACTGGACGGCCGCGCCGCAGGGCGGCCTGGCCGACTACCGCGTCGTGATGGACGTGCGCGGCCCGGCCGACGGCCGTAACCGCAATGGCCACTTGTCTCGGCCTCACCGCTGCCCGCCTCTCGGGAAATCTCCGACACTGTGAAGACCCCGCTCGCGGCGGCGGATAACAGGAACTGGGCGACACGGTCCAGGACCGTCGACGACCTGCGGTATCGCAACGCGGACGACAGGTAGAGGCGGGCGGCCGACCTCCGGAGCACGATCACTCCCGCCCGCGCGCCCACAGATGGCCGCAAAAAGTTCTGAATTTCGTGTAATCAGCGGCACGCCGCAGGGTCTTCCAGAAGAGGTCGAACGGATCGGCCCGTGAGGAGGACGGATGCCCGCGGACGTCAGCGATGATCTGGTCGCGGCGGCGCAGGCCGGCGACCGGGAGGCCCGGGAACGGCTGGCCTCCGCTTGCCTGCCGCTCGTCTACAACATCATCGGCCGGGCCCTCGGTGGCCACGCCGACGTCGATGACCTGGTGCAGGAGACGCTGCTGCGGGTCATGAACGGCCTCGGGGGCCTTCGGGATCCGTCACGTTTCCGGTCCTGGCTGGTGACCGTCGCCATGAACGAGGTACGGCGGCGCTGGTCGGCGAACCAGAAACGACCCGTCGTCGACCTCGAGGCCGTATACGACGTACCCGACCCCGCCGCCGACTTCGTCGAGCTGACCATCCTGCGGCTGGGCCTGTCCGGGCAGCGCCGGGAGATCGCGGAGGCGACGCGATGGCTGGACTCGGAAGACCGCGAACTGCTCGCGCTGTGGTGGCTGGAGGCGGCGGGACAACTCACCCGACCGGAGTTGGCCGCGGCGCTGGGATCCCCGGCCGGGCACGTCGCCGTACGGGTCCAGCGGATGAAGGAACGACTGGACTCCGGGCGCACCATCGTCCGGGCGCTGGGCGCGGAGCCACGGTGTGCGGAACTGTCCGAGCTGATCGCCGGATGGGACGGCCGCCCCACGTCCGTCTGGCGCAAACGGATCGCGCGGCACGTCAGAGACTGCCGGACCTGTTCAGAACACCGGAAGGGTCTCGTACCCGCCGAAGCGCTGCTCGCGGGCCTGGCCCTGGTGCCGCCACCTCCGCACATCGGCTCCGCGCTTCTCCATCTCGGGTCCACGTCACTCCACGCCGGCTCCGCGTCGGCTCACACCGGCTCGGCGTCACTCCGGGCAGGCTCCGGGTCCCGCCACACCGGCGCGCACGCCGCCGCCGGGAGACATCGCCGGATGCGGCGCCTCGGGCCCGGCCGGGCACCGACCGCGATCGTCGGAGCGGCCGCGGCGGCGATCGCCGCGTTCCTCATCTGGTCGATCCCTCACTCACTGGATTTCGAAACGGCGGCGAAGCCGGACGCGGCCAGGCCGACCGCCCGGAGCAGGCCGACCGTCACCGCGGGCCCGACCGCCATGACCAGGACATCCGCTCCGGCACGCCCACATCGCGCGCCGTCGACGGTCCAAGGCTCGGTCACGCGCACCCACCGGCCGGCCGTACCCGCCACCCGACCACGCCTCCCGCCAGTGCCGCACCGGGCGGCATCGAGCAGCAGGTCGTCGGCCTCGTGAACGCGCAGCGGGCCAAGAACGGCTGCGGTCCGCTGCACGTCGACGGCAGACTCCACACCGCGGCGCAGAAGCACTCCGACGACATGGCCGCCCGCCACTTCTTCGACCACACCAACCCCGACGGCAAGGGCCCCGGCGACCGCATCACGGCGGCGGGCTACCAATGGAGCGGGTGGGCGGAGAACATCGCCGCCGGCCAGCAGAACCCGGCGGACGTGATGAACAGCTGGATGAACAGTCCCGGCCACCGGGCCAACATCCTCAACTGCGGATACAAGGACATCGGCGTCGGCGTCGCGTACGGCAGCGGCGGACCCTGGTGGACGCAGGACTTCGCCACACCGCAGTGACCCGACGGTTGCCGTCCTGTCGCGCGGGCGGGCGCCCCTGGCCGACGAGTCGTCGGGACGGGTGCCGGCGCTCGGGCCGGCGTCCGCCGACTCGGGTCAGACCAGCGGATGGATCTCCGGGTGGGCCTCCCACCAGCGCTGGAAGATCGGATTGTCGGTCACGTGGTCCGTGTAGGCCCGGGCCAGGCTCCGATAGAGCGCGGCGGCCGTGCCGTCACTCAGCCGGTCGCGGCGCCAGGCGACGATCAGCCGTCCGACCTGCGGATCGCCGGCCAGCGGGCGGACGACGGTGCCGGGCTGGGCGGGCCAGGTCGGGTCGACCAGTCGCACTCCGTACCCCGGCGCGACCAGTGGCTGCGCCCCGCCGCTCGGCGCGTCATACCGCACCTTGGGCTCGAAGCCGGCCGTTCGGCAGGTCGAGCGCAGCGCCGCGAGCGAGCCGTCGTCGGCGCCCGGGGGGCTGATCCAGTACTCGCCCTCCAGGTCGGCCAGCTCGATCTCCGCGCGCTCGGCGAGCGGGTGGGCGGCCGAGAGCGCGACGAAGATCGGGTATCTGGGCACGAGCGTGCGGTTCGCGATCGGCGGCGCCATCGGAATGCCATAGCCCTCGATAACGCCGATGAGCGCCGCGTCCAGATCGCCGTGGGTGAGCCCGTCGGTCAGCAGCGCGGCCGACGGCTCAATGCGCAGGGACATCTCTACCTCCGGCAGTTCCTCCGCGACCCGGGGGATGAGGCTGGCGACGCAGGCCACGTGGATGGAGCCGAGCCGGATGCTCCGCGACTGCCCGGCGAGGCCGGACAGATCGCCGAACAGGGCGCTCATCTCCGACAGGACGATCCGGGCGCGGGAGATGACCTGACGTCCCAGCGGGGTCGGCTCCGTCCCGCTGCGCGTCCGCACGAAGAGCGCACCGCCGAGGAGCTCTTCGATCCGCTGGAGCTGGTTCGTCATGGCGGGCTGCGACAGTCCCATCCGGGCGGCGGCCCGTGTGAGGCTACCTGTCTCCGCGATCGCACAGATGATGCGCAGATGCCGGATATCAAGTTCCATGACTGAGGATTATCCGACAGGTTATGGCCGACCGCCGATCTCCGCGTCGACATGGCCTTTCAGTGATTGCGCGGTCGCTATACGCGCCAAAAGTCCGGCACACACATAACCCAGATTTATGTACGGGCTTATGACCGGCGACTTTCCCTCGCGTTCACACTTCGGACACGCGACAGGCGAAGCCTCCGGTCTTTCTGAGGTGGGCGGTCCGCAGGGGGTTCATCGGCGACCCGACCGTCCGGCCTCCGGCCGATCATCCCGTCGCTTCGGCCCTCGGACCCGCATCGGCTGATACACGACCAGGAGTATCGATGGAACATCTGGAACTTCGTCATCTGCGGATGCTGTGTGCGATCGCCGACACCGGCGGCCTGGGCAGGGCGGCGACGCTGCTGGGCTACTCTCAGCCAGCGGTCAGCGCCCAGCTGGGGCGGATCGAGGGTTTCCTCGGTGAGCCGCTGTTCACCCGCAGCAAGACAGGGATGGCGCCGACGGCCTTCGGCATGGAGGTCGTAGCACGGGCTCGCGACGTGCTCGCGCGCGCGAAGGCCATCGAACGCCGCTCAGCCGGCACGGTCTTCGCCGCCGGTCAGGTCCTGAGACTCGCGGCGACCAACACCCCGATCCTGCCCGGAACGGTCGCCCGGATCCGTACCGCGCTGCCGGATCTGACACTGACCATCTCGAGCGTCTATGCGTCTTCGCAGATCGTCGAGCTCCTGGAGGACGACAAGCTGGATGCCGCCATCGGGGTGGACTATCCAGGGCTTGGGTTGCGGCACTCCGATGCCGTCGCGCAGCGCGCGATCACCACCGAGCCCGCATTCGTGGCGTTGCCCGCCGGCCACCGGCTGGCCGATCGGCCGGAGGTATCGCTCACGGAGTTGGCCGATGACGCCTGGTTCCTGACTCCCGACGACGGCGCCGGGTGGCCCGGGGTGTTCTACACCGCCTGCCAGGCCGCCGGGTTCAGCCCGGTCACCGTGCACGAGTTCCTCGGCGACAGGCTCCAGCTACAGAGCATGATCGCGGGCGGCGAAGGCGTGTCGATCGTGCAGGCGACGTTCCCGCCCGCCGACGGCGTACTCATCAAACCCCTGACCGGAACGCCGGTGTGGCACCGGTACCTGCTGGCCTGGCGGGCGAAGGGCGTCCGCGACAAAGTGGTCGAGACGGTCCACCAGGCCGCGACCGCCGCCTATCGCGACCTCATCACCGACTCGCCGCACTTCCGGGCGTGGGCGACACAGACCAGCCGCCTATGTGCGAGTTAGGGCCGGCGCAGGCCGCCCCTACCCTGGCCCGATTCAAGCCGCCATCGCCGGTTCGGCGGGCTGCGACATGTTATGACCTGCCGCAAAATGTCTTATGACATGTGATATTGCACATAGCGATGTGGCTTGGGAAGTTCGGTGGAACGCCTCGTCACCCCCGCCTGAGGCGCAGACACCCCGAGGGAGCAGCAACAATGCGCCACCGAACCCCCCGGCCTTCCCGAACCTCCGTCGTCAGATTCCTGGCCGTCACCCTGATCGCCGGTCTTCTGGCCGCTCTGACCGGCCATGGGATGGCGTCCGCCGTGACCGCCGCCGAGACGCCTCATGCGTCGTCGGCGCCACCGGTGTCGAGGCCGGCCGACCTGCTCGGCACCGCCTCAGAGCGCGACGCCGTACGAGCCAAGCCGCTGACCGCCGCCCAGCAGCCTCCGGCCAGGCTCCAGCCGTCGAAGAAGCGCCCGCCGTCGGCGAGGCCGAAGACCGCCGCGCAGTCGTGCACCCCGGCCGACTTCGGTCGCCGGAGCGGATCCGCGCTGGCCGACTACGTCCGAGCCTCGACCCACGACTGCATCAACACCCTGTTCGGCATCACCGGCACCGACGCCCACGACGTGTTCCGTCAGGCCCAGATGGTCGCCGTCGCCAACGCCTTCCAGGCCTACTCGAGGACCTATCCCGGCGACGACTCCACTGGCGTGGACGAGCTCATCTATTTCATGTGGGCCGGCTACTACGTCCAGGAGAACAACGCCTCCGCGGTCGGCCCCTACGACTCGACCTTGACGGCAGCGGTGCAGACCGGTCTGGACGCCTTCTTCGCCGGCTCGCACTCCATGGACGTAAGCTCCGGCAACGGCGCCGTCCTGGGTGATGCCGTCATCCTCACCGACAGCGCCAACCTGCAGGGCCGCTACCTCGGTGTCTACAAGCGGATCCTGAACGCCTACAACAGTTCCTGGGACGCCGTGGGGAACATGGACAACGCTCTCAACAGCGTCTACACCCCGCTGTGGCGCGGAAACTGGAACCCGGACTTCGTCGCCGCGGTCACGGCCGACCCCAGCGTCATCGACACCCTGTACGCCTTCGCCCGCTATCACCTGAGCCTGCTGGGCGGGCCCAACGACGTCCTGGACTCCAACGCCGGCAACGACCTGGCCCGTCTCGTCGAGCACACCGCTCTCCATGCCAAGGTACGACCGCTGGCCAAGAGCCTGCTCGGCCTCGCCGCGATCACCGGCCCGACCGCCTCGCTGTGGGTCCACGTCGCCTACCAGGCCAACTCCTTCGACCAGGGGCAGTGCTCCTACTACGGCGTCTGCGACCTGACCGCCGAACTCACCGCCGCGTCGCTTCCGCACACCTCCACCTGCGATTCGCAGGGCATCTCGCGCACCATCCTGGCGCAGGCGCTGTCGGCCGCCGACATGGCCGCCGTCTGCACGAGCCTGCGCGGCCAGGACCCCTACTACCACGGCCTGGTCAGGGACAACGGCCCGATCCCCGGCCAGTATGAGACCAATGTCCGGCTCGCGGTGTTCGCTACCAAGGCCGACTATGCGACCTACTCTTGGGCGATCTTCGGCAACAGCACCGACAACGGCGGCGAAACGCTGACCGGGAACATCACCGACCCCAACAACAAGCCGGTTTCCGTCATGTACCAGAAGCCCGGCGACGACGGCTTCGTGGCCCGGGTCTGGAACCTCAACCACGAATACACGCACCTGCTCCAGTCCATCTACGACATGAAGGGCACCTTCGAGCAGCAGACCGTGCATCCCGACATCTGGTGGGTCGAGGGCCAGGCCGAGTACGTCTCGTACAGCTACCGCGGCATCACCGACACCGAGGCGGTCACCGAGGCGGCCAAGCACACCTACAAACTGAGCACCCTGTGGCAGACCACGTACGGTGACATCACCCGCACCTACCCCTGGGGTTACCTCGCCGCCCGCTACATGTTCGAGAAGCACCCCGCCGACATCTACGCCATGCTGGCCCACTTCAGGACCGGCGACTACGACGGCGGCTACGCCGTCTACAACACCGGCATCGGCACCCGCTACGACGCCGACTTCGACAGCTGGCTCAACACGATCGCCGGCGGCACCAACCCGCCGGGCGGCTGCCCCTCCACCGACACCCGTGCGCTGGGCCAGAACTGCACCCGATCGAACCAGTCGGCGGCCACCGGCCAACTGAACTACTTCTACATCTACCTACCGGCCGGAACCGTGACCCTGCACATCACCGCCACCGGCGGCACCGGCAACGCCGACCTCTACTACAACGCCGCCGGCTGGGCGACCCCCACCGCCTACACCGCCAAGTCGACCAACCCGGACAACACCGAAAGCATCACCGTCACCAACACCGCCGCCGGATACCGCTACATCAGCCTCTACGCGGCCACCGCGTACAGCGGCGTCTCCGTCACCACGACCTACTGACCCCGGCCACCACCAGCGGCGCCTGATGCCCGAGCAGGGCCACCGGGTCCCGCAAGGACGATGAGGGGAGGCCGTGCACACGACGGCCGGACGGCGCCGTACTCCGACGGCGCCGTCCGGCCGGCGCCGGCCGCGCCTTGGGCGCGGTCGGCCGTGTTCGTGCTGCGGCGGGAACGGGGCGCCAGGCTCTCTACGGCCGCTCGGCCGGTGGGTAGCCGGTCGACGGGTCGACGGGGGTCCCGTAGACCCGCATCTCGGCGGCGGCTGCGAACGGCTGTCCGTTCAGCGCGCTGAGTCCGGTGAACTTCACGTACGAGGCGCGTCGCGTGTCGAAGGAGATCCGCTGGATCTGTGGTGAGTCGACGAGCGTGCCCTTCGCGACGGTCGTCCAGTTCGTGCCGTCGTCGGATATGGCGATCTCGTAGCCCGCCACCTTTCCGTTGCCTCCTCCGCTCTGCCGGTCGAGGTAGCCGAACCCGTTCACGTCGGCCGCGCCGCCCAGCTTCAGCGTCACCCAGTGCGGGTAGGGCGCGATCGCGTTCGTGTAGTCGGTGTGCCAGATGGTGCTCGGGTCACCGTCCAGCACGTTGGACACCGGGCCCTCCCCCGGACCGGAGGAGAGGTTTTCTGAGTCGGCGGTCGCGGTCATCGAACTCGGCGAGAGCACCGGCACGGTCGCGACCGTGGCCTTGGCGTCCGCCGACACCGTCTTGGTGACGCCGGCGTTGTCGTAGGAGGCCGTGGCCTTGAAGGTTACGGGCGTCCCCGCTGCGCTCTTGGGCGGGGTCAGGAGCCAGGTGGTGCGCACGGTCGCGCCCGGCTTCACGGTGCCGAACAGGTTGCCGTTCCGTTCCTTGACCATCACGGTCCAGCCGGCCGGCAGTCCGGTGAGCTTCATGCCGACGTTGACGGCGTCGGTCTCCTCGTTGTTGGTGAACGTCGTGACGTACTCGCTCGGCACGCCCGGGCTCAGGTCGGCGTTCGACGGGGTCGTCACGCTCGCGCAGGTCGCGCCGCCGCTCGCCGGGCCAAGGTCGGTCACCTTGAAGTCGTCGAGCACGAAGTCCGTGCCCGCCGCGCCACCGAGCCTGCGCAGGCCGACCCAGGTGTCGCCGCAGCCGGCCACGATCTCCCTGGAGTAGGTCGCGGTGTCCAGCGCGGGCGCGAACGTCTCACGCGTGATCTCCTTCGAGGCGACCTTGCCGTCCGCGACCCGGTCCGCCCCGGTCACCCAGGCCCACTGGCCGTCGAGGTTGGTCTGGTATTTGAACGAGACCGCGTACCTGTGGCCGGCGACGAACGGCACCGTGGCCGGGACCGTGCGGTACACCAGCCCGGTGTTCTCCTCATGAGCCTTGAGTGAGTGGTCTCCGTCGATGACGTCATCCACGGCTTGGCCCTTGAGGGTGCCGGAGTCGTACGGCGAGTAGGTGTTCTTCCATGTCTTCTGGGTGTACGGCGCGTGCAGGTGGCTGATGCTTGTACGCGGGTCGGTGACGTCGCCCGCGTCGCCCTTCACGAACGGCCCCCAGCCCGGCTGGTTGTCCTCGAAGTCGTTCTGGGCGATGACCGTGCCGCCGGGCGCCCGCGGTGTGGAGGTGTCGGCCATGACCCGTACGTCGTCGAGGGTGACGGCCGCGTTCCCGGCTGCCGCGCCGATCGCCACGGTGACCTTGCCCCCCGGCGGCGCGGTGAACGCGACGGATGCGCGCTGCGAATTGGTGCCCTGCTTCGCGTCGGCCGCCATCTCGTTCGGGGCGGGGGTGATGTCGAAGCCGTTCTCGGCCTTCACTCCCCTACCGGTCACGCTCAACGTGGTGACGCGGCGCAGGCCGGCCGCGATCTCCACGTTGGCGCTCAGCGCGTACCGCTTGCCCGCCATGAGCCCGGTGACCTTCTGGGAGATGCCGGAGTCGCCGGTTCCGAGTCGTACGACGTTGTCGCCGGTGGGAGTGCGCGTGATCGTCACCCCGCCCTTCGGGTGCCAGGCGTGCAGGTCGCCGGCGTTGAAGCCGGGGTCCACCAGACCGGTGCCCTGGCCGTAGTGCGGATCCCGATGCGGTTCCCGGCCGCCGTTCGGGACGAGGACGTAGGGCTGCCCCTTGTCACCGCTCAGCGTCACCTGCCCGTCGTGCGGTTGTACCTGGGCGACTTTCACGCGGCCCTGGTCGGTGAGCTTGTAGAGGGTGAAGACCGGGGTCGAGGCGAACTGCTTCGTCAGGTCGAACGTGTGCGTGCCGCCGGAGGCGCTGTAGTAGTACATCTTGTCGGCTCTGCTGGGCGAGGACGTGCCGTCCTTGGTCTCGCCCCAGGGCAGCAGGTAGGCGTCGCCGTCGAGCACGACCGCGTCGCCCATCGAGATCCGGCGCCTGCCGTCCGCCATCGAGACGCTTACGCCGCCGGTGAGGGTGGCGGACCTGCCAAGATCCCACCTCATGACCTGGTAGTGCTGGAGGAACTTGGTCGGCAGGTTGCCGGTCCAGATGTTCTGGTAGAAGGCGTTCCAGTCGTCATGGCCGGTCCAGCCCTCGAACTCCTTGACGCTGGAGCCGCCGAGCAGCGGGTCGACGTTCCACACGTCGCGGTCGGAGTTGGCGATGAACCGCACAATGCCTGAGTTGATGCCCTTGTTGGTGGGCCCGCCATAGCCCTTGTCGTTCGCCCAGTGCGACCAGATCGAGGTGCCCTCGAACTTGTACGCCCACTCGGTCGCCACCTCGAAACCCATCTTCCGCAACCGCGCGGCCAGGCCGTCGGCCAGCCAGCCGCTGGAGTAGTAGGCGTCGATGTAGACGGTCTTGATGCCCGGGGCCTCCCGGCGCAGCGCCTTGAACCGGTCGAGGATGGCGCCGGTGCCCAGGTCGGTGCGCTGGTCGATGTGGTAGGACTGGTTGAGCCAATCCCAGCCGTTGACCTGGCCCTTGACCATGACGTACTTGAAGCTCTTGGCCTGCGGGTAGGCCTCGGTGGCGTTCACGTGCACCGCGACGTCGGAGTTGTAGGCGGCGCCGATCCTGGTGAGTGTGTTCAGATCGGCGAGGCCGCCCGCCCGGGTGTTGTAATCGCCTCCGTAGTCCGGGTGTGCCGAGTCGTGCCCTTCGTTGGCGTAGCCCTTCTCCAGGACCCACTGGCCGAGATCGTCGGTGGCCATCGAGATCCGTTTGGCGTTGTCGAGTGTCTTGAGGAACGGGTTGGTCGCCTGGCTGGCGAAGTCGAACGGAATGTGCTGCACGACGCGCTCGGGCACGCGGTCCGCGCCGAGCGGATGGGTCATGTGGTCGCGGTAGGCGATCGCGCCGTCCTGCCAGTCCACCCGGCCGTCGCCGTTGGCGTCCGCGGCGAGCACCACGGTCGCCTGCGGCAGCGCGTAGGTCCTCACCCGCGCATCGGTGGCACCCCTGGGCGCGTAGGTGTAGTCGCCGACGGACAACTCAGCGCGCCGGGCCCCGTTCCCGGCGTCCACGATCCGCGACTGCAGGCGGGTGTTCCAGTTGTCGTTGTTGTCCTGCGCGGAGTCGTCGGTCGCATTGGTGATGATGCCGGCGGCCAGCCCGCCGTTGCTCACGAAGCCGTACGGCGTGCCCACATAGCTCGCGTCCGGGGCCGTCGCCCCGGTGATCGGGATGAACTGGTCCGCCGTGGTCGTCGAGTCCGTCGAGATCTTCGTACGGGCCAGGGTCGCGTGCGCGGCGGAGGAGTCGGCCGAGACGAGCGACTGGTCGGGGATCGCCAGCCGGTCGACGGTGGACGCGGCGCTGCCCTCGATCTTCTTCACCGCGAAGACGACCGTCCTCTGGCCGGTCACCGTGATCGCCGAGGTGATGGTGAGGCCCGGCAGGTCGGCGAAGGTCGAGGTGTAGATGGCTTGGTTCCGGTTCGCCTTCACGGTCGTGGTGGCGGTGTGCGGCTTGCCGTTGACGGTGAAGGTGTCCAGGGCCCGCGCCTGCCCATCGAGTTCCCGGCCGTCCATCGTGTACGAGATCACCTGAGGGAAGGCCCGGGCCACCCGAACCATCAGGCCCGGACGGGTCAGTTCCAGCGGCCTCGCCGGGTTCTTGGGGGCCGCCGGAACCGAGGAGGAAGTGATGACCGAGCCCAAGGCGTCGGCCGACGCGGCGTACGCCGGAGCGGCAAGCACCGAGAGCACGCCGGACGCGAGAAGGACGGCAACCGACGCTGCAGAGAATCTGGAAGGGATCACGCGCCGCACTGGTCGGGCGGGGTACAGAGCCATCGCTTCACCTGGCGCTTCCTCGTGACTCTGATCGAGAGAGTGCACCAGACAGTAGAGCAATGGCATCGATAACACCAGATAGAAGTTTGAACTGGCAGAAGTTATGTTATCGATGTGCATGCGGCGATTTTCGTAATCCCCGGCCGCCGGCGAGGTCTTCCATACATCGAGCCGGTGTCATCTCTCCCGAAACCAGAGAGGGCCCATGCGATCTATCAGACTCCGCATCGTCGCTGTCCTGCTCGCCGCCCTTCCCCCGACCGCTGTTCTCACATCCGCAGCTCACGCAGCGTCCGCCCCGACCACCCCGCAAACCGTTCCCGCGCTGCAGAAATGGACGGCCGGCAGCGGTGGCTTCAGCTTCAGCGCGCAAAGCCGCGTCGTCGTCGACCCGGCGTACGCCGCGCAGCTCACCGGCGACGCCAAGACCTTCGCCACCGACCTGTCAGCGCTGGAAGGCCGCACAGTCCGCGTCGTTCAAGGCAGCCCCGCCGCCGGGGACATCGGCCTGACCCTGGGCGGGAGCGGGCTGCCGGCCGAGGGCTACACCATGACCGTCGCCTCGAGCATCACGATCCAGAGCGGCACCC
Organism: Actinoallomurus acanthiterrae; assembly: GCF_054775715.1. NCBI lineage: Bacteria > Bacillati > Actinomycetota > Actinomycetes > Streptosporangiales > Thermomonosporaceae > Actinoallomurus > Actinoallomurus acanthiterrae. The sequence goes on along the minus strand of NZ_BAAHCO010000001.1, from coordinate 2,073,750 downwards.
TGACCGGCGAGTTCTGGGGCACACGCACCGTCCTACAGCTCCTGCGTCAAAGCCCGACGGTCCCGGCCGGAACAGCAAGGGACTGGCCGGCCAAGGCCGAACGCGGGCTGATGATCGACACCGGACGCAGGTTCTTCCCCCTCGACTGGGTCGAGAACCAGATCCGCGACATGTCCTACCTGAAGATGAACTACCTCCACCTGCACCTGTCCGACACCTTCGGCTTCCGGCTGGAAAGCAGTACGCACCCCGAGATCACCTCGCCGGACCACTATTCCAAGCAGGACATCGCGAACCTCATCGCGCTCGGGAACGCCTACCACGTCACGGTCGTCCCGGAGATCGACATGCCCGGGCACATGGACGCGATCCTCAAGGGTGAGCTGTCCATCGGCAAGGACTACCGGCTCAAGGACAGCTCCGGCAACGCCAGCGGCTCCTTCATCGACCTGTCCATCCCGGCCGCCCGCTCCTTGATCAGCGACCTGATCAAGGAGTACCTGCCGCTGTTCACCTCGAGCAGGTACTGGCACCTGGGCGCCGACGAGTACGTCACCGACTACAACGCCTACCCGCAGCTGCTCAAGTACGCCCGCGACAACTACGGACCGAACGCCACGGCCAAGGACACCTACTACGGCTTCATCAACTGGGCCGACGACATCGTCCGCGCCGGCGGCAAGACCATGCGGATGTGGAACGACGGCATCAAGTCCGGCGATGGCACCATCAAGCCGGCCTCCAACATCATCGTCGAATACTGGACCAACAGCGGCCTAACGCCGCAGCAGCTCATCGACGCCGGGCACACGGTCGCCAACGAGTCCTGGACACCGACCTACTACGTCTACGGCGGCGCCAAGCCCGACACCAGGTGGATGTACGAATCCTGGAATCCCGACCTGTTCGAACGCAGCAACACCATCAACGACCCGTCAAAGAACCTCGGCTCCCTGATCCACGTCTGGTGCGACAACCCCGCCGCCGAGACGCTGGACCAAACCGCCGCCGGCATCAAGTACCCGTTGCGTGACCTGGCGCAGATGACATGGGGCTCCCCCAAGCCGGTCGCCACCTACGCCGCGTTCATACCGATCATGGACGCGATCGGCCGCAACCCGCAGTGGCCTGGCACGCGCATCCCCGGCGACCTGGCCCAGGGCAGGCCCACCACCGCCTCCAGCACCGAGACACCCGACTTCCCGGCGGCCTACGCCAGTGACGGCGACCTGGGCACGCGGTGGTCCAGCAAGTACGCGGACCCCACGTGGATCCAGGTGGACCTGGGCTCGACCCAGACCGTCGATCGCGTCGTCCTGGCCTGGGAGACCGCCTACGGCAAGGCCTACCAGATTCAGATGTCACCGGACGCGAAGACCTGGACCACGATCTACTCCACCACGACAGGCACCGGAGGCACCCAGACACTCACCGGGTTCACCGGAACCGGCCGCTACCTCCGTGTGTACGGCACACAGCGCGGCACCGGCTGGGGCTACTCGCTCTGGGAACTCGAAGCCTTCCACGACACCACGTCTCGCCGCCCCTGACGGGGCCTTGTCGAGCGGGGCGTAGCCGAACACAAGGAATCTCGCGAAAGCGCGTAAGCGCCAGGTGCCCGGCCGCTCCTCTCTGACTAGAGAGGAGAACGATGAGACCGATTCATACGATCCTGCTGGGGGTTGCGGCGGTCCTGGCGCTCGCCGCGGGCGTGACCGTGGCCGTGAACGAGGACGGAAGCGCGCAACCGACCGCGGCCGTGGCCCGCGGAAAGGATGCCGGTAGTCCGCCGAGCGCGCCGGTGAGCACGGGGAAGTTCGCCTGCGACCATAAGGACACGCCGGGCAAGGGCTGGGTGCTCGCGATCTACGTGCACCAGCCCGGCAAGGACACCTACCGCACGTCCGCTGGGATGATCCGGCAGGCGATGTGGGAGACCGACCAGACCTACGACGCCAGCGCACGGCGGTTCGGGGTGTCGAGGCGAATCCGATTCGTGCAGGACGCTGCCTGCCGGCCGCTCGTCGCGGACCTCGCGTTCGTCAAGGGCCGGAACCGTGCGGAGATGGGCGCGGAGTTCGGCAAGCAGATCGTCGGGCAGCCCGCCCTCGTGCAGAAGCTGTGGAAGGCGAACCGGGTGAAGCCGCTCTTCTTCGTCGGCGACAACGAGATCACCGGCTCCTGCACCGGCGGCGGTGCGGACGCCGGGATCAGCAACGGTGGAGTGATCCTGCCGCTGTGGTGCTGGGGCGAGGCGGGACTGACCCATGAATTCGGGCACACCTTCGGGCTGTCGCACTGTGGCAACGGCACCCTGAAGCCGATCGGCAACGATCCGATGTGCCGGAACTGGGGCACCCTGCCCGAGTGCACCTCCGACGTCGGCTCCAACTACTTCCTCGACTCCTGCCGCACCGACGCTTTCCGCTACTTCGAGCCCAAGCCGCTGACGGGAAAACCGGCGCTGCCCAGGAACAACAACGTCGCGTTCAGCCCTTACCTGATCACCAATCAGCCGAGCAAGCCGGTGAACTTCCGAATGCGGGTCGACAAGACCGCCGAATGCGTGGACGGCGAGCAGGCCGCGGTGGTCCTGCGGTCCTGCCGGGCGGTGCCGCAGCAGACCTGGCAGCGGCGGATCGACCGGGAGGGGTACACAACGCTTCGGGACCTGGGGTCCGGTCGTTGCCTGCAGATGACCACCACGCCGAAGGCGCAGACCGCTCCGGTCGTCACGGCGCGGTGCGCGGCGGGCAAGCGCTCACAGCAGTGGCTGCCCGATAACGGGGTCGGCTTCGTCAACCGCACCGGCGGTCTCGGCTACGCGAAGCTCGACACGCTGGCCGGCGGGAAGGGCGACGGGACCCTCATCGTTCGGGGCGGTGGCGCTCCGTTCGTGCTTGACACCGCCGTCGCCAAGGGGTCGCACGCCAAACCTGTGCCGGGCAAGGTCGCGATTCACAGCGCCGCCGAGCGGGCGTGCCTGGGACCGAAGGGGACGGCCGTCAAGCTCGGCTCGTGCAGTGCTCGCTGGCAAATCCTGCCGGACGCCCGGCTGGGCGGCTACGGGCTGCGAATCAACGGCCGGTGCCTGACTCTGGGGGCCATCGGAGACCGCGACAGGCGCGCGGTCGCTCTGGCACCCTGCAACGCCGGCAACCGCGACCAGTTGTGGGTCTTCGGGATCCGCACCGACGGGACGACCCGGGTGATGAACCCGAGGACGCAGTTCATTCTCTGGGCGGACATGACCACCGTCTACGGTGCCGGCGACTATCCCGACAACCACCGGTTTTTCAACATTTACTAGCAGAATGACCGAATGATCGAGGACGCGGAGCTGACCCGGCGCGTCCGGGACGGCGACGACCGCGCGGCCGAGGAACTGTACCGGCGCCACCACCGCGCCGTGCTCTCCTACGCCGCGCGGTTGTCGCACGATCCGCAGACGGCCGAGGACCTGGCAAGTGAGGCGTTCGCCCGCACCCTGCGGACGGTCCGCTCCGGCAGCGGCGGGCCGTCCGGTACGTGGCGTCCATACCTCTATGCCGTCGTCCGGAACACGGCCTCGGCCTGGGCGCGCAGTGCGCGACGGCAGGTCCTCACCTCGGAGTTCGCCGACGTGCCCGCCGAGTCTGAGGCCGATCCGGAGGACGGCACCAGGGAGCTGGCCGCCCGGGCGTACGAGTCGCTGCCCGAACGCTGGAAGACCGTCCTGTGGCACACCGTCATCGAGGAGGAGTCTCCCGACCAGGTGGCCGGCGTCCTCGGCACCACCCGCAACAACGTCAACGTCCTGGCCTTCCGCGCCCGCGAGGGACTCCGTCGCGCCTACCTGAAGGCGCACCTGACCACCGTCACCTCGCCCGAGTGCCACGCCTACGCCGACCGCATCGCCGTCGCCGTCCGTAAACCCGGCAACCGCCTCCCGCACGCCCTCCGGCAGCACCTCGACTCCTGCCCGCGCTGCTCCCGCGCCCACACCGATCTCCTCGACCTCAACACGACCCTCCGCGCAGCCATCCCGTTCGCCCTCCTGGTGCCCCTCGCCAAGCAGGGCGCCGCACTCGGCGTCCACAGCGCAACGGGGGCCACCGTCACGGCCGCGAGCGCGAAGACCGCGGGCGCCACCGCCAAGGGACTGGGCGTGAAAGGCATCGGAGCCAAAGGCATCGGTGGAGTCGCGGCCGGCAGCCTCGCCGTAGCGGTGGCCGTGGGCCTCGCGGTATGGCACGGCTCCGGGCCGAAGGTGGCGGTGCCTCCCCCGGCCGCGTCTCCCTCGGCCGCGTCTCCCCCGGCCGTGTCTTCCTCGGCCACGCCGCCCCCTGCGACGGCGCGGCCCACTCCGACGCGCTCGACGCCGCGGAAGACACCGACACCACGGCCGATCGCGGGCACCCGGGTCAGGGCGGCGACGCTCGGAACCTGCGTCGGTGCCAAGGGCGATCTGGCGGTGGCACTGCCGTGCGGCGACCGCAGGACGGCCTGGCGGCGGGACGGCGACGGCAACTTCCGGCTGGTCAACAAGGCGAGCGGCCGATGCCTGACCGCCGGAGAACACTACGACCGCGCGTCATTCAACGGCGGGGGCATCTGGGCGGTGCGCGTCGCCCCGTGCGCGACAGCCGGAACCTGGTCGGCCCCGGTCTTCTCCGACCAGGTGACGCGCCTGGTCAACGACGCGACCGGTGGATCGCTGTCGATCGGGAAGACCTTCAGCAGTCCCCCGCCGACCGCGTTCATCCTCTACGGCGCCTATACGGGCTCGTCCGACCAGCGCTTCACGCTCAGCTGAGCAGCGCCCGCTCGCCCGACCGTTGACGGCGGTCGTCGCGGCCCGTTGCCGTTCCGGGACGGCCGTGTGCCCGTGCCGCGATCGCGGCACGGGCACGCTCTAATTCCGGTGGCCTGCGCTCATGGGGTGTAGAGCTGCCGCGTCGGGACGATCTGCTGTGGGGTGTTCGGGCTCGACCACAGCAGCTTCATGTAGGCCTCGCCGGTCTGCTCGGTGTGCTCGACCTTGATGGAGTACTTCCGGCCGGCCTGCAGGGCGACGCCGGCCTTGTCGACTTCGGGCTCGTGCGGGGTGGTGTTGTCGATGATGAGTTTGCCGTCGATCCAGACCCGTGCGGTGTCGTCGGAGACGGTGGTGAACTGGTAGTTCTCGCTGTATCGCGGCTGGATCCAGCCGGTCCACCGGGTGCCGAAGTGGTCGCTGGGGATGCTCGGGGCCGGGGAGCCGAGGAACCGCCAGGTGTAGTTGATCGACGGATCGGTGCGGGTGATCTTGGGGGTGCCGGACAGCTGGTCGTTGTCGAAGATCTCGGCCTTCAGCCCGGTCCCGCTGCCTGGCGCCGCCGGAGTCTGGGGTGCGATCGACAGTTTGATCACGGTCGCCGACGGGTTGGTGGCGTTCCCGGACGGGGTGATGTCGTATCCGTCACCGGCCTTGGTCACGGTGACCTGCTGGCCGCTGCCGAGTACCGCCGCGCCGGTGACGGTGAACGGAGTGGTGGCGGTCAGATGCAGCGGTTTGCCGGCGCCGGGCCACTGGGAGACCGAGGCGTACAGGTCGTTGCCGGACCGGCTGACCGTCCCCCAGCTCGGCTCGGCGACCACGCCGGGGTAGCCCGCCCGGTAGACGGCGGCGCCCTGGCCGGCCGTTCCGGACCAGTCCCCGACCGCCTTGAGCCGCTGGGCGGCGTCGGCGGGCACCCGGCCGAGGCTGTCCGGACCGATGTTGAGCAGGTAGTTGCCACTTCGGCTGGAGGTCGTGAGCAGGTTGTGGATGAGCGTCGGCCCGGACTTCCAGTTGGTGTCGTAGCGCGCGTAACCCCAGTGGTCGTTGATGGTCATGCAGCTCTCCCAGAGCTGCCCGTCGACGGGTGCCGCGGGGATCTCCTGCTCGGGCGTGCCGTAGTCGCCGTCGGTGACCCGCCGCTTGCCGACCCGGTTGTTGATGACCAGATCGCGGTCCAGGCCCCGCAGGTACGACTCCAGGTCCTCCCCGTCCCGCGAGCTCCAGTTGTTGGTCGGGTTGTCGGTGTTCCAGTCGCCGTCGAACCACAGCAGCGCCGGATGGTAGTTGTCGACCAGCTCCTTGAGCTGGGCGTACATCCGCTGCTTGTATTTGGGGAAGTCACTGGCGAAGTCCGGGTCGTGCCAGTCCCAGATGGAGTAGTACAGGCCCAGCTTGATCCCCGCCGCGTCGGCGGCCTTCTTCAGTTCGGCGAGGATGTCCCGATTCTTGTCGAAGGAAGAGTGGTCGCGCAGGTTCCAGGTGTTCTGCTTGGTCGGCCACATCGCGTACCCGTCGTGGTGCTTGGACGTGATCACGATGTAGCGCATCCCGGCGCTCTTGGCTGCCGCGACGACGGCCTTGGCGTCGAAGTCCTTCGGGTTGAACGTCGCGGCCTTCTGCTCGTACTCGGCCATCGGGATGTTGCAGTTGCGCTTGATCCACTCGGCGTCCCGGCAGACGGTGCCGTCGGGCTTGGTGTACTCGCCCTCCCAATTGGAGTAGTCGCCGAAGTGGATGAACATCCCGAACCTGGCGTCCCGCCACCACGCCGTACGAGCGGAGGTGAACGGATCGTCGAACGCGTAGTTCGTGCCAGGGCCGGCGGCGGCGGACGCCGTCCCCGGTGTGGCGGCCAGGCATGTGGCGGCCAGCAGGACACCGGACAGGGCGAGGCCCCTGAGGTGCGTCATGGACATGAACCGCTCCTGTTCTGTGAGGGAGTGGGCAGGAGGGAAGCCGGTCGTGTGGGCGCGGTGGCTCCGGACGACGGTCAGGCGGGGATGGCCAGGCCGGTGGTGAAGGGCCGGTCGTAGATCTCGAGGCTGCGGATGGAGGCCCAGGCGCCGGACGGGAGGCCGGTGACGGTGACACGGACGTACCGGGCCTGGGCGGTGAAGGTGGCGGTCTGCACCTGGCCGGTGTCGGTCGTGCCGGTCAGGTCGGCGAGCGTCGTCCAGGTGGTGCCGTTCGTGGAGCCTTCGATGCGGTAGCGGTACCGGGTGTTGTCGAACTCCCAGGCGATCCGGGTGCCGGTCAGTGCCCTGGTCGAGCCCAGGTCGACCTTGAGCCAGTGCCCGGTGTTGCCGTCGGCCGCGCACCAGCGGGTGGCGGTCGACCCGTCGACGGCCTTGGCGGCCAGGTTGCCGTGCGAGGTCTCCTCGCTGTCGGCGGTGGCCGTCTTCCCCACCGCGATGTCGGTGGGCCGCACGCTGCGGTCGAGGGTCACCGCGACAACGCTGTCCTCAGGATGGCGGGTGCGGTCGATGCCGCTGATCGTCACCCTGCCGTCGGAGCCGACCTGGTACGGCAGAGCGGTGCCCGCGACGACGTCGTGGACGCGGGTCACGCGAGCGTCGCCGACGGGCGGAGTGGTGAAGCTCGTGCCGCTGTAGCCGGGCAGCAGGTGGATGTAGAAGGTGTCGTCCTTGCAGGTGAACCCGTACTGGCCGTCGACGGGGTTCCATGGGCCGCCGCTCGTGGAGTAGACGGACGAGCCGCAGGCCGTCATGAAGGCGCCGATCTTGCGCAGCAGGTCGGCCTGTCCGGCGACCACGGTTCCGCGCCGGTCCGGCCCGACGTTCACCAGGCACGTCATGTCCCGCACCCAGGAGTTGACCAGGATGTTCATGGCGTCGCCGTAGCTCATCACGTGGCCGTCGGCGTTGTAGCCCCAGGTGCTGCCGACGGTGAATGCCTTCTCCGCCAATCGGCCGGTGCGGATGGCGCCGGTGGGGACGGACCCGCCTTCTTCGACGGCGTAGTCGCCCACCCAGCCCGAACGTGGAGTGGCCACGATGTCGGGCTGGTGCTTGCGGACCAGGCCCATCAGGCCGAGCGGGCGGCCAGCGGCGTCGGTCTCGCCGTGGCCGGTGTCCACCGGCCACTGGTTGCTCGTGTCCCGGAGCTGTCCGGGCTCCCAGAAGAACTCGGCGTCGGCGTCGCTGCCCTGCTCGGCCAGCCAGCCGCCGTCCCACCACAGGTCGTCGATCTTCCCGTACTGGGAGACGAGCTCCTTGACCGACTCGTACACCTCGTTCTTCATGACCCGCGCGTTCTCCTTGTGCGCGGGATCGGTGGTGTAACCCCACGGGTTCTTCGCACAGTTCGTGCCGTAGACGTCGTAGTAGCCGGGATAGCGCCAGTTGATCGGCGAGTAGTACAGGCCGACCCGCAGGCCCGCGGCCCGTACCGCTGTCACGTAGTCCTTGACGAAGTCACGCTTCAGGGGCGCCTGGCCCGCGTTGAAGGCGTTGGGAGCGCCGGCGAGCCACAGCGCGAAACCGTCGTGGTGCCGGGTGGTCAGAACGGTGTACCGGGCACCGAAGTCCTTGGCGAGCCGCGCCCAGGCGGCCGGGTCGTACTGATCGGCGGTGAACTGTTCGCTCGTGGCGTCGGTGACGAACTTGCTGTAATTCGCCGGCGTGACGGCCGCGTTGTGCATGTACCACTCGCCCTTGGCGGGCCCGGAGTAGACGCCCCAGTGGATGAACATCCCGAGCTTCGCGTCCTGCAGCCAGGCGATCTTGTCATCCGGCTGCTGCTCCAGACCTTGATCGGCCTGGGGAATGCGCAGCGGAAGGATGGGCAGTGGTGCGGCGGGGGCGGCCTTGGCCGCGACCGCCGCGGCCGGCCTGACGACTGCGGCGGCCGTGATGGCCGCCATGCCAGTCAGCACACTGCGACGGTTGATGGATTCGTGCATTGTCGACTCCCGGTCGGTTGCGAGCACGTTACGTCCGCTTTACCGGGACCGTCAATACATTCATCCGATGTATTTATCGAGCGAGCAGCATCACGTAGTTGCCACGAAATTTGAGCATGCTTAATTTCGCCGTCTCGATCTGCGAATTAACCAGGAGAGACAGATTCTAGGCGGCATCGAAACGACTCGATCTTCAATTAGTCCTCAGACAAGAGATCCGATCTCTAGGCGGGTTTCACGTCCCGGCCGCGGGTCGCTCGCCTACCCGCGGCCGGGGACGGACGTCAGCTCGTACGGTGGTTCGACGTGAACAGGGCGAGGTTCACGGCAATGGCCATCGCCTGATAGCCGGCGTCGTTGGGGTGCAGGTGGTCGCCGTTGGCATAGGCGGAGCGGAGGGCCTTGGGGTCGTTGGGGTCCCGCAGTGCCTTGTCGAAGTCGATGACGCCGTCATAACCGCCGGTGTTATTGCGGGTCCAGTCGTTGACTGTTTCGCGGACCTGCTCGCCGTAGTCCGAGTAGTAGTTGGCGCCCTGATAGGGCGTGATCGTACCGCCGAAGATCTTCACGCCGACGGCGTGGGCCTGTTTGATGACGGTCTGCAGGCCGTTCTCGAGTTGCGTGGCGGACAAGGAGTTGGAGCTGCCCGGACCGTCGAAGATGCCGATGTCGTTGATGCCCTCCAGCAGGATCACGTCTTTGACGTTGGGCTGGTCGAGCACGTCGTGCTGGAATCGGTTCAGGAGGCTGGGGTTGTTGTTGTTCGCGATTGTGAGCACGCGGTTGCTGCCGATGCCTGCGTTCACGACGCCGCGGGTGGGGCCATCGGGGGCGGAGTTCATGCGCGCGGCGAGGTAGTCGGGGTAGCGGCGGTCGGCACTCAGAGTGGACCCCGCGCCGTCGGTGATGGAGTCCCCGACGCACACCAGGGTTCCGGTGGCGGTCGGGGAGATGACATCCAGGCCGTCGAGGAAGTACCAGGAAGTCTTCGTGCTCGGGTAGTTGCCGGTGCCGTCGTCGGTGACGTGGTTGCCGGCGGTGGAGATGTAGGCGGTCTCGTGTGCCTCTGCGTGCCAGGTGGTGCCGGCGGGTGTGTCCGGCAGGTAGACGCTCACGAGCAGCTTGTCGCTCGCAGCCACGGCCATCGGGATCGGGTCGCTTGCGACGTCCTTCCCGATGGGGATGGTGACGGAGGCGTTGCGGTTGAAGGTGACGGCGTGGTGGCTGTTGGTGACGACAGTACCGGGGGTGCCGCTTTCGTGGGCGAGGTCGACGGCGCCGATGCTCAGCGGTGCGGTGCCGTAGAGGTTGCTCAGCCGGACGCGGAGCATGGACCCTGCGACGCTGGCGTGTGCGACCATGCGGATGCTCTGGTTGGTGAAGGAGTCTCCGTGGGACATCAGGCCGGCGGTGTAGGTGCCGACCCTTTGAAGCGGGGTGAGGGTCCAGTGCTGGTTGGCGCCGCCGTTGGACTTCCACTGGACGATCGGGGTGCCTTGGGTGGTGGACGACAGGGCGTCGTCGGCGAGCAGGCCGTTGGCGGCGTTGGCCAGGGTGTAGGTGCCATCACCGACGGGTCGAATGTTCCACTGCTGGCCGGCGGCGCCGTTGCAGGCGTTCTGCACGAGTTGGACAGGCGGGGTGGAGTTCTGGCGGTCGGGGGTGTCCAGGCACAGGCCGCTGTTGGCGCTCTTGACGGTGTAGGCGCCGGTACTGGTCTGGGTCAGGGCCCATTCCTGGTTGGCGGTGTTGCGCGACGGCCACTGGACGATCGGCTGGCCAGGGTTGGTCGTACCGTATTTGACGTCCATCAGCATGCCGCTCTTGGCGTTCGTCAGGGTGTAGACGGTGCCGGAGGTGGGGGCTGCCGAGGTCGCCTGGTGCGCAACGGCTGCCTGTGCCGCGTTTGCCGTAGCGGCAACGGTCCCGGTCAGGCCGCAGGCCGCAAGGCCCAGGCCGACCAGGGCCGCGAGACGTCTGGAACTGCGCATACCAATCACTTCTTTGAGGTTTTGCGTGGCGAGGGGGTCCGGCGTGGGGGCATTGGAGCACCGGCCACCGATGGAAGTGCTCGCCCACCAGTGGCCGATGCGCCCCGGCCTCAGCTAGGCAGCTTCCATCGCTGGTTGTTTCCGCCGTTGCAGTCCCAGATGTCGAGCTGTGTGCCGTTGGCGGTCTTCCACTCCGGGTCGTCCAGGCAGCGTCCGGACAGAACGTTCTTCAAGGTCCCGTCCGGCTGCGGTGACCACTGCTGGTGGGCTCCGCCGTTGCAGGTCCACAGCTGGACCAGGATCCCGTTGGCCACCCCTTCACCCGAGACGTCCAGACACTTGCCGTTGTGGGTGAGCGTGCCGCCCGCCCACGTCCAGACCTGGGCGTCGGTGCGGTTGCAGTCCCATAGCTGCGCGTGGGTGCCGTTACCGCTGGAGTTCCGGTCGTCGTCGAGGCATTTGCCGGCGATTCCCGAGGTGATGGGGCCGGAGGCCGGTTGCGGGGCCGTGCCCGGGTCGACCCTGAAGTTGTCGAACTGGGGGGTCTTGTAGTCGGTCACGCCCAGGCCCGCCTGGCCGTTGGTGAGGGAGGAGTCGGTCGTCTCGCCCACCTTCGTGCCGTCGATACTCGCCGAGAGAGTCGAGCCCTGCATCGTCAGGGAGACCCGGTGCCAGGAGCTCGTGCCCAAGGCCTTCGCCGTCCCGCTCTTCAGCGTCGTCCAGTTCCAGCTGGTGTCGGTCTTCTGGATGGCCCACGCACCGGTGTCGCCGACGATCAGGTGATAGGCGTTCAGGCCGTTGTTGTTCCTGCCCTGCTGACCGACCCGGCCGAGGACGTCGACAGTGCTGGAGGGCTGCAGCAGCGCGTCGACGCTGACCGTGTAGTTGCTCCACGTCTGGTCGCCCATGATGGTGTACGGGTTGGGTGACTTCTCATCGGTCCAGTGGATCGGCCGGGTGGGTGCCATCTGGCGTAGGCACTTTCCGGTACGGCCGCCGCCACACGGCACGGTTTGGAAGGCGCCGTTCATGTCGGCGAAGTACTTCGGCGACGTGGTCGTGGCCGGGGTGTCGAAGTTGTCCGAATAGGGCAGGGCGAGGGACTTCGACGGCGGAGATGTCGCGGCCCCCTTGCCGCCTCCGGTGGTGGTCGTGACGGTGTAGACGTAGCCCGGGTGGAGCGTCAGGGTGTACTTGCCGCCGGCGGCGTCACGTCCTGGGTGTGGACGAACCAGTCGGCGGAGTTGTCCGACGTCAGGTTCGTCGCCCAGACGTGGACCTGGCCGGTGGGCAGGCCGCCGGTGACCGTGAACGTGGCGGTCTGGTCGGCGGTGGCGTCCATCGTCTCGATGACGGTGGTGTAGTCGGAGTTGTTGGCCGGCTTCAAGGTCACGTAGCTGCCGTTGGCGCGGTCCCCGCCGAGGAAACCGCTCGCGGAATCGACGTAGTGCCAGCCCGGCTGGGTGAACTGGGTGGTGTGCGCGGTGACCCAGGTCGTCTTGCCGATGCGGTAGTTACCGGACCACGGCTGGTTCGCCAGCGCCATCCCGTCGGTCTGGAAGTACAGGTTCGGATACAGCGCCGCGACGACGGGCCAGTTGATGTACGAGGTCATCTGTCCATCGATGTAGTCGCGGTTGATCGCGCGCGCGACCGCCGGCGCACCGGTCCCGCCCGCGACCCCCGGGGAGCCGTCGAGATCCTCAGAGCCGTTCTCACTGGCCCACAGCGGCTTCTTCAGACCCTGCGCGGTCGACGTGCTGTTACAGGTCTTGAAATCCGAGGCATAGCCGCACGGGTAGTGGACGCCGACGACGTCGACGGCGTTCTTGAACGCCGGGTCGCTCGCCATCGCGTCGGCGACGTTCCAGCCGCTGTCGGCGGCGACGACCTTGATCGACCCGTATCCCTTGGCGACCAGCGTGGACTTGAGGTTCTCGTACCAGCCGACGTTCCAGTCCCGTTCGTTCCAGCCGCCGAGGTAGTCGATGCCCAGGTTGTGCTTCTTGGCGCAGCCGAGCCAGTCCATCAGGTAGTCGATCATGTCCTGGGACCAGAAGTCGCCGCCGCCGATCCACCCGGGCGCGCCCCAGGCGAGGCCGTAGAGCTTGATGTTCGGGTCGCGGGCCTTGGCCTGCTCGGCCAGCCACCACTCATAGCCCTGGTCGCAGTCGACGGCGCCCCGGGTGTGCTCGTGGCTGGCCTCGGCGCCGTCGGTCGAGTTGGTGTCGCCGCCGATCTCGATCTTCAGGGACTGCAGTGCGGCGCCGTACCCGGGTTTGAACAGGTAGTCCAGCAGCCGACTGCGCTGCGGCTCGGGATAGTCGGCCAACAGGCGGGAGTTCCCGCCGCCGCCGCTGATCGCGCCGACGCCGTCGAACACCAGGCCCGACTTGGTGCCGTCAACGGTGATCGACGTCGACGCCGCCGCGTGCGCGGGAGAGGGCGCGGCCACACCGACCAATACGCCCGCTAGCAGGGTCAGAACTGTCAGGAGGGGGGTTCTCCACCGTGATGCCCAGGTCATGTCGTCTCCAGGGGGCTCTCGGGATCTCGCATCGCTCATCCGAGCGTTCTGGTCCGGCCGTCAGCGGGCCCCGTGATGCTCCCGCTGACGGCCGGCGTTCAGCGGGTTATTCGCGGGACCAGCGCTGGTTCAGCCCGGCGTTGCAGGGCCAGACCAGCACCGGGGACAGGTTCGTGGTCTTGTGGTCACCGACGTCGAGGCAGTTGCCGTTCGCGACGAGCGTGCCGTTGCGGTTCCAGGTCCAGTTCTGGCCGGAGGAGCCGTCGCAGTCGTTGATGACGGCATGACCGTTGGCGCTGTCGAGGCACTTGGTCACGTCGGCCAGTCGTAGCGTGACCGGACCGGCGGGCGTGATGGTCCAGGTCTGGTTCAGTCCGCCGTCGCAGTCGTAGATGCCGAGCCGGGTGCCGTTGGCGGTGGCGGAGCCGGGGTCGTCGAGGCATCGCCCGCTCTCGGCCCCGGCGAGTTCGGTGCCTCCGGCCCGGATGTTCTGCCGCGGCGTGACGCGCCACATCACCGCGCCATGTCCCGGTATCGCGCCGGAGGAGAAGGTGCCGCCGCTGGTGGAGGTGTTCTTCGACCACAGGTCCTTCACCGTGTAGGTGCCTCCCGCGGGGAAGCCCGCGGTGGTCGAGGAGACGCTCGCCGAGGCCGGCGCGGTTCCCTTGTTGAAGAAGACGAGCGCCCGGTCGCCGTTCGCCAACGGTTTGCTGATCACGTCGACGTCGCCCTGGGTGGAGACGACCCGGCCTTGGCCGGCCAGCGGGTCCTGGTCCACCGCGAGGACGTCGGTGTTCTTCAGCGTGGTGATCTCGCCGTCGGTCTGCGGGAGGCTGTCGCGCAGGTCGCCGCCGACGTACATGGGTGCGGCGGTGGCCGCCCAGACGCTCAGCTGCGAGCGCCACTCGGTCAGGGTGGTCTTGGCGCTCTTGCCTTCGGTGATGATGAGCCGGTCGGGGTCGTTGAACCGGCCTGGTCCGGCGTAGCCGGCGAGGTTACGGGTGATGTTGTATTCGGACAGCCAGGAGGGGAAGTCGGCGGCGACGTCCCCGCCGACCCGCCAGGTGTTGCCCAGGTCGCCGACCCAGCCCATCTCGGCGTTGAAGGCGGAGCCACCGGCCCCGGCGTACGCCGGGGCGGAGATGCTGATCGCCATCCTCCGCCCGGAGTTCAGCATCGCGGTGTAGGCGCCCTGGTAGTCGCCGCGCACCTGGGCGGGATCGGAGTAGCCGGCGCAGTAGTCGATCTTGACGTAGTCGATGCCGTACGAGGCGAGCAGCTTCATGTCCTGCTGCCAGTGCCCGCGGCTGCCGGGATAGCCCTGGCAGGTGGACGTGCCGCCGTCGAGGTAGGACGCCAGCTTCATCCCCTTGCCGTGCACGTAGTCGGCGAGCCACTTCATGCCGCGCGGGTATTTGACGGGGTCGGTGACGAGGTTGCCGCTTGCGTCGCGTGTCTTGGTGGTCCAGCAGTCGTCGATGCCGATGTACTTCCAGCCGGCGTCCTTGAGCCCGAGCGCGACGGCCTGGTCGACCTGGCTCACCGTGTCGGCCTGCGTCTGATGGCAGAAGTCGAGGTATCCGATCGTCAGCGGTGGGGTGGGCAACACGCTGGTCAGTGGGTCGTCGGGAATGCCGGCACCGGCCGGTCGGCCGATCCCGATGACTGCTCCTGCGGCAGCGGTGACGACCGCGACCGCCATAGCGAGAGATCTCCGCATCGAAGACTCCTTGCGTCTCGGCGAGGGGGTGGAGGGGGACGGGACGCGGTGCGATGGCCGACGTTTCTCAGGTCGGCAGCGATCACGACGCCGACATCGACGAGGCCGCCGTTGGCCTCGGAATGGCGCGCGAAGGCGGGTGTGATCGCCCATGGGGCAACGGCCCGTTGGCACGTACGGGATGCGGCGTGAGGGTGTGGCAGCCACGCAAAGGTGGCCCTTTGGCGGGAAGCGGGGCGGGGGCGGGGGATCGAGGACGGTCAGGTGTCGGCTGCCGGCGCCTGGCAGCTTCTTCTGGTGATGTGAGAGCGACTGTAACTAAATGGCATCGATAACACTAGACCCAAACTTTCGCCGAATGTTCAGCTAGTTATCGATAACAAGACGGCCGTCGACCGGCGAGGTCCCGCGACGCGGAGGGGACCTGCGACGCGGAGGGGACCTGCGACGCGGAGGGGACCTGCGGCCGAACGCAGGCACCCCCGCCGCATCCGGACGGAACGGGCCCGCCCCCTAGCGCTCCGAGCCGAAGTCCTGTGTCCAGTACGTCCCGTACGGCGTGCCCGAGCCGAACGCGACGCCGATGCCGATCGCGTGGAAGCCGCAGTTGAGGATGTTGGCCCGGTGTCCCGGGCTGTTCATCCAGGAGTTCATCACCGCCGCCGGAGTCTGCTGACCGGCCGCGATGTTCTCGCCCCAGGCCCCCGATGCGTATCCGACGGCGGCGAGCCGCTCACCTGGGCCCTTGCCGTCCGGGTTGGTGTGGTCGAAGAAGTGACGGGCGACCATGTCGGCGGAATGTCCCTGCGCAGCTCGCGCCAGCTTCGCGTTGATCGTCAACGCGCCGCACCCGTGCTTGGCGCGCTCGGAGTTGGTGATGCTGAGGACCTGGGAGGCGTACTGGGCCGCCTTGCCGGTCGGCCCGCCGGCCACCGGTGGAGGCGCGGGCGCGTGCCGGGTCTTGGCCGGAGTGGGCTTGTGGGTGTTCTTGTGCGACGGGCGCGGAGTCGGCTTGTGGGTCTTTTGGCTAGGCTTGCGCTTCGCCGGCTTCGGGTTGTCGAGGACGGGCACGGACTCCGGCGAGGTCGTCGCGCCCGCGGCTGCCGACCGGGGAGCGGCCGGCTTGCCGGAATCCCCCGAGCCACCGGTCGCCGCGTACGCGACACCGACGACGGCGCCGAGCCCGACCGTACCCGCGACACCGATGGTCGCCCATCGGTGCATGGGCGAGCGGCGCCGACGACGCACGGTCGTCGAACGCGCCGGGTCCGGCTTATCCCAGAAAGCCTGCGTCTCGGAATTGTCGTTCACCTAGGGGTCGCCCTTCATGGGTCTGCTGTGTCTGGTCCGACACATGGGAGACCCGGCGATCACCTATGAATTACGAAAAATCCCAATGCGCTGCTGAAGAAGCCCGTCTGGTCAGCTGCCGCTCGCCCTGGCGGGTGCGGTGCTGGCGCGCACGATCAGTCGCGGTTCGACGGAGGCGGGTTCGGGCGCGGCGTCGGCGTCCTCGATCTGGCGCAGCAGATGCGCGACGGCGAGTGCTCCCGTCTCGGCGAACGGCTGGGCGACGGTGGTCAGCGACGGCGAGCAGTACTCAGCCAGCGCGATGTCGTCGACGCCGACGACGGAGATGTCCTCGGGCACCCGCTTGCCGAGCTCGTGCAGGGCCCGGATCAGGCCGAAGGCCATCTCGTCGCTGGCGACAAAGACCGCCGTGACGTCCGGAATGCGGCCCAGGACGAGGCCGTTCGCGTAGCCGGACGCCGGCGACCAGTCGCCCTTCAACTCCGGCGGCGGCGTCCTGCCCTCCTCTTCGAGGGTGAGGCGCCAGCCCGTGGACCGGCTGGAGGCGTCCAGCCACTCGCTGGGGCCCGCGATGTGCCAGACCGTTTCGTGCCCGAGCTCGAGCAGGTGCCGGGTCGCCAGGCGTGCCGCCATGGTCTGGTCGACGGCCACGACCTCGGTCGCGTCTGTGCGGGATCCGTCGATCGTGATGGTGGGGATCGAGCGGGTGAGCTCCTCGATCCGCTCGCTCACGTGGATGAGGGGGACGGCGAGGATGACGCCCTCGACACCGTGATCGGCGAGCCGCGCCAGGGCGCCCTCGATGGCGGAGGTGTCGAGAGACTTGGTCGTGGCGGCGGTCACCGAGTACCCGGCCTCGTGCGCCGCATCCTCGATGCCGGACGTCACGGCGATCCGCGAGTAGAAGCCGGTCTGCAACGTGACGAGGCCGATCGTGCGGCTGCGGCCCGACCGGAGCATCCGCGCGGCGTTGTTCTTGCGGTAGCCCAGCTGGTCGACGGCGGCCAGGACCTTCGCGCGCGTCTTCTCCCGCACACTCGGGTGGCCGGAGAGGGCTCGCGACACGGTCTGGATGGACGTCCCCGCGACCCGAGCCACGTCGGCCATCGCCGGTGGCCGTCCGGTGGCGTCGCGCGCCGGTTCCTTCATTCGGGCCCCTTCCCCTACCTGCGTGCTTCGGATGATACCGCTCACATCCCCACGATCTCCGCGTTCGCATGGGCATGGACGGGTCACGTTAACCGGGTATTGGCATCGATAACACCATGTGCCATAGTTCGGACACCCGGCAACGTGAGCCACACACCGATCGGCCCGCCGAGCGCGTGCCGGCTCGCGGCGAACCACCGGGAGAGCCGGATCTCGACCCGACTACCGTCCAGAGGAGGGCTGATGAGAAAGCCGATCGTCCGCGCCGCAGGAGCCCTATGCGCCCTCGCGTTCGGGCTCACGCTCGCCGGGTGTTCCGGAGGCGGGTCGGACGCCAGCCGCGAACACAAGATGGCATCGATAACATTCTGGGGGTGGGCCCCGGGATACGCGGAGGCGGTCAAGGCGTTCAACGGCGGCCACACCGACGTCCAGGTGCAGTACCAGGCGGTGCAGCCCGGGGCGAAGGGCGGCTACCAGAAGATCCTCAGCGCCGTGCAGGCCGGCAACGCGCCCTGCCTCGCCCAGGTCGGGTACGAGACGCTGCCGAGCTTCGCGGCCCAGGGCGCCCTGCAGGACGTCGCACGGTACGCGAACCCGAGCAAGGCCGAGTTCCAGCCGGCGACCTGGAAGTCGGTCTCCCTCGAGGACAAGGTCTACGGCGCTCCCGTCGACACGGGTCCGATGGCCCTCTTCTACAACAAGAAGGTGTTCGACAAGCTGAGCCTCAAGCCACCGGCCACCTGGGACGAGTACAAGGCCGACGCCGAGAAGGTCCATGCTTCCGATCCGCACCGGTTCATCTCCTCGCCCTTCCTGGACTACGACTACGCGGGCCTGGCCTGGCAGGCCGGCGCGGGCTGGTTCGGTGTCGACGGCGACTCCTGGAAGGTCACTCTGGCCTCCGACGCCAACCGGAAGGTCGCGGACTACTGGCAGGGTCTGGTGCGCGGCGGTCTGATCAGCGGTGCTCCGATGTACGACCAGTCGTGGTTCACCGGGCTCGGCAACGGCGACATCGTCACGGTCGTCGGCGCCGTCTGGCAGGCCGGCGTCATCAAGGGCGGGGCGAAGAACGGCTCCGGTCAGTGGGCCGTCGCTCCGATGCCGCAGTGGAGCGCGGGCGGCGACCAGGTGGGCAACGCGGGCGGCTCGGCGACCGCGGTGCTCAAGGGCTGTAAGTCGCCGAAGGCGGCGTGGGAGTTCGCGCACTGGATGAGCACGGACCGCAAGGCGTTCGGCGGGCTGGCCGACAAGGCCGGCCTCTTCCCGGCGGCGAGGTCGCTGCTCGACCTTCCACAGCTCACCGCGGGTGACCCGTACTTCGGCGGACAGAAGATCTACGACGTCTTCGCCAAGGCGGCGCCGAAGGTCAGCACGGACTGGACCTGGGGTCCGATCATGACGAAGACCGCCGCCGATCTCGACGACGGACTCGGTCAGGCCTGGGCGGGGAAGGGCACCATCGGGGGCGCCCTTCAGACCACCCAGGACAAGACGGTCGCCGAGCTGAAGAAGCAGGGTCTGAGTGTCGCCCAGTGAGCACGGAGCGGTGTACGACGTGCCGCGATCATCCGACGCGACCCTCGTGAACGTCGCCACCGCGACCGAGCGTTCGTCCGCCGGCGTTCGCGGCGCCGGCGTGAGCCGGCGCACGCTGCTGCTGTTCCTCGGCCCGTTCGTGGTGCTCTTCGCGGCGATGTACCTGGCGCCGATCGGCTACGCGGCCGTCAGCAGCCTGTCCGTCGTCCACCGGTCCGCCCTGGGACTGACGGCACCGACGAAGGTCTTCGATCCGATCGGCAACTACACGCGGGCGTTCGGCGACAAGGACTTCACCGCGTCACTGGGGCGGGTGGCACTGTTCGGCGTCGTTCAGGTGCCGGTGATGCTCCTGTTCGCGCTCGGGCTCGCGCTGCTGATCGATTCCAGGTCCGCCCGCGGCAAGGCGCTCTTCCGGCTCTCGAGCTTCCTGCCGTACGCGATCCCGGGCGTGAGCGCCGCGCTGGTCTGGTCGTTCATGTACTCGCCCCAGTCCAGCCCGATCGACCACCTACTGGGCGCCCAGATCCCGTTCTTCCATGACGGCACCGTCCTGTGGTCGGTCGCCAACATCGTCACCTGGAGCTGGACCGGCTACAACATGATCATCATCTACACCGCCCTGCAGGCGATCCCGGCCGAGACGCTGGAGGCGGCCAGGATCGACGGCGCCTCGGCGTTCCGGACCGCCTGGCACATCAAGATTCCAGCCGTACGCGGCGCCCTCATCTTGACCGCGGTCTTCTCCATCATCGGATCGGCGCAGCTGTTCAACGAGCCGACCGTGCTGCAACCCATCTCCGGCGGCTCCGTCTCGTCGACGTTCACCCCGATCATGTCCGCGCAGTCGGCCGTCAACGCCGGCAACTACCCGTACGCGGCCGCGCAGTCGGTCATCCTCGCGGTGCTCGTCGGCGTGGTGTCGTTCGTGTTCTTCAAGCTGACCGGCCGGGGTGAGCGGGCATGAGCGCGGTCACCGGCAGGCCGTTCCCGATGCGGCCGCGGCGCGACACCACGCCCCTGAGCCGCATGCTCGTGTCGGTGCCGCTGGCCGTCTCCGCCGTCTACTTCCTCTTCCCCCTGTGGTGGCTGCTGGTCGCCGCCACCAAGCCGTTCGGACGGCAGTTCAGCGGCGACGGGCTCTGGTTCGGCGGCTTCGGGCTCTTCGGCAACCTCGGCAAACTCACCGCCCAGGAGGGCGGCATCTTCTGGCGGTGGACGCTCAACAGCGTCCTGTACTGCGGCATCGGCGCCCTGGTGGGCACGCTGCTGTCCGCCATGGCCGGATACGCGCTGGCCAAGTATGAGTTCAAGGGGCGCGGTCACCTCTTCGGGCTCGTACTCGCCGCCGTGCTGGTGCCAAAGATCCTCTTCACCCTGCCGCTCTACCTGATGTTCTCCGGCATCCACCTGATCGACAATCCGCTCGCCGTGCTGCTGCCCAGCGTCGTCAGCCCCTTCGGCGTCTACCTCTCCCGGATCTTCGCGACGCAGGCCGTTCCGGACGAAGTGCTCGAGGCCGGCTCGACGGAGCGGGTGAGTTCCGCATCTTCCGGAGTCTCGGCATGCGCATGATGCTCCCCACCCTGGTGACGATCCTTCTCTTCCAGTTCGTGGAGATCTGGAACAACTATCTGCTGCCCGCCATGGTGCTCAGCGACGAGCACCTCCAGCCGGTCACGGTCGGGCTGGTCGGCTGGAACGCCAGTCATGTGGCGGTGCCGCCGCCGCTGGTCGTCATCGGATCGTTCGTCTCGGTCATCCCGCTGCTCGTCGCCTTCCTCGCGCTGCAGCGGTTCTGGCGTGCCGGCCTGACCGCCGGAGCCGTCAAGTGACCCTTATCCCCACGACTCGGCCGGGCGCGATCCTGTCCTATCCCGACGGCCGGCTCCGACGCGACGGACATCCGCACCGCGTGCTGGCCGGATCGCTCCACTACTTCCGGGTCCATCCGGCGCAGTGGGCGGACCGGCTGGACCGCATCGCGGCCATGGGACTCAACGCGGTCGACACCTACGTCCCGTGGAACTTCCACGAGCGCCACCGCGGACGGATCCGCTTCGACGCCTGGCGCGATGTCGAACGGTTCCTGGAACTCGCCGCCGCGGCCGGACTGGACGCGATCGTCCGCCCCGGACCGTACATCTGCGCCGAGTGGGACAACGGCGGCCTGCCCGCCTGGCTGACCGGCACACCGGGCATGCGACTCCGCTCGGCCCACCAGCCCTTTCTCGATGAGGTCGCCCGCTGGTTCGACGCCCTGATCCCCCGGCTCGCCGGGATGCAGGCGAGCCGCGGCGGCCCGATCGTCTCGGTGCAGATCGAGAACGAGTACGGCAGCTACGGCGACGACTCCGCCTACCCGCGATGGGTGCGCGACGCCCTCGTCGAACGCGGAATCACCGAGTTGCTGTACACCGCGGACGGGCCGACCGACCTGATGCTGGATGCCGGGACCGTGACCGGTGAGCTCGCGACGGTGACGTTCGGCTCCCACGCGGCCGAGGCGGCCCGCCTGCTGCGCTCACGCCGCGAGGGAGAACCCTTCATCTGCGCGGAGTTCTGGAACGGCTGGTTCGATCACTGGGGCGAGAAGCACCACGTGCGCTCGCCGCGCAGCGCCGCCACGTCGCTCACCGAGATTCTCGACGCCGACGGCTCGGTCAGCGTGTACATGGCACACGGCGGCACCAACTTCGGCCTGTGGGCCGGCGCCAACCACGACGGCCACGCCATCCAGCCCACCGTGACCAGCTACGACTCCGACGCCCCCATTTCCGAACACGGTGCGCTCACCCCGAAGTTCTTCGCGCTCCGCGACCGGTTGGACGCGGTCACGAGTTCGCCGTACCGGCCGCTGCCCGCCGAACCGTCGCTCCTGGCCCCCCGCTCCATCCCCGTCACCCGCGGCGCCGGCCTGCTGGGCTCGCTCACCGAGATCTCCGAAACCACCGAATCGCCGCACCCGCTCAGCTTCGAAGAACTGGGGCAGGCCTCCGGCCTGGTGCTCTACCAGGCACGCCCACGGCTGCCGCGCGGCACGCAGGAGTTGACGGTCCGCGGACTCCACGATCGGGCGCAGGTCTTCGTGGACGGCGCACCGGCCGGAGTACTCGACCAGGAGGTCGGCTCGCTCCACGTCGACGGCACAGGCGGACACGTACGACTTGAGCTGCTGGTCGAGAATCAGGGACGCATCAACTACGGTCCACTGCTCGGCCAGGGGAAGGGCGTCCTCGGCGGGGTGCAGGTCGGACGCCGCCTGGTCCACGGCTGGGCCATGTACGGGCTGCCGCTCGACGAGTGGTCGCGGGACGACGTGCGCCGCGCCGCGTCCGCCGCCGCCCCGGCCGGAGCGCCCGGCTTCGCGACCGCGCGCTTCACCGTGGACGAGGTCGCCGACACGTTCCTCGCGCTGCCGGGCTTCGGCAAGGGCTTCGTCTGGATCAACGGCTTCCTGCTCGGCCGCTACTGGGAGATCGGCCCCCAGGTGACGCTGTACCTCCCCGCGCCGGTCCTGTGGCCGGGCACCAACACCATCACCGTGCTCGAACTCGAACGCTTCGGCGACCGAATCGAGCTACGAGACAAGCCCGAACTCGGACCGGCCGAGGAGTACGTGGAGAGCTTCTCGTGATGCCTGCTCACGTACGGCCGGCGCTTCCGTGCTTCGACCGGCCGGTCAGGCCGACCGGTCGCCGATGAATCGGTCGACGATGGCCAGCAATGCCTCCGGGGTCTCGATCTGCGGGAGGTGCCCGGCGTCCGGCATGAGGTGGAAGGCGGCGCCGGGGATGGCGGCGGCGTACTCCTTGCCGTAGGCCGGTGTCGCGATCCGGTCCGCCTCGCCCCAGACGACGAGAGTGGGGACGGTGGTGCCGGCCAGGCGTTCTGCCAGGCTCGGGTCGGACATCGACCGGCCGCCGTAGGCCTGCAGGGCCGCCCGGTTGCCCGCGGTGACGGCCTTCTGCGCGTCGGTCAGCGCGTCGAGGTCGATCCGGTAGGCGTCCGGGTTCGCGTAGCTGAAGTCGGCGATCTGGTCGAACGTGAGGGAGAAGAAGTCGGCGACGGGGTGTTCGGCGCTTTCCAGACCGACGGCGTCGACCAGGATGAGCCGTTCGACGCGCTCGCTCGCGCACAGTGCGAGCTCCGCTGCGGCCCAGCCACCGATCGAGCTGCCGATGACGGTCACGCCTCGCAGGTCGAGATGGTCGAGCAGGTGGCCGTAGAGCTCGCCGAGTCGCCGGATCGAGTCGAGCCCGTCAGGGCGCGGGGTTCCGCCGAAGCCGGGATTGACGGGGGTCAGCACCCGTAGCGGGGAGCGCTCGGCCATGAGGTCGGCGAACCCGGCGACCGAGCTCGGGCCCGCACCGCCGTGCAGCAGCAGGACGGGGCGGCCCTGCCCGCGTTCGGGAACGGTGAGGGGGATGTCGCCGAAGGAGGTGGACAGCGTGTATGTGGCCATGGGCAGGTGAGTCTCCTGAAGAGAGTGGGATGAGGGCGGCGGCGCGGTCGGCGTCGCGGTGTGCTCGTCAGTCGGCGTAGTCGGTGGCCGGCTCGGTGTCGTACCGGCTCATGACCTTCACGGTCGCCTCCGGGGTCAGCGTCCCGCCCTGCTCGATCATTTCTCGAAGGTCGCGGAAGTACTGCACGTACAGGTCGGGAGTGAAGGTGTTCAGCAGCACCAGTGGCTCGTCGGTGGGGTTGGCGAAGGTGTGCGGAGCACCCGGCGGGATCATCGCGAGGGTGCCGGCCGGTGCGTCGTACGTCGTGGTGCCGACCGTGAACCGGGCGGTACCCGAGACGACGTAGAAGCCCTCGTCGTGCCGGCCGTGCCGATGCTGGGGCGGGCCGTCGGTGTGCGGAGCGACGGTGATCTCGCCGATTCCGAGGCGGTGCCCGGTGGTGCTGCCGTCCTCCAGGATCCGCATGGTGGTGGGTCCCAGCCGCACGACTTCGCCGCCATCGCGACCGACGATCGAAACCTTGGCCATGACGCCTCCTTCATGAGAGTTAACTCTCGTTACGGTACAAGCCACTCATCCTTCATGCAAGTACACTCTCATAAGGAGGCATACCCGCCACGACGAGAGAGGTCACCTGCCGATGGTCGACAGCAGCACCACGGGGCGCGCGAACCAGAAGGCCCGCACGCGCAAGGCCATCGTCGACGCCTGCCGCGAACTCACCCGCTCCGGCGCCGAGGTCACGATGCCGCAGGTCGCGCGGACCGCCCTGGTCTCCGAGGCCACCGCCTACCGCTACTTCCCCGACCTGGTCTCGCTTCTGCGGGAGTCCCTGGCGGGAGCGTGGCCAGAACCGGCGGAGGCCCTCGCGCCGGTCGCCGACTCGGCCGACCCTGCGGAGCGCGTCGCCTTCGCCTGTGAGTACCTGCTGCGCGGGGTCCACGCGTATCAGGGTGCAGTACGCGCGATGATCTCCCAGACGATCACGGCACCCGCGCACCCGACGGCCCGCCCCGGCGTCCGCTTCGGCCTGATCGACTACGCGCTGGCGCCCTTCGAGGACGCCGGTCTCACCCCTGCGGCGATGACCGACCTCAAACGAGGCCTCGCGATCGTCGTCAGCGCCGAGGCGCTGTTCACGCTGACCGACCTGTGCGGCCTTTCGGTCGACGACGCGATCGCGAGCGCGGTACGGACGGCGACCGCCCTCACGACCGCGGCGTTCACCGAGGCATCCGTCCACTGAGCCGCCCAGGCGGGTCGGTCCGGCGGCTTCCCGGCCAATCGGAGGGTCCTCCGGTTGTGCTAGCCTCGGCGTATCGGAGGCTCCTCCGAATCAGTGAGACTACGCCATCGACGGACGGGAGCGTTCTCATGAGCACAGCCGGAAGCACGCCGAAGGCCCCGGGAGGCAACGCCACGCTCGCGGGCCGCCGGGTCGCCCGGATCGGTTTCGGGGCGATGCATGTGGCGGGCGGACACGGCCGCCCGGCCCCCGATCCCGAGTCGGCCATCGCGATGGTGCGCTACGCCGTCGATGAGGGCGTCAACCACATCGACACCGCGCAGTTCTACGCCGCCGGCCGCTGCAACGAGCTGATCCGCGACGCCCTGGCGCCGTACCCCGAGGACCTGGTGCTGGTGAGCAAGGTCGGCGCGGAACACGACGATCAGGCCGGCCTCGTCCTGGCCCAGCGGCCCGAGCAGCTGCGCGCGGGCGTGGAGGCGAACCTCGCCACGCTGGGCGTCGAGCGGCTGGACGTGGTCAACCTGCGCCGCGCCGACGCTCCGCCCGGCATTCTGGCCGAAGGCGACCAGGTCGTCGACCTCGACAGCCAGCTCGCCGAGCTCATCGCCCTGCGGGACGAGGGCAAGATCGGCAGCATCGGACTGAGCAACGTCAGCGCCGAGCAGCTGCGCCACGCCTTGCCCGCCGGGATCGCCTGCGTGCAGAACGCCTACAGCCTCCTCGACCGTGTGAGCGGGCCGGTGCTGGACGTGTGCCGTGAGCACGACATCGCGTGGGTGCCGTTCTTCCCGCTCGGCTCGGCGTTTCCCAGCATTCCCAAGGTCACCGAGCATCCGGTGGTGATCGCGACCGCCGCGTCCCTCGGGGTGACGCCCGCCCAGATCGGCCTGGCGTGGCTGCTCGCGACCTACGCACACACGCTGCTCATCCCGGGCACCGTCGACCCTGCCCACATGAAGGAGAACATCGCGGCGGGCGACGTCCACCTCGACCGGGAGACCATCGACACCCTCGACGGCATCGCCTTGTCCGCCGGGTAAGGACCTACCCGGCGGACGCGGAAACGCGAACCCGCCTTACGCGCGGGACCGGCGCAGCGCGAAGACGGCGGTGCCCAAGGCGAGCAACCCGGCCACCAGACCGGCGGCCCCGAGCGCGGTACCCGTGCCGTCACCGCCGTTCTTCACGATCTTCGTCGGCTGCGGCGCGGTGGTCTTGGCCAGCGTGATCGACGGGGCCGGGTGTTCCGGTTCGGTGTTCCCGCTCGGCATTTCGATCCAGCGCACCACGTGGGTCTTGCCGCTGTGGTCCGTGTACGTCTGCAGCGCCTTGAAATACAGCTTCGCGGTGTCGGTGGGCAGCGGGCCCAGGGAGATGCCGAACTGCTGGAACTGCCCCGGCTCGATCCTCCCACCGGACCAGGTGATCTGGGTGACGGCCTCGGTCAGCTCACCGCCTTCGACCTTGATCGGTTTGGGCAGGCGGCCCTTGACCGACTCGACCGTCCAGCCGGGCACCGGCTGGACCGACACCGAGGCGATCGGGTGGTCGGTGGGCAGGAACAACTGCACCTTGGTCGTGTCGGCGTCGGCCTCCTCGTTGGGGACCTTGACGCCGAAGGTGGCGTAGCCGCCCGGCTCGGCGATCTTCGGGTTGACGGTGACGTGCGCGGCGGCGGGCAGGGCGAGCGCGACGACGGTGGCCGTGACGATGCCGGCGCCGGTCAGCAGGCGTCCGGTGGCGTGCGGGAAGGACATGATGCTCCTCGGGAGGACATGCGAACAGGGGAACGCGACCACGGCCTGTTCCCTCATCCCGCGGACATCGCGAACATCCCGGTCACCTCGTACGGGCGAGACCGGGTGAAGACGGCGCCACGACGCGTACGAGCGTCGCGGGCACCGTTGAGGACCGTGATCACATAAAGGTGAGAAGACCGCTGTCCCGAGGAGGGCCACGCCGTACGAGGACGTGGCGCAGGGCGGCCACGATCGGCCGCGCCTCGTCCGCACCCCGCCGGTCCGCCGTACCGCGCGGACGCCGGTCCACCACGGCGTCGGCGAGCACCAGCAGGGCGAACACCCGCAGCGCGGGATCGAGCAACGCCTCCGCGGCCACGCCCAGTGCGCGCCACAGCGCTCGTTCGCCGGCGTACAGCCAGAGCGCCACCAGCACTCCGGCGAGCGCGTGCGCGCCCGTCATGCCCAGGCCGTACGCGCCGCCGCCCTGGCTCGCCGTCCCGGTATTCACCACGTGATGAACGCCGCCGTGCATCGTCATGGCCGGTCTTCCCGGAGCCGTACCGGGATCCGGTGAGGTGCACCAGGTGAACCACAGGTGCAGGCAGGCCTGCGCGACCTCGACCGCGAGCAGGATCCACCAGGCCGGCCGCCGCCGGTCGGCCAGGCAGTAACCGACCGCGGTCAGTCCCGCCAGTGCCGCCCAGCCAGCCCAGGCCGGTGCCGGACGCGAGGCCATCAGGTCGTGCCCGGCCAGGGACAGCACGACGCACACCGCGGCGAAAACCCCGGCGCGCAGCAGGCGGAACCACCCAGGCGGACGCATGACCTCACCAACAACTACAACGCGTAGTACACGGACCCTACACCCCGCGCCGATCAACCCGCCGACCTGCTTTTCCGCATGCGACGCGAGGAGAGCCCGCCATCGCGGGCGGCGGAACGATAATCTGGTTCGCGGAACCTGGTTCGCCGATGACGAAAGCACGGACGGGCAATGATCCAGTCAGTGCAACGCGCCGCTCAGATCCTGCGCGAGCTCGCGGCCACCGGCCCCAGGCTGGGCGTGACGGAGCTCGCGGAGCGGATCGGGGTCGCCAAGCCGACCGCCCATGCGCTGCTCCGCACGCTGGAGACCGAAGGGCTGGTCGTGCAGGACCCCGAGTCCAGCAAGTACGCCCTGGGTCCCGGGCTGGTGCGGCTGGGCAACGCCTATCTCGACGGTCACGAGCTGCGCACCCGGTCCATGGTCTGGGCCGACGCGCTGGCGACGCGGGTGAACGAGGCGATCTGGGTCGGGGTGCTGACCGGCGATCATGTGCTGGTGGTCCATCACGTCTTCCGGCCCGAGGGAGCGGTCCAGATCCTGGAGGTCGGCGCCACGATCCCCTGGAACACCTGCGCGCTGGGCAAGGCGATCGTGGCGTTCGGGCCCGAGGCCACGGAGACGGAGCTGCTCGGCGGTGAGCTGGGCGTGCTGACCGGCGCGAGTGTGAGCGACCCCGAGGTGCTCGCGGAGCAGTTGGCGGGCGCGCGGAGCGTCGGGTACACGATCGAGGATCAGGAGTCCGCCCTGGGCGACGCCGGCGTCGCGGCACCGGTGTTCGCCCGCTCCGGCGATGTCGCGGGCGCCATCGGCGTGGTGGGTCCGGTCGAGCGGCTGTTGTCCGAGTCCCGGCAGGAGGAGATCGCGGTGGCGGTGCGGGAGACCGGGCGCAATCTCTCGCGGGAGCTCGGAGCCACCCGCGGCCGTACCCGGCGTGCCGGCTGACCGGAGAACGCCTTTGCCGTACGGGCCTGCCTGAACGGCGTTCGTCAATGATGAATCGCCTTCCGGCTTTCCGGTGGACGGCCGGTGCGGTCAGCCGATGCCGTATTGCGCGGCCCACACGGCGGCGACCTGGGTTCGGGAGGTGAAACCCATCTTGTTCATGATGCGCCCGACATGGCCTTCGGCGGTGCGCGGGGCGATGACGAGGGCGCTGGCGATGTCCTTGTTGCTGAAGCCCCGCGCGACGAGCTCCGCGATCTCGCGTTCCCGGCGGGTGAGGGCGGCGGCGACGCCCGTTTCAGCCCGGCCCGCCGTTTTGGACGCGGTGGGCTCTTCGTCCCGGGCTCGGGCGATCGCCTGCTCGAGCGTGAGCCGTGCGCCGCGCGCGTGGGCCACGGCGAAGGCGTCCTGGCCGAGTGTTCGCTTGAGGCCGGTCTCGCAGTCGGTGTGCGCACGCGCCACCGGTCCGAGTGCGGGCAGCCACGCCCCGGCCGACCGCCAGAGGGAGTCTGCGGCGCCCAGCAGTTCGGCCGCGTATTCGTGCTGATCCTGATCGGCAGCGATCCAGCTCAGCGCTTCGACGCAGTACGCGAGGCCCAGGCTCTCCGAGGGGACACGCGGCGGACGCAGGGCCTGGCGGATCACGCCGGTCGCGGCCCGGGCGTCACCGCGTCGCCACAGGTCCACACCGGTGATCCACTGTGCTTCCCGGCGGGACCATCGGGCACCGGCCGACTCGCACATCTCCTCGGATTCCCGGCACAGGTCGGTGGCTCGGGCGTCGCCCATGAAGACGGCGGCCGTGGCCAGGTGCAGCAGCGCGGTCCACGCCCGCCCGTGGTCTCCCGCGGCGCGATAGTAGGCCAGCGCCCGGCGCAGGAGCGCGCAGGCGCGTGGGAAGTCCTCCTTCAGCACCGCCGCCAGACCGGTCAGGTGGACCACCCCGGCCAGCTGCGCCTGGTCGTCGAGCCGCTCGGCGAGGTCGCGGCACTCTTCCAGCAGCGGCGCCGCCGCCGGGAGGTCGCCGCGCCGCAGGCACAGCCAGGCGTCGGCCCACAACGTCCTGGCCCGTGCGGTACTGGGAGAAGGGTCTGCGGCGAGGGCCCGCTGCAGCAGGCGGTGGCCGTCGCCCAGCGAGGAGAACGACAGCGGATGGCTCCCCAACGCGGCGGCCATCTCCAGGGCGGTCCGCTCCTCGCCCGGCTCGTCCAGACAGGACTCCAGCGCGGCGACCCACTCGGCCTCTTCGCCGGCCATCCGATCGAGCCATTCGACCTGATGAGGGCCGAACCACTCGGCTCCGGCCTGCTCGGCGAGGTCCCGGTACCACTCGCGGTGCCGCCGCCGTACGGCCTGCTCCTCACCCGACTCGACCAGCCGGTCCTGCCCGTACCGGCGCAGTGCCGTCAGCAGCCGGTACCGCGTCCGGGAGCCGTCGGGCTCCCTGCCGAGGATCGACTTCTCCACCAGGCCGGCCGCCGCCTCCAGGACGGCGTCGGCGAGGATGCCGTCGTCACATACCTGTTCCGCCGTCTCCAGATCGCACGCGCCGGAGAAGACCGATAGCCGGGCCCACAGCGTCCGTTCCTCGGCCGAGCACAGGTCGTAGCTCCAGTCGATCAGCCCGCGCAACGACTTCTGGCGCGGACTCACGACCGGAGAGTCGCAGCGGAGGAGCCGGAAGAACTGGTCCAGCCGATCGACGATCTGCTCCACCGACAGGATCCGCAGCCGCAGCGCCGCGAACTCGATCGCGAGCGGGAGGCCGTCCAGCCGATGACAAAGCCTCGTCACCGCCGCGGCATTCTCGTCGCAGACGGCGAACTCCGGCACGACGGCCGACGCCCGCTCACCGAACAGGCGCACCGCCGCGTACCGCAGCACCGTGTCCGCCGACGCCGCATCGCTCTCCGGCACGGGAAGCGACGGCACTTCCAGGACGTGCTCCCCGTTGGCGCGGAGAAGTTGCCGGCTGGTCGCCAGGATCCGCACGTCGGTCGTCTGGCACAGGAGGTCCCCCACCAGGACCGCACACTCGTCGATCAGGTGCTCGCAGTTGTCCAGCACGAGCAGCATCCGTTTTCCGGCGAGACGCCGCGCCAACCCGGCCGGGTCCTCGACGTTCCGGAGGCCGAGTGTCTCCGCGACCATCCGTACGGGTGACTTCGGCGTCTCCGACGCGACCAGGTCGACCAGCCACACCCCGTCGGGGAACGCCCGCCGGGCGTCGGTCGCGGCGCTCAACGCCAAGCGGGTCTTGCCCACGCCGCCGACGCCGGTCAGCGTCACCAGACGGCCGGCGCCCAGGAGCCGCTTCACCTCCGCGAGTTCGCGCTCGCGGCCGATGAAACTCGTCATCTCCGTCGGCAGGTTCCCCACCGGCCGGCACGTTGCGGCTGTTCCCATTTCCTCTCCACGTCAGCAGATCACCCGATCTCCTCTGGCCGGAAAGGGCATATCCCTGATCGCCATCGATGAAATGGCCGCCGGCCTGCCGCCTGTCGTCGTTGCCGGGAGCAGGAGATCATCCGCTGCCGATCTTCCGCAGCGGCTCGACCGCCCCACCGGACATCGGGGGTGAGGGACGATCGGCAAGTTGTTATGAACATCAATCTAGAACTCTGAATTCGGTTCAGCAATAGCGAACGGCCCGCGGATTCCATCCGCGCTCAGCATGCGAGACAGACGCCGGGCCGCAACTCCCCTGCGCTCTTACGGGACCGTCGTCGGCCGAGATGTCGGGACGGCGGTCGGACTTCGGGGTCTGCGAACTCGGTTCAGCATCCATGAACCGGCTTCTGATCACAGGGTCGACGAGCGTCCCTGGGCTGCCGCTTCCGCGGTCACCTTCTTCGGTGCCGCCCGGCCATCCGGTTGCCGTGACCCTTAGCCTGGTCGGTAACGATGTCACCAGACTCACCGCCTTGGACAGCGAAATGGACATCGAGACGACCTTGGCGTGGGTGCAGGGGATCACCGCGGCGATATACCGCGATGCCGACTATCTCACCCGGCTGGACGCGGCCATCGGCGACGCCGATCATGGCGTCAACATGCAGCGCGGCTTCTCCGTCGTGCAAAGCACGCTCAATGGCAAAGAATTCGGCACGATAGGGGAAATTCTCACTAAAACCGGTACCGCGTTGGCGTCGAGCGTCGGCGGTGCGGCGGGCCCCCTGTACGGGATGGCGTTCCGCGCCATCGGCAGGCAACTCACCGAACCGAGCGTGACCGCCGAACAATTGCTCGAAGCGCTGCGGGCGGGCCTGGAAGCGGTGCAGAAACTGGGTGCCGCCCGCCCCGGGGACAAGACCATGATCGATGCCTTCGGTCCGGCGGTGGAAGCGTTCGAGAAGGCCGTGCGCGGCGGAGCCGCCCTCGGCGCGTCCGCCTCCGCCGCCGCGGACGCCGCGGAAGCGGGCATGCGCGCCACCATCCCCATGATCGCCCGCAAGGGCCGCGCCTCCTACCTCGGGCCCCGCAGCCAAGGCCACCAGGACCCCGGCGCCACCTCGACCGCACTCATCTTCCGCGCGCTCGCCGAAGCGGTGGCGCCCTGACGCGTGACTTACGCTGTTGTACGAGCCGCTCGCACGAGCGAGCGCCCGCTGAGTCCGCACCTCGCGGAGCCGGGGACCCACCAAGTCATCGGGGTGAATCGGCACATCGTGCCGTAGGGCAGCTTCCACGCCCGAACCCGTCAGCTAACCCGGTAAGCGGCATGGAAGCCGAAGGAGCACCCCTGTGTCCGCTCGACATCCCCCTCCGTCCGGGCTGAAGCGCGCGGCGCTCAAGGCCGCGATCGCCGGTATCACCATCGTCGGCGCCGCCGTGGCCACCGAGCTGTCCGTGAGTGCGGCCCCGTACTCCCGTATCCCCGCCTCCGCGGCGGCCGACCACAACCCGGTCCCGGACCTGGACACCGTGCTCAGGCACATGATCGTGCTGAAGGGTCACCTCCAGACGGCGTCCGCCACCGACGTGCTGAAGGTCGCGCTCTCGCAGGTCGGCACGACGGCGGACGCCGCCGGGGGCACGAAGTTCAACCAGTGGTTCATGTCCACCCCGGCCGCCCAGACGGGCGCCCAGCGGTACGGCGGGAAGATCAGCGACTACGCCGACGCCAGTTGGTGCGACATGTTCGTCTCCTGGGTCGGCGCGCGGGCCGGCGCGCCGGGCATCGGAGTCGACGCGTTCACGCACACCCACGCCCAGTGGTTCCAGCAACGGGGCCGGTGGGGCGCCGCCCCGAGACCCGGCGCCGTCGTCTTCTTCTCCTTCTCGGGCGACAAGACCGTCGACGGCATCGAACACGTCGGTCTCGTGGTCAAGGACGATCACGACGGGACGATCGAGACCGTCGAGGGCAACACCGACGAGGCCGTCAAGATTCGCGTCCGCCCCGTCTCCGAGGTCGTCGGGTACGGCTACCCGGACTACCTCCGGTGACCCCGTCCCGGTAGTCGGCGCGTACTCCGGGTAAGCCCCACCTCATTACCTGGTGGAGGCCGAGCGATGGGAGGACCGGAGTGCGGTGGTGGCGCCGGGCCGACGAGCGCCTGCTGCGGATGGTGACATCCGCCGGCGGCGGAGTCCTGGACGAGGTCATGCCGCGGGCCTCGCGGGCCGCGGATCAACTGCTGATCTGGTGGCTGATCGCGGCGCTGCTGGCGGCCGGTGGCGACCGGCGGTCGCGGCGGGCCGCGGGACGGGCGGTCGCGGCGATGACGGTGGCCGGAGTGGCCGCCAACGTGGCGCGCATGTGGGTCTTCGACCGGCGCCGCCCGCCGGCCTCGTCGCACCGGCGGCCGGGGCGGGTTCCCGACAGTCCCGGTTTCCCTTCGGGGCACAGCGCGGCCGCGGCGGCGTTCGGCACCACGCTGATGTGCGAGGCGCCATGGCGCGTGGGTGTTCCGGTCGCGTGCCTGGCGGCGGTGGTCGCGTACTCGCGGCTCTACACCGGCGCGCACTATCCCGGCGACGTGGCCGCCGGCGCCGCGGCGGGCGCCGCGATCGCGCTCGGGATGCGCGTTATCCGCGACACGATGGCCGAACGCCCTCTGCGGACGACCGGCTGTGGTGAGAATGGGCCATGAGCAGGATCGCGTACGGTGTAGCGCTCATCGTCCTCACCGCCGCCGCGGCATGCGGCTCCGGCGACGAGTCGAGAGCGGACGCCCGTTCACCGTCGCCGAGCCGCATCGCCGGGAGCGCCTCGGCGCCGGCGCGTACGGCCGTGTCCTGGCCGACGTACCACGGGTCGAACGACCGCTCCGGGTACGCCGCCGGCTTCCCCGCACCACGTACGCTCGCGGACGCCTGGACCGCGCGGCTCGACGGCGCGGTGTACGGGCAGCCGGTCGTCGTCGGCGGCACCGCGTACGTCGGCACGGAGAACGACACCGTCTACGCGCTCGACCTGGCGACGGGGCGGCAGGTCTGGAAGCGGCACCTGGGCACGCCCGTGCGGCAGTCGACGCTGCCCTGCGGGAACATCGACCCGCTCGGGATCACGGGGACGCCGGCGTACGACGCCACGACGCGCACCGTGTTCGTCGCGACCGAGACCACCGGCGCGCAGCACACCCTGGTGGCGCTGAACGCCGCCGACGGCGGCGTGCGGTTCACGCGCGGCCTCGACGTCGCGGCCGGCCGCGACCGTACGGCGGAACAGCAGCGCGGCGCCCTCGCGGTCGCCGGCGGCCGGGTGTACGTGCCGTTCGGCGGCCTCGCCGGCGACTGCGGGAACTACCTCGGCTACGTCGCCGCGTCCCGGACCGACGGCCACGGCCCGGTCGCCTCGTACGCCGTTCCGACCAGCCGGATGGGCGGCATCTGGGCGCCGTCCGGCCCGGCCATCGGCGCGTCCGGCGACGTCTATGTCGCCGTGGGGAACGGCGCGAGCGTCGGCGGGGCCTACGACGGCAGCGACTCGGTGCTGCGGCTGTCCCCCGACCTGTCCCGCCGCCTGTCGTACTTCGCGCCGAAGAACTGGGGCTCGGAGAACAGCGAGGACCAGGATCTCGGCTCGACGGGCCCCCTTCTGCTCCCGGGCGGGCGGGTGCTCATCGCCGGCAAGACGGGCGACATCTACCTGCTCGACGCGCGCGACCTCGGGGGGATCGGCGGCCAGCGCGCCTCCCTGCCCGGCTGCGTCGCCTTCGGCGGGATGGCCCGGTCCGGCTTCTCCGCGTTCCTGCCCTGTGAGAACGGCCTGCAGCGCGTCGATGTCTCCTCCGGTGGCGACCTGCGCCGGGTCTGGACCGCGCGAGCCGCCATCAAGGGATCGCCGGTCGTCGGCGGCGGCGCGGTGTGGACCCTCGACACCGAAGCGGGCGTGCTGCACGCCCTGTCCCAGTCCGACGGGAGCTCCATCGCCTCCCGGCGCGTCGGCACGGTGACCCGCTTCGCCTCCCCGACCCTCGCCGGGTCGCTCGTCCTCGTCCCCACGACGCAGGGGGTCACCGCCATCGGCGTCCGCTGACACGGGCCGACGGCCAAACGGCGTGCTCTGGTGCAGGGCGACTCCGGGGTCCGCTGGCCCAGGCCCGACGGACCGACCCCGCCCACTCACGCAAGCCGACGGGCCGACGGGCCGACGAAGTGCGCCGGCACCGGCCGACGGCGTCCACCAACGCGGGTCGATCGCCCCCAAGGTCCGCTGACGCGGGCCCGACGGGGTGCGCCGGCACCGGCCGAGACGTGCACCAACGCGGGTCGATCGCCCCCAAGGTCCGCTGACGCGGGCCCGACGGGGTGCGCCGGCACCGGCCGAGACGTGCACCAACGCGGGTCGACTCGCCCTCAAGGTCCGCTGACGCGGGTCCGACGGGCCGACCGCGGGCACTCACGCGGGCGACGGCGCCGGTCGGCGGGCGTGGTCAGCCCTGGCGGCGGCCGAGGAGTCGCTCGATCTCTCGGCGGTCGCGCTTGGTGGGCCGCCCGGCGCCGCGCTCGCGCCGGGCGATCGGGACCAGGGCCGCGCGCGGGGGCGGCGGCGGGCTGTGGTCGGTGTAGCACTCGACGGCGACGGGCGCGCCGACCCGCTTGCGTACGACGCGCCGCACCTCGACGATCCGCTCCCGTCCGGCGAGGCGAACCCGCACGCGGTCACCGGGCCGTACGGCGGCGGCCGGCTTGACGCGCTCGTCGTTGACCCGGACGTGACCGGCCCGGCAGGCGGCCGTGGCCAGCGAGCGGGTCTTCACCAGCCGTACCGACCAGATCCACACATCGACCCGTACGGTCTCCTGATCCGCCGCCATGGGACAGACCCTACCCGGACCGGCGGGAGCGCTGCCGAAAGCGTCGTTTCGGCACCGCGCTAACCGGGCATCATGCATTACTTGCCGTTGACCCGGGTAGTCAGGCGGACATGCGCACCGCCATCTTGGACGTCGGGTCCAATGCCGCCCATCTGAAGGTCGTGGATCTGGTCGCGGGCGGTCCGATCCGGACGGTGGTGTCCGCCAAGGAGCCGACCCGCCTGGCCGGGGCGACCACGGCCGGTGGCCGGATCGGCCACGCGGCGGTCGACCGGGTGGTGGCATCGGTGGCCGCGACGGCACACGAGGCCGCGCGCATCGGCGCCGTCGAGTTGATCCCTTTCGTGACGTCCGCGATCCGCGACGCCGCCAACCGGGAGGAGATCCTCGGGCGCGTCGCCGCCGAGACCGGCGTCGAGCTGGGGTTCCTGTCCGGTGAGGACGAGGCGCGGCTGACGTTCGTGGGCGTGCGCGCGTGGTACGGCTGGTCGGTCGGGCCGATCGTGCTGGCGGACATCGGCGGCGGCTCCATGGAGATCGCCACCGGGGACGGCGCCGAGGCAGACGCCGCGCTGTCGATGCCGCTGGGCGCCGGCTCACGCGGGACCACCTGCCCTGCGATCCTCCGCGCGGCAAGCACGTCGAGCGGCTCCGCGCGCACGTCGCGGACCGGCTGGCCGCCTACGGCGTCGACCGGCTGACCGACGGGTCGTCCGGCCATCACGCGGTCGCCACCTCGAAGATCTTCACTCAACTCGCCAGGCTCTCCGGCGGGGCGAAGGCGGACGGCCGCCAGGTGCTGGAGCGGACGGCGCTTCGCCGCCGGATCCCCCGCCTGGCCGGTCTGACGAGCGAAGAATGCGCGCGGCTCCGGGGCGTCTCGCGGTCCCGCGCCCGCCACATCCTCGCCGGCGCCATCGTCGCCGACGAGATCATGAGCGCGCTCGGCCTGAGCCGTCTGGACGTCTGTCCCTGGGCGTTGCGCGAGGGCATCGCGCTGCGGAGGCTGCGCCGGCTCGAGGGCGGGCTCGATCGGCCGGACGACATCGCGCATCTCGTACGGCCGCTCTGCGCCGACAGGCCGCGCCTGCGCTTTGTCGAGGACACCGGCGCCTGCCAGGCGATCTGACCGGCCACGGCCGGTACGGCCCGCAGCGTGACCGACCCGGACGGGCCGATCCGGACGGGCCGATCCGTCAACCTCGGCCGTGAGGCCGTCGGCGCGGGCGGTGACAGGACGAGGGCCCTGCCGGGGCGTCGCCCGGCAGGGCCCTCGATGTGTGTACCGGTGTGCGGGTCGCCTCGCGGCGAAGGCACAACGCGGCTCCAGCCGAACGGTATTCCGCGAAGGCGATAGATGAGGCCCGGGGACACCAGGCACACCGGCCACGAGAGGTGTAACCGCTCCCTCGGTCCCGTTTGTTCCCGTCGGCCCCCACGAATTTCGCCCGGCGGTGCGGAGGCCGCCGCTCCCCGGCGACCTGGACCTCGCCCGGTTCGCGCCCGCGTCCGTCCTGATCACCGTCGTCTGGCTGGCCGGGCTCCTGCTGCTCAAGCGGGCGGGCGAGGGACTGCCCTGGAATGAGGACGGTGACGCCCCCGACACCCAGCCCGACCCCAAAGGGCATTCCAAGACCAAGAAGGAGGCGCAGGCGACGTCGTCGGGGATCAGTACGGGGCGCGCGGCGCTGGTGTTCGGCGTCGCCGCGCTCGCCACGTTGGTCGCCGGCGTCGTCATCGAGCGCAGTGGCGACGAGTTCTTCGGCCGGCTCGGTATGAGCGGGGTGGTGTTCGGCGCCACCGTCCTGGCGGCGGCCACCTCGCTCCCGGAGCTCAGCACCGGCCTGACCTCCACCCGGATGGGCGACTACCAGCTGGCGATCAGCGACATCTTCGGCGGCAACGCGTTCCTGCCCGTGCTGTTCCTGGCCGCGTCGCTGATCTCCGGCCGGCCGGTGCTGCCCGCCGCGCACCGGTCCGACATCTACCTCACCGCGCTCGGCGCCCTGCTCACCCTCGTCTACATGGCGGGGCTCATCTTCCGGCCCCGGCGGCAACGGCTGGGAATGGGCGTGGACAGCCGTACGGTCCTGGCCCTGTACGCCCTGGGCGTCGTGGGCCTGATCGCGATCGGCAGCGGCTGATCCCAAGGGCCTCACAGGGCGATGACCGTTCCGCGCTGTACGACCCGCACCTTGTCGTCCAGGCCGCGCCGGCGCGCCTCGGCGTCGAACTCCGCCAGCGGCGACGTGAACGCCGTGTAGTCGTTGTGGTGGATCGGGACCACCCGGCGGCAGCCCACCAGCTCGACCCAGTCGGCACCCTGTCGGCCGTCCATGGTGACCAGGAGGGCGCCGAGCACCTTGGTGCCACCGAGGTGGACGATCCCGAGGTCGATGTCCGGGTACCGGCGCGGGATCTCGGCCAGTTCGTCGTACATGAGGGTGTCGCCGCTGATGTACACGCGAAGGTCGACCTGACCGCCACGGGAGCCGAACTCCACGACGCTGCCCATCACCGGGGGCAGCAGCCGCCGGAGGATCCCCGGCGCGTGCCGTCCGGGGGCCGCGGTGATCCGTACGACCCGGTCGCCCTTGACGAGCTCGTGCTGTTCCCAGGTGCGCAGCCCACGGGCCTCGCCGAAGCCCTGTGGTCTCAGCCACCGAGCGGCATGGCGGGTGGTGACGACCGGCAGGTCCTTGTCGAGGTTCCGTCGCGCCACCCGGTCCCAGTGATCGCCGTGCAGGTGGGACAGGACGACGGCGTCCAGCGACGGCAGCCGGTCGATCGAGATCGCCGGATCCAGCAACCGCCGCGTCGTGAGGCCGTAGCCCAGATGGACCCGCTGCCCGCGGCGCACGAAGTTCGGGTCGGTCAGCAGGGTGAACCCGCCGTACCGGATCACGGTGGTGGCGTTCCCGACGAAGAACAGTCCGCCGGACTTCGGAATCAGGTCCTCTTCGGTCATCGCGGCTCCCCCGAGGCAGGACGTACGCCCAGGCCCGGGTCGGTCGCCCCGCCCGGCCGAGCACCGACCGTACGCAGCCGTGCTTCTTGCTCCTGACCAGGTCGTACCCCTCGGACACCCGGGTTTCTTCTCACGCACCGCGTCGATCAACCGCGGAGCCGTTCGTAGGCGACCGCCGTGACGACCCCGTACGCCAGGTGCGGCACCGCGCCCGAGATCCACCCGGCGGTGCCCCACGTACGCGGGTCGGTGATCCCCAGGACGGTGGCCGGGGCGTCGCTCGCCATGGCCGCAGCGACGCCGAGCCCGAGGACGGCGGGCGGTTCCGGCACCCGGACCCGAGAGCGGAGCAGGCCGTACGCCGCGCCGACCCCGATGCCCACGCCGAACCCCAGGAGGGCGCCCAGGGCCTGGCGGCGGTTGTCGGCCTTCTCGTCCTCCCCCAGCGGCACTCCCGCCCGGCCGGTGACCGTATCGACCAGCTGTTCCGGGACCTGGCTGCCGGACCTGCCCCGCAGGGCCATGTCGGCGTACGTCACCGCGTTGAGCGCGGTGGTCCCCGCCGCGCCCGCCAATGCCCCGGAGAGCAGACCGTTCTGCATGTCGCTCGCCTCCCCCGGTCGGTGTTGTGCGAATGCCCCTTTCCCGGGAAAGGCGAGATATGCCGGTCTACCCGAATGCCTTACCCAGCCGGGGGTAGGGCGGGACCGTGACGATGACCGACGTGCAGCTCTCGCGCAGCGACTTGGGGTGCCCGGGCATCCGGCGAATCCGCTGCGGGCGAGGGTTCCGGTACGTCGATCCAGATGGGAAGCCGATCCGCGGCGCCGAGACCCTCACGCGCCTCAGGGCCCTCGTCATCCCGCCGGCCTGGGACACCACCGTACTGGCCGCGGTCGGCCTGGCGGTCTCGGAACCGGCCGCGGCCGCCGACGGAACCCGCAAGCGGGCCGTCGCCCGTGTGGTGCGCGAGGTCGCCGACTATCTCGGCAACACGCCCGCCGTCGCCCGCGCGTCCTACATCGACCCGCGGGTGATCGAACTGTACGAGCGCGGCATCACGATCGCGCCCGCGCTCGGCCGGCTGGGCGAGAACCGTGCCTTCGGCGACCTCGCCACCCGCGGCCCCGCCGAGCGGGCGGTGCTGGAGCTGCTGACCGAGCACGGCTGACCCTCGCAGGGTCATGGCCCCGCCCGCGCCCTGGGAGCACGGGCGGGTCCCGCACGTCAGGGCAGGTCGGTACGCGGAGTGGCGAACACCATCCGGCCGCAGGTCTGGGACTGCGCGGCGCACTCGGTGCTGGACCATTCGGTCTGTCCCCAGACCAGGCCGGTCGCGTAGTTGTACGTCAGTCCCTCGGGATGCCAGGCCCAGCACTGGTGGGCCGTGCTGCCGGACAGACTGCACGAGGCCGCGCCGCCGCCCGACGTCGTCTGCCGCCAGATCCCGCCGCGGGCATCCAGCCAGCTGTGCGAGACGTACCAGACCCCGCCGTAGGACAGGACTCCCTGGACGTCGCCGACGTAGCTCCGGTAGGAATCGGTGACCGGGACGGTCCCCGATGTGGCGCTGAGCAGGTAGCCGCTGCCGAGGGGGTATCGCAGCAGGCGTCCGTGCAGGTTCGGGGTGTCGTGGCCGAAGTACTCCCCGGCGACCAGCGTGTCGGGGCTCGTGCTGCGGTCGAGGGAGATCGAGGAGAGGCAGGCCGTGGTCGTGTCGTTCGTGAAGGCACGGGTGCCGTTGCCGACCCAGTCGGCCGCGCTGTTCCCGGCCGTGCCGTCGCCGTCGTTGTCGGCGACGGTGTACGACGGGTAGGTGC
This sequence comes from Actinoallomurus acanthiterrae, assembly GCF_054775715.1. Classification (NCBI taxonomy): domain Bacteria; kingdom Bacillati; phylum Actinomycetota; class Actinomycetes; order Streptosporangiales; family Thermomonosporaceae; genus Actinoallomurus; species Actinoallomurus acanthiterrae. The sequence continues at coordinate 2,033,509 of NZ_BAAHCO010000001.1, read as the reverse complement.
CGTCGGCGAACATCGTGCAGGTGCCGCCGGAGTAGGTGTAGTAGCCGATCTGCGGCATCACGTACTGGTAGCCGTAGGCGGCGTAGCCGCTGCTGGTCTTGCCGATCGCGGACGATGAGTCGGTGGCCCGCAGGATGTTCGCCATGCTGAAGACGCGGATGGCGGTCGAGGTGTTGCCGACCCCGGTCACGAACAGCTTGTCGCCGTACCAGACCATACCGCCGACGTGCGCCTTGGCGGCCGTGAAGTCGGTGCCCGCCGCGTTCGGCACCACGAGGTAGACCCATCGATAGGCGGGCGCGGCCGCGTTCGTGTAGTCGACGAACGCGATGCGGGCGTCGTTGTAGCGGCCGGAGATCAGGCTCTGCCAGCCCGAGAGGATCACCTTGTACGCGCCCCAGGCGCCATCGTCGTCGGCGTCGCCCGAGGTGGTGATGCCCTGGGGGTGCCAGCCGTCGGTGGTGTCGTCGCCGGTGTCCCAGCACAGGGCGGTGGTCGCCGCCGGGGCGACCGGGCGAGCGGCCGACTCGGCGGCGGAGCAGTTCGCGGAGGTGAGCGGATGGTTGACGCTCGCCATCACCGTGGCGAACGTCGTCTGGGTCCCCATGGTGGTCTGCAGGGCGTCGGCGGCGCTCGAGGTGTCGTGCCAGACGAGCGACTGGTGTTGGCCGCTCAGCGCGGTGAGCGGACTGGCGTAGGAGGTGCCGTCGGTCGCGCCGTCGTCGGGCGAGGCCACGGCCGATCTCATCGGAAGGAGTCCGGTCAGTGCGACGAGCAGGACGGTCAGGATGCGAGCGATCACATCCTCATCGAATCATGCGATCTTCTAGCTATCATTAGTGATTTTATGCAATGCATTGCTCGTGTGTTTGTTAACTAATCATCAGCGAGCGTTAGATTAAGGCTCTGCGATCCGTCGCCGCAGGCCTCCTCGGGCAGCAGCAGGAGCACCGCCGCGGGCAGGCCGGCGACGAGGGCCATCCCGACCGCCGCCGCGGTGATGTCCCCCCGCCCCAGCAGCGGCGTCACCAGCGCCGCGCCGAGCGGCGGCGTGGCCTGCATCAGCGTCCGGAGCGTGCCGAACACCCGGCCGCGCAGCCGCGCGGGCACGCGCTCCATCCGCAGCGACTGCGCCCACACGGTCATCGGCACGCCGCACAGCCCGACCAGCAGGAAGCCGGCCGCCACCGTGACCCGGTCGGGTACGGCGAGCACGGCGAGGAACCCGGTGGCCGCGGCGATCTGGGCCACCGCGATGGCCTTCACCCGGTCACGCCCCGGCCGCCAGGCCCCGGCGAGGACGCCGCCGAGGAGTTCGCCGGCCGACAGCGCCGCCAGCAGGAGCGCCAGCATTCCCGCCCCGCCCGGCAGCCGGTCCTTGGCCAGCCACGGCCCGGTCACCAGGACCAGGGCGCCTTCGGCCACGTTGAACGCCATGAAGGCGAGCGTGGTGGCCACCAGCACCCGGTCCCGTACCACCCAGGTCATGCGCGATCTCCCGATCGCCGCCTCGGCGTCGACGGGGTCCCGGTGCGGCCGCAGCGGACGCCGGACCGCGCGGGCCGCGACCGCGAACAGCAGGTACGACGCCGCGTCCAGGGCCAGGACGTTCGGGGCGCCCATCGTCGCGACCAGGGTTCCGGCGAGTGCGTATCCGACGATGCCGGAGACGGCGTAGCCGACCGACTCGAGCGCGTTCGCGGCGTCGAGCCCGGCCGGGTCCACCAGGTCGGGGATGGCGGCGGGCACGCCGGCCAAGGGCACCATCTTCAGCAGGCCGTACACGGCGGCCACGGCGAACGGCAGCCAGGAAGGCATCCGCCCGGCAGCGGCCGTGATCGGCACCGACGCCACGACGACGCCCCGGATGACGCTGTCGGCGGCCAGCACCATGCGCTTGTCGAAGCGGTCGAGCAACGGGCCCGCCACCAAGCCGCCCACGAAGACCGGGGCCGTGGCGCACACCGCGAGCAGCCCGAGCAGCCCGGTGCCGTACCGGTCGAGCACCAGCCAGGACAGGGCGACCAGGGTCATCCCGTCGCCGACGGTCGACAGGGACGCCCCGAGCCAGAGCCTGCGGAAGTCCCGCCCGGCCAGAACGGCCGCGTAGTCGCGCACGTACATCCTCCCGATCGCGCGTCCGAAATCACCTGTGCCGGAGACTCCCGGCTTCCCTACGGTCCGGTGCCGACCGCCCGGGCCGCGCGGGCACGCCCGACGTCGACGGCGATCGCGCCGTACGTGACAGTCCGGCCGTACGGGGTCGCGGCCGGCCGCCGCCAGACCCCGGTCCCTGTGAGGGCGATGGGCAGTCGAACGCGGTGAGCTCGCCGACGACGGCTTTCTCGGCTCATGGGTGCCGGCATCCCACGGCCCTCGCCCCGTTGAAGCGCACCCGGCTCATCGCGGCCGCCTCCGGGCTCCCACCCTGCAGAGGCTCGCCCAGCTCGTGGCCGCCCACGGCTTCCTCCCACCGAAGGCTTCCCCCGGCTCATCGCCGCCGGCCTCCGACGGGCTTCTGCGCCGCCGAGGCCGCCGACCACAGGTGCCGGGCGGCGTAGGAACGCCACGGTCGCCAGCGCCTCGCGGCCTCGTCCGCTCCGGTCTCCGGCGCGCCGAGCAGGTCGAGGGCCCGGCGGACGTCCGGATCGGCGGGAGGCAGAACGTCGGGGTCGCCGAGGCCGCGCGCCCGGATGTGGGCGGCCGTCCACGGATCGATGCCCGGAACCTCCCGGAGCAGGCGTTCGGTCTCTGCCCGGTCCGCGCCCGGGTCGAGGACGATCGCGCCGGTGGCCAGCCGCTCCGCCAGCCGCGCCACGACGCCGCCGAGACGGTCCGGCAGGACCGGGTCCGCCTCGGCGAGCGCGTCGGGGCCGGGGAAGACATGGGTCACGGCACCCACCGGCGTGGGCAGGGGACGCCCGACCCGCCGGACCAGGCGGGCGGCGAGATCCCGGGCCGCCGGCACTCCGGCGTGCCGTTCGAGGACGGTGCGGACGGCGAGTTCGGCGGCGCCGGTGTGGCCCGGCACGCGCCGGCCGGGTGCGGCGGCGACCAGCGGGGCCAGCAGCGGATCGGCGCCGAGGACGTCCGCCACCTCCCACGGGTCGGTGTCCAGGTCCAGGAGCCGGCGGCAGCGCGTGACCGCGGCGGACAGGTCCCGCAGGTCCTCCAGGCGCAGCTCGCAGCGTACGTGGAGCCCGTCGCCGCCGTCGCGCACGGTGACGACGCCGGTGCCCCGGGGAAGGTCGAGCGACCTACGGAAGAAGCCGTCACCGGCCTCCTCCACTCCGGGTACGGCCCGCTCGGCCAGCAGGCCGAACACCTCGGCGAGGTCCAGGGGCGGACGGTAGGCCAGGCGGAGGTCGATCGCGCCCGTCCCTCCTCCGGCGGCCCGCGCCGTCCGCAGACCCGTCGGGGTCGTCCCGTACGCCTGCCGCACCACGTGGTTGAACTGCCGGATCCCGCCGAACCCGGCGGCGAACGCCACGTCGCTGACCGGCAGGTCCGTGCGTTCGAGAAGGATCCGCGCCGTCTGCGCCCGCTGCGCCCGGGCGAGCGCCTGCGGCCCGGCGCCGACCTCGGCGACGAGCAGGCGATGCAGTTGGCGTTCGCTGTAGCCGAGCCGGGCGGCGAGCCCCGAGACCCCCTCCCGGTCGACCAGGCCGTCGGCGATCAGCCGCATGGCCCGGCCGGCCAGGTCGGCGCGGACGTTCCACTCCGGGGATCCGGGGGCGGCGTCCGGTCGGCAGCGCCTGCACGCCCGGAAGCCCGCCTGCTGCGCGGCGACCGCCGAGGGATAGAACCGGACGTTCTCCCGCTTCGGCATCACCGCGGGGCAGCTCGGCCGGCAGTAGACCCCGGTCGTCACCACGGCCACGAAGATCCGGCCGTCGAACCGGCGGTCCCGGCTGTGGAGCAGCGCGTACGCCTCCTCCTCATCGATCACGCCGTCAACTCTGGCGGTCTCCGGACCGGCCCGCCAGCGACGATCGGACGTCGACGTCCCGGCCCGACGTCGGCCACGGGCGATCCGTGGCCGGTGACTCGTCAGGGGGTACGTCAGACGCTCATCGCCGTTCTGATCAGGCCCACACCGCCCGCGGGTCACATCGTCGTGACGGCGGGCGCGGCCGGGCGGAGGTCGGCGAACAGGTCGTCTTCCGGGAGCCGGACCTCGACCAGGGAGCGGGCGAGGTGGTAGTCCTCGGTCGGCCAGATCTCGCGTTCGAGATCGCGGGGATGGGCGAAGAACGGGCCGTCCGGGTCGCTCTGCGTGGCGTGCGCGAGCAGCGCCCGGTCCCGTACGGCGAAGTATTCGTCGCAGGTCACACGAGTGGTGATCTCCAGTTTCGGCGCGGTGTCCGGCCACTCGTCCAGGACCACCCCCATTTCTGAGGCGATCCCCCGTGCGGTCATCGCGTCGTGCAGCGTCTGGAACCACCCGTGGGAGAACGCCGCCTGGTAGTACAGCTTGCGCGCCTGCCAGGGCGGGCCCTCCTCGGGGTACCGGCCCGGGTCGCCGGCCGCGTCGAACGCCGCCACGGTCACCTCGTGCGTCTTGATGTGGTCGGGGTGCGGGTAGCCGCCGGTCTCGTCATAAGTGATGACCAGGTGCGGCCGGAACTCCCGGATGAGGCGGACGAGCGGGCGTGCGGCGTCCTCGATCGCCTGCCGGGCGAAGCAGCCGTCGGGCAGGGGCTCGCCGTCCGCCGGCAGGCCGGAGTCGACGAAGCCGAGGAACCGCTGCCGTACGCCCAGCACCTTCCGGGCGGCGGCCATCTCGGCGCGCCGCAGCTCGGCGAGGTTCCGCCGTACCTCGGGCCGGTCCAGTCGCGGGTTGAGCACGTCGCCACGCTCCCCGCCGGTGCAGGTGGCGACGAGGACGTCGACGCCTTCGGCGGCGTAGCGCGCGAGCGTCGCGGCGCCCTTGCTGGACTCGTCGTCGGGATGGGCGTGCACGGTCAGCAGTCGGGGCGTCTCGTCCGGGGTGATGCGCAGGTTCACCTGTCTCCTCGAAGGTCGGCGGGCCCGCATCTGGTGCGGGCCCGCGGTCAGGGGGCGCGGCCGGTGGCCGCCGGGTTCACCGAGTGACGCGCATGTTCATGTGCGCTCCTTTCTTTGCGTCGGGTGATGGCGTGAGGCGCTCATCGGGTGACGCGCATGTTCACGTGCGCTCCTTTCTTTGCGTCGGGTGATGGCGTGAGGCGCTCATCGGGTGACGCGCATGTTCACGTGCGCTCCTTTCTTTGCGTCGGGTGATGGCGTGAGGCGCTCATCGGGTGACGCGCATGTTCACGTGCGCTCCTTTCTTTGCGTCGGGTGATGGCGTGAGGCGCTCATCGGGTGACGCGCATGTTCACGTGCGTTCCTCTCTGTCGGCAGGGGTACGGGGCTTGGCGGAGAAGAACAGGGCGGGGATGATCGACAGCGCCGTCAGGCCGAGGGCCCAGGCGAAGGTGTCGCCGTACGCCGCGGCGGGGTTCGCCGGGTGATGGGTGAGCCGGCTCTGCAGGATGAGGGCGAAGACGGCCGTGCCGATCGAGCCGCCGACGCGGTTGACGACGTTGAGGGCGCCGGCCGCGCGGGGCGCTTCGTGCCGTTCGACGCTGCCGTACACCGCCGCCATCCCCGGCGCCATGATCGTTCCGATCCCGACGCCGCGGACGAGCAGCGACAGGATGAGCAGCGGGCCGGCGGGGTCGCTCCCGAGCCGGGTGAACATCACGGTGCCGCTGAGGGCGAGGCCGATCCCGGCGAGGACGACGCCGCGCGGGCCGAGCCGGTCGGACAGCCGCCCGGCGAAGAACGACGCCAGAGCGGTGCCGAAGGCCTGCGGGGCCAGGAAGAACCCGGCCTCGATCGCGCTCGCGTGCCGGACCTGCTGGTCGTAGAGCGGTAGGAGGAGCATTGAGCTGTACAGGGACGCGCCGAGCAGGAAGGAGTTCGACGTGGCGGCGGCGAAGCCGCGCCGCGCGAACAGCCGCAGGTCGATGAGCGGGGTGACCCGGCGGCGCAGGGCGTGTGCCCCGTACGCCGTCAGCAGCGCCGCTCCGCCGGTGAGGGCGGCGGCGACGCGGCCGGCGCCGAAGCCGCCGGCGCCGCCGGCCGCCGCGAACCCGTAGACGAGGGCGGCCAGTCCTGGTGAGAGCAGGGCCAGGCCCAGCACGTCCAGCGGGGCGCGGGTGGCGGCGTGCGAAGCGCCCTTCGGCAGGACGCGCGCCGCCAGCAGCAGCGCGATCGCGCCGACCGGCAGGTTGACGTAGAACATCCAGCGCCAGTCGAGGTCGGCGACGATGAGGCCGCCGAGCACGGGCCCGATGACCGGCGCGAAGGACACCGGGATGATCAGGATGCTCATCACCCGGCCGATCCGGGACGGACCGGCCGCCTGGGCCATGATCGACTGTCCGATCGGCTGCATCATGCCTCCGCCGATGCCCTGGAGGATCCGGAAGGCGATCAGCGCGGACGTCGACCAGGCGAGGCCGCACAGCGCCGAGCCGGCGACGAAGAGCCCCACGGAGATCATCCACATCCTCGTGCCGCCGAAACGGTCGGTCATCCAGCCCGAGAGCGGCATCACCATCGAGATGGCCAGCAGGTATCCCGTGGACACCCACTGGACGGTCGAGAGCCCGCCGTGCAGGTCACGGGCGATCGCGTCGATGCCGACGTTCACGATCGTCGCGTCGAGCCCGGCGAGGATCGCCCCGAGGGTCAGGACGGCGCCCATGCGCAGCAACGCCGGGTCGAGCGGCTCCGGGCGGGCGGCCCGCGTCTCCGCCGCCGTTGTCTTCGTGCCGGTCACCGGCGCGCGCTGGATCAGCATGCATCCCCTCCAAAGGGCGATTCACTATGTCGGACCTAACGTTAGGCACGACCGATCAATAGGTCAAGCCTAAAATTAGGTCGAGCACACTCAAGCGCTTAGGATGGGCTCATGGGCACTGACACGCTGGGTCTGCGGGAGCTGAAGAAGATGCGGACCCGCCAGGAGATCTCGAACGTCGCGACGCGGATGTTCATCGAGCGAGGCTTCGACGAGGTGACGATCGCGGAGGTGGCGGCGGCCGCCGGCGTGGCCAAGATGACCGTGACGAACCACTTCCCGCGCAAGGAGGACCTCGTCCTCGACCTGCACGAGGAGATCGTCGCCGCCCCGGCCCGCACGGTCGCCGAACGGACCGCCGGCCGGTCCGCCCTCGCCGCACTGCGCCAGGACTACTTCGCGGGCCTGGCCCGGCACGACGCGATGATCGGCTTCTCCGGCGTGGAGTTCGCCCGCATGATCACGGGAAGCCCCGCGCTGCGCGCCCGGCTGCGCGAGCTCCAGGAGCAGCGCGAGGACACCCTCGCCGAGACACTCGCCGCCGAGACCGGCGCCGCGCCGGACGACATCATGCCCCGGGCGGCGGCCGCGCAGCTGACCGCCGTCCACCGGGTGCTGTTCCAGGACGTGCTCCGCCGCACGCTGGCGGGCGAGGACGACGAGACGATCGCCGCCGCGCTGGGCGACGCCGCCCGGCGGGCGTTCGACCTCCTCGAACCGGCACTGGGCGGCTACGCCGTGCGCTGACGACAGATCGGATCTCTCGCGCCCACAAAGGCGGCGACTTCACGCCGCCAAGGCGGGAAACTCCCAAGTTCGGGCCGATGGCGGCCAGTAAGGATCCTTGACCAATCGGGCAAGAGATCCTATGTTTTGGCCAGCCTCCGGACCTTCCGCCGACGGCGAAGGAGTCTCCCGCATGCCCCGCCGTACCCATGGCCGCCTGTCGGCCGCCCTCCTCGGGCTGGCCCTCCTGACCGGATCCACCGCCCTGGCGATCACCGAATCCGTGGCCACCCCCGCCCACGCGCTGGACGACGGGCTCGCCCGGACCCCACCGATGGGCTTCAACGACTGGAACTCCTTCGGCTGTAACGTCGACGAGAAGCTCATCACGGACACCGCCGACTACTTCGTCAGCTCAGGCCTCAAGGACGCCGGCTACACGTACGTCAACATCGACGACTGCTGGGCCGCCCACGACCGCGACCCGCAGACCGGGCGTCTCGTGCCGAACCCGCAGACCTTCCCCCACGGCATCAAGTGGGTCGCCGACTACGTCCACGCCAAGGGCCTGAAGCTCGGCATCTACACCAGCGCCGGCACGCAGACCTGCGCCAAGACCATGCCGGGCGCCCTGGACCACGAAGACGTGGACGCGCAGACGTTCGCCGACTGGGGCGTGGACTACCTCAAGTACGACAACTGCAACAACCAGGACCGGCCGGCGCTCGAGCGGTACACGAAGATGCGCGACGCGCTGAAGAAGACCGGCCGGCCGATCGTGTTCAGCCTCTGCGAGTGGGGCCAGAACAAGCCCTGGGAGTGGGGCAAGGACGTCGGCCACCTGTGGCGCACGACCGGCGACATCAGCGACAGCTGGCCCTCCCTGCTGAGCATCTTCAAGCAGAACGTGCCGCTCGCGCCGTACGCCGGCCCGGGGCACTGGAACGACCCGGACATGCTGGAGGTGGGCAACGGCGGGATGACCGCCCGGGAGTACCGCTCGCACTTCAGCCTCTGGTCGATCATGGCGGCGCCGCTCCTCATCGGCACCGACCTGCGCAAGGCCACGCCGGAGACGCTGAGCATCCTGACCAACAAGGACGTCATCGCCGTCGACCAGGACCCGCTCGGGACACAGGGCACGGTCCTGTCGAGCGACGACGGGCACTGGGTGCTCGTCAAGCCGCTGAAGAACGGCGACGTGGCCGTCACGCTGTTCAACGAGACCGACACGACGGCGACCTTCGGCACGACGGCGAGCGCCCTCGGCCTGCCGAACCGGCCCGCGTACGTCCTGCGCGACCTGTGGACCCACAAGGACGCCGAGACCGCCGGCGCCGTCTCCGGCGTCGTGCCGGCGCACGGCACCGTGATGTACCGCGTCCGGCGGGACTCCCGGGCCTGGGCGTTCCAGCCGCCCGCCGCCGCCTTCGGGCTCGACCTGCCCGCCGCGGTCTCCGGCATCCCCGGCACCATCACCCCGGCCGGGCGCGCCTTCACCGCGGACGTCACGACGACCAACCTCGGCCGCGCGCCGATGCTGAACGCCCGGCCCTCCCTCGGCCTGCCCGCCGGCTGGAAGGCCGAGCCGGTCGGCCGTACCGGCGCCACGATCCTGCGCACCGGCGCGACGCTGAAGAGCCGCTGGCGCGTGACCCCACCGGCGTCCGAGCCGCCGGGCACCCGGTCGCTCACCGCGCGCCTGTCGTACGGCCTGCCGGGGACGCGCCTGTCACTGGCCGAGGACCTGGTCGTGCCCAAGCCTGTGCCCGGCGGGACGACCGACCTGGGCGCGGACGACTGGGCCACGGCCCACAACGGGTACGGGCCGGTCGAGCACAACATGTCCAACGGAGGCGCCAAGCCCGGCGACGGCAAGCCGCTCACGATCAACGGCACGGTGTACGCCAAGGGCCTGGGCACCCACGCGCCGGCCGAGATCGTGTACTACCTGAACGGCCGGTGCGCCTCCCTCACCGCCGACGTGGGCGTGGACGACGAGCGCGACCCCCGGACGGTGGCAGGCCAGAGCACCGTGACGTTCGAGGTCTGGGCCGACGGCACGAAGGTCGCCGACAGTGGGCTGCGGACCTGGCAGGACGGCGCCGTCCACCTGTCCGGCGGGCTGACCGGCGCGTCGTACCTGCGGATCGTCACGACCATCGGCGGCGACACCAACAGCTACGACCGCGGTGACTGGGCGATCCCCGTGCTCACCTGCGGGAGCTGACATGGGTGGCGAGACGAGCCAGGGGAACGGCGGGCGGTCGCGACGCTCCGGCGAGAAGACCCGCGGCCTGCCGCGGCGGCTCCCCGGCGAGACGACACGCGACGACGGCGCGCTGTCGCGGCGCGGCTTCTTCGGGACGACGGCCGCGGCGTCGGCCGGGGTGATGCTGACCTCGGCCCCGATCCCCGGCCCGGCCGCTCCGGCCGCCGAGGACGGCGCCGTCGACATCGCGGTCACGGTGAACGGCAAGGCCGAGAAGCTCCACGTCGACCCCCGCGTGACGCTCCTGGACGCGCTGCGCGAGCGGCTCGGCCTGACCGGCACGAAGAAGGGCTGCGACCGGGGGCAGTGCGGGGCGTGCACGGTGCACGTCGACGGCCGCCGCGTCCTGTCCTGCCTCACCCTCGCAGCGACGGCCGACGGCCGGAAGGTCACCACGGTCGAGGGCCTGGCGCACGGCGACGACCTGCACCCGGTGCAGGAGGCGTTCGTCGAGTGCGACGGGTTCCAGTGCGGGTTCTGCACGTCCGGGCAGATCATGTCGGCGGTCGCCCTCCTGAAGGAGGGCCACGCCCGGACCGACGAGGAGATCCGCGAGGCGATGTCCGGGAACATCTGCCGCTGCGGCGCCTACCCCGGCATCGTCGAGGCGATCAAGAAGGCGCGGGAGGCGGACTGATGCGCGCGTTCGGCTTCACCACCGCCCGTACGCTGCCGGAGGCGCTGCGGCTCGCGGGGCCCGGCTCGGCGTTCCTCGCGGGCGGCACGACACTGGTCGACCTGATGAAACTCGACGTGCTGGCGCCGGGACAGGTCATCGACATCAACCGCCTGCCGCTGCACGGCATCAGCCGGGACGCGTCGCGCATCGGCGCGCTCGAGCGGATGAGCGACGTCGCCCGGCATCCCAGGGTGTACCCGGTGATCGCCGAGGCGCTCGCGCTCAGCGCGTCCCCGCAGCTGCGCAACATGGCGAGCATCGGCGGCAACCTGCTGCAGCGCACCCGCTGCGGCTACTTCCGCGACGTCCACACGGCCTGCAACCGGCGGCAGCCAGGCAGCGGCTGCGCGGCGCTGACCGGGGACAACCGCACGCACGCCATCCTGGGCACCAGTGACGCATGCGTCGCCACGCACCCGAGCGACCTGGCCGTGGCGCTCGTCGCGCTGGACGCCTCGGTGCGCCTGGTGAGCCGCGCCGGCGAGCGCCTGGTCCGGCTCGCCGCCTTCTACCGGCCGCCGGGCGACACTCCTCAGGTCGAGAACGACCTGCGGCCCGGCGAGCTGATCACCGAGGTGGTCGTGCCCCGTCTCCCGTGGGCCCGCCACTCGACCTACGTCAAGGTACGGGACCGGAGCTCGTACGAGTTCGCGCTCGCCTCGGCCGCCGTTGCCCTCGACGTGCGCGGCGGCGTGATCCGCGAGGCGCGGGTCGCGGCGGGCGGCGTCGGCAGCGTGCCGTGGCGGCTGCCCGCCGTCGAGGCCGCGCTGCGCGGCAAGCCGCCGACGCAGGCCACCTTCGAGGCGGCCGCCGCTCCGGCCGCCGACGGCGCGCGGCCGCTTCCCGACAACGGGTTCAAGGTGACGCTGCTGAAGCGCACGATCGTCCGCGCCCTCATGAAGCTGGAGGGACGGTCATGACGGACCGGGTCGACGGGCGGCTCAAGGTCACCGGCGGCGCGACGTACGCGGCCGACAACCGTCTCGACCGCCTCACGCACGGCTACCTCGTCACCAGCACGGTCGCGCGCGGCACGATCGTCAGCATGGACACGGCCGCCGCATCGAAGGCACCCGGCGTCCTCGCGGTGTACACGCCGTTCGAGCCGCTGAAGCTGTACCGCTACACCAAGGAGCAGAACGACGAGCTCACCCCGCCGTTGCAGGACCCGAACGTCCGCTACTTCGGCCAGGCGATCGGCCTCGTCGTGGCCGAGACGTTCGAGCAGGCCCGGGACGCTGCGGGGCTGATCCAGGTCCGGTACGACGCGCGGACGCCCGCCGCCTCCTTCCACGACGGCCTCGCCTCCGCGAGCGACCCGCCGAGCGGGTCCCCGGTCTCCGAGGTGCTCGCGCCGGGTGTCGGGTCCATCGACGACGCCCTGCGCGCGAGCGAGGTCGCGATCTCCGCGACGTACACCGCGTCGATGCAGAACCACAACGCGATGGAGCCGCACCCGACCGTCGCGGCCTGGGACAGCGACCACGTGACGCTCTACACGGCGACCCAGGGCGTCATACTCGTCGTCGACCGGATCGCGGAGGCGCTCGGCATCGACAAGGCCAAGATCCACGTCCGCAACCCGTACGTCGGCGGCGGCTTCGGCAACAAGTGGGGCATCTGGGCGCACACACCGCTGACCGCCGCCGCGTCCAGAGCGCTGGGCCGCCCGGTCAAGACCGTCCTCACCCGCGAGCAGACGTTCACCGTCGTCGGGCACCGGCCCGCCTCGCAGCAGACCGTGTCGCTCGGCGCGCGGACGGACGGCGCGCTCACCGCGATCAAGAACGACGGCGTCTCCAGCAAGTCGGCGTCGAACGGTTTCTACGAGCCCGTCGCCAACCTGTGCCTGTCGATGTACGCCTCGCCCAACATCCACGTGAGCCGGAAGGTCGTCACGCTGGACGTGCCGGTCACGACGATCATGCGGGCGCCGCAGGAGGCGAACGGCTCGTTCGCGCTGGAGAGCGCGATGGACGAGCTCGCGGTCAAGCTCGGCATGGACCCCCTGGAACTGCGCCGCAAGAACGACTCCCCCGTCGTGCCGAGCAGCGGCGTGCCGTGGTCCAGCAAGCACCTCGACGAGTGCTACCGGATCGGCGCCGAGCGGTTCGGCTGGTCGCGGCGGAACCCGACACCGGGCGCGGTCACCGACGGCGACCAACTCGTCGGCCTGGGCATGGCGACGGCCACGTACGGCGCGTCGCGCGCGCAGGCCTCGGTCAAGGTACGGCTGCTGGCGGACGGCACCGCCGTGGTGTCCGGCACCGGGGCCGACCTCGGCACCGGGCAGTCCACCGTGTGGGCGATCCTCGCCGCCGAGTCCCTCGGCATCCCGGTCGCGCGGATCCGGCCCGACCTCGGCGACTCCGCCTCCCCCGTCGCCGCGAACGCCGGCGGTTCCGGATCCACCTCGACCAACGGCCCGGCCGTCCAGCTCGCGACCGACGCCGCCAAGACCGCCATGATCGGCCTGGCCGTCCAGGACGAGCGGTCGCCGTTCCACGGGATGGCCGCCGGCGACGTCCGGTTCGAGGACGGCCGGCTGAAGGCGGGCGACCTGTCCGTGCCGTTCGGCTCGCTGCTGACCTCACTGGACGTCCCCGGCGTCGAGGCGACCGCGACGTCGCCGAAGAACGGGGACAAGGCCCACGGCTTCCGGTCGTTCGGCGCGCACTTCTGCGAGGTGCGCGTGAACGCCTGGACCGGCGAGCCGCGGGTCTCCCGCTGGCTGACCGTCCTCGACGCCGGCCGGATCGTCAACGAGAAGACCGCGCACAACCAGATCGTCGGCGGCGTCGTCATGGGCATCGGGCACGCCCTCCTCGAGGAGACCCGCCTGGAGCCGGCCACCGGCCGGATCTCCAACGGCGACCTCGCGTCGTACCTCGTCCCGGTCAACGCCGACATCCCGCCGATCGACGTGCACTTCCTCGACTACCCCGACACGCTGCTCAGCCCGCTCGGCGCCCGCGGCATCGGGGAGTTCGGCATCGTCGGGGCCGCCGGCGCCGTCGCCAACGCGATCTACAACGCCACCGGCAAACGGATCCGCGACCTGCCGATCACCCTGGAGAAACTTCTCGCGTGACCGGTCAGTTGCCGACCGAGATGACGTGCCCGTCGGCGGCGCGGTCGGTGGCCGCGTCCAGCATCGCGGTCGCGAAGTCGGCCCTGGTGATCTGGAAGCCGCCGAGAACGTTGCGGTCGACGGCCTTGCGATAGGCGCCCTTGCCCGGCCGGTCGGTCGGCCAGGCACGGACGATCGTCCAGGGCAGGCCGGAGGCGCGCACGAGTCCTTCGGCCCGGCGCATGTCGTCGATCATGTGCTGGAGGAGCCGCGACAGGACGACCGGCTTGACCAGATAGCGGGTGAACGGGTCGTCGCCCTCGCCGGGGGCCATCGCGCTGTTGCTCGCCGTGACCAGCCGGAGGTCCTCTCCCGTGGCCTGGATGGCGGCGATGGCGCTCCGCGCGCTGTCGGCGCACACGCTGGTCGGCTGCCGCAGGTCGTGGCTGCCGATCGCGTTGATGACGGCGTCGCGGCCCTTGACGGCCTCCTCGATGGCGACGGGGTCCATCACGTCGGCCTCGACGACCTCGACACGGGTTCCCTGGTCCAGCGGCAGGCGCGAGCGGTCGCGGACGACCGCGGTCACCTCGTGGCCGGCGTCGGCGGCCTGCCGGACGATCTGCACGCCGGTCCTGCCGGTCGCTCCGAAGACTGTGAGCCTCATGATGCCCCTCTGCGGTTAGTAAGCGTTCACTAACCATGGTGGGTGAGCACTCACTAACCTGTCAAGCCGGATCACGGACGTACGGCGGCGGGTCCTGCGTCGGGTGCTCCCCGACCGCAGCTGCCAGCGGCGTTCACAGAGGCGGGCGCACGGCGCACGGCGGACGGCGGCCAGCGCACGGCGCACAGCGCACGGCGCACAGCGCACGGCGGACGACGCACGGCGGGCGGCGGGCGGCGCACGGCGGGCGGCGGGCGGCGCACGGCGCGGCGCGGCGCGCCGGGAGCGTCTCCAAGCTCCTCTGGCCCGGCGTTGCGCGGGCCAAGGCGCCCCGCGAACGCGTCAGGGCGCCGGGGCGGGATCGCCTCCGGTGAGCGCCGCGCGGTCGACGTCGGGGATCCAGAGGCGGTCGTCACCGGGGTCGGGAACGGACGGTACCGGCAGCGCCGCCAGCAACCTGGCCAACCGTGGGTCGCGGTTGCGGCGCTGCCAGGTGATGGACCACACGTGCATCGGCACCGGTCCCGCGATCGGGATCTGCCGCATGCGCGGGTCGTGCAGGTCCATGCCCGCCTCGCCGAGCACCACGGCACGCCTCTCACGCCGCATCTGCTCCCCGTAGTCACGGACCCCGATCGCGAGTTCGGTGAACCGGACGGGGACGCCGAGCTCGTCGCGGAGCCGGAGGAGATAGCCGCGCGACTCCTCGGAGCCGCCAGGGTCGGGCATCGCGATGCCCGCCTCCCGGAGGTCGGTCAGCCGCAGGACGGATCGGCCGGCGAGCGGATGCGCCTCGTCGACGAAGGCGTGCAGGGGCTCGATGTGCACGGGACGGTGGTCGAGCTCGGCGGGCCAGGGCCGGCCGAGATCGTGCACCCGGCCGAACGCCGCGTCCAGTTCGCCGCCCAGCAGGGCCGGCAGCGCGGTCGCCAGTCCCTGCCGCATCGTGGGCTCCACCCGCAGGCCCGGAGTCCGCTCGACGGCCTCCCGCAGGATCCGCAGCGGCGTGAAGCGCTCAGCGAACACCTCGACCCGCAGCGGCGCGGACGTGTCGCGGACGGCGGCGACGGCGGTGTCGTACGCGGCGACGGCGTCCCGGGCGAGCGGCAGGAACCGCCAGGCCGGCGTCAGCGCGACCCGGCGCGTGGTGCGCTCGAACAGCGGCACTGCCAGGGCGTTCTCCAGCCGGCGAATGCGCTTGGACAGCGCCTGCTGGGTCAGGAAGAGCCGCGCCGCGGCCCGGCCGAAGTGCAGCTCCTCCGCCGTGACGACGAACGCCCGCATCCCCTGGAGATCGGGTTCCACCCGAAAAGGCTTAATCAACAACCGTCGGCTGTCAAAGCCGCGCGAGAAGTTGTTGGACGTCACGTCCGAGCCGCCGCTTTCCTGGCGGCATGACTCTCCAGATGCTCTTCGAACCCGCCTCGCGCACCGCCGAGGCGCCCCCCGCGCCGCCGATGGGCGAGCAGGTCTTCCAGCGGCTGCTGCGCGAGCGCATCATCGTCCTCGGCCAGGAGGTCGACGACGAGATCGCCAACCGGATCTGCGCCGAGATGCTGCTCCTGTCGGCCGAGGACCGGAACCGCGACATCCACCTCTACATCAACTCGCCCGGCGGCTCGGTGACGGCCGGCCTGGCGATCTACGACATCATGCAGTTCATCCCGAACGACGTGGCGACGCTGTCGATGGGCTTCACCGCGTCGATGGGGCAGTTCCTGCTGTGCGCGGGCACGCCCGGCAAGCGCTACGCCCTCCCCCACACCAGCATCCTCATGCACCAGCCGTCCGGCGGAATCCGGGGCGTCGCCGCCGACATCCGGATCCAGGCCGAGCACATGCGCGCCATCAAGCACCTCATGATCGAACGCATCGCCCACCACACCGGGCAGCCGGTCGAGCGGATCGAGGCCGACTCCGACCGCGACCGCTACTTCACCGCCGAGGAGGCCCGCGGGTACGGCTTCGTCGACCACGTCGTGCACGCCGCCGACCAAGTGCTCCCCCGATGACCGTGATCACCAGGCCGATCGGGTACCGGCACGACGCCGCCGCGCTCGAAGGCGTCCTCATCGCCGACGACGCGATCCCGGCCCCGGCACCCACGGTGCTCCTCTGTCACGGGGCGGAAGGCATGAGCGACGCGCTGATCGAGGTCGGCAAGCGCATCGTGCCCTGGGGATATCAGGCGTTCGCCATGGACGTATTCGGCAAAGGCGTGAGCGCGTCGACGCCGGAGGAGTTCGACGCGCGCATGCGGCCGTTCCTGGAGGACCGCGCGATGCTCGCGGACCGGCTGGCCACCGTCGTCTCCGTCGCCGCCGGGCTGCCCGAGGTGGATCCCGCCCGGCTCGCGGCGGTCGGGTTCTGCTTCGGCGCGCTGTGCGTGCTCGACATGGCCCGGACCGGCGCGGCCGTCACGGGCGTCGCGGCCTTCCACGGCGTCCTCACGCCTCCGCCGAACCGGGCCGTACGGCCGATTGGCTGCAAGGTCGCCGTGTACCACGGCTGGGAGGACCCGTTCGCGAAGCCGGACGACGTCGTCGCGCTCGCGGCCGAACTCACCGAGGCCAGCGCCGACTGGCGGATCGAGGCGTTCGGGCACGCGAAGCACGCGTTCATGGCGCCGAACGCGAACAGCCCCGAGCGCGGGATCCAGTACGACGCCCGGACCGCCGGGCGCGCCTGGTCGGCGCTGGAGGGCTTCCTCGCCGAGTGCCTGGCAGCCCCGCCCGGTCACAGGTAGAGGCCGGCACCCGCGCCGCGGGCTGTCCGCACAAGTCCGCAAGCTGAGGCCGACATCCGCAGGCGCGGGCAGGCGACGCCTGCTGTCCGCACGTTGAGGCCGGCATCCGCGGGCGCGGGCAGGTGACGCCTGCTGTCCGCACGTTGAGGTCGGCATCCGCGGGCGCGGGGCGGGTCCTCGGCGCAGGGTCCGGCTCTCGCGTGTCAGCGGCGGCGGCGTCGGCGGATGGCGCGGGCGAGCCTCGGCGCGAGGGTGCCGGCGAGGACGAGCGTCACCGGAACGACGATGTCCGTCCAGGGGTCGCGAATCGGCTTGTAGGTGGCCGTGCCGTCCTTGATCTCGATGAAGCCGAGGGGTCGGGTGTAGGCACCGCCTCCCCCGCCGCCGCCGTCGCCGGTCTTGGCGGGTCCGGTCTCGCGCCCCGCACCGGCACCGAAGCCGTAGACGGCCTGTGCCACCGGGATCACGGTCACGCCGTCGCTGACGACGGGTTCGCCGAAGACGGCGGTCACCGACGCCTTGCCGCCGAGCCGGTCGGCCAGTCTCGCCAGCAGGGTCCTGGCCGCCTCAGCGGTCTCGCCCGCCGCCTCGACGGCGGCTTCAGGGGCGCTTTCGATATCGGTCATCGTGGTCCTGCCTGGTCGGAGGGCTCTCGTACGGCGGTGCCGAGGATGTGGGTCGCCGCAGGGGACGGGATCTTGGTGGCGGGAAAGGGGAAACGGTCCACTTCGGAGAGGGTGAAGCCGGCGGCCGTGATGGCCGACTGGGTGTCGCGGCCGGTGTGGCAGCCTCCGCACAGCCGGGGCCAGATGGTCGCGTCCACAAGGCGCTGGACGCGGCGCATGGCGGGCGAGTCGGCCTGTACGTGCTCGAAGAAGCGCAGTTGTCCGCCGGGCCGCAGCACGCGGTGGAGCTCGGTGAGAGCGGCTCCCGGGTCGGCGATCGAGCACAGGGTCAGGCAGACCACGGCCGCGTCGAAAGAGCCGTCGACAGCCGGGAGCTGCTCGGCGCGGCCGTCGACGACCTCGACCTGTACCGGCGCGGCGAGCGCGGCCTCCCGGGCGAGGGCGCGCAACTGCGGCTCGGGCTCGATGGCGACCACCCGCCTCACCTCGGCCGGGTAGTGCGGGAAGTTCAGGCCGTTGCCCGCGCCGATCTCGACCACCTCCCCGGACAGCCCGGCCAGGAGGCGCTCGCGGTGTTCGGCGACGCCCGCCTTGTCCAGCGCGGGTCCGGCGACCTTCGCGTAGAACCAGGCGAAGACCGGGTGCCGTGTACTGCCCGATGCCATGGTGCTCACCTTCCTCCTCTGCCCAGAGTCCCGGCCTACCCATGGTGACCCAGCGAGCGCCGGCCGCACAGCCCCGCCGCGTGGGTGACCTTGCGGGACCCCTCACCGGCGACCGACCCCGCAGGTGAACGGCTCCACAAGTGAACGGCTCCGCAGATGACCGGCCCCGCAGCCGGCCGCCGCCCGTCACAGGTAGCCGACCCCGCAGGTAGCCGGCCCCACAGGTAACCGGCCCCACAGGTAACCGGCCCCACAGGTAACCGGCCCCGCAGGCGGCCGCCCGTCACAGGTAGAGGCCGAACCTCTCATCCGTAGGCGCGGGGCGGGACGGCAGGTCCTCGGCGCACAGGGTGACGAGGTCCGTCCGCGAGGGCCGGTCGAGGCCGGTGACGCGCTGCGCCTGGCGGGCGACGGCGGCGTCGAGCAGGTTGCGCATGAACCGTCCGTTGCCGAACGACGGGCCGCGCGCCGTACGGCGGAGCAGGGCCCGCAGCGCGTCGCCGACCTCCGGCGCGAGGACGAAGCCGTCGTCGGCGGCGAGCCGTTCGAACACGGAGCACAGCTCGCCGTCGGTGTAGTCGGCGAAGTGCAGCTGCTTGGGGAACCGGGAGTCCAGTCCGGGGTTGGCGGTCAGGAAGTCCGCCATCTCCTGTTCGTAGCCGGCGACGATGACGACGAGGTCGTCCCGGTCGTCCTCCATGAGCTTGACCAGCTCGGCGACGGCCTCGAGGCCGAAGTCGCTCTTGAACGACGGCTGGGTGAGCGTGTAGGCCTCGTCGATGAAGAGCACGCCGCCCATGGCCCGCTCGACCAGCCGGCGGGTCCGCGGCGCCGTCTGGCCGATGTACTCGCCGACGAGGTGCGCACGGGACGCCTCGACCAGGTGGCCGGAGGACAGCACGCCGAGCTTCTTGTAGATCCGAGCCAGCAGCCGGGCCACCATGGTCTTGCCCGTGCCGGGATCGCCGGTGAACACCATGTGCCGTGTCGGAGCGGTACCGGCCAGCCCCTGCTCCGCGCGCAGTTTCTCGGCGCGCGTCATCGCGATGAGGAGCCCGATCTCCCGTTTGATCGTCTCCAGGCCGGTGAGGGCCTGCAGTTCGGCGAGCGGGTCGTCGCCGGCGCCCGAGGCGTCGAACGAGCGGGGGACGTCGGCTCGCTTGACGATCAGCTCGGCATCCGGCTCCGTACGATCTCGTACGGACGCGGCCGCGAGGTCCGCCAGGTGCGCCACGAGGCGGGCGTTGCGGAGCGTCTGCGTCGGCGGCGTAGCGGAGAGCAGTTCCCCGGCGGCGTGGCGGGCGCGTTTGTACGTCCGCGCGCCGCGCCGGCGCATCTCCCGGTCGAACAGCTCGGCGTACCCGTCGGCCGTGAACGGCCGGGTCCGGGCGACGCGGAACCGGTTCAGCAGGGCCGGGTCGGCGTCGCGGATCCGCTCCACCCCCGCCTCGCCGCAGAGCGCGACCAGGTGGAGGTCCTCATGCACCGCCAGCAGCCGGTGCAGCTCGCTGATCAGCGCCTGGCCATTACCGGCCTCGGTGGCGAACTCGTCCAGGCCGTCGATGACCAGCAGCCGCTCCCCGGCGCAGTCGCGGACGTCGGCGTGCAGCTTGGCGGCGGCCTCGAAGAGGGGCTTGCCCGCGAACAGGTTGTGCGTGAGCCAGAGCGGATCCCGGGAAAGCTCCAGCGCCTTCGCCAGCTCCTGCACGGCGAGACGCCGGCCGGTGCCCTCCGGCCCGGCCACGAGCAGGCGTACGGTCGACCTCCCGCCGGTGGCCTCCTGAAGCAGCGCGGTCAGCTCGGGCTGGCCGACGAGGCCGGTGGCCAGGTCGGGAGGCGCGGCGGCCTCGTCGCGTACGGGCTCGTCCTTCCGGGCGGTCGCGAGCTTCGCGGCGAGCGGGTTGACGACGCGGCGGCGGGGAGCGTACAGACGCCGCAGGTCGCGCTGGAACTGGTCGATCGGCGTGTAGTCCGCGCCGCTGCGCTGCGCCTCACCGGGCAGGCCCTGCACGCAGGCCACGAACCGGGTCGCCATGTCCAGCCAGGCGCGGCAGGCGTCGGCCGCGCCCTCGACCAGCGCCTCGTCGAGCCAGAGCCGGATCTCCTCCTGCCACACACCGGCCCGGAAACCGTCGCGATGCCGGTGGAAGCGCGCCCGCACCTCCTTATAGAGGTCGTCGCCGAGCACGACGGACAGCTCCACGGGCACGTGGTCCAGGCCGCACTGCATCAGCAGGCGGCTCAGGTGCGTTCCCACCGACCGGGAGCGCCGCACCACACCGGACAGGTGGCCGTGCGCCGCCTGGAGTCCGGACCACACCCATTCCAGGTAGCCGACCGACCCGGCCAGCTCGGGCACCTCCGCGAAGATCTCGTCGTCGGCGTGCGCGGCCCAGTGCGCGCGCAGTTCGCTCTTGGACAGGTTCACGTCGCAGTCCGGCGGGTCGTCGTACAGCCGGAGCAGCGCGCGGCGCCTGCCTTCCAACGGCTCGATCCCCTCGAGCACGGCGAGGCTGTCACGGGCGAGTTCGATCGCGAGTTCGCGGTCCGGTACCTCGATCAGCCAGTCGACCGGTGGCCGCCAGAAGTTGGTCGAGGTGTGCCACTTGGTGTTCAGCTCGGTCAGCGGCGCCGGGTTGCTGAGGTGCCGGCCGAGCAGGTGTTCGTGCAGTTGGCAGCGGTTACCCGCCCGGATCGCGCTCACGCCGGGCAGGAAGCCGATGACCTGGTACAGGTCCGCGGCGACCAGCGAGGCGGGCAGCGTCAGCAACTTGTGGGCGTCGGTGGTCAGGTCCGCGCAGCGCGGGTCGGCGAGCAGCCCGTCGATCCGATCGGCGATCTCCTCGAAGAGCCCGTCGGGCACGCGCCACGGGCCGTACGAGTAGACGTCGAGGACCGGCTCGTCGGTGAGCAGTAGTTCCAGATGCTCCGGCAGCCGCACCGCAATCCCCCATTGACCCATAGAAACCGGACAGCAGCCTACGGTGGGTCGATCATGAATGGGGCCGGTGTCCGACCTTGGGTGCAGGATGGTGCCATGTGTAGAAGCATCAAGACGCTTCGGCCGCCCGCCACCGACGAGGTCACCGAAGAGGACATCCGCGCGGCCGCGCTGCAGTACGTCCGGAAGGTGTCCGGGTTCCGGCGTCCGGCGGCGCACAATCAGGCCGTCTTCGACCAGGCCGTCGAAGAGGTGACCCGGGCGACCGCCGCGCTGCTCGCCACCTTGGAGGTCAGGGGCGCGCGGACCCGCTCCTGACCCCCGCCGGTCGTTCGGTCCCTCTCTAGGGGACCGGATCGGTTACTCGCCGAGCGAGTGGCTCTTTCCAGCCCACTCGAGGATCAGTCGGCCCGCGATGCCGAGGATGTCGGACGGAAGATCGGCGGGCCGAGATCGCCGCGGACGCGGGCGGCTACGTCGGCGGCCGCGCGGACGAAGGCCGCGAGCGCGCGTGACGTGCTGCGCTCAGGCCAGGCGAGCACGAGGGTCGTCGGCGGCGCGTCGACCACGGGGACGCAGACGACGTCGCGGCGCATGAGGCGGCGAGCGGACTCCGGGACCACGGCGACGACGCGGCCGAGGGCGATGAGCTGCATCAGCTCGGCGACGTCGCGCACCTCCGGGCCCGAGGCGTCGTCGCGGACCTTGCCCGGCCAGCGAGGCAGCGTCTCGCCCTCCAGGTCCACCCTGTGCAGGCTCGCCCGGCCGGCCAGTGGGTGATCGGCCGGCAGCACCGCCACCTGGCCTTCGACCAGCAGTTCCTCGGTGTCGAACCCGCTGAGGTCGTGAACGGTGTGCAGGAAGGCGACGTCGGCGCGGCCCTCGCGCAGGAGAGTCGCACGCTCGCCCACCCCGGAGACGATCTCGGCGGGGAGCGCGTCCGGATCGGTCTCGTACTCCCTCAGGATGGCAGGCAGGAGGCCACCGTCCCCTCCCGGCTTCATCGCGAGCACCAGCCGCCGGCCGGGACCGCCCGCGCGCCTGGTCCGGGTGGTCGCCGCCGAGACGGCCTCGAGGACCTTCCCGGCCTCGCGCAGCAGGACCTCGCCCGCCGGCGTCAGCGCCACGTGCCGGCTCGTGCGCTCCACCAGCGTCACGCCGAGGCGGCGTTCGAGCTGCCGGATCGCCCGGGACAGCGGCGGCTGCGCGATGCCCAGGCGCTCGGCGGCGCGCGTGAAGTTGAGCTCCTCGGCCACCGCCACGAAGTAGGCGAATTCTCGCGTCTCGACCGGATCCATACCTGCAGGGTATTGACCGCGACCCGGCCGGTCTTGGTCCCCGGCACCACGCCGGTGGTGGGCTGGTCACATGACGAACGAGCAATCCCATGACGGCCGGCTCGCGCTGGTCACCGGGGCGAACAAGGGGATCGGGCGCGAGGTCGCCGGCGGCTCGCCGCGCTCGGCATGACGGTGCTGGTCGGGGCGCGCGACCCCGGCCGCGGCGCGGAGGCGGTCGCGGCCCTGCGCGCCGCCGGCGGCGATGCCCACGCCGTCCGCCTCGACGTCACGGATCCGGACACGGTCCGGGCGGTGGCCGAGCACGTCACCGAGTCCTTCGGGCGCCTCGACGTGCTGATCAACAACGCCGGGATCCCCGGCGCGCTCTCCGCCCAGGCGCCGGGCCGCGCCGACCTGGCCGTCGTCAGGGAGGTGTTCGAGACCAACGTCTTCGGCGTGATCACGGTGACGGCCGCGCTGCTCCCCCTGCTCCGGCGCTCGGCCGCCGGGCGCATCGTGAACGTCAGCAGCAGCCTCGGGTCGTGCGGTCTGATGAGCACGCCCGGCACCCACCAGGCGGGGTTGCCGCCCTCCGCCGCGTACGTGCCGTCGAAGTCCGCGCTGAACGCGCTGACCGTCCAGTACGCCAAGGAGCTGCGCGACACCGCGATCCTCGTCAACGCCGCCGACCCGGGTCCCTGCGCGACCGACTTCACCGCGCCGCTCGGGTACGACGTCCCCCGCACCGCCACCGACGGCGCGACCGTCGTCGTACGGCTCGCCACCCTGGACACGGACGGACCCACCGGCGGCTACTTCAACGAGGACGGCCCCCTCCCCTGGTGAGGCGGACCCGCGGCCCTCCCGGCTCCCGCAGCCCGCGCTCAGCCTGTACGGGTCTCCGCGACGGCGCGGGCTCAGCCGTACAGGCGCTTGGCGTAGGCGGGGCCGTAATAGCGCTCGAGCTCCTCGAGGCTCTCCTCGGTGTGCTGAACGCTCTTGACGATGTGGGCGTGCGGCGGGAGGGCGTCCGGGTCCCAGGTCTCGGGCTTCCACAGCGCCGAGCGGAGGAACGCCTTGGCACAGTGGAAGAAGATCTGCTCGATCTCCACGACGAGCGCCAGGCGCGGCCGGTGGTTCTTGACGACCATCTCGTCGAAGAAGGGGGCGTCGCGCAGCAGCCGGGCCCGGCCGTTGATGCGAAGCGTCTCGCTGCGGCCGGGCACGACGTAGATCAGGCCGACGTGCGGGTTGGCCAGGATGTTGCGGAACCCGTCGACCCGCCGGTTGCCGGGGCGGTCCGGGATGGCGATGGTGACGTCGTCGATGACGTGGGTGAAGCCGGGCGGGTCCCCCTTGGGGGAGACGTCGCAGGCGCCGGTGGCGTCGGCGGTCGCCACCAGGCAGAACGGCGAGGCCGCCAGCCACTTCCGGTCCACTTCGTGCAGCCGGACGCGCTCTTTGGCGATGGCGCGCGGCATCGGCTCGCCGAGCAGTTCCCGCAGCTCCTGCTCCGAAGTGATCTCCGTAATCGCCGTGACATCCGTCATCCCGCCGCCCCCTTCGTGATCACAAGCGAATCTCAGCGTAGCCGGGGCCCTCGCGGTCATCCACGGGGATTCCGGGCGACCGGAAGCCGACGCCACGTCACCCGGACGACGCGACAACGCGGGCTGATGGTTGCACAATGCTTCCCGAAGCTCAGTGAGAGGTCGGGTCATAGATCGTGTCCACGTCGATTCACCAGAAGATCGCCGAAGAACTCGGCGTGCGCGAGCGGCAGGTCCAGGTCGCCGTCGACTTGCTCGACGGCGGTTCCACCGTGCCGTTCATCGCTCGGTACCGGAAGGAGGCGACGGGCGCGCTCGACGACGCGCAGCTGCGCACGCTCGAAGAGCGGCTGCGCTACCTGCGGGAACTCGATGAGCGGCGCGCGGCGATCCTGGAGTCGATCGAGGGCCAGGGCAAGCTCGACGACGCGCTCCGGGCGCAGATCATGGCCGCCGAGACCAAGGCCCGGCTCGAGGACATCTACCTGCCGTACAAGCCGAAGCGCCGTACGAAGGCCCAGATCGCCCGCGAGGCGGGTCTGGAGCCGCTCGCCGACGCGCTCCTCGCCGACCCGGGCCTCGACCCGCAGGCCGAGGCGGCGGCGTACACCAACGAGGACCTCGACGTCGCGGCCGCGCTGGACGGCGCCCGCGCGATCCTCGTCGAGCGATTCGGCGAGGACGCCGACCTCATCGGCGACCTGCGCGAGCGCGTCTGGTCGCGGGGCCGCATGGTCGCCAAGGTCCGGGAGGGCAAGGAGGAGGCCGGCGCGAAGTTCTCCGACTACTTCGACTTCGCCGAGCCGCTGTCGGAGCTGCCTTCGCACCGGGTGCTCGCGCTGTTCCGCGGGGAGAAGGAGGACGTCCTCGACCTCACCCTGGAGCCCGACGCCGAGGAGCCCGACCCCGCGCAGCCGAACACCTACGAGCTGGCCATCGCGCACCGCTTCGGCGTCCCCTCCGGCTCCCGGTGGCTGACGGACACCGTGCGCTGGGCCTGGCGCACCCGCATCCTCGTCCACCTCGACCTGGACCTGCGGCTGCGGCTGCGCCAGGAGGCCGAGGACGAGGCCGTACGCGTGTTCGCCACCAACCTGCGCGACCTGCTGCTGGCCGCCCCGGCGGGCAGCCGTACGACGATGGGCCTCGACCCCGGCTTCCGCACCGGTGTGAAGGTCGCGGTCGTCGACCGCACCGGCAAGGTCGTGGCGACCGACACGATCTACCCGCACAAGCCGCACGCCCGCTGGAACGACGCCCTGGAGTCCCTGGGGCGGCTCGTCGAGAAGCACGCCGTCGACCTGGTCGCGATCGGCAACGGCACCGCCTCGCGGGAGACCGACCAGCTCGCGGCGGACCTGATCAAGAAGCACCCGAAGGTCACCAAGATCGTGGTGTCCGAGGCGGGTGCCTCGGTCTACTCCGCCTCCCCGTACGCCTCGCGGGAGCTGCCCGAGATGGACGTGTCGCTGCGCGGCGCGGTCTCGATCGCCCGCCGCCTGCAGGACCCGCTCGCCGAGCTCGTCAAGATCGACCCCAAGTCGATCGGCGTGGGCCAGTACCAGCACGACGTCTCCGAGGTGAAGCTGTCGCGCTCCCTCGACGCGGTCGTCGAGGACTGCGTCAACGCCGTCGGCGTCGACGTCAACACCGCCTCGGTGCCGCTGCTCACCCGCGTGTCCGGCATCGGCTCCGGGCTGGCCGAGAACATCGTCGCGCACCGCGACGCCAACGGCCCGTTCAGCGCCCGCGACGCCCTCAAGACCGTCCCCCGGCTCGGTCCGAAGGCGTTCGAGCAGTGCGCGGGCTTCCTGCGCATCCAGGACGGCGACGACCCGCTGGACAGCTCCGCCGTGCACCCGGAGGCCTATCCGGTCGTACGCCGCATCCTGGGCGCCACCGGCGGCGACCTGAAGGCCCTGATCGGCAACAGCACCGCCCTGCGCTCCCTGAAGCCGCAGGACTTCGTCGACGACACGTTCGGCCTGCCGACGGTCACCGACATCCTCAAGGAGCTCGACAAGCCGGGCCGCGACCCGCGTCCGGCGTTCAAGACCGCGACGTTCAAGGAGGGCGTCGACAAGGTCAAGGACCTCGAGCCCGGCATGATCCTCGAGGGCGTCGTCACCAACGTCGCCGCCTTCGGCGCGTTCGTCGACATCGGCGTCCACCAGGACGGCCTCGTCCACGTCTCCGCGATGTCCCGGACGTTCGTCAAGGACCCGCGCGACGTCGTCAAGTCCGGCGACGTGGTCCGCGTGAAGGTCCTCAGCGTCGACATCCCGCGCAACCGCATCTCGCTGACCCTGCGCCTCGACGACGACGTCGAACGCCGCCCGCAGGACGGCGGTGGACGCCGCGAGGGCGGCGGAAACCGGCAGGGCGGCGGCGGCCGGCGTGACGACCGCTCGGGCCGGCAGCGCCGCGACCGCGGCGGCTCCGGCGGCGGAGGCGGAGGTGGCGGCGGCGCGATGGCCGACGCCCTGCGCCGCGCCGGCCTCGACAAGGGCCTCGGCGGTCGCTGACCAAGAGATCCCTGGCGTTCACGGAACGCCAGGGATCACCTCTTTTCGTCGGCCGGGCACCGGCCAGGTGCGAGCTCGACCGCCGTCATGCGAAGGCCACGACGTCCCCGGCCATGACCTGGGGAGGGTTGGGCATCAGGGCCGCGAGCTTGTCCTGCACGAACTCCTCCGCCGTCAAGACCGACTCCTTGGCGCCGGTCTCGTCCTCGAAGACGCTGGTCGAGATCATGACCCCGTTCCCGGCATCGACCCAGTAGTAGGCCACGAAGCCCGGGATCTGCCGCATGAGCGGCACGAACCCCTCGTTCACCAGTCGTCCCGCCTCCGCCGAATCGGTCACCCCTTCATACCGCCGGACTGCTGCGTACATGTCTGGTCTCCCCCCGAGTTCCGATTTCGTCCTCTACCGAGCCCCGTACCCGAGCGCGCGATCCCTACGAATTCGTCCACGCAAAGGGTGCCGGTCAGCGGTCGATGAAGTCCTGGGGGACCATGACGCGGAGGGCGTTGGGGCGGATGTGGATGCGGACCGGGGTGCGGCCGCGGATCTCGCCGTCGATGTCCAGCGGCAGGGCGGGGTCGGTCTCCAGGCGTAGGTCGCCGGTGGTCAGGAACGGCTCGTCGTCCATGGTGAGGTACGACCCGGTGAGCGCGTGCCGGATCGCCGAGCCGACCAGGTGGAAGCGGCTGCCCGCGCCGAAGCGGTAGGCGAGCAGCAGCCGGTCGTCGATGTCGGCGTCGCGCGCGATGCGGCGGCCGCCGTGGAACGCGCCGTTGGCGATGTTGAGCTGGTGGGTCTCGAACTCCAGCGTGGTGTCGCCGGCGGTGATGCGCGCCCGAAAGGGCCGGTGGCCGGGGAGCGCGGACAGGGCGGTCAGCGGGTACGCGGACCGGCCGAGATGCCGCTTGAGGCGGTGCGGCACCCGGCCGGCGACCTGGACGGAGACGCCCAGGCTGACCATGTTGGTGAAGGCGTCGGGGCCGGCCTGGCCGAGGTCGACGTCGGCGACCTTGCCCGACCCGAGGGTCGCCATCGCGGCGTCGAGGCTTCCCGGCCAGCCGAGGCTGCGGGCGAAGTTGTTGGTGGTGCCGACGGGCAGCACGCCGAGCGCCATGTCCAGGCCGGCCAGGCGCTTGCCCGCCGTGCTCAGCGTGCCGTCGCCGCCCGCCGCGACGAGCAGGTCCGGTGCGTCGGCGATGGCCTCGTCGAGAGCCCGCGCCAGGCGCTCCGGCCGCCGTACGTTGATCACCCGGGCCACTGTGACGCCCTGCTCGGCGAGGAGCCGGGGGGCGCGGTGGAGGAGCGCCGCCCCCATACGGGCCCGGGCATTGATCACGAGTACGGCGGGTCCGCCGTTCCTGATGGCGTCCGTCAGCTCGTCTTTGCTCCGCATGTCACTCGTGATACCAGTTTTGACGTCTTTAATGATTCTTTACGGTCAGTCCTCGGCGGCGCGGAGCCGGGAGGGAGCGCGGCGCCGGGCGTACAGGCTGGTCGCGGTGACGGTGAGAAGCGTCACGACGATGACGGCGAGGGACAGCGGCGTCGGGACCTCGGGCACCCACGACCAGGAGTCGTGCGCCCAGTGCAGCACCAGCTTGGCCCCGATGAAGGCGAGGATGACGGCGAGCCCGTAGCCGAGGTGGACGAGCTTGCTCAGCGTGTTCTGCAGCACGAAGTACAGCGCGCGCAGGCCGAACAGGGAGAAGGCGTTCGCGGTGAAGACGAGGTACGGGTCCTGGGTGATGCCGTAGACGGCGGGGATGGAGTCGACGGCGAACACCACGTCGGCGCCGAACACCGCGACGACGACGAGCGCGAACGGCGTCAGCGCCCGGCGGCCGCCCTTCCTCGCGAACATCCGCGGGCCCTGGTAGTCGTCGGTCACCGGCATGAAGCGGCGCAGCAGGCGTACGGAGCGCAGCGATGAGACGTCGACGTCGTGGTCCGAGCCCTTGACCGTGTCCTTGATGATCTTCACGGCGGTCGCGAGCAGGATCGCGCCGAACAGCAGGAACGCCCAGTCGATCGCCTGCAGCGCCGCCGCGCCGATCACGATGAAGATCGCACGCAGCACGAGCGCCCCCGCGATGCCGTAGAGCAGGACGCGCTGGGTGAGGACCGAGGGAACGGCGAAGGCGGCGAGCAGCAGCATGAACACGAAGAGGTTGTCGACGGACAGCGACTTCTCGACCAGGTAGCCGGTGAAGTACTCCGTCCCGATCGCCGCCCCGAACCACTTCCAGGCGAAGACGCCGAACAGGATCGGCAGTGCCACGTAGAAGCCCGACCACGCCAGCGACTCGCGCAGCGAGGGCGTGTGCGGACGGCGCGTGAGGATCAGATCGATCGCGAACAAGGCGAGGACACCGGCGATGGTGATCGTCCACAGCAGCGGCGAGGCGATCGACTCGGACATGCGAGAACTCCCGGAGCGTCAAAAGCGTCCGAGGTCTCCTTCACCCGCCGTCGTGGTGCGGGCCGCCGCCCGGGGACCTCATGGGAGGCCCGTACTGACCGGGTGGGCGCTGGGAAGTACTCCCCTCGCCCACCCACCATAGCCGGATAAGGCCGTTCAAAACCAAGGTTCCGGGTGGTCAGGTTGGTCACATGGGTCAGTTCGTGCTGCGGACCCAGCCGACGGGCTGGAAACGGGCGGCGTCGGCGGGGCGTTCGCCGTCGAAGACCAGGCGCCCGGCGGCGTCCCGGGCCCGTACGCCGTCGACGTACACGCCGCGTCCCTCGTACGCCGGGTCGGTCGTGTAGCGCCAGCGGACCGCGGTCGTGCCCGCCGGGAGCGTCGCGGTCGCGGTCGCCCAGCGCCGCCCGGCGAAACCGGAGAACGCCCCGTTGACCGTCCAGGCGGTGCGTCCGGCGCGCAGGGACAGCGGCGCGGGCGTCCAGGTCTTCCCGTCCGGGGAGGTCTCGAGCACGCCGGTGTCGGTCTCCTCGGTGTCGTACCAGAGGTGGAAGGACAGCCGGGAGGCGCCGGCGGGCATCGGCGCGGTCAGGGTCGCGGTCGTGCCGTCGGCCATCTGGGAGAACCACGCGTCGCGCCCGTCGGCGGGCCGTACGGGGACGGCGCGGGCGAGGTCGTGGGCGACGGCGCGCCGGGCGGGGTTGATGCTGCCCCAGTTGCGGCTGGGGTGCACGCGGTTGGTGAGCAGGATCACGAACGACCGGGAGATCGGGTCGATCACGATGCTGGTGCCCGTGTAGCCGGTGTGCCCGATCGTGACCGGAGAGGCCATGGCGTCCTCGTACCAGCGCAGGCCGATCTCGAAGCCGAGCCCGTGGGCGTTGCCGGGGAACGCCGTGTTGAAGTCGGTGAACAGCAGCCGTACGGCGTCCTCGGACAGGACACGGGCGTGGCCGTACCGCCCGCCGTCCAGGATCATCTGGGCGAAGATCGCGATGTCGTGGGCGGTGGAGAACACCCCGGCGTGCCCGGCGACGCCGCCGAGGGCGTAGGAGTTCTCGTCGTGCACCTGACCCCAGACGAGGCCCCGGTCCAGGGCGGCGTACGGCTTGTGCTCGTACTCCGTGGCGGCGATCCGCGGCTTCTCCGACGCGGGCGGGTTGTAGCCGGTGTCGCGCATGCCGAGCGGCCCGGTGATGCCGTCCCGGACGAGGGCGTCCAGGGTCGTGCCGGTCACCTTCTCCAGCACGAACTGCATCGTGATCATGTTGAGGTCGGAGTAGATGTAGGCGGTGCCGGGCGTGGCCTGCGGCGTGTCCGCGAACAGCGCCGCCTCCTGCGCCGCGCGGCCGCTGTAGTTGTAGAACGGCAGGTCGGGCCGCAGGCCGCTGGTGTGGGTGAGCAGCTCGCGGATGGTGATCGCGCCCTTGCCGTTCTGGGCGAAGCCCGGCAGGTAGGTCGCGACGGTGGCGTTCAGGTCGATGCGGCCCCGCTCGATCTGCTGGATCGCCGCGACGGTGGTGAACAGCTTCGACATGGACGCCAGGTCGAAGATCGTGTCCTTGCGCATCGGGATCCACTGGTCGCGCGGCAGCTCCGTCGGCTTGTCGTCGGAGTACCGCAGCGCGTACCCCATCGCCTCGTGCTCGGCGACGACGCCGTTCCGGGCGGCCAGCACGACAGCGCCCGGGTAGAGCGGGTTGGTCGGCGAGGGGTTCATGAAGCCGGCGGCGTCCTTGGCGATCGCCGCGACCGCGTCGGGCACCAGCCCGGCCCGCTGCGGGGAGCCGTACCGGATCTCGCGGCCGGGGGTGAACCGCAGGTCCGCAGGGGTGACGGTCGGCGGCCCGGCGGCGCTCGTCCGCGCGGGAGCGGACGCCCCCTTCCTCACCGGGTCGGCGTGCGCCGCCGCGACCGGTGCGCACAGGCCCGCGAGGGCAAGGAAGATCGGCAGGGCACGGCGCATCGTCTCTCCCGGGGGTCGGAGGGGGCGGCTCAGCGGTACAGCGGGCTCAGCGATACAGCAGGTAGCGGGCCCGCCGGGCGCGGAACCGCGCCAGCTCGCCCTGCCAGCCGGCGACGACCTGGTCGACGTTCGCGCCGCCGTCGATGGCGGTACGGACCTGGTCCGAGCCGGTGAGCGTGTCGATGTCGTACGGGGGCTTGCTCTCCCGCCAGGCGAAGTTCTTCGAGTAGAGCCGCCGGGCACTGATGATCATGGCGAGGGCAGTGCGGATCGAGTCGTAACGCCGCCGGTCGGTGACGACCAGTTGCACGCCCCCGCAGTTCTGGTTCACCCACTTGGAGAACGTCGGCACGAAGTACGCCTCGCGGAACCGCACGCCCGGCAGGTTCAGGCCGTTCAGGTCGTCGACCCAGTGCCAGTCGACGTACGGCGCGCCGACCAGCTGGAACGGCAGGGTCGTGCCGCGCCCCTCCGAGAGGTTCACGGCCTCGAACAGGCCCATGCCCGGATAGGCGAACGCCGTGTCGACCGTCGGCATGTTCGGGGAGGGCGGCACCCACGGCAGGCCCGTCTCCTCGTACGTCATGCCGCGTCGCCACCCGCGCATCCGCACGACCTGCGGCTTCGCCTTCCCGCCCAGGAACTCCCCGTCGAAGAACCGGGCGAGCTCGCCGACGGTCATGGCGTGCTGCTGGGCGATCGCCGCGCGGCCCACGCCGGAGGCGTACTCCGGGTGGAGGACGGGCCCGGTCGCCTCGAGGCCGCCGAGGGGGTTGGGCCGGTCGAGCACGACGAAGCGCTTGCCCGCCTGGATCGCCGCGCGCATGCAGTCGTACATCGTCCAGATGTAGGTGTAGAAGCGCGCGCCGACGTCCTGGATGTCGAAGACGACCGTGTCGATACCGGCCTTGGTGAAGTCGGCCGCGATCTGGTCAGGGGTCTTGGCGTAGGCGTCGTAGACCGCGATCCCGGTGCGCGGGTCCTTGTAGGAGCCCTCCGAGCCGCCGGCCTGCGCCGAGCCGCGGAAGCCGTGCTCGGGGCCGAAGACCGCGACCAGATCCACGCCGGACCCGCTGTGCATGATGTCGACCTCGTGGCTCAGGTCGCGGATCACCGCCGTCGGGTTGGCGACTGGCCGCGCAGTTCCCGGTAGCCCCCGGCGCGCAGCACCTCGAAGCCCGTCGACACCCCTCGGCCGGTCGCGGCCTCGGACGCCGGGAGATCGAGGGAGGCGAATGGTACGGCCGCGCCGGCGACCGCGATTCCGCGAAGCATTCCGCGCCGTGTCGTCATGATCGGGTCCCTCTCAGGTCGGCCACGACGGGCCGGTGGTCAGAGGCGAGCGTGTCCGGCACGAACGCGCCGGTGATCCGCGGGCCCGGGGTGAACGTGATGTGGTCGATGCGCTCGACCGGCGCGCCGGCGGGCCACGTGGGCGTCGTACGCTTGCCGGCGACCGTCAGCACGTCGCTCAGTCGCGTCCGCGGCGGCGCGGGCTCGGACGCGCCCGGCTCGGCGCTGATGTCGCCTAGCAGCAGCTTAGGACCACGCCGCCGGGCCATGACGGCCGCCAGGTCGGCGACCTGCGCCCGTCGCACGGCGGGGTCGGAGACGAGCGGGACCATGGACTCTCCTGCCGCGTCGACTGAAAAGAATCAACAGGATCATGCGGACGTATGAAAATTAGATACAGGGAGCGCGGGCGTCAATAGTCCGCCCTCAAAACGCCCCCGTACCGGCGATGGGAAGATGGAAGGGTCATGCCCAGCGAGCCGGTCTTCCGTCTGCCACGCGCGGTGGTGTTCGCCGCCGTGTGCACGGCCCTTGCCGTCGTCGGGCATACGACGGCGTCCCACGGACCCGTCCCCGCGGCGGCGGTGGCGGCGGGGCTGGCCGGGCTGACCGTCGTCGGGGCCGTGCTGGCGGGGACCGAGCGGTCCCTGGGCACCATCCTCGCCGGGCTGCTCGGCGGGCAGTTCATGCTGCACGTCCTGTTCACGGCGGCGCAGCACGGCCAGCACCTGGCCCACCACCCCGCGCTCCTAGCCTCCCACGGCACCTGGGCGATGACGCTCGCGCACGTGACGGCGGCCGCCGTCTCGGCCTGGTGGCTGCGGCGCGGCGAGCGCGCGGTGTGGCGGCTGGCCCGCAAGGTCGCCGCCGCCGTACGCCCGTGGCGGGCGCTCCTGACCTCGCCCGCTCCCCTGCCCGCGCCGTACCGGCACCCCGTCGCCGACACGGTGACCGGACCGCCGGAACACCTCCTCCGCCACGTCCTCACCCGGCGCGGGCCGCCCTCTCCGTTCGGCTGAACGCCCGACGGGACCGGATCGGCGAATCCGGTCCCCCAGCACGCTCCCCGAACATCACGAACGGAGAACTTCCATGCGCATGGCGCATCCACCCGGCCTCGACCGACCCGCCCGGGGGACCCGCCGAGGACCGGCCGCCCGGTTCACGGCCGCGGTCACCGCGACGGCCCTCGCAGGCCTCCTCACCGGCGTCCTCGGCGCCGCACCCGCCGAGGCCCACACCACGCTCACCGCAGCCGTGCCCGCCAAGGGTTCCAAGGTGCCGTCACCGGCCCGCATCAAGCTGACCTTCGCCGAAGCGGTGCGCTTCCCGGGCATCGTCGTGCTCGACGCCAAGGGCGGCCACCACGAGTCCGGGAAGGCGCAGGCTACGGACGCCACGGTGACCGAGCAGGTCGGCGGCGTCCTCCCGCCGGGGGTCTACAAGGTCGGCTGGCGAGTGGTCGCGGACGACGGGCACCCGGTGACCGGCGACTACACCTTCACGGTCGTGGGCGGGACGTCCCCGTCACCGGCCGCCACGTCTCCGGCCGCGACCTCCCCCACGTCCGGCTCCGCCGCCCCGGCGGCGGGCGCACCGGCCTCCGGGCAGACCTCGTCCTCGTCCGGCGGAGGCTGGGGATGGGTCGGCCTGGGCGCCGCCGTCGTCGCCGTGCTGATCGGCGGAGTGGCACTGCTGCGCAGGCGCCGCACGGCACGGACCTGACCCAAGGCGCCGCCATCCGGGACCGCCGCCGCTCCGTACGGCGCGCGGCGCTCCCGGATTGGCCGGCGCCTCAGGAGCGTAC
Source organism: Actinoallomurus acanthiterrae (assembly GCF_054775715.1). Lineage (NCBI taxonomy): Bacteria > Bacillati > Actinomycetota > Actinomycetes > Streptosporangiales > Thermomonosporaceae > Actinoallomurus > Actinoallomurus acanthiterrae. The sequence continues at coordinate 1,999,444 of NZ_BAAHCO010000001.1, read as the reverse complement.
GGCGGTGAACTCGACGCGGCGGCCGGGCTCGCCCGGTGGCCGCCGGGCGCCGTTGACGTACACCTGGACGGCTCCGGCGTCGTCGAGGACGACGTTGAGGCGCGGGTCGTCGAAGCGTACGGACTGGCCGTGCACGAGAGTGCGGTTGACCAGGATGTCGCCGCCCGGGACGCCGACGAACACCTGGCAGCGCGGACCGGTGACCATCAGGGTCAGCGTCGCGGCCGGGGCGGTGGCGGTCGTGGGCCGGGCCCGGGTGGGGGCGCGGACCTGTGCCCAGATCGAGTAGCCGGCGAAGCCCACCACGCCGGTCAGCAGGAGGATCCCCGCGACGGCGAGCGCCGTCGCGGCGCGGAGCGACCGCCTGCGCTCAGGCGAGACATGACGTCCCACGGCAGCGAGTCTAGTCAGCCTTTCTTCCCTCGTCAGTCGTCCCATTTGTCAATGTCCGGAAACGGTCGCGCGGACGCGTTTAACCGATCATCATGCGACGTCCGGGGCCCCTGTGGTGTAGGGGGTATCGACCGCCCGGCACCCCTCACCGAATTGTCCGGAAGCAGGCGTTATTAGGGGGCTTTAACTGGATAATCTCCGGAGAAGTGACGGCGGAAGCCGTCAATGAACGGGACGGACGCCTGCGATGCCTTACTCTCGCCGCGCTCTTTCGGCCAAGGCACTGGGCATGCTGTCGGTCGTCGTGCCGACGCTCGCCGCCTGCGCGCTCGGCTCCGGCCCGAGCGGGTGCGCCGACCAGTCGATCACCGTCGCCGTCGCTCCGTCGATCGGCCCGGCGATCGAGCAGGCCGCGCGCCGCTACAACGCCGGCGCCTCCTGCGCCCGCGTCACCGTACGCCGCCAGCGGCCCGCCGAGGTCGCCGCCGACCTGTCGGGGCAGGGCTCCAACCCGGGAGCGGAACGCCCCGACGCGTGGGTCCCCGACTCGTCGCTCTGGCTGCCGATCGCCCGCCGCACCGGCGCGGGCGCCGCCGTCGTACGGCCGTCCGGCGCTTCGGTCGCGATGTCGCCGCTGGTCCTCGCCGTCCCACGTGGGCACGCGCCGGGTACCGCCGGCTGGCGGCTCCTGCTGTCCCGCCAGCTGCCGGGCACCGGGGGCGCACAGCCTCCCCTGCGCGTACGGTTCCTCGACCCGGCCGCCGAGGCCACCGGTCTCGGCGCGCTGCTCCTCGCCCAGAACGCCGCCGGCCCCGGCAGGACCGGGCTCGCGGCCTTCGCCGTCACGCTCTACTCCGACCTCGGCGCCGCCCTCCCCGATGAGCGAGCCGCCTACACGGAGATCGCCAAGGGGGCAGCCGCTGCGTCATCCCCTACCAACCCACCCGCGTCTTCCCCGACCAACCCACCCCCGTCTTCCCCGACCAACCCACCCCGACCGACCTCCCGGCCGACCTCCCGGCCGACCTCGCGACCGACCTCCCGGACGCCGACCGCCGTCGTGCTGTCCGAGCAGTCGGTCTGGCAGCACGGACACACCAACGCCACCCCATCCGTCACCGCGCTCTACCCCGACGGCCGCACACTCGCCCTCGACTTCCCGTACGTCTCCACGACCACCGACCGCAAGCGGTCGAGAACCGTCGAGGACTTCCAGGCCACGCTCGCCCAGTCCCAGACCCACGTGGCGCTGCAGGGGCTCGGACTGCGCACCCCCGACGGCGTCGCCGGGGCGGACTTCGACGAGCGGTACGGCGTCGTCGCTCGCGTCCCGGACCGGCTCCCGTCCCCCGACCCGACGAACGTCGGCCGCGTCCTGCAGATGTGGCAGCGCACCGTGCTCGGCGCGCGCATGCTGATCCTCCTCGACGTCTCCCCGTCCATGGCCGACCCGGTCCCGCAGACGCGGGACACCCGGATGCAGGCCACCGCCAAGGTCGCCGTCGGCGGGATCCACATCCTCAGTGACAACTCCCAGGTGGCGCTGTGGGAGTTCGCCACCCAACTGGACGGCGACCGCGACTATCACCAGATCGTGCCCTTCCGGACCCTCAGCGACAGGGTCGGCGCGGGATCGCAGCGGAACCTGCTCGAACGGTCGTTCGCCGCCGCCGCGCCGGTGCCGCACACACGCACCGGCCTGTACGACTCCGTCCTCGCCGCCTACCGGGAGGCCGTGCGGACGTACCAGCCCGACCACAACAACGTCGTGGTGCTGCTGACCGACGGAATGAACTACGACCCGGGCCGCACCATCTCCCTGCAGACCCTCCTGACGGAGCTGAAGCGGTCCGCCGACCCGATGCGGCCGGTCACGATCGTCCCCATCGCCTTCGGCCCCGACATCGACCCGGGATCGCTCCAGCGGATCGCCGCGGCGTCCGGCGGAGAGGCGTTCGTCACCCTCGACCCGCGGCAGGTCCAACAGGTCTTCCTGCAGATGCTCATCCGCCTCACGTGCGGGCAGACCTGTCCGATGTCGTGAGGCGTACGGGAAACGCGGCCGCCTGCCGAGACCGGGCGGGCCGATCGTCCGTCAGATGGGGGCGTGCGCGCGAAGCCGGTGCATGATCTGGCCGGCGTCCGGTTCACTCCGGATACGGTGCGCCGGGCAGGCCCAGGCGGGCGAGCAGGTCGAGCGTGCTCAGGACCATCTCGGGGGGCCCGCAGACGAATGTCATGGGCCACGCCTCGACGTGGTCTCGCCCGACGACGTCGGCGACCGTCCGGCTCGGCGGGTGGTCTGGGTCGTCCGACATCGCCGCGATCAGGCGAAGCCGGCCGTGCGCCGTGGCCAGGCGCGTCATGTCCTCCACGTCGTAGAAGTCCGCCTGCCGTCGCACGCCGTGGATCAAGGTGACGTCGGCCGCGCTGCTCGTCCGCAGCGTCTCCTCGGTGATCGCCTTGAGCGGGGCGAGCCCGGTCCCCCCGGCGAGGCACAGCAGCCTCTCCGGCACCGGCGAGGGCAGTGTCATCATGCCCCGCGGTGGTCCGAGCATCAGCCGATCCCCGACGGACGTCTGGCGGACGAGGGTGGTGCTGACCCAGCCGGCCGGAATCAGCCGTACGTGAAAGGTGAGCTGGTTGTCCGGGTTCGGGGCGTTCGCGATCGAGTACGCCCGCCAGATCCGCGGCCAGCGAGCGGTCTGGATCGTGGCGTACTGACCGGCGAGGAACGGGTAGGGCTGCTCCGGCTCCACCGTGATGACGGCGGTCTCGGGTGATCTCTGCTCGTGGGCGATGACCCGGGCGTTCCAGTAGGGAGGGGCGGAGGCCTCGTCCTGCGCCGCGGCCTGGATCATGACCGTGGCGATCAGTTCGTAGGCCGCCAGCCACGCGTCGCTGAACTCCTGCCTCCACGCTTCACCGGCGACGGCCCGCATCGAGGTGATCAGGCACCGCCCGACGGCGGGATAGTGCTCCGGCCGCACGTCGAACTTGCGATGGTCCCTCGCGAGTTCGCCGAGATAGGCGGTCACGCTCGCGGAGTCCTCGAGGTTGAGGACCACATAGGTGAGGGCCTGGACCAGCCGGTCTCGCTGCGAGTCCATCCCCGCCGGGAACAACGCGCGTATCTGCGGATATCGCGAGAAGAGCAGGCCGTAGAACTGCGAGGCCACCTTCTCCTGACTCTCGGAGACGAGTCCCCAGCTCTCACGCAGGAGGGCGGTGTCCACGCTCACGGGCGCGAGTCCCGGGGGGTCGCCGGCGTTCGCGTCAGCGGCGACGGGCTCGCCGGCGGTGGCGTCCTCAGGGGTTCGCTCTTCCCCGCCTCTTTCCACGCCTCGCCGGTGAAGTAGCCGGCCCCAGCGGGACGTACCGACCTGTCGGCCGTCCGCGCCCTGCGGTCTTCTTTCCTGAGGAGCGGAATGTTCTTCGAGCAATGGATGTAGGCCTCCTCGACGCTGACGACGACCCACCGCTCAGCGCGACGGCCCGATGCGGATTCGTCGTCGGACAGCCCGTAGGCCGTCGCCGCCTCCGCGGTGATGATGCGAGCCCGCCCGTTGACGTGCAGCCCGACGAGGTCGTTGAAGAAATCGATCATCAGGACGCCGATGTGCCCGTTCTCGACGATGTTGCCGAGGCTGGCCATGACACCGTTGCCATGGAACTCCGGGTAGGCGATGGTTCCTTCGTCGATGACCTTGATGAAGCCGGGCGGTCCGGCGCGGAACGTGCAGTCACACTCGCCCTGGGCGTCGGCGGTCGCGACGAACGCCATTTCCTGGCTGCCGATGAACTCCCGCATGCGCGGGTTCAGGCGGTCGCGTACCTGCCTGTCGTAGAAGCCGGTGGCTCGCTGATCGGTGCCGAAGAGCCGCTGAAGCAGGTGCTCTCCGTCCGACCCGGGCCGATCCGAGCCGGATGCGTTCGCCGCCAAGCCGTACCTCACTCCCTGTCATCGGCTCCCCTGAGCCGCGCACGCTCTCTGCGCGAACCAAAGGTGAACCTGCACACCCGATGGGCAACTGATACGACTGATAGTCCTCCCGAGACGACCGAAACAGCGGCGAGCCTACCCCACTGAATCACTTTGGTCATCTTTTGCCACAGAAAGTCCCGATTTAGTCGTCGCATCACTTTTTGAACGGCGATAGCGACAGAGAGTGACTTCGATGTGTGGAGTGTGGCGCCCGCATGCGTCGTGATCGGCCGCGCGTGGCCGGTTCGCCGACGCAGCCCGGGCAGGCCCATCCCGTGCCGTGAGGTGTACGGGTAAGGTCACAATGCTGTGAGATCAATCGAGTGGCTGGCGATGGCCCGGCATGGCGAGAGCACGGCCAACGTCGCCGGGCAGGAGGCCGAGGCCAACGGGCTCCATGCGGTCGACCTCGCGCTGCGCGACGCCGACGTCCCCCTGTCCCGCCTCGGCCGGGAGCAGGCGACGGCGCTCGGCCGCCGGCTGGCCGCACTGCCCCCCGACGAGCGGCCCACGGTCGTCCTGTCCTCGCCGTACCTCCGGGCGCGGGACACCGCGCGCCTCGCCCTCGAGCAGCTCCCCGATCCCCCGCCGATCATCCTGGACGAGCGCCTGCGCGACCGCGAGGTCGGCGTCCTCTACCTCCTCACGCAGCGCGGCATCCAGGCCCGCTATCCGGAGGAGGTCGAACAGAAGCGCCGGCTCGGGAAGTTCTACTACCGGCCCCCCGCCGGTGAGTCCTGGGCCGACGTGGCGCTGCGGCTGCGCAGCGTCCTCGCCGACATCGAACGCGAACACCCCGGTGCCCGCGTCCTCGTCGTCGCGCACGACGCGATCGTCGTCCTGACGCGCTACATCGTCGAGCGCCTGTCCGAAGAACGGCTCCTCGATGTGGAACGCACCCTGGTGGCCAACTGCTCGCTCACCATCTGGGCCCGCGAGGAGGGGGAGCTCCGCCTCGTCACGTTCAACGACACCGAGCACCTCAAGGACGCCGGCCTGGCACCGTGAGGCTGAAAAAGGAAGCGGTCAGTCCTCGTCGTCGTGGACGAAGAGGTTGAGCAGCCAGCTCACCAGGCCGACGACGATCGCTCCCCAGAACGCCGCCCAGAAGCCGGACACGTGGAACGGCAGGTGCAGCTTCCCGGCGCCCCAGCTCGCCAGCCACAGCAGCAGGCCGTTCACGACCAGCGCGAACAACCCGAGTGTGAGCACGTAGAACAGGCACCCGAGGGTTTTGACGATCGGCTTGAGGAAGCCGTTGATCAGGCCGAAGACGACGGCCACGGCGACCAGCGTGCCCACCTTGCGCGGAGTCGTCGCGGCCGTCACGTCGATGCCATGGACCACCAAGGTGGCCACCCACAGCGCGACTGCGGTGATTACCACCCGAATCAGGATCTTCACGACTCGATGGTCGCACGAAACACTGTGTCCATGGCCACCCTCCGGAGCGTGACCTCAGACGACGTCGACGATCTGTCCGCGGCGCTGGGCCGTGCGTTCGCCGACGACCCGGTGTGGCAGTGGATGTTCCCGCGCCACCCGGAACGCATGGCGCGGCTCTTCGCCGTACTCCTCCGCAACGCGCACCTGCCGAAGGGTGCGAGCGAGCTCGCCGGGGACGGTGACGCGATCCAGGCCGGCGCGCTGTGGGATCCGCCGGGCCGATGGCAGATCCCGCTGTCCGTCCAGCTGCGCCGCGCGCCCACCCTGATCCGCATCCTCGGCACCCGGACCCTGCCCGTGCTGCGCGGCCTCGGCGAGATAGAGAGAGTTCATCCGACGGAGCCGCACTGGTACCTCGCCGTTCTCGGCACCGACCCGTCGGCGCAGGGGCGCGGCCTCGGCTCCGCCCTGCTGAGGTCTCGTCTGTCGCGTTGCGACGCCGAGCGGCTGCCCGCCTACCTCGAGTCGTCCAAGGACAGCAACGTCCCCTATTACGAACGCTTCGGCTTCCGGGTCACCGGGGAGATCCGCATGCCCGGCGGCGGCCCGCCCGTCTGGCCCATGTGGCGCGACCCGTCCTGACCCGTTCTTCAGTACGGAGCGCTGTGGATTGGTTACAGTCTGAGGTCATCCGAGTCGTACGACCGAGGAGGGCTCAGTGCCACCCCCACGCGAGCTCGACCCCACCGCCTCCCTGGCGGCCTTCTTCGGCGCGGAGGTGCGCCGCCTCCGCACGGCGAACGGCTGGACGCTGGACCAGATGGCCGACATGCTCGGCTGGGGCCTGTCCACCGTCGCCAGCGTCGAGACCGCCCGCCGCAGCCCGCCGCACGGCTTCCCCGAACGCGCCGACGCCCTCTTCGGCCTCCCCGCCATGCTCACCCACCTGGCCGAACTCGCCAGAATGGCCCCTCACTGGCTCGACCACTACGTCGAGTTCGAGAAGCAGGCGGGCAAGATCAGCCTTTGGATCATGAACGTGATCCCGGGCCTGTTCCAGACCGACGCCTACGCGCGAGCACTCCTGCGAGCCGCCCGCCCGAACGAACACCCCGAGAGGATCGAGGCCGACGTCACCGAACGCCTCCAGCGCCAGTCGATCCTCGACCGACCAGACCCACCCCACATCTGGGCCGTACTGCATGAGTGCGCCGTCAAGCAGCCGATCGGCGGCGTGGAGATCATGCAAGTACAGCTGTCACGGCTTCTGGAGCTCGCCAAACGCCCGAACATCACCGTGCAGATACTCCCGTTCACCGCAGGCGCCTATCCGGCATCCAGCGGCCCGTTCACGATCCTGGAGTTCGTCGATCAACCGCCCGTGGCATTCGTCGAAGGTGGAGGACGCACGGCCCGAATAATCGACGAAAGAGAAGAACTCACCGCCACGGTTGAGGCTTACGATCAACTGAGAGCCGCGGCCCTGTCGGCCGAGGCCTCGATCGGCATGATCGTCGGAGCGATGGGAGCGACATGGATCGACCGGACACCCTGACCGGCATCGCATGGCGGAAGTCCAGCCGAAGCACGGAGCAAGGGACAACGTGCGTGGAGGTCGCCGAATGGCGCAAGTCCGCGCGGAGCACGGAGCAAGGAACAGCGTGCGTCGAGGTCGCCGAGTGGAGCGCGTCGGCCTGACTCCCGTGACGAGCCTCATTAGGCGCTCTCGAGGGCCGCGGGCTCGGGCGTGGACGTACGGCGGGCGGTGAGGGCCGTGATGGCCGGAGGGCCTGCCAGGGCGACGAAGACGGCGAGCACGCCGGGGAGGGCCAGGGCCGTCCGCAGGGAGGTCGCCTCGGCCAGGTGGCCGATGATCGCCGGCCCGGCCAGCAGTCCGCCGTAGCCGAAGCTGGTCAGCAGCGCGATCGTCCGGCCCGCCGTGTCCGGGTCCGACCCGGCCGTGCTGAACACCACCGGCACGATCGTCGCCAGGCCGACGCCGACGAGGACCCACCCCGTCCACGCGCACCCCATCGCGGCGGAACCGGCCGACGGGGCCACGAACACGAACGTGTAGCCGACGGCGGCCAGGGCGCCCGCCAGGCGGAGCGTACGGCCCGCCCCGAGCCGGCCCCGCAGCCGGTCTCCGAGGAGCCGTACGGTGGTCATGGCCACCGAGAAGACCGTGAACGACAGGGGTGCGAGGTCGGCCGTCGCGCCGAGCACCCGGCGGGCGTGCATCGCCGCCCAGTCCATCGCGCCGCCCTCGCAGATCGCGCCCGCGAGCATCACCGCGCCCAGCAGCACGATCGCCCCCGAGATACGGCCGCGCCTCGGAGCGGCGGCCGGCTCGGGAGACGGCGCGGCGCCGCCCCCGGGCAGGAGCAGGCGGGCGGGGAGCAGGAACAACACCGTCATGGTGAGCGCCGTCCCGACCAGGAGCGTCTCGACACCGAGGCCGGCGCGCAGCGCGGCCGCCGTGACGAGGCCGCCGGCGGCACCGCCGAGACTCCACATGCCGTGGAACGCCGACATGATCGGCCGGTCGTAGCGGACCTCGACCTCGACGGCGTGCGCGTTCATGCCGACTTCGAGCAGTCCGAAGCCGACGCCGAAGATGACGGCGCCGACGAGGAGCGCCGGAAAGGAACCCGCGAGCGCCGGTCCGAGCAGGAGGAACGCGTGGAGGGGGCCGGCCGCCCAGGTGAGCCAGCGGCTCGACCAGCGGTCGGACATCCGGCCCGCGAACTGCATCGACACGAGTGCCGTGAGGGAGACCACGAGGAGCGCGGTGCCGGTCCGTCCGGAGCTCAGGTCCAGCCGGTCGGCGAGGGCGGGCAGGCTCGCGGCCCAGATGCCCACGGTCGTGCCGCACAGGCCGAAGTAGGAGAAGACGCCGACGCGGGCGCGCCTGGCCACGGGATCGATCACGGATCCTCCTAATTTGCTCTTGGCTAGAACATAATGGAGGAGAGCGGCCTGCCACAATCGATGGGTGCGTGCGGTGACCGGAGCGACGACCAGCGGCGAACTCCGCCTCCACAACCTGCTGCGCCTCCTCCGGGCCGCACACGATCGAGGCGGCGAGGCCACGCGCTCGGAGCTGACCCGCGACCTCGCACTCGCTCGCGGGACGGCCGCCGTCCTGGTGGCCGACCTCACCGACGCACGACTGGCACTGGAGCGGCCGGCGCCGCAGCGGACCCGGGGCCGCCCGACCGCCATCCTCGGCCCCCATCCCGAAGGACCGCTGGCCCTCGCCGTCGACCTGCGCGAGGACGGCTGGACGATCGCCACCGCCGAGCTCGGCGGCGCCCTCGCCGTACGAGAGGAACAACCGCATCCCGTCTATCCGCCGGAGGCCGTACTGGGCGGGCTGGCCGCGGCGATCGACCGGCATCTGGCCGAGCTCGGGCGGCGGGTCGTGGGTGTCGGCGTCGCGATACCCGGCCCCATCCGCGACGGCAGAGTCGTCGACATCCCGCACCTGTCCTGGCGCGACGTCCCGGCGACCGACATCCTGCGCGCCGGCGCGCTGCCGGTCCTGATCGGCAACGACGCCACCCTCGCCGGTCTGGCCGAGGCCCGGCGCGGCGCGCTGCACGGCACCGCCATCGGCCTGCACCTGCACGTGGACTTCGACCTCGGCGGCGCGCTGCTCGTCGACGGAGACCCCCTGCACGGCGCGCGGGGCACCGCCGGGGAGTTCGGCCACATGCCACTGCTCGGATCCGACCTGCGCTGCGACTGCGGCACCACCGGCTGCTGGGCGCTCCAGGTCGGCGCGACCGCCCTGCTACGGGCGACGGGCACCAGCGTGGAGCCGGGACGGGGCCGGGCCGACGCCGCACGGGTCCTGACCGGGGCCGCCGACGGCGATCCCGGCTGCGCCGCCGCGCTCGAGGAGGTCGCCCGTGCCTTCGGAACGGGGACGGCCGCGCTCGTCAACGCGCTCGACCCGCAGCGGGTGACAGTGTCGGGCCTGGGGACGCGGCTCCACGCACAGGGGGCGGAGACGTTCGCGGACGCCTACCGCGACGGCCTGATGGCCTTCCGCCGCGACCAGCCACCACCGGTCCTGCCCACCACGCTCGGCACGGACGCGATCCTCATCGGCGCCTCGGAACTGGCCTTCGACGCCTTCCTCACCCCGGAGGGCCTCACCGCCTGGACCGCCGTGCCGACCTGACCGGGCCCGCCTGACCAGCTGAGCCGACCCGCCTGACCCGGCCGACGCGACCCGGCCGTTGCGATTCGGCCGACCCGACCGACGCGACCCGGCCGACCCGACCCGATCCGACCCGGCCGACCCGACCCGATCCGGCCGACCTGACCCGACCCGACCCGACCGACGCGATCCGGCCGACGCGATCCGATCCGCCGACCCGACCGACGCGACCGGGTGGGTCAGGAGCGGGCGTTCAGCGTGGCCGCGAGGCGTTCGGCGGTGAGATCCTCCAGGTCCCCGGCGACGTACGTGGCGAGGGCGAGGGCGTCCGGGGCGGGCGGGTAACGGGGATGGGGCACGGCGATCACGCGCATCCCGGCGGCGTACGCGGACCGCAGGCCGTTGCTGGAGTCCTCCACGGCGGCGCAACCGGCCGGGTCCACGCCGAGCCGCTCCGCGGCCAGGAGATAGCCGTCGGGCTCCGGCTTGCCGCGGGCCACCTCCTCCGTCGACACGGTCGCCGTGAACGACGCCGTCAGCCCCGTACGGTCGAGGACGACGTCGATCAGCACCCGCGGCGAGGAACTGGCCAGTCCGAGGGGCCAGCGGGCCGCGAGCCGGCGTACCGCGTCGACCGCCCCGGGCATCAGCGGGACGCCGCCGTCCTCGTACCGGCGGGCCATGTGCGCCACGACGCCCCGGGCGACCTCGTCGGCTGGGAGCCGGACGCCGAGTTCGCCGCTCAGGTACGCGGCCCACTCGGACGTGCTCATGCCCATCAGCCGCTGCTGGGTGTCGGGCTGCCACTGCCCGCCGTTGTCGGCGACGAACGCCCGCCGTACCTCTTCCCACACCGGCTCGGAGTCGACGAGCACCCCATCGAGATCGAAGACCACAGCACTCATGGGGATAACTCTGTCAGCAGCGGAAGGGTGAGCACGAAGCAGGCACCTTTGTCGCAGTCGCCGAGGATGAGGGTGCCGCCGTGCGCGCTGGCGATCTCCCGGGAGATCGCCAGCCCGAGCCCGCTGCCGGCCGGATCGCGCTCCCGGGCCTCGGGCAGCCGGGTGAACCGATCAAAGATCCGTTCCCGGTCGGCCGGGGCGATCTGCTTGCCGTCGTTGCAGACCTCGAGGACGGCCTCGCCGTTCCCCCGCCGTACGGTGACGGTGACCTCCGACTCGGCGTGCCGGGCGGCGTTGTCCAGCAGGTTGGTGAGCACGCGGCTGACGTCCAGCCGGTTCGCTCGGGCCACCACTCCGGGCTCGGCGATCACCTTCGCGGTGATCCGCCGGGGAACGCGACGCACTTCGCGCTCGGCCAGGTCGCCGAGGTCGACGGGGCCGTTGCGGCTCGGCAGGCCCGCGTCGCGGCGGGCCAGCGCGAGCAGTTCGGTGACGATGTTCTGCAGGCGTTCGGTGTTCTGCAGCGTTCTGGCGAGCGCCTCCCGCAGGTCGGTGCCCTCCGGGTCGAGCAGCGCGATCTCCAGTTCGGCGCGCAGGCCGGCGATCGGGCTGCGCAGGTCGTGGGAGACGTCGGAGACCAGGCGACGCTGCTGTTCCACGGCCGCCTCCAGCCGGTCGAGGGTCGCGTTGACGGCCATCGCCAGCCAGTAGAACTCGTCCCGGCGGGGCGGCAGCGACACCCGGCGTCTCAGATCGGCCACGTTGATCGCGTCGAGTTCGTCGCGCAGCGCCTCGACCGGCCGCAACCGCCGTCCGGCGGCCCACCACCGCCAGACGCCTCCCGCTCCGATGCTGACCGGGATGCCGAGCGCCAGCAGGACGGCCAGGCCGGGGCGCGGGAAGAGTCCCGGCTCCGGAGCGATCGCGTGGATCGTGAGCGCCTGCCCGGGGCCGGGCACCCGCTGGGAGACGACCATGAGGCAGTGCCGCGGGTCGACGCACACGCGCTGCTCGATGCGCCCCCCGTCGGCGGGCCGCCGGGCGTGCAGCGCGGGCAGCCCGGAGACACTCCTCGTGGCGGCGACGACCTGACCTTGGTCGTTCTGGACCTGGACCAGCTGATGGCCACCGGTGATGACCGGGTTCGTGAGCTGCCCGGCGCGGGCGAGCGCCGCGATCTGCCGGCTGGTGAACGTCAGGTCGGTCGTGAGACCGCTCACCACCCGGTACTGGATGAGAGCCAGCAGCCCGATGTAGACCAGCACGGCGACGACCCCCGTCACCGTCATCGCGATGACGGTGGCGCGCTGCCGAATCGTCTGGTCTCTGTGTCGCACTGGCTGTTCCCCCGGACACGGCACCCCCTGAGCCATGCCACAGCACCCGATCAACTACCCAACGGGGGGCTCCCTATGCATTCCGTCACCTCCGGGTGTACGTCGGCGGGGTATGCGTGTGGCGAGCGTCACGCCGGAGAAGCGGCGCTCCGGGGCGTGCGCTCTCCCCCGGGTGAACACCTCATGTCTTCCACGGGAGGACCGGCGCGACGAGAGAATCGTCGGCGCGTGGTCACCTGGCCGTACGGCTTCCTCCCTGGTCGCCGCGAGGACGACCCGGCCGATGGGAGAGGCCCCGCGGAGGCATGCCCGGTACGTCCGATTCGTTGAATGGAACGCGGCAAAAGGTCCGGGCTTCCCGTCGTCCTGACGTACGTATGTGTGTCAGAGTTGACACGCGACAGAACACAGGGAAGCGGTGATACTCAACTGGAGGAGACGTACGGCCGCGAGGGCGGTCGCCCACCGGGGCGGCCCGGCCGGTGGAACGACTGGACACGAATGACTGCCGTCCGCGCCACAGATGGGCGACAATAGCGGCGTTCGATGGGAGGCGGGAGCGCCAATGAAGAAGTACCTGACCTGGGCACTTATAGCCTTTGTCATCTTCTACCTGCTGAATTCCCCCAATGGCGCAGCCCACGTGGTGCACAACGCACTCGGCGGGCTGATGTCGGCGGGCAACTCCTTGTCGAGGTTCGTCAACGCACTGTGATCTCTGCCGGCGCGAGGCCCTCTCGCGCCACGTCCCCTTTGGTCCCCCATCGTCGTCGCGGTCCGGGCTTCGTTCCACGCCCGGACCCGGAGGTCGCCGCGCGGCGCTCTAGAACCAGGTTCTAGAGTGAGCCGCAGCGTCGACCTGAGAGGTGATCATGGGACCACTGCACGGAGTTCGCGTCATCGAGATCGCGAGCCTGGCACCTGCGCCGTTCGCCTGCATGGTGCTGTCCGATCTGGGTGCCGACGTGCTCCGCGTCGACCGTCCGTCCAGTGTTGCCGGCGCGGCGACGCTCGTCGGCGGTGAGGCGACCGCGGATCCGCTGAGCCGTGGCCGCCGTTCCATCGGCCTGAACCTCAAGGACCCGGCCGGCGTCGACGTGCTCCTGCGTCTCCTCGAGTCGGCCGACGTCCTCGTCGAGGGCTTCCGCCCCGGCGTCACCGAACGCCTCGGCTTCGGCCCCGACACCTGCCTCGAACGCAACCCTCGCCTGGTGTACGGCCGGATGACCGGCTGGGGCCAGGAGGGCCCCATGGCCATGATGGCCGGGCATGACATCAACTACATCGCCATCGCGGGCGCGCTCGACCCGATCGGCCACGCCGGCGAGCGGCCCGTCCCACCGCTCAACCTCATCGGCGACTTCGGCGGGGGCGGGATGCTCCTCGCGCTCGGTGTCCTCGCCGCACTGTACGAGCGGTCGCGGTCCGGCCGGGGACAGGTCGTCGACGCCGCCATGGTCGACGGCGCCTCCCTGCTGACCTCGTTCATCCACGGCATGCGCGGCCAGGGACTCTGGCGCGACGAACGCGGCGCGAACCTCCTCGACGGCGGCGCGCCGTTCTACGACACGTACGAGACGGCCGACGGCCGGTACGTGAGCGTCGGCGCCCTCGAGCCCCAGTTCTACGCCGCCCTGCTGCGCGGGCTCGGCCTGGAGGGCGAGGACCTGCCCGCCCAGCTCGACCAGGAGCGCTGGCCCGAGCTGCGCGCCCGCTTCACGGAGATCTTCAAGCAGCGCACCCGTGACGAGTGGACCGCGATCTTCGACGGCACCGACGCCTGCGTCGCGCCGGTCCTCGGCCTCGGCGAGGCGCCCGCCCACCCGCACAACCAGGCCCGCGCCGGCTTCGTGGAGCTCGGCGGGCTGCCCCAGCCGGCCCCGGCACCGCGCTTCAGCCGCACCGAGGCGGAGACGCCGCGCCCGCCCGTACGGCCCGGCGAGCACACCGACGCCGCCCTGGCCGATCTCGGCCTCACCGCCGAGGAGATCGCCGCCCTCCGCGCCACCGGCACCGTCGCCTGACCGCCCTCTCCTCAGAGGGGGTGGCGGCGGAGGACGCGGTCGCCGAGGCGGAGCCAGGTGACCTCGCCGTCGGCGCGGACGAAGCGGACGGGCATGCCGCCCTCGTCGCGGCCCTCGTCGGGGCCGGTGAAGCGGATCCGGCCCGTCTCGTCGCCGGACAGGACGACGCCGTCGCCGATCCCGTCGACCCGAACGTCCTCCGTGCCGTCGGTGTAGACGCCGAGATGGTCACGGACGTCGGGCGCCTGGACGTATTCCGCCGGTTCGTCCCGGGCCGGGAGCCCGAGCGTTTCCTCGGTGATCTTCGCGAGGGCGGCCCCGGCGGCCTCGGAGTTGGCGAGGATCACGAGCGCGCGCCCGCTGTCGGGGAGGATCGTCAGGCGCGCCGTGTAGCCCACGGTCTGGCCGGGGTGCCCGACCGTCCGTCTCCCTCCGGGCAGGTCGCGGATCCACCAGCCGGTGCCGACGTGCTCGCCCGGCCGGGAGGCGCCGGCGAGGGGCTCCCACATGCCGTGCGGCTCGGCCAGCATGTGGCGGCAGAACGCGATGAGGTCGCGGGCGCTGGTGAGGAGACCCCCGGCGCCGTTGCGGGCCCGCGACCGGCCCCACGGCCGTACGACCCGAGGCGGATCGCCCCGGTGGCCGAGCGCGATCGGGTACGTGACCGCCTCGTCGGTGAAGAAGGTGGAACGCTCCATCCCCGCCGGGTCGAACACCAGCCGGCGCGCGGCGTACTCGTACGGCTCCCCGGCCACGACCTCGACGATCCGCGCGAGGACGATGAAGCCAGAGTTGCTGTACCCGTGGAAGCCGCGCAGGGGGAAGATCTGGGGCGCGGTCGCCAGGTCGGCGACCGCGCGGGCCAGCGCGCCGGCGTCGAGTTCGTCGGCGGGACGGTGCGCGGCCCCGTCCGGCGCCCAGCCCGACCGGTGGGTCAGCAGGTCCCGTACGGTGACCTGCTCGCCGGCCGCCGGATCGGCGACCCGGAAGTCCGGGAGGTGGTCGCGCACGAGGGTGTCCGGGCCGACGCCGAGACGAGTGAGCGCGGTGGCGGTGATCAGTTTGCTGATGGAGGCGACACGGAAGAGCGTGTCCGCGGTGACCGGGACCGGGTCCTCGACGCTGCGGACGCCGTACGTGCCGTAGCTCTCCTCGCCGTCGTCGAGGGAACCGACGCAGACGCCGGGTGCGGCCGGGACTCCGGTCGGCGAGGCCGACCCGTCCGGCAGCGGGAGCGTCTCAGCGAAGTCCATGTCGCCTCCATCGGGGGCACTCGTCAGGCGGACTTCCACACATAGCCGACCGGGCCGTCCGAGTGCCAGCCCTTCCTGACGAGCGCCTTGGACTCGGCCTTGGTGACGACGCGCCACTGGTTGTTCCTGGCGACGCGCCAGAGCAGCACCTTCTTGGCCGGGCTCTTGGAGGCGTAGCCCAGGACGCCCTCGTACACGAACCTGCCGGAGCGCACCAGCTTGTCGCGCTCCTTGGTGGAGATGGTGACGATGTAGGAGGAGAACGGCGTGAACCGCAGCCGGTACAGCGTGACCGAGCCCTTGAACGGCTTGCGGTACACGTAGCCCAAATTGTGCTTGATCTGCGTGAACTTGTACTTCTTTACGGCGTTGACCGCTTCTGTCGGGTTGGCCGTGTAGAAGTAGCCCTTCCCGCCCGTCGTGCGGAACTCGTAGAGCTTGAGCCGCCCGTGGGCGGCGGCGTCCAGCCCGGCCGCCGGGGCGGCGGCCTGGACGGGCTGGTGGTTCCCCGCGGCGCGGGCCGTGGAGGAAGGCTGCGAGGACCCGCAGGCCGCGAGCGTCATTCCGGCCGCCGCGAGAGCGATGGACGCGCCGACTGCGCGAGCGAACATTGTCACCTCAAAGGAATCGGGAGTAACGAACGGAACATTCGACGAAAGGGTCACACAAGTCGTTCCGTATCGCTTGACGTTTCAACTCTCACGAAAATCGGCCTATCGCTTGCTTGGTTCGCTCGCTACTCTGGCGAGAGCGGTGTCCCCTCTCGCGGAGGAGAAGCGGCGTGGAGATCGATCTACTCGACGGGGAGATGTACGCCGGCGACCCTTCGGGGGTCTACGCGTGGCTGCGGCGGGAGGCACCCGTCTACCACGACGCGGCCAACGGCCTCTGGGGCGTCTCCCGGCACGCCGACATCCGCGACATCGAACGCGACCCGCGCCTGTGGACCAGCTCCGGCGGCTACCGCCCGCAGATCGCCGCCGACCCCTCCATGATCGGCACCGACGATCCCGAGCACGCCCGGCGGCGTCGCGTGGTGTACCGGCGGTTCACCCCGCGCGGCGTCGCCCACTACGCGGACCGGATCCGGGCGACGGCGGTCGAGCTGATCGATACCGCGCTCGCCGCCGGAACGGTCGACGCGGTGCCGGCCCTGGCCGCGCCGCTGCCGGCCCGGATGATCGGCTGGCTGCTGGGCTTCCCCGAGGACGCGTGGCCGAAGCTCGTGCACTGGTCGGCGACCGCGGTGGTCGCCGGCGGCGGGCGACGATACGTCACGGAGGAGGCCGCGATCGCGGCCGGCGAGTACGGCGAGGTCGTGGTCGGCATGGCGCAGGACCGGCGTTCGTGCCCGGCCGACGACCTGCTGTCGGTGTGGTGCGCCTCGGAGGAGTACGACGACGACCGCCTGGCGCACGAGGCCCTGCTCCTGCTCATCGGTGGAGCCGAGACGACCCGGACCGTGATCGCCACGGCGATCGACGCGCTGATCCGCCACCCGGACCAGTGGCAGCTGTTGCGCCGGCACCCCGTCCTGCTGTCCGACGCGATCGAGGAGTTCGTCCGCTGGACGACTCCGGTGCTCAACATGTGCCGCGTCTCCTCCCGGGAGGCGACGGTCGCGGGCGTCACCGTGCCGGCGGGTTCCCAGGTGCTCCTCATGTACGGGTCCGCGAACCGGGACGAGGCGGTCTTCACCCGGCCCGAGGTGTTCGACGTGACCCGCGAGCCCGGCGGCCACATCGCCTTCGGGCTGGGCTCCCACTTCTGCCTCGGCGCGGCCCTCGCCCGGCTCGAGCTGCGGATCTTCTTCGAGGAGTTCCTGGCGCGGGTCGCCTCCGCCGCCTGGGCCGACGCCGAGGGGCCGCGCATCCTCCCCAACGCCTTCGTCCGCGGCGTGATGGAGTTCCCGGTCACCCTGAAGGGCTTCTAGGGCGTGGCCGGTGGATCTCCGTCCGGCTGCGTTCCTAGTCCGATTACATCGGGCCGTCTCCGTCAAATGCGGGATCTGTGACGGCTCTGGTTCGGCCATCCTCGAGCCATGAGGTCCATCCGTGTCCTCATCGTCGATGATCACGCGCTGTTCGCCGAGGCGCTCGCGGCCCGGCTGGCCGCGGAACCCGACCTTGAGGTGCTGCCCGTCGCGGGCGACGTCCGGCGTGCCTCCGCGCTGGTCGCCACCGAGGCTCCCGACGTCGTCGTGCTCGACTTCGTTCTCGGCGAGGAGAGCGGGCTCGACATGCTCGACCTCCTGCGCCGCCGCCACCCGCCCGTACGCGTCGTGATCCTCAGCGCGATCACCGACCTGGCCCCCATGGTGACCGCGCTGCGGCACGGCGCGGTCGCCTGGGTGCCGAAGACGGAGAGCGCCGACCTCGTCGCGCGGGTGGTGCGCGGTGCGGCGGGTCGGGGCGGCTGGATCCCGCCGGACGTCCTCGGCGACGTGCTCCGCCGGTTACTCACCACGAACGAGGCGACCGAAGGCGTCCTGGCCCGGCTCACGCCCCGCGAACGCGACGTTTTACAGGGCATGGTGGACGGGCTGAACCGGACGTGGATCGCGGACCGGCTCGGCCTGTCGGCCAACACGGTGCGCACCCACACGCAGAATCTGCTGGCCAAGCTCGGTGCGCATTCGACGGTGGAGGCCATCACGATCGCCATGCGCGCCGGGGTCACCCCCGCCGATCCGCACGACGGGTCGCCGCCCTGACGCACGTATGCGCTGAGACGCCCGGATTACAAGCACGGTTCACGCACAGTGACGCCATGACCACCTGTGGCCAGGTCCGGTCTGGTTGCGGCCACTCACCTGGACACCCGCGTCTTACAGGGTGACCGTCGATACGGTCGTCCACATACTTTGAGACGGGGGTCTTAAATGATCAGTGCGCAGGCTCGATCGTCGCCGCCGAACCCATCCGCGCTCGTCGGCTGCGTCACGAACCCCGAATCGCCGGCCCGCGACCCCGAGACCGGCGACCCGACGCTCTGGCGCCGCCGGATCCGCCACGACATCCGCCACGAACTCGGCACGATCATCATGCTCGCGTCCGCCGTCGCGGTCTCCGACGACATCGGCCCCGCCAGCCGGGAACGCGTCGAGGCGCTGCTCGGTGAGACGCGCTGGCTCGACCACCTGCTACGGCAGCTCGACGCCGAAGAGGAGGGGCAGGTGCCGGTCGGCCCGGAGCGGGTCCGGGTGGACCGGCTCGTCGGCGAGATCGCCGCCGGCCTGCGGCTGTCCTCGCCGCGCCGCGTCGGGTTCGCCGGCGGCCCGGCCTGGGCGCACATCGATCCGCTCGCGCTGTGGCGCGCCGTACGCAACGTCCTGGACAACGCCCACCGGATCGCCCGGGAACGCGTCGAGGTCCTCGTGGGCGTCGAGTCGGGCTGGGCATTCGTCCAGGTCGACGACGACGGCCCGGGATTCGGTGCCGGGACGAGCGGCCTGGCCTCGCTCGGGTTGGGCATCGTGAACGACCTGATCTCCGAGTACGGAGGCATGATCGAGATGCGGGGCTGCGAGCTCGGCGGGGCGCGAGTGCGGATCCTGCTGCCCGCTGCGGACCGTCCATGAGGGTTCTCATCTGCGACGACCACGCCGTGTTCGCCGACTCGCTCGCCGTCGTGCTGCGCGAGAAGGGGCACGCCGTGGTCGGCGTGGTCTACTCCCCCGACGCCGTCCTGCGGCTGCTGCCGGAGGTACGCGCCGACGTGTGCCTGATCGACCTGCAGTTCCCCACCGGCTCGGTGCTGAGCACCCTGCCGACGCTGGTCGCGGCCGCGCCGCAGACCCGGTTCGTGGTGCTGACCGGTTCGGCGGACCCCGGGACGGTCGAGGCGGCCCTGGCCGCCGGGGTACGCGGCGTCGCCCACAAGGGGCAGCAGGCCGGCGAGATCGCCGACCTGCTGACCCGGGTGCACGCCGGCGAGGTGGTCGTCGACCCGGAGACGGCCGGGCTCCCGTCCCGCGCCCGCACCGAGGCGCAGCGGCTCGCCGACTACCTCACGCCCCGCGAACGCGAGGTGCTGACCCGCCTCGTCCGCGGCGAGAACACCGCCGGCCTCGCCCGCAGCATGAAGATCACCCGCAGTACCGCCCGCAGCCACGTGCAGAGCGTCCTGACCAAGCTCGGGGTCCACTCCCAGCGAGAGGCCGTCATCGTCGCCGCGCGGAACGGCCTGGTCAGCGTCAGCACCGGCGAGTGGCTCCTGCCCTGACCCCGCCGTACGCCCGCACTTCGGGGGAACACTCCCTTCACTCCCGCAACATGTTCATTCGTGCGCGGTCGGGGCGATGTACGATCATTAAAGCTCAGGCACGGCAAGTGGTCTAATCGTTGACCTGCACCCTGCCTACCGCACTGAGCAACTTGCGGAGGGAGGCGCGGGTGAGCAGATACGAGCGCTGGAACGACCTGCTGTCGCTCCTGGCGAGCCGGGGGCGTCTCAGCGTCGAGGAGGCGGCCGCCGAGCTGACCGTCTCGACCGCGACCATCCGCCGCGACTTCGACCAGCTCGCGCAGCAGCAGATGCTGACCCGCACCCGAGGCGGCGCGGTCGCGCACACGGTCACCTACGACCTGCCGCTGCGCTACAAGAGCGCACGCCGCGCCTCGGAGAAACAGCGCATCGCGGCGGCCGCCGCCGAGCTCGTACAGCCCGGCGCGGTCATCGGCGTCAACGGCGGCACGACCACGACCGAGCTGGCGCGCGCCCTCGCCACACGAGCCGACCTGCACGCCGAGAACGGCTCACCCGCCATCACGATCGTGACCAACGCGCTCAACATCGCCAACGAGCTCGTCGTACGCCCGCACGTGAAGATCGTCCTGACCGGCGGGGTCGCGCTGCCGCAGTCGTACGAGCTGGTCGGCCCGCTCGCCAACGGCGTGTTCGACCAGGTCACGCTGGACATCGCTTTCCTGGGCGTGAGCGGCCTCGACGTCGAACGCGGCGCCACCTGCCACAACGAGGACGAGGCGAGCATCAACCGGCAGATGGCGATACGCGCGGAGCGGGTCGTCGTCGCGGCGGACAGCTCCAAACTCGGCGAGCGCGCCTTCGCCAAGATCTGCGGCGTCGGCGAGATCGACATCCTCGTCACGGACGCGAGCGCCGACACCCATTCCTTCGAAGAGGCCGGCGTCAAGGTCGTCCACGCCTGACCGGCCCGTACGGACCTGCCCCATCACGGAGCGTCCGCCGGGAACGGCTAGGCGGCGGTCAGAACCCAGCGCGATCGGCGGCCGGGAACGCCCGGAGGGTCAGGACCAGCGGGATCGTGGGCGTTCCTGGGGCTCGCCGTCGATCTCCAGGTCGACCTTCTCGTTGAAGAAGCACACCAGGTCCCGGACGCGCTCGGCCTCGTGCAGCGGCTCCTCGTACGTCCAGGCGACGTCCTCGCCGCCGTACGACCGGTAGCCCGCCCGTCCCTTGTAGGCGCACCAGGTCTCGGTACCGGACGGCTCGAGCAGGTCGAGGCGTACGTCCTCGCGGGGCAGGTAGTAGCGGACCGGCAGGCCGGTCTCGAACAGCACCGTCGGCCGGTCGGACTCGGCGAGCACGGTGCCGTCCACGCTCACCCGGACGCGCCGGGTGCTCCGGAGCACGTCGATGCGGCTGTACGGGTCGTGCGGATGGGCGAAGACCTGCTCGTCCTCTTCGTACCAGGCGTCCATGGCGTCCCAGTAGAACGCGACGAAGCCCTCCAGCCAGGGCGCGATCGGATCCGGGTAGCCCCATACGGCGTTCTCGGCCGTACGGCCGCCGGCGGAGAGCGTCCAGTACGAGGCCTGGCCCTTCACCGGGCAGTGGGTCGTGTGGTCGGTCGGTTTCAGCAGGTCCATCCGCACGTCGGCGACCGGGAAGTAGTAGACGGGCAGGAGCCCGGTCTCGAAGAGCAGGTGGACGCCGGTGCTGTCGGCGATCGTCTCACCGCCGAACTCCACGCGGACGCGCTTCGGCGTCGGTTCGAAGTAGAGCAGGTGACGCGGGGCGGCGACGTCCCCGTTGAACACTCCGGCGGGCCTTCCGGACAGCGGGGCTCCAGGCAACGTGAGGCTCATAACCACGAGAACCTCTGCTCCGGGCGAGGAATTCCGGGTGCGGGAGAGCCGGAGAGGATCGTACGGGGGCTGCCGGGATGCCGCCGCGCGGGCGGGGCGGTCGCAGAGGACCGCTCCCGCCCGCGCGGGTGACCGGGTCAGGAGTACTGCGCCACGATCTTCGTGTAGTCCCACGGCTGCTGTGAGACGCCGCTGCAGGCGTCGGAGCCGGTGCCGCTGCCGCAGGGGCGGTCGCGGTTGACGGACCAGAAGGTGAACCGGCTCAGGCCGTGCTGCTGGGCGTACGACCGCATCGTCTGGAAGTCCGCGGTCGTCACCGTCTCACTCTGGTCGGTGTTGCCGTTCATCGACGAGATGCCCTGCATGGCGTACAGCTGGGCGTCCGTCTTGCCGGGGTAGTTCTGCTTCAGGACGCTGTGCAGGCCCTCGGACGCCTGGATCGACAGCTGCCCCATGTTCCCCGAGCCGCCGCCGAAGTCGAACGGCATGATCGTGAAGGTGTCGACGGGGACGCCGAGCGCTGCCGCCTGCTGCACGAGGCGCGTGCCCCACCAGTTCGGGCCGCTCGTCGTCGTGCCGAAGGTGAGGATGACCTTCACGCCGGAGTTGTTCTGCTTGATGATCTTCAGGGCCTGCAGGACGCGGTCCTGGTTGGCCTCGCTCTCGAACTCGGTGCTCTCGATGTCGATGTCGATCGCCTTGAGCGAATAGGCGTTGATGACCTTCTGGTAGGCGCCGGCCAGGTCCTGCGCGGTCGAGCAGTGCTCGCCCAGCTTGTTGCCGCTCCAGCCGCCGAAGGAGGGGATGACGTCACCGCCGGCGGCGCGGATCTGCTGGATCTTCGTGGCGTCGTCGCCCGTCAGTGACCGGGTGCCGTCCCAGGCGGGGTTGCAGCCGCCGTCGGACAGGACGAACGCGAGGGTGAACCACTTGACGCCGGTCGCGGACATGACCGTCGTCGGGTCGGGCGGGCTGCCCCAGCCGAAGTAGAGGTACGGCGCCGCCGCCATCGCCCCCGGCGTGCCACCGCCGCCGCCCTGCTGGGTGGTCGCGGTCACCGAGCCGCTCTTGCCGGACTCGTTGCCCGCGGCGTCGTACGCGCTGACCTGGTAGGTGTGCGTGCTGTTCGCGGCGAGCCCGCCGACGGTGGCGCTGGTCGAGGAGACGTTCGCGACGACCGACGAGCCCTCGTAGACCTTGTAGCCGGCGACGCCGACGTTGTCGGTCGAGGCGGTCCACGACAGGGAGATCGAACTGGACGTCGTGCCGGTCGCCTGCAGGCCGGTCGGCGTCGACGGGGCGGTGGTGTCACCCGATCCGCCGCCGCCCGTACAGGGTTGGCCGTTCAGTTTGCAGTTGGCGGGCACGGCGGACGACGGCGAGCCGATGAAGCCGAAGCTCACCGAGCCGCCCGTGGGGACCTGGGCGTTGTAGTCGCGGTTGGTGAACGTGTAGTGGGAACCGCTCTGGGTCATGAGCGCGTCCCAGTACGAGCCGACCGAGCCACCGGAAGGCAGGTCGAACTCCACCTTCCAGCCGTTCAGCGCCGAATCGCCGGCGGTGATCGTGTACTTGGCCTCGTAGCCGGTGCCCCAGTCGGACGACTTGGCGAAGGCGGCGGTCGGTGCGGCTGCTGCGTGCGCGGCGGCCGGGACCAACAGGGCCGCCAGGAGACAGAGGAGGGTCAGGATGGTACGTCTCACGGTCGCTCCTGGTGTGGCGGGAAAACCTGGAGGGCGGGCCGAGCCGACCGGTTCGGACCGCGGGGGACCCCGAGCACTTACAGGAAAGTTTCCTATAAGTAGTGAGGTGAGGTTAACCCTCTCGCCCTCACCCGTCAACGGACCTTCGTGCTCCCGTCACCCGGCCGACGGCCGGAACCGGACCTTGGTGTGGAGGACGCGCGCGGGATACGGTCCTTAGACGCGGGAGGGGAACTCATGACTCAACGACGAGTCGCCACGCCGGTCTCCGACACCGACACCATCGCCAGCCCCGACACCTACGTGCGGGGCGTGCCGTACGACGCGCTGGCCCGGCTCCGGGGCTCGACGCCGGTCGCGTGGATCGAGGAGAGACCGGCCGACGGCAGGCCCGCCGGGCCCGGCTACTGGGCGGTGCTCCGGCACGCCGACGCGTGCCAGGTCCTTCGCAACCCCAAGCTCTTCTCCGTACGCGGCGCGGCGGACAAGGATCTCGGTCACGGGCGCGGCCGGCCCCCCGCCGAGAATCCTCCCGCGCGCTCACGGCTCCGCAGACGGCTCCCGAAGGCGTTCGGCGCGCGCACCATCGCCTGCCTGCCCGAGCGCATCGACTCCCGGGCGTACGCCCTCGTGGACGCGGTGGCCGAGAAGGGCGAGGCGGACTTCGCCGCGGAGATCGCGGCGGACCTGCCCCTGCTGGCCTTCGCCGATCTCGTCGGGATCCCCGAGTCGGACCGATGGCTGCTCGCCGACTGGTCCGCCCGCGCCTCCCGTCGTCCGGCCTCCGGATACCCGGCCGGCCACGCCGCGACGCCCTTCGATCCGGCGGGGTCCACCGGCATGGCCCGCCGCGCGGTCGCCGCGCGGCCGCACGGCCCCGAGGTGAAGACCGCGCCGCACGGCCCGGCCGACCCGGAGGCGGAGACCGCACTGCCCGACCTGCGCCTCTACGCCGGTGAGCTCGCCGAGTACAAGCGGCGGCATCCCGGCGACGACCTCATGACCGCCCTCGCCGACCAGGCCGGCGGCAAGGCCGGCCCGGACCCGGTGGAGGAGTTCGAGAGCCTCTTCCGGCTGTTCGCCGCGGCCGGGGACGACGCCGTGCAGGGCGGGCTGCCCGGCGGGATGGTCGCCCTGCTGAAGAATCCGGCCGAGACGGCGCGGCTGCACGCCGATCCGAGCCTCGTCGAGTCCGCGGTCGAGGAGATGCTGCGGTGGTGGGCCCCCGTCATGTGCGTCGGGCGTACGGCCACGGCCGACACCGTCGTCGGCAACGTCCCGGTCCGCAAGGGCGAGCGGCTTGTGGTGTGGCTCTCGTCGGCCAACCGCGACGAGCTGGTGTTCGACGAGCCCACCCGGTTCGACGTGGCACGCGCCCCGAACGACCACCTCGCGCTCGGCCACGGCCCGCGCGCCTGCCTCGGCGCGCACCTGGTCCGGATGCAGATGCGCGCGATGTTCACGGCCGTTCTCGACCGCTTCGACGACATCGAGCCGGCGGGTGAGCCCAGGCGGCTGCGCTCGAACGTCCACAACGGCATCAAGCACCTGCCGATCCGCTGGCGGCCGAAGCCCCGCCGCTGAGCCGCCACGCCGTCCCGGGCGTGTCCCGTCCCGCGTCGGCGGGTCGGCGAGCGCCTCTGCCGTAGGGCCGTCAGGAGCCCTCGTGGGCCAGGTGGGTGCTCAGCCACTCCAGGGCGCTCGGCGTGACCCGCTTCCAGGTGTGCGGGTTGTGCCCGCCGCCCGGGACCATGATCTTGTCTGTGGTCATGGGCGCGGCCGCCACCTGAAGGAACTTCCGCGCCTCTCCGAAGTCGCGCTCACCATCCTGGCTGGTGGTCACGAGCACGGAGATCGGCGGCGGCGGGAGGTGCTGCAGCCGCCAGATCAGGCTGTTGTCGGACTTCACCTGCTTGCTGCCGCCGTACAGGTCGCCGGTCTGCCAGTCCTGCCGCGGGTAGAAGTAGCCGGCCATCGAGACCGCCGCGGTGAACCGGTCGGACCGCACCATGGCCAGCTTGACCGCGCAGTAGCCGCCGGTCGAGTCGCCCATCACGCCCCAGCCGCGGTAGCCGGCCGCGACCCGGTACGTCGACATGATGCTCTCGGGCACGTCCTGGGAGTAGAACGTCAGCACCTGCGGTCCGCCGGGAACGTCGGTGCACTCGGTGTCCCTCGGCATCACCGAGGTCGGCGACGGGCGCATCATCACGATCACCATCGGCTGCACCTTGCCCGAGTTCATCTCCTTGGTGGCGATCGTCGGGACGCCCAGCCGGGTGATGAGCTGCTCCGGAACACCCGGGAAGCCCGTGAAGTCGTACAGCACCGGGAAGTGGCGCTTGTCATACTTCTTCTGGAAGTACTGCGGCGGCAGGTAGACGTACGCCTGGGTGGTCAGGCCGGTGCGGTCGCCCCTGATCTGAACCTGCTCGATCTGGCCGTCCTTGGCGGGATCCGCCTTCTTCTTCTGGCCGATCGTCGTCGCCTGGCGGGCCAGCGGCCGTCCGGTCCCCTGCGGCTTGCTCTCCGTGCCGCCGTTGTTCGGCCGCACGCTGACGCCCTGGTTGTTCGTGCCCATCAGGTCGGACCACGAGGCGTAGAACAGGAAGTAGTTGTTCACGCCGGCGAGCAGCACCATGATCAGCGTGACCTGGGCGGTCAGGAACAGCCCGATCCGGGCCAGGAACGCACCGATGCCGGATCCCGCGAACTTCGGCCACCACCAGATGGTCGCGGCCGTCACGATCACGGCCACCACGATCAGCAAACCGAAGAAGCCCCCGCTCGTCAGTCCCACTGGTGTCCTCTCAGATCCGACGCGCCCACCGACCGTACGGGCCCGAAGTTAAGGAAGTTCTCAGCATGGCTCGATGCCGTACTCAGCCGAACACGGTAACGCGAGCCAGCGCCTTCCCTTCTCAAGATGCCTAGAGTGCCGGAAAAGTTGCCTCGGCACGCTAAATCGGCCGCGATCCGCCCAGTGTTGACTCTGGAGGGCTATCGGCCGGTAAATCATAGGCGGCACGCGTACTCCTCTCGGCGTACACGCGATGCCGACCATGACCCGATGTCCCGACGGGCGCCCGCATCTTACGCTCCGAGTGTGAGTACGACGACCCGATGGCGGCCCGGCGCACTGCCGGTGTTCGTGATCCCCCTGCTCGTGGGCCTCATCCAGGTGATGGGCTCCACAGGCGCCGACCGGCACATGAACTACCCGGCCGTGCACCTGGACGCTCCGGGGTACGCCCTGCTCGTCGCCGGGCCGGCCGCCCTGCTCGCGCGGCGGCGCCTGCCCGTCACCGCCCTCGCGGTCGTCCTGACGCTCACCGGCTGTTATGTCCTGCGCGGGTACGTCCTCGGGCCGATGTTCCTCGGCCTCGTGGTCGCCATCGTCGCGGCGGTGAGTGCCGGGCGCCGTACCGGCGCCTGGATCGTCACGGGCGCCGGATTCGCGCTGCTCAACGCCCTGGGCATTCTGGTGCCGTTCGGGCCGTTCCGGCTCAAGGACTGGACCGCCGGGCACAGCCTCGTCATGCTGACCTGGCTGCTGCTGGTCCTGACCGGGGCCGAGCTGGTGCGCATCCGCAGCGAACGGGCGGCCGAGGCCCGGCGCACCCGGGCGGAAGAGGAACGCCGGCGGGCCAGCGAGGAACGCCTGCGCATCGCGCGTGAACTCCACGACGTGCTCGCGCACAACATCTCGATGATCAACGTCCAGGCGGGAGTCGCCCTGCACCTCATCGACGAACGCCCCGAGCAGGCGCGCACGGCCCTGGCCGCGATCAAGGAGGCCAGCAAGGAGGCGCTGAGCGAGGTCCGATCCGTGCTCGGGGTCCTGCGGCAGGTGGACGAGGACGCGCCGAGAGCGCCGGCCGCAGGCCTGGCCCGGCTGGACGACCTCGTCTCCCGCGCGCGGGCCGCGGGAATCACCGTGCACACCAGGACGGACGGGCGGCCGTACCCGCTGCCCGCCGGGATCGACCTGGCGGCGTTCCGCATCGTGCAGGAGTCGCTGACGAACGTCACCCGGCACGCCGGGCCGGGGGTGACCGCCACCGTGCGGGTCACGTACGGTGACGGGGAGCTCCGGCTGGAGATCGAGGACGACGGCCGGGGCGCCCCCGGCGACCTGCCCGGCGGCGGCGACGGTCTTCCGGGCATGCGCGAACGCGTCGCCGCCCTCGGCGGGGACATCGTGGCGGGGCCGCGCCCGGGGACCGGAGGATTCCGGGTTCACGCGACACTCCCGGTGCCCGAAGAGGGAACACCCCCGGAACCTGAGGACGGGACGCCCCCGGAACCTGAAGACCGGACGCCCCCGGAATCTGGAGACGGGACGCCCCCGGAATCTGGAGACGGGACGCCCCCGGAATCTGGAGACGGGACGCCCTCGGCCCCTGAAGACGGAACGACAGCGGGGATCCCCGCGCTGAACAAGGAGCACGAGTGATCCGGGTACTCCTCGCCGACGACCAGGCCCTCGTCCGGGCCGGATTCCGCGCCCTCCTCGACGCCCAGCCGGACGTCGAGGTCGTCGCCGAGGCCGGCGACGGCGCCGAGGCCGTGCGCCTGACCCGGCGGGAACGGCCCGACGTCGTGCTGATGGACATCCGGATGCCGGTGCTCGACGGTCTCGCCGCCACGCGAGAGATCGTCGGCGACGACCGGCTCGCCGGCACCCGGGTCGTGATCCTCACGACGTTCGAACTCGACGAGTACGTCTTCGAGGCGCTGCGCGGCGGGGCCAGCGGCTTCCTCGTCAAGGACACCGAGCCCACCGACCTCATCCGCGGCGTACGCGAGGTGGCCTCCGGCGACGCCCTGCTGTCGCCGAGCGTGACCCGGCGTCTCATCGCGGAGTTCGCCGCCAAGGCGAAGAAGCCGCGGTCCGCGCTGGAGCTGCGCGGGCTGACCGACCGGGAGCGCGAGGTCATGGCGCTGGTGGCCGAGGGCCTGTCCAACGAGGAGATCGCCGGGCGTCTCGTCGTGAGCCCCGCCACCGCCAAGACGCACGTGAGCCGCACCATGGTCAAGCTGCACGCGCGCGACCGCGCGCAGCTCGTCGTGATGGCGTACGAGACGGGCCTGGTAAAGCCCGGGTGGCTCGACTAGAAGGTGCTCGGTGGATCCCGCTCGCGGCCGGGCGCACCCTGGCACCCGGTGTCTCGTCACTCCACTGACGACGCGCACCGGCAGGCCGCCGCCGTCCAGTTCGACGCCGCCAGGGTGGAGAGACGGAACCAGACCGTCTTGGACTCCGCCGCGTACGACACCCCCCAGGCGTCGGCCAGCAGAACGGGCATCAGCAGCCCACGGCCGCTGACGCTGAGGTCGCAGCTCTCCTGTGGCGCGGGCAGCGCCCTGGCGGGGTTCCGGTCGATCACCTCCACCTGGACCGAGGAGCCGTTCACCCGGCAGATCACCTCGAACGGAGTGCCCGCGTGCGTGACGGCGTTGGTCGCCAGCTCGCTCGTCAGCAATACCGCGTCGTCGATCGCGTCCTCGGCCCCCCACGCGACAAGCGTGTCCCGGACGAACCGGCGCGCCTGCGCCACGGCGGTGCGGTCCGCCGGATAGGCCGCCCGCACAGTCGATAGCACGGGAGCTCCCTTCACGAGTCTGTCGCCTCACCTGCGCCTTACATCGTGACAGAGAGTGTTGATCGATTACTCATTGTGAGGAAAATGGCGCCCCGGCCGCCGGGATCTCCGTCAGTTGCCCGACCCGGGTGGACCCGGCTGGAACGAGGTGAACGCCTTCTTGAAGTCGTCCGCAGCGGTGGCGCGGTCCCTGGCGGCGGCCATGATGGCGTACTGCCGGCCGTTCGCGGTGAAGCCCCGATCGAGGACGTACACCCGCTGACGGCCACCCTTCCACGGGGACAGCCAGCTGTACTCGACGTCTCCCGCCTTCCAGCCTCGGGCCGTGAGCCCGTGGGGCGGGTTCACCGACTGGTACCCGGGGAGGACATTCGGCCCGTCCCAGATCTGCCAGTGCTTCACCGGGTCCTGCGTGCCCCACGCGATGGTGTCCACCTGCACGAGGTCCCCCGTCTTGGGGTCGATCCAGCGCTCGGACTGGGCCCGGTTCCTCTCGTGCTGGAACCCCTTGGGCACCGCCAGCTTCGCCCCGTCCTGGGTGGTGACCGGCTTGAAGCCGGCGGGGACGGTGGGACTGGGCGTCGTCGACGGTGAGGACGCCTGCGGCGAGGTCGGGCTCGAAATCGGGCCGCCGGATGAGCCCCGGCTGCCGGAGGACTTGACGTGCAGCATCCACGCGACGACGGCTCCCCCGACGACCAGCACGGCCACCAGGGCCAGCACCACTGTCCGCGCGTTCGACCGCTTCGCCCCACCCTGGGCGACGCCCTCCGTGGGGTGATCGTGGCCGTGAACCCATGACTCGCTCGGCGAAGCCTCCGCGACGTTCGAGGCGCCGCCCGGGGCCCGCGGGGCCGGCACCGGTCCGGTCGGGTCCGCGTGGCCGCCGCCGGAGGTATCCAGGTGCCGCGTCGCCGGGCCGTACGCTCGCGAGCCGGGCTCCGCCAAGGCGGCCGACTGCTCGTACGGCCGACGCTCGGCCGCAGACTGCTCGTACGGTGACCGGGGCTCCGCGGCCGACGGTTCGTACGGCGGTCGGGGCCCGGCGACCGACGGCTCGTACGGTGGCCGGGGCCCGGCGGCGGACAGCTCATACGGTGGCCGGGGCCCGACGGCGGACGGTCCCGCCCCCTCCCGGTCCTGTCCTGAGTCCGGCCCCTCGTCATCGCCGGCGGTCGTGCTCGGGGCGGGCAGCGGCCGGGTGCTGTGGGCGGCCTGGGTCAGGCCCTCCGCGGCCTGTTCGGCCGTCAGGCGCTGCGCCGGGTCCTTCACGAGCAGGCCCATGAGCACCGGCGCGAGCGGGCCGGCGTAGCGCGGCGGCGGTGCGTCCTCGGAGATGATCGAGGTCAGTGCCGCCATCGCCTCGGGCCGGTGGTGCGGCGAAGTGCCCTCGACCGCGGCGTACAGCGTCGCGCCGAGCGACCACAGGTCCGAGGCCGGCGAGGTCGGCTCGCCCCGGGCCCGCTCGGGCGCGATGTAGGCCGGCGACCCCATGATCAGGCCGGTCTGGGTGAGCGTGGAGTCGCCCTCCATGGTGGCGATGCCGAAGTCGGTGATGACCACGCGGGTGATCGGATCTCCCGGGTCCCCGGCGAGCAGCACGTTGGCCGGCTTGACGTCGCGGTGGGTGATGCCCGCGGCGTGCGCCGTACGCAGGGCCGCCAGCACCTTGCCGCCGATCTCGGCCACCTGGATCGCCGGGAGCCTGCCGTCCTCGTCGATGAGGTCCTGCAGGGAGCGCGACCGGACGAACTCCATGACGATGCACGGCCGGCCCTCCTCCTCGACGACGTCGTGCACGGTGACGATGCCCGGATGGTTGAGCCGTGCGGCCGACCGCGCCTCCCGGAGCGTGCGCTCGTACATCACCTTGTTCTCGTCGTCGCTGAGCCCCGGCGGGAACAGGACCTCCTTGACCGCGACGTCGCGGTCAAGGAGATCGTCGTGAGCGCGCCAGACCGTGCCCATGCCGCCTCTCCCGATCTGCGAGAGCAGACGGTAGCGACGGCTGAGTACGGAACCCTCCCCCAGTGGCATAGCAGAGGACGATACCGATCGTTGATGACGGATCGGAATCGATTGGTGCGTGTCAGAGCACAAGGGTAAGGATGATGAGACCTATCACGATCACCACGAGGACGACGGCTATGGCCAGATTGCCGTTCCGGCCCGAGAGCCAGACCGGCCGCGCGTCGTCGGTCGCGGTCTCCTCGGGCTCCGCCGGCGTCATGACCTGACCCGTGACCGGCATGTCCGACGGCTCGTCCGGCTCCGTCCGGGACACCTCGGGCTCGATGTCGATGTCGACCGCTCCCAGCACCTGCGTCGCTTTCGCGTCGTGCATGAGGACCCGGTCGAGCATGGCCCCCACCTCGGTCGCGGTCATCCGTGTGTTGGGGTCCTTGCGGAGCAGACCCGCGATCACGGGGGCCAGGGGCCCGGCGTGCGGGGCCGGCGCGGGCTCCTCGGTGAGCACGGCCACCAGGCTCGCCATCGCCTCCGTCCGTTCGAACGGCGACTTGCCCTCGACGGCCGCGTACAGGGTCGCGCCGAGCGACCACAGGTCGGAGGCGGACACCGCCGCACGGCCGCGGGCGCGTTCGGGCGCGATGTAGGCCGGCGAGCCGATCAGCATCCCGGTCTGGGTGAGGGTCGCGTCACTCTGCGCCCGCGCGATGCCGAAGTCGGTGAGCACGGCGCGGATCGAGCGCGCGTCGGACACCAGCACGTTGCTGGGCTTGACGTCGCGGTGCAGGATGCCCGCCTCGTGGGCGGTCATCAGCGCGCTCAGCATCTGCCGGCCGATCTCGGCGGCGCGACGCGGCGTGAGCGGGCCGTCCTGCTTGATCATCTGCTCGAGCGAGCGGGCCCGGATCAGCTCCATCACGATCCAGGGACGCCCGTCCTCTTCGACGACGTCGTAGACGGTCACGACGCCGGGATGGCTGAGCCTTGCGGCGGTGCGCGCCTCGCGGAAGGTCCGCTTGTGCTGGATCTCCCGCTCCTCGTCGGAGAATCCGTGCGGGAGGATCACTTCTTTGACGGCGACGTCGCGGCCGAGTGCTTCATCTCTGGCGTGCCAGACCGTCCCCATGCCACCGCGCCCCACTTCGGTGAGCAGGCGGTAACGCTGGGCAAGAAGGGGTTTTTCCGGCATAGTCCATGCACGATACCGACAGGAGGAGCGTTCATTTGGCGTGACGCTCACCTAATCCCCGGTACAAAGAAAGAATGTGCGGCAAGATGACGGGGGCGAGATGATGACGAAGGTGACCGAGGCGTGGCAGCGGGTCGGCGAGGCCGCGCCCAGCGCCCGGCAGCGGGTCATCGAGGCCGTACCCACCGCTCTCTTCTGGTATCTCCGGGTCTCGGGCGTTTTGTCCGTTCTTGCGTGGCTGTCCTCCGGCCTGATCCAGTGGATGTCCGGCATCTGGGTGCTGCGCTCCATCAACTACTTCGGCTGGTACTCCAGCCTCCCGTACGGGCTGCTGCTCATCCTGCTGTCCGTGGGCGTGCGCCGGCGCAAGAAGGCGGCCTGGCGGATCAGCGTCGTCTTCTTCCTGCTGTTCTTCGGGGTCTGGGCACTGGCCGGGATCGCCGGCGGCGGAGGCGAGCTCGCCACGGCCGTCGCCTTCGGCGGCGTGGTGGCGCTGCTGATCGCCGCGCGCGGACAGTTCTCCTCGCTGCCGGACCGCGCCAACCGCCGCCTCGCCCTCCTCGTGTTCACCGGGCTGCTGATCGTCGACGGCATCATCGGCACCACCCTCGTCTTCCTCACCGACCGTGACGCCCGTGGCGCGGAATGGACCCACGTGGTCTACACCGGGCTGCAGACGCTCCTCGGCGCGGGAGTCAGCGGCCGGGAGCTCTACGTCGACGTGCCCGGCTGGGTCGACGGCATCCTCGGCGTAGGCGGCAGCGGCCTGCTCGTGATCACCGTGTGGGCGCTGTTCCGGCCGGGACGGCGGCTCGCCGTGCTCACGCCCGACGAGGAGCTGCCCGCGCGCGCCCTCCTGGCCGAGTGGGGCGAGCAGGACTCCCTGGGCTACTTCGCGCTCCGCCGCGACAAGGACATCATCTTCTCCCCCAACGGCCGGGCCGCCATCTCCTACCGCGTCGAAGGCTCGGTGTCCCTGGCCAGCGGCGACCCGCTCGGCGACCCCGAGGGGTGGGACGTCGCCATCAAGGAATGGCTCCGCGAGTGCCGGGCGCACGCCTGGATCCCCGGCGTGATCGGCGCCAGCGAACGCGCCGCCGCCGCGTACGGCCGCTGTGGCCTGGACGCACTCGAACTCGGCGACGAGGCGATCCTCGACCTGCGGGATTTCAACCTCGAGGGCCGCGACATGCGGCAGGTGCGGCAGGCCGTCCGCCGTGTCGAGCGCGCCGGCTGACACCGTCCGGATCCGCCGCCACGGCGCGATCAGCCCCGAGGAGATGGCCGAGCTGATCGCCGACGGCGACCGCTGGCGCGACGGGCACACCGAGCGGGGCTTCTCCATGGCGCTCGGCCGCCTGGGCGACCCGACCGACCAGCGCTGCGTGATGGTCGAGGCGTTCGACGGTGCGGGACGCCGGCGCGGGCTGCTGAGCTTCGTGCCCTGGGGACGTCCCGGCCTGTCCCTGGACCTCATGCGGCGCGACCGCGACGCCGAGAACGGCCTGAACGAGTTCATGGTCGCCAAGCTGGCCGAGAACGCCGCCGTCGTCGGCGTCACCCGGGTCTCCCTGAACTTCGCCATGCTGCGGTCGGTGTTCGAGCGCGGCTCGGCGATCGGCGCCGGTCCCGTGGCCCGGATCGCCTACCGGCTCCTTTCGTTCGCCTCGAAGTTCTGGCAGCTGGAGTCGCTCTTCCTGGCGAACGCCAAGTACAACCCGGTGTGGACGCCGCGCTTCGTGTGCTTCGAGCAGAACCGCGAGCTGGTACGGATCGGCCTGGCCATGGCCCGCGCGGAGGGCTTCCTGCCGACGATGTTCGGCTCCTACCTCGACACGCCGATGCCGTCCCCCGCGCTGGTGGACCGGATCAAGGCGATCGAGGAGTCCGCCGACGCCGCCCGGATGCCGACCCGGCGCCTGTCGGAGCAGGAGCGGGTGCGCCACGCCAAGCTCGAGCGCCTGCGCGAGGCCGGCATCGACCCCTATCCGCTGGGCTTCGAGCGTACGGCGACCGCCGCCGAGGTCCGGGAGCGCTTCGACGGCCTCGCCCCCGACACGCACACCGGCGAGGAGGTGGCGATCGCCGGCCGGGTCATGCTGGCCCGCGAACACGGGAAACTGATCTTCGCCGAGCTGCGCGACGAGACCGGCGACCTGCAGGTGATGCTCTCCGCCGACTCCGTCGACGCGGAGGCGCTGCGGTACTGGAAGCAGCTGATCGACCTGGGCGACCAGGTCGGGGTGCGCGGCGAGGTCATCACCTCCCGCACCGGCGAGCTGTCCGTGCTGGCCTCCTCCTGGAGCCTCACCGCCAAGTGCCTGCGCCCCCTCCCGACGAGCTACAGCGCGCCCGGCAAGGCCCTGTCCGACGAGACGCGGGTCCGGCAGCGGTACGTCGACCTGATCGTCAACAGCGAGAGCCGGCGGATGCTGCGCATGCGCGGAGAGGTCATCACGACCCTGCGCGACCGCCTGCGCCACCGCGGGTTCCTCGAGGTGGAGACGCCGATGCTGCAGCCGGTGCACGGCGGCGCGGCGGCCCGGCCGTTCACCACCAAGATGAACGCCTACAACATGGACCTCTACCTGCGGATCGCGCCCGAGCTCTACCTCAAGCGCCTGCTCGTGG
The DNA here is from genome assembly GCF_054775715.1 of Actinoallomurus acanthiterrae. Lineage (NCBI taxonomy): Bacteria > Bacillati > Actinomycetota > Actinomycetes > Streptosporangiales > Thermomonosporaceae > Actinoallomurus > Actinoallomurus acanthiterrae. Next base: position 1,964,825 of record NZ_BAAHCO010000001.1, on the reverse strand, counting down.
GCGGCGCCGGCAAGGTGTTCGAGCTCAACCGCAACTTCCGCAACGAGGGCGTCTCCCCCCGGCACAACCCCGAGTTCACGATGCTGGAGGCGTACGAGCCGTACGGCGACTACGACACCATGGCCGCGCTCACCCGCGACCTCGTCACCGAGGCGGCCCGCGCCTCTCTCGGCACAACCGTCGTCGTCCGCGACGGCGTCGAGTACGACTTCGCCGAGCCGTGGCGCGAGGTCACCGTCTACGGCTCGGTGTCCGAGGCGCTCGGTGAGCAGGTGACGGCGGGCACGTCGCTGCGCACGGTGCAGAAGCACGCCGACCGGGTCGGCCTGGCGTACGACCCGTCCTGGGAGCAGGGCAAGCTCGTCCAGGAGCTCTTCGAGGCGCTGGTGGAGCACACCCTGCAGGCGCCGACCTTCGTCCGCGACTACCCGGCCGCCACCTCCCCGCTCACCCGCCCGCACCGGAACGATCCCCGGCTCGCCGAGAAGTGGGACCTGATCGTCTTCGGCCTCGAGCTCGGGACGGCCTACTCCGAGCTCATCGACCCGATCGTCCAGCGCCGCAACCTCACCGAGCAGTCGCTGCTGGCCGCCGGCGGCGACCCGGAGGCGATGGACCTCGACGAGGACTTCCTGCGCGCCCTCGAGTACGGCATGCCCCCGGCGGGAGGCATGGGCATGGGCGTCGACCGCCTGCTCATCACGCTGACCGGCCGAAACATCCGCGAGACGATCCCCTTCCCACTTCTCCGACCGGGTTCGTGAACCGGGGCGTCCACCGCCCGCCTGCGCCCGTAACCTGCGATCAGCCCTCGCGAACGCCAGTACAGTCGTGACGTGAGCGACAAGGACGACAACGTCACACGGCTCCCGACGAGCGAAGTGGAGGGTTACGACGACCTCCTCGAGTTCGACGCGGATGAGTTCCTGCAAGAGTGGCAGGAGGCCGACCGCGCGGCGGTGGGGCTGCTGCGGGAGGCACTGCCCGCGGTGGTGAGCACCGCCGCTCCGGCCGAGGAGCTCGGCCCCGCCGCCGAGCGCATCCGCGGCCGGCTTCGCGACTGGCCTTACCGCCACCTCGCGGCGGCCGCCGGCTGGCGCGGCGGCCCGCCCCAGGACGACGCGGCCCTGTGGCTGCAGGCCACCGGAGCGCTGATCGCCATGAACGGCGAGTCCGGGCTGGGCACCCACGAGGAGAGCGCGCTGATGACCCTGCAGCACGCCGACTGGGCGGGCGCCGTCATCGGCCTCGCCAGAGCCGGTGTCGGCGCCCGTGCCTGGCCGGCGGACCTGTTCGACTACGCGGACACCTGCCCGGAGATCGAAGGCTCCTACGACCCGGACGACCGCGAACCGGTCGAGCAGGGGTTCGAGCTGATCGTTCCGGTGTGGGAGGCGGTCGGGGCGCTCGACGAGCACCGGCGCCTCACGCCGCTCGGGCACTGGGGTCTGCCTCGCGCCCTGGCATGGGCCTGGGAGGGCTCCATCGACGAGGGTGCGTCCTAGGGCTGGAAGGGGAGGCGGAGGCCGCGCCGCCGGACCGGCGCGGCCCCCTGTCTTTCAGCCGTGGCCGAAGACCCTGCTTAAGGATCCGATTTTTCGGCCATGGCCCACTAGATCCTGCGGTCCTCATTTGAATCGGGACTCCAGACCCACTGACGCACCGCCGTTTTCTCGCGGCGGCGTGTCACGGCGACGGATCCGTCACCCGCCGACCTGGCCGGATCCGGACGGCCGGCGCCGGTCGCTGCGGCCTGCCAGTGGGTCACGTGCCGGCCGCCGCGGCCTCCCGGTGGGTCACGTGCCGGCCGCTGCGGCCTCCCGACGGGTCACATGCCGGCCGCTGCGGCCTGCCGGTGGGTCACGTGCCGGTCGCCAGATCCTCGATGAGAAGCGGGAGGAGACGCTCCTCGCGGACCGCGCGTCCTTCCCTGGCCATCTCCGGGGCGAGCCGCTCGTCCCACGGGGCGTCCGCCCGTACGCCGCTCAACGGGTCACTCCCCGCCCGCACGGCCTCCAGATAGTCCTCGGCGCCCATCCGCCACGGCACCGCGCCGTACCGGTGAACGGCCCCGGCCGTCATGCGCAGGGCCGCCCAGTCGAAGTCGCCGTGCCACCGGATGCGGGCGCCCGCATCCGCCGCGGCGGTCAGGACGCGGCGGCAGGCGACCGACGCCCCGCCCTCCGTACAGACGAGCGGGGCGCACTCCGCCCCCAGCCGCGCGGCCGCCGCCCGGACCACCGCCGTGCTCTGGCAGACGAACACCTCACGCCCCACGGGCGTCAGCGGACCGCTCATCAGCTGCTGCAGCGTGACCCGGACCGGAAGGCCGGCCGACGCCGCGTCCCCCAGCCACCGGGCGACCAGGTGGTCCTCGGCGACCCGCAGATTCAGCACCAGGACTTGGCTCGTCAGGTCGTCCACGACGACACCCGCGTCATTCCAGATCCTCCGCTCGGTCGCACGATCGGACGGCGGCGCCGCCCCCTGCCACAGCCGGAGGGCCCGCAGCACCAGGCCGGCCAGCGGTGTGGCGTACAGGGCCCCGACGTCCCCCGTCGCCCACTCCGCGAGCACGGGCAGGGGCACGTCGTTCGCCGGCAGCCGGTCCAGGACGGCCGCGGCCCGGGCGAGCAGATCGCCCCGCCCCTGGCTCACGAGCCGGGCGACAGTGCCGTCCCGCGCCATCTGGCCGAGCCACGCCGAATACCACCCCTCGTCCGCGTGCCGGCCCCGCAACGCGGCCTGCAGCGCCGCAGCCGGCCCTACCGGGCGTTCCGGCGCGTCGATCCGCGCGAGCGCGGCGAGCAGCCCGACGCCGTACGTCCGGCGCAGCATACGGTCGAGCTCGCCCAGCGAGACGGTGACGCGCCGGGTCCGTCGCCCGCCGTGGTGCCGCCCCGTGATCCGGTCGACGATCCGGCACTCGGCCTCAGAGGGGTCGGTGAGCCCGATCGAGCCGACCGGCTCACCGCCGGTCTTCTCCAGCCGACGGCGCGCCGCGGCCAGCAACCGCCGCCATTCCGCGGCCCGCAGTTCGGCGAGCTCTCCCATGAGAGTCAGTCTGCCCCGGCTGCCCGGCCCAGGACCGGCCCTTCCACCCCGCTCGTACGGTCACGAGGCCGGCGCGCCGCCGATCCGGGCGCTTCAGCGGGGATGCGTCCGCCGGCCTCGCCGGCAGGCGGGCGCCACCGCATCGGCCTTCTGCGGGCGCTCAGTCACCGGAGGAGGCGCGCTGTCCCCGATCACGACGGCCGTCGTCGTGGTCTGCCGGTATCGCGGGCAGGCGGCCGTGACCTTCCGGTATCGCCGGCAGGCGGCCGTGACCTTCCGCGGACACTCAGCTGCCCGAGGAGCCCGCGCTGCCCCCGATCACGGCGGCCGACGCGGCGGCCTGGACCCCCGCCTGGATCGACGCGATGACCTTGGCGACGGCACGACCGGCCCACTCGTCCTCGGTGATCTCCTTGACGCGCCGGCGCCGGACTTTGCCGTCGACGCCGGGGAAGGCCTTCCGGTCGAGGCGACAGGCGTGGGCGATGGCGAGCAGGGCACTCGACCGGTCGTCGGACGGGGCGCCGTTCAGCACGGCTTCGAGCCGGGCGTGCAGCTCCTGCCGGTGGCTCGGGTCCCGCACCGTGTAGTCCGTGTACGGGAAGAGGCCCAGCACCTTGTGCTCGCGTGCCTCCAGGACGCCCATCGCGGCGAGCCGGGCCAGGCGGCGCTTCCGGGTGGAGTCCCGGCGCATCTTGCTCACCCAGCGGTCGGCCTTGCGCGGCCTGCCGTCGGCCGCGATGCGTTCCAGGAGGGCGTCGAGGTCGGGATCGCCCAGGGGAGACGGGTCGACGACCGCGATGCGGCCTTCCACCAACTGCACGCGTTCCGCGAGCGCCAGCTCGGCCAGCAGCGCACCGGCCACACCGCAGTCCAGTTCGGTCCCCCCGATCAAGGACCTGCCGTCCTGCTCCCTGCGCGTCAGCAGAAGCAGCTCATCGGCCAGCGTCAGTCGCATGTTCACCTCACCGTTCAGGGACCCGCCGGTTCCCTACCCACGCGGCGGCAACCGACGACTCCGGAACGTCACCGGACACTCGTTGGACGTCAGCGGCCGGACCTGAGGTTCCCTGGCCTGGAGCACGCCGACCTCGCCGCCGTCGACGGGTCGGCGGCGCGGTGTTCCGCTGCGGTGGGGAGGCGGCCGTCCGCCCCGTACGGTGGGCTCGTGACGACGGCACTGGAAGAGCTGGCGGTCCGGCTGCGGGATTTCGCCGCCGCCCGGGACTGGGAGCAGTTCCACACCCCGAAGAACCTCGCGATGGCCCTCGCCGGTGAGACCGGCGAGCTGCTCGCCGAGCTGCAGTGGCTGACCGCGGAGGAGTCGGCACAGGTGATGCGGGACCCCAAGACGGCCGGACGGGTCCGTTCGGAACTGGCCGACGTCGCGCTGTACCTGATCCGGCTGGCCGATGTGCTGGGCGTCGACCTGCTCCAGGCCGCCCGCGCCAAGCTCGACGAGAACGAACGGCGCTACGACGCCGAGACCTATCGAGGCTCCGCCCGCAAGGCTCCCCCACTGCCCTGAGACGGCGAGCCGGGGCGCGGCCCGGTGTTTAGGCACGGCAGCGGGGCGGTGTTCTGAGACGCCGACGGGGAGGCGGCCCCAGGTCCGCCTCCCCGTCATCAGCCGCGCGTCAGAAGACGCCCTCCCACGCGACGACGAACTGACCGGCGTAGGCGATCTTCTGCCACTGAGTCGCCTTGAGCTGGCGCTTGCCGTGCGCGGGGTCCCAGATCAGGTAGGTCGACTGGTCCCAGCGTGTGGTGTCGTCGAAGCCGTAGATCACCACGTAGTGGGCCTCGAGCTTCGGCGCCTTCGGATACCAGCTCTTCTTGGAATAGACGGTGATGACGACCGGCCCGTTGCCGTAGAAGTAGGCACCGCGCACCCCGCTCCAGAGGTTCGCGTTCTTGATGCTCCGGTACGCCTTGTACTTCGTGCCCTTCTTGTGCCACGCCTTGTTGATGTAGTTGGTCATCTCGCGGCCCATCGCGATCGGCGAGGTAAAGCCGATCTTGTTGGTGCCCATCTTGCTCGCGAGATAGCTCTGGGTGCTCGAGGTGACCTTGACGTCCGTTTGGTAGGTCAGGGCCGAGGCGGCCGCGGCCGGGCCGCACCAGTTGCCCTTCTTCTGCTTCTGACCCTTGATGGACATGGTCTTCCAATAGTGGGCCGCCGCCGAGACGTCCGACGGAGGCTCCGCGAGCAGCTTCCAGTGGTGGCCGCTGGTGGCGGAGGCCTGCTGAGCCGTTGCCGGCGCCGCCTTCTGGGGAGCGGCGACGGCCACCGACGGGGCGGCCGCCGCCGCGACACCGGTGGCGATCAGGACGGAAGCGACACGAGGAGCACGCGCCACGTTTCCTCCTTGGAAAGGGGAGTGGGAGGTTCTAACTCGGAGGGAGCGTTTCACTCTGCGATCCGGCGCGACAGGGACTCAGGGATCAATTCCGACCATGACCACAGGCCCTATCCCCCGCGCCATTCCAGGCTCCGAGCCCCACAGAAACCGGAGAGGGGAGGCGGACCGCGTCCGCCTCCCCTCTGGTCAGCCGTACGTTAGAGCGGGGTGCCATTCCACGCGACGACGAACTGACCGGCGTAGGCGATCTTCTGCCACTGAGTCGCCTTGAGCTGGCGCTTGCCGTGCGCGGGGTCCCAGATCAGGTAGGTCGACTGGTCCCAGTCCGTGGTGTCATCGAAGCCGTAGATGACCACGTAGTGGGCCATGGTCTTCGGCGCCTTGGGATACCAGCTCTTCTTCGAGTAGACGGTGAGGATGAGCGGCCCGTTACCGTAGAAGTACGAGGTGCGCACCCCGTTCCAGAGGTTCGCGTTCTTGATGTTCCGGTACGCCTTGTACTTCGTGCCCTTCTTGTGCCACGCCTTGTTGATGAAGTTGGTCATCTCGCGGCCCAGCGCGATCGGCGACGTGAAACCGATCTTGTTGGTGCCCATCTTCTTCGCGAGGTAGGCCTGGGTGCCCGAGGTGACCTTGACACCCGTGAAGTACGTCAGAGCCGAGGCGCCCGCGCCCGGGCCGCACCAGTTGCTCTTCTTCTGCTTCTGGCCCTTGATGGACATGGACTTCCAGTAGTGCGCCGCCGCACTGACGTCCGACGGAGGCTCCGCCAGAAGCTTCCAGTGGTGACCGCCGGTGGAGGCCTGCTGAGCCGCTGCCGGCGCCGCCTTCGCGGGAGCCTGCGGAGCGGCGACAGCCAGCGACGGGGTGGCCGCCACGACACCGGTGGCAATCATTACGGAAACGACACGCGTCGATGTACGCGCCAAGATTCCTCCTCGAAAGGGGGGGATGGGGAGGGGCGAAACTGGGAGGATCGTTTCACTCGGGCATTCGGTGCGACAGGGACCCGGACCTCAATTCCGGCCATGACCGCAGGCCCTATCCCCACGCCATTCCAGGCCCGAGCCCGTAACGGAAACCGGTGATGACGACCACGCAGAGTTCCGCAAGGGCCGCGACACTTCCCGCCCTGAAGAATGTCCGACCCGACCGTTAGCTTCCGGGGCGTGCGCCGTGAATCACCGTTCGACGTCCTGCCCGATGGGCTGCCGCCCGGCCGCCTGATCACGCCGGAGCAGAGCCGGAAGGCCGACCCGGTCCTCTGGGTTTCCGATGAGCCGCTGCCCGACGCCGGGCGGGAGTGGGCCCGCCTGTTCGCGCTCCACGAGCGGACCGGTCTCTACCCGCTGCTGCTCGACACGCTCCGGGGCGAGCCCGGCCGGCCGTGGCACGACGGCGAGCTCGACCCTCCGCTGCCGGTCAGCGCCATCGACATGCTGGCCGCCGAGGGCGTCCTGCGCCGGTTCTGGGACCAGGTGGTCCCCGAGCCCGCGGAGGGCGATGAGGACCCGGAGCCGTCCGGCCCCTGGCCCGGACTGGCACCGCCGGGAGAGCCGGATCGGGACGCGGACACGGCGGCGGCCGAGTTCGCGGCGTCCCTCGGCTCGTCCCGCCCCTGGCTGCTCGGCCTGGTGCCCGCCGCGCGCGGAGCGGACACGGTGACACGGTGCGGCTGGACCGGGCCGCTGAACCACACCAACCACACACAGGAGATCTCGGCGGTCCTTCGTTCCTGGGAGGAGCGGTTCGGCGCCCGGGTGGTGTCCGTCGGTTTCGCCACGCTCCAGGTCTCCGTGGCCGCGCCGCCCGAGACGGAGGAGCACGCCCACCAGGTCGCGGCCGAGCACCTCGCCTTCTGCCCCGACAACGTCTGGCAGGGCTGCGGCGACTTCGCGACGTACGCCGACGGTCTCATCGACGAGGAGTCGTGGTCGTTCTGGTGGGACTGAGCCGACCCTGGCGCACGCTGCGTCTCTTCGCTCAGGCGAACGCCAGGGATCGGCGGTCGCGGCGCGGTCAGGCGACCGCGCAGGCGGTTCCGTTCAGGGTGAAGGCCGACGGCGTCGCGGTGTTGCCCGTGTGGGAGGCCTGGAAGCCGATGCTCGTCGACGCGCCGGCGGCCAGGGACCCGTTGTAGGAGGTGTTGGCGGCGGTGACCTGGCCTCCGGAGGAGGTGAAGGTCGCGTTCCAGCCGGACGTGAACGTCTGGCCGCTCGGGAGAGCGAAGGCCAGGGACCAGCCGTTGATGGCGGACGTGCCGGTGTTGGTGATGGTGATGCTCTCGGTCAGGCCGGTGCTCCAGGCGTTGACCGTGGCGCCGACCCGGCAGGCGCCCGTCCCGCCGCCCCCGGGAGGCGGGGTCGACGTGTCGCCGATCAGACCCATGAACCGCAGGGCGAGCTCACCCATCCCCGAGGTGTAGACGCCGTGACCGGCGCCCTGGACGCTGATGCCCTCGACCGGCGCGGTGGTGCCCGTTCCTCCGTAGCGGGTGCGGGTCCACGACGACTGCGGGTGGTCGGTGTAACTCGGCGTCTGGCTCACGCCGAGCACGTTGGTCCACTCCTTGATCTCTTCGCCGAAGTTGTTGTAGTTCAGCGTGCCGTCGGCCGTGCCGTGCCAGACCTCCATGCGGGGGCGTGCCCCCGTGTAACCCGGATAGGCAGCGCGGACGAGGTCGCCCCACTGCTGCGGCGTCTTGCTGATCTGGCCGTTCGCGCAGGCGCTGTTCCACAGCGACCCGTCCGTGGTGGCGAAGCAGGCGAACGGCACCCCGGCGAACGCCGCGCCGGCCTTGAACACGTCGGGGTAGTCGCCGAGCAGCACGTTGGTCATCATCGCGCCGGAGGATTCGCCGGTGGCGTACACCCGGCCCGCGTCGGCGTTCCGGTGCTGCTCCTCCCACTGGACCATCGACATGATGCCCGCCGGGTCGCTGGTCCCGTTGTGCTTGAGCGCGCCGGCCGTCGACACGTCGAAGCACGAGCCGCTGCGAGTCGCCGAGGGGTAGACGATGATGAAGCCGTACCTGTCCGCCAGCTGCGGGAACTCCGGACGGCCCGAGTACATCGCCGGTCCCGAGCCGGTGCAGTAGTGCGAGACCACGAGAATCGCCGGGTGCGCCGCCACCGAGTTCGGCACGTACTCGTACATTCGCAGGTTCGTCGGGTTGTTGCCGAAGTTCGTGACCTCGACCAGCGACGCCGCCGACGCCTTGCGTATGGACGCGAACCCACCGGCCGCGGCCAGCGCCATGGCGAGCAGTGTCGCCAGAATCCTCATCCTCAGCTTCATGACCGCGTAGGTCCTCCTCACGGTGCGGCGGGCTGGGTGGGAGACGGCCCGTACGGCATGGCGGAATGCGTCCGGTTTCCGGACAACCGAACGCTAAGAGGGGCTCTTCGGGAGGGTCAACGCTCCGCGTGGCGGACCGCTCAGACCTGGTGACCTGCGCGAAAGTTTCACGCCCGGCGCTCAGGGATCGCCCGGTCCTGGCCGGGACTCGCCGGGGCCTGCCGAGCCCGGACCAGGCCGGATGACCCCCTGCCACGAGACGCCCGTTCGGATCGGCTCCGCGCGCCGCCCGAGGTCCGTTGACAGGCCCGAGTCGGGATCTCAGCATGAGGCCACTTTGATCACCGGTGATTGGACCCCCGATGAGGCTTCGCCTGCGTCCCGTCCTGTCCGCGACCGTGGCCGCGCTCGCCGCGGCCGTCTCCCTTACCGGGCCCGGTTCGCCGCACGCCGGCGCGGACACCACGCCCGTGAAGGTCTCCGTGAACGCCCGTGGCGGCCTGGCGACGATGCCCGACACTGCTCTCGGCGTCAACGACGCGGTCTGGGACGCCGAGCTCGGCACCCCCGCGGTGTCCGACCTGCTGAAGTCGGCCGGAGTGCGGATGATCCGGTATCCGGGCGGTTCGTACGGTGACATCTTCCACTGGAAGACCAACACCGCGCCGGGCGGCTACGTCGCGCCGAACACCGACTTCGACACCTTCATGGGCTCCGTACGACGGGTCGGCGCGCAGCCGATGATCATTGCCAACTACGGCACGGGAACGCCCGACGAGGCAGCGGACTGGGTGCGGTACGCGAACGTGACGAAGGGCTACGGCGCCAAGTACTGGACGATCGGCAACGAGAACTACGGTAACGGCCACTACGGGTCGAACTGGGAAGCCGACGACCACGCCGACAAGAGCCCGACGGCGTACGCCAACGGCGTCGTCGCGTTCGCGGACGCGATGAAGGCGGTCGACCCCACGATCAAGGTCGGCGCGGTGCTCACCATGCCCGGGAACTGGCCCGACGCGATCACCGCCACCGGCGACTCCGCGTCGTGGAACAAGACCGTGCTGTCGATCGCCGGATCGAAGATCGATTTCGTGGACGTGCACTGGTACCCAGGCGGCGGCACGGCCGCCGAGGCACTGACCAAGCCGGAACAGATCGAGGACGCCGTCTACCTGGCCCGCCGCCAGATCTCCCAGTACGCCGGCGCGGGTGCCGACCGGATCGGCATCAGCCTCACCGAGACCAACGTGGGTGTCGGCGAGGACACCCAGCCGGCCGCCCTCTTCCTCGCCGACGCGTACAGCGGGCTAATGGAGAACGGCGTGTTCACGGTGAACTGGTGGAACGTGCACAACGGCATCGGCACGGTCTCCACGGTGGCCGGCCAGACCGACTACGGCGACATGGGCATGCTCTCCAGCGCCGGCTGCACGTCCGACGGCAAGACCTGCGAGCCGCCGCTCAACACCCCGTTCGCGCCGTACCACGGCCTGTCGATGATGAACGCCTTCGCCCGCCCCGGCGACCGGTTCGTCCGGGCGGGCACGGACCAGGCGCTGGTCACCGCGCACGCCGTACGCCGCCCCGACGGGGACCTCGCGGTGCTGCTGGTGAACAAGGACCCGGACAACGCCCACCCGGTCACCATCGACTACACCGGTTTCACCCCGGCTGACGGCGCGCCCACCGTCTACTCGTACGTCAACGGCGGTACGTCGGTCACCTCAACCCACGACGGTGACGCGACGGGCCGGACGCTGCCTCCGTACTCGCTGACCACGATCGTGATGCACCCGGCGAACACACCCACCGGAGCGCCGAAGGCACCCGGCCGGCCCACCGCCTCGGCGGTCACCGACCAGACCGCCACGCTCTCCTGGCCGGCCGCCGCGCCGGGCGGCCACCCGATCGCCAAGTACGAGGTGTACCGGCAGGCCGGCGCGGCCAGCGAGGAACTCGGCGAGACGACGGACACCTCGCTCACGGTCCACAACCTCACCCCCGGCACCCGGTACACGGTGAACGTCCTGGCCCGCGACACCGCCGGCAATGTCTCGTCGGCCTCACCGCCGCTCACCTTCGCCACCGGCAGCCCGGCCGCGAGCACCTGCACCGTCCGCTTCGCCGACAACGGCGACTGGGGCAACGGCTACGTCGCCAACATCGACATCACCAACAACGGTCCCGATCCCATCGACGGCTGGACCCTCACCTTCACGTGGCCGACCGGCTGGCAGCAGATGAGCAGCGGCTGGAACGCCACCTGGACCCAGACCGGCCGGGACGTCAAGGCCACCAGCCCCGACACGGGCGGAAAACTCGCCGCCGGAGCGAGCACGAGCATCGGCTTCGTCGCCGCCTACAGCGGCCCGAACGTCCTCCCGTCGGTCTTCACCCTCAACGGCACCGTCTGCACCACCGCCTGAACCGCAAGCGCTCCGTCGTACCGAAAACTCGGCGAACGCCGTGGAGATGGGCGGTTCGTGGGGGCTGTCCGCCGCTACTGGACCGTTCGCCGAGCATTTCGCACGCGACGCCGAACAGCCGACGCGAGGAGCCGTTCACACGTTCGGAAAGCAGACGGCGCATTCGCCCAGACCTCGGGCACGCGCGTCGTCGTAGGGGATCGGAACGGCGTCGTGGATCTCCAGCCCGAGACGAGCGGCGTAGCGATGGCCGTCGGCCAGGCCCTCACAGTGCGCCGATCGGTGATAGGCCGCTCCTCGCTCCGTCACCCATACCTGCCGAGGAGTCCCCGCGCTCGCCCGAGAACAGGGGCACTGGCCGATCGGCAGATCATGCATCTCGCATCGCTGGACACCCATATCGTGATGATTGGGAACCCCGGCTATGGATGCAACCGGGTTTCGCTCGATGCGTCCGGAAGCCAACGAACAGGGCCGAGTCGGCGGAGCCGGTCCCGTCGGGCATGGCAGTCGGATATCGCAACGACGCCACCGTCCCGGCTCGATCCCCGCCGCGCCGGCCGCCTCTGAGAACGCTCGTCATGTCGGTTGCCCAGGCCACTCGGGGGTCTGACTTGATGACGCGCAGTGCTCCAGTTCGAACCACACGGTGCTACCGACGCCTTCGCGGAGGACGCCCCAGCGGGTGGCCAGGTTGTCCAGGAGCTCGGTTCCCCGCCCGTTGGTGGCGGTGCGACCGGCTCGACACCAGCATGGAAGCCTGAAGGAACCGTCATCGCGGACGCTGACGCGCGCCCAAGTGCCGGTGCACTCCACGCGCAGGGTGAGTTTCCCGCCCTCCATCCCGCTGTCGGAATGGGTTATGGCGTTCGTGGCCGTCTCGCTGCTGAGCAGTACGGCGTCATCTAGGCATGGGTGAGCGTCGCCGAGCGCGACGCCGACGATGCGCCGCACTCTGCGCACCTGGTCCGGCGTGCCAGGCAGAGTCTCTGTCAGCGTCTGAACCACGCCAGCTCCTTCTGGATCATTGTCGGCGCATGCCGGTCGTCGGTGAGAGCCCAGCCCCGCGACCACACGTACGCCCAACGGCCGTCGGGTGTCAGCACACAGGCGATGAAGAGCACCCGTCGGCCGCGTGACACTCGCAACGACTCCGCGCCGTCGCAGGTGATCGGCACGACCACCAGACTTCGGACAAGCAGCTTGTCCGCCAAACACCGCAGCATGACGCGGTATAGAGCGCTATCCTGCATAGGCTGAGCATGCGGTAACCAACTGTGTTCGTGCAACTGCTTTCAGTCGAAAGCTTCAAGATTCTTTGGAAGGGTCATGAGCGCGCGAGAGTCCTCCCCCACCGCCCGCCGTCGTCGACTCGGGGCGGAGCTACGCCGCTTCCGTGAGGCGGTCGGCCTGACGAGCTATGAGGCCTCCGAACGCCTCGGCTGGTCCTCGAACTCCAAGATCTCCCGAATCGAGAACGGTCGCATCTCGGTCGCCTGGGGGGACGTCTCCGACATGCTCGACCTGTACAGCGTCGGTCCTGGGGAGACCCGCGACCGCCTTATCGCACTCGCTCGCGACTCCAAGCAGAAGAGTTGGTGGCAACCGTTCAGCGACCTCCTGGACAAGGAGTACGCCACCGTCATCGACCTCGAAACAGCGGCCTCCGGGCTACGCATCTTCCAGGCTTTGGCCATACCTGGCCTGCTCCAGACCCCCGACTATGCCCGAGCCATCATCACCCGCAGCGGCCCCCTCGACCTCGACAAGGAGGAGGTGGAACGCCGCATTCAGCTACGCATGGAACGCCAGGCCATTGTCGCCGCTGGCGACCTCGCTCTCTGGGTCATACTCGACGAAGCCGCCCTACGGCGGGTGATCGGTGGGCCGAACATCATGCATGAGCAGTTGCTTTGCCTTTCCCAAGAGGCCAGACGTCCCCACGTCACCATCCAGGTGGTCCCCTATAGCACTGGCCCGCATGCGTCTCTCGCCGGGTCCTTCGGAATCTACTCGTTCCCTGAGCAGGGAGACCGCGACGTTGTCTTCGTCGACACGATTGGCGGCCATCTCTTCTTGGAACGCGGAGCCGACATTCGTGCGGCTACGCTTGGCTTCGATCACCTCCGCGCGGCGGCGCTTGGCGCGGCCGACTCGGCCGACCTCATCGTCACCATCGCGGAGTCCTCCCAGTGAGCGATGAGAGCGGCCATGCCGATTCTGCCCCCCGAGTTCTATGACGTCACATGGCGCAAATCCACCCGCAGCCAGACCCAGAGCGATCAGTGTGTTGAAGTAACGATCGCAACGATCCGCTAACGCGAAGAGCACGGCCACTCGATCGTCAAGAGCCACTACTCAGTACGACTTAAGCGGTTTCGCCTCGCCCACAACTGAGCGATGACCATTGATCCCCGGTGAGCGCTGCGGTTCTTACCTCAGCGATCGCCAATGATCAACCGACGCCACGTACGAGGAGGACCTCCAACGTGCGGGGGCCGTGGACGCCTTCGACGCGGTTGAGCTCGATGTCGCTGGTGGCCGAGGGGCCGCTGATCCAGGTCTGGGGGCGGGTCGGGTCGAGGTGTTCGAGGGCCTCCGGCACCGTGCGGACGATCTGGTCTTCGCGTACGACGCACAGGTGGTAGTCGGGGATCAGGGTGAGTGCGCGGCGGCCCTGGTCGGCGGCGGCGTCGAGGATGATCGTGCCGGTCTCGGCGATGGCGATGGCGCAGCCGGTCACCACGCCGTCGAGGCCGTCGAGTTCCGCGGCGGTCAGGGCGGGGTCGTCGCGGACGGCCTCGGCGTCGCCGAGCCACGCGGCGGGGACGCCCGGCGGTGCGGCCACCCGGCGGGCCTCGCGTCGGCGTAGGGCGTCGGCGACCGCCGAATCCACGTCGGTGACCTCGTGGACGATCGCCTTGTAGTCGACGAGGCGGTCGACCAGGAGCTCGACGACGTCCAAGCCGGAGCGGCTCCGGTCGTACGCGCGCGGCACCTCGACGTCCTCCGGCCCCTCCGTACGGGGCACGTCGGCGAGCGCCGACCGTACACGAGCCAGGATGCGGTCCCGTGAGCTCATGACTCCGCCTTCGGTCGTCGGGTCCACCAGTCGCGGAAGGACTCGCGCGGCGGTACGGGGACCTCGCGGGTGTCGGACCAGGCCGACAGCGGGCCCGGCAGGCGGCGCGGGGTCCAGCGGCGCAGGCGGCCAGCGGAGCGCTGCGCCGCCGCGAGCCACTTCGGGTTGTCCAGGACGCGGCGGGCGGCGCCCATCGCCAGGCGCTCGGCGCGGTGGCCCTTCGTGACGGCCTTGGCGCGCAGGTCGAGCAGGACCTCCGGGATGTTGATCGCGACCGGGCAGACCTCGTAGCACGCGCCGCACAGCGTCGAGGCGTACGGCAGCGACTCCTCCAGCGGGCCCGCCAGACCACGCAGCTGCGGGGTGAGGATCGCGCCGATCGGCCCCGGGTACACCGAGCCGTACGCGTGGCCGCCCGCGCGCTCGTAGACGGGGCAGACGTTCAGGCAGGCCGAACAGCGGATGCAGCGCAACGCCTGACGACCGACCTGATCGGCCAGCACGGACGTGCGGCCGTTGTCGAGCAGGACGAGGTGGAACTCCTGGCCCTCGGTCGCACCCGTCCACATCGAGGTGTAGGGATTCATCCGCTCCCCGGTCGAGGAACGCGGAAGCAGCTGCATGAACACCTCGAGATCCCGCCAGGTCGGCACGATCTTCTCGATGCCGACCACCGAGATCAGGGTCTCGGGCAGGGTCAGGCACATCCGGCCGTTGCCCTCGGACTCCAGGACGACGAGGGTGCCGGTCTCGGCGACGGCGAAGTTGGCGCCGGAGATGCCGACCTTGGCGGACAGGAAGCGTTCGCGCAGGTGGAGGCGGGCGGCTTCGGCGAGGGCGCGCGGGTCGTCCTGGAGGTGTTCCGGCGCGGGACGGCCCCAGGAGGCCATGCGGCCGGTGAAGATCTCGCGGATCTCCGCGCGGTTGCGGTGGATCGCCGGGACGAGGATGTGCGAGGGCAGGTCGTCCCCGAGCTGGACGATCAGCTCGGCCAGGTCGGTCTCGTACGCGCGGATGCCGGCGGTGTCCAGCGCGGTGTTCAGGTCGATCTCCTGGGTGGCCATCGACTTGACCTTGACGACCTCGGTCTCACCGGTGGCCTTCACCAGGTCGACGACGATCCGGTTCGCCTCGGCGGCGTCCTCGGCCCAGTGCACGTGCCCGCCGGCCGCCGTGACGGCGGACTCCAGCCGCTCCAGGTAAACATCGAGGTGCCGGAGCGTACGGTCCTTGATCGCGGCACCCGCCGCGCGCAGCTCCGCCCAGTCGGGCTGCTCGCCGACGACGGCCGCGCGTTTGGCCCGGATCGTGTGCGTGGCCTTGCGCAGGTTGTGCCGCAACTGCGCGTCACCGACCGCCCGCGACGCCGCCTCGGGGAACGCCGGCATCCCGACGAATGTCCTGCTCATGCTCGATTGCGCTCCCTCCGGGAGCGCGGTGAGCGGTCGCCCCACGCGCCGTCTTCCCTCGTCGCTCCAGTCGCTTCGCTCCCTGCGCTCCTCAGTCCAGACGACGCGCGCCCGCTCATGATGAGTCCTCCGTGGAGGCGAGGATCTCGGCGAGGTGGACGACGCGGACGCCGGTGCGCTGGCGCGCCAGCGAGCCGCCGATGTGCATCAGGCAGGAGTTGTCGGCGGCGCACAGCACCTCGGCGCCGGTGTCCAGGACGCCCCGCACCTTGTCGGCGCACATCGCGGCCGACACGGCCGAGTTCTTGAGCGAGAACGTGCCGCCGAAACCGCAGCACTCATCCGCCCCGCCCAAGGGCACCAGGGTCAGCCCCCGCACCTTCGACAGCAGGTCCAAAGGCCGGGAACCGACGCGCAGCGACCGCAGCGAGTGACAGGTCGGGTGATACGTCACCGTGTGCGGGAAGTACGCCCCCACATCGGTCACCCCGAGGACGTCGACCAGGAACTCCGACAACTCATACACCGCGGCCCGCGGTTCCACCCCGAGCGTGGGGTACCACTCCCGGACCATCGCCGCACACGACCCCGACGGAACCACGACCGCGTCATAGCCCTCGAACACCGCGGTGAAGCGACGGGCCAGCCGCCGGGCGTCATCGCGATACCCCGTGTTGAAGTGCATCTGCCCGCAACACGTCTGCTCCAGCGGAAACTCCACCGTGCAGCCGAGACGCTCCAGCAACCGGACGGTCGCCTGCCCGGTGCCGGGGAAGAGCGTGTCGTTCACGCACGTGACGAAGAGCCCGACCCGCATGATCTCAACGTATCCCGTACACGCGGCGGGCGGTCCCGCCGAAGACGGCGTCCCGGTCGCCGTCCGGCACCGCCTCCCGGGCCAGGTCGAGGACCTGTTCGTACGACGCGGCGAGTGTGCAGACCGGCCAGTCGGAGCCGTACATCACGCGGTCGGCGCCGAAGGAGTCCAGCACGTGCCGGGCGTACGGCAGGATGTCGGCCGGTTTCCAGTCGGGGGCGGCCTCGGTGACCAGGCCCGACAGCTTCACCGTGACGTTCGGCAGCGCGGCCAGCGACGTGATCCAGGGGGCCCACGGCTCCCACACCCCGCCGGCGATGTCGGGCTTGCCGGCGTGGTCGAGGACGAAGGAGGCCTCGGGGAGGCGGCGGGCGAGCTCCAGCGCCGCGTCGGCCTGCGGTGGCTTGACCAGCAGGTCGTACACCAGGCCCGCGTCCGCGACGGCCTGGACGCCGCGCAGGACGTCCGGGCGCAGCAGCCACTCCGGGTCGGGTTCGTCCTGGGCCCCGTGGCGGATGCCGACGAGCAGCCGGCCGGACGGGCTCTCCCGCACCTCGGCGAGCCGGTCGGCCACGTCGGGCGCGGTGAGGTCCACCCAGCCGACGACGCCGGCGATCGGCCCGGGCTCGTCGCCGTGTTCCAGCTCGACCGGGTTGTCCGCGGTGAACAGCAGGTCGTACGTCTCGGCGACGTCCTGCAGCGCCTGGACGACGATCGAGTCGCGCACGCCGTACGGCGCGGTCAGCCCGGTGTAGCGGGCCGCGTCGAACCGGCCCATGATGGGGTCGGCCCAGGCGCCGTCCATCCAGGGGTAGTCGCGCAGTCCGGTGTCCCACAGGTGGTGGTGCGCGTCCAGCAGCACGGGGCTCAAAGGGCCTCCCACAGCGCCTCGGGAATGTCCGTCTCGAACAGAGTCGTATTGTCGTCGACCTCGGCGGCGCTACGACAGCCGACGAGGACGCTCGCGACGGCGGGATGCCGGAGCGCGAAGCGCAGTGCCGCCGCCCGCAGCGGCACCCCGTGCTCGGCGCACACCCGCTCCAGGCCGGCGACGCGGTCGAGCAGCTCCTGCGGAGCGGGCGCGTAGTTGTACGTCGTGCCGCCGGCCAGCAGCCCGGAGTTGTACGCGCCGCCGATGACGACGGAGGTGCCGCGTCGCACGCACGCGGGCAGCAGGTCCTCCTCCGCCGACCGGTCGAGCAGGGTGTACCGCCCGGCGCACAGCACGACGTCCAGGTCGAGCCGTTCGACGAACCGCGTGAGCATCGCCGTCTGGTTCATCCCGGCGCCGATGGCGCCGACGACGCCCTCGTCGCGGAGGGCGGCCAGCGCCGGGTACGCCGTCGCGTAGACCTCTTCCTCGTGGTCGTCGGGGTCGTGCAGGTAGAGGATGTCGACGTGGTCGACGCCCAAGCGCTTCAACGACTCCTCCAGGGACCGGCGGATGCCGTCGGCGCTCCAGTCCCAGACCCGCTTGTACGGCGGCGGGTCGGCGAACCCCACGTCCTCCGGCGGCTCCCCCGGCTCGAGCGGGACGAGGAGCCGTCCGACCTTCGTCGACAGGACGTACTCGCCGGTGAGGGCGGTGCCGAGGAGGCTTTCGCTCCGCCCGGTGCCGTAGTGCGGCGCGGTGTCGAAGTAGCCGATGCCCCGCTCCTGCGCGCGGCGCACGGTCGTCGTGGCGTCGGCGTCGGATACGGGGGCGTACAGCCCGCCGATCGCGGCGCCACCGAACGCCAGCGTCGTCACCTCGACCGGTGAGTTTCCAAGTCTGCGGCGTTCCATCGCTTACTCCTGTGCCTGGCCTGACGTGATCCGGCTGATGATCAGGGCGACGAGGATGATCGCACCGTTGAGCGCGCCGATCCACTGCGCCGGGACGCCGGCCAGCGTGAGCACGTTCTGGATCATGTAGAGCAGCAGGATGCCGGTGAAGGCGCCGAAGATCGTGCCCTTGCCGCCGTTGAGCGAGACGCCGCCGATGACCGCCGCCGCGAACACCGTGAAGATCGCGCCGTTGCCCTGGCTGGCCGCCACCGAGGCGAGCCGGCCGGTGAGCAGCAGACCGCCGAGCGCGGCCAGCGCGCTGGCCACGACGAGGGTGCCCCACAGCATCCGGTCGACGCGGATGCCGGCGGCGCGGGCGGCGTCGGCGTTGCCGCCGATGGCGTACAGCGCCCGCCCGAACCGGGTGTAGCCGGTCACCGCGATGGCCACGGCGTACAGCACCAGGCAGATCCAGATCGACGCGGGCAGGCCCAGCCAGACGGCGTTGCCCAGGTAGATCATGGAGTTCGGCAGGTTGAAGAAGGTCTTGCCGCCGCTGATCCCGGTGAGCAGGCCGCGCAGCACGATCAGCATGCCCAGCGTGACGATGAAGCCGTTGAGGCGGAACCGCACGATCAGCAGGCCGTTGACCCAGCCGATGACGAGACCGACGGCGAGAGTGAGCGGGATCGACCACGCGCCGGACAGCCAGCCGAGGCCGTGCGTGATCCCTGGGGCGAGCACGAGCCAGGCGGCGACCCCGGGCGCGAGCCCGAACGTCGACTCCAGCGACAGGTCCATCCGGCCGGCGATCAGCACCAGCGCCTCGGCCAGCACGAGCAGCGAGATCTCCGACTGCTGCTGCAGCACGTTGACCAGGTTGTCCCAGTGCAGGAACACCGGATTGACGAAGTACCCGACGATGCCGATCACGATGATCGCCGGTACCAGCGCGAGGTCGCGCAGGCGTGCCAGCCGTGGCGCGGTGGTCCGGCCCCGGGCCGGCGCGGCCAAGGCCGTCTGTGTGTCAGTCACGGATGCCCTCCATCGCGGCGATCAGTTCGTGGTCGTCCCATCCCTTCGGCATCTCGGCGACGACGGCGCCCTTGAACAGGACGAACACCCGGTCGCAGGGGCGAAGGTCGTCCAGGTCGTCGGAGATGATCAGGACGCCGGCGCCGCCGGCGGCCGCCGTCGAGGCCGTTCCCAGCAGCGTCTCCTTCGCTCTGACGTCGACTCCCGCGGTGGGCTGCATCAGCACGAGCACCTTGGGATCGTTGGCGAGCGCGCGGGCCATGACGACCTTCTGCTGGTTGCCGCCGGACAGCGCCGACACCGGCTGCTCGGGGCCGGCCGCCTTGATGTCCAGGTCGCCGATGGCCTTGACGCCGAGTTCGTCACGGCGGCGCGGCCCGACGATCCCGAAGCGGCCCAGCCGCTCGGGGATGGTGAGCGTGGCGTTCTCGGCGATGGACAGGCCGGGGACCAGGCCCTCCTTGTGCCGGTCCTGCGGGACGAAGCCGAGGCCGGCGCGCAGCGCGGCCGGCACGCTGCCCGACCGGGGCGTTCTGCCGCCGATCTTCACCGTGCCGGAGGCGGCGCGGCGCAGGCCGACGATCGACTCGCCGACCGTCATCTTCCCGGAGCCGCCGGCCCCGGCCAGTCCGACGATCTCGCCGGGGGCCACGGTCAGCGACACGTCCTCGAAGACGCCGGGGACGCCGAGACCGGTCACGCCGAGCGCGGGCTCGGCGTCGCGGGCCGGCGCGGGCCGGTCGGAGCCGAGGTCGATCAGCCCGGTGGCCTCACCGGTCATCGCGGTGATGAGCGCCTGCTTGTCCAGCTCCGCGACCGGGGAGGTCACGATGTGCCGGGCGTCGCGCATCACGGTGACGGTGTCGCAGACCTCGTACACCTCGTCGAGATGGTGGCTGATGAACAGGAACGTCACCCCGGACTCGCGAAGCGAGCGCATCCGGGCGAACAGCCGCTCGATCGCCTGGCCGTCGAGCTGGGCGGTCGGCTCGTCGAGGATGATGAACCGCGAGCCGTGCGACAGGGCCCGCGCGATCTCGACGAGCTGCCGCTGCTCGACGGTGAGGCGTTCGGCGGGCGCCTGGACGTCGACGTCGACCTCCCAGGTGTCCAGCAGCTCCCGGGCGCGGCGGCGCAGCGCACCCCAGGAGATCAGGCCGCGCCCCTGCCTGTTCAAGAAGAGATTCTCGGCGACCGACAGCGACGGGATGACGGTCAGCTTCTGGTAGACGCAGGCGACGCGCTGCCGCCACGCCTCCCGGTCCGCGAGGGACGGCGCCGGCTCACCTCCGAACTCCACCGTCCCCGAGTCCGGGGCCAGCAGGCCGGTGAGCACCGACACCAGGGTCGACTTCCCGGCACCGTTGCGGCCGACGAGGGCGTGCACGTCGCCGTCGTTCACGGTCAGCGACACGTCGTCGAGCGCGACGGTCACGCCGAAGCGCTTGGTGATCCTGTGGGCTGCCGCGACCGGCGGGATGCCGGTCGCGGCGCTGGCGGGAACGCTCATTTGATCTGGTTGCCCCAGAGCTGCGGGTCCGACGCCTTCAGCGAGCCCGGGTAGGTGCCGTCCTTGGTGACGAGCGGCGCGGGGATCTGGTCCTCCAGCAGGCCAGGCCGCGGCGCGACGATCGTCGAGTCATGGTCGGTCTTGCCGGGGGCGAACTTCTTGCCGTCGATCGCCGCCTTGACGTAGAAGAGCGCGTACTTGGCGTACAGGTCGGCGGGCTGCGACACGGTCGCGTCGATCTGCCCGGCCGCCATCGCCTTCAGCTCCTCCGGGATGCCGTCGTTGGAGACGATCGTGATGTGCTTCGGGTTGCCCGGCGGGAAGATCAGGCCCTTCTGCTTCAGGACGTTCAGCGTCGGGGCGAGGAACGCGCCGCCCGCCTGCATGTAGATCCCGTTCAGGTCGGGGTTGGCGGCGAGCGTGGTCTGCAGCTTGTTCGCGCCGACGTCGCCCTTCCACTCGGTGGGCAGGCCGATGACCTTGATGCCGGGGTAGTTCTGGGACATGCACTGGTTGAACGCCTCGGTGCGGTCCCGGCCGTTGATGGAGGCCAGGTCGCCTTCGAGCATCGCGACCTTGCCCTTGCCCTTCAGCGTGTCGCCGAGGAACTTGCAGGCCTTCTCGCCGTACGCGCGGTTGTCCGCGCGGACCACCATGTAGACGTCGCCCTTGTCGGGGCGGGTGTCGACGGTGACGACCGGGATCTTCTTCGCCTTGAGCTGGTCCAGCGTCGGCGCGACCGCGGCGGTGTCCTGCGGGGCCAGCACCATGCCCTTCACACCTTGGCCGATGAGCGTCTGCACGTTGGCGGCCAGCTTGGCGATGTCGTTCTCGGAGTTGGTCGTCTTGAGGTCCAGGCCGTCCTGCTTGCCGAACTGCGGGACGTACTTGATGTAGGAGTTCCAGAAGTCGGTGTCGGACCGGGGGTAGTCGACACCGACGACGCTGCTACCGCCGCCGGAGCCGCTGCCGCTGCTCTTGTTGCAGCCGGTCAGCACCACTGCGGCCGTCGCGAACGCGGCACCCGCCGCGAGCATCGATCGCTTCATCGCGTCCTCATTTCTCTGGGCGAAGTCGCAGGCCGGCCATGCCCCCGTCGACCGCCAGCGCCGTTCCTGTCGTCGCCGACGCGAGCGGACTGGCCAGGTAGGCGATCGCCGTGGCGACCTCCTCGGCGCTGACCAGCCGCCCACTCGGCTGACGGGCCGCCAACGCGGCCCGTTCCGCCTCCGGATCCTCGGTCGCGGCGAGCAGCCGAGAGACCCAGGGCGTGTCGGCGGTGCCCGGGTTGACGCACGTCACCCGGATCCCGTCGCGCAGGTGATCCGCCGCCATCGCCAGGGTGAGCGACTGAACGGCACCTTTGGTCGCCGAGTACAGCGCGCGCTGCGGCAGCCCGGCGGTGGCCGCGATCGAGCAGGTGTTCACGATCGCGGCATGTTCGGATCGGCGCAGGTGCGGAAGGGCCGCGCGGCTCACCCGCACCATGCCGAACACGTTGACCTCGAAGACGTTGCGCCACTCGTCGTCGGTGTTGTCCTCGACCGTGCCCTGCGCGCCGATCCCGGCGTTGTTGACCAGCACGTCCAGGCCGCCGAGGTGCTCCGCCGCCTCCGCGATCGCCGCCCGGACCGACGCGTCGTCCCGTACGTCGACCTGGACGCCGTGCAGCGGCTCCGGTGGGGCGGACAGGTCGAGGCAGCTCACGGTGGCGCCGCGCTCGGTCAACAGGCGCGCCGTCGCGAGCCCGATGCCGGAGGCGCCTCCCGTGACGATGGCCCTGATCCCGCTGAACTCCACAGTCACGACCTCCAGGCGGCGCCGTCGGGGTAGGCGTATTCGAGCAGACTCTCGGGTTTCATCTGCGCCGACATGCCGGGGGCCGTCGGCGCGAGGTAGTGGCCGTCCCGGATGCGGACCGGGTCGGTGAAGTGCTCGTGCAGGTGATCGACGTACTCGATCACACGGTTCTTGGTGCTCCCGCTGACCGCGAGGTAGTCGAACATCGACAGGTGCTGCACGACCTCGCACAGTCCGACGCCGCCGGCGTGCGGGCAGACCGGGACGCCGTACTTCGCGGCGAGCAGGAGGATCGCGACGTTCTCCGGCACGCCCGCGACGCGGCAGGCGTCGATCTGCAGCACGTCGATGGCCTCGGCCTGCAGCATCTGCTTGAAGATCACACGGTTGGCCACGTGCTCCCCGGTCGCCACCCGGACGGGCGCGACGGACCGGCGCACGGCGGCGTGCCCGAGGATGTCGTCGGGACTGGTCGGCTCCTCGATCCACCACGGGTCGTACGGCTTGAGGGCCTCGACCCACTCGATCGCCTGGCCGACGTCCCACCGCTGGTTCGCGTCGATGGCGATGCGGACGTCGGGTCCGACGGTCTGGCGGGCCAGCTCCAGGCGGCGGACGTCGTCGGTCAGGTCGCCGCCGACCTTGAGCTTGATCTGGGTGAAGCCCTCCGCGACGGCCTCGCGCGCCAGGGTGACGAGCTTGTCGTCGGTGTACCCGAGCCAGCCGGGCGTCGTCGTGTACGCCGGGTAGCCGGTGGCCAGCAGCGCGGCCTCCCGTTCGTCGCGTCCCGGGCGGGCCGCCGTCAGCAGGTCGACGGCCTCCTCCGGGCGGAGCGCGTCGGTGAGGTACCTCCAGTCGGCCAGGTCGACGATCTGCTCGGGCGTCATGTCCGCCAGCAGCCGCCAGACGGGCTTGCCCGCGACGCGCCCGGCGAGGTCGAACGCCGCGTTGATGATCGCGGCGGCGGCCATGTGGACCGCGCCCTTCTCCGGCCCGAGCCAGCGCAGCTGCGAGTCGTGGATCAGCCGCCGCGCGAAGCCGCCCAGGTCGGACAGGTCGATGTCGAGGCCGACGACGAGCGGCGCGTACGCCTCGATCGCCGCGACGCACACCTCCGTGCCGCGCCCGATCGTGAAGGTGAACCCGTGACCCTCGGCGCCGTCGTCCGTACGGAGCACGGCGTACGCGGCGGAGTAGTCCGGGTCCGGGTTCATGGCGTCCGAACCGTCCAGCTGCCGCGAGGTCGGGAACCGGATGTCGTAGGCGTCGAGTGCGATGACCTTCATGCGAGCCTCTGCCGTTGCCGCCCGAGTCCGTCGATCTCGAGTTCCACGATGTCACCCTGACGCAGGAAGGAGATACCCGGGCTGCCCATCGCGACCCCGGCCGGGGTCCCCGTATTGATGACGTCTCCGGGGTCCAGGACCATGAACTGGCTGATGTACCAGATCAGGTGGTCCACCGTGAAGATCATGTTCTTGGTGTTGCCGTCCTGGCGGAGGTCGCCGTTCACCCACAGCCGCAGGCCGAGGTCCTGCGGGTCGGCGATCTCGTCGGCGGTCACCAGGTGCGGCCCGAGGGGGTTGAAGGTCTCACACGACTTGCCCTTGTCCCACGTGCCGCCGCGCTCGAGCTGGTACTCCCGCTCGGAGACGTCGTTGCTGATCGCGTAGCCGGCGATGAGCGCGCGGGCCTCGGCCGGCGAGTCCAGGTAACGGGCCTGACCACCCAGGACGACGGCGAGCTCGACCTCGTAGTCGGTCTTCTCGCTGCCCGGGGGGATGAGCACGTCATCGTCCGGGCCGACGACCGTGTTCGACGCCTTCATGAAGAGGATCGGCTCGGCCGGGATCTCGGCGCCCGTCTCCTCCGCGTGGTCCCGGTAGTTCAGGCCCACGCACACCACCTTGCCGGGCCGCGCCACCGCGGAACCGATCCGCTTGGTGTTCTGGATGGGCGGCAGCTCGCCTGCCGCGTACGCCGCCCTGGCGCGGTCCAGGCCCGTGGCGAGGAAGTCTCCGTCGATGTCGCGGGTCACGCCGGACAGGTCGAGGAGCGAGCCGTCCTCTGCCAGGACCGCGGGCCGTTCGGCGCCGACCGGTCCGACACGCAGCAGCTTCACGTAGTCGTACCCCCTGCTCGTCGGTTGGTCCGACCTCTCACCGATTCATCGGACCTCTTACCCGGACATAAGACCACTACAGGGCGCTGTGCTGGCAATACCTCGTTACACACTTGTTACTTTCGCGAAATTGGTAAGACCTCTTAACGTCCGGCAAGATGAGTTCCGCAACCGGAGGAGGGAGCTCGCGTGCCGGACGAAACCGGTGGTAAGACCACCGTCACCCAGCGGGCGATCGACGAGATCAAGACCCGGATCGCCATGGGGGAATTCGTGCCCGGGCAGCGCCTGCCGACCGAACGCGACCTCGCCGCCGACCTCGGCCTGTCGCGCAGCTCGATGCGGGAGGCGATCCGCGCGCTGACGGTCATGGGCGTCCTCGAAGCCCGGCACGGGGCCGGCATCTACGTCACGCAGCTGAAGCCGGGCGACCTGCTGGAGACGTTCGGCGTCGTCGCGGAGATCTCGCGCGGCGACACCCTGCTGCACCTCGTCCAGGTCCGCAAGATCCTCGAGCCCGCGGCCGCCGCCGCGGCCGCGGCGCGCATCGACGACGAAGGCCTCGCCCTCCTGCGTGCCGAGATGAGGGCCATGGAGCGCGCCTCCACCGCGGAGGAGAACGTCGGGCACGACATGGAGTTCCACCGGATCATCACCGAGGCCGCCGCCAACCCGGTGCTCGGCGCGATCCTCGGCGGGCTGAACAGCCGCACCTTCCGGGCCCGCGTCTGGCGCGGCTATCAGGAGGAGGGCGTCTTCCCGCGCACCGCCCGCGAGCACGACGCGATCTACCGGGCCCTGCTCGAACGCGACCCCGACGGCGCCCGCGTCGCCGCCGCCGTGCACATCGGCGCGGTCGAGGAGTGGGCCCGCCGCCAGACGGACGAGGAGGAGTGAGGATGCGCGTCGCGCTGCACACCCGGCTCAGGCCCGGCCTCGAGGAGGAGTACGAGAAGGCCCACCGGGAGGTCCCCCCGGCCCTCGTCCAGGCGATCAAGGACGCCGGCGCGCACGAGTGGACGATCTGGCGCAGCGGGCTCGACCTGTTCCACGTCATCGACTGCGACGACTACGCCGCGCTGCTCGCCGCCCTGGAGGACCTGCCGGTCAACGTCGCGTGGCAGGCCCGCATGGCCGGCTACCTCGACGTCGTCCACGACTACTCCGGCGAGGGCGCCGCCAAGGGCCTGCCCGTCGTCTGGCGCCTGGAGTAGGACCCTCAGGGGGATCAGATGCCTGTGGTGGGGATGGCTCCACCACGAGTTCGGGGGCGGCCCTCAGCGATCTGTCAGGGTCGAACCCGTAGCTTCCCCGAATATGAACGCAGTCGTCTTCTTCTCGTCGCCCGCGCGGCTCACCTTCGAATCATGATGAGTCCGCTGGACGCGGCCGCCTGTGCGCTCACCGCCGGCTGGGCCTACGCCGCCGCCGAGATGTACCTGCTCGCCCTCCGGCGCGGCCGGATGGCCGTTCTCCGAGCCGCGCGGCGGGTGCGGGCAACGCTGATCGTCTGCGCGTCGGCGGGGACCGCGCTCACCGCCGCGTTCGCGGTGGCCTCTCCGGCCCGTGCCCTGACCACGGCACCCCTCCTCGCGCTGCCCTCGGCGCTGACGCTGTGGTGGTCACCGCGTCCGCTGGGCGAGCTGCTCCACGTCCTGCGCGCCGATCCCTGGGGACCCAGCGACCCGCCGATCCGCACCCGTACCGCCGATCCCCGGCTCGCCGTCCCGGCCCAGCTCGCGCTGGTCGGGTCGCCGGCCGCGCTCGCGGTGTCGGCGGACCGCCCGGTCGCGACGGTCGTCGTCTACGCGCTCACCGGCGCGGCCGCCGGATGCCTGATCCGATACGCACGGCACCGTCGCGACGTGCTGGAACGCATACGGGCGGGCGCGCTCCGGCGCGACGTCGCGCCCGCCCGGGAGGACGGGCGGACCGTGGCCGCCTGAGCGCGTTCTACTCGCCCGGCATCATGATCCACAGGATGATGTAGATCACGAACTGCGGGCCGGGCAGCAGGCAGGAGAGGATCGCCAGCAGCCGGACCGTCCACGGCGCCAGCCCGTACCGGCGGCCGAGACCGGCGCAGACGCCGGCGATGACACGGCCCTGGCGCGGGCGGTAGAGACCGTTCACGAGAGCACTCCTTTGCGTCGCCATACCAACGACGCTAGGCCGCGCCTCCGCCCCGCACATCGCTCGTGGGATCGATCCCCCGGTCACTCCGCGGGCCTACGGGGCCTCCCCTAGGGGATGAGCTCGACGGACTCGCCCGGCTGGAGGCGGCGGAACTCCGCGTCCTGGCGCTTGCCCTCCCCCGCCAGCTGGTTGTCCAGCAGGCCGAGCCCGAAGTCGTTGAGCAGCCCGTCGTGGACCGCGTACGCGCGTTGAGGCGCGACCGCCCGCAGGTACTCGATCATCTCCGGGGCCTTCATCCAGGGCGCCTGGCCGGGGACGAGGAGCGTGGGCGCCTCCAGCACGGTGAAGGCGTCGCCGGGGTGGAAGACCTCCCCGTCGATGAGGAAGCCGATGTTCTCCACCGCGGGTACGTCCGGGTGGACGACCTCGTGCTTCTGTCCGGCCACCGCCACGTCGAACCCCGCGATCGTCAGCGAGTCGCCGTCGCCGACCGTACGGACGCGGTCCCCCAGATCGTCCAGGTCGCCGGCGACGGCCCGGCAGGTGTAGACGGTGAGCCGCGGGTCGTCCGTGAGGGCCTGGCGCAGCCGGTCGGCCTGGTAGTGGTCGAAGTGCTCATGGGTGATGAGCACGGCGTCCGCGCCGGCGAACGCGTCGCCCTCCGGGGTCAGAACGCCCGGGTCGATGACGAGCGTGCGGTCGTCCTTCTGCAGGCGGACACAGGAGTGCCCGAGCTTCGTCAGCCTCATGGTTCGATCCTGACACGGGCCGCTTCGGCGCCTCGGGCGGCCCTCCGGCCGGTTGACGATCAATCGAGCGCTTGGTAGATACGAGGTGAGGTCGGGGAAACGTTTCGGCGAGGAGGCCCGGACCATGGCGGTTCCCGACCAGCGAGACCCCGAGGTGACACGGGCGGTCCTGACCAGGTGGCTGTCGGAACGCCTGCCGGGCACCGGGGTGGCGATCCCCAGGTTGGAGATCCCCCAGACGACCGGATTCTCGGCCGAGACGCTGCTGTTCGACGCCGAGTGCGACGGTCGCGTGGAGCACCTCGTCGCCAAGGTGGCGCCGAGCCGCTACCAGGTCTTCCCCGATCCGCTGCCGTACGCCGACCAGTACCGCCTGCTGCGGATCCTCGACGAGCGGACTGGCATCCCGGTGCCCCCGATGCGCTGGTACGAGCCCGACGCCGGCCTGCTGGGCGCGCCCTTCTTCGTCATCGACCGGGTCGACGGCCGCGCGCCGGACGACAACCCGCCCTACCACCAGGCGGGCTGGGTGACCGAGGCGACGCCCGGGCACCGGGAGCGCATGTGGACGTCCGGCCTGGACGTCCTGGCCGCCGTACACCGGCTGGATCCGGTGCCCTTCGCGTTCCTCGACCGGACGAGGTATGGACCGGCCGGCTAGAACAGCGGCTCGGCTACTACACCCACTACATGAGCTGGGCGTACCACGGACCCCAGCCGACCTGCGCCGAGGCGCTGCGGTGGCTGCGCGAGCACCGGCCGGACGAGCCGGACCCGCCCGTGCTGCTGTGGGGCGACGGGCGCATCGGCAACATCCTCTACGGCGACGACGGCGAACCGCGGGCGGTGCTGGACTGGGAGATCGCCACGCTCGGCGCGCCCGAGGAGGATCTCGCCTGGTACATGTACCTCGACCGGCACCATTCGGAGGGCATCGACGTCCCGCGCCTTCCCGGCTTCCCGTCCCACGCCGACACCGTCGCGTACTACGAGGAGCTGGCCGGCCGGAGGATGCGGCACATGGCGTACTACGAGGTCCTGTCGGCCTTCAAGTTCGCGGTGATCATGGCGCGGATCGGGCAGGCGTTCATCGACTGGGACCTGGTGCCGCCCGACAGCGACTTCCCCGTGGACAACACCGCGTCCCGGCTGCTCGCCGGGCTCCTGAACCTGCCCGCCCCCGGTCCTGCGACCGGCCCGCCCGGAGGCCGCCGATGACGCTCTCACCGCTCGACGACTACCCGGTCCACCAGGTTCCCGACGTGATGCGGCACGTCGGGACGTCGGACCGCAACTTCTATGACCGGTACTACTTCAACTGCCACTCCCGCTCGGACGAGCTCATGCTCATCGTCGGGCTCGGGCAGTATCCGAACCTGGGCGTCACGGACGCCTTCGCCCTGGTCCGGCACGGCCCGCTGCACCGCGTCGTCCGGGCCTCGCGCGAACTCGGCGCGGACCGGATGGACACCTCGGTCGGGCCGTTCCGCGTGGAGGTGCTGGAAGGGCTCAAGCGCCTGCGCGTCGTCCTCGAGCCGAACGACCACGGGCTGGCGTTCGACCTGACCTGGGAGGGGACGATCCCGGCGCAGCTGGAGCCCCCGCACTTCATCCGCGCCCACGAGCGGGTGGTGTTCGACTCCCGCCGGCTCGCGCAGACCGGCCGGTGGACCGGTTCCATCTCGGTGGACGACACGACCGTGCCGGTGACCCCGGACCGCTGGTGGGGCAGCCGCGACCGGTCCTGGGGCATCCGCCCGGTCGGTGAGGCGGAGCCGCCGGGCATCCAGGCGACGGGAACGGCGAGCTTCTACTGGCTGTACGCGCCGATGCAGTTCGAGGACCACGCGATCCTGTGCATCCTGCAGGAGGACGCGCAGGGCCGCCGGGTGCTGGAGGAGGCCGTACGCGTATGGCCGGACGAGCGTGAGCCGGAGTACCTCGGCCGCCCGGAGTACCGGCCGACCTACGTTCCCGGGACGCGGGACGTCACCGAGGCGGTGATCGCGTTCGCCCCGCCGGGCGGCAAGCCGTTCGACGTGCGCGTCACCCCGCTGTTGCCGGTCCACCTGATGGTCGGCAGCGGCTACGGCCTGGAACCCGACTGGCGGCACGGGATGTACCAGGGGCCGGAGCTGAAGGTGCAGGGCGTGACGTACGACCTGCGCCGCCCCGAGGACGCCGCCCGCATGTGGGGCATGGTCGACGCCGTGGCGCGGTTCGAGTACGACGGCGGTACGGGCCACGGACTGTTCGAGCACTGGGCCCTCGGCCCGCACCCCAGCCTCCCGGACGACGTCGCCGGCTCCTGACCCGGAGCCGTCCGCGGACCGCTTGGCGGCTCGGCCCGGGCCGTCCCGGGCGGCCCGGCGGCTTTACCGCGAAAGCCCCGGGCGGTCATCCGATTCGTCTCGGTGATCGCCCGGGGCCGACCGGGATAACACGGTCATCCCTGTTCCGCGAGGCGGAAGGTCACGTCTCCGTTCTCATCGACGCTCGCGTCGAGCGTCATCTCGTCGAGGATCGTCGCGGCGTCCGGCTCCAGGTAGACGCGCGCGCCCTGCTCCTCGACGATCGCGTCGCCGGCCTGCGGCCCTTCGGCCACCGCGAGGGAGAGCGTGCCCGCCTCGTCGGTCTGGTTCTGCGTGGCGATCCGCAGGCCGGTCTGCGGCGAAAGCTCCGGCTGGCTGGTGACGGTACGGATCACCTGGACCGCCGAATCGGTCAGCGTCAGCACGGTCGACAGCTCCTTATGGTCGGTTGCAAGTCTGCACGGTGCACGGCTGCCCCGCGCATGCGGCCTCCCATGCCCGACCACCTGAGGGGCCAAACATCCACGATCTTGCGATTTGCCGGATCCCGGCCTAGGGAGCGAGCGCACGTACGGCGTCTGTGACCTGCGTCTCGCTGTTCGGCAGCACGGCGAGGACGGGCGTGTCCAGACCGGCGTCGACGTACGCGCGGACGCGTTCGCGGCACTCGTCCGGCGAGCCGTGGACGAGGAGGTCGTCGACGACGTCGTCCGGAATCGCGGCGAGGGCGGCCTTGCGGTCGCCGGCGGCCCACGCCTCGTTCATCGCCGCGAGCCGCTCGCCGCGGCCGAGCCACTCGTGGAAGGCCGCGTAGACGGGGACCGTCAGGTACGCCGCGATCATCCGCCGGCCGAGCGCCCGCGCCTCATCGGCGTTCGACGTCGGGCAGACGAAGATCCGCGCGATCAGCTCCTTCTCCGTGCCGAACTCGGCCCGGACCTTCGGGACGTCGGACGGCGCCAGCCAGTTGGTGATCGCGCCGTCGGCCTCCCGGGCGGCCAGCCGGAGCATGCCGGGGCGCAGCGCGGCGAGGGCGATCGGCGGCGGCGTCCGCGGCGGGGTCTCCAGCTTGAAACCGGTCACGCCGAGCGCCTCGTCGCCGACCTTCTCGCCGGCCAGGGCCCGGCGGAGGAACCGCAGCGTGTCCCGCACCCGCTGGTACGGCTCGGTGAAGGGGATGCCGTTCCAGCGCTCCACGATCACCGGCGAGGACGTCCCGATGCCGAGGACGAACCGGCCGGGGGCGAGGTCGGCGAGGGTGGCGGCCTGCTGGGCGAGCAGGCCGGGACCGCGCGTGTAGACGGGCACGATCGCCGGGCCGAGCCGCAGCTGCGGCCCCCACTGGGAGGCGAGGGCGAGCGGCGTGAACGCGTCGGTCCCGGCGGTCTCCGCCGACCACGCGTCGGTGTATCCGAGGTCCGCCAGCTCTTCGACCACCTTCCGGTGCTCGGCCAGCGGCACGCCGATGAGCGGAATCGTCAGTCCCCATCGAGACATGTGGGGCCTCCTCAGGCGATGGTCGGACGGACGGTCGAGCCGCCGTCGACGACGAGGGTCTGTCCGGTCAGCCAGCTCGCGGCGTCCCCGGCGAGGAAGACGACCGCCTTAGCGATGTCCTCGGGCTCGCCGAGGCGGCCGAGCGGCAGGTACCCGGCGATCTTCTCCTCGTTCTCCTCCCACAGTGCCCGGGCGAGCTGGGTCTTGACCAGCCCCGGAGCGACGGCGTTGACGCGCACGGAGGGGGCGAGCTCGACGGCGAACTGCCGGGTGAGGTGGATGACGGCGGCCTTGGTGGCGTTGTAGTAGCCGATGCCGTGCTCGGTCACCATGCCGCCGACCGAGGAGATGTTGACGATCGCCCCGCCGCGGGCCGCCATGGACAGCTTCCAGACGAGCTGTGTCCACAGCACCACGGCGAACTGGTTGACCTGGACGGTCTTGTCGGCCCGGGCGACGTCGATGTCGACCATCGGGCCGAAGTGCGGGCTGGTGCCGGCGTTGTTGACGAGGACGTCCACGCTCCCGAACTCGGCGACGGCCGCCTCGACGCAGGCCCGCGCGGCGTCCTCGTCACCGACGTGCGCGGCCTTCGGGAGGACGCCGACGCCCGGGTGGGCGGCGCGGATCTCCTTGGCGACCTCGTCCAGGGCGTCCTGCTTCCGGGAGGACAGCACGACGTTGCACCCCTCCGCGGCCAGGGCCTCCGCCGTCGCTCTGCCGATACCGCGGGAGGCGCCGGTGATCAGGGCGGTCCTGCCCGCCAGACCGGTCTCGAGTGCCATGCTGCCGCCTTTCACGCTCACGCCTGGAGCTTTCTGAGCTTTCTGACATCCGAATCGGGTTCAACCAGCCTAGTCCCGGATGTTACGTTCCTGCCATGCAGATCACCGGGAAGAACATCGTGATCACCGGCGCCGGCAGCGGGATCGGCGCGGCGCTGGCCCGCCGGTTCGCCGCCGGGGGCGCGGCCGCGCTCTGCCTCTCCGACCTCGACCTGGACGCCGTGGAACGGGTCGCCGCGGGCCTGGACTGCCGTACGGCCGCGGTCCGCACCGACGTGGGCGACGAGGAGCAGGTGCGGGCGATGATCGACGAAGCCGGTGAGTTCGGCCCGATCGACCTGGTCTGCTCCAACGCGGGCATCGGCACGGGCGCCGGACTGGAGGCGACGCCGGAGCAGTGGGCGGCCTCCTGGGCGGTCAACGTCCAGGCGCACGTGTACGCCGCGCGGGCCGCGCTTCCCGGGATGCTCGAACGCGGCAAGGGCTACTTCCTCAACACCTGCTCGGCCGCCGGCCTGCTCACCCAGCCCGGCGACGCGCCGTACGCCGTGACGAAACACGCCGCGGTGGCGTTCGCCGAGTGGCTGGCGCTGACCTACGGCGACCAGGGCATCAAGGTCAGCGCGCTGTGCCCGCAGGGCGTGCGCACCCCGCTCCTCACGGAGGCCCTCGAAGGCATGGCGGGTCAGGTCGTGGCCGCGGCGGGCGCGGTGCTCGAACCCGACGACGTCGCCGAGGCGGTCGTCGCGGGGCTCATGGCGGAGGCGTTCCTGATCCTCCCCCATCCGGAGGTGGCCGAGTTCGAGCGCCGCAAGGCCGCCGACCGCGACCGCTGGCTCGCCGGACTACGCCGCATGGTCGCCTCCCTGAAGAACTGAGCGTCCGGACCGCGCCCTTCCGGAACCGAACGACCGCCACCCGGCGCGATGACGAAGTGTCACGCCCCGGTGTGATGACGACGTCGCCTGTCAGGCACCGGCGCAGGCGGCACGCCCAGTTCGCGTTCCGCGGCTCGCTCGGGCTGCGCCGGGTAAACCTCGCGCTGTTCGTGGCCGGGCTGACCACGTTCATGTCCCTGTACTCGACGCAGGCGCTGCTGCCGGAGTTGTCGCGGGTCTCCCCCACGACGTCGAGCGTCTCTGATCAGCCTAAGGATCCGCAGTCATACTGAAACTGGGTGTTGTGACTGGGGGATCTGCCCACCGGGGTGGGGTGGCGTGGGCGTGCAGGTGGAAGCCCGCGCCCAGTGCCGCCCCTTTGGGCCGGTGCCGTGGACGGTTCCGGCTGGTGGGGGTGGTTGAGCTGATCGTGTGCACGTTGGGTGTGCGCGCGCCCTGGTACCGGCAGGCCGCGCGGGGCAGCCCTCGGTCCGTGTGAGCGCGTCCCTCCGGACGCTGACCCACCGGCCCGCGAGGGCCGGGGGTGGAGGGTGCCCCGCGTCGCCTGGGCACGGGGCGTGAGGTTCGGCGGGGGGTGGGTCCGGTCTTGGACCGGTCACCCCCGCTGGCTTGGTGTTGCTCGGGGGCGGTCGGGGTGATGACCGCGCCCGCTTCGAGCTTGTCGACGATGCGGCCGATGGCCATGTGGCCGGTTGTGCGGTCGACGGTGGTGTTGTGCTGGTGGGTCAGTCCGCGGGCGGCGATACGCCGCCATGCGCCGTGGTCGCGGTCGCCCTGCCAGCCACAGTCAGGGTCGAGGCAGATCGCCCACTTCCACCCGGGTGTGCCAGGCCGGCCGGGTGCCTTGCAGTGCCGCAACGGGACCAGACACTGCGGGCAGTGCTTGGACGTGTTGCGGGCCGGGACGGTGACGACGGCGATGCCGGTCTCGGCGGCCAA
The DNA here is from genome assembly GCF_054775715.1 of Actinoallomurus acanthiterrae. Classification (NCBI taxonomy): domain Bacteria; kingdom Bacillati; phylum Actinomycetota; class Actinomycetes; order Streptosporangiales; family Thermomonosporaceae; genus Actinoallomurus; species Actinoallomurus acanthiterrae. The sequence goes on along the minus strand of NZ_BAAHCO010000001.1, from coordinate 1,930,823 downwards.
ATGCCGCATGTTGCCGACGATCTGCCCCCGCACGGCCTGGGAAAGGCGGGTGTTGTGGGTGCGGCCCATGCCCTTGGCCTCCATCGACCGCAGATCCTCCACATAGATCACACTCGCCCCCACCGCGACCGCCTGATCCACCGCCCATCGCGCCGCCGACCAGGCCAGCGCCTCGTTCAGCCCCGACCGGCGATCGGCCACGTACCGGTGTTCGGCCGTCAGCACAGCGTGCTTGGCGGCCAAGTGGTGATCCTCGTCGCCGCCGATGAGGCAGGCATAGCTGTCCGTCTTTGCGTGTAGGTGTTCGCCGTGGCGGCGCAGCCGGTGCTGGCGGGCCATCACCCCGGCGGCCCGGAACATCCCCCCGGATCCCAGTGCGGTGATGGTGCCGTCGGGACGCAAACGACACGCCCCCGCACTGAGCAGGGTGTTCAGACCCCAGTCCACACCCAGCGCCCTCGTGTGATGCTTCGATTCGGTTTTGGGGACGGGGTGGGAGAACGCCAGGTCCGCGTGCATTTTCCTGCCTTGCGGACGCAACGTGGGCAGATGCAGCATCGCACCTGGCGGGACAGTGGGCGGCAGAGTGAGTGGGCAGGCCACCCAGGTCCAGTCGGCGTATGAGCGCGGGTCCGGGCGGGTGGGCAACTGCAGCCGCAGCAATGCCCGCGCTGGGTCGTCTTCGGCGCGTTCTAGGGTGGCCTGCTGCCGGTCGACGGCGGCCAGCACCAGCATCCGCGCCGCGTACGGCGCCTCTTCCAGTTCGAACACATCGACCGGAAGCCGCCCATGCCTGGTGACGAACGCGGTGACCTGCCGTGTGCGTGCTTTGATCACGCTGCTGGTCAGGGACCGTCCGTCGGGAATCGCCTCGCGGACGGCGTCCCACTCGGCCGGCGTGCGCTTGGCCGGATCGGCGGGCCAGGCCGCCAGGACCCCGGCGACCGTCTCGGCGCGGTGCTGTGTACCGCGCAGGATCCGCCCGGCCTGTTCTTGAGCCATCCGCACGATCCGGTCATTGACCTTGACCCCCTCGGGGACCCTCACACCCCAGCCCAAGCGGCGCAGCGCCATCCACGCGTTCGAGGGTAAGGCGCGGCCGTCCGCATCGACCCCGGCGGCCAGCACGGCCACATCACCGGCATTCCAACGCTCGGCCAGCAGACCAGTGACCATCTCAGCGACCAGGTCCGCGCACCAGCCCACCCGCTCGGCCGCCGCCCGCGCCGTCAGGGCCTCACCGGTCTCCTCATCCACCCCACCGCGCAGCAGCACCCGGGCGGTCGCGGTCCGGGCCACCTGACCAGCGGCCAGCGGCCAGCGGCCAGCGCAAGCTTACGGCTCATGCGACACGACCGGACGACACGCGACCAAACATGTACGCACAGTAGCGGCCCGTATGCGCGATCCGCTCGATGATTCGAAAATCCGAGCGAGATCAGCCCGCCAGGGCGCCGACCGCCTACCGGCGAAGCGTCATCGGGTGCACCTCGCCATCGTGAGCAACCACAGCAACTCGACGCCCTCGAGCGATCGCTACGAAACATCACGAATCCCTAAGGAGACCCGTGAGCCTGCGTCCACCGACCCTTCCACTCGAGTAGAACACGTTATAGATTTGAGCGGTCGCTTGGTCAACTAGGAGGCCGCCGGTGGCGCAACACCCATCCGGGAACGATCCGGCCGTGGACCGCGCCGACGGGCCGGTCTGCGTGGTCGACGGCTGGTTCACCGTCGATCCGCCACGCCTGACCGGGACCCGCTGCACCGTCTGCGGCACCGTTTACTTCCCGCCACAGAGCCTGGCCTGCCGCAATCCCGTCTGCAACGGCGACGAGCTCGTCACGACCCCGCTCTCGGATCGAGGGCGGATCTGGTCGTACGCCGACGCCCGCTACCGTCCCCCGCCGCCGTACGTCTCAGACGAGGACTTCGAGCCGTACGCCATCGCCGCCGTCGAGCTGGCGGCCGAGCGGATCGTCGTCCTCGGCCAGGTCGTGAAGGGGATCGGCGTCGACGAGCTGGCCGTCGGGATGGAGGTCGAGCTCGTCGTCGAGGAGCTCGACCCCGGCCACCTCGTCTGGAAGTGGCGCCCAATCCCCGAGGAGGACGAGTGACCGAAAACCCGAGCGAACCCGGCGCAGCGAGCGAGGAGGGCGCGTGAGCGGCCAACACGACGTCGCCGTCCTCGGGGTCGGCATGCATCCCTGGGGCAAGTGGGGGCGTGACTTCGTCGAGTACGGCCTCGCGGCGGCGCGGGACGCGTTGACGGACTCCGGCCTCGCGTGGACGGACATCGAGTACATCGCGGGCGCCGACACGATCCGGAACGGCTACCCCGGGTTCATCGCCGGCGCGACGTTCGCCCAGGCCCTGGGCTGGTCGGGGGCGCGCGTGTCGAGCTGCTACGCGGCCTGCGCCTCGGGTGCGCAGGCGATGAGCACGGCGCGGGCGCAGATCCTCGCCGGTCTCGTGGACGTCGCGCTGGTGGTGGGAGCCGACACCACGCCGAAGGGGTTCTTCGCGCCCGTCGGCGGCGACCGGCCCGACGACCCGGACTGGCTGCGGTTCCGCCTGCTGGGCGCGACCAACCCGGTGTACTTCGCGCTGTACGCCCGCCGCCGGATGGCCCTGTACGGCGCCGGCCGGGACGACTTCGCCGCGGTGAAGGTCAAGAACGCCCGGCACGGGCTGCACAACCCGTACGCGCGGTACCGGAAGGAGGTCACCGCGGCCGACGTCGCGGCGTCGCCCGTGGTCGCCGACCCGCTGCGGCTGCTGGACATCTGCGCGACCAGTGACGGCGGTGCGGCGGTCGTGCTGTCCAGCCTCGAGTACGCGCGGCGGCACGGCCACGGCACGCCCGTGCGGATCGGGGCGCTCTCCACGGTGACCCCGACGTTCCCGCACACCGTGCTCGAGCTGGCGAGCTTCGCCACCGAATCCAGCGTCGCCGTCGACCCGCAGGAGCGGCCGTTCCGGGCGGCGAACGCCGCCGCGGCGTACGAGGAGGCCGGGCTGGGCCCGGAGGATCTGTCGCTCGCCGAGGTCTACGACCTGTCCACCGCGCTGGAGCTGGACTGGTACGAGGACCTCGGCCTGTGCAAGCCGGGTGAGGCGGAGGGGTTGCTGCGCGACGGCGCGACGACGCTCGGCGGCCGGATCCCGGTCAACCCGAGCGGCGGGCTGGCGTCCTTCGGGGAGGCGATCCCCGCGCAGGCGATCGCCCAGGTCTGCGAGCTCACCTGGCAGCTGCGCGGACAGGCGGGAAAACGCCAGGTGGAAGGGGCACGGGCCGGCATCGCGGTCAACCAGGGACTGTTCGGGCACGGATCGGCGATCATCGCGCGAACGTGAGTTACGTCACTCGATCCCGCCAGTAAGGCATTGCTGACCTGGGGGGACGCGTGATCGTGCGCAGATCACGCCCCGGATCGAGCACGGTGGGTTCTTGTCGGCCACGCTACGCGTCAGTACCTTTCACTGACGCGCCAGGGTTTATCTCCGCAGTCGCGTGTCCGCGTGGACGCCGGGTTGCGGCCCTGACCGCGCCGCCCAGTCCGCCGAAACCCGACGCGAGGTGCCGCGCTGATGCGTCCATTCCGGGAGCGCAATCCGCTGCCGATCGGCATCGCCGGCCTGGCCGCCGCCGGCCTGGCGACCCTGCTCGCGTTCAACCTGCAGGCTCTCGCCGGCGGCACGACGTACTCCGCGGCGTTCGCCGAGGCGGGCGGGCTCAAGCCCGGCGAAGAGGTCCGGATCGCCGGCGTGAAGGTCGGCAAGGTCGACAGCGTCGACCTCGACGGCGACCACGTGAAGGTGAAGTTCACCAGCAGCGCGCACTTCGGCACGCAGACGCGGGCCCAGATCAAGATCAAGACCATTCTCGGCTCGCACTTCCTCGCCCTGGACCCCAAGGGACCCGGCCGGCAGTCGACGGGAAAGCAGATCCCGCTCTCGCGGACCTCGGCCCCGTACGAGGTGGTGCCCGCCCTGCAGGACGCCAGCAAGCAGCTCGGGCAGATCGACACCAAGCAGCTGGCCAAGGCCATGGACACGCTGACCCAGACGATGCAGGGCTCTCCGGAGAACCTCCGGCGGACCCTGGCGGGCCTGCAGAAGATCTCCCGAGCGGTGTCCTCCCGCGACGACGAGCTGAGCCAGCTGCTCAAGCACTCCAGCAACGTGACCTCGCTGCTGGCCTCCCGCAGCGGTGACCTCGCCGTCCTCGTGCAGAACGGCGGCCTCCTGCTGCAGGAGATCAACAACCGCCGGGTCGTGATCAACCAGCTGCTGACCGGCACCGTCGCCCTGTCCCAGCAGATCACCGGGACGATCCAGGAGAACCAGGCCACCCTCGGCCCCACGCTCCGGAACCTTCACCAGGTCGTACAGATCCTGCAGCGCAACCAGGGAAACCTGGACAAGGCCCTGCAGGAGATGGGCCCGTTCGGGAACGAGACGGCCGACCTGACCGGCAGCGGCCGGTGGTTCGACGTCTACGTCCAGAACCTCATCCCGCTGCCCGTCTCCATCGCGCCGCCGAGCACGCGCAACGACGCCGCGCAGCAGCCGACCGGGAAGCCGTCGTCCGGCGCCACCCGCCCGTCCAAGGGCACACCGAAGCACACCAAGTCCGCGAAGCCGTCTCCGTCCAAGAGCGGCAACCCGCTGCCCGTCATCCCCTGACCCGGCCCCCGGTGTTCCCACCGGGGCGGCGAGACGTCACGATCGGTACATGGACGTACGCGAACTGACGGCCGGGAAGGATCTTTACACCGCCTCCGCGCTGCTCGCGGAGATCTGGCGGCCGACCGACCCGATGCCGTACGAGATGCTGCAGGTGACCCGCCACATCGGCGGCTATGTCGCCGGGGCGTTCCACGGCAGCACGATGATCGGCGCCTGCGCGGCGTTCCCGACCGCGGACGGCGGCCTGCACTCCCACATCACCGGCGTCGCCGTCCAGGGGCGGGGCGTCGGCTTCGCGATCAAGGCGCATCAGCGCGAGTGGGCGCTCGAGCGGGGCATCATGACGATCAGCTGGACGTTCGACCCGCTCGCCCGGCGCAACGCCCACTTCAACCTGGCCAAGCTGGCCGCCCGCGTCGAGGCGTACCTCGAGAACTTCTACGGCGACATGCCCGACGAGCTGAACCTGGGCGACCCCAGCGACCGCCTCCTCGTCGAGTGGCGGCTCGACAGCCCGGAGGTGGCGGCGGCGCTCGCCGGCACACCGGCGACACGGCCCGAGCCCGGGGACGACACGGTGATCACGCTGGCCGAGGACGCGCTGGGCCGCCCCGAGCGCCGCGACCCGGCCGGCGCCACCAGCGTGGCGGTCGGGACGCCCGCCGACATCACGACCGTGCGAGCGTGCTGCCAGAACGCCGCCGGAGAGTGGCGCCAGGCCCAGCGCGCCGCGCTCGGCGGCGCGCTGGCCGGGGGATTCCACGTCACCGGCTTCACGCGAGCCGGCTACTACCTGCTGGAGTGCGCGCGATGAAGCTGTCCGGGGTCGAGCTCAGGCGGATCCGGATGCCCCTGGTGTCGCCGTTCCGCACGTCGTTCGGTACGGACGTCGACCGGGAGGTCCTGCTCGTCCGCGTGTTCGGGGACGAGGCGGAGGGGTGGGGCGAGTGCGTCGCCTCCGCCGAGCCGCTGTACTCCGCCGAGTACGTGGACGGAGCCGAGCAGGTCATCCGCGACCACCTGCTCCCGCGGCTGCCCGCCGACGTCACGGCCCGCGGACTCGGCGCGGCGTTCGCGCCGGTACGGGGTCATCCGATGGCGAAGGCCGCGGTGGAGATGGCGGTGCTCGACGCCGAGCTGCGCGCCTCGGGCCTGTCGTACGCGGCGTACCTGGGGGCGACGCGGACGCGGGTGCCGGCCGGGGTGTCCGTCGGGATCATGGACTCGATCCCCGAGCTGCTCGACGCGGTCGACGCCTATCTTCAGGAGGGCTACGTACGGATCAAGCTGAAGATCGAGCCGGGGTGGGACCTCGAGCCGGTGCGCGTGGTGCGGGAACGGTTCGGCGACATCCTGCTCCAGGTCGACGCGAACGCCGCGTACACCCGCACGGATCTGCGGCACCTCGCCGCGCTGGACCCCTTCGACCTGCTGCTGATCGAGCAGCCGCTGCCGGAGGAGGACCTGCTCGGGCACGCGCGCCTCGCGGAGGTCCTCACGACGCCGATCTGCCTCGACGAGTCGATCGTCTCCGCCCGGTCCGCCGCCGACGCCATCACGCTCGGCGCGTGCTCGATCGTCAACGTGAAGGCCGGCCGCGTCGGCGGCTACCTGGAGGCACGGCGGATCCACGACGTGTGCGTGGCGCACGGCCTTCCGGTGTGGTGCGGCGGAATGCTCGAGACCGGCCTGGGCCGCGCCGCCAACCTCGCCTTCGCGGCACTGCCCGGCTGCACGCTGCCCGGGGACGTCTCCGCGTCGGACCGGTACTACACGCAGGACGTCACGGAGCCGTTCGTGCTCCAGGACGGGATGATGCGGGTCCCCGACGGCCCGGGCCTCGGCGTCGAACCGCTCCCGGACGTCCTCGACGACCTCACGGAGTCCTCGGACACCGTGGACCTCCGGGCCGGCTGAGCGTCAGGGCCCACACGCGGACGCTGCCGTCATCGCCCGCGGTCACGGCGACCGGCCTGCCGTCGACCTCTGACGTCACGACCGCCTCGATCGCTTCCTCATGCCCCGTGAGCGCTTCGCCCACCTGCTCTCCACGGGCCAGGTCCCATACCCGGGCCGTACCGTCTCTGCTGCCGGTCACCGCCAGCACGTTTCCGTCCAGCCGTGTGGTGGCGATCGACTCGATCGAGTCGGCGTGACCGGACAGCGGCGCCCCGAACGGCTCGCCGCGCATGAGGTCCCAGACCCGGACCGTCTGGTCGCTTCCGCCGGCCACCACCATCGCCCGGTCGTTCAGCTCGGTGATCGCGATGGCTCTGATCGTGGGGCTGATGCCGCTCAGTGGATTCCCGAGTGGTTCGCCGCTGAGAACGTCCCATGCCTGGAGGCCGGTGGCCTGTCCCACGGTGACCGCGATCGGCCGGCCGTCGACCATCGCGGCGGTCATCGCTCCGTCGTACGCGCCCTTGAGGTCCGCGATGAGCTCGCCACGAGGCAGGTCCCAGACCAGCAGCCTGCCCTCCTCACCACTACTGAAGACCTCACCACTGCTGAAGACGAGGAGCCCGTTCGCGTACGGAACGGTCGCGAGCGAGTGGACCCCGAGGCTGCTACCGGTCAGGGTCTTTCCGATCTTGCGGCCGCTCTCCAGATCCCAGACCCTGACCGCCCCGCCCGTACAGTCCTCGCCGAGAAAGGCCGTGAGATCGAAGTGCCCCCCGCCGGTCACGATCACCGGTCGGCCGTCGAGGCGGGCCGCCGTCAGGCAGGAGACGACATCCGCGGCCATGCCGGGCTCTTCCTCGTCGTCCTCGTCCGCTTCCCAGATCTCACTATCGGGGGCCGGATCCTCCGGAGCGGCGGCGTCGAGATCGATCGATTGAAACCTCTGATCGCCGGTGACCAGGTTCCATGTCCAGATCGCTCCGTTGAGGTCGGCTCCGACCACCCCAGGGCCGTCGTCGAGGCCGACCGCCGCGAGACCGGTCATCGGTACGCCGGTATGGCCCCAGAAGCAGTGCAGCATTCGAAGATCATCCATGCGCCCGCACGCTAGCCACGGTCCCGGACAAGATCAGCGGAATCCGGGAGTCGACGGTGTGCGGCCTGCGATCGGCCCGGCCACGCCCGCGCGGCGTCGGTCAGTCCCGTACGGGCAGGTCGTAACAGCGCCGCACGCTGGAGTCGACGCGGGAGATGTCCGTGCCGTAGATGTGCAGGGAGATCGCGGTGCCGTCGCCGGAGTTGCGGACCCGGTGGATGTCGCCGGGTGGCGCGAAGCCGCTGACCTCGCCGACGTGGTTGTCGTTGACCCCGACGCCGACCAGGTGGTCGTCCCGCTGAACGTAGAGCTCCTCGTGCTCCACGCCCTGCAGCACGCCGAAGACGCACCACGTGACGTGGTCGTGGATCGGGGTGACCTGCCCGGGCCGCCACACGAGACCCACCAGGGAGAACGTGCCGCCGGGCTCGACGTAGAGCGTGTGGCTGACGTACCGGTCGGGGTCGCCGATCCGCTCCTCGGCGGTCAGCACGTCCGGGGTGGGCATGTGCCGCCGCAGCTCGGCGGCGACGAGCCGCGCGGTCTCCCGCCAGTCCGCGTGGAGGTCCACAACGGAACGCACGCCCGTGACCAGATCCTCCAGACCGGGCCGTACGGTGCTGAGCACGAGTGTCATAGCGAACCTCCTTCGTCCCCTCCAGGGTGCCGGGCGGGTCACTCATCGGTCCAATGCCAATCGTCGGCCTGTTCCATAGAAGCGGTCGATATATTGGCCTCATGCTGGACGTTTCCCGGCTTCGCGTGCTCGTCGCGGTGGCCCGTACGGGCTCGGTGACGGCCGCCGCGAAGGAACTGCACTACTCCCAGCCGTCGGTCAGCCATCACCTCGCGCGGCTGGAGGCCGAGACCGGCGCCAAGCTCGTCCAGCGGGTCGGGCGCGGCATCCGCCTCACCGACGCGGGCCGCACGCTCGCCGAGCGCGGCGCGGAGATCCTCGGCCGGCTCGACGCGGCCGAGGCCGAACTGTCCGCCCACGTCGGGCTGACCCAGGGCCGGGTCCGGCTGGCCGCCTTCCCGTCGGCGCTCGGCACCTTCGTGCCACTGGCCGCGTCACTGCTGGCCGAGCGCCATCCCGGCCTGCGCGTCAGCCTCACCGAGGCCGAGCCACCCGAGGCCGTCCGCATGCTCCGCGCCGGCTACGTCGACGTCGCGGTGATCTTCCGGTACGACACCGGTACCGAGGAGGGCGACATCCACATCCGGCGATTGCTGGACGAGCCCAGCCACCTGGTCACGGCGGACGACTCGGGCTCCGACCTGGCGGCGTACACGGACGCGGAGTGGATCGCCGGCTGCGACCGCTGCCGCCGCCATCTCCTCGAGATGTGCGAGCGCGCCGGGTTCAGCCCGCGGATCTCCTTCACCACCGACGACTTCGTCGCCGTCCAGGCACTCGTCGCGGCCGGTCTCGGCGTGACGACGCTGCCCGCCCTCACCTTGGAGGCCGCCCGCAACCCGGCCGTGCATACGGTCGTACTGCCCGACTCGACCCGATACGTCCTTGCCGCGACGTACGGCGAGCCGCCCGCACCTCCCGCCACCGCCGCGCTCCTCGACGCACTGATCGAGAGCACCGGCGTTCACTCCCTCGCAGGCACCGGCAGCTCGTAGCGACTGGCCCCCGTGACCGATCCGCCGTCGAGCAGGACAGCTCGTTCGTTATATTAAACGTATGGTTCAGTTGAGTGATCAGATGGCCGTCTACCTGGAGGACACCTACCTCACGGCGGTCACCGCCCACGTCGTGGCGACGGGAGGCACCGCCGACGGTGAGACATGGGTCGCCGTACGGGAGAACATCTTCCATCCGCAGGGAGGCGGGCAGCCCGCCGACCGTGGCCGGCTCGGCGAGTGTGAGGTCGCCCCGGCGCGCGACCCCGAGACGGGTCTCGTCGTGCTGCACTCCCGCGACGACCGCACCCTCGACACCCTCCGCGAAGGCGACGTCGTGGAGGCTCGCGTCGACCCGGACCTGCGGCTGACGCACGCGGCGCTGCACACGGCCGGTCACCTCATCGAGGCGGCCGGGCGGGCCGAGGGATGGGTCCTCGCCGGCAATATCCACTTCCCCGGCCAGGCGCGCATCGAGTTCACCCCGGCCGAGACGGCCGCGAGCCTGGCCGATCCGGAGGATCGCGAGAAGGCCGCCGACCGGCTGCGGGCACGGGTCGCGGCGGCGATCGCCGAAGATCTCCCCGTCACCGCCGAACACGACGCCGAAGGACGCCGCGTCGTCCATCTGGGAGACCTGCACGCCGCGCCCTGCGGCGGGACGCACGTACGGAGCCTCGCCGACCTCGCGGACGTTACGATCACGGCCGTGAAGATGAAGAAGGGCCGCGTCCGAGTCTCCTACACCGCCTCCCACGGGCCACTGAAGTGACCGGCTCCGGCCCTGCGCACCGGCCCGAGCGCCGGGCCACCAGCAGCGCGGCGGCCGCGGCCGGAGCCCAGATCCAGCGCCGCCGCCGACAGCGCGGAATGAGCCAGGCCGAACTGGCCCGCCGCACAGGATTGAGCAAGGCCACGCTGTCGCAGCTGGAGGCCGGCGTCGGCAACCCAACGATCGACACCCTCGACGCGATCGCCGTCGCCCTGAGCATCCCGCTCACCGACCTGCTGACCCGCGATCTCGCTCCGGAGACCCTGCACCTTCCCGCGACCACCCCGAACGACGAGGGGCCCACGCGCGAACTGCTGCGCAGGATCAGCGGCGGTCACAGCCTCGAGCTGTGGCGGCTCCGCCTCCCCGCGCACACCTCCGTCGACGGCGTTCCCCACGCGCCCGGCACGGTCGAGCACCTGCTCGTAGCGTCCGGACGGCTCGACGCCGGCCCCGCCGACGACCTCCGCTCGCTCAGCACCGGCGACCTGCTGGCCTTCACCGGGGACGCCCCCCACGCCTACCGCACCGGCGACGTACCAGCGGACGTCACCGTCGTCATCGCCTCACCGGCAATCGGCTGAGCAATGGGGAGTTCCAATGAGATTGCCGAGCGTGACTGTTCGATTGCGGTTAGTATCCACTGCCATGCCCTCAAGCAAGCATGAAGCGATCTGTGAGATGTTCCGCAGTCGCCCGGCACTGGCCGCGGAGATCGTCGGTCGCTCGCTCGGTGTTTCGCTTCCGCGATACCGGGAGGCTCGGGTCCGTTCTGAGAACGTCACGGACGATCGGCTCGCCGAGCTGCGTGCGGACGCGGTGATCGAGTACTGGGAGAAGAAGCGGAACTTCGCCTTAATCGTCGAGGTCCAAGGCGATGAGGACAAGGACAAGCTCTATAGCTGGCCGTTCTATCTGATGGGCCTGCGCTATCGCTTGAGGTGTCCGGTCAAGCTGCTCGTCGTCTGCCCGGTTCCCGCCGTGGCCAGGTGGGCCTCGCGTCCGATCGATCTCGATCATCCGGGGATGATGCTGACGCCGATCGTTCTCGGCCCGGATCAGATCCCGCAGGTGATCGAGCCTGACGAGGCCGCCCGGACACCCGAACTCGCCGTGCTTTCGGCAATGGCGCACGGCGGCCGACCGGACGGAGCGAAGACCCTCGAGTCGCTGGTCGACGCTTACGGAGCGCTCGATCCCGATCACCGGGCGCTCTATCATGATGTCGTATCCGCAATGCTTCCGCAGGCCGCCCGGCACCACCTGGAGACGCTGATGAAGCTCAAGAACTACGAGTACCAGAGCGACTTCGCCCGCCGCTACTTCGGCGACGGCGAGGTCCAAGGGACGGCCAAAGCCGTCCTGACGGTGCTGTCCGGCCGTGGCGTCTGCGTCTCACCTGACATCCGTGCTCGCATAACCGGATGCACGGATCTCGCCCAGCTCGAAGCGTGGCTGCAGCGTGCGGTCGTCGTCTCCAGCGCCGCGGAGCTCTTCGACTGAGCCCATCTCTTCCACACCGTCCCGCTGGCAGGGATTGTTCCTCGCCAGGCGGCCGCATGACGCGGGGTCAGACTCGGAGACGCTGATGAAGCTCAAGAACTACGAGTACCAGAGCGACTTCGCCCGCCGCTACTTCGGCGACGGCAAGGCCGAGGGCGAGGTCAAAGGGACGGCCAAAGCCGTCCTGACGGTGCTGTCCGGCCGTGGCGCCTGCGTCTCACCTGACATCCGTGCTCGCATAACCGGATGCACGGATCTCGCCCAGCTCGAAGCGTGGCTGCAGCGTGCGGTCGTCGTCTCCACCGCCGCGGAGCTCTTCGACTGAGTTGCTTGTCGGTGACATCGATCGAGGTCAGTGGTTCATCGCATAGGCCGGGTTTACGCCGTCGATGTCGATGACGAGGTGGCGGGGGCCGCGGAGTTCGGGGCTGGTCCGGTAGGGCGGTGGGTCGGTGACGAGGCGCGGGTTGTCTGCCGCGCTGATCACCAGCGCCGCTGTCGGCCTCGCAACAGGGCGTCTGATCGCGCCGCTGCGAGCGGTCAGCCGAGTCGCTTCACCCGTTCGATGACCTCAGGGGAGATCTCGTTGTTGCGGGTGACGTAGGTGATCATGGTCTGCAGGTCATCGTCGCTGAAGTCCGCCATGACCTTCTCGTACAGCTCGGCCACGGGCATGAACCTGCGGCCGAGCTCCATGATGGGGCCTTCCTCCAGCGCCTCGACGATGACCCGGCGGCGGTCCTTGTCGTCGCGGCGACGCCGCACCATCCCGGCCTTCTCCAGCCGGTCGATCACGGCGGTGATCGCGCCGCCGGTGGTGAGGAACATCGCGTCGGCGAGCTGCCCTGGGGTCATCGGACCGCGCAGCTGCAGCAGGTTGATGCACTGCATGTCGGTGACGTTGATGCCCGATCTACTGGCGATCGCGTTGTGCAGCAGCACCGTCCACATGGTGCTCACCCGGGCCTGGTGACTCAGCTCCGCGATGAGCTTCGCACGCTCGGACGACGCCATCGACCCCCACTTTCGGACGATCCCGGAAACGCTCTGAAGACGAGCTTCTCCAACCATCGTATCCAGCGCCCGCCAGGAGAGCCTCGCGGCGCAGGTTTCAGTCCAGAAAGATCGCGGTGTCCAGCACGACGGGTGTCACGTGTGGGCGGCGGCCTGTTCGGCGATCTGTTTGGCCCAGCGGTAGTCGGCCTTGCCGGCGGGTGAGCGGCGCATCTCCTCGACGAAGGCGTACGTTCGCGGGACCTTGTAGCCGGACAGTACGCCGCGGCAGTGGGCGTCGAGTTCGTCAACGGTCGGGGCCTGATCGTACGGCTGGACGACGGCGGCGACGCGGCTGCCGAACCGGTCGTCGGGGATGCCGGTGACCAGGACGTCGAAGACGGCGGGGTGGCGTTTCAGCACTGCCTCGATCTCCTCGGGGAAGACCTTCTCGCCGCCGGTGTTGATGCACTGCGAGCCCCGGCCGTAGATCGCGATGGTGCCGTCGGCCTCGACGGTCGCGATGTCGCCGGTCAGCAGCCAGCGTTCCCCCTCGACCTCGACGAACGTCTTCGCCGTCTTCTCCGGGTCGTTGTAGTAGCCGAACGCGATGTGCCCGCTCTTGGCGACCTGTCCGAGCACACCTGACCCGGGCTGGACCTCCTTCAGCGCGTCGTCCAGGACCCGTAGCCGCGCGTTGTTCGGCCGGTAGCGCATCCCCGACTCCGGGGAGGAGCCGTCCACGCTCGAGGCGGTGAAGCCCGACTCCGAGGAGCCGAAGTTGTCGAGGATCGCGACGTTCGGCATGAGCTCCTGCAGGCGGTCGCGGACCGCGCCGGACAGGATCGCGCCGGTCGAGCTGAACACGGCGAGGGAGCTCAGGTCGTGCGATCTGGCGGCGAGAGCCTCGGCGAGCGGCCGGGCCATCGCGTCGCCGGTGATGTTGATGGTGAGGACTTTCTCGGCCTCGATGGCCCGCAGCACCTCGGCCGCGTCGAACCGCCGGGTGTAGACGATCGTCGCGCCCATCCACCAGCCGATGAAGGTGGCCATCTGCGCCGCGCCGTGCATGAGCGGCGCGGCGGGCATCATCACCAGCGGGCCGGAGGCCTGGGCGGCCTCGATCACCGACTCGGGTGTCTCGCGCGGGTCGCCGTACGGGTTGCCGCCGCCGAACGCCATGAACAGGTCCGTGCTCCGCCACATGACGCCCTTGGGCATGCCGGTCGTACCGCCGGTGTAGATGATGTAGACGTCCTCGCCGGACCGCTTGTCGAACCCGCGCGTCGCCGGGCTGCCCGCCAGGGCGTCGGGGTAGGCGACCGCGTGCGGGGACGTGCCGCCGGCGACGATCCGGTGTGTCAGCGCGGGCACCCGGGCCGCGGCGGTGGTCACGCGGTCCTCGAACTCCGCGTCGTACACCAGCGCCACGAGGTCGGCGTCGTCGTAGAGGTACTCCAGCTCGGCCTCGACGTACCGGTAGTTGACGTTGACCGGCACGGCGCGGATCTTCAGCGTGGCCAGCAGGGCCGTGACGTACTCGAGGCCGTTGTACAGCTGGATCCCGACGTGCAGGCCGGCGGTGACGCCCGCGTCCCGCAGGTGGTGCGCCAGCCGGTTCGCGTCGGCGTCCAGCTCGGCGTAGGTGCGGCGCCGCGTACCTCCTGCCGAGTCGAAGACGACGAGGGCGGTCCGCTCCCCGATCGCGTCCGCGAGTCCTTCGAACAGGTCGGCGTGGTTGAACTCCATCACGGGCCTCCGGGGCCGGTCCGGGCAGGCGGTCTTCAGGGTTTGTCGGAGCCGACGACCCACATCGCGTAGAACTGCGCGCCGCCGCCGTACGCGTGGCCGAGGGCCTTGCGCGCGCCCTCGACCTGGTGCTCGCCGGCCAGCCCGCGTACCTGCAGGGCCGCCTCGGCGAAGCGGATGAGCCCGGACGCGCCGATCGGGTTGGACGACAGCACGCCGCCCGAGGCGTTCCAGGGGATGTCGCCGTCGAGGGCGGTCGCGCCGCTCTCGGTGAGCTTCCAGCCCTCGCCCTCGCCGCAGAAGCCGAGGTTCTCCAGCCACATCGGCTCGTACCAGGAGAACGGGACGTACGTCTCGGCGCAGTCCAGCTCCCGGCGGGGGTCGGTGATGCCCGCCTGCCGGTACACGTCGGCGGCGCAGTCCTTGCCCGCCTGCGGGCTCACCGTGTCGCGGCCGGCGAAGAAGATCGGCTCGGAGCGCATGGCCGTGCCGTGCACCCAGGCGGGCGGGTTCGGGGCCCGTTTGGCCGCGTCCTCGGAGGCCAGCACCATCGCCGCCGCGCCGTCGCTGGACGGGCAGGTCTCCAGGTAGCGGATCGGCTCCCAGAGCATCGGCGTCGACTCGACCATCTCCCGGGAGATGCCGGGGATGCGCAGGTGGGCGACGGGGTTCTTCAGCGCGTTCTGCCGGTCCTTGACGGCGACGAGCGTGCCGATGTGGTCGGGCGCGCCGGTGCGCCGCATGTACGCGCGGATGTGCGGGGCGAAGTAGCCGCCGGCACCCACGACGATCGTCGGGGACAGCGGCGGATGCGTGGACAGCGCCCAGGTCGCGTTCGACTCGGACTGCTTCTCCCACGCCACGACGAGCACGCGGTCGTGCACGCCGCCCTGGACGAGGCTCGCCGCGACGTTCGCCGTCGACCCGCCGACCGACCCGGCCGTGTGCACCCGCATCATCGGCTTGCCCCGCGCGCCGAGCGCGTCCGCGAGGTACGCCTCCGGCATCATCACGCCCTCGAACAGGTCGGGCGCCTTGCCGATGACGACCGCGTCGATGTCCTTGAACGTCAGCCCGGCGTCCTCCAGGGCCCGCAGCGCCGCCTCGCGTACGAGGCCCGCGATGGACACGTCGGTGCGCTTGGTGCGGTACTTGGTCTGGCCGACGCCGATGACCGCGCAGGGGTTGCCCATCGTTCAGCCCTCCAGGACGCAGACGAGGTTGTGCTGCAGGCACGGCC
This sequence comes from Actinoallomurus acanthiterrae, assembly GCF_054775715.1. Taxonomy (NCBI): domain Bacteria; kingdom Bacillati; phylum Actinomycetota; class Actinomycetes; order Streptosporangiales; family Thermomonosporaceae; genus Actinoallomurus; species Actinoallomurus acanthiterrae. The sequence goes on along the minus strand of NZ_BAAHCO010000001.1, from coordinate 1,915,244 downwards.
CGGACGACGCGTGCCCGAGCGTGCGGCGCGCCTCGCCGCGGTGGATCCACGACGCCGCCTCGCCGACGCGGATGAGACCGGTGGCCATCACCGGGTTCGCGGCGAGCGGCCCGCCGGACGGGTTGACGCGGACGTCGTCGGCCAGGCCGATCGCCTCGCGCAGGATCAGCTCCTCGTGGCTGAACTGCGCGTGCAGCTCGGCCACCTCGATGTCCCGTACGCCCGCCTTCTCGGCCGCCAGCGCGGCCGACTCCGAACGGCTCAGGTCGCGGGCGCCGAGAGAGTGCGCCTCGATCCGGTGGTCGATGCCGCGGATCCACGCCGGGTTCTCGCACAGCTCACGGGCGCGGTCCCCGGCCGCCAGCACGACCGCGGCGGCGCCGTCGGTGATCGGCGCGCAGTCGTACGGGCGCAGCGGCGCGACCTCGTAACCCTCGTCGCCCGGGTCGGGCAGGTCCAGGGCGTACGGGTTGGCGCGCCCGTCGGTCCGGGACCGGGCGGCCACGGCGCGCAGGTCGTCCTCCTTGTGCCCCGCGTCGAGGAACGCACGGGCCTGCAGCGCGGCGAGGGACACCTGATCGGGGCCGAGCGGCGCCAGGTAGTACGGGTCGAGCTGGAGTGTCATGATCTCGCGCAGCGAGCCCTGCGAGGACTTGCCGAACCCGTACACCAGCGCGGTGTCGACGTCGCCGTGCTGCAGGCGGACCCACGCCTCGTACAGCGCCCACGCGCCGTCCATCTCGACGTGGCTCTCCGAGATCGGCGGCCAGGCCCCGACCGTGTCCAGCGCGGACACGAAGGAGAACGGCGCCCCGGCGAGGTAGTCCAGCGATCCGGAGCAGGTGAACCCGAAGCGGTTCAGCCCGCTGGTCCGCTTGACCTCGGTGATGACCGGGGCGAGCAGTTCGACCTCGGTCAGCCCGGCGTCCTCACCCGTGTGCTCGGTCTGCGCGAACGCGACGACCGCGACATCCGTCCTCATAGGTAGTCCTTGATCGCGTCGAAGGAGACGTCGGGCTCACCGGTCGGCTCGAACCACTTGATGTTCTCCATGGTCCGGCCCCACTCCTCTCGCGGCTTCCACGCGGCCTTCACGCGCATGCCCATCCGCACCTGGTCGGCGGGAATGCCCGCCACCAGCGCGAGGAGGGAGATGTCGGCGCCGTCCAGCAGGATGTACGCCGACACGAACGGCACCTCGGGGGCGCGCGGGTCCGGGATGTTGTTCACCGCGAACGTCGTGACCGTTCCGGTGCCGGGCACCTCCACCTCCTCGGTGGTGGGCACGCCGTCGACCGGGCACAGCCCTTTCATCGGCACGTAGACCTTGCCGCACACGTCGCACCGGTGGCCGAGGAACCGGCCCTCGGAGATGCCGGTGAGGAACCTCGTCAGCGCCCGGCCGGCGTTCAGGCGGTACTCCGCGCGGCTCGGCGCCGTGATCATCGTGACGTCGGGCTGGAAGGACTCGATGTCCTTGATCGAGCCGGTCCGCTCGGCCCGCCACTTCGGCCGGACGCGCATCCCCGTACGAAGGGACTTCGGCGGGTCGGCGCCCGGTTCGAACACGCCCACGTCGAGCGCGTGGAGAACGGCGGTGTCGGCGCCGTCGGGCCGGACGAGCGCCCAGGCGAACGGCCGGTCCAGCGGATGGACGGCGCGCGGCTGCGACACCCACGACCAGGACGTCACCGTGCCGCCCGGCCCGACCTCGACGTACTCGTCGGTGACCGCCTCGCCGTCCGCGTCGTACTCGGCGGGCGGGAACAGCACGCCGCCCGACGCCGTACGGACCCCGACGAGGCGGCCGTCGCGCAGCTCGGTGAGGAAGCGCCCGATCACCGGGCCCACCGACCGGGTGTAGCCGCCGGGGAACTCCAGGGCGTGGTCCGCGACCAGCGGCTCCGGGTCCTGCGCGCTCATGGTCGCGCTCCTCTCCTCACTCGCTCCGCGTTCATGGTCGCGCTCGCCTCCTCACTCGCTCCGCGGCCGGCTCGTCCCTCACCGGCCACTCCGCTCGCTCGTCGACTCGCCGCTCCGGTCAGATGGCACTCTCGCGGTCCTTCCAGTACGGGTCCCGCAGCTTGCGTTTGAGGAGCTTGCCGTTGGGCTCGCGGGGCATCTGCTCGATGAAGTCGAACGACTTGGGCCACTTCATCCGGGCCAGCCGGCCGTCCAGGGAGGCGAGGATCTCGTCGGCCAGTTCCTGGCCGGGCGCCACGCCCTCGGCGGGCTCGACGACGGCCTTGATCTGCTCGCCCCACTCGTCGTCCGGGATGCCGAACACGGCGACGTCGGCGACCTTGGGGTGGATGAGGATCTCGTTCTCGATCTCGGCCGGGTAGATGTTGGCGCCACCCGAGATGATCATGTCGGCCTTGCGGTCGGACAGGAACAGGAAGCCGTCCTCGGTGAGGTAGCCGATGTCGCCGACGGTGAAGTAGTCCTTGAGCTGGTTGGCCTTCGTCTTCTCCGGGTCGCCCTTGTACTCGAAGGAGACGCCCGCCATCTTCATGTAGATCGTGCCGGGGGTGCCGGGCGGCACCGCGTTGCCGTCGTCGTCGACGATCAGCAGCTCGCTGATCGGCCAGGCCTTGCCGACCGTTCCCGGATGCTCGCGCCAGTCCTGGGGGCTCGCGATCGTCCCGCCGCCCTCGGTGGCCGCGTAGTACTCCCAGATGCAGTCGCCCCACCAGTCGAGCATCGCCTGCTTCAGCGGCACCGGGCAGGGCGCGGCGGCGTGGATCGCCCACCTCATCGACGAGACGTCGTAGCGCTTGCGCACGTCCTCCGGCAGGGAGACGAGGCGCTTGAAGTGGGTAGGCACCATGTGCGTGTTCGTGACGCGGTACCGCTCGATGAGGCGCAGCGCCTCCTCGGCGTCCCACCGGTCCATGTAGACGAGCGTGTGGCCCATGTGCAGCGCCGACCCGCCGAACTGGGTGACCGCCGTATGGTAGTTCGGCGAGGTGACGAGGTGGGCGTTGGGCGGGCCGGGCGTGAAGCCGAAGAACGTCAGCAGGAACGTCATCAGCTCGGCGCTGTCGTCCGCGTCGATCCCGGCCAGCTTCCGGCGCACGCCCTTCGGCCGTCCCGTGGTCCCCGACGTGTAGTGCATGGTCGCGCCGTTGGTGCGGTCCTCCGGGAGCGTGTCCGGCTGCCCGGCGACCAGCTCGTCGAAGTCCCGGAAGCCCGGCACCTCCCCGAACGCGAACCGCCGCCGCGGGTCGAGCCCCGCCTCGTCCGCGCCCCGTGTGCCCTCGGCCGCGTACCGCTCGTGCACGAAGAACGCCTTGGCCTCGCTGTCGGCGACGATGTAGCCGATCTCCGGGCCGGTCAGATGCCAGTTGACCGGCGTGTAGTACCAGCCCGCCTGCAGGGCGGCGAGGTAGAGGATCAGGCCGTCGACGCCGTTGGGGACCAGGCCGCAGATGCCGTCGCCCGGCTGCAGCCCGAGGGCGCGCAGGCCGTGAACGACGCGGTTGCAGCGGGCGAGCAGATCCCCGGCGCGGTACTCGGTCCCGTCCGTGTCCACACACGCGATCCAGTCCGGATCGTTGCGCGCCAGCCGCCAAAAGCCCAACGAGCCCATCGGTTCTCCCTGTACGTCTCGGCACCGGTCGTACGGAGGTGTCCCGCACGCAGTAGATCACGTTCTCGTTTTGGTCGGCAAGACCTGTTGAGATGCGAGGAGTATTACTAGAATCCGTTCTTGTTTTGGTGTCGCGTGACGTCGTACGCGACCGCGAGCAGGGAGGACGGCAATGGCGGAACGACTGCCCATCAGCACCCCGCACTGCACGGTCGAGCGCGACGGACACGTCGTGACCGTGACCATGAACCGGCCCGAGGCCCGCAACGCCCTCAGCACCGACATGCTCGTCGGCATGGCCGACGCGTGGGCCTACGTCTCCGATACCCCGGAGGTCCGGGTCGCCATCCTCACCGGCGCCGAGGGCCAGTTCTGCGCCGGCGCGGACCTGAAGGCCATGGGCAGGCCGTCGGAGGACGAGCGGGTACGACAGCGCGCCACCGAGATCGAGAACTTCCACTGGAAGGGCCTGCTGCGCGACTCTCAGCCGAAGAAGCCGCTGATCAGCGCGATCGAGGGGTACGCCGTGGCCGGCGGCACCGAACTGCTCGTCGGCACCGACATCCGCGTCGTCGCCGAGGGCGCCACGCTGGGGCTGTACGAGGCGAAGCGCGGCCTGTTCCCGATGGGCGGCAGCGCCATCCGCCTCCCCCGCCAGATCCCGTACGCCTTCGCGATGGACATCCTGCTCACCGCCCGGTCGGTGAGTCCGGAGGAGGCGCTGCGGATGGGCCTCATCAACCGCATCGTCCCGGACGGCCAGGCGTTGAAGACCGCCCGCGAGATCGCCGACGAGATCGCGTCCTGCGGCCCGCTCGCCGTCCAGGCCATCCTGGAGACCTACCGCAAGACCCAGGCCCTGCCGGAGGACGAGGCACTGCAGGTCTCCGACGAGCTCGGCTGGCCGGTGATCGGCTCGAACGACGCCAAGGAAGGCGCCCGAGCGTTCAAGGAGAAGCGTCCCGCCGTTTTCAAAGGCGAGTGATCGTGAGCTAGCGGAGCCAGTGGTCCCGAGCGCCGCGTGGCCGACGCTCCCGCCACCGAGACGGAACCGTCCGACGTGCGCTCCCGTCACATTCTGCGACCGATACGACGTATCACCACAGATGGGATGGCGATGGGCGGCTTCAACCGCAGTGTGGGGACGGTCGCCGCGGCGATGGCCGTGGCCGTCGTGGCGGCCGGCTGCAACGACGAGACCGGGCCGCCGGGGGCGAAGGCCACTCGGGCCTCGGGCCTGGCCGTGGCGCAGGCGGACGGCTCGCCCCTCCGCACCCACTACATGTCGTGGCCCGGCAAGTCGTTCAAGGTCGACCTCATGGCCCTCGACCGCATCACGCCGGCCCGCGTGGTCGCCCGCTTCCGCGTGACCGCGGGACCGGGATCCGGAGTCGGGCCGACGGCGTGGGCCGCGCCGACGCATTCCGGGGACCACGCGCCGAGCGGAGCCCTCCTGCTCGACCTGGATCACGCGACCGAGCATCCGGTGCTGCGCACGCAGGCCGGCGGCTGCCTGTGCACTGAACTGACCGACGTCCAGGCCGGACGGCCCGTCGACGTGGACGCCGCCTTCGACATCCCGCCGGGCAGCGGGACGTCGCTGACGGTGGTGTTCCCCAACACGCCGCCCTTCCTCCGCGTCCCCGTCACCGCGCACGCCCCGTACCTGCTCCACCAGCGGCAGGGCGGCACCGCCCTGAACCCGCTGACGACGCCCACCGCCGCCCCGGAGACCTACCCGCTCATCAACACGGTCCGCCGCGGCGACGAGACCGACGCGACCGGCGGCGGCAAGACGACCGTCCGCCTGTCCGCCGACGTCCTGTTCGCGACGAACAAGGCGGCGCTGACCTCGAAGGCCCGGACCCTGCTCAAGGGGGTCGCCGCCAAGATCGAGACGTCGCCCGGCAAGACCGTCGCGGTCGACGGCTACGCCGACAACACCGGAACCGACGCGGTCAACCGCCCGCTCTCGCAGAAGCGCGCCGAGAACGTCCGGGCCGCGCTGCGCAAACTCGTGAAACGCCAGGGCATCCAGTACTCGGCCACCGGCCACGGATCGGCCGACCCGATCGCGGACAACGGCAAGGCCGAGGGCCGCGCCCTGAACCGCCGAGTGAGCGTCACCTTCGCCGCGCAGGCAGAGCCGCGACAGGACAACCGCCCGGTGCCCACCGCGAGCGCCGACCCGGCCGGGCAGCCCGACCCGCGACCGGCCGTCCTGGTGCACGCGGCCAAGTCACCGATCCCGCTGCTGCCGTGGCCGAAGTCGATGACCTTCGCCGCCACCGGCCTCATCCGCGACCCGAGCGGCTTCGCGGTGCTCACCTGGACGCTCCACAACGTCAACAAGCACCCGATCCCGACCGCCTTCGCGACGAACCTGGCCGACATCTTCCGCAACCCCGGACCGGGCCGGATCACGCTGAACGCCGGCCCGTACGAGTACAAGAACGTCACGGACAGCAGGCAACAGGCGATCTTCCCCGGCTACTCCATTCGCCAGGGCGGCTTCACCGTACGCGGCCAGGGCACCCTCATCGGCTGGAACCTCTTCCGGCTCCCGCTGGGGTGGCGCTCCGCGACCGTGAGCGTCCCCGGCTTCCCGACGCTGAACAACGTCCCGGTGCAACAGGCTCCGTAGCCAGGCGGCGCGACGCGTACAGGATGCGCGGCCGTCCATCCGGTGGCCGGCGGGGCTCACGTCTCGGACGCGAGCCCCGCGACAGACTGCGGTGATACTCAGGAAGGAAGGATGTTCTCCGCCTGCGGACCCCTCTGGCCCTGTGTGACGTCGAACTCCACCTTCTGGCCCTCCTTGAGCTCACGGAAGCCCTGGGCGGCGATGTTGGAGTAGTGGGCGAACACGTCGGCGCCGCCGTCGTCCGGCTGGATGAAGCCGAAGCCCTTATCTGCGTTGAACCATTTAACGGTGCCTTTGGCCATTACCTTGTCCTTTTGCGGTGCCGTCAGAGTCCGCACCGTGCGGACTCCACGTCGCCGAAATCGCCCCCGACCGGATGAGTCCGGTAAAACAAAAATGCGCCTGAGGTCAGAGCCGGCAGGCGCACATAGAGTCTATGGGAACCACAACTGCAACTATTCACGACGCTACCACATGGACGTTCCCATGGCTTACGGCGAATACAAAATTCATCATTCGCGAGGAATTCCTCGGCCACCCGTCCGGCGTGTGATCGGCCACTTGCGGGGCAATGCCCGGATGGCACCATGATCCGTACCGATCGGGCGTCGCGCTCAGGCTCGTGTGGCTGTCCGGTCGTTGTGGCGTCATACTTCACGCCCCGTCCCGGCCACGACTGACGGCCGAAGTAGTGAGCGACCGGGGGTTCGCTTGCTCGACCACTGACGCGAAAAATCCTCGATCCCCCTGACCATATCCCACGAAGGCCACGCTGTGACCTGGCCCGCGTCCCCCGAAACGAGTCGATGGGACGTCGGTCGGCGGGATCGCACCGATCATGCGCCAGTGGAGTATGGTCGGTGGTAGCCGTGGAGTGTTCTACGTCGACAGTCGAGTCGGCGTCATCCCGGTGCCTCACAGCTTCGGCCCCTCGCACGGGCCAAGACAGGTCGGCGCGCATGACGCCTCACATCACCACAGGCTGGTCGGCCTCGGCGATGCGGCCTCAGCGGTTCTGCGGCGCGCGCTGTCAAGAGAATCGACTCGCCCGCGATCCGGCCCTTTAGCCGTCATCCCGCCGACCTTGGCGCGATCAGCGCTGCACCTCGCGCTCTCGACCAGGAGCCATACCGTCTGGTCATTCACTCTCGTCGCGGTCGAATCCGGCCATACGTCAGATCGGAGATGCACCGATGCATCAAAACACCGCACGCGTCAGGCTGGTCAGCCGCCAGTTGCCCGGCCACACCGTCATCGCGATACGCGGAGACCTCGACATCGCGACCACCGCGGCCGTCCGCGACCGGGTTCTCGCCGTCGTAAAGGACACGACGACGCCACTGATCATTGACCTGTCGGAGGTGTCCTTCTGCGATGCCTCCGGCCTGGCGATGCTCGTCGGCACGAAACGTCGTGCGGAATCGCGGGGAGTCACCGTCGTCCTCGTCGCGCCCTGTCCCATCGTGGGGAAGCTGTTGCACATCACCGGCCTGGACCGCGCCTTCGCCATCCATCCCACTCTCGCCTCCGCGCAGGCGGGGCATGCACACCCCGATCACATCGGCGCGGCATGACCGGCGCACCGGGCTGGAGCTCCCACTCGGGTGGCGCACCGCGACCGCGAACGTCCCCGGTCTTCCCGACGCTGAAGAACGTCCCCGTCCAGCAGGCTCCGTAGACCGCGGGATCACCAGCCGGCACCGCACGACAGGGCGCGGCCGCGGCCAACGATCACGGAGATAGTCGTACCGCTCGCCAGCGGCCGGTCGTCCCGTCTAAGCTACCGACCGTCTGGACGGTCGGCAGGGAGCGAGCAGGGACGATGCGGGATCGGATTCTGGACGCCGTCGAGCGGATCCTCATAGCCGGCGGCACGGATGCGGTACGGCTGGACGCCGTCGCGGCCGAGGCCGGAGTGAGCAAGGGCGGCCTGCTGCATCACTTCAGGTCCAAGCAGGCGTTGGTCGAAGGGGTGCTCGAACGCCTGATGGAACGGTTCGAGGCCGAGCTGCCACCGGCCGGGTCGCCGCCCGGCGCCTTCACCCGTGCGTGGCTGGACGCCAGCATCCCCGACACCGACGCCCCCGCACAGAGCGACGCCGACCGGGTGTCGGTGGCGCTGCTGGCCGGACTGTCCGGAGGACCGGAGGTGCTGGCCGCGCTGCGGCGGTACTACGAGACCTGGCAGCACCGGATCGCCGACGACGGACTCGACCCGGCCACGGCCACCCTCGTCCGCCTCGCCGTCGACGGCTGGTGGATGGCGCGCCTGCTGAACCTGGCACCGCCCGCCGACGACCTCCACCGAGAGGTACGGGCCCGGCTGACGGCGATGATCGAGGAGGGCGCGTGATGCCGTTCCTGCTGCTTGGGATCGCGATCGTCGCGGAGGTCGCCGCGACGCTGTCGCTGCGCGCCTCCGAGGGATTCTCCCGCCTCGGGCCGTCGGTGATCGTGGTGGTCGGCTACCTCATCTCGTTCGTCCTCATGGCCAAGGTGCTGACCTGGCTGAACGTCGGCCCGGTGTACGCGATCTGGTCCGCGCTGGGCACGGTGGGCGCGTTCGTCGGCGGCGTCCTGCTGTTCGACGAACGGGTCCGTCCGGTCACCATCATCGGAGCGGCGATCGTCGTCGCGGGAGTAATCGTGATGAACCTCGGCGGCGGAGCCAGCCACGGATGAACCGCCTCCTGGGCATCACGAAGATCGCCATGCTGCTCACCGACGTGGGCCTGTTGCTGTACTGGGCGATCGTCTTCGCGGGCCTGATCCCCGTCGAACTCGCCTACAAGGACTACACCAACCCGATCCTGAGCGACTGGAACACCTCGTTCGTACTCCTCGACCTGGCCGCGAGCCTCACCGGCCTGGCGACTCTGTGCCGCACCCGCGCCCGGCAGTCCCTCATGACCGTCTCACTCACCCTGACGAGCACCGCCGGCCTCCAAGCGGTCGCATTCTGGGCTTTGCGCGGCGACTTCACCCTCACCTGGTGGCTACCTAACCTGTTCCTCCTACTCTTTCCCCTGCCCGCCCTTGTCTCGCTGATCTGCGGAACCACCGACGCGGCACCGGCCGGCTGGAAGAAGGAAGGCGATGTCGGACCGCACCCTCGAGCTGACCCTCTATCTCCCCAGGCCACTGCGTAGGCTGCACGAACTCGTCGAGGCGATGACCCCGCTGGGACGAGTGGACGAGTCCACAGTTGGCGAGAGGCTGCGCGTCGAGCTCAAAGAGGGAGACACCCTGGTCTCCGTCACTGCGGAGATCGGCGAGACGGACATCATGCCTGGCGATGATTACACCGCCCTTGGCTTTCCGCCCGGCATGGAGATCAACGTCTCTACCGCGGTCACCACCCCAGACGCCGCACGTGCACTTGCGCGCCTGGCGCTGGCACTCGCTCGGCGCTACGCAGCCGTCATCGACACCGACGGCGTCCTTGAGGTCTCACCCAAAGCTCATCCAGGCCGTCTGGGCCTACTGCGTTTCGAGATGATGGACGGCACCGAATTCAGATACGTCAGCGTCTTTGACGCCGACTTCCTCCAAGCGTGGATCGATGACCCCGCCTTCCACCTCATCGCCACCTGATCCGGCGCCGCGGACCGCTCGTTGTCGTCGGCAGAACCTGGCTTTGCTCGCGGCTGCGATGATGACCGTGTGAACGAGCGCTCAGGGGCAGGGATGCCGGTCATCCTTGGTATTGACGACCTGCGCGCACTGCCGAGAGCCACGCGGATAGCCCGTACCAGTCAGGAGGGCATCCTGCTTCTTGAAGAGCATCGAGACGACGAGATCGACGAACTTTGGCTCGACCACGATTTGGGCGGCGACGACAGCATCATGCCGGTCGTGGCCCTACTGGAAGAGGCAGCTTTCGGCGGCCATCCGTTCACCATCGGCATGATCTTCGTCCACAGCGCCAATCCAAGCGGCGCGGAGACGGTAGTCCGCGTGCTGAGGCGTTGGGGCTACCGAGTCCGCCGGACAACCGCTCAGAGCCCATGAACACCTTCGGGCGATCAGGCAACCGCTGGACGGTGGGGTCCCAGGCTCGCGACTATCAGCCCAGCAACATCCACCGCACTCTGCGGTCTTCTAATCCGTCGGTACCCAAACGATCTCCGAGGCTGTTCGGATCAGTCCGCACGTCGGGCGAACATCGCTCCGGCCGTCCGGACTCGTCCGACCGGCTTCAAGATCGTTCGCCCCGATGGCTCCCACCGTGGCCCCCGGGAGCCACGTCGCACACCGGTCCGGAGTACTCGTCCGCGCGTACGGCGAGACGTGGTGACAGACCCCATCGCGCGCGTGAGCCGGTGGAATCGCCGCCCTATGGATTCAGTTTCGGGACGTCGTCGACCCCCCAGAGGTGATTGCAGACAGTAAAGCCGAAGTCGCTGGCCTCCTTAAGAAATGCGGCGTTGGTCTGCCGGTACAGGCCGATATCGAGCGCGTAGCCGTCTCCATCGCGCGCTCTGGCCCGGCCAATTGCGGCTTGGAGGAGATTGTTGGCGGCGAAGTAGTAGGACCTGATCGAGCTGACCGCACCGATGTCCTTAGGGGTCATGTCCCCTGGTACCCAGACGGCGGTCCAGGCCAGACTCATCCGGTCACGCGCAGACAGGACGTCCAGGTCGTCGGCGGCAATCGTGGCATATACGGTGCCCTTGCGTGTAGTCGATGTCGTATCGATGTGCTCCTTGCAGTAGTGATCCATCTCCTTGACGTAGTTGGCCTTAGCTAACTGATCGGGATCCTTCACAAGGTGTTTGCGCAAATCAGAGAAAGTGCCGATTCCGAAGAAGAAAGCCGCGATCGCCAGGTAGACGGACAACCCTTCAAGAGATTTCCATGCGGACTCGTCCGCCTTGCGCTGGTCGCGCACGTACGCGGCTATGTCGTCGATCTTCTTGCTGTCGGACTCGCGCTCGCTGGTGTCTTTGGACTCGGGGGTTGTCATGGTCACCATCATGGCGTCCCCTGCCTCGCCGTCTCCAGACGTAGAGCAAGGGATCGGGAACCGTCCCAGCCGCCAGAAACGATCAGGGCCTTCCCTGCCTTCGTTGGGAAGGCCCCGATCATTAGGCGGAGCTGCCGCCAGCTTGGGCAGTCGGTGCCGCTCACCGCCGCACACCTGTGCCGGGCGGTGTTCCAGCCGAACTCACGGACTGGCCGGGCGACTTCATCAAGGTCTGTCTCGGTGCGGGCAAGGTGGAGATCACCGCAGGCGCGCGGGGTGTCGCGCCGCTCTACATCACCAAGCGATCCGGTGGTCGGGCTGCAGTTCGGCGTGCCGGGTCAGCCCGACCACTGTGACACCGCCTCGTTCGCGTTCACGCACGATCTGCCAGCCTTGAACCTGGGTGTAGTAGCGCACCAAGCCCTGCTCCCATGTCCCTCGCCGTACCCACTGCTTGCCCGTGCGGGCAGCGTGGTCCAAGGCCCAGCGGAGCATCAGGTGACCGAGGCCTTGGCCAGCGAATGCCGGGTCAGTGACCGTCGAGGCGACGAAGTACGCCGGTTCAGCGCACTCCTCCGGCGTCCAGAACCATGAGGGGGACTCCTCGTACAGAGACGTCGCGCCGACGATCTGATCGTCGCGAGTCAGGACCCAGATCGGGAAGTTCGGATCGGCCGCCTGACATCCGTACTCTGGCGCGAACTTCCGCCAGCCCTCTCCGTCCAGACCGCGCGTCTCCAACCAGTCCGCGCGCTCCTGCGTCATCGCGACAATCGGCTTCTCATCGCCATCGGTCGCCGGACGCATCAACAACATCCTCCGACACTATGGCAAGCGGCCGACATCGCGACTTTGAAACGGCGACGACGGCATCCATCCGCAGGTCAAATCGGCCACCGCAGGCGATTACATAAAGTGACCGTTTAATGGCCTTTCTCCGAGGGACAACCTCGTCAATACGGTTCTCGGGGGCCTTCTGGAGGAGGCATCACAGATGGCCACGCAGATATGGCGGCGTCGGCGGCGGCAGGCGGCGGAGGCCACCGCTCCGGCGGTGAGCGACACCCGGCTCCGGCGCTGGAACACCACGCGGGTCCGGCGGTTGCAGCGGCATGACGGGCTCAGCGCGTTCGTGTGGCTGGTGGCGTGGACGATCACGCTCGTCCTGCTCTTCGGCATCGCGCTCACGTGGGGCGGGGCCAACCCGCACAACAACATCGTCCACGTGGTGCTGCGGGTCGGCACCTGGCTGGCGACTCCGTTCCACGACGTGTTCCGCAACGCGGACGCCCGTAAGGAGCTGACGGAGAACTGGTTGTTCGCCGCCGGTGTCTACGTCGTCGTCGGCCGCGTCCTCGCCTGGCTTCTCCGCTGGTGACCCTCGGCAGCGGATTCTGACGGATCTGTGTCAGCTTCGACCTAAATCTCTGGCTTGCGGTGTTCCGACGCTGTTAGCTTCCGGGCCATGACCGTCACAGATGACTTCATCAACGCGTTGCCCAAGGTCGAACTTCACGTTCATCTGGTCGGTTCCGCGTCCGTGCCCACGGTGCTCGAGCTGGCCCGGCGGCACACCGGGCACCGGGTGCCGACCGACGAGGCGGCCCTGCGGGAGTTCTATGAGTTCCGCGACTTCCCGCACTTCGCCGAGGTCTACTTCGCGGTCAACGGCCTCGTACGGGAACCGGAGGACGTCGCGACGCTGGTCACCGGTGTCGCCCGGGACCTGGCGGCGCAGAACGTCCGCTACGTGGAGCTGACCGTCACGCCGTACTCCCACGTATCGGTCGGCATGCCGGTGCCGGCGGTGACCGAGGCCTTGGACATCGCGGCGCGGGAGGTCGCGGACCGGATCGAGGTCGCATACATCTTCGATATCCCCGGTGAGTTCGGGGAGGGCGCGGACCGCGCCACCCTCGAGCACGCGTTGAACCACCCGCCGGAGAAGCTGGTCGGCTTCGGCATCGGAGGCATCGAGCAGGACCGCCTCTCGCATGAGGAGTCGATCCGCGACGCGTTCCGCGCCGCGGTCGCGGCGGGGCTGCACAGCGTTCCGCACGCCGGGGAGATGACCGGGCCGGAGACGATATGGGAGGCGATCCGGGAGCTGAAGGCGGAGCGGATCGGGCACGGGATCAGCTGTCTCAACGACCCGGAGCTCGTCGCGTACCTGCGGGAGACGCAACTGCCGCTGGAGATCTGCCCGACCTCGAACGTGTGCACCAAGCAGGTGCCGGACATCGCCGCCCACCCGCTCCCCCGGATGCTCGCCGAGGGCCTGTACGTGACGCTGAACAGCGACGACCCGCCGATGTTCGGCACGACGCTGACCGATGAGTACCGCGTCGCGGCACGGGACCTGGGGCTCGGCCGCAAGGAGCTCGCCGGCCTGGCCCGCAACGGCGTCCGCGCCTCTTTCCTGGGTGAGAACCGCAAGCGGGCGATCCTCGCCGAGATCGACGCGATCGAGCCGGCCTGAGCGCCGCACGACAATCCCGATCCCTCGCCGAGATCGAGCCGGCCTGAGTCCCGTACAACAATCCCGATCCCTCGCCGAGATCGACGCCGTCGAGCCGGCCTGAGCGCCGCACGAGGATCCCGCCCCTCGCGAGGAGCCGGCCCGAGCCTCGCGCGAGAATCCCAGCGCCGCACGGAGATCCGGCGCGCGGACGGCCGGACCCGTTCGCGCGCCGGAGGTTCCGCTCAGGACTCGGTGAGGGTGTTCAGGCGTTCCATCGTCTCGACGTACTCCTCGATGAGGTCGTAGATGACCTGGGAGGCGGTCTTGACCTGGTTCATCGAGCCGACGATCTGGCCGACGGGGAACGTGGTCAGCTCGCCCGCGCCGGAGCGGTTGATCCGGCGGAGGGCGTCGGAGATGAGCATGAACTGCATGGGCATCGGCAGGGTGCCGGGCGACTCGGGGGACTCCCACGCGTCGGTCCAGGCGGTCTTGAGCATCCGCGCGGGCTTGCCGGTCCAGGACCGGGAGCGCACGGTGTCGCGGGAGGTCGCGGCGAGGAGCCTGTCGCGGGAGGCCTCGGGGGTGTCGGCCTCGTCGACGGTGAGCCAGATCGAGCCGGTCCACGCGCCTTCGGCGCCGAGCGCGAGCCCGGCGGCGAGCTGACGGCCGCGGCCGATGCCGCCCGCGGCGAGGACGATGGTCTCCGGGCCGACCGCGTCGACGACCTCGGGGATGAGGACCATCGTGGAGACGTCGCCGGTGTGGCCGCCGGCCTCGGTGCCCTGGGCGACGATGATGTCGACGCCGACCTCGACCTGCTTGCGGGCGTGGCGGGCGTTGCTGGCCAGGCCCGCGACCTTCACGCCGTGCTGGTGCGCCTGCTCGACGACGTCCGCCGGGGGCGGGCCGAGCGCGTTGGCCAGGAGGGCGATGGGGTGCTTGAGCGCCACCTCGACCTGGGGACGGGCGGTGGCGTCGGTCCAGCCGAGGAGGTAGTGGCCGGCGCCCTCCTCGGTGAGCGGGTCGACGCCGTGCCGCTCCAGCAGGTCGTTGACGAACTTCCGATGACCCTCGGGGATCATCGCCTGCAGCTTGCCGAGCAGCTCACCGGCGTCGCCGAGGTCCGCGCCTTCGTACTTGGCGGGCATGACGACGTCGACTCCGTACGGCTTGCCGCCGACGTGGTCGTCGATCCAGTTGAGCTCGGTCTCCAGCTGTTCGGGCGTGAAGTAGAGCGCGCCGAGGACGCCCATGCCGCCGGCGCGACTGACCGCGGCGACGACGTCGCGGCAGTGGCTGAAAGCGAAGATCGGATACTCGATGCCGAAGAGTTCCGTTACCCGTGTCCGCACAGTCCCGACCATAAGAGCCGATCCACGAAACTGCAACACGTTCTAGTTCACTTTCTTCGCTCGCCCCACCGGCCAGCCTCACCGGCCCACACCCGCCCGAACCTGAAACCTGTAGCAGCCCCCCATCCCCGAAAGACCGAACTGGGGGTGTTGACGGCGGTATGACCGATTGTTAGCTTGCCCGCTCGGGGCTCTCACGCTGGGAGCGGCGCCCGGAGGCCAGCGGATGACCGATCCGTTCGGATCAGCCAAGGGAACGGCCGCCCCGCCGGCGACGGCACGGCCGCCGGTCAGGGGACCGTGGCCGCCTGCCCTCGTGGACCGGAAACCCCTCCTCGCCCGCGCCCGCGACCACCTCACCGCCGGGGGCAGCCTCGTCCTGACCGGTCCGACCGGGATCGGCAAGTCGACCCTGCTGACCACGCTCGCCGCCGAGTTCACCGACCATCGGGTGCTGCGCTGCTCGCTGTCGGAGACCGAACGGCACCTGCCGTTCCTCGGCCTGATCGACCTGCTGGCCGAGATCGGCGACGACCTCCTCGAGTCGCTGCCGAAGCACCAGCGCGCCGTGCTGGAGTCGGCCCTGCTCCGCGGCGACGACCCGGTCGGCGAGCGCGACGTCCTCGGCCTGCGCGTCGCCGTGCTCGCGGCCTTCCGTAACCTCTGCTCCGCCGGGCCGGTGCTCCTCGTCGTCGACGACGCGCAGTGGCTGGACGCGCCGAGCGCGGAGCTGCTGGCGTTCATCGCCCGGCGGGCCGGCGGGCTCCCGCTGCGGGCGCTCGCGGGCCTGCGCACGGGCCCCGGCGACCCGCAGGACCCGCTGGAGCTGTGCCCGCCGCCCGCGCTGACGCTGCCCGTACCCCCGATGACCG
Organism: Actinoallomurus acanthiterrae; assembly: GCF_054775715.1. Lineage (NCBI taxonomy): Bacteria > Bacillati > Actinomycetota > Actinomycetes > Streptosporangiales > Thermomonosporaceae > Actinoallomurus > Actinoallomurus acanthiterrae. Next base: position 1,899,354 of record NZ_BAAHCO010000001.1, on the reverse strand, counting down.
TCGCGGAGGTCGGCGGGCTGCTCGGCGGCCTCGCGCTGCCGCGCGCCGTTCTGGCAAAGGTGCACCGGGCCAGCGACGGCAACCCGTTCTTCGCCCTTGAGCTGGGCCGCGCCCTGGCCGACCACGGCGAGCCGCTGGACCCGGCGGCGCCGCTGCCGGTGCCCGACGGGCTGCGCACGCTCATGCTGGGACGTCTGTTCGCCCTGTCCTCCGGCGCGCGGCACACGCTGCTCATCGCCTGCGCGGCGGCCCGGCCGACACTGGACCTGCTGCGCGCCGCGGGCCGCCCCGAAGCCGCCGCGGACGTCGCCGAGGCGCGGCACGCCGGCATCGTCGCGCCCGGCGAGGTGGTCCGGTTCACGCACCCGCTGCTGTCGGCGGTGCTGTACGCGGAGTCACCGGAGCGGGACCGGCTCGCCGCCCACGCCGCGCTCGCCGACGCGGTCACCGATCCGGTCGAGCGCGCCCGTCATCTCGCGGCGGTCGCCCCGGGACGGGACGCGCAGGTCGCCGAGACGCTGAGCGAGGCCGCCACCGCCGCCCGCCGGCGTGGGGCCCGCGCCGCCGCCGCGCAGCTCGGCCTGCTGTCCGCCGAGCGCACCACCAAGCCGGAGGCCGAACCGGAGCTGCGGCTCACCGCCGCCGAGGACGCCCTCGCCGCCGGGGAGTTCGCGATGGCGCGGGGCATCGCGGAGGACGTCCTGGCGGAGGCGGCCCTGCCGGCCGAGCGGGTGCGGGCGTGGATCGTGCTGCTGGACTCCTGCGGGCAGGCCCTCGCCGAGCTCGACGACGTGTTCCCGCGCGCGCTCGCCGACGCGCGCGACGACCCGGCGCTGCTCGCCCCGCTGCACTACCGCCTGGCCTGGCGGGCCTGGCTCGTCAAGGGCTCGGCGCCGCGCGCCCGCCAGGAGGCGGCGACGGCCGCGCGCCTGGCGGCGGACGCCGGCGACCGCAACACCGAGCTGCTGGCCCTGACCAGCCAGGCCCTCTTGGAGTTCCACATCGGGTCGCCGGAGGCGGAGCGGACCATGGCGCGGGCGCTGGCCGGACCCCAGGATCCGGCGATCAGGCTCGGCCACAACGGCCCCGTCTACCTGCGGTACCGGCATCATCTGCTGCACGACCGGCTGGAGGAGGCACGCGGCGAACTGCGCTCGCTGACGTACGCGGTGCGCCAGCGCGGCGCGGTGGAGAGCCTGTTCATGTGCCTGTACGGGTCGGCGCAGGTCGAGATGGCGCGTGGCCGCTGCGACCGCGCCCTGGACCTGGCCTACCAATGCCTGCGGCTGGCCGAGGACAGCGAGCTGAGCCAGGGACCCGCCTGGTGCGCGGTGGCGTTCGCGGAGGCGGCGGGCGGCTCGCTCGATCGCGGCCTGGCCGCCGCCGAACGCGGTGTCGGGCACAGCGAGGACGACGGCGACCTGCTGTTCCTACCAACGACGCTGCACGCACTCGGGCACATCCGGCTGCTACGCGGCGACGCGGCCGGAGCGGTCGACGCCCTCCGCCGGGTGCGCAGGCTGGAGACCGCGCAGGGCCTGGCCGAGCCCGCCCTGCGGCGCTGGCACGCCGACCTCGCCGAGGCCCTGACCGCGACCGGGGCGATCGCGGAGGCCGAGGAGCTGATCGAGGAGACCAGGCGGGACGCCGTACGGCTCGGCCGGCGGAGCGTCCTGGCCACCCTGGACCGGGCCGCCGCCGTCGTCACGGCGGCGCGGGGTGACGTCGAGGTGGCGCTCCACTGCATGGAACGGGCCGTCACCGCCCTCGCCGCGCTGCCCTATCCCATCGAGGAGGGCCGGGCCCGGCTGGAGCTCGGCCGCCTGTACCTGCGCGCCGGGAACGCGGCCGCCGCGCGGGAGGCGTTGCACGGCGCACGGCGGGTGCTGCTGCGCGCCAAGGCCGCGCCGTGGATCGCCGCGGTCACCTCGGAGCTGGACCGGCTCGACCTGGGCTCTCCGCCCGCGATCGGGGACGGCGATCCGATGCGGGCGCTGTCCGGCATGGAGCGCCGGGTCGCGACGCTGGTCGCCGAGGGTGCGACGAACCGGGAGATCGCGGCCCGGCTGTTCGTGAGCATCAAGACGGTCGAGGCCGCGCTGACCAGGTCGTACCGCAAGTTGGGGGTGCGCTCCCGAGTCGGACTGACCCGAATCATCGCCGTGCCGCGTCCGGAGGACCGGACGGCGTAGGGATTTCCCTATCCCTCCGTTGAGGGGCTTTTCAGCGTTCGTTCGGATACGGACACTCTGCCCAAGGTCCCCCGGACCCGGGAGGCCGATCCACGGTCCTCCGACCCCGGAGGGCCCAGCCCCTGTCCACGGTCTCCCGACCCGGGAGACCCAGCCCCTGTCCCTTCCGCCTGCCCGCGATGGCGCGGGCCCACCCCCTTTGGCGAAAGGATTCTCCGCCAATGTCCAAACGACGCATCGCGACGGTGTCGGCCACGGCCGTCCTCGCCGTCGCGGGCGGACTGTTGTCGGCGCCCGTCGCCGGCGCCGCCCCGTCCCAGGTTCCCGCCAAGTCCCCTGCCAAACCGCAGCCTGCCGGGCACTCGGCGTTCACGAAGAACGACTTCACCGTGAACCCGTCCCCCTCCACCCGCAAGCAGGTCGTCGCCGAAGCCCGCCAGGCCCTCGCCGCGCACAAGGGCACCGCCCACGTGAAGTCGGGTGACGCCTTCACGCCGCGCACGGTCGTGGTCGCCAAGAACGGCGCCGCCGACGTCCGCTTCGACCGGACGTTCCACGGCCTGCCGGTCTACGGCGGCGACCTCATCGTCCACCTCAAACCCGGCGGGGCCTACCGCGGGCTGAACACCGCCACCCCGGCCGCGGCCGTGTCGACGACGCCCCGCGTCGCCGCCGCCACCGCCGCGAGTACGTCCCGCGGGCAGCTGGCGGGCACGGTCTCCAAGGTCGGCACGCCGCACCTCGCCGTGTGGGCCACCGGCCGGTCTTCCCAGCTGGTCTGGGAGACCGTCGTACGCGGCGTGCGCGCCGACCGTACGCCGAGCGTGCTGCACGTGCTGGTGGACGCGGTCAAGGGCAAGGTCGTCACCAAGCGGGATGAGATCGACACCCTGCTGTCGCCTGCCCAGCAGCGCGCCGCCGAAGCCCGCGCGAAGGCCGCGCCGAACGGCGGAGTCTCGGCCCTCACCGCCGGCACCGGGAACTCGATCTACAGCGGCACCGTGTCGATCGACCTCACCCAGTCCGGCAGCACGTGGTCGATGAAGGACCCCTCGCACGGCAACGGGTACACCACCAACCTGAACCACGCGACGAGCGGCACCGGGACGACCTTCAGCAACTCCACCGGGACGTTCGGCAACGGCACGAACAGCGACGCGGCCTCGGCCGGCGTCGACGCGCACTACGGCGCGGCGGAGACGTTCGACTACTACAAGAACGTCCAGGGCCGTAACGGCATCTTCGGCAACGGCGCGGGTGTGCCGTCCCGTACGCACTACGGGAACGCCTACGTCAACGCCTTCTGGGACGGCTCCCAGATGACGTACGGCGACGGCTCCGGCAACAACCGTCCGCTTGTCGAGATCGACGTCGCCGGCCACGAGATGAGCCACGGCGTCAGCGGCGCTCTCACCGGTTGGGACGAGAGCGGCGAGACCGGTGGCATGAACGAGGGCACCAGCGACATCTTCGGCACCATGGTGGAGTTCTACGCGAACAACGCCAAGGACACGCCCGACTACACCATGGGCGAGCTGATCAACATCAACGGCGACAACAAGCCGCTGCGCTACATGTACAACCCCTCGCTCGACGGCAACTCGCCGAACTGCTACTCGAGCAGCAACGGCTCGCTGGACCCGCACTACTCGCTCGGCCCACTGACCCACTGGTTCTTCCTGCTGGCGGTAGGCAGCGGCGACCACGGGTACGGCAACAGCCCGACGTGCAACAGCTCGACCGTCACGGGCATCGGCAACGACAAGGCCGGCAAGATCTGGTACAAGGCGCTCGCGTCGTACGCCAACAGCAGCGAGAACTACGCTCAAGCCCGCACCGACTCGCTGAAGGCCGCGGCGGACCTGTACGGCACGCACTGCACCGAGTACAACACCGTGAACGCCGCCTGGGCGGCGGTCAGCGTCACCGGCAGCGACCCGGTCCCCGGCACCTGCCCCGGCCAGCCCGGCGCCCCGACGGTGACCAACCCCGGCAACCAGACCAGCACGGTCGGCACGGCGGCGAGCCTGCAGATCCAGGCCAGTGACCCGAACGGTCAGACGCTGACCTACAGCGCGACGGGCCTGCCCGCCGGGCTGTCGATCAGCTCCTCGACCGGCCTGATCTCCGGCACGCCCACCACCGCCGGGACCTCCTCGGTGACCGTGACGGCGAAGAACACCTCCAACCTGACCGGCACCACGTCGTTCACGTGGACGGTGAACCCGGTCGGCGGCGGCTGCTCCTCCTCAGGCAACAAGGTCACCAACGGTGGCTTCGAGTCCGGCACCACGCCCTGGACGACGACCTCCGGCGTCGTGTCCTCCACCGGCAGCGGTGAGACCGCCCACTCCGGCAGCTACTTCGCCTGGCTCGACGGATACGGCACCACCCACACCGACAGCGCCACCCAGTCCGTCACCATCCCCTCCGGATGCAAGGCCTCGCTCAGCTTCTGGCTCCACATCGACACCGCCGAATCCGGCAGCACCGTCTACGACAAACTGACCGTCAAGATCGGCAGCACCACCCTCGCGACGTACAGCAACGCCAACGCCGCCAGCGGATACGTGAACAAGACCTTCGACGTGTCGTCCTACGCCGGCCAGACCGTGACGCTATCGTTCAGCGGCACCGAGGACTCGGCACTGCAAACGAGCTTCGTACTCGACGACGTCGCCATCAACGCATCCTGACCGTGATCCATCGGGGCCCCGCGCGTCCAACGCGCGGGGCCCCTCTCATCACCAGGAGTCACAAGTGAAGAAGACTTTGATCGCGGTGCTCGCCTCGGCGGCGACCGCGCTGACGCCGGCGGTGGCGGCTCACGCCTCCACCCCGCACGTCACGGCACGGGCGGCCGCGGACACCGTACGGACGCCGGCGACGCCGTCGTACACGGTCAACCTGACCAGCAACAGCAGTGGTTCGAGCTGGACCGGGCACGAGAGCGTGAGCTTCACGAACGCGTCGGCCACCCCGCTCACCGAGGTCTACCTGCGGCTGTGGGACAACTATCACGGCAGCTGCCCGACGACGCCGATCACGGTGTCGAACGTCACCGGCGGCACCGCCGGCTCGCTCGAGGTGAGCTGCACGGCCCTCAAGGTCACGCTGCCGAGCCCGCTGAGCCAGGGGCAGAGCGGGTCGATCGGGTTCGACCTGAGCATCGCCGTCCCGAGCGGCGCGGACCGGTTCGGGCGCGACGGGTCGTACAACTTCATCGGCAACGCCCTGCCGGTGCTGGCGATCCGGGACGGCGCGGGCTGGCACCTCGACCCGTACACCAACAACGGCGAGTCGTTCTACAGCCTCGCCAGCGACTTCAAGGTCACGCTCGACCACCCGACCTCCATCAGCGTCCCGGCGACCGGCACGTCGGTGGACACGCCCGGGTCGTCCGGACGCACCATCACGACGGCGACCGCGACGAAGGTCCGCGACTTCGCGTGGGGGGCCGGGCCGTACAGCGTCGTCTCCGGGACCTCGCCGAACGGCGTGAAGATCAACGTCTACCGGGTGAGCTCGATCAGCTCGAGCTCCGCCCAGTCGATGCTGAGCACGGCGAAGTCGGCGGTCGACGCGCACAGCGGGCGGTTCGGGGCCTACCCGTACGGTGAGGTCGACGTCATCCTGGACAACAACTTCTGGTTCGGCGGCATGGAGTACCCGGGCTTCATCCTCGACCTGGTCAGCTCCACCGCGCTCGCGCACGAGCTGGCGCACCAGTGGTGGTACGGCATCGTCGGCGACGACGAGTACAACGACCCGTGGCTGGACGAGGCGTTCGCCGACTACGCCACCGACCTGTACCAGGGCATCAGCGGCTCGGGCTGCTGGAACAGCGTCTCCTGGGCGTCGTCCGCCGAGAAGATCAGCAACTCGATGGCGTACTGGGACGCCCACTCGAGCCGCTACGGCACGGTCGTGTACACGTACGGCAAGTGCGCGCTCCACGACCTCGGCCGAGTGATCGGGACGACGGCGATGGCCAACCTGCTGCGCTCGTACGCGCAGTCGCACTGGTACGGCGTGTCGACGACGGCCGAGTTCAAGGCGGCGGCCCAGGCCGCGACCTCGACCGACCTGACGTCCTTCTGGACGCAGCACCGCATCGACGGCTGATCAGCCGCGGGCGGCCAAATTCAGCCGCCGGAACGAGGGCGGGCGGCCGGGCTCAGGCCGTCCGCCTTCGTCGTGTCGTCGGGCAGGGGGATGATGGTCTGCCGGCCGGGGACGGCCAGCACCAGCCCGACGACGAGCAGGACCAGGCCGAGGCCCGCGCCGCCGAGGGGCAGGACCATCCGCAGCAGCGTGATCTTCAACGCCTGGCTCTTGACGATGTGCACGAGGGACTTCTGGCTCGCGTCGGTCATCTTCAGGTCGAGGTCGGCGGCGACGAGCCGGTCCACCCCGTCCCTGGTGCGCAGCACCGTGCGGATCCGCTGCTCCTGGCTCACCTGGCCGCCGGTGCGCGGGTCGACCCAGAGCGTCACGGTGGCGTCGTAGACGCGGTCCGCGGCGACGTTCCCGGTCTTCTTGTCATAGCCCGGGAGCCGCTTCGGCTTCTTCACCTTGAGCAGGGCGGCGGGGACCCCGCCCTTGACGGACTCGGTCACGGTCGGGGGGATCCGCTGGACGAAGCGGTAGGCCCGGAGGCCCTGGATCCGCTCCTCCCCCGCGTACGTCGCCGGCCACGGGCGCTGCGTCGACAGGTCGAAGTACTGGTACGTCTGCTTCTTCACGCCGATCGGCCAGAACAGCCCGATCCCCGACTGCCGGACGGTCGTGTCGCCGCCCACCGACGCGCCCCGGACGTTGTACAGCGTGCCGGTGCGGCGGTCGAACGCCGCGCGCTGCTGCTGGATCTCCACGCTCTTCTTCGTGGCCGGGTCCTCGATCGAGGTGAAGGAGTCCCAGACGGCGATCTTCCCGCTCGCCGCCCGTACGTCACCGCGGACCGTGTTGACCGCCGTCAGGTGCACGCCCTTGCGGATCTTCAGCGTGGCGGTGTCCAGGTACGACGCGTTGGAGGCCTCGAGCGTGGACTGCTGGAAGAAGTTCGCCGGCGCGGCGATGACCTGGCCCGCGACGTAGAACCGCATGAGTGCGGCGAAGGCGAGGAAGAACGCCCCGGCACCGGTCAGGACCACTCCGACGTTGCGCCGCACGTTGACCTCCCGCCACGAATGAGACCGGATTCTAGAAGACCGCGCAATTGATGGGTGGTTATGCCGGTTTGTCGTGATGAGTACGTTACCCGGGCGTAGGATTTTGGCCTCAGGCTCCCGGAGGTCCCCTTTGCCGACCGCTCCTCACCGGGCGACGCTCGCCCGCTCGGTACGCCTGCTGCGCGCGTTCCGCGAGGAGCAGTCCGACCCGGAGGGGTTCTACCGGCTGCTCGCCGCCGACACGATCGCCCAGCTCAGCCGGTACACGCCCCTCGACGGCAGGGTCATCGCGGACGTCGGCAGCGGCCCCGGCTTCTTCACCACCGCGCTGCGCGACGCGGGCGCCCGGTGCGTCGGCGTCGAGTGCGACGCCGGTGAGCTGACCCGCCACGGCCCGCCGCCGCCCGGCTCCGTCTTCGGCACCGCGCTGAGCCTGCCGCTCGCCTCCGGCTCCGTCGACGTGTGCTTCTCCTCGAACGTCCTGGAACACGTTCCAGATCCGTGGCGGATGGGCGACGAGATGGTCCGCGTCGTCCGCCCCGGCGGCGTCGTCTTCCTCGCCTTCACCAACTGGCTGTCCCCCTGGGGCGGCCACGAGACCTCGCCCTGGCACTACCTCGGCGGGCACCGGGCCGCCCGGCGGTACGAGCGGCGGCACGGCCGGCCGCCCAAGAACCGGTACGGCCACAGTCTCCACCCCGTCTCGGTCGCCGCCGCCCTCCGCTGGGCGCACGCCCGCGACGGCGTCACCGTCGAGGCGGCGACGCCGCGCTACCTCCCCGGCTGGGCCGCCCCGGTCGTGCGGGTGCCCGGCGTCCGCGAGGTCCTCACCTGGAACCTGCTGCTCGTACTCCGCAAGGCGCCATGACCACGACGCGATCCGCGCCGGTCACGGGCCTCCCGGCGATCTCCGGCCACCAGAACGCGCTGGACGGCGTCCGGGCCGTCGCCGCGCTCGCGGTGCTGGTCTTCCACGTCGCCGCCGACACCGGCCACACGTTCAAGCACGACGCGACGGCCTACCTGCTGTCCGGCGGCGCGATCGGCGTACCGGTCTTCTTCACCCTGTCCGGCCTGCTGCTGTACCGCCCGTGGGCTGCGGAACTGCTCCTCGACGGGCACCGCCGGCCGCGTACGGGCCGCTACCTGTGGCGGCGCGCCGTGCGGATCCTGCCGGCGTACTGGCTCGTCGTCGGCTTCGTCATGGCCACGATCCTGACGGACCACACGCGCGACCCGTGGACGTGGCTGAAGCTGCTGACCCTCACGTACACCTACGACCCGCACCCGTGGTGGGGCACCTACCTCGGCCCGTCGGGGCTCGGCCAGATGTGGAGCCTCACGGTCGAGGCCGCCTGGTACGCGTTGCTGCCCGTCACCGCCGCCCTTCTCGGACGCTACGCCCGCAGGGAGGCGGAGACCGACCGGCGGGCCCGCCGCCTGCTGCGTGGCATCGCGGCGTACGCGGCGGTGTCGTTCGTCTTCACGATCTTCATGTTCACGCCGCACCTGTCGATCCAGCTGGGCGTGCTGGTGCCGCGCTACTTCGCCTGGTTCGCGATCGGCATGGCGCTGTCCGTGGTGACCGTCTGGGCCCGTACGGGCGCGGCGGCACCGGTCCGGTTCTGCCGTACGGTCGCGCGGTCCTGGGGCACCTGCTGGGCCGTCGCCGGCGTGCTCTACTGCGTCGCCGCCTCGCCGCTCACCGGCCCCTCCGACCTGGCCACCCTCGACACGACCTGGACGTCGGAACTGCGCGTCCTGCTGTACGGCCTGGTCGCGGCCTTCTTCGTCGCCCCCGTGGCGCTGTCCTCCCCTTCCGGTATCGACCGGATCCTCGGCAACCGCGTCATGCGCTTCCTGGGCCGCGTCTCCTACGGCGTCTTCCTCTGGCAGGTCGCGGTCTCCGTCACCTGGTACAAGGCCACCGGCCACGTCGCCTTCACCGGCGACTTCCTCACCGAGTTCCCCGTCATCACCGCCCTGACCATCGCGGCCGCGACACTCGGCTTCTACGCCGTAGAACGCCCCGCCCTCCGCCTCATGAGTCGTCGCCGAGGGTGATCGAGTCATCCTGCGCTGTGAGGCGTACGGCGTCGGCGGCGGCCTGGGCGAAGGCCTGGATGAGCGGGTTCTCCGCGGCGGTGCGCCAGACCAGGGCCCAGGAGAACGGTGGGGCATCGCGGACGGGGAGAAAGGCGAGGTTGGGCCAGGAGTAGAAGCGGGCCGCCTCCGCCGCGGACGCGATGACGGCCTGCCCGGCGCTCACCACTTTCAGCTGCTCGTCCCAGTTCCCGATGACCGGGCCCCGGGCGATGGGGCGGCCCGCGGGCGTGTGGAACGGCTGGAACACCTCCTCCATGTACGCGGGGATCGGGGACCTGTGCGCGACGAAGGTGAGGTCGCCGTAATCCTCCAGGCAGACCGACTCGCGGGACGCGTAAGGGTGAGTGGTGGCGAGCACGAGGACGATCGCCGACGTGTGGGTGACCGGGCCGATGGTCAGGTCGGGCTCGCGGACCGGCAGCCAGACATGACCGATGTCGATCTCGCCGGAGCGAAACAACGCGAGAGGGTCGACCGGGTTGATGTCGCGGTGTTCGAGCCGGACCGCAGGACAGCGTTCCCGGAACATGTCGACGATCCCCCTGATCATCCAGGCCTGCAGGCCCATGGTGCCCAGCGTCAGGGTGCCGGAAGTGCCGCGAGTGGCGGCGGACACGGCTTCGAGCCCGTCCATGATCTGCCGGTAACCGGCATTGAGGTCGCGATACAGCTGCTCCCCGGCCGACGTCAGCCGCACCACCCGCGAGGTGCGATCGAACAGCGGCGCGCCGAGCCGGCGCTCCTGCTTCTTGATCGACTGGCTGACCCGGGCCGGGGTGACGCACAGCCGCTCGGCCGTACGGCCGAAATGCAGTTCCTGCGCCAGCATCAGGAAGATCTCGATGTCCCGAAGCTCCAACACCCCTCCCGGAGCGTGCACGGTTCCTTGTGGAGGTCATCATCGATGCCCGACCGGCGGGGGCGCCACCTTCGGACGCCATTGAGCACCCGACGGACCCGGTTTAGGCTCGACGGCAGGCCCTCGTCCTGAGCGATGGTGCGCAACGCAGGGAGTCGGAATGCGACGGTCGACGAAGTGGGCGCTATGGCTGGCCGCGATCCCCGCGGGACTGCTGGCTGTGGCGTCCGCCGTCTTCGTCATCACGGGGGCCATCGGCATCGTACGCAGTGGGTCGCGGGCGTACGACGACGCCTCGGCCTTGAACCGACATGGGCGGACCGCCGTCGCCACAGTGGTCGCCAAGCAGGTACGCGGGCACATGCCGATCGTCACCGACGCCAAGCCGATGAAGGTCAGGTTCACCGCCGCCGACGGCACCGTGCATGTGGTGGGCGTCGGCGGCGACCACCACGTGGGTGCCCAGATACGCGTCCTGTACGACCCCGCCGATCCCGACGTGGCCGTCACGGAGTCGCTGACGAAGCGCCACTTCTTGGCGGTATGGAAGATGGTGGGGGGCGTAGTTCTCGCCTTGTGCCCGCTGTTCATGGTCGCGGGTGCCGTCGCGCATGTCATCGACCGTCGGATGAGCCGACGGACCGCACCGGCGTCGTGAGGTAAGGGCGCCGGCCGGTGGCGGTCGCGTGCCGGGTGTGTTCGCCACCCGCACGTAGGTGGTCAGGATCGGCCGAGCCATTGAGTACCTGCCGGTCGCGGTTTACGCTCGATGGCGAACCCTGATCCCGCGCGGTGGTGTGGGACACCACACCCGAAGCGCAGGAGGTCGGGATTGCGACGGTCGGCGAGGTGGTCGCTGCCCCTCGCGTCGGTCGTCGTGAAGCTGCTGGGAGTCGCGGTCGCGGTCTTCTTCATCACGATCGGCAGCGGCGTCATACGCGACGGCGTTCGGGAACTCAGCGACGACTCGGCCCTGTCCGCGCGCGGACGGACCGCCGTCGGCACGGTGATCTCCAAGCAAACGCTTCACGCCGCTCCGGGCAGCACCGTGACCAAGATGACCGTCAGGTTCACCGCCGCAGACGGCACCCAGCACGAGATGTGGGCCAACGGCGATAAACCCGTGGGTGCTCGGGTGCGGATCCGCTACGACTCGGCCCATCCTGAGGTGGCCGTCTCCGAGTCGCTCATCCTGCGCAGTTTCTTCGCGGGCGTCATGATCCTCGCCGGTATCGTGCTGATCCTGGGACCGCCGGGCCTCATCCTCAAGCTGTTCCTGGAGTCCTTCCAGGCCAGGCGCGCGAACAACAGCGCTGAGCGGCCGGCTCACGACCCGCCGCCGAACCTAACGCATCCGAAAGAAAGCCCCAGGAAGACTCCTCACCCGCAGCGAAAACGTCCTCAAGTACGAGACGCGCGCGGTCAGGCACGGGCTCGTCAGGGAACACTTCGGCGCAGAGCGCTAGAACGCCGTCAGCGGATGTAGATATTCGCGACGACTCCTCGACGAACAAGGTCATCCTTCCGAATCGACCGGATTTGCGGCGAGTCGACTGATGATCTTGGTGAGAGCGTTGCGGAGATGGCGGCGCTCTTCGTCAGTGAGGGTGGCGGTGGCGTGCTCCTCCAGCCCCGCCCGCGCCTCCTGGATCGGGCGCTGGGCGGCGCGGGCGCGGTCGGTGAGGTAGAGGCGGACGAGGCGGCCGTCGTTCGGGTCGCGGCGGCGGGTGAGCAGGCCGGCGGCCTCCATGCGCGTGGCGGTGTTCACGATCGTCGGAGTGGTGATCGGGAGGCGGGCGCGGGCGGCGATCTCGCCGGGCGTCAGGCCGTCGGTGTCCCAGAGCACCTCGAGGATGAGGTTCTGGCCGATCCGGACGCCGTGGCGGCTCATCGCCTCGTCGGAGGCGGCGGCCAGCAGCTTGTGCGCCTGGGTGAGCAGGGTCAGGAACTCTTCCACGTACCGATCCTAGAGGTCGATTGCATGCTAATGACCTTCCCGCTACCGTCTCATTAGCACACTAATGACTTCGGTTTAAGGACGACCATGATCCTCATCACCGGTGGGCTCGGCTTCATCGGCTCCCACACCGCCCGCGCACTGCTCGACCTCGGCGAGTCCTGTGTGCTCACCCGGCGCCGTACGGCCCGGATCCCCGCCTTCCTCGACGAACGGATCGTCGTGGAAGACCTCGACGTCACCGACCGGGAGGCGTTCCTTGGCCTCGGCGAGCGCCACGAGATCACCGGGATCGTGCATCTCGCCAGTGCGTCCATCGGGGCCCTGGACCCGGTCGACGAATTCGAGGTCAACCTGCGGGGCCTGCTCAACGCGCTGCGGGCCGCCTCGGCGTGGGGCGTGCGGCGCGTCTGCGTCGCCAGCACGATCGGCGTCTACGCCGGCGTCGACGACGTCCCGTTCCAGGAGGACGCGCCCCTGCCCATGACGGCGCCCCACCCGATCCCCGCGTTCAAGAAGAGCGCCGAGCTCCTGGCGACCTCGGCCGCCGAGCGGTCCGACCTGGACCTGGTCAACCTCCGCATCGCGGGGATCTGGGGGCCGCTCGGCCGCCCGGAGTCGGTGTTCTTCGCGGTGCCCGGCCTCATCCACGCCGCCGTACGGGGCGAGGTGCCGGACTTCTCGGCGCCGCGCCGCCCCGCGTACGCAGGCGACGGGGGCGACTACTGCTACGTCAAGGACTGCGGCCGGGCCATCGCCCTCCTCCAGACGGCCGAGAACCTGAACCATCGCACGTACAACGTGGGCTCCGGCCGGGTGACGACCAATGCCGAGGTCGTCACCGCCATCCGGACCGTCCTCCCGGACGCCCCGGCGATCGACCTGCCGGACGGCCGCAGCCCGGGCGCTCCGGCACAGGACGTCTACCTCGACATCACCCGCCTGCGGGAGGACACCGGCTTCGAGCCCGCGTACAGCGTCGAACGGGCCGTCCGCGACTACACCGGCTGGCTGACCTCGGGCCACGAACGGTAGGAGATCGCTAAAAGCCATGTAACAGTCCTCGATATCCGGACATCTGCTTGGTCGACGAGCCCCCATCGGAAGGACCGTGGCATGGGTCCACCCGACCCCGAGCAGCGTTTCGAGGCGGTGTACATGGCGCACTACGCGGCCGTGCTCAGCTACGTCCGGCGGCGGACCGACTCTCCGGACGACGCGGCGGACGCGATCGCCGAGACGTTCGCGACCGCCTGGCGCCGGGTGGCCGACATCCCGGACGGCGACGAGGCCCGGCTGTGGCTGTACGGCGTGGCGCGGCGGGTGCTCGCCAACCACCGGCGCGGGGAGTCCCGGCGTACCGCCCTCGCCACGAGGCTGCGGGCGGAGCTGAGCGCGTGGGCCGAGGAAACGCCGCCGGCGGCCAGGACGTCGACGCGGTCCGCACGGCGTTCCGGCGGCTCGGCGACGACGACCGCGAGTTGCTTTCGCTGGTCGGCTGGGAAGGCCTCACCCCATCCGAGGCCGCCACGGTCCTGGGCCGGTCGCGCGGCGCCGTACGCGTCCAGCTGCACCGCGCCCGCAAGCGCCTCGCCAAGGAGCTCGACTCGGCCGGGCTCGACGTCACCCGGTACGGCTCGCGGGCCACCGCACTCGTGGAGGAGCGCCGATGAAGCGGGATATCGACCGCCTGGTCGCCCGGATCGCCCCCGACCCCGGCCCCGGAATGACCACGGGAGCGCGCGAACTGCTGCGGGAGATCACGACCGACGCCCCGGCCCGCTCCGTCGTTCGTACGCGTTCTCGCCTGTTGCGGCGCCGGTTCGCCGTGCCGCTCATCGCCGCGTTCGCGGCCTGTGCCGTGGCGGTCAGCTGGATGCTGCCCGGGGTACTCGGTCCCCATGCGGCGAACGCCCTCGACATCCGGCAGGAGGGCGGCTACTACGTCATCACCGTCAAACAGCTCTTCGCCGATCCGGCCCGGTACGCCAAGGAGCTCCGCGACCGCGGCATCAACGTCTCCCTCACGGTGAAACCGGTGTCGCCGGGTCTCGTCGGATCCGTCATGCCGCCCTTCGACCAGAGATACAACGGCCTGACCAATGAGGAGATCGCCCGCCGGAAGGACCTGATCTCGCCCATCACCCGCCCGGGAGGTTGTGAGGACTCCTGGAGCTGCGCGATCGGGTTGAAGATCCCGGTGGGATATCGCGGCAAGGCGCGCGTCATGCTCGGCCGGAAGGGGCGGCCCGGCGAGCGGTTCGTGGCGTTCGGGCAGCTGAACAACCTCGGCGAGCCGCTGCAGTGCGAGTCCTTCGCCAACCGGACCGTCGGCGAGGTGCGGTCGATGCTGAGCCGGCGCGGCGTCGTGATCGGCGTCTTCGCGGTGCCGCTGAAGGGACCCCGCTCCGACGTACCCGCCTCCTGGCACGTCCACGAAGGATGGCTGACCGAACCAGGGAAGGCACTCCTGGTCGCCGCACCCGGCCGTGACCCGCACCCATGGCCGCGCTCCAAGGACTGCCCGGCGCGGCCCTGACCGGCGAACACCTGTCGATCGCGCCCGTTCCGCCGGGTCCGATCGCGCGCTCCTGAGAGCTCGACCTCTCGCCGGTCCCGACGATGACCGGCGGGTACTTCCGCATGCCCTCAACCGCCTCTGAGACACCGAGGAGTTGTCCATGAAACGCACATCGTCCCTGCTCGTCCTGCCGTTCTTGCTGGTCGCCGCGTGTGGCGGCGGCGGGTCCGGCGACGGCGTCGCCAGCGCGGGAGGCGGGAAGGCCTCTGCCCGTGCGCGGGCATCGGCGTCCCTCTCGCCCGAGAAGGCCCGGCTGATGTACGCGCGCTGCCTGCGGCAGAACGGCGTGCCCAACTACCCCGACGACCCGAAGAAGATCCCCTCGGGCGGCATCGCGATCCCGCAGCACGCGATGGACGCCTGCGCCCAGTGGCACAAGGCGATGGGCGGCTACGTAGTCGACCCGAACGACCCGCAGACCCGGGACCGGTTCCTGAAGCTCGCCCGGTGCATGCGCGCACGCGGCTTCGACTGGCCCGATCCCAAGCCCGGCTCCCTCGGCGGACCGCCGCCGGATCTGAGCGGCGTGAAGAACAAGGCCCGGATGGAGGCGGCGATGAAGGAATGCGGCAAGACGATGGGCACGGGCGGATGAGACGCGTCCCGTTCGTCATCGGCGCCGTGGCGCTCGTGGCGGCGGGGGTGGCCGGTGGCGCCCTCCTCTTCGACTCCGGGGAGCAGGGCCCGCGGTCCCCCGATCGGACGGCGCTGTCGGCCGCCGACATCAGGCGCGGCGACCTGATCGACACGATCACGGTGGACGGCACGCTGACGTATGCCGCCGAACGCCGGATCACCGCACAGGCCGCCGGTACGGTCACGTCGGTCCCCTCCCAGGGCCGGGTGGTCAGGCAGGGCGGCACTCTGTACGCGGTCGACCGTCGGCCCGTGGTGCTGATGCACGGCACCGTGCCCCTGTACCGGACACTCGGGCCGGGCGTCACGGCCGGCCCCGACGTACGACAGTTGGAGAACGCCCTCCAGGACCTCGGGTACGGCGACGGGCTGACCGTGGACCGGACGTTCTCCGCCGCGACCGCTCGGGCCGTACGCCGCTGGCAGAAGGACAAGGGCCTGAAGCAGACCGGGTCGGTCGACGCCGCGCAGGTCGTGTTCCTGCCGTCCGACGCCCGGGTCGTCGAGGCGAAGGCGGCGGTCGGCGACCGGATCGGCCCCGGGCGGCCGGTCCTGTCCGTCACCGGCACCCACCACGTCGTCCACGTCGACCTGGACGCCGACGAGCAGGAGACGGCCCAGAAGGGCCGTACCGTCTCCGTGCAGCTCCCCGGCGGCGCGACCGCGACCGGACGGATCACCTCGGTGGGAACCGTCGCCCACAAGAAGAACACCCAGGGCGACACTCCCACATCGGGCCAGAGCCCGTCGGCGACCATCGACGTCGAGATCACACTGACCGGCGGGAAGCGGTCGAGCACGCTGGACCAGGCACCGGTGACGGTGACGATGGAGAGCCGCCGCCGCAGTGACGTGCTGAGCGTGCCGGTCGAGGCCCTGCTGGCACTGCGGGAAGGCGGGTTCGGCGTCGAGGTCGTCGACCCGGGCGGTACGCGGCGGATCGTCGCCGTGACGACCGGCATGTACGGCGGCGGC
The DNA here is from genome assembly GCF_054775715.1 of Actinoallomurus acanthiterrae. Taxonomy (NCBI): domain Bacteria; kingdom Bacillati; phylum Actinomycetota; class Actinomycetes; order Streptosporangiales; family Thermomonosporaceae; genus Actinoallomurus; species Actinoallomurus acanthiterrae. The sequence goes on along the minus strand of NZ_BAAHCO010000001.1, from coordinate 1,882,877 downwards.
CGGGTGGAGATCTCCGGGGCGGGCCTGACGCCCGGCATGAAGGTCGGGGTGCCGGCCCAGTGACGCTCATCGTCGAAGCGGAGGGCGTGACCAAACGCCACGGCCGAGTGGAGATCTCCCGGGCGGCACTGACCCCCGGCATGAACGTCGGGGAGCCCGCCCCATGACGCTCATCGTCGAAGCGGAGGGCGTGAGCAAACGCCACGGCCGGGCGGAGATCTCCAGGACAGGACTGACCCCCGGCATGAACGTCGAGGTGCCCGCCCCATGACCCCCATCATCGAAGTCGAGGGCGTGACCAAACGCCACGGCCGAGTGGAGGCCCTGCGCGGGGTCGACCTGGCCGTCGAGCCCGGCGAACTGCTCGCCATCGTCGGCCCGTCCGGCTCGGGCAAGTCGACGCTGCTCCACCTGATCGGCACGCTGGACCGGCCGTCGTCGGGCACCGTGCGCATCGCCGGACACGACGTGTCGGCACCGGGTTCCGGGCGCCGGGGCGACCGGCGGCTGTCGGCGCTGCGCGCCACGTACCTCGGCTTCGTCTTCCAGCGGTTCCACCTCGCCGCCGGTACGTCCGCGCTCGACAACGTCGCCGACGGACTGCTGTACACCGGCATGGCCCCGCGCCTCCGCCGCGAACGCGCCCGCGCCGCCCTGGAACGCGTCGGCCTCGGCCACCGCCTCGACCACCGGCCGCACCAGTTGTCCGGCGGCGAGCAGCAGCGGGTCGCGATCGCCCGTGCGGTGGCCGGCGACCCTCCGCTGCTCCTGGCCGACGAGCCGACCGGCAGCCTCGACTCGGCCTCGGGCTCCGAGGTTCTGGCCGTACTCCGCGACCTGCACGTACGGGGGACGACGGTCGTCCTCATCACCCACGACCCCGAGATCGCCGAGTGGTGCCCGCGCCGCGTACGAATGCGCGACGGCCGCGTCACCGCCGACGACGGAACCGGCGCGGGGCATCGCCGCGTCGCCGCGCTGACGAAGGACGAACCACGGTGACGGCACCACTCGCCCCTGCCCGGCTCCGCCCCCGCGACGTCGCGCGCACCGGCGCGTCAGGACTGCGGTCCCGGCCCGCCCGCGTCGCCCTGTCGGCCCTGGGAATCGCGATCGGCATCGCCACCATGGTCGCGGTGATCGGCATCTCCGCGTCGGGTCAGGAACGTCTGCTGCGGCAACTCGACCGGCTCGGCACCAACCTGCTCCGCGTCAAGGCGGCCGAGACGATCAGCGGAGGCGCGACGACGCTCCCGGTAGACGCGGCCGCGGTGGTGGGCCGGATCGGCCCCGTCACGACGGTGAGCGCGACCGGCGACCTGTCCGCCACCGTCCGCCGCACCGACCGCATCCCGCGTGAGGAGACCGGCGGCATCACGGTCGAGGCCACCACTTTGGAACTGCTCCACACGCTCGGCGGGCGGGTTCGTACCGGCACGTGGCTCAACGAGGCGACCGCCCGCTACCCCGCTGTCGTCCTCGGCGCGGTGTCGGCGGAACGACTCGGCGTCGACCGCGTCGGCATGCCCGTCTGGGTCGGGAACCGCTGGTTCACCGTCATCGGCATCCTCGATCCGCTCCCCCTCGCCCCCGAGATCGACCGCGCCGCATTGGTCGGCTTCGCGGCGGCTCGTACGCATCTGGGCTTCGACGGCCACCCGACCACGCTCTACGAGCGTTCCCCCGACAGTTCGGTCGGCGCCGTACGGGACGTGCTCCCGCGCACGGTGAACCCGGAGCACCCGGAGCAGGTCGCGGTGTCACGCCCCTCGGACGCACTCGCCGCCCGCGCGGCCGCCGCCGGAACGTTCACGACGCTGCTGCTCGGCCTGGGCGCGGTGGCGCTGCTGGTCGGCGGCGTGGGCGTCGCCAACACAATGGTCATCTCGGTCCTGGAACGCCGGGGCGAAATCGGCCTGCGGCGCTCCCTGGGCGCGACCCGCGCCCAGATCCGCACCCAGTTCCTCGCGGAGTCGCTCATCCTGTCGGCCCTCGGCGGCACGGCAGGCCTGGCCATCGGCACAGCCGTCACGATCGGCTACGCGACCTGGCAAGGCTGGCCACCGACTGTGCCGGCCTGGGCCCCAGGCGGTGCCTTCGCGGCGACCCTGATCGTCGGCATGCTCGCAGGCCTCTACCCCGCCGTCCGAGCAGCCCGCCTCCCCCCGACCGTCGCCCTCACGACCGAATGACCGTCAGGCCCTGACTACAGCGACCTCGACGCACTCTCCGCCGTCATGACCACTGCGACTGCTCTTCTGCCAGAGGAGGGCGGCCTCCACACACTCTCCGCCTTCCTGACCGCTGTGGCTGCTTCGACGCCAATCCACCAGGACTGAGCTCATCGGAGACTCCTGGTTATGCATCGGACCGGTTGTCGTGGCCGAGGACTGCGACCTCGACACAGGTGCCGCCTTCCTGACCGCTGCGGGTGCTCTTTCGCCAGTCGAGGGAGGGGAAATCCATCACGGCTCACGTCCCTTCCATCAGGGCTCGGATCAGATCAGCCGACGCCGCCGCCGGCAGAGCCGCAGATCTGATCAGGTCGAACATCACTTTAAGTCCCTCGATCGGCTTGCGCTGCTCGATCAGAGGGCCGTGGCCATTAACGGCCTCGGCATACCCCAGGTCGGGTGCCTCCTCGAAGCTAAAGATGGTGAAGCCCCCGGACGGGTAAACGGGTGCATCGTCCGGCAGGACATGGATCGTGATGTTCGGCCGCTCCGCCAGCTCAAGCAGCCGCGCGTACTGCTCGCGCATGACGTCGGGACCACCCACGACGCGCCGAAGCGCTGACTCGGAGATGACGAAGACCAGCCAGGGCGGATCCTCTCGTTCGAGGATCTCTTGGCGGGCCAGCCGAGCGGCCACGAGTTGCTCCAGCTTGTCATCCGGCTGTCCGGCGCGCAGTACCTCTCGTGCGTACGCCTCGGTCTGGAGCAGCCCTGTGATCAGCAGCGGATCGAAGAGGCGGATGGACGCGGCACGGCCCTCAGCCGCGACGTAGTCGCGGAACCAGCTGGGGGTCTGTTCGCGGCGGACGTGCCACCAGAGCTCCTCGAAGTAGGCGTCGAGGCCGAAGAGGTCGTCGAAGCCCTTGGACATCTCCGGACTGGTCGGGCGCTTGGCGGTCTCGATGTGACCGATCATCTGGCCGGTCACCCCGAATCGCGCTCCTAATGCATCTTGGGACAGATTCGCCTTTTTCCGGTAATACCGGAGGCGATAGCCGTACTGTGCGATCGCCGAGACGCGCGGATCGAGTTCTCGTTCTCGTCCCATCGGTTTGACCTCCACTTTCGACCGTCGGGATCTGTAGGGATGAAACCGTATCGACGGTAACCGCGGCAAGACACGCTGAGAAACCGATCCCCTCAGCGACCTGGGGGGATAGGAGAAATCGTCGACCGCGGAGGAAGTCTCGTGATCGAATCGCGTCTTCCGTATGAAATCTCTCTCAGCCCGAATGCGGCAGCGGCCCCCTGCGCCCGCCTCGTACTCAAGGACCGGCTAAAGGAATGGGGCCTGACGGAGCTACTGGAGGACGCGAGCACCGTCACGAGTGAGCTGGTGGCCAACGCCGCCAGGCTCGGTCAGGACTTCACCGTCCGGCTGATCCCCGAAGCCGGCGCGCTGCTCATCGAAGTGGTGGACTCATCACCGGCCGAACCCCAGATCAAGGACGCGTTCGGAGACTCCGACGCGGAAGGCGGGCGGGGCCTGCTGATCGTCGACGCGCTCGCGGCCGGCTGGGGCGTCCGCCACGAGAACACGCAGAAGGTCGTCTGGGCCCGGGTCGCCTCATGAGAGCCGAGGACATCGAGGCGGAACTGTACGGCCTCCGGCGCGCGCATCCGGGCTGGCTGATCCTTTTCGGCGCCTACACTCACCGCTATATCGCGCACGGTTACATGCTCGACAGGCCGGGAATCTGGGTAACCGCCGGGACCCCTGCGGAGCTCCACCGCAGAATAGGCCTCGTGCAGAGCACCTATCAGGGCCGATCATCACTTCTGGTACCAGGTATCTGATTCCCAGTCCTTCTGGTCGCGTTCGTAGATTTCCTCGGGGAGGAGAAGGTCGGTCGCGCCGGCGAATCGGAGGAACTCACGGTCGAGGCAGTTGTCCCAGTGGTCGGCGCCTCGATGGTGCCATTCAGGGCTTGTTTCGAAGTAACGCTCGATCATCTGGAACGAAGCCCGATGCACGAGCCGGCCTCGCCAGTGAAACTCGATCAGCGTGGCGGCCGGGTGGCCGTCGGCGAGAGGGGCGAGCCAGGGCGGGTCGATGCCCACCAATTCCTCGCCGTCGGTGGTCGGAGTGGTCGGTGTCGGTAGTGGCAGGAGCTCTGGGTCCGGATCCGGCAGATCCGCGGTGGGTGTAGCGGAAGGCCCGACGTCAGCGGAACGCTCGTTGCCGGTGCGGTAGCTGCCGGCGACCCGAAGCCGCCAGGTGCCCTCGCGATGCCGCTGCCACGACGCCTCCGGCACGGCGGGTGGTCGCCCGTCCACGGTGGTCACGCGGACTTCGTCGAAGCCGTACCGGCAGAACCGGCGTGGTCCGTTGTTGACGTCGTCCTGCCAGATCACATCCTGAGTGCCGCCCTCGTTGAAGTGCCGCCCCCAGATCGTGCTGTAGCGGTATCCGATGTAGTCATCACAGAAATCCACGATCGAGGGGCTCTTGCCGGAGCCGTACTGAATATCGGCGTAGCGTCCCTCCGGCCCGCATCGGATGTCGACGGGGACCCAGTAGGAGCCTCCGGGCCCGAGCAGCATCCAGGCGATCCACTGCGCCTCGACCTCGTTGATGTGGCTATCAGGCCGCGCGTAGACCCGGATGAAGTCCGTGAAGATGTTCGACACGATCCGATCCTCTCCGACACTGGGACCGCGCTGGCCACGTGGAGCCCGGCGCTGTGGAATGCGTACGTCAGTCGGAAGCAACAACGTTTGTCGCGTGTTCGGTGAACGCTCAGTGGGCGGTGGTGAGCAGGTGCAGGGCGAGGGCGCAGATCACGGTGCTGGAGGTCACGGTCGTGATGAGCCGCCCTCGTTTGCCGGTCAATGCCCGGCCGAGCAGTGCTCCGCCGCCGGCCAAGAGCAGTTGCCAGCTGGCGGATGCGGCGAACGCGGCGAGGACGAACACCGTTTGTTGGAGGTGATCTGGTGCGGCCGTGCTCTGGTCGCCGAGTACGAGAGCGGCGAAGTAGATGACGGTGATGGGATTCATCATGGTCAGTCCCAGGAGCGCCAGGTAGGCCCGGCCGGGACTGATCGGTGTCTCGCCGGCCTGGGTTACCGCCTGGGGCTTGCGGTGCCGGCGGATCGCTCGGGTGGCGGACCGGACTGCCAGTGCGATCAGGACCAGGGCCGAGACCCAGCGCAGGGGTGTCATGATCGGTTGGATCACGGAGGTGACTGCTGAGCCCGCCAGCGCGGCGATCAGCGCATACAGGCCGTCCGCGGTTGCGACACCGAGTGCGGCGAAGGTGCCGATCCGCAGGGTGGTGCGAGCGGTGAGGGCCACCAGGTATGTCGCGACCGCTCCGACCGGCATGGCGATGCCATCGCCGGCGAACAGGCCCGCGACCAGGGCGGCGATCACGCTCGGGAGAGCGTAGGCCTCCACGGTCGGCCGGTCTGCTGCTGGCCCCGCACCGATCGGACGGTGTGGGACAACGGCAGAGAGACAGTCATCTTGGTCATGGGCAGATCCTGGGGGTGGCCGGCGCGCTCGCACAACTTGATTTCAGGGCCGATGGTCTCGGCAAGGCCACTTGCCCTTCACACGGGAAGCCGCGCCGAGTCGGCCTGGCGGGTGCCGTCGGTGGAGCGGCGTCTCGCCCGGGTCGATCCGGCCGCCGGGCAGTTCCCATTGCCCACGGAAGCGGTCGTAGACCAGCAACAGATGCCGGCCACACCAGACCGCGACCAGGGCCGCGGGCATCGGCGCGTCGTCCGGCACGTCCGCGACGCACGCGGCCGGCAGGAACGCCGTCAGGGCATTCCCCTCCGCGTCCTCCACCAAGCTTCGATCCACGCGTCCAGGATGATGCCGGAAGACTTCCCTGTCTTCAGAGCTTCCTCAGGCACAGGGTCATGTCGCCCCAGCCCGCCTCGAGGTCGTTGCCGTCGGACCAGTCTGCGACGGAACGGGAGCACTCCCCGGGAGGGTCGCGGTAGAGCACCGTGAAGTAAGCGTTGCGGCCCTTCTCGGAGCCGAAGAACGCACGCACCTTCATCAGGGAGCACGGCATCGTGAACCATTTCCTGTGCAGAATGTCGATCTGCTTGTCGCGTACCGGAAACGATCTTTCGACACAGCCACCGACCTGGGCTTTGTGCACATCTTCCTGGTAGAGGGGGCTCGCCACGCACACGAGCCATACGACGAGGGACACCAGAAGGAGGGATACGAGGGACAGCACGGCGACCCGTACCGGACGAGGAAGGGGCTCTGACGGCGGAGTCGCCCCGGGCGCGCCGACCACCGCGATCACGGTTCCGGTGCGGGCGGACCGGCCCACGCGGCGTCGGATCGCGTACAGGACGCCCTTGCCGGGTGCGGTGATCACGGTGGTGCCCCGGACCGACCGGACCTCGAGCAGTGGGTCGTCCGCGGCGACCTTGTCGCCCACCTTCTTGTGCCAGTGGATGACGGTCGCCTTCCGCACGCCGGCGGTCTCACCCGGCAGCCACGGCAGGGTCACCTCCGTCATCCCCTCGACAGCCTTCAGCGCACGTGCCTTAACAGGAGCCAGGTAGTCGCTGGTGATGACGGCGACCGTCGCCCCCACCTCGGCGCTCTCCCCGGTGGCCACGGTGATCTCCAGCAGCGTTCCTGAATCGGGGGCGAGGGATTCGGCGAGGAGGCCGTCGACGCTGAACTCGAACAATGATTCGCCGTCCGTCACCCGGTCGCCTTCCTGTTTGAGCCACTGGGTGACGACGCCCGTGGTGGCCGATTTTCCCAGCTCGGGCATTGTCACGGGGACCCGCCTGACGTCGCCGACCGACGGCGCGCGCCGAGGTGCCCGCCCCAGGGGGTCGGTGGTGACGGGTTCCGGTTCGGTGGTCAGCACCCGAGTGGCCGTGTGGCGTTCGGTGATCATCGCGGTGACGTCCGACGGGAGCCAGTGGCTGGTGGCCTCGGTCGACGCGGTGAACCGGTCGAGGACTTGGGCGAGGCTCGGCCGGTCAGCGGGGTTCTTGGCCAGGCAGGCGGTGACCAGGTCGGTGAGGTGAGCGGGCAGGCCGGTCAGGTCGGGCTCATCGTGAACGACGCGGTAGACGACCGCCTCCGCCGCACCGGTGCCGTACGGGCTGCGGCCGGTGAGGGCGAACACCAGCACCGCCCCCAGGGAGAACACGTCGCCGGCCGGGCCGACCTGGCGACCGCGTGCCTGCTCGGGGGACATGAACGCCGGGGTTCCGACCACGACCCGGGACAGGGTGTGCGAGGTGGCGTCCAGCGCGCGGGCGATGCCGAAGTCGATGACCCGGGGGCCGTCCTCGGCCAGGATCACGTTGGAGGGCTTGAGGTCGCGGTGCACCAGGTCGCAGCCGTGGATGGCGGCGAGCCCTTCGGTCAGGCCCGCCCCCAGAACACCGATCGCCGCGGGCGGCAGCGGTCCGTACGTCTCCACGGCCTGGTGCAGGGAGGGGCCGGGGATGTAGGCGCTGGCCATCCACGGCGGATCGGCGTCGGTGTCGGCCTGGATCACCTGCGCGGTGTAGAACCCGCCCACCCTGCGCGCGGCGGTGAACTCACTGGCGAACCGGCGGCGGAATCCCGCGTCGTCGGCCAGTTCGGGACGTACCACCTTGACCGCGACCGGACGCCCGCCTCGGGAGCGGCCCAGGTACACCTGCCCCATCCCACCGCCGCCCAGCCGCCCTTCCAGGCGGTACGGCCCCACGTGACGCGGATCGTCCTCCCGCAGCGGCTCCATCCGAGATTGCCCCCTCAGAAGAACATCCACGTACGTCTGAGGTAGATCGTCTCAGGAAACGGCCATTGCGGGAAGCGATGTCAGCGGCACGCCCGCCGGATCACGATGATTCGGGCCGACCGGCCGATTGTCCGAAGGCACCGGCCTGCCAGAGGGTACGGACGTGCTCGATCATCGGCGGTCCGATGGCCCGCAGCGCGTCGAGGTCGTTGTCGGCGACCGCCTTGGTCACCAGGGTGCTGGTCGCCGCGACGATCAGCTGGCAGGTGAACCGGCCCGCCTCGTCGGTGACCCCCATCAGGTCGGCGAACGCGGCGACGATGACGGCCTGCAGCTCGCTCCGCCGTCGCATGGCCTCGGGCCCGGCGGCGTACACCTCGATCAGGAACAACCGCGTGTAGGCCGGCTCGATCGCGAGCGCTTCGAGGTAGGCGGTGAACGCCTTCTCGAACCTCTGCAGCGGATCACCGGCCATCCCCGGACCGGGCACGCCGTGCTCCTCGGCGCCCACCATCTCCAGCAGGTGCCGTATCAGCAGGTCACCCGCCGTGTCGAAGGCTGCCATGAAACAGTCGAGCTTCGAATCGAACACCTGGTAGAAGCTCTGCCGCGACACGCCGGACCGCTGGAGTACGTCGGCGACGGAGGTGGCCACGTACCCCTTCTCGGCCATCGACTCCGCCATCGCCGCACACAGCCGCGATCGCTGTATGCGCTCTACTTCCTCCCGCGAAAGCGCGTAACGCCCTCGGGGCAACCGACGCGGTGATGACTCAGACACGCGTTCACCATAGATCCCTTCGCGACCGCTGCGGCTCACGGACCAGCGGTTTGCCGAAGTGGCAACGGGATTCGCGGCGGCGATACCGTACGGCGGACGATCGACGTGAGAGCCATCGGCCGGTGCGCCGGCCGTGGTTCACACTCGAAGCGTCAACGGCTTTGGAGGATCGATGCCGCAGTCCGCTCCCGCCACGGCGGTCACACATCGCCTGGTCTCGTCTTCCGCCGGCCGCATCCACCTGGTGGAGCAGGGCTCCGGGCCGCTGGTGCTGCTGGTGCACGGGTTCCCCGAGTCGTGGTACTCCTGGCGCCACCAGTTGCCGGCCCTGGCCGCGGCCGGTTACCGGGCCGTCGCCATCGACGTCCGTGGCTATGGCCGCTCCTCCAAGCCGGAGGACGTGGCCGCGTACCGGATGCTGGAACTGGTCGAGGACAACGTCGCCGTGGTCCACGCGCTGGGCGAGCAGACGGCGGTGATCGTGGGCCACGACTGGGGCTCGCCCATCGCCGCCAACTCCGCCCTGATCCGGCCTGACGTCTTCCGGGCGGTCGGCTTGCTGAGCGTGCCGTACGCCCCGCGCGGCGGGCCACGGCCCACCGAGGTCTTCGCGCAGGTCGGCGGCGACGATGAGTTCTACATCAGCTACTTCCAGGCGCCCGGCCGGGCCGAGGCCGAGATCGAACCGGACGTCCGCGGCTGGCTCGCCGGCATCTACGCCGCCCTGTCCGCCGACACCATGCCATCCGCCGACGCCCCGGACCCGCACTTCGTCTCCAAGGGCGGGACGCTGCGCGACCGCTTCCCCACCGACCGGCTGCCCGCCTGGCTCAGCGAGGACGACCTTGATCTCTACGCAGGGGAATTCGAACGGACCGGCATGAGCGGGGCCCTCGGCCGCTACCGGAACATGGACCGCGACTGGGAGGACCTCGCCGACTTCGACGGCGCCCCCATCACCCAGCCGTCCCTGTTCGTCGGCGGCGCGCTGGACGCCTCCACCACCTGGATGGCCGACGCCATCAAGGCCTACCCCACCACCATGCCGGGCCTGATCTCCTCGCACCTACTCGACGACACCGGCCACTGGATCCAGCAGGAGCGCCAGAAGGAGGTCAACGAACTCCTCACCGGTTGGCTCGCCTCCCTACCCACCTGACTCACTCGTCGCGCTCATCGCTTGGACCGCAAACGCAGCCCCTACGATCGCTCCGATATGCATTGACATCCGAGACGACCTGACTACTATGAGTGGTGCATGACCCACTCGGGGTCATGAAGTGAGGCCGGGTTAACCTCCGCAGGTGGTGGCCCGGCCTTCGCGGTTCTCACGGTCAACACTGTGCTTCACAGCCCGTGGCCTCCAGCAAAGGCGTGAGCGGGCCGCAACGGGTCATCGCCGCACGCCAGCTGCTTTGCCGTACAGCTGACCACGGTGTCGGCCACCCAGAGGAGCGGTTCCTTCGAGTAGGGCGCGTGCTCGTACTTGAACCTGGGTGGACGCCCCGCGAGGCCGCCGAGCACCCTGCGGTCGCGGCGATCCTGTGTTGCTTCGCGAGCGGCGACGATCATGTGTCGCACCTCGGCGGGCAGTTCCTGCACCAGCCAGGTCAATGCCCTCGCACGGGCGGCCTCCTGGCGGCGCGCCGATTCGAAGCGGCAAGCGTAGACCCGTGCCTGCATCGGCAGCTCAGCGATCGTGCTCACCAGCGCGGTCCTGGTCGTCGCATCCTCCTGGGACCAGTGCGGTGGTCGCGCGGCCGGGATGAGCCGTGTAAGGCGCCGGCGGACCTCCTCGGATTGCCTCGGATCGGCGAGGACAACGCCTATCGCGTACAAGTCGGCGTTGACATGGATCGACTCGTCGATGAATCCGGTCACAGACGGCGGCGGTATCTGCACGAAGATATCGTGGCGTAACTCTATGGATTGATGTACACACTTTCCGTGAAAGCGCTCTTCGTGTGTTCTTACTCAGTGCGCTCGCCGCCCGGGGGACTCAGGACCGCGAGGTCGAGTCTCTGCAGGCGTGACGGGTCGGCGATGATGTCGTACTCGGCGACGCGGTCCCCCTCCGTCCTGATCGTGAGGGCGAGGAGCAGGCGGCCGTGTGGGGCGATCACGGCGCCGACCCGGCCGTCGACCAGGGCCGGCTCCGCGTACCTCGCGCGGCGGCCGAAGACCAGCGTCTCGCGGGCCACCGTGTCCGCGCCGCGGGCGACCGTGTCGCGGCCCGGTGTCAGCACCATGGGGTCGGCGCGGCGTACGACGTCCGGGGCCAGGACGGCGAGCAGGGCGTGCAGGTCGCCGCTGCGGGCGGCGGCGAGGAAGGCCTCGACGACGTGCCGCTGCCGGCCGAGCTCCGCGTCCGGCACCGTGTCGGCGCCGCGCACCCGGTGCCGTGCCCGGCTGGCGAGCTTCTTGGCCGCGACCGGGGTGCGCTCGACGATGGGGGCGATCTGGTCGAACGGTACGGCGAACAGGTCGTGGAGCACGAAGGCGACGCGTTCGGCGGGCGGGAGCCGGTCCAGCACCACGAGCATCGCGCGGCCGACCGATTCGACGAGGACCGCCTCCCGCTCGGGATCGTCGTCCCCCGCCGGGGCGGGCACGTGCCATCCGAGCGGGTCCTCCCGGCGGGACGTTCGCGTGCGCAGCATGTCGAGGCAGAGCCGGGACACCACCGTACGGAGCCAGGCCTCCAGACTCTCGATGCCGCTGAGGTCGGTGCGGCTGAGCCGGAGCCAGGTCTCCTGGACCGCGTCGTCCGCCTCGCTCAGGGAGCCCAGCATCCGGTAGGCCACCGCGCGCAACTGCTCGCGATGCGCCTCGAACCGCTCCGCCAGCCCATCGTGCTCGTCCATCGGTCACCTTTCACCGTCGCGCTCCGTCTGTCTCGTGCCACCGATCAGCGAGCGACGAGGGAGAAAGGTCAATGAGCCGACAGGAGCAGACTAACGAGTGGGGCGGGGACCGGGCATTGCTGCAGCCGGTGACGCTCGGCGACCTCCGGCTGCCGAACCGGGTCGTCATGGCGCCGTTGACGCGGTGCCGCGCGGCCGGCGAGGACCTGGCGCCGACCGACCTGCACGCCGCCTACTACGGGCAGCGGGCCGGCGCCGGTCTGATCGTCGCCGAGGGCACCTGGACGAGCGAGCGGGCCATCGGCTGCTATCCGAACGTTCCCGGCATCTACACCGAACGGCAGGTCGCCGCCTGGAGCCGGGTCACGCGGGTCGTGCACGCCCTGGGCGGTCGCATCGTCCTGCAGCTCTGGCACGCCGGGGTCCAGTCCCTCGGCGAGCGGGAGATGACCCTCGCGGACGTCGAGCGCACGATCGCGGACTACGGCGCCGCGTCCGGGAACGCGCGGCGGGCCGGGTTCGACGGTGTCGAGATCGCCGCCAACGGAACGCACCTGATCGCGCAGTTCCTCAATCCCCGGCTCAACCGGCGGGCCGACGGATACGGCATCGGCCGGGACCGTCTGCTCTTCGAGGTGGTCGACGCGGTGACGGCGGCGTGGGACGGGCGGCGTGTCGGCGTACGGCTGTCGCCGTACTGGACCATCGACGACGATCCCTCCGCCGGCCGACAGGGCGGCGACTACCCCTGGAACGCCGACGAACGGACGCTTGCGGGCTACGACGCCCTCGTGGCCGAGCTGAACGGACGCCCGCTCGCGTACCTGCACCTCCGCGGCCCGGCGCGCGGCGAGCCCGGCTTCGACGCCTTCGCCCGGTACCGCAAGCTCTTCGACGGGCCGCTGATCGCCAATAACGGCTTCGACCGGGAGACGGGTGACGCGATCGTCGAGGCGGGGATCGCCGACGCCGTGTCCTTCGCCCGGCTCTTCATCGCCAACCCCGACCTGGTCGGCCGGTTCGCCCTGGGGCACGCGACGGCCGGCAGCGACCGGGACACCCACTACTCCGGCGGGGCGCGCGGCTACGTCGACTACCCGGCCTGGCCGTCGGGAGCGGCGCGTTCGGTGTAGTCGGAGCGGGCGGTGGGCCAGCCCTGCGGAGGGGGTGTCTGCCGGGCCAGGCCGATCAGTGTGGAGCGGACGACGCGCTCCGCCTGGTCGTCCACGGCCTGGGGGGTGTCGAGGCGCATCAGGCCGTCGACGAGCAGGACCGCGAGGCCGTGCACGGCCGCCCAGACCACGAAGTCGGCTCCGGGCCTGGCCGCAGCGGGCAGGTCGCCGGATTCGACCAGGCGGTCGAGCTCCGCGGCGAGGATGTGGTGCGGGTGCGGACCCGACGGATCGCCGCCCCCCGCCCTGAACACCAACCGGGGCACGGCGGGATCCTCCAGGGCCCAGCGCACGTAGCCTCGCCCGAGGGCGACCAGGGCTTCCGCGCCGTCTCCGTGCGCGCGTTCGTCCCCGTGCGCGCGTTCGACCGCGTGCGCGCGTTCGACCGCGTCGCTCAGGCGTTCGCCGAGCTGGGCGAGCAGTCGCTGTGCCAGGGCCCGTACGAGCGCGTCACGCGAGGCGAAGTGGTGGTAGGCGGCGCTCGGGCTGACGCCGACGCGGACGCTGACCTCGCGCAGCGACCACCCGTCGACGCCTCGCTCCCGGATCAGGGCCTCGGCGGTGTCGAGGAGGGCGGTACGGAGGTCGCCATGGTGGTACGGGCGGTCGGCCATGGCCCGATCTTAATACCGTTCAGATTGTGTGTTACGTTCGGGGCACGAACTGAACGTTGCTCAGATTGGAGTCTCCCGATGAGCGTTCCCGAGTCCGCCGCAGGCCAGACGCCTCCCGACCTCAGCTCCGCGCCCGCGCCGATCGTGCGGGGCGAGCCCGTCGAGGTCGCCGACGGCGTGTTCGTGATCCCGGATCGGCGCGTCCCGATCGTCCCCAACGTGGGCATCGTCGTCGGCGAGCGCGCCGTGCTCGTCGTCGACACCGGCGTCGGCCCCCGCAACGGCGCGTACGTGCTCGACCAGGCCGAGCGCCTGGCGGACGGCCGGCGGCTGTACCTGACGCTCACGCACTTCCACCCCGAACACGGGTTCGGCGCGCAGGCGTTCCGCGGCTCGGCCACGATCATCTACAACCGGGCACAGCACGAGGAGCTTCGGCGCAAGGGCGCCGCGTACCTGGACATGTTCAAGGGCCTGAGCGAGAACATCGCCGCCGAACTGGCGGACGTGGAGTTCGTCGACCCCGACGTCACCTATGCGGGCGAGGCGCGGCTCGACCTCGGCGGGCGCACCGCGGTGCTGCGCGAGTGGGGCCCGGCGCACACCGTTGGCGACCAGACGGTGCTCGTCGACGGCGACGTGCTCTTCGGCGGCGACCTGATCGAGACGCGGATGTTCCCCATCGCGCCCTACATGCCGCCGTACGACACCGACGTGGACGGCGGTCGCTGGATCGAGGTCCTCGACGAGCTGCTGGCGATCGGTCCCCGGACGGTCGTGCCCGGACACGGTGAGGTCACCGACATCGGACTCATCCGCGACGTCCGCGACTACCTCGCCCACGTCCGCGAACGCGTCACCGACCTCAAGACGGCGGGCACCTCCGTCGAGGAGGCCGTGGACCGGCTCGATCAGGAGGCCCGCGCCCGCTGGAGCTCCTGGGCCAACCCCGAGTGGATCGGCTTCACCGTCCGGGCGTTCTTCGCCGCCGCCTGACGACGCCGCCTAGTCCTCTCCGTACCAGTGAGCGCCGCTCGACACCTCCTGATGCCAACCGCCGTGGTCGGCGGGCAGGTCGCATCGCGGCCACCCGAAGTCGTCCATCCAGTCGTCGGGGGCCAGAGCGCCACAGAGTTCGCTCGACGGTGCCTCGGTGTCGTCTTCCACCCGAGGAGCCTATCCAGCGTGGACTCGGGTGGTTCGAGGTGACCGACGACCGTCGGCATCATTCCGGGCGGCCGGCAAGTGCCGTGAGGAGGCGGGCGACGATGAGCAGGCAGAGCAGCTGAGGCAGGGTCTCGGCGAAGAAGTGCGCCCCGGTGTGCTGCGCCGCCTGGAGCCGGAAACCGACGATCAGGGACACCGTCGCGGTGAGCATGGCCGCCGCCGGGAGCCATGGAACGGCCGCGCGTGCGCGCCACCTGCCGGGGACCATGGCGAACACCACCGCGGCGGCCGCCGCCACAGCCAGTGCGGTGACGCCTCCGGTCCAGTATCCGAGGCCGGCGGCCGCTCCGATCGTCAGGACGACGGTGAACGCCCCCCGCTCGCGCACGACCGGCTCCACCTCCTGCCGGGAACGGGACGGCCACAGCGCGGCGATCAGCAGGACGACCAGGAAGTTCAGGCCGAGCAGGACGGCGGCCTGGTAGGGGCGGTCGGGCGCGTACGACAGGCGGACGGTGCCCACCGTGCCCGCCGGGAGCGCCCACGCCTGCCGCCAGCCGTCGATGCGCACCGGCCGCAGCGTCCGGCCGCCGATCGTCGCACGCCACCCGGCGTTGAAGTTCTCGTTGACCACGAGGTACGACGCGCGCTGCGCCGAGACCTCGACCTGCCGGTGCTCGGACGTCCACCGCGTCACCGTCACCGGCGAGGACTCGCGGGCGGGAGCGGTTCCCGCCGGAGTCAGTACGGCCGAGTCGACGCGGAAGGCGTCGAAGGGAACCTGGGCCAGCCGGTCGTCCCCGGCCTTGAGCGTGACCGAACGGCAGGCCTGGAAGCGGACGGAGCGGCCCTGGAGGAGGTCCGCGTACGTGGCCGTCGCGCGGGTCGGCACGTCCGTGCCGTTCAACCGCAGCCTCGGGCCGAAGCCGCACGGGAGGGGAACGCGGGCGCCGGGGAGCGTCGCGTACGGCTTCACCCCGGGCACGGTCACGTCCGTCACCTGCGGCAGTCCGGAGAAGCGCAGCGTCAGGCGGCTCGTGCGCATGGGCTTGAACGCCAGGCGGCCGGTCGCGTCGAGCGGGACCTCGCGCCACTGGCCGTCGTCGCCTTCCACGCGGACCTGGGTGAGGAAGGCCGCGCCCGCCGGACGCCGTACGGTGATCCGCCCGACCTCGAGTTCGCGGCCCCACGACAGCGACAGCCAGGGGGCACGGTCCCCGGTCGCGGGCACCCACGTGGTCGCCGGGTCGGCGTCGAACGCGGAGCGCGGCAGCGTCGCGGGCTCCTGGGTCAGCGTCGAGCTCGCCGTGACCTTCAGGCGGGGGTCGGTGGCGGTGTACCGCTGGATCAGGCCCGGGTCGGTGAGCGCCGCGGTTCCGGTCAGCTCGGCGGTGCCGGTACCGGCGGCGGTGCCCGTACGAGCGGCCGTGCCGGTACGGGCGGCGGTGCCGGTGCGAGCAGCGGTGCCGGTACGGGCGGCGGTGCCCGTACGAGCAGCGGTGCCCGTACGAGCGGCGGTGCCCGTACGAGCAGCGGTGCCCGTACGAGCGGCGGTGCCCGTACGAGCAGCGGTGCCCGTACGAGTGGCGGTGCCCGTACCGGCGACGGTGAGGACGCGGTCGAAGCCCGGCTCCTCGTCCCGGCGTTCGAGGAAGGGGGAGCAGACCCAGCGGATCGAGCCCCGCATGCAGGCGGGCAGCCCGCCCGGCGCCCGGGACATGACCACGGTGGCGCCCGCCGGGACGGGGGGCAGGCGGTACTCCCGGGTCGCGTGGACGCCGTCGACGTGCAGTTCGGAGATGGCGACGCGGGCGGCGGCGGGTACGGCGGGCCGCGCGGTGAGTGAGAGGACGCGGATCCGCAGCCATCGAGTGGTCCCGGCGGGCGCGTCGAGGGGCTGGGCGGCGGAGGTACGGGCGAGGTGCTGGACGGTCCGGCCGGTCTCGGTCTCCACGGCGATCTCGTCCGGCGGCGGGCCGAGGCGGTCGTCCTGGGCGAACGCCGCCGTGACGTTCCGGGGCGTCAGCGGGTGGTCGAAGTCGACTCTGAGCCACTGGCCGACCGGGCCGGTCCAGCCGCCGCTCTCCCACCGCGTCCGCGGGTCGCCGTCCAGGGCGGCGTACGGGAGGGCGCCGGGCTGGTCGAGTTCGGCCGGCGAGGTGACGTCCGACGCGGAGGCGGAGGCCGTGACGTCCTTGATGCCCGTGTAGGCGGCGACCGTCGAGTAGCGGTCCCAGCCGGGTTCGAGGATGTCCCGGCGGGTGGCGGGCACGTTCGCCCGCTCGGCGGTGGTCAGCGTGGGCGAGGTGTGGCCGCGCAGCTCACCGAAGTCGCGTTCGACCCGGCGCAGGGAGTCGGCGACGACGGGCCTGCCGACGGCTTTGGGGTCATCGTCGCCGTACAGGACGGGCCGGTCGCCCAGCACGCCGTCGTCGGCCATGGTGAGCAGGGCCTCGGGCGAGCCGTACAGCCGTAGCGCCCGGTCGGCGTCGAGCAGGCCGACCGCGTCGTCAGCGCCCTGGACCTCGTAGATCTCGACGGGCGCGTACGGCTGGTCCGGGGAGCTCACCGCGTCGTCGGGCAGGGTGGAGCCGCCGGCACACCGCCGAACCAGGCCACGCGCCGGATGCCGGGTGAGGCGTCCAGCGCCTGGTGGACGCGGGCGGGCCACGCGCCGCGCAGGTCGTCGCGGCGCAGGTCGTTCCGGACGAGGAGGTACCGTACGCCCATCCGGGCCAGGACCTCGGTCAGGCCCGCCGAGCCCTGGCCACTGGTGATCCGCTGGTCGATCGCGTCCATTATCCGGGTGAAGCCCGAGGATCCGGCGGGGACGAGCTGCCGCTCCCCCCAGCGGACGTTCAGCAGCGGCTGGGTGATCTCGTCCATGGGACGTCCCCAGAGGTACTCGCCGAAGCGCGCGCCGGGGACGGCCAGGACGCCCTGGTCGCCGGCGCGGCCGTTCAGCCAGTCGGCGGCGTCGCGCCAGTACTGCGGGACCTTCGGGAAGGCGCCCTCGGCGGTCAGGCCGGTGCTCAGCGCGGTCAGCATCACCCCGGCCAGGGCGACCGCCGCTCCGATCGGCGCCCACCGTCGCCGGGACGGGTACGCGAGCAGGTGTGCGATGCCCAGGGCGAGCGGGAGCCGTACCAGGCCGTCGAACTTGTAGAGGTTGCGGAACGGGGCCAGCGGCCCGTCGATCAGGTCCCGTACGGCGGGGGCGAGCGGGCCCGCGTGCCCGGCGACCATGACGGTCAGGCCGGTCAGCAGGGTGACGACGAGGAAGGTCCGCTCGGGGAGCCGGGCGCGGACGAGCCCGGCGAGCCCGAGGGCGGCGATGAGGCCGGTACACAGGACGGGGAACGTCTGGGTCGCGAACGCGTGGCCGAGCGGCCACCAGGCTCGTCCGTCGACCACGAGGAAGTTCACCCAGCGTTCCGCGCCGCGCAGGACGTCGGCCGGCCCGGTCGTCGCGGTCGTCGTCGTGGCCTTCTCCGTGTACAGCAGCCAGGAGTAGGCGTACCGGCCGAGAAGGAGCAGCGGCACGGACCACCAGGCGGTCGCGCAGCCGACCGCGACCGCCCACCAGGCGAGGACGCGCACGCGGAGCAGCCGGGGGCCTTTGCCGGTCCGGGTGAGCACGTAGAGGATCGGGACGACGAGCACCGCGAGCGTGGCGGTGCCGTTGATGCCACCGCAGCAGGCGACGGCCAGACCGGACCGGGCCGCCGCGCGCACCCGCCCCCCGCCGCGGGCCGCGCCGACCAGGGGCACCACCATCCACGGCAGCATGGCGAGAGGCAGATACTCGGAGGAGTTGATGCCGAGGGACGCCAGCCCGTGCGGGCCGAGCGCGTACGCGAGCGCACCGACCAGCCGGGTCGCCGGCGTGCCGATGCCCAGGCGTTCGGCGAGGCGGCGGGCGCCGAGGAACGCGATGCACAGGAGCGTCGCCAGCCACAGGCGCTGGGTGATCCAGGGCGGCATCCCGACGAGATGGCCCAGCGCGTAGAACGGGCCCATCGGAAACAGGTAGCCCGACACCTGATTCTGCAACTGCCCGAACTGCTCGATGTCCCAAAGATGCAGCGCCCGCCCGAGGAAGCCGAGCGGGTTCACCGCCATGTCAATCTTGGTGTCGGGGACGATCAGACCCGGCCGCGTCGCCGTAGCGAGCAGCGTCAGGAGCGCGCAGCACAGAAAGGTCCGCAGGCGCTCGCGGAGCCGCTCATCGACGCCTTCCTGCTGGTCGGCCGCGCCAGGGGCCGTCTCGGCTCCCGTCACCGTGGCCATCGGAGCACCTCAGTCCGAATCCATGGGAGCACCTCGGTCCGGGTCCAGGAGAGTGCGTCCGTCCGCGTCCACGGGCACGCCTCAACCCGGGCCCACGAGAACGCCCCGGCCCGGGTCAACGCGGCCATGGGAACGACCGGTCCTCCAGGCCCTGCGCCGTCCCGCTCCGGATGGCGGCGTCGAGCAGCGTCGCCATGCGTTCGGCGCTGCGCGCCCAGGTGAACTCCGCGGCCCAGGCCCGGCAGGCGGCGGCCGTCTCGCGGCGCCGCTCCGGAACGCTCAGCTCCTTCAGCGCCCGCTCGACGACGTCCGCGAGGTCCTCGCCCTCGGGCACGAGCCAGCCGGTCACACCGTCGACGACGGCGTCGCGCAGCCCATCGACGTCGTACGCGACGGTCGGCACGCCG
This sequence comes from Actinoallomurus acanthiterrae, assembly GCF_054775715.1. Taxonomy (NCBI): domain Bacteria; kingdom Bacillati; phylum Actinomycetota; class Actinomycetes; order Streptosporangiales; family Thermomonosporaceae; genus Actinoallomurus; species Actinoallomurus acanthiterrae. Next base: position 1,863,628 of record NZ_BAAHCO010000001.1, on the reverse strand, counting down.
AACGCCGCCGCCTCGGCGACGCTGAGTCCCCAGCCCTCTCCGCGCGAGGCGCTGAGGTGAAGCCGGGCGCGAGCGACGAGCGCGTCCTTCTCCACCTCCGGCAGGTAGCCGTGCAAGACGACCAGGCCCTCCAGGCCGCGCGCCGCGACCTCGGCCCGCAGCGCGGCCTCCTGCGGCCCTCGCCCGATGACGTGCACCCGGACGCGAAGCCGTTCGGCGACGTCGAGCAGCCGGCCGACGCGTTTGTGCGGGACGAGCCTGCTCACGCACACGAGCTCCGGCTCGTCGCCCGTCTCCACCGGGCTGGAAGCGGTGCCCAGGAGCGTGACGCCTTTCGGGCCGGGAGCGACATCCGGAAGGGTCACGCCGTCCGGACCCGGTGCGGCACCCGAGAGCGTCACGCCGTCCGGGACGGAACCGGCATCCGAAAGCGTGACGGCGTCCGGGACGGAAGCGGCGCCCCGGAGCGTCATGCCATCCGAGACAGGAGCGGCATCCGGGTGCATCATGCCACCCGGGCCGGAAGCGGCATCCGGAAGCGTCACGCCGTTCGGACCGGGAGCGGCGCCCGGGCCGGGAGCGGCGTCCGGGAGGGTGACGGCGTCCGGAGCGCTACCCGGGCGGGTCACGCCGTTCGGCTCGGAAGCGGCATCCCGGAGCGTCACGGTGTCCAGGCTGGGAACGGCATCCGGGCCGGGAACGGCATCCGGGCCGGGAACGGCATCCGAAAGCGTCACGCAGTCGGGACCCGGAGCGGCACCCGAGCGCGTCACGCCATCCGAGACAGGCGCGGCCCCCGAAACCGCGACGGGGTGCGGGACGGGAGCGACGTCTGGGAGGGTCACGCCGTTCGGGATGAGGTACACCGGTCCGGTCCAGGCCAGACGCTCCCGCATGGCGGTCAGCGTCGAGGGGGACACCGCGACGCAGGCGTGCCGCCGGTATGCGCGCCGGGCCACCGGGCCTTCGAGGAACCGGCCGAGGCGTGCCAGCCATCCCGGGAAGTAGAGGTGGAACTGGCCGTCGTGGACGTGGTGCACGACGCACAGAACTGGAACGCGGCGCGGCAGCACCCAGGGGGTGAAGAACGGGATGCCGTTCTGGCAGTCGAGCACGGCGTCGAACGCCCGCCGGCGGAGCAGCATCCAGGCCAGTACCAGCGGATAGACGGTGAACCGGCCGCCCCGGCGTACGATCTCGACGTCCTCGATTCGCTCCCGCCCGGCCTGCCCGGGCGCGCGTCCGGTGACGAACCGCACCCGGGCCCCCCGTGCGGCGAACCACCGGGCCATCTCCCAGGCGTACCGTTCGGCACCACCGGCCTCCGGGTGCCAGGGGTCGCGCCAGTTGACGATCGCGAGTGTCCGCAGCTCCTTCTCCGCGCTCATCCGGCCCGCAGCTCGTCGGCGAGGGCGCGGGCCCGCTGCGGCGTCGCCGAACGTCCGGCCTCGGCGCGGATGCGAAGCAGGTCACGCAGGCAGGCACCCGCGTGCCGCCTTACGGAGAACGTCGAGCCGGGCACGTCACGCCACACGACGGGAATCTCGACGGCCTCGGCACCCCGGCGGCGGCAGTGCAGCAGCAGTTCGGCGTCGAAGGCGAATCCGGCCGTACGCAGGTCGGCGGCGGCGGCCCGGGCCAGCGGTCCGGTGAAGAACTTGAACCCGCACTGCGTGTCCGCCACGCCTCCGGTCAGGTCGCGAACGAGCCGGTTGAACGCGAGGGCGCCCAGGCGACGGAGCGGTCGCCCGTACGCCTCGACGGCCGAGGCGGGGTGGCGGCGCGAGCCGATGACGACCCGGTGCCCGGCCCGGAGGAGGGCGAGGGTCTCGTCGAGGGCGTCCAGGCCGGTGGCCATGTCGGCATCGCAGAAACCGACGTACGGGGCCGCGGTGGACAGGAGGCCGGCGCGGACCGCCGCGCCCTTGCCGGGCGTGGGGCACCGCACGAGGCGTACCGGCACCGGCCCGGACCAGCGTTCGGCGATGTCCGCGGTGGCGTCGGTGCTGGCGTTGTCGACGACGATGATCGAGCCGCTCAGCGGCAGTGCGGCGAGCTTTGCCGACAGCACCGTGAGGCCGTGCGGGAGCCGACCGGCCTCGTCGCGCGCGGGGATGACGACGTCCAGCGCCTCAGCGCGCGAGCCCACCGGGCGCACCGGTCACCGGGTGCCGTAGTTGTAGAGCGGCTTGACGACCGGGTCCTGCTGAGCGGTCGTGACAACGCGCACGATGCCGAACGAGGTCAGCAGGGCCAGCACGATTCCGGCCAGGGCGGCGACGGCGATCCGCATCACGGCTCCTTCGGCGATGATCGTGCGACGAGGCTACCGACCGGTAGCCGCATTGACCAGAGAACAACCGCAAAAGTAATGAACCACGCAATTTCCACAGGCCACTGCGGCCCGCGCGTATCCGGACTCGGGGCAGCCCCCGGGATGCGGTAGAGCACCAGGTCAGGCCCTGCGACGACACGCTCGGCACCGGGCAGACGGTCCGCCCGGACGCGGTCGGGCGGGTTGGGCGGGTCAGGCACGTTGGGCCGGTCGTTGGGCGCGTCGGGCCGGTCGGGCCCCTTGGTCAGGTTGGGCACGTCGGGCACGTCGACGGCGACGTACCGGACGCCCCGGGAACGCAGCTCGCCGGTGAGCGGTGCGCCCGACCGGATGAGACGGTCCAGCGCCCGCGCGCGTCGGTCCTCGACCGCCATACGCAGGTCGCGCCCGCCTGTCCCCACCTGCACGGCGTCGTTCACGATCACCCGGCCGGGCAGGAAACGTGGCAGCGGGTCGAGCACCCGGCGCCCGCCGTTCCAGGGGTAGCTCCGGTACGCCTCCCAGGGCAGGACGAGCACGTCCCCGGGGGCGGCTTGTATGACGGCCCGCGCCCGCGCCCAGTCGGGGGGATAGCGCACAGCGTGCAGCCGCCCACCCGCGCCCCAGGCGAGTCCCGGCAGCAACGCGACGGGTGCCAGCAGGCCCAGGATCGCGAGCTCCGGACGACCGGCATCGCCGCTCCGAAGGAAACGCCACCAAGCTGAAGCCCCCGGCCGAGTTACCGTTCGGCTGACACTTCCGCCGGGTTCGGACCCCGTCCTGGACGGCGTGCGAACCCGGCCGATCTGCGGCCGGTCATCCGCGTCTGTGGCGCCGGTTCCGCGGCCACGGCCGAGAGCGTCGACGGCCATCCCGATCCCGACGGCAACGACGAGGGCCAGCGGCGCGACGTACTGCTGGCCGTCCCGCAGCACCGCGAACCCGGGCCACAGACCGATCGCCCCGCGCAGCACGCCGGGCGCGACCGCGCCGAGGGCGGCGACGACCAGGCCGACGAGCGCGGCCGTCCCCAATCCCCGCACCGGGGTCGCCTCGTCGACGAGCGCAGCAGTCCCCAGCCCTCGTGCCCGGCCCGCCGCACCGCCGCGTACAGCAGCCCCCAGCCCCTGCACCCAGACCACCGCACCCTCACGCACGGCGGAGCCCAACCTCCGTACCCGGCCCGCCGCACCACCGCGCGTGTACACGGCCAAGGCGAGCAGGACGACGCACAGCCAGAGAACAGCCGTCACGGCGGCGCCGTATCCGGGTGGCACGGTCTCGGCGTTCCATGCGCCGCCGAGGAGGAGCAGGCTGCCGAGCGCGCCGAACGGCGTGTCCGCGCGGGCCGCGAACGCCGCCACCCCGGCTGGATCCGCCGGGACGCCAGAGAACCGCAGTAGGGAGGGCACTAGCCACGGCAGGCTCATCACGAACAGTACGGCGAGCGGCCGCCGGATCGATCGCCGGCGCAGCGACACCACGAGCACGACCAGGCCGGAGACGGCCATCGCGGCGAAGCCGCCGATCGCCGCCGGCACCAGGGCCAGGACCAGCCGCCGTGAATCGCCGCGCGCGGCGGCCCGGACGGCCCAGGGCAGCGCCGCGTACCCGAGGAGCAGCGCCCACTGGCCGAGCAGCAGGCGTTCGGCGACGAACGGGTTCCAGGCGTAGACGACGCCCCCGGCCAGCCGGGCCGTAAGCCGCTCGGACGGGACCAGAGCCGCCGCGGACACGCAGGCGATCACGAAGATCGCCAGCAGGATCCCCTTCTGGACGAGGTCGGCGGGCGCGAGATGGGCCAGTGCCGTCACGACGGCGTCGCTGGGCACGTGCCGCGGCAGCATCCCGGTCAGCCCGAACGTCTCCCGATCGAACACCGGACGCGGTACGAACACCATGTCGTACGCCAGAACGAACCCCGGCGCAAGCGCGGGACCGAGCGCGAGCAGGCCCAGAACGAGCCCGGTCGCGGCGGCCACGGCCGTCCCACGACGGGACGACGCCCTGGCATCCCGGCTCGGCGTCTCGGAGCGGCTCGAGGAGTCACCCGGCACCGCCCCGGCGCCCCCGTCAGGAGGCCCAAAGCGGCCCGAGGCCCCATCCCGCACGGCCCCAGCGCTTCCGTCAGAAGGCCCAAAGCGATCCGAAGACCCACTCGACACGGCTCCGGCACCCACGCCAGAAGGCCCAGAGCGATCCAAGGACCGGCCCGGCAGCGCCCGGGCACCTCCGTCAGAAGGCCCCGGATGCCCCGAGGACCCGCCCCGCACCACCCCAGCGCCCCGATCAGAAAGCCCAAGGCCGTCCGGCACCGCCCCAGCATCCCCATCAGCGGACCCAAGGCCACCCGGCACCGCCCCAGCATCCCCATCAGCGGACCCAAGGCCGTCCGGCACCGGCCCGGCGCCCCCGTCGGGGGACCCAGGGTCGCCGGAGGGGGCGCTCGGCACCGGCTTAGTGTCCCGGTTCGGGGTCCCGGGGCAGCCCGAGGAGGCGTTCGGCGATGACGTTGAGGTTGACCTCGGTGGTGCCTCCGCCGATGGTCATGGCCCGGGAGGCCAGCAGGAGCCTGGTCCACTCCCCGCGCGGGCCCGCGCCGCTCGGCCCGGTCAGCGCGCCTTCGGCGTCCAGCAGTCCGAAGCCGTACTCGGTGATCCGCTGGCCGTGCTCCATGCCGACGAGCTTGCTGACGTTCGCGGTCGCGCCGGCGTCCACGCCCGACAGCCGCTTGAGGGTGGCGCGCAGGCCGAGCAGCGCGAACACGTGCGCGTCGGCGACCAGCCCGCCGAGGCCGTCGCGGACGACCGGATCGTCGGTGAGGCCGAGGTCGCGAACGAGGTCCAGCAGCCGGGGCAGGTCCCCGCCGAGTTGCCAGCCGGTCGACAGGTTGACGCGTTCGGCGGTGAGCGTCACCCGTGCGACCTGCCAGCCGGCGTTGACCGGACCGACGACGAGGGAGTCGGGCACGAACACCTCGTCGAGGAACACCTCGTTGAAGAGCTCCGCGCCGGTCAGGTCCTTCAGGGGCCGCACCTGGACGCCCGGAGACGTCATGTCGACCAGGAAGTAGGTGATGCCCTCCCGTTTCGGCGCCCCCGGATCGGTTCGGGCGACGCAGATCCCCCACTGGGCGTACTGAGCGAGTGAGGTCCAGATCTTCTGCCCCGACAGCCGCCAGCCGCTCTGCCCTCCGTCCTCGTGACGGCGCCCCACCACCCCCTGCTCTCCACCCCCGTGGCTGCGCCCCACCACCCCCTGTTCTCCACCTCCGTGGCTGCGCCCCGCCACCGCCTGCTCTCCACCCTCGTGGCTACGCCCCGCCGCCCCCTCGGCCCGTTCGGCGCGGGTGCGCAGGCCGGCCAGGTCCGAGCCCGCGCCCGGCTCGCTGAACAGCTGGCACCACACGATCTCGCCCCGCAGTGTCGCGGGCAGGAAGCGTTCCTGCTGTTCGGGCGTGCCGTAGGCGGCCAGCGACGGCACGACCCACGCGCCGATGCCCAACTGCGGGCCCTGGATCGAGGCGGCCCGCAGTTCCTGGTGGATGACGACCTGTTCGAGCGGGGAGGCGGCCCGGCCCCAGGGGCGCGGCAGGTGCGGCTGTACCCAGCCGCCGGCGGCCAGTTCCGCGACGCGCTCCCGCTCGCCGAGGGCGGCCAGCTCGGCCACGCGCGCGCGGATGTCCCGCCGCAGCGGCTCGGCCTCGGGCGGCAGATCGATCTCGCGCTCCCGGGTCGTCCCCGCAAGGGCGAGCCCGGCGATCGATTCCCGCCACCGCGCCGTGCGGCCCAGGACGGACCGCAGCGCCAGCGCGCGCCGGTAGTACAGGTGGGCGTCGTGCTCGAAGGTGTATCCGATGCCGCCGTGCACCTGGATGCAGTCCTCGGCGCAGGCGACGGCCACGTCCGGCGCGACGAGGGCGGCGACCCCGCCCGCGTACGCGATCTGCTCTCCAGCGGCGACCCCGGTCGCGTCCGGGACCTGGTCGCCGGCGGTGATGGCCTGCGCGGCGTCCCATACGGCGGCGCGGGCCTTCTCCAGCTCGATCAGCATTCGGGCGCACTTGTGCTTGACGCCCTGGAACTGCCCGATCGGCCGGCCGAACTGCTCGCGCGACCGGGCGTACGACGCCGCCGCATCGACCGCCCACCCTGCCACCCCGCACGCCTCGGCGCCGAACACCACCGCGGCGAGGGCCAGGACGTCCGGCCGGGTCAGGCTCGTCAGCCGCCGGTGCGGGGGCACGGTCACGCCGTCCGGCGTGACGCGCGCCACCTCGCGGACCACGTCGACGCCGCTCAGTGCCTCGATGCCGCCGCGCAGCTCCCGCCGGTGCAGCACCGCCCATTCCTCGGCCCCGTCGTCGACGGCGACCGGGGCGACGATGAGATCCGCGGCGAGCCCGCCCGGGATCGGACCGGCGGCGCCGTCCACCACCAGGGCCTCGCCGTCGCGTCGGCCGGTCAGCCCGGCTGCCAGGCACACTGCGCCGGTCACCGTGCCCTCGGCAAGGCCGCGCAGCAAGTCCCTGGGCGCGTCGGCCGCGGCGAGGACCGCGCTCGCCAGTACGGTCGGAACGTACGGTCCAGGTGCCAGCGCCCGTCCCATCTCCTCGACGGCCACCGCGAGCTCCAGCAGCGAGAAGCCCTGCCCGCCATGTTCCTCCGGCAGGTGCAGTGCGAGCAGCCCCTGCGCCGCCAGCTCCGGCCAGAAGCCGGGCCGCGACGCGCATACCGCCTGCTCTCCACTCCCGTGGCTTCGGCCCACCGCCGCCTGCTCTCCACCCTCCTGGCTTCGCCCCACCGCCGCCTGTTCTCCACGCCCGGGGCTGCGCCCCGCACCCTGTTCTCCACCCCCGTCGCTGCGCCCCGCCGCCTGTTCTCCACCCCCGTGACTGCGCCCCGCCGCCCCCTCGTCCGCCACGGCCGCCCGCACCACCGTGCGGGGCACGTGCCGCGCGGTGAAGCGACGTACGGTCGCGGCCAGCTCTTCGTGCTCCTCGGTCAGTCCGATCCCCATGCGCCGCTCCCCCGTCGTCCCTGTCCTACTTGCCGGGCTCCGGGTCGCGGGGCAGGCCGAGCAGGCGTTCGGCGATGACGTTCAGCTGGACCTCGGTGGTGCCGCCGTAGATGGTCATCGACCGGCTGAACAGCATGTAGCGGGCCCAGATGTTGGTGGCCTGGCCCGGTTCCTCCTCGGCGGCGACCGCGCCCTGTGACGCCCAGATGAAGTCGGCGGCCTCCTGGTTGTACTGAACGCCGAGCAGCTTGCGGACGCTCGCCTCGGCGCCCGGCTCCGCCCCGGAGATCTGCTTCAGCGTGAGCCGCAGGCCGAGCAGGTCGATGGCCTGGCCCTGGCACAGCAGCCCGCCCAGCTCGGCGAGCGTGACCGGGTCGACGTCCTTGCCCTGGAAGGCGCCCAGCAGTTCCTTGGTCCCCGCGCCGAGCCCCTGCCCGCTGGAGAGCTGGACCCGCTCGTTGCTGAGGGTGTTGCGGGCGACCTTCCAGCCCTGGCCGACCTCGCCGACCACCTGGTCGTCGGGCACGAACACCCCGTCGAGGAACACCTCGTTGAACATCGCGTCGCCGGTCAGCTCCCGCAGCGGCCGTACGTCGACGCCTTCGGCCTTCATGTCGACGACGAAGTACGTGATGCCGTCGTGCTTCTTCGGCTCGACCGAGGTACGGGCGACGCAGATCGCCCATTCGGCGCGCTGGGCGATGGACGTCCAGATCTTCTGGCCGGTGAGCCGCCAGCCGCCCTCGACGCGCTCGGCCCGCATCTGCAGCGAGGCGAGGTCGGAGCCCGCGCCGGGCTCGCTGAACAGCTGGCACCACACCAGTTCACCGCGCAGCGTCGGCGCGAGCCAGCGCTCCTGCTGCTCCGGCGTGCCGTACGTCACCAGGGACGGCACCACCCACGCGCCGATGGCGAGCTGCGGGCCCTTCACCTTCGCGGCACGCAGCTCCTGCAGGATGAGCACCTGCTCCATCGGGGACGCGGCCTTGCCCCACGGGCGGGGCAGGTGCGGGAACACCCAGCCCTCGTCGCCCATCTTCGCGTGCCGCTCCCGGTCGTCGGTGATCGCGGCGAGCTGCTCGACCTCCGTACGGATCCGGTTCCGCAGCGGCTCGGTGTCCTCGTCCAGCTCGACCTCGACCGCGCGGCGCACGCCGTCGAGCGCCAGCCGCGCGACCGAACCGGCCCACTCCTTGCCCGGGCCGAGCAGCGCGCGCAGCGTCGAGGCGCGGCGCAGGTACAGGTGGGCCTCGTGCTCCCACGTGAAGCCGATGCCGCCGAGCACCTGGATGCAGTCGCGAGCGCAGCGCAGCGCGGCGTCGGGCGCGACGGCGGCGGCGACCCCGGCCGCGAAGGCGGACTCGTCCGCGGCGTCGTCGGAGGCGCGGGCGGCGTCCCATACGGCGGCGCGGGCCTTCTCCAGCTCGATCAGCATCCGGGCGCACTTGTGCTTGACGCCCTGGAACTGCCCGATCGGCCGGCCGAACTGCACGCGTACCTTGGCGTACTCCGCGGCGGTGGTCACGCACCAGTCGGCGAGGCCGGCGGCCTCGGCACCGAGGAGCAGCGCGGCCAGGTCGAGGACCTCCGGGCCGGTGAGGCCGGTCAGGATGCGGTCGGCCGGGACGGTGACGTCGTCGGCGGACACGCGGGCGACGCGGCGGGTGCGGTCCAGGCTCTTGACCGGTGTGACGGTGAGCCGGGCGGCGTCGACGGCGACCCACTCCTCGCCGTCGTCCGTGGTCACCGGGAGCACGATGACGTCGGCGAGCCCGGCGCCCAGCACCGGCTCGGCCGTACCGCTGATCGTCAAGCCGCCGTCCGCGTGGTGGCCGGTGAGGCCGCCCGCCAGGGACAGGGCGCCGATCAGAGAGCCGTCGGCCAGGCCCGGGAGCAGCTCGGCGTGGGACTTGATCGCCTGCTCGGCGCGCAGCAGCGCGGCACTGGCCAGCACCGTCGGCAGGAAGGGGCCGGGGACGACGGCCCTGCCGAGCTCCTCCAGCGCGACCGCGAGCTCCAGCAGGCCCGCGCCCTGTCCGCCGTGTTCCTCGGGCACGTGGAGCCCGAGGAGACCCTGCTCGGCCAGTCCGGGCCAGAAGGCGGGGCGGACCTCCTGCTCAGCGTCGAGCGTCGCGCGTACGACGTCCACGGGGGCGTTGCGCTCCGCCCACCCGCGCACGGCGTCGGCGAGCGCCTCGTGCTCCTCGGTCAGCCCGATGGCCATGTCCCCACCCCATTCGCTGGCGTCCTGTTGCGGCCTACCTTAGATCGCAGCCGACGCCGAGTGGAATGGGATTCGGTATGGCTTTCGGGGACCGAGTCCGGATCAAGGCACCTTGGGCATGGCTTTCGGGGACCGAGGCCCGGATCAGGACACCTTGATGGAGTGCATCACGTAGTTCACGTCCGGCCACAGCTGCTTGTGGGTGTTCGGCACCGTCATGAGCACCACCCCCGGCTCCTTCTTGCCCGTGTCCACGAGGGCGACCGTGAAGATCTCACCTGTGGCCTTCACGCCCGGCCGGTGGAACGTCAGGTAGTAGCCGACCAGCCATCCCTTGTGCCCGTCGACCTCGAGCGATTGGGAGGCCAGCACCTTCTTCTTGTGCTTGTAGCCGTACATCCGCGCCTCGTACGTGTCGGCCACGTGGGTGGCGGCGGTCCGCTCCGACCCCGGCCCGTTGTAGGCGTCCTTGTCGGCGCCGCCCAGCTGGGCGCTCAGCAGCCGGCCCCAGCGCTTCGGCTGGTTTCCGGCCTTCTCGGTGATGGCGAACTGGCCGGCGCTGAACCCGAGCTCGGCCATGGCGCTCTTCTGCGTCTGCATCTGCCAGGGCTTGCCGAGCTTCGGGTACGAGAGCCCGGCCCGCGGGTCGGTGATGTGGCCCACCGGCTTGGTGTGGTCGCCCTTGAACTGCGTGAGGGCCTTCTCCGGCTCCGGGTTCGTCGCCTGCCCGCCCTTCTTCGGCGACGTCTTCACAGGACGGCTCGGGACGGCGGAGTGGGCGGTGGAGTCCGAACCCCCGTGCGCCTTGATGAGGTAGGCGCCCGTCGCCGCGACCACGCCGACGACGAGCACGCCGAGGCCGGCGAACAGCTTCTTCTTCGTGCCGCCTTCCTCGTCGTCGAAGTGGTCGCCCGGCGGCGGAGCGGTCAGATTCTCGCCACCACCGGAGCTCCCCTCCTCGCGCATCCAGTCCGGCAGCCGCAGGTTGCCGCTGCTCGGCTTGCCGGGCTGCGGCGGCGCGGCCGGCGCCACCACCTTGTCCCACATGCCCGGGTGGCCGTCCTGCGCGAAGAAGTCGTTCTCCGCGTCCTGGTCCTCGGCCGACACGCGACGGTCCGCCGGAGGCGGCGGGGCCATCGGCTCACCGGCGAACGTCTCGCCCGGAGCGCGGAACGACTGCGGCGCGGGCGCGTCGTCGTACGCCTCCCGGCCGTTCGGCGCGACCGCGCCAGGGGTGCCCTCGCCGGGGGCGAGCAGCGACTCGAACGAGAACGGCTGAGGCCCGGAGTCCATACCGGGACTCTCGGTCTCGGGGAATCCGGCGACCATGTCCCGCCCCGGGTGGGACGAGCCGAACGACGGGTCCGACACCTCGTACCCGTACGTGGCGTCGCGCGCGTCGTACGGATCGACGTGCGGGGCCTCCGAACCGAACGGCGGCGTCGAGCCGGAGGGTGCGGAGCCCGCAGCGTCGGAGGGGAACTCCGCCGTCGAGGCGGGGCCGAACGGACTCGACGGCGTCTCCGGCGGCGGTGTCACCGACTCGAACGCCGTGGTCGGCTCCGCGTAGGGCTCGGGCTGCGCGTCGGCCCCGAACGAACTCGCGGCGGGGAACGACGGACCCTGCTCGGACGCGCCCGCGGCGAACTCTCCGGCCGGGCCGAACCCGCCCGGCTCGGTGAACGAGCCGAACCCGCCGGACCCACCCGGCTCAGGTGACGGTTCGAACCCGCCGGACTCCGTATACGGACCGAACCCGTTCGGCTCACCCGGCTCGGCGGCCGGCGGCGAACCGGCGGCCGACTCCCGTGACGTGTCGGCGGGCTCGAACGGCGCACGCTCGCGGCGCCCCGTCTCCTCGGGGTCCGGCGGCGTCGAGACACTGGGGAACCCGCCGGTCGGCGCGTCGTCATCCGCAGACCAGGAACCGGGCTGACCGCTCGCGGGAGGGAAACCCGAGGGTGCGGCGTCCTGTCCGCTGACCGCGGGAAGCGGGCCTGTCGGCTCATCTGGTTCGGAGTACGGGCCGCTTTGGCTGCTCGCCGGACGCCACTGCCCGGCGCTCCCCTGATCAGACATGCCGCACAGGTTACGTGAAGATCAACTATTCTCGCTTCGACCGGTAATTACGCTACGGCCACAGCTTGTTAGCCACGGCGTGGCGAGAACGTGACATCTCCCTCACTCCGCGTTCCCGATCAAAGCCCCTCGATCCGGCGGAATCGCCGGTCGGGCAAGTCTTTCGCGCGCGAGCAGAGTGCCGCCCGCCACCGCTCCCGGCATGGCCAGCACGGCTCCGAGCGGGATGAGGAACACCACAAAGACCGTGACGCCGAACCCCAGGACCAGCCGCTTGTCCCGGCGCAGGAGCGCGAAGCGCTCCCGCCGTCGTATGCCGCGCCGCTCCAGCGCGATCGACGTCAACTCGAACGTGAGGAAAAAGCCCGACACGAACGCCGCGACGACGGGGACGACGGTCTGCCCGATCGCCGGTATGAAGCCCAGAGCGAAGAACAGCACCGCGAACAGCGCGGTCACCGTCCCGACGACGATCGCGTCGGCGATGGCGCGCGCGAGTTGCCGCCACAGCGAGACCCGCGCCTCGGGGGGAAGACCGCCCGCGCTCTCCTCCACCCGCCCGGAGAGGCTCTCGTAGAAGGGATCGCCGACGATCAGGGTGACGGCCGTGAACGTGACGATCGCGATCATGACCGCGGCCCCGAAGACGAGAACGGCGATCAGCCCGCGGGTGACGTCGCGGAGGTCCTTCGACCAGTGGTCGGCGAACGGGCTCATGGCCTTCGCCAGGTCCCAGTCGTAGCGCGCCAGGACGACCAGGGCGACGACGTAGGCGACGAGGACGATGAGGGCCGGGATCAGACCGAACAGCCACTGTCCGGGCCGCCGCGCGACCCACGCCATGCCCCGCAGGAAATACCGGATTCCGTCCACCAAATCTCGCACGCGCCCACATTAGAGCCCGATCATGGTGTGACGTCGCGGAACAGGCACGCCCTCACCGTACGGGCGCCGCCGGCCCGCCCGCCCGTACGTCCTCCCGCTCGGCCGCGCGGCGCACGCCCCGCCGCATCCCGCCGAAGACGATGCCGTGGAACGGCCGGATCGCCCACCAGTAGAGATGGCCGAGCAGACCGTGGGGGTGGAACAGCGCGCGCTGGCGGTACCACGTCCGGCCTTCTCGCTCCTCGACCGCGAGTTCCAGCCAGGCGAGTCCGGGCAGCCTCATCTCCGCGCGCAGGCGCAGCAACGCGCCGGGGATCACCTCCTCAACGCGCCAGAAGTCCACGGCGTCGCCGACGCGAAGCCGGGACGGGTCGCGGCGTCCCCGCCGCAGCCCGACACCGCCGAGCAGCCGGTCGATCCCGCCCCTGACCGCCCAGGCGGCGGGCCAGGAGTACCAGCCGTTGACCCCGCCCACGCCCTCGATGACGCGCCACAGCCGCCCGCGCGACGCGTCGACCGGCGACTCCCGCAGGTCGGAGTACAGCGTTCCGCCCGCCCAGTCCGGATCCGTCGGCAGCGGGTCGCTGGGCGCGCCCGGCACCGACGCGGACGACCAGCGGGTGCTGACGTCGGCGTCGCGGACGCGCTGAAGAGCCAGGCGCACCGCCTCGTCGAAGCCGATCAGGCCGCCCGGCGGGTCGGGCACGTACCTGGCGATGTCGTGCTCCCGGCACACCGCCTCGTGGCGCTGCGACTCCACCAGCGGCTGTGCCAGCCCGCCCGGGACCGGCGTGACCAGGCCGACCCACAGGCTCGACAGGCGCGGCGACAGCACCGGAACGGGCAGGACGACGCGGCGCGGCAGCTCCGCCACCGCGGCGTACCGGCGCATCATCTCCTCATAGGTCAGGACGTCGGGACCGCCGATGTCGAACGCGCGGCTCACCGAGGACGGCAGCTCCGCGCAGCCGACCAGGTACCGGAGCACGTCCCGCACCGCGATCGGCTGCGTGCGGGTGCGCACCCACCGGGGCGTGATCATCACTGGCAGCCGTTCGGTGAGGTAGCGCATCATCTCGAAGGACGCCGAGCCGGAGCCCAGGACCACCGCGGCACGAAGCACCGCGGTGGGCACGCCCGAGGCCAGCAGGATGGATCCGACCTCCGCTCGCGAGCGCAGGTGCTCCGCCACACCGGCGGCCTCGGCGCGCGGCCTCGGCCCGCCGAGGTAGACGATCCGCCCGGTCCCCGCGTCGCGGGCCGCGTCCGCGAAGGTCCGCGCCGCCTGCCGATCCCGCTCGGCGAAGTCCCGGCCGCCGCCGAGGCCGTGCACCAGGTAGTAGGCGACGTCCACTCCGTCGAGGGCGCGCCGGACGGCCACCGGATCGGCGACGTCGGCGCGGGCGGCCTCCACCCGTCCGGCCCACGGATGGTCACGCAGCCGTTCGGGGGACCGGGCGAGGCAGCGTACGCGGTATCCCGCGTCGAGCAGTTCCGGCACCAGCCGCCCGCCGACGTACCCCGTCGCCCCGGTCACCAGGCACAGCCGCCCCTCCTCCGCGTCCACGATCAGCTCCCCGACCGGGCACGGCGGAAGCGCACCCCGCTCTCCGTCAGATCCACGATGGGGTCCGGATACTCCAGGCGCCCGCGGACCGTCTCCGGCAGGAGCCAGGGCCGGTGCACGGCGGCTCCCTCGATCTCGGCGAGCTCCGGCACCCATCGGCGCACATACTCGCCGTGCGGGTCGAACCGCCGTGCCTGCACCAGGGGGTCGAGGACCTGGTTCGGCCGGGTCGAGGCGCCGGTCCCGGCGACCCACTGCCAGTTGAGCTGGTTGTTCGCGACGTCCCCGTCGACCAGCAGGTCGAGGAAGTGCCGTGCGCCGACCCGCCAGTCGACGTACAGGGTCTTGGTGAGGAAGCTCGCGGCGATCAACCGACCGCGATTGTGCATCCAGCCTTCCACGGCCAACTGCCGCATCGCCGCGTCGACCAGCGGATATCCGGTACGTCCGTCCCGCCAGGCCGCCACGAGGGCGTCGTCGGGACGCCAGCGGTCGCCCCGGGACCGGTAGTCCTCGTGAGCCGCCGCCGGCCGGTCCGCGAGGAGCTGCCGGTGGAAGTCCCGCCAGGCGAGCTGCCGGACGAACGCCTCGGCGCCCGGACCGCCCACCGCCCTGGCCCGGCGGACCAGCTCGGCGGCGGACAGGCAACCGAAGTGAAGGTACGGGGACAGCCGGGACGTACCGTCCGCGGCGAGGTCGTCGTGCAGGTCGGCGTAGCGCCCGACCTGTCCGTCGAGCCAGGCTGCCGCGCGCCGCCGCGCCGTCTCCTCCCCGCCCCGGGGCAGGCTGGGCGACGGGGTTCCGCCCGAAAGATCACCCCGGGACGGCAGAGACTCCGACCGTACGGGCGGAACGGGGACCTTGTCCGGATCGGCGACAGGCTCGCGGATCCGGACGTCACTCCATCGCCGGAAATAAGGGGTGAACACCGCATAGTGGCCTCGGTCGGCCGGGACGATCGCGCCAGGCGACACGACGCCGACCACCTGGTCATGGACCCGGAGCCGCCTGCCGGAACATTCGAGCGCGTCACGCAGCCGGCCCTCGCGTACCTGCGCGAACGCGCTGACGTCGCGTGCCAGGTGCACCTCGTCCGCGCCGGTCTCCTCGGCGACCCGGACGACCTCGCGAACGACGTCGCCGCGCCGGACCACGAGACGGCCGCCCCACGCGCGAAGCGCATCGTCGAGGTCCCCGAGACAGTCGGCGAGGAAGGCCGCTCGGTTCGGCGTCACGAACCCGGCGGCCCGCACGCCGTCGTCCACGACGAACAGCGGAACCACCTGGTCGGCGGCGTCCAGCGCCGCACGCAGCACCGGGTTGTCATGAACCCGCAGGTCGGCGGTGAACAGGCAGATGGCGACCGACATCAATGTCGTCATGCCCGCTCCGAGCCCGCCGAGACAGAGCATCCCGGACTGTCCGGGACAGTAATTGATCTTCCGTCCCGGCGGCCACATCCGTAACTTCTGGCGGCGACGCAGACACCCCAGGAAGGTACCCATGAGAACGAGAATCCCCGCTCTGCTCGCCTCCGCGGGCGTCACCGTGACCCTCTTCGCCGCGACGGCCGGCACGGCCCAGGCAGCGAGCGCACAGCTGGTCGGGTGCGGCGCCGCGGGGAAGGTCACCGCGAAGATGTGCAAGCTGTACAAGGCTGCGAGCAGCGCCTCCAGCAAGGGCCACTACCACTGGGACTCGCAGGGCTGTAAGCACCCGGACCCGCTCCCGTACCACCCGCAGGGACGCGCCTGCGACCTCGTGTACGGAAAGATCGGCCGTACGGCCACGGGCGACAACCGGGCCGACGGCTACAAGATGGTCAAGTGGCTGGTGGGCCACCACGGCGCGTACTCCATCGACCACATCATCTGGCAGGGCATCATCTACTCGCCCAACGGCAACTGGCGCGGCCACAAGGACAAGAACTGCAAGAAGGGCTCCGGCGTCACCGTGTGCCACCGGGACCACGTGCACGTCGCCGTCCGCCCCTGACGACGACCCGGCCGGTCCGGCCCGCGCGACGCGGGCCGGACCGGCCTACGAACGCCACCGCCCCATCGCGGTCAGCGTGAGCGCCGCCCCGACGGCGGCCGCGGCGACGACACCCCCGGCCGTGACCAGGTGCCGCCTGGTAACCCGCGAGCCCCGTACGGACGCCTCGGGCGAGGCGGTCCCCGACTCGGCGACCAGCACAAGGTGCCTGCGCCGGGCGACCCACGCGTCAACGGCCTGCGGCGAGCAGCCGCACGCCCGGGTGAACGCCTCCACCACCTCTTCGCGCGGCAGCCGGTCCCGGCTCAGCGACGACGCGACGGTGCTGTGCGGCAGGGCGTCTCCGGCGAGCGCCGCCCGCTTCTCGAGCTCTCGATACGAGAGGCCGGCCCACGCCTTCAGGCACCGGAGCCCCGCGACGAACTCGGCCACGGTGCCCGCCACATCGGGTGGTGGCTCAGACGTCAGTCCCGACACAAGCCCTCACTTCGAGCCGGCGAAAATGATCTTTGAGTGTTCCGGATCGCGCCGAGAACTTCAATGAACCGGAAGTCCCGGCGACGGCCCTCCGGGAACAGACCGACCGGTCCCGGTGTTGCGGCGTCAGGCACCCCGTCAAGGGGGTGCCGTCGACGGAGGAACCATGACCTACGAGGACTACCAGCGCGGATGCCTGTTCTTCGACGCGAAGGACTACGCCGGAGCCGGCCGCATCCTCGCCCCGATCGTCGAGCGCGACCCGGCCAACCGGGCGGCGGTGGAGTTGCTCGGCCGGGCCTACTTCCACAGCGCCCAACTCGGCCGCGCCGAGGAGACCTTCCGGCAGCTGATCGACCTGGACCCTACGAACGGCTGGGCCTACGAGGCCCTGGCCCGCACCCTGGAGCGCCGCAGCCGCCCCGACGAGGCCGAACGCTACCGAAAGTTGGCCGTCGCCATGGGCATGGAGCCCGCCGACAAGGCCGGCCTCTCCGTGACCGCCGCCAACCTGGCCGACTGACCGGACCCCCGAAGACCCATTGCCCCGAGGGCGGCTCACCGGCCTTCGAGAGGCCCAGAGGAACCAAGCGGGCCCCGCGACATCGACCCGAAGAGTCGATGTCGCGGGGCCCACGAGAAAATCGATGCGACGCCTACTAGGCGGCACGCAGTCCCACATCATCGATCTGGAATGCGGGCCCGGTGGCGCTCGTGCTCCAGGTGAGGGTCCAGTCGACGCGAGTGGCGCCCGTGGGGGCGGTGAATGTGCCGCCTGCTTCGGTCCATGCGGTCTGCCGTGCCAGGGAGATGGCGTCAGTGCGTAGCACTGTGCCGGACTCGTCGCGCCACCGTACGTTCCACGTGACGGCCGGCATCGTCGCCACGGCCTCTCGGTACCAAAGCGACGCCTTGTACGTCTTGCCGGCGATCACGCCGGCGTACCCGGGGAAGTTGTCCAACTGCACCGCACTGCCGGACGTGGCGGTCGTGGTCATCTGCAGCGAGCCCGTGCCGCCGTGCGCGTCGCCGGTCCGGTAGGCCACGTCGGCCCCGTACCACGCGGCGTACGGAGAGATCGAGGAGCCGGACTCGAAGTCCTGCTCCGCGATGGCCGGCGGAATGGGCGTACCGCCGTCGAAGGTGCTGCCGGCATCCTGGCCGTACTGGGGGCCGACCCACTGCGCCGGCGAGACGAGGGTGCCCATGTCGGTGACCTGGAACTGCCACGGTCCGGTGTAGGTGTTGTCGTGCCAGGAGTTGTGCGAGTCGTGGACGACCGACTTCTGGATCACGTTGCCCATGTACGGGGACCATGACGGGTAGGTGCCCCAGCTGGCCAGCAGGGCCATGTGCCCGCAGTACCGCGTCGGGCAACCGCCGTTGACGGCGTTGGGGTCGAAGGCGAACGTGTTGTCGTGGACGTCGACGTTCTTCGTCCACCAGCGGCAGTCGGTGTAGAGCGGCTCGCCGGCGATGGCGGGAGCCGAGCACTGCGAGGTGTTGGCCGGCCCGACGATCTTCGTGCAGTCGCCGGTCGTCGAGGCCGGGCTGTTGCAGAACCGGTCGGCGTTCGCCCACGCGGCGATCCCGTCCCAGTTGTTCTCGAACCGGTTGCCGGTAACCTCGATCTTGCTGGTCCGGGCCGGCAGGCGGGGCTCACCATCGGCCTCGGACAGGTAGATCGCCGGCTCCGGGAACGCGTCGCCCTTCGCCGCCCGCGCGGCACCGGAGACCCAGGCGTTGTCGCGGATGGTGTTGTTCCGGATCACGACGTTGTAGCTGATCTCGTAGAAGATCGCTTGCGAGTCGTTGCCCTCGATGAGGTTGCCCTCGATGAGGAAGTCGTTGTTGTTGGTGTCCGCCCACACACCCGGCCCGTGGTTTCCGTGGATCCAGTTGCCGGTCACGTCGGCGCCGTTCACCGCCCAGAACTTCATTCCACCGGTACAACCGCACCCGGGGACCTGGTGCTCCCAGTCGTCGGTGTTGTTGCCGGTGAACTCGTTGCCCGCCACGACCAGGCCGGTGATGGTGTTACCGGACTTGTAGGCGTTCAGACCGTACTGGCCGTTGTCCTTGAGGCAGTTGCCGCGGATCTGGTCTCCGGCGCCGGCCATGAGCGCCGCGCCGGAGTTGTCGCGGATCGTGTTGTGTTCTACGACCCATTTGTCGCCGGAGTTGTGGTTGACCACGCCCTCGTCCCGCGGCGCGACGAATCCGGTGATCGTCAGGTACCGGATGGTGACACCGGTCGCCTCCTGGGTGAACGCGTACCGGTTCAGCCGCTGCCCGTCCAGCACCGCGCCGGGGGCGCCGATGAAGGTCGCATCGTCGCCGGGCATGATCTGGGAGTACGGGTCGGTGCCCAACGTGTGCGTGCCGGACTGGAAGTAATACGTGGTGTTCGCCTGACGGAAGTTCACGCCGCTGTTGTCGCCCGCCGGGACCACGACCGCGCAGGCCGGCGGCGTGGCCGGACCGTCGAGCGACGAACTACCGCACACCACCGCCGGTGGCGTTGCCGGAGCAGCCGTATCGCCGTTCGCCGGTGTCGCGCCGTTCGCCATGACCAGCGTGGCGAGGCCCACCAACGCCACCATTCGGTTTCTCTTCATCGGCCCGTTCCTCTGGGTCCCACAAAGTGGATCTTGCTCTCGCGCCGACAGAAGATCACAAAACCCGCCCCGCGCGCTGCCAGAACCTGGCCGGTTCCGGTCGCCCGATAGCACTGAAGGTGTCGGACCGTAGCCCGGGGACACGGGGGCAGAGGCTCGGAAACAAAACGGGCCCAGCGACATCGCCCCGAAGGGTCGATGAGCAAAGGCCCGCAAGAAACAGCAACCCCCGGGTGCGGCGAAGCCGCACCCGGGGGGGTTCGGGGGTCGTCCCTCCGAAAGACAAAGCGGGCCGTGTGGCGAGGATGGCCGCAAGGCCATCGAGCCCACAGACCCGCAGAAAACAGCAACCCCCGGACGTGCGGCGAAGCCGCACACCGGGGGGCTCGGGGGGTCGTCCCCCCGAAAGACATAGCGGCCAACGGCGAAGGCGGCCCCCAAAGGGGGCCGCCGAGCACAATCAGCCGGCTCGTGGAGGTGGCGGGAATCGAACCCGCGTCCTTCAGTACCAAGACAGGGCTTCTCCGGGCGCAGCCTGCTAGTCGTTTTCTCAGCCCCGGCGCTCACGCAGGCGTGTCGCCGACAGGCTCAGCCACTGTTAGGTTTCCCCGTCACTCCCGTGGCCGGAGTGGCAGGTTGAGTCTCCTAGCGATGCCAGGTCCCGGGCCGGAGACACTCCCGGGCTGACAAGTTCGCTACCTAACCTCAGGCGGCAAGGGCGAACTGAGTGCGCTTAGAGTTGGCACTTGTTCGTTTGCGGTCACAGGATTTACGAGGTCACAACCGCAGCCCTCGGCCCGCTTCCCCATGTCTCGACATACCGAAGTCGAAACCGGTCACCCCCTCTTGAGTTGTCAACCGGGCACCGAGGCACCCGTCGCGTCGACCGTACATGGTCAACGCTCCTGATGCCAAAGAGATTCCCGGCGGGACGCCGTCTGCGGCGAAAGGGCCGTGGAAGACGAGAACCCCCGTGGGTGTGAACTAGGCACACCCACGGGGGTGACCGGCAGGGTCGGGCCGGTCCGGACGGCAGAGCCTCCCCCGAGACGAGGCTCTGGTCTCATCACGGCGACTGAGTCCGCAACCCCCCAAGCGGTGTCTCAGTCACTTGTTAAGACGCACGGTCGTACCTGGTTGGTTGCGGCCCTTTAGTCAAGAAATGACAAAGCCGTCACGCCGGTCACTGCGGCGTCCAGAGTCCCCGGTCAGGTCGCGCTCCTCAGGAACCGCGCGGCCAGGTCGCCCGCCTTGGCCTTGCCCTCCACGGCGATCGCGAAGGCGATGCCCTGCCGGTAGCCGACGAACCAGGAGACGTACTGCCCGTTGCCGTACGGCACCGTGGCGGTGATGCCTCCGTTGACCTTGACGCCCTTCGACGTGCCGCTCGTCACGGCGCGCGCCATGAGGCTCTGCAGGGTGGTGACCTTGTCGGACTCGTTCAGGGCCAGGGGCTGCACCGACGGCGAGGAGTCTTTGAGCAGCCTCGGCGGCCGCCAGATGCCGTAGCCGACCGCGCCGGCGACCAGCGCCATGGACAGCGGGCTGACCTCGATCTTGCCCTGTCCGACCATCTCGGCGGCACGCTCGGCTTCGTTGGCCGGGGTCGGCACCGAACCGGAGAACGAGGGCAGCGGCAGGCTCCACGGGGCGCCGATCCCGAAGCGGGCCGCGCTCGCGGGCAGGTCCTGGGGTGCGATGGAGCGGTACTGCGAGGCGAACGCGGTCGTGCAGCCCACCGCGAAGTTGGCCTGGAACGTCTTCTCCGCGCGACCCGAGTAGGCGAAGCTCTGCCCGCCGATTTCGACGTTCGGGCCCCTCAGGCAGCGCAGCGACGAGGTCGTCGTCTGGTTGGGGTACTGCAGGAGCGCCCGGGACGTGACGATGCTGAAGGTCATCCCCGGCGGGTAGTGGCCGTTCAGCGCCGCGCTGTTCTCCTCCGGGGCGTCGCCGCCCTGGGCCCCGCCGTACTTCCGCTGCGAGGCGGCGTTGTTCGCGGCGGCGAGGATGTTGCCCGTGGCGGGGTCGATCGCGGCCAGCGACGCCGGGGAGCGCACGTTCTTGAGGGTGTTCTCGGCGGCGTTCTGCGTCTTGCGGTCGATCGTGGTGGTCACCGACTGGCTCTCGGTGCCCCGGACCTCGTAGAGGCTTTTCCGGTTGGTACCGGAGGGGTCCTGCGCGACGACCTCCACCTCGGGGGTGCCGGCCAGCTTGCGTTGCTCCAGCACCTGTAGCCCGGAGATGCCGATCGTGTCACCGGGCTGGTAGGGGGCGCCGACCTGCTGGAGGCGTTCGGCGGTGGCCGGGCCGAGCTTGCCCACGATCTCTTCGGCGACCGCCGGAGCGACCAGTTGCTTGTAGGCGTGCCGGTCGACGCCGGCGACCTGCCGGAGCTGGACGGCGTCCGTGGCCTGGTCGGGGAGCTGGAGGGTGACCAGCGGCAGGAACTCCTGGGGCGGCGCGGACCGTACGTGGGCGATCACGCGGTCCTTGTCGAGGTGGGTGATCTTGGCGAGCCGGCCGAGAGTCTGATCGGCGTTGGCGAGCCTGCCGGGTGTCACGCCGAAGACCTCGACGTTCACCTGTTTGAGGAGCGTCTTGCCGCGGTCATCGAGAACGCCCTGGCGCTTCGGCGTGGTCGTGACGATGGCCAGCCGCTGGCCCGGGCCGAGCGCGGGATGGATGATCGACGGGCTCCACGCGACCTTCCACTTGCCGTTCGTCCGGTGCAGGCGCATCGAACTGCCGTAGCTCCACGGCTGGCCGCCGTCGCCCAGGTCGACGCTCACCGAGAACTGCGCCGTCGCGTCCTCGCCGCTCTGCTGTACGCGGCCGAGCGCCAGGTGCAGCGACGCGAGGTCCAGCTGGGACGGAACCGCGCCGAGCGCTGCCGCGACCGCGGCGCGGTCCCCGGTGGTCTGTTTCGCGGCTTTCCCATAGTTGCCGCTCTGCCACGCCACGAGGAAGTTCCGGATGGCCGGCAGGGGTGAGGGCTCGGCGAAGCAGCCGGCGCTCGTCGTCGTGACCAGCAGGGTCGCGGCCAGCGCGGCCGTCGACCGGAGCCGTCGGATGCCCACCCTCAGCGCCTCCGCAGCCGCGCGGCCCGGGCGCGTTCCATCTCCCGGGCGGCGTCCCGCTTGGCGATGGCCTGTCGCTTGTCGTATTCGCGTTTGCCGCGCGCGACCGCGATCTCGACCTTCGCCTTGCCGTCCTTGAAGTACAGGGACAGTGGGACCAGCGTGTGGCCGGGCTCGTTCGTCTTAGCGATCAGCTTGCCGATCTCTCGCCGGTGCAGCAGCAGCTTTCGGGGACGCCGCGCCGCGTGGTTGGTCCACGTCCCCATCACGTATTCGGGAATGTGCACTCCCTCGAGCCAGGCCTCTCCGTCGCGGATCAGAGCGTACCCGTCCGTGAGGTTGGCCCGCCCGGCGCGCAGCGACTTCACCTCGGTGCCGGTGAGCACGAGGCCCGCCTCGTAGGTGTCCTCTATGTGGTAATCGTGACGCGCTCGCTTGTTCTGCGCGATCAGTTTGCGTCCCTCTTCGCGTGGCAATGACTCAGCCTCGGTCCTTCGTCGGCAGGGTGGCCAGCAGCCCGCGCACGACGGTGAGCGCGCGCCGCTCGGCCTCCCGGGGTGGGCGGTTCGCGTTGACCGCGACGTCGGGGTCGATCCCGGACCCGTCGAGATTACGGCCACTCGGAGTCCGGTAGCGACCGACCGTCATCTCGATCGCGGATCCGTCGGCCAGCCGCAACGGCTCCTGCACCGACCCCTTTCCGAAGGTACGCGATCCGACGATCACTGCGCGATCTCGATCCCGCAATGAGCCCGCGACGATCTCGGCGGCGCTGGCCGTGCCCCCGTCGACGAGGACGACGAGCGGGACCCTGGTGTCCCCGCCCGTACCGGCGAGGAGCCGCTCCGGCGGGGCCCCGGCGCGTTCGAAGGTGACCACCGGGCCGCCCGAGAGGAAGACGGACGCGGTGTCGACCGCCTCGTCCAGCAGGCCGCCGGGGTTGGCCCGCAGGTCCAGCAGGACGCCGCCACGGTGCCCGGGGCGGCCCGCCACCGCCGCGCGAACCTCCTGGCCCACTCCCCGCGTGAACGCCGCGATCCGGATGACCACCACGCCGTCGGGGGTCAGGGAGGCGCTCACGTCGTGCGACGCCATCGCCGCGCGCACCAGCGCGAAGCGCAGGGGGACGCCGTCACGGCGCACGTCGAGGCCGACGCTCGTGGCGGGCTGTCCGCGCAGGGCCGCGGCCACCGTGGCGACCGTCAGGTCCCGGGTCGAGATGCCGTCGACCGTCGCGATCAGGTCGCCCGGGCGCACGCCCGCGCGCTCGGCGGGCGACCCGGGCTGCACGCCGACGATCTCGACGCCCTCACCGGCCTTCTCCAGCCACAGACCGACACCGCTGTACCAGCCGTTCAGCGTGTCCTCGAGGCCGCTGAACTCCGCGGCGGTGTAGAACCGCGCCCAGCGATCGCCCATGCGGCGCAGGGCCTTATCGACCGCGACGCGCTCGCGCTCGGGGTCCGGCGCGGCGCGGGCCACCTCGGCCGCCGCCTGCCCGACCGTGCGGTACGGGCGAGGCTGCGGGCGTACGGGCGCGTGGGCGCCCGCCCCGCCCGCTCCGGCGCCCATGGCGTACGCCAACGCGAGAGCGGCCACGGCGGCCGCCCCGCGGAGCACACGACCGGTCAGCCGGGACATGCCAGGATTCTACGAGCGACCTGATCGAGGGACCGGCACATCGCCGGCCGCTGCGTCAGATCTTCAGGTAGCGGCGGAGGGTCAGGAAGGACGCCAGGGCACAGAGCAGGACTCCGAAGCACATCGAGGCCACGATGACCGTCGTCACGTCGACCCAGCCCAGTGGCGTCGCGAACTGCAGGTTCTTCTGCAGTCTGCCGAGTAGGAAGATCTTAGAGAAGCTCAGCAGGACCGCGGCGAAGATGCCGCCGACGAGGCCGGCGATCGCGCCTTCCAGGACGAACGGCAACTGGATGTAGATGTTCGAGGCGCCGACCAGCCGCATGATGCCGGTCTCCCGTCTCCGGTTGAACGCCGATAGTCGGATGGTGTTGGCCACCAGCAGCACGGCCGCGACCAGCTGGATCGCCGCGATGGTCAGCGCCGCCCACTGCAGACCACCGAGGATCTTGAAGAACTTCTCCAGGATGGCGCGCTCGTTGACGACCTGGTCGACGCCATCCCGCCCGTTCATCTGCGCGACGACCGCCGCGAAGTCCTTCGGGTCCTTGAGCTTCACCCGCAGGGAGTCGGGGATGTCACCGGGCTGGATCGAGCCGGCGATGCCCGGGCTGTCCTTGAACTGCTGCTGGGCCCGCTGGAACGCCTGCTGGGCCGTCTCAGGGGTGACCTTCGCCACCTGCGACATGCCCTCGAGCTGCTTGCGGATGTCGTCCTTCTTCTGCTGGTCCGGCTCGGTCTTCTTGCAGGCCGGGTTGGCGCTCAGCTTGTTGCAGAAGTAGATCGAGACCTCGACCTTGTTCGACCAGTAGTTGTTCGACTTGTCGACCTGCATCTTCAGCAGCACACCGGTGCCGAACAGCGCCATCGCGATCGCGACGGTGACGACGAGAGCGATGGTCATCGTGAGGTTCCTGCGGAGACCGATCCAGATCTCCTGAAAAACGAACTGTACGCGCATGCCTCGCTGTCCTTGGTCGTCCGGTGTGGGGTCGTGTCGTCGCGGCGGCGACGGGGCGTCCTCAGACGCCGCCGTATGCCTGGCCGTAGACGCCGCGCGACTGGTCGCGCACGACGCGACCGTCCTCCAGCTCGACCACTCGCTTGCGGAAGGCGTCGACGATGGCGGCGTCGTGCGTCGCCATCACGACCGTCGTGCCGGTCCGGTTGATCCGGTCCAGCACCTTCATGATGCCGATGCTCGTCGCCGGGTCGATGTTGCCCGTCGGCTCGTCGGCCAGCAAGATCATCGGCCGGTTGACGAACGCCCGCGCGATCGCGACGCGCTGCTGCTCGCCGCCGGACAGCTCATCGGGCATCCGGTGGGCCTTGCCCTCGAGGCCGACCAGGTCGATGACCTCGGGGACGACCTTGCGGATGAAACGCCGCGGCTTGCCGATGACCTCGAGCGCGAACGCGACGTTCTCGTAGACGTTCTTGTTGGGCAGCAGGCGGAAGTCCTGGAACACGCAGCCGATGCGGCGGCGCAGGTGCGGGACCTTCCAGTTGGTCAGTCGACTCAGGTCCTTGCCGGCGACATGGATACCCCCCTGCGTCGGCCGCTCCTCCTTGAGGATCAGGCGCAGGAAGGTCGACTTGCCGGACCCGGAAGGACCGACGAGAAAGACGAACTCGCCCTTCTCCACGGCCACGTTGACACCCTGGAGGGCCGGTCGACTCTGGTGCGAATAGACCTTGGTGACATTATCAAAGTGGATCACGGCTGCATCACGACGTGCCAGTCTAGGGGGCTGGGGACGGCGACGACTGTCTTTTCGTCGACAGGCGCCCTGCCGTGGCTTCCCGGCTTGGCGGGCCGATTGGCCAAGCAGCAGTCTAGGGGGGAGACTGGCATGGATCGTCCAACTTGGGTACACCCAGGAAAAAGCAACCGGGCATCACGGACACCCGTCAGTCTTTGACGGCGGGCCACCGGCCAGGAACGCATAGGCTGGGCGCACTCGTCGCCCAACGTTCGGAAAGGAGCCGGATGAGCTGCGAACATCTGATCTGCGCACGATGCTCGGGCCCGGTCGTCGAGGGGCGCTGCCCCGCGTGCCGCGCGGCACGGGCGGAGGTGCACCGTCCCGGACTGTTCGGGATCTCCCCCATCCTGCTCGGCGCACTGATCCTCGCGCTGACGCTGCTGATCGCGCTGAAGCTGGGCCTGCACTAGACCGTCAGGCCCGGGCCCGGCAGCACTCGATCGTTCGACCGTCGTGACCGGCCCTGCTCTCGCGACCGTCGCGACCCTGACCGGAGCGGCGGTCAGTCCTGCTCTTCGCCGGCCTCCCGGCGGCGCATCCACCGGATCTCGGCCTCGATGAACTCGTCGATGTCGCCGTCGAGAACGGCGGTCGGGTTACCCGCCTCGACGCCGGTGCGCAGATCCTTGACGATCTGGTACGGATGCATCACGTAGTTGCGGATCTGGGTGCCCCAGGAGCTCGTCGTCTCGCCGCGCAGCTCGTTCATCCGCTCGGCCTCCTCCTGGCGCTTGCGCTCCAGGAGCTTGGCCTGCAGCACCGTCATCGCGGTGGCGCGGTTCTGCAGCTGGCTGCGTTCGTTCTGGCAGGAGACGACGATGCCGGTCGGCAGGTGCGTGATCCGCACCGCCGAGTCGGTGGTGTTGACGCCCTGCCCACCGGGACCGCTGGACCGGTAGACGTCGACGCGCAGCTCGTCCTCGGGGATCTCGACGTGGTCGGTCTGCTCGACGACCGGCACGATGTCGACGCCGGCGAACGAGGTCTGCCGGCGGCCCTGGTTGTCGTACGGGGAGATCCGGACCATGCGGTGGGTGCCGTGCTCGCCACGGAGCGTGCCGTAGGCGTACGGCGCCTTGACCGTGAAGGTCGTCGACTTGAGGCCGGCCTCTTCGGCGTACGACGTCTCGTACACCTCGGTCGGATAGCCGTGCCGCTCGGCCCAGCGGAGGTACATCCGCTGCACCTGCTGCGCGAAGTCGGCCGCGTCCACGCCGCCCGCCTGCGCGTTGATCGTGATGAGCGCCTCACGCGCGTCGTACTCACCCGACATCAGGGTGCGGACCTCGAGCTGCTCGATGTCCTTGCGAAGCGCGCCGAGCTCCCGCTCGGCCTCGCCGCGGGCGTCGTCGTCGGCCTCCTCGGAGGCCAGCTCCAGCAGCACCTCGGCGTCGTCGAGCCGGCTGCGCAGGCCCTCGACCTTGCCCAGCTCGCCCTCGAGGTAGGACAGCCGCCTGGTGACCTGCTGGGCACGGTCCTGGTCGTTCCACAGGTCGGGATCGGCAGCCTGCTCGCGAAGCTCTCCGATGTCACGACGCATCGCGTCGAGGTCGAGAACGGTCTCGATGCCCGTCAGCATCGAGCCGAGTTCCTTAATCTCTTCCGAGGGGTCCATGGCTGCCACGTTCGAAAGCCTACCCGTGCCCGTACTCTCCGCGTACGCGCTCCGAGTGTCTTTGCCGACCAGGCTCCCTGTGCCCTCACGTTCGCCGACCACGCTCCTTCGGCCCTCACACCGGCGCACTGGGCGATCCCTGGCATACTCTGCCCGACAGCAGTAACGATGATCGGCCGGGGAACATGAACAAGGCGGTTGCGTCCACGCTGGTGGCGGTGCTCACCCTCACCGGCGCCGCAGGCTGCTCGAGCAAGCCTCACCGCACCGTCCACACGACCCCGGTCGCCAACGAGAGCAGCCCGCCTCCCGAGCCGGTGAACCCCGAGACGGCGGCCAAGGCGTTCCACTCGTTCGTCAACAACGACGACGTCGCGCGGGCCAGCGGAGACGAGCGGCTCGCGCTGTGGTGGACCAGCGAGGGGCAGTCCCAGCTCACGGCGGCGGCGTTCCGCCGGGCGGTCGCGGCCGGCGATCCGGTCCCCCGCTACCGCTACGAGTCACCGGTCTTCTACGTCCCGCACCTGCTCGCGAACGACCCCCAGTGGTTCGTGGTCAGCGCGCGCCGGACCACCGCGGACGGCAAAGACCCCCGCACCGTGTTCATGGGGTTCCTCAAGTCCAAGGCGGTCACGCGCTGGCGACTGAGCCTGGCCGCCGTGCTGGACGACAAGCAGAAGCCACCGAAGATCGCGGTGGGCGCCGACGGCTACGCCAAGGCCCTGCCGACGTTCGACAGCCGCCTGCTGATCCCGCCCCGGCTGGTCCCGTCGATCCAGGCGACGCTCGCGGAGGAAGGCCCGGGGAACGTCGCGGCGCACGTCATGGACGCCGGGAAGTACACCACCGGCTACTACACGGCGGATCAGAAGGCCATGAAGAAGACCAAGAAGGAGAAGAAGATCGGCCTGCGCACCAGCGCGCTCTACGCCGCGACCTCCTTCCCGATCTTCCCGCTGGCGACCGAGGACGGCGGCGGTGTGGTGCTGTACGCGCTGAGCCGCGACACGATCATCAGCAAGAGCAGGAAGAAGCCCGGCCAAGTGCCGGTGCCCGATGACGTCGCGCCGTTCGTCTCCTCGAAGCTCGTGCGCGACGAGATCGACATCACCCAGACCATGCAGTACCTCGCCGTGGTCCCGGCCAAGCCGAAGAAGGACGACGGCAGCGTCAAGGCGGAGATCATCGGCGCCGACGGCGGCACCGTCAAGGCGCACGCCCCCAGTAAGTGAGCCCGGCCCGTCAGGAGAGCCGGGCCGAGGCGAGGTCGAAGTCCTCGATGAGCACGCTCCCGGCACCGTGTGGGAGACGGCCGGGACGGCGGCGCCCCCTCCCGCCGGGACAGCGTCCCCGTGGCCGCCCCGGCAACCGCTGACCAGCAGGACCGCCGGCACGGCCGGGACGACGCGGCGGGGGCGCATTGCCGCATTGTGACACCACGGGCATCGCGGTCGCAGGCGTCCCGGGCCGCTCCGGGCGGCGTTACGACGCCGTGGCCTGGACCGCCTTGCGGTAGCTTCCGACGACCCGGGCGCCCCCCTGCGCGGGCACCAGGGCGAGGTACTGGGTCAGCGCGGTGGTGGCCAGGTGGTGGCGGACCTTGCCGTTGATCAGGCCGGTGAGGTCGCCGCCGCTGCCGATGACCCCCTGTTTGGTCACGTCGTAGGTCTCGCTCTGCCGCACGACGTACCAGACGAGCGCGCCGCCGTCCGTGGTGCGCAGCGCGAACGCACGCTGCGGGTCGGGCCGGAAGTCGGAGGTGAGCGTCACCCCCCGGTGCTTGAGCGCGGACTCGGCCTTGACCAGCGCGGCGTGCGCCTGCGTGGTGTACGGCCCCGGCGCCATGCCGGACGTGCCGTTCGACAGGCTGGCGGCGTGCATCGCGGCGATCTTCCCAGGCGCCTGCTTGGCGTCGTCCGGGCCGACGGCGGTGGCGTAGCCGTCCTTGTCGAGGGCCACCCCGGTGATCGTCGCGGTGGGGAACGGATCGGCGGTGAGCAGCCAGGGGCCGCCGGGGCGCTCCTGGGTGAAGAGCAGGGCGTGCTGGGTCTTGCCGGTGGCCGCGGTGACCGCGAACCACTTGGGGAACCCCGACTGCCGGGGGATGTAGTACGCCGGAGCGGTGTAGGCGAAGGGGGTGTACTTCTCCTTCGCCGCCGCGCGCCGCCGGTATTCGGCGCGGTCCATGTCGAGCTGGGCGCCGGTCTCCACGGTGGCCAGCAGCTTCTCGTCGTACGTGCTGTTGGCCCGGTTGTTGACGGACTGGTAGTGGGCGAGCAGCTGAGCGGCCCGGTCCTTGGTCACGGCGGGCGCGGCCGTCGCCGGAGATCCGCCGCACGCGGCCAGCGGCAGCAGGACGACCGTCAAGGCGCTGAGGTGTCGGAACATGCGGACCAGATTCGCACAGTGGTCATTCGATTACTCTGCGAATCCGAAAATACCTCGCGGGTGGGAGAAGCCCCGGTGACCGCCGGGGCTTCTCCCGACGCGTCAGCCGGGGAGCGTGCTGGCGGTGACGAGCGTGCGGATCGCACGCAGCGCCACCGACAGGGTCGCGATGCCGAAGCTGTCGCTCTCCCAGATCTCGCCGAGGGTCTGCCCGGCGCGTCCCACGGCGGCGCTGTTCTTCTCCGCCCAGGTGGCCAGGCGCTGTTCCGGAGTCGCCCCCGCCTCGCTGGTCACCAGCACGTCACGGGCGAGCGCCGCGTGCGCGGCGTACAGGTCGTCGCGCAGCGCGGAGCGGGCCATCGACTGCCAGCGGTCGTCGCGGGGCAGTGCGATGACGCGTTCGCGCAGCCGCGCGATCTGCAGCCGGTCGGCGAGGTCGAAGTACACCTCGGCGACCTCGCCCACCGACCGCCCCGTGCTGTGGGCGATCTCCACGAGGTCGAACGTGGAGTAGGCGGGGACCATGATCGCGACGTGCTCGGCCAGCTCGTCCGGCACGCCCGCCTGGGCGAACCGGTCCCGCCGTTCGTCGAACCCCTGGAGGTCACTGCCGGTCAGCAGCTTCGGCAGCTGCGGCGCGAGGGCGGCCGCGCCCTCGGCGAAGAAGTCGACCGTCTCCCGCAGGTCGAACGGCGTCCGCCGGTTGTGCAGCAGCCAGCGGGCCCCGCGCTCGGTCAGTTTCCGCGCCTCGAGCCGCATCCGGATCTGGGTCGCGGTGTCGATCTGGTAGTCCAGGCCGTCGACCGAGCGCCAGAACCTCGGCATGTCGAACACCGTGCGCGCCACGAGGTAGGCGCGGGCGATGTCGGAGGCCGAGGCGCCGGTCTCCTCGTTCATCCGGAACGCGAAGGTCGTGCCGCTGTTGTTGACCATGCTGTTCACGACGGACGTGGAGATGATCTCCCGGCGCAGCGGGTGCCGGTCCATGTAGTCCCGGAAACGCTCCCGCAACGGCGTCGGGAAGTACTCCACGAGCCGGCTGGCGAGGTCGGGGTCGTCCGGCAGGTCGGACGCCCGGATCTCCTCCTCCAGCGTCAGCTTGGTGTACGCGAGCAGCGTCGCGAACTCCGGCCCGGTCAGGCCGAGCCCCGCCTGCCGGCGCTCCGCCAGGGCCTTGTCGTCGGGCAGGTCCTCCAGCCGCCGCTTCAGCTTGCCGTCCCGCTCCAGCTTGCGCAGGTAGCGCGCGTGGACGTGCAGCATCGACGGGGCCTGCGTCCGCGAGGCGGCGAGCACGACGTTCTGCGCGTAGTTGTCGCGCAGCACCAGGTCGGCGACCTCGTCGGTCATCTCGAGGAACAGCGTGTCCCGCTGTTTGTCGGTCAGCTCCCCGTCCCGGACGACCTGGTCGAGGAGGATCTTGATGTTGACCTCGTGGTCGGAGGTGTCCACACCGGCCGAGTTGTCGATGAAGTCGGTGTTGACCAGCCCCCCGCCGCGGGAGAACTCGATGCGCCCGCGCTGGGTGAGGCCGAGGTTGCCGCCCTCGCCGATGACCTTGCAGCGCAGCTCGGTCGCGTCGGCGCGCAGGCCGTCGTTGGCCCGGTCGCCGACGTCGGCGTTGTTCTCCGCCGAGGCCTTGACGTACGTGCCGATCCCGCCGTTCCACAGCAGGTCGACCGGGGAGCACAGGATCGCGTGGATCAGCTGGTGCGGGGTCATCGCGGTGATGCCGTCGGTGATGCCGAGCGCCTCGCGCACCGGCGGGGTGATCGGGATCTTCTTGGCGGTGCGCGGGTGCACACCGCCGCCCTTGGAGATCAGCGCGGTGTCGTAGTCGGCCCAGGAGCTGCGCGGCAGCGCGAACATGCGCTTGCGCTCCTCGAACGACGTCGCCGGATCGGGGTTCGGGTCGAGGAAGATGTGCCGGTGGTCGAACGCCGCGACCAGCTTGATGTGCTCGGACAGCAGCATCCCGTTGCCGAAGACGTCACCGGACATGTCGCCGACGCCGACGACGGTGAAGTCCTCCTTCTGCACGTCGACGCCGAGCGAGCGGAAGAGGTACTTCACCGACTCCCAGGCGCCGCGCGCGGTGATGCCCATCGCCTTGTGGTCGTAGCCGACCGAGCCGCCGGAGGCGAACGCGTCGCCCAGCCAGAAGCCGTACGACGTGGCGACCTCGTTGGCGATGTCGGAGAACGTCGCGGTGCCCTTGTCGGCGGCCACCACCAGGTAGGTGTCGTCGCCGTCGTGCCGCACCACGTCCGGCGCCGGCACGACCTCGCCGCCCACGAGGTTGTCGGTGATGTCCAGCAGGCCGCTGATGAACTGCTTGTACGAGGCGATGCCCTCGGCGAGGAACGCCTCGCGGTCGCTCGGGTCGGGCAGCCTCTTGCAGACGAACCCGCCCTTCGCGCCGGCCGGCACGATGACGGTGTTCTTCACCGCCTGGGCCTTGACCAGGCCGAGGATCTCGGTGCGGAAGTCCTCCTTGCGGTCGGACCACCGCAGGCCGCCGCGGGCCACCGACCCGAACCGCAGGTGCACGCCCTCCAGGCGCGGCGAGTAGACGAAGATCTCGAACTTCGGCCGCGGCTGTGGCAGGTCCGGGATCGCCTCCGGGTCGAACTTCAGCGAGAGGTACGGCTTCGGCCGGCCGTCGGCGGCCCGCTGGTAGTGGTTCGTGCGCAGCGTGGCGCGGATCATCGCCAGGTAGCTGCGGAGGATGCGGTCCTCGTCCAGGCTGCTGACCGCGTCGAGCGCGCCCTCGATCTCCTCGGTGATGGCCGCCTCGAGCTCCTCGTGGGCGGCCGCCGACCGGTCGTCGTCGGCGTGGTTCAGACGGGGGTCGAGCCGTGCCTCGAACAGCCGGACCAGGAGGCGCGCGACCCGCGGGTTGGCGACGAGCACCTGCTCGATGTACCGCTCGCCGAAGGTGCTCTGGGTCTGGCGCAGGTAGCGGGCGTAGGCGCGCAGCACCATGGTCGACCGCCAGTCCAGGCCCGCGCGCAGCACCAGCGCGTTGAACCGGTCGCTCTCCACGTCGCCGCGCCACAGGGCCTCGAAGGCCTCCTGGAAGAGCCCCTTGACGTCGTCGTCGTCCACGTCGGGCGAGGGTTCGTACCGCAGGCCGAAATCGTAGATCCACGCCTGCCGCCCGTCGCCCCGGGCGATCTCGTACGGCCGCTCGTCGACGACCTCGACGCCCATCTCCTGCAGCAGCGGCAGGACGTGCGAGAGCGAGATCGGCGAGCCGAGCCGGTAGATCTTGAGCCGGCGCTCGCCGGGCCCCGCGTCGTACGGCTCGTACAGGTTGATCGAGATCTCGCCGGGCTCGGCCAGGTCCTCGAGCCGCTTGAGGTCGGCGCACGCCGTGCGGGCCGGGAAGTCGGCCTTGTAGCCCTCGGGGAACGCGTCGGTGTAGCGCCGGATGAGCGCGCTGGCCTGCTCCTCGCCGCACTGCTGGACGATCGCCTCGGCGAGGTCGTCGGTCCACGACCGGGTGGCGGCGATCAGGCGCCGCTCCAGGTCGGCCGGGTCGACGTCGGGCAGCGGGCGGCCCCGCTCGCCGCGGACGACGACGTGCAGGCGCGCGAAGATCGAGTCGCCGACCATCGCGCTGTAGTCGACGGAGAGGCCGTCGAACGCCTTGAGCAGGATGTCCTGGATCCGCAGCCGGATCTGCGTGGTGTACCGGTCGCGCGGCAGGAAGACCAGGCACGACATGTAGCGGCCGTAGTCGTCCTTGCGGACGAACAGCTTCAGCTGCTTGCGCTCGCGCAGCCTCAGCACGCCCAGCGCGATCGGCAGCAGCTCGTCGACGGAGATCTGGAACAGGTCGTCGCGCGGGTAGGTCTCGAGGATCTCGATGAGGTCCTTGCCGTCGTAACTGTCGGCGGCCAGCCCGGCGTGTTCGAGGATCTCCTCCACCTTGTGCCGCAGCACGGGGATGTGCTCGATGCTCTCGCTGTAGGCGGTGTGGGTGTACAGCCCCAGGAAGCGGCGCTCGCCGACGACCTCCCCGCTGTCGCCGAACTTCTTGACCCCGACGTAGTCCAGGTAGGCCGACCGGTGCACGGTCGCGCGGGAGTTGGCCTTGGTCAGCACGAGAAGGTGCGGCTCGCGGGCCTTGGCGCGCACCTGCGGCGGCAGGGACGCGAAGCTCGTGGACTTGGCCTGGTCGGACCGCAGGATGCCCAGGCCGGTGCCCGGCACCGCCCGCAGCTGCTCACCGTCCGGGCCGTCCTCCAGCTTGTACTCCCGGTAGCCCAGGAAGGTGAAGTGGTCGTCGGCCAGCCAGTCCAGCAGCTCGACGCCGTCGGTGATCTCCCGGTCCGGCAGCGGCGGCCGCTTCTCGGCGAGCTCCACCGCGACGGCGCCCGCCAGCGCGCGCATCTTCTGCTCGTCCTCGACGGCGGTGCGCACGTCGCCCAGCACCCGCTGCAGGTCGGCCTCGAGCTCGTCCAGCAGCACGCGGTCGCTCTGCCGGTCGATCTCGATGTGGATCCAGGACTCCTCCAGGACGAGGCCGTCCCCACCGCCGATCCCCTGCAGTTGCCCCGCGACGTCGCGGGCGACCTTGAGCTGCGGGTGGACGATCAGGTGCGTCGCCAGGCGGTGCCGGTTGAGCTCCATTACGACCGAGTCGACGAGGTACGGCATGTCGTCGGTGACCACCTGCACGACGCTGTGCCCGGGGTCCCAGCCGTACTCCTCCAGCGTCGGCGTGAACGCCCGCACCTTGGCCCGTCCCTGCGGACGCTCCTCGCCCAGGTGCCGGTGGACCATCGCCGGACCGCAGACGTCCACCGGGTCACGGTCGAGGAGATCCTCCGGCGCGACGTGGCGGTAGTAGAGCCGCAGGTAGGCCAGGGCGTCCTCCGGATCGTGCCGCGCCCCGGGCGTATGGCTGCACGCCTGTGCGGCGCGTGCCAGCAGCTCGTCCTTCGCCTCGTCGAGACCACCCGTGCCGTTCGCCATGGCACTCGTGTTCATGCGTGCCCCCCGGACGGTCGGACCGGTCCATCGCAGGCTCGTCGGCTCCGACCCGTCGTCGGTTCGCCCCTCATCTCAAGTCTCCCTCAGTACCTTCGCAGTGCTTCACACGGTCGCGGACGTCGGATTCGAGAAGATCTTCGGCGAGACGCCTGAGGTCGTCATGACGGTCACGGTCGGGCACCGGCTTCGGGGAACGCGGGCTGTCGGCGTTCCCGGCGGAGGGACCGTGTTTTCGCGGAAGGATTACGAAGCTACGCCCGGGCATGCCGGACCCGAATCCGGACACGCCGGAATCGGACGCGGCCGCACCACGCCGTTGTGGTGTTGTGCTCACGGCGGTCAGGTTAACGCGAAAACCGAAATCAGCCGACTCGGTGAGGCGGATTCACTGGCCCCCGGCGCTGGTAGTGGCCCCGGAATGGGCATCAGGGGCGGCGTGGGACGCCTTGCCGCCGCCGGTTGAGCCGGAGCCGCCGGTCCCCGTGCCGACACCGCTCCCGGATCCGTGCGTGGCGCCGCCCCCGCTGCCGGGAGTCGTGCCGCCGCCCGGAGTGTGAGTCGCGCCACCGCCGGGAGTGTGGGTGCCGCCACCCGGCGTGTGGGTGCCGCCACCGGGAGTGTGGGTGCCGCCGCCCGGTGTGGGCGTCGTGCTGCCGCTCGAACCCGTGCTCGGAGTCGGCGAGGTGGACGGATCCGGGGAGGTCGAGGGCTCGGAGTCCGTCGGCGTGGGGGTCCAGGACGACGTGTGGCTGGGCTCCGGGTGCACCGGCACGCCTCCGTAGGTCCGCCGGGTCTGCGACGGGGAGGAGTGGCTCTGGGTGCCCTGCGGCTGGTAGCCGGTCCGCTGCCCGGAGTGGTCGTCCGCGTTGGAGGTCAGCGCGATCGCGCTGACGATCGCCGCGGCCGCGACGACCGCCGCACCGGCTGCGGCGAGCGCCCGGCGACCGCGCGACAGCCCGGACCAGCGGCCACGCGCCGCCGTGCCGGACAGCGACGTCGGCTCGCCCGCGCCGGCATACGGAGTCCGTGCGCCCGGCGTCTCCCCGGCCGCGCCGAGATGGGCGGTCCAGCGGCCCGGGTCGGGCATTCCCTGTGCCGTGACGGGCGCCGTGGGCGCGTCGGCGGCCCCCGTGCGGATCCCGGCGGGCGGCACGGGAGCCCCCACAGGGGGCTTCGGAGCCCCGACGGGGGGCTTGTGGGTGCCGGCGGGGGTCTTCGGAGCCCCGACGGGCGTCTTGTGGGTCGCCGCCGCGGCGCCGGGCATGGTCGTGCCCATGGGGGGCGTCCGGTAGGCCGCGACCGTGGCGGCGTGTTCGAGCAGGTCGGCGGGGACCGTCGCGGGGCCCGCGTCGGCCATGGTCTCATCGACCGCCGGCAGCACCTCGGTGTGCGGCTCCTGGGGACGAGCCTCCTGACCGCCGCCGAGCAGGTACAGCAGGAGGGCGCTGGCGGTGAGCCGGTCCGCGGGGTCCTTCTGCAGGCATCCGGCGACGAGCGCGCGGAGCGAGGCGGGCAGGTCGCCGAGCGCGGGCTCCTCGAGCAGGATGCGGCTGACCACCACGGAGATCGCGTCGCTGCCGAACGGCGGGGCGCCCGTGGCCGCGAAGACGATCGTGGCGGCCCACGCGAAGACGTCGGTGGCCGGGCCGACCGTCTCGCCGCGGATCTGCTCGGGGGCCATGTAGGCGGGTGTGCCCACGATCCGGCTCGACACCGTCGCGGTGGTGTCCAGCGCCTTCGCGATGCCGAAGTCGATGACCCGCGGGCCGTCGGGCCCGATCAGGACGTTGTGCGGTTTGAGATCGCGGTGCACGACGCCCGCCTGGTGGATGGCGACGAGCGCGGTGGCCGTGCCGATCGCCAGGCGTTCGAGGGGCGCGCCGCTGAGCGGCCCGCTCTCCTTGATCAGGTCGTACAGCGACCGTCCCGGGACGTATTCGCTGACGATGTAGGGCCGGTCGCCCTCGACGTCGGCGTCGAGCACCTGCGCCGTGCAGAACCGCGCGACCCGCTTGGCGGCGGTCACCTCACGGACGAAGCGGGCTCGCGCGTTGGCGTCCTGGGCCAGTTCGGGGTGGAGGAGTTTGATCGCGACCTGGGTGCCCTCCGGGGACGTGCCCAGGAAGACGGCGCCCTGGCCGCCCCTCCCCAACCGGCCGATGACGTCGTACGCCCCCAGCCGCCGAGGATCCCTTGGCTGCAGGGGGATCGCGTTGTGGTCCGCCGCAGTCCGGTCCATGGCCGTCCGCATCCCTTCCGTAAGCTCCCCGCCGACCGTCCCCACGGTCGGGCATACCGGTTGAGACGCGGTCGGCGTCCGGCCGGTTCAATCGACCGGGGTTGTCAGCCCAGGTCAACCCGCCGATCCGGCCGTAGACGACGAACCGCATCTGCAGAACATATCCCTCACCGACTCCGCAGGCCCAGAGCGGGCCGTACCAGGTGACGGACATGTCCCATACAAGAGACGCGCCCGGCTCGGCGGCGGGTTACGAATCCGGCGTGAAATGCCGCAGCACCTCGGGATTGGCCATCGCGTCCGGATTCGCAGCCTTGTCGATGGGCGTGCCGAGCAAGATCTTACGGACTGGAACCTCGAGCTTCTTACCGGACAGCGTCCGCGGGACTCCGGGCACCACCCGGATCTCGTCGGGGACGTGCCGGGGCGACAGCGTCGACCGCAGCGCGGTGCGGAGCCGGCCGACCAGGTCGTCGGACAGGGCGACACCCTCGGCGAGCTGGACGTACAGCAGCAGCCGGCCCTCCTGGCCCAGCCGGCCGGTGTCGACGACCAGCGAGTCGGCGATCTCCTCGAACCCCTCGACGACGCGGTAGAAGTCGGCGGTGCCCATGCGGACGCCGCCGCGGTTGAGGGTGGAGTCGGACCGCCCGTAGATCACGCAGCCGCCGTCGGGCAGGATCTTGATCCAGTCGCCGTGGCGCCAGACGCCGGGATACACCCCGAAGTACGAGTCGCGGTAGCGGTCGCCGTTCTCGTCGTTCCAGAAGTAGATCGGCATGGACGGCATCGGCTCGGTGAGCACCAGCTCGCCGACCTCGCCGATGACCGGATCGCCCTTCTCGTCGTACGCCTCGACCTTCGCGCCGAGCCCCCGGCACTGGATCACGCCGGCGCGCAGCGGCAGCAGCGGGCACGGCCCGACGAAGCCGGTCGCCACGTCCGTGCCACCGGAGAAGGAGCCGACGAGCAGGTCGCGTCCGACGTGGTCGTACAGCCAGCGGAAGCCCTCCGGAGGCAGCGGCGAGCCGGTCGAGCCGATCCCCCTGATCCGGGACAGGTCGTACTCCCGGGCGGGGTCGGAGCCCGCCTTCATCGACGCCAGGACGTACGGCGCGCCGACCCCGAAATAGGTGACCCCGGTGTCGGCGGCCAGCCGCCACAGCGTGTCACCGCCGGGCGCGCCGTCGTACAGCACGACCGTGGCGCCGACGAGCAGGCCGCCGATGAGGTAGTTCCACATCATCCAGCCGGTCGTGGTGTACCAGAAGAACACGTCGCCGGGGCCGAGGTCCTGCTGGAAGCTGAGGGACTTCAGGTGCTCCAGGACGACGCCGCCGTGACCGTGCACGATGGGCTTGGGCAGCCCGGTGGTGCCCGAGGAGTACAGGATCCACAGCGGATGGTCGAACGGCACCTCCTCGAAGGCGAGCGGCTCTCCGGAGCGCCGCAGGTCGGCGTACCGGAGCGCGCGGTCCGCGCCGATCGCGTCGGCCTCCGGCTCGAGGTACGGGATCGTGACCGTGGCCTCCAGCGTGGGCAGCGACGCCTGGATGTCGCGGACCACCGCGGACCGGTCGAAGCGCCTGCCGTTGTAGGCGTATCCGTCCACCGCGATCAGCACCTTCGGCTCGATCTGGGTGAACCGGTCGATCACGCTCGGCGCGCCGAAGTCCGGCGAGCACGACGACCAGATCGCGCCGAGGGACGCGGTCGCGAGGAAGGCGACCAGCGCCTCGGGGATGTTCGGCACGTACGCCGCCACGCGGTCGCCCCGGCCGACGCCGAGCGCGCGCAGCCCCGCGCGCACCTCGGCGACCTCGGCGCCGAGCTCCCGATAGGTCAGCGTCCTCGATCGGGGCGGCCCGCCGTCGTCGTCGGCCTCCGTACGGAACACCACCGCCGTCGCGTCCGGGTCCTCCTCGGCCCGGCGCAGCATGTTCCGCGCGTGGTTGAGCGTCGCGCCGGGGAACCAGCGGGCGTCCGGCATCTCCGCCCGCTCGAGCACCGGCCCATCGCCGCGCTCGCCCAGCACGCCGAAGTACGCCCAGATCGCGTGCCAGAAGCCGTCCAGGTCGGTGACGGACCACCGCCACAGCTCGTCATACGAACCGAACCCGCGCTCACGCATGAAACGGGCGACACGGGCGGTCCGGCGGACCTCCTCGGACGGTTCCCACAGCAGGTCACCCTCGGCAACGGACACGGCACGCCTCCTCGCAGTCTCGTGGCTCCAGCATCGAGCCGACGGCCACCGGGCCGCAAACGGCCGTTGTTCGGACGTTATCGCGTGCCGAAGTACGCGCCCGGAGGGACTCCGAGTGCCCTGTGGAAAACCGCTACGAACGCGCTGGGCGTCGCGTACCCGACGCGCCGGGCGACGGTCGCGACGGGCGTTCCCCGCGCGAGGAGGACCAGCGCCGCACGCAGCCGGGCCTGCGTACGCCAGCGGCCGAACGTCATCCCCGTCTCCGCGACGAAGATCCGGGCGAGGGTCCGCTCCCCCGCGCCGACCCGCCGTCCCCACTCCCCCAGCGTCATCGGGTCGCCGGGGTCGGCGATCAGCGCGCGGGCCACGTCCAGGGCCCGCGGGTCCGTGGGCATCGGCACCGTGATCGTCATCGCGGGCACGGCGGCGAACTGGTCGAGCAGGACGTCCTCCGCGCGGCGGCGGGTGGCGTGGTCGATCCCGGGCCGGGCGAGGTGCAGCATCAGTTCCCGCGCGAGCGGGGTGATCGTGACGGGCGTCGGCACCGTCCAGCGAGGCCCGCGTTCGGCGGCGAGGTAGACGCTGTGGAAGGTCGTACGGCGGTCGGCGTCCGTCACGTGCTCGACCCCGGCGGGGATCCACAGCGCGCGGGTCGGCGGGAGCACCCACGCGGTCTCCTCGGTGGACACCGTGAGGACTCCGGTGGCGGCCCAGGCGAGCTGGTTCTCCCCGTGGTGATGCCGGTCGAACTGCCAACCGGCCGTGTCGAAGGCGGCGACGAGGATCGTGCCGTCGCCCTGCTGACTGTTTCGCGACATCACCCGGCAGGATAGAACGATCCGGCCACGGCCCTGCGACGTAGCTTCCGGGGCATGAACCTGCTGCATGATCGGATCTGCGCCTCGGACAAGTGGGCCGAGAAGGTGCGGACGGGGCTGTTCCCGGCCGTGCTCGACGGCCTCGACCTGGGCGGGGAGGTGCTGGAGATCGGGCCCGGACTCGGCGTCACCACCCGCCTGCTCGCCGAGCGGGTGCCCCGGCTGACCGCCCTCGAGGTCGACGAGCGCTACGTCGCCCTCCTGCGGCGGAAACTCGACACCGAGATCGTCCACGGCGACGCCGCGGACATGCCGTTCCCCGACGCGTCGTTCACGGGCGTCGTCTGCTTCACGATGCTGCACCACGTCCCGACGCCCGCCCTGCAGGACAGGATCTTCGCCGAGGCCTGCCGGGTCCTGCGCCCCGGCGGCGTCTTCGCGGGCAGTGACGGGCAGCCGAGCCTGCGGTTCCGGCTGATCCATCTACGGGACACGATGGTGCCGGTCGACCCGCGTACGCTTCCGGAGCGGCTCACGGCGGCGGGCTTCGAGGACGTCCGCGTGTGGACGGTGCCCGGCCGGGTGAACTTCACGGCCCGCAGGCCGGCCTGATCGCTCGTCAGGCGCCGGAGGTGAGGTCCTCGATCGCGGCGACGACCTGATCGGTCTCGGCGAGGCTCGGCAGCACGACGTCCGCGCCCGCGGAACGCAGCTCCGCCTGGGTGGCCGTGCCGGTCGCCACCGCGATCATCTTCGCCTGGGCGATCCGGGCCGCCTGCACGTCGCGCGGCGAGTCGGCCACGAGCACGGTCGCGGACTCCGCGATCACCGCGCCGTACTTCTCCCCCGTCCGGCTGCGGGCCAGCTCGACCAGGGCGGCCTTGGGGTAGGTCTCCGAGCCGTACCCGCCGACCTTGAAGTCGAGGTACTTGTCGAGGCCGAGCGCCTTGAGCTTGGTGATCGCGTTCGGCTGTATGGAGCCCGTGAGGACCGACTGCACCACGTCACGCCGCCGGCCCACCGCCGCGAGGGCCTCGCGGGCGCCGGGCAGCACCCGGCCCTCCTTGCGGACGGCCCCCTTGCGCGCCGAGAACGCGTCGGCCAGCGCGGTCATGAACGCCGGCAGGTGCTCCTCGGTGGTCTCGACGTCGTTGAACGCCAGGGTCTCGAAGATGATCTCCGACTCGGTGCGCCCGTGGGTCGGGGCGAGACGGACGAGCGGCCGTCCGGTGACGCGTTCGAAGGCCTCGGCGTACGCCTCCCGGGTCACCTTGCCGACGTCGACCAGGGTGTGATCGACGTTCCACAGCACCAGACGAGGCATGACGGTCTCCTGCACGTACTCCTGCGAGTACCGGTCGGCTCGCCGGTCAATCGTGGAGGCTACGGCCCGTCGACGCAAACCGTCAGGGGAAGCGGCCCGTCGTCACCTTGATGTCGCCGATCACCTCGAGCGGGATCGCCCCGCCGACGGGCTCGGTGAAGCGGCCCATGAACGTGTGGATCGTCATCCGGCCGCGCGGCGGCCGGTCCGCCGGGGTGTTCACGACCACGTGGACGGTCCTGGTCCGTCCCGGGACGAGCTCCTGGAAGATGCACTCGACCCGGCCGATCCCCCAGCATGACGGGTCGCTCACGGACACGACGGCCAGCCGGTCGTCGGTCCCCGGTGCGGCGACCTTGACGCTGCGGACCACGACGTGCCGGATGGTGTCCGGGCCGGCGTTCGTGACGCTGAAGTCGTAGCCGGCCCGCTCTCCGGGCACCAGCCGGTCCCCCGTCACAGGGGTCAGCCGGGGATCGGCGCGCAGCGTGAGCCGGCCCAGGTCGGCGTCGCCCTCCACGTCGACCACGCGTGCGGAATGCGACTCGGGCACGGTCAGGGCCTTGACCGCGAATCCCGCCGCCGCCGCACAAGCGACAACG
The DNA here is from genome assembly GCF_054775715.1 of Actinoallomurus acanthiterrae. Taxonomy (NCBI): domain Bacteria; kingdom Bacillati; phylum Actinomycetota; class Actinomycetes; order Streptosporangiales; family Thermomonosporaceae; genus Actinoallomurus; species Actinoallomurus acanthiterrae. The sequence goes on along the minus strand of NZ_BAAHCO010000001.1, from coordinate 1,821,773 downwards.
GCGGCCACTGACATCAGACGCCCCACACAGCCCCCCGGTCTGCCGTAGGCGTGCCACGCATCCTGCCTGGTCACAGGCTATGCCATGGCCCGTCCGAGACGAACGTTACCGGCCGGGGGGAGCCGAGGCGATCACCCCATGTGGGGATACCGATGATCGGTCGGCGGCACGAACGTCTCCTTGATCGAGCGGGTGTTCACCCACCGGATCAGATTGAAGATCGAGCCGGCCTTGTCGTTGGTGCCGCTCGCCCGCGCGCCGCCGAACGGCTGCTGGCCGACGACCGCGCCGGTCGGCTTGTCGTTGACGTAGAAGTTGCCGGCGGCGAACCGCAGCTTCTCCGACGCCTCGGCGATGGCCTGGCGGTCCTGGGCGACGACCGCGCCGGTCAGCCCGTACGGCGCGGCGCTCTCCATCTGGGTGAGCACGGCGTCGTAGTCGGCGTCGTCGTAGACGTGGACGCCGAGGATCGGGCCGAAGTACTCCTTGGTGAAGATCTCGTCCTCCGGGTCGCCGCTGAGCAGGACCGTGGGCTGGACGAAGTAGCCCTCGGAGTCGTCGAGGCCGCCGCCGACGAGGATGTCGACGCCGTCGTGGGAGCGGGCGCGCTCGAGGGCCGCCCGGTGCTTGGCGAACGCCCGGTCGTCGATCACCGCGCCCATGAAGGCCGACAGGTCCTCGGCGACGTTCCCGACGGTCAGGGACTCGACGGTGCCGAGGAAGTCGTCGCGCATGGTGTTCCACACCGAGCGCGGGACGTACGCGCGCGAGGCGGCCGAGCACTTCTGGCCCTGGTACTCGAACGCGCCGCGGATCAGCGCGGTGGCGAGCACCCGCGGGTCGGCCGACGGGTGGGCGACGACGAAGTCCTTGCCGCCGGTCTCGCCGACCAGCCGGGGGTAGGCGCGATAGCCGGAGATGTTCTCCCCGACGGTGCGCCACAGGTGCTGGAAGGTCGCGGTGGACCCGGTGAAGTGGATGCCCGCCAGGTCCGGATGGCGCAGCGCGACGTTGGAGACGGCCTCGCCGTTCCCGGTCACCAGGTTGATCACGCCGGGCGGCAGGCCGGCCGCCTCCAGCAGGCGCATCGTGAAGTGCGCGGCGAACTGCTGGGTCGGCGAGGGCTTCCACACGACGACGTTGCCCATCAGCGCGGGCGAGGTCGGCAGGTTGCCGGCGATCGCCGTGAAGTTGAACGGCGTGATCGCGGTGACGAAGCCCTCCAGCGGCCGGTACTCCAGGCGGTTCCACACGCCGGGCGAGCTGATGGGCTGCTGGGTGTACAGCTCGCGGGCGAAGGAGACGTTGAAGCGCAGGAAGTCGATCAGCTCGCACGCCGCGTCGATCTCGGCCTGCTGCACCGACTTGGACTGGCCGAGGATGGTCGCGGCGTTCAGCGTGGACCGCCACGGGCCGGACAGCAGCTCGGCCGCCCTGAGGAAGATCGCGGCCCGGTCGTCGAACGACAGGGCCCGCCACGCCGGCGCGGCCTCCCTGGCGGCGTCGACGGCCGCGCGCACGTCGTCGTCGGTGGCCTCCCGGGCCCGGCCGAGGACGTGATGGCGCTTGTGCGGCTGCACCGTGTCGATGGGCCGTCCACCGCCCAGCCGCTGCTCGCCGCCGATCGTCATCGTCAGGTCGATCTGCTCGCCGGCGAGCTCCTTGATCTTCGCCTCGAGAGCGGTCCGGTCCTGGCTGCCGGGGGCGTACGCCCTCACCGGCTCGTTCACGGGGACCGGTACGTTCGTCACAGCGTCCATGAGAAAGCTCCGCGCGGTTTCTGACAGCGTCGTCAGGTCGATCCCAGGGTCGGGATCATGGGCACGATCCCTTGTGAGGACCGCTCTGTGCATCCTCGCATGCTGCCCTCAAGCGGACAAAGAACGCTTCACGCAGGTCAAATGTACGCAGAGATTTCGGTGAGCCGGTCCACGACGGGGACCCCGAACCGATCCAGCTCGGCCCTCCCCTGCATGCCTCCCGTGTACAGGACCGCGCGCGCCCCCGCGTGCCGGGCGGCCACCGCGTCGTCGACGCTGTCCCCGATCGCCACCACCTCGGCCGGGTCGACCCCCAACGCGGACAGGTGCCGGACCATGGACTCCGCCTTCGACCCACCGGCCTCCCCCGGCCGCAGGCCGTCCACCCTGCGGAAGACCTCCCCTATTCCGTGCGCGCGGACCGCGACGGTCAGCCGGTCGTGGTGCCACATCGACAGCAGGGACTGGCTGTGCCCGGCGTCGGCGAGGGCGTCGATCGCGTGCCGGGCGTCCGCCGCGAGCCGGCAGCGCTCCATCAGCCGGTGGTAGGAGTCGTGGTACGCCGCATCGAGCCGTTCCCACTCCCCGTCCTCCAGCGGGCGGCCGAGCATGCGCTCGTAGCAGGCCCAGATCGGACGGGTGTAGATCGCCCGGAACGAATCCAGGTCCACCGGCGCCAGGCCGTACGAGTTGAAGATCTCGTTGGTGGCATCCACGGTGGCATCGAGGTCGTTGAAAAGCGTGCCGTTCCAGTCCCACACGATGTGCGTCATAGCGTTCCGAGCATAAGGCAGCCGGCTCGGATCCGGGCCGCGTCGTGATCATGGTGCGGGTCAGTGGGCCGTGCTGTAGCGATGCTCCGGACGGCCGGTCACCCCGTAGCGGAGCTGAAGCTCGACGACGCCGTGCCGGGCCAGGTAGGCGAGGTACCGCTGGGCGGTCGGGCGGCTGATGCCCACGAGTGCGGCGACCTCGGCGGCCGACATGTCACCGGGCGTCGACCGTACGGCGTCCCGGACGCGTTGCAGCGTCGGTGCCGAGTGCCCCTTCGGCAGGCTCGACGGCAGGGCCGCGGGCCCACGGAGCAGGCCGTACAGCGCGTCGACGTCGGCCTGATCGGCGGTCTGGTCGTCCAGCGTGGTGAGCCGGGCGTGGAGCTCCTCGTACGCGGTCAGCCGCTCCCGCAGGGCCGCGAAGCCGAAGGGCTTGACCAGATAGTGCACGGTTCCGAGTTGCATGGCCCGTCGCACGCTCGCCACATCGCGGGCCGAGCTGATCACGATGAAGTCCGGAGGCGCGGAACCGTCGTCACGGGCCGCCTGGTCGAGGACCCGCCGGATGACGTTCAGGCCGTTGTCGTCGGGCAGGTAGATGTCGAGCAGCACCAGGTCGGGACGCAGTTCGGCGACGGCGGTGAGCGCGTCGGCGGCGCTGTGCGCCTGCCCGAGGACCGAGAACCCCGGGACGCGCTCGACGTACTTCGCATGGATCTTGGCGACGTGGAAGTCGTCGTCGGCGACCAGCACACCGATCATCCGATCGTCTCCTTCGCGTGTGGCGGCGGACCGGGCTCGTTGGGTCGCGCGGAGTCGGGCAGCCGCACCGTGAAGGTGGCCCCGGGACCCTCGCCGACGTGGATGCTGCCGCCGATCCGGCGGACGAGCCGGCGGACGATGGCCAGGCCGAGCCCACGACGGCGCACCTCGAACGCTCGCCTCGCGTCGTCCGTGCCACCGCGATCGGGGTGCTTGGTGCTGTACCCGTCCGTGAAGATCAGATCGGCGCGGCCGGGCGGGATGCCGGGCCCGGTGTCGGAGACGACCATCGTGATCCCGTCACCGTCGGTGAGCCGAACGGTCACCTCGGGGGGCCTCCCCGCCGGTGCTCCCGGCCGCGGCCTCCCGACGGCGTCGATGGCGTTGTCCACGAGGTTGCCGAGGATCGTGAGTACCGCCTGGATGTGCGAGGGGGACTCTCCCAGCCAGGAGTCCTCGGTGAGCGTGAGGGTGACGCCGCGCTCGGCGGCGACCACGGACTTCGCCAGGATCAGGCCGACGACCAGGGGGTTCGCGACGCGTTCGCGCAGCGACTCCGACAGCGCCGCCTCCGCGCCCTGCGCGGTGGTGAGGTAGGCGATCGCCTCGTCATGGTCGCCGAGTTCCAGCAGCCCCGCGACGGTGTGCATGCGGTTGGAGAACTCGTGCTGCTGGGCGCGGAGGGCGTCGGTCAGCGCCCGTACGCCGTCCAGCTCACGCAACAGCCCGGACATCTCGGTGCGGTCCCGGAGCGTCACCACAGCGCCGAGTTCCTGGCCGCGCAGGCACACCGGCCGGCGGTTGATCGTCAGGTAGTGCTCTTCGGTGAGCACGGAGGCGTCGACGCCCCCGTCGGCGCCGGCCAGGACGTCGCGCAGCCGCCCGGCCGGCACGACCTCGTCCAGCGGCCTGCCGAGCACCGCGGTACCGAGCTGGAGCAGGCGCCGGGCCTCGTCGTTCACGATCCTGATCCGGCCCGTACGGTCGAATCCGATCACGCCTTCCTTGATCCCGTGCAGCATCGCCTCGCGTTCCTGCAGGAGCCCCGCGATCTCGTCCAGTTCGAGGCCGAACGTACGCCGCTTGAGCTGCCACGCGAGCCCGTACGAGACGGCCGCGCCGAGGGCCAGCGCGATGCTCATCCACAGGCCGAAGGCGGGCAGTTCGCTCCACAGCGCGCTGGAGACGGCGCGCTCGCAGATGCCGGCGGAGACCTCGCCGACCAGCGCGCCGGACGGCCCGTACAGCGGGGCCTTGCCGTTGGCGGACCGGCAGAGGCTGCCGTCGTCGATTCCGGTGTGGCCGTTTCCGTCGACGGCGATGAGCGTTTCGGTGATCGGCTTCCCGATCAGCGCGGCGTTGGGATGGGAGTGGCGGACCCCGTGGAGATCCAGCACGACGATGTAACGCGCGCCGGCGGCCTTCCGCATCCGCTCTGCGGTGCTCTGCACCACGTCGCCGGCGTCGCCGTACTCCATCGCCGCCCTGATCTCCGGCGTGCCCGCCGCCGTCTCGGCGATGGCGAGAGCGCGCTGGCGGTACTGATCGTCCAGTTTCGCCCGCTCTTCGTGGGCGAACAGCCCGAACCCGACCAGCATGCTCGCCGCAAGAATGCTGAGCTGGCTGGTCAGGATACGGGTGGACAGCTTCCGGCCGCCCGCGGACCACATGGCATGAGTATGCCAAGGGACGTAAGCAAAAAGACCGTTTTGTCCGAATCGTGGCCATAAACAAAACGCTCAAAACCATCAGAAAGCCGAAGATCCGCCACAACGAACACAAGGATCGCCACCCGGCGTGAGGGCTCCTTAACGTCTCCGCAACACGAACCGGGGAGAGGACCCATGAGCCAGCCCGAGGCGACACCGCCCATCGAACTCCGCGACGTCACCAAGCGATTCCGGACGCCGGACGGTTCGACCTACACCGCACTGCGCGACATCGATCTTACGGTGGCGCCCGGCGAGTTCTGCGCCGTGGTCGGCCCCACCGGCTGCGGCAAGTCGACCACCCTCTCGCTCATCTCCGGCCTGGAGGAGGCGAGCGACGGGACGGTCACCATCGACGGCAGGCCGGTCACCCGGATCGACCCGCGGGTGGGCTTCATGTTCCAGCAGGACGCCGTCTTCCCCTGGAAGTCGGTGCTGGCCAACGTCGCCGCCGGGCCGCTCTTCCGGGGCGTGACCAAGCGGGAGGCCATCGATCGGGCGCGGGACTGGCTGCGGCGCGTCGGCCTCTCCGGTTTCGAGGGCCACTATCCACACCAACTGTCCGGCGGCATGCGCAAGCGCGTGGCGCTCGCCCAGACCCTGATCAACGAACCACGGATCCTGCTGATGGACGAGCCGTTCTCCGCGCTCGACGTCCAGACCCGGCAGATCATGTCGGACGAACTGCTCGATCTGTGGGAGCTGACCCGGCCCTCGGTCGTGTTCGTCACGCACGACCTGGAAGAGGCCATCGCCCTGGCCGACAAGGTCGTCGTCCTCACGGTCGGCCCCGGCAACGTCAAGGACGTCTTTCACATCGATCTGCCCCGGCCGCGGCGCGTCCAGGAGATCAAGTTCGAGCCGCAGTTCATCCAGATCTACGAGCGGATCTGGGAATCGCTGCGCGACGAGGTCCAGGCCGCGTACGCCCGCACCGCAGGCGAGGCGGCGGCATGAGCGAGTTGGAGACGGCACCCGGCACGAAAGACGCGGCGACCGGCGACCCGCGCCCCGGAGGGGCGGCGAAGAGGAGCCGGCTGCACAGCCGGGCGACGATCCTGTCCATTCAGCTGGCCCTGGTCGTCGTCGTGCTCGGCACCTGGGAGCTGGCGGCCCGCAAGAAGTGGATCGACACCTTCCTGTACGGCCAGCCGTCCGGCGTGTGGAAACAGCTCGTCGACTGGTTCGAACACGGTACGGACGTCGGCTCCATCTGGCAGCAGTTCGAGGTGACGCTGGAAGAGGCCCTCCTCGGCTTCCTGATCGGCTCGGTGGCCGGAATCGTGCTGGGCGTCGCGCTCGGCCGCGTGCGCTTCCTCGCCGCGGTCTTCGGACCCTTCATCAAGCTCTTCAACTCCATCCCGCGGATCGTGCTCGCGGCGATCTTCGCGCTGTGGTTCGGCCTCGCGATCCCCGGCAAGGTGGCGACCGCGGTCGTCCTGGTCTTCTTCGTGGTGTTCTTCAACGCCTTCCAGGGCACCCGCGAGGTCGACCGGAACCTGATCGCCAACGCCCGCATCCTCGGGGCCTCGCCGTGGAAGGTCACGACCCAGGTGGTCCTCCCGTCCGCGTTCACGTGGATCATCGCCAGCCTGCACGTCGCGTTCGGTTTCGCCCTGATCGGCGCGGTCGTCGGCGAGATCATCGGCGCCCAGCACGGCCTGGGGCTGCTCATCAACCAGGCGAAGGGCAACTTCAACCCGAACGGCGTCTACGCCGGCACCCTGCTCGTCGCCGTGATGGCCCTGGCCGCAGAGTTCCTGCTCAACCTGGTCGAACGCCGTCTCCTGGCCTGGCGACCTTCCAATGACCGGGACCCCGAAGCCGGTCTGTAGAGAAACCCCCGGCGGCACGGCGGCCCCTGCTGGCGCGCCCGGTCGCATCACCCGTGAAGGAGATCCTCGAATGTCCCTGCCACGTAACGTCATGATCAGTATGGCCGCCGCCGTGCTCGCCGTGTCCGCGGCCGCGTGCGGTTCCAGCGCCTCGAAGACCTCCGCCGGCAGCGGAGGCTCCGGCGGCGGAGGCGGCGACTCCTCCACCGTGAAGATCATGGTCGGCGGGCTCGACAAGCAGATCTATCTGCCCGTCATGCTCACCCAGCAGCTCGGCTACTTCAAAGCCCAGGGCCTGAACGTCCAGCTGTCCGACGAGCCGGCCGGGGTCGAGGCCGAGAGCCAGATGCTCGCCGGGAACATCAACGGGGTCGTCGGCTTCTACGACCACAACATCGACCTCCAGGCCAAGGGCAAACAGACCGAGTCGGTCGTCCAGCTGCTGCAGGCGCCCGGCGAGGTCGAGATGGTGCGCACCGACGAGGCCGGCCAGATCAAGTCCGCAGCCGGCTTCAAGGGCAAGAAGCTCGGGGTCACCGGCCTCGGATCGTCGACGAACTTCCTCACCAAGGCGCTGGCCGTGCACGCCGGGGTCCCGGTGAACCAGGTCACCTCGGTCGCGGTCGAGGCGGGTCCGACGTTCATCGCGGCGATGCAGCACCACCAGATCGACGCGGGCATGACCACCGAGCCGACGATCACCGCGCTGATGCAGAAGCACCTCGCCCAGCCGCTCATCGACATGCGCACGGCGCAGGGGGCCCGCCAGGCGCTGGGCGGCACGTACCCCTCCTCCTGCCTGTACATGCGCGCCGACTGGGTCGAGGCCCACAAGGCGACCGTGCAGAAGCTGGTGAACGCGTTCGTCAAGACGATGAAGTGGATCAACACGCACAGCGCGGCCGACATCACCGCGCAGATGCCGCCGAACTACTACACGGGAGTCGGCAAGGCCGCCTACACCACCGCGCTGCAGAACGAGAAGGGCATGTACAGCCCGGACGGGCTCATGCCGGCCGACGGCCCCAAGACGGTCCTGAACGTCATGAGCAGCTTCTCCCCCGACGTCAAGGGCCACCAGATCGACCTGAGCAAGACCTACACCAACACCTTCGTCCAGCAGGCCACCCAGTAGGACGGTGAGCGCCGCCGGCCGTGGCCCCGGGAACTCCCGGAGCCACGGCCGATCCGCGTGTCAGGGGAAGAGGTGCCGCAGTTCCTGGGTGGCGTACCACATGAGGTCGTGCCCGGCGGCACCGTCGACGGTGAACCGGGCGTCCTCGTCGCCCGCGTCGGCGGCCTCGATGGCGGCTCGCGCGGCGCGAACGTCCGGCTCGGCCTCCGCGTCGTCGATGTGCCCGGAGACGACCTTGTTGAACGGGATCGGCTCCGACACCCGTACGACCGCGCGGTCCTCGGCGTGGACCAGGTCGCCGACGGTGTTGGTGACGGCCTGGTCGGGCACCTCGGCGACGATGACGACGCGACGGGACGGCGCCTCCGGGTCGTCGGCCAGCAGCCGGAGGGACGCCTTGGCGGCGTCGGACATCGCGGCGTACTCGAGCTCCTCGAGGTCCGCGGAGGCATACCACTCCCGCAACGCCGGAGTCACGGCATAGGCGGTCAGCGGCACCGGCCCGAGCTCGCGATCACGGAGGATCCGGGCCAGGCCGTTGAGTGTGGACGGTAGATAGACGCGCATGACCGTTCAGAGTGTGCCAGTACGGGACCGCGAATGTGCGCTCCGTCGCCGACTAGTGCCTCACTCGACGTTGAACGGCGCCGTCACTCGTCGACCTCGGTCACGGGTGGTCTCTTTCCTCTTCCTCGCCGAAGCCATGCAGGTAGTCCTCGAAGGTGGGGCCTCGGTTCTTTCGGCGCGACCACAGCACTGCGGCCACCAGCGCGAAGGGGACCAGGGGGAGTTTGAGCGCCCGGAGGCCCAGCCGACGGACCACCGGGAGCAGTTCCTTGAGCGTCTGCCAGGGGTGTGCCACGGCCACGACGGTCACGAGGAAGGCCGCGCCCGTGCGGCTGATCCCCGCGAAGTCATCGGAGTCGCCGTGTCGTCCCTTGTCCTTGCTCACCGTGCGGAACCGAAGGTGAAGGGCAGGACTTTCCCGCTGCGGGCCATGGAACCCTCCCAAGTCGGCATGCGGCATCAGCTCAAGGAGATGCCGAGCAGGCGCTCCAGCCGGGCGACCGTGCTCACGGTGTCCATGTAGTGCACGCCGGTGATGCCGAGCTCCTCTGCGGCACGCACGTTGTGCTCGATGTCGTCGACGAACGCGCACTCTTCGGCCGGCAGCCCGATCAGCTCCAGCGCGTGCTGGAAGATCGCCGGGTCGGGCTTGCGCAGCCTGACCTCCGAAGAGATCACGACCGCGTCGAACAGCTCGGCGAACAGCTCCCGCGGGTAGGTGTTACCCCAGGAGTTCGACAGCAGACACGTACGGACGCCGGCGGCCTTGGCACGCCGCAGCGCGTCGTACATCGGCTCGACGGGTTCGAACGCGAGGAACATCCTGGTCAGCAGCCCGTCGGCGGGCACCGTCGTGCCGGTCCGGGTCCGCAGCCGCTCGGCCAGCCGCCGTTCGAACTCCGCCGGGCTGAGTGATCCATCCTCGAGCCCGTGGATCGGGTTGACGACGTCGCCGGCGTACGCCTGGCTCACCCACTCCCGCATCACCAGCTTGTATGCCTCGGGATCGATGTCGTCCGCCTCGATCCACGCCGTGATCGTTTCCTTCAGCGGCGTGGTGAGCACGCCGCCCCAGTCGGTGATGAGCCCGCGAACCGTCACGGAGCCGATCGTAAGCCACCGCACCCCCGACGACCGAACGCGGTTCTACGAAACAGGGTCGGCTACACGACGGCCGCGACCTCAACACACTGGCCGCCTGTAGTGCCACTGTGGCTGCTCTTGCGCCACAGCGCAGCAATTTCGACACACTGGCCACCTGTGTTCGTACTGAAGCTGCTCTTACGCCAAAAGATGGCCGACGCGTCGAGAGTCTTCATAGGTCCTCCCAAACCGTACGAAGCAACTTCAGGGAGTCATCTGCGGACATAGCCGCACCCCTGATCAAACTGAAGCTTAATACATGAACGTGAATTTTTTCGGGCTGGTCGTTCACCTGGCCTTCCGCGTGACCTTCGACATACACGAGATCTGGACCATCGTCGAAACTCAACAGAGTGAACGCTCCTGGTAGACCCGCATAGCTGCCAGTTAGGCTCGAAACGATTTGTACGGTGATGTTGGGCTCCTCGGCGAGCTTGATCAAGTGGTTGATCTGCTCTTTACGGGTCTCCTTGTCACCGATCGGGCGGTGGAGGACGCCTTCGTCGAGGACGAGGACGATTTCGGGTGGGTCATCTCGAGTGAGGATCGCCTGGCGTTCGATTCGTGTGGCGACCAGCCGCTCGACCGCCTCGGATTTCCGGCCGACCTTCAGCACCTCATGGGCGTACTGCGGGGTCTGGAAGAGGCCCGTGACGACCATGTTCTCGAAGATGCACATCATGGTCGCCTTGGCCTCCAGTTCGACGAAGCCGGAGAAGCCGGGCGGCAGTTCGGCGTGTTTGCCGGCGCGGCGGACCTCGAGCCACATGCGGTGGAAGGTCTCTGGGGTCTTGAAGTAGGTGTCGAGGTCCTCGGAGGTCGCCTCCGACGGTGCGCGGAGGCCGGTCTCGAGCTTTTCGATCCACTGGGGTGTGCAACCCAGCGCCTGGGCCAGCGCCGAACGTGACAGCTTCGCCGCTTCGCGGTGGCCCCGCAGCACCGCGCCGAACGCTCGGATGAGGGGGTCTCGGGTCAGCGCGCCGTTCGCCATGGTGAGTCCTTCCGGGGGGCCACGTGTGACATCGGGTGATGCCTGTCTGTAGCTCAAAGTAACTCAGCGTGTCAGCTTGGTCATTGGAAATCGGCGGGCGATTAAAAGGGAATAAGTCGTGGAACCGTACACAACGGAAGACATTTACGCGTACGCGAAGTGGCTGACCCAGGAATGCCAGGCGGCGGGGCTACGCGCCGAGCAGTACGGGGCGGAGATCTTCATCCACGGGGCGAGCAATCACCTCAGCGAGAGGATCATCTGTAAACCCGATGAGCAGAATCATCCCCGCTGGCACTGGTCCTGGGGCGTCCCGATCGGGCGGCGGGGCGACTCCTCCCGGCTTCTCGCCGTCGACGACATCGAGGAGCTGATCCGCTCGATCAGCAAGGTCGTCTGCGTGCCGCTGCGGCGGGGAATGTGACGATGACGCCCGAAGAACGGCTCATGCGGTCGCTTCCGGCGCTCCGCGCGCTCGTCGACTTACTGGCGGCCCACCCGCCGTCCGAGGCGCGGGAGTTGCTGCGTCTGGACTTCCTCGTCCGCAAATACCCGGCCGCCGCGCGGATGAGCCTGCAACGGCGGCAGCGGGCCGACGCCGACCTGTCGGTGCCGCCGCAGGAATGGTCAGCGGTGCTGGACGCCGGTGGGCTGCCGCTGTGGCGGTGGGCCGGCGGCCGGGTCCGCGTGGCGACCGCCGACACCGACCAGCTCCGATTCCTCGCCGTGGCCCTGAGACGGTTCGACGAGATGACCGCCGAGGAACTCGACGCCTACCTGCGCGGCTGACCGGAACAGGCCCAGGGAGGCCGTACGGCAACCGGGTCGTTTCCGGCGATCAGCACAACTCGGCCGCCGCACCGTAGGGACAGAACGCAGGATCTGCGCACGTCGGACACCCCCGCAGGCACCTTGCTTTCAGAGCCTTCTACCCAGACGAGAATTCGCGTCGCCTGAGTAGAAGGCACAGAACGCCATGGGTCCACCCGGCGGGAGGGATTGCCGGTAACGCGGCTGTTTACGCCGATTGTGCCCACTGGGGAGCCACCGCGGTGGCTGCTTCGTGCGGGCCGCCGTCGCGCCCTACCCGGCATCAGGTCCGGCAGCGACTGCGGTGTACGGAATGCTCGGCAACCGGGTGACGAGCGAGCCCGGAGTGATCGGGCCGCCCGAGCGGCCTCGGTCAGTCGCGGGCCGCCCTCAGCTCTGCCGCGCGGACCCGGCGTTCTCGCTGCTCCACGGGGTCGGGTACGGGTGCGGAGGTGACCAGGCGGCGCGTGTAGTCCTCGCGTGGGTCGAACAGCACCTGGTCGCGTGGGCCCTCCTCGACCAGCCGGCCCTGGTTCAGCACCGCGACCCGGTCGGAGACCAGCCCGACGACGGCGAGGTCGTGCGTGATGAACAGGCAGGCGAAGCCGAGGCGGGCCTGCAGCTCCAGGAACACCTCGAGCACGGCCGCCTGGACCGAGACGTCCAGCGCGCTGGTCGGCTCGTCGGCGATCACGAGGTCCGGGTCGAGGGCGAGCGCCCGCGCGATGCCGACCCGCTGCCGCTGCCCGCCGGACAGCTCGTGCGGGTAGCGGAGCCGTACGGCAGGGTCGAGCCGGACGCTCTCCAGCAGGGCGACGACCCGCTCGTCCCGGTCGCCGACCTTGTTGATCAGCAGCGGTTCGGCGACGCAGTCGCCGACGGTCATCCGGGGGTCCAGGGAGGACGCCGGGTCCTGGAAGACGATGCCGCACCGACGCCGGAGCCTCCGCAGCGCCCGCCCCCGCGCGCCGGTCAGCGAGTCGCCGAGCAGCCGTACGGTGCCCGTGTCCGGGCTGATGAGCCCGATCGCCGCGCGGCCCACGGTCGACTTGCCGGATCCCGACTCGCCGACCAGCCCGAGGACCTCGCCGCGGGCGATGGTGAGTGAGACGTCGTCGACCGCGCGGACCTTGGTGCCGCCCTTGCCGCGGAACTGCACGACGAGGTTCTCGATGGCCAGCGCCGGCCCGCCGTCGTCCCGTATCGCCTGTGGCGCGTTCGCGCCGTCCCTGGGGAGGTCCGCCGGCGCGGCCTCGTCGTCCCGTACCGCCTGCGGCACGCCCGCACCGTCCTCGGAGGCGTCCGTCTCGGTGCCGGGCGCGGTCCGCGGTGCGCCGTCCCCGGGGACGCCCGCCTCAGTGCCGGGCGCGGTCCGCGGTGCGTCGTCTCGGGGGGCCAGGCGCGGGACCGCGCTCAGCAGCCGCTTGGTGTAGTCGGCGCGGGGCCGGGCGAACAGCTCCTCGACCGGCGCCTCCTCGACGACCTTTCCCTGGTACATGACGACGACCCGGTCGGCGATGTCGGCGACGACGCCCATGTTGTGGGTGATGACGAGCATCGCCGTGCCGAACCGGTCCCGCAGGCCGCGCAGCAGGTCGAGGATCTCCGCCTGCACGGTGACGTCCAGGGCGGTGGTGGCCTCGTCGGCGATGAGTACCTTCGGCTCGCAGGCGATCGCCATGGCGATCATTACGCGCTGGCGGAGGCCACCGGACAGCTCGTGCGGGTACTGCCCGAGCCTGCGCCGCGCGTCCCGGATGCCGACCGTCTCCAGGAGCTCGGCGGCGCGGTCGAGGGCCTGCTTCCGGGACAGGCCGTCGATGTGCAGCCGCAGCGCCTCGGCCACCTGCCAGCCGACGGTGAACGCGGGGTTCAGCGCGGTCATCGGCTCCTGGAACACCATGGCGATCTCGGACCCGCGTACGGCCCGCAGCGCCGCGCCGTCCAGTGTCGTGACGTCGACGTCGCCGACCCGGATCGTGCCGCTCACGGTGGCGGTGGGCGGCAGCAGGCCCAGGGTCGACATGGACGTGACGCTCTTGCCCGACCCGGACTCGCCGACGACCGCGACGATCTCACCCGGCCGGACGCGGATGCTGACGCCGTCGACCGCGCGTACCGTCTCGGGGCCGCCGGTGAAGGAGACGTTCAGGTCCTCGATGGCCAGGGCCGGGGAGTCGCTCACCGTCTCGCCTTTCGTTTGGTTCCGCATCAGCGCCCCTGCAGCCGTACCTCGAAGGCGTCGCGCAGGCCGTCGCCGATGCAGTTGAACGCGCACACGACCAGCACGATCGCCAGGCCCGCCGGGAAGATCAGCCACCAGTAGCCCTCTGAGGTATAGGAGATGCCCTTGCTGAGCATGCCGCCCCAGTCGGTCTTCGGCGGGGCCACGCCGAGACCGAGGAAGCTGACGTAGGCGATCAGCAGGATCGCGTCGGCCACCTGGAAGGTGGCGTTGACCACGACCGTGCCGATGGCGTTGGGGATGACGTGCCGGAAGACCGCCCGGCCGTGGCCGCCGCCCATCGCCTTCATGGCCTGCACGTAGTCGCGGCTGCGCAGCGACAGGGCCTCCGCGCGTACGAGCCGGGCCGGAACGAGCCACGACACGCAGCCGATGATCAGGATCTGCACCGGCACCGTGGGGCGGAGGATCGTCGCGGTCACGAGGAGCAGGAACAGGGCGGGGATCGCGATGCCCGCGTCGACGACCCGCATCATGATCGCGTCGACCCAGCCTCCGGCGTACCCGGAGATCGCGCCCCAGACCGTCCCGATCAGCGTCGCGAGCAGGCCGGCGGCGATGCCGATCTCCAGGGAGGTCTGGCCGCCGACCATCAGGCGGCCCAGCACGTCCCGGCCGACGTCGTCGGTGCCGAGGAGGTGCCCGCGCGTGCCCGGCGAGAGGTTGGCGTCGGACAACTGCGTGTGCGTCTGGTCGGTGTGGTGGATCAGCGGGCCGAGGAAGCAGAAGACCAGCAGCGCGCCGAGGATGACCAGGCCGGTGACGGCCAGCCGGTTGGCGAAGAACAGCTTCACCATCCGGCGGTACGGCCCGGCCGCCGTGGTCGCGGGCGCCTGCTCGGTGATGAGCGGAGCGGAGACCGTCACTGCAACTCCTCGGTGTCGGACGTGCGCGTCAACGGATCGCTCCCCGGACGCGGGGGTCGACGAGCGCCTGGACGATGTCGGCGAGTAGCGAGCCGATGACGGTGGCCAGCGCGATCACCAGGACCGTGCCGAGCAGGATCGGGTAGTCGGAGGTCTGCGCGGCGTTCCAGAACAGCAGCCCCATCCCCGGGTAGTTGAACACCGACTCGATGACGAGCGCGCCGGAGAACAGCACCGGCAGGTAGTAGCCGAGCATCGCGATGATCGGGGTCAGCGAGTTGCGCATGATGTGCAGCCACACCACCCGCCGCTCCGAGGCGCCCTTGGCTCGGGCGGTCCGTACGTAGTCCTCGGCGAGGTTGTCGAGCACGGCCGACCGCATGTACCGGCTGAACGCCGCGACCGTGGCGATCGCCCCGGCGAGGACGGGCAGGATCAGCCCGCGCGAGTCGGCGAACAGCCCTGCCAGCGACTGGGTCTGCGGCGCCTGTGGGGGCAGGATCGGGATCTTCTCGGTGAAGACGATCACGAGGATGAGCGCGAGGAAGAAGACCGGGGTCGCGTACCCGACGAACACCACGGTCGTGACCGCGTAGTCGGTCAGGCCCCGGCGCCGCCGGCCCTGCCAGACGCCCAGCGGCACGGCGATGAGCAGCGCCAGCAGCGTCGACATCCCGGTCAGGACGAGGGTCTTGGGCAGCCGCTGGGCGATGAGGGAGCCCACCGACTGGTTCAGCGTGTACGAGTCGCCGAGGTCGCCGTGCAGCAGTCGGCTGAGGAACGCCCAGTACTGCTGGACGAGCGACTTGTCGAAGCCGTGCTCGTGGTTGAACGCGGCGATCGCCTGCGGGCTGGCCTGTGGACCGAGAATGCCCCGGGCGGGTCCGCCGGGGACCGAGTGCAGCAGCAGGAAGACGATCACGGTCACCAGCAGGATGACGACGATCGACTGCCCGAGGCGCTTTGCCAGGAAGCGGGTCAACGGGGGTTCCTCCGGCCAGGGTGGGGCCCGGGACGGCGGTCGGCCGTCCCGGGCACGTCGGTCACTTCGCGAGGTACCAGCGCTGCGGCTGCATGGTCGCCAGAGGGTCCTGGACGACGCCGCGCAGGTTGTTGCGGATCGCCGACACCTGGTAGGCGGGGTTCGGCATCCAGATCACCGGCAGGTTCTTGGCGAGGTAGGAGCTGTACTCCTGCATCGCCGCGGGCGACGACGAGCTCGTCGACTCCGTGACCAGCTTGTCGGCCGTCGGGTCGCTGTAGCTGCCGAGGTTGGTGCTGCCGTCGGTCGAGAAGATCTGCTCACCGCTCGGATACGCCGGGAAGTACCAGCTGCCCTGCGTGCCGAAGAAGGACAGCTGCCAGGAGCACGTCGACTGGCTCGCCTTGCACTCCGGGGTGTGGTCGAGGACGGAGTTGAGCGGCTCCGACTTGATCGACAGCGCGACGCCGATCTTCGACAGGGCGGACTGCAGCTCCTGCATCGTGTTGTCGGTCTCGGTGCTGCCGCTCTCGGTCAGCAGCGAGAACTTCAGCTGCGTGCCCGCCTTGATCCCGGCCCCGCACTGGTCGGCCCCGGTGCCCGGCTTCGTGCAGGAGGCCACGTTGTTCGCGACCGTCCAGCCGTGCGACGCGATCAGCGCCTTGGCCTTGTTCACGTCGTACGGGTACGGGTTGTTCTTCTGGTCGGCCGACAGGTACTTCGACACGGGCTGCTGGGGCACCGGCCCGTACCCGGGGGCGGCCTGGTCGTGCCAGATGACGCGCGAGATGGTCGCCTGGTCGATCGACATCTGCACGGCCTGCCGGATGTAGAGCTGCTTGAACACCGCGCCCATGTCCGGGTTGTTGAAGTTGTACGGGATGTAGGTGATCGCCCAGCCGTTCCAGGGCTTCACCTGGTACCCGCTGTTCTCAATGGTCTTCTGCTGCGAGACCGCGAGCGCCGGCAGGTAGCCGTAGTCGACGCCGCCGGAGCGCAGCACGTTGAGCTCCGCCTGGGCGGAGGTGAACGGCTTGAACGTGACGGTGTCCAGGTGGGCTGCGTCGTCGCCGGTGTACTTCGGGTTCTTGGCGAGCGTCACCTGGCCGGTGGTGGTGAACTCCTTCACCGTGAACGGCCCGTTGGCGACCTTCCACAGCGGGTTGGTGGCGTACTCCGACAGCTTGCCGGCCTCGCCGATCAGGTACTTGAAGACCTTCTTGGCGCCGTCCGCCGTACGGTCGAAGTCGCCGGCCTTGCCGCCGGCGCTCTCGACGTCCCAGGCGTGCGGCAGCGGCGTGACGTAGGTGAGCTGGTTGGCGGTGAACCAGTCCGGGTTGTACGCCCGGGTCAGGTCGAGCTTGAACGTCGTGTCGTTGACGGTCGTGAACTTCGCGACGTTGTCCGGCAGGTCGCCCTTGGCGTAGTTGCCCCACTGGTCCTTGTTGGCCTTGGCCAGGTTGAACCAGAACTCCACGTCGCGGCTGGTCATCTTCTGACCGTCCGCCCAGGTCAGGTCCTTCAGCGTGATGGTGACGGTCTTTCCGCCGTTGGAGTAGACCGGCGGTTTCGCCGCACCGGCCTTCTCGTCCAGGGCCACGGTGCCGCTCGACCCGTTGTAGGCGTACAGCGGCAGGAAGACGTTCTGCCGGATCGCGCTGTTGTACCCGGCGAGGTGGCCGGGGGTGCCCAGCGGGAAGATCCAGTTCGGCGTGGCGTTGGGCGGCAGCGCGAACGTCACCGCCCCGCCCTTCTGCGGCGTGCCGCCGGTCGCCGACGACCCCTGCCCACTGCCGGAGGAACATCCGGCCGCCAGCAGTGCGGTGGCCACGCCGAGCACCGCCAGCGGGGTGCGCGCGGCCGCCGGGAACGAAGGCGATGGTCTCTTCATCGGTGCTCCTGACGGGAGGTTCCAGTGGGGATCAGTGGCGATGTGGCGGTGACGATACATCGACCCATCGAATCAAGACAAGAGTGATTCGAATCAAGTAACGCCATCGACTCCCACAGATCCTCCGGTTACCGTGGTGTTACGCGCATCTTTGATGGACTCACAGGTCCCGGCTTGCTATTGTTCCGGTCGATCCGATGCTTTAATGTTCGGAATCGAATTAAGTTTCTCAGTCTTTCGACGAAGGAGCCGCCGTGTCGGCCGCGCAGATTCTCGGGCTCGTCGCGTCGGGCCAGGCAACGTCGCGGGCCGAGCTGGCCCGGTTGCTCGGCTGGGCTCCGTCGACCGTCTCCGCCCACGTGCAGGAGCTGCTCGACTCCGGTCTGCTCCTGGAGTCCGGTGAAGGCCGCTCACGTGGCGGCCGGCGGCCCCGGCTGCTCAGCGTGCCCGCCGGTGAGGGCGTGATGCTGGCCGCCGACCTGGGCGGCCACCACGCACGCCTGGCGGCGCTGGACGGGACGGGGCGGCCCGAGACGGTCCACGATCTGGCGATCGACGTCACGTCCGGGCCGGAGCCCATCCTCGACCAGGTCATGGACGCCCTCGATGACCTCGGCGCGGGACGCCCGGTGCTCGGCGTCGGGATCGGCCTGCCCGGTCCGGTCGACCTCGACGGCGTCATGGTCGGGCCGTCCCGCATGCCCGGGTGGAACGGCTACTCCGTACGCGAGCGCCTCGGCAGGCGGTTCACGGCACCACTCGTGGTCGAGAACGACGCGAACCTCATGGCGATGGGCGAGACCGTCGCGCGCGGCCCGGGGCTGCGCGACTTCGTCTTCGTCAAGGCCGGCACCGGCGTCGGCGCGGCGGTCGTGAGCGACGGACGGCTGCACCGGGGCGCCCGCGGCTTCGCCGGCGACATCACCCACAACCGCGTTCCGGCGGGCGGCGAGCGGCCGTGCAGCTGCGGAAACTTCGGCTGCCTGGAGACCATCGCCAGCGGCGCGGCGCTGATCACCGCCGTGAACGCCGACGGCGTCGACGTCAAGAACACCGCCGACCTCGTGCGCCTGGCCGGTGACGGGCACCCGACCGTCACGACGAACGTCCGGTTCGCCGGCGGCAGCTCGGCGAGGTCCTCACCACGATCGTGAACTTCCTCAACCCCCAGGCGGTCATCCTCAGCGGCGCGCTGGCCGCCTGCGACCTGTTCGTCGCGGCGGCGCGCGGCGTCCTGTACGAGCGATGCCTGCCGCCCACCACCCAGGACCTGGAGATCGGCGAGAGCGTCGCCGGGCCCGACGCCGGCCTGCTCGGCATCGGCCGCCTCATCCTCGACCAGGGCGTGGCCCTGCCGTCTTAGCCGAGGAGCCCCCCGTGAGAATCCGCCGCCTCATCCTCGACCAAGGCATGGCCCTCCCCGCCTAGAAGGAGTCCCCCGTGACGGCACTGCGCATCGGCATCGCCGGCATCGCGATCGAGTCGAGCACGTTCTCCCCGCACCTGACCCGCCTGGCCGACTTCACGGTCACCCGGGACGACGCCCTCCTGGCCCGGTACCCGTGGATCCAGAAGACGCGGCCGTGGTGCGAGGCGGTCGAGTGGGTGCCGCTGCTGCACGCGGTCTCCCTGCCCGGTGGCGCCGTCGACCCGGACGTGTACGACGCCCTCGAAGCCGAGATCGTGGAACGCGCCAAAGCCGCCGGGCCGCTGGACGGCCTGTTCTTCGACATCCACGGGGCCATGAGCGTCACCGGGCGCACCGACGCGGAGGCCGGCCTGGCCGCGGCCGTACGGGCGGCCGTCGGCCCGGAGACGCTGATCTCCGCGTCCATGGACCTCCACGGGAACGTCTCCCGCGAACTGGCCGCCACGGTCGACCTGATCACCTGTTACCGGATGGCGCCGCACGAGGACGCCTGGGAGTCCCGGGAGCGCGCGGCGCGCAACCTCGTGACCCGCCTGCGCGAGGGCGGACGCCCACTCAAGGCCTGGGTGCAGGTGCCGGTGCTGCTGCCCGGCGAGAAGACCAGCACCCGCATCGAGCCCGCCAAGAGCCTGTACGCCCGCGTGCCCGAGGTCGAGGCCATGCCCGGCGTGCTCGACGCCGCGATCTGGGTCGGGTACGCCTGGGCCGATGAGCCCCGCTGCCGCGCCGCCGTGGTCGTCACCGGCGACGACGAGGCGACCGTCACCGAGCAGGCGCGCGGCCTGGCCGAGGCGTACTGGACCGCCCGCGCGGACTTCGCCTTCGTCGCCCCCACCGGAGGTTTGGCGGACTGTGTCCGGTCGGCGATCGACAGCGACGCCAGGCCGTTCCTGATCAGCGACTCCGGGGACAACCCCACCGCCGGCGGCGCCGGCGACGTCTCCGCCACGCTGGAGTACCTGCTCGGCGTCGAGGAGCTGCGTCTCGGCAAGGTCGGCGCGATCTACGCGAGCATCGTGGACCCCGAGGCGGTGGACGCCGCGTTCGCCGCCGGCGAGGGCGCCGAGGTGACGCTGCGGGTCGGCGGCAAGATCGATTCGGGCCCGGCCGGCCCGGTCGCCCTCGCGGGCACGGTGCAGGCGCTCCGCCGCGACGACCCGGTCGGCGGCGACATCGCGGTGCTCAGGACCGGCGGACTGCAGGTGATCGTGACGGCCCGCCGCAAGCCGTACCACGAGATCCGCGACTTCACCTTCCTCGGCCTGGACCCCGCCGCGACCGACCTGGTCATCGTCAAGATCGGTTATCTGGAGCCGGAGCTGTACGACCTCGCGGCCGACTGGCTGCTCGCCCTCACGCCGGGCGGCGTCGACCAGGACCTGCTCCGGCTCGGCCACCACCGCGTACGGCGGCCGCTGTTCCCATTCGACCCCGACATGCCCGACCCGGACCTGACCCCGGAACTGCTCTGACCCTTCTGACCACTCTGCGAAAGGAACCGAAACGTGCGCTACGAGATCTGCCTGGATTCGGCCGACGGCGTCGCGGCCGCGGCGGAGGCCGGTGCCGACCGGGTGGAGCTCTGCGCCGCCCTGTTCGAGGGCGGGATCACGCCGAGCATCGGGATGATCGAGCAGGCGGTCGCCACCGCGGCCGGCTCAAGGTCCACGTGATCATCCGCCCGCGTGGCGGAGACTTCGTGTACGGCCCCGCCGAGGCCGAGGTCATGCTGCGTGACATCGCGGCGGTCAAGGCCGCCGGCGCGGACGGCGTCGTCATCGGCGCCCTGACCCCCGACGCGGACATCGACACCGAGCTGTGCGCACGGCTCGTCGAGGCCGCCCGCCCGCTCAGCGTCACCTTCCACCGGGCGTACGACGTCACCCGCGACCCCGAGGCGGCGTTCGAGGACGTCGTCGCCCTGGGTGTGGACCGGCTGCTCACCTCCGGCGGGGCACCCAGCGCCCTGGAGGGCACGGACCTGCTCGCGCGCCTCGTCGAGAAGGCCGCCGGGCGGATCGTCATCCTGGCGGCCGGCGGGATCAACGAACGCACCGCCGCCCGCGTCGCCGAGCAGACCGGCGCCGAGGAGATGCACTTCACCGCCTCGGAGTCGCTGCCGTCACCGTCCCGCCACACCCGGCCGGACATCTTCATGGGCGGCGCGCTGTACCCGCCGGAGACCGTCCGCGCGGTCACGACCACGGCCCGGGTCCAGAGCATCATCGCCTCCGCCGGGTGATTTCTCCTCGAGCGAAGACGGAGGATGCCTCCCGAAGCCCCCGCACTCACCAAGATCCTGCAAAATTCGGGATATGAGGATCTCCGATAACGAGCTGCGACGCATCCGGTCCGGCCCCGCCGACGATGACGACGAAGGCCTGATGCTCGTACGGGTGTTCTTCACGGCGGCCGACGCGGCGGCCGTGATCACCCGCGCGCGTGAGGTGCTCGGACGCGTCGTCGAGCGGGTGGGCTCATGGCCGGCGGAGGAAGAGTGGCCGGAGATCCTCCCCTCCTGGTTCGTGCAACGGTCCGCGCCGGAGAGCAGGCCGTCCGCACCGGCATTGGTCTTCGATCCTGCCGACAGGGCCGCCGCCTGGCTGGAGCGCTGGCAGGCCACGACTCCGACAGAGGAGGCCACCGCTGCGGAGGAGACCACCGCCGACAAGGCGCCGTGGAGCCTTTCGACCTGGCTCTTCTATTTCGATCCGAACGAAGAAGACGGCGGAGGGGACCGGAGCTGGTGGTGGTGGCATGCCGGAACCGACGCACCGGGCACAGGCTGGATCGACGTCGCCACGACCGGGCTGCCTTTCGGCACCGGAACGCTGTACTGGCTGATCGAGGCGAGCGGTGGCACGGACCCCGGCTACTGACCACGCTCGCCACCGCCGGCCCGGGCCTGTGTGGCCGCCGCGTGTCAGCCGACGTCCAGTTGGAGGAGGAAGTCCTCCTTCGGCTTCTGCGAAATAGTGATCCGCACGTTGGAGATCTCGGGTCCGGTGGCGGTCCGGACAGCGACAACACAGCTCGCGCCGTCCGGCATGATCTCAGGCGGGGACACTGCGGCCACCGAATGGAGCGTCCGTAGCCAGTTGCGGACGTAGTTGATCTGTGTGGCCTGCAATCTCTCGCCCTGGCCGCAGAACATCCGGCACCCCGAGAACGTCCGGCGCACCCGGTCGCCCTCGATCTTGTGCTCGTCTTTCAGGGTGAATCCGGAGGGCGCTCCCAGGGCCGCGGCGGCGCGCTTGTTGGCATCGTAGGCGGGGTTCTTGAGGGCGTAGACGAGCGTCGCACCGGCCCCTATGAGAATGAGTACGGCCGCGGCGACCGCCCCGATCAAAACAGCCGACCTGCGCCCTGGCGGGAGCGGTACGGGACGCGGATGCGGAGGGATCGGGCCGGGGACCGGTGGTGCGTAAGCGTGCGGTGGCGGCGGCTCGGTTGCCGTCACCCCGGCGGGTGTGGGCGGGACGGGGTTCGGTGAGGCGGAGGTGACGTGGGTCAGCATCGCCCGAAGGCCGTCGGCGGCCGGACGCTGCGTCGGGTCTTTGTGGAGGAGGGCGCCGATGACGGGAGCGAGCGGGCCCGCGGCGGTCATCGGGACCGGATCGTCGGTGGCGACGGCGACCAAGACGGCCCCGGTGGTCGCGCCCTCGAACGGAGGATGCCCCTCGACAACCGTGTACAAAGTCGCCCCCAGCGCCCACAGGTCACAGGCGGCGGTGACGGTCTGGCCGCGGATCTGTTCGGGGGCCATGAACGCGGGCGTGCCCAGAAGCGCGCCCGACCGGGTGAGGGTGGCATCGCCATCGACCACGGCGATGCCGAAGTCTGTCAGCAGGACCCGGTCGCCTTCCAGGAGCACGTTGGCCGGTTTGAGGTCGCGATGAATGATTCCTGCCTGATGCGCGGCACCCAGCGCCTCCAGGATCTGCAGGCCGAGGGCGGCGGCGCGGGCCGGTGAGATCGGCCCATGCTCGGCGAGCAACGTGGCCAGGGAGCGTCCGGGTACCAGCTCCATGACGATCCACGGCTGCCCATCGTCGCCGAGGACCAGGTCGTGGACGCCGACGATGCCGGGGTGGCGCAGCCGGGCGGCCGCACGTGCCTCCCGGTCCAGGCGCGCCGTCCACGTGGCCCGCTGCTCGCTGTCCAGGTCGTCGGGCAACCGCAGTTCCTTGATGGCCACCTGTCGGCCGAGCCGCTCATCGTGCGCACGCCAGACCGTGCCCATGCCGCCCCGCCCCAGCGGCTCGATCAGCCGGTACCTTCCCAGCAGCACACGCCCAAGATCCTCAGCCACGGCACAGATCCCTGGAGGACGGCGGTTGCGGTGGGCTCTCGTCCATCGCACTCCTCACCAAGCAAACGCTATCGTCTGTTTAACGATGGCATGCTACCGCCGACCTGAACGGATCTGATTCACGGCGATTACTTGGACATTCCGGCGGTGAGGCCGGCGACGATCTGTTTGGTGGCCACCAGGAAGAGCAGGACGAGTGGGATCGTCGTGATCACCAGGCCGGCGGACAGTTGCGCGTGCGCGGCCTCGAACTCGGCGAAGAAGCGGGTCAGGCCGGTCGGCAGCGTGTACTGATCGTCCTTCAGCAGCACCAGCGGGAAGAAGAAGTCATTCCAGAGCGGAATGAACTGGAACAACGCCACGGTCGTGAGCGCGGGCCGCACCATCGGCACCATGATCCGCGCGAAGAGCCGCAGCTCGCCCGCGCCGTCGATGCGGGCCGCCTCTTCCAGCTCCATCGGCAGCTGCCGGAAGAACGCCGTCAGCACGAACACCGAGAACGGCACACCGCTCCCCGCGTACACGCAGATCAGCCAGAACCGGGAGTCGACCCCCGGCAGCGCCGTCGTGAGCGAGTTGACCAGGTAGAACACCGGAACGGCGCCGAGCCGGATCGGCAGCATGAGGCCGGCGAGGAAGTACGACGACAGCGCCCCGCGGCCGCGGAAGCGGTAGCGCCCCAGCGGGTACGCCGCGAGCACGGAGACTCCGGTGCCGAGGACCACGGAGCTCACCGTGATCACCACGGAGTTCACGAAGTAGGTGCTGAAGTTGCCTTCCGACCAGGCGTGAGCGTAGTTCTCGAACGCCGGGTGGAGGGGCAGCCCGAGTGGCTGGTTCGCCAGGTCCTTCTCGGTGCGCAGCGAGTTGAACGCCATGATGATCAGCGGCGCGAGGGCCGCCAGGGCGTACGTCCACAGCAGGAGGACCGAGGCCACCCCGCCGACCCGCGGGCGTTTACGGAAGGTCCGCGTGGCCGCGGCCACGGCGGTCGGTTTACGGACCGTGAGTGTGCTGCTCATCGCACGCGTTCCTCCATCCGGCGGAAGACGTGGTTGGCCGCCAGCGAGACCCCGAAGATCAGTACGAACATGCAGACGGCGAGCGCGCAGGACTGGCCGATGGCGTTCGGGTCGGGGTTCTCGAACGCCGTGCGGTAGAACACCAGGCCGAGGACGTCGGTGGCGTACTGCGGGTTGCCCTGGGATCCCTGCAACGCGTAGATCAGGTCGAGCACGTTGAAGGTGCCGATGAAGGTCAGCACGGTCACGATGCCCAGCACGGGTGTGAGGAGCGGCAGCGTGATCCGCCGGAACACCTTCCACGACGACGCGCCGTCGACGCGGGCGGCCTGCTCGTACTCGTCGGGAATCCCGGCGAGGGCGGCGCCGAACAGCAGCATCGGGAAGCCGACCCACTGCCAGGCGTTCACGACGATCGCCACGGGCAGCGCCAGATGCGGGTCGCCGCGCCACGGCTGGGCGAGCGAGCCGAGGCCGACGCCGCGCAGCGCGGCGTTGACCGCGCCGAACTGCGGGTTGAGCATGATCGACCACAGGTAGCCGACGACGATCGGGCTGACCAGGTGCGGCAGCGTGTAGGCGGTCTGCAGGAACCGCTTGCCCCGCCGCGACTTGTGCAGCAGCACCGCGAACGCCAGTCCGAGGGTGGTCTGGATCAGCATCGTGCCGATGAAGAACAGGGCGTTGTGGCCGAGTGCGCGCCACACCTGCTCGCTCAGCGGGTACTTGGTGAACAGGTCACGGAAGTTCGCCAGGCCGGCGAAGCCGTTCTGCTTGTTCCCCGACCACGAGTACACGCTGTACTGCGCGGCGGAGATCAGCGGATAGACGATGAACACCGTGTACAGCGCCAGAGCGGGCAGCAGGAAGGCCAGCAGGACCCGGCGGCGGGGTCGCCCGCCGCCGCCGGTGCCGACCGGACGCCTCAGCCTCCGCTGGGCTTGAACCACGCTGAAATGCCCTTCTGGACGAGTTTGCCCGCGTCCGCGGCCGAGGCGCCGCCCAGCATCTTCTGCAGGGCCAACCCCTCCTGGTCACGGCCGAGCGGGTTCCCGTAGCCGAAGTCGACGACCATCATGTAGGTCGCTCCGTGAGACTGGTAGTTCTGGTACGCCTGAGCGAGCAGCGGGTCGCCGGGCGTCGTGCCGGGCACGGTCGAGATCTGCTTGAGCGTGCCGGCGTACAGCTGCCCGAACTCCGGCGTCGCCATCCATTTCACCAGCTCGGTGGCTTCGGCCTTGTGCTCGGAGTGGGCGTTGACGCCGTACGACCCGTCGACGTAGCCGGAGGTGAGCGGCTGGTTCACCTTGGCGCCGGGCGCGGGCGGGGCGTCGAAGAACCCGAGCTGCAGGTCCGGCGACGTCTTGGTGAACGGCCCGACCTCGTACGACCCGCCCGGGTACATCGCGGCCTTGCCGCTGGTGAACAGCGTCTGCGCGTCCGGGTAGTCGACGGCGGCGACCTTGTCCGGGAAGTAGGACTTCAGGCTCGTGACGGTCGACAGCGAGGCCGTGTAGTCCGGGTCGGTGAAGTTCTTCTTCCCGGCGAGGACGGCCTGCTCGAAGTCGTTGCCGCCGTAGCGGGTCGCGCCGAAGATCTGGTGGTCGATGGCGAGGACCCACGGCTGCAGACCGCTCGTGGCCAGCGGGGTGATGCCGGCCTTCTTGAGCTTGTCGCAGGCGGCGGTGAAGTCGGCCCACGTCTTCGGCGGGTCGATCTTCTGGTCCGCGAAGATCTTCTTGTTGTAGATGACCTGCAGGGTCTGCAGGGCGTACGGGACGCCGTACAGCTTGCCGTCGTCCTTGCCCTTGGCGGCCTGCAGGACCTTGTCCGGCCAGCCGCTGGTGCTCACCTGGCCGTCGAGCGGCACGAGGTTGCCCGCCTTGATGTAGGACTGCAGCGGCCCGTACGGCTTCAGCTGGACGACGTCGGGCCCGCCCATCGACTTCTTCAGCTCGTTCGGCAGCACCGTCAGGTAGTCGGTGGACTTGATCGGCTTGAAGTCGATCGTCACCTTCGAGTGCTTCTTCTCGTAGGCGGCGAAGATCTTCTTGTATCCCGCGGTGTCCTCGGGACGCCACGACAGAACCGTGAGGTGGACCTTGCCACCGCCACTGCTCGTACTCGGTGCACACGCCGGGAGGGCGAAGGCGACGCCGAGCGCCGCGACAAGCGTGCAGAACTTCCGCATCAGGAGGATGGCCCCTTTCTCAGCTGCCCCCGACGTCTGACTAGACCTCAGGCCGGATCCCGCGCATGGCGTCCCGTACGGAGCCCCCCGCCGCCGCCAGCGCCTCGGCCGCGTGGTCGGGGGGGACGTCGCACAAGAGGGACAGCAACGCGGTGCGCGTGTCGCCGCCGGCTGCCGCCAGCGCCGCCGCGCACGTCTCGGCGTCCAGACCGGTCGCCTCGACCAGGATCTTGATCACGCGGCCGCGCAGCTTGGAGTTGAGCGCGTTCACGCTGACCATGAGGTTGGAGTAGGTGCGGCCGAGCCGCACCATCGCGGCCGTGGACATGGCGTTGAGCACCAGCTTCGTGGCGGTGCCCGCCTTCATCCGGGTCGAGCCGGTCACGGCTTCGGGCCCGGTGTCCACGGCGATGTTGACGTCGACCTCGGCACCGAAGGCCGCGGCCGGATTGGAACTGATCAACGCGGTGTGCGCGCCCTGCTCCGCCGCGGCGCGCAGCGCGCCCACGACGTACGGCGTGCGGCCGCTCGCGGTGATCCCCACGGCGAACTCGCCGAGGCGCACGTCCTCGGCGTCACGGGCTCCGAGGTCCTCGTCGTCCTCGACGTCCTCGATCGCCTGGGAGAGCGCGCCGAGCCCGCCCGCGTGGTGGGCGACGACGAGGCCCGGCTCGATGCCGAACGTCGGCGGGAGCTCGGCGGAGTCCAGCACCGCCAGCCGCCCGGAGGTGCCGGCGCCGAAGTAGTGCACACGCCCGCCGCCGCGCAGCGCGTCGACGGCGAGGTCGACGGCCTTGGCGACCTGCGGCAGCACCTTCGCCACCGCACCGGGCACCTGCTCGTCCTCGGAGTTGATGAGACGGAGCACGTCCAGGGTGGGCAGCAGATCGAGGTCGACGGTGCGCGGATTGCGACCCTCGGTGGGGACCCCCTGCAATACCCCTACGGAGAGGCGATCGGTCACCGGCGCCTCCGATCCGATCCCACACGGCGGACCCGGACCGCTTCACGGGTCGCCTCCAGGTGCTCCCGGGTCGGCTCGTACGTGCGCTGCGCGACGCCGACGAAGACGCAGTCCACGACGGTCAGCTGGGCGAGCCGGCTCGCCGTCGCGCCCGACCGGAAGGTGGTCTCCCGGGCCGCCGTCGTCAGGACGTAGTCGGCGACCTCGGCGATCGGCGAACGCGGGAAGTTGGTCAGCGCGACCGTGGTCGCGCCGCGCCGCTTCGCGACGTTGAGCGCGTCGATCGTGTCCACCGTGGTGCCGGTGTGCGAGATGCCGACCGCGACGTCACCGGGCTCCAGGACGGCCGCGCTCGTGAGCATGATGTGCGCGTCCGACCAGCCGTAGGAGGTGCGCCCGATGCGGTGCAGCTTCTGCTGGAAGTCCAGGGCGACGAACGCGCTGGCGCCCACGCCGTAGATGTCGACCCGGCGCGCGTCGACGATCGCCGCGACGACCCGCTCGAGCGCCTCGATGTCGAGCTGGTTGGCGGTCTCCTCGACGGCTCGCGCGTCAGCGAAGGAGATCTTCTCCACGACCTGCTGGAGCGTGTCGTCGGTGCTGATGTCGCTGCCGACGACGCGCCCGCCGGTGACCCCTTGGGCGCGCCCGGCCTCGGTGGCCAGGGTCAGCCGCAGCTCCGGGTAGCCGGCGAAGCCGATCGCGCGGCAGAACCGGATGACCGTCGTCTCCGAGGTCCCGCACGCCTGCGCGAGCTCGGTGATGGTGGAGTTGGCCACCGCCTCCGGATCGTCGATGACGCGCTGGGCTACACGCGCTTCAGCGGGGGGCAGAGAGGGCAACAGGGAACGAACGCGAACGACCGTGCTGAGCGAGGCGCTCGCACCGTCGGCCGCCGGCCCGGGGTCGGGCCCGACCTTGCTCATGGAGGAAATTTTCTTACGAAAATGATTCACTGTCAATATGCCATGTTCTACGGTCACAGTGTGTGCTCTAACGTGAGGGGTCCGTACGTCATGGGCGTAGACGCGGGCGGCACCAACACTCGTGCCACGATCGTCACTGTCGACGGCATTGTCGCTGGTCGTGGCCGTGGCCCTGGCGCCAATCCTAACTCCAGTGCCGACCCGGCCGGCGCGCTGACCACAGCGGTGCAGGCCGCCCTGGGCGACCTGGACCCGCTACAGATAGTAGGCGGTGTTTTCGGCATCGCGGGCGCCGGGTCGGCGGGGCGGCCGAAGGCGGTCGCCGCCGCGAACACCGCGTGGCAGGCGCTGGGCATCCCGGGACAGCCGGAAGTGGTCACCGACATCGCGATCGCGTTCGCCGCGGCGAGCCCCGAGCCGGCCGGGCTGGTGATCTTCGCGGGCACCGGGGCGGGCGCCGCCGTGGTCGACGACGGTGCGCTCGTCCGCCGCGCCGACGGCTACGGATGGCTGGTCGGGGACGAGGGCTCCGGGGTGTGGATCGGCACCGAGGCGGTTCGCGCGGCGCTGCGCGCGTACGACGGGCGCGGCGCCCCCACCACCCTGGCCGAGAGCGTGCCGAGGCTGCTCCTCGGGGAGGCAGCCGCGCCGCTCCTCGCGGAGCTCGACCTCAAGACGCTGACCGTCGGCACCGGCGACACGACCGGAGCGTCGATGTCCTCGGGAGCCGCGCTCCCGCAGGCGATCCTCAAGGAGGTGTACGGCGGGCCGCCCGCCGGGCTCGGCAGACTCGCCCCACTGGTCACCGCCGCCGCATCCGCGGGCGACGACGTGGCCCGGCGGATCGTCGCCGAGGCCGCGGACTGGCTCCTCGCCGACGTCGACGCCATCCGTCCCGCGCTGGAGGAGATCACGCGGTCACGGGGCCGTCCCGGCGTCGTGGTGGCCGGTTCCCTGCTGGAGAGCGGCCCGGTCGCCGACGCCGTACGCGCCGGGCTGCACAAGCGGTTCGGCGTCGAGGCGTCCGTGGCCCACGACGGCACGCTGGGCGCCACCCGCCTGGCCCTCCGCCGCGCGGGCGTGACCGCCCGCGAGTGACCTGAACGCGGTGACGGCCCTCGCGCCCGAGAGCGGAGGGCCGTCACGTCTTCGGTTCGGCGTCAGCGGATGCCGTAGGCGCGGATCACGGTCTGGTCGACCGCGCCGTCGATCTTCGTCCGCAGGGAGACGAACCCTTTGGCCGGGTTGCGGAAGGACGCCACCCACCGGTCGCCGTCGGCGCGGAGGGGCACCGGAGTCCAGGACTTACCGTCGTCGAAGGATGTCCACAGCGACACCTTCGCGCCCGCCTTCGCCTGCTGCGGGACCACGTTCAGGGTCTGCGTGGTGTTCGCGTGGGCCTGGTTCGTGTCGTCGAGCGGCGTCTCGTACCGCACGGTCGGCAGCTTGATGACGTTGTCCGTGCCCACGGTGACGTCCCAGACGACGTGCTGACTCGTCGCCAGATCCGACCACGGCGCCGACCGGGTGGCGTTCGTGGTGAGCGTGTAGCGGCCCGGCTCCGGGCGCGCCCAGATCCGGCCGAAGCCCGGGACGATGCTCTGGCCGATCGACTCGCCGGTCGAACTCACGAGCGCCGAGTCGCCCTTCATGAAGGAGTAGCCCCCGATGTTGCTCACCCCGCCGGTCTCGGACAGCATCGCCACGTCGTATCCCGTCCCGTCGCCCGTGTCGAGGACGAGTTCCCCATCCGCCGGGCCGAGCGGGCTCTTGTTCCAGCTCCGCGTGTACGTCCCCGCCTTCGGGAACCGGTCGGTACGGAACCGGACGTCGTACTCGTCGAAGGCGCAGTCCGGGGTGGTGACGCCCTGATCGACCTGCCAGTCGAGCCCCGGGGTGTAGTACTCGGTCCGCGTCGTCGGCACGACGCCCGGTTGCGAGTAGGACGACACGATGAGGCCGCTGTTCCAGTCGACCCCCGCGTGCGTGCCGGCGCAGGCAGGTCGGGCTTCGCTCGCGTACCCGACCTTGACGGCCGCCAGGTCCTTGGTGTGCACGCTGAGCTTCAGGTCCGCCGGGATGCCCGCCGCCTTGCTCGCGACGTTGTACGTGTAGGGACTGCCCTCCTGCTTCCCGTCCTGGGTCAGCAGTGACTGCACCTCGTATTCGAGACCGCTCTCCGCGGCGGCGGGCGTGACGTAGAGGTGGTCTCCGTCGACCTCGGTGACGTCCCGGAACACGCCACCGAGCCGCTGGGCGATCATCACGACGGCTCCGGCCGCCGGCTTGGCCCCCGCCCGGTCCACCTCGACCTGGACGGGGTTGGCCTTCCGGGCGTCGAGTGTGAGCGACAGGTCGCCGGTCACCGTCACCTTCGGCAGGTAGATCAGTGTGGTCGACGTCGTTCCGTCCGCCTCCGGGGTCGCCACCTTCGAGTACATCACGTAGTCGCCCGGGGGCAGCGAGCCCTCGGCGTGCCCGTTCTCCACGTCGGCGCCGGACGGGTCGCTGCCGTCGAGCGGCCAGATGTAGAGCCGGCTCGCCTCCTCCGACGTGGCGACCGCGCCCTTGCGGTCGAGCACGGTGACCTGCAGCTTGTGCTCGTCCGCCGCCTTGGCCCGCGACAGCCGCCGGAACGACGGCGCCTTCTTCGTACGTTCGATCACCGTTCCGCGGTGGAAGGCGCCGTGCCCGCGTTGCGCCGGTTCGACCTTGACCGGCGAGGCGGGTGCCGTCGCACCCGCGTGCGGCACGGGTCCCGCCGCGACCAGGGCCAGGGTTCCCAGCCCGACCAGTGTTCTCTTGACCATTCCCGCTCCTCGTCATGGAAAGGACGTTGTTGATCAACGTCCCCCCATGCTTCGTCGAAGCCGGGAATCGTGTTCATCGACCATGGGGCGTGGGACGGCGGCCGGCGGGGTCCCGCCGTCCCACGCCCGGTCCAGGGGCGTCGACGCCCACCCCGCCCCATCGATCCGGACATCGATGGGGCGGGAGGCCGGGCGGACTACTTGCGGAAGGTCAGGCCCGTGCCGAAGGGGTAGAGGGTCGATTTCGGGTCGCCGGCGGCGGGGATCGTGACGGGCAGCTTGCCCTGGGGGCTGATCTCGCCGAACAGCACCTTGGTCAGCGACTCCAGCGACGCCGGCGTGTAGCCGTAGGTGGCGAGGTAGGTCTTGGCCTCGGTGAAGTAGGCGATGTCGTACGCGTCGCGTACGGCCGCCACGATGACCGGCTTGCCGGTGGCGACCAGCGCCTTGACGAGGTTCGCCTGGCCCGGTCCGTTGTGGCCGGACTCGGTGGAGACGTCCCAGGCGCGGTTGGTGGTCACGACGACGGCGTCGTTGTCCTTGGCCTTGGCCACGGCCTGGTCGATCGCCGCCTGCGAGGGGCTCGCGCCGGTCTGGTACACCGTCGTGGCCGGGCCCCGCTTGTGGATGTCGTCGGCGAGCGTCTGGGTGGTCGAGACGCCCCAGCCGGTCACGAGGACCTTGCGGCCGTCCTTCTTCAGCGGGAGGTCGCCGTTCTTGACCAGAGTGGTCGTGCGGTCGGTGACGCGCTGCTCGGCGGCGAGGTGCGCGGCCGTGCCGACCCGCGAGGCGACCTTGCTCTCGTCGACGTACGGGTTCGCGAACAGGCCGTGCGTCTTCTTCAGCTCCAGGAGCCGGTAGACCGACTGGTCGATCCGGGACTCGGTGAGCTCCCCGTTCTTCACGGCGTTGACCACCGCGTGGAACTGCAGGTCGTACAGGCCGTTGCCCTTGGCGTCCACCGGCGGCTTCTCCAGCTCGTCCGCGCCCGCCTTGATGGCCAGCACCGGGACGCGGTCGTCGCCGTACTTGTCGCGGACGCCCTGCATGGCGAGGGCGTCGGTGGCGATGACGCCCTTGAAGTGCAGCTTGTCGCGGAGGATGCCGGTGAGGATCGGCTTGGACAGCGTCGCCGGGTCACCGGACGGGTCCAGCGCCGGGACGATGATGTGCGCCGTCATGATCGAGTCGACGCCGTGCGCGATGGCGGCCTTGAAGGGCGGCAGGTCGAGCTTCTCCCACTGCTCCTTGGTGTGGTGGATGACCGGCACGCCGGTGTGGCTGTCGGTGTCGGTGTCGCCGTGGCCCGGGAAGTGCTTGGCCGTCGGGATGACACCCGAGGCCCGGTAGCCGTCGACCTCGGCCGCCACGAACTTCGAGACCAGCGTCGGGTCGGAGCCGACCGACCGGACCCCGATCACCGGGTTCGCCGGATTGACGTTGACGTCGGAGTCCGGGGCGTAGTCGGTGTTGATGCCGATCGCCCGCAGCTCCTGCCCGGTGATCTTGGAGGTGGTGTACGCGTCGCGCGGCTTGCGCCCGGCCCCGAGGGCCTGGCTGCCGGGGAACTGCGTGAACGGAGCCGGCACGCGGGTCACCACGCTGCCCTGCTCCTGGTCCGTGACGATGGTCATCGGGATCGGCACCCGCTGCCGCATGGCCGCGTGCTGGATCCCGTTGGACAGGTGCGCGACCTGCTGCGGGCTCGCGAGGTTGGGCGGGTCGACGGAGTAGTAGATGATCCCGCCGGGGTGGTACTTGTCGATCAGCTGCTGGGCGTTGTCCACCCCGTACAGCTTCTGGTTGGCCGCGACGGCGGCCGGGTCCTTGGTGTCGGCGCTCGTGCCGTACACCTGCAGGACGAACAGCTGAGCGACCTTCTCCTCAAGGGTCATCTTGCGGAGGACCCGCAGAACGCTCTGGTCCTTCCCGGACGCGGGTGCCGCCTGGGCGCTCCCCGCACCCAGTCCGGCGATGGCCACGAGCGACGCCGTGCTGATCGCGGCGAGCCGTCGGCGACGGGACATCGAGACTCCTTCCGTCCGCCCCCGAAGACGAATAGAAAGAAAATGACTGGATGAGACCAGCCTCTGGAACTTAGTTCCGCACATGGACGCGCGTCAACGGTTCGGATGTCACATGATCGTCAACGACCTGATCGAACGTGCGCCGCGACCCCGCGCGCGGCCGTACGGTGCTCCGCCGAACCCACGATCCGGGAGGCCTGGGAGGCGTCGACGTACGGCGAGCGGAACAGCCCCCGCTCCTGTTTCATCCGCAGGATGCGGGTCACCGCCTGGTCGAGCCGGCTCTGCGGGATCTGCCCCGACCGCACCGCGGCCAGCACGGCGCGGTAGGCACTGCTCAGGGAGGGCGGCATGAGGAGCATGTCCGCGCCGGCCCGCACGGCGCGGACCGCCGCCTGCGGCGCGCCGTACTTCATCGTCGCCCCGGCCATGCTGAGCGAGTCGGTCACCACGACCCCGTCGTAGCCGAGCTTCTCGCGGAGCAGGCCCGTCAGGACCGTCTTGGACATGGTGGCCGGATCACCCGAGTGATCCAGACCGGGGACGACGATGTGCGCCGTCATGATCATGTCGATGTGGTGGGCGATGGCGGTCTTGAACGGCGGCGCGTCCAGGCGTTGCCAGGTCGCCATCGAATGCTTGATCACCGGCAGCCCGGTGTGGCTGTCGGTCGCGGTGTCGCCGTGCCCGGGGAAGTGCTTGGCGGTCGCGATGAGCCCGGTCGCCCGGTAGGCGTCGACCGCGACGCCGACGAGGTGGGAGACCTTCTGCGGGTCGGGGCCGAACGACCGGACGCCGATCACCGGGTTGCGCGGGTTGACGTTGACGTCGGCGACCGGCGCGAAGTCCTGGTTGATGCCGATCGCGCGGAGCTCCTCGCCGGTGACGCGAGCCGCCGTGCGTACGTCGTCGTCGGGGTTCTTCGTGGAGGCCAGCGCCTTGTTCGTCGGGAACCGGGTGATGTACGGCACGCGGGAGACGATGCCCTGCTCCTCGTCGGTGCCGACGAGCAGGGGAACCCCGGCCTTCATCGCGGCGCGCTGCAGGCCGTTGGACAGCGTCGCGGTCTGCCGCGCGGTGCGCAGGTTCTCCGGGAAGTAGATGACGCCGCCCGGGTGGTACTGCCCGATCATCGCGGCGGCGGCGGACGCGGTGGTGCCCTGGACGGTCGGGATGAACAGCTGGCCGACCTTGTCCGCCGTGCTCATCCGCCGGACGAGCGCGACGACCGGGTCCGGGCTGGGACGGGCGCTCGGCGCGGTCCGCTTTCCCGCCGCCGTGCGCCGTGCGGGCCCGTCGTCGGAGCGCGCGCTGGCCCCGCACGCGGACACCGCCGCGGTCGTGGTGACCGCGGCGACGGCGGCCAGGAGCCGCAGACCGCCGGTCCGTCTCACTGTCCCGCCCTCCCCGGAAGCCGCTTCACGTCCCGCCCGACGCTAACCATGGGATCGGCGTCCGGCAACCGCGCCGGTGGGCGGCCCACCGATCCGGCCCGGAGGGTGAGCGGCACCGTACGGACGGTCACGCAGGCGCGGGCCAGGGCCATCCGGCGCGCCTGCGGGCCGCTACGCAGAGCGGTAGCCGGGGTGCACGCCCAGGGTGAGGCCCTGCTGCTCGGCGACGCGCCGGAGCATCGCGACCAGCTCCCGGTGTTCGTCGGCGGACAGCGCCGCGCAGATGTCCCGCTCGTGCGCCATGCCCACCTCCCGGAGCTCGGCCAGCAGCCCGCCGCCCTTCTCGGTCAGGTACAGCGCGTGCGAACGCCGGTCGTTCGGGTTCTTCCGGCGCTCGATCAGGCCGCGCCCCTCGAGCTCGTCCGCGAACGGAACGAAGCGGCTCGGCGGCATGCCGAGGTCGCCGGCGAGTTCGCGCTGGCTGCGGCCGGGGCTCGCGGCCAGCATCCGCAGCAGGCCGGCCTGCGGGGGCGTGAGGTCCAGCGCGGCGACCCGGTCGGCGAACAGCCGGGCCGCGTGGGACCCCAGCTGGGCCAGCAGGAACGCCGCCCCGCCCTGGGCCGGGGGTCCGTCAGGTCTGCGATCCATGCTCACCCGGACACTGTATACGCTTGACAATCGTTCCGATATGTAATGATTATCTTGTGTACACGGTTTCGCATCGAGGAGACACCATGACCACCGCCCCCGTGACCGGTCGCCGACCGCAGGCCGGTCCCCCGCTGCTCGCGCCCGTCCTCGCCTTCACCGCGCTGACCGTCGGCTACGTCGTCGCCAACCGGGCCACGCCGCATCCGGACGCCTCCGGACTCGCGGTCCTCGACTACACACGCGCCCACGGCACCGCGATCAAGGTGGGCGCCCTCCTGCTGTTCGCCTCCGCGGTACCCCTCGCCCTCACGGCGGCAGTGCTCTACCGGCGGCTCCGGGCCCTCGGCGTCACCGCGCCCGGGTCGGCCATCACCCTCGTCGGCGGCGTCCTGGCCTCCGGCGCGCTGACGCTGAGCGCGATGTCCGCCTGGAGCGGCGGCCGCCTCCCGGACAAGGCCGACCCCGCGCTGGCCCGCGCCCTCGCCGACCTGTCCTTCCTGGCCGGCGGCCCGGCCTACGTGGTGACGTTCGCCATGCTCATCGCGGGGATCTCGGTGACGGGCCTGCTCACCCGGCTGCTGCCGCGCGCCGTGACCTGGACGGGCCTCGTCCTGGCCGCCGCCGGGATGCTGTCCACACTCACCCTGGCGACCCTCTCCCTCGGCTTCCTCCTGCCGATCGTCCGCTTCGGCGGCCTGCTCTGGCTGGTGGCCGTCGCCGCCCTGCTCCCGCGCACCCGTCCCTCCCGCCACCAGTGACAAGGAGACTCGTCCCATGACCGCCACCTATCCGGACCTCGCCGGCAAGGCCGTCGTCATCACCGGCGGATCGCGCGGCATCGGCGCGCGGACCGCCCGGGCCTTCGCCGCCCAGGACGCCAAGGTCTGCGTCGTCGGACGCGACGAGGACGCCCTCGCCTCGGTCGTCGCCGGCATCACCGAGGACGGCGGCACCGCGATCGACGCGGTGGCCGACGTCACGGACGCCAGGGCCCTGGAGGCCGTACGCGACCGGGTCGAGTCACGGCTCGGCCCGGTGGACGTGCTGGCCGCCTTCGCCGGCGGTCAGGGCATGCCCGTCGCCTCCCAGGACCTCACCGAAGAGCGCTGGCGGGAGGTCCTCGACTCCGACCTCACCTCGGCGTTCCTGACCGTCAAGGCGTTCCTGCCGGGCATGCTCGAACGCGGCCACGGCACGATCCTGACGATGTCCTCGGCCGCGGGACGTCAACCGAGCCAGGCCAACCTCGCCTACGGCGTCGCCAACGCCGGGCTGGTCATGCTCACCCGCCACCTGGCCGCCGAGGTCGGGCCGCGCGGAATCCGCGTCAACTGCGTCGCGCCGTCGACCATCGCCACCGAAAAGGTCGACGCCCACATGCCCGCCGAGGTACGCGAAAAGGTCGCCGCGCTGCACCCGCTCCGCCGCATCGGCACCACCGACGACGTCGCCCAGACCGCCCTGTTCCTCGCCTCCGACGCCGCCTCCTGGCTGACCGGGCTCACCATCGACGTCTCCGGCGGCCGGATCACCGGCTGAAGACGTGGAAGGCGCCTGACCTGGGAGTAACGGCCCGGACGGTCATGGCGACTCCTTCGTCGGGATGTCGGCGTTCAGTGCCGTCGCCTCATCGTCGGCGTTGGCCTCGACGATGAGGGCGGCGGCGAGCCTGGCCGTCCGTACGGCGATCTCCTCCGGCGGCAGGGATCTGCCGGTGCCCAGCCACCACGTGATGGCCTGGAGATGCATCCCCGCCAAGAGGGTCGGGACCAGGTCGTCCGCGGATTGGGGCAGGTGGTCTGCGGCCATGCCGGCGAGGGTCGCCCGCATCCGGTCGGCGAACCAACTGCTGCCGTTCCTGCCCAGCAGCGCGCCGTAGAGGCGGTGGTACCGGGCGACGTGTTCGAAGAATCCGGTCCACCGCTCGAGCGCGGGAGTGTCCGGGCCGTCCGCCATGGCGCCGCGCACCTCGGCCATGGCCTCCTCGAAGATCTGCTCCACCAGCTGGTACTTGTCGCGGTAGTTGCGATAGAAGGCGGCCCTGCTCACCATCGCCCGCTCGGTGATCTGTCCGACCGTGACCCGCTCGAACCCGCGCTCCTCGATGAGCTCGATCAACGCCTGCCTGAGCAGTGTGCGCGTGCGCCGGACCCGGACGTTCTCCTGAGACACTTTCGGCTCCTTGTCCAGCTTGAGACAGAACAGCCAGGCTGAGACTGGTCACCCTGCGCGGTCCCGGACAGCATGCATCTTGCGCGACAAAGTGTCTCGCTGAAAGGGTGATCATGAAAGCTCTGGTCGTCCGGGCGTACGGTGCGCCCGATTCGTTCGCCATCGAAGACCTGCCGATTCCCGAGCCCGGTCCCGGACAGCTCCAGGTCCGGGTGGCGGCCGCCTCGCTCAATCCGGCCGACCTGCTGCTGACCGCCGGCACGATCCGGGAGATGGTCCCGCTGGACTTCCCGTTCGTCCCGGGCTTCGACGTCGCCGGCACGGTGACCGGGCTCGGCCCCGGGACGGAGGGGTTCGAGGAGGGCGACGAGGTGTTCGGGTTCGGAGCGCCCCCGTCGTTCGCCTCCGGAGTGGGGATTCCTGCCGTCACCTCCGGAGCAATGGCCGAATACGCGGTCATCGAGGCCGGCCCGTACCTGGCGAAAAGGCCGCCGAAGCTGAACGCCGCCACGGCGGCCGCCCTGCCGAGCACCGGCATGACCGGGCTCGCGCTGATCGAGCTCGGACGCTTCCAGCCGGGCGAGACGGTCCTGGTGATCGGCGCTCCGGGCGGCATCGGCAGCGTCGTCGTGCCGCTTTTGGCCGGGCAGGCCGACGTCATCGCCACGGGAACCACGAACGACCGGGAGTACCTGCGCGGCATGGGAGCCGCCGAGATGATCGACTACCTGGAGACGGACCTGGTCAAGGAGGTCCTGAGCCGTCACCCCGGGGGCGTCGACGCGGTGGTGAACCTGGCGTTGACGGGCGAGGAGGTGATCACGGCGACCGGGGCACTGCGCCCCGGCGGCCGCCTGCTCAGCACCACGCCGGGCACGCCGAGCCATCCGGCGGTGACCACGGTGATGGGCACCACGAACCTCAAGCCCGACACGATGGCCACGATCGCCGCCCACGCCCTCGACGGCACCCTGCCCGACCCGGTGACCCGGACATACCCGCTGAGCGACGCGGCGCGGGCCTACCGAGACCTGGAGGGCTCCCACACCCGCGGCAAGCTGGTCGTCATCGTGGACGCGGAGGCGGACCGATGACGCGCGCGGTCGAATACGACAGGAGGAGATCGACCAGGCGCCCCGGCCACGCGCGCGGCAAACGAGTGATCCGGGTACCGACCGGCCCTTGACCGTGAGCCCGGCTGGAACGGTCGTCTGCGGGGCCGACCAGGCCTAACGGCTGGCCGCTACAGGCCGAGGGCTTCCAGCTCGGGGAGTTCCGTCCGGGCCGCCGTACGGGCGCCGTCGGCGTCGGTAGCGCGGCGGGCGGCCTCGGCGGCGCGGCGGCACTGGTCCAGGGTGTGGGCGGACAGTGCGGCGCGTACGTGGGGCAGCGATGGGGCGCTCATCGACAGCGACGTGACGCCGAGGCCGGTCAGCACGCAGGCCAGCGCCGGGTCGCCGGCGGCCTCGCCGCAGACGCCGCAGCTCCTGCCCGCGTCCGCCGCCGCTTCGGCGGCCATGGCCACGAGGTCGAGCAGCGCGGGCTGCCAGGGGTCCTGGAACCGGGCCAGCGCGCCGATCTGACGGTCCGCGGCGAAGGTGTACTGGGCGAGGTCGTTGGTGCCGAGGCTGAAGAAGTCGGCCTCGGCCGCGAGGTCGGCGGCCCGCAACGCCGCGGCCGGAACCTCGATCATGATGCCGGCGCGGGGCAGCCCGGCCGCGCGGCAGGCCGCGGCGAAGGCGCGGGTCTCCGCGGCGTCGGCCACCATCGGGGCCATCACGCTGAGCTCGACGTCCAGTCCCTCGGCGGCGCGGGCGAGGGCGCGCAACTGGCCCTCCAGCACGCCGGGGTGGTTCTGGAAGAGCCGCAGGCCGCGTTCGCCGAGCGCCGGGTTGGGTTCGTCGCCCGGCGGCGGCAGGAAGGCGAGGGGCTTGTCGGCCCCGGCGTCGAGCGTCCGGACCACGACGCTCGGGAACGCCTCCAGCACGGCTCGGTAGGCCGCCTCCTGCTCCTCTTCTGAGGGCGCCGTCGTACGGCCCAGGAAGAGGAACTCGGTGCGGAACAGTCCGACGCCCTCCGCGCCTCGCGTCAGCGCGGCCTCGATGTCCTTCGGCCCGCCGACGTTGGCGAGAAGCGGGATCCGGTATCCATCGGCGGTGGTACCGGGCCCGGTCGCCGCGTCGAGCACGGCCGTCCGCGCCTCGGCCGCCGCCCGGGCGGCCGCGATCTCCTCGTCGGCGGGGTGCGGGTGCACCTCTCCGGAGGCCCCGTCGACGAGCACGACCGTGCCGTCGGGCAGATCCATACAGCCGGAGCAGGCGACCACCGCCGGCACGCCCATCGCGCGGGCGAGGATCGCGGTGTGGCTGGTCGGCCCGCCGTCCCGGGTGACGAACCCCAGGACCTTGGCCGGGTCGAGCAGGGCGGTGTCGGCCGGGGCGAGATCCCGGGCGATCAGGACGAACGGCTCCTCGGACTCCGGCACGCCCGGGGCCGGGCACACCCATGAGGGCCGCGATGGCCCGGTCGCGGATGTCGTCGAGGTCGGCGACCCGGGCCGCCATGTACTCTCCCGCGCCGGCCAGCGTCGCGCGGAAGACGCCGAACGCCTCGTACACCGCGCGCGGCGCCGACGTGCCATCGTCGATCTTCCCGGTGACCAGGTCCGCGAGCCCCGGGTCACGGGCCATCATGGCCTGGGCGTCCAGGACCTCCTGCGCCTCGCCGCCCGCACGCGCGCCGCGCTCCTCGAGGTCGGCGCCGACGGCGTCCAGCGCCGCGAGCGCACGCGTGCGTTCGCCGGCGGCGTCACCCGTGTGACGTTCGCCGGCGGGCGGTTCGGGCACGGCCCCGGAGATCGACCGCACCGGCCCGGCCGCGACGCCGGGGCTGACCCCGGTGCCGCGCAGGGCGTCAGGCACTCGGCTCGGTCACCAATCCCGCCAGCTCCTCGAGCACGGCGTCGGCGCCGTCGCCGTCCGCCTTGATCACGATCTCCTCGCCATGCTGGGCGTCGAGGGCGAGAACGGACAGGATGCTCTTGGCGTTGACCGGGTCCTTACCCGGCTTGGCGACGGTGACGTCCAGGGGCGTCCTCGTCGCCGCCTGGACGAACAGCGCGGCCGGTCGGGCGTGCAGCCCTACCTTCGTCTCGACCCGGACACGGCGCTCGGCCATGTGGTCCTCCTGATCATTGATCCGTTTGAGTGACCTTGTCGAGACCGCGCGGGACATCGGGGTCGATGCCGAGCCCGCGAGCCAGCGCCTCCGTCAGCAGCTGGCCGGGCACGATCAAGGCAAGGGGCGATACCCACTCTGGCAGATCCGGACCAGGTAGTGCACATGAGGTCGCTCCGGACAGGGCACTGCCACCTCCGACGCCGTACGCCCGGGCGCCGGCCGCGACGACCCGCTCGGCCAGCGCGACCGTGCCGGCCAGCGTGGGGCCGGAGTCGGCGGCGACCAGGATCGCGGGCGTCTCGTCGTCGACCACGGCGATCGGGCCGTGCAGCAGGTCGGCGTAGGACAGGCCCATCGCGTGCAGGTAGCACGCCTCCTTCAGCTTGAGGGCCAGCTCCAGGGCGGTGCCGTACGCGATGCCGCGCCCGGAGACCACCACTCCCGGGACGCCCGAGAGCCCGTCGACGATCGGGGCCAGGTTGCCGGAGTCCTCGGTGGCCGCGATGAGCCGCTCGACCTCGTCGGGCGCGCGGCGCAGGTCCGCGACGTCCACGTCCGCCCCGAGCGCGATGCCGAGCACGGCCAGCGCCGCCAGCTGGGTGGTGTAGGTCTTGGTCGCGGGCACCGCGAGCTCGTCACCGGCCTTCGTGACCAGCGCGACCTGCGCGGTCTCCGCCAGCGGCGACCCCTCGCCGTTGGTGACGGCGATCGTACGGGCGCCGCAGTCGGCGGCCCAGTCGAGAGACTCGACGATCTCCTCAGTCTTGCCCGACTGGCTG
This sequence comes from Actinoallomurus acanthiterrae, assembly GCF_054775715.1. Classification (NCBI taxonomy): domain Bacteria; kingdom Bacillati; phylum Actinomycetota; class Actinomycetes; order Streptosporangiales; family Thermomonosporaceae; genus Actinoallomurus; species Actinoallomurus acanthiterrae. Next base: position 1,780,447 of record NZ_BAAHCO010000001.1, on the reverse strand, counting down.
ATCGCGACCGCGAGGACGCCGGACAGGTCGATCCGCTTCTTGTAGGTCGTGGCCACCGACGGCGAGGCGAGGGTCGCCAGTCGCCCGGCGTGCGTCTGGATCAGGTAGCTGCCGTAGACGGCGGCGTTGTCCGAGGAGCCGCGCGCGATGAACAGCACCTGGCGGGTGTCCTGCGCCAACAGGCCGATCTCGGGCATCCGGGGAAGCAGTGCGTCGAGGGTGGCGCGGAGGGCGGCGGGCTGCTCGCCGATCTCCGAACGCATGCGTGAGGTGCTCACCAGAACTTTCCCATCTTTCCGCCTGTGATCTTGTCGTTACGGCTTCGTAGCCCTGACCTGCATTGACAGTGGGATCTGACATGTGGTCTAGTCCGGACTAGACCAGTCTGAACCATACTTCAACCCCGACATCCCTGCCAGAGGTACCCAATGGGGAAGATCGACCCCACCAGCCCCGTTCCGAAGTACTTCCAGCTTCGCGGCATCCTCCTCGAACTGATCGACGACGCGGAGTTGCCCGTCGACGCTCCGATCCCGTCGGAGCGCGAGCTCTGCCAGCGGTTCGGGCTGTCGCGGATGACGGTCCGCCAGGCGGTCGACCACCTGGTCACCGAGGGCCGGCTGTACCGGGTCCCCGGCAAGGGCACGTTCGTGGCGCGACCGAAGATCGAGATGCCGCTGCGGCTCGTCTCCTTCACCGAGGACATGCGCGCCCGCGGCCTCGAACCCGGCGCCCGCGACCTCGACCACCGCACCGTGCAGGCCAACGCCAACCTCGCCCGGGTCTTCGGCGTCCCGGTGGGCACCGGCGTCCACGTCATCGAGCGCCTGCGCACCGCCGACGGGGAGCCGATGGCGGTGGAGCGCTCCCAGATCCCGGCCACCGTGGCGCCGGGCCTGCTCGACACTCCCCTGGGCGACGCCTCGCTGTACGACGTGCTGGAGAAGCGCTTCGGCGTGGTCTTCGACGCGGGTGAGCAGACCATCGAGGCGGGCCTGGCGGACGCCGCCGACGCCCGGCTGCTCGACCTGCCCCGCGGCAGCGCGGTCCTCCTGCTCCAGCGCCGGTCGTTCATGAACGGCACGTGCGTCGAACTCGCCGTGTCGACCTACCGCGCCGACCGCTACCAGCTGCGCGGCGCGCTGGAGATCCCCCGGCGCAACCGCCCGGCCTCGCGCCGATAAGTCGGTGCCGGCGGCCGGTTGGATCGTCACGGCCACCGCGCTCTTTTCCTCGCCGGTCATGGGCTGGGCGCGCAATACGATCCATCCGTTTTGTGCTTACTCGGGCCGGCCCCCTTAAGAGCACACAGCTGGCCGGATCCGGCCAGAACGTATCAACGGGCCTTCTCGGGCCTCTTTGTGGCTGCCGCCCTCCCCGCGCGGCAGTCACCAAGGGAGGCCCGTCATGCGCAGAACCCCACCCGCACGCCGCTCCACCCCGATCCGGCTGATCCCGTACGGCTCCGGCCCGTCCCCCGAGATCGCCGTGTACGGCTCACTCGCCGTCGCCCTGGACTCCAGCCCACCACCCGGCCGGACCCGGCCGCCACTCGGTGTAGCCCGGCCACCCGGCGAGACCCGACCGCCCGGCACGGCTCAGCCGCACGACAAGGCCCAGCCTCGCGGTGTGGCCCAGCCGCGTACTGAGGCCCGGCCGCCTGGCGCGGCTCGGCCACTCGGCCAAGCCCGGCGGACCGGTGTGGCTCGGCCGCCGCTCGGCGTCGTTCGCGATGGTCGGCCCGACGTACGGAGCGACGCGCGGCTCATCGCCCGGCTCGTCCTGGAGGTGCTGGCCGGCCTGCGCCCGTACCACCACCTGGCCGGTCGTACGACGCCGGAGCTGTTCGAGCACCTGGACGGATTCGCCGCCCGGATGCCGACGCGTACGGTTCCGCGGCTCGGCACGGTGCGGGTCTGCGCGCCCGCGCCCGGCGTCGCGGAGGTCACCGCGATCGCGACCTTCGGACCGCGGGTCCACGCCCTCGCGCTACGCCTGGAGCACGGCCGCGGCCGGTGGCGCTGCGCCGCCATCGAAACGGCGCTCCCGCCATCCTGAGAGGCATGGGTGCGGAGAAGACGAACGGCCCCGGGCGAGATCGCCCGGGGCCGTTCGGTCGTCGTTCGCTAGTTGTTCTTCGGGTCGCCGTGGCAGCGCTTGTACTTCTTGCCCGAGCCGCAGGGGCACGGGTCGTTGCGCGACACGTCGGCGAACGCGTCCTCGGTGTCCTCGGTGTGGGTCTCCACACCGCCCTCACCGTCGACGGTCGGCGCCGAGTAGCTGAGCGTCTGCGGGCGGGCGGACTCCGCCAGGCCCTTGGCGACGATCTCCGGTGCCTCGTCGCCGGACGCGGCCAGCTCGACCGGCGCCTCGCCGACCCCGGCCACCGCCGGAGCGCGGTCCTCCTCGGCGACCTCGACCTCGAGGTTGAAGAGGTAGCCGACCGACTCCTCCTTGATGCCCTCGAGCATCGCGGTGAACATGTCGTAGCCCTCGCGCTGGTACTCGACCAGCGGGTCGCGCTGCGCCATCGCCCGCAGGCCGATGCCCTCCTGGAGGTAGTCCATCTCGTAGAGGTGCTCGCGCCACTTGCGGTCGAGGACGGACAGGATGACGCGACGCTCCAGCTCGCGGAGCACCTCGCTGCCGAGCTCCTCCTCGCGCTTGACGTACGCCTCCTGGGCGTCCTCGCCGATCTTCTCGGTGAGCAGCTCGGCGGTGAGCCCGGCCTGCCCGCCGGCCTCCTCGACCAGGTCGTCGGCGGCGATCGAGATCGGGTAGAGCTGCTTGAACGCCTTCCACAGCTTGTCGAGGTCCCACTCCTCCGGGAAGCCCTCGGCGGTGGCGGCGGTGACGTATCCGGCCACGACCTCGTCGACCATGCGCGTGATCTGCTCGTGCAGGTCGGCGCCCTCAAGGACCCGGCGGCGCTCGGCGTAGATCACCTGGCGCTGGCGGTTGAGGACCTCGTCGTACTTGAGGACGTTCTTGCGGATCTCGAAGTTCTGCTGCTCCACCTGGTGCTGCGCCGACCGGATGGCGTTCGAGACGATCTTGGACTCGATCGGGACGTCGTCCGGGATGTTCAGCCGGGTCATGATCGCCTCGACCCGGGCGGAGTTGAACAGCCGCATCAGGTCGTCCTCGAGCGACAGGTAGAAGCGGGACTCGCCCGGGTCGCCCTGTCGGCCGGACCGGCCGCGCAGCTGGTTGTCGATGCGGCGCGACTCGTGGCGTTCGGTGGCCAGGACGTAGAGGCCGCCGGCCTCCTTGACCTCGTCGTGCTCCTCCTTGACCGCCTTCTTGGCCTTGTCGATCGCATCCGGCCAGGCCTTCTCGTACTCCTCCGGAGTCTCGAGCGGGGACAGGCCGCGGGCGTGCAGCTCCTTGTCGGCGATGTGGTCGGGGTTGCCGCCGAGCATGATGTCGGTGCCTCGACCGGCCATGTTCGTCGCGACCGTGACGGCGCCCTTGCGGCCCGCCTCGGCGACGATCATCGCCTCCCTCTCGTGGTGCTTGGCGTTCAGCACCTCGTGCGGGACGCCGCGCCGCTTGAGCATCCGCGAGAGCTTCTCGGACTTCTCGACCGAGGTGGTGCCGACCAGGACCGGCTGGCCGTTCTCGTGCCGCTCCTTGATGTCCTCGACCACGGCCTCGAACTTGGCCTGCTCCGTCTTGTAGACGACATCGGAGACGTCCTGGCGGATCATCGGCTTGTTCGTCGGGATCGGGATGACGCCCAGCTTGTAGATCTTGTTGAACTCGGCCGCCTCGGTCTGCGCGGTGCCGGTCATGCCGCCGAGCTTGTCGTACAGCCGGAAGAAGTTCTGCAGGGTGATCGTGGCGAGCGTCTGGTTCTCGTCCTTGATCGTGACGCCTTCTTTGGCCTCGATGGCCTGGTGCATGCCCTCGTTGTAGCGACGGCCGTGCAGGACGCGCCCGGTGAACTCGTCGACGATCAGGACCTCGCCCGCGTTGACGATGTAGTCCTTGTCCTTCCGGTACAGCTCCTTGGCCTTGAGGGCGTTGTTCAGGAAGCTGACCAGCGGCGTGTTGACCGAGTCGTACAGGTTGTCGATGCCGAGCCAGTCCTCGACCTTTTCGACGCCGGTCTCCAGGATGCCGACCGTGCGCTTCTTCTCGTCGACCTGGTAGTCGCCGTCCTCGCCCTCGGGGCCGTCGGTGGCGCGCTTCAGCCGCGGCACGATCTTGGCGAACTCGACGTACCACTTGGAGTTCTGCTCGGCCGGGCCGGAAATGATCAGCGGGGTCCGCGCCTCGTCGATGAGGATCGAGTCGACCTCGTCCACGATCGCGAAGTGGTGGCCGCGCTGGACGCACTCGTCCAGGCTCCACGCCATGTTGTCGCGCAGGTAGTCGAAGCCGAACTCGTTGTTCGTGCCGTACGTGATGTCGGCCTCGTACGCCTTGCGGCGCTCCTCCGGCGTCATGTCGGCCAGGATCACTCCGACCTCGAGGCCGAGGAACTGGTGCACGCGGCCCATCCACTCGGCGTCGCGCTTGGCCAGGTAGTCGTTGACGGTGACGACGTGGACGCCCTTGCCGGACAGCGCGTTGAGGTACGCGGGCAGCACACAGGTCAGGGTCTTGCCCTCACCGGTACGCATCTCGGAGATGTTGCCCATGTGCAGCGAAGCGCCGCCCATGATCTGCACGTCGAAGTGGCGCTGGCCAAGCGTGCGCTTGGCAGCCTCACGGGCCGTCGCGAACGCCTCGGGAAGCAGATCGTCGAGCGTCTCGCCATCGGCCAGGCGCTCCTTGTACGTCTCGGTGAGCGCGCGCAGCTCAGCGTCGCTCATGTCGACGAAGTCTTCCTCGATGGAGTTGACCTGGTCGGCGATCCGCTTGAGCTTGCGCAGAACTTTGCCTTCGCCCGCGCGAAGGATCTTGTCGATGACTACTGGCACTCTCGGAAGCTCCTCGAACCATTCGTGGAATCGCCGGGGGTCATGTCCGACGGTGCATACACGACCCGTACGGTGTCATCGTAGGCGAGTCCAACCGTACAGCGGGACGACGTCGATATCACGGGACTCGGCCACAGCGGCCGCGCGCCCCGGGTTTATCGTTGGCTGCGCGAGGAACCGCACGACAAAGCACAACGTAGAACCGCGTTCATCGACGAACGCGTATCCCCGGGGAGGAAAACACATGGCCGGCAGTTCTCACGGAGGCCGCCCTAGTTCGTGGGTGGCGGTCATCGTGATGTGGATCGGGTTCGGCGTCGGCGGCGTCGCGATGGTCTCCGGGCCGTCGTGGTGGCTGTTCTGGACCGGAGTCGGCATCGTCGCGGTCGGCGGTGTGATCGGCATGATCGTGCGCATCTTCGACGACGTGATCATCGACGCCCCGCGCGTCATCCCCGAGGAGGCCCACCCGGCCGTGCTGCACGCGCGGGCCGTCGAGAGCGCCAAGGGCCCCGCGACCGCCACGGACCCGGCCGCCACGCACCCGCACGGCTGATCCCATCACTGGAGGCCGGGCTCCTGCCCGGCCGGCTCCCCTTGAGGCGTCAACCCGCATAAGCGTTTTGTCGGTGTCGGACCCTACGATTCGGGCCATGCCGACCCACGAGCTGACCGCCGATGAGGCGCGCCGGATCCAGCTGCACGCACAGGGCCTCCTCGGGCGTGTCGCGCCCGCATCGGTCTCCGGGCTGCGCGGCGATCCGGACGCCCGCCGCGCGATCGGTGCGCTCCGGCACCTCGGCGCGGTGCAGCTCGACACGATCTCCGTGCTCGCCAGATCCCACGAGCTCGTCGCCTACGCCCGGCTCGGCCCGGTCGGGCGTACGAGCGTCGAGCGGGCCTATTGGGGCGGATCCGCCGCGTTCGAGTACTGGTCGCACGCCGCCTGCATCCTGCCGATCGAGGACTGGCCGTTGTACGCCTTCCGCCGGCGTGACTACCGCCGCCGCGGCCGGCACTGGCATCGCACGCCTGAGGAGGCCGTCGCCGGCGTCCTCGCCCGGCTACGCGCCGAAGGGCCGCTCACCGTCACGGGCCTGGGCGGCGCCAAGAAGGGCGGCGAGTGGTTCGACCGTACGGACCAGAAGATCGCCGCGGAGTTCCTGCTGGCCACCGGTGAGGTGGTGTGCACTCGGCGGGAGGGCTGGCGGCGCGTGTACGACCTGCCGGAGCGGGCCATCCCGGCCGAGCTGCGGCAGTCGGATCCGGACGACACCGAATGCGTGACGACGCTCGTCCGCCGTGCCGCGCGGGCGCTGGGCGTCGCGACCCGGGCCGATCTGGCCGACTACGTCCGCGTCCGCGGTGAGGACGTCGACACGGTGGTCGAGGCTGCCGGGCTGATCCCGGTGACGGTCGCCGGCTGGGAGGGCGGCAACGGCGCGAAGGGCGCCGCCTGGGCGCATCCGGAGACACTGGCCGCCCCGCCGCCGCGCGGGCGGCACCGTACGACGCTGCTGTCGCCGTTCGACTCGCTCGTCTGGGACCGCAAGCGCACCCAGCGGGTGTTCGGCTTCGACCATCGGCTCGAGGCCTACGTGCCGCGTGACAAGCGCGTGCACGGTTACTTCACCATGCCGCTCCTCGCCGGCGGGCGGCTCATCGGCCGCATCGACCCGGCGCGCGAGGGCACCACGCTGGTGGTCCGCAAGGCGTCCCTGGAGCCGGGGGCGGTGAGCACCCCCGCCCGCGCCGAGCGCGCCGCCGCGCACCTGGCCGACGCGCTGCGGGAGGCGGCCTCCTGGGTCGGCTGCGACGCCGTACGCGTGGAGCGCCTCGATCCGCCTGAGTTCGCCGCGCTGCTGAGCACCGCCTTGAAGGAGATCGGCCTCGGCTGATGTCGAAGAGCCTCTGGCGCATGGCGCAGGCCATCGCCATGACGAGGACCGGCCTCAGCTGATCCCGAAAAGCTCCTCGCGAATCACCCAGACCACCGCCATGAAGACGACCCGCCTCAGCTGAACCGAAAAGCTCCTGGCGCATGACCCAAGCCGTCGTCATGACACCGGCCTCGGCTGAATCGCGAAAAGCTTTTCACGCATCGCGCAGGCGATCCCATGAAGCCGACCGACATCAGCTGATCTCGAGGAGCTTCTCCCGTACCGCGTAGACCACCGCCTCCATCCGCGAGTGCAGCTGGAGCTTCTCGAGGATGTTGCGGATGTGGTTCTTCACGGTGTTCTCGGAGATGAACAGCTCCTTGGCGATCTCCCGGTTGCCCAGGCCCCGAGCGACGAGACGGAGCACTTCCATCTCGCGCTCGGTGAGCTTGGGCGCCGGGACCTGCTGCTGCCGCTCCTCGCCGCGCTTGGCCAACGCCGCGAACTCGGTGATGAGCTTGGACGCCATCGACGGGCTGATGAACGACTGGCCGTCGTGCACGGCCCGCACCACGTCGGCGACCTCGTCGATCGAGACGTCCTTCAGCAGGTAACCGGTGGCTCCCGCCTTGATCGCCTCGAAGAGGTCCTCCTCCTCGTCGCTGATCGTCAGCATGACGATCTTCGCGCTCGGCACCTGGTCCTTGATGGCGGTACACGCCTCGATGCCACCGCGACGCGGCATGCGGATGTCCATGAGCACGATGTCCGGCAGCAGATCGCCGACCTGCTCGATCGCCTCCTGGCCGTCACCGCACTGCCCGACGACCTCGACGCCGTCCTCATCCTCGAGCACCATCTCCAGACCACGGCGGAACAGGGCGTGGTCGTCGACGATCATCACGCGGATCGGATCACCGGCGACCGTGCCGCGAGTCTCGGGGGTCTCGCTCAACTCATCCTCCAAACGGTGCGCCTGCCCATGATCAAATCCTGGGCATGTCGCGGGGCTGAGATCAAGCTCGGGGAGTCCTGGGCGCCCCACCGCGGGGCGCATCCGAGACCAGAGTGGTCGAGGCAATGGCGCGGCGCAAGCGCGAGGTCACTCTTCGACAGGTCACTCTCCTCGACAGGTCACTCTTCGACGAGCCGAATGACGCCGTAGTCCCAGCCGCGCCGACGGTAGACCACGCTGGCGTCGCCGGAGTCCTTGTCGCGGAAGAGGAAGAAGTCGTGGCCGACCAGCTCCATCTCGAACAGAGCCTGGTCGATCGTCATGGGCGCCGCCTTGTGGGACTTCTCGCGCACCACCAGGGGGCAGTCGCCCTCCATCGAGATGGGCACGATGCCCTCTTCGGCCTGCGGCCGCTCGGCGACCTCCTCCCGCCAGGAGTCCGCGATGTCGGTGGCGGTCTCCGTCGCCGGAGCCTCGGCCGCAGCCGTGGCGACGGCCGTGTCGACGGTCTCCGGCGCCAGCGCCATGGCGAGGCGGGCGCGCCCATGGCCGCCGTGGCCGCCATGACCGCCGTGCGGCTTGCGCCGGTCGCTCAGGCGGCGCAGCCGCGCCTCGAGCTTGCCGATGGCCATGTCGAGCGCCGCGAAACGGTCGTCCGCGGCGGCCTCCGCCCGGATCACGGGACCGCGCGAGTGGATGGTGAGCTCGACGCGCTCACGGCGGTCCGACTGCCGGGGATTGTGCTCCTCAGAGACCTCGACGTCGATGCGCATGACCTTCGGGTCCAGCTTCTCGACTTTGGAGATCTTGGTGTCCACGTGTCGGCGGAAACGGTCGTTCACGTCCGTGTGACGACCCTTGACGATGATTTCCACTGGGGGACCCCCCTCCTCCCCGGTCGCTGACCTGTCAGCGACGGGAACGCCGGGCTCGGTAGGTGCTTCGGATCCGGTCATCGGTCGCCGGACCCCTAGGGGACAACACCCGCCCGGCCGACCTGGTCTTCGTCCCCACATCCGCCTGCTGAGGGTCTCGCGGCGCTCTCGCCACTACTGCCCTTCTCCCGGTCCGGGGGACATCTGATCCCCCGGCGAGGCAGGACTTACCTCTAAGCCGCACCGTGATCGGTCGACAAAAAGTCGCCTTACGTGGGCCGTTTAGCCTGCGGCTGGCATCGGCTTGCCGGGCCGGTAGAGGCTCGGCGCAACCACGGACCCGGGCGGGTGTCATGTGAGGAACGCTAACCCCTCTCCGGGCGAATGTCAGGGGGGTGGGGCCGAGAAAACCACGGATAGTCATGGCCGGGCGCCGTTTCGGTCCCCTGACGCGGCATTCGGGAACCTCGTCCGGACCGGCCGCCCACTAGGCGAGACACGGTGTTCAGCCGACCCGGGGACGGCTCCGGACGGGCGGATTTCGCGGTTCGCGTAAGGCGGGCCACGGTACGCCAGCGCGTGCCACCGCTCGCGTCGGACCTGCCACCGAGTGTGATCGTCCGGACCGGTCCGGACGGGCGGCGCGCACGGCGAGCGGCTCTGCCGGCCTGAGCGGCCACTCAAGAAGGTCGACCGGAAATCCGTTACCCAACGTGACCGGGATCACTCGGCCCCTCGCCGTACCGACGCGTCGCGGCCACGACCGCCGCCGCGCACACCCGCGCGCCGGCCGCCCGCAGGGCGCGGGCCGCCTCCGCGAGCGTCACCCCGGTGGTGATCACGTCGTCCACCACGATCACCGTGGCGCCGCGCAGGTCGCGCCATGCCGTGAGAGCGCCCGCGAGGTTGGCCGCCCGCTCCGTCGCCGTCAGCCCGGACTGGTCGGCGACCCGGCGCCGGTGCGCCAGCACCCGGGCGACGGACACAGCCGTGCCCGCCCGGGCCAACTCGCCGGCGGCCGTCCGCGCGAGACGGAGGGTCGGATCGTGCCCCCGGCGGCGTACGGAGGCGCGGGAGGACGGCACCGGCACCAGCAGGACGGGCCCCTCGGTGTCGCCGGCGGCCGCCCGGACCGCCGCCGCGAGACCGGCCCCGAGTGACCGGGCCAGTCCGGTGCGCCCACGCTCCTTGTGCGCCACGATCATCTGCCTTACCGCCCCGGTGTACGCCGCGACGGCCCAGGGCCGTGGCAAGCCAGGCGGTACGGGCCGGGGCGGGCACACCCGGGCGGGGCCGCGGAGCAGAGCGGCGCAGGCGACGCACAGCAACCCGCCGGCGTCGTCACAGCCGGCGCACCGCTGGGGCAGCACGAGATCGAGGGCGGCGCCGAGGAGTCCCACAGACCGAAGCCTGCCGGTGCGCCCCCGGCGACCACCAGCCCTCTCAGCGGGCCTGTGGACGACGCTGACGGCCGCCGCCGGACGTAAGCGACAAATGGGCGCCGTACGGCGGCGTAGGCGGCCAGAGCGTGGCGTGGGCGGCCCGGCGTGACCGATCAGACCCGCATGAACAGCGAGCAGGGCCCCATGATCGGGCGGAAGCCGACGGGAGACCCCGCGAGTCGCACACGCGTACGAGAGAGGCTCAGAGCGGTCTCAGCCGGCGTAGGCGGGGTCGGAGGTGCCGTTGTAGCACTTCCACTCGTCGAACCGGTCGCTGAGCCGGCAGACGTTGAGGGTCTTGGCGTTAGGCGACGCCGAGCCCGTGACGCGCTGGGTGACCAGCAACGGGGAGCCTGGAGAGGCGGCGACCGTGGTCATCTCCCCGCCGGGGCCGATCATCGGCGAGATGGGGGCGCCGCTCACCGGCACGTCGAACAGGGAGGGGGACGGGTTCGCGTTCGTCATGCCGACGACGGCGAGATGGTCGGTGGCGCTCCAGGCGAGGTCGATGGCGCTCTGCAGTTCCGAGCTGATCGCGATGAACCCCTCCGCCTGCAGGCCACCGGACGGGGCCCGGTCGACCCGGCCGAGCTGGACCTGCCAGCGGCCGTCGACCTTCACGATCACGGCGGCGCGGGTGCCGTCGCGGGAGATGCGCAGGGCCTTCACCGGGTACGGCGTGAGCGCCCAGCCGTCCACCGGGGCCGGCCGGGTGCCTCCCTCGATCACCCAGAGACGGGAACCGGTGGCGGTGGACTCGGCGACCCAGACGTTGCCCCGGGAGTCCCAGGACGGGGTGGTGAAGGTGCCGTCCTTGGCGGTGGCGTGCAGCGTCGTCCGGGTGGCTCCGCCGAGCAGGTCGGTGACGGTGACCGTGTCCGCCGCGGCGTTCAGGGCGGCGACCTGCCGGTGGTCGTAGGAGATCGCAGGGTGGGCGACCTGGAGCTTGGACAGGACGACCTGCGCGCCGCCGCCGTCCAGGTGGCCGAGCCGCCCGTCGGCGCGGCGGACGTAGGCCGGCTGCTCCTCGCCGCTGCCGTCCGGGTCGAAGGCGTCCCAGTCCCGCGTCGACTGCAGCGTCCCGCTCACGCCGGGGACGTCGATCGCCTTGCCGTCGATCTTCAGCTGCATCTGCTGGACCTCGCGGAGCTGCCGCAGCGTCCACATCAGCTGGATCGACATGTTCCGCAGGTCGCCGGCGCGGGCCTGGCGGCTCAGGTCGACGGTGGCCACACCGCCGCTCACGTCCAGGCTGCGCAGCTTGGTGCCGGCCGGGAACGCCCAGCGTACGGAGGCGTTCTTGAGCCACGTCGTCGGACCGGCGATCAGCTGCTTCACGAGCTGGGTCGCCAGCCACGACCGGCTGACGAGCGGGATGAACACCGGGTTGGGCACGAGCACCTGCGCGTCGGGCGCGAAGAAGTACAGGTCGAGGGTGCGGAAGGCGCGCGTGACGTCGTCGCGGCTGAGCAGCAGCTCCGGCGGGAACGGCTCGGTGATGCGCCACTGCCGCTGGGCGTCCTGGCGCAGGTGGAAGACCTGCTTAAACGCCCGCCGGTCCGCGATGTACTGCCCGTCGGCGCCGATCTTGCCGAGCTGCGTGCCCTCGAGCGTGACCGTCGCCTGCCCCGGACCGTTGTCCTCGGAGGTCGGCGGGTCGAGCTGGTCGTACACGATCGACGCGGCCCCCGGCTTCCAGCAGGACGCGCAGGCGAGGTACGAGCGGGCGACCTGGTGCTCGCCGTTCGGCCCGTCGAAGCTTGACGAGGCCGTACGGAAGCCCTGGACGATCATGCTGGGCGGCCAGTCGTGTTCGGGGCCGACCGGGATGATCCGAACGTACGGGTCGTCGATCGGCTGTTCCACGCCGCCGGCGTTGCCGCTCAGCACCCGGCCGCCCTGCGGGACGCCGACACAGCCGCCCGCCAGGAGCGTCACCACAACGACCGCGAAGATCCGGAACCTCACGCGTCCGCCTCCAGTTCCAGCTCGGCGTACGGCGCACGCTGCAGCTCGATCTCCGGCGGGACGAGCGGGAGCGGCGACCCGCGCAGCTCGGCCCCGGCCACCCGGGGCAGCGACAGCCGGAACAGCGACCCCTGGCCCGGCTCGCCCCACGCCTGCAGCCAGCCGCCGTGCAGCTGGGCGTCCTCCATCGAGATCGACAGCCCGAGGCCGGTGCCGCCCGTCGTACGGGCGCGCGCCGGGTCGGCGCGCCAGAAGCGATCGAAGACCATGTTCGCCTCGCCGGGCCGCAGGCCGCAGCCGTGGTCGCGGACGGCGATGGCCACGGCGTCGCGGTCCGCGGCGACGGTGAGCACGATGTCCTTGCCCTCGCCGTGCTCGATCGCGTTGACGAGGAGGTTGCGCAGGATGCGTTCGACGCGTCGGCGGTCGACCTCGGCCATGGTCGCCTCCCCCGGCAACTGCTGAATGATCTTGCTGCCCTTGCGCTCGGCCAGATCCTCGGTGTAGCCGACGGCCCGGAGCACGAGGTCGCGGACGTCCATCGGCTCGATGTCGAGCGTGGCGGCCCCGGCGTCGTACCGGCTGATCTCCAGCAGGTCGGCCAGCAGCCCTTCGAAGCGTTCCAGCTGGCTGTGCAGCAGCTCGGCGGAGCGGGCCGCCATCGGGTCGAAGTCCTCGCGCGCCTCGTACAGCACCTCGGAGGCCATCCGGACCGTCGTCAGCGGCGTGCGCAGCTCGTGGGAGACGTCGGAGACGAACTGGCGCTGGACCTGCGACAGCTCCTGCAGCTGGACGATCTTCTCCTGGAGGTTGGCCGCCATGTCGTTGAAGGAGGTGGCGAGCCGGGCCAGGTCGTCCTCGCCGCGGACCTTCATCCGCTCCTCGAGCCGCCCCGCGGCCAGGCGCTCGGCCGCCTGGGCCGCCATGCGCACCGGGACGACCACCTGGCGCGTGACGATCGAGGCGATCGCCGCGAGCAGCAGCACGAGCGCCGCGCCCACGCCGAGGATGGTCTGCTGGACGACCTCCAGGCTCTGCCGCTCCTGCGTCAGCGGGAACAGGTAGTACAGCTGGTAGCGGCTCAGCTTGGTGCCGACGATCAGGCCGGGCTTCGAGGACCCGTCGTCATAGGTGAGCGTGCCGTACGTCCGGTAGGGCTTGCTCGCGTCCGACTGCTCGACCTGGTGCATCAGCACCGCCGGGATGCTCTTCAGCCGGATCCAGTTGGAGCTGAAGCCGACGCTGCCGGGCTCGTCGCGGTCGAGGATGATCACCTCGTAGAGGCCGGACGGGCCGCTCCGGTGGGCGAGCGTGGTGACGATCGCGTTGAGCCTGCTCTTGGTGGTCTCGGAGTTGTCCGAGCCGCCGCCGGCCAGCTGCCGCTGCGCGACACCGACGCCCTCGTCGAGCTGGAGCAGCGCCGCGCGCTCCTTGGCCTCCAGCAGCGCGGTGGTGATCTGCTGCATGAGGAAGACGCCGAGCACCGCCACGACCAGGGCGGAGACGACGAGCGTCGTCGTCACGACCCGGGCCTGCAGCGACCGGCGCCACCTGACGTACGCCGTGCGCAGCGCCGCACGGACGGACCGGCGGACCACTCCAAGGCCGCGGCGGGCCGCCGACGTCAGCGTGATCCACGCTTTCATGGACTGCTCGTGGGGGATCGAAGAGCGGTTATGCCGGGCCCGCCTTGTATCCGACGCCGCGAACGGTCACGACGATCTCCGGATGCTCGGGGTCCTTCTCGATCTTCGCGCGGAGCCGCTGGACGTGGACGTTGACCAGCCGCGTGTCGGCGGCGTGGCGGTAGCCCCACACCTGTTCGAGCAGCACCTCGCGGGTGAACACCTGGCGCGGCTTGCGGGCCAGCGCGACCAGCAGGTCGAACTCCAGCGGCGTCAGCGGGATGTGCCGGTCGCCCCGCTTCACCGAGTGGCCCGCCACGTCGATCGAGATGTCACCGATCTGGAGCAGCTCCGGCGTCGGGTCGTCGGTGCGGCGCAGCCGCGCACGCACCCGCGCCACCAGTTCCTTCGGCTTGAACGGCTTGACGATGTAGTCGTCGGCGCCGGATTCGAGGCCGAGGACGACGTCGACCGTGTCGCTCTTGGCGGTCAGCATCACGATCGGCACACCGGACTCGGCGCGGATCTGACGGCACACGTCGATCCCGTCGATGCCGGGGAGCATCAGGTCCAGCAGCACGAGGTCGGGCCGGGTCTCCCGGAATGCCTCGAGCGCCTTGTCACCGTCGTGCACGAACGATGGCTCGAAGCCTTCGCCGCGGAGCACGATGCCGAGCATCTCGGCCAGAGCCAGGTCGTCATCGACGACCAGCACGCGTCCCTTCATGACCCCTCATCGTCGCGTTTGGGGAGGCGGTCGCCCAAGGCTGCCAGGCTACCTTCGTTTACCTGCGCGATGACCCCACGCTCGGTGACGATGGCATTCACCAGCTCGCCCGGAGTCACATCGAACGCCGGATTGTAGACAGGACTCCCGAGCGGCGCTGCGGGTTGACCGGCGATCGTAGTGACTTCTACCGGATCGCGCTGTTCGATCGGAATATCGCTACCGGACCGTGCCTCAAGATCAACGGTACTCGTCGGCGCGACGACCACGAACGGCACGCCGTGGTGGTGCGCGAGCACCGCGAGGGAGTACGTCCCGACCTTGTTGGCCACGCTCCCGTCCCGCGCGATGCGGTCGGCCCCCACCACGACCAGGTCGACCTCGCCGGCGGCGAAGAGCGAGGCCGCCGCGCCGTCCGGCAGCACGGTGTACGGCAGGCCGTGGCGTCGGGCCTCGTAGGCCGTGAGCCGTGCCCCTTGCAGCAGGGGCCGGGTCTCGTCGACCCACAGCATCTTCGCCGGCCCGCGCGGTGCGCCGCGACCACCACCGCCAGGGCGGTGCCGTCGCCGCCCGCGGCGAGGGCCCCGGTGTTGCAGTGCGTCAGGATCCGGCCGCCCTCCGGCACGAGCGGAAGGCCATATTCGGCCATCCGGGCGGAGGCCGCCGCCTCCTCGGCCGCGATGTCGTGCGCCTCCGACAGCGCCGAACGCCCCTCCGCGTACGCCTGGAGCACCCGCTCGGCGCCCCGGGCGAGGTTCACCGCGGTGGGCCGGGCGCCGGCGAGAACCTCCGCGGCCTCCGCGACGTCCTGGCCGAGCGCGGCGGCCAGCGCGACGCCGTACCCCCCGGCGATGCCGAGCAGCGGAGCGCCGCGGACGGCGAGACTCTTGATGGCCGCGACGACGGCGGGAACATCCCGGCAAACCAGGACGACCTCCTCACGCGGCAGCCTCGTCTGGTCGAGTAAAGCGATCGCCGGCCCCTCGGGCGGCTCGCACCACCGCAGCACGTCCACGCCCCCAGTTTGCCCCCATTGAACGCGTACGGTCGACGAATCGCGGACTCCCGCCGGCAGGTCGCCGTGACCACTCGCGGCCACGAAGGTCGCCTGCCGACGGGTGCCGGTTCGGGCCGACGGGCGGCACGTCACGTGGCCGACGCCGCTCGTGGCCCGTCACGTGCTTCGCGGACTCGGCGCCTACTTCTTGTAAAGCACCTTGTAGTCGCTGCACCTATCCGGCGCGGGATGGGAGCCGACCATGTGTCCGACGCATGCCTGCCCCTTCACCATGGCGGCCTTCACGGGGAGCGCGCTGAAACTCTTCGCCTTGTTGTCGCCGGCCTTGCGGTCCTCGACATGAATCCAGGTGAACTTCTTGCTCGTCTTACTGCGGTAGTACCTGATGACGACCATTGCGAAGCGATGGTCGCCGCGGTCGTTGTCCTGCACCGTGCCCTTGATCACGACACTGCCGTTGACCACCTTGAATGTGCCCTTGGCGAGCACTCCCGGAGGCACGTGCTTCGCGGCTCTCAGGTCCCAGCTCCCCGTGGTCTTCGCCGACGCCGCCGGCGCCCCGAGCAGGAGCGCCGCCGAGGCCACCGCCATCGTGACGACGGTCTTCCGCATTCCGATTCCTCCGATCAGATCCGTGCCACGGGGTGCCTGCGGCCCACGTGGCGGACGCGACGGCGACGCCGCACCCCGGTGGACTCGCCGAATATGCGGAGACGCAGGGCGGGCATCACCATACGGTTGCGTATGTTTTCTATCTCAGGACATCCGTGAAACCAAGGTCAGCCGACCGAAATAGGACTGGGGACCTAATCGGAGGTCCTGGCACTCCATCCGAAGACCTCGAGCCGAACACTTCGCAGGCGCCGAAAACCGTGGTCCTGTCGGCCATCGATCACCCGGGCTCTCGTCACATGGCAGGATTGACCGGGTAATCGGCGGGTGGGGAGCTGGCATGGCGGATTCAGGGGCCTGGGCGACACCCGGCTCCGCTCTGCCCGAAGGCACCCGGTCCGAGGCCGCGCCGCCGGAGCCCGCCGTCGCCCCCGATGACACGCTCGAGACGGAGATCCCGCTGCGCCCGCTCGGCGTCTCGGAGCTCCTCGACGGCGCGATCACCTACGTCCGCCGCAACCCACGGGCCACGCTCGGCCTGTCGGCGATCCTCACGGCGGTCGTCCAGGTGATCGTCACGGCCGTGCAGTACATCGTGCTCGGCGGGCGGATCCAGGCCGACGTCCGGACTCCTGTGGAGGTCACCCGCACCCTCGGCCTCGCGTCGGTCACCTCCCTCGTCTCGCTGTTCCTCACCGCGTACGTCGTGCTCCTGCTCAGCGGGCTCCTCGCGCCGGTCATGGGGCGCACGCTGCTGGGCCGCGCCACCTCGTTCGGCCAGGCCTGGCAGGCCACGCGGTCGAGCCGGGCCCGCCTCACCGGCACCGCGGTGGCCGTCCTGGCGATCGTGCTGCTCGCCGTGGCGCTGCCCCTCGCCCCGCTCGTCGCGGCGATCGCCGCCCACGCCCCCGACGCCGTCCAGGCCCTCACGGCGATCTTCGGCGTTCCGCTGGCACTGGTGCTGATGGTGACCGGCTACGTTTGGTTCGCCCTGGCCACCCCCGCCGCCGTCCTCGAGCGCCGGGGCGTCCGCGCCGCCCTCCGCCGGTCGACCGAGCTCGTACGCGGCCGCTGGTGGCGGATGATGGGCTCGCTCACCCTGGCGCTGGTCATCACGCTGTTCGTCGAGTTCCTCGTGCTCCCGGTGCCGTTCGCGGTCGCCCAGGAGATCATGCTGGCCTTCGACAAGGAGCCGCACGGCTGGATGCTCGTGGCCGTCATCGCCGTCGGCGCGGTGGGCCGCGTCATCGCCGGCACGCTCGTCAACCCGTTCAACGCGGGAGTGATCGCACTCATGTACGCCGACCGGCGCATGCGGCGGGAGGCCTTCGACCTGGAACTGCAGATGGAGCCGCCGGCCGACCCGCTCGCCGCCTGGCTGCCCGGCCCGCTCACCGCGGCCGGGTCGGGTCCCCAGCCGAAGATGCCGCGCCAGGTCCTCGTTGCGCCCCCGCGCCCGCCGGGCCCGCCCTTCGGCGCGCCTCCGACCGGCCACGGCTTCGGGACGCCGCCGCCTCCGCCCGGCCCGCATCACGGGGCGCCGCCGACCGGCCAGGCCTACGGGACGCCGCAGCCGCCGTCCGCGCCGCACATGCCGCCCGGACCGCAGGTGCCGCCCGGACCGGCCATGCCGTCAGGACATCAGATTCCGCCCGGCCCCTCCGAGCCGCCCGCGCCGCCCCGGCCGCCGGTGTCGCCGCCTCCTCCGGGATGGCGCCGATGACCCCGCTGCTCTCGTACGGGGGCGGTCCGCCGATCGCCCGTGACCCGGCGCGCGAGCTGGCCCGCCGCGAGCTCCAGAAGCCGGCCTACCACCAGGACGATCCCTCGTTCGTCGAGCGCATCTTCAACAAGATCAGCGACTGGCTCAACGAGCTCTACCACAGCCTGACCGGCGTCGGGGGCGGCGGAGGCGGCGGCTGGCTCGGCTTCGTCGTCCTGATCGGCCTGCTCGTCGTGGTGGTCGCCGCCGTCTGGTGGCGGATCGGCAGCGTGCGCCGCAACGCCGCCGGGCCGAAGCCCCTGCTCGGTCCCGGCGCCGCCACAGCCGAGGACCATCGGGCCACCGCCGAGCGCCACGCCGCCGCCGGCGAGTGGCCGGAGGCGATCCGCGAGCGTCTCCGCGCGATCGCCCGCGACCTCGAAGAACGCGCGATCGTCCCGCCCCGGCCCGGCCGTACCGCCGACGAGCTGGCGGCCGAGGCCGGCGAGGCGCTGCCCGATCACGCCGACGCCCTCGCCGCGGGCGTACGGCTGTTCGACGACGTCTGGTACGGCGGGCGGCAGGGCGACGCGGACGGCTACGGGCGGCTCGTCGAGCTCGACGCCCGGCTGCGCGGCGCGCGGCCGGTTCCGCTCGGAGGCGTCTCATGACGGCGCTGCAGGCTCCACCGGCCGCCGAGCCGACGAGCGCCGGGCAGGTGGCCCGGCACCGCTGGCGGCGGTCCCGGGGCCTCCTCGTCGCGGTGCTCGCCTTGGTCCTCCTGGGCGTGCTCATCGCCCTCATGCGCCCGCGCACCGGCTCGGAGCTCCTCGACCCGGAGTCGCCCGGGCAGCAGGGTTCCCAGGCCCTCGCGGAGATCACCAGGCGCCACGGCACGCCCGTCACGGTCGTCCGCAGCGCGTCCGCCGCCGCCGAGCGTCTGAAGGCCCAGCCGGACGCCGTCCTCGTCGTGGTCCGCTCCGACCGCCTGGTGGCCGCCGACCTCACCACCCTGCGCGACGCGCCCGGCGACCGGCTCCTCGTCACCCCCACCAGCGACACGCTCAAGGCCCTGGCCCCGGGCGTCGAGGCGAAGAGCACGGCCTGGGGCACGCCGGAGCCCGGCTGCACCCTGCCGGCCGCGGCCTACGCGGGCAGCGCCGACTTCCTCGGGGCGACGACGTACACCGCGCCCGATCAGGCCACGAAGTGCTACCCCAGCGACCAGGGGGCGGGCCTCGTGCAGCTGCCCGTGAACGGCGCGACGGTCACCGTGCTCGGCGCGGCCCGTCCGCTCACGAACGAGCACCTGGCCGAGAACGGCAACGCCGCGCTCGCCATGAACCTGATCGAGTCCCGGTCGAACGCCGTCTGGCTGATCCCGGACCTGCCCGCGCCGGGCAGCGGCGGGCAGAAGTCGTTCACTGAGCTGGTCCCCTTCGGGGTCAAGCTGGCCGTGCTGCAGATCGTCATCGCCGTCGTCCTCGTGGCGCTGTGGCGCGCCCGGCGCCTCGGCCCGATCGTGGTCGAGCCGCTCCCGGTCGTCGTGCGCTCCGCCGAGGCCGTCGAGGGCCGCGCCCGGCTGTACCGCTCGCGACGGGCCGCCGACCGGGCCGCGGAGGCGCTGCGCACCGGTGCCCTCGAACGCCTCACGGGTCTGCTCGGCATGCCGCGCAGCGCGGCGTCCGACCCCGCCATGGCCGCCGAGATCGTCGCGTCGGTCGCGGCGCACACCGGGCGAGAGCAGGCGGAGGTCGGCGCCGCCCTGTACGGTCCTCCCCCAGTGGACGACGCCGGGCTCGTATGGCTCGCCGGCGTCCTCGACGACCTGGAAAGGCTGGTTCGCAACTCTTGACGGAAACTCCACACGACATCGGGGGCGAGGACGCCCGTGAGGCGCTGACCGCCCTGCGCGGAGAGGTCGCCAAGGCGGTCGTCGGCCAGGACTCCGTCGTGACCGGCCTGGTCATCGCCCTGCTGTGCCGGGGCCACGTCCTGCTCGAGGGCGTCCCGGGCGTCGCCAAGACCCTGCTGATCCGGACCCTCGCCCAGGCGCTGAAGCTGGATTTCAAGCGCGTGCAGTTCACCCCCGACCTGATGCCGGGTGACGTCACGGGTTCGCTGGTCTACGACAACCGCACGTCGGAGTTCGAGTTCCGGGAGGGCCCGGTCTTCACGAACCTCCTGCTCGCCGACGAGATCAACCGGACGCCGCCCAAGACCCAGGCGTCCCTGCTCGAGTCGATGGAGGAGCGGCAGGTGTCGGTCGAGGGCCAGGCCCGCCCGCTGCCCGACCCCTTCGTCGTCTGCGCCACGCAGAACCCCGTCGAGTACGAAGGCACGTACCCGCTGCCGGAAGCCCAGCTCGACCGGTTCCTGGTGAAGCTCAACGTCCCGGTGCCCTCCCGCGACGACGAGATCGCGGTGCTGCAGCGCCACGCCTCCGGCTTCGACCCGCGCGACCTCGGCGCCGCCGGCGTCACCCCGGTCGCCGGCCCGGCCGACCTGGCCGCCGGACGCGACGCCGTGCGCCGGGTCCACGTCGACCCAAAGGTCAGCGGGTACATCGTCGACCTGTGCCGGGCCACCCGGCAGTCGCCGTCCCTGCAGCTGGGCGTGTCGCCGCGTGGCGCCACGGCGCTGCTGGCGACGTCCCGTGCGTGGGCGTGGCTGTCCGGCCGCGACTACGTACGGCCCGACGACGTGAAGGCCCTCGCCCGGTCCACCCTCCGGCACCGCGTGCAGTTGCGGCCCGAGGCGGAGCTGGAGGGCGCGACGACGGACGGCGTGCTCGAGGGCATCCTCACCACCGTCCCCGCCCCTCGATGAGCAGGAGCCGGGCATGGCGCTGACCGGGCGCACGGGGCTGCTGGCCGTCCTCGGCGCGGTCGTCCTCGTGCTCGTTCCGAGCTGGTGGACGCTGCTCGCCGTCGACGGCGCGCTGGTCGCGCTCGTCGTCGGCGATCTGGTGCTGGCGGGCAACGTACGACGCCTGCGCCTGCACCGCGCAGGCGCCACCAACGTACGCCTCGGCGAGGAGACCACCGTCGCCCTGATCGTCGAGAACCCCGGCCCCCGGCGGCTCCGGGGCCGGCTGCGCGACGCCTGGCCGCCCAGCGCCGGCGCGTCGCCCCGTACGGTCAACGTGACGATCCCCGCGGGCGAGCGCCGCCGCGTCGAGACCCGCCTCGTCCCCACGCGCCGGGGCGACCGCTCGGCCGTCGCCGTCACGGTCCGGTCGTACGGCCCTCTGGGGCTGGCCGCCCGCCAGCTGAACCGGCGTGCGCCGTGGACGGTCCGGGTCCTGCCCGCGTTCCCCTCCCGCCGCCACCTGCCCGCCAAACTGGCGCGGCTGCGGGAGCTCACCGGCCAGCACGTCGCGCTGATCCGCGGCCAGGGCACCGAGTTCGACTCCCTGCGGGAGTACGTCGACGGCGACGACGTCCGCTCGATCGACTGGCGGGCGACCGCGCGCCGCAGCGACGTCGTCGTCCGGACCTGGCGGCCCGAACGGGACCGGCGGATCTACCTCGTGCTCGACACCGGCCGTACCGCCGCCGGGCGCGTGGGCGACATCCCCCGCCTCGACTGCTCCATGGACGCCGCGCTGCTGCTCGGCGCGCTGGCCTCCCGGGCCGGGGACCGCGTCGACCTGCTCGCGTACGACCGGAGGGTCCGCGCACGGGTCGAGGGCGCCGCCCGCACCGAGGTGCTGACCGCGATGGTGCGCGCCATGGCGCCGCTGGAGCCGGAGCTGATCGAGGCCGACGCGGCGGGCATGGTCTCGGCGCTGCTCTCCCGCGTCCGGCAGCGGTGCCTCGTGGTGCTGCTGACCGACCTCAACGCCACCGCGATCGAGGAGGGCCTGCTGCCGCTGCTGCCCCAGCTGACCGCCAAGCACCTCGTCCTCGTCGCGGCGGTCAGCGATCCGCGCGTGACCGAGATGGCGACGGCCCGGGGCGACGCGGCGGCCGTCTACGACGCCGCCGCGGCCGAACGCGCCCGCGCCGAACGCCGCCGCGTCACCACCGAACTCCGCAAGTACGGCGTCGAGGTCGTCGACGCTCCCCCGGACGAGATCGCTCCGGCCCTCGCCGACGCCTACCTCTCCCTCAAGGCCGCCGGCCGCCTCTGACACCGGTCAATGAGCCCGGCCGTAGGCGGCGGGGGCTCGGGTCGACGGGGATCCCGGCCGACTCCAGAACGTCCAGGACCTCCCGCGCGTGCCGCGTCCAGAAGTAGTAGTCGCCGTCGACGCAGCGCAGACCGACACCAGGTCCGCTGAGGATGACCGGGGCGGTCGGGAAGGCCTCCTGGACCGTTGTGAACGGTAACGACCGTGACTCGAGCACCAGCCTGAACGGACCTCGCGGGTGCAGGCTCGCCCGGCGAGGACGCAACTCGAGGCGGGCGAAGGGCCGATCCAGAGTGATGCGCCCGGTCCCACCCCTCATGGGCATGGAGAACCCACCGGTGTACGAGCGGACCTCAGATTCCGAAAGTGACATCTGCGACTCGGCGTGAGCTTCGGCTTCGCCACGACGATAGGCCGGTCATCTGACGCGGTCCACCAGGCGGCATCCCAGCGACCCCCGATCGGTCACGCCACGGCCTGGTGCCGCCGCGTCCATGAAGCATCGTCCTGACGTGGGTCGTGCTCATAAGATGCTATGTGAAGCAGGGCGAGCGGCACCTGTTAAAGAGGAGGGCCATTATGGCTGCTTTGCCGGAATGGATGTTGCGCCTTCCTGAGGAAGGTGTCACTGCGGAGGAATACGATCGAATGCCGGAAGAAATCTGCCGGCGCATCGAGATCGTTGACGGGAGCATCATCGTGTCGCCCTCCGCGACCCCACGGCATAATCGAATCGCGCGTTTGCTCGCCAATGCACTCGAGGCCGCCGCTCCGGCTTCCTGGCAGGTGACCACGGACGTCGATCTCCGGCTCGCCGACGCGCCGCTCCACAACCGACGCCCCGATGTCCTGGTCTTCGAAGGCGATCCGGACGTGCTCCCGGTCCGGCCTCAGCAGGTGCTCCTCGCCGTCGAAATCATGAGCAAGGGGAGCGTCAGTACCGATCGATTGGACAAACCGGTCGAATATGCTACAGCCGGAATTCCGCATTATTGGCGCATCGAGCAGCAGAATTCTGGACTGATCACTTACACCCACATTCTGAACGCGACGACGAGAAGCTATGCCTCGTCCGGCGCCCACACCGGCGTCCTCAAGACGGATCAGCCGTTCTCCGTCGCCATCGATCTGGACGCGCTGAGCTGAACCGCTCGGGTCAGGCGGCGATCGGGGCGACGTCGGGGACGAGTTCCGCGTCGCCGATCTCGCCCTCCTTGGCGGCGCGGCGGCCGAAGACGATGACGTACGCCAGGAAGGCCGTCTCGGCGACGACGCCGATGGCGATGCGCAGCCAGGTGACGTGCACGTGGCCGGTGACGAAGCCCTCGATCGCGCCGGAGACGGCGAGCACGCCGATCAGGCCGATCGCGATGCTCATCGCCGCCCGGCCCTCCTCGGCGAGGGCCTGTCCTCTCCGGCGGGGACCCGGGTCGATGATCGTCCAACCGAGCCGCAGGCCCGCGGCCGACGCGAGATACACCGCCGTCAGCTCCAGCAGCCCGTGCGGCAGGATCAGGCCGAAGAAGATCGCCCCCTTGCCGTGGGCGAACATCAGCCCCGCGGAGACGCCGAGGTTGAGCTGGTTGCCCCACAGTACGAGGACGGTCGGGATGCCGAGAAGGATCCCGAAGATCAGTGCCTGCGCGGAGACCCACGCGTTGTTGACCCACACCTGGAACGCGAACGCCCCGGCGGCGTGGTCGGTGTAGTAGTTGGCGAAGTCGTGGTCGACCAGCTGCTTGATCTGTTCCGGGGACAGCAGCGACGTCTGCACCTGCGGGTTACGGGCGACCCAGATGGCGAGCACCAGCGACACGATGTTGGACAGCACCGCCGATCCCAGCCACCACCAGCGCATCCGGTAGGCCGTCACCGGGAACGACACGGTGAGGAAGCGGGCGGCGTCCCGCCACATCGGCGCCTGCGCGCCCGTCACCGCCGCCCGGCCGCGCGCCACCAGACTCGACAGCCGGCCGACCAGCGCGGGCTCCGGCGAACTGGAGCGCACCACCGACAGGTGGGTGGCCGCCCGTTGATAGAGCTCGACCAGCTCGTCGATCTCCGCGCCGCTCAGCTTGCGCGTGCCACGGTTGACGAGCTGCTCGAGGCGCCGCCATTCGGCGTTGTGCGCGGCTACGAAGGCGTCGACGTCCACAACCCGGCAGACTACCGTTCACGGGACTTCTCCCGGCTTGACCGAACAGCCCGGCTGGAAGGGGCAGCGTGCCCGAACTCGTCACCGGTGAGGCCGTCGCGCTCGACATCCGGGTCGCGCGGCTGGCCAGCCGCGCGCTCGCCCTGTTCATCGACGTGCTGCTGCAGCTCATGGTGCTCTACTTCTGCATGATCTTCGTTGGGCTGTCGGCACGCGTGTCGGACTCGGCGGTGACGATCGGCCTGGCGCTCCTGATGCTCGTCGGCGTGCTGGTCGGCTATCCGACGATCACGGAGACGCTCACCCGCGGCCGTACGCTCGGCAAGCTCGCCCTCGGGCTGCGGGTCGTCGCCGACGACGGCGGCCCGGAACGCTTCCGTCAGGCCCTCGTACGGGCGCTGGCCGGGTTCCTGGAGTTCTGGACGCTGTTCGGCTCTCCGGCGCTCATCGCGTCTCTCGTGAGCCCGCGCGGGAAACGGCTCGGCGACATCTTCGCGGGCACGATCGTCATCCAGGACCGGGTGCCGGTGAACGTCATGCTGGGCCCGGTCGCGATCATGCCGCCGCAGCTCGCCCCCTGGGCGAACTCCCTGGAGCTGTCCCGGCTGCCGGACGGCATCGCCATGGCGGCACGGCAGTACCTCACGCGGTTCTGGGAGCTCGCCCCGCGCGTCCGCGACGAGATGGGCCGGCGGCTCACCGACGAGGTCCTCACCTACATCAGCCCGCCACCGCCGTCGGGATACCGGCCGGAGATCGTCCTGTCGGCCGTGCTCGCCGAACGCCGCCACCGCGAGGAACGCCGGCTCGCCGAGCGCGCCGCCCGGCGGGCCGCGATCGCCCGGCGCGGCCTGCCGCTCGCGGTCAGCGTCCCGCCCGGCCCCACGCAGCCGGCGGTGATCCCGGTGGGCGGCCCACCGCCACCGCCACCGTCGTACGGCGGCGGTCCCATGCCGGTGCCCGAGTGGCTCGGCGGGGCGCCGAACACCATGAACCCGCCGACGTTCCTCCCGCCCACGCGCTGACGTTCGGATCGGCTGGTCAGCAACCCTTGAAATGGTCGTTCGCCGACCAGCCGGTGTTGGCCCAGTCCCGCGGCGACGCGGGGGTGAAGCCGGGGAACCGCTTCGCCAGCTCGGTGAGCAGCCAGTTGGTGAAGCGAGCGGCGCCCTGCGGGCAGGTGTGGATGCCGTCGGTGCTGCGGTCGGCCTTGCCGTTCTTGACCCGCTGGTAGGTGCTGCCCCAGACCGCGCCGGCGTCGAGCACCTCGGCCCGGCCCGAGGAACCCGCCGCGACCGTTCGGGCGGTGCGAGGGGCGCGGCGCAGGTCGGCCATGTGTGGTTTGTAGAAGTCGTCGGGCTTGATCGGTGGCGCGGTGACGAAGATCAGTTTCGCGCCGGCGCCGGTCACCGTGGTCAGCAGCTTGTCGTAGGCGGCCTGCTGCGCCTGCGGACTGCCCCAGTCGTAGGTCGTGAGCTGGTAGACGACCATGGTGGGATGGGCGGAGGTGATCTGCTCGGGCAGCTTCGTCCAGTTCTTGTCGGAGAACGGCCCGACGACGTTCCCGCCGCCGTCGGCGGCGATCGACTGGAACCCGACATGGCTCGCCTTGAACGCGGCGGCCAGGGGCAGCGCCTCGCCCGCCGCGATGGAGTCGCCGAGGAAGAGCACCTTGGACGGCCCCGTTCCGGAGGAGCTCCGAGCCGGGGACGCGTCGGTCACGGTGGACCCGCCGGAACAGGCGGCGGTCAGCAGGAGCAGCCCGGTCAGGCCGAGAACGAGACTTCGTGTCTTGGTCATGGCCTCGACCGTGCCGTCGCCATGTCCCAGTGCCTCCACCGCCATGTCGCGGTCGTGTCGCAGGAGCCCGCTGCCGCCACGTCGCAGGAGCCCACCGCCGCCAGGTCGCACGGAGCCCGCCGCCATGTCGCGGTTCTGTCGCAGGAGCCCACCGCCACCGTCCAGCCGGCCCGGCGTTGTCCATACTCGACGGGTGGCGGCGATTCTGTTCATCGAGGACGATCCCCTGGTCCGACGCGGGCTCCAGCTCGCGCTTCGCAGACACGGCCACGACGTCCACACGGCGGACACCGGTGAGGACGGGCTGCGTGAGTTCCGCTCGTCCGCGCCGGACCTGGTGGTGCTGGACCTGATGCTGCCGGGCATCGACGGATTCGAGGTGTGCCGCCGCATCCGGGCGGCCAGTGAGGTGCCCGTGATCATCCTCACCGCGCGTGGCGAGGACTTCGATGTCGTCGGCGGCCTGGAGGCGGGCGCCGACGACTACGTCGTCAAGCCGGCACAGCCCACCGTGCTCGACGCGCGGATCCGCGCGGTGCTGCGCCGCAGCACGGGCGCCCCCGACGGCGTACGAGTGCACCGTGACATGCGCATCGACACCACGGCGCTGACAGTGTCGTTGCACGGCGAACCGGTGATGCTGACGCCGACCGAGCTGCGGCTGCTACTCACCCTGTCCCGGGCTCCCGGCCGGGTGTTCGGCCGGCAGCAGCTGCTGGAGGAGGTGTGGGAGCACGACTACCTCGGTGACTCCCGGCTGGTCGACAACTGCGTGCAGCGGCTGCGGGCGAAGATCGAGGCCGATCCGGCGACTCCGGTGTACGTGCAGACCGTACGCGGGTTCGGCTACCGGTTCGGCCCGGTATGACCAGGCGGCTGTGGCCGCGTGGGCTGCGCGCCCGGTTGCTGGTCGCCTTCGTGCTGGTGACCGTGCTCGGTGCCGCCGCGGCGGCCTGGTCGAGCGCCGGATCGGCGAGCACCGCGCTGGTCACCTCGACGCAGCAGCGGCTCACCGAGACCATCGTCGACCAGATCGGCGCGATCACCCCCCAGCTGACCTATCCGCCGGACCAGGGCGCGCTCGACCGGTTGCGTGCGGCCGTCGGCGCGAACACGCTGGTGACCTACCAGAACCTGCGGTCCGTGGACGGCGCCCGCACCGATCTGGTCACCGACGCGCTGCGCACCGCCGTGCGCACCCAGAACCGGCTCGTCACGCAGCGGATCACCGCCGACGGCAGGCCTTGGCTGCTGGTCGGAACCCCCATCACGATCACCGCGCCGGACGGTGGACGCGTCCCGTCCGGCATCGAGGTGTACTCCGTGCGCGACCTCACCGGTGTCGAGCGGCAGATCGACGGCCTGGCCAGGTCCGCAGCCGGCACCGCCGCGCTCGCGCTGCCGCTGGCGATACTGCTGGCCCTGCTGGCCGCGGGCAGCGTGCTGCGGCCGGTACGCGAGCTCCGTGACACCGCGCGCCGGTTGGCCGCCGGCGACCTCGACGCCCGGTCGCCACCCCAGGGCGCCGACGAGCTGGCCGAACTGACCGTCACCATCAACGAGATGGCCGAGTCGCTGCAGACCTCGATGGCGGCCATGCGGCGGATGCAGGCCGACGCCAGGAGGTTCGCCGCCGACGTCTCCCACGAGCTGCGCACCCCGCTGAGCACGCTGACGGCCGTGGTGGAGGTCCTGGCCACCGCGGCCGACGGGATGGCGGCGGACGCCCGCGAGTCCGCGCAGTTGGCGATCACCGAGACCCACCGGCTGGTCCGGCTGGTGGAGGACCTCATGGAGGTGTCCCGTTTCGACGCCGGCACCGCCCGACTGCGGGTGGAAGAGGTCGACGTGGCCGGAGCCGTACGGGACTGCCTTCGTGCCCGGGGCTGGCTGGACCGGGCCGAACTGGTGGCACCGGAGGAGATCCTCATGCGGCTGGACCGGCGCCGGTTGGACGTCATCGTGGCCAACCTGGTCGGCAACGCGCTGCGGCACGGCGAACCGCCGGTGCGCGTCCACGTATCGGCGGCCCGCGAGCAGGTGCGGATCGAGGTCACCGACCGCGGACCGGGCCTGTCCGAGCACGTGTTGCCGCACGTGTTCGACCGCTTCTACAAGGCCGACGCGGCTCGTACCCGCACCCCGGGCAGTGGGCTCGGGCTGGCGATCGCGCTGGAGAACGCCCGCCTGCACGGCGGCGATCTCACCGCGGGCAACGCCGGCGGTGGCGGTGCGCGGTTCGTGCTGCGCCTGCCGCGAGATCTGGAGGACCGGTGAAGCGGATCTGGTGGGCGGCGGTGGTCCTGCTGCTCGCGGGCTGCGGCGTCCGGCCATCCGGGGTGACCGACGCGGGTCAGGCACCGACGGGCGTGGCCCCCGGGATGACGCTGTACTTCGTCGACGCGCACAAGCGACTCCGGCCCCAGCAACGCCCGAGCGGTCACCTCGGCACGATCTCCGAGGCGATGTCGTGGCTGCTGGCCGGGCCCGGCGGCTCGAACCTGCACACGGACATCGCATCGATCTCGACGACACAGGTCGTGGTGACCACCACGCCCGGCGTGATCCGGCTGAGGGTGCCGCTGGCCATCTACGAGGTGACGCCGCTGGGCATCGACCAGATCGTCTGCACCGCACTGGGCGTCAACGTGCAGAGCGGCGGATCCAGGACCATGAAGGTGCAGGTCATCTTCACGACGGCCACCTCGGAGTCGGACAAGCAGCGGACCTGCCCGCTGATCAAGTGATCAGCCCAGCTTCGTGATGTCGATGGTGGTCGGAGTCGGGGCGGGCAGCGCGAGCCACAACACGGCCAGTCCGACCATGACCGCCGCGAACGCGAGCGCCCCGCTCCGCCCCCTGGCCCACCTGGCACGGAATCGAATCGGGTCCTCGACCAGGTATTTCGACAGAGCGGCCAGGCCGATCGACACGGCGCACGCCGCGACTGCCCGGGTCCAGCCGCGTTGTGCGGACAGCAGCACGAAGACGGGCCAGTGCCACAGGTACAGGGGGTAGGAGATCAGCCCCAGCCACCGCAGTGGCCGCCAGGCAAGGAACCTGGCGACCAACGTTCGCGGCGCCTGCGCACACAGCCCGACCAGCACCGCGGCGGCCAGCGAGTGCGCGAACAGCCCTCCGGTGTACAGCCAGGGCGAGTTCACCCCGTCGACCAGCGACCACGCCGTGCCCATCCCGATCGCCAGGAACGCCGATACGGCACCGGCCCATCGGCCGGCCGTACGGGCCGGCACGGCACGCACCGGGCGAGT
Organism: Actinoallomurus acanthiterrae; assembly: GCF_054775715.1. Classification (NCBI taxonomy): domain Bacteria; kingdom Bacillati; phylum Actinomycetota; class Actinomycetes; order Streptosporangiales; family Thermomonosporaceae; genus Actinoallomurus; species Actinoallomurus acanthiterrae. The sequence continues at coordinate 1,751,353 of NZ_BAAHCO010000001.1, read as the reverse complement.
GGCGACCAGCGCGCCCAGCAACAGCGAGAACGCCCGGGTGTCGGTGCCGGTGTAGACCCGGCTGGGGTCCGCCGGGTCGACGAACATGATCATCAAGACCAGTGAGACGGCCGATGCCAGGCCCGCGGTCACCGCGACCCGGCGGTCCACCCGCCGCCCGCTCCGAGCGATGATCAGCAGGAACGCCGGCCACACCAGGTAGAACTGCTCCTCGACCGCGATGCTCCACAGGTGCTCGAACACCCGCGCCGACCCGAACCGGTCCCAGTAGCCGACCGACTCGGCGAGCAGACGCCAGTTGACCAGATTCAGCTGGACCCACGGGCCGTCCGCGAGCGTCGTCCGCACCAACTCCGGCGGCCCCACCGCCCAGACCAGCACGGTGACGGTGGCGAGCATGGTCGCCAGCGCGGGCAGCAGCCGACGGATCCGCCTACCCCAGAAGGCGACCAGCGCCACGCCACCGGTCGCCTCGATCTCCCGCAGCAGCAGATCGGTGATGAGGTAACCGGAAAGGGCGAAGAACAGGTCCACGCCCAGGAACCCGCCGGACAGGTGACCGGTGTGGAACAGCAGCACCCCGAGGATCGCGACACCGCGCAACCCGTCCAACGGGGGGACGCGCGGCTCGCGCCCGCTGGTCGACCGAGCGGCCCTGGCCGGCTGAACTTGTGTCATGGCGCCGACTGTGCCGAACCCGTGTCGGGGTACCGTCCGCGCCACGTCGCAGTCTTGTCGCAGCCGGCGGGCTCACGACCGCTGGTGCCCTCGGGTCGAGGTTCAGCGCACGGTGACGCGGACCACCGGAGACGGCCCGTAGATCTCGGGGTGCCGATGGCTCAGGCCGACGCCCACGGCGCGGAAGGCGTACCGGCCGCGATCGAGCGGGCGGGTGTCGAGCCGGAAGGCGGCGGTCCAGCCGTCGGCGTGGTACGGCATGACACACTTGCCCATCCGCCGCCAGTGCTGCTGGGGCTCCCGGACCTCCAGGCAGAACCGCGCCTTCCGCAACCCGGAGTCATCACCGGCCACCCCCGCGAAGTGCAGGATCTGACCTGAGTGGATCACTTTGTGCGCCGCGTTGAGGGTCACATTGGACTTCGCCATGGCGGAGCCCCCCGACGCCACGACCAGCCCGCCGCTCAGGAGACCCACAACCCCGGCGCCGACAACCGCATGCTTCATGATCCATATGACATCGGACATGCCCCGAAGGTTGTCAGAGTTTCTTAGAAAAAATTCGGCGGATCCTCAAGATTGACGAGTTCGATACCCGGAGCCGCGACGACGACGTCCCCGGCCAGGTGGATCTCTGATACCTCGCCGGTCTCCAGGTCGGTGATCTCGTAACGGTCGACCGGGACGCGTTCGCCGTCGGCGTCGTGCCAGGCGGTCTCGGCGAGGGACCAGCGCTGCGGCACCGTACGGACCGCGAGGGCCGGGGCGGTGACGAGCAGGATCCGCACGTCGACGCGCTCACCCTCGGCCAGGCGCAGCGACCGGGCGACCGCGACGAGCAGACCCGGCGACTCGCCGAGGAAACCGGTGGCGCGCGCGGCGTGCTCCCGTCCGGCGGTCACCCACAGCAGCTCCGCGCCGACGGCACCGCCCCGCAGGACATGCTCACCGGCGGTCACCTCGAGTCTGGCGGGCCGCCAGAGGCTGTCGGCGACCAGCTCGATCGTGCCGCCGTCGGACCGCTCGGCGGTGTAGCGCCAGCCGCCGCCGTCCGGAGCGCAGGAGAACCGCTCCTCGACGCCGGGCTCATGCAGGTACGTTCCGCGGGGCATGATCCGAATCTAGTGTCACCGGCCGGCAGCTACCGGACCGGGAGACCCGTTCCGGGTGCTCACGGCCCTTCTGAGGGCCTGCCGGTTCCTGCAGACCGCAGCATTCGCGGATGAGGTCTGCGAATCGGCTGAGAAAGCGGGGTGAACCGCCCCGGCGTCGGGGCCCTTCCCCATGCCCACCTGCATGGCCGGACGTCCTTCCGAAGCGCGAACCTCTGATCATGGACGTCCGTCAAAGCGGGTCAGGAGCAGCTACGCACCTGGAGGGTTCATGTTCCCGCTTGTTCGCACGCGCCGGCTTGCCTTCGCCGCCGTCGCCGTCGTCGGGGTCGGCGCGTTCGGGAGCATTGCCCTGCTGGCCGCGCACGTCTTCGGCAACGGCGACAACGGGGATCCGGATCCTCAGGCGAACAGTGAGATCGCAGTCTGCTCGGACGTGCCGATCCACGCGTGGTACACCGTGAACATCGGGACCGAGACCCGACCTGACAACAGGAAGGTCGACGGCGGGCTGGAGGCCACCGGTCACGGCCTTGACCCGTTCGACAAGGACGGGCGCCGGCGCTGCGTGGAGCTCGGGTCGGCTTTCGGGTCCCGGGTGGACTTCAAAGCGCCGGGTCTGAACGACGGGCAGCCGTTCTCGGTGACCGCGCTGGCCGATCACAAGCATTTTCTGGTCGTCCGCTTCACCAAAAAAGCCGATGATACGGTCATCGGCGCCCAGGAACCGGTCGGTGTGCCTGCGTCCTACGTTCCATGATCGAAGAAGCACGGCCTAGTCGATGGTGTGGCCGCCGTTGACGGTGATGCGTTCTCCGGTGATGAAGGCGGCCGCGTCGGAGGCGAGGAAGGAGACCGTGGCGGCGACGTCATCGGCCGTGCCCATGCGGCCGAGGGGGACGTCGGCCCGGTAGGCACTCAGGTCGTCGGCGGAGGCGTTGGCGTGCCGCTCGACCGGGATCCAGCCGGGTGCCACGAGGTTCACCGTGATGCCGGACGGGCCCAGCTCCCGCGCCCAGGAGCGGGTGAGTCCGATCTGGGCGCCCTTGGCCGCGACGTAGGCGGACATGCCGGGCAGCGCGCGTTCGAAGATGTCGGAGCCGATCTGGATGACCCGACCGCCTCCCCCGGCCTTCATCCCGGGGAGGACGGCCCGCAGCAGCAACGTGGGGCTCTTGACGAAGAATCGCAGCTGGTCGAGATGCGCCTCCCAGGTCAGATCCTCCACTGGGACCGCCGGCTGCGGGCCCGTGGCGTTGACCACCAGGACGGTGATCGTGCCGAGCCGGTCGGTCACCTTCGCGACCAGATCGGCCACCGCGGCCTCGTCGGTGACGTCGGCGGCGAACGCCTCCGCGCGGCCGCCCGCGGCGCGAATGTCCTCGACCACCAGGCGGGCCTGGTCGGCCCCGGAGCGGAATCCGACGGCCACGGCCCGGCCGTCGGCGGCCAGGCGCCGCGCGATGACCGCGCCCAGTCCGCGGGACGCTCCGGTGACGAGCGCGACGCTCTCTTCCACGGCCATAGGGTTCCCTTCCGTCACGGTCCGTTCAGGAGCCCTGGCGCCAGGAGGACAGGTACTCCTCCTGCGTGGGCGTGAGCGCGTCGATCTCGACGTCCATGGAGGCGAGCTTCAGGCGGGCGACCTCGGTGTCGATCGCCTTGGGCACGTCGTACACGCCGGGGGTGAGGTCCTGGCCGGCGATCCACTCGCAGGTGAGGGCCTGGTCGGCGAAGGACATGTCCATGACGGCCGCCGGGTGTCCCTCGGCCGCAGCGAGGTTGACGAGGCGTCCCTCGGCGAGCAGGACGAGCCTGCGGCCGTCGGCGAGGACGTACTCGTCGGCCTGGGGGCGTACGCCGCGCTTGATGTCCACGGCGAGGTCGGCCAACGCCCGTACGTCGATCTCGACGTCGAAGTGGCCGGAGTTGGCGAGGATCGCGCCGTCCTTCATCTGGGCGAGGTGCTCGGCGCGGATGACGTCCCGGTTGCCGGTGACGGTGATGAAGACATCGCCGTGCTCGGCGGCCTGTTCCATCGTCTGGACGCGGTAACCCTGCAGGGCGGCGTCCAGCGCCTTGACCGGGTCGATCTCGGTGACGACGACCCGTCCGCCCATCCCGCGGGCGCGTTCGGACAGGCCCCGGCCGCAGTACCCGAACCCGGCGATGACGATCGTCTTGCCGGCCAGCAGCGTGTTGGTGGCCCGTACGATCCCGTCGAGCGTCGACTGGCCGGTGCCGTACCGGTTGTCGAACATGTGCTTGGTGTCGGTGTCGTTGACCGCGACCATGGGGAAGCGCAGGGCGTCCTCGCGGGCCATCTGGTGCAGCCGGATGACGCCGGTCGTGGTCTCCTCGCAGCCGCCGCGTATGCCGTCGATCAGGTCGAGGCGCTCGGTGTGCAGGATGTTGACCAGGTCGCAGCCGTCGTCCAGGACGAGTTCGGGGCCGATCTCGAGGGCCTGGTGGATATGCCGGTAGTAGCCCTCGCGGTCGACGCCCTGCCGGGCGAAGACGGCGGCGCCGTACTCCTCCACGAGCGCGGCGGCGGTGTCGTCCTGGGTGGACAGGGGGTTCGAGGCGGCGAGGGCCACCTGGGCGCCCCCGGTCTGGAGCGCGCGGATGAGGTTCGCGGTCTCGGTGGTGACGTGCATGCACGCCGCGATCCGCAATCCGTCCAGGGGGCGCTCGGCGGCGAACCGCTCCCGGATGCGCCGCAGCACGGGCATGGACCGGTCGGCCCACTCGATGCGCCGGACCCCGGACTCGGCGAGCCCGGGGTCCGCGATGTCGTACGTCACTACGAGGTTCTGCCTTAGTAGCGGTAGTGGTCCGGCTTGTACGGGCCCTCGATGTCGACGCCGATGTAGGCGGCCTGCTCCTTGGTGAGCTGGGTCAGCTTGACGCCGAGCGCGTCGAGGTGCAGGCGGGCGACCTTCTCGTCGAGGTGCTTGGGCAGGGTGTACACGCCGATCGGGTAGTTCTCGGTGCGGGTGAACAGCTCGATCTGCGCGATCACCTGGTTGGTGAAGGAGTTCGACATCACGAAGCTCGGGTGGCCGGTGGCGCAGCCGAGGTTCATCAGCCGGCCCTCGGCGAGCACGATGATGGTCTTGCCGTCAGCGAAGGTCCAGGTGTGGACCTGCGGCTTGACCTCTTCCTTCTTGATGCCGGGGATCTTCGCCAGGCCGGCCATGTCGATCTCGTTGTCGAAGTGGCCGATGTTGGAGACGATCGCCTGGTGCTTCATCCGCTCCATGTGGTCGGCGCGGATGATGTTGAAGTTGCCGGTCGTCGTCACGAAGATGTCGGCGATGTCGACGACGTCCTCGAGCGTGGCGACCTGGAAGCCGTCCATCGCGGCCTGCAGCGCGCAGATCGGGTCGATCTCGGTGACGATGACGCGGGCGCCCTGGCCGCGCAGCGCGTCGGCGCAGCCCTTGCCGACGTCGCCGTAACCGCAGACGACGGCGACCTTGCCGCCGATCAGCACGTCGGTGGCGCGGTTGAGGCCGTCGATGACGCTGTGGCGGCAGCCGTACTTGTTGTCGAACTTCGACTTGGTGACGGAGTCGTTGACGTTGATCGCCGGGAACAGCAGTCCGCCGTTCTTGTGCATCTCGTAGAGACGGTGCACGCCGGTGGTGGTCTCCTCGGTGACACCCTTGATGCGCTCGGCGATCGCGGTCCACCGGCCGGAGCCGTCGACCGTACGGTGGAGCAGGTCGAGGATGACCTTCCACTCCTCCGGGTCCTCCTCGGCCGCGGAGGGCACGGCGCCGGCCTTCTCGTACTCGGCGCCCTTGTGGACGAGCAGCGTCGCGTCGCCACCGTCGTCGAGGATCATGTTCGGGCCGTCACCGCCGGGCCAGGTGAGCGCCTGCTCGGTGCACCACCAGTACTCCTCCAGCGTCTCGCCCTTCCAGGCGAACACCGGAACGCCCTGCGGGTCGTCCAGGGTGCCGTTCGGGCCGACCACGACCGCGGCGGCCGCGTGGTCCTGGGTGGAGAAGATGTTGCAGCTCACCCAGCGGACCTCGGCGCCGAGCGCGACCAGCGTCTCGATCAGCACGGCCGTCTGGATCGTCATGTGCAGCGAGCCCATGATCTTCGCGCCGCGCAGCGGCTGAGCCTCGGCGTACTCCTTACGGACCGCCATGAGACCCGGCATCTCATGCTCGGCCAGCTGGATCTCCTTGCGGCCGAACGCCGCCAGCGAAAGGTCGGCGACCTTGTAGTCCATGGTTGATGCGCTCCCTGGGATTCGGTGTCACCGCGAGTCTAGGCGGGCCCGCTCAAGGAACGCACGGGCGAGGCGCGGTATCTGACACTGATTTGTCAGAATAGGCCCATGCGTATCACGGAGGCCGCCCAGCGGCTCGGCACGTCCCCCCGCATGCTCCGCTACCGCGAGACCCTCGGCCTCCTCCCGCCGACCCGGGAACGCCAGGGCCATCGCCGGTTCGGCGAGGCCGAACTGCGGGCCGTCGCACTTGCCCTGGCGTTGGAGAAGAGGTACGACATCAGCCCGGCGGAGCTGGCGTTCGGGTTGCGCGTGCTGGCCGATCCGGAGGTACGGACGGACGTCCGGGAGCTCGGCGAACGCGTGGGACGGCTGTCGGCGCCTCCGGCGCGGGCACTGGACTTCGAGAAGGAGAAGGCCCTGCGACTCCTGCGCGGCCGGCCATGAGCCCGGGAGGTCGGTCGGGGCCGGTTGGTCGGGAAGACACGGCAGGTCGGTCGGGGCCGGTTGGTCGGGGAGACACGGCAGGCGGCGCGACGGCCGACCGTCAGAGCGACGGGCGACGCCGCGGTGCGACCGGGAGATCGACAGCGGCACGGCCAATGAGGTGTGGCCCTCGCCGAGGAGGCCGCATCGGGGTCTTCCCCAGCCCATGGTCACCCCGATCCGGCCGTCCACGGGACATACCCGCGGGAGACCCGGACGGCGCCACGGCCACCTCGGCGAGGGACGATCGGTCGCGCCACCCGAACCCCCGAGATCCGGATGGCCCGACCCGGACGCCGGCGACCTCGGACCCCCTAGTACGAGAGCACCGGCGCCTCGTCACACTGCAAAGGTACGCCGCGGATCACGCCCGGTCGTCCCCCGCAAGGATGGGCTCGGAATCGTCCCAGAGGTGGACATCGGGGTCCTCGAGGCCCAGATGGAATCGCTCCACACGGTGAGGCGAAACCGCCCGGGAAGAGGTGATGATAAAGAGTGACCAGCGACAAGCGTCCCTGTTCGGCCAAGCGATCCTCGGGAATCGTCCCGACCGGATGCCGGGCATGTGCCGAACGCCTTCGTGTCCTGGTGTCGGCAGGCAGAGCCGCCGACCTGCGTGGCACGTCCCTCCGGACGCTGATCGGCCCGGCTTGCACGGCTATCGGACCGAGGAGGGTGCCCCGCGTCGCTTGGGCACGGGGCGTGCTTATAACAGAACGATACCGCGAGGTCGCTAAAAGTGACTAAGAAAAGAACTGAGCCTGACCTTCTCCACGAGGCCGTACCGGCGGCGTGGCGCATGGCCGCGCAGGTCGTGACCGCGGTGGGTCAGGTCCTTCTGTGGATCCTCACCGGGATCGGCCGTCTGCTCCGCCCGATCACGAGCCGCCTCGTCGCCGCCCTGTACGGCAAGAGCACGCCTCCCGCGGCTCCTCCGCCTTACGGTGGACCGCAGCCGTACGGCGGACCGCAGCCGTACGCCACGCCGGACGGCACGCTCCTGCAGCGGCAGCCGCCGCCGAACCCGGCCGGCCCGCCCCCACCGGCGGCCCGGCAGCCTCGGACGCCGCCGCTGCTGCGCTGGGTGCACGCCTGGCGCCGCTTCTCGGAGTCGTGGGCGTACGGGCCGGTGACCGGCGCGATCCTCGCCGTGGCGGCCCTGATCGAGCTCCCCTTGCACCACCTCCAGGTGGTGAGCCTGCCGGGGGCGTTCGCGCTGGCGGCCACGCTGCCGCTGATGTTCCGTCGGGAGTCGCTGCGCCCGGCGTCGGCGATCGTGCTCAGCGCGCTCGCGGCGAGTCTGCTGTCCGGGCAGCAGGTTCTGCTGACCACGGCGTTCGCCGGGCTGTACGCGCTGTACCTGCTCGCGCAGCAGTTGCCCCGTCCGTCGACGGGCGTGCTCGGCGTGTGCAGCGTCGTCGGCGTGGGCGTGGTGTACCTCGCCTCCAGCAGTCTCGACGAGATCCCCTGGCTCGCCGGGTTCACGGCGGTCATCGCCGCGATCGGGCTGGGCGACGCCCGCCGTACGGTGGAGACCGCCGAGGCCAGCGTGGACGAGGAGCGGGAGCGCAGCAGCGAGACCCTGACCCGGCTCAACGTCGCCGAGCGCGAGCAGGCGATCCTGCGCGAGCGCGCCCGGATCGCTCGTGAGCTGCACGACGTCGTCGCGCACTCGGTCTCGATGATCGCCGTACAGGCGGAGACCGCGCCGTACACCATGCGCGACCTGTCCCCCGAGGCGAAGAAGGGCTTCGGGGAGATCTCCGGGACGGCCCGGGAGGCCCTGGAGGAGATGCGCCGGCTGCTCACCGTGCTGCGCGCCGAGCCCGGCGCCGAACCGGAGGTGACCCCACAGCCGAAGCTCGATCGGCTCGGCGAGCTGATCGACTCGCACCGCGGCGCGGGCGGCGAGGCCCGGCTGACGGTGCGCGGCAGCGCCCGCCCGTTGTCCACGACGGTGGAGCTGTCGGCGTACCGGATCGTGCAGGAGGCCCTGACGAACGCACGCCGGCACGCGCCGGGGTCGCGGGTCGACGTCGAGCTCGAGTACCAGGGCGACCGGCTGGCCGTCCGGGTGAGCGACAGCGGCGCGACGGCCCCGCCCACGACGACGGTGAACCCCGACGGCCGGACCAGGGTCATGGGCCACGGTCTCGTGGGGATGCGGGAGCGGGCGACGATGCTCGGTGGCCGGTTCGCCGCGGGCCCGCGCCCGGAAGGGGGATTCGCCGTGCAGGCGGACCTTCCGGTAGGCAAGAATCGGAGTTCATGATCCGAGTAGTGATCGTCGACGACCAGACGATCGTACGGGCCGGCTTCGCCGCCCTCCTGGCCGCCCAGCCGGACATCGACGTCGTCGGGCAGTGCGGGGACGGCCGGGAGGCCGTGCGCCTCGCCGAGGCACACCGGCCCGACGTCGTGCTGATGGACATCCGGATGCCGAAGATGGACGGCATCGACGCCACGAAACGCATCCTCGCCGACCCCGCCAACGGATCGACGCGTGTGCTGATGCTGACCACCTTCGACGTCGACGAATACGTCTACGAGGCGCTGTCCGCCGGGGCGAGCGGCTTCCTGCTGAAGGACTCGACCGCCGACGACCTGGTCGCCGCGGTACGGGTGGTGGCCCGCGGCGACGCGCTCCTGGCCCCGCAGGTCACGGGCCGGCTGATCCGGGAGTTCGCGCGCCAGCGGCGGGACCGGCCGAAGCCGGAGCCCGCGCTGGCCACGCTGACCGCCCGCGAGACCGAGGTCCTCCAACTGATCGCCGCCGGCCTGTCCAACGCCGAGATCGCCGCCCGGCTCGTGGTGAGCGAGCACACGGTCAAGACGCACGTCGCCCGGGTCTTCACCAAACTCGGCCTGCGCGACCGGGCACAGGCCGTCGTCCTCGCCTACGAGTCCGGCCTGGTCACGCCCGGCGGCGCGGCGGAATGACCCGTACGCGGCCGACGGCCGATCACTGGCATGCCCTCCCGGGCGGGTCGACGCCACGGGCGAGGGCCGCGCGATCGTCCGGTGTCAGGGCGGGGTGCGCGGAGATTCGGCACAGATGGTCGCGCATGGCCTCGGGCCCCAGGGACATGACGGCGAGTCCCGCGTAGCGGCCTTCCGCATAGAAGCGGCTCTCGCCGAGCTGCGTGCCGACGAGCAGCCCTCGGAGCCCCGGGAGAAGCGCGGTCACGGACACCTCGGCGGGGATGCCCCGGACGCGCGTCTGCCGGACGACGTCCCAGACGTCGATCTGGGAGCCGGTGTCGTCGACCACGTACCGGTCGGTGATCCTGTCCTCCCCGGCCGTCCGCAGGTGGGTCAGGGTGCCGGTGCCCTTGTCCAGGTCCCAGTACGCCACCTGACCGGTATTCGTGGTGCCGATGAGGTAGCGGCCGGTGTGGTCGAAGGCCAGGGAGGAGATCGTGCCGAGGCCCGCGGGAGGCGCGAGCGTCCGTTCGACGTGCCCGTCATTCCCGGAGCGGAGATCCGTCCTTCCGCCCGTCCCGCCCGAGACGGCGAACTGGACCGTGTGCGGCCGCACGGCGACCCGCACATTCGCCTGCGGCCGGCCCTGAACCCGTGGCAACAGCACGTCGGGGGCCGACCGCGCGCCGGTGTCCAGGTTCCACCGGCTGAGGGTTCCGCCGAGCGCCACGATGAGATTCCCGTGGTCGTCGGCGGCCAGCCCCGGGTGGTCGACGGCACGGAGGACGGCCTGGCCCAGGCCGGGGATGGTCATCGTACGCCGGGGAGCCAGGTCGGCTGCGTTCCAGACGGTGACGCGATCGTCGTCGGTCGTGATGAGCGTGCGATCGTCCGGTGTGAAGAGCATCACCTCGGGCGGCGAGAATTCGCCTCGCACGGGCGGCAAGCGCCGCTCCGCGAGAAGGCGCCGGCCGTCGGCGCTCCACAGACGGAGGAAGGCGGCCTGCTCGTCTTCCAGCGACGCGGACGAGGTCGCCAGATACGTCCCGCCGGGTGCCGCGACGCCCTGGGTGAGCCGCTCGGGGAGGGTCTCCATCGCGCCGAGCCCGACACGGATGAGCGCGACGGACCCTCCGATCTCCGCGGACGCGAGGATCGACCCGTCATGGGCGACGACCGATTCCACGGGAACGTAGCCGCTCGCCGGCAGGATGTGGACGGCGGCGATCCGGCCGTTCATCAGGTCCCAGACGGTGATGTTGGTGCCCGTTCCGCTGGCGACCCTGCCGATGGTGGGAGTGGAGATCACCAGGTACCGGCCATGGGGGTCGAGCTGCGCGGAATGCCTCTCCTGGCAGTCGAACGTACTCGCGATGGTCCGTGAGGGGCTCTCGCCGGTCAGGTCCCACACGGTGGCGTCGAGGCGTGAGCCGTCCCGGCAGGCCATGTCCACCAGCACACGGCCGTCACGGCTGATCAGCTCCTCTTCCCCGGTGCGGGGCATTCGCGCGGTGTCCCGGCCGGTCGAGACGTCCTGGACGGTGAAGGCCGGGTCGCCGCGCAGCGGTCCGAAGGCGAGGCGGGCGGACGTGCCGGCGCGGATGCCCGTCTGCCAGTCCGGCGTCTTCGCCACCGGCGCCCGCAGGAGGGCTCCCCGCGCCGTGACGCCCATCACCGCCGGGTCGGTGTCGGTGAGCGCCGGTGGGGACGGGAGGTGGGCGAGCGCGTCCGGGGACACGAGCACCTGCCGGTCGTCGAGTTGCTGCCCGCCGAGGCGGATCAGCAGCCCGCCGTTCCCGGTGAACTGGAGCCCGATGATCCGCGGCGACCGCGAGCCGAGCGGGACCGTGAAGGCGCCGGTCCGCGCGTTTCTCACCGGGTCCCACAGCGTGATCTGTCCCTGGGGGCCCGCGGTTGCGAGCCGGTCGCCGGAGAGGCTCCACGCCGCGGAGAGCGGCTGGTATCCCAATGCCAGCGGGTGCCGCCGGATGGGCCGTACGTCGAGGTCCCAGAAGTCGATTCCCCGAGTGCCGAGCGTCACCGCGTGCCGGGCGTCGTCGCCGAGCACGATCGGGTCGCCGACGTCCGCGAGGTCGGGCTCGAAGACCAGGTCGAGGTCCCTGGTCTGCAGGTAGCGGTCGGCGAGGTTCGCGTACGTGCGGGCCGTGGGCCGGGCCCGGTAGGCCGCGATGGCGAGCAGTGCTGCGGCGGTCGGATGGGTCCAGCCCAGACGCCGGGACTCGGTGGCGAGGGCCTCGGCGTTGGCCGTGGTCCGCTGGTGGGCCGTGTCGCCGCGCTGGAGGACGAACAGCAGGCCTAAGACGAGCGCGGCGGCGAGCAGGACGGACAGGGAGGTGCCCGCGACGCGACGCAGGCGCCGCGTCCGGCGGTGCCGGTCGACGCCGGCCCGGATGAACTCCCGCTCACCGTCGGTGAGGTCGCCGGGGCGTACGGTCAGCCACCGCCGCGCCTCCTCGAGCTGCACGCTCCGCAGCAGTGCACCGTGGTCACGCCCGGCCCGCAGCCAGCGGCCGACGGCCTCGCGCAGGCCCTGCCGCCACAGCAGGAAGTCGAGGTCGGTGGTGATCCAGCCGCGCAACCGCTCCCACTGCGTGATCAGAGCCTCGTGGGTGAGCTCGGCCGTCTCCTCCCCTTCCGCCGTACGCCCGGAGACGACGAGGCGCGTCATCGCCAACTGCCGGGCGACCTCCCACTGCTCGGCCGGCAGCTCGGAGCGGCGGACGACCTGCCGGGTGTGGCGGCCGTCGGCGCCCGGACGCACGAGGCGGACCAGGAGGCTCCGGGCCGCCCCATGCGCGCCGGGGTCGACGTCCTCGGTCCACACGCGTTCGGCGTAGCGGGCCAGCGCGCCGGTGACGCCGCCGAGCCCGTCGTAGGCCCGGTGCGACAGCAACCCCTCCGACTGCGTCTCCCACAGCAGCGTCAGCGCGAACTCCAGCAGCGGCAGCGCACCGGGCTCGGAGCCGACGTCGTCCAGGATCCGGTCGACCAGCCCGGCCTCGTACGCGACGCTCGAGATGTTCGGCATCGGGCCCTCGACGACGCCGCGCAGGTCCCCGGCGTGCATCGGGGGCACCGTGACGAGACCGTCCCGCAGGAGCTCGGCGACGCCCAGGCGGCCGAGCGCCTGGTCCAGGAAGTCGGACCGGAGCGCGCACACGATCCGCACCCGCGACCGCGGCAGCCGCGCCGACGACGCGAGCGCCCGCAGGCCGGAGACGAGGTTCGCGGCGCCGTCCGGCTCGGCGGCGAGGAGCTCCTCCATCTGGTCGACCACCAGCACCAGCCGCCGGGCTCCCGTACGGGCCAGAGCGCGGTCGGCGACGTCGACGAGTCCTTCGCCCGCCAGAACCGCGGCCAGCTTGGGGACCTCGGCCAGGCGTTCGGCCTCGGTCAGGTCCGGCTCCAGCAGCGGCAGGAACGCGGCGGCGCAGGCGGCGGCCGGCGTGGCGCCGCCCATCGGCCGCATCCAGGCGACCGTCATGCCCTCCGGCCTGAGGCGGGGCAGCAGCCCGGCGGCCACGAGCGAGGACTTCCCACTGCCGGAGGGCCCCAGCACGGTGGTGACCCGGCACCTGGCGACGGTCGCGGCGAGCAGGTCGATCGCGCCGTTCCGCCCGAAGAACAGTGGCGCGTCCTCCTCGCGGAAGGCCGCCAGACCACGGTACGGACACGGGGCCAGCGTGTACGGCTTCAGCTCCGGCCAGGACTCCAGCAACGCCGTGCTCGGGATGACGTAGCCGGTGCCGAGCGTGAGGCGTTTCTCCGCGGCCACGACGATGCCGACGACGCCCTGGAGCTCGTCGTCCCAGACGGGCGTGCCGCTGAACCCTGGCTGGATGACGAAGCCGGTGGTCGCCGCGTGCTCCACCTGCAGCCAGCCGGCGGCGGTCCGCTCGCGTAAGACGCCCGCGGCCCAGACGCCGTGGTCACGGCGCGAGGGGAAGCCGAACGCGCGGAACGGGTGGTTCCACAGCTCACGGCCCAGCACGAGCCGGGCCATGCGAACGCCGGGCGGCGGCGGGGCCGACAGCCGCAGCCCGGCGATGTCGCCACTGCCGTCCAGGAGCGGCGGTCGCCACACCACGACCTCGGCGTCCACCGGTGCGGCACCGGCCAGCAGCGGGAAGTCCACGCGTACGGTGCGCGCCGACGGGAGCTCCGCGCCGGCGCCCAAGGCCTGGGCGACGACGTGGGCGCACGTGACGACCAGATCCGGGCCCGCGAGAACACCGGCTCCGACGGGCCGTCCGCCCTCGTCGTGGACGCGCACGATCGACGCGCCGAGCGCGGTCCCGGCCGGCATCAGGAATGCTTCCAGGTGAAGGTCACCTGGAAGTTCGCCTCACCGGTCGCCTTCGCCACCACGAAGCCGGCCTCGGCGGTCAGCTTGAAACCGAACTGCACGCAGACCTCGTCCGGGCCCTCCGGCGGCTTCTCCACCCGCTCGGCGAACGCCTTCGCCATCGGCCGGATCCGGTCAAGCGCGGCCTGAAGGCTCTCCGCGGCCCGGCCGGCGATCTCCCCCGGGCGGGCCGCCCGGACGATGCCGTCCTCGTCCTCGGCGACCTCGACGGTCACCGGGTCCGCGCCTTCGACCGGAACTTCGAACAGGTACGCCACCCAGGCCCCCTATGGGTCAGCAGCTCCTCATCGAGGTAGACCGCCCCCGCCGGCCCACTCGAATTGTCCGCCACCGCGGAGGAGCGCGCCACCCGTCCCGGAGAACAGTCCTGTCACGCCCGTGCGGCGAGCCCGGCGGGCCCGCCGCGCTCCTGAGGCCTGCCGGCCGCCTCCGAGGGGAGGCCTGAGCGGTCCAGGTCGGACGGCGACGATTCGGCCGGCGCGGAGCCGACCGGGGTGGCGTCGGCAACGCGGATGTGGGTTACGGGTGCTGGAAGGTCACCTCGGGATTGGCCGCCGTCGGCCCGTCGAGCAGGGCCCGGTGCCGGCCTTTGAGGTGCTGGTCGAAGAAGGCGCCGACGTAGGCGCGGGTGATCGCCAGTGAGCGCTGTGCGGACAGCTCGATCGGCATGCCCAGCATCTCCTCCAGGACCGGACCGTCGGTGAAGCTGGAGTGGTCGGCGCCCGTGACGGCCAGCCAGCGCTTCCAGCCGTCGAGTTTCGGCCAGTCGCGGTCCCAGGTCTTGTCCTTGTCACTGCCCGAGCTGTGGATGGACCGGGTGCCGAGGAGCAGGAAGGGACGGCCGTGCAGGCCGGTGGCGGGGACCGGCGCGTAGAGGGTGCCGTCCAGGTTCACCCCGGCCCTTACCCGGTCGTCGGCGGCCATGGCCAACGGTGTGGCGTCGCCGCTGATGGAGTGTCCGGCCAGGCCGATGTGCTTAGCGTCGATCATGCGGGCGGGAGACCATGCCGGACGCGGGCCGGTCAGTTGATCGATCACGAAGGTGATGTCCTTGGCCCGGCTCTGAGCGATGGCAGGCTGGCCGCCCGCGGGAGGCTGGTCGCAGATGACACAGGCGAGGGTCCGTCCGTCGGGGAAGGTGATGCCGGCAGCCTCGTATGTGTGATCCACCAGTGCGACCACGTAGCCGCGGCTGGCCAGGTCCTCGGCGAGCCCGGACAGGGTGGCGCGCGGCAGCGTGAGGCCGGGCGACAGCACCACCAGCGGGAAGCGGCCGTTCGCCGGGCGCGCGTCCGTGTGCGCGTAGGTGCGGATGCGGCTGATCGCCTCGGGTGGGACGGTGGAGTTCGCGGCCTTCCTCTGCAGCAGGAGGCGGGCTTCCTCGGTTGTCATGTACGGGGCGGGGCCGCCGGTCTTGGGCCGGGCGGGGTAGTACATCGACACCATCAGCTGCCGCGGGCCGGCCGTCGGCACCCAGGGATCGAGGCGGCTCTTGTCGACCAGGTGCAGCGTTGCGCGGCCGACCGCGTGCCGGCCCGTCGGGCGGGGCAGCTCCGCCTGGGCGCTGTTCGCGTGCGAGGACGCGCCGGCCAGGGGCATGGACGTGCCCGCTGAAGGCGCGGAGGCACCGGACGCCGTCTGCCGGGCCGGCGACGCGGGCGCGCACGCTGCGATCACCAGGCTGAGGCAGGCGGCGGGCAGCGCGGTCATCAACCGAGGCTTCCGGCCGTGCCGACCCGTCGGGGTGCGGCGGTATGGCTGTGACGCATGTGTTGTCATCGGGTTCCTCAGGGTGGAAGGCCGGGTGGTCATACGTCACGCCGCCGTACAACGATCACGGCGAGGACGGCGGCGACCAGGGGCCACAGGGCGAAGACGATCCACGAGCCGCTCATCGTCGGCAGCGCGGGAGCCGACCGGGGATGCCGCAGCGACAGGCAGTGGACCCAGTCGTAGAAGGGGAACCAGGCGTAGAGATCGTTGGCCCACTGGTGGACGCCAGGTTCGAAGAAACCGGGCAGGATCACCAGGACGGCGCAGCAGGCGGCGACGGTGCCGGCGGTGTGCCGGAGCAACGCCCCGATGCCCATGCCGACCAGCGCGGACAGGGGTGCGAGCAGCCCGTTGGCGATCAGCACGTGCGCGACGCCGGAGTCGCCGGGCGACAGGGCGACACCGCGCCCGGACAGGATGGACTGGCTCACCGCGAACGTGCCCAGCGACAGGGCGGCGCCGAGCACGAGCATGACACCCGCCATGACCGTCGCCTTGGCCGCCACGACGCGTCCGCGGGCCGGGACGGCGGTCAAGGTCGTACGGATCAGTCCGGTGGAATGCTCGCCGGCGATCGCCAGCGCGCCCACCACGCCCCCACCGGCCATGACGAGGGTCGCGATCACGCCGCTGAACGCCGCGGTCATCGGGTCGAAGCGCGCTTTCTCCATGGGGCGGAAGCTCGGCCAGGAGTTATAGGCGTCCAGGCTCTTCTGCAGGGCGCCTCCGAGGACGAGCAGCACGCCGAGCCCCAGCACCCAGCGGGTCGAACGCAGCGACCAGAATTTGATCCACTCGGCGGCCAGCAGGTCGCGGAAGCGGACGCCGGGGTCGGCAGCCGGACGACGCCCGGCGGCCGGACTCGGTACGGCCGCCCGGGGCGAGGCCGGGGCGGTCATCGGCGGTCTCCCGCGCGGTACTCGACGCGGTCGGCGGTGAGTTCCATGAACGCCTCTTCCAGCGACGCGGTGCGCGCCGCGAGCTCGTGCAGCAGGATCCGGTTCTGGAACGCCAGCTCACCGACGCGGGCGGCGGACAGTCCGGTCACCGTCAGCGCGTCGAGACCGTCCGCGGCCGCGACGGCACCGGCGGCGGTGAGCGCGGCGGCCAGGCGAGCGGACTCGGGAGTGCGCACCGTGACACGGGCGCGCGTGCCGCGCGCCGCGAACTCGGCGACGGTCTCCTCGGCGATCAGCTGCCCGCGGCCGACGACCACCAGCCGGTCGGCGGTGCTCTGCATCTCGCTCATCAGGTGGCTGGAGACCAGCACGGTACGGCCCTCGGCGGCCAGTCGCCGGAACAGGCCCCGCACCCAACGCACACCCTCGGGGTCCAGGCCGTTGACCGGCTCGTCGAACAGCAGCACGGGCGGATCCCCCAGCAGCGCCGACGCGATGCCCAGTCGCTGCCGCATGCCCAGGGAGAACCCACCGACACGGCGGCGCGCCGCACCGGCCAGCCCCACCTCCTCCAGGACCTGGTGCACCCGGCGGCGGGGCAGGCCGTTGCCGCGGGCCAGCGCGGACAGGTGCGCGGCGGCGCTGCGTCCCGGATGGACGTCGCCGGCGTCCAGGAGCGCGCCGGCGTGGTGCAGTCCGGCGCTCCGCTCGGTGAACGGCCGTCCGTCGATCGTGGCGGTGCCGGCGGTGGGCCGGTTCAATCCGAGGATCATCCGCAGCGTCGTGCTCTTACCGGCGCCGTTCGGGCCGAGGAACCCGGTGACCTGGCCGGGCGGCACCGTGAAGCTCAGGTCGTCGACCGCCAGGACGTCCCCGTAGCGCTTGGTCAATCCGTTGACTTCGATCACCCGATCCACGCTGCCGGAGCCGGTGGCGGCGTGGCATCGGCCCGGCGACGGGAATCCGGCCGCACGCGGTCGGCCCGCGGGCATACGCCTGCGGGCATAGGCCTCAAGGCCGACGCCGACGCGGTATTCGGACCCGTACGATCCGGCCGTGGAGTCCCCTCATGCGCCCTCGCCGCCGCGCCGCCTGTCTCCCATCGCGCGGATCGCGCTCATCGGGTGCGGGGTGGCCGGGGTCGCCCTGGTGCTGTTCGCCACGATCACGGGCGGTGCCGAGCCTAGGAGTCGTTGGAACGAACCGGACGCCGCCCTGGTCGCCGCGACCGTGGTCATGGCCTTGCCGCTCGGGTGGGCGAAGCACCGCCCATGGCCGGTGCTGGCGGCGGTTCTGGCCGAAGTCGCCGCGGCGGTGCCGCTGGGACTGCGCGGCGAGCAGATCTGGCCGCTGTTCATGGCGGCGGACCTGCTGGTCGCGTTCGTCGCCGCCACGCGCGTGCGCCGCGAGGGCCTGGCCTCGGCCGTCGCCACGCTCACGGTGCAGGAGTCGGCCTATCAGGCGGGCCTGTACGCGGACGGGGGCCGGCATCGGCTGCTGGTGCCGGGCTTCCTGGTCCTGGCCGTGCTCCTCGCCCTGAGCGTGCTGACGGCCTGGCTGGCCGGGACGCTGCTCCGCCAGCGGCGCGAGTACGGCGAGAGGCTCCGCGCGCAGGTGGAGGTGCAGGCGGTCACCGCCGAGCGTTTGCGCATCGCCCGGGAACTCCATGACATGGTCGCCCACGGCATCGGCGTGATCGCCATTCAGGCCGGCGCGGGCAGCCGGGTCATCGACACTTCGCCGCAGCAGGCCCGGGACGCGCTGCGGGCGGTCGAGGCCACCAGCCGGCAGACCCTGCAGGGGCTGCGGCGCATGCTCGACGTCCTCCGCCAGACCGACCCCGGCACGACGCTCGAGGAGGCCGCCCCGCTCGCGGGACTCGCCGACCTGGACCAGCTCACCGTGACCACGGCGGCGGCCGGAGTGACGGTGGACGTCCGCCTGCGGGGGCGACCACGCCCGCTGCCGCCCATCGTCGACCACGCGGCCTTTCGCATCGTCCAGGAGTCGGTGACCAACGTGATCCGCCACGCGGGCACCCGCCACTGCCGGGTGTCGATCGATCAGCGGCCGGACGAACTGCACGTCGAGATCGTCGATGCGGGACAGGGCGGCACGGCCGATGCCGGATCCGGGCACGGCATCTCCGGGATGCGCGAACGGGCCGCCCTCCTGGGCGGTCGGTTCAGCGCCGGCCCGCGCCCCGAAGGCGGCTTCCGCATCAGCGCACGGCTGCCCCTCCCCGCGACCAGCGGGCAGCCGCAATGACGATCCGCGTTCTCCTCGCCGACGACCAGGAACTGGTCCGCGCCGGACTGCGCATGGTCATCGACGCCACCCCGGACATCGAGGTCGTCGGCGAAGCGGCGACCGGAGCCGAGGCCGTCCGGCTCGTCCGGGAACTGCGCCCCGAGGTGGTCGTCATGGACATCCGCATGCCCGGCATGGACGGCATCGAGGCCACCGAGATGATCACCACCGGCTCCGTGGCCGCCCGCGTCATCATCCTTACCACGTACGACACCGACGCCAACGTCTACGCCTCGCTCCGCGCCGGCGCGGCGGCTTCCTCGTCAAGGACATGGCCCTCGACGACATCCTCACCGCCATCCACGTGGTCGCCGCCGGTGACGCCCTGATCGCCCCGGGCGTCACCCGCCGCCTCATCGCCGAGTTCGCCGGCCGCCCCGAACCCACCCCGCCGCCGGAGCTCGGCCGCATCACCCCACGCGAACGCGAGGTCCTCACCCTGGTCGGCCGTGGCCTGTCCAACGCCGAGCTGGCCGCCCATCTCCACATCAGCCCGGGAACCGCCAAGGCCCACGTCGCCAGCCTGCTGGCCAAGCTGGACGCCCGTGACCGCGTCCAGCTCGTCATCCTCGCCTACGAAGCGGGCGTGATCTCACCGGCCCGATGACCGACGCGAGTCAGGCCCGCCGGTCCGGCTCCGGGCGTCAGGCCTTCGGGCCGGGCTCCGATGCCACTCCGGAGCGGTCCAGGTCGGGTTCGAGGTAGATGTGGTGGGCCATGGGGACGGCGGCGCGGATGCGCTTCTCGGCCGCGTCGATGGCCTTGGCCACCTCCCCGGCCGTGTCGTCATGGGTGACCGCGATCTTCGCGGCGACGAGCAGCTCCTCCGGGCCGACGTGCAGGGTGCGCAGGTGGATGACGCGGTCGACCTCCTCGACCGACTCCAGCTCCGCCGTGATCTGCTTCTCGACGTCGACGGCGGCCGCCTCGCCGATGAGCATGCTCTTGGTCTCCACGGCCAGCACGATCGCCACGAATGCCAGCAGCACGCCGATGGCCATCGAGCCGACGCCGTCCCAGACGCCGTTGCCGGTGACGACCGCGAGCGCCACGCAGATCAGGGCGACGACCAGGCCGAGCAGGGCCGCGAAGTCCTCCAGGATGACCACCGGCAGCTCCGGTGCCTTTGCCCGGCGGATGTAGGACACCCAGCTTTGCCGGCCGCGGGTGGTGTTGGCCTCCTTGAGCGCGGTACGGAACGAGAAGCCCTCGAGGAGGATCCCGAGGATCAGCACGCCGAACGCCCAGGCCGGGTCCTCGACATCGTGCGGGTCGGTGACCTTGTGCCAGCCCTCGTACAGCGAGAACAGGGAGCCGACGGTGAACAGCACGACGGCGACGATGAACGCGTAGAAGTAGCGCTCGGCGCCGTAGCCGAACGGGTGCTCACGGTCCCTCGCCCGCTTGGCCCGCTTGCTGCCGAGCAGCAGCAGGGCCTGGTTGCCCGAGTCGGCGACCGAGTGCACCCCTTCGGCCATCATCGACGCCGATCCGGTGAACGCGAACGCCACGAACTTCGCAGCCGCGATACCGAGGTTCGCCCCGAGTGCCGCAATGATCGCCTTGGTACCGCCTTCAGCACTCACGGTCGCTCCTGCCCGTCGCGCGGCCGGTGTTACTCACGTGATCCTCTCTTCGAGTGCCTGGTCGGCCGACGGGTCGATCCCGAGGGCCAGGGCCAGGTAGACGCTGACGTAGTCGATGTGCGCGATGAGCCCGGCGAGCCGCTCCAGCGGATGGGTGCCCGGGGCGGTGAGCTCGATGACGGGCACGGCGCGGTCGCGGGCGAACTCGGCGGCGATCTCCCGCCGCCTGGTCACCTGCGGGTGCTCCTCCACGTCGTGGACGAGCACTAGGGACAGCCGCGTGGGCTCCGGGTCCTCGACCCGGTCGCGGAAGAAGTCCTCCTCGGCACCGGAACCGGCGCCGGACCCGGCGGCGAACGGTCCGTCGAACATCGCGGCCTGGTCGTGCCACGCCGCCGGCAGCTCGCCGTGGACGGCGGGGTAGCCGGCGTCGGCGGCGAGCCGGCTCGCGAACCGGCGGGCCGCCGTCCCGGTCAGCGGCGACGTGCCCCAGATGACCGGGATGGATCCGGCGATCTCCAGGGCGACCTGCTTGCCGGGATTGACGAACGCCTCACTGCTCGGGCGGCACTGGTGGCTCATGTCCTCCAGTACGACGGCGGCCCGTTCCAGCGCCTCGGGCGTGACGTCGGCCAGCCCCAGCTCCCGCGCGGCCAGGAGCAGAGGGACGGTCAGCCCCCACAGCATCGTCCGCTCCGGGCCGACCGGGCGCACCGGCACGAACGGCACGCCGGCCTGCACGGCGATGTCGGCCAGCGCCGATCCGCCCGGGCCGACGCACAGCAGGCGGCAGCCGCGGCGTACGGCCTCGACCGCCGCCGTCAGGGTCTCCTCGGTGTCCCCGGAGCCGGACACGGCGATGACGACGTCGGGCGCGCCGACCCAGCCGGGCAGCCGGTGGCCGCGTACGGTCGTGATGGGCACGGGGCAGCCCTGACCGGCGACCGCCGCCAGCACCTCTCCGGCGAGGCCGGAGCCGCTGGTGCCGACGACGACGAGGGCACGCGGGCGGCCGCCCTGCGCGATCCGTTCGACGCCCGCCTCGGCGGTGTGCAGCCGGGACTCACGCACCTGCGCGGCGGCGGACGCGGCGCTCCGCAGCATGTCGCCTCGGTCGGCGGACGCCAGCGCCTCGGGATCGTCGAGGCGGCCGGGGTCGACCTCGACAGGGCTCATGTCAGGCCGGGGTCCGTGCCTCGTCGACGAGGAGGACCGGGATGTCGTCGCGCACCGGGTAGGCGTACTTGCACGTTCCGGTGCAGACGAGCTCGTCGGCGGTCTCGTCGGCCTTCAGCTCGCCCCGGCAGTTGGGGCAGGCGAGGATCTCCAGCAGCCAGTCGTCGATCTTCAACTGTTTTCCTTTCGGACGATGGCGAGCACTTCGTCGCGCACCGCGGGCATGGTCTCGGGGTCGGCCGCCTCGGCGTTGAGGCGGAGCAGAGGTTCGGTGTTGGACGGGCGGAGGTTGAACCACCAGTCGGCGCGGCTGACCGTGAGGCCGTCGAGCTCGTCCACGGTCACGCCGGGGCGACCGGCGAACTCCGCGCGGACCCGCGCGGTGGCGGCCTCTTGGTCGGCCACCTCGGAGTTGATCTCACCCGAGGCGGTGTACGGGCTGTAGGTGGCGAGCAGCGCGGACAGCGGCCCGTCCTGCTCGCCGAGCGCGGCGAGGACGTGCAGGGCCGCGAGCATGCCGGAGTCGGCGTACCAGAAGTCGCGGAAGTAGTAGTGGGCGGAGTGCTCGCCGCCGAAGACGGCGCCGGTGTCGGCCATCGTCTGCTTGATGAACGAGTGCCCGACCCGCGTACGGACGGGCTCGCCGCCGTGCTCACGGATGATCTCGGGAACGGCCCGCGAGGTGATCAGGTTGTGCACGATCCGCGCGCCGGGATGCTTGGCCAGCTCCCGTACGGCCACCAGGGCGGTGATCGCCGAGGGGGTGACCGGCTCGCCGCGCTCGTCGACGACGAAGCAGCGGTCAGCGTCGCCGTCGAAGGCCAGCCCGATGTCGGCGCCGTGCTCGCGTACGGCCGCCTGGAGGTCCAGGAGGTTCTCCGGCTCGATCGGGTTGGCCTCGTGGTTGGGGAACGTGCCGTCGAGCTCGAAGTAGAGCGGGACCAGCTCGATCGGCAGGCCCTCGAACACGCTTGGCACCGTGTGGCCGCCCATGCCGTTGCCGGCGTCCACAACGATCTTGAGCGGGCGGATGCCCGACAGGTCGACGAGGGAGCGCAGGTGGGCTGCGTAGCCCGAAAGCAGGTCGAGGCGGCGGACCGTGCCGGTGCGCCCCGTGTGGGCCGGGACGCCCTCCGCCACCAGCCGGCGGATCTCGCCGAGCCCGGTGTCGCCGCTGATCGGCCGGGCGCCCGCCCGGCACAGCTTGATCCCGTTGTACTTGGCGGGGTTGTGGCTGGCCGTGAACATCGCGCCGGGCAGATCGAGGCTGCCGCTCGCGTAGTAGAGCAGGTCGGTCGAGCCGAGACCCGCCTCGGTCACGTCGGCGCCCTGGGCGGTGGCGCCCCGGGCGAACGCCGCGGACAGCGGACCCGAAGAGGTCCGCATGTCGTGGGCGGTCACGATCGCCGTGGCGCCGGTGACGCGCACGAAGGCGGCTCCCGCCGCCTCGGCTATCGCCTCGTCGAACTCATCGGGCACGACACCCCGGACGTCGTACGCCTTGAAGATCTTGGCCAGGTCGCCCACTGACGCTCCCCTGCTCACGGCCCGGTCGTCGCATTGCGGTCCTGAGCCTACCGGCAGCGGATCAGGGCTTGCGGGGCGTGTCCGAGCGGAGGACTCGCAGATGGCCGCGGCGGCCGACCTCGACGCCCTGTCCCACCGGCTCCTGCCTCGGTGTGGCGGGCTTGGCGGCCTCGCGGACGGCGTTGGCCAGTGCCTCGAGGTCGTCACTCGTCGGCTCGGACTCTTCGGCGGGCAGCCGGACGAGCTCCCAGCCGACGGGGGCGGTCAGGCGCTCGGCATGCTCGGCGCAAAGGTCGTAGCAATGGGGCTCGACGTACGCTGCCAGCGGGCCCAGAACAGCGGTCGAGTCGGCGTAGACGTACGTGAGCGTGTAGACAGCAGACTGCTTGCACGCGGTGCGGGAGCAGATCCGGACGGGGCTCACGACGGGAACGTATCTCCTCCTGCCGTACCCGCGCCACTATCCTCACTTCGTGTCGCCGTATTTCCGACGCGCGACCGCATAACGGATCTTTGTGCGGGGGGCAGCCGAGCCAGGTCGGGACTATGCTCAAGGAGTGCGATCCCGGGTGACACGCTCCAGCACACGCCGCCGCGACCGCCGTGGCCGCGGAATGCGCGGGCCGCTCGCGCCGCCGGACGCTCCGATCTCCCGGACCCGGGCCGAACGCTTCGACGATCTCGTCCGCGATGAGGCACGCCGTCTGGAGCAGCGCTGGAGCCGCGAGCTGACCGGCGTGGAGTTCGCCGTCGAGGAGGTGCCGCCCGTCGAGTCGTGGGTGGACCCCGCCGAGCCGGTTCCGCTGGGGCGCCTGCTGCCCGCGGCGGACGGACGGCCGGCGCGGATCGTGGTCTACCGGCGGCCGGTGGAGGCGCGAGGCGGCGACGACGAGCGCGACCGCGCCCGGCTGGTCCGCGACGTGGTCGTGGAAGAGGTCGCCGATCTGCTCGGGCTGGCCCCGGAGTCGGTCGACCCGACGTACGACTCCCGCGACGATTAAGGGCGCGCTTGCCGACCGGGTGCCCAGGCGACTCCCGCGACGGTTAGAGACGCGCTGCCGACCGGGGGCCTCCGGGCGACTCCCGTGACGTTAGGGGCGCGCTGACCGGCCGGGGCGCCCCGGGGGCCCACCGGACCGTGTCAAACCGTCCGGCCGGCCCCCGGGTGAACGATCACCTCGGGCATCCGCGCCGCTGGTGCGAGCCTCAGCCCGCCGCGCGCTTCAGCTTCCGGCGTTCGCGTTCGGACAGACCGCCCCAGATGCCGAACCGCTCATCATGCCCCAGCGCGTATTCCAAGCATTCCGCCCGCACCTCGCAAGCACGGCACACTTTCTTGGCTTCACGGGTCGAGCCGCCCTTTTCCGGAAAGAAAGCTTCCGGGTCTGTTTGCGCGCACAGTGCGCGCTCCTGCCAGCCCAACTCTTCGCCGTCATCTGTGCCGTGCGTCAGCGGGATGAGCACTTCGCTCACAGACGCACCTCCTCGCCCCGTGGAGTCCCCCCTGGTCACCTTCCCCGACTGAGTCCCCCGGGAAGGCAGAACTACACCCATGAAATTACACGCGTGTATGACCAGCGTCGTCAAGCCGAATGGGCAGGGAACGGTGAGGTGCGGCTAAAAAAGCCGCGCTGACCTGCAGAGACAGCAGTCACTGCGCAGATTCACGCAGTTATGCGTTTCTGCCGCCGCAGCCTACTCCGGCGGCCGGTACGGGTCGGCCGGATGCGACCGATCCGACTCATCGGATCCCGACGAGGACTCGCTGGGCGCCGACTGGTCCGTGCCACCGCCGTAGGCGCGGGTCCACTCCCCCTCGCCCTGCCCGGTCGGCGGCTGATCCGTACCCCCGAAGGCGCGAGTCCATTCCCCCTCACCCTCATCGGTCGACGACTGCCCCGATTGTCCCGCGGGTCCCTGCTGCCCCTCCTGTCCCTGCTGTCCCGATTGGGGGGCGGGCAGGGCAGGCTGCTGGGCGGGCGGGCTCGGCTGAGCGGGCTGTGAAGGCTGCTGTCCCGGCTGGGCGGGCTGAGCCGGCTGAGCGGGCTGGGCCGTCGGCTGCTGGTAGTAGGCCGGCTGGCCGTACGCCTGCTGCGGATACGGCGTCTGCTGACCGTACGGCTGCTGCTGGGGCTGCGGCTGCCCGTAGGGCTGCTGCGGCTGCCCGTACGGCTGCTGGACCTGGCCGTAGCCGGGCCCGTACGGCGGCGCGGGCTGGCCGTAGCCCTGCTGCGGATACTGCGGCGCGGCCGGACGGACCGGGCCGAGCGACTGGAAGACCGAGAAGGCGTAGAAGGCCCCGACCGCGAGCACGGCGAGCTTCGCGATCCCGTACAGGAACATCGAGAACTTCTCGCCCGCCGGGACGTCGAACACGATGCCCCCGGCGCTGCTGCCCGCCGCGAGGCCCGCGAGAAGGGCGATCACATCGAGCAACGCGATCACGCCGAGCAGGATCACCCCGCCCAGGGCGACATTGCGCGCCTGTGCGGTCGGAGCGCCGCCGACCCGGGTCACCAGCAGCACGGCGACGACGACGAGCGCGATGACGGCCACGCCCGAGAAGAAGCTGTCGCTATTGGTGAAGACGAAGGCGCGGTAGGCGAACGTCGTGCCCCTACCGCCCGTGAAGAGGCTGATCAGTCCGCTGACGACCTGCAGGAACACCGAGCCGAGGAGGACCCAGGCGCCGGGCTCTCGTAGCCGCTGGGCGGCGTCGTTGTTCACGCGTTACTCCCTGTGAGTGATCCGTTCCACGCAAGCTTCGCACATTGCCCCACGGCCCGTGGCGTCCACCGGGACCCCGGGGTGCCAGACTTGTCCGCATGCGCATCGTGGCACTCGCGGGCGGGATCGGGGGAGCCCGGTTCCTGCGCGGACTGCGGCAGGCCGCCCCAGAGGCGGATATCACCGTAATCGGCAATACCGGCGACGACATTTCACTGTTCGGGCTACGAGTGTGTCCCGACCTGGACACCGTGATGTACACCCTGGGCGGCGGCATCAACGAAGAACAGGGATGGGGTCGCGCGGACGAGCGTTTCACGATCCGCGAGGAACTGGCCGCGTACGAGGTCGGCCCGTCCTGGTTCACCCTCGGCGACCGTGACTTCGCGACGCACATCGTGCGCACGCAGATGCTCGACGCCGGATACCCGCTGTCCGCGGTGACCGAGGCGCTCTGCGCCCGCTGGAAGCCGGGCGTACGCCTGCTGCCCATGAGCGACGACCGCGTGGAGACGCACGTCGTCATCGAGGACGCCCAGGGCCGGCGCGCCGTCCACTTCCAGGAGTGGTGGGTGCGGCTGCACGCGGAGGTCCCCGCCCTGTCCATCGCGGCGGTCGGCGCGGAGGACGCCAAACCCGCGCCCGGCGTGCTCGAGGCGCTGGACGCCGCCGACGTCGTGATCCTGCCGCCGTCCAACCCGGTGGTGAGCGTCGGCACGATCCTGGCCGTGCCGGGCATCCGCCCGGCGGTCGCGGCCAAGACCGTCGTGGGCGTCTCCCCGATCATCGGCGGCGCGCCCGTCCGCGGCATGGCCGACGCGTGCCTGACCGCGATCGGCGTGGAGACCTCGGCCGGCGCGGTGGCGGCGCACTACGGGCCGGACCTACTGGACGGCTGGCTGGTCGACACGGCCGACGACGCCATCGAGGGCGACCTCGACGGCATCGCCGTCCGCTCCCGCCCGCTGCTGATGACGGACGTCGACGCGTCCGCCGCCATCGCCCGCGCCGCCCTCGACCTCGCCGCGGAGCTGGGCTCGTGAGCGGTGAGTCGACGGAAGAGGGCGCTCCCACGGCGAACGAGAAGGGCGAGCGAGCGATGAGCGCGCGGTACGAGGTGTTCGGCGTCGACGGCCTGCCCGAAGTGCGGGAGGGCGACGACGTCGCCGAACTGATCGCCAGAGCCGAGCTGCGAGACGGCGACGTGGTCGTCGTCACCTCGAAGATCGTCAGCAAGGCGGAGGGACGCCTCCTGGTCGCCGACGACCGGGAGAAGGCGATCGACGAGGAGACCGTACGCGTGGTCGCCCGCCGGGGCCCCACCCGGATCGTGCAGACGCGGCAGGGCCTGGTGCTGGCCGCGGCCGGCGTGGACGCCTCCAACACCGAACCGGGCACGGTCCTCCTCCTGCCCGAGGACCCTGACGCCTCCGCGCGCCGGATCCGCGCGCGCCTCCACGAGCTGACCGGCGTCCGCGTCGGCGTGATCGTCTCCGACACGCTCGGCCGGCCGTGGCGGCTCGGCCTCACCGACGCCGCGATCGGCGTGGCCGGCCTCCCGCCCCTGGACGACCTGCGGGGCCGCGTCGACACGTACGGCAACCGCCTCGACGCCACGGTCACCTCGATCGCCGACGAGATCGCCTCGGCCGCCGAACTGGTGAAGGGCAAGCTGGCCGGCGTCCCGGTCGCGGTCGTCCGCGGCCTGGGCGACCTGGTGACCGAGGAGGAGGGACCGGGCGCGCGGGCGCTCGTCCGCTCCCCCGACGAGGACATGTTCCGGTACGGCTCCGCCGACGTCCTGGCGGCCCGCCGCACCGTACGGGAGTTCGGGCCGGAGCCGGTCGACCCGGCCGCGGTCCAGCGCGCCGTGGCCGCCGCGATCACCGCCCCCGCCCCGCACCACACGACCCCTTGGCGGTTCGTGCTCGTCGAGGAGGGCAAGGACCGGCTGCTCGACGCCATGCGGGACGCCTGGGAGGCCGACCTGCGCGGCGACGGGTTCAGCGAGGAGTCGATCGGCCGGCGGCTGAAACGCGGCGACGTGCTGCGCCGCGCCCCGTACCTCGTCGTGCCCTGCCTCGTGACGGACGGCGCGCACGACTACCCGGACGCGCGCCGCTCCCGCGCCGAACGCGAGATGTTCCTCGTCGCCATGGGCGCGGGCGTGGAGAACCTCCTCGTCGCGCTGGCCGTCGAGGGCCTGGGCTCCTGCTGGGTGTCGAGCACGCTGTTCTGCGCCGACGTGGTGCGCGAGACGCTCGACCTCCCGCCGAACTGGGACCCGATGGGCGCGGTCGGCGTCGGCCACGCGGCCGCTCCCCCGCGCGACCGCCCGCCCCGCGACCCGGAGACCTTCATCCTGCGCCGCTGAGCCGCCGATAGGGCCGATATGGGTCGCCCGAAATAGGACGCTCCTCGCTCTGTCATGTCCCGCAGGGCGAGGAGCCGGCGCCATATACGCCTCCGGTTTTTGTTGCCGCATTCGGGCAAAGCGGCGAAAACGCCGCCCTGCGCGCGAACCACTCGCCCATGAGAGCGATGGTGATCACTCGGCCGGGGGAGGCCGCCGCGGGAAGGCCGATGCCACCGTGAGGGCGTGATCGATGATCCGGAGATGACGTCGTCGTGGCCGCGCCGCGCGGCATTGGGCTGGGCCGTGGCCTACGGCGGGTTCGGCCTGGTGTGCGCGGTGACCGATACGCCGGTCTTCGCCGGCGGCGACCATCGGGCTCCAGCGGCACTCGACTGGCCTGTCGTGGCGATCGCCGCACTGGCGGCGACGGCGCTGTGGTCGAGGCGGCGCGCGCTGCTCTGGACGGCGTGCGCCCTGTCGGCGATCTCCGCGTTCGGCCTGCTGATGAACGTGATCACGCTGGTGTTCGAGCAGAAGGTCGACGACCCGGTGGCCGCCACGAACGAGGCGCTCGCGGCGCTCGGCGTCGTCCTCCTCGCCGCCACGGCCCGCTCCGGCCGCCCGTCCGGACGCGCGGTCTCTGCGTCGGAGCCGTCCCCGGCTCCCCGGTCCGCGCGGTGGGCGGCCTACGCGGGAGCCCTGGCGTTCGTCCCGTACGCGGCGATGAAGACGACGTGGGCGGTGGGCGGCACCTTCGCGGGGACGAGCGGCACGGAGATGCGCGCGATCGCCGAGCGCAACGGCGCCTCCGGGCTATGGCTCACGCTGGAGTCGTGGGGCATCGACGCCACGGCACTGCTCGCCGCGCTCGGCATCTTCCTGATCTTCGGGCTGGTGCGCCCATGGGGCCAGGTGTTCCCCCGCTGGACCCTCGCCCTACGCGGCAGGCGGGTCCCGCGCTGGCTACCGCTCACACCGGCCCTCCTCGGCGCCGCCACACTCGCGCCGTACGGGGCGGCCGGAATCGGTTACGTCGCCCTCGCCACGGCGGGCACGGTGACCATTCCCCGTGGCGACTTCCACACCTCGGCGGACGCCCTGCTCGTGAGCTGGATAGGCCTGAGCGCCTTCGGCGTCTACGGCATCGCCCTGACCGTCGCCGCCCGCTCCTACTGGCTCCGCACCCGCCCGACCCGCCAGCCCTGATCGCCGCCGGTTTCCGTTGGAGGAGTCCCGGCGACTCGCGGCGACAACGACTGTCGGGTCACGCCGGATGCGGGATGAGGACGTGGATCGTCTTGCCGTCGTCGTCGTAGGTGGTCCAGCGTCGGCCGGCGAGGGCGTCGACGATGCCGAGTGGCAGGGACCGGGGGCTCAGGGGCACAGGGAATCACTCCCCGTCGGAGGTAGACGTGTGACGCAGCCCTATTTGCTTCAACAAATCACTGAACACTTAGAGTGCCGAAGCGATGACTCTATGTCAATATGCTTCAACAAATCCGAGGAAGGACGTCGACGTGGCGCCAGCCCCGTACCGGGACATCGAGCGGGATCTGGAGAGACGCATCGACGCGGGCGAATGGGCCGCCGACGAGGCGCTCCCACGCATGGAGGACCTCGCCCGGGAGTACGGCGTGTCCCGGAACTCCATCGCACGGGCCATCAAGAGCCTCGCCGACAAGGGCAAGGTGTGGTCGGTCCCCCGGCGCGGCACGATCGTCCGTCCCGCCATGCGCCGCCGCGTCCTTCGCGGCAACCTCGTCAAACGGAACACCGGGCATGTCACGGCGGACGGCGAACCCACGGTCGGCGGCTACAGCTTCCCCGCTGCCGGCGGCGGTGAGTTGTGGATTCACCACATGACGCCGACCGTGACCGAGGAGCCGATCACCGACCCGCGGCTCGCCGACTTCCTGAAGGTCCCCGTCGGCTCACTGATCCTGCGACGGCGCCGGGTGACCGGGCCGCCCGGGGAACCGCCGTTCCAACGCTCGGACACGTGGATCCATCCACGTGGGGTGGTCGACGCCCCGGATGTCGCGGAACCGCTCGGCTCCGGCCCGGGTGCGTGGATCGACCGGCTCGAGAAGACGGGCCACGGACCGATCGAATGGATGGAATTCCACCGGGCCCGGCTCCCGGACGCGGAAGAGGCCACGCAGTTGGAGATCCCGAAGGGTCTTCCCGTGCAGGAGATCGTCCGTGTCGGTTACAGCGCGAAGGACGAGAAGGCGATCGAGGTCACCCAGGTGGTGATCCCCTCCGATCGCGTCGAGGAGGTCGTCCACCTCAAGAGAGACGAGTCGGCGGCCTGGCCGCACCGCGAGGCCGGGCCCGACGGCCCGCCACTGGCACGGTGAGCGACCCCATGATCGCCGAGGGTTCCGGGACTTCTGCTCGGAATCCTCGGCGATCGGCGGGGCGGATTCACATGAGCTGTTCTGCACAGCGGGGCACGGCCCAGTTCCACTCGCCGGTAGGTGGTCGACGTCCCGGCGAGCTGGCCTCGCTCGGATTTTGGAGAGGATCTGCGGTCGATGGAGGCCAAGGGCATGGGCCGCACCCTCAACACCCGCCTCTCCCAAGCGGTGCGCGGGCAGATCGTCGCCAACATGCGGCACCTGGCCGCCGAGGTCGGCATCGCCGTGGTCATCGTCCCACCGAAGAACACCTCCAAACACTGCCCGCAGTGCCTGCTGCCACTACGGCACTGCAAGGCCCCCGACCAGCCCACCACACCCGGGTGGAAATGGGCGATCTGCCCCGACTCGCAGTGTGGCTGGCAGGGCGACCGCGACCACGGCGCGTGGCAGCGCACTGCCGCCCGTGGGCTGACCCATCAGGCCAAAGCCCTCGTCGACCACACCACCGGCCAGATGACCATCCCCGGTGTGATCGACGAACTTGAAGCAAGCGCGGTCGTGACCGCGACCGCGCCTTCCCCGGCCAGCCGGGGTGATCGGTCCAAGACCGGTCCCACCCCGCGCCGATTTCCACGCCCCGTGCCCAGGCGACGCGGGGCACCCTCCACCCCCGGCCCCCAAAGGCCGATGGGTCAGCGTCCGGAGGGACACGTTCACACGGACCACAGGCTGCCTCGGGCGGCCTGCCGGTACCAGGGCGTGCGCACACCTGTGCATACGATCAGCTCAACCACGCCCACCAGCCGCCGAGACCGGCCACGGCACCGGCCGCGGGGGGCGGCGCTGGGCGCGGGCTTCCACCTGCACGCCCACGCCACCCCACCACGATGGGCAGATCCCCCAGTCACAACACTTAATGTGACTACGGATCCCTAGCTGATCAGAGACGCTCGGCTGGTGAACGGGATGAAGGCGTGGCTGAACTGCCAGGGCTGCTGGGCGACACCCGAGCACGTGTTGCTGCCGCCGGTGCCCACGCATCCGCCGTTGTCGCGCTGCATGGCCCAGAAGGACAGCTCGGCGATGCCCCGCTTGGCGGCCCAGTGCTCGACCTGGACGGCGTCGTCGGTGGTGAAGGTCTCCGCCGGGCCGAAGTCGTCGATGCCGACCATCTCGGTGATCCCGACCTGCGACCAGAGCCGCCGGAGACTCGCGTTCGGGTGGATGGCCTTCAGCTGGCCGACGAGGCCGGTGGCGGCCTTGACGGTGTCCTTCGCCATCTCGTGCGGCTGGTTGTCGTAGTAGTCGAAGGTCATGATGTTGACCACGGAGATCTGGGCGTGGTTCTGCTCGGCGTTCTGCAGCAGCGCGACGCCGGGGGCGCTGAGGCCCGTCGTGAAAGTCGGCAGGGTGTAGACGAACTGCACGGTCCGGCCGTGCCGGCGCGCCCAGTCCTGGACCAGGGTGATCGCCTTGTTGCGGCGGTCGATCGCGGCGGTGTTGTTGAGGGAATCGGCCTCGACGTCGAAGTCGAGACGGGTCACGCCGTAGGTCGTGATGACCTTCTCGTAGGCGGCGGCGATCGCCGTGACGTCGGTGCAGCTGTCGGCGATCTCGGTGTTGGTGGTGTCGGCGCCGTAGCCGCCGAAGGAGGGGATCACGTCGCCGCCCGCGCGGCGGATCGCGGTGACGTCATCGCCGTATACCGACCAGGACACCGGGGCATTGGCGTCACCGTTCCAGGTGAGCGTGCAGGAACCTGCGGCGGCGGTCTGCAGGAAGGCCAGCGTGAGGTACTTGGCGCCGGACTGCCGGGCCAGCGTGGCGGGGCTGTCGGGTAGATAGGTCTCGACGTACGGAGCGAAGACGTGGGGCGGTATGGCGCGCTCGCGCGCCGAAGCGGTACCCGTCAGACCGAGACCAGCCACACAGGCGGCAGTGGTGACGGCCGCGACCCTACGTGCCCAGGACATAGGCGTTCTCCTCAGAAACGAATAGGAAGGTTTCCTAATCGTTCTGGGAACCTAGAATGGCGTCTTCGCGACTGTCAAGACCCCCGCTGACCAGGTACAAGATCATCTAGCAGCCCCGCCGGGCGAACGGACCTGCGCCGGCTCGCGAGGACCCGCCGAGGGCTGTCGTGGCCCGACGACCCTCGGCGATCCTGGATCGCTCAGTTGCCCTTGCAGATCTTGTAGTCCTTGCCGACCCAGGTCGTCCCGTCGAGCTTGTACGCGGTGTGCACGTACTGCCCGCAGGGGAAGGCGTAGGCGGAGGCTCCCGCCTCGTACAGCTTGCGCGACCCGGCGACCTTGACCTTGATGGGCTTCTGCGCCTTGTACCACGTGCCACTCGCGGTGCGCCTGTACTCGAGCCAGATGGTGATGGTCTTGCCCTTGCACAGTTTCGGGTCGGAGACCCACACCTGCGCCTTGACGTCACGCCACTTCTTGCCGGCCTTCTTGATGGAGATCCGCGTGCTGACCTTCTGCCAGCACGCCGCACGCTGGACACGGAGGGAAGCGTGGTCAGCGGACGCCGCGTGAGCGGGGACTCCGGACGCCAGCACGCCGGCGACGCCGAGCGTCCCGGCGACGACGAATCTGCGCATGGTTCGTTCTCGCTTTCCATAGAGGCACGGCCGGTGAAGGAGCACCCCGGCCGGGAAAACGATCTTGATGACGCCGGAACCGCGGCCGACCGAGTGGAGGCCGCCGGTCGGCGCCGCGGTGAAGAGCCGATGAATCCTCGGCCATGCCGCTCGTTCAGGCGCGCATCGCGGCGGTGATCTGGGCCTGGGTGGGGCTCGGGAGGATCTTGGGGAGGGTCTCGCGGAGGCCGAGGCGGGTGGCGTCGCGGGCGTCGAGGCGGCCGTCCACTGTGCGGAAGCCGTACCTCTGCAGGGTGTCGATGGCCGGCCGCGCCTGGAGCGCCCAGCGGAACGCGTCGACGGCCTGGGCGCGCAGCGGGTCGGTGGTCACCGCGACGAGCGGGTGGTCGAGGAGGAGGGTGCCCTCCTCGGGGACAAGGACGGTGGCCGGGTTGGGCCGGTGGGTGTCGTTGTAGGCGACGACCGACTGTTCCGTCACGGCCACGAGGGGGCGTCGGAGGTCGGGCAGCCCGGCGAAGGCGGCGTAGAGCCGGTCGGGGTCGGGGTCCCGATGGACGGCGACGGGGCCGATCGTGGCGCGGGTGGCGAGCGCGACGGCGGCGCCGGCGGCGTTGCGGGCCGGGTCGAGGGTGCGGACCGACGCGTGCAGGGGAGCCTTCTTCAGGAGGCGCCAGCTTCCGACGGTCTTCTCGTCGCGCAGTTCGCCGGCGACGGCGCGTGGCACGGCGATCACCACGGGTGTCGCGGCGACGGGCGTGCCGGCCGCGAGCGTCCGCGCGCTAGCGGTCTCGGCGGGCTTCAGCCACATCGACGAATCGGGCACCCAGGCGTCCGCGTCGAGCGACTCACCGTTCTTCAGGGACCGTACGACCGCCGCCGGGTCGCGCATGTCGATCGTGATCCGCGCGCACCTTCCGCCGATCTCGTGGGATTGCACGTTGAATCGGGCGGCGATGTCGCCGAGCGCGGGGGTGATATCCGGCGCCGCGACCATGCTGATCTGCAAGGTCTTTCCCTGACACGTCTGCGGCCGGTCGCGCAGGAGGTAGGCCCCGGCGGACAGACCGACGACGAGGAGCACCGCGCCGGCGATCAGCAGACGGACCCGGGGATCCCTCCTGGTCACGGCCATGATCCGGAGGATAGTACGCCCGGCGAAAAGTGCCGCTAAATGCCCGTTTGGGGCGTTTACCTTCCTTTAACCATCGGTGTGAATTTACGAGCGATTTTCGCGTTGGCCAGTACCCACTTACTTTGAGTGACGATGCGTGTCCGTTTATGTCGGGTTTGTGAAATAGATGCGTTACTCCCCGCAATGTGTGCCATGATCACCGACCGCAAGCCCCCGACCAGCGCGGCCCCGAGCCGCGCCAGGAGAGGACCCGCTCATGACAACCAGACGACTACTCGTCAACGGGCTGAGCGTCGCGGCCGTATCCCTCGGCATCGCGGCGGCCAGCGGTTGCTCGTCGTCGCACGTGCAGTCCACGTCGTCCAGCAAGAAGGTCACCGTCCACAACTTCGTGGCGGGCGACAATCTCAACGGACGCGCGGGCAAGTCGCTCAACGCGAAGACCGTCAAGGTCGACCAGTACAAGAAGGGGCAGAAGGTCCCCGTCGTCTGCCAGGACCCGGGCGAGTACGCCTACGGTTCCAACATCTGGGACAAGACCTCCGCCGGCACCTGGGTGACCGACGTGTACGTCAAGACCGGCCACACCGGGTTCGTCCCGGGCGTGCCGCGGTGCAGCACCGGCTCGACGAGCACCGGCGGCGGGAGCACGAGCGGCAGCGGCAGCGGTGCCGGCTCGAGCAACTGCTACAGCGGCGCGGCCGTGCACGGCCGGAACAGCGGTTCCGCCGGCTCCCGCGTCGGCTCGACGAGCGCCCGCATCAACCGGGTGATCGCGCTCGCCACGGCAGAGACCAAGAAGGTCCGCAGCTACTCGTGGGGCGCCGGCGGCAAGGGTGGCGCCTCCTGCGGCATCTCCACGCCGAGCCCCGGCGGCTACAACGACTACCGGCGCTACGGCTTCGACTGCTCCGGCCTGACGCTGTACGCCTTCTACAAGGGCGCGGGCATCGACATCGGCGCCGACACCAGCCAGCAGTACAGCCGGGGCCCGAAGAAGAGCTGGTCGTCGCTCCGCAAGGGCGACCTGATCTTCTGGGGTAGCGGAGACAACATCTACTCCACGACCCACGTGGCGCTCTACATCGGCAACAACAAGATCATCGAGGCCGCGCCGCCACGCGCCTCGCACAGCGTGCACATCACGACCCTGTACGGGTCGGGACGGCACACCGCCCACGTCGTCCGCTTCATCGGCTAAGTGACGACGCGGCGGACAGGGTGCCGGACCACCCTGTCCGCCTCCGAAATCCTCAGCAGACCCCCGAAACCCCCAGCGGACCAGCCCGTCCGCTCCCGAAGCCCCCAGCGGACCAGCCCGTCCGCTCCCGAAACCCTCAGTGAGCCAGCGGCAGGAAGCGCCCGACGCCGTCCGTCGCCAGAGCCGCCGCACGACGCTCCTCCGGCACCGCGCCGTACAGCGTGGTCCGCTGCCGCGCCGGCCGCCCGGCCCGCGTGGCCAGCTCCTCCAGCGACGACATCGTCTTGAACGAGCCGTTCTCCGACCCGGCCATCCGGCTGATGGTCTCCTCCATGAGCGTGCCGCCGAGGTCGTTGACTCCGCCCTGGAGGACCTGGGCGCACAGCTCGTCCTCGAGTTTCACCCACGAGCACTGGATGTTGGAGATCGCCCCGTGCAGGAGGACGCGGGCGAGGGCGTGCACGGCGCGGTTCTCCCGCGCCGTCGGCCCGGTCCGCGCCAGGCCGGCGAGGTAGATCGGAGCGTTCTGGTGCACGAACGGCAGCAGAACGAACTCGGTGAAGCCGCCGGTGCGTTCCTGGATCGAGCGGATCAGCTTCAGGTGCGCGACCCAGTGCGCGGGCGTGTCGACGTGGCCGTACATCATCGTCGAGGTGGTCGGCAGGCCGATCTCGTGGGCGGTCGTGACCACCTCGGTCCACGCCGACGTCGGCAGCTTGCCCTTGGTGAGCACCCAGCGCACGTCGTCGTCGAGGATCTCGGCGGCCGTGCCGGGCAGAGAGTCGACGCCCGCTTCCTTGGCCTCGAGCAGGAAGTCCCGGATGGACAGGTCCGTACGGGCGGCGCCGTTGACGACCTCCATCGGGCTGAAGGCGTGCATGTGGATCTCCGGCGCCCGCTTCTTCACCTCGCGCGCGAGGTCGAAGTACGCGGTGCCCGGCAGGTCCGGGTGGATGCCGCCCTGCATGCACACCTCGGTCGCCCCGGCCGCCCAGGCCTCGTCGACCCGCTGCCCGACCTGCTCGATGGACAGCGTGTACGCGTCGGCGTCCGTACGGCGCTGGGCGAACGCGCAGAAGCGGCAGCCGGTGTAGCAGACGTTGGTGAAGTTGATGTTGCGCGTGACGACGTAGGTGACGTCGTCGCCGACGGCGTCGCGCCGCAGGTCGTCGGCGAGGCGGGCCAGGGCGTCCAGCTCGGGGCCGTCGGCGTGCAGCAGCGCGAGGGCTTCCTGGTCGGACAGCCCGGCCGGGTCGCGCTCGGCGCTCCGCAGGGCCGCCGTGACGTCGGCGTCGAACCGTTCCGCGGGCCGGATCCGCGTGCCGACCTCGGACCAGTCGCCGTACACCTCGTCGAAGTCGTCCCGGCGGTCGTTCGTCCGGCCCTCGGAGTCGATCGCCACGTGGAGGTCGGTCCGTCCGGCCTCACCCCAGCTGCCGTCCGGCTCCTGCCAGGGCCGGCCGACCGGCGTGGCGTCCTCGCGGGCCAGCCCGTCGGGGCCGGCGAGCGCGGCCACGTGGGCGGTGAGGCGGGGGTCGAGCCAGGACTCGCCGCGCCGGACGTACTCCGGGTAGATCGTCAGGCGCTCCCGCAGCGCGAACCCGCTGTCAGCGGTGCGGGCGGCCAGCTCGTCGATCTGCGGCCACGGGCGCTCGGGGTTGACGTGGTCGGGCGTCAGCGGGGAGACGCCGCCCCAGTCGTCGATGCCCGCCCGCAGCATCAGGGCGTACTCGGAGTCGACGAGATTCGGCGGGGCCTGCACCCGCGCCTTCGGCCCCAGGACGATGCGCGTGACGGCGATCGTCGCGGCGAGCTCCTCCAGCTCGGCGTCAGGCATCGAGCGCATCTTGGTGTCCGGCTTGGCGCGGAAGTTCTGGACGATGACCTCCTGGATCCCGCCGTACTCCCGCGCGACCTTGCGGATCGCGAAGATCGACTCGGCCCGGTCCCGTACGGTCTCGCCGATGCCGATCAGGACGCCCGTCGTGAACGGCACGTTCGACCGCCCGGCGTCCTCCAGCACCCGGAGCCGTACGGCCGGGTCCTTGTCGGGCGAGCCGAAGTGCGCGCCGCCCTTCTCCTCGAAGATCCGCCGGGACGTCGTCTCCAGCATCATGCCCATCGAGGGCGCGACCGGCCGCAGCCGCTGCAGGTCCCGCCAGCTCATGACGCCCGGGTTGAGGTGGGGCAGCAGCCCGGTCTCCTCCAGCACGCGGATCGCCATGGCGCGCACGTACGAGAGCGTGTCGTCGTAGCCGTGCGCGTGCAGCCACTCGCCCGCCTGCTTCCAGCGGTCCTCCGGCCGGTCGCCGAGGGTGAACAGCGCCTCCTTGCAACCCAGCTCGGCGCCCTGGCGGGCGATCTCCAGGACCTGGTCGGGGCTGAGGTACGGCGCGTCGAGGCGGCCGGGCACGGTCGCGAACGTGCAGTAGCCGCACCGGTCTCGGCACAGGCGGGTCAGCGGAATGAACACCTTGCGGCTGTAGGTGATCACACCGGGCCGGCCGGCGGCCTCCAGCCCCGCGTCGCGGATCCGCGCGGCGTACGACAGGAGCGTCTCCAGGTCCTCGCCGCGCGCGTGCAGCAGCACTTCGGCCTCGGAGGCGTCGAGCGATTTGCCATCGCGCGCCCGGGCGAGCGCACGACGGAGGGCGGTGGGCGACGGCGCCGGAGCGGCGGGATCACTCATGTTGGCAACATACGCCCGGTTCCTCCCCGTTATTCCCATCACCCCCCGGACGTCAGAAACGGCGGTAGTCGCGGACCGGCATCCGCGGGCCCCGCCGTGGCGGGGTGGACCCGGACAGTTCCAGCATGCGGGTCACGCGGTACCGGTGCCCGGCGTACGGGGCGAGGAGCTCGAGCATGCCCGCGTCGTCGACCTTCCGGCCGGTCAGGGCCCAGCCCACGATGCCGGGGATGTGGTAGTCGCCGACCGAGACCGCGTCCGCGTCGCCGAGGGCCCGCTGCCGTACCTCCGCCGACGTCCACACCCCGATGCCGCGCAGCGAGCGGAGCCGCCGGTCCGCCTCGGCGGTGTCGTCGACCTCCAGCCGGCTCGCCACCCGCGCGGCGCCGATGATCGTACGGGCCCGGACCGCCTCGATGCCCGACTTGTGCCACTCCCAGGACGGGATCGTCACCCAGGTCCGGGGCGGCGGCGGCACCCGCAGGTCCAGCGGGCCGGGCGCGGGCTCACCGAACCCACGCACGAGGTAGCGCCAGGCCCGCCAGGCCTCCTTGCCCACGACCTTCTGCTCCAGGACCGCCGGGACCAGGGCCTCGAAGACGTTGCGGGTCCGGCCGATGCGAAAGTGGCGCAGCCGTACGGCCGCCTGGCGCAGGACCTCGTGCTCCGGGCGGAACGACGACGGGTCGTCGGCCGCGCCGAGCAACTCCGGCACGCCGTCCAGCAGCCAGGACGCCCCCGGCCCCCACGCCTCGGCCTCGATCTCGCCACCGCGCGCC
Organism: Actinoallomurus acanthiterrae; assembly: GCF_054775715.1. Lineage (NCBI taxonomy): Bacteria > Bacillati > Actinomycetota > Actinomycetes > Streptosporangiales > Thermomonosporaceae > Actinoallomurus > Actinoallomurus acanthiterrae. Next base: position 1,712,393 of record NZ_BAAHCO010000001.1, on the reverse strand, counting down.
AGCAGCCGCAGCGTGCCCGGGCCGTCCGGGGTCGTCGACGCCCGCCACACCGCCCCGTCAGGGGCGATCGCGAACGCGGGGTCGCCGGAGCCCCGGCGGTGCGGCGCCAGCGTCAGCCCGACGTCGACCGGCCACGGCGGCCGCCACGTCCGGGTACGGGCCTCCTGAGCGAGCAAACCGGGTCCGCTCAGCCGTCGGCGGAGAACCGCACGGCCGTCTCCGGGAGCTGCACGCCCGGCCACAGGCGCAGCCCGTCGCGCAGCTCGTTGCCCGAGCCGACCATCGCGCCGTCGCCGATCACGGCGTCCTCCACGACCGCGTCCGCGCAGATCCGCGCGCCCCGGCCCAGCACCGAGCGCGACACCCGCGCCCCGCGCTCCACGACGGCCCCGTCGAACAGCACGCTCGACTCCACCGTCGCGCCCGACTCGACCACGGATCCGGCGCCGACGGTCGTGCCGCCGGAGACGGCCGCCTCCGGGGCGACCGAGGAGCCGTTGAGGAACAGCACTCCCCCGCCCGAGTGCACCGCCGGCGACTCCATCCGGCCGAGCACCAGGTCGCACGAGCCCTGCACGAAGGTCGCCGGCGTACCGACGTCGAGCCAGTACGCGCCCTCGACGTACCCCATGATCGTCTCGCCGGAGGCGAGCAGCTGGGGGAACGTCTCGTACTCCACCGACACCACGCGGCCAGTGGGGATCGCGTCGATCGCCGAGCGGCGGAAGACGTAGCAGCCGGCGTTCACCTGGTTGGTCGGCGGCTTCGGGGACTTCTCCACGAACGCGATGACCTTGCCCTCGGAGGTCGTCGGCACCGCGCCGTACCGCCGCGCGTCGTCGACCAGGGTGAGGTGCATCGTGACGGCGGCGTCGGACTTCTCGTGCATCGCCACCTGGGACACCAGGTCGTGGCCGGACAGGATGTCGCCGTTGAGCACGACGACCGGGCTGCCGGCGTCGCAGGTCAGCTCCGAGGCGGCGTTGCGGATCGCGCCAGCCGTGCCCAGCGGCTCGTCCTCGGTCACGTAGACCAGCTCCAGGCCGAACCGCGACCCGTCGCCGAACGCCTCGGTGAACATCGCGGCGCGGTACGACGTGGCGAACACGATCCGGCGGATGCCCGCGGCGCTCGCCTTGCGCAGCTGATGCTCCAGGAGCGGCACCCCTGCCGTCGGCAGCAGCGGCTTCGGCGTCGAGATCGTGAGCGGCCGCAGCCGCGTGCCCTTACCTCCGACCAGCAGAATCGCTTCCAGGGTGCCCCTCCTCATCGGTACCGATCAGTCACCTTACTGTTCGACGGCGCGCTGGTAGGCCGCCATGTGGGCCTCCGCGGACGCCGCCCAGGTGAATTCCCGGGAACGGGCGTGTGCCGCGTCGGCGAGCCGCTCGCGCCGCTCCGGGTCGTCGATCAGCCCGCGCAGCGTCGCCGCGATGCCCTCGACATCGGGCTCGGTGTAGGCGACCGCGTCGCCGCCCACCTCCGGCAGCGACGCGCGGGGGGTCGTCAGCACGGTCGCGCCGCAGGCCATCGCCTCCAGGACCGGCAGGCCGAACCCCTCGCCCCGGCTCGGCAGGGCGACCGTCAGCGCCCCGCCGAAGAACCCCGGCAGCGACGGCCACGGCAGGTAGCCCGGCCGGATCAGCCGCAGGCGGGACGGCACGTCGGCGAGGGCGGCGTCCAGCTCGTCGTCCCATCCCCCGCTGCCCGCCAGGACCAGCGCGGGTGGACGCTCCAGGTCCGCCACGGCCTCCACCCAGCCGCGGATGAGGTTGGGGACGTTCTTGCGCGGCTCGAGCGCGCCGAGGAACGCGATGTAGGGGTATCCGTGCAGGCCGAGCCGGTCGGACAGGCGCCGCCGCTCCTCCTCGCCGGGCGGATGAAAGATCGTGTGATCGACGCCGTGGTAGGCGACGTCGATGCGGGTCGGGTCGGCCGCCAGCAGCCGGACGATCTCGTCACGGGTCGCCTTCGACGGGACGATCACCCGGGTCGCGCGCCGCACCGCGGTGCGCGTCGCCGACTTGAAGAAGGTCGTCCTGACCGGGTTGTGCGCCTCGGGATCGGTGAAGTAGGCCATGTCGTGGATCGTCACGACGATCGGCACGCCCGGCCGTAGCGGGATCGAGTAGTAGGGCTCGTGCACGACCTGCGCGTCGACCTGCTGCGCGATGAGCGGCAGGCCCGTCTGCTCCCAGGTCAGACGCGCCTGGCGGTGCGTGATGGCCGTCGGGCCCGCGACGACCCGCGCCTTCGGTGCCAGCTTTCCGTATCGTTCTTCATCCGCCCGCTGGCAGACGACGGCCAGATCGGCGTCAGCGCGATGCAGCGCGCCGATCAGCCCGTCGACGTAGCGTCCGAGCGCGCCACGGTCGGCCGGCACGGCGGTCGCGTCGACAAGCACACGAGGCACCACGGTGTCGCCCCCTCCGTTAGGTGCCGATGCGGTCGGGATCACTCCCCGATCGGAAGCCTACGCCGATCGATCGTCGACAGGGGGATCTCAACCCTTCTTGCGCGCCTTGATCAAAACGATGCTGCCACGGTCGTTGGGACTCCGCTTGTCGGCGAGCGCGACCAGCGGCGTGAGCGGAGCGGCGGCGTTGAATCCCATCCGGCCGCCATACGCCGACAGGGACAGGTAAAGACGCTCGGTCGCGCGGCTGCGGAACTGGTAGGAGTACTCGACGAGCTCCATGCCGCGGTCGCCCAGCAGCTGTCCGAGGCTCTCATGCGTGTAGGTGTGCTGGACGTGGTACTTCGCGCAGTGCGCCTCGCGGAGCTTCGGCCACTCGCGCGAGCGGCTCAGCACGTCGGCGGACATGAACAGCTCGCCGCCCGGCTTGAGGATGCGCGACATCTCGTCCAGCGACTTGCCGCCGTCGTCGAAGTGCTCGATCGCGCACACCGACAGCAGGGCGTCGAAGCTGCCGTCGACGAACGGCAGCCGCAGCGCGTCACACTCGATCAGCGCCGGCGGGTGCTTCAGGGTCTGCCCGTAGAGCATCTTGCCGCGCGCCAGGTCGATCGAGACCGCGTGCGCGCCGCGCTTGCGGGCCTGCCCGGCCCAGTAGCCGTCACCGCCGGCCACGTCGAGCACCCGCTTGCCGCGCAGGTCGTCGCCCATCCACCGCAGGAGGGTCCCGGCCTCGCGGAAACGGCACACGTGCACCTGATGGCCGACGAAGGCCTTCGCGTCATTGAGTTTCATCGGCCACACTCTACGACCCCTCCGGAGCGCGTACCCGCTGATCACCGAGTGTTCACCGGGACGTACCGACTAGTCTGGCCAGGTGATCTCCCGCCTGCGAGCGAGCCGCCTCGCGCGCGTCGCCCTGGTCGTCGTCGCGCTCGGTTTCTGCGGTTACGGGCTGTTCTCCCGCTGGGACGACACCCGCCGCGCGGTGACCCAGCTGTCCTGGCCGTACGTCGGCGCCGCGCTGCTGGCGGGGGTGCTCGGGCTCGGCGCGTGGATGCTGGCCTGGCGCCGCCTGCTGAGCGGTCTGGGCTCGCCGCTGCCGCTGCGGGCGGCGGTCCGCGTCTACTTCGTGTCCCAGCTCGGCAAGTACATCCCCGGGTCGGTGTGGGCGCTGGTCGCCCAGATGGAGCTGGCCAAGGAGCACCACGTGCCGCGCGAGCGCGGCGCGAGCGCCGGCGTGCTGTCCATGGCCACGACGATCGCCACCGGCTGCGCGGTCGCCACCGTGACGCTGCCGTTCACCTCGCCGGACGCGACGCGCCGCTACTGGTGGCTGCTCGTCCTCGCGCCGATCTTCCTGGCCATGCTGCATCCGCGGGTCCTGGCCTTCGCGCTGAACCGCGCCCTCCGGCTGGCACGCCGGCAGCCCCTGGCCCGCACCGCCGGGCTCGGCACGATGGCCGTCTCGGTCGCGTGGACGGCGGTGGGCTGGCTGCTGTTCGGCGCGCACACCTGGCTGCTGGTGCGGGCGGCCGGCGGGCACGGCCTCTTCCTCGCCACGGGGGCGTACGCCCTGGCGTTCACCGCCGGGTTCATCATCGTCATCGCGCCCGGCGGCGTGGGCGTGCGGGAGGCCGCGCTGACCGTGACGCTCGGGCCCGTGCTGCCAGCGGCAGGCGCGCCGCTGGTCGTCGCGCTCGCCTCCCGGGTCGTCCTCACGGTCGCCGACCTGGCGTGGGCGGGCGCCGCCGTACTCCTCGGCACCCGCCACCCCGTCCTCATCGAGGACGACGCCGAGCCGGTCGGGCATCCAGCGGACTGACACCCGGACGCGCCCGGCCGGATCACCGCCTGGGCGGGCTCAGTCGAATAGCCTCTCCCCGCTGGAATATCGCCAGGTCCACCGGCCTTGTGTTCGGTGTTGACCCACGCCGCACGTGCGGCGTACCGGAAGGAGACACAATGGCTCCCGTGGCCGAGCCCATCACCGTGACGGACGCGACGTTCGACCAGGATGTCCTGAAGAGCGACACGCCCGTCCTGGTCGACTTCTGGGCGACGTGGTGCGGCCCGTGCCGCATGATCGCACCGGTCCTCGACGAGATCGCCTCCGAGTACGCCGGGCAAGCTGAAGATCGCCAAGCTCGATTACGACAACAACCAGGCGACCCCGGGCAAGTACAACGTCATGGGGCTGCCGACCCTCCTGCTGTTCAAGGACGGCGAGGTCGTCGAGCAGATCACCGGTGCCAAGCCGAAGCGCGCCCTCCTCAAGGCGATCACCCCGCACATCGGGGGCTGAACTACGCTGACCGCTCCTCACCGCCGGCGCCGCTCCCGACGAGTGGTCCGGCCGTGAGGAGCTGCTCCAGATAGGCGGCCCAGTGCGGCTCGGAGTCGACGGGCCGCACGCCCGTCCGCAGCCGCGCCGGCTCGCCCGGTGCGTAGAACCGGCGCAGCGCGTCGGTGAGCGAGTCGACGTCGTCGGGCTCGCACAGCACGCCGTCGACGCCCTCGCGAACATGATCGGCGAGGGTGCCGGCGCGCGTCGCGATGACCGGGACGCCGTGCTCGTAGGCCATGAAGACGTTCTGGGAGGCCGTCGCGGTGCGGTAGGGCAGGACCAGGGCGTCCGCCCGGGCGAACAGCTCCGGCACCTCCGCGGCCGGGACGTACCCGGGTCTCAGCTCCACCCGATCCTCCAGGCCGAGCGAGGAGATCAGCGCGCGGGTCTCCTCGGCACCGCCCCAGAACTCCCCGGCGACGGTCAGCGCGACGTCGTCCACCCGCGCGAGCGCGCGCAGCAGCACGTCCAGGCCCTTGTACGGCCGGACCATTCCGAAGAACAGCAGGCGGTTCCACGGGCCCTCCGGCGCGCCCGTGACGATGGGCGTCCCATGGGGGGGCGTCGGCAGGTGCGCGGGCAGCACCGCCGTGCGCACCGGAGTGCCGGGCGCCAGGTCACGGGCGAGCTGGGCCTGCTGTGCCGAGTGCACCAGCGCGCCGTCGGCGCGCGTCAGCAGCCGCCGCATGAGCGGCACGTCGTACGGCTTGCGCTCGTGCGGCAGGACGTTGTGGCACAGCGCGATCACCTGCGGGCCCGTGCCGTCGCGGGAGCCGAGGCCCATCAGCATGCCGAGATAGGCCGGGACCTGCACGGGCGAGAGCACGACGAGGATCACGAGGTCCTGGGAACGCAGCCGGCGGCCGGTGCGCAGCCAGCCGTCCGGGCGGTACCAGGCCAGCGCGTGCCGGGTGCCCGGGAACGGCTCGCCCTCGGGCGTCGCGATCGTCTGCTCGCCGGGGTAGAGGAAGGAGGGGTACTGCGCCTTCCACGACTCCAGCGTGACGTCGTGCCCGGCGGCGGCCAGCCGGTGCGCCAGCTCGGTGGTGTGGTGCGCGCCGCCGCCCTTGTACGGGAACGCGGGGCCGATGATCGCGATCTTCACGGTCGGCCCCGCCTCCCCGTCACGTCGCTCCGGCTCACGTGTCTCCCCGCGATCGCACGATCAGGTCCGCCAGCAACGCCATCGACGCGATGATCAACCCGGTCACGAAGATCAGCACAGTGTTGATCGCGAACCGCAGCGGGTGCAGGACCATGTCGAGGATGCCCTTGGCCACGCCCAGCCCCAGCAGCCACAGCGCGAGCGGCATCAGGACCTTCAGCGGGTTGAAGTACATCACCATCCGCAGCACCTGCAGGATGTAGCGGTAGGCGTCGTGCACGAAGTGGAACTTCGAGCTGCCGGCCCGCTTGGAATAGTCGATCGGCACGTAGCGGACGTCGTGCTGGTTCGACAGGAACGCCAGCGTGATCGTCGTGACGCAGGAGAACCCGGGCGGCAGCAGCTTGAGGTACGGCTCGGCGACGTCCTTACGGAACGCCCGCAAGCCGGAGTTCAAGTCGGGGATCTTCTGCCCGGCGAGCACCTCGGCCGTCTTGCGGATGAACCACTTGGCCGGCACCCGCAGGAACTTGTGGGTGCCCTCCTCGGTGGTGCGCGCGCCCACGACCTGATCCACCGTCGGGTCCTGGTCGAGGACGTCGACCAGCTCCGGGATGCGATCGTTCGGGTAGGTCATGTCGGCGTCGGTCCAGACGACGATGTCGCCCCGGGCCTGCTGGGAGCCGATCCGCCGGACGGTGCCCGACCCTCCATTGCGGTGGAACGGAACCACCTGCATGTTGGGATAGTGCGGCGCGGCCTCCTCGAGGCGGGCCAGTGTCTGGTCGGTCGAGCAGTCGTCGACGGCCAGCAGCTCGTACGTGTGTCCGCTGGCGTCCATCGCCTTGCAGATGCGCTCGACCTCGTCGATGACGTGGTCCTGCTCGTTGTAGCACGGCAGGACGATCGTCACATGGGGCGTGTTAGTCACGCCCGGCGAGGATAGTCGCCCAGTCCGATCCACGGTTCTTAGCGTACGCACTGTTCACCCTCTGTACATGGGATCGCTCATCCAGACGTTGATCGTGAGCGACCACGTACCCTGCGGAGCCGTAACCAGCGTGCTCGAGTCGCGGCGGGTGTGGATGTGGAAGACCTGGCGGACCGGCCCGTACGGCGACACGTCGGACCCGTCGGCGCCGAGCAGGACCGGTCGGCGGCCCGCCGCGGCGACCTTCCGGACGATCCTCATCACGTCCTCGTTCGGAGCGGTCTTGAAGCCGGGGTGGATCTGCACGCGCGCCGTGGGCGTGTGACACATGCCACGGATCAGCTGGGTGAACCGGTCGGCGGTGACGCGTTCGATGATGAGGACGGAGGCGTTCGGGCCGATGGCGCGGCACATCTTCTGCGCCTGGGAGACCTCGCGCTCCTCGGTCCGCGCGAACGCCATCGGCGCCGAGGCGACCGCGGTCGGCACAAGAATGAGGAGCGCGCCCACGCCAGCGAGGGCGATCCAGAACGGACGCCCGGGGCGGAGCCTCCGCACGCGGCGCGCCGCCCAGGCGACGGCCCACAGCGCGAACAGCAGCAGGCCCGGGATGACCATCCCGATCAGGCGGCGGCTCGCCCACGGGTGGTCGGGGGTGATGCCCGGCCGCCAGAGGGTCGCCAGGGTGGTCCAGACGATGAGGGCGTACGGCAGGAGCCAGTCGGTGCGGCGGCGGCGCAGGAGGTTGCGCACGACCAGGGCGGCGCCCACGGCGGCCAGCAGGACGGCGGGAACGCCGATGTACCACGCCACCCAGTGCAGGCTCAGCTCGTTGTACTGCCGGTTCGGGTCGAGCTGCAGGTGCTCGGTCCGCTGCAGCGCGGCGATGAAGGAGGCGTTGACCCGGTCGTCGTTGTTGTTCGGCACCCGCCGGACGATCTGGAACATCGGGCGGGCGGCGAAGAAGGCCAGCGCCGCGAAGGTCGCGGGGACGGCCAGGTCGGGCAGCCGGAAGCGGGTGAGGTCCGGCAGCCCCCAGCGGCGGATCGCGAGGCTGGCGAGGGCGGTGGCGACGACCACCGCCGCCGCGATGTACAGGAGCGGGCGCAGCGACGCGCCGAGGTAGTGCAGGTACGGCCGGGACATCACGACGGCTTCGAGGAGGCCCGCGCCGACGCCGACCGTCAGGCCGGCCAGCAGCGGCAGGCCGGCGCGCCGCCGCAGCGCCAGCAGCAGCCCCGCGAAGGCGAGCACCGGCAGCACGTCGCGGATGCCGTCGATGCGCACGAGGATCACCAGGCCGAGCGCCAGCCCGCCCAGCAGCGCCGGGAAGCGGCGGCCCGACCGGAGGGCGTCGAGCGTGAGGGCCAGGCCGCCGAGCATCAGGATGAGGGCGCCGGTCTCGCTGTAGATCGACCGGGAGACCATCATCATCGGCCAGGTGAGCCCGAGCGCCAGCGCGGCGACGGGCGCCCACCGGGGGCCGATGAGGCGGGCCGCGACGCCCGCGAACGAGATGAGGGCCAGCGCGCCGATCAGGGGCATCATCGCCAGCGTCGCGTACGGGCCGCCGAGCCAGCCGCCCGGCGTGACGGTCAGCGGCATCCCGGCCATGAACTGCGGCACGAGGACGCCGCCGCGCTGGTAGAACGCCGGGCTGCCGTACGTCAGCGCGCCGTCTCCGCCGCCGAACGCCCAGCGCATCTGCGGGATCGGCAGGGATCCGTGGCCCTCCAGCCAGGTCGCGAAGTTGAAGTACGACGCCGGGTCCCGGCGCACGACGATCTGCTGGGAGCACATCACCAGCTGCAGCGCGCCGAACGCCACCGCGACCGCGAGCACGCCCGCCACCGGCCACCAGGGGAACCGGCCCGGGATCCGGCCGGCCGGACCGCCCGCAGGCCGAAGGTCAGCACGGGCCCCGCGACCACGACGAACAGCGGGATCGCGGCCCACGGCCGGAACACCCCCGCCATCAGCAGCGGCAGACCGACCACCAGCCAGGAGACCAGGAGGAGGACCGGGGCGACGGTGAGGCGCGCGAGAAGGAGGCCTGCCCGAGACGCCCCGGGCCCTCCGTCGATGTCGTCCATCGAGTCCGGAGAGTAACGGTCACGTGAGCCGAGAGCCCGGGTGGCCGTAATCTTCACTTTCATGTCACATCCCGTTGAGCTCCTGCGCGGGGCGCTGGCCGCCGACCCGTCCCGTCCGCTCGTCACCTTCTACGACGACGCCACCGGTGAACGTGTCGAGCTGTCGGTCAAGACGTTCGACAACTGGGTGGCCAAGACCGCGAACCTGCTGGTCGACGGGCTCGGTGCGGTACCGTCCGGACGGGTGGTCCTCGCCCTTCCGGGGCATTGGCAGACCGCCGTCTGGCTGTTCGCGTGCTGGTCGGCCGGGCTGACGGCGGTGCCGGTCGGCGACGGAGCCATCCCGGGCGACGCCGACATCGTAGCGGCGGGGCCCTCTCGGCTGGCCGAAGCGGCCGGCACGAGTGCTGACGTGGTCGGTTTGTCGCTCCATGCCCTCGGCGCGCCACTGGCGGACTGCCCGCCGGGCGTCACCGACTACGCCGTGGAGGTCCGCGCGTACGGCGACCGCTTCTCGGGGGCCGTCCTCGACCCCGACGCGCCCGCGGTGGAGTTCGCCGACCGGGCCCTGACCGGGGCGGAACTCGTGGCCGAGGCCCGGGCGTTGGGCACGCCGGAGGGTGCCCGGGTGCTCACTACTGTGGGCTTCGACACACCTGAAGGAATCCTCAGAGGTTTGCTGGGCCCCTTGACCTCCGACGGATCAGTAATAATCTGCCAAAACCTCGACGAATCAAGGTTGGAACGCCGAATCGCCGTAGAACATGTGACTTCCGTGATCTGACCGGATCGACCGTTCCGCGCCCTACCCCTAGCCTATGAGGCCGATGATCGACTACGAGTACCTCGACCAGGATTACCCGTCCGGTCCCCCGCCGAAGCGGGGGATGTGGTGGCGCGTCATCGGCTGGGCGTCCATCGCGATGGCGGTCATTCTGGTCGGCACGAGCCTCGCGGCCTACGCGGCGTACCGGAAGCTCGAGGGCAACATCCATCACGAGGACGTCGCCAACCAGCTGGGCGGCAAGCGGCCCCCGAAGCTGAACAAGTCGCTCAACGTGCTGCTCATCGGCTCGGACCAGCGGAACGGCGCGAACGCCAAGTACGGGCGGGACGTCGGCGAACGCTCCGACACGATGATCTTGCTGCACCTGTCGCCGGGCGGGTCAAAGGCCGTCGGCATCAGCTTCCCGCGCGACTCGATGGTGCAGCTGCCGCAGTGCAAGTCGACCACCGGTCACACGATCCCGGCGCACCTGGGAATGATCAACGAGTCGTTCAACAACGGCGGCGCCGGCTGCACGTGGCACACGATCGAGACGCTGACCGGCATCCGGATCGACCACTTCGCCAAGGTCGACTTCTCGGGGTTCAAGCGGGTCGTGGACGCGCTGGGCGGCGTGAAGATCTGCCTGCCCAAGCGCGTCGCCGACAAGTCGAGCAAGCTGTATCTGAGCGCTGGACGGCACACCGTCAAGGGCGAGCAGGCGCTGGCCTACGTCCGCATGCGGCACGGCCTCGGTGACGGTTCCGACCTGGGCCGCATCAAGCGCCAGCAGAAGTTCCTGGGCGCCGTCGTGAAGGCGGCGACGAGCAACGGCACGCTGACCAACCCGTCGAAGCTGCTGAGCTTCCTCGACGCCATGACGAAGTCCGTCACGACCGACAAGGACTTCACGGTCGACGAGATGAAGAAGGTCGCCGGCAGCGTGCAGGGCATGTCGGCCGGCAAGGTGCAGTTCATCACCGTGCCGTGGGGTCCCTACCCCACCGACCCGAACCGCATCGCCTGGAAGCAGCCGGACGCGAACAACCTGTTCTCCGCGATCCGCAACGACAACAAGGTGGAGTCCACGACGCCGGCCAAGAAGGTGAACCTTCAGCCGTCGCAGGTGAAGGTCCGGGTGCTCAACGGCACGACGACGCCCGGCCTGGCCGCTCGGGCCGGCGACCAGCTCACCCAGCGGGGGTACCAGGTCGGGAAGGTCGGCACTTTCGCCGGCACGAAGCCCGACAAGACCGAGGTGCTCTACGGCGCCGGCGCCGACCAGCAGGCCGCCGCGCTCGCCCAGGTGGTCCCAGATGCCAAGCCCGTCGCCGGGCAGACCACCCCGGCCGGGACCGTGGACCTCGTCCTGGGACCGGACTGGCAGGGCCTGAAGAGCGGGCAGTCGACGAACATCCCGGCCTCGAGTTCGGCGGGCGCGGTGAACGCCGCCGAGGACCCGTGCTCGGACAAGTCGTAGACCCTGTGTAGCTGAAAGCCCGCTGAGAGTTCGGGGGTCGCCCTGCATGTGCCGCTGACTGTCTGTATGGTCGATTCTCGACCCGGACGGCCAGCCCACATCTCTGGAATCGATGACCACACCGATCACACACTCCGCCGAAGGCCCGCAGGCCCCCGTCACGACCCCTGATCTACCGGTCATACGCGACGAGGCCCCGCCTCCGCCGCGCCGCCGGCGGGATCCGTTCTTCGACAACGCGAAGTTCCTCGCGATCGTGCTGGTCGTCGCCGGCCACTCGATCGTGGACCTGCGCGACGTCCGCGTCGCGCACGCGCTCTACCTGTTCGTCTACACGTTCCACATGCCGGTGTTCATCGTGATCACCGGCTACTTCTCCCGGAACTTCACGTTTTCTGGGGGCAAGGCGCGCAAGCTGATCACCAACCTGGGCGTGCCGTACGTCGTCTTCGAGACGGCGTACTCCACGTACCACTGGGCGGTCGGCAACGCGAGCTTCGAGATCAGCCTGCTCGACCCGTACTACCTGACCTGGTTCCTGATGGCGCTCTTCCTGTGGCGCCTGTCCACGCCGGTCTGGCAGCAGATCCGGTGGCCGGTCGCGGCCGCCGTGGGCGTCTCCCTGCTCGCGGGCATGAGCGACCTGCCGGACGACCTGGAGATGAACCGCGTGTTCGGCCTGGTGCCCTTCTACGTCCTGGGCCTGATGCTCAAGCCGAAGCACTTCGAGCTGCTGAAGCAGCGGAAGGCTCGGGTGCTCGGCGCGCTGACCCTCGTCGCCGGGTTCGCGTTCGTCCTCTTCGTCGCGGACCGGCACATGACCACCGAGTGGGTGTACTGGCGCAGCGGCAACGCCGCGATGCACGTCGACAACCTCACCGGCTCGGCCATGCGGCTCGGGCTCATGACCGCGGCGACCATCCTGGTGGCGGCGTTCCTGTCACTCGTGCCGACCCGTGAGACGTGGTTCACCGGCCTGGGCGGCGCGACGCTGTACGCCTACCTGCTCCACGGCTTCTTCACGAAGGGGATGGAGTACATGGGCTGGTACGACCCGGCGTTCCTGCACACCATCCCGGGCGTGCTGGGGACTGCGGCGACCGGCGCGGTGCTCGCGACACTGCTCTGCACCCCGCCGGTCCGCAAGGTCATGCACTGGGCGCTTGAGCCGGATATGTCGTGGGCGTTCGTGCCGCTACGGCGTCCGCAGAAGGCCTGAGCAGCTCCACCCACCGCTCGGCGACGAGATCGAGGGCGTAGGACCGCGCGAGCTCCGCGTGGCCCCGCGCCCTCTCGTCGTCCCAGCGCCCGTCCGCGACGATCGCGGCGATGCCCCGGGCCATCGCGGACGGCGACTCGTGGATCCAGCGCCGATCGTAGATCGTGTCCGCGCCCGGCCAGCCGAGCAGCGCGGGAACGGCCCCGGACGCCATGCCTTCGGCGGGCGCCAGGTGGAAGCTCTCGTCGTCGCTCGTGGACAGCACGAAGCCGATGCGGCGCAGCCACGCGGCGACATCCGGACCGGCCGGGTCGAAGACGACCGAGCGCGCCAGCAGCGGCGAGCGCCGGATCCGCCGGAACAGCGCCTCGTACGCCTCGCGCTCCTCGCTGCGGTTCCAGATCCAGGGCAGGTCCCACGGCAGCTTCGACTTCACGAACAGCGTGAACCGCGGGTCCTCCCGCCGCAGCTCCTCCAGGGCGTCCACGGCCAGGTCGAGGCGCTTGCGCCACGGCGCGACGCCGATCATCCCGAGGTGGTACCGCGCGCCCGGGAGCTTGGCCCGGTCGAACTGCGCCACGTCCACCCAGTTGGGGATCACGGTGATCTTCTCGGCCGGCCAGCCGGTCATCTTGCGGGTCAGCTCCGCGTACGACGGGCTCACGCAGACGACCTGGTCGATCAGGTCGATGTCCAGCCGTCCCGGCCACGCGCCGTACAGCTCGAAGCGGTGCAGCCGCACGATGAGCCGCTGGTCCGGGCGGCCGTGCTTCTTGCGCCACTCGGTGTACCAGACGGCGTTCGGCCCGCACCACTCACAGATGATGACGTCGGCCCACTCGGCCAGCTCGGCGCTGACCTTCGGGTCGTGGGTGCCGAGGGCGGGCCAGCGGTCGACGCGCACCTCGACGTCCGGGATCGAGCCGAAGTGGTCGAGCAGCCGCGTGAAGAACTTCAGGTCGTGTCCCGCGACGACGACGCGCGTCGTACGCTCGGACCCCTCGCGCAGCGGCGGCGGGAACGCCTGCCCCAGGTACGTCCGGAGCGCCGGCCGCCGCGTCGAGCGTGAACGCCTTCGCGGCGTCCAGGCACCGGCGGCGGGCCAGCGCGTAGACCTCCGGGTCGGTCACCTCGGCCAGCACGTCGACGACGTCGTCCTCGGTCGCGGCGAACAGCGGGTAATCGGCGCCGAGGAGGTTCTCGTGCATCGGGGTGCGGTTGAGGACCACCGGCAGGCCGAGCGCGCCCATCTCCAGGACCTTGGTGGACAGCTCCAGGCTCGCGTCGAGCTCCGGGTGGCGCCAGGACAGCCCGACGTCGCATCCGGACGACACGCGCATCGCCTCGGCGCGCGGGTGGCCGCCGTGCCACGTCAGGCCGGGCGTCGACTCCAGGGCCACGCGCATCCGGCGGGAGAAGCCGGGGTCCTTCCGGTCATGGTGGATCTTGTCGCCGACCATGTGGAGTTCGGCGTCGATCCGGCGGGAGGCCAGGCGGCGCGGCAGCGCGGTCATCTCATAGGTGTTCCAGCGCGGCGCGAACTTGCCCGTGTAGACGAGCTTCAGCGGCCGGTGGGGCGTCTTCTCCTCGGCCGCCTCGAGGCCCTCGGGCAGCGCGACGACGGGCGGGAACAGCACGCACTTGCCCGCCGCCTTGTGCAGCACGCCCTCCAGGTGGCAGCGGAGCTCCTCGGTCTGGCAGAGCAGGAACCGCGAGGCCTTGGCGACCGCCGCCAGCTCGCCGCGCGTCTTCCCGTCCAGCTCGGCGACGGTCTGCGGCACGTCGGTGAGGTACGTCCACAGCCGCCCGGCCAGGGGTGTCGCGGTGAGGCGTACGGCGAGCCGCTTGCCGCGCACCACCACCAGGTCGTACGGCTCCTCGGCGTCGAGCTCGGTGAGCAGGCCCGCGGCCTCCTCGACGGTCAGCGAGGTGGTCGCGTCCTCGGGCCGGCGCCGCACGGTCACGCCGGACAGCCGCTCCAGCGGGTCGACGAGGCGTCCGGTCTTCACCGGGGCCTTGAGGACCAGCGTCACCTCGACGCCGGCGACCCGCAGCGCCTGCACCATGCCCTGGGCCCAGATCGCCGACCCGTCGATGATGTTCAGGTCGACGTCGCCGTACACGAGAGCGCGCACGCGTTCTCCTTCTCGCAGGGTCATGTGAGTTCTTCGATGCCGAACCGGGCGCACAGGCCGGGCAGCGCCTCGGCGATCGGCGTGCCGGGCGGCACGGTGGCGTCCCAGCCGAATCCGGCGATCGCCGGGGCGGTGCCGGCCAGCACGACGGGACGGCCCCGGTCACGGGCCACGCCCAGCAGCGCGAGGAGCGCCCGGTCCCGGTCGGGCACGCCCGGGACGCCCAGGTACGCCCACGGCCCGCCGGGCTCCCCGGCGGCCGCGTCCACGATCACCAGGTCGACGTCGGTCGTGTCGAGGACCAGGGCGGCGTCGTGCGGCATCAGCGGCACGACGTGCGCGACGCCCTCCAGGGACTCGGTCGCGGCCGGGCCCAGCACGCCGGCGACCACGAGACCCGTCGCGGGCGCCGCCGCGATCAGCCGGTCCTCGTCGCGCGCGGTGAACATCGGCCGTTCGCGCGCGTCGACGGACGTGACGACGTTCGGCGCGCCCCGGTGCCGCCACATGCGGTACAGCTCGCGCGGCAGCTGGACGACGCCCTTGCCGGGCCTGCGAGCGGCGTCGGTGACGGCCCGGCCCACCTTGAGGGAGGTCGAGCCCTCCAGGGCGGCGACCCGCGCCTCGAGGATCTGGACCCGGGCCTCCCGGTCGGCCAGAGCCGCCTTCAGCCGGGCAACCTGCCGGTCAGCCACCGAGCCATCCCTCCACGACGCGGGCGATGCGCGGTCCGGCGTGGCCGTCCCACAGCGGCGGGTGCTCCCGCTCGCCGCGCCCCGCTGCCAGGGCCTCGGCGACCGCCGGCACCACGTCGTCGGCGGTGACGAGCCGGTTCGTGCCGTGCGTGATCGTGATCGGCCGCTCGGTGTTGGGCCGGAGGGTGAGGCACGGCACGCCGAGGATCGTCGTCTCCTCCTGCACGCCGCCGGAGTCGGTGACGACGGCCGCCGCGCCGCGTACGGCCGCGACGAACTCCACGTAGCCGAGCGGCTCGAGCAGGCGCACGCGCGGGTGGGCGTCCAGCCCGGCCTCGGTGAGCACCTTCCGGCCGCGCGGGTGCACCGGCATGACGACGTCCACCAGCTCGGCGATCTCGTGCAGCCGCTTGACCAGGCCGGCCGCGACCTCCGGGTCGTCGACGTTCGCGGGCCGGTGCAGGGTCGCGACGGCGTACCGCTTGGGCAGGTCGTACGACCGCCGTACGGCCTCGGTGTCGAACTTGTCCAGGTGCGCGAGCAGCGTGTCGATCATCGGGTTGCCGACGAAGTGGACCCGGTCCACATTCACGCCCTCGGCCGCGAGGTGGCCGACGGCCTCCGGGCTCGTGACGAAGCACAGGTTCGACAGCTGGTCGACGAGCCGGCGGTTGACCTCCTCCGGCATGGTCATGTCGAAGCTGCGCAGGCCCGCCTCCACGTGGGCGACCGGGATGTGGAGCTTGGCCGCGACGAGGGCGGCGGCGATGGTGGAGTTCACGTCGCCGTACACCATGATGAGCTCGGGTGAACGCTCGATGAACTCCTTCTCCAGCGCCACCATGATCGCCGCTGTCTGTCCGGCGTGGCTTCCGGAGCCGACCTCCAGGTTCACGTCGGGCTCGGGAAGCCCCAGGTCGCGGAAGAACACCTCCGACATGCGCTCGTCGTAGTGCTGCCCCGTGTGGATCACTCGCTGCTCGCGGCCCGTCTCGGACAGCGCGGCGATCACCGGGGCCGCCTTGACGAAGTTCGGCCGGGCGCCGAGGACATGCGCGATCACTGTTGCGTTTCCCTTTCGTTCACGGACGATCCCTAACCTCGCCCGCCATGCAGGTGGCCAAGATGATCTATTTCTGGACGGTGCTGGCGTGGCGGCACGCCCGTGCCGATCCACGACGGGCGGTCCGGCTGGCCGTACGGCTGGCCCTTCGTGTGGCCCCCGCCGGAATCCGCGCGCGGTACCGCGCGCTCGCCGCGCCGGCCCCGCAGCGCCAGGACCGCGAGACCGAGGATCTGCGCGCGCTGCTGGCCGACGCCGCCGCGCCGCGCCCCCCGGCCCCACGCTCCGCGGTCAACGGAAACACGGTGTTGCACCTGGTCACGAATGCGCTGCCGCGCACGCAGGCCGGGTACACGGTGCGGACGCACCGGATCGTGTCCGCCCAGCGCGAGCTGGGCCTGGACCCGCACGTCGTGACCCGGCTGGGGTACCCCCTGACGCAGGGCGTCCGGGACGCGCGGGCGACGTGCGAGGTCGACGGGATCCCCTACCACCGGCTGCTCCCCTGGCTGCCGCCGAAGGGACCCGTACAGGAGGTGCGCAAGGCCGCCGACCTGGCCGGACGCCTCGTCGAGGAGCTGCGGCCGACCGTGCTGCACGCGGCCAGCAACCACCTCAACGCGGCCGTCGCGCTGGAACTGCGGCGCCGGTACGGCCTGCCCGTGGTCTACGAGGTCCGCGGCTTCCTGGAGGATTCCTGGCTGTCGCGGGACCCGGCGCGGTCGACGGAGGATGAGTTCTACCGGCTCACCCGGGAACTGGAGACCGCCCGGATGCGCGACGCCGACCTGGTCGTGACGCTCGGCGAGGCGATGCGCGCCGAGATCCAGGGACGCGGCGGCGTCGGTGACGTGCTCGTCGTGCCCAACGCCGTCGACGACAAGTTCCTGGAGCCCCTGCCGGACGGCGGGAAGCTGCGCGCCGACCTCGGCATCGCCGAGGACGACGTCGTCGTGGGCCTGACGTCGACGTTCTACGGCTTCGAGGGCATCGACACGCTCATCGAGGCGGCGGCGCTGCGGCGCGACTTCACGCTCCTGCTCGTCGGCGACGGCCCCGAGCGACCGGCGCTCGAGCGCCGCGCCGCCGAGCTCAAGGTCCCGGCGATCTTCACCGGCCGGGTGCCGGTCGATCAGGTACGTCGGTATCACGCAGTCCTCGATGTTTTCGCGGTCCCGCGAAGGGCGGACCGGGTGTGCCAGTTGGTGACTCCGCTGAAACCGCTCGAGGCGATGGCAGGGGGACTCCCAGTAATAGCAAGTGATGTCAAGGCGATTCGCGAAATCATCGAACCGGGCGTGACGGGGACGTTAACTCTTCCGGAAGACGCGGAAGCCTGGGCGAATTGCCTCGACCAGCTGATTTACAGTCCAAAGCTACGCGGCGAAATCGGACACGCGGCCCGAGAGTGGGTCGCGGCGAACCGCACCTGGCGGGCCGTCACCGCCCGCTGTCTCGGCGCCTACCGGGACATCGCCTCCGCAGCATCGTGAAGGGAGCCACCTGGTGGATCTGGTGGTCATCGGACTTGGCTACGTCGGCCTCCCGCTCGTGCGGGAGGCCGCCCGCTCCGGCCTCCGGGTCGGCGGGCTGGATCGCGACGCGCGTGTCGTCGCCGGGCTCAAGGCCGGCCTTTCGCACGTCGACGACGTGAGCGCCGAGGAGGTCGAGCAGATGCTCGCCGCCGGCTTCACGCCGACGCGGGACGAGGACATCCTCGACGGTGCGCGCACCATCGTGATCTGCGTGCCCACGCCGCTGTCGAACGACGGCGGCCCCGACCTGACGGCCGTCCGGTCGGCGTCGCAGACGGTCGCCCGGCACCTGGACCCGGGCACGCTCGTCGTGCTGGAGTCGACGACCTACCCGGGCACCACCGAGGAGGTCGTCCGGCCGATCCTGGAGGAGTCTGGCCTGGTCGCGGGCGAGGACTTCCACCTGGCCTTCTCCCCGGAGCGGATCGACCCGGGCAACCCGGTCTACGGCGTCCGGAACACCCCGAAGATCGTCGGTGGCCTGACGCCGGCCTGCGCCCACTCCGCCGCCGCGTTCTACGGCAAGTTCGTCGACCAGGTCGTGCAGGCCAAGGGCACGCGCGAGGCCGAGATGGCCAAGCTGCTGGAGAACACCTACCGACACGTCAACATCGCGCTGGTCAACGAGATGGCGGTGTTCTGCCACGAGCTCGGCATCGACCTGTGGGACGCGATCGGCTGCGCCTCGACCAAGCCGTTCGGGTTCCAGGCGTTCTACCCGGGCCCCGGCGTCGGCGGGCACTGCATCCCGATCGACCCGAACTACCTGTCCTACAAGGTCCGATCCCTCGGGTACCCGTTCCGGTTCGTCGAGCTCGCCCAGGAGATCAACGACCGGATGCCGCGCTACGTCGTCGAGCGCGCGCAGGCCCTGCTCAACCGCGAGGGCCTGGCGATGAAGAGCGCCAAGGTGCTCCTGCTCGGCGTGACGTACAAGCCCGACATCGCCGACCAGCGCGAGTCGCCCGCCCGCCCGGTCGCCCGGCGGCTGCGGAAGATGGGCGCCGACCTGAGCTTCCACGACCCGCACGTCGAGTCCTGGGAGGTCGACGGCGAGGACATCCCGCGCGCCCGCGTGCTGTACACGGCGCTCGCCGAGGCCGACCTCGTGATCGTTCTCACCGACCACCGGGAGTACGACGCCGAGAGCCTGACCCGGCACGCGCGGCTGCTGTTCGACACCCGGGGCAGCACGCGCCGCGTCGAGGAAATGGCCGCCGAACGCGTCGAACTTCTGTGACCTCATGGCCTCATGGAATTCACCGAATGTTCGCCCATGGCCGCGAGACTCCCGGTGAAGTGAGAGCGATGCGGATTTTCGTGTGCACCGTCGTGCACCATCCGGAGGACGCGCGAATTCTGCACCGGCAGATCCGCGCGCTTTTGGACGCGGGCCACGACGTGACTTATGTGGCGCCCTTTCGGGCGTGCAATGTGGCGCCTTGGCCGGAGATCGATCCGCTCGATGTGCCCAGGGCGACCGGCCGGAACCGGCTGCGCGCCCTCCGGCAGGCCCGCCGCACCCTCGCAGCGCACGCGGAGGAGGCCGACATCCTCCTGCTGCACGACCCGGAGCTGCTGCTCGCGGTGCCGCACCGGCTGCGCTCACGCACCGTCTGGGACGTGCACGAGGACACCGCGGCCGCGCTCGGCGCGAAGGGCTGGCTGCCCGCTCCCCTCCGGATCCCGCTGCGGTTCGCCGTACGCCGGATGGAGCTCCGCGCCGAACGGCGGCTGAAGCTGCTGCTGGCCGAGGACGGGTACCAGGACCGGTTCCGCCGGCCGCACCCGGTGGTGCCCAACACCACCCACGTGCCGGACGCGCCGCCCGCCCCGCCCGGCGACGACCGGATCATCTACGTCGGGCAGCTGTCGTTCGCCCGGGGCGTGCGCGAGCTGATCACGCTGGCCCGCCTGGTGCACGCCGACGGCATCATGCTCGACCTGATCGGCGGCGCGGACGCCGACGTACGGCCGCTGCTGCGCGACGCCCAGCGCGAAGGCATCCTGCGCTGGTACGGGTTCGTGCCGAACGACCGGGCGCTGCGCATGGCGGAGGGCGCCCTCGCGGGGCTGTCCCTGCTGCACGACACGCCCAACTACCGGCACTCGATGCCCACGAAGGTCGTCGAGTACATGGCCCGCGGCATCCCCGTCATCAGCACGCCCAACCCGATCGCCGCCCGCATCGTCGGCGAGGCGAACTGCGGTCTCGTCGTGCCGTTCGAGGATCCCGAGGCGACGGCCGCGGCGGTCCGGCGGCTGCGCGACGACCCGGCGATGCGGCTGGAGATGGGCAAGCGCGGGCACGAGGCCGCCCGCGCGCGCTTCCACTGGCCCGAGCAGGCGCGGCTGTTCGTCGCCCAGCTCGAGGACTGGGCCCACTCCGCCGCCGACACGGCGACCGAGCTGTCCCCCCGGGTGGTCTGAGGCCGCCGAGCTGTCCTGCCGCGGGTCAGGCGGCGCTGCGCAGCCGGGCGGCGACCACCGTCGCCAGCCGCGTCGCCGTGTCGGGCAGCCCGGAGCTGACGGTCACGACCGTGCTGCCGACCCGCATCACGACCGTTCCGGATGACGTTCCGGTCGCGTACGCCTGGTCCCCGGCTCGTACCTGCGTGCCGTTCTGGGTGTCACGGGCCGCCCCGAACAGCGCCTCGGCGGTGCGGGTATCGGCGGCGACCCACTGAACCGTGACCGACAGGACGCCTGCCTCCCGCTCCGGCCCGTTGTCCCGCCCGTGGCCGTGGCGCGGCCGGAACGTGCAGCCCGCGGGGAGCCGCAGGCCGTCGACGGTCGTCGGCGTCGGCTCGCCGGCGTAGCCGCGCGGCAGGTCGCGCTTGGGCAGCAGGGAGCAGGCGTCCGGCCACCGGTGGGGCGGCACGCCCGCGAGCTCCGGCGGTCCCTCGCCGCGCATCCCGCCGCGCAGCGCCACCAGCCGGGCCGCGCCGAACGGGCGCGGGCGCGCGGCCGGCGCGGCGACGTACAGCAGCCCTCCGCCCGCGGCGAGCCAGGGCCGGACGCCGTCCAGGCCGGCCCGCAGGACCACCGGGATCGGCACGGTGGTGCCGCTCCCGCTGACCGGATCGATGACGTCCACCCCGGCGGGCAGCAGCGGATCGGCGAGCCGCGACCGCAGCCCGTACACCAGGCCGCCGGCGACCGACAGGGCGGTGTACCCGGGCATGTCCCGATACCAGGACGACGCGCCCGTCGCGATGTCCACCGACTCCAGGCGGCGGGTCGGCGTCGCGTCCTCGGACCGCTGCCCGGTCTCGTAGGCGACGAGCAGATGGCCGGCGGTCACCGCGATCGGGCACATGTTGTGGCACACGTCCTGACCGGCGCGGCGCAGGAAGGCGTGCCCCTTCCCGTCGAACGCCTGCAGCGACGATCCGTCGAAGACGACCGTGACGTCGCCGCCGACCGCGATCGCCGAGCGCGCGGTGTTCCGGGTGAGGACGGTGAACCTCGTCCGGCCCTTCTGCGGATCGACGACCAGGACCCGGTCGCGCGCGCCGCAGTCGATGCTGAACGCGGCGATGCTCTCACTGCTGTCCGAGGCGTACGGCACCGCCTCGGGCAGCAGGCAGCCGTGCGGGAGCCGCTTGGTCCACAGCCGCCGCCCCGTCGTGGCCGAACGCCCGTACAGCGTGTGCCGCCCGTCCTCCGTGACGAACACCACACCGCCGGCGGCCGGCCAGCGCAGCGTGGTCCGGTCGATCACGGAGGGCACGTCGCCGCGCTGCCGCCACAGCAGCGTGCCGTGCACCGCGTCCAGGCCCACCATGAGGCGGTTGCCGCGGTGCCCGGTCCGTTCGAGGTACGCGACGAGCACCTGCCCGGTGCGCGCCCAGCCGAGCATGGACCACTCGGCGCGGTAGTAGTGCCACCGCTCCTCGCCGGTACGGGCGTCCCGTACGTCGAGGCCGTGTCCGGACACGATGACGAGCTGGCCCTGGACGATGGAGTACGCCACCCGGTCGTAGGCGGGCAGGTCACTGTCGCCGACGGGCGTGCTCAGCTGCCAGCTCGTGGTCACCGGCGTCGCCGGCGGCCCCAGGTCGCGCAGTGGCGGCTCCGGCGCCTGCGTCACGGTGCGGTTCACCTGCCACCACTCCGCCTGGAGGACGAAATGGTCGGCCAGCACCCCGCCGACGATCACGGCCAGCAGGGCCGTCAGGGCGCTCGTGATGACCTGCCTACGGCTCCGCGTGGACTCGACCGTGATCACCTCCCATTGGTGTTCCTCCTCGACCAACTGCCGAGGGTACGGGGTTCGGACGCGTCACACCGATAATTGCTCCATGGTGCCCACCGTCAAGGACGAGCAGATCGCCGCGGAGCAGGCCCGCGTCGACGAGGCGTACGCACGCCTCGAGGAGATGCGCGCGGCCGCCCGCCGGATGCTCGAGGAGGGGTACCGCCAGGCGCAGGCCGGTACGAAGGGCTCGCTGGTCGACCGCGACGCGATGGTCCACCAGGCCGCCGTACGGAGCCGTGCGCTCGACGTCGCCGAGGAGGGTCTCGTCTTCGGGCGTCTCGACCTGGTCGGCGGCGAGACGCTGTACGTCGGGCGGATCGGCGTCCGCACCAGCGAGCACGACTCGCTCGTGATCGACTGGCGCGCTCCCGCGGCCGAGGCGTTCTATCGCGCGACCCCGGAGGACCCTCGGGGCGTCGTACGCCGCCGCGTGCTGCACTGCCGGGGCCGCAAGGTCGTCGACCTGGAGGACGACCTGCTCATCCCGGACGCCCGCCCCGACCTCACGATCGTCGGCGACGGCGCCTTCCTGGCCTCCCTGGCCCGCAGCCGGGAGGGCGTGATGCGGGACATCGTCGCCACGATCCAGCGGGAGCAGGACGAGGTGATCCGCGCCGCCGCCGACGGCACCGTGATCGTCCAGGGCGGTCCCGGCACCGGCAAGACCGCGGTCGCCCTGCACCGCGTCGCGTACCTGCTGTTCCGGCACCGGCGCCGGTTCGGCTCGCGCGGCGTGCTGATCGTCGGCCCGAACCCTCGGTTCACCGCCTACATCGAACGCGTCCTGCCGTCCCTCGGTGAGGGCGGCGCCACCCTGCGCTCGCTCGGCGACCTCGTCCCGGGCTCGGAGGCGGCCGGCCACGACGCGCCGGACCTGGCCCGGCTCAAGGGCGCCCCCACGATGACGCGCCTGCTCCGCCGCGCCGTCCAGGACACCCCGCCGGGCAGCCCGGACGAGCTCCGCACGGTCTACCGCGGCGTCGTCGTCGCGCTGGGCCGGGACGCGCTGGACCGCGTCCGCCGGGAGGTCCACCGCAGCGCGCACGGCGCGGTGAACACCGCTTATCCCCGCGCGGCCGAGCTCCTCCTCACCGCCCTCTGGGAGCGTTTCCAGGAGGTCGGCGGCCTCGACGACGCCCCCACGACCCGCAGGGCCTTCACCGAGCACGTCCGCGACGAGCGGCGCTTCGTGGAGTTCCTGCGCGCCTGGTGGCCGGTCCGCCGCCCGGCCGACGTGCTGCGCTCGCTGGCCGACGCGGACCGGCTGCGCCGCGCCGCCGGCCGTTCCCTCACCGACCGGCAGGTCAAGTCGCTCGCGGAGTCCTGGCAGGGCCCGTGGTCGTACCTCGACATCGCGCTGCTCGACGAGGCCGGCGTCATCCTCGGGCCCCGGCCGCGGCCGGCCCGGAGCTCGAGGAAGCGCAAGGCGGAGGATCCGTTCGTGATCGACGGCGTGAACGTCTTCACGGGCGAGCGGGTCGAGAGCGATGACGACGACGAGCCGACGCTGCGGGAGCTCACGACCTACGTCGAGCGCCGCGAGCAGGCCCTGCGCCGCGACGACGAGGACGATGAGGACCTCCCGGTGGAGTACGCCCACATCGTCGTGGACGAGGCGCAGGACCTGTCACCGATGCAGTGGCGCATGCTCGGCAGGCGTGGCCGGCACGCGACCTGGACGATCGTCGCGGACCCGGCGCAGAGCGCCTGGGAGGACTCCGCCGCCGCGGGCAAGGCGATGGACGCCGCTCTCGGCCGCCGCCCCCGCCACACCTTCGAGCTGACCACCAACTACCGCAACTCGACCGAGATCGCGGAGGTGGCCGCGCGGGTGCTGGCCCGCGCGGTGCCGGAGGCCCGGCCCGCCCGCGCGGTGCGCGCCTCGGGCCACCTCCCGCTGATCCGCCATGTCCGGGCTCTCGACGGGAACGTCCGCGCCGAGGCGGCCGCCCTCGCCGACGCGGTCGAGGGCACCGTCGGCGTCATCCTGCCGGTCGGCCACGCGGTCCCGCCGCTGCCCGGCCTCCCGGAGCGCGTGCAGGTCCTCGACGCGCTCGAGGCGAAGGGCCTGGAGTTCGACGCGGCCCTGATCGTCGAGCCGGGCGAGATCGCGGACTACTCGCGGATGGGCCTGCGCACGCTCTACGTCGCCGTCTCCCGCGCCACCCAGCGCCTCACCGTCCTCACCACCGCCCCCGACTGGCAGGCCGTCCTCGCCGGGCGGGGCGACGCCGGCGCGGAATGAGGTGAAGCCCGGCGGGAGGCCGTCGTGTTCTGCGCCGTCTACTGAGGCAAGAAATTTCTCGCCTCAGTAGACGGCGCGGGATGAGACACCACACCCCGGAGTTACGTTCGTCCGGCTCTGAGGCTTTGGGGCATCGGCCCGGCGGCCATCAGAGCGCCGGAGCCCGGCTAGATGACCGGGGGGCGGCCGAGGCGGGTCATGCGCCAGACGGTGCCCCAGGAGATCGGGCGGCGGCGGCCCGCCGGTTTGCGCCAGCCCTCGCGGAAGCCGCTGAGCCAGGGGCGGAGCGCGGCCCACTTGCGCTCGCGGACGAGCGTCATCGCCACCCAGACGCCCAGGTAGACGAACACGAGCGGCCAGGGCAGGTTGCGGCGCGCCAGCCAGACCCGGTTGCGGGCGTTGAGCCGGTAGAACATCTCGTGCCGGGTGGGCGCGACGGCCGGGTGGAACATCACCGACTCGGCGTCGTACACGATGCGGTATCCGGCGCCCAGGGCCTGCCAGGCGAGGTCGGTCTCCTCGTGGGCGTAGAAGAAGTCCTCGGGCAGCCCGCCGGCGATGTCGAACACGGCGCGGCGCATGGCGCAGGCGCCGCCCAGGAACGTCGTGACGTCCGACGACCGGAGCGGGTCACCGGCGCGCAGCCGGGGGACGTGACGCCGTTCCCCCGGCCCGCCCTCGGGGTCGCGCACCCGGAAGGAGACGATGCCGAGCTTCGGGTCGGCGTCGAACATGTCCCGCAGGCGCGCGCCCAGCTCCGGCGACTCGTACCAGCCGTCGTCGTCGAGGAAGAGGATCAGCTCTCCCGTCGACGCCTCGACGCCGCGGTTGCGGCCGGCCGGGATGCCGACGTTCTCCGGCAGCCGGAGCACCTTGACGTTCTCCGGCCAGGAGCCGGGGACGTCCGCGCCGTTGCCGACGAGGACGACCTCCACGTCGACGTACTTCTGGTTCAGGGCGCTCTTGACGGCGCGTTCGAGCTCGGCCGGGCGGTTGCCCATGGTCAGTACGACGACGGACAGCCTCACGCGCGCCTCCCCGACTCGACTCGCGTCTCGTTCACTTGAGCCTCCGGGAGGCGACGATGCTGACGAAGTGCAGCCCCGTCTGCAGGACGGCCACGACCGCCACGGCGACGGCGAGGACCCTCGTCGCGGTCAGGTCGTGCGTGAAGTGGTCGACGACCGCGGCCACCACGATCAGCAGGGACAGCTCGACCGCGCCGATGATGCGGTGCAGCTTCAGCAGCGAGGCGGCCTCGCGCGCCAGCGCCAGGCCGGTCGACTCCGGGCGCAACGCGCGGTCGCCGGTCGGCGGATCGGCGGGCAGGCCCGACTTCGCCCGGGCGACGACGACGTTGTCGGTCTCGGCCTTGATCAGGGCGGCGCCGAGCGCGGCGAGCAGGCCCAGCTCGATGTAGCCGCCGTTCTGCCACGCGCCCTGGGCGCGGACGCCGAGGCCGATCAGCAGCGCGACCTCCGACATGTAGTGCCCGATCCGGTCGAGGTAGACCCCGGTGATGGACGTGCGGTTGCGGAACCGCGCGACCTCGCCGTCGGAGCAGTCCAGCAGCAGGTAGGCCTGGATCAGCACGGCGCCGACGATCGCCCACACCAGGCCCGCCGTGCCGCGGCCGTCGACCGCGACGGCCACACCGCCGAGCATGCCGCAGGCGATCATCATGTAGGTGAGCTGGTTCGGGCTGAACCCGATCCGGATGAAGAGCCAGGTGAAGAGGGGCGAGATGCTGCGCATGTACAGCCGCCCCGCCCAGTGCTCTTCATTCCGGCGTTCCTTGAGGCCGGGTGGCTGACCGCCCGCCCGGACTTCAGCCAGCGAAGGTGCCGACATATTCGCGTACCGCTTTCAGCACAGCGCCCTCGTCGAGTCCGAGGTGCTCGAGAATGGTGTACCGGCCTGGCCGGGTCTGGGGAGCGTACGCCACCGCCTCGGCGAACTGCTCCTCGGTCAGACCGATGTCATGCGGAGTCTTGGGGAGCCCGTGACGGTCCAGGCTCGCCACGATCTCGGTGAGGCGTTCGGAGCCCTCACCGAGATGCGTCGCGCGGAGGTGATAACAGAAGGCCGCGCCGATCCCGGCCAGCTCGCCGTGGTTGGCGGTGCCGGGGAAGAGGTGGTCGATGGCGTGCAGGATCTCGTGGTCGCCGCCGCTGGCCGGGCGTGAGGACCCGGCGAACGACATCGCCATGCCGGACAGCACCAGGCCCTCCGCCAGGACGGTGAGGAACTCGTCCGACTCGATCGACTTCGGCTGGTAGATGAGCGCCTCGCCGGCCGTACGGGCGAGGGTCAGCGCGAGCCGGTCGATCGGGTCGCCCTGCTCCCGGTTGGACAGCAGCCAGTCGTCGACCGCGGAGAAGTTGCTCAGCACGTCGCCGATCCCGGCCCGTACGAGACGGTCCGGCGCGGCGCGGACGTAGTCCAGGTCGACGACCATGGCCAGCGGCATCGCGACGCCGAAGGAGTTCTTGCCCTTCTCGTGCTCGAGGGAGGCCGTCGGCGAGCAGATGCCGTCGTGGGAGAGGTTCGTGGCGACGGAGACCATGGGCATGCCGGCGAGCGTCGCGGCGTACTTGGTCGCGTCGATGGTCCTGCCGCCGCCGATGCCGACGACCGCCTCGTACGAGCCGCTGCGCAGGCGCGAGCCGAGCGACATGGCGGCGTCCACCGTGCCGCCGTCGACGTGGAAGACCTCGCACGCCTGCAGGCTCGGCCGTACGTGCTCGGCGATCTGGTCGCCCTGCCCCGGGCCCACCGCGATGGCGACGCGGCCCTCGGTGGCGATTCGCCGGTCGGCGAGGAGCTCACCGAGATGGGCGATGGCCCCGCGCCGCACGTCGATCGACAGCGGCGCGGGGAGCATCCGCGTGAGCAGCGGCATCAGTAACCCTTGGCGATCCGGCGGGCCTTCTCCAGGTCGTCGTGGTTGTCGACCTCGACCCAGTCGACCGCGCCGATCGGGGCCACCGAGATCTTGCCGCCGCGGTTCACCAGCTCCTGGTAGCCGTCCTCGTAGTACAGGTCGGGGTCGCGCTCCCAGGTGGCCTTCAGCGCGTCGGCGAGCGGCTGCGCCGCGGCCGGCTCCAGCAGCGTGGCGCCGATGTACTCGCCGTTCGCCTCGGACGGGTCCATCAGCTTGGTGATGCGCTGCAGGTGACCGTCGCCGTCGAGGATGACCTTCATCTCCTCGTCGGCGAGCTTCTTGACGTCGTCGACGGCGAGGAGGATGTCCGGGCCGCGGTTCGACAGGAGGGTCTTCTCGACGCTCACCGGGTGCACCGTGTCGCCGTTGACCATCAGGACGCCGTCGGCGAAGTGGTCGCGGGCCAGCCACATGGAGTAGGCGTTGTTCCACTCCTCGGCCTTGTCGTTGTGCACCAGCGTGATCGAGACGCCGTACCGGCTCTCCAGCGCGGCCTTGCGCTGCTCGACCGCCTCCGCGCGGTACCCGACGACGATGACGACGTCGGTCAGCTCGACCTCGGCGAGGTTGCCGAGCGCGATGTCGAGGATCGTCGTGTCACCGTCGACCGGCACCAGTGCCTTGGGGAGTGTGTCCGTGTACGGGCGGAGCCGACGCCCCGCTCCCGCGGCCAGAACCATGCCGATCATGAGCCGGCTTCCTCCTCTTCCTCGAGATTGACCATGACGCCCTTGCCCGTACCGGTCCGCACCCAGGTGTAGACGCTCTCGATGCCGAACAGGAGCAGGAAGTAGACGCCGAGGACGGCCAGGACGATGGGCAGCTTCCCCACGAGCGTGGCGACCGCGGCGATGAGCATGCGGCCCTCCCAGCCCAGGCCGGCGACGAACACCCACTTGGCCGGCCACAGCCGCTGCCGCGTGCGGTAGACGGTGTCGTAGTGGTGGTAGGCCAGCACGAACAGGAAGGCGTACACCAGCGGCTTGGAAACGCCGTGGGCGAAGCCCAGCGTCGCCAGGTATCCGTATTCGATCGCCCGCATCAGCGGCGGCACGAGCCAGTCCAGCCGTCCGCTGTGCGGATGCGTGGAGCCCGGGCCCGCCAGCAGCAGCACCAGCACCGGGGCGAAGACCGCCGGGCTGGTCTGCCCGTTGACCCCGGCCACCAGCAGGATCGCGGTGACGATACCCGCGACGAGCAGCGGGAGCAACGGCGGAAGCTGTCCCTTGGTGAGCCGCCCGAGCGCGTGGGCGATCGGGCCGTCGTCGCGGTAGGCGACCAGCCGGCTGCCGTGGTAGGCGAGCTCGGCGTCCGGGACCGGGGCGTGGGCGGTGGCGGGCTGGTCGCCCGCCGGCGACATGCCGGGAACCACTGTGCTCATTTCTGGACCGCCACAGACCGGGGCTGGGTGAGGGAACGGAGGATACGGCCGGCGATCGTGTAGAAGGCGGCGACCGTGCCCCACGTGAGCAGCGCGAAGAACGTCACACGGGCGTTGAAGAACATGGCGGTCAGCGCGATCAGCGCGAACCGCTCGCCGATCGGCAGCACGATCATCTTCTTGAACCAGTGGAAGACGCGGACCTTCTCCGAGCGCGCGGACAGCCACACCGCGAGGTGGCTCAGCCCGCTGCCCTTCGGCCGGCTCTTCGTCGGCTCCGGCTCGTCCAGCACGCTGTCTTCCGGCATGCCGAGCGGGACGATCGGGATCGGCTCGGGAGGCATCCGCCGCTTCGACGCGCCGAAGGCGAAGTCGACCATGTGACGGCAGGTCTGCGCGGTGATGGCGGTCACGGCGAGGAACCACACGTCGCCGCCGTGCACCGAGCTGCCGATCGCCGCCGCGGTCGAGCCCGCGGCCAGGCCGCCGAACACGGTGTACTCCTTGGCACGGTCGAACGTCGCGTCGAGCCAGGCGCCCAGCGTGCTGAACTGGCGGGTGTAGCGGGCCAGCTGCCCGTCCACGCAGTCGAAGACGAACGCGAAGTACAGCGACACGCCGCCGAGGACCATCCCCCACCGCTGGCCGGTGGAGAAGAAGTAGGCGGCCACCACCGAGATCGCCATCGAGATCGCGGTGACGAAGTTCGGCGTCCAGCCGCGCTTGCCGCACCAGCGGGCGATGTAGCGGGAGTAGGTGCTGACCGCGTACGTGGTGAAGAAGCCGTCGTTGTTCTTGACCGCGGCGCTGAGCCGGACCTTGTCCTCGTCGACGGCGTCGATGGCGCGCTGGGCCGCGTCGGCCTGTGTCTGGTCGAGGACCCGCTCGCACAGCAGGACGCTGTTGCCGCGGCCGGTCACCTTCACACCCGAGCGCACCAGTCCGACGACGAGCAGTGCCGGCGCGTCGTCTCCGGTGATCGGGGTGGTGGCCAGGGCGCTCTGGTAGTCGCCGTCGGCCTGCTCGATCTCGGCGTCCCCGGTGTCCGCCGGGTCCTGCCACAGGTGGCGGATCGGGCTGATCTCCGTGAAGCCGTCCGGCTTGTCGGCCAGTTCGGCCAGTTTCTCGGCCACCTGCGCGAGGGTGGCGGTCTCCTCCTCGGACACGCGCACGACGCCGCGGAAGACGGCGTTCGGGTCGGTCACCTGGTGGTACGGGGAGCCCGCGGACCTGATGCGGCCCTTGCCGATCCGGAGGAGCGGGCGGTTGAGGTCGTCGTCGTCCACGGGGACACGGGCGACGGCGGCGGAGGCCGGAGCCTTGGAGTTGTAGACGAGCCGGGCGAACACCTCGCGGTGGGCGACGACGTCGCCGTGCACGAGGAGCATCGGCTCCTTCGCCGCACGGGCCACGCGCGCGATCTCGCGCAGGTCGTCACCGAGTCCCTTGGACTCGACGACCTCGCAGCCTTGCTCCCGGAGCGTTTCGGCGAACTCGGGGCGGGCGATCACGCGGCGGTCGGCGACATCGAGGGACTGGAGCTGGGCGAGCACACGGGCGACTACGGGGCCGCCGCCCGGGAGCGTGAGGCCGGCCGTCGGCGTGGACCCGGACGCGACCGCCTCGGTCGCGAGAACCACTGCCAACGTCATCGGCACCCTCCGAAGATCATGTCTGTAGTCCTCAGGTCTGGGGTGGGGGTCTTTCTCCGGCAGAGCCGTGAGATGCGAGCGCCGACCATACCGCGACCGTCACGGCGCCGCCTCCTCGCCGTAAACATCCGTTCAGCCGGGTGACGCGGCAAAGGTCCCCATAGGTTACCGCTGTCGACGCGCGGTGGGCCCTCACGGTGCACGTGGCGAACAGTAAAGTGCGGGCACATGAGCACCATTGCGGTCGTCCTCGCCGGTGGAACGGGCCTGCGCCTGGGGCTGGGCGCGCCGAAGCAGTTGGCGACGGTGGGCGGCCGCCCGATTCTCGCCCGTGCGATCGAGGCGTTCGACTCGGCGCCGGACATCGACGAGGTCCTGGTGGTGATGGCCGCCGGGCACGTGGCCGAGGCGGAGGTGATCGCCAAGCCGTACACCAAGGTCGCCGGTGTCGTCGAGGGCGGCGCCACCCGTACCGAGTCGACGCTGCGGGCCCTGGCCGCGCTGGAGGACCGGCCGGGCGACGCTCGCGTGCTGTTCCACGACGCGGCCCGCCCCTTCGTCGACGCCCGGATCATCGCCGACTGCGTCACCGCGCTGGAGCGCGAGGAGGTCGTCGCGGTGGCGGTGCCCTCGTCCGACACGGTCGTCGTGGTCGAGGGCGACCGGGTCGTGGAGATGCCGCCGCGGGACCGGCTGCGCCGTTTCCAGACGCCGCAGGGGTTCCGGCTCGCGACGATCCGCGCGGCGTACGAGCGGGCGCTGGCCGACCCGGGGTTCACCGAGCGCCCGCCGACGGACGACTGCGGCGTGGTGCACCGCTACCTGCCCGAGATCCCCGTCCAGGTCGTCCCGGGCAGCGAGCAGAACATCAAGATCACGCATCCGGTCGATCTGCTGATCGCCGAACAGATCACCGCCCGGGAGAGCGCCCCAGGCTCGGCGGGCTGAGCAGGAACCCGAGGCCCCACGCGACGTGCATCGTCGCGTACACCAGCGGCAGCCGCACCCACGCCGAGAACGGCAGGCCCCGCCCGGTGGCGACCGAGCCCGCGAGGATCGCGGCGGCGTACCCGCCGGGGATGATCCAGCCGGGCCAGAAGCCGAAGGCGCCCGCGACCACGCCGGCGGCCATCGCGACGACGGCCAGCGGCGGCGCGAGGTAGCGCAGGTTGAGAGTGCCCTGGTGCTCGCGGCCGACGACACGCCGCCACTTGCCCGTGTGGAAGAACTGCCTGGCCAGCGCCCCCAGGTTCGGCCGGGGCCGGTACGTCACGCGCATGCGGGGCGTGAACCAGACCTTGCCGCCGGTCTGGCGGATGCGGTGGTTCATCTCCCAGTCCTGCGCGCGGACGAACGTCTCGTCGTACCCGCCGACCCGGTCGAGGGCGCTGCGCCGGAAGCTGCCGAGGTAGACGGTCTCCGCCTCGCCCGACCCGCCGCCGATGTGGAACGTCGCGTTGCCGATGCCGATCTTGGTGGTCATCGCGCGGGCGACGGCCTTCTCGAACGGCGTGACGCCCTCGGCGGCCATGATGCCGCCGACGTTGTCCGCGCCGGTCTCCTCGAGCGTCTCGACGGCCGCGAGCACATAGTCGGACGGCAGCAGCGAGTGGCCGTCCACCCGGACGACGATCTCGTGCCGCGACGCCTGGATGCAGGCGTTCAGGCCGTTGGGGGTACGGCCCGTCGGGTTGGCGACGACGACGATGCGCGGATCGTCGGCCGCGAGCTTCTCGGCGATCTCCTGCGTACGGTCGCGGGAGGGCCCGACAGCGATCACGAGCTCCAGCTCACCCGGGTAGTCCTGGGTGAGGATGGACCTGACCGCCTCCGCGAGATGCCGCTCCTCATTGAGCACGGGCATGATCACTGACACGGCCGGCCAAACGCGGTTTCGGGCGACCTGTGTGTTGGGCGAGGGATTCATGACGGCGCCACGGTACTGTACGAACGCGAGGAACGCCGCAATGAAGGCAAGACTTCGCACCCCCCGGAGAGGCGAGCCGTCATGGCACACGACGAGGAGTCCGACCCGCAGGAGCGTTACTTCCGCCCCCGCCCGGGTGCTCCGGGTGACGAAGACGCCGCGGAGGTCGAAGGCGTCGCGTTCGGCGACGCCGAGTCCTCCCACGTGCGCGTCGACCGCCCCGCCCGCAGGACCGCCGTGGCGCCGGACGGCGCGCGGCGGCAGCGCCGCTACCTGGTGACGACCGGCGTGCTGTCGACGGCGGTGCTGCTCTTCTCCGGCGGCGGCTGGGCGTTCCAGGACTACGTCCTCGGCAGCGTGCGGCGCGTCAACGCCTTCGAGGGGCTGAAGAACCGCCCCGACTCCGGGCCCGAGGGCTCTATGAACATCCTGCTGGCCGGCGTCGACCGCCGTGAGGGGCTCACTCCCCAGCAGATCAGCGACCTGCATCTGGGCCGGGCCGACGGCGAACGCTCCGACACGATGATGCTGGTGCACATCTCGTCGAAGCACGACAAGATCACCGTGGTCAGCCTGCCGCGTGACTCTCTCGTCACCATTCCGTCGCACAAATCCAACGGCAGCGACGGGGCCCGCGGCACCGAGGTCGGCGAGCGCCAGGGCAAGCTCAACTGGGCCTACATGTACGGCGGGCCGACGCTCGCCGTGCAGACGGTCGAGCGGGCCACCGGCGTGCACGTCGACCACTACGTCGAGCTCAACTTCCTGGGCTTCATCAAGGTCGTGGACGCGCTCGACGGCGTCACCGTCTGCACGAACCAGCCGATCAACGACCCCAAGAGCGGCCTGCAGCTGCCCGCGGGCAAGACCACCGTGGACGGCAAGACCGCGCTCGCCTACTCGCGCGCCCGCTACACCCTGACCGGCGGCAGCGACCTGGGCCGGATCAACCGGCAGCAGCAGTTCATGTCCGCCGTGGCGCACAAGGCGCTGACCGACCCGACGAAGTACCCCGCCGTGCTGAGCGCGGCGCTGAGCACGATCCGGGCGGACAAGGAGCTGTCGAAGGGGACGCTGACGTCGCTGGCCACGCAGATGAAGGGGATGAGCACGGACAGTATCGCCTTCACGACGGTGCCGTTGGCGAACAGCAACTACCTGACGCCGATCGGCGGGGTGCGCCAGTCCACCGTGCTGTGGGACGACCGGGCCGCCGGGAATCTGTTCGACCAGATCCAGCGGGACAAGCCGATCGTCGAGCAGCCGAAGTCCTCCCCGAGTTCGCCGGCCGGCGCCTCGCCGACCGCGTCGGCGAAGTCGAATGGCCTGACCGTGGCGCCGCGCGACATCGACGTCCGGGTCGTCAACGGCGTCGGCACCGTCGGGCTGGCCGCCAAGGCCGCCGGCGACCTGCGCGACGCGGGGTTCGGGGCGAGCGTGGTGCCGGGCACGCGGCACGGGGTCGAGACGACCGTCATCCAGTACGCGCCGGGTCGGGAGGACTCGGCGAAGACGCTCAAGGCGGCGATCCCGGGGGCGCGGCTGAAGGAGGTGGCCGGGCTCGGGTCCCGGCTGCAGGTGGTGGTCGGGTCGTCCTGGTCCGGGGCGAAGAAGGTCACGGTCGACGCACCCGCCAAGGCGCCCGCCGGCGACTCCCAGCAGCAGGTGAACGCGAAGACGGCCACGCAGAACCTCTGCAAGTGACCTTGGCCGTGAGGTGCGCCTGACCGGCGGGGTCAGAAGGCCCTGTCCGGAAGATGCTTCTTTTTCCCAACTCGCCGGGCCACTAGCCTGCTGGTGAACCGGTGACCCCGCCGGTGTCGCCGCCCACTGGGAGGAACATCCATGTCGAACGGCGCCCGCCACGCCTGGGGACTCCTCCTGGGGTTGATCCTCACAGCCGCTCTCGCCGGGCTTCTGATCTTCGGCACGTACCGCCTGCAGCACGGCTTCGTGATGCAGGGCCACACGACCGACAAGTGGCTCGGCGGAGGCCTGCTGGCCGGTGCCGCCATCGTCTTCGCCCTGCTCACGTCCTCACGGCTGTCGCCGCTCGGCTCGCTGCTCGGCGGCCTGATCCTCACCGCGGCCGGAGTGCTGTTCTTCATCTCCCAGAAGACGACCGCCGATCTCATCAACCGCTTCCCCCTCAAGGGCCAGCGCGTCACGCTCGCCGGCCTGGAGGAGGAGGGATTCATGCTGTTCGTCGGCGTCGGCCTGCTGTTCGGGTCGTTCTTCCCCTCGCGGTGGCGGGCCCGGTCCGGTGATGACGTCGAACCGGCGTACGAGTACGGCCTGCCCGAGTCCGAGGAGTCGCCGCGACGTCCCACCTCCACCGGCCGGCACCGCCACGCCGCACGGGACGACGGCAGCACCCCGGCGTACGGGACGCCGCGCAACGTGCCGCCGGAGCCGGGGGACGTCTCCGTCTACGGGTCCTCCGACGCGTCCGCCACCGCCTACGGGCAGACGGAGTTCGACGTGCCGTTGTACGAGCCGGATCGGTCGCAGCGCGAGCGGTCGTTCTTCACCCCGCCGGACGAGGACGACGGCGGCACCCGCGAGATGCGCCGCCCCCACTGACGTGGATACGGCACTGGCGCCCCATGGACAAAAACCGTAAGATCCGACATACCGGTCAAGAAGTGGCTCGGGACAGTCTTTTCCCACGAGAAGGACGTTCGTCATGGCCACTTCCGCCTGGGAGCCCTCCGCGGCCTGCGACATCGCCGCCGAGCGGCTGATCGGCCGGTTCGATCTGATCCCCACCGAGACCATCGAGCGATGTGTCCGCAGTATCTGGGTCTGCGCGCTGTACAACGGCGCGCGAGTCGACGACCATCTGCTGGAGACGCTCGCCCACGTCGAACCCACCGCCCCGCGGGCCTAGGCCCTTACGCGGAAAGAAGCGGAGAAGCCCACCCATGGAACTGCTGACGCTCACGCACCGGCGCCTGCCCGGAACCACCGTCGTCTCGGCCGGCGGGGAGCTCGACGCCCTCACCGCGCGCGAACTGGAGGCATGGCTCCCGGAGATCCTGCATGAGGGCGACGACCTGGTCTTCGACCTCGCCGGGCTGGCGTTCCTCGACACGAGCGGCCTGCGAGTCCTGCTCATGGCCTGCGAGAGGACGCGCCGGCTCGGCGGCATGCCCAGCCTGGCTGCGCTGCAGCGCAGCCCCGCCCGCGTCGTCGACATCACCGGGATCGCCGCCGCGGTCCCCGTCCACGCGACCGTCGAGGACGCCCTCGGAGCCCGCGCCGGCGCAACGGCCTTCTGAACGTCCTTCTGAACGTCTCAATCGGGGTGCGGCGACCGGCCGACCGCACGCCGGCGGTGCGCCTTCTGCCGGCAGGCCGCCCCGCAGAACCGGGCCGGCCTTCCGGTGTGCGCCGCCTCGATGGGCGCCCCGCACTCCGCACAGCGCGCCGTCTTCGCGACGGGCCGCGCACGCGTCGCCTCCGGGCGACTTTCGTTACGCACCTCGGGCGCCCGTTTCGTTACGGGCGGCAGGTCGGCCGGGCGTTCCGGACGGGCGGCCCGGAGTCCGTCGCAGACGATCGCGGTGGCCCGCCCGGATGAGCCTTCCTGCTCCATGCTCATGCAACCGCGCGCGAGACGCTGGACGTCGTCGACGGTCACGTCGGCGCGTACGGCTCCGGCCCGCTGAGCCCGTTCGAGCAGCGCGGCGAGCGCGGCGCGGTAGCGCTCCCTGACCTCGGCCGCGACCTCCACACTCCGCCCCGTACGGACCATGAGCGCCTCGCACAACGCCCTGTTAAGCGAGGCCCGCTCGACGACCAGGGAGAAGGCGGCGAAGAACGCCGCCTCCGGATCGTCGCCGGCGGCCAGGGCGGCCGTGTCGTCGACGAGGCGGGCGAGCCGGTCGGCCACCACCGCCTCGAACAGCGCCTCCTTGCTCGCGAAATGGCGGTACACCGTTCCCGGTCCGACGCCGGCTCGCCGGGCTATCTCGCTCAGGGGCACCGCGAGCCCATCGGCGGCGAACACCTCCTGAGCGGCCTCGAGCACACGAGCACGGTTGCGCCGGGCGTCCGCTCGCCGCTCTCCCGTCCCGGAGTCGACGGATCCGGACATGCCACCTCTCTTCCCTCGCGATCGGGCCGATTGACAACCGGAGCGCATGTTCCGTAACGTCTCAACCGGAGCGTTCGCTCCGATTCTATATCCGTGAGCCCTAGTGGCCTTCTCCTTTGGAGTCTTCCGTGTCCGTTGCCACACCCCGTCAGGTCGTCGAGCGTTTCCTGCGCGCCTCCGCCGACAACGCCTGGGACGATGTCGCCGACCTGTACGCGCCGGACGCCGTCATCGAGCTGCCGTTCGCTCCGCCGGGAATCCCCGAGCGCTTCGAAGGGCGCGAGGGTCACCGCGCCCGGTTCAAGGCCGTCGCCCCGGCACGCCGCTTCACCAAGGTCGATCCGCTGGTCCTCTGGGAGACCTCGGACCCCGAGGTGGTCATCGCCGAGTACAGCCTGCACGGCGCCATGAACCGCTCCGGCCGGC
Organism: Actinoallomurus acanthiterrae; assembly: GCF_054775715.1. Taxonomy (NCBI): domain Bacteria; kingdom Bacillati; phylum Actinomycetota; class Actinomycetes; order Streptosporangiales; family Thermomonosporaceae; genus Actinoallomurus; species Actinoallomurus acanthiterrae. The sequence continues at coordinate 1,675,673 of NZ_BAAHCO010000001.1, read as the reverse complement.
CGTTCGTCTTCTCGTACGTCATGGTGATCCGGGTCAGGGACGGCCTGATCGTCCACTCGCGCGACTACGGCGACAACCTCGCCGGCGCGGAGTTCCGCGAGGAGATCGCCGAGGCTCTCGGAAGGTGATCAGCGGGGCAGCCGGAGGCGGGCCCACTCGATGGCCGGGCAGCGGTCCATGACGACGTCGATGCCCGCCTCGCGTACGCGCCGCGCGGCGGCCTCGTCGACCACGTCCAGCGGGAACCACACCGCCCGCACCTCGCCGTCCTGCCGCGGGCCGTACGAGGCGAACAGCTTGATCGCCTCGTCGGCGGCCTCGCCCGCGTGGGCGGCCCGTCGGTAGACCCCGACCACGTCCACCCGCTGTGTCACGTCGGCCAGCGAGGAGACGCCCGCCTCGCCGAGGACGGCCTCGGTCGCGGGATGGACCGGGACGATCGCCTTGCCCCGGGACTGAAGGAGCTGGGCCATGTCATACGCGGTCCGGCCCGGGTTGTCGCGCAGCCCGACGAACGCCCACGTACGCGAGTCGAGAAGGACCCGGCGGATCACGGCCTCATCGGCGTAAGAGTCGCTCATGACCGTGCCAACCACCGGGCGGCCCGTCGCCTTCCCGGCGACGGGCCGTCCGGCCGCGAACTGGGCGATTCCAGCGCGGCCGGCAACGGGCTAGGGGCGCCCCAGCGCCCTGTACTGCCAGCCGGCCGCGCGCCAGCTCTCGGGGTCGAGCGCGTTGCGGCCGTCGACGATGTTGCGCTCGGCCACCGCTGAGCCGAGGACCTCCGGGTCGATCTCCCGGAACTCCTTCCACTCCGTGAGCAGCAGCACGACGTGCGCGCCGGCGACGGCGTCCATCGCCGACTCGCCGTAGTGCAGGTCCGGGTGGGCCCGGCGGGCGTTGTCGAGCGCCTGCGGGTCGTACACCGTGACCTGGCCGCCCTGGGCGCGGATGGAGGTCGCGACGTCGAGGGCGGGCGAGTCGCGGATGTCGTCGGAGTTCGGCTTGAACGCCGCGCCGAGCACGCCGACCGTACGGCCGATGAACGAGCCGCCCAGCAGCTCACGGGCCAGGTCGACCATGCGGATGCGGCGCCGGATGTTGATGGCGTCCACCTCGCGCAGGAACGACAGCGCCTGGTCGACGCCGAGCTCGCCGGCGCGGGCCATGAACGCCCGGATGTCCTTGGGCAGGCAGCCTCCGCCGAACCCCAGGCCCGGCCCGAGGAACTTGCCGCCGATCCGGTCGTCGTGGGACAGGGCCTCGGAGAGCTTGGTCACATCGGCGTGCGCCGCCTCGCAGACCTCGGCCATCGCGTTGATGAACGAGATCTTCGTCGCGAGGAAGGCGTTGGCGGACACCTTGACGAGCTCGGAGGTGGGGAAGTCGGCGACGATGAAGGGGACGTCGTCAGCGATCATCGAGGCGTAGACCTCGCGCAGGATCTTCTCGGCGCGGTCCGAGCCGACGCCGACGACGATGCGGTCCGGGTGCAGCGTGTCCTGGACGGCGTAGCCCTCACGGAGGAACTCCGGGTTCCAGGCGAGCTCGACGACGTCTCCGGCGGGGCTCAGCTCCGAGATCCGCCTGCTCAGCCGCTCGGCGGTGCCCACCGGGACGGTCGACTTGCCGACCACGACGCAGGCCCGGGTGAGCAGCGGCGCCAGGGAGTTCACCGCGTCGTCGACGTAGCTCATGTCGGCGGCGTACTCGCCGGGCTTCTGCGGGGTTCCCACGCAGATGAAGTGCACGTCGCCGAACGCGGCGGCCTCTTCATAGGACGTGGTGAACCGCAGCCGCCCGTTCTCCAGGTTGCGGCGCAGGATCGGCTCGAGTTCCGGCTCGAAGACCGGGAGGTCGCCGCGTGTCAGCCGGGCGATCTTCTCGGCGTCCACGTCCACGCCCAGCACCTCGAAGCCCAGGTCGGCCATGCAAGCCGCGTGGGTGGCGCCCAGGTAACCGGTACCGATCACGGTCAAGCGCTGTGCCAAGGTCCCGCCTCCTTTCCAAAGGTTGTTGTGCCCGAACCCCGTCTTCCTCCCCACGGGCCGCTCGGCATGCTACCGGCCCTACTGGCGAGTAGGTTTACCGCGTACGATCGGCGTATGACCGGAGACTTTCCTCTGTACGAACTCTCTGAAGAGCATCAGATGCTGCGGGAGACGGTGCGCTCGCTGGCCGATGACAAGATCGCCCCACGGGCCGCGGAGACCGACGAGACCGGGGAGTTCCCCCAGGCCGTCTACGACGCGCTCGTACAGGCCGACCTGCACGCCGTGCACGTCCCCGAGGCGTACGAAGGAGTCGGCGCCGACGCGCTCGCCACCGTGATCGTCATCGAAGAGGTCGCCCGAGCCTGCGCCGCTTCCTCGTTGATCCCGGCCGTCAACAAGCTCGGCACCGTTCCGATCCTCCTCTCGGGTTCCGAGGACTTGAAAAAACGGTACCTGAGCCCTGTCGCCCGCGGCGAGGCCATGTTCTCGTACGCCCTGTCGGAGCCGGAGGCGGGCAGCGACGCGGCGGCGATGAAGACCAAGGCCGTACGTGACGGCGATCACTGGGTGCTGAACGGCACCAAACGGTGGATCACCAACGCGGGCGTCTCGGACTACTACACCGTGATGGCCGTCACCGACGCCACCCAGGGCGCCCGCGGCATCTCGGCGTTCGTGGTCGACAAGAGCGACCCGGGTGTGAGCTTCGGCGCGCCCGAGAAGAAGCTCGGCATCAAGGGCTCCCCCACGCGCGAGGTCATCCTCGAGGACGTACGGATCCCGGCGGACCGGATCATCGGCGAGGAGGGCACGGGTTTCAAGACCGCCCTCGCCACCCTCGACCACACCCGCGTCACCATCGCGGCCCAGGCCCTCGGCATCGCCCAGGGCGCGCTGGACTACGCGATCGGCTACGTCAAGGAGCGCAAGCAGTTCGGCAAGCCCATCGGCGACTTCCAGGGTGTGCAGTTCATGCTCGCGGACATGGCTATGAAGCTGGAGGCGGCCCGCCAGCTCACCTACGCCGCCGCCGCCAAGTCCGAGCGGGCGATGGAGGGCGCGAAGGTCGCCGACCTGACCTTCATCTCCTCCGCGGCCAAGTGCTACGCCTCCGACGCCGCGATGGAGATCACCACCGACGCGGTGCAACTGCTCGGCGGCTACGGCTACGTCAAGGACTACCCGGTCGAGCGCATGATGCGCGACGCCAAGATCACCCAGATCTACGAGGGCACCAACCAGATCCAGCGCGTGGTGATGGCCCGCCAGCTCCTCAAATAGGCCCATGAACTGCGAAGACTCCCCCCGCCGGTGACCACGCAGGGGGAGTCGTACGTTCGCGGCCACTCAGTCGAGATCGAACTCGTTGCCCTCGATGTCCTGCATCACGAGACACGACTCGTTGAAGCCATCGGCACGCAGTAGTCGCACGCGTACCGCGCCGAGCGCGACCAGTCGTGCGCATTCGGCCTCGAGTGCGGCCACGCGCTCTTCGCCCACGAGCCCGGTGCCGACCCGCACGTCGAGATGCACCCGGTTCTTGACGACCTTGCCTTCGGGAACGCGCTGGAAGAACAGTCGCGGGCCCACGCCTGAGGGATCCATGCATGCGAACGCCGACCCCTGACGCTCAGGCGGCAGCGAGCGATCGAAATCGTCCCACGTGGCAAACCCCTCCGGTGGAGGCGGTACGACGTATCCCAACACCTCGCACCAGAAACGAGCGACGCGCTCAGGGTCTGCGCAGTCGAAGGTGATCTGGACCTGCTTGACCGATGCCATCGGCCCACCATAGACGGCAGGCCGAAGGGATGCCCGGCACGGCCGGTCAGCCGCGGCGCAGGCGCTCGCCCTTCTTCTTGGCCTGGGCGTACAGGTCGCGCTGGAACTCTTCCATGCGCTCGCGCAGCTCCGGGTCGCTCGCCGCGAGGATGCGGACGGCCAGCAGGCCGGCGTTGCGGGCGTTCCCGATCGCGACGGTCGCGACGGGGACTCCGGCGGGCATCTGGGCGATCGAGAGCAGGGAGTCCATGCCGTCGAGGTACTTCAGCGGGACCGGCACGCCGATCACCGGCAGAGGGGTGACGGCGGCGAGCATGCCCGGCAGGTGGGCGGCGCCGCCCGCACCTGCGATGATCACACGCAGGCCCCGCGAGGCGGCCTCCGAGCCGTAAGCGATCATGTCGTTCGGCATGCGGTGGGCGGAGACCACGTCCGCCTCGTACGCGACGTCGAACTCCTCCAGGGCCTCGGCGGCGGCCTTCATCACCGGCCAGTCCGAGTCGCTGCCCATGACGACGCCGACGGTCATATGGTCCCTCTCAGGTAGTCGGCGGCGTGGCGGGCCCGTTCGCGGGTCTCCTCCAGGTCGTCGCCGAGTGCGGTGACGTGGCCGATCTTGCGGCCGGGCCGGACCTCCTTGCCGTAGAAGTGCACCTTCACGGCGGGGTCGTGGGCCATGACGTGGATGTAACGCTTGTACACGTCCGGGTCCTCGCCGCCCAGGACGTTGGCCATGACGGTGTACGGCGCGGTCGGCGTCGTGTCGCCGAGCGGCAGGTCGAGCACGGCGCGCATGTGCTGCTCGAACTGGGACGTGCGCGAACCCTCGATCGTCCAGTGGCCGGAGTTGTGCGGGCGCATGGCGAGCTCGTTGACCAGGACGCCACGCTCGGTCTCGAACAGCTCGACGGCCAGGAGGCCGGTCACGCCGAGGGCGTCGGCGATGCCGAGCGCGAGCCGCTGGGCCTCCTCGGCCAGCTCGGGGTCCAGGCCGGGGGCGGGGGCGATCACCTCGTGGCAGATGCCGTCACGCTGCACCGTCTCCACCACCGGGTACGCCGCGCCCTGCCCGTACGGGGAGCGGGCGACGAGGGCGGCCAGCTCCCGGCGGAACGGCACGTGCCGCTCGGCCAGCAGGTCGATGCCCTCGGCGGCTGCGCGCTCGACGACGGTACGGGCCTCGTCGAGGGACGCGCAGACCCACACGCCCTTGCCGTCGTAGCCGCCGCGGGTCGCCTTGAGCACGACCGGCCAGCCGGTGTCCCGCCCGAACGCCTCCAGGGACGCGTCGTCGTCGAGCACGACGAACTCCGGGCACGGCACACCGAGCTCGATGAGCCTCTCACGCATCACGCGTTTGTCCTGGGCGTGCAGCAGCGCCGCGGACCCGGGGCGGCAGGCGACGCCGGCCTCTTCCAGGGCTCGGATGTGCTCGCCGGGCACGTGTTCGTGGTCCCACGTGACGACGTCGGCGCCCTTGGCGAAGGCGCGCAGGTCGTCGAGGGAGCTGTGGTCGCCGATGCGCACGTCGGCGATGACCTTGGCCGCGGAGGCGTGGGCGCTGTCGCTGAGCACGCGAAGCGGCGTGCCGAGCGCGATCGCCGCCTGCTGTGTCATCCGTGCGAGCTGCCCGCCGCCGACCATGCCGACGACCGGGATGTCTTGCCTGTCCGTCACGCCCGAAGCCTATCCGCCGTGGCGTGTCGCGGTACTCGCCGGCAGCCGTCGGAACCATACGCCCGGATAGGGCGTCTAACCTGGTAAGCGAGGGGTATCAAGATCCGGGTGTGCCAGGGTGCGCGATCAGCCGCCGAGCCCGAACGAAAGGTCAGACGTTCGTGCGTTTCGCCATTGGCCTCTACCAAAGATTCGCCCATCTGATCCACGAACTCGCGGCGTTCGGGATGATCGGCGTGCTGAATTTCATCATCACCATCGGCATCTCGAACACGCTGCATCTGGGCCTGGGCGTCGGCCCGCTGACGTCGTTCGGCGTCGGCACCATCGTGGCGACCACCTTCTCCTACTTCGCCAACCGGTTCTGGACCTTCCGCCACCGCGATAGGACCGGCCTGGGCCGCGAGTACGTTCTGTTCTTCGTCTTCAACGGCGTCGGCCTGGTGATCACCTGGGTGTTCATCGGCTTCACCTACTACGTTCTCGATATTCGTAACGGCGTGGCGTTCAACGTTTCGCAGATCATCGGCACCGGCGTGGCGACCCTGTTCCGCTACTGGGCGTACAAGAAGTGGGTCTTCCTGCCGCCGACGGCGCCGCCGGTCGACCCGCACACCGGCCTGCCCGAGGCCCAGGTGCCCGCGCCGGCCGACCGGCACGAAGAGCCGGCGATCCCCAAACCGGTCCACTGACCCGGCCCAAGATCTCTAAGCCGGTCCGCTGACGACGCGCTCCCGCGCCTTCAGGACCTCGTCGGCCTTCCGCAAGAAGACCGCGAACGTCGCCGGGCGCGCGCGTACGAGCTCGAGCCGTCCGCCGTCCGCCGTGGCCAGCGAACGCGCGAGGTAGAGCCCGAGCCCGGTGCCCTGCCACCGGCCGCTGACGTTGCGGTCGAACACCCGGCGCTCCAGCTCCGGCGGAACCCCCTTGCCCTCGTCCCCGACCTCCACGACGATCGACGAGACGGTCTCCTTGGTGTGGATCGTGACCGTCCCGCCGCCGTGCATGAGCGAGTTGTCCAGCAGCGTCGCGACGATCTGCGCGAGACCGCCGGGACTCGCCACGGCGGTGAGACCCCGGACGCCGGACACCGTCAGCCGGCGTCCCTCCCGCCGGAAGACCGGCTCCCACTCCTCCACCTGCTGGTCGAGGATCTCGTCGACGGCGACCGGGACCGCGTCACCGGTGGGATCGTGCTTCGCCCGGGCGAGAAGCTGCTCGACCACCGCGGCGAGGCGCTCGACCTGCGCGGCGGCGGCCGCGCCCTCCTCCCGGACGATGTCCGGGTACTCCGCCGCCTCGACCATCTCCTCCAGTCGCATGGACAGCGCCGTCAGCGGCGTACGCAGCTGGTGGCTGGCGTCGGAGGCGAACTCACGGCTCGCGGCCAGCAGGTCGGCGATCCGTACGGCGCTACGGTCCAGGACCTCCGCGACCCGGTCGACCTCGGGCACGCCGTACCGGCGGCGGCGTGGCCGCGCGTTGCCGGAACCGAGGCGTTCGGCGGTCTCGGCCAGGTCGATCAGCGGCAGGGTGAGCTTCCGCGCCTGGACCATCGCCAGGCCGACCGCCACGCCCACGCCGAGCACGACGAGACTGCCGATCAGCAGGAACGTGCGCAGGGCCTCGGCCTCGATGTCGGCGGCGTCCCGGGAGACCTGGACCCGTACGCCGCGGTCGTTGGCGGTCTTCCGGATGACGTGCGCGCCCTTGGGCGGCGCGACGCCGGCCGTGATCACTTGATCGTTGGACAGTGTGACGACGATGTACCGGCTGGGGAACTCTCTGGCGATCTGATCGCCGACGATGGACTGCTTGCCTTCCTGTTTGAGGTTCACGCCGGCCACCACGGTCGCCGCCTCCCGCTCGACCTGTTGTTCGGCCTCGTCGTAGAGGAGCCGATGGGTCGCATAGCCCAGTGGGATGCCGAGCAGGAGCACGGCGACGACCGCGACGGCCAGCGTGGACAGCAGGAGCCGTCGCCTCATGGGGGTGCCTCTCTTTCGCCCGAGACGTGACCAGGGGGTGGTCACGCCGGGTTCACACGATCAGTCACCGCGCTCGAAGCGGAATCCCACTCCCCGCACGGTCGTGATGTAACGCGGACTGCCCGCGTCGTCTCCCAGCTTGCGACGAAGCCAGGAGATGTGCATGTCGAGGGTCTTGGTCGAGCCCCACCAGTTGGTGTCCCACACCTCCCGCATGATCTGCTCTCGGGTCACGACCTTGCCCGCGTCGCGTACCAGCACGCGGAGCAGGTCGAACTCCTTGGTGGTGAGTTGCAGCTCCTGGTCGCCCATCCAGGCGCGCCGGGATTCGGCGTCGATCCGGACACCCTGCACGATCGGTGTCTCGGTGCTGCCGCGGCGCAGCAGCGCGCGGACGCGTGCCAGCAACTCGGCGAGTCGGAAGGGCTTGGTGACGTAGTCGTCGGCGCCGGCGTCGAGGCCCACGACCGTGTCCACTTCGTCGGCGCGGGCGGTGAGGATGAGGATCGGCACGCCGTGGCCCTCGGCGCGAACGCGCCGGGCCACTTCGAGCCCGTCGAGCTCGGGCAGCCCGAGGTCCAGGACGATGAGGTCCACCCCGCCCCCGAGCGCCCGCTCGAGAGCCTGCGGACCGTCGGGACTGACTTCGACGTTGTATCCCTCCCGCCGCAGCGCTCTGGCGAGAGGCTCGGATATGGACGTGTCGTCCTCGGCGAGCAGAACTGAGGTCATGAACCGATCGTAGAGCTATTCAAGAACGTTTCCTCGGTAGTAGCGGGGCCTTGACCTGCGATCTTCCAGTCGTAGGCCTGGCTCAGACATACCGATAACCGCGCTAATGCAAAGTAAATACCCTCGCCTCGCTCCGCGCCGTCCGCACGCGCCCTCGGTTCCGGTCCGCCGGGTCACGTCCGGGCGTCGACGTGGCGCATGAGGGGACGGAGCAGGTCGGCCAGCCGGTCCTGTTCGTCGGCGCCGAGAGTGGCGAGCAGTTCCTTCTCGTCACGGTCCAGGCCGGCCATCGCGCTCCGCCACGCCTCGTGGCCCTGTTCTGTCAGTTCGACGAGGAGGCGCCGCCGGTCGGCCGGGTCGTGGACGCGGACGACGAAGCCGCGTCCCTCGAGGCGGTCCAGCCGGCTCGTCATGGTGGTGGGCGGCACGCCGGAGGCGTCGGCCAGCGCGGTCGGAGCCGCCCGGTACGGCGCGCCGCCGCGGCGGAGAGTGTGCAGGATCTCCCACTCCCCCATCTGCAGACCGCGTTCCCTGAGCACCCGCTCCTTGTTCCGGCGCAGGTAGCGGACGATGAACTGCATCCGGGTCACGATCCCCTCGAGGCGGGGATCCAGGTCGGGCAGTTCGGGAAGCCACTGCTCGACGTGCCGGTCGACCGAGTCCCTCTCCATGCCCCCAGTATCCCGCCAGTCGGATTATTTGTTTTCGGATAGTACGATCTCGCAGTAATCTTCCCGGCATGTTCACCCCTCTCGCGGACCGCCGGTTCCGGCTGCTGTGGACCGGGCAGACCCTGTCCGGTCTCGGCGACGCCATCACTCCGGTGGCGCTCGCCCTCGCCGTCATCCAGGCCACCGGATCGGCCACCGACCTCGGGGCGGTGCTCGCGGCGGCCGCCGTCCCCCGGCTACTCCTCATGCTGGCCGGCGGGGTCTGGGCCGACCGCCTGCCACGGCACCTCGTGATGCTCACCGCGGACGTCGTCAACCTGTTCGTCCAGCTCACGATCGGGCTCGAGCTGCTGGCCGGCGTCGTCCACCTCGGCCACCTGATCGCGCTCTCGGCGCTGTCCGGTGCGGCGTCGGCGTTCTTCATGCCCGCCGCCGACGGGCTGATCCCCGCCACCGTCGAGGAGGACCACCTGCAGCAGGCGAACGCGCTCACCCAGCTCTCCCGGCAGGCGGGCCGGGTGCTCGGGCCGACGATCGCCACCACCATGGTGATCACGGCCGGTGCGGGCTGGGCCTTCCTGCTCGACGCGGCGACGTTCGCGGTCAGCGTCGGAACGCTCGCGCTGCTCCGCGTGCGTCGCCATGAGGGCACGCCCCGGGAGGGCTTCTGGACGGAACTGGCCGGCGGCTGGACCGAGATGCGACGCCACCGCTGGTACTGGACCAACCTCATCGTTCACGCCGTCTGGAACCTCGCGAGCTCCTGCTACCTGACGCTCGGGCCGCTCGTCGCCGTACGGTGGCTCGGCGGCCAGGTCGCCTGGGGCGTCATCACCCAGGGTGGTGCGCTCGGCGCCGTGATCGGAGCCGTGATCGCGCTCCGGGTACGGCCGCGCCGCCCGCTCACCGCGTGCAACCTGCTGCTCGCCGTCTTCGGCCTTCCGCTGGCTCTCCTCGCCGCCCGCGCGCCCGCACCGCTCGTCGCCGTGGCCGCCGGACTGGCGTTCGGCGGCCTGACGTTCATGAACTCCCTCTGGCTGACCGCCGTTCAGCAGTACATCCCGGCGCGCGCCCTGTCGCGGGTGATGGCCTACGACTGGCTCACCTCGCTCGGCCTGACCCCGGTCGGCCTGGCCGTGGCCGGACCGCTCGGCGCCGCGGTCGGCACGTCGGCCGCCCTGGCCGGAACGGCCGCGCTGGTCGTGACCGCGTGCGTGCTCGTGCTCGCCGTCCCCGACGTGCGCCGCCTCACGCTCGGGCTACCCGCGCCGGTCGTCGAGGAGCCGTCGCCGGCCGCCTCGGCGGCCGAACAACCGGTACTATGATTTCGGATAGTACGAGATCGTAGTAACTTCAAACGTCGGAACCAGCCGTGGTCGGTTCCCGAGCGGCGGGTCGTCGACGTCGTCGTCCACGAGACCGCGGATCCCGAGGTGATCGTCGCCGAGTTCGCCTACGAGTTCCCGATGCCGGACGGTTCGGCGACCAAGGTGCCCTGCGTCTTCGTCATGCGCGTCCGGAACGGCGAGATCGTCGAATCACGCGACTACATCGATCCGATCCGCGCCCACCAGGCACGCGACGACATCGACGCCCTGGTGGCCGTACTGCGCTGAACGATCAGCCCGCCGGGGCGAGACGCGCGAACGCCCAGGGGTCGTGGGCCGAGAAGACGTCGACCTCGTCGCCGTGGTCGCGCAGGAGCTCGCGGAGCCGGGCCTGGTTGGCGACGCGGAGCGGCCGCTCGACCTCCGTGATCTCCTCCAGCGCCTCCCACAGGGGCATGGACCAGCGGTCGTCCGGCTCGATCTGGCCGTGGTGGTAGAAGGCGTCGCCGGCGTGCAGGAGCCATCGGTCGCCGTCCCGTACGGCCACGGCGCAGTGTCCCTCGGTGTGGCCAGCGAGCGGGATCAGCAGGATCTCCGGGGGCAGGCCGTCGAGTTCGACGGCGTCGAACCCGAACCATGACTCTCCCTTCCGCGACTCGTAGGTCCTCCAGTGCGGGCGGTGCGCCCAGTGCGCGGGCCGGTAGCGCAGGGTGTGCTCGGGGTGCGCGCTGGTCGCGGCCATGGCGGCCCGGTACTCCGCGTCGTGCACGTGGACGGTGGCCTGTGGGAAGTCCGGCAGCCCGCCGGTGTGGTCGAGGTCGAGGTGGGTCAGCACGATGTGGCGCACGTCGTCTGGCGAGTGGCCGAGCCGCCGGATCCGCCGTACGGCGGTCTCCTCCGGGTCGAGCAGCGCCTGGGTCCGGTCCAGGAAGGTCCGGCCGAGGGTCTCCTCCGGGCGGTCGACGTCGGGCGTGCCGAATCCGGTCTCGACCAGGACGAGTCCCGCGGCGTCGGTCTCGACGAGCAGGCAGTGGTTCAGGGCCCGCGCGGGTTCCAGGCGGTGGTCCGCCGCGTCGGCGGGGTCGATCTCGCGCATCGATCCGCAGTTGAGGTGATGGATCTTCATGACGCCCCTTTAGCTACCGAACGATCGTATGTTTTTAGCGAACGATCGGTAGGTTAAGCTGAGGTCGTGAGCCCGCGCAAGTCCGCCGTCGAGACGGCCGCCACCCGGACCCGGATCATCGAGAGCGCCCTGACGCTGGCCTCCGCCGAGGGGCTGGAAGGCGTCACCATCGGCCGGCTCGCCACCGAACTCGGAATGAGCAAGGCCGGAGTGATCGGCCATTTCGGCACCAAGGAGGCGCTCCAGCTCGCGACGCTCGACGCCGCGATCGAGAAGTTCCGCGACCGGGTCCCGACGCGCGTGGCGGGGGCCGATCCCGGGATCGACCGGCTGGCCCGCGCCTTCGGGGAGTGGATCGCCTACATGGCGGACGACGGGCACGGCGGCTGTTTCATCACGTCGGTCGCCACCGAGTTCGACGGGCGTCCCGGCCCCGTACGGGACGCCGTGCTCGCCGCCCTGTCCCTCTGGTCCGACTACGTGGCCGCCGAGCTGCGGACGGCGGTCGACGCCGGTGACCTGCCCGCGGACACCGACGTCGATCAGCTGGTCTTCGAGCTGGGCGGCATCGCGCTCGCCGCGGGCCAGGCCGTCCAGCTGCACCGCGACCCGGCGGCCCCCGCACGCGCCCGCCACGCCGTCGCCCGCCTGCTAGGGCGTGTCTGACAGATCCGCTGTCAGACACGCCCCAGTCCGATGAGCCGGGCTCAGACCGTCAGGACGATCTTGCCGGTGGTGCGGCCGGTCTCGCCGCGCTCGTGCGCCTTGGCGACCTCCTCCAGCGCGAACACCGAGTCGATCTCCGCGCGCAGCCGGCCCGCCTCGGCGAGGGCGGCGATCTCCTTCATCGCGGCGTAGTCGGGCTCGACGAGCGTCCAGCCCGCCTTGATGTCGCGTTTCGCCGCCGCGGACAGGACGTCGTCGCCGACGGGCGAGAGCAGCGAGACGAGGGCGCCGCCGTCGCGGAGGGTGCGCAGGGAGCGGGGGCCGTAGTCGCCGCCGATGGCGTCGAGGACGACGTCGGCGTCGCGGACCACCTCGGCGAAGTCGACCTCGGTGTAGTCGATGACCTCGTCGGCGCCCAGACCGCGCACGAAGTCGTGCTTGGCCTTTCTGGCGGTGCCGATCACGTACGCGCCTCTGAGCTTGGCGATCTGCACCGCGAGGTGCCCGACTCCGCCTGCGGCGGCGTGCACCAGCACCCGCTGCCCGGAACGCAGCTCCGCGGTGTCGAGGAGGCCCTGCCAGGCGGTCAGCGCGGCCAGCGGCAGCGCCGCGGCCTGGAGGTGGTCGACGCCGGCTTGCGGGCGAAGTGCCGTGGCGGCGCCGTGACGTACTCGGCGTACGCGCCCGCGGGGTGCGGGAAGCGCGGCATGCCGAACACCTCGTCGCCCGGCTGGTACAGCGTCACGCCGGGGCCGACCGCCTCGACCACGCCGGACACGTCGAAGCCGAGCCTGGACAGCGCCGGCCCGTACCACGAGTGGCCCCGCTGCCGGGTCTTCCAGTCGGTCGGGTTGACCCCGGCGGCGTGCACTCGCACGAGGATCTCGACCGGTCCGGGTTCAGGCCGTTCGATCTCGGCGAGCCGCAGCACCTCCGGGCCGCCGGCCTCGTCCTGGACGATCGCGCGCATCGTTGTCATGGTTCCTCCTCGATTCCGTTCGGCCCAAGACTGCGGCAGCGCGTCCCCGCCGGGGAGTGGCAGGATGGTCATCCTGTGAAAGGATCTGGCCATGACGTCTCCGCACCGCGTCGTCGTCCTGGCCCTCGACGGCGTCGTCCCGTTCGAGCTGGGCATCCCCGGGCGCATCTTCGGGGCCGCCGTCGGGCCGGCCGACGAGCCGCTGTACGAGGTGGTCACGGCCACGGTGGACGGCCGGCCCGTGCGCACGGCCGCCGACTTCTCGATCGCCGTCGAGCACGACGCGACCGCCCTGGCCATGGCGGACACGGTGGTCTTCCCGCCGTTCGGCTCGTGTCAGCCGACCGAGCGGCTCTCCGAGGACCTGGCGTCGGCGCTGGCGCTGATCCGGCCGGGCACCCGCCTGATGTCGATCTGCACGGGCTCGTTCGTGCTCGCGGCGGCCGGTCTCCTCGACGACCGGCCCGCGACCACCCACTGGAACGAGGCGAGCCGGCTCCAGCGGCTCTTCCCCGGCGTGCGGGTCGACCCGGAGGTGCTGTTCGTGGACGACGGCGACGTGCTGACCTCCGCGGGGGCGGCCGCGGGGATCGACCTGTGCCTGCACGTCGTGCGCCGCGACCATGGCAGTGAGGTCGCCAACCAGGTGGCCCGCCTCGTAATCGTCCCGCCGTGGCGGGACGGAGGCCAGGCGCAGTACATCGAGCGCCCGGTCCCCGAGCCGCACGACGAGGGCACCGCCCCGGCCCGCGCGTGGGCGCTGGAGCACCTCGACCGGCCGATCGCGCTGCACGAGCTGGCCGCGCAAGCCGGGATGAGCGTGCGCACGCTGACCCGCCGGTTCCACGAGGAGGTCGGCATGAGCCCCGGCCGCTGGATCGCCCGCCAGCGCGTCGAGCTGGCGCGGCACCTGCTGGAGGCCACCGACCTGCCGGTCGACCAGGTCGCCCACCGGGCCGGCTTCGGCACCGCCGTCTCGCTGCGCCAGCACCTGCACGCGGCGATCGGCGTGTCACCGATGGCCTACCGCCGCACCTTCCACCCGCAGGACGAGGGCACACCCGTCCCGGCGCACAGTAGAGCCTCCTAGGACGCCTTTCCCGGCGAAATCCCCCCAGGCGTGCCATTCTTCCGGTCATGTCCCCTCACCCTCCGCTTCCCCGCCGTCACGGGCGCGGACCGGCCATCGTCCTGGTATCCGTGGCGACCGCAGCGGCGTGCGGCATCGCCGCCGCCTGGTATCTCGGGCTGTTCACGCCCGACGGCCGGTTCTCCCGGGTCGACGCGTGCCGCCTCCTGCCGCCGGAGGCCTCGCTGGCGGCGCTGGTGCGGAACGGCGCCCGGGAGCCGGGGGACTCACGTCCGAGAACGCTCCTGGGGTTCGGCAGCGGCGACGTCTCCTCGGAGTGCAAGTGGAGCAGCGTGCCGGCCGGCCGCGACAACCCCTTCCGCACGGTGCGGATCGGCGCCGAGACCAAGGTCGCCGAGCGCCATACGTCGGGCGGTACGCGGGCCGAACGGGCCCTGGCCGTGTGGGCCGACGCCGCCCGGAACGGCGGGAGACCGGCCACGCCGGTCCACGTGGGCGACGGCGGGTACGCCCGCGTCGACACGATGACGTTCCAGGTCCTGTTCTCCCGCATCGTCGTGTACGACGTGCACGTGAAGTTCCGGATCTCCAACGCCCTGGTCGACGTGTCGGCGCGCACCCACACCCGCCCGGACGACCGCGCCACCGCCCTCGTACGGGGCCTGGCGGAGGACACCGCCCGTCGGCTCCTGCGCACGGGACATTGACCCTCGTCCGGGCCGTTCTAGGCGAACAGCACGTCTACATCCGGTCTTCTCGGTCAAACAGCACGTAGCGGCGACGGTCGCTCGACTACGGTGGCGGGCGTCCTGATCAGGATCAGCCCTGCCGCATCCAGTGAGCGGAAAAGATGACAGAGCAATATCCAGGCGCCGTGCCGCCCTCGCCGAATCACCCTCAGACTCCGCCCGCCGCCCCATACCAGGGCGCTCCACAGCACGGTGGCGGCTTCCAGCCGCCGTATCCGAATGCGCCCGATCAGGGTCCCTACCAGCAGAACCCCCAGTACCCGAACCCGCAGTACCCGAACGCGTCCTATCCGAGCGCGCCGCAGCCGTACCAGGCTCCGCCCCAGAACGGGCCGTACCAGCAGAACCCGCCTTTCCAAGGCGCGCCTTATCAGGGGGTCGATGACCGGGAGCGCCGCAGGGCCACCCGGACCATCGGCATCGGCGCGGTGTTCTTCGTGATCGGGTTGCTCATCACCGTGCTCACGTACTCGAACGCCTCTGGGAGCGGCGGGGTCTATATCGTCGCCTGGGGACCGATGCTCTTCGGGGGCATCCGGGTGATCATCGGCTTGGTCCTGCTCGCCAAGAGCAATCGGTAAGGAGATCACAGCAGGCCCCGACCGGGCGTTCGCAGGACGGCGATGGACTCGCCCGGGAGGCGGCCCTCGCCCGCCTCGGTGAAGGAGGCGAGGAGCACGTCGCCGTCCGGCAACGGCAGCGGGTCCGCGCCCAGATTGGCCGCGATCCGGAGCGAACCACGGTGGACGATGAGCCACGACGCACCGTACTCCACCGCGACCTCGGTCAGGCGGGGATCGGTGAGCTCCGGCCGGGCGCGGCGCAGCGCGATCAGCGCGCGGTACCAGTCGAGCAGTTCCCGGTGGCGTGGCTCGTCCGGCTCGGACCAGTCGAGGACGGAGCCGCGGTAGGTCTCCGGGTCCTGGGGGTCGGGGACGTCGCCCGCCGCCCAGCCGTGGTCGGCGAACTCCCGCCGCCGCCCCTCGCTGACGGCCCGCGCGAGCTCGGGCTCCTGATGGTCGCTGAAGAACCGCCACGGGGTGCGGGCGCCCCACTCCTCGCCCATGAACAGCATCGGCGTGAACGGCGCGGTGAGCAGCAGGCCCGCCCCGACCTTGAGCAGGCCCGGGGACAGGCTCGCCGAGATCCGGTCGCCGGTGGCGCGGTTGCCGATCTGGTCGTGGTTCTGCAGGAAGCCGAGGAAGCGGTGGCCGGGCACGCGGAGCGTGTCGACGGGCCGCCCGTGCGTGCGGCCCCGGAACGACGACCACGTCCCGTCGTGGAAGAAGACCTTGGTCAGCGTCTTGGGCAGCGCCTTCGGGGTGCCGAAGTCGGCGTAGTAGCCCTGCCGCTCGCCGGTGAGCAGCGTGTGCAGGGCGTGGTGGAAGTCGTCGCTCCACTGCGCGTCGAGGCCGTACCCGCCCGCCTCGCGCGAGGTGACCAGGCGCGGGTCGTTCAGGTCGGACTCGGCGACGAGGAACATCTCCCGGCCCGTCTCGGCGGCGAGCCGGGACACCGCCCCGGCCAGTTCCTCCAGGATGTGGACGGCGCGCTGGTCCCGGATGGCGTGCACGGCGTCGAGCCGCAGCCCGTCGACGTGGAAGTCGCGCAGCCACATCAGCGCGTTGCCGACGATGAACGCGCGGACCTCGTCCGAGCCGGCCTGGTCGACGTTGACGGCCGGGCCCCAGGGCGTCGCGTAGGCGTCGGTGAAGTACGGGCCGAACCTCCCGAGATGGTTCCCGCTCGGGCCGAGGTGGTTGTAGACGACGTCGAGGACGACGGCCAGGCCACGGCGGTGGCAGGCGTCCACGAGGCGTTTCAGCCCGTCCGGGCCGCCGTACGGGTCGTGCACCGCCCACAGGTGGACGCCGTCGTAGCCCCAGCCGTGCCGTCCGGGGAAGGCGGCCACGGGCAGCAGCTCGACGGCGTCGACGCCGAGGTCGACGAGGTGGTCGAGACGCTCGATGGCCGCGTCGAACGTGCCCTCGGGGGTGAAGGTGCCGACGTGCAGTTCGTACAGCACGCTGCCCGGCAGCGGTCGCCCTCGCCATCCCTCGTCGGACCAGGTGAAGCGCTCGTGGTCGTACGTGCGGCTGAGTCCGAGCACGCCGTTCGGCTGCCAGGGCGAGCGCGGGTCCGGGAACGGTCCATCGCCGTCCAGCACGAAGCCGTAGTCCTGTCCCTCGGGGCCCGCGTCGATGCGTGCCGTCCACCAGCCGGGCCGCCCGGCGGGCGTCATGGCGTGCCGGGTCCCGCCGGTCTCCACCTCGACGTTCTCGGCGGCCGGGGCCCACACCTCGTACGTCACGGAGCCTCGATGAGCACGGCGACCGGAAGCAGGAGGAGCAGCCCGCTCAGCTCCAGGCCGGAGGGGTACGACTGGTCGGTGAGGACGTCGTGCCAGGGGCCTCCGGGCAGGTCGAGGTGGGTTCCGCCCCAGCCCCCGCGCCGTTCGAGGGCCGCGGGGAGGCGTGTCGCGACCATGACGGCGCCGCCGCGCCGGAACGCCACGGCGTGGGCGGCCGCGGGGCCGGTCACCGCCACCGGCTCGTGGCCGCCGTCGAACCAGTCCGGGTGCCTCTCGCGCAGCCGCAGCATCCGCGTGGTGATGAGGAGCTTCTCGCCGTCCAGGTCGGCGGGGGTGGTGCCGGCGTCCAGGTCGGCGAGTAGTTCGCGGCGGCGGGCGTAGTCGACCGGCCGCCGGTTGTCGGGGTCGACGAGGGACAGGCCGGTGAGCTCGCACCCCTGGTACACGTCGGGCACACCCGGCATGGCGAGCTGCACGAGCTTCTGGCCGAGCGAGCCCACCCGCGCGTACGGCGCGATCCGGTCGGCGAACCGGGTGACGTCCGCGGCGAGCACCGGGTCGGCCAGGACCGCGTCCGCGTGGGCCAGGACCGCCTCCTCGTACGCCGGATCGGGGTCCGTCCACGACGTACGGGTCCGGGCCTCGCGCATCGCCTTCGTGAGGTACTCCCGGAGCCGGTCGGCGGGCAGCGGCCAGGCCCCGACGATCGTCTGCCACATCAGGTAGTCCAGGTCGGGCTCCAGGGGGCTCTCCGGCGCCCGTGACCACCAGCGGCCCACGGCGGCGACCCACTCGTCCGGCAGCTCCGACAGGACGGCCAGCCGCGCCCGTACGTCCTCCTGCCGCTTGGTGTCGTGCGTCGACAGCGTCGTGAGCGTGCGGGGCCGGTCGGCGGCGATCCGCGCGCAGTAGGCGTGGAACTCCTCCGGCGAGACGGCGAACCGCGTCGGGTCGCCGCCCACCTCGTTCAGCGCGGCCAGCCGGGACCAGCGGTAGAAGGCGGTGTCCTCGACGCCCTTGGCGGTCATCGGCGCGGACGTCTGCTGGAACCGTACGACGAACTCGTCCCGGACCGCGTCACGGCCGCCGAGCCCCAGGACGAGGGGGATGACCTTGTCGAGGAGGTCACCGTCCGGGAGCACGGCGCGGGCCTCGGCCGCGGCCTGGGCGACGATCTCCAGGGCCTGCGCCGGGGGCTCCTGGCCGGGCACGATGTACGCGCGGTACACCGGCATCGCGACGAGCAGCTCGACCAGGACCTCCCGCAGCGCGCCGGGGTCCTCGTCCGGCAGGATCCGGGTCAGCAGCGCGGTCAGGCGGCGCACCTCCGGCACCAGGATCCGGTCGGCGGCGAACCGCCGGGCCGTGCGCTCGACCTCCGTGAAGTCGGCGGGGCCGCCGGTCAGCGCGGTGTACGCCTCGGTGAGCGGTTTCTCCCCGGCCGGGTCGACGAACAGCCCGCCGACCATGCCGAGCGCGTCGTACCCGGTGGTGCCCGCGCACGGCCAGTCGGCGGGAAGCGTCTCCTCGCCGACGAGGATCTTCTCGGCGACCACCCAGCCGCGGGGCCGGTCGAGCCGCCGCAGGTAGCCGCGCGGGTCCGCGAGCCCGTCGGGGTGGTCGATCCGCAGGCCGTCGATCAGTCCCTCGTCGACCAGCCGCAGGATCACGGCGTGGGTCGCGTCGAAGACCTCCGGGTCCTCCACCCGCAGCCCGATCAGGGTGGAGATGTCGAAGAAGCGGCGGTAGTTCAGGTCCGGCTCGCGCCAGTGGGTCGCGCGGTAGCGGCCCTCGCGCGGGAAAACGTGGTCGTGATAGCGCAGCACGTCGCCGTCCGGCCGGGGCTCGTCGTCCGGCGAGCCGAGCACCGGCACCACGATGACACCCTCGGACCAGTCGACGTCGAACCACCGGGCGTACGGGGAGTCCGGCCCCTGCCGCAGGACGTCGAAGAACGCCCGGTTGAGGCTCTCCGGCGCGGGGATCGCCATGTGATTCGGCACGATGTCCACGATGATCGACAGGCCGTGCGCGCGCATCCGGGCCGCCATCGCCCGGAAGCCCTCCTCACCGCCGAGGTCGTCGGAGATCCGCGCGTGGTCGATGACGTCGTAGCCGTGGGCGGAGCCGGGGACGGCCTGCAGGATCGGCGACAGGTACACGTGCGAGACGCCGAGCGCCGCCAGGTAGCCGGCGAGCTCCCCGGCCTCGGCGAAGCCGAACTCGCGGCGCAGCTGCAGCCGGTACGTCGCGGTCGGGCGCCTAGACACGACGCAGCACCTGGATCGAACGGCCCTCGACCAGCACCTTCTCGCCCGTGCTGACCACCGGCCGGTCATGGTCGTCCCACACCTCGATCGGGGCCGCCGTGTCCAGCACGCCGGTCCACATCCCCCCGCCGGTGTCGGGGAGCACGAAGTTCAGGTCGAGGTCGGCGGCGTTGAACAGCAGCAGGAATGAGTCGTCGCGGATCGGCTCGCCACGCCGGTCCGGCTCGGCGATGCGGTCGCCGTCGAGGAAGACCGTGATCGCCTTGGCGTACGGGGTCTGCCAGTCGGCGTCGGTCATCGGCCTGCCGTTGGTGGTGTACCAGAGGATGTCGCCGTCGCCGGTCGGGAAGCGGCGGCGCCGGAACACCGCGTGCTCGCGGCGGAGCTCGGTCACCCGCCGTACGAACGCCCGCAGGATGTCCTGTTCCGGCGAGTCGGACCAGGTCATCCAGGAGATCTCGTTGTCCTGGCAGTAGGCGTTGTTGTTGCCGCGCTGGGTGCGGCAGGCCTCGTCGCCGTGGGAGAGCATCGGCACGCCCTGGGACAGCAGCAGGGCGGTCAGCATGTTCCGCTTCTGGCGCTCGCGCAGGCCGATGATGTCCGGGTCGTCGGTCTCGCCCTCGACGCCGTGGTTCCACGAGCGGTTGTCGTCGGCGCCGTCGCGGTTGTTCTCGCCGTTCGCCTCGTTGTGCTTGCCGTCGTACGAGACGAGATCGTGCAGCGTGAACCCGTCGTGGCAGGTCACGAAGTTGACCGAGGCGATCGGATGCCGCCCGTCGTCCGCGTACAGGTCGCTGGAGCCGGTGAACCGGCCGCCGAACTCCGGGAGCCGGCCGTCCGCCCCGCGCCAGTAGTCGCGCATGGTGTCGCGGTACTTCCCGTTCCACTCGGTCCAGAGGGCCGGGAAGTTGCCGACCTGGTAGCCGCCCTGGCCGACGTCCCACGGCTCGGCGATCAGCTTCGTCTGCGACACGATCGGATCCTGCTGGACCAGGTCGAAGAACGCCGACAGCCGGTCCACGTCGTGGAACTCCCGCGCCAGCGCCGACGCCAGGTCGAACCGGAACCCGTCCACGTGCATCTCGGTCACCCAGTACCGCAGCGAATCCATGATCAGCTGCAGGGCGTGCGGCTGATGGACGTTGACGCTGTTGCCCGTGCCGGTCGTGTCCATGTAGTACTCCGGCGCGCCGTCGACGAGCCGGTAGTAGTGGGCGTTGTCGATGCCCCGGAAGCCGAGGGTGGGGCCCAGGTGGTTGCCCTCGGCGGTGTGGTTGTAGACCACGTCGAGGATCACCTCGATCCCCGCCTCGTGCAGGGTCCGCACCATCAGCTTGAACTCCTGCACCTGTTCGCCGAGCTGCCCTGTGGAGGAATACCCGTTGTGCGGGGCGAAGAAGCCGATCGTGTTGTAACCCCAGTAGTTCCGCAGGCCTCGCTTCAGCAGGACCTCGTCGTGGACGAACTGGTGCACCGGCATCAGCTCGACCGCCGTGACGCCCAGCTCCCGGAGGTAGTCGATCACCGCCGGGTGGGCCAGGCCCAGGTACGTGCCGCGCTGTGCCTCGGGGATCTCCGGATGCAGCTTCGTCAGGCCTTTGACGTGCGCCTCGTAGATGATCGTCTCGTGGTACGGCGTGCGGGGGTGCCGGTCGGTCATCCAGTCGAAGTACGGATTGATCACCACGGACTTCGGCATGTGCGGGGCGCTGTCGTCGTCGTTGCTGGAGAACGGGTCGCCGAACCGGTAGGAGAAGACCGACTCGTCCCAGCCGACCTCGCCCTCGATCGCCTTGGCGTACGGGTCGAGGAGCAGCTTGGCGGGGTTGCAGCGCAGTCCCTGGCGGGGGTCGTACGGGCCGTGCACCCGGTAGCCGTACCGCTGCCCGGGGACGACGGAGGGGAGGTAGCCGTGCCAGACGAAGGCGGACGTCTCAGGGAGGTCGAGGCGGGTCTCACGCCCTTCGTCGTCGAACAGACAGAGCTCGACTCGTGTGGCCGTTTCGGAGAACAGTGCGAAGTTCGTGCCTGCGCCGTCGTAGTGAGCCCCAAGCGGGTAGGGATCACCCGGCCATACGCGTATCACATGGGTTGAGCTTCCCTGCCGTGATCGTCTCACACGCGGAATTACATACCGGTTTGCACTGGAAACCGACGGTGTGTCGCCGCCCACATTGCCAGCTCCGCGCACACTGCGTTAACTTAGGAGAGCCTTACCTAATGGATCAAGCGAGAGGCTCTCCCTGCATGTACGCATGTGTCTGCCACGCCGTCACGGACGATGACGTGCGCGGCCATGTGAGGGCCGGAGCCTGCTCGGCCAAGGAGGTCCGCACCGCCTGCGACATGCGCCCCGGCTGCGGATCCTGTGTGGGCCGCATCCGCGACCTGATCGAAGAGCACTTCGCCGAACGCGTCGACGCGGTCACCGCCGCAGCCGCCTGATCACGCACCGCAATTCGCGACGGCTTGGTGGTTGACCGTCAGGCTAGTCGCGGGCTGTCGCGCGGCGGCTCGACGGCGAACCGGCCGGCTCCCGTGCCGCATCCATGGTGCCTCGACCGCGGGTCGGTCGGCTCCTCGAGCCCATCGCCGTGCCACGATGGGTTGGCATGGACGGTGACAGGGACATCATCGGTCTGCTCAACGAGCAGCTCACGGCCGAGCTCACGGCGATCAACCAGTACTTCCTGCACGCCAAGATGCAGGACAACTGGGGATTCACGCGGCTCGCCCGCCACACCCGTGCCGAGTCGTTCGACGAGATGCGGCACGCCGAACGCCTGACCGACCGCATCCTCTTCCTCGAAGGCCTGCCGAACTACCAGCGCCTGGGATCGCTGCGCATCGGCCAATCCGTGCCGGAACAGCTCCGGTCCGACCTCGCCATCGAGATGGAGGCCGTCGAACGCCTACGCCCCGGCATCGAGCTGATGCGCTCGCGCGGCGACGTCACCTCCGCCCGGATCTTCGAGGACATCCTGGCGGACGAAGAGGAGCACATCGACTACCTCGAGACGGAGCTCGAACTCCTCGAGAAGCTCGGCGAGCCCCTCTACCTGCAACGCTACGCCGAGCCCCCGGAAGATTGAGCCGATCCCGCCGACCGGCCCGGGCGCGAGCGAACCGAGGATGAGCCGCCCGGTGACCGACACACCGACCGGCCCAGGCCCGGCGAGTCGGGGATGAGCCGTCTGGTGACCGACGCGCTGACCAGCGGCGTCACGGCCGGCTGGCGGCTCGGCTGGCAGCCGGCCGACCTGGTGCGCCACGCGGTCCGTACGCACGGCAAACGGGCCGGCCGGATGATGACCGACGCGATCGCCGCCGCCATGCGCGCCTACCCGGCGGCGACCGTCGACGACCGGTGGCGCGGCCAGCTGGCCGCGCTCGGCGCCGAGGTGTGGTGGGCGCGGGACGAGGCGTACCTGGCCGCGTGGGCGGGCCGCCACGGTGCCGACGAGGCCACGGCGACCCGCTGCGCCCTCCAGCTGATCACATTGCTGCGCGGCCTCCCCCGCCTGGAGTTCCTCGGCCCGCTGCCGGGCGAGGCCCGGCATTCCACGGGCGGCGACCAGGCCGGAGACCGGGCCACCGGCCGGGCCGAGGACCAGACGACCAGCCGCGCAGGAGACCGGGCCACCAGCCGGGCAGGAGACCCGGCGACCGACCGGGCCGACCGACGAATGCTGGACCGGATCCGCGCCCTCCTCGCCAAGGCGGAGTCGACGGAGTTCCCCGAGGAGGCGGAGGCGCTGACGGCGCGGGCCCAGCAGCTGATGGCCCGGCACCGCATCGACCAGGCGCTCCTGGCCACGAAGGCCAGTGAGTTCCGCGCGGACGGCCAGGCGGCCGGGCCCGTCGGCCGCCGCCTGCCGATCGACGCGCCGTACGAATCCCCCAAAGCGGCCCTCTTGGGCACCGTCGCCGAGGCCAACCGGTGCCGTGCCGTCTGGACCCGGGCCCTCGGCTTCTCGACCGTGCTCGGGTTCCCCGCCGACCTGGACGCCGTCGAGCTGCTGTTCACCTCACTCCTCGTGCAGGCGGACTCCGCGCTCGTGCACGAGGGGCGCTCCGGCGGGCGCTCCCGTACCCGCGCCTTCCGCCGGTCCTTCCTGGCCTCCTACGCCGCCCGTATCGGCGAACGCCTCGCCGAGGCCACCGGCGCGGCCGAGCGCCGGGCCGCGGCCGAGATGCCCGGCACCGACCTGCTGCCGGTCCTCGCGGCCCGGGACCAGGCCGTCGACGAGGCGATGCACGCGATGTTCCCCAAGCTCACCGGCCGCCGGATCACCGCCGGAACCGACCGGGAGGGCTGGCTGTCCGGCCAGGCCGCCGCCGACCGCGCCGACCTCGGCACCCGCCGACTGATCCGCTGACCCGCCGCCCCGGCCCCCATTCCGGAGAGCCGCCGCCCCGGCCACCGGCGAAGAGATCTGCCGACCCGGCATCGGCCACCGGCGAAGACCCTGCCGACCGCGACGAGCTGCCGACTCTGGCCCTCGTACGACCGGCCGGGGACCTGCCGACCCCGGCCCCGGAGACCGGTCCGATGGCGCGCCGCCGGGTGGGCGGCTACTCGACGAGTGCCTGGGTGCCGAGGACGGTGAGCAGGGCGAGGCGTTCGGCGTCTTCGGTGCCGGGCTCGGCCGTGTAGATCATGATGCGCAGGTCGCTGCCCGCCACGGTGAGCACGTCGCAGTCCAGCGTCAGGGGGCCCACCCGCGGGTGATCGACGGTCTTGCGCGCGGACTCGTGGTGGCCGACGGCGCCGGACTCCCAGAGCTCGGCGAACCGGTCGCTGTTCGCGCGCAGGTCGGCGACGAGCCGCCGTAGGCGCTGGTCGGCCGGGTAGCGGCCGGCGGCCGCGCGCAGGTCGGCGGCCAGCGCGGCCTCGAACTCACGGCGGCCCTCCGGCGTGTGCTGGACCCGGCCGGCTGGGCCGAGGAAGTTCCGCCACACGCCGTTGCGCTGGTGGCCCCGCCAGCCGGACGGATCGCCCATCAGCGCCGCGTACGGCGGGTTGGCCAGGAGCAGCGTCCAGGACGCGTCGTACACCGCGACGGGCGTCCCGGCCAGCCGGTCCAGCATCCGCTGGACGCTCGGCGGGATGTACGCGGGCACCGCTTCGGGGCCCGGCGGGGCCAGCCCGGCGAGCCGGAACAGGTGTGCGCGTTCGGTCCCCGACAGCCGGAGTGCCCTGGCCAGGGCCTCGACCACCTGCCCCGACGGGTTGGCGGCGCGGCCCTGTTCGAGACGTGTGACGTAGTCGACGGAGATCCCCGCCAGCAGGGCCAGCTCCTCACGGCGCAGCCCGGGCGCACGCCGGTGCCCGCCCGCCGGCATCCCGGCGGCCTCGGGCGGGACACGGTCGCGCCAGCGGCGCACCGCCTGCCCGAACTCCGTCGCCGTCATGGCCACCAGTCTGCACCGCCGCCGACGAACCTTCCTGGTACCGATGGTCCCAGGAAGGCAGGGGCGCTGGCTGACCGCATCGCCAGGCCGCAGTCTGGAGTCATGACGACGACACTCATCACAGGAGCGAACAAGGGCCTCGGCTACGAGACCGCCCGCCGGCTCATCGCGGCGGGCCACACCGTCTACATCGGCAGCCGGGACGCCGAACGCGGACGCCGGGCCGCCGAGCGGCTGGGCGCGCGGCTGGTCCAGCTGGACGTCACCGACGACGCGTCCGTCGCCGCCGCTGCGAAGGCCATCGAGGCCGACGGCGGGCTGGACGTACTGGTCAACAACGCCGGCATCGAAGCGCGCGGCGAAGGGAACACGGTGGCCGGCGCGGCGGACGTGACCGCCGACGCCACGCGGCAGGTGTTCGAGACCAACGTCTTCGGGGTGGTCCGCGTCACCCACGCGTTCCTGCCGCTGCTGCGGCGGTCCGCCTCACCGGTGGTGGTCAACGTCAGCAGCGGCCTGGCCTCGCTGGCCCTGGTCACCGATCCGGACACACCCGCGTACGCCTACCCGGGGGTCGCCTACCCCGCGTCGAAGGCCGCGGTCAACATGATCACCGTGCAGTACGCCAAGGCGTTCCCGAACCTGCGGATCAACGCGGTGGAGCCCGGCTACACCAAGACGGACCTGAATGGGAACACGGGCACGCAGACCGTCGAGGAGGGCGCCGAGATCATCGTCCGGATGGCGCAGGTGGGCCCCGACGGCCCGACCGGAGGCTACTTCGCCGCCGACGGCCCCCTCCCCTGGTAGGACCGGGATTCGGCCGTACGCCTCAGGACGGCGCGGCGTTTTCCCGCACAAGTGATCACAATGTGCAACGATCGGGAACCATGGGACTCGATGTTTACGCCGTCCGCCCGGGAGACCCGGCGGTGACGGGGCACGACACGCTGGAGACGCCCGTCACGTGGGAGTGGGATGGCCCTACCGACCTCGACCCGTTCGAGGACATCCCCCGCGACTACCCCGAGGGCCTGTTCTGGCCCTCCGACGGCGACTTCACCGGATTCCGCGGCCAGGTGTACCGGGAGTGGGTCAGCGGCACCCTCGGCATGAACCTGTACGAGCTGCACGACCCCGCGCAGGTCCGCGACCTCGACGGGCGCCTGGCCCGGTGGCTGACCGACGCCCTCGCCGCCGGCACGGACAAGGTCCAGCTCGACGGCACCACGGTCGTCCCCCTGAGCGGCATCGAGGCCCTCGCCGCGTTCGTACGCGCCGCCGCCGACCAGGGCCTCTGGCTCTTCCCCGACTCCTGACGATCGTCACCGCACGGCGCACGCCTCGCGAAGGTCGCGACTCACGCGGGGTGCGCCGTCGGTGTTCCGTTCAGGCCGCCGCGATGCAGAACAGGTGGCCTTCGGGGTCGGCGAGGACCGTCCACTGGTCCTCGCCGGGCTGGAAGTCGGGCTTGGTCGCGCCCGATGCCAGCAGTTCCTTGGTCGCGACGTCCACGTCGGCGACCGCGAAGTCGAGGTGGGCGTGCTTGGCGGCGTCCGGCCATCCCGGCCCCTGGTAGCCGTCGACCCGCTGGAAGGCGAGCTGCACGGGTCCCTCGCCCAGGTAGGCGGTGTCGTCGTCGCTATGCGTGATCGGCCAGCCGGTGAGGTGCCGGTAGAACTCGGCGAGCGCCTTGGGGGCGGCGCAGTCGATGATGATCGCGGTGAGCGTCGCGTTGACGGCCATATCGATGACTCCTTCGATGTCGTCGGCTTGCCCGCCCAGCATCCGCTCCGGAGCACCGCGGGGTCTTGAAGATCCTTGCGGGGCGTTTCCGTCACACCCGCCGCGTACGGTCGACGGCGTGTTGTCGCCCGTGACCCTCGCCGCCCGGCCCGACTTCACCGTGAGCGCGGTGGGCTGCCGGGCCGATCACACGCGATGGTCGGAGCCGGAGGCACGCGGCGACCACCGCATGGTGCTCGTCCGCCGGGGACGGTTCCGGCGGTGGGCCGACGGCGCCGAGGCCGACCTGGACCCGACCGTCGGCTACCTGGGAACGCCGGGTGAGGAGGAACGCTTCGCCCACCCCGCCGGCGGCGATGTCTGTACCTCGGTGAGCTTCACGCCGGCGCTGTGGGAAGGCCGGACGAACGGGACGGTGTACGTCGACGCCCGCGTCGATCTGGCTCACCGCCGGCTCCTCGCCGCCGCGGGAGGCGGCGACATCGACTATGCGCTGGCGGAGGGGCTGCTGCGTCTCGTCGCGGCCGCCGTCCGGCGGCCGGCCGAGCGGCCGCGACCCGCCGACCGCGCACTCGCCGCGGCTGCCCGGGAGGCGATCATCGAGGGAGCACCGGAGGCGGCGGGGCTATTCCCGCTGGCCGACCTTCTGAAGGTCTCGCCGTACCGGCTGAGCCGGGTGTTCTCCCAGCAGATGGGCGTGTCGCTGACCCGCTACCGCAACCGGGTCCGCGTCGGCCGGGCCATGGACCGCCTCGCGCAGGACGAGACCGGCCTCGCCGAGCTGGCCGCCGAGCTCGGTTTCGCCGACCAGGCGCACCTGACCCGCACCGTCCGCGAACACCTGGGACGCACACCGACCGCGCTGCGCCGGCTTCTCGGGGCGAGATGACCGCGGTCTTGGGCACAGGGCATCGCCGCGCCGTGCGTTTCCGGCCGGCACGGCGATGTCGCCGCCATGAGAGACCTTGAAAGCCTCATTGACAGTTGGCGGTCATGCCTTACGGCACCGGAGTGATGCCGCCGTCGACGCGCAGATCGATGCCGTTGATGTAACCGGCCAGCGGACTGGCCAAAAAGGCCACCGCGGCTGCGACGTCATCGGCGGTACCAAGCCGTCCGCTGGGGTTCGGCGCGTACTCGGCCAGCACCTGCGGCTCCAACTCGGCCCAAGGTGCCGGCCCTGCGCCGCGGCGCGGTTCTCGAACATGCGCCGCATGCCGTCGGTGACGATCACACCAGGGCTCACGGTGTTCGCCGTGATCCCCAGCCGGCGAGATGACGGGCCAGCCCGGTACTCATGTTGACCACGGCGGCCTTCGCGGCGGAGTACTCGACCATGTTCGGCAGCGGCGTCGTCGCCGCACGACTCCCCAGATTGATGATCCGCCCCCAGCCGCGCTCACGCATCGGCGGCGCGAGCACGCGGATCAGCCGTACCGCCGAGACGACGTTGCCGTTCATCGCCTCCAGCCACGCCGACGGCTCGGCGGTCTCCCAGTCGTGCTCGGCGAACGGCCCGGCGTTGTTGACCAGGATGTCCGCTCCCCAGGAACGGGCCCGCGCGGCCACCTCCGCGGCGGCCTCCTCGTCGGTGAGATCGCCCAGCACCATCTCGGCTTCCCCACCGCCGGCGCGCACGCCGTCGGCGACCTCCATGGCGCGCGCGCCGTCACGGCCGTGCACCAGCACCGCACATCCCTCAGAGGCCAAACGCCGAGCCACCACCGCCCCGATGCCGCCGCTGCTCGCCGTCACCAGCGCTCGCCGCCCCGAAAGTTCCAGATCCATGGCGGCCAAGCCTAGGCAGGACCTCCGACACCGGTCACCGCGAAAGCGGCCGCCAGCCGGACGTGAACGGCGTCCGGGTGACGGCCGCCGTGGGGTCAGCGGTAGCCGGCGGCGACGATGTTCGCCTGTACCGCGTTCTCGGTGGCGTCGGTCGGGTAGCCGGAGGTCATGACGCCTTCATAAAAGGTGCCGGCCGAGCCCTTGCTGTTGTCGCCGCCGATGCCCAGGATGATGGCGCCCTCCTTGTGCATCGGGTTGTAGCCCGAGACGTTGGGGCGCACGCCGTTGTAGAACGTGGACAGACCGCCCGACTGAGCGTTGCCACCTCGGATGGACCAGTGGTTCGGCTCGCCCTTGACGATGGCGGTGGTGTACCGGTAGTTGATCGTGGGGTCATTGGCGTTGTAATGCTGGTTCACGCCGGAGAACAGGCCGTTCTCCAGGTCGGCCATGATCCACGGACCGTTGCCCGCGCCGTAGCCCCAGACCTTGATGTTGCCGAAGTAGATGGCCTCCATGTGGCCGTTGCCGGTGTCGTTGCTGCTGGTCTCGGCGTTGCCGTAGTCGAAGCAGCACCCGCCGTTGTAGTGCGTGCCGTCGAAGATCGCGTACTCGCCTTCGGCCTGGTCTCCGGTCGCGATGCCGTTGGTGCGGTTGTTGCGGTAGCCGGTGCCCGCGGCGACGTACACGCCGTAGGCCTTGTGGCCGTTCAGAGTGGTGGGTGCCGCGGTCGCGTTGGCGAGGTTGTCCGGGCCGCCGGCCGCCCCGCCCCCGGGCGCCTGGGTCAGGTTGTTCCCCCGGCCGGACTGGTCGTAGATGATCGTGATGACGCAGCTCGTACCGGAACAGAACGAGTCCTGCGCGGCGGCGTCGGCGACCCCGCCCGCGGACAGTACCCCGATGTCGCGGGTGGTGTTGTCCGAGGAACGGCGCACCTGGTACAGCGAACCGTTGTAGGAGGCGTACAGCGCGCGGGTCGTGCTGTGCGCCGCCACACACGGGGTGCCGCCGGTGGCATAGACGTCACACGGCAGGTTCGACGACGAGGGTGGCGGGGTCGGCGTCCCGGAGACGCCGCCGGTGCAGGTCGTGCCGTTCAGCGCGAAGTCGGCGGGGACCGGGTTGCTGCCGTTCCACGTGCCGTTGAACCCGAAGGCGGCGCTGCCCCCGCTGGCGATGCTGCCGTTGTACGAGGCGTTGGTGACGGTCACCTGCGCACCCGACTGGCTGTACGACCCGTTCCACAGCTGGGTGATGGTCTGCCCGGCCGGGAAGCTCCAGGTCAGCTGCCAGCCGTTGACCGCATCACCGAGATTGGTGACCGTCACGCTGGCGCCGAAGCCCCCGGACCACTGCGAGCTGACCGAGTAGTCGACCCGGCAGCCCGCTGCGGCCGACGATGCCATCCGCGCCCCGACCGCGACGGTGCCGGTGAGTGTGAGCGCGATGACGCCGGCGGCCGTGACCATCAGCCACCACCACCGACGAAGTGGAGAGTTGCCCTGTCGCACGCGTGAACTCCCATTCTCTGCGCGTGAGGTTTCCCGGAAGCGAGATTCGGCTTCCGCCTCACTCCCGGCGGATTCGGCATCCCGAACACAGCTCGAGATACTGAATTCTTAGCGGGAGTATGAGCACCGAGCCCGTCGTGTCAATGCGTCTGACACATCCCGGCCGGAGCTTCATGACGTCGCTGGTCAGGGCGGGGTGGATGCTGCGGACGCAGGCGTGCGGATTTCATTTCTTTCAATGGTCCGCCCGGCCGCACCGCCCGGGGCCTTCGAGGCGCCGACGGTGACGGCCCAGTCGGACCAGGTCATCCATGTTCTCTAAAAGAATTCGTCGCCCAGGTGCCGGGACCGTTCCGTAGACCGGCGCGCTGCTCGATCCTTTTCACGAGTGCGGCGGCCCGCGCCTTGATGAACGCGACTCCCTGCGAACCCCAATCGTGGGGCTTGGTGTCCACGACGCAGATGGTGCCCAGGGTTTCATCCTGGTCCATCAGCGGCGCGCCCAGGTAGGCGCGTACCCCGATTTGGTCCACCACCGGATTGCCGGCGAAGAGGTGGTAGTCCATTACTTCGTTCAGCGCCATGGCATGCTTCCGCGTCACCACGTACATGCAGTATCCCTCGTCACACGCCATTGTCCGGAATGGATCCGTCCTCGGGTCGACGCCCCGGTCGAGCGAGGAAGGGTACAGCCCGGCGAAGTACTGTCGTTCTGGGCCGATGATGTTCACCATCGCGAAGGGCGCATCCAGATCTTGGGCCAGGACGCGGGCGAATTCATCGAATTCTGGGTCGGGCTCTTCCCGGATACCCAGTTCCTGTAGCCGGGCGGCACGGCGATGCGCGTCCGTGTCTACGGGAGACACGAGACGGCGGATGGGGGGAAGACTCATCACGAACTCCTCAAGAAATCATCCAATAGCGCAGACTGTCGGTTGCGGAAGCTCACGTCAGGCGGACGCGACGTACACGGTGGTGAGGAGGTGCTGGATCAGGGACCGGAGGACCGATGTCGCGGAACGGGGGTCCCTCGCGTCGCACAACACGATCGGCACGCTCGGGCCGAGTTCGAGCGCTGCTCGCACTTCTTCAGGGACGTAGTGGAACGCGTCGTCGAATTCGTTGACCGCGACGAGGAACGGGATGCCGCGGCTCTCGAAGAAGTCGACGGCGGCGAAGGATTCGTCCAGACGACGGGTATCGGCCAGGACGACGGCGCCCAGCGCCCCGGCGGAAAGCTCGTCCCACATGAACCAGAATCGCTCCTGTCCAGGGGTTCCGAACAGGTAGAGCACGATGCGGTGCTGGTCGATGGTGATGCGGCCGAAGTCCATGGCCACGGTCGTCGTCGACTTGCCCTCTGTCCCGCTGAGGTCGTCGACGCCCGCGCTGGCCGTGGTGATGAGCTCTTCCGTGTTCAGCGGCTCGATCTCGCTCGTCGCGCCGACGAAGGTCGTCTTTCCGACGCCGAAGCCACCCGCTATCAGGATTTTGACCTGGGTGGGGAAGGCATCAGATTCGTTGTAGGCCATCGAGCAGCTTCTCCAGTAGGGCCCGGTCGACGGCGCCGGCCAGGCTGGGTGGGGCTTGGGTGGCGATGGCTCCGCAGTCCACCAGATCAGCGAGTAGAACTTTTGTGACGACTACCGGAAGGCGTATGCGTGCCGCGACCTCGGCGACCGAGAGCGGCGTATGGCACAGTTCGAGCACCCTGACGTGTTCTGGATCGAGGTCCGGGCTGGCCCGGCCGGTGCCGGCCACCAAGGAGAGCAGGTCCAGGTCCACGGTGGGGCGGGTGCGGCCCTCGTTCACCGTGTACGGGCGGATCAGTGGGCCGGCCGCGTGGTCGATCCAGACCTCATCGTCACTGGCTGCCACGTTCATCGACTTCGATCAGCAGGGGTGGCGGACGGTGTGCGGGCCGCCGTGTCCAGGAACGGCCGGACGGCTTTGATCAAGCGCGCCATCTCGTAGCCGACGACGGCCGGGTCGGCCTCCCCCTTCGCCAGCACCGCGAGGACCGAGTTGAAACCGGCCCACGAGATGAACAGCTGGCTGGGGTGGAGTTCGGCTACGACCTGGCGGACTTCGCCCCGGCCATCGAATTTGGTACCGGCACTCCGTGCCATGGAGAAGAGCCCGGAGGCGAGTGCCGCGAGATACTCCGAGCCGGACCGGTCCAAGCCGTGCGCGGCTTTCACCATTCCGTCCGAGGACAGCAGCACGCTGCCCCGAATGTCCGGGACTTCCTGGGCCAGGTTCTTCAGCAGCCAGGCGAGATCCGTCGACTGGTTCGGCGAGACGGCGCTCAATGCGGGTTCCTCCAGATTCGCTGATGTTCTTTTAAGCCGTTCCACCGGGCTCGCCCGTCAGGTCCTCGTCCCGGCCGCTGCGAACCCCTTTGCGGAATGCCGCCATCAGCCCGTGGTTGTGGCTGATATCCGCGTCGTCGTCCCGCGGCGCGGGAGCGCTCCGCAGTTCGGGGACCAGGTTGGTCTGGGCGCGACGTCTCGGTAGTTCCGGGCGCCGATCACCGTTCGCCGGAGATGCGGGGGCGGGCTGTCGATCCGTGTGCCGGACGGACGCGTCGGCACTGCCGTCCTGCCACGCGTCGGACCGGCCGCCGGGTCGGACCCCGGCGGCCGGTCCCGTTGCGGAGAGAGGCTGTGACGAGGTGAATGCGCCTGATGCCGCGGTTGACGGGACCGGCGCGGGTGCGGGCGGCGTCGCCGGTTGACCGCTGGTCTTCGGCGGTTCCGAACCGATCAACTCGTTCGGGATCACGACGACGGCCTGCGTGCCGCCGTAGATGTTCGTCTGCAACCTGACGGCGACGTCATGGCGTTGCGAGAGAGCGGCCACGACGAGCAGGCCGATACGTCCCTCCTCCACCAACGCGTCGGTGTCGATGTGCTCCGCGCCGGTGAGGAGGTCGTTCAGCCGGCGCTGGGTCTCCCGCGGTATGCCGAGGCCGCGGTCCTCGATCTCGACGACCAGGCCTGCGGTCACGGCTCCGGTGCGGAGGTAGACCTGCGTTTCCGGAGGCGAGAACCTGGTGGCGTTCTCGACGAGCTCGGCGAGCAGATGGATGACGTCCGCGACCGCGCCGCCGTCCAGTGCGCCCTCGACCGGCGGCACCACTTTGACCCGGCTGTAGTGCTCGACCTCGGCGATGGCCGAGCGCAGTACCTCGTACACGGTGACCGGCCTGCTCCACTGACGCCGCGGGGCAGCCCCGCCGATCACGGCGAGGCTTTCGGCCTGCCGGCGCAGGCGCGTGGCGAGGTGATCGACCCTGAACAGGCCCTTGAGGAGATCCGGATCCTCCACCTGGTTCTCCAACTCGTCGAGTCCCTGGATCGCCCGGTGGGAGAGCGTCTGCATCCGCCGCGAGAGGTTGACGAAGACCTCGACTCGCTGCGCGGGACCGCCGTCCGGTTTCGCGCTCGCCGCACTGACGAGAGCATTCCACGCCTCCTCATGCGCTCTCTGCGCCTCATGCGCGAGGTACGTCACCGGGTCGGCGGTCGTGGCGGCTCGCGAGCCGACGCCGCGGGGGGCGGGAACCTCGCCGGCCGCGATGCGCTCTGTCAGGACCCGCAGGTCCTCCCGGCCGCGAGAGACCAAAGGCGCGAGTTCGCCGAGTCGCCGCTGCAGGTCCGCAGACCCAATCGACAAATTGGCAATTATCCGCCGTTCTCGCCGGGTCGCCATACCCGCCGCGAAAATTGCGCCAGAGATGACGACCACCGCCCCCACGGCGGCGATGATGAGAGTCGGCCGCTCCTTCGACGGCGAGGCTCCCATCCCGATAAGTCCCGCCACCGCGGCCAGCCCCACGAACACCATGAGAATCGCGGGAACGACGGAAACACCCAGCTGGAAGGTGCGAGTGTCGGTCGGTCGATGTACACGGCGACCACGCGACCTGGCGTGGCGCCGGGGGTCCCGGCGTTCAGGGGCGGCAGGAGGCAGCTGAAGCTCAGACAATCGTCATCCTTGGTGCGGGGGCCGGTCGGCATGGGCCGCCTTAGAGAGCCATGTATAGGAGAGGGTCGGCATTCCGGCCAGGGTCACTTCGCACGGTGAGCCTCCGGCCTGGTGACGAAATGCTGCGTCAGGCAGGGGCCCGGTCAGCCGTCGTACGCCCTGAGGGCGAACCACATGTCATAACGTGCCGAGGGGCCGCGCAGCAGCGAGCGCTCGAGGACCTCCTCGATCCGGCCGAGTCGCTTCCGCGTCCCGGGCACCGAGATACCGAGCGCCGACGCCGTCGACTCGAGGCGGGCGTCGTGGTCCAACCACACGCGCAGCGTCTGCAGCAGGAGCCCTCGGCCGCCTTCCAGCAGAGGCGAGACCTGCAGCCGGCTCCAGTGACGTACGTGGGGATCATCAAGGAGCACGTCGACGGGTACGGGATCGCCGCCACCCGCGCCGTCGAGAACGCGTAGCGCCAGGTGCAGTCTCGCCTGGGTCGGGAGGTCATGCAGCGGACTGCCGAGGAGTCGTTCGATGTGACGCAGCCGCGCGGCCAGCGTGTTGCGGTGGATCTTCAGCTGACGTGCGGCACCGCCGTAGAAGTCCAGCCACGAGCGGAGCGTGGCGATCAACTCGGGTCCGTTGGGATCCTGAGCGCGGTCGGGGCGGTACTGAGACAGGGGCTCGAGCGTCTCCCGCGCCCACGCCTGCGCGCGAGGACGCAGGAGTCCGGCCAGATCACCACGCGGACTGAACCGGCTGTAGCGCCCGGCACTGCCACGCGCCACGGCGAGTGCGTGGAACGCCTGCGAATATCCAGAAGCGATCTCCCGAAGCGTGACGATGCCGCTGCAACCGACGTGGATGCTGCCGGAGAAGGCGGCAAAGGTCCGCAGCGCCTCCTCCTCTGTCTCGGTCGCCTCGTCGGCGGCCGGACCGATGACGATGACGTGCCCGGTGTAGACCGGACACCGAACGATCCACGCCCGACCGCCCGACACCTGGTTGAAGTACGCGCCGGCGCGGCCCTGGAAGCCGGGCGGACATTCCGCGACATAGACGCGCACGCTGTCGGCGAGCGGGGGCCCGAGCGCCCCGGAGATCCGGCGGGCGGCATCGACCTGACCGACCATGAGCAGATGGAGCACCGCCTCGCGGGTATGCGCCTCCGCCTGATTCAGGCGGCGTCCCTGAAGATCGGTGTAATCCACCCGCCGCCGCAGCTCCACGAGGCGTGACGCGTCCATGATCAGGCTGCGTACAGCCGGAGAGAACCGCTGCTCCTTCGCGACGA
The DNA here is from genome assembly GCF_054775715.1 of Actinoallomurus acanthiterrae. Classification (NCBI taxonomy): domain Bacteria; kingdom Bacillati; phylum Actinomycetota; class Actinomycetes; order Streptosporangiales; family Thermomonosporaceae; genus Actinoallomurus; species Actinoallomurus acanthiterrae. Next base: position 1,640,578 of record NZ_BAAHCO010000001.1, on the reverse strand, counting down.
CGAGTATCGTGCCCGCTTCTCCTTCGCCGATCGACTGAATGTGAACGACGCCGGTGCCCAGATCGGCGGCGGCGGCTCGGACCACGCCCTTCCGCACCCGCTCGAGGTCCTGGGCGACCTGGTCGAGGACGTCGCCGGGAGGGTGGGGAAAGGCGTGCAGCGGTTCGCCGGTCTGGTCGAGCAGCACGACGCTTCCCCCGACCTGCTGCGCGAGCCGGCGTACGAGGCGCTCCAGGCCACCCGGCAGCGTCGCGTCCCGGTGCAGCTCCCGCAGGTTCGTCGCATGACGGTGGTCGTTCTTCCGCTCCTCCCGGAGCACCGCCATGATCGCCGCCCACACGTGGGGCGGGTCCTCGGATGCGGCCAGCAACGGGATGTGATGGTGACGCGCGGACTCGGCGATGTCGGCCGAGTCCGTCACGCCGCGGGCCAGGACCACACCGGCGGCGCCGATCTCGCCGAGCCGCCGCACGGTCGCGGCCACGTCACCGCGTTCAGCACGAACCGAAAGGATCGCCAGGACACCCGAGAACGCGACCAGGTCCGCGTCCGGCCATCCCAGCGGATCCCCGTCGGAGAGCACGACCGCGGACTCCACCTCCGCGGTCTCGTCGACAGGCTCCACAAGGAGCCGCAACCTGGGCTCGAGCTGGTGCACGAGGGCGCTGAGCGTCGGCACGCGAATCCTCTTCTTCCACGGCCCACCGCATCCGACGTGCAGTCCGCCGCGCGACCGCCGTTCGAACGGCCGGGCACCACAGGCCAGCCTCACAATGGCGCGAACACCAGGAGCAACCGTTCACTCTTTCGGTTCGGCGTCCGCGCGGACAACGGTAATCCCCGCCCGAACGGCCGGCGTTACACCGCCGGAGCCAGGTAGGGGAAGTCCGCGCCGGGGACGCCCGCCGCGGACCGGGCGTCGATGCCCAGTGGGACGGCCCTGTTCAGTACCAGGGAGAACATCACCTCCGGTACGCATTCGGTGAGGCCCCGCCCGTTACGGCCGGCGAACCCGAAGTCGGCCGTGGTGCCGAGCCTGTACCGGAGGATGTCCGGAAAGAGGGTGTCGGCCACCCGCTGCGCGTGCGCCGCCGGGTCGTCGCTGGTTCCCATGGCCGTGACGACCTTGGCGACCAGATGGGCGACGAGCGGGCCGTGCACCATCCTGTCGTGGCTGGGATGGGTGGTGTTGTAGTCGTCGGCACGCTGAGAGTCGTCCGGATTGAAGATCGTGTTCACCAGTGGAGTGGCGCAGCGATTCACCTGGCCCCAGCCGCCCGCGTCGGTCGCCAGCGCCGTCGTCCCCCAGAACCCGATCTCGGGCGTGTCGAACGCCTGATCCGGAACCTCCATGACGATCGCGCACACATTGGTGCCCGCGAAAAGGTTCGCCGACGCGCTGTGGTCCACGGCGGACGGCTCGAACGGCGTTCCGTTCGCGACCGCGTGTTTGACCGCGCCGACGACGGTCCCGTTGATGTAGAACGGGTCCGCCGCCGGGCCCGCCCAGATCCGCATGCCGTCCGCCCCGCGGATCTCCCGGCCGGTGCGTCCTTGGCCCACGACGACTCCGGGGGCGGTCCGATCGCGCGCGTCGGCGCCGTCCAGCCGTCGTACCTCGAATGCCTGATCACCATCGGGTTCCGGGTCCCGGAAGGTCACGACGTACGTGCGATTCTCGATCGCGTCACCGTCCGTGTCGATCCTGAACTCGTACCGGCCCTCCGGGTGGAAGCCGCCAGATCCGGAAAGCGGGTTCACGTTCATGATGAAGACGGTCCCGCTCCCGCCGCGGAAGACGTACACATCGCTGATGTCGAGGCGGGGATCCTGGCGGGCGAGTGGCGAATCGAGATGGTGGGACATCACTGCTCCGTCACTGGAGGTACGAGGGGCTTTTCCGCCGGGAACCGGCCGCTCGACGATAGGTCGTACGTGGGAGCGACGACCAGAATCACCTTGCACAGCGAGCCCGAAACCCGGTTTCGAAACGCTTGGTCACCGGCCGCCGCACGGAGCCCAGGCTCGTAATGCGGTCGGTATCTGACCTGAGTGGTCCCTACCGTGTCCCCGTTCGGACGATGCGATCGACGGCTGAGGAAACCCATGGAGATCAACCCATTCAAGATCGACATCCCGCAGGCGGATCTCGACGATCTGCGAGACCGGCTCGCCCGGACCCGCTGGCCCGACGAACTTCCCGGCGTGGGCTGGGACTACGGCGTCGCCCGCTCCTACCTCCGGGAGACGGTCGAGTACTGGCTCGACGGATACGACTGGCGGGCCCACGAGACGCGGCTGAACGAGGTGCCGCAGTTCACCACGGCGATCGACGGGCAGAACGTGCACTTCCTGCACGCACGCTCTCCGGAGCCCGACGCCGTCCCGCTCATCGTCACGCACGGCTGGCCGAGCACGGTGACCGACTTCCTGGACATCATCGGCCCGCTCACCGACCCCCGCGCCCATGGCGCGGACCCCGCCGACGCGTTCCACGTCGTGGCCCCCTCCGTACCCGGATTCCCCTTCTCCGGCCCCACCCGGGAGAAGGGCTGGGGGAGCAACCGCGTCGCACGCGCCTGGGCCGAGCTCATGCGCCGCCTCGGCTATGACCGCTACGGCGCCCAGGGCGGCGACTTCGGCTCCCTCGTCTCCGCGGAGCTCGGCCGCGTCGCTCCCGCGAACGTCATCGGCGTCCACCTCAACGCCTTCGTGGGTGCCTCGGCCCCGGCGGGCCCGCACGAACTCGACCTGCTCTCCGACGCCGAACGCGAGCAGGCCCAGGCGAACCAGGCCTGGTGGCAGGCCCACTCGGGGTACGCCACCCAGATGTCCACCCGCCCGCAGACGGTGGCGTACGCCCTGAACGACTCGCCGGCGGGGCAGTTGGCCTGGAACCTGGAGTGGTTCGTCGACCACGACCCAACGCGGACCCGGCAGCCGCTCGCCGGCCGGGACGCCGTGCTGACGAACGTCAGCGCCTTCTGGCTGACCTCCACCGCCGGCTCCGCCGCACGCCTCTACCGCGAGATCGCCGCCGACGGCTGGCGGCCGGCCTCCTCCGGAGTGCCGACCGGCGTCGCCAAGTTCCTCGGCGACCGCGCGATCCGGGCGCTGGCGGCCCTGTCGAACAACGTCACCCACTGGTCGGAGTTCGACACCGGCGGCCACTTCGCCTCTCTCCAGGCCCCCGAACCGCTCGTCGCCGACATCCGCGCCTTCTTCCGTACCGTGCGCTGACGGTCCGGCAAATCAGCAGGCGTGGTGTTCGGTGGAGGCGAGGGCGCCGTCGGCGACCTGGAAGACCCAGAAGCCGCCCTTCGGGAGCCTGGGCTCCTCCGGAGGCATCGCGCCGAGCTCCTCGCAGACGCGGGAGACGAGCTCGGGGACGAGCTCGCCGTGGGTGCAGATCAGGACGGGGACGCCGTCGGCGAGGAACTCGGCGACGCGGTCGCCCGGGGCCTTCGAGGTGCCGACGGTGACGGCCCAGTCGGTGCGGACCTCGGAGCCGGTCTTGGAAGCGTAGGGCAGCACCGTCTCCAGGCAGCGCGCCGTCGCCGAGCTGATCACGCGGGTGGGGCCGTAGCAGGTGAGGACGTCGTCGAGCCGCTGCGCCTGGGCGCGGCCCTCCTCGTCGAGGGGGCGCAGCAGGTCGTCGTCCTGCCAGTCACGCTTCTCCAGCGCGTCGGCGTGCCGCAGGATGATGTACGGCGTCGTGCGGGAGAGGGCCGGCGGCGAACGCCTGCAGGACCCAGAGGTCGTGCTCGTACGTGAGGCGTTTCATCGCCTGGTCGAGCGGCAGCCAGTCGACCCGGTCGACCTCGTCGCTGGGCACGAACCGGCTCTCGTCGCCGGTGGCCGCCCAGTAGTCGACCCGTTTGGGCCGATCGCCCCGGGGATAGCGGACCGTGGGCAGCCGGCGGCCGAGCACCGGCCAGACCCCGGTCTCCTCCCAGACCTCGCGCGCGGCGGCGCGTACGAGGTGCTCGTCGCGGTCGACCTTGCCCTTGGGGAACGACCAGTCGTCGTACCGCGGGCGGTGGACGAGGGCGACGAGCGGGCGCCCGTCGGGGCCAGGGTGCCACAGCACGGCACCGGCGGCACGGATGGTCCCCGGCAGGTCAGGCGTCAACAGTCCTCCAGCGACGTGCGCGCATCAGTTGAGTCTGCACGTCGATGTCCCCCTCATGCCGGGTCCAAACGCCGTTCTCATCGAGGATCCAGCACTTGGTGTCGACGCCCATCGCGAGCTCGAAGCGGCCGACGAGGTCGGCGCAGTGGGCCGGGTCGGTGACTCGGACGAGGGTCTCGACCCGGCGGTCGAGGTTGCGGTGCATGAGGTCGGCGCTGCCGATCCACACCTCGTGCTCCCCACCGTTCTCGAAGGCGTACACGCGGGAGTGCTCGAGGAACCGGCCGAGGGTGCTGCGGACATGGATCGTCTCCGACATGCCGGGCACGCCGGGGCGGAGCGCGCAGATGCCGCGGACCCAGATGTCGATCGGCACGCCCTCCTGCGACGCCCGGTAGAGCGCGTCGATGCTCACCTCGTCGACCAGCGCGTTGGACTTGATCCGGATGCGCGCCGGGCGGCCGGCCTGGTGGTGCTCCACCTCCCGCTCGATGCGCCGGACGAGGCCGCTGCGCACGAAGTCGGGGGCCACGAGGAGCCGCTTGTACTCGATGTCGCGCGAGTAGCCGGTGAGGTGGTTGAACAGGGCGCTGGCATCCTGGCCGACGTCCGGGTCGGCGGTGAGCAGGCCGTAGTCCTCGTAGATCCGGGCGGTCTTGGGGTTGTAGTTGCCGGTGCCGATGTGGCAGTAGCGGCGGAGGGTCCCGTCGGACTCCTCGCGGACGACCAGCGCGACCTTGCAGTGGGTCTTGAGGCCGACGAAGCCGTACACGACGTGGCAGCCGGAGCGCTCCAGCTTGCGCGCCCAGCTGATGTTGGCCTCCTCGTCGAACCGCGCCTTGATCTCGACGACCACGACGACCTGCTTGCCCGCCTCGGCGGCGTCGATGAGGGCGTCGATGATCGGCGAGTCGCCGCTGGTGCGGTACAGCGTCTGCTTGATCGCCAGGACCTGCGGGTCGGCGGCGGCCTCCTCGATCAGGCGCTCGACGCTCGTGGTGAACGAGTCGTACGGGTGCTGGACGAGGACGTCGTGGTCGCGCAGGGTGGCGAAGATGTCCGCGTCGTGCGGCAGGGCGGCCTCCGACGGCACGAACGGCGTGTACTTCAGCTCGCCGCGGTCCAGTCCCGCGATGGCGAACAGGCCGCCGAGGTCGAGCGGGCCGGGCACGCGGTAGACGGCACGCTCGTCGACCTCCAGCTCGGTCATCAGCAGGTCGAGCACCTCCGAGGTGATCGACTCTTCGACCTCCAGGCGGACGACCGGGCCGAAGCGACGGCGCAGCAGCTCGCGTTCGAGGGCCTGGAGGAGGTTCTCGGCGATGTCCTCGTCGACCTCCAGGTCCTGGTTCCGGGTGACCCGGAAGGCGTGGTGCTCGATGATCTCGGTGCCGGTGAACAGCTCGGGCAGGTTCTCCGCGATCACGTCCTCCAGCGGGACGAACCGCGACGGCGACGCCTCCAGGAACCTCGGCAGCAGCGCCGGCACCTTGACCCGCGCGAACATCGTCGCGCCGATCTGCGGGTCGCGGACCAGCACGGCCAGGTTCAGGGACTGCCCGGAGATGTACGGGAAGGGGTGCGCCGGGTCGACGACCAACGGGGTGAGCACCGGGTAGATCCGCCGCCGGAACAGGCGGTTGAGGCTCTCCTTCTCGGTGTCGGCCAGTTCGTCCCAGCGCAGCAGCTCGATCCCCTCTTTGGCGAGGGCGGGGAGGAGCTCCTGCTGGAACAGCGCCGCGTGCTTGAGCATCAGCTCGTGCGCCACCTCGGACGTGTGCGCGAGGACCTCGCGGGGCTGCCGCCCGCTGGCGGACTGGACCGCGATGCCGGTGGCCATGCGCCGGGCCAGCCCGGCGACCCGGACCATGAAGAACTCGTCGAGGTTGGTCGCGAAGATCGCGAGGAACTTCACCCGCTCGAGCAGCGGCAGGGAGGGGTCGGCCGCCAGATCCAGAACGCGCTGGTTGAACCGGAGCCAGCTCTCCTCCCGGTCGAGGAAACGATCTTCAGGGAGTCCGTCCGCAGATCGGGCGAAATGCTCTGGTTCAACACTCATGAGGTATATGATCCCCATTTTCCGTGAACGGAAAGCCAATAAAGTGTTGCCCAGCTGTTACTTGACGCCGCCAACCGGGCTAAAACCCCAGCTTACGGCGCTTTAGCCGCAGGTCCGCGCCCAGGGGTGCGCCGAACGTCCGTACTCGGTCCGGCGCGACGCCTTCGAGATCGGCGCCGTACCCCCGAGAGCACGGATGGCACCCGTACCTGGGGGGCGTGGTCGCCTCCTACCGGGGCGATGCCGCGGGGACCTGGCCGCTAACGCGCTCGGCGGACGACGTACGGCTGGACGATGCCGAGGCCACGGGCCGGGCGGCGGCCGATGCGGACGAGCTGGTACGCGTCATCGCCGCGCAGTGCCTCGGCCAGACCGGCGTCGGCGAGGACGGTGCGGGGCCGGGCGATCGAGGTGAGCCGGCTCGCGAGGTTCACGGTCGTGCCGAAGACGTCGCCCATCAGCGTGAGCACCAGGCCGTACGCCATGCCGACGCGCACGTCCGTGTCCCCGCCCGCGCGGATCGCCTCGGCGATGCGCAGCCCGATCTCCGCGCCCAGCGCGGGCGTGTCGGCGGTGTAGAGGACCTCGTCGCCCAGGGTCTTGACGAGCGGCCACCGTGCTCGGCGACGATGTCGGAGGCGGTCTCCTCGAAGCGTTCGACCAGCCGGGCCAGCTCGCGCTCGTCGAGGTGCCGGCTGGTCTCGGTGAACTCCACGATGTCGGCGAAGCCCACGGCCCGCCGTGGCCGTCCCGGCAAGGCGTCCTCCGCCGTCGAGGCGGTCAGCGCGCGGGTGCCGGCGGCGGCGAGCTGCCGGCGCCACGCGTGGACGAGGAGAGGCTCCAGCGCCGCGATGTGGTTCTGGGCGTGACCCATGATGAGGCGGACGACCTCGGGCGACGGCGGCTCGAGGGGGTCGGTGAGCGCGCCGACGATGATGTCGATCTGCCATTCGGCGAGCCGCGCCATCGTCTGGCCGACCGCGCGGACCATGCGAAGGACCATGTCCTCGTCCAGCAGACCCGCGTGGAGGAGGTCCCGGATCCGGACGAGGGCGTCGAGGTCGCCTTCGGTGAAGGCGACCGTCTCGTCGGCGAGATGCGGGAACCCGAAGGCGCGCCAGAGCCGCTGGGTGAACTCCTCCGACACCCTCGACCGCTTGATCGCGTCGATCCGGGTGTAGCGAAGCTCGCCGCCGAGGAGCAGCTCCTCGATCTCCCGCGGGTCCGGCGCGTCGTTCATCTACGGGCGTACGCCGTCGCCGTCGGTCAGCTCCTCGACGATGCGGTAGAGCTGGTTCTGGGTGTGCTCGACGCGGGGGATGTTCTTCAGCACGAGCTGGCCGTGCTCGCCGCCCGACTCGACGGTGAGCGTGCCGCTGCCCAGGATCCGCTGGATCAGGCTCTGCCGGAACGACACGTCGTTGACCCGCGTGAGGGGGATGTCGCGGTGCGAGCGGGACAGGATGCCGTCACGCATGGCGAACCGCCGGTTGGTCAGCGTGTACGACGTCGTGACCCACCGCAGGAACGGGAGCAGCCCGACCACGAGGACCGCGACGAGGCCCACGGCCGCGATGATGAGGCGGATCAGCGTCTGCGCGCTGCCGCCCGGGATGAAGAAGATCGCGACGGCGGCGATGGCGATCGCGACGACCCCCCAGAAGATCGTGCCGACCAGCGTCGTCCAGTGGGGGTGGAATTCAAGGACGATCTCTTCGTCGTCGCCCAACGCGCTCTTCGCAAGACCCATGGCGCAATCCTGGCAGAAACCATCGCTCTATGGATGCGCAGTGCGTCGATCACGTCACAAAGTGGACAACGATGAAGATGAGCGCGATGAGCCACACGCCGCCGCCGCCGGCCAGCCCGCCGGTCGCGGTGTCCACGGCGTACTCCCGCTCCTCGTGCGACGTGCGCAGCCGGATCCAGCCCTTGGCCGCCTGCTGACCGATCAACGGCGCCGCCAGCACCGGCCCGTACGCCAGGACGAGCCGCACCTGGCCCAGGTCGCGCAGGCCCTTCGCGAGCTCGAAGCCGACCACGGTGACCAGCACGGCCGCGACGAACCCGAGCACCGCCGTCTGGATGTACCGGCCGGTGAGGGGGTAGTGCACGGGTTCGCGCACCCGCCGGTGCGCGTCGCCCAGCAGCTCCGCGGCCTCCTGGTCCCGTCGCACGTCGTCGCCGGGATCGGGAAGCTCGCCCACCGCGTGGGGGCCGAACCGCGTCGTCAGCTCCCGCCAGACGCCGGCGGCCCGTTCCTCCAGCCCGTCGAGACGCGCCCACTCCTGCTCGACCGAGGCGTACGCCTCGGTCCGCCGCTCCTCGGCCTCGTCGAGCCGGCGCCGGGCCTCCTCCGCCGCCAGCAGCCTCCGGCCGGCCTCCGCGGCGTACTCCTTGTACGCCCGCCGTGCCGCCTGCGGATCCGTCATCGGCCCTCCGCCGCCTCGCTCATGACCTCAAAGGGGATGATCGGCTGGGGCGGCTCGCCGGTGCGCTGATCGTGGAACAGGGCGCGGCGGCGGCGCGGGGTCCAGCTCAGCATCTGGCCGCCCGGCAGCGGCGACAGCTCGCTGTCCCGTACGTCCAGGGCGACCCACGCGTCGATGTTGCGCACCGACCCGACGCGCTCGACGACGTCGGCCTTGAGCCGGTCGGTCGTACGCCACCAGCCGAGCACGTGCATACGGTGCTCCGGGCCGTACTCGACCAGGCGGCGCACCGACCGGCGCTGCTCGTCGGAGCGGGCGGTCACGGCGTCCACCGCGAACAGCGCGAGGTACTCGGGCACGGCCCGGTCGGCGACCTCGGGCAGCTCGCCGCCGAGGACGGCCTCGTGGCCGTTGTCGACCAGGCGCCGCAGCAGCAGGCCGACCCGGGGCTCCAGCTGCTCGTCCAGCGCGTACAGCCGGAAGACCGCCGACCCGGGCGCGTGCCCGCGGGCCAGCGACAGCACCGCCGAGGCCAGCACGTCGTACGCCTCGTCGGCGCGGGTGCCGACGACCGCGAGGTTGCGGCCCGGCGCGCGGTCGAAGCGCACGGTCGCGGCGCTGCCGGCCAGGTCGATCCGCTGCCCGACCGCGCTCTCCCCCGGCGGCAGGGTCGGGGCGGTCATCAGCTCCGGGACGTGCGCGCCGTCGAAGATCCGCGGGGGTTCGAGGTGCTCGGGACGGCGCTGCCACAGCTCCCGCTGCAGCGCGTCGAACGTCCCGGCCGTCCCCGCGTCCGGCAGCCGGGCGATGCGGTTGGCCTGCCGTGCCCCGGACTCGGCGTTGACCACCGCGCAGAAGCGCGCGACCTGGAGCGCGGCGAGGTTGTCGTCGGCGAGGATGCGGCGCGCCTTCGGCAGCGCGATCCGCAGCGTGAACTGGTCGAGGATGGCCCCGCGCCCCCACAGCGACTGGACACCGCCGATGTTCTGGCTGGCCAGGACGAGATGGATGCCCTGCGAGCGGCCACGGCGGGCCAGGTCGTTGAGGAGGTACAGCGACTCGTCGGTGATCTTGCCCTGCTGCTGGATGAGCACCTGGAACTCGTCGATCACCGCGACGATGCGCGGCCAGTGCCCGTCCGGGTCGACGGCCCGCAGCTCCTCGATCTTGGTGACCTCGTGCTCGCGGGCGGCGGCGCCCCGGCGTTCGAGCTCGCGGGAGAGGAAGCGCAGCAGCGCCAGGCCGAACTCCCGGTCGTTGTTGATGTTCACGCCGATGAGCCGGGCGTGCGGCAGCCACGTCTTGTCCGTACGGCCGCTGGCCAGGCGGGCGAACGACACGCCCTCCTTGAAATCGAGGAGGTAGAACTCCAGCTCGTCCGGCGAGTAGCGGGCGGCCATCGACCCGATCATCGCGTAGAGGAAGTTGGTCTTGCCGGAGCCGGGCGGTCCGCCGACGAGCGCGTGCACCGGGTCGTCGCCGAGGAAGACCTCGACCGGTTCGTACCGGTCGACGTCCTCGCCGATGGGCGCCCGGACCCCGGCCGCCGACGACTCGCTCCACATCCGGTGCGGGACGAGCTCGGCGAACCGCGGCGGGTCGCGCTCGATGCCCGCCCAGCGGGCGGCCCGCTCGCAGACCGCGCGGACCAGCTCGGCAGGCGGCGGCTCGACCGTCACCTCCAGCCCACCCGTCATCGAGGTCGTGACGCGCCGGTCCGCCGCGATGTCGACCGTCTCGATGCCCGGCGCGTCGTCCACGGGGACGTCGCGGCACACCACGTGGATGCCGCAGGCCGCCCCGGCGTGCAGCACGCTGTTGAGGTGGGCGATCTCGTCGTCCCGGAACCCGCGCACCGGGCTCTGCACGATCACGACCTGCCACGGCTCGGGCCGCCGGCCCGTGGCCGCGGCGAGCGCCGCGAGCGAGGAGTGCCCGCCGCCGAGTACGTCGCGCTGGATCCGCCGGATGTCACGATCCAGCGAGCCGAGCAGGTCCTTGAACTCCTCCACACCGTAGACCGTGAGCAGCCCCGGCCGGGACAGGGCGTGGAAGCCGCCCAGCCCCGCTCCGAGCCGCCGCGGGTCGTACAGGCTGACCCGTACGGAGCCGGGCCGCGTCGTCGCCACGATCCGGACGAGCAGCGAGTCGACGATCGCGTCGGCCAGCGGCGTCTGGCCGCCGGTGATCTTCAGGTGGCCGGTGTCCAGCAGCGGCATCAGTGCGGGGACGTCCCCCGCGACCGTCCCGGCGCGGTACAGGCACGGGCCGGCGTCGGCGGGCTCCGGCTCGGCCGGCCAGTCGGACCAGGCGGCGGACGCCGCGCCGGGGGCGGCCTCGCCGGCCAGCTCCCGCCAGCCGTCGACCGCCGCGGCCGTCTCCGGCCCGCTCGTCGCCGCGACGTCGTGGCGGCCCTGCTCGACCGCGGCCTCGGCGCGGGCGATCATCTCGTCGAGCTCGCTCCGGCGGGCGCGGATCGCCCCGCGTGCCTGCCGGATGTCCTTGCGCACGGCGGCAACGAGATCGCCGGGCTTGAGCGTCATGTGGGGATCCTGCGGCTTTCACGCAGACGGCGGTGGGCGGGTACCTCGGTCTGGGATGTGACGGCGTTAAAGCCCCTCGGCGTAGGCGTTCGCCTCTTCGATCGCGGCGCCGATCTGGCTCTGGGTCTCCTCGATGCTCTCGACCGCCTGCCCCATCGCGCCCAGCGCGCCGCTGAGCGCGTCGTGCTCGCTCCCCTGGGCCACCGCGATCAGGTACTGCAGCGCCGACTCGGCTCGGCCGCCGGCCTGGACGAGCAGCTGCACGGCCTGTTCGGCCTCTTCGCCGGCCTGGGCGATGGCGCCCTTGAGCTCAGCCACACTGGCCATGCAACGACCTCCGGAGGATGGGGATAGCCCAATTAAACCGGCGTGTCGCGGACCGGTCCAGTTGGGTCCGCGTACCGAGCATCGTGCCTGCGCGTCGGCGAGATCCCCGTACCCGACGGCGATTCCGGCTTATCGGACATGGACGACGTCGCCGGCGCTGAGCGCGTGGTCGCCGTCGGCCGCGCGGACGACCAGCCGCCCGTTCTCGTCGACGTCCACGGCCTCGCCCGTGAGGACGCCGCCGGGCGCGCCCGGGGCGCCGCCGGGCAGCTCGACGCGCACCTGCCGGCCGAGCGTCGCGCACACCTCGCGGTACTCGTCCCGCAGGGACCCCTCGAACCACTCCCCGCAGAAGTCGACGTAGCGGGCCGCCAGCTCGCGCAGGATCGCGCGGAGCACCGGGTCGCGGTCGGTCGGAGCGCCCTCCAGCGCCAGGGAGGTCGCGGTCGGCACGGGCAGCTCGTCGGCGCGCAGGCTGACGTTGAGCCCGATGCCGAGCACGACGGCGTCCCCCGCGCGCTCGGCGAGGATCCCGGCCAGCTTCCGGCCGTGGATGAGCACGTCGTTCGGCCACTTCAGCGCGGCGTCGGCCATCCCGCCCCGCTCGACCCCCTCGACCTCGGCGAACCCGCGCAGCGCGGTCACCACCGCCACCCCGGCCATCAGCGGCAGCCAGCCGAGCCGGGCGAGCGGGACCTGCGGGCGCAGGAGCACCGAGAAGGCCAGCCCCGAACGCGGCGGGGCGGTCCAGGCCCGGTCGAGGCGGCCGCGCCCCGCCGTCTGCTCCTCGGCGACGAGCACCAGGCCCTCATCGGCGCCGTCGCCGGCGGCCGCCGCCAGGTCGGCGTTGGTCGAACCGGTCTCGGCCACCACCCGGATCTCGCGCCACAGCCCGTTCGGGCTGACGAGGGCGCGGTTCAGCGCCCGCTCGTTCAGCGGCGGCCGGTCGAGGTCGGTGTACGGCGAGTGGCTCACCACACCAGCGTAGGGGTGCCCGACCCGCACGAAGTCGGCCCCGCGCCCATACTTGGTCGGCCATCACGCCTCTCTGCGTCTCCCAGCACGGGGCCGCGGCGCCGCTTGTGCTGCACCAGGGATCCACGTGTGCTACCCGGTAGCACACTGCAGCACGAGGCTCTAACCTGGTCCTATGGATACTCAGCCCGAGATCACACAGCGGGACCTGCGTAACCGGTCCAGGGAGATCATGGACGCCGTCCAAAGCGGCCAGTCGTTCACCGTCACGCGCGACGGACACCAGATCGGTGAACTCGTTCCGCTGCGGCGGCGCCGCCGGTTCGTCTCCCGCCAGGAGTTCGCCGCGATGTCCAGGTCTGCCCCCGACATCGACCTCGAGGCCTTCCGCGCCGACCAGGACGTCACTGCCGACCTCTACACGGACGATCCCTATGCGCGCTGAGCGGCCCACCCACGCCCAAGGGCTCCTGGACACCAACATCATGATTCTGCGCCGGTGGGTGGATCCGGAGGAGCTGCCGGACGAGATGGCGATCACCGCCATCACCCTGGCCGAGCTGTCCGCCGGCCCCCACGAAGTACGCCGCAACGACGAACAGAACGACTACGACGAGCACACCGAACGCGCCCGGCGCCTCGATGTGCTGCAACGCGCCGAGCACGAATTCGACCCCATTCCGTTCAGCGCGGAAGCCGCCCGCATCTACGGCCGTGTCTGTGCCGCTGTGATCAGCACCGGGCGCAAGCCACGCCGCCGCGTTGCCGACCTGATGATCGCCGCCATCGCCGTCGCCGAGAACCTCCCGCTTTTCACCACCAACCCCGACGACTTCAAAGGCTTGGAAAGTCTTCTCGCCGTCGTACCGGTCACCCGCCCGAGAGTGCCCCACGAGGGCTGAGGGGCAGACCGGAGTGCGGGACTGCGGTCAGCGGCTCTTGCCGGAGACGCCCACGTTGAAGTCGAACTCCCGGTAGACGCGCGCCCAGAAGCCCTCGCGCAGCCAGTCGCGGGCCTCCTTGTAGGGGCGCAGCGAGTGGCCGAGCTCCTTCTCGCCCTCGATCAGCAGCTCCTTGTCGATGACCGTGGGCAGGATCGGGCCGGGCAGCAGGTCGCGGATGTTGTCGCGGCCGCGGGTGAGGATCCACTTGTGCGCGATGTGCTCGCCGATCTCCTCCACGCGGTCGCGGCTCGGGCCGAGCTTGGCGACGCTGGGCTGGGGGCGGACGGGCGGCGGCGCCGGCTTGGGCCGGGCGCCGAAGACCGCCGTGGGCGACGGGATCGGCTGGGTGACCGGCGTCTCCGGCGGGGCCTCGCGTGAGGTGTCGAGCATGAAGTACGGCTTGACGAAGTCGGCGTTGACGACGTCGACGGTGTCGGCCTCCCAGATCAGCCGCTCGGCCTGGTTGGTGCCGTACGGCGGCTCCACGCCCCACAGGTTGATGCGGACCCCGTAGGTCTGGGCGGCCTCGACGGCCGGGACCATGTCCTCGTCTCCGGCCAGCAGGATGGCGTCGGTGACGGCGCCGTGCCGGGCGAGCGTCTCCAGGTCCTCGCGGATCTGGGCGTCGACGCCCTTCTGCTGGTTGTGCTTGTTGAGGTTGCCGAGCCGGAGCTTCACCCGGGGCAGCGGCGCGACGACCCGCTGGTCGATCGTCGGCACGCGGTCGCGCGCGGCGTCGAACCAGTAGATGCGCAGCAACTCTCCGCGCATGCACGCGGACGCGCGATCCTCCAGGGCCTTGATGAGCCCCTCGGCGTCGACCCGGTACGAGCGACGGGAGGAGACGCCGAACAGGAGGTCACCCGCTGCGGCGTAGAGATACCCCACGTCTACGAGGATCGCGTAGCGCGGCAGCGGCGATAGGTGAGACACAGGCTCGCGAACAGTCATCACCTATGACTTTAGGTGAAGATCAGCCCCCCGTCCTCGGATGTGGGGCGGATGTGCGGCCTTTCTCGCCGCTCAGAGCCGCTTTCGCATGTGAACGACGCGGCGGCCGTCGATTCCCGCCCGGTCGGACTCGCGATAACCCAGGGATTCATACAGGCCGATATTAGAGATCATCTTCTCGTTCGTGTAGAGCCGCACCGCCGGCAGCCCGAGCGACCGGGCGCGGAACTCGGCGAAGGCCAGCAGCCGCCGCCCGAGTCCGCGCCCCTGACGATCCGGGCTGACCGCGACATTCTCCACAAGGAGCACGTCATCCTCGGGACGCAGGACGATCAGCGCGTCGATCATCCCGTCGATCTCCAGGACGTGGACCAGCCCCGCCTCGATCAACTCTCCGTAGTCGGCGGTGAGCGGGACGGGCTCCATGCCGATCACCGGAGTCCACGGGTCGTACGCCGCCTTGACGATCGCCTCCACCGACTCACGATCGACGGCTTCGGCCAGCCTTATACCCATGCACCCCTCTAACCGTCAGATCGACGAGAATCATCCATTCTCGGCGATCAGCCGGTGTTCTGCAGGCCGGCCGCGACCCCGGCGGCGGCCAGGAGCAGCAGGTCCTCGATCCGCTCGCGCTCGGCGTCGTCCTCGATCCCGGCCCGCAGCTCCTGCAGCGCGCGCAGCTGCAGGTGCGACAGCGCGTCGACGTACGGGTTGCGCAGCTCGACCGCGCGGGACAGCACCCGGCGGTTCTCGAGCAGGCGGGAGTGCTCGGTGACCTGCAGGACCAGGGAGCTCGTGCGGTCGTACTCGGCGAGCACCGTCTCGGCCAGCTCCGGCCGGTCGCCGAGGGCGAGGTAACGCTCGGCGATCGCGCGGTCCGTCTTGGCCAGGCTCATCTCCGCGTTGTCCAGCAGCGCGGCGAAGAGCGGCCACGAACCGTACGCCTCACGCAGCGCGTCGAGGTCGTCCACGGCGGCCAGGCCGCTGCCGAGGCCGTACCAGCCGGGCAGGTTGACCCGCGTCTGCGTCCAGGAGAACACCCAGGGGATCGCCCGCAGGTCGTCCAGTGAGGTGGTGGCCTTGCGCCGGGACGGCCGGGAGCCGAGCCGGAGGTTGGACAGCTCGTTCAGCGGGCTCACGCAGGCGAACCACTCCGGGAAGCCCGGCGACTCGACCAGGGACCGGAACGTCCGCTCTGCGGCCTCGCTGATCCGGTCGGCCAGCGGCCGGAACCGCTCGGCGGCCGCCAGGGCGTGCTCCTGCACCGCGGAGGTGGAGGCGAGCAGAACGGCGTTGGCGACCTGCTCGACGTGGCGCTGGGCGATCTCCGCGTGGCCGTACCGGGCGAAGATCACCTCGCCCTGCTCGGTCACCTTGAACCGGCCCGCGACCGAGCCGGGCGCCTGCGCCAGGACGGCCCGGTGGGCCGGGCCGCCGCCGCGCCCGAGCGCGCCGCCGCGGCCGTGGAACATCGTCAGCTTGACGTCGTGCCGGGCCGCCCAGGCCGTGAGCGCGCCCTGCACGTCGTACAGCTTGAGGGTCGCCGTCGTCGGGCCGAGCTGCTTGGCCGAGTCGGAGTAGCCGAGCATGATCTCCATGCGGCGGCCGGTCTCCAGGAGGCGGCGGCGCACCGGCGCCAGGTGGAGCATGCCGTCCAGCACGGCCGGGGACCGGTCGAGGTCCTCGCCGGTCTCGAAGAGCGGCACGACGTCGAGGACCGGCGCGTTGCCGCCGATCGCGGCGGCCTCGGCCAGCTCGTACACGGCGGCGACGTCGTCGGCGGTGCGGGTGAAGGAGATGACGTAGCGGCGGCACGCGTCGACGCCGAACCGCTCCTGCACCCACGCGATCACCCGCAGGGTGTCGAGGACCTCCTCGGTCTGCTCGCTCAGCGCGCCGCCGGCCCGCACCTCGGCGAGGGCCTTCTCGTGCACCTGGGAGTGCTGGCGGATCTCCAACTCCGCCAGGTGGAACCCGAACGTCTCCACCTGCCAGATCAGATGCTGCAGATCGCCGTACGCCTGGCGCGGCGCGCCCGCCTCCACGAGGGAGTCCTGGACGACGCGCAGGTCGGCGAGCAGGTCGGCCGGGCCGTCGTACGCCAGGTCGGCGTCGCGCAGCCGCGTGGCCTGGATCCGCTCGGCGGCGTACAGCAGGAACTGCCGGTGCGGCTCGCCCGGCGACCGCTTGCCGATCTCGGCGACGAGGTCCGGCTGGGCGGCGCGGGCGGCGGCGAGCGCGCCCGTGAGCGCCTGCGACGGCGGGGTGGTCGTCTCGTGCACGGTCAGCGTCCGGCCGATCCGGGTGCAGGCGTTGTCCAGCGCGCGCAGGATGTGGTCGGCCTGGATGCCGATCACCTCGCGGGTGATCTGGGCGGTGACGTTCGGGTTGCCGTCGCGGTCGCCGCCGATCCAGCTGCCGTAGTGCAGGAACGGCCGGGCCAGCGGCGGGCGCTCGCCGGTGCCGGGCGCCAGCGCGGCGTCGAGCGAACGGTAGATCGCCGGGACCACGCGGAAGATCGTCTCGTCGAACATGGCCATGGCGGTGCGGACCTCGTCGAGCGGGTCCGGCTTCGTCCGGCGCAGCTGCGACGTGCGCCACAGCAGGTCGATCTCCTCGACGAGCCGGCGGGTGATCTCGTCGCGCTCCCCGCTGCCCGCGCGCGGGTCGTGCAGGTCCGTCAGGAGGGCGCTGATCCGCAGGATCGCGGTGACCACCGCACGGCGGCGCGCCTCCGTCGGGTGCGCCGTCAGGACCGGGCGCAGCTCCAGGTCGTCCAGCAGCTCGCGGACGCGGTCCTGGCCGATCTCGGCCACGGCGGAGGCGACGGACTCGCGCTGCGGCGTCTCGCCGGTGTCCCGCTCCCGGAGCGTGCGGATCCGCTGGTGCTCCTCGGCGAGGTTCGTCAGGTGGAAGTAGACGGTGAACGCCCGGGCGACGAGCTCCGCGCGGTCGAGCGGCCAGCCGCCGACGATCGCGGCGACGTCGTCCACCGACGTCTCACCGCGGCGGGCGGCGATCACCGCATGCCGCAGGGCCTCCACGTCGTCGAGCAGGCTCTGCCCGCCGTACTCGACGAGGACGTTGCCCAGGAGGGAACCGAGCAACCGGACGTCACGGCGCAGTGGCTCGGGCATCTCCTGCCGAGCGGAGTTTCGAGTCGACACGCAGCTCAGGGTAGTTCGTCCCCATGAGGGGTCAGAGTCCCGTCTCGCTCCCTGAGATCCCGCCCCTCCTGGCAGCCTGATCGGCGGGCTGGCTACCCTGGCGTTCATGGCCACGCAAGCGCCCGAGCCCCTGCCCGCGGACGAGATCGACATCCACACCACGGCGGGCAAGATCGCCGACCTGGAGCGCCGCCGCTACGAGGCCGTCCACGCCGGCTCCGCGCGCGCGGTCGAGAAGCAGCACGCCAAGGGCAAGATGACCGCCCGCGAGCGGGTCGACGCGTTCCTCGACGAGGGGTCGTTCGTCGAGTTCGACGAGCTGGCGCAGCACCGCGCGCACGGCTTCGGCGTCGAGAAGAACCGCCCGTACGGCGACGGCGTCGTCACCGGCCACGGCACGGTCGACGGCCGCCCGGTCGCGATCTTCTCGCAGGACTTCACGGTCGCGGGCGGCTCGCTCGGCGAGGTGTTCGGCGAGAAGATCGTCAAGGTCATGGACCACGCGCTGAAGACCGGCTGCCCGGTCGTCGGCATCAACGACTCCGGCGGCGCGCGCATCCAGGAGGGCGTGGTCGCCCTCGGCCTGTACGCCGAGATCTTCAAGCGCAACACCCACGCCTCCGGCGTGATCCCGCAGATCTCCCTCGTCATGGGCCCCTGCGCGGGCGGCGCGGTCTACTCCCCCGCCCTGACCGACTTCATCGTCATGGTCGACCAGACCTCGCACATGTTCATCACCGGGCCGGACGTCATCAAGACGGTCACCGGCGAGGAGGTGACCTTCGAGGACCTCGGCGGCGCGCACACCCACAACACCAAGTCCGGTGTCGCGCACTACCAGGCCGCAGACGAGCAGGACGCCATCGAGTACGTCAAGGCGCTGCTGTCCTACCTGCCGTCGAACAACCTGTCCGACGCGCCGGCGTACGACACCCCGGCGCCGCCGGAGATCACCGACGAGGACCTCGAACTCGACACGCTGATCCCCGACTCGCCGAACCAGCCGTACGACATGCACACCGTCATCGAGCACGTCCTCGACGACGGGGAGTTCCTCGAGGTCCACGCGCTGTTCGCGCCGAACATCGTCTGCGGGTTCGGCCGCGTCGAGGGCCGGCCGGTCGGGATCGTGGCCAACCAGCCGATGCACTTCGCCGGCACGCTCGACATCGAGGCGTCCGAGAAGGCCGCGCGGTTCGTCCGCACCTGCGACGCGTTCAACGTCCCGGTGCTGACCTTCGTCGACGTGCCCGGCTTCCTGCCCGGCACCGACCAGGAGTGGAACGGCATCATCCGGCGCGGCGCCAAACTCCTGTACGCCTACGCCGAGGCCACCGTGCCGCTCGTCACGGTGATCACCCGCAAGGCGTACGGCGGCGCGTACGACGTCATGGGGTCCAAGCACCTCGGCGCGGACATCAACCTGGCCTGGCCGACGGCGCAGATCGCCGTCATGGGCGCGCAGGGCGCGGTCAACATCCTCTACCGCCGCGAGCTGGCCGCCGCCGAGGACCCGGACACCCGGCGGGCCGAGCTCGTCACCGAGTACGAGGACACCCTCGCCAACCCCTACATCGCCGCGTCCCGTGGCTACGTCGACGCCGTGATCAAGCCGTCCGAGACGCGGAGCCAGGTCGTCAAGGCGCTCCGCGCGCTGCGCGACAAGCGCAAGACCCTTCCGCCCAAGAAGCACGGCAACATCCCGCTGTAGGAGACGATCGATGAGCGAGCGCCCCTTCCTGCAGGTGGTGCGCGGCGACGCGTCACCGGAGGAGATCGCCGCGCTGGTCGCGGTGCTGACCGCCCGCGCCCGGGCGGCCGAGGCCGACGGTTCGACGCCCCCGCCCCGCCGGTCCGCGTGGGCGGACCGCTCCCGGCAGCTCCGCCGTCCCCTCCCCCACGGCCCCGGCGCCTGGCGCACCAGCGCCCTTCCCTGATGTCACGAATAGTAATTCGATAGACACATAGTGCGATCATCATCCATGCTGTGACAGCAGATGGGAAGGTGATCGCGATGACCGTCGCTCAAGGACACGAGCCAGAGCAGTACTGGCATCTCCAGGACGCTGAGCAGCGGTTCGATGAGGTAGTCCGCCGCGCCCAAGGTAAGGGGCCGCAGATCATCGCCCATGGCGAGACAGAAGCGGTGGTCGTCGTAGACATAGCGGCATACCGGCGAATGCAGCGACGCAAGATGACGTTCCACGAATTCCTACTCGCCGGCCCTCCTTTCCCGGACGACTTCGACCGGCTGATCGAGCGCGACGACGATCCGGGGCGCGACGTCTGCTCCTGGCTCGAGGAGTAACGGCGGTGTACCTCCTCCATACCAGCGTTGTCATCGAGCTACGCAAACGCGCATGTAACCCGGCCCTACGTGCATGGCACTCCTCGGTTGAGGGGGCTGAGACGTACCTCAGTTCACTGGTCATCGGGGAGATTACGCAGCGCATCGAGCGGCTCAGTCGGCGGGACGTACCGCAGGCCACGCTCCTGAGCGACTGGCTGAACGAACTCATGGAGGAATGTGCCGACCGGATCGTCCCAGTAGGCGGAGCAGCTGCGCTGATCTGGGGGCGCTGGAGTGGTGCCTGGAGTCGGCTGCCGGCCATCGACGGTCTGATGGCGGCGACTGCCTACCTCAACGACTGGACGTTCGTCACGCGCAACACCAAGGACGTCGCACAGACGGGCGTGCGGACGCTCAATCCGTTCGAACCGATGCCAACCTCTTCGTGATTACTCGCTCACGATCCGCCCTCAACCGGTTACAGTCGGGCAGCTATGGAGGGGTGCAGACCGGCGGCACGCGGCCGGATCGCGATCGCCGTGGCGCTGGCCGTCGGATGCGCGATCCTCGGCGGGTGCCGGTCGCCGGTGCCCTTCCGCGGCCGGCCGGGGCCCGACTCCCCCGTGCTGGCGCTCGGCGGGCCGGCGCCGTACGTCCGGCCTCGTGTCACGCCCTCGCCTTCGCTGGACCGGCGTGGCGCGTCCGACCGGAGTACCAGCGTCTACGCCGCGACCCAGGCGGGCATGCTCGGTTCCGTGGCCCGGCGCCTGCCGCCTCGGCTGTACGTCCCGGTCACCGGCGGCGCGGTGATCGACGTCATCGACGCCCGCACGTACCGCCTGCTCCGCCGCGTCCCGGTCGGCCGCGCGCCACGGCAGGTCGTCCCGTCCTGGGATCTGCGGACGCTGTGGGTCACCGAGGCGGCAGGGCTCGTGCCGATCGACCCGCGAACCGGCGCTCTCGGCCGTACCGTGCCCGTCGCGGACCCCGTGGACCTCTACTTCACCCTCGACGGCCGGGACGCCATCGTGCTGGGCACCCGGCCGGGACGCCTCCAACTCCGCGACCCGCGGACCATGCGGCTCCGGTCGGCCGTCCGCCTGCCCTGCCCCGACCCGGCGGGCGCCGACCTGTCCGCCGACGGGACCACCCTGCTCGTGGGATGTTCCGGATCGGGGCGGCTCGTCCGCGTCGACCTGGTCCGGCACCGGATCGCGGGGACGCTCCGGCTCGCGGCCGGATCGCGGCCACGGGACGTCCGGCTGTCCCCGGACGGCGGGACGTTCTATGTCGCCGACGCCGGTCGCGGCGGTGTGTGGCTGGTCGACGCCGAGCGCTGGCGCGCGGACGGCTTCGTCGCCACCGGACGCGGCGCGCACGGGCTCTCCCCCAGCCGGGACGCCAGAACGCTCTATGTCACCGGAGCGCAGGCCATCTCCCTGATCTCGTTCGGCGAGCGCCGCGTGGTGGGCCGCTGGCGCGTTCCGGCAGCGCCCGGCATGGGCGGAGTGTCGGCGGACGGCCGGGTGCTGTGGCTGTCCGCCCGGGCGGCCGACATGATCTTCGCCGTCTCCACGCGGACCGGGCGGATCCTCCGGCGCCTCCCGGTCGGCCCGTCCCCGAGCGGGCTGTGCGTCTTCCCGCAACCCGGCCGGTTCTCCCTCGGACACACCGGCATCTACCGCTAGTCATCGGGCCCGTCGCGCAGGAACCGCGGGTCACGTAGGAACCGGCTTGTCGCGTACGGACCGGCTGTCGCGTAGGAACCGGCTGTCGCTTACGGCCCGTACGGTCGTGTCCGCTGCTCGGCGATCAGCCCGCTCCTTCGGCGACTCCGCGCCACTGGGGGACCAGTTCCTCGACCAGGGCCTCGGTCTCAGGCTGCATCTGGGCGGCGAACGGGTCGGCGCTGACGCGGTCGCTCAGCTCTTCCACGACGCCGCGGACCGCGGCGTGGTCGCCGGTCGCGTGGGTGGCGCGCAGGAGATCCCGCCACAGGCCCTCGTCGTCCACCGCGAGCCGCAGCCCGGCGCGGGCCGCGGAGATCGCGCCCCGGGCGTCGCCGTCGTCGAGTCGCATGAGGACGAGCCGGTGCGCGACGTCCGCGATGCGCGCGGTCGCGTCGTACTCCAGGTCCTCGGCCGCCAGCCAGCCGTACCGGCCGCGCGGGCGGCCGTCCATGAGCGGGCCGCGTACGAGGTCGAGGGCGTAGGTCAGGTAGGCCGTCTCGGAGGCGGGTTCGGCGGCCGACCGCCAGACGAGCCAGCGGAACATCTCCCAGTCGACCCGGACCTCCGATCCGAGCCGGATCCGGCCGCGCTCGTCGTGGTACAGGTTGGGGCGGCCGCGTGAGTCGAGTCCGAGCCAGTCGGCGACGCGGGCGACCGTCGCGTCGCGCACCGGCGCGGCCACACCGCGCGGCCACACCGCGCCGCCCAGCACGGTCGGGTGCACGCCTTCGGGATGCGTCGCCAGGTAGACCAGGGCCTCGGTGCACAGCGCCCGGCGGCTCTCCTCCACGACGCCCGGCGCGTCCACCTCGACGGGGCCCAGGAGCCGGATGTCGACCGCCGGCCGGGTCTCCCCCATCGCGGGCGGCACGGCCGGCTCCGCGTCGATGCCGCCGTACGGGACGCCTTCCGCCCGCCCGGCGGTACGGAACAGCTCGACGACCGCCCGGTAGTGCCGCTCGGGGACGAGTTGCGCCTCGACGTCGAACCCGAGGACTCCGGCGCGGAGCCGCCCGTCGGGTGTGACGTCCCAGGTCCATGTCGCACCCGGCGTCTCGCCCGCGACGAGGTACCCGGCCGCCATCCGCTGGCCGGTACGGGCGAGGGCGACCAGGCGCTCGGCCTCCTCGGGCGTCGGCGGGTCGGCCATGATCAGGTAGTGCGGCATCCACGCCTCGCCGAACACGCCGCGGCAGCGGCCGGTGAGAACGGAGTCCGCGCCCGAGGCCGCCAGGGCCTGCCGCACCTCCTCGGTGCGGCTCTCGAGCTCCGGCAGCGCCTCGGCGAGCGTGGCGACGGCGCGGATGCGGTCCGGGGCGATCAGCGACAGCTCCTCACCGAAGCCGACCAGCGTGATCCGCATGTGGTCGGACCAGCGGTTCGTGGCGAGCTCGACCGCCACGGCGGCGAGCGCGGCGCGGCGGATCTCGTCCGGGCCCTGCAGGGAGATCAGGCCGTGCGCGGTCTCCAGGTCGACGAGGATCCGGCCGGTGTCGTTCGTGCCGATCGAGACCAGTCCCGGGTACGGCGCGAGGACGTCCGCGAGGTCCGCGGTGGCCACTCCGTCGAGGGCGCCGGCGTTCAGCCGCCAGACCTGCCCGTTGTCGTACTCCTCCCACGGCGCGGGCGGGTTGCGGTCGGCGGGGGCGATCCACAGGTCGAGGCTGTCGGTGCCGAGGTGCACCCCGTACACGGTGGGCAGCGTGCGCCCTTCGGCGGCGAGGGCCTTCGACATCTGCCGCAGGCCGAGGTCGAGGAGGCGCGTGGCGTCGGTGTCCGCGCCGATGCGCAGCGCCTGCTCGGCGAGCGCGGCCTCCCCGTCCGGCCGGGCGATCCTGGTGCCGAACGCCCGGCGCCACAGCTGCTCGCGCCGCCGCCGGCCGAGCACGGCGAGCAGCCCGGCGGCGAGCAGCGACGCCACGGCCAGTTCCTCGGGCCACCCGAAGGCCGGCAGGTGCGAGGGCCGCTCGGCGGGGGACTGCGGCGACTCCGGGTGGGCGGGTACCGTCCGCTCGGCGCGCGGCGACGCGTGGGCCGGCGGCCGTACGGGCGGCGCCGTGCCCGTCGGGTGCGGCGCCGGCGCGGCCGGTGGACGAGCGGTCTCCTGGCCGGGGGCCTGACCGCCCTGTTGCTTATGGCCGTCCTGGGAGCCGGTGCCGTGTCCGTTCTGCGAGCCGGTGCCCTGACCGCCCTGTGAGCCGGTGCCCTGACGGCCCTCCTGCTTCGCGTGCTCCTCCCGCGCCTCCTCGCGCGCCGCCCGCCGGGCCGCCTCGACCGCCTGCTTCTCGGTGTTGACGAAGCCGTGGTGGTGGACGCCGCCGGGGACGTCGGAGTGCGGCACCCCGTGCTCGTGCTGCCCGTCGTGCGGGCCCCGGTGGACGACCTCCACGTGCGTGGCGTCGGCCGGCATGTCGAGCACCCAGCCCGGGCGGATCAGGCTCGCCATGGTCAGCCGGGTGCCGTCCGGCTGCAGCTTGCCCTTGTTCAGCGTGTAGATCTCGCGGTAACGGCGGCCGTCGCCGAGGCACTTCTCGGCGATCTCCCAGAGGCTCTCGTGATGCCGCCCCTCCGGAGGACGGACCCGGTAGATCTTGCGGACGGCGTTGTGCTCCATGGGGACCGGCGCGTCGGAGTCCGCCTCCGGTGCCTGCCGGGTGACGGCTTCGGGGCGTTCGGCCGGCCGCGGCTGCTGGCGCGGCGGCGGGTCCTTGACCTGGACGTGCGTCGCGCGAGGCGCGGTCAACGCCGGTACGACGACGGTCGTCGCGGTGAACAGCAGCAGCGCGGCGACGACGAGCCGATGCGCGACCGCCTGCGGGCCGCCGGCGAACGGCACCCGGGCCGGCACGCCCACCCCGCGGATCCCGGCGTACACCTCCACGATCACGCAGGCGGCCAACTGCACCCACGCCAGCCACACGACGAGGACGAGGATGCGCATCAGCGCGGTGGTGTCCAGGCGCTGCGTGAACGTCTCCATCGACGGCATCCGGCTCGGGATCGGCGAGCCGAAGAACGTGAGCAACGCGAACGGGACGCCGGCGAGAAGCGCGGCGATGGCGGCGAGCGCGAGCACGCCGATGAGCACGTCACCGGGCCCTCGTCCGCGGTCGATCCGCGCGGGCTGCCGTCGTATGGCGCTCATACGCCCTCCCTTCTCTCCCGACCAAGCTGTTCTTCCCGACCAAGCTGTTCTTCCCGACCAACCAGCCCCGACCGACCTCCCGGCCCCGACCGATCTCCCGGTGTCGACCGACCTCCCGGCGTCGACCGATCTCCCGGCGTCGGAGGAGTGACCAGCGGCGCTGTGCTGATGATTCGCTCGCTCATCGGTCGCGCACCCTTCTCATCAGATCCCCTCCTGAGGGTGAGCGGTCGCCGCGGACGTCATCGTGAAGTCACTGAAGCCGGGGACGATCGCGAGCAGTTGCAGCCGGACCTTGATCTGTACGACGACCCGGGCGGTCCGGGCGCCCTCGATCTGGCACCTGGCCCGCCCCGTCACCTCGGGGTAGGTGGCCACGAGGCGTTCGGCGCGGGCGCAGGCCGCGCGCGGGTCGGTGATCCGCGCCTCGCCGGTCTGCCGCAGGACGCCCTGGTCCACCTCGTCGGCGGCGGCGCGGGCACCTTGCTCGGCGATGTCCGCGGCGCGCTGGCGGGCGTGGATCGCCAGGCCACCGTCGACGACCAGGCCGGCCAGCACGATGACGAAGAGGGCGAAGATCGTGGTGAACATCGCGACCGTCCCCCGGTCGCGGCCCTCGTCCACCGCCCTACGCCACCGGGTCAATCGATCCTCCGCAGTGTGTCGAGGGGAGCGGTCGCCTTGCCGACCATCGTCCTGGACGCCGACAGACCGATCAGCGACAGGCCGCCCAGGTCGATGTCGCACCGCACCGCGACGGAGACCTGGCCGCCAGGGCGCCAGTCGCGGAAGTCCGTGTCGGTCTTCGGCCCGCCCCGGCACCGCTTGTCGTCACTCATGGTCGCCTTCGCCGCGTTGTCCGCGTCGACCCGCGCGCTCCCGCGGTCGCGGGCGACCGACGCGGCCCGCGCCGCGTCACGGGCGGCGCCGTCGACCTGGCTCTGCGCCTCCACGATCCGGCCCAGCCCGACCATCAGCATCATGAACGCCACGAGGACCGGAGTCAGGATGGCCAGCTCCAGGGCCATCGTGCCCGCGTCCGGGGGCGTCGACCGCCTCAGGACGGTCACGCGCGCTGCGATCGACGGCCTCGCCGCCGAGGCGCTCACCGTGGGCCTCGGACTCGCCGCCGACGTGCTCTCCGTCGCCGGGCCCGTCATCACGGCGCATTCCCGCATGCCGTACCGGCGCCGACGTCAGGCCGGTAGCACTCGATCGGCCCACCGGATCGCTGGGTGACGTGAAGGGTCAGAAAGGGGACGACCCGCACCGCGGTGCCGGTGACGGTGACCCACCGTTGGTTCTGGTCACCGCCGGCCTGCGGCGTCACCCCGGTCAGCAGCTCGGGACCGATCTGCTGGATGTACTCCCGCGCCTTCGCCTCAGCCTGCCCCTTCCAGTCACCGCCGCCCTGTTCACGGGCCACCCGGGCACCGGACTGCGCCGCGGCGAGGGCGACATGCCGGGCGTGGTACACCATCGCGAATTGGACGACCAGCAGGATGACGAGCAGGAGGATCGGCGTCAGCAACGCGAGTTCCAAGGTGCTCGCGCCCCGGTCCGCCCTGCCGCGCATCTGCGTGCGGCGCGACGCTCCCCACGCCGTCATCTTCGTCATGCCCGTTCCCTACAGTGCGGGTCTGGCGACGGGTGACGAGCGACGAGGCCGCGTCCCACGTTGTTCGGTGCGCACACCTCATCCGCCGCCGGGGCCGTTATCCACGTTGATCTTGTTGGCGGCGGACTTGACCCGCCGGAAGATGATCCAGCCGACGCTGATCGCGATAAGGGCGAGGATCCCGGTGATGATCGCCCATTCGATGGCGGACGCCCCGCGGGATTTGTCGGGGTCCTGGCGGAGCCGTTCGACGCGCGCCTCGACGTAGGTCCGCGCATAGACGATGAGGGGGTCGTTCATCGGATTCAACCACTGCATGAAGCACCTCGGGGTGGGTCGGAGACAGTTCCCGTGCCGTCGTACGGTCATGTGGCGATGACCCGCATCACCGCCGGATAGGCAAGGAAGATCAGAAAACCGGCGCACAGCAGTAGCTGGGCGACGAGCATCGACTGGGACTGCTCACCTGCCTTTCCTTCGATGTCCGACAGCTCGCGGCTGCGCATGCTCGCCGCGCGTGCGGCGAGCGACTGGCGCACCTTCGCTCCGTCGTCGGCGACCAGGGCCAGCGCGGCGGACAGGTCGCGGAGCTCGTCGACGCTGACCTCCTCGCCCAGCCGGCCGAGTGCCTGCCAGGGCGTGATGCCGGTGATGCGGGCGTTGGACAGGGCGTCGCGGATGCGGCGCATGGCCCAGCCGTCGCCGACGTTCGCCGCGGTCATGAGGGCCTCGGGGACGCCGCGCCCGCCCGCGAGGTTCATCGCGACCAGGTCGAGGAAGGCGCTCACGGCGTGCCGGAAGTCACGGCGCCGCGCCGCCGCCTCCTGGCGCAGCTTCAGGTCCGGCAGCAGGAAGAAGACGAGAGCGAAGAGGAGGCCGACCCACACCGGCACGGCCACGGCGACCTGCATGCCCAGGAGGGCGAAGTAGCCGACGAGGATCGGGATGAACACGATCGCCGCCGCCGACAGCAGGAACTTCGTGGCCAGGAACGCCTCGAACGACCGGTCCAGCAGGGCGAGGTCCGCGCGGGCCGAGCGCTGCTGCCATCCCCGGGCCTCGTAGAAGGCCGCCAGGGAGCGGCCGACCTGGGCGCGCGGCCCGGCGAACCGGCGCGAGTCGCCGGACGCGCTGCGCTCGGGCTTCTTCTCGTCGCGACGGCGGGCGGCGTCGAAGGCCGCGAGGCGTGCGGCCAGGCCCGGCCGTGGCGGGAACAGGGCGCGGAACAGGAGGTATCCGCCCAGCCCGAAGAACGCTCCGGCCAGCAGCGCGGTGGTCATCGGGTGCCTCCCTTGACCGTGGGGTTGGGGCCGGTCCCGGTACGGCCCTGCCAGCGCGCGACCGTCTCGGGCACCTCGCCGGGCACGCCGGGCCGGTCGGTGTCGGACCCGCCGAGGAAGCGCTGCGGCATCTCGTACCTGGCGAGCCTGCGCAGCCAGAGGAATCCGGCGGCGAACAGGCCGACGACCACGGCGAGGACGAGCTGGCCGACGAACGAGTCGTACATCTTCACGTACGACCGGTTGAAGACGGCCAGCAGCAGCGCCGTGCCGACCGAGACGCCGACGACGATCTGGACGCTGCGGCGCGTGGTGCGGCGGTTCGCCTCGACGCGGCGCCGCATGTCGAGCTCGGCGCGGGCGGACGTCGAGAGCGCCCCGAGCATGTCGCGCAGGCCGGGGCCGCGCAGCCGCGCGTTGAGGATGAGCGCGGCGACCACGAGGTCGGCGGACGGGTCGTTCAGCTCGTCGCCGAACCTGCGGAGCGCGTCCGCGAGCGGCACGCGGGTGTGGAGACGGTCGACGAGGGTCCGTACGTGCGGCTCCAGCACGGGCGCCACCGCCCGCAGGGACGACGGGATGGCCTGCTCGAGGCCGACGGCGCCGGCGATGGTGTCGCGCAGTGACTCGGTCCAGGCGGCGAGCGCCTCGAGCCGGGCCATCGCACGGCGCTCCTCGGCGGCGCCGCCGCCGAAGGTGTTCCAGCCGAGGACGAGCAGGCCGGTGCCGACCGCCGCGACGGGCCAGCGGGTGACGATCAACGCGGCGACGCCGGCGATGACCGCCAGCGCCGTACGCGTGGTGAGCGTACGGATCAGCTCCTCGCGGCTGCGCCCGGACGGCCGGCCCGGGTGGGGCCGTACGCCGCGGATCGCGATGATGAGCAGGAACAGGCCGCCGCCGATCATCGCGCCCGCGAGGATGGCCGGGAGCGTGGCGAGGTCGGAGAGGGCGGGCGTCACCAGGAGACCCCGAGGGACGGGTCGTAGCCGAAGGGTACGAGCTCCTGGGCGCAGGCGATGGGCGCGGCGGTCACGGCGGTGCCGTCCGGGCCCGGTTCGAAGATCTCGCTGGACAGGACCCGGCCGTCGCAGCCGGTCACCTCGCGGATGCTGGAGACGAAGCGGCGCAGCCGCCCGCCGTGGACGTAGTCGTTGCGCTTCTCGATGAAGATGACGAAGTCGATGGCACCTGCGATCAGCATGTGCGTGGCCTCGATCGGCAGCCGCTCGTCGGACTGCAGGGCGTACGTCGCGATCCGGTTGAACACCTCCCACGAGGAGTTGGCGTGGATCGTGGACAGCGAGCCGTCGTTGCCCTGCGTCATCGCGTTGAGCATCGTGACGATCTCGTCGCCGAGCACTTCGCCGACGATCACGCGGGAGGGGTTCATGCGCAGCGACCGGCGGACGAGCTCGGCCATGGTGATCGTGCCCTGGCCCTCGGAGTTCGGCAGCCGCTCCTCGAGCGCGACGGCGTTGGGGTGCAGCTCGGGGAAGTGGTCGAGCCCGAGCTCCAGCGCGCGTTCGACGGTGATGAGGCGTTCGTTCGCCGGGATCTCATTGGCGATGGCCCGCAGCAGCGTCGTCTTCCCGGCGTTGGTGGCCCCGGCGATCATGATGTTCTTCCGGGCCGCGACCGCCGCGCGCAGGAACAGGCCGATCTCGGTGCTGAGCGTGCCGTTGCCCACCAGGTCGGACAGGAACACTTTGCCCAGCCGGGCCCGGCGGATCGACAGCGCGGGCCGTACGGTGACGTCCATGACGGCGGACAACCGGGACCCGTCGGGCAGCCGCAGGTCCAGCTGCGGATTGGCGGAGTCGAACGGCCGGCTGGACAGCCCGCTGTAGGCCGCGAGGATCTGGATCAGCTCGACGAGCTCCTCGTCGGACTCGGCGACCGGCTCGCCCATGACCTCCCGGCCGTCGGCGTACCCGATGAACACCCGGTCGCAGCCGTTGACGTCGATGTTCTCGATCTCGGAGTCCTCGAGCAGCGGCTGGAGCCGGCCGACCCCGAACAGCGCGGCGTGCACGCCGGCCGCGAGCTGTTCTTCCTCTTCGGCGTTCGGCGGCCGGCGACCGGCGCCGATCTCCGACCGGGCGTACTCCTCGAGGACCTGCCCGATCAGGGCGCGGGCGAACTGCCGCTCGTCCTCCGAGCTCATCGGGGCGATGCCGTTGGCGGCGTCGAGGCGGCGCTGGTCGGCGAGCCGCCCGCCCACCTCCTGCCGCAGTCGCTTAACGAGACTGTGATCCACTAGCCGCTCCCTGCCCCTCGCGGCCCGTCTCCGGGCCGCCCGCGGCCCGCGCGAGCCCGCCCGCGATCTGCCGGGCCGAACGAATCAACAGTGACCTGTCAAGCCTTCCGCCCCATCGCCCCCTCAGCATTTCAGCACCCTTCGGATCCAGCGCGAAACCCCCCAGAACGCTCGCGGGCAATTTGGCATTGGAAATGATCCGGCCGACCTCGGTGAGTGAGGTGCGGTATTCGCGGGGATCGGCCACGACGACCACACCGATCGGCGGCGCGGCATGGCCACCGAGTTCCGATGCGAGGGAATTAATGCGTTCACGCAGGTGAGCGACGTGTTCAAGGGTGGCGCGGGTGAACAGGACGATGGTGGACGCCTCGCGGAGCAGATCGGTCGCCACGGATCCGGCGCCCAGCCGCCCGCAGTCGGCGATCACGTCGACCGAAACCCCGCCGGACGAGACGGGCCCGGGCGGACCGCCGTTGACCGGTGGTGCGGCACCCTCCCTCGGAGGCCCGGGGACGGTGAGGTCCGCGAACGCTCGGCCGAGGGGCCCCCACAGCCACGTGAGCCCCTGCGCCTGCTCGGCGTTGGTGAGGCCGACGAGCACGTCCAGGCCGCCGACGAGCCGCTGCGTGTGCTCCCAGATCTGCTCGGCGCGCAGCCCGCGCCGCGCGGTGGCGGCCAGGCTCAGCATGCCGCGCGCGGGGTTGAGCATCCCTCCGTCCTCGCCGGGCAGCCGGTAGACCAGGTCGCCGCCCGCCTGGTCGCACTCGGCCAGCATCACCGGACGCGGCCAGACCGCCGCGATCGCGACCGCGGCGGTCGTGACGCCCGGCGCGCCCTTGTCGGCCGCCAGGACGATGAGGGCCATCAGGGCCTGCCCGTCGAGCCACCGCGCGTGGTGCCCGCCGTGGGTCGGCGCGTGGTGCGCTCAGGGGTGGGGTGCTCGCTCGGCTGCTGCTCCGTCGTCGACTGCTGCGGTGTCGGGGGGACGGCCGGCTGCGGGGAGGAGGCCCGCGCCCGCTTTCCCGACGCCTGCTCGCCGGGCGCGAGGACGGCGACCGCCACCGCGCCCGCCGACGCGGCCTGGGTCACGAGCGGCGCCTCGTCGGTGGGCACGGTCACCGACACCTGGACCTGGTCGCTCTGGACGTCGTTCTGGCCAGGCTCGGCGACGTCGTACACCATCGCCACCGGGGCGAGGACGGCGCCGCCCTGGATGCCGGTCTGTCCCTGCACCGCCACGGCGTACACCGCCACGCGGTCGCCGGGGTGCAGGCCGCCCGCCGGAAGCTGCCCGGGCTTGAGGGCCAGCCCGACGACGACGGTGCCCTTGGCCGCCGAGGCGGCCGTGCTGATCATCCCGTTGGTCAGCAGCGAGCCCTTGACGAGGGTGACGGTCGCGTACGTCTCGGTGACCTTCGCGCGGTCCCGCCACGGGATGTAGTCGAGGCCGCCGGCCGACGAGACCTGAACCTCCTCCAGCGCGGACGCCGGAATCCGCTGCCCCGCCGCCACCGGCTGGGCGACCCGGATGACCGGGACCCGCTGCCCGCTGGCCATCACCAGATAGGCGCTGACCAGCGCACCTCCGACGATGAGCAGGACGGCCAACGCCGCCATCGCCGGCTTGCGCTCCCGGGGCGGCACGGGAATCCGGTGGCCGGCCGCCACCGCGAGCGAGGGCCGCCCGGAGGTGTCGGCGACGCTCTTGCGATCACTGCTCGTCGTCACTGGCTGCTCCGCCAATTCGGGGGATTGCGGACTGTCGGCGTTGACGGGTACGCGGCGAACCATCGTTCCGCCCTTACCGCCCGGCGTCAATGCGGCAACGACAGATTGTTTCGGCCACTGATGTCACCAACTAGTAAGGCGATCAAGCGAGTACTCGGCCTGACCCGCTGGAGAGACCCCGGCACCCTCTCTATCCTGGTCCGGCAGACGGCGAATCCGGAGGGGTAATGCGAATCTCGCTCACGGTGATGACCGATCACGGTCCCCGTGACGTCGTGGTCAACGGTGATTCCGATATGACGGTAGAAACCGTTGCGAGATCACTTATTACGGCGCTGAACACCGAGCCGGTCAAAGAGGCCCTCGCGGAAGTCGTTCACCTACCAAGCGCACGCTGGGTAACGGAATCCGCGCCGCCTCTCTGGGCGGGCGGACGCATGCTCGACCCGGCCACGCCCGCCGCGCGGGTGCTGCGCGACGGCGCGCTCGTGGCCCTCGACCCGGCCGACGCCGTCGCGACCGTCCTGACCGAGCCCTCCGGGAGCGCCGAGATCCGCGTGACCGGCGGCCCCGCCTCCGGCGCGGTGCACCGCATCGGCATCGGCGAGACCACCGTCGGCAGCGGCCCCGACGTGGACGTACGCCTCGGCGACCCGTCCGTGCCCCCGCACGCCCTGCTGATCACGGTCGAGTCGCACCGCGTCACCGTGAGCGGCCACCCCGACCTCGACGGCACTGTCGAGTGGCCGCCCGGCGGAGTCCTCATGGTCGGGTCGTCCGTACTGACGTACGTCCCGTCCACCACCCCGGACGCGCACCTGTCGCCCCTCGAGGACGGCGGGCTCGCCTACAACCGGCCACCGCGCCTGCTGCCGCCCGAGCGGCGCTCCGCCCTCGAAGTCCCGCAGCAGCCCCCGCCGAGCCGGCGGGAACGGCTCCGCCTGCTCGGGTCCCTGCTGTTCGCCGCGACCGGCGTCGTCATGGCCCTGGTCACCGGTCAGTGGTACTGGGTGCTGATGGCCCTGGCGTACCCCGTCATCCAGGTCGGCGAGTGGATCAGCGACCGGCTGTACGGCCGCAGGTCCAACAAGAAGGCGATGAGGGACTACCGGCACGCCAAGGCCGAGTTCGACGAGACCCTGGAGGCCCTGCGGCGCGCCGACGAGGACGACCGCCGCGCCCTCGCGCCCGACCCGGCCGAGGTGCTGCTGACCGCCACCGGCCCCCGGCGGCGGCTCTGGGAGCGCCGCCGCACCGACGCCGACGCGCTGCACCTGCGCGTCGGCGTGGCCGACCGGCCCGCCCGCATCGAGCTCACCCCGGGCCGCGGCGGCGACACCGAGCCCGTCATGCCCGAGCCGCCCGTCGCGCGCACCGTCCCGGTCACGCTGCCGCTCGCCGACCTCGGCGTGATCGGGCTGGCCGGGCCGCGCGACCGCTCCCGCGCCCTCGCCCGCTGGCTGGTCGCCCAGGCGGCCGCCCTGCACAGCCCCCGCGACCTGGCCATCGTCGTACTCTCGTCGGACCCCGACGGCGCCGAGCACTGGAACTGGGTGCGCTGGCTGCCCCACTCCACCCCCCGCGAAGGTGAGGAGTGCGTCGCCCTCATCGGCGCCGACCCCGAGTCGGTCGCCCGGCGCATCACCGAGCTCGCGATCCGCATCACCGAACGGCGCCGCGCCGCCGACCGTTCCCCGAGCGAGCCGCTCGGCGGCTCCGGCCCGTACGACATCCTCCTGGTCATGGACGGCGCGCGGCAGCTGCGCCGGGTGCCCGGCATGCCCCAGGTGCTGTCCGGTGGACCCATGGTCGGGCTGCACGCCATCTGCGTCGACGACGACGAGCGCCTCCTGCCCGAGGAGTGCACCGCCGTCGCCGTCTGGGACTGGGACCGGCCCGAGCATGTACGGCTGCGCGGCCACGGGCTCGACTCCATCGGCCCGATCCTGGCCGACCAGGTGTCCACCGGCTGGTGCGACCGCATGGCCCGCGCCCTCGCCCCCGTACGCGACGTGTCCCGCGACGACGCCGAGTCGATGGTCCCGCGCGAGGCCCGGCTGCTCGAGATCCTCGGCATGCCGACGCCCACCGCCGCCCACGTCCAGGCGATCTGGGCGGCCGGCGGCCGTACGACCACGGCGCCGATCGGGCTGTCCGCCGACGGGGTGTTCACCGTCGACCTGCGCGTCGACGGGCCGCACGGCCTCATCGCCGGCACGACCGGCGCGGGCAAGTCCGAGCTGCTGCAGACCGTCATCGCGTCGCTCGCGGTCGCCAACCGCCCCGACGAGATGACGTTCGTACTGATCGACTACAAGGGCGGCGCGGCGTTCAAGGACTGCGTGTCGCTGCCGCACGTCGCCGGCATGGTCACCGACCTCGACGGCCACCTCACCGAACGCGCCCTCGAGTCCCTCGGCGCCGAGCTGCGGCGGCGCGAGGAGATCCTGCTGCACGCCGGGGCCAAGGACATCGAGGACTACTACGAGCTGTACGACGACGGCGACCCCCGGGCGTCGTCCCGGATGCCGCGCCTCGTCCTGGTCATCGACGAGTTCGCCACGATGGCCGAGGAGCTGCCCGACTTCGTCGACGGCCTCGTCGACATCGGCCGCCGCGGCCGTTCCCTCGGCATCCACCTGCTGCTCGCCACCCAGCGTCCCGCCGGGGTCGTCACCGCCGACATCCGCGCCAACACCAACCTGCGGATCGCCCTGCGCGTCACCAACGCCGAACACTCCGCCGACGTCATCGACGACCCGTCCGCCGCCCGGATCTCCAAGTCCACCCCCGGCCGGTGCTACGTACGCTCCGGCGCCGCCGCCCCGCAGGCCGTCCAGTCGGCCCGGATCGGCGGCCGCCGCCCCGGCGCCCACACGGCCGTTCCCGCCGAGGTCGTCCCCCTTCCTTGGCCCAGCCTCGGCCGACCGCTTTCGTTGAGTGAGGCCGCCGAGGACGAGGCCACGACCGTCACCGACCTCAAGGCACTCGTCGCCGCGATCCGCGAGGCCGCCGACCGCGCCGGCCTCGACGACCAGCCGCCGCCCTGGCTGGAGCCACTGCCGTCCCGCGTCACGCTCGAGGACCTGCCCGCGGTCTTCACCGACCACGACGACGTGCCGCCACTCGCGTACGGCCTGACCGACCTGCCGTCCGCCCAGTCCCGCTCCGTCCTCGCCCTCGACCTCGTGCACGGCGGCCACCTGTACGTCGCCGGCGCGGCCCGCTCCGGCCGGTCGACCGTGTTGCGCACCCTGGCCGGCTCCCTTGCCGCGACCTGCGCACCGGCCGACGCCCACCTGTACGCCATCGACTGCGGCGCGAACGCCCTCCTCCCCCTGGTCGCCCTCCCCCACTGCGGCGCCGTCGTGGCCCGCGACCAACCGGAACGCGTCGAACGCCTCCTGGCGCGCCTCCACGCCGAGGTCGGCCGCCGCCAGCAGATCCTCGCCGCGACCGGCTTCTCCTCTCTAGCCGAACAACGCGCAGCGGTGGCCCCGTCCGAACGCCTGCCCTGGATGCTCCTCATGCTGGATCGCTGGGAGGGCTTCGTCGCCGCCTTCGAGAACTACGACTACGGCCGCCTCCTCGACTCCGTCCTGCGCCTCCTCCGCGAAGGCGCCGCCGTGGGCCTGCGCGCCGTCTTCACCGGCGACCGCACCGGCCTCACCGGTCAGGTCTCCACGGTCTTCGACGACCGCCTCATCCTGCGCATGGCCGACCCGAACGACTACACGTACGCGGGCGTCAACGAACGCCAGGTGCCGGGCGACATGCCGCCCGGCCGCGCGCTCGAGCCGGTCGGGCCGGGTGGCACCGCGCTGCGGGAGTCCCAGATAGCGTTGCTGACCGAGGTCGCGTCGGGCACCGCCCAGGTCGCCGCTTTGCAGCGACTCGCCCGCGAGGCGGAGCGCGCGTACGGTCGCCCGTTCCGCGACCAGCGGCCGCTGCACGTCGACGAGCTTCCGGTCCGCATCACGTATGCCGAGGCGCTGTCCTTGGACCCCGACTTCGTCGCGCCGTCCCCGCTGTGGGGGTTGGTGGGCGCGGGCGGCGACGAACTCGGCCCGGTGGGAGTCGACCTCCTGGCCGAAGGCCCCGGCTTCACCGTCGCCGGCCCGCCGCGGTCCGGCCGTTCCACCGTCCTCATGACCATGGTGACGTCGTTGCTCGACCCGAAGATCGGTGAGGGCACCGTGCCGGTGGTCCTCGTGTGCCCGCGCCGGTCGCCGCTGCGGGAGCTGCGCGGCGAGCCCGGCGTGCCGGCGGTGCTGGAGACTCCGGACGACGCCTACCGGTTCGAGGAGGTCGTCGACGGGATCAGCCGGTACGTGGTGGTGGTCGACGACGCGGAGCTCCTGGATTCGACCCCGTTCGACGACGTCCTCGTCCGGACGCTCCGGGAGGCCAGGGACGCCGAACAGGCGGTCATCATCGGCGGCACGACCCAGGACCTGGCCCGCGGCTACAGCGGTTTCATCGCCGACACGAGACGCTCCCGCACGGGCGTCCTCCTCGCCGTCAACTCCCCCGACGACGGCGACGTCTTCAACCTCCGCCTCCCCCGCCAGATCTCCGTCGACGGCCCGACGGGCCGCGGCCTCTTCGTCCGCCTGGGCCAGCCCAATCCCGTCCAAGCCGTCGTAGCCGCCGTGCAGGGACACCGTTGAGTCGCCGAGGCGAAAGACCGACGCGATGAGGCTTGAACAAGGACTTTCGTGCGGATCCTCATGACATGGTTTCGCAGTTCAGCACGCACGCATCGGGGTGCCGCAGCCCGCGGCACCCCGTCTCGGGAAGCGACTACTTGCCGACGTTTCGGAAGCCCTCGGCCCGGCTGTTGATGTCCTTGTGCGCCTCTTGGAAGGCGGCGACCATCTTGTCGAACGACGGCTTCGCCTGCGCCCACGCCTCGCGGAACCGGTTCGCGCCCGGCCCCTGCCAGATGCTCTGGCTGCTCTGCGTGTTCGAGTTGAGGTCTCTGATGATCTGGTCGAGCTCGTGGCCGTGCTTCTGGAAGAGACTGGCAAGCCTCTTCATGGCCTCGGGATCGCCGCCGTAGATGCCACCCATCAGCCGTCTCCTTTCCGTTCGCCGTCGCTTCCGCGTCGCTCGGTCGATTCCGATGCCCCGTCGCGCCGTTGCGGGCCATGCGGCGAGCATGCCGGGCGACACCGCGGATGAGCAGGTTGCAACAGGCCACGCTGGGCGCGGCGCTTCCCCGCCGACCCCAGGGGCGGCCCGAGCCGGCGCAGTGAGGGACGTCCCGAATCTGGAACCTGACCTCACTAGTGGTCCCTTTTCAGATTGCCGTGCCAATTAAGCATTGACAGCGGCGCCCACGGAACCCTTCCTCCTGTCCGCTTCCGGCCACCGACCTGCGACAAGATCGAACAACAACGGCCATGAAGCATATAACTCCACAGCCTGATGACCGAGGTTGATATCACCGATACTCGGCCCACTTCGGCTGGCCTATACCCATTCGTTCCCGAAAGCCGTGCTCACGTCTCTTGGTGGACGGGAGTCGGCGCGTCAGGGGTTCCGGCCGGTAGGCGGCGGATGGCGGGGATCGTGAGGGCGCCCAGGGCGGCGGCGAACTGCAGGACGCCCGTCAGCCAGAGGGCCGGGTAGGTGCCGAGTCCCGCCGCGAGCGGACCGGCCGTGGCCTGGCCGATGGGCTGGCAGGCGAAGGAGCCGAACCAGTCGTAGGCGCTGACCCGGGACAGGGCACCCGCGGGGACGTGGTGTTGGAGGGCCGTCTCCATGAAGGTGTTGAAGACCGTCATCCCGAGGCCGCAGAGGAGAGCGAGGCCGGCCACGGCGATGACGGGGAGGTGGGCCGCGAGGCCGACGGTGGGCAGGGCACAGAGGGCGAGGGCGAGTACGCCGGTCCGCAGTGGGCGTCTTGGGTGGATGTGGAGGACGGCGATGCCGCCGATGAGGGACCCGGCGCCGATGACGGCCTGGATGGTGGCCCATTCCGCCGGTCCACCGGACGATCGGGCGGTGATCGCCGGGCCGAGGACGTAGAACGCCGCGAACAGCAGGTTGGTGAGCGACGCCGTGGTGACAAGGGTCAGCAGCCAGGTTCTGGAGCTGAACTCCGTCCAGCCCTCCCGCAGGTCTCGTACGACGGACTGAGCCGGGGGCGGCCGGTGCGCGGGCGGTCGTAGCCGGGTGAGCATCATCGCGCTGAGACCGAAGGTGGCCGCGTCGGCGGCGATCGCCCATCCGGGGCCGGCCAGCGTGAGCAGGAGGCCGGCCACGACGGGGCCGGCGATCTTTCCGATCGAGATCGCCAGGCCGCGCAGCGCGTTGGCCTGCTGGAGGCGTCCGCTGGTGACGATGGCGGGGACGAGGCCGGTGGACGCGGGGTTGAACACGGCGCTCGCCGCGCCGTGCACGGCCTGGAGGGCCGCGAGTTCCCAGATCGTCGCGTGACCGGCGATCAGCAGCGCGGCCATCGTTCCCTGGCCGAGGAAGCGGGCCAGGTCGGCGACCACCATGATCCGGCGGCGGGGCAGCCGGTCGGCGATGACCCCGCCGACCAGCAGGCCCGCGATGAGAGTGATCGACTTGGCCGCCAGAACGTACCCGAGATCCGCGGGCGACCCGGTGAGGCCGAGGACCGCGAACGCCAGTGCGACGCCGACCATGCCGTCGCCGAGCAGCGACGCCGACTGGCCGATGAAGAACCGCCGGAAATCGGGTTCTCGCAGGACGGCGAGCGCTCCGGCGGCACTCGGGCGCATCACTTCTCCCTCCGGCGTCCCGCCCCGACGACGGCACCTGCGGGCTCGTCATGGGCGGATGAGAAGTTCGGTCATCGAGTACGGTCGGCGTCGCGCAATAGCGGAATGGCATCGGAAATCACCATGATCGCATGTTTGGATTCCCGCGCTGCTTTTGCAGCGTGAACCGCGATTCAGGCTGGTGGCGCGAGGCGGCCGGCGATCGTGGACAGTCGGTCCAGCGTGGCATCGACGTGGCCGAGTGGAATGCCGTCGGCCCTATTCCACGTCAGGATTGACGTGCCCGAGATGCGCCATGCCTGAGCAGGCCCGTCGAGCAGAACGGGGGCGAGCTCGCGCAGCGCCCCGCCCGCCCAGGTGGGGTCGTCGGTGTGGACGTGGAACCGCCCGTCCACGCGCGGATCGCCGGTCTCGACACCCGGTCGCTCGGGCGGCACCGACGTGCGCGGCGTCAGCTGCAGGCGCGGCACCGGAGCGGGCAGGTCGAGCAGGGCGGCGATCCAGTAGGACGAGTTCTCCCAGCCTCGGCGGCCGAAACTGTCATCGAGGATCTCCTGTTCACGCCTGTATCCGAAGACGACCGCAGACCGGTCGCGATACGCACCGCGCATCACATTCCACAACCGGTGCCGGTGGCGACCGAATACCGGGTACGGAAACGCGTCCGGGGCCCGCTCAGGCGGGTGGAACGGCTCCCCACGAAGTTGCTCGAGGAGCGCGCTTTCTTCCTTGCGCGAGATGCCGCAAGTCCAGCCGCGCTCGGCAGCGAACGTCCGAAGCATGAGGTGTCTCCTGCCGAAGCGCTTCACTCGTCCGTACCGTATCCCGCCGAACACCCGAAAAAGGCGAATCCGTACCCGCGCAACACACGATGAGCCGTTTCGTAGCTTATTTCGGTACGTTGTCGTCGTGCTGGACTATGACCGCGAGGCTGCGGGGTACGACGCGTCGCGAGGTGGAGAGGCGCGGGCCGAGGCCGCCGCCGCAGCGGTCGAGCGGCTGCTGCCGGAGGACACGCGCGTCCTGCTGGACGTCGCGTGCGGTACGGGGATCGTGACCAGGCGGCTGACCCGTCCTGGGCGCCTGGTGGCCGGCGTCGATCGCTCCCCGGGCATGGCCGCGGTCGCCTCGACTCGGCTTCCCGGTGCCGTGGCCCTGGGCGACGGGGCAAGCCTTCCGATGAAATCCGCCCATGCGGATGCCGTCGTGCTCATCTGGCTGCTTCACCTGCTCGACGACGCGGCGCCGGTGCTCGCCGAGGCCGCGCGCGTGCTCCGGGCCGGAGGCGTCCTGATCACCACGGTGGACAAGAACCAGGCCGCCTTCGCCGTCGACAGCGATGTCGCCGCGGTGACGGCCGCCGCACGGCGTGCGTACGTCCCGAAGGGGCCCGACCACGTGGACCGCGTGGTCGCGTCGGCGGCCGGGCACGCTCTTCAAATCGTCGGAGAGACGACCTTCGCCGGGATCGGGCAGGGCCGGAGTCCGCGGCAGTGGCGCGAGCGGATCCTGGAAGGCCGGATCCCCTGGGCCCGCGCGGCCGATCCGGCGCGGATCGCCGAAGACCTGACCTCGCTGCCGGACCAGGAGGTAGCCCGTCCCGACCCCGTCTACCGGCTCGTCGCCCTGGGCCGACGGCCCGTGTGAAGGGTGACCGCCGGGGACGCCCGAGCAAGTGGTTGGTTACATTGGAGATCGCCACAACCCGACGGCCCTGGAGAATGAGAGAAGCCGGGTTGCCTAAACTCTGGTCGGTCGGCAAGAGCGAGGAGTCGCACGTGCGTAAGGTCCTGATCGCCAACCGGGGTGAGATCGCCGTCCGTATCGCACGGGCGTGCAGGGACGCCGGAATCGGCAGTGTCGCCGTCTACTCCGAGCCGGACCTGGACGGGCTCCACACGCGGGTCGCCGACGAGGCGTACGCGCTGGGCGGGCAGACGGCCGCCGAGAGCTACCTCGACATCGACAAGCTGCTCCGGATCGCCAAGGAGAGCGGCGCCGACGCCGTGCATCCCGGGTACGGGTTCCTCGCCGAGAACGCCGGGTTCGCCGAGGCGGTGATCGACGCCGGGCTGACCTGGATCGGCCCGCCGCCGAGCGCGATCATGGCGCTGGGCGACAAGGTACAGGCGCGGCACATCGCGCAGAAGGTCGGCGCTCCGCTGGTCTCGGGCACCAAGGACCCGGTCCGGGACGCCGACGAGGTCGTGGAGTTCGCTCGCGAGCACGGCCTGCCGATCGCCATCAAGGCGGCGTTCGGCGGCGGAGGCCGCGGGTTGAAGGTGGCCCGTACGCTCGAGGAGGTCCCCGAGCTGTACGAGTCGGCCGTCCGCGAGGCGGTCTCGGCGTTCGGGCGCGGGGAGTGCTTCGTCGAGCGTTACCTCGACAAGCCGCGTCACGTCGAGACCCAGTGCGTCGCCGACCAGCACGGCAACGTCGTCGTGGTCTCGACGCGTGACTGCTCGCTGCAGCGCCGGCACCAGAAGCTGGTGGAGGAGGCCCCGGCCCCGTTCCTGTCGGAGGAGCAGCTGGCGACCCTGTACTCCAGCTCGAAGGCGATCCTGCGGGAGGCCGGGTACGTCGGCGCGGGGACCTGCGAGTTCCTCGTCGGCCAGGACGGCACGATCTCGTTCCTCGAGGTGAACACCCGTCTCCAGGTCGAGCACCCGGTGACCGAGGAGGTCGCCGGCGTGGACCTGGTCCGCGAGCAGTTCCGCGTCGCGGAGGGCGAGGAGCTGGGCTACGACGACCCGGAGTTGCGCGGGCACTCGATCGAGTTCCGCATCAACGCGGAGGACGCCGGCCGCAACTTCCTTCCCGCGGCGGGAACGATCACCCGGTGGAGCCCCCCGAGCGGGCCGGGCGTGCGCCTCGACTCGGGCTTCGAGCAGGGCATGACGGTCCCGCAGATGTACGACTCGATGATCGCGAAGCTCGTCGTCACGGGCGCGAACCGGACGGAGGCGCTCCAGCGGGCCCGGCGGGCACTCGCGGAGTTCGAGGTCGGCGGAATGCCCACGGTCATCCCGTTCCACCGCACGGTCATCGAGGACCCGGCGTTCGTCGACGCGCCGTTCCGGGTGCACACGCGCTGGATCGAGACCGAGTTCGACAACACGATCCCGCCGTACGACGGGGCCGTGGAGACCGAAGAGGCGGCCGAGCGGGAGAGGGTCACCGTCGAGGTCGGCGGCAAGCGCATCGAGGTGGTGCTCCCCGCCGGGCTGGGCGCCACCGCCTCCACCGGCGCCTCCGGATCCGGCCGCGCGACCCCGTCCCGGCGACGTGGCGGCAAGAAGGGCGGCGCGGCGGCGGCCGGTGGAGACGCCCTGGTCAGTCCGATGCAGGGCACGATCGTCAAGATTCTCGTCGAGGACGGCGCCACGGTCGAGGCGGGAGCCACCATCGTGGTCCTCGAGGCCATGAAGATGGAGCAGCCGCTCACGGCGCACAAGGCGGGCACCGTCACCGGGCTGTCCGCGGCGGTCGGCCAGACGGTCTCCAACGGCGCCGTCATCTGCGAGATCAAGGACTCCTAGTACGGCGACGGCCGGTCGCGCTCCTCACCGAAGCTGCTCGGCCAGCGCGACGATGACGCCCTGGGGGCCGCGGACGTAGCAGAGCAGGCAGATGTCCTCGTACCGCGCGATCTCGCCGATGAGTTCGGCGCCGTGGGGGCGCAGGCGGGCGACGGTGTCCTCGATGTCGTCGACCTCGAACATGATGCTGCGGATGCCCAGTGTGTTCGACGGTGCGGGGTCCGGTTCGGCGCTGATCGCCGCCGGCGAGTGGAACTTCGTCAGCTCGAGCTTGCCGTGGTCGTCCTGGGTCCGCATCATCGCGATGTCGACGCGGAGGTCGTCGAACCCGTTGACCCGCTCCGCCCAGCGTCCCTCGACCGGGGCCCTGCCCTCCAGCTCCATGCCGAGTTCGGTGAAGAAGGCGATGGCGGCCTCAAGGTCGGCGACGACGATGCTGACGTGGTCCATTCGCTTGAGTGTCATGTCCCCTGGCCTTAGGAGTCGGTCGCCTGGCGTTCGGCCTGCTGCTGGATCAGTTCGGCGACGGCGCTCGGGAGGGTCGTCTCGAAGTCGATCAGTTTCGCCCAGGTCGGGGTGACGACGATGCGGACCATGCCCTCGTGGTAGAGCGAACGCACCCCGGCCTCCCACTCGACCCGTTGCTCGGGCGTCATCTGGTAGGTGCCGTTCATCTCGAGGTACTCGTCCGGGATGCCGTCGGTGACGTCGAGCTCGGCCTGGCCGCGGATGAGCAGGATCTTGGGCGGGTGTACCTCGGTGTCGATCGTCAGGGCGACCGCCGGGTTCTGGCGGAGGTGGGCGAGCTTCGGGGCGTTCTTCGCGGTGCACATGACGATCTCGGTGCCGTTCCAGCTGAACCCGATGGGAACGTTCCGGGGCGTGCCGTCCTTGGCGACGTACGCCAGGCGGGTGAGGTCGCGGGCCAGCAGCTCCTGGCTCAGCGGGCGGTTCAGGATCTCGGTGGTCTCGTTCGGCGTGGTCACGTCGTGTCTCCTGTCAGCTCTGGACCGGGAGGTCGTAGAAGCGGCGGGCGCTGGAGCCCATGCGGTTCAGGTCGGTGCCGTAGATGTGCAGGGAGACGGCGGTCTCGTCGCCGATGTTACGGACGCGGTGGATGTCGCCGGGCGGGGCGAAGGCGCTGACCTCGCCGGTCGTGTTCGGGTTGTGGCCGGCCTCGATCAGGGTCGTGCCGTCTTCGGAGAGGGTGAACAGGTCCTCGTGCTCCACACCGGTCAGGACGCCGAACACGCACCAGGTCACGTGGTCGTGGATGCGGGTCAGCGCGCCGGGCTGCCAGGCGATG
Organism: Actinoallomurus acanthiterrae; assembly: GCF_054775715.1. Classification (NCBI taxonomy): domain Bacteria; kingdom Bacillati; phylum Actinomycetota; class Actinomycetes; order Streptosporangiales; family Thermomonosporaceae; genus Actinoallomurus; species Actinoallomurus acanthiterrae. The sequence continues at coordinate 1,597,391 of NZ_BAAHCO010000001.1, read as the reverse complement.
GCCACCATCGAGAACGAGCCGTCCGGCTCCACGTGCAGGCGGTGGCTGCGGTACGTGCCGCGCTCGCCGCTGAGCAGGTCCGCGGGAAGCAGGCCGGGCGAGGGCAGGTGCTCGCGGAGTGCGTCCCCCACGTACGACGCGGTCTCGCGCCAGCCGGCGTTGCGGGCGATCGCGCCGCGTACGGCGGTGAGGAGTTCGTCCAGCTCTGCGGCGGGGCGCACGGTTAGGGTGTTCATGGTTCCTCCCCTGTCAGGTGCCTCCAGCGTCGCCCCGACGGGGAGGTGCGGTCATCCGTGCTGACCGCGGAACACCACGGATGCTGCCACGGAAAGGGGCCCAGGGGTGGCGGAGCGGATCTCTGAGCGGGAGGCCGAGGTGCTGGCCGCGCTGGGCGCGCGGCTGTCCAACGCGCAGATCGCGAATCGGCTGCACATCTCCGTGCGCACGGTGGAGAGTCACGTGTCGTCGCTGCTGCGCAAGTACGGCATGGCCGACCGGTGGGCGCTGGCCGAGCTGGCCCGCTCCGGGGAGCGGGAGCCGGGCCGGGTGGCCGGGTTGCCGGTGTCCGGGACGACGTTCGTGGGCCGTGCGGCCGAGCGCGCCACCGTACTGGCCGCGGTCGAGCAGGCCCGGCTGGTGACGCTGCTGGGCCCGGGCGGGGTGGGCAAGACCCGGCTGGCCGCGGTGGCGGCCGAGGAGGCCGTGGCGCTGTTCCCGTCCGGCGGGGCTTTCGTGGACCTGGTGCCGGTACGCGACGGGTTCGTGGCCCGCGCGGTCGCGACCACGCTCGGGGTGACCGAGGGCTCGCACCAGCCACTGGAGGAGGCGGTCGCGGCGCGGCTGGGCACCGGGCGGTCGCTGCTCGTGCTGGACAACTGCGAGCACGTGATCGACGAGGCCGCCGAGTTCGCCGAGCGGATCCTGGCCGCCTGCCCAGGCACTCGCGTGCTCGTGACCAGCCGGGAACGCCTCGGCGTACCGAACGAGCGCAGCGTGCCGATCGCCCCGCTGCCGCTGGGCTCGGACGCCGAGCGGCTGTTCCACGACCGGGCGCTGGCCGCGGACCCCCAGTTCGTGGCCGAGCCCGCGGTGGTCGCGGAGCTGTGCGCGCGGCTGGACGGCATGCCGCTGGCGATCGAGCTGGCCGCGGCCCGGGGTGCGTCGCTGGGCCCCACGGGACTGCTCGCGGCGCTCGACGACGCGCTGCGGCTGCTGTCCGGCGTACGCGGCGGCGACGAGCGGCACCGATCGCTGCGCGCGGTCCTGTCGTGGAGCTACGACCTGCTCGATGAGGAGGAGCAGACGCTGTTCCGGCGGCTCGGGGTGTTCGTCGGGGCCTTCGACATGGACGCCGCGGCCGCCGTCGGCGGAGAGCGCGCGGGCGTCGCGGACCTGCTCGGCCGGCTGGTCGACAAGAGCCTCGTGGTGCACGTACGCGGGCGGGTCAGCCGCTGGCGCCTGCTGGAGACCGTACGCGCGTTCGCGCTGGCGCAGATGACGGCCGCGGGCGAGGAGGACAAGACGAGGACGCGGCACCTCCGCTGGGCCGCCGGCGCGGCGTCCGCCGCCGAGGGCAGGATCGGTGATCCCACATGGCGCGAGGACTTCGACGCCATGGCCGCGGACCTGCGCGCCGCGCTGGCCGCGGCCGGCGGCCCGGGCGAGGTGACGCACCGGCTGGCGAGCGCGCTGGCACACCTGACCTTCGCCCGCCGCCACCTGCTGGAGTCCTTCGCCCACCACCGGACCGCCGCCGCGCTAGCGACGAGCGCCGCGTCGGCCGCGCGCGACCTGCGCGCGGGAGCCGGGTGCGCGCACGTGAGCACCACCTCCAACCAGCACGTGTTCGAGCTGCTCCTGGAGGCCGCCGAACAGGCGGCACGGGCCCGCGACGACCGCGGCCGGGCGATCGACCTGGCCCGTGCGGTCGAGACGGCCTGCCGGTTCCCCGAGGCGTTCGAGACCAGCGTCCCGTACGAGCGCCTGCGCGGCCTCCTCGACGAAGCGGCCGCGGCCGGACCCGGCGACGACCCGGAGGTCACGGCGCACCTGGCGCTGGCCCACGCGTGGCTGGCCGGCCCGGACAAGGGCGCACCCGACCCCGCCCTCACCGCCGCCGCCCTCGCCGCCACCCGGGCGACCGCGGACCCGGTCCTGGTCAGCTCCGGCCTGTGCGCCGCCGGGACCGCGGCCCTGCACGCCGGACGACTACGCGAGGCCAACCGCATCACCCGCGAACGCCTGGCGCTGCTGCCGTCCATGGACCGCGACGACCCGTACTGCGCACCGGAGATCTGCAACACCTACGGCCGCGCCTGCGTCTACGCGATCATGACCGGCGACCTGCCCGGCGCGATGGCCGCCGCCCGCGCCGGCATCGACGACGACCTGCTGCGCGATACCCACATCACGGCCAGCCGCCTCGTCCAGCCCCTCGCGCTGACCGGCCGCTTCCACGACGCGATCGGCCACGCCGAACGAATGCTGGACCAATGGGAACGCGCCGGACGCCCCGCCCCGCTCTGGATGCTGCCGGCCGTGAGCATGACGGTGCTGGCCAGCGCGATGCTCGATGAGCCGGGGCCGGTGGCGCTGTGGCGGGCGCATGCCGCGGAAATGGCCGGCGGCACGCTCGGCACGGCACCGGTCGCGGCGTTCGTCGACGCCCGCCTCGCCCTCCACGACGAGCGGTACGACACCGCCGAACCCCTCGTACGCACGGCCTTCACCGTCGACGCCCCATTGGACAAATACCTCGCGTACGCGCGGGCGGCGGGCGCGGAACTGGCCGTGGCCGCACGCCTGCCCGACGCGGCGGACCTGCTGGCGGCGGCCACCCCGCTCGCCGAAGAGAACACCTGGGCGGCGGCCTGCCTCGCCCGTGCCCGCGGGCGCCTCCACGACGACCACGCCGAACTCGCCCGCGCCCTCACAGCGTTCGAACGCCTGGACGCACAGGCCGAACGCGACCACACCCAAGCCTTGCTGGCGCGGCTCTAGTACCGCAAACGGCCAATCGTGATTTCGGAGAGTTGATCTCGGCCTCCGATGGCCTGTAGTCGCCGGGTCGGTATGACGGAGCGTACGCGGTCACTGACGGGGCGAATGATCCTCGCGAACGCTCGCCGGTAGGCTCCAGGCCGTGTGGCCAGTGCGTTTTGTCCCAGCCGTGACCGCTGTGGCGCTCGGTGCCGGGTTGGGGCCCTTCGCGCCGACCGTCCCGGTGCAAGCTACGCCCGAGCCCCACGCGGCCGCGACCGTACGGGCCGCCGAGGTCGATCGGGGTGCCGTGCGGGCTCCCACGGCGCTCGCGTCTCCGGTACGGACGCGGGGCCCAGGTGCGCGACCGTCGCCGGACGGAACGACGCCGGCTCCGGCCGTGGTCACCAAGGCCGACTACATCGCCGCGCGACTCGCTCACGATCCCGTCTTCATCAGCGACCACGTGCCGCGCGACGTGTCCCCGGAAGACGCCGGGAAGATCCGGGCGGCGGTGCGCATGATGCCGGTGCCGACCTACCTCGCCGTGGTCGCCGAGACCCAGGCGGAGAACGATCCCTTCAAGAGCCCCACGGCCCTGATCGCCCTGCTCCACGACAAGCTGCAGCGGCCCGGCGTGTACGTCGTCATGCCGTCGAACGGTATCGGCGTGGACGTCGAACAATTCGGTACCAACCTGCCCATCGAACCGGCGGCCAACGAGATCATCTACTCCGAGCCGTACAACGCCGGTCCCGTGCGCGCCATCCGGCGTTTCGTGGACGACATCCGGTCCGGGCGGGCCCAGCAGCGTTACGACGAGGCGCACGCCAGGAGCAAGTCCGGCTGGGAGCCGAAGGCGTACCGGGAGGCGTCCGACACGATCGACGACGCCCAGCAGGCCGGAGCGTTCTCGGGACTGGGTGTGGCGGCCCTCGCCGTGGCCTGGATCGCGTGGCGGTCCGGGAGAAGGCGGCCCCGCGCCGAACAGGTCGGCGGCAGGCGACCCCGGAGCCGGCGCGCCCGCGGAAGGAGAGCCCGCTGATGCGCCGCCTCCCTCCGCTCACACGCCCACCCTCGCCGACGCGCGGGCCATCGCGCGCACGCCCGTCGGCGCGCCGGGTGACCGCCGCTCGCCTGCTGCGCCGGTGGACGCACGTGCCCATGAGCCGGTCGCTCGCCGCGGGGCTGCTCGCCCTGTCGTTCCTGGCGGCAGCCGGGACGGCGTCGGCGGCGGGCACCGACCGCCTGGACCGGATCGCCGCCGCGTTGCGCCGGTCGCCCGTCTTCGTCGACCCGGACGTCTCGTATCTGCTGGACGCCCGCGACCGGGCGGCCCTCGGGAAGCAGATCGGCGCGGCCGGCGTCCCGATCTACCTGGTCGGCGTGCCGCTGCTGCGCGAGGACGAGTCCGGCGGTGAGGCCGACTACTTCACCTACCTGCTGCACCGGCGCCTCGGCCGGCCCGGCGTCTACCTGGTCGCCGACCAGAACGGCGAGCTGGACTGGACGTCCTACCAGGTCCCGCGGAAGGCGTCGCTCGACCTCGGCGCCGCGAGCGGCGACACGTCGCTGCCCGGGCGCCTGCGCGAGGTCATCGACGCGTTCGCCCGCGCGCCGTCGGCCGCGCCGTCCACGCCGCCGACACCCCGTACGCCGGAGCCGAACGAACGGCACCAGACGCCGTCGACCGCGAAGTTGGCCGGCGAGTTCGCGAAGGTCTTCTTCCCGGTACTGATCTTTTCGGTCATCGTGCTGTGGCCGCTGTGGCTGATCTTGCGGCTGGTCTTTGTCGGGGTGCGCCGGGCGGTTCGCGGCGACTCCCGCGCTTTCACACAGCGGAGGCTGCGGAGGAGGGCCGCCGCGGAGCTCACCCGGCTGGCCGAGGCCCTCGGTCACGCGAGCGGCAACCGTGGCCGCGGCCGGGCGACCGCCGACTACGACGCGGCCCGGCTGCTGTACGACGAGCGGAGCGACCCGGGCAGCCTGTTCGGGGTGGTCGTGCTGGCGCTCGACGGGCAGGACGCGCTGCGGGCGGACACGGCGACGCCGGACCCGCGGTGCATGGTCGACCCGCTGCACGGCCCGGCGCCCGAGACTGTCCGGGTCCGGCTGCCCGGGCTGCCGGAGCGCAGGCGGCCGCTGTGCGCGGCCTGCCAGCAGGCCGCGAAGGAGGAACGCCGGCCCCTCATGCTGATCATCGACGGCGAGAAACGCCCTTACTACCAGGCACCCGGTCTGTGGGAGAGGATCCGGGGCCGGCACGCGAACCTTCCCGAAGACGTTCTGGAGTACCTCGGTGTCGAGTGACGGAGTCGCGATCGCCGCAGCGCTCCGGCGCTCCCCCGTGTACGTCGATCCGGCGTACGAGGGGGCGCTGCCGGCGGCGCGCCAGGAGTGGCTGGCGAAGCGGATCCGGCGATCCCCGATCCCGATCTACGTGGTCCTGGTGCCGCTCGTCGCCGGTGGGACCTGGCAGAGCTCGGAGCAGGTCACCACCGTCGTCCGGTCGCACCTGGGCCGGGACGGCGCGTACGTCACGCTCGACACCGACTTCGGCGACGTGTTCGACGTCGTGATGTGGGGCGGGACCGATGAGCAGCGGCGGTCGGCCCATGACGCCGGGTGGGCGATGTCCCTCGATCGGCGGTACGACAAGTCCTCTCTCGCCGACCGGCTCGATCGCTGCGTCGAGCTGATCGCGACGGGCAAGGGCACCGAGGCGTACGACAAGGCTCACGACGAGGCGTTCCCGCCGGGCCCGCCCGGCGCTCCGACGCGAACGAGGTCGCCCGCTCCGCGGGGCGTCCGTCACGACGACGGCACGCCCGTCGGCATACCCGTCGCGGTCGCGGCGGCGGTGCTGGCGGGCGGCGGGGCGCTGGTGTGGCTGCTGCGCCGTCGGCGGGCGCGCGCCGCGCACGACCGGCTCGCCCTGCCGCACCGGGTGTTCGGTACGGCGCGGCGCGCGGACGAGGACGAGCTGCGGGCCCGCGCCGAGCAGGACGTGATCGCGCTGGGCGAGCTGCTCGACGACGCCGAGGGCGATCCGTCCGAGCTCGGCCGTGCTCTGGACGCCTACACCGCGGCGGGTAAGGCGCTCGACCGGGCCGAATCGCTCGCCGACCTGGCGGGCGTGCTCGTACTCGTTCACCTCGGCCGGACGCAGCGGGACGCTTCACCGCTGTGCTATTTCGATCCGCGGCACGGTGAGGGCGCGATCGCGGTCACGTGGCGTTCCCCCGGCACGCGTACGAGGCGTGACGTGCGGGTCTGCCCGCGATGCGCCCGGGCCGTACGCGACCGGGAGGTTCCGGACGTACTGCTCGACGACGGGCGGCCCTACTACGAGCGTGCGACGGTCTGGGCGGAGACCGGGTACGGCCAGTTCGGCGACCTGGTGGGAAGGATCCTCGATGAGTGAGGCGGGCCGGATCGCGGCGGCGCTACGGCGGTCGCCGGTCTACGTCGACCCGTCGCTGGCCTCGGCGGTCCCGCGACCCGAACGGCTCCTCGACGTGATCAAGCGGGCGCCGATGCCGGTGTTCGCGGTGATCGTCCCGCTGGTGCCGGGCGGCACGTGGCCGGACTCCGATCATCTCGCCGACGACGTGCACCGCCGGCTCGGCCGGGACGGCGTCTACCTCACCCTGGACGCGGAGTCGCCGGGCCGGATCCGCGCGTACGAGTACGGCGTCGACCGCGACGCCATCGAGGCGGCCGGCGCCGTCTCCCTCGATCGCACCATGGACAGCGCGTCGCTGACGGACCGGCTGATCCGCTGTGTCCAGCTCATGGCCAGTGGTCAGGCGCATGCCGCGTACCGGAAGCAGGCCGACGCTCTGGACCACGACGGCGGAGAGCCGAAGCCGCCCCGGCGGAGCGGGAACGGCGGAGCCCTCCCGTACGTCGTGGGCGGCGGGGCGGTCGCGCTGTCCGGCGTCGCCGCTCTACTCCTGTGGCGGCGCCGTCGGATGGCGGAGATCGACACCGCGGCGGTCCGGCGGCCCGCGGCGACCACCGCGCGGTCGGCCGCCGAGCTGCGCGAGCACGCCACCGCCGAGCTGATCCGGCTCGGCGAGTCCCTGGAGGACGCGCGAGGCGACGCGGACCTTCTCCAGCGCGCCCTCGACGCGTACGCGGCGGCCGGGAAGGTCCTCGACACGGACCGGACCGTGCCGGGGCTGGCCGGGGCTCTGGTGCTCATCGACATGGGACGCGACGCGTACGAGGCCGCCCGGCGGGGGAAGGCCCTGCGGCCCAGCCCGCTGTGCTTCTTCAACCCCCTGCACGGCGACGGCCGCGTGCCCGTGAGGTGGCGGGCCGTCGGCGGCCGCGACCGGATCGACGTACGGGCCTGCGCGGCCTGCGCGAAGGCGGTGCGGGACCACGACGCCCCCGACGTGCTCTTCGACGGCGAAGTCCCCTACTACGAAGTGGATCCGGAGGGTAGCGTGTGGTCAGCGACCGGTTACGGTCAGCTCAGGGACGGCCTGGTGCACCGGGTGCTACGCGGTGATCTCTCGGCGCGCAAGGAACCATCCTGACCGCTGGTTCGTCCAAGCTATTCGTAGCATTCACACTGATCACATGAAGGCCGCCATGAAGCTTCGCCGTTCGACGATTCCCGCCGCGGTGGCTGCCGTCGTCGCGTTGTTGTTCGCGTTCGCCGCGCCGGCGAGCGCCGATGGTTTCCAGGACGTGGTCCATGGCTTGAAGAGCCAGGGGTTCTACCTGTCCAAGGACGCCGGTGCGACGATGTCGAGCTCGGACCAGCAGAGCGTGGTCAGCGCGCTCAAGGACGACAAGTCGACGGTCCGGATGGCTGTCGTGAAGCAGAATCGGGTCACCACCGCCGGCCTGCGCCAACTCGATACCGCCCTGGGCAAGAAGGGCACCCTGATCCTGCTCGACGGCACCGGAACGCGGGTCCTCGCGGGGTCCCACGAGGGCCTGGGCAGCGACAAGATCAAGACGTTGGTGTCCCAGGCACGGGGTGACTCCTCCAACCTCAAGGACCTGCTGCTCAACCTGAACAAGCAGTTCGACAAGGCGGTCGCGGACAAGAAGTCCGGCTCGGCGACGGCCGGGTTCGTCGTGCTCGGCGTCCTGGTGCTCATCGTCGCGGGCATCGTGGGCCTGATCTTCGTCGCCCGCAAGCGGCGCCGGGAGCGGGAGGCCAGGCAGCTGGCCGAGCTCAAGGACAGCGTCTACGAGGACGTCACCCGGCTCGGCGAGGACATCACCGCGCTCAACCTCAACGTCATGGACCCGAGCCTCGACTCGGCCGCCCGGGACGACTACCAGCGGGCCATGGACTCCTACGACCAGGCCAAGGCGGCCGCCGACTCGGCGCGCCGGCCGGAGGACATGCGCAACGTCACCAAGGCTCTCGAGGACGGCCGCTTCTACATGACCGCGGTACGGGCCCGCCTCGACGGCCGGCCGGTGCCCGAGCGGCGCGCGCCCTGCTTCTTCAACCCGCAGCACGGCCCGTCGGTGCAGGACGTCATGTGGGCGCCCCCGGGCGGCGCGCCCCGGGAGGTCCCGGCCTGCGCCGCCGACGCGCAGGCGGTGCTGTCCGGCCAGAACCCGGACGCCCGCATGGTCACGGTCGGCGGTTACCAGCGCCCGTACTGGGACGCCGGACCGGCGTACGCGCCGTACGCCGGTGGCTACTACTCCGGCTTCGGCGGCGGAGACATGCTCGGTGGCCTGCTCATCGGCACGGCCCTGGGTTCGATGTTCAGCGGTGGCTTCGGCGGGCACGGTGGGTACGACGCGGGTTACGCGGCCGGCTACGACGCCGGCAACGACGACGGCGGCTGGGGCTTCGGCGGCGGTGGAGACGGCGGTGACGGTGGCTTCGACATCGGCGGCGGCGACTTCGGCGGCTTCGATGGGGGCGGTGACTTCGGCGGCGGGGGCGACTGGTGATGGAGGCCCCCACTGACCCGGCTGCCGGGTGACCCGACGCTCCTCCGGAGGGCCCTGTACACCGTCGGATTCCGGCTCCCTCCGGAGAACCGGAGCTGGGTCCGGCACGACCTGACCGACGCGGGGTGGCGTGGCCGCATGATGGCCCGCCACCTCGTTCTCATGTTCCCGATCTGCGTGCTGCTCGCACTGCTCCCCGCCGAATGGGGCATCCGGCTGGCCGTCGCCGCCCTCGCACTGCTGAGCAGCACCTTCGTCGTCGCCATCAACGCGACCGACATCCGGCAGGCGCGGCTGCGCCAGCACGGCCTGCCCGTCCCCGACGACCCGGAACGCGGCCACCCACCGCACTGACGAACCCCGGCACCGGGCGGGCTCACGTCGCCTTTTACGGCCTTTGACCTGGGATTTCGCGTCATCCACAGGGGTCGTCCACAGAAGTTATCCACAGCCCGTGGACAACTTCTCTCGCGCCACGGCACCCTTTCCCGAACTCCGCGCTGCCCGAAACGGGCTGGCGCGTCCGCCGCACCCTGTGTCACAGTTATAGAACTCTCGCGCAGAGATATATAACTCATGAGGAGGCGGGCATGGTGACGGACGTACGGGTGCGAGCGCCGCGGGAGGCGGTGGCGCGGCCCACGACGATGAGCGATCCGGGGCCGCGTGGCAGGTTCGGCGACCACGGCGGACGGTACGTGCCGGAGTCGCTGGTGGCGGCGTGCGGGCAGGTCGAGGAGGCCTTCCGCGCCGCGTGGGCCGATCCGGCGTTCCGCGCGGCCCTCGCGGCGCTGCTGGCCGAGCACGTCGGCCGCCCGACGCCGCTGACCCGGGCCCGGCGGCTGTCCGCCGAGCTGGGCATCGACCTCCTGCTCAAACGCGAGGACCTGGCCCACACCGGCTCACACAAGATCAACAATGTCATGGGGCAGGCGCTGCTGGCCGTCCGGATGGGCCGGACCCGATTGATCGCGGAGACGGGCGCCGGGCAGCACGGGGTGGCCACCGCGACCGCCGCCGCCCTGCTCGGCCTGCGGGCCACCGTCTTCATGGGCGAACGCGACATCGAACGGCAGGCGCTGAACGTCTTCCGGATGCGCCTGCTCGGCGCCGAAGTGATCCCGGTGACGACCGGCAGCCGGACGCTCAAGGACGCCACGAGTGAGGCGATGCGCCACTGGGTCGGGGCGCTCGAGGACTCTCACTACTGCATGGGGTCCGTCGTCGGGCCCCACCCGTACCCGTGGATGGTCCGAGAGTTCCAGCGGGTCATCGGCGACGAGGCGCGTGGGCAGTGCGCCGCCGAGCTCGCCGCCGGCGCGCCCGACTACGTCGTGGCCTGTGTCGGTGGAGGGTCCAACGCCGCGGGCACGTTCGCCGGTTTCGCCGACGGCCCGGCCCGGCTCGTCGGCGTCGAGGCCGAAGGCGGCTCCGGCGCGACCAACGGCCGGACCGGCGTGCTGCACGGCTTCCGCTCGCTGTTCCTGCAGGATGACGACGGCCAGATCACCGAGGCGCACTCCATCGCCGCCGGGCTGGACTACCCGGGGGTCGGGCCGGAGCACGCCCACCTGCGCGACCTCGGCCGGGCCCGGTACGTCACGGTCACCGACGAGGAGGTGGTCGACGCGGCGGTGCGCCTCGCCCGTACGGAGGGGATCGTCCCCGCGCTCGAGTCCGCGCACGCCGTCGCCTGGGTGATCCGCGCCGCAGGCGAGGGCGAGCTGCCCTCCGGTGCGACGGTCCTCCTCACGCTGTCCGGCCGCGGCGACAAGGACATCTCGACCCTCATGGAGGTGATGAAGTGAACCGGACGATGGCCCTCGGCTCACTCGAGAGGCACCTGCGGGACCGCCGGGACGGCGGCCGTACGCTGCTCATGCCCTTTCTGACCGGGGGGATCACGCCGGGCTGGACGGACCACCTGCGGGCGTTCGCCGAGGCCGGCGCCGACGCGATCGAGGTCGGGCTGCCGTTCTCCGACCCCACCCTCGACGGCGTCACCATCCAGGAGGCTTCGCACGCGGCGCTGGCGCGCGGGGCCACGGTGCGCGGGATCCTCGCCGACGTCGCCCGCCTGGGCGAACCGGCCGTGCCTCTGGTCGCCAGCACGTACTACAACCTGGTCCTGCGGGACGGGCCGGAGGCGTTCTGCGCGGCGCTGCGGGAGGCCGGGATCACCGGGCTGATCGTGCCGGACCTGCCACTCGACGAGGCCGACGAGCTGACCGACGTGGCGGCCGCCGCAGGCGTCGACCTGGCCCTGCTCGCCTCCCCGGCGACCCCGGAACCCCGGTTGGCGCGGATCGGCCGCCGCAGCCGCGGCTTCGTCTACGCCGTGTCGCTGATGGGCACGACCGGCGAGCGGGCCGCGCTCGCCGAGTCGGCGACGGCCCTGGCCGGGCGGATCAAGGAGAACACGGACCGGCCGGTGCTCCTCGGGTTCGGCATCTCGACTCCGGAGCAGGCGGTGGCGGCCGGCCGTGGCGCCGACGGCGTCGTCATCGGCGCGGCGCTGATGCGGCAGGTGCTCGACGGGTCCGGCCCGCGCCCCGTCGGCGCCTTCCTGGCTAAGATTCGCCGAGCACTCGACCAGGAGACCTGACCCGTTCACAAGGGAGGGCGATGGCCCGCGACACCGGCCAGGAGGCGAGGTACCGCACCATCGCCGCCGACCTCGCCGCGAAGATCAAGGCGGGCCACTACGCCCCCGGCGAGGCGCTCCCGCCGCAGCGCGAGCTGAGCGCCTCATACGGGGTCACCCTCATGACCCTCCGCCAGGCGCTGCGCCGGCTCAGCGACGAGGGGCTGATCGTGCAGCGGCCGGGCCGGGGCACGTTCGTCGCGCCGCCACACCTGGCGCTCGGCTCGCTCCGGAGCTTCGCCGACGATCTGCGGGAGCAGGGGCACGAGGTGCGCACCGTCGTGCTCGGCCGGTCCGTGCGCCGGGCGCCGGCCCGGGTCGCCGCGCGGCTGCGCAGCCGTCCCGGCGAGACCGCGCTCCGGCTGGAGCGGCTCCGGGAGTTCGCCGGGCGTCCGGCGATCCACCAGGTCTCCTGGATCCGGCAGCCGTACGCCGAGCAGGTCCGCGACCGGGACTTCACCGGCGTCTCCCTGTACGGCGCCCTCGCCGACGCCGGTGTCGCCGTGGCGCGCGCCTCGGAGGCGATCCGCCCCGGACTGCTGGAGCCCGCTCTCGCGGAGCACCTGAAGGAGCCGGCGGGCAGCCCGGTCTTCACCAGCGACCGGATCACCTACCTGATCGACGGCACCGCCATCGTCGACGACCACGCCACCATCCTCGGCAGCATGATGGAGATCGGCACCGAGCGGGCCGCGACCGGCCTGTCGCTCACGTGGGGAGCGACAGGCCGATAGCTCATTGACCCGCCATCCACTTCTCCAGGCCGTCGGCGTCCAGGGGAAGAGCACCGGACAGGACCTCCGCGCCGTCGGACACGACCAGCAGGTCGTCCTCGATCCGCGCACCGATCCCCCGCAGCTCCGGCGGCACGGTCCGGTCGTGGGCGTGGAAGTACAGGCCGGGTTCGACGGTGAGCACCATATCGGGTGCGATGACGGCGTCCTGGTGGGCGTCCCTACTGATCTGAGCGCAGTCGTGCACGTCCAGGCCCAGGTGGTGGCCGACGCCGCACACCAGGTAGCGGCGGTGGTGCTGGCCCGTGTCGGACAGCGCCTCGTCCACGGAGACCGGCAGCAGTCCCCAGTCGGCCAGGCCGTGCGCGATCACTTCCATGGCCGCGTGGTGGAAGTCGGAGAACCGGCGGCCCGGGGCCACCGCCGCCATCCCCGCCCGGTGGGCCTTCTCGACCAGGTCGTGCACCTGCCGCTGGGCGGCGGAGAACCGGCCGGAGGCGGGGAACGTCCGGGTGACGTCGGCGGTGTAGTGGCTGCGGACCTCGACGCCCATGTCGAGCAGGACCAGCGCGTCCGGGAGCACCGGGCCGTCGCAGCGCACCCAGTGCAGGGTGGGCGCGTGCGGGCCGCTGCCGACGATCGTGGCATAGCCGGGGCCGTTTCCGTACGCGCGGGCGTACCGGTCGAAGGTGCCCTGCAGCCACCGTTCTCCCGGCCCGGCGACCGCGGCCGGGATCTCCCGGACGACCGCGGCGAAGCCCTCGACGGTGCGGTCCACCGCCTCGCGCAGTTGCCCGACCTCCCAGGGGTCCTTGAACATGCGCAGCTCGGCCAGCGTCCGGCCGGCCTCCTCGTCGACGGTCACGTCCTCGGAGAGCTCCGAGAGGGGCAGGACGTCGATGCCCAGGACCCGCGCCCAGTCCGCCGGCCCCGGCGCGGATCCGACCCACAGTTCGCCGTACCGGGCGTCGGAGAAGAAATCCGGCTCGCCGGGATAGGCGGGCGGCGGTACGTAGAGGGTGGCGTCGGCGCCGTGGAGCACGACGACGGCGTTCTCGATCGAGCAGCCCGTCACCCAGTAGAAGTCGCTGTCCGGGCGGAAGTCGTACGTCGTGTCGTTGCTGCGGACGGGGGCCTCGCCGGCGGCCAGCACGATGGTCCGGCCGGGGAGGGCGGCGGCGAGGCGGTCCCGGTGGGCGGCCGCGGCCTCGGCGGCGCCGGGGACGACCTGCGGGGTGCGGTCGGGAGTGTCCCAGCCCGTGCCCATGTACTCGACGAACGCGGGGATCTCTTTCAGCTTCGGGGGCCTGCCCTCACTCATTGGTGATTCCTCCTCCTGTCTCGCGGATCATCTCGGTCAAGCGCGCGAAGACCCGGTCGTCGCCGATGCCGTCGTGTTCGTACTCGTTCGTGACCCAGACCCGGGTGTTGCCGACGCGGGCGGCGGTGTCCAGTTGCAGGCCAGCGTCCACGTACATGTCGTCGTGGTAGACGGCGGCGACGACCGGGATCTCGTTGGCCGCCAGCCGGTCGAGGTCGTAGAGCTCCGGCCATTCCGCGCGGGCGGCCAGCAGTTCGACCGCCCCGCGGAACGGGCGCAGCTCGGAGATCTCCTGGAACATCCAGGGGTAGATCATCTCCCCGGTGAACAGCAGCGGCCTGGCGTCCTCCGCGAACCGCGGGTGCCCGGCCCGCTCGGCCTGCGCCGCCCACCCGGTCGCGCCCGCGCCGTGCCCGTAGATGCTCTCCTGCAAGGCGGCGAACAGCGGGCCGTCGCTGTAGGACGACCGGGCCAGCACGCCGTGCAGGAACACCGCCGACAGCTCGTCCCCGTTGAACGCCTCGTCGAGCAGCCAGTGCATCCGCTCGTAGCCGGGCTTCATGCCGAAGTCGATGCCGAGCGACTGCAACCGCCGGACCGTCAGCACGTCGCCGTCGGGCAGCAGCACGTCGCCCTCGGACAGGCGGTCGGCGATGCGGCCGACGTGCTCGACCTGCTGTGGATAGCGCCGGTAGAACTCCCGGTTCTTCGCCTCGACCCGCGGGTATGTGCGCCGGTACACCTCGGCGGCCGACGGGTCGAGGCCGGGCAGGCCGCCGGTGACGTGGCACGCGCTCAGGCCCTCGGGCGCCGTGGACAGGTACGTCATCGTGAGGAAGCCGCCGTACGACTGCCCGAGCGTGGACCAGCGCCTGCCGCCGAAGACGGTCTTGCGCAGGTGTTCGTGGTCGGCCACGATCGAGTCGGCCCGGAAGCACGCGAGGAAGTCCGCGCCCTCCTCGGCGGTCGCGAACGCGCTCATCCGCCGGCCGTCGATCCTGGTGCTGCGGCCGGTGCCGCGCTGGTCCACCAGGATCACCCGATGGGTCTTCAACGCCTGGCCGAGCCACCCGTCCGCGGCGAGCGGGCGCGGGCCCTTTCCCCCGGGTCCGCCCTGGAGGTAGACCAGGCAGGGCAGATCCTCGCCCGCGCGTACCGGGTCGGCGAGCTCGCGGCAGAAGATCTCGATCGTGCCGCGCCCGGGGTCGGACCAGTCGAGTGGGACGTCGGCGACGTGCTCGCGCACGTGAAGGCCCGGGATCGTGTACGTCACGCTCATTGAACGCCCTTCCGCCTGCGGTTCCAGTCCGGGTTGATCCGTGGGATCGCGGCCAGCAGGGCCTGGGTGTAGGCGTCCTGGGGATGATCGAAGACCTGGTGGCACGGCCCCTTCTCGACGATCTTCCCCTTGTTCATGACCGCCACCTGTTGCGCGATTCGCCGGACGACGGCCAGGTCGTGCGCGATGAAGATGTAGCTGAAGCCGCTCTCCCGCTGCAGGCCCATCAGCAACTCGATGACCTGTGCCTGGACGGACACGTCCAGCGCGGAGACCGCCTCGTCGCAGATCACCAGCTTCGGGCCGACGGCGAGCGCGCGGGCGATGCCGATCCGCTGGGCCTGGCCTCCGGAGAACTGCGCGGGATACCGCTGCGCGTGGTCGGGGTCGAGGCCGACGCGCTCCATCAGCTCCCTCGCGAACGCGCGGCGGCCGCCCGGCGGCGCGATCCCCTGATAGTCCAGCGGCGCCAGCAGGATGCGCTCGACGGTGTGCCGGGGGTTGAGCGAGGAGAACGGGTCCTGGAAGACGACCTGCACGTTGGCGCGGTAGTGGGCGAGCCGCGCGCCCGTGGCGCGGGTGATGTCCTCGCCCTCGAACCGCAGCGTGCCCGCGCTCGGCTCCATCAGCTTCGCGACGAGCCGCGCGGTGGTGGACTTGCCGCTGCCGGACTCGCCGACCACGGCCAGGGTCTCGCCCAGCCGCACGTCGAAGCCGATGCCGTCCACGGCGGTGAACTCGCTCCTGCGCCCGTACGGGCCGCGCGTGGTGAACCGTTTGGTCAGGTCGCGGGCGCTGAGCAGCACGTCCCCACTCACATACTCACCTCATCGGCCGGAAGGTCGTCGTCGATCTGCGGGATGCTGTCCAGCAGCATCCTCGTGTAGTCGTGCCCGGGCGCGGCGAAGATCTGCTCGGCGGTTCCGTACTCCACCTGCTCGCCCTGGCACATCACCAGCACCCGCGTCGCCAGCGAACTGATCACGGCGAGGTCGTGGGTGACGAAGACCATCCCCGTCCCCGTCCGCCGCTGCAGGTCGGCGAGCAGCCGCAGGATCTGGGCCTGCACCGTCACGTCCAGGGCGGTGGTCGGCTCGTCGGCGATGAGCAGCGCGGGCGCGCAGACGAGCGCCATCGCGATCATGATGCGCTGCCGCTGCCCGCCGGAGAACTGGTGGGGGTAGTGGCCCGTCCGCCGGTCCGGCTCGGGGATGCCGACCTGCGCCAGCGCCTCGACGACGACCTTCCCGGCCGCCCGCCGCGAGCCGCCCCGGTGCGCCCGGTACATCTCTTCGATCTGCAGGCCGACCGTGTAGTACGGGTTCAGCGCCGACAGCGGGTCCTGGAAGATCATCGAAGCCTGCTCGCCCCGGATCCGGCGCATCTCCCGGTCCGTGCGGCCGAGCAGTTCGACGCCGTCGAGCCGGATGCTGCCCTTCGTCCGGGCCCCGCGCGGCAGCAGACCCATGATGGCCAGGCTGGTCATCGACTTGCCGGAGCCGGACTCGCCGACGATGCCGACCGTCTCCTCCCTGTCGACGGTGAACGACACGTCCTTGACGACGTCCACGGGCCCGCGCGTGGTCGGGAACGTCACGGTGAGGTCCTCCACGACGAGCAGATCACTCATCGGATCCTCACTCTCGGGTCGAGTCCGGTGTAGACGAGGTCGACCACGACGTTGCCCACCACCACGAAGAACGCCGCGAGGAGGGTGACCGCCATGATCACCGGCTGGTCGTTCTTGGCGATCGAGTCGGCGGCCATCTTGCCGACGCCGTTGAGGCCGAAGACCTTCTCGGTGATGAGCGCGCCGCCCAGCAGTGCGGCGAAGTCCATCCCGAAGATCGTGGTGATCGGCGTGAGGGCCGGCCGCAGCGCGTGCCGTCGCAGCACGAGCCCGGGAGGAAGCCCCTTGGCCCGGGCCGTCCGCATGAAGTTCTCGGCCAGCGTCTCGATGACGTTCGTCCTCGTCAACCGGGCGTAGAGGCAGGAGTACACGGTCGCCAGGACGACCCACGGCATCAGGTACGACTCGAACCACCCGACCGGGTCGTCGGAGAACCCCACGGCCGAGGGGAACGGCAGGATCTGCAGCTTGACCACGAGGACGTACTGGAGGGCCAGCGCCAGGACGTAGTTGGGGATGCTGGCGCCGCCCAGGGCCAGGCCCATCGCGGCCCGGTCCCACCAGGTGCCCTCCTTGACCGCGCTGAGCAGGCCGGCGGAGACGCCGATGACCAGCCAGAGCACCGCCGCGCCGACCGCGACGGTGGCGCTGACCGGGAGGCGGTCCAGGACCATCTGCCACACCGACTGGTTCGTCTGGAACGAGTAGCCGAGGCACGGTGCCGGACAGTGGACCAGATTCGCGCCCGACCCGTAGTCCCGCCCGGTGAACAGCCCGCTCAGGAAGTCCGAGAACTGCGTGAGGAACGGCTTGTCCAGCCCGAGGGACGTACGGATCTGCAGGACCCGGTCCGGCGTGCAGGTCTTGCCGCAGATCATCAGCGCCGGGTCCGGCGACAGCTTGAAGAAGATCAGGAACGTGAAGAGACAGATCAGGAAGAGGATCAGTACGAGCCCGGCGATCCGGCCGGCGAGGTAACGGGCCATCAGGATGCCTCCCCCGCGTCCGTGGCGGCGCGGATCCGGTCTCCGAGCACGGTCAGGGACAGGACCGTGAGGAACAGGAAGAGCCCCGGGACCACGAAGTACATCGGGTCCACGGCGTACCAGCTCACCGAGTCCGCGATCATCTGACCCCACGAGGGGGTCGGCGGGCTGACGCCCACGCCGAGGAAGGACAGCCCGGCCTCCGTCCCGATGTAGCCGGGCACCGCGAGGGTCGTGATCACGATGAGCGAGTTGCGCAGATTCGGCAGGATCTCCTTGAACACCAGGGCGCTCGTGGACGCTCCCGACGCGCGGGCCGCCTCGACGAACTCCCGGTTGACCAGCGTCAGCGTCTGCCCGCGCACCACCCGCGCGAGGTACGGCCAGCCGAACCCGCTGATCACCGCGATCAGCAGGTACGACCGGTTCCCCGCCGGCAGCGACGACAGGATCGCGATCATGAAGATCAGCGCCGGGAAGGCCATCAGGAAGTCCATGAGCCGGGAGACGGCCTGGTCGACCCAGCCGCCGCAGTAGCCGGCGAGCATCCCGAAGACCACCCCGAGCAGCGTGGTGAGCACGGTCGCCGACGCGGCGATGAGGAACGACACGCGGGCGCCGTAGGCGATGCGGGCCAGGACGTCGCGGCCGTTCAGCGGCTCGACCCCGAACGGGTGGCCGGCGCTGATCCCGCCGAACGAGTCCTTGGGCAGCCCGCCGGAGTCGACGTTGATCGCGGACGTGTCGAACCCGGTCGGCCCGTGGCCGGTGAGCATGGCGATCAGGGGAGCGCAGATCGCCATCAGGATCACGAGTGCGAGGAACCCGGCGCTGAGGAGGGCGGCCCAGTCGTGGAGGAGAGCGTTCACGACGCGCCGCCCCGGCGTGGCGGGCGCACCGAGTGCGCCCGCCCCCGGGCCGGCCTGCGCGTCGAGCGATTGCGCGGCGGTCGTCATGACCGGCCTACTTGCCCGCGTCCTTGAGGCCGACCGTGACCAGGTCGATGCCACCGGAGAACGTCGCGCTGGACAGGCGCGCTCCGGCGATGTTGGCGCCGGCGATGAGGGCGGTCTTCTCGTAGGCCAGCGGCACGATCGGGGCCTGCGCCATGATCTGCTTGTCCAGGTCGCCGTACGCCGCGTCGGCGGCGTCCGCGTTCGTCATGGCCGCGATCTGGTCGATCCGCTTGTTGATCGCGTCGTCATTGATCTGCGCCAGGTTGCTGTTGGCGGTCGGGGTGATGCCGCGCCCGTCGAACAGCGGGGGCAGGAAGGTCAGACCCGACGACCAGTCGGGGCACCAGCCGGTGAGCGGCAGGTCGTGCTCCTTGGACTTGGTGGCGATCACCTCGTAGAACGTCGACGCGTCGATGTTGTTGATCTTGACATTGATCTTCAGCGGCTTCAGCGCCTCCTGGATCGCGACCGCCAGCGCCGTCTGCACGGCCACCGGGCGGGTGTCCAAGGTGAGGGAGAACCCCCCGGACAGGCCCGCCTCCGCGAGCAGTTGTTTGGCCTTCTCCGGGTTGTACGGATAGGGGTCGTACTCGGAGCGACCCTTCATGATCGGCGGCTGGATCGCGGTCCCCTTGGCAGCGAGCTGCGAGCCGCCGAACGCGGCGACGATCGTGTCCTTGTTGATCGCGTACTCGATGGCCTGCCGCACCCGAAGGTCGTTCAGGGGCTTGCGGGTGGTGTTCATCGCCAGGTAGGTGGTGCAGCCCATGAACCCGCTCAGCGTGCGCGCCTTCAGCTGCGGCGTCTGGATCCGCGACAGGGTCGCCGTCTGGATCTTGTCGGCGATGGCGTCGGCGTCGGCGCCCTGCCCGGCGAGCATGCGTTCGTCGATCGTGGCGCCGTCGAGGCCGAAGGTCCATTCCCACGCGTCCGGTTTGGCCGTGCGGACGCTGTCCGTCGACGCCTTCCACTGCGGGTTGCGGACCAGCTTGAGCGAGGTTCCGTGGACGTAGCTCGCCACCTTGTACGGACCGGAGGCGATCGGCTTGGTGTCGAAGGCGTGCGCGGCGCCGGTTCCCTTGGGGACCGGGAAGAAGTTGGGCATCGCCAGCGCGCTCGGGAAGTCCGCGAACGGCTTTTTCAGGTGGAAGACGACCGTCTTCGCGTCCGGCGTCTCGATCGTGTTCAGGTCGCCGGACTGGTACGGGCCCTTGTAGTCCTTGGGCGCGTCGACCAGCAGCCGGGGATACGGCGAGCCGCCCATCTCGGGGTCCCACGCACGCTCGACGCCGAACTTCACGGCCGAGCTGTCGATCGGGCTCCCGTTCTCGAAGGTCAGGCCGTCCTTGAGGTGGAACGTCCAGGTCTTGGCGTTATCCGACGACGCTCCCAGGTCGGTCGCCAGGTCGGGGACGACCTTCCCGCCCGCGGCTTCCGGGCCCGAAGCGAAGGTGGTCAGGCCGCGGTAGATGAGCCGGTAGAAGTTGTTGACCCCGCCGTCGAAGCCCAGCCCCGGATCCAGGTGAGAGAAGTCCGTCTTGGTCAGGAAGTGGACGGTGCCGCCGGTGGCGGGAGTGCCCGATACACCGGACGCACCACCGGCCGTGGCCCCGCCGCCTCGGCACGCCGTGAGCGCCGCCAGCAGGCTGAACGCCGCGACACCCGCGATAGTCGTAGGTTTCCTCATTTGGCCTTCTTTCGAAGAACGGACTCACCAGATCACTTGGCCCGGAGCCAGACGCGCATGGCCTCAGGCCCGCGATTGCCCCACAGGAAGTACGGAACGAAGGTGACGGGGACCTTCTCGGCCTCCGCGCCGGCTGAAGGCTCGGCGGTGAGCTCCGGATACAGCTCCGGTGACGGCGGGGGCGCGACACCTGCCGTCATGCGGAGGGCGACCGCGCCGCGCAGTTCACCCTCCGGCTCCGCGATCTTCGCGTCGAGCACCTCGGCGGCCGAGAGGACCAGGTCGTCCACTGAGGCCGGCGAGTCCTGCTGCTCGACGCAGTAGACCAGTGGGCCGCGGGCGACGCCGATCGCGCCGCGCGTCGCGTCCAGGTACGGGTGCGAGACGTGACCGCGCACCGGCATCGGCAGGCCGAGGCGGAACTCGTCGCCCTCGGCCCACTCCCGCTCGACGGTCAGCCAGCCGTCCTCGGCCGCGGCCGCCTCGCCGTCCAGCGTGGCGTCGCGCGCCCAGGCCGGGATGCGTAGCTTGAGCGCGTACGGACGGCCGGGAGCACGATCGATCGTCACCCTCACGTCGCCGTTCCAGGGGTAGGCCGTCTCGACGGTCAGCGCGAGGTCCGCCGTCTCGACCCGCCCCTCGGCGTAAAGGGCGAGGAAGAGGGCGTCGTCGCGCTCGGCGGCCACATGGTCGCCCAGCTGCGCCATCACCCGGACCACGTTCGGCGGGCAGCACGGGCAGCCGAACCACGACCGCCGTAGCGGCTCCCCGCCGGCCTCGGCGCCGCTCCGCTGCTCGTGGTCGGGGCGACGCTGGAGCGGGTTGTCGTAGAAGAACGCCCTGCCGTCGGCGGACAGCCCCACCGCGTACGCGTTGAAGAGCACGCGCTCGAAGACGTCGAGGTACTTCGCCCCGCCGGTGGCCAGGAACATGCGCCAGGCCCACTGCATCGTGGCGATGGCGGCGCACGTCTCGCTGTACGCGCGTTCGGAGGGCAGTTCGTACCGGTCGCCGACGGCCTCGTCGGAGTGCCGGCTGCCGAGCCCGCCGGTCAGGTAGAGCTTGGTGGCGACCATGTCGTCCCAGAGCCTGACGAGCGCCTCGAGGAGGGGCCGGTCGCCCGTCTCCAGGTGGACGTCGGTCGCCCCGGCGGCCAGATAGGCCATGCGGACCGCGTGCCCCGTGACCGACGGCAGGTCGCGGAAGGGCAGGTGGTCCTGGAAGTACTCGGGCGGCATGATGCCGTGTTCGAGGTACCCGCGCCCGCGCCGGTCCACGAACAGGCCGGCCTGCGTCAGGTAGTCACGATCGCCGGTCTCCCGGTAGAGCTCGACGAGAGCCATCTCGACCTCGGGGTGGCCGCAGACGGCCTCCTCCGCACCCTCGCCGAACCGGCGCACGACCAGATCGGCGAACCTGATCGCCACCGCGAGCAGCCGGTCGTCGCCCATCCGCCGGTTCGCGGCGACGGCCGCCTGGATCAGGTGGCCGAGGTTGTAGAGCTCATGCCCCCAGGTCAGGTCCTCCCAGGGCTTCTTGGCCGCCGCCGGGTCCTGGAAGAACGAGTTCAGATAGCCGTCCTCCGCCTGGACCCGCCGCAGCAACCCGACGATCTCGTCGAAGAACGCGCGCGCACCCTCATCCGCGTGGCCCGCTCCGATCTCGTACGCCAGGCCCTCGAGCGTCTTGTACAGGTCGGTGTCGAGAAAGGGGTAGCGCCCGCGATAGACCGGCGGGTCGGCGACGAGCAGGCGCCTCAGGTTGTCGACGTTGCCGGCGGCGCGCAGCTGCTCGATGACGTGAGGGATCGTCGCGTGCCGATTCCGGTCCTGCCACTGCCGCAGTAGACCGCCGGTGATGCGCACCCCGGAGACCGGCCGGACAGCCCCCGTAGTGGTTCGCACCACTCCCGCTCGATCGCGCGCATGCGTCCTGAGCTGCCCAAATGACATCGAGCCCTCCAGTACGATGTGGCATTGCACTGAACCATAAGGCGCTGGAAGGCAACTGCCAAGGGAGGACAAAGGAATTAATATGCGGGTAACTCGACAGGTTCCGAAACCTTTGCCCGGACCCGCCGTCTTCACGTCCACCCGGAGGGCACGATCAGGCCACGGCCCCGCCGACGACGGGGACCGTCCCTGGCCGAACCTCTCAGGGCCTGTCGCGAAGTCCCGTCCGCGCAGTAGGACAGCGGGACTTCGGGACAGGCGCTAGTAGGCCGACTCCTGCATGAGGCGGCGGGCGGCCTCGGTGATGCTGCCGGACACCGACGGGTAGACGGCGAACGTGTGCGCGACCTGGTCGACGGTCAGGTGCTGCTGCACGGCCATCGACAGGCCGAGGATCAGCTCGCTGGCCCGGGGCGCGACGATCACGCCGCCGAGCACGATGCCGGTCGCCGGCCGGCAGAACAGCTTCACGAAACCATCAAGGAAGCCCTGCATCTTCGCGCGCGGGTTGGTGGCGAGCGGCAGCTTCACGATGCGGGCCGGGACCTCGCCGGAGTCGATCTGCGCCTGGGAGACGCCGACCGTGGCGACCTCCGGGTCGGTGAAGATGTTGGCCGCCACCCAGCCGAGCTTGAGCGGCTGGACGGCCTCGCCGAGGGCGTGCCACATCGCGATGCGGCCCTGCATGGCGGCGACCGAGGCGAGCATCAGCACGCCGGTGCAGTCCCCCGCGGCGTACACGTGCGGCGCGGAGGTGCGGGAGACCTTGTCGACCTGGATGAACCCGCAGTCGTCCAGCCGTACGCCGGCCTCTTCCAGCCCGAGCCCCCGCGTGTTCGGCTCCATGCCGACCGTCATGAGGCAGTGGGAGCCGCTGACCGTACGGCCGTCGGTGAGCGTCACCTCGACGCTGTCGCCGACGCGCTTCACCCCCGCCGCCCGGGAACGGGCCAGGAGGTTCATGCCGCGCCGCTGGAAGACCTCCTCCAGGACCCGCGCGGCGTCCTCGTCCTCGTTGGGCAGGACGTGGTCGCGGGACGACACGAGCGTGACACGCGAACCGAGTGCGAGGTACGCGTTGGCGAACTCCGCGCCGGTGACGCCGGAGCCGACCACGATCAGGTCCTCCGGCAGCTCCGGCAGGTCGTACAGCTGACGCCAGTTGAGGATGCGCTCGCCGTCGGGCTCCGCGCCGGGCAGCACGCGCGGCGTCGCGCCGGTGGCGATGAGCACGACGTCGGCGTGGACCCGCTCGTCGCCGACCGCCACGATCTGCGGGTCGACGAGGCGGGCCTCGCCGCGGATGATCCGCACGCCCTCGTCCGCGACCCGCTTCTCGATGTCGGCGGACTGGGCCCAGGCCAGCTCCTTGACCCGCTTGTTCACGAGCGGGAGGTCGACCTCCGGCCCGCCGACCTCGCCGTCGCCGCCACCGGAGAACCGCACGCCGAGGGACGCCGACTCCGACAGGACCGCCATCCGGGTCGAGGTCGCGATGAGGGTTTTGGACGGCACGCAGTCCGTCAGGACGCAGGCCCCGCCGGACCCGTCCCGCTCGATCAGCGTGACGTCGGCGCCGAGTTGTGCCGCGACCAGGGCGGATTCGTAGCCGCCGGGGCCGCCTCCGATGATGGCTACGCTTGTCATATCGGTCATTCTTCCGCACTCCCGGGGTTGACGCGCCGTCGCGTCCCCGCAGCCCGTACGCTGGGCGACCGTGGCCTTGTACGCGGCGTACGCCTCCAACATGGATCCCGCACAGATGGCGCAGCGGGCACCGCACTCGCCCCTGCGCACCACCGGCTGGCTCAAGGGCTGGCGGTTGACCTTCGGCGGAGAGAACGTCGGCTTCGAAGGCGCCCTCGCGACAGTGGCCGAGGACGCGGACGAGCACGTCTTCGTCGTGCTGTACGACGTTCCGGACGCCGACGAGCAGGCGCTCGACGAGTGGGAGGGGGCGGCCCTCGGCGTCTACCGCAAGATCCGCGTGCGGATCGCCACCCTCGACGGCGACGTCCTCGCCTGGCTCTACGTCCTCGACGCCTACGAGGGCGGCCTCCCGTCGGCCCGGTATCTCGGCATCCTCGCGGACTCCGCGGAGAAGGCCGGGGCGCCCGACGACTACGTCAAGGACCTGCGCACCCGTCCGTGCAAGTCGCTCGGCGACTGAACGGACCCGTACAGCCGTCCCGGCACATCGCTCGACGGCCGAAAGGACCTGTGCACCTGTCCGTGGCGACTGACTAGTACGCGGCGTGGGTAATCTGTGCGCTTGTGAGCAATGACGCCTACGAGCTGGCCCGATCAGCGGCCGACGTCCTGAAGCGACGCCTCGCCGCCGACTCCTTCGACGTCGCCCTCGTCATGGGGTCCGGCTGGGTTCCGGCCGCCGACGCCCTCGGCGCGCCCGCCGACGAGATCCCCGTGACCGAGCTTCCCGGCTTCGCCGAGCCCGGCGTGCCCGGCCACGCGGGCGCGGTCCGCGTCGTCGAGGTGGGGACCAAACGCGCGCTGATCTTCCTCGGCCGCACCCACCTGTACGAGGGCCGGGGCGTGCAGCCGGTCGTGCACGGCGTCCGCACCGCGCTGGCCGCCGGGGTCAAGACGGTCGTGCTCACGAACGCCGCGGGCGGCACCCGCCCGGAGTGGCAGAAGGTCGGCGACCCGGTGCTGATCTCCGACCACCTGAACCTCACCGGCCACAACCCGATCACCGGGCCGACCTTCGTCGATCTGACCGAGGCGTACTCCCCGGCCCTGCGGTCCCTCGTCAAGGAGATCGACCCGTCGCTGGCCGAGGGCGTCTACGCCGCGCTGCCCGGCCCGTCGTACGAGACGCCGGCCGAGATCCGCATGCTGCGCACGCTCGGCGCGGACCTGGTCGGCATGTCCACGGTCCTGGAGACGATCGCGGCCCGGGAGGGCGGCGCCGACGTGCTGGGCATCTCCCTGGTGACGAACATCGCCGCCGGGCTGACCGGAGAGCCGCTGGACCACCTTGAGGTGCTGGCCGCCGGGCGGGCCGCCGCCGAGCGGATGGGCGCGCTCCTGGGCAAGGCCCTCCGGGCCCTGTAGGCGACGGATCGGAGGACCAGGTGAGCGACGGTTACCGGCGTCAGGCCGCGGAATGGCTGGCCCAGGACCCCGACCCGGAGACCCGGGAGGAGCTGCGGGCGCTGCTGGACGACGAGGCGGCGCTGGCCGAGCGGTTCGGGGCCAAGCTGGAGTTCGGCACGGCGGGTCTGCGCGGGGAGCTCGGCGCCGGCCCCAACCGGATGAACCGGGTGACGGTGATGCGAGCCGCCGCCGGTCTCGCCGCCGTCCTGACCTCCGATGACGCGGCGGAGCGCTTCGAGCGGGCCGGCAACGGCGGCACCGTCGTGATCGGGTTCGACGCGCGGCACAAGTCCGACGCGTTCGCCGAGGACTCCGCGGCCGTGCTCGCCGGGGCCGGTCTCACGGTCCACCTGATGCCGCGGCCGCTGCCGACGCCCGTCCTCGCATACGCCGTCCGCCACCTGGGCGCCGACGCCGGCGTCATGGTGACCGCCAGCCACAACCCGCCGCGCGACAACGGCTACAAGGTCTACTGGGGCGACGGCGCGCAGATCATCCCGCCGCTCGACACGGAGATCTCCCGCGCCATCGACGCCGTCGGACGGGTCGACGAGCTGCCGCGCGGCGCCGACTGGAAGGTCCTCGACGACGGCATCGTCGACGCCTACTTCCGGTCGCTGGCACGGCTGCCGCTGGGCTCCGCGCGGGACGTGTCCATCGCGTACACGCCGCTGCACGGGGTGGGCGGGGAGGTGCTGCGCCGCGCGTTCGAGTGGAGCGGCTTCCCGATCCCGGACGTCGTCGCCGAACAGGAACGACCCGACCCGGACTTCCCGACCGTGGCCTTCCCCAACCCGGAAGAGCCCGGCGCGATGGACCTGGCCCTCGAACTGGGCAAGGGCCACGACCTGGTGATCGCGAACGACCCGGACGCCGACCGCTGCGCCGTGGCCGTCGGCGGGCGGCTGCTGACCGGGGACGAGGTCGGCGGGCTGCTGGCCGAGCACGTGCTGCGGCACACGGACGGCGCCGACCGGCTCGTCGTCACGACGATCGTGTCCTCGTCACTGCTCGGCAAGATCGCGGCGGCGCA
Source organism: Actinoallomurus acanthiterrae (assembly GCF_054775715.1). Lineage (NCBI taxonomy): Bacteria > Bacillati > Actinomycetota > Actinomycetes > Streptosporangiales > Thermomonosporaceae > Actinoallomurus > Actinoallomurus acanthiterrae. The sequence continues at coordinate 1,571,136 of NZ_BAAHCO010000001.1, read as the reverse complement.
CGGCGTCCGCTACGCCGAGTCGCTGACCGGGTTCAAGTGGATCATGAAGGCGGGCACCGCCCGCGACCGCCTCGTGTACGGCTACGAGGAGGCCCTGGGCTACTGCGTCGGCGGCGACGACGGTGTGCCCGTACGCGACAAGGACGGCATCGGCGCTGCGCTCGCCGTCGCCGCGCTGGCCGCCGAGGCGAAGGCCGAGGGCCGTACGCTCATCGACCTCCTCGACGACCAGGCGCGCCGGTACGGCCTGCACGCGACCTCCCAGCTGTCGGTACGCGTCGCGGACCTGTCTCTCATCGCGGACGCCATGGCCCGGCTGCGCGCGACGCCGCCCGACCGCCTCGGCGGCCGTACGGTCACGGCGGTGGACGACCTGTCCGCCGGGCTGGGCGGCCTGCCGCCGACGGACGGTCTGCGCTTCCGCCTGTCCGAGGGGGGCCGCGTCGTCGTCCGCCCGTCCGGCACCGAGCCGAAGCTCAAGTGCTACCTCGAGGTCGTCGAGCCGGTGACCGCCTCGGTCGCCGGCGCCCGTGCGAGGGCCGACACCGCGCTGGCAGCGCTCCGCGCCGACCTGGCGGGCGTCCTCGGGCTGTGACCCGCCGGCCCGGTGAGCCGCCCCCGTCGCCGGACGAGACCGTCGCCACGCCGAACACGGCCATCGCCGCGCCGGACAAGGCCGTCGTCATGCCAGGACGGACATCCCGGCATGACGGTGATGATCCCGGCCCGTCGACGCCCTGCCATGCCGGTGATGGTCCCGGGACGTCGACGCCCGGTCCCGGTCGCTTCCGACCGAGGTCGTACCGGCGTCGACTTTCGGCCGATGCCGCTCCGCCCCGCGAGAATCTACGGTTGACTCCCATGAGCGGTATGGCGGTGTCCCGCCCTGACCACCCGTCCCTCCTGCCCGCCCTCCTCGTCGCGCCTGAACCGACGCGGCGAGTCCGGCGGTCCGCCCGCGACTGGGCGGTGGACATCGCCTGCTTCGTCCTGGCGGTGCTGTTCGGGACACTCGTGTTGTTCCTCACCACCCAGGGATCTCCCCCGCCCGGTCACCCGCCTCGGCTCCCCGACGTGATCGTCGGCGCGCTGGGCTGCCTGGCACTGTGGATGCGCCGGCGCCGCCCGGTCGAACTCGGGGTCGTCCTGGGCCTGCTGGGCCTGGTCTCCGCGATGGTCACCGGCGCGGCATGCATCGCCCTGTTCACGGTCGCCGTGCACCGGCGTTTCCGCACGGTGGCATTTGTCGCGCTGGTGCATCTGGCCGTCGGCGTGGTTTACGGGGCCACGTTCCCCGACCCGAAGAAGTCCTACTGGTCCGAGGTCGGGAGCGGGGCCGTATTCACCGTCATCATCGTCGCGGGGGTCGTCGCCTGGGGGATGTTCGTCCGGGCGCGGCGGCAGCTCATCCTGTCCCTACACGAGCGCGCCCTGCGGGCCGAGTCCGAGCAACAGCTCCGCGTGAAGCAGGCCCGGCACCAGGAGCGCGCGCGGATCGCCCGGGAGATGCACGACGTGCTCGCCCACCGCATCTCCCTGCTGAGCGTGCACGCCGGTGCTCTGGAGTTCCGTCCCGGCGCGCCTTCGGAGGAGATCGCGAAGGCGGCGGGCGTGATCCGGGCCAGCGCCCACCAGGCGCTGCAGGACCTGCGCGAGGTGATCGGCGTGCTCCGTGAGGACGGGACGGAGGACACCCCGGAGCGCCCCCAGCCGAACATCGCCGACCTGCCCACGCTCATCGACGAGTCGCGGCGCGCCGGCATGGCGGTGCGGTACGAGAACCGGCTGCCCGACCTGGGCGCCGTGCCCACCGGCATCGGACGCAGTGCCTACCGCACCGTCCAGGAGGCGCTCACGAACGCCCGCAAGCACGCCCCGGACGCCACGGTGAGCGTGGTCGTCGACGGGTCCGCGGGCGCCGACCTCACGATCGACGTGCGCAACCCGCTGGTCAACGCCGCGTCGGGGATCCCGGGCTCGGGTACGGGACTGATCGGCCTGGCCGAACGCGCCACGCTGTCCGGAGGACGCCTCGAACACGGGCCGACGCCGGACGGGGAGTTCCTCGTCCGGGCATGGCTGCCCTGGCGCGAGGACCGACCCGAGCCGGCGCGTCCGGCGTGAACGCCTAACCTCGGGGGGATGCTTTCCGCGTACATGATCGTTTAGCGGCACACTGTGGCAGACGACGGTGACAGTGAGCCCAGATCGGTGAGAATCCGTAACACTCGGAGCGGAGCCGGCGCGGCGGAGTCCGGGTCGGGCCCACTGACATCCAGCGGTCCGCCCGGCACCTCACCCATCCGTCACACCGCCACGCACCGAGCCCCGTTACTGTGTGCCCGTGACCATTCGCGTGCTGATCGTCGACGATGACGCATTGGTCCGTGCGGGCCTGTCGATGATGCTCGCCGGAGCCGACGATCTGCGGATCGTCGCGGAGGCCGGCGACGGCTCCGAGGTCGCCGCGCTCGTCGCCGAACACGCACCGGACGTCGTCCTCATGGACATCCGGATGCCGCGCATGGACGGTCTCGCCGCGACCGAGGCCCTCCGCGCCCGCGACGGCGCCCCCGAGATCGTCATCCTGACCACGTTCGACGCCGACGAGCACGTCCTGCGCGCGCTGCGGGCGGGCGCGGCAGGCTTCCTGCTCAAGGACACCCCGCCGGGCGAGATCATCAACGCCATCCGGCGCGTCACCGCCGGCGAACCGATCCTCTCCCCCAGCGTCACCCGCCGCCTGATCGCCCACGTCGCCCACACCCGCCACAACCCCGCCGAGGAACGCCTCGCCCGCCTCAGCGACCGCGAGCGCGAGGTCGTCGTCGCCATCGGCCAGGGCAAGTCGAACGCCGAGATCAGCTCCGACCTCTACATGAGCGTCGCCACCGTCAAGGCCCACGTCTCCCGCCTCCTGGCCAAGCTCGAACTCAACAACCGCGTCCAGGTCGCCCTCCTCGCCCACGACGCTGGACTCGTCTAGTCCCCGGATCCGGTATTCTTAGGGGGTCACGCGGACGTGGCTCAGTTGGTAGAGCATCACCTTGCCAAGGTGAGGGTCGCGGGTTCGAATCCCGTCGTCCGCTCTCGGATTGTTGTGCTCGCCGCCCTTCGGGGCGGCTTCGCCATTTCTGCTGCTAGCCCAGGGGGACGACCCCCTGGAACCCCCGGTGCCGGGCTTCGCCCGGCCCTCCGCGCCCGTCCGAAGCGGCTTCGCCGTTTTCTGGTGTCTGTCCAGGGGGCGACTCCCTGGAAGCCCCGGTGCCGGGCTTCGCCCGGCCCTCCACGCACCCCGCCCGAAGCGGCTTCGGCATTCTCCGTAACCGGATGCGATCATGGCTGGGAGTGGAAGGGGACTCTCATGCCCACGTCTCGTTCCGGCTCCGGCACACGCCGGTTGACTCTCGAGTTGCCTGCCGAACTCGTCGAGTGGGTCTGGGCGTATGCCGAGATCTCCCACCGCACCGTCGAGGACGTCGTCCGGCCCCTCCTTGAGGCCGAAATAGCTCGCATTGCGGCGAACTGGAACAGCCCGCCAGGAGACGGGTAACAGCGGGCGATCCGGGCCCAGCGGTGGAGGCGATGACCCGCCTGAGCGGGCGCCCCGCTCTCGTCGCCGGTGTCAGGCCAGGGCGATGACGACGGCCGCGAGGAAGGCCGCGGCCGGCACGGTCACCGCGACGATGGCGGGCCACGCCCAGGTCACTGCCGGTTCGGTCGCTCCCGTCGGCGGACGGCGGGACTGCTCCTCGGACATCTCCCGCAACTGCTCGACCGCGTAGTCGGTCTGCGTGCGTCCCCGGACGTACTCGGCGACGCTGTCGGGCAGTTTCCGCTCCTCGCGGCGGGCCTTGGCCTCCATGCGCGCGCGGTTGCGCGGGGAGATCTGCAGGACGAACGCCCGGAACCGGCGCCCGCCGGCGTGGACGTACACGGCGTCGCCGCCCTCGATCCGCTCGACCGCGCCCCACGGCACCCGCACGTCGCGGACCAGGTTGTGGAAGCGGACGGCCTCGTCGTCGGCGACGATGCGGGGCCGGAGCCCGACGACGTACGCGATGCCGCAGCCGAGGATCATGATGGTCGCGGCGACCAGCGAGGCGGCGTCGTCACCTCGCCAGATGATGTCGACGAGGTTCGCGGCGGCGAAGACCATCCAGGCCCAGCCGAAGAAACGCGCGGCCGGCGGCCGGAACATCTTCGCGCCCGCCGGCGTCTTCGGGAACACGGCGGCGGTCACGAGTGCGATCGCCACTTCAGCTGCGCGAACCCCGGCTTGATGACGCCGTTGATCAGCTCGAGGCGCTCGTCGAAACCGATGAAGGCGGACTTCATGGCGTTGACCGTGAACCACTGCAGGTCGTCCCAGCCGTAGTCGAACGCCTCGACGAGCTTGGCGAACTCCTCCGACAGCGTGGTGCCGCTCATCAGCCGGTTGTCGGTGTTGACGGTCACCCGGAAGTAGAGACGGCGGAGCAGCCCGATGGGGTGCTCGGCGATGGACTTGGCCGCGCCGGTCTGGACGTTGGAGCTGGGGCACATCTCCAGCGGGATGCGCTTGTCCCGGACGTAGGCCGCGAGCCGGCCGAGCCGGGGGCTCTCCGCGTCGCGCTCGGCGATGTCGTCGATGATGCGCACACCGTGGCCGAGCCGGTCGGCGCCGCACCACTGGATGGCCTGCCAGATGGACGGCAGGCCGAACGCCTCGCCCGCGTGGATGGTGAAGTGCGCGTTCTCGCGCTGGAGGTACTCGAACGCGTCGAGGTGCCGGGTGGGCGGGTATCCCGCCTCCGCGCCGGCGATGTCGAAGCCGACCACGCCCTCGTCGCGGTAGCGGACGGCCAGCTCGGCGATCTCCATGCTGCGGGCCTGGTGCCGCATCGCGGTGAGCAGCGTGCCGACCCGGATGCCGTGGTCCCGGCCGCCGTCGGCGAACCCCTTCAGCACCGCCTCGACGACCTGGTTCAGCGTCAGGCCGTTGCGCGTGTGCTGCTCGGGCGCGTAGCGGACCTCGGCGTAGACGATGCCGTCCTTGGCCAGGTCCTCGGCGCACTCGTACGCGACGCGGGTGAGGGCCTCGGCGGTCTGCATGACGCCGACGGTGTGGTCGAACGTCTCCAGGTAGCGCTCCAGCGAGCCGGAGTCGGACGCCTCGGCGAACCACGTGCGCAGCGCGCCGGGGTCGGTCGTGGGAAGCGCGTCGTAGCCCGTCTCGCGGGCGAGGTCCACGATGGTCTCCGGCCGCAGGCCACCGTCGAGGTGATCGTGGAGGAGCACCTTGGGGGCCCGCCGGATGTCGTCGAGCACAGGGCGGTTCGTCACGCCTCGCACATTACCCGCCGTACGCCCCTCCCATCGCCGTACGGGCCCCTCGGCGCGGCGCTGAGGGGCCCGTACGGCGGCGTTCAGCCGGTCGTGAGGGGCAGTCGCAGGGTCGAGCCGCCGAGGCGGACGGAGACCTTCGTGCCCGCCGGGTACCGCAACGTGTAGTCGTGGTCGGTGGCCATGATCACGAGGCCGATCCGGTGTCCGGGCTTGAAGACGTAGTCGTACGGCACCAGCTTCCAGTCGAAGGCGTACGTCCGGCCGGGCGTGATCGGCTCCGTCCGGGACGCGGAGTGGCGGTTGCGCACGTCCAGCCAGCCGCGCGTGACGATCTGGTACGGCGTCTCCTTGGTGACGTACTTCTTCACGGTCCGGCAGCCCGGGTCGGTCGGAATGCTGTCGCCGAAGCACCACTTCTGGTCGGTGGCGGCGAAGTCGGCGAAGCGGGTGTCCGTCCCGTAGTCGACGAGCAGCGCCGACAGGTACGGCGACCGGCCGTCCACCGAGGCGTTCACCCGGATCTCGGGAGTGCCGCTGAGCCGCAGGCCCTTGGACAGCTTCGGGGTGAGGTAGATCAGGCGGTTCGGGTCCGCCTTGCCGGGCTCGGCGGTGAGCTGCTCGGCCGTGCGGGCGGGCGCGTCGACGAAGCCCTGGCGTCCGCTGGTCGCCGCCGCGCCGAGCGTGCCGGGCTGGCCGCCGCCCAGGCTCAGGGTGACCGGGCGGGCGCCGGGCGCCGGCCAGTCCGCGGCGGTCGTCCACTGGCCCGGCGAGCGCTCGAGGTCGACCTTCGGCTCGGACATGACCCCGTTGGGAACGCCGTACAGCCAGTGCGCGAACCACCGGTTCGCCGTGTCGAGCCAGGCCTGCCCGCGCACGTCGATCGGGTCGTCGTGCTCGGCCTGGTGGATCCACAGCTTGCGCGCGACTCCGGCGCGGCCGAGGGCCTGCCAGAGGTTGAGGAACTGGTTCGGCTTGACGTTCCAGTCGTTCAGGCCGCCGGTGACGAGGACGCTCGCCTTGAACCGGCCCGCCTTCTCGGCGAAGTTCCGCTCGTCCCAGAAGGCGTTGTAGTCGCCGCTGACGCGGTCCATGCGCTTCTCGATCTCGTGCATGGCGGCGGTGCAGGCGGCCGGGTTCTTGCGGGTCAGCACGACCTTGGCGTGCAGGTCGGCGTCCTCACCCTCGTATCCGCCGGGGGCGATCACCTCGCCGTTGCCCCGGTAGTAGTCGTACCAGCTCGCGACGCCGGAGATCGACACGACGGTCTTCAGGCCCGCGACGCCGGTGGACGCGGTGGCGAGCGGGAGGGTGCCGTCGTAGGACTTGCCGGCCATCGCGACGTTGTGCGTCGACCAACCGGCCGTGACGGGGCTGCCGTCGGCGGCGTACGCCCTGGCCTTGCCGGTCAGCCACTCGACGACCGTCTTCATGGCCGTGGTCTCGGCGGGGCTGACCGCTCCGGGGCAGCCGTCGGACTCGCCGGTGCCCAGCGTGCTGGCGGCCAGGACGGCGTAACCGCGCGAGACGAAGTAGTTGTCGTAGTAGACCCTGTTGTAGTTCGGCGGCGTCCAGGGCGCGGTCGACGGCGACCAGGGCGCGAGCCGCGGGTAGTCGGTGACGTCGGCCGGGTGGTACGGGTCGTCGATGGTGCCGCTGAAGTACGGGCTGCCCTCGAGGATCGAGGCGACCTTCAGGCCGGCGTCGGTCTCCTTGGGGCGGGTCACGAACACCGCGACCCGGTCCTTCTTGCCGTCGTGGTCGCTGTCGACCGGCGTCTCGACGTAGACGGTCTGGCGGATGGCGTCCTGGAAGGAGAAGGCCGGCTGGGTCACGCCGTCCCGGATCACCACGTGGGGCGGAGCGGCGCGCTCGGCCGCCGCGGCCGGCAGCGCCCCGGCCAGCAGGCCGGTCGCACCGGCAAGGACGATCATCAACTTGTGCCGCATCAGCCGCTCCCCGGACGCCGACGAAAGATCATCGTTCAGCGTCCCGAGGAGTAAGGCGCGGGTCAACCGGCCGCACCTGACTCGGCCGATGCCGGACAGGCGGTCGACGGCGGCGTTCCTCTATGGTGCCGTCATGTACCAGTATCCGGCTCCGCCGCCCCCACAGGATGACAGTGGAGCGACGACCTCGATGGTCCTCGGCATCCTCGGGCTCGTGCTGTGCGGCCTGCTGGCCCCCATCGCGCTGTTCATGGGCATTTCGGCCAAGCGGCGGATCCGCGAGAGCGGCGGGTACCTCGGCGGCGACGGTCAGGCGACGGCGGGCGTCGTGATGGGCGCGATCGGCACGGCGTTCATCGTCCTGGCGCTCGTGGCCCTCGTCATCATCCTCATCGCCGCCGCCGCTTCCACCGGCAACCGCTGACCAGGGCCGATCAGGCGATCCGGTCGATCAGCAGCGGCCCGCGGGTGACCGCTGCGGAGGACACCTCGAACGTCCCCTCGAGGGCGGTCAGCGCGCGCTCGAAGCGGCCCGGGTCGTCCGCGTGGAGGGTCATCAGCGGCTGCCCCGCCCGTACGGTGTCGCCGGGTTTGGCGTGCAGGACGATGCCCGCCGCGTGGGCCACCGGGTCCTCCTTGCGGGCCCGTCCGGCGCCGAGGCGCCAGGCCGCGACGCCGACGCCGTAGGCGTCGAGCCGGGCCAGCACGCCGGACTCCGTCGCCAGGACCTCGTGGGTCTCCTTCGCGACCGGGAGCGGGGCGTCCGGGTCGCCGCCCTGGGCGCTGATCATGCGCCGCCAGGCGTCCATCGCCGAGCCGTCGCGAAGTGCGTCGGCCGGGTCCTTGGCGTCCGTCAGGCCCGCCGCGGCCAGCATCTCGCGGGCCAGGGCGACGGTCAGCTCGACGACGTCGTCCGGTCCGCCGCCCGCCAGGACCTCGACGGACTCGTCGACCTCGAGGGCGTTGCCGACCATACGGCCGAGCGGGGTGTCCATCGCGGTCAGCAGCGCGACCGTCTTCACGCCGTGGTCGGTGCCGATGTCGACCATCGTCCGGGCCAGCTCGCGGGCGTCCTCGACACTCTTCATGAACGCCCCGGAGCCGGCCTTGACGTCCAGGACGAGCGCGCCCGTGCCCTCCGCGATCTTCTTGGACATGATCGAGCTGGCGATCAGCGGGATCGACTCGACCGTGCCGGTGACGTCGCGCAGGGCGTACAGCTTGCGGTCGGCGGGGGCCAGGCCCGACCCGGCCGCGCACACCACCGCGCCCGCCTGGTCGAGGACCGACAGCATCTCCTCGTTGGACAGCGACGCCCGCCAGCCCGGGATCGACTCGAGCTTGTCGAGGGTGCCGCCGGTGTGGCCGAGGCCGCGCCCGGACAGCTGCGGGACGGCCGCGCCGCAGGCGGCCACCGTCGGCGCCAGCGGCAGCGTGATCTTGTCGCCGACGCCGCCGGTGGAGTGCTTGTCCGTCGTGGGGCGGCTCAGCCCGGACCAGTCCATCCGCTCGCCGGAGCGGAGCATCGCGTCGGTCCAGCGGGCGACCTCCCGCCGGGTCATGCCGTTGAGCAGGATCGCCATCGCGAGGGCGGACATCTGCTCGTCGGCGATGACGCCCCTGGTGTACGCGTCGATCGTCCAGTCGATCTGCGCGTCGGACAGCTCCCCGCGGTTCCGCTTCGTACGGATGACGTCGACGGCGTCGAAGGTCACGCTCGGTTCTCCAGATCGTCGGGGCCGAAGGCGTCGGGCAGCACCTCGCGCATCGGCCGGATGCCACGGACGGTCTCCAGCAGCATGCCGGGACCGCCGTGCTCCCACAGCAGTTGGCGGCAGCGCCCGCACGGCATGAGCGGCGCGCCGTCGCGGCCCACGACGGCGACGGCGACCAGCCGGCCGCCGCCGCTGCCGTACAGGTCCGAGACGAGGCCGCACTCCGCGCAGAGGCCGACGCCGTACGAGGCGTTCTCCACGTTGCAGCCGGAGACGATGCGGCCGTCGTCGGTCAGCCCGGCGGCGCCCACGGGGAAGTCGGAGTACGGCGCGTAGGCCTTCGCCATCGCCGCACGGGCCGCCTCCCGCAGGGCCTCCCAGTCGATGTCGGCCATCAGTGTCCCCCTCCGCGACGGTAGCGCAGCCCGTCGGCGGCCGGCATGCGCAGCCGCTGCGCCGCGAAGGCCAGCACCAGCAGCGTCGTGATGTGCGGGCTGTAGGTGACGATCTCCCGCGGCAGCTCCTTGGTCAGGAAGAACCACGCGAGCAGGCCGACCGCCACGACCACCGAGACGACCGCCGTGACCATCCGGCGCCCGTAGGCGTGCCAGCCGGCCAGGACCAGGAGGCCGACGCCGAGCAGGAGGAGCATGGCGTGCACCGCCCCGGCGCCGCCGCGCAGTTGCAGCGCGTCGGTGTACCCGAACAGGCCCGCGCCCGCCGCGACGCCGCCCGGACGCCAGTTGCCGAAGATCATGGCGGCGAGGCCGATGAAGCCTCGCCCGTTGACCTGGCCCTCCTGGTAGTTGGAGGACGCCACCATGGCCAGGAACGTCCCGCCGATTCCGGCGAACGCCCCGGAGATCACGACCGCCGCGTACTTCATCGTGTAGACCTTCACGCCCAGCGACTCGGCGGCGAGCGGGTTCTCCCCGCAGGACCGCAGCCGCAGGCCGAACGCCGTACGCCACAGCAGGAAGAACGAGATGGGAATGAGCGCGGCCGCGACGAGCGTGACCGGGGACAGGTTCGTCAGGAGCCCGCGGACGAGACCGGCGAGGTCGGAGATCAGGAACCAGTGGTGCTTCTCGAGGTCGCCCAGCGGGCCGCCGACGCCGGGCACGCTCCACGTGGGGAAGTCCGGCAGCGGCGGCGACTGGGTGGCCCCGCCGCCGGTCTCATGCGTGAAGAGCAGGTCCGACAGGTAACGCGTGACGCCCGGCGCCAGAATGTTGATCGCGACGCCGGAGACGATGTGGTCGACGCCGAACGTCACGGTCGCCACCGCGTGCAGCAGGCCGCCCACCGCTCCGGCGATGATCCCGCCGAGCAGGCCCAGCCAGGGACTGCCGCTGAAGTACGACGCGAAGGCCGCACCCCAGGTGCCGAAGACCATCATGCCCTCGAGGCCGATGTTGACCACGCCGGAACGTTCGGACCACAGGCCGCCCATCGCGGCCATCCCGATCGGCACGGCGAGGGCGAGCGTCGCGCTCATGGTGCCGCTGGAGGTGATGTCGGTCTCGCCGGTGATCAGCCGCAGCGCGATGAGGGCGGCGAAGACGCCGAGGCCGATGGCCAGCGCCCGCCGGCCGCGCACCGCGCGCACCCCGCCGGTCCGCGGGGTCGGCGTACGGACCTCCTGCTCGATCATGCGCCCTCCTTCGTCGGAAGGGTGACCAAAGACGGTGCCACCTCGTCTGCCTGCTCAGAGCCGTACGCCGTGTTCACGCTGCCACCTCGCCGAGCTCCGCGGCCACGCGCCGCTGGTCCATCCGCCGGCCCACCCGGTTGACGATTTCGTACACCACGACCACCGACAGCAGCACGGCCGCCTGGGTGATGGCGACGATCTCCTTCGGGATGTCGTTGAACTCGAGGATCTGCGACGACTGGTCGAGGAAAGCCCACAGCAGCGACGCGAACGCGATGCCGACCGGGTTGTTCCGGCCGAGCAGGGCGATGCCGATGCCGGTGAAGCCGATCCCGGTCGGGAAGTCCAGCGAGTAGGAGTACGACCCGCCGAGCAGCTGCGGCATGCCGACCAGGCCGGCCACCGCGCCGGACAGGACCATCGCGTAGATCACCATGCGCTTGGCGTCGACGCCGCTGGCGACCGCGGCGCTCTGGGACAGGCCGGTGGCCCGCAGGTCGAAGCCGAAACGCGTCCTGTTGATCATGTACCAGAAGGCGAGGCCGGCCAGCACCGCCAGGAAGACCAGGCCGTAGATCTTCAGGTCGCTGCCCGGGTAGGAGATCCCCGGCACCCGCCCGGACGACGCGATGGGCTTGGTGCCGATGTTGTTGCTGCCGGCGACCTTCACCGCGAGGCGGTCGGGGCTGAGCAGGAAGGCGATCACCCCGGTGCCGATGAAGTTCAGCATGATGGTCGAGATGACCTCGCTGACGCCGCGCGTCACCTTGAGGATCGCGGCGATGCCCGCCCACGCGCCGCCGACGACGGCCGCGACGACGATGATCACGAGCTGGTGGAGACCGGCCGGCAGCGCCCACGCGCCGCCCGCCGCGGCGGCGAGCATCGCCGCGAGCCGGTACTGGCCGTCGACGCCGATGTTGAAGAGGTTCATCCGGAACCCGATCGCCACCGCGAGCGCCGACAGGTAGTACGTCGCCGCGCGGTTCACGGTGTTGACGACGCTGTCGGGCTGCTTGCCGAACGAGAACATCGCCTGGAACGTCGACGGCGGGTTGAACCCGCTCACCGACAGCACGATCGAGGTCACGACGACCGCGAAGACGAGCGCGATGAGCGCCGCGACCGCCGTCCGCGCGTACGACTTCGCGAGCAGGTTGGAGATCATGCCGCGCTCCCCTCTCCGGCGCCGGTCATGAGGGAGCCGAGTGCGTCCGGGGTGATGGTGGCCGGGTCGGCGTCCCCGACGAGCCGGCCGCGCAGGATCACCCGCAGGGTGTCCGACATGCCGATCAGCTCGTCGAGATCGGCGGAGATGAGCAGCACCGCCAGGCCCTCGGCCCGGGCGTGCCGCAGGTGGTCCCAGATCGCGGACTGCGCGCCGACGTCGACGCCGCGGGTCGGGTGGGCGGCGATCAGCAGCTTCGGCTCGCCGGACATCTCCCGGCCGACGATGAGCTTCTGCTGGTTGCCGCCGGACAGGGAAGCCGCGGTGACGTCGATGCCGGGGGTCCGCACGTCGTAGTCCTCGACGATCCGCTCGGTGTCCCGGCGGGCGCCGGCGCGGTCGATCAGGAGGCCCTTCACGTTGGGCGACCGGGTCTGGTGGCCGAGGATGCGGTTCTCCCACAGCGGGGACTCCAGCAGCAGGCCGTGCCGGTGCCGGTCCTCGGGGATGAACCCGATGCCCAGCTCCCGGCGGTGCCGGGTCGATCGGCCGACCAGGTCCTCCCCGCCGAGCCGGATCACGCCGGACTCGACCGGCAGCATGCCCATGATCGCCTCGACGAGCTCGGCCTGGCCGTTGCCCTCGACGCCGGCGATGCCGAGGATCTCGCCCTCGTGGATGGTCAGGGAGACGTCGTCGACGACGGCGCGGCCGCTCGCGTTGCGGACCGTGACCCCCTCGAGGGTCAACACCGGGACGTCGGTCACCGTGGACTCCCGCAGCTCGGGGACCGGCAGCTCGCTGCCGACCATGAGCTCGGCCAGCTGCCGGGCGGAGACCTCCCGGGGATCGGCGGAGGCCACGGTCGTGCCCCGGCGGATCACCGTGATCGCGTCGGCGACCTTGAGGACCTCGTCGAGCTTGTGCGAGATGAAGATGACGGTCAGGCCCTCGCGTTTGAGCTCCTCGAGGTTGGCGAAGAGCTCGTCGACCTCCTGCGGCACGAGGACCGCGGTCGGCTCATCGAGGATGAGGATCTTCGCCCCGCGGTAGAGGACCTTGAGGATCTCGACGCGCTGGCGGGCGCCGACGCCGAGGTCCTCGACCAGGCGGTCCGGCTCGACGCCGAGGCCGTACTGGTCGGAGATCTCCTTGATCCGCCTGCGCGCGCCGCCGCCGATGCCGTGGAGCTTCTCCGCGCCGAGGACGACGTTCTCCAGGACGGTGAGATTGTCGGCGAGCATGAAGTGCTGGTGCACCATGCCGATGCCGCGCGCGATGGCGTCGGCGGGCGAATGGAGATCCGCCACCGCGCCGTTGACCTTGATCGTCCCCTCGTCCGGCCGCTGCATGCCGTAGAGGATCTTCATCAGGGTCGACTTGCCCGCGCCGTTCTCCCCGACGATCGCGTGGACGGTACCCGCCGCGACCGTGATGTCGATGTCGTGGTTCGCCACGACGCCGGGGAAGCGCTTCGTGATGCCGTGCAGCTCGACCGCCGGCTCAGTCGTGGACATGCCCTGCTCCCGCACCAGTGGGCCCGGGAGGGAGACCGAAGCGGCCGTCCACCCGGGCCCGAGCCCTTACCGCCGTCACTTCTCGGGCGGTGTGATCTTTCCGGAGACGATCTGCTGCTTCAGGTCGTCGAGGGTCGCCGGCAGGTCACCCAGCGCCGTCGGGTTCGACTTGGAGTAGTCGATGCCGTCGTTCTTGAGGCTGAACCGCTGGTCGCCCTTGGCGAACTTGTTGTCGCCGACGTCCTTGACGAAGTTGAACACCGCGGTGTCGACGCGCTTGAGCATCGAGGTCAGCACGTACGGCTTCTCGTCGGCGGACGCCGTCTGGTACTGGTCGGAGTCGACGCCGATGAACCACTTCTTGGTGGAGGTGGCCGCCTGCAGCGAACCGGTGCCGGACAGGCCCGCCGCCGCGTAGACCACGTCCGCGCCCTGGTCGTACATGCCCTGGGCGATCGTCTTGCCCTTGGCCGGGTCCTTGAAGCCACCGAAGTCCGGCGGCTGGGAGATGTACTTGATCTGGATCTTGACGTTCGGGTTGACCTTCTTGGCCCCCGCGACGTACCCGGCCTCGAACTTCTTGATCAGCGGGGTCGCGACGCCGCCGACGAAGCCGATGTTGCCGGTCTTGGACTTCTTGGCCGCCGCGGCACCGACGAGGTAGGAGCCCTCCTGCTCGGCGAACAGCAGGTCGGCGACGTTCGCCTGCTGGACCGAGTCGTCGTCGATGATGGCGAACTTGGTGTTCGGGAACTTCGGCGCGACCTTGCCGAGCGCCGTCGCGTACACGAAGCCGACCGCGATCACCGGGTTGTAGCCCGACTGAGCCAGCAGCTGCAGGCGCTGGATCTTGTCGTTGTCGCTCTCGCCCTCTTTGGCCTCGATGTCCTTGACGTCGAGCTTCAGGTCGCTCTGGACCTTCTGCAGGCCGGCGTACGCGGCGTCGTTGAACGACTTGTCACCCCGGCCGCCCACGTCGTACGCGAGACCGACCTTGAGGGACTTCTTGCCGTCGCCGCCACCGCCGCCACCCCCGGTGCTGGCCTTCTTGCCACCGCAGCCGGCGGCGCTCAGTGCAAGCACCGCGCTCGCGACCACGGCGGTCATCTTCACTGCACGGCGCAAGGTGGTTCCTCCAATTTGACCCCGACCGAAATGTGCTTCTTGGCACGAATCTCTCGGACCATAGTCGGAGCCAGGGGCGGAACGAACCAAAGCAACCGTGTCGCAACGCGTCCGTTATCAAGGCGAGAGCGCATCGTCACTGGTCAGGCCGTCAGAGGGGACGTACGGGGGCGGCCGGGGGTCGGGGCCGCCCGCGTCGGGGTGAAGTGATCGTTATGCGGCGGGTTCACCGATCGGTTCGGTGGCGTCGGCGCGGCTCTCCCACAGCGCGGTCAGCGCCGTGGCGACCATGATCCGTACGCCGATGCCGATGCTCCGCTCGTCCACGTCGAAGGTGCCGCGATGCAGGTCGTACGCCCCGGCCATGCCGGGCGCCGCGACACCGAGGCGGGCGAGCGCGCCGGGGATCGACTCGAGGAACCAGCCGAAGTCCTCACCGCCGAGACTTTGCGGGGTGCCCGTGGCGCCGTCCTCACCGAGGACGCTGCCGACGGCGGTGCGGAACATGTCGACGCTCGTCTTCTCGTTGACCGTCGGGGGAACGCCGCGGACGTAGTCCAGCTCGGCCTTCACGTCGTACGCGCTGGCCACCGAGTCGAGCAGGGTCTTCATCAGCTCGGGCGCGGAGTGCCACGCCTCCTCGTCGAGGCAGCGCACGGTGCCCTGGGCGATGCCGTCGTCGGGGATGGCGTTGGCCACCGACCCGGCCGACACCCGGCCCCACACGAGGCTGAGGCTGGAACGCGGGTCGACGCGCCGCGACAGGGCCGCCGGCAGCTCGGTGACGATCTTGGCCAGGGCGTACACCAGGTCGGCGGTGAGGTGGGGGCGCGCCGTGTGGCCGCCCGGCCCGGCGACCCGGACGTTCACCTTGTCGCAGGCCGCGGTGATGGGGCCGACCCGCAGTCCCAGGCGGCCGACCTCCAGCCGGGGGTCGCAGTGGAGCGCGAAGATGCGGTCGACTCCGGCGATGCCTCCGGCGGCCAGGACGTCCAAGGCGCCGCCCGGCGTCTCCTCGGCCGGCTGGAAGATCAGCCGGACCCGTCCGGGCACGAGACCGGCCGCGGCCTGCCGGGCGAAGAACTGCCCCACCCCGAGCAGGATCGAGGTGTGCACGTCGTGGCCGCAGGCGTGGCAGACGCCGGGCACCGTCGAGCGGTAGGGGACGTCCTTCTCGTCGGCCAGGGGAAGCGCGTCGATGTCGGCGCGCAGGCCGACGACCGGCCCGTCGCCGTTGCCGACGTCGCAGATCAGTCCGGTGCCCTTGGGGAGCCGCTTGGGCCGCAGCCCAGCCGCGGTCAGCGCCTCGACGAGGCGCGCCGTCGTTCGGTGCTCGGCGAAACCGAGCTCCGGGTGCATGTGCAAGTCCCGGCGGAAGGCAATGAGATCACTCTCGTGCTCGGCCAGAAAGGAGTCGAGTTGCGGTCTCAGCCCTCCTCCCGATGGCTCATTACCGGGGAGTTCAGGCCCCCGCATGTGTCACCTCCCGTGGATTGACGAACCGGTCCTCCCGGAACTCCGTGAGAGCCGCGGTAACGACGTCCTCCAGGCCGCCGCCGTCGGCGACGATGGCGCGCTGCCGCTCATAGGAGGCGCCATTGTCGAGGACGTCGGAGAGCACCTTCAGATCTTCGGCGCAGCCGAGCCGGTCCGCTATCGGCTCCAGCTCCCGGACCAGCTCATAGAGCTCGTCGCGGAGCGGAGCGGTCGTTCCGTGATCGTCGGTGATCACGATGGCGTCCAAGCCGTACCGGGTCGCTCGCCATTTGTTGTCGCGTACGACCCAGGCGGCTGGGCTGGGCAAAGTGTATCCGCGATCGAGCTGGTGATCGAAGAGTTCGACGAGGCACTGGCACAGCGCCGTGGCCATTCCGACCTCGCGGAGCGTCGGGATGCCGTCGAACATCCGGATCTCGATCGTGCCGAAATCCGGGTGCGGCCGGATGTCCCACCAGACCTCTTTGATGCTCCTGATCGCCTTGGCGCGCAGCAGCGTGTCCATGTACGCCTCGAACTCCGCCCAGTCCGCCAGCAGGTGCGGCGGGCCGGCGGTGGGCAGCGCCCCGAAGACGATGGCCCGGCTCGAGGCCAGGCCCGTGTCGTCGCCGCACCAGAACGGGCTCGACGCGGTGAGCGCGAGGAAGTGCGGGAGATAGGCGGCCAGGGCGTTCACGATCGGGATGGCCTTGTCGACGGAGCGGATCCCGACGTGGACGTGCACGCCGAACGTCTGGATGCGCCGGGCCAGCCACTGGTACTGCTCGACGAGCTCGGCGTAGCGCTGGATCGGCGCCATCTGCGCGTCGCGCCAGTCGCTGATCGGATGCGTTCCGGTGCAGGCCAGCGCGATGCCGCGCGGCTCGGCGACGGAGCGCAGCTCGGCGATGGTGGCGGCGAGGTCGGCGCGCGCCTCGGAGACCGTGTGGCACACGTCGGTGACGATCTCCACGGTCGACTCCATGAGCTCATGGCGGATCTTGGGATTGCGCTCGGCCTCACTGAGCCCGGGCAGCGCCCCCAGCACCTGTCCGGCATCCTGACGAAGGAACCGGGTCTGGTCGTCGATGAGCTGAAGCTCCCACTCGACGCCCAGAGTCGCGCCTCGCGAGGCGTTGAACTCGATGGCCACGGCCAACCTCCGTCGTCCCTCAATCCTTGCAGGTTAATGCCGCTCGTGTGGCGTAATTCGGCCAGCACGTCGGCTGCCTCGAGTGACCACCGAAATCGCCTCGATCCGGTGACCATCATGCCCGCCGACGGGATGCCGTCTCGGGACGTCTTTGCCCCGCGATGCGCGGTTGACTCTTCTGGGGCACCCACCGAGCGGCCACCGCCATCCGTTCCGGCTACGAGCAATCCTCACTAATGACCATCTTGATCATCAGCCTCATCCGCCCCTACGGCATCACGGACATTCCGGCGAGCACCCGGCCGGCGAGATCTTGGTCCCCGAAGACCCGTACGTCGGCCTCGGACGGGTCCACCCGGCCGCCGCCGAGCCGCACGAACGTCTCCCACTCCATGCGGAGCCGCACGGTCGGCTCGGGTGGCTCCTCTGCGAAGCGGGCCCGGCCGTCCGCGCCGACCTCGACGCACCAGCGACGCGTCGACATCTCGAACACCACGATCTGGCCCGGCGCGGCCCCCGCCCGCTTGGCCACGGTGGCCGGCAGGGAACCGCCGAGGATCCGGGCGACCGCCTCGGCGGCGGGACCGTCGAGGTTGCCACGCCGCCCCGTCGCGCGGCGGACGTCCTGCTCGTGCATCCACACGTCGAGCGCCCGGAACCGCATGAAGTCGCCGTACGCCATCGTCACGCCGAACGGCGTGGTCACCATCCGCGTCAGGTCGACGGCGGCGGAGCGCAGCGCCGCGACCCGCCGGTCGATCACCCCGCGCAGCTCGCCGAGGATCTTCTCCGGCGGCCAGGAGCGGCAGAGCTCCACGTCGAGGGCGGTGTTGGCCACCGTCCGCGGCTCGTCGTCCGGAGCCTCCCCGAGCAGCCAGCGCTCCACCCCCAGGACATGGGAGTACTGGTCCTTGACCGACCAGCCGGGGCACTCGGTCGCGCGTTCCCAGTCCGCGGCGCCGAGCTCATCCCCCAAGGCGATCATCGAACGGGCCGTCTGCTCGTGGGCGTCGATGTTCGCCCGCCACTCGTCGCTCATCTCAGGCATTCGTCGCTCCCGGGGGGATCATCGCCCGTCAGCGGGGCTCGCGGCGGGCGCCGATGGGGACGTTCGTAGGCGTAAAACTCAGTACGCGTCGGCGGGGACGTACGTGCCCCACACGTCGCGCAGCGCGTCGCAGACCTCGCCGACGGTGGCGCGGGCCCGCAGCGCCTCCTTCAGCGGGTACAGCAGGTTGCCGTCACCTGCGGAGACGTCGCCGGACTCGGCTTGCGCGCCCTCCTTCTCCGCGAGGTGGCGCAGGTCGTCGAGGCGCCGGCGGACCTCGTCGTTGTCGCGTTCGGCGCGCAGCCGGGCCAGCCGCTCGGCCTGGGCCTCCCCGATGGCCGGGTCCACGCGCAGCGGCTCGTACGGCTCCTCGCCGTCGGTCCGGTAGCGGTTCACGCCGACCACGACGCGCTCGCCACCGTCGATCTCCAGCGCCGTGCGGTACGCCGACCGCTCGATCTCGGCCTTCTGGAAACTCTTCTCGATGGCGTTCACCGCCCCGCCCATCTCCTCGACCTGGTCGATGAGCGCGCGGGCGGCCTCCTCGATCTCGTCGGTCATCGACTCGACGGCGTACGACCCGGCGAACGGGTCGACGGTCCGCGTCAGGTCGGACTCGTGCGCGATCACCTGCTGGGTGCGCAGGGCGAGGCGGGCGGCCTTCTCCGTGGGAAGCGCGATCGCCTCGTCGTAGGAGTTGGTGTGCAGCGACTGCGTGCCGCCCAGGACCGCGCCGAGCGCCTGGATCGCGACGCGGACGAGGTTGACCTCCGGCTGCTGGGCGGTGAGCTGGACGCCCGCGGTCTGGGTGTGGAACCGCAGCATCTGGGACTTGGGGTTCTTCGCCCCGAACTCCTCCCGCATGATGTGCGCCCAGATCCGGCGGGCCGCGCGGAACTTCGCGACCTCCTCCAGCAGCGTGGTGCGGGCCACGAAGAAGAACGACAGCCGCGGCGCGAACGCGTCGACGTCCAGCCCCGACTCGACGGCGGCCCGGACGTACTCCTTGGCGTTGGCGAGCGTGAACGCGATCTCCTGTACGGGCGTCGCCCCGGCCTCGGCCATGTGGTAGCCGGAGATCGAGATCGTGTTCCACTTGGGGATCTCGTCCTTGCAGTACCGGAACGTGTCGGCGACCAGGCGCAGGCTCGGCTTCGGCGGGAAGATGTAGGTGCCCCGCGCGATGTACTCCTTGAGGATGTCGTTCTGGACCGTGCCGGTGAGCCGGTCGGCGGGGACCCCTTGCTCCTCGGCCACGAGCTGGTAGAGCAGCAGGAGCACGGCCGCGGGCGCGTTGATCGTCATGGACGTCGACACCTCGCCGAGCGGGATGCCGTCGAACAGCACGCGCATGTCCTCGATCGAGTCGATCGCGACGCCGACCTTGCCGACCTCGCTGCGGGCGATCTCCGCGTCGGAGTCGTAGCCCATCTGCGTGGGCAGGTCGAAGGCCACCGACAGGCCCGCGGTGCCCGCCTCGATCAGCTGGTGGTAGCGCCGGTTCGACTCCGCGGCGGTGCCGAACCCGGCGTACTGCCGCATCGTCCACGGCCGCTGGGTGTACATCGTCGGGTACACCCCGCGCGTGAAGGGGAACGCGCCCGGCTCGCCCAGCTGCGCCGCAGGGTCGAATCCCTCCAGCGCCTCGGGTTCGTAGACGGGTTCGATCGGCAGCCCCGACTCGGAACGCATGCCGTAATCACCTTCCCATTCAGGCCGCTGACCTGCTGGAACGCTCTCAACGGGGCAGGCTGCGCGGCTCCGCCTCACCCTTGTGCGATCGTACGACCGATCGCCGTTCGGTTACATGGTGGCCTACTTCACACCGCGACCGGCCGGCCACGCCGGTGTTCACGCAGGCCGGAAGGTATGGACGACGTGGAACGCGGTGGTCCGGGCCAGTCCTCCGCCCAAGTTCTCGGCAAGCGCCGACCACCCGACGATCATCAATGCGGCAAGGCCGATCAAGAAATGGCGGCGAACCTAGAGGGGATCATCAGCCGTCATTATTGGGGGTACACCCCCTGTGTCGGTGCACGTACCCGTCGTCTACCGTTGGGCCGCCATGCGAAGAACGTTAATCGCCATCCTGACCCTTTTTGTGGGTGTCGCGCCGCTTTACGCCACGCCGGCCCAGGCCGACACGGTCGTCGGCGGCCCCGGGTTGAGCGGTCACGGCTACCTGTGGGACCGGTCCTCCGGAATGTCCGCCCCGCCGCACATCCAGGCCTCGTCGTACGTCATCGCGGACCTGGAGACGGGACGGATCCTCGCGGCGAAGGACCCGCACGGCCACTACAAGCCCGCCAGCACGCTGAAGACGCTGACCGCGATCACGCTCATCCCGCGCCTGGACCCGGCGAAGAAGATGAAGCCGTCGCAGAACGCGGTGAACGCGTCCGGGTCGGCGGTCGGCATGGACACCAAGTGGACCTACACCGTCAGCGACCTGTTCCACGGGCTGCTCATGCAGTCCGGGAACGACGCGGCCATCGCGCTGACCGAGGCGAACGGCGGCTTCAAGCCGTCCATCGACCAGATGAACGCCGAGGCCCACCGGATCCAGGCCCTGGACACCGTCGCCCAGACGCCCAACGGCCTCGACGACGACCCGCCGCTCACGCTCGCGCAGCAGCACAGCTCGGCGTACGACCTCGCATTGATCATGAAGCAGGGCCTGACCCTGCCCGACTTCCGCAAGTACGTCGGCGCGACGCTCTACGACTGGCCGGCTCCCCCCGACAAGAAGGAGCGGGCGAAGGGCAAGAAGACCGGCGGCTACCAGATCGGCACGCACGACCACCTGCTCGTCGGCAACCGATACAAGGGCATGATCGGCGGCAAGAACGGCTGGACCAGCCACGCGCTGGGCAGCTTCGTCGGCGCGGCCACCCGCAACGGACACACGATCATCATCGCGCTGATGCACGCCCAGTCCGACTTCTGGGGTGACGCGCGGTCCCTGCTGGACTGGGGCTTCGACGAGCGGGCGAAGACCGGCTCCGTCGGGACGCTCGTGGATCCGATCCCGCCGCCGCAGCCGAAGAAGACCGTCCCGGCCGCGGCGAAGAGACCGCAGATCGTCCACGTCTCCCCCGTCGACGGCCCCGACTGGCGGAAGCTCGGCCTCGCCGGGGGCGGAGGCGCCGCCCTCCTGGCGATCGTCATCGGCCTGACGATCGTCGTGCGCCGTCGCCGGCGCGCGGCACCCGCCGGTGCCGGGGCACCGCCGCCGCCCTCCGGCGGCCACGTCCGCACCTTCACACCGGAGACGGCCGCGCCGCCCGGCTCGGACCCACCGGACACCGACGGGGGTGCCGATACCGACCCTGGGGTTCCGCATCCGGGCGACATCAAGGTGGCGGGCGCCCCGCCGTCCTTCGGCGGAGAGAGCCCGGCCGCCCGGCAGACGGCACCGAATCCGGTGCAGCCCGTGGACGGCGGACGGGCCTCCGACCGGCGGGACGACGAGGCCCGGGACGACGACGAGGTCCGGGACGGCGAGGACCCGGCCGGATGGGACGACGCCGAGCGCACCGTGCTCGACGAGGACCGGACGACCGCCGGGGACGCGGAGCGGACGGCCGTGGACGACGCCGAGCGGACGGTCCTCGACGCCGAGCGGACGGCCGTGGACGGCGGGCGCGCCGTACGTGACGAGGACGGAGACCCGGGGGACGCCGAGCGGACCGTACGCGAGGAGGACCCGGCCGCCGGCGAGGCCGAGCGGACGGTGCTCGACGCGGACCTTGGAGCCGGGGACGCCGAGCGGTCCGTTCAGGACGGCACGTCGGCGGTACGGGCCGTGGCAGGCGACGGCGCGGAGGCGGGCGTGCGGCCGCGGGGACCGTTCGAGCCGATGGACGGGCCGGACACCGCGCCGTCGCGGGCGGTGGACGACGACTCGCCCGACGCCGGAAGCCGGGACGACGAGACGGCGCGTTGACCGGCGGGGCCGTGCGGCCCCGCGGTCGACGCGCCGTCAGACCTCGGCGCTCTCTGGCTCGTCCGCCTTCATCACCACCCGGCGCGTCGCCGTCCACGCCGCGGTGAACAGGATGAACCGCGACACGACGTTGATCCAGATCAGCAGGCCGACGATCACGGCGAACGACGCGTACAGCGGGTTCCGCATGACGTGCCCGACGAGGTAGGTGCCGATCAGCTTCAGCGCCTCGAAGCCCACGGCGCCGAAGAGACAGCCGCGCAGGAGCTGCCGCCAGGGTGCTCGGGTGCCCGACAGGCGTTCGAACAGGACGAGGAAGAGGAAGGTGTTCGCCGCGATGGCGACGCCGATCGCGACCAGCCGGAGGAACGTGCCCGCACCGGTCACCTGGCTCAGCCCCGCCCAGTGGAGGACGGCGTGGGTCGCCGAGGTCGCCAGCCCCGAGAGCGCGACGGAGGCGAGCAGGGTCAGGCCGAGGACGAGCAGGACGCCCAGGTCCGCGAGCTTCTTGAGGATGGGGTTGATGTCGTCCTCCGGGTTGCCCGTCCACATCGTGCGCAGGAACTCCCGCCAGACGCCGATCCAGCCCAGACCGCTCCAGGACAGGCCGAGCAGCGCGAGCACGCTCGCGCCCGCCTTGGCGTCGGCGATCTGCTGCACGGGCAGCCGGTCGGCGAGGCCGGGCAGGAGCTCGTAGATCGCCTTGGTGACGTACTCGCGCGCTCCGGGGCTGACCGCGACGACGTACCCCATGACGGCGAAGGCCAGCGCGACCAGCGGGAAGAACGACAGGAACCCGTAAAAGGTGAGGGCGGCGGCCAGCCGGTTGCCACGGCAGCCCTGATACCGCTCGTACGCACGGCCCAGGTGGTCGAACCACGGCCAGCGGGCCCGCAACCCGCGCAGAAACGCCTTGCCTCGCTCCTGTATCGAAGTGACCCCTCGCTGCATCCCACCGATCAGCGGCGCCATGGTGGGGCAGTACCCGCGTAACGGGAGAAGATTCACCCAGGGTGAACGTTCATGAGCCGTTCGTACGGCCGCCGAACGGGAACTGCAGCCGGGGCCGCCAGACGCCGTCCGCCCCGTGCTCGTACAGCGAGAAGGCGCGCACCGGGAACGTGGCCTCGTAGTAGGCCAGCTCCTTGAACGCCCGGTCCAGCACGTCGTCCGCGAGATGGTGGGCGACGGTCACGTGCGGGTGGTACGGGAAGGCGCGCTCGACGGCCAGCGGGCCCCGGCGGACCTTGCGCTCGAGGCGCTCGCAGTCGGCGATGCCCTCCGCGAGCGCCACGAACACCACCGGGGACACCGGCCGGAAGGTGCCGGTGCCGCGCAGGTGAATGTCGAAGAGGTGTTCACCCTCGGCCGCCGCGCGCAGGTGCCGCTCGATGTCATCGAGCTCCGCGACCGGCACCCGCGTCGGCGGCACCAGCGTGATGTGGGTGGGGATGGACGCGGCCAGCGGGTCGCCGAACGACGCGCGGCGGCGCTGCAGCTCCGGACCGTACGGCTCGGGGATGGCGACGGCCACTCCGATCGTGCGCTCCTCGGCGTCAGGCACGGCCCAGGAACCCCACCCGGTCGCGAACGGTCGCCATGGTCGCCCGGGCGACCTCGCGGGCGCGGTCGGCGCCGATGGCCAGCATCCGGTCGAGTTGCGCCTCGTCGGCCAGCAGCTTGCCGGTGCGCTCCCGGATCGGCTCGAACGTGTCGAGGACGATCTGGGCGAGCTCCTTCTTCAGCGCGCCGTACCCCTGGCCCTCGAAGTGGCGCTCGAGGTCCTCGATGGAGGTGCCGGACAGCGCGGAGTGGATCCGCAGGAGGTTGGTGACGCCGGGCTTGTTCACCTCGTCGGCCTTGATCTCCGTGCCGGTGTCGGTGACCGCCCGCATGATCTTCTTGCGCAGCGGGCCCGGCTCGTCCAGCAGGTCGACGATGCCCTGCGGCGAGGACGAGGACTTGCTCATCTTCGCCGTCGGCTCCTGCAGGTCGGTGATCTTCGCGGTGGCCTTCGGGATGTACGCCTCGGGGGCGACGAAGGTCTCGCCGAAACGGTGGTTGAACCGCTGCGCGAGGGTCCGGGTCAGCTCGAGGTGCTGCCGCTGGTCCTCCCCCACCGGCACCTGGTCGGCCTGGTAGAGCAGGATGTCGGCGGCCTGCAGGATCGGGTACGTGAACAGCCCGACGGACGCCGCAGCGGCGCCCTGCTTGGCCGACTTGTCCTTGAACTGCGTCATCCGGCTCGCCTCGCCGAACCCGGTGAGGCAGGCCAGCACCCACTGCAGCTCCGCGTGCTCGGGCACCTGGCTCTGCACGAAGATCGTGCTGCGCTCGGGGTCCAGCCCGATCGCGAACAGCTGCGCCGCGGCCACCCGGGTGCGCCGCCGCAGCGCCTCCGGGTCGTGCTCCACCGTGATGGCGTGCAGGTCGACGATGCAGTAGAACGCGTCGTGGGTGTCCTGCAGGGCGACCCACTGACGGAGCGCGCCGAGATAGTTGCCGAGGTGGAAGGAATCGGCCGTCGGCTGGATGCCGGACAGGACCCGCGGGCGCGCCGGGGACGTGCTGGGCTCGATGGGCATAGGTGGATTCTCTCAGGATTCGTCGGCGTCCGCCGGGGCGGCGGGCGGCGGGGTGAGGCGGACGCGCGACACGCGCCGGCCGTCCACCTCCGTGACGGTGAGGCGATGCCCGTCCACCTCGACGTTCTCACCGACCTGCGGCAGGTGCCCGAGCACGGCCATGAGATAGCCCGCGACCGTCTCGTACGGTCCCTCGGGCAGCTCCAGGCCGGTCTCGTCGGCGAACGCGTCGAGGTTGAGCAGGCCGTCGATCTCGAGCGCTCCGCCGTGCAGCCGGCGGGCGTGGTCGTCCTCCACGTCGTACTCGTCGCGAATATCGCCGATGAGCTCCTCGACGAGGTCTTCGAGGGTGACGATCCCCGCCGTCCCACCGTACTCGTCGACGACGATCGCCAGATGGTGGCCCTCGCGCCGCATCTCCGACAGCGCGGCCAGCACCCGCTTGCTCGCCGGCAGGTACAGGACCGGCCGGACCAGCTCGCCGACCGGCGTGGAGCGCCCGGAGAGCTGCGGATCGAGCAGGTCCCGGACGTGCACGAACCCGATCACGTCGTCGTGGGAGTCGCGGTAGACGGGGTACCGGGAGTGCGGGCTGCCCGTGGTCGTGCGCGCGGCCTTGGCCAGCGGCGTCGCCGCGTCGAGGAACTCCACCTCGGTGCGCGGCACCAGCACCTCGCGCAGCTGGCGCTCCCCGGCGGCGAACACTTCCTCGATGAGGTTCCGCTCGTCCGGGGCGATCTCGGTGGTGCCGGCCACGAGCGCGCGGATCTCCTCGGCGGTGATCGCCTCGCGGGAGGTGTCCGGGTCGCCGCCGAGTACGCGGACGATGACGTTGGTCGACTTCGACAGCAGCCAGATCACCGGCCGCGCCCCCTTCGCCATCCGGTCGAGGAACGGCGCCACCATCTGCGCGGTGCCCTCGGCCCGCTGCAGGCCGAGCCGCTTGGGCGCCAGCTCCCCGATGACCAGCGTGACGTAGGAGATGATCAGGGTGACGCCGACGACGCCGATGAACCCGGCGATCCCGTCGGACATCCCCTGCCGGATCAGGGCCTTCTTGGCGGTCTCGGAGAGTGTGATCGCGCCGTACGCGGACGACAGCAGGGCCGTGAGCGTGACGCCGATCTGCACCACGGCGAGGAAGCGGTTCGGATCGCCGACGAGCCTCGCCACCGCCTGGCCGCGCCGGCCTTGGTCGGCGATTCGGCGGACCTGGCTGTCGCGCAGCGAGACGAGGGCGATCTCGGAGGCTACGAAAAGGGCCTCGACGAGAATGAGCGCGAGGACGATCGCGGCGCTCACCAGCGTTTCCCTCATGAGAAACGCCTAAGACTATGTGGGTCGTCCATGTCCAGTCGGGTTGTTCGGAAAGATTAGAGCTGAAAGCGTACAGGTTCATTCTCGCTGGAGGTCCGATGAAACTTCTCGTCACGGGGGGCGCCGGCTATATCGGCAGCGTGGTCTCGGCCAGGCTGCTGGAGGCCGGGCACGAGGTGGTCGTCCTGGACGACCTCTCGACCGGGCACGCCGACGCCGTCGCGGACGGCGCGCGGCTGGTCCGGGGCACGCTGCGGGAGGCGGCCCACGACACCCTCTCCGAGGGATTCGACGGCGTGCTGCACTTCGCGGCCAAGTCCCTGGTCGGCGAGTCCGTGGAGAAGCCCGGTCTGTACTGGGACAAGAACCTCGGCGAGTCGCTGGCCCTGCTGGACGCGATGCGGACGCACGGGACGCCGCGCATCGTGTTCTCTTCGACCGCCGCGACCTACGGCGAGCCCGAGCGCACGCCGATCCTGGAGACCGACCCGACCCGACCGACCAATCCGTACGGCGCCTCGAAGCTCGCCATCGACACGACGCTCGCGGAGTACGCCCGGATGTACGGCCTCGGCGGGGTGAGCCTGCGCTACTTCAACGTCGCGGGCGCCTACGGCCGCTACGGCGAGCGGCACACCGTCGAGACCCACATCATCCCCAACGTGCTGAAGGTGCCGCTCGGCGAGCGTGAGTCGGTCTCGGTCTTCGGCACCGACTACGCCACGCCGGACGGCACCTGCGTCCGCGACTACATCCACGTCGTCGACCTCGCCGAGGCCCACCTGCTGGCCCTCGACGCCTGCGCGCCGGGCACGCACGAGATCTTCAACCTGGGCAGCGGCTCGGGTTACTCGGTCCGCGAGGTCATCGACGTGTGCCGCGAGGTGACCGGGCACGAGATCCCGGCGGTGGAGAGCCCCCGGCGAGCCGGCGACCCGGCCGTGCTGATCGCCTCCTCCACCAGGATCTCCGACCGGCTCGGCTGGAAGCCCGAGCGCGACCTGCGATCGATGGTCACGGACGCCTGGGCCTTCGCGCAGCGGTGACAGCGGCGGGCGGCGGGGCGTCGACCGCCGCCCGGTCCGTCTCTGAGCGGCCTCAGTTCGCGGTGAGGGGCCCGAGTTTGGTCTGTAGACCGGTGAGGGCCTGTTCGGGGCTCTGCTGTCCTCGCAGGGCCGCGTAGGCCGCCTCCTGGATGGCCGCGGTGACGTCGCCGTAGCGGACGGCCTCGGGCCGGGGCTGGGCGTTCTGGATCGACGTGGCCAGCGTGGGCAGGTACGGCTGCGCCTTGACCATGGCCGGGTCGGAGTACAGCGCGGCGCGGGACATCGGGTACGCGCTGCCGAGTCCGAAGGTCTTCTCGACCTCCGGGCCCGTGACGTACCGGATGAAGTCGAGCGCCGTCTGCTTGTGCTTGGAGAAGGCGGAGATCGCCACGTTGTTCCCGCCGAGGGTGGAGACGCCCGGGCCGGTGCGCCCGGGCAGCGGCGCGACGTCGAACTTCCCCGCGACCTTGCTGGAGCCGTCGGTCTTGCTCGCGAGGGAGTGAACGTACGCCCAGTTGCGGTGGAACAGCAGCTCGCCGGCTTCGAAGGCGCGCCGGCCGTTCTCCTCCTGGTAGGTGAGGGCGGCCTTGGGGATCAGACCGTTCTTGAACCCGTCGGTGAGGAACCGCAGCCCGGCGATGGCCTCGGGGGTGTTCAGGGCCGGCTTCCCGGAGGCGTCCAGGACGTGGCCGCCCGCGCTGCCGATCGCCTCGGTGACGTTGACGGTCAGGCCCTCGTACTTGTCGTACTGGCCGGCGTAGCAGCCGACGTCGGCGGTCTTGCGGACCTTGGCGCAGTCGTCGGTGAGCTCCTGCCAGGTCGTCGGCGGCTTGGCGATCCCGGCCTTCTTCAGCAGGTCCGTCCGGTAGTAGAGCAGTCCGGCGCCGGTGAGCCACGGCGCGGCGTACAGCCTCCCGTGGTACTGGCCGGTGCGCAGCGACGGGCCGAGGAAGCCGCCGGTGTCCAGCCCGGTGATCGGGTCGACCCACCGGTTCGCGGCGAACTCGGCGGTCCAGACGGCGTCGAGCGTGACGACGTCGTACGCGGTGGACTTGATCTGGGCGTTCTGGACGAGTTGCTGGCGCTGGGCGTCGGCCGCTTCGGGCAGGTCGACCAGGGTCACCTTGGTGTCGGGGTGTGAGGAGTTCCAGCTGTCGACGATCTTCCGGAGGGTGCCGGTCGGATCCTTGAAGCTGGCCCAGGTGATCGGCCCGCTGCCGGCCGAGTCGTGGGAGGTGCCGGAGGATCCGCAGGCGCACAGCCCGAGGGCCAGGACGGCCCCGATGAGACCGCGACGCGGGAAACGGTGCTTCATGGTGACTCCGCTGGTGCGATGGGGGTGGAACGGAGGCTGACGGGGCTCTCGTCATCGGCGAGGGAGACGACGGTGCCCGTGCGCCGGGCCCGCTCGGCGGCCCACACCAGCCGGTGGCTCGCGAGGGACGTACGGGCGTCGGAGAGCAGCGGTGACGGGTCATCGGCGGCCAGCGCGGCGACGAACGCGTCGGTGAGGGCCTGGTCCGCCCCGCCGTGGTCCCCGGCGAGTGAGACCTCCTCCCCCTCGTCGGTCTCGATGACCTCGCGGGTGCCGGAGACGAAGTCCTCGACGGTAAGCCGGACGCCGTCGCCCTCGATGGAGCCGTGGGAGCCGAAGATCCGGGTCTTGCGGAATCCCATGGGCGTGAAGGCGGTCGCGGTGAACGACGCGGTCACCCCACCGTCGTACTCGATCGTGACGACCTGCTGGTCGGCGACGTCGTTGTCGCAGGAGTAGACGCACCTGCCGTACGGCCCGTGCCGCAGGGCCTCGCGGACCCCCTCGGGCGACGTGTCGAAGGTCAGCGCGCTGAGCGGCCAGTGCGTGCGGTCGGGGTCGCCGACGAAGCCGAGGTAGGTGCGAGACGCGGAGTACGGGCAGGAGGCCTCGACCGCGCAGTCGAGGCACCGGTCCGCCGCGCCCTCGGGGCGGTTCTCCGGGCGGAAGTGGAGGAGCCCGCCGAAGGAGGACACGCGCAGGGCCGGCCGATGATGTGGGCCAGCCAGTCGATGTCGTGGCAGCACTTGGCCAGCAGCATCGGAGAGGACTCGTCCTCCCGCCGCCAGTTGCCGCGCACGTACGAGTGGGCGAAGTGCCACCAGCCGATCGGCTCGAGGTGCTGCACGCTGACGACGGCGCCGATCCGGCCCGCGTCGATCAGCCCCTTCAGCGCACGGGTGTAGGCGGAGTAGCGCATGACGTGGCAGACGGCCAGCATGACCCCGGCGCGCTCGGCGGCCTCCGCGATCGCCTCCGATCCGGCCTCGGTGGGCGCCATCGGCTTCTCGAGCAGCAGGTGGTAGCCGCGCTCGGCGAAGGCGACGGCGGGCTCGACGTGCTCGACGTCCCGGGTGGCGACGATGACCCCGTCGGCCTGGCGCGGCAGCGCCGCCAGCTCCCGCCAGTCGGTGAAGACCTGGTCCGGACCGAGCCCGTGCTCGGCGGCGGCTCGCTCCCGGCGCTCGGCGACGGGCTCGGCCACGGCCACGACGCGCGCGTGGCCGTCACGGACCGCGCGGCGACCGTAGTCCGACCCGCGCATGCCCGCTCCGACGAGGGCCAGGGTGACCGGCATGCGTCTCCTTCCGACTTATTAAAGGAACTTTCTTTAGTAAGTGCGAGGATCTATGCTGCGGAGCGCGAATGTCAAGGGGGTCCAGGTGAGACAAGGCAGGTCCAGGTGAGACGAGGCGGCGATCCGTCCCGGCTGCGCCGGCTGAACTCCACGGACGTGCTCGCGGCCCTCTACGCCCAGGGCCCGCGCACGCTCACCGAGGTCAGCGCGGTCACCGGGCTGTCACGCCCGACGGTCGAGGACGTCGTCGAGGACTTCGTCCGCGACCGGATCGTCCGCGAGCTGCCGCCTGAGCCCGGCGGCACCGGACGGCCCGCGCGGCGCTTCCGCTTCGGCGCCGACGAGGGGTTCGTCGCCGGCATCGACATCGGCGTCCACAAGATCCTGGTGATCCTCGCGAACCTGGAGGGCGAGGTCCACGAGGTCCGCCGCGCCACGGTCGATCCGGACCTCGGCCGCGCCGAGCGCCTCGCGGTGGCCCGGACCACCCTCACCCGCTGCCTCGACGACAGCGGGGTGGCACCGAGCCGCCTGCGCGCGATCGGCGTCGGGACGCCCGGCGTCGTCCACGACGGCGCGGTCACCCTCTGCACCGTGCTGCCCGACTGGACCGGCTTCGACCTCGGGCGCGCGCTGGTGACCGACGGGGACACGGTGGCCGAAGCGCCGATCGCCGGCGCGGACGCGGTGACCGAAACCTCGATCGCCGACGCGGACGCGGTGACCGATGCGTTGATCGCCGACGGGGACACGGCGACCGACGCCCCGACCCCCGACGGGGATGCGGTGACGGATGCCTTGATCGCCGGTGGCCGCGCGGTGGCCAACGCCTCGATCGCCGATGGCAGCGCCTTGCCGGTGGCCGTCGAGGCCGTGCCGGTGATCGTCGAGAACGACGCGAACCTCGCCACCATCGCCGAGCACTGGCGTGGGGCGGCCAAGGACGTCCAGGACGCCGTCTGCGTCCTCGCGGGCAACCGGGTCGCCGCCGGCGTCCTCATCGGCGGGCGGCTCCACCGCGGGCACCGGGGCGGCGCCGGGGAGCTCGGCCTGCTGCCGGCACTCCGCTGGGAGGAGGCCCCCGACCGCCTGCTGGCCGCCTGTCCCGGCAACGGCGATCTGGCCGCCGTCTTCGCCGCCGCCCGGTCCGGCGACGCGCACGCCACGGCCGCCGTCGACGGGTTCACCGACGACCTGGCGACCGGCACGGCGGCACTGCTCCTCGCCGTCGATCCCGCCGTCGTCGTCGTGGGCGGCGGCCTGTCGCGGGCCGGCGACCTGATCGCCGGAGGGTTGCGCGACCGACTGGCCGCGCTGTGCCCGCCTCCGCCCGAGGTCAGGGTGTCCGCGCTGGGCGACGAGGCGGTCGCGACCGGTGCCATCCGCATCGCTCTCGAACGAGCGACCGCGGACCTGTTTCCCGACGGGCTGCCGGTAGGATCGCTGCCCCCACGATAGGCACGGTGAACATGGACTTCCGCGAGTTCTACGGGCGCGACCCGGAAGGGGTCTGGCGCGCTCCGGGCCGCGTCAACCTCATCGGTGAACACACCGACTACAACGACGGCTTCGTCCTGCCCTTCGCCCTAGCCCAGGGCGTCACGGCAACGGCGGCCCGCCGCGACGACGGCGTCCTCGAACTCCGTTCCGTGCAGTCACCGGACGCCGTGCGCGTCTCAGACCCGCGCCCCGGTGAGGTGACCGGCTGGGCCGCGTACGCCGCCGGGGTGGCCTGGGCGCTGCGCGAGGCCGGACACGAGGTGGGCGGCGCGTCCGTGCTGATCGACTCGGACCTGCCGCAGGGGGCCGGCCTGTCCTCGTCCGCCGCGCTCGAGTGCGCGGTCGGGCTCGCCCTGTGCGACCTGTACGGGATCGAGGTGCCCCGGCCGGAGCTGGCCCGCATCGCCCAGCACGCCGAGAACGACTTCGTCGGGATGCCGTGCGGGATCATGGACCAGTCGGCCTCCCTGCTGTGCACCGAGGGGCACGCTCTGCTGCTCGACTGCCGCAGCGGCCTGTCCTCGCAGGTGCCGCTCGACCTGACCGGCCTCTCGCTCCTGGTCATCGACACCCGCGCCGAGCACGAGCTGGTCGACGGCGGGTACGCCAGCCGCCGCGCCGCCTGTGAGAAGGCCGCGGAGCTGATCGGCGTCCCGGCGCTGCGCGACGTCGAGGACCTCGCCGCCGCGCTCAAGGTGCTCGACGACCCGGTCCTGCGCCGCCGCACCCAGCACGTCGTGACCGACAACCACCGCGTCCAGGCCGTGGTCGGCCTGCTGCGGGCCGGTGCCGTCGCGGAGGTCGGCGCGCTGCTGACCGCCTCGCACCTGTCGCTGCGCGACCAGTTCGAGATCTCCTGGCCGGAGGCCGACGTGGCGGTCGAGGAGGCCGTACGCGCCGGCGCGCGAGGCGCCCGGATGGTCGGCGGCGGCTTCGGCGGCTCGGTGATCGCCCTGGTGCCCACGGACCGCGACGAGCAGGTCCGCGAGGCCGTGACCACGGCCTACGCCGCCCGTTCCTGGGAGGCGCCGCGCTTCCTCGATGCCGTTCCCTCCCCCGGCGCCCACCGCGTGTCCTGAGACTCTTCGCGGCGGGTCACCACAGCCGTCCGCCCTGAGACCCGGCTCGGGGGATCACCGCGTGGCCTGGCCCCCTTCGCGGGGGATCACCACGGCCACGCGCCCCTGAGACCCAGCTCGGGGGGCTCACCGCGTGAAGCCCTTCCCGGGGGCTCAGCGCAGCCGCGCGCCCTGAGACCCCGCTCGGGGATCACCACATGCGTCCTTGGAGCAGCAGCCGGGATCGTACGGCGCTCACCGCCTGGTGCACGGGCCCGTCACGGGTGGCGAGGAACAGTGTGTTGATCGGGGGCAGTTCCGGCTCCAGCAGCGGCCGCAGGACGCCGGCGGCCAGCTCCGTCGCGCACAGGTAGCGCGGCAGGACGGTGACCCCGGCGCCCGCCGCCACCGCTGCCAGCACTCCCCGTAGATCCGGCACGACCAGCGCGGGCGACCGGGTCAGGCGGGTCTCGAACACCGTCCGCCAGTAGCGGCGGATGATCGGCAGATTCTCCGCGTACGCGACGAGCGGCGCGCGCGCCGGATCGGCGTCCGCCCAGCGCTCGGCCGCGACCAGAACGAACTCCTCGTCGCACAGCGGATCGGACCGCAGTCCCCGCCGCCGGGGCCGTGCGGTCGAGATCACCAGGTCCAGGGCTCCGGCGGCCAGACCCGCGAGGAGGTCGTCGGTGAGGCCGAGCGTGACCCGGAGCTGCAGCCCGCCGGCGACCAGGTCGGCGAGCGCGGGCAGCACGCGGACGCAGACCAGCTCGGCGGGGCCGCCCAGGTGCACCGTGCGGCCGAACACCGGCTCCTCCAGCTCGCCGTCCAGCCGCTCCGCCAGCGTGTCCAGTGGGTCGGCGATCCGCCGCGCGAGCTGGTCGGCGGCCGGCGTCGGCGCCATTCCCCGAGGCAGTCGCTCGAACAGCGGACGCCCCAGCGCCTCCTCGAGCGTCTTGACCTGCGCCGTCACCGTGGGCTGCGAGAGCCGCAACAGCGCCGCCCCCTGAGTCACCGACCCCGCGCGATAGACGGCGAGGAAGGTACGGAGCAGGTCGAGGGAGACGGCCATGCACCCCATCGTGCCATCGGAAATCCGATACCCGCCCCTAATGAGGACCATTGGTCAGTGATGGGACTCGGCCCCGATGATCGAGGGGTACCGATGAAGGAGGACACATGTCGAAGCGAGTGCTCATCGCCCTGACCAGCCACGGCGAGCTCGGCGCGACCGGCCGGACCACCGGGTTCTACGTCTCCGAGGCCGCCCACCCCTGGGAGGTCTTCCGTGCGGCCGGGTACGAGGTCGACCTCGTCAGCGTGGCCGGTGGCGAGCCGCCGAAGGACGGCCTCGACCCGTCCGACCCTGCGCAGGAGGCGTTCCTGGCGGAGGCGCCGGTGTCGACCACACCGCGCCCGGAGGAGGTCGACGCCGCGCGCTACGACGCCATCCTGTTCGCCGGCGGCCACGGCACGATGTGGGACTTCCCCGACAACTCCGCCCTGGCCAATCTCGCCCGGACGATCTACGAGGACGGCGAGGGAGTCGTCGCGGCCGTCTGCCACGGCCCCGCGGCGCTGGTCGGCCTCACGCTCGCCGACGGCTCGCCCCTCGTCGCCGGCAAGCGCGTCGCCGTGTTCACGGACTCCGAGGAGAAGGCGGTCGGCCTGACCGACGTCGTACCGTTCCTCCTGCAGTCGCGGCTGGAGGAGCTCGGCGCGATCCACGTAGCGGCGGACGACTTCCAGGCCAACGTCGTACGCGACGGCCGCCTGGTCACCGGCCAGAACCCGGCCTCGGCCCATGGCGTCGCGGAACAGGTCGTGGCCGCCCTGTCGAACAAGTGACCCAGGCGGCGTCGCCGACGACGCCACGCCGGCGACGATGACGCGGGACGGGCGGGCGGCCAACCGAACGGACGGCCTACCGGGCGTACGGACGGCCTGCCGAGCGGTCGACCTGCCAGGCGGACGGCCTGCCAGGCGGACGGCCTGCCAGGCGGACGGCCTGCCAGGCGGACGGCCTGCCAGGCGGACGGCCTGCCGGGCGGACGGCCTGCCGTAACCCCTGAAGCGTCTGCCGTCCCGGTGCGCGGGCCGGGCATCGACTGCGCGAGCGTCGCTTTCGACGGGCGGATCGCGCGATGCGACGCGTGAAGGCCGCCGGGTCCCGTGACAGGGACCCGGCGGCCTTTCACCGCTTCGCGTGAGACCGCGTCAGGAGCGGCCGTCCGCCTCGGACCGGGCCAGCAGCTTCGCGACCATCTCGCGGACCTCGACCTGTCCGGCCATCAGCTCCGGGATGGCCGCGACCCGCGCCCGGATCTCGCCCAGGTCGGCCGTGTTGGCCTTGACCTGCGCCAGGTCGCTCTTGACCTGCGCCATGTCGCTCTTGAGCTGGTCCACGTCGCCCGCGACCTGATCGAGTCGCCGCTCGATCCGGATGTGCGTGGTGTCATGGTCGTCCATGCGCCGCTCCAGGGTCGCGACCCGGGTCTGGATGTCCTCGATGACGCCCATAGGGCTTACCGCCTCCTCGGCTGGGGGTTGACACGTACCGAAAGGGCGACCGCTGGCTGCGGTGAGTTCTTCCCTCCAAGCCCCTGTCTCCGCCCGTCAGCCCTGAACAGACGGCCTGCGCGGAACCGACCAGCTTTTGGGCCGGTCCTTTGGCCTGATGAGGTTCCTCCTGGCGGCAAGGGTCACAGAAGTGACTCTTCGTGTCAACTCGATTACACAGAGACCCATCGAGGGTCGGCGGGAGCGGTCAGATCAGTCCGAGGTTGCGGACCGCGTCGCGCTCCTCTCCCAGCTCGCGCACTGACGCGTCGATGCGCTCCCGGGAGAAGTCGTCGATGTCGAGGCCCTGGACGATCTCCCACTTGCCGTCCTTGCACACCACCGGGAAGGACGAGACCAGGCCCTCCGGCACGCCGTACGAGCCGTCGGAGACCACGGCCATGGAGGTCCAGTCGCCCTCGGGGGTGCCGTTCACCCAGTCGTGGATGTGGTCGATGGCCGCGCTGGCCGCCGACGCCGCGGACGACGCGCCGCGGGCCTCGATGATGGCCGCACCGCGCTTGGCGACGGTCGGGATGAAGATGTCGCGCAGCCAGGCCTGGTCGTTCACGGCCTCGGCGGCGTTCCGGCCGCCGACCTCGGCGTGGAAGATGTCGGGGTACTGCGTCGCGGAGTGGTTGCCCCAGATGGCGATCTTCTTGATGTCCGCCACCGGCGCCTGCAGCTTCTTGGCGAGCTGCGCGATCGCGCGGTTGTGGTCCAGGCGGGTCATCGCGGTGAAGCGGTCGGCCGGGACGTCCGGCGCGTGCGCCTTGGCGATCAGCGCGTTGGTGTTGGCCGGGTTGCCGACCACGAGAACCCGCACGTCGTCGGCGGCGCCGGCGTTGATGGCCTCACCCTGCGGCTTGAAGATGCCGCCGTTGGCCTCGAGCAGGTCACCGCGCTCCATGCCCTTCGTACGCGGACGCGCGCCGACCAGCAGGGCGACGTTGGTCCCGTCGAACGCCCTCTTCGCGTCGTCGGTGACGTCGATGCCCGCGAGCAGCGGGAAGGCGGCGTCGTCGAGCTCCATCGCGGTACCCTCGGCGGCCTTGACGGCCTGCGGGATCTCCAGCAGGCGCAGGTGCACGGGTACGTCGGGGCCGAGCAGCTGCCCCGAGGCGGCGCGGAAGAGCAGGGCGTAGCCGATCTGGCCGGCCGCCCCGGTGACGGTGACATTGACGGGAGTGCGAGTCATCGTAGTCTCCAGCTGGTACGAGGCCCGTGCCGAGCGCCGAGCGGAGCTTCGATCGGGTCTCTCGTCGTCGAGATATTCCAGCCGTCAGGCTACCGCGCGCCCCATCGCCCCGCCGCACCGCCTGGCGCGGTCCTCAGGCGTGCATACCGACGAGGGCGTACGGACCCGCGTGCCCGATGTGGAGGCGCTGCCCGAATTGGTGCCCGCCGAGCCACCGGCGCTCTTCTGACCGTCCGCGGAGTGGGCGCCCAGGGCCGGGAAGCGGACGAGCCGACCGGGCCCCGACGATCCTGAGGATTCGTCGGGGCCCGGTCGGCTCGGCTATGTCGTGCGGCGCCGCTGCGGGCGTCAGGCGAGTGTCGCGAGAGCCTGGTTGAAGGTCGGCGACGGGCGCATGACGGTGGCGGCCTTGGCCGGGTCGGGGTTGTAGTAGCCGCCGATGTCGGCCGGGGAGCCCTGGACCGCGAGCAGTTCGTCGACGATCGTCTGCTCCTGCGAGGTCAGCGTCTCGGCGAGCGGGACGAAGGCCTTGGCCAGGTCGGCGTCGTCGGACTGCTTGGCCAGCTCCTGCGCCCAGTACATGGCCAGGTAGAAGTGGCTGCCGCGGTTGTCGATGCCGCCCAGGCGGCGGGTCGGGGACTTGTCCTCGTTGAGGAAGGTCTCCGTGGCCCGGTCGAGGGTGTCGGCGAGGACCTGGGCGCGCGCGTTGCCCGTCGTCTGGGCGAGCTGCTCGAAGCTGACCGCGAGCGCGAGGAACTCACCGAGGCTGTCCCAGCGCAGGTAGTTCTCCTTGACGAGCTGCTGGACGTGCTTGGGCGCCGAGCCGCCGGCGCCGGTCTCGAACAGGCCGCCGCCGTTGATGAGCGGTACGACCGACAGCATCTTGGCGCTGGTGCCCAGCTCCAGGATCGGGAACAGGTCGGTCAGGTAGTCGCGCAGCACGTTGCCGGTGACGGAGATGGTGTTCTCGCCGCGGCGGATCCGCTCCAGGGAGAAGGCGGTCGCCTCGACCGGGGACTTGATCTCGATCCGCAGGCCCGCGGTGTCGTGCTCGGGCAGGTACTGCTCGACCTTGGCGATCAGGGAGGCGTCGTGCGCGCGGTCCCGGTCGAGCCAGAACACGGCCGGGTCGCCGGTCGCGCGGGCGCGGGTGACGGCGAGCTTCACCCAGTCCTTGATCGCGGCGTCCTTGGTCTGGCACATGCGGAAGATGTCGCCTGCGCCCACCGTCTGCTCGAGGACGGCGTTGCCGGCCTCGTCGAGGACCCGCACCGTGCCGGTGGTCGGGATCTCGAAGGTCTTGTCGTGGCTGCCGTACTCCTCGGCCTGCTGTGCCATCAGGCCGACGTTCGGGACCGAGCCCATCGTCGACGGGTCGAAGGCTCCGTTCGCCCGGCAGTCGTCGATGACGACCTGGTAGACGCCCGCGTAGCTGCTGTCCGGGATGACGGCGAGCGCGTCGTGCTCCTGGCCGTCCGGGCCCCACATGTGGCCGGAGGTGCGGATCATCGCCGGCATCGAGGCGTCGACGATGACGTCGCTGGGGACGTGCAGGTTGGTGATGCCGCGGTCGGAGTCGACCATCGCGAGCTCGGGGCCCGCGGCGAGCTCGGCATCGAAGGACGCCTTGATCTCTTCGCCGCCCGGCAGCGACTCGAGGCCCCGGAAGATCCCGCCGAGGCCGTCGTTCGGCGTCAGGCCGGCCCCGGCGAACGTGTCGGCGTACTTGGCGAACGTGTTCGGGAAGAAGGCGCGCACCACGTGGCCGAAGATGATCGGGTCGGAGACCTTCATCATCGTGGCCTTCAGGTGCACCGAGAACAGCACGCCCTCGGCCTTGGCGCGCGCGACCTGCGCGGTGAGGAACTCGCGCAGCGCCGCGACCCGCATGACGGACGCGTCGACGACCTCGGCCGCCACGACGGGTACCGATTCGCGCAGGACGGTGGTGGAGCCGTCGTCGCCCACGAGCTCGATCCGCAGCGAGCCCGCCTCGGCGATCACCGCGGACTTCTCGGTGGAGCGGAAGTCGTCGGCCGTCATGTGCGCGACGTTCGTCTTCGACGCCGCCGTCCAGGCGCCCATGCGATGCGGGTGGGTCTTGGCGTAGTTCTTGACCGACGCGGGGGCCCGGCGGTCGGAGTTGCCCTGGCGCAGCACCGGGTTCACCGCGCTGCCCTTGATCCGGTCGTACCGAGCTCGGATCTCGCGCTGCTCATCGGTCTTCGGATCGTCCGGGTAGTCCGGCAGCGCGTAGCCCTGCTCCCGCAGCTCGGCGATCGCGGCCTTGAGCTGCGGGATCGAGGCCGAGATGTTCGGCAGCTTGATGACGTTCGCACCGGGGGTGTCGACCAGCTCGCCGAGCTCGGCGAGCGCGTCCGGAATGCGCTGGTCCTCCGTGAGGTACTCCGGGAAGGCGGCGATGATGCGCCCGGCCAGGGAGATGTCCCGGGTATCCACGGTGACGCCGGCGGTCGAGGCGTATGCCTGGATCACAGGCAGGAACGAATACGTCGCCAGGGCGGGTGCCTCGTCCGTGTGCGTGTAGATGATGGTCGAATCAGTCACCGGGTGCTCCGCTTCACGCTCAACAACATTCGTCAGCAACTCTCATATCGAGACAGACGGGCGGGGTCGCCGCCCTCAGCAGGTCTCAGTCGATCCCTCGCGTTTCCTATCGACAGACGGTTTCGCGGAGCCCGGCGGGAATGCGACCCTGTCCGCCCCAAGGAGACACGTCGTGGTTTTCAGCGACGGCGATGGGGTGGACATTCCGATCAGCATGAGTGACGTGGGGCACATTTTCCAGTATCGCGACGGGCTCCTTACCTGCAGCCTGCATCATCCCACTGCTCATCCGCGGTCGAGCAGAGAGGGGGAGCCGGTCAGCCCGGAGTCCCTTTCGCGACGAACGCGACAAGCGTGACACCGACCGCGGCGGCCGTCATGAGCAGGACGTCCACCCACCGGGGGCGTACGGCGAGCATGCCGGCCTGGCTCTCCGGGAGCACCAGCCGGGCGAGCGCGCCGATGAACACCGCGGCGGCGATCAGCATGCTGCCGCGCCGGAAGTGGTTGGTCGCGACGACGGCCAGGCCGGCCGCGACCCCGCAGAGCACGAAGACGTACGGCAACTGGCCGAGCCATCGCGGCACGGCCGGGCGGGCCTGCGCGCGCTGTGACCGGCGAGGGGAAGGCGGCGTCCGCGGCCCGGGCGCGGGCTGGCCCGCTGAGGGAACGCCCGCCGAGGGCGTTTCGTGCGGCTCCGGTGGCCCGTACTGCTCCGACATGTCCTCTATCTTGGCAGCGCCCGCGCGTGCCCGCTCACCGCTCCTCGACAGGGACCCACGTACGGTCGTGTTCGCCGACGTACTCGCTGTCGGGCCGGATCAGCCGATTGTCGGCGTGCTGCTCGATGACGTGGGCGGTCCAGCCGGCCATCCGGCTCATGGAGAACACCGCCGTGAACAGGTCGGTCGGGATCCCCAGGCAGCGGTAGACGGACGCGGCGTAGAAGTCGACGTTGGGGAACAGTCCCTTCTCCGCGAAGACGGTCTGCTCGACCCGGCGGGACACGGTCCACCAGCGGTCCTCGCCCGTACGGTCCGCGAGTTCGCGCGCCCGCTCGCGCAGGTGGGTGGCGCGGGGATCCTCGGTCTTGTAGACGCGGTGCCCGAATCCGGGGATCTTCTGCCCGGCGTCGAGCCGGGACCGTACGGCCGACGGCGCCTCGTCGACGCCGCCGATGGTCTCCAGCATGCGCATGACCTGTTCGTTGGCGCCGCCGTGCAGAGGGCCCTTCAGCGTGCCGATCGCGGCGACGATCGCCGAGTGCATGTCCGACAGGGTCGCCGCGCAGACGCGGGCGGCGAAGGTGGAGGCGTTCATCGTGTGGTCGGCGTGCAGGACCAGGCACTCGTCGAAGATCTCGACGTCGCGGCGGGACGGATGCCGTCCGGTGAGCTGGAGCAGGAAGGCACCGGCGACGCCGAGCGCGGGGTCGGCGTCCGGGACGGTCGCTCCGCGGCGGGCGGCGTGGTAGGACGCCACGAGGACGGGCTGCCGGCCCGTCAGCCGGGCCGCCTTGCGCAGGTCGGCAGCGGGCTCGTTGCTGCCGGCGTCGGGGTCGTCCGCGCTGGACAGGGAGACGAGCGTCCGCAGTGCCTCCATCGGCGTCTGGGTCCGCGCGACGTCGTCGAGCGCGCCGGTGACGAGGCCGCCGAGCGTCCTGCCCTCGGCCAGGCGGTCCCGCATGGCCGAAAGCGCGGCGCGGTCGGGCAGCGACCCGTGGTGGAGCAGGTGCACACACTCCTCGAAGGAGATCCTCCCGGCCAGTTCGTGGATGTCGTATCCCCGATAGGACAGCAGGCCGCGTGCGCCGTCGATGTCGCTGAGCGCGGTGGAGGCGGCGACGACATCGGCGAGTCCCTTCGACGGCGTGCTCATGGGCGCCACACTCCCTCCGCCGCGCAGACGTCTTCGTGGCCTCTTTCGGACAGGTCGGATGTCCCGTAATCTCCGATGTACTCGGTCCTACCCACCGGTAGGCGGGTGTGACCATGGCCGGTCCGGGTAACCAGGCAGACAGGGGTCGCTAACTACTGGAGGGAC
Source organism: Actinoallomurus acanthiterrae (assembly GCF_054775715.1). NCBI lineage: Bacteria > Bacillati > Actinomycetota > Actinomycetes > Streptosporangiales > Thermomonosporaceae > Actinoallomurus > Actinoallomurus acanthiterrae. The sequence continues at coordinate 1,530,574 of NZ_BAAHCO010000001.1, read as the reverse complement.
CGCTGTGGAGGGCCCGTACATACGGATCGAAGAAACCGGCACGGTACTGCCACTGCGCTCCGAGGTCACGACGATCGGGCGAGGTCGTGGCGTGGACATTCGCCTCGACGAACCGAGCGTCTCGCGGTTGCACGCCGAACTGGTCCGCCGTGGTCCGTACGTCTACGTCGTGGACCTCGGCCTGTCGCGCAACGGTACGCGGGTGAACGGGCGGCCGATCGCGCGCCGTGTGCTCGAGGACGGTGACGTGGTGAGCTTCGGCGCCGCACGCTGCCGGATGGGCGGCATACCGCGCGAGGACGTCGACCCGGACGTCGAGTTGCGCCGTGCCGTCGCCCCGGAGCTGACGCGTCGCGAGATCGACGTGCTGACGGCGCTGTGCCGCCCCGCCCTGTCCGACGAGGCGTTCGTCGCGCCCGCCACGGCCCGTGAGATCGCCACCGACCTGGTGGTGACGGAGGCGGCGGTCAAGCAGCACCTGTTGCGGCTGTACCAGAAGTTCCGCATCCCGGAGGGCGCCAACCGCCGCACCCGGCTGGCGAACGAGGTCATCGCGCTCGGGCTGGTCCGCCCGCTGCCACCGGTCCAGGTGCCGCCCCAGGGCGGCCGTCCACCGGAGCCGACCCGTCGCCCGGAGGCGTCCCGGCCGGGCACGCCACCGCAGCCGCGTCAGCCGACCGCTCCCGGCCAGCCGACCACACCGGGCCGCCGCGCCAGCTGAGCTCACGGCGACCGCCGGGCCCGAGGTGGTACGCCCGTCGCATCGCCATAGCCGCGTCGGCTCTCGGGCAGCCGACCACACCGGGCCGCCGCGCCGGCTGACCGCCGGGCCCGGGGTATACGCCCGTCGCGTCGCCATAGCCGCGTCGGCTCTCGGGCAGCCGACCACACCGGGCCGCCGCGCCGGCTGACCGCCGGGCCCGGGGTATACGCCCGTCGCGTCGCCACAGCCGCGCCGGCTCTCGGGCAGCCGACCACACCGGGCCGCCGCGCCGGCTGACCGCCGGGCCCGGGGTATACGCCCGTCGCGTCGCCACAGCCGCGCCGGCTCTCGGGCAGCCGACCACGCCAGGCCGCCGCGCCGGCTGACGGCGACCGCCGGGCCCCGGATGGTGCGCCCAACGCGTCGCCGCAGCCGCGCCGGCTCTCGGGCAGGCGACTACGCCGGGCCAGCGCGCCGGCACGCCGTACGTGTGGGGCCTCGGTGCCGCCGCTACGGTTCCGGAGCCAGATGAGCGTGCCCTCGTACGCCCCGGGGTGCGCTCAACGCGTCGCCGCCCCGGGTCCCGCTCGGCGGGAGCCCTCAGGTCGCGGACTTCTCCGCGGCCTCGACGACGTTGGCCAGCAGCATCGCCCGGGTCATGGGGCCCACTCCCCCGGGCATCGGCGCGACCCAGGCGGCGACCTCGCGGACGCCGGGGTGGACGTCGCCGACGAGGCCCTCGTCGGTGCGCGTGATGCCGACGTCGAGCACGGCCGCGCCGGGCTTGACCATGTCCGCGGTGAGCAGGCCCGGAACGCCGGCGGCCACGACGACGATGTCGGCCTCGCGGGTGTGCGCCGCGAGGTCCTTCGTCCCGGTGTGGCAGGTGGTGACGGTGGCGTTCTCCGACCGGCGCGTGAGCAGCAGGCCCAGCGCCCGGCCCACCGTGATGCCCCGGCCGATGACGGTCACGTCGGCGCCCCGCAGCGGCACGTCGTGGCGGCCCAGCAGCTCGACGATGCCGCGCGGGGTGCACGGCAGCGCGCCGGGCTGCATCAGGACGAGCCGCCCGAGGTTGACCGGGTGCAGGCCGTCGGCGTCCTTGACCGGGTCGATGCGCTCGAGGACCCGCTGCTCGTCCAGGCCCTTCGGGAGCGGCAGCTGGACGATGTAGCCGGTGCACGCCGGGTCGGCGTTGAGCTCGTCGACGGCCGCCTCGACCTCGGCCTGGGTGGCGGTCGCCGGGAGGTCACGCCGGATGCTGGCGATCCCCACCTCGGCGCAGTCGCGGTGCTTGCCCGCGACGTACGCCATGCTCCCCGGGTCCTCGCCGACGAGCACGGTGCCCAGACCGGGGACGATCCCCCGTTCGCGCAACGCGTCGATGCGTACCTTCAGCTCCGCGCGGATCGCCGCGGCGGTCGCCTTGCCGTCGAGAATTCGTGCGCTCACGGGTCAATCCTCTCAGCCTGAGAACCTACAGCTCGTCCTGGTCGGCCCGCTGCCGCCAGGCGACGACGCGGTCCGTGAGGTGCCAGCTCGCGGACCCCGCGAGAACGGCGGCCAGCACGGCGGCGACGAGACCGATCAGCGGACGGATCTCGTCGGTGAACGCCGCGCTCCGGGCGATGACGGCCACGCTGAACTCGAGGAACCCGTTGGGCACGATGTCTCCCTGGGGGCTGCGGTCGCCGGGGCGTGCCCCGGCGACCGGATGGGGTCAGTGGAAGAAGTGGCGGACCCCGGTGAAGTAGAGGGTGATGCCGGCCTTGGCGGCCGCCTCGATCACCTCTTCGTCATGGATCGACCCGCCGGGTTCGACAATAGCCGTGACTCCGGCGTCCACGAGCACCTGAAGACCGTCCGCGAAGGGGAAGAAGGCGTCGGAGGCACCCACCGCCCCGGTGGTACGGTCGCCGGCCCGCGAGACCGCGAGACGCGCGGAGTCGACCCGGTTGACCTGCCCCATCCCGACCCCGACGGTCGCGCCGTCGGCGGCGAGCAGGATGGCGTTGGACTTCACCGACCGGCAGGCCCGCCAGGCGAACGCCAGGTCGCGGAGGGTCGCCTCGTCGGCGGCCGCACCCGTCCTGAGCTCCCACGTCGCCGGGTCGTCGCCAGGGGCGTCGATCCGGTCCCGCGTCTGGGCGAGCAGACCACCGTCGATCTGCCGGGTGTCGACCTGGGCGGCGGGACCCTCCGGGCAGACCAGCAGCCGGAGGTTCTTCTTCTTGGCCGTGAGCAGCGCCAGGGCCTCCTCGTCGAACCCGGGGGCGACGATCACCTCGGTGAAGATGTCGGCGAGCTGGCGGGCCATCTCGGCCGACACCGGCCGGTTGGTGGCGATCACGCCGCCGTACGCCGAGACCGGGTCGCAGGCGTGCGCCTTGCGGTGCGCCTCGGCGATGTCGGCGCCGACCGCGATGCCGCACGGGTTGGCGTGCTTGATGATCGCGACGCACGGCTCGGCGAAGTCGTACGCGGCGCGGCGGGCCGCGTCGGCGTCGACGTAGTTGTTGTAGGACATCTCCTTGCCGTGCAGCTGCTCGGCGCCGGCGAGGCCGCCGTCGGCGTCGGTGTAGAGCGCCGCCTCCTGGTGCGGGTTCTCGCCGTAGCGCAGGACGGCCTTGCGGGTGCGGACCGCGCCGATGACGTCCGGCCAGCGGGTGTCGCCGTCCGGCGCGTACGCGCTCGCGAACCACGACGCCACGGCCACGTCGTACGCCGCGGTGTGCGCGTAGGCCGCCGCCGCGAGACGCTTGCGCTCCGTCAGTTCGAACCCGCCGCGGCGAACGGCCTCCAGGACCTGGTCGTACGCGGCCGGGTCGACGACCACGGCGACGCTCTGGTGGTTCTTGGCGGCGGCGCGGACCATGGCCGGGCCGCCGATGTCGATCTGCTCGACGATCTCGTCCGGGGTGGCGCCGGAGGCGACCGTCTCCCGGAACGGGTAGAGGTTGGAGATCAGCAGGTCGAACGGCTCGACGTGCAGGTCCTCGAGCTGCTGGACGTGGTCCGGGTTGCGACGGTCGGCGAGGAGCCCGGCGTGCACCTTCGGGTGCAGGGTCTTGACGCGGCCGTCGAGGCACTCGGGAAAGCCGGTGAGCTTCTCGACCTTCATGACCGGGACGCCCGCGTCGGCGATGCGGGCGGCGGTCGAGCCCGTCGAGACGATCTCCACGCCGGCCTGGTGGAGGCCCTTGGCGAGCCCCTCGAGACCGGTCTTGTCGTAGACGCTGATCAGCGCCCGCTTGATCGCGATGCGGGTCACCCGATCCTCACTTTCCTGTTCTCGATGGTCCATCCTTCGCGGGCCAGTCGGCCCACGGTCCGCACGAGCAGCGGGCGTTCGACCGCCTTGATCCGCTCGTGCAGTGACTCTTCATCGTCGTCGTCCAGGACGGGCACGGCCTCCTGGGCGACGATGGGGCCGGTGTCGACCCCGGCGTCCACGAAGTGCGCGGTGCAGCCGGCCACCTTCACGCCGTACTCCAGCGCCTCGCGCGCGCCGTGCGTGCCCGGGAAGGACGGCAGCAGCGCGGGGTGCGTGTTGATGACCCGGCCGGCGAAGCGGTCGAGGAACCGCTTGCCGAGGATCTTCATGAAGCCGGCGGAGACGACCAGGTCAGGGGCGTACGCGCCGACCGCGTCGGTCAGCGCGGCGTCCCAGGCGTCCCGCGTCGGATGATCTTTGACGCGGACGACGAACGTGGGCACACCGGCGCGCTCGGCGCGGCGCAGTCCTTCGATATCGTCGCGATCAGCGCCCACGGCAGTGATCCGAGCGCCATAAGCTGGATCGACACACGCGTCGAGCAGCGCTTGTAGGTTGGTCCCCGCACCGGAGACGAGGACGACGAGCCGGGCGGACACCGTAACTCCCAGGAACGACTGGTGGGCGGGCCGTACCAGCCTATCGGCCGCCGCACGGCTCGGCTCAGCCGACACCAGTCAGCCGACACCAGGAGGACCAGTGAGTGACGCGCCAGGCCCCGACCAGGCCGGGCCACAGACGCAGCTTCCCGAGCCGCCGCCCCGGCCGCCGCTGCCGCCGACCGCGCCCGAGCGCGGCGGCCCACGTGCGCTGATCCTGGGCGTCACCGGGCTCGTGCTGACGTTCCTGTTCCTCCCCGCCGGACTGCTGCTGTCCGTCGCGGCGGTGGTCACGGGTCTGCGGTCCCGCAAGCGGGCCCGGCGGGTGCTGGCCCCTGCGCCGGGCGCGGTCGCCGGTGTGGTCCTCGGTTCGATCGGGCTGGTCTTCTGCGCCTTCTCGATCGCGCTGACCGCCGTAATGTGGAACGAGCTCAGCGGCTACACGAAGTGCCGCGAATCCGCCCTCACCGTCGACGACAAGCAGACCTGCCAGAACAAGTACTTCCCGAAGATCGAGCGCCGACTGCACATGCCGAAGGACTCGCTGCACCGGTACGACTCTTGGTTCTGAGCCGACCGTTCGGCTTTCGGCCCGGTTCGGCGCTCGGCGCCCGAGCCGGGCATTCGGCGTCTGAGTCGGGCGTTCGGAGTCTGAGCCGGGCATTCCGCGTTCCCGTGCGCAGGGCGCCCGATCGGCGCGGCCGGAGGGATCGGCGCCCACGCCGCACGCCCGTGGGCATGCCCGAAGGTGCCTCCAGGGCCGGGGTTCAGCGGTCGCGCGGGGGTCTCCGGCGCCGGGACGGCGTCCCCAGTCCGGGTTCGTCGCGGAGCCGGCCCGTCTCGGCGGCCCGCGAGATCGGGATGACCCCCTCCGGAAGCGACGGCTCGTCGATCGACGCCAGCACCGGCTCCGGGTCCTCGAACTCGACCTCCTCGGTCTCCGGCTCCTCGTACTCCTCGGCCGGGGCGGAGGCCGGGGCGGGCGGAACGCGGCGCGCCAGCCGCCAGTTGGTCACCCAGGCGGCGATCGCGGCCGAGACGCCCACCTCCAGCGCGGCCAGGAGCCCCGTCTGCCACGCGGAGGGCCCCATGACGGCCATCCGCCCGCCGCCGAGCGGCCCGCCGGACAGCGCTGCCAGGAAGGCGATCACGGCGCCGGTCAGCACTCCCGACACGAACCCCCACAGCGGCGCCGCCTCGGTCGTCGCCGTGGGCAGGTACCGGATCGTGAGGACGCCGCCGACGGCGCCGGCGATGAACGGCACGGCCAGCGCGAGCAACGAGACGACCGGCGCCGGCCCCGGCTCCGGCAGCGCGGCGAGCGACGGGAACGCCGGGATCATGCCGAGGAACACCCCAGACGGCGACACGCTCGTACCCGCCCCCACCGAGAAGCCCGGGCCCACGGCGTACGCCACCGCCCACAGCGCCGCGTTGGGCAGGTAGACGAGTGCGATGAGGAACACCAGGATCCCCCCGACCACACCCGGCTTGAGGACGTCGTAGAGGTTCTTGGCCTGCGGCAGGTGGTACAGCAGGGAGGCCAGGAAGATCACGATCCCGGAGCCGAGCAGCACGGCGGTCGCGCCGGTGGCTCCGGCGGCCACCGAACGGGCGCGCCGGGGCAGCAGCCCGAGCATCGCCACCCAGGGGGCGCGGTTGGTCGTCGAGACGAGGGCGCGCGCCGCCCCGAGGCCTCCGGCGCACAGCGCCAGCAGGAAGCACAGCAGCAGCGCCTGCCACGCCGACGGACGTACGACCGACGAGCGGGCCACGAGCGCGAGCAGGCCCGCCAGCACCGCGTACGGGACGGCCAGTGCCAGCGCGGCGTGCACGACGCCGATCCGGTAACGGCCCCGGACCCGCCCGGTCCGCGCGATCCATCCGCCGCCGCGGAACAGCAGCGCGCCCGGCAGCACCATCAGCCCGAGCGGCAGCAGTCCCACCCGGCCGTGCGGCGCCGTGAATCCCGCGTGGTGGGACACGAGCCAGAATCCGACCGCCGTGCGGAAGACGCCCGGCAGGCCGGTGCCGAGCGCGCTGCGCGGCGCGGCGATCCAGCCGATCAGCGTGATCGTGGTGAGCACGGTCAGGCCGATGCCCGCCGACCACACCGCGGCGACGATGCCGGTGACGGCGAGCGGCCGGGTGACGGGCTCGGACACCGGGGACGGTTCGACCTCGTTCAGGTCGTCGAAGTCCTCGTCGTCCAGATCCGGCTCGCCGTGCTCGGTGGTGGACATGGGGCGCTCACCGCTCCTCAGTTGCTCGCGGGTCCACGGCCTCACCATGCTGGCAGCGCGGCACCGGCGATCTCGTGCACCCGCCCGGCGTGTCGCCCTTCCCCGCCGTCCGAAATGTCCTGGGTCACCCGCCGAGCCGGGGGCTGCACGCCCACGCGGCCGAGGAATGAACCCACGCGAAGCCGGAGACGGTACGGCGCACGCGACGTAGGCGGCGCACGCGACGTAGGCGGCGCACGCGCGAAGACGCCCGTGCCGGGGAGGCCCCGGCCGGGCGTCTTCGGTGAGTGCCTTGGATCAGGCGGACATGATCTCGCGCATGAGACGGGCGGTCTCGCTCGGGGTCTTGCCGACGCGGACGCCGACCTTCTCCAGAGCCTCCTTCTTCGCCTGGGCGGTGCCGGACGAGCCGGAGACGATCGCGCCGGCGTGGCCCATCGTCTTGCCCTCGGGCGCGGTGAAGCCCGCGACGTAGCCGACGACCGGCTTGGTGACGTGCTGCTCGATGTAGGCGGCGGCGCGCTCCTCGGCGTCACCACCGATCTCACCGATCATCACGATGGCGTCGGTCTCGGGGTCGGCCTGGAACGCCTCGAGGGCGTCGATGTGCGTGGTGCCGATGACCGGGTCACCGCCGATGCCGACGCACGTCGAGAAGCCGATGTCCCGCAGCTCGTACATCATCTGGTAGGTCAGCGTGCCCGACTTGCTGACCAGGCCGATGCGTCCGGGCGTGGTGATGTCGGCCGGGATGATGCCGGCGTTCGACTTGCCCGGCGAGGCGATGCCGGGGCAGTTGGGGCCGATGATGCGGGTCTTGCCGCCCTTCTCGACCGCGTGCGCCCAGAACCAGGTGCTGTCGTGCACCGGGATGCCCTCGGTGATCACGATGCACAGCGGGATCTCCGCGTCGATGGCCTCGACGACGGCGTCCTTGGTGAACTTCGGCGGCACGAAGACCACGGACACGTCCGCGCCGGTCCGCTCCATCGCCTCGGCGACGGTGCCGAACACCGGCAGGTCCCGGCCCTCGTGCGTGACTGTCTGCCCGGCCTTGCGGGCGTTGACGCCGCCGACGACGTTCGTGCCGGCGCGCAGCATGCGGGCGGTGTGCTTGGAACCCTCACCGCCGGTCATCCCCTGGACGATGACCTTGCTGTTCTCGGTCAGCCAGATCGCCATCTCATGCCCCCTGCGCGGCCAGCTCGGCGGCGCGGCGCGCCGCTTCGTCCATCGTCTCTACCTGCTCGATCACCGGGATCGCGGCCTCGTTGAGGATGCGCCGGCCCTCTTCGGCGTTGTTGCCGTCGAGCCGGACGACGATCGGCCGGTCGACGGTCTCACCGCGGTCGCCCAGCAGCTTGACGGCCTGGACGATGCCGTTGGCGACGGCGTCACCGGAGGTGATGCCGCCGAACACGTTGATGAAGACGCTCTTGACGCTCGGGTCGCCGAGCACGATCTCCATACCGTTGGCCATGACCTCGGCCGAGGCGCCGCCGCCGATGTCGAGGAAGTTGGCCGGCTTCTGGCCGCCGTACTGCTCGCCCGCGTAGGCGACGACGTCGAGCGTGGACATGACCAGGCCCGCGCCGTTGCCGATGATGCCGACGCTGCCGTCGAGCTTGACGTAGTTGAGGTCCTTCTCCTTGGCCTTCGCCTCGAGCGGGTCGGTCGCGGCCTTGTCCTCCAGCGCGACGTGCTCCTGCTGACGGAAGGTCGCGTTCTCGTCGAGGGTGACCTTGCCGTCGAGGGCCATGACCCGGCCGTCGGCGGTGAGGATCAGCGGGTTCACCTCGACCAGGGTGGCGTCCTCGTCGACGAAGACGGCCCACAGCCGCTCGATGAGCTCAGCCGCGCCGTCCAGGGCCTCGGCCGGCAGCCGCCCGGCGCTCGCGATGTCACGGGCCTTGGCCCGGTCGACGCCGGCCAGGGCCGAGATCGCCACCTTGGCCACCGCGTCCGGGTTGGTCTCGGCGACCTCCTCGATCTCCATGCCGCCCTCGACCGAGCAGATGGACAGGAACGTCCGGTTCGCGCGGTCGAGCAGGAACGAGAAGTAGTACTCCTGGGCGATGGCACTGGCCTCTTCGACGAGGACCTTGTGGACCGTGTGGCCCTTGATGTCCATGCCGAGGATCTGCCGTGCCTTCTCCTCGGCGTCGGCGGGCGAGTCGGCCACCTTCACGCCACCGGCCTTGCCACGGCCGCCGGTCTTCACCTGCGCCTTGACGACGACGCGCGAGGTGCCGGCCGCGGCGAACTCGTCGGCGATCGCGCGGGCCTCCTCCGGCGTCGTGGCGATCTTGCCGGTGGGGACCGGGACGCCGTACTCCGCGAAGAGCTCCTTCGCCTGATGTTCGAACAGGTCCACGGGGGTCCGTCCTTAACGGGATCGACAGATAACGACCGCGTCCAGCGGTCCGCTCCGACCAGGCAGCCTAGTCCTTCCGGTATACACGCCGGGCCGGTGGGTCCGGCGGAGCCCGTTGCGTAGATGACGACCGGGTAAGGAACGGATGTCGTCAAAGTGGCCGCGAAGCTTTGGTGTACTGGAACGCCATGGATGGCAGGAGCCGTCGATGAGACTCGACAGGGTACGAGGGGTGGGCTGGTGACGCGGACGACGGCACGGAGAGTGCGCCGCGTCGCCCTTCTCCTCCTCGTGGCCGCGCTCAGCGCGACCTGCGCCGCGAGCCTGCCGCGGCCCGGCGCCGCCCCGTGGCGCAGCCCCGGTCTGATCGGCACGGGCTGGCCGTTCGCCCGCGTCGCGGTCACCCCGGAGGAGGCGGCGGGCGCCTCGTACATCCCGAACAGCACCGTCCTGCAGCTCCCGGACGGCCGGGCGCGGCTGATCCCGTTCGGCGGCAGCGCGCCGGAGACGCTGCGCCGCGACGATCCCCGGGTGGCCTTCGCGGTGCGCTCCGACCAGGCCTGGCTGGCCTCGGGCACGGTGCCCGGCCGCACGGCCGAGGAGCGCGAGGCGGCCGGCCGGGCCCTGCTCGACCTGCGCATGCTGACGCTGCCGAACGGCGCCTCCACCGCGTCCTGGTACGGCGCGTGGAACTACGTGTGGCCGCGCGACGGCGCGTTCACCGCCGCGGCGTTCGCTGCCACGGGTCGCGACAGCGACGCCCAGCGGGTGCTGTACTTCCTCGCCCGTGCCCAGGCCCCCACGGGGCTGTGGGCCGCGCGGTACCTGCCCGACGGCACGGCCGTCGCGGACGGCCGGGAGGTCCAGCTCGACAGCCTCGGCTGGGTGCTGTGGGCGACCTGGTTCCTGTACGAGAAGGACCCAGCGGCGGCCAACCTGGACACGCTGTGGCCGATGGTCCGCCGCGCGGCCGACCGGGCGGCGTCCGCCCTGCGCGCCGACGGCCTGCCGCCGCCGTCACCGGACTACTGGGAGCGCAGCCCGTCGCGGGAGCAGACGCCGCACGCGGCGACGCTCGGCGTCTGCGGGCCCATGCTGGCCGGACTGCGGGCCGCCGCCGCACTGGCCACCGCCCGTTCCGACGCCGACGCGGCGCGGCGCTGGGACCGCGCCGCCGATCGGCTGGCCGCCGGCATCGACCGGCGGTTCGCGCCGTACGGCTATCCGCGGTCACCGATCCGCGGCGGCGCGGTGGACGCCTCCATCGCCTTCCTGGCCCCGCCGTTCGCGACCCCCGAGCCCGGCGTACTGGCCGCGGTGGCCCGGATCCGCGACCGGCTGCGGCTGCCGTACGGCGGTGCGGTGCCCGGCGAGGTGTTCGGCGCCAGCGCCGCGTGGACCCCGGAGACCGGGCTGTTCGCGCTCGAGGCCGCCGCGATCGGCGACCGGTTCGGAGTGCGCGACTGGCTCGGCTGGCTGATCACGCACCGGACCTCGCTGGGGTCCTTCCCGGAGAAGGTCGACGACAACGGCCAGCAGGCCGGGGTCGCCCCGCTCGGCTGGACCTCGGCGCTGGTCGTCCTGGCGCTCTCGGCCGAGCGCTCTCCCCTGCCGATCCCGCCGAGCTGAGCGGCTGCCGTACGGCAGCCGCAGCCGGTCGCCCGGATGCGCGCGGTCAGTCCTCGCCGACGTTGGCGCGGACCCACTCGGCGATCTCCTGGGTGGTCGCGCCGGGGGTGAAGACCTTCGCGATGCCGAGCTTCTCCAGCTCGGGGATGTCGGCGTCGGGGATGATGCCGCCGACGAACACCGTGATGTCGAGGGCGTCGCGGTCCTTGAGCAGCTCGAGGACCTTGGCGCACAACGTCATGTGCGCGCCGGACAGGATGGACAGTCCGATGCCGTCGGCGTCCTCCTGCAGCGCCGCCTCGACGATCTGCTCGGGGGTCTGGTGCAGCCCGGTGTAGATGACCTCCATACCGGCGTCGCGCAGCGCGCGGGCGACGACCTTCGCGCCGCGATCATGACCGTCGAGACCGGGCTTGGCGATGACGACGCGGATCGGACCCGCCATTACTGCCTCCTACCGGGGTGCGTGGATGCCCCGCACGATAGTCGTAACACGCGAAGACTCGATCGACCGCCCTGGTGTACGGGTCACGCGGCGGGACGCGGCGGCGTGCTGAGCCAGGTGCAGCCCTCCGGGTCTCGGCGGCCGGGCGTGTAGGCGGCACAGGCCGTCACGACGGAGGTCTTGGCGGGGTTGCCCAGCTGGGCGTACGGGCCGCCGGCGGAGGGGTGGTCGCAGTCCGGCAGTGCCGCCGGGTCGCTGCGCGGCCGTCCCCACGACGAGGCGTTGTTCTGCCAGCAGTTGCCGTCGCCCTGTTCGTCCCACCAGAAGTCGACGCCGTTCGGCGCGCGCCCGCCGGAGGGCGTCACGCCCATGAGGTTGCCGACGTACCGGTTGCCGTGCGAGGTGTCCCGCTGCTTGGCGGGGTCGGTCTCGCCGCGGCGGCTCGCCGGGATCCAGTGCTGGGCGATGCCGTAGCGCCAGTTGTCGTAGACGAAGTTGCTCGCGTAGGTGTTCTCGTCGCCGCCGGCCAGCAGCATGCCGGTGCCGACCGGGACCGCCCGCGCCGGGCACTTCGTGTCGCAGTCGCGGTAGGGGTCGGCGTTGTTGGAGAACACCCGGTTGGCGACGAACATCGCGTGGTTCTGCGGCATGCCCACCGCCTGCACGCTGCTGTCGAGCACCGCGCCGGTGGCGTTGCCGGAGAACTCGTTGTCGTGGACGTACACCGAGTCGCCGGCCGTCGCGGAGTAGCCGATGAGGTTGCCGTGGGAGCGGCAGCCGCGGATCTCCACGGACAGCCGGTTGCCGCGCTGGTCGGAGGCTGACGCCGTGGCGATGCCCGCGTCGCCGTTGCCGGACGCCTCGCAGTCGGCGATCACCCCGTGGTCGGTGCCGTACGCCGCGAGTCCGTGCTCGCGGTCGTTCAGCGCGGCGACCTGCTCGAGGACGTATCCGTCGGTCTCGACGACCGCGACTCCGTCCTCGGCGAAGCCCTTGACCGTGACGTTACGCAGGTAGAAGCCGTCGGCGCGGTCGGCGCGGATGCCGATCGGCTTGTCGCCCTGGACGACGACCCCGGCGCCGACGCCCTCGATCTGCAGGTCGTCCAGGCCGGAGACGCTGATCAGGTTCCGCAGGTGCGGGCAGGCGTGCTGCTGCTCGTACGACAGGGTGGTGCGGTCGGCGAGCGCGCGGCACGGCCCGGACGGGGCGGCCAGGCTCGGCCGCTCCTGATAGGTGCCCGGCAGGACGTAGATCGTCGTACCGCGCTGCCGGACCGCGTCGACGGCCGCCTGGATGTCGTGGTAGGCGCACTCCTTGGCCAGCTGCTGCGCCAGGCCCGTGAGGTTTCCGCCCGGTTTGCAGACGACCAGCCGTGACGTGGCCGGAGCCGGCCGATAGGCGGGAACGTGGTAGGTGCCGGCCGGAAACGTGACCGGCCGGTCGGCGACGACCGGAGGCGTGCCCGGACGGTCGGCGGCCGCGGCGGGCGACGCGACGAACGATGACGTGAGAACGGCCGTGCTCACCGCGGACACGACCGCGACAAGGAGACGCCGCGCGAACCGCCCCATTTTCCTCCCAACGGGCCGCAGGTGCTCCCCACGTGCATCATGCAGGTCCACGCGTCTCATGTCGACGCCCGCATCCGGCCACGCCGGCCGTGAACTTTTTACAATTTCTCGATCGGCGCGTACCGGAGGACGAAGCGCTTCATTCCGTACTCGCCGCCGAAGTCGACGGTGGCGGCCGCCTTCTCGCCGGCTCGTCGACCGCCACGACCGTACCGAGACCGAACGAGTCATGGGACACCCGGTCGCCGGCGGACAGGGCGGGCACCGCGCGGTTGCCCGGTGAGCGCACCCCCGGCCGCTGGGAGAGCGACGCCATGGCGGGGGCGCCCTGGCCGCCGCCCTTCCACTCGACGAGTTTGTCGGGGATCTCGGAGAGGAACCGCGACGGCGGGTTGTACGAAGGGGCGCCCCACGAGCTGCGCATCGTCGCGCGGGAGACGTAGAGCCGCTGCCGCGCGCGGGTGATGCCGACGTACGCGAGCCGCCGCTCCTCCTCCAGCTGCTTGGCGTCGCCGAGCGAGCGCAGGTGGGGGAAGACGCCGTCCTCCATCCCGGTGAGGAACACGATGGGGAACTCCAGGCCCTTGGCGGTGTGCAGGGTCATCAGTGTGACGACGCCCTCCGGCCCGCGGTCGCTCGGCGGGACGACGCCCGCCTCTCCGCCCGGAATCTGGTCGGCGTCCGCGACCAGTGCCACCTGCTCGAGGAACTCGACGAGGCGTCCCTCCGCACCGGCGGGCGCCACGGCCCCCTCCTCGTCACCTTCGTCACCGGCCGGAGCGGCCACTCCGGCGGTGAAGCGCTCCTCGAACTCGGCCGCCACCGACTCCAGCTCGCGGAGGTTCTCGACGCGGGTCTCGTCCTGCGGGTCGCGGGAGGCCTCCAGCTCCGCGAGGTAGCCGCTCTTGGTCAGGATCGCCTCGATCAGCTCAGTCGGCGTCGCAGTGTCGACCATCTCGCCCAGCTCGTCCAGGAGCGCGACGAAGTCCTTGATCTGCTTCAGCGAGCGGGTGGCGATGCCCGGGGCCTCCTCGGCGCGGCGCAGCGCCTGCCAGAACGAGATGCGCTCACGGCCGGCGAGGACCTCCACACACGCCTCGGCGCGGTCGCCGATGCCCCGTTTGGGAACGTTGAGGACCCGGCGGAGACTGACGGTGTCCTCGGGGTTGGCGAGCACCCGGAGGTAGGCCAGCAGGTCGCGGATCTCCTTGCGCTCGTAGAACCGGACACCCCCGACGACCTTGTACGGCAGGCCGACCCGGATGAAGACCTCTTCGAAGACACGCGACTGGGCGTTGGTGCGGTAGAACACCGCGACGTCCCCGGCCGCGACCTCCTCCTCGTCGCTGAGCCGGTCGATCTCCTGGGCGACGAACGCCGCCTCGTCGTGCTCGTTGTCGGCGACGTACCCGGTGACCTTCGGGCCCTCGCCCTGGTCGGACCACAGGCGCTTGGGCTTGCGGTCGGCGTTGCGCTCGATCACCGCATTGGCCGCCGACAGGATCGTCTGGGTCGAGCGGTAGTTCTGCTCGAGCAGGATGACGGCCGCGTCGGGGTAGTCGCGCTCGAACTCCAGGATGTTGCGGATCGTCGCGCCCCGGAAGGCGTAGATCGACTGGTCGGCGTCGCCGACCACGCACAGCTCGGCGGGCGGCAGGTCGTCCTCGTCGCCCGGCTGCCCGACCAGCTCGCGGACCAGGATGTACTGCGCGTGGTTGGTGTCCTGGTACTCGTCGACGAGGACGTGCCGGAACCGCCGCCGGTAGTGCTCGGCGACGTCGGGGAAGGCCTGCAGCAGGTTGACCGTCGTCATGATCAGGTCGTCGAAGTCCATCGCCCCGGCCTGCCGCAGCCGGGTCTGATAGGTCTCGTACGCCTCGGCGAGGGTCTTCTCCATGTGCGTCGAGGCCTGCCCGCGGAAGGTCTCGTAGTCGATCAGCTCGTTCTTCAGGTTGGAGACCTGCGCGGAGAAGCTCCGCGGCGGATAGCGCTTCGGATCCAGGTCCAGCTCGCGGCAGACCAGCGCCATCAGCCGCTGCGAGTCGGCCTGGTCGTAGATCGAGAATCCGGACGGGAAGCCGAGCCGCTTCGCCTCCCGGCGCAGGATGCGCACGCAGGCGGAGTGGAACGTCATCACCCACATCGCCCGCGACCGCGGCCCGACGAGCGCGTCGACGCGCTCCTTCATCTCCCCGGCGGCCTTGTTGGTGAAGGTGATCGCGAGAATCTCACCGGGCTGCGCGCCCCGCTCCCCGAGCAGGTAGGCGATGCGGTGGGTGAGGACCCGGGTCTTGCCCGACCCCGCACCCGCGACGATCAGCAGCGGACCGCCATGATGAGCGACCGCCGCGCGCTGGGCGTCGTTGAGTCCGTCGAGAAGAGGGTGGCTTACGAGCGTCGACACTCAATAGAGGTTATTCCCTGACGCGGACACTCCGAGTCCGATGCGCCCATCCGGCCCCACAGGACACCGCGTTTCGCGAGGTCGCGCGCTGCCACGGGCCGCGGATTGTCAGCCGCGGCGCGTTGGGGTCACGTCTTGCGGAAGGCGTACGCCTCGTGGGCGGCGCGGGCGACGGCGGCGACGTCGGCGCCCCCCGCCGAGGCCGAGGCCGCCGCGACGGAGCCCTCGACGAACGGCGCGTCGGCCAGCACGATCTTCGTCTCGGGCTCGCCGGGGCGGCCGGCCCGGCTGTCTTCGAGATCCTCCAGGTACGTCCGGGCGGTCAGCACCGAGGAGCCGAGGTCGGCGATCAGCACGACCCCGGCGCCGCCGTCGGCCTCCCGTACGGCCCGCTCGACCAGGTCGATGCTGGTGCCCAGTCCGCCCTCGCCGTCGCCTCCGGCGGGCCGTACGGTGACCTCTCCCACGCCCATCTGGGCGGCGAGTTCGGCGGCCCCCTCAGCCAGCGCCCGGCTGTGCGAGATCAGCACGATTCCCACGGTGCTCATGTCCCGATGTTCTCGCATTCCGGACATGAGCCGCACAACGCCCTAATCGCGCCAGCCGGCGTGCCGGGAACCGGCCAGGTCAGCCGATTCCGTCCGGAAGGTGCTCGGCGAGGGCCCGGACGACGGCCTCCACGTCGGATTCGTCGTTGTAGTAATGGACGGCGAGGCGCAGGAGACCACCTCGCGGGCTGGTGAGGATGCCGCGTGCGGCGAGGAGGGCCGCCAGGCGCCCGGGATCCGGGTCGTGGAAGGCGACCTGGGGCCCCCGTGACTCGGCCGAGGCCGGAGAGGCCACTCGTACGCCGAGCCGGGTCAGTTCCGCGTGCAGGTGACCGGTGAGGCCGGAGACGTGCGCCGTGATCGCCGCCGCGTCCACCGCCGACAACAGCCGCAGGCCGGCGACCGTGGCATAGGCCGCCGCCACCGATGGGGTGCCGACCTCGAAGCGGCGGGCCGTCGCGGCGTAGTCGAGCCCGTGCGGATCGAAGGAGAAGGGATCGGCCCGTCCGAACCATCCGGTCAGCTCCGGGTCCCGGTCTCGGGCGAGTCCGCCCCGGACGTAGAGGAACGCGATCCCGGCGATCCCGAGCAGGTATTTCAACGCCCCTCCGATCAGGTAGTCGCAGCCGATCTCGGTGACGTCCACCCGTTCGACGCCGAGCCCCTGGTAGGCGTCGACGATCACCTGGGCACCCCGGTGGTGTGCGAGTGAAATGATCTCCGCCACCGGAAGGCGCTGGCCATGCCGATAGCTGATCAGCGGAACCGACACCAGTCGCACACCCGCGCCGATCATCCGGTCGTAGCCTTCGACCGTGGCGAATCCCTCGGTGGACGGCGCGAAACGCACTGCGGCGCCACGCGTCCGCTGAGCGAGCCAGACATGGGCGACCGAAGGGAATTCCAGGTCGGTGGTGACGATCGCGTCTCCCGGCGACCAGGTGAACCCCGAAGCGACCTGGTAGGCCGCTTCGGACGCGCAGGACAGGATCGC
Organism: Actinoallomurus acanthiterrae; assembly: GCF_054775715.1. Classification (NCBI taxonomy): domain Bacteria; kingdom Bacillati; phylum Actinomycetota; class Actinomycetes; order Streptosporangiales; family Thermomonosporaceae; genus Actinoallomurus; species Actinoallomurus acanthiterrae. Next base: position 1,513,787 of record NZ_BAAHCO010000001.1, on the reverse strand, counting down.
CACCTCGTCGGGGTGGGCACCGATGAATTCGGCGAAGCGTCGCCTCGCGTCGTCCACGCACCGGATCCACGGTTCCCATGGGTCGCCGGGTCCGTACATCACGGCTTGAAACTCCTTCATCGCGTCGGCCAGGGCGTCGGAGACGGCACCCTGGCTGCAGGAGGCCAGGTGCACGCGACTCCGCAAGGTCGGGAAGTGCCGCCTGAACCGAGCGGGCGTCACGGCGCCCACCGGCGCGGCGGCACTCGTCGCCTCAGGCATCGGTCGCCAGGAGCGCCCGGAGCCTGTTCAGGGAGGCTCCCGCGGTCCTTAGGCCCGGCCGGTCACGTCCCGCACGGAGGTCACTCAGCCGCGCAAGACCGCTGATCACGACTTCGAGGGGCGGTCCGCTGGCTGTCAGATCCTCCCGGCGCTCCGGCGGCGCGTCCTCGGCCGGCCGTTCGAGGAACGGCTTGACCAGCCTGTGGTGATGAAAGGTGTAGGCGGCGGCGTGCGATCGGCACACCGCGAGGAACAGCTCCCCGTTCAGCCGGAGCCGTTCACCGATGGACCCACTCGCGGCCTCGTGCAGGATCATGTCGAGCAGGGGTTCGGCGAGGGCCGCCGCCCGCAGGGGCGCCTGATCCTCGGGCGGGACGTACGGGTACTTCTCCGTGACGACGTGCTGGTAGAAGGGGTCCCCGGCGTCGCACAGTCCGAGCAGAAGATCGATCTCGTTGATCGCGGCGAAGTCGCCGGCGTTGACGCCTCGGCATTCGGCCGCGCCGACGCGATAGGGCTTGAAGTACGGGCGGATGTTGAAGAAGAACCGGTCGGGGTCGAGTTCGTCGCCGAGCATCCGGTTGGAGCGCAGCACGTCGTCGAGCGCCGCCCGCGCCTGTTCGAACAGGTACGTCGCCATCGGGTTCGAGACCCCCATCGGCGGGATCCGGCGCAGCGCGTCGGCCGCTCGCTGGTAGGCCAGGACCCCCAGCGCGTTGCCCCGGATCCACACCTGCTCGTCGGGGAGCGAGGTGAAGGTCAGGAACACGCCGCGTACCGCCGGGTTGTAGATCGACTGGTGCGCGAATACGAATCTTGGGGCCACGCCGAGCGATGAGCCGAGCCGGTTCGCCAGCGACCACGCGGGGACGAGCGATTCGCCGGCGGGCTCCACCTCGTGCCTGCGGCAGGCCGCCAGGTAGAAGCCGACGGCGCCGAGGAGCCGGTATCTCTTCTGGGCGTCCGCCGGGATCCGGCCAGCCTCGGCGATCCGGGCGATCAGCCTCGCGCCGTCCACGGCGATCGCTTGTTTGGTCTTCCCGAGGTCCGGGCCGTCGAGGATCTCGGCGCGCGCCGAGAAGTACGCCTCTTCCAGCTCGGTGTTCAGGTCGACGAACTCATGCCTGAGCCATCGGTCCAACTCGTTGATCGCTGCTTCCACACCCGGCCTCCGCGGTTCGGAAAAGGGGCAGGTCGCGGCGGATCCCTACGCCGCGCCCGCACGGTCACCGCGCCGCCGGCGCCTCACCGGGCCTCGCGGCGCACGCTCCACCCTGGTGCCCGCTACGGCCCGGTGAACAGATCCAAAAGAGGCCCACTCGACCGGTCCATAACCCGAGCGACGCCATCGCCCGGGCCCGGCCGGTCGCACTCAGGCCGTGTCGTCGGCCACGTCGGCGAGGGCGCGGAACAGCAGCACGGTGGAGGCGGCTCCGGGGTCCAGGTGGCCGACGCTGCGGGGTCCGAGGTAGCTGGCCCGCCCCTTGCGCGCCTGCATCGGAACCGTGGCCTCAGCGCCCTTCTCCGCGGCTTCCAGGGCCGCCTGCGCGGCGGTCGCCACCCCGTCCCCGGCGGCGGCCCCGTACGCCTGCACCGCGGGGGCGAGGGCGTCGACCATTGTCTTGTCCCCTTCGACGGCCTTGCCCAGGTCCTGTACGGCGTCCAGGGCGGCCTGCAGGGCCGTGCCGAGAGCGGCGGCGTCCACGTCGTCGGTGTCGCCGAGGGCCTTGCCCGCGCGGCGTAGCGCGCCGCCGTACAACGGTCCGGACGCCCCGCCGGTCTTGGATATGAGTGTTCGGCCGGCGGTCATCAGCACCTTGCCGGGCGGCAGGTCGGGGCCGAGGGCCTCGACGGCCGCCCGCAGACCGCGGTTGAGGTTCGCGCCGTGGTCTCCGTCGCCGATCGCGGCGTCGAGCCTCGTGAGGCGGTCGGCGTCGGCCGCGACCAGTTCGGCGAAGCGTTCGATCCAGCGGCGCGCGTCCATCAACGTCCCCACCGCAGGCCGGGCGTCTCGACCGGCGCGTCCCACAGCTCGGTGAGCTGGGGCGTGAGGCGCAGGACCGAGATCATGACGCCGGCCATCTCCAGGCTGGTCACATAGTTGCCGACGAGGGAGCGCGCCACCGTGACGCCGTGTCCGCCCAGCCATTCGGCTGCGGCCGCGTAGGCGATGTACAGCTCCATGAGCGGCGTGCCGCCCATGCCGTTGACCATCACCAGGACCTCGGATCCGGACAGCGGCATGTCGTCGTTGATCGCGGACAGCGCCACGTCGACGATCTCCGGGGCGGGGCGGAGTTTCGTACGCTCCCGGCCGGGCTCGCCGTGGATGCCGATGCCCAGCTCCATCTCGTCGTCGCCGAGTTCGAACGTAGGGCGCCCGGCGGCGGGCACAGTGCAGGCGGTCAGCGCTACCCCGAAGGAACGGGTCCGCTCGTTGACCTCGCGGGCGACGGCGGCGACGTCCTGCAGCGAGCCGCCGGCCTCGGCCAGCGCCCCGGCGGTCTTCTCCGCGAAGAGGGTCGCCCCGGTGCCCCGCCGTCCGGCGGTGAACGTGCTGTCCTGCACCGCCACGTCGTCGTCGATCACGACGGGCACGACCTCGACGTCCTCGTCTTCGGCAAGTTCGGCGGCCATCTGGAAGTTCAGGACGTCACCGGTGTAGTTCTTCACGAGGTGCACGACCCCGGCGCCGCCGGACGCCGCGGTGGTCGCGGCGAGGATCTGGTCCGGCACCGGTGAGGTGAAGACCTCGCCGGGACAGGCGGCGTCGAGCATGCCGTACCCGACGAAACCCCCGTGCAGCGGCTCATGGCCGGAGCCCCCTCCGGAGACCAACCCGACCTTGCCGGTACGCGGAGCGTCGGCCCGGACGATGATCCGCTGGTCCAGGTCGACCCGCAGGGACGGATGTGCGGCCGCCACGCCGCGCAGGGCGTCGAGGACGACGTCGTCGACGTCACCGATCAATTTCTTCATGGTTCCCGGAATACCGCGTCCGACCCCATGACGCCAGAGTTGTGGCTGATTGATGGGTTAAAGGCTGAATCTCCGTAAGATGTCGAAACGTGATCGACGACGTTGAGCGCGCGCTCGTGGTGATGGCCCACCCCGACGACATCGACTTCTCCTGTGCCGGCACGGTCGCGACGTGGACCGACGCGGGCATCGAGGTCGCGTACCTCCTGGTCACCGACGGTGACGCGGGTGGCTTCGACGACGACGTGCCGCGCGAGGAGATGGGCCCGCTGCGCCGGGCCGAGCAGACCGCGGCGGCCAAGTGCGTCGGCGTCACCGACGTGCGCTTCCTCGGGTACCCCGACGGGCGCGTGGAGGCGACGCTCGACCTGCGCCGCGACATCGCGCGCGTCATCCGGCAGGTCCGCCCCGACCGGGTGGTCATCCCCAGCCCCGAGCGGAACTACGAACGGATCTACGCCGGCCACCCGGACCACCGGGCCGTGGGATCGGCCGCGTTCGACGCCGTTTACCCCGACGCCCGGAACCCGTACGCCTTCCCGGAACTGCGCGCCGAGGGCCTGGAAGCCTGGACCGCCCGGGAGATCTGGGTGACCGGCGGGCCGTCCCTGGGCGAGTACGTCGACGTCACGGACGTCTTCGACCGCAAGCTCGCGGCGCTGCGCTCCCACGTCAGCCAGGTGTCCCACCACGACGACCTGGAGGGGATGCTGCGCACCTGGATGGGCGCGAACGCCGCTGCCGGCGGGCTCCCCGAGGGCCGCCTGGCCGAGGCGTTCCAGATCGTTCCGGCCGCATAGCCCCCAAGAGCGGCCCGGCAGGACTCGGACCCGGACCCCTACAAGATCCTCATGACCGGCGACGGACCCCGGAGCCGGTCGTTTCACCCCTCAGGAAGCGCACAACGTGGCACCGAAGATCCTGCTGGACTGCGACACCGGCATCGACGACGCGATCACCCTGCTGTACCTGGCTACGCTCGTGAAGGCCGGTGAGGCGGAGCTCGTCGCCGTCGGCACCGTGCACGGCAACGTCGCCCCCGACGTCGGCGCGCTCAACACGCTCCGGGTCCTCGAACGCGCCGGCCTGGCCGGGGTCCCGGTCGCCGTGGGCGCCATCCGCCCCATGGCCCAGGAGGCCGAGTACGCGCACGAGTGGCACGGCGCCGACGGCCTGGGCGAGACCGGACTGCCCGAGCCGACGGGCCGCCCGGTCGAGATCTCCGCACCGGAGCAGATCATCCGGCTCGGCCGGGAGAACCCCGGCGAGCTGACGCTCCTCGCCGTCGGCCCGCTCACCAACCTCGCCATCGCCCTGCTGCTGGAGCCGTCGCTGCCGACGCTGTTCCGCGAGGTGGTGGTGATGGGCGGCGCGTTCGACCACCAGGGCAACATCACCAGTCACGCCGAGGCGAACGTGTGGCACGACCCGGAGGCCGCCGAGCTGGTCCTGGGCGCGGGCTGGCCGGTCACGCTGGTGCCGCTCGACGCGACCCACCCGACGGCGGTCGACGGCAGGTGGCTGGACCGGCTCGCCGAGGCCGACTCCGAGACCGCGCGCTTCGCCGCCCGGATCCTGGAGTTCTACGCCGTCGCCTACACCCGCTCGCTCGGCACCCGGGGAGCGGTGATCCACGACGCGCTGGCCGCGATGCTCATCGCCGACCCGTCCCTCGCGGAGTACGCCGAACGGCCCGTACGGGTCGAGCTGCGCGGCGAGCGCACCCGGGGCACGACGCTGTGGGACCGCCGCCGGTACGCCGACGAGGGCGACCGCCCGGCCGTCAAGGTCGCGGTCGGCGTGGACGCCACGGCCTTCCAGGAACGCCTGCTGGCCGCCCTGCTGTGACCGTCGCGGCCCGTACGGGCGCGCCTCCGCCATCGACTGCGGACTCTCGCCACCACGAGACGGCCGAATTTCAAATACCGAAAAGTATTCTTCCCCCAAAGCGCCGCGAATCAGTTTTTCTTGGATAACGGACGAAATTTGCACTATTACGCTCTACGTGGGCCCTGGGCGATGTAGCGTCTCAGCCTCCTGGAAACCTCATTCCGATCAGGGGGCAATGCGTGCTGAGCATCGACGGGTGCCTTTCGCGGCTCATGGGCGTTCCCGGCGCGCGGAGCGTCACGCTCGTCGACTGCGCCACCGGCCTCTGCGTCGCGGCGGCCGGCCGCGAGGACCTGGTCGACCGGCACGAGAACGCCGCGGGCACCACCGAGGTCGTCCGCGCGATCCTGGCCGACCCGGCGATGAGCAGCACCGCCACCGGCGATGACATCCAGGAGGTCATCGTCTGCGGTGCGAACGGATACCACCTGCTCGCCGCCGTGGACACGGACGTCGACGCATTATTCTTCCTGCACCTGCTGATCGACCGCGCACAGGGAAATCTGGCATTGGCCCGGCATCGCCTGCAGGGAATGGTCAAGGAAATGGCGGGGTCCGAACGTGCGCGGCGATGAGGCGGCACGCCAGGGGCGAGTTCACGAACCACCGCACGCCGTGGCCGAAACGGCCGTTCCGCCTCAGGCACCGGATGAGCCCACATTGATCTCGGCATTACGCCGGGCCGAAAAGGACCGCCGAACCGGCGTGCTGCGGGTCGGCGACGACGGCGCGCTCCACCTCGCCGACGGGTTCGTCACGTTCGCCGAGAGCCGCTGGACGCCCGTACCCGGCGCGGGCTCACCGGCTCCCGCGGAACGATCGCCCGGCCGGACCCGCCCCGCACCCGGCGCGACCCCGCCGGCTCCCGTTGAGCGGTCGCCCGCGCCCGACCGGCCCCGTGACGTACCTCCGCCCGCCCCGGGCGATCCCGTCGGGTGGCAACGGGAGGCGCGGGCGCTGTTGGCGATCTTCGACGCGGTGTACTTCCTGCTCGACTCGGCCGCGGTCCCGTCCTTCACCGAAGTCGCGCCGCGCCGGCCCGCCCCGGAATGCCGGATCTCTCCCGCGGCGCTGCTGCGCGAGTGCGCGCGCCGGCGCGAGGCGCCCGACGGCGGGTGGCCGCCGACGCTGGTGGACCGGGCTCCGGTCGTCCCGGTCCGCACGGTGCGCCGCCGGCGGATCGTCCTGACCGCTCCGCAGATCGAGGTCCTCCTCAACGCGGACGGCCGCCGTACGCCCGCCGACCTGGCGCGCGTCCTGGGGCGTACGACGTTCGGATGCCTCACCGCGGTCCGCGCCCTCACCGCCGCCGAGCTGGTCCGGCCACCCCGGCGCGAACCCCCCGCGCTTCCGGTCAGGCGCCGTCGCCGGCCGCCGCCGAGCGCCGGCGAGAGCACGCCGGACACGCCGGCACCCGGCCGGTGGGCGCCGGTCGAACTGGACGTGCTCCTCCGACTCCGGGCCGGGCTCGAGGAGCTGACATGACGAAGCCTCGGCTCGGCGGTCTGCGAGAAAGGCTGACAAAGGTGCCGATCACCTGGTCGACACGGCGCCCGGCCCCCAGCGCCCCGCACTCCCGTAACCCGAAAGGATCACGCATGTCCAACCTGGATCTGGCACTGAAGAGCATGATGGCCGTCGATGGCGCGGTCGGCGCCGCCGTCGTCGACTACAACAGCGGCATGGCGCTCGGCATCCTGGGCGGCTCGAAGGCGCTCGACCTCCAGATCGCCGCGGCGGGCAATACCGAGGTCGTACGCGCCAAGCTGCGCACGATGGAACAGCTCGGCATCAAGGAGGAGATCGAGGACATCCTCATCACCCTCTCCACCCAGTACCACATCATCCGTCCCATCACCGGGCGCAAGGGCAAGGGCCTGTTCCTCTACCTGGCGCTCGACCGGGCCAGAGCGAATCTGGCACTGGCCCGCCACCACCTCAAGGGCATCGAGGAGGAGATCGAGGTGTGACGCCGACGTCGCACGTACGGCCCTGTGGCCCCCGGAACCTCTCCGGGGGCACAGGTGCTCCTCCGGTGAGGAGGATGACGGCGGGGGTCTTTAGGATCGTGGGTCATGGGTGACACGAAACCGCAGGTGGCAGCATTCACGGAGCTGGATTCCGGCACCCTCTACGCGTTGCTGAAGCTCCGGGTGGACGTCTTCGTCGTAGAGCAGGAGTGCCCGTACCCGGAGCTAGACGGGCGGGACACCGAGCCCGGCACCCGGCACGTCTGGCTGTCCGGCGACTCGGATGCCCCGGAGGCGTACCTGCGCGTCCTGGACGACCCGGACGGCGCGCGGATCGGCCGGGTCGTGACGGCGCCGCACGCGCGCGGACGCGGGCTGGGGGCACGGCTGATGGAGGCCGCGCTGGAGGTCATCGGCGAGCGTACGGCCCGGCTCGACGCCCAGACGCAGGTGAACGGCTTCTACGCGCGATACGGCTTCGTCGTCGACGGCCCCGAGTACGTCGAGGACGGCATCCCCCACGTCCCCATGGTCCGCCGCTGAACGACGGCCGTTACGCGAAGCCAGGCGCTTCGGCCGGCAGTCCGACAGACCGGGCGATCTCCAGCATGCGCTTGTCATAGGTGACCAAGGCCTCCAGCGCATCACCGATGATCTGTGCGCTGGCCACATGGATTGCGTCGAGCGTCCTGATCCCCGGAGGGAGGAGCGCGGCGGCGTCCCGTACCTCGTCGGTGACCAGGATCTCGGTGAAGTCCCGGGTCAGCTCCTGCATGACATGCGGGAAGTCACCGACACGGTCAAGGGTACGGACCGTCTCAACGAATCCGATGGTGCTCGTTCCCATGGGCATCGCGGGCCGGGTCGACAGGAAGTCCCGTAGCTCGCGGACGTACGAGCGACCGGCGATGAGGGTGATCAGCGCCGAGGCGTCCAGATAGATCACCGGTCGTCTTCCTCTCGTTCGGCCAGGAGCAGGTCCAGTGGCGAGGCATCTGCCGGTGCGGCGTACCGCGGAAGGCGGTCGAGGTCACTGGTCGTCGTCGACTTCAGCCTCAGGAGGCCCTTGGCCACAAGCGGGGAGTACCGCCCGAGAGTGCCGCTGCCCGGGAGCAAGAGAGCGATCACGTTTCCATGCCGGGTGACCTGGATGGTTTCACCCTGCTCGACACGCGCGAAGATCGCGCTGGGGTTGTAAGAGAACTCTCGGACCGAAACAGTGCTCATCACTCCCCCTTGATGTACCTACATCAACTCGATTGTACCTACGTCCGTACCTCCGATTCAGTAGTTGCGCAATCACACACCGTGTCGCCCTGGAGGCCCGCCTGGCACGGCGGTACGTCTGGACAGTGGGCGGCGAATTCACGAAATCTGCTTCGTGGTCAAATAGGGCGAGCGATGATGAGCGGAGGAGTGATCGCATGTCCGTGACCGACGAACTCTTGGCGAACGCCCGGCGCTATGCCGAAGGCTTCGACACCGGCGGTCTGTCGGCGGCACCAGAGCGGCACCTGACGGTCGTGGCCTGCATGGACGCGCGGCTCGATCTGTTCGCCCTGCTGGGCCTGGAGATCGGTGACGCGCACATCGTCCGCAACGCCGGCGGTGTGGTCACCGCCGACGTGATCCGTTCGGTCGCGATCAGCCAGCGCTCTCTCGGGACCCGTGAGATCATCCTGATCCACCACACCGGGTGCGGCCTGCTCAGCGTCACCGACGAGGGGTTCCGCGCGCAGCTCAAGGCCGACACCGGCCTTGAGCCCGGCTGGGCGGTCGAGGCGTTCACCGACCTGGACGAGGACGTGCGCGAGTCGATCAGACGGATCACGGCCGACCCGTTCATCCCGCACAAGGACTCCGTCCGCGGCTTCGTCTTCGATGTCAAGTCCGGCGAGCTGCGCGAGGTCACCCCCTAAACGAGACGGCGGGCGGCGGCCCAGCGGGACAGCTCGTGGCGGTTGGACAGCTGGAGCTTGCGCAGGACCGATGACACGTGCGTCTCGACGGTCTTGACCGAGATGAACAGCTCCTTGGCGATCTCCTTGTACGCGTAGCCGCGGGCGATCAGCCGGAGCACCTCGCGCTCGCGCTGGGTGAGCTGGTCCAGCTCGGGGTCGATGGGCGGGGCGTCGGTCGCGGCGAAGGCGTCCAGCACGAACCCGGCGAGCCGGGGCGAGAAGACCGCGTCGCCCTCGGCCACCCGGCCGATCGCGTTCGTCAGCTCCGGCCCCGAGATCGTCTTGGTGACGTAGCCGCGGGCGCCGCCGCGGATCACGCCGATGACGTCCTCGGCCGCGTCCGACACCGACAGCGCCAGGAACCGCGTCGTCGCGGCCTCGGCCGTACCGCTGCCCCGCGTCCCGCCGAGCACCCGGCGCAGCACCTCGACACCACCGCCGCCGGGCAGGTGGACGTCGAGCAGCACGACGTCGGGCCGGGTCGCCGCGATGACCTCGAGGGCCTCGTCGACGTCGCCCGCCTCACCGACGATCTCCACCGAGTCGCCCAGCTCCGCCTTCACGCCGCTGCGGAACATCTGGTGGTCGTCGACCAGCACCACACGCGTCATGTCCGTTTCAACTCCAGTCTCACTTCGGTGCCCTCGCCCGGAGCCGTACGGATCTCCGCCTTGCCGCCGTTGCGCTCCATCCTTCCGATGATGGACTCCCGGACGCCCATGCGGTCCGCCGGCACGGCGTCGAGGTCGAAACCCCGTCCCCGGTCCCGTACGAAGATCATCACATCGTCGCCGTCCACTTCCGCGTAGACCGAGACGGACGGCGGCGCGGTCTCGTTCCCCGCGTACTTGGCGGCGTTGACCATGGCCTCGCGGGCCGCCTGCAGCATCGCGCCGAGCCGGTCGTCGAGCGGGCAGTCGCCGACGCAGACGACCTCGATCGGCACGCCGTGGTGGTCCTCCACCTCCGCGGAGATCTTCCGTACGGCGGCGGCGAGCACCTGCTCGGCGTCGGCCTTCGGCTGGTACAGCCAGGCGCGCAGGTCGCGCTCCTGTGCGCGCGCCAGCCGCTGGACCTCTTTCGGGTCGTGCGCGTTGCGCTGGATGAGCGTGAGCGTGTGCAGCACCGAGTCATGTACGTGCGCGGCCACTTCGGCCCTCTCTTGTGATCGGATCCGCTCCCGGCGCTCGTCGTCGAGGTCGCGCCACATGCGCAGCAGCCAGGGCGTCACGATGACGGCGACGCCGGCGACGATGATGCCCGAGCCGAGCAGGACCTGCCCGACGTGCTTGAGATTCTGGACGAGGAAGGCCACCAGCCCCGCGGTCACGAGGGCCGCGCCGACGACGCTGCGGATCCACAGGGAGCGGGTGTTACGGGCCCAGCGCCGCCGGTGTTCGGGGTCGGCCTGCTGCCAGATGATGCCGACGCCGATGCCGCCCGCCACCACCGGCCACAGGGCCCAGGCCTCCGTGGCCGAGGTCATCGTGAACGTCGACAGCACGCCGACGAGCACGCCGTACGCGAGCAGCTGCGCCCAGTCGCGCGACGGCCGGGACTCGACCCGTGGAGGGACGAGCAGCCACAGCGCGACGTACGCGATGACGCCCACCCCGGCCGCGATGAGCACGGCGAACGCCACGCGCACGACGACGAGGTCGAGCCCCAGATGTTCGGCCAGGCCACGGCAGACGCCGCCGACGACTCGGCCGTCGGCGCGTCGTTCGAGACGGGGGCGACCGTCGCCGGCCTCACCAGGGTTTTCGGGCACAGGTCGATCGTCACACGTTCCGTGCCGGATCGCATCGGGGCTCTCCCCGGAACGTCCCTCAGGGACGTGTCAGGGGTCTCCCGGATGGTGATCGACGGTGGCGTTCGGGACGATGTCCTCATGACCGAGGACAGCGGCGCGCCGCCGCGGCGGCTCACCCGCTCGCAGGAAGGCCGGCTCATCACGGGGGTGTGTGCCGGCCTGGCGCGTTACACGGGCATCGACCCGCTCGTGTTCCGCGTCGGGTTCGCGCTGCTCGTCCTCGCCACGGGGGTCGGCGTCGTGCTGTACATCGGGGCGTTCCTGCTCATGGGGCAGCCCGACGGGGGCCCGTCGAAGATCGAGCGGTTCGGCCGCCGGCTGTTCGACGGCGACACCGCGCTCGCGCTGCTCGGCGCCGCCCTGGGCGCGGGCGCCGTCCTCGGGATCGCGGGCGACTGGACCTCTCCCAACGCGCTCGCGGTGGTCGTGGTGTTCGCCCTCACGCTGTTCACGGCGCGCTCCCGCGGCGTCGACCTCGTCCCGCTCGCCCGCAGCCTCCCCGACCGGGTCAAGGGCCGTCCCCTGTCGTCGTGGACTCCCCCGGCCGCACCCGCCGCTCCGCCCTACCGGATGCCCAACGGTATGATCGATCTTGCTCGTCTGGCCGGCACGGCGCCGCAAGAAACGGCACCGCCTCCCCCCTCGCCGCCGACGCCTTCGCCGGTCATTCCACGCCGGCGCCGGTCGTACCTGACGGCGTGCACATTGGTGACCGCCGTCCTGGTGGCGGGCGTGCTCTACGCCGTCGGCGATAGGCGGCCCGACCTGGACGGCCTCCAGACCATCATCGCCGGCGCACTCATCGTGGTCGCGGCCGGTCTTTTCGTCGGCTCCTGGTTCGGCCGGGACCGCAAGCTGATCTTCGTTGGAGCGATCATGTCTCTCGCCCTCGCATCGACCTCGATCGCCGGCGATCCGTCCGTCGCGCGAAGGACACACGCCTCCGCGTGGCGGCCCGCCGACGTGTCGCAGGCCGAGCGGTCGCACAAGGTCCTCGTCGGCGAGGGCGCCGTCGACCTGACCTCGGTGCCGCTCACTCCCGGACAGCGCATCCGCGTCACCGCCACGGTGACGGTCGGGGTGCTCAACGTCAAACTGCCCGCCACGGCGCGCGTCGAGCTGAACGCCCAGGCGTTCCTCGGCGACATCACCGTGGACCGCCAGATCACCGGCGGCCCCCGCGCCCGGGTCGTCCGCGTCCTCGAGCCGGACGCGCCGCAGAACGGCGCGGCGCCGATCATCGAGCTGCGTCTGCGCAGCACGGTCGGGGACATGGAGGTCACCCGTGTTCCGGCATAGGTTCGACCCGTCGTCGCTGCTGGCGGCGGTCCTGTTCCTCGCCGTCGCGTGGACCTATCTCGCCGGGAAGGCCCCCGTCTGGGTCGCGCCCGGCCTCGTCGGCGCCCTCGGCGTGCTCTTCCTGTTCCGCGTCATGTTCCGGTCGCGCCGGCGCGAGCCCACGGACCCTCGGTACGCCTGGCGGCTCGACGCCCCGTACGGCGAGGACCCCGAGCGGTAACGACCCTGGACCGCCGGCATGTCACCGCCTGCGTGCGGACGCGGTCAGGCGGGCTGCCACAGCTCGACCCGATTGCCCGCAGGATCGGTGACCCAGCCGAATCGACCGACACCCTCCATGTCCTGCGTCTCTTCGGCCACGTCCGCTCCCTTGGCGCGCAGTTGCGCGAGCATCGCGTCCAAATCGCGGACCCGGAAGTTGAGCATGGTCTGCTGGGCACGGGACCCGAAGTAGTCGGTCTCGGACTCGAACGTCGCGAACACCGTCGGTCCGGCTCCCTGACGCCACAGGCCGTTCTCATCGGCATCCAGGCCCAGGCAATCGCGATACCACGCGCTCAGCGCCGCCGGGTCGCCGGCCCGCATGAAGTATCCACCGATTCCAAGCACACGTTCCATGCCGCGTATCTTGCCAGGACGGCGATCGGGCGGGCCGTGCGGCGTCAGGCCGCCGGGGCGGTCGAGGAGGGCGCCGACGGGGGAGGTGCCGGAGGCACGAATGTCGACGGCTCGACGGGCGATTCCTCGGCGGGGGCGCGGCGGCTCGTCCGCCACACGACGAGGACGAACACCGCCAGCCAGACGAGGTTGACCCAGCGCACGCCGAGGTGCTGGTAGCCGTTCACGCGGACGCCAGGAAGGGTGAACACCCCGAGCAGGACGCCGCGGACGATGACGGTCCAGTCCAGCCGCCGGTACGGCAGCAGCGCCAGCATCGGCAGCAGCATGGCGTCGTACCAGGGGTACTGCAGCGGCGAGACGAGGGTGGTGCCGAACGCCAGCACGGCCACGGGCAGCACGTCGAGCGGCAGCCGCCGTGCCTCGGCGGACGGCTGCCGCCACAGTGCGAAGGGCAGGCCGGCCCGCCACCACAGGAAGGCCGTCAGCGCGACCGCGAGCACGCCCATCCACACCATGTAGAGCCCGTGGTGGTTCAGGATGAACTCCGGCACCGGCAGGTACCGGTCCTTCTTGCGGCCGAGCCGGGCGTTGAGCGAGTGCATCGCCGCCGGCCCGGCCAGCACGTAGCCGCCGACGCCGACCACGAGGAAGCCGACCACCGTGGCCGCCGCGCGCCGGTACCGCGCCGGGGACAGCCAGGCGGCGATCACCAGCCCGGCCGCGGGGAAGAGGAACGACGCCTTGACCGCGACCGAGGCACCGCCGAGCAGGCCGCCGGCGAAGGCCGAGCGCCGCGCCGCGTACAGCGCGGCCACGAGGAAGAACACCGCGAAGACGTCCGCGTGCCCGCTGCCCACCATCCAGAACAGGATCAGTGGGTTGGCCGTCCACAGCAGGCAGGCGCGGAGCCGGCGCACCGGGTCGGGTCCGGTCATCCGGTCGAGGATCAGCCCGGTGCCGATGAACGCGGCCGCGTTGGCCCACTTGAGCAGGAAGATGATCCGCGCCATCGAGTTGCCGCCGAAGTGCGCGGCAAGCCACTGGATTCCGGTCATCACCGGCCCGTACACGGTGGGGACCCGCTGCCAGCCGCTGGGCAGCAGCAGGCCGACCGGGTCACCCGTGTGGGAGAGGCGCAGCGGCGTCGTGACGTACGGGTTCCGGCCCAGGTCGGCGATGCGCCCGTAGATGGCGTAGTTCATCATGTCGACGGAGCCGGTGGGCGGAAGCAGCGCGTACACGCAGGCGACGACCACCCCGGCTAGCAGCAGGCGGCGTGGGCTCACCCACGGGCCCCGGCGCAGGGCGTACAGCCCGGACAGCACTCCGGCTCCCGCGCACCCCGCCGCGATCCACGTCAGGGTCGCGACCGTCGCCCAGGACGGAGAACCCCCGAAGCTCAGGAACGGCCAGGTCGGGCCGAAGTACGGCACGGCAGCGGAGGTGCCGAGCATCATTGCCGCGCCCATCGCGACGATGCTCGCCCCCAGCATCACCCAGGAAAAGACGCGGGACATGGAATACGACGTTAAGGCCGGAATATCGGGGTCGCAGCCGACCCCGCGCGGTGTTCACCGAACGCTCATCTGACGGTCGCGTGGAGGCTGAGCGCGTATCCGGGACCGGGATTCACCAGCTCACGCGGGTGCCCGCCGCCGTACACCCGGACCCGGTTGGCCCGCAGCGCGCGCTCGGCGACCCCCTGGTCCGTGATCGTGCGTTCGGACAGCTCTCCCGCGAGCACGGCGAGCACATCGGCGGTGGGAGCGGCGCGATGCCCAGGCGCCCAGGCGTACAGCCAGATCTCCTGCTCCCCGGGGAGGCGCACGGGCACGCCGTCGAAGCGGGCGAGGTTCCACCAGTCGCCAGGGCGGGCGGCGAGCTCGCGGACGAGCCCGGCCAGCCGGCCGATCGTGACGGTGGGACGGGCGGCGTACGGGCCGGCCTCGCCCTGCATGGTCAAGTCAGGGATGACGGACAGGTTCAACGGGAAGTCCTTCGTAGCGCGGCGGAGCCGCAGGCCTGGTGGTCGGTCTGAACGAGGTCAGCGACAACAACACGAAGGACACAGCGCGGCGACCGCGTGGCGAGAGGCCACGGGAGCGGTCGGGATCTGGCGCGCTGGCATGGAGTCAAGTGTGCAGGCGGCCGAGGGGTGCCGTCAAACGCACGCGCCGAGCGGGTGGGCAGGGCGACCCTGCCCACCCGCTCGATCGGCTGGACGCCGTCACTGCTCGGGGGCGACTATCTCCCCGGTCTCCTTGTCGCGGATGCTGATCGCCTCGACCGGGCACGATTCGGCGGCGTCGACGGCCTGCTCGGCCGGGTCGGTCTCCCGACGTATGGGCCGGGATGTGCCGTCGACGAGCGTGAAGTGGCCGGGTGCGGCTCCCGCGCAGATGCCGGATCCGATGCAGGTGTGCCCGTCCACCTCGATCAGCCAGGTCATTTCGTGTCCTTCCCGTCTCCTCGGGTTCTCACTGGTCCCAGGCGATCGGCATCCGCGCGGGTGCCCGCGTGGCCACCCCGGTCTTCCAGACGGTGTCCTCTTCGGAGGTGGCGAACCGCAGGTCCGGGAGGCGGTGCAGCAGGGTGCCCAGGGCGACCTGGAGCTCCATCCGGGCCAGTTGGGCGCCCAGGCAGTGATGCGGGCCGTGGCCGAAACCGATGTGGGACGCCTCTTTGCGTTCCAGATCGAGCGTGGCGGGGTCGGTGTATACCGATCCGTCCCGGTTCGCCGAGTGCAGGGCGACCACCACGGGTTCCCCGGCGCGCACCGTCACCCCGCCCAGTTCGACGTCTTCGAGCGCGTAGCGCGCGCTGCCCGCGCCGTTCCCGAGGGGGACGTAGCGCATGAGCTCCTCCACCGCCTGCGGAATCAGGTCCGGGTCCGCGCGTAGGGCCGCGAGTGCCTCGGGGTGGGTCAGCAGCACGTAGACGAAGTTGGGGATCTGCGAGGCCGTCGTCTCGTGACCGGCGACCAGGATCCCCTCGGCCATCGTCAGGAGCTCCTCCTCTGACAGCCGGTCGTGCTGGTCGCGCGCCTCGACGAGCGCGCTGAGCAGGTCGTCCTGAGGGGCCTTCCGGCGTTCGGCGATCAGGCCCGCCATGTAGTCCCGCATTTTCCCGGTGTGCTCGGCGACCTCTTCGGGGGTGAACCTGGTGGTGGACAGGAACGCGTCGGACCACAGACGGAAGTCGTGCCGGTCTTCGACGGGCACCCCGAGCAGTTCGCAGATCACGGTGATCGGCAGGGGCAGCGCGAAGTCCTCGACCAGGTCGGAGGGCGGTCCGGCGGCCAGCATCCGGTCCACCAGATGGTCGGCGACCTGCTGGGCGCGGGGCCGCAGCTGTTCGACGCGACGGGCGGTGAACGCCTTGGCCACGAGTCTGCGCAGGCGGCTGTGCTCGGGCGGGTCCAGGCGCAGAAGGTTGCCGGGCGACCCCACGTGGAGCCGTGTCCGCGGTTCGTCGCGCCCGGCGCCGGCGGCCCGGCTGAACCGCGGATCGCCGAGGACGACCTTGGCGTCCTCGTAGCGGGTGACGAGCCAGGCGGGCTCTCCGTACGGGAGTTGGACCCGGCACAGGCGCTGTTCGCGGAGCTCGTCGAACGCCGGAGCGACGTCCAGTCGTTCGGACGCGCCGAGCAGATCGGACCAGGGTTTCACCGTTGTCATCACCGACTCCTCTGGGGAAACGTGGTGTACATCACGGGACGGGGGGCCACGCCGATCAGGCCGGAACGCAGACGCCAGCCCGATCGCTCGCCCAGCGCGGGCGCGAGCAGATGGCACAGGGCGTCGACGAGCAGCTCGAGCGGATCATCGGTGGCCACCGGCCACTCACCCGCGAGCCATACCGCCAGAAACGACTCCGTCTGCAGCACGGCCATCAGGGCCCGCTGCCGGGCCTCTGCGGGAGAGGTGCCCTGCCAGCGTGGGAGGTCCTCGGTGAGCAGGGCGACGTGGCGTTCGCGCGCGGCGCGGGAACGGTCGCGGGCGCCGTCGCCGGTCGCCGTCGGCCCGGCGGCGACGAGCGCCCGGACCACCGGGGCCATCCGGCGCCAGCGTCCTGCGGCGCCCTCCAGCCATGTGCGGATCGCCTGGCGGGTCCACACCGGCTGGGTGGCCAGGTCGGTGTAGGCCTCGTCGGCGACCTTGTACATGTGCGCCACGAGCGCCCGCACGATCTCGGTCTTCCCGGCGAAGTGCGCGTAGACGGTCACCCGGGTGACCCCCGCCGCCCGGGCGATGTCCTCCATCGTCGCCTCGGCGAAGGACGTGGTCTCGAACACCGCCACCGCACCGTCGAGGATCCGGCGGCGGGTCAGCCTCTTCTGCTCCTCGCGCAGGCTCAGCCGGCCTTCAGGCACCGCCGGATCGGCGATCGGCGACGGCGTCGCTCCGGATTCGGCCGGGGCGCCGTCGTGAAGCACCGGATGATGATCCACGCCATGACCGTACGTCGTGACTGTTCGCCATACAAGATGTAAAGCGAACTGAGGCAGATCGTCCGGAGGGAACCGGCCCGGACGTCCCAGGTCAGCAGGGGCTGTTTACCTCGACGCCGCACCCGGGCCCCGTACCGGACATCGGGAGCGGCCACGATCGGTCCGGTTTTTCTGAGACAGGAGTGCACGATGGGACTCGACCGCCGTTCTTTCATCCGCAACGGTCTGATCGCTGGAGGCGGGGCGACGCTGCTCGGCGCCGGCCCGCAGGCCGCGGCACTTGTACGGGCCGGGCGCCCGCAGATCACCCACGGGGTGCAGAGCGGGGACGTCTCCGCCCACGGGGGGATCGTGTGGACCCGCGCCGACCGGCCCGCGCGGATGCTCGTCGACGTGAGCACCCGGCCCGACTTCCGGCGGTTCGCCACCGTCCGAGGTCCGCTGCTGACGCCGGACACCGACCTGACGGGGAAGGTGCCGCTGCGGGACCTGCCCGCCGGGCAGCAGATCCACTACCGGGTGCGCCTCGCCGACCCGCACGACACGTCGCTGCTGTCCGCGCCCACCGAGGGGGCCTTCCGTACGGCGCCCCGCACGCGCCGCGACATCCGGTTCGTCTGGTCCGGTGACCTCGCCGGGCAGGGCTTCGGCATCAACCCCGACATGGGCGGTTACCGGATCTTCAAGGCGATGAAGGCCCTGGACCCGGACTTCTTCCTGTGCAGCGGCGACCACTGGTACGCCGACAACCCCATCCCGGCGACGGTGAAGCTCGCCGACGGGCGGATCTACCGGAACGTCACGACCCCGGAGAAGTCCAAGGTCGCCGAGACGCTCGCGGAGTTCCGCGGTCAGCACCGGTACAACCTCATGGACGACAACCTGCGCGCTCTCGCCGCGGTCGTCCCGCAGATCAACCAGTGGGACGACCACGAGACGCACAACAACTGGTGGCCCGGGCAGATCCTCGACGACCCGAACTACACCGAGAAGCGCGTCGACGTGCTGTCCGCACGGGCCCACCAGGCGCTGTTCGAGTACCTGCCGATCACCGACCGGCCGAACACCCACGGCCGCGTCTACCGCAAGATCTCCTACGGGCCGCTGCTCGACGTGTTCGTCCTCGACATGCGGACCTACCGCGACGCGAACGGACCGGACAACGCCACCGCCGACGACCAGGGCATCCTCGGCACGGCGCAGGCGGAATGGCTCAAGCGCGAACTGGCCGCCTCCAAGGCCACCTGGAAGATCGTCGCCGCGGACATGCCGCTGTCGCTCGTCGTCTCCGACGCGCACGGCATCGAGGCCGTCTCCCAGGGCGACAGTGGCAAGCCGCTCGGCCGCGAGCTGCAGATCGCCGACGTGCTGTCCACCATCAAGAAGCGGCGCGTACGGAACGTCGTGTGGCTCACCGCCGACGTGCACTACACGGCCGCGCACTACTACGACCCGGCCAAGGCCGCGTTCCAGGACTTCGACCCGTTCTGGGAGTTCGTGTCCGGCCCGCTGAACGCCGGCGGGTTCGGGCCCAACGCCCTCGACGGCACCTTCGGGCCGCAGGTGAAGTTCCAGCAGGTCCCGCCGCACGCCAACACGTCGCCGCTGGAGGGCTACCAGTTCTTCGGCGAGGTCGCCATCGACGGCGGCGCCGGGGCGCTGACCGTACGGCTCCGCGACCTGGACGGCAAGGCCCTCTACACCGTCACCCTCGACCCGAAGCGCTGACGGCCCCGTCGCGGATCCCTCAGGCTGGATGCCGTAGCTGAGCGGCGAACAGCGACTCCAGGGCGTTCAGCATGAGGGACCGGGCGCGGTCGGTTCCGCCGGCGATCCTCCCGGCCATCGCCAGCGACACACATCCGTGCAGGAACGCCCAGAGCGTGTCGGTCGCCCCGGCAGGGTCGGCCAGCTCGGCGTCCCTGGCCTCCGCGATGCTCTGCAGGGCGATGCGGAGCGTCCGGAAGGCACCCTTGGCCTCGGCCGGCGTCTCGGCCGTGCCGAAGGGCACGCCGTCCAGGCCGTTCATCGCCTGGTAGAGCTCGGGCGCGGCGAAGGCGAAGGCCCAGTAGGTCTCGGCCATCGCGGTCAGCCGGTCCTCCGGGGACGCCTTCGCCGCCTCGCTCAACCGGTCGGTGAGCTCGGCGAAGCCGACCGTCATCAGCTCGAGGAGCAGTTGCTCCTTGCCGGCGAAGTGCTGGTAGAGAATCGGCGCGCTGTATTCGAGCCGGCCGGCGATGCGGCGGATCGTGACGGCATTCCAGCCCTCCTCGGCCGCGATGCCCCTGGCCGCCTCCAGGAGGCTCGCGCGCATCTCCTGACGCTCCCGCTCCCGCCGCTTCCTGCTGGCGCTCGGCTCGGGCTGAGCCTTCGTCGTCACGTCGCCCCCCTCGTTGACAGCCGCATCCTATCGTCGATCTAATATCTAACATTGTTAGATCTTTGAACAATGTTAGGAGCGGGCGCGTGATCGTCGTTTTCGGTGGTACCGGCAGGCTCGGCCGCCAGATCGTGGAGCGGCTGCACAGCGATGGGAACGCGGTGCGGGTCGTCACTCGCGATCCGTCCTCCGCCAAGTCCCCCAGGGGCGTCGAAGTCGTCGCGGGTGACCTGCTCGACCGGCCCTCGCTGGTACGGGCCGTCACCGGCGCCAGGGCCATCGTCTGCACCGCCCAGGGCGGCGGAGGCAAGGGCAAGAACGGCCCGACGGGCATCGAGGGCAGAGGCATCCCCGGCCTCATCGAGGTCGCGCAGGACACCGCGCTCGAGAACTTCGTCTACTTCTCCACCGCCAGTGCGCGCCCTGACAGCCCGGTCGCGTTCTTCCGGCTCAAGTTCGCGGCGGAGCGGGCACTGCGCGACAGCGGGCTGCCGTACTCGATCCTGCGGCCGACCCACCTCATGGACACCTGGGTGGAGATGCTCGCCGGGTCGCTGACCGGCAAGGGCAAGGCCACGATCTTCGGCTCGGGAGAGAACCCGGTGTCATGGGTGGCCGGCGTCGACGTCGCCCGGGTCGCGGCGGACCTCGCCGTACAGCCCGGCCGCGGCTGGTCGGCCGACCTCGGCGGCCCCGAGGACCTGACGCTGAGGACGGTCAACCGGCGCATCGCCGCCGCGCTGGGGGTGGAGATCAAGGGCGAGAACACGATGCCGGTCAGGATGCTCAACACCGTGAGCCCGCTGATCCGGCCGTTCAACCCGGTCCTCGCCCGGCAGATGCTGATGGGCGCGGTACTCGACACCGAGCCGCAGGTCGTCGACTCCAGCGAGGTCTGGGGCCGGTACGGCGAGCCGCTGTCGCTGTCGGCGTGGCTGGAGACCTACCGGCTGGGCGTCAGGGAAGGGGTCTGATCGGCGCCGTTCATCCGGTGCGGCATGTTCCAGCCGTCGGCGAGCCGCGACGGGTGGATGTTCTCGCCGCCGCCGAAGAAGTCACAGAACTTCATGATCAGCGGGTCCCACCGCAGCGGGTCGACGTAGTGCGTCCCCGGGATGATCAGCTCTTCCTCGACGTGGCTGCGGACGACCCGTACGTGGAACGCGGTCGCGTGCAGATCCGGGCCTTCGAGCGGATGCGCCGCCTCGACCACGCACTCCAGCTGGATCGGGCACTCCGCGACGCGCGGCGCTCCCACCAGGTCGGCGGGCTGCTCGGTCAGCCCGGCCGTCCCGAACTTGTCCCGCTCGGACCGGTAGCCCTGCTCCAGCTTGAAATCCGGGACCTCGGGCTTCCCCGTCAGCAGCGCGAGCCGGTCGACGGCGTCGACCATCGCCGAGGACGCGAGGTTGAGCACGCACTCGCGTTCGCGCTTGAGGTTCGCCGTCGTCTGGCCGCTGTTGCCGAGGCCCAGCATGCAGCGGTCCCCCAGCCACCACGCGGACGACATCGGCGCGAGATTCGGCGACCCGTCCTCGTTACGCGAGCCGATCAGGACCACCGGGGTCCCGAAGTACAGCACCTTCAACGCGGCGACCTTGTGCATCTTCCCCGTCCTCGTTCGCGGTGTACGGAACGACCCTGCCCGTAGTCCGCCGGGGACGCTGGCCGGAATACGACGTGTGGTTAGCGACCACCGGGCCGGGCGAGGATCACTCGCGGCGGTTGTCCGCACCGGCGGCGAGGCGTGCTTCGAGACCGTCGAGGATGGCCTGGAGACCGAACGCGAAGCTGTCGTCCGGCGCCCCCAGGTAGTCGGCCGCGGCGGCGGTGCCGAGGCGCTCGCGCAGCCGCGGGAACCGCATGGCGATCTCGGTGGCCTGCGCCATGGTGTCGGCCATCCGCCGCTCAACGTCTCCGCCGTTCCTGCTCAGCCGCCGGGTCAGCGAGAGCTGCGCGGCGGGCCCGAGGGCGCTGCCGAGTACGAAGACGAACAACGAGGCGGCCGCCTGATCCGCGTCCGCGCCGGTGAATCCCGCCTTCTCGTGGATGGCGAGGGTGTGGTCGTCGTAGCGGCTCTTGGCGGGCCCGTAGAGGAGGTGGCTGCCGAACGCCTGCCCCAGCCAGGGGTGCCGGGTGAGCATGGCGTGCATGCCGGTGGCCGTGGCCGTGGCGGCCGTACGCCAGTCCGTGCCGTCGAGATCGGGCAGCTCGACCTCGTCCCAGATCGCGTCACCGGCGAGCCGGACCAGTTCGTCCTTGGTCTTGATGTGCCAGTAGATCGCGGTGGGGGCCGAGCCGAGCCGTTTGCCCAGGCTGCGCATGTTGAGGCCGTCCAGCCCCTCGTCGTCCAGCAACTCGATGGCGGCCCGGACGATCTGGTCTGCGGTCAACGTGTCTCGCGGCATGGCGATCAGCCTACTTGTACTAAGTTCAGGCAAACACTTGCACTTTGTTCAACTGCCGATCTAGAGTCCTTCTCGTACTTAGTTCAAGTCATTCGAGGGGTAGACATGATGGCGCAAGAGTTGGCCGATTTCGTCAAGGCGACCGCCGAGGAATTCGGTGTCCCGGGAGCCGCCGTCGGCGTGCTGGTCGGCGGCCGGGAGATCCACGTCGCGCACGGCGTGACGAACGTCGACCACCCGCTGCCGATCGACGAGCACACGCTGTTCCCCGTCGCATCGGTGACCAAGACCTTCACCGCGACCGCGCTGATGCGCCTGGCCGCCGAGGGCAAAGTGGACCTGAACGCTCCGGTGCGCCGGTACGTGCCCGAACTGCGGCTGGCCGACGAGCGCAACGCCGCCGAGATCACCGTGGCCAACCTGCTCAACCACACCGCGGGGCTGGACTGGAACCTCATCGACCCCGAGACCGGGGACGGCTCCCTGGCCGCCTTCGTGGCCAAGATGGCCGAACTGTCGATCATCGCGCCGCCCGGCGCGCGGGCCTCCTACAGCCAGGCCGGCTACAACCTGGCCGGGTACGTCATCGAGAAGGTCACCGGTCTGCCCTACGAGAAGGCCGTGGCGTCGCTGGTCCTGGAGCCGGTCGGCCTGACCGACACCGTCTTCGACCTGGACGACGTGGTCCTCCGGCGGTTCGCGGTGGGATACAACCGCGGCGAGGACGGCGCGCTGCATCCCGCGCGTCCGTGGAAGGCCGACCCGGCAGGCCAGCACGGCAACAATCCCGGCGGGGGCGGGGTGTCCTCGGTCAGCGACCTGCTGCGCTGGGCCCGCTTCCACCTCGGCACCGGCGACGGCGTACTGCCCGCCGAGGCACTGCACGCCATGCGGGAGCAGACCGTCGAACTGCGGGCCAGCACGCTCGGCGACGGCTTCGGCATCTGCTGGTTCCTGCGCCAGGTGGGCGACGTCGCCACGATCGGACACGGCGGGTCGGGCAACGCCCAGTTCGCCGAGCTGCTCATCGCCCCCGACCACGACTTCGCCGTCGTCTCGCTGTCCAACCTCAGCCCCGACGGCTACCGGTTCAACCAGGCCGTCCTCCGCTGGGCGCTGGAGCACTACCTCGGCGCGGTCGAGCGCGACCCCGAACCCGTCCCGTACGACGAGACGCGGGCGCGGCAGGTCGCCGGACGCTACGAGATCGACGCCATGAACCTCGACATCGCCACCGACGGCATCGCGCTCACCCTCGCGGTCGGCATCAAACCGGAGATCCGCGCCGCCTCCGAGGTCGACATGCCGGAGGACTACCCCGCCGCCGCCATCGGCTTCCTGCCCGGCGACGGCGACGAGTACATCGTCACCGAGGGCGGTCTGAAGGGGCAGCGCGGCTTCTTCTCCCGCGACGGCAGCGGCACGATCGTGGGCGTCGACCTCGCCGGGCGCCTCTTCAGCCGGGCCCCGTGAGGATCGTTCACTTGTGGTCGCGCAGGAATGACGGGATGTCGGCGCGGGTCGGGTAGTTCGGCAGGGGCGCCGGCCTGTTCCGCAGGAACGCGCTGATGACGGCGGCGGCTCGTTGGTCGTTGCCGTCGAGGCCGTTCCACATGTGGTGTCCGACGCCCGGCAGGTACTGGGTGCGCTCGATGGCGGGGTCGTTGGCGAGGACGGTCGTCTCCCACTGACGGACCTGAGCGGAGCACTCGGCGATCATCAGCATCGCGGGAGTACGGGAGCGCCTCAGCTGCGGGGCGATGGAGGGTGAGTCCTTGATCGTCTGGTCGACGTGCAGGCTCGCGGCGGCGCTGAAGGAGAAGTTCTGCGCCGTGTCCTCGGTGGGGATGCGGTGCGCGTCCCGCGCACAGTAGGCGGACGCGGTGTCGCTGCCGAGGTCGGCGGCCGTGAAGGCGTTGTCGCCTTCGGCCTGCCCGATCAGGCCGGTGCCGGGGGTGAGGAGCCCGAGTCGCATGAGGCCGAACGCGACGGCGTACCGGGGGACGTGCGTGGACCGTGGCCCGGTCATGGCGGGTGCGAGGCCGCGCGCGGACGGCCGTCCCTTCGGCCCGGTGATCCGCGTGGTGGGGCCGTCCATCGGGCCGGGTTCCGCGATGATCGCCCGGTGGACGCGGGCGGCGACGTGCGGGTCCGCCAGGGCCCGGGTGAGCACGACCGCGCCTGAGGAGAAGCCGAGAACGTCGGCCCGGCCCTTGCCCAGGTGGTCGATGACGGCGGCGAGGTCGCGCACCGACCTGGAGATCGTGTACTGCTCCATGGGGAGCAGGCCGCTGCGTCCGCCGCCGGCCTGCTCGTACGCGTAGACGTCGTAGCCCTGCCGTGCCAGGAGCTGCAGGAACCGGTGGTCGCGCACCGCGATGCTGCGGACGGGTCCGCCGTTCATGTACACCAAGGGCCTCGGGGCACCGCCGGATGCGGGCGGGTAGTGGTACACCGCGACCCGGCTTCCGGTGGCCAGGTCCCAGTGCTGCGTCGCCACGAACGGCAGGTCGGGCGGGTATCGCCGCTGCGTGGGCACGGTCGGGACGCACACCGACGCGGTCAGCGCCGCTGCGACGACCACCGGCAGGAACGGCCTGAGGCGGGTACGGCGGCGGCCCCGCCACAGTGCGGCGACGGTCCCGACGCCGAGAGTGGTCAGCCATGCGGCGAGCCCCGAACCTGCTCCGTCCGTCAGGACGATCAGTGCGAGGAACAGGCCGAGCAGCCCCACGACGGAGGCCAGGGCCAGGCTCAGACGACCAATGAAGCGGATGAAGGCGTGCGTCATCACAATCCCTTGCGAGGAGTTTCCAAACGATGTTTCAAAACAACGTTATCAGCGCGGGCTAGGCTGTCGTCGTGGGAAGGCCGAGAACCAACGACGACACCGTGAAGGACCGTCTCGTCGAGGCCGCGACCGAGATGTTCGCCACCCGGCCACGGGAGTCGATCACCGTCCGCGCCCTGGCCGCTGCCGCCGGGACCTCGACCGCGGCCCTGTACTCGCTGTTCGGCGGCAAGGACGGGCTGATCGGCGAGGTGCGCAACCGGGCGGTCGCCGGGCTGTTCCGGGACCTGTCGGCGGTGCCGACCTCCGACGACCCCCTCGCCGACCTCTACGAGCTCGCCGTCGCGTACCGGCGATGGGGGCGCGAGCACAGCCACCTGTACACGGTGTTGTTCGGTGGCGTGCAGTCCTTCGACCCGTCGGGCACGGTCGGTGCCGGCGACCCCGTCCGGCCGCTCGTCGAGGCGATCGACCGCGCCTTGTCGGTCCCCGTGCTCGCCGGCGACGCGACCTCCATCGCCCTCTCGCTCTGGGTGACCCTCCACGGCCTCGTGACCCTCGAACTGGCCGGTGCCCTCGACACCGCCACGGCCGAGGCCACCTTCCGGTCGACGATCCTCGCCACGCTGCGCGGCTGGACCACCCCGACGGTGTTCGGCGTCCTCCGGCGGGGTGACGCACCACCTCTTGAGCGCGAAGATCATCGCGTGTTATACGTGGATCGGTGCGATTCCAAGGTGCGGCGGTGACAGCCCGCCGGTTCCACTGTTCGCGGTGGGACGACTCGGTGTGATTCCGAGGCCACGCGGTGACACCCCGCCACCTCTCGGACCCGCTCTCCTGGGTCCCTGGTTCTCCCTGCGGTGAGGATCGTCCTCCCGCCGTCGAGAGGTGGTGTCGGATGTTCACTGGGCACATCGACGAGATCGCTACGGTCGTGGCCGTCGACGAGGCTCGCATCGTGGTCAGGGCGCCGAAGGTCGCCGCGGGCACGCCCGGCTCGGTCAGCGTGAACGGTGTGGGTCTCACCGTCGTGCCGACCGGGCCCGGAACGGACCTGCTGGAAGCGGCCCTTTCGGCCGAGACGCGGCGCCGGTCGACCCTCGATCAGGTCCGGCCCGACACGCCGGTCAACGTCGAGGCTCCGCTCTCGCTGGGCGATCCGCTCGGCGGCCATCTGGTGCAGGGCGACGTGGACGCCGTGGGAAAGGTCGTCAGGGTCGACGACGAGGGCCCCATGCGGCGGTTGTGGATCAAGCCGCCGGAGCGCTTCCTGTCGCTGATCGTCGCCAAGGGCCAGGTCGCGGTCGACGGCGTCAGCCTGACCGTCGCCGAGGTGACCCGCGACCGGTTCTCGGTGGTGCTGATCCCGTTGACCCTGCGGGCGACCACGCTCTCCGACCTGTCGGCCGGGGACCGGGTGAACCTGGAACCGGACCTGGTCACCCGGCTGACCCGGTGCCGGCCGTACGACCCGGTACGGGCGGTGAGCCAGGTGGTCGCGGCGCTGCCCTGGGCGGGACGCCTGACCGGAGCGGGCGGCGTTCAGAAGGCGCTCGCGCAGCTGGCGTCCGGAGGAGCGGTGCTCATCTGGGACCCGGATCGCGAGGGCGAGGGTGACGTGGTGTTCGCGGGGGCGCGGCTGCGCCCGGAGGCGTTCACCTTCCTGCTCACCCAGGTGTGCGGGCATTCGACCGTGCCGTGCGCGCCGGAGGCCCTCGACCGGCTGGAGATCGATCCCATCCCCGGTCCCGGCGACCGGCACGGCACCCGCCCGCACGTCCCGGTGGACCTGGCGGCCGGAACCGGCACGGGGGTATCGGCCGCCGAACGCGCCGCGACCGTACGCCGGCTGGCACACCCGGACGCCCGCCCGGAGGACTTCCTGCGGCCCGGGCACGTCTTCCCGCTCGCCGCCCGGCCCGGCGGCCTCGCCGAACGCGCGGGCCACACCGAGGCCACCGTCGCCCTGTGCGTCGCGGCCGGGCTGCCGCCCGTCGGCGTGTGCTGCGAGGTCATGAACCCCGACGGCACCATGGCCAAGGCCGCCGACCTGGAGATCTCCGCGCTGCGCTGGGGTCTCCCCCTGCTGGACGTCGCCGACCTCGTGAGGTACCTGTGACGGGGATCGCCGGCCGGGAGCTCTACGACGACCCGCGTTTCTTCGAGGGCTACCGCCGGCTCAGGACGTCCGGTGCCGCGCTCAACGACGCCGTCGAGGTCCCCGCCATGGCCCGGCTGCTGCCCCCGGTGGCGGGCCTGTCGGTCATCGACCTGGGCTGCGGTACGGGCGCGCTCGCGCGTCGCCTGGCCGACGAGGGAGCCGAAGACGTACTGGCCGTCGACGCCTCGGAACGGATGCTGGCGGCCGCCGAGCCGCACCCCCGCGTCCGGTACCTGCGCGCGGACCTGGAGACGCTGACCCTCCCGCCCGGCTGTGCCGACCTGGTCGTCAGCGCCCTCGCCCTGCACTACGTCGCCGACTACCCGGCCCTGATCCGGTCCGTCGCCGGCTGGCTGCGTCCCGGCGGAGGACTCCTCTTCTCGCAGGAACACCCGATCTGCACCGCCCGCCGGCCGATGGCCGGCTGGCTGGAGACCGGCGACGGCATGGTCTGGCCGGTCGACGACTACGCCGCCGAAGGACCCCGGACCCAGAACTGGATCGTCGAGGGAGTCGTCAAACACCACCGACGCCTGGCGACCCTGATCAACACACTGCTCGGGGCGGGTCTGGAACTGACCGGGATCGACGAACCCGTTCCCGCCCTAGACGGCAGCCCCGAACTGGCCGAACACCTGAGGCGTCCCCCGATCCTGCTACTCGCCGCCGTCCGGCCCCCGTGAGGCTTGGGCGGGCTTCGCGGCGGCGTCGTGGACCCGCCCTGTCGTCTCGCCGGCCGATATCCGAGGATCGTTCCATGAGCGATCAGCCCGAAGCCTTCTACCTGCCTGCCGGCGACGATGTCTACGAGCCGACCAGCGCCACGGAAAGCCCCTGGGACCGTGACGCGCAGCACGGCGGACCCCCGACCGCGCTGCTGGCCCACGCCATCGACGCCACGATCGCGCCTGGCATGCGGATGGCCCGGATCTCGGTGGACTTCCTCGCCCCCATCCCCCGCCGCCCGGCTCGTGTCGAGGTCACCCCGCTGCGTCCCGGCCGGCAGGTCCGCCTCGCCGAAGCACATCTGATCGTCGAGGGGCAGGTCGCGGTGACCGCCCGCGCCTGGCACATCGCGACCGGCCCGACCCCTCCCGTACGAACCGAGAGCGCCCCGCCGCCTCCGCTTCCGCCCGCCGGGCCGTACGCCTTCGACGGCATGGCCGACTGGGGCTACGGCCGGGCCATCGAATGGCGCTTCACCGGCGACGACCGTGACACTCGCGGCTCCGCGCAGGTGTGGACCCGCGTCCGCCTCCCGTTGATCGCGGGACGGAAACTCACCGGTCTGGCCCGCACACTGATCGTCGCCGACTCCGCCAACGGCCTGTCGGCGACTCTCCCGTTCGACCAGTGGCTGTCCATCCCGCCCACCATGACCACCACGCTGCTGCGCCACCCCGACGGCGAATGGGTCCACATGGACTGCCGCACCCACCTGGCCGACGACGGCCTTGGCCTGACCAACGCCACTCTTTCCGATTCCGACGGGCGTCTCGGAGACGTCGCCCAGCCTCTCCTCATCCGCCAACGGTGAGCGTCTCGGCCCTGAAGCTGGGCGACCAAGAGGCCGTCGGCGGACTGATCGACTTAGGCTGACGGGATGTCCGATCTTGATCGCGTTCGGAGGCTCTTCGGTGAGGCGTGGGTGTTCGAGAGCTCACCGCTGTATCGCGCGTTGGGCGAGACGGTGGCTTCGAACGACACGTTGCTGCGACTGGCCGCCAAGGCCAGGACGGGGCAAGTCCCCACCTTCGCGTTCTTCGGCGCCGTTCATCACATGCTGTTGTCCGGAACCGATCACGAACTCGCCGAGTTCTATCCTTCGATCGTCGGTGAACGGGCCCGTCCGGCCGACAAGGCAGGACCGGCGCTCGTATCGTTCTGCGCGACCTACGAGGCCGAGCTGACCCGGCTGATCAGCACCAGGCTGGTGCAGACCAACCACGTTTCCCGGGCGCTCGGCCTGCGCCTGGGGCTCAGTGTGATCGCCCGCGAGGTGGACGATCCGATACACCTGATCGAGGTCGGCGCCAGCGCCGGGCTCAACCTGCGAGTCGACCGCTACGGCTACCAGGTCGGGGGACGGCGATTCGGCGACCAGCGTTCGCCGGTCCAACTGCACGCCCGCCGGCATGGCCCCATGCCGATACCCGATCTCGACGTCCAGCCGGGCTTGGCCTCGGTGACCGGCATCGACCTGCACCCCATCGACGTCGAAGATCCTCAGGCCAGGCGGTGGCTGGAGGCGCTGGTCTGGCCGGAAAACCATCATCAGCGCGAGAACCTGGCCGCGGCGCTGGCGCTGGTCGCCGACGACCCACCCGCCATGCGCGCAGGTGACGCCATCGATGTGTGCCCCGTCCTCGCCGACGAGCTGCCGGCCGTGGCACCCCGCGTGGTGTTCCACAGCGCCGCCCGTATACACGTACCGGCACATCGCGTGAGCGCCTTCGACAGCGCCATCGCCACTCTCGGTGACCGGGGTCCGCTCTACCGCCTGTCGATCGAATATCCGCCGGATCCTGATCCACGACCCGCACCGGCTCGCCCCGGTATCGCCTTGACTCTGCACCGGCCGGACGGCACCGCCACCGATCTCGCCGTCGTCGACGGCCACCTTGACTGGATCGAGCCACTCACCATCTGATCACTCGGTGAAAGCCACGGCTCATGGCAAGCGGAGGAATCCCGGTCGCCGGGCCGGTTCAGTGTTTTCGGCGGTCAGGCCGGCGAGCAGGCGCAGGGCGGATCGGGACGGGGAGTCCGGCTCGGCGGTGAAGATCACCAGTCGCTGGCCCTCGTCGTCCGGGAACTGCAGCAGTTCGTCGGTGAGGGTCAGCGGGCCCACGACGGGGTGCCGGAACTCACGGATGTGATGGGCGCAGCGGCGTACGGAATGGGCCGACCACAGGGCGGAGAACTCCGCGCTCTTCATCGTCAACTCGCCGATGAGCTCGGCG
The DNA here is from genome assembly GCF_054775715.1 of Actinoallomurus acanthiterrae. Taxonomy (NCBI): domain Bacteria; kingdom Bacillati; phylum Actinomycetota; class Actinomycetes; order Streptosporangiales; family Thermomonosporaceae; genus Actinoallomurus; species Actinoallomurus acanthiterrae. The sequence goes on along the minus strand of NZ_BAAHCO010000001.1, from coordinate 1,483,837 downwards.
AGGAGACGGTCGTCGGGATACCGGCCCGCGATGAGGCGGAGGTCGGCGACCGTGTCGCGGGCCTTCTTGTCCCAATCGGTGAACAGCTCGCGGATGTGCGGGTCGAGGAAGAACAGCCGCGCCCAGTTGGGCCGGTCGGCCGGCCGTTCGGGTGCGTGGAAGTCCAGATGCCCGGCGAGCAGGGCGTGCCCCATCCTGTTCCAGGCGAGCACGTCGACGCGCCGCCCGAAGACGACGGCGGGCACGTCCCCGAGGGACTCGACCATGACACGGATCGCGGGGCGCAGGCGCTCAGGAGCAGGGCGGCGTCGCGACCCGGACGCCGGACGGGCCAGGGTGTACAGGTGCGCCCGCTCGTCGTCGTCCAGCCGCAGGACCCGCGCGATCGCGTCTAGAACGGCGTCGGAGGCGCCCGGGCTCTGCCCCTGCTCCAGCCGCGTGTAGTAGCCGACGCTCACGCCCGCGAGCCGGGCGAGCTCCTCCCGGCGCAGGCCGGGCACCCGGCGTCGCCCGCCGTAGTCCACCAGCCCCGCGTCCTCGGGCCGGAGCCGCGCCCGCCGTGAACGCAGGAACTCCCCCAACTCCGGACTCTGCTCCATACGGACAGTCTGCCGGTTCGCCGACCGCTGAGCCTGCACCTGTCAGAGGTAGGAACCGTGGTCCTACCTCCCGCACAGGGCTCGGCACGATCCGCGAGGGCCGCCAGAGTCGGATCGTAATCCCGATCGCCGGGACGCGGACTCGTCGATGACCAGACCTGGAGGTCACTGTGGGGGAAACGATGCGCGCGCTCGTCGCCACGACGTACGGCGGGCCGGAGGTGTTGCGGATCGCCGAGGTGGCGCGGCCGGAGCCCGGTGCCGGGGAGGTCCTGGTACGGGTGGCCGCTGCCGGTACGAACCCGGCCGACTCCGTCGCCCGGGCGGGCCTGATCCGGGACTGGTTCGGTGAGGGCCCGTACGTGTGGGGCTGGGACGTGTCGGGCGTCGTCACGGCCGTCGGCCCGGGAGTGGTGCGGTTCGCGCCCGGCGACCAGGTCTTCGGGATGCCGCGCTTCCCGCAGCCGGCCGGGGGTTACGCCGAGTACGTTCGCGCACCCGCTCATGAACTCGCCGCCAAGCCGGACGGCATGGACCACATGGCTGCGGCGGCGCTGCCGATGTGCGGCCTCACCGCCCTGCAGACGCTCGACCTGGCCGGTGTGTCGCCGAGGCAGCGCGTGCTGGTCAACGGCGCGGCCGGCGGGGTGGGGCACCTGGCCGTGCAGTTGGCGAAGACGCACGGGGCACAGGTCATCGGCGTCGCCCGCGAGGTCAACCACCCCTTCCTCAAGTCGATCGGAGCGGACGACGCGGTGGACTACACGACCACGCGCGTCGCCGACGCGTTCGACGACCTCGACGTGGTGATCGACTGCGTCGGCGACGACGGCCTGGTGGCCACGCTTCGACGCGGCGGGGTGTTCGTGTGTGTCCCCGGCGCGGCGCAAGGCCGCGGACCGTTGGAGGAGGCCGCCGAGGCGTCCGGGGTCCGCGTCGTACGGCATGTCGTCCACCCGGATGGGGCGGGGCTGGCCCGCCTGGCTCAGCTCGTCGAGTCCGGATCGCTGTCGGTCGCGGTCAGCCGGACGCTGCCGCTGGAGGAGGGCGCTGTGGCGCACGAACTGCTCGACACGGGTCACACCCGGGGAAAGATCGTCTTGGTCGTCCGCGACGAGGAGGCGGGTGATCGAGCATGAAGATCCTCGTGATCGGCGCGAGCGGCACCATCGGATCCATGGTCGTCGCCGCCTTGGAGGACAAAGGCCACGAGGTCGTACGGGCGTCCCGGAACGGACCGGTGGCGGTGGACATGACCGACCCGGCCTCGATCGAGGCGGCCCTCACATCGGTGTCCGGCCTCGACGCCGTCGTGTGCTGCGCGGCGAGCGGCCGGTTGACGCCTCTCGCGTCCGCCTCGGACGAGGACTTCACGGCCGGCCTGCACGGCAAGCTGCTCGGACAAATCACCCTCGTACGCCGGGCGCTGCACCTCGTACGTGACGGCGGATCAATCACCCTCACCAGCGGCGTCTTCGCCGAACCGACGCCGGGAGGCGCGTTCGGGGCCCTCGTCAACGCCGGCCTCGACGCCTTCGTCGAGGCCGCCGCGATCGAGATGCCCCGCGGCCTGCGCCTGAACGCCGTGAGCCCAGGCTGGGTCAGCGAAACCCTCGAGGCGATGGGCGAAGACGGCTCCCAAGGGACTCCGGCGAACGAAGTGGCCCGCGCCTACCTCGAAGCCGTCGAAGGAACGACGCAGGGTCAGATACTTCTCCCGAGATGAAGAATCCCCCGCCCTTGGCTCCGGTTTAGCAAGGGCGGGGGACGTCAGCGGTTCGCTACTTGTCGCTCTTCTCAGCAATGGCGACCTCGACGCAGTTGCCACCGTTGTTGGTGCTGCGGGTCGACTTACGCCAGCTCAGCTTTCCCATGATTCTGCTGCCTTCGTGATGAGCTCAGTCGATGCGTTCTCAGGTAGCGCCTTCGCGCTCAACAGCTGCCAGACTCGCCGGATTGCGGCGACATCTTCTGGTTTTTCTACCACGTCCCCGCGGAGCGCGTTGTCGACGTACGCGACCTCCGAACCGTCGATACTCGCGAGCACGATCGCAGCCCCAGCGAACCCGGCGTGCGCTCCCGCCGCGAAAGGGATCACCTGAATGATGATCATGTCTCGCTGCGAGAGCTCGACCAGCCGCATTAATTGATCACTCATGACCTCCGGGCCGCCGACCGGTCGCCGGATCACCGCCTCATCGAGCACCGCGTGGAACAGTGGGGGATCCTCACGCGCCAGGATCTTCTGCCGTGCCAGCCGTGCGCTCACCTGCCCCTCCAGACCAAGGGGAGCCGGCTTCCCGAGCCGAAGGACCGCTCGCGCGTATTCCTCCGTCTGCAAGAGGCCTGGAACCACCAGCGGCTCGAAGGTCAGCAGCGCCGACGAGTCAGACTCGGCTCTCGTCCACTTGTCGAGCCACTCCGGTGCGACCTCCCTACTGACCAGATCATCGAGTATCCGCAGTATTACATCGGGAAGGCCCAGAATGTTCGTTAGGTGAGGAAGGTATTCCGTTTTCGGGATGAGACGTCCGGTTTCCCACGATGCGACGAGGGATTCGGAGACCGGGAAGGTCTTCGCCAGTTCGGCGCGGGTGAGCTGCTTCGATTCGCGGGCGTGGCGGATCTCTCGGCCGACGAACTGCCGCGCCGTCATGTGGTTTCCCGACATCTCGCTGCACACCTTCCACACAAACGCGGAGCGCGCCCTGTGTGCCCACGCTCCACTCATTGGGGGCTCCCAGCGTACGACTCCTCAGTCATTCTGTGGAGTCAAACGACAACAAGGAGTCACCGTGACCATCAATTCACTGGAAGACGTCCACGAACTCGCCGGAAAACTCGTGACGGCCTGCCAGGCCGCCGGCCTGGACGCCCAGCAGCAGGGGCCGACGCGCGTATATGTTCACGCGCCGGGGACCAGCAATCACCTCGCGGAGATCATCACGGCGAAGCCGGATGAGACCGAACGCCTCTGCTGGTGGTGGAGCTGGGACAAGCCGATCTGCGGCGCGGACGAAATCGAGAAGGCCGTCGAGATGATCAAAAAGGTCGTCTCCGTTCCGCTCCCACCCCGGAAATGACCTCGCCCGACGAGCTCATGCGCTCCGTCAACGAATTCCTCGACACCCTGAACGCGATCGGCTCGCAGGGAGTGTCCCAGGCCGCCGAGCTGACGCAGCTGGACCGGCTCGTACGGCGGTATCCGGAGGCGGCGCGAAAGAGCCTCGAACTCTACGACCGGCAGTTCCGCCCCGACCGGGCGAATCCGTAGACGTGGCCAGTCCTCAGCGCGCGGCCTTGGTCTTGATGAGTGGCGCGTCCCGCGACAACTCCTGGAACCCGACGCTGTAGTACAGCCCGCGCGCCTGGGGATGCCCCGGCGCACCCAGACAGGCGACCGTCATATGGGTGGCCCCGGCCGCCCGCGCCAGATGCATCCCGTGCAGAAGCATCGCCCTCGCCAGCCCCCGCCGCCGGTAGGCCGGATGCGTCCCGACCGGCTCGAACTCAGCGGTCTTGTTCGCCGCATCGAGCCACATGATCGTCGAGGATGCCATCGTTCCGTCCGGTGCCTCGACCAGGATGTGCAGGTCGCCGCGGTACCCCGCCGTCCGCCGGACGCCCTGGTAGCTCTCGGCCGTGTACGTCGAGGGAGACCAGGCGTCCAGATGGGCCTGGACCGCGGCCTCCGGCCCGGCCTCCTCAGCGGTGCGGAACCGGAACCCGTCCGGCAGTGCCGGCTGTTCCACGTCGGTGAGGTCCCGCTCGTTGAGCTGGGTCCAGGACCCGGAGTCGCCGAGCGAGGCCGGGTCGGTCTCATAGCCGTGCGCCGCCCAACGCTCCAGGGCGAACTCATCGGCGGCGCCGGGCACCACCGTACGCTCGAGGTCTCCCGCCGTAGCGTCGTACCAGTCGATCACCTCGTCGACCAGCCCGGCGTGATCGGGATGGACCTGATACGCCAGATAGGCGCCGGTGACGTCCTTCACCGACCCGTCGCTGCGCCTCACCTGGTGCGGAAGATGGGTCCAGCCCCACGCCACCAGATCCTCGCCAGAGAACCACAGCCGACGCCGCCAGCTCGCGCCGTCGCCGGCGTGCCCCTTGCCCCAGTTCCAGGCCAGCTCGCCGAAAGACGCGTCGCTGTTCACCAGCTCCGGGCGCGTGGCGGTGACACGCTGCGCCAGACCCTGCATGAGCTGTACGTCCGCGGCTGTCACAAACTCGGCGTTCGGCACAGTGCGCCACTGTGTCAGGACTCCGCAAAGCCGTCGAGCCGTTTTCCCGGGCCGCCGATCGGGGCAGCCGGGAAGGTCATCGGCCGCGGCGTGGACTCACCAGGGGATGACGTCGTCCGGTGAATCCGGTCCGCGGAAAACGCCGGTGGGGCCGTCGGCGGGGATCGTGGCGAGCAGGGTCGGGACGACGGCGCCGTCGGCCGTGGTGCGGTCGCCGCGGGGGAAGGTCGCGGCGGCGTTCTGGTCGGTCGGCACCAGCCCCGGGCTGACGGCGTTGACCTTGATGCCGTCGGCGCGAAGGGCGTTGGCGTAGATCAGCGTCAGGGCGTTGAGCGCGGCTTTGGACGAGCCGTAGGCGAGGGACGCGCGAGTCGAGACAGGGCTTGTCGGGTCGCTCAGGAGGGTGAGCGAGCCGAGCCCGCTGGACATGTTGACGATCCGCGGATTGTGGGAGCGGCGGAGCAGCGGCACACAGGCTGAGGTCACCGTGACGACGCCGAAGACGTTGACCTCGTACACCTCGCGGAGTTGCGCGGCCGTGATGTCGGCGGCCTGGACACCCCACTCGACCATGATCCCGGCGTTGTTGACGAGCACGTCCAGCCGTCCCGCCTCGGTCCCGATCCTGTTGACGGCCGCCTCGACGGTTCCCGGATCGGTCACATCGAGTTGTACGAACCGGATATCCAGGCCGCCGCGGATGGTGGCCGATTCCTTCTTCAGTTCCTCGACGGCAGAGTGGCCGCGCTCCGTACTACGGGCGCCGAGATATACGGTGCAGCCCTGCTCGGCGAGGCGGCGGACGATCTGTCGGCCGATGCCTTTGTTTCCGCCGGTGACGAGTGCTACTTCAGTCGCGTTCATGCCTTCCACTCCAGCCGTCGGGGCTCCGAAAGAGAAAGACCGAGTGGGTGCACCGCCATACCCTGCCGGTATGCCGGAGCCGGAAATCCGCGAACTGCGCTACTTCTGCGCCGTCGCCGAGGACCTGAACATCACCCGCGCGGCCGAGCGGCTCGGCATCGCCCAGCCCCCTCTGTCCCGGGCCATACGGCAACTGGAGCGCCGGCTCGGGGTCGCCCTGTTCGATCGCACCGAGAAGCGGCTGACGTTGACCCAGGCCGGCGCGACGCTAGTCAGGGAAGCGGCCGTCGTCCTCCGCGCCCTCGATTCCGCCGTACGCCGGACGCGGCGTGCGGGCCTTCCCGGCCGGAGCCTCGTGGTCACCGCCAAACCAGGGGTGGCCACGGAGTTGCTGCACCGGATCTGCGAACGGTCCTCCGCCGAGCCGGACGCGCCGGAGCTCCAGGTCGTGGTGAGCGGGTTCGGGGAACAGGCCGACATGGTCCGCGACGGGCGCGCGGACATGGCGATCGCCGGGTGCTTCGACGGCCACGACCTCGACACCGAGCTGCTGAGCACCGAACCACGCGTCGCGGCGCTCGCCTCCGGACACGAACTGGCCGTGCGCGATGTCCTCAGCACCGCCGACCTGATCACCGAGCCGGCACCGCGATGGAGTGACTCGACGGCCGTCGACCGCGGCTACTGGCTGGGCAACCCGGATCGGCCGGCCGACGGCCCGGTCGTGCGGGACACCGCCCAGCTACTGGAAGTGGTCGCCCTGGGCCAGGCCGTCGCGCTGGTGCCTGCCTCACTGGCCGCCAGGAACGTCCGCCCCGACGTGACGTACCGTCCGGTGCGCGACGCGGCCCCGTACCAGACCCTGGCCCTGTGGCCGACGGGCAGCCGATCGCCCTGGATCACCTGGTTCGTCAAGACGGCCCTGGAGAGCGCCCGCTGACACCCGGCGCCCCGCTGGTTCTGGTCAAGGCGAGGGCTGCGACGGCGACGGCTCGGATGACATGGGGCCTGCTTAGATGATCCGATGCGAAAGTTCTTGTTCGTGCTGGGTAGTGCGCGTTCGGGAGGTAACACTGAGGAGCTGGCGCGCCAGGCCGCCGCGCACCTTCCCTCGGACGTCGCCCAGCAGTGGCTGCGCCTTCGCGAGCTCCCATTGCCGGACTTCCAGGATGTCCGCCACGTCCCGGGCACCGTCTACGCCGAGCCGACCGGGAACGAGCGGGTCCTGTTGGACGCCACGCTCGAGGCGACCGATCTCGTCATCGCCTCCCCCCTTTACTGGTACAGCGTCTCGGCCGCCACGAAGCTCTACCTCGACTACTGGTCGGGCTGGCTCCGCGTGCCCGAAGCCGACTTCAAGGCCAGGATGCACGGCAAGACGATGTGGGCGATCAGTGCGATCAGCGAGGAGGACCCGGCCATGGCCGACCCTCTCCTGGGCACCCTGAAGATCACCGCCGACTACATGGGCATGCGCTGGGGCGGGGAGCTTCTGGGCTATGCGAATCGCCCAGGCGACATCCTGGCCGACGAGAAGGCCTTGGGAGAGGCCAAGCGCTTCTTCGCGCTCTGCGGCTAGTACGAGCCACCTCACGGCCTGATGCGTTCGGGGAACCCGGTCCAGCGCAAGTCGGCCGGGAGATGGCTCATGTCGTTGAACATCACGATCGTGGGCGGTAGGCCGTTGCGGTACTCGATGACCGTCAGTGCCGTGTTGGCGCTGTTCAGCCCGAGCCACCGGGATGGCGGCGCGTCGAGTGCGTGCCGCACCAGCCACGCGATCGGGTAGGCGTGCGTCACCAGGACCTCGTGGATGTCGGGCCGGGTCCGTTTCGCGGCCGTGTCGGGGACCTTCGCGAATCGGGCGACCAGGGCCTCGGCTAGCCTCCGGCCCGAGGCCGCCTCGGTGTCGTCGTAGCCGTCGAAGAAGCCGGCCCAGGGCGCGGGTGTTTCGGCCGCATCAGGGACGTAGGGCACGTGGTCGACGAGTTCGGGGGCCTCGGTCACGGGCACGTTTGGTAGATGCCGGGCGAGTTCGCGCGCGCTTGCTTCGGCGCGTGGGAGCGGAGAGTGCCACACGGCGTCGACCGGTACGCGGGCGAGCCGTTCGCCCAGCAGGCCGGACTGCCGGCGCCCGATGTCCGTGAGCTGTCCGAACGCGTCGGCCGCGCCGTGGCGCGCCAGGTAGAGGACTCGCGTTGTCATCGGTGATCGGGAACGCGGGGTCCGTGCGGGCCCGTTTCCCGTCTCCTTTCGGCCCATCGGTCAGGCGTTCGTCGCCGTGACGGTGCCGGCGGTGCCGTCGATGGTGATGACGGCGTCGTCGCGGAGTCGGCTTGTCGCGTTCGGGATGCCGAGGACGGCGGGGATGGCGCGCTCGCGAGCGACGATCGCGGCGTGGGAGAGCACGCCTCCGGTCTCGGTGACGACGCCGGCGGCGATGCGCAGCAGCGGTGTCCAGGCGGGGTCGGTGAAGGGGCAGACGAGAATGTCGCCCGGGTGTACGCGCGCGAAGTCGCCGGGGCCACGGACGATCCGCGCGGTGCCGGTCACGGTCCCGTGGCTGCCGGGTGTTCCGGTGAGTGCGGCGGGTGGGGTGTCCACGGCGCCGGAAGGTGGCGGCGGGGGTGCGGCGGTGACCAGCCGCGCTTGCAGAATCCAGACGCGGCCATCGACGATCGCCCACTCGATGTCCTGCGGTCCGCCGAGCACGGCGGCGATCTCCTTGCCCAGCTCGGCGAGGTGCGTGGCGGTCGCGTCGTCGATCGCGGGCTGGTGCCGGGCGCGGGTGGGGACGTCGCGAACGACGAGCCGGGTGCCGTGCCGGTCGAGGCGGGTCCGCTTGTCCGCGAGGGTGCGTGTGACCGACCCGTCGTCGGCTACGCGATAGGCGTCGGGGGTGACCGTGCCTCCGACGACGCTGGGGCCGAGGCCCCAGGACGCCTCGATCCCGGTCGCGTCGCTCGGGCCTGCGGGCGTGAACATGACCCCGGACACCTCGGCGTCCAGGAGACGTTGGACGATGACGGCCATCGCGAGATCGTCGTGGCCGGAGGCATCCCGGTAGCCGATGGCACGTGGAGACAGCAGCGAGGCCCAGCAGGCACGTACGGCGTCGGCGACCTCACCGACTCCGCGCACCGCGAGAAAGCTCTCGTACTGACCGGCCGCCGACGCCTGACCGGTGTCCTCGTCCGCCGCCGATGACCGCACCGCCACGGGCGGGTCGCCGAGCTCGTCGAGTGCGCGCCCCAGCGCGTCGATCACGGTGGCGTGGAGCGGGCGGGCCTGGATCGCCTGCCGCACCGCGTCGAGGTCGACCCGCTCGCCGGCCGACCGTCCGAGGCCCGGCTCGCCGGCCAACCGCCCGACGCCCAGGTCGCCGGCCGACTGCCCAAGACTCAGCTCGCCGGCCAACCGCCCGACGCCCAGGTCGCCCGCCAACCGTCCGACGCCCAGGTCGCCGACGGCGGCCAGGTACGCGGTGAATGGGACGACGAAGCCGTCCGGAACCGGCAGGCCCGCGCGGAGCAGCGCGCCGAGTGCGCCGGCCTTGCCCCCGCAGGTATCGGCGGCAGCCTCCATCAGGGGTACGATCACCAGCCCGGCCTTTCAACGAATTGTTGACAACGTTTTGTTGAGTCTCCATCATGAGTCGCATGCAGCGCAAGCAGGACTTCACTCACACCACGCGCGCCGACGACGTCCAGGCTCAGCGTGAGCACGACGCGTCTGCGCGTCTGCTGGGCCTGGGCGCGGACGCGCTCGACGCCCGTCCGTGGCGGCCCTCGCCCGCCCCGCCGTCGGCGGTCGACCTCGTACAGTTCGCCGTCTGGCGCTGCGCCGACCTGGGCCCGGAGGACGTCCTGAGCGCCCTCACCCTCCTGCAGGCCGCACGCGCCGAGGTCGAAGGGCTCGAGTCCGCCCTGCTGTTCATCGCGCGGAGTGCGGGACTGACCTGGGCGCAGATGGCGGACGCGATGGGGTTCAACTCGCCGCAGGCGTGCCAGCAGCGGTACACCCGCCTGACGGCACGACAGGACGCCGACTCATGACGCGGGACTCTCCGCTCGGCCTCCTGGTCCTGCACGCCGTGCGCATCACCGGGTTCGCGGACACTCCCGTCCTCGCTCATCGGTACGGGCTCGACGAGGCCGAGACGAAAGAGGTGCTGCGCGACGCCCAGGCACGTGGCTGGGTCGAGCACACCGCCTTCGCCGGCACCGAAGGGTGGTCGTTGACCGAGGCGGGCCGAGCCGAGAACGAGCGCCGGCTCGCGGCCGAGCTCTCGCGCGACGGCGCCGCCGACGAGGTCCGTGACGTCTACCGGGGGTTCCTCCCGCTGAACGCCCTCCTGCTACAGGCCTGCACCGACTGGCAGCTCCGGCCCGCAGCCGACGATCGGCTCGCCGTCAACGACCACTCCGATCCCGCCTGGGACGCCGGGGTCCTCTACGAGCTCGCCGGCGTCGACCGCGCGCTCACGCCGCTCGTCGACCGGCTCGGGAGCGTCCTCACGCGGTTCCGCGGATACGACGAACGATTCACCGCGGCCCTGGCGCGCGCCCGGGCCGGGGAGGGCGCCTGGGTCGACGGCACCGGCGTCGACTCCTGCCACCGTGTCTGGTTCGAGCTCCACGAAGACCTCATCGCCACGCTCGGCCTCGACCGGCACGCGCAGCCCTGACCCTGCGTCCTACCGACGCTTCCTCACCACCCGACCCGCGTAGCCGCGCAGCGAGGCGACCACGCCGCCTCCCGTCTCGGGATCGGCGGCGTCGCGGCGGGTGTAGACGAGGGCGGCGGCGATGCAGGCGACAGGGACCGCCGGGATGACGTAGCGGTAGTCGAACTCCGCGGTGGTCGGGGGTATGACGATCGCGACGACGGCCGCCGTCCAGGGCAGCAGCGCCTCCCACCGCCGGCGCAGCAGCGCCCCCAGCCCGACGAACAGGATCAGGCCGAACATCGTGCCGCGCAGGAAGAAATAGCGCTGGTACACCTGCATGATCCGGGCGTACGGCCGTACGACGTGCGTGTTGAGGTGACCCGGGTCGTACGGGCGCATCCGCCGGACCGCGGTACGGGGCGGCTGCGGCGGATGCTGCTGGAAGAGGTAGTAGCTGTAGGTGGTGTTCTCCGGGAACGGCGGGTGCTTCCACCGGAACGTCCGCAGCAGGTCGGAGGTCACGGTGCCGACGTAGTCGCCGGGCTGGGCGAGGATCGCGCGCTGGGCGAAGTCGCCCGCGCGGGCCTCGGTCTCGGCCGTGAACTTGTGCTTGCCGAGCCGGTGGAACGGCGAGATCCGGCCCCAGATGTAGAACTGCGACCGCCCCCGCTTGTCCGGGGGCGTGTCGCTGCACAGCGGCAGTTCGTCGACCGGGGGCTTCATCTTCTTGCAGTCGGCGAACGGCATCGTCCTGCTGTAGAGGAAGATCCCCGTGCTGTACGTGAGCGCGAAGCGGTGCGTACGGGAGGAGAACCACCCGGCGTACAGGACGATCGGCAGCAGCCCGGCGACGAGCCCGGCGGCGACAGCGCGCCAGCCCGCCCGCCGTACGGCCAGCCAGGCCAGCAGCAGGACGAGGACGGGGAGACCCACTGAGCGGGTGACGGCCGCGAGGCCGACGAGGAGGCAGACGAGGGCCACCCGCCGGGGGCTGAGGGTGTTCCGCCACAGGGCGAGGGTGACGGCGAGGGTCACCAGGAAGGTGAAGAGCGTGTCGGACAGGATGAGGTGTTCGAGCTGGATGCCGAAGGCGTCATACAGGGCGGGGATCGCCGCGGCGGACGCGAGCCAGGTGGGCAGCGCGAAGCGGTGGCGTAGCAACGCGTAGACCATGACGCCCACGGCCACGCCCATCGTGTGCTGGACGAGCACGACGAGCGTCAGATTGTGGAACGGCGAGAGCAGCCGCAGGAACAGGGAGTAGCCGCTGGGCCGGATCAGGTTGGGCGTGAGGGTCAGCGCCCCGCTGACGTAGTCGTACGAGTCGGGGAACCACATCGCGCCGCGGTATCCGAGCATCGCCACCAGGCGCAGCCCGATGGCGGGTAGCAGCACGACGAGGAAGACACGGTGCGCACCGGCGACCGCCAGGGCCTGGCGCACGCGGCCGCGCACCGCCCCGTCCGCCGCCGACGGATCGTCGGCGACGCGTTCCTCGACACTGGTCACGACCCCTCCGTTCAAAAGCGACGGAACAACACAATGCCACCGTTCTGGGCGATCCGTCGGATCCCGTACGACGAGAGCGCGTTCAGGGCGGCCTCCTGCTGGTCTGATGGCGCGGGGACGCCGCCCATCCGCGTGATGTCGATGACGACCCGGTCGAAGAGGGCGACGTCACAGCGGTCGGGGGCTTCGACAGTAGCGATGTTTTCCGAAAGGTCCGGTTAATTCATCAAGAACTCCGCGTGGGGCCTGTGTCCGTACGATCCGGCACCGGGTGCTCTCTCCGGCGGACCTCGCGGGTGTAAGGCGGACGGCCCTCCCGACATGAAAGGGGTGATCGCATCCCGACCAGTGAAGGAGGCCGACGTGAGGGTGCCCCGTGGCAGATGACCGACGGGACCGGTTCGAGGCCGTCTACCTGGACACGTACGAACGCATCCTGGGCTATGCCACGCGCCGGTGCGACTCCCCCGAGGACGCCGCCGACGCGGTGTCCGAGACGTACGCGATCGCGTGGCGGAAGATCGACAAATTGCCGGCCGGCGACGAGGCGCGGCTGTGGCTGTACGCCGTGGCACGCAAGGTCCTGGCCAACCACCGGCGTCGCGAGCGGCGCCGCCAGGCCCGGAGCGCCCCGCTCCAGGAGGAACTGAGCGGGCTGTACGGCGCGGTGCCGTCCCCCGAGGACCGGCCGGACCTGCGGATCGTCGGGCAGGCCTTCCGGAAACTGCCGGACCGGGATCGGGAACTCCTGTCGCTGACGGTGTGGGAAGGCCTCGACGCCGCCGAGATCGCACAGGTCCTCGGCTGTTCACGCAACACCGTGCACGTCCGGCTGCACCGTGCGCGCAAGCGCCTGGCACGCACGCTGGCGGACGCCGGCGTGGAAACGGGACGGTCCGGCAGGACCGCTCCGCTGACCGAGGGGAGGTCGCTGTGAACGACATCGACGAACTGGTCGGCCGGCTCGCCCGGGTACGCGACGGCGACCTGACGGGCGCACGCCACCGCCCGGCCGCCGGGGCGCTGCTCGATCAGGTCACGACAGCCACCACCCGACCGGCACCCGTCCGCCGAAAGCGGCGGCTGCTGCTGAGCGCGACGGCGGCCGCCCTGGCGATCGGCGCCGTCGTGGGCGTCGGACTGAACACCCGGGGCCAGGCCCCGGCCGTCCGGAACGTCAGCGCGGTGCTGGACATCCAGCACCACGGGACGATCTACGCCGTCTACGTCAAGGACGCCTTCGCCGATCGCCGGAAGTACGCCGAGGAGTTCCGCAGGGCCGGGCTGACCGTCGACCTGTCGATCGTGCCGGCGTCCCCGTCGCGGGTGGGGAAACTCCTCGGGGTCTCGGTGGGCGATCCCCCGAAAGGATCGAAGGACGGCGGCGACACGACCGTCGACGACTACCCGGCCAAGTGCCCCGCCGGCTCGGACGGATGCCCCCTCGGCCTGCGGATCTCCACGACCAATCCGCGGATCCCCATCGAGGTGCTGCTCGGCCGCAAGGCCAGGCCCGGCGAGGTCTACAACGACACCGGCGGGCAGGGCGACGTCACGGTCAAGGGCGAGATCCTCCAGGGCACGCGGATCGAGGGACGCACGCTCGCCCAGGTGCTGACGATCCTGCGCAGCCACAACCTGTCCGTCGCCGGCTATCGCCGCAGCACGCTGAACAGCGGCGGGGCCGGCTCGTCGGAGGAGATCGTGCCGGCGCGCAGCGTGAAGCCCACCGACCGGGTCGGACAGGTCCTCGCGAACAGCGCGACCTCGGTCATCGTGATCGTGGGGCAGGTCCCCCACGAGACCGGCTGACCAGATTGATGATCTTCGCGGCGGCGTCCCAGGGCCGCCGCGGGGATCGCGTTCGCGACAGCGCCCAGGCACGGTCAACCGGCGTCCACTTTTTGTCTTCCCTCTGGCCTAATCCGGCATTCCCGGCTTACGTTGAAACACACGCCTCCTGCCACTGGAGCCAGCGATGTCGCGTAATCGTGCGAAACGCATCCGACGAGCCAGCGCCAAGATCCGCCGCAAGCACCGCGAAGGCGCCCGGCGCAGCCACAAGGTGAACACGCACCACCAGTTCAACCACGGCTGACGCCCCGCGCCCGAACCGTGCTCCGGGGACCGGTGCGCCGCCCCCGTCTGGATGTCTGCGCCCGTACGACGCCGGCGCCCGTGGGGCGGTCGAGCACGGGCTCGGCGCGCCCGAACGGCCTCCCCGGATCCGCATATCCGTGTCCGAAACGCACTTCCTGGGAGGACGAATGCCGCGTGTGTCGGTGGATGTCGACGGTGTCAAGTACGAAGACGAGGTCGAGCCACGCCTCTTGCTCGTGCACTACCTACGCGAACGGCTCGGCAAGGTGGGCACCCCCATCGGCTGCGACACGTCCAACTGCGGAGCCTGCACCGTCCTGATGGACGGCCTCAGCGTCAAGAGCTGCTCCGTCCTCACCGTCCAGGCGGACGGCCATGAGATCACCACCATCGAGGGCCTGGGCGACGGGCAGAACCTCCACCCCATGCAGCAGGCGTTCCACGAGGAGCACGCGCTGCAGTGCGGCTACTGCACCCCGGGCATGATCATGGCCGCGCTGGACCTGCTGCGGGAGAACGCCGACCCGTCCGACGAGGAGATCCGCGACGGCCTCGAAGGCAACCTGTGCCGCTGCACCGGCTACCAGAACATCGTCCGTGCGGTCCGCCGGGCCGCCGACGGCATGCGGCAGGCCGAGGAGGCGCGGTCATGAGCGAAGTCGCTCCAGAAGCCGTCGCCGAGCAGGTCACGCCGAGCGCGCCGGACGCGGCGGGCGAGGTGGGGCGGGCCCGGAGGCGTTCGGAGGACGCCCGGCTGATCACCGGGAAGACCAACTGGACCGACAACATCCAGCTGCCCGGCCTGCTCCACGTGGCGTTCCTGCGCAGCCCGATGAGCCACGCCCGGATCAGCCGGATCGACGTCGAGGCCGCCCGCGCGCGGCCCGGGGTGATCGCCGTCGTCACCGGCGCGGACCTGGCCGACGAGCAGGGCAGCCTGCCGTGCGCGTGGCCGGTCACCGAGGACATGGTCCTGCCCGACCACCCGCCGATCGCGGTCGACGAGGTGCGGTACGTCGGCGAACCGGTGGCCGCCATCGTGGCCCGGGACCGGTACGCCGCCACCGACGCGCTGGAGGCCATCGACGTCGACTACGAGGCGCTGCCGGCCGTCGTCGACATGGAACGCGCGATCGCGGAGGGCGCCGACCTCGTCCACGCCGACAAGGGCACGAACAAGAGCTACACGTGGGTCTTCGAGGCCGGTGACCTGGGCGCGGCGTTCCGGGACGCGCCCGTGGTCGTCGAGCGCCGTTACGTCCAGCAGCGGCTGATCCCGACGGCCATGGAGCCCCGCGCCGTGGTCTGCTCGGCCGTCGGCGACGAGTACACGCTCTGGTCGGCCACGCAGATCCCGCACATCCTGCGGCTGATGCTCGCCACGGTCACCGGCATCCCCGAGCACCGGCTGCGGGTGATCGCGCCGGACGTCGGCGGCGGGTTCGGCTCGAAGCTGCAGGTGTATGCCGAGGAGGTCGTCTGCCTGCTGCTGGCCAAGCGCCTCGGCCGCCCGGTCAAGTGGACCGAGTCGCGCAGCGAGGGCAACATGGCCGTCCACCACGGCCGCGACCAGATCCAGCGGCTGTCCCTGGCCGCCGACCGCGACGGCCGGATCCGCGGCCTGAAGGTCGACCTGCTCGCCGACATGGGCGCGTACCTGATGCTGGTCACGCCCGGCGTTCCGCTGCTCGGGGCGTTCATGTTCAACGGCATCTACAAGATGGACGCCTACTCCTTCCAGTGCACCGGGGTCTTCACGAACAAGACGCCGACCGACGCGTACCGGGGCGCGGGCCGGCCGGAGGCGACGTTCGGCATCGAGCGGATGATGGACGAGCTCGCCGCCGAACTCGACCTGGACCCCTTGGAGGTACGCCGGCGGAACTGGATCCGGCACGAGGAGTTCCCGTACGACACGATCTCCGGGCTGACGTACGACTCCGGCAACTACGAGGCCGCCACCGAGAAGGCGATGCGGCTGTTCGAATACGACAAGCTGCGCGCCGAACAGGCCGACCGGCGCGACCGCGGCGACCCCGTCCAGCTCGGCATCGGCGTGTCGACCTTCACCGAGATGTGCGGGCTCGCTCCGTCGCGGGTCCTCGGCTCGCTGGCGTACGGCGCGGGCGGCTGGGAGCACGCGTCCGTACGGATCCTGCCGTCCGGGAAGGTCGAGGTCGTCACCGGGTCCTCCGCGCACGGGCAGGGGCACGAGACCGCGTGGGCGCAGATCGCCGCCGACCGGCTCGGCGTGCCGTTCGAGGACGTCCGGGTCCTGCACGGGGACACGGGCATCTCGCCGAAGGGCATGGACACGTACGGCTCGCGGTCCCTCGCCGTCGGCGGGGTCGCGCTCTACAACGCCTGCGACAAGGTGGTCGACAAGGCGCGCCGGATGGCCGCGCACCTGCTGGAGGCCGCCGAGGGCGACCTGGAGTTCTCCGGCGGATCGTTCAAGGTCAAGGGCGTCCCCGGCCAGGGCCGTACGCTGCAGGAGGTCGCGCTGGCGGCGTTCGCGGCGCATGACCTGCCCGAGGGGTTCGAGCCGTCCCTGGACTCCGACGCCACCCACGACCCGGACAACTTCTCCTTCCCGCACGGCACGCACCTGTGCGCCGTCGACGTCGACACCGAGACCGGGTTCGTGAAGATCCGCTCGTACGTCGCCGTCGACGACGTGGGGAAGGTCGTCAACCCGCTGATCGTCGAGGGGCAGGTGCACGGCGGCCTCGCGCAGGGCATCGCGCAGGCGCTGTACGAGGAGGCCGTGTACGACGCCGACGGCAACCTGACGACGACCACGATGGCCGACTACCTCGTGCCGTCAGCGGCCGACCTGCCGACCTTCACCACCGACCGCACCGAGACGCCGGCGACCACCAACCCGCTCGGCGTCAAGGGCGTCGGCGAGGCCGGCACGATCGCCTCGACGCCGGCCGTCGTGGGCGCGATCGTCGACGCTCTCCGCCCGTACGGGGTCGACGACGTGCCGATGCCCTGCACGCCCGAACGCGTCTGGCGCGCCCTGCGCGGCGCCCGCGGGCAGGCTCCACCCGAAGGCGCGCCTTCACCAGGTGCCGGCGGCGGTCTCGGATCCGCGGGAGGTGCGGAATGATCCGCCACACCGACATCCAGGAACGGCAGCGCCCGCTCGGATCCGCAGGAGGTGCGGCATGATCCCGGCACCGTTCGAGTACGTCCGGCCGTCCTCGCTCGGCGACGCCGTCGCCGCGCTACGCGAGGCCGACGAGGAGGGCAAGGTGCTCGCCGGCGGGCAGAGCCTGATGCCGCTGCTGCGCCTGCGCCTCGCCTACCCCGAGGTCCTCATCGACGTCTCGGCCGTCCCGGAGCTGCGGGGCGTCCGCGACGACGGCGACTCGGTCTTCGTCGGGGCCATGACCACGCACTACGACGTGCTCCGCGACCCGCTGATCGGCGCGCACGCCCCGCTGCTCGCCGCGGCGACCTCCACCGTCGCCGACCCCGCCGTACGCCACCGGGGCACCCTGGGCGGATCCCTCGCGCACGCCGACCCGGCGGGCGACCTGCCGGGCGTCATCCTCGCCATGGACGGGGTCTTCGTCACGTCGGCACGGGAGATCCCGGCGAGCGACTTCTTCGCCGACTACCTGACGTCGGCCCTGGAACCCGACGAGATCCTCCTCGGCGTCCGGCTGCCGAAGGCCTACACCGGCTGGGGCTTCCACTACGAGAAGTTCCACCGTACGGCGCAGGCCTGGGCGATCGTCGGGGTCGCGTGCCTCGTCCGGCGCACGGACGGCGAGGTCTCCGAGGCGCGGATCGGCCTGACGAACATGGGGCCGACGCCGGTACGGGCGTACGCCGTGGAGACGGCCGTCGCCGACGGCCCGGCTTCCCGGGAGGCGTTCCAGGCGGCGGCCCAGGACGCCCCCGACGGCACGAACCCGCCCAGCGACCTGCACGGTTCGGCGGAGTACCGACGACACCTCGCCCAGGTCCTGACCGCCCGCGCCCTGGCGACCGCCTCGGGCCTCTGACCCGCCGGTGTCGCTTCGCTCGCCTCGGGAAGGTCTCCCGGTGTGAGCGGAGCGCGGTGCCGCGTGGGACGCCGCGGGCGACATCCGCCGGGCCGGCCCCGCCGTCGGCCCGGGGCGTGTCGTCCGCGCGCGGTCGCAGTTCGCCACATTCAGTGGCGAATGCGGCGAAGACCACCGTAATGTCGCCCGCAGACCACCGATCACGAGGAGGCAAGGCATGGAACTCGACCACGAGTTCACCGTTCCGGTGCCGGTGGAACAGGCGTGGCAGGTGCTGCTCGATGTGGAGCGCATCGCGCCCTGCATGCCCGGAGCGACGCTCGACGCGGCCGAGGCCGACGAGTTCACCGGCCGCCTCAAGGTGCGCCTCGGCGCGATGACCATCACCTATCGGGGCGCCGCCCGCATCGCGTCCCGTGACGACGGGGCCCACACGGTCACGATCGAGGCGTCCGGCAAGGAGGCCCGAGGTTCGGGCACCGCCGCCGCGACGGTACAGGCCACGCTGCACGAGGAGGACGGACACACCCGGGTCTCCGTCCACACCAAGCTGAACGTCACCGGACGTCCCGCGCAGTTCGGCCGGGGCATCCTCGCCGAGGTCGGCGGCAAGCTGATCAGCCGCTTCGCCGACAACCTCGCCACCGAGCTGGCGAGCGAGAAGCCGGCGGCCGACGAGACGGCGAGCGAGACCGAGACGGGCACGCCGACCACGAGCGAGACCGGCGCGGGCACGCCGACCACGAGCGGAACCGACGTCGGCACGCCGACCACGAGCGGGACCGCCGCTCCCGCCGAGGCCAGGGTCGAGGCGGACGCGTCCACCGCGGCCACGACCGAGGAGGCGGTCCCCGCGCAGCCCGCGACGAGCGCCCCCGCCGAGCCGCCGACCGTGGCACCCAGCGTGCCGGAACAGACCGCAGCCGACGCCTCGGTCGAGAAGGCGCCCAGTGCGCCGGAAGAGGCCGTGGACGGTGCTCCGACCGGTGCGCCGGAGGGTGCCGCAGCCGAGGCGGCGACCGGTGTCCCCGAGAAGGCAGCGACCGGGACCCCGGTGGCCAACGGGTCCGGTGCCCCGGCGGGGTCGGCCGCAGAGGCCGCCCGTGCTCCGGAAAAGGCCACCGCGAGGGAACCCGTCGGCAGGCCCGAGGCGGAGCCGATCGACCTGCTCGAGATCGCCGGGCCCTCGGTCGCCAAGCGGGTCGTGCCGCTGGTCGCCGGGCTGGCGCTGTTGGTCATCCTCTGGCGCCTGATCCGCCGGAGCGGCGGACGCTGAAAGCCCGCAGTAGGCCCGGTCGGTACGATGCCGCGGTGTCCGCTGAGATGTTCACCGTGGCCCTTGCTCAGATCTCGCCGGAGCCGGGGAATGTGAGGGCGAATGCCATGTCGGCGGCCGCTCTGATCGACACCGCCGCCGACGCCGGGGCTAAGCTGCTCGTGTTTCCCGAGCTTTCCCTCGTGGGCTATGACCTGGACCTTTTCGCCGACCCGTCGGCATGGATCGTCGAGGATGACCCCCGGCTCGACGTCGCCCGTAAGGCGGCAGCGGAGAAAGGCGTGACCGCGGTGCTAGGCGGCGCGTACCGCGAGGCGGACGGTACGGGCTCGATCGCCTCGCTCGCCATGCGCCCCGACGGAGACGTCCATCTTTACCGAAAGCACTACCTGCACGGCCGGGAACGGGATCTGTTCCAGCCCGGGCGGACGAGCAGCGTCCTCGACGTCGACGGCTGGTACGTCGCTCTCGCGATCTGCTACGACGCCGGGGTGCCCGGCCACGCCGAGGCGGCGGCCCGACAGGGCGCCGAGATCTACGCCGGGTCGGCACTCTACACCCTGCGGGAGGCACGGCGCCTGGACGTCCACTTCGCAGCGCGAGCCATGGACAACCGGATGTTCGCCGTCGTCGCCAACTTCGCGGGCACCGGACCGGGCTGGGAATCGTGCGGCGGCAGTGGCGTCTGGCATCCGGACGGCACGCGCCTGACTCAGGCCGGAGCATCCCCGGGACTGGTCACCGCGTCGTTGGCCCGAAGCGAGTTGCGGCGACTACGCGACAACGACACGCTCGCCGGATATCCGCGCGGGGCCGTCTGACTCCGCGCGACCGCCGTTCTGCTGGAGCGACCCTTCACTGCTTCCAGTAGACGCCATGGGGGTCGTCGTAGGTCTCAGTCTGGCTTTGCACCCATTCGACGCCGGTCACCGTGTCACCGGTTGGTATGACGAACAACGCGCATGGCTGGTAGGAGGATCCCTTGGGCAGTTCGTAATTGTTGGGCGGCTGGTCCGCGCATTTGGAGAAGCCGTCTGGGGCCAGGCTGGAGATGGCGGTCCTCCGGTCCTGAAGCACGGCTTCCATGTTCGTCCCGGTGCCGGAGAGGTTGGAGACACCACCGCCGAGATTCTTGACCGTGTACCGGACGTAGAAGGGCGTCATCCCGTCGGTCTGGCCGATGGATTTCAAGGCTGCGAGGTCGCTGGCCGTACCTTTCTCGATCGAGGTGACGGTGATGGCCAGTTTTTCCGCGCTGCCGTTGAGGAACGGCACCATGGCGGTCTGGCCGATCCGGAAGTTCTGGCCTGGCTTCGCCATTCCAGTCGGGGTCGTTCCGCCGGACGATGCCGTCTGTCGCGGACTCGCCGAGCCGCTGCCCTGGCTTGACGGCCGTGACGCGGGCGGTCCCGCCGCCGCTTTCCTGCCCGTGGAATCCGGCCACAACGCGAAGGCACCGGCGCCGACCAGCGCCAGTGCGGCGAGGCTCGCGCCTCCCGCGATGAGGGCTCGACGGTGACCACCTCCGGCGACCTCTCCGTGGGGGCGGGTCGCGTCCCCGACGAACCCGGTATCGGGAGACGTGTATGCGAACTGCGGTGCGATCGCCTGCTCCGGGCCATGGGCGCCGGTGGTGGAGCGCAAGAACGACGCGACGGCCTCCGCGCTCGCAGGCCGGTCTGCCGGGTTCTTGGCGAGCAGGTCGAGGACCAGACGGTCGAGATGCGAGGGCGTCTCCGGTCGCCTGAGACTCGGCGCCGGCGGAGCCTGGTTGAGATGCTGATACATCAGAGCGTGCAGTTCACCTTCGCTGAACGGCAGCGATCCGGTGAGCATCTCGTAAACGACGCAGCCCAAGGCGTACAGGTCGGTTCGATGATCGGTCGGCTCGGCACGGAACTGTTCGGGCGCCATGTAGCCGGGGGTTCCCAGGAAAGCGCCGTTCGCGGTGAGCTGCGTCGTGGCGTTGACGAGATGTGCGATGCCGAAATCGCAGATCTTGAGCCGTCCGTCCGGTGACACGAGCAGGTTCTGCGGCTTGACGTCCCGGTGTACGACTCCACGCCCATGCGCCGCAGCCAGGGCATCGGCGATCTGGGTTGCGAATGACAGCACCTGTGGGATCGCAAGGCCACCCGGTGACGCGTCGATGAGGGAACGCAGGTCCCTTCCTTCGAGCAGCTCCATCACCAGGAACATCGTCGTGCCGGCCGCGTCCTGGTGGTCATCGATGTCGAAGACGACGGTGATACCGGGATGCTGCAACGCCGCCGCCGTCTCCGCCTCCCGCCGGAACCTCGCCACCGCGTTCTGATCCACGGCCAGATCGGAGGAGAGGATCTTGACGGCGACCGCTCGCCGCAAGCGGTGGTCGGTGCCGCGCCACACCTCCCCCATGCCGCCCCGGCCGAGTGGTGCCTCCAACTGGTACCGGCCGGCGAGCGTCATTCCCGGCTGGAGTTCCAGATTGCTGCGCATGACCGCCCCCGTCCGGCGAAGACCTTGATCACGACATTCCACCAGTGATCAACAGTTGCCGTACGTGTTTCGGAAGGATCAAGGCGTGATATCGACCGCGGACCTTACCCCGCCGCCTGACGCGGCCGTACGGACCGGCCGAAGGGCGCGGCCCGTACGAACCTCCCGCTGATGGACACGGCTGGTACGAGCCGGGCCGTCACTCCCACTCGATGGTGCCGGGCGGCTTGCTGGTGATGTCCACGACCACGCGGTTGATCTCGGCGACCTCATTCGTGATGCGCGTGGACATCCTCTGCAGCACGTCGTACGGCAGCCGCGCCCAGTCGGCGGTCATGGCGTCCTCGCTGGTCACCGGGCGCAGGACCACGGGGTGGCCGTACGTGCGGCCGTCGCCCTGCACTCCGACCGAGCGGACGTCGGCGAGCAGCACGACGGGGAACTGCCAGATGTCGCGGTCGAGGCCGGCGCGGGTGAGCTCTTCGCGGGCGATCGCGTCGGCCTCGCGCAGCACGTCGAGGCGCTCCCGCGTCACCGAGCCGATGATCCGGATGCCGAGGCCCGGGCCGGGGAACGGCTGGCGCCAGACGATCTCCGAGGGCAGGCCCAGCTCCTCGCCGAGCCGCCGTACCTCGTCCTTGAACAGGGTCCGCAGCGGCTCCACCAGCGAGAACTGCAGGTCCTCGGGAAGCCCGCCGACGTTGTGGTGGGACTTGATGTTGGCCGCCCCGGTGCCGCCGCCGGACTCGACGACGTCCGGGTAGAGCGTGCCCTGGACGAGGAACTCCACGGCCTCGCCGTGCTCCTCGACGATCTCGCGGGCCGCCTCCTCGAAGACCCGGATGAACTCCCGGCCGATGATCTTCCGCTTGGTCTCGGGGTCGGTCACCCCGTCGAGGGCGCCGAGGAAACGGTCGGCGGCGTCGACGACCTTCAGGTCCACGCCGGTGGCGGCCACGAAGTCCTTCTCGACCTGCTCGGCCTCGCCCTTGCGCAGCAGCCCGTGGTCGACGAAGACGCAGGTCAGCCGCGACCCGATGGCGCGCTGCACGAGCGCGGCGGCCACGGCGGAGTCGACGCCGCCGGACAGCCCGCAGATCGCCCGCTTGTCGCCGACCTGGGCGCGTACGGCCTCGATGGACTCATCGACGATGTTGACCATCGTCCAGGACGGCCGGCAGCCCGCGGCGGTCAGGAAGTGCTTCAGCACCGTCAGGCCGTGCTCGGTGTGCATGACCTCGGGGTGGAACTGCACGCCGTAGAGCCCCCGGGCGGGGTCCTCCATGGCGGCGACGGGGGCGCTCTCGGTGCTGGCCGTCACCGCGAAGCCGGCGGGAGGCACGCTGCAGGTGACGCGGTGCGACATCCACACCGACTGCTCGGTGGGCAGCCCCGCCAGCAGCGTGCCCTGGTCGATCACCGTGAGCGGGGTGGCGCCGTACTCGGCGATGTCGGAGTTGGCGACCGTACCGCCGAGCTCCTGGGCCATCGCCTGGAAGCCGTAGCAGATGCCCAGCGTGGGCACCCCGGCCTCGAACAGGCCGGTGGGCACGGCCGGCGCGCCGGGCTCGTACACCGATGCGGGACCACCGGACAGGATGATCGCCTTTGGCCGCTTGGCCAGCATCTCCTCGACCGGCATGGTCGAGGGCACGATCTCGCTGAACACGTGGCACTCGCGCACGCGACGGGCGATGAGCTGCGCGTACTGCGCGCCGAAGTCGACAACGAGGACCGTGTCGAAGGACTGCTCGACTGACTCGACGGACACCGAGGACGCCTTTCGGAAGTCGGATCTTCCCAGTCTAGAGGCCCCCTGCCTGCGCGAACGCCGCGGCCGTCGGTACCGGCCGCGCGCAGCCGCCGGATAGGCAGCGATACATCCGGATTTCCCCGGCGCGCTTTAACCGCTTCGAGATCTTCATTTGGCAATATTTCGGGCTTCGTCGCTTTTCCTCCGTACCCCTCCCCAGGAGGCCCCCCACATGCGTTCAGCCGCCGCGCTGACCGGATTCGCGTCCCTCACCCTCGCCCTGCTGCCGATCAGCGGCGCGACCGCCGCTCCTGATACGGCCGCCGCTGCCAGAACGGCCGCGTCCTCGTGCACCACCCCATCCGCCTCCGCACGCACCATGTCCGCGGGCGTCCACCGCCGCGACCAGAACGACGTCTCCCCCGCCCAGGCCGCCGCCCTGGACCGCGAGCTCAAGTCCCTGCTCGCCCACCGCTCGCCCATCTCCATCCAGGCGACCCGCACGATCCCGGTGTACTTCCACGTCATCCGCACCGGGAAGGGCAAGAAGGGCGACATCAGCCGCAAGCACATCGCCCAGCAGATCGCCGTCATGAACAAGGCGTACGGCGCGTCGAAGACCGGCTTCTCCTTCGTCCTCAAGGGAAGCGACTGGACCACGAACAGCAAGTGGTTCAACGCGCCCGACACGTACGAGAAGGCGCTCAAGACGAAGCTGCACAAGGGCAGCGCCGGGACGCTCAACCTCTACAGCGCCGCGCTGCCGGACGGTCTGCTCGGCTGGTCGACGTTCCCCTGGGATTACAAGAGCAAGCCGACGATGGACGGCGTCGTCATCCACTACCTCACGATCCCCGGCGGATCCCTCACGCACTACAACCTCGGCCAGTCCGCGACGCACGAGACCGGGCACTGGCTCGGGCTCTACCACACGTTCGAGGGCGGCTGCGACGCGCCCGGCGACTACGTGAGCGACACCCCGGCCGAGTCCTCACCGGCGTTCAAGTGCCCGACCGGCCGGGACTCCTGCAAGGCGGCGGGCAAGGACCCGATCCACAACTTCATGGACTACTCCTACGACAGCTGCATGACGCAGTTCACCGCAGGTCAGGGCGCCCGCATGCAGAAGGAGTGGGCCGCCTACCGCGGCTGAGCGCACGACCTCAGCTTCATCACCACGCGCTCGACTTTGGGGCTGTGGGCCTAGTCCCGATTGGACCTACAGCCCCATTGTCGACTACGCCACCAACGGTTACCTTCCCATTCTAGTTTATTGGCAACAGAACGGGAGTGCCGTAGCGTGTCGATAAAACTCCGTACTGCATTTGCTGCACTCGGTGGACTGACTTTGATCGCGATGACCCCGGTGCAGGCGCTGGCGGCGACAAGTCCCCCGCCCGCCGGGAAAACGACGTGGAGCTACCCCTACACAAAGAGTTACTGCTTCAGCTCAAAGCCATTGAAAAAAGCAGTCGTCGCAAAAATAACCGGCCACATCCGGTACTGGCGGAACGTCACACCCAAGTACAGGTTCGTATCATTTCACGACCCCGTACTGATCAACCCAAAGGTCGACGTCCAGGTCTTCACGAGCTGCAAGAAAGGCCACAAGACAACCAAGCTCTCCAAGGTCAGTGTCAGCCAGATCTGGTACGACTGGAGCTGTAAATCAAGCACTGGCATCTCCGTGGGGCTTCCCTGGTTCGTGTCCGTCAGCCACACCAACACATGCGGAACCACCAAGAACGCCAGACGGACGACTGAGTATGGCAAGGGCTCGCACTTCGTCCAGAACAACACCGGCGCTCCGGTCAAGTGGAACTGGGGGGACGGAAAGACGATCCACCGAGGCGGGAAGATCTGCCTGCACGCCGACCTCGCCGTCACCCCCTACGTAGGAACCACGTCCGACGCGGTCATCCGAGCACTGTCCCCCTGCGTCACCGCCTCCTACAAGGCCAAGCCATGATCCGCGCCACATTCGTAGGCGTCGGCGGCCTGACCCTGGCCGCGCTATTGCCGGCGCCGGCGCTGGCGGCGACAAGTCCCCCGCCCGCCGGGAAAACGACGTGGAGCTACCCCTACGCAAAGAGCCACTGCTTCGACTCAAAGCCATTGAAAAAAGCAGTCGTCGCAAAAATAACCGGCCACATCCGGTACTGGCGGAACGTCACACCCAAGTACAGGTTCGTATCATTTCACGACCCCACACTGATCAACCCAAAGGTCGACATCCAGGTCTTCACAAGCTGCAAGAAAGGCCACAAGACAACCAAGCTCTCCAAGGTCAGTGTCAGCCAGATCTGGTACGACTGGAGCTGTAAATCGTCCACCGGGATCAGTAAGACCCTGAACAACTGGGCCATCGGCTTCGGCGCGTCCCAATCCTGCGGGTGGACCAGGACCGCCAGGCGATCGACCGGCTATGGCAAGGGCTCGCACTTCGTCCAGAACAACACCGGCGCTCCGGTCAAGTGGAACTGGGGGGACGGAAAGACGATCCACCGAGGCGGGAAGATCTGCCTGCACGCCGACCTCTCCGTCACCCCCTACGTAGGAACCACGTCCGACGCGGACATCAAGCCGATCAGCGTGTGCGTCACCGCCTCCTACGCGGCCAAACCGTAGCCGCCGCATGCCGCCGTGGGCAGGCGATCGGACGCCCAGGAGTGAACCACCCACTCGGAGTTGACGGCTGAGACGATGAGGCAGGCGGCTACGGCCGCCCGCCTCATCGTTTCGTTTGGCGCGACTCGATCGGGCCACCGTCAGGCGCGGGAAGGCATACTCACCGGATGGACGTCGCGGATGCCATCACCACCGAATTGGGGAAGCTCTCCGATCCAGCACGAGCCGAGCAGGAGAAGCGCTACCTGAAGAGCGACCTGGAGCACGTCGGCGTGCCCGTGCCGGCGATCCGCAAGGTCGCCATCCGTGCCGCCACCGGACTGACCCGCGAGAAGACCCTCGCCGCCACCGACCGGCTCTGGTGCCGACCGATCCACGAGTGCCGCATGGCCGCGATCGAGGTCTTGATCCGCAACGCGCCGCTACTGGAAGCGGACGACCTGGCGGTCGCCGAGCGCATGATCCGGGAGTCCCACACCTGGGCGTACGTCGACGCCCTCGCCATCAAGGTAGTCGGCGACCTGGTCGTACGGCACCCGCCACTCGCCACGACCCTCGACCTCTGGTCGACCGACGCGAACTTCTGGATCCGCCGCACGGCCCTCCTGGCCCTGATCCCGGGCATCCGCGCCAGCACCGGCGACCTGACCCGTCTGGCGAAGTACGGGGACACGCTCATCGAGGAGAAGGAGTTCTTCATCCGCAAGGCGCTGGGCTGGGTGCTACGCGAACTCGCCAAGAAGGACCCGGACTGGGTCACCACCTGGGTCCGCGACCGCACCGACCGCATCTCCGGCGTCACCATCCGCGAAGCCGTCCGCCACCTTCCACCTGCGGAGCGCGACGCCCTCCTAACCGCCTACCGCTCCTGACCGTCTGCGAACAACTCGTCGATGGAGGTCGCGACCGAGGCACGCTTGATCCACGCCTTGATCTCCTCGACATCCGTAGACGCACAGATACGGGCGCGGGCACTCTCCGGCAACTCGATGTGCCGACCCTCCAGCACCGTCAGGAGCGCGTCCACCTCGCCTTCTGTTTTGCCTCGGCCGAAGTGTTCGCGGGCGAAGGGGCTGTAGACGGGCCAGGTCTCGGTCACGACTTCCTCCATGATCCGACGGACCGCCGGCGCGGCCATGTTGTATGCGTGTTCATAGTAATGCGAAGCGTAGCCAGGCGCTCCGGGAACTCCTCGCGCCTCGACGAACGCCTTTACGACGGGCTTCTGCATCCCGTGCATCATCACGGCCATCGCGGCCAGTTCGGGATGGGTCGCAGCCTCCTTCGCGTCCGTGATGGCCGGAACCCGATCCGGTCCGAGAACCACGGCCTGAAAGACATAACCAGACAGCGTGGTGGCGACGGGCTCCGCATAATAGGTCGCGACGCCCGAATCAGGGCAGACGCACAGGACCGTCACCGGACACTCCAGCGACAGCCACAGAGCCGCGGCATAGCGAGGCAGTTGGCGAAGCTTGCTTTCTGTCTTCTCCTGCTGGGCCTCCATGATGATGCCGTGCACCGGCTTCCGCCGGGGGCCGAGCGTGATCACCGCATCGGGCTGGAAGTCCTTTGACGGCCGGTCGTTGAAGTCGTTGCGCTCCACTTGCACGGGTATGGCGTCCGGTACTTCAAGACCGATCAGGTCTCGCAGCACCTCGACGGCGAACTCCGGACGCTCACGGAACAACGCGTTGATCGCGTCATGTCGGGGGGACGGCATGACACGTAAAGTTATCGCATACTCACGTTAAGTACGTACGAATTTTCGAATCCCCGACGTTCGCCGCCACCGTTGATGTCACAGATCCGGCAGACGACACAATTCGCCGCTGTCCGCCGACGGGCAACGCGGCCGGACCGGCGGCGCGTTCGGCGACGCCGGTCCGGAATTTCGTGAGGGTACTCCCGCCCTGGTCCAGGGCCGAGAGGCCTGGAGACGACGGCCGGGGAGGTGGACGGCCGGCCTGACCCGCGGCTACTTGCTGGCGTCCGCGAGGCGGACGATCGCCGCGGCCGCCTGGATGTACTTGTTGTGGCCCAGGTCGCCGATCGTCTTGATGTTGAACGCCTTCTTCAGGGCCTCAGCGTCGCCTTCGCTGATCCCGGCGATGGCCTCCACCGGGGCGTTGAGCAGACCTTTGAGGTCCGTGTTCTCGTACTGCTTGTCCAGGAGCTTGTCCAGGTCGGCCGAGACTGGCATCGTCCGTGCACCCCCATCTGCATCGACTACGCAAGGTCGCGATCGCCTCACGCTAAGCAGCATTCCCAGAAGGTGCCATCCGGGCACATCGCACCGCGAAGATCCTTATTAGGTCATCGGGGACAGATGAGGCAGGACAAGTATCCAGCCCCACCAGTGCATGCTCACTGCATGCACAAACGCTACTTCAGCCACGTGTTCTCGAACTCCGGCACGATCTCACGGCCTACGACGCCATGTACGTGGCGCTCGCCGAAGCGCTGAACCTGCCGCTGCTCACCGACGACGCCGAGTTCGCGGCGGCAGCGGGTCATCTCGCCGAGATCCATCATTACCCGAACTGACGCCGGGGTCAGGCCGGGGTGATGGGGAGGCGGAGGGCGGCGGGGGCGTCGGCGGGGACGGCGGGGTTCTTGGGAGTGATCGGGGTGAGGCGCGCGTACGGTGCGCCGAGTGTGGGGCGGGGGTCGTCTTCGCCGCGGTTGGGCCAGAAGGCCATGGCGCGTTCGGCCTGGGCGGTGATGGTGAGTGAGGGGTTGACGCCGAGATTGGCCGAGACGGTGGAGCCGTCCACGATGTGCAGGCCCGGGTGGCCGTACACGCGGTGGTAGGGGTCGATGACGCCCTCCTCCGGCGAGTCTCCGATCGTGCAGCCGCCGATGAAGTGCGCGGTGGTCGGAATGTCGAACAGGTCCAGCCAGGTGCCGCCCGGGAAGCCGCCCACCTCCTCGGCGAGCATGCGGACCGCGCGGTGGGCCTCGGGGATCCACGTCGGGTTGGGCTCGCCGTGGCCGCGGCGGGCGCGCAGGCCGCGTCCGGACGGTGACGGCTCCACGGTGATCGAGTTGTCGCGCGTCTGCATGACCAGCGCGATGATCGTCCGGCTGGACCAGTTGCGGAGGTTCGGCAGGCGGACGAGGTCCCACGGACGCATGGCCACCTGGCCGAGGAACTTCGCCCAGCGGGGGGCGCGTCCGCCGCCGTCGATGAGCAGGGAGCGGAGGGCGCCCATGGCGTTCGAGCCGGGGCCGTAGCGGGTGGGCTCGACGTGGGTGCGCTCGTCCGGGTGGAAGGACGACGTGATCGCCAGTCCGCGTGAGTGGTCGTCTCCCTTGCTCCCGAAGCGTTCGGCGCCGAGGATCGCCTCGGAGTTGGTGCGGGTGCGCACGCCGAGACGATCGGACAGGCCGGGCAGCGTCCCGCTGGTCTTCATCCGGTGCAGCAGCCGCTGCGTGCCGTACGTTCCGGCGGCGAACACGACGTGCTCGGCGGTGACGGTGCGCCGCCAGCGCTTCCCGCGCCGCCCGGTACGGGTGAACTCGACCTCGTACCCGCCGCCGGGGCGCGACCGTACGGCGGTGACGGTCGCCAGCGGCATGATCTTCGCGCCGGCGTGCTCGGCGAGGTAGAGGTAGTTCTCGGTGAGCATGTTCTTGGCGCCGACCCGGCAGCCGGTCATGCAGGATCCGCACTCGGTGCAGGTCGCGCGGCGCGGTCCGGCGCCCCCGAAGTACGGGTCGTCGACGGGCTTCCCCGCCTCCTCGCCGAACAGGACGCCGACCGGGGTCAGGTGGAAGGTGTCGCCGCGGCCCATCCGGTCGGCGACCCGTTTGATCGCCTGGTCGGCGGGGGTCATGGTCGGGTTGGGCCGGACGCCGAGCATCCGCTTGGCCTGCGCGTAGAACGGCGAGAGCTCGGACTTC
Organism: Actinoallomurus acanthiterrae; assembly: GCF_054775715.1. Taxonomy (NCBI): domain Bacteria; kingdom Bacillati; phylum Actinomycetota; class Actinomycetes; order Streptosporangiales; family Thermomonosporaceae; genus Actinoallomurus; species Actinoallomurus acanthiterrae. Next base: position 1,453,795 of record NZ_BAAHCO010000001.1, on the reverse strand, counting down.
CAGTCGGTGATGTGCCGCCACTGCGGGTCGTCGAAGAACGGCTGCGGCGGCTCGTACAGCGTGTTGGCGTAGACGAGGGACCCGCCGCCGACGCCCGCGCCCGCCATGATGAGGACCCGTGAGCCCTTCTCCCCGCGCAGCAGGTGGATGCGCTGAATCCCGGTCATGCCGAGGGCGGGCGCCCAGAGGTACCGGGGCGTGCGCCACGACGTCTTGGGCAGGTCGCGGTGGCGTTCGCCGGGCGCGCCGTCGGGGTCGTCGAAGCGACGGCCGGCCTCCAGCACCGCGACGCGGTACCCCTTCTCGGTGAGGCGCAGCGCGGTGACGCTCCCGCCGAACCCCGATCCGATGACCAGGACGTCGTAGTCCATGTGCGCTCCTACCTGAGGCGAAGGCGTTTCAGCAGCTTCTGGCCACCCGCGATCACTGCCGCGTAGGTCTCGTACGACATGCCGAGGACCGGTTCGAAGCCGAGCCCGTGCTGGCTGGCGATCGTCTGGGCCTCGGTGTAGCGGAGCAGGCCCTCGGCGCCGTGCCGCCGACCCACCCCGGACTCCTTCATACCGCCCATGGGCGCGTCGTACGAGCCGTACGCGGACGCGTACCCCTCGTTGATGTTGACGGTGCCCGCCTTGATCCGCGCCGCGAGCCGGCGGCCGCGGGCGACGTCGCGGGTCCAGACGCTGGCGTTCAGCCCGTACGGCGTGGCGTTGGCCAGGCGTACGGCCTCGTCGTCGGAGGAGAACGGGTAGAGCGCGACGACCGGCCCGAAGGTCTCGCCGCCGCAGAGCTCCATCGCGTCGGTGACGTCCTCGAGGACGGTGGGTTCGAAGAAGTACGGCCCGACGCCGGGGCGCGGCCGCCCGCCGGCGAGGACCTTCGCGCCCTTGGCGACGGCGTCCTGCACATGCCGGGTGACCGTGTCGAGCTGACGCTGGGAGGTGAGCGAGCCCATGTCCGCGTCGAAACCGGCACCGAGCCGCATGTTCTTGACGCGGTGGACGAAGCGCTCGGCGAACCGGTCGTAGATCTTCTCGTGGACGTACAGCCGCTCGATCGAGATGCAGAGCTGGCCGGCGTTGGTGAAGCAGGCGCGGATGGCGCCCTGCGCGGCCTGCTCGACGTCGGCGTCGTCCAGGACGAGCATGGGGTTCTTGCCGCCGAGCTCGAGGGAGTAGCCGATCAGCCGGTGCGCGGCCTTGTCCGCGATCGCCCGCCCGCCCCGGGTGGAGCCCGTGAAGGCGACGTAGTCGGCGCCCTCGATGAGGGGGTCGCCGATCTCCGCGGGTTCGCCGACCACCACCTGCCACAGGTCCTCGGGCAGTCCGCACTCGACGAGCAGGTCGAGCGCCCACAGGGTGGACAGCGCGGTCTGGGTGTCCGGCTTGTGCACGACCGTGTTGCCGGCGAGGAGGGCGGGAACCGCGTCGGTCAGGCCGAGCGCGAGCGGGTAGTTCCACGGCGAGATGACGCCGACGACGCCCTTGGGGTGGCGGAGCTCGATGACGCGGGTGGCTGCGGGCATGATGCCCTGGCGGCGGTGCGGCCGGAGCAGGCCGGGGGCGTGTCGCGCGTGGTACAGCGTGGACGCCGCGGCGTCGAGGACCTCCTCGAACGCGTGGCGGCGTGCCTTCCCGGTCTCCAGCTGAACGAGGTCGAGGATCTCCGCACGGCGGTCGAGGATCGCGTCGTGGAACCGCAGGAACGGCTCGGCGCGCCGGGCCGGCGACAGCCGCGCCCACGACTCCTGGGCGGCGCGGGCGCGTTCGTACGCGGCGGCGACGTCGGCCGCGGTCGAGACGGGCATGGTGGCGAACGGCTCCCCGGTGAACGGCGCGGCGATCCGTACGGTCGCGTCGCCGGCCGCGACACGGCGGGTCAGCCGTTCGACGATCTCGGGAGCGATGTCCGGGACGGTGACGCGGGCGCCGGTGGACGCCTCTGCGGGTGCGTTCATGGAGGGAACTCTAAGACGTGAGCCGTCTTCATGGCTACCACTCAGTAATTAATTGCTTGCGTGGTCAGAGCGTCAGGCCCTGTCCTCAATGCCATTTCGGTGCGTTCCAGAGTCACCTTGTTCTGCATTTGCTGGCTCGGATTGCGGTCCACGGTGTATTCCGGAGAAGGAGGCGAGGATGGACGACGAGGAGGGGGAAGAATGATCTCTGACCCGGAGGAGTCCGCTGTCACGGACGAGGCCCGCACACCCCGTCAGGAGCGGCGTGCCCAGACCCGGGCCGCTCTCCTCGACGCCGCGGAGCGCCTGTGGGCCGAGCGCGGAATCCGCGGAGCATCGCTCGACGAGATCGCCGCCCGTGCCGGGCTCACGAAGGGTGCCGTCTACTCCAATTTCGCCAGCAAGTCCGACCTGGTCCTCGCCCTGCTCGAGCGCTACACCCAGGCCGATCCCGGCCTCGGCGCCCTCACCGACCTGCGCGGCTCCGAGCGCTCGCCGGACGAGCGGCGCGCCGCCGCCGGCCGGCACTACGCCGAGCGGCTGTCCGACGAGGAGACCCGCATGCGGGCGCTCCTGCTGGTCGAGCTCTGGCTGTTCGGGATGCGCGACTTCTCGGCCGGCTGGCGGATCGCCGACTGGTACCACGCCCGCCGGGAGGAGCTGGCCGCCGACCTGGCGGCCGGATCCTCGGAGATGTCCCCCGAGGACCGGGCGTCCCTCGCGATGGCGATCGAGTTCGGGCTGGCGCTACAGCACCTGCTCGACCCGGAGCGGGTCCCGGCCGAGCTGTACGGCTCCGGCGTCGGCCTCCTGATGGGGCCGCCGGCGGACGACGCGACGCCTGGACCGTGACCCGGGCGACGCACCGCCTGGGCCGTGACCCGGGCGGTGCGCTGCCCGGGCTGTGACCCGGACGACGCGCCTTGGCTGTGACCCGGACGACGCGCCTTCGCTGTGACCCGGCCAACGCGCCGCCTTGGCTGTGACCCGGGGCGACGCCCGGCCTGTGACCCGAGGCGACGCCCAGGCCGTGGCCGGCTGACGCGCCGCCGTGGCTGTGGCCCGGGACGACGCCCGGGCCGTGACCGGCTGACGCGTCGCCTGGGCGGTGCGCCGTCTGGGCTGTAACCCGGCCGACGCGTCGTCCGAGGCATGACCCCGGACGACGCGTCGTCCGGGGCGTTACCCGGGCAGTGCGTTAGTTGTCGTTCTCGCCGGTGTCGTCGGCGTTGTCCGGCTCGATGACGCCCGACGGCGGGTCGAACCTGGCGTCGGAGGACTTGATCGTCCTGCCGTGCGCGAACACCGTGCCGAAGTTGGCGACGTACTCCTTCTCCAGCGTGGCGTCGACGGCGCTGATCATCGCCTCGTCGTGGCCGTGGAAGCCGGGGTCGGTGTAGTTGCTGCTGCCGGTGAAGATGGCCTTCTGCTTCTTGCCCATGTACCGGCCGTCGATGAGCAGATACTTGGAGTGCTCGTACGCCTTGCCGCCGTTCTCCGGCAGGTACCGAAGCTCAGGCCCGCCGTGCCGGCCGCCGGGCCGGGTCAGGTCCTTCAGGGCCGACTGGCCGATGTGGCCGAACACCACCTGCACCCGGCATCCGGCGTTGTCCAGCCTCCAGAGCCGCTGCGCGATCGGCCGCCAGGTGAAGTGGCCCATGACGAGGCGGATCCGGGTGCCGCCGGCACACGACACCCTGTCGAGGTGCTGGCTGATCGGATCACCCGACGACCAGGGGAAGAAGTCCAGCCGGTACTTCCCGGTGTGCACGATCCGGTGGTAGTTGCCGGTGTGATGCTGCCTGGCGAGGTCGTAGAAGTAACGCCGGTACGCCGCGTACACGCCCGCGTTCCGCAGCACGAGCGCGTCATTCCACTGCAGGTCGCGGGAGTTGTACGTCGCGTTGGCCGAGGTCTGCAGCACGACGTTCTTCGCCCCGCGCGTGGTGGAGAACAGGAAGAACTTGTTGTGGTTGAACTTGGGCCCGATGCAGCCGCGTCCCTTGGCGCAGAGGGTCACCCAGGAGGACTTCTTCCGGTTCGACCCGAGCGCCTTCTTCAACGTCTTGTACGCCTTGTAGCGCGACGACTCGTAGTCCAGCACGACCCGGACGTTGACCTTGCGTTTCTTCGCCTTGACGAGTTGCTTGGCGAGGTCCTTGGTCGAGAAGTGGTACATCGCCACGTAGATGACCGCGCCCTTCGGGGCCCCGGAGATCAGCTGGGCGATCCGGGTCGCGATCGCGTGTTGCTTGGCCTTGCCGCCGGTGGGTGAGTTGAAGACCGGCCCCGTCCGTACGGCGGCCTTCCGGGCGGACTCGGGACCGAGCAGTTCGCGCTCACTGAGCGCCTGGTCGTCGATGTCCGACCCGGCTGCCCGTACGGCGGCCGCGGCCCGTCCGTGTCTGATCGGGGCGGCGTCGCCCTCCGTCGCCACTCCGGCGACCAACAGGCCGGTCGCGAGTACTCCCACCGTGCGCGTCAGCGACTTCGCCACACCAACTCCTGTACAAACCGGGTTTATGGCTCAATAGCACCATTAGCCCGGACACCATACAGGAGTCCCTATGGACAGAAATCCCCAAATGTGGGCATTCGACGGAAACCGAACGACCGGAACCGGCCGCCCGTGTCTCACATTTCAGGAAACCTCTTTCAGGAGACCTCGGGAGAGGGGGTCGGGACGATCTCCGGGGCCCCACGCCGGGTCGCGTCGGCCTCCTGGTCGTCGACCTGCGCCTGAGAGTCGCGCTCGGCCTCCACGCGCTTGTGGTAGTACTCGATCTCCCGCTCGGTCTGCTCCTGGGACCAGCCGAGCTCGGGCGCGACGAGTTCGGCGGCCTCCCGTGCCGCGCCGACGCCACGGTCCCACGTCTCGATCGAGATGCGCGTCCGCCGGGTCAGCACGTCGTTGAGGTGCCGGGCGCCCTCGTGGCTCGCGGCGTAGACGACCTCGGCGCGCAGGTAGTCGTCCGCGCCTTCGAGGGGCTTGCCGAGGTCCGGCCGCTCCTCGATGAGGGTGAGCAGGTCCTCGATCAGCGTGCCGTACCGCCGCAGCAGGTGCTCGATGCGCGCGACGTGCAGCCCCGAACTCTCCGCCAGGCGGTGGCGGGCGTTCCAGAGCGCCTGGAAGCCGTTGCCGCCGACCAGGGCGATCTGGTCGGTGCAGGACCCCGGCACCTTGCCGTCCAGTCCGTGGGCAACCGCGTCGACGGCGTCCTTGGCCATCACCCGGTAGGTGGTGTACTTCCCGCCCGCGATGACGACCAGGCCCGGCACCGGGTGGGCGACGACGTGCTCCCGGGAGAGCTTCGAGGTCTCCTCCGACTCTCCCGAAAGCAGCGGGCGCAGCCCGGCGTACACGCCCTCGACGTCGTCGTGGGTGAGGGGCACGTTGAGCACGGCGTTGACGTGTTCGAGGACGTAGTCGATGTCGGCCTTGGACGCGGCCGGATGGACCTTGTCGAGGTCCCAGGCCGTGTCGGTCGTGCCGATGATCCAGTGCCGGCCCCACGGGATCACGAAGAGCACGGACTTCTCCGTGCGCAGGATCACACCGCTGGAGGAGTGGATGCGGTCCCGGGGCACCACCAGGTGCACGCCCTTGGACGCGCGGACGTGGATCTGGCCACGCCCGCCGACGAGCTCCTGGATGTCGTCGGTCCACACGCCGGTCGCGTTGACCACCTGCTTGGCGCGGACCTCGAGCTCCCGGTCCGCCTCCAGGTCCCGGATCCGTACGCCGGTCACCCGCTCGCCCTCCCGCAGGAACCCGACGGCCTGGGCGCGGGAGACGATCCGGGCGCCGTACGCCGCCGCCGTGCGCAACGCCATCATCACGTAGCGAGCGTCGTCGACCTGGGCGTCCCAGTACTGGATCGCGCCCACGAAGGCGTCACGCCGCAGCGACGGCGCGACGCGCAGGGCCTGCGTACGCGTGAGGTGCCGGTGATGCGGCACCCCGCGGTCCCGCCCCATCGAGAGGGACATCCCGTCGTACAGGGCCACACCGGCCCCGATGTAGGCCCGCTCCCACACGTGATGGGTCATCGGGAACAGGAAGGGCACCGGCTTGACGAGGTGCGGCGCGATGCGGCCCAACAGCAGCCCACGCTCGGTCAGCGCCTCGCGGACCAGCTCGAAGTCGCGCTGTTCGAGGTAGCGCAGCCCGCCGTGGATCAGCTTCGACGACCGCGAGGACGTCCCGGAGGCGAAGTCACGGACCTCCACCAGAGCCACGCTCAGGCCGCGCGTCGCCGCGTCCAGCGCCACGCCGGCGCCCACGATGCCGCCGCCCACGACGACGACGTCGAACTCCTCGCCGCTGCCGATCAGATCCAGCGCGGCCGTACGCTCCGCCGGACCGAGACGCGACCTGTTGACCTCGTTCTCGGGCTCCCCAACCGCCATGGCGCACTCCCTCGGACGTCTGCGGTGACCACGCTACGTCGCTACCTCATCCGTCACAAAACGCTTACCCAACGGTGGAGTGCACCAAAGATGGCGTCAGTGCGGCGCGACGACGACCTGGACGCGCTGGAACTCCTTCAGGTCGGAGTAGCCGGCGGTCGCCATGGCCCGCCGGAGCGCGCCGATGAGGTTCATCGAACCGTCGGCGACGTTCGACGGGCCGTACAGGATCTGCTCGAGCGTGCCGATCGAGCCGAGCTCGACCCGCTTGCCGCGCGGCAGCTCATCGTGGTGCGCCTCACTGCCCCAGTGGTAGCCCCGGCCCGGCGACTCCGTCGACCGCGCGAACGGCGACCCGACCAGGACCGCGTCGGCGCCGACCGCGAGGGCCTTGGCGATGTCACCGGACTGCCGCATGCCGCCGTCGGCGATCACGTGGACGTACCGGCCGCCGGACTCGTCGAGGTAGTCGCGCCGAGCCGCCGCGACGTCCGAGATGGCCGTCGCCATCGGCACCGCGACGCCGAGGACCGTACGGGTCGTGTGCCCGGAGCCGCCGCCGAAGCCGACGAGCACCCCGGCCGCGCCGGTGCGCATCAGGTGCAGCGCGGCGGTGTAGGTCGCGCAGCCACCGACGATCACCGGGACGTCGAGGTCGTAGATGAACTGCTTGAGGTTCAGCGGCTCGGCCCGCCCGGAGACGTGCTCGGCGCTGACCGTGGTGCCGCGGATCACGAACAGGTCGACGCCCGCGTCGATGACGGCCTTGTGGTACTGGGCGGTGCGCTGCGGCGACAGCCGGGCCGCCACGGTGACGCCCGCGTCCCGGATCTCCTCGATCCGCCGCCCGATCAGGTCCTCCTTGATCGGCTCGGCGTACAGCTCCTGGAGACGGCGCGTCGCCGTCGCGTCGTCCAGCGAGGCGATCTCGGCCAGCAGCGACTCGGGGTTCTCATAACGGGTCCACAGGCCCTCGAGGTCGAGCACGGCCAGGCCGCCGAGCCGCCCGATGGCGATCGCCGTCGCCGGGCTGACCACGCTGTCCATCGGGGCGACGACCAGCGGCATCTCGAAGCGATAGGCGTCGATCTGCCACGCGACGCTGACCTCTTCCGGGTCGCGGGTACGCCGCGACGGGACGATGCCGATCTCATCGAGCGCGTACGCCCGGCGACCGCTCTTGCCCCGCCCGATCTCGACCTCAGCCATGTACGTCCTCTTTCCATGCTTCGGCCGTGACCACGGCGGGTCACGGCCGGTGAAACTCTCAGCGGACCTGGTAGTTGGGGGCCTCGACGGTCATCTGGATGTCGTGCGGGTGGCTCTCCCGCAGGCCCGCCCCGGTGATCGGCATCAGCACGCCGTTCGCCTTCAGGTCGGCGACCGTGCGGGAGCCGGTGTACCACATCGCCTGGCGCAGGCCGCCGATGAGCTGGTGACCGACGGCCGCGACCGGACCCCGGTAGGGCACCTGGCCCTCGATGCCCTCGGGGATCAGCTTGTCCTCGCTCGCGACCGTGTCCTGGGAGTAGCGGTCCTTGCTGAACGATCCGCCGCGCTCGCGGTTCTTCATCGCGCCGAGCGAGCCCATGCCCCGGTAGGTCTTGTACTGCTTGCCGTTGATGAAGATCAGCTCGCCGGGGCTCTCCTCGCAGCCTGCGAGCAGCGATCCCAGCATCACCGTGTCGGCGCCCGCGGCGATCGCCTTGGCGATGTCGCCGGAGTACTGCAGGCCGCCGTCGCCGATCACCGGCACCCCGGCGGGGGCGCACGCCAGCGCGGCCTCGTAGATCGCGGTGACCTGGGGCGCGCCCACACCGGCGACCACACGCGTCGTACAGATGGAGCCCGGGCCGACGCCGACCTTCACCGCGTCGGCGCCCGCGTCGACGAGGGCCTGCGCCCCGGCCCTGGTCGCGACGTTGCCCGCGATGACGTCGACGTGACTGTTGGCCTTGAGCTTGGCGACCATCTCGATCATGCCGCGCGAGTGACCGTGCGCGGTGTCCACCACCAGCGCGTCGACGCCGGCCTCGATCAGCGCCTTGGCGCGCTGCTCGGCCTCCGGCCCCACGCCGACGCCCGCGCCGACCACGAGCCGCCCGGCCGCGTCCTTCGTCGCCAAGGGGTACTGCTCGCTCTTGGTGAAGTCCTTCACCGTGATCAGGCCGCGCAGCGGCCGGCGCCGTCGACGAGCGGGAGCTTCTCCACCTTGTTGGCGCGCAGCAGCCCGAACGCCTCGTCACGGGAGACCCCGACCGGCGCGGTGACCAGCGGCATCTTGGTCATCACCTCGCGCACCGGGCGCGCGGCGTCCGTCTCGAACCGCATGTCCCGGTTCGTGACGATGCCGACGAGGACGCCGTCGGCGTCGGTCACCGGGACACCGGAGATCCGGTAGTGGGCGCACAGCGCCTCGACGTCGGCGAGCGTGTCGTCCGGCGAACAGGTCACCGGGTTGTTGACCATGCCCGCCTCGGAGCGCTTGACCAGGTCGACCTGCTGGGCCTGCTCGTCGATCGGCAGGTTGCGGTGGAGCACGCCGAGGCCGCCCTGCCGCGCCATGGCGACGGCCATCCGCGCCTCGGTGACGGTGTCCATCGCCGCGGACACCAGCGGGATGCGCAACGTGATCGACCGCGACAGGCGCGTCGCCGTGTCGGCGTCGCCCGGCGCGAGATCGGAGTACGCGGGCACGAGCAGCACGTCGTCGTACGTGAGGCCCTGCGGGGCGAACTTGGCGGACTCGGGCGCGGAAGTCATGGGCATCATCCGGAAGGGTCGCGATGTCGGGCCTGATCAGCGAAGCGTTGACCCCATCCTAGTCGGGGCCTCCTAACGCCCGCGAAGGGTCGTGACAAGGAACGAATCGGCGGCCACTACTCGGGTAGCGTGGGTTTGTGCACGATGACGCTCCGCTCGACCCGTTCGCGAACGATCCCGAGGACCCGGCCGCCGCGCTCGGCGATCCGAGCGACGAGACCGCTCCGCTGAGCACGACGGAGCGGGAGGACGTGCTGGCCGACCTCGCCGACCTGGAGGTCTTTCGCGCCCTGCTCGAGCCACTGGGCATCAAGGGGCTGACGGTCGACTGCGGCGACTGCGGCAGGGCCCACCACATCGACTGGGATCTCCTGCACGGCAACCTGCGTCACCTGCTCGACGAGGGGCTGCCGCGCGTCCACGAGCCCGCGATCGCCGCCGCCCCGGAGGACTACGTCAGCTGGGAGTACGCCCGCGGCTACGTGGACGGCGTCATCGACAGTGAGGAAGGCCACTCCAACTGAGGACCTCTCTCGAAGTCCCGCTGCCCCACTGCGCGGCGCTCGCTACGGACGGGGACCTCTGGACAGGCCCCAAGGGCTGAAGGCCCCCGCCGGCTACCGGCGGTCGCGATCCCCTGACGCGCGGCCGGTCTTCGAAGAGCGCTTCTCGGTCAGGGCGCTGCGGCGCCGCGACCCGCCGGGGTCCGTGGCGGACGTCTCGCCCGACGGATTCGACGTGGTGGGGGACGTGGACGGGCTCGGGGTGGAGCCGGTCGGCGCGCTCGGGGACGGCGTCGGCGACGAGCTGGTCGAGTGTCCGTGCTTCGGAGCGTGCGGCCGGGAATACGGCGGCCCGAAGTTGCCGGGGGTGTGTCCCTTCGCCGGGGTTCCCGCAGGCGGTTTCGTCGGCGCTTCGGACGTCTTGGTCCCGGACGGGTGGGGTGACGCGGTGGGCGTTCGGCCGGCGCGGACGCACGCCGCCGGGGAAGGCCCGGACGACCGACTCGAGGCGAGCCCTGGAGCGTTCCGAGATCTCGTGGCGGGCCGAGGGCGGGTGGGCCTTCGATCCGTGATCGCCTCCGCCGCCCGCGACGGCGGCGCCCGCCGTCGTCAACAGGACCGAGACCGCGCCGAACGTGACGAACGCCCGGACGACCGGGCGGCCTGACGCCTTCGAGCCCCCGCACGACACGCGCGGTGGAGGCGCCGGCAGCGGCGGCGCGCCCGCGTCGACGTCTGCGGCCAGGGCGGCCAGCAGGCGCGCGGCCGGATCGTCGGACGGCTCGAATCCGGCACCCGGATCGGTGACGCGGCGCCCGGCCAAGGCGTCGAACAGGTCGCCGCTACGGCTGATCTCACTGAGGTCGAGCGGCTCGGGAGTGGCGGTACCCCCACCGGTCAAGCGATCGACTCCTCACTCGCCATCGCTCGAAGACGGGCCAGAGCCCGGTGCTGGGCGACGCGGACGGCCCCGGCTGACATGCCGAGTACATTACCGGTCTCCTCGGCGGACAGACCCGCCACCACCCGCAGAAGCACCAATTCCTTCTGATGATCCGGCAACCGGTCGAGAAGGTCCCGCGCGCGCTCGGCCTCGATGTACCGGACGACCGTCTCCTCGGGCCCCGGCCGCTCGTCGGGGCCGTCGGGCAGGTCCTCGGTCGGCACGGCGGCACGGATCGCGCTGCGCAGCGCATCCGCGATCTTGTGCGACGCGATGCCGAAGACGAACGAGGCGAACGGCCGGCCCATGTCGCGGTAGCGCGGCAGCGCCCCGAGCACGGCGATGCACACCTCTTGGGCCACGTCGTCCGCGATGTGGTACTGCCCCGACACCCGTCCTAGCCGCGCCCTGCAGTAGCGCACGACCATGGGGCGAACCCGTCCGATCAGCGACTCGACCGCCTCCGGGTCGCCTTGGACGGCAAGACTCGTGAGTTCTCTGAGCTCGTTGTCGTCGGCTTTCGCCGGACGTCTCCCCCGTATTTCGTCGGCAGCACCCCGAACCGCGGCCCCGGCGATCGCTCCCTCGGTCACGAAAGCATGATGCCCACCGAGATCGCGCCTGTCTCCATCGTTGATGACAACGGAATGGTCACAGTACTGATCCCCACCCGCATTTATCTCTCATCGTGACTGTACGACTACAGACAGTCAGAGAACGGGCCTCCCGGAACGACAGATGCCCCCGCCACGTCCCGTGGCGAGGGCATCCGCGATCCGCCGGCCGTCGTAACGGCCGTACCGATGATCAGTGGCCGTGACCGTGGCCGTGCCCGCCCGCGGCGGCGTCCGGCTCTTCCTCCGGCTTGTCCGCGACGAGCGCCTCGGTCGTGAGCAGCATGCCGGCGATCGACGCGGCGTTGCTGACCGCGGAGCGGGTCACCTTGACCGGGTCGATGACGCCCTGGGCGATCAGGTCGCCGTACTCCCCGGTCGCGGCGTTGAAGCCGGAGCCGACCGGCAGCGCCTCGACCTTGGAGACCACGACGTAGCCCTCGTTGCCGCCGTTCTCGGCGATCCAGCGCTGCGGCTCGACCAGCGCGCGGCGGACGGCCTCCGCGCCGGTGGCCTCGTCGCCGGACAGCCCGAGCGCGTCGAAGCCCTCCTTGGCGACGTGCACGAGCGCGCTGCCGCCGCCGGAGACGATGCCCTCCTCGATCGCCGCGCGGGTGGCGGAGATGGCGTCCTCGAGGCGGTGCTTCTTCTCCTTCAGCTCCACCTCGGTGGCGGCGCCGACGCGCAGCACGCAGACGCCCCCGGCCAGCTTCGCCAGGCGCTCCTGCAGCTTCTCGCGGTCCCAGTCGGAGTCGCTGCCCTCGATCTCGCGGCGAATCTGACGGATCCGGTCCTCGATCGCGGCCGCCTCGCCCTCGCCGTCGACGACGGTGGTGGCGTCCTTGGTGACGGTCACCCGCCGGGCGCGGCCCAGCACGTCGAGGTCGACGCCGTCGAGCTTGAGGCCGACGGCCTCGGTGACGACCTGGCCGCCGGTGAGGACGGCCATGTCCTCCAGCATCGCCTTGCGGCGGTCGCCGAAGCCCGGCGCCTTCACCGCGACGCTGACGAACGTGCCGCGCAGCTTGTTCTGCACCAGGAGCGCGAGGGCCTCGCCCTCGACGTCCTCGGCGACGATCAGCAGCGGCTTACGGGTCTGGGCGACCTTCTCGGCCAGCGGCAGGAACTCCGTGACGTTGGAGATCTTGCCGTCGTGGATGAGGATGTAGGCGTCCTCGAGGACCGCCTCCATCCGCTCCGGGTCGGTCACCATGTACGGCGACAGGTAGCCCTTGTCGAACTGGAGACCCTCGGTGAACTCCAGCTCCAGGCCCATCGTGTGGGCCTCCTCGACGGTGATCACACCGTCCTTGCCCACCTTGTCGAACGCCTCGGCGATGAGCTCACCGATCTTGGCGTCCTGGGCGGAGATGGTCGCGACGTGCGCGATCGACTCCTTGTCGTCGACCTCGCGGGCCGACTTGAGCAGCTGCTCGGCGACGTAGTTGGCGGCGGCGTCGATGCCGCGCTTGAGGTTGATCGGCGACGCGCCGGCGGCGACGTTGCGCAGCCCCTCGCGGACGAGCGCCTGCGCCAGGACCGTCGCGGTGGTGGTGCCGTCACCCGCGATGTCGTTGGTCTTGGTGGCGACCTCCTTGGCGAGCTGCGCGCCAAGGTTCTCGTACGGGTCGTCGAGCTCCACCTCACGAGCGATGGTGACACCGTCGTTCGTGATGGTGGGGGCGCCCCACTTCTTGTCGATGACGACGTTGCGGCCACGCGGGCCGATCGTCACCTTGACGGCGTCCGCGAGGGCGTTGACGCCGCGCTCAAGGGCGCGGCGCGCGTCCTCGTCGAACTCCAGGATCTTCGGCATTGGGAAGCTCCAAGTATGGGTGTCCGTGGACGTGCACAGCCCCGGCCGCCCTCACAGGGGACGACCGGGGCAGCGCATCTCGTGGGTCTTACTTCTCGACGACGGCGAGCACGTCGCGGGCCGACAGCACGAGGTACTCCTCGTTGTTGTACTTGACCTCGGTGCCGCCGTACTTGCTGTAGAGGACGACGTCCCCGACCTTGACGTCGAGCGGGACGCGCTTCTCGCCCTTGTCGTCGAAGCGACCCGGACCGACGGCGAGAACAGTGCCCTCCTGGGGCTTCTCCTTCGCCGTGTCGGGAATCACCAGACCCGACGCGGTGGTCTGCTCGGCCTCGAGGGGCTGGACGACGATGCGGTCCTCGAGCGGCTTGAGAACAACCTTGGTGGCGGTCGACACGATCTGACCTTCCCCTTCGATTGCGTATCCTCGGCCGACCGGATCGGCCAGCCGCATGTTGGAGACGCGACCACGGTGGCCTGCCGTCGCGGGTGCCAGACCAGCCTGTCGCTTGATCGGCACTCTCATGGGGAGAGTGCCAAGTTGGAGATTATGCCGTGGCCGGGAACGCGTCAACACGGACCCCCGCGCGCCGCCGACCTGTCGTTATATGCGGCATTGGTCAAAGCTTGCCCGGCGTCCCGACACGGCCCGCGGCCACCCACCCCAAGGCCCACGTGGCGGCCCCGTACGGTCCGCCCCCGCCCGGCCACCAACCGGCGGTGACCCGGCATGGGCCCGCACCCGCCCAGCCTGCGATCCACCTGGTGGCGCCCGGTACGGTCGGCACCCTGCCCGGCCGGCAGCCCGCCAGTGGCTCGGTACGGTCCGCGACCGTCCAGCCGCGGCCCGCCCGGGTACGGTTCGCGGCCGCGCGGCCACTACGGTCGTCGGGTGGACATCGCCGCATTTCAGGGGCTGCTCACCCCCGAAGGCCAGGAACTCCTCGGTGAGATCGGCGCCGCCGACGTCGACGAGCGCACACTCCTCGCCACCGCCTCCCGGCTGCGCGCCCGCCACCCCGCGGAGCTGGTCGGCGCCGCGCTCACGCAGGCCCGGCTCCGCGTGCGCGGGCGGGCCAAGTTCGGGGCCGACGCGGACCGCATGTACTTCACGCCGCAGGGGCTCGAGCAGGCGACCCGGGCCGGCGTAGCCCGGCACCGGGCGCGGCGGTTCGCCGACCGGCTCGGCGGCCTCGCCCCACGCGGCACGGTGCTCGACCTGGGCTGCGGCATCGGCGGCGATCTGCTGGCGCGCGCCCGCGCGGGCGTCGGCGGCCTCGGCGTGGAGCTGGACCCGCTCACCGCCGCCGTCGCCCGGGCGAACCTCCGCGCCTTCGCCCTGGAGGACCTGGCGGACGTACGGCAGGGCGACGCGACCGCGCAGGACCCGGAAGGGCACGCCGCGGTCTTCGCCGACCCCGGCCGCCGGACCTCCCGCGGGCGGGTCTTCGACCCGGAGGCGTACCTGCCGCCGCTGGGCACGGTGCTCGCCATCGCCGGACGAGCGCCCGGCGCCTGCGTCAAGGTGGCGCCGGGCATTCCCCATGAGGCCGTGCCCCCGGGCGCTGAGGCCGAATGGATCTCCGACGGCGGCGAGGTGAAAGAGGCGGCGCTGTGGCTGGGTGACCTGGCCGGCGACGTACGACGCCGGGCGACCGTCCTGCGGCAGGGCCGCGAGCCCGCCACTCTGACGGCCGAGCCCGATCTCGGGCCGCCCTCCATCGCCGGCTGGCGCCGCTATCTGTACGAACCGGACGGCGCGGTGGTCCGGGCGCACCTGGTGGCCGAGGTCGCGGCCCGGCTCGACGGAGCACTGGCCGACCCGCGGATCGCCTACATCACCTCGGACGCACTGCTGACGACGCCGTTCGCCCGGCCGTACGAGATCCTGGACGTCCTGCCGTTCGCGGTGAAGCGGGTACGGGCGGCGCTGCGCCAACACCGGACGGGCACCCTGACGATCAAGAAGCGCGGCTTCGCGGGCGACGTCGAACGACTGCGCCGCGACCTCCGCACGGACGGCCCCGAGGAACGCGTCCTCGTGCTCACCCGCGTAGGCGACGCCCCGACCGCCCTGATCTGCCGCGAGGCCTGAGCAAGACGACACCGGGCGCCGCTCGCGCCGGGTCCCCCGAGTCCCATGCGGCGTACCGCGCATCGCCCACCCGTCGTCCGCGCGGCACTGCCCGTCGCGGCCCGGCACCGCTCGCGCCGCGTCGCGTACCGCGCGACCCACGTTCGTGGGGCGACCACCGGGTGTTGCCACGGCCGGACCGCCTCTCTGGGGCGCGCGTGATGGGCGACACGCCAGAGTCCGGCAAAGACCACGGTCGTGACCGTGTCCGGCTGACTACTCTTGGCGACCGGAAGGCCGCGCCGCGGGCGCGATGACGGGGGCGCGCCGGGCGGGCGCGGGCGAACACGGGGGTTGAACGATGGCCGACGCCGTACTGCGGTGTCCGAAGTGCGGTGCCGGAATGGTGACTTTCCAGCGAGGCGGCATCGTGTTCGAGGAGTGCTCCCGCTGTCGCGGGGTGTTCCTCGGGCGCGGGGAGCTCGACCGCTTGATCTGGCGCGGCACCGGGCAGGTCGCCGCCGTCTGCGGCCCTCCGGCGGGGCTCTCGTACGAGGGCCGGCACCGTCGCGCCTGAAAAGGGCAATTTGCCGTAGGCGGCTAAGAATCTCTTTTCCCTGAATTTCTTTTCTTCGGCTCGATGACCTTGGTTCGCTCAATAGAGTGTCTCCTCGCGATCCACGCCGCCGCCATTTCCGGCAGGGCAAACGAAGGAGCACCCGGGTGGACACCAATCACAACTTCCTGCAGACAGGGGGTCAGCCGGTCTCGGACCGAATGCGAGAATTGCTAGCCCGCGCGGCGCAAGATCACGTCTATGAGCAGCGGTCGACGGGGCAGCTCCTGGACGAGATCCACCAGCGGTTGGAGGGAATAGAGTGGCTGCTCCGCGAGGTCCGGGAGCGTGAGCTCACCGGGCTGACGACCCAGCTCGACACCGTCCGCGGGCAGGTCGACGAGCTGTTCGGCAAGCCTCCGGAGTGGGCCGAGGGGCTGGCCGAGCACATCGAGTCGGTGGGCGAGCGGGTCAAGCCCGTCGCCGAGTTGCCCTCTCTCTGGGCCGACGTCGGCGTCATCGCCGAGAACGTCGACGAGGGCCTGGCCCGCATCCAGGCCGTGCTCGACTCCAGCCGGAGCATCACCGACGCGACGTTGCAGGCCGCCCAGCAGATGGACGACCTGACCAAGCGTCTCGACCGGCTCGCGGGCACGATGGAGGCCGCGTCGGTCCGGTTCAACCGGCTGGACAAGACCCTCGCGGACCTCGGGCACCGGTCCGAGAAGCTCGAGCATGAGATCAACGGCGTGGCCGGCAAGGTCGACCAGTCGCTGAGCGACATGGCCGAGCGCGTCGAGCAGGGCCTCGAGGCGGTCAACGGCCGGGTCGAGGGCGTCGGCGGGCGCCTCGACGGCATCGACGGCCGCCTGGAGGGCCTGTCCGGCAAGCTGCGCGGGGTCGAGGGGCATTTTCAGGCTCTGGAGGCCAAGGTCGACGGGGCCTGCGACCGTGTCGAGGGCGTCGACCAGCAGATCGACCGGCTGCCGGTGACGCTGGAGATCACCGAGCTGCATCGCAAGATCGCCGCGATCGGCGACCGCCCGTTCATCGACCCCACCGACCGGTTCGACGCGTTGGAGAAGCGCCTGTCCGAGGCGGTCGACCCGCTGATCGACGAGTTGCGCGCCCGGCCCGACCGCGACGAGACCGAGGAGACGTTGACGAAGGTCATCGACGCCTCCCGCGTCGACCTGACCAAGCACATGGAGATGCTGCGCGAGGATCTCCTGCGCCAGGTCGTGGGGGTGCACGACGACGTCACCCAGCGGGTCACCGGCGTGCAGCACGACGTGACCAAGCAGGTGACGACCGTCCATGAGGATCTGATGAAGCGGCTCGTCACGCTGGAGGAGACGATGCTGGCGCTGGCCGAGGCGTTGCTCCGGCCGCGACGCGACGGCAAGGACTGATGGGGTGGCCGCTCGCAAATCACCTTAGAGCGGCCACTTCGTCAACATTCCCCCATTAACCGCAATTTGTACGGCCGACCCGCAAGGACATGCCGTTCGCACTATCTCGCATCGATAAAATCACTACCGATCCTCGGCCGAATCCGTTTTGATGGGGGCCGTGACCTTCCCCACGCTCTCCGATCCGCCGAGCGCTGCCACGCTGCGCTGGATCGAAAAATGCCTGGGGCCCGGCAGTGAGGTGAAAATGGTCCGGCCGATCGTCGGCGGCCTGGCCCATGTCAACCACGCGGTGCTGGCGGAGAGCCGCTCGGGCACCGTGCACCGCCTGGTGCTGCGGCGCTGGGCGTCGTCCGGCTGGCCCGTCATCGACATCGACTTCTCCCCCGAGGTCGAGATCGCGGCGCTGACCCTGCTCACCGCGTGCGAGATCCCCACGCCCACGCTCGTCGCCGCGGACCCCTCCGGCGCCCACTGTGACGTCCCCGCGCTGCTGATCACCCGGCTGCCCGGCCATCCGCCCCGGCCTTCCCCCACCGAGCTGCCCGAATACCTCATCCAGCTGGCGGCCGCGCTGCTCCCCGTGCACACGGTCGCGGGGGCGGCCACGATGCCGCCCTACCGCCCGTACAACCGGCTCGAGATCAGGCTCGCCCCGCGGCACGCCCGCCGGCCGGCACTGTGGGAACACGCGCTGGACGTCGCCGCCGGCCCCACCCCCGGCGCCGTGCCGCATTTCATCCACCGCGACTACCACCCCGACAACACGCTGTGGGCGGGCGGCCGGCTGACCGGCATCGTCGACTGGTCCACCGCCACGTACGGCCCGGTCGCCATCGACATCGCCCACATGCGCCGCGCCCTGGCCCTCCGGTACGACATCGCGGTCGCCGACCGGTTCTCCGCCTGCTTCGACCAGGTGTCCGGCGGCTACCGCCACGACCCGTACTGGGACCTGCGCACGGTCCTCGACCTGCTCCCCGAGCAGCCCGACCGGACGATCGCCGCCCGCGACATCCCGGCCCTGGAGGACCTGCTCGACCACGCCCTCGCCGACCTCGGCGCCCCGGCCCGCTTCTGACCCACCGGCTTCCGTCTCACACCGGGACCGACTCGCGCGGGGCGAGGTGACGTCATGATGACGTCACGGCGCCCTCGGGCGTCGTCTTCCCTCGTCCTCAGTCCGGACGGCGTCGCGTCCCTCTCAGGCGCCGAGCCCCGCGCCGGAATGGCGCGGGGCTCGGTCATGGGCGAGTACGTCCCCCTCCGGCCGTACCCGCCCACGTTCTGGTGACCGTTGGCTGGCTCAGGCCCCGGTGGACCGTCCCGCCCGGACCCGCGTCAGCAGGTCGTCGAGCTGGGAGACGGCGGGCTGCCAGTCTCGCGGTACGACGTGGCACCTGCGCGCCCGATTCTCGCCGTACGTGATCGAGTAGGCGATGTGGTCGGCGATGTCGCAGCCTGCCGGCGAGGACCACCAGGTCCGGATCCGGTCCAGGTTCGCGCGAAGGCCGTCGAGCTCGGTGGCGCTGAGGGTGATCTCCGTCGGTCTGGACGACGCGCGGGCCACGCCCGCCGTGTCGACGGTCACCGTGTCACTGAAGCCGGCGAACCCGCCGGTCCGCGTGTAGGTGACGAGCGTCGACTCCCCGGCCGGTTCCGTGGCGGCGTACGCGCCACCGGCCATGGTCATCGTCGTTACGAATAGCGTGCAAATGGAAAGAAAAATGCGTCGCATGTCCACCTCTTTGTGGCGTGCGCCGATGAATTCGGCGATGCAGAACAAGACAGGATGGAGGTACGGCGAAATCGCCATTCAGCGATATCACCGCTTGGCGCGGAGCTCCGTCGGCTCGGGACCCCGCCGTCCCGAGCCGACGTCCAGGAACGCTCGTGAAGTGACCGGATGACATCCCGGTCGACCTGGAATTTCTCCGTCAGAAGGCGAAGATGACGCCTCCCGTCGCGCGGATCGCCGCGCAGCGGTTGAAGAACGTCCGCGCATAGCGACGCGAACTACCGTTCCACCGGCCCTGCGCGGTCACCCGCACGGGCGCGTAGATCAGCGTGCACGCGCCGGTCCCCTCGGGCAGGTCGGCGATCCGCCCCTCGACGCCGCGAAGCTGGTCGCAGGCCGCCGACGGGGCGAGGTGGGTGCCACCGTCTGGATCGCAGGTCAGGACGGCCGTACGAGCAGTTTCTCCACTCTCGACCGGGCTGACGGACAGGGTGTAGACGCCCTGCGGCCAGGTCGACGGCGCGGTCGGTGCCGCCATCGCGGCGGGGCCGGCGACCATGGCGGCCGCCCCCAGGGCGGTCACCGCGGCGAACCGCCGTCCTCCGGTACACAGCGAATCAGGCATGCGCATTCCTACCTCCTTGCCAGGCCGGGCTGTGTTCGACAGCCATTTCGGCGTGACGAGAGTCGGCCTTTTGGGCGTTCCCTCGCCTTAATGATGGGACCTTTCCACAAAGACTCTGACAGCTTGTTTCGTCGTGAAGTCCTTGCAGTCACGGATGTTATGGCGGCGAAATCCGCGATTCAACCCCCGCACGCCTGTCCGGACCCGGCCAGCGATCTAACAGGGGAACAATTGAAAGATGTACTTGTTCTGACCTGCGCGTACATCTGTGCCGCCATCAGCCCTTCTGCGGTTAACGGGACGTGTCCTCGTCGCGCGGCGAATCAGAATATTCCGAATAATTGAACCGCATCAGTGGGCCACATCACATCGCCTCGCCGGCCCGCCGCCGACCGGCGGGTGACGCCAAGCGACCACCATGGGAGCCATCGTGACGTCAAGATGACGTCACTTCGGTGTTGTCATGACGCCAAATGGTGTGCCATGCTGACGTCATGCACTTGGAGTCGTACGTCGCCCAGCTTCGCCAGGAGCTCGCGGTCGCCGCCGAGACCGGCGGCGATGAGGCCCGCGAGCTCGCCGAGCGCCTCACCGCGCCCCTGCAGTCGGCGGTCCGGCTCGTCCTGCTGGAGGCACTGTCGACCGCCGCCGAGGAGATCACGCGAGAGCTCGCGCCCGGCTCGGTGGACGTGCGCCTCCGCAGGGGCGAGCCGGAGTTCGTCGTGGAGCCGCCTCCCGGCGGCACGGAGGGAGACACCGCCGTCGCGGCGGCGCCGGAGATGGAGCCCGCTCCACCGGTGTCGTACAGCACCAAGGACAGCGCCGTCTCCCGGATCAGCCTCCGCCTCCCCGAAGAGCTGAAGACCAGGGCCGAGCAGATCGCCGACCGCGAAGGGCTCTCGGTGAACGCCTGGCTCGTCCGCACCATCGCCGAGGCCGTGGAGCGAACGGACCGCGAGCAGGACGTCCGCAGGCGCTCGTCTCCGCGCGGCGGTAATCGCTACACCGGCTGGGCCCGCTGACCTGGGCCCTCTTCACCACCACCGATCAACGGCGGGGTCATCGACCCTGCGACCCGAAAGGCAGCATCATGCCCACATTCGCCAGCCCGGAGCCGATCTCCGCAACAGTCGACGTTCTCCTCATCGGTGAGTTCCGCATCACCGCGTCCGACCGCACCGACACCGTCGTCGAGGTTCGGCCCGCCGACGCGTCGAAGGCGAGCGACGTCCGAGCCGCGGAGGAGACCAAGGTCGAATACACCGACGGACGGCTGCTGGTCAAAGGGCCGAGGAGGCGCGCCAGCATGATCCTTGGCCCCGGCAAGGACGCCGCCGTCCAGGTCGACGTCGAGCTCCCCGCAGGCTCTGACCTGCACGCCTCATCCGGGTTGGGCAGCATCCACTGCGAAGGACGGCTCGGCGACTGTGAGCTCTCCAGCGGTGCCGGCGGCATCTGGATCGAGGACGCCCGCACGCTGCAGGCCAAGACCGGCGGCGGGGACGTCACGGCCGGACGCGTGGCGGGCGACGTGAAGATCACTACAGGTGTCGGCGAGGTACGCCTCCGCCACGCCGACGGCGCCGTGACGATCAAGACCTCCTCCGGGGCCACCTGGGTCGGCGAGGCCGCCGGTGACATCCAGATCCGCTCCGCCAGTGGTGACATCGTGATCGACCGGGCGCATGCCGACATCGAGGCGAAGACCTCAGCGGGCAAGATCCGCATCGGTGAGGTCTCTCAGGGCACCGTCGTCATGCAGACCTCCGCCGGTCAACTGGAGGTCGGTGTCCGCGAGGGCACCGCGGCCTGGCTCGACGTGCACTCCACCGCCGGAAGCGTGCGCAACATGCTGGACACGACCGACGGCCCCGGGGAGGCCGACCGGACCGTGGAGGTCCGCGCCCGCACCTCACTCGGTGACATCGTGATCCGCCGCGCCACCCCGACCCTTCAGGACTGAGCCGTACGAGAGGGACGCCGATCTGACACCTGATCCCCGGCGGGCACCGGCCCGCGCCCCACTTCCCCACACCTTCTGACCGGGCTGCGATCTTTCGCCCGATTCCGTGACCCCCGCAGCGTCACGAGGCCCGGTCACCCGTTCGCCTCGCCCCGTACTCCCCTGGCAGAGGCCCGGGCGTTACCCCGATCCCCGTTGATCCCCTCCCATCCAGGGCGGTGTGCCGCCATCGGCGCGGCACACCGCGTCCTGACGCACCATCCCCTGACCCCAGCAAGGAGATCCCTCATGAACGACGCGATCACAGCCGAAGGACTGGTCAAGCGATACGGCGAGGTGACCGCTCTGGACGGGCTGAGCTTCTCCGTCCCGCAAGGGACGGTGCTCGCCCTGCTCGGCCCGAACGGCGCCGGCAAGACCACGACGGTACGGGTCCTGACCACGCTGCTTCCGCCGGACGGCGGCCACGCCACCGTCGCCGGATGCGACGTCGTCGGTGACGCCCGGCGGCTGCGCTCCCGCATCGGGCTGTCCGGCCAGTACGCCGCCGTCGACGACCACCTCACGGGCGCCGAGAACCTGGAGATGGTCGGGCGGCTGTACCACCTGGGCGTCAAGCGCAGCAAGGCCCGCGCCCGCGAGCTGCTCGAACGCTTCGACCTCACCGACGCCGCCGACCGCCCGGTCAAGGGCTACTCCGGCGGCATGCGCCGCCGCATCGACCTCGCCGGCGCCCTGGTCGCCGAGCCGCCGGTGCTGTTCCTGGACGAACCCAGCACAGGCCTGGACCCCCGCGCCCGCGCCGCGCTGTGGGACACCATCTCCGAAGTCGTCAAGGGCGGCAGCACGCTGCTGCTGACCACCCAGTACATGGAAGAGGCCGACCACCTCGCCGACCACATCATGGTGGTCGACCACGGACGCGCCATCGCCCGCGGCACCGCCGACGAACTCAAGGACCAGGTCGGCGGCAACCGCGTCGAGCTGACCGTGACCAGCGCCGCCGAACTGGAGACCGCCCGGCAGGCACTCGCCTGGGTCGCCGCCGGCGCCATGCAGAGCGTGCCGGAGTCGCTGCACATCACCGCCCCGGTCGCCGACGGACCCGAGGCGCTCCGCCAGGTCCTCGGCCGGCTGGCCGAGGAGGGAGTCCGGGTCCGGGACGCCGGGCTGCGGCGGCCGACCCTCGACGACGTCTACCTCACCCTGACCGGGCGCCACGCGTCCGGCGCCGAAGAGCAGGTCCAGGAGGCCACCCGATGAACGCGCTCACCATGCCCATCGTCGATGGCTGGACCATCGCCAAGCGCAACACCCTGAAGATCCGGCGATCGCCGGACCTGCTCGGCGCGGCGGTCATGTTCCCCATCGTGTTCGTGCTGATGTTCGCCTACGTCTTCGGCAGCGTCATCAACATCCCGGGGATGTCGTACCGGGAGTTCCTGCTCCCCGGCATCTTCGTCCAAGCCGTGCTCATCAGCGCGCAGACCACCGGCTACACGCTGACCCTGGACCTGCAGAAGGGCATCTTCGACCGGTTCCGCTCGCTGCCCATGGCCCCGTCCGCGGTGCTGATCGGCCAGACCGTCAGCGACCTGCTGATGAACGTCGCCAGCCTGGTCGTCATGGCGGGGATGGGGCTGGTCGTCGGGTGGCGGGTGCACACCTCGCCGTTCGAGGCCGTTCTGGGGTTCGGGCTGCTACTGCTGTTCGCCTACGCGTTCTCCTGGGTCACCGCGACCGTCGCGCTGGCCCTCCGTACGCCGGAGAGCTTCAACAACATCGCGACCATGGTCTCGTTCCCGCTGATGTTCATCTCCAACGCCTACCTCGACAGCTCCAAGCTGCCCACGGTGCTGCGCGTCGTCGCCGAGTGGAACCCCGTCTCCACCTTTACCAAGGCCGCACGCCAACTCTTCGGCAACACCAGCGCCGCGCTGAAGACCTCGAACGCCTGGCCCCTCCAGCACGCCGTTCCGGTCTCGCTGCTCTGGATCGCCGTCATGTTGGTCGTGTTCATCCCGCTGGCGACCCGCCTCTACAAGAAGGCTGTCAGCGCCTGACCACCACGCGACGCGAAGGCGCCCCGTCCGGCTACCCACACCGGAGGGGCGCCTTCGACGTGTTGGCGAGGGCGCTTGTGACACCGGAGACACGGTTGGCGGACGTCGAAGCAGATGATTCAGATCGTTCAAGATCAAATTAAGATAATCAAGTCATCCACGTTGACGGCTTAAGAAAGTCAAGATACAACTTAACGACGGGCATACCGCCGAGAGTGAGGGGCCGAGGGTGGACTGGCAGGAACTGACGGACCTGACGCAGGGACGGCCGTTCGTGGTCGAGCGGATCCGCCTGGTCGGCAGCGGCGTCGCGGTCGAGGGGCAGTTCGAGCCGCCGCAGCTGGCTCAGCTCAGCGTCAACGACCAGGTGTTCGTCGCCGCGTTCGTACGGTCGCACGGCTCGATCAAGGAGATGGAGCGGGTCTTTGGAGTGAGCTACCCGACGGTCAAGTCCCGGCTGAACCGGATCGCCGAGCAGCTCGACTTCGTCGACATCGACCCGGCGCCCACCGGCGCCGACGTCGTCGACCGCCTGCGCCGGGGGGAGATCAGCGTCCAGGAGGCCCTGGCCGAGCTGGAGAAGTCCCGATGATCCCGCAGCTGGTGACGGTACGCCATCGCCGTCGCAATGGCCGCTGGCTGCGGCTGTACGTCCCCGTCGTTCCGGTAGTGCTGGTGCTGTCGCCGCTGCTGCTGCTCGCCGTGCTGGGCGGGCTGGTCGCATGTCTCGTCTTCCGGGTGAGCCCGGTGGGCGCGCTGCGCGGCATCGGGCGACTGCTGTGGGCGCTGCCCGGCACCCGGTTCGAGTTCGAGCAGGGCCGGACGGCCGTGCTGGTAAGCGTCAGATGAGTCAGAGAAAAGAGCAGCGATGAACGAGCAGCGTCGCCAGATCCTGCAGATGTTGACCGAAGGCAAGATCACCGCAGACGAGGCCGAGCGGCTGATCGAGGCCCTCGAACGAGCACAGCCCGAGTCGCCGCCGGCGGGCGAGTCCCGCCCGAACCGCCGGCCCAAGTACCTGCGCGTGGTGATGAGCTGGGCGGACGACTCCGGCGGCGACGGGGCGGGCCGGATCAACGTCCGGGTCCCGCTACAGCTGCTGCGCGCCGGGGTCCGGCTCGCGAGCCTCATCCCTCCACAGGCGCTCGCCAAGGCCAACGCGGAGCTGGACAAGGCGGGGGTGCCGATCGACCTCGCCGAGCTCAAGCCGCAGCACATCGAGGAGCTCATCGAGCACCTCGGCGACGTCATCGTCGACGTCGACGACCCCGGCAGCAAGATCCAGGTGTTCTGCGAGTGACACCGCCACCGGCCGGCGAAGGGAGATCCCCGATGACGACACAGGCGATCAGCGTGCAGGGTCTTGAGAAGTCCTACAAGGAACTGCGCGTGCTGCGCGGCGTGGACTTCGCCGTGGCGCCGGGCAGCATCTTCGCCCTGCTCGGCTCCAACGGCGCCGGCAAGACCACGGTCGTGAGAATCCTGTCCACCCTGCTCAGGTCCGACGCGGGGACGGCCACCGTCGGCGGCTTCGACGTCGCCGCGCAACCGGCGAACGTCCGGGAGTCCATCAGCCTCACCGGGCAGTTCGCGGCCGTGGACGAGATCCTCACCGGCCGAGAGAACCTCGTGCTGATGGCCCGGTTGCGGCGGGTGGCGGACCCCGGCCGGGTCGCGGATGACCTGCTGGCCCGCTTCCAGCTCACCGACGCGGCCGGGCGAAGGGTGTCGACGTATTCCGGGGGCATGCGCCGTCGCCTGGACATCACCATGAGCCTCGTCGGGAGTCCGCCGGTGATCTTCCTGGACGAACCGACCACCGGGC
Organism: Actinoallomurus acanthiterrae; assembly: GCF_054775715.1. Taxonomy (NCBI): domain Bacteria; kingdom Bacillati; phylum Actinomycetota; class Actinomycetes; order Streptosporangiales; family Thermomonosporaceae; genus Actinoallomurus; species Actinoallomurus acanthiterrae. Next base: position 1,428,530 of record NZ_BAAHCO010000001.1, on the reverse strand, counting down.
TCGACCCTCAATCTCGCGTCGAAGTGTGGAACAGCGTCAAAGAGCTCGCCGGGCAGGGCACGACAGTGCTGCTCACCACGCAGTATCTGGACGAGGCCGAATATCTCGCCGACCGGATCGCGATCCTCCACCAGGGGCGGATCATCGCGAACGGCACCCTCGACGAACTGAGACGGCTCCTCCCGCCCGCCAAGGTCGAGTACGTCGAGAAACAGCCGACCCTCGAAGACGTCTTCCTCGCCATCATCGGCGACGACCCAACGTCGGCACGGACCACCGAGGAACAGAGATGACCACGCGTTTCTTCGGCGACACCGCCCTGCTGACGGGCCGGACCATGCGCCACATCACGCGCAGCCTGGACACCATCATCACCGTCGCGATCATGCCGATCGCCCTCATGCTGCTGTTCGTGTACGTGTTCGGCGGCGCGATCCACACCGGCTCGCAGCACTATGTGAACTACCTGCTGCCCGGAATCCTGCTCATGACGATCGCGATGGGCACCTCCTACACCGCATTCCGGCTCTTCATCGATATGAAGAACGGAATCTTCGAGCGATTCCAGTCCATGCCGATCGCACGCTCGAGCGTGCTGTGGTCTCACGTGCTGACCTCAGTGGTCTCCAGCCTGATCTCGCTCGTGATCGTCGTGCTCGTCGCCCTCATCATGGGATTCCGCTCAGGCGCGGGGGTGCCGGCACTGCTCGCGGTGGCCGGAATCATCATCCTGTACACCCTGGCGGTGACCTGGATCGCCGTCATCGCCGGCCTGACCGCCAAGACCACGGACGGCGCGGGCGCCTTCGGCTACCCGATCACCTTCCTGCCTTTCATCAGCTCGGCGTTCGTGCCCACTCACACCATGCCCGGCCCGGTGCGCGCCTTCGCCGACAACCAACCCGTGACATCCGTCGTCAACACGATCCGCCGCCTGTTCGCGCAACAGCCGGTCCACACCGACGTCTGGACCGCCCTCGCCTGGTGCCTCGGCATCCTCATCGTCGCGTACGCCCTCGCCATGACCACCTACCGCCGTAAAATCGCCTGAGAATCTGTCTCCTCAGACCGACCAGTCAGCAATTTCGGTGGCGCGGTGCCACCACTTCGCCGCCGAGGAGGCCGGATGCCGGAAGATCCGCCCAGCTCACCCGTGCTGCGCGCGTCCGACGCGGACCGCGACCGGGTCATCGAACTGCTGCACGCCGCCGTCGCCGACGGCCGGCTCGACCCTACCGAGTTCGACGAGCGGCTGGACGCGGCGCTGGCCGCCCGCACCGTCGACGCGCTGACCCCGCTCACCGCCGATCTGATCGCGGCGCCGGGCGGCGACGGCGCCCTCACGCCGGCCGCGCCGGCCGCCGAGCTGCTCACCATCAAGGAGAAGCACGGCTCGGTGCGCCGCGACGGCCGGTGGACGCTGCCGCACCGGCTGGCGCTGCGCACCGCGTGGTGCGACGTGATGCTGGACCTGACCAGCGCGGTGCGCAGCGGGCCCGAGCTGGTCATCGAGCTGAAGGTGCGCGGCGGCAACGTGGAGCTGGTCCTCGCGCCGGGCATGGTGGTGGACGCCAACGAGCTGTCGGTACGGCACAGCGCGCTAGCGATCAGCAGGGACTCGGGTGACGACACGCCCGAGACGCTGCACGTCCGCCTGGCAGGCCGAATGCGACACGGCCGGATCGACACCCGGTGGCAGGCACCGCGCCCGTGACCCGGCAGGGCCACGAGCCGGACGCAGCGCTACGCCATGACCTGGGTGATCGGGAGGGAGGGAGTGCTGTACGTTCGCCAGAACGACGGCATCCGTAATCGCTCATCCCACGGCCCAGCCGATCGCTGCCAGAAGATCTTGAGCGAGGAACGCAACAGACGCCGAGACGGTCAGCGGCTCGCCGACTCCTTCCTCTGCTCGTCCGGCCATGAGCGAGCCCAGAGCGTCATTACCGGCGGCGAAGAGCTCCGCGAAGAACGCCATGGCCTGCTCGGTGACAGGCCCCGCCAGTTCATCCGACTTCAGGTATTCGATCCTTGAAGCGAGATCGGCAGTCGGTACGGCGACCAGGAGCCGATACACATCGTGGGCGTCTTTGTCCACCAAGCGCCCTGGTGTTCCCTGCCGCTCCCCCAGCTTGTGCAGCTTTGCGACCAGGAGCGCAGCGGGGCCTGCGACTTTGGCAGCGAAGACACGATCATCATCCGATGATAGGGAGCGTATTTCCATCGGCGCATAGTCGACGACGGCTGCTTCCAGCCCGACTGCCCGACGAGCCGCGTGCTTCGAGTGAGGTGGAATGCGTGCTCCGCGTCGACCAGTCTGGCCGGCGAGGGCATCAGGAACCATTAAGTCAACTGGTACTCCGTCCGCGTTCAGCCACGTACCGGGCTGCCGATCGAGTTCGAAACCGGCGGCCCGCATGGTCTCTTCGAGCAACGGCTGATCCATCAGGGCGCGAGCATCCAGAGCCAGGTCACTGTCCTTCGTCGCCTCTGCCAGCGCGACCGGTGCCGCGCCCGTATGCATGTAGACCGCTTGTGCACCGATCACGATGACTGAAGACAGGTGGTCGTGGAGTGCCTCAAGGGCGTCCAGCAACGCGCTACGTGCGGCGATCAGAAGGTCGACGTCGCCAGTCGCTTTCATGTTTCTCCATCCAGTCGAGGAGGGCATGCGCCTCGGCAGGGCTCCTCCCCGGTCCGGTGAGGAGATCGACTGCGGCCTGGCTTGGGGCTACGAATCTCAAGCCGCCGGTTTCCACAGGCCGGTCGAAGACGACACCGTAATCACCTGTCGCGAGCAGAGTGTTGGCCCCGGAGTCGACCGACCGCAGTCCTAGTCGCTCCGCGACCCGGTCCGGATCGTCCACATAGATCATGGCCAGGCGCGGAGGAGCATAAGGAGCATAAGTATAGGCAGCGAGTGATCCGCTGATCACGTATCGTAGCTCCTGAGAGGCCGTCAAGCTGTCCAAAACAGCAGACAGGCCTCTCGGCTGGAGATAGGCGCTCACTGTATTGCTGCGTTGGAACCCGTAGTCTTCACTCCACCGTTCGATGAGCCCCCGCCACCGTGCCGCGCTGATGGGCCCTCTCGGAGTTCGCTCGATGAGTGCCTCGCGCTCCAGGAATTCGACCACACGGTAAGTTGCTCCCGTTGAAGCCCCAGAGCGCCGAGCCAGCTCCGGCACACTGATCGGCGGGGCGAAGTCCACAAGCGCACGGACAACCCGTGCGGCCGGGGGACCCTGCAAGGTTCCCCGCGGGCGGCCCGGACCTCGCCAGGGGTCGCGATCGGCGCCGACGTCTCGTAGGAACAACGCCGGCCGCTCAAGCACCACCCGCAGATTGCCGGTCGCATCAACGTAGGAGACTCCACGCTCTTCCAGCCATGCCCGCGCCGAGGGCGGAAGGTAGCGCGCGGCCAACAAAGGTGCAGCCGCCCCCGCGTAGTGATGGATGTGCGACTGGACCTGCTCCAGCACTCCCGAGAGATCACGAGTCACGACGGACCGCTTCGCCTCGACCACGAGGACGGCTCTCGTCTGATCAGGCCCGGTCAACTCCACGAAGGCATCGATCCGGCGATCAGCGATCACCGCGTCTTCCTTGACCCTAACCGACCAACCTGGTGGTAGATGGTCACGTAGGAGGGCGAGAGTTCGACGAAGAACATCGACCTCGCGCTCCGGCGGATCATCAAGATCGATCGCACCCTGTTTGGACGCCATGCCGACCCCCGGCCCTGCGTCGATACTCGGGAAATTAGCCAGTTCCGCTGCTAACGGAACTTGAGGATATCGCGAAACTGCTGAGAACGAGCAAGACCCGTTCTACGCCATGACCTGGGTGATCGGGAGGGAGGAGTCAGCCGGCAGGTCGAGGTCTGAGGGGGTTAGGCCGGAGGCGACGAGCTCGGAGCCGAGTGCCGCGACCATCGCTCCGTTGTCGGTGCACAGCTTCGGGCGGGGCACCCGCAGCCGGATGCCCGCCGCGTCGCAGCGCTCCTGGGCGAGCGCGCGGAGCCGGGAGTTGGCCGCGACGCCGCCGCCGACGAGCAGGTGGGAGACCCCGTTGTCCTTGCAGGCGGCGATGGCCTTCTTGGTCAGCACGTCGACGACCGCCTCCTGGAAGGCCGCGGCGACGTCGGCGACCGGGACCGGCTCGCCGGCGCGCTCACGGGCCTCGACCCAGCGGGCCACGGCGGTCTTGAGGCCGGAGAAGGAGAAGTCGTAGGTGCCGTCGTCGTACTTGCCGCGCGGGAAGAACACCGAGCCGGGGTCGCCCTCGCGGGCCGCGCGGTCGATGTACGGGCCGCCAGGGAAGCCGAGGTCGAGCACCCGCGCGACCTTGTCGAACGCCTCGCCGGCGGCGTCGTCGACCGTGGAGCCGAGCGGGCGTACGTCGGTGGCGACGTCGGGGACGAGCAGCAGCGACGAGTGGCCGCCGGAGACGAGCAGCGCCACGCACGGCTTCGGCAGGGCGCCGTGTTCGAGCTGGTCGACGGCGACGTGGGCGGCGAGGTGGTTCACGCCGTACAGCGGCTTGCCGAGGCCGAGGGAGTACGCCTTGGCAGCGGCGACGCCGACGAGAAGGGCACCGGCCAGCCCGGGACCGGCGGTGACGGCGATCGCGTCGACGTCGTTCAGGGTCACGCCGGCGTCGGCCAGGGCGCGGTCGACGGTCGGTGTCATGGCCTCCAGGTGGGCTCGCGACGCCACCTCGGGGACCACCCCGCCGAACCTCGCGTGCTCGTCGACGCTGGAGGCGATGGCGTCGGCGAGCAGCGTGTGGCCGCGTACGATCCCGACGCCCGTCTCGTCGCAGGACGTCTCGATCCCCAGGACCAGGGGCTCGTCCTTCATTTTCCCACTTCCTGTCCGGCGGGCACTCCGCTCCGCCGCGCGTCACGGACCATCACGATCGCGTCCACCCCGGACGGCTGGTAGTAGCGCTTGCGAATGCCGACCTGGGTGAAGCCGAACCGCTCGTACAACCGCCGCGCCCGGTCGTTGTCGGCGCGCACGTCGAGGAACACCTCGGGGCAGCCGCGGGCGGCGGCCTCCCCCAGCAGCGCGGCCAGCAGCCGGGTGCCGAACCCCCGGCCCTGCGACTCCGGCCGGACGCCGATGGTCAGCACGTCGGCCTGGTCACCGACGGCGGCCAGGCCCGCCCAGCCGGCGAAGCACCCGTCCTCGTCCTCGATCACGACGTAGTGCCGCGTGCCGCTCAGGTCGGCCAGCTCCTCACGGTAGGCGTCCTCGGACCAGGACTCCTCGGGGAACAGGACGGGTTCGAGCGCCAGGACGTCGGGCAGGTCGTCGGCGGTCATCGGGCGCAGCGTCATGCCGGCGTCACCCGTTTGCGCGGGCCGGGCTCGCGGGCGTCGGGCTTGCGGAGGTACAGCGGGACGGGCGGCACCAGCGCGGGGCCGTCGCCGCCGTTCAGCCGGGTGATCACCAGGTCGGCGAGCGCGGCCGCGGACGGCAGCGCGGGCTCCTGCCCGGCGAGCGTGTCGGCGTAGAGCAGCGCGCCCTCCCCGACCGCGGGCAGGCCCGGCTCGGCCGCCTCGGCGGGCTTGCCGACGGCGGGCCCGGCGGCGCGGGCGCCGGCGGTGTCGTAGCGCGCCCAGTAGACCTCCTTGCGCCGGGCGTCGGTGGCCACGACGAAGGGGCTCGTACGGCCGGACTGCCAGGCGAGGACGTCGAGGGTGCAGACGCCGTGCACGGGGATGCCGAGGACGGCGCCGAGCGCGCGGGCGGTCACCAGACCGACACGGAGCCCGGTGTACGGCCCGGGGCCGACGCCGACCGCGATGGCCGACAGGTCGGACCGGGTCACCCCGGCCTCGTCGAGCACGGTCGCGATCGCGGGGGCGAGCACCTCTGCGTGCCGCCGCCGGTCGACCGCGTTCGACTCGGCGCGCAGGCGAACGTCGCCGGAGGTGCCCTCGCTCAGGGCGACGGTGACCGCGGCGGTAGCGGTGTCGAAAGCCAAGACCAGCACGACCTATGAGCGTAGCGCGCCCACAGCACCGGTCCGGCCGGGTCAGGCCCGGTCAGGACGTTCGGCAGGCGTACCGACGGCCGCTGTACGGTCCGGCCAGGACGGATCACGGCCATCTCCGGCGTACCGAGCCGCCGTACGGCCAGGTCAGGACCGATCAGCACCCTCGACCCACGCACCGACCGCCACCGTACGGCCCAGGTCAGGCGTTCGGCGGGCGTACCGACCGCCACCGTACGACCGAGCCAGGACCGATCACGGCCCTCGACGCGCGTGCCGAGTGGCGCCGGGCGGCCGGGTCAGGACTGGGACTGGAGCTTGGAGATGACGTCTCGGGCCGCGGAGAGGGCGCCGTTCGTGGCGTCGGAGGACGGGAGGGGCTTCGCGGCGTCGTTCTGGCCGTCGTTGCCGGAGTAGTGGACGGTGACGAGGACGTTGGCGAGGCGGGCGTTGGCGACGGCCGCTCCGACCTCGCCCTTGTCCACGGTGTACACCACGTACGCCTGTTCACCGACGCCGCTGACGCCACGGCTGTCACGTACCTCGACGGTGTCGCCGAGGTCCTTGCCCGTGCGGTCGGACTCCCACTCCGCGCCGAACGTCTGGGCCGCGACGGCGGTCGCGTTGCTCTTGCCCTGGGCGCTCATGGCGCGCAGTTCGACGGTCAACTGCCGGCCCGTGTCGCCGTAGAGGCTCCACGCGCACTCGCTGTGCTGGTCGGACTGGTTGGCCTGGTCCATCTCGGTACGGTCGGCGCTCGGGGCGAGGTCGTCGGCGACCTTCTGGCTCAGCGCGGTGCAGGCGTCGGGGACGACGTCGCGTTCGTTGCCTCCGGGGGCGCTCATGGGCGAGTTCTGCGGCCCGCTTCCCTCCTTCGACGACGCCGCGTGCCGGGCGTTGTCGCCCGTACGGAGGAAGGCGAACGCCGCTACGGCACCGACCGCGACGACCACTGCGAGAGCGCCCGCGACGGCCCAGACGCGTCTGCTGCGTCCGGCCGGGCGGGGGGCACGACGATGACCGCTCACCGGATCTCTCCCCCTCGACCTGTATGTCCTGATCTGCCAGGAAGGTGAGATTTATCCGAGAGGGTATTGCAAGATCCCTGAAACGTCTGCGTCAAGTGGGAAAGGAACCTGGCCAGATTCTGTTAATCGACTGAGTCGGTCACAGTACGTGATCGATCGGTGAGTCCGCCCAGCGCGCTCCCACCCCGACGATCCGGACGGTGCGCTCCTCCGAGTCGCCCCGCTCGATGGCGACCTCAAGGCGGTCCTCGGACAGCTCCTCGACCAGGCCCTCGCCCCACTCGACGACGGTCACGGCGTCCTGCAGGTCGAGGTCGAGATCGTCGACCTCGTCGAGACCACCGAGACGGTAGGCGTCGGCGTGGACCAGGGACGGTCCCCCGGCCAGCGACGGGTGCACCCGGGCGATGACGAAGGTCGGTGAGGTGATCGGCCCCCGGACCTTCAGGCCCTCGCCCAGCCCCTGGGTCAGCGTCGTCTTGCCCGCGCCGAGCGGCCCGGACAGCACGACCAGGTCTCCGGCGCGCAGCGCGCCGGCCAGCCTGCGGCCCAGCTCGCGCATCGCCTCATCGGTGGGAACCGGGATGGGTTTCACGCCGACCGCTCCTCTTCCTCGACACGGCGCACACGGTCGATCAGCCGGACGAGCGCCTGGGTGACGATCTCAGGATGCTCCATCATGGAGACGTGGCCGGCCTCGGCCACCTCGACGAGCTCGACGTCGTGCAGCACCTGCGCGATCGCCCTCCCGTGCGCGGCGGGCGTCAGGCGGTCCTCGTCGGCGACGACCACCAGCGCGGGCAAGTCCGCGAACACCTCCAGTGCCGCGAGCTTGTCGTGCGCCGCGAGCGTCGGATAGAACGCCGCGATCACGTCGATCGGCGTCGCCCGGATCATCTGCTCGAGGAAGTCCACGACCGACGGGCTCACGTTCTTGTCGCCGAAGGCGATCCGGCGGGTGACCATGAACGCCACGTCGGCGCCGACCTTCCGCCCCCGGTCGATGAGCTCGGCGGGCTTGCCGCCGAGGGTACGCGTCACCCGGGGCAGCGTCGCCTTGAACACCTTCCCGAACGCCATCGGCAGGCCCAGGGTCAGCTCCGCCAGCTCGCCCGAGGACGTGTTGATCAGGCCGACGGCGGCGATCCGGCCGCTCTCGAACAGCTCCGGGTGGGCGTCCGCCAGCGCCATGATCGTCATGCCGCCCATCGAGTGGCCGACCAGGATCACCGGCGTGTCCGGCTCGACGGTGGCCTCCAGCACGGCGAACAGGTCGGCGCCGCACTGGTCGACGGTGGCGTGGGTCAGGTCGCTGCGCCCGGACAGGCCGTGACTGCGCTGGTCCCAGAAGACCATCCGCAGGTCGCCGTCCCGGCCGAGGTCACGGCGCTGGTAGTGCCAGCAGTCCTGGTTCAGGGCGTAGCCGTGGCAGAAGACGACCGTGAAAGGGGCGTCGTCCGGTCCGTCGATCTCGACGTGGAGCGGCACTCCGTCGGTCGCCTCGACCGTCAGCGGGCGGCCGCGCAGCTCGCCGAACGGCTCGCCCGCGTCGGGGTCCGGGGTCAGCCGGGCCCGCCCGACGGCGTACCTGCGCGCGGCGACGACCGCGCCGACGCCGATCGCGGCGGACGTGCCGACCGCCGCACCGATCAGACCAATGCGCTTCTTGTTCACTCGGGGGATCCTTCGTACACGCGGGGGATGCGGGCGCCGATGCGGGTGACGATCTCGTACGAGATGGTGCCGAGAAGGTCGGCCCAGTCCTGGGCGGTGGGCTCGCCCCGGTCGCCCGGGCCGAAGAGGATCACCTCGTCCCCGGCCTCGATCGCGTCGTCGCCCACATCGATGACGAACTGGTCCATGCAGACCGTGCCGGCGATGCGCCGCCGGCGTCCCGCCGCCCAGACCTCCAGGACGTTGGTCCCGCTGCGCGGGATCCCGTCGGCGTATCCCAGGGGGACGAGCCCGAGCGTCGTCTCCCGCTCGGTGACGTAGCGATGCCCGTACGAGACGCCGGTGTCCGGCGGGACCCGTTTGACGTTGATCAGCCGCCCGGTGAGGGTCATCGCGGGCCGCAGGCCGAAGTCACGGCCCGGGATGGGGGTCAGGCCGTACGCGGCGATGCCGGGCCGGACGAGGTCGTAGCGCGCCTCCGGGATCGTCAGCGTCGCCGCGGAGTTGGACAGGTGCCGGAGCTCCGGGCGTACGCCGGCCTTCTCGGCCAGTTCGACGGCCTCGGCGAAGATCTTCAGTTGCGCGGCGATCGACGGATGGCCCGGCTCGTCCGCGCACGCCATGTGCGACCACAGCCCCACCACCCGCACCTGCCCGTCGGCCTGGGCGCGGAGCGCGGCGTCGACGACCGACGGCCACTCGGCGGCGGTCGCGCCGTTGCGGGACAGCCCGGTGTCGGCCTTGAGGTGCAGCCGCGCCGTACGGCCGGCGCGCACGGCGGCCTGCGCGATCTCCGCCACCTGGGCCACCGAACTCGCGGTCAGGTCGACGCCGGCGCCGATGGGCTCCTCGAACGGCTCTCCCGGGCCGTACAGCCAGCACAGCAGCGGCGCGTCGACACCGGCCCGCCGCAGCGTCATCGCCTCGGCCAGCGAGGCCACGCCCAGCCAGGTCGCGCCACCCGCCAGCGCGGCGCGGGTGACCGGGACGATGCCGTGCCCGTACCCGTCGGCCTTGACGCACACCATGACCTCGGCGCCCGCCGCCTTCTCGCGGAGGACGCCGACGTTATGCCTGATCGCCGCCAGGTCGACACACGCTGTCGCGGGGACGTTCACCATGCGTTCCAGTGTGGCAGCCATCGGCGTGAGCTCCGGCCATCCTCGCGGCCCGGTCGTGCGGGACCGTACCGGATGCGCGGCACCCGTACGAGGCCGCGCCCTGGCATGTTCCGGCCGTTCTCGCGGCCGCGGTGACGTCAGGCGGACAGGGTGCGGAACGCGGCGGGGAGGGCGTCGACGACGTCGTACGCGCTGATCGGCGCGGCGCCGTCGCCGTTCGGGTCGGCGGACAGCCGTGCGGCCAGGCCGTGCAGGTACGCTCCGGCCGCCGCCGCGTCGATCGCCGGCAGGCCGCCGGCCAGGAGCGCGCCGGTGAGGCCGGACAGGACGTCGCCGGTGCCCGCCGTGGCCAGCCAGGGCGTGCCGGTCGGGTTCACCCGTACCGGGCGTTCGGCCTCGGCGATGACCGTGGTGGAGCCCTTGAGCAGGACGGTGGCGTTCAGCTCCTCGGCGGCGCGGCGTACGTGCTCCAGCCGCCGCGCCTCGACCTCGGCGGCGTCCGTGCCCAGCAGCCGGGCCAGCTCCCCGGCGTGCGGGGTGAGCAGCGTCGGCGGGGTCCGCCACAGCAGGTCCCGGCGGCGCGACAGGATCGTGAGCCCGTCGGCGTCCACCAGAACCGGCAGGTCCGTGGCGAGGACCTGGGCGAGCAGCGCCTCGGCCCGCTCGTCGGTGCCGAGCCCGGGCCCGGCCACCCACGCCTGCACGCGCCCGACCCGGTCCAGCGAGTCGCCGATGACGGTGGTGACGGCCTCCGGCCAGCGGTGCCGGACGAGTTCCACCGGGTGCTCGGACGACGCGAACCGCACCATGCCGGCGCCACCGTGCACCGACCCGCCGACGGCGAGGACGGCGGCTCCGGTGAAGGCCTCTCCGCCCGCCAGCACGCCGACCACGCCGCGCCGGTACTTGTCCGACTCGTGGGTCGGCCGGGGCAGCCAGGCCGCGACGTCGTCGCCGCGCGGCGCGCAGACGTCCGGGTCGGGAAGGTACGGGCCGAGCCCGATGTCGACGAGCTCGACCACGCCCGCGTGCCGGGCGCCCGGGTCGACGAGCAGCCCTGGCTTGTAGGTGCCGAAGGTCACGGTGACGTCGGCCTTGACGGCCGCGCCGTCGACCTGGCCGGTGCTCGCGTCGATGCCGCTGGGCAGGTCGCAGGCGACGACGACCGCGCCGCTGTCCGCCGCGCGTCCGGCCAGGGAGGCGTACGGCTCACGCAGGCCGCCCCGGCCGCCGATGCCGAGCATGCCGTCGACGATCAGGTCGGCGCGGTCGATCTCGGCCGCGGCCTCGGCCTCGTCCGTGGCGGGCACCGCCCTGCCGCCGGCGGCGCGGAGCGCGGCGAGCCCGCCCTCGTGGGTCTTGGTCCCGGCGAGGATCGCGGTGACCCGCGCGCCGCGCCGGGCCAGGCCCGCGCCCGCGTACAGGGCGTCACCGCCGTTGTCGCCGCTGCCGACCAGGAGGACGATCGGCGCGCCGTAGACCCCCAGCCCGACCTCGCGCCCGCCGCTGAGGAGCCGGGCGCAGACCGCGGCCAGGCCGGCCGCGGCGCGCCGCATGAGCGTGCCTTCGGGCAGGCGGGCCATCAGCGCTCGCTCGGCGGTCCGTACCTTCTCCACCTCGTGCGCGTACCGCATCACGCTCGCCTCCTCATCGGACGTTCTCGGCCATGACCACCGCGACGGCGACGCCGCCGTCGTGGCTGAGCGACACATGCCATGTGGTGATGCCCAGCCGGCGGGCCGCCTCCGCGATGGTGCCCTTGACGTGCAGGGTGGGGCGGCCGTTCTCGGCCCGGCGCACCTCCGCGTCGTGCCACAGGAGGCCGCCCGGCGCTCCGAGCGCCTTGGCCAGGGCCTCCTTGGCGGCGAACCGCGCGGCCAGGGACCGTACGGGCAGCTCGCGCTCGTGGTCGGTGAAGAGCCGGAGGGCGAGGTTCGGCGTGCGCTCCAGCGACCTGGCGAATCGGGCGACGTCCACGACGTCGATTCCCACTCCGACGATCACTCGACCAGGTTTATCACTCCGCGCGGGTCGTCAGCTCGTGGACGTGGTCGACGGCGGGGGCTTCGGGGTGGTCGAGCAGCCACTGGATGCCTTCGCGGCTCTCGGCGTCGGCCGGCGTGTAGACCGCCATCCGCGTCTCCGGGGTGGCGGTGACGGCGAAGTTGACCACCGACAGCCGGATCACGCCGGCGGAGGCGTGCTGGAAGACCTTCACGCGCGTCGACGGGACGGCGACGTCGTGCGCGGCCCACATCTCGGCGAACTCCGGGCTGGCCGACGACAGGCGCTGGACGAGCTCGGTCCAGGAGGGCTCGCCGAGGTGCCGGCCGAACGCCCCTCGGAACGTCGCGACCATCTGCGGCAACTCGACGTCGCGGTTCACCATCGGACTGCAGCACTCCGGGGTCACGAACAGCCGCCACAGGAGGTTCCGGGGCGCGTCGTTCTCCCGCACCCGCGGCCAGAGCGCCGCGTAGGCGGCGTTCCACGCGAGGACGTCGTAGCGGCTGGTCATCACCGTGGCGGGGAGGGGCACCAGGCCGTCGAGGACCGTCTGTACCTGGGGCTCGAGGCGGTCGTGGAGCGGCGGGCCGGGCACCGAGGGGATGTCCGCCAGTCGGTAGAGGTGCTCGCGCTCGGTCTGGTCGAGGCGGAGCGTGCGGGCGATCGCGTCGAGGATCTGCACGCTCACGTTGATCGGCCGGCCCTGTTCGAGCCAGGTGTACCAGGTCACCCCGACTCCGGCGAGCTGGGCGACCTCCTCACGGCGCAGGCCCGGCGTACGGCGGCGCAGACCGGGTGGCAGACCCACCTCGGCGGGGGTGATGCGCTCCCGGCGGCTGCGCAGGAAGGCTGCCAGCTCGGTCCGCCGTCGCGTGGTCGTCACGGTCACCCGTCCATGGTGGGTCAAACCGGGCGGCCTTGCCAGGTGCTGTCACCACCAGTATCACTGGGCTCTCACCACCCGTATCGCGCCGCCCGCAGGCTCGACGCATGGCCCAGATCACCCTCGACGCCCCGGCGGCGCCCACACCGGTCCGCCGCGGCGGGCTACTAACGATCATCATGCTCGGCCAGTTCATGGCGGTCCTCGACGTGACCGTCGTCAACGTGGCCGCTCCCACCATCCGTACCGACCTGCACGCCTCCGGCGCGGGCCTGCAGCTCGTCATCGCCGGGTACACCATCGCGTACGCGATGCTGCTCATCACCGGTGCGCGGCTCGGTGACATCCTCGGGCACCGGCGCGCCTTCCTCGGCGGGCTGGCGGTGTTCACCGCCGCGTCCCTGGCGTGCGGGCTGGCCGGGACGTCCGGCCTGCTGATCGCGTTCCGGCTCATCCAGGGCGCGGGCTCCGCGCTCATGGTGCCCCAGGTGATGAGCCTCATCCAGCGCAGCTTCACCGGCACCGCCCGGGCGCGGGCGCTGAGCGTCTACTCGGCGGTGCTGTCCGGCGGCGCCGTCGTCGGGCAGGTCGTCGGCGGTGCCCTGGTCAGCGCCGACATCCTCGGCACCGGCTGGCGCCCGGTGTTCCTCGTCAACGTCCCAATCGGGATCGTGCTGCTGCTCGCCGGACCGCGCGTCCTGCCGGGCGACACCGGTGAGCCGGGACGCCGCCTGGACCTCCCCGGCGTGATCGGCCTGTCCGCGGCGGTCGTGTGCTTTGTCGTGCCGCTCGTTCTCGGGCACGAGGAGGGCTGGCCCGGGTGGGGTTGGCTGATGCTGGCCGGCAGCGTCGTGCTCTTCGGCGTCTTCGTGGCCCTGCAGCGCCGGGTGGCCGCACCCCTGATCCCGGGCCGGCTGCTGCGCACGCCCGGCGTCCTCCCCGGCGCCGCCGCGATCTTCGTGTGCATGGCGACCTTCGGCGGATTCCTGTTCAGCCTGGCCCTGCACCTGCAGGGCGGCCTGAGCGAGACGCCGCTGCGGGCCGGCCTGTCCTTCATCCCCGGCGCGGGAGGCTTCGCGCTGGCCAGCCTGTACTGGCGGCGCGTGCCCGCCCGGTGGCACCGCCTGATGATCCCGGCGGCCTTCCTGGTGGCGGCCCTCGGTTACGTCGGGCTGGGAGCCTTCAAGTCCGGCGGGGTGGGACTCGAGGTGGCGATGGGCCTGACCGGTCTCGGCCTGGGCGGGGCGTTCAGCCCGATGCTGACGATGGCGCTCGCCGACGTCCCGGTCACGGACGCGGCGGACGCCAGCGGCCTGCTCGTCACGATGAGCCAGCTCGGTCAGGTGGTGGGCGTCGCGACGTTCGGCACGCTGTTCCTCAGCGTGGTGCCGCCGACCGGTCACGCCCTGGCGGTGACGGGCGCCGCACTGGCGGCGGTCGCGATCTTCGGCGCCTGCTGCTCACTGCTGGTCGTACGGCCCCGACGCTGAAATCAGATGCGGCGGAGGCGTACGCGGTGGATCCGGTGGTCGCGGTCCTTGTGCAGGACGAGGGTGGCGCGGTCGCGGGTGGGCAGGATGTTGGCCACGAGGTTGACCTCGTTGATGTCCCGCCAGAGCTTCTCCGCGTACGCCGCCGCCTCGTCCTCGTCCACCTGCGCGTACGGGTGGAAGAAGGACCGCTCGTTGGTGAACACCGTGCGCCGCAGGTCGAAGAAGCGGTCGATGTACCACCGGCGGATGTCGTCGACCCGGGCGTCGATGTAGAGCGAGAAGTCGAACAGGTCCGACACCGCGAGACCGCCCGGCCGGGCGGTCTGCAACACGTTCAGGCCCTCCACGATGAGGATGTCGGGCCGCCGGACGACCTGCCGGGCACCGGGCGCGATGTCGTAGGACAGCGGGTCGTACACCGGCACGGACAGCTCGGCGGCGCCCGCCTTCACGGCGGAGACGAACCGCAGCAGCGCCCGGCGGTCGTACGACTCCGGGAAGCCCTTGCGGCTCATGAGCCCGCGCTCGGCCAGCGTCGCGTTCGGGTACAGGAAGCCGTCGGTGGTGACGAGCTCGACGTCCGGCTCGCCGGGCCCCCGGGCGAGCAGCGTCCGCAGCAGGCGCGCCACGGTCGACTTGCCGACGGCGACGCTGCCGGCGATGCCGATGACGAACGGGGTGGGCTCGACCGGGTCGCCGAGGAAGGCGCCCACGGCGTCCCGCAGGCGTCCGTCGGCGGCCCGGAACAGGCCGATGAGCCGGGCCACCGGCAGATAGACCTGCTCGACCTCTCCGAGGTCGATGGGGTCGCTCAGCCCGCGGATGGCCTCCAGCTCGCTCGGTGTGAGCGACAGCGGCATTCCCGCGCGCAGCTCCCGCCACTCTTCGCGGCCGAACTCGACATAGGGGCTGGGCACGCCGCCCCCATCAGCGATCATGGCCGAAACCTTAGCGTTCCATGAAGTGCACTTCGGGTGATCTTTGCCGGATGCGGACGCTCGCGGCTGCACTGGTCTAGTCGCTCAGCTGGAGCCATTACGCTGGCGTCCCATGTGCGGAATCGTAGGGTACGTCGGCTCGCAGTCCGCTCTCGACGTGGTCGTCGACGGGCTCGCCCGACTGGAATACCGAGGCTACGACTCGGCCGGCGCGGCCGTTCTGGCCGACGGGAAGCTGACGGTCACCAAGCGGGCCGGCAAGCTGGTGAACCTGCGCGAGGCGCTCGCCGACAGCCCGCCACCGCAGAGCCACGCGGGCATCGGCCACACCCGCTGGGCCACCCACGGGCCGCCGAACGACCGCAACGCCCACCCGCACATCGACTGCACCGGCGCGGTCGCGGTCGTGCACAACGGCATCATCGAGAACTTCGCGGCCCTGCGCATCGAGCTGGAGGAGCGCGGCCACGAGCTGTCCTCCGACACCGACACCGAGGCCGTCGCGCACCTCCTCGAGGAGGAGGTCGCCAAGGGCGCGGGCCTGACCGAGGCGATGCGGCGGGTCTGCGGGCGCCTCGAGGGCGCGTTCACGCTGGTCGCGGTGCACGCGGGCGAGCCGGACCTCGTCGTGGGCGCGCGCCGCAACTCCCCGCTGGTCGTCGGCGTCGGCGACGGGGAGAACTTCCTCGCCAGCGACGTGGCCGCCTTCATCGCGCACACCCGCGACGCGATCGAGCTCGGCCAGGACCAGGTCGTCGAGCTGCGCCCGTCCGGGGTGACCGTCACCGACTTCGCCGGGACGCCGGCGCAGGTGAAGGAGTACCACGTCGACTGGGACGTCTCCGCCGCCGAGAAGGGCGGCCACGACTACTTCATGCTGAAGGAGATCGCCGAGCAGCCGCGCGCGGTCGCCGACACCCTGCTGGGCCGCGTCGGCGCGGACGGGCGGCTGACGCTCGACGAGATGCGCCTGTCCGACCAGCAGCTGCGCGACGTCGAGAAGATCATCATCGTGGCATGCGGCACGGCGTACCACGCGGGAATGATCGCCAAGTACGCCATCGAGCACTGGGCGCAGATCCCGTGCGAGGTGGAGCTGGCCAGCGAGTTCCGCTACCGCGACCCGATCCTGAGCCGTACGACCCTGGTGATCGCGATCTCGCAGTCCGGCGAGACGATGGACACCCTGATGGCCGTGCGCCACGCCCGCGAGCAGCGCGCCAACGTGCTCGGCATCTGCAACGTCAACGGTTCGACGATCCCGCGTGAGTGCGACGGCGTGCTGTACACCCACGCCGGCCCGGAGATCGCCGTCGCCTCGACGAAGGCGTTCCTCACCCAGCTCGTCGCCGTCTACCTGATCGCGCTGTACCTCGCGCAGGTCCGGGGGACCAAGTGGGGCGACGAGGTCTTCGCCATGGTCCAGCTGCTCGGCACCATGCCGGAGAAGGTCGAGGCCGTCCTCGGCACGGTCGAGCCGGTCCGTGAGCTGGCCCGTTCCCTGGCGAACGAGCGGTGCGTGCTGTTCCTCGGCCGCCACGTGGGCTTCCCGGTGGCCCTGGAAGGCGCGCTGAAGCTCAAGGAGCTCGCGTACATGCACGCGGAGGGCTTCGCCGCCGGTGAGCTGAAGCACGGCCCGATCGCGCTGATCGAGCAGGACCTGCCGGTGGTGGTGGTCGTGCCGCCGCGCGCCCGCCCGATCCTCCACGACAAGATCGTCTCCAACATCCAGGAGATCCGCGCCCGCGGGGCCCGTACGATCGTCATCGCCGAGGAGGGCGACGAGACCGTCGCCCCGTACGCCGACACGCTCATCCGGGTGCCGGCCGTCCCGACGCTCCTGCAGCCGCTCGTGGCGACGATCCCGCTCCAGGTGTTCGCCTGCGAGCTGGCCACGGCGCGGGGCCACGACGTCGACCAGCCCCGCAACCTCGCCAAGTCCGTGACCGTCGAGTAGGGCCATGACGCGCTACGTCGCTCTCCTGCGCGGGGTCAATGTCGGCCGCGACACCAAGGTCGCCATGGCCGACTTCAAGGACGTGCTGGCCGGGCTCGGCCACACTTCCATCAAGACCCACCTGAACAGCGGCAACGCCGTGTTCACCGCGCGGGAGGCGCCGGCGGAGGAGGTCGCCGCCGCGATCGAGGACGCGCTCGCCGCGGTGGTGGGCCGTACGGTCCCGGTGATGGTGCGTACGGCCGGAGAGCTGCGCGCGATCGTCGAGAACAACCCTCTCGAGGTCCGGGACCCGGCCAAGTTCGCCGTGGCGTTCCTGGCCGGGCCCCCGGACCACGAGCGGCTACGCGCCCTCGATCCGGCGGAGTTCGCCCCCGAGGAGCTCGGTTTGGGCGAAAACGACCTCTATTTTTACTTCCCGAACGGCCTCGGCCGGGCGAAGCTCCCGCCGATCCTGGCCAGACGCCTCGGCCTCCGGGCGACCGTCCGCAACTGGAACACCGTCACCCGGCTCTTGGAGCTGGCGGACGGGATCGACGGCGTCAGGGCACCCTGATCGGCTTGGTCGGGCTGCAGTACTTGGCGCCGCTCGTCTGCCCGATCCTGTTCACCAGGCAGACCTTCGCCCGCACGGTCTTGCCACGCGTACCCGGGGCGAGCTCAGAGTCGATCCGGGTCGATGGCCTGCGCCATCGCGTGGTACCCCGCGTCGTTCGGGTGCAGGTGGTCTCCGCTGTCGTACGCCTTCCGGATGATGAGGGTGTCCGACGGGTCGGCCAGCGCGCGGTCGAAGTCGGCCACCGCGTCGAAGGCCCCTGATGCCCGGATCCAGCTGTTCACCCGTTCCCGCTTGTCCTCGGCCCGCGCGCTGTAGTGGTCCGACCCCTTCATCGGCGGCAGCGTGGCCCCGATCACCCGCACGTGCCGCGCGTGCGCCTGCCGGATCAGTGCGCGATAGCCCGCGATCAGTTCGCCGGCCGAGACCGGCGGGTTCGGCTTGTAGGTCGGCTTGTCGACCTCGCTGAAACCGATGTCGTTGACGCCTTCCAGCACGATCACCGTGCCGACGCCCGGCTGACCGAGGACGTCCCGGCGGAAGCGCGCCGTCGACCTCTCGCCGTACCACGCGGAGTCGTTGAGGAGCAGGTTGCCGCCGATCCCGGCGTTCAACACGGCCTGATTCCGGCCCAGCGCGGTGAGCCGGGCCGCGAGCTCGTCGGGGTAGCGATGGTTCGCGTCGGTACCGGAGCCGAAGCCGTCGGTGATCGAGTCTCCGAGGGCGACGATCGCCCCGCGCCGCGCCGGTCCGCCGGCCGTCTCGATCCCCGACAGGTAGTACCAGGAGTGGGTCTTCTCGGTGAAAGCGGCCGCGGTCGGGTCGGCCGCGTGATCCCCCGTCGCCCGGTACGTGGTGGCATAGGCCTGGGAGTGGAAGGTCGCCGGACCGGTGGTACCCGCGAAGTACAGCGTCATCGTGAGCGATTCGAGGGGGCTCACCCGGAGCGGGACCGCGTCGCTGCGCACCTCGCGCCCGGCCGGAATCGAGACCGACCGCGAACGGCCGAACGTCAGCCGCCGTACGGAGTCGGCCCGCAACTCCGCGCCGGTCCGCGCCCGAGCGATCGTCGCGGCCGTCACCGTCACCGGCGAGGTGCCGTAGGCGTTGGACAGCCGGATCCGTACGGCCTTGCCACCGGTGGTGACACGCACGGTCTGACGGACGCTCTGGCGGGAGAAACCGGCCTCCGACCAGTTCGGTTCGAACCCCGTGCTCGGTCGCTGCGGTGCGGCCGACCAGGCACCCGTCCAGCCCGGGTCACGAGCGTCCGCGGTGGCCGGGCGTCCGGCAGGCTGGAGGGCGAGGAGCCCGAGGGCGAGCGCCGACAGCGTCGTTCGTAGCGATCGCATGGTCGTTTCCTTTCATCGTTCCAGAGATGCGCAGGTCAGGAGGCCGTGCGGCGGCGCAGGAGCAGGCCCGTGAGCAGGGCGCCCGCGAGGACGACGGCGGCGTTGACGAGCACGGCGAGCCGTACTCCGCCGAGGACCGCCGCAGCGTGCGGGCCGCCGAGCACGCTCGTACGGGCGGTGGCGATCGCGCTCATGATCGGAATGCCGATGGTGATGCCGATCTGCTGCGTCATCGTCGCCAGGCCGGTGGCCAGCCCCTGCTCGTCGTCCGGCAGCCCGGACGTGGCGGTCACCATGAAGCCGACGATCGCCAGCATGTTGCCGACGCCCCCGATGAATGTCGCGGCCAGGAACAGCAGGATCCAGCGGTGGGCGTCGCCGAGCGCGACCAGTGACACGGTCGCGGCGGCCTGCACGACGAACGCGCCGACGAGCACCCGGTACGTCCCGAACCGGGCGATCACCCGGGCGCCGAGGAGGCCGCCGGTGACGGTGCCCGCGCCGAGGACGCCGAACGCGAGCCCGGTGACCAGCGGCGAGTAGCGGAGCACCTCCTGCAGGTACAGCGTCATCAGGAAGACCAGCGAGGTCTCGGTGAGGAAGGCGATGAGGCCGGCGACGTTGCCCCACACCACCGTGCGCCGCCGCAGGATCCGTACCGGTACGAGCGGGGCCGCCGCCCGCGCCTCGGCGAACCAGAAGGCCACCAGCAGCGCTGCGGCGGCGGCCAGGGAGATGAGTGTGACCGGAGCCGTCCAGCCCCGCTCCCCCGCCGCGGTGACGCCGTAGACGAGGGCGAGGAGGCCTCCCGTCACCGTGACCGCGCCCGGGACGTCGAGCCGCGTTCCCCCGGCGGCCCGGCCCCCGGCGACGAGTCTCGGCGTGACGGCGAGGATGAGCACCGCGATCGGCACGTTGACCAGGAACGCCCAGCGCCAGCTCAGCAGGTCGGTGAGCACGCCGCCCAGGACCGCGCCGGCGGTGAACCCGGCGGACATCAGCGCGCCGTTCAGGCCGAGCGCCCGGGAGCGCAGCGGCCCCTCCGGGAAGGACGTGGTGAGCAGCGACAGCGCCGCCGGAGTACCGATCGCGGTCGCGATGCCCTGCAGCACCCGGCCGGTGAGCAGCATCGCCGGGGAGACGGCGAGGCCGCCGACCAGCGACCCGGCCGCCAGCAGCGCCATCCCGATGAGGAACATCCGCCGCCGTCCGAACAGGTCCGCGACCCGCCCGGACAGCAGCGTGAGACCCGCCGCGGGCAGCGCGAACCCGCTCGCCACCCACTGCAGGGCGTGCAGCCCGAACCCCAGGCCCTCGCCGACGGCCGGCAGTGCGACGTTGAGGATCGAGAAGTCGACGGCGAGCATGAACTGCGCGCCCAGCAGCAGCCCCAGGACCACGCGCTGCCGCGCCGTCATCCGCGTCCGGTCTCCGGCCCGCCCGGTGACCTCTTCCAGAACGGCCATGACCGTCCCTTTCCGTAGTGGGATTTCGTACGGGAAGAGACTCCGGCGCGCGGCGAGCCGTACCCAGCCCCCTGTCTCGCGTACGCCCCGGGTTCGTACCACTGGCAGGGTCAGGCTCCGCGCCGGTCGCGGCGACATACTGGATGACATGGACAAGCGGGCGGAGCTGGGAGAATTCCTGCGGTCACGCCGTGCGCGGCTGCGCCCCGAGGACGTCGGGCTCACCCACTACGGCGGCCGGCGCCGCGTCCCCGGGCTGCGGCGTGAGGAGCTCGCGCAGCTGGCCGGCGTCAGCGTCGCCTACTACACGCGCCTGGAGCAGGGGCAGAGCCAGAACGCCTCCGACGCCGTCCTCGACGCGATCGCCCGGGCGCTGAACCTCGACGAGGGCGAACGCGCGTACCTGCACGGCCTCGCCCGCCCCACCCCGGCCGCACGCCGACGCCCCCGCCCGGAGCGGGTCCGCCCCGGCGTACGGCTGATGATCGAGTCCTTCGGGAACGTCCCCGCCATGGTCATCGGGCGCTGCGGCGACGCCCTCGCGTGGAACCGGATGGCCCACGCGCTGCTCGCCGGGCATCTGGACGTCGAGGCCCCCGAGCGCCCGGCGGACCGGCCGAACATGGCGCGGCTGCTGTTCCTCGACCCGCACACCCGCGAGCTGTACGCGGACTGGCGGAAGAAGGCGCGCGACGCCGCCGCCTACCTGCGCCTGGCCGCCGGCCGTTACCCGGACGACCCGGCGCTGACCGCGCTGGTCGGCGAGCTGGCGATGAAGAGCCCGGAGTTCGCCGCGCTGTGGTCCGCGCACCCGGTCGGCGACTGCATGCACAACATCCGCGAGTACCACCACCCGCTGGTCGGCACGCTCACCCTGTCCGAGGAGGTCCTGCCGCTCCCGGACGACCAGGGCCAGCGCGTCATGATCTGGAACGCCGAACCGGACTCCCCATCCGCGGCGGCCCTGCGCCTCCTCGCGGACCTGACCGCGGAGTCCGCCGCCGGCGGGTCCGAGCTCAGCCGCGGGAGCGGGCTTCGGCGGCCTCCGGAGAGTGCTCCACGTACTCGATGATCGCGCCACCCTTGTGGCGTACGGTCATGTTGCGGCCGGTTGGCACCTGTTGCGGCCCGGAGAGCACCTCCGCGCCGTGCCGCCCGGCGAGCTCCCGAGCCGCGTCCAGATCGTCGACGAGCACGGTGCTCTGCGTGGCCCGGTACGGCGCCAGCGCCTCCGGCGTCCCGGCGATGAGCAGGAAGCCCCCGACGGTCGCGAGTTCCAGTTCCCCGTAGGCGAACCGCAGCCCCGGCCGTTGCCCGGTCAGTTCCGTCAGCGCGGGCAGCGCGGTGTCCAGATCGTCGACGTACAACCGGGCCAGGGTCGCGAGCACGCGCATGACGTCTCCTCCTCATTTCGACTTTCCCGAAATATCGAACCGATCGCCATAATAGACACAGGGAGGGGAACACGATGCGAGCACTGCCACAGCCGAAACCGGCGGACCTCGATCTCGCCGCCGTGCTGCACGCGCTGGGCGACCCGGTACGCCTCGAACTCGTGCGCCGCATCGTCGCCGCCGGCCGGATCACCTGCGGGCCGGAGGGCCTCGACGTCCCCCGCTCGACACTCTCCAACCACTGGCGGATCCTGCGCGAGGCCGGCGTCGTCTCCGTCCACGCCGACGGCAGGACGCGCTGGGTCACCCTCCGCCGCGACGACCTCGACACCCGCTTCCCCGGCCTCCTCGAGGCCGTCCTCGACCACCTGCCCGCAGCATTCCCGTGACCGCCGCCCCGGCGGGGTGGTCCATCTTCAGCGGGACCGACGGCGCCGCTGTTTATGCTCGGCGACATGACCATTCAGCGGATGGACAACGTCGCGATCGTCGTCGAGGACCTGGACGCCGCCGTGGCGTTCTTCACCGAGCTCGGCATGGAGCTGGAAGGCAAGGCGGAGATCGAAGGCCGTTGGGCGGACCGCACCGTCGGGCTCGACGGCCTCCGGAGCGAAATCGCGATGATGCGGACCCCGGACGGCCACAGCAAGCTGGAGCTGACGAAGTACCACGCTCCTACGGCGGTCGCCGCCGAGCCGGAGAACCCGCCGCCCAACACGCTGGGCCTGCATCGCGTCATGTTCGCCGTCGACGACATCGACGACACCATCGCCCGCCTGCGCACCCACGGCGCCGAACTCCTCGGCGAGGTGGCGCAGTACGAGAGCATCTTCCGGCTCTGCTACCTCCGCGGCCCCTCCGGCATCATCGTCGCCCTCGCCGAACAGATCGGCTGACGCGAGCCTGCGGGAAGAAGCGGCGCGGTCGGTGGACGGTGGCCTCGTAGCGGACGGCGAGTATGTCGTATCCGGTGGCCACGGTGCGCGCCGATCGCTCGCCGATGGCGCAGGTGACGCGTCAGCGCAGTTCCCCGTGGACGACCGTCCCCCGCTTGAGCACCGTCTCGACCTGCAGCCGGTCCGAGAGGACCACGAGGTCGGCGTCCTTGCCCGGGGGGATGCTGCCCGTACGGTCGGCGATGCCGAGCACGGTGGCGGGGGTGGTCGCCGCGGCGATCGCCGCCGTCGTGATCGGGAGTCCGACGCAGTGCACCGCATGCCGTACGGCAGCGTCCATGGTCAGGGTGCTGCCCGCGATGGTGCCATCGGACAACGTCACCTTGCCGTCCCGGGCGAACACCGGCACCGGCCCGAGGTGGAAACTGCCATCGGTCATCCCGGCGGCGGGAGTGGCATCGGTGATGAGAGCGATCCGCTCCGGCCCGGCGGCGCCCACCGCGATGCGGACCGCCTCCTCGTGGACATGGAAACCGTCATTGATCAGCTCGCAGGTGACGGCGTCGTCGGCGAGCGCGGCGCCGGCCGGGCCCGGGTCGCGGTGGTGGAAGTCGCGCATCGCGTTGAACAGGTGCGTCGCGATGCGCGCCCCGGAGGCGAACGCCTGCCGGGCCTGGTCGAAGTCGGCCGTGGTGTGCCCGACGGCGGCGATCACATCCGCCGAGACGACCTCGCGCAGCAGGTCCATGCCGCCGGGCAGTTCCGGCGCGAGCGTCACCACCCGGACGGTGCCGTCGCCGGCGGACAGCAGGTGCCGCAGAGCCGTGACGTCCGGAGGCAGCAGGAACTCCGCATGGTGCGACCCTCGCTTGGCCGGGTTGAGGAACGGCCCTTCCAGGTGCACGCCGACGATCGACGGGTCGGCGGAGCCCCGGATGATCTCCGCGATCGTACGGACCGACGCGGCCATCCGGTCGAGTTCGTCGGTGACCAGGCTGGCCAGCGTACGCGTCGTCCCGTGCGCGCGGTGGAACGCCACCGCCGCGAGGATCTCCTCCGGGTCGTCGGTGGTGATCTGCGCGCCGCCTCCCCCGTGCATGTGCAGGTCGACGAACCCGGGCAGGACGTACCGGCCACCGAGGTCGTGCACCGGCCCGTCCCCGGGCGGCGGATCACCCGCACCGACACCCCGGATCCGCCCGTCCTGGACCGTCAGCCAGCCGGGATCCAGAACACGTCGGACGGTCACGACCCGGGCGTTCGCAAATGTGATCACAAGTGCACATTATTCCGCCGGGGGGTGGGGGCGCTGACGGTGGTCATGCGTCGCGCCGTCGCAGCAGGAGCGCGGCGATCAGAAGCGATGCGGTTGCCCATGCGGTGAGGACGCCGAGTCCGGCCCAGGGGGCGATGGGTTGGGAGTGGGGATTGGTGGTGGTTTGGATGGCAAGTCCGGCGGTCGTGGGGGCGATCTGCTCAATGTGCCGCCGCAGTGGGTCGGTGAAGGCTTGGGCGAGGAGTGGAGGCAGGTAGAGCAGGCCGAGCACGACGGCGATCGATGGGGCGGTGTCGCGGATGGCGGTGGCGACGCCGAGGGCAAGCAGGGCGATCAGAGCGAGGTAGCAGACGCTGCCGGAGGCGGCACGCAGGGTCGGGCTGTGGCTGATCGAGATGAGGGGGTAGCCGTGGGCCGGGTCGAGGCCGGCGGCTGGCAGCATGAGGCGACCGACGAGCATGCAGCCGGTGACGGCGAGGATGCCGGCGGCGAGGGCGAGTGCTGTCGTGGTGGCGGCTTTGGCAGCGAAGAGGGTGAGGCGGCGCGGCACGGCGGCGAGGCTGACGCAGATCATGCCGGTGTCGTATTCCTCGGAGATGGTCAGGACAGCGAATACGGCGACGACTGCTTGGCCAAGGTAGATGCCGGCCAGGGCGAGCTTGGTGGGATCCTCCTGGCCGCTTTGTGCGGACACGTGGGTGGCGGCGGCGATGCCGGCGCTGACCGCGATGGTCACGGCGACGGCACCGGTGAGGCGCAAGGCGGTGCCGCCTGTGGTGCGCGTCTTGGTCCATTCCGCTCGTAGCGCTTCGATCATGTGTCTCTCCGGCGCAGCAGAACGGCGGCGATGCCGAGGGCGAGCGCTGCCCATGCGGTGAGGACGCCGAGACCGGCCCAGGGGGCGAGCGGGTAGTAGCCGTTGGTGAAGGTGTAGGGGTAGTCGACCTGCGCCGATCGGGGCAGGGCTTGCAGCACCGACAGCCGGCGGCCGGGGTGAGGCGATACAGCCACTGCACGGCGCCACCTGAGCTGATCGAGCCAATGATCGAGGGCAGGACGAACACCACGATGCCCCCGGCGACCGCGGCGGCGCTCTTGCGTGTGATGGTGCCGATGGCGAGCACGGCGACAGCGGTGACGGCGGCGAGGGCTGCGGTGCCGGCGATGATGCGCAGTACGGTGAGGGTGCTGGCCGGGAAGACGTAGGCACCGTTCGCGTGCAGGATGTGCTCGCCGAGGGGGACGGCGGCCGCCGCGGCCGCGGCCGTGGTCACGAAGGCGACTGCGGCGATGACGACGGCCTTGGCCGCGAGCACGCGGCGCCGACTGGGGATGGCCGCAAAGGTGATGCGGATCAAGCCGCGGCGGTATTCGGCGGTGATGAACATGGTCGCCACCACGATGAGCACGATCAGCGCGACGGTGAGCCCGAAGGGCTGGCTGCTGGAAGCCGTGTCTGCGCCGAGGAGCCCTTGGACGACGGCGGGGGCGATGTCTCCGGAGCCACTGACCACGAGGGAACTGCCGGCGCGGTGGTGGCTGCCGGCTCGCAGCGTGGGGTAGAAGTCCTGCTGGCCGGCTCCGATGCTCTGACCGTGCCAGGCGCCGGGCGTGGCGTGGCCGTCGATGATGGTGTGGTCGAAGGTGGCGGTGGCAAGGGTGCGTGAGCCGCTGGCCGATGTCTGGAAGGAGACCGGCGAGGTGACGAACAGCCCGACGTGGACGGTGACCGGTAGCCCGGTCAGATGCGCGGTGCCGATCCGGGTCCACGTCGTGCCGTTGGTCGAGTCGTAGCCGGTGAGGGTGTTGCCGGTACGGGTCAGGCGCAGCCAGCGCGGCGAGTCGGTGGAGACCGATCCGGGCCGGCGTTGTCGTGGCTGTAGTTGTACTGGAAGCGGTCGCCGTGGCGGCCGGTGGCCATCACCGCAGCGTAGGCGGATCCTTGCCGGGTGCTCGGCCGCAGGATGATCCCGGCCTTGGCCCAGGCCGCCAGGCCGGGGCGGGTTTGCTGCGCCTGGGAGGGGGCGACGTTGGTCGGGGCGGTCGAGGTGACGCCGGTCAGCGAGCTGACCTGGGTGGTGATGGTCCCGTCGCCGGTCAGCCGCTGGCCAAGGGTGTAGTAGCTGTCGGCGACCGCTTGGCCGTTCGGTCCGGTCGGCACGAAGGCATGGCCGGCCTTGCAGTTGTCGGCGCCGGTGCAGAAGTCGGTGTGGGTGCCGTTGGCGACCAAGAAGGTGAACACGATGCACAGCACGGCGGCCATGATCGGGGCGATCACCCAGCCGCGGATCGTGCGAAACTTGGTCCACTCGGCCCGCAGCACGGCCGTGAAGCGTGCCCACTCGGGCGTGCTGGCCGGGAGCGGTGGCGCACTGGTCGTGGTCATCGCTGTGCCCCCTGGCCCGCGTCGGTCCGGAACTCCGCCTTGCCACTGGTGAGTTGGAAGTAGACGTCTTCCAGCGTCGCCCGCTGGGTGGTGACCTCGGTAAAGACCACGCCCGACTGCCCAAGAGCTTCCACGACCTGACGGGCCGCGAGCCCGGAGACGCTCAGGGTGCTGTCGTCGAGGATCGTCGTGACGCCCCCGGCACGATGCAGCACCCGGGCCGCCTCGGCCTGCGCCGGCGCCTGCAGCAGGACCTGCTCACCGGCGGCGTGCGCGAGCAGTTCATCGATGCCGGCATCGGCGAGGATCTTGCCGCGGCCGATCACCACAATCTGGTCGGCGATGCCTTGCAGCTCGCTCATCAGGTGGCTGGAGACGAGCAGTGCCCGGCCCTCGGCGGCGAGGGTGCGCAGCAGCTTGCGCATCCAGACGATCCCCTCTGGGTCCATGCCGTTGAACGGCTCGTCCAAAATGACGATCGGTGGGTCGCCGAGCATCGCCGCCGCGATGCCGAGGCGTTGGCGCATGCCCAGCGAGAAGCCACCCGCCTTGCGGCGGGCAGCCGCGGCGAGGCCGACCAGCTCGATCACGGCGTCGACCCGGCTGGCCTCCAGGCTCTGGGAGCGGGCCAGCCACAGCAGGTGGTTGCGGGCGGTGCGGCTGGGCTGGACGGCGGCGGCGTCGACCAGCGCCCCGACGTGGCGCAGCGGGTTCCGCAGGTCCTGATACGGGTGTCCGCCGACCCGGGCACGGCCCTCGTCGGGAGCGTCGAGACCGAGGATCACCCGGATGGTGGTGGACTTCCCCGCTCCGTTCGGGCCGATGAAGCCGGTCACCTTGCCGGGTGAAGCGGTGAAGGTCACGCCGTCGAGGGCGAGCGTGGGCCCGAACCGTTTGCGTAGACCGGTGACTTCGATGATCGCGTCGTTCACGTGCTCGTCCGTCCTTGTCTTGGCGATGGCGCTCGACGTAGATGGACATAGATGTACGACTGGCCCGGTGTCAGCGCGGTGTCAGCGGCCGACACCGGGCTGACACCTGGGCCCTGGCATCGTTGCGGTGATGGCATCCCGCCTCGGACCCGAAGCGGGCGTGGCCGCCACCTTCAGGCAGCGGAACGGAGAACGTTCGTGAGAGTGCTGGTCGTCGAGGATTTCGAGATCCTGGCCCGCTCGATCGGCACCGGCCTTCGCCGCGAGGGCATGGCGGTGGACGTGGTCCTCGACGGCAACGACGCGCTGGAGCATCTGGCGACCACCCGTTACGACGTCGTGATCCTGGACCGGGACCTGCCCGGGATCCACGGCGACGAGGTGTGCAAGAGCATCGTGGCCGAGCGCTCCGGCAGCCGCGTGCTGATGCTCACCGCGGCGAGCACCGTGAAAGACCGCGTCGACGGTCTCGGGCTGGGCGCCGACGACTACCTGCCCAAGCCGTTCGACTTCTCCGAGCTCGTCGCCCGCGTCCGCGCCCTGGGCCGCCGCTCCACGCCGGCAACGCCACCCACACTGAGCGCAGCGGACCTCACGCTGGATCCGAGCCGCCGGGTCGCCTTCCGCGCCGGGCGGCGCCTGGAGCTCAGCCCGAAGGAGTTCTCTGTTCTCGAATGTCTCCTCGCCTCCGGCGGCCGGGTGGTCTCCGCCGAAGAGCTCCTCGAACGAGTGTGGGACGAACAGGCAGACCCCTTCACCACCACGGTCAAGACGACAATCCGTCGGCTACGCGCGAAGCTCGGCGACCCACCGGTCATCCACACCGTCCGCGAAGGCGGCTACCGAATCGGAGACGTGTGATGCCACGTGACAAGGTCATGTCCCTACTCCGCCGCAGGCAGCGGCCCATGCTCCGGGCACAGCTCACCTTGCTGTACTCGGGATTCTTCCTCGGCCTGCTCGCCGCCGTGCTCCTGGCCACCAACCTCCTGTACGGCCACACGGCAGCACGGGCCCCCGCAAACGTCACCCCCGGTGCCGACCGGGTCGGCGGCAGCCACCAGTTCGACCTCATTCCAGCCGCCATCGGCTTGGCCGCCGCGATCGCCGCCCTCACCGGAGCCTGGTGGCTGGCCGGACGATTCCTGCGCCCCCTGCGCGCCATCGCCACCACCGCCCAGGAGATCTCCGCCACGAACCTCAACCGCCGGCTCGACCTCGACGGTCTGGGCGACGAGCTCACCGACCTCGGCAAGATCCTCAACGACCTCTTCGCGCGACTCGAGGCCTCCTTCGAGGCCCAGCGCCACTTCGTTGCCAACGCCTCCCACGAACTGCGCACCCCTCTCGCAGGACAACGAACCCTCCTGCAAGTCGCCCTCGCCGACCCCGAAGCCGGCGCCCAAGCCCTGCGGACGGCCTGCGAACAGGCGCTACAACTCGGCGATCAACAAGAACGCCTCATCGAGGCGCTGCTCACCCTCGCAGCCGGCGAACACGGCATAGAACACTGGGAGCCGGTCGATCTCGACCAGATCACCGATACCGTCATTGCCGGCCACAGACAACACGCCGAGCGCCGCGGCATCACCATCAATGCCGCACTCGACCCGGCACCGGCCACCGGCGACCCCAGACTCATCGAGCGGCTGGTGACAAACCTCGTCGACAACGCACTGCGCCACAACACGCCCGGAGGGCACGTCGAGATCATCACGGACCTGGTCCGAGACGAGGCCCACCTCGCGGTCAGCAACACCGGCCCGGCAATCGGCCCCGCCGAGGTTGAGCGACTCTTCCAGCCATTCCAACAGAGCGGCGGCCAACGCGTCCGCCACACCGACGGCCACGGACTCGGCCTCGCCATCGTGCACGCCATCGCCCACTCCCACGGCGCCACGCTGACCGCACGCCCCGGCCTCGAAGGAGGCCTACACGTCGAAGTGACCTTCCACTGACCCATCGGCGATCCGTCGGATGAGATCCCGGTAGTCGTCCTTCATCGGGAGGTCGCTCTCGACGTGGATCCGTCGCCGGACGGCGGTCACGGCGCCCCGGACCGGATCGTGTCCCGGCCGTTCGAAGCTCTCCCACCAGATCCCGATCCCGCGGCGCTGCCAGACGGGCACGTCGTTGAAGTTGACGCCGCGCGCGAAGAGCAGTTCGTTCTTGTCCGCGACGCTCGTGTGCTCCAGCATCCGCGTCGCCTCACGGCGTGACCGGCCTTCACCGCGCAGCGTCCAGTAGCACCAGCCGTTGAGGGCGCACCGTGCCGCGTCAGCCTGCCGCCAGGAGAAATAGTCGACGACGTCGTCCACGCCGGTGCCCACCCACACGCGGGCGTCGAAGTGGACGGCCTCGCCGACGGCGAGAGTGAACGCGGAGGTGGCGACGCTCGCGGCGATCGAGACCAGCTTCTCCACCTCCCGCCCGAACAGGTCGGAGGACCGGTCGAGCAGGACGGAGATCTCGTCGCTCTCGGTGTAGGCGTACCGGCCGCCGAGCTCGGTCACCAGGGCGCGCGCCGCCTCGGTCATGAAGCCGGAGAACCGCGCGTCGAAGGGCTTGTCGAAACGGTCCTCGGTGAAGCGAGAGAAGGAACGCCCGTCGACCCGGATGACGGCCCACGCACCTGGCAGAACGGTCAACGAGTGGAACCACTCGAGCGCCCGCATCCGCGCCTCGAGCTCGTTGCTCCTCACTGCGTCCCCTCCTCCGCCGACGGCCGGACGTCGAACCCACCCGCTCCGTCGAACCGGACGGCGTAGATCTCGTCGAACCCGTCGGCCCGCCGGGGACGGCGCAGGCGTTTGAGAGTGGCATAGATCCCGACGTCGGGCACCTGGGTTTTCCCCGTACGCGCGGCGTTGCGCCGCAGCGTGCCGGGAACGTCCGGAGGGAACCAGTAACCGACGACCTTCGCCCCATACCGCCGCGCGGCCTCGGCCAGCGGCCGCCACTCCTCAGGCGAGGGATTGGTGTTGTCGACGGCGACATCCCGGCCCTCCGCCAGCGCCTCCTCGACGAGCCGCATCTGCCGCCGCTGCCGATGCCGCGCCTTCGGCCAGTTGTCCTTGCTGACGTGCACGTACGCGGGCGCAAGCTCTTGGCGATAGAACGTCGTCTTCCCCGACGCCTGCAGCCCTATCAAAACCGCAAGCGTGGGCATCCCACAATCCCAACTGCACGTACGAGCACGTAGTCCGTCACAGATGCCGGTCTACCGCACCGTCGGTCCTCGGCTCACTCAGGGTTCGCGGCAGACGACTCGTCGAGCCTCGCCACCTCGACGCAATCGGAGCCGCTTTCCATCCCACTGTGGCTGCTCTTACGCCAGACAAGGTAAGAGCGGTTGGCAGCCTTCACATGGCCTCCAGCACAGCCCGGACGAGCTTCTCTGAATCCACGACCGGCAGCGCCACGGCACCGATCTGATCGAACAGTACTTCAATGGCACTGACGTGTCTGCCCGGCTCGATGATCTGGCCGTGCCCACCAGCGCTCTCAAGATAGGCGAGCGCGGGATCTTCGTGGAAACCGAGAAGGTTGAACGATCCGGACGGATAGACAGGAGCACTCGCCGGCACGATCCGGAGCGAGATGTTCGGCTGGCAAATGGCCATCAGCAGGTACTCGAGCTGTCGACGCATAACGTCTCGACCACCAACGATGCGATGGATGACAGACTCATCCAGCAGCGCGACCAACCACGGCGGGTCATCGCGCCGCAAGATCTCCTGCCGGGCCATCCGGGTCGCGACCAGTTGATCGACTACGTCCGGCCGTTGCCCTGCGCTGACTACCGCGCGCATGTATTCCTCAGTCTGCAGCAGACCGGGAACCAGGAAGTTCTGGTACGCCTTGATAGACGAGGCGATGCCCTCGTATTCCTCGTACTCCCAGAAGCTCGGCGCAGGCCCGGACTCGCGTTTGATGGCGGCGTACAGCCCCTCGAAGAACTCCCGTATGTCGAACGCCTTGTCCAGGCCCTTGGAGAGGCGCCGGGTCGGCGGGCGGTAGCAGTTCTCGACGTGGCCGATGAGCTTGTCGGAGACCATGACGGCGGGGTGGCCGCCGAGCTCGGCCTGGGTCAGCTTGCGCTCGGTACGCAGCCGTTTCAGGTGGACCGCATAGAACGCGCGGGCGGAGGACTTCGGGTCGATGGGCTCGTTGCTCATGGGGGCTCCAGACAGATGGAGGGCTCGATCTTCACTTGGAGCACTGAATTCGTAGCTGAGAGTAATTCGACGGAGACAGGCTGTGCGCATGAATCGGAGAATCCCCGAGGGCCCGCCCCCGGCGAAGCGCACCGGCACCGAGATCTTTCCAGCGACGCCCGAGTCGGTGGCGGACGCGAGGCAATGGCTCACCGACCTACTCGGCGGAGCGCATCCGGCGTGCGACGACGCCGTCCTGCTCCTCTCGGAGGCGTTCACGAACGGCGTCCGGCACAGCCGCGGAGACACCATCACAGTCACCGCGTACGCGCGGGAAGGCAACGTACGGGTCGAGGTCATCGACCAGGGCGGCGACACCCTTCCCCACTACGTCGAGGACCCGTACGGCGAGTGCGGTCGCGGCCTGCCGATCATGCAGGCACTCGCCCGAGAGTGGGGCTTCGAGGTCCTCGAGAACGGTCACGTGAACGTCTGGTTCGACGTCGCCGGGCCGACCGTCGTCGCATAATGACCAAATGCGGATCAAGGTGGGCGACGTGGTCCTCTACTTCGATGTCGACGGCTGTCAATTGATCCCGGACGGGCCGGCGATGGCCGAGCGACCGACGATCGTCGCGCTGCACGGCGGGCCGGGCGCCGATCACTCGGTCTTCAAGCCGGTCTTCCGCGCGGCGACCGAGTTCGCCCAGGTGGTGTACCTCGACCAGCGGGGAAGCGGCCGGTCCGACCGCGGTGACCCGGAATCCTGGACCTGGGAGCAGTGGGCGGATGACGTCGTCGGCTTCTGCGACGCGCTCGGCATCACCGACCCCATCCTCGTCGGCACCTCCAGTGGCGGCTGGGTCGCGCTGATCACGGCCCTGCGTCATCCGGACCGCATCGGCAAGCTGGTCCTCGACAGCGCCATGCCGGGACCCGTCGAGGAACGACTGGCCGTCTTCGAACGGCTCGGCGGCAGGGAGGCCAGCGAGATCGCCCGCCGCTACTTCGCCGGAGAGCGTCCTGAGACCATCCGGGAGGCGTGGGAGCGCATCTGTCTTCCGCTGTACTCCCGCAAGCCCGGCGGCGACCCGGACGGCGCCGACCGGTTGCGCCGGATCACGTGGAACTACGACGTTCTCGAACACTTCCGGCAGGTTCTCGTCACACAGTTCGACCCGTGGGACCGGCTCGACAAGGTGACCTGCCCGACACTCGTCCTCTCCGGCGCGGACGACCCGGTGGCGACCGAATCGGCCGCCCGCCGCGTCGCCGCCGGACTCACCAACGCTTCGGTCGACCTGCATGTGCTGCCGGACACCGGCCACGGCGTCTTCCGTGAGGTTCCCGACCAGGCGTTCGCCCTGCTCCGCGACTTCGTCACCGGCGACCCCGGGCCGGACACCTGACGATTCACCTCGCGTACAGCCGGTCTAGGTCGACCAGGAGGACACGGTCGCGTGCCGCCGCGGCGCGGAGTTCGTCGTCGAAGCCGGCACCGGAGTAGCAGGCGAGCCAGGTCTCGGCCGTGTCGTACCCCTTGACCGAGAGCAGGTCACGGGCCCGCCGCAGCCGGTCGAGATGGCGCATGCCCATGACGACGCCCCACTTCGCCTCGCCGAGCGACAGGATCCGCCGTTCATCGGACGAAGACAGGACCGCGACGTCGATCTCGATCTGAGTCCTGTTGGCGGAGTCCGCGACGGCACCGGCCGCGACCTCGCCGGGCAGGTCACCGAACAGGTCACCGTCCGCCTGAACCGCCCACTCGCGGCACAGGGCTTCGAAGTGCGGCCCGACGACCTGTGCCAGGAAGGTCGAACGACTCCGTTTCCACACCTGCGGAGCCTGACGCTGTTCCAGCTGTGTCCACGCGCGGCGCATGACCGCCTCATAGAAGGTGATCAGCGGCTCGGTGATGCGGAAGCGGGACCGGCGGGCGTGAAAGGGGTCGGACTCACGAGTGATCAGGCCGGCGTCTTCCAGCACATTGAGGGGGTGCATGAGCTCCGACGACTTACGACCGATGTAGTTCGCTATCCCGCCGCGCGTGGCGTTGCCGGCGGCGATCGCGCCGAGCACCGAGTTGTACAGCGCCGGATCTCGGATGTCCGTCTCTTCGGCCAGCAGGTAGCGAGCCTCCCGGAACAGCGGCACCGAGGGGCTGAGGACCGTACGCGCGACCCAGTCGTCGAAGTCGGCCAGAGACTCCGGAGCGTCCCCGTTAACGAACTCCTCCCGGTAAGCGGGCGTCCCGCCGACGACCGAATGCACCAGCACTGCGAGCTTGGGATCGTCGATCTGCCAGAACTCCGCCGCGGTCCGATAGCCGAACGGGTTGACGAGCAGTTCCATGCTCGCCCGTCCTCGCAGCGGCGCGTTCGCGGCGAGCAACCGTCCCATGACGGACATCGCCGAGCCGCACAGCAGGAAGCGTGGGTTGCCCTCCCCAGGCCGCGACGCGAGCTCGTCGAGCCTTCTCTGGAAGATTGACGGGATGGCCCCGTCCGCCTTGATGAGGTAAGGGAACTCATCAATGATCGCCAGCCCGCCTCCCACAGTCTCGCTGAGCACCCCGAGCGCATGAGTCCAGTCGGTCAGCGCATACGGCGCCCGACTTCCCGCATGCTCGGCGAGAGCCGCACCGAACTCACGCAGCGAATCCGTGACGGTGGCCTCGATGGCAGTGAAATAGAAACCCCCGGTGGCCTCGGCCAACGCTCGAAGCAGGAAGGTCTTGCCCTGCCTGCGCCGACCGCTGACCAGCCCCAGCCGGGCATGCGGACTTGCAGAGGTCGCGAAGCGCGCCAACGCGGACCACTCGAAGGAGCGGTCGAACACCCGCTCAGGCTTTTCCAGGGCCACCATGGCGTCAGAATAACGTAACTGTACTTATGACAGGTATAGGAATCACAAGTACAGTTACTACTCCATCGGTGGGTCGGCGATGCCCATCAGGAGGCGGCAGGCCGGGTCGCCGGTGCGGAGGCAGGCGGTGGCGCAGTTGCGGGTGAGTTCGACGCCGAGTCCTTCCGACCAGCCGGCGTGGATGTCCGTGCACGGGCACTCGTAGCCGTCCAGCGATCCTGCCATCCGGACCATGGTGACGGCGAAGTTCTGCCGCATGGTCAGCTCGATCAGGTCGTCGGCGACGACGGCGGTGCCGCCGTCGCGCAGTTCGCTCGGGAACATCCACTCCGAGCACGCGTCGTACCGGCGGCTCAGTTCCTCGATGTCGGCGGCCGGGCCGCCGCCGAACTGGCGGCGGACCCGCTTGCCGACGTTGACGGCTACGTAGCGGAGGGCCTCGGCGTTGATCTCGTTGGCGGCGGCGTGCCCGAACCGCTTCGCCACCCCCTGGTACCAACGGGCGTCGTGCAGCCACCACTGCCGGTACACGTCCATCGTGCGCGGGCGCGGCACGTCATCGGCCGGGCGGGGGTCCGGTGGTTCGGTGCCCGCCACCGAGGCGACGCCGTTCGCCGAGCGGGGCTCCGCCGCCGGGCCCGGCGAGCCGGCCGCCGGGCCCGTTTCGTTCACGGTCATTCGGGTGCTCCGCCGAACTCGCCGGCGGCGACGCGGGCGCGGAAGCGTTCGCGCATCTCGCGTTTGAGGACCTTGCCGGTGGCGCCCTTGACCACGTCGCTCGCGTCCATGCGCAGGGCTCCCGTGAGCGGCGGCAGGCCGCCCTCCTCCAGTATCCGGTTGATCCGGGCCGTCCACTCCACCACCTCCGACCCGGCTCTGACCTGCAGCAGGACGTACGCGTCGGCCAGGCCGTCGCCGTCCCAGTCGGCGCGTACGCCCTCCGGCGCGACGGCGACGACGGTGCAGTCGTCGAGGTCGGGCAGTTCGCGCAGCAGGAGTTCCTCGGTGCGGGTGCTGAAGACGACCCCGGCGGCGGTGCGGATGGCGTCCGGTGCGCGATCGAGGTGGTAGAAGTTGCCGTCCTCGTCGCGGTAGCCGAGGTCGCCGGTGAGCCAGTAGCCGCCGAGCCGCAGCCGGTGGAAGGTCAGCGAGTCGTTCCAGTAGCCGGGGGTGAGCGTGGGCGAGCGGACGCCGATGCGGCCGATCTCGCCGGGCGGCAGCGGGCGGCCGTCCTCGGAGAGCACCGCCGCCTCCGCGAAGCTCATCGGCTTGCCGACGCAGCGGTCGAACGACGAGCGGCCGGGCCGGTGCCCGTTGTGGAAGAGCGAGTAGCCGGTCTCCGACGAACCCAGCCCGTCGGTGAAGACGGAACCCGGGACGCGGTGACGTTTCAGGTCCTGGCCGACGGTCAGGTGGCTGCCCTGTGCGATCAGCGCCCTGATGTGCGCCTCGTGCGCCGCGTCGCCGGTGTTGTACCAGGCCTCGACGCTGGACAGGTCGCGGGCGGACAGGTCGTGCGCGGCCATCTCCCCGTACGTCCCGGCGAACGCGAACACCGTCGTCGGCTGGAACTCCTCCATGCCGTCCAGGACGTCGGCGCCGCGCTGGCTGGACAGCAGCAGGACCGGCGAGCGCAGGAGGAAGCCGAACAGCATGACCGAGATCGAGGCGTTGTGGGAGCCGGGCAGCGCGACCAGGAGCCGACCCATCGCGGAGCCGACCGACAGCTTCAGCCGGTGCAGCTGCGCGTACAGCAGCGTCTCGTGGGTGTGCGGGACGGCCTTGGGCATCCCGGTCGTGCCCGAGGAGTGCGAGATGATGATCGGGTCGCTGGCGTGGTGGGCGTACGGGTAGGTCGCGGGCAGCGGTTCACGGCCGCGGATGTCGGCGGCGGTGACGCAGAAACCAAGGTCCAGGTCGGTGGCCAGCACGGCGTGGTGGGCCTGGTCGGTGATCGCGCCGACCGCGCCCTGGCGGCGCACGTACTCGCGGGCGATCTCGGGGCGGAGGTTGCCGTTGACGAAGGACGGGATGGCGCCCAGCGAGGTCAGCGCGAGGAAGTTGATCGCGAACTCGGTGCTGGAGTACGTCTGGATCGCCACCGGGTCACGGGGCCGGACGCCGTGCGCGTGGTACCAGCCCGCGTAGGTCTCGACGACCTCGTGCAGTTCGCCGAGGGTCAGGACCGTGGGGTGGCCGCCGTCGGGGGCCTGCCAGGTCCCGTCCGTCCACAGCACGGGTTCGTCCAGCGGCCGGCCGTACGCCTTGACGCGGTGAATGACGTTCCCGGCGCCGAGGGAGGCGTCGGCGAAGATCTGCGCGCGTTCTTCCTTCGTGATCATTGCGTGGTCCCTTGGATACGGGCGGCCAGCTCGACCAGGCCGCGCAGGTTGCCGTGCTCGGCCGACGGGGTGTCGGCGGGCGGGTCGGGGAACGGGTCGCCGCGGTCGAGGAGGATCGCGACGGCCAGGTCGGCGGCGGGCGGGACCGCGCCGAGTTCGCGGTAGGCCGCGGCGGTGCGGTCGGTGCCGGTGAGCTCGACGCCGACGATGACGACCCGGTCGAGCTCCTCGTCCTCCAGCAGGAGCTCGGCGGTGGCCAGGAGCTCCGCCGCGACGTCGTCCATGGTGGACAGGCAGATCAGCGGCCCGGTGACGGCGAACTCCAGGCTGAGCCGGCCGAGGATGGCGTTCGCGGTGCTCTGCATGAACAGCAGCGGGTTGTGCGTCTGCCCGGCGGACAGCAGGCGGCTGCCGAGGTCGAGGGTGGCGGCGTCGCCCATCATGCTGGCCAGGACGATCGCGGTCCGGGCGCCGTCGCCCGGCCGCTCGGTCAGGCAGCGGTGCACGGCGTCGTGCACCATCGGGTTGAAGGCCGACTCGACGAAGCCGGAGACGATGGGCGCGGAGGCGTCGGCGATCGCGGCGATCATGCTCGCTCCAAGACCAGTGCGGCGTTGGCGTCACCAAACCCGGTGATCATGCTCGCTCCAAGACCAGTGCGACGTTGGCGTCACCGAACGCGGCGATCATGCTCGCTCCAGGACCAGCGCGGTGTTGGCGCCGCCGAACGCGGCGTTGATGGTCATCGCCCGGCGGATCTCGGCGCGGCGGGGCCGGTTCGGCACCCAGTCGAGGTCGCACCCCGGGTCCGGTTCGGTGAAGCCCGCGGTGGGCGGCAGCACCCCGTCCCGGATCGCGAGCAGGGTGATGACGAGCTCGACCACCCCGGACGCCTCCAGCAGGTGGCCGGTCGTGCTCTTCGTCGAGCTGACCGGCACCGAGTCCGCGTCCGGGCCGAGGACCGTACGCAGACCGCGGGTCTCGGCGGGGTCGTTGTGCCGGGTGGCGGTGCCGTGGGCGTTGACGTAGTCGATCCGCGGGTCGCCCGCGCGGTTCAGGGCCCGCCGCGCGGCGGTGGCCAGCCCGACGCCCTTGGGGTGGGGGCGCGCGACGTGGTGGGCGTCGGAGGCGGCGCCCCAGCCGGTCAGCGCGGCGAGCGGCCGCGCGCCCCGGCTCCTCGCGCTCTCGGCCGACTCGAGGACGACGGCGGCGGCCCCGTCGCCGAGCAGCAGCCCGCTGCGGTCGGCGCAGAACGGCCGCACCATCCCGTCGTGGGACAGCGCGAGCCCGGAGCCGAACTTGGCGAGGTTCTCCTCTTCCACCAGGTAGCCGCCCGCGCAGACCGCGATGTCCGCCCGGCCGGAGGCGATGAGCGAGCAGGCGTGGACGACCGCCGTCGCGGAGGCGACGCACGCGTTGGTGAACGCCAGGCGAGGGCCGCGCACGCCGAGCTCGTTCGCGAGGGCCCCGGCCTGCCAGGCGGGAACGGTCTCCGCGGTGTCGCCCGCGGACTCCGCCGAACGCCAGAAGCCGGTCAGGCCGGTGAAGTCGCCGGCGGTCCCCACGAGAACGGCGGCCCGCTCGCCCTTTGGCAGCGCGGCCATGCCGGCCGCCGCCCCGGCGACCTCGGCCAGCACCTCGCGCAGCGGGGCGAGCGGCCCGTAGGAGGCGGCGACGGAGGTGCGGTACGGCGTGGTGTCGAAGCGGGTGATCGGCGTGAACGCGGGCCTGCCGTCGAACACGCCGTCCCGTACGGCGTCCGCCCCGGTGCCGAACGCCGTACGGACCCCGAACCCGGTGACGACCACGTCACGACTCATGGACGGCCGCCAGGTATTCGGTGATCCGGCGGATCGAGGTGAAGCCGGTGAGGTGCTCCTCGTCCGGTTCGATCTCCAGGCCGTAGCGCAGGTCCAGCTGGTGCAGGAACCACACCACGCCCAGCGAGTCCAGCGCGATCTCGGCGTCGTCGTCGAGCCCGGCGGGCACGCCGGGGAAGATCTTAGGATCGGACAGCAGCTCCCGTACGACGTCGGTCGTGATCCGTTCCCGGGAACCGGACTCCGCGGTCATGCCGCGGCGCCCCGCTCGACGACGTCGGCGACCAGCTCGCTCAGCGTCATGGCGCCGACCGGCTCGATGTCGGTGTCGGGGAACTCCACGCCGAACCGGCGTTCGAGCCGCATGGTCAGCTCGATCAGGCTGAGCGAGTCCAGGTCGATGCCGCCGGTCCCCATGGGGCTGGCGTCGGTGACCTCCTCGAGGTCCAGCGGATGGTTCATGTCCTGGACGATCGTGTGGAGCACGAACGCCCGGATCTCCTCCTGCAAGGTGATCTGCACGGCAGGGCCCTTCTGTCGGTTATCGGCTCTCGGAAGACTGGGCGAGCAGGGCGTCGCGGCGCCGGACGAGCTTGCCGTTGGAGGTGCGCGGCAGGTCGGCGAGCACGCGGACGACGCGGGGCACCTTGTAGTCGGCCAGGCGGTCCCGGCACCAGCGCAGCAGCTCTCCCGGCGACGGGCCGTCGGCATCGGTGGCGACGTACGCCTCGACGGCGCCCGCGTGCACGACCACGGCCCCGGTGACTCCGGGATGCGCGCGCAGCACGGCCTCCACCTCGGCCAGGTCGAGCTTGAGGCCGCCGACGACGACCAGGGAGTCGCCGCGGCCGAGCAGCCGCACGTTGCCGTCGGGGTCGAACGCCGCCCGGTCGTGGGTGCGCAGCCAGCCGTCGACGTACCGGTCGCCGTCGGGGTCGACCAGGTACGGCGATCCCTCCGGGAGCCGTACCTCGATTTCCCCGGCGTGGATCCGCAGCCGGATGCCGGGGGCGGCCGGGCCGACCGAGGGCCGCGTCGCCCCGCTCACGTCCATCGCGATGACGCCCGTCTCGGTCGTTCCGTACGACTCGCCGACCGCGAGGCCGAACCGGTCGGCGAACCGCGCGGCCGTCTCGGGCGGCATGATCTCCCCGCCGGAGACCGCCACCCGCAGGGCGGGCAGCTCGGGGAGCGTACGGGCGGTGCTGAGCAGCTCGTAGTGGAACGGCGTGCCGAACACCGCGTGCACGTCGTGCCGCTCGGCGGCGGCCAGGATGTCCTTCGCGGACACGCGGCGGGCGAACACCACCGCGACCCCCGCGACCAGCGAGTGCAGCAGACCCGCGATCAGGCCGAAGCTGTGCGCGGTCGAGCTGAGCAGCAGCACCTTTTCACCGGCCGTCGGCATGCCCACGAGCCGGGTGAACCGGTTGATCTCCGCCGACAGCGAGGCCGGCGTCCGCCCGATCACCTTCGGCACCCCGGTCGACCCGGAGCTGAACTGCACGAGCCGGTGCGCGGTGGCGGCCGGGGCGCCGTCCGCGCAGCACACGGTGACCAGCTCGTACCGCGGCTCGAACCCGAGCGGCGACCGGCCCGCCCCGGCGCGGACCAGGTACTGCGGCCGGCACAGCGCGCGCAGCGTGTCCACCTCGGACGGCTTGAGCCGGTGGTCGACCAGCATCACCTGGGCGCCGAGGCTCCAGAGCGCCAGCAGCGCCTCGATCTGGGTGCAGCTGGGCGGCACCTGGAGCATGACCGTGTGCCCCTCGCCGACGCCGTGGCCGGCGAACACCCCCGCCTCCCACTCCACGGCGGCGCGGGTCTCCGCGCGGGTCACCGTGTGGTCGCCGTGCAGGAGGAAGGGCAGCTCGCCGGGGTGGGCAGCGAAGAGTCGCTCGACGAGTTCCCGCATGTCGCCCATCAGGTCTCCCGGCAGAACTCGCCGATGGGGATGCCGACGTGCCGCTGGTCCGTGGCCAGGTAGCCGAGCAACTCGTCGCCGGCCGCCAGCTCGGTGACGTTGCGGACCTTCCCGCCGGGGCCCAGCACCCGTACGTGCCAGTCGTCCTGCACGGTCAGGCTCACCACGACGCCGTCGGCGGACCGCGCCGTGATGGTCAGCAGCGGCCGGGACTCCAGCTTGGCCCGGCCGACGACGACGCGGCGGGTCCGGCCGTCGGCGCCCACGGCCAGCGTCGTGCTGCCCGAGCGCAGCTCGCTGAGGTAGTTGGTCCGGTTGTCCGGGCCGAGCACGTACGAGTGGAGCGCGCCCGCGTTGACGCGGAACGGACGCGTCGGCATGTACGGCAGCGGGTGCGTCTCGCTGCAGCACAGGATGAAGCCGGTGGAGTACGAGCCGACGAGGATGCCCTCGTCCTCGGCGAAGTGCGAGCACGTGTCCACGCACACGCGGTCGCCCAGCCCGTGGTGCTCGATCCCGTCGACGGTGAGGGTCGTCAGCTCCAGCTTCGGGGACTCGGCCTCCAGCAGCCGGGCCAGCGCGAACACCTCGTCGGCGCTCGACGGCGCGAGCAGGACCCCCTCCGACCCGCGTTCCAGCACGTCCAGGACGATCGCCGCCTCCTCCAGGTCCGCGCAGACGGTGACCAGTTTCCCGGCGGAGCGGTCGGCGGCGGCCAGCACGATCTCCAGGGGGATCTTGGTGGGGTCCGCGAAGTGGACGACGGTGTAGGGCAGCGCGACGGCGGCGGCGCAGGCGAGCAGCAGCGTCGGTTCGTCCACCACGTCGACCCAGGCGACGGTGCCGTCGCCGAGGTCGGCGAACTGGGCCTCCTCGGTCACGGTCGTCGTCCTGACCCCGGTGACGGTCGGGGGCAGCGACCCCAGGACGGCCTCGTCGTCGCTGAGCACGCCCTCGATCCGGGCGTGGATGGCGGCGTCGAGGACGGATTCGAGCCGTGGCTGCGGGACGTTCCGCAGGTCGATCCATGCGAACTTCATGCGGCACCTGTCGCGATCGTCGGGTCATGGGCAGCAGCCGCCCTCCCCTGACCCGCGTGGACCACGGCGGCGAGCCGGGACACCAGCGAGGCGGGCGAGGAGGACGAGAAGATCCGGCGGCCGACCGCGAGGCCTCGGCAGCCGGCGAGCATGAGCGCGGTCCCGTAGTCGACCAGATCCGAGCCGTCGGGCGGGCCGCCCGCGGCGAGGATCGGGATGGGGCAGCTGTCCACCACCTCGGCCATCCGCTCGAGCGGCAGCGCGACCGCGGTCTTGACCAGGTCGGCGCCGAGGTCCGCGGCGACGTTCACGGCGTGCGCGAGCAGCGTCGGATCGTGCGGGTCCGCGATGCGCGGCCCCCGCGGATAGACCATCGCGAGCAGGGGCATGTTCCAGGCGTCGCAGGAGGCGGCGACCGTCCCCAGGTCGGTCAGCTGCCGGTGCTCGGTGTCGGAACCGAGGTTCACGTGCACGCTGACGGCGTCCGCGCCGAGCCGGACGGCCTCCTCGACCTCGCCGACGAGTACCTTCGCGTCGACGTCGGCGGCGTAGGCGGTCCCGGCGCTCAGGTGGACGACCAGCGCGCAGCCGCGCAGCACTCCCGGCGGGATCGTGCGCGCCCGGCCCTTGTGCACCACGATCGCGTCGGCGCCACCGTCCACCAGACCGCGGACGAGGCCGTTCCAGCGTGCCTGCGGCACGACCGGACCGTCGGAGACGCTGTGGTCGAGCGGGACGAACAAGTATTTTCCATCGCCCGGCGCCGAGAGTCTCCGCATCCGCATTGACTTCCCGATATCTGCCATTGGCCTGACACACCTCTTCACACGGGCAGGACACCGTCATGATCACACCCGGGCACAGAATGACACGGCCACGGCGAAGAGCAGCAGATACCAGCTCGCGATAACTCGCGGGTTATGGCTTTCTGAGAAAACTCTGAGAATCGCCTGAGATGCTCCAGGGCGGCCATTCCCGCACCACGGGAATCGGGTACTCGAGGAGGCCGGCTTGACCGCATCCACCGACCCCGTACGCGTCGCCGTCGCCTGCCACGGCGGGCGCGGCCACACCGGACGACTGGCCGAGGCCGTCGCCGTCGGCGCGAGCAGCGTCCCACTGACCGAGGTCGGCCACGTGCACGTCGACCGGATCGGTGCCGCCGACTGGCACCGGCTCGACGACGCCGACGCGATCGTCTTCGGTGCGCCGACCTACATGGGCACCGCCTCGGCGGCCTTCCACACGTTCGCCGAGGCGAGCGCCAAGCGCTGGTTCACCCGCCGATGGCAGGACAAGGTGGCCGCCGGTTTCACGAACTCCGGCTCCATGGCGGGCGACAAGTCCAGCACCCTTGAATATTTCACCACGCTCGCGGCCCAGCACGGCATGATTTGGGTCAATCTCGGCCTGCCTCCGGGGTGGAATTCCTCGTCAGGCAGCGAGTTCGACCTGAATCGACTCGGCTTTTATCACGGAGCCGCCGCCCAGTCCAATGTGGACGACCGGACGGGCACCATCCATAAGTCCGATCTCGCGACCGCCGAGCACCTGGGCCGCCGGGTCGCGGAGTTCACCAGGATCGTCGTCGCGGGTCGCCGGGCGCTCGAGCCGTGAGCGAAAGGCAGTGGTGGATCGTCGCCGTGGCGGTCCTCGCGCAGACGCTCGTCCTGCTGGACAACACGGTCCTCAACATCGCGATGGAGACGCTCGCGGATCCGGTCCGCGGGCTGGGCGCCGACGCCTCGGACCTCGCGTGGGCGGTCGCGTCGTTCTCCCTCGTCTTCGCCGCGGGCAGCTTCGCGGGCGGCGCGCTGGCCGACCGCTACGGGCCGCGCCGCGTCCTGGTCGCCGGGCTGGCGACCCTGGCCGTCGCCTCGATGCCGGCGGCGTTCTCCACCAACGCCGCGGAACTGATCGCGGCCCGCGCCGTCATGGGGGCGGGCGGCGCCCTGATCACCCCGGCGACGCTGGCGATCGTCACGCGCGGCACCGCGCCCGCCGTACGGACCCGCGCGATCGCGATCTGGGCGTCCTCGGGCGGCGTGGCCGTCGCGCTCGGGCCGGTGGTGGGCGGCGCGCTGATCAGCCGGTTCTGGTGGGGAGCGATCTTCCTGCTCAACGTGCCGGTCGTGGCC
This sequence comes from Actinoallomurus acanthiterrae, assembly GCF_054775715.1. Classification (NCBI taxonomy): domain Bacteria; kingdom Bacillati; phylum Actinomycetota; class Actinomycetes; order Streptosporangiales; family Thermomonosporaceae; genus Actinoallomurus; species Actinoallomurus acanthiterrae. The sequence goes on along the minus strand of NZ_BAAHCO010000001.1, from coordinate 1,384,879 downwards.
GTGTGCCTCGTCGGCGCCGTCCTGTTCGTGCCCGCGCTGCGGTACCCCGAGCGCAGGCCGCTCGACCTGCCGGGCCTGGCGCTGTCCATGCTCGGCCTGGGCCTGCTCGTGTACGGCGTGATCCAGGGCGGCCGCCGGCTCGGCTGGTCGAGCCCGGCGACCCTGACGCCGCTCCTGGCCGGGCTCGCCGTCCTGGCCGTCTTCGTCCTCGTCCAGCGGGCGCGGGCCGGGTCGGCCCTCGACGTGCGCCTGTTCACCGAGCCGCGGTTCGCGGGCGGCAGCGTGACGCTGCTGCTCCTGTTCTTCGGCCTGGCGGGCCAGCTCTTCTACTGCGCGTTCTACCTGCAGGGAGTGCACGGCCTGTCCGCCCCGGCCGCGGGCGCCGTCATGATGGCCGCCGCGGGCGGCATCGTCCTCGGCAACCAGGTCTCCCCCGCCGTCACGCGGCTGCTGACCGTCCGCTGGACCGCCCTGACCGGGATCCTCCTGGCCAGCGCGACGTTCGGCTCGTACGTGGCGTTCGACGCGGGCACCCCGGTGGCGTGGTTCGTGGTGATGCTGGTGGTCCAGGGAGCCGCCGTCGGCCTCGTGGTCGCGCCGATGACCACGGAGATGATGGCCGTCCTGCCGCCCGCCCAGACCGGTGCCGGCGCGGCGGTCAGTGCGGCGATGAGGCCGGTGGGCAGCACACTCGGCGTCGCCGTGCTCGGCTCGGTGCTCGCCGCCGGCTACCGCCGGGCGATCGGGCCCACGGTCGACGGCCTGCCCCGCCGGCTCCGGGAGCGGGCCCTGGACTCGGCCGAGGAGACCCGCGCCCTGGCGAGGTCGCTGCACCGGCCCGAGCTCGTCGCCGCCGCGGACCACGCCTACCTGCACGCCATGCGCGTCACGGCCGTGTGGACGGCGCTGCTGTCCCTGGCCGGCGCCGTACTCGTCGTCGGGTTCTTCCGGCCACGGAGATCAGAACTGGGGGTTGGACGTGGACATCGCGCTACGCCACTTGCGGATCGTGCTCACCGTCGCTGAGGCGGGCAGCATCAGCCGCGCGGCCACCACCTTGAAGATCGCGCAGTCCGGCCTGACGACGCAGCTCAAACGGATCGAACAGGGCTTCGGCGGGCCGCTGTTCCGCCGCCGGGCGGACGGCGTCGTCCCCACCGAGCTCGGCGTGCACGTCCTGGGCCGGGCCCAGGAGATCCTCGACGAGTTCGGCGACCTCATCACGACGGCCAGGACGCTCGCCCGGCCGGCCGAACCGCCGGAGGCCATCGCGCTCGGCGGAGTGGACGGGCCCTGGGTGCTCCGGATCGCCGGGCTGGTCCAGGACCGGTTTCCCCGCCATGAGCAGCTGACCTACCTGGAGTCATCCTCGCAGGCGGTGCTGGACCTGCTGCGCACGGAGAAGATCGCGCTCGCGGTCGTCAGCGAGTTCCCGGACGTGGTGGCGCCCTCGCTGCGCGAGTTCAAGGGCCGGGATCTCGACACCGAGCCAGTGCTGGTCGGGCTGGCGCCGACGCATCGGCTGGCCCATCGGAGGGCGGTCGCGCTCGAGGATCTGGCCCGGGAGACCTGGGTCGCGCCCGGCGACCGCTCCGACGGTCTCGGGCTGAGCCTGCGGATCGCCTGCGAGCGGGCGGGCTTCACGCCGCGGTTCCGGTACTTCGGCGCCGACCAGGCGACGGCGGCGGCGATCGTGAGCGGTGGCGGCGCTGTCGGCGTGTTCCCCGCGACCGGCGGCTCCTGGCCGGGTCTGGTGACCAAGCCACTGGGGGACGGCCGGCTGTGGCGCCGGACACGGCTGGCCTGGACCGCCGGATCGCCGCTGGCCTGGCTGGCCGCGACGATCGACGTGGGCACGCTCCACGCCCGGGGCGGACATCAGCCGGCGTAGGACGTATCTGGCAAATCCGCCGTCCGGCTGCGCGGTGCCCAGGCGGCGCTCGCTACGAACCGGATTTGTCAGACACTCCCCAGGCGGCGAGGGTGTGGAAGGACTCCTTCGGCTCCCAGGCCATGTCCGGGTAGGCGGTCCCGTGGCCGTTCTCCAGCATCTTGACGACGCCGTACGACGCCAGGTCGAGGTCGTGGACCGGGTCGTCCGGGCGGTGCGGCAGGTCGTACCCGGCGAAGGTGAACCAGAAGGCGCTGTCCACGCCCTCCCGCTCGAAGATCTCCAGCAGCTCGCGCATGTAGGTCGCCTGCTCGGCCTCGTCCCGTACGTAGACGCCGTTCAGGCGGGGCGGGTCCGACTCGCGGTCGGCGATCGTCCAGCCGATGCCGCCGCGCGCGGCGGCGCCCTGGTAGGTGCAGCAGCCGAACTCCGAGACCGCGACCGGCTTGCCGTGCCGGAAGTGCGAACGGAGCTCCTCGACGTACCGTTCGGCGTTCTCCTCGGCGCGGTAGGCGTCGACGGAGACGAGGTCGAACGGCGTCCAGTCGAGGTCCTCCCAGGGGCCGGAGGCGTACGTGATCCGGCCGCCGAACCGCTCACGGGCGGCCTTCACCGTCTCGGCGAAGAACGCGTTCACCTTGCCGGGAAGCTCGCGGAACGTCGCGTACACGGCCGGGTCGCCGGAGGTCAGGGCCGCGATCCGCGCGTAGACGTCCTTGCCGGGGATGAACCCGCCGGCGAAGAGGGTGACCTCGCAGCCGGTGACCAGGACGGTCTCGGTGCCGCCGCGCCGGATCGCCTCGGCGCGCTCGGCGCAGTCGGTGAACAGGTCCAGCATCCGCTCCGGGGTGAGCTCACAGGGGAACGGCGCGAACCAGACCTCCAGGCCGGCCGCCGCCGCGTGCTCGGCGGCGATGGTCAGCCGCTCGGGGTCGCCACCGGAGATCCGTACGGCGGTGCAGTGCAGGTCGTCGGCGATGATCCGCATCTCCCGGCGTACGACGTCGGGCTCGAAGACCTTCCGTGAGTTCTCACCGCCGGGGAAGAAGCCGGTGTCGTAGTTGATGCCCTTGGCGCGCATGGTCGTGTCCTTTCAGGGGGGCGTGGGTCGGCGGGTCAGGCGGCGGTCTCGGCCTCGATCATCTTCTCGATCGGCTGAGTGGCGATCGCGCCGACGGCGATCCCGACGGCGATCGCGCCGATCAGCATCACGCTGGACAGCCAGGCCATCGTCTCGATGGGCAGGGTGAAAGCGCCGATCAGGCGGGCGACGCATTCGCCCAGCAGGGCACCGCCCCAGACGAGGCTGAAGCGGCGCTCGAGCCGGCGGAACGCCGCCGACCCCGCGGACAGCCGGTCCCACGCGGCGATCTTCGCCGCGTCCCCCTTGGTCATGAAGGGCTTGAGGCCGGCGGACATCAGGAACCGGCCGCGGAAGGCCATGACGAGGATGCTCAGACCGATCACACTGCTGACGCCGGAGTCCTTGGCCAGCATCAGGCGGGCGTCGCCCGTGACGAAGCTGAGCGCGATCCCGGCCACGTTGACGAGCAGCATCAGGCCCGCCAGGCCGTTGAAGGTCCGGTGGCGGACGGCGTCGGCGATCGTACGCACCGCCGGGACGACGCTGCTGAGCGCGAGCGAGGTGACCAGGTCCAGGCCCAGCCCCTTGTGCAGCAGATAGTACGAACCCACCGGGAGGGCGACGTCCACCACCAGCGGTCTCAGGTTGCCCAGCAGCTCCCCGCCGTTGGACTGCGGGGCGCCGCCCTTCGCACCGGACCGGTCGGCCGTGACGGGAGAGGTGATCTGCGCCATCTTCGTTCCTTCGCTCGCTTGCCTAGTGATGCAAGCTTCGCCGGAACGGGAGGTCACCCGGCAGATCCATCGATCCACGGTCGATCGGTACGAATGTCACGGCCGAGATCGGTCCGGTGATCTGTGTTGGCCTTGGCCGATCAGTCGCCGTCCCTGCTGCCGCCGTGCCGGCTGTCCGCGCACTTGCTCGGGTTGTCGCGCAGGCACACCTTGCTGCCGCTCACCCGCAGGCCGGTGTCGTCGAACGCGGTGACCCATCGGACCGCGATGGCCCGCTGAGCCTTCGCGAGGGGGACGAGGCCGGAGCAGACCGCGTCGTTGAGCTTGTGCTCGACGGCGTCCTTGGGGTTCGGGATGCGCCCCGGCTCGACCCACAGGTTGCGCGGGTCGTCCGGCGCGCCGCCCAGTTCGAGCGGCACCAGGTGGTCGTACTCGCTCTGCGCGTCGCGGCCGAGGCTGTAGGAGCGCGCGGACTTGGCCTTCATCACCCGGGTCACCGAAGAAGGCGGCCGTACGGTCTTGGTCCAGCCGACCTTGCAGATGGTCCGTTTGATGTTCGACTGGGTGACGTCCGGGTTGACGGCGCCCGGTGTGCAGTCGTGGTCGGGGAGCGGCTGGCCGTCCCGCTTACCGACCTTGCAGGTGCCCGGGGAGGGCATCGGCGCCTTACTGTCGCCGATCGGGAGCTTGGCGCTGCCGGAGCCCGAGGCGGGAGCACCTCCGCTCGTGGGCGCACCGCTCGTCTTGCAGCCCGCCCCCGCGACCACCAGCGGGAAGACTGCCGCCACCACTCCGAGCCGCGTTCGCCATCGCTGTCGCATTACGCACCACCCCATGGTTTTTTGCTCCTACTTTGCCCAGCTATGACGGATGAATGCTGCCATAGAGGATCATCACGGGGCGTGACGGTATTTGTGCCGATTTAGACATGCCGGCGAGCGGCGGGGGCGGAGCGCTGTGGCGTGCGAGACGGCGACGGCGTCCGTACGGCGCGGCAGAGTCGGCCGAAGGACGGCGCGGAATCATCCCAAAGACGGGCGAAGCGTAGTGCCGAAGAGTGACGACGCGACTGCTGCCGCTCCACTAGGTTCGGATCATGTCCATCATCGCCACCCGGGGGCTCACGATGCGCTTCCCCGGCGTGCTCGCGTTGGATCAGCTGACCGTCGACATCGAGCCCGGAGTCGTCGGACTCGTCGGCGCCAACGGTGCGGGCAAGTCCACGCTCATCAAGATCCTCCTGGGCCTGCTCGAACCCACGAGCGGCCAGGCCCAGGTGCTCGGCTTCGACATCGCCCGCGAGTCCATGAAGATCCGCGAGCTGGTCGGCTACATGCCCGAGCACGACTGCCTTCCGCCGGACATGTCCGCCACCGAGTTCATCGTGCACGTCGCCCGGGTGTCCGGCCTGCCGGCCACCTCGGCGCGGGAGCGCGCCGCCGACACCCTGCGCCACGTCGGGCTGTACGAGGAGCGGTACCGCCCGATCGGCGGCTACTCCACGGGCATGCGCCAGCGCGTCAAGCTGGCCCAGGCGCTCGTCCACGACCCGAAGCTGGTCTTCCTCGACGAGCCCACCAACGGCCTCGACCCGGCCGGACGCGACGAGATGCTCGCCCTCGTCCGGCGGATCGGCAGCCAGTTCGGCATCAGCGTCCTCGTCACCTCGCACCTCCTCGGCGAACTCGAACGGGTCGCCGACCACCTGGTGATCATCGATGGCGGGCGCCTGCTGCGGTCGCAGGCGGTCGCCGCCTTCACGCAGGCGAGCGGCGTGCTCGCGGTCGAGGTCGAAGAGGAGATGGACCGCCTCGGCGAGCACCTCGCGGCGACCGGGCTCCGCGTCCACCCGGACGGCCGCCTGCTGCTCATCGACATCGCCGGCGAGACCACGTACGACATCGTCCGCGACTCGGTCGCCGACCTCGGCCTGGCCCTCGTCCGCATGGAGAACCGCCGGCACCGCATCGAAGAGGTGTTCTCGCAGTGACGAGCGTCATCCATGACATCGGGTACCGGCACTACGACGGCAGACGCCTCGGCCGGGCGTACGCGGTCCGGTCGCTGTTCACGTACAACCTGCGCGCGGCGTACGGGCTGGGGCGGCCGGTCAAGGCGAAGATCATGCCGTTCCTGCTCTTCGCGATCATGCTGATGCCCGCCGCGATCAGCGTGGCGATCACAGCGGTCGCGGCCCAGGTCGGAGCGGGCACCAACGTGAGCCTCATCCGCTACTCGGCCTACGCCATCTACCTGCAGCCCCTCATCGCGATCTTCCTGGCGGCGCAGGCGCCGGTGCTCGCCTCCCGCGAGCTGCGGTTCCACGTGACGCCGCTGTACTTCTCCCGCCCGCTCAGCCGCCTCGACTACGTGCTGGCCAAGTACACCGCCTTCACGACCGCGCTGTTCATCCTGCTGGCCACGCCCGTGACGCTCCTGTACATCGGCGCGCTCGTCACCAAGCAGAAGCACCTCGGCACGCACACCCTGCACTGGCTCGGCGGCCTCGCGGGCTGCCTGATCTTCGCGCTGGTGCTCGCCGGCCTCGGCCTCGTCGTGGCCGCGTTCACGCCGCGTCGCGGGTTCGGCGTGACCGCCGTCATGGCGGTCTACCTGCTCAGCACGACGGCGGTCGCCGCCGTCCAGGGCATCGCCGAGAACCAGACGCAGTTCACGCTGGCCCAGTGGGCCGGCCTGTTCGCGCCGTTCAACCTCGTCGACGGCGTCCAGGTTTGGGCGCTCCACGCGAAGCAGTCGGCGCCCGAGCCACCGCCCTCGGGCCTCGGCGGGGCGGTGTTCGCCCTGGTGTGCGCGGCCCTCGTCGCCGGCTGCGTCGCAATCCTCTACCTGCGGTTCCGGAAAGCGGGTTCCCGATGACCGTTCTGGAGATCCGGGACGTGTCCCGGTGGTACGGCAACGTCGTCGCGATCAACGGCGTCACCATGACGATCGGACCGGGCGTCACCGGCCTGCTCGGGCCGAACGGCGCCGGCAAGTCCACCCTGATCCACATGATGGGCGGCTTCCTCGCCCCCTCCAGCGGGCAGGTGACCGTCGACGGTCAGCGGATCTGGAAGAACCCCTCGGTGTACCGGCAGATCGGCCTCGTGCCCGAGCGGGAGAGCGCGTACGACTTCCTCACCGGCCGCCAGTTCGTCCGCGCGATGGCCAAGCTGCACCGCCTGCCCAACCCCGAGGCCGCCGCCGAACGCGCCCTCGGGATGGTGGAGATGGTCGAGCCCGCCGGCCGCGCCATCGGCACCTATTCCAAGGGCATGAAGCAGCGCGTCAAGATGGCCTCCGCGCTCGTCCACGACCCGCCGGTCCTGCTGCTCGACGAGCCGTTCAACGGGATGGACCCCCGGCAGCGGCTGCACCTCATGGACCTCATCCGGAAGATGGCCGCCGAGGGCCGTACGGTGCTGTTCAGCTCGCACATCCTCGAAGAGGTCGAGCGGCTCGCGCACCACATCGAGGTCGTCGTCGCCGGGCGGCACGCCGCCTCCGGCGACTTCCGCGCCATCCGGCGGCTGATGACCGACCGCCCGCACATGTTCGTCGTCCGGTCCAGCGACGACCGCCGGCTGGCCGCCGCGCTCATCGCCGACCCGTCGACACGAGGCGTCGAGCTGACCTCCGGAGGGCTCGAGGTCGAGGCCGTCGACTTCCGGCGGTTCTCGGTGCAGCTGCCGCAGCTGGCCCGGCAGGCCGACATCCGGCTGTGGGAGGTCTCCCCCGCCGACGAGTCCCTCGAAAGCGTCTTCTCGTACCTGGTGGCGTCCTGAGATGAACCCTGTCATCGCTTCGATCACGTTCCGCGCGATGCTGAGCCGGCGGCGGGCGCTGCTGCTGTTCGCCCTGCCCGCGCTGCTCCTGTTCCTCAGCATCGGGCTGCGGGCCAGCGGCCACAGCGACCTGGACAACGCCACGATGCTGCTGACGCAGTTCGGGCTCGGGGCGCTGCTGCCGCTGCTCGCGCTGCTCGCGGGCACCGGGGTGATCGGGCCGGAGATCGACGACGGCCAGATCATGTACATCATGACCAAGCCGATCGCGCGCCCGGTCATCTCCACCACGAAGTACGCCGTCGCGGTCGTCCTCGTCGTCGCGTTCGGCGTCGTGCCGATCTTCATCTCGGGCGTCATCATGAACGGTCTCACGGCCGGGCTGGCGACCGGGTTCGCGATCGGGGCGCTGGTCGCGGGCGTCGCGTACTGCGCGCTGTTCATCGCCCTCGCGGTGCTGAGCCGGTTCGCGGTGACCATCGGGCTGATCTACGCCCTGGTCTGGGAGAACCTCATCGCGCGGTACGCCTCCGGCGCCAAGACGCTGTCGATCCGCCAGTGGGGCATCAGCGTCACCGACATGGTCACCAACGCGACCGCGGTCAAGGCCGACGTCGGCACGTCCACCGCCGTGCCGCTGCTGATCGTCGTGACCGTCGCCGGCGTCGCGTACGCCGGCTGGAAGCTCCGCACTCTGTCCATCACGGGCACCGAGTAACGGACCCGAACCCGGCCCGCCAGCAAACCGGGAGTCGATGGGGGAGTTCAGGTGGTTCGGTCCTTTATAGGGATGAAAGGCGACTCATCAGCCCCACGGCCATAGGGCCGAGATCGCGTATGCTTCCGCCGCCGCCTCCGAAAGGCGTGGCGTTGGCTTCATCCCCTCCGAGGGGGACTCCTACGGCTCGCGCCGTAGGGCTTCCTGCTTCAGCGCCGACGGCCCCGTCCGGGAGGGATCCCGGACAGGGTCTTACACCGGCTCCACAGGCCGACACCGCCAGCCCGGCGGCCAAAAGGTTCTTCGCCGCGTTCACATCGCGGTCGTGGGTGATGCCGCACGCGCACGTCCATTCCCGGACCCCCAGCGGCATCGCCATTTGCAGGGTGCCACACGCCGAGCACAGCTTCGACGAGGGGAACCAGCGGTCCACCACGATCACTTGCCTGCCGTACCAGCGGGCCTTGTACTCCAGCATGCTGCGGAACTCGCGCCATGCCGCATCGGAGATCGCCCGGGACAGGCTGCGGTTCTTCAGCATATTCCGGACGGTGAGGTCCTCGATCACGATCGTTTGGTTTTCACGAACGAGCCGAGTCGTCAGCTTGTGCAACAAGTCCCGGCGCCGGTCGGCGATCCGGGCGTGGACGCGAGCCACCTTCCGTCGCGCATTCTCCCGATTCGCCGAGCCCTTCGCCTTGCGGGACAGTTCCCGTTGCGCGCGGGCCAGGCGCTTGCGGTCTTTGCGCTCGTGGCGGGGGTTGGTGATCTTCTCTTCCGTGGACATGGTGAGCAGGTGATCCAGACCCGCGTCCACACCGACCACCGCGTCGGTCGCCGGCAGCGGAGTGATGGTCGGGTCTTCCACTAATAGGGATACGTACCAGCGGCCAGCGGAATCCTGGGAAACGGTCACAGTCGAGGGCTCTATGCCATCTGGCAATGGCCTCGACCAGACGATGGCCAGCGACTCGGTCATCTTGGCCAGGGTCAGCTCGCCGTCGCGGAACCGGAAGGCGCTGCGCGTGTACTCGGCGGATTTCCGCGACTTCTTTTTCGCTTTGAAGCGAGGGTACTTCGCCTGCTTGGCGAAGAAGTTCATGAACGCCGTCTGCAGGTGGCGCAGTGCCTGCTGCAACGGCACGCAGGACACTTCATTCAGAAAGGCCAGTTCCTCGGTCTTCTTCCAGGCCGTCAGCAGCGCGGACATCGCGTTGTAGTTCATCCGCTCGCCACGGCCATGCCACGCCTCGGTACGGCTGGTCAGCGCCATGTTGTAGACCTTCCGCACACACCCGAACGTCCGGGCAAGCTCGGCGGCCTGCTCGGGCGTCGGGTAGAAGCGGTACTTCAACGCCCGCTTCACACGGCTGGTCGACATGGCGGCAAGCTAACAGCAACCCGCAGACAGCCACAGGCAGACGACCAATCACCCCGGCAAGTCGCCTTTGCTAGCCGATGTCAGAGGTCGTCCCCCGGCGCGGTGTACGCCGAGGACGTGCTGGCCCTGCCGTTCGACGAGGTGTGGGCGGTCGCCGCCGACCTGGAGCACGAGTTCCCGCACCTGCTCACCGATGTCCGCGCCATGCGGGTCACCCGGGCTGACGGGGACCGGTTCGAGGCGCTGGCGCGGGGACGGTTCGGGCAGCGAGCGCGGTTCGACGGCGTCCTCCGCCCGGGGTGGTGCTGGATGCAGAGCCGGTTCCTGCTCGGCGGGATGGCGGCGGTGGCCGAGGCGGACGGTACGAGGTTCGCGTTCATGGGTGCGCTGCGCGTGCCCGGCGCCCGGCTCGTCCATCCGCTGTCGCACGTCCTCGGCGGTTCCCCGGGTTCCGGCGTGATCCGGCGCATTGCCGAGCGAGCGGCCGCCCGTACGCGGGACTGACCCCCCGCACTAACGCCTTGCGGAATTCTCCGCGCTGTTGGATAGTTTCAGTATCCAAGATTGGATAGTGACACTATCCGCTGTGATCGGAGAACCATGGTCTACCTCGTTCTCGCCGGTGGCCTGCTCGGCTTCCGCCTGCTCGGGGCGCTCGGCGTACGCCGCTTCGGCGACTGGTCGTCCAGTGCCGCGCACGCGCTGGCGCTCATGCTCGTCATGACCGCGAGCGCGCACTTCGTTCCGGCGAGCGTCACCGCGATGCCGAACCACGCGGACCTCGTCCGGATGGTTCCGCCGTTCGTGCCGTTCGCCGACGCGATGGTGTACCTGACGGGTGTCCTCGAGCTCCTGGGCGCCGCCGGACTGGTGATCCCGGCGACGCGCCAGGCCGCCGGTTTCGCGCTGGTCGCGCTGTTCGTCCTGCTGCTCCCCGCGAACGTCTACGCGGCCGTCGACCACGTGCCGTTCCACGGCGACAAGCCGACGTCCCTGTGGACGCGCATCCCCGAGCAGGTCCTGTACATCGCCGTCGCCGTCTGGGCGACCCGATCGGCCGACGGCACGGCGCTCCGGCGCCTCACTCAGCGCTTGCGCGGCGGCTCGGCCGACCTGGCGCCCGCGTCCCGCTAGGAGATCCCCATGCACGCTCTGACCCTCAGCACCGAGTCGCGGATGATCGCCGGCGCCGTGCTGCTCACCATCGTCACCATCGAATTCGGCGGCTGGTTCATGACCAAGATCGCCCGTGGTGGGGTGCCGATGACCGACTTCCAGAAGGCCTTCGCGCGCGCCGGCCACGGGCACGCCGGGGTCCTCGTGCTGCTCGGTCTGATCGGCCTGCTCTACGCGGACGCCACCGGCCTGAGCGGCGTGCTGCTGTGGGTGGCCCGGCTGGGCGTGCCCGTCGCGGCGATCCTCATGTCGGCGGGATTCTTCGCCGCCTCGGCGGGACGCGACGCCACCGGGCCCAACCGGTTCATCTGGGTGGTGTGGGCGGGAGCGCTCTCCCTCGCCGCGGGCGTACTCAGCCTCGGCGTTGGGCTGCTGACGGCCTGAGCCCGGCTCGTCACTCCAGAACGAAGGTGACCAGCATGTTCACCTTGTAACCGGTGATCTCACCGCTCGCGGACAGCATCACCTGCTGCTCCTTGATCCATGCGGACTGGAGCTTGCGCAGCGTCTCCGCCGCCCGGCTGATGCCGACCTTCACCGCGTCCTCGAAACTCTTCTCCGAGATGGCGCTGATCTCGGTGACACGCGCAACTGATGCCATGGGTGCCCGACCTTCGTCTCATGGGTGACCGCCGCTCGACGGCACAGCCGTCGTGATCGACGTCTACCCGCACCCACGCTGAGCGTATCGGCCGCCTACGTAAAGTGATGACGATGCTCGAAGCACCCGGGACGCCCGGTGGTCAGAGAGCGGTGGTCAGAGAGCGGTTCGGACGACCTCGGCGAGGCGCTCGGCGACGGTGCGGGCCTGGTCCGTCTCGGGGGCCTCGACCATGACGCGGACCATCGGCTCGGTGCCGCTGGGACGGATCAGCACCCGTCCGCTGTCGCCGAGCTCGGTCTCGGCGGCCTCGACCGCGGCGGCCAGCTCCGGGGACGTCTTCGCCTTGGACTTGTCGATGCCCTTGACGTTGATGAGCACCTGCGGCAGCCGGGTCATCACCTTGGCGAGCTCGTCGAGCGGGCGGCCCCGGCGGGCGACGGCGGCCACGAGGTGCAGACCGGTGAGCACGCCGTCGCCGGTGGTGGCGTGGTCGAGCATGATGACGTGGCCGGACTGCTCGCCGCCGAAGGCGTATCCGCCGGCCTTCATCGCCTCCAGGACGTAGCGGTCGCCGACGGTCGTCTCGACGACGCTCAGGCCCTGGTCGCGCATCGCGAGCTTGAACCCGAGGTTGGACATGACCGTGGCGACGACCGTGTCACCGGGCAGCTTGCCGGCCTCCCGCAGCTCGAGCGCGAGGATCGCCATGATCTGGTCGCCGTCGATGGCCTCACCGGAGGCGGTGACGGCGAGGCAGCGGTCGGCGTCGCCGTCGTGGGCGATGCCGACGTCCGCGCCGTGCTCGAGCACCGCGCGGCGCAGCCGCTCCAGGTCGGTGGAACCGTAGCCGTCGTTGATGTTCAGGCCGTCGGGCGAGGCGCCGATGGCGACGACGGACGCGCCGGCGCGGCGCAGGACCTCCGGGGAGACGCTCGAGGCGGCGCCGTGGGCACAGTCGACGACGACGCGCACGCCGTCCAGGGAGCCGGACAGCGTCGACAGCAGGTGGGCGATGTAGCTCTCGACCTCACCCTGCGCGTCGCGAACCCGCCCCACACCGGCGCCGGTCGGGCCGGCCCACTCCTGGCCGAGGTGGGCCTCGATCTGGTCCTCGATGTCGTCGGGGAGCTTGTGCCCGCCGCGCCCGAAGAACTTGATGCCGTTGTCGGGCGCGGGGTTGTGCGACGCGGAGAGCATGACGCCGAGGTCCGCGCCGAGCGACTGGGTGAGGTACGCCACGGCGGGGGTGGGGAGCACGCCGAGCCGGAGGACGTCGACGCCGGCGGACGCGAGGCCGGCGACGACGGCGGCCTCGAGGAACTCACCGGAGGCGCGCGGGTCCCGGCCGACCACCGCGACGGGCCGGTGTCCCTCGAACGCGCCGACCTCGCCGAGGACGCGGGCGGCCGCGACCGACAGGTCGAGCGCGAGGTGAGCCGTCAGGTCGCGATTCGCGACCCCGCGTACGCCGTCGGTCCCGAACAGACGCGCCACTACAACACCCCACGATCGAAAGCACGGACTGGCCGCGCCCCGATCCGCTCGCCGAGACGCGACCGCGGAAGAAAAGCGATCAGCGGCCCCGCCGCGTGGCGGGACCGCCGAGATCCTGTCCGCCGACCCGGGCCGCCACACGGGCGGAACCGACGGAGCGGCGGACAGGCAGGATCAACGCTTGCTGTACTGCGGAGCCTTACGGGCCTTCTTGAGGCCGTACTTCTTCCGCTCCTTCGCCCGCGCGTCACGGGTGAGGAAGCCGGCCTTCTTCAGGGCCGGGCGGTTGTCGGGGTCGACCAGCTGCAGCGCGCGGGCGATGCCCAGCCGCAGCGCGCCGGCCTGGCCGGTGACGCCGCCGCCGCCGACGCGGGCGATGACGTCGAACTGGTCCTCAAGGCCGAGGGTCACGAACGGCTCGTTCACGACCTGCTGGTGGACCTTGTTGGGGAAGTACGTGTCCAGGGAACGGCCGTTGATCGTCCACTTGCCGGAGCCCGGGACGATGCGGACGCGCGCGATGGCCTCCTTGCGGCGGCCGGTGCCGGCGGCCGGGCCGGTCAGCACCGGGCGAGGAGCGTCTTCGGCGACGACCTCCGCGGACTCGGAGGTGTAGTCCCCCACGTACTCTTCGAACTCGGCGCCCTCAAGGGGCGTCTCGACACCGGTGGGCTCGGCCACGGTACTCCTCAGATCTCTTTCGATGCCGCGCGTTACTGCGCGATCTGCTTGATGTCGTAGGGAACCGGCTGCTGCGCCTGGTGCGGGTGGTTCGGGCCGGCGTAGACCTTCACCTTGCTGGCCATCTTGCGGCCCAGCGAGTTCTTGGGAAGCATGCCCTTGATCGCCTTTTCCACCGCACGCTCGGGGTTCTTCTTCATCAGCTCGCCGTAGCCGATGGAACGCAGACCGCCCGGGTAGCCCGAGTGACGGTAGGCCTTCTTCTGCTCGAGCTTCTTGCCCGACAGCGCCACCTTGTCGGCGTTGATGATGATGACGAAGTCACCCGTGTCGAGGTGCGGGGCGTAGATCGGCTTGTGCTTACCCCGCAGCAGTGTCGCGACCTGGCTGGCGAGCCGACCCAGCACGACATCGGTCGCGTCGATGACGTGCCACTGACGCTGAACGTCAGCGGGCTTAGGGGTGTAGGTGCGCACGGTCGTAAGCCTTCGTTTCGTGGTCTGACAACAGAGACTGGGTCCGCCGGACGGCCTCTGCCGCCGCAGGCCCGGTGGGTCGAGCGACCCGATCACGGGCACGCTGACGCACACAACGAACTAGCAGAATACCGGCCCACACGCCAACGGGCAAAGCGAGCGCCGCGAGCCGCCCTTCCCGAGTGCTGTGCGCCGTCCTTCCGTCGTCAGATGCGACGATCGTACGGCTGTCCCTCTTGGACACCATATACCTGGGAGTATCCGAGAACGTCGGACTTGGTGCGCTTCGCAGGCATATAGTGCTGGTCCTCCGCAGCCCCCAGGAGGATCCCCTGTCCGCGAAGCGCGTGAAACGCCGCGTCCAGGCATTCGTGTTGCTGGCGATCGCGGTCTTCGTCTCGGGCGGCTTCGCCGCCCGGTCTCTCTGGAGCGCCGCGCAGCGGCAGTCTCCGTCGCCGGCCACCAGCCCCGCTCGCGACCTCGTCGTTCCCCCCAGCCCCCAGGGCGCGGCGGTCCACCCTTCCACCCCCAGCGCGAGCCCGTCCGCGACGCCCCGCCGGTCCAAGAGCCCGGCCAAGAAGCGGAAGTCGCCCTCGCACAGCGCCACTCCGCACGCCACCCGCTCGGCCAAGGCCGCCGCCCCGCCCGCGAGCGGAGGGACATCGGCCGCCGCCCGCGCGGAGAGCGAGGCCGTCCGCCTCACCAACGTCCAGCGCGCCCAGCACGGCTGCACGGCCCTGCGGGTGGACACGCAGCTGCGGACCGCGGCCCGGCTGCACTCCGCGGACATGCGTGACCGAAATTACTTCGACCACAACTCGCCGGACGGGCGGAGCCCCTGGGACCGCATCAAGGCGGCCGGGTACACGACTCCCGGCGCAGAGAACATCGCGAAGGGTTACCCGACCGCGGCGGCCGTTCTCCAAGGGTGGATGAACAGTCCGGGGCATCGGGCGAACATCCTTAACTGCAAGCTCAAGGCCGTCGGAATCGGCGTCGCATACGGCTCTGGCGGCCCTTGGTGGACGCAGGACTTCGGCTATCAGTGAGCGTCTGATCACGCATTCGACCAGGTAGGGTCGCCTTCATGGCTTTTCCGGGTGATAAACAGCAACCCGGCGGCTGGGGCCCCCCGCAGCCGCCGCAGTCGCAGTACGGCCCGGCCGAGGACCAGGCCACCGGCAGCGGCTCTCTATTCGATCGCCCGTACGGCACCGGCGCTCGCCAGAACGAGGAGCCCGCGAACCAGTACGGCGGCCCGCCCTCGTACGACCAGGCCTCCCCCTACGGCGCTCAGCAGCCGAGCGGACCCGACCAGGAGACACGGTCCTACGGCCAGGAGGCCGGTGGCTGGGACAACAACTCCGCGGCAGGCCCGTACGGGGGTGGAGCGGGCGGCTACGGGCCCCCTGGAGGCCCCAGCCGGTACGGCGACGTCCCGGGCGGGTACGGCGAGGACGCGGCGTCCTTCGCCCCCGGCGGCGAGGAGCGGTCCGGCTCCGGCAAGAAGCCCCTGATCATCGGTGCCGCCGTCGTCGCCGGTGTCGTGGTCCTCGGCGGTGGAACGGCCCTGGCGCTGTCCGGCGGCGGCGGTGACGACAAGCCGAACCCCTCCGCGACGACCAGCAAGGCGGCCGCCGCCCCGAAGCAGTCGCCGACGGCGAACCCGACGCCCTCGACGACCGAGACCGGAAAGGGTGAGCGGCTCGCGAGCCGGGCGACCGACCCGAAGCCGCTGACGCTGAGCGAGGTCTTCAAGAACAAGACGTTCAAGTTGGGCGGCCGCAACTACGTGCTGACGACCCGCCGCGCGGACACCAACTGCGCGAAGGGCGTGAACGGCACGACCTTCACCAAGGCCATCAAGCGGGCGGGCTGCACCCAGGTGCTGCGGGCGACGTTCAGCAACGGCAAGTTCATCGGCACCATCGGCGTGCTCAACCTCAAGACGGACAGCGTGGCCAGCGCCGCACAGAAGGCGTCCCGCCCAAAGGACGCGTATATCGTGCCGCTGCCGGGTGCGGGGAGCACCAGCAAGATCGGTAAGGGCCTGTCGCTCACGACCGCCGATCCCGAGGGCCATTATCTGATCATGAGCTGGGTGCAGTACCCGGACGGAAAGAAGATCGCCACTAGCGATTACTCCGGCGTCACCGCGTTTGTACAGAATGCGACAGTAGGTAGCAATCTGCGACCAGCCCTGAACTATCGGTCAATGGTTGGCAAACCGGCATAATGAACGCCATTCGCTAATAATCTAGTGACCCATGTCTGGCCGTGACGAGAGTTTCGTACCGTCCGAAAAGGAAGGGCCGGAGCCTCCGCCGCCGTATCCGCCGCCCCCGGCACCGCCGGGGTCGGGCGGCGGCGGCGTCCCGGACGAGGCCCCCCTCGTCACCCCCCAGACCGCCGAAGCGCCGCCGGGCGACCCGGCCCCTACCGGACCGCCCCCGACGCCCGACGTCGAGGAGAGCATGACCGCGCCACCCCCGCGCCCCGGGCATTTCCCTCCCGATCCGGACGCACACACGACCGTGTCCTTCGCGACCCCGTACGGCTCCGCTCCGTCCGGCCAGGCCGCCGGGGCGGCATCCCCGTCCCCGTTCGCGGACACGGCCGCTGACGCGGCCGAGAAGACCGTGACGGACGTGCTGGAGCCGGAGCCGAGCATGTCGGTGGCGCGCCGCGACGGCGAACCGCCGCTGTCCGCGGCGGAGAGCACCACCCCTCCGCTCACCCCCGACGCGATCCTCCCGCCAGGGACGGTCCCGGACGAGGACACGGCGCCGGAGCCCGAGCCCGAGATGGACGCCACGCGGCCGACGCCTCAGATCGGCTCCGGAGAGCCCGGCGGGCCCCGCGGGCCGCACGGACCCCGCCGGCCCCGCTGGTCGGGGCGGGGCGTCGCCGGTGTGCCCGGGGCGGTCCTCATCGGCGGCGGTGCCTTGGCGGCGCTCCTGCTCGGGGCGAGCGGTGTCCTCGCCTACACGACGATGTCCGACGACGCGCCGAAGAAGCACACGGCCGCCCCGCCGACGCATGCCACACAGCCGACGCCCACGCCCGTCGTGACCTCTCCGACGCCCGCCAAGACGTCCGAGAAGCCCAAGCCCAAACCCAAGCCGACCCCCATCGACATCAGGGACGAGAAGAAGGATCCCCAGCCCCTGAGCGTCAACGAGGTCTTCCCCAATACCAAGATCAAGGTGGCCGGGCACACCTTCGTCCTGATGAAGACCGTGCCCAACAACCAGTGCGACCTGACCGCCAACGGAGCGTTCAGCCAAGAGCTGACCCGTCAGCACTGCCGCAGGGTCGTCCGGGCGACCTTCGTCTCCGACGACAAGAAGATCGCCGTGACCACCGGCATCGCGGCGATGCCGACGGACGCCGCCGCCGCGTCCGCGATGAAGGCCCAGGACATGGCGCACTACGAGTGGTTCCGCGGCATGAAGGCGACCGACGCCCCCAAGATCGACCAGGGTGGCGGATACCCGGTGAGCATGCAGCGCGGCCGCTACATCATCTACGCGTACGCCATGTACGCCGACGCGCACAAGCCGAAGCCGGACGACAAGACCCTCAAGGACGTCAGCACGGGCTTCCGCGACACGACGATCAAGCCGATCGAGGCTCGCCAGAAGGGCGACTGAGCGGGACGGGCAGGCGGCGCGCCGGCCCGTACGGCGCCGGAACGACCGACGGCTCACTTGGCCTGAGTACACCGGCCATCACGACGCTTGGTCTGAGTGCACCGGCCATCACGACGACTGGCCTGAGTACACCGGCCATCACGACGACGCCGCGTGTGCACGCCCGGCGTCGTCATTCGCCCCGGGTCAGCCGGCCTGGCGCTCCTCCGCCGTTGTCACGCCGAGGACCCGGACCCTGCGGGTCTCCTGGGCCCGGCTGGCCAGCAGCCCGGCCTCCGGGTAGGTGACCTCCTCCAGCGACAGGCCATGCGGCGGGAGCACCTGGACCGCGGAGTCGCGGACGCCCGCGGCCAGCACCTCCGCCGGCCACTCGACCGGCCTGCGGCGGTCGCCGACGGCCAGCAGCGCGCCGACGATGGCCCGGACCATGGAGTGGCAGAACGCGTCGGCGACGACGGTCGCGACGGCGACGTCGGCCGACTCGCGCTCCCAGTCGTAGCGCACCAGCCGCCGGATCGTCGTCGCGCCCTCGCGCCTGCGGCAGTACGCGGCGAAGTCGTTCTCGCCCAGCAGCAGGGCGCTCGCGGCGTTCATCCGGTCCAGGTCGAGGGGGCGCGGGTGCCAGAGCACCTCGTGACGCCGCAGCGGGTTCACGCCGACCGGGTTGTCGCAGACGCGGTAGGCGTACCGGCGCGCCAGCGCGGAGAACCGCGCGTCAAAGCCCTCCGGCGCCTGCTCGATGCGCCAGATCCGGACGTCGGGCGGGAGCACACCCGCCATGCGTCGCGGCAGCGTGCCGTTGACCTGCGCGTAGGCGGCGACCGGAACGACGACGTGCGCCACCTGGCCGTGCGCGTGGACCCCGGCGTCCGTACGGCCCGCGACCGTCAGCACCGGCGGCGGGTCGAGCCGCAGCACCCGCCCCAGGGCGTCCTCGATGACGCCCTGCACGGTCCGTCGCCCGGGCTGACGCGCCCAGCCGGCGAAGCCCGCCCCGTCGTAGGCGAGGTCGAGCCGGAGACGTACCAGAGCGGTCATCGGGATCGCGGCGTCCGGCCTTCGGTCAAGCGCCGAACCGGGAACGCCGCCGCCCCCCTTCTGTTACCGTGAGCGAGCCGTGGACGCCGTTGAGCCGCGGCCATCCGCGGCTCGCGGTCCCCCGGCTTCCCCTTCATGAATGTTCGAGCCTCCCGCCGTCGGCGGAAGAGCAGGTCGAAGCACAAGTCTTTCAAACAACGAGCCCGCCGTCCCGTAGGGGCACGGCGGGCGTCGTCGTAAACGTCGAGCTACTTCTTCTCGTCGGCCTCGTCCGCCGAAGCCTCCGCCGCCGGCTCCTCGGCCGCCGCTGCCGGGGTCTCCTCGGTCTCCTCGGCGGCGGGCGCCGGGGCCTCCGTGGCCGGAGCGGCCGTCGTCCGGGTCGTCACCGCGGACGGCGCGGCCTCCTCCACCAGCTCGATCAGCGCCATCGGGGCGTTGTCGCCCTTGCGCGGGCCGAGCTTGGTGATCCGCGTGTAACCGCCCGGGCGGTTCTCGAACCGCGGGCCGATCTCGGTGAAGAGCGTGTGGACGACGCCCTTGTCCTGCACGACGGTGAGGACCTGACGCCGCGCCGCGAGGTCACCCCGCTTCGCCTTGGTGATCAGCTTCTCCGCCAGCGGACGCAGCCGCCGGGCCTTGGCCTCGGTCGTCGTGATGCGACCGTGCTCGAACAGGGCCGTGGCGAGGTTCGCCAGGATCAGCCGCTGGTGCGACGGGCTGCCGCCGAGACGAGGGCCCTTGGTGGGCGTGGGCATGAATCCCTCTCCTTGTTTCAACCCGCACCGGCCGTACGAGGTACCGGTGTCGGTCCGGCGAGGCCGCGTGCCCCGCCGAGTGTCGGTGACCGCGGGCGGCCCACAGGCCGCCCGCGACCGATCTAGTACTGCTCGGTCTCCGCGTAGCTCTGGTCCTCGTCGCCGTAGGCGTCCGCCGCCGCCGTCGGGTCGAACCCGGGCGGGGAGTCCTTGAGCGTAAGGCCCATGTCGTTGAGCTTCTGCTTGACCTCTTCGATCGACTTGGCGCCGAAGTTGCGGATGTCGAGGAGGTCCTGCTCGCTGCGGGCCACGAGCTCACCCACGGTGTGGATGCCCTCGCGCTTGAGGCAGTTGTAGGACCGGACCGTGAGGTTGAGCTCCTCGATCGGCAGCGCCAGGTCCGCCGCGAGCGCGGCGTCCGTCGGGGACGGGCCCATGTCGATGCCCTCGGCCTCGACGTTGAGCTCCCGGGCCAGGCCGAACAGCTCGACCAGGGTCTTGCCGGCGCTCGCCACCGCGTCGCGCGGCAGCATCGCGGGCTTGGTCTCGACGTCGACGATCAGCCGGTCGAAGTCGGTGCGCTGCTCGACACGCGTCGCCTCGACCTTGTAGGTGACCTTCAGCACCGGGGAGTAGATCGAGTCGATCGGAATCCGGCCGATCTCCTGACCCGGCTGCTTGTTCTGGGCGGCGGAGACGTAGCCACGGCCACGCTCCACGGTGAGCTCCATCTCCAGCTTCGCCTTGTTGTTCAGCGTGGCGATGTGCAGCTCGGGGTTGTGCACCTCGACACCGGCCGGCGGCGCGATGTCGGCGGCGGTGACCTCACCGGGCCCCTGCTTGCGGAGGTACATCACGACCGGCTCGTCGTGCTCGGAGGAGACGACGAGCTCCTTGAGGTTCAGGATGATGTCGGTGACATCCTCCTTGACCCCCGGGATCGTGGAGAACTCGTGCAGGACGCCCTCGATGCGGATGCTCGTGACCGCGGCACCCGGGATCGAGGACAGGAGCGTACGGCGGAGCGAGTTGCCGATGGTGTAGCCGAAGCCCGGCTCCAGCGGCTCGATCGTGAACCGCGATCGGAACTCGTCGACCTGCTCCTCGGTGAGGGTCGGTCGCTGTGCGATGAGCATTTCTTACTTCCTTCCCGCGGCGCCCGCTATTTGACTGCCGCGATCTCGCACTGCGGGGCGCACGCCAGGAGGCGTGCGCCCGCACGAGTGGTCAGCGCTTGGCGTACCACTCGACGATGAGCTGCTCCTGGACCGGCGCGTCGATGTGCTGACGGACCGGCATGGAGTGCACGAGGATGCGCATCCGGTCGGGGACGACCTCGAGCCAGGCCGGGACCTGACGCTCGCCGACCTCGGCCCGGGCCACCACGAACGGGGTGTCCTCGAGGGACTTCTGGCGCACCTCGATGATGTCGCGCTCGCTCACGCGGAACGACGGGATGTCGACCTTCCGGCCGTTGACCGTGAAGTGGCCGTGCTTGACCAGCTGACGGGCCATGTCGCGGCTCTTGGCGAAGCCCGCGCGGTAGACCACGTTGTCGAGGCGGCGCTCGAGCAGGCTCAGCAGGTTGTCACCCGTCTTGCCCGTCCGGCGGTTCGCCTCCTTGTAGTAGTTGACGAACTGCGCCTCGAGGACGCCGTAAATGCGACGGGCCTTCTGCTTCTCCCGGAGCTGGAGCATGTGCTCGCTCTCCTTGGGACGGCCACGACCGTGCTCACCCGGCGGGTACGGCCGGATCTCGATCGGGCACTTCGGGCCCTCGCACTTGCTGCCCTTGAGGAACAGCTTCATCTTCTCGCGGCGGCACAGCTTGCAGTCGGCGCCGGTGTATCGAGCCATCTCTCTTCTTCCCTAACTCAGACGCGGCGGCGCTTCGGCGGACGGCAGCCGTTGTGCGGCACCGGGGTGACGTCCTGGATGGAACCGACCTCGAGGCCGGTCGCCTGCAGCGACCGGATCGCGGTCTCGCGGCCCGAGCCCGGGCCCTTCACGAAGACGTCGACCTTGCGCATGCCGTGCTCCATGGCGCGGCGCGCGGCGGCCTCGGCGGCCATCTGAGCGGCGAACGGCGTCGACTTACGCGAGCCCTTGAAGCCCACGTGGCCGGCGCTGGCCCAAGAGATCACGGCGCCCACGGGGTCCGTGATCGTGACGATCGTGTTGTTGAACGTGCTCTTGATGTGGGCGTGCCCGTGAGCGACGTTCTTCTTTTCCTTGCGGCGCACCTTCTTGGCGCCTTGGCGGCTCTTTGGCGGCATCTGCTCTCAAGTCTCCTGGAGGTCGTCGATCCGTCGGCCCCGGGCGAGGGGCCGAGGACTACTACTTCTTGCCGGCCTTCTTCTTGCCGGCGACCGTCTTCTTCTTGCCCTTGCGCGTACGCGCGTTGGTCTGCGTCCGCTGACCGTGCACCGGCAGGCCACGGCGGTGCCGGATGCCCTGGTAACAGCCGATCTCGATCTTGCGACGGATGTCGGCCTGGATCTCGCGGCGCAGGTCGCCCTCGATCCGGTAGTTGGCCTCGATCCAGTCACGGAGCTGGATCAGCTCGTCGTCACCGAGCTCGTGGACCCGACGGTCACCGCTGATGCCGGTTTCCTTCAGCGTCTCGAGCGCGCGGGTGCGGCCGATGCCGAAGATGTAGGTGAGAGCGACCTCGAGGCGCTTGTCGCGCGGGAGGTCGACGCCGAGGAGGCGTGCCATCTCGGGCAGTTCCCTTCTGTTTCACGGAGGTCTGCGCACCGCATCCCCACCCCTGCCCGGGTGAGGCCCCGGCCTCCGACCGGGGGTTGCTCCTTGAGCGGAGCCGCGGAACGTCGGAATATGTACGGCCGCGCCATGTCACGTCATGTGGATGGCGCGGCGTGCTTCTGTTGTCAGCCTTGACGCTGCTTGTGGCGCGGGTCATCGCAGATAACCATGACCCGGCCGTGCCGACGGATGATGCGGCACTTGCTGCAGATCTTCTTGACGCTCGGCTTGACCTTCACTGGGTCTCCTCATGCAGGGTCACCCCCGCGCTGCCGAGTCCGCCGGCGAGCCGCGACGGCATCACTGCCGAAGCCGCTCACCAACCGACTATACGCGGGGAAGGCAACCCCAGTGGGTGGGTTACTTGTAGCGGTAGACGATCCGACCGCGCGTGAGGTCGTAGGGGCTCAGCTCCACGACGACGCGGTCATCGGGCAGGATACGGATGTAGTGCATCCGCATCTTTCCGCTGATGTGGGCGAGCACCTTGTGCCCGTTGTCGAGCTCTACCCGGAACATGGCGTTCGGGAGCGACTCGACGACGGTGCCTTCGATCTCGATGGCCCCTTCTTTTTTGGGCATGTCCTCCGCGCTTCACTGATCGGTTCGTCAGGAGAACGGCCTCCGTGGAGCACCCGGCACGCGACAGAGGCATGCGGGCATGAGCCAACACGGGACCGACAAAAGAGTCTACGTCACACGCCCACGGAATACGAAATCCGCGTCCAGACTCCGTGTCGGAGGCGTAACTCCTCCTGCCCCAACCCACGGACGGGTCGCTTCATTCCGGCACGAACCACCAACTTGCAGCTCGCCTTGACGCCGCACCAGAGCGATCACTACCGTTCTACTAACATCATAGAAGAAGGGGATGAAGGGTGTTCCAGTTCCGATTGGACGGATCCAGCGGCGTCCCGCCCTACCTGCAGATCGTCCACCAGGTGCGCCAGGCCCTGTTGCTGGGTTACCTGCGGACCGGAGACCAGCTGCCGACCGTGAAGGAGGTGGTCGCCTCCTTGGCGATCAATCCGAACACGGTGGTGAAGGCCTACCGCCAGCTGGAGAACGAGGGGATGGTGACCGCCCGGCCGGGGCAGGGCACCTTCATCACCGCCTCCATCGAGCCCGTCGCCCCAGGGCCGTACGCCCGGTTGCGGCGCTCGCTCGAGCAGTGGGTCCGCGACGCCTATGCCGCCGGACTGGACGACGAGACGGTCACGGCCATGTTCGCCACCATCCGCAACGAGCTGCGCGCCGAGGGGGTGGCATGAACCCGGCGCTGGAGACCAAGGGGCTGGGCATGCGGTACGGCCGGACGTGGGCGCTGCGGGACTGCTCCGTGCGGCTGCCCGCCGGGGCGGTGATCGCCTTGGTCGGCCCGAACGGCGCCGGCAAGACCACCCTCCTGCAGCTGGTCACCGGCCTGCTCCGCCCGACCGAGGGCACCGTCGAGGTCTTCGGGCAGGACGCCCGCGCCGGCTCGGCCGAGGCGCTGGCCCGTGTCGGCTTCGTCGCCCAGGAACATCCGCTCTATCCGGCCTTCTCGGTCGCCGACCTGCTGCGGATGGGCCGCTCGCTCAACCTGCGCTGGGATCAGCCGCTGGCCGAACGGCGGCTGGAGGAGCTCGGGATCCCCCTGGCCAAGCGCGCCGGAACACTGTCCGGCGGCCAGCAGGCCCAGGTCGCGCTGGCGCTGGCCCTGGCCAAGCGCCCCGCACTGCTGGTGCTGGACGAGCCGCTGGCCAACCTGGATCCGATCGCGCGCCGCGACTTCATGCGCACGGTGATGGCCGCCGTCGCCGAAGACGAGATCACCGTCCTGCTGTCCTCGCACGTGATCGCCGACCTGGAGCCGGTCTGTGACTGGCTGGTGCTCCTCAAGGGCGGCCGGCTCCAGATCGCCGGTGAGATCGAGGACGTACTGGCCGGCCACCGGATGCTCACCGGGCCCCGTACCGACGACGAGCCGCCGGTCCCCGGGCTCGTACGGGTCACGCACAGCGACCGCCACACCGATCTGCTGGTCCGCACCGGGCCCGACGGGCCCGAACTGCACCCGACGTGGCGATCTCACCCGGTCGGGCTGGAAGAGCTCATCCTCGCCTACCTCGAGCAACCGACGGAGAGCGCCCGATGATCTGGCTCACCTGGCGGCAGCACCGCGCCCAGGCGCTCGCCGGCCTGGCGCTGATCGGCCTGACCGCCCTGGTCTTCCTGCCGTACGGCCACGCGATCCGGGACGCCTACGCGCAGCACGGCATCGGACCGTGCCTGGCTCAGGGCACCGACGGCGAGTCCTGCCAGTCGGCCATGTCCGCGTTCATGGACCAGTTCAACGGCGTCGCCAACCACCTGCTGACCTGGTTCACCCCGATACCCGGCCTGATCGGCGCGATCGTCGGCGCGGGACTGCTCGGCCGCGAGTACGAGCACGGCACCTGGCGGCTGGCCTGGACCCAGGCCGTACCCCGAACCCGCTGGCTGACCATGAAGATCCTGCTGGTCGGTCTCGGGATCGTGGTGATCTGCGCGAGCCTCAGCGCCGTCTTCGCCTGGTTCCGCGGCCCGATCGACGACGTGTCCGGCAGGTTCTCGCCAGGGGCATTCGATCTCGAGGGGCTCTCCCTCACCGGATACACCCTCTTCGCCTTCGCGGCGGGCGTCCTGGCCGGGCTGCTGTTCCGCCGCACCGTCCCGGCGATCGCCGCGGCGTTCGCCGCCTTCATGGCGGTACGTCTTCCGGTCGAGTTCTGGCTGCGGCAGCGGTACCAGGCGCCGGCGGCCCGCCTACTCCCTCCGACCGGCCACTGGGGCAGCATCGGCCCGATGGCCGTGCCCAACACGCCGGGCACGCCGGGCTGGATCCTCGACAGGGAACTCGTCGACAAGACCGGCCATCCCATCTCCGACGCCGTCCAGGACCAGATCGGCCGGCGAGCCCTCAGCGGCAACGCCGACCTGAGCGGGCTCGGACTGCACCTCAGGGTCGTCTACCAGCCCGCGAACCGGTTCTGGACCTTCCAGATCATCGAGGCCGCACTGTTCATCGGCCTCGCCGCCGTACTTCTCGGCGTCTCGGTCCGGCTGCTGAGCCGCCGTAGCGCCTGACGCCCGAAACCCACCCCTTGAGCATCACGAGCTCTGTCGGCATGCCCTGGCAAGGAGAAAAAGTGATCGTCCGAATCGGCGTCCGTCCGGGCGTCTCACCGCATCCGCGGACACGGGTCGCGACGGGCCTCGCCGCGGCGGTGCTGCTCACCGTCGCGGCCGGGTGCGGATCCGCAGGCGCCGCCCGACCCGTATCGGCCAGTCCACCCGACGATGTGGCGACGGCCTGCGATTCCCTGACCACCTGCTATACGCCCCAACAGCTCCGGGCGGCGTACGGCATCCAGCCGTTGCTGGACCGTGGGATCGACGGCCGCGGCCGGACCATCGTGGTCCCCGCACTCGCCGCCGAGCAGCCGGCCCCGCCGAAGGTCAGCGACATCCGCCAGGACATGAAGACGTTCGACGGCCTGTTCGGCCTGCCCGCCGTGCGGCTCAAGGTCGACGCCACCCTCGCCGGGAAGGTCTCGCCCTGGCTGGCCACCGCGGAGGAAGTGCAAGACGTGCAGATCCTGCACGCGGTCGCCCCCGCCGCGACCATCCGCGTGGTCCTGGTCGAGCCGACGGCCCTCAGCAGTCCGGCCAGTGCCATGGCCGCGCTGACCGGAGCGCTGCGGCGCGGCCTCTCTCAAGGTGACGTGATCTCGATCAGCGCCGGTTGGGGCGAGCACTGCCTCACCCGCGCTCAGGTCGCACGGCAGCACGGGGTGCTGCGGGCGGCCCGGGACCGCCACGTCACGGTCGTCGCCGGCTCGGGCGACACCGGCGCCGTGAGCAGGCCCTGCCCCGGCTCCACGCCCCAGGACCCTTGGGTCCCGGTCAAGGAGGTCAGCGCACCGGCTTCGGACCCGCTCGTGCTCGCCGCCGGGGGAACGATCCTCACGGCCGACCACAAGACCGGCGCGTACATCGGCGAGACCACGTGGAGCGTCCCGTCGCACTCCCAGGGAACCGGCGGCGGGTTCAGCCACCTGTACTCCCGGCCCGCCTACCAGAAAGGCGTTTCCGGTACGGCCCGCGCGGTGCCCGACGTGGCCGCCGACGCCGCTCCCAGCACCGGAATGGCGATGGTCATCAGCGAGGGCGACCAGAAGTACACCGTCCGCGGAGCCAGCGGCACCAGCGCCAGCACCCCGCTCTGGGCGGGCCTGGTCGCCCTGGCCGACCAGTCCGCCGGACACGACCTGGGCTTCGTCAACCCGGCCCTCTACCGCATCGGCCGCAGCTCCCGGACGGCCTTCCACGACGTGACCACGGGAAACAACACCGTGACCGTCTCCGACAAGACCATCACCGGCTACCCAGCGGCACCTGGCTACGACCAGGTCACCGGCTGGGGCGGCCCGAACGCCCGCGTGCTCGTCCCCCTGCTCGCCCGTTAGTCCGCTCCCATCGCATTCGGACACCGGAGGAGACCTTTGAGTCGATCCGGCCGCTGCTGAGGGACTACGGCATCACCCGGCTCGCCGATGTCACCGGCCTGGACGTCATCGGCACCGGTCGTGATGGCGGTCCGCCCGCTGGGAACGACGCTCTCGGTCTCCCAGGGGAGCGGCGGTGACGGCCGCCTGGAGCCTCAACGGCGCCGTGGCGGCGACGGCACCGCATCGGGCCGTCCATCTCCTCCGCAAGGACCTGCTGCGCGCTCACATCGCCGACCGGTGGCGTGTGGCGGCGGAGGATGGGGATGGGCTCGACGCCGCCGCCCGTGACCGTGGGTTCCTCGACGCGGCCACAGCGATGGAGGTCGCCCGCCCGTCCTACCTGCACGCCTCCGGAGTCGTCCCCCGACACCGTGCGCTCATCGACTGACCCCCGGCGATGCGCCGCGGGTCAGCGGCGTTCTTCGTGGGATCCGAAGAGCTGACCGGCCAGCAGCAGCGCGCCCCAGGGGCCGGCGACCCAGATCCACCAGGGGTACCAGGAACCCGAGGACACGGCGGTGAGCAGCCAGATCACGATGCAGACCAGGTTGATCGAGGCGTACGACGCCCAGCCCGCGCGCATGCCCTTCCGGTACACCTCGCCCGATGGCCGGCGCGCCGGCGTCGAGCGGCGGTACGCCGGCACTGGAAGCTCGTACATGTCCTCTTCGGGGAGGTCGCTCGTCACCTTCTGCAGGTCGCCGAGCGTCCGCGCGCGGTAGGCGAGGTCGAGGCGCTCGTTGAGCTCGTCGACGCCGATGCGTCCCTGAGCACAGTGCTCCCGAAGCCCCGCCGCGACCCGATCGCGATCCGCGTCGGAGGCCCGTATCTCAGGATTGAACGCCATCGTTGATCCTCTCCCGAAGCCCCCAAGTTCCCACAATCCAGAGGCTACGCTGCGCCGCGCCCGTTTCCACCGCCACCAAGGCCGCCGGCGCCCTCCAGGCCGAAGCGTCAGGAGGACATCGGGCGTGCCCGACGCGGCACCTCGGGCGTCGTCGACGTCACGGTGTCAACGCCGGCGGCAGGCGAGGGTCAGGCGCTCTTCAGGCGCTCCTGGCCGCCGTCCAGGGCGGTCAGGACCCACGGGCCGTCCTCGGTGACGGCGAAGGTATGCTCGAAGTGCGCCGAGCGGCGGCCGTCGGCGGTGATGACCGTCCACTCGTCCTCGAGCAGGAGCGTCTCGGCCGTGCCCAGGTTGACCATCGGCTCGACCGCGAAGCACATGCCGGGGACCAGGAGCGGCCCGCGGCCCGGCTGCCCGTAGTTGGGCACCGCCGGGTCCATGTGCATCTCGGTGCCGATGCCGTGGCCTACGTACTCCTCGACGATGCCGTAGTCGCCCTGGCCGCGGACGTACGTCTCGACGGCGTTGCCGATGTCGCTGAGCCGGCCGTCGACCCGCCCGGCCGCCAGGCCGCGCCACAGCGACTCCTCGCAGACCTCCAGGAGCCTGCGTTCCTCGGGCGTGATCTCGCCGACGGGCACGGTCACGGCCGAGTCGCCGTGCCAGCCGTCGACGATCGCGCCGCAGTCGATGGAGATGACGTCGCCCTCGGCGAGCACCTTGGACGGGTCGGGGATGCCGTGCACGATCTCCTCGTTGACCGAGGTGCAGATGCAGGCCGGGAACCCCTGGTAGCCCTTGAAGGACGGTGTCGCACCCGCGGACCGGATCGACTCCTCGGCGATGGCGTCGAGGTCCGCCGTCGTGATGCCGGGCTTGACGGCCTCGACGAGCCGCTCGAGCGTACGGGCGACGACGAGGCCCGCCTCACGCATCACGTCCAGCTCGCCCGGCGTCTTGATCTGAATGGCCGGCTTACGCTTCTTCCACACTCTTATGCTCCGCAGGGTAGTTCCGGGGCGCGCCCGGGGGTATCCGGCCGCGCCTCCCCCACCGCGGTCAGTCGGTGAACGGGCGAAGCGCGCCGAGCGCCCTCTCGGTGACCTCTTCGACGGGCCCTGTCGCGTCGATACCGACCAGGATGCCCTCATCGGCGTAGAACGACGCGAGAGGCGCAGTCTGTTCCTGGTAGACCTCCAGGCGGTGCCTGATGGTCTCCTCGCGGTCGTCGTCACGCTGGAACAGCTCGCCGCCGCAGACGTCGCAGACGCCCTCCTTGGACGGCGGGTCGAACGCCACGTGCCAGATCCGGCCGCACTTACGGCAGGTACGGCGGCCGGACAGCCGCCGTACGACCTCGTCGTTCTCGACCACGAGCTCGAGGACGATGTCGAGCCGCTGGTCCATCTCGGAGAGGATCTTCTTGAGGGTCTCCGCCTGCGGAACGTTGCGCGGGAAGCCGTCGAGCAGGAAGCCTTCCTGCGCGTCCTCTTCGGCGAGCCGGTCGCGCACCATCGCGATGGTGACCTCGTCGGGGACGAGGTCACCGCGGTCCATGTACTCCTTGGCCTTGCGGCCGAGGGGCGTGTTGCCGCTCACGTTGGCGCGGAAGATGTCACCTGTCGAGATCTTCGGGACCGACAGATGCGATGAGATGAACTGGGCCTGAGTCCCCTTGCCCGCTCCCGGGGGGCCCACGAGCACGATACGCACTACCGCAGGAAGCCCTCGTAGTTACGCTGCTGGAGTTGGCTCTCGATCTGCTTCACCGTGTCCAGCCCGACGCCGACCATGATCAGGATGCTGGTGCCACCGAACGGGAAGTTCTGGCTCGCTCCGATGAGGCCGAACGCCACCATCGGCACCAGCGCGATCAGTCCGAGGTAGAGCGCACCGGGCGCGGTGATCCGCGTGAGCACGTAGTCGAGGTACTCGGCGGTCGGCCGGCCCGGGCGGATGCCCGGAATGAACCCACCGTACTTCTTCATGTTGTCCGCGACCTCGGTCGGGTTGAACGTGATCGCGACGTAGAAGTAGGTGAAGAAGATGATCAGCAGGAAGTACAGGGCCATGTAGATCGGGTGATCGCCCTTGACCAGGTACTTGGAGATGAACGTGGCGATCGGGTTCGAGCTGTGCCACATCTGCACGATCAGCTGCGGAAGGTACAGCAGCGACGAGGCGAAGATGACGGGGATGACACCCGCCTGGTTCACCTTGAGCGGGATGTAGGTCGAGGTGCCGCCGTACATCCGGCGGCCGACCATCCGCTTGGCGTACTGCACCGGGATGCGGCGCTGCGCCTGCTCGACGAAAACCACGCCGGCGACGATCGCGATGCCCACGGCGAGCACGATCGCGAAGACGAAGCCGCCCTTGGTCTTGTAGATGTTCCAGAACTCGGACGGGAAGACCGCCACGACCTGGGTGAAGATCAGGATCGACATGCCGTTGCCGATGCCCCGGTCGGTGACCAGCTCGCCGAGCCACATGATCACCGACGTGCCCGCCGTGATCGTGACGACCATCGTGACGATGGTGAACCAGCCCTTGTTCCAGAGCAGTTCCTCGGTGCAGCCCTGCAGCAGGTTGCCGGTGCTCGCCATGGCGACGATGCCGGTGCCCTGAAGGATCGCCAGCCCGATCGTCAGATAACGGGTGTACTGGGTGATCTTCGTGGTCCCGGCCTGGCCCTCCTTGCGGAGTGCCTCCAGACGCGGGATCACCACGGTCAGCAGCTGCAGGATGATGCTCGCCGTGATGTAGGGCATGATGCCCAGGGCGAAGATCGAGAGCTTCAGCAGCGCGCCGCCGCTGAACAGGTTGACCAGGCCATAGACGTTGGCGTTGGCCCCCTTGCTCACCGTGTCGATGCAGCGATGCACGGCTCCGGTGTTCACACCCGGTGCCGGCAGCTGAGAGCCCAGCCGGAACACCGCCATGATGAACAGCGTGAAGAGAAGCTTCTTGCGCAGGTCGGGTGTTCGAAACGCCCGAGTGAACGCGGTCAGCACCATTCCTCCTGCGCGGTTTCCGGCCTATGGCCGCTCACGGGCCTCAGTCGATCCTCAAGTTGCGGCGAAAGTGTCGCCGGTCGAACTCTAACAGCCCTTGTGGGGATTGCCGCCCCCGCCACCGTACGGCGGGGGCGAATCCCACAAGGGCTTTGACTCACAGCTCTTCGGCCGTGCCTCCGGCACCAGCGATCTTCTCCTTCGCGGAGCCGGAGAAGGCGTGCGCCTTGACCTGAACCGTTACGGAGATGTCACCGGTACCGAGGACCTTGACCGGACGGCCGGCGCGCACGGCGCCCTTCGCCACCAGGCCCTCCGGCGTGACCTCGCCACCCTCCGGGAAGAGCTCGGCGATCTTGGCCACGTTCACGACCTGGTACTCGACCCGGAACGGGTTCTTGAAGCCCTTGAGCTTCGGAACCCGGCGGATCAGCGGCATCTGGCCGCCCTCGAAGCCGACGGGCACGGTGGTACGAGCCTTCGTGCCCTTCGTGCCACGTCCGGCGGTCTTGCCCTTGGACGCCTCGCCACGGCCCTTACGGGTCTTGGCCTTGTGGGCGCCCGGCGCCGGCCGCAGGTGATGCGGCCTCAGCGGGGTCTCTGCGCCCATGTCAGTCGACCTCCTCGACGGTCACGAGGTGGCGAACGGTGTTGATCATCCCGACCACCTCGGGGCGGTCCTCGCGGACGACGCTGTGGCCGATCCGCTTGAGCCCGAGCGTACGCAGGGTGTCACGCTGGTTCTGCTTGCCACCGATCTGCGACTTGACCTGCGTGATCTTCAGGTTGCTCACGATGCCGCCTCCTGCCGGGGCTCGCTGCCCGCAGCACGGGCACGGAGCATCGCGGCCGGAGCGACGTCCTCGATCGGCAGCCCACGCTTGGCCGCGATCTCCTCGGGCCGGTTGAGCTGCTTGAGGGCCGCGACCGTCGCGTGCACGATGTTGATCGCGTTGGACGAGCCCAGCGACTTCGACAGGACGTCGTGGATGCCCGCGCACTCCAGGACCGCGCGCACCGGGCCACCCGCGATCACACCGGTACCGGGGCTGGCCGGCTTGAGCATGACGACGCCCGCGGCCTCCTCACCCTGGCTGGTGTGCGGGATGGTGCCCTGGATGCGCGGCACCTTGAAGAAGTGCTTCTTGGCCTCCTCGACGCCCTTGGCGATCGCCGCGGGCACCTCCTTGGCCTTGCCGTAACCGACCCCGACGGTGCCGTTGCCGTCGCCCACGACGACGAGCGCCGTGAAGCTGAAGCGCCGGCCGCCCTTGACGACCTTGGCGACCCGGTTGATCGCTACGACGCGCTCGATGTACGACTGTCCCTTGTCGGCGCCACCGCGGCGGTCATCACGCCGGTCGCGCCGCTCGCCGCCGCCACGACGTGGTGCTGCCATTAGTGGTTCCTCTTCTCATGCGTCATCAGGTGCGATTCGCAGGCCATCAGAACTCCAGCCCGCCCTCTCGGGCGCCGTCCGCCAGAGCCGCGATACGGCCGTGGTAGCGATGCCCGGCGCGGTCGAAGACCACCGCGCTGATGCCCGCCTCGCGCGCCCGCTCGGCGAGGAGCTCGCCGACCTTGCGCGCCTTGGCGGTCTTGTCGCCCTCGGCCGTGCGGAGCGTGGCGTCCAGCGTGGACGCCGACGCCAGCGTGTGACCGGCCAGGTCGTCGATGATCTGCGCGAACATGTGCTTGGTCGAACGCGTCACGACCAGGCGCGGCCGCTGCGGCGTGCCCTGGACCTTCTTGCGGACGCGCAGGTGCCGGCGGGTCCGCGACGCGGCGCGCGAAGCGGTCCGCGAACGGACCTGAGTCTTGCTCGCAGCCATGTCTACTTACCAGCCTTTCCGACCTTGCGGCGGATCTGCTCACCCTGGTACCGCACGCCCTTGCCCTTGTACGGGTCGGGCTTGCGCAGCTTGCGGATGTTCGCGGCGACCTCGCCGACCTTCTGCTTGTCGATGCCCTCGACGACGAACTGCGTCGGCCGCTCGACACGGAAGGTGATGCCCGCCGGGGGCTCGACCGTGATCGAGTGGCTGTAGCCGAGCGAGAACTCGAGGTTGCTGCCCTTGGCCTGAACGCGGTAGCCGACGCCGACGATCTCCATCGTCTTGCTGTAGCCCTGCGTCACGCCGATGACCATGTTGTTGATCAGCGACCGGGTGAGGCCGTGCAGGGCACGGACCGGACCCTCGTCGCTGGGGCGGTCGACCTTGATCTCGCCGTTCTCCTGAACGACCTCGATCGGCCGAGCCACCGTGTGCTTCAGTTCGCCCTTGGGGCCCTTGACCGTGACCTCCTGGCCATCGACCTTGACGTCGACGCCACTGGGAACGGGAACGGGCAGACGTCCGATGCGCGACATGCTTGTGTCCCTCCCCTCACCAGACGTAGGCGAGGACTTCCCCGCCCACACCGTGCTTGCCGGCCTGCTTGTCGGTCATGAGGCCGGAGGACGTCGAGATGATCGCGACGCCGAGACCACCGAGGACCTTCGGCAGGTTGTCCTTCTTCGCGTAGACCCGCAGGCCCGGCTTGGACACCCGCTTGAGCCCGGCGATCGAGCGCTCCCGGCTCGGGCCGAACTTGAGGTCGACTACGAGCTTCTTGCCGACCTCGGCGTCCTCGACGCTCCATCCCGAGATGTAACCCTCCTGCTGGAGGATCTCGGCGATGTGCGCCTTGATCTTCGAGTACGGCATATTCACGGTGTCGTGGTACGCCGAATTCGCGTTCCGCAGACGCGTCAACATGTCTGCGATCGGGTCGGTCATCGTCATGGCCTACTGGCCCTCCTCGCCGCGGTTTCCGTACCTCACGGACCTACGACGCGGTCGTGGGCGCCTTTCGTCCAGGCGCCCGGTCGGTCATTATCGAGAAGCCGGTGGTTACCAGCTGGACTTGGTGATGCCGGGCAGCTCGCCGCGGTGCGCCATCTCCCGGAAGCAGATCCGGCACAGGCCGAACTTGCGGAAGACGGCACGCGGACGCCCGCACCGCGAGCACCGAGTGTAGGCGCGCACGGCGTGCTTGGGCTTCCGGTTCGCCTTGGCGATCAGAGCCTTCTTCGCCATCTCAGTTCTCCTTGAACGGGAAGCCCAGGGCGCGCAGCAGCGCCCGGCCCTCGTCGTCGGTCTTCGCGGTGGTCACGATCGTGATGTCCATGCCGCGCTGGCGGTCGACCTTGTCGGGGTCGATCTCGTGGAACATCACCTGCTCGGTGAGCCCGAACGTGTAGTTGCCGTTGCCGTCGAAGTGCTTCGGCGACAGGCCGCGGAAGTCACGGATGCGGGGCAGGGCCAGCGAGAGCAGCCGGTCGAGGAACTCCCACATGCGGTCGCCGCGCAGCGTCACGTGCGCGCCGATCGGCATGCCCTCGCGCAGCTTGAACTGCGCGATGGACTTCTTCGCGCGGGCGACCGCGGGCTTCTGGCCGGTGATGGTCGTCAGGTCGCGCACCGCGCCCTCGATGAGCTTCGAGTCGCGGGCGGCGTCACCGACGCCCATGTTGACCTTGACCTTGGTCACGCCCGGGATCTGCATGACGTTGGCGTAGCCGAACTCTTCCTTCAGCGCCTTCGCGATCTCCTCGCGGTAGCGCAGCTTGAGCCGCGGCTGCGGGGTCTCTTGCGTAGTCGTGTCGGCGGTCATCAGATTTCCTTACCGGTACGGCGCGAGATGCGAACCTTCGTGCCGTCTTCGTTGACGCGGTAGCCGACGCGAGTGCGCTTGCCGTTCTCCAGCAGCATCACGTTGCTGACGTGGATCGACCCCTCCTTGGTGACGACCCCGCCCTCCTTGGCGCCACGCGGGCCCTGGTTCGTCTCCTTGGTGTGGCGCTTCACCATGTTCACGCCCTCGACGACCACACGCTCGCGCTTGGGGTCGGCCGTGATGACCTTCCCGGTCGCACCCTTGTCCTTGCCCGCGATGACGACGACCTCGTCGCCCTTCTTGATCTTCATCACAGCACCTCCGGCGCCAGCGAGATGATGCGCATGAACCGCTTCTCACGCAGCTCCCGGCCGACCGGGCCGAAGATACGCGTGCCGCGCGGGTCGCCGCCGTCCTTGATCAGGACGGCCGCGTTCTCGTCGAAGCGGATGTAGGAGCCGTCGGGACGGCCCCGCTCCTTGCGGGTGCGCACGACGACGGCCTTAACGACATCACCCTTCTTGACGCCGGCACCGGGAAGGGCGTCCTTCACGGTGGCGACGATGATGTCACCGATGCCCGCATAGCGCCGACCCGAGCCGCCGAGAACGCGGATGCACAGAATCTCCTTGGCACCCGTGTTGTCGGCGACCTTGAGTCGCGACTCCTGCTGGATCACGTCTACTCCTGTATTTCCCGCCGGTTCTCGTTGTGAGCCTGGCGGATTCGATCCTCAGCCGCTTGGCGGCGACTGCCAGTTACTTGGCCTTCTCAAGGATCTCCACGACGCGCCACCGCTTCGTGGCGGACATCGGGCGGGTCTCCATGAGACGAACCCGGTCGCCGACGCCACAGGCGTTGGCCTCGTCGTGCGCCTTGTACTTCGTCGTACGGCGGATGATCTTGCCGTACAGCGGGTGCTTGACACGGTCCTCGACGGCGACGACGACGGTCTTGTCCATCTTGTCGCTGACCACGAGACCCTCACGGATCTTGCGGTAGTTCCGCGTCTCGGTGTTCTGCTCACTCATCGGTGGACTCCTCCACGGGCTCCTCGGCGAACTCGACGATGCCGAGCTCCCGCTCCCGCATCACGGTGTAGATGCGGGCGATCTCCCGCTTCACTTCCCGAAGCCGTCCGTGAGTCTCGAGCTGGCCCGTCGCAGCCTGGAAGCGGAGGTTGAACAGCTCCTCCTTCGCCTCCTTGAGCTTGGTGACGAGCTCAGCCTCGGGCTGGGTCCGCAGATCGTCAGCGGTAAGGCCCTTGGCCATCACGCCTCACCTACTTCACGCTTCACGAACTTGCACTTCATCGGGAGCTTGTGCATCGCGCGGCGGAGCGCTTCGCGAGCCAGGGGCTCGGGCACTCCGGCCAGCTCGAACATCACGCGCCCGGGCTTGACGTTGGCGATCCACCACTCCGGCGAACCCTTACCGGAACCCATCCGGGTCTCGGCCGGCTTCTTGGTCAGCGGACGGTCGGGGTAGATGTTGATCCACACCTTTCCGCCACGCTTGATGTGCCGGGTCATGGCGATACGAGCGGCCTCGATCTGCCGGTTGGTCACGTAGGCGCCCTCGACGGCCTGAATGCCGTACTCGCCGAAGGTGACCTTCGTGCCGCCCTTAGCCATCCCACGCCGCTTCGGGTGGTGCTGCTTGCGGTGCTTGACCCTGCGAGGGATCAGCATTGGTTATTCAGCTCCCCTCACCCGTGCTGGACGGAGTGGCCGCCTCGTTCGACTGCTGCTCGGCACCGGCGGGCGCGGACGTGGTCTGCTGCTGCCGACCACCGCGGTCGCCACCGCGCTCGCCGCGACGGCCACCGCCGCCACCGCCGCCGCCACCGCCACGACGCTGCGGCCGCTCGCGACGACCGCCACCGGCGGCCCGCTCCTTGGCCTGCTGCGCCTCGCGCTCGGCGCGGCTCGTCGGCGCCTCGCCCTTGTAGATCCAGACCTTCACGCCGATCCGGCCGAAGGTGGTCCGGGCCTCGTAGAACCCGTAGTCGATGTCGGCGCGGAGCGTGTGCAGGGGCACCTGGCCCTCGCGGTAGAACTCCGAGCGCGACATCTCGGCGCCGCCGAGGCGGCCGCCGCACTGGACCTTGATGCCCTTCGCGCCGCTCTTCATGGCGCTCTGGATGGCCTTACGCATCGCACGGCGGAACGCGACCCGGCTGGACAGCTGCTCGGCAACGCCCTGGGCGACGAGCTGCGCGTCGACCTCCGGGTTCTTGACCTCGAGGATGTTCAGCTGGACCTGCTTGCCGGTCAGCTTCTCGAGGTCGCCGCGGATGCGGTCGGCCTCCGCGCCCCGCCGGCCGATGACGATGCCGGGACGGGCGGTGTGGATGTCGACGCGGACGCGGTCACGGGTGCGCTCGATCTCGACCTTGGAGATGCCGGCGCGGTCCATGCCGCGGGTCAGCATCCGGCGGATCGCCACGTCTTCCTTGACGTAGTCCTTGTACAGCTTGTCGGCGTACCACCGGCTCTTGAAGTCGGTGGTGATGCCCAACCGGAACCCGTGCGGGTTGATCTTCTGCCCCACTAGCGGGTCCTCCTAGTCTTCTTACGGCCGTTGGACTTCTCGCCCTCGGACCGCGACTCGACCACGACCGTGATGTGGCTCGTGCGCTTGTTGATGCGGTACGCACGCCCCATCGACCGCGGGCGGTAACGCTTCAGCGTCGGTCCCTCGTCGACCCACGCCCGGCTCACCCAGAGCGTGTCGGCCTCGAGCTGGCTGTTGTGCTCGGCGTTGGCGATGGCGCTCGAGAGCACCTTGTACACCGGCTCGCTCGCAGCCTGAGGGGCGAACCGCAGCACCGCCTGAGCCTCCGTGGCCGGCAGGCCACGGATGAGGTCCACCACGCGGCGGGCCTTTCTGGGCGTGACGCGGGCGTACCGCGCCTGGGCCCTGGCTTCCATCGCTGTTTCCTCGCTCTCGTACCTTCTGCGGTTTCGCTCAGCCTCGGCGGCTGCGGCGGTCTTCCTTGATGTGGCCCTTGAACGTCCGCGTCGGGGCGAACTCCCCGAGCTTGTGACCGATCATGGCCTCGGTGACGAACACCGGAACGTGCTTGCGGCCGTCGTGCACGGCGATCGTGTGCCCGAGCATGTCGGGGACGATCATGGAGCGCCGCGACCACGTCTTGATGACGTTCTTGGTGCCCTTCTCGTTCTGCACGTCCACCTTCTTCTGAAGGTGGACGTCCACGAAAGGGCCCTTCTTAAGGCTACGTGGCATCGTGGGCTCCTACCGCTTCTTCTTGCTACGACGACGGACGATGAGCCGATCGGACGGCTTGTTCGCCTTACGGGTGCGGCCCTCGGGCTGGCCCCAGGGGCTCGACGGGTGACGACCACCGGAGGTCTTGCCCTCACCACCACCGTGCGGGTGGTCGATCGGGTTCATCGCGACACCGCGGACGGTCGGGCGCTTGCCCTTCCACCGCATACGGCCGGCCTTACCCCAGTTGATGTTCGACTGCTCGGAGTTGCCGACCTCACCGACGGTGGCGCGGCAGCGGACGTCGACCATGCGCATCTCACCGGAGGGCATACGCAGCGTGGCGTACTTGCCCTCCTTGGCCAGCAGCTGCGCGCCGGAGCCGGCCGACCGGGCCAGCTTGGCGCCGCCGCCCGGCCGCAGCTCGATGGCGTGCACGACCGTACCGGTGGGGATGTTGCGCAGCGGCAGGCAGTTGCCCGGCTTGATGTCGGCGCCCGGACCGTTCTCGATTCGGTCGCCCTGCTTCACGCCGGTCGGGCAGAGGATGTAGCGCTTCTCCCCGTCGGCGTAGTGCAGCAGCGCGATCCGCGCGGTGCGGTTCGGGTCGTACTCGATGTGCGCGACCTTCGCCGGAACGCCGTCCTTGTCGGCGCGCCGGAAGTCGATGACACGGTACGAGCGCTTGTGACCGCCGCCCTGGTGGCGGGCGGTGATACGGCCGTGCGTGTTACGGCCGCCCTTCTTCGGGAGCGGACGCACCAGCGACTTCTCGGGCTCGGTCCGGGTGACCTCGACAAAGTCGGCCACGCTCGAACCGCGACGGCCCGGGGTCGTCGGCTTGTACTTACGGATGCCCATCTTTTTCGTTCATCCCTTATTTCGTCTCTTCGGTTCCCCCGGTCAGCTGACCGGGCCGCCGAAGATGTCGATCCGCTCACCGTCGGCCAGGCTGACGATGGCCCGCTTGGTGTCCTTGCGCTTGCCGTAACCGAACCGGGTGCGCTTGCGCTTGCCCTGCCGGTTGATGGTGTTCACGCCCGTGACCTTGACCCCGAAGACGGCCTCGACGGCCTGCCGGATCTGGGTCTTGTTCGCGTCGGTGCGGACCTCGAACGTGTACTTGTTCTCATCGAGCAGCCCGTAGCTCTTCTCAGAGATCACGGGCGCGATGAGGATGTCGCGCGGGTCGGCGATCTTCACTTCGCGCTCTCCTTCCCGCTCACACGGCTCACGAACGCCTGGTACGCGGCCTCGGTGAACACGACCTCATCGCTGCAGAGCACGTCGTACGTGTTGAGCTGGTCCTCGACGATCACGTGGATCTCGGGGACGTTGCGCAGGCTCTTCCAGGTGAGCTCGTCCTCGCGGTCGAGCACGAGGAGGATCTTCTCCGCCTCGCTGATCTCGCGCAGCGCCGACAGCGCCGTCTTGGTCTTGGGCGTCTCTCCCTCGATCAGGTTCGACACCACGTGCACCCGGCCGTAGCGGGCGCGGTCCGACAGCGCGCCGCGCAGCGCGGCCGCCTTCATCTTCTTCGGCGTCTTCTGCTCGTACGAGCGCGGCTGCGGGCCGTGGACGGTGCCACCGCCGGCGAACTGCGGCGCACGGGTGGAGCCCTGACGAGCGCGACCGGTGCCCTTCTGCCGGTACGGCTTCTTGCCGCCACCGGAGACCTCACCGCGGGTCTTGGTCTTGTGCGTGCCCTGGCGAGCCGCGGCCAGCTGGGCCACGACCACCTGGTGAATCAGCGGCACGTTGACCTTGGCCTCGAAGATCTCCGGGGCCAGCTCGACGTCCAGCTTGGTGGTCACTTACTTCGCCCCCTTCGCGGCGGTGCGAACCAGGACGAGGCCGCCGTTCGGACCGGGAACCGCGCCCTTGATCAGCAGCAGGTTCTTCTCGGTGTCGATGGCGTGCACGGTGAGGTTCTGGACGGTGATACGGGCGTTGCCGTGACGACCGGCCATGCGCAGGCCCTTGAACACGCGGCCCGGGGTGGCGCACCCGCCGATCGAACCCGGCGAACGGTGCTTGCGCTGGGTACCGTGCGAGGCGCTGAGGCCCTTGAAGCCGTGGCGCTTCATGACACCCGCGGTGCCCTTGCCCTTGCTGCGGCCGGTGACGTCGATCCGCTGGCCGGCCTCGAAGGCCTCAACGGTGATCTCCTGGCCGAGCTCGTACTCGGTGGCGTCGTCGGTGCGCAGTTCGACGAGGTGACGGCGCGGCGTGACGCCGGCCTTCTCGAAGTGCCCGGTGGAGGGCTTGTTCACCTTGCGCGGGTCGATCTGGCCAAAGCCGAGCTGGACGGCGGAGTAGCCGTCGGTCTCTGGCGTGCGGACCCGGGTGACGACGCACGGCCCGGCCTGGACGACGGTTACCGGCACGATCCGGCCCTCATCGTCGAAAACCTGGGTCATGCCGAGCTTCTCGCCCAGGACGCCCTTTCTCTGCTTACTCATCTCTCGAAGCGTCCTTAGAGCTTGATCTCGATGTCGACGCCGGCCTGCAGGTCGAGCCGCATGAGCGAGTCGACCGTCTTGGGCGTCGGATCGATGATGTCGATCAGGCGCTTGTGCGTGCGCATCTCAAAGTGCTCGCGGCTGTCCTTGTACTTGTGCGGCGAGCGGATGACGCAGTACACGTTCTTCTCGGTCGGCAGCGGCACCGGGCCGGCGACCTTCGCGCCCGTGCGCGTCACCGTCTCGACGATCTTGCGCGCCGAAGTGTCGATGATCTCGTGGTCGTAGGCCTTGAGCCGGATGCGGATCTTCTGTCCCGCCATGGTGGCCTCGGTGTCCTTTGCTTCCTAGTGCCGCTGGGTCTGCTATCTCGCGGTGCGGCGGCCGGACTCTGTGGCGAGCCCGGCCGCCGCCTCGCGGTGGTTACTACTTGAGGATCTTGGTCACACGGCCGGCACCGACGGTGCGGCCGCCCTCGCGGATCGCGAAGCGGAGGCCTTCCTCCATCGCGATGGGCTGGATGAGCTCGACGCGCATCTCGGTGTTGTCGCCCGGCATGACCATCTCGGTGCCCTCGGGCAGGTGCACGACGCCGGTCACGTCCGTGGTCCGGAAGTAGAACTGCGGGCGGTAGTTGTTGAAGAACGGCGTGTGCCGGCCGCCCTCGTCCTTGGACAGGATGTAGACCTGCGCCTCGAACTCGGTGTGCGGGGTGTTCGTGCCCGGCTTGATGACACACTGGCCGCGCTCGACGTCCTCGCGCTTGATGCCACGCAGGAGCAGACCGACGTTGTCGCCCGCCTGGCCCTGGTCGAGCAGCTTGCGGAACATCTCGACGCCCGTGACCGTGGTGGTGGTCGCGGTCTCCTTGATGCCGATGATGTCGACGGTCTCGTTGACGTTGACGACGCCACGCTCGATGCGGCCGGTGACGACGGTGCCGCGACCGGTGATCGAGAAGACGTCCTCGATCGGCATCAGGAACGGCTTGTCGGTCTCACGGACCGGCTCCGGGATGTTCTCGTCGCAGGCGTCCATGAGCTCGGCGATCTTCGCGCCCCACTCGGCGTCGCCCTCGAGCGCCTTGAGCGCCGAGACGCGGACGACCGGAACGTCGTCGCCCGGGAACTCGTACTCGGACAGCAGCTCGCGGACCTCCAGCTCGACGAGCT
Source organism: Actinoallomurus acanthiterrae (assembly GCF_054775715.1). Lineage (NCBI taxonomy): Bacteria > Bacillati > Actinomycetota > Actinomycetes > Streptosporangiales > Thermomonosporaceae > Actinoallomurus > Actinoallomurus acanthiterrae. The sequence goes on along the minus strand of NZ_BAAHCO010000001.1, from coordinate 1,343,722 downwards.
CGAGGATCTCCTCGTCGTCGACCATGTCGGCCTTGTTGAGCGCCACGACGATGTACGGCACGCCGACCTGGCGGGCCAGGAGCACGTGCTCCTTGGTCTGCGGCATCGGGCCGTCGGTCGCCGCGACCACCAGGATCGCGCCGTCCATCTGGGCGGCACCGGTGATCATGTTCTTGATGTAGTCGGCGTGACCCGGGCAGTCGACGTGAGCGTAGTGACGCTTCTCCGTCTGGTACTCGACGTGGGCGATCGAGATCGTGATGCCCCGCTCCCGCTCCTCCGGCGCCTTGTCGATGTCCTCGAACGGCGTGAAGGGGTTGAGGTCGGGGTGCTTGTCATGGAGCACCTTGGTAATCGCCGCGGTAAGCGTGGTCTTACCGTGGTCGATGTGTCCAATGGTGCCGATGTTTACGTGCGGCTTCGTCCGCTCGAACTTGGCCTTGGCCACCGGTGTCTCCTTGTTCCGATCCTCGGCCGTCTGAACGACCGCGTTCCTTCAGTGGTTGGTCTTGCGCCGCAGTGCGGTTATTCGCCCCGCGCCTTGGCGATGATCTCCTGCGCGACGTTCCCCGGAACCTCGGCGTAGGAGTCGAACTGCATGGTGAACACCGCCCGGCCCTGGGTCTTGCTGCGCAGGTCACCCACGTAGCCGAACATCTCCGAGAGCGGCACGATCGCCTTGATGACGCGTACGCCGGAGCGCTCGCCCATCTCCTGGATCTGGCCGCGGCGGCCGTTCAGGTCGCCGATGACATCGCCCATGTAGTCCTCGGGCGTGGTCACCTCGACGGCCATCATCGGCTCCAGCAGCGTGGCGTCGGCCTTGCGGGCCGCCTCCTTGAACGCCATGGACCCGGCGATCTTGAACGCCAGCTCCGAGGAGTCGACGTCGTGATAGGCGCCGTCCTGCAGCGTCACCTTGACGCCGACGAGCGGGTAGCCGGCGAGCACGCCGAACTCGGCCGCCTCCTGGCAGCCCGCGTCCACCGACGGGATGTACTCCCGGGGGATGCGGCCACCGGTGACCTTGTTCTCGAACTCGTAGCCGTCGCTACCGCCGCCGAGGGGCTCCAGGTCGATGATCACGCGACCGAACTGGCCCGAGCCACCCGTCTGCTTCTTGTGGGTGTACTCGACCTTCTCCACCTTGCGGCGGATGGTCTCGCGGTAGGCGACCTGCGGCCGGCCGACGTTGGCCTCGACCTTGAACTCGCGCTTCATGCGGTCGACCAGCACCTCGAGGTGCAGCTCGCCCATGCCGGAGATGATGGTCTGGCCGGTCTCCTCGTCGGTCCGCACCTGGAAGGACGGGTCCTCCTCGGCGAGCCGCTGGATCGCGGTGCCCAGCTTCTGCTGGTCGGCCTTCGTCTTCGGCTCGATCGCGACGTTGATGACCGGCGCGGGGAAGGTCATCGACTCCAGGATGACCGGCTTCTTGTCGTCGGCCAGCGTCTCGCCGGTGGTGGTCTGCTTGAGACCCATCACCGCGACGATGTCGCCGGCGCCCACGCGCTCGATCTCCTCACGCTTGTTCGCGTGCATGCGGTAGATCTTGCCGATGCGCTCCTTGCGGTCCTTCACGCTGTTCAGGACCGAGGAACCGGACTCCAGCACGCCCGAGTAGACGCGAATGAAGGTCAGCTTGCCGAGGTGCGGGTCGCTCATGATCTTGAACGCCAGCGCCGCGAACGGCTCGTCCTCGCTCGGCTTGCGCTCGATCGCCTTCTCCTCGTCGCGCATGTCGTGGCCCTGAATGGCCTCGACGTCGAGCGGCGAGGGAAGGTAGTTGACGATCGCGTCGAGCAGGGGCTGAACGCCCTTGTTCTTGAACGCGGTGCCGCAGGTTACCGGGGTGAGGTTGCCCGCGATCGTGGCCCGGCGGATGGCCGGGATCAGCTGCTCCGTCGTGGGCTCGTGCCCCTCGAGGTACAGCTCCATGATCTCGTCGTCGGCCTCGGCCAGCGTCTCGACCAGCTTGTCGTGCCACTCGCGGGCGGCGTCGAGGTGCGTGTCGGGGATGTCGACGACGTCGTACATCTCGCCCTTGGCAGCCTCGGCGCTCCACACCAGGGCCTTCATGCGGACCAGGTCCACGACGCCCTTGAAGTCGGCCTCGGCGCCGATCGGGATCTGCAGCACCAGCGGCGTGGCGTGCAGCCGGTCCACGATCATGTCGACGCAGCGGTGGAACTCCGCGCCGACGCGGTCCAGCTTGTTGACGAAGCAGATCCGCGGCACGTTGTAGCGGTCGGCCTGCCGCCAGACCGTCTCCGACTGCGGCTCCACACCGGCGACACCGTCGAACACGGCGACCGCACCGTCAAGAACCCGCAGCGAGCGCTCCACCTCGACGGTGAAGTCGACGTGACCGGGCGTGTCGATGATGTTGATGGTGTGATCGACGTCGTCAACCGTCCAGTGGCAGGTGGTCGCGGCGGACGTGATCGTGATGCCGCGCTCCTGCTCCTGTTCCATCCAGTCCATGGTGGCAGCGCCCTCATGAACCTCACCGATCTTGTAGTTGACGCCGGTGTAGTACAGGATCCGCTCGGTGGTGGTGGTCTTGCCCGCGTCGATGTGGGCCATGATCCCGATGTTTCGGACCTTGGCCAGGTCTACGCCGGTCTTGGTAGCCACTTTCTGCGTCCTCGTTGTCTCGTACGACTAGATGCTGGAATTACCAGCGGTAGTGCGCGAAGGCCTTGTTGGACTCCGCCATCTTGTGGGTGTCCTCGCGCTTCTTGACACTCGCGCCGAGGCCGTTGCTCGCGTCGAGCAGCTCGTTCATCAGCCGCTCGGTCATGGTCTTCTCACGGCGCTGCCGGGCGTACAGCACCAGCCAGCGCAGCGCCAGGGTGGTGCTGCGGGCCGGGCGCACCTCGACCGGCACCTGGTAGGTGGCGCCACCGACACGCCGGCTGCGGACCTCGAGGGTCGGCTTCACGTTGTCGAGCGCGCGCTTCAGCGTCACGACCGGGTCGTTGCCGGTCTTCTCGCGGCAACCCTCGAGTGCGTCGTAAACGATACTCTGCGCGATCGACCGCTTGCCGTCGAGCAGGACCTTGTTGACCAGCGAGGTGACCAGCGGTGAGTTGTACACCGGGTCAGCGATCAGCTGGCGCTTGCCTGCGGGACCCTTGCGAGGCATGTCAGCTCTTCTCCTTCTTCGCGCCGTAGCGGCTGCGCGCCTGCTTCCGGTTCCGAACACCCTGGGTGTCGAGCGACCCCCGGATGATCTTGTACCGAACACCGGGGAGGTCCTTCACACGGCCACCGCGCACGAGCACGATGGAGTGCTCCTGCAGGTTGTGTCCGACGCCGGGGATGTAGGCAGTGACCTCGATCCCGCTCGTCAGCCGGACACGGGCGACCTTGCGAAGCGCCGAGTTGGGCTTCTTGGGCGTCGTCGTGTAGACGCGCGTGCAGACTCCACGGCGCTGCGGGCTCCCCTTGAGCGCCGGGGTCTTGTTCTTGGTCACCTTGTCCTGGCGGCCCTTGCGGACCAGCTGCTGGATCGTGGGCACCGCGTCTCCGTCTTCCTCGTACTGAGCCGGTAAGTCTGGTTGGCTGCCGTGCTCTCGCACAGCTCCAGGTCGCGAACCACTTACGCGGCCAGGACCTGCAGTTTTGTCCTCGTCCCCCACCCCCGTGGTCGGGCGTGTCGCGCCGGCCACATCTTCGACGGCCCGAAAATGGGCCGACGAACTCGGGGGAGTCGAATCCGCACCGCACGCTGGTCAGGCTCACCATCGCGAGGATGGTCACCACGACCGACTGTGCACGCACGTTGAACCCGCGAACCCGCGGGCACGAAGGGAGAGACTACCTAACACCTGCGCGTGAGGTCAAAACAAGCCCCGCCACGCCGAAAATCGCCGGGGGACGTTCACTAGGAGAACGCCAGAATGCCGACGGATGTTCCCGTCGGCATTCTGTCCTACGCGTCCGCTCGGGGAAAGAGGCACCCCCGAACTCCCGGCCTCACAAGGCGAGGATCAGCACGAGGACGAGGATCACCAGCACCACCGCGCCGGCGCCGAGCGCGATGAAGAGCTTGCGCCGCGACTCGTCCTCTCGGGAGGAGGACTGCGCCTGGCCGTAGCCGGGGAAGCCGCCCTCGCCGAAGGACTGCTGGCCGCCGTACGGCGACGGCTGCTGACCGTACGCCTGCTGCTGACCATAGCCCGGCTGACCGGGCTGCTGCTGACCGGGCTGGCCGTAACCCTGCTGCTGGCCGTAGCCCTGCTGGCCGTAAGCCTGCTGGCCCGGAGCCTGCGGACCGGTGCCCTGCTGGTCCTGCTGCTGGCCGTATCCCTGCTGACCATAGGCCTGCTGGCCCTGGCCCTGAGGCTGCCCCTGGGGGCCGGTGCCCTGCTGGCCTGGACCCTGCGGGCCTTGGGCCTGCTGCTGACCGTATCCCTGCTGGCCGTAGGCCGGCTGGCCGTATCCCTGCTGCGGGAAGCCCTGCGGCTGCCCTGGCCCCTGGCCGAAGGCCTGCGGGCCGGAGTCGTGCTGCGGTCCCCCGCCCGACTCGCCACCGGGCGTCGGAGGCGCCCACGGCCGCGGACCGGACTCGCCGACCGGCTGCCCGCCGTACGGCGGCTGCTCCCCGGTCGAAGAGGGCTGGCCGAAGGAGGTGGTGCTGACGCCGTCGATGTCCGACGCCGCGCCAGGGGGCTGGTCCGAGCCGTACGGGCGGGGATCCTCGTCCACGCGGCTCTGAGCCGCGAAGCCCGCCTCCGGAGGCGGTACGAGCATCGTGCGCTCCGTGCCGCCGCTCTCGTCGTCGCCCTGGTCGTCGCCCGGCTGGGACCCGCTCGGCGCGGACTCGGCCGCGCCCGGGGCGCCGTACGCGGGGACGTCGCCCGCGGGCGCGCCGAAGACCGGCAGATCGCCGGTCTGCGACGACGGCTCGCCGCCGGAGGACTCCGCGTCGAGCGGCCGGTCCAGCATCGTGGAGGGCGGCTGAGGCAGGTCGGTGCCGCCGGCCGACGGAGACGATGCCCCGAACGACGAGGGAGGCGACTGCTCGCCCGTGCTCCCGGTGCCTTCCTCGCCCTCGGAGGGCCGGAAGGCCGTGGTCGCGGCGGCGTTGAAGCCACCGTCCGCAGGCGGAGCCTGCTGCTCGCCCGTCGAGAAGGCCGTGGTCGCGGCGGCGTTGAAGCCGCCATCCGCGGTCGGAGCCTGCTGCTCGCCGGTTGAGCCCGACGGCGGCGCGACCGTGGTGCGCTCGGCGTCGTCCTCCTCCGCGCCTGGCGACGGAGCCGAGGACCCGGCCTCCGGCTCGCGGGAACCGGCGGAGCCGCCCGGCTCGCCGAACGGTGGAGCGCTCTGGCCGAAGGGCTGCTGACCGTACGGCTGGGAGTATCCGGGCTGCCCGTAGGGCCCTGGCTCGCCGTACGACGGCTGCTGCTGCCCGCCCTGCTCGCCGGAGGGCTGACCGTACGAGGACGGGCCTGCGGGCGGCTGTCCGTACGGCTGCTGCCCGTAGGGCGCCCCGGGCTGCTGGCCCGGCTGACCGTAGGACGGGCCCTGCTGCTCTCCCGGTGAGCCGTACGACGTGTTCGGCTGCTCGCCGGGCTGCCCGTACGGCGACGCCGGCGGCTCCCCCTGCTGCCCGTAGGGCGAGCCCGGCTGCTCGCCCGGCTGACCGTACGGGGCCTGCTGACCCGGCGAGGCGTACGGAGAGGCCTGCTCGCCCGGCTGCCCGTAGGGCTGCTGACCGTAGGGCGGCGGCGTGCCCGGCTGGCCGTACGGCTGCTGACCGTACGGCGGAGGCGTGCCCGGCTGCCCGTACGGCTGCTGGCCGGCGGGCGGCTGGCCATAAGGCTGCTGGCCGTACGGCGGCGGGGGCTGCTCACCCGGATGGCCGTAGGGCTGTTGTCCATAGGGCTGCTGGCCGTACGGCGGGGGTGTGCCCGGCTGGCCGTACGGCTGCTGACCGTAGGGAGGCGGCGGGGGCGGTGCCCCCGGGGTGCCGTAGGCGGGCGGTGTGCCCGGCTGGCCGTACGTCCCCGGCTGCCCGGGGGTCCCGTACGACGGCGGTGCCTGCTCGCCGGGCGTGCTCTCGCCGCTCTCCGCCTTGTCCTCGCCCTCAGCGGGCGCGGGCGGAGTGGCGGGACGCCTCGGGGCGCCGAACATGACCGTGCGGCCCGACTCGAGGACGTCCGCGGACGGCTCCTCGGGCGTGGGCGGCGCCGGGTCCTTCGGCTGGTCCTGCCCGCCCGGGGCGGCGCCCTTGTCGCTGTCGGGCGGTTCGGACGATCCTTGCTGCTCCGGCGGTGGCCAGTGTGATCCCTGGCCGCCGTTCTGCTCGGTCATCGTCAGACTCCTTCAGCGCTGGCTCCGCGGGCGACTCGCCTTCGGCAGGCCGGCCGCACGACCTCACCCGAAGGCCGGTGTCGCACGGCCTTCCCGGTCAGATCGTCGGCCACCGGCCGATGCGTCCTCCGCTGGTTCACCGAACAAGAGTGCCTGGTCACCGGCATGACCGCAAATCACCGACCTCGTACGCGGTCGCCCGAAAAAGACCCAGGGGCCGCCCCCGGAAACCCGGAGGCGGCCCCTGGCCTGGCTGGAAATCAGCGGTTGTACTGACCGAAGTCGTACTCCTCCAGCGGAACGGCCTCGCCGGAGCCCTGGCCGAAGGCGTACTCGGCGCCCTCGTCGTAGGACCCGACGGAGTAGACCGCGGCCTTGGCCTCTTCGGTGGGCTCGACCCGGATGTTGCGGTACTGCGGCATGCCGGTACCGGCCGGGATGAGCTTACCGATGATGACGTTCTCCTTCAGGCCGACCAGCGGGTCGGACTTGGCGTGGATCGCCGCGTCCGTGAGGACCCGCGTCGTCTCCTGGAAGGAGGCCGCCGACAGCCACGACTCGGTGGCCAGCGACGCCTTCGTGATGCCCATGAGCTGCGGACGGCCGACCGCGGGCTGACCGCCCTCGGCGACGACGGCGCGGTTGAGCTCCTCGAACTTCGGCCGCTCGACCAGCTCGACGCCGGGCAGCATGTCGGTGTCGCCGGACTCCAGCACCTGGACCCGCTTCAGCATCTGCCGAACGATGATCTCGATGTGCTTGTCGTGGATCGACACACCCTGCGAGCGGTAGACCTCCTGCACCTGGTCGACCAGGTGCAGCTGGACCGCGCGCGGGCCGAGGATGCGCAGCACCTCGTGCGGGTTGATCGCGCCCTGGATGAGCTGCTGCCCGACCTCGACGTGCTCGCCCTCCTGGACCTTCAGCCGCGACCGCATCGGCACCGGGTAGGCGATCTCCTCGCCACCGTCGTCCGGGATGACCACGATCTTGCGGGTCTTCTCGGTCTCGTCGATGCGGATCCGGCCGGCGACCTCGCTGATCGGGGCGACGCCCTTGGGGACGCGCGCCTCGAACAGCTCCTGGACACGCGGCAGACCGTGGGTGATGTCGACACCTGCCACACCACCGGTGTGGAAGGTCCGCATCGTCAGCTGGGTGCCGGGCTCACCGATCGACTGGGCGGCGATGATGCCGACCGCCTCGCCGACATCGACGAGCTTGCCGGTGGCCAGCGAACGGCCGTAGCACATCGCGCAGACACCGATCTTGGACTCGCAGACCAGCGCGCAGCGGGTGCGCACCTCGGCGACGCCCGCCTCGATGAGGCGGGTGAGCACCACGTCGTTGAGGTCCGTGCCGGCCCGGAACAGGACGGTGCCGTCCACCTCGATGTCGTTCGCGATGTTGCGCCCGACGAGGCTGTTCTCGGAGTTCGCGATCTTGGTCAGGGTGCCGTCGGCGCCCTTGGTCGCGATCGCGAACTTGATCGTACGGTCGGTGCCGCAGTCGTCCTCACGGACGATCACGTCCTGCGCGACGTCCACCAGACGACGGGTCAGGTAACCCGAGTCGGCGGTACGCAGGGCGGTGTCGGCCAGACCCTTACGGGCACCGTGCGTGGCGATGAAGTACTCGACCACGGACAGGCCCTCACGGAAGGACGACTTGATCGGCCGCGGGATGGTCTCACCCTTGGGGTTGGAGACCAGACCACGCATACCGGCGATCTGCCGGAGCTGCAGCGGGTTACCGCGCGCACCGGAGTTGATCATCATCCAGATCGGGTTGGTGGCGGGGAAGGCCGCCTCCATGTCCTTGGCGACGTCGGCCGTGGCGTGGGTCCAGATCTCGATGAGCTCCTGACGGCGCTCGTCGTCGGTGATCAGACCACGGTCGTACTCGCGCTGGACCTTGTCGGCCCGCCGCTCGTACGACGCCATGATCTCCGCCTTGTTCGGCGGGGCGATGACGTCGTCGATCGCGATGGTCACGCCGGACCGGGTGGCCCACCGGAAGCCGGTGTCCTTCAGCGCGTCCAGCGCGTTCGCGACATCGACCTTCGGGTAGGTCTCGGCCAGCTCGTTGACGATCGCCGACAGCTGCTTCTTGCCGACCTCGTAGTTGACGAACGGGTAGTCCGGCGGCAGCGCCTCGTTGAACAGCGCCCGGCCGAGCGTCGTCTCGAGACGGATCGGCTGACCGGTCTCCCAGCCCTCCGGAGCGACCCAGCCGCGCGGCGGCGGGATGTCCTTGAGCCGGATGTTGATCTTGGCCTGGATGTTCAGGTCGCCCCGGTCATAGGCCATGATCGCCTCGGAGAGGCTGGCGAACGCGCGGCCCTCGCCGTCGGCGCCTTCCTTCTCCGTCGTCAGCCAGAACAGACCGATGACCATGTCCTGGGTCGGCATGGTGACCGGCTTGCCGTCGGACGGCTTGAGGATGTTGTTGGTCGAGAGCATCAGGATGCGCGCCTCGGCCTGGGCCTCGGCCGACAGCGGCAGGTGCACGGCCATCTGGTCACCGTCGAAGTCCGCGTTGAACGCGGTGCAGACGAGCGGGTGGATCTGGATGGCCTTGCCCTCGACCAGCTGCGGCTCGAAGGCCTGGATGCCCAGGCGGTGCAGGGTCGGCGCCCGGTTGAGCAGCACCGGGTGCTCGGTGATGACCTCTTCGAGCACGTCCCACACGGCCGGGCGGGCCCGCTCGACCATGCGCTTGGCGCTCTTGATGTTCTGCGCGTGGTTGAGGTCGACCAGCCGCTTCATGACGAACGGCTTGAACAGCTCCAGCGCCATCTGCTTGGGCAGACCACACTGGTGCAGCCGCAGCTGCGGGCCGACGACGATGACCGAACGGCCGGAGTAGTCGACACGCTTACCCAGCAGGTTCTGCCGGAAGCGGCCCTGCTTGCCCTTGAGCATGTCGGACAGCGACTTGAGCGGACGGTTGCCCGGCCCGGTGACGGGCAGGCCGCGGCGGCCGTTGTCGAACAGCGCGTCGACGGCCTCCTGCAGCATCCGCTTCTCGTTGTTGACGATGATCTCGGGCGCACCGAGGTCGAGCAGCCTCTTCAGCCGGTTGTTCCGGTTGATGACCCGGCGGTACAGGTCGTTGAGGTCGCTCGTCGCGAACCGGCCACCGTCGAGCTGCACCATCGGGCGCAGGTCCGGCGGGATCACCGGGATGCAGTCGAGCACCATGCCCCGCGGGCTGTTGCGGGTGTTGAGGAACGCGGAGACGACCTTGAGGCGCTTGAGGGCGCGGGCCTTCTTCTGGCCCTTGCCGCTGCGGATGGTCTCCCGCAGCCGCTCGGCCTCGGCGTCGAGGTCGAAGTTCTCCAGGCGCTTCTGGATCGCCGCGGCGCCCATGCCGCCCTCGAAGTAGCGGCCGAAGCGGTCGCGCATCTCGCGGTAGAGCAGCTCGTCGCCCTCGAGGTCCTGGACCTTGAGGTTGCGGAAGCGGTTCCAGACCTCGTCGAGCCGATCGATCTCACGCTGAGCCCGATCGCGGATCTGCTTCATCTCCCGCTCGGCGCCCTCACGCACCTTGCGGCGCTGGTCGCCCTTCGCCCCGGCGGCCTCGAGCTCGGCCAGGTCGGCCTCGAGCTTCTTCTGCCGGGACTCGATGTCGGCGTCACGGCGCTGCTCGAGCTGCTGCCGCTCCACGGAGACCTTGGCCTCCAGCGACGGCAGGTCGCGCTCACGCATCTCGGTGTCGACATGCGTGATCATGTACGCCGCGAAGTAGATGATCTTCTCGAGGTCCTTGGGCGCCAGGTCGAGCAGGTAGCCCAGCCGGCTCGGCACACCCTTGAAGTACCAGATGTGCGTCACGGGCGCGGCCAGCTCGATGTGGCCCATCCGCTCACGCCGGACCTTGGCGCGGGTCACCTCGACGCCGCAGCGCTCACAGATGATGCCCTTGAAGCGGACGCGCTTGTACTTACCGCAGTAGCATTCCCAGTCCCGGGTCGGACCGAAGATCTTCTCGCAGAAGAGCCCGTCCTTCTCCGGCTTGAGAGTCCGGTAGTTGATCGTCTCCGGCTTCTTGACCTCGCCGTGCGACCACTGCCGGATGTCGTCAGCCGTGGCCAGGCCGATCCGCAGCTCGTCGAAGAAGTTGACGTCGAGCACTTTGTTAACCAGTCCCCTGTTGTCGTATGCCGATTCCGAGGTCCGTGGCGCCTTCTCGCTCACTCCGCGGGTGGGCGGCCGGGCGCTGTCGCGCGCCCGTGCCGCCCTCCCACGTCGTTCACTCGTCGGCTCCCCGTCCCTCAGACCTCTTCGACACTGCTCGGCTCACGCCGGGACAGGTCGATGCCGAGCTCTTCCGCAGCGCGGAAGACGTCCTCGTCGGTGTCACGCATCTCGATGGACATGCCGTCGCTGGAGAGCACCTCGACGTTGAGGCACAGCGACTGCATCTCCTTGATGAGCACCTTGAAGGACTCAGGGATGCCCGGCTCAGGGATGTTCTCGCCCTTGACGATGGCCTCGTACACCTTCACGCGGCCGAGGACGTCGTCGGACTTGATGGTGAGCAGCTCCTGGAGGGCGTAGGCGGCGCCGTACGCCTCCAGCGCCCAGACCTCCATCTCACCGAAGCGCTGGCCACCGAACTGGGCCTTACCGCCGAGCGGCTGCTGGGTGATCATGGAGTACGGGCCGGTCGAACGAGCGTGGATCTTGTCGTCGACCAGGTGGAGCAGCTTCAGGATGTAGATGTAACCGACCGCGATCGGGTCCTTGAAGGGCTCACCGGTGCGGCCGTCGAACAGCCGCGCCTTGCCGGTCTTCTGCACCATGCGGTTGCCGTCACGGTTCGGCATGGTGGCGTCGAGCAGCTCGGTGATCTCCTCCTCGCGGGCGCCGTCGAACACCGGAGTGGCGACGTTGGTGCCCGGGTCGGCCGCGTCCGCGCCGATGGCCTTCAGCTGGCGCTTCCACTCGGCGTCGTCCCCGTCGACCTTCCACCCTCGGCTGGCGACCCACCCGAGGTGGGTCTCCAGTACCTGGCCGACGTTCATTCGGCCGGGCACACCGAGCGGGTTGAGGACGATGTCGACCGGGGTGCCGTCCTCGAGGAACGGCATGTCCTCGATCGGCAGCACCTTGGAGATGACGCCCTTGTTGCCGTGACGGCCGGCCAGCTTGTCACCATCGGTGATCTTGCGCTTCTGGGCGACGTACACCCGGACCAGCTCGTTCACGCCCGGCGGGAGCTCGTCGCCCTCTTCCCGGCTGAACACGCGGACCCCGATGACCTTGCCCTCTTCGCCGTGCGGCACCTTCAGGGAGGTGTCGCGGACCTCGCGGGCCTTCTCGCCGAAGATCGCGCGCAGCAGGCGCTCCTCCGGGGTCAGCTCGGTCTCGCCCTTCGGCGTGACCTTGCCGACCAGGATGTCGCCCGTGGTGACCTCGGCGCCGATGCGGATGATGCCGCGCTCGTCCAGGTCGGACAGGACCTCTTCGGAGACGTTCGGGATGTCCCGGGTGATCTCCTCCGGGCCCAGCTTGGTGTCACGGGCGTCGACCTCGTGCTCCTCGATGTGGATCGAGGACAGGACGTCGTCCTGCACCAGACGCTGGGAGAGGATGATCGCGTCTTCGTAGTTGTGGCCCTCCCACGGCATGAACGCCACCAGGAGGTTCTTGCCGAGCGCCATCTCGCCGTCGTCCGTGCACGGACCGTCGGCGACCACGGTGCCGACCTCGACCCGCTGGCCCTCGTCGACGATGGGCTTCTGGTTGAAGCAGGTGCCCTGGTTGGACCGCTTGAACTTGGCGACACGGTAGGTCGTGCGCGTGCCGTCGTCGTTCATCACGGTGATGTAGTCGGCCGAGACCTCCTCGACGACACCCGCCTTCTCGGCGGTGATGACGTCGCCGGCGTCGGTGGCCGCGCGGTACTCCATGCCGGTGCCGACCAGCGGCGCCTCGCTGCGCAGCAGCGGGACGGACTGGCGCTGCATGTTGGAGCCCATGAGCGCGCGGTTCGCGTCGTCGTGCTCGAGGAACGGGATCATGGCGGTCGCGACCGACACCATCTGGCGCGGCGAGACGTCCATGTAGTCGACCTCGGACGGCGGGATGAACTCGACCTCGCCGCCCTTCCGGCGGACCAGGACGCGGTTCTCGACGAAGGTGCCGTCGTCCTCGAGAGGCGTGTTCGCCTGCGCGACGACGTGCCGGTCCTCCTCGTCCGCGGTGAGGTAGTCGATCTGCTCGGTGACCCGGCCGTCGACGACCTTGCGGTACGGCGTCTCGATGAAGCCGAACGAGTTGACCCGCCCGTACGAGCTCAGCGAACCGATCAGGCCGATGTTCGGGCCTTCCGGCGTCTCGATCGGGCACATGCGGCCGTAGTGCGACGGGTGGACGTCACGGACCTCCATGCCCGCCCGCTCACGGGACAGACCGCCCGGGCCGAGGGCGTTCAGACGCCGCTTGTGCGTCAGGCCCGCGAGCGGGTTGGTCTGGTCCATGAACTGCGACAGCTGCGAGGTGCCGAAGAACTCCTTGATCGACGCCACGACCGGGCGGATGTTGATCAGGGTCTGCGGCGTGATCGCCTCGACGTCCTGCGTGGTCATGCGCTCGCGGACGACGCGCTCCATGCGGGCCAGACCCAGGCGGACCTGGTTCTGGATCAGCTCGCCGACCGAGCGGATACGACGGTTGCCGAAGTGGTCGATGTCGTCGGTCTCGACGGGGATCGTGCGACCCGCCGGGCCCGTCACCTCCTCCTCACCGGCGTGCAGCCGGACGAGGTAGTCGATGGTCGTGACGATGTCGTCCTCGGTCAGCGTGCCCTGGGTGAGGTCCAGGTCCAGGCCGAGCTTCTTGTTGACCTTGTAGCGGCCGACCTTGGCGAGGTCGTAACGCTTCGGGTTGAAGTAGAGATTCTCCAGAAGCGTCTGCGCGGACTCCTTCGTCGGAGGCTCGCCCGGGCGCAGCTTGCGGTAGATGTCGAGCAGGGCGTCATCCTGCCCGGTGGTGTGGTCCTTCTCGAGGGTGACGCGCATGGACTCGTAGTCGCCCCAGCGCTCAAGGATGCGGGCGTCGTCCCAACCGAGCGCCTTGAGCAGGACGGTGACGCTCTGCTTGCGCTTGCGGTCGATGCGGACGCCGACGTTGTCGCGCTTGTCGACCTCGAACTCCAGCCACGCGCCGCGCGACGGGATGACCTTGACGCCGAAGATGTCCTTGTCGGACGTCTTGTCCAGGGCCCGGTCGAAGTAGACGCCGGACGATCGGACGAGCTGTGAGACGACGACACGCTCGGTGCCGTTGATGATGAAAGTGCCTCGCGGCGTCATGAGCGGGAAGTCACCCATGAACACCGTCTGGCTCTTGATCTCCCCCGTGGAGTTGTTGATGAACTCCGCCGTGACGAACATCGGGGCGGAGAAGGTCATGTCCTTGTCTTTGCACTCCTCGACGGAGTACTTCGGCGGCTCGAACCGGTGATCCCGGAACGAGAGGGACATGGTGCCGGAGAAGTCTTCGATGGGACTGATCTCTTCGAAGATCTCCTCGAGTCCCGACTGGGTCGGGACGTCCTTACGACCGGCCTGCTGGGCCGCATTGACCCGGGCCTTCCACCTCTCGTTACCGAGCAACCAGTCAAAGGACTCGGTCTGCAGCGCGAGGAGATCCGGAACTTCCAGAGGCTCCTTGATTCGCGCGAAAGAAACGCGGTTCGGACCGGTTGCGGTTGTCGAGGCGTTGCGCGAGGCTGCCAAGAGTGGTCCTTCCGAGGGCTCGCGGCGGACTGACGACGCGCGCACGCCAGACGATCCACGCCGATGGAACCCCGCCGAAACGGGGCTGTCGATGTGTGGATAGTCAGAGGGCAGCGCAAAGGGGCAGTGTAGCCGAACGCTACACCGCTGTCGAGCGCAGTGCCACGGTATGCATCACAGTTGCTCCGCAGCATCGCTCGTCAGCGGCCCCACGTCAAGACTAGACATGGACATTCCGCCCCTCGGGCGAGGGTGAGGAAGCCCATAGTTTACGGGGAAGCGGGCACCTGTCCGTACCCGCCCACGCCACCGGCCGCCCCCGCGCGGGACCGCGCGGCGGCTCGGATGTGGATCAATGTCACTTCTTCGACGCGGAAGGCCTCGGCGTCGGGGTCGCGGTCGGGCCCGACGCCGGCGGCGGGGTGGTCATCCGCGGGCCGTCGATCAACCACTTCTTGCCGATCTTCTTCATCTGCAGCCGCGGCCAGGACGTGTCGACCTGAGGCTCCTTGTGCGCGGCGTTCACCGAGATCATCTTGACGAAGAAGAGCGCCTCGAGGCGGGTGGGCGTCGCCTGCGTCACCGCCGCGACCTGGATCTGGGTCAGCGCCTGGGTCTGGCTCTTCTCCACCGACGGCCGGAAGATCTTCCAGTACTCGTCGTAGGACTTCGCCATCGCCGGCGTCATCTCGGAGCGCGCCTTGCCGAGGTCGTAGTCCAGCGTCCGGTAGTTGTACGACAGCAGGTCCTTGGCCGCGGACTGCGCGGCCGCCAGGCCGTCCTCGCGGGCGCTCTCGGCCGCGTCGTCCTCGCTCCGCTGGTGCCACAGGGCCAGGCAGCCGAGGGCCGCGACGAGGACCGCACAGGCCAGGATGACCAGTGGTGTGGTGGCCGACGACCGCGGCGGCGTGCTCTTCGCCGCCGTCTCCTCGCCGGAGGTCTCCTCGGTCTTCTTGTCCTTGCGCCTGGTGACCGCGGTCATTGCAGCCCTCCCATCCCGGAGACCCGCCAGTGACCGCCGACCTTGGTGAGCTGGACCTGCGCGCTCTGCCACGTCGAGGACGGCGTCGTGACCTGGGCGGACTGCGCGGTCCGCCGTACGGTGACCATGACCTCGGCCGACTTGGCGTCGATGTTGACCACTCCGCAGGCGGAGACCGCCGCGCTGGAGACCAGCTTGTTGGTCACGACGGTCTGCTTCCAGTTGGTGCCGAGTTGCTGGACGGCCTGCGCCTTGAACTTGTCGGACATGTCGGCGTACACGCGCTGAGCGTCCTCGTCGAAGCTCTGGTAGCTGATCGAGTAGAAGTTGGTGACCACCCGGCGGGCGACGGTCTGCACTGCCTCGATGTCGGACTTGCGGGTGTCGGCGGCGTACGTCTTGGGCACGAGCCAGACCGACGCCCACACAACGAGGGCCACGAGGGCCACCCCCAGGAACGCGAACGCCACCCCGAGGCGGCGGGCGCTCAGCCGACGATCGGGCTCAGCAGAAGCGTCTGCCATGAAGCGTCTCCCGTCAGTTGACTCACCTTGCCCAGGCGATAGCGCTTACCGTCGGGCCCCACGTAAACGCGGGTCCGGGGATCGTAGCCGCTGACGAACAGCGTCTGCAGACCGGAGGATCCCTCCTGTCCGGCACTGGGGCTCCCCGCCGACGCGCCCCCCGTCGGCGCGCCCCCCGTCGACGACGACCCGCCGGTCGCCGACGTCTGCTTCGCCGCGTCCGAACGGCCGCCGCCCGACCCCTCCGAGGTCTCGTACGGGAAGCCGGCACCGTCCGTGGCGCCCTCGGGCAGCTTCGGGTACGGACCGGCCGGGGGCGCGTTGCGGGAGCCGCGAACGGCTGTCGTGGCGCCCTTGGGTGCCTTGCAGGAGGCGTTGGGGTTGATGGTCGCCGGCCGCGTGTCCTGCGGATAGCGCACGCGTGTGCCCCCGTAGCCCTTGGTGCAGACCGGCGGCTGGTTGAAGTTGAGCTCCAGGCCGAAGTGCACCGTGCCGTCGCCGGGGGTGACGCTGAAGGCGCCGCCGACGATGAGCGGGTAGGTGGTGAGCAGCGTCCGCAGCTGCGTGGTGCGCGAGGTCAGCACCGACCCGACCACTGAGCCGTTGGCGAGCAGGGTGGGCAGGGTCGGCTCGAGGCGGTCGAGCAGATCCTGGCCTTGGTCGAGCGCGCCCGGCGTGACGTTCAGGAACTTGCGGACGTCGGGGTCGTCACGCTTGAGCTCGGCCGTCAGCGAGGCGAGGTTGGCGGAGAACTCCCGGAAGACCGACCCCTCGTCGACCTGCGTGTCCAGGACCGTACGGCCGTTGTTGAGCAGCGCGATCGTCTCGGGGTAGGTGTCGTTCAGCGCGGCCAGGATCTTCTTGTTGGAGTCGATCAGCGACTGCAGGTCCGGGCCCTCGCCCGACAGGCCCTTGTCGAGCTCGTCGATGACCGTCCCGAGGTCCTTGGGGTTCACGGTCCGCACGAGCGCGTCGATGTTGTGCAGCAGCTCGTACGTCTGGACGGGCAGGTGCGTGTGGCTGCGCGGGATGGTGTCGCCGCTCTTGAGCGACGGGCCGTTGCCGGCGGGACGCAGGTCGACGTACTGCTCGCCGACGCCGGACCGGTTGAGAACGTACGCCTGCACGTCGTTGTCCGGCACCTTGGTGTCGCGGTTGATGCGCAACTCGACGCGGACGCCGTCCTTCGTCAGGTGGAGCGGCCCCACCCGGCCGACCGTGACCCCCCGGTAGGTGACCTCGGCGTTGGTGAAGATGCCGCCGGAGTCGGCCATGTCGACGTAGACGCGGTAGCGCAGGTCGAGGACGGACTGGCCGATCCCGATGATGTTCACGAGGGTGTAGGCCATGGTCAGCACCGTGATGATCGCGAAGATCGTCAGCTGGATCTTGACGCCACGCTTGATGATCATGCGGTGCCTCCGCTCAGCACGGCGCCCAGGTCGTCGCCTGGCGCGCCGCCGCGCATGCCCAGTGGCGGCAGGATGCCGCCGCCGCCCTGCTGCGAGCCGCTGGTCCCGCCCTGGTCGGACCCACCCGTGCCGCCCTGCGGGAGGACGCCGAGCGGGTTGTCGGGGACGGCGGTGCGGGGCGCCGGCAGGGACGCCTGCAGCTTCTCGGCCGTCTTGGCCGCGCCGTCGAGCGCCGTGCCGGCGAGGAAGTTGTGCGCGATGTTGCCCACGTTGAGGTCCAGGGTGGCGAACAGGTTGCCGTAGTCGCCCTTGAGCGCCTGAGAGACCGTCTGCGGGAACGGGAAGGTGAACAGGCCGCCGAGGACCTTCGGAATGACGCTGCTCGCCTTGTCGGTGTTCTGCAGCACCGTCTGCAGCGACCTGAGGTTGGCGACCGTGTCGTCGTGCGAGCGGTTGATCACCCGGGTGGCCACGGTGCCCAGCTTGTCCATGTTCACGAGGAGCTTGGTGAGGTCCTGCCGCTGCTGGGCGAGGATCTTCACGGCCGGGCCGGTGCTGTCGATCGTGTCGGCGATCGTCTGGTTGTGCCGGGCGAGCGTGGCGGCCAGCCGGTCGACCTTGTCGATCGTGGTGACGATCTGGGCCTTCTGCCGGTCGAGCGTGCCGACGAAGGTGTTCACGCGGTCGAGCAGGTCGCGCATCTGCGTGGTGCGGCCCTGCATCGCGGCGTTGAGCTCGTGGTTGATCGTGGAGACCTGCTCGAGGCCGCCGCCGGTGATGAGCATGGACATCGCCGACAGCACCTCCTCGACCTCGGTGTTGCGGGTGGTGCGCTCGAGCGGGATCACCGCGCCCTGGGCGAGCTTGCCCTGCGGCGCCTGCCCCTGCGGCGCGGACAGCGCCACGAACTTCTCGCCGAGGAGGCTGGTCTGGGAGATCGTGGCGACGGCGTTGCCGGGCAGGTCGACCGAGCTGCGAAGCCGGCAGGTGACCTCGGCCTGCCAGTTCACCAGGCGGATCTTGGTGACCTGGCCGACCGGAACGTCGTCGACCCGGCACTGCGACCGCGGTACCAGGTCGAGGACGTTCGAGAAGACCATCTTCACGTCGTACGGGTCGGACCCGGTGTTGATCCCGCCGGGCAGCGGCAGCGACGACACCCCGCGGAACGAACAGCCCGAGACCGCCGCGGTCAGCGTGAGCGCCGCGGCGAGGATCCGCGTCGCTCTCCCGCGGCGCGTCGGCCGCTCCGATCGAGACACCTCGTCCGTACCTCTCATCTCACTCACGGCCCGTACCGGCCGTGCTCGTGCCGCTGGGGGCGCGCTTCCCGGTCCCGCTCCTCTGGTCATTGATCGGAGGCTGAGCCGGGCCGATCCTGACCGGGAGCGGGATGAGGTTCTGCAGATAGCCGTCGAACCACCGGCCCTGGGCGGTGGCGTCCGCCGAGACGGTGACGAAGGGGCCGAGGGTCTTCAGCGACTTGTCGATGTTGCCCTGGTTGCGCAGCAGGATGTTCACGACGCGGTGGAGTTGGACCATCGCGGGGTTCAGCGTCGCGCGGTTCTCCTCGATCGCCCCGGTGATCTGGTTGGAGAGGCTGACCGTGCCGGACAGCAGCGAGGTGATCACCTGGCGCCGGTCGTTGAGCTCCTGCAGCAGCAGCCCGCCGCCGGACACGAGCTGGGCGAGGTCGCCGCTGCGGTCGGCGAGCAGGCCGGTCAGGCTGCGGGTGTGACCGAGGAGGCTGCCCAGCTCGTCGTCGCGGGAGGAGATCGCCTGGGAGACCTTCCGCAGCCCGCTGAGCGTCCGGCGCACGTTGTCCGGGGAGTACTTCAGGGTCTGGTCCAGCGTGTCGAGCGCCTTCGCGAGCTGCGGCACGTCGATCTTCTGCAGCTGACCGGAGAGGTCCTGTAGGGCCGGCACGACCTCGTACGACGGGGCGGTGCGCGACGCGGGGATCTCCGCGTGCGTGGACTGGTGCCGGTCGCCCTTCGGCACGACCTCCAGGTAGTGCGCGCCCAGCAGCGTCGAGATCTTGATCCGGACCTGCGACTGGGTGCCGAAGCGGACGTTGTTCGCGGTGAAGGCGACCTTCACGTGGTCGCCCTCCAGCCCGACGCTCTTGACCTTGCCGACCTTGACGCCGGCGATGCGCACCTCTTCGTTCGGCTTGAGCCCGCTGGCCTCGCTGAACGCCGCGTGATAGACGGTGCCGCCCTGGAAGATCGTGAGATTGAACGCGGCGAACACGAGCACGGCGACCGACGACATGCCGACAACGCCCATCACCATGGGGTCGCGGTCGCGGAAGGAGACTCTCACCGCCGCGCTCCCCTCGTCGCTGCCTCGTTCACCTGATCACCCCTTGCATCGGGCGTTCTCGTTCAGGATCTGCGGAGTGTTGAAGGAGACCTTGCCGGGCAGCCCGATGCGTGCGTCCAGGCTGCACAGGTAGAAGTTGAACCACGAGCCGTACGACGCCGCCCGGTCCAGCAGCATGAAGTTGGTCGGCATCGTCTTGAAAGCCTTGTCCAGCTGGTTGCCGTTGGCGGCGAGGACCTTCGACAGGTGGCCGAGCGAGGCGATGTCGGCCTTGACCGACGGCCGGACGTCGGTGAGCAGGCCGTTGGTCGTGTAGACCAGCTGGTTGACGCTGACGAGTGACTCGCCGATCGCGTGGCGGTCGGTGGCCAGCCCGGACACCAGGCTCTTGAGGTTCGTGATGAGGGCGGAGACCTCCTGGTCGCGCGAGTCGATGGTGGAGATCACCTTGTCGAGGTTGTCGATCACCCGGCCGATGACCTCGTCGCGGTTGCCGAGGGTCTCGGTCAGGTTGGCGACGTGCGCGAGCAGCCCGTTGACCGTGCCGCCCTCGCCCTGCAGCACCTGGATGAGCTGGTAGGTCAGCTGGTTGACGTCCTGCGGCTTGATCGCCCGCAGCAGCGGCCGGAAGCCGTTGAACAGCGCGGTCAGGTCCAGCGCCGGCTGGGTCTGCTCCTTGGGGATCGTGCCGCCCGCCGGCAGGTCGCCGCCCTGCCCGGAGCCCTCGGTGAGGGAGACGTAGCGCTGCCCCATCAGGTTGCGGTACCGCAGCTGCGCCTGCGTGCTGCGCGGCAGGGTCTGGTCCTTGATCACCTCGATCGTGACCCTGGCCAGGTGCCCCTGGTACAGCTTGATGCCGTCGACCTGGCCGACGCGCACGCCGGCGATCCGCACCTCGTCGCCGGAGTTCAGGCCGGCCGCGTCCGTGAAGATCAGGTTGTACTTCCGGCTCGCGACGAACTGCATGTTGGAGATGGCGACGGCGAGCACCGCCGTGGCCAGCGTCGCGATGACCATGAAGATCAGCAGCTTGACGGCCGCCGAGGTCGTCTTCACTTGACGGTCACCACCATTCCGTTGGCGGCCGGTTTGTAGAGCAGCGAGGCGAGGTCGGAGACCTGGTCGGCGCGGGTGCCCATGGCGGGCCCGAGCAGGCCCTTGAGCAGGCTGTCGTCGTCGGCGGAGCTGCCCGGCTTGACCAGCACGCTGGACAGCGACCGGCCCGCGCCGCCGGCCCACCACTGGTCGTCCTCGGTGCCGTCGAGCAGCTGGTACTGCGGGAACGGCACCTTCGGGTCCGGCAGGCCGTAGCAGCGGGGGTTGCGATGGTCGTTGAACGCCGGCTTGTCGAGGCCGGGCTTGTACCCGGGTCGCGGCTTGACCAGCTCGAGCGTGACGTGCACGCCCGGCTGCTTGCCGCCCATCGCGTCGACCAGCCGGGGGGTGAGCTTGGCCATGCCCTGCAGGACGCACGGCACGCCCGGGGAGTACTTGGCGAGCAGCGCGAGCGACTGCCGGTTGGCGATCATCGCGCCGACGAGGCGGGGCTCGTTGTCGGCGGTGAACTCGGTGGCCTGGCCGGTGAGGTTGATCCCCTTGTCGAGGGCGGCCACGAGCTGGGGCTCCTTGTCGACGATCGTCCGGTTCGTCGTCTGGAGGTTCTGCATGATCGAGATCAGGTCGGGCGCGGCGCCGTTGAGGTTGTCGCTGACGACCGCGAGCTGCCGCAGGTCGTGCACGACGGTCGGCAGGTGCGGGTTGAGCCGCTTGAGGTAGTCGTCGGCGTCGACGAGCATCTGCCCGATCTGGTCGCCCCGGCCCTGCAGAGCGGTGGCCAGGGCGTTCAGGGTGGCGTTGAGCTTGGCCGGCTCGACCTCGTTGAGGATCGGCATGACGTCGTCGAGGACCTGGTTGACCTCGACGGCGGTGGTGGAGCGGTCCTGCGGGATGACGTCGCCGTTCGCCAGGTGACGGCCGCCGAGGGCGCCCGCCGGCGGAACGATGTCGACGAACTTCTCGCCGAACACCGTCTTGGGCAGCATCCGCGCCGAGGAGTCCGCCGGGATCAGCGGCGCCTTGGACGGGTCGATCGCCAGGTCGATCGCCGCGCCCTTCGGCGTCTGCCGGATCTTGCGGACCTCGCCGACGATCAGGCCGCGCACCTTCACGTCGGAGTGCGGGACGAGCTGCAGCCCGGCCCGGTCGCTGTCCACGGTGACGTGGTAGACGGGCGTGAACGCCTTGTTGTACTGCGCGATCATCAGCACGACGAGCAGGACGACGACGAGCACGAACGCCAGCCCGTACAGGCGGTAGCGCAGCCGCTCGGACCACGAGCCGAAGGGCGGGGTGTAACTCACGTGACCTCCCCCGGCTCAGTAATCGACATCGCGCACTCACACCTCTCGTCTCAGCCGGCGATCCGCACCGTGGTGGTCGCGCCCCAGATCGCCATCCCCATGAGCAGATCCACGATGTTGACCACGACGAGGCTCGTACGGACGGCGCGGCCGACCGCCAGGCCCACGCGCGGCCCGCCGCTGGCGTTGAAGCCGTAGTAGCAGTGGATGAGCATGACGAGGATCGCGAAGACCAGGACCTTCCCGAACGACCACAGCACGTCGTGTGGTGGGAGGAACAGGTAGAAGTAGTGGTCGTACGTGCCGCTGGACTGACCGAACGACAGGGTCACGATCAGCCGGGTGGCGACGAACGACGCGAGCAGGCCGATGACGTACAGCGGGATGACCGCGAGCATCCCGGCGACCAGGCGCGTCGTCACCAGGAACGGCAGCGACGGCACGCCCATGACCTCCAGCGCGTCGATCTCGTCGCTGATCCGCATGGCGCCGAGCTGCGCGGTGAAGCCGCAGCCGACCGTGGCCGACAGCGCGAGCGCCGACACGGTGGGCGCCAGCTCGCGCGTATTGAAGTACGCCGAGACGAAACCGCTGAAGGCCGCGCTGCCGATCTGGTTGAGGGCGTTGTAGCCCTGCAGGCCGACCTCGGTGCCGGTGAAGAAGGTCATGAAGCCGACGATCGCCACGCTGCCGCCCATGACGGCCAGGCCGCCGGTGCCGAGGCTGACCTCCGCCAGCAGGCGTACGACCTCCTTCTTGTAGCGGAAGATGACCCGCCAGACCCAGGCGAACGCCCGGACGTAGAACGCCATCTGGTGGCCGAAGCCCTCCAGGCGCTCCATCGGCGCGTCGATGACGCGCTTGGCGGACCGGAACCCGCCCCACGTGCCGGCCGCCATCACATGCCCTTCTGCGGGACGAGCTGGAAGTACAGCGCGCTCATCACGAAGTTCTCCACGAACAGCGCCATCGCGGCGATGACGACGGTCTGGTTCACCGCGTCACCCACGCCCTTCGGGCCGCCGGAGGCGGTCAGGCCCTTGTACGAGGCGACGAGCGCGGCGGTGACGCCGAACACGACCGCCTTGATCTCGGCCTGGTAGAGGTCGGACAGCTGGGCGAGGCCGCTGAAGGAGGAGATGTACGCGCCGGGCGTGCCTCCTTGGAGCATGACGTTGAAGACGTAGCCGCCGGCGATGCCGGTGACCGACACGATCCCGTTGAGGAACAGCCCGACGAACGCGCAGGCCACCACCCGGGGCACCACGAGGCGGTGCAGCGGGTTGATGCCGAGCACCTCCATCGCGTCGATCTCCTCGCGGATCTTCCGCGCGCCGAGGTCGGCGCAGATCGCCGAGCCAGCCGCCGCCGCGATGAGCAGCGCGGTGACGATCGGGCTGGCCTCGCGGACGATCGCCAGCACCGCGGTCGAGCCGGTCTGCGACTGCGCGCCGAGCTGCCGGATCAGGTTGCCGACCTGCAGCGACAGCACCGCGCCGAACGGGATGGCCACCATGATCGTCGGCGCGACGGTGACGCTGACGATGAACCACGCCTGCTGCAGGAACTCCTGCCACTGGAACGGCCACTTGAACATCGCCCGGAAGGTGTCGAGCGACAGCGCGAAGAACCGGCCGGGCTCGCGCAGTGTGACGTTGGCCACACCGTCGGCGACCTTCCCGGCGCGGGCCATCAGACGGCCCCTTCGTGGTGCTGCCCGGCACCCGCCGACATCTCCGCGACGTACCGCGGCCACTCGTGGAGCCAGTCACGGCCCATCTCGTCGATGAACGACCCCTGCGGCGGCGTGACGCCGTGCGCGCGCAGCCACTCGCCGGGCGCGTGCTGCGTGCGACGGAGGCGGCCGTCGCTGGTCATCAGCTGCGGCGGGATCGGCGGCAGCGGTCCCGGGTCGCGCCCGAGGCGGGCCTCGGCCTCCAGCTCGGAGAGGTCCTTCTCCTCCGACATGCCGATGGGACCGACCTTGCGCGCGTTGAGGAACTGGCGGACCACCGGCTCCTCGCTGGACAGCAGCATCTCGCGCGGCCCGAACATCACCAGCTCGCGGCGGAACAGCATGCCGATGTTGTCCGGCACGGTACGGGCGGTGTTGATGTCGTGGGTGACGATGAGGATCGTCGCCCCGATCTCGGCGTTGAGGTCGACGATCAGCTGGTTGAGCAGCACCGTGCGGACCGGGTCCAGGCCGGAGTCGGGCTCGTCACAGAGGATGATCTCCGGGTCGAGCACGAGTGCGCGGGCCAGCCCGGCGCGCTTCCGCATGCCGCCGGAGATCTCACCGGGGAACTTCTGCTGGGCCCCGGCGAGGCCGACCATCTCCATCTTCTCCATGACGATGCGCCGGACCTCGGACTCGGACTTCCGGGTGTGCTCGCGCAGGGGGAAGGCGATGTTGTCGAAGAGGTTCATGGAGCCGAACAGCGCGCCGTCCTGGAACAGGACGCCGAAGAGCTTCCGCACCTCGTACATGTCGTGTTCGCGGAGGTTCGGCATGTCCTTGCCGTCGATCCAGCAGTGACCGCGGTCCGGCTTGAGCAGCCCGACCATCGTCTTGAGGAACACCGACTTGCCGGTGCCGGAGGGTCCGAGGAGGACGGAGATCTCGCCGGCGGGCAGCGTCAGCGTGACGTCCTCCCAGATGACCTGACGCCCGAAGGACTTGGTCAGCCCTTCGACTCTGATTTCGACGCCCACTCGTCACCTTTCGTCCAGCCAGCCCGGGGGTGTCCGGTACAACGAGCGAGTTACCGATGGGTTACGTCGCCGGATCACACAGAGCCACTGAACAGTGGCCGGGGGCCATCGTGCGTGCCGCGTCCACCTACCGTAGTCATCCCTCGCTCGATTGGAAGAGGTAAAACCGTAGTCATCGGCGCGCGGGCCGCCTTGTAAGCAGATCGTTACTCGAGTCCGACTTATGAGACTAGCGGTCCAACAGTTCCGTTGTGAAGGGGTCGTCCGGTGACCCGGTGCCCGTGCGCGCGTACGGAACGTCGAGAAATGATCACTTGCATGGCCGAATTCTATCAACCAAGCGCTTGATAGGTAAGCGTCTGCCGCGAGAACGCCGAAGGGCGGCCACCCGGATGGGTGACCGCCCTCGAAGAGCGCTGAGAAAGCGCGGGAGAAGACGCCTTACTTGACGGTGACCGTCGCGCCGGCCTTCTCCAGGGCCTCCTTGGCCTTGTCGGCCGTCTCCTTGTTGACCTTCTCCAGCAGCGGCTTCGGCGCGCCGTCGACGAGGTCCTTGGCCTCCTTGAGGCCCAGGCTCGTGAGGGCGCGGACCTCCTTGATGACCTGGATCTTCTTGTCGCCGGCGGCCTCGAGGACGACGTCGAACTCGTCCTTCTCCTCGGGGGCCTCGGCAGCGGCACCCGGGGCGCCGGCGCCGGGGGCGGCGACCGCGACGGGGGCGGCGGCCTTGACGTCGAAGGTGTCCTCGAACTGCTTCACGAACTCGGAGAGCTCGAGAAGGGTCATCTCCTTGAAAGCGTCGAGCAGGTCGTCCGTGCTGAGCTTCGCCATGGTGTTGCTTCCTCCTGTTGAAAACCCGCGTCGCTCGAGCGGGTGGGGTACTTCAGGTCTGTTACGACCGCGGGATCAACCCTCGTCCGACGTCTCGGCCGGCGCCTCGGCGGGAGCCGCGGCGGCCCCGCCTTCCTCTTCGCGCTTGACCCGCAGGGCCTCGGCCAGCTGAGCGGCCTTGACCGGCAGGGCGTTGAAGAGAGCGGCGGCGTTGCCCATCGACGCCTTCATCGCGCCCGCGAGCTTCGCGAGGAGAACCTCGCGCGACTCGAGGGAGGCGAGCTTGGTGATGTCCTCGGACGTCATCGGCTTGCCGTCGACGACGCCGCCCTTGATCACCAGGTTCGGGTTGGCCTTGGCGAAGTCACGCAGGCCCTTGGCGGCCTCGACCACATCGCCCTTGACGAACGCGATCGCCGACGGGCCCTGGAGCAGCTGCTCGAGCTCCTCGGTGACCCCGGCCTCGCGCGCGGCGATCTTGGTCAGCGTGTTCTTCACCACGGCGAAACGTGCATTCTCACCGAGCGATCGGCGCAGCTCGCTGATCTGCGCGACGGTGAGCCCGCGGTACTCGGTCAGCACGGCACCGCTCGAGCTCTCGAACTCGTCCTTGAGCTCGGCGACCGCCGCCGCCTTGTCCGCCCTCGCCATGGGCCTCCTTCCAGATGTGCCACCGGTCAAAGGCCCAGAAAATACAGAACGCCCCGGCGCAGGCGCACGGGGCGTGAACATGACCAGCACCAGGTCACGTCTCAGCTCTCGATCTCACCTGCGCGGGCCGCCCGCTCTGCGGGACCTTCAGTCACCCCGTGGGTGACGACCGGCGGTCTTCGGCGTTGAACAGAGTACGCGATGCACCGGCACACGCCAAATCGCGTACGGACGCGGTGGACCTCCCCATCCCGCGAGGTCGACGGCGCGGGCGTGCGGCGCGCTCCGCGATGCTGCCGCGCCTGCGGGCGAAGGGAGGCTGAAACAAGCAGATCCCTGCCGGCCGCCGCCTTCTCGCGGCAACCGCCAGGGATCCAGGGTCATCGACGGAGCGGGCCCGCCGGACGCACGAGCGTCAGCCGGCGGAGCCGGTCTGGCTCGCGGGCGGGGCCGCGATGGAGACGGGCTTGTTGAAGCCGCTGTACGTCGTCGTGGTGTTCGTCTGCACCTGGCTGCCCGCCGGGCTCTTGACCGCCATCTTGCGCGGGAGCTGCTGGTCGTCGACCCACAGGTCGAACTCCATCTTGTCCAGCCCGGTCTTGGCGACGAGCTGCTGCATCTTCTCGCGCTGGTCACTGGCGAGCTTGGCCAGCGCCTGCTGTACGGAGTAGGTGCCCTGGTAGTGGGTGGTCGGCGTGCCGTCGACGGTCTCGGATCCGACCTTGCGCACGTCCTTGGAGGCGGTCAGCATCCGTACGTTGGCCGAGGGGTCGGCCTGCTGCGACTGGTTCATCAGCGACTTGATGTCGAGGCCGCTCCGGGCGCCCAGCTTGCTGAGCGACATCTTGAGCCACGGCTTGCCGCCGCTCCGGTTCGAGAGCGCCGCCATCTTCATGTACAGGTTGTCGCCCAGGAGGACCTCCTGGAAGCCGCCGGTGTCCCGGCCGTTCACCGACATGCTGGGGATGCTCATCTTCATCGCCAGGCTGGGCTTGAGCCGGTAGGAGATCCGGCCGGTCATCTCCGTCTTCTGCCCGGACATCGTGGTGTGGGAGGTGACCGCGGCCTGGAACGTCTTGATCTCGCTGGCCTTCTGCGACACCTTGTTCACGGCCTGCTCGGCCGCGATCGCCGCGTTGGCGGACTTCGGTTCGCTTCCCTGCGCCTGTTTGCCGCCTCCCCCTCCGCCGCAGGCGGCGAGGGACAGGGCCAGGGTGGACCCGGTGACGGCGAGGACGGCGGTTCGGCGGATCATCGCGTTTCCTTCGGAGTTGGTGTGCGCACGCTGCGGGGCAGCCTGCTGCGGCGGACAAAGAATTACGACGCCACAGAGATCGCTTCGGTTCAATCCAGTCGCTTACGGCACGTCCGTGGAGCCGTGGTCTTCCCGTACGAACCACGCGGCGATCTGCGCGCGGCAGGTGAAGCCGAGTTTGTCGAGCACGTGCTCGACGTGGCTCTCGGCGGTGCGCTGGGCGATCAGGAGCCGTGCGGCGATCTGCTTGTTACTCAACCCCTGGGCAACGAGCTCGGCGACCTGGCGTTCCCGGTGGGTGAGGGCCGTCGCGGACCTGCTGTCCGGCGTAACGGGGCCGTCCGATGCCATCGGGGCGCCCGGTGCCGACCCACCGAGTGCGCAGGCGAGCAGGTCTGCGCTGGACATGCACCCGCCGCGCTGGAAGGCGGCGCGATAAGCGGCGCGTCCAAAGCCGTCACGCGTCTTCGCGACGCATTCCTCGTGGTAGCGCCGCAGATAGGGGAAAGGAGCCCCGCCGAACGACCGCCACAGCCCATCGAGCGCGCCGAACAGCGTGGCGGCCTGCTCGTGGTGCCCTTCCATCGCGGTGATCCAGGCGAGTACCTCCACCGCCCGGGCGATGGCGATCGGATCGTTGAACGGCAGTGCGAGACGGATGCTGTCCATGGCCGCGGCGCGCGCGGCGGCGCCGTCCCCACGCTTCCAGTGCAGCAGGCTGAGCACCCACAGCATGACGGCCCGGTTGAATCGCTCACCACGGGCTTCGCACAGGGCGAGAGCCTCCTCGCAGAACGAAAGTCCGGTGGCGAAGTCGTCGTTGAGAGCGGCCAGCACCGCCATCCGGTCCAGCGCGCAGACCATGCCCAGTTCATCCCCGGTGGCCCTGTGGTGCGGGAACGCCTCCCGGTACATCGACTCGGCCTGCTCCAGTTCTCCGGCGCCCATCGCCGCATAGCCGCTGAGCTGCGCCGCCCAGGCACCGGCCACCTCGTCGCGCACCTTCTCGGCCAGATCACCGCTCTCCTTCAGAAGCGGCCGCGCGGCATCCAGATCCCCCTGCATCAGCGCGAGCCACGCATCGACCCACAGCGCTGCGGCGCGCGCCCCGGTCGGCCGGGTGTCCATCGCGAGGGCGCGGTCCAGCACCCGCCGTCCCTCGCCGAGGAATCCTGTCACCAACCAGTAGGACCGCAGATCGGCAGCCACTCGCTGAACGGCTTCGGCCTCGCCGGGATCGGTCGAATCGCACTCCAATGCCACCCGCAGGTTCGCATGATCGGCGCGTAGGCGCGTGAACCATTCGAGCTGGTCGGGGCCGAAGATCTCGTCGGACACATGCCGTGCCAGCCGCCGATACCAGTCGCGGTGCCGGCGCATCACCGCTCCGGCCTCGCCGGACTCGCCCAGGCGCGCGGCGCCGTACTCACGCAGCGTCTCCAGCATCCGGTACCGGTTCCGCCCGCTGCACCCTTCGCACAGCAGAACCGACTTGTCGATCAGCAGACCGACCTGTTCGAGCACCTCGTCGGCCGTCAGGTCGTCGTCGGGACAGACCGCCTCCGCGGCCTCCAGATCGAATCCCCCACGGAACACCGACGATCGGAGCCATACCGTCTGCTCCTTGGCGGAGCACAGCTGGAAGCTCCAGTCGATGAGCGCCCGCAGTGTCCGCTGCCGATCCGGCAGGTCCTGCCACTCGGCCCGCAGCAGTCGGTAGCGGTCCCCAAGTCCAGCACGCAGTTGTTCGAGCGAAAGAGATCGCAACTGCGCCACCGCCAGCTCGATGGCGAGCGGGATCCCTTCCAGCTGCCGGCAGATGTCGGTCACCGTCGAGCGGTTGTCCTCGCCCACGGTGAAGCCTGGGAGCACCTGCGCCGCCCGCTCCGCGAACAACCGTACGCTGTCGCACCGTTTCAGGGATTCCAGCGGTGCAAGGGTGTCGGCGTCCGGCAACCCCAGTGGCGGCACCTGCACGAGCTGCTCCCCAGGGAGCAACAGAGGCTCTCGGCTCGTGGTGAGGACCCGGATCCCCCGAGCCCCGCGCAGCACCACACCCACCAACCGGGCACATTCCTTGATCAGGTGTTCGCAGTTGTCCAACACGATCAGCAGCTGCCGATCGCTCAACCGGTCGGCGAGTGTCGGCGGGTCCCACTGGCCGACCTCGTCACGCAACCCTAGTGTCGCGGTGACCACATGGACCAGCAGGCCCGGATCCGTCAGCTTGGCCAGGCGGACGAACCAGACACCGTCTGGGAAGGCCCGGTCGAGTCTCCCGGCGACCTGCAGCGCCAGGCGGGTCTTGCCCACCCCACCGACGCCGACCAGCGTGACCAGACGGTTGTCCGCGAGCAGGCCTTTGATCTCCGCCATCTCGCATCGACGTCCGATGAAGGTGGTCGGGTACGCGGACGTATCGAGGCCGGCCCTCTCGCACGATCGGCCCATGCGCACAGCCTAATGCGCAGGTCGAACGCCATCTCGGGCCTGGGTCGCGCGCGCCTGGGGGTTCTGGCTCGATTTTCGTGAGTGAACGGCTCCGAACCAGGCGAACCTGTCCGCTCACCGCCCCGCCTCCCACGGCCCTTTGCTCTGCTTACGTTGAGTACACATCTGGCACGGTCCACCGCCTACTCGGCGTAAGCAGAGCAAAGGCCTTCGGGAACACATGCAGCCTTGCCCGGGGCCTGGGCGACCGTTACCGCGACCGCCACGAAATGTGAGTCAAAACCGCCTGGGGCGAACAGCGACGCGCCCCGCGGCGGAGAGCCGCGGGGCGCGTCGCGAGAGTGGTCGGCCGGGACCGCCGGACCTCGGTCAACCCGAGAGACCGACCGGTGCCACCTTGGTCGGCCCGGGAAGCCGGTGCCGCCTTGGTCGGCTCAGGCTGCACGTGCCGCCTTGTCAGCCCGGGAGGCCGTTGCCGCTTTGGTCAGCCCGGGAGGCCCGTGCCACCGCGGTGGTTCTGCATCAGCTGGTTGCCGTCCGCCACCTGGCTCGCCGGCGGCGCGGACACGCTGACGGACTTGTTGTAGTCGCTGTAGACCATCGTGGCGGTGGCCGCACCGTCCGACGTGGAGCTCTTCGCCGTCAGCTTGCGCGGCAGGTTGTCCGCGCCGACCCACAGGTCGAACGCGACGCTCTTCCCACCGCTCTTCTGGTAGAGGTCCTGGAACGACTGCTTGGCCTTGCCGTTGAGCTGCGCCGCGGCGTCCTTCGCGGTGATCGTCCCGGTGTAGTGGGTGGTCTTGACGCCGTCGATCGTCTGGGTGCCGGCCTTGCGCACGTCCTTCGAGCTGGTGAAGATCTTCGTCTGCTGCGCCGGGTCGGCCTGCTTGAGGATCTGGTTCAGGTCCACGCCCGCCTGCTGCGCGGCCTTGGAGACCGAGAACTTCACCCACGGCTTGCCGCCGGTGAACTGCGTGAGCTGCGAGGGGACCTTCCCGTACAGGTTGTCGCCGAGCAGGATCGCGCGCAGACCGGACTCCACCGAGTGGCCGCCGAAGCCGGCCTGGTCGAGCGTGCCGACGGCGGCGAGGTCGGGACGGAGCCGGACCTGGACGACGCCGTGCGCCTTGGAAGACGCCTGCCCGGTCCCGCTCTCGGTGATGTCCACCTTGTAGGACTTGACGGTGCTGGTCTTCTGGGCCGCGAGGCTGATCGCCTGAGCGGCCGATACGTTCACGGCGCCGGTGCCGCCTCCCCCGCCGGCGCTCCCGCACCCGGCAAGGGCGGCCACCAGGGCGGCACCAGCGGCCGTACCAACGGCATATCGACGAACCATTGTGAACCCTCCTGCGTATCGCGTACGGCCCCCCGCTCGATATGAGCGCGAACACCTGGTTCTGCCACTATCGAGTGTTGCCGCTCAAGATCTCCTAAACATCCCCCGAGGGGACCAGATCCGGCGCCCCCGTGTGCGACGTGAGTCGTACCTCGGGATGAGCGACGCGAAGGGGCGCCCCCGTAACGGGAACGCCCCTTCGTGGTTCGGTGACGCGTCAGCTCGCCGCGGTGCTCACTGCCCCGCTGCTCACAGGCTCGCTCGTCAGCTCGCCGCGGACTCTTCCATCTCCGCGGTGAGGTTGCGGGTGACGTTGGGGTCGACCGGGATGCCCGGGCCCATCGTCGTGCTCAGGGTCGCCTTCTTGATGTAGCGCCCCTTGGCCGCCGACGGCTTGAGCCGCAGGATCTCCTCCAGCGCGGCGGCGTAGTTCTCCACGAGCTGCTTCTCCGTGAAGGACGTCTTGCCGGCGATGAAGTGCAGGTTCCCGTGGCGGTCCACGCGAAACTCGATCTTGCCGCCCTTGATCTCGGTCACGGCCTTGGACACGTCGGTGGTGACGGTGCCGGTCTTGGGGTTCGGCATGAGGCCACGGGGGCCGAGCACGCGGCCGAGCCGGCCGACCTTGCCCATCATGTCCGGGGTCGCCACGACGGCGTCGAAGTCGAGCCAGCCGCCCTGGATCCGCTCGATCATGTCGTCGGAACCGACGTAGTCGGCGCCGGCGTCGCGGGCCTCGTCGGCCTTGGCGCCACCGGTGATGACCAGCACGCGGGCGGTCTTACCGGTGCCGTGCGGCAGGTTGACGGTGCCACGGACCATCTGGTCGGCCTTACGGGGGTCCACCCCGAGCCGGAACGCGACCTCGACGGTGGCGTCGAACTTGGTCGGCGAGGTCTCCTTGGCCAGCTTCACGGCCTCGGCCGGGCTGTACAGCGCCGACTTGTCGATCTTGGTGTCGGCGTTGCGGTATGCCTTGCTGCGCTTCATTGGTGTCTCCTGATCTGGAGGTCGTGGTGCGGGCCTGCGCGCGGCCCTCCCACCGGGGTTACGTAGGCCGTCGTCAGTCGGCGACGGTGATGCCCATGGAGCGGGCGGTGCCCGCGATGATCTTCTCGGCCTGCTCGGGCGAGTTGGCGTTGAGGTCCGGCATCTTGGTCGCGGCGATCTCGCGAAGCTGGTCGCGGGTGATCGAGCCGACCTTGCTCTTGTGCGGCTCGCCGCTGCCCTTGTCGACGCCGGCGGCCTTCTTGATCAGCTGCGCGGCCGGCGGGGTCTTGGTGACGAAGCTGAACGAGCGGTCCTCGTAGATGGTGATCTCTACGGGGATGACGTTGCCGCGCTGGGACTCCGTGGCCGCGTTGTACTGCTTGCAGAAGTCCATGATGTTGACGCCGTGCGGGCCGAGGGCGGTACCCACCGGCGGCGCGGGCGTGGCCTGGCCGGCCTGCAGCTGGACCTTGACGACCGCGGAGATCTTCTTCTTCTTGGGAGGCATGCCTCACCCTTTCGTTCCGATTGGTTCGTCGGCCCCTACTCCCATTGACACGGGCGACGCGGCGGCTGGAACGTCGACCGCCGCGTTGGGACCGCTTCCCCCGCGGGCACGCGGGGACGTCTTGAGGCTACGCGCCGACGCGAAGTGCTCCGGCGCAGGACTCGCGGACCTGGTCGGTCAGATCTTGGAGACCTGGTTGAAGGACAGCTCGACCGGGGTCTCCCGACCGAAGATCGACACCAGCACCTTGAGCTTCTGGGCCTCGGCGTTGATCTCGTTGACGGTCGCGGGAAGGGTCGCGAACGGGCCGTCCATGACGGTGACGGACTCGCCGACCTCGAAGTCGACGGTGGCCGCGGCCTTCGCCGTCTCCTTGGTCTTCGCCTGCTCCTCGGGCTCGGGCGCGAGCAGCGTCGCGACCTCCTTGAGGTGCAGCGGCGACGGCGTGTTGGACAGCCCGACGAAGCCGGTCACGCCCGGCGTGTTGCGGACGGCCGCCCAGGACTCGTCGGTGAGCTCCATGCGGACCAGGATGTAGCCCGGCAGGACCTTCTCGTTGACCTTCTGACGCTTGCCGCCCTTGACCTCGGTGACCTCGTGCTGCGGCACCTCGACCTGGAAGATGTAGTCCTCCATGTTGAGCGACTGGGTGCGCTGCTCGATGTTGGTCTTCACGCGGTTCTCGTAGCCGGCGTACGAGTGAACGACGTACCACTCGCCCGGAAGGAGCCGCAGCTGGGTCGTGAACTCTTCGACCGGGTCCGACGCCTCGTCAGACGCCTCATCTGACGCCTCTTCGGACGCCTCGTCTGACGCCTCTTCGGACGCTTGGGCGGACGTTTCGTCGGACTCCGTGGCGATTTCCTCAGCCTCGGCCGAAGCCGGCGCTTCCACCGACTCGGCCTCCTCGAGGGCCTCGTCGTGAAGCTCTGGGGACTCGGACACGGTCACTCTTTCTCTCGTCTGCGGGTTGCTGATGGAATCCGGCACGCGATCAGCCGAAGAGCTTCAGCACAACCCAGGAGAACGCGTTGTCGAGACCGAACACGATCGCCACGACGATGACCACGAAGATCAGCGACACGGTCGTGTAGGTGACGAGCTCGTTTCGCGTAGGCCAGATCACCTTGCGGAGCTCGGCGACCACCTGGCGGTAGAACAGGAGAGGCGAGGTCCGCTTCTTGGCGGACTTCCCCTTGTCCTTGATCGCGGTCTCGCCGCTCATCTCGGTCGCCATTGCTGTCGACGCATCCCCTCGTCGGTTGTGTCGCGAACTTCCGGTGTGGGCGTGCGTTCAGGACGCCCGCGCACGTGCGCCGTGCACGAACCGTATTCCGCAGGGCAGGAGGGACTCGAACCCCCAACCACCGGTTTTGGAGACCGGGACTCTGGCCAATTGAGCTACTGCCCTTCATAGTGGACCCGATGGCACGCGAGAACCATGCGGGACGCCACTAGGTCACGCAGTCTACGTCTCAAACCACCCTCGCGTCGAACCAAACGCCGATCGCGCCCTTCGCGCCGCCCTCGCCCGCCCCCGATATGGGGCTGAGAGCTGCCGCGATGTCTGCGACGATAGGGACCATGAGCACTCGAATCTCCGCTCGGATCGCCGCGATCTCCGAGTCCGCGACGCTCGCCGTCGACGCCAAGGCCAAGGCGCTGAAGGCGGCGGGGCGTCCGGTGATCGGATTCGGCGCGGGCGAGCCCGACTTCCCGACTCCGGACTACATCGTCGAGGCCGCCGTCGAGGCGTGCCGTAACCCCCGGTTCCACAAGTACACGCCGGCCGGGGGGCTGCCCGAGCTGAAGGCGGCGGTCGCGGAGAAGACCAAGCGCGACTCCGGCTACGAGGTCGAGGCGTCGGAGGTGCTCATCACCAACGGCGGCAAGCAGGCGGTGTACGAGGCGTTCGCCGCGCTGCTCGACCCGGGCGACGAGGTCATCGTGCCCACGCCGTACTGGACGACCTATCCAGAGTCGATCAAGCTGGCGGGCGGTGTGCCAGTCGACGTGGTCGCCGACGAGACCACCGGCTACCTCGTGAGCGTCGACCAGCTCGAGCGGGCCCGCACCGACCGTACGAAGGTGCTGCTGTTCGTCTCCCCGTCCAACCCCACGGGCGCCGTCTACACGCGCGAGCAGGTCGCCGAGATCGGCCGCTGGGCCGCCGAGCACGGCCTGTGGGTGATCACGGATGAGATCTACGAGCACCTCGTCTACGGGGACGCGGAGTTCTCCTCGATTCCGGTGGTCGTCCCGGAGCTTGCCGACCGCACTCTGGTGCTCAACGGGGTCGCCAAGACGTACGCGATGACGGGCTGGCGCGTGGGCTGGATGATCGGCCCGAAGGACGTCGTGAAGGCCGCGACCAACCTGCAGTCGCACGCGACGTCCAATGTGGCGAACGTCTCACAGGCCGCGGCCCTGGCCGCGGTGAGCGGCGACCTGGCGGCCGTGGCGGAGATGCGCAAGGCGTTCGACCGCCGCCGCCAGACCATCGTGCGGCTGCTCAACGACATCCCCGGCGTCGTCTGCCCCGAGCCGAAGGGCGCGTTCTACGCCTACCCGTCGGTCAAGGAGCTGCTCGGCAAGGAGCTTCGCGGCAAGCGCCCGCAGACCTCCGTCGAGCTGGCCGCGCTGATCCTCGAGGAGGCCGAGGTCGCGCTCGTGCCCGGCGAGGCGTTCGGCACTCCGGGTTACTTCCGCCTGTCCTACGCGCTGGGCGACGAGGACCTCGCCGAGGGCGTCGGCCGGGTCGCCAAGCTGCTGGCCGAGGCCCACTGACCCGTACGGCGACGGCGGCCGGATCCCGCGTCGGCCCGTGGCGTGATCACGTCCGGGCCGGCGACCGGTCTCCCCCGTCGCTCCCGGTCCGGGTGACGGACATGACGACGCCCCGCGAGCGCCACGGTGCTCGCGGGGCGTCTTCGGTACGGCCTGCGCCGACCGAAGGTGTCGGGTGGATCGCCGCGTAACCGGACGGGGATTCACCTGACCCTCAGGGCCGATACGGCCGGGAGTCGACTCCGGGCGGGCGCAGTCGACTCCCGGCCGTGCTCAGGCCGGGCTCGCGCGGGTCAGTCGGCCCGAACGCCGTCGGCCACGCGCATCAGCTGGGTGCCGAGCGTGGGGCTGACCCCGACGTAGACGCCGAGACCGCTACGTTCGATCCACATGACCTGGCCGAAGGCGCCGGCGGCGCGCAGCGCGGTGTGGCCGTTCACCTCGGCGTGTTCCGCGGTGGGCGGGGCGAACCCCATGTCCCCCGGCTTCCGCAGCGTGGCGTCGCGCACGAGCCGCACCTCGATCCAGCCGGCCGGGCCGGTCCAGCGGCAGGTCGTGATCCGGCGCCCGCCGGTCTTCGTGCCGTCGCAGCTCTCGGTCGGGTCGATGCCCACAGGCAGGTAGCCGAGCAGTGCCTTGGCGGCCCCGGGAATGTCGACGTGCGTCCCGCCGCTCGGATGCCGTGACGGCCGTGCGCTCGAGTGCCCCGGAGCGGACGCGCTCGCGGACGGCGCCGCCGACCTGATGCTCGGCGACACGGTGGGGGATGGGGTGGCCTGGGTGGCGCTCATCCCGCCGTTGGTCTTCTTGTGCCCGCCTTCCGGGCCACGATTGCTGACGGTCTGCGGATGGATCGCCTGGTAGGTCGGGATGACCGCGATCGCGGCCACGACCCCGGCCGCGGCGACCGCGAACGTCGTTCTCCGCCGGACCGTCCGCTGATGGCGGCGCCGTGCGTCATGCGCCAGCGTGCCGGACGCCGACACCCCCGTGACATGCTCCGCCATGGCCTGCCGGAGTTCGTTCTCCAGATCCATGGTTCACCCCCTCGACGCCGCCGCCTGTGCGGACTGTCCCATTCGTTCGCGGAGGCGGGCGAGGCCCCGCGCGGCCTGACTCTTGACGGTGCCGACCGAACAGCCGAGCATGGCGGCCGTCTCCGCCTCCGACATGTCCTCCCAGTAGCGGAGGACCAGCACCGCCCGCTGGCGTGGCCCGAGCTTTTTCAGCTCCTCCATGAGCACGCCGCGCAGTTCGACGGTGCCCGCCTCGGAGGCCGTCGGCGTCTCCGGCGGGGCCGCCATCTGGACCTCGCGGAGGATTCGCCAGCGTCGGGCCCGGCTGACGGACAGGTTGACCAAGATCTTGCGGACGTACGGCTCCGGATTACTGCCGGGCTTCATCCGACCCCAGTGCCGATACGCCTTCTCCAGGGCCGTCTGCAGCAGATCCTCCGCATCCGTCCGCCCCCCGCACAGCAGCTGGGCGGTTCGAAGCAGCGCGCTACCGCGCTCCGCCACGAACTCGACGAATGACTCGTCGTCTCGACGCGCCAAGGCACTCCGTCCGTCGTACGCCCTCTATTTATGTCGATCGGTCGCGGGTGGCCCACCGCGCAGGGCCACCCGCGCCGAGCCTCAGTGAAGCTGGTTCAGCTGCGTGGCGATCGCCGGGAGCTGGGTCGCGAGCGCGGGGCTGCCGCTCAGGTAGACCGCGTAGCCCTGGTCGGTGATCCACAGCACGCCGGTGCCCGCCGGGGTGTCCCACGTCTGGGCGCCCGCGACGGAGGCGAGGCCGCCGGTCTCCGGCAGCTTCAGCTCCGCGGCCAGCTCCTTGACCGTGGTCTGCGGCGGGGTGTTCAGCCGCTCGACGTTCAGGTAGTTACCGCCCGCGGCCGTGAACTTCTGCACGATCGTGCAGACCTTACCGCTCTGGAGGGTGATCGCGTGGGTGTGGGAGGCGGCGAGGTGCATGCCGTTGGGCAGCGTGACGTCCTTGGCCTTGTTGTTCTGCACGTTGATGACCGGCGGGACGGCGGAGCAGTCCGGGGCCTTCACGTCAGGCACGTTCGCCTTCGGCAGGCCCGGCTTCGCGGTCGGGACGTCGGTCGGCGCGGAGGCCGCGGAGGGCTGGCCCACGGAGGGGGCGCAGGTCGGCAGGTTGCCCGGGACCTTCACCTTGTCGGTCGGGAGGCCGTTCGGGGCCTTCACCTTGTCGGTGGGCAGGGTCTTGGGGAGCTTGTCGGCGGGCAGCGGCACGTTCGGCTGCTCGCCGGTCTTCGGCAGCTCCGCCTTCGGGAGCTTGTCCTTGGGGAGCTTGTCCGTCGGCAGCCCGGGCTTGGGCAGCTCGCCCTTCGGGAGCTTGTTCTTGGGCAGCTCCGCCTTCGGCAGCTTGCCCTTGGGGAGCTTGTCGGTGGGGACGCTCACGCAGGTCGGCACCCCGGTCGGGACGCCGCCCTTGGCCTCCTGGACGGCCTTCTTCGCGCCGTCCGCGACCGGCTTGACCGAAGGCGCCGGGGAGTTGCTGGAGACGGTCGCGTAGGCGACGCCGCCGGCGGTGATGGCGCCAACGGCGCCGGTGGCCAGCAGAGCAAGCTTGAGGTTGATCACATCTATACCTTTCGGCGCGGTTTGACTCTCGCGCCCCTCATATACGCGTGGGTCCCAGAGCGGGTTGCACGGCTTCTCAAACTTTTTTTCGCGAGTCCTCACCGACACTGTTCTGGGGAGGTCGCCGCAGGCTCGAGCAGCGCATACGGCAAGATCGGTGCATGGAGGCCCGTCCGATCGCAACCCTGCCCAAGGCTCATCTGCACGTTCACTTCACCGGTTCGATGCGGCACACCACGCTCGTCGAGCTCGCCCGCAAGCACCGCGTGCACCTGCCCGACGCCCTCGTCGAGGAGTGGCCTCCCCGCCTGCGCGCGACGGATGAGCGCGGCTGGTTCCGCTTCCAGCGCCTGTACGACATCGCCCGGTCGGTACTGCGCGACGAGGAGGACGTACGGCGGCTGCTGCGCGAGGCGGCCGAAGACGAGGCCGCGGAGGGCTCCGGGTGGCTGGAGATCCAGGTCGACCCGAGCGGGTACGGCAGCCGGTTCGGCGGGCTGACGGCCTTCACCGACCTGGTGATGGACGCCACCCGGGACGCCTCCGAGGTCACCGGGGTCGGCATCGGCGTCGTCATCGCGGCCAACCGCACGCGGCACCCCCTCGACGCGCGGACGCTGGCCCGGCTGGCCGCCCAGTACGCCGGAGAGGGGGTCGTCGGGTTCGGGCTCTCCAACGACGAGCGGCGCGGCCGCGCGTACGACTTCGACCGGGCCTTCACGATCGCCAAGCGGGCCGGCCTGCTGTCCGTGCCGCACGGCGGGGAACTGCTCGGCCCCGCGAGCGTACGGGCCTGCCTCGACGCACTGCGGGCCGACCGGATCGGGCACGGCGTACGCGTCGTCGAGGATCCGGCCCTCATGGACACCGTCGCCGCCCGTGGCGTCACCCTCGAGGTCTGCCCGTCCTCGAACGTCGGTCTCGGCGTCTACGCGGCGTCTGAGGACGTTCCCCTCAGGCGCCTCTTCGAGGGCGGCGTGTCGGTCGCACTGGGCGCCGACGACCCGCTGCTGTTCGGGTCGCGGCTGACCCGCCAGTACGAGCTGGCGCGCCGGGACCACGGGTTCACCGACGAGGAGCTGGCCGAGCTGGCACGGTGTTCGATCCGGGGTTCCGCGGCCCCCCCGGACGCGCAGAAACGGCTCCTCGACGGCATCGACGCCTGGCTCGGCACACCACCCGGAGCCGCCGAGTGAGAGGACCCTCAGAACCCGCCGTCGCGGCGGCGTCCGCGCGCGAGTGAGAACCCGCTTAGAACCCGCCGTCACGGCGGTGTCCGCTCGTCAACGTGAGAACGCCCACGACGGCGTCCGCGCGCGAGGGAGGACAGCCGGAATCCGCCGTCACGGCGGCGTCCGCGCGGGCCTGAGAACGCCCCGGAACCGGCCGCGCGCCGACGGACGAAGTGGAATGATCGGACACTGTGATCATCCGTATCGCGACTGCCGAAGAGGCCGCCAGGCTGACCCCCTACCTTCCCGTCACGCACACCGTCCTCGACGGTGACCGGCTGGTCGGCGGGCTGAGCCTCATCGAGGCCCGCCCCGGAGTCCGCGACCTGAGCATCTGGGTGATACCCGAGGAGCGGCGGCGCGGGGTCGGGAGCAAGGCCGTGCGGACCATGACCGAGCAGGCGGACGGGCGGCTGGAGATGGTCACCGACGTGGCCGACACGGTCTCCCAGCGCGTCGCGCTGAACGCCGGGTTCACCCGCGAGGCCGTACGCCGGAACAGCGGGCCGGACGGCGGCCGACCGGACGACGTCGTCTGGGCCTGGCTGCCCGGCGACCCGTCCGGCCCGGCCTCGCGACCGCTCCCCGACCTGCGGGGCGGCGAGCTGAGCGACGGCGAGGTGAGCCTGCGCCCGCAGGGCCCCGCCGACGTGGACGACCTCCTCACGCTGATGAACCTGCCGGACGTGCGCGCCCGGGCGACCGTCAAGCACGAGCGGACGCGCGCCGAGGTGGCGCGGCGCTGTGAGCACGCCGCGAGCGAGTGGCTGGCGGGCAATCGCGTCGACTTCACGATCCGGGTGAACGGCGAGTTCGCCGGCGACATCGGCCTGTACAACGAGGCCTGGAGCCGGTCGGCGATGGTGGGCTACAGCCTGCTGCCGGCGTTCCGGGGCCGGGGCATCGTGCCACGCGCCGTACGACTGCTCAGCGCGTGGGCGTTCGAGATCGGCATTCAGCGGCTCGCGGCCGGGACCGCGCCGGACAACACGGCATCGCAGCGGGTGCTGGAGAAGGCCGGGTTCGTCCGCGAAGCGCTGCACCGGTCCCGAATGGACGGCCCGGACGGCACCCGCGTCGACGATTTCTTGTACGTCCTGCTCCCCTGACCGGGCGGGCGTAAGGCGTCCGGCATCCCCCGCGTCCTCGGCTACGGTGGCGCCGTGAAGGTCGTAGTGGGCGAGGATCTGACGCTGCTGCGGGACGGTCTCATCCGCATGCTGCAGGCGCACGGCTTCGAGGTGGTCGCCGCGGTCGACAACGGGCCGGACCTGCTCCGCGAGCTGGTCGAGCGGCGGCCCGACGTGGCCGTCGTCGACATCCGGCTGCCACCGACCCACACCGACGAGGGTCTGCGGGCCGCGCTGGCGGCGCGCGCCGAGGTGCCGGGCCTTCCGGTCCTGGTGCTGTCGCAGTACGTGGAACGGCTCTACGCGCGCGAACTGCTCGCCGACGGCCAGGGTGGCATCGGCTACCTGCTCAAGGACCGGGTCTCCGACATTGGCGAGTTCGTCGAGGCGGTCCGCCGGGTCGCCGCCGGCGGCACCGCGCTGGATCCCAAGGTCGTGGCGAAGCTGCTGGACAACCGCGAGCGGACGCTGCCGCTGCACCGGCTCACTCCGCGCGAACGGGAGGTGCTCGCCCACATGGCGCAGGGCCGGTCCAACGCCGCGATCGGCACCGCCCTGTTCATCACGGAGAAGGCGGTCGCGAAGCACACCAACAACATCTTCGCCAAGCTCGGCCTGCAGTCGTCCGACGACCACAACCGGCGGGTGCTCGCCGTCCTGGCGTACCTCGACGGATAGGCGTACCTCTAGGCGTACCTCGACGAAAAGAGGTACCAGTACCCCCGGCTAAGGGGATTCAGCCTCCTCGTGGCCGAGCCGGCGCCCGGCGAGGCTGACGGCATGACGAACACTTCCGTTCCAGCACCGTCCGCGGCCCCGGCTGGACCCGTACGACGCGCCGAGCGCGCGCTGGCACCCGACCTGGCCCGCGGCGCGATGCTGCTGTTCATCGCGCTGGCCAACGCGGGGAACCAGGCCTTCGCCGGCCAGCCCGGCCTCGACGGCACGCCGCACGGCCCGCAGCGCGTCGTGAACTTCCTGATGGCCACGCTCGTCGAGGCCCGGGCGTACCCGGTCTTCGCCGTCATGTTCGGTTACGGGCTCGTCCAACTGGCCTCCCGGCACCGCGCCGCGGGCACCGACGAGCGGCGCATCCTGGTGCGCCGCAACGCCACGCTCATCGGCTTCGGACTCGTCCACGGAACACTGATGTACTGGGGTGACTTCCTCGGCGCGTACGGGATCGTGGGGATCGTCGCGACCCTGCTCCTGCTGCGCCGCGGCGACCGGTTCCACCGGGTGGTCCTGTGGCTGTGGGGCGTCCAGATGGTCAGCTCCGTCGTCCTGAGCTGGCAGGCGCTCAGCGGCGCGCGTGGCGGCCACGCCATCCTCACCAATACCCCCAACCCCTCGCTGGCCGCCTCCTCGTACGGGCGTGCGCTGCTCGACCGGCTCACCGAGTGGCCGGTGCACACCGCGACCGTGCTCCCGTTCATCGTCATCGTGTGGCTGGGCATCTGGGCCGCGCGCCGCCGTGTCCTGGAGGAGCCGGCCGTGCACCGGACCCTCCTGCGTCGCACCGCCATCGTCTGCCTCGGCATCGCCTTCGTCGGCGCCCTGCCGTACGCACTCGTGGCCGCCGGCGTCCTCCATGTCGACGCCGG
The DNA here is from genome assembly GCF_054775715.1 of Actinoallomurus acanthiterrae. Classification (NCBI taxonomy): domain Bacteria; kingdom Bacillati; phylum Actinomycetota; class Actinomycetes; order Streptosporangiales; family Thermomonosporaceae; genus Actinoallomurus; species Actinoallomurus acanthiterrae. The sequence goes on along the minus strand of NZ_BAAHCO010000001.1, from coordinate 1,301,952 downwards.
TACCGTCAAGGCCATGGCCAGCGCCCACGCGATCACCGGTGAATACGGCGGTCCCGGCTATGTCGCCCTGTTCGGCCTGCTGGCGCTGAGGCTGAGCAGGGCGCCGCGCGCACGGGCGCTGCTCGGCCCGGTGACCGCGCTCGGCCAGCGCTCGCTGAGCGGCTACCTGTTCCAGTCGGTGGCCTGGCTGGCGCTGTTCTCCCCGTGGGCGCTGCACCTCGGCGGCACCTACGCCGCCACCCTCGCCGCGGTGGCCGTCTGGGCGGTGTCGCTGGCGGCTGCGCAGGCGATGAGCGCGCGGGACTACCGCGGACCGGCGGAGACACTCCTGCGGCGGATCACCTACCGCCCGGCCCGGCGGACGACCGCATGACGACCGGTCGACGGCGGGTCGTCGGGGTGGCCGCTGCGCTCTGCGCCGCGGCCACCCTGGCCTGGGCCGTCACCGGCGTCGACGAGTTCTGGCCCCGCTGGGTGTACTTCGGGGTCGGCACCGTGCTGGCCGCCGAGTTCGCGCTGCGCCGGGCGCTGCGCGTCCCGCCCGGCCGGCGCCGGTGGCTCGCCGTCGACGGCGCGCTGTGCGCCCTGCTCGTGGTCGTCGACCTCGCCGTCTGGGTACTGAGCGGCGGCGGGTACTTCTGGCCGATCTGGCAGACCCTCGGGCTGTCCGCCGTGTTCGCGCTCCACGCGTGGGTGGTCAGCCGGCCGCCCGGAAAACGGGAGCGCGAGCTCGCCGCCCGGGTCACCCGGCTCAACCGGTCCCGCCGTGGGGCGGTGGACCGGCAGGCCGCCGAGCTCAAGCGCGTCGAACGCGACCTGCACGACGGCGCCCAGGCCCGCATGGTGTCCCTCGCGCTCACACTCGGCATGTCCGGCGAGTTGCTCCGCCGCGACCCCGACGCCGCGGAGCGGCTGCTCGACGAGGCCCGGGCGACGGCCGTCGCCGCGCTCGACGACCTCCGCGCCGTGATGCACAGCATCCACCCGGCGGTCCTCGCCGACCGCGGTCTCGGCGACGCCGTCCGCGCGCTCGTGCTCGACCTCGCCGTACCGGTGACCGTGACCGGCGACCCGCCGCCGGCCCTGCCCGCCGCCATCGAGACGGCCGTGTACTTCGCGGTCGCCGAGTGCCTGAGCAACGTCGTCAAGCACAGCGGCGCCGGGGCGGGGGAGGTCGCCTTCGCCGACGACCCGGGCGTCCTGCGGGTCACCGTCGCCGACGACGGCACCGGCGGCGCGGACCCGGCCGGCGGCACCGGCCTGCGCGGCATCATCGACCGCCTGGACGCCGTCGACGCCGACCTGCACGTGTCCAGCCCGCCTGGCGGCCCCACCATCATTACGATCACCGTGCCGCTCACCGACGGCTAGCCGGTCTGTCCCGGGACGCCGCGATGTCGAGGAGCGAACGGCTGTAGGGCTCGGCCGGGAAAGGCCGGTGCCCGTGGCCGACGTCCGGACGTCAGAAGCGGACGTGCACGGCTCGTCGGACACGGCGGTGTCCGTGGCCGGCGCCCAGGCGTCAGAGGCGGACGCCGACGAAGACCGGTTCGTTGACGAGCGTGACGCCGAAGGCGTCGCGGACGCCGTCGCGGACCTCGCGGGCCAGGGCGAGGAGGTCGTCGGTACGCCCGCCGTCGGCGTTGGTCAGCGCGAGGGTGTGCTTGGTCGAGATCCGGGCCGGGCCCCGGCCGTACCCCTTGGTGAAGCCCGCCTTGTCGATCAGCCAGGCCGCCGAGGTCTTCGTACGGCCGTCCGGCTCCGGGTAGCGCGGGAACACGGCGTCCGGGCCGAGCCGGTCGGCGACGCGCTTCTCCAGGTCGGTGAGCTGGTCCGGGTCGAGGATCGGGTTGGTGAAGAACGATCCGGCGCTGCGCGTGTCGGGGTCGGTGGGGTCGACGACCATGCCCTTCCCCCGGCGCAGGCCGAGCACCGCGTCGCGGGCGTCCCGCAGCGGGACCCGCTCGCCGGGCTCGACCCCGAGGGTCCGGGCCAGTTCGGCGTAGCGGACCGGGGCGGAGAGGTCGGCCGGTTCGAGGGCGAAGGTCACCTCGAGCACGACGTGCCGGTCGGCGCCCTTGAAGGCACTGGTGCGGTAGCCGAACCGGCAGGCGTCTCGGTCGAGGACGACGACCTCGCCGCGCTCCCGGTCGTACGCGCGGACCTCGACGATCGTCTCGCTGACGTCCTGACCGTATGCTCCGACGTTCTGGATCGGGGTGGCGCCGAGCAGACCGGGAATGCCCGACAGGGACTCGAGACCGGACAGGCCCTCCTCGACGCACCGGGCGACGAAGGGGTCCCACTCCTCGCCCGCCCGGGCGCGTACGAGCACGCGGCCGTCGCGTCGCCGGCGGTCAGCGTGAAACGCGGCGACGGACGCGCCGCGGGTGGCGATGTGCACCGCCGTGCCGGGAAAGCCCGCGTCGGCGACGACGAGGTTGCTGCCGCCGCCGAGGACGAGCACCGGCTCGCCCTCCCGGTCGGCGCGGCGGATGGTGTCGATCAGTTCGTCGTCGGTCGTGGCCTCGACGAAGCACCGCGCGGGCCCACCGAGCCGCAGCGTGGTGTAGCCCGCGAGGTCGACCTGCTCGCAGCGGACCGCCATCAGGCGAGACGGACCGTCGCCTTGGCGCGGGTGAGGACCTTCTCGCCACGCGAGCGGGCGGTCAGCGCGACGACGACCGTGTTGTCGTCGCGCTTGTCCTCGATCACACCGGTGATCGTGATCTCGGTGCCGCCGTCGTTGGGCACCACGACCATGGAGGAGAACCGGACGCCGTAGTCGACGACCGAACCGGGGTCGCCGGCCCAGTCGGTGACGTACCGGCCGCCCTGCGCCATCGTGAACATGCCGTGCGCGATCACGTCGGGCAGGCCAACGGACTTGGCGAACGGCTCGTTCCAGTGGATCGGGTTGAAGTCCCCGGACGCGCCGGCGTACTTGATCAGATCGAGGCGCTCGACCTCGTACGTCTTGGCGGGCAGCTCCTGGCCGACCTCGACCTCGTCGTACTTCACGGTGGCGGTCATCTCAGGCACCTCGCTCGATGATGACGTTGTGGGCCGTGCAGACGTGCTCGCCGTCGACCGTCTTGATCACCGTCTGCAGGTCGAGGCGCTCGTTGCGGCCGATGGAGCGGATGCCGGCGATCGTCGACTCGGCGGTGACGACGTCGCCCGCGTGCAGCGGGCGGGCGTACTCGAACCGCTGCTCGCCGTGGACGACCATCGAGTAGTTGAGGCCGAGCTCGGGGTCGGTCAGGCCGGCGCCGGTGATCGAGATGACGATCGGGAAGGTCGGCGGCGCGATCACGTCGGGATGCCCGGCGGCCTTGGCCGCCTCCGAGTCACGGTAGATCGGGTTCAGGTCGCCGATAGCGTCCGCGAACTCCCTGATCTTCAGCCGGGTGACCTCGTACGGCTCCGACGGCGGGAAGGCCCGCCCGATGAAATCGCGGTTCAGCGCCATTCAATCCGTCCCTTCCCGGAATACCCACGTGCGCGCCAGGGGAGGCGATGCAGCGACGTTAACAGACGTGGTTCAGCCCGCCCCGGCAGCGATGCCGGGACGGGCTGTGAACGTCAGGGAACGCCGACCGGCGAGCCCGCTCCCGCCTCAGCGGGTCTCGCGGTGCGCCTGGTGCTTACGGCAGTTCGGGCAGTACTTCTTCAGCTCCAGGCGGTCCGGGTCGTTGCGCCGGTTCTTCCGCGTGATGTAGTTGCGGTGCTTGCACTCCTGGCAGGCCAGCGTGATCTTTGGCCGTACGTCGGTGGCAGCCACGATGGAGTGCCTTTCTGGTGAGGGACACTGGACAACGACCTGCACCAACCCCCCTGCGAGAGGGGAGGCGGTGAGGTGGTAGCGGAGGCCGGACTTGAACCGGCGACACAGCGATTATGAGCCGCTTGCTCTGCCTGACTGAGCTACTCCGCCGCGAAGGTCGGGACGACCGGAGAAAAGAATACCGGACTCTCCGGACACACCCGAACAGACGAAACCCGGTCCACGTTGGCGGACCGGGGTATCGGCTGCTAGAGCCCCCTTACGGAATCGAACCGTAGACCTTCTCCTTACCATGGAGACGCTCTGCCGACTGAGCTAAGGGGGCGTGCGCCCTTCCGCGCTCCGTAACCATACACGCTGCGCGGCCCGGACACGAAATCGATTCGCCGGGGCCGTCGGCGGCTCGATGCCCAGGGTGTTCTCCGCCTTCGTCCGGCCTGTGAGCGGGGGCCTGCGGAGCCTGTTCGGGTGCGGCCCTGAGGTGTCCCTGACGTACCCCTGGTCCGCCCCTGAGAACCTGGGAGAGGAGGTGATCACGCCTCTAGCGTGATCGAGGTCCGCAAGGTGCCCCGGCCGGGTCCTCACGCCTCACCGGACGTCCCTCCGGGCGTCCGTTCAGGAGGAATGATCATGCTGTTCGAAGGCAGGCGCGAACGTCGTCACGCCGCTGTACGGCACGCCGGCGCCGCCGCCGTGATCACGTTGGGCGCCGTCACCGCCACCGTGCCGGGCCTCACCGCCGAATCGGCGCACGCGTCACCGGCTCACGCGTCACCGGCGAGTCTGCAGTGGGCTCCGTGCGATCCGGAGTACCCGGGGGCGGAGTGCGCCACCCTCTCGGTGCCGGTCGACTGGGCGCACCCGGACGGGCCGAGGTTCGGCCTGGCGCTGGCCCGCCGTACGGCCACCGGCCCCGGCCCGCGCGTCGGCTCGCTGGTGTTCGGGCCGGGCGGGCCGGGCGATTCGGGGGTGGACCGGGTGGTGACCGGGATCGACGCGTTCAGCGCGGAGGTCCGCCGCCGGTTCGACATCGTGAGCTTCGACCCGCGCGGCGTGGGCCGGAGCAGCCCGGTGACCTGCTCGCCCGACCTGCTCGCCCAGCGCCCTAGCCCGAAGATCGACGATCAGGCGGCGTTCAATGCCACGCTCGCGTACAACCGGCGGCTGCGCGCGGACTGCCGGGAGCGCACCGGCCCGGTGTTCGATCATCTGGACACCGCGCAGACGGTGCGGGACCTGGACGCCGTCCGGGCCGCTCTCGGCGAGGCGAAGCTGACCTTCCACGGCAGCTCGTACGGCACGGTGCTCGGCGCGCAGTACGCCGAGACGTATCCGCGCCGGGTCCGGGCGATGGTGCTGGAGAGCGTGATGGACCACAGCGTCACCAGCACGTCCGCCTTCCTGCGCGACTCGGCCGCCGCCGCGCAGGACTCCTTCGAGGAGTTCGTGAAGTGGTGCGGCAGGACGCCGGACTGCGCGCTGCACGGCCGCGACGTACGAGCTGTCTGGCGGGGGCTGCTGGCCCGTGCCGACCGGGGCGAACTGGCGGACCCGAAGGCACCCGACACCGCCCTGTCGCCGATGGACCTGGTCAACAAGATCGCGTTCCGGTACTTCTACCGGGCCGACTACGCCGGCCTGGCCGAGACGGTCGCCAAGCTGGAGGCGAGCGAGCCGATACCGGCCTCGCCCACCTCCCCCGCGCCGCTTCCGTCGGCGACGCCGGTCTTCTGCGCCGACTGGCGGCTCCCGGTACGCGATCAGCGGGAGTACGCCTCGCTCGTCCATACGATGACCGCGACCGCGCCGGATCTGCCGTACCTGCTGCCGCTGCACATGACGGCCGCATGCCTCGGCTCGCCGACCGCGAACCCGCAGCACGCGCTCACGGCGCGCGGCGTCCCGCCGATCCTGCTGTCCAACGCCGTGCACGACCCGGCCACCGGCTACCCGTGGGCGGAGTCGGTGGCGCGGCAGTTCGGCGGCGCGGGCGTGCTGCTGACGTACGAGGGCGGCGGGCACGGGAGCGTCACCAACGGCCCCTGCATGGAGAACGCCGTCGACCGGTACCTCATCGACCTGAAGGTCCCGCCGCGCGGCACCAGGTGCCCCGCCGTCACCTCCTGACCGGTCGGTGTCCTTCGCCGGGCCCCGCCTGGGTGGCATGGCGGGCCCGGCGACGGACTCGTGCTCGGGGACCCGTGCTCGGGGCGCGGGAGACCCCGGGCATGCCGCTCGTCCTCTCGCGCGGCCGGCCCCGGTCAGCGGAGCAGTTCGCGGGCGATGACGACCTGCTGGATCTGGCTGGTGCCCTCGTAGATCCGGAAGAGCCGGACGTCGCGGTACAGCCGCTCGACGGCGACGCCGCGCATGTAGCCCATGCCGCCGAAGACCTGGACGGCGCGGTCGGCGACGCGGCCGGCCATCTCCGAGCAGAAGTACTTCGCGCAGGAGGGGCCGAGCTTGCGGTCCTCCCCCGTGTCGTACGCCTCCGCCGCCCGCAGCACCATCGAGCGGCCCGCGTACAGCTCCGTCTGGGAGTCGGCGATCAGGCCCTGGATCAGCTGGTAGTCCCCGATTCGCTGCCCGCCCTGGCGCCGCTCCTTGGCGTACGCGACCGTCTCGTCGAGGAGGCGCTGCGCGACGCCGACGCAGACCGCCGCGATGTGCACCCGGCCGTGCGCGAGCGACGTCAGCGCGGTGCGGTAGCCGGTGCCCTCCTCGCCGACCATCGCCGTCGCGGGGACCCGTACGCCGTCGAAGAACACCTCGGCGGTGTGCGCGCCGCGCTGGCCCATCTTCTCGTCGGACGGGCCGACGGTGAGGCCGGGCGTGCCCGCCTCGACGATGAAGGTGGAGATCCCCCGCGACCCCTCGCCGCCGGTCCGGGCGAACACCATGAACACGTCCGCCTCGGGCGCGTTGGTGATGAAGCGCTTGGCCCCGTCGAGCACATAGTGATCTTCATCACGTACGGCCCTGGTCGTCAGGGTGCTGGGGTCGGAGCCCGCCTCGGCCTCGGTCAGCGCGAACGCCGCGACGGCCCGGCCGGCGGCCAGCCTCGTCAGCCAGTGGTCGCGCTGCTCGCCGGTGCCTGCCTTGACGAGGACCTGGCCGGCGATGCCGTTGCTGGTGCCGAACATCGAGCGGAACGCCGGGCTGGCGTAGCCGAGTTCGAAGGCCAGGCGCACCTCTTCGCTCATGGACAGGCCGAGCCCGCCGTACGCCTCCGGCAGCGCGTACCCGAACAGGCCCATCTCGGCGGCGGCCTGCCGGAGGTCGTCCGGGATGCGGTCCGTCGTCTCGATCTCGTCCTCGCGCGGGATCACCCGCTCGCGGACGAAGGTCCGTACGGCGTCGAGCACGTCTGCGAAGTCCTGGGCGTCCACGCGTCCTCCGATAACCGAATCGGATTCTTGTCCGGGAACACTCTAATCGGACGTCGCCGGCTCGATCAGTCGTTGACCCTGACACTGTGTGAGGACCTACACCGGGACACGTCATGTTCAGCATCGGAGATTTCGCACGACTCGGCCGCGTGTCCGTACGGATGCTGCGGCACTACGACGCACTCGGCCTGCTGCGGCCCGCCCGGGTCGATCCGGCCACCGGCTACCGCTCCTACGACGCGGCGCAGCTCGCCCGGCTCAACCGGCTGATCGCGCTCAAGGACCTCGGCCTCAGCCTGGAACAGGTGGGGCGGATCCTCGACGAGAAAGTCGGCCCGGAGGAGCTGCACGGCATGCTGCGGCTGCGCCGGGCGGAGCTGGCGGTCCATGTGGCCGAGGAGACGGCGCGTCTGGCCCGGGTCGAGGCGAGGCTCCGAATGATCGAGACGGAGGGTGACATGTCCGCGGACGTCATCATCAAGAGTGTTCCGGCCGTACGCCTCGCGGAGCTCAGCGCGACGGCGGAGAGCTTCGAGTCCGAGAAGATCAGCCCGGTGATCCAGCCGCTGTACGAGGAGTTGTGCAAGCGCCTCGACGCGGCGGGGCTGGCCATCGTCGCCCCGGCGATCGCGTACTACGAGCAGGGCCCCGACGGGGTGCGGGTGCACGCCGGGGCCCCGGTGAACGCCGACCCGGACGGCGCGTACGACTTCGACGTCGTCGACCTGCCCGGGGCGGAGCAGGCGGCGACCCTCATCCACCACGGGTCCATGGACGACGTGGACGCGTCCGTCCAGCAACTCGCCCGGTGGATCGAGGAGAACGGCTACCGCAGCACCGGCTCGGCGCGCGAGGTCTACCTCCGCTACGGGCAGGGCGACCCCGCGACATGGGTCACCGAGCTCCAGGAGACGGTGACGCGCTGACGGCCCGCCGACGTTCTGCGAGGTCAGTCCGTGACATCCCGGCCCACGGCGGCGACGGCGATCGCGAGGGCGACGACCGTCCAGCCGGCGAGGAGGAGGGCACCGGAGCCGGGATGCGAGCCGAAGGTCGCCAGTCCGCTGGTGAAGGGACCGCGGTAGCGCGTCGGCGGCGCCACCGCCTCGGCGATCACACCGATCGGGACGATGACGAACGCCGTCGCCGCGTTGCGGAGGATCGCGCCGAGTGCCACGCCGAGCAGGCCCAGCAGGACCACCCCGCCGACGGTGACCGCGTACAGCCGCAGGAGGTCGCCGGGGCGGCCGGTGTGCATGACGGCGCCGCCGTGCCGTCTGACGGCGGCGGCCAGCCAGAGGGTCTGCGCGGCCGAGGCCGCCGCCGTGGCGACCACCGCCACGGCGGCGGCCTCGGCGGCCAGCACACGGCGCCGTCCCGGCGTGGTCAGGAGGATGGGGACGATCGTCCGGAAGCGATGGTCCTGGGCGGCCGCCACGACGCCCAAGAGCAGCATCGGATATCCCGTCAGCTCCCCGGCTGACGGCCCGAGCCCGTGCCAGGCCGCCCCCCGGTCGCCCGGCGTCCCGATCACGGCCACGAGGAACACATGGAGGGCGGCGACGGCGGACATCGTCAGCCACGGGCCCGGTGTCGTCCGCAGGGCGTACAGCTCGGACCGCAACAGCCGGATCACCGCGGCTCCCGGTCTCCGGCGGTGCGGGTGAGACGGAAGAAGACCTCTTCGAGGTCTGGGGCGTCCTCGCGCAGTTCGAACAGCGGAATCCGATGTTCGGCGGACAGCAGGCCGATGTGCTCGGCCCATCCGGGCGGGGCCTCCAGCCGGCCGGGCCCGGCCGGCCGCACCGTGACACCGGCGGCGGCCAGCAGTGCGGCGAGCCGCTCGGCCTCGGGGGACCGCACGTGGACCCGGCCGGACGCCCGGCTCCGCAGGTCATCGAGCGGTCCGGCGGCGACCAGGCGGCCTCCGGCGACGATGACCACCTGGTCGACGGTGTGCTGGACCTCCGCCAGCTGATGGCTGGACACCAGCACCGTACGTCCCTCGGCGGCCTGCGATCGGAGGAATCCGCGCAGCCAGTGGATGCCCTCCGGGTCGAGCCCGTTGGCCGGTTCGTCCAGGACGAGCACCCCTGGGTCGCCCAGCAGCGCCGCGGCCAGCGCCAACCGCTGCCGCATCCCGAGCGAGAATCCCCCGGCGCGCCGGTCGGCCGCGTCCGTGAGGCCGACGAGGTCGAGGACCGCGTCGACCCGGCGAGCGCCGACACCGACGCGCATGCCGAGCATGCGCAGGTGGTGGCGTGCCGTACGCCGGGGGTGCGCGGTCATCGTCTCCACCACGGCGCCGACCGCCCTGACGGGATCGGCCAGCTCACGGTACGGCCTGCCGTACACCAGAGCGCGGCCGGACGTCGGCCTGACGAGACCGAGGAGCATGCGAAGCGTCGTCGTCTTACCCGCCCCGTTCGGGCCGAGGAATCCGACGAGCGAGCCCTGCTCGACGGTGAAGCCCAGCCCGTCGACGACGACCCGGTCGCCGTACCGCCTGGTGAGTCCCTCGATCGTGATCGCTGACACCGGCCTATAGATAACGGTTAGCTATTGAGGTCGTCAAGTGTCGTGCCCGAGCCTTACGGCGGCCTCACCGCCGCTCCGCACCCGCACCCGGGCGGCCGAATCCGGTTCTGGAATCATGCGGGGCATGGCTTCGCCAACCGATCACCGGACCGTACGGCCGCCGGGCGACGACGCGGACATCCCCGCGTTCTGGCGGTCGCTGGGGCTGCCCGGCCTCATCGATATCCACACCCACTTCATGCCGTCGAATGTCCTGGCCAAGGTCTGGGCGTACTTCGACCAGTTCACCGAGGCCGGCCTGCCGTGGGAGGTCCGGTACCGCTACGACGAGGAGCGGCGGCTGGGTCTGCTGCGGGAGTTCGGCGTGCGGCGGTTCACGGCGATGCTCTACCCGCATCGCCCCGCGATGGCCGTCTGGCTGAACGGCTGGGCGGCCGACTTCGCCGCACGCACGCCCGACTGCCTGCACACCTCGACGTTCTTCCCCGAGCCGGCAGCGGGCGCATACGTCGCCGAGGCGATCGACGCCGGGGCGCGGGTCTTCAAGGCACACGTCCAGGTCGGCGGGTACGACCCTCGCGACCCGCTCCTGGACCCCGTCTGGGGGCTGCTGGCGGAGTCGCGCACCCCGGTCGTCGTGCACTGCGGCTCCGGCCCCGAACCCGGCCGCCACACCGGACCGACGGCCTTCGCCGAGGTCCTGGCCCGCCATCCCCGGCTGATCGCGATCGTCGCGCACATGGGCCTGCCGGAGTACGCCGAGTTCCTCGCACTCGCCGAACGCCATCCGGACCTGCGCCTCGACACGACCATGGCGTTCACCGACTTCACCGAGCAGCTGACCCCCTGGCCCGCCGAACTCACCTCGCGGCTGGCCGACCTGGGAGACCGGATCCTGCTCGGCACCGACTTCCCGAACATCCCGTACTCCTACGCCCACCAGCTCGCGGCGCTCACGCGGCTCGACCTCGGCGACGACTGGCTGCGCGCCGTCTGCCACGACAACGCCGCCCGGCTGTTCACCCGCTGAGCGTTCCAGGCCTCGCGTGTCGGCCTGAGCGCGTACGCGCTCACGGGAACATCGGCGCCGGGCTCAGCATCGCGCGGCCGGGGGCGTCTTTATCTATGGAGATCCCCCCGAGCGATGAGGTGACGATGCGTACGAGCGATCCCCCAGAGGTCACCCCCGAAGACGCGATCAGCGACTTGTACCGGGCGAACTCGCTGCGGCTGGCCCGCGCGGCGCTGCTGCTGGTCGGGGACCGGGCCACCGCCGAAGACGTCGTGCAGGAGGCGTTCTACGGGTTGCAGCGCCGGTGGCTCCGCGACGGTGGCCCGGACGACCCGGCCGCGTACGTGCGGACCGCCGTGATGAACGGTTGCCGTTCGGTCCTGCGGCGGCGGCGTGCCGCCCGGCTGATGCGTGTCGTCCACGACACGCCGGTGTGGTCGGCGGAATCGGCGGCGCTGCTCGGCGAGGAACGGCGGGCGGTGCTGGAGGAGATCGCACGCCTGCCGCAGAGGCAGCGCGAGATCCTCGTGCTGCGCTTCTACCTGGACATGTCCGAGGCGGAGATCGCATCCGAGCTCGGCGTCAGCAGGGGAACCGTCTCCTCGACGGCGTCCCGCGCGCTGGCCACCCTCGCGAACCGGTTGGAGGGACGATGATCGAGGATCGGGTACGTGACGCGTTCGGCGCTGCCGCGCGGACGCTCGACGGGATGCCTCCCCTGCGAGAGGCGCCCCGCCGTCGCAGCTGGCCCGTTCCCGCTGCGGCCGCGGCGGCGGTCCTGATCATCGTTGGTGCGGTCCTCGCGCTGACCGGTGGCGAGCGCGAGCCCGTACGCCGGCCGTCCCCTCCGGCCGCCATGGCGATCGGTCCGGCGCTGCGCCCGTCGGGACCTCCGAAGTTCATCGTGTCCGCAGGCGACTCGATCGCTCATTTCGCCCGGACCGCAGGCAAGGACGCGACGTACACGCCAGTGCGTCCGGTGGTGCAGGACGCCGTCACCGGAAAGGTCCTCTACACGATCCCTCTCCCACAGGGCGTGTGGTCGTCGTGGGGGCAGGTCACGGCCGCACCGGACAACCGCACGTTCGTGATCGCCGGCCTCTCGTCCCGCCGGCGCCGAGTTCAGCTTCTTCCGGGTGCACCTGAGCGAGGATGGGCGGCCGGATACGCCACAGCTCATCCCGGGGCTGACGGTGCCCGAGTCGAGCAGGCCGGCGACCCCGGCGCTCAGCCCGGACGGGCGTCGCCTCGCCTATCTCCTGAGCACCGGGGTCGGCGTCGCGGACATCGCCACCGGGCAGCGGCGAACCTGGACGATCGCGAACGGCCAGCCCGGGTGGAACCTCGCCTGGGCACCGGACGGACGGCACCTCGCACTCGTCGGCCCCGGGCTGCGGACCCTCGACACCGGCTCGCCGACGGCCCGGCCGGTCGACGTCGCCCTGCCCGGCGGCATCGGGCGCGGCGGGGACATGGCGAACAGCGTTCTCGGCGCCGCCTACGAGGCCGACGGTCGAGCACTGATCGCCGAGGTGGGTGCGAGGATCATGCGGGTGCCGCTCGGCGGGAACGGCCGGCCCGTCACGCTCGCCGCCGGAAATGACTCCGGAGGCATCGCCGTCGACGGCACGGGACGGTTCGCGCTGTATGTCGGCGGCCACCGGATCGTTCGCGTCGATCTGAGGACGGGAGGCCGCGCGTCGTTCCGGGTGCCGCTTCCTGAGGACACGGGCAAGGGCGACACCGTCGAATCCGCCTGGTGAGGCAGGTCCGGCGGCGGCGATCGGTGCCGCCGCCGGCGGCGTGTTGAGGGTGCCCGGGTGGCTCAGCGGCTCCATCCGGTCGGCCGGCTCACCGGCGGCGTGTTAACAGCGCCCGGCCGGCTCAGCGGCTCCATCCGGTCGGCTGGCTCACCGGGCGCGCCTCGTCCGCCGGCGGCTCGACGGGACGCCCCTCGTACTGCGTCGACAGGACGACGTGCGTGTTCATCTCGCCGTGCTCACCGAGGCGCTCGAGCAGTCCCTCCAGGTGCCGCATGGACGCGACGCGCACCCGCAGCATCGAGCACCAGCTCCCGCTGAGCTTGTGCACCTCGGTGACCTCGGGGAAGTCCTCGGCCGTCGTCGTCTTGAGCAGGCACCGGCCGAGCGCGCACCGCATCTGCACGAACGTCGTCAGCGGCAGGCCGGCCCTCGCGGCGTCGATCCGCGCCTGATAGCCGCTGATCACCCCCGCCTCTTCCAGGCGGCGCACGCGCTCGGCGACGGCCGGCGGTGACAGGTGGACGATCTGCGCGAGCCGGTTGTACGAGAGCCGCCCGTCGCGCTGCAGCTCGGCGAGGATGCGCCAGTCCGTCTCATCCAGCGGTCTGTCCATCCGGAAACCCTGCACCTCGGATCTCCTTTCGAACAAGAGGCGGATCGCACGAATCTCCGTTGATCGCCCGTTCAGTTCGAAGGCCCGGATTTCTAGCGTTGTGGCATGCGTACGACCCCTGTCGCGAATCCCCCGGTCGTCGCCGTGCGCCGCCGACGCGCCATGGCGGCCTTCTTCTGCGGTGCCGCCCTGATGAACGCGGCGATGGCCATGGCGAGCGCCGTGAGCACGATCGTGGCCGGCGATCGGCTCGGCATGCGCTGGGGCGCCGTGCCGAACACCGCCGGCGTCGTCGGAACGGGCATCGGCGCGCTCGCCCTGACCTGGCTGACGGCACGCCGGGGACGGCGGGCCGGACTGGTCCTCGGGTACGGCGCGGCCGCGCTCGGCGCCGGTCTCGCGGTCGTCGCGGTGGCCGCCGGGGACGTCCTCGCCCTGACGATCGGCATGCTGGTGCTCGGCCTCGGCAACGCCGGAGCCCAACTGTCCCGCTACGGGGCCGCCGAGCTGTACCCGGCGCACCGGCGCGGGTACGCCATCGGCATGGTCATCTGGGCCAGCACGATCGGCGCGGTCGGCGGGCCGCTGCTGCTCGACCCGTCGAGCGCCGCCGCGAGCCGGCTCGGCGGTCCCGCCATGGCCGGGCCGTTCCTGGTCGCGGCCGTCGCCACGTCGGTCGCCGCGATCGCCGCCGCCGGAGCCCCGTCGAGCCGCGCACCGGCCGCCGCCTCCCCCGTACCGCTCCGCGACCTGGTGCGGACGCCCGCCGCCCGAACCGCGCTGGCGGTCATGGTCACGGCGCAGGTCGTCATGGTCGCCGTCATGACCGCGACGCCGATGGACATGCACCGGCACGGACACGGGCTGGGCGCGGTGGGCGTGACCCTGGCCATGCACACGCTCGGCATGTTCGCGCTGTCGCCGCTGACGGGACGGCTGTTCGACCGCGTCGGCGCCCGGCCCGTCATGCTCGCCGGGCTGCTGGCCCTGGCGCTCGCCGCGCTGCTCGCCGCCGCCGTCCCCGGCGGCGCCACCGCGCCGCTGGCCGGCGCCCTCTTCCTTCTCGGCTACGGGTGGAACCTGTGCTTCGTCGGCGGCAGCGGCCTCCTCGCCCGCGACCTGCCCGCCGAGGAACGGGCCCGCGTCGAGGGCGCCGTCGACGCGACGGTGTGGAGCATCGCCGCCGCCGCGAGCCTGGCGTCCACCCTCATCCTGTCCGCCGGCGGGTACCCGGCCCTGGCCGCCGGTTCCTGCGCGCTCGTGGCGGTGCCGCTGATCCTGGTGCTCTTCGGCGGCGACCGCCGCGCCTCCGGCGGGACCGCGGGCTCTTAGGCGTACAGAGTCTTCATCCAGATGTAGGTCAGCACGTCGACGAGGGCCTCCTCGTCGTCGAAGGGCGCGACGCCCGCGGCCGCGAGGTAATAGAGGCGTTCCCCGAGCCAGGTGAGGGCGGCGGCGAGCATCTGGGGGTCGGCCGTCCCGGGTGCGCCGTCCTGCTCGATGCGCGCCTTCGTGGCCTCCGTGTAGCCGTTCATCTGGTGGAGCCACAGCTCGGTCAGCTTCGGGTCGCTGCGCCAGTTCTCCACGATCGCGCGCAGGACGGGGGCCTGCTCGCGCCAGAGGCGGGCACCCTCGCTGATGCCGTGGCGCACGGTGGCGTACCGCTCGTCCTCTCCGTCGTGCCGCAACCACGGCCGCGCCGCCACGTGTCCCTGTCCCACGGCTCGGTGGACGCACGACCTGCGCGTGGCTCGGGAGGTCGACGCCGCCGCCGACACCCTGGGTGTCAGTTCGTCGGAGGTGGCGATCGCCTGGACCATGGCGCACCTCCCGTGGGTGCACCCCATCCTCGGCGCCCGGACCCCCGACCAGCTGACCGCCAATCTCACGGCGCTGGACCTGCGCCTCCCCGAGGAGATCCTGCGTCGCCTCGACGAGGTGAGCCGGATCGAGCCCGGCTTCCCGTACGACTTCATCGAGTCGACGACGGAGTTCGTCTACGGACCGGTGCGCGCCAAGGTCCTGGGGCGGACCGAGCGGCGATGAGAGGCTGTCGCCCACCGCTCCGGGCGGTGGGCGACAGGAGCGGTCATCGGCCCGGCGGCCGGCTCAGCCGAAGACGACCGCCGTCCCGTACGCGATGTAGTGAGTGGTGCCGGAGGGCAACCGGTCGGGCTCGATGCGCACTCCCACGACCGCGTGGGCACCGTTGCGGATGGCATTGGCCGCGAGGGCGTCCAGTGCCTCGCCGACGTTCCTCTCCTGGCACCATTCCAGCCATCCGTCCACCACGCGCTGATCGGCCGCCGGAGGCTGCTCCGTCGTATAAAGCGAGATCGTTCGTTCCACGAGGGCATTGTGCCGCTCTGCGGGGACGGTCAGCGGATGAATTCGATCTCGGGATACCACTGGGAGGGACCGTTGAGGAGCCCGTCGTCCGTGCGGCGCAGCCAGCGGTCGAAGAACGACGAGACGTAGGCGCGTTCCGCGGTGATCGCGCGTGCGGGATCGACCGTGCCGACGTCATCGCCGATCGTCTTGTCGGGAACGCGGCCGCGCAGTTGCGGGAGGATCGCCTCGGCGTCGGTGTACGACCCGTGCCGGGAGTCGCGCAGCGTCAGATCCGCCCGCCAGCCCCGGCCGTGCGCCCAGAACGACCGCCACGACGACTCCGTCCGGTGGTCGCTGCCGCCCGGTCCGGCGCTGCCCATGAGCAGGAACGGCCGGTTGAGACCGTGCTCGGCGACCGGCGAGAGCTCCAGGTGGGCCGGATCGTCCCCGAACCCGAGCGTGCCGTCCAGGTCGACGCCCGCCCTGATCCGCGCGTCCTCGTACATCGCCTGCGCCGCGGTGAACCCCCCGCCCGAGGCGCCGAGCATGCCGACCCGTCGCAGGTCCAGCGCCGCCGTGAGGTTCCGGGGAGGCCGACGGTGATCGGCATCCGGATCGCTCCCCGCGTGGAGTGCCGCCAGCGCGTCGAGCACGAACCGGGTGTCGGCGACCCGCGCGGCGACGACCTGTTTCTGAAGCCGAACGAGCGTGCCGTCCCGCTGGGCCTCGGCGAGACGTTCCGGCAGCACCGTACGGGCGATCCGATGACCGGGGAACTCCACCGCCGACGCCTCGTAGGTGTGGTCGATGGCGACGACGACGTACCCGGCCGAGGCGAGCTGCTCGACCAGCGCGGTGTTCCAGGTGCGTGGGTCGGCGATCCCGGGCGAGTACAGCACGACCGGGCGAGGCCCCCGCGCGGCCGGGGCGTCCAGGTGCGCATGGGTAGGCGTCGCCGCCCAGTCCACCGTGCCCGGCTCGACACCGTAGTTCGCGCGACCGGCGAACGCGTCGAACCCCTGCGCTTCTCCAGGCGCCAGCTGCGGCGCGACCGGACGGCCGGTGACCCGTGAAGCGGGATAGAAGACAGTGACCATCAGCTCGCGACGCTCGGCCGGCCGCCACGGGTCGGGCCGTGACCGGTCGACGAGATGCAGAGACGTCGTACCCACCGCGTACGGCCCGGTGGGCGCGGGCAGCCGAACCTTCACCGCTCCCATCGGCATCGCCGGTGCGGGAGCCAGCACGGACCGGGGCCGGGCGGCCGACGGCGCGCGCCCGGCCGACAGGAACCTGGTCCCAGAAGCCGGTGTCGCGTGGACGGGAACGGCCGAGAGCAGCGCGACCACGGCCCCCGCCGAGATCATCTTTCGCATGCCACCGACTATGGACGGCGGGACCGCGTATTGGCGTCCCGCTCAGGAACCACCCGCGTCCTACTTCTGAGGTATCCCCTGCGCCGTTGCCGTCAGACTCCAGGCTCCTCTGCGGGGAAGTCGTCCGGGAAGCGCGTGGCGACAGCCTCCACCGGGATGCAGTCGTGTGCGTGATACCAGGTTCCGGCGCCATGCAGGACCGGCTCGGGCCCATCGTCGGTCGTGAAGGTGAAGTCGATGCGCTCCTCCCGCGAACGGGTACGCAGCCCGCACTGGCCCGGTATCGCAGGCAGCGGCTCCCACGGGCAGCCGACCGCCGCCAGAGCGTCGACGACCTGCGCATAGGTCACCTCCGCCGGCAGGATCACCGCGCGGCCGTCCACGGAGGGCAACTCCAGGCTCCCCCGCCAGGTCGGCACCGTGATCGACGCGACGATGCGGCAGCGGCACACGAGGAACTCCACATCACCGTAGGCGTACAGGTGCGGCCATCTCCGTGACTCGTCCACCCGTCCGATGTCCCACGGCCTGCCGTAGACGGCGACCAGCTCCCGCAGGTCCGCCCCCAGGGAGAGCAGCCCCACCCGACCGCCGACGCCGAACTCCGCCAAGACCCGCAGTACGTCCATACGCATCTCGTCTACCGCGCGTCCACGCCGAGCGTCCAGCGCGCACCCTGACGCGGCGACGGCCAGGACCACGACTGCGCCCTGATCACCGCCTGGGTCAGTTCCTCGGGATCCGTCGCCTCGACCAGCCGCCGACCAGCGGGCGGAGGGAGATCACGCCTTGCACGCTACCCACACCATGCGACGGCGCCAGGACCGAGGGTTCGGCACTGTGCGCCGCCGCAGGGCAGACCCGCTGTGGGCCGAGGCCGGTCAGCCGATGATGTCCGCGAGGCGGTCGGCCTGGTCGGGGGCTCGGCCGTGGCAGTAGAGCATGACCTCGTCGGCGCCCAGGTCGGCGAACTGGGTGATCGCGTCGCGGATCTGGGCGGCGGTGGTCAGCATGCCGTCGACCATGTGTTCAGCGCGGCCGGTGAACGCGTAGTACGCGCCGATGGACGCTCGGGCGTCCTCGATCACCGAGGGCGGGCCGACGGCGACGTTGACCTGGGTGACGATGCGCGGCGAGCCGTCTCTGCCGTGGTCCGTCCACGCCCTCCGTACGGTGTCGATGAGGCCACCGGCCCAGGACGGCGGAGCGGCGGCCAGGAAGCCGTCGCCCCAGCGGGCGACGCGTTCGAGGGCGGCCGGTTGGAAGCCGCCGAACAGCACCTGGGGGCCGCCGGGACGGGCGGGCGCGGGTCCGATCGGGCCGGCCTCGTCGCTGTACGGTTCGCCGGCCCACAGGCGGCGCATGACGGCCATCTGTTCGTCGAGCCGACGGCCGCGGGTGCGGATATCCGTACCGGAGACGGCGTGGTCGTCGGCGCGGCCGCCGATGCCGAGGCCGAGGACCAGGCGGCCGCCGGACAGGCGGTCGAGGGTGGCGGCCTGCTTGGCCAGCAGGACCGGGTCGCGCAGGGGTGCGATGAGCACCTCGGTCTGTACCCGGACGCGAGTGGTCGCGCCGGCGATCACGCCCAGGGTGACGAGCGGTTCGGGGTTGTCGTAGACCAGGCGGTCGAGCAGGCCCAGGGTGGTGAAGGGGCCGGCGTCGGCGCGCCGCGCCCAGTCGAGCAGGGCTGCGGGGTCGGTGATGGGCAGGCCAAGGCCGATGTCCATGAGAATCTCTCCGTGCAGGGACGAATCCGGTGCCGCCCCTCCATCACCTCGTAGACCCGAGGCGGGACTCCCGTTCTGCGGCTCTTTTTCGAGGGAGTGCCGGTTCAGAGTGACCCCAATCTACGATCAAGATCGTCACCGGCGCAACGGCAGGCACTCTCGACGCGCTTCGCGCGAACGCCCGCTCACGGCTCCGGGTGTTCGCGTTTCTTGTAGGCCAGGCCGGCGAACGTCTCCCAGATGAGCCGGCGAGCGTTGTTGACGGTCAGGTCCGCGTGGTCGTACGGCGGGCATACCCGCATGCCGGGCGGGACCGTCGGTCGCTCCCTGGTCATCGATTCGCCTCCGGCAATTCGATTTCGGGCCGCACGGCGCCGCCCGTACGGCCGGTCTCGTCAACGCATGACTCTGAAGCGACTTACGGTCCACACCGCCGCCTGGCCCGTCATCGACGCCGTGAGCTGCGGTTCCGTGTGGCGGCTGACGCTCGGAGGAAGAACAAGACTGTTTCTCGGTGGTCTCGCGAGGCAGGCTGGGGCCCAGGTCGACGAAACTACGTAGACGTCGCCGCACGGGAACAAAAAAAGAACTACCCTGGTTGTCGAATTGTCTTCGACTCGGCGACCACAGCAGTTCTTATTTTAATTTACCAAAGAGGGGCGCAATTGTCCAACGGCGAGCTCGAGCGTGAACAGGAATACGTCGCGATGCTTTATCGGCGGGTCGACGACCTGCGGGAACAGGCGTCCGAGCGGCTGGCCGGCGTCCTGCGGGAGAACGGCGGGACCCGGCAGGCGCGCGTCGAGCGGGAGGCCGCGGTCGGCCGGTACGCCGACCGGGTGGCGAGGTTCGACGCGGCCGAGAGCGGCCTCTGCTTCGGCCGGCTCGATCTGCGCGACGGCGGGCGGCACTACATCGGGCGGATCGGCGTCTTCGACGACTCCGACGACGGCGACCCGCTGCTGATCGACTGGCGGGCCCCGGCCGCGCGCCCGTTCTACGTGGCCACGGCCGCCGCGCCGGAGGGCGTACGGCGCCGCCGCCACATCACCACGCGCGACCGCAGGATCGTGAACCTGGACGACGAGGTTCTGGACGACGCGGTCCTGAACGACGACGAGGGACTGATCGGCGAGGCGGCGCTGCTCGCGGCGGTCAACGCCGGCCGTACCGGCCGGATGCGGGACATCGTCGAGACCCTCCAGGCCGAGCAGGACGAGATCATCCGCTCCGACCACCGGGGGGTGATGGTGGTGCAGGGGGGTCCCGGCACCGGAAAGACCGCCGTCGCGCTGCACCGCGCGGCGTACCTCCTCTACACCCACCGGCACCTGGCGGAGCGCGGCGTGCTGGTGGTGGGCCCGAACGCCACCTTCCTGCGCTACATCGGCCAGGTGCTGCCCGGTCTCGGCGAGACCAGCGTGGTGCTGTCGACGGTCGGCGGGCTGTTCCCCGGGGTCACGGCGCGACGCGCCGAGCCGCCGGCGATCGCGGAGATCAAGGGCCGGGCGATGATGGCCGACGTCGTGGCCGCGGCCGTACGGGACCGGCAGGCCGCGCCCTGCGGTCCGGCCGAGATCCCGTACGGCGACGAGACGCTGCGGCTGGAGGAAGAGGACTACCGGCGCGCCGCGCAAACGGCGCTGAGCGGGCCGGTACTGCACAACCAGGCACGGCGGATCTTCGTCCGAGAGATCCTCGACGTGCTGACCCGGCAGGTCGCCGAGCGGCTGGAGGCCGTCGTCCTCGACGACAGCGGGGAGCCGCTCGACGGCGACGGACAGGGCGGGCTCGGCGAAGCGGACGTGAAGGCCCTGCTCGCCGCCGGATATCCCGAGGAACTGCTGCGCGCCGATCCCTTCGGCGAGGAGGCACGGTCGCTGCTCGACGAGGCCGACCTGGCCGAGTTGCGCCGGGAGCTCGCCGCCAGTCCGGGCGTACGGGCGGCCCTCCACGAGCTGTGGCCGACCTTGACGCCGCAGCGGCTGCTGGAGGACCTGTTCGCCGATCCGGACCGGATCGCCTCGGCGGCGCCCGAGCTCACCGAGGCGGAGCGCGGGCTGCTGCTGCGCGCGCCCGGCGGCGGCTGGAGCCCGGCGGACGTACCGCTGCTGGACGAGGCCGCCGAACTGCTGGGCGAGGACGACCGGGAGGCCACCGCGCAGGCGGCCGCCCGGACGCGGGCGGCGGCCGAGCGCCGCGAGGAGATCGCCTACGCGCAGGGCGTGCTGGACATCTCGGTCGGCTCCCGGTCCAGCGACCTGGAGGAAGGCGAGGAGTCCGAGATCCTCACCGCCGCCGACCTGCTGGGCGCGGCGGAACTGGCCGAGCGGCAGGAGGTCGTGACCCACCGCACCGTGGCCGAGCGGGCCGCCGCCGACCGAACCTGGGCGTTCGGGCACGTGATCGTGGACGAGGCGCAGGAGCTGTCGGAGATGGCCTGGCGGCTGCTCATGCGACGCTGCCCGACCCGCTCGATGACGATCGTGGGCGACGTGGCCCAGACCGGCGACGCGGCCGGCACGTCCTCGTGGAGCCGGGTGCTCCGGCCCCTCGTCGGCGACCGGTGGCGCCTGGCGCAGCTGACCGTCAACTACCGCACGCCGACCGAGATCATGGCCGCCGCCGCCGACCTGCTCGCCGCCCTCGACCCAGCTCTGACCCCGCCACGCTCGGTACGGGAGACGGGCATTCCGCCGTGGCGCCTCACCACCTCCCCAGCCGACCTTCCGCGTGCCCTGGCCGAGCACACCGCGCGGGAGGCGGCCTCCCTGGGGGAGGGTCGGCTGGCCGTGATCGTCCCGGACGCCCGCCTCACGGAACTGGCCGCCGCAGTCCCCGGCGCCGTCTACGGTGCCGACCCCGATTTGGAACGCCAGGTCGTGGTGCTGACCGTACGCCAGGCCAAGGGGCTGGAGTTCGACTCGGTCCTCATCGCCGACCCCGCGGCCGTCCTCGCCGCCTCCCCACGCGGCCGGAACGACCTGTACGTCGCCCTCACCCGCGCCACCCAGCGCCTCGGCATCCTCCACCCGGGCCCGCCGCCCGCCGAGATCGCCGGGATCCCGGCGTACGGGCACTGAGCCGGCCATGAGAAGGGTCGCCGCACCTCGCCCCGAGCGCCTCGGCGATGGCCTTTCGCACCGCCTCCTCGGCGGGGTTAAGCGTCCACACACGGCCGCGGAGGCCACCGAATACAAGGGTGCGATCCATAATTACTGAGCACATCGGAAGGTTCGAACGACTGCGGAATGACCGGCATTGCCTGATATGGTCAAGCGCTAGGTCGACGAACTGCGACGAAGGTATGAATGCCCCCGCACGTGTTCGCCCCGGCGTCGCGGCTGCGAAGGATCGTCAAGCCCGGGGGCGTTGGGCGATCAGTTGGAAACCATCGTGAACAGCTACGGGTTCGGCAGCGCGACAGGGGCAGGTGAGCCGTCATGACCAGCGACAACTTTACGGCCGCGGCGGAGCGGATCGACACCAGCAGACCACACTCGGCACGTGTCTGGGATTACTGGCTCGGCGGTAAAGATAATTACGAGGCGGATCGCGCTCTCGGCGACCAGATCGCCCAGACATTTCCGCACGTCGTAACGACAACGCGCGCCGACCGCGAATTCATGCACCGAAGCGTGGCATTCCTGACGGAGACCGCCGGAATTCGACAGTTCCTCGACATCGGGACCGGCCTCCCCACCGCGCCGAACACCCATCAGGTCGCCCAGCGCATCGCCCCGGACACCCGTGTCGTCTACGTCGACAACGATCCGGTCGTGCTCGCCCATGCCCGTGCGCTGCTCGCCTCGAGTTCGGAGGGCGCCTGCGCCTACCTGGACGCGGACCTGCGCGAGCCCGGCCGGATCCTCTCCGAGGCCGCGGACACGCTGGACTTCACCCGTCCGGTAGCGATCACGCTGATGAGCCTCCTGCATTTCATCAACGATTACAGCGACGCCCGCTTCATCGTGTCGAGGCTGCTGGAGGCAGTGCCGTCCGGCAGCTATCTGGCCCTGACGCACGCGACGGACGAGATCGGCGGCCCTGCCGTCAAGAAGGCGTACGAGATGTGGAACGCCAACGCCGTGCAGCGTGCCCGCCCGCGCACTAACGCGGAGGTCACCGCGCTGTTCGACGGCTTGGACATCGTCGAGCCCGGAATTGTGTCGCCGCCGAGTTGGCGGCCGCCAGAGGACGCCGCAGGGCCGTGGAAGGTGCCGCTGTGGGCCGGGGTGGCCCGGAAGCCCTAGCCGACCAGGGCCTCCTTGGAAGCGTGGACGGCGAGGTGGCTACCGCGTACCGGCCCTGATCGACCGGCAGCAGCCATGAGAAGGGACGCCTCACACCCCGAGCGCCACGGCGACGGCGTTTCGCACCGCCTCCTCGGTCGGGGCGGGGCGTCCGTTCGTTCCGTACGAGACGCTCCGGCTACCGGGTGCCGGCCACGCCGATCAGGTTGCCCTCGGGGTCGGTGAACCGCCCGACCACGAGGGTTCCGGGGGTGCCCTCGGGGCCCATCCGGCGCTTCCCGCCGAGGCTCTCGGCCTTCTGGAGCGCGGCCTCGACGTCGGGGACGCCTACGTAGAACAGGACACGACCCTCGTACCCCTCGCCGCCTCCGACACCGCCGTTGATCCCGCCGCCAGTCGTGCTCCCGTCCACGAACCCGTACTCGCCCGGCCGGGAGACCGCCTCGGTGGCGGCGTCATCGACGGCGAACTCCCACTCGAACAGCCCCGTGTAGAAGCTCCGCAGCTCCGCCGGGTCCTTACCGATGATCTCGAAGTGCACGACTGGCTGTCCCATGACGTGATCCCTTCCGGCATCCGGGTCTTCTGTCCGCCGTACAGACCCCGGTGAACGGCGAAACTCATCGGCCGGGTCGTCTTCAGGCAGCCCGTACCGCGGGCTTGAGGGTGTCCTCGCACCACTGCCGGAACGTCGTGGGCGTGTCGATCGCGTGCTGCGGCGTACGGACGATCCCCTTGTCCAGGCCGTTCTCCTTGGCGGTCGCCATGTCCAGCATGGCCTGGGCCATGCCTTCCGACGCGCCGGAGCCGGTGAGCAGATCCTTGAGCGCCTGGCCGGGGATCTGCTCGTACTTCACCGGGGTTCCGAGCACCTCGGAGATGACGGCGGCCATGTCGTTGCCGGACAGGTCCTCGGGGCCGAGCAGCGGGACTTCGTCCCGGCCGGTCCACGCGGTGTCGAGCAGCAGGCGGGCGGCGACGGCGGCGATGTCGCGGGTGGCGACGGTGGGCAGCCTGAGATCGGGGGAAATGGCGTCGAAGAACATGCCCTTCTCCTTGATCGCCCGGACCTGCCGGAGCACGTTGTCCATGAACGTGGGCGCGGCCAGCGCGCGGAACGCCACGCTGGTGCCGGCGATCAGGTCGTCCATGGCCAGCGACGCGGTCACGTGCCCGGCCCGGCCCACGTAGGGGGTGCCGCGGCCCAGGGCGCTGACGTCCACGACGCGCTTGACGCCGTGGCCGCGCATCGCCTCGGCCGCGGGGCGCGTGAAGCCGGCGTAGGCCTCGTCGGCACTGGCGGCCTGACGGTCGGGCGGCAACAGCCAGAACACGGCGTCGGCGCCGTCGAAGGCGCGTATGACGAGCTGCGGGTCGCCGTGCGAGCCTTGGACGACCTCGACCCGGTCACGGACGTCGGTGGACAGCTTGGCCGGGTCGCGCACGATGATGCGGACCGGCTGGTCGCCGGCGAGGACCTGGTCGAGAACCTGGTGTCCGATGTTTCCGGTAGGGGCGGTGATGACGATCATGAGCACTCTCCAAGCGCGTAGGTCGGGGATCGCCGTACAAGTAAACTCTACCGTACCGTTTACTTTTGGAGAAGCGCACCGATGAGCCGGGAAGGCGAACCGCAGCGACGCGGCGAGGAGCTGCGCCGCCACATCCTGTTGGTGGCCAAGGACGTGTTCCTCGAGACGGGTTACGAACGGGCGTCGATGGACACCGTCGCGGCACGCGCCGGGACGTCCAAGCGGTCGCTGTACGCCCACTTCGGGAGCA
Source organism: Actinoallomurus acanthiterrae (assembly GCF_054775715.1). Classification (NCBI taxonomy): domain Bacteria; kingdom Bacillati; phylum Actinomycetota; class Actinomycetes; order Streptosporangiales; family Thermomonosporaceae; genus Actinoallomurus; species Actinoallomurus acanthiterrae. The sequence continues at coordinate 1,277,378 of NZ_BAAHCO010000001.1, read as the reverse complement.
AGGACAAGCTGTTCCTCGCGGTCCTGGACCTCGTCCGCGAGCTGTACCTGGGCCGGCTGAAGACCCCTGACGCGTACGCCGAGGACCCCGTGGAGGCGGTGACGCTGTTCTGCGGACGGTTCCTGCAGCTGATGACGTGGGAGCCGCAGGTACGGACCTGCCGGCTGAGCATCGCCGAAGCCGAACGGCTGCCCGGCAGCTCGAGCGCCTACTTCGACGCCATATTCGCCAGCGCGTACGAGCGGCTGAGCGCCTACCTCGCCGGGCGGTACGCGATGGACCACGCCGACAGCGAGGCACTCGCGGAGGACCTGCTCGGCCGCACCGTGCTGCCGCGGCTGTTCCGCACGCTGCTCAACGTCGAGGAGGCGACCAAGGACGTGCCCGAGGACACCGCCCTGGCCGAGCGCGTCGACCTGAACGCGATCCGCCGGCTGGTCTCGACGACCCTGCCCGGCTGAGCGGCGCCGCCGCCATGTCAGGCACGCGACAGGCTGCCATGAAAGGCGTCTGCAAATCCTGGTCAACGGTTCCGCACAGACGATGCTCCGCGAGCATTTAAAGAGCCCGGGCATGTTCCCCTATTGTCGGCGAGATTTCGACGGGTCCATTTGTCACCGACAGGACAAATGTCCACTTCTATATAGGGGCGGCTCGATGGGCTCTTTTTCGAGGATCACCGGCGGCATGGGGACCGCCGCGCTCGCGGGGATCGCGCTGGGCACGGCGCCACCACCGGCACAGGCGAGGCCCGGCCAGGCGCAGGTCGTGAACGTCCCGTGCGACCCGGGCGCGCTCGTCACGGCGATCCGAACGGCCAACGGGATCGGAGTCGGCCAGCTCCTTCTCGCACCGAACTGCGACTACGCCTACACCACCGCGCAAACCACCGACAACGCGCTGCCGATCATCACGGGTGACATCACTCTGGTCGGCGGGCCCGGCACGAGAATCAGGCGCGATCCGGCCGCACCCGGCGCCTTCCGTGTCCTGGAGGTCGCGTCCGGGGCGACGCTTCATGCCCAGGGGATCTACATCCTGGGCGGAAGCAGTACGGCGATCCCCGGTGGTGGAATCTTCAACGCGGGCACCGTGGTCCTGGAGCGCGTCATCCTCGCCGGCAACCGCGCGGCGAACGGCGGCGCGCTCGCCAACATGCAGAACGCCAACGCGACGATCTCCTTCAGCGAGCTCAACGCGAACACGACGACCGGCGTCGGCGGCGGCGCGATCCTCAACCTCGGGACGCTCACGATGTTCAGGACCACCTTGGCCGGAAACAGCGCGCGGATCAACGGCGGTGGGCTGAACACCCAGCCGAGCGGCGTGTCGCACCTCATCCAGAGCACTGTGGACGACAACATATCCGGCAACCGCGGAGGAGGAATCTCCAACTTGGGGACCACCACGCTCGATCACACGCTGGTCGAGCGGAACAAGGGAGCCGCCGGCGGCGGAATCGCCACCGCGAACGCCAATGTCAGCATCCAGAATTCGGTTATCCGGAACAACATCCCCGACAACTGCCTTCCGATCAATACCATTCCTGGCTGCGTCGGCTAGTGCGTCGCAGCTGAGATCAGGCGATCTTCGTTCTCCCGGGCAGCCGGAGCGTGAAGGTCGCACCGCGCCCGGGATCGCTGCGCACGGTGGCGGACCCGCCGTGCGCCTCGGCGAGATGCCGGACGATGGCCAGCCCCAGGCCGCTGCCGCCGGTCTGCCGGCTGCGCGACTTCTCGACCCGCCAGAACCGGTCGAAGACGTACGGCAGGTGTTCGGGCGCGATCCCCGGTCCGGTGTCGGCCACCTCGATCAGCGCGTCGCCGCCGTCGGCGTACGCGCGCAGCGTCACACGCCCGCCGGCCGGTGTGTAGCGGACCGCGTTGGAGATCAGGTTGCCGACCGCCTGCCGCAGCCGTACCGGGTCGGCCTCCAGCGGCAGCGTCCCTCGCACCTCGGCGGTCAGGGTCAGCCCGGCGGCCGTCGCCGCGGCGCGGTGGACGGTGGCGATCTGCTCGACCAGGTCGGCGGCGTCGATCGGCTCGGGGTGGACGCGCAGCCGGCCCGCATCGGCGAGCGCGAGCTGCTGCAGGTCGTCGACGATGTGCCGCAGCAGCGCGGCCTCCTCGACCAGCGAGGCGGTCAGCGCCGGGTCCAGCTCGGCGACGCCGTCCTGTGCGGCCTCCAGCCAGCCGAGGATGTTGCTCAGCGGCGTGCGCAACTCGTGCGACACGTCGCTGACCATGGCCTTGCGCTGCCGCTCCATGCGGTCGAGGTGCTCGGACATCTCGTTGAAGGCGGCGCCCAGCTCACCGACCTCGCCCTTGGCGCGCACCATGACCCGCGCCGAGCCGTCACCGGCCCGCATCCGCCGGGCCGCCGCGGTCACCGCCCTCACCGGACGTACCAACCGGGTGGCGACGAGCACGCTGACGGCCACCGCCAGCCCCAGGATCGCCGCGGTGACCCCCGCGATGCCGTACGGGTCGATACGGAGCGTTCGATCCTCCTGCGAGCCGATGTAGAGCAGCGCGGCCGGCGCGACGTACGGCTTCAGCTGGGTGCGGCGCGCGCCGGCCAGGCATTCCGCGGCCGAAGCGGGCGCGGTCGGCTTGCCGGTCTCGTCCAGCCGCACGTCGATCCGTCTGCGCATGCACTGCGCGACCAGGGTGGCGAGCTGTCCGAGAACGCGTTTCTCGGTGGCGGTCGGCCCGGGCGCACGCGGCGCAGGCGACGCACCTGGCGCACCTGGCGCATTCGACGGATCCGCCGCGCACGCGATGGAACCGATGAGCGGCGGCCCGGCGATGGATGACCGCAGAGGGTGCGCGCGCGAGGTCTGGGCACCCGAGGTCTGGGCGGCCGAGCCGTCGTCGCGGATGTACGGGCGGCCACCGGGGCCGACGACGATCGTTCCGGGTCGCAGCCCCTGCCTGCGCCGGCAGGCCACCTGCGCGTCGACCTCCTCACGCAGGCGTACGCGCTCGGAGTCCGGCAGCCGGAACGGCCCGACCGCGCGTGCGTCGATCCGGTCGGTGGCCGCGCCGGGCACCAGCGATACGTCGACGGCGAGCGGGTCGACGACGGCCGAGGCGCGGGCGGGCAGCGGCGGACGGCCGGTCGCCGAGTCGGCGATCCGGGTGCCGCCCTCGGTGACCAGCGCGATCCGCCGGTCGTTCTGGCGGGCCAGGTTACGCACGGTCTCCTCGACGCCGTCCCACCGCGGGTGGCTCGCCGCGTAGCCGAGCAGCGCGTCGTTGATGCGGGCGTCGCTGGCGAGCGTCTGGCCCTGCTGATGCCGGATCTGACCGGATGTGCTGCGCGCGGCCAGCCACGCGGTCGCCACGATCGAGCAGACCGCGATCAGCACCGTACTGGCGATCAGCCGTACGAGCAGACTATGGCGCACGGTCGTCGACCAGCTTGTATCCGACGCCGTACACGGTGCGCAGGCGAACCGGCCGCCGCGGCTGCGGCTCGATCTTCTTCCGCAGGTTCTTCACGTGCACGTCGACCGTGCGCTCGGTGATGAAGCGGTCGAAGCCGTGCAGGTGCTCCAGCAGCTGCGCCCGGGTGAACACCCGCTCCGGCCGCGCGGCCAGTGCCTCCAGGATGCGGAACTCCGCGGGCGTGCACTCGACCTCGCGCCCGTCCGCGAGGACGGTGTGCCGCTCGGGGTCCACCGTGATGCCGCCCACCCGGTGCACCTGCTCGCCGCTCCCCTGCCGGGTGCGCCGCAGCAGCGTACGGACCCGGGCCATCAGCTCGCGCGGGCTGTACGGCTTGGTGACGTAGTCGTCGGCGCCGAGGTCGAGGCCGAGCAGCAGGTCGTCCTCTGTCGAGCGGGCGGTCAGCATCAGCACCGGCACTTCGGACTCGGCACGCAGCACGCGGCACACGTCCAGCCCGTCGACGCTCGGCATCATCACGTCCAGCAGGACGAGGTCGGGGCGGCGCGCGCGAGCCTCGTCGATCGCGGCCCGCCCGTCGTGGACGACGTGCACCGTGTGCCCCTCACGCAGGAGGTAGCGGCGCAGCAGTTCCGCCTGTTTCACATCGTCCTCCGCCACCAGGACATTCGCGCACATGGCCCCGGAGCGTAGGCGACCCGAGGCCGGCACCACGAGATCATCACGACGGCCACACAGGTTCTTCACATTCCTCGGCCAGCATCTCGCGACATGCGCCACCTCAAGACGTACACCGGCGCCCTGCTCACCGTCGGCCTGATCGTCGGGTCGGCCGGCTGCGGCTCGGCGAATGACGGCAGATCGGGCGACGGCCCCTCCAAGGCGGACCGCGTCGCGGCCGCCGCGGAGACACGGCAGCGGGGCGGAGCGGAGATAGCGACCGTCCGCGGCCGCGAGATCGCCGTGCACCGGCAGAAGGGCGACGGCGCGGTCTGGAAGACGCTGTCCAGCCCCAACGAGATGGGCGCCACCAGGGTCTTCCTCGTCGACGGCAAGGACGGCGACTGGCTCAAGGTGCTGCTGCCGATCCGGCCCAACGGCAGCACCGGCTGGGTCAAGGCGTCCGACGTCACGCTGTCGTCGACGACCCGCCGGGTGGAGATCGACGCGACGGCGTTCAAGTTCACCGTCTTCGACGGCGACAAGGTGCTCCGCACCGGAAAGGTCGCCACCGGCGAGGGCGGCACACCCACCCCGGCCGGCCGCTTCTACTTCACCGAGCTGGTCAAACCGCCGAACCCGCACAGCGCCTACGGGGCGTACGCCTTCGGGCTGAGCGGCTTCTCGCCCACGCTCAAGAAGTTCGCCGGCGGCCCCGGACAACTCGCCGTCCACGGCACGAACCAGGAATCGGCGCTGGGCGGCAAGGCCAGCCACGGCTGCGTCCGCGTCAGCAACGACGACATCACCTGGATGGCCAACAACCTGACGATCGGCACCCCCGTCGTCGTCAAGGGATGACACAACCACCGAAAGGAACATCAATGCGCCTTAAGTCCCTCATCACGGCCGTCGTACTGGGCGTCGGCCTGACCGGCACCGGACTGGCCGCCGCCGAGGCCACCACCACACCCAAGCCGCCGGCGAACAGCCACCCGGTGCACAGCCACCCGGTGCTGCCCGGCGCCCCGGCGACGCACAACACCCCGGGCAGGGCGGGCAAGCCGCTGCTGGGTGTCGACCCGGGAGGGTGCCCGATCAAGGCCCACGGTTGCGTCCACAAGGACCCGAGCTACACCGGCTGATCCCCGGCCCGCAGGCCCGCACGTCTCCCATCGTGCGGGCCTGTTCGCATGCCCGGATCCGCACATGCGGGGCTGCCGCATGCCCGGATCCGTACGCCACGGCGCTCGCCGAATTCCTTCGCCCACGCCTCGGCGGTGCCGCCTTGGCCACGCGGGTCCCCGGCCGAGGGCCCGCGCCGGCCGCGTACGGGGCGCCCTCCTCAGTCGCGCGCGGAGGCGGGGGCGGCGAAGGGCGGGAAGTGCTCGTCGGGCAGGGGGCTGCCCACGGTCAGGCCGAGCGGGTCGGTGACAGGATGCGCGGGTTCGGCCGCGAAGGTCAGGTCCGCGTCCACGTAGATGACGACGTGGGCGATACGAGGGTCGTCGGTGAAGTTGGGGGTGGCGCTGTGCGCGAGGCGGGAGTTGTGGAACGTGCAGTCGCCCGCGCGCAGGGGAACGGTGACGCGTTGTTCCCACTGCAGCTCGGGCGCCACGGCGAACATGTCGCCGTGGTCGGACAGATCCTGCGACCGCAGGCCGTCCAGGTGCTGGGAGCCCGGGATGAACGTCATGCAGCCGCGGTCGACCGGCACGTCCACCAGCGCTATCCAGGCCGAGAGCGCGTGCCGTGAGCCGGCGTGCGGCCAGTACGGCTGGTCCTGGTGGAACTCGGTCGCGGCCCCGTTGTGCGGCTCCTTGATCAGCAGCTGGTCGTGCCACAACCGCAGCGGGATTCCCGCCAGCCGGGTCGCGATGGCCGCCAGATCCGGGTTCAGGGTGAGCTCGCGCAGCGTCTCGTCGTGACTCCACAGCTGGAGCAACTGCGTGAAGATCATCCCCTCGTGATTGTCCCGGACGGTGTTCCGGGCAGCCAGCGCCGCTTCGGCGAACCTGGCCGCGTCCGTACGGGAGATGACTCCGGACAGATGGACGAAACCATCACGGCGGTACGCTGACACGACGTCCTCGGAAAGGTTCGCCGGCGTCGTACGTGGGCTTTCGACAGCGACAGTCATGGGGGTCTTCCTCGCCTTCTGGGGATTGCCGTCTCGACAACTGTCGCCGCCACCTCTGCCACCCGGCTAGCACGAGAGCCCGCCAGCTATAGCACAATCTTGACGAGCACTCGAGGGGAGGTCCGATGCATCGCGTACGGCTGGCGGAGGTCTTCCCACCGGACGGGCCGCCCATCGTCGCCGAGCGGTTCGAGCTGCGGAGCGACACCTCGGCCCACAGCCATGACTTCATCGAGTTGGCCGTGGTCACCGGCGGCACCGCCACCCACGTCACGGCCGCGGGCGAACGCGACCTGGACCGCGGCTCGGTGACGATGCTCCGCCCGGGCGACTGGCACGGCTACCGCCACTGCGACCGGCTGATCGTCTACAACGTGTACGTCGGTCCGGAGGTGTTCCGGCGCGAACTGGCCTGGATACGCGCTGACCCACACCTCGGCCGCCTCCTGCACGCCGCCGGCCGATCCGGCCACCACTCCGGTCACCCGCTACGGCTCGACCCCACCGCGCTGCGCATCGTCGAAACCGGCCTGGCCGAAACCGCGGGTCAACCCCACCCGACCACCCATCCCGGACCGGCCTACGCCGTACGAGCGGGGGTGCTCCTCTGCCTGCTGGGCGGCACAGCGGCAGCCCTTTCCACCGACCCCACCGGCGACCGAACCGGCCACCCCGCCGTGGTGGCCGCGGCGCAACTGCTGGAGAACGACATCCAGCGCGCCTGGAATCTGGACGAACTCGCCTCCGCCGTGAGCGTGTCGCCTCCCTACCTGGCACGCCTGTTCACCGCACAGCTCGGCATCCCGCCCATGACCTATTTGGGCAGGCTACGCGCCGAACGCGCCGCGGCACTCCTCATCGAGACCGACCTCCCCGTCGCGGCGATCGGAAGGCTCGTGGGCTGGCACGACCCCAACTACGCCAGCCGCCGATTCCGGCACTTCTTCACCCTCAGCCCGGCCGCGTACCGCACTCGGTTCCGCCCCGGCGGCTGACGCGGTCAGCAGGCGATCTGTCGCCGCACGAACCGCATCCGCGCGCGGGGATCGGCACGGGGCAGTTCGACCAGGTCATAGCCGTACCGCGCATAGGTCTCAGCCATGGCATCGTAGGTTCTCTGGGCCTCATCCAGGCTCTGATGGCGCTCGTCATCGGTGCGGTAGATCTCCGGCCAGGGCGGCGCGATGAACACCTGAGGGCGATAGGGGAACGCCGCCACCGCGGCTTCAACATGCTCAGGCACGTCCAGGCCCAGCAGTCGGAAGTAGCCGGCCACGCACGGTACGGCGTGGTCGAAGAACACCGGACCCGGCTGCGTCAGCGCCCAACGGTAGGAACGAATATCCCAGGACAGCATCAACTCGGCGAACAGCGTCGTATCGCCCCACGGCAGGCCCGCCCCTCCGATGGCGCTCTGATCCTGAATGATCGCCCGCCCGGCTTCCGGCGTGCCCGGCGAACCCGTTCTCGCGAAGCAGGTCGACCAGAGTCGTCTTGCCCGCTCCAGGGCCGCCGGTGATAACGATGAGCTGGTGGAATGTCATAGGGATCTCCATCCTGGGGTGCAGTCGCAACCTGACCCGCCCGTGCCAGATGGGCGTTGATCAAGGGGAATCGGGGAGATCCGGGGATCATGGAAACGATCGGCGGACCTGAGCGCAGAGGGGGCCGTCACCCCCTTCGCCGGCGTGTTGCCAGGTACCGTCTGGGCGGTTACCGGGCTGGGCCGTTCTGGAGGGAGGGACTGATGCCGAACGACATGATCGCATTCGCGGACGCGGCCACGCCAGCGCCGTCAGGTCCGTCGCTGCGGAGCTGTGCGGGACAGGAAGAAGAGACGAAGCGGCGCTGGGTGCTGGGGTGCTGGGGTGCTGGGGTGCTACAGCTCAACTCGGCCGGAGACGCAGGTGACCGTGCCGCCGCCGACCCAGATCGTGCCGTCGCTGTCCGCCGAGACGTGCACCCGTCCTCGGCGACCGATCACGGTGCCCTGCCCGGCCACGTACGGCGTGGTCAACCGGCCGGTGCGCAGCAGCCATTCGGCGAGTGAGGCGTTCAAACTGCCGGTCACCGGGTCCTCGGCCGCGCCTCTGCCCGTCGGAAAGAACGCCCGTACCTCTACCGCCACAGGAGAGCCGGGCGGATACAACCCGGCCACGCCGATGAACAGGCTCTCGATGTCGCCCGGCCGCAGCGCGAGCACGGCATCGGCGTCGGCGAGCAGCACCGCCACCCACTCAGGCCCGTTGTCGGCCCACTGCGCGTCCACGATCTCGTCACGGCCGATACCGAGCATCGCCGCGATCCTCCTGACCAGCGCCTCATCGACGGGGCCGGATCGTACGAGCGGCGGCGCGGCGAAGGCGAGCCCGTCACCGGTCCGCCGCACGGTGACCAGCCCCGCACCGCACTCCTGCACGACCACATCGCGCTGCCGGTCGCCGGTGGCCGACATCCACGCATGGCAGGTCCCCAGCGTCGGATGCCCCGCGAAGGGCAGTTCCCTGGAGGGCGTGAAGATCCGCACCCGATAGTCGGCGTCCGGCGTCGTCGGCGGCAGCACGAACGTCGTCTCCGACAAGTTCGTCCACCGCGCGAACCGCTGCATCTCCTCGGCCGACAGCCCTTCCCCGTCGAGCACGACCGCCACCGGATTCCCCCGGTACGGCTCGTGGGTGAACACGTCGACCTGCCGGAACTCACGCGTGACCAAGGCTTCCTTGATCGATACCGGGTCTGCCTCATGTCGTGTCGTCATGGCCCCATCCTGTTGGCAGACCTGAACACGACCCCAGAGCCAATCCGAACCAGTGGTCTTGCTCGCCAGCGCCCCGCGACGAGGGGGCGAGCCGCTAATCGTTGCCGGCCATCGCCGCTGCGATCCGCCCAGCGAGCTCCGCTTGATCTTCGGCAGGGATTTGCAGATAGTCAGGTCGGTTGACCGCATTGAACTGCTGTTCCTCGAAGGGGACTCCCGGCGGCAGCGGGACCACGTGCCAGTGAACGTGGGCGACCCCCTGGTGGCTGCCGAAGCTGAAGACGTAGAGCCGCTCTGTCGGCACGAGGGCGATCAGGGCCCTCCCCAAGCGATGAATGCGGCGCTGGAGAGCGACGTAGTCATCTTCGCTGAAATCCGCGACGACGCCGGTGCGATGCGCCAGCGGGGCCAACATGGTGTAGCCGAACAGACGTGGCGTGTTGGGGAAGAGGACCGCACACACCTCATCCCGATAGACCAGGGCTCCAGGCTCGGCACCTTCGTCATCGACGAGGTCGCAGATGAAGCAGCGCCCGGCTCGGTTGTCGGCCCGCAGACGTGCGGCGTATTGCGCCGTATCGAGAACGACACGGGAATACTCATTCGCAGCCCACTCATTCATGAGAGCTCGACTCCCTTTCTGTCGGCGACAGCCGGCGACTTCGATCAACCTCCGAATCTCACCGGCGAGGAAGTCCTCCAGCGCCATGGTCAGCCCCCGACCGCTTCTCTGCTGGTCAGGGGCTGTTCCACTTGGTGTGGCGGGTCCAGGAATCGCGCCGGGGAAGGCCGAACCGACGGATTTGCAGGCCCGCGCGTCAGCCGTACGCTACGCCTTCGTGGACATGGCCTACGGTGTCCAGATCGAGCCGGATGTGCCGTTTATAGCGGTCGACCAGCAGGACCGGGACTTGCGGCCGTGGCGCAGGCGGCTGCCGCCACCCGTTGGTGCAACAGTTGACGGCGTTGAAGGAGGATCAGGTCGTCGCGCTGGGCCACTACCTGCGGCAGGCCGCTGCGCCTGATCGTTTCGTTACTACTTGTCGCGCGCGGCGAACCGTTTGGTGATCTCGGTCTTGACCGTCTCGTGCAGTTCGTCAGACGTGAAACCGAGGTTGCGCAGGATCTGCGCGGCCGGGCTCTCCTCGGCGCGGATCAGGCCCAGCAGCGTGTGTTCCGTGCCGACCCAGTCGTGGCCGAGGTCGGCCGACGCGCGGTGTGCCTGCTCGATGGTCTCCTTGCTCTCCGGCCGGAACGCGATGTGACCCCGCGGCGTCTTCTTCCCGGCCGGCTGCATCGCTTCCTCGATCGCGTCGCGGATGCGTTGCTCCGACTCGGTTTTCGCCATCAGCACCTCGTACGCCAGGCCCCGCGGTTCACCGAGCAGGCCGAGCAGGATGTGTTCGGTACCGATGAAGTCGTGGTTGTGCGTTCGAGCGGCCTCCTGCGCCAGCACGATGCTGTGCCGGTTCAGGTCGGTGAACCGCTCGAACGCGGCGGGCGTGTGGCGTTGCTGGGCGGCCTGCTTGGACACCCCGATGGCGTCGCCGATCTCACTCCACGACGCGCCGGCCTGCTTGGCCTTGCCGACATAGTGGCCGACGAGCTGGTCAGCGAGGTCGGACAGGGTCTGGGCACGTAGTTGCGCCTCGCTGATGCGGGCCAGGTCGTTGGCGTCGGGGAGTTCCTCGTCGAGACGGGCGATCAGGTCAGCGAGGCTGATGTTGAGTGGACTCATGCGTCAACCGTAGATTGACGATCCTCGATCGTCAACCTGCAATTGACGCACGTTTCGGGTGCGCTCGGCACGGGCCGCAGGCTCGGCGTCCGGCGGGTAGTCGACGCCGAGCAGGGCCAGGCCGTGCGGTGGGGCAACGGCGACCGCGCCGAACCGCGTGGTCGCGCGCAACAGCGACGCCAGCCCACTCGACCGGCTGCCGGCCCTCGCCGACCGCCGGCAACGCGCCAATGAAACCGCGGACCATCGAGTGACAGAACGCGCCACCGACACCTGTGCGACCAGCACGCCGCGAGGTACCGGGTTCGATGTGCTGGGCGGCTTCGTCACTGCCGACATCGCCGTTCTCATCGGCACCGACTAAAGCCGCAACCGCCGCTTGACGGTCCGACACGACGGCGGGTCCATGTCGGCCTCAGACAGCACCCGCAGGGTCAAACTTGCTGGTCGGTTCGGTGATCCTTGCCAGCACCGGCGCCTTTCGTCGTAGGGTTCGTGGCCCAGCCAAGCATCGTCGATGAAGAACGCGCCGGAGATCCTGGCGCCCCCGAGGGCAAGGTGCGTCTCGTTAAGCACAAGATAGGCAGCGAGTCATCTGGTGCGGTGGGTAGAAGGCCGGTCGCTTCGTCAAGCGCTTTGCGAACGGCGGCAGCGTCCGCATTCCTCAAGCCGGCCGCCATCTCTGCCTGTGCGGCGGCGAGTCCAGGTTCGCATAAGGGCAGGAACCTCGCTCGCCGCTTGTCGGCGTGCGTATCCGACCAGTTCTGCAGCCTGCTCCGCATCCCCCAGGTCGAGAAGCACGTAAGCCTGTTCGGCGGTCGCAAAGGCCAGCAGCGACGGATCTTCGGCCTCTCGTGGTGCGGACTTAGCGCGTTCGAAGTGCTCCCACGATTCGCGCGGTGTACCGACGTCGAGTGCCTTCCATCCGAACTCGTCCCGTGTCCGCCGTAGTGGCATCATGGCCGCTCCGTCGTCGCCGTCCCGCGTCATGGCTTCAGCCTGCCATCCTGCCAATGCGGCGGTGTCTGCGAGCACCTTGGCGAGCATGCTGCGTACGCCAGGCCGTACGGCGTGGCGGTTCAGTTTCTCGATGTGGGCGATGTGAACGCGCATCTGGTCGTGGATGAGTTGCGCGCCCTGCCTTCCATCCAGAAGCCGGATGTCGTCCGTCTGGGCCTGAAGCAGGTTAGCCACCTCGACGTCGACGGAGGCGTCTTGTGCGAGCTCGTCGGCTGACTCGTGATCGGTTGCGGTGACCTCGGGCAACTGGACGAAGCCGAGTTCGGGCGGCGAGCAGTCGTACACCTGGCAGAACAGCGGCCCGCTCCGTCAAACGCACCCGACGCAGCAGCTACCGCGAACGACGCCCCAGCGACAAAGGCATCCGCCACACCGGGCCACCCACCCTCCAGCTCCTGCCCACCCGCGACACCAGACCCAAATGATCTATCTAAACGGCATTGGCACCCGACCCGGGCGGAGGGGGCCTCGTCGTGTGCTCCGGGCCGGGCCGGTCGCCGATGTCGCGTGCGGGCAGTGTGCGAGCCGGTGGGGCGGCGCTGGTGTGCCCCGGCTGCCGCACTGGGCGGCCCGACGAGCGCCGGCAACGGCGCGGGCGTTTAAGCCCGCGGTTCGCTGATGCGAGCCGAGATTTCCAGCATCAGGTCGTTGAACCGTTGCGGCTCGTTCTCCGATGCCGAAGTGAGCCGTGCAACAGTAGTGGAATTGCGACTAGGGAGGAAGTGTGCGCAAATTTCGTTCGAGGACGGCAATAACTTTGGCAGTTGTGGCCGCGTCCTATGTTGTCGCCGCCTCGGCGACAACCGTCTCGGCGAGAACCGTCTCAACCGCCTCAACCGCCTCGGCGGCGTGGGTCATTTATGGGGTTTTCGGGTCCTACCGGGACTGCCAGACCGTGGGAAATGAACTGGCCCAGCAGGGTAGGGCATGGGCCTTCAGTTGTCAGGACACGGGCATCCCGCAAAACCCGTGGATACTCTACATCGAAATACAGCAATAACGACAGGTGATCACCTGTTATGTATGACGCAGCACTCTCCCGGCCGGGGGTCGACTCTCATGGCCAGGAGAGTGCGCTCCCTAACCCTGATGATTGACGCCAATGCCGTTTAGATAGATCATTTGGGTCTGGTGTCGCGGGTGGTGGGCAGGAGCTGGAGGGTGGGTGGCCCGGCGTGGCGGAAGCCGTAGAACAGGCAGGTCTTTGAAGGTCTCCACGAAGGAGTCCGGCCCTTCAACGCTCAGCGCCTGGACTATGTCGGACACCAGGTCGGGGAAGACGTCCGCCAAGCGAGGATGCCGGTCCGCAATCACGACCCACACGGTACGCGCTGCCCAGGCGGGTGCCATGATCTAGTGCGTGGAGAACGACCAGCCCTTTCGTGTCATCCCGTATGACAGCGTGCAACGCGCGATGTGGCAGCCGATCGCGGACATCACCGGTCCGTGGTCGTCGTTCAGCACGCGCTTCGGAATCACGTTCACCGAGAATGACGGCCGGTACGAGGCCCCCGGACCGGTCGCGTACGCCGCGGTGGAGCTACCAACCGGCGAGCAATTTCCTTTGGAGCACCACTTCGACCACCAAGAGATCGGTGTGCTGGTCTACGGCCTCCCCGATGAAGACCCGGCACAGCAACGCCAACGGTTCGCTGCGGCACTCGGCCTCACCGACCATGACTTCCGACGCATCCTGGACCAGGGGCAATGGCACGATCCTCGCGCTGGCCATGGATCAAGGTAGGGCTGTCAGCTTGGGAACCGTAGGGATGCGGGGCGTTACGGGCGCTGACCTGGCCATGCATGTGTCCGCAAGTGACCCCGCTGACCTTTAATCACCGGGACTAATGGCACGATGGTCAGGCGCGGCCTACCAGCGCGAGGGCGGGGTCGGATCGTGGGCGGCTCACGACTCAGCATGTCAGGCTCCACGTGTGGACTACCTACGTGACTCCCAGGGCTCCGCAACTCCGACCCATGTCCGCGGGCTCCCTCTTCCGACCCTCCTCATGGACTTGCTGGCCAACGGCCGTTGGCTGCATCCGGGCGACGAGAGGTTGCGCGAGGTCATGCCCTGGTTCGAGGACCCGCTGGACTTTCTCACCGACGTGCACCAGATGAGCCGGGAATCACGGTCGCTGGATCTGCTCACCGATGATGAGACGTCGTCGCGGCTGTTCCGGACGGTCCGGGGCAGTGCTTCTGCCGGTCCGGTGGAGCTCCCCTGGCTCGACGTCGAACTCGCTGTCCTCATCGCAGTCAATCGGATACCTGGGGACGATGTCGCAATCGTGTTGGACTACCGCAGTAACGAGACGAACCCCGGAGTGGTCGCCAGCGACTTCTGGACAGATCCGAAACAGTGCACATGGCGCATCGTGACACCGACCTTCTCCGGGTTCGCCTCAGCGTTGAACCTGTAGAACAGCGTCCGCTGTGACACGCACGTAGCGGGAGGAACTTCCGACTTCCTGCTTGCAAATCATGCCGATCTTGGGCCGTATGGCCGCTGACCTGGGCGGGCATGTGTCCGCTAGTGACCGCAGTTGCCCCTTGATCACCATGGCTAATTGCACGTTAATTGCACGCTGCCCGGCCCCGGCGGCCTTGACCGAGCAGCCTCATCTTTATCAGTTCGATCATGGTGAAGGTGATCGAGCAGCGCTCGAGGTCGACCCGTCTGCATACGGCCATGATCATCCGGCGGCGTCTGCCCCTGTTGCTGTCGCCGTTGCTGTCATCCGCCCTACTCGTAGATCAGCGCGGCCGACAGGCTGTGAGCGACAAAGGACCACGACGCGCCTGCGGGGGCCTCGCAGCCCTCCTGCTCGAAGAACCTAGGACAGCCCTCGATCCACGCTGCAAGCGCCTCCAAGAAGCGATCGAGGGTGGAGTTCTCCACTTCTTCCCCAGCGGTGATGGCGGCGTGAAGCCGCCGCACGTAGAGAACAAGATCCCCGCACGAGCTGACAGCCTCGGCGTCTGTAGGCGTAGGAAGGTGAACGGATGCCATCGCGCCAATATGTCCTGTGCGCAACGCGCACACCACCCCGTGCCGGGTCATCCCCTCTGCCGGCGCTCCCACCCGTCAGGGAAGCGGGCCAGGCCCGCCGCCAGCCTGGACCCGGACGCCAAGGCCCTGGCCATCCACGAAGCCACCGAGGCCAAGCTCGCGCTCGATGAGGCGATCGTCCCGTCCGAGCCGCGGTTGTTCTCCGATGACGCCACCGTGGAACGCCTCACCAGCCTCTTGGCTGAGCAGGGCGGGCGGATGGCCGTGCTGTCACCGGAAGGGGAGATCTTCTCAATCGCGGCCGGCCGCTACTCCGGCGCCCTGAACTTCGCCGTTCTGAAGAAAGGCCACGCGGGCGAAGAGATGCGCATCGACCGGATGGGCCGCGCCGAACGGATCGAGGCCGCCACCGTCACCCTCGGAATTTGCACTCAGCCCAGCGTCTTGGCCGAACTCGGCGACACCCCGGCCTTCCGCGGTGAGGGCCTGCTCGGCCGGATCCTGTTCGCCGTCCCCGAGTCCTTGCTCGGACACCGCAAGCCCAACCCTGACCCGATGCCCGCACACCAGGAAGCGACCTACCAGACGACGCTGAAAGCACTGGTGCTGTCGCTGGCGCGGCTCACCGAGCCCACCACCCTCACCTTCACCGACCAAGCCGCAACGGCTGTCACGGCGATGCTCGCCGACGTCGAACCCCGGCTCGCCCCCAGCGCCGGCGACCTGGCCCACATGACCGACTGGGGCGGCAAACTCGTCGGCGCAACCGTCCGCATCGCCGGACTCCTCCACCTCGCCAAACACCTACGCGACGGCTGGAACCAACCCATCGACGCCGACACCTTCGCCGACGCACGCGACATCGCCGACTACTTCACCAGCCACGCCAAAGCCGCCTACGACGCCATCGGCGCAGACCCCGCCACAGCCGACGCCCGCGCCATCCTCGACTGGACACGCAACACCAGCGCGGCCCGACTCGCCGCCCGCGACGCCCAGCCCCCGCTACGCGCCCGGTTCAAGAAAGTCACCGACCTGGACCCCGCCCTACGCGTCCTCGAAAGCCACGGCTGGATTCGCCGCCTGCCACCGCCCCCACGCACCGGACGCGGGCGCCCCGCCGCTCCGCTGTACGAGGTACATCCCGCCGCGCTGGAGACAAGCCGATGACGGCCACGCAGCGTCATCGCCACCTCGCCTCCGGACCGCTCCCAAGCCGTGAAGCAGGTAAGCGAAAAGCAGCAAAAACAATTCTGCTGATTTCCGCTTACGTGCTTACCCTCGCACGCCCGCCACCACTCCACCCAGGCAGACACCGACCGTGACCGGCGAACAGCCACCAAGCACGCCGCCGGCCACGCCACCCCGACCGATCACAACCCCGGAGGAACCTGCTCCGTGAAGACCGCCGAACGCTCCGGCGACAAGCTCACCGTTGCCGAAATCTGCAAAGAACTCCGTATTTCCCCCTCGACCTTCTACGACTGGCGCGCCAAGCGGACGGCCCCCGCTGCATCACGCTTCCGAACGGCAGCCTCCGTATCCGCCGTGTGGAGTTCGATCGCTGGCTCGACGCGCGAGAGGACGTCTGATGCAAGACCTCACCTACGACGTCCGCGTCTACAAGACCGAGGTCTACAAGGGCAAGAAGGTCACTACCTACTACGTCCGGTGGAAGACCGGCGGCAAGCAGTGGAAGGAGCCCTTCCGAAAGGCCGCACAGGCCGACAGCTTCCGTTCCTCGCTGCTGGCAGCGGCGCGCAACGGTGAGGCGTTCAGCCTCAACACCGGTCGGCCGCTCTCGTGGAAGCGCGAGGAATCCGCGGTGAGCTGGTACACGCTGACGCTGGACTACACGGCGGCGAAGTGGCCCTACGCGTCACCGAACCATCGGCGAGGCATCGCCGAAGCCCTCACCGACGCCACCGAGGTCATGCTCATCGGCGACGGCCCGCACAGTCGAGACGAGATTCGCCGTGCCCTCCGGACGTGGGCGTTCAGCGCCCGTCTGCGAGGCGTGACCGAACCTCCCGCCAATATCGGCGCTGTTGTGCGGTGGCTGGAAGGCAACACGGTGCCGGTCAAGGAACTCGCACAGCCGGGAAGCGGCGCCGTCCGCGTTCGCGCACTGCTGGACCGCATCAGCAGAACCAAAGACGGCAGCACCGCCGCCGCGAGCACAGCGACTCGTAAACGCATGACCTTGACCAACATCATGCAATACGCGATAGAGATCAACGTCCTACCTGACAACCCGCTCCGCACCATCAAGTGGAACAAGCCCCGGACGCTCAAGACCGTTGACCCACGCGTCGTGGTCAACAGCGGGCAAGCCCGGCGCTTCCTCGACGCCGTACGCGCCCAAGGCGAGCGCGGAGCGCGCATGGTGGCCTTCTTCGGCTGCATGTACTACGCCGCCCTACGCCCCGAGGAAGCGGTGGATCTGCGCCGCGAGAATCTGGTCAGCCTGCCGGATGAAGGGTGGGGTGAGATGCTGCTGACCCACTCCGAGCCACGCAGCGGTAGCCAGTGGACGAACAACGGCCTGGCCCGTGAACGACGGGAGCTCAAGCACCGGGCGCCCGGCGAGACCCGCCCTGTCCCGATCCACCCCGAGTTGGTGAGGCTGCTTCTCGATCATCTCAAGGAGTTCGGCTCCGCGCCGGATGGTCGGGTTTTCGCCGGCCCGCGCGGCGGCATCCTCACTGACCGCGCTTACCTCGCCGTCTTCCACGACGCCCGCGCCACCGCCTTCACCGATGAGGAGACGACGTCTCTCGCGGCCCGCCGCCCGTACGACCTACGCCATGCCGCTGTCTCGACGTGGCTCACCGCGGGAGTCGCACCCCCACAAATCGCCGAGTGGGCCGGCCACAGCGTGGACGTCTTGCTGCGGGTCTACGCCAAATGCATTGCGGGACAGCAAGAGGAGGCCAAGCGCCGCATCCTCGCCGCAACGCAGAGTGGCGTAACCGAGGGCCTCCGTGCCCCCACTCCCACTGCCGGGATCCCCCATGCCGCAAAGTCAGCCAGAGACTGACCGAACAAGGCCCGATCAATCCTCCGCCTTGAGGTGCGCGCACAAGGATGCTCTAATCGACAAGGACTCGCTTTAGGCGAGCCGGGGGAGGCATTGACAGCCCTACCCCATGAAGAAGCCCTCGCGCGCCCAGCAAGGCTTTACCGCGAGGGCTTCCACTGGTGGCCCCAGGTTCCTCTTCTAGCCGAGGAACCTGGGGCCGTCATCATGAAACCAACGAAGCAACTCGATCAGCGCCCTCGCCGCTGTGGCGAAGAACTGGGCGCGCCGCCAAGGGTCCACATCTGATGACGTCCGGCGCTTACCAGCCACCTGGCACCACCTCCGCACAGCCCAACCCCAGGCAGGACTGTTGGTCGCACCGGTCTCGCGACCGGCCGGCCGACCATCCCTCATCGGTCGACCGACGCCGGGACGGCCGTTAAGGGACTCACATCGGTAATGCACTGGAAAGACCGTACCGCAGCCGATTTCCTACGCGATGAACATCGGCCCGAAATGTGTATTTAATACCTCAAGATCCGCTAACGATTTTTCATATCCAGGTAGAGAGATCTTCAACTTGGTTAGATAAGTGGCCGTATGGGTGGAACATACCTCAAGGAAAATCCCCTTTGTCGTTGCGAGGGCGACATATTTGTCGGCATTCTGGCGACATGCAGAGCAAGCTACTGTCTCGAGAACATGACGCAACCGACGCTGGGCCGTGGGCGAGCGTCGACCTTCTGTCTGACCGCCACTGGCGGGAAACGTACCCACACGCCGACGAGGCCCTGCGGTTCCTTCACACTGCAGGTCACGTACTAGGCCGAGCCCAGAGGCTCGCCGAAGAGCGACGGCCCCGCGACGACGACGACGAACTGACAGCCAAGGACGTAGTGGCGGGCGTTGCCGCTCTGCGTCTCCTACGAGAACAGGTCGACGATCTAGAAGCTGACCTCCTGGACTACGCCCGACGACTCGGCATCTCCTGGGAACGCCTCGCTCCGGCCATGGGACTCTCCGACCGACGCGCCGCCCACAAGCGTGCCACCAGACTCTGGGGACGCTTTCCGAGACGCCATGATCACTGGGAGCCCCCCGAGTCACTGCTGTAGCGGCTCGGTTCCCTCGCAGACCAGCACGTCACCAAGGGGCTGGGCTTCATCTCTCGCCAATGGGCGCTCGCCACTGGTGGCCACCACGACCGAGGTCGGCCCACCCTGTTGCCGTTGAGTCGTGATCGTTGCGCCGCACACTCAGAAGCGACGGCCTCACGTTTGAAGGGGCTCAGAAGTCCGGCTCTTCGTATCGACGCGGCACCTGTCGGTAGTTCTGGCCTTCGACTGGCTCTAGATCCTGGCCTCGCATCCACGCCTCAGCGACACGCCAACTCGCTGGCCGCTGCTCGACCCAGGCGACTCGCGCCTGCCACGACCCGTTGCCTCGTTGTTCCCAAGCCAGCAGGAACAGGTATCGGCCGGTTCGGCGACCTCGGACGACGGGTGACAGAAACACGCCCAGTATTCGAACATGAGAGCGAATGGTTTGGACGGTCTTATTTGGCCCCGCCCGGACGGCTTGGGTTCTAAGGGTGGTCGCAACACCTGACTCTCAGGGGTGTTGCTATGACCAAGGCGCGTCGCGCGGCTAAGAAGCGTGGACCCGCTCCGCTTGCGGCCAAACGTGATCAATACCTTCAGCTCATGGCGCAGGGAATGAGCAACTCGGCCGCGTGCCGCGAGGTCGGGATCAACCGCAAGACCGGCAACCGCTGGAGGTACGGACGCAAGGTCGTCGACCGGGCCGGACGCGAGCGTGTCTACCCACCGATCACCGAACCGCGGAACACCGGCGCCATCTCGCCGCGGTTCCTGTCGGAGGACGAGCGGATCGTCATCGCCGAGATGCTCCAGGCCGGGAGTTCCCTGCGCGCGATCGCCAAGGAACTCGACCGCGCCCCCTCCACGATCAGCAGGGAGGTGCGCCGCAACTGCAACCCACGCACCGGCAAGTACCGTCCCTTCCACGCACAGCGGCGGGCGGCCGTGCGGCGGGCGCGGTCCAAGGACGGCAAGATCCGGCGGGACCCGGAGCTGAAGGACTTCATCCAGCACCATCTCGACCAGCGCTGGAGCCCCGAACAGATCAGCCAGGCACTGCGCACCGCCTTCCCGGACGAACCGGACCGCCACCTCGCGCACGAGACCATCTACCAGGCGATCTACCTGCCACACCGCGGTGGCCTGGAACGACAGCCCGGCGTCCTGCGCACCGGCCGCCCGGCCCGGCGACGCAGGCGGCGCGTCGACCAGCGAGCCACCCGCTTCATCGACCCCGGCGCATTGATCAGCCAACGACCCGCTGAGGTCACCGACCGCCAGGTGGCCGGTCACTGGGAGGGTGATCTCATCGTTGGCCAG
This sequence comes from Actinoallomurus acanthiterrae, assembly GCF_054775715.1. NCBI lineage: Bacteria > Bacillati > Actinomycetota > Actinomycetes > Streptosporangiales > Thermomonosporaceae > Actinoallomurus > Actinoallomurus acanthiterrae. The sequence continues at coordinate 1,257,197 of NZ_BAAHCO010000001.1, read as the reverse complement.
GGCAACCGGTCCGCCATCGGCACCCTGGTCGACCGCACCACCCGCTACGTCAAGCTGCTGCACCTGCCCAACGGCCGCACCGCCGACCAAGTCCGCGACGCGCTCGTGCGCACCTTCGCCAGCCTGCCCGCCGACCTGGCCCGCTCCGTGACCTGGGATCAGGGCAGCGAGATGTGCCGACACGACGAGTTCACCCACGCCACCAACATCCCGGTCTACTTCTGCGAGCCGGCCAGCCCCTGGCAACGCGGATCGAACGAGAACACAAACGGCCTACTCCGCCAGTACTTCCCGAAAGGCACCGACCTGTCCATCTACACCGCCGAAGACCTCGCCGCCGTCGCCGCCGAACTCAACAGTCGCCCCCGCAAGACCCTCGGCTGGCAAACCCCCGCTGCGCTCTTCGCTAAGCTCGTCGCAACAGTCGAATGATCGCGTGTTGCGACAGTTTCTGGAATCCGCCCGGCTTGATCTGGCCCCACCGGGTGCGGGTTCGGCGCTGTTGTGACGGCTTGAAGTGGCCCCGACTTCGCGGTTTCAGGTGTCGTAGGGCCAGCGGCCGTCGGCGACCGGGGAGTCGGGGTCGAATCGCAGGCGGGCCTCGTCGAGGCTGGTGGCCAGGGCCTGGGCGATGTCGTGCCAGGTGTGCCCGTTGAAGCGGCGCTGGTCACGAGTTCGGGCAGGAAGCGCTCGGCCTAGTCGATGAGGCTGGCGGTCAGGGTGATGGCGGTCAGCTTCGCCGGCGGTGAGCTACTGTCAACGGCGGCCAGCCATATCGCGCACATTCGACGCTCTGTCTTGCGGCCGGCCGGAGCGACGGCGTAGGCAACCCAGCGCCCGTCGGGCGAGATCACCGGCTGCGACGGCACGACGCGGTCCGCCACCAGTTCCGTGGTCAGCTCCGGCGCGTCTTCACTCATGCACCGCGCCCTTAGAGGTTGCCTGCCGTCGGCAGCGCGGGCCGATGGATCCAGGCGGCAAGGTCCGCGGGCGCGCATTCGGCGACTCGGGCGGCGTACCGGGGAAGCTCCTCCTCGCTGAGGACCTGCCGCCACTGGCCTGTTGATCCGCTGTGAAAGAACTGGCTGCGGTCGTGATAGAAGCCGTCGTGGCTGGCTTCGGGCGCGAGCTCGCCGGCCCGGCCCTTCATCACCGCGAACGTGGCGGCCTGGACCAGGTCCGGCCAGGCTGTCTCGGTAATGGCGATCCCGAGCCGGGCGGCTATGTAGCGCATCTGCCCTTCGAGGTCATCAAGGAGGTCCTCGTAGCGCAGCAGCACGATGTTCGGCTGGTCACGCACCTGCCAGAACGTGTCCAGATGGTGAAGCATGATCTCCAGGTCGGACACGGCCTTTCCGGGCGCGGCCGGATTGGCCCAGGACCAGAAGCGCTCGCGCGCGGTCCCGCTCGGCAGGGACGGAGCGGCGGCCAGCAGCTCGGCAAGGACCACGGCGCCCACGGCGTCCTCCCGCAATGCGAGGGACACGGCCCGATCGGTGTTGCTGGTATGGCTGTCCAAGGACACGGCCACATCCCGAGGGTCCCGGCTTGCGCAGAGGTAGGTGACCCGGTCGTCGAAGGGCAATCCGTCGAGGGGCGTATGGGTCTTGATGAACCGCCGGTGCGCCTGTGCCTCGAGGTCGGCCAGCACTCCGGTGAGCGGGCGCAGCAGGACGTCCAGCCACGGCGAGATCTGGTCGAGCGGCCGGTCGAATGTCGCGCTTTTGAAGATCTCCAGGGCGCAGATCATCTGCAGCCAGGTCGTGCCGCACTTCGCCGGGGTGCTGATCACAATGTCGCCAGGACGGAACACGAACCCATCCCAGCGGGCCGAGTCCGTAAAGGAGGTCTGGTAGCGAACGCGTTCCCCCAAGCCCATGCCGGGAGACTGACAGCAACCAGATCGGGCCGTCAACCGTGCCGTGAATGACCGGGACACCCCACTAGCGCAATGACCGGAACGCGGCGTGGACCTCGGTGGTAAACAGCGTCGGTTCCTGCCAGGAGCGAAGTGATTGCCCCGGTCTGCTCGAACGTGCGGTTTTCCGGACGTCTTCCGCGGCGTCGGCTCAGCATGCGTCAGCGCCTCCCGCACCAGCCGCCGGTGCACCCCGTACCTGCGAGCCAGTGCCCGGACCGACAGCCCCTCCCGCCACGAATCACGCCGGATGCGCTCGAACAGCTCAGCCTTCGTGACCGCCACCAGACCCTCCTGACGCCGCGCAGCACCACGAGGCTCCCGCGCGCAACCCGCCCGGCGGGGCCTCTTCAAGCCGACATAAGGATTCCGTCACCCGCCCCAGCCCGGGCGGGGCCAGATCAAGCCGTCGTAGCCAGCGAATCTTGGTGCCAGGCCACCGGCTGGACTTCGGCACGTATTTGGCACAGCCACCCGCGCATGGCCGCCGACAGCCGTAGACAGCCGGACAGAACAAGATCGGCCCCTGACCGCTTAGACGCTGGTCAGGGGCCGTTTTCCCTGCTGGTGGCGGGTCCAGGGTTCGAACCTGGGTAGGCTAAGCCGACGGATTTACAGTCCGCTCCCATTGGCCACTCGGGCAACCCGCCGGGTAAGCCGCCGTAGCGACGCTCAGAAGGATAGCGGACTCTGGGCCCAAGGGTGACATCGGTTTCCAGAGGCCTGATCATCGGCGTCGGTGGCCCGGGAGCGGTCCGCCGCTCACTAGGCTCTTCAGAGAGATCGTCGTTATCCGTGAGGACATGAACCGTGGCTTCGGAAAGCTCTTTCGACATCGTGTCAAAGCTCGACCGGCAGGAGGTGGACAACGCTCTGAACCAGGCCGCCAAGGAGATCGCCAACCGGTTCGACTTCCGTAACGTTGACGCGGGGATCCGGTGGTCGGGCGAGACCATCGAGGTCCAGGCGAACAGTGAGGAGCGGGCCAACGCCGTCCTCGACGTCTTCAAGGAGAAGCTGGTCAAGCGCGGCGTCTCCCTGAAGGCGATCGACGCGGACGAGCCCAAGGCATCCGGGAAGCTCTACAAGCTCACCATCGGGCTGAAGGAGGGCATCTCCCAGGAGGATGCCAAGAAGATCGGCAAGATCGTCCGGGACGAGGGCCCGAAGGGTGTGCGGGCGCAGATCCAGGGTGACGAGCTGCGGGTCAGCTCGAAGAAGAAGGACGACCTGCAGACGGTGATCACCCTGCTCAAGGGCAAGGACTTGGACGTCGCCCTGCAGTTCACCAACTACCGCTAGATGGTCAGACGGTCAGGCCGTCTACCTGCGTCGGGAGTCCCGCGCGGTCCACGAGGGCGCATCCGGAGCACATGACCGAGAGCGCCGTCAACGATCGCGCGGCTTCTCATGTGCCTCGGGCCACTCCCGCGTAGCCCTGCGGGTCGCCCCGGTGCGTCGGGGTCAACCCGCTCGTCAAGAACAACGCCTCGCGCCGTCGTCTGCGACGCCGGTGATGACTGCGACGATACCTGAGCCCTCGGCGAATCGACCACGCCCAACAAGGTCGAAAATGCCGTACATCATCTTTGCGCCATAGATGCGATCTAGCTGCAGGCCGTGCTTGTCGGCGAAGTCATCGATGAACGCGGTCAGTCCCGGCTCCTGCTTTGCGTATCCACCGAAGTGGTAGTCGAGTTCGATCCGCCACCGACCGCGCTCGCGACCGTAGGTCCGCTCTTGCAGCTCTCGGACCTCATCGCTCAGGAACCCGCCTCCCTTGAGCACGGCGAACCCGATCGCCTCCTGCCCGGCCTGGAGTCCTGCGGCGACTCCGGCCAAGGTCCCGCCCGTTCCCACCGGGCAGCAGATGGCGGTGAAATGCTCGGTGATCTCTTCCGGTATCTCGGCGCATCCTCGCACTGCCAGAGCGTTGCTTCCGCCCTCCGGCAGCAGGTAGAACTCGCCGAACTCGTCGTGCAGCCGTTCCACGACGTCCGATTCATGTTTGCGCCGGTAGGCCGTGCGGTCCATGTACGTCAGGGTCATGCCCTGCTCGACGGCATAGGCCAACACGGGATTCAGCGGCTCATGCGGCTCGCCGCGGATGACCCCGATCGTCCGGAACCCGAAGTAGTGGCCGGCGGCCGAAACAGCCCGGATGTGGTTGGAGTAGGCACCCCCGAAGGTCAGCAGCGTCTCGTGGCCATCGCGCCGAGCGGCTTCGAGGTTGTACTTGATCTTGCGCCACTTGTTCCCAGGGATCTCCGGGTTGATCAAGTCATCCCGCTTGAGCAGCAGCCGTACCGAGCGGGCGGCCAGCCGAGAATCCACCAGCTCCTCGACAGGCGAGGGCAAGCGAAAGGACACGTCCCTCTGCCTGATCCTGCTGCGTTCGGTTGCCGCCATACCCAGGGAACGTACCGCCCGGTCCGCACGATCGCCGGCTGCACCCGAGACGCAGCCGTCGCCCCTGTGCAAACCCCCCGTCCAGGCGGACGGTGCGGGGCCACGTGACGGACACCCGCAGAGGGCCGGCTCCCCAGCGGGACGGTCTCAGCCGACCAGGCGGGAGTGGTCTTCGGGGGTGAGGCGGCGGGCCAGGTCGGTGAGGTCGAGGTCGAGGGCCTCGGCGAGGGCGGCGACGGTGAAGAAGGCGGGGGCGGCGATGGCGCCCCGCTCGATTTTGCGCAGGGTGTCGAGGGAGATGCCGGCCTCGGCGGCGACGGAGGCCGCGCTGCGTGGGCCGCGTGCGGCGCGGAGCACTTGGCCCAGGGCCCGGCCGCGGTCGCGCTGGTCTTCGGTGAGCGGGGTTCGCACCATGCCGAGGATTATAAGGCTGGTATTAAAATCTACCCCATGGTGACATTGAGGAGTCAGGCCGAGATCGATCGGATGCGCGAGGCGGGCCGGGTGGTCGGGGAGGCGCTGCGCCGGGTGACCGACGCGGTCGAGCCGGGGGTCAGCCTCGCCGAGCTGGACGCGATCGCGGCCGCCTGCATCAAGGAACATGGGGCGCGCTCCAATTTCCTGGGCTACCGCCCCGCCTGGGCGCCTACTCCGTACCCGGGAGTGCTGTGCCTGTCCGTCAACGACGTGATCGTGCACGGCATACCGGACAGACGGGTCCTCAAGACCGGGGACATCCTGTCCATCGACTGCGGCGCGGAGGTCGGCGGCTACCACGGTGACGCGGCGGTGACGGTGCCGGTCGGGGAGGTCGACGACGACGCGAGGCGGTTGATGGAGACCACGCGGGCGGCGCTGACGGCCGCGATCGCGGTGGCCGTTCCCGGCGGCCGGATGGGCGACATCGGGTACGCCGTGGAGACCACCGCGCGGCCGTACGGGCTGCTGGACGGAGTCGGTGGCCACGGCATCGGGACGGCCATGCACGAGGAGCCGGACGTCCCGAACACCGGACGGCCCGGGCGCGGGTTGCGGCTACGCGAAGGGCTGGTCATCGCGATCGAGCCAATGCTGATCGAGGGTGGCGTCGACGAGGGCCGTACGCTCGCCGACGGCTGGTCGATTGCCACCGCCGACGGCAGCCGGGCCGCCCACTTCGAGCACACGATCGCGATCACCGCGGACGGCCCGGTGATTCTCACCACGTGAGGCTCCAACCGGAACTCGCCGGCGACACCGCCCAGACCGTCCCGGCCGGAATTCGCCGGCGGCGCCCCCAGACCGTCTCGACCGGAATTCGCCGGCGGCGCGGCTCTGCCCTTACGGCCGGAATTCGCCGGCGGCGCCGCTCTGCCCTTACTGCCGGAATTCGCTGGCGGTGCCGCTCGGTCGTTCGATAGGACTGCCTGCCGTGACGATGTGGACACTGGCCCCTGAGCCCGTTGGATCTCCGGACGCGACCCGGCTGCGCCGGGAGTACTACACCGAGGTCGCCAGCCGCTACTGGAAGCGGCCCGCGACCCCGCGGGAGGTCGACGAGGGGCTGACCGGGGACGGCGCGGAGCTGCTCGTCCCGCCCACGGGTCAGTTCGTCGTCGGCAGGTACGGCAGGTACGGCAGGTACGGCGGGGAGGTCGCGGCCTGCGGCGGCGTCCTGCTGCTCGGCGACGACACGCACACCGCCGAGCTGACCCGGGTCTACCTGCGCCCGGCCTTCCGTGGCAGGAAGGGCGCGGGTCTTCTCCTGGAGTTCCTGGAGGAGGAGGCGCGTGTGCTGGGTGCCCGGCGGATGGTCCTCAACACCCGTCTCGATCTGATCGAGGCACGGTCGCTGTACGTACGGCACGGCTACGCCGAGATCCCGGCCTACTGCACGGGTCCGTACGTCGAGATCTGCTACGGCAAGGACCTGCGGCCGGCCGGATAGCCGGAGACGGCGCGGTGCCCCGCACGCACAGGTGAGTGCGTACGGGGCACCGGTCCGATCTGGTCGCTCAGGAACCGATGGCCGCGATCAGCGGTTCGTGGCCTTGCCCTTGGTCCAGGAGCTTTCGAGGTTGCCGCCGTTCTGCGCCGTCTCCTTGCGGAGGGTGCTCTGCGTGTCGGCGGACTTGCCCGACGCGAGGCGGATCGCGATCTTGTCCTCGAGGTCCTTGGGCGCACCGCCCTGGTAGCCGTTGAACATGATGGAGAACATCAGCGGCTGTCCGGTGTCGTCCTTCACGTAGCCGCTCAGCGCGGTGACGCCGGTGAGCGTGCCGGACTTCGCGTGGACGTTCCCGGCGGCGGCGGTTCCCTTCATCCGCGTCGCCAGGGTGCCGCCGACGAGCTTGTCGGGCTGACCGGCGATGGGCAGTGCGTTGTACCAGGTCGAGAACCAGGGCTTCGGCTGCACCGCCTGGAGGATGACGCTCACCTGCCTGGGCGTCGTGTGGTTCGTGCGCGAGAGCCCGGAGCCGTCGGTCTGCTTGACCTTGGTGGTGTCGACGCCGAGCGTCTTCAGGTACTTGGAGATCGCGGCGATGCCCGCGGTCCGGGTGCCCTTGCCCGAGACCTTACGGCCGATCGCCTTCGTCAGGATCTCGGCGATCTGGTTGTTGCTCAGCTTGAGGAAGGGCGTCGCCAGCTGGGACAGCGGCATCGACTTCCGGGTGGTGACGACCTTGGCGCCCTTGGGGGTCGCGGCCCGCTTGGTCGAGCCGACGACGGTAACGCCGTGCGCCTTGAGGGCGCTGCGGAAGACGTCGGCCGCGTACTGCGTCGGGTTCGGCGCGGTGGAGAGGTGGTCCTCCTTACCGCCGTTCGCCGGGTAGGAGCCGGTGATGACCACCTGGTTGGTGCCGCCCGTACGGTCGACCGACACGGTGGAGCTCGTTCCTGCCTTCCCCGTCGTCGCGTGGTTGACGATCTTCACGACGCTCGTCGCGGGCGTCAGGGCGACCTTGACGGGCTGGCCCTCCTGGCCTGGGGTGATGGTCACGCCGATCGATCCGGCGTCGAACACGTCGTCCGGGGAGACGTTCAGGGCCGAGATTCCGGCCCCGTAGGAGTAGGGCAGGTCGGTGGGGTCCCAGCTCGGCGGGGTGTACTCCTGGTCGAACCAGGTGTCGTCGGCGACCAGGTTGCCCTTGATCTTCTTGATGCCCTTGGCCTTGATCGCGGCGGCGAGCTTGTCGTAGTCGGCTCCCCGCAGGGTGGGGTCACCGGTGCCCTTCAGATAGAGGTTCTTGCCGGCCGTGTAGACGGTGGTCTTGAACCGGTAGTCGGCACCGAGGATCCCGAACGCCGCCGTGGAGGTCTCGATCTTGTTGTTCGAGCCCGGGATCTCCTGCGTGTCGGAGTTACGGTCGTAGAGGACCGCGCCGGTCTTGGCGTTGCGGACGATGACACCGACGCTCGCGCCCTTCAGGCGGCTGTCCGTGAGGATGTTGTCGATGTCGGTCTTGAGGTCGCCGCTGGTGGCCGCCGTCGGAGACGCGTTGATCGTATTCGTCTGTGCGAGGGCCACGGCCGCCGTCGCGACGACCGCTCCGCCCGCCACAACGGCGAGCGTCCCTTTCAAAGATCGGCTCATGACAGCCGATGGTAACGATCAAGAAACGACTCGAACGCACTATCGGGTGATTTAGTCGAAAATCATGAATAATTCATGGCTTCATCCCGGATGCGGGCCTTACTGCGCATTTCCCCGAGACACCCGATGGCGGCCAGGCGTCGTGACACACCCGACCATGGTCAGCGGCGGTAGCCGGCCATCTCCTCGAGGCGGGCGATGCGCTGGGCGGTCGGCGGGTGCGTCGAGAACAGTCGGACCAGCCCCTCGCCCCGGAACGGGTTGGCGATCATCAGGTGGCTCACCGCGGTCAGGCGGCCGTCCTCCGGCAGGGGCAGCTGGCGCGTACCGCTCTCGATCTTGCGCAGGGCGGAGGCGAGGGCGAGCGGGTCGCCGCTGAGCTGGGCGCCGGACGCGTCGGCCTGGAACTCCCGGGTGCGGCTGATGGCCAGTTGCACGATCGTGGCCGCGATCGGGCCGAGGATCATCATGAGCAGCGCCCCGAACACGCCGGGGCCGTCCTCGTCGTCGGAGTTGCCGAACGGGATCAGCCAGGCGAGGTTCGCCACCCAGGTGACGACGGCGGCCAGGGCGCCCGCCACCGAGGAGATCAGGATGTCGCGGTTGTAGACGTGCGAGAGCTCGTGCGCGAGGACCGCGCGCAGTTCGCGTTCGTCCAGGATCTGCAGGATGCCCGTCGTGCAGCAGACCGCCGCGTTGCGCGGGTTGCGCCCGGTGGCGAAGGCGTTCGGCGCGATCGTGGGCGAGATGTACAGGCGCGGCATGGGCTGGCGGGCGCCCGTCGACAGCTCGCGGACGATGCGGTACATCACCGGCTGTTCGACCTCGCTCACCGGCCGGGCGCGCATGGCCGACAGCGCGATGCGGTCGCTGAGGAAGTACGCGACGCCGTTCGTGGCCAGGGCGATCACGAGGGCGATCGTCAGGCCGGCTCGGCCGCCGAGCGCGCCTCCGATGAGGAGGATCAGCGCCGACATGACTCCGAGCAGGGCGGCCGTCTTCACACCATTGAAACGCAACTAGCGACACCTCCCCATATCCCCGTTAAGATCAACGGGCTGACCTGGAGAAATGTTCCCGTCAGGGCACTGCCAGGGCCGCGGCGTGCAGGACGAGTTCAGGGGCCACGGAGACCACGACCGCCCCGGCCAGCGCGACCGCGATCGCGATTCCGCCCGCGCGGCCCACGCGCACGCGCTTGGCCTTTCCGGCGGCGAAGAGCCGCGCGGCCCAGGTCAGGTAGTAGTACAGGCCGATGACGGTGTTGATCGCCATGATCACCGCGAGCCAGGTGGCCGCGCCGCCGACCGCCGCGCGGAACACCACGACCTTGGCGAGCAGCCCCATGACGCCCGGCGGCAGCCCGGCCAGGCAGATGAGGAAGAACGCCAGGGCGAGGGCGCTGCCCGGGTTGACCCGCGCCAGGCCCCGGTAGGACTCAAGGTCGCGGACCCCGCGCCGGGCGGCGACCGTGACGACGGCGAACGCCCCGATGTTCATGATCGCGTACATGGCGACGTACGCCGCCGTCGCCGTCATCCACTCGTGCGGGCGTACGCGGGCGCCCCCGGCCATCGGCGCGAGGATGTAGCCGCTCTGCGCCACCGAGGACCACGCGAGCAGGCGCACGGCGTCGGTCTGGCGGAGGGCCAGGAGGTTGCCGAGCGTCATCGTCGCCGCGGCCAGCACGCCCATCAGCGGGCCCCAGGTGTGGCCGAACGGCCAGAACCCGGCGGTCAGCACGAGGGTCAGCCCGGCGAAGCCGCCCGCCTTCGACACGACCGACAGGAACGCCGCGACCGGCAGCGGGGAGCCCTGGTAGACGTCCGGGGCCCAGAAGTGGAACGGCACGGCCGCGATCTTGAAGCCGAAGCCGGCGACGGTCAGGACGATGCCCGCCGCCGCCACGGGTCGCAGGTCGCCGTGCACGTGGGCCAGGCCGGCGGCCACCCGGTCGAGGTGCATCGCACCGGTGACGCCGTACACGAGGCTGATGCCGAAGAGCGTCACCGCCGACGACACGACCGACACCAGGAACAGCTTCAGCGCCGCCTCGGACGCCGTCCCGTCGTACCGCCGCAGCGCCACGAGCGCGAACACCGGCAGCGACAGCGTCTCCAGCGCGACGACGAGTGTGATCAGGTCCCGGCCCGCAGCGAGCAGCAGCGCGCCGAGGATCGCGGCGAGCAGCAGGAAGTGGTACTCCCCCACCGGCAGCGCCGACCGCCGCATCTCGCCGTGCGACAGCAGCACGACGACGACGGCCGCGAGCAGCACCACCGCCTGGAACAGCATGGTGAAGTCGTCGGCGACGTACGAGCAGGAGGGGTGGCCGCCCGGCTGGACGGCGGCCGCGCAGAGCGTCGACCTCCCGTGGCCGAACGGCAGCGCCACCGCGGCCGCCACCAGGGACAGGACGGTGAGCGCGCCGACCGCCTTCGCCGCCGCGCCGAACGCGTCGGCCAGCAGCACGGCGACCGACGCCACCGCGACGATCAGAGCCGGGAGGATCGCCAGATAGTCGATCGACTGGATCATCGGGCCCCCAGGAGCAGGTGGACGGCCCCGTCGGTGAGGGCGAGGAGCGTCTTCGGCCACAGCCCGATGAACACCGTGGCGGTGATCAGCGGCGTCCAGGCCAGCAGCTCGTGCGACATGACGTCCGCGAACCGGGTGTCGCGCCAGCGCTCGGCCACCGGGCCGTGAGTGACCTTGGACAGCATCCGCAGGAAGTACGCGGCGGTGAGCACCGCCCCGATCCCGCCGACCGCCATGAAGGTCACGAACGTCGGCCTCGGCAGCCCGGCGTGCGGCTGGTACGCGCCGAGCAGCGCGAGCATCTCGCCCCAGAACCCGGCCAGGCCCGGCAGCCCCAGGCTGGCCACCGACGCGAACGTGAGGATCGAACCGAGGTACGGCGCCTTGGCGAGCATGCCGCCGCCCAGGGCGTCCAGGTCACCCGTGCCGTACCGCTCCTTGACCGCCCCGGCCAGGAAGAACAGCAGGCCGGTGATCAGGCCGTGCGCGATGTTGCCGAACAGCGCGGCGTTCAGCCCCACCGGCGTGAGCGTCGCGATGCCGAGCAGCACGAAGCCCATGTGCCCGATCGACGAGTAGGCGATCATGCGCTTGAGATCCCGCTGCGCGAGGCAGGCGAGCGCGCCGTACACGATCCCGATGACGGCGAGGAGGCCGAGCCACGGCGCCCACACCTTCGCGCCCTCCGGCGCCATCGGCACGGCGATGCGGACGAAGCCGTACGTGCCCATCTTCAGCAGCACCCCGGCGAGGAGCACCGAGCCGACGGTGGGCGCCTCGGTGTGGGCGTCCGGCAGCCAGGTGTGCAGCGGCCACATCGGCGTCTTGACCGCGAAGCCCAGGGCCAGCAGCCCGAACGCGGCGATCTGCAGGCCGTGGGACAGGCCGGCGCCGTGCCGCGCGGTGAGGGCGGTCATGTCGAACGTGCCGGCGTTCACCGCGACGATGAGGATGCCGACGAGCAGGAAACCCGAGCCGAGCAGGGTGTAGAGGATGAACTTGTTCGCCGCCGCCCGGGCGCGCGCGGCGGAGTCCTTGCCGCCCGAGCCGCCCCAGTCGGCGATCACGAAGTACATCGGGATGAGGACGACCTCGAAGAACACGAAGAACAGCAGGAGGTCGAGGGACACGAACGTGCCGAGCATCCCGACCTCGAGCAGCAGGATCAGCCCGATCAGCGCCTGCGGCGACCCGCCCGCCGAAGGGAGCACGCGGGCCGAATAGACCATGCACAGGAACGTCAGCGCCGCCGTCAGCACGATCAGCGGCAGCGAGATGCCGTCGACGCCCAGGTGGAGGCGGAGCCCGATCGAGCGGGCCCAGGTGACGTTCACGCCGAGTTGCGGGCCGCGCCGGCCGTAGTCGAAGGCCGCGGCCGCCACGACGGCCAGCGCGAGGGTCACCGCCGTGACGGCCAGCCCGTACAGCCGGGACAGGCGGGTCACCCGGCGCGGGCTCCCGGGCAACGGCACGAGCATTCCCAGCGCGCCGAGGAAGGGCACCGCGAGCATCGCCGCAAGGATCATGTCAACACCGCCGGCATCGTCGCGACGATCATGTCAGCACCACCACCGCGACCACGATCAGCACCACTCCCGCGAAGAGCCCCGAAATGTACGCCTGCGCGTTGCCGCCCTCGGTGACCCGCAGCAGGCCGCCGAGCCGTCGTGCGCCCCGCCCGGAGCCCTCGACGCCCGCGTCGACGACCCGCGCGTCGACGCGTACGACGAGCCGGGCCAGGGCCAGCACCGGCCGGACGATCGCGACATCGTAGACGGTGTCGACGTAGAACGCGGCGCGCAGGACCGGCCGCGCCGGGCCGAGCAGGCGCACCGGGTCCAAGGCCGGGTCGTTGTTCCACACGAGGTACACGCCGCCCGCTCCGGCGGCGGCGCACAGCAGCGAGACCACCGCCATGCCCCACTCGGGCCGCAGCCGTTCACTGAACGGCCCGATCAGCCCGAGCAGGAGGGCCGGCACGGCGAGGACCGCCACCGGCCAGCGCATCAGCGGTGTCGCCTCCCGGGCCCGGAACGCCGACCGCTGCTCACCGAAGAACGTCACGAGCCAGGTCCGCGTGGCGTACGCGGCGGTCACCACCGTGGTGAGAAGCGCGGTCACCAGCACCAACCACGCCACCCACGACGGGATGGCCGGCGGGGTCCCGTGGAGGGCGTGCCGCAGCATGAAGTCGTACCCCGGGCTCTCGGCCTTCCCGGACCCGCGCAGAGGCGTGTAGGCGAACGCGTGGTACATAGGCGACTTCTCCGGGTGCGTGGCCGCCCATGCCTGGGACAGGATCGTGTCCTTGCTGAAGAAGCCGCTGGTGGGCGGGATCCCGGCCAACGCCGCGAAACCGACCGTCATCGACCAGAACGTCACCGGCATGGCGATGCGCAGCCCGCCCATCGCGCTCATCATGTTCGAGCCGACCGTGACGATCACGCAGCCCGCGCCGAGGAACAGCAGCGCCTTGAACGCCCCGTGCGTCAGCAGGTGGAACACCGCGCCGTCACGCGTCCCCACAGCCAGGCCCGCCGCCATGTACGCGAGCTGGCTGATCGTCGAGTAGGCCAGCACGCGTTTGAGATCGTCCTGAGCGAGCGCGGCCAGCGCCGCCCCGAGCATGGAGATCGCGGCGATCACCCCGAGCACCGCCAGCGACGTCGGCGCGAACCAGAACGCCGGGTAGAGCCGGGCGACGACATACACGCCCGCCGCGACCATGGTCGCCGCGTGGATCAGCGCGCTGATCGGCGTGGGACCGGCCATGGCGTCCGGCAGCCAGGTGTGCAGCGGGAACTGCGCGCTCTTGCCCGCGACGCCGCACAGCAGCAGGAGCGTCCCCGCGACCAGTGTCGTGTGCGACATGGCCGGGACGTGCGCGAGGACGGTCCGCAGGTCGAAGGAGTGCGCGCCCAGGCCGAGCACGAAGATGCCGAACAGGAAGCCGACGTCACCGAGCCGGGTGACGAGGAACGCCTTCACGGCCGCCCGTGACGTCGCCCGGTCGTGCCAGTAGTGCCCGATCAGGAAGTACGAGCAGATGCCCATGACCTCCCAGCCGACGTACAGCACCAGCAGGTCGCCGGACAGGACGACGAGCAGCATCGCCGCGGTGAACAGCGACACGAACGCGGCGTAGGAGGAGTAGCGCGGGTCGTCGCGCATGTAGGCGACGGAGTAGATCTGCACCGCCAGCGCCACGCAGCAGACGAGGAGCGCCACGACCGCGGACAGCCCGTCGACGTTCAGGGACACGCCGATGGACAGGCTTCCCGTCGGGACGCGCGCGAGCGTGCCCACGCGCAGGCCCGGCCGCTGCCACTCGTAGACCGCCAGGACGGCGGTGAGCACGGTCGACGCCGCGACGGGCAGGACGGCGATGAGGGCCGGGCCGTTCGCGGGCATCCGCCGGGCCAGCACGAGCGCGCCGCGCCGGGCGGCGCCCGGCGCGGGCGCGCGCAGCCGGCGCGCCAGCGGGGACAGCAGATGCGAGACCGTGTGCCCGAACAGCATGCCGGCGAACGCGGCGGCGAACGGGAGCACGACCGCGACGGCCGCCAGGACGATCACCGGCGCACCCCTTCGTCGTCGGTCATGGCGCCCACGTCGAGGTCGGGGTCCGGATCGCCCTCGGCGAGCGTGCGGAGCCGGTCGACGTCGACCGTACGGCGGTTGCGGTAGATGAGGAGCACCAGCGCGAGGCCGATGCCCACCTCGGCGGCCGCGAGCACGATGACGAACAGCGTCAGCACCTGGCCGCCGTGCAGCCGGTCGGCCCACTTCATGTCGAACACGACGAGGTTGAGGTTGACCGCGTTGAGCATCAGCTCGACGGACATCAGCACGAGGATCGCGTTGCGGCGGGCGAGTACGCCGTACACGCCCACCGAGAACAGCAGGGCCGCGATCACCACCGGGTAGACGAGGTGCATCAGATCTCCTCGTCCACGCGGGACAGCACGATCGTGTCCTCCTCGTCGGGGTCGGTTCGTCTCTTGGCCGCGCCGATCCGCCGGGCGACCGGGCCGCGTGGTGCGGGCCGCCGCGGGCGCTCGGGCTCCTCGTCGGGCTCGGGGCCCGCGCCGCGGATGTCGGTGCGGGACAGCACGATCGCGCCGATCAGCGCGGCCAGCAGCAGCACCGACAGCGCCTCGAACGGCAGCACCCACGTCTGGAACAGGCTCGCGCCCAGCGTGTGCGACGAGCCGCTGCCCACCCGGTCCTTGATCGGCATGTACGCCGAGCGGAACCCGCGGACCAGCGTCGTCACCAGCACTCCCGCGGTCGCCGCCGCGACCACGAGGGCGACGATCCGGTTGCCGGAGTCGAGATCCTCCGAACGGCCGATCGGCGCCCGGGTCAGCATGATCCCGAACAGCAGGAGCACGACGACGGCGCCGACGTAGATCAGCACCTGCACCCAGGCGACGAACTCCGCCGCCAGCACGAGGTACGAGCCGGCCAGCGCGCCGAACGAGACGACCAGCCACAGGGCGGCGTGCACGAGCTGCCGCGTGGCGACGACGAGCACGCCGGCGCCCACGGCGACGACTCCGAGCAGCACGATGACGACGTCCGCCGCGGTCACCTCGTCTTCAGCTCCTTGGGCGACTCGGCGCCGGGGTCGTGCGCGGGCGGCGGCGGGACGGTCCACATCCACTCGCGGAGCCGCTCGCGCTCGTGCGTCAGCTCGTTGATGTCGTACTCGGCGTACTCGAACTCCGGCGACCAGAACAACGCGTCGAACGGGCACGCCTCGATGCAGATCCCGCAGTACATGCACAGCGCGAAGTCGATGGCGAACCGGTCGAGGACGTTACGGGTGCGCGCCCGGCCGCCCTCCGGCGCGGGCAGCGTCTCCTTGTGCGAGTCGATGTAGATGCACCAGTCGGGGCATTCGCGGGCGCAGAGCATGCAGACAGTGCAGTTCTCCTCGAACAGCGCGATGACGCCACGACTGCGTGGCGGCAGGTCAGGCTGCACCTCGGGGTACTGCCGCGTGATCGAACGCCGCGTCATCGTCCGCAGCGTCACCGCGAGACCCTTCGCCAGGCCAGTTCCGGGAAGCCGTGCCACGGTTCACCATGATTACGTATAGAGAGCGGGTTCCGAAACCGACGCTATACCCATAGCGTCAAAGCGGAGTGAGGCACTTCGAGGGTCGCCCGGCTTACCATCGGCCCATGACGCGGTCGCCGATGCCCCCGCCAGAACGACGATCGTCGCAACTTCCGCCGAAGCCTCCCTCCGACGGGATGGGGTGGGCGGTGGTGCCGCTCATCACGGTGGGGCTCGGCTCGCCGGTCTCCTTCCTGTACGCCGCCGTGCGGCGGCGGTCGGCGGGGCTCGCGGCGGCCGCGGCGGGGTACTCCGGCGCGCTGGTCGCGTCGTACGAGGCGCTCACCGCGCAGGGCGACGTGCCGCACACGATCGGCCTGCTCCTGCTGCTCGGCACGTGGATCTTCAGCGGGATGCACGCCGTCGGCATCCGGCAGCGCCTCTACCCGCCCGCCGACCCCAGCGACCAGCGGAACCGCCGGGTCGTGGAGGCGGCGCGGTACCGCCGGACGCTCCGTACGGAGGCCCGCCGGATCGCGACGGAGGATCGCGTCATGGCGCACGAGCTGCAGATCGGCCGGCCCGACCTGGGCCCGCGCCCGTACGACGACGGCGGGCTGATCGACGTGAACCACGCCCCGCCGCAGGCGCTGAGCATGCTGCCCGGCGTGACGCCGGAGATCGTCGACCGGATCGTCCGCTGCCGGGCCGAGCACGGGGCGTTCATCTCCGCCGAGGAGCTGGCGATGCAGGCCGACCTGCCGCCCCGCATCGTCCCCGACATCGCCGAGTACGGCCTGTTCCTCCATTGACGGTGGGGTTGCCCGAACCCCGGTTTCCGTACTGCCACGATCGCCCCGCGGGGCACCCGGTCGCGAGCATGGAGGCACGACTTCGCCGCTCGACCGGGGAGACCTCGATGACCGCGTTGACCTCTCGATCCTTGACCGCCGCCTGGTGGCAGGCGCCGTTCACCGCCGAGCCCTGGCGGCGCACCGGCTACGTCCTCGCGTCACCCGTCACCGCGCTGCTGGCGATCGCCGACGGCGGGCGGCTGCAGCGCCGCCTGGCGGGCGCGCTCCTCGGCCGCGAGGTGCGGGCCACCCGGCTGCGGGGGATCGCCGCGCTGCCGCTCGCCTACCTCAGCATTGTGATCACCGCTTACGGATGGCTGCTCGTGGCCATGAATCTCGGCTATCCGGTACGTTGGGCGATCGGAATGGGCGGATCGTACGAGCACGCGTGGGGCGGCCCCACATTCGTCGGAGCGTGGGCGTTTCACGCGGTCTTCGGCGGGCTGACCTTCCTGTTCCTCATGCCGTGGATCCTGCGCGGCCTGAACGCGATCCACGTCCGGATCCTGGGGCGATGCGACGCCTGAGCCCCGGCGCGGCGTCCCGACCGGCGGCGTCACGGGCGGCGAAGTCGGGAGCGGCCCCGGCCCTCGGGCGGCGAGCGCGGGCGGGTTCCCGAGTGGCGGGCGCGCTGTGGGCGTCGTTCGGCCGGCGGACGGCGGCCGAGCTGCTGTACGCCCTCACGAGCATCCCCCTGGCCGTCCCCGGATTCTGCTACGCGGTGGCGACGCTCGCGCTCGGCGCGGGCCTGTCCGTCACCGCCGTCGGCATCCCGCTGCTCGCACTGGCGCTGGCCGGCGCCCGGAGGTTCGGCGGCCTGTACCGCGCGCCGGCCGGGCGGCTCCTCGGAGAGCGGGTACGGGCGCCGGCGTCGCCGCGACCGGGCACCGGCTTCTACGGGCGGGTCCAGGCCTCGCTCGGCGACGCCGCCGGCTGGCGGGCGATGGCCTACTTCCTCCTCCGGCTGCCCCTCGCCGCGCTGTACCTCTACGTCGTCCTCTGCGCCTGGGGATGGAGCGTCGTCGCGCTGACCTACCCGATTCAGCGCGCGCTCGGCTGGAACGACATGACGGCCCAGGACGAGCGCGGCCTGATCCGGCACGGCCTCCCGGTCGGCGGCCTCCACTTCGGCACCTGGCCGCGCGATCTGGTCGTCTCGGCCGCCGGCGTCGTCCTCCTGTTCGTCGCGCCGTGGGCGGTGCGGGCGGTCGTGCTGCTGGACCGGATGCTGATCCGGCGGCTGCTGGGCGCGTCCACCGCCGCCGAGCGCATCCGCACCCTGGAGGAGACCCGGGCGAGCGCGGTCGACGACGCCGCCGCGACGCTCCGCCGCATCGAGCGGGACCTGCACGACGGCGCACAGGCCCGTCTGGTCGCGCTCGCCATGCAGCTCACCCTGATGCGGGAGACCGCGCCGGACGGCCCGGTCCGGGAGCTCGCCACCGCCGCTCAGTCGACGGCGAAGGCGGCGATCACCGAACTGCGCGAACTCGTCCGCGGCATTCACCCGCCCGTCCTGGACAGCGGGCTCGACGCCGCCCTGGCCACACTCGTGGCGGGCGCCGGCCTGCCCGTGGAGCTGCGCGCCGACATCCCCGTACGGCCGACGGCGGCGATCGAGTCGATCGCGTACTTCTGCGCCGCCGAGCTGCTGACCAACGTCATCAAGCACAGCGGCGCGAGCCGGGCCGGGATCGAGGTCGTGCAGCGCGACGATCGCCTGCGGCTGAAGGTGTGGGACGACGGCTCGGGTGGCGCGATCGTCGGCGCGGGTTCGGGCCTGCCCGGGCTCGCCGAGCGGATCCGGCCGGTCGACGGCCTCCTGGAGGTCGTCAGCCCGCCCGGCGGCCCGACGACGGTCACCGTCGAACTCCCTTCTCACGCGTAGGATCCGCCCGTGCGCATTGTGATCGCAGACGACGCCGTCATCCTGCGGGAAGGACTCGCCCAGCTGCTGGCCGCCCGCGGGCACGAGGTGGTCGCGGGAGTGGGGGACGCCGCGTCGTTGCGAGAGGCGGTCGCGGCACACCACCCGGACGTCGCCGTCATCGACATCCGGATGCCGCCGACGCACACGGACGAGGGACTGCGCGCGGCGCTCGACCTGCGCCGTGACCATCCGCACGTGGGGCTCCTGCTGTTCTCCCAGTACGTCGAGACGCGGTTCGCCGCCCAACTACTGGCCGGATCGCCCTCGGGCGTCGGCTATCTGCTCAAGGAGCGCGTCGCCGACCTCGACGACTTCGTCGACGCGCTGCGGCGGGTCGACGCGGGCGGGACCGCCCTGGACCCGGAGGTGGTCAAGCAGCTGCTGGGCTCCCGCCACCAGGGCGTCGGCGCGCTGACCCCGCGCGAGCGCGAGGTGCTGGCCCTGATGGCCGAGGGCCGGGCGAACTCGGCGATCGCCAAGACCCTCGTCGTCTCCGACCGGGCGGTGGAGAAGCACATCGCCAACATCTTCACCAAGCTCGGCCTGGCGCCGTCGGGCGACGATCACCGCCGGGTGATGGCGGTCCTGCACTACCTCAGGTCTTAGGGCTTGAGGCCCCGGTCGACGAAGTCGATCATCCAGTCGAAGCTCTCGTCGACGTCGCCGCTCCACTGGAAGCCGTTCGATGCCTGCAGCGCGGCGAACCCGTGGAACAGGCATCGCAGCGTGCGGATCGCGTGGACCATCTCGCTCTCCTCGACGCCGTAGCCGCGCAGGATCGCGGCCATCGACTCGAGGACCCGGGCGCTCGCGTCGTACAGATCGTCACCGGGCCCGGTGACCTCGGCCCCGACCGTCGCGGTGTAGCGGCCGGGGTGGGCGGTGACGTACGTGGCGAACGCCCGGGCGAAGGCGGCCAGCGCGTCCGAGCCGGCCCTGCCCTGGATGGCGGCCCGGACGGCCTCGCCGAGCTCGGTCATCGCCAGGGTGGCGATCCGGCGGCGCAGGTCGTCCAGGCCATCGACGTGCTTGTACAGGGACGGGCTGCGGACGCCGAGCCGCTGGGCGAGCGTGCCCATCGCCAGGTCCTGGTAGCCGACTTCGTCGGCCAGCTCGGCCCCGGCGCGGACGACGTCGGCGGCGGTCAGTCTTCCCCGTGGCATGGATCCTCCTCCGATCAGGCCGCCGTGTGCTCCTTGAGGAACGGCACCATGACCGCGGCGACCTCCTCGGGGAACTGCGTGTGCGGGTAGTGCCCGGCGCCCTCGATCATCGCGACCGTGCCGAGACCGGCGGGCATCTCGGCGACGATGCCGTCCGCCTCGGCCTTCGGGTCGGCCCAGTCGGGGTCGAGCGTGCCCATGATCACCAGCGCCGCGCACCGGATGTTACCGAGCTGCGCGCCGGCGTCGACCGGCGCCGACTTACCCATCTTCTGCATGGCGGCCATGCGGCCGTCCTCGCTCAGGTTGGCGCGGATGGCGTCGACGCGCTCGGCGAAGTCGGCGGGCTTGGCGCTGGGGAAGGCGTGGTCGAGGTAGCGGGCCCACAGCTTCACGCTGCCGGACATCGCCGTCCTCATGAGCAGGCTCAGGCCCTTGCGGTACCGGCCGTTCGTCAGGAAGCCGCCGAAGTCGAGCTTCTGGGCGCGGGTGAACGGGTCGACCTCGACGATGGCGCCGACGAGCTCCGGCTCCTGAGCCGCCGCGATCGTGGCGGACCCTCCGGAGAAGGAGTGCCCCACGACGACCGCCGGCCCGCCCAGGTGGCGGATCAGCGCCAGCAGGTCGCCGGCCGTGTCCGTACGGGTGTAGGACGCCCAGCCGGTGCTGGACTCGCCGTGCCCGCGCAGGTCCGTGGTCGCCACCCGGAAGCCGGCCGCGACGAGCCGCTGAGCCAGGACGCGATAGGCGCTGCGCATGTCTCCCATGCCGTGCGAGAGCACGACCAGCGGGCCCTCACCGGTCACGTCGTAGGCGATCCGTCCGCCGTCGATGCTCAGGAACTCGGTCATCGCCATCTCCTTTGGCTAATCTTGATAGCCCTAAAGCTAATCTGATTAGCCGGAGCCGTCAAGCCCTCCTCGATCGGGGTGCAGGCGGTGGTTCACGAGCGACCGCCCGACCGGGTGTCAGGCCCGGTCGGGTCAGCCCCCCGCACGGGGGCGACCGCTCTCCTACCTCGTCACTCCGGGTCGTCGGGGGCGCAGAAAAAGCGAAAGGCGATCCGGCGGGCGCCTTCGGGGGCGTCCGCCCGTGTCCGCGAGTAGCGCTCGACCAGTGCGAGGTAGTCGCGCATGAAGGCGTGGAGGTCCTCTTTCGCGAGGTAGGCGCCATTGTGCCGCTGGACCTGGGCCCAGCCCTCCGGCCCGGCGTACTCCTTCAGCGCACGTATGTAGAGCTCGGTGTCGGTGGCGAGCTTCAGCCTGGCGAAGTTCTCGGCGGCGGCGTACTCGGCCGGCGTCATCGTCGCCGGGTCGGGCGTCTGGTGGCTGAACGGCAGCGGCCGCCACCACCGCTCTCGGCCGCCGGACTTCTCCGCGACCTCCTCGATGAGGTTCAGCTCGGCGAGCTTCCGCAGGTGGTAGCTGGTCGTCCCGGTGCTCTCCCCGAGCGCGGCGGCGAGGGCCGTGGAGTTCGCCTCGCCGTGGCGCTCGAGGTAGTCCAGGATGCTGCGCCGCAGCGGGTTGCCGAGCGTCCGGTACAGCGCGGTGCGCTGGGCGCTGTTCAGGTCCGCCATATTGCAAAGTTATCTCTGCAGAGAAATCTTTGCAATCGTGTACGGTGTCCGGCGTGCGGGGTCACGGGCCGGCACCCGTCCCGCACGACGCCATCCCGCCTCCGGGCGGGCTCTCAGAAGTCTGCGGAAGGACCAGCATGATCAAAGAGATGGTGGCCGCGGGTCTCGCGCTCAGCGGTATGCACGGCATGCAGGGCATCCCGACGGCCGCACGGGGATCGGTCGTCTCCGTCACCCGTGTCGCGCACCTGTCCCGCGACGACACGACCTCGTACCTGCGCGGTGACGGCATCACGACGCCGGTGCGGTACGGCGTCGACGCCTACCGCGTCGTGTACCGGACGGTCGACGCCTCGGGCGGCGCGACCACCGCGAGCGGCCTGGTGGCCCTCCCCGGGTCACACGCCCGCCGGCTGCCCGTCGTGGCGTACGAGCACGGCACGCTCGTGCTGAAGACCGACGCGCCGTCCACCGACGGCACCACCCGACCGGACCGCGCTCGCACGATGGCCTTCGCGGCGAACGGATACGCCGCCGTGGCACCCGACTACCTCGGGCTGGGCGAGGGGCCCGGGCGTCACCCGTACACGCACGCGCCGACCGAGGTCAGCGCCTCCGCGGATCTGCTGCGGGCGGCCGGCACACTCGCCGGGCGACGCCACCGGAGCCTGGACGGCCGCGTCCTGGTCACCGGGTTCTCGCAGGGCGGGCATGCGGCCATGGGGTTCGGCAAGGCGCTGGGCGCCGGCGAGGTGCCGCGTTTCCGGCCGGTGGCACTGGCCCCGGTGAGCGGACCGTACGACGTGCAGGGCGTCGAGACGCCGGCCGGGCTCGACGGGCGGGTCGCCCCGCGTAACGCCGTCTTCTACTTCGCGTACTGGATCACCGCGATGAACCGGATCCACCACCTATACGACCGGCCCGCGGAGGCGTTCCAGGAGCCGTACGCCGGAGTGGTGGAGGGCCTGTTCGACGGCCGGCACGACGAACAGGCGATCGCCGGCGCGCTGCCCGCCGACCCCCGGCAGTTGCTGACGCCCGCGTTCGTCGACTGGGCCCGGCAGCCGAGCGGCGCGCTGCTGCGGGCGATGCGGGAGAGCGACGGCACGTGCTCGTGGCGGCCGCGCGTCCCGGTCCGGCTCTACGCCGGAAGCGGCGATGTGAACGTGCCGATCCAGAACGCGCGGAACTGCGCTGCGCGACTCGGCGGCGCGAACGTGATCGACCTGGGCGCGAACGTCGACCACAACGCCTCGATCCGCTTGGCACTGCCGGAAATCCTGGCGTGGTTCGAGCAGATCGTCCCCGCACCGCGCGGCTGAGCGGCTGCGCCGGGCCGTCGAGCCGGCACTCGACGGCCCGGCCGTGACGCGCCATCCCGCCCAGGGGCGGGCTCTCAGAAGCGCGCCGCCCCGAGAGTATCGCCCCGCCTTCGCGGCACTGAGCGTGTCGCGCGGGCGCGATGACGGTCCACGACCCGTACGGACGTGGTTCAGCCGATGGCGATCTTGAGGATGCCGGTGAGGGCGAGCTGTACGAGGGCGAGCGGCACCAGGCCGGCCCAGGCGAGCTTCTGCAGCTGGTCCTCGCGCAGCCGCGGATAGCTCACCCGGAGCCAGATCACGACGAACGACAGCGCGAACACCTTGATCAGCGTCCAGAGCCAGCCGAACTGCTCATCGAGCACCGGCCCCTTCCAGCCGCCCAGGAAGAGCACGGTCGTCAGCGCGGACAGCACCACGATCCCGGCGTACTCCGCCAGCAAGAACAGGGCGAACCGCAGCCCGGCGTATTCGGTGTACGGGCCGAAGATGATCTCAGAGTCGGCGACCGGCATGTCGAACGGCGGGCGGCGCAGCTCGGCCAGGCCGGCGACGAAGAAGACCACTCCGCCGATCACCTGCCAGGGCAGCCACCACCATCGCCACTGGTCGACGATCGTGGAGAGGTTCAGGCTGCCAGCCGCCATCGCGACCGACGACGCCGCCAGCACCATCGGCAGTTCGTACGAGAGCAGCTGCGCCGCGACCCGCATGCCGCCGAGCAGGCTGTACTTGTTCGCGCTCGCCCAGCCGGCCATGATCGCGCCGAGCACGCCCACGCCGATCATCGCCAGCGCGAAGAACAGCCCGGGATCCATCGAGACGGCCACCTGACCGCCCGGCCCGACCGGGATCACGATCAGCGTGACGAGGTACGGGATGAGCGCGACCGCCGGCGCGAGCTGGAAGATCCGCCGGTCGGCGGCGGCCGGGATCACGTCCTCCTTCTGGGCGAACTTCACCCCGTCCGCGACCAGCTGAGCCCAGCCGTGGAACGCCCCGGCGTACATCGGGCCCAGGCGCCCCTGCATGTGGGCCATGACCTTGTGCTCGGCCTGCCCGACCAGCAGCGGCAGCACGGCGAACGCGCCGACCACCAGCAGCAGCTTGATGACGACGACCAGAACGTCAGACATCGCCGCCCTCCGGGTCGATGCCGCGCGCCCGCCGGCGTACGGGCTGTTCCGCGGGGGCCTCGCCCGCCGACGCGCCGCGACGGGGGCTCCGGCGCGCGTCCGCGGCGGGGCCCTGGCGGGCGGCGGGACCCCAGTCCTGCGGTACTCCGGGCGGCAGCATGCGGCGGCGGCTCGGCGCGCCGTGCCCGGACTCCCCCGGCTCCTTGGCCCCTGGCCAGGGTTTCGCCACCCGCGCGGCCAGCACGAACTCCTTGCGCAGCGGATGCCCCTCGAACCCGTCCGGGAGCAGCAGCGGCGTCAGGTCCGGATGCCCGTCGAAGATCACGCCGAACATCTCATGCGTCTCCCGCTCATGCCAGTTCGCGCCTCGGTAGACCGCGGTCACGCTCACCAGCCGCGGGTCCTCACGCGGCACGATCGTCCGGACCAGCAGATGGTGTCCCTGCTCCAGTGAGTGGACGTGCGCGACGATCGCGAACCCGCGCTCCAGCTCGTCGACGGCGGTCAGCCAGTCGAAGAAGCCGCAGCCGAGGTCGTCCCGCGCGAACGTCAGCGCCTCCTCCCACAGCTCCGGCGGCACGTCGACGGTCAGCATGCCGAAGGCTTCCTCGGTGTGCACGTCGTCCCCGAACCGGCGCGTCCACGCCACCGCCAGCTCAATCGTCATCGCTCAGCCCCGGAATGATGTTGTGATCGGTGTCGCCGCCCACGGGCGGCGGCTCGGCGAACCGCCGCAACCGGCCGCCCAACCGCCGCGCTCTCTTCTGCGCCGCCGTCTCGGCCTGCCCTGGCCGCTCGCCCTCCGCCTCGGTGTCTTTCTCGGTCGGCTTCGCCGCGTCCTTCTCCTCGGCCGCCTTGCGAACCTCCTCGACCGAAGGAAGCACCTCGGTCGGCTCCTCCCCGGCCGCCCGGCGAACCTCCTCCGCCGGGGGCAGGTCCCGCGTCGTCTTCGGGTCCTCGACCGGAGTCAGATCCCGGGTGGCCTCCGTGTCCTCCACGGGGGTCAGGTCGCGAGTGGTCTCCGTGTCCTCGGCGGGCGGCTCCGGCACCGGAAGATCTTGCGTCTCGGCCGACGGAGAGACCGGTTCGCCGGGCCCGGCGACGTCCGGGAAGGGGACCTCCTGCGTCTCGGTGGTGTCCTGTGCCCCGGTGGGCGCGGACGGCGGGTCGGGCGAGGGCTCGGCCGGCGGCAGCTCCTGCGTGCCGGTCGACCCGATCTCATCGCCCAGCGGGGTCAGCTTCTGCGTGGGCTGCTCGGCCGCCTCGATCTCCTCGGGCTCGGGCACCGGCGGCAGCACGAGCGGACGGCGCAGCACCGCCGGCGTCGGCGGCTTCCGTACGACCGGCGGGGGCGGCGCGACCGCCTCCGCCGTCTCCGTGTACCGCTCGCCGAGGGACTCCGCGGCGATCTTCTCCTGCAGCTTGAGGATCCCGTGCAGAAGGGCCTCCGGCCGCGGCGGGCAGCCCGGAACGTACACGTCGACCGGGATGATCTGATCGACGCCCTTCGTCACGCAGTAGGAGTCCCAGTACGGCCCGCCGCAGTTGGAGCAGGCGCCGAAGGAGATGACGTACTTCGGCTCGGGCATCTGCTCGTAGAGCCGTTTCACGGCGGGCGCCATCTTGTCGCTGACCGTGCCGGAGACCACCATCAGGTCGGCCTGCCGGGGCCCCGGTGCGAAGGGGATGACACCGAGCCGGATGAAGTCGTGCCGCGACATCGACGTCGCGATGAACTCGATCGCGCAGCACGCGAGCCCGAAGTTGAACACCCACAGGGAGTACCGCCGCCCCCAGTTGAGCACGAACTTGATCGGCTTCGGGGCGAGCCGGGAGGCGGGCCCGATACGCGGCGCGGGGAGATCGACGGCACCCATGCCCCCATTCTTACGTGTCCCGAAGCTCTGCCTCACGACAAGGTCGATGCGGATCGCGGCAAGGGGGCCGGCTCGTCGCAGCCGGCAGAACAATGCGTGTTCGGTCGGCTACTCCGCGGGATCGTCGTCTTGTCCGAGGACGACCGGTCGCCGGGACGGGTCAGACCCAGCCCAGGACGCCCTTCTTCCAGGCGTACGCGAGGCCGGCGGCGATGAAGGCGAGGAAGACGAACATCTCGCCGAGCGTCACATAGCCGTACCCCTTGGCGGAGAAGACCGTCGCCCAGGGGAAGAGAAAGACCGCGTCGACCGCGAACACGACGTACAGGTAGGCGAAGACGTAGTAGCGGACGTACGACTGCGCCCACCCCTCGCCGACGGGGTCGACCCCGCACTCGTACGTCGTGAGCTTCTCCCTGGTCGGCCGATGCGGGCGCAACGCCCGGTTGGCCAGGAGCGCGCCGCCCACGATCGCACCGCCGATCACGAACAGTACGACGACCATCAGGTAGTTCCCGTAATAGCCGTGCATGGAGATCAGCGTAATCCGATCCGCCCCGCTCCACGACCGCCCCCGCGTCGGAGCGACCCGACGGCGGCGAGCGGGACGTCCATACGTCGACAGCCTTCAGCGGCCGCGCGCCCCGCACCACCCTTCTCCACAGCCTGTGGACAACCATCGGGAGAACGGGTCGCCGGTAAGGACACCGGGGCATCGGCCCCGCGTCGTCGACGGCACGCCGACAGCGGCCAAGAGTCGCGAGGCGGCCGGAGACGTGCGTACGGGCATCGAGCGGGTAACAGAACCGCTTCCCCGCCTTGTCCGGCGATCAGGCACAAACATAGGGTCACGGCGACGAACGGATACAGGGGACTTCATTGAGCACGGATCGAGACGGCGTTCAGGGCCCGTTGCCCGAACAGCCGGACCCGGAAAAGCCTGATCGACCGGCCGAGGCCGCGCCCACCGAACCGCCGGAAGCAGCGGAGGCCGCGAATCCGCCCGCACAGGCCGAAGGTTCGGCGCAGAACGCACCGTCCGCACCCCGCGAGTCGTCCCCCGGAGAGGGAGGATCGAGCCCAGGCCGGCCGGACTCCCCAGAGCCACCGGCACAGCCCGAAGACCCGGCGCAGGCCGGAGCACCAGCGCGACCCGAAGGCCCAGCGCAGCCGGCCGAATCGGCGCCGGCCGAAACGTCGGGTCAGGCCCAGGACTCCCCCGAGCCGTCCGAGTCACCGCGCCAGGACGGTTCGGCCGAGTCGTCGGCGACGCCCGCCGAGACCGGCGTCTGGCCCGGCCAGGCCGGACCGGCCGGGCTACCGGCGGCACCGCCTGAGACCGCGGCGTGGCCAGGCCGTCCCGATTCCCCCTTCCCTCCAGGGCCTCCTGAGCAGGGGGCGGCGTGGCAGCCGCCAGGGGGAGACCAGGGTCAGCGACCGCCCGAGGGGTCGGCCTTTCCTGGTGCGCTGGGCCCTGTCGGCACGCCCGGCGGCCCAGGCGGCTTCGGGCCGCCCGCCGAGAGCCCCAGCGGACCGACGCCGTACCCGGGCGGTCAAACCGGCCCCGGGCCCTACTCGGAAAGCCCCGGCGGACCGGCACCGTACCCGGACGGCCAAGGCGGACCTGGGCCCTACGCGGACAACCCCAGCGGCCCGGCTCCGTACCCCGGCGGCCAGACCGGTCCCTACGCGGACAATCCCGGCGTGCCGGGACCGTACCCCGGTGGACCCGGTGGGCCTGGGTCGTACGCGGAGAACCCCAGCGGGCCGACGACGCCTTACCCGGGGACTCCCGCCGGCTCCGGGCCGTACGCGGGGCAGCCCGGCGGGCCGCCGGGATGGGGCGGAGGGCAGCCGTGGGGCGTGCCGCAGCCGTACGGGTTCGGGCCGCAGCCGGCGAAGAAGTCGAAGGGCCCGCTGATCGCGGTCCTGGCCGGCGGCGGTGCGCTGCTGGTCCTGCTGGCGGTCATCGCCGTCGCGGCGCTGAGCGGACCGGATGACGACCCGAAGACGACCTCGGGCAAGGCCGCGAACAAGGCCGGCCAGGCGCTCGGCCGGGCGGCCGGGGTGACGCTGACGGGGACGTACGACGGCGGGCAGTCGACGTTCAGCGTCACGAAGGCGGGGAGCGTGCGCGGCACCTACACGGCGGGCGGGTCGCAGGTCACGCGGCTCGACGTCGGCGGGACGACCTACCTCAAGGCGGACCGCACCTTCTGGGCCGGCCAGGGAGGGCTGTCCGCCGACCGGGCCGCCAAGGCGGACGGCAAGTGGACCAAGGCTCCCGACGATCTTGCCAGGCTGAACCTGACCGATCTGTCGCCGGCGCGGCTCGCGTCCGCGCTCCGGGGGGCGGTGAACGATCCACTCGCCGTACGGACGACGGTCAACGGCGTCAAGGCGATCAAGATGCGGACCGGCTCACGGACGTACTACATCTCCAAGAGCGAGCCGCGTCGCCTGCTCCGGGTCGAGGGCTTCTCGGGGTCGCAGCGGTACATGTTCGACGTCGCCGCGCTGCCGGCCGCCTCGATCACGACGGTGTTCACGGCGCTCCGCAGCGACGTGCAGGGCCTGGCGAACGCCTACGATCCCGATCTGACCGTGCTGCCGGTCAGCAAGGTGCAGTTCGGCAGCTGCGGCGAGGCGGGCTGTACGGTGCGGGCCGACATCCGTGCGACGACGGTGAGCGACTCCTCGGGGGCCGTGCACGTCACGATGAAGGTGGCGTTCAGCGGGTCCGGGGGCACCGTGGCGACGTGCACGGACGCGACGTCGACGAGCGTGAATCGCCAGACGAGCCTCTCCTGCCGGGCGAGCGGCGGGGACTGGTCGTCCTGGTACCGGTCGCACAACGGACGGTTCACCGTGCACGCGAAGGCGAATTTCGACGCGACGGTGAACTCCTCCTCCGACGTGAACGGGCTGCTGGGCAAGCTGGAGCAGGAGCAGCGCACGGGCTGAGACGGGGCCGCCGCCGCGCCGGCCCCGACGATCCACCGGCCGCCGCGATGATCCACACCGACGGCCGGGACCGCGGCGCCGGCGGCCTCGCCGTCGTCGCGGGGCCGTCGGCCTCGTGCCGATGATCTGACGTGCCCGGTGACATGCCGTGGCCGCCCCGCTTCGAGGAGGCCCCAGGGCGAGGCCCTATAGTTCGGCACGTGTCCCCGCTCCTGCTCTTCGCACGGCTGCACGTCGACCTCTGCCGGTCGGCGAGCGCCCTGTGTCCGGGATCGGCGGCCTGATCCGGCCGCCTCTCGCGGCGCGCCGAGGCGCCTTCGCATGCATGGCTATGCCCTGACCTGGGAAATCAGTACGGTCGGGGACGTCGACGGGGCGGATCACTCGGCGCTGCGACGCATCTCACAAGCCTGGCTCTAGCAGCCGATGTTGAAATATCCATGTGATCCGGGACGTAGCATGAAGGTAAGCCTAAGTGGCACGTCGGACGCGGATGCCTCCCTCCGCCCGAGTGCCGCTCGTCGAGGAGGTCCTGCTCTGTGACCAAACAGGTCCGGCAACTCGACCGCGTCATCATCCGTTTCGCCGGTGACTCCGGTGACGGCATGCAGCTGACCGGCGACCGCTTCACTCAGGAGACGGCCGCCTTCGGCAATGACCTGTCAACACTGCCAAACTTCCCCGCCGAGATCCGCGCGCCGGCCGGCACGCTGCCCGGCGTGTCCAGCTTCCAGCTGCACTTCGCCGACCACGACATCCTCACGCCGGGTGACGCGCCGAACGTTCTCGTCGCGATGAACCCCGCCGCGCTGAAGGCCAACGTCGGTGACCTGCCGCGCGGCGCGGACCTCATCGTGAACACCGACGAGTTCAGCAAGCGCGCCCTGGCCAAGGTCGGGTACGCCACGAACCCCCTCGAGGACGGCTCGCTCGACGAGTACCGGGTGCACTCGCTGCCGCTGACGTCGATGACGGTGAAGGCGCTCGAGGACTTCGACATATCCAAGAAGGACGCCGAGCGGGCGAAGAACATGTTCGCGCTCGGTCTGCTGTCCTGGCTGTACCACCGGCCCACCGAGGCGACGGTCCGTTTCCTCGAGGTGAAGTTCGCCAAGAAGCCGGAGATCATGAAGGCCAACATCGCGGCCTTCCAGGCGGGCTGGAGCTACGGCGAGACGACCGAGGCGTTCTCGGTGTCGTACGAGGTGAAGCCGGCGACGCTGCCGCCGGGGCTGTACCGCAACATCTCCGGCAACATGGCCCTGGCGTACGGGCTGATCGCCGCGAGCGTACGGTCCGGGCTGCCGCTGTTCCTCGGCTCGTACCCGATCACTCCGGCCTCCGACATCCTGCACGAGCTGTCCAAGCACAAGCGGTTCGGCGTGCGCACCTTCCAGGCCGAGGACGAGATCGCGGCGGTGGGCGCCGCGCTCGGCGCGTCGTTCGGCGGTGCGCTCGGCGTGACGACCACGTCCGGTCCGGGCATCTCGCTGAAGAGCGAGACGGTGGGCCTGGGCGTCTCGACGGAGCTGCCGCTGGTCGTCATCGACGTGCAGCGGGCGGGCCCGTCGACGGGCATGCCGACCAAGACCGAGCAGGCCGACCTGCTGCAGGCGCTGTACGGCCGCAACGGCGAGGCGCCGGTGCCGGTGGTGGCGCCGAGCACGCCGTCGGACTGCTTCGCGGCCGCCATCGAGGCGGCGCGGATCGCGGTGAAGTACCGCACGCCGGTGATCGTGCTGTCCGACGGTTACCTCGCGAACGGCTCCGAGCCGTGGCAGGTGCCCGACGTCGACTCGCTGCCGGAGATCGAGCCGGCGTTCGCGCAGGCGGGCGAGGAGGAGTTCCAGCCGTTCAAGCGCGACCCGGACACCCTGGCGCGGCCGTGGGCGGTGCCGGGCACGGCGGGGCTGGAGCACCGCATCGGCGGCATCGAGAAGGCCGACGGCAGCGGCAACATCTCCTACGACCCGAACAACCATGACCTGATGGTGCGGCTGCGCCAGGCCAAGATCGACGGCATCGCCCGCGACATCGCGCCGCTGGCCGTCGACGACCCGTCGGACGACGCGCGCGTGCTCGTACTCGGCTGGGGCGGCACGTACGGCGCGATCACCGCGGCGGTGCGCCGCATCCGCAACTCCGGAGAGCAGGTCGCGCAGGCGCACCTGCGCCACCTGAACCCGTTCCCGGCCAACCTCGAAGAGGTGCTGCGTTCGTACGACAAGGTGGTCGTGCCGGAGATCAACCTGGGTCAGCTCGCGCTGATCCTGCGCGGTCGCTACCTCGTCGACGTGATCGGCTACAACCGCGTCCGCGGCCTGCCTTTCAAGGCGGAAGAGCTCGCGGACGTCATCCGGGATGTGATCAGCTCATGAGCGACCCCCTCGCCCTCGTTCCGAAGGACCCCGAGCGGCAGACCGCGAAGGACTTCAAGACCGACCAGGAGGTCCGCTGGTGCCCCGGGTGCGGTGACTACGCGATCCTCGCCGCCGTGCAGGGCTTCCTGCCGGAGCTCGGCCTGAAGCGGGAGAACGTCGTCTTCGTGTCGGGCATCGGCTGCTCGTCGCGGTTCCCGTACTACATGAACACCTACGGGTTCCACTCGATCCACGGGCGCGCCCCGGCGATCGCGACCGGGCTGGCGTCCTCGCGCCCGGACCTGTCGGTGTGGGTGGTGACCGGCGACGGCGACTCGCTGTCGATCGGCGGCAACCACCTGATCCACGCGCTGCGCCGCAACGTCAACCTGAAGATCCTGCTGTTCAACAACCGGATCTACGGGCTGACCAAGGGCCAGTACTCCCCGACGTCGGAGGTCGGGAAGATCACCAAGTCGACGCCGCTGGGCTCGCTGGACTCCCCGTTCAACCCGATCTCCCTCGCCATCGGCGCGGAGGCGTCGTTCGTGGCCCGGACGATCGACTCGGACCGCAAGCACCTGCAGTCGGTGCTGCGGGAGGCCGCCCAGCACAACGGCACGGCGCTGGTGGAGATCTACCAGAACTGCAACATTTTCAACGACGACGCGTTCCTGCCGCTGAAGGACCCGCAGACCCGCGACGACGTGACGGTCCGGCTGGAGCACGGCGAGCCGATCGTGTTCGGCGCCGACGGCGAGAAGGCGCTGCGGCGGTCGGCCTCCGGTTCGCTGGAGGTCGTGCCGGCGGACTCCCCGGACATCGTGGTGCACGACGCCAAGAACCCGGACCCGTCGCTCGCGTTCGCGCTGTCGCGGCTGGACTCGCCGACGTTCGAGCACACGCCGATCGGGATCTTCCGGCAGGTGGAGCGCCCGTCGTACGACGAGCTGATGCGCACCCAGATCGACGAGGCCGTCGCCCAGCAGGGCACAGGCGACCTGGCCGCCCTGCTCGGCAGCGGAGACACCTGGCGCATCGACTGACCCATACCGTTCCGCCCGCACGCGAATCATGGAATCGTTCGGTGTCATGAGCGTGCGGGTGGAAAAGCAAGGGCCCGTGACAACAGTGGTGCTGGCCCGTCCCGAGGTGCGTAACGCCGTGGACGGGCCGACCGCGCGGGCGCTGGCGGAGGCGTTCCGCGCGTTCGACGCCGACGCGGAGGCGAGCGTCGCCGTGCTGTGGGGCGAGGGCGGCGCGTTCTGCGCGGGCGCCGACCTGAAGGCGCTGGGCACCGAGCGCGGCAACCGCCTCGATGCCCCGAGCGCCGGAGCCTCCGCCCACGACGTGTCCCACGCCGCCGAGGGCCCGATGGGCCCGACCCGGATGCGGCTGTCCAAACCGGTCATCGCGGCGATCAGCGGACACGCCGTCGCGGGCGGGCTCGAGCTCGCGATCTGGTGCGACCTGCGCGTCGCCGAGGAGGACGCCGTCCTCGGGGTGTTCTGCCGCCGCTGGGGCGTCCCCCTCGTCGACGGCGGCACCGTACGCCTGCCGCGCCTGATCGGCACGTCCCGGGCGACGGACCTGATCCTGACCGGCCGCGCCGTGCCGGCGCCCGAGGCGTACGACATGGGCCTGGTGAACCGCGTCGTGCCGCACGGGCGGGCGCGGGAGGCCGCGGAGGAGCTGGCCGCGCAGATCGCCGCGTTCCCGCAGGCCTGCCTCCGGCACGACCGCATGTCCCTCATCGAACAGCAGGGGCTGGAGGAGGACGCCGCGATCTCCAATGAGTTCCGGCACGGCAGGGCCGTGTTCGGGGAGACCGGCCTGGCCGACGTCCAGCGGTTCCGCGACGGCGTGGGCCGCCACGGCTCGTTCGACGGCTGATCAGACCGACAGGGGTGTGCGCGAGGCCGTCGTCTTCGTGGTCGCGCCCGGGGTCGCCGACTGTGTGGGCGAGGTCGTCGAGGAGTTCGGGGGCGTCGTCGTCGAGTTCGGCCCCGTGCTGGACGGCCCCGTCGGTGGGGTCGTCGGCTGCCCGGTGGGCGGGGCGGTCGTCGCCGGAGGTTGCCAGGTCGGCGCCGGCGAGGGCGCCGGCACCGCCTTTCCGTCCTTGAGGCGGGCGACGATGTCCTCGGCGGCGATGCGGGTGAGGTTGCCGGTGATGAGCACCCGTCCCTTGGTGATGGGGGCGTCCACCCGGGGCGCGGCCACGACCTGCTCGCGGACGGTCAGCGCGAAGGCCCGCCCCGCGGCATTGCGGGTGAGGTTCTTCAGCGCCCTGCCGTCGGCCGGGGTCAGGCTGAGGGAGACGGCGTATCCGCCGGCCTTGGCCCGCTCGACGTGGATGTCGTTCACCCGCTTGATGGTGATGCCGGTCGCCAGCTCGTAGCAGACGGTGCCGACGCTGCTCTGGCCCGCGATCCCCTGCACGCCGGCCGGGCACTGCTGGCCGACGAGCTGCTGGGTGACGGGGTAGATCTTCAGCGGCGAGGGGAACCGCGCCGGGTGCTCCGTCGAGAACGCGACGATGAGCGTCCCGGTCAGCGCGATCGCGGCGATGACCAGCCACAGGATGAGGACGATCGCGATGAGCCGTGGGGATCGCCCGCCGGCCCGCCGCGCGGTCCCCGCGGCCGGCTTGCCGCCGGTGCGCCCTGCGGCGCCCTCGGCCGAGCCGTGATCCGGCCGACCGCCGCCGCGCCGCCCGATCCGCATCACCGACCTCCGATCCTTCCCCGTGGAGGACGGTTCGCCGCCGCCGGTGGTTGTCGTGTCGGCGCGAACCGGCGGCATGGGGGCCGGAGTCGGCGGCAGCGGCCGCGTGGCGGTGCCCGCCGTCTCCGGGGCAGGTCCGGTGGTCTTGGCTCCGTTCGCCGACGCCGAAGGCAGCGTGCGCGTGGCGCCCGTATCGGCGTGGGCCGTCGGCTCCGCGGCAGGCGGGGACGGAGGCATCGGACGTGTCGTGCCGGCCTCGGCGTCGCCGGCGGCTCCGGGGAGTGCCCGTGCGGGGAGGCCGGTCGGCGGGCGGACCGGTGAACCGCGAACCTCAAGGTGTCGTCTCCTCCGCGTGGGGGGCGGGCGGAAGTCTCGCCTGGATCAGGTCATCGTCAAGTCAATCGCATCATGGGGAAGGCCCGGCGCGCCAGGGTCGCGGGCGGCGTACGGCGGCGTGTCCCCGTCCTTCTCCATCGCGCCGACGGACGTCCCTCGACCGCACCGGGTCGACCATCCCA
This sequence comes from Actinoallomurus acanthiterrae, assembly GCF_054775715.1. Lineage (NCBI taxonomy): Bacteria > Bacillati > Actinomycetota > Actinomycetes > Streptosporangiales > Thermomonosporaceae > Actinoallomurus > Actinoallomurus acanthiterrae. The sequence goes on along the minus strand of NZ_BAAHCO010000001.1, from coordinate 1,223,270 downwards.
TGTTTTCGCTGGTCTTGTCCGGGTAGCCGCCGGAAAGCACGATCCGGCCTCGCCTCGCGGGACGCCCCGACGACGCCCGGAAGCCCTGGAGAAAGACGCCCCGGAAGTCCTGGAGAAAGGAGAAGGAACAGTGGTTGCCATCGGATACACGATGATGTGCGAGCAGGCGCGTCCGGACCAGCTGGTGCGCGACGTCCGGTCCGCAGAGAACGCCGGATTCGATTTCTCGGTGATCAGCGATCACTACTTCCCGTGGCTGGCCTCGCAGGGCCATGCGGGGTACGCGTGGTCGATCCTCGGCGCCGCGGCGCAGGCCACGGAGCGGATCCCGCTGATGACCTTCGTGACGTGCCCGACCATCCGCTATCACCCGGCGATCGTGGCCCAGAAGGCCGCGACGATGCAGATCCTGTCCGGCGGGCGCTTCCGGCTCGGCCTGGGCGCCGGGGAGAACCTGAACGAGCACGTCGTCGGCAGGCCCTGGCCGATGGCGAGCGTCCGGCACGAGATGCTGAGCGAGGCGATCGAGGTGATCTCGGCGCTGTTCGACGGGGGGACGATCGACTACCGGGGCGACCACTTCGATGTGGAGGCGGCCAGGCTCTGGGACCTGCCCGACGAGCGGGTGCCGATCGGCGTGGCGGTGTCGGGGCCCGAGTCCTGCCAGCTGGCGGGCGAGCAGGCCGACATCATGATCGCCACCGAGCCGAAGGGGGAGCTCGGGGAGATGTTCGAGGCCGCCGGTGGTGCCGGCAAACCGCGCATCGGCCAGGTCGCCGTCGCGTACGACATCGACCGGGAGGCGGCGGTGAAGCGGGCGCACGAGCAGTTCCGGTGGTTCGGGCTCGGCTGGCCGGTCAACGCCAACCTTCCCGCGACGAGCGCGTTCGAGTCGGCGAGTCGGTTCGTGACTCCGGAGCAGGTCGGCGAGCAGCTGCCGTGCGGGCCGGACGTCGACGAGTACGTCGAGAAGATCAAACCGTTCGTCGAGGCCGGTTTCGACGAGGTCGCCGTGGTGCAGATCGGCGCCGAACATCAGGACTCCTTCATGCCCTGGGCCGAACGCGAACTGCTGCCCGCGCTCCGGTCGCTCTGAGGGCCGGTCAGGAGCCCATCAGGTCCTTGTACCGGGAACACTGCCGCTCGTCGTCGGCGAGGGACACCCAGCCCGGCGGCGGATGCTGGAAGTCGGACCAGGGCTGGCCCTTGCCGGCGCCTTCATATGCCCAGCCGACCAGCTCCACGTGGCGGATGTCCGGCTGGGCGATGCCGGAACACACGATCTGAGCCCTGACCAGTCGCGGCAGCACCACGTCCCGGTAGTAGTCGACGACGAGCGTCCCCTGGCTGACCTTGATGTCGAGCAGGGTGACGTTCTCCAGGGGGTTGGATATGCCCCCCGCGACCTCCGTGGACGTCGCCCCGCGGCTCCACAGGTCGTACAGCGCGGCCTGTGGTGCCCCGGGGAACGCGACGCGGCGAACCGGGACCAGCCGTCCGTTGCGCGCCAGGTACACGGTCGTCTGGGGAACGGCCTGCTGGGCCACGACCGGGTCCCCGGCTCCGATCACCCCGGTCGGCCGCACCCCGCAGGCGGTCAGCAGCGCGGCCAGGACGAAGGGGACCACGAAGGGCCGGACTCGTCTCATTCGCTCTCCCCTGCGGTCAGCCGGCGAGGTACCGGCGGAACGAGGAACACCGCAGCGGCGGCTCGTTCAGCGACGCGCTCGGATAGGCGAGCAGGACGCGCTGGACGCCGGGCTGCGCCGTCCCGGAGCACACGATCTGGGCCCGGAGCAGGTCCGTGACCGGCCGGACGGGGGAGAACGAAGCCAGCAGCATTCCCCGTGCCTCCCTCTCGAAGGTCGCGTGGAAGGAGGCGAGGTCCGCCATCGGATTCGACATGCCCTGTGCTTCCTCCGGGATCTTGGCGCCCTGTTCCCACAGGGCGTTCAGCGCGGCCTGCGGGGCACCGGGGAACGCGACCCGGCGCACGGGGACCAGCCGCTGGCCACGGGCCAGGTAGACGGTCGTCTGCGGCACGGCCTGCTGGGCCACGACCGGCGCTCCGGAACCGATCACCCCGGTCGGCCGCACCCCGCAGGCGGCGACGAGAAGCCCGGCGAGCATCGGCAGACCGTGGCGGAACCGCGCGAGCGGCAGGCTGTGGCGGAAGCGTGCCGGCCGCAGGCCGGCATGGAACCGTGCGGGCGTCATGCGGTCTCCACCGGGATGTCGGGGAGCCACAGCTCGAACGTCGTGCCCGTGTCGGTGTCGAGGAGGTGCAGCTCGCCGCCGTGCAGCTCGGCGTTGGCGCGGGCGATGGCCAGGCCCAGGCCGCTGCCCTCGCTCCGCGTCCGCGCTGCGTCGGCCTTGTAGAACCGCTCGAAGACGTGCTTGCGCACGTCCTTGGGGATGCCGGGACCGCTGTCGGAGACGCGGAGCCGGATGCCGGGCCCGTTCGGCACGTACGAGCGGCGCAGTCGTACGGTGACCGGCGGTTCGCCGTGTCTGAGCGCGTTGCCGACCAGGTTGGCCAGGATCATGTCGAAGCGGCGGGGGTCGACGCGGGCGCGCAGCTCCGGGACGAGCTCGGTCTCCACCTTCTCCTGCCAGTCGCGCAGCCGCAGGCTCTGCCGGATCAGCTGCGGCACGTCCACGTCGTCCAGGACGAGCGCCGCCGCCCCGGCGTCGAACCTGCTGATCTCCAGCAGGTGGCCGATCAGGGTGCGCAGCCGGCGCGTCTCCTCCGCCACGAGACCGGCGGCCGTCGCGGCGCTCCCGGTGGCCTCTTCCTCCAGCGCGTCGGTGACGGCGGTCATCGCGGTCAGCGGCGTGCGCAGCTCGTGGGACACGTCGGCCACGAAGCGGCGGGCCGAGCGTTCCATCTCGCGCAGCTCGGTGACGCTGGCTTCCAGGGCCTCGGCGCTGGAGTTGAAGATCCGGGCGAGGCGCGCCAGCTCGTCGCGGCCCCGTACCTCGACCCGCCGGTGCAGGTCTCCGGCACCTAGTCCCTGGGCGGCGGCGGCCAGCCGCCGGACGGGCCGCAGCACGCTCCGCGCGGCGAGCAGGGCGAGCAGCAGGGCCACGAAGACGGCCGCGCCGCCCCCGACGGCGACCGAGGTGGCCATCCGGTCGAGGTCGTCGCGTTCCCGCGTGAGGCTCACGATGACGTACGCCTCGATCGGGCTCGCGACGCGCGAATTAGTGGTCGGCAGGTAGACCGGCGTGCCGACGATCAGGTACGGAATGCCGTGGAAGCTGATCCGCTGGAAGTAGATCTGCTGCCCTCGCAGCGGCCGGGCGAGGTCGTCGTGGCGGCCCGCGCCGCGGACCGAGGCGATCAGCTTGGGCGGGATGCGGAGATGAGTGAACTTCGCGCCGCTCGTGGCCCATCCTCCGGGCTCGTTGCCGAGCACCCAGGACTGGCGGCCGGGCTGCCGGGCCAGGGCGTTACTGATCGGCTGGAGGAGGTCGGCGGTCAGCGTCATGTCGGGCAGCTGCGTCGGCACGGTCTGGGCCAGGGTGATCCGCACGTCGTTGACGACGGCGTTCTGCACCCGCTCGAGCATCGCCAGCCGCACGAGCCAGTAGGCGATCCCCGCGGTGATCGCCGAGGCCAGCAGCGCCACGGCGGCGAACGCCGCGACGAGCCGTGTGCGCAGGCCGATCATGGGGCGACGAAGCGGTAGCCGAAGCCGCGCACGGTCTCGATGAACTTCGGCCGGGACGGCACGTCCTCGACCTTCGACCGCACGCGCTGGACGGTGGCGTCCACGAGCCGGGAGTCGCCGAGGAAGTCGTGCTCCCAGACGGAGGCGAGGAGTTGCTGACGGGTCAGCACCTGTCCCGGGTGGCGGGACAGCTCGAGGAGGAGCCGGAGCTCGGTGGCGGTGAGGTGCACGTCCTGGCCGGCCCGCCGCACCTTCATCGTTCCCCGGTCGATGACCAGGTCGCCGTAGGTGGAACGGTCCCCCGGGTCGCGCTCGACCCGGCGCAGCACCGCCCGCAGCCGCGCGTCGAGCACCCGCGGCTCGACCGGCTTGACGACGTAGTCGTCGGCCCCGGCCTCCAGGCCGACGACCACGTCGATGTCGTCGCTGCGGGCGGTGAGCAGAATGATCGGCAGTGAGTCCTCCGCGCGGATCCGCCGGGCAGACCTCGACCCCGTCGATGCCCGGGAGCATGACGTCGAGGATGACGAGCTCCGGGCGCTGCGTGCGCACTTGCTCCAGCCCCAGCTCGCCGGTCTCCCGGGCGGTCACGGAGTGTCCGAGCCGGGACAGCGCGAACTCCAGAGCCGCCCGTGCGGAAGGGTCGTCCTCCACCAGCAAGATTGTCGCCACGGGGCCCATTATCAAGACCGTCGGCGCAATGGTCAGAACAAAAGGATCATGTCACAACTCTGTGACAGGACGAACTTTTCCAGGCCGCCCAGGGTGCGGGGGACGTTCCGGACGCCGTGACCCGCCAGCCGGCCGGGTGCCGCGGCCACGACGTCGCAGGCGCCGCACCGCCCGTCACCGGCACGATCACCATGCAGGTCCCCGTCGGCGGCTGCCCGTTCGCCGCGTGGAAGAAGGTGAGCGGCGTCCACCAGACCTGGTACGCCTGCCGGACCCACACCCGCCAGGTCAGGCTCGCGTCGACCGCCACCCCGCCGTACCCGGGGCCGGCCCGGAAGATCGGCTCGCGTGGCGGCAGCCAGGGCTTCGCGATGACGGCGGCGGCGACGAGGTTGAACGCCGCGAGCCCCACGGCGATCGTCCACGCCGAGCGAGGCGTGAACGCCACGGCGACCAGGACGCCCAGCAGCGCGAGGGCCGCCAGGGAGGCCGTGCCGAGCCGCAGTGCCGTCCAGTCCCAGGTCAGGAAGCACGTCTCGGGGAAGTCGAAGGCGATGAAGTTGTAGTCGGTGAGCCGGTCCCCGGCGTAGATCGCCGCGGACAGCCCCGCGCCCGTGCACACGACGCCCGCCGCGAGGGCGTACCCGACGAGGGACCGGCGCCGCCGCATGAGCACCGCGAGGCCGCCCAGCGCGTGCGCCACGGCGAGACACGCCAGGTAACGGCCGTAGAAGTAGTTGCCGACCCGGTGCTCGTCCGGCAGCGCCGCCGAGGACGCCAGGGCGGTCCCGAAGGTCGCGGCCAGCAGCACTCCGGACATGACCCGGGACTCCGGGTCGCTCCAGGGCCGCCACAGCGTACGGGCGGCGGCGATGAGGCCGATCCCCGCCAGGCCCCACGTCGCGACGACGAGGTACCAGATCTGACCGGCCGCGCCGAAGACCGCCCACTCCAGGCCCCCGACCGTGGTGAGCCGCGCCGACAGCAGCCCGCCGAGGTCGCGGACGCCGTGCGGATAGAGCGCGGCCCGTACCGCGCCGTTCAGCGCCCAGCCCGCGGCTGCCGCGGCGAAGGCGACGGCCCCCGAAACCAGCGCCGCCTTTACCGCCGGACGCCGCGTGACGAGGCCGTACGTCACGATTCCCGCCACGACGAGCAGGTGCACGGCGAGGATCACGGTGCCGCGCGCGTGCGTCGTGTAGGCGTAGGCCGCGGCCAGGCTCGCCAGTGAACCGGCCACCGCCACACGCCGCCCGTCCGTGCCCTGGAACCAGGCGCGGACGAACGAGTGCAGCGCCAGCAGCCAGCCGAGGATGAGCGTCGGCAGCACCGCGTCGGTCAGCGCGAGCGGGCCGAACACCGTCGCCGCGGGCAGCAGCGCGGCCGCGAAGGCGAGCACGTACGCGTGCGGCCGGGGCAGCCGCATCCGGCGCAGCGCGACCAGGGCCAGCGGGAAGATCGCGGCGCCGACGAGGGCGTTGATCCCCAGCACGATCCGGTAGCAGGTCTGCGGATCGTGGCTCAGCCAGAACGCCGGGCTGACCAGCAGCGGGTATCCGCCCTGGTAAAAGGTGCTGCCCGACAGGTCGCCTCCCGGACCGCCCGCCAGCCACCGCGCGGCCAGCAGATAGCCGCTCTCGTCGGGGAACGCCGCCGGGACGCTCTGCCCGCCGGTGAGGACCAGCCGGATGCCGACCTGGGCCAGCCAGCCCGCCAGGACGAGCAGCGGCCAGGACGGCCGCCGCGTGCGGACCGGCGGCGACGGCCGCGGCCGGTCCGGCGTCCGGACGTCGAGGGTGCTGGAAATGGTCATGCCGACCAAGATCGCGAGTGAGTGTCATGGCGCCGTCCGCACGATGTCCGCGTTCTGTTACACGGGCCGGCTATGGCTAGGGTCTTGCTTCATGAGGCGGGGACGGTGGGCGGCGGTCGTCGGTGCGATGGCCGTCGCCGGGGGCATCACCTGGGCGGCGTCGGGCGACGCGCCGCGCGTACGGACGTTCGACCAGCGCATCCAGGTCGTGGACGGCCCGAAGAACGACCAGCACGTCGGCCTGGACACCACGTTCTTCGCGCAGGCCGGCGGGGGACGCGCCCCGGCGGTGCTGCTCGCACACGGGTTCGGCGGCAGCAAGGACGACACGCGGGACGAGGCCGAGCGGCTGGCGCGACACGGGTACGCCGTGCTCACCTGGTCGGCGCGCGGCTTCGGCCGCTCGGACGGCGAGATCACCCTCGACTCCCCCGACTACGACGTGAAGGACGTCCGGCAGCTGATCGATTGGCTGGCCCGCCGCCCGGAGGTGCGCCTCGACGGCCCCGGCGATCCCCGCGTCGGTCTCGCCGGCCAGTCGTACGGCGGCGGGATCACCCTGCTGTCCGCCGCGTACGACCGGCGTATCGACGCCATCGCCCCGCAGATCACCTGGTACGACCTGGCCGACTCCCTGTTCCCCGACGCCACGGGCAAGGGCGCGGTGAACGGGGTGTTCAAGAAGGTCTGGGCCGGCGTCTTCTTCACCGGCGGCGCGTCGTCCACAGCCTGTGGACGATTCCTGCCGTCGCTGTGCGCGATGTACCAGAAGGTCGCCGAGACCGGGCGGCCCACGCCCGAGGCGATCGCGACCCTGCGCCGGTCCAGCCCCTCGTCCGTGGCCGGCCGGATCCACGTCCCCACCCTCCTCGTCCAGGGCCAGGCGGACTCCCTGTTCCCCCTCGACCAGGCCGACGGCAACGCACGCGCGATCACCGGCGCCCCGGTCAAGGTGGTCTGGTTCCAGGGCGGTCACGACGGCGGCGACCCGGAGACCGCGCGCGTCCGCGACCTCGTCACCGGCTGGTTCGACCGCTACCTGAAGGGCGGGCCCGCGTCGGCCTCGGGCGGCTTCACCGTCACGCGCACCGGCGGCATCGACTCCTCCACCCAGCGCGTCGTCGTCACCGCCGCGACCGCGCCCCGCTACCCCGGCCTGTCCGGGACCACCCGCCGTACGCTCCCTCTCGGCGGGCAGGAGCAGACGATCCAGAACCCGGCCGGCGGCTCCCCCGCGTCGATCTCCACCCTGCCCGGCCTCGGCGCGCTCGGCGGCGTGAGCGGCTTCGGCACGGGCGGTGCCCAGCTCGACATGCCCGGCCAGTCGGCGGCGTTCGACACCGAGCCGCTCGCCGCGCCCGTGCAGCTGACCGGGTCGGCGCACGTACGCGTCCGGGTCGCCAGCGGCCCCGCGACGCTGTTCGCGAAGGTGTACGACGTCGGGCCGGACGGCCAGGCCGAACCGGCCCGCCGCCTCGCCGCGCCCCTGAACGTCACCGGCACGGCGGACGTCGCGCTGCCGCCCATGGACCACCGCTTCGACCAGGGACACCGCATCCGCGTCGTGTTCGGCACCACCGACATGGGATACGCCTCACCGGCACGGCCCGCCTCGTACCGGGTGTCCGTGGACTCCCCGCTGACCGTCCCCGTCGACCCGGCGCTGCGCACGCCGCCGACGCCGCTGCCCTGGTGGGTCTGGGGTCTCCCCGCGATCGCCGTGGCGGCGGCCGTGGTCCTGGTCGCCACCGGGCGCGGGCGGCGCCGGCGCGGCGACGAGCGCGGCGACCCCGCGGTGCCGCTGGAGATCGCCGGGCTGACCAAGCGGTACAAGAACGGCCACCTCGCCGTGGACGACCTGTCCTTCCGCGTCGAACCCGGACAGGTCTGCGGCCTGCTCGGCCCGAACGGCGCGGGAAAGACGACCACCCTGCGCATGCTCATGGGCCTGATCCACCCCGACGCCGGCCAGATCCGCATCTTCGGCGAGCCCGTACGCCCCGGGGCGCCGGTGCTGTCCCGGCTCGGCTCGTTCGTCGAAGGACCCGGCTTCCTGCCCCACCTGTCCGGCCGCGACAACCTGGAGCTGTACTGGAAGGCCGCCGGGCGCGGCGAGGCGTACCTCGACGAGGCCCTGCGGATCGCCGGACTCGGCGACGCGATCCGCCGCCCCGTCCGCACCTACTCCCAGGGCATGCGGCAGCGGCTCGCCATCGCCCAGGCCATGCTCGGCCTGCCCGACCTGCTCGTCCTCGACGAGCCGACCAACGGCCTGGACCCACCGCAGATCGCCGAGATGCGCGAGGTCCTCGTGCGGTACGCCGCCGAGGGCCGCACCGTCATCATCTCCAGCCACCTGCTCGCCGAGGTCGAACAGACCTGCACCGACGTCGTCGTGATGCACCGCGGCACGCTCGTCGCCGCAGGTCCCGTCGCCGAGATCGCCGGCCACGACGGCTCCGTCCTGATCGGCACCCCGGAGGTCGACCGCGCCATGAGCGTGCTGACCGCACTCGAGGGCGTCGAGGGCGCGGAGCCGTACGACCCCGGCGTCCTGGTGCGCCTGAACGGCTCCGCGCCGTCGGCCGTCGTCGCGGCACTCGTCAGCGCCGGCGTCCCGGTGGACCGCGTGATGCCCCACCGCCGCCTGGAGGACGCGTTCCTCGCTCTCATCGGGGAGGGATCGTGAGCGCAGACGTCACCTACCGCAGGCGCCGGACGCTGCCGCTGCGCGTCGAGGCCGTCCGGCAGCTGCGCCGGCGCCGGACGTGGATCGCGTTCGCGGTGCTGCTCGTCCTGCCCTGGGTGCTCGCCGCCGCGTTCAAGATCGGCGGCTCGCCGTCGGCGAACGACGCCAACACCCCCGGCCTCGTCACGGTCGCGACGGCCGGCGCGCTGAACTTCACGGCGTTCACGCTGTTCGCGTCGTCGGGCTTCCTGCTCGTGGTCGCGGTGGCGCTGTTCTGCGGCGACACCGTCGCGAGTGAGGCGGGCTGGGCGTCCCTGCGCTACCTGCTCGCCGCCCCGGTGCCGCGCACGCGACTGCTGCGCCAGAAACTCATCGTCGCCCTCACGTACGCGGCCCTGGCCGTCGTCAGCCTGCCCGTGATGGCGATGATCACCGGGATCTACGTCTTCGGCTGGGCCCGCCTGCGGGTCCCCGGCGGCGACGTCGCCCTGCCCAACGGCACCGCCCTGACCCGGATGCTGATCATCGTCGGCTACATCCTGGCCTCGGAACTCGTCGTCGCGGCGCTGGCCTTCCTGCTGTCGGTCACCACCGACTCGCCCCTCGGCGCGGTCGGCGGCGCGGTGGGCCTCGTCATCGTCAGCAACATCATCGACGCGGTCACCGCACTCGGCCACTGGCGGGAGTTCCTGCCGACCCACTGGATATTCGCCTGGACCGACGCCCTCCAGCCCCACCTGGAGTGGACCGGCATGATCAAGGGCGCGGCCCTGTCCGCGTCGTACGCCACCGTGTTCCTCGCCCTGGCCGTCCGCCGCTTCCGCTCCAAGGACATCGTGAGCTGACCCCGCGCCTACGTCTTTCACGGCACGTCACCGCGGCCTCAATCCGCCGGTGGCTCAGGCCGTGATCAGGCGGATAAAGCGGTGGTCCTCCGCCCGGCTTCCCTGACACGATCTGGGCGTGACCACGTTGTTCCTGATGGTCGGCCTGCCAGGCGCCGGAAAGACCACGAGGGCTCGGCAGCTCGCCGAGGAGCACGGCGCGCTGCGCCTGACGCCCGACGACTGGATGATTCCCCTGTTCGGCGAGACGGAGGCGGACGGGAAGCGCGACGTGCTGGAGGGGCGCATGCTCTGGCTCGCCTTGGAGGCGGTCAAGCTGGGCACCAACGTCGTGGTGGACTACGGCTGCTGGTCCCGGGACGAACGGTCCGCGATCCGCTGGCTGGCGGAGGCCGAGGACGCGTGCTTCCGCATGGTCTACCTGCCGGTGAACGATGAGACCCAACGCGCCCGGATCGCCCATCGCTGGTCGACCGCCCCAGATGAGACGTTCCCGATGACCGAGGCCGACATCCTGCACGGGCGGGCGCGTCCACGGCGTCTCTGATCAGGACGTCCATTGGTCACTCCTTTCCTTCGCCGACCGCCTCATCCGGCCGCAGCGATGACGCCTCTGCCGGCTTCTTGACGTTCGGTGCGGGTTCTGCGTTGAATGTCGTCGGTGCCGCGTGGCGTACGCAAGAGTGCCCCGACAGAGGACAGGGGGCCAGACCGCGTACGAGTGGGCGAGCACCGGAAGAGCCCGAAGGGGATGAGCCAGGTGGCCTACCGCATGGATCGCGCCTAGTCGCCGACGCCGTTCGCGTCGTTCCCGGCCTGCGCCCTTGCCTGAGCGCCGTTTTCCGAACGCCGTGAGCTGACCGCGTCGTATCACCCGCGCCCGTCGTCCCGCGGAGCCGTCGCCTTTCGCTGCTTCGCCGTTCCGTGCCGTTCGTCGAACGGGCGCGCCATTTCCGCCATTCGTTTCGTCGTTCGTTCCGCCATGCGGTAACGCAGCGAAGGAGAGTTTTGACCACACCGTTCAACCAGCAGGTCATCGAGGAGTTCCGCGCCAATCACGGGCGCGTGGGCGGCATGTTCGAGGGGGCCCGGCTGATCCTGCTCACCACGACGGGCGCGCGTTCCGGCCGCCCCCACACCACCCCCGTCGGTTTCCTGCCCGATCCCGGCGGGCTGCTCGTGATCGCGTCGGCGGGCGGCGCGGACCGGCACCCGGCCTGGTACCACAACCTGGTGGCCAACCCACGCGTCACCGTCGAGACCGGCCCGTTCACGCTGGAGGCCGACGCGGTCGTGCTCGAGGGGGCCGAGCGCGAGGAGATCTGGGCGCGTGCCGTCGAGTCCGACCCGGGCTGGGCCGAGTACCAGCGGAAGACCGCACGGGTCATCCCCGTCGTCGCGCTGCACCCGGTGCGGATGAGCTACGCCGACCTACCCGAGGGTGACTTTCTCACGGTCGTGCACGACGCGTTCCGGCGCGACCTGCGGCTGATCCGCGACGAGGTCGCCCAAGGCCGCGGGCTGGGCGCGCAGCTGCGCGTCAACTGCCTGACGTTCTGCGGCGGGATGCGGCACCACCATCAGAACGAGGACAGCGACCTGTTCCCGTATCTACGCGGCCGCCATCCGGAACTGGCACCGGTCCTGGACCACCTGCACGAACAGCACCGGATCCTCGCCGGGCTACTGAACGACCTGCAGGAGACGGTCGTGTCCGGCACCGGCGACCTGGCGGCCACCGTCGATCGCCTGGTGACGGAGATCGAGGCGCACCTGGACGGCGAGGAGGCACAACTCGTCCCGGTACTGAACGCCCTGCGGAGGCGCGAGGACCGCTTGACAGCCAACCGCATCACCGGCCCCGACACCTTCGACACCGTGCTCGCTGCGCTGACCGGCATGAGCGCGGGCCCGCCGCCGCTGCCGCCGGACGCCGACACGGCCGAGCCGTTCGCGCTGCCGGTGCCGGGCCGCTGGGCGAACGCCTCGGGCCGCCTGCCGCAGGAGGCGGGCGTGGTTCTGTACGTGCACGGTGGCGGCTTCGAGCAGCGCAACCCTGCGTTCGAGCACCCGATGGCCTACCACCTGTCGAAGGCGGCCGGCCGCCCAGCGTTCAACGTCGACTACTCGCTGGCCCCCGAGCACCCCTTCCCGGTCGCGCACGACGAGATGGTCACCGCGTACCGCGCGCTGCTGGCCGAGGGCGTGCCGGCCAAGCGGACGGTCCTGGTCGGCGAGTCGTCGGGCGCGACTCTCGTGCTGGAGATGCTGCTCACGCTGCGTACGGAGGGCGTGCCGCTCCCGGGCGCGGTGGTGCCGGTCTCACCGATCACGGACTTCACGTTGACGAGCCCGTCGATCGACGCCCCGGCGGGCCGGGACGTCGTCGGCCGGGAGGTGCTCGAGCACGTCGTCGGCCAGTACCTGAACGGGCGGCCGAACGACCAGGCGCCGCAGTCGCCCATCCACGGCGACCTGGCGGGCCTGCCGCGCATCCTCCTGGTGGTCGGCGGCGACGAGGTCCTGCTGGACGACTCCCGGCGCTACGCCGAGGCGGCGGCCGAAGCGGGCGTCGAGGTCACGCTGGACGTCTACGAGGGCATGCCGCACGCGTTCCACATCGCGGTCCTGCCGGACCCGCGGCTCCCGGTGGGTGCCACCTTCCTGAAGCGCCTGTCCGCCTGGCTGGGCGAGGACCGGTAGCGCGAACGCCGCGACCGCCGGGGTGACCACGTCGGTCGTGGACGGCGATCGTACGGCCGGGGCGGGAGCACGGGACGGTCTCCCGTGCTCCCGCCGCGCGGGCGTACGTCAGGAGAAGGGGACGACGTCCTGCTCGCAGACGGTGCCGGCCGGCGGCAGGGCGCCGGTCAGCAGGTAGCGGGTCTCGTGCTCCAGGGCGCAGGCGCTGGGGTTGGCGAAGACCGTGTGGCCGTACCCGTCGACCGTCAGCAGGCGGGCCCGGGCCAGGGTCCGGGACACCGTGACCGCCTTCCGGTAGGACGTGGCCGGGTCCTTGGTGTTGTTGAGCAGCAGGATGGGGTTGGCCGTACGCCGGTTCCACGGTCCGGTGTAGCGGTCCTTGCCCAGCGGCCATCCCGCGCACGGCTCCGTCGCCCAGGCCGGTTCCAGCCCCGAGGGCCCGGACCTGGAGTACGCCAGCCGCGCGGCGGTCTCGTAGGCACGCGGGTCGCGCGGGTTTGGACTGTCGGAGCAGACCGTGGCGAGGAACTGCTCGCGGCCGGCGTAGGGGGCCGCGGTCCCGGCCTTCTTCGCGACGGCGGATGAGGTGGTCCTCCCGGACGACTTCTCCCACATCTGCTGAAGCAGGTCGGCGCCTTCACGCCACATCGACACGTTGCCCAGCGGAAGGCTGAGGACCCCGCACGCGTAGCCGCAGGTCTGCGTGTCCGGCGGGGTGCCCATGGTGACCGGGTGCCGTCGCAGGCGGCGCAGGAGCGTGTCGTACTTGGCGCGCGTCGCCGCCGGGCCGCCCGCGGAGAAGGCGCACGCGGCCGTGGACGCCTTGCCGCACAGGCCCAGGAAGTCCTTGAGGACGGCGGCGGACGCCTGGTCGTTGCCCTCACGTACGAAGCTCGGCAGCCCGCCTTTCGCATTGGTCCAGGCGACCGGGTCGACGTTGCCGTCCAGGGCCATCCGGCCGACGCTGTTCGGGAACAGGTTGGCGTACGTGGTGCCGAGCAGGGTGCCGTACGACAGGCCGACGTAGTTGAGCACGGGGTCGCCGACGGCCTGCCGCAGCAGGTCCATGTCGCGGGCCACGTCGGCCGTGCTGACGTGCCGGATGAGGTCGGGGTCGCGTTTCGCGCACCGGGCGGCGAAGCGCGACCACGTACGGACCCACGCGGACGTCTCCCGCGCCCCGACGGGGAAGCCGATCGGCGCGCCGGACAGGAACGCGTTCTCCGCATCGGTCGTCGGGAAGCAGCGTACGGCGGTGCTCTCGCCGAACCCTCGTGGGTCGAAGGCGACGATGTCGTACCGTGCCCGCCAGGTCGCGGGGACCTGCCGGTAGGCGGCGGTGAAGCCCGCGAGCTGCGCGCCGGGGCCGCCGCCGTTGACGAACAGCGAGCCGATGCGGTGCGCGGTGTCGGTCGCCTGGTGCCGCATCACGGCGACGCTGATGGTCCGGCCGCGTGGGTTCCGGTGGTCCAGAGGGATCCGCGCCGTGGCGCACTGGAACTCCCCGTCGCAGGAGCGCCAGGTCAGCGGGGAAGCCGACGCGGCGGTCGTCGCGGCCACCCGGCCGTCCGGCAGCGAGAGCGCGACGGGAATGGAGACGGCGGCGAGCAGGCCGGCCGTCCAGGCCAGGAGACGGCGCTTGGCGGGAGGTCGAGGGTCGGTGTGGTCGATCGGCATTGTCGGAGCGCCCTTTCGGGATCTCGGCGGCGTACGGGGCTAGGCCAGGCGGCGGCGGAGCCACCAGGTGCAGAGTCCGGCGAGGAGGAGGGCGACGGCGAGGTAGATCACCGTCTCCTCCCACTGGAAGGTCCAGAAGCGGCCGGCGGGATGGAAGTCGACCCGTTGCCGGTAGCCCATGTCGGTGAGCCGGGTGAAGCAGTCCTGCGCCCCCTGCCGGGACTGCAGCGGGCACTTCTCCACCCAGGAGGGCGGTGAGACAACCTGGCCGGCGGCGTTGACGGTGTGCTGGGAGACGATCCAGGCGCCGGGCTCGTCGACCTGCACGGTGAGGTTCCCGCTGATGTCGATGAGGGTGAGGTTCGCGGAGCTGATCTTCGTGGTGACGTGTTCCGGCGGCAGCAGGTGCGACCGGACCTCGAGGCCCATGGTGGCCTGGACGACGGTGAAGAGGGCGAGGAGGATCGCCATGGCGGGCAGGGTCCGCCGGACGATGACGCCGATGGTGACGCCGAGGACGAAGGCGAACGCGGCGTAGCCGAGGGGGACGACCCCGCGCGTGTCGAAGATCAGGACGTGCATGCGCGGGAGCAGGAAGATGCCGTGGCCGGGGGCGCCGCTGTTGGCGGCGATGGCCGCGTCGATCGGCCGGTTCCACCAGGTCACCGCGAGGCTGAGCAGCCCGGTCGCGGCCACCGCGGTCAGGCCGACGATCCCGAGCTTGGTGACCAGCCAGCGGGTGCGGGTGGTCAGGGTCCAGGCCAGCCGGTGCGTTCCGGCGTCCAGCTCCCGGGTGATCAGCGGAGCGCCCCAGAACGTGCCGATGATGGCCGGGGTGAAGAGCACGGCGAAGGTGCCGATGACGTACAGGCTGCTCTCGGTGCTCCCCAGCTCGTCGAGGAAGGAGCGGCCGTGGGCGTGGTACAGGTCGACCAGGTGCGGGCCGGTGGCCGCGAGGAGGGCGGCGAGGACGACGACGGCGCCGAACACCACCGCCGCCTGGGTGCGGAGCTGCCGCCAGGTGAGCCAGATCATCGGTGTCCCTCCAGCAGCGGAGTGGACCCGCTCATGTAGGCCAGGACGAGGTCTTCGAGCCCGACCGGGGCGACCGCCCAGCCGTGGCCGTCGACCGGGGCGTCGGCGCGGACGAGCAGGGTGGTCTGCCGGTCGGTGCGGTCGACCGAGACGGCGTGCACGCCCGGAGGAAGGGCGGCGGGGTCGAGGTGCGGGGCGCTGATCAGGTGGTGTGCGGCCAGCAGGTCGCGGACGTCGCCGGCGATCCGCACGCGGGAGCCGACGAGCACGATGAGGTGGTCGCAGACCAGTTCCACGTCCGAGACCAGGTGGGAGGAGTGCACGACGCTGATGTCCCGGCCGGCGGTGGCGTCGCTGAGCTCCCGGAGGAACTCCCGCCGGGCGAGCGGGTCGAGGGCGGCGACCGGTTCGTCGAGGATCAGCAGCCGGGGCCGCTTGGCGAGCGCGAGCGTGAGGGCGAGCTGGGCGCGCTGGCCGCCGGACAGGCTCCCGGCCCGCTGGTCAGGGGGCAGGCCGAGCCGCCGCACCCGCTCGCGGGCCAGGGGCATGTCCCAGCCCGGGATCAGCCGGGAGCCGAGCGTGAGGTGCTCGGCGACGGTCAGCCGGGCGTAGGTCGGTGTGTCCTGGGCGACGAAGCCGACCTTGGCCAGTTGCGCCGGGTTCGCGCCGGGGCGGCCGCCGCACACCTCGACCGTGCCGGACGTCGGCGTGAGCAGGCCGGCGGCCAGGCCGAGCAGCGTCGACTTCCCGGCCCCGTTGGGGCCGACCAGTCCGACGACCCGTCCCGCCGGGACGTCGAGGGTGCAGTCCGAGAGCGCCCAGCGCCGGCGATATCGCTTGCCCAGCCCTCGGGCCCGCAGGACCGTGTTCTCAGTGGAAGGCATGCGGTTCACTGTGCGGGCCCCGGCTCGGCGCGCCCACCGGCCGGAAGTACGGTTCGCGCCGAACCGGTCGTACTTTCGGCTGATCCGCCATGCGACGGAGTTCCGTACGCTGAACCGTCATGGACCTGCTGGATCGCCTGGTCGAGCGGCCCCG
Organism: Actinoallomurus acanthiterrae; assembly: GCF_054775715.1. Classification (NCBI taxonomy): domain Bacteria; kingdom Bacillati; phylum Actinomycetota; class Actinomycetes; order Streptosporangiales; family Thermomonosporaceae; genus Actinoallomurus; species Actinoallomurus acanthiterrae. The sequence continues at coordinate 1,207,124 of NZ_BAAHCO010000001.1, read as the reverse complement.
GATCGCCGTGAACGCCGGGCTCGGCATCGTGTTCGCGGTGGCGCTGGGCTACGAGATCCGCGCCATCGCGGAGCGGCACGGCGACTGGAGGTCGATCCTCGCCGTCGGGGCGGTGGTGTCCGTGGCCGCCCTGCTGCGGGAGCGATCCCGTACGTGGGCCGCGGCGTTCGGGCTCGCCGTCGCCGGAGCGGCCGAGCTGGTCGCCTGGCGCTGGGGACTGCCCGGGCAGCCGGCCGGTGCGGCGATCCTCGCCCTGGTCGTGCTCATCGCCTCCGCGGTACGCGCGCTGCCGGTCCGTACGGCGGCGGCCATCGCGGCGGGCGGGGCGGTCGTGGCGGCCGGGAGCCTCGAGCGGTACTCCCACTTCCTCGCCACCGGCGCCCCGGTGTCGTACTCGGCGACCTGGATCATGGCCCAGGCGTGGGTCGCCGCCGTGGGCGCCGGGTTGTTGCTGCGCCGCCTCGACGCGCGTCGCCGCGCCGCGTTCGAGGCCGTACGGCGGGGCGAGCGCCTGGAGCTGGCGCGGGAGCTGCACGATTCGGCGGCCCACCACATGACCGGCGTCGTGCTCCAGGCGCAGGCGGCCCGCATCGCCGCCCGCCGGGGCGCCGGGACCCTCGACGACACCCTGGCGGGCATCGAGACCGCCGCCACCGAGGCGCTCGTGTCCATGCGCCAGGTCATCGGCCTGCTCCGGGACGCCGACGACGCGGCCGGGCTCGCCCCCGGCCCGGAGGGGCTGACCGAGCTCGTCGACCGGTTCGCCGCGCGCGGCCCCGCCGTACGGCTGCACCTGCCCGACGGGCCGCCGGACCCCGCGTGGCCGCCGCAGGTCACCACGACGGTCTACCGGGTCGTCCAGGAGTCGCTCACCAACATCACCCGGTACGCCTCCGGGGCCCGGGAGGTCACCGTGGCCCTCGCCCACGACCGGCGTGACATCACCGTCGAGGTCACCGACGACGCGCCCCCGGCGGGCGCGCCGCGTTTCCCCCACTCCGGCGGGCACGGCCTCGTCGGGATGCGCGAACGCGTCGAGGCCCTCGGCGGCACCCTCAACGCCGGGCCCCGTCCCCGGGCCGGCTGGTCGGTGCGCGCCACCCTGCCCGCCCCGAGCCGCTCATGACCACCCGGGTGCTGATCGCCGACGATCAGGCGATGGTCCGCGGCGGGCTGCGGCTCATCCTGGAGGATCAGCCGGACGTCACCGTCGTCGGCGAGGCGGCGGACGGCGCGGAGGCCGTCGCCCTGGCCCGGCGGCTGCGTCCGGACGTGTGCCTGGTCGACATCCGGATGCCCGGTCTCGACGGCATCGAGGTCACCCGGGCCCTGGCCGGTCCGGGCGTCCGCGACCCGCTCCGGGTCGTCATCGTGACCACTTTCGACCTCGACGAGTACGTCTACGGGGCGTTGCGGGCCGGCGCCGTCGGTTTCATCCTCAAGGACGCCGGCCCGGTCCTGCTCGTCGAGGCCGTGCGGGCCGCGCGCACCGGAGACGCCCTGATCTCCCCGTCGGTCACCGTACGGCTCCTGAAACACCTCGCGCCCGCCAGGCCCCCGGCCTCGCCTCCGGCGGTGCCGTTGTCCGAGCGGGAGTCCGAGGTCGTCCGGGCCATCGCCCGCGGCCGTACGAACCGGGAGATCGCCGCGGAGCTTTTCATTTCAATCAGCACCGTGAAGAGCCATCTGGCCGGAGTCCAACTGAAACTCGGCCTCCGCAACCGGGTGGAGATCGCGGCCTGGGCCTGGGAGAACGGGCTGGCGCACGCCTGACCGGCGGGTAGCGGCGCCGCGACGTGGAGCGTGACGAACGGGCCTGTTTCGGGCATCATCGGGGGTCGGACGCGCGGGGAGGCGATGCTGGTGACCGGTTCCGATCTCGATGAGCTCCTGGTGTTCGGTGGATCGGGCAGTCCGCGGCTCACCGCCGCGATCTGCGAAAGCCTGGGCGTGGAGCCGGGCCACGGGGAGGCGATCCGCTTCTCCGACGGCAACCTGTTCGTGAAGGTCAACCAGAACGTCCGGGGACGGCACGTGCACCTCGTGCAGTCCACGGTCTTCCCGGCCAATGACAACTTCATGGAGCTCCTGTTCTGGATCGACGCGTTCAAGCGGGCCAGCGCAGCGTCGGTGACCGTGCTGATGCCGTATTTCAGCTACGCGAAGGCCGACAAGAAGGACGAGCCACGGGTGTCGATCCGGGCCCGGGTGTGCGCCCAGTCGATCGAGGCGGCCGGCGCGGACCGGGTCGTGACGATGGACCTGCACGCCCCGCAGATCCAGGGCTTCTTCACGCGGCCGGTCGACGACCTGTACGCCCTGCCCGTGCTCACCGAGGCCATCGGCGCCTCCGGGGAGCTCGTCGTCGTCTCCCCCGACGCCGGTTTCGCCAAGCAGGCCCGTAAGTACGCCAAGCGGCTCGGCGCTCCGCTCGCCATCGCCGACAAGGAGCGCATCGACCACACCGAGACGGCGCGGGTCGTCGACCTGATCGGCGACGTGCGCGGCCGCGACGCCGTGATCGTCGACGACTTCACCATCACCGCCGGCACGCTGGTGGAGGTGGCCGAGTGCCTCGTGGAGCGCGGTGCGCGGAGCGTGCGCGCGGCCGTGACGCACGGGGTGTTCACCGGCAAGTCGATGGAACGCCTCGACTCCAGCCCGATCACCCGGCTCTACGTCACCGACACCGTGGAGAACCAGCCCGTACGGCTGTCGCCGAAGGTGCAGAAGGTCTCGGTCGCGCCGCTGTTCGCCGAGGCGATCGCCCGCATTCACCGCCGCGAGAGCATCAGCGTCCTGTTCGAGTCGTGACCAGGGCCGTACACTGCGCCTTTGCGAACTCTTTGTAAAGGATCTTCAAAGAAGTTACGCCATACGTATCCGTATGGATATCTTGTTCGAATGATCTTGAAGGGAAGTCATAGGCGTGGTCGTGGCTGGATCGCGCTGGGCGGTGCCGCCGTGCTGCTGGCCACCGTCGCACAGCCGGCGCACGCGGCCGAGGACACCAGCGGTGTCGCGCGACAGCTCCAGAAGACCATCGCGGGGTTGAACTTCGGCGAGGTCCTCGACACCGAGCCTCCCACGTCCGCTCAGGCCGCCCGGTCGTCCTCCGTCGACGTCGACCCCGAGGCGAAAATGCCCAAGCCGGAGCGTGCGCCCCAGCTGAAGGCGGCGGTCGCCGCGGCCGCCACGCAGATCCACCAGCAGCCGAACGTCGACGTGACCGTCCTCGAGCTCGACGGCAACGGCCGACCCGTCTCCTCCGGCACCGTGGTGACGAGCCCGACGTACAAGAACGGCGTCATCGTCCCGGTCGACAAGAACTTCCACACCACCGCGGTGCGCTACCGGCACTGGGACACCGCCCTCTGGAACTCCAACAACGGACAGGGCGACACCGACGTCGTCCCGGGCCGCGAGAAGGCGCCGATCGACTTCATGTCGCCCTACCCGGCGTCGACCCTCAAGCTGATGGTCGGCTTCGGCGTCCTGCAGCTGGTGGACAAGGGCGTCATCAAGCTGGACGACACGTACGCGTACCAGCCGACACAGGCATCCGACCTGTGCGGCGCCGCCACCACCGACACCGTCCGCAACTACTTCGATCGCATGATCACCGTCTCCGACAACGGCTCGGCGTGCTCGCTGATCAAGCTGTTGAACGACAAGGGCGCGATCGACGGTCTCAACCAGACGTTCCAGGACATCGGCCTGGAGACCATGCAGCTGAAGGACACCAACCCCGCCAACGGCGGAAACTGGACCTCCGGCATCAACATGTCGTCGCTGGACACCGCCAAGCTGCTGGCGCTCGTCAACGGCGTCACGGGCACGGCATGGACCGCCCCGAACGGCAAGGCGGTCACCAGCGACGTCCTGAGCCAGTCCTCCCGCGAGTTCTTCATGAAGGAGCTCGGCGAGCAGGGCTGGAACAACGTCCTGTCGACGACGAACTACTGCGGCTACACGTACCCGACGGCCGGCATGCCGCAGCGCATCTCGCAGCGGTGGATCGGCCCCGACGGGACCGTGACGGTCAACAACGACCCGACCGACGGGAAGTACCAGTACCCCGTGCAGCCCTGCCAGGACGCCGCGCAGGTCACGTTCGCTCACAAGACCGGTGTGACGGAGAACGCGGTGAGCGACGCGGGCATCGTGAAGTCGCTGCCCGGCAAGCCGAACCGGCGCTACATCATCACCGCGTTCAGCAACCTCGGCTACCGGTACATCGACGTGAACCGCCAGGACATCCAGCCGTCGGTCAGCCGGACCGAGAAGTTCGCGATCCTCGGCCGCACGATGGACACCTACGAGGCGCAGCACTGACCCAGACGGAACGCACCGAAGGGGCCGGGATATCCCGGCCCCTTCGGCCTGTCCGTCGACGATCAACCGGGCACTCAGGCCGCTCGATGGCCGGAATCGTCATATTCGCGTCATTGCGGCCATGAAGCCCGGGCGGCGAGGCTGGTGTAGTGCGGATCACCTTCCTCGTCCATCCCCGGTTCCAGTCACTGGATCTGACCGGGCCGCTGGAGGTCTTCTCGCTCGCCGGCGGGGCGTACGTCACCGAGGTCGTCTCCGTGGACGGCGCGCCGGTGACGTCGTCCAGCGGGCTGTCGATCGCGCCGCACCGCGCCTTCCACGACGACCCCGTCGACACGCTCATCGTGGTGGGCGGCCTCGGCACCGCCGAGGCCGTCGACGACGACCGTACGATCGGCTGGATCTCCTCGGCCGCGCGGCGCGCCCGCCGGGTCGGCTCGGTGTGCAGCGGAGCGTTCCTGCTGGCCCGGGCCGGGCTGCTCGACGGCCGGCGGGCGACCACCCACTGGGCGACCTGCCGTCTGCTGGCCGAACGCTTCCCCGAGATCGAGGTCGACCCCGATCCGATCTTCGTACGCGACGATCCGGTCTGGACCTCCGCCGGAGTCACCGCCGGCATCGACCTGGCCCTCGCCATGGTCGAGGACGACCTCGGCCCGGCGACCGCCCGTGACGTCGCCCGGCAGCTGGTGGTGTTCGTGCAGCGGCCGGGCGGTCAGGCGCAGTTCAGCGCCCAGCTGGCCGCCGGGCGGCCGGACCGGCCGGGCCTGCGCGAGCTGCAGCGGTGGATCGCCGACCATCTCACCGCCGACCTGTCGGTCGAGGCGCTGGCCGCCCGCGCCGGGTTGAGCACACGACACTTCGCCCGCGTGTTCCGCGACGGCGTCGGCGTCACCCCGGCGTCATACGTCGAGTCCGTACGGGTCGAGGCGGCCCGCCGGCTCCTCGAGACCACCGCACGGCCCCTCGACGTGATCGCCCGGGAGTGCGGCTTCGGCACTCCCGAGACCATGCACCGCAGTTTCAAGCGCACCGTGTCCGTCACCCCCGGCGACTACCGGCGCCGCTTCCGGAGCCGTACGCCGACCCTCTGAAGGAGGCACCATGCAGATCGTCTTCGCGCTGTACGAGGAGTTCACCGCGCTCGACGCCGTCGGGCCGTACGAGGTGCTGTCGCGTCTGCCGGGCGTCACGGCCGTCTTCGCGGCGGTGGAGCGCGGCCCGGTCCGTACGGACGGCGCCCTCACCGTCGTGGCCGAGGCGGCGCTGGAGGAGATCGACCGGTGTGACGTCCTCGTCGTACCGGGCGGGCCGGGCACGCGTGAGGTCGTTTTCGGCGATCAGCGGTACGTCGACTGGGTGCGCCGCGTGCACCCGACGACCCGGTGGACCACGTCGGTGTGCTCGGGTGCGCTGATCCTCGGCGCGGCCGGGCTTCTGCGGGGTCTCGACGCGACGACCCACTGGGGCCTCCGGAAGGAACTGGAGGCGACCGGCGCGCGGTACGTCCCGGAGCGCGCCGTCGAGCAGGGAAAGGTCATCACGGCCGCGGGCGTCTCCGCCGGCATCGACATGGCGCTGACCCTCGCCGCCCGGATCGGCGGTGAGGTCGCCGCGCAGGCGATCCAGCTGTGGATCGAGTACGATCCGCAGCCGCCGTTCGACAGCGGCTCGCTCGCCAAGGCGTCCCCGGAGGTGCTCGACTTCGTCACCACCCACCTGGCGGAGCAGAACGGCTAGGGCGTGTCCGGTGGATCTTCGTCCGGCTGCGCGGCCTCACCGCCGACGACCGACGTCCAGAAGCGCGCCAGTCGTGGGGGATCCGCGCAGTCGATGACGATCTCGTTCAGCCGTCCCACCATGCCGGACGGGCTACCCGGTGACCCGCACGCCATGCGCGATCGGATCTTCAGTACGAGATCTGCCCTTCGCTTACCGTTTGATCTGGGAAAAGTCGTCTACCGTGAGATACCCGGACGGCCGAGAGCGAAGGAGGCTGGCATGCCGGACGAGCTGACGCGCTTGACGGAATTCGCCTACGAGATGGGGCTGCTCAAGCGCTACAAGCGGACCGGCTGGCTCGTCGCGGGCGTCGCCGCGCCCGAGAGCATCGCGGACCACTCCTTCCGGGCCGCCGTGCTCGCGGGCGTCCTGGCCGCCATGGAGGGCGCGAACCCCGAGCGCGCCGCTCTCCTGAGCCTCTTCCACGACAGCCAGGAGACCCGGCTGACCGACATCCCGTACCTGGCCAAGCGGTACGTCACCCGGGCGCCCAACGAGAAGGTCACCGCGGATCAAGTGCAGGGCCTGCCGGGTCCGGTGGCCGACCTGATCTCCGGCTCTGTCGCGGAGTACGAGCAGAAGACCAGCCTGGAGGCCCGCTGCGCCCGGGACGCCGACAAGCTCGACTGCCTGCTGCAGGCCATCGAGTACCGCGACCAGGGACACCACAACATCCAGCCGTGGATCGACAGCTCACTCGCCGCGCTGCAGACGCCGTCGGGGAAGAAACTCGCCGACGAGGCCCTCGGCACCGGGTCCCTCGAGTGGCTCCCCGCGGTCGTGAACGGCGGGAACGGCGCCGCGACCGACTGACCGCGGCGAGCCGACGACGGAGTGGTGGCGGGACGAGCCGGCCGCGAAGCGCGTGGGGGGCGAGCGCGGCGGTAGGCACGCGGCAGCGGGCACGTACGCCGGCTGCGCACGCCTCGGGCCGGAGGTCCAGCCCCGGAAGGGAGTGAGCTTTGTAACTTCCATATTTCTGACATCTGGAGTTAACGTCGGTCATGTGCATGATGCAGCTATCCGGGAGGTGCTCCGATGTGCGGCATAGCCGGCTGGGTGGACTACGAGCGCGACCTCACCAGGGAGCGCGCCACCGCACTCGCGATGACGCGGACGATGGCCTTCCGAGGCCCCGACGACGAAGGTCTCTGGATCGAGCCGCACGTCGCGCTGGGACACCGGCGGCTCGCCGTGATCGACATCGAGGGCGGCACGCAGCCCATGAGCGGCGGTCCCGTCACCCTCGTCTACAGCGGTGAGACGTACAACTTCCGCGAGCTCCGCCGGGAGCTGGAATCCCACGGCCACCGCTTCCGCACCCGCAGCGACACCGAGGTCGTCCTCCAGGCGTACCTCCGCTGGGGCACGGACCTCGTCGAGCACCTGAACGGAATGTACGCCTTCGCCCTGTGGGACCAGCGGACCGAGGAGCTCCTGCTCGTCCGGGACCGGATGGGCATCAAGCCGCTCTACTACGCGCCCACCCCGCACGGAGTCCTGTTCGGCTCCGAGCCCAAGGCCATCCTGGCCAACCACCTGTTCGCCCCGCGGCTCAAGGACGACGGCCTGCTCGAGCTGCTGACCAACGTCAAGACCCCGGGCCACGCCGTCTTCGACGGGATGTACGAGGTCGAGCCCGGGCACGTCGTCCGCGTCTCACGCGACGGCGTCACCGACCGGCGCTACTGGGCGCTGACCGCCCGCGAGCACCCCGACGACGTCCCCACGACCGTCCGCCGCGTCCGCGAACTCCTCGAGGACATCGTCGAACGGCAGCTCATCTCCGACGTGCCGCTGTGCACCCTCCTCTCCGGCGGCCTGGACTCCAGCGCGCTCACCGCGCTCGCCGACCGCGCACTCGGGGCCGGCACCGTACGGTCCTTCGCGGTCGACTTCACCGACGAGGGCGGCGGGTTCGTGCCCGACGCCATGCGGGAGACGGCCGACGCGCCGTACGTCCACGAGGTGGCCAAGCATGTCGGGTCGCACCACACCGACGTCGTCCTCAGCAGCGACGAGCTCTCCTCGCCGCAGGTCAACGAGACGGTGATGCGCGCCCGCGACCTGCCGAGCATCGGCGACATGGACACCTCGCTGTACCTGCTGTTCACCGAGATACGGCGGCACTCCACGGTCGCGCTGTCCGGCGAGTCCGCCGACGAGGTCTTCGGCGGCTACCGCTGGTTCCACGACCCGGAGGCGATCGCCGCCGACACCTTCCCCTGGATGCTGGGCATGTCCACCGGACAGGAACTCCTCGACGCGGAGCTCAACCGGCGGACGGAGGCGTACCTCGCCGACCGCTACCGCGAGGCCATCGACCGGGTGCCCCGGCTGCCCGGCGAGACCGGACACGAGCGGCGGATGCGCGAGATCTGCTACCTGCACCTGACCGGGATGGTCCGGTTCCTCCTTGACCGGAAGGACCGGATGAGCATGGCGGTCGGCCTGGAGGTACGGGTGCCGTTCTGCGACCACCGGCTCGTCGAGTACGTCTTCAACACGCCGTGGAGCCACAAGACCTACGACGGACGGGAGAAGAGCCTCCTGCGCGGCGCGGTCGCCGACCTCCTCCCCGAGTCGGTCGTGCAGCGGCGCAAGAGCCCCTACCCGGCGACACAGAACCCGAGCTACGAGCGGACCGTCCGCGACCGCCTGTCCGGCATCCTCGCCGACCCGAACGCCCCCGTACGGCCCTACCTCACGGAGAGCGCCGCCCGCGAGGCCCTGCGACGCCCGCTCGGCCGGGCCAGCCTCCAGCAGGACCGCGCGGCCATGGAACGCATCGTCGCCCTGAACGACTGGCTGACGGCCTACCATCCGCAACACGTCTGAGCGGGATTCACAATTCGCCATTTATGGCGAATTGTGAGTGATCAATTCGCAGACAAGGCATGGCCGGTCTAAAGTCCCGGCCATGCCTTCGCTTGAGCACGAATCTCTCGCCATGCTGTTCCATAATCGGCCCAGCCTCGCGGCAGATATTCTACATAACGCATTAAAAGTCGACATCCCGGACTATAAGCGCGCTCGAGTCGAATCCGGCGATTTGACCGAGTGGAGTCCGGCGGAGTTCCGTGCCGACGCGGTGGTGGTCTTCGAGGCGGCCGCCCCGGTGCTGGCCGTGGTCGTGGAGATCCAGCTCCGGCGTGACAAGGGCAAGCGGTGGAGCTGGCCGGTGTACCTCGCCGGCCTGCGCGCCCGGACGCGCTGTCCGGCGATCCTGCTGGTCATCTGCGCCGACGCGAGCGTCGGCGACTGGTGCGCCGAGCCGATCGACCTCGGCCATCCGGGCTGGACGCTGACCCCGCTGGTCCTCAAGCCCGAGGCGGTCCCGGTCGTCACCGACGCACAGGAGGCCGCCCGTGCTCCGGAGTTGACGGTCTTGTCGACCGTGACGCACGGCGCCGCCTACGACCGGGCACGAATGTTCCAGGCCCTGCTCTCCGCCCTCGCCGCAGTGGAGGACACCGACCGCGCGAGACTGTACTTTGACATTGTGCTCAGGGCTCTACCCGGGACACCCGCCACCGAACTGGAGGCAATGATGAAAAGCGACACATCTCCCTACAAAAGCGACTTGGCTCGCCGCAACTACGCCGACGGTGAGGCTAAAGGTATAAACAAAGGTAAAGTCGAGGGCAAGGTGGAGAGCATCCTCACAGTGCTCGAGGTTCGCGGCATCCCAGTCCCCTCCGAAGCACGCGAACGCATCACGGCATGCACCGACGTCGCCGAGGCTCAGGCCTGGCTCGAGCGTTCCGTCATCGTCCGCACGGTCGACGCTCTCTTCGACTGAGCGAGGCGTCGATGCAGACGGATCCGTGGCCGTACCGAAGCGATTTCGCCCGCCGCCATTACTTCCGCGGCCTCGCGGAGGCCTTCGCCGAGAGCCTCGCCGAGGCATTCCCTGACGGCGCGGTGCAGGGCGTGGCCAAGAAAACCCTCGAGCTGCTCAAGATTCGAGGAGTTCCGGTCCCCTTCGAAGCGAGTGAGCGCATCACGGCCTGCACCGACCTCGTGCAGCTCACGGATTGGCTTGCCCGGGCCGGTGTGATCCGTTCGGTGGACGATCTGTTCACGCCTGACCCGGGCTGCCGGTCAGTCGAGGTCGGCGAAGAGGTGGCGGGCGAGGAAGTCGTTGGTGAAGGTGCCGTTCGGGTCGTAGTGGCGGGCGAGGGCGTGGAAGTCCGATAGCCGCGGATACCTGGAGCGCAAGGCGTCGGCGGGGGTGGTGAAGAGCTTGCCCCAGTGCGGGCGGGGGCCGAACGGGGCCAGGCGCTCCTCCAGGAGACCGATCACGGGGAGCACGGCGTCGGCGTCCTTGACCCAGGTGAAGTGGATTGCCACCGCGTCCTCGCCGTAGGCCGTGCTCATCCACAGGTCGTCCGCCGCGACCGTCCGGACCTCGCAGATCTGCAGGACGGCGGCGACCCGGTCGCCGACCTCGTTCACCGCGTGGAGCGCGTCGACGGCGTGCCGGCGCGGCAGGAGGAACTCCGTTTGCAGCTCATCGCCGCTGCTGCTCGGGGCGAAATCGGGCCGGAAGTGCGGCAGTCGTTCGAACCACGGGCCGGGAACGCCCAGTTGCTCGGTGCAGGCGACGGCGGACATGCCGGGGACCGGATGCCGCGGCCCGTCGGCGGGCCGGGCGCCGAACCAGTCCTCGGCCATGGGACGTTCGCCGGCCGGGTCGACGCGTTCCTTCACCCACACCTGGTCGATCCGCGGCGCACGCCAGGTCGTGAAGAGGCTGACGCTGTACGCCCCGGAGACCAGGGCGGAGAAGTGCTCGTCCAGGACTTCCAGCGGCAGTCCCTCATAGACGCGCTGCCGCATCGCGAAGGCCGGCTCGACGTCCAGCGTCACGCTGACGACGATCCCGAGGGCGCCGAGCCCGACGACGGCGCCGTTGAACCGGTCGCCGTCCCGGTCGCGGCTCAGCGAGATGAGGTCGCCGCCGGCCGTGACGATCTCCAGCCCGGAGACCGCCGTGGCGAGATTCCCGTTCCCGTGGCCCGAGCCGTGCGTCGCCGTCGCGATCGAGCCGGCGACGGAGATATGCGGCAGGGAGGCGAGGTTGTGCAGGGCGTACCCCTCGTCGTGCAGTCGACGGCTCAGCTCGGCGTACCGCACGTTCGCGCCGACCTTCACCCGGCCGGCGGCGCCGTCGATCTCGATCGTCGGTGGCAGCTTCGCCAGCGAGACCAGGCTGCCCGGTGTGTCGGCGATGTCGTTGAAGGAGTGCCCGCTGCCCAGCACCCGGAGCTTCGAGCCGCGGGCGGCCAGGCTCCGTACCTCCTCCAGTGAGGCCGGATGGCAGACCTCATCCGCCTGGAACGCGATGTTCCCCGACCAGTTCCATACGCCATCGGCCACCGGACCACGCACCCTTCGCCCGCCCAGACCGCCCTGTGCGATCAAAAACGCCCAAGCCGCACCATAAGCCCTGAAAGGCCGGACCGGCATCGCGGAAAACCCGTTGCCCACGGCCAGGCCCGGATGTTGTACTCCCGGCGAACCACCGGTCGACCGAGGAGATGGTCATGCGCCCAGCGTTCATGTCCCCCCAGCAGGCAATCGCCACCTACGCAGAGGACATGACGCTTCGTGCGACCCTTCCGACGACCGGCGCGGAGAGACGCCGGTAAGACCTCAACGACCACCGTCCTGGGCTGTCTGCGCCCGGGACCCCGCGCGGGTGCCGCGCTCGTCGCCGCCGTCACGGCCGCGACCGTGCTCCCGCTCGCCGCGCCCCAGATCACCCGGCGCTTCGTCGACAACGCGATCGGCGGGGCCGGCGCCCGGCATCTGACGTTCGTCGCCGTCGGCTATCTGGCCCTCGCCGTCGCCGGGCAGGCCGCCCGTACGCTGACCGCCTGGCTGGCGAGCCGCCTCGCCTGGGACGGCACCAACCGCCTCCGCGAGAGGCTGGCCGAGCACGCGCTCGGTCTCGACATGACCTTCCACGGGCGGCGCACGCCCGGCGAGATGATCGAACGGGTCGACGGCGACGTCGTCGCCATCGCCGAGTTCGTCGTCGCCTTCCTGCTGGACGTCGTGGCCGGCGTCCTGCTGCTCGCGGGCGTCCTCGTCGTCGTGCTGACCGTCGATCCGCGCGTCGGGGCCGCGCTCCTGGCGTACTGCGTGCTGATCGGGTTCGGGATGGCCCGTGCGCAGAAGATGGCCGTGCCCTCGGCCGCGCGTTCCCGGGCGCAGTACGCGGCGCTGTACGGCGACATCGAGGAACGGCTGGCCGGCGTGGAGGACATCCGCGCGAACGGCGCCGGCGAGCACGCCGTGAACCGCGTCCACCGGACGAGCGGGCGCATGTACCGCGCGGAGTTCCGGTCCGAACGGCTCGGCAGCGGTCTCCTCGCCGGAACGTCGCTGGCGTTCGCGGTGGGCACGGCGCTGGTGATCGGCCTCGCCGCGTGGGGCCGCCGGTCCGGCGCGTTCACCGTGGGCACCGGCGTGCTGCTGTTCCAGTACACGCAGATGGTGCGGACGCCGTTCGAGCGGCTGATCGACCAGCTGCGGCAGTACCAGGCGGCCCTGGCGGGCGTCGCCCGCGTCCGGGACCTGCTGGCCGAACGCCGTACGCTGCCCGAGCCCGCCGCCCCACGGCCGCTGCCCGCGTCCGGCCCGCTCGGCCTGCGCCTCGACGGAGTGGGCTTCGCGTACGCCGACGACGGTGAGCCGGTCCTGTCCGGAATCGACGTCACGCTGGCACCGGGCGAGACGCTCGGCCTGGTCGGCCGTACGGGCAGCGGGAAGACCACCATCGCCCGGCTGATCCTGCGCCTGTACGACCCGACCGAGGGCGCGGTCCGGGTCGGCGGGCTGGACCTGCGCGACGCCGACCCGGCGTCCGTACGGCGGCGGATCGGCGTCGTGACCCAGGACGTGCAACTGTTCGCCGCGAGCGTCCGGGACAACCTCACGCTGTTCCGGCCGGCGCTCGCCGACGACGACCGCCTCCGGGAGATCCTCGCCGAGGTCGGTCTCGGCGACTGGCTGGCGGGCCTCCCCGACGGGCTCGACACCGCGCTGGGCGGCGACGCGACCGGCGTGTCGGCCGGTGAAGCGCAGCTGCTGGCGTTCGCCCGGGTGTTCCTCACCGATCCCGGCCTCGTGGTGCTGGACGAGGCGTCGAGCCGACTCGATCCGGCGACCGAGCGGCGTATCGAGCGGGTCGTCGACCGGCTCCTCGCCGACCGGACCGGTGTGCTCATCGCGCACCGCCTGTCCTCCCTGGCGCGGGTGGACCGGATCGCGGTCGTCGAGGGCGGCCGGATCGTCGAGTACGGCCGCCGCGAGGAGCTCGCGGTGGACCCCGGCAGCCGGTTCGCGCGGCTCCTGGGCGCTGCGGAGGTGGCGCGATGAGGCCCGTACCGTTCGTGATGTCCCGCCTCGCCCGTTCCTCCGGGCTGGGCCGTTATGTGGCCGGTGGCCTGCTGTGGCTGCCACCGTACGTCTTCCCCATCGGCGGCGGGCTGCTGCTGAAGGCGGTGTTCGACGAGCTCAGCGGGGACCGTACCGTCGATCTGCGGGCGGCTCTGTGGCTCTGCGCGGCGTTCGTCGGGCTGGAGGTCGTCCGCGGCGTGGTGTTCGTCACCGCGTGGGCGTACGGCGTCTACTGGTGGGTGGCGGCGGCGACCACGCTGCGCGTCAACGTGCTGCGCTCGGTCCTCACCGCGCGCGGAACCGCCGCGGATCGGCTGCCGCACTCGTCGGGCGAGGCGGTCGCGCGGCTGCGCGACGACGTCGACGACGTCGTCCAGGTGACCGACGACCTGGTGGACCTGACCGGCACCGCGCTGTTCGCCGTCACCGCGCTGGTGATCATGGTGTCGATCGACCCCGCCGTCACGCTCGCACTGGCGCTGCCGATGATCGCCGCCGGTGTGCTGAGCCGGCTGCTCGGCGGGCTCATCCGGCGGCTCCACCGTCGCGCCCGCGAACTCGGCGCGGTGGTGACGGCCCACATCGGCGAGACGTTCGCCGGCATCCTGGCGATCAAGACGGCCGGGGCCGAGGACGCGGTGCTACGGCGCCTCCGCGACCACAACCGCCGACGACGGAACGCCGCCGTCAAGGACCGGCTGACCACCGACCTCCTCGACACCGCGACGGGCGCGACCGTCGAGATCGGCATCGGCCTCGTCCTACTCATCGCCGCCCCCGCGATGCACCGCGGTGACTTCACGGTGGGCGACCTGGCGCTGTTCACCACCTATGTCGGCTGGCTGACGGCGCTGCCGCGCTCCGCCGGCACGTTCCTCTACCGCCTGCCCCAGGCCGCGGTCGCCGTCGAACGCCTCCGCCGGCTCATGGCCCCGTACGAGGACGTCGAAGACCTGGCCCGGGTCAGCGGCGTGTGGTTCCGCCGCGAGCCGCCGTCCGTCGTGCCGCCACCGCCCCGCCACGACGACCCGCTGCGGGTCCTCGAGGCCCGCGGGCTGACGGTGCGCGACCGCCTGCACGCCGTCGATCTGCGGATCGAGCGCGGATCGTTCACCCTCATCACCGGCGCCGTCGGAGCGGGCAAGACCACCCTCGTACGGGCGTTGCTCGGCCTGGTGCCGCTCGACGCCGGAACGATCGCCTGGAACGACCGGCACGTAGACGACCCGGGCACGTACCTCGCTCCCGGACGCGTCGCGTACGCCGGCCAGGTCCCCCGGCTGTTCTCCGACTCGCTCCGGGAGAACCTCCTGCTCGGCCGGCCAGCGGACGACGACCGGCTCGCCACCGCCGTCGAACTCGCGGTGTTCGACAAGGACCTGTCCGGCATGCCGGACGGCCTCGCTACCGTCGTCGGCCCTCGCGGCGTACGGCTGTCGGGCGGCCAGGTGCAGCGGGCGACGGCCGCGCGCGCCCTCATCCGGTCGCCGGACCTGCTCGTCGTCGACGACCTGTCCTCCGCGCTGGACGTCGAGACGGAGAAACTCCTCTGGGACCGGCTCGCCGACGCCGCCCGGGACGGACGCGGACCCGCGACGCTGCTGGTCGTGTCCCACCGCCGCGCGGCCCTCGAACGCGCCGACCGGATCCTCGTCCTCGACCGCGGCCGCGTCGTCGGCTGCGGACCGCTGGACGAGTTGCTGGAGGGCTGCCCGGAGATGCGACGCCTGTGGACGGACGAACTCATCACCGAAGCCGAGGACCAGTCGGACGTCCACTGATCCGCTCCCGGGCGGTGGGCGTCCCCGGGGTCTCAGCCGAAAACCGGGAAGAGCTCGGCGACCGGACCGAGGGACGCCCTTTCGGCCTCGGTGAGCGGTGTGCGGCCGGTGGCGACGCGGACGTAGTGCGCGTCGTCCCAGTCGCGTGCGGTGGGTCGGCCGACGAGCCCGTCCAGGGTGTCCCGTACGAGCCGGAGCACCGCCGGTGCGGGCGGCGGGCCGGGCAGGTGCGCCGTGAGGTCGAGATGGTGGACGCCCGCTTCCACGGCCAGCGTGGCCAGCAGATCGCCGACGGTCAGCGTGTGCCCCTGCGTGGCGACGAGTTCGTCACCGGTGATCGGACGTGCTCTCTCGTCTGCGGGCCTTGTTCTGTTTCCAGGACAGCGGGCCCGGAAGGTCGACCCGGTGTGCGCGGGCCCGCGAGTTCCACGACCAGCGCCCGATCTTGATCGTCCACGAGGAGAAGCCGTGCTCGGTGAAATTGAGGATCAGGGGACCGAACTTCTGGCGCTTGCGGAACATCACGCCCATCGTCGTGCTCCCTCCATGATTCGACCGCAAGTGCCGCAGAAATGCCCGGCACTCCGTTCATCAAACGCACACCACCGCCGACCTGGGATGACGCCAGGCGTGCCCTACCAGCGCTCGCCGGGGCCCTGGAGAATGGCGGTGAAGCGCTCGTCGGCGCGGTCCAGTTGGCGCACGATGTGAAGTCTGATGGGGGCCGTCAGCGGGGTGTCAGGGCGGTTGACCAGTTCCTTCAGCTCCGGGACGAGCGGGCGATACTTCATGGCGAGCTTGCGGAGCTTCGGGCCGGTGGTGTGAATGAGCCCGACACCGTTGTCGGTGAAGTCGGACACCTTGATGACCCGGGCGGCGGGGTGGCGATTCAGGCTGGCGACGACGTGCGCTCGATACTGGGCGTGGACGTCGCGGGTCCGGTCGTACGTCGGGTTCGTCACGGCACGTACGAGCCCGGCGACGCGCGGACCGAACTCGGCGGACAGGACGTCCAGGGCCGTCTCGGCAGGGTCGTCGTGGCCCTCCCCGCCAGTTCGATGGGGTGGTCCTCGACGGTGTCGTGCAGGAGGGCGGCGACGAGGATGTCGACGTCGTTCACCTCGTAGTGGCACATCACCCGCAGCGTGACGCGCAGCAGATGGTTGACCACGGGTTCGCGCGCCCGGCGGTCCTGGCGGTGGAGGTCGCTCGCCAGCGAGAGCGCCTTGTTGAGCCGGCGCCAGTCCGGCTCCGCGAACCGTTCGATCTCGCGGGAGAACCGGTCGCGCAGGCCGGCCTCGCCGTACACCTCGGTGATCGTGTGCAATGGAAGTGTCTGCAGGTAACTGGGCACCGTGCTCCCCTCTCACGGGGCGGAGCCGCACCTGGGAACGTTCGGCCGTCCCGTGTGAAAAGTGGGACGCCGCAAAGGATCAGCCGGTTCCGGACCCGGGCGGACCGGGCGGCGGTCCTCCGGGACCCGCGGGCGGCTGCCAGCCCTGGGGAGCCGCGCCGCCGGCGGCCGGCCCCGGCGGTGCGTACGGCGGGGCGCCCGTTCCCGGACCGGGCTGGCCCGGCCCATAGGGAGGGGGCTGGTTCCAGTATCCCTGCGATGGAACGGGACCAGCGGCAGGACGTGCCGTCCTCGAGACGCCCACCGCGGTGAGCCCTGCCGCCGCCGCGATCGGCACGAGGTAGAGCAGCAGCGAGATGGCCGTCTGGCGGGTGAAGTAGTCGGTGAAGGTATTGGCATTCACCGGCAGGTGGTGAAGGAGCCAGATGACCGGGCGAGCGATCAGGTCACCGATGATGCCGGCGATCAGCGCGACCAGGCCGGCCACCGCCGCGAGGCCGTAGTGCCTGGGACGGCCCAAGATGGTGGCGCCGCCGATGAGCGCACCGATGGCCAGGCCTTGCAACCCGCCCACGAAGTAGTACACCGCTTGGCTCGACGTCGTCACCGTGTAGGAGAGAACGAGGTCGAGGGCGAACTCCGCCACCACGCCCACGACGCCGCCGAGGACGAGGAAGAGGGGGGCGGTGGTACTCCCGCCTCGGGTTTGATGATGCATCACCGCGCCGCCTTCCGTATCGCGGGCACTATAGCGTCATACACAGCGAACCGGGCATGTGCCAATACGTACGGCTCCTCAGCGAGGAGGCTGACCCGCCAGCCGATCAGGACGACTGTTCTCCCGTAGCGCCGCGGGGGCACTGAATGACTTCGGCACCCTTCGCCACCATCGCGGGATCGAGACCGAGGCAGTCCTGGGCCGACCCGGCGAACGACCGCTTCACTGCGCCCTACCAGGCCGGGCCCAGGTCGGCGGACAGCCAGTGTTCCGGCCGCATGTAGATGGGGACGTGTTCGCCGAGCTGCGTGCGTTCGTACTCCAGGAAGTCGGCGACCGCGTCCGGCGGTAGATACCGCGCCGCCATCTCCCGCGAACGCTCGACGCTGGCTGCGGCGGTCCTGATCACCGGCCCCTCCACCGACACGTAGCGAATGGTCGGCTCGGTCCGCTGCACCATCAGGCTGAACCGGCCCGCGGCGTCGATCGCACGGGCCTTCCGCGAGCCGGGCTCCGTAAGCACCCACAGCTCACGGCCCGGGCTGTACTGGTACCAGATCGGGACGGTCAGCGGCGCACGGTCCGGCCTCTCGACCACCGACAACGCACCGATGTGGGGCTCTGCAAGGAACTGTTCTCGTTCTTCTACCGAGAGCGCCATAGTCCCGGATGCTAGCCATGAGCGCTACCCGAGGGGCCCGAAGTAGCTGTGGAAGGTGATGTCGCCGACGCGAACGGAGTCGCCTTTCGTCGCATTACCCCGCTCATCTGTCGTGAGGGCTGTGACGTAGGACAGCTGGGTTGAGCGGTCACCCGCCTTGAGAGACAGCGGACCGTGCTCTGGGCTCGCCAGGAACCGCCTGGGGTGGTCGATCGAAACATCCCGGGAAAGAGGTGGGTCCGCCAGGACGGTGAGTCCTACATCGGCGTCGACGGTGGGGGCGCGACCGACATTCCCTGGGTCCCAACCATTGGGCCGTGGTTCGAGGTGTGTCCAGGTGACGACCAACGCACCGAAGCGTACCGGTCCGGGCACGATCGGCTGCACATCCCAGCCAAGCGAACTTGCGCCCATCATGGGCCCCAGGAGGATAGGCGCATCTTTATAAAATGTCAGCTCACGCAACTGACGATTCGACTGCCGATAGTCGAGCTGCGTTTCCTTTTTGTCTATGCGAGGAGGCTGCGGTTGTCCGAGCACTTGGCCCAGAACGCCCGACTCCACAAGAAGACTTTCCACCAGGCCGACCGCCTCCATGACGCCGTCGCGAGCCTGGGTCGCTTCGTCGTCAACGCGTTTCCAGAATCGACGATTCTTCGAAACACCCTCCTGTTCCAATCGGAGCGCCACCTTCCCGTGCGCCTCCCCAAAGGCGGTGCACAGGTCAAGCGCTGTCGCAGTGACCGCGCCGTTCAGCTGCGCCCACGCTGTCTTCGCCGCGTCCGGGCGACCCAGCGCGATGGCACACAGCACGACGTAGCGCTCGGCCACCGCGGTCTGCAGCGACGAACGCGCGGAAGCGGCCGCCTCCCGGAATCGCTCCCGTGCGTTGGTCAGTTCCTCGGTTCGCACGAGCGGGTCGTGGGCCGCACCCGCTTCCAGCAGACCGCGCAGACCCAACACAAGCGACACCTGGTATCGCTGGTCCAAGACCTCGTCGAGTCGCCGCTCAATGCCGCTCAACTGCTGCTCTATCCCGGCCAGGCGCTCAGCCAGCCGATCCTCACTGGCGGCCAAGGTTCCAAAGAGCTCACTCGCAAGGTCACCAAGACCCTGCCGGCCGGTAAGCGAACCGACCAGCCGCTGCACCCCGTACTTCCCGACAAGAACAGTGACCGCCGTCAGCGCCTCCACGACCCACATACAACAGCCCGGCACCGCCCGAACACAAGCCGGATCACCGAGCCCGGCTTGGCTGGGCAACGGCGGTCCGCCACGTATCGACGACCAGCCGGAACGGCGCCCTCGGCCGAGGCGTTCACCGGGTGCTCCGCCGGACGCCCCCCGAAGTGAATTAGGTAGGGGGTACTCATGCGGCCTCCCAGAGCCCGATGTTCTGCTGGATCCATCAGCCGATCGCGATCGAGAATCGGCTCATATCCAGAGAAAGAGAGGCGTGACATGGGCGCTCCGATTCCCGACGAAGTCACCGCCTACCAGAACAACTGGCGATTCTGCGACTTCTGTTACTCCCTCTGGTGGAATGGCAACCCCGACAACGGCGCGTGCCCTTCCCCGCGCTCCCCTGACCACCAGCATCACGGCCAGGGCAGTTGGAACTTCATCCTGCCGGCGACCCCCGCCGAACACATCTGACGGGACAGCCGCCCGCCGGCTCGAGAAAGAGCCGAACGTAGGCATCTGAGCAAGCGCCGCTTCGAGGGCCGGGCCACTTGGCGCGACCCTCGGGGCGGCCGACCGGCGGAGGCGCCCGCCACTCGCTCCGCGCCGGCTCGCCCGTCGACGAGGCGAGGGTTCATGCCTCGCGATGGCCAGCGGGTGCGCCTAGAGCTCCGGCAACTGGCGCCTGAGCAGGCAGAACTCGTTGCCTTCTGGGTCGGCGAGGACGTGCCACGGCTCGTCGCCCGTCTGGCCAACGTCGGCTGGGCGGGCGCCCAGCGCCAGCAGGCGTTCCAGCTCGGCGTCCTGGTCGCGGTCCACCGGGTTCACGTCCAGGTGTAGGCGCAGCGGGGCGGTCTTCTCGTCGGCCACGAGCGCGAACACGATGGTCGGCGCCGGGCCGCCGAAGCCCGACTCCGGGCCGATCTCGATGTCGGCACCGTCGCGGCCCAGCTCGACGTAGCCGAGCACCTCGCACCAGAAGCGGGACAGCGTCTCGGGATCCCGGCAGTTCAACACCAGCTCGGAAAGTCGGCAGCTCATGCGTCGAACCTATACAGCAGCCGGTCCCGCGCGGTCTCCAGATGGTGGGTCATCGCCTGCCGTGCGAGCGTCATCGCTCGGTGGCCCCACGTCCGTGTGAGGCAAGGGTGACGCGACGGTAGGCGATGGCGGCGAGAGCGAACGCCAGGCCGCCAACGGTGAAGAGCACGTCGGTGGTGCCGCTCGCGAACAGGCACCAGAACGAGGGGTGCGAGGTTCCCAGCGTCTGTGCCGTCGTCAGCCCGGTGAATCCTTTCGGCAGGATCCCGGTGACCCGGACCAGATCGTCTCCGACACCTGAGACCCCGCGTGCCGCGAGGAGCACAGCTCCCGTCCATGCGGCGGAGAGAAGCATCCATCGAGGAACCCGCCGACCCCACGGCTGAGCCAGGGCCAACGGCAGCAGGGCTCCGACGATGACCATGAGAACGACGATCAACGAGAACACCTGGATGACGGCCTGCCTGACCCCATGCTGATCCGAAGCGGAGGGGAATTGCAGGCCGGTGACGTACCAGACGACGTGCCAGGCCAGAAAGGCCATCACCCAGGCGAATGCCGTATAGGCGGTCCTTCGATTAGCGCGCACGACCTCGTCGCGCGTGCGGCGATCCGCCGATATCCGGTCGGCTCGCTGCGGTCGGGCATACGAGGTGAGCATGCCTCCGAGGGGTTTCATATCGTCGATCATCATTGAAGGCACGCATTGGCATGTCCCCCTCCCGAGTGATGGTGCCCCCCTAAAAGGCGGAGACAGCGAGCCAAGCGGGCCAGGCCCGTACGGACTACTCGCTCAGGCCATGCCCGCCGCGTGCCGGTCAGAGCGGTCTAACACCGGCAAGCCAGCCCGAGACCGCCAATAAGCTTGAGTCCCCCGGGGTCCCCCAAGGCAGGACCCCAACCAAAGATCGAGCCCATCCCTCCGTCGTGACCGTGTGCGCCTGCGTGCCCGACTGCTGCAACTGTCAGGAGGGCCGGTAGTCACGGCGAATTACGTCATACTCCGCTGGCTCGACCCAGCAGTTGAAGCGGCAGCCCACGAGGCTTGATTCGTCAATACCAAGCTGCTCCGCCAATTCGGCAGCACCAGTCTTGTAGGTCCTCGACGAATCCTCAACAGCCTGGTAGCTCGCGGTTGCCCCACGTTGGCCGACGACGACATACTCGACTCGCCTGCCCTCTCTTGACGCAGAGGCGCGCGACTCGCCATGGGTGTGTCGATCATCCAAGGGCTGGCCGCGGGTTCCGCACCCGGGAATTTCTTGAAAGACATCCATGGGCAGCTAGCGTCCCACAGGGAGCGTGCCCGATGCGCGCCCGTCAGGATGCTGATCAAGGGCGACTCACGGAGAGTCGCGAGCAGCCGTACACCTGCGCCGACCTGGATCGGAGCAGGTCGCAAGATCCCAATCCGAAATTTTCCAAACTGGGGAACAATCTCGGGAGACAGCGCTGATGCGATGATCTGCTAGTGGCCACTGAGACCGAGACAGCTAGATATGATCGAACCTGCAACGAGTGCGGAAGGCTGTACCGGACCGCGTCTCGCAACCAGGGCGGCCCCTTCCACTTCATGATCGTCACCATCTACTCCCAGCCCGACGACCGTATGCAAATCGTTGGCCACTGGCGAAGCGGTGACTGGATAGTTGGCCAGACTCTGTACCTACGGCGCCGTGACGGCCGCTATATCCCGATCACGGACGCGGAAATGCTGCCTGCGATCAACCAGGTTTGTGAGAATCGCGGGCAACGAAGTCTTCTTGTCCCGAACAACAAGCACCTCCAACCGCGCGGGTGCATCTCGGCGTTCCCTGAAGGCATAACGGAGGATCTGATTACAGGGCACACTGAGGGCACATGACGATGTGATCAAGCACGAGACGACAAGAAGCATCGAGATCCCCCGACCCGCAGATCACATCAGCGTCGGCGGCGGATGTACGAAATTCACATCGAACGTGGCGGTCAGACGGGCGGGCGACGACGCTCCCGCCGCCCGCCCGGTCCGCTCCTCGGCTTCGGGCTTGCGCGTGCGGCCTTGGGGTCCGTTCGCGCCCGAGGCGAGAGGCGGACCGTCCGCCGTTCACATGACCCCGCCCGTGCGGAGCCTGCACGTCACCATCAGCACCGCACCACCGCTGGTTCGCGGTCCAGGGGTGCAGTGCCGCCGGCAGAACTTCGCCCCTCGGGAGCCTGCGACATTCAACCGGCCGCACCGCTCACCATCGATTCCGGCCGTCTTCGCCTGGCTCAGTCCTCGCCGCCGTCTTTGGCGGGCGATGCGACGGCGTTGTTCACTCAGCGCGGGCAATGCCCACCGGGCAGGAGAGGCCGGTGCCGCCCACGCCGCAGTAGCCGTTGGGGTTCTTGGCGTCCGAAAGGTACTGCTGGTGGTAGTAGTTTGCTCTGCGACATAACAAGGAGGACTCCCCCGATGGTCGCAGAGCGTGACGAAATCCCCGTCGTCTCCTACGCCCGTATCTCCGCCGACATCGACCGCGACGAGCACGGCGTCCAGGCCCAGCACTCGACCAACCGCGCCACGGCCGAGCGCTTCGGCTGGACCGTCGTCCACGAGTTCACCGACAACGACAAGTCCGCCGCCAAGAGCAACGTGGTCCGCGACGACTTCGAGGCCATGGTCCGTGCCCTCCGGTCCGGGAAGCTTCCGAACGGCAGGCCCGTGCAAGGGGTCGTCGTGGTGGCGGATGACCGCCTCGCTCGACGGCCAGGCGACTACGAGCGGTTCGTCGAAGCGATCACCTACCGGGACGGGCGAGTGTTCGCCGACCAGCGCGGCCGGAAGGACCTCTACAGCGAGGACGTCGAGAGCATCGGCCTGATCGGTGCCGTCATCTCGAAGGCCGAGGTCCGGAAGATGCAACGCCGGATGCGCAACGACCACCGCCGACGAGCACTCGCAGGCGAGCCACCGGCCGGAGGCAACCGGCCCTTCGGGTGGAAGGCTGACCGCCGGACACTCGACCCCATCGAGGCCCCGCTCGTACGCAAGGCCGCCGAGGAGTTCGCGGCGGGCCGGAGCATCAACTCGATCGTCGGCCAGTGGGTACGCGACGGCCGGAAGACGACGACGGGCCGGACCTGGACCACGACGTCCCTCAAGGTCATGTTGCAGAATCCCCGGCTGTGCGGTTGGCGAATGATCAACGGCGAGCTTGTTCGCGGCCCGGATGGTGAGCCCGTGGTGGGCAAGTGGGAGGCCATCATCACGCCGGAGCTGTGGATGGCCATGAACGCCATCTTCACGGCGCGGAAGGGCCGCACCGTCCGGCAGGACGGATCAGTGGGCCCGGTGCTGCGTCATGACTTCCACGAACACAAGTACCTGCTCACCGGGTTCCTACGCTGCGGCAAGGTGCTCCCCGACGGCTCACTCTGCAACGCGAAGCTCCGCATCAACTGGCAGAAGCATTGCGTGCAGCACCTCTACACCTGTCCCGCGAAGACGGAAGGTGGATGTGGTGGCCTCGCCCGTCGCGGAGACAAGGTCGATGAGTTCATCTCCGAAGCCGTACTAGCCAAGCTGGAGGAACGCAGCGCCATCGCCGCCGACAACATCGGCCCATGGCCGGGAGAAGAAGAGCTGGCCGCAGTCGAGGAACAGATTCGAGAGCTGAGCGCCTATTGGCGACAGCGCAAGATCAGCAGCTCAATCTATTTCGAACAACTCCCGTCTCTCGAAGCCGACCGAGACCGACTCCGCACCGAACGCGAGCGGCATGCGCTGACCGTCGAACGCGCAGCCACGAACATGACCGACATCCGCCGCCGCTGGTACTCCGAGACGGACGACGACCGTCTCGACCTGTCGCAGAAGCGCGCCTACATCCGAGAAGCGCTGCACGCCGTGATCGTTCATCCGGCCGGACGAGGCAACGGCAGCCGGAACCGGTTCAATCCCGACCTGCTGGAGACGATCTGGCGCGAAGACTGACCACAGCCAGGCCAAGACGCCCCGACATCCACACGCCGGGGCGTCTCTGTCTTTGTGATCTCCCTCACTCGCTTCGATCCCGCAGCCGTACGTCACCAGTCGCCAGCGGATGCCACCGGACGCCAGCGGTCACCTACGGACAACGCGACACCGCAGAAACCCCGTGCCCACAGGGGATTTCGCAGGTTTGATCTTCGCGCAGGCGTGGCACAGTAGAGGCCGGAGCCGCAAACGCGACTCTGTGGACGGCGAGTGAGAGGCAGGGGTCGGCTCCCTGCCGCCGGGGTCCTCGTGAGGGGACCTCACATAAAACGACAGCCGCACAAAACTGACACAAAAACACATGCCGCCGAGGTGGGCTCTCGGCACCAACGGGATCGGCGCCGGGCGGAAGTTTCCGCCAAACAGCCTTACATACTTAGAGCCCTGGCCAACACAGCACTCACGGAAATCACTCGCCGGAAGTCTTGATCAACAGGCCTGCGTCAGCGTGCCCTGATCAGGGGTCTTCGGTCCCGGAGTCGGCGCGAGCTCCTTTCCATCCGTGAGGAAGAAGGAGTTGCCAGGGTTGCAGCCGAGCCCGGAAGCAGTCGCGTGGGGTAAGCGCCAGGCCAGCGGATCTCCCCGCTGGAGCGAGGCCAAGTGGAACAAGATCGGGATTCTCCTCGGAGTGCAGCTTGCCGCTGATCCAGGAGCCGACCAGCACGACCAGGCCGCCGAGACCGACCCACTGCGGGATGCCGCATGAGCGCGCCGCAGATGCCGCAGCTACCGGCAGAAGTCCAAGCAGCCATCCAGCGAGCCGCGATGCCCGACTTCGCCCGCTGGCAGCAGATGATCAGCGCAACGGGCGGATGCTCACAGCCGATCCGGCTACAAGGCGAACGCCTCACGCTGGATGCCGACACGGGCGAGCTGATCGAGTCGTACAGCACCAACGATGAGCCCACCGGGTACCTGCTCACCGCATGCGGGAACCGGCGCGCCTCCCGCTGTCCGGCATGTGCCGAGGTCTACCGCGACGACACTTACCACCTGATCATCTCCGGACTCGCCGGAGGCAAAGACGTCCCCGAATCCGTCAGCCGCCATCCACGCGTGTTCGTCACACTTACCGCCCCCTCGTTCGGAGGAGTGCACGCCCACAAGGAGAAAGCGGGCAAGGGCATGGCGTGCCGCCCCCGCAGAGACCGGCCACTCTGCCCCCACGGCCGCCCCGAAGGATGCGGACGCATCCATGAATCCGATGACCCGATCGTCGGTCAGCCGATCTGCGCCGACTGCTACGACTACCCCGCCGCCGTGTTGTGGAACGCCTACGCTCCAGAGCTGTGGCGACGCTTCACACAGGCCCTACCGAAGCAGATCGCCGCCGAGCTCGGCATCACGCGCAAGGCGTTCCGCGAACATGCCCGCGTCTCCTATGCCCGAGTCATCGAGTACCAGCGCCGAGGACTGATCCACTTCCACGCGGTCGTTCGGCTGGACGGACCGGACGGCCCCGATCAGTCACCGCCTCCATGGGCCACCGCCGGATTGCTCGACCAGGCGATCCAGCGCACCGCCTCCGAACTGGCATTCGCGGTGGCGAACCCGGACGGAGCAAGCCTGCCGCTGACGATCGAGTGGGGCAGCCAACTCGACGTCCAGCCCGTCTACGTCGCCGCCGAGCTGGACGGCATCGCCGACAAGCACGTGGCCCGCTACATCGCCAAGTACGCCACCAAGGGAGCGGAAGACTCCGGCACCGTTGACCGGCCGATCCGCTACGCGAACCAGATCAACGCACTCAAGGTCGATGAGCACGTCCGCCGGATGATCTGGACCTGCTTCACTCTGGCCGAACTGCCCGAGTACCAGGATCTACGGCTACGCCAATGGGCGCACATGCTCGGCTATGGAGGACACTTCTCCACCAAGTCCCGCCGCTACTCGACCACTCTCACGCGGCTACGGCAGGCCCGAGCCGATCACCGCGCGGCCGAGGCCAGCGAACGGGACGAACAGGCGCAGTGCGATGACCGGCCCGCCGTCACCATCTCGAATTGGAGGTACGCCGGAAGCGGCCTGCTTCACGGGGAGCACTTCTGGGCGGAGCAGGCCAGGGAGCGCATCCAGGCCGCCCGCAGTATCCGCCGTCAAGCCACAGAGCGTGACCACGATCAGAAGGCCAGCTAGCCCAAGCGTCGAATCGGCGAGGATTTTCTCTACAGGGTCAAGGCGGCCCTGCCGGGCCGCACGCGCCGCCAACTCGGCACCTCGCCTACGGCTCCGTTCGGACTCCGCTCCGGCGAGGCCGACGCCGGTCGGCTGGCGCGCAGACCATGAAGGGCACGGGCCGCCTGAGCGACATCAGCGCCTACCGAGCCGCAAGCATGGCAGGCGTTCCGAGTCGGACAGGTCAGGATCGTTCAGCAGATCCGGGGCGGGCGGCGGCGCTCCCGCCGCCGCCCGGTCCGCTCCTCGGCTTCGGGCTTGCGCGTGCGGCCTTGGGGGCCGTTCGCGCCCGAGCCGAGCGGCGGACCGCCCGCCGTTCGCATGACCGCACGCGCGGAGCCTGCACGTCACCGTCACACCGCACCGCCGCCAGCTTTGCGGTCCAGGGGCGCAGTGCCGCCGGCCGAACTTCGCCCTTCGGGTGCCTACGGCATTCCGCCGGCCGCACCGCTCACCATCGATTCCGGTCCTGTCCACTGCGGTCCTGTGGGCCGGGACGGACGGGATCTTTACCCACCTCCCTTGGGGCGGGTCCCTAAGACCGGGGGCACGACTCGGGAAGACGCGGGCAGGCAAGCATGCCCGAGATCGCCAGCGAGCTTAGGTGCCCCCGGTCTCCCACCCCAAGGCAGGACACCGGCCAAAGATCCCGCCCGCCCCTCCGTCTATCGCGGCACTCGCCCGACCACCGGGCAATCCCACCGCGTTGTTTCCAAATCGCCCCGGACGGCAGATGGGCGCGGCCAGGACTCCGCCTGAATGATCGCCCGCGTCAGCTCCTCCACGTCCGCCGCTTCCACGAGTCGCCAGCCCCGCGACACCCGCACCAGCGCCCACCACGACCCGGTCGTTTCCCCGAACCACAGGGACACCCCCGGAAAGCGGTACGTCAAGATCGCCACCGTCGTCGGATCGGGGGACCCGAAACTCATGACGACTCACCCGGAACCGTCCGCCGTGCCGCCCATGCCTCACCCGCCCGTGTCCAGACATGCGCGGCAATGGCAGCAGCCGCACCAGCCGGGTCTGTCACCAGGTGACTGTCATCCCCCGACTTCCACTCGAAGTAGTCACCGCTCACCGCGATCACTACGACAAGCCGCCCCGTGGCCGAGCGGATGAACACAGCCGGACCCGCGTCACTCATCCCGACCTGGAACCCGAAGCCGACCAGTTCCCGCACCAGATCAGCCAGGAGGCGCATCTCCCGCGCGTGCTCTTCCTGCGTGGGGCTGAGTACTTCGGGGATCGACTGCGATGATTCTTGGGCTGCCATGGCCCGAGGATTTCGCCGCCGGACCGAGCTGGCCCGCACTGCGGTAAGGGCAAAGAAGCCGCAATCTAGTGCGGGTCAGACGACGCCAGCCCGGCGCGCGAGTCCTCTCAGCTCTGGGGTGCTGACACGGTGTTCGCGCCGGACAAGTTCGGTGAGTAGCGCGTTCGTGCGTGGGTCGTACCGGATCAGTTCCGGTGAGATCTGCTCGGCCTTGAGCAGGGTGTGCACCGCGGCTGCGTCCTTGCGCTGCTGACCGTAGGCGCGCGCGAGGTCGAGCAGCACCTGAGCCCGCCGCCCACGAAGACCAGGTCCCAACTGCCGGACGTCCAACGGTTCGCCACGTGAGAGCGCGAGCTTGGCGTCTCCGAACGCGACGGCGGCCGACACCTCGTGAATGACGACGTTGGTCGGTCCGAACGCGGACCAGAAGTCGTTACGGTCGTCGCCGACCTGTTCCGCGATCCTTCGCGCCGTCCGGAGATGCCGGTCAGTGCTTGCCCTGTCGAAGCGTGCTGCCGCCGCCGTAGCCGCCGCCAGATGCAGGCCCCCGCGAACGGACAGCGCAGGAGGCTTGGCGCGTCGGCTCGAAGCCGCGAGGGCATCGGCGGAACCGAGCAAGAGATGTTCCGCCTGCCCCGCACGCTTGAGGCCGATCAGGACGTACCCGAGCCGATACGCGCTCACGGCAGCCAGGAGTGGACGCTCCGCCGACTCTGCCGCCGCGATCGAGCGGTCCGCCGCCGCCCAGGCGAGTTCCGGCTCACCGACTCGGTTCAGTGTCATCGTCACCGAGTGGTACACGAGCGCTCGCAAGGTGTCAGCCGCCCGGCGCTCCGCAGCGGCACACGACAGACGCGACTCCTCTACCGTCTCGATCAGACCTGGCAGCAGCCGTCCAGCATCGTCGTAGCGGGCCGCCTGATACAGGCTGTTGATCCGGCGGACTTCGTGACTCAGCCACCGCAGGCTCGGCCGACGATAGACCTTCGCCCGCGAGTTGATCACTCCGGGCAGCGCTCCGTATCGCGTCATAGCGTCGCGGATGCCCGCGACCGGCTCGTACTTCACCGTCTCCGTACCCGTCTCGCTTGGCGTGAGCTGATTGATGTCCACGCCGAGGATCTCAGCGAGTTGGAGAAGCACCGAGTGACTATCGATCGATCGGAGGCCCCGCTCCACCTGGCTCAGCCAACTCTCGGAGCGCCCGACGAGTTGGGCCAGCACGGCCTGGCTCAATCCTCGCCGCCGCCTCTGGCGGGCGATCCGACGACCGATCTCGGCGCGAGCGTCCACGCTGTGCCTTTCGCCAGGGGCTACGGTGCCCGAAGTGCGTCAAGCTCTGTGAGGATCTGCCCCCAGGGTGGCATACGGGCATCCGGCGGCGCAGACGGATCGAACAGCACCCGCACGCCCATCGAACGCAACGCGTCGAGGTTGGGACCGAACGTCACATGCCGGGCGAGCGCATCCTTGAGCAGCGGAACCGCCACGATCGGGACACCGAATCCCGCCAGCTCACACAGCACACCGACGGCGAACGTGTCGGTGATGCCGGTCGCCCACTTGTTGATCGTGTTGAAGGTCGCCGGAGCGACGATCGCCGCATCGGCCGGAGGCAGCGCCTTAGGCTCTCCCGGCATGCGCCACTCGCTCCGCACCGGCTCACCGGTCAACGAGGCGAGCCGGTCGGCATCGATGAAGCGCAGGCCCAGCGGAGTGGCGATCACATGGACACGCCATCCCGCCGCCTGCGCAAGGAGCACCAGGTCCTCAACGCCGGAGGCCGCCGGAGCGGCACACACCACGATGTAGAGGACCCCGCCCGAGGTCACGCCCTACTACTCGGCGCGTGCCACGCCCACCGGGCAACTAACACCGGTGCCGCCCACGCCGCAGTAGCCGTTGGGGTTTTTATCGCTTGAAAGATACTGCTGGTGGTAGTCCTCGGCGAAGTAGAACTCGCCAGCGGGGACGATCTCGGTGGTGATCTCGCCGTAGCCGCTCCCGGTCAGGACCTTCTGGTAGGCGTCGCGGGAGGCCAGGGCGGCGTCGCGCTCGGCGGCGTCGCGGTAGAAGATGATCGAGCGGTACTGCGTGCCGACGTCGTTGCCCTGGCGCATGCCCTGGGTCGGGTCGTGGCCCTCCCAGAAGGCCTTCAGCAGCTGCTCGTAGGAGATCTTGGCCGGGTCGTAGACGACGCGGACGACCTCGGCGTGGCCGGTCTGGCCGGAGCATACCTCTTCGTACGTGGGGTTCTTGGTGTAGCCGCCCGCGTAACCGACGGAGGTGGACACGACGCCGGGGATCTTCCAGAAGGCGCGCTCGACGCCCCAGAAGCAGCCTTCGCCGAACTCGGCGATCGCGGTGCCGGGCGGGTAGGGCGGGGCGAGTGGGGTGCCGAGCACCGTGTGCCGCTCGGCCACCGGCATGGGAGTGTCCCGTCCGGGCAGGGCCTCGTCGGGGCTGATCATCTTCGTCTTCGCGAATCCGAACACCCTTGCAGGTTATCCCCCGGCGCAAACGAGACGTCATCCGTGAAGCATTGCTTGACAGTACCGTTCAGTGTTTACGCTGATTACGGCTTGCTACCATTTATCCGTGGCTGATACCCGTCGTGGCATTCTGTCCGGCATCGCGGCGTACACCGTGTGGGGCTTGTTCCCCCTCTACTGGCCGCTGCTCAAGCCGGCCGGGCCGATCGAGATCCTCGTCCACCGCATGATGTGGTCGCTGGCCGCCGTGCTGGTGATCCTCACCGTGCGCCGGAACTGGGCCTGGCTCAAGACCATGCGGCCACGGCGGATCGCGCTGCTGGCCCTCGCCGCGATGATCATCACCGTCAACTGGGGCATTTACATCTACGCGGTCAACAACGGGCACACAATCGAGGCGGCCCTCGGCTACTTCATCAACCCGCTGGTCAGCGTGCTGCTCGGCGTCCTGATCTTCCGGGAACGGCTGCGCTCCTGGCAGTGGGCGGCGGTCGGGATCAGCGTGGTCGCCGTCGCGGTCCTCGCCGCGGACTACGGCCGGCCGCCGTGGATCGCGCTGCTGCTGGCCTGCAGTTTCGGCACGTACGGCCTGGTCAAGAAGTTCGCGGCCACGGGATCGGCGGAGAGCCTGACGGTGGAGACGGGGGTGCTGTTCCTGCCCGCCCTGGGGTACACGCTGTTCGCGCCGCATCAGACGTTCACCGGGCACGGGGCCGGGCATGTCGCCCTGCTCGTCGGCGCCGGTGTGGTGACGGCGATCCCGCTGATGCTCTTCAACACCGCGGCGACGCGAGTGCCGCTCACCATGATCGGCATGCTGCAGTACCTGACACCCGTGCTGCAGTTCCTGATCGGGCTGCTGGTCCAGCACGAGGCGATGCCGGCGAGCCGGTGGGTCGGGTTCCTGCTGGTATGGGCATCCCTGGTGATCCTCAGCGTGGACGGGCTCCGCACCGCCCGCTCCAAGCGGCGCGCGGTGGTCCGGCCGGAGCCCGTTGCCGAGGCGGCCTGACGGCCCTCAGCAGTGCGAGGGCTGGCAGTCGTTGGCGTATTTCCTGAGCTTGAGAATGTCGTTGTCGAAGACGGCGCTGTAGGACCGCCAGTCGTACGCGCCGCCTCGCTGGTAACCGCCGAGCGCGCCGATCACGTACCCGGTCTGCCTGCGGCTGTCGTAACTCAACATCCACGGGCTGCCGCTCGTGCCGTTATAGAAGCCCTTGCAATCGAAGCCCTGCTGGTACTTCGCCTGCTTGAACGTGTAGTTGGTGCACTGGATCGGCTTGTCCGGCGGATTGTGGTTGTGGGCCCGCGACGGGTAGCCGATGATCGTCACCCATCGATGGAATCCCTCGTTGATCCAGATCGTGTTGTAGCCGAGGGTGTGGGCGATGCGGCCGTTGACGGCGGCGAAGCCGAAGTCGAGGTCCTGGTCGGTGTTGCCGGTCCAGCGCTTGTCGACCGCCATCATCCAGATGGGCCAGACGCCGTGCGGCCGGTGCCCCGCACTGTAGCCGGGGACGAACGCGACGTTGCTGTTCCAACGGTGCTTGTCCGGGTCGTACAGGCAGTGCGCCGCGGTCAGGAGCAGGTTCTGCTGCGACGCGTTGATCACGCTGGCGGTGCAGTAGTGGCCGCCGCTGCCGTTGTTGAAGAAGAGCGCGCCGATGACCTTGCTGCCGCTGCTGTACGTTGCGGACGGCGTGCCGGGCGGGGGCCGGCCGGCAGAAGCGTCTTGTCGTCCCGGCTGGTCACCGGCGAGGCGGTCGCCATTCGCGCCGGAGTCCAGTACTTGGTGATCTGTGAGGTGTTCTTCTCGACGTGGCTCACCGGGTGCACCGCGCTGCCGTCCCCGGCGGCCATCGCTGGCGGTGCCGCCATCGAGAGGAGCGACGCCGTCAGCAGCGCGCCTTGGAGCATTCGTCTGATCTTCACCAGGCTCCTGCACTTTCATGATCGGAAACAGTTCGACGCCGCACTATTTCATGATCATTAAGGCATCATGCCATGGTTTCGGGTGATCAGATCGCCCGGTCCTCCGTTTCGTTCGCCCGACATGGGGCATTTCCCGCTGGTCAGTAGATCGGCATCGCGCCGCATCCTGGCCGGATGCGGACGCCCCCAAGGGCGAGGTCCGGCCCGGTCGTTGGCCGTGCCGGCGGGTCAAGCTACTGCCGACCTAGGCGGCTCTGGTGATCCTCAGCGTGGACGGGTTCCGCACCGCCCGCTCCAAGCGGCGCGCGGTGGTCCGGCCGGAGCCCGTTGCCGAGGCGGCCTGAGTCAGTTCACCTTGGTGAGGAGGCTGGCGGCGTCGCTGTCGAAGACGGCGCTGTAGGACCGCGAGGGGGTGGCACCACCCGCCTGGTAACCGCCGAGCGCGCCGATGACGTACCCGCTCTGCGTGTGGGGGTTGTAGTTGATGATCCACGGGCTGCCGCTGGTGCCGTCGTAGTAGCCATTGCAGTCGAAGCCCTGCTGGAACGTCGAGTGCTTGAACGTCCAGTTGGAGCACTGGATCGGCCGGTCGGCGTGGTAGTACTTCTTCTGCGGGTAACCGATGACCGTGACCCACTTGTGGAAGCCCTGAGTCGCGCGGAACTTGTTGGCCCCGACCACGTTCTCGATGTGGCGTCCCCCCACCGTGCCGACCGAGACGAAGCCGAAGTCGAGGTCGGGGTCGCCGTGGCCGGTCCAGCGCCCGTCCAGGTACATCCTGCGAACGGGCCAGGTACCGTACGGCCTCGGCCGGGAGGTGTTGTAGCCCGGCACGAAGGCGATGTTGCTGAAGTAGCGGTGCTTGTGCACGTCGTAGAGGCAGTGCCCGGCCGTGAGGACGGCGTTCCTGCCCTCCGTGTGGATGACGCTGCCGGTGCAGTAGTGGTCGCCGCTGCCGTTGTGGTAGAAAACCGCGCCGACGACCTTGTTGGCATGGCTCTGCGTCGGGTTCTTCGTTCCGGGCAGATCCGGGGTCTTCCCCGATGACTTGGTCCCCTCCGCGGTGGCGGACGCCATCCGGGAGACGGTCCAGTATGCGGCGGTCTGTGCGGTGTCCTGATCGTGGGTCACCGCCCGTACGGTGTCGGTGTCGGCCGCGGCGGCCGGCACCGCGAGGGAGAACACCGACGCGGTCAGGAGCGCGCCCTGGAGCATTGGTCTGATCTTCACCAGGCCCTGCTTTCATGATCGAAAATAGTGCGACGCCGCACTATTCCATGATCATTTAGGCGAAACCTGACGACTTTAGGTGATCATTACTTTTACACCGTTCGCCCCGGGCGACCGATTCGGCGTATCCGCAGGTCAGAAAGGCCACCGTAGCCGCGCGCGGCCACATGCGGACGCACGCGCGGCACGGGCCGCGAGCGCGCGCGAGGCCGCCTCCTGGCGCTCAGGCCTGGTTGTTCGCGGTGACGGCGAGACGGCCGATGTCGTCGTCGAACAGCGGGCTGTACGACCGCCAGTCGTACTCGCCGCCGCGCTGATAGCCGCCGATCACACCGATCACGTAGCCGCGCTGCGCCTGGTCGTCGTACTCGGCGATCCACGGGCTGCCGCTGGTGCCGCCGGTGAAGCCGCCGCAGTCGAAGCGGAGCTGGCGGTCGTCCTGCCGGTACGAGTGGCCGGTGCAGCGGATCGGCCGGTCGCTCGGGTAGTTGGCCCTCGACGGGTAGCCGATGACGGTGACGCGGTTGGAGTAGCCCGTGTTCACGAGCATCTCGTTCGCCCCGACGACGTCGGCGATGCGCCGGCCGTCCATCACCTGTACGGCGGCGAACCCGACGTCGGCGTCCTGGTCGCCGTGGTCGAGCCAGCGCTGGTCCGCCACCATCAGCCAGACCGGCCAGGTGCCGTACGGACGGCGGCCCTGGCTGTACTTCGGGACGAAGACGATGTGGTTGTTCCACGTGTGGCTGCTCGGGTTGTACAGGCAGTGGGCCGCCGTGATGAGGAGGTTCCTCTTGGGAGAGTCGACGACGCTGGCGGTGCAGTAGTGCCGGCCACTGCCGCTGCCGAAGAAGAGCGCTCCGACGACGCGGCTGCCGCCCGTGGGGACGGCCGAAGGAACCACCGCCGGCGGCCCGGCCCGCTGCGCCAGGCGCACGTCCCGCGGGTCGAGAGGGGTCGCCGACGCCATGAGGGCCGCCGTCCAGTAGCCGGCGCTGCGCGCGCCGACGGCGGGGTCGACGAAGGCGACGGGGCGGGAGCCGTGCCTTCCGGCGGCCCAGGCCTGCGAGGTGGGAGTGAGCGACACCAGGCCGGTCAGGACGGCGCAGCACAGTCGTCTGGTCTTCACCGGTGACTCACCCTCCGTGCGCAGGCGTACACGATAACGAACTATCGCATCATCGCCGCGCCGCCGCCGGGTTTTCGGCGGCCGTGTCGCGGACCGGGCCGAGCTCGCGCAGCCGGGCGCGCGCTCTAGCCGCGGTTCTTGGCGGTGGTGAAGAGGTGGTTGATGTCCTTGTCGAAGACCGAGCTGTAGGAGCGCCAGTCGTACTTGCCGCCCTCCTGGTAGCCGCCGATCACGCCCATCACGTCGCCGCGCCGGGTGGTGGTGTTGTAATTCTTCAGCCAAGGACTGCCGCTGGTACCGCCGTAGAAGCCGTTGCAGTCGAACTTGATCTGGTACTTGAAGGCCTTGTGGGTGGTCACCGTGCAGTAGATCGGCTTGTCGACGGAGGCGTACTTCTTCATCGGGTAGCCGATGACGCGGACCCGGTTGGTGTAGCCCTGGTTGATCACGAGCCGGTTCGCGCCGACGACGTCCGCGATCTTGCTGCCGTTGCGCGTGCCGACCACCGCGAAGCCGAAGTCGAGGTCCGGGTCGCGGTTCTTCTTCCAGCGCGAGTCGACGTACATGTACTTGATGGTCCAGGCGCCGTACGGGCGGCTGCCCGCGCTGTAGCGCGGCACGAAGACGATGTTCTTGGCCCAGCCCTTGGTGCCGTAGAGGCAGTGCCCGGCGGTGAGGATGAGGCTCTTCTTGGGCGTGCTGACGACGCTGGCGGTGCAGTAGTGGCTGCCGCTGCCGTTGCTCAGGAACAGCGCGCCGACCACCGGGCTGCCGGTCCACGTGTGCGCGGTCGGCGTGCTGGACGCGATGCCCATCTTGCCGGTCGGCAGGGCCTGCGTCGGCCGGCCGTCGAGCGGCGTCGCCGCCGCCATGCGCTTGACGGTCCAGAACGCCAACGTGGCCGGGTCGGCAAGACCGTACGGATCGTCCGCCTGGACGGTCACCGGAGTACCGTCCTCATTGGCGGGTCCGGCGAGCGCCGGTCCCGCAAGAGTGACCAACGTCGCCGGAATCAGGACAATCGGGAGGATCCTCGTCGACCGCACCAGCTACCCCGTCTATTGACAACCGTTAACACCAGCAAAGCGAATCAATAGCGTAGCCCTAACCTCTCGGCGCTTGATCAAGATATGCAGTAACTTGCATGTTCCGGGGTTGACCTGACGCCACCCGCACAGCGGGGGTGAGAGCCCGCGAGGCTCGGAGGAGGAAGCAGTGCGACCAGCGCGTAAGGCCGTCACGGCCACCGTTGCGGCCGTCGTGGCGACCGGTCTGGGCGCCGCGCCCGCCGCCGCGCAGGGCATCGATGTGACACCGAACACGCCGCATGCGGGGCAGCGGATCCACATCTCCGTTCCCGACTGCAGCGTCGGCCCGACGCCGCACATCGCGAAGTCGGAGGCGTTCACCCGCGACGTGACGCTCTACGGCAAGGCGGACACCGGTGACGGCGACCCGCGGCTCAAGAAGGACCTGCGTCCCGGCACGTACGCCATCACCGCGTCGTGCGGCAACGGCCGTACGGTCCGCGGTCAGATCGTCGTCGTCGCCAAGGCCGGCAGCAGGCCCGAGACGCCCGGCAAGCAGACCCACAAGCCCGTCACGTCGCAGGCGACCCCCGGCCATGCGTCGCCGCACCCCACGTCGTCCACGGCCACGCTCAACGCCAGCCCCGCCGCGTCGAGCAAGAAGAGCTCCAACATGCCGTTCCTGGCCATCGGCGGGGTCATGGCCGTGCTGGTCTTCGGCGGCGCGGGGATCCTGCTCGCCCGCCGCCGGCGCGACTGACTCTCGCCCGCCGCCGGCGTGACTAGCTGGTACGCGTCAGGACGAAGTCGCAGAGAGCGAGGAACGCCGCCCGCGCGGGCACGTCGGGGAGGGTCAGCAGCTCCGCACGGGCCTCGTCGACCCACCGGCGCAGGTCGGCGCGGGCGTAGTCCATCGCCGGGTGCGCGCGCAGCAGAGCGAGCGCCTCGGCGTGCGCGGCGTCGTCGGTGAGGTCGGCGGACAACAGCTCGCGCAGGCGGGTGTCCTCGTCCGCCGCCGAGCGCAGGACGTGCAGCACCGGCAGCGTGCGGATGCCCTCGCGCAGGTCGGTGCCGGGGGTCTTGCCCGACTCCTCCGACTCCGAGGCGATGTCGAGGATGTCGTCGGACAGCTGGAACGCGACCCCGATCTTCTCGCAGGCCGACGTCAGCGTCGTGACGACCTCCGGAGCGGCGCCGGCCAGGAGCGAGCCCAGGTGCGCCGACGCGGCGATCAGCGAGCCGGTCTTGCCCGCCACCACCTCGATGTAGTGCTCGAGCGGGTCGGCGCCCTCGGCCGGGCCGGCGGTCTCCTGGATCTGGCCCTGGACCAGCCGGGCGAAGGTGCGCGCCTGGATGCGCACGGCCTCCGGCCCGAGATCGGCCAGCAGGTCGGAGGCGCGGGCAAAGAGGAAGTCGCCGGTGAGGATGGCGATGGTGTTGTTCCACCGGGAGTTGGCCGACACCTGACCCCGGCGCATCACCGCCTCGTCCATCACGTCGTCGTGGTAGAGCGTCGCCAGGTGGGTCAGCTCGACCACGACCGCCACCGGGATGACCCCGGGTGCGGACGGGTCGCCGAACTGGGCGGCGAGGAGCACCAGCATCGGCCGGAACCGCTTGCCGCCCGCGTCGGCGAGGTGCCGCGAGGCATCCGTGATGAGCGCGTAGTCGCTCTTCACGGTGTCCCGCAGCGCCTCCTCGACGTCTGTCAGTCGCCCCTGGACATTCGCTGCGAGTATGTCATCGACGGCCGGAAGGCCCAGAAGGGCACTACTCACAGACTCTCCCCAGGGGTCAGCGAACGAACAACTGGTTTGCGGCCGACTGCGCCAGGTGCAGCGCAGGGCCGGGAACCACACCGAGGACCAGAGTAACGAACGCCCCAACTCCGACAGCAGCCGCGGTCGTCGGGCTGAACGCCACGGTGGGCCCGTCCGCCGCCGGGTCGCTGAAGAACATCAGCACGATCACCCGGACGTAGAAGAACGCGGCGATCGCGGAGGAGATCACACCGACGATCACGAGCGGCAGCGCGCCGCCGGCGACCGCGGCCTGGAACACCGCGAACTTACCGGTGAACCCACTGGTCAGCGGGATACCGGCGAACGCGAGCAGGAAGAACGCGAACGTCCCCGCGATGAGCGGCTGGCGCTTGCCGAGCCCCGCCCAGCGGGACAGGTGCCCGGCCTCGCCGCCGGCGTCCCGGACCATCGTGATGACGGCGAAGGCGCCGACGGTCGTGAAGCCGTACGCGGCCAGGTAGAACAGCGTGCTGGACAGGCCCGCCTTGTTGGTCGCGACGACGCCCGTCAGCAGGAAGCCGCCGTGCGCGATCGAGGAGTAGGCGAGCATCCGCTTCACGTCGGTCTGCGTGATCGCGACGACCGCGCCGACCAGCATGGTGAGGATGGCGATGGCCCACATCATCGGCCGCCAGTCCCAGCGCAGCGTCTCCAGGCCGACGTAGAACACCCGCAGGACGGCACCGACCGCGGCGACCACGGTGCAGGAGGCCATCAGCGCGGTGATCGCCGTCGGGGCGCCCTGGTACACGTCCGGCTTCCACGCCTGGAACGGCGCGGCGCCCATCTTGAACAGCAGGCCGACCGAGAGCAGCGCGACGCCCGCGAGCAGCAGCGGCTCGGTGCCGCTCTGCTTGCTGATCGCGGCGGCGATGTCCGACAGCCGGACCGAGCCGGCGAAGCCGTACAGCAGCGCGGTGCCGTAGAGGAAGAACGCCGAGGAGAACGCGCCGAGCAGGAAGTACTTCACCGCGGCCTCCTGCGACAGGAGACGGCGGCGCCGCGCGAGGCCGCACAGCAGGTACAGCGGCAGCGACATGACCTCCAGGGCCACGAACATCGTCAGCAGGTCGTTCGACGCCGGGAAGATCAGCATGCCGCTGACGGCGAACATCACCAGCGGGAAGACCTCGGTCTGCACGAGGCCCGCGACGAGGCTCTCCCGCTCCTCGGGGCTGCCGGGCACCGTGGAGGCCTGCGCCGTGAACGGGCTGGCCTCGTGCGTCCGCTCGGCGATCAGCAGCAACGACATGATGGCGAGGACGAGGATCGTGCCCTGGATGAACAGGGTCGGCCCGTCGACGCCGATCGCGCCCATCGCGGCGACGTGGTGCGGCTGGTCGCCGAGGCCGAGCGCGATCGTCCAGGCGAACGCCGCGACCAGGCCGACCGACGCGACCAGGACCTGCAGCCCGTACCGCTGGGCGCGGGGCGCGAGGGCCTCGACGAGCACGCCGACGGCCGCCGCCCCGAGCACGATCAGGATCGGGGCGAGCCGCCCGTATTCGAGGTGGGGAGCTGGAATATCCCCGGCCGCGAGTACCACGGGTGTCACTGGTGGCTTCCCTTCTCGGCGATCGTCGGCTTCGGGTCCTGCTGGTGGACCTGGACCAGGGTCTGCTTCACCGACGGGTTGATGACGTCCAGCACCGGCTTCGGGTAGAAGCCGAGCGCGACGATGATCGCGATGATCGGCGCGACGACGATCAGCTCGCGCTTGGACAGGTCGCTCATGCCCTTGACCGCCTCGGCGGTCGGGCCGTTCATCGTCCGCTGGTACATCCACAGGATGTAGACGGCGGCCAGGATGATGCCGACCGTCGCGATGACCGCGGGCACCTTGTAGCGGGTGAACGTGCCGACCAGGACCAGGAACTCCGAGACGAAGCTCGACAGACCCGGCAGCGACAGGCCGGACAGACCCGC
This sequence comes from Actinoallomurus acanthiterrae, assembly GCF_054775715.1. Lineage (NCBI taxonomy): Bacteria > Bacillati > Actinomycetota > Actinomycetes > Streptosporangiales > Thermomonosporaceae > Actinoallomurus > Actinoallomurus acanthiterrae. Next base: position 1,167,870 of record NZ_BAAHCO010000001.1, on the reverse strand, counting down.
GACGAGGAAGGTCCCGGCCAGCAGCGGCGCGACCTTCTGCACGCCGCCGTACGCGTCGATCCGCGCCGACCCGCGACGGGAGATCATGAACCCGGCGAGCAGGAACAGCGCGCCGGTCGAGAACCCGTGGTTGACCATGTACAGCGTCGCGCCACTCTGGCCCTGCGTGGTCATCGCGAAGATGCCCAGCGTGATGAAGCCGAAGTGGGAGATCGACGTGTAGGCGATCAGGCGCTTGATGTCGACCTGGCCGATCGCGAGGACCGCGCCGTACACGATGCCGATCACCGACAGGGTCAGCACGACCGGCGTGAACCACTTGGCCGCGCCCGGGAACAGCTCCAGGCAGAACCGCAGCATCCCGTACGTGCCGACCTTGTCGAGCACGCCGACGAGCAGCACGGCGGCGCCGGCGGGCGCCTGGCCCGCGGCGTCCGGCAGCCAGGTGTGGAACGGCACCAGCGGCGCCTTGATCGCGAAGGCGATGAAGAAGCCGAGGAACAGCCACTTGGCGGTGGTCGGCTCGATGTGGAGGTTCCGCAGTTCCGTGAACAGGAACGTGCCGTGGCCGGCGTTGGCCGACACGACGTACAGGCCGATGACGGCGGCGAGCATCAGCAGGCCGCCGAACAGCGAGTACAGCAGGAACTTGACCGCGGCGTACGAGCGCTGCGGCCCGCCGTAGGACCCGATGATGAAGTACACCGGGATCAGCATCGCCTCGAAGAAGACGTAGAAGAGGAAGATGTCGGTCGCCGCGAAGACGCCGATCATCATCGCCTCGAGGGTGAGCAGCAGCGCGAAGTAGGTCTTCACCGACCGCTTCGGCGGGGCGTCTACGCCGCCCGAGCGCTCCGCGTCGTTCCAGGAGGCCAGCACGACGAGCGGCACGAGGATCGTCGACAGCAGGACCAGCACGAGCGCGACGCCGTCGACGCCGACCGCGTAGTGCACACCGAACTGCTTGATCCACCAGTACTTCTCGGTGAACTGGAAGCGCGCGCCGTCCGTCTTGAACTGCACCGCCATGACGATGGACAGCACCGCCACGACGAGCGTGACGACGAGCGCGACCTGCTTGGCCAGCAGGTCACGGCCCTTCGGCAGCAGTGCGACCAGCAGCGCCCCGATGGCGGGTATCGCGATGAGGGCAGTCAGCATGAGGCGACCTTCCGGTGCGGCAGGGAAGTCGTGGCGACCACTAGATCCTCACCAGGAACAGGGCACCGACCACGAGGGCAGCGCCGACGAACATGGACAGTGCGTACGAGCGGACGAAGCCGGTCTGCACGCGCCGCACCCTCCCGGACGTCCCTCCGATGAGCGCGGCGAGGCCGTTGACGATGCCGTCGACGCCGCGGTTGTCGAAGTAGACGGTGAGGCGGGTCAGCCACTGGCCGGGCCGCATGAACAGCGACTCGTTGAGCGCGTCGCCGTACAGGTCCTTGCGGGCGAAGGTGACGGCGGGGTTGCCCGCCGGGGCGGTGCGCGGGACCGGGCGTCGCAGGTACTGCAGGTACGCGATGCCGATGCCGACCACCATGAGCGCGAACACGACGATCGTGTACGGCGTGATCAGCTTGTGCGCCGCCTCGGGCTCGCCCACGACCGGTGCGAGGAACTTCGCGAACCGGTCGCCGGCGATGAGGAAGGCGCCGCCCGCGATCGAGCCGATGGCGAGGAAGATCAGCGGGATCGTCATGACCTTCGGCGACTCGTGCGGGTGCACGTCCTCGTCCCAGCGCGGCTCGCCGAAGAACGTCATGAACATCACGCGGGACATGTAGTACGCGGTGATGCCGGCGCCGAGCAGCGCGAGCCAGCCGAGGATCTGACCGGACGTGCCGCCCTTCTCGAAGGCGGCGTCGATGATGCCGTCCTTGGTCCACCAGCCGGACAGGCCGGGGAAGCCGATGATGGCGAGGTAGCCGAGGCCGAACGTCGCGAACGTGATCGGCATGACCTTCCGCAGGCCGCCGTACTTGCGCATGTCGACGTCGTCGTTCATCGCGTGCATGACCGAGCCGGCACCGAGGAACAGGCCGGCCTTGAAGAAGCCGTGCGCGATGAGGTGCGCGATCGCGAAGACGTAGCCGGCCGGGCCGAGGCCGGCGGCCAGCACCATGTAGCCGATCTGCGACATCGTCGAGCCGGCGAGGGCCTTCTTGATGTCGTCCTTGGCGCAACCGATGAGCGCACCGGCGAGCAGTGTGGCGACGCCGACGATCGTGACGAGCAGCCGCGCGTCCGCCGACAGCTCGAAGATCGCGTGGGAGCGGACGATCAGGTAGACGCCCGCGGTGACCATGGTCGCCGCGTGGATGAGCGCCGACACCGGGGTCGGGCCCTCCATGGCGTCCAGCAGCCAGGACTGCAGCGGCAGCTGGGCGGACTTACCGCAGGCGCCGAGCAGGAGCAGCAGGCCGATCGCGGTGATGGTGCCCTGCGACGCCTGCGAGGCGTGGCCGAAGACGTCCTGGTAGCTCAGCGAGCCGAACGTCGCGAACATCACCATGATCCCGACCGAGAGGCCGAAGTCGCCGACCCGGTTGACGATGAACGCCTTCTTGGCCGCCGTCGCCGCGCTCGGCTTGTGCTGCCAGAACCCGATCAGCAGGTACGAGGCGAGACCGACGCCCTCCCAGCCGATGTACAGGCCGACGTAGTTGTCGGCGAGCACGAGCAGCAGCATCGCCGCCACGAACAGGTTCAGGTAGGCGAAGAACCGCCGCCGGTCCGGGTCGTGGCTCATGTAGCCGATCGAATAGATGTGGATCAGCGAGCCGACGCCTGTGATCAACAGCACGAAGCTGATCGACAGTGGGTCGATCAGCAGGTTCATATTGATCTTCAGGGAGCCGGCCGGGATGTACTCGAAGAGGTGCACGAACCGACTGCGCCCCTCGGCCCCCTGGCCCAGCATCTGCACGAACGCGAGGACACCGACGACGAAGGCCCCGAGGGACATCGCGGTGCCCAGCAGGTGGCCCCACTTGTCGGTGCGGCGCCCGCTCAGCAGCAGGATCGCCGCGCCGGCCAGCGGCAGGGCGATCAGCAGCCAGGCGGCGGACTGGACGCCCTCGGCCGCCTGGGGGTGGAGTTCCGGCCCCGCGGCGGCAAGAACAGCGTTCATCGTGGTCATCGAGATGTCCTCAGTACTTCAGCAGGTTGGCGTCGTCGACCGACGAGGACTTCCTGCTCCGGAAGATCGTCATGATGATCGCCAGTCCGACGACGACCTCGGCCGCGGCGACGACCATCACGAAGAACGCGATGATCTGCCCGTCGAGGCTGCCGTGCATGCGGGCGAAGGCCACGAACGCCAGGTTGGTGGCGTTGAGCATGAGCTCGACGCACATGAAGACCACGATGGCGTTGCGGCGGATCAGCACGCCGATCCCGCCGATCGTGAACAGGATGGCGGACAGAACCAAGTAGTGGCCCGTCACTGTTCTTCCTCCTCGACCTCGACCGGCTTGGCGATCACGGCCTTGACCGTCTTGGTCTCCTGCCGGACGACCGCCTCGGGCGACGCGCCGTGCAGGTCCTCGTGCTCACCGGTACGGCGCCGGGCGATGACCGGGCTGACCGAGAGCTCGGAGATGCTGCCGTCCGGCAGCAGGGCCGGCATGTCGACGGCGTTGTGCCGGGCGTACGTGCCGGGCGGCGGCAGCGGCGAGACGCGGTCGCTCTTGATCCGCTCCTTCGACAGCTGCTTCTGCGTCGGCTTCGGGCGGAGCCGCTCGCGGTGGGCGAGCACCATCGCGCCCAGCGCCGCGGTGATCAGCAGGGCGCTGGTCACCTCGAACGCGAAGACGTACTTGGTGAAGATCAGCCGCGCCAGGCCCATGACGTTGCCGCCGCCCGCGTTGGCGTCCTTCAGGCCGGCCGACTTCGGCAGCGCCGCGTGGCCGAACCCGACGAACAGCAGGACGGCGAAGGCGATGCCCACGATCGCGGCGGCGACGCGCTGACCCTTGATCGTCTCGATCAGCGAGTCGGTCGAGCTGACACCGATGATCATGACGACGAACAGGAAGAGCATCAGCACCGCGCCGGTGTAGACGATCACCTGCACGAATGCCAGGAACGGCGCCTCGTTCACGGCGTACAGCACCGCGAGCGAGAACATCACCGCCGCCAGCATCAGTGCCGAGTGCACGGCCTTACGCGTGAGGATCATGCCGAGGGCCGCCCCGACCGAGACGACCGCGAGGATCCAGAAGATCGCGCTCTCGCCCGTCTGGTGCGCGCCCGCGGCCGCAACCCCGGTCATTTGGCACCGTCCTTGGAATCGCTCTTGGCGCCGAGGAGGTAGTAGTCCTCCTCGGTCTCGCCGAGACGCATCTCGTGCGGCGGAGCCTCCATGGCCTCGGTCAGCGGCGCGAGCAGCATCTCCTTGGTGTAGATGAGGCTCTCGCGGCTGTCGTCGGCGAGCTCGTACTCGTTGGTCATCGTGAGCGCCCGCGTCGGGCACGCCTCGATGCACAGCCCGCAGAGGATGCACCGCAGGTAGTTGATCTGGTAGGTGCGGCCGTAACGCTCACCCGGGGAGAACCGCTCCTCCTCGGTGTTGTCGGCACCCTCGACGTAGATCGCGTCCGCCGGGCACGCCCACGCGCACAGCTCGCAGCCGACGCACTTCTCCAGGCCGTCGGGCCAGCGGTTCAGCTGGTGACGGCCGTGGAAGCGCGGCGCCGTGGGCTTCTTGACCTCGGGGTACTCCACCACCTCGGTCTTGCTGAGCATCTGGTGGAAAGCGACGCCGAACCCCTTGATCGGGTTCAGGAAATCAAGCACGGGTGGCCTCCGCAGAGTTGGACGCACGGGCGTTGCCGACGCCGTGGTAGTGCGGCGCGTCGAGCGGCGGCACCGGGAACCCGCCCGCCATCGGATCGCCGTCGGCCCCGGCCTCGGCCTCCTCCGGCTGCGCCTCGCCCGCCGACGTCCGTTCCCAGACGAACGAGCCGAGCAGCAGGAGCACGGCGACCAGAGCGGCGATCAGCATGATCGGCCCGACGTCGTGCTTCTCGTTGCGCAGGGCCCGCACCGCCGACACGAAGAGGATCCAGCCGAGCGAGACCGGGATGAGGACCTTCCAGCCGAGCTTCATCAGCTGGTCGTAGCGGACCCGCGGCAGGGCGGCGCGCAGCCAGATGAAGAAGAAGGTGAACATCCAGATCTTGACCAGGAACCACAGGATCGGCCACCAGCCGGCGTTGGCGCCGGACCAGAACCAGGTGATCGGCCACGGGGCGCGGTAGCCGCCGAGGAAGAGCGTCACGCACAGCGCCGACAGCGTCGTCATGTTCACGTACTCGGCGAGGTAGAACATCATGAACTTCAGCGACGAGTACTCGGTGTGGTAGCCGGCGACCAGCTCGCCCTCGCCCTCGGGCAGGTCGAACGGGATACGTCCCGACTCCCCCATCATCGTGAAGATGTAGATCACGAACGACGGCAACAGCAGGACCGCGTACCAGGACGGCGTGTGGAACGTCATCCCGGCGATCTTGAACGCGCTGCCGTGCGCCTGCGCGGCGACGATCTCCGAGGTGGACAGCGACCCGGCGAACAGGAACACCGCCACGAACGACAGGCCCATCGCGATCTCGTACGAGATCACCTGGGCGCTGGAGCGCAACCCGCCCAGCAGGGCGTACGGCGACATCGACGACCAGCCGGCGAGCACGAAGCCGTACACGCCGATCGAGGCCATCGCCAGCGGCAGCAGCACCGCGACCGGCAGGTCGGCCAGCTGCAGCGGCGTCTTGTGCCCGCCGATCGAGACGACCCCGCCCCACGGGATGATCGAGAACGACACCATCGCGGGCGCGGCGGCGAGGATCGGCGCGAGGAAGAACACCACCTTGTCCACGCCGCGCGGGACGATGTCCTCCTTCAGCGCGCCCTTGATGCCGTCGAACAGCGCCTGCAGGATGCCGAAGGGGCCGGCGCGGTTCGGGCCGGGCCGCAGCTGCATCCGGCCGATGATCCGGCGCTCCGCCCAGACGGTGATCAGCACCGTCAGCAGCAGGAACACGAAGACCACCAGCGCCTTGAGCCCGATAATCCACCACGGGTCGTGCCCGAAGCTGTTCAGCGTGGCGCCCTCGGCGAGGACGTGGGTGGCGTTCATGCGACGCTCCCGTTCTGGATCTTCACGACCGCCCCGGCCGAAACGCCCAGGTCCCGGTGGACCGCGCAGCCCGGGGAGTTCTCGGGGAGCCAGACCACGCGATCCGGCATGTCGACGATCTCCAGCGGAAGGGTGATCTCGCCGTGCGCCGTGGCCACGGTGACCTTCCCGTCCACTCCGATCTCCTCGGCCGTCGCCACGCTCACGCGGGCGACCGGCACCTTCGCGGTGCCCGCGAGGTACGGCTCGCCGTCCTGCATCCGGCCCGCGTCGAGCAGCATCCGCCAGGTCGCCAGCAGCGCCTCGCCCTTGCCCGGGTCCGCGGGAACGGCGGCGGGCACGCTCGGCAGGCTCGGCCGGTCGCCGCGGAACGCGCCGAGCGCGGCCAGCTCGCGGCGGGCCGCCGCCGAGTCCGGCAGGCCCAGGTGGACGTCGAGCTGGTCGGCGATGGCGGCCAGCACCTTCAGGTCCGACATGACGCCGGGAGTCTTGAGCACGACGTCGAACTGGCGGCCGCGGCCCTCCCAGTTGACGAACGTCCCGGCCTTCTGCGTCACCGTCGCCACCGGCAGCACCACGTCGGCGCGGTCGGTGACCGCGCTGACCCGCTGCTCGAGGCTGACGATGAACGGGGTGGTCTCCAGCGCCTCCAGCGCGGCGGCCGGGTCCGGCAGGTCGTGCGGGTCGACGCCGCCGACGAGCAGCGCGTCGATCTCCCCGTCCCGCGCGGCGGCGAGGATGCCCTCGGTGTCGCGGCCCGGCGTCTCCGGCAGCGCGCTCACGGTCCAGGCCCGGGCGACCTCGCCGCGCGCGGCGGCGTCGGTGACCGGGCGGCCGATCGGCAGCAGGGTCGGCAGCGCGCCGGCCTCGACGGCGCCGCGCTCACCGGCCCGGCGCGGGATCCACGCCAGGCGGGCGCCGGTGGCCGTGGCCAGGCGGCCGGCGGCCGACAGCGCGCCGGGCACCGACGCGAGCCGCTCGCCGATGAGCACGATCGCGCCCTCGGCCTTGAGCAGCTCGGCCGCGGCCTTGCCCGCGTCGTCCCGGGCCGTCCCGGTGATCAGGTCGCCCAGGGTCTCGGCCTCGCCGCCCGGCACCGTCTTCAGCAGCGTGCCGGACATCTTGCGCAGGCCGCGCGTGGCGAACGGCGCGACGGAGTAGACCTTCAGACCGTGCTTGCGGGCCGCCTTGCGGAGCCGCAGGAAGACGATCGGCGACTCCTCCTCCGGCTCGAAGCCGGCGAGCAGCACCGCCGGGGCCTGCTCCAGATCGGCGTAGGACACCGTGATCGGCCGGCCCGCGACGGTCGCGGCCAGGAACTCGGCCTCCTCGCCCGAATGCGCGCGGGCGCGGAAGTCGATGTCGTTCGTGCCGAGCGCGATGCGGGCGAACTTGCTGTACGCGTAGGCGTCCTCGAGCGTGACGCGGCCGCCGGTCAGCACGGCCGCCTTGCCCCGGGCGCGGGCCAGGCCCTCGGCCGCGACGCTCAGCGCCTCCGGCCAGGACGCCGGCTCCAGCACGCCGTCCTCGTTGCGGATCAGCGGGTGGGTCAGGCGGTCGGGCTGGGTGGCGTACGTGAACGCCCACCGGCCCTTGTCGCAGTTCCACTCCTCGTTGACCTGCGGGTCGTCACCGGCCAGCCGGCGCGTCACCTTGCCGCGCCGGTGGTCGGTGCGCTGGGCGCAGCCGGAGGCGCAGTGCTCGCAGACGCTCGGCGTCGACACCAGGTCGAACGGGCGGGAGCGGAAGCGGTACGCCGCGCCGGTCAGCGCGCCGACCGGGCAGATCTGCACCGTGTTGCCGGAGAAGTACGACTGGAACGGCTCGTCGGTCGCGGCGCCGACCTGCTCCTTGGCGCCGCGCTCGAGCAGGTCGATGAACGCGTCGCCCGCGATCTGGTCGGCGAACCGGGTGCAGCGGGCGCACTGGATGCACCGCTCGCGGTCAAGCAGCACCTGCGAGGACAGCGCGACCGGCTTCGGGAACGTCCGCTTCGTCTCGACGAACCGGGACTCGCCGCGGCCGTTGGACATCGCCTGGTTCTGCAGCGGGCACTCGCCGCCCTTGTCGCAGATCGGGCAGTCCAGCGGGTGGTTGATGAGCAGCAGCTCCATCACACCGTGCTGGGCCTTGTCCGCCACCGGCGAGGTCAGCTGGGTCTGGATCACCATCCCCGGCATGACCGTGGTGGTGCAGGACGCCTGCGGCTTGGGCATCGGCCGCCCGTTGCCGGCGTCCGGGATCTCCACCAGGCACTGGCGGCAGGCGCCGACGGGGTCGAGCAGCGGGTGGTCACAGAACCGCGGGATCTGGATGCCGAGCAGCTCGGCGGCCCGGATGATCAGCGTGCCCTTCGGAACACTGATCTCGAAGCCGTCGATCGTGACGGAGATCAGGTCCTCGCGCTTCTCGACCCCGGTGCTGTCGGTGACGGTCACTTTCCACCTGCCCACGCGGTCGAGGCGGCCCGGTCGAAGGGACAGCCGCCCTGTTCGAAGTGCTGGATGTACTCGTCGCGGAAGTACTGGATGGACGAGGTCACCGGGCTGGTCGCGCCGTCGCCGAGCGCGCAGAACGACCGGCCCAGGATGTTGTCCGACAGGTCGAGGAGGGTGTCGAGGTCCTTCTCGCTGCCCTCGCCCTTCTCCAGGCGCTTGAGCATCTGCTTGTACCAGTACGTGCCCTCGCGGCACGGCGTGCACTTACCGCACGACTCGTGCGCGTAGAACTCGCTCCAGCGCAGCACCGCCCGGACGACGCAGGTCGTCTCGTCGAAGAGCTGCAGCGCCCGGGTGCCGAGCATGGAACCCGCCGCGCCGACCGACTCGAAGTCCAGCGGCACGTCGAGGTGCTCGTCGGTGAAGAGCGGCGTGGAGGAGCCGCCCGGCGTCCAGAACTTCAGCCGGTGGCCGTTCCGGATGCCGCCCGCCATGTCGAGCAGCTCGCGGAGCGTGATGCCCAACGGCGCCTCGTACTGGCCCGGCCGGGTCACGTGGCCGGACAGGCTGAAGATGCCGAAGCCCTTGGACTTCTCGGTGCCCATCGCGGCGAACCAGTCGGCGCCGTTCGCGACGATGCCGGGAACGCTGGCGATCGACTCGACGTTGTTGATGACGGTGGGGCCGCCGTACAGGCCGGCCACCGCCGGGAAGGGAGGCTTGAGCCGGGGTTGGCCGCGGTATCCCTCGAGGGAGTCGAGCAGCGCCGTCTCCTCGCCGCAGATGTACGCGCCGGCGCCGGAGTGGACGACAAGCTCCAGGTCGAAGCCGGAGCCGAGGATGTCCTTACCGAGGTAACCCGCCTCGTACGCGTCCGCGACCGCCTGCTGCAGGCGGCGGATGACGTGCAGGACCTCACCGCGCACGTAGATGAAGGCGTGGTTCGCGCGGATCGCGAACGAGCTGATGATGATGCCCTCGATCAGCACGTGTGGGTTGGCCATCATCAGCGGGATGTCCTTGCACGTGCCCGGCTCGGACTCGTCCGCGTTGACGACGAGGTAGTGCGGCTTGCCGTCGCCCTGCGGGATGAAGCCCCACTTCAGGCCGGTCGGGAAGCCCGCGCCGCCACGGCCGCGCAGGCCGGAGTCCTTCACCGCCTGGATGAGGTCGTCCGGGTTCGTGCTCAGGGCCGTGCGGAACGCCTGGTAGCCGCCGGCGTTCTCGTACCCGCGCAGGGTGAACGAGTCGGCCTGGTCCCAGGTCTTCGTCAGGATCGGGGTCAGAGTGGTCATTTGGTCTCCTGCTCGGGCTCAGGAGCGGTCCAGCCGTTGCGCTTGGCCAGCTCCAGGCCGACCAGCGACTCCGGACCGGCCTGCACGCCCTCTCCGGCGCGGCCGTCGTTGAAGCCCGCGAGCACCCGCGACGCCTGCTTCCAGCTGCACACCGAGCCCGGGCCGCGGGTCGGGGCGACCGCCTTGCCGGCGCGCAGGTCGTCGACGAGCTGCTTGGCCTTCTCCGGCGTCATGTCGTCGAAGAACTCCCAGTTGACCATCACCACAGGGGCGAAGTCGCAGGCGGCGTTGCACTCGATCCGCTCGAGGCTGACCTTGCCGTCCTCGGTCGCCTCGTCGTGACCGACGCCGACGTGCTCGGACAGCTCCTCCCAGATCTGGTCGCCGCCCATGACCGCGCACAGCGTGTTGATGCACACGCCGACGTGGTAGTCGCCGACCGGCTCCCGCTTGTACTGCGTGTAGAAGGTCGCGACGCCGGTGACCTGCGCGGGCGTGATGCCCAGCATGTCGGCGCAGAACTGAATGCCGTCCTCGCTGACGTAGCCGACCTCGGACTGCACCAGGTGCAGCATCGGCAGCAGCGCCGACCGCGGCTTCGGGTAGCGGGCGATGATCTCTTTCGCGTCCCGTTCGAGCCGCTCCAGCATCTCTGGCTCGAAACTCATCGGTCGACTCCCCCCATGACCGGGTCGATACTCGCGACCGCCGCGATGATGTCGGCGACCTGGCCGCCCTCGGACATCGCCGGGGCCGCCTGCAGGTTGGTGAACGACGGGTCGCGGAAGTGCACCCGGTACGGGCGGGTGCCGCCGTCGCTGACCGCGTGACAGCCGAGCTCGCCGCGCGGCGACTCCACCGCGGCGTACACCTGGCCGGCCGGACGCGGAATCCCTCGGTCACCAGCTTGAAGTGGTGGATGAGGGCCTCCATGGACTGGCCCATGATGTGCGCGATGTGGTTCGGCGAGTTGCCCATGCCGTCGGGCCCCAGCGCGAGCTGCGCCGGCCAGCCGATCTTCTTGTCCTCGATCATCACCGGGCCCGACTTGGCGGAGCCGGAGCTCAGCCGGTCGAGGCACTGCTCGATGATCTTCAGGGACTCTTCCATCTCCGCCATGCGGACGAGGTAGCGGCCGTACACGTCGCAGGTCTGCACCGTCGGCACGTCGAACTCGTACGTCTCGTAACCGCAGTACGGCTGGGTCTTGCGCAGGTCCCACGGCAGGCCCGCGGCGCGCAGGACCGGGCCAGTGATGCCCAGCGCCATGCAGCCGGTCAGGTCGAGATAGGCGATGTCCTTCGTCCGCGCCACGAACACCGGGTTCGCGTCGAGGAGCTTGCGCAGCTGCTTGAGCCGCTGCTTCTCCCGCTTGACGAAGTCACCGATCTTGTCGATCGCGCCCGGCGGGAGGTCCTGCGCGACGCCGCCCGGCCGGATGTAGGCCATGTTCATCCGCAGGCCCGCGACCATCTCGAAGATGTCGAGGGCGTACTCGCGCTCGATGAACCCGTTGAGCATGACGGTGGTGGCGCCGAGCTCCAGGCCGAACGTCGCGATCGCGACCAGGTGCGAGGAGATCCGGTTGACCTCCATCATCATCACCCGGATGACCTGCGCCCGCTCCGGGACGTCGTCGGTGACGCCGAGCAGCTTCTCCACCGCGAGGCAGTACGACGCCTCGTTGAACAGCGGCGCGAGGTAGTCCATGCGGGTGCAGAACGTGGTCCCCTGGGTCCACGTCCGGTACTCCATGTTCTTCTCGATGCCGGTGTGGAGGTAGCCGATGCCCAGCCGGGCCTCGTCGACCGTCTCGCCGTCGAGCGTCAGGATGAGCCGGAGCACGCCGTGCGTCGACGGGTGCTGGGGACCCATGTTGACGACCATGCGGTCCTCGTCGCCGGACGCCGCGGCGTCGACGATCTGGTCCCAGTCCTGGCCGCCCACGTTGTAGACGGTGCCCTCGGTCGCCTCACCGGTGCCGTACGCGTCGTAGTCGGTGGCGGTCATACGTACGACCTCCTCTCGTCGGGCGGGGGCACCTTCGCCCCGCGGTACTCGACGGGGATGCCGCCGAGGGGGTAGTCCTTGCGCTGCGGGTGGCCCTGCCAGTCGTCCGGCATCATGATCCGCGTCAGCGCCGGGTGGCCGTCGAAGACGATCCCGAAAAAGTCGTACGTCTCGCGCTCGTGCCAGTCGTTGGTCGGGTAGACCGCGACGAGCGAGGGGACGTGCGGGTCGGTGTCGGGGCAGGTGACCTCCAGCCGGACGCGCCGGTTGTGGGTCATCGACAGCAGCGGGTAGACCGCGTGCAGCTCCGCGCCGGTCTCGGCCGGGTAGTGCACGCCGGAGACGCCGGTGCACAGCTCGAAGCGCAGCTTCGGGTCGTCGCGCAGGGTCTGGGCGACCGCGGCCAGGTGCTCGCGGCGGATGACGAGCGTCAGCTCGCCCCGGTCCACGACGACCCGCTCGATCGCCTCGCCGAACTCGGGGTAGGCCCGCTCGAGCTCGTTCGCGATCTCGTCGAACTCGCCCTCGGCGCCGGTCGTGCGGGGACCGCCGTACGGGCGCGGGCTGGAGACCTTCGGTGCCTGCCGGACGACGAGCTTGCCGTATCCCGAGGTGTCACCGGTGGTCTTCGCGCCGAACATGCCCATGCGGGCGACCGGCTGCTCCCGCCGGTCTTCCTCGGCGTGCGCGGGCAGCTGGTCGGCGGCCTGCTCGGCCTGCTGCTCGGGATGCTGGCTGGTCACGACACCACCTCGGGCTGGTCCAGGAGGGGCAGCTGGCGGAGCTTGGCCTTCTCGAGCTCCTCGATCTCCCGCTTGCGGTGCACGCCCATCTTGGTGTTCTGGATCTTGTCGTGCAGCTTGAGGATCGCGTCGAGCAGCATCTCCGGGCGCGGCGGGCAGCCGGGCAGGTAGATGTCGACCGGCACGATGTGGTCGACGCCCTGGACGATCGCGTAGTTGTTGAACATGCCGCCGGAGGAGGCGCACACGCCCATCGCGATGACCCACTTCGGCGAGGCCATCTGGTCGTAGATCTGCCGGAGCACGGGGGCCATCTTCTGGCTCACCCGACCGGCGACGATCATCAGGTCGGCCTGTCGCGGCGAGCCCGAGGCGCGCTCCATGCCCCATCGGGAGAAGTCGTGGCGCGGGTCGCCCGTCGCCATCATCTCGATGGCGCAACAGGCGAGGCCGAACGTCGCCGGCCACACCGAGCTCTTCCGCGCCAGCCCGATGACCTGCTCGACCGTGGTCAGCAGCACACCAGCGGGGAGTTTCTCTTCAAGACCCATTGTCAGTCCCACTCCAGACCACCGCGACGCCACACGTAGGCGTACGCGATGAGGACGGTGACGATGAAGAGCACCATTTCGACGAGACCGAACAGCCCCATGTGGTCGAACGCGACCGCCCAGGGGTAGAGGAAGATGATCTCAATGTCGAAGACGATGAACAGCATCGCCGTCAGGTAGTACTTCACCGGGAAGCGACCGCCGCCGACCGGCTGCGGCGTCGGTTCGATACCGCATTCGTACGCCTCGAGCCGGGCGCGGTTCCAGCGCTTGGGCCCCGTGAAGGACCCCATGATCACCGAGCCGACGGCGAACAGCAGCGCGAGTGCGCCCAGTACGACAATAGGAACGTAGAGGTTCAAGATCCCTACACCCCCCTCTCGGTGAGTGCCTGCGAACACGCCTCCGGCGCTGTGAAAATCCTAGGCAACGCGATCATCACTTCTTCTCTCGGGGTCTCACGCCGCCGGCGCCATCTTCGACATCGCGTTGATGACCCGGTCCATCGCGTCGCCGCCCCGCGGATCCGTGAGGTTGGCGAGCAGCTTCAGCGTGAACCGCATCAGCGTCGGGTGCGGCAGGCCGTGGCGTGTCGCGAACTTCATGATGCGCGGATCACCGATCGCCTTCACGAAGATCCGCCCGATCGTGTAGTAGCCGCCATAGGTCTCCTTCAGCACGCGCGGGTAGTCGTGCAGGGCACGCTCACGCTGCGCGGCGGTGGGCCGGCCCAGCGCCTGGGCGATGATCTCGGCCGCCATCTCCCCGGACTCCATCGCGTACGCGATGCCTTCGCCGTTGAACGGGTTGATCATGCCGCCCGCGTCGCCGACCAGCACGAGGCCGCGCGTGTAGTGCGGCGTCCGGTTGAAGCCCATCGGCAGGGCGGCGCCGCGCACCGGGCCGGTGGCGTTGTCCTCCTGGTAGCCCCACTCCTGCGGCATTCCGGCGAGCCAGCTCTTCAGCAGGGCGCGGTAGTCGACGTTCTTGAACGCCTCGCTCGTGTTGAGCAGGCCGAGACCGACGTTGGAGGTGCCGTCGCCGACGCCGAAGATCCAGCCGTAGCCGGGCAGCAGCCGGTCGCCGTCCCACAGTTCCAGCCAGGACTCGAGGTAGTCGTCGTCGTGGCGCGGGCTCGTGTAGTAGCGCCGGACCGCCACGCCGATCGGCCGGTCGTCGCGCTTGCGCAGCCCCATGGCGAGCGAGAGCCGGGTGGAGTTGCCGTCGGCGGCGACGACGAGCGGCGCCTTGAACGTGACCTCGCCGTCGTCGGTCTTGGCGACGACGCCGGTGATCCGGCCGGTGCGGTCGTCGAGGACCGGGCCGGTCACGTTGGTGTTCATGCGGAGCTTGACCCCGGCGGCGATGGCGCGCTCGACGAGAATCTGGTCGAAGTCCATGCGCGTACGGACCAGGCCGTAGTCGGGGTAGCTCGCCAGATCGGGCCAGGGCAGCTCCAGACGGGTGCCGCCGCCGATGATCCGCAGGCCCTTGTTCCGGATCCAGCCGGGCGCGTCGAGGTCGACGCCCATCTTGATCAGCTGTTTGACCGCGCGCGGGGTCAGGCCGTCACCGCACACCTTCTCGCGCGGGAACGTCGTCTTCTCCAGCAGGAGGACGTTCAGGCCCGTCTGCGCCAGGTGGTATGCCGTCGTCGAACCCGCCGGGCCGGCACCGACGACGATGACGTCGGCCTCGGTCGCGGAGTCCTGCTGCGGTATGGACACTGGCTCGGTCACGAGAATCCTTCGGGTGCACGGTTTCGGTTGTGCCGCCCCGGGTCGGGGGCGATGCCGCGACGGATCGTACGGGGCTGCGTGGAGCCGGGTGCGACCCGGGGTGCGTCTGCTCTCTTGTTCTTTTGTGAAGCACTTCACAAGCGGCTTACACCGTGAGTGTAAACCTTGCGTGACATTCCAGGGGAACCACGCGCGCGGCCCGATCGTACGCGCCCTCCCGCATGCGGCGTTAACCGAGGGCTTGCGTACGCTTACCGTTCATGACGCGGGCATCCCTGGATAAGCGACCGGCCGAGGTGGCGGCGATGTTCGACCGCACCGCCGCGCGATACGACCTGCTCAACGACCTGATGACCGGCGGGCTGGACCGGGTGTGGCGCCGCGAGGTCGTCAAGGCCCTGGACGTACGGCCTGGTGAGCGGGTCCTCGACCTGGCGGCCGGCACCGGCACCTCCTCGGTTCCGTTCGCGCAGGCGGGCGCGCACACCATCGCCTGCGACTTCTCCCTCGGCATGCTGCAGGAGGGCGTGCGCCGCAACGGCTCGGCGGGCCTGCGGTTCGTCGCCGGAGACGCGCTGCGGCTGCCGTTCGCCGATTCGTCGTTCGACGCCGTGACCATCTCGTTCGGGATTCGTAACGTCAACGACACCGTCCACGCACTCGCGGAGATGCGCCGGGTGACGAGGCCGGGCGGGCGACTGGTCGTCTGTGAGGTCAGCCGGCCGCCGAACCCGGTGATCCGGACCATGCACGGCCTGCACCTGAAGGTCGGCCTGCCGCTGATGGCCAAGGTCAGCTCGAACCCGGACTCCTACCACTACCTGGCGGAGTCGACGGCGGCCTGGCACGACCAGGCGGCATTCGCCCGGCTCATCCAGGAGGCCGGCTGGACCTCGGTGCGCTGGCGCAACCTCACCTTCGGCGCCGTCGCCCTCCACCACGCCGTCCGCTGAGGAACCCGCCGCCCTTGTGCGGGAAGCGGGCTTGCGCGGAGAAGCGGGCTTAAGAAGCGGCGTCCGGGCCGTTCGCCGCGGGCTTCCGGCTGCCGACGACCGGCTCCGGGTCGCCGTCCGCACGCCGCTCGGCGAGGGGCGGCTCGGCCAGGGCCGCGGGCTCCGGGTCGTCGTCCGCGCGGCCCGCCTGCTGAACGGACGACGCGGAGTCCTCCTCGTCGTCGGCGTCCTCGCGGGCGGCGCCTTCGGCGAGGTTCTCCCGCATCCGGGCGGCGCGCCGGGTCACGGAGGTCGAGATCGCGTCGCGCTGCCGGGACAGCAGGACGAAGCTGACGATGCCGCTGATCAGGACCGCCAGCGCGAGCAGCAGGAAGCCACGCGCGCCGACGAGGAACAGCACTCCGGCGGTCGCGCCGAACAGCACGAACCGGGCAAGGGTGTAAAGGAATACGGAACGCATGACCCTCTGAGGGTATCCCTACCCTCCGAAGGTCCGCCCGGGGCCCGGCTCGCCGGGCCCCGGACCCGCATCACCGCTGGCCACCGGCCTCCAGATCCGCGCCGGCCCGAGGCGCCCGTCTCCCGGAACCCCGGCCACCAGCCCGGGCTCACGTCGTCCCGAGCCGCTCTCCCGGATCCGCGTCAGTGCGCGTCGCCGGTCCCCGGATGAGACGTCACTCGGTGCCGGCGGCTCCTCCGCGAGGATCTCCGCGTACAGCGTCGGGTCGACGTTGGCGCCGGAGACGACGGCGACGTGGCGCTGCGGGCGGCCCGCGTGGTGGCGGCCGCGGGAGGCGGTCGAGGCGAGGTGCCCGGCGGTCGTGACCGCCCCGCCCGGCTCGGCGACCAGGCCCGCGCGACGGGCGAGCAGCCGCATCGCGTCCCGGATCGCGTCCTCGCCGACGGTGATGATGTCGTCGACGTACGCGCGGATGTGCTCGAACGGCAGTTCGCCGATGCGCTCGACGCGCAGGGCGTCGGCGATCGTACGGCCGGTCTCGGCGGCCGGCCAGCCGATCCGCTGGCCGGCGAGGAAGGACGCCTTCGCGTCGGCGGCCAGCTCCGGCTCCACGCCGATGACCTTGGTCTCGGGCCGCTTCGCCTTGATCGCCGCGGCGATGCCGGAGATCAGTCCCCCGCCGCTGATGGGCACGAAGACCGCGTCCACCTCGGGTTCGTCGTCGAGGATCTCCAGGCCGATCGTGCCCTGACCCGCGATGATCCTGCGGTCGTCGAACGGCGGGATGAGCGCGTACCCGTGGGCGGCGGCCAGGCGGTCGGCCATCTCGACGCGGGCCTCGATGGTCGGCTCGACGAAGACGATCTCCGCACCGAGCAGGCGGCAGGCGTCGACCTTCACGGCCGGTGTCGTGTTCGGGACCACGAGGACGGCCGGGATGCCGAGGACGTGCGCGGCGTACGCGACGGCCTGCGCGTGGTTGCCGCTGGAGTGCGCGATGACGCCGCTCTTCCGCTCCTCCTCGGGCAGCGCGCTGATCGCGGCGTACGCGCCGCGGAGCTTGAAGGAGCCGACCGGCTGCAGCGACTCGGCCTTCAGCAGGAGAGGAGCGGAGGGCGCCGTACCGCGAAGCGGTACCAAGGGGGTGCGGATGGCGACGCCGGACAGCCGCCGAGCGGCGTCCTCGATCTCCTCCAAAGTCACAAGATCGGGCATATCGATCACCCTACGGGGAGTGAACGGGTCGCCGCGCGCCGGTCGCCGTCTCACCCCGGAGCGGTGATCATCTCACCGTCGGGCTGTCGTCATCTCACCGTACGACCGGTGCCATCTGGCCGTCTGCCGGGTAGCGAAGCGACCGCGCGCCACGGAGTTCGAAACTGGTCGGTCACGTGTAGTCATTACTGCATGTCACAAAACTACGTAGCGTGATCTTTTCCGAAAACAAGGGAGAAATCGGTCTTGACACGGCAGACTGAGAAACAGTCCACCCGCGACGAGAGCGGGACAAAGGGGGAGAGAAAACGTGGAGAGTACGAGCGAGCGCCTGCTGACCCCGGGTGAGGTCGCCGCCCTGTTCCGGGTCGACCCGAAAACTGTCACGCGATGGGCTGCGGCAGGCCGGATCAGCAGCATCCGGACCCCGGGAGGCCACCGCCGTTTCCGGGAATCCGAGGTGCACGCCCTACTGAGGGGCGAGGAGCCGGTCGAGGCCTCCGTACGCAGCGAACTGAGCCGCTAGACGCGCGACCGACGGCGACCGCGACTCGCCGTCACTCCTCTGGCTGTCGGGCCTTGAACTCCTCGAATTCGGCGCGCAGCGCCTCATCGTCCTCGCGCCACCGGCGGCGTTTTTCCGCCATCTCCTCTTCCGAGATCGACTGGGCGAGAAGCCGCTGGTAGTCGGGATCCTCCGGGCCGATCTCCACGTAGGCCTGTCCGATCACGCTCCCCGCGCCACCGTGCGTCTGTCGGCCACGCGCCAACACGCTCGCGGGCACCCGCAGGTTACCGCCGGGGAGTCTGATCACGTACATCGCAGATCACCTAAATCCCGTATTTGCGGTTGAAGAAAAGCATCACATTCAGCGCCGTACGGGTATCCCCGCCGAGCATGTCGACAAGCGCGGGCCGTTGCCGCGACGCGATCGCGGCGAAGGCGTCCGCGAAGAACTCGTGGCGACCGAGATCTTCCGCCTGCCGGTGAAACTCACTCTCCAAGTGTGGAAGACATTGGGCGTACAGTGCACGGAACTCCGGGGTGTCGGACTGCCATTGTCGACCGCCGTCTTCGGTCATCGTGCCATCGATGTCATCGAGGGCATGACCGATCTCATGAAGCATCACGTCCGGCGTAGGTGACGGACGGTCGCCGACCACGATCGTGCGATCGCCGTACGCCCCGGCGCAGATGTCCCAGGTGCCCTTGCCCGACGGAAGCGGCTCGCCTCGGAGGTAGTCCATGTCGTCGAGGTCCGGGACGCCTCCGGAGCCGACGTAGATCCCGCTGAGGCCTTCGGCCAGCTTGTCCTTGAGCAGATCGGGCAGTTCGGCGAGGCTGTCGACGGCCCGGACGACGTCCGGAGACACCGGATCGGCGTCGGGATACCACTGGCGGTACAGAATGTCCTCCAGGGCTCCGCAGTGCCGCCGTCCGTCCCGTACGTCGGGCGCGTCCGGCCGATGGGGCGCGGCGCGGGGCAGCTCCTCGTCGAGCTCGAAGTCCCGCCAGGTGTAGCGGAGTTCGTCCGGTCGCTCGGGGACCGGGGTGTCCACCGGCCCGATCGCCGCGCCGTCACTCCGCTCCGTGAGGCGCCGCTCCTCGTCGGGGCGGAGCTTACGGAACCGGCCGAGCGCGTCCCTCGGCTGCAGGCGGCGGGGCCGGCCGGGCCGATCGGCGTCGCCGGCGGAGTCCTTGCTCCGGCGATGACGCCCGGTCCGGGCGTCGGCGGGTGCGTCGAGCTGCTGGCGACGGTTCACCCGGTAACGCATGAGACGTCCCCTCGCTCGGCTAGGCGGAAGCGTAAGCCAGCCCTCGGGGACACGTCATCCCCACCCAGGCGACGGCCCACTGTGGTCACCTCGACGCCGTCCTGGCGGTGCCGAGCCGCGGCCCGTTGCGGCCATCCCTTCGGTGGCATTCAGGTCGGCGGGTTACCCTGCGACCATGCTCGTCCTTGCCGTCGTGCTCGTCCTGGTCGCACTCGGCGTCTGGCTGTTCTGTCTGTTCGAGGTCCTGTCGACCGATGAGAGCGAAACCCGGCACCTGCCGAAGTTCGCGTGGTTCCTCATCGTGCTTCTCGGCTTCGAACTCGGTGCGATCGCCTGGCTCCTGTTCGGTCGGCGCCGCCGATTCGTCACCGCCGGCGTCACCGCGTGGCCGCCGGACTTCCTCACCTCGGCGGGCGGCGAGGGCCGGGAGGAGGCCGCCGCCGAGCGCGGTCCGCTCGGCCCGGACGACGATCCGGAGTTCCTGCGTCAGCTCGACCGCCGCCTCCGCGGCGAGGATTAAAAACACCGAACCCCGGCGCCGGTGACGGCGGCCGGGGTCGGAGAGACGTTCTCGGCGGGTCAGTGCAGGGCGCTGCCCTTCACCCACTTGTCCCAGGACAGGGCCCAGAACACCCAGCCGTTGGAGTCGACCTCGTTGGACAGCTTCCGGTCGGTGCCGGTGACGTTCACGATGTCGCCGCGCTGGGAGATGCCGTAGAAGTACTTGGCGCCGGTCGGCGAGGTGCGGACGCAGCCGTGGCTGGCGTTGCGGTGGCCGAGCGCGTCGTACTCCCCGACGCTCTGGTGGACGTACTCACCCTTGTTGGTGATCCGGACCGCGAGGTTGACGACCTCCTTGTAGTAGCCCGGGTCGCCCTTCTTCCGGTTCGGCGACTCCATCGTCACGCTCTCGGACTTCTCCTGCGTGATGTGCAGACCGCTGGTCGTGGTGTACTCCGTCGTCGTCCCCATGCCCGTGCTGATCGGGAACTTCTTGACGACGCCGTCGTGGTTGACCGTCATGTAGTGGGTCTTGGCGTTGGCGACGGTGACGTTCGACACGCCGATCTTGAAGGACCGCGACTGGTCCTTCGTGCCGTACACGCCCTTGAGGCCGCGCACGCCGGCCAGGTGGGCGGTGAAGTTGACGTTCTGGTGCGCGCCCCAGAACTTCTCGGTGCGGAAGACGACCTGCTGGCTCGACATCCAGTGCCAGGCGCCGGTGTCGCCCTTGTCCGACTTGACCTCGAGGGCCCGCTCGACGTTCGCCTTGTTGGCGATCGGCTTGTCGAACGTCACGATGATCGGCATCCCCACGCCGACCTTCTCGCCGGGCTGCGGCGTGATGTCAGTGATCTTGAAGGTATCCGTGGCCTTCTGCGTCTGGAACTTGCTGGTGGTCGTGGTCGTCTTGCCCTTGGCGTTCTTGGCCGTGACGTTCACGGTGTACGAAGCGCCGGGCGCGAGCGTCCACTTGGTCTTCCACTGCGTGTGGTCGGGGGTGAAGTCGCCCGGCACGGCCTTGCCGCCCTGAGCCACCGTCACCTGCTCGAGCTTGCCGCCCGAGGACGCGACCGAGACGCCCTGGTCGGGGCGCACGGAACCGGTGCCGTTGGCCGGAGTGACGCGCACCTGGGCGTCGGGGGCCTTCGTTCCACCGTTGCCGTTCGTCCCGGCCTCGCTGTTGCCCGAACACGCGGACGCGCCGGCGAGCAGGGCCGCCATCACCACCATGCCGACGGTCGACCGCCTGTTAACCACCCGTGTCCTCCCAGATTCACCCACGACCCATCTGACGCACATCGAACGTAAAAAGTTGCCAGTGGGGCTTAATTAATCAGCCAGCGTAGGAGTGCAACCCGTGGACGAGGTAGTTGATTCCGAAAAAGTTGAAAAGGAGACACCCGAAGGCGATCAGCGAGATGACGGCCGCCTTGCGGCCGCGCCAGCCCGCGGTGGCGCGGGCGTGGAGGTACCCGGCGTACACCACCCAGGTGATGAACGACCAGGTCTCCTTGGGGTCCCAGCCCCAGTAGCGGCCCCACGCGGAGTCCGCCCAGATCGCGCCGGCGATGATGGCGAACGTCCAGATCGGGAAGCCGAACATCATGGTCCGGTACGAGATGCGGTCGAGGGTCTCGGCGTCCGGGACCCGATCCATGATGCCGCCCGGCTTGAAAGCCTTCTCGCGGGCCTTGACGAGGTAGAGGATCGTGGCGACGCCGGCGACGGTGAAGACGCCCGTGGCCGTCACGGCGGCGGTGACGTGGATGGCGATCCAGTACGAGTGCAGCGCCGGACGGAGCGGGCCCGGGTCGTCGTACAGCCAGATCGTGGCGATGCCGAGCGCGATGACGACGGCGACCATGAGGAACGGGCCCAGCCAGTTGATCTTGTAGCGCCAGAGCATCACCAGGTAGACGGTCACGGCCGCGAAGGTGATCGCGGACATGAACTCGTACATGTTGCCCCAGGGCACACGGTCGGCCGCCATGCCGCGGGTGACGATCTCGGCGCCGTGGACGCCCCAGGCGAGCACGTTGATGAGGAGGGCGAACCGGCCCCACTCGATCCGGCGGCCCTCGTCCTCGTCGGTCTCCTCGACGTCCGTGACGGCCTCAGTGTCGGGTCCGCCGGCGCCGACGAGGACCTTCGCCTCGCTCGGCGCCGCGGCCATGGCGCGCCGCCGCCCGAACGCGATGTCGGCGGCGTATCCGACCATCGCGACGACGTAGAGCAGCACCGCGCCGAGCATCAGCTGGTTGCTCAGGTTCGCCAGATGGGTGTCGACCACGGTCGTCACTCCTCGTCTGTGTTCGGGGGTTCTTCGGGCGCGGCCTTCTTCAGCCGCTCGACGATCGCGTCGAAGTCCGGGGTGGCGCCGCCGAGCGTGAGTCCTCCGACGTCGACCACGGTACGCCCGCCCTCGGCGGCCTTCGCACGCACCCACACCCTGCGGCGGCGCACGAGGAACGAGGCGACGATGCCCATGATCGCGACGATGCCGGCGGCGAGCGCGGGGACGCGTCCAGGGTCGTGGTTGACCGCGAGGGTGACGTACTGCTTGTAGCCGTCGAAGGTGACCGATCCGGCGCCGTTCGGCAGCTGCAGCGTCTGGCCGGTGGCCAGCGGCTTGACCTTGTTCCCCATGAGGATGGGCTTGAGGTTCTTCGTGTCGAGCCGGTAGACCGACTGCGGCGCGCCGTTGGACAGGCCGAGGTCGCCCTTGAAGGCGAACAGCGCCACCTGCGGGTTCCACGCGGCGGGGAAGGCCGACACGACCTTGCCCTGCTGGTTCGGCGCGGCGGTGGGCCAGAACAGCCCGATGAAGCCGAGCTGATCGGGCTGAGCGTCGGGCACCTTGATGACGCCCTCGGAGGCGTACGTCGCCTCGTTGGTCGGCAGGAACGGCACCGCCCCCTGGAAGGCGACCTGCCCCTTGCCGTCGCGGACGGTGAAGCGCGGCGCGTAGCCGTGGCCCAGGAGGTAGACGCGGGCGCCGTCCACGTTGAGCGGGTGGTTGACCTGCAGGTCGTACGGCTTGGCCTTGGACTTCGGGCCGTTCTTGTACCGGATCTTCGCCGCGAAGCTGGTCGGCTGCCCCCGGTTGGGGCCGCTCATGAGGTAGCCGGCCTTGAAGGAATCGACCCAGACCGTGAACGGCGGCAGCGTCGAGGAGTTGAAGCTGCGGCCGCCCTTGAACGCGTCGTACGAGGTGAGCGTGTTGGAGAAGCCCTCGCCCTCGGTCACCAGGACGTTGCCCTTGTAGCCGAGCGCCGCCCCGGAGCCGACCGCGAACAGCAGCACGAGCAGGGCGAGGTGGAAGACCAGGTTGCCGGTCTCCCGGAGGTAGCCCTTCTCGGCGGCGACCGCGTCGTCGTACGCGTCGACGCGGAACCGCCGCTCCTTGAGGATCGTCCGCGCCTCGGCGAGGACGGTCTCCGGTGCGACGTCCGTCTCGTACGACGCGGCCTCCGGCAGCCGGCCGAGGTTGCGCGGGGCCTTCGGCGGGCGGGCCCGCAGCTGCGCGTAGTGGTGCTTGGTCCGCGGCAGCACGCAGCCGGCCAGGGACACGAACAGCAGGATGTAGATCGCCGCGAACCACGGCGCGGAGAACACGTCGAACAGCGACAGCTTGTCCAGCCACGGCGCGAGCGTCTTGTGGTTGCTGATGAAGGTCGTGACGTCCTCCGGCGCGGACCCGCGCTGCGGAAGGAACGACCCGGGCACGGTGCCGAGCGCGACGAGGAACAGCAGCACCAGCGCCGTGCGCATGGAGGTCAGCTGCCGCCAGCCCCACCGCAGCCAGCCGAGCAGGCCGATGCCCGCCGGACGGTCCTTCGGCGCCTGCGGCGCTGCCTGGGTCTCCGGAGCGTCGACGCTCACGGGCGGGCCCCCTTGTCGAACAACATCAGATCACCGTCTTGAAGCCGGACACCCAGCCCTGCAGTTGGACCGTCAGGTCGCTCCACAGCCCGGTCACCAGGAGCACCCCGATCGCGACGAGCAGGCCACCGCCGATCCGCGTCACGGCCTGATAGTGGCGCTTCACCCAGCCGAACGCGCCCAGTGCCCTACGGTACGCGACGGCCGTGAGCAGGAACGGCACGCCCAGGCCCAGGCAGTAGGCGAAGGACAGCAGCGCGCCGCGCGCCGCGCTCGCCTCGGTGTAGGCCATCGCCTGCACGGCCGCCAGGGTCGGGCCGATGCACGGCGTCCAGCCCAGACCGAACAGCGCGCCCAGGAACGGCGCCCCGGCGATCCCGGCGGCGGGCAGCCGGCTGGACTTGACCGTCCGCTGCAGCCCGGGGATGAAGCCCATGAACGCCAGGCCGAGCACGATCGTGACCGCGCCCAGCACCTTCGTGATCACCTCGGCGTGCCGTTGCAGCAGCGAGCCGAACCCGCCGAACGCCAGCCCTGCGCTGACGAACACGACCGTGAACCCGAGGACGAACAGCCCCACCCCGAGCAGCAGCCGCCCGCGCTTCCGCTCCGCGAGGTCCGCGCCGCTCATGCCCGTGACGTACGACAGGTAACCCGGCACGAGCGGCAGCACGCACGGCGACAGGAACGACACCAGCCCGGCCGCAGCCGCGACCGGGAACGCCATGACGAGCGAACCGCTGGTGATGGTGCTCATTTCTCGGCGGCGACCTTGGTGACGAGGTCCTGGAGGCGGGAGTAGGGCACGCTGCCGATCACGCGGACCGCCACCTTGCCGTGCCGGTCGATGATCAGCGTGGAGGGCACGGCGTTCGGCGGGATGTCGCGGAAGGCGAGCGCGATCTGCCCGGCCTGGTCGTACAGGCTCGGGTACGTGATCTTGAAGCTGCGGATGAAGGCCTGGGCGTTGTCCTTGCCGTCCTTGATGTCCACGCCGACGAACTGGACGCCCGAGCCCTTGGTCTTCTCGTAGATCTGCTCCATCGTCGGCGCCTCGGCGCGGCACGGCGCGCACCAGGAGGCCCAGAAGTTGACGACGACGACCTTGCCGCCGAACTGCGCGAGGTCGAAGGGCTTGCCGTCGAGCGTGGTGCCCTTCACCTGCGGCGCGGCCTTGCGGGTCTTGAGGATCTGGCTGGAGTTGTCACCGGCGACGTACCGCGAGTCGGAGCCGGTGCCGTTCTGTCCCGAGCCGGTGCCCGCGCATCCGGCGAGCGCGCCGGCGCCGAGCAGAATGACCGCCGGAAGGGTCAGGGCACGGGGGGTCACGGGCACACTCCTACTACTACAGGCTGTAGTACTCGCTTCTATTGTGCAGGAGGGCTCAGGCGCCGGGCACACTGGGGCGGCGGGAAAGGTCCCCCGCCGGCTCCGCGTAGTCGACCTTGACGATGCGGTCGTCGTCGTACGTGAAGCTGGTCACGCTGGCCAGCCCGCACTGACGGCGCGCCGGGTGGTGCCACATCCGGCGGCCCTCGACCTTCCGCCGCGTCACCCAGATCGGCAGCTGGTGGCTCACGCACACCGCCTCGTGCCCGCGCGCGGCGTCGCGCGCGTCGGCCATGGCCGCCAGCATCCGCCGGGCGATCTCCGCGTACGGCTCGCCCCAGGAGGGACGGAACGGGTTCCAGAGGAACGGCCAGTGCTCCGGCCGCCGCAGCGACCCGTCGCCCACACCGAACGTGTGGCCCTCGAAGTGGTTGCCAGCCTCGATCAGCCGGTCGTCGGTGCCCGCCTCGAGCCCGAGCGTCTCGGCGATCGGCTCGGCGGTCTCCTGGGCGCGCTCCATCGGAGAGGACACGAGCACGGTGATGTCACGCCCGTCGAACCACTTGGCCGCCGCCTTCGCCATCAGCCGGCCGTCGTCGCTGAGGTGGTAGCCCGGCAGCCGCCCGTACAGGACACCCTCGGGGTTGTGCACCTCACCGTGGCGCAGCAGATGAACGATCGTCTTCATAGCGCCCCCACACTACCGGCCCGCAAGAGCGGCACCGCCGACCCCACCAACGAGTGGCCGACCCGAGACCACGACATTACCTGCATGCGATGTCACCTGCATTTACTGCTACCTGCATGCGATGCAGGTAGCATTCGATGCAGGTAACCTATTTCAGCCGGGGGTCCAGATGGCGTTCGTCGGGCGAGAGCAGGAGCTGGCCCTGCTGCGGGACTGGTGGGCGCACAGCCCCGAGCGCCCGGCCCTGGTATGGGGACGACGAAGGGTCGGCAAGACAGCGCTCATCCAGCGCTTCGCCGAGGACCTGCCCCGCGTCGTATTTCATACGGGCGTCGGGGAGCCGGCCGAAGCGGAGCTCGCGGCGATCTCCCGGCAGGCGGCGACCGTCCTTCCGATCGACATCCGCGATCTCGACGCCACGCCGTACCGAGATTGGGAGGATCTTCTCGACCACCTCGCCCGCGCCGCCCAGGAGGAGCCCATCCTCCTGGTGCTCGACGAGTTCCCGGAGCTCATCGCGACGTCTCCGGCCCTTCCGGGGATCCTTCGGGCCTTTCTCGACCGCACGATGGGCAGGACGCGGCTCCGGCTACTGATCTGCGGCTCGGCGGTCCGGACGATGTGGTCGATCCAGCAGACTCGGGCGCCCCTGTACGGGCGGTTCAACCTGGCCTTGCCCGTCCACCCTTTCCGGCCCCACGATGCGGCATCGATGCTGCCCGGCCTGTCGCCCGTCGATCGGGCCCGCGTCTTCGGCATCGTCGGCGGCATGCCGTTGTACCTCACCTGGTGGCGACAGGAGATGTCGGTGACGGACAACATCGCCCGGCTGGCCTGCCGGCCGGGCAGCCCCCTGCTCACCGAGGGCAGGCTGATCATGCTGACGGAGGTCGGCGCCGACCATTCGGCGGCGACTCTGTACGCGATCGCGGCGGGGAAGACGCGTCACCATGAGATCGAGGACGCCATCGGCGCCGATCCCAGCCGTGTGCTGGAGCGGCTTTTGGAAGCCCGCCTCATCGAACGGGTCATCCCGGTGACCGACGATCCCCAGCGCTCCCGACGCCGCATCTATCGCATCGCCGACAACTTCCTCGCGTTCTACCTCGGCCCACTCTTGCGATACCGCAGTGAGATCGAGCGCGGACACGGTGACAACGTCGTGCCCGCCCTCATCAAGAGACTCGACGAGCACATGGGCCCGGCCTATGAAGAGGCGTTCCGAGAGCACCTGTGGCGGCTGGCGGCCCGAGGTGATCTCGGGGAGAGTGTCGTGGCCATCGGCCCGTGGTGGAAGAAGGACGGTCAGGATCAGATCGACGCCGTGGCTCTGGCCGAACCGGACCGTACCCGCGTCCCCGTGCTGGTCGGCGAGTCGAAATGGGGCCGTCGTGTCGACGCCAGACGCATCACGGCGAAGCTCCGGACGAAGGCCCTCGCGTTGACGGACGCCGTGGACGACCTGCGGTACGCCGTCTGCGGCCGCGAAGAGATCATCAACGCGGATCCGGACACTCTGACCATCACCGCCGAGGACATCTTCGCTCCCGGTGAGTGACCGCCCGGCTCCAGCCTTCCGTGGACACGCCGTGGGGAATGCCGGCGTTCGGTCCTGTCTCCGAGATGCTTGAAGACATCCCCGCGAACATCTTCGACTTATCCGCGTCTTATAGAGAGTGAAGATCGACATGAGGAATCGGCGGCTGCTCGCCGGTCTGGCCCTCGCGGCCGCGACCGCCGCCACGATGACGGCCTGCTCCGGCGGGGGTTCGAAGGCGACACCGGTCGCGGCGGACGCCACCATCAAGATCACGCCGGCGGACGGCACGCGGACCGTCCGGCCTGACCAGGGCGTCGCGGTCGCGGTCTCCGGCGGACAGCTGGAGCAGGTGGACGTGCGGCAGGACGGCGCGACAGCACCGGGCGGGTTCGCCGCCGACCACAAGTCGTGGAAGACCACCTGGACCCTGAAGCCGGGCGTCTGGTACCAGGTGAAGGTCACGGCCAAGAACTCCAAGGGCCACGAGACCGCGGTCATGAGCCGGTTCCGCACCTCCCCGGCGGACCACAAGATCGCCATCTCCGACGTCACCCCGCAGGCCGGAGAGAAGGTCGGCGTCGGAATGCCGATCATCGTGACGTTCGACGGCCCGGTCGCCAACAAGGACCAGGTGAAGCAGGCCCTTGAGGTGAAGTCGGACAAGGCGGACGAGGGTGCCTGGCACTGGATGTCGGACCGGCAGGTCGTCTACCGCACCCACCAGTACTGGCAGCCGCATCAGAAGGTCGTCTTCACCGCACACCTGGCCGGCGTACGTGCCGCCAAGGGCGTGTACGGCACGACCGATGTGACCAAGCGCTTCTCCATAGGCGCGTCGAACATCACCGTGGCGAACGGTAAGACGCACCACATGAAGGTGACCCACGACGGCGTCGTGAAGAACTTCCCGATCAGCATGGGCAAGGCCACCACACCGGAGTACACCACCACCAGCGGCATCCACCTGACCAAGGAGAAGGAGGATCCGGTGACGATGGTCTCGCCGGGGCACAAGCCCGGTGACCCGGAGTACTACAAGGAGGTCATCCACCTGGCGGTCCGGATCTCGGACGGCGGCGAGTACGTCCACCAGGCCGGCGAGGAGTACGACGCCCTCGGCGTCCGCAACGCCAGCCACGGCTGCGTCCGCACCTCACCGACCGGCGCGCGGTACTTCTACGGCATCGCGCAGCGCGGCGACGTCGTCGACGTCACCGGCACGGACAAGAAGTTCGTCGACGAGCCGTACGACACCGACTGGAAGTTCTGGGAGTACTCCTGGAGCAGCTGGGTGAAGAACGGTGACCTCCAGCGCTGATCGGCCGGAGAGCGGTCATCGGTCCTGTGATCAGCACATCGTGAACGAGACGCGCTTCACGATGTTGGGTTCGTCCATGTAGACCGCGACGACGCACGCACGTCGTACCGGCACCGCGATCAGCTACATGAGGGGCGAGAACGGTGCTTACCCTTACTCATCAGACACGCTTCCGACAAGCCGTCGTATCGGGCGCATCACGGTCGGTAGGATCTCTGGCCGTGTCCTCCTGGCGAGCCGCAGGCGAAATCGCACCCACGTATCCCCACCCCATGCAGACGCTGACCCTCATGCTCATGGACGGTTCCGTGCCCCGCCGGGCCCGAGGGGATATGGACGCCTGCCTCGCGGCCGTTCTCGAAGGCGCCGAGAACAACCTCCGTCCAGAGCCGGGCGGCCGGATGCTCTATCCGTTCGGGCTGGTCATGGACGCCGACGGGGTGCTCCGGACGGCCGCGCAGTACGAGGTCGACTACGCGTACGACGAGACGGCCACCGCCGCCACGCTGCACCACCTCGCCGACGACTACCGCACGCGCGCCGCCGAGCTGCGCTGCGCCACGCTCACCTACTACGTGCGCATGAAGGAGCCGTCGCCGGGCGACACGACCCCCGTCAACGTGCAGATCCGCAGGTCCACCGACTGGCGGAACGGCGCCTCCGAGCCCCCGCCGGGGACCGTCGACGCCGTCGCCATGGAGGTCGAGCACCAGGCGGGCTGCGCGCTCGCGGTGTTCATGCCGTACGCCTGGCAGGGTCCGCGACAGGAATTCGTCGTTGGCGACCTGATGGCCGTCCCCGCCAGACGCCGCATCTGGCCCGAATCCTGAGCGGCAAAACCCGTCGAGGGCAAAAGCCGGTCGGGGCCCGGTCAGTCGGGGAGCAGCGCAAACTCCTGACCGCAGTCCTGCTTATTCGCGGCACATGTCGCCACGCTTGCTCCCCAGAAGGGAAACCCTGAAAAACTTTCGATGTTCACGGGGACCGTCCCAGGACCGCATTGCTGCGCCGAGTAGTAATACTTAGAGACCAGATCCTGGTATACCGTGAGGCGCACAAGGTAGCATCCGGAACCCGTGTTGGACAGGTTCCCGGTAACCGTCACCTTAGTGATGACAGGGCTGGCTGTGACGGACCACTCACCGCCCGCCGTGGCCGTACGGTATTGAGCGGTCCACGGCTGACCAGTTGCCGCACCAGCGGGCGCCGCTACGAATGCGGTTGCGCAGAATAGAGCGCCGGCCACTCCGGCAGCTACTTTATGAACCATGTACATCCCTCCTCAGGTCGGTTCTTCGATTATTCTGCACAGCCGGTGTCGATCAATTACACGAATGGGTACCACCTAGGGACCCAGCAATTCCACCTTTAGGTAATGTCCATCCTCCCCTCTCATGCGGTATTTCGCAGGTGTGGTGGAGGCGGAGGAGATCACGGTCACCGTACCGGGAGGGGTGTCCGGTTTGCATACGTCGGCGATATGCCGTGCTGTTTAGGCTTCGGATATGCGTGTGCTGATCGCCATGGTGCCCGGCACCGGGTATCGCATCGACACAGGACCAGACGCCGAGGCGGGGGAGGCGACGATGGATAGGACGCCCTGTACGGCCGGCGGCGGATGTACCTTCTCGGCGTCGTCGTGTTCACGGCGACGTCGTTCGCCTGCGGCGTCGCGCCGGGGACCGGGGTGCTGATCGCGTGCCGGTTCCTCCAGGGCGCGGGTGCGGCGGTCATGGTGCCGCAGATCATGAGTCTCATCCAGACGCGATTCACCGGCCCGGCGCGCGCGAAGGCGCTGTCCGCGTACGGCGTGGTGCTGTCGCTCGGCTCGGTCGCCGGCCTGGTGATCGGCGGGCTGCTCGTCAGCGCGGACCTGTTGCCGCCGTCCGCTGCAACAGCGGGCCGAGCGCCGCGGTCTCGGCCTCGTTCAGATCGGCCACATGCACGACGTGACGGAGCGGAACGACCACTAGGGTGCCGACGCCGAGCGGTCCGACGCAGTGCTCCACCACCCAGCCCGAACTCTCATGGAGGAGCCCGCCCGGCAACGGCCGCGCCCCAGAGATCAAGTCACACGACAGGCATGAATCCGTTGAGTCCGTCACGCGGTGACGCGGACTCCCTCGACGACGGCGACCTCGACGCACTGGCCGCCCTGCTCGTCACTTCGCGTGCTTCGACACCACTGGACCGCCGGCAGTTCTTCCACATTCACGTGCCCTCCAGAATGGAGCGGATGAGCTCTTCGGACGCCGCAGCAGGCAATGCCGCCGCCCTGACCAGGTCGAAGCGGGCTTTGAGCCACCCGACATACCGATTCTCCTTCGTGATACCACCTGGGAGTTCGCCTGTCGCCGCATAGGCCACGTCCGGCCCACCGTCGAATCCCATGATTGTGAACGGCATCGAGAGGTAGACCGGCGCGTCCTCCGGAAGGATCTGGATGGTGACGTTCGGCTCCTTCATCTCGTCTAGGAGGCGTTGGAGTTGGGCGCGCATCACTTCCGGGCCGCCGATCTTGCGGCGGATGGCGTATTCCGCCAGCAGGAGGACGATCCATGGGGGCTCGTCGCGGCGAAGGATCTGCTGGCGGTCCATGCGGGTGGCGACCAGTTGCTCGGCCTTGTCGGGGTGGTTGCCCGCGCTCAGGACCGCGCGGGCGTAGTCCTCGTTCTGGAGCAGGCCGGTGACCAGCATCGGCTCGAAGATATGCATTGATGTCGCCGCGCCCTCCGCATCCAGGAACGGGCGGAACCAGCCGAGAGCGAGTTCCCGGGCGGCGTGGGGTTGGAGTTCGCTGAAATAGCCGTCGAGGGCGAAAAGCCGGTCGAAGTCCTCCGACATCGCCGTCGTGGCGGAGCGCTTCGCGGTTTCGATCTTTGAGATGAGGTCGCCGGTGCAGCCGACGCGGTCGGCCAGGGAATCCTGCGTCCAGCCGTTGGCGTCGCGATACTTCCGGAGCTTGTAGGCGTAGAGCGCCGCCACCGAAGCGGTCGGGTCCACCTCGCGCCGATATGCCATGTCGCCCTCCAGGCCGAAGCTGTCGGGGATTGTCGAACCCCTTCCATTGCCGAGAGTAGTCATATGACAACAGAGTGAGACGCGATTCGAAAATCTCGCGATCGACACGATGGGCAGGGTCATGATCGCCGACTCGTACTCCCTCAAGCTGGGACCGCATCCGGGCTCCGCCAAGGTGGCCAGGCTGGCGGTCGAGCGGCGGCTGCAGGACTGGGCGCTGCCGGAGCTCCTGGACGACGTGCACCTGGTCACGACCGAGTTGGTGTCGAACGCCGCCCGCCTCGGCGCCGTCTTCGAGCTAACGATCAGCCGGCCGGGCGAGCGGACCGTACTGGTCGAGGTGCGGGATTACGGCGACGGCGAGCCGGTGCTGCACGACGCGGACCCGGACGAGGAGGGCGGTCGCGGGCTGTTCATCGTGCAGGCGTTCGCCACGGATTGGGGCTGGCGGGCGGAGAACGACGGCAAGACGATCTGGGCCCGCTGCGGCGGATGACGAGGCTCCGCGCGACCGGGTCTTCCCCCGAAGCCGAGCGCGCGGCGAGGGCCACGGCGAGCGTGGAATGAGGGACCGATGCTCGCCGTGGCCCGTACGATGCCGATCGGCCGGATCTGGGGATCACTCGGTCCGCAGGCCCTCGGGGTCCATCAGGCGCCGTAGTGCCGGGAGGGTGAGTGCCGTCACCAGGAGCACGACGCCGCCGGCGACGCCAGAGATGCCGGCGACGACGGTCCAGTTGACGCTGACGGGCTCGTTGACGATCTGCAGGAGCAGCGCGCCCAGACCGGCCCCGGCTGGAATCGCCAGCACCAGGCCGAGCAGCATCGGCACGGCCGTCTGCCACAGCACCGACCGGCTCAGGACCGAGCGCGGGGTGCCGAAGGCGACCAGCATCGCCAGGAGCCGACGTCGTTGTCGCAGCTGTTCCAGGCTGGTCACCAGCAGACTCGCCCCGATCACCAACAGGGCGGCGACCACGCCGATGAACAGGCCGCGGCGAATCGCGGTGAACCGACCATCGGCCCGGGTGGTGCTCAGCACCATGACGTCGGCCATCGGATCGATGGTCTGGACGGCATTGCGCACGTGCTCCAGGGCGTCCTTGTTCCTGTCGTCCACCCGCACGAGCGTTTCGATCCGTGCCTGCTGGAGGATTCGACGGTCGACGGCGGAGACCGTGGCGAAGACGCCTGTCTGGGTCGTGCCGCGCGGATCCGTTCGCGGCCCGGCCGGGTGCGCCGACGCGGGGATCCGCCAGGACGGGCCCCGGGTCGCGCCGGCGCCCTCGCCCGAGCCGATCCGGACGGTGGTGCCCGGGCGCGGGGTGCCCGGCTCCTGCGGAGCGGTGAAGAACACGTCGCCGTCGGTGCATCGGTCGATCCGGAGCAGCTCCCGGAGGGCGGGACAGTCGGCCAAGGTCAGTGGGAATTCCGACGGGCTCTTCTGGGCCCTCATGGCGACGGTCGCCTCGGCGATGACCCCGCGGACGCCGGGTGCGGAGCCCAACCGCGCCGCGACCTCGGCGGGCGTGCCGTCGACCGCCCTGCTGAAGTTCACCTCGGCCTGCGCGCGCGACGGGTCCTGGCCGGTCCTCTTCACAGAGTCGCCGCTCGCCGCAGCGAAGATCGTCTGCAAGGCGATCGCGCCCGCCACGGCGACCACGATGCCGCTGACGGCACGTACGGACGTCCCGCTGTCCAGCTGAAGCCGGCGCACCGCGAGCTGCCAGGACGGCCGGCCGCCGCCGAGGCGGCCGACCACGGCCTCGACGGCCCACGGCAGCAGTGCCGCGATGCCGATGAGCAGCAACGCCACGCCACCGGCGACCTGGTACTGGTTGAAACCTCTCCCTGCGCCGAGGAGCGGATACAGCAGGGCCAGGCCGATGACCGGTACGGCCGCACGCCACCAGAGTCGGCGCCGGGTACGGGCCGCGCGGCGGACCACGCCGAGTGGCTCGATCATGACCTTCCGGAGGGAGATCAGGGCGACGAAGACGGCCGAGATGGGTACGGCCAGCGCGATCAGCGCCGCCGGCACCAGGGCCGGCCGGACGTCGGCGGTGAAGAAGCTGATGCCGAACATCGTGATCCGCTCGACGAACACCCGTACGACCAAGAACACGAGCACACCGACCGCCAGCCCGAACACGGCCGCGACCATCGCCTCGGCCGCCGCGAAGCGCCGAGCCATGCGCTGGTCCGCGCCGATCAGGCGCAGCGCGGCCAGCCGGCGGTCGCGGGATTCGCCGCCGAAGCGCATGGCCGTACCGATGAACACCGCGATCGGCAGCAGCAGCACCACGAAGGCGATGACCACGAGGAGCAGCAGTACCGGTCCGAGGCTTTCACTCGGGGAGTGATAGCCGAAGGACGTGACCCGCGCGACGCGGTCGGACCGTTCGGTGAGCCGGTCGCCGCCGAGGTAGAACGCGTACTCCCGCGCTCCCTCAAGACCCCGAGGGCCGATGGTGCCGGTGATGCGGTAGTTCAGCCGCGGCCGCAGCAGCGCGCCCTCGCGTGCGGACAGCAGGTCGGCCAGTGCCGGTGACACCACCATCTCGCCCGGCCGCGGAAACGCCGTCACGCCTGGCGGGAGCGGCGCGCGGGACCCCTCGGGCCGGAGCACCCGGCCCCTGATCGGCTTGTCGCGGAACTCCGTGTCCGCGGCGCCGATGAGAAGCGAGCGGTCCGAACGGGGCGACCGCACGCCCATCATGTAGTCGCGCGCCGAGGTCCGCTCGTGACGCTCCTGAAGCATCGTCGGCATCGAGGCCGCGACCAGGAGCATCGCCACGCCGAGCCCGACGCCGACCGAGATCATCGCGATTCTGACCCACCCGGAACGCCCGCCGGCGAACGCCAGCCGGACACCGATCGCGAGGTCACGAGGCCACCGGGCGTACGGGCCGCTCGCCGCCGATCGCGAACCGGCCGGTGGCACGCCCCGGTCCGGCCCGGCTCCCGTGTCCGGCCGTCCCCGGCCCGGCCCGCTCACGTCGGCTCCACGTCCCCCGTCCGGCCCGCTCATGCCTGCTCCACGTTCCCCCTCCGGCCCGCTCACATCGGCTCCCGGGTCCGGCCGTCCCGTACGACGACCTCGCGGTCCGAGTAGGCGGCGACCCGCGCGTCGTGGGTCACCAGCAGTACGGCGGTGGCGGTGCGCCGGGCGACGGCGGTGAGCAGGCCCATCACCTTCTCGCCGTTCCAGGAGTCCAGCGCGCCGGTCGGCTCGTCCGCGAACACCACGCTGGGGCCGGTGACCAGCGCGCGGGCCACCGCGACCCGCTGGCCCTGCCCGCCGGAGATCTCCCCGGGCCGCTTCGCGGCGACGTCGGCCACCTCCAGGTGCTCCAGCCACTCGGTGGCCCGCGCCTCGGCCGCCCGCTGCCGGGCACCGCCGAGCCGCAGCGCCAGCGCGACGTTCTCCAGGCAGGACAGCTCGGGTACGAGCTGCCCGAACTGGAAGATGAACCCGAACTCGGTGCGGCGCAGCGCGCTGCGGCGCGCGTCGGACATGGTGGTCAGGTCGTCGTCGCGGTAGACGACGCGCCCGGAGTCCGGCCGCAGGATGCCCGGCCAGGCAGTGCATCAGCGTCGACTTTCCGGACCCGGACGGGCCCATCACGGCCACCACCTCGCCGGCGCGGAGGTGCAGCGAGGCACCGTCCAGCGCCTTGCTCGGGCCGAACGCCTTGTGCAGGTCGACGCCGTACAGCAGCGGCGGCGCGCCGGAACGGTGGCCGGTCATCGGCGCCTCGGAGGAGATCGTGTGGCTCATCGGCGCACGTCCAGGGTCAGCTCGTCGAGCCGTGTGGCGGTCATCTCCAGCCAGCGCAGGTCCGCTTCGAGGTGGAAGAGGGCGTGGTCGCAGATGAGCTTGTCGGCGAGGTCGCCGTCCATCTTGCGGCGGGTGAGTTCGCGCATGAGGCGAAGGTGCTCCGCCCGCTGGGCGTCGAGGAGCTCGGTGGCGGGACGGCCGGTCAGCAGGGCGAGCACCACCTTCGTGTACAGGGTGCTCTGGAGATACGGCTCGGGCTTCTCCGGCCGGCCGAGCCAGCGTTCGACATCGGTGACGCCGGCGTCGGTGATGGCATAGCACTTGCGCTCCGGCCCGCCGCCGGGCTCGACGCTCTCCACTTCGACGAGCCCGTTCTTCAGCAGCCGGGCCAGGGTGGAGTACACCTGCCCGTAGTGCACGGGACGGTCGCGCCCGAACCGTTCGTCGTACGCGCGCTTGAGGTCATAGCCGTACCGCGGGCCCGACTCCAGTAGGCCGAGCAAGGTCTGTGCGACTGACATGCCCTCACTATAAACACCGTCTATAGTCGCGGTGTATAGATAACCGCATCGAACGTAAACCGTGACCGAGAGTGACCGAGCGAGCCCCGGCTCAGGGCAGGTGGGGCATGACCTCGGCGGCGAGGCGCTCCAGTTGGTCGGCGTCGTCGAAGAGCGGGGTGAAGAGGATCATCTCGGCACCCGCGTCGGCGACCTGGCGGAGCCCGTGGACGCACTCCTCCGGCGGGCCGTACACGGCGACGGGGGTCAGCTCCTCGCCGCCCGACCGGCCGTACAGGTGGTTCAGGGCGTCGGTGACGCGCTTGCGGGCACGGCCGGCGTCGTCGTCGACCGCCACGTAGACGCGCTTGGCGATGCGGAAGTCCTGACGGCCCGCCTCCGCGAGGGCGTCGCGTACGACGCGGACCTGTTCGGCGAAGCTCTCGGTCGTCTGGGAGCCGGCGCCGAAGAAGCCGTCGCCGTACCGGACCGCGCGGCGCAGCGCGTTGGGGTGGCTGCCGCCGAACCACAGCGGCGGGTGCGGCTTCTGGACCGGTTTCGGCTCCATGGCGGCGCCGTCGAGCTGCCAGAACCGCCCATCGAAGGTGATCTTCTGGTCGGTCCAGCAGGCCTTCATGAGCCGGACGCCCTCGGTGAAGCGGGTGACGAGGCCGTCCGGGTCGATGCCGAACGCCGCGAAGTCCCTCCCCCGCCCGCCCATGCCGACGCCGACCTCCAGCCGGCCCCGGCTCAGCTGGTCGAGCGTACTGAGGCTCTTGGCCAGGTGCAGCGGGTTGTGGAGGGTGCTGACGAACACCGAGCAGCCGAGCCGGAGGCGTTCGGTGCAGGCGGCCGCGTACGTCATGGTCTCGATCGGGCTGAAGCGGGGCGCCGAGCCGAGGACCTGTTCCTGGGTCCACGCGCTGTCGAAGCCGGCCTGCTCCGCTCGCGTCAGGTAGTCCCGGAACGCACCGGGTTCGAACTCGCCGTCACCGAAGGACTGTGGGATGGAGATCGCGAAGCGCACCCTCCGACACTACTCCGGCGGTCCCGGCCGGTCCGGCCGCCCCCGTACGGAGGAAGGCGCAGGTCGACAGCCTCTCGACGCGGCCTGGGCCGCCGGGTCAGCCCGGGCTCTCGGCGGGGAAGAGGATCGGGCTGAGGAGGTGGCGGACGCGGTCCGGCGAGGGCTCGTTCCGCATCCGGGAGACGATCACGTCGCGCAACTCGCCGATCATCTCGGCGCGCTCCTCGGGGCTGAGCCAGATGGCGTGCTGCCGGTAGCCGACGAGGTCGGCGGCCGGGTCGGCGTCGTCGCGGTCGAGGTAGGCGTTGAACTCGGCCAGCAGGGCGGCCATGGCCACCGCGAACACGCGGCGATGGTCCTCCCGTGACGTGGACGCGGCCGTCTCGGCGTCGATGACCGCGCGCTCCCGGCGCAGCCGGTACCGGCGTTCGACGGCGCCGCGCACCCGCTGCTCGCCGTCGACCTCGAGGAGGCCTCCCTCGGCCAGCAGGCCGACGTGCCGGTAGACGGTGGCCTTCGAGACGTCGGGCAGCAGCTCGCACAGCTGGGCGGTGGTGAGCGTCCGCCCGCCGGACATCGCGTGCACGACGCGGAGCCGTACCGGGTGGAGGAGCAGGTCCACGGTGTCCATGGCCCTACGATCTCACGTCTGATACCGTT
This sequence comes from Actinoallomurus acanthiterrae, assembly GCF_054775715.1. Classification (NCBI taxonomy): domain Bacteria; kingdom Bacillati; phylum Actinomycetota; class Actinomycetes; order Streptosporangiales; family Thermomonosporaceae; genus Actinoallomurus; species Actinoallomurus acanthiterrae. The sequence goes on along the minus strand of NZ_BAAHCO010000001.1, from coordinate 1,130,301 downwards.
CGCAAAGTTGAGAATGATGAACGAAGGAGTTGTCCGTGACCCGCGTGACACCGGAGACCCGGCCCCCGATGGGCCGCCTGTACGACGTCGGCGACCGGCGGCTGATGCTGCACCGCTCCGGTACCGGCGGACCGGCCGTGATCTTCCTGCCCGGAGCCGGTCTCGTCGGCCTGGACTACGTCAACACGCACGACCGCGTCGCCGAGCTGACCACGAGCGTGCTCTACGACCGGGCGGGCACCGGCTGGAGCGATCCGGCCGACCTGCCCCGTACGGCCGCCGCCGTCACCGACGAACTCCACGCCCTGCTGCCCGCCGCCGAGGTCCCCGCCCCGTACGTCCTGGTCGGCCACTCGCTCGGCGGCGCCTACGCACGCCACTACGCGCAGCGGTTCCCCGGCGAGGTGGCCGGGCTGCTCCTGCTGGACCCGACGCATGAGGACTTCCTCGTCCGCGCGCCGAAGCAGGTGCCGGAGATGCTGGAGAAGATGAAGAGCCAGGACCTGCCGGAGCCGACCGAGGAGCAGATCCAGCGCTCCCGCGAGCCACTGGCCCGGCACTTCGCGGCCTGGCCCGACTCCGTACGAGACGCGCTCGTCGAGCACCACCTCACCGCGTGGCGCACCGCGTGGAACGAGGACAAGAACCTCTACACCGAGGTCGCCGACGAGCTGCGACACGCGCCCGCCCTGCCCGACGTCCCCCTGATCGTGCTCACCGCCATGGGCCACGACCCAACGCAGGCCCACCTATGGCCTGGGGACCTCCTGCGCGAGATCAACGAGATGAAGCGCACGATCCACGCGGAGCTGGTCGCCTCGGTCCCCCACGGCGAGCATCGCGTCCTCGACGACGCCGGGCACGGCTGGATGCACGAGGAGCGCTCCGACGCCGTGCTCGGCGCCATCGCCGATCTCCTCCGCGCCGCGAAGAGCTGACCGTCCCGGGCCTCGGCGGAGCGCGCGTCCCGACCCCGGCGAAACGCGGTGCGCCGACCGTCCCGACCGGCGAAGCGCGGCGAACCGGCCGTCCCGACCGGCGAAGCGCGGCGAACCGGCCGTCCCGAGCCACCGTGTCAGGCGTCGCGCCGGTGCAGGATCCATGCGCCGGCCAGCAGCGCGGCGACCGCCCACGCGCCGGCTACGGCCAGACCCGCCGCCGGGCCGTACGGATCCGCGTCCCCTCGCATGAAGTGGTGCCCCGCGATGCTCGGCAGGGCGTCGGCGACCTTCTGCCCCGCGCCGCCGGCGACCCCGAGCAGGTTCGGCACCACCATGAGGACCAGGAAGACGGAGGTCAGGGTGCCGACCGCGCTGCGGAGCACCGCGCCGACTCCCAGTGTGAACACCCCGACGACGGCGACGTACACACCGACGCTCAGCGCGTCGGCGACCACCCCCGTCACCGGGAACGTCCCCCACCTCCCCAGCATCGGGTGGGCCACCCCGGCGCCCAGCAGCCCAAGGACGGTCCCGATCGCGAACATCACGGGTGCGAGCACGGTCGCCTTGGCCAGCAGCATCCGGTGTCGTACCGGGGTCCAGAGCAGCGTCGAACGGATCAGGCCGGTGGAGTACTCCGACGTGATCATCAGCATCGCGGGCGCGATGACCACGACCTGGACCAGGCTCATCGCCGAGATCGCCAGCGCACCGGCGGAGGTCACGCCAGGGTGAACGCGGTCGGTGTGCGTGTTGTCGTAGACGTGCGAGACGGCGAGCTGCGCGCAGACCGCCGCCGTCACCACCGCCGCGCTCAGCAGGCACCACCAGGTGGAGCGGACCGACCACAGCTTCGTCCACTCCGCCGTGATCGCGCCCCGCAGCCCGCCGTCTCGCGTACGGGAAGCCCGGTGGGCCGTCGTCGTGACCGCCATCGCTCAGACCCGCCCTTCCAGCGCCGCCGCCGTCCCGTACTCGACGCTGTCGGCGGTCAGCTCCATGTACGCCTGCTCGAGCGACGCCGTCCGCACCTCCAGCCCGTGCAGCGGAACCGCCAGCCGGTGAGCGAGGTCGCCCACCCGTTCGACGGAGCCGTCGCGGACGGCGAGTTCGTGGCCGGAGATCCGCTCCACCGCCGACCGGTCCGCGGCGAGCGCGTCGGCCAGTGCGCTCAGCCGTTCCGGCTCGGGGCTGCGGACGACGACCCGGCTGCGCGAGCTGCCGCCGAGCACCTCGGCGATCGGTGAGTCGGCCAGCAGCCGGCCCTTTCCGATCACGATCAGCTGGTCGGCGGTCAGCTGCATCTCGCTCATCAGGTGGCTGGAGACCAGGACCGTGCGGCCCTCGCCCGCCAGCGACCGCGCCAGCTCCCGTACCCACCGGACCCCGTCGGGGTCCAGGCCGTTCACCGGCTCGTCGAACAGGAGCACCTCCGGGTCGCCGAGCAGCGCGCCCGCGATCCCGAGCCGCTGGCTCATGCCCAGCGAGAACGTCCCCACCCGCCTGCGCGCCACCGACGTGAGGCCGACGGTCTCGATGACCTCGCCCACCCGGCGGGCCGGGATGCCGTTGCTGCGCGCCATCGCCAGCAGGTGCGCGCGGGCGCTTCGCGCGGGGTGCACGGCCTTGGCGTCGAGCAGCGCGCCGACCCTCCGCAGCGGGTTCCGCAGCGTGGCGTACGGCCGCCCGCAGATGAGGGCCTCGCCCCCGGTCGGCCGGTCCAGCCCGAGGACCATCCGCATGGTGGTGGACTTGCCTGCTCCGTTCGGGCCCAGGAACCCGGTGACCCTGCCCGGCAGGACGTCCAGAGACAGGTCCCGCACCGCCGTCGTCTCGCCGTACCGCTTGGTCAGCCCACGAAGGGTGATCATCGCCTCTCCCCGGTCGCTGTCGATGACTGCGAACCTAGGGTTCGGCGGACCGGCGCCACACCGCACGATCGGCACCACGGGCCCCTGACCTTCGTCAGGTCGGTCCGGCCACGCGACCTGGGCCTCCCCCGAGGTCACCCAGGGCGCGGTTCGGACGGTTCACGGACGGGCGCCCAGGCTGGTCACCCAGCCCATCGACTCGTACGTCACGGTCCGGATGAGCGTCTTGCGGTTATGGGACTCGTGGGCGAGGAGCCGGCCCGTCTTCGGATCGATGATCAGGCGGATGCCGAATGTGTCATCAGGGTCATCAGGCCTCTTGGTCAGCACGGCGCCCTTGCGGCCGGCCGGGTCGGTGGCAGTGCCGACGTATTGGATGCCCGGCTGCTTGGCGAGCAGCCGGTACACCGCGGCCTTCGCGCCCGGCGTCAGCGGCCCGGCCAGCAGTTCCGACGCCTCGCTGAACAGGTATTTGGCGAACGTGTCATCTGTCAGCTCATCGCGGCGCTGCTCCGCTTCTTGCTTCTCGTGCTGGTACCAGGTGCGCAGCACCCGTTCGAGGGCCGCCGGGTCGGTAGGGAGCTTCAGCAACGCGCCGGTCGTCTTGTCCCGGTCGGTAAGGGAGCTACTCGAGAAGACAAGGTCGGTCACGCGCGGCTTCACGGTCATGTCCAGACCCCACCGCCGCCTCTCCCGGAGACTCATCCGCTTCCACTTGGCCTCATCGGCCGGAGTAGGGAAGGTGATCTTGGGATCGATGCCGACCATCACCCGGCTGTTGCGATCGCGGCCGTGCCAGCCGTCCCGCGTCGTGCTCACGTACGCGGTCAGGAGCGGGGTGGGCAGTCCGCGCCCGGGCTTCATCTCGCCGAACGTCCTGACCAGTGAGGTTTCGCGCACGCGGGTGTACCAGTAGGTCCCGGTGGTCGCGGGCGCCTTGGCGGCGCTGTCGGCGCTGGCCAGGAGCACGGCGCGCGCATCCATGATCCGTACGGTCCCCGATGGGGCCGGTCGGGCTCCTCCGGCGCCTCGCGAACCGTCGGTGGCCACGATGACGCCCGCCGCGGCGGCGGCGACCGCGCCGGCCGCCAGACCGGCCACCAGCACGCGCGGCACCCGGCGTCGTACGGGGGGCGCGGAAACGGCTCCGTCGGATCCGCCGCCGTCCCACGCCTTGGCGAGGTCCTGTTCGCGGCGGCGGGCGTGCGTCTCGGCGACCACGGTGTCCAGACCCGCGGGCTTGAGCGTGCGGAACATGTCCTCGGCGTTGTCGTTCATCTGGACTCCAGGGTTCATCGGGACGCCTTGTCGGCGACGCGGCGAGAGGCAGGGTTGCGGGCCCCTGCGGCGGCGTTCTCGATCGCCTTGGCGAGGCGGCGGCGGGCACGGTGCAGGCGGACGAAGAACGCCGCGGTCGAGCAGCCGACGACCTTGGCGGCATCGCGCGGGGCGAGGCCGTGCCACATGACGAGCGAGAGCACCTCGAGGTCGTTCTCGGACATCCCGGCGATGGCCGCCAGGGCACTGTCCCGCTCGACGACGTGGTCCGCGACGTCCCACGCGACGAGGTCGTCATCGGTGGTCATCGCGGCGACCCGGTCGGCCAGCGCGCGTCTTCGGTAGCCGCTCTCCCGTTGTTTGAGCAGCAGGTTGCGGGCCACGCCGATGAGCCAGGGCAGCGCCGGGTCGCGGATGTGGTCCAGGCGGCGCCACGCGACGACGAACGTCTCGCTGACGATGTCCTCGGCCATGTGCGGCTCGGTGCGGGTGATCACGTAGGCGAGCACGCGCCGGTAGTGCTCGTCGTAGAGCTCGGTGAAGCGTCTCCGGGAATCCTCGGAGTCCGCCATGGAATCCCCGCCCTTCGTTGAGTCGGTGACCTTTCACCAGTACTTCCGACGGCCCGTCCGGCGTTTACCGATCATTCCGGAGAAAATCGGATCAGGCGGTAGGCACGGTCGTTACCTGGGACGTAATCGACCCGGCTCCCTCTCCGCTGGGACGCTTCACGACGTCAGGGAACGTGAGATCCACGAGAGGGAGTCACCGATGTTCTTCGAGACCGCCGACGGGACCCGCCTGGCGTACGAGGACTACGGGCAGGGCCGGCCGATCGTCTTCGTCGCCAGCTGCATGCTCAGCACCGACATGTGGGAGTACCAGATCCCCTTCTTCGCCGAGCGGGGTTACCGGTGCATCGCCCTGGACCGCCGTGGCCACGGGCGGTCAGACCGCCCTTCCGGCGGATACGACCTGGACACCACCGCCGACGACCTGGCCGCGCTGATCGAGCACCTCGACCTGCGGGACGTCGTCCTCGTCGGCCACTCGCTGGGCGGCGCCGAGGTGGCCCGCTACCTCGCCCGCCACGGCGAGGAGCGCGTCGACCGCGCGGTGTTCATCTCCGCGATGCTGCCCTTCCTGAAGCTGACCGACGACAATCCGGCCGGCATCCCGGAGGCCCTTTTCGACGCCATGTCCGCCAAGATCCGTACCGACCGGCCGAAGTGGCTGTCCGACCAGGCGCAGGTCTTCTTCGCCACCCACCTCGGCCCGGCCGTGTCCCCGGCCCTCATCGACTGGATGATCCGGGAGTGCGAGGCCACCTCGCCGTGGGCAGTGCTGAAGTTCCAGCACGCGTTGTTCCACACCGACCACCGCGCGGGACTGCGGAACATCACCATCCCCACGCTGGTCGTCCACGGCGCCGCGGACTTCTCGGCACCGGTGGACGTGACCGGCCGCCGCACCGCCGAGCTCATCCCCGGCGCGGTGTACAAGGAGTACCTCACCGCCGGACACGGCATCTTCGCCAGCCACCAGGACGAGCTCAACGCCGACCTGCTCGACTTCATCAAAGGCTGACGCCCCGCATCAGCGGAAGTCGGCGGCGTGGTCGGTCGCCCACTGGGCGAACGTGCGGCCGGGGCGGCCGGTGACCTCCTCGACCGTGGGCGAGACCCAGGCGTTGCCGTCGAGGTACCGGCCCATCTCCAGGAACCATTCGATGACCTGCTCCGGGTACCGGTCCTTCCAGTGTTCGCGGGCCTCGTCGGGGGTGAGCTCGACGAAGCGGACCTCCCGGCCGACGGCCTCGCCGATCAGCCGTACGGCGTCGCGGCGTCGTACGGGCTCCGGGCCGGTCGGGACGTAGGTCTTCCCCGCGTGACCCTCGTCGAGCAGGGCGGCCATGGCGACCGCGGCGATGTCGGCCTCGTGGACCATCGCGCTGGTCCAGTCGCCGAACGGCGCCCGGACGGCGCTCTCCGTCCGGATCGACCCGGCCCACTCCCGGGTGTTGGCCATGAACTCGCCCGGGAAGATGTGCGTCCATTCCAGGCCGGAGCTCTCGATGGCCTTGTGCAGGGCGCGATGGTCCGACTCGATGGGGTCGTCGTCGTCGCGGCTGGGGTCGTTGTGGCCGAGATGGACGATCCGCCGTACGCCGGCCTCCGCGGCCAGGTCGAGGATCCGTCGGCCGGTGGTCAGCGACTCGCCGATGGCGACGAGGTGCATCCGGTCGACCCCGCGCAGGGCGGGGACGAGGGTCTCGGGCCGGCCGAAGTCGCCGGCGACCACCTCGGCCCGCGCGGGCAGGGCGGCGGCCGCGCGGGAGCCGGGGTCCCGCGTCACGGCCCGTACCTCGTGGCCCGCGGCCACGAGTTGACGGACGAGGCTGCTCCCGACGGTGCCGGTCGCTCCGGTGACAAGTATCGGCATGGCGTTCCCCTGGAATCCGCGGCGGAATGTGGGCACGGCGAAACAAGGCCCTTTCCGGGGCCGGGTTCGCGGTGCTCTCATCCTCACCGGCGGATTCGGGCGGGGCAAACGCGAACATGCTGTTCACATTCGGCGCTGACCTGCGGGAACGCGGCGACGACCGAAGGCGGGAAAGGGGATTTCCGCAGCGCTTCTTACCTGCTCAGCCGGGTATTACCCGGCGATTCCGGCGGCGATTTCGAGATTCCCCGCGCCGGCGGCGGTGCGGAGGGCGGCGACGGCCGTGCGGATGGCGGGGCGGCGGGCCGCCTCGGCGCGCCATATGCCGTAGATGTGGCGGGTCAGCGCGGGGCGTACGGCGACGATGCGGACGCCCGGCGGCACGTCGCAGCGCCCCAGGCGCGGCAGGACGGCGGTGCCCAGACCGGCGGCGACGAGGGCGAGCTGGGTCGCGTACTCGTCGGCGGTGTGGTTGATCCTCGGCTCGAGACCGGCGGAGCGGAGGGTGTGCTCGAGCCAGTCGCGGCAGATCGCGCCGGCCGACTGGGCGATCCACGCCTCGCCGCGCATGTCGTGCAGGTCGATGACGTGGCGGCCGGCGAGCGGGTGGCCGGCGGGCAGGGCCAGGTCCGCGACGTCGTCGAGGAGGGGCGCCTTGACCAGGCCGTCCGGGATCGCGAGCGGCACGTTGAACCAGTCCTGCACGATGCCGAGGTCGATCTCGCCGCGTGCGATGAGGGGCACGGCCGAGTGCGGCTCCTGTTCGCGGAGGGAGACGGTCAGGCGGGGGTGCTCCGTGGCGAGGAGGGCCAGCGCGGGCGGCATCAGGCCGCGCGCGGCGGTGGGGAACGCCGCGACCGACAGCTCCCCGACGACGGCCCCGCGGTGTGCCTCCAGGTCGGACTCGGCCGCCTCGACCATGGCGAGAATGCGCTCGGCGTGCGCGGCGAGCAGGGCGGCGGCGTCGGTGAGGCGGACGCCCCGGCCGTTGCGCTCCAGGAGCTTCTGCCCGGTCTCGCGCTCCAGCTTCGCGACCTGCTGGGAGACGGCGGACGTCGTGACGTGCAGCACCTCGGCGGCGGCACTGACGGAACCGTACGTGGCCACGGCGTTGAGGGCGCGCAGCCGCTCCAGATCCAGCATGTAGTCATGCTACACGGAAGGCTTAAGGAATATTCGCTTGTCCTAAAGCATCGTGCACCGGACGATCGGGGACATGAGACCTCGCCACGTCGCCATCGCGGTGATGATCGCCGCGATCTGGGGGATCAATTTCGTCGTCATCCACGTCGGACTCGGCGCCCTGCCGCCGCTGCTGTTCGCCGCACTGCGCTTCGTCGCGGCGGCGTTCCCCGCCGTCCTGTTCGTCCGCCGGCCGACGATCCCCTGGCGACGGATGGCGCTCATCGGCCTGCCGCTCGGCGTGGGGCAGTTCGGCCTGCTGTTCATCGGCATGCACATGGGCATGCCGGCCGGGCTGGCGTCGCTCGTCCTGCAGACCCAGGCGTTGTTCACCGCGGCCTTCGCCGTGTTGACGCTGGGCGAGCGGATGCGACGCGCCCAGATCGCGGGCATGCTCGTGGCGTTCACCGGCATCGTGGTGATCGCCGTCTCGCTGGGCCAGGGCGGACCCGTGCTCGCGTTCGTGCTCTGCGTCGTCGCGGCGGGCATGTGGGGGCTGGCCAACATCGGGATGCGGAAGGCGCAGCCGCCGGACATGTTCGCGTTCATGGTCTGGGTCAGCCTCGTGCCGCCGCTGCCGCTGCTCGCCCTGTCCCTGATCTTCGAGGGGCCGCGCGCGGACCTGCACGCGCTGACGCACATCGGCGCGGGCGGCCTGGGCGCGCTCGTCTACATCGCCTACCTGTCGACGCTGGTCGGGTTCGGCCTCTGGGGCTGGCTGCTGCGCCGGTACGACGCCGGCCAGGTCGCGATCTACTCGCTCCTCGTGCCGCTGTTCGGCATGTCCTCGGCGGCGCTCGTCCTCGGCGAGGACATCACGGTCACCGACGTCGTCGCGGCCTGCCTCATCGTCGGCGGTGTCGCCCTCAGCAGCCTCCGCCGCCGTACGCCGTCCGTGGCCACGCCCGACGCCGTCCTCGCCCCGACCCGCTGAAGGAAGGCCCCATGCCGCACGGAATCCACGTCCCCCTCGTCACGCCGTTCGGATCCGACGGGACCCTCGACGTCCCCTCACTCGAACGCCTGGCCCACCACGTCCTCACCGAAGGCGCCGCGGGACTGGTCGTCCTCGCCACCACGGGCGAGGGCTCGCTGCTCACCACCGACGAGCGCCGGACGGTGATCACGACCTGCCGGAGGATCAGCGACGCGTACGGCACGCCGCTGACCGTCGGGGCGGGCACGAGCGGCACCGACGAGTCGATCCGGCAGGCGGTGGACCGCGGGGTCGCCGCGGACCTGCTGCTCACCGTCGTGCCGTACTACGTGCGCCCCACCGACGAAGGCGTCCTCGACCACTTCGCGGCGATCGGTGCGGCGGCCGGCGTGCCGCTGCTCGTCTACAACATCCCGTACCGCACCGGGAAGACGCTGCGCCCGGAGACGCTCCTCAAGCTGCTCACCACCGGGTACGTCGCCGGGATCAAGCACTGCGCCGGAGCGATCGACGCGGACACCCTCACCCTGCTGGCCGAAGGGCACGGCGTGCTCGGCGGCGACGACGCGTTCCTCTACCCGCTCCTGCAACTCGGCGCGGCGGGCGGGATCACGGCTTCGGCGAACGTCGCCCCGGCCGCGTTCGCCGCCATGGCCGACGCCGTACGGGACGGGGACGCCGCCCGCGCGCGTGACCTGCACAACGCCCTGCTCCCCCTGGTGAACGCGCTGTTCGCCGAGCCCTCCCCCAGCGTGATCAAGGCGGTGCTCGCCGAGCAGGGGCTGATCGCCGACGCCACCGTACGGTCGCCGCTGCGGCCACCGGCCGCCGCCTCGGTGACCGCCGCGCTCGACCGGCTGCGACCATTGGGGGCATGAGGATCGGATTCGGCGCCCCGGTGTCGGGGGCATGGGCCACCCCACGGAACGTCGGTCACTTCGCCGAGAAGGCGGAGGACCTCGGGTACGCGTCGCTGTGGACGTTCCACCGCCTTCTCACCCCGGCCGACAAGGAGGCGCTGGCGCCGGTCTACCGCAGCGTGCTCGACCCACTCATCACGCTGGCGTACGCCGCCGCCCGCACGTCCCGCATCCGGCTCGGCGTCTCGCTGATCAACTTCCCGTTCGTCACCCCGGTGTACCTCGCCAAGGAGACCGCCTCACTCGACGTGCTCTCCGGCGGCCGGCTCGACCTCGGGCTGGGCGCCGGCTGGCAGCGTGAGGAGTTCGTCGCCAGCGGCACGTCACCGGAGCGGCGCGGCAGGCGGGCCGAGGAGTTCGTCGCCGCGCTGCGCACCCTGTGGGAGGACGAGGTCAGCTCGTTCGACGGGGAGTTCCATACGATCCCGGCGAGCCGGCAGGCGCCCAAGCCCGCGCAGCATCCGCACCCGCCCGTGCTGCTCGGCGGCGTCGCGGAGGCCGCGCTGAAGCGCGCCGGCCGGATCGCGGACGGCTGGCTCAGCCGCAGCGCCACCGACCTGTCCCGCATCCACGAGCAGATCGCGGTCGTCCGGCGCGCCGCCGAGGAGGCGGGCAAGGACCCCGACGCGGTGCGCGTCGTCGTCCGCGGCGCCGTACGGGCGGGCGAGGAGGCCCGCGACGAGTCCGGCGAGCGCCTGCGCCTGTCCGGGTCGTACGAGCAGATCCGCGAGGACGCGGCCTGGCTCGGCGAACAGGGCGTCACCGAACTGTTCTACGACCTCAACTGGGACCCGCTCGTCGGCGCCCCCGACCTCGAACCCGCCTCCGCCACCGCCCGCGCCGACGAGATCGTCGAGGCCCTCGCCCCGAGCGCCTGAGCGGTGACGGGACCGGCGATCGGGGCTGAGAACCGACCGCTCGGTCTGTCGCAGTCGGTCACTACCATCGCCGCGCATGGACATCACGGGTAAGAAGATCGTTTTCAGTGGCAGATTCCACGGCCTGTCCCGGGACGAGGCGACGGCGCACGCCGAGGCGCTGGGTGCCATCGTCCAGAAGACCCCGTCGCAAAACGTCGACCTGGTCTTCCGCAGCCGCGATTCCGGCCTCCAGTACGGCAAGGTCATCGGCGTCCCGGTCCTGACCGAGGCCGCGTTCCGCCACCTGCTGCCCGACGACCGGCCCGCCGAGCCTCCGGCCGTGTTCGCGGACCCCGCCGCGATCGCCGAGGCCGACGCCGACAAGCTGCGCGCGATCCTGGAGGCCGCCGACTGGACGGCGTTCACCCCCGACCGCGACCTGCCCGGGTTGCGCACGCGGCTCGCCGAGATCGAGGCGTCGCAAGGGATCACCGAAGCACACCGGCTCGCCACCGCGCGGATCACCGGGGCGAAGGACGCCGCCCGCCTCCACCACCCCTACGTTCACGTCGGGGACGTCCGCTCCGCCGCGTTGAGCCCCTGCGGCCGCTGGCTCGCCGTCGGCAGCGGAATGGAGATCCCCGGCCAGGGCTCGCCCAGCAGCGACTGGGAACGTTCCTACCGCCACGGCGGCACCCTCCAGATCTTCGAAGTCGCCACCGGCCGGTCGGTCAACGGAATGCGCAACTCCAACGCCATCCTCGGCGGCGTCGGCTGGGACGACTACCGGGGTGCTCTGCGCTGGTCGGCCGACTCGACCCGCCTCGCCGCCGCGTACAACACCAACGTCATCGGCGTCTGGGATCCCTTCGACGACTATGCCTACCCGATCGCGAGCGCGGCCGTCACCGACGGCGCCTCCCGCCCACCCCAGTTCGGCTTCAGCCCGGACGGGCACAGCGTATGGGTGAACGTCCGCACCGACGGCGTCGTGTGGGGTGCGATCGCCAACGTCGAACGCGGCGACGTGATGTGGGATCCCGGCTACGGCACGAGGAAGCGGCCCTACGGCGGCGACTTCACCACCCTCGCCGAGGACGCCCCCGGGCATGTCGCCGAGGCCCTCGGCCCGCGGTTCAACAGCGAATCCACCTTCTACGTCGAATGGTGCCCCGGCTGGTCGCCCGACGGCCGCTTCCTGCGCTTCGTGAGCGCCGACTTCGTCTTCGCCGTCGCCACCGCCGACGGCCGCGTCGCCTGGATTCGGGGGCACGGCGGTCGCGCCGACCACTGGGCCACCGAGGTCCCCGTCGAGTTCAGCCCGTGCGGGCGGTACGTCGCCTGCACCGGACGCGATGGCATCGTCATCGCCGACGCGGTGACCGGCGAGGTCCTCGCCCGTCACGAAATCGCCGCCGAAGGCCTCGTCTGGTCGCCCGACGGCGAACGGGTCGCGGCGCTCGCCTACGGCGAGGCCGTGCACCTGGTCGACATGGGCGAGGAGCGAAGGCGCGGCATGCCCGCCGGGCCACGCGCTCGCTGCTCGAAGATGCCCGACGTCCTCGGCTTCGCCTGGTCGCCCGACGGGACCCGAGGCGTCGTCCGCACCGCCGACGGGGCCGAGGTCTGGTCGCTGGCGGGCGAGCCGGAGCGGCTGGCCGTGCTCGACGCCCCCGAGGACGCCTGCGGCGTGCTGTGGGGCGCGGGCGACGTCATCGTCCTCATCGGGCCGGAGACGGTCCGTTTCACCCGCCCGGACGGGACGGCCGTCGGCGAGGTCGCCTTTCACGCCACCGCGACCGGTCGCAGGCCGCTCGAACGCGATGGCACGGACCACGGTGGCTACCACCACATCAACCCGACCTTCCCGCTCGACGAGCAGACCCTCGCGGTCGCCTTCGACCGCGAGGACCTGGTCATCGCGCAGGCCGGCAGGGAGTCCGAGGTGGACGCCAAGGCGGCCTGGACGGTCGGCTCCCGTTACTCCTGGCCGCTGCGCTGGGGTGCCACGAGGTTCGCCGCCGACGCGCGCGAGGCCTACGATCACGCCGTTGCCGAGGATTGGCCGCTGCGCCACACCCTCGCCGACGTTCTCGGCGTCCAGCGGTACTGAGGCGGCAGGCGAGACCACTCCGGACCGTGGTCACAGGTCGCCGCGGTACCAGGCGTCGACCTCGGCGTCGAGGGCCGCCTGGTCGAGCCGGGGCGGCCTGGCGTTCTCGGCCCACCGCCGGATGAGGCGGGCGAGGACGTCCACGGTCTGGTCGGTCACGACCTGATGGACGGCGAAGAAGGCGGCGATCGGATCGTCGGCATCGCAGCGGGCGCACAGCAGGATCTCCGTCGTGCCGCTGACCTCGGTGCCCTGTTCGGTCCGCCAGCCGTGGGGAACCCGCAGTGCGGCGAGGATGTCCCCGGCGCACCGCGGGCAGGCCCGGGACATCGGGAGCGGATTGCGCGCGGGCTCGGCGGTCATGCGCCGACCGCGTTCGCGCCGAGGAGGGACTTGATGTCCCCGAAGAACGACGGCTCCGGCTGGACGCGGAATCGGTCGAGGTCGATCAGCAGCCCCTTCGTGCCCGGGCGCCGCGGCTGCAGTCTCAGGTGCACGGGAGCGCGGCCGGGATGGGAGTCCAGGATGCGCTTCAGCTCCCGGACCAGGTCGGCCGACACCCGGGCCTCCGGGAGAGAGATCACCACGGGCGGCTCTCCGTCGCTCACCTGAGAGACGTCGAGGACGGTGACCTCCTCGCCGTAGACGCTCAGGGTCTCGTCCCGGACGTTGATCCGGCCACGGATCGAGACGACCCGGTCCTCGGCCAGCGCCTCGCCGTAGAGGGTGTGGCTCTTGGGGAAGATCAGGCACTCCACGGACGCGTCGTGGTCCTCGAGGGTGACGATCGCCCAGGGGCTGCCCTGCTTGGTGACCTTGCGCTGCAGGCCGGAGATGATCCCGGCGACCCGCACGAACCCGTCCGTACGGCCGGAGGACAGCAGCCCGGCGAGCGTGCTGTCGCGGGCGGCCTCCAGGACCCGCTCGGCGCCGTCGAGGGGGTGTGAGGAGACGTACAGGCCGAGCATCTCGCGTTCGAACGTGAGCAGGGTGCTCTTGTCCCACTCGCCGTCTGGGATGGCGATGGAGAACGCTCCTCCGGGGTCGTCCTCGGGTTCGTCGACGCCCCCGAAGAGGGAGTCCTGGCCGCGGGCCTCGTTGCGTTTGACGTCGATGATCGAGTCGATGGCCTGCTCGTGGACCATGACCAGGGCCTTGCGGTGGTGGCCGAGACCGTCGAACGCGCCGGCCTTGGCGAGGGACTCGATGACGCGCTTGTTGCAGACGCTCGCGGGGACCTTGGTCAGGAAGTCGTTGAAGCCGGTGTAGGCGCTCTGCTCCTTCCGGGTCGCGACGATCGCGTCGACGACGCCCGCGCCGACGTTGCGGATCGCGCCGAGCCCGAAGCGGATGTCCGTCCCGACGGCGGCGAAGTTCAGCACGGACTCGTTGACGTCGGGAGGCAGGACCTTGATGCCGAGACGCCGGCAGTCCGACAGGTAGACCGCCATCTTGTCCTTGTCGTCACCGACCGAGGTGAGCAGCGCGGCGAGGTACTCGGCCGGGTGGTTCGCCTTCAGGTACGCGGTCCAGTAGGAGACGATGCCGTACCCGGCGGTGTGGGACTTGTTGAACCCGTACCCGGAGAAGGGGACGAGGACGTCCCAGACGGCCTTGGTCGCCTCCGCGGAGAAGCCGTTGCCGGCCATGCCCGCCGAGAACGTCTCCCACTGCTGGTCCAGCACCTCCTTCTTCTTCTTGCCCATCGCGCGGCGCAGCAGGTCCGCGCCGCCGAGGGAGTATCCGGCCAGCTCCCGGGCGATCGCCATGACCTGCTCCTGGAAGACCACCAGGTGGTAGGTGTCGCCCAGGATCGGTTCGAGCGCCTCCTTCAGCTCCGGGTGGATCGGCTCGACCTCCTGCCGGCCGGTCTTGCGGAGCGCGTAGTTGGTGTGGGCGTTCATCTCCATCGGGCCCGGCCGGTACAGGGCGTTGACCGCGGCGATGTCGGTGAACACCGTCGGCTGCATCAGCCGCAGCAGGATCCGCATGCCGCCGCTGTCGAGCTGGAACACCCCGAGCGTGTCGCCCCGCGCCAGCAGCTCGTACGTCGTCCTGTCGTCCAGGGGCACGTCGCGGATGTCGATCTCGACGCCCTTGTTGGCCTTGACGTTGGCGATGGCGTCGTTGATGACGGTGAGGTTGCGCAGGCCGAGGAAGTCCATCTTCAGCAGGCCCATGTCCTCGGCCTGCGTGAAGGGGAAGCCGGTGATGACCGGACCGTCCTGTTTCGGTTTCACCAGGGGAAGCACGTCGATCAGCGGATCGGACGACAGGATCACGCCGGCGGCGTGGATGCCGGTGCCGCGGGTCAGGCCCTCGACGCCGACGGCGGTGTCGACGACCCGCTTGACGTCCGGCTCCTCCTCGTACATCTTGCGCAGCTCGGCGGCCTCCCCGTGACGCGGGTGGTTCGCGTCGTGGATCGCCGACAGCGGGATCTCCTTGCCGCCGGCGGCGGCGGGGAACGCCTTGGTGATGCGGTCGCCGAGCGCGTACGGGTAGCCGAGGACCCGGCAGGCGTCCTTGACGGCGGCCTTGGCCTTGATGGTGCCGAAGGTGACGATCTGGCAGACCCGGTCGTCGCCGTACTTGCGGGTGACGTAGTCGATCATCTCGTCGCGGCGGCGGTCGTCGAAGTCGAGGTCGACGTCCGGCATGGTGACGCGCTCGGGGTTGAGGAACCGTTCGAAGATCAGTTTGTGCTCGATCGGGTCGAGCTCGGTGATCTCGGTGCAGTAGGCGACCATCGACCCGGTCGCCGATCCTCGGCCGGGTCCGAGGCCGATGCGGTTCTCGCGGGCGTACCGGCAGATGTCGGCGACGACGAGGAAGTAGCCGGGGAAGCCCATGTCGTCGATCACGGACAGCTCGTAGTCGATGCGGTCCAGGACCTCCTGGGGCGGGTCGCCCTGGTAGCGGCGCCGCGCGCCGGCCAGGGTCTCCTTCCGCAGCCAGGACGACTCGGTCTGTCCCTCCGGCACGGGGAACTTCGGCATCAGGTCGCGGTGGGCGAAGACGTCGCCGTAGTCGCCGACGCGCTCGGCGATCAGGAGGGTGTTGTCGCAGGCGCCGGGGACCTCGCCGTCCCACAGGGAGCGCATCTCCTCGGCGGTCTTGAGGTAGTAGCCGGACCCGGAGAAGCGGAAGCGGTTCTGGTCGGCGAGCTGCTTGCCGGTGCCGATGCACAGGAGGGCGTCGTGCGCGGCGGCCTGGTCCTCGGTCACGTAGTGGGAGTCGTTGGTGGCCAGCGGCGGCAGGCCGAGTTCGCGGCCGAGCCGCATCAGGTCGTCGCGGACTCGCCGCTCGATCGCGAGGCCGTGGTCCATCAGCTCCAGGAAGTAGTGGTCCTTGCCGAAGATGTCCCGGTACGTCGCGGCGGCCTCGACCGCCTTGTCGTACTGGCCGAGACGGATCCGGGTCTGCACCGCGCCCGACGGGCAGCCGGTCGTGGCGATGATGCCCCTGCCGTGCTCGGCGAGCAGTTCGTCGTCCATCCGCGGGTACTTCTGGACGTGGCCTTCGAGCCAGGCACGCGACTGGAGACGGAACAGGTTCCGCAGGCCCTCGGCGTCGGTGGCCCACATGGTCATGTGGGTGTACAGGCCGCGGCCCGCGACGTCGCCGCCCTCGCCGGTGTCGTCGTTCGACTTGCGCAGCGAGAGGTTGTCGGACCAGAACACCGACTGCTTGTGGAACCGCGACGCCGGGGCGACGTACGCCTCGATGCCGATGATCGGCTTGACGCCCGCCTTGTTCGCCGAATGATAGAACTCGTACGCGCCGTACACGTTGCCGTGGTCGCTCATCGCGACGGCGGGCATCCCCAGCCGGTCGGCCTCTCCCATGAGGCGCCCCACCTTCGCGGCGCCGTCGAGCATCGAGTACTCCGTATGTACATGCAGGTGGACGAACGAACCCACCGGTCACTCCCTTAGGTTGTACGTCTCAGCGGCGTCCGTCATTCGACCGAAAGGGAGCGTGGGGTGTCCAACAACCGACACGCCGATCCGCGACAGCCATCGGTTGTGCACCGAGGTGAGCCGGACCTGCACCTCGCGGCCGTCCGCGCCTTCGTCGCCGTCGCCGAGGAGCGCTCCTTCAGCGAGGCGGCCGTCCGCCTCGGCCTGAGCCAGCAGGCGGTCTCCAAGCGCGTCGCACGGCTCGAAGCCGATCTCGGTACGGTGCTCTTCCACCGCTCGCACGGTGGAACCGAGGTGACCGAGGACGGCGCGACGTTCCTCACGAACGCGCGTGCGCTCATCGCCCTCGCCGACCAGGCCGTCATGCTGCTGCGCGACCGGCGCCGGGCCCTGCGCATCGACGTGCACCGTAAATGGGTGGCGTCGATCGACATCGTCCGCGGGTTCCACGAGGCCGTCGACGAGGTCGACCTGGAGATCGTGACCTCGAACGGATTCACCGAGGCACTGCCCGAACTGGCCCGCGGATCGATCGACGCCTTCTTCGCCCGAGCCACCGGGGACCTCGGCGAGGACATCGAGTGCACACCCGCCTACCTCGAACCGCTCCACCTCCTGGTCGGCCGTGGGCACCCGCTCGCCGACCGGCGCGAGGTGAAGATGTCCGAACTGGCGGGCACGACGATCTGGATGCCGGGGATCGCCCGGCCTGACACCGAATGGGCGGAGTTCTACCGCTCCCTCGGCGACGACTTCGCCGTAAAGTTCGACACGTCCGGCCGCCCCCTCTTCGGCCACGAGCACCTGGTGGAACGCGTCGGATCGGACGACCTGGCCACCTTCAACGGGGACCGGACACGGCTCCCCTGGCGCCCCGACGTGGTCCAGATCCCGCTCACCGCGCCCACTCCCGCGTACCCGTGGTCGCTGCTGTGGCACGGCCGTAACCGCCACCCGGTGCTGCGCTCCCTGGTCTCCCACGTCACGGGGCGCTACCGGCCTTTCGACCCGCAGCGCCAGTGGATCCCGGCTCCCGACCGGTCCCGCTTCACCGCCCCGGCCCGATCGTGAAGCGGACGGTCAACAGTGCGTTGCCGAACTCGTCGTTGTTCGCCCGAAGCGCTCCGTCCACGCTGATCACGGACACCCCTACGGCGGCCTGACCAGGCGCGCACCGTCGCGGTCAGCGAACGGTGAGCGGACGGTGAGCGGCCCCGGCGAAGGTGTCTCTCATCGATCCCTCGCAGGGAAAGGACAGGGACGTGAACGTCAAGGCGGGCACGAAGGAATGGGTCGGGCTGGCGGTACTGGTGCTGCCGTGCCTGATCGTCTCGATGGACGTGAGTGTGCTGCTGTTCGGGATGCCGTTCATCAGCGCCGACCTCAAGCCATCCGGCACCCAGCTGCTGTGGATCATGGACATGTACGGCTTCGTGCTCGCCGGCATGCTGATCACCATGGGTGCGCTGGGCGACCGCATCGGCCGGCGCCGGCTGTTGCTCATCGGCGCCGTGGCCTTCAGCGCGGCGTCGGTCGCCGCCGCGTACTCCACCAGCGCCGGGATGCTCATCGGCGCTCGCGCGGTGCTGGGGCTGGCGGGCGCGACGTTGATGCCCTCGACGCTGGCGCTGATCCGCAACATGTTCCACGACTCGGGCCAGCGCAAGACCGCGATCGCGGTGTGGACCGGCGCCATGACCGGCGGGGTCACCGTCGGGCCGATCATCGGCGGTCTGCTGATGGACCACTTCTGGTGGGGCTCGGCGTTCCTGCTCAACCTGCCCGCGATGGCGCTGCTCCTGCTGCTGGGCCCGGCACTGCTGCCGGAGTTCCGCAACCCCGCCGCCGGCCGGTTCGACCTGCTCGGCTCGCTGCTGTCGCTGGGCGCCGTGCTACCGGTCATCTACGGCATCAAGGAGCTCGCCGTGGACGGCTACGCGCTGGTCCCGGTGCTCTCGATCGCCGCGGGTCTCGCCGTCGGGGTCGTCTTCTGGCACCGCCAGCGGACGATCGCCCACCCGCTGATCGACCTGCGGCTGTTCCGGCACCGGACCTACAGCGCGTCGGTGAGCGTCAACGCGGTGACCAACTTCGCAATGCTCGGCTTCAGCTTCTACACCATGCAGTACCTGCAGGTCGTCCACGACATGAGCCCGTTCAAGGCCGCACTGTGGTCGCTGGCGGTCATGCCGTTCATCATGGTCGCGATGACGATCGCCGGGATCGCCGCCAAGAAGGTCCGCCCCGCCTTCGTCATCACCGCCGGGCTGCTGGTGTCGGCCTGCGGGCTGGCCGTGACCACCCAGGTCCACGTCCACCAGAACCTGGCCGTCATCCTGACCGGCGCCGGGCTGCTCGCCGCCGGCATGCTCGTGGCCACCTCACTGACCGCCGACATGATCCTGGCCGCCGCCCCCGCCGAGCAGGCGGGCGCCGCCTCGGCCGTCTCCGAGACCGGCAGCGAGTTGGGCGGGGCGCTCGGCTTCGCGATCCTCGGCTCGATCGGCACCGCCGTCTACCACCACCAGATGGCCGGCGTACGGGTGACCGGGATCCCCGCCGAGACACTGCGGGCGGCCCGCGACACCCTCGGCAGCGCCGCCCACGTCCCCGGCCACGGCGGCCTGGCCCTCCTGGAGGCCGCCAAGACCGCCTTCACCCACGGCCTGAACGTCACCGGCCTGTCCGGCGGCATCGTCCTGGCGACCGCGGCCCTGATCACCCTCGTCGTCCTCCGCGACGTCCCGGTCTCGGCCCCCGCCCAGGACACCGCCCCCGCCGAGCAGACGCCCGACCTCGAGATGATCCGTCGATAGAGGCGAGAGTCCCGTGCGTCCGGCCTCCGGCCGATCGCACGGGATCCGCGCTCAGGCGATCGGGGAATTCACATCGCCGGGGAGCACCAGCTGGGGAACCTGGCTGAACCGCCAGCCCTTGCCATCCCGGGTGAACACCCAGACCACGTCGAAGCGTTTGCCGGCCCACTTGGCGGGCGGCTTGGGATGAACCGCTCCCATGGCGGCGACGATGTCCGGGATCGCGCTGTGCTCCCAGCAGACCAGGACGTTCCCGTGAGCGGAGGCGAGCTTCTTACCGAGCGCGGCCTCGTCACCCTTGCCGTAGGAGAGCTTCGGCTGCAGTCCGAGCCTGGCTGCCAGCGGCGTTATCGTCTCGCTGTGACGCAGGCCCTTGTCGCCGTTCGGCTGGGCCGCGTAGATGGTGGCAGGCCGCACCAGCCCGGCGCGGAGGCTCCCTTTCTGGGGAGCGAAGAGGTCCACCAGCGCCCCTGCCCGCTGCCACCCGCGTACGGTGAGCGACCCGTCGTTCTGCTGGCCGTCCTCGGTGACGCCGAACGGAGCGCCCTTCGACGGCGGCTTCTCTCCATGGCGGATGATCATTACGGTGTCGGCGCCCACGGCCGACTCGCCGTCGTGCGCCGAAGCGCCGACGACGTTCCTCGACCTGCCGTCACATCCCGCAGCGAGCGGTACGGCCGCCACCGCGCCACCGGCGGTCAGCAGACGCAACAGAGAACGGCGAGAAGTGTCAGAACCCATCGGTGCTCCTTGTCCGGCGTAAGTCGCGTCCATGAGCTCCCCGGGACACGGCCGCGAGAGATAGGCGAGACACTACCCCCAAGATCAATTAGCCGCCCCGGCCTTCGACAGACTCACTGCCCACACCGTGGACACACGACTGCCCGAGTTGACCCGATTGCTCCTCATGACGGTGGCTCCCGCCTAGTCATCACAGACGAATTCGCCGACGTCGACGGAGCGGACGCCGTTGTCATCTACGGGTCGTGGGCCGCTCGCTATCACGGCGAACCGGGGCCACCGCCGAACGACATCGATGTCCTCGTACTCGGCCGGCGGCGGCAAGGAGCGACGTCTACGACGCCGTCGACCGCGCTCAACAGCGCATCCCCCTATGACTCAGCCACGTACGACGAGGTGAGGGAGGCTCTCGCTGACGCCGAGCGGATCATCTCGGCCGTTGAGAAACTGCTCCCCCACCTCGGACTCTTCTGAGTCGGCGTTCAGGCGGCTTCGGCGGCGGCGCGGGCGGCGTGGGGGAGGGCGTCGGTGATGCGGTCCAGGGCCGCGGTGTCGTGGGCGGCCGAGAGGAACCAGGCCTCGTACGCCGACGGGGGCAGGTAGACGCCGTGGTCCAGGGCCGTGTGGAAGAACGCGGCGTAGCGGCGGGTGTTCTGCCGCTGGGCGTGCTCGAAGTCCAGGACCGCCTCGTCGGTGAAGAAGATCGAGAAGAGGTTGCCCGCCGTCTGCAGGCGGTGTGGCACGCCCTCCTTGGTCAGGGCCTCCGTCGCGGCCTCGGCGACGACCCTTGCGGCGTGGTCGATGCGGGCGTACACCTCGTCGGTGGCGGCGCGGAGGGTGGCCAGGCCGGCGGCGGTGGCCAGGGGGTTTCCGGACAGGGTGCCCGCCTGGTAGACGGGGCCGGCCGGGGCGAGGCGGTCCATGATCTCGGCGCGTCCGCCGAACGCCGCCGCGGGCAGGCCGCCGCCCATGACCTTGCCGAAGGTGTACAGGTCGCCCTGGACGCCCTCCAGGCCGTACCAGCCGGCGCGGGAGACGCGGAAGCCCGTCAGCACCTCGTCGATGATGAGGAGGGCGCCGTACCGCTCGCAGATGCGCTTGAGGGCGGCGTTGAAGTCCTCGGTCGGCGGGACGATGCCCATGTTGGCCGGGCACGCCTCGGTGATGACGCAGGCGATCTCGTGGCCGTGCTCCCCGAACGTCTCCTCGACGGCGGCGATGTCGTTGTAGCGGAGCACGATCGTGTCGGCGGTGGCCGCGCCGGTGACGCCCGGCGAGTCGGGCAGGCCGAACGTCGCGACCCCCGACCCGGCCGCGGCCAGCAGCCCGTCGGCGTGGCCGTGGTAGCACCCGGCGAACTTCACGATCTTCGAGCGCTCGGTGAAGCCGCGCGCCAGGCGGATCGCCGACATCGTCGCCTCGGTGCCCGAGTTGACCAGGCGGACCTTGTCGATCGGCGTGCGGGCGACCATCTCCTCGGCCAGCAGGACCTCGCCCTCGGTGGGCGCGCCGTACGAGGTGCCGTGCTCGGCGGCCCGCCGGACCGCCTCGACGACCTCCGGGTGCCCGTGGCCGAGGATCATCGGGCCCCACGAGCAGATCAGGTCGACGTACTCGTTGCCGTCGGCGTCGACGAGGTACGGGCCGCGGGCCGAGGCGATGAACCGCGGGGTGCCGCCCACGGCCCCGAAGGCGCGCACCGGAGAGTTGACTCCGCCCGGTATGACCGCACCCGCCCGGTCGAACAGTGCTTCGGAACGATTCGTGGAAGTCACCCCACGAGTCTCCCAGACGTCATTCGCAGGCGTCGGCCAGGATCTCCAGTAGCCGCACCGGGTCCGGCAGCGGCGCGTCGTACGGCTCCCTGACCCAGGTCACCGTACGGTCGAACGGCAGCGCCGACGGCGGCGCGAGGACGTAGCTGTCGCGGCAGTGCCAGCGCATTCCCGGGCTGTCCTCGATGGTCTCGGGGACGGTGTCGAGGTGAGAGGGCCACCACTCGTCCTCGTCGACGGGCGCGCCGCGCGTGGCGACGAAGAAGAGATAACGCTCGTCACCGTGGGCGGCGACCGGCCCCACCGGGACGCCCTCCCGCTCCATCTGGTCGAGCGCCGTCCGCCCCGCCTTGGCCGGTACGTCGAAGACGTCGAAGACCCGGCCCGTCGGCAGCACGATGTTGGCGTCCGGGTCCGTCACCCACCAGCGCGCCAGCGTGTCGGTGTCGACCGTGGCCTGCCGCTGCCACACCTGCGACCGAGGATGGGCCGCCGGCGACGGGCAGCCGATCCGGTCGCAGGAACACGCTCGGGTGTCGTCGCCGGTATGTTCACCCGGATAACAGGGCCAGCCCAGGGCGGCGTACTCCTGGACCGCGGTGGCCATGCGCTCGCGTCGGGCCGACTCGCCCGTCTTGCGGCGGCCGGCCGATCGGTTCGTTCGCTTCGCTGATACATCCAGCATCCTGCTCCCCCTCCGCTCCTCTTCCGATGATGGCGCGCCGGTGTCTCGCGGGTTGCGGGAACCCCCGAAAAGCGGCGAAGCCGTGACCCGCCACCGGGCGGGTCACGGAGTGAACCCGCCGCGGTGAGCGGAGCGGCCGGGTCAGGTACGACCCGGCCGGGAAGCGAGTGAGGCGCCCGATCAGGCGCGCAGGGAGCGTGCGACCTCGGTGGCCCAGTAGGTGAGGATGATGTCGGCGCCCGCGCGGCGGATCGAGACGAGCGTCTCCATGATCGCTCGGTCACGGTCGATCCAGCCCTGGGCGGCGGCCGCCTCGACCATGGAGTACTCGCCGCTGACCTGGTACGCGGCGACCGGGACGTGGACCGCGTCGCGCACGCGGCGGATGACGTCGAGGTAGGTCAGCGCCGGTTTCACCATGACGACGTCGGCGCCCTCGTCCAGGTCGAGGAGGACCTCCCGGATCGACTCCTCGGCGTTGGGCGGGTCCTGCTGGTACGCCGACCGGTCGCCGAACTGCGGCGCGCACTCGGCGGCGTCGCGGAACGGCCCGTAGAACGCCGAGGCGTACTTCACGGCGTACGCCATGATCGCGACGTTGCCGTAGCCGCCCTCGTCGAGGGCGGTACGGATCGCGGCGACCTGGCCGTCCATCATGCCGCTCGGGGCGACGACGTCGACACCGGCTGCGGCCTGGGCGACGGCGACGGAGGCGTAGCGCTCCAGGGTGGCGTCGTTGTCGATCTCACCGGAGGGCGTGAGGATGCCGCAGTGCCCGTGGTCGGTGTACTCGTCGAGACACAGGTCGGCCGTGATCACTGTGGAGTCGCCGAGGTCGCCGCTCAGGTCGCGCAGCGCCTTCTGCACGATGCCGGCCGGGTCGTCGGCGGCCGAGCCGCGGCCGTCCTTGACCGCGGGGATGCCGAACAGGATCAGCCCGCCGACGCCGGCCTCCACCGCCTCGTGCGCGGCCTTGCGCAGGGACTCCCTGGTGTGCTGCACGACGCCCGGCATCGACGCGATCGGCTGCGGCTCGGCGATGCCCTCCTTCACGAAGAGCGGCAGCACCAGGTCGCTCGGGTGCAGGTGCGTCTCGGCGACGAGACGCCGCAGAGCCGGGGTGCGACGAGCCGGCGGGGGCGTACGACAGGGAACTGCGCGGTCACGGTGACCTTCTTTCAGGGCGATTACTTGCGCCGGCGCGCGCCGCGGCGCATCTCACTCGGCTTGCGGAGCGGGTCGCCGGCCTCGACCTGAGCAGCCCGCCGCTTGGCACCGTACTCCGCCAGCGCCTCGGCGAGGGCACTGACCGACGGTTTGTCCGCCATGACGTCGACGCGCAGTCCGTACTCCTCGGCGGTGTGCGCGGTCTGCGGCCCGATGCAGGCGATCACGGTGACGTTGTGCGGCTTGCCGGCGATGCCGATGAGGTTCCGTACGGTCGAGGACGAGGTGAACAGCACCGCGTCGAATCCACCGCCCTTGATCGCCTCGCGGATCGGCGCGGGCGGCGGAGCGGCGCGTACGGTCCGGTAGGCGGTGACGTCGTCGCACTCCCAGCCGAGGTCGGTTAGCCCGGCGACGAGCGTCTCGGTGGCGATGTCGGCGCGCGGCAGCAGCACCCGGTTGATCGGGTCCAGGTCCTTGTCGTACGGCGGCCAGACCTCCAGGAGGCCCTCGGAGGACTGCTGGTCCTTCGGGGTGAGGTCGGGCTTGACGCCGAACTCCACGAGCGCGGCGGCGGTCTGCTCGCCGACGGCCGCGACCTTCAGGCCGGCGAAGGCGCGGGCGTCCAGGCCGTACTGCTCGAACCGCTCGCGCACGGCGCGTACGGCGTTCGTGGAGGTGAAGATGACCCACTCGTAGCGGCCGGTCACCAGGCCCTTGATGGCACGCTCCATCTGCTGGGGCGTGCGCGGAGGCTCCACCGAGATGGTGGGCACCTCGTCGGGAACGGCGCCGTACGAGCGGAGCTGGTCGGACAGCGAGGCCGCCTGCTCCTTCGTCCGGGGCACGAGGACCCGCCAGCCGAACAGCGGCTTGGTCTCGAACCACGACAGCTTCTCGCGCCAGCGGACGATGTCGCCGACGACGAGCAGCGCGGGCGACTCCAGGTGCTTGGTGTCGGAGGCGACCTTCGCGAGGGTGGAGTCGATGGTGTACTGCTCGGTCGTCGTGCCCATCGAGGTGACCGCCACCGGCGTCGTGTCGGACCGCCCGGCGACCATGAGGCCCTTGGCGATCTCGCCCATGGTGTTCTCCGCGCCGAGGATCACGAGGGTCGCCGCACCGGCGTGGGCGCTCCAGTCGACGCCGCCCTCCTGGGCGTCGACGACCACGGCGTCACGGTGCTTGCCGTCGATCAGCGGGATGCCGGCGTACCCGGGGACGCCGGTGACCGACGAGACGCCCGGGACGATCTCAAAAGGGACCTTGGACCTGGCGCAGACCTTGGCCTCTTCGGTGAGGGCGCAGCTCAGGCCGGGGTCGCCGCCGAGCACCCGGGCGACGACCTTGCCCGAACGGGCCAGGCTCACGAGGCTGGCCCCTGCCGGGCCGATCACCTCGGCGTCCGGGTTGAAGTGCGCGCTGAACAGCGGCGCCATCGTCTCATGGACCACGATGGCGTCGGCCGCGCCGAGGATTCTGACCGCACGAAGCGTCAGGAGTTCCGGATCGCCCGGGCCGACGCCGACGAAGGCCACTCTGCCCTGCCGCTCGCCGGACGCCGTCGCGCCGGACATCGCGGGGGCCTCGCCCTCGTCGTTCACGGCCTTCTTGCTCGCGGGGCTCAAGATGTGCGCTCCCCCATCAACTGGTCGGCCCCCTCCGCGAGCATCCGGAGCGCGAGATCGCGTCCCAGGCGCTCGGAATCGTCAGGGGAACCGCTTTCGGACAACCGAATCTGCCGTTCACCGTCATACCCGACAACGACACCGGTCAGATGCACGATTTCGTCATACCACGCAGCGTATGCGCCCACGGGAGCCGAGCAGCCCGCCTCGAGCGTGGCCAGAAGGGCCCGCTCGGCGGTGACCGCGGCCCTGGTCGGGGCGTCGTCGAGGGTGGCGAGAAGCTCGATGAGATCGGCGCGGTCGGCCCGGCACTCCACGGCGAGGGCGCCCTGACCCGGCGCGGGCAGCATCTGGTCCGGCTCGAAGATCTCCGAGACCTCTTCCAGCCGGTCGATCCGGGTCAGCCCCGCGAACGCCAGCACGACCGCGTCCACCTCGCCGTCGGTGACCTTCCGCAGCCGCGTGTCGGCGTTGCCGCGGATCGGCACGACGTCGAGGTCGGGGCGGATCGCGCGCAGCTGCGCCATCCGGCGCGGCGACCCGGTGCCGATCCTGGCGCCACGCCTCAGGTCGGCCAGCTTGGCCGGCCCGCACAGGGCGTCCCGCGGATCGTCGCGCGGCGGTACCGCCGCGATCGTGATTCCCTCGGCCGGGCCGGTGGGCAGGTCCTTCAGCGAGTGCACCGCGAAGTCGATCTCACCGGAGAGGAGCCGCTCGCGCAGCCCGTTGACGAACACGCCCGTGCCGCCGATCTGGGCCAGCTGCGCCTTCGAGACGTCGCCTTCGGTGGTCACGCCGACGAGTTCGACGGCTCGGCCGGTACGGGAGGTCAGGTCGCCGGCGACCAGCCCGGACTGCGTCATCGCCATCAGGCTGCGCCGGGTCCCGAGTTTCAGTGTCGTGCTCATGCCTCGCTCAGCGTTCCTCACTCGCTCGGCGGCCGGGCTCGTGCCTCAACCCGCCACTCCGCTCAGCGCCCATGCCTCGCTCAGCGCTCCTCACTCGCTCCGCGGCCGGGTTCGTACCTCGCCCGGCCACTCCGCTCGCTGCGGAGCGTTCGCTCGGGACGTCCTCTGCCCGGATGACCGCCTCCGGGGCCTTGGGATCGAGATCGAAGAGTTCGCGCAGCGCGTCGGCGTACGTGTCGCCGCCCGGGGAGCCCGCCAACTCTTTCACGCGTACGGTCGGGGCGTGGAGCAGTTTGTCCACGACGCGGCGTACGGTCTGGGCGATCTCCGCCCGCGCCCGGTCGTCCAGTTCGGGCAGCCGGCCGCCGAGCCGGCCGAGCTCGGCCTCGACCACGTCCGCCGCCTTGCTGCGCAGCGCGACCACCGTCGGGGCGACCGTCGCCGCCACGAGGCCGAGCTGGAAGGCCTTGACCTCTTCGCACACGATCCGCCGGACGGCGTCGGTGTCGGCCTCGGCCGGCGCGTCGTCGGCCTCGCTGAGGTCGTCCAGGCCCACGAGGGTGACGCCGGGCAGGTCGCGGACCGCCCGGTCGACGTCGTGCGGCAGGGCGAGATCGAGGAGGAACACCGGTCCCTGGAGCATGTCCGGGGTGATCACGAGGCCCGTGGCGCCCGTGCAGGAAACGACGATGTCCGCCTCGGCCATCGCCTCCCGCAGGTCCGTGAGCCGGATCGCCCGCGCCGGCGCTTCGGTCGCCTCGGCCAGGCGGACGCCGCGCTCATAGGTCCGGTTGGCGATGACGATCTCGCCGACGTCTTCCCGGGCGAGCGTCGCGACCGCCAGGGAGCTCATCGAACCGGCACCCACCACGAGGGCACGCCGCCCCCTGAGCGAGCCCGCCCGGCTCAGCCCCACGCTGACGAGGGACGCGCCCGCCCGGTCGATGCCGGTCTCGTTCCGCGCCCGCTTGCCGACGCGCAGCGCCTGCTGGATCGCCTCGTTCAGCGACCGGTCGACGGTGCCGTACTTCTGGGCGAGCTTGAGGGCGGTGCGGAGCTGACCGGCGATCTGGCCCTCGCCGACGACCATCGAGTCCAGGCCGCAGGCCACCGAGAAGACGTGCTGGACCGCGCGCTCCTCATAGTGGACGTACAGGTGCCGGGACAGCTCGTCCAGCGGCACCTCCGAATGCTGGGAGAGCAGCTCGGAGATGGCCGAGACACCCGCGTGGAACTTGTCGACGTCGGCGTACACCTCGATGCGGTTGCACGACGAGACGACCACGACGCCGCCGACATTCGGAGCGCCGTGCACGTCGTGCAGCAGCTTGACGAGCCGCTCGCCGGTGACCACGGTGCGTTCCAGCAGCGCGATGGGGGCGCTGCGGTGACTCAGCCCGACCACGAGAATGCTCACTGGTGCTCCCGTCCCTCACCTGTCGCCCCTGACCAGCGCGCACGCGGGCGCGTCGCTGGGATCATTGGCCATCCACCGCCTCGAGGTACTCCTGTTCCACTCCGGCGGGGCCTCCGGCCTTCCGCTGCTCGTGGAACGCGAGGATTTGAAGCTCGATCGACAGGTCGACCTTACGCACATCGACGCCATCTGGCACAGTCAGGACAACAGGGGCGAAGTTCAGGATGCTCGTGACCCCGCTCGTGACCACCCGATCACAGACCGCCTGAGCTGCCGCCGCGGGCACCGCCAGGACCGCGATCGAGATCCCGCAGTCGGTGATCACCCGCTCGAGCTTGTCGATGTGCTCGACGGTCAGGCCGTTGATGGGCTCCCCCACGATCGTGGGATCGGCGTCCAGCAGCGCGGCCATCCGGAACCCGCGGGAGGCGAATCCGCCGTACCCCGCGAGGGCGCGGCCGAGGTTACCGAGGCCGACGATGGCCACCGACCAGTCCTGCGTGAGGCCCAGCTCGCGGGAGATCTGGTAGACGAGGTACTGCACCTCATAGCCGACACCCCGGGTGCCGTACGACCCGAGGTGGGACAGGTCCTTGCGGAGCTTGGCCGAATTGACCCCCGCGGCGGCGGCGAGCTCCTCCGACGAGACGGTGACGACGCCACGCTCGCCGAGCGTATGCAAGGCGCGGAGGTAGACCGGAAGCCTGGCCACGGTCGCCTCTGGGATGCCCCGGTTTCGCGCACCGAGGGTGGATCGACGGGTCACAAGCCTGCTCTTCGGGACTCGACGACGCGGCCGGTCCTGAGTCGCCCGTCGGCCCGGTCGCCTGGACTTTTCTCAGGTTAAGCCTTTGTGAACACACGCACAAAGTCGGGCCGTACGCCGTTCGGCGGCCTCCGGACCGCCGGACGACCTCGGAAACCCTGTCGGCGCGCAGCTCAGCGGCGTCTCTCCGGCGCGGCGGCCACTTCTCCCCGCCTCAGAGGATGTGACCAAGCAGACATCGACACCTCACCGGCACCTGCGGTAAAGGCCGGCGGTCAGGAGCCCAGGGCGGCGCGCAGGCGGCTCTCGTCGACCCGCCAGAAGTCGTGCTGCACGCCGTCGACGAACGTGACCGGGATCTGGTCCCAGTAGAGCCGCGTGTCCTCCTCGGAGGCGGTGATGTCGCGCTCCTCCCACCCGACGCCGAGGTCACCGCAGACGCGCGTGATCACTTCGCGCGCGTCGTCGCACAGGTGGCAACCCGGCTTTCCGAGCAGCAGGACGCGGGACGTGTCAGCCATGAGGCCAGCGTACGGACGGGTTCCCCGGGTGCGACGGCGGGGACTGGTGCCCGTTCGGCCGCGGCGGCGCCGGGCGCGGACCGGTCGTGTCGTGGGGAACCGGACGCGGGCCGGTCATGTCGTGGGGCAGGCGATTCGGGTCATGGGTCGGACGCTGGGCCGGGTACTGCGGCCTGGGCGACTCACCGGTCGAGTACGGCGGCCTCGGTGACTCCCCGGTCGTGTACTGGGGCCTGGGTGACTCCCCGGTCGTGTACTGCGGCCTAGGCGTCTCTCCGGTCGAATACTGCGGCCGGGGTGACTCTCCGGTCGTGTACTGCGGCCTGGGCGTGTCCTGAGTGGAGTACTGCGGCCGGGGCGGCTGCTGGGCCTGGCGCGGAGGCTCATAGGCCGGGCGGGCGGCCTCGCGGGGCGGACGGTGGCCGTTCTGCGCCTGGCCGTTCTGCGGCGGACGGTGGCCGTTCTGCGGCGGGCGCTGGTCGTCGGGAGGCAGCGAGACCTTGGCGGCGGTGGCGGTCAGCTCGATGACGTTCGTGCCCGCGACGTGGGCCCGCACCTCGGATGCGAACCGCTGTACGTGCGGCTGCCGCGTGTGGTTCTCCACGGCGGCGGCGTCGTGGAAGAGCTGGTAGAAGATCCGCTGCAGCGGGGCGTTGTCGACCGCGTGGCAGGCGTAGACCAGGGTGCCCGGCTCACGCTCGATCACCGCGCGGGTGACCTCGGCGGCCAGCCGGTCGAACGCGTCCTGGCGCCCGTCGATCAAGGTGTACATGGTGATCCGGCCGTACTGCCCGAGCGGGAACGGCATCGGCCCCGACATGCCGGGCGCCGGCGCGAACGACGGCTGGCCGGAGTACTGCCCGCCCGCCGGCAGGCCCTGCGAAGGAGTGCCCTGAGGAGGAAGCGGCTGCCGCCCCTGGGGAGGCTGCCCTGCGTAGTTCGCCATCTCGTCGTACGGCTCCGCTTCTTGTTCGTCTTCTTCGTCGTCGTGGGCCTGCTGCGGCAGCACTCGGGCGGTCCCGAACCAGATCAGGGCGACGGCGCCGCCGAGCGCGAGCGGCGCCAGCGGTCCGGGCAGGAACCCGCGCGTCGCGGTGACCACGAGCACGCCCGCGAACGCGACCATGGCCACGGTGATCATGATCTCGGTGGCGGCGCGATCGCGTTTGTTGCCGCGCATCGCGGTGACCGCGACGCAGGAGACGAGCGACACGACCGCGAAGACGTGGCCCCCGTCGAGGATGAGCTTGGGCAGCGACGAATAGTGGCCGGGGACCTTCGGCAGGCTCTTGCCGAAGGTGCCGATGATGGGGTCGAGCAGGATGATGACCACGGCCACGACGACGTACGAGCCGGCGATGAGCCGCGCCGCGAAACGCGCCTGCACCGTGCGGGCCACCAGCTCGACGACGCCGAGCGCCAGGCTGAACGGTGCCAGCAGCCCGCCGAACAGCTCGACGAACCGCAGCAGTGCGGGCGAGAAGCCGGTCGCGTACCCGGCGGTCATCGCGCCCAGCGCGAGGCCGAGGGCGGCGAGCGTGCCCGTCCAGGCGAAGAGGTAGATCCGCCGTTCGGGGAACGCACGCATGGCGAGCAGCCCCGCACACCCGAGGGCGGCGAGGGTCGCCAGAAGTGCCACCGCGACGTTGACCATCGCCCCCCATGTTGCCCGATCACAGGAGTGGACAGGTAACGGATCGCCCGGTCCGCCCTAGGAAATCGCTATGCGCTGCATGAGTGCATATAGAAGCCGATTCATCATCGGTCGCCATTGCCAACGTTACTCACGGGTATCTAGCATGTGCGACACATCCGGTGGCCGCTCAGCCCCGAGGAGTACTGGATGCGCAGCCTTACCCTCGATCCCCCTCTGGCGTCCCCCGAGGCGGTTGTCGGCACGGTCATTCCGAAGCCCGCCGTCGACCAGGACGAGCTGCGCGAACTCGTGCTCCGGGCCCGAGCCGGCGAATCGGACGCCTTCGCCGCCCTCTACGACCGCTACGTCGACCTCGTCTACCGCTACGTCTACTACCGCGTCGGCGCCCACCCTCTCGCCGAGGACCTCACCAGCGAGACGTTCCTGCGGGCGCTGCGCCGGATGAGCGTGTTCACCTGGCAGGGCAAGGACTTCGGCGCCTGGCTCGTCACCATCGCCCGCAACCTCGTCCTGGACCACTTCAAGTCCAGCCGGTACCGGCTGGAGATCTGCACGGCGGAGCCCGACACGGGGGACCGCTGGGAGGAGGGGCCCGAACGCGCCGTCCTCGACGCCTTCACCTACCGGGCGCTGCTCTCGGCGGTCCGTGCCCTGGGGTCGGAACAGCGGGAGTGCGTCGTCCTGCGATTCCTGCACGGCCTGTCGGTCGCCGAGACCGCCGTCGTCATGGGCAAGAACAGCGGCGCGATCAAGGCGCTCCAGCACCGCGCCGTGCGCTCCCTCGCCCGGGCCGTCCCGCCCGATGTTCACTGAAGCGACACCGATGACTGGCGATCCTTGTCGATTACGGCTGATCGAAAGTGGTTACCCTCGACTCATGCGGTTGTGGCCATGGAGTGACGATGCCGACGACGCCGAACTGGCAGGTGAGGCGGCGGCAGCGGCAGCAGAGGTCGATGTGCCTCCTCCGGTGCTCGACTCCGGCGCCGCGGCGTTCTTCGACGTCGACAACACGTTGATCCGAGGCGCGTCCATCTACCACTTCGCGCGCGGCCTCGCCGCCCGCAAGCTGTTCACCTTCCGCGACCTGGCGCTGTTCGCGCTGGGCCAGGCGTCGTTCCGGGTGCGCGGCTCGGAGAACGCCGAGCACATCAGCACCGCACGCGAGGCCGCCCTGGCGTTCGTCGCCGGGCGCAGCGTGAGCGAGCTCGTCAGCCTCTGCGAGGAGATCTACGACGAGAAGATGGCCGACCGGATCTGGCACGGCACGCGCGCCCTCGCCCTCAAGCACCTGGACGCCGGCCAGCAGGTCTGGCTCGTCACGGCCACGCCGGTCGAGCTCGCCCGGATCATCTCCCACCGGCTCGGCCTGACCGGCGCCCTCGGCACCGTCGCCGAGACCGAGGACGGCGTCTACACCGGGCGGCTGGTCGGTCACCTCCTGCACGGCCCCGCCAAGGCCGGCGCCGTCCGGGCGCTCGCCAAGCGCGAGGGCCTCGACCTGGCGCGCTGCTCGGCGTACAGCGACTCCTTCAACGACCTGCCGATGCTGACGGCGGTCGGCCACCCCCACGCCGTCAACCCCGACGCCGAACTCCGCGAGCACGCCCGCGAGCACGACTGGCCGGTCCACGACTTCCGCACCGGCCGCCGGGCCACCATGGCCGCGCTGCCGGTCGCCGCCGGAGCGGGCGCCCTCGCGGGCGGCGTCGCCGCCGGGGTCGCCCTCCGCCGCCACTACCGCGACCGCTGAGCCGGGCCTCGATCGCTGATCCAAGGCGGCGCGATCGCCGACGGCCGGCCGCCGTGAGACTCACCCGCCGACGGCGCCCAGGGCGGGCCTACCCCGACATCTGAAGGCCCGCCAGCAGACGGGGAGGCCCGCCGGGGGAACGCCCGGAAGCGCCTCCCGACGGGCCTGACGCGTCCGCTCAGCGGCCGCTGAGGCGCATCATCTGTTCCGGGTAGCGGGCGCCGGCGACGGGCAGCTCCAGCTCCTTCAGCTCCGCCTCGCTGAGCTTGATCTCGGCCGCGGCGAGGTTCTCCTCGAGCCTCGCACGCCGCTTGGTGCCGGGGATCGGCGCGACGTCCTGTCCCTGGTGCAGCAGCCAGGCCAGGGCCAGCTGCGCCGCCGTCACGCCCTTGCTCGCGGCCATCTCCCGGACGGCCTCGGCGGCCTTGACGTTGGCGTCGTAGTTGGCGCCCTGGAAGCGCGGGTCGTTGCGACGGTAGTCGTCCTCCCCGTACTCCTCGGCCCGGCGCACCTCGCCGGTCAGGAAGCCGCGGCCGAGCGGCGAGTACGGCACGAGGCCGATGCCGAGCTCCCGGACGGCCGGCAGGATCTCGTCGTCCAGGGCCCGCTCCCACAGCGAGTACTCCGACTGCAGGGCCGACACGGGGAACGCGGCGTGGGCCCGGCGGATCGTCTCCGCACCCGCCTCGGACAGGCCGAAGAAGCGGACCTTGCCCTCCTGGACCAGCTCGCCGACGGCGCCGGCGACGTCCTCGATCGGCACCTCCGGGTCGACGCGGTGCTGGTAGAGCAGGTCGACGTGGTCGGTGCCGAGACGCCGCAGCTGCTGCTCGAGCACCTGCTTGATGTGCTCGGGGCGGCTGTTCAGACCGCGGCGCTCGCGGTCCTCGCCGATGTCCCAGCCGAACTTCGTGGCGATGATCGCCTCGTCGCGGCGGCCCCGGAGCGCCCGGCCCACGAGCTCCTCGTTGGTCCAGGGGCCGTAGATCTCGGCCGTGTCGAAGAAGTCACAGCCGAGCTCCAGCGCCCGGTGGATCGTGGCGATGGACTCGTCGTCGTCGCCCTGACCGTACGCCCAGGTCATGCCCATGCAGCCCAGGCCGAGCGCCGACACTTCGAGTCCCTGCGTGCCCAGTCTTCTCTTCTCCATGGCGACCAGACTGCCCCTTAGAGTGCGCTCTAAGTCAAACCGCGGTCAGCGCAACGCGCTGCCGGCCAGCCATCGCGTCCACGACCGCGTCCAGAACTTCCAGTCCTCGGCGTACGGCTCGTCGGCGAATCTCCGCGTTGTCCCGGTGACATCGACGATGTCACCGAGCTGAGAGATGTCGAAGAAGTAGCGGGCGCCTTCGGGGGTGGTGCGGACGCACCCGTGGCTGGCGTTCTGCCTGCCGAGGTAGTAGTACTGGTTGACGCTCTGGTGCACGTACTCGCCGCCCCACGTGATCCGCACCGCCAGGTGGACCTCCTCCTTGTAGTTGTCGCAACCCGGCTGCCCCTGGCAGGTCGCCGTCATCGTGGTGACCCGCTCCTTCTCCCTGGTGAGGTGGATTCCGTTGGTCGTGATGGTGTCCGGCCTGTCGCCCTTACCAGCACTGATCTTGAACTTCTTCACCGTGCCGTCGTGGTTCACGGTCATGTAGTGGGTCTTCGCGTTCGCCACGGTGACGTTCGAGGCCCCGACGGTGAAGGAGCGCGTGACGTCACGCACGCCGTACGTGTCCTTGGCCGCGCGTACGCCCGCCAGGTGGGCGGTGAAGCCGATCGCCTGGTGTGGGTGCCAGTACTTGTGGGTGCGGTAGACGACCCGCCGGTCCGACACCCAGCTCCACGCCCCCTCATCACCCTTGGCGGCCCTGACCTCGAGTGCCTTCTCGACGTTGGCGCGGTTCGCGACCGGGCCGGTGAAGTCGACGATGATCGGCATCCCGACGCCGACCTTCTCGCCCGCGGCCGGCGTGACGCTCGCGATGCCCAGCGTGTGCGGCGGCCGGGCCGTACGGAAGGTCCTCGTCACCGCGGTGACCTTGCCCTTGGGATTCCGGGCCGTCGCCGTCACCGTGTACGAGGCGCCCGGTTTCAAGGTCCAGGTCGTCTTCCAGGAGGTGCGGTCGGCGGTGAACTGCCCGGAGACGCCGGTGACGGAGGTGAGCGTGCCGCCGGACACGGTGACCGTGACGCCTTGGTCCGGGCGGACCTTGCCGCCGGCGGCGCTGATCCGCACGGTGGCGTCCGGGGCGCCGGTGCCGTCCCGGCCGTTCGTTCCGGCGTCACTGGTCGAGCAGCCGGCCGCCAGGACGAGTGCGGCGATCACGGTCAGACGAAGGATCTTCACGTACGGTCTCCGGATCGTTCGACGAGCGCGGCCGACAGCTGCGCCGTCCAGAAAAGGGTTCTGGGCCTCGTAGGCCGGGCCGTGCCGTCACCGATGAAGACGTCGCGGGTACCGAGGTAGCGGTAGGTGCGGCGGTCGAGGATGAGCTCGGTCCGTAGCGCGCCTGCGACGACGGACAGGGCGACGCCGTGGCGGTCGGCCGCGTCCATCGCGTCCGGCAGCACGCCGACGCCCGGAACCCGGGACAGCGCTCCGTACAGCGTGGCCTGGACGCGTGGCGGCACGTAGTAGTCCTGAAGCAGCAGCTCCGCCAAGCGGAACACCGCCCGGTCGCGCGGCGCGTTGGCGATCCCGGACTCGTACACGGTCGCGCGGTCCCGATCGGGAGGCAGCTTCTTGAGCCGGTCGACCTCCGTGTAGAGCCGCGCGAGGGCCGCGTCCGGTCGATCCGGCAGTTCCGCCAGCACCATCGCGCTCGGGGCGGGAAGCCGATGGACCCCCGGCGCCCGCTTCCCGTCCATGCGGATCCAGGACTCGGTCACCGGCCGTTCGCCGTCTCGGTCGCGCATCATCGTCTTCACGTACGACCACTGGTGCGGCCGTACGGTGACGACCGGTTCGCTCCGCGAGCGGGTCTCGGCCTGCCTGGCCAGCTCCGCCGCTTTGGCGACCGGCCGACGTGCGGGGTCCTCGTCCTGGCTCCACGTCAGGGCCGTCGCGATCGCGGCGGTGCCCATCGCCGCGGCGGCGAACCGCAGCGCGATTCTGCGCCCTCGCCGGACAGGCCGGCGCTCCGCCCGTACGGCGTCGCGCAGGCGCGCCTCGGCGGCGTCCAGGGCCTCCTGCCGGGGCGGGCCGATGCGGTCGTACCTGCGCTCGAGGGTCTCCAGCTCATCCACTGTGGGCCTCCAGCGCCGCTCGCATCTTCGCCCTGGCCCGGTTGAGGCGAGAGGAGACGGTCCCCACCGCCACGCCCAGGGCCTGCGCGATCTCCTCGTATCCGAGGCCGCCGGCGGCGACCAGGACGAGCACGTCCCGCTCGCCCTGGTTGAGCCGGGTCAGCGCCGCCGCGAGATCGCCGCGCATGCCCTCGGCGGACAGCCGGTCGGTCGCCCGATCCATGGGCGACTCGACGGCCGGGTCGACGCCGGTGCGCGCGATGGCCTTGTAGAACCGCAGCTCGGACCGGCGCTGCCGGCTGATCAGCTTGGTGGCGATCCCGTACAGCCAGGGACGCACTCCCGCGCGCGCCGCGTCGTACCGGTCGCGCTGCCGGAAGGCCTGCAGGAACGTCTCGGCCATCAGGTCGTCGGCCGCGTCCGGGCCGAGCCGGCTCGCGATGTAGCGGTGGATCTCGGGGGCGTACCGGTGAAAAAGCTCGGTGAACCGCTCAGGGTCAGTGGCGGAGGCACTGATCACTTCGGCGTCGTCGGACACCGCCGCGATCACCGGCGACTCGTGTTTCTCATGGAACTCTTCTGCTCAGGCGGGCGTACGGTATTGATTGCCCGAACAGATGATCTTTGTTCCGAGTTTTTTCGCGCCGGTCCCGCCGGCCGCCGGTCAGAAGAAGATCGAGGCGCGGCGGCGGAGCAGGTCGTACAGCATGTTCTGGATCGTCTCGCGGACCTGGTCGGTCAGGTTGAGCACGGTCATGTGGTCGTCGGCCTGCTCGGGGTCGTACTCGTCCGTCATGATCGGCTCGCCGAACGCGATGATCCACTTCGAGGGCAGCGGCATCAGGCCGAGCGGCCCGAACATCGGCCAGGTCGGCGTGATCGGGAAGTACGGGAGGCCGAAGAGCCGGGCGATCGGCCGCAGGTCGGCGATCTTCGGGTAGATCTCCTCCGCGCCGACGATCGCGGCGGGGATGATCGGCACCTGGGCGCGCAGCGCGGTGGCGACGAATCCGCCCCGGCCGAACCGCTGAAGCTTGTACCGCTGGCTGTACGGCTTGCCGACGCCCTTGAAGCCTTCGGGGAACACCCCGACCAGCTCGCGCTTCGCCAGCAGGCGCGCGGCGTCGGCCTGGCAGGCCAGCGTGTGCCCGCTCTTGCGGGCCAGGTGGGCCAGCACCGGGATCTGGTAGACGAGGTCGGCGCCGAGGAGGCGCAGGTTGCGCTTTGCCGGGTGGTGGTCGTGCAGCCCGACCTGCAGCATGACGCCGTCCAGCGGCAGCGTGCCGGAGTGGTTGCCGACGACCAGGGCGGGACCCTCGTCGGGGACGTTCTCCAGCCCGAGCATCTCGGCGCGGAACCACCGCTCGTACAGCTGCCGGGCCAGCGGCATCAGCATGCGGTCGTTCAGCTCCGGGTCGAAGCCGAACTCGTCGACCTGGTAGTCGCCGCTCAGCCGGTGACGCACGAACCGGAGCGCCCCCGCGATCTTCTGCTCGAGCTCTCCGGGCGACTCGGTGGCGCGGTGCTGGTCGGCACCTTTGTCGCCGTGGAGCGGGATCACCTCGGCCTCGTGGCGCATCTCCGCTCTCGCTTCCTCGGACATCAGATTGCGGTCACCTCCTGTTGAGGCCCCCTACCCCGCCGGTGACCAGGTCAAAGATTTCCGTCGGGAGGCTGCGGCCGAGCCCCTGCGAATCGGCGAAATCCGCGAAGGCCTCTTCGGAGCTGTACTTGGGCCGCCAGGAGAGCTCGTTCGTCAGCCGGGTCGTGTCGATCACCCGACCGTACGTCAGCCAGCGCAGCATCTCGGGCGAGAAACCCTTCAGCCCGCCGAACCGGCGGCCGACGTCGCCGAGCGTCTGCACGGCGGGCGCCGGGAGCGGCATCATGGTCCGCCCGGCCCGGCGCAGAGCCTGGGAGAGCAGCACGACACCGTCGCCGGCCGCGTTGAAGCAACCGGGATGGTCCTCCACGGCCATCCGGCGCAGGATCTCGACCCCGTCGTCCTCGTGGATGAACTGCAGGCGCGGGTCGTAGCCGAACACCGTCGCCACCACCGGCATGTGGAAGTAGCGGCTGAGTGGATTGTCGACGTTGGGACCGAGGAAGTTCGCGAAGCGCAGCACGGAGACCGTCAGGTCGGAGCGGCGCCGGGCCAGGCCGCGGACGTACCCCTCGACCTCGACGGCGTCCTTGGCGTAGCCGTGCGTCGGCGGGGCCACCGGCTCGTCCCGCTCGGTGAACACGGCCGGGTCGCGAGGCGACGAGCCGTACACCGCCGCGGACGAGCGCACCACGATCTTGCGCATGGCCGCCGACCGCTGGCAGGCGGCCAGCAGCTGCATCGTGCCGATGACGTTGACTTCCTTGGTCGTCATCCGCGCGGCGGCGGTCATGGTCACCAGGTTGAGGTGCACGACCGTGTCCACCCGCGCCGAATCTATGACCTTGGCGATGCTCGGCGTGCGGATGTCGACCCGGACGAACTCGGTGCGCCCGAGAGGCGCCGCGGGCGGCACGGTGTCGACACCGATGACCCGCTCGATGCTCGGCTCGGCCTGCAGTGCGTCGGCCACCCGTGCTCCCAGCCACCGGGACACGCCCGTGACCAGGACCACCCGGCTCGCGCCGGGGCCTGACGCTGCGCTCGCGGAGGGACGCGTCGTAGGCACCGGTGTCCCCCCATCCGTGGACGGCTGCGTTACTTCTTGTTGCGACGCTGGATGCGCGTCTTCTTCAGCAGCTTACGGTGCTTCTTCTTGGCCATGCGCTTACGACGCTTCTTGATGACAGAGCCCACGGAACCCTCACTCAGTGATCAGCAGGAGACGGGCGACAGCACCCTTGGCGGGCACAGAGCCCGGTGCCCAAGGGTACCGCCGCCTCGACGCCGATCGGTCGCGGGCCGCCGCCATGCCGCGACGGCAGAGCGTCAGCCCGCTTCGATGTATGCGTCCCGCAGATAGTCGTGGACAGCCTGTTCTGGTACGCGGAACGATCGTCCCACGCGAATCGCCGGTAGTTCTCCCGAGTGAACGAGGCGGTATACGGTCATCTTGGACACCCGCATCACCGACGCCACCTCGGCCACAGTCAGAAACCTGACCTCGCTCAGAGGTCGCTCGCCTGAGCTCATCGGACGCCCTCTTCCACACGCCGCGCGTCAGACCTTTGGGTGACTTTGATCACGGCCGTGTACTTTCCTCCAGCGTAAATCGTGAATCGCGAGTCGCAAGAGGGGAGTTCAATCAATCGGGCTCGAATGTGTCAAAAGATACACAGTGAGCGGCGTGTAGTGATGCGGGAGCACGTTGTCGTCCAGCGGTACCACAGTGTGCACCTTCCCCTCCGCCTCCCCCGCGAACAGGGCGGGATCATTACAGTCGGCGAAGCCGACCGTGTCGATGCCCGCCTGGCAGGCCGCCCCGGCCCATCCGTGGTCCGCGATGGCCAGATCCGGCCAGGGCCCGGCGGCCTCGGAAAGTTCTCCCAAAATCGCGCGCATCGGGTGCGGATCATGCGTATGGTGCAGCGACGCGCCGCCGCTCAGCGCCGCGACGCCCTCGATGTAGCGGATCTGCCGCCGCTCCGTCCCGCGCGGCGTCTCCACGTCGTACGCCCAGCCCGCCGCGGGCGTCAGGACCCGGCAGCCATGCGCCCGCAGCGCCCGGCCCACCGCGAGGTACACCGGCAGCAGCCCCGCCGGATGCCCGGTGGCCAGCAGCACCGTCTCCCGGCGCTCCGCCGCCTCCCTGAGCCGCCCGGCCATGGCGTCCAGGGCGTCGATGGTGAGGTCCGGGTCGATCGTGTCGTCCCCGTACAGATGCGACGGGTCCGGATCGATCCCGCACTTCTTCACCATCAGCGCGAAGATCTCATCGAACGTCCAGTCGTTCTCCAGTTCGAGACCGAACAGGTAGTACGGCTTGCGCGCCGCCATCCGCCGGTAGTGCAGGAGGTTGCCCTGACGCGGCGTGGCGACCGGCCCCGCGATGAGCGTGCGGACCAGGTGCTCCCGCAACTCGTCACGGGTCGGCACCGGCCGGTCCGCGAGACTCACGTCATCGGGTCCAGGCCGTGCTCCGGGAACACCGCCTGCCGCGTCGCCATCACCGCTCGGTCCACCGGATCCGCCGGGTCGTACCCGCTCTCCCACGTTCGCACCTCCGTGTCGGCTCCATCGGTCATGCGTTCGGGCGCCTGCCGCCCGGTGCGGGCGCGGACGAACTCGCGCCATGGCTCCGGGGTCGGCGTGTCGGGCGTGATCGGCCGCCCCGACGCCTCGGCCAGCAGGTGGGTCCAGGCGCGCGGGACGACGTGGACGAGCTCGTAACCGCCGCCGCCCGTCAGCATCCACCGCCCGCCGGCCGTCTCGTGGGCCAGCCGGTGCAGGGCCTGGTACGCGGCGCGCTGCCCGTCGACGCTCAGCGTCAGGTGGGCCAGCGGATCGAGCTCGTGGCTGTCGCAGCCCTGCTGGGTGACCAGGATCTCCGGGGCGAACTCCCGCAGCAGCGGCGGGACGACGGCGTCGAAGGCGCGCAGCCAGTGCCGGTCGCCGGCGCCCGGCGGCAGGGCGACGTTGACCGCCGTGCCCTTCGCGCCGGTCTCCTGGGGCGTTCCGGTGCCGGGGAAGAGCGTGCGCGGCGTCTCGTGCAGGCTGATCGTGAGCACCCGCGGGTCGTCGTAGAAGGCCGCCTGGACGCCGTCGCCGTGGTGGACGTCGACGTCCACGTACGCGACCTTCTCGGCGCCCTGCTCCAGTAGCCAGGCGATGGCGATGGCCGGGTCGTTGTACACGCAGAATCCGGACGCCGCGCCGTGCATGGCATGGTGCAGTCCGCCGGCGATGTTGGCGGCGTGCTCGGCCTCGCCGGTCCACACCGCCCGCGCGGCCGCCACGGACGCCCCGGCCACCAGCGCCGACGCGTCGTGCATGCCGGAGAAGACCGGGTTGTCGGCCAGCCCGAGCCCGCGCGCGACATCGAGCCGCTCCGCCCGTACGGCCTCGATGTAGGCCGGGTCGTGGACGAGCGTCAGCAGCGCGTCGTCGGCCGGCTCGAACCCCTCGACCGACACGCCGGGCGCGTCGAACACGCCGAGGTCGCGGGCGAGCGCCATGGTCAGCTCGACACGGACCGGGTTCAGCGGGTGCTCGGCCCCGAAGTCGTACGACACGAGCCGGTCGTCCCAGAAGACCCGAAACGAGGTACTCACCGGCATGCCTCCCCTATCAATGGGATCGCTCCGCTCGTCCATAACGCTAGCGGTACGCTGCGCGATCATGGCGCTCGAGATGCGCGGCGCGTGTGAGCGCTGCGCCGCAACCCTTGATCAGAACGGCCTGGCCTACATCTGCAGTTACGAGTGCTCGTACTGCGGGTCCTGCACCCGGCTACTCGCCCACAAATGCCCCAACTGCGCCGGCGAACTGGTCCGCCGGCCCACCCGGATCTGAGCCGTTCGCCCGCCGGACCATGGCCAGGGACGCCGTGACGCAGGCGAACGGCACGGCCGGGAACACATAGCGGTAGTCGAAGTCGGTGGTGAGGAGCGGCACCACGAGGAGGCACGCGGCCACCGTCCAGGGCAGCGCCCCGTCCCGCCTCCGGCGGACCACGCCGCAGAGACCGGCGGCGAGGATCGCGGCGAGCACGGTGCCGCGCAGGAAGACGTGGTCCTGGTAGGCGCGGAGCCATCCGGCCCAGGGCTCGGCGACCCCACCGGTCGCCCCGCCGCCCGCGTAGGCGCGGACGACCGGCGGCTCCGCGCCGCCGATCTCGGGGACCGCGGACATCCGGATCAAGCAGGCCGTAGCCGACCGGTCGTATCGGGTCCGTGTGCGGAGCGAGACCAGGTAGTCGAAACTGTCGGTCAGCTTCTTGGCCGTGAACGGCCGGGCTTGCGGCTCGGGCGTTCACACCTTGTCGCGCTCCCCGTCACGGCTGGCCGTCGCGCCGGGGTCGCATCTCCCCTCCCCCTGGAGTCAGGGTCAGGGACGGGCATGCTGACGAATGCCCACACCACGCACGCCCGTTTCCGGATGTTCATGGCGGCGATGACGTCGGCGGGGCCAGCGAACCCACACCGACGACAACGGAAGGTATCCCGGTCGGGCCGGTTGGCCCGCTTGGTGTGCCCGCACCAGGGCACCGGACATGCCTGGGAGGTGTAGGCCGGGTCCACTTCCACGAACGGCACCCCGGCCCGCAACGCCTTGTACTGGAGGAAGGTGCCCAGCTGGTGGAACGGCCAGGAGGAGAGCGTGGCCCGCTGGTGCCGCCTGAGCCGTACCCGATCGCGCAAGTGCGCACCGATATCAGTGCGCAACTCCACGAATTCAACGGCGAACCGACCCGTCCACCCGCTCGTGCACTTGTTGCCAAGCGGTCGGCGAACGGTTCCCGCCGGTTCGGGCGGTACGGATGACGCGATCTTGCCCGGATCGGGAACCGGGACGGTCCGAGCGGGCTACAGAAGGTGTCCTGACCGACGCCGAGAGGCCGGAGTATGAGCGAGATGAGCCGGACCGCCACGGAGGCCGATGACGCCACCGTGATCGAGCGGTCCCGGCGAGAGCCCGAAGTGTTCGCCGAGGTGTT
The DNA here is from genome assembly GCF_054775715.1 of Actinoallomurus acanthiterrae. Lineage (NCBI taxonomy): Bacteria > Bacillati > Actinomycetota > Actinomycetes > Streptosporangiales > Thermomonosporaceae > Actinoallomurus > Actinoallomurus acanthiterrae. The sequence continues at coordinate 1,088,167 of NZ_BAAHCO010000001.1, read as the reverse complement.
CCGCCGGCACGCCCCTGAGATCAAGCGGTACGTCACGCGGAGGCTGGGTCCCGACGCCGCGGAGGACGTGGTGGCCGAGACGTTCTTGACGGCGTTCCGGCAGCGGGAGCGGTACGACCTGACCTGCCCGAGCGCGCGGCCGTGGCTGTACGGCATCGCGACGCACCGGATCGGGCGGCACCAGCGCACCGAGGTACGGCGGCTGCGTGCCCTCGAACGGACCGGGGTCGATTCGGCCGCCGAACCGTTCACGGATCGCGCGGACGAGCGGGTGAGCGCGGTGGCCGTGCGCAAGAGCCTGGCGGCCGCCCTGCGGAGACTGCCCGCCGGTCACCGGAACGCCCTGCTGCTGGTGACGTGGGGCGACCTCGGTTACCAGGAGGCGGCGCAGGCCCTCGGAGTGCCGATCGGAACGGTGCGCTCCCGCGTGAACCGGGCCCGGAAGAAGCTGCGCGCGGAACTCGGCGGCGTCAACCCCACTTCTGTCAGCGAGGAGCTCAATCGTGGATGAGATGACCCAGCTCAACCTCATGGGGTCGGAGATTCCGACGCCCACCCCGGCGGAGCTGCGGGGCGAGGAACGGCGGCTGCTCGCCGAGATCGCCGCGCCGGGGTCCGAGCGGCTGCGGGGCTCGGGTGTCCTGGGACGCCTGATGCGCCCGGTCGGCGGGGGCCGCACCCGGCCCGTTCTCGTGGCCGGTGTCGCCACCGGGCTGGCCGCCGCGTCCGTCGCCGGTATCGCGCTCACCGGGGTGCATTCGCGCGGCCCGGGATCGTCGTACCTGCCACAGGCCGTACCGGTCGCGGTCGTCCAGACCCTCGGCCACGCCGCCGACGCGGCGAGCCGGCAGCGTGAACTGCACCCGAGGCCCGGCCAGTTCCTGGTCTTCGAATCGCAGATCATGGAGGGCACCGAGTCGAATTCGAGGGAACACGGTCACTCCCGCTACCTCAGGCGCGCCAGGCGGACGATCTGGCTGCCCGTGTCCGGCCGGTCCACCGGCGGCGTCCTGGAGGAGAAGGGCCTGCAGCCCAAGCAGTACGGGAACTGGCCGCTCTCGCCCGAGTCCCGGCAGGAGGTCGGGACGACGGGTCCGATGCGGGCGGGCGACTTCGACTACCGAGCCGAGTACCTGCGGACCGACTACGCGTACCTGAGCCCGGCTGCCCGCCGACCCGAAGGGCATGCGGGCCCACCTGTACACGGGTCTGACGCCAGGGACCGCCGACGGTGACCTGGAGGCGTGGTCGCGCGTCGGCGGGATGCTCACGGAGGCGTACATGCCGGCCGCCCAGCGCGCGGCGTTGTTCCGGGCCGCCGCGACCATTCCCGGGGCGGAGGCCGTCGGGTCGGCCGAAGACGCCGCCGGCCGTACGGGCGTGGCGGTCGCCAGGGTCGAGCCGGCGCTGGGCGAGCGGACGGAGTACATCTTCGACCGCCGGACCTACACGTTCCTCGGTCAGCGGACCGTGGTCGTGGACGCCAAGAAGGCGCAGGCACCGGTCGGGACGGTCACGGAGTCGACCGCTCAGCTGAGCGTCCGGATCGCCGACAGCGCGCCGAAGGTCAACGGCGGCTGACGAGGACAGGCTCGGGCTCGGCGCCGATCGTGCGGGTACGGCCGGCGCCGAGGCCGGGCGCCACCAGGGCCAGCATCACGAGCAGCATCACGATGGACGGAACGGTCCAACCGTGGGTGGCGTCGTGCAGAGCGCCGATGGCGAGCGGGCCGAGGGCGGCGATCACGTAGCCGACGCCCTGCGCCATCCCGGACAGCTGGGCGGCGACGTGCGCGTCGGGGGCGCGCAGGCCGATGAACGACAGGGCGGTGGCGAACCCCATTCCCTGTCCCAGCCCGAGCACGATGATCCACAGCCAGACCGAGCCGATCGGCGCCCAGGCGGTGCCGGCGAAGCCGACGATGCCCAGCCCGACGGTCAGCAGGACGAGGGGCCGCTGGTCGCGCAGCCGGCGTTCGATCACCGGCACGGCCAGCGCGCCCACGGCCTGCAGGAGGCTGGTGACGCCGAGGGCGTACCCGGCCGCGGTCTCGCTCAGCCCGCGGTCCTGGCAGAGGGTCGGCAGCCAGCCGGAGACGACGTACGCCCCCAGCGACTGGATCCCCATGAACGCGGTGACCTGCCAGGCCAGCCCGGAGCGCCAGACCTGCGGCGACCCGGCGGCGGGCGGCACCGCCGCGGCGGCGGTCCGGGCGCGGGGCAGCCAGGCGAGCCCGGCCACGGCCGCCGGGATGGCCAGCAGCGCGAGGGGCAGCCGCCAGGTCGACCCGGCGGCGTGCTCGACCGGCACCGCCACGGCCGAGGAGACGGCCGCGCCACAGGTCACCGCGATCGTGTAGATCGCCGTGACCGCCGTGATCTTCTGCGGGTGGTCCCGCTTGATGATCGCCGGGACGGCGATGTTGCCGACGCTGATCGCGATCCCGGCCAGGAGCGCCCCGCCGAACAGCGCGACCTGCGAGGGCAGCACGCGCACCAGCAGCGCGACGACGAGCAGGAGCATGCTGCCGACCAGCAGGGGCTCCCCACGCGGCGAGCGTCGCAGCAGGGGAAGGACCAGCCCGAACGAGCCGAAGAACACCAGCGGCAGCGTGGTCAGCGCGCCCGCCGCCGTACTCGACAGGTGCAGGTCGCCCTGGATCTGGCTGAGCAGCGGGCCGACGGCGACGATCGCCGGGCGCAAGTTCAGCGCGACAAGGACGATCAGCGCGATCCCGGCGTAACGCCTCACAGAACTTCCTCCAGCGCGCGAAGGGTCGGTTCGACGACGCGGGCCGCCGCGCGGCCGGCCGCCTCGGCGTCGCCCGCGGCGATCGCCTCCAGCACGGCGTGGTGCGCGGCCGGACCGGCCTCGGGCAGGTCGCGGTCCTCGCGGAGCGCGCTCAGCGACTCGCGCAGCCGGTGCCGGAAGAACCGGAACGCCTCGGCCAGCAGCGGGTTGCCGGCCGCCTCGACGACGCCCAGGTGGAACCGGGAGTCGGCCTCGCCGAAGACGGCCGGGTCCTCGGCGGCGTCGCGGTCGCGCAGGAGCTCCTCGAGACGCCGCAGGTCGTCCTCGGTGCGGCGCACCGCCGCGAGCTTGGCCGCCTGGACGTCGTACGCGAACTGGACCTCGAAGACGTCGCGCAGCGACGCCCGCTCGACCCGCCGCAGCAGCGGACGAGGGTCGGCGGCGCTGCGCACGTACGTGCCGTCACCCCTGCGCACCTCCAGCACGCCGACGTGGCTGAGGGCACGGATCGCCTCGCGGACGGCGGGCCGGCTCACCCCCAGCACGGCGCAGAGCTCGTGCTCGCCGGGGATCCGGTCGCCGACCGCCCACGCGCCGGAGGCGACCTGTTCGTGCATCTGGTCGAGCACGGCCTCGACCGCCGACCCGCGTTGCACCGGCTGTAGCGACACGCCGGAACCTCTCTCCTGCCAGATGTCAGACGTCTGATGTCCGACTCTACACATTTGTGACGTGAAGAAGCGAACTTGTGGGGCATCTAACTAAGTAGGTGACTTCTGGCCCGGGAGGCGGTTGCGATGGCCACTGTCGAAGACGCCGAACTTCCCCCGTTCGCAAGGGTCCCCAGCTCGCAGAGCCGCGCTCTCGCCGCGGCCATCCGGCTGGGGATCCGTCCTTTCTCCGGCCGCGTCAAAGGCGGGCCGCGGCGTCCGGCTGTGGCGCACCCTCCTGGGCGCGGGCTCCCACTGCCTGCGAGCCGACCCGCGCGTCAGCGTCGAGCCGTTCAGCGACCCGTGCGTGGAGATCCCCCAGATCCGGCGCGCGGTCCGCGGTGAGTGGCTCCGCCCGCCCGGCGCCGATGCGCGGAACGGCGTGATCCTCTACCTGCACGGCGGGGCGTACGCGATCTGCTCCCCGCGCACCCACCGGGTGATCACCACGCGGCTCGCGATGGAGACGGGCATGCCCGTGCTCGCGCCGCGCTACCGGCAGGCGCCCGAGCACCCGTTCCCGGCGGCGTTCGAGGACGCGCTGGACGCGTACCGGCTGCTGCTGGCGCGCGGCCTCCCCCCGGAGCGGATCACCGTCGTGGGGGACTCCTCAGGCGGGCATCTCGCGGCCGCCCTGACCGGCGAGGCCTGCCGCACGGACCTGCCCGCGCCGGGCGGCGTCGTGCTCTTCTCCCCCTGGATCGACCTGACCGGCGAGCTGGCGATGACCTCGCCGATGCTGCGCAAAGATCCCTTCATCGTCCCGGCCGTCGCGACGCGATTCGGCCGGCTGTACGTGGGATCCGGGGATTGGAGCGATCCGCGGCTGTCCCTGCTCAACTGCGCGAGCGCCGGCCTCCCGCCGTTTCTCATCCAGGTCGGCGGCATCGAGGTGCTGCGTGACGAGGCGGAACGGTTCGCCGAGGTGCTGGCCGAGGCCGGAGCCGACTACGAGCTGCAGGTGTGGCCCGGGCAGATGCACGTCTTCCAGATGTTCAACCGGCTGCTCCCGGAGGCCGACGCCGCGATGCGGGAGGCCGCCGGCTTCATCCGCCGCCACGTCGACCACGGCTCGGTCCCCGAAGCCGCCTGACGCAACCACCCACCCGCGGCCGCACCCTCGCGTGACCGCCGCCCTCATGCGACCGCCTCCCGCGCCGTCCGCCGTCCGGCCGCCTCCCCGCCTGGCGACCGGGCGGCGGGCGCCCTTCAGGCGGTCAGCCCGATGGCGCTCCTCGCCGCCGCGATCGTCGGCTCGGCCAGGGCGCGGGCCTGCTCGGCCCCGGCACGGAGCACCGCCTCCAGTCCCGTACGGTCATCGACGATGGCGGCGTACCCCTTCTGCAGCGGCTCGAGCAGCGCGACCACCGCGTCCGCGGTGTCCCGCTTCAGCGCGCCGTACGAGTCGTACGACAGCTCCTCGACCGGCACGTCCGTGCACGCGGACAGGATGCTCAGCAGGTTGGACACCCCGGGCTTGCCCTCCGGGTCGTACGTCACCTCGGAGCCGGAGTCGGTGACCGCCCGCATGACCTTGCGCCGTACGACGTCGACCGGGTCGAGCAGGTAGATCGTTCCCGGGGCCTCGACCGACTTGCTCATCTTTCGCGACGGATCGGCCAGGTCCATGACGCGGGCCGCCGCGGCCGGATGCACCGCGCGCGGCAGTGCGAACACCTGGCCGTACTGCCGGTTGAAGCGCTCGGCCAGGTCCCGTGTCAGCTCGACGTGCTGGGACTGGTCCGCGCCGACCGGCACGTCGGTCGCCTGGTAGAGCAGGATGTCCGCGGCCATCAGCGTCGGATAGGTGAGCAGCGACAGGCGAACGGCCTCCTGACGCGCGGATTTCTCCTTGAACTGGATCATCCGGTGCATCTCGCCGTAATACGCGGTGCTCTCCATGAGGTACGCCAGCTCGGTGTGCGCGGGGACGGCGCTCTGCCGGAAGAACACGCACCGCGCCGGGTCGATCCCGGCGGCGATCGCCAGTCCGGCCAGCTCCAGGGACCGCTCGTTCAGCAGCGCCGGGTCATGCGGGGTCGTGAGGGCGTGCAGGTCGGAGATGCCGTACACGTGGTCCGTACGGGACGCGTCCGGGCCTAGGCGCTGTGCGGACGGGCGCAGCGCGCCGAGCAGGTTGCCGAGGGTCGGGCGACCGGACGGGGTGAAGAGGCTGAGGACGCGGGTCACGGTGACTCCCCTGGGAAGAGCCGCCTCGCCGGCGCATGCGAAACGGCCGCCGAGGCGGCGGCCGTTGGATGGATCGCGAGGTCGGATCGGCCGCCGTCAGGCGGCCCACCAGCTGCTGTTGTTGCTGAGCGGTCCTCGCATGGGGTCAGTGTAGCGCGCCGGAGCACCGGACGCCGGTGCAGCCATCGAGGCATGAGCGAGGAATGTCGTCCTTGCCGCTTCGGACCCTTCAACCTGACGACGAGCGCGCAATCGTGGGACGACCTCGGCGTGGTAATCGTCCATCACGTCACGTGGGCCGGTTGAGCCCGCGAAAAATGTCCGACCTCAGCGGGATCATCGCGGCATGACGGAAACAGTCGCGCTGCCGGTTCAAGGGCCGTTCGACCTGGCGGCGAGCATCCAGTTCCTCGAGGGGTTCACGCCGGCCGGGCGGCCGGACGCGGGACGGCACCGCGGCACCCTCGCGCTGGCCTTCCCCGCCGCGCCGTCGTGGCGGCCCGTGGGCGTGCGTCTCCGCCAGGAGGGTGACACGGTGCTCGCCGAGATCGACGCGCACCCCGACGACCTGGCCCCGGCCGCCGAGCACGCCCGGCGCATCCTGTCGCTCGACGTCGACGGCACCGGCTTCGCCGCGATCGACGACCCGCACGTCGCCCGGCTGCGGCAGGAGCATCCGGGGCTGCGGCCGGTGCTGTTCCACTCGCCGTACGAGGCGGCCTGCTGGAGCGTGATCGGGCACCGCATCCGCATCGTGCAGGCGGCCGCGATCAAGCAGCGCATGGCCGAGCGCCTCGGCGACCGGGTCGGCGGACTCGTGAGCTTCCCCGGGCCGGAGCGGCTGCTGACCGTGACCGACGTGCCCGGGCTGCCGCCGGTCAAGATCGAGCGGCTGCACGGCATCGCCCGCGCCGCGCTCGACGGCGACCTCGACGCCGGCCGGCTGCGGGCCATGGAGACCGCCCAGGCCCTCGTCGAGCTGCAGCGGGTCCCCGGCATCGGGCTGTTCTCCGCCGAGCTCATCCTCATCCGAGGCGCGGGGCACCCCGACGTGTTCCCCGCCTCGGAGCGCCGGCTCCACGACGAGATGGCGCACGAGTACGGCCTGCACGACCCCAGCCCGGCGCGGCTCGCGGCGATCGCCGAGGCCTGGCGGCCCTACCGGTCGTGGGTGGGGCTGCTGCTGCGCGCCCGGCGCGAACTGGAAACGGCCGAGATCGCCCGGGGCCGCCGCATCACCCGCTGACGCGCTCCCGTACGGAGACGTGCCAGAGGCCGAGGGCCGCCGCGACGGCCGCCACGGCCTCCGCGGCCGTCGTGACGACCTTCTCGGTGTACCAGACCGGCTCGTACATGTTCGGCAGTGGTCCGAGCGACCCCACGTCGACGTACCGATAAAGGAGCACGGCGCCGAGCGCGCTGGCCGCGACGAGGAAGGCGATCCCGTACGTGAGGCGGGTCGCGCGGATGAGCACCAGGACGGCGACGAGTGCGGCGACGACCCCCTGGACCCAGAACAGCGTGCCCTCGGTGAGGCCGCTGCCCCGGGATCCCATGTCCCCGGCCAGGTGGATGTGAACGATCGCGTCGACCGCGAGTCCTGCGACGACGAGCAGGCGAATTATCAGGCCCATACCTGATTCACCGTTCCCGGGGGCCGATCGGTTCAATTCCCGGCGTAAAAAGTCCCGATCTCGCTGGTCAGCCGGCGCCGAGCTCGCGGCCGCGGTCGCGGGCGGCCTCGATCGCCTCGATGACGGCGGCGCGGACGCCGTGGCGTTCCAGCTCGCGGATGGCCGAGATCGTCGTCCCGGCGGGCGAGGTGACCGCCTCGCGCAGCATGACCGGGTGGTCGCCGGAGTCGCGCAGCATGATCGCCGCGCCCACCGCCGACTGGATCACCATCTCGAGCGCGGCGGCGCGCGGCATGCCGAGCAGGATGCCCGCGTCGACCATCGCCTCGACGAGGTAGTAGAAGTACGCGGGGCCGCTGCCGGACAGCGCGGTCGCGGCGTCCTGCAGTGACTCGGGGATGCGCAGCACCTTGCCGACCGGTGTGAGCAGCTCCTCGGTCAGCTTGAGGTGCTCCTCGCCCGCGTGCGTGCCGGCGGAGATCACGCTCATCGCCTCGTCGACGTGGACGGGCGTGTTGGACATGACGCGCACGACGGCGACGTCCTCTGGCAGCCGCTCCTCGATGAACGCGGTCGGGATGCCCGCCGCCAGGGAGATGACCAGCCGCCCGGCCGGGACGTGGTCCTTCAGCTCGGCGAGCAGCGTGCCCATGTCCTGCGGCTTGACGGCCAGCACGAGGGTGTCGGCGGTCGCCGCGGCCTCGGCGTTGGTGACGACCTGGACGCCGTAGCTCTCGCGCAGCAGCGCCCCGCGCTCCTCCCGCCGCGTCGTGACCAGCAGCTCGGACGGCTTGCGTCCGGCCCGGAGCACCCCGGACAGCAGTGCCTCGCCCATCTTGCCGGCACCGAGAATCGCGATCATCTTTGCAGCCTCCTGTCTCCCAGAAGCGTACCGAGCGCGCCGCCGCACTCGGCGGAGCGGGGACACGCGGTGCGAGGACTCCGCGACGGAGCGAAAGAACCGGCAAGATCCGGAAAGAATGCGACGCCCTCGGGTGAATCCCTTGCGACAGGTGTGATCCCCGAGGAATCGAGTCGCTGAATGAGAAGACCGAGAGCGAGCGTGACGATCACGCTCGCCGCCGTGGCGGCCGCCGGAATCCCGGCCGCCGCGAACGCCGCACCCGCCACCCCCGCCGCCAAGTCCCCGGCCGCCGCGAAGACGGTCGCGTCCAGGCTTCCCGCAGACCGATCGTGGAAGGTGACCCTGCTGACCGGGGACACCGTCCAGGTCCATACGGTCAAGAACCGCCTCCCGATGGTGTCCGTCCAGCCGGGGAAGGGCCGGACGAACGTGCCGTTCGTCCGGGACATCCGGCCGGACGGAACGATCCGCGTCATCCCGGCCGACGTCGGGCGGCTCATCGGCAAGAAGATCGATCCCGCGCTGTTCAACATCACCACGTTGATCAAGGAGGGGAACGACGACGCCTCTCGTTCGACCCTCCCGCTGATCGTGCAGGGCGGCGATGGCGAGGGTCGTAACCTGAAGGCCGTCCACGCGACCGCCGTACGCCAGGCGAAGGGCAGGCGCCCGGCCGCGCTGACCGCCTCCGGGAAGCTCGCCTCCGGCGTCCAGCACATCTGGCTGGACCGCAAGGTCAAGGTCAGCAAGCTGGACCGCAACCTGGACCAGATCGGCGCTCCGGCCGCCTGGAAGGCGGGTGCGACCGGGAAGGGCGTCAAGGTCGCCGTCCTGGACACCGGCGTCGACGCCACCCACCCGGATCTGAAAGGCCAGATCGCCGAGCAGGAGAACTTCGCCACCGGCAGCACCGACACCGTCGACCGCTTCGGGCACGGTACCCACGTCGCCGCCACGATCGCCGGTACCGGAGCCGCCGCGAACGGCGAGCGCAAGGGCGTCGCGCCCGATTCCCAGCTGCTGGTCGGCAAGGTCCTGGGCGACGATGGTCAGGGCTATGAGTCGGACGTCATCAAGGGAATGGAGTGGGGCGCTTCCAAGGCCAAGATCGTCAGCATGAGCCTGGGAAGCTCGGTCGACGACACCCCCGATCCGGACAGCGATCCGGTGGCCAAGGCCGCCGACGACCTCACCGCCCAGTACGGCACGCTGTTCGTGGTCGCGGCCGGCAACGACGGCGACTACGGCGACAACACGATCGGCTCGCCCGGAATCGCGCCGTCCGCGCTGACCGTCGGCGCCGTGGACGGGAAGGACACGCTCGCCTCCTTCTCCAGCCGCGGCGGCGTTCTCCTGAAGCCCGACATCGCCGCGCCCGGCGTGGACATCGTGGCCGCCCGCGCGGCGGGCACCACGATGGGCAGCCCGGTGGACGCGACGTACACCGCCGCCAGCGGCACCTCGATGGCCACCCCGCACGTCGCCGGAGCGGCCGCCGACCTGCTGCAGAAGCACCCCGACTGGACGTCCGCGCGGCTGAAGGCCGCACTGACCTCCACCGCGCACGCCGTCCCGGGCACCGTCTACCAGGTCGGCGCCGGACGGCTCGACGTCGCCGCCGCGACCTCGGCCACCGTCACCGCCGACGACTCCGGCGTGGCGTTCGGTCACATCGCCCACGGCTCCACCGAAGCCGTCACGAAGAAGCTCAGCTGGACCAACACCGGCACATCCCCGGTCGAGCTACGGCTGGCGGCCACGCTCGCCGATCACGCCGGCCGCGATTCCGGTGCCGCCCAGGTGCCCGCCTCGGTGACCGTCCCGGCAGGCGGAACCGCCTCCGCGACGCTCACCCTGAACCCGGGCCGTCTCACGACCGCCGGCTACTACAGCGGCACGGTCACCGCGCAGGCCGGCGGCATCGCCCTCCACACCCCGGTCGGGGCCTATGCCGAGCCGGAGACCCACACCCTGACCCTCAAGGCGACACCCTTCCCGGGAACGGCCGACGGTGACTGGTCCGCGTACGTGGGGGTGCTCAACCTCGACGACCCGAACCACTTCAGCCAGGTTCCGGATTTCGACGCGTCGGGTGTCGCCACCGTGCAGGTCGCGGCCGGCCGCTACGCCGTGCTCGGCAACGTCGACTCGTACGTGGATCGAAAGACCAATGCTTACCGCACCGCGCTCGTGGGCACCGCCGAGGTGAACGTCGACCGGGACACCACGGTGGCGCTCGACGCCTCGAAGGCCGAGCCGGTGAAGATCGCCGCCCCCGGCGCGTCGAACGCGACCGACGTGCTCGTTCACGCCGAACGCGGCACCCCCGACGGCATCTGGGGTTTCGACATCCTCACCCTTAACAGCTCGATCTCTCCGAACGTCTACACCAACCCGATTGAAAGCCCGCAGACCGGGACGTTGCAGGTCTACGTCGGCGCCCGGGTGTCGAGCGACGACGGCAAGACCGTGTACGACCTCCTGCACGGCATCGGTTCCGGGGTCCCCGAAAAGATCGACTACACCGCGGACCCGAAGGACCTGGCCCGCGTCGACGAGCGCTTCCACGCACTCGGCGGCGACACGACCAAGCCGGTCTGGCAGAAGCGCTACGGAGTCACCCCGGCGGGCGCCCTGACCACCGAGGTCTCGGGGAACGTGGCCGCCGGCTCGGCCCGTACCGACTATGTCAGCGCCGAAACGGGAATCGGCTGGCTGGAGGAGGCCGCGCCCCCGAACAACGCCGGTCTCGACTCCTGGGCCCCCCAGGTGCCGCTCCGGCACTACTCCGCCGGTTCGTCGTACGCCGATGACTGGGCCCGGCAGCCGATCCGGCCCGGCCCGTACTCCGCGACCGGGGTCACCCCCAGCGTGTGCGTCCCGGGTCCGACCACACGGGCGCGCGGGAACATCCACGTCGAGCTCGTCGACCTGCAGGACCGAATCGACGGATTCGACTGCGTACAGGGGGACATGGACGGCGTCAGCACGCGCACGATGAAGCTGTACGCGAATGGGACGCTCGCCGGTACGACCACGCACTACTACGGCGACTTCACCGTGCCGGCCACGGCAGGCACCTACCAGCTCGTCTACGACCTGGACGCGTCCAAGGTGCTGCCGGTGTCGGGGAAGACGTCGACGACGTGGACGTTCCGGTCGAAGCCGGGCGAGACGCGGGTGCCGCTGCTGACGGTGGACTACGCCCTGCCGCTGGACCTGCTCAACCACCCCGACGGCGACACCGCTACCTTCACCGTCGCCCGGGTCAAGGGATCGGCCGCCGCCAAGGCCACCGGCCTGAAGCTGTGGACCTCCCTCGACGACGGCACGACCTGGCAGCCCGCCACCGTCACCTACGCCGGAAACGGCAAGTACACCGGCACGCTCCCCAAGGCCGGCAAGGACCAGGGCGTGTCCCTGCGCGTCCAGGCCACCGACAACGGGGGCGGCAAGATCGACCAGACCATCATCCGCGCCTACACCGGCGGCTGAGCCGCTTCTCTGGCGGTCGCCGCGTCTACTGCGCCGGCGACCGCCAGAGATCACCGGGAGCGTCCGTCCAGACACGTCACGAATTCATTGGAAAGATTCTGACTCCTGCGACCAATTCTCTGTGACCGGTGTTGTCCAAGAGAATCGAGTCGCCGAATGAGAAGACTCAGAGCGGGCGTGGCGATCACCCTCGCCGGTGCCGCGGTCGCCGGGGTTCCGGCCGTCGCACACGCCGCGCCCGCCGCCCGTACCACGACGTCCGCCAAGGCGGCGGAGCCGAGGCTTCCCGCCGGCCGGACCTGGAAGGTGACGCTGGTCACCGGGGACATCGTCGAGGTACGCACCGTCAGGAACGGCCCGCCGCTGGTCTCCGTGAAACCGGGAACCGGCCGCGAGAAGGTGCCGTTCGTCAAGGACATCCGGCCGGACGGCACCGTCCGGGTGATTCCGCAGGACGTCGTCTCGAAGATCGGCAAGGTGTACGACCCGGCGCTCTTCGACGTCACCGCCCTCATCGACGATGGCGACGACGACGCCGCGACCACCACGCTCCCGCTCATCGTGCGGGGCGGAGCCGGCGTACGGGCACTCGCTGCCGGCCGCCGCAGCCTGAGCAGCATCGGCGCGACCGCGGTGCGCCAGCCCAAGGGCGACGGACCGGCGCTCGCGCGCAGCGCACTGGCCGGAGACGTCACGCGCGTCTGGCTGGACCGCAAGGTCCACGCCCAGGCGCTCGACCACAACCTCGCCCAGATCGGCGCCCCCACCGCCTGGAAGGCCGGCGCCACCGGCAAGGGCGTCAAGGTCGCCGTGCTCGACACCGGGATCGACGCCACCCACCCCGACCTCAAGGGCCGCATCGCCGAGCAGAAGAACTTCAGCCAGGCCAAGGACACCGTCGACCGGTTCGGGCACGGCACCCACGTCGCCGCGACCATCGCGGGCACCGGAGCGGCCGCGAACGGTGAGCGCAAGGGCGTCGCCCCCGACGCGAACCTGCTGATCGGCAAGGTGCTCGGCGACGACGGCGGCGGCCGGGACTCCGACGTCATCGCCGGGATGGAGTGGGCGTCCGGCAAGGCGCGGATCGTCAGCATGAGCCTGGGTGGCTTCACCGACGACCCGGCGAACGACCCGACGGCCAAGGCCGTCGAGACTCTCACCGCCAAGAACAAGACGCTGTTCGTGGTCGCCGCCGGCAACGACGGCCCGACCCCGGCCAGCATCGAGTCGCCCGGCGTCGCCCCGTCCGCGCTGACCGTGGGAGCCGTGGACGGCGCCGACAAGGTCGCCGACTTCTCCAGCCGCGGCGGCCCGATGATGAAACCGGAGATCTCCGCGCCGGGCGTGGACATCGTCGCCGCCCGCGCCAAGGGCACCGCGATGGGGCACGTCATCGACGCGCGGTACACCTCGGCCAGTGGCACCTCCATGGCGACGCCGCACGTCGCGGGAGCGGCCGCCGATCTCCTCCAGAAGCACCCGTCCTGGACTCCGGCGCAGCTCAAGGCCGCGCTGGTCACCACGGCGCACCAGGCGTCGGGCACCGTCTACCAGGTCGGCGGCGGCCGCCTCGACATCGGCGCCGCCTCGCGGGCGACCGTGGTCGGCGACCAGCCGACGGTCGCGTTCGGATCCGTCCCGCACGGGTCGACCACGGCACTCACCCAGCGGCTGAGCTGGACGAACACCGGGTCCACCGCCATCACGCTCAAGCTCGCGGCCCGGCTGGCCTCCCCCACCGGCAAGGCCGTCAAGGGCCTCGGCCTGCCCGCGACGGTGAGCGTCCCGGCCGGGGGCTCCGCCTCCGTGACGCTGACGCTCGACCCGCACAACCTGACGACGGCAGGGGGCTACAGCGGCGCGGTCACAGCGACGGCCACCGGGGTGGCGCTGCGGGTCCCGGTCGGCGTGGTCGCCGAGCCGGAGACCCACACGCTGACGCTGAAGGCCACCCCCATCCCGGGCACCCCCGACGGTGCGCTCGGCGGCAACGTCGGGGTCGTGAACCTCGACGACTCGAATCTCTACAACGGCGGCGTAGAGATCCCCACCGACGGCGTCGCGCGGCTCACGGTCCCGGCCGGTCACTACGCCGTCCTCGGCACGGTGGACGACACGACGAAGGGCAAGACACGGTCCGCGTTCGCCGGAGACGCCGAGTTGACCGTGAACGGTGACACGACGCTGTCCCTGGACGCCTCGAAGGCCCGGCCGGTACAGATCTCGGCCCCCGGCGCGAAGATCGACCCGAGCGGCATCGAAGGACTCCAGGTCGAGCGCCATATCGGAGACTCCGTCTGGGGAACCGGCGTCATCGCCTTCGACGGGTCCCCGACGGTCTACAGCACGCCGGTCGACGGCGTCCGGACCGGCTCTCTCCGCGCGTACGCCTTCGCGCGGCTGACCGACGGGGGCAAGACCGTCTACGACCTTCTCCAGGACCTCGGCACCAAGGTTCCGGCCGAGGTGAACTACACGGCCGCCGCGAAGGACCTCGCGCGGGTGAACGAGCGGTTCGGCGCCCTGAACGGCGACACGTCCAAGACCGACGGCGAGAAGCGGTACGGCGTCTCCCCCGGTGGTTTCCTGGTGAACGAGGCATCGAGCCAGGTCCCCGCCGGGTCGACGCGGACCGACTACGTCACCGGTGTCGGGGGCGTGCGGTGGCTCGACGAGGCCTTCCCGCCGGATCTCGGCGAGACGAGCTGGGTCACGCAGGTCCCGATCCGGCAGTACACCGCCGGGAAGACCTACACCAGCGCGTGGGTCCGTCAGCCGTTCCGGCCGGGTCCGTACTCCGCGACGGGGACCACGGCCAGTTTCTGCGCCCCCGGCGCGAGCACGCGTGCCCGCGGGAACATCCACGTCGAGCTGGTCGACCTGCAGAACCTGCCGGACGGCTTCGACTGCCTGACCGACGACGAGGACTGGTACAAGGTCAGCTCCCGCACCATGAAGCTGTACGCCGGCGCGAAGCTCGCCGGATCCACCACGCACTCGCACGGCGACTTCAGTGTGCCGTCCGCGGCGGGCACCTACCGGCTCGTCTACGACGTGGACGCTTCCAAGGTGCTCCCCGTGTCGTCGAAGACCTCGACGACGTGGACGTTCCGGTCCAAGCCCGGTGAGGAGCGGGTGCCGCTGCTGACCGTGGACTACGCCCTGCCGCTGGACCTGCTCAACCGTCCCAGCGGGGACACCGCGACCTTCACGGTCGCCCGCGTCAAGGGGGCCGCCGCTGCCAAGGCCACCGGCCTGAAGCTGTGGACCTCCCTCGACGACGGCAAGACCTGGCAGGCCGCCACTGTCACGGGAACCAACGGGAAGTACACCGCCAAACTCCCCAAGGCCGGAAAGGGACAGGCGGTGTCCCTGCGCGTCCAGGCCACCGACAACGGCGGCGGAAAGATCGACCAGACCGTCGTCCGCGCCTACACCGGCGGCTGATCGCGGGAACGGGATCGGCCTGAAAGGGCAATAAAGATCGGGACATGTATGTCCTGAGCCCGGGCCTTCGGGCCCGGGTCCGGCGGACCGCCCCGGCTCGCACCTCCCGTGCGCGTTGTCCCCTGAGCCGGGGCCGGTCCGCCTCTCGCGTCCGTCAGGACTTCGAGGCGAGCGACCGCAGGAAGAAGCCGACGTTGGCGGGCCGCTCCGCCAGCCGCCGCATAAGGTAGCCGTACCACTCCGCGCCGTACGGGATGTAGACCCGCACCTGCCCGCCGAGTTCGGTCAGCCGGCGCTGCTCGTTCGGGCGGATGCCGTACAGCATCTGGTATTCGAAGCTGTCGTGCGTGCGGTCATTGAGCACCGCGAGGGCCCCGGCGATCTCGATGAGCCGTGGGTCGTGTGTGGCCATCATCGGGTACCCGCGGCCGGCCATCAGGACCCGCATGCACCGGACGTAGGACTTGTCGACGGCGTCCTTGCCGGTGAACGCCGCCGAGTCGGGCGCGTTGTAGGCGCCCTTGCACAGCCGGACCCGCGATCCCTCATACGCGAGGTCGGCGCAGTACTCCTCGGCGCGGCGGAGGTACGCCTGGATGACCGCCCCGGTGTCGGGGAAGTCCTGGCGCAGCTCCGTCAGGATGCGCAGGGTGGAGTCGACCGTGGTGTGCTCCTCCATGTCGAGGGTCACAGTCGTACGGGCGTTCCGGGCGGCCGAGCAGATGCGCCGGGCGTTCTCCAGGGCCGTCCGCTCACCGTCCTGGAGCAGCTGTCCGAGCGCGGTGAGCTTGACCGACACCTCCGCGCGGGAGCCGTACCCGGACTCGGCGATCCGCGCGAGGAGTCGTTCGTAGTCGGCGGTGATCGTCTTGGCCTGGACGGCCTCGACGGTGTCCTCGCCGAGATGATCGATGGTGACCATCAGCCCGTCGGAGATGAGCCCGTCGGTGATGGCGAGGGCGTCGGCCGCGGTCTCCCCCGCGACGAACCTGCGGACGACGCTTCTGGTGTACGGCGCGGTCTCGACGATCCGGCGTACGCCGCCGCTGCGTGAGGCGGCCAAGAGAGCCTGACGGAGCAAGCTTCCCCCTTCACCCAAGGGACCACACTGTCCCGATCGCCCATCAGGCTATGTCAGCGCGGTCACCGGGATCATGGGGGCACCGGCGGCGCGGATCAGGGGGTGCGGCGAGGGAGGGTGGCCGCACCCAGCAGCAGGGCGAGGATGGTGCAGCCGGCGATGACCGTCATGTCGCGGACGAGCGTCCCGGTGAGCCCCGTGTGGCCGGTCAGCTCCCGCATCGCCTCGACGAGGTAGGCCAGCGGCATCACGTCGGCCGCCCAGCGCAGTGCCGTGGCCATCTCCTCGCGGGGCACGAACAGCCCGGCCAGCAGGAGTTGCGGGAGCACGAAGGCCGGCATGAACTGCACCGCCTGGAACTCCGTGCGCGCGAACGCGCTGGCCAACAGCCCGAGCGCCACGCCGAGCAGCGCGGCGAGCAGGGTCAGCGCGAGCAACGTCCACACCGAGCCGCGCAGATCGAGGCCGAGCCAGGTGAGCGCGACCGTGGAGACGACCCCGACCTGGACGAGGGCGGTGAGGCCGAAGGCGATCGCGTACCCGAGGAGCAGGTCGAGCCGGCCGAGCGGCGTCGTCATCAACCGCTCCAGCGTGCCGCCGGTCCGCTCCCGCAGGGTGGCGATGCTCGTCACGATGAACATCACGGTGAAGGGGAAGACGGCCAGGAGCATCGGCCCGAACCGGTCGAACGCCTCCGGCCGGTCGAGGACGTAGCGCAGCAGAATCATCAGCAGCGTCGGCAGGCCGACGATCAGGCCGAGCGTGCGATGGTCGTGGCGGAGCTGGCTCAGGAGGCGCCGCGCCGTCGCGAGCGTGATGGCCGGGTTCACGACGCCACCTTCTCCCGTTCGATGATCTTGAGGAACGCCTGTTCGAGGTCGTCGGCGCCGGTGCGCTCGCGCAGGGCGTCGGGGGTGTCGTCGGCGAGGATCCGCCCCTCGCGCATGAGGATCAGCCGCTCGCACCGGGCGGCCTCGTCCATGACGTGGCTGGAGACGAGCAGCGTCGCGCCCCGGCCGGCCAGCTCGTGGAACAGCTCCCACAGCTCGCCGCGCAGCACCGGGTCCAGCCCGACGGTGGGCTCGTCGAAGACCAGCAGCTCCGGCCGGCCCAGGAGCGCGACGGCGAGGCTCGCGCGGTGCAGCTGCCCGCCGGACAGGCTCGCGGCGACCTGGTCGCGGGCGCCGCCCAGGCCGACCTCCTCGACGACCCGGTCGACGTCGCCCCGGCCGGCGCCGAGCACGGCGGCGAAGTACCGGAGGTTCTCCCGGACGGTCAGGTCGGCGTAGACGGCCGGGTTCTGGGTGGCGTATCCGACGCGGCGGCGCAGCTCGCGGTGGCCGGCCGGGTGGCCGAGGACGGTAACGGTGCCGCTCTGGACGACCTGCACGCCGACGACGGCGCGCATGAGCGTGGTCTTGCCGCAGCCGCTCGGCCCGAGCAGCCCGACGACGGAGCCGCGCGGCACCGCGAAGGTCAGGTCGTGCAGGACCGTCCGCCCGCCTCGGGCGACACGGAGGTCCCGGACCTCGACGGCAGAATTCATCATGTGTTGAATTTAGGCGCGCGGCTTGGCGCCGTCAAGGTTCCGGATGGATGGGACTGCTCAGTCGGCGAGGTAGCGCTGCAGGGTCGGCGCGAGCAACGCCACCAGGTCGTCCTCGGTCGCGGACGCCAGCGGCTCGATCTCCAGGACGTACTTCAGCATCACGATGCCGACCATCTGGGCCGCGGCGGCGGTGATGTTCAGCCTGGGCGTCTCCAGGGCATCGGCGACCCGGACCAAGAGCGTGCCGGTGACGAACTCCCGCAGCAGCGCGGCCCCCTGCTCGTTGGTGGCCGCCGACCGCAGGATCCCGATGAACTGCGGCCTGAGCCCCGGATCCGACCAGAGCCCCAGGAACGTCCGGGCCAGCCGCTCACCGAGCTCGGAACGCGGGCCCGCCAGCACGTGTCCGAGGAACATGCCCGGCTCGACCGGGAACCGCATCGCGGCCGCGAAGAGCTGCTCCTTGGCGCCGAAGAAGTGGTGGACCAGCGCCGGATCCACGCCGGCCTCGCGGGCGATCGCCCGGATGGAGGCCTTGTCGTAGCCGCGCTCACCGAACAGCACCCGCGCGGCCGCCAGGATGTCCTCACGCGACGAGGTGGGACCCGGCCGGCGCCCCGGGCGACGCGTCGGCGCCGTCATCCGCGGGGCCCGGACGGGGTCATGACGGGGAGACCTCGCCCTCGGAGTTCACCTGCCAGGAGCCGACGTGGGCGGCCGCGGCCAGGTGGAGACGGGCGAACGCCAGTGACTCGGCGAGGTCGTCGGCGCGCTGGTCGCGGTCGACGGCGCGGCGTGTGTTGATCTCGACGACGACCTGGCCGGCGTAGCGCTGGGCGGCCAGGCGCTCCAGCATCTCGGCGCACGGCTGGTTGCCCCGGCCGGGGACCAGGTGCTCGTCGCGGTTGACGATGCCGATGCCGTCCGCGAGGTGGATGTGCGCGAGCCGGTCGCCGAGGGCGTCCGCCATCTCGATGGGGTCCGAGCCGGACACGGCGGCGTGTGAGAGGTCGACCGTGACATTGGGATACGGCAGGTCGACGGGGTTCCAGTGCGGGGAGTACATCCCGACCTCGGCCGTCCGCGCGCGTACGGGGAACATGTTCTCCACCGCGAAGACGACGTCCGTCTCCTCCTGCATGCGAGCGAGCCCCTCTTCGAACTCGCGGGCGTACTCCCGCTGCCAGCGGAACGGGGGATGGACCACGACGACCTTGGCGCCGAGCTTCTCGGCGGCGTCCTTGGAGCGCACCAGCTTGCCCCAGGGCTCACGGCCCCAGACGCGCTGGGTCAGCAGAAGGCAGGGGGCGTGGATCGACGTGATGGGGATCTGGTGATAGTCGGAGAGTCTGCGCAGCACGTCGATGTCCTGGCTCGCCGGATCGGCGGTGACCATGATTTCGATGCCGTCGTACCCGAGGCGCGCGGCGAGGTCGAACGCGGCCGGCGTCTTCTCCGGGTAGACCGACGCCGAGGACAGCACAATGGGCGCGTCGGGGACCTGGAGGACTTCTTCCACAATCGGCAAGCCTATGCGTTCCATCGCCTGGTCCGGCCCGCCGTCCCGGCGTCTACCGTGGAGGCGTGATCGCCGCCGGAGCCATAGCGAGCCCCAACATCTGGAACAGTCCGCAGGTCTACGAACTCGAGAACCGCGCGGCCGACCCGGACGCCCGGATCGAGCGGGCCATGCGGGAGATCCGGCCCTGGGACGGCGCGGTCGTGCTCGACGTGGGCTGCGGCACCGGCTTCCATCTGCCCGCGTTCGCGCGGACCGCCGCCAAGGTCGTGGGCGTCGAACCGCATGCGGGCCTGGCCGGTGTGGCCCGCCGCCGGGTGGCCGAGGTCGCCAACGTCGCCGTGCGCGTCGGCGCGGCCCAGGCGCTGCCCGTTCCCGACAAGTCGGTGGACGTGGTCCACGCCCGCTGGGCGTACTTCTTCGGGCCGGGCTGCGAACCGGGACTGGCGGAGCTCGGCCGGGTCGTCCGGCGCGGCGGCGCGGCGTTCATCATCGACAACGACGCCACGCGGTCGACCTTCGGGACGTGGTTCCGGCGCTGGCTGCCGTCCTACGACCCGGACACGGTCGAGCGGTTCTGGTCTCGGCATGGGTTCTCCCGTACGCCGCTGGACATTCGCTGGCGCTTCGACGACCGCGCGGACCTCGAGGCCGTACTCAAGATCGAGTTTCCGGCCGAGCTCGCCGAGGAGTTCCTCGGCGAGGTCGAGGGCAGTGAGGTCGACTATGCCGTCAACCTGTGGTGGCGGCACTTCTGACAACTACCCGCTCAGTCGGCGGCTACGCGGGACGCGCCCAGCACGGCGATGACCCGGTCGGCGACGGCCTGCATGCCCTTGGCGTTCGGGTGGACGGGAGCGGCCGGGTTGGTGACGAAGACGCCCTCGACCCACCGGTCGGCGGCGCACATGT
The DNA here is from genome assembly GCF_054775715.1 of Actinoallomurus acanthiterrae. Classification (NCBI taxonomy): domain Bacteria; kingdom Bacillati; phylum Actinomycetota; class Actinomycetes; order Streptosporangiales; family Thermomonosporaceae; genus Actinoallomurus; species Actinoallomurus acanthiterrae. The sequence goes on along the minus strand of NZ_BAAHCO010000001.1, from coordinate 1,068,010 downwards.
CGTGCCGCCGGTCGCTGGTGTAGGCGTCGACGAAGCCCGCGCCGCCGAGCCGGGCCTGCTCGGCGAGCATGGTGTTGAGGTGCCGCTCGAACGCGTCGAGGAACGGGACGTCGCCGTCGGCCGTGGGCACGTTCGGCCAGCAGCCCTTACGGGCGGGCAGCATGCGGGGATAGCCGACGAGCAGGACGCGGGCGCGTGGCGCGCGGGCGTGCACGGCCTGCAGGAGCGCCGCGATCTTCGGCGCGGTGGCGGCGATCCGCTCGTCGAGGGTGGCGCCGTAGTACCGCGTGCAGGGCATGCCGTGGGGCGCGGTGAGGCTGAGCGTCGCGCAGGCGAGGACGATGCGGCTGTAGCCGATGTCGTTGCCGCCGATGCCGATCGTCACCAGCGTGGTGTCCCGGGTCACCGCGTCGAGCTGGGGGATGTTGTGCCCGAACAGGACGGGCTGGGGCCGGGTCATGTCCTCGGTCGTGGCGGCGCTGCAGCTCACGTCGGTGAACGCGACCGGCTCGAGCAGCCGCGCCACCAGGGACGGGTAGTTGTGGTCGGAGCGCAGGCAGGCGATCGGCGTGCCGTGCCGGTGCGGGATGAGGGGCCCCGCGGTGAAGGAGTCGCCGAGCGCGACATAACGGCCGGTGGCCGCCCGCGCCGGGCCGCCCATGACGAGCGCCGGAACCATCGCCACGAGCGCCATCCACCTGCGCATCGCACCCTCCCCTGCCCTCTGGCCGCCAGTAAGGCCCGATGGACAGGATCCGTCAACCTCCCTGTCCGGAGTCGGCCGGTGATTACTATGTCACCCTCGGTCATCAAGGTCACTCTCATTTGTCGTCGGCGGGCCGTACAGTCGCGGCATGGCGAAGAGCGTGAAGCAGGCGTACCGCTGCGCCGAGTGCGGCTGGCAGACGTCCAAGTGGGTCGGGCGCTGCGGGGAGTGCCAGGCGTGGGGCACGGTCGACGTGGCGGGCGCGGCCAAGCCCGCACGGGTCGTGACGCCCGGTCCGGTGACCGCGCCGGCCCGGCCGATCGGCGAGGTCGACGTGCAGGCCGCGCAGACCGCCGCCACCGGGCTGGACGAGCTGGACCGCGTGCTCGGCGGCGGCCTGGTTCCGGGCGCGGTGCTGCTGCTGGCCGGCGAGCCCGGCATCGGCAAGTCCACCCTGCTGCTGGAGGTCGCGGCCCTGCACGCCGGCCGCGGCACCGCGCTGTACGTCACGGGCGAGGAGTCGGCCGAGCAGGTCCGGCTGCGGGCCGACCGGATCGGTTCGATCGCCGACCGCCTCTACCTCGCCGCCGAGACCGACCTAGCCGCCGTCCTCGGGCAGATCGACTCGGTGCAGCCCGAGCTGGTGGTCGTGGACTCGATCCAGACGATCGGCTCGGCGGAGGTCGACGGCGCCGCCGGCGGCGTCAGCCAGGTCCGTGAGGTGGCCGCCAACCTGATCCGGGTCTCCAAGGAGCGCGGCATCACCACGGTCCTCGTGGGCCACGTGACCAAGGACGGCTCGATCGCCGGCCCCCGCGTCCTGGAGCACCTCGTCGACGTCGTGCTCTACTTCGAAGGCGACCGGCACAGCCGGCTGCGCATGATCCGCGCGGTGAAGAACCGCTACGGACCGACCGACGAGCTGGGCTGCTTCGACCTGTCGGAGATGGGGATCATCGGGCTCGCCGACCCCAGCGGCCTGTTCCTGACCCGCCAGGAGAAGCCCGCCCCGGGCACCTGCGTGACCGTCACGCTGGAGGGCCGGCGGCCGCTGGTGGCGGAGGTGCAGTCGCTGGTCGCCCCGTCGCCGCTCGCCAACCCCCGGCGCATGACCTCCGGGCTCGACTCCGCCCGGGTCGCGATGATGCTCGCCGTGCTGCAGCGCCGGTGCCGCGTCAAGCTGCACGATCGCGACGTGTACGCCGCGACGGTGGGCGGTGTGCGGCTCAGCGAGCCGTCCGTCGACCTGGCCGTGGCGCTCGCCGTCACCGGGGCGGCCAACGACGCGACGCTCCCCTCCGACCTGGTCGCCTTCGGCGAGGTCGGGCTGGCCGGCGAGGTCCGCGGCGTACAGGCGGCCAAGCGGCGGCTGTCCGAGGCGGCCCGGCTCGGCTACCGGCGCGCCATCGTCCCGGGCGGGTCGCTCGATCCCACGAAGGGCCGCACCAGTGGCACGATCGTGACGGATGAGGGTATGCAAGTGGCAGAAGTGGATGACGTGTGGACGGCGCTCGGCATCGCGTTCGCCGTCGCGAACGCGGACGCCTGAGGCCGGGCGCGCCACGATCGAGCGAGGGGAGCGGGGTCGGCCTTCCGCGTTCACCGATAAACTGACCGCCGTCCAGCGACCTCCGGGGGTCACGTGCCAGCACAAGACAAGGGCAAAGACGAGCGACGCCGCGCAACCCTTGCCGGCATCGCTCCTGGGACGCAGCTCCGTGACGGGCTGGAACGCATTCTTCGCGGCCACACCGGCGCGCTCATCGTGATGGGGTACGACCGCGTCGTCGCCGGGCTGTGCACGGGCGGGTTCGAGCTCGACGTGGAGTTCTCCTCCACCCGGCTGCGCGAGCTCGCCAAGATGGACGGCGCCATCGTCATCGACGCCAACTGCACCCGCATCGTGCGCGCCGGCGTGCACCTCATGCCGGATCCGACGATCCCGACCGAGGAGTCCGGCACCCGGCACCGCACCGCCGAGCGGGTCGCCCGCCAGACGGGTTACGCGGTGCTGTCGGTCAGCCAGTCGATGCGGATCATCGCGCTCTACCTCGACGGCCAGCGTTACGTCCTGGAGGACTCCGCCGCGATCCTGTCCCGCGCCAACCAGGCCCTCGCCACGCTGGAGCGCTACAAGCTCCGGCTCGACGAGGTGTCGGGCACGCTGTCGGCGCTCGAGATCGAGGACCTCGTCACCGCCCGCGACGTCAGCGCGGTCGTGCAGCGCCTGGAGATGGTCCGCCGCATCGCCGACGAGATCAACGGCTACGTCGTCGAGCTCGGCACCGACGGGCGGCTGCTGTCCCTCCAGCTCGACGAGCTGGTCTCCGGCGTCGACGTCGACCGGGAGCTGATCGTCCGCGACTATCAGCCGGAGGACCACGCCCGTTCGGTCGCGGAGGTCCTCGACGCGCTCAACCAGCTCTCGGCCAACGAGCTCCTCGACCTGGCCACCGTGGCCGAGGTCCTCGACTTCGGCGGCAACGACCCGCTCGACACGCCGGTCAGCCCCAAGGGCTACCGCCTGCTCGCCAAGGTCCCCCGCCTGCCGAGCCTGCTGGTCGAGCGCCTCGTCGAGCACTTCGGCGGCCTGCAGAAGCTCCTCGCCGCCAGCATCGACGACCTGCAGTCGGTCGGCGGCGTCGGCGAGTCCCGGGCCCGCAGCGTCCGCGAGGGCCTGTCCCGCCTGGCCGAGTCCTCGATCCTCGAGCGCTACGTCTGAGCCTGCGCCTTTTCTCCCGAAGGGGACGCGTCAGGGGATGCCGGCCTTGATCTGGGTCAGCTGGGTGGCGAGGATCTCTTCGAACGCGACGCGGCGGTCCGCCCCGAGAGGGCGGACCTCGCGGGCGAAGTGGGCCAGGGCGGGGAAGCGTTCGGGGTCGGCGCCCAGTACGGCGACGCGGAACAGCTCCATGCCCTGTTCGTACTCTTCGGGGGTGAGGGTGCTGACCCCGGCCTCGGAGGCGATCAACGCGGCGATGAGGATCACGAGCCGGTGGTAGCGCGCCGGGATCTCCTCGTCGGGCAGGCCCGACGCTCGCAGGGCCTGCAGCACCTCCTCCATGACCAGCCGGGAACCCGTGCCGCTTGACGCGTAGCGTCCCCAGATCGCGGCGAGCTGGGGTTGCCGGCCGAAGGCCTCCCTCACGCGCAGGGCCACGGCGGTGATGCGGTGTTTCCAGTCGCCTTCGGGGCGGTAACCGTCCATGGCGGCCATGAGGATCCGGTCGGCGACCGCGCGCAGGAGCTCGGTCTTGTTGCGGAAGTGCCGGTAGAGGCTGGAGGAATCGGTCCCGAGCACTGCGGCGAGCTTGCGCACGCTGAACGACTCGGCGTCGCTCGTGCGCAGCAGCTCCTCCGCCGTGTCCAGGATCTCCTCGGTCGACCAACGCCTTCGACCTGCCATCTCGCTCCTCTCGTCCGGACTCAGCCTAGCCAATGCACTTGCCGTTGCACGCGGTGCGTGCATACTAGGGACATGTCGCAGAACCCACTGGATCCCGCAGAGCTGAACGCCGCCATCGAGAATGTCCACCGTGCCGGGATGCCGGGCCTGTTCGCCGAGGTGCGCGACGGCGACCAGGTCTGGCGCGGCGCCGCCGGGGTCGCCGATGTCGCCACCGGGCGTCCCGTCACCGCCGACATGCGGCACCGCGTCGGCAGCATCACCAAGACCTTCACCGCCGCCGCGGTGCTGCAGCAGGTCGACGGCGGCCAGATCGGTCTCGACACGCCGATCGGCCGCTACCTGCCGAAGCTGGTTCCCGGAGAGCGCGGAGACGCGATCACGGTCCGAATGCTGATCAACCACACCAGCGGACTCGCCGAGTACCTGCCGTACGCCTACCCCTCGCTCAAGGCGTTCCCCGTCGTCGCGGACACCAGGCCCCAGAGCCTGGACGACAACCGGCTCACGCAGTTCCACCCCACCGAACTGATCGAGATGGGGGTCGCCGCACCCGCCGTCGGCACCCCGGGCGGCACTCCGGGGGTGTACTCCAACACCAACTACCTGCTCCTCGGCGAACTCCTGGAACAGGTGACCGGCACCACGGCCGACAAGTGCATCACCCAGAACGTCATCGAGCTTGCCGGGCTCCGGGACACCGAACTCCCCGCCGAACCGTACGTCAACGGGCCGCACTCGCGGATGTACGAGGCGTGGCTCGGCATGATCGACCCGCCGCGCGACTACAGCGTCTACGACATGTCATTCGTGGGGCCGGCGGCCTCGCTCATCTCGACCGTCGCGGACCTCAACCGCTTCTTCGGCATGCTGCTCGCCGGGCAGATCGTCAGCCGATCGTCGCTGGCGCAGATGCAACGCACCGTCCCGGTCATCTCCCAAGAGGGCAAGACGATCGACTACGGCCTCGGCCTGTACCCGATGGCGGCTCCCGGTCAGGGCACCTTCTGGGGCCATGGCGGCACGGTCTGGGGTGCCGGAGCGCTGACCATGACCCGCGCCGACGGCAGGCGGCAGATGTCCATCGCGGTGAACCTGCAGAGGTGGAACAGGCTCGACACCTCGGGCAGGCCGCAGCCTCATCCCATCGACGACGCGCTCGCGGCCCTCTACCGGGCGGCGATGTACGGCGACACCCCGCCGGAAACCCGATGACCGTCACCCGCGGGGTGCGGCCACCCGGGCCAGCAGGTCCGTCGTCACCTGGTGGAGCCGGTCGGCGGCGGCAGGGTCGAAGTCCGTCCCGGTGAGCGGGAGCGGCCGGCCGCGCTTGAACGCCGTGACGGCGTCCGCGGGCGGATCGTCGAGCAGTCCGGCGATCGGCACGATCGCCTTGGCGACCGGCGTCGCGAAGAACCGGGCGAGCGTCTTGGTGACGGCCCGCTGGGGCTGCGGCAGCGGGTCGGCCATGGCGGTGGCCACGAAGCCGGGGTTGTAGAGGACATAGCGGGTCCGGGCGTCCGGATACCGGGCGGCGAAGCCGGCTCCGAGCAGATCGTTGCAGCGGGAGGCCTGCATCGCCGCCCGCATCCCCTTGTACCCTTCGCGAAACTGAAGGTCGTCCCAGTTGATCTTGCCTGGTATTCCGCCGGGCCCGGCGATGTTCATGATGACGCCCGCCTCGGCGCGTTCGAGGTGCCCCAGCAGGCCGTGGCCGATCGCGAAGCGGCTCAGGTAGGCGAGCGCGAAGGTGAACTCGAGCCCGTCCTCGGTCTCCTCGCGTTCGGGGCGGAACCGCTGCGCCCCGAAGACCAGCCCGTCCACCGCGTCGGCGACTCCCGCCACCTCGTCAACGACCTTGCGCATGCCCGCCACGGTGCTGAGGTCCGCCCGTACGTAGACGGCCCGGTCCGCGGCGCCGAGCCGGTCCGCCTCGGCGAGGAAGGCCCGGCCCTTGGTCTCCCCGCTCGCCACCGCGATCACCCGGTCTCCGCGCCGGAGGAAGTGCAGCCCCAGCCCCCGGCCCATCCCGTCCGTACCGCCGGTGATCACGTATGTGCGCATGCCTCGCCCTTCCGCCATAAGTCATCGATTGATGACAACGGATGCTAGGCGAGGCTCGACATCAAGTCAACGACTGATGACTTATGCTGACTTCATGACCCAGCCCAAGCGCCGCGACAAGGCGGCCACCCGCGCGGCGCTGCTCGAAGCCGCCCGCCTGCGCTTCGCCCAGCACGGCTACGACGGCACGGGCGTACGCGACATCGCGAGTGACGTCGGCGTGGACCCGGCGCTGGTCTTCCGCTACTTCGGTTCCAAGGACCGGCTCTACGGCGAGGCGGTGAACGTCGAGGTCCCGGCCGGCCTTGGCGACGGCGACCGTCCGCTCGCGCAGATCACCGATGCCCTGCTCCACGACGTCGTCTTCGCCGACTGGGAGCAGTTCGACGGTGAGCACCCGCTGCTGGTGATGCTGCGCTCCTCCGGCCGCACGGCCATCCGCGACCAGCTGCGCGAGCGGATCTGCGCGGACTATCTCCAGGACTTCGCGGAACGGATGGGCGGCCTGGACGCCGGCCTGCGCGCCGAACTCGTGGGCGCGCTGCTGCTCGGTCTCGGCGTGATGCGCTCGCTCATCGGCTCCCCGGCCCTGAGCGAGGCGACCTTCGAGGAGACGCGCGCGCTCGTCGCCCGCATGGTCACCGCCCTCGCACCCTGAGCTCTCAGCGGAGGCGGAAGACCTGGCCGTCCGTGCGGATCCCCCGGCCCTTGGCCGTGACGACGTACGTCCCCGGCAGCGCGCGGGAGTCGCCGCCGCAGCGCGTACGGTTCCAGTCGACGTCCGTGATGTACGGGACGCCGCGCCGGAGGAGCCGGATGTCGGACGCCGGGCCCTCCGCGCACCGGTCGGACGACCAGACCGGGTCCGCGCCCGAGGTGATCCGGAGCCGGAGTGCCTTCGGTCCGACGTCGAACGTGCAGGCCCGGCGCCCGGTGTTCACCACGCTGAGCCGGAAGTGCGGGTGCTCTCCGCTCTTGTAGACGTCCTTGGTCGGCGTGAGCGCGACGACCACGTCCGCGTCGGCACAGCGATCCCCGCTGCGCGGTTTCCCTGCGATCGCGGCCGTGGGCGTGACCGTGACCGTGACGGTCGCCGCCGGAGACGCCGAGGTCGTCGAGGTCGTCGCCGGAGTCACGGCGGCCGGCAGCGGGCTCATCGTGGCCGCGGCGTTGCGCGCCTGCGACGTCGGCTTCTTGGGGTCGGGACCCGAGCAGGCCCACGCCATCAGACCGATGGCGGTGATCCCCCCGGCCAGAACGTAGACCCGGCGGCGCCAGTAGGCGTCCGCCTCCCCCTGGTCCCGTTGCGTGTCGGAGTCCATACGCTCAGTATCCTTTTTCGATCAATGCACGGTACCGCGACCCGCCGTGTCAGGATCGAATCACCATGCACCGACCTACCTACGCCGAACCCATTCTCAGCTGGTATGCCGAGCACGCCCGGGACCTGCCCTGGCGTCGCCCGGACGCCTCCCCGTGGGCGGTCCTGGTCAGCGAGATCATGCTGCAGCAGACCCCGGTGTCACGGGTGCTGCCCGCGTACGAGGCGTGGCTGACCCGGTGGCCGACGCCCGCCGCGCTGGCCGCCGAGCCGCCCGGCGAGGCCGTGCGCGCCTGGGGACGGCTCGGCTACCCCCGGCGCGCGCTGAACCTCCACGCGAGCGCCCGCGCGATCGTCGAACGCCACGACGGGCAGGTGCCGTCAGCGCATGACGACCTGCGCGCGCTGCCCGGCGTCGGCGCGTACACCGCCGCGGCGGTGGCGAGCTTCGCGTACCGGCAGCGGCACGCCGTCCTGGACACCAACGTGCGCCGGGTGCTGGCCCGGGTGATCACCGGCGTGGAGTACCCGCCGAAGACACAGACCGCCGCCGAGGTGAGCCTCGCCGAGTCGCTGCTGCCCGAGGATGCCGAGACGGCCGCGACCTGGGGCGTGGCCGTGATGGAGCTGGGGGCGCTCGTGTGCACCGCCCGGACTCCGCGCTGCGCCGACTGCCCGGTCATCGCCTCCTGCGCCTGGCGGCTGGCCGGCAAGCCCGCGTACGACGGCCCGGCGCGCAAGGGCCAGACGTACGCCGGGACGGACCGTCAGTGCCGAGGCCGTCTCCTCGCCGTTCTCCGGCACGCCAGCGGCCCGGTGGAGCGTGCCGCGCTCGACGACGCCTGGGACGACGTACGGCAGCGTGAGCGCGCCCTCTCGTCGCTCATCGAGGACGGCCTGATCGACCCCCTCGACGACGGCCGCTTCGCCCTTCCCCGCTGACCCGTGGAGCTGGTGAGACATGACCTGGACCGCACCGGAGATCGACCGCGATCCCGTTCCCTACGAGGCGTTGACCGGCGATGAGCGCACGAGCGCCGAGGCCTGGCTCGACCACCACCGGCGGACGCTGCTGGGGAAGTGCGCCGGGCTGACCGCCGAGCAGCTCAGGCGGCGCTGCGTCGAGCCGTCGAACCTGTCGCTGCTCGGCCTCGTCCGCCACATGGCCGAGGTGGAGCGCGACTGGTTCCGGTACCGGTTCGCCGGGGAGCGGCCCGGCTTCCTGTACGTCACCGACGACGACCTGAACGCGGAGTTCGACGTCGAGACCGCCGACGCGGAGGCGGACTTCGCCACGTACCTGTGCGAGATCGAGCTCGTCCGCCGGGTCATGTCGGGGCACTCCCTCGACGAGAGGTTCCTCGATCCGCGCCGCGAGGTTGAGATGAGCCTCCGGTGGGTCTACTCGGTCATGATCCAGGAGTACGCCCGCCACAACGGCCACGCCGACCTGCTCCGCGAGCGCATCGACGGCGCCACCGGCCACTGATCGGACGGTGTCCTCGTCCGGGCCTCCCGGCGCCGAGGCGGTCGCCCTGGGCGCGGCTACCCGGCGGCGGCCCGGCCGTCGTCCGCCAGGAAGGGCGCCAGCAGCTCGGCGGTGACCGTACGCAACCGGGAGCGGACCGCCGGGTCGTACGTCCCCTCGTGCGCCCTGGCCTCGCCGGTGCCGTCGAAGTAGCGGCCCGTGACCCCGCCGGCCGAGCCGACCGCCAGGTTCATCACGGCCTTCACGCCCGTGCCGACGGTCGACATGGGCGGGACCATCGCCTCCCGGACCATGTGGGTATTCATGAACGACGCCGGATGCAGGCAGTTGACGGTGACGCCGTCGTCGGCCAGTTCGTCCGCGAGGTCGAAGCTGAAGGCGGCGAGCGCGAACTTGCTGCGGAAGTACGCCTGGGTGCCGCTGTAGTGGGCGTCCATCCGGAGGTCGGCGAAGTCGATCGGGGCCTGCCCGACGGAACCGACGTTGACGATCCGGGTGGGCGCCCCCGCGCGGAGGGCCGGTGCGAGCCGCCGGGCGAGCAGCACCGGGGCCAGGTAGTTCACGGCGAAGCGCAGCTCGTGGCCGTCCGCGCTCAGCCGCCGCCTGCGATAGGGCGGGCGCCCGGCTCCGACACCGGCGTTGTTGACCAGCAGCCGCAGCGCGCCGTGGTCGGCGCTCACCCGGTCGGCCAGGTCGCGGGCCTGGGCGAGTGAGGAGAGATCGGCGAGGTAGGCCTGCGCGGTCCCGCCGGCCTTCTCGATCCGGTCCACGACGGCGGCGGCGCGCTCGGCGTCCCTGCCGTGCACGAGGACGTGCGTCCCGCGCTCGGCGAGAGCCGTGGCGACCGCCCGGCCGAGGCCGGCGGTGGCGCCCGTGACGAGGGCGATGTCCGTCATCTCTTCTTCCTCTCAGAGTTCCTGGCCGGTCAGGATCCGAGCGCGGGGCCGGCCGCCTCGGCCTTGCGCAGGCCGAGGATGCCGACGACCGCCCGGTCGCGGAGCCGCACCGGCAGCCGGGACACGAGCAGGGCCGGGCGGACATCGGAGTTCGCCAGGTACCGTGCCTTCGGCCGGGCCGCCTCGACGGCCTTGACGATGGTGCCCGCGACCGTCTCCGGCTTGGACGGCCGCATCTTCGCCATGGCGGCGCCCATGGCCTCGATCCGTGACCGGTAGAGCGCCAGGCGCGCCGGATCGGCGTCCGCGAGGGCCGACGCGGCCGCCGCCTCCGCCTTCGCGAAGATCGGCGTCTCCACCGCTCCGGGGACGACCGTGACGACCGCGACGCCCTGCGCCCCGAGTTCGATCCGTACGGCGTCGGACAGCGCGTCGAGCGCCGCCTTGCTCGCCGAGATCGGGGCGGCGAACGGCAGCGCGAGCCGCGACGTCGGGGCACTGATGTTGATCAGGCGGCCGCGGCCTTCGCGGAGCAGTGGCGCGAACGCCCGGATGACCTCGGCGGGCCCGAAGACGTTGATCTCGAACTGGCGGCGCAGGTCCTCGGCCGGCACCAGCTCCAGCGGGCCCTGGATGATGATCCCTGCGTTGTTCACGACGGCATGGAGTCCCTGCCCACCCTGGAGCCGGGCGACCTCCGCGGCGGCCCCAGCGACGCTCTTCGGGTCGGTGACGTCGACGTGGATCCGTTCGACGCCGCGGATCTCGGCGAGGTGGGGTGCGTCGCCGCGCACGCCGGCGTAGACGCGATATCCGCGCTCGGCGAGGGCGCGCGTCGTCGCGGTGCCGATGCCGCCGGCGGCTCCGGTGATGAAGACCGCACGCCCGTTCCCGATGGCCTGACTCATGATCGACCTCACATGTACTTTGGGACATGTACCTTGGGACACGACGATCATCAGGCGTACCGGAGGACATGTCAAGATGGACGGACGGATCTCGAGGGAGGACGGTGACGGAGTGTCGCTGCGGCATGGGCTGCTCGGACTGCTCGCCGAAGGGCCCGCCAGCGGCTATGACCTGGCCCGGCGCTTCGAGGAGCACCTGGGCCCGGTATGGCCGGCCCAGCACCCGAAGATCTACTCCGAGCTGTCCCGGCTCGCCGACGCCGGGATGATCGAGGTCGACAGCCACGGCCCGCGCGGCCGGAAGGCCTACCGGATCACCGATGCCGGGCGAGCCGAGATTCGCCGCTGGCTGACCGAGGAGGAGGTCGACCACACCCTCCGCACCGAGTCGGTGCTCCGGTCGTTCTTCTTCTGGCTCATGGAGACCGACGACCTCCAGGCGCACCTACGCCGCGAACAGGAGTTCTTCTCCCAGGTCGCCGACATGGCGCGCGGGTACGCGGCGGCCAAGGACCGCGGCGACTTCGGGACGGCCCCCCAGACCCGCTCCATGCGGGTGGCCGTCGAGGCGGCCGTCCGGATCTACCAGGCGCTGGCCGACTGGGCAGAGTGGGCGCAGACCGTCCCTCCGGCCGTACCGGCCGCCGAAGACGACGCCCACCCTCCGGCCGCACCCGCCGCAGAGGTGTTCGAGCGAGCGAGGCAGCGCTCGGGCGGCGCACGCGGAGAGGACATCGTGGCCGTGGTCCGCGAGGAGCGGGGCGAGGGGCCTACGCGGTAACTTCACTGCGTACGACGCATGCTATGTCGCGCTCGCCGAGGCGCTCGACTGCCCACTGGTGACGAGCGATATCAAGCTGAAGAAGGCATCAGGCCACTATGCGGAGGTCGAGGTTTATCCGCCTGCCGAGCCCACCGCGACCCGAGAGCCTCTGGCAGGCCGAGACCCCGCCCGACCGGTCAGCGCTTGATCGCAATGCCGCCGTACATGTGCGGGGCGGGATCGTCCGGATCGGCCGGCCCGTCGGGACGCCACTCGGTGACCTTGGTGACGCCCGGCTCGACGAGGTCCAGGCCGTCGAAGAAGCGCTCCGTCTCGGCCTTGGTGCGCATCTTCATCGGAATCCCCTGGGAACGGTACGCGGCCACCCCGTCGGCCAGCGGGCTCTCTCGCTCGGCGTCGGGCACCACCGAGATCGCCAGCACGCTGCCCGGCGCGAGCGGCTCCACCAGGGCCCGCACGGCTTCTTGGGCCTCGTCCTCGTCGATGAAGAACTGCAGGAGCGCGATGAGTGTGAGGGCGACGGGCCGGTTCAGGTCCAGGGTCTCGTGGAGCTGGGCCGACTCGAAGATCGTCTTGCTGTCGCGCAGGTCGGCGTCGATGTAGGCGGTCCTGCCCTCCGGCGAACTGGTGAGCAGCGCCCGGGCGTGCGCGAGCACGATCGGGTCGTTGTCGACGTAGACCACCCGCGTCTCCGGCGCGATCTCCTGGGCTGCCTCGTGCAGGTTCGGCGAGGTCGGCAGGCCGGTGCCGACGTCGAGGAACTGCCGGATGCCCATCTCGCGCACCAGGTAACGGGTCATGCGGAGCATGAAGTCGCGGTTGGCCCGCATGGAGACCTGCAGCGTGGGCAGGTGCTTCACGATCTCGGCCGCCGCCGCGCGGTCCGCCGCGAAATTGTCCTTGCCGCCCAGCATGTAGTCGTAGATTCGCGCCGAATGCGCGATATCGGTACGCAGATCCGTCACTTGGACCGCTCCGTCGAGCCGTTGCCCGCGCTCATCCCGCTCGCCGCCTCGCCCACGTACGACCTTCCCGTACGGCATCCAGGAGTAAATGATCTTACTCGATGCCCGTCGAAGAAGACGCGATCAGTCAAAAGCAAAAAGCATAGAAACCAGACATAACGGGATACGCAAAGGCCCCGCACTCCGAACGGAGCGCGGGGCCTCTGACGTCGTACCGGTTACGGGTGGTTGATCGACTCGGCCGCGGGGGGCGGGGAGTCGGGGACGGAGCCGGGCTTGGGTTCGCCGGTGAAGGTGAACTTCGCCGTCTCGCCACTGCCCTCGACCCCGACGATGACGATCTCACCGGCGCGCAGCTCGTTGTAGAGGATCTTCTCCGACAGAGCGTCCTCGATCTCCCGCTGGATCGTGCGGCGCAGCGGACGCGCGCCCAGCACCGGGTCATACCCGCGCTCGGCCAGCAGGTCCTTGGCCTCCTGGCGAAGCTCGATACCCATGTCGCGGTCCTTCAGCCGCTCGTCCACCTTGGCGATCATCAGATCGACGATCTGGATGATCTCCTTCGGCGTGAGCTGGTGGAAGACCACGGTGTCATCGACACGGTTGAGGAACTCCGGCCGGAAGTGCTGCTTGAGCTCTTCGTTGACCTTCGACTTCATCCGGTCATACGAGCCCTGCTCGTCGTTCTCCCGGGCGAAACCGACGGACAGGCCCTTGGAGATGTCGCGGGTGCCGAGGTTCGTCGTCATGATCACGACGGTGTTCTTGAAGTCCACGACCCGGCCCTGAGCGTCGGTCAGGCGACCGTCCTCCAGGATCTGCAACAGCGAGTTGAAGATGTCCGGGTGGGCCTTCTCGATCTCGTCGAACAACACGACGGAGAACGGCTTACGGCGGACCTTCTCGGTCAGCTGGCCGCCCTCCTCATACCCGACATATCCAGGCGGGGACCCGAACAGCCGCGAGACCGTGTGCTTCTCCATGAACTCGGACATGTCGAGCTGGATCAGCGCGTCCTCATCACCGAACAAGAACTCCGCCAGCGTCTTGGACAGCTCCGTCTTACCCACACCCGACGGGCCGGCGAAGATGAACGAACCGCCCGGGCGCTTGGGGTCCTTCAGACCCGCGCGAGTACGCCGGATCGACTGCGACAGCGCCTTGATCGCGTCGTTCTGGCCGATGACCCGCTTGTGCAGCTCATCCTCCATCCGCAGCAGCCGCGCGGACTCCTCCTCGGTGAGCTTGAACACCGGGATGCCGGTCGCCGTCGCCAGAACCTCGGCGATGAGCTCCTCGGTGACCTCGGCCACGACGTCCATGTCACCGGCCTTCCACTCCTTCTCCCGCTGCGCCTTGGCCTGGAGAAGCTGCTTCTCCTTATCCCGCAGCGCGGCGGCCTTCTCGAAGTCCTGCGCGTCGATCGCGGACTCCTTCTCCCGCCGCACATCAGCGATCTTCTCGTCGTACTCACGCAGATCCGGCGGCGCGGTCATCCGGCGGATCCGCATCCGCGAACCGGCCTCGTCGATCAGGTCGATCGCCTTGTCGGGCAGGAACCGGTCGCTGATGTAGCGGTCGGCGAGCTGCGCGGCGGCCACGAGCGCGCTGTCGGTGATCGACACGCGGTGGTGCGCCTCGTAACGGTCCCGCAGGCCCTTGAGGATCTCGATCGTGTGGCTCAGCGACGGCTCGGCCACCTGGATCGGCTGGAACCGCCGCTCCAGCGCGGCGTCCTTCTCCAGGTACTTGCGGTACTCATCCAGCGTCGTCGCGCCGATCGTCTGCAACTCACCCCGGGCCAGCATCGGCTTCAGGATGCTCGCGGCATCGATCGCGCCCTCCGCGGCGCCCGCGCCGACGAGCGTGTGCAGCTCATCGATGAACAGAATGATGTCACCGCGCGTGCGGATCTCCTTGAGCACCTTCTTCAAGCGCTCCTCGAAATCACCGCGGTAACGCGAACCGGCGACCAGCGCCCCCAGATCCAGCGTGTAAAGCTGCTTGTCCTTCAGCGTCTCAGGGACCTCACCCTTGACGATCTTCTGGGACAGGCCCTCCACGACCGCGGTCTTACCCACGCCCGGCTCACCGATCAGCACCGGGTTGTTCTTGGTACGGCGGGACAGCACCTGCATGACCCGCTCGATCTCCTTCTCCCGCCCGATCACCGGATCGAGCTTGCCCTCACGCGCGGCCTGGGTCAGGTTCCGGCCGAACTGATCCAGCACCAGCGAAGTCGACGGCGCGGCCTCCGACGGCCCACCCGACGACGCCGGCTCCTTGCCCTGATACCCGTGCAGCAGCTGGATCACCTGCTGGCGGACGCGGTTCAGGTCGGCCCCGAGCTTCACCAGGACCTGGGCCGCCACACCCTCACCCTCGCGGATCAGGCCCAGCAGGATGTGCTCGGTCCCGATGTAGTTGTGGCCGAGCTGCAGCGCCTCCCGCAACGACAGCTCAAGGACCTTCTTCGCCCGCGGAGTGAACGGGATGTGCCCCGAAGGAGCCTGCTGCCCCTGGCCGATAATCTCCTCGACCTGCTGGCGGACGGCCTCAAGGCTGATACCCAGACTCTCCAGAGCCTTCGCGGCAACACCCTCCCCCTCGTGGATGAGGCCCAAGAGGATGTGCTCGGTGCCGATGTAGTTGTGATTGAGCATCCTGGCCTCTTCCTGAGCCAGGACGACAACCCGCCGCGCGCGGTCCGTAAACCTCTCGAACATCTCGTCGCTCCTCACAGAGCGGTTGGGCAGTAGCCGGGATGTCCGACCCTGTCCTTCCGCATGCTAGCCCCGCCCCGCGGTCACTGCCTCGGCGCCGTACCAGAAGAGATTCCCCGGGCTAGGGCTGTTCATCCTCATCCAACTACCGCGCGGGCCCTGGATGTTCCCCGTACGCCGCAAGCGAACGGCCCGCTGCCGATAAATGTCGGGCAACGGGCCGGTCTGCGTTGTCTCTTCCGCGAGTCAGTGCGCGCGCTCGTACTCCTCGACGACAGTCGCGGGGATACGGCCACGCTCGTTGACCTTGATGCCACGTGCCTTCGCCCACGCACGGATGTCCGCGCTGCGCTCGCGGCTCGAGGCGGCACGGCTGCGGCGGCGGCGTCCAACGCCGGCCCTCCGCGCGTGCTCCACGAACGGCGACAGAGAATCGCGCAGCTTCTTTGCGTTGTCGCTGCTGAGATCGATCTCATAGGAGACACCGTCGATGGAGAACGGAACCGTCTCCTCCGCCTCGCCACCATCGAGGTCGTCGATGAGGCGCTTAATGATCTGCTCTGCCATGGAGACTGACCTTTCACCGGAGCAAACTGCATTCGGTTGCCAAAGATATACCGCCACAGTGGTCGATGACAATTCGAACCACAGATCCGAGTTTAGCACGCCCGTTACGCAGCGTTATCCACAGCAATCGCTCCGGATCCCTGGGGTTACTGGCCGCTCCGGCGGTTCTCCGGGGTGCGTTCGCGGCGGCGCTTACCGCCCATCTCTCGTCGCACCACCCAGAACACGCCTGCCAAGAACGCGGCGGCCACGGTGAGAGGCGGTACGAGCGCTGCCAGGTCCTTCCACATCCAACCCACGCCTTCCGTTCCGGTCGGGTTTAACGGGACGCTCGCCCAGACTCAGTGGTCATCGGCGTGCATCCTCATGGTGAAATTGTCGCGCAGCACGTCGCGGTGGGGACACCCGCCCCTTTCCGGACCGGGCACCCGGCGAACATCGGGGCCTGCGGGAGCACTGGGATTCGGCGGCTCCATCGCGAGCACCATCGTCAACGAACGAGCCCACTACCGGTGTTCCCGCAGCGTCCTGGGGTGTGGGCGACGGAGCTGCGGCGATGAGGCCGAGGCGCTAAACCCGGCCGTGTCTCCGTTTTCGCGATGCTCCCGGCATGGCGAATAACCGTGTCGAACCGGCGCTTAAGCCCCAGCACGGCAGCGGAATGTGCTGTGCCGCCCGGCCGTGGAGTCCGGGATCCCCTGTGGCGAAGGGGCTCCGCGAATCCGGCCACCCCCGCGATCCGGCGATCATAAGTCTCCGAGCATGGCAGGATCCAATGGGGTTGGGTCGGACGATCGAGACGACGGGCGACGACGTGATGTTCTACGCGGACCTTCATATCCATTCGAAGTACTCCCGCGCCTGCAGCAAGGACTGTGACCTTGAACACTTGGCCTGGTGGGCCGGGCGCAAAGGCGTATCGGTCGTGGGCACCGGGGATTTCACGCATCCGGCGTGGATGGAGGAGCTGCGGCAGAACCTCGTTCCCGCTGAACCGGGCCTGTTCCGGCTGCGGCCCGAGCTCGAGCGACGGGTCGCTCGCACACTACCGCCCGCGTGCCGGGCTCCGGTGCGCTTTCTGCTCTCCGTCGAGATCTCCACGATCTACAAAAAGGGTGAACGCACACGGAAGGTACATCACCTTCTTTATGCCCCCTCGTTCGAAGCGGCCGAGCGCATCACCGCCGCGCTGGCCAGGATCGGGAACGTCACCTCCGACGGGCGGCCCATCCTCGGCCTCGACTCGCGGCATCTCCTCGAGATCACACTGCAGAGCGACCCGGGGTCGTACCTCATCCCCGCGCACGTGTGGACGCCGTGGTTCTCCGTCCTGGGGTCCAAATCCGGGTTCGACGCCGTCGCCGACTGCTACGACGATCTGGCCGACCACATCTTCGCCGTCGAGACGGGCCTTTCTTCCGACCCCCTCATGAACTGGCGGGTCGAATCGCTGGACCGGTACCGCCTCGTGAGCAACTCGGACGCGCATTCCCCGCCCGCGCTCGCCCGCGAGGCGTCGGCCTTCGACACCGACATGGACTACTACGCCCTGCGCGCCGCCCTGGAGACCGGCGACGGGTACGCCGGGAGCGTCGAGTTCTTCCCCGAGGAGGGCAAGTACCACCTCGACGGGCACCGCAAATGCGGCGTACGGCTCGAGCCCGAGGAGACCAAGGCGCAGGACGGGCGCTGCCCCTCCTGCGGCCGGCCGCTGACCGTCGGCGTGCTGTACCGCGTCGACGAGCTCGCCGACCACCCGGAGGGACGGCGGCCCGAGAGCGCGGCGGACTTTCGCAACCTCATCCCGCTGCCGGAGATCGTCAGCGAGATCCGCGGCGTCGGGCCGCGCTCCAAGTCCGTACTGGGGCATATCGCCGAACTCGTGTCGGCGCTGGGTCCGGAGCTCGCGATCCTCGACGAGGTGCCCCTGGACGACGTACGCCGGGCGGGCGGCGAGCTCCTGGCCGAGGCCATCGCCCGGCTGCGCCGTGGGGAGGTCGTCCGCGACGCCGGGTACGACGGCGAGTACGGCGTGATCCGGCTCTTCGAGCCCGGCGAGCTCCGCCGGGAGGGCAAGCGCGCCGTCGGCCTCCTCGGCGCGCCCGACGACTCGGGCCTCTTCGACCTTCCCGAGACCCCCGCCGCGCCCGCGACGGCCGTACGGGAGCCGGGCCTGTTCGACGTGCCCGGCGCCGACGACCGTCCTCCTTCGTCCCAGAGCACCGCTCCGGAGCCGTCAGAGGCCGCAGAAACGCCCGACGAGGCCGTGCCGGACGAAGCACCTATCGAGGGGCAACAGGACATCCTGGAGGCCGTCGAGGCCGCCGAGCAAGGCGATGCCGCCGAAGGGCCCACGCCGGACGAGAGCCGCCGCGAGGAATCCGTACGGGGCGGGCTCGACGGGGAATCGGCACCGGGCAGCCGCTCCGGGGAATCGGCGCCGGACGACGGACCTGGGAGGTCCGTGCTGGACGGGCTCGACCCCGATCAGCGCGTGGCGGCCGCGCATCCCGGCGGGCCGCTGCTGATCATCGCCGGGCCGGGCACCGGGAAGACCCGCACGCTCACGCACCGGATCGCCCACCTCGTCGGCGAGCGTGGCGTCCCGCCGGAGCACTGCCTGGCGATCACGTTCACGCGGCGGGCGGCCGAGGAGATGCGCGAGCGCCTCGACGCGCTCCTGCCCGGTCGCGCCGCCCGGCTCACCGTGACGACCTTCCACGGCCTCGGCGCGCTGATCCTGCGCGAGCAGCACGAGCGGGCCGGGCTCCCCGACGGCTTCCGCATCGCCGACGAGACCGACCGGCTCGACGTCGCCCGGGAGATGACCGGCACGGACAAGGAGGCACGGCGCCTGCTCGCCGGGTTCGACGGGCCGGGCGTCGGTCCGGAGGAGTCCGAGGCCCGCAGCGCCTTCGAGAAGCGGCTGCGCGAGCGCGGCCTGGCCGACTTCACCGACCTGCTCCGCCTCCCGGTGCGCCTAATGGAAGAGGAGCCGGAGCTGGCGGAGGCGTACCGGGGCCGCTGGCCGTGGATCAGCGTCGACGAGTACCAGGACGTCGACGAGACGCAGTACGCCCTGCTGCGGCTGCTGACGCGGCCCGACGGCGGGCTCACCGCGATCGGCGACCCGGACCAGGCGATCTACTCCTTCCGGGGCGCGGATGTCGGCTTCTTCCTGCGTTTTCAGAACGACTTCACCGGCGCGACGACCGTGCAGCTCACCCGCAACTACCGTTCCGCGCCCGCGATCGTCGACGGGGCCGTACGCGCGATCGCCGCCACCAGCCTCGTACCCGGCCGGACGCTCGTCCCGCAGCGCTCCGGCGACCGGCTCATCCAGGTGCACGAGACGGCGGACGCCCAGGCGGAGGCCGACTATGTGACGGGCACGATCGACCGGCTGCTGGGCGGGTCGTCCTTCCACTCGATGGACTCCGGGCGTTCCGACGGCCACCACGCCGACCATCTCGACTTCTCCGACATCGCGGTGCTGTACCGGACCGACGCGCAGTCCGAGCCGGTGATGGAGGCCCTCACCCGCGCCGGCATGCCGTACCAGAAGCGCTCGCACGACCGGCTCCTCAAGCGTCCGGGCGTGCGGGAGCTCGCGCACGAGCTGCGCCACCACGGCGGGCCGCTGCGCGACCGGCTCCGCGCCGCCGTCGGCGCGCTCCTCGAGATCCACGACGAGGCCGTGCTGCGGTCCGCGGCCGAGCTGCTGACGCCGCTCGCCGTCCGCTGCGGCGACGACCTGGAGGCGTTCCTCGGCGAGCTGGCGCTCGGCGCCGAGGTCGACGCGTACGACCCGCGCGCCGACCGCATCGCCCTGCTGACGCTGCACGCGTCCAAGGGCCTGGAGTTCCCCGTCGTGTTCGTCATCGGCTGTGAGGACGGCCTGCTGCCGCTGCGGATGCCGGACAGCGACGAGACGGAGGAGCGCCGGCTGTTCTTCGTCGGCATGACGCGGGCGCAGACGCACCTGTACCTGTCGTCCACGCGGCGCCGGGAGCCGTCGCCGTTCCTGCGCTCGATCCCGGCCGAGCTGGTGACCCGCCCGGAGGCCGCCCGCCGCCGTCCCCGCGACCGTCAGCTACGGCTGATCTGAGCGCGGCTCGTCCACGAGCCCCGGCTCCGCCGCCAAACCCGCCTCGTCCACGAAACCCGGCTCATCCGCAGGACCGGCCTCGTCGGCGGTGGGCTCGTCGGCGGGGGCGGGTTCGTCCAGAGCGCGTGGCCGGATGTCGATGACGAGGGTGCCGGCCGCGCGGTCGTGGAGCGCCTGGCGGTACGAGCCCTCGAACTGCAGGCCGTTCTCGGCGAGCCAGAAGATCGCGGCGAGGACGTTGAGGACCGGGACGGGGCGCGCGGCGGGCGGCAGCGCGTAGATCGCCGCGCGGATGAGCGCCTGTACGACGGTCGGCCGCTCCCCCGTCACGGAGATCACCCGCAGTCCGGTGAGACGCTTGCCGACCGTGCGCCCCCAGACGGCGAGCTGCACCGCCTCGTAGAGGAAGAAGGTCACGGCGAAGGCGATCGGCGCCACGACGGTCTGCGCGGTCTCGCGGGGGAAGATCTCGGTCGCGGCCGTTGCGATGGGCACGCCGACGATCAGGGTGTCGATGATGCGGGCGACCAGACGCTGCGACGGCTCGGCCACCGCGTCGACGGCCTCCTCGGTCACTCGTCCGCGAACTCTCGGTCGTCGACCACGACGGTGGCCGCCAGCCGGTCGTGCAGCCCTTGGTGCAGAGGCTGGTCCCAGATCGCCCAGAGGTACGCCATCACCGTGCCGACGCCGCAGCCGAAGAGGTACACGACGTTGTTGACCGCCGCCCGGGCCGCCGCGCGGGCAGGCGTCAGCGGCTCGCCGGTCTCGGTGAGCACCCGCAGGCGCAGCACCCGCTTGCCGAGCGTCTGCCCCCACAGCGCGAGCTGCACGGCCTCGTACGCGAACGGCAGGATCCCCAGGACGAGGATCCAGCCGACGATGGCCGTGCCCGACCAGATGCCGCCGCCGTCCTTGACGTGGTTGGCGGGCTCGCCCAGGCCCATCGCCGCGATCATGAACGGCAGGATGAGGGCGAACCCCACGACCCCGAGCAGCCCCGCGTCGATCAGCCGGGCGCCGGCCCGCCGGGCGATCGGAGCGAGGATCAGCTCCGCCTGCGGCGCCTGCTCGCCGTACGACCCGTGCTCCGCGTACCCCGCCGAGTGCGCCGAGTGCTCCGCCGACCGGCCGTACGGCGGATATGGCTCGCTCATTCACTTCCTTCCAGGTGCAGCAGCATCCGGGTGTTGCCCAGGGTGTTCGGCTTGACCCGCTCGAGGTCGAGGAACTCCGCGACGCCGTCGTCGTAGCTGCGCAACAGCTCCTCGTACACCTCCGGTGAGACCGGAGCGCCCTTGAGCGCCTGGAACCCGTGCCGGGCGAAGAAGTCCACCTCGAACGTCAGGCAGAACACGCGGCGTACACCGAGCTCGCGCGCGGTCTCCAGGAGCCGCGCGACGATCCGGTGCCCCACCCCACGCCCGTGGCGGGACGGATCGACGGCAACCGAACGAACCTCGGCGAGATCCTCCCACATGACGTGCAACGCCCCACAGCCCACGACGTCGCCGCTCTCCCGGTCCTCCGCGACCCAGAACTCCTGGACGTCCTCGTAGAGGGTGACGGTGGGCTTCTCCAGCAGCCGGCCCGGCCCGGAGTACAGGTCGATCAGCCGCCGGATCGCCCGGACGTCGGTCACGCGGGCACGGCGGATCGCTATCTCCACAAACAGGGGACACTAGCCGGAACGCCGGGATGCCCTTGTCACCGATCAGATGAGCTGCCTCCGTGCCGCCCACACGACGGCCTCGATAGGGGTACTCACATCGAGGCGGTCACAGATCGATCGCAGCCTCCTCCGCAAGGTGCGCGCGCTGAGCTCGAGTCTCCGCGCCGCCACATCTGCAGTGACACCTGTGGCGATCTGCGCGAGCAAGCGGAGCTCATCCTCGCTCAGACGCGGATCGTCGGTGCCACGGCGTGTGAGTGTGGCCTGTTCCACTCCGTCCTCCCTCGTCCCGGGTGATGGCTGCGGGGATGCGGCGACCGCCGCATGGGCACGGGTAGGCCGGAGCGCGCTTGACCGGAGTTGGCCGCCCGTCCGCATGAGGATGCGCGACGCGGGAACTCCGGGTAACGATTCATACGTTGGAGAGTTGAGCGGGAACGTCGCCTCGGATGCCAAGTCGGTGGCATGAGGAAACGTCCCGGCGTTGATGCCGGGACCGAATTCGGCGTGGCCGGGTGGGGTCATGTGTGCGCCCTCGCCCCCATCCTTTTCGCGCAGCGATCCGGCAAAGATCGTGAATCGTTTCAAGCTACGCTCCGCTCCGGAACGCTAAGCGGCCGTCTGCGGGGCGTCAAGGGTTCGCATGTTACGACGCGTAGGCGCTCATATCCGTTCCGCTACGTAACACATCGGCCACAGTTGTTCACCCTTGTCGACCTGCGAAAACCGCACTCACCGGGAAGGTGGAAGCGTTGACGCGCGTCAGTATCCGAGATGTGGCGATACATGCAGGAGTCTCGGTGGGCACGGTTTCGAATGTCCTAAATCGGCCAAATCTGGTGGCCGAAGCAACCCGGGAACGCGTTCTGGCCGCCATTGGCGAGCTCGGCTTCGTTCGCAACGAGACCGCGCGACAGCTCCGGCAGGGGCAGAGCCACGTTCTGGGAGTGGTCGTCCCGAGCATGGCCAACCCGTACTTCAGCGATGTCGGCCGGGCCGCCGAGGCGGTGATGAACGCCGAGGGGTTCGACGCCCTGTGGTGCACCAGCGAGGGCTCTCCCCTGAAGGAACAGCGCTGCCTGGACTTCCTGGAGGAGCAGAACGTCTCCGGTCTGCTGATCAGCCCGCTGGATCTCGGTGCGGGTCGCGTCGCCGAACTGCACGGGCGCGGGCTCGCCGTCGTGCTGCTCGACCGGACCACCGCCGGCGTCTGCTCGGTGGCGGTCGACCACCGCGCGGGCGGAGCGCTGGCGGCCCGTCACCTGCTGGGCCGGCGCCACCGCCGGCTCGTGTTCGTCACCGGCCCGCTGTCGATCGGACAGGTCCGTGAGCGCCACGCGGGCGCCGTACACGCGGCCCGGGGCGCGGGGCTGGACGAGCACGCCCTGACGACGCTCGAACAGCCGGAGATGACGGCCTCTGCCGGGCGGGCGGCGGCCCGGCGGCTGCTCGAGCTGGACCCCCTGCCCACCGGGGTCTTCTGCGGCAACGACCTGCTCGCGATCGGACTGATCAACGAGCTCGTACGGGCGGGCGTGAAGGTGCCCACGGAGATCAGCGTCGTCGGCTACGACGACATCGACCTCGCCGCGACGGCCGTCGTGCCGATGACGACCGTAGGCCAGCCGCGCGAGCAGCTCGGCCGGACCGCGACCGAGCTCGCGCTCGCGGAGACCGGCGACCCGGAGCAGCACGAGCACCGGCAGGTCGTCCTGTCCCCCGAGCTCATCGTCCGCGAGTCCGCCTGACAGACCACCCGGACGCGTGAATCGCCACCGCCCGGCATTCACGCATGCCTTGCACGATATCCTGTGCGCCGATATATGTTGGCTCCATGACAGAACGAGCGCTGACCGAACAGGCGTTCCTGGTCCTGACGGCACTGGTCGATGAGCCCCGGCACGGTTACGGCATCGTGGGCGAGGTCGAGCGGCTGTCCGAGGGCCGGATGCGACTGCGAATCGGCACCTTGTACGGAGTGCTGGACCGCCTGACAGCCGACGGGCGGGTCGAACTCGACCGCGAAGAGGTCCACCAGGGCCGGCTGCGGCGGTACTACCGGCTGACCGATCCCGGCGCGGAGGCCCTCGCGGCCGAGGCCGCGCGCCTGTCGGTCCACGTACGGGCGGCGACCGCACGCCTGCGGGCGCGCCGCGCGTCGGAGGGCACGGCATGAGCCGGGACGAGAGCCTGATCGTCCAGAGGTACCGCGCGCTGCTGCGGATCCTGCCGCCGTCCTACCGGGCGGCGCGGGAGGAGGAGATGGTCGCGGTATTCGCCGAGGGTGTCGGCGACGCGGAGGAAGAGGGGCTCGGCCGACCGGACCTCGCCGAGACGGTCAGCGTCGTGCGGCTCGCGGTGCGCTCCTGGCTCGGCGGACCGGGCGCGGCCCCGCGCCTTTTCTCCTTGGGGCAGACCGTCCGGTTGTTCGGGGCTCTCGGCCTCCTCGCCCAGGCCGTCCTGGCCGGTGCCGAGGTGCTGGGCCTGCTGACCGTAGTCTTCTTCGGATCCGACGAGGCACGCGGCTCGGTGCGGGCGGCGTACGGGCACGCCGGGGAGGTGGGCCTCGTCTGGAACGTCGCGTGGAGCCTGACGTACCTGCTCTGCGTGCCGGCCTACGTCGCGCTCGTGCGGGGTCGGCGGCGTACGGCGCGGGTCCTGGCGCTGGCGGCCGCCGTTCCGCCGCTGCTTCGGCTGGCCACAGAGCCGTGGACGCCATGGGAGGCCGTTCTGATGGTCGTCCCGCTCCTGCTGCCCGTGGTGGCGGTGGCGGTGGCGTTCCACCGGGACGCGCCGGCCGTCCGCCCGATCGGCGGGCTCGCGGCTCTTCCGGTCGGCGCGGTGGCCGTCTTCGCCGCGCTCTGGCTGCCATCTAGCCTCGCGCTGACCCTGATTCCGGACGGCGTGTGCGGCTGGATCGCGCTCGCCGCCGGCGCTGTCTGCCTGGTCCGCGGTCGCGCGGCGGCCGGCCATGACCTCGCCCACCGTTCGTCGGCCGTCGCGCTCTACGCGGCGCTGATCTCCGGCGTGCAGATGATCACGGCCACCGACTACGGCGGCACCGAGCCGTACGCCGTCCCTGTCGGGTACGGGCAGGCGGCGGCGCTGCTGCTGATCGCCGGCCTGCTCGCGCGCGTCTCCGTCCGTACGCTCCGGCGCGCCGAACCAGCACCGCGCGAAAGGCTCGGCCGACCCATATGAGCGCGTGTCTCTCCCGACCAACCGACCCCGACCGACCTCCCGGGGGTCGCCACGCACGTGGCGTGGCGACCCCCGGTGATCAGATGCCGCGGCGTCAGGCCGTGGCGGCGACGGTGGCGGCCTCGGGGTGGCCGATGGCCAGGCCGGTGCCGACGTCGAAGAAGTGCAGGCGGCTGGTGTCGACCGACAGCTTGATGTCCTGCCCGGGACGCACGTGCGAGCGGGCGTTGACGCGGGCGGTCCACAGCGCCTTGTTGTCGGCCAGCGGGATCGCGGCGTCGTCCTCGTCGGCGTCGTGGGCGAGGTCGGCGGTGTCCTTGTGCTCGACCGGCGGGGCGTCGATCGTGAAGATCACGTTGATCTCGCTGCCGAGCTCCTCGGTGACGTCCGCGTGCGCCTGGATGGTCGGCCAGTCGCTGCCGTTGTGCCCGGCGTCCTCGAAGTCGGACGGCCGGACGCCCAGGATGATCTCCTTGCCGAAGTAGTCCTCGAGGCCGGGACGGTCCTCCAGCACCGAGGCCGGGACGGGGAGCTTGTTGCCCGCGAAGACGACGTGGGCGCCGTCGTCGCGGACCAGCTCGGCGGTCACGAAGTTCATCGCCGGGGAGCCGATGAACCCGGCGACGAACAGGTTGACCGGGTTGTCGAAGAGGTTCTGCGGGGTGTCGACCTGCTGGAGCTTGCCCTCGCGGAGCACGCAGACCCGGTCGCCGAGGGTCATGGCCTCGATCTGGTCGTGCGTGACGTACACCGTGGTGACGCCGAGACGATCGTGCAGCTGGTTGAGGGAGGCGCGCATCGACACGCGGAGCTTGG
This sequence comes from Actinoallomurus acanthiterrae, assembly GCF_054775715.1. Taxonomy (NCBI): domain Bacteria; kingdom Bacillati; phylum Actinomycetota; class Actinomycetes; order Streptosporangiales; family Thermomonosporaceae; genus Actinoallomurus; species Actinoallomurus acanthiterrae. The sequence goes on along the minus strand of NZ_BAAHCO010000001.1, from coordinate 1,042,384 downwards.
CGTCGAGGTTCGACAGCGGCTCGTCCATCAGGAACGCCTGCGGCTCACGGACGATCGCGCGGCCCATCGCGACACGCTGCCGCTGACCACCGGAGAGGGCGGCCGGCTTGCGCTTGAGGAACTGGTCGAGGCCGAGCATCTTGGCGGCCTCGTTGACCCGCTTCTTGATCTCCGGCTTCGGCGTGCCGCGCAGCTGGAGGCCGAACGCGAGGTTCTGCTCGACCGTCATGTGCGGGTACAGCGCGTAGTTCTGGAAGACCATCGCGATGTCGCGGTCCTTGGGGGCCAGGTTGTTGACCACCCGCTCGCCGATCGAGATCTCACCGCCGGTGATGTCCTCCAGGCCGGCGATCATCCGCAGCGCGGTCGACTTGCCGCACCCGGACGGGCCGACGAGGACCATGAACTCCCCGTCCTGGATCTCAAGGTTGAGGTCGTCCACCGCCTTGACTTCGTTCGTGTAGGCCTTAACCACATGGCTCAGGACGATCTTGGCCATAGGGGAATCCTCCGGGTACTCGACCGCTAAAAGTGTCCACAACCATAACCAGTGTTCGCATATATGAACAAGGCTTGAACGAGACTAAGCTGTCTCCTGGCTCCGGCGTGGTCGCCGGGCCGCGCGTTGAGCGCAGGCCGGCTGCTCTGGAGGGGTTGTATGGACGCGACCGAGCGAGCCGCGCCGGGCGTCAAGTCCGCGACGCGGACCGTCGCGCTGCTCGACTTCTTCGCCCGCCAGGGCGGGATGTACAGCCTGACCGAGATCCAGCAGGAGCTCGGCTACCCGAAGAGCAGCCTGTACGCCCTGCTGCGCACCCTCGTCCAGCTCGGCTGGGTGGAGACCGACCCCACGGGCACGCTGTACCGCATCGGCATGCGCGCGCTGCTCGTCGGCGCGTCCTACATCGACGGCGATCCCGTCGTCGGCATGGCCCACGAGGTCCTCGACTGGCTCGCGGAGGCCACCGGCGAGACCGTGCACTTCGGCCGCCTCGACGACTACGACGTCGTCTACCTGTCCTCCCGGCCGTCGCGGCACAACCTGCGGCCCGTCATCCGCGTCGGCCGGCGCGTGCCCGCGCACAGCACCTCGCTGGGCAAGGCCCTGCTTGCCGACCGCCCGGACCCCGTGCTGCGCGACCCCCTCGAGCGCCAGACCGAGCACACGCTCATCGATCAGGACGAGCTGCGCGCCGAGCTCAGGCGCGTCCGCGAACGCGGCCACGCCGTCGACCGCGAGGAGAACACCCCCGGGGTCTGCTGCTTCGGGGTCGCCCTGCGACTCCAGCGCCCGGCCCGCGACGCGATCAGCGTGTCGGTCCCCGCCATCCGCCTCGATGACGCCCGCGAACGCGAGATCTCCGCGCTTCTCCTTCAGGCCCGCGAACGCATCGAGTACGCCGCGTACCATCTGATCCACCCCTGAGCGGGCCTTCCGGCTACCCGCATACGTATACCTACGTACGCGGTTCAGGTAGTCGTCCGGGTATTTTTCCCACTTCGCTGGCGCAGATCGCACGGCATGCTGATGGATGAGAACGACTACATGCCCAGCGAAGAAAGGGGAGGATCCGCGATGTGCCAGCACCAGCCGAAGTGCCCGACGGCGGACGCTCCCGATCACGACGCGGCCCGCCTCGTCTCTTACCACCCCGAGCAGGGGTGGGGACTGCTCTGCAACGGCGTCATCGTCTTCGACGACACCGGCGAGCTGCTCCCCGACGGTCGTAGCGTCCCCGTTCACCGGGAGCTCGCTCACGCCGCCTGAAGCCAACGACCTTCCTCGCCTGCGGATCAGAGGAAAACCGGCCGGAGTCGGCCGTACGAGGCCCTAGCCGGGCCGCCCCACCCCCCCGGGACCCCCAAAGACCCCCGGTCCCCCGGTTGGACGCCGGGGTCGACATGCCCACCGTGTCGACCCCGGCGTTCACGTCTCAGCCCTTCCGCGCGCGGCGACGGGCGTACGCGATCGTCAATACCGCCACGAGCGGCCCCCACGCCAGCAGCGGCGCGTAGCAGACGTCCATGATCACACCGGCCGTACCCTGCGGGAAGTCGGGATTGTCCAGCGGACCGTGCGACGTGAAGGTGACCGCCGCGCAGAGCCCCGTCACCGCGATGGCGCCGACCGACGCCGGCACGATCGCCACGAGGGGCGGGATGCGACGCCCGCCCAGCCACGGCACCCATCCCGGCACGACCTCACCCCACGGCCGTACCAACCCGAGGGTGAGGAACGCCGCGGCCTGCGAGGTCACCGACAGGAACAGCACGTACGCCAGGATCGCGGTCCCCGTGTACATGTGCCCGAGCCGGCCGGTGAAGCCGACGTCGACGCCGGCGCCGAGCGCGAGCCGCCAGATCGACGACGGGACCGTGCACAGCACCGTCGCCCACGCTGCGATGACCGCCCAGCGGGGCACCTCGGCCCTTCGCCGAGCCGGAGCGGGTTCGGGACGTACGATGTCGACGGTGGTGATCGAGACGGGCGGGGCGACCACGGCGATCGGACCTCCATATCCGGGCTGCGCTGACCTCTCAACGATCACGCGCGGCGCGCCCGGCCGGACCCCTCGCGACGGTGAGGCCCCTCCCCCTCGCGGGGGAGATGACCACACGGGAGCCCGGCCGAGCCGATGGACCGCTCAGCGTCGCCGGTCGCGGGCGGCGTAGGTCTCGCGCAGGGACCGGGTGATGGCCTTCTGGCGGTCCACGCGCTCCTTGCGCAGTCGCGCGTCCGTACGGGAGGCCGCCCAGGCGTTCTCCCGCTCCAGCTTGCGGTAGCTGTCCAGCCGCCGCCGGCTCAGCGCGCCGTCGGCGACCGCGGCCAGGACCGCACAACCGGGCTCGGACTCATGGCCGCAGTCGGCGAAGCGGCACTCCTGAGCGAACTCCTCGACGTCGGCGAACGTCCGCCGCAGCCCCTCCTCCGCGTCGTACACGCCGACGCCGCGCAAGCCCGGAGTGTCGATGAGCACGGCGCCGTTCGGCAGCGGGACCAACTGGCGGCGCACCGTCGTGTCCGGCCCTTGCCGTCCTGCGCGCGTACGGCGCCGGTCTCCAGGATCGCCGTCCCGAGCAGCGCGTTGCCCAGCGTGGACTTGCCGGCCCCGGACGGGCCGAGCAGCACCACGGTGCCGGTGAGCACGGCCTGGAGCGCCTCGATGCCCTCGCCGGTGACGGCGCTGGTCGCGACGACCTCCACGCCGGGTGCCGCCTGCCGCGTCTCGGCCACGAGCGATGGAAGATCGGGCGACTCGTCGACCTTCGTCAGCACGATCACCGGCGTCGCGCCGCTCTCCCAGGCCAGGGTGAGCAGCCGCTCCACGCGGCCGGGCTTGATCTCCGCGGCGGCGGAGACCACCACCGCGGCGACGTCGACGTTCGCGGCCAGGGCCTGACCGTGCGAGGACCGCGACACCGCGGCGCGGACGATGACCCCGCGTCGCGGCAGCAGATCCGTGATCTGCGGGTCGCGGCCCGGCCGTACGGCCGCCCAGTCGCCGGTGCACGGCAGCGCGACCGGGTCGGGCGACCGCACCAGCGACGTGCCGGCCTGGAGCGGGCCGTTCTCGGTGACGACGTCGCACCGTCCCCGGTCGACGCCGACGATCCGCGCGGGCACGAGTCCTTTGGCCCGGTACGAGGCGAACGACCGCTCGCGCTCCTCGTCCCAGCCGTACGCGGACAGGTCAGGAAAGAACTCAGAAGAATGGGAAGACAACGAGAACCCCTTGGTGAAGCGGGGTCCTGGCATGCGCCCGCGGGACAGCGGGTCGCCGTGGAGAGAAGGTCAGCCGAGGACCCCGACGGTGAAGACGGACCGAATGCCGCACACGGCGGCTCGCACCGCGACCGTCATGAACCCCACTCCCCTGTGGTCTCTCGCTCGCCTACGCTGTCGCGCCGAACGTAACACCCACCGCGTCTCCCGAGCATCCGAATTACGGTCGCGCACCGCGCCCGCGCAGCGGTGAGGCGATGAGGACGGCGAACGGGAGCGCGAAGAGGCCGGCCGCGATGCCGAGCGCGGCCCGTACCCCGATCCAGGTGGCGATCAGGCCGAAGATCAGCGTGAACAGCGGCCGGATGCCCCATGACAGCCATCGTGTCGTGGCGTTCATCCGGCCGAGCAGGTCCGGCGGGCAGATGAGCTGGCGGTAGCTGAGGTTGGCGTTGACGTAGGCGAATTCGCCGGCCAGGGCCACGAAGTATCCGACGGTGACCACGATCTGACCGGTCAGACCCGGCCCGACGAGCACGGTCGGCACCAGGTCCAGCACGTACATCGGCGTGGTGACCAGCATCAGCAGCGGCAGGCCGAGCCGTCTGGCGAGCGGTTCGGTGCACAGCCCGCCGAGCACGCCGCCGACGGCGGCGACCCCCTGGCACAGGCCGGCGACGACCATCGGCCAGTGCAGGTCGCGGACGACGTACAGCACCCACAGGGACCACGAGGCGCCGATCCCCGCCGAGACCATCGTGTTCGCCAGGACGACGGGTCGCATCAGCCGGTCGCGGAACACGTAGCGGAGACCTTCGCCGATCTCCGCCCGCATCCGGGTGCCACGCCGTTCCGGAGACGGCTCCCGGGCGGCGATCAGTTTCAGGGACACCGCGCTCATCAGTGAGGAGACCGCGTCGACCCCGATCGTCCCGGCGGCTCCCAGCGCCGCGACGAGCCAGCCGGCCGTACTCTGCCCGACCACCGTCGCGAACGCGTAGGAGGCGCCCAGCTTCCCGTTGCCGTCGACGAGTTGCCGCGCGGGCAACAGCGACGGCAGATAACTCTGGTACGCGGGATCGAAGAGGGCGGCGAGCGCGGCGACGACGAACGCGACCACGCTCAACTGCCACAGCGTGAGGGCGCCGAACACGATCGCGACCGGGACGGAACCGAGGACCAGCCCTTGGAACAGGCTGCACCACACCATCAACGGCCGGCGCCGGAACCGGTCGACCAGCGCGCCCGCGGGCAGCCCGGCCAGCACGTACGGCAGGAACCCCATGGCCGACAGCAGGCTCACCTCGAACGCCGACGCGTCCAGCACGGACAGCGCGACCAACGGGACCGCCAGCTGGCTGACCTGCGTGCCCGTCATGTTTATCGTCTGGCCGCCCCACAGCAGCATGAAGTCCCGGTGACGCCACAAGGAGTCGGCTCGCGTCACTCCCGCTCGCCCGGCTTCGACCTTCCGTGTCCTGGCCGCACGGATCACCGAGCGAGCCGCGGGAGGTCCGCCAGGACGCGGCGGACGTCGGGAACCCCGATACGGACGAAGATGGCGAGCGCCCGGTTCAGATGATCGAGGGCCGCTTCCGTGTCTCCGGCCTGGGCCAGGCAGTGGCCGATTCCCTCGGTGGCGCGTCCTTCTTCCAATCGGCAACCCGTCGCGCGGCTCAGCTCGAGTGCGGCGGAGAATCGGCCGCGGGCGTCGCCGGGGCGGCCCGCGGAGCACAGTACGGTCCCGAGGCGGTTGAGTGCCTCGGCATGCCCGACCCGGTCACCGACGGCCTGGAAGATGTCGACCGCCTGCGCAAGGCTCTCCGTCGCGGCCGGGTCGTCCCCCGACAGGTGCTGGACGACGCCCAGCTCACGAAGGCAGTCGGCCTCACCGACCGGGTATGGAATGGCCCGCGACCGCCGAAGAGAATCGAGGATGTGGGCGGTCGCCCCCGGAAGGTCATCCGACAGGTAGCGCACTACGCCGAGGTTCACCAGAGCGTTGGCCTGTCCGAGCCCGTTCTCCAGCTCGCGATAGATGTCCAAGGAGCCCGCGAGCCGCTGTTCGGCCTTGGCGAGGTCTCCGGTCACGAGCCGGACGACCCCGTCGAAATGCAGTGCGTTGGCTTCGCTCAGCCTGTTGCCGAGGTCACGGCACAGGTCGAGAGCCCGCTCATGGCTCGCCGACGCGGCGGCGTATTCGCCGGTCCGGTAGTGCGCGATCCCGAGATAGATCCTGGCGGTGGCCTCACCGGACCGGTCGTTGTTCGCGAGGCAGACATCGAGAGATTGAGCGAAGTACGGGAATGCGGACGCATAATCACCGGCGAGATGTTTCGCCTGACCGATCATGCAAAGGACTCTGGCTTCTTCGGAATCGCTTTCGAGACGTCGATATATGGCGAGAGCGCGATCCAGGTTGAACAGCGCTTTCGACACGGCCCCGGTCATCGACTGCACGACGCCGAGCTCGGTCAGCGCGTCGGCCTCGTATCTCTGATGCGCTAATTCACGGGAGGCGACTAACGCGCGGACGATGATCTTCTCCGCTCCTCCATAGTCACCGGCATGCCGCCGCGAAGCAGCCTGGGCAAGCAGATCACGCACATCGTCCGCTGGCATGCACGGCATGCTATCCGGCATCACCGAGGCCGAGTCAACCACTTGACAGTCCGCAACCTGCGGTGTTGAGTGATCCAGAGCCCAATCCATTGTTTCACCCGAAGGGAGGGACGCTACACATGAAGAAAATAGCCGTACACAAGCCAGCTATAAAGCAATTGGCCAGCAAGGCGGCCTCGGCACATGGCGGCCCGTAATCGCGTGAAAAGCATCGGCGACTGCCGAGCCGGCCCGGCAGTCGCCAGACATCGATACCGTAGATGGAGCTCGAGGTGCCGCCTCGTCATCGCGTCATAATCACGCCCCCGAGTCGGGATCGAGAAAAATTCATCGATTCCTTGGGCCTACCGGAACTCCTGACGCCGGTGATCGACGCGCATGCCGCCCGCCGCGGCCCCTACACCGCGGGCGGCGCGATCATCAGGGCGGTCATTCCCACGGCCCTCACCATCGCACCGGACCTGGTCGAGCGGTACGACCTGGAGATCCGCACCGTCGCACCGGAACTTCGCGCCACGGTTCCGATCGGGCGGGAGACCCTGTTCCATCAAATCCCGGACGCGGAACGCACCCGCGTCCACTCTCGCCTCCGTACGGCGCGGATCGCCCACGGAATCACCGACTTCCTTCACGAGTACCTCAGCCGGCTGAACACGGAATCCGCCGCGCTGGTCCTGAAGAACGTCGACCGGGCCGACGCGACGGACCACGAGCTGATCGCGATACTCCTGCGGCGATTCGACCCGTCGCTCCTGTCCCTGGTCCTGTGCACCAGGACGTCGATCGAGGGCTGGCCTCACGCCGAGGCCATCGAGGCGAACACCGACACCGCCCCGCTCGACGATTCGGCCGACCTCGCCGCACGCTTCGTGGCCGCCGACGGCACATGCGACGACCCGCGGGCGCTCCGGGCCTACGAACGACTCGAGGCGAGCGAGCGAGCGCGGCTGCACGACGCTCGCGCGGACGAACTCCTCACCGGAGACTGGTCCTGGCGTCTCGGCGCCATCCCGTACCACCGCGAACTCGGCACTGACCCCGACGCCGCCGTCACCGCGCTCGCCGCCGCGCAGGATCACTGTTTCGCCCTGGGCTTCCACGAGGCATGCGTCGACCTCGGCCGGCGCGGGCGGGCACGAACCGAGCCCGGGGTCGGCAGCTGGTGGCGGTTCACCCGGCAGATGGCGCTGTCCCTGGCACTGCTGGGCCAGGGCGATGAGAGCGAGGCGCTCTACGGCGAGGCATGCGCGGCCTCCGCCGACCCTGCCGTGCACCGCGTCGCCGCCTATGAGATCGCGATGCTCTACACCCGCCACCACGCCCCGGAACGGCACGACTACATCCGGGCGATGGCCTCGATCAACGCCGCGATCGCCATCGCGTCACTGCTCCCCGACCCGCAGGACCGAGCGTTCTACGAGATCTTTTATCAGAACGGAAAAGCCCTGATCGAACTCCGGCTGGGGAACCCTGCCGGGGCGCTGCGACTCGTCGACGAGGGCATCCGGCGAATGGATCGCGAACTGCCGCCGGACCGGCATCTGCTCGACCGGTGCACCCTGCTGTCCAACCGGGCGCGCCTGCTGGCCATGCTCGGCGACACCGCGGAGGCCCTGCGCGCGTACGACGCGCTGCTCGCCGTCGACCCGGACTACGCCGAATACCACTTCGACCGCGCCAATCTGCTGCTCGCGGCCGGACAGGACGAAGCGGCACTGGCCGCGTACGACACCGCGATCCGGCTCGGCCCACCCTTCCCCGAGATGCACTTCAACCGCGCCGTCCTCCATCAGGCACGCGATGATTCCTGTCGAGCATTGCGCGATCTAGGCCGGGTTCTCGACCTCGACCCCGGATACGTCGACGCGTATGTGAACCGGGCCGGACTGCGAGCCATGATCGGAGACGATGACGGCGCGGCGGACGACATCCGGACCGGCCTCTCCGTGGATCACGGCAACCCGCACCTGATCTGTGTACGCGGTCAGCTGGCGACCGCCGCCGGCGACGATGAACAGGCTCGTCGCGACTTCGACACGGCGCTCGCCACGGAACCCGAACTCGTCGCGGCACTCGCCGGTCGGGCGGCGTTGGCCGAGGCACACGGCGACCCGGCAACCGCGGTACGGGACCTGACGCGGGCCCTGGCCGCCGGCGAAGACGCGGCACTGCTGTACAACCGCGCCGTCGCACACCGATCCGCCGGACAACTCGCCGAAGCGCGCGCCGACATCGCACACGCGCTGACGCTCGCTCCGGACGATCCGGACATCGTCCAGCTGCGGACCGAGCTCGAGTCCATTGATTGAAAGCGCCAGAATGATCAGATGACCGACATCGCGATTCGTGCTGCCCGGCCTGAGGATCTCAAGGTTGTCGCTGAACTGCGGTGGCGGTGGGTGGAAGAGCTCTACGGCGCGTCCGGCACCCCACTCGACGAATTCGTCCCCCGCTTCGTGACCTGGGCGGAAGAGAACCGGTCATCCCACCGGTGCCTGGTCGTGGCCCGCGGCGACGTGGTCATCGGCATGGCATGGCTGGTGATCGTGCAGCGCGTCCCCCACCCCCGTGCATTCGAGCGGGCCTCGGGTGACGTGCAATGCGTGTACATGCTGCCCGAGGAGCGCAACGGAGGCCTGGGAGGCCGGTTGATCGACGCGGTCCTGGCACTCGGACGCGACCTCGGACTCGAACGCGTGACCGTCCACTCGAGCGACGAGGCGATCTCGGCCTACTCCCGCCACGGCTTCACGTCATCGCCGCGCTTGCTCCAGGCGGACATCAGGCAGAGCACCTGATGATCTCGGGGGCGGGGCGGCGGCCCCGCCCTTTCGGTGAGCGCGGTCAGGACTTCCTGGGCTCGTACGGGGTCTGCAGTGCCTCGATGAGCGTGGGGACCATGCCGTCGTCGAGTTCGACGACGAGCAGTTCGTCCTCGCCGAACCGTACGGAGACGATTTCCTCGTCCGCGTGCCGGACGACCCGCAGCGGCGTGTCCTCGGGGACGTGGGCGCACGTGGACACGTACACGCCCTCGACCTTCATCAGCATGGGTGACCTCCTGTGATCGGACTTGTCCATCTGCCTGACGATGCTGTCACCAGCTGATTACTCTGCGGAATGAGTACAGCTCGTACCCCTGAGCTCTCCCCCCGCGTGTACAAGGAGCCCGTACCAATGGCGAACTCCTCCGGCTTCGTCTCCTACTTCGGCACCGAACTACGCCGCCACCGCGAACGCCTGGGCTGGCACCGCGACCAGCTCGCCGACCGCGTCCCATGGTCGGTGTGGACGGTCGCCTCCGTCGAGCAGGGCCGCCGCAAACCCCCGGCCAGGCTTTGGCGAACACGCCGACGCCCTCTTCAACCTCCCCGGCGTCATGACCGAACTCGCCAAGAAGGCCCAGGACGATAGCAGTCGCTTCGGCGACTTCGTCGATCTCGAACAGCGAGCGCTTTCGGTCCGACTCTTCGATGGGCGGGTCGTCCCCGGCCTCCTCCAGACACCCGCGTATGCCCGTGCCATCAACCAGGTGCCCGGAAGAGCAATCGCGCCGGAGGAGCTAGACCGCGTGGTCCGAATGCGCATGGAGCGTCAACGGATCCTTGATCGCGAAAATCCGCCGGCTCTGCACGTCGTCATCGACGAAGCCGTCCTATGCCGACGGATCGGCGACTACGGGGTCATGCGAGAGCAACTTGCCTCACTGTGCGAGGCTCGCCCGAACGTGACCATACAGGTACTCCCGTTTTCCGCGGGGAACCACGACGCGATGGTCGGTCCGATCACCATCATGCGGCTACCTGACGAACCGGACGTCGCCTACGCCGACGCCTGGCCCGAAGGGCAGATCATCGACACTCCTGCCGAAGTCTTCCGCGCGCAGCAGGCCTTTGAACAGATCGCCACCTTAGCGTTGCCCCCGGACCTATCAAAGGAGATGATCCAAGCGTATCTGGAGGAGGTATGACATGTCCGAGTGGCGTCGGAGCACCTACAGTACCCAAGGCGAATCACAGTGCGTTGAGGTGACAGTTTGTACTGATCGACACGAATGCCCGTGATCACAATCGGACGGTGGCGCAAGAGCACCTATAGCACGCAAGGTGAGTCGAACTGTGTGGAAGTCTCCGTCCGGGGGGGCACCATCGCTTCCAGTGCGTTCTACTCAGGCGAGAGTTTTCGCGTCTTACGAGAAGCCCTGGAACGACATGGCTGCCTCCGTGGGCCGCTGCACGTGCATGTGGCGTAACGGGTTTTCCACAGACTGTGAACGGTGGATGGATGCGGCGGCCAGGCCGGGTGCACGATGGCGCCCATGTCCGATGACAGCAATCAACGGCTTGGGACGCTGATCAAGAATGCCCGAGTGTCTCGACGACTCACGCTGCAGGCGCTCGCCGGGCGGTCCGGGGTGAGCGTGTCGAGCATCAGCGCCATCGAACGCGGCACCCGGAAGCTGACCCTTCCTCTCGCCGATCGGATTCTCGCGGCGATGGAGCTGGATCTGCATCTGGAGGCCCAGCCGATGTGGGAGGCGATCGATGCCGCCATCGCCGAGGCGGCTCGGCTGCCGTTGAAAGAGCGGATCGCCGACTGGAAGATCGAGTTCACGTCATTCGTCTCCTGGTTCGCCGAGACCCCGTACATCGCTGACGGGCTGATGGCGGCGGCGCTCCAGGCGGCCCCGGTGCCGGTCACCGCCTTCGAGATGGTGGTGACGCGTGACGGTGACACGCTCGACCAGCTGACGGACCTCCTCGACGAGATGCGCGCCTCCCGCTGGAATATGTATTGGCTCCAGTGGGGCGGCCGCGTGCCGCTCGATCCTCGGAAGGCCGAGGAAGAACAGAAAGAGGCGGCCGACGGCCGTGGTCGAGCGGGTGCCGGCGCCGAGCACGGTAGGACTCCGATGTGCTACCGATGTACCCACGGGGAGTTCCGGCTGCGGCTGGTGGATGAGCTGGAGCCCACCCTATGGACCGAGATCGAGGAACTGCCTACGAACTGCCTGCATGCGATCTCCATCCGCCGCAAGGTTCCGATGCTGACGAGGGTCCGGCTACCGCTCGTACCGCTCCCCGAGATCCAGGCCGCCGACGGCTATGCCCGGCGAGTCCTCGATCGCATGCGAGGAAACCCCGGCCGCGCCTGATGCCCGCCCTTGACGCGCGCCGACATGCCGCCCGGCGCCTCCCGGAACGTGCTCGGTAAGTGTCATGCTGACGGTCAAAGGCCCCGAGCGCGGATCACCGTGCCGTCCGTCGTACGGAACTCGATGATGTGCGAAAGCATGCTCACGTACGACTCGAATGCGGGGTAGACCGATCCTGTGCCTGGTCTGCCGTCATAGAGGTTGTCCATAACGTCTTCATCGCACAGGTCGACGATGTGTCGATTCTCGGGATCGTTGAGGTCGGCAGCGAGCAGGTAGTTCACACCTGTCGTGGCGCCAAGGATCGGGTAGCACCTGGCCCCGATCATCAACAGGTCTCGGTCCTCCCCTTGCAGATAACCGAGGAATCTATCCCCGTACCACAAGTCGATGAAGCCATCGTCGTCATCGGTATTATCCGCACGGGGGCTGGCCAGTTCATCGAAGTCGTCAAAACGGACGTCGACATCCGGCCCCAGTCCGGACAGCACCTGCCGGATCTCCCGCAGCCAGGGCGGCAGTTTCACCGCGTTGCGCTGCTCCAGGTGGTCGAGGAGCACCACGTCGTCACGGTAGAACGCGGCTCCGGGGAACCTCTCGACGAAGACGCCTAGCGCGGCCTTGTCCTCCTCCGGCAGCGACGAGCGACCGACCCAGTCGAAGGCCTCAGCGGACGAGCCCACTACACGATGAGCCGGATAGTCGAAGGTGTCATACAAGATGTCGGGAATATCGACGGATGGAATCCGCGAATCGGTTTCTGGATAATCCGGCATTCCGGAGACTGTACTTCACTCCGCGACGCCCGATGGCTTCGGCCGGGGACCGGCGAGGTCCTGACCGTCTGGAGCGGCAGCCGGCCCCGGGCGGCGTGTCGTTTGTCGTAAGGTGCACGGTTATGTTGCGAGGGCCGAAGGTCGAGGAGAAGTATCCGGTTCCGTTGACGATGCACCAGCTGTGGATCGTGTCGCTGTGCGCTCCGGTCAATAGAGGGTCCGAGGCGTCGCGGACGACGCTGTATCCGTTCAAGCGGATCGACGACAAGCGCGCCCGGCGGTGGCTGACCGAGAACTGGGAGATCTCCTCGCAGGGCGACGTCCTCGAGTCGCTGAACGGCCTGGCCGAGCGCGGCTACCGCGCGCAGATCGCGGAGCGGTTCGGGCTGTCGCCGCTGGCCTGGGATGTGGCGCTGTACGTGGACGTCGTCCGGAACGCGTTCGCCGCCGGCCACATGGATGAGGGCGAGGCCTGGCGGCTGCTGTGGAACGTCGTGCGGCCGACCGCGGCGGCGTACGGGTCGTGGAAGGAGTACGCGGACGACTACCTTCTCGGCCGGATCGTCTGGATGGGCATGCTGCGCGGCACACCGGACGAGGACTTCCCGGCGCCGCAGGAGGTGTCGGACAAGCACATCCGGAGCCTCCTCGAAGCACCGGACAGCCCGTGGAACACGGTGCCCTGGCAGGCGATCGGCGAGCCTGACCGGCACACATCCTAGGGTGGCGGTTGTCGGCGTCGGGGGTTCATGGCGAGGATGGCGCCGTGATCGAGATACGTACGGCGCACACCGGGGAACTGGACACCGCCGCCCTCAAGACGGTGCGAACCCTCCTCGACGATGTCTTCGAGGGTGATTTCGACGATCAGGACTGGGATCACGCTCTGGGCGGGATGCACGTCCTGGCGTGGGAGGACACCGAGTTGGTCGGGCACGCGGCCCTGGTCCAGCGGCGGGTGCTGCACGGCGGGCGGGCGCTGCGTACCGGCTACGTGGAAGCCGTCGGGGTGCGGGCCGACCGGCGTCGCCGGGGATACGCCGCGGCTCTGATGGATCCGCTCGAACGGATCCTGCGGGGCGCGTACGAGCTGGGGGCGCTCGGCGCCTCCGACGAGGCCGTGCCCTTCTACCAGGCGCGCGGCTGGACGCCGTGGCAGGGACCGACCTCGGTGCTCGCGCCGACCGGCGTCGAACGTACCGAAGATGAGGACGGCTCCGTCCACGTCCTTACGCTGGCGGCGCCGCTGGACCTGTCCGGCGAGCTCGTCTGCGATTGGCGGGAGGGAGCCGTCTGGTGATCGCTGAGGTGAACGGCGCCTATGCCGTCGTGGCCGTTTCGGGGCGGGGGTCGGTGGTGCGGGCGGTGACCGCGGCACGGGAGCGGCTCACCAGCGAGTCGACGGCCCAGACGCCGGGGCCGAAGACGGCGATCAGGAGGAACGCCCAGCAGAACATCGCGGCCGGCTCGCCGCCGTTCTGCAGCGGGATGATCCCCTTCTCCACGTGGACGGTGAAGTAGGCGTACGCCATCGAGCCGGACGCGAGGACCGCGGCGGGGCGGGTCAGCAGGCCGATGAGGACGAGGGCGCCGCAAATCAGCTGGATGAGGGCGGCGTACCAGCCGGGCCAGGTGCCGACCGGAATGGAGTGACCGCCGCTCCCGTGGCTTCCGCCGAAGACGCCGAACAGCGAGGCCATGCCGTGGAAGGCGAACAGCAGGCCGACCACGATGCGGAACAGGGACAGCACCGGGCCGCCGAGTCGATCTATGTTCATGAGAGCACCCTCCGGTTGACGTCCGATCGCGCGGTCAGGATGTGCTCTGACAATAAAATTGTCAATAAGTCATCATGATTGCCAATATCGAGGTCGCGCTGACCAGCGGCTATCTCGACTGTCAGGTGCTCCATCCTGAAAGGATGGTGAACGTGTCGCCTCGCGGACGGGTCGAGCCCCGGCGGAGCGAACCGCCGGGGCTCGCGGTGGTCACTCCGGCTTGACGAGCGGGAAGAGGATCGTTTCGCGGATGTTCTTGCCGGTGAAGGCCATGATCATGCGGTCGATGCCGATGCCGACGCCGCCCGTGGGGGGCATGGCGTACTCCAGGGCCCGCAGGAAGTCCTCGTCGAGCTGCATGGCCTCCGGGTCGCCGCCCGCGGCCAGCAGCGACTGCTCGGTCAGCCGCCGGCGCTGCTCGACCGGGTCGATCAGCTCGGAGTAACCCGTGCCCAGTTCGGTACCGAAGCCGATCAGGTCCCACTTCTCGGTGAGCAGCGGGTTGTCGCGGTGGGTGCGGGCGAGCGGCGAGGTCTCGAGGGGGTAGTCGCGGACGAAGGTCGGCTGGACGAGGGTGTGCTCGACCAGCGCCTCGAACAGCTCCTGGACGAGCTTGCCCTGCCCCCACTTGGGGTCGAACTCCAGGCCGCGCTGCTCGCAGATCTTCCGGACGTCCTCGATCGGCGTCTCGGTGGTGATCTCCTCGCCGACCGCGTCGGACACCGAGCCGTACAGGGTGACCTGCGGCCACTCGTCGCCGGCGAGGTCGATCTCCTCGCCCTTGTGGACGACGACGGTCGTGCCGAGCGCGGCGACCACCGCGGCCTGGTACAGCTCGCGGGTGAGGGTGGCGATCGTGTCGTAGTCGCCGTACGCCTCGTACGCCTCGAGCATCGTGAACTCGGGGTTGTGCGTGGAGTCCGCGCCCTCGTTGCGGAAGTTGCGGTTGATCTCGAAGACCTTCTCGATGCCGCCGACGACGAGCCGCTTGAGGTACAGCTCGATCGCGATCCGCAGGTAGAGGTCCATGTCGTACGCGTTGATGTGCGTGACGAACGGGCGTGCCGTCGCGCCGCCGTGGATCGGCTGCAGCATCGGCGTCTCGACCTCGAGGTACTCGCGGCCGGTGAGGTACTCGCGGATCGCCCGGACGGTGTCGCTGCGCAGCCGGGCCATCCGCCGCGCCTCGTCGTTGACGATCAGGTCGACGTACCGGAGACGTACGCGCTGCTCCGGGTCGGTCAGGCCGGCGTGCTTCTCCGGGAGCGGGCGCAGGGACTTGGACGTCAGCGCGAACCGGTCGGCCATGATGGACAGCTCGCCGCGCCGCGACGTGATGACCTCGCCCTCGACGCCGACGTGGTCGCCGAGGTCGATATCGCGCTTCCAGGACTCGAGGGCCTCCTCGCCGACGTTGGCGAGGGAGAGCATGACCTGGATGTCGCCGCTGCCGTCGCGGATCGTGGCGAAGCAGAGCTTGCCGGTGTTGCGGGCGAGGATGACGCGGCCGGTGACGCCGACCTTCTCCCCGGTCGACGCGCCCGGCTCCAGGTCGGGGTATTTCGCGCGGACCTCCGCGATGGTCGCGGTGCGCGGGAACCCGAGGGGATAGGGGTCCACGCCGTTCGCGCGCAACCGGTCCACCTTCTCGCGGCGGACCCGCATCTGCTCCGGAAGATCGTCGTACGACTCGCTCACGGCTAAGAAGGCTACCGGTCCGGGACACCCACCTCGGCCGCCGGACCGGTCTCCCGTGCACCCGACCCGGCCGCCGGACCGGCGTTCAGGCGGAGACGCCGATGTTGCGCTCGTAGACGAGACGCAGGCCGATGAGCGTGAGCCACGGCTCGTACACGTCGATGCTGCGGGCCTCGTCGACGACGAGCGGGGCCAGGCCGCCGGTCGCGACGACGGTCACCTGCTCCGGGTCGTCGGCCAGCTCCTCCGCCATGCGGCGCACCACGCCGTCGACCTGGCCGGCGAAGCCGTAGATGATGCCCGACTGCAGCGCCTCGACCGTGTTCTTGCCGATGACGCTGCGGGGCCGTACGAGCTCCACCTTGTGCAGCTGGGCGCCGCGGGCGGACAGCGCGTCGACGGAGATCTCGATGCCGGGGGCGATGGCGCCGCCGACGTACTCGCCCTTGGCCGAGACGGCGTCGAACGTCGTCGCGGTGCCGAAGTCGACGACGATCGCGGGGCCGCCGTGCATGTGGTTCGCGGCCAGCGCGTTGATGATCCGGTCGGAGCCGACCTCCTTGGGGTTGTCCATCCGGATCGGTACGCCGGTCTTGACGCCGGGCTCGACGATGACGGCGGTGACGTCGCCGTAGTAGCGGCGGCACATCTCCCGCATCTCGTGCAGGACGGAGGGGACCGTGGAGCACAGGGCGATGCCGCTGATGTCGGTGTCGGCCAGCAGCGGACTCTGCTGGACGAGGCCCTGCAGGACCACGGCGATCTCGTCGGCGGTGCGCCGCGAATCGGTGTTGATCCGCCAGTGCTCGATGACCTCCTCCCCTTCGAAGAGGCCCAGCACCGTGTGGGTGTTGCCGACGTCGATCGTGAGCAGCATCAGGTCCCCGCTGTCGTGAGGTCAAGGCCGATGTCGAGCGCCTTCGCCGAGTGAGTAAGCGCTCCCACGGCAAGGTAGTCGACTCCGGTCTCGGCCACAGCGCGGGCCCCGTCCAAAGTGAGCCCGCCGCTGGCCTCCAGCTCGGCCCGGCCCGCGGTCAGGCGTACGGCCTCGGTCATCTCGGCGACGCTCATGTTGTCCAGCAGGATGGCTCGCGCCCCGGCGGCCAGCGCCTCGCGTACCTGGTCGAGGGTGTCGCATTCGACCTGGACGTGCAGGCCCGGAGCGGTCACGGCGGTGAACGCGGCGGTCACCGACCCGGCGGCCGCCACGTGGTTGTCCTTGATCAGGGCCGCGTCCGCGAGGGACATGCGGTGGTTCACGCCGCCGCCGCAGCGCACGGCGTACTTCTGCAGCGCCCGCAGCCCCGGCAGTGTCTTGCGGGTGTCCCGGACCCGGGCGTCGGTGTGCGCGATCGCGTCCGCCCACTGCCGGGTGAGGGTGGCGACGCCGGACAGGTGGGTGAGGAAGTTCAGCGCGGTGCGCTCGGCGCGCAGCAGCGGCACGAGCGGGCCCTCGACGGTGAGGAGGACGTCTCCGGGGGCGACCCGGGAGCCGTCTGCGACGCGAGTCATGACCTTGAGATCGCCGCCGATCTCCAGGAAGTAGTCGACCGCGGTGACCGAGGCGAAGACGAGTTCGGCGACGGGGAGCCCGACGACGACGCCGGGCTGCCGGGCCACCATGTCGGCGCGGCCCGTCGCGGTGTACCCGAAGATCGGCTCGCTGGTGACGTCCTTCCCGCCGTCCTCGGCCAGGGCCGTACGGACGAGGCCGTCCACAGCCTGTGGATCCAGTCCGGCGGCGCGAAGCTTCGTCTCGAGTTCGGCGTTCATGAGAGCTCCTGGGGGTCGTAGCTCGTGGTGAGGGTTCCGTCGTCGGCGAGGGTCGACACCAGGTGGCCCCGCCAGGTCTCGTCGGCGTCGGGGAAGTCCTCCCGCCAGTGGCTGCCCCGGGTCTCCTCCCGGCGCCGTGCCGCCGCGACGATCAGGGAGGCGACGGTGTGCAGGTTGGTCGCCTCCCACGCCTCGGTGCACGGCTTGTCGGTCGTCCGGTCCGCGAGGGCGGCGAGCTGTTCGGCGGCCCGCTCCAGCCCTGGACCGTTCCGCAGTACGCCCGCGTCCGTCGTCATGATGCGCTGCACCTCGGCGTGCACGCTCGGGTCGAGCAGCCGCGCCTCCGGGAGGTCGCCGGGGGCCGCCGCGGGCGTCTCGGCGGCGTCGGCGAGGTCACCGGGCAGCGCCTCGGCGATCCGCTGCCCGTAGACGAGACCCTCGAGGAGGGAGTTGGACGCGAGCCGGTTCGCGCCGTGCACGCCGGTGCAGGCCGCCTCACCGCAGGCGTACAGGCCCGGCACGGACGTGCGGCCCCACAGATCCGTACGGACGCCGCCGCTGGAGAAGTGGGCGGAGGGGAGGACCGGGATCGGCTCGGTCACCGGGTCGATGCCGTGCTCCTCGCACACCGCGAGGATCGTCGGGAAACGCGTCGCCCAGATGCGGGGACCGAGGTTCCGACCGTCGAGGTACGCGCACTCGGTGCCGGTCTCCCTGATCATCGTCATGATCCCCTTGGCGACGACGTCACGCGGGGCGAGGTCCGCCAGGGGATGTCGCCCGACCATGAACCGGTCCCCTCGCTCGTCGATGAGGAACGCGCCCTCGCCCCGGACGGCCTCGGAGATCAGCGGCTGCCGGCCCTTCGCGCCCGGTCCCAGCCACAGCGGGGTGGGATGGAACTGCACGAACTCCAGGTCCGCGACGGCGGCTCCGGCACGCAGCGCGAGCGCGACGCCGTCGCCGGTGGACACCTCCGGGTTGGTGGTGGCCTGGTAGACCTGGCCGAGCCCGCCGGTCGCGAGGATCACCGCGCGTGCATGGACCGCTCCAACGCCGTCGCGGCGCCCCTCCCCCATGACGTGCAGCGTCACGCCGGCGGCTCGGCCTCCCTCCATCAGCAGGTCGAGCACGAGGGCGTGTTCGATCACCTCGATGCCCTGGTCCTTGGCGGCGGCCAGCAGCGCACGGCTGATCTCCGCGCCGGTGGCATCCCCGCCCGCGTGGGCGATGCGGCGCTTGAGGTGCCCGCCCTCGCGGGCCAGCGCGATGCCCCCGTCGTCGTTCCGGTCGAACTCGGCGCCGAGCTCCATCAGCCGCCGCACCGCGTCCGGGCCCTCGGTCACGAGCACGCGTACGGCCTCGGGGTCGCACAGGCCGACCCCGGCGGTGAGCGTGTCCTGGAGGTGCTCCTCCGGGGAGTCGTCCGGGTGAATGGCCGCCGCGATGCCTCCCTGCGCCCATCGGGTGGACCCGTCGTCGAGCAGCGCCTTGGTGACGAGCAGCACTCGTCCTGCCGTACGGGCCCGCAACGCCGTCACGAGTCCGGCGATGCCGGAGCCGATCACGACGATGTCGGCGTCGGTGGTCCAGCCTGGATCGGGAGCGGTGAGGCGTCGAGGGATCATGGACCCTCCTTCGGAGGCGAGTTCTCGTCAGATTGACTATAACCCCTCGCCCCCAATGTCCTATTCCGCCGGGTCCATCCGCCGCACGGCGGGTGAAATGATCACGGACGTGACGATCCGGATCGTGCTGGCGGATGATCAGGAAAGCGTGCGCAGGGGATTTCGCATCCTTCTGGCGACGCAGCCGGACATGGAGGTGGTCGCGGAGGCGGCGGACGGGCGCAGCGCGCTCGAGCAGGTCCTCGAGCACCGGCCGGATGTCCTTCTGGCGGACATCCGGATGCCGGTGATGGACGGGCTCGAGCTGACGCGCCGGTTGTCCGACGAGGCGCCGGAGGTTCGCATCGTCGTCGTCACCACCTTCGACCTCGATGAGTACGTGCACACCGCGTTGCGGGACGGCGCGTGCGGGTTCCTGCTGAAACGATCCGGCCCGGCGCTCCTCACGGAAGCGGTGCGGGCGGCCGTGGCGGGTGACTCGCTGATCAGTCCGCAGGTCACGACGCGGTTGCTTCGCCACCTGGCCGTTCCCCGGCGGACCGGGCGTACGCCTTCGGATCTCCTGTCGCCGCGCGAGGAAGAGATCGCCACGCTGGTGGCCGACGGGATGACCAACGCCGGCATCGGCGCCGAGTTGTTCATCTCGCCGGGGACGGTCAAGACTCATCTGGCGAACATCCAGGCCAAGCTCAACGTGCGGAACCGGGTCGGGATCGCGGCGTGGGCGTGGGAATCGGGACTGAAACGGCCTCGATGACCTCCTCCGGACTCGAGTGAGCTTGGGACCGGTTCGCTCAGCGCCGGGATCGCCGGACTTCGTCGAGTTCGGGGGCCGTTGGCACCGCCTCCGCGGTGGGCCGCCGGTCCGCGAGGAGGCGGCAGCGGACGCCCGAGCACACCGGGCGACAGGTTCAACGTGAAGTCCGCCACGGCGCGCCTGCCGTTCCGGTGGGTCTTCGTCAGCTGAAGGATCTGCATCTGCATGACGTCATCGGCCTTCTTCGGTGATCCGTGCGCCGCCACCACCGCCGCGTACCCCCTGATGGTTTTCCGCATGGCGTCGATCATGGTGACGACGGGTCTTCGCCGGTATCTGCCGTTCGGCAGATTCGCGCCGCACGGCGCCGGCAGCCGAGCGAACCGCCAGCGGAATCACCGCGGTGACACACCATCCCCTCAGGTGGCCCGGACCGGCGGAGAGTTCGCCACCCAGCGCTTCGACTCGCTCGGTCAAACCGGCCAGCCCGAAGCCACCGTGGCGGCGGTCACGACCGGCAAGTCCGGGAGCGGATTCGGCGGAATGCGCGTCGTCGGTGACCATGATCCGAATTTCCCCGTCCGCGGCCCGGCCCGTCCTGGTGACCGAGATGTGGACCTCGGTGGCCGTGGCGGCATGCCGGCGAACATTGGTGAGCGCCTCGACGACCACTCGGTAGCCGACGGCGCCCACCTCGGCCGGCAGGTCGGCCGAGACGTCCGGGCCGAGGTCCAGACGAACCGCCGCCTTCCCGGTACGCGCGAACCGCTCCGATAGCGTAGGCAGGTCACGCAGGTCACGCAGGTCGCCGGAGCCACCCGGCATCGGTGAGTCCTCCGCCGACGTGGCGTCGCCCTGATCGCCGAAGATCTGGACAGTCCGGTCCATCGCCGCCAGCGCCTGCAGGCCGATGGCCTCGATCTCCGGCAGCAGCTCACAGGCCCGGCGCGGGTCGTTTTCGGCCAGCGCCTGCGCCGCCTGAGCCAGTACCACGACCCCGGTCATGTCATGCGCGGCGAAGTCGTGCAGATCCCTGGCGAGGTTCAGTCGCTGCGTCCGGCGCTCGCCGATGACCGCGGCCCGACGCCGGCCGTCCAGTGAGCGCAGATAGCAGGCGAGCCCGACGATGGCGGCGGCCATCAGCGCCCACAACATGCACAGCCCCGCCGTCTGGCCCGGTCCGGCAGGCGGATCGATGTGCAGGCCGATCCGCAACGGCAGCAGGGTGACCGCCGCCACGAGCAAGGCCGCCAGCGCGCAGGCCGTACGCGCCGGTGGTCGCCGGATCGCCGGAACGAGCACCGCGAGCAGCCCGAGGGTCTCCAGCAGGATCCATCCGGCCGCGGCGTTGCTCGTCAGGCCCCGATACGTCGCGGTCACCGTCAGGGACACCATGCCGGCGACGACCACCGCCGGTGGCGTCACCCGATCCCTGCCGGGGAGCCTCAGGACCGGCAGTACGGCCACCGCGACGCTCACCACCGCCGCCCCGGTGATGAGCGGGCCCACCCTCGGCGTCGACGCCAGCGCTCCGGTCACGGTACCGGCCAAGATCCCCGAGCAGACGATCATCCGCAGCGCCGCACGGGCCCGATCGATCACGCCGCCAGAACGTACCAGGTGCACCGATCCGCGAAATCTGCCGAACGGCAGATGGTGCCGATACCGGCCGCGTCGGGACCATTCCTACGTCGCGATCCGAGTATCGACGAATTCGCTGGAGAGATCGTGTATCTGACCAAATCCTCACCGGCCCGCGAGATCTTCCGCAGGCCCCTGGCGGCCCTGTCCGTCATGGCCGCTGTGGCCGGAATCGTGACGGCGGCGACTCTCTCGGCCACCGCCGCGCCGGCTCCCCACATCACCTGGGGCTCGTGCCCATTTCCGGTCGGCACCTCCCGTGCCGAGTGCGGCACGCTTCGGGTGCCGCTGGACTACCACCACCCAGGCAGCCCCACGATCGAGATCGCCGTCTCGCGGGTGCGCAGCAACGCCCCGGCCAAGCGACGGGGCGTACTGGTGATCAACGAAGGCGGCCCGGCCGCTCACCTGAGCGACGCCTCCACTTTCGATCGGTTCACCCCGCAGAGCCTGCGTGACCGCTACGACGTCGTCAGCTTCGACCAGCGTGGTTTCGGGCGCAGCACCCCGGTGACCTGCCACCTGAACCAGGAACAGCAACACGCCCAGATCCCTTGGCCGGGCACGGGGGGCGTCTCGGCGACCGTGGCGCGGGCCAAGCGGGTGGCGGCCCAGTGCCGGCGGTACGGCGGTGCGCTCATCGCCCACATGGGCACCGCGTACGTGGCGCGGGACGTCGACCTGCTCCGGCGGGCGCTCGGCGAGGAGAAGCTCAACTATCTCGGCTACTCGTACGGCAGCTACCTGGGCTCCGCGTACGCGTCGATGTTTCCGCAGCACGCCGACCGCGTGCTGGTCGACAGCGTGATCGGGCCGTCGCTGGCCTGGCGCGGTGAATGGCGGGCCTCGCTGGGGCAGGGTGTGGCCGACACGTTCGACGACTTCGCCCGTTTCGCAGTCGCGCACAACTCCGACTACCAGCTCGGCCGTACCCCGCGCCAGGTGCGGGACGGCTACGTGAAGTTGGCAGCCCGCCTGGACCGGGAACCGCTGCGTACGCCGAAGGGCGTGCTGACCGGCGACCAGTTCCGCATGGCCACCTTCGTCGGGTTGTACGACGACTCCGCTTTCCCGGAACTCGCCTCGCTCGGCCGCGCCGCCGAGCGACGCGACGCGCTCGCGGCCGGAAAGGCCGGCGAGTCGATGCAACTGTGGTGGCGGGACCCGACGGACAACAACTCCGCGGCGAAGCTCGGTGTGATGTGCGGCGACGCGAACTGGCCTCGCGACGTCGACACGTATCGACGTGACGTGCGAACCGACGCACGCCGGTACCCGCTGTCCGTCGGCGCAGGCGCCGGCATCTGGCCGTGTGCCTTCTGGCCTTACCCCGTGGACGAGCGGGTCCAGATCGACCGGAACGGCCCGGCGAACGTCTTGATCATCAACGATGTTCGCGACCCCGCCACGCCGTACGTGGGCGCCAAGGACCTGCGTACGGCGTTCGGCCGACGCGCCCGGCTGGTCACCGTGGACCAGAGCGGCCACGGCGCCTACCTGCTCAAGCCCAACACCTGCGCGAACAACGCCGGCACCGCCTACCTGGAAGACGGCCGGTTCCCCGCACACGACATCTACTGCCCCGTCGCCCCCGCTTCCTGAAGAGGCCGTCATGTTCCACTCACGCCTTACCGCGGTGTGCGCCGTCTCCGCCGGACTCGCGATCATCGCCGCGCCGCAGGCAGGCGCGGCCACCACGCCGGCACACGACCATTCCGCTTTGCGGCGCGACCTGAACCGCCTGACCGCCGAAGGCGTTCCCGGAGCGCTCGCCGAGGTCCGTGACGCGTCCGGACGCGCCACCGTGACCAGCGGTGTCGCTGATCTGGGGAGCCGCGCCGCGATGCGCCCGGACAGCGAGTTCCGGATCTACAGCAACACTAAGACCTTCGTCGCCACGGTCGTGCTGCAGCTGGTCGCCGAGCACCGGGTCACGCTGGACGCCCCGATCGAGCGCTACCTTCCCGGCCTGGTCCGTGGCAACGGTAACGACGGCCGCCGGATCACGGTGCGCCAGCTCTTGCAGCACACCAGCGGCCTCGCCGACTACGCGGACGATCTGCCGATGTTCGCTCCCGGGCAGTTCTTCCGCCATCGGTTCGACCGCTTCACGCCACGGCAGCTGATCGCGATGGCGCTGGCCCACCGGCCCGTCGCCGAACCAGGCACCGCGTTCTCCTACGCCACCACGAACTACATCGTGGCCGGCCTGCTTATCGAGAAGGTCACCGGACGCCCGTACGCGGCCGAGATCACCGACCGTGTCCTGCGGCCGCTGCGCTTGCGGCATACCTACTTCCCCGGTACGAGGCTGGGCATCCGCGGACCGCATCCGAGGGGCTACACCACGGTCGACGACAGCGGCCGGCTGGTCGACGCCACCGAGGTCGGCCAGACCATGGTCTGGGCAGGCGGCGAAATGATCTCCACCGCGGACGACCTCAACCGGTTCTTCGCCGTGCTGCTCCGCGGCGACCTGCTCCCGCCTCGCCTGATGATCCAGATGACCAGGACGGTCCCCGCCGATGAACTCTTCCCCAGCGCCCGCTACGGCCTCGGCCTGATCAACGCACCGCTGAGCTGCGGCGGTGACTACTGGGCACACGGCGGAGACGGACCCGGATTCCAGACCCGCGAAGGAGCCACCCGCGACGGACGCCAGGTCACCGTCATGCTGAACCGGTCACCGACCACGCGCCCGCAGTTCGACCACGCGCTGGCCGCGGTGAACGACGCGCTCTGCGACGACTCGGACCGGCCCTGAGGGTGGCGCTCCGTCCCGCCGCGCGAAATTCGGTGGTTCGCAAACGCCTGGGATGCCACGATGCCGGGTATGGCCGCTCCGGAGGGATTCGACTACACGGTCCGCGCGGACGGCTCGGTGCTCATCGAGCACCGACGACGCGCGGCGACGACCGTGCGCGGCGATCGCGCGGCGGCGTTCCTGAGCGAGGTCGAGCTGGGCGACCCGCAGGAGGTCATGGCGCGCTGGACCGGCAACTACCGGCGCGGCAACGAGCGCACTGCGAAGAACCACCCGCGCAACGCCCACCGCTGAACGCCGCCGGACGAGCGGATCAGGCCTCGGAGCGGCCCTGAGGATCGCGGCCGGGCGTTCCGGTCAGCGCCTCGAAGCAGGGGCGCAGCAGGCGCGTGATCTGCTCCGATGACGCGTCGCGGAGCGGGCCGAGCCCGATGAGGTTCCGCCCGGTGGACACGCCGAACAGGATGGCCAGGATCAACGCCGCCCGCAGCTCGGCCTCCTCGCCCGGCATTGCTGCGCTCGCCTGCTCGACCTGCCGGGTCATGGCGTCCCGCATCCGCTCGGTCGCCTCCGGATGGGTGAACGTCGAGCGCAGCAGCGGCAACGAGGTCTGCGGCAGCTCGCCCAGCTTCACGCCGACGATGGACAGCAGCAGTTCGGTGAGCTTCGCGGGGTCGCCGGGCAACTCCTCGTCGGGTGGCACCTCGACGGCCCGGCGGAACAGCTCCTTCTTGTCGCCGAAGTACTGCATCACCAGGGCGGGGTCCACGCCGGCCGCCGCCGCGACCGCCCGGATCGTCGTGCGGTCGTAGCCGACCTCGGCGAATCGCTCGCGGGCGGCGGCGAGGATCCGCGCCTCCGTGCGCCGCCTCCGCTCGGCCCGCGTCATCGGCTGGCTCGCGTCTTCCACGACCTGACTCTACAGGCGTTGACCGGATATCCGATTTCGCTCTACGCTCGTTGAGTCTCAACAGGCGTTGAGCGAATGGAGGTATTCGCATGCCCACATCCACCGGCCCCCTGCAGGTCTTCGAACGCTTCCGGGGCAGAGTCCTCGCAGGCGAATGGGGAGTCTGGACCGACCGCTCGGACGACATCACGATCGAGCTTCCCTGTGCGCTCCCGGGCAGGCCCCGGCGCTTCCACGGCGGCGCGGAGTTCGCCGCCCACACCGAGGCGAGCCGCGCGGCGCTGCCCGTACGGTTCGAGGAGTTCCGCGACGTCGTCGTCCACGAGACCACCGACCCGGAGGTCATCGTCGTGGAGTACACGATGGCCGGCACGGTCACGACCACCGGCCGCTCCGCCTCCGCCCCGTTCGTTCTCGTCCTGCGGGTCCGCGACGGCCGCGTCCTGCTGTGGCGCGAGTATCAGAACGTCCTCGCCATCGCCGAGGCCCTCGGCACGGCGGACGCCCTCCTCGCCGGCGTCGCCGGCGACCCGGTCCCGCCGTCCCCCGGGAACGGCTCCGCACCGCGAGCGGCGTCCGAGCCGGCAGCGGTCTACGACCGCATACGGCGGGCGGTGCTCGACGGGTCGCCCGACGACTACGCCGACCTGTACGCGGACGACGCGGTCCTGGAGTTCCCGTTCACCGCGCCCGGCTTCCCGCGCTCTCTGCACGGCCGGGAGGGGATCCGCGCGCACCTGCGCGCGACCTTCGGGCGGGCGGTGCGGATCGAGGAATTCCGGGACGTCGTCGTGCACGAGACCACCGACCCGGAGGTCATCGTCGCCGAGCACGCCATCGTCGGCACGGCGACGGCGAGCGGTCTGCCGTGCTCGATCGCGAACCTCCTCGTGCTCACGGTCCGCGACGGCCGCATCGTCCACCAGCGCGACTACCTGGACGTCCTCGCCGCGACCGTCGCCGCCGGGCGTCTGCCGGGACGAGGAGCCGAGCCCGTGCGGCACTGAAGCGCCCTCTTCAGTGAGCGACGCGGTACGGGAG
Source organism: Actinoallomurus acanthiterrae (assembly GCF_054775715.1). Classification (NCBI taxonomy): domain Bacteria; kingdom Bacillati; phylum Actinomycetota; class Actinomycetes; order Streptosporangiales; family Thermomonosporaceae; genus Actinoallomurus; species Actinoallomurus acanthiterrae. Next base: position 1,016,117 of record NZ_BAAHCO010000001.1, on the reverse strand, counting down.
GCGTGACCGCCCTCGCCGTGAGCAGCCGATCCCCCAGTGGGACGGCGCGCTCGACCGGTTCGCGCACGCGTCAGGCGGGGACGTCCTCCACGGCGTCGCCGCGGACGGTCGTCGTGCCCGGGACCGGTTCGGCCGGGTCGGTGCCCAGGTCGATGATGCGGTTGTCGCGGTCGACGTGGACGACGCGCGGCTGGAACGAGCGGGCCTCCTCGTCGGTCATCGTGCCGTAGCTGATGATGATCACCAGGTCGCCGGGGTGGACCAGGTGCGCGGCGGCGCCGTTGATGCCGATGACGCCGCTGCCTCGGGGGCCGGTGATGACGTACGTCTCCAGGCGGGCGCCGTTGTCGATGTCGACGATCTGGACCTGCTCGCCGGGCAGCAGGTCGGCCGCCTCCATGAGGTCCTCGTCGATCGTCAGCGAGCCGACGTAGTGCAGGTCGGCCTGCGTCACCGTGGCACGGTGGATCTTGGACTTGAACATCGTGCGGAACATCGCGGCACTCCCGGGCCTAGGCTCCCTGCCTGCGATTTCTGCAAGTCAAGGGCGATCCGCTCACCCTACAAGGCCGTCGGCCGGCTCATCGTTCCGGGCCGCGGCCGGCGGGCGGAAGAGGGCGGCCACGAGCGCCGCGACGGCGAGGCTCGCCACGGCGCCCACGAGCACCGCCAGACGCATGCCGTCGAGGGTGTCGGCGACACGTGCCTCGCCCCCGGCGGCCGTACCGGCGCCGAGGGCCGCGACGGCGGCCAGTATCGGGGTGCCGAGGGTCAGGGCGATCTGCTGGCTCATCGTGCTCAGCCCGGTGGCCAGGCCCTGCTCTTCGTCGGGCAGTCCGGAGGTGGCGATGACCGTGTAGGAGACGAGGCCCATGGCGTGCCCGAAGAACGCGACCGCGACCGCGGCGAGCACGATGTAGATGCCGGTGTCGCCCTGGTCCACGGTCAGGAGCCCGAGGAGGCCCAGCCCCTGGATCGTCAGGGCGGTGACGAGTGTCCGCTTGCCGCCGATGGCGCCGATCACCCGCGAGGCGATGAGCCCGCCGACGATGGCCGCGATGCTGGACCCTCCGAACGCCAGGCCCGCGGCGAGCGGCTTGTAGCCGAGCACGTCCTGCAGGTAGAGCGTCATCTGGAAGACGACCGCGCTGGGCATGCCGATGACGATGAACCCGGCGAAGTTTCCCCACCGGACGGAGGGCCGCTTGAGTACGCCGACGGGCGCCAGCGGGTTGGAGCTGCGCAGCTCGATGAACCAGAAGGCGATCAGCAGCAGGGCGGCGAGCACCAGGCAACCGATGACGACGGGGTCGGCCCAGCCGTCCCGCTCGGTCGCGGAGATCCCGTAGACCAGGCTCACCAGGCCGCCGGTCACCGTGACCGCGCCGGGAAGGTCGAGCCGGGTGCGGGTCCGCTCGCCGGTGTCGCGCAGGACCCGCGGGGCGAAGAGCAGGATGAGCATGACGACCGGCAGGTTGATCAAAAAGGCCCAGCGCCAGCTCAGCAACTCGGTCAGCGCGCCGCCGAGCACCGAGCCCAGCGCGAAACCGCCCGTCAGCAGGGTGCCGTTGAGCCCGAGCGCACGCTGCCGGAGCGGTCCTTCGGGGAAGGAGGTGGTGAGCAGCGACATCGCCGCAGGTGTGGCCATCGCGGTGGCGAGCCCCTGCCCGGCGCGTCCGGCCAGGAGCATGGCGGGCGACTGCGCGAGGCCGCCGACCAGCGATGCGCCGCCGAGCAGGACCATGCCCGCCAGGAAGAGGTTGCGCCGGCCGAACAGGTCGGCGATGCGCCCGAACAGCAGGGTGAAACCCGCTGCGGGCAGCATGAAACCGGTGACGATCCACGGCAGGGTGCTCTGCTTGAAACCGAGGTCGGCGCCGATGGCCGGCACCGCGATGTTGAGCACCGAGAAGTCGACCGCGAGCATGAACTGGGCGCCGAGCAGGAGAATCAGGATCAGCCGCTGCCGGGAGGTCATCCGGTCCGCCACGGGCCTGTCCCGCGCCGCGGTGAGGGAGTTGAGCTCGGTCATCGCCTTCCTCTCGTCTGTCGCTCTCGTGTCCGTGATGGAGCCGACAGCTAGAGGAACACCGGCGGGCGGAGGCGGGTTGCACCGCCGCCGATGGATCAGTCCCTGGACCGCCTCACCGGTCTCACGTCACTCCGCGAAGTGAAGCGGGACGTTGTCGATCAGGTGGGTGGCGCCGACCCGGCCGGCGACGGCGAGGACGGCGGGACCGGTGTGGGCGTCGTCGACCTCGTGGAACGTCTCCGGGTCGACGAGCACGAGATAGTCGAGTTCGAGCGGCGGGTCGCTAGCGATCGCCCCGTCGAGCACGGTCCGCGCCGCGCGTACGACCTTGGCGGGGCCGTCGTCGACCGCGTCGGCGCCCGCGCGCAGGGCCATGGACAGCGACACGGCGGTGAGGCGCTCGGCCGGGGACAGGTAGCGGTTGCGGCTGGAGAGCGCGAGCCCGTCCTCCTCGCGTACGGTCGGGGCGCCGACGATGCGGACGGGGACGTTCAGGTCGGCGACCATCCGGCGGATCATCGCGAGCTGCTGGGCGTCCTTCTCGCCGAAGACGGCGGCGTCGGGGCGGACGAGGTTGAACAGTTTGAGGACGACGGTGAGCACGCCGTCGAAGTGGCCCGGGCGGCAGGCGCCCTCCACGATCGTGCCCATCTGGCCGGAGTCGACCGTGACCCGCGTGCCGAGCGCGGTGGGCGGGTAGATGACGTCGACCGTGGGTGCGAAGATCAGATCGACGCCCTCCGCGGCGCACGTCTCGATGTCGTCGGGGAGCGTCCGGGGGTACCGGTCGAGGTCCTCGTTCGGCCCGAACTGCAGCGGGTTGACGAAGATGCTCACCGCGACGACGTCGGCGACCTCGCGGGCCCGGCGCAGCAGCGACCGGTGGCCCTCGTGCAGCGCTCCCATGGTCGGCACGAGCGCCACGGTCCCGTGCAGGGAGGTCCGGGCGGCGGAGAGTTCCTCGCGCGAGCGAGCGATGACGGGTGTCATGGCCGGTTCCCCTCGGTGTCTTCTCCACGGCCGCCCGCGAGGGCGTCGAGCAGGCGCTCGGCGTCCTCCGCTCGGAGCAGCCCGGCGGCCAGCGCGCGGTCGGCGGTGAGCCGGGCCAGCGCGACGTAGGCGCCCAGCGCCTCGGGCGAGACGCGGGCGAGTTCGGTGACGTGCTCGGCGACCGTGCCGGCGTCGCCGCGGACCACGGGCCCGGTCAGGCCTCGCACGCCGAGCCGCAGGGCGTTGTCGAGCGAGGCGCCGAGCAGCGGCCCGAGCATCCGGCCGGGCTCCTCGACGCCCGCCCGCGTCAGCAGGTCCATCGACTCGGCCACGAGCGTGACGAGGTGGTTCGCGCCGCCGGCGAGTGCCGCGTGGTAGAGCGCGCGCCGGTCCTCGGGGATCCAGACGGGTTCGCCGCCCATCTCGACGACGAGGGCCTCGGCGACGGGGCGCAGCGGCTCGGGCGAGGTCACGCCGAAGCAGATGCCGGCCAGCCGATCGACGTCGTCGGGCCGCCCGGTGAAGGTCATCACCGGGTGGAGGGCGAGCGGGAGGGCGCCGACGCGCGTGGCGGGATCGAGGACGCGGACGCCGTACCGGCCGCTGGTGTGCGCCAGCAGCTTGCCCTCGACCTTGACGTCGGTGGCGATCAGCCCGGCGATCAGCGGCGGGAGCGCGTCGTCGGGAACGGCGAGGAGGACCAGGTCGGCGGCGGCGACGACGTCCTGGACGGGGAGGAGCGGAACGCCGGGGAGCCGCGCCTGCGCGCGTTCGCGTGAGGCGTCGGAGACGCCGGCGGCGGCCACGACCGTGTGACCGGCGATGGTGAGTGCGTGGCCGAGGGCCGAACCGACGCGGCCGACGCCGACCACGCCGACGGCCAGCCGTCCCGGCCGGTCGTTGGAGACGGTCATCCGGCCTCCGTCCGCGGAGGCGTGGAGAGGGGCCGGGTTTGCTCGCTCATAGTCGTTCCAGTCCTTTGCGGGTACCGGACGGTGCCGCCACAGACTACCTTCGGCCGGAATCGACAAAGCGCACCGGCCCGCCCGGTGGCACTGCGGGCGGGCCGGAGCACGCTTGCTCGGCGCTACCGGGTCAGGACGACGACCACGGGCGGTGGGGGCGGTGGCACGGCGGCCGGTGGTGGTGGCAGGGCGGGCGGTGGTAGCCGGAGCCGCCGCCGACCGAGGCGCCGCCCTTGCAGCCGGCACCGGCGATGCCGATGACGGAGATGGCGTTGCCGCACACGTTGATCGGGGCCGTGATCGGCGCGATGACCTGGTTGCCGGACAGGACGCCTCCCTCGCCGCTCGTGCCGATGATCCCGGCGTTGGCGGGGGCGGCGAACAGCAGCGCGCCGGTGACAGCGGCTGCGGCCACCCCGGCCGCGGAGAGTTTCTTGAGCACCTGAGTTCCTCCCGTACTTCGGTTCACAGCCGCCCCGGAGGGCGGCCGGTACGTACGGTAGTTATCCAGATACTCCTAGGTAACAGTAAGCGGATCTACCTGGGCGTAATCGCATCGTTACAATAAGTGACTGCATTGTTGCCGTCTGTCGATATTGACCGCCTCTAATCGGCGGCCAGCGACTCGACGATCGACGTCCGCGCGGCCCGCCTTCCGGGCATGATCGCCGCGACCACGCCGGCGACGGCCGCCAGGACGAGGAACAGGACGATCCGGCCGATCGGCAGACCGAGCACCGCGTTGTCGATGGCGGCGGAGATCGCGACCCAGCCGAGCGCCGCGCCGAGCACCACGCCGATGAGCGCGCCGATCACCGAGATGATCAGGGCCTCCAGCGACAGCATCCGGCGCAGCCCCCTGCGGGTCAGGCCCAGCGCCCGCAGCAGCGCCGACTCCCGGGTCCGCTCCACCACCGACAGGGTCAGGGTGTTCGCGATGCCGATCAGCGAGATGACGATCGCCAGGGCGAGGAGGGCCGCGACGATCAGGAACACCTGGTCCAGGGCGTCCGACAGCTGATTCTTGATGTCGGCCGCGGAGGCCACCCGCACGATCGGGTAGTCCTTGAGCGCCGTGTCGACGGCCGCGCGCGAGGTGGTCGCCGACACCCCCTTCTTCGCGATCAGGAAGACCCGGTCCGGGCCCTTCGCGCCGAACGACCGCGTGAAGTCCGTCTCGTCGAGCAGGACGTCCGGGAGGATGGACTCGCCCGACACGATCGCGACCACGCGCAGCGTCGCGGTGCCCTGGCGGGTCTGCAGGGACACCGTCCCGCCGACCCGCGCGCCGAGCCCGCTCGCCTGGTTCTGGTGCAGCACCACGGCGCCCGGTCGCAGGTCGGCCAGCGAGCCGGAGGCGACCGTCGGCTTGAGATCACGGCCGAGATAGCGCTGGGTCATCGACCCGACATCCCCGTCCTGCCCGTTCACCTTGGCGGACGCCGTGTGGACCTCGATGACGGCCGAGAAGTCCGGCTGGGCGCGCAGCCGCGCGACGGCGCCGGCGGGGATCGGCCGGTCCTCGCTCGCCCGCGTGCTCGTCTGCGCGCTCAGCTGGTAGTCGACCGGGTACTGGTGGGCGAGGCTGTGGTCCGCCGTCGACCGTACGGACGCCAGCGCCACCGAGAACATCGTCATCAGCGTGACGCCCACCGTCAGCGCCACCGTGGTGACCGCCGCGCGCTTGGGATTGCGCCGGGAGTTCGCCAGGGCGAGGCGGCCGGGCACCCCGAAGATCCGCGCGGGCAGCCCCCCGACGATCCCGCTCAGCGCCCGTACGAGCAGCGGACTGAGCGCGACGACGCCCAGGAAGACCAGTGCGCCCGCCACCAGGACCATGAGGAAGGGGCCCTGCCCCGGTTTGGTGGTCAGCGCGAGGGCGGCCACCCCGGTTCCGGCCGCGGTGAGCAGCGCGCCGACGATGATGCGGATGATTCCGGCCCGTCCCCGCACCGGCCCCTCCGACTGGGTACGGAGCGCGGCGACCGGCGGCACGCGCGTCGCCGCGCGGGCCGGCATCAGGGCCGACAGCACGGTCACGGCGAGGCCCACCGGGACGCCGACGAGGAACGGGGTGGCCGAGACGACCAGCGAGCCGCCCGGCATGCCGGTCCCGGAGTTGAAGACGAGGGCCGCGCCGTACCCGAGCCCGATTCCGACGATCACGCCGAGGACCGAGGCCAGCAGGCCGACGACCGCCGACTCGATCAGGACGCCCCGGAAGACCTGGCCCCTGGTCGCGCCGACGCAGCGGAGCAGCGCCATCTCCCGCGTCCGCTGGGCGATGAGGATGTTGAAGGTGTTGTAGATGACGAGGGCGGCCACGAACAGCGCGACGATCGCGAAGGCCAGGAAGAACGTCGCGATCTGGTTGACGTCCAGGCCGGATCTGGCGGCGAGCCGCTTGGCGAGCCCGTGGCTCGTCACCGTGGTGAACGACGATCCGGCCGCCTGGGCGACGGCGGTGCGCAGTCCCTCGGCGGAGACGCCGGGGGCGGCCTTGACGTCGACCTCGACGTAACCGCGCTCGCCGGTCATCTCGGCGGCGACCGGTTCGGTGAAGCCGACGGCGCCGCGGAAGCCGATCTCCTGGTCGACGCCCACGTCGACCAGTCCGGTCACCGTGAACGTGTGCGGAACGCTCTTCTTGTCCAGCACCCGGATCGTGTCGCCGACGTGGTAGCCCGTGTGCCCGGCCACCGTCTTCTCCAGGACGGCCTCGGCCGGGCCGGCCGGAGCGCGGCCCTTCTCGATCGTGTAGCGGGCCAGCGCCCCGGTGGCCATCGACATGCCCACCGTCGGCGTGTCGCCGTACACCCGGCCGTTCTTGCCGAGGAGCGGGGCGTCGCCGCGTACCTGCCCCTGGGCGTCCTGGACGCCCTGTACGGCGCGGATCGCGCGCAGCGTCGTCTCCGAGACCTTCTTGTCCTCGCCTGCGAGGACGGCCACCGAGACCTTGTCGGCAGAGGCGGTGAACTGCCGGTCGAACCCGGCCTTCATCGTGTCGGTGAGCACGAAGGTGCCCGCGACGAAGCCCACGCCGAGCGTGATGGCGAGGGCGGTGAGCATGAGGCGCAGCAGGTGCGAGCGGAGCCCGGCCAGTGTCGTCTTCAGCATCTCAGGACTCCAGCCGCTTCAGCGCGTCGAGGACGCTGTCCGGGGTCGGGCCGTACAGCTCGGAGGTGATCCGCCCGTCCCGCAGGAACACCACGCGGTCGGCGTACGAGGCCGCCACCGGGTCGTGGGTGACCATGACGATCGTCTGGCCCATCTCCCGCACCGAGGAGCGCAGGAACGACAGGACCTCGGCCCCGGACTTGGAATCGAGGTTCCCCGTCGGCTCGTCCGCGAAGATCACCTCGGGCCGGCTGACGAGCGCCCGCGCGCACGCCACCCGCTGCTGCTGGCCGCCGGACAGTTCGCTGGGCCGGTGGCTCAGGCGCGGTCGCAGCCCGACGGTGTCGACGACCTGGTCGAACCACCGGCGGTCCGGTGTACGGCCCGACAGCTCGAGCGGGAGCAGGATGTTCTGCTCGGCGGTCAGCGTGGGCAGCAGGTTGAACGCCTGGAAGATGAAGCCGACCCGGTCGCGGCGGAGCAGCGTGAGCTGCTTGTCCGACAGCCGGGTGACCTCCACGTCGCCGATGCGGATCGTGCCCTGGTTCACGGTGTCCAGGCCGGCCAGGCAGTGCATGAGGGTGGACTTTCCGGACCCGGACGGACCCATGATCGCGGTGAAGGCGCCGCGGGCGAACCCCACGCTCACCCCGTGCAGGGCGCGGACGGCGGCCTCTCCGGAGCCGTACTCCTTGACCACGTTCTCGGCCAGGACGGCGGGTGGCGCGCCTACGACGGTGCTTGTCACGACTGACTCCTCGTTGATACGGAATGTCGTGAACGAAGCTAGATTTCGGCGGCGGATCCGCCATCGGACCTCAGGACAGCGTCTCGTCAGCTTTCTCGGTGACGTGTCCGCCGTATGTCAGACCTGGGTCGTACGGCGGTGTCACACCGCAGGGCTGCTCAGTCGGACGTGCCGCTGTGGACCAGGCCGGTCTCGTACGCGAACACGACCGCCTGGACTCGGTCGCGCAGCTCCAGCTTCATGAGGATCCGCCCGACATGGGTCTTGACGGTCGCCTCGGAGACGTAGAGACGGCTCGCGATCTCGCCGTTGGACAGGCCCTTGGCCACGAGGTGGAGCACCTCGCGTTCGCGGGCGGTCAGCGTGTCGAGCCTGCCGTCCGGCGCCGGCTCCTCGGCCGGCAGGTGCGGCACGAAGCGGTCGATCAGGCGGCGCGTGGTGCTGGGCGCGACGACCGCGTCGCCGCTGCACACGGCGTGGATGGCCTCGATCAGCTGGGTGGGCCCGGCGTCCTTGAGCAGGAATCCGGCCGCCCCGGCCTTCAGCGCCGCGAAGGCGTACTCGTCCAGGTCGAACGTGGTCAGGATGATCACCTTCGGGGCGTCCGGCAGCGCGCAGATCCGCCGGGTGGCCTCGATGCCGTCCATGCGCGGCATGCGCACGTCCATGAGCACCACGTCCGCCGTGGTGTGCCGGAGGACGCGCAGGGCCTGCTCGCCGTCGCCGGCCTCACCGGCGACCTCCAGGTCCTGCTGCGCGTCGAGCACCATGCGGAACCCGGCGCGCACGAGCTCCTGGTCGTCGACGAGCATCACCCGGATCGGCGTCGCCTCGTCCGTCATGCCGCACTCGTCTCCGCTCGGGGCTTGGTCACCGGAAGGTGGGCGAAGACCTCGTATCCGCCGCCGGTCCGCGGCCCGGTGCGCACCGACCCTCCGTAGAGGGCGGCCCGCTCGCTCATGCCGACCAGGCCGTGCCCGCGCCCGTCGGAGGGGGCGCTGGCACCCCGGCCGTCGTCGCGGATGCGGATCTCCACCGCGTCATCACCGTAGTGGAGGTTCACCTCCGCGGTGGCCGCGGGTCCGGCGTGCTTGCGGGTGTTCGTCAGCGCCTCCTGCACGATCCGGTAGACCGTCAGTTGCAGCGCGGTGGGCAGCTCCGCGGGCACCCCCTCGACCGTGAGGTCGACCGGGAGCCCCGCCGAGCGGATCTGGCCGACCAGCTCGGTCAGCTGCTCGACGCCGGGCTGCGGCGCGTACGGGCCGGCGTCGTCGTTCTCGCGGAGCACGCCGAGCATGCGCCGCATCTCGGTGAGCGCCTGCCGCCCGGTCGTCCCGATCGTCTCCATCGCCCGTCTCGCGCGGGCCGGGTCCATGTCCACCATGTACGACGCGCCGTCGGCCTGGACCACCATGACGCTGACGCTGTGCGCGATCACGTCGTGCATCTCCCGGGCGATCCGCGCCCGCTCACCCGCCGCCGCGACCTGCATGTGCGCGTCCCGTTCGCGTTCCAGACGCTTCGCGCGCTCCTCCAGCTCGGCGGTGTACTTGCGCCGCGTGCTGACGTAGAGCCCCCACACCCAGATCGCCCCGACGAAGATCGTGAAGGGGATCAGCGTGCTCCACTTGTCGCCGGCGTTCTGGTCCACCCACCAGCGCCACACGGCGAGCACCGCGCCGAGCTCGACGACGGCGGCCACCGCGATCGACCAGACGAACGCGTACTCGGCCGCGATCAGGTACAGCATGACGAACAGGTTGAGGTCCACCGGCGCGACCTGGAGGTCGAGCGCCCACTGCACGAACGCGGCGCAGGCGATGAACGCGAACACCGCACGCGGCCACCGGCGGCGCCAGATCATCGGGACGCACATGGCCGCGACGAGGGCCAGGTAGGCGTACCAGGCGATGCGACGCTGGCCGGCGATGTGCGGGTTGGTGAACGTCTCGACGACGCTCAGCGAGGTGCCGGTGACCGGCAACGCCCACAGCAGATCGACGAGCCGGGGATGCCGCCGAAGCCAGCGGAAAAGACGCACGAACACCGCATCAGCGTACGTTCGGCCATCGGGAACCGCGTCAGCCGAAGGTCTGACACGGTCTCCGCCGCGAGGCGCACGCGGTACGGTCAAGGCGTGAGTCAGGTCGGGTGGCGAACGGCGATGGAGCGGGCGCTGTACGGGCCCGAGGGCTTCTACACGCGGGGCGAGCGGCCCGCCGCGCACTTCCGGACCTCGGTGCACGCCTCACACCGGTTCGCGCTCGCCGTGGCGCGGCTGATCGTCGAGGTCGACGCCGCGCTCGGGCATCCGCCCCGGTTCGACCTCATCGACGTGGGGGCCGGGTGCGGCGAGCTCCTCACCGAGATCCTGCCCGTCGCGGACCTGGCCGGACGGCTGCGCCCGGTCGCCGTCGAGGTCGCCCCGCGCCCGGACGGGCTGAACTCCTCGATCGAGTGGCGATCCGCCCTCCCCGAGCAGATCACCGGGCTGGTCATCGCCAACGAGTGGCTCGACAACGTCCCCCTCGACGTCGTCGAGCTGACCGGCGACGGTCCCCGCCTCGTGGTCGTCGACCCGCGGAGCGGCGCCGAGCTGCCGGGCCCCGCGCCCGCCGCGGAGGACGCCGAGTGGCTCGAACGCTGGTGGCCGCTGCGCGAGCCCGGCGACCGCGCGGAGATCGGCCGGCACCGGTGCGCCGCGTGGGCGTCCGTCCTCGAACGGCTTCGCGGCGGGCTGGCCCTGGCCATCGACTACGCGCACGAGCGGGACCACCGCCCGCCGTACGGCACGCTGACCGGCTACCGCGACGGCCGCTGCGTCGCTCCGATCCCCGACGGCTCCTGCGACATCACCGCGCACGTCGCCCTGGACGCCTGCGCCGAGGCGGGACGGCACGCCGGGGCGACCGCCACGACGCTGACCACCCAGCGCGCGGCACTGCGGGCCCTCGGCCTGCGCGGCGAGCGTCCCCCGCTCGAACTGGCCCGCTCCGACCCGCGCGGCTACATCCAGGCGCTGCGCGCCGCCGGCGAGGACGCCGAGCTCATCGACGCGGCAGGCCTCGGCAGCTTCGGCTGGCTGGTACAGACCGTCGGCATCGACGTGCCCACGGTCCTGGAACCGGCTCGGACCTCGGCCTGAGGGGCGCGCAGGAGGCGGCTTAGATCTCGACGTGAAGGGCCCGTAGGCCGCGCAGGACGAAGCCCGGTTTCCACTCCGGCTCCGCGGCGAGGCTCAGCTTCGGAGCGAGGTCGAGGATCGCGCGGAACGACTCGGCCAGCTCCACCCGGGCCAGCGGCGCACCGAGGCAGAAGTGGATGCCCGCGCTGAACGCGAGGTGCGGATTGGGCGTACGGGACAGGTCGAGCGCGTCCGGGTCGGCGAACACCTCGGGGTCCCGGCAGGCCGACGCGAACTGCAGGGCGACCTCGGCGCCGCGCGGGATGGGCACGCCGCCGACCTCGATGTCCTCGAGGACCCAGCGTTCGAACAGCGGCAGCGGCGTGTCGTACCGCAGCAGCTCCTCCACGGCCGTGCCGATCAGGCCGTGGTCGGCGCGCAGTCGCTCCAGCTCGCCCGGGTTGCGGAACAGCGCCCACCAGGAGTTGCCCGTGGCGTTCACGGTCGCCTCGTGGCCGGCGTTGAGCAGCAGCACGCACGTGCCGATCAGCTCGCCCTCGGTGAGCCCGTCGACCTGGCACAGGGCGCTGACGAGGTCGTCGCCCGGGTCCGTCCGGCGGGCGCGGGACAGGTCGCGCAGGTAGTCGGAGAACTCGATCGAGGCGCGCACCGCCGCGTGCTGGATCTCCTCCGACGGATTGAGCTGGTACATCCCGCAGATGTCCGCCGACCAGGGCCGCAGCAGGTGCCGGTCGCCCTCGGGGACGCCGAGCATCTCGGCGATCACGGTCACCGGCAGCGGCTCGGCGATCTCGGCGACCAGGTCGCCGCCGCCACGCTCGACGAGGCCGCGCACGAGGCCCTCGGCGAGCGCCCGGATCCGGGGCCGCAGGTCCTCGACCATGCGCGGGGTGAACGCCTTCGACACCAGCCGCCGCAGCCGGGTGTGGTCCGGCGGCTCCATGTCGAGCATGCCCGCGTTGTTGAGGTCCCAGAAGGGCGCGAGGAACTCCGCCGGGCCGGCCGCCCGAACTCCTCGTGCGTAGCGACGTGGAGGTACGTCCGGCCGAGTCGCCGGTCCCGCAGCAGCGCGTTGACGTCGGCGTACCGGGTGATGACCCACTGGTCCGACGGCTCGTGGAAGAACACCGGCGACTCACGGCGCAGCCGCTCGAACACGGGGTACGGGTCGGCCACGAACCCCGGCGCCCCGGGCGCATAATCGATCATCTGGCCCACCTGTCGGTAGAGACGTCGGCGGCGCGGGCCCGGTCCGCCCGGCCGGCGGCCGACTCGACGATCGCGCGCGCCTCGCCGAGCTCGCGATTCTCCGCGGCGACCTGCACCGGTCCGGGAGGCGCGTCGATGTGGACGGTGCCGATCCCGAACAGCCGCTGCAGCGGACCGGCGGTGAGGCGGACGCTCTGCGCCCGCGCGTGCGCGATCACGTCGAGCCGCCGGCAGACGCGGCCCCGGCGGGTGACGAAGAGGCGGTCGTCGGTGCCGGCCTCGCCCGCGCCGAACGGCGCCAGCCACGACCGGCGCGCGGGCAGCAGCGGCACGGCCTCGGGGTTCGTGCCCGGGAAGACCAGGCCGACCATCTGGATGGCGATGTGCCGGGGCGCGACCGGCAGCAGCACCGATGACAGCGCCTGGCGTTCTCCGACATAACCGGCGACGGTGACGTCGATGCGCGCCCAGCCGCTCCCCCGCCACAGCAACGGCTCCACGACCCGTACGGCCTGCACCCGGCCGGGTGGCACGGTCTGCATCCGGGTCTCCATCAGCCCGTACCGCAGCCGCAGGCCGTCCGGCGACAGGGCGGCCTTGAAGTTGGTGTGCATCACCAGCGGGGCGATCACACCGCGGGCCAGGCCGAGCAGCACCGGCAGCGCGGCGGCCAGCACGCCCAGCTCGCCGAAGACGACGCCGAACACCAGCAGCCCCACGAAGAGCAGCAGGGCCCCGATGACGGGCAGCTTCATCAGCTGCGACCCGAGGAGCGCGCCGAACCCGACCCGCCAGTACGGGCGTTCGGGCGCTTCGGGCGTGTGGCCGGGCAGTCCGGCGGCCCGCGCCAGCAGCTCGGCCCGCAGTTGCTCGGCCATCGCCCGCCCGAGGTAGCGGAACTTCGTCTCGGCCTGGTCGCCGCCGGCCAGCTCGACCCGCACCTCGGCCAGCCCGAACAGGCGGGACACCAGCGGCCGTACGACGTCGACGGCCTGGATGTGCGACAGCGGGACCCGGCGGTTGCGGCGGCGCAGGATGCCGGTCTCGACCACCAGGTCGTCCCCGGCGATCCAGAACTTCAGCGACCACCACGTCCAGAAGCCGACGGCCGCCGCGATGGCGCTGACCGGCAGCATCACGACCAGGAAGCGGGCGATCACGGCGGGCGTGAGGACCAGCGCGATGCCGCTGGTGGTCTGGGTGACCAGCAGCGAGTAGCCGCCGAGCACGAAGGCGATGACGACGACCCCGACCGCGTTGATCACCACGGTGGCCATGTGCAGCCGGTGCACGCCCTGGGAGAAGTGCACCGGCGGCCGGGGCGGCGGCCCGTACGGCGGACCGTATCCGGGCGGCGGTGGCCCGTACATCGGCGGCCCGAACTGCGGGCGCGGGATGTGGGACGGACCGTACGGCGGCCGGCCTGGACCGTAGGGACCGTTCAAAGCCCGATCGACCTCGATTCGCCCTTCTGCGCGAGCCGGTCCCGCAGGACCGCGGCGTCACGGGCGGGCAGGCCGGGGATGCGCGCGTCGGTGGCCGCGGCCGCGGTGTGCAGGCGTACGGTCGCCACGCCCAGCCACTGTTCGAGCAGCCCGGCGGTCACGTCGACGTACTGCATGCGCCCGTACGGCACGACCACGAGGTGGCGGACGAAGAAGCCGTGGGTGACCAGGAGGTCGTCGGCGCGCTCGGCGAAGCCCCAGGACCGGTAGCTCAGCTCGGCGACGATCCAGCCCATCGCGCAGGCGACCAGGACCAGCGCGAGCCAGACGAGCCCGCCGGCGAGGCCGCTCGTCCGGGACATCACGAAGGCCCCGACGATCGTGACCGGCAGCGCCCACAGCAGCACGGCGATGCGCCGATGCCAGGTCAGCCGCGGCGACACCCGCGCCCACGTCATGCCGCCCGGTGGGTCGAACGCCTGCTCCGCTCGGGCGCCGATCGGCACCGGAGAGGGCCCCGGCGGGCCGGCTGGGGCGGGCGGCGGTGGCAAGGGGAGCCCTTGCTGCGGCGCGGCGGACGCGCCGGGTGGCAGGATGCTCGGACTGCCCGGCGGCATGTCGTGTCCCTCGCGCTGATTGGGGTACTGATCGCCTGCATTCATGTCGCTCCCAAGTCAACCCCAACCGGGCCACGTTCCGCGAGACCTCGCATGGCACGATGGGTGATCGGAGCGAGTGGAGTGGTCGGTGACCCGCGAGCGCAGCGAGCTGATGGGCACGAGAGCTGGCGAGTGCGGCGAGCCGGCCGCGGAGCGAGTGAGAAGGCGAGCGCGGCAGTGAGCACCGAGCGGATCGTGGGCGTAGGGGCGGGGACCAAGGACCTCGCCACCGAGGACATGACGCTCAACATCGGACCGCAGCACCCGTCGACGCACGGCGTGCTCCGATTGCGGATCACGCTGGACGGCGAGCGGATCGCCGCCGCCGAGCCGATCATCGGGTACATGCACCGGGGCGCGGAGAAACTGTTCGAGGTGCGCGACTACCGGCAGATCATCGTGCTGGCCAACCGGCACGACTGGCTGTCGGCGTTCGCCAGCGAGCTCGGCGTGGTCCTCGCGGTCGAGCGGATGCTCGGCATGGAGGTGCCGGTCCGCGCGGTGTGGGCGCGTACGCTCCTGGCCGAGCTGAACCGCGTGCTCAACCACCTGATGTTCCTCGGCTCCTACCCCCTCGAGGTCGGCGCGATCACCCCGATCTTCTACTCGTTCCGGGAACGCGAGCAGCTGCAGCGTGTCATGGAGGAGATCTCCGGTGGCCGGATGCACTACATGTTCAACCGGGTGGGGGGACTGAAGGAGGAGCTGCCCGCCGGCTGGCTCGGCCGGGTCACCGACTCCGTCGAGGCCGTACGCCGCGGCATCGGCGACCTGGACCGGCTCATCAGCGGCAACGAGATCTTCCGGGCCCGCACGCGCGGCGTCGGCGTGCTGACCCGCGAGCAGATCGAGCAGTACGGCGTGTCGGGCCCGATCGCCCGGGCGTCCGGAGTCGACTTCGACCTGCGGCGCGACGAGCCGTACCTCGCCTACGGGGAGCTGCGGGACGTCCTGCGCGTCGTCACCCGCACCGAGGGCGACTGCCTGGCGCGGTTCGAGTGCCTGCTCGACCAGGTGCACGCCTCCCTCGACCTCGCCGACGCCTGCGCCAGGCTCAAGGCGCTGCCGCCCGGGCCGATCAACGTACGGCTGCCGAAGGTGCTCAAGGTGCCGGAGGGCCACACGTACGCCTGGACGGAGAACCCTCTCGGCATCAACGGCTACTACCTCGTCTCCCACGGCGAGAAGACCCCGTGGCGGCTGAAGCTCCGGTCGGCGTCGTTCAACAACATCCAGGTGCTCCGCGAGATGCTCCCCGGCCACCTCGTCGCCGACATGATCGCCATCCTGGGCTCGATGTTCTTCGTCGTCGGCGACATCGACAAGTAGCCCTCAGGCTCGAGGTCAGCCGACCTCGGCGCGGACGGCCTTGGTGAACAGCGGGTCGGTCATCGCGATCGTCTTGGCCCGGAACTTGCCTTTGCCGCACACGAACCCGGTGGCCTTCTCGCCCTGCGTGATCGTCGTCGTGTCGATCGCGCCCTCGTACTCGCCGAGCGCGTCGGAGGCGTCGTGCTTGGTGCCCCCGGTGTCGGTGATCGAGAAGTACAGCGGGTTCACCTCGACCTTTTTCGCCGACTGGTTGGTGACGGTCACCTTGACGCAGCTGAGGGCGCCGTCGGCCAGGGCGTTCTTCTTCGGAACGGCGCGTTTGGCGGTCAGCTTGACCGGGACGGGCTTGGCCGCCTTCTGCTGCTTCTGACCTGCGCTCGTGGGCGGCGCGGTGGACGTGGCCTCATCTTTCTTGGCGGTGCCGCATCCGGCCAGAAGCACGGTGCCGGTCAGTGCGACGGCGGCGAGCAGCGAGCCCGTTCGGGGGATGGACGACATGACAGAACCTCCGTGAACACATCTGGGCAATCCGGTGTCACAAACCAGACTCTTGTGTGACTGGTTGCCAAGTAGAGCATCTGTTAACTCGAATCACAACCGCTTTGATTGTGTCGACAGACACGAGACCCGGCTGTAACCTTCGGAGGCCATCGGTGAGGAGGGATGTTGTGCGAGACGACACCACCGTGACCACGTCGGACATCGCCCGGGTGGCGCGGGTGAGCCGGGCCGCGGTGAGCAACTGGCGGCGCCGTTATCCCGACTTTCCGAAGCCGACGGGCGGCACCCCGGCCAGTCCGGTGTTCTCGCTGGTCCAGGTCGAGGTGTGGCTACGCGAGCAAGGCAAGATCGGCGACGTCCCGTTGGAGGAACGGGCGTGGCAGCTCCTCCGTGAGGCCAGTGGCGAACTGGAGCTGGGCACGGCCATCCGGAAGGTGGGCGCGTTCCAGCGTGGCGGCACACGGATCGAAGGGCTGAGCGACCGGACGGCCGCGAAGCAGCTGGAGATCGACCAGGGAATGGTGCCGCTTCTGCGGGCCGTGGAGGAGCTGGCCGGCGCGTGGGGTGCCGCCGAGGCGTTCGAGTTCCTGGTCGAGCGCTACCTGGAGATCCAGTTGCCACGGCCGACCCTGACGTCGCCTCAGGTCGCCGGGCTGGTGGCCGAGCTGCTCGATCCAGGCACGCGGTCGGTGCTGGATCCGGCGTGCGGGACCGGCGCACTGCTGCTGGCCGCGCACGAAAGGGCACCTCGGCGGCTTTACGGGCAGGAGCGGGACGGGTCGCTGGCCGGGCTGGCGGAGACACGGCTGGCCCTGCGTTCCGTGCATGCCGAGATCCGCAGCGGGGACTCGCTGCGGCGCGACGCGTTCACCGGCGTCGCCGTGGACTCGGTGGTGTGCGACCCACCGTTCAACGAGCGGCATTGGGGTTACGAGGAGCTGACCGCCGACCCACGTTGGGAGTACGGGCTGCCGCCCCGGATGGAGTCGGAGCTGGCGTGGGCCCAGCACGCGCTCGCGCACCTCAACCCCGGCGGGCTGGCCATCATGCTCATGCCGCCTGCGGCGGCGGGACGCCGTTCGGGGCGGCGCATGCGCACCCAGTTGCTGCGTCGCGGCGCGCTTCAGGCGGTGATCGCGCTTTCTGGCGGCCACTATCTGTGGCTGCTGCGCAAGCCGACGGGTGATCGGCCGGTCGGTCTGCTGATGGTGGACGGCGCGGACGACGCGGAGATCGTCCGGATCTGGCGGGACTTCCAGGCGGGCCGGGATGTGAATCGGCCCGGGGTGAGCCGATCCGTGCCGATCATCGATCTGCTGGGCGAGGAGGTCGACGTCACCCCCGCCCGGTATCTGTCCGCGTCCGCAGGGCAGCCGGCCGAACAGTTCTTCCAGACGCGCGAACGGCTGGCAGCGCTACTCGGCAAGCTGTCGGGGCTGATGCCCGAGGTGGAGCCGGTGAACGACGTCCAGGAGCTGACCGTCACGACCGTCACGGAGCTGGCCCGCATCGGCGCGCTGACCGTCCACCAGGCAGCGGCGCGCGGCGAGACGAGCGGGGTGGAAGCGGGGAGACCACTGCTCACCGCCGAAGACGTGGTCCAGGGGCGCGAGCCGACCGGCGTGGTCGTGCCCACGAGCAGCGAGGCCGACTCGATGGTCACGCGTGGCGGGGACATCGTGGTGACGGTCGTCTCTCGCCGGTTCGCGGCGCGGGTGGTACAACGCGGCGGCGCGCTGCTCGGCCCGCAACTGTCACTGATCAGGGTCGATCCCCAGGTGCTCGACCCGTACTTCCTCGCGGGTGTCCTGCACAGCACCGCGAACGTACGGTCGTCGGCGCTGCCGTCGACGAGCGGTCGGGTGGACGTCCGCCGCGCGAGCGTGCCGCGTCTGCCGCTGGACGAGCAGCGCCGGTACGGGGAGGCGTTCCAGCGCCTGGAGGCGTTCGTGTCCGCGGCGCGCAGTAGCGCCCTGCTCGGCGAGGCGATGGCCCGGCTGCTCGCGGACGGCATCGCAGAGGGCGATCTGCGGGCGACCGGAGACTGATACGGGCCGCCTGCGACCGGAGGCTGATACGGACCGCCTGCGGCCGGCGTTCGCTTCTCGATCCCGCCGAGCTGCGGACTACGTCAGACTGATCCCCGTCCATACGGAAGGGGTGCCAATGACGCAGCTGCTCGGCGGGCGATACCAGTTGACAGCCCCGCTCGGCCGGGGCGGCATGGGCCAGGTGTGGGAGGCGGTCGACCGGCAGCTGGAACGACGGGTCGCGGTCAAGCTGCTCACCAACGAGGTGATCGCGCGACGGTCGGATCCACGGGAGCTGGTTCGCCGCTTCGCGCGGGAGGCGACACTCACCGCGGGCCTGCTGCATCCCGGGGTGCCCGCGGTGCACGACGCGGGCTCGGCCGAGGACGGCCTGTTCCTGGTGATGGAACTGGTCGACGGCTGCACGGTCGCCGATCTGGTCGCCGAGCAGGGACCGCTGCCGGTGCCGTGGGCGGCGGCGATCGCGGCGCAGGTCTGCTCGGTGCTGGCGATCGCGCACGAACGCTCGCTGGTGCACCGCGACATCAAGCCGCAGAACCTGATGCTGACCAGGGACGGCACGGTCAAGGTCCTGGACTTCGGGGTGGCGACGATCCTGGACGCCGCCGGGGTCGTCCGGATCACCAGCACCGGCGAGGTCGTGGGCACGCCCGCGTACATGGCGCCCGAGCAGTTGCGCAACGAGCGCGCCACCCCGCGCACCGATCTCTACGCTCTGGGCTGCGTCCTGTACGAGATGCTCGCCGGGCAGCCGGTGTTCACGGCGACCTCACCGCACGCCGTCGGCTACATGCACCTGGAGGAGGAGCCGTCGCCGCTGCATCGCGCCGACGTTCCGCGCCCGTTCGAGGAGCTGGTGCGCCGGCTGCTCGCCAAGGAGCCGCGACAACGCCCACAGGACGCCCGCGAGGTTTACGAGCGACTTCTGATGTTCGTCGAGGGCGCGTATCCGCTGGGTGACGTCAACCCGGCGGGACCCGTGCCGACCGGGATGCACCTCCATGCCCGTGTGCTGGCACGTCTCGCCGGGGCCGATGGGTCATCGCCATCGCCATCGCCTCAGCCGAGTCCCGCATCGCCGTGGGGCCCGCACCCGATGCCCACGCCGGGCTCCGCGCACACCCCGGATCCGATGTACATGCCGGGCCCGACGGTCGGCCATCACGCAACGGCTCACCCGCCGAGTCCCGAGGCGGCGACGTCGAAGCGCAGCGTCGGCTGGAAGATCCTGCACAGCCTGTGGATGACGCCGGCCCTGGCGTTCGGCTTCCTCACCTGGGTCTCATTCCTGTACGTCGGGATCCGGCACCGGCATCGCCCGTGGCTGATCGCCGCCGTGGTGTACGTCGTCCTGACCGCGGCGGGCGGCGTCCTCGTCCTGACGACCACCGACAAGAATGGACAGACCTCGACGCCCGCGGCGCTGTTCTGGGTGGTCCTGTTCCTCGGCGGCATCATGCACGCCGCCGGCGTCAACCCGGGCCGCCTGCGCCTGCGCGCACAATTGGACGCCTCCGGTCCGAAACACCCGTCAATGTCCGCGCATCCCGGACGCCAGCCGACCTACTGACCGCAATCAGCCCGGCTCGCCGGCTTGAGGTGCGGTCAGGACCTCACGCGACCACGAGCCATTCATCACCGAAGTTCGCCACGATCTTCAGCGTCCCGCCCAACGCCTCGACGTAGCGGGTGAGCACCTCGGTTCCTACATCGGTCACGCGTCCGTTCTCGATCTGGCTCACGCGGCCAGGCGAGACGCCCATGATCTCGGCGACTTGCGCCTGCGTCATGCCACGGCGCTTGCGGGCCTCGGCGAGTTGGTGGCCTCGCACTTCGGCCATCAGTTGCTCCCCGAGCGCAGCGATCCGCTCGGACTCGGCGGCGGCCTTGCCGTGCCTAGTGTCTCTCCACCGCGTCACGCCATCCATCAGCCCCGCCCCTCTCTCTTCCGTTCTCCGAGGTATCGGTCATAAAGTCGCTCGGCCAGCGGGATGTTCTCCGCGTACCATCGCGACCACCTGCCCGCCTTATCACCGGCGATCAGCAAGATCGCCGATCTCCAAGGGTCGAACACGAACAACACGCGCAACTCGCTCGATGTCGCCGAGCCAGGCCTCAACTCCTTCAGGTCGTGGAGCCTCGATCCTTGGATCCGGTCGACGAGCGGGCGGCCGAGAGCCGGGCCATTCTCCTCGAGCTGACTGATCGCCGCGACTACTAACTCGTAGGACCGCGGATCGATCCCTTCGAGATCATCCAGCCACTTGAGCACCTCATCCGTGAGGTAGATGTCCCAGACCATCCGCTCGCATCCTCTCCGACTTTAGCTATCTCTAAACATGAACGCCAGCCCTCCCCGGCTTCGATCGATACTCATAGCAATTAAGAAGCTACTTTTAGTTACAGTCGCGATAACCGGTGACCGCTGAGAACGGGCCACCTACGGCCGTGCCACCAGCGGACTGCGATGCTGGTGGCACGGCTCAGCGCGGTTACCAAGTACGGTTTGCGCTGATTCTGCGCGCCTAATGGTCAGGATCCGCCCTGGTTCGCGCCCTGACCGCCGGCGCCGCCCGGACCGCCGGGGCCGGCGCTGGGCGGAGTGAGGCGCAGGCCTTCGCGGCCTTCTGCTGGGCCGCGGACATGGTCGGCATGCCGCTCGGTCGGCCCGACGGCTTTCCCGTCGGTCTGCTGGTGGGCATGCCTGACGGCCTGCCGGTCGGTCTGCCGCTCGGGCCGCCCTGGCCGCCAGGCCCGCCGGGGCCGCGGCTGGGCATCTTCACGCCCTGTTTCTCCATGCACTGGCGGTAAGCGGCCATGGCGCTGGAGTTCGGGCGGCCGCCCTGGGCGGCCTGCCCGCCGGTCTGCGCCGAGGCCTTGTCGCTGCTGCCGCCACAGGCGGCGCTGAGCAGGAGGGTTCCGGCGACGGCCGTGCCGCCCAACAGTCGGATCGTCGTCTGCTTGGTGATCATGTTCTTCTCCTTTTGAATCGGGCTGCGCCGGACCGTCAGCCGCCGGCCGGCGTGTTCTGGGTGACGGATGTGGCGGTGAGGGTGCCGTCCGTGGCCTGGGTGCCTTGGACGACGACGGTGGTGCCGGTCTTGAGGGCGGAGGCCGGGCCGGTGCGCAGCACACGGAGGCTGGTCGTGCCCGTGACCTTGACGCGCACGACGCCGTTCGCGGTCTTGACGTAGATCGTCTTGCCGTCGACCTTCTGGACCGTGCCGGTGGTTGCCGAGCCGGTGGTTGCCGAGCCCGTGGTAGCCGAGCCCGTGGTAGCCGAACCGGTGGTGGCCGAACCGGCTCCGGCAGCTCCGGAGGTCCCGGCCCGGCCTCCGGACGTCCCGTTCGCGCCCGCCCGGCCGCCGCCCACGCCGGGCATCCCGCCGCCCGGCATGCCGCCGCCCGGCGTCGCGCGGGTGCCCTGGGCGGTGGTCGTCGCCTGGTGGCCGAAGTGCCGGTCGGCCTGGGCACCGATGCCGAACCCGGCCGCCAGCAGCGCGCCCGCGCCGAGGTAGGCGGTCAGGCCCGGGAGCCGCCGGCGTTTCGGGACCTTGCCGAGTTCGGCCTCCAGGTCGCCGTCGAACGGCGAGCCGGCGAGGATGTCGTCCCGAGTCACGGAGGCCGGGGGCGACTCCGGCCCGTCGTACGGCGCCCGGGACGCGTCCGATCCGTCGTACGGTGCCGGAGACGCATCTGCCCCGTCGTACGCATCCGCCGGCTCGTATGACGACCGAGGCCCGTCCGCATGCTCGTACGGCGTCCACGTTCTGCGACCGCTCACGGGGTTCTCCTTCGGGTCACTCATGGCGCAGGGCCTCGATCGGGCGCAGCTTCGCCGCGCGGTTGGCCGGGTAGCTGCCGAAGAACAGTCCGATCGCGACCGATACCCCCAGCGCGAGAGCGATCGAGGACGGCACGATCACCGGCTGGACGCCGACGACCTTGAACAGGCTGCCGACGACGCCGACCAGGACTCCGAGTACGCCGCCGAGGAGGCTGAGCACGGTCGCCTCCGCGATGAACTGGCCGAGGATCGCGCCCTTCGGTGCCCCGATGGCCTTGCGGATGCCGATCTCGCGGGTCCGCTCGGTGACGGTCACCAGCATGATGTTGGTGATGCCGATGCCGCCGACCAGCAGGCTGATGGCCGCGACGGCGCCGAGCAGCACGGTGAACGTCCGGCTGGAGGCGCTGACCGCCGACTGCAGGCTCGCCTGGTTCAGGATCTGGAAGTCGGCGCTGTTGGATCCGGAGATCTCGTGTCGCTGGTTCAGGATGTCGGTGATCTCGCTCTGGGCCTGGTCGGTGACCTTGGAGTTCTTGGCCTCCACGACGATGGAGCTCAGGGATCCGAAGCCGGTGATGTTCTGCTGGACGGCGGTGAGCGGGCCGATCGCGACGTCGTCGGCGTCCTGCATGCCGGAGGAGCCGGACTCCTTGAGCACGCCGACGACCGTGAACGGCGTGCCTCCCACGTTGACCTGCTTGTTCAGCGGGTCGACGGTGCCGAACAGGTCCTCGGCCACCGTCTGGCCGATCACCAGGACCTTCCGGCCGCTCGTCACGTCGTCGTCCGTGAACGCCGCTCCCCGGGCGATCTCCTTGTTCGCGGCGGCGAAGTAGGCGGGGTACGTCCCGACGAACTGGCTGATCGAGTGGCTGGTTCCCTCGTACGTGGTCGTCACGGACGAGGACGTCGTGACCGGGGAGGCGCTCTTGACGGAAGGGGCGTTGACCGGGTCGACCAGGGCCTTGGCGTCGTCGACGGTGAGGTCGCGGGCCTGGGTGCGCGGGCCGTTGGTCTGCTGGCGGCTCCGCATGCCGCCGAAGCCTCCGAAGCCGCCCGCGCCGCCGCCGGACGTCGACTTCATGACGGTGAGGGAGTTGGCGCCGAGCCGGGAGATGTTGTTCTTGATCTGCTCGGAGGAGCCGTTCCCGACCGCCACCAGCATGATCACGGCGCCGACGCCGATCAGGATGCCGAGCATGGTCAGCCCGCTGCGCAGCTTGTTGGCGGTCAGGCCGCGCAGGGCGAACCGCAGGATCTCCCAGGCGCTCACCGCACGCCCTCCACGAGCGACGCTGCGGGTGGCGGCCCTTCCACTCTGCTCTGCCGGCGGTCCTCGATGATCTCGCCGTCGACCAGCCGGATCACGCGCTTGGCGCGGGCCGCGACCTCGTCCTCATGGGTGATCAGCACGATGGTGCGGCCGGAGAGGCTGAGCTGGTCGAGGATGCCGAGAACGTCGGCGGTGGAGCGGGTGTCGAGGTTGCCGGTGGGTTCGTCGGCGAGCAGGAGCGCTGGCGCGGTGACGAGGGCGCGGGCGACGGCGACGCGCTGCTGCTGGCCGCCGGACAGCTCGTTCGGCTCGTGGCCGACACGGTCGGCGAGGCCGACCTGGTCCAGGGCGGCGAGGGCCCGCTGCCTCCGGTCCGCGGGCCGTACACCGCCGTAGGCCAGGGGCAGCTCGACGTTGGCGAGCGCGGACATCCGCGGGATCAGGTTGAACGACTGGAAGATGAACCCGATCCGGCGGTTGCGCAGGATGGACAGCCGGCGTTCGTCGAGCGCGCCGACGTCGGTGCCGTCGAGGAGGTAACGGCCGCCGGTCGGTACGTCGAGACAGCCGAGGATGTTCATCAGCGTCGACTTGCCGGACCCGGACGCCCCCATGATCGCGACGTAGTCGCCGCGCTCCACGCGGAGGGACACGCCGCGCAGGGCGTGCACGGCGGTGTCGCCGTGGCCGTACACCTTGGTCAGCGCCCGGACGTCGAGGACCGGGAGACAGGGCGTCACGGCCGTCCTCCCCCGGGACCGCCGCCCGGCGCGCCGCCGCCGATGCCGCCGCCCAGGCCGCCGCCACCGGCCCGGCCGAAGCCGCTCGAGCCGCTCGTACTGGTGGTCGTCGTCGTGATCTGGACCTGGTCGCCTTCGCCCAGCCCGGACTTGATCTCGGTCCCCTGGGTTCCCTTGACGCCGGTCTGGACGGGCTTGATCACCGGCTTGCCGTTCTGGAGGACGGTGACCGTGCTCTGCCCGCCGACGGACCGGACGGCCGCCGTCGGGACGTACAGGACGTTCTGCGCCGTGGCCGTGGTGACCTGCACGGTCGCGGTCTGGCCGATCCGTACGGAGCCCGGGATCTTCGTGAGGGTGACGGTGGCGCCGTACTGCACGACGTTGTTGCTGGTCGTCGGCGACATGTCGATCTGGGTCACCTTGCCGGTGGCGGTCACGCCGCTGAGCGCGTCGAAGGAGACGGTGGCGCGCTGACCGGCCTTCAACTTGATCGCGTCCGCCTCCGTGAACTCCCCGGTGACCTTGAGCTTCTTCGGGTCGGCCAGCTCGATGAAGCCGCTCCCGGAGGAACTGCTCGACGAGCTGCTCGTGGAGGAGGACGACGAGCCGCCACTGCCGCCACCGGACGGGCCGCCCGACGAGCCGGACCCGGAGCTCTGCGAGCTGGAGGAAGACGAGCCGGAGCCGTTGGAAGAGCCGCCGACCGTGCCGTTCAGGGTGGCGACCGTCCCGGAGAAGGGCGCGCGCAGCTCGGTGCCTGCGAGGGCACGGACGGCCTGGTTGTAGGCGTTCTTCGCCGAGACGTACGACGAGTAGCCCGAGGCGCTGGAGGTGTCGCCGTCCTCGGCGGCGCTGAGGTTCGCCTTGGCGGACTTGAGGTTCTCCTCGGCCGAGGTCGTGTCGAGGAGGGCGAGCAGCTCGCCCTTGGAGACCTTGTCGCCGGCCTGGACATAGATCTTGGCGACGGTGCCGGAGGTGGTGAAGGACAGCGACCGGCTCCGGGCGCTGTCCACCGATCCCGAGGCCGACACCGACGAGACCACGGTGCCGCGCACGACCCGCGTCGTACGGGTGAGGGCGGACGCCCCCGCCGAGTCGTCTCCGCCGGTCAGCGAGAGATATCCGACGCCGATGCCGGTGACCAGAAGCACGCCGAGCGCGCCGTTGACCACGAGGGATCTGCGCCTGAGTAGACGTTTCACCCCGCACAAGCTGGCGGCGCGAGGTTGAATTCCCCTAATCCGAAGATAAGAAAACGATGAGAGTGCGCTTCAAGGAAACTCTCATTTTCGGCCCAGACTTCCATCATCTGGGCTCGTCATCATGGCGCGCCATGAGATTTCGGGTGTCCGCGCCGAATTTCCGGCGTAAACGTACCCAGATGGCGACCGGCATATTCGGCGTCGTGGTGGTCGGCACGGTGACGGCCGTCGTCCTCGGCACGGGCGGCCGGAGCGGGGCGGCCGCGACCTACGCCACGGTGGCCGAGGGTGAGGTGACCGCCACGGCGGGCGCGGCGGGCAACGTCGCGAGCGCCGACAGCCGCGACCTCGCGTTCAGCACATCCGGAACGGTGAAGAAGGTGTACGTCAAGGTCGGCGCCAAGGTGAAGGAGGGTGCCCGCCTGGCACGGATCGACCAGACGAAGGCCCTGGAAGACGTGACCGCCGCCCGCGCGGCACTGACCGCCGCCGAGTCGGCCACCGCGACCGGGACCGGCGGGACGAGCGCGGGCGCCGCAGGAACGGGGGCGACCGGGAGCGGCACGAGCGCAGGCACCGCAGGCACCGCAGGCACCGCGGCGACCGGGAGCGCGACGAGTTTCGGCGCCGGAAGCGCGGGCGCCGCGGCGACGGAGAGCGGGGCGGTCGCCCTGGCGGCCTATCGGCCGACGGCGAGCGCGACGCCCACGCCGACGCCGTCGGCGAAGCCGAGCACGACGAAAAGGCCGTCGAGCCGGCCGAGCAGTACGCGGAATCCCGGCACCTCGAAATCGCCCGCCACCGGGAAATCGGGATCGCCGGGCGGAACCACGTCGACGGCGCAACTCGAGGCGCGGGTCATCCAGGCCAAGAACACCCTGACCCAGGCGGAACGCGCCCTCGCCGGAACGGTCATCAAGGCGCCGATCGACGGCACCATTCTCGCCGTGAACGGCCAGACCGGCGACACGGCGTCGGCCTCGTCCACGTTCGTCACCATCGGGGATCTGAACGAGCTGCAGCTGAAGGCGACGTTCTCCCAGAACGACGTGGCGCACATTCGCATCGGCCAGGAAGCGAAGATCACCCTCAGCACGGACAGCGCGAAGACGTACGCCGGGTCGGTCACGCACATCGACGCGAACGCCACGACCAGCGACCGGCTCGTCAAGTACGGGGTGATGATCGCGTTCGACGACGTGCCGTCGAAGGTGCTGATCGGCCAATCCGGGACCGTGTCGGTGACCACGGCGTCCGCGGCGGACGTGCTCTACGTCCCGTCCTCGGCCGTACGGACCGGGGCGAACGGCACCTCCACCGTCCGGGTGCGCCAGGGCGACCGGACCGTCACCCGTACGGTCACGGTCGGCGTCCGCGGCGACACGTACGTCGAGGTCAAGTCGGGCCTGTCGAAGGGCGAGCGGGTGGTGACCTCCGGCTGACCGGCCTCACCTCGACGTGGGGCGCCCGCCTCGTCAATAAGTCCAGGTGGTCCGAACGATCGACGGCACGATCATGCTCTCGGAGGAGCGGTCGGGACCCCTGTCAGCCCGACCATGATGGTCATGGTCCTCACCAATGCCGCTCGGAGACTGCCCGCATCGCTGATGACGTACGCGGGCGTGGCGGTGTTCGCGCTCGCCTATGCCTGGCGATTGAGCACCGGTAACACCGAGATCACCCAATCGTCCGACCCTGGCGCGGCCTCGTCCTCTCTCTGGACGGCGGTCCTGCCACCGCTCACCGCCATCGCCCTGGCCCGCCTGATCTCACCCGTGCGGAAGGTGCCGACGCCGTTGGCGGACCTACCCAGACCCCGGCTGCACCGGGAGTCCTGGCTCTTGGTCATGGTGGCCGCACTACAAGCGTTGGTCGCTCCGCTGACGCAGGGCGGTCTGTACCCGCTGGTCAAAGTGCTGTTCCTGCTGGTCATTCCGCTGGTGGCCCTCCGAGTGATCAGACGGGGCGGCCCCAAGGCCAAGGCCGTCCCGGCTCCGGTGGCCTGGCTCGCTCCGCTGCCCGCAGTCCTGGCGTGGTTCTTGCTCGCCCACGTCGGCCCGCTCGCGGTCCCGCTGACCCAAAACCTGGCCGATCCGGTCACCTTGGTGATCGGCTCACTGATCACGTTGCTGACCGCGAGCGTCCTGGAAGAGGTGTTCTACCGTGGCTGGCTGCAGACAAGGCTGGAGGCGCTGTACGGCAGGTGGCCGGCGATCATGGCCTCCTCCCTGCTGTTCGCGCTGATGCACTCCTCCCGTATCGAAGACGACGACCCTCTGCTGGGTCTGACCTCGATCGTCGCCGTCCAGGGCATGTTCGGCCTGATGCAGGGTTACCTATGGGCCCGCTACCGGAACTTCTGGGTGATCGTCTTCATCCACGTCGTCACCAACCTGGTCTTCGTCCCGCTGCTCATCGAGCGGCTGTGACAGCGGCTCCGGGAGGACGGCGGGCTCACGATGGCCCAGTACGAGATCCTGCACTGGGTCGACGAGTGCACCGGTCAGCCGACCACGCGGTAGGCGCGCGAGACGGTCTCGGTCACCTGGTTCCCGGCGTTGTCGACCACGGTCGCCCGCAGCGCGACGTACCTCGCCTGGGCCGGGTTCGTGACCGAGACGACGCCGTTCGCGACGGGGAGGGTCTGCCAGGTCTTGGCCCCGTCAGTGGACGCCTCGACCTTCAGCGTGGTGACCGCGTGCGCCGTCGCACCGGGGTTGGTGACGACGCGGACCGGGACCTCGGTGGTGGAGCCGGGCGCGGCGGCGTTCCGGTCGTCGAGGCCGCGTGGGGCGAACCGTACCGTGGTCAGTGGCAGCGTCGTCTTCTTCGCCGTCCGCGCGGACGTGAACAGCCAGCTCACCTGGACACGGTCCGACAGCGTCGCCTCGGCGCCGTCGCGGGTGGCCGTCACGTCGAGGCGGTAGGTCGCCGTCTTCTTCCCCAGCGTGACGTCCGGCTCGTACGCGTCGAGCCCGAGCGTCTTCGTGCCGGTCCGCAGTTTCACGTTGGCGATCGTGAACTGGTCGAAGCCCCAGTTGCCGGGGGCGTCGGACAGCAGGTTGACCGGCGTGTAGTGCAGCGTGTCCCCGGTCCGGTAGCCGCCGGGCGCGGCGGGCGCGAACACCGCGGCGTTCCACGTCTCCGCGGGCGCCTCGCCCTTGGCGTACGTGCGGGTGCCGACCGTCACGTTGCCGAACAGCGGGTGGGACGACGACTCGTACCAGAGCTCCCGCTTGCAGGCCGCGCCCGGCTGGACGTACTCGGTCACGGTGGCGGGCGCGTCCAGCCACATCTCGTCGTCGCCGCCCCAGATGGTGCCCCGGCAGCGCGGGTTCACCTTCATGCCGTCGCCGAACGACCGGTAGGTGACCTTCACGGACGCGAGGTCCGCCTTCGTGACGTGCTGGGTCACGCCCGCCGGGACGCCGCCGGAGTAGGAGGTGCCGAGCCGGTAGAGCACGCCGGAGCCGGTCCACGTGCTGCCCTGGCTGAACGTCACCCCGGATCGTTTGACGGGCACGGCGTACAGCCGCCCGGGGACGTCGTCGGTGGTGAAGTCCATGGCCCCGTGCCGTACGTGGACCCGGATCCGGCCCTGGACGGACGGGTCCCCGACGGTGACGTCGATCGGCTTGCCGCTCTTGGCGCTCACCGTGACGTGGTCGTGGCCCTTGGACAGCTTGAAGGTCGTGAGGACGACGGTGTTCTCGGGCGCTTCGTTCGGCTCGGCCCGGGCGAGGGTCGCGTAGATCTCGTACGTCCGCTTGTCCGGGAGTTTCGCCACGGCGTTGTCGCGCCCCATGACGGGCCAGGACTTCTGGGCGACCGGATCGTAGATCTGCGCCGTGATCCAGGGCACCTTCCCGGCCCGGCTCAGCCCCTTGATCGTGAGGTATCGCCAGGTCGTGGCCGACGCGGGCGCGGGCAACGAGGCGAGGACGAGCGCCCCGCCGAGCCCGGTGATGAGCACAGATCTCCGGAATCCCATGACCATCCTCCGCGCAGGATCAAGATCACAAACCTTACATTTCAGGCAGTGCGCGCAAGCGGCTTGGCCACACCAGGCCATCGGTCATGGCGTCATCGGTCGCCGTCCGGGATCAGCAGGTCGGTGACCGCGACCAGCAGCGCCGCGCCCACCAGGGCGGCGGCGCCGAAGAGACCTCGGCCGGCGGACACGGGAAAGTCTCCGCGGGACGCCGTGAGCGTGCCCAGGAACACCGACCCGGCAATCGCCAGGCCGAACGCGGACCCGATCCGCTGCCCGGTCTGCAGGACCGCCGCCGCGGTGCCGCCCTCCGCCGGTGGAACATCCCGCAGGGCGAGTGTCAGGTTCGGTCCGATCACCAACCCGCTGCCCCCACCGGCGGCCAGGAGCGGCCCGAGCAGGAGCAGCCACATCCGGCCGTCGTGGTGGTACCGGACCAGGAGCGCGATGACCCCGAGCGCGAGGACCACGGTGAGCGCGCCGGTGACCACGAGGAGGCGGCCGAAGCGATGCGCCGCACGGCCGCCGAGCGCCGCGCTGATCGAAGAGCCGATGGAGAACGGTGTGCCCGCCGCTCCGGCGGCCAGCGCCGAATATCCCAGGCCCTGTTGGAAGTACAGCGACAGGATGAACAGAACGCCGGTGTACCCGGCGAAATAGAGCACTCCGACGAGCGAGCCGATCGCGTACGGCCGCCGACGCAGCAGTTCGAGGTCGACGAGCGGCCGGCCTTTCGACCGGTAATGCCGCTCCCAGGCGACGAAGCACGCCAGGAGGACGGCACCGAGGCCCAGCAGGGACCACGGAGCCGATCCCTGCCGGTGCTCGGCCATGACCAGCGGCAGGATGACGGCGGTGATTCCGCCTCCGAGCAGCGCCACACCGACCAGATCGAGCCGGCCCGTACGGGCACGCGCGGGGTCGCGGGGCAGCAGCCGGGTCCCGAGGACGAACGCCGGCAGGCCGATCGGCAGGTTCACGAAGAACACCCAGCGCCAGCCGTTCGCCGAGCCGGCCGCCTGGATCAGCAGGCCTCCGGCCAGGGGACCGATCGCGGTGGCCGCCGCGACCATCGCGCCGTACAGCCCGGCGGCCATGCCGCGCTCGCGCCCCGTGAAGAGCTGCTGCATCAGCCCGACCACCTGGGGTGTCAGCATCCCGCCCGCGACGCCTTGCGCCAGCCGCGCGCAGACCAGCCACGTGCCGGAGACCGACAGCCCGCACAGCACGCTCACGGCGGTGAAGACGGCCAGGGCGACCAGGAACATGCGCCGGCGGCCGAAGGTGTCGCCGAGGCGGCCCGCGGGCACGAGGGTCAGCCCGAAGGTCAGCGTGTAGCCCGCGACCGCCCAGGACAGCGCCTCCGACGAGACCCGCAGCCCCTCCTGCATGGACGGCAACGCGACGTTGACGATGCTGACATCGAGTAGCGTCATGGCCCCGGCCGCCAGGCAGACCGCGAACGCCCGCCACCGCCCCGGGTCCGTTCCCGGCATGAACTCCGATCGAGGCAACGCCCCTCCTCCACACGCGACATCGGCCCCAGTCGACCGGTCGGGGCGAGTGCCCATCAATGAGCAACCTCGCCGTGGAACAATCACCGAAAGGAATCGGTGGGAGCGTGTCGTGGAGGTTCGGCAACTTCGCTACTTCGTGGTCGTCGCCGAGATCGGCCACTTCGGCAGGGCGGCGGAGCGGCTGCACATCGTCCAGCCCGCCGTGAGCAAACAGATCGCCGGCCTCGAACGCGAACTCGGGCTCACCCTGTTCGACCGCTCACGCCGGACGATCAGGCTCACCGCCGACGGCGAGGCGTTTCTCCCTCACGCCCGTCGCGCGCTCCAGGCCATCGACCGCGCGGCGAGAGCGGCCGCCGACCTGGCCGCCGGCACCGCCGGCGTCCTGCGCGTCGGCGGCAGTCACGGGCTCGGCAGGCGCATCGAGGAGATCCTCACCGAGTTCCGCGGTGCTCATCCGGGCGTCACGATCCACCTGACGACCACGTCGTCCACCCCGGGCAAACTCGCCGCGATCCTCGCCGGCGACCTCGACGCCGCGTTTGTCACCGCTCCGCCGAGCACCGACGGCGTCGTCGTCCATCACCTCTGGGACGAGCCGCTGCTGCTCGCCGTCCCGGCGGGGCGGGCGGCGACCGCCGCCGATCTCGCCGCCCTCGCCGACCTGCCCCTCGCCCGGTCCCCGCGTGAGGAGGACCCCGGAGGCTTCGACCTGATCACCGATGCCTGCAGAGCGGCCGGCTTCGTTCCCCGCCCTGGCCCCGTTGTCGTCAATGTCCAAGACGTTCTGGCCGGGCCCGTCGCGGCCGGAGACTGCTGGACGCTGCTCCCCTCCGGCGGCATCCGAAAAGACTCGGCGGCGGTCGCCTTCGTCGAACCCACCCGGCAGGTACGCCTACCTGTCGCACTCGCCCTGCCCCACCCGAACGAGCGTCCACTCGCCGCGGGCCTGCTGACCGCCGCGGCGTCGATGCGTGCGGCGACCGCCTGAGGATCACGCCACGTTCGTGATCGGCAGCAGGCCTCGTTCGGCGAAGACCTTCTTGGCGACGAGCGTCGCGTTGATGGACCTCGGCATGCCGCAGTAGACGGCCGAGTGCAGCAGCGCCTCGGCGATCTCGGTGGGCGCGAGGCCGACGTTGAGCGCCGCGTTGATGTGCACCTCCAGCTCGATCTCACAGCCGCCGAGCGCGGCCAGCACGCCCAGGGTGACCAGCTGCCGGTCGCGGGGCGGCAGCTCGGGGCGGGCGTACATGTCGCCGAACGCCCACGCGACCACCTGGTGCCCCAGCTCGGGCGAGGTGTCGGCGAGGGAGTTCACGATCCGCTGACCCGCCTCGCCGTCCACCTGCTCCAGGACCTTCATGCCGTGCTCGTAACGCTCTTCGCGGGTCATCCGTCTCTCCCAGATTTCGCTCGCATCGGCTCGTCCGGTGCGATGTCTCAAGCGTGGCCTGGACGACGACCGAATGCGCGCGGAGGGCATCGATGGCTATGCTTCCCATGCCTTGGAGGTATGGATGGATCTGAGACTGCTCGGCTACGTGGTCGCGATCGCCGAGGAGGGAAGCGTCAGCGGGGCGGCCCGCCGGCTGCACCTGACCCAGCCGACGTTGAGCCGGCAGCTCCGTGAGCTCGAACGACGGCTGGGCGTCGAGCTGTTCTCCCGCGAGGGCCGGGGCCTGACGCCGACCGCTGCCGGGCAGGCCCTCGTACGGCGGGCGACCGTCGTCCTGGCGGAGGCGGAAGGCGCGCTCGAAGACGTACGGCTGGCGGCGCAGGGACTGACCGGGCGGCTGACCGTGACCTTCGCCGGCTCGGGGATCAACGGGCCGCTCGGCGGGGCGCTCGGGCGGATCCGCCGGGAGCTCCCCCGCGTCGACCTGCGCCTGGCGGAGAGCTTCAACGACGCGGAGATGTCGACCGGCGTGCTGGACGGGCGCTTCGACATCGCGGTCCAGCGGCTGCCCATGCGGGACGCCCGGCTGGCCACGCGGGCCTGGTGGCGTGAGCCGCTCACGCTGTTCATGCCCGCCGGGCATCCGCTCGCCCACTCGCCCGAGCCGGCACCGCTGTCGACGCTGGGGCAGATCCCGCTGGTCATCTGGCCACGAGACGTCTCATCCCGCTCGTACGACGAGATCATCGCGCTCTGCCACCACGCCGGCGTCGTGCCGAAGATCGGCGCGGAGGGCCGGAGCGCGCAGACGCTACTGGCCCTGGTCGCGGCCGGGTTCGGCGGCGCGGTGATGGCCGACTCCCACCGCGCGCTGCGCCGGGTCGGCGTGGCGGCCCGGCCGCTGGCCGACACCACGACCACCCTCTACCTCGTCTGGCGGGCGGACGACACGAACCCCCTCGTCGAACGCTTCCGCGAGGTCCTCGCCGACCTCGCCTGATCGACCTGATCGCGGTCGTCTCAGCCGCCGAACAGCCAGCCGATCTTGAACCACAGAATGTGCACGAAGCTGACTGGACCGGAGATCGACTCGTAATCATCGGACGACGGAGTAAGTGTCCAGAAGGCCCAGGACGCCGCCCCGACGAGAACGGCGATCAGCTGGGCCCACGCGGCCTTGCTGGAGTACCAGAACGGCGATGCACGGAGCCTGGCCCGCCTACGCGGCGACGCCGTTTCCCGCTGTTCGACCACTGTCGACTCGACCGGCACCGGTGGGGCTCCGGCCGCTTCCGTGCGCTCGGCGTCCGCTGGTGAGCGATGTGCCGGGGAGGAGCGACGTCGCTTCCTCGATGACCGGCGGGTCGCCGGTTTCGGGTCCGTCGACGGCGATCGGCTCGACTCGGGCACCGGCCGGTCCGCCGAGGAGCGGCGATCCGGGGCGCCGGAGTCCGCGGCGACGGTCGTCTGTGCCGCTGGGCCGTCCTGGCCGGCCAGAGCGAGCACGGTGGGAGGTACCGGCGGATCGCTGTGCACCCGGCGCGCCCAGCTCGCGATCTGCGCCGCCGACGGGCGGTCCTGCGGATCACGGGAGAGAGCCGCTTTGACCTGGGGCTCCAGGTGCGGCGGCACGCCGACGATGTCGGGTTCGCCGGAGACCGCGCGGGCGAGCACGGCCTGCAGCGATCCCGTGCCGAACGGTGGCCGGCCGGTCGCCGCGAACGCCACCGTCGCACCCCAGCCATAGATGTCCACCGCCGGGCCGGGCGGTTTGCCGTCGATGACCTCTGGCCCCAGGAAGCCTGGCGTGCCGATGAACATGCCGGTCTGGGTGAGGCGAGTGGCGTCGGCCGCGTGCGCGATACCGAAGTCGATCAGGATGGGGGCGCCGTCGACGAGCATGACGTTGCTCGGCTTGACGTCGCGGTGGATGATCCCCGCCTCGTGGATCGCGATGAGCGCTTCGGCCAGGCCCGCCGACAGCCGCACCAGCAGGTCGCTGTGCAGGGGCCCGACCGCCTGGACGACGGCGTCGAGCGGCTGGCCGTCGATGAAGCGGGTCACGATGTACGGGCTTTCTGCCGCCACGTCCGCGTCGACCACCTCCGCGATGTGCGGACTTCGCACCCGGCGCATGGTGTCGACCTCGCGGGCAAGCCGTCTGCGGAAGGCGGCGTCCTCGGCCAGCTCGGGCTTCAGCAGCTTCAGCGCGAAGTCGTGGCCGTCCTGGTCGGTCGCCCGGTAGACGACGCCCATTCCTCCCTTGCCGAGGATTGTCACCAGGCGATATCGGCCGATCCGCTGCACTACGGAGTTCTCCACGTGGGCTCTCTGAAGATCGTTTCTGTCAGGGTGATACGACTCAGCGTCGTCAAAAATCGTTCGGAGACCCTGGTAACAGATCGATCACAATGCACGTCAGCCGTCTCGGTCATCTGTCCAGTGCCGGGCCGACAGGCGGCTGAGTGTGAGTGCGATCCGAGGCCGGCGATGGGCCCTGGCAGCCTCGGGCGGCCAGGGCCCATCAGCGGCTACGCGGTGTGAAAGTAGTGACCCTTGTCCAGGTCGTCGAGGAGCCCGGGACCGGTCGGCTGCCATCCCAATAGCTCGCGGGTCAGCGCGCTCGACGCCGGACTGTCGAGCCCGACGAAGCCGGCGAGCCAGATGAAGTGCCCGCCCGCGTCCTCGGGAGAGACGGCGACCATCGGAACGTCGAGATGCCGGCCGATCACTTCGGCGATCGCGCGGATCGGCACGCCCTCGTCGGCGACCGCGTGCAGCACCGACCCCGCCGGGGCGTCCTCCAACGCCAGACGGAACAGGCGTGCGGCATCGCTCCGATGGACGGCGGGCCAGCGCTGGGACCCGTCACCGATGTAACCGGCGACGCCCTTGTCCCGGGCGATTCCGACCAGGGCCGTCATGAAGCCGTTGTCTCCTTCGCCGTGCACGGTCGGGGGGAGACGCAGTACGGACGAGCGGACGCCGCGGGAGGCGAGGGCGAGCGTCAGATGCGCCGTGCCGTACCGCGTCTGCGGGCCACCGCCCAGATGTGCCACGGACGAGTCGGGATCACGCCCGTCCCGTTCGGTCGCCACCTGCCCCGGCGCGAGCCCGAGCAGCCCAGAGGCGATGACGAACGGCCGGTCGGAACCCGCCAGCGCCTCGCCGATCGTCTCGACGGCGCGACGATCCGCGTCGGCGGCGCCCTGGAAGTCCCCCGAGAAGGCGATGTCGTGTTTGAAAGCGAGGTGGATCACGCCGTCCGACTCGGCGGCCGCGCTCCGCAGGACGTCGAGATCGTCGAGGGTGCCGCGACGCACCTCTGCCCCGGCCGTCGTGAGGGCGGCGGCCGAGTCGTCCGAACGTGCCAGCCCGATGACCCGATGACCGGCGGCGATGAGCTCGGGAACCACGGCGGTGCCGATCCAGCCGGACGCGCCGGTGACGAAAACGCGCATGAGAAGACCTCCAGGTACGTCGGCCGTCGCGAAGACAGCGCGATGTCAGTTCCTGTCATCAGAATAGCCGAGCATGTCAGTCCCTGTCATCAGCCTGCCATGAGTCCGGATCCGGCCTCGTGCTTCTTATCCGTGATCCGGCGAGAGGATGATCACCGCATGACGTCCAAACATTGGGTCATCGCGGGCTGGGCTCTCATGGCCGGAGCGGCTTTACTGGCCGGCGTGGCGGTGGTGCAGGTGTTCGCGGCCATCGACAACGACCCCATCGTGGCCGTACCGCTCCGCCGGGACTTCTCGCCGCCACAGGTCATCCAGGTGACCGCCTTCCTGCGAGGCGTGGTCGCGGCAGTCCTGGCCGGTGTCGCGTTCTTCTCCGGTCTCGCCTGCTTCTCGTGGAGCGCGACACGCCGCCGTAACGACCTTCTCGAACAGATCCTCCGCCGCCTCCCCGACTAGGCAGCGGCCCTTCTCGGATCGGCCGATACGGTGATCCGGTGGAATTGACGAATTTCGGGCACGCCTGTGTGCGCCTCCAGGATGGCGATCGGGTGCTGGTGATCGACCCGGGCACCTTCTCCGACGCGGAGGCGGCGCTGTCCGGAGCCACGGACGTGCTCGTCTCCCACGAGCACCCCGACCACATCGACGTCGAGGCGCTCAAGGCCGCCCGGGCGGGCAACCCCACGCTGACCGTCCATACCCATGCGGCGCTGGCTGCCGAGCTCGGCGAAGGAGCGGTCGCGGTTGCCGCGGGCGAGACCTTCACCGCCGCCGGCTTCACGGTGAAGGCCGTGGGCGGCGTACACGCCGAGGTCATCGACGGACTGCCCGGCTGCCCGAACCTCGGGTTCATCGTGGACGGCCTCTACCACCCGGGAGACTCCTTCTTCGTCCCCACCGACGAGGTCGACACCCTGCTGGTCCCGGCGTCCGGTCCCTGGGTGAAGATCGGCGAGGCCATCACCTTCGTCCGCGGCGTCCGGCCGGCCCGGGCGTTCCCAATCCACGACATCCAGCTCAGCAAGATCGGTCTGGAGTACTTCGACGAGTGGCTCGAGGACGAGACCGACTACGCCCGCATACCGGTGGGCGATTCAGTCGATCTCTAGGCGCCCGCCGACAGCAGCCCGCACACAATGTCAGCTGCTGTCATCAAGCTACGATCAGGACATGGGGCGATGGGAGCCGAACGCGCGCGGCCGACTCGAGAAGGCGGCGCTGGAGCTCTACGGCGAGCGTGGGTTCGAGCAGACCACAGTGGCGGAGATCGCCAAGCGCGCGGGACTCACGGAGCGCACGTTCTTCCGGTACTTCGCCGACAAACGCGAGGTCCTGTTCGCGGCCTCAGGCGAGTTGGAGGACCTACTCGTACGCACCGTCGTCGAGACACCCGATTCCGCGACGCCGATCGACGCGGTGGCCGCGGCTCTGGAAGCCGCCGGCGCCGTGATCTATCACGAACGCGCCCGGAAGCGTCACACCGTCATCGTCGCGAACCCGGAGCTACGAGAACGCGAGCTGGCCAAACTGGCGTCCCTCGCCGCGGCGCTCGCCGACGCGTTGCGCCGGCGAGGCGTCACCGACCTGGCCGCACAACTGACCGCCGAGGCGGGCATCGCCGCCTTCAAGGTCGCGTTCGAGCACTGGGTCGACGAGACCGACGAGAAAGACCTGCCACAACTCATCCGAGAGTCATTCGACGAGCTCAAAGCCGTAACCGCAGGAAAATGATCAGCGACGGCAGATGCCCCCGACGATCGATCGCGCCGGGGGCATCGCTGGATCCGCGGCTACTCGGCCGAGTCGCGGTCGAGGGCGGCGACTTCCACACAGTCGTTCTGACTGCCACTTCGGGTGCTCTTACGCCAGTCGAGGGGGTGGGACATAGGCGGCTACTCCTTGGCCATGTCGACGATCAGTGCCGCCGACTCCTCGGGGGTAAGCGCCGCATCACGGATGCGGTCATACGCCAGCCTAAGCCGCCGATTGCCTTCCGCACTTTCTATGTACTTCTCGCCAGAGATGTCCTCGATACAGGACACAGCCGGATCGATGGCGTCGGGGAACTCGAAGTGCGTGAATGAGCCTTCGAGGCCGATGCTCGCCCCGACGTTGAACGGCAAGACCTGGATCGTGACGTTCGGCCGCTTCCGGGCGATGGCATCCATCTTTCGGAGTTGTTCCTGCATGACGGCCGCACCTCCGACCTCATACCGCAGTGCCGGCTCTCCGACGATCGCATGAAACTCCGGCGCATCGGGCCGACTCAGCAGCGTCTGCCGTGCGATGCGCGCTTTCACCCGCTTCTCGATGTCATTGGGACCGAGGTGTGGGTGTCCGGGCTGGATAACCGCGCGAGCGTAGTCCTCAGTCTGGAGCAGGCCAGGAATGAGCAGGGGCTGCCACGAACGGATGGCGGAGGCAGCATCCTCAAGCCCGACATACGAACCGGTGAAGACGCCGAGGTCCTCCCACCAGCCGCGTTCGCCGGCGTCGCGGGCGAGCCTGATCAGGCTGTCGCGTTTGCCGTCGGGCAGGCCGTACAGGTCGAGGATGTGGGCGACCGTCTTCGGTGACGGTATGGCGCGGCCGTTCTCGAACCGGTTGAGCTTGCTGTAGGACCAGCCGAGCTGCGCGGCGGCCTGCTCAACACTCAGACCGCTGTCCTCTCGAAGCGCCCTCAGCTCGGTCGCGAGTCGGCGAGCACGGACAGAGAGACTGTGTCGGGGAGCCATGGCGAGAGTCTGCCTCGCCCGATGAGGTCACGTCAGGCGTTTAGCAACTTTCCGTGAATCTACAGCTACAGCTTGTGATCAATGATGACGTCACTTCACTATGACCACAGCAGACACCTCGCACCCCGGTCGGGTCCCCCTGACCGCACACCCCTGGGTTGATCACATGACACTCGACCCCACGGCCCCCGCAGACGCGACCGCGCCCGCCGGCCCGCTCGGGCGGCCGGACTGGCTCGCGCTCCATGTCCATGACGCCTCCGCGCCGATCGCCCGGCGGTTCGCCGAGGCCGTCGCGGTGGAGCACGGCGCGGACCGCGACGCGATCGGCCTGGTCACCAGTGAGCTGGTGACGAACGCCCTGCGCGCCGCCCGGAGGCTCGTCGACGACGGACTGGTTCCCGCCTGGACGCATCCGGAACGACCGGTACGGATCGGGGTCCTGGCGACCGCCCGGTGGATGCGCCTGTCCGTCACCGACCCCGACCCCCGGCCGATCGATCCGCAGGCGGTACCGAACAACGGCTGGGGGTTAGGGATCATCGACACGCTCTCGGCTGCGCGCTGGACGACGTACGACGCCGGCGGCAAGACCGTCCACGTCGTCGTCCCGTCGCCGGGGGTGGAGTTGACGGCGGCGGAGCTGAGCGTACTGACGCGGTGATTCGCCGAGCCGCTCAACCGGTCGCCCGCTGGGCGAGGGTCTTGTTCATGGCGCGGAACTGCGGGAGCGTGTTCGACTTCAACTGGCCCTCGATGAAGGGGACGGCGACGCCGGTGAAGCGCTCGCTCTGGGTCAGGCGGACGCGGTGCGGGCCGAGCTGCTCGATGAGGAACCGGTGCTCGCCGTCCGCGATCCATCCCGGGTCGACCTTTCCGAGCCAGCGCAGCTCACGACCGGAGGCGGCGGTCAGCACCTCGGGGGTGAAGGTCATGTCGCCGCCGGCGTCGTGCAGGTGGATGCGCATACGGGCGCCCTTCGTGAGGACGCCGCCGGCGGAGGTCACCCGCGCCGAGGTCATGAACGGATTCCACTGCGGGTAGGCGGCGAAGTCCGTCAGCACCCGCCAGACCTGGTCCGGCGTCGCCTCGATCTCCGTCGAGGCCGTCAGCGTCACCGGGCGGACGTTGGTCCACAGCGTGTATCCGGCCAGCACGACGATCAGGCCGGACAGCACCGCGAGCAGCCGGCGCCGTCGCCGGGGAGAGGCGGCGGACGGCGTCTTGGTCTCGTCGACGCGCGTGGGCAGTTGGGCGTGAGTCATCGTTTCTCCTACTCCCCGGGGGAAGGTGCGGCGCCGGTCAGCGTGCTGCTGACGAGACGGTGGACGTAGGCGGTGTCGATGGGTTGGCCGGTGACCAGCAGCCGGTAGTACAGGGCTCCGGCGAGCTGGTCGAAGACGACCTCCGGCTCGGCGTCGGGGCGCAGCTCACCGGCCTCCTTGGCGGTCTGGAGCAGGGTGAGCACGAGGGCGTTGCGCCGGGCGAACATCTCCTGGACGGTCGCGCCGACGTCGGCGTGACGCGCCGCCGCCGCGGCTATCTCCGCGACCAGGCCCGCCGACGCCTCTCCCGCGGTCGCGGTCCGGCCGACCCGCCGCATCCGGTCGAGCCCGCCCACGATCTCGCCGAGGTATCGCGTCAGGTCGGCGCGGACGTCGCCGCTGTAGGCCACGGGCACCTGGTCCATCACTCGCGCCACCACGGCGACGATCAGATGGTCCTTGGTGGGCCAGCGCCGGTAGATCGTGGTCTTGGCGACTCCGGCCTTCGCGGCCACCTCCTCCACCGCGAAGCGGTCGTATCCGCGGTCGAGCAGCAGCTCCAGGGCCGTGTCCACGATGCGGGCGTCGGCGTCCCGGCTGCGCGGCCGGCCCCGCCGGGGTGCGGTCTCCATTCGAGCCCTTTCGCTATGGTCGTTTCGTAAATAGCGTACGACCCACTCGACCATTTACGCAACGGCCGTAGCGAAATCCCCGACCACGCCTCGGCCGCGTGAGGGAGATGCGGCGTTCGCCTCGGTCGCACGGGCGAGGCGGAAGATGGGCCGGCTCGGCGATCCGCCGGGCGCTCCTGGGCCGAAGCATGGAGCCCATGAAGAGA
Source organism: Actinoallomurus acanthiterrae (assembly GCF_054775715.1). Classification (NCBI taxonomy): domain Bacteria; kingdom Bacillati; phylum Actinomycetota; class Actinomycetes; order Streptosporangiales; family Thermomonosporaceae; genus Actinoallomurus; species Actinoallomurus acanthiterrae. The sequence goes on along the minus strand of NZ_BAAHCO010000001.1, from coordinate 975,706 downwards.
CACCTGTTCATCACCGGCGCGATGCTCACGCTCACGACGGCCTTCGGGCCGGGGGCATCGGCCGATACGCTGCCGGCCCTCGACCCTGCGGCCCTGCAGAAGGCGATCTCCGGTCTGCCGAGCCCGACCGTCACCGGCGCCCTGGTCCGGGTCAGCGGCCCCGCCGGGCGGTGGAGCGGAACGTCCGGCACCGGCGACGTCGCCACGGGCGAACCCGTGCCCGCGAACGGGACGTTCCGCATCGGCAGCGCCTCAAAGATCTTCACCGCGGCGGTCGTTCTCCAACTCGTCGCCGAACACCACATCGACCTCGACCAGTCCGTCCAGCACTACCTCCCCGGCCTCCTGCCCGCGTCGTATCCGACGATCACCGTGCGCCAGGTCCTGAACCACACCAGCGGCCTGCCCGGCACCGATATCGACTCGGGCGACGCGCGATGGTTCGTCGAGCACCGCTTCGACAGCTGGACGCCGCAGGAACTCATCGCGAACGCCGTGACCCACCCGCTGGACTTCGCGCCGGGCACCGAGCAGCAGTACAACGGAACGAACTATTTCGTCGCCGGCCTGCTCATCGAGCGCGTCACGGGACGGACGTACGCCGAGGAGGTGCGGCGGCGGATCATCGAGCCGCTGCGGCTGCGCGACACGTACGTCCTGGACCGGCACGACCCGCGGCTGCCCGGGCCGCACGCCCACGGCTACGTCGCGGTGACCGACGGGGGTGTGACCACGCTGCACGACGTCTCGGAGCAGAGCCCGTACCCGTGGGCCGAAGGCGGCATCATCTCCAGCGCCGGCGACCTGACCCGTCTCATCCGCGCGCTCTTCGGCGGCCGGGTCGTGCCCCCTGCGGAGCTGAAGGCGATGTTCACCGTTCCCGACGTGAAGTACGCCGACGGCCACAACTGCAACGTCGGCCCGTACGCCGGACGGGCCTGCTTCAGCGTCGGCCTGACGCGGACCACGCTGCCGAACGGCGTCACGGTCTGGGGGAAGACCGGCGCCCGGCCGGGTTACACGAGCGGGGTGTTCGCCACCCGCGACCTGCGGCGCGTCCTCGTCTACTCGCTCAACGCGACCGGCAACAAGGACGGCTCGGAGTCGCCGTACATCACGAAGATCGCCGCCGCGACTTTCGCCCCGGGCTTCTCCGGACCGTGAGATGATCCTCGGCGGTCGCTGCTCATAGAGCGCAGGAAGCGGCGACGGCTAGGACCCCAGGTAGCGGAGGACGGCCAGGACGCGGCGGCTGTAGCCGCCGTCGCCGGACAGGCGGAGCTTGTCGAAGATCGCGTTGATGTGCTTCTCGACGGCGCTCTGCGAGATGTGAAGCTGTGCGGCGATCGACGCGTTCGTGTGGCCCTGGGCCATGTGCGACAGCACGTCGCGCTCGCGGGCGGTGAGGTGGCTCAGCGGGTCGACGTGCGTCGTGCGGGCGAGGAGCTGCCGGACCACCTCGGGGTCGAACGCCGCGCCGCCCGCGCCCACCCGTTCCAGCGCGTCCAGGAACTCCTGCACCTGGGCGACCCGGTCCTTGAGCAGGTAGCCGACGCCCTGGGTGTCGGAGGACAGCAGCTCGGTCGCGTAGCGCTTCTCGACGTACTGCGACAGCACGAGCACACCGACGCCGGGATGCCTCCGCCGGATCTCGAGTGCCGCCCGCAGCCCCTCGTCCGTGTGGGTCGGCGGCATCCGTACGTCGACGACGGTGACGTCCGGCGGGTCGGCGTCGACCGCGGCGAGCAGCGCGTCCGCGTCGGCGGTCGCGGCGACGACCTCGTGTCCCTCCTCGGCCAACAGCCGTACGAGGCCCTCACGCAGCAGGGTGGAGTCCTCGGCCAGGATCACGCGCACGGCAGCACCGCCTCGACGACGGTCGGCCCGCCGGGCGGGCTGGTGACCGTGAGCCGCCCGTCGAGCGCGGCGATCCGGCGGGCCAGGCCGGTCAGCCCGCTCCCGCCCGAGTCCGCGCCGCCCGTCCCGTCATCGGTGATCCGCACGATCACCATGGTGTCGGGCGTGGTGACCGACACGTCGACCAGGGTGGCGCCGGCGTGCTTGGCGGCGTTCGTGACGGCCTCCCGTACGGTGAAGTACGCCGCCGTCTCGACCTGCGGCGCGGGCCGTACGGGCAGCTCACAGCGGAGCCGTACGGGCACGGGCGAGCGCTCGGCGACGGTGGCGAGGGCCTCGGCCAGGCCCAGCTCGTCCAGCGCGGCCGGGTAGACGCGCCACGCCACCTCGCGTAGCTCCTCCACGGCCCGCTGTGCCTCGTCGTGGGCCTGCCGGTACAGGTCGTCCGAGCCGTTCCGGCGGGCCCGGCCGAGGAGCATGGCCAGGGCGACGAGGCGCTGTTGGAGGCCGTCGTGCAGGTCGCGCTCGATGCGCCGGCGTTCGGCGTCGACGGCCTCGACGATGCCGGCGCGGCTGGCGGCGAGCTCGGCGATCCGGCGGCGCATGAGCTCCCGGTCGTCCGGTCCGAGGAGGCGGCGGCCGAGGCGGCGTTCCAGTGAGACGACCGCCGCCAGCCCGGCGAGATCGAGGAAGAGCAGCATGACGCCGACGGCGGTGAGGTACGCGACGATCGGTACGGACGGCGCCATCCCGTCGGGCCGTCCGCCGGAGAGCCAGTCCGCCACGGCGCCGGTCGCGGTGACCGCCCCGTACGCCAGCAGGAACAGCGCACCGCCGCCCAGCAGGCCAACGGGCCAGCGGACCGCGAGGTACGCGAGCGCCCGCCGGTCGCCGTACTCTCCGACGTCCTCCAGCCCGAGCCGACGGCGCTCCACTCCGGTCAGCCATCGGGCCCCGGCGGTGACGAATCGCGACGAGCGCAGCGGGAGCAGGGGCGCGGCGGCGAGGACGAAGACGAGGTCGGCCACTGCCGTGACCGCGCCGAGCACGGTCACGGCGAGCAGCCGGATGCCCGCCCACCCCACCTTCATGCCCGCGACCGGGTCACCCGGGCCACGATGACGCACGCGAGGGCGGCCAGCGCCACGATCACCACCGCCTTCGAGACCAGCCCGCCGTACCTCTCGACGAGCACCCAGTTGTCACCCAGCCAGTATCCGGCCAGGACGAAGGCGGTGTTCCAGATCAGGCTGCCCAGCGCCGTGAACACCGTGAACGTCACCACCGGCATCCGCTCGATCCCCGCCGGGACCGAGATCAGACTTCGCAGCACCGGGACCATCCGGGCGAAGAACACGGCCTTGGCCCCGTGCCGCGCGAACCACGCCTCCGCCCGGTCGATCTCGTGCGCCTTCACGAGCGGGATCCGCTCGACGAGCGCGCGCGTACGGTCGCGGCCGAGCAGCGCGCCGGCGGCGTACACGACCAGCGAGCCGACGATCGACCCGACCGTGGCCCAGAAGATCGTGGCGGCCAGGCTCATCCGCCCCTGCCCTGCCGTGAATCCGGCGAGCGGCAGGATCAGCTCGCTCGGGACGAAGGGGAACACCGTGTCCACCGCGTTGGCCAGGCCCGCTCCGGGTGCGCCGAGGGACTCCATGACGTGGGCGGCCCATCCGGCGATCCCGCCCGCCGGGGTACTCGTTTCGATCATGTCCTTGACGCTAGAAATCACCGACCCGCTCCGTAATGCGGTCGGCCGCCGAGTCGACCTGCGGAAAACCGCAACCTCAGCGATTGCCGCCGCCCCGGGGAAGCAGGAAGGCCGGGATGAGGGCGAGCGTGGTCAGGGCGAGCGACCACCCGAAGGTCTGGCGGAACGCGGCGGACGCGGTGTGCGTGGTGCTCTGGTGCTGCAGGACCAGGGCGAGCAGCACGGTCCCGAACGAGCCGCCGATCTGCTGCATGATCCTGCTGGCGCTGGTGGCCGGGGCCATCTGGGACGCGGACAGGCCACGGTACGTGGCGGTCATCGCGGTCAGGAGCACCGTCCCGATCCCGAGGCCCCCGACGAACAGCGCGACGCCGAGGAGCCATCTGCTGGTCTGTGGACCGGCCAGCGCGAACGGGACGACGCCGGCGACGGCCAGGGCCATGCCGGCCAGCGTGACGGCGCGTTCCGCGCCGGTGCGGTCGACCAGCCTGCCGACGAAGAACATCGCCACCGCCGAGCCCACCGCGCGCGGCGCGAGCAGGAGCCCCGCCTCGAGCACGCCGGTGCCACGGACGTCCTGGTAGTACAACGGGACGAGGAACATCGCGCCGAACAGCGACGCGCCCAGCAGCGACCCCAGCACCGAGGCGGCGCTGAAGGACCGGACCCGGAACAGCCGTACGTCGATGATCGGTGTGATCCGGGTGCGCAGCGCGTGGACGGCGTAGGCCGCCAGCAGGGTGACGCCGGCCGCGAGAGCGCCGACGACCGGGCCGCCGGTAAAACCGCCCCGGTTTCCGGCCTCGGACAACCCGTACACGACCGCCGCCAGTCCGACGGACAGCAGTGCCAGGCCGAGCACGTCCAGCCGGTCGGCGCTCTGCCGTTCGCCGCGCGGCACCACCCGCCAGGCCAGCGCGAGGGCGAGCAGGCAGATCGGCACGTTGACGAAGAACGCCCAGCGCCAGTTCAGATCGTCGACCAGCAGGCCGCCGAGGACGGGACCGAGCGCGGGGGCGACGCTGCCGGGCACGACCACGAACGTCATGGCACGCCCCATCCGCTCGCGACCGGCGGCCTGGGCGAGGATCGTACGGACCAGGGGCAGCAGCATCCCGCCGCCCACGCCCTGCAGGACGCGGAAGACGATCAGGCTGCCGATCGACCATGCGCCGCCGCACAGCATGGAGCCGCCCAGGAAGAGCGCGAGCGACACGAGCCACATGCGCCGGGCGCCGAAGCGTTCGACCGACCAGCCGGTGAGCGGGATGACCATGGACAGGGCCAGCAGGTAGCCGGTACTGACCCACTGGATCGTCGCGACCGACGCGTGGAAGTGCCGGCCCAGGGTGCCGATCGCGACGGTGACGATCGTCATGTCCAGCCCGGCCGCGACCGCCCCGAGCATGAGGACGAGCGCGAGCCTGACCAGGGCGGGATCCAGCCGGTCCGTCCTCGGGTTCTGGGGTGCCGTGCGCTCCTCGGCTCGGAGCGAAGGGCGACTCATGAGACCTCCAACAAGACTAGACGGTTCAGTTCCGTTTCAAATTAGACGGAACGGTTCCGTCTAGGCAACCGGTATGCTGAGGCCATGGATCGAACCGCTGTCTCCTCAGGTGACCGCCGTTCGCCGGCCAAGCACCGGGCGATCCTTCGCGCCGCGACCGAGGTGTTCCTGCGCGAGGGCTACGCGCGGGCGAGCGTCGACGCGATCGCGGCCGCGGCGGGCGTGGGAAAGCAGACCGTGTACGGCCACTTCGGCAACAAGCAGCGGCTGTTCCAAGCCGTCGTCGAAGAGGCGCGCAACGCGACCGGCGTCACGCTGGAAGACGTGGCGGCACTCCTCACCGACACCGGTGACCCCAGAGCCGTCCTGGAGGTCGTGGCCGAACACCTACTGCGCGCGATCACGGCACCCGATCACGCGGCGCTGCACCGGCTGACGATCGCGGAGCTCCCGCACCACCCCGAACTGCTGCGATCGTGGCGCGACGACGGCGCGGCGCCGACCAAGGTGATCGCCGCCTACCTGGCCGAACGTGACCGCCGGGGAGAGCTGAGCGTGCCCGATCCCGGCCGGACCGCGCGCCAGTTCGCGATGCTGCTCGGCGCCGAGGGACAGGTACGCTCACTGCGCGGCGCCGAGCAGATCACCGATGCCCAGATCAAGCAGATCGCCCGGGAGACCACGGATCTGATCATCCGCGCCTGCCGGATCAGTGATGCCGGATCTACGCGCCGAACCGCGCGATGAGGTCCCGGTACGTGGCGAAGGCCGGCTTCGGCTCGTAGTCGTCGGTCAGGAGACCGAAGCGGTGGAACATCCCCGGGCCGCCGCTGTCGGCGTCGCGCAGGGTGAAGTGCGTGTACGCGCCGACCCCGACCGTGGCCCGGCACGCGGCGATCGCCCGGACGATGGTCTCCAGGACCTCGGCCTGCCGCTCGGGTGACCGGTCCGGGCCGGTGGGCCAGCCGTTCTCGGTGATGTGCAGCGGCACCTCGGGGGCGATGCCGGCGGGCGCGAGGCGCTCGGCGCGATGCATTCCGAGCAGGCCGATGACGGCGTCGTGCAGTCGGTCCAGAGGTACGGGCTGGAAGACGTCGGGGAAGAAGTCCAGGCCCACATAGCCGAGGGCGTCGACGAACTCCTCGCCGCCCAGGTCCGTCACCGAGGCGATGAAGTCGGCGCCCGGCCCGAACAGAGGGGTCGTGTTGAAGCCGACCCGGAGGTGGTCGAGGCCCTGCCGCCGGGCCTCGTCGGCGGCGGCGACCACCCCTTCGACGAGGGCCTCCCGCACGCGCGGGTAGTACCCGTCGAGCGTCGGGTTTCCGGTCATGTTGGGCTCCTCGGTGACCTGCAGCGTCGCGGTCCGGTGCCCATGACGGCGGACCAGGTCGCGGACGAAGCCGGCGTATCCGGCCACGTCCCCGCTACGGGACTGGTACTGGGCGACCAGGTCCAGGACCAGCCCGCCTCCGGCGTACCGCTCGACGCGTTCCGGGCTCTGGGTCACCTCGCGGGTGTCGTCGGCGTCGACGAACGCGATGTACCCCCGGACCAGGAACGGGCGGCCGTCGGGCCGCAGCCGGTCGAGGGCGGTCCGGATCCGCTCGGGGTCATCCTTCGGGCCGGTGGCCAGGCCGCCTGTGTCGTCGCCCGTCGCTCCCCCGGGGTAGATCCCGAAGAGCAGGCCGTCGCTCATCGTCGTTCTCCTTCGTCGTCATGGTGCTCGGGCCACGGCAGGGCTCCGGTGGCGATCTGCTCGGCGGTGGCCTCGACCCAGGCCAGCTCGCTGCGCGCCATGTGCAGCGCGTAGTCGGCCTCGATCACGAACAGGCGCGGCACCTCCCCCGACCGCAGCGCGTCGTCCAGGGCCCGTTCGTCGTCGGCGATGGCGCCCCGGAGCCGGTCGGCGCGCTCACCCAGCGCGGCGCGGGCCCCGTCCGGACCGAGCGCCCCGAGGTAGGCGACGGCGGTGAGGAAGACGGGGAACTCCCGTCGCGGGTTGCGGATCTGCTCGTCGAGCCGCTCGACGAAGACGGCGCGCCCCGTCTCGGTGAGCGCGTAAACCGTCCGGGCCGGCCGGTTCCCCTCCTGGACGCGCTCCTGCGGCGTGATCCAGCCTTCGCGCTCGAGGGCGCCCACCACGTCGTACAGCGATCCCCGGTTGATCCGGACACTGGCGTCCTTGCCTCGCTCGCGCAGCACGGACGCCATCTCGTACGGGTGCATGGGCCGCTCCATCAGCAGCCCCATCACCGCCAGCCCCAGCGGGTTGTCGGCACTCCGTGGCATAGTCGCCTCCTGATATCAGAAACCGACTATAACTCAATCGCCGTTCCCCGTCCTCGGCGATCCGCCGATCCGCCGCGGACGGGACACGACTCAGCGCAGCCCGTGGCGATCCGCCCATTCGGACACGGCGGTCGCGATCTCCTCCGGGCGGTCCTCGGCGGCGTGGTGGCCGGCCTTGCCGCAGGAGACGGTCTCCAGGGCGGCGATGTTCGCCTGGCACCAGGCGGTCATCTCCTCGCCGATGAGCAGCGTGGGCGAGCCCTCGAAGGTCATGAGGAGCTTCGGCACGTCCGGGCTCTTCGCCAGCCACGCGTCGTACGCCTCGATGCGGGCGACCAGCTCGGCCGGATCGCCGCCGAGCGGCATCTGGCGCGCCCAGGCGAGGAGCGGGCGGCGGCTCTCCGGGGTCGGGTACGGGGCGAGGTACGTCTGCAGCTCCTCGTCGATCAGCGGGGTGAGCACGCCGCCGGTGAACGCCGAGCGGACGAAGAGGTTCTGCTCCAGGACCATCTCCTCGCCGGCCCCAGGCGTCCGGATGGTCTCGGAGCGCTTGCGCGCCTGCGGCGACAGCTCCTCCCAGGCCATCGGCTTGACGATGCTCTCGAAGAACGCCAGGCCGAGGACCCGGTCGGGGTGGCGGGCCGCCCAGTCGAAGGCGAGCGCCCCGCCCCAGTCGTGGCCCACCAGAACGACCTGCTCCAGACCGAGGGCGTCGAACCAGGCGTCGAGGTAGCGGGCGTGGTCGGCGAAGTCGTAGGAGATGTCGGGCTTGCCGGAGCGGCCCATCCCGATGAGGTCGGGGGCGAGCAGCGCGGCGCTGACGCCGGGCAGGACGTTCCGCCACACATGGGACGAGGCCGGGTTGCCGTGGAGGAAGACGAAGGTCGGCCCCTCGCCGGAGTCCTCGTAGTGGATGGTCGAGTCGAGCACGTTGATCTCTGGCATGTCAGGAGTCCTTTCGCGAGCGATCGAGGGGGACGTCGAGGAGGGCCGTCAGGTCGCGGACGAACGCCGCGGTCCGCGCGTCGTCCTGCCCGCCGAGCGGGGCCAGGAGCTGGTCCAGCAGCTCCTGGACCCGCTCGATCGCCGGGCGGACGGTGTCGCGGCCCTTCTCAGTGAGCGTGAGGCGGACCGTCCGGGTGTCGGCGAGGTCGCGGGCGCGCGCGATGAGGCCGTCCGCCTCCAGCGAGCGGGCGAGCTTCGAGACGTACAGCGGCTCCAGGCCGGTGTGGTCGGCCAGCTCGCGCTGGCTGGGCCGCGACCCGGCGTACTCCAGCCCGAACAGTGACGACAGCATCACGTACTGGGCGTGGGTGAGCCCGAGCGGCGCGAGCCCGCGGTCCACCGCGACGCGCCATTTGTTCGCCAGCCGCCAGACCAGGTAGCCCGGCGTCGGCCCCTTCGGTGCCTTAGCCATGTCAGTTACTGTACATGGCTACAGTAGCCATGGCTACTATTTTGGATCGCCCGCTCGCAGGACCGCTGCCGCGAGGCGTGCTCCACCCTGGCTCGTCCGGCCCGTCAGGCCAGGACGCCTTCCTCGCTGCCGACCAGTTCGTCGATCGCGGCGAAGAACGCCGCGATGCCCGGCAGGTTCGCGCCCTTGGCGCGCGAGGCCGCGAAGTCGGCGGACGAGCGCCACTCCACGACATCGAGCCACTCGCCGCCCGGCAGGGCGACCAGCCGGGCGTCCAGGAATCCCTCGCGGTCGGCGCGGAAGTCGGCCAGCATTCCCGGCCGGGCCGCCAGCAGCGCCTCGGTCCTGTCGGGTGCGACCTTGAACCGGGTCAGCTCCACCGTCGTCGCCATCACTGCCTCCTCGATCGCGTTCGTACGCCGATGACGTTATAGTCACCCATATAGATAGTCAATGTCAGTGACTATCTATATGGGTGACTAGTTGTGGGAGTGGCCATGCGACGGAGTGAACGCAAGCGACACGACCCGGACCTGGGCGTTCTCACCAGCCGGCTGCTGTTCGCCGTCCAGGAGGAGCTGTTCGACACCCTCGCCCGGCACGGGCATCCGGACCTGCGGCCCCAGCACGGAGCGGTCCTGGCCTACCTGGACCCGGAGGGCAGCCGCGCCACCGACCTGGCCCGCCGCTCCGGCCAGCACAAGCAGGTCGTCGGCAAGGTCATCGACGAACTGGAGGCGCTCGGCTACGTCGAGCGCCGCCCCGATCCGGCCGACCGGCGCGCGAAGCTGATCGTTCCGACTCCGCGCGGCCTCGACCAGATGACCCGCTCCGACGCGATCCTCGCCGGCATCGAGGAGCGCCACGCCCAGGACGTCGGCGCGGAGGCCTTCGCCCGGTTCAAACGGATCTTCCGGGAGGTCGCTGAAGGCCAGAGCGCGTGGAGGACGTGGGACTAACGATCCGCCTCGTGGCTCTTCACCAGGCGTTTCGGCGCGGTCAGCCGCCACGCGTCGATGAGGAGCTCGCGGAGGTGCTCACCGTCGATCCGCGCCACGTCGACGCCGATCCAGCCGTGCCGCCCGACGTACGCCGGGAAGGAGAAGATCTCCGGGTCCTCGGCGAGCAGGGCCGTCTGCTCGTCCTTGGTGGCCTTCACGCTCGCCGACGCGCCGTCCTCCGACAGCATCGCGAAGATCTTGTCGCGGACCCGGAACGTCGCCCGGCCCCAGGTCTCCCGCTCCTCGGCCTCGGGCAGCGCGAGCGCGAACCCGCGGAACTCCTCTGCGGACGACATCCGCGCCTCCTGTCTCACCGGTCGCTGCGCCCTCCCAGGATCGCAGCCGGCACCGACATTCAGGTGCGCGAAGCGTGCTTGCGGTCGTCCTCGTCCTCCGGGCCCTTCGGGACCCGGCAGGCGTACTCCAGGAACAGCGCCGCGCCGATGAGCGCGATACCGGCCAGGGCCGTCCCGCCGCTGACGAAGAAGTCACGCCGGGGCGTCGGCTTGTCCAGCGACGAGACCAGGTAGACGGCCATGCCGGCGAAGCCGCCGACCAGCACGGCCGCCGCGTGCGAGCTCGCCTTCCCGAGGGCCGCCAGGCGCGCGGCGACCAGCGGCTCGATCGGCTTGGTGCCGGGCTTGTGCTGGATCCGGGCGCGGGTGAAGAAGGCGGTGTACAGCTCGCCCAAGGCGAGCAGCAGCAGCGACGGCACCATCGTCCAGGGCAGCAGCGGCAGCGAGGTGTACCAGAAGCGCACCAACGCCCACACCACGACGGCGACGCCGATCAGTACGGCGGCCAGGACCGTGATCCGTGTTGGCTTCACGCGGGCGGCTGCAGGGTCAGGTCGTCACGGCGCCGGAGCTCCTGGTCCGCGACCGAGGGCAGCAGGTCCGCGATCCGGCCGCGGCCCGGCAGCGAGGCGTCCGGGTCGACGTCCGCCCACGGGACCAGCACGAACGCCCGCTCGTGGGCGCGCGGGTGCGGCAGGATCAGCTCCGGGGCGTCCGACGTCACGTCGTTCACGGTGACGATGTCGATGTCGAGTGTGCGCGGCCCCCAGCGGACCACGCGCACACGGTCCATCGACTCCTCGATGTTCAGCACGCGCTCGAGCAGCGACTGCGGCGCGACGCTGCTGTCGGCCACGATCACCACGTTGAGGAAGTCGTCCTGCTCCGGACCCCCGACCGGTTTGGTCTCATAGACCGGGGAGATCGCGACGAAGTCGAGGCCGGGCGCGTCGAAGAGCGCGTCTATCCCCTCCTGCAGGTTGTCGAGGCGGTCGCCGAGGTTGCTGCCCAGCGACAGCACGGTCCGGCGCTTCTGCTCGGTAGTCGTCATGAGCGGCTCCGGTGGATCGTCACGGCCACGTCGGTGAACGGGTGCGGCACGGGGGCGTTCGGCTTGTGCACGGTGATCTCCACGCTCTCCACCTGTGCCACGTCGAGGCAGCGGGCCGCCAAGCGCTCGGCCAGCGTCTCGATCAGGTTGACGGGTTCGCCTTCGACCACGGACACCAGCCGGTCGGCCAGTGCGCCGTAGTCGACGGTACGCAATAGATCATCTCCGGCCGCGGCGGGGCGGATGTCAAGGCCCAGAGCGACGTCGATGATGAATTCTTGGCCGAGCTCCCGCTCGGCGGGCAGCACGCCGTGCCGGCCCCATGCCCGCAGGCCCCGCAGCACGATCCGATCTGTGCTCACTGCCGCGCTCGCCTTCTCACTCGCTCCGCGGCCGGCTCGTCCCTCACCGACCACGTGCTGGTCTCCAGCCCCCTGTCGGGGCCCACCCCCGGCCTCACTCGCTCGGCGGCTCGCCGCTCGGTGCTGGTCGCCACGCGTTCCTCGCTCACTCGGCCACTTCTTCTTCCCTGCCCAGCACGGGCGAGCCGTGGTGGAGCCACAGCCGCCACCCGGTCTCCGTACGTACGAACACGTTGGTGGTCACGACGCTTCCCCCGGACGTGAGGCCGATCTCGGTCTCCTCCGCGGCGGTGATGATGTTCTCCGCACAGCTGACGACGGCCTGGTCGCCGGAGACCCTGATCTGGGTGTCGGTGAGCACGAACTGGATGTACGGGGTGTTCGCCATGATCAGCGCCCAGGAGCGGAGGACCGCGCTGCGACCGCGGATCAGCGGCCAGCCCGGGTGCACGCACACCACGTCGTCGGCGTACGAGCCGTCGGCCCAGACCGCCCCCATCCGGTCGAGGTCGGCCGACTCGAAGGCGGCGTAGAACTCCGCGTGCACCACCTCGACCTCGCGTACGTCCAGCTCGGTCACCGGGCGGCTCCCCATGCCGCCGCGACGCGTACGGCGTCGGCGTTGGGACGGACGTCGTGCACGCGTACGCACCAGGCCCCCGCGGCGGCGGCCAGCGCCGTGATCGCCACGGTCGCGTCGTCGGACTCGGCGAACGGGCGTGGCGTGCCGTCGGAGGCGGCGAGCAGCCGGCCCAGGAACCGTTTGCGGGACGCGGCCACGAGGACGGGATGGCCCAGGGCCCGCAGGGCATCGAGGTGGGCCAGGAGAGTCCAGTTGTGGTTGTCCTCGGGCCGCTTGGCGAAGCCGAGGCCCGGATCGACGATCACCAGGGACGGGTCGACGCCCTCGTCGATGACCGCCTCGATGCGGGCCCGCAGCTCGTCGCGTACCTCGCGCACCACGTCGGCGTACACCGCGCGCTTGTCCATGTCATGGCTGTGCCCACGCCAGTGCATCACCACGTACGGGACGGCGGCCTTGGCCACCACCCGGGGCATGGCGGGGTCGGCGAGCCCGCCGCTGACGTCGTTGACCAGCCGGGCCCCGGCGGCGATGGCGGCCTCGGCGACCTCCGCTCGCATCGTGTCGACGCTGACCGGCACGCCCTCGGCGGAGAGCGCCTCGATCACCGGGATCACGCGGCGAAGCTCCTCGCCCAGCGAGACCCGCTGGGCGCCTGGGCGGGTCGACTCGCCTCCGACGTCGACGATGTCGGCGCCCTCGGCGACGAGGTCGAGGCCCCGCCTGATCGCGGCGTCGTGGTCGAACCAGGCGCCACCGTCGGAGAAGGAATCGGGCGTGACATTGACGACGCCCATGACGAGACAGCGCCCTGGGTCGGGCAGGCCGGCGACGCTCATGGTCATGCGCTCAGCCTATGGGCTCGCCGCGCGGGCCGTACTGTCGGGTCAGGTGCGCTTGGAAGGGCGTTTGAGGCCGGGGATGCGCAGGCGCGGCCAGACGATGAACGCCTCCGCCTCCAGCGCGGCCAGGGCGATACGAGGCGCGTCGCCCGGGCCCGGATAGACGAAGAACCTCGGCTGCCACACCGGCTGGAACTTCGCGTTGAACTTGTACAGCGACTCGATCTGGAACCAGCGCGACAGGAAGATCAGCAGGCCGCGCCAGGCCTTGAGGACGGGTCCGGCGCCGATCCGCTCGCCGCGGGCCAGCGCCGCGCGGAAGACGGCGAAGTTCAGCGAGACCCGCTTGACGCCCAGGTCGGTGGCCGCCTTGATCGCCTCGACGATGAGGAAGTCGTTGAGACCGGGCTGGGCGGCGCGGTCGCGGCGCATGAGGTCGAGGGACAGGCCGTCGGTGCCCCAGGGGACGAAGTGCAGGATCGCGTGCAGCTCGCCGTCGTTGACGGCGGTGGCGACCACGCACTCCTCGTCGCCGGGCTCGCCCACGCGGCCCAGCGCCATCGAGAACCCGCGCTCGGTGTCGGTGCCGCGCCACGCGTCGGCCTGGTCCCACAGCGCCTTGAGCTCGTCGGGCGCGAAGTCCTTCTCGCGGCGGACCTCGGCGGTGTACCCCTGGCGGGCCACCCGGTTGACCATCTGGCGAACGTTGCGCATCGTCCGGCCCTCGAGGGAGAACTCCGCGACGTCGACGACCGCCTCGTCGCCAAGCTCGAGCGCCGACAGGCCCGTGTCACGGCACCAGACCTCCGCGGCCAGCTCGCTGCAGCCCATCACCGCGGGTGCCCAGGCGTGCCGGGCCGCCTCCTCCAGGAACGCCTCGATGGCGCCGGGCCACGCCTCCGGGTCGCCGATCGGGTCGCCCCCGGCCAGCATCACGCCGGACACCACGCGGTAGGTGACGCACGCCTTCCCGGTCGGGGACCAGATGACGCTCTTGTCCCGGCGGAGGGAGAAGTAGCCGAGCGAGTCGCGGGTGCCCTGGCGGGCGAGCAGGTCCCGGATCCGGTCCTCGTCCGCGGCGGACAGCGACGGGGCGGGCTCGGCCGGCCGCAGGAACAGGAAGATCGTCGTCCCGGCGGTGAACAGGCCGAGACTGCCCAGTATCAGGCTGAACAGGTCGTTCCGGCGGTCGGAGACGAACGTCACCGGCCCGGACGCGCCGAACAGGCCGCCGATCACGTGCCGCAGGCGCTCGGCGAGGGAGTAGTCGCGGACGAGCCCGTGGTGGTTCAGGGCGATGAACAGCAGACCGACCCCGACGCTGGCCGCGGCGAGGAACGACCCGACCCACAGGGCCCGCCACCGGGTCCGCGGGTCGCCGGTGGCGTAGAACTCGTCGCGGAAGTAGATCAGCGCCCCGAAGATCACGGCGGCGACGATGGCCGACAGCGCGAAGTCCTTGACGGCGTGGGAGACGATCGTGAAGGCGAGCAGGCCGACGACCGCGCGCCACGCGCGGCGCTTGCGGCGGCGCAGGCCGTGGGACAGCAGGAGCAGGAGCAGCCCGGCGACGAGCGTGGCCGTGCGGGCCGCGTTGTTCAGCGAGCCGGGGACGTACTCGTCGAGGCGCACCATCCGGCGGTGCCACTCGGGTAGCAGGGCGCCGATGACGTCGTGGAGGCCGATCAGGAACGACAGCCATCCGGCGGTGGCCGGAACCCAGCGCCGCCGGGTGCGGCGGTCCAGTGCTCCGGTGCGATCGCCCGGCTCGGCACGGCGCTGCGCGTCGTGCTTCGTGTCCTCCATCAGCGTCCCCACAGCGTCGTCGACCGGGTCTTCCCCGGCGTGCCGGCAACACCGACATCGGTTCCTAGAGGGGTTTGACGATCGGTCGACGCTGAGAGTTCGCGCACGGCCCGCTAAGTCAGTAAGCCGTCACTGCGCGGACAGATGTCAGCGGCCCAGGATCAGGCTCATCGCCTCGGCGCGGGTGCTGGCCGAGTCGCGGAAGTCGCCGCGCACCGCGGAGGTCACCGTCTTCGCGCCCGGCTTGCGCACCCCGCGCATGGTCATGCACAGGTGCTCGGCCTCGATGACGACGATCACGCCGCGCGGCTTCAGGACGTCCATGAGCGCGTCGGCGATCTGCGACGTCATCCGCTCCTGCACCTGGGGGCGCCGGGCGTACACGTCGACGAGCCGGGCGAGCTTGGACAGTCCGGTGATCTGCCCGCGTTCGTTCGGCGTGTAGCCGACGTGCGCGACGCCGTGGAACGGCACGAGGTGGTGCTCGCAGGTGCTGTACACCTCGATGTCCTTGACGAGCACCATCTCATCGTGGTCGGCGTCGAACACCGTGTTGAGCACGTCCTCGGGCCGCTGCCGCAGCCCGGCGAACTGCTCGGCGTACGCGCGGGCGACCCGCGCCGGGGTGTCGAGCAGCCCGTCGCGGTCGGGGTCCTCCCCGACCGCGATCAGGATCTCACGGACCGCCTTCTCGACCCGCGCGTGGTCGATCGGCGGTCCGTGAGGTACGAGCTCTTCGCTCACGCCTTGCCTTCGGAATCGGTGTCCTGCGGCTCGCCGAGCGCCGGACGGGACGCGCCGCTGCCATTGCCCTGGGTGAGGTCCTGGACGTCCTTCGGGCCGAGCAGCGCCAGCTCCTTCGGCGTCAGCACCGGCGGGCGGTCGGACGGCAGCCGCTTGCCATAGCCGCTGTACGACGGGTTCGCCGGCCGCTTCTGAATCGGCGCGAAGATCTCCAGCACCTGGTTCTTGGAGAGGGTCTCCTTGTCCATGAGGTGGAGGACGAGGTCGTCGAGCACGTCGCGGTACTCGACGAGGATCTCCCACGCGATGTCGTGCGCCGACTCGATCAGGCGGCGGACCTCGTCGTCGATCGCCGAGGCGATCTCCTCGGAGTAGTCACGGCTGTGCGACATCTCCCGGCCGAGGAACGGCTCGCCGTTGCCCTCACCGAACTTCCGCGCGCCGAGGCGCTCGGACATGCCGTACTCGGTGATCATCTTGCGGGCGATCGACGTGGCCTTCTCGATGTCGTTGGCCGCGCCGGTCGTCGGCTCGTGGAACACCAGCTCCTCGGCCGTACGGCCGCCGAGCAGCATGGCGAGCTGGTCGAGCATCTCCGAACGGCTGGCGAGGAACTTGTCCTCCATCGGCAGCGTCATCGTGTAGCCCAGCGCCTGGCCGCGCGACAAGATCGTGATCTTGTGCACGGGGTCGGCGTTCGGCAGCGCGTGCGCCACGAGCGCGTGACCGCCCTCGTGGTAGGCGATCGTCTTCTTCTCCTGGTCGGACATGACCCGGCTCTTGCGCTCCGGCCCCGCCATGACCCGGTCGATCGACTCCTCGAGGGTGTTCATGTCGATCTGCTTGCGGTCCTGACGTGCCGTCAGCAGCGCCGCCTCGTTGATCACGTTGGCGAGGTCGGCGCCGGTGAAGCCCGGCGTCCGGCGCGCGATCGTGTCCAGCTCGACGTCCGGCGCGAACGGCTTGCCGCGACCGTGCACCCGCAGGATGCCCTTCCGGCCCTCGAGGTCGGGCCGGTCGATGACGATCTGGCGGTCGAAACGGCCCGGACGCAGCAGCGCCGGGTCGAGGATGTCCGGCCGGTTCGTCGCGGCGATCAGGATGACGCCGCCCTTGACATCGAAGCCGTCCATCTCGACGAGCAGCTGGTTCAGCGTCTGCTCGCGCTCGTCGTGACCGCCGCCGAGGCCCGCACCACGGTGCCGGCCGACCGCGTCGATCTCGTCGACGAAGATGATCGACGGGGCGTTCGCCTTGGCCTGCTCGAACAGGTCGCGGACTCGCGAGGCGCCGACACCGACGAACATCTCGACGAAGTCCGAACCGGAGATCGAGTAGAACGGCACGCCCGCCTCGCCCGCGACCGCGCGGGCCAGCAGCGTCTTACCCGTACCGGGCGAGCCGTACAGCAGCACGCCCTTGGGGATCTTCGCTCCGATGGCCTGGAACTTGGCCGGGTTCTGCAGGAACTCCTTGATCTCCTGCAGCTCCTCGATCGCCTCGTCAGCTCCGGCGACGTCCGCGAAGGTCGTCTTGGGGGTGTCCTTGGTGACCAGCTTGGCCCGCGACTTGCCGAAGTTCATCACCCGCGAGCCGCCGCCCTGCATCTGGTTCATGATGAACAAGAAGATCAGCACGACGACCACGATCGGCAGGAAGCTGAACAGCAGGCTCAAGAAGACGTTCTGCTTCGGCACCGAGGTGTTGTAGCTCTTCAGGTTGCCGGCATCGGCCTTGCTCTGCAGCAGCTTGGCCAGGTCGTTGCCCTGGCCGCTGACCCACGAGGCCTGCAGCTGCTTGCCGTTCTTGAGCTTGACCTCGATCCGCTGATCCTTGTCGATGATCTGGGCGGAGGTCACCTCGTTGTTCTGGATGGCCTGGACGACCCTCGAGGTGTCGGCCTTCTCGTACGAGCCGCCGGGATTGATCCCGTACATGACGAGGAGCACCAGCGCCCCGAAGGCCAGAATCCATAGCAACGGCCCGCGAAAGTAGCGCTTCAGATCCATTTATGCGGTGCCCCGCGATGGGGCCCGTCCCTCCTGACCAGCTTCTTCAAGACCTCGCCGCGTAAGGCGTCGAGGCGGCCTTCCCGAGTGTGGCTCCCCGCATAACAGCCGGGGTACCGAAGGTACACCGGTCTCACGGAAGGCCGCAGCACGACGACCGGGTGCCCTACTTCGCAACGTGCAACGTACTAAGCTAACCCTCTTGTTCCCCACTTCCACCGTAGACGTGTGGCGCAAGTGTTCCCACGAACGGAAGGTTGCGATACCTCTCGGAGTAGTCGAGGCCGTAACCGATCACGAACTCGTTGGGGATGTCGAATCCGACGTACTTCACGTCGACCTCGATCTTGGCGGCCTCCGGCTTGCGCAGCAGCGTGCACACCTCCAGTGAGGCCGGGCCGCGCGACTCGAGGTTGCTCATCAGCCAGTGGAGGGTGAGCCCGGAGTCGATGATGTCCTCGACGATCAGGACGTGCCGGTCCATGATGTCCGCGTCCAGGTCCTTGAGGATGCGCACCACGCCGGAGGACTGCGTGCCCGAGCCGTACGAGGAGACGGCCATCCAGTCCATGGAGATCGGCGCGTGCAGCGCGCGGGCCAGGTCCGCCATGACCATGACCGCGCCCTTCAGCACCCCGACGAGCAGGATCTCCCGGCCTGCGTAGTCGGCGTCGATCTGGGCGGCGAGCTCCCGGATCTTCTTCTGGAGCTCCTCCTCCGGAATGAGCACCTTCTCCAGATCTGCTCGCATGTCCGTTTCGTCCACCGCAGAGCCTTTCGCGATCATGCGGCCACCGGCCGCGTCACTCCCTGCCCGCCCGAACAGTCCGGATCGCCTGGCTTGTTTCGGACGGCCCGAAGAGCAGCTTTTCATACCTGCGCCACGCCCGGACGTGCCCGGGTAGGTCCACGTGAGACTGCCCCCGCCACGCCGTGACGAGGGCGTCCACGGCGTCGACGTGGACGGCCGCCAGGGTGCCCGGCGGACTGCCCGCGGCGATCGCCGCACGCCGCAGAACGCGGGTCCGTACGGCACGCGGCAGCCCGCTCAAGACGTCGATCCGCAACGCACTCGGTCCGTCCCCCAGGCCGGGTGCGTCGGGTGGCCCGGCCGGCGCGTCGAGGTGCGGCGAGCTCCGACCGTCCTCCGCGACCGGACCCGTCGTCGACGGCTCCTCAGCCGGCGGGCCCGACCCGGGCGAGCCCGTCGGGGGCCCGTCCGTCACCGGCGAATCCGTTGCGGGAACGGGCTGGTCGGCCGGTGCGACGGCCTCCTGGAGTGCTCGCTCGGCCCAGGCGTCGAGGGCGTCGGCGTCGTCGCGCAGCATCCGCGCCGTACGGGCCAGCGCGGCCGCCACCCCCGGCCCGAGCTCTTTCTCCAGCACCGGCAGCACGTCCCGGCGGATCCGCGCCCGGGCGAAGGCCGGGTCGCCGTTGTGCGGGTCGTCCCACGGCGCCAGGCCCATCGCCAGGCAGGCCCGGCGGATCAGGTCGCGGTCGAGGTCGAGCAGCGGACGGCGGTAGCGGCCCGCCGCCTTCGCCATCCCGGCGAGGGACCGCGCGCCCGAGCCGCGTGCCAGGCCGAGCAGTACGGTCTCGGCCTGGTCGTCCAGCGTGTGCCCGAGCAGCACGGCGGTGGCGCGGTGGCGTGCGGCGGCGTCGGCGAGCGCGGCGTACCGCGCCTCGCGGGCGGCCGCCTCGGGGCCGCCGGACTCCCCGACGACGACGCGGACGGCCTCGACCGGGTCGAGACCGAGCCCCGCCATCGTCCGTACGACGTCGGCGGCGCGCTCGGCCGAGCCTTCCTGCAGGCCGTGGTCGACGGTGATCCCGCCGGCTCGATGGCCGGATCTGGCCGCCTCGAAGGCCAGCGCACCGGCCAGCGCGAGCGAGTCGGCGCCGCCGCTGCACGCGACGAGCACCAGGTCGCCCGGCTCGATCTCGCGGAGGGTACGGCGGACCGCCAGGCGTACCGCCGCGACCGCCGGATCAGGTCCCACGCCCCCATTCTCCAGGGCGGCGACCGGCGGAGGTGCGGCCCCCGCACCGATCGTCAATATGATCTTGGGGATGCTCAAACCCGTTTACCCGCTCAGGTCGGACCGGCTGATCATCCGGCCCTTCGCCGAGAGCGATTTCGATGACCTGTACGACATCCAGTCCCGGCCTGAGGTGACGCGCTACCTCTTGTTCGATGCTCGCGACCGTGACCAGGTGCGGCAGTCGTTGCGGGAGCGCCTCCGGTCCACGACGCTGGACGATGAGGATGACAGCCTGGCTCTGGCGGTGGTGCTGCCGGATACCGGCAAAGTGATCGGCGACGTCGTGCTCTTCTGGACCAGCCGGGAGCACCGGCAGGGCGAGATCGGCTACATCTTTCATCCCGATCACGGCGGTAAGGGGTACGCCACGGAGGCGGCCCAGGTGATGCTTCGGCTCGGATTCGAGGAGCTCGGACTCCACCGCATCGTCGGGCGTCTCAATGGGCGCAACACCGCGTCCGCGCGAGTCCTGGAACGCCTCGGCATGCGCCGCGAAGCCCACCTGAGACACGCCCGGACCCTCAAGGGCGAATGGGCGGACGAGGTCGTCTACGCGATGCTCGAAGAGGAGTGGCGAGCGCGCTGAAGTCC
The DNA here is from genome assembly GCF_054775715.1 of Actinoallomurus acanthiterrae. Classification (NCBI taxonomy): domain Bacteria; kingdom Bacillati; phylum Actinomycetota; class Actinomycetes; order Streptosporangiales; family Thermomonosporaceae; genus Actinoallomurus; species Actinoallomurus acanthiterrae. The sequence goes on along the minus strand of NZ_BAAHCO010000001.1, from coordinate 955,595 downwards.
GGCGCCACCCCAGGTGAGCGGCGACGCGTCCGGGCACGGCACCGCCGCCGGCGATCGCGCGGATGCGGTGCCGCCCCGGTCGGGTTCAGGCCTGTCCGCCGGTCACTCGCCGACGGGCGGCAGCTCCGGCTTGCCGATGACCCGGCCGACCCACAGCGCGGGGTCCTGGATCTCCAGGTGGGTCGGCAGGGTGTTCGGCGAGGTCCAGACGCGGTTGAAGCTGTCCATGCCGACCTGGTCGATGACCTGCCTGACGAACCGGGAGCCCTCGGCGTACTGCTTCATCTTCAGGTCCAGGCCGAGCAGCCGCCGGATGGTCCGATCCACCCCGGACCCGCCCTCGCGGCGGTGCTGGAACCTGGCGCGGATCTCCGCGACGCTGGGCACCACCTCGGGGCCGACGGCGTCCATCACGTAGTCGCCGTGCCCCTCAGCGAGGGTCATCACGGCGGTCAGGCGGTCGAGGATCTCGCGTTGCTCCGGTGTCTGGATGGCGTCGATGAGGTTGCCCTCGCCGCCGCGCACCGCGTCCGCGACCGCCTCGCCCACGTCACGCAGCCGCTCGAGCAACGCGCCCGGGTCGAGGTCGGCGGCCAGCAGGAACGCCGTCATCTGGTCCTGGACGTAGGCGCGCAGCCACGACACCGAGGCGAACTGCGCCCGGTGCGTCTCCTCGTGCAGGCACACCCACAGCCGGAAGTCATGGGCGTCGACGTCGAGCTCCTGCTCGGCGCTGACGATGTTGGGCGCGACGAGCGTCAGCCGCCCCGTCGGCGCGCGGCCGGTCGGGTCCGGCGGCAGGAACAGCTCGTACTGGCCGAGCACCCGGCTGGCCATGTACGCGAGGATCGCCCCCACCTGGGCGCCGGTCACCCGCGAGCCCACCGCCTGGACGACCGCGCCGCCGGCGGCTCCGCCCAAACCGCCGAGCATCCCGCCGCCCCGGCGCTCCTGAAGCTGTTCCATCAGGGGTTCGAGGACGACGCGGAAGCCGTCGACGTTCGCCTTGATCCACCCCGGCCGGTCGACGACCTTGGCCGGTGACGGGTCGAGCCCGCCGTCCATCCCGGTGAACTCCCGCACATGGCCCTGCGCGATCTTCGACAGCTCTCTGAGCTCGACGACGACCTGGCGGGCTTCGGTGGGGGTCACCTGGGGTCCCGAGCGGACGAGACGGGTCCCCGTCTGTACGGCGACGTTCCAGTCGATCATGGATGCTGGCATCACAAACCTCTCCGGCCGGGCACCTCTACCGTACGTCCCCGCTCTTTCCCGGGGCATACCCACTATCCGCCCAACGCGTGAAGGGGCACCGACGACTCCCGGAGCGTTCGCGGAGGTCGGGGACGGTCGACGCCCGGAAAGCCGCGCCGGGGTCGGCCGGCCGCCTGCCGGAACGATCGCGGAGGTCAGTGGCAGCCGCATGTCGTGAGGCTGCCCGCCAAGCGGTCGAGCGCGGCCAGCGCGGCGGTCACGTTCGTGACGTTGTTGGCCATGAAGGCGAACGAGAGGAGCCGCCCGTCGGCGTCGTAGGCCACTCCGGCGAGGGTGTTGACGCCGTCGAGTGTGCCGGTCTTGCCGCGCACGAGTCCCATTCCGGTGGCGGACGGGCCGCTGCGGTAGCGGTTCGCGAGGGTGCCGGAGAAGCCGCCGATCGGCATCCCGGACATCACCGAGGCCAGCTCCGGGTGGGCGGGCGAGGCGGCGGCCACCAGGATCCTGGCCAGGGCGTTCGGGGTGATCCGGTTGTGGGCGGACAGGCCGCTGCCGTCGACGGTGTCCGCTCCTGTGCCGAGGCCCAGCCGCCCCAGCGCCTCGTGTACGGCCGTCGCTCCCCCGGCGAACGACGCCGGCCGGTGGCGGGCGAGGGCCACCTGCCGGGCCATCGCCTCGGCGATGTCGTTGTCGCTGCGGGTCAGCAGCTCCTCCACCAGCGCCGAGATCGGCGGCGACTGCACGGCGCCGAGCTGCTGGGCGCCCTGGGGAGCGGTGGTGGACGTGCCGACCGTCGCGGAGACCCCCTGCTTCTTCAACAGCTTCACGAACGCGTCGACGGCGATGCGGGGCGCGTTCGCGACGCGCTGGTGCGCCGAGGGGGCGACCCGGCCCTCGTCCACCTCGAGCGCGGACACCGGGGAGACGTCGCCTTCGGAGACGTAGTTGGACTTCCAGCCGGGCCCCATCTGCGAGCCCGGGAAGAGCGACAGGTCGTAGTCCACCCGGACGCGCCGGGTGCCGGCCGTCTTCAGCGCGGCGGCGGTCTGCTTGGCCAGGTCGGCGAGCGAGGCCGGCCGGGGATAGGCGTTCTTGGCCGCCGTACGGGTCAGGGTGGGGTCGCCGCCGCCGACGAGGATGACGCCGCCGCCGCCCTTCACGGCCTTGGTGGTGATCCGGTGGTCGGGCCCGACCGCCGCGAGGACCGCCGTCGAGGTGGTCAGCTTGGTGGTCGAGGCGGGAACGGCGGGCTTGTCGGCATTGCTCGCGTACAGCGCGCGGCCGGTGGCCACGTCGATCACGGTGCCGGTCAGGTTCGATCCCATCCCGGCCGCGCGCATCAGCCCGTCCAGTCGCGACGTGAGGTCGCCCGCCGCCGGCAGCGGCGCGGTCGCGGCCGTGGGGCCCAGCGCCGGTGCCGCCGCGGTCACGAGCGCCCGGTCCGCGACGGTTGGCGGGCGTACCGCCAGGGAACGGTCTGGTGTGAGCTTGACCACTGCGAGCGCTGCGGCGACGAGGAAAACGTTCAGGAGCGCCAGTGTGAGCATGGCCACGACGCGCTCAGGCCTCGGCACGTGACGCCCCTCCCCGATCGCCGTGCACTCATGACGTGCGACATGCTTGTACGAGCCAACATCCAACCAGAACAACCTCGGCCCGCCCCGGGGAGCGGAGGACATTGTGGAATTCGACGTAACTATCGAGATTCCTAAGGGTCAGCGCAACAAGTACGAGATGGACCACGAGACCGGCCGAATCCGGCTAGACCGGATGTTGTTCACCTCCACTCAGTATCCCGCCGATTACGGGTTCATCGACAACACGCTGGGCGAGGACGGCGACCCTCTCGACGCGCTGGTCCTGCTGCAGGAGCCGACATTCCCCGGCTGCCTGATCCGGTGCCGCACGATCGGGATGTTCCGGATGACCGACGAGGCCGGCGGCGACGACAAGGTGCTGTGCGTGCCCGCCACGGACCCGCGCTCGGAACACCTGCGGGACATCCACCACGTGCCCGAGTTCGATCGCCTGGAGATTCAGCACTTCTTCGAGGTCTACAAGGACCTCGAGCCCGGCAAGTCCGTCGAGGGCGCGAGCTGGACCGGCCGTACGGAGGCCGAGGCCGAGATCGAGCGTTCGCTCAAGCGGGCGGCCCAGCACGGTCACTGAACGGCAGCGGGACGGGTGGCTCCGGCGTAATCCGCGCGGAACGCCGGAGAGATCCGTACCCGTGCCCCGGTGAACGGCGCCTCCACCATCTGGCCGTTGCCGATGTAGATCCCGACGTGATGGATCGTGCCCGGGTCGGCGGGGTCATGCGCGAAGAAGACCAGGTCGCCCGGGCGCAACTCGCTCTTCGACGGGTGCGGTCCGGCGTTGTACTGCGAGGTGGCGTAGTGGATGAGCCGGACCCCCGCCCGCGCCCAGGCGTACGTCACCAGGCCGGAGCAGTCGAACCCCACAGTCCCCGCCCCCTGCGCGATGCCCCGGGTCGGCCCGCCCTCGTTGCCACCACCCCACGAGTACGGCGTGCCGAGCCATTTCAACGCGGCGGACGCGGCGACGGAGCCCAGGTCCGAGCCCCGCGCGAGGCCGCGGACGAGCGTCTTGGCACCGGCGCCGAGCCGGGCGCCGGTCGGGACCACCTGGTGAGTGGAGACGGTCCGCTGGGTACGGGCCCGCTCCAGCGCGGCGGCGCGGGCCTGTTCGAGCGCGGCGGCGTGTGACCGGGCCGCGTTGAGCTCGGCGACGAGAGCGGCCTTCTGCTGCTGGATCCGTTTCACGGCCTCCTGCTGCCGCGCCACCGCCGCGACCGCCGCCTGCTGGGCCTCGGCGGCCCCCTGGGTCGCCCCCTGCCGGGCCGCGAGGGCGTCCCGCGCCTGCCGTTCGAAGACGTCCGCGACGGTCTTGGCGGCGGCCTCCCGTTGCAGGAGGGCACGCCGGCGGCCGGCGAGCACCTGCATCGTCGTCGCCCGCTCCAGGAAGCCGGCGGGGCCCCCCGGCCCGCCCAGCACGGCGGCACCGGACAGCAGGCCGCCGCCGCTCTGATAGGCGCTCGCCGCCAGGGCCGCCACGGCGCCCCGGACATCGGCGAACCGGCGGCGCGCGTCCGCGGTCCGCTGCGCCGCCGCCTCGTACGCCGCCTCGGCCTCGGCGAGCCTGGCGCGTTCGCCGTTGTAGCGTTCGACGGCCAGTTCCGCCTCGGCGGCGAGGTCGTCGAGCCGGCCGTCGGCCTGGGCGAGGGCGGCGCCGATCCGCCCCACGCGCGTGGCCTCGTCCCGGACCTGTTCGTGGCTTCGCGCGACGTCGCGCGCGCTCGGACCGGTGTCCGTGCCGAGCCTGGCACCGGCCATGCCGGACCGCGGACCGGCGTACGGCCGGGCGCCGACCGGGCCGGCCGACAGGCCGGCGATCGCGAGCGTCGTGAACCCCATGGCGCCGAGCCGACGCCCACGCCGGATCGCAGCTGACAAGGTGCCCCCTTCGGGCCGGCCATCACGAGTGATCTGTCACTCAGGTAGCCCCAGGCGTCACAAGAGAAACACCAGTCACAGCCAACCGAACCTCAGGAGCACGCCATCCCGCCGGTCTCGGGAAGGGTCAGACGCACCTCAGAAGGCGGCTGATCCACGGCCGTACGGCCGACTTCGGGGGTACCGGGCCCCGGGGATAGGTGAAGATCGGGACCTCGGCGCCGTGGCCGGCCCGCAGCTCCGCCGCCTTGCACCAGTCGGCGGGAGTGCGCGTCGCGGCCCATGCCACGGCGAGCGCCTGGCGTACCTCGGGCACGCGGTCCCAGAGTTGAAGCAGGGTCACGGTGGCGTGCGCCGCGGCGTACCCGTCGTCGGGGTAGGCGCGGCTGGCGAAGAACGGCGCGGTCACCCGGCCGCCGTGCGGGTTGGACATCGCCCAGGTCCAGTTCGCGACGACGAGCTCGCGCACCGGGTCGGCGAGCCGCTCGGCGGCGTCGTACATCCGTTCCTGCCGGCGCCCGGTCAGCCGCTGGGTCTGCAGCAGCCAGTCGATGTCGGCCGGGGCGTCGCCCTCCGCGAGCCAGGCCAGCACCGTCAGACCGCGCGCGGCCTGCAGCCGGCAGAGCTCGGCCACCTCGCGGCGCATCCGGACGCCTGGCTCCAGCCACTGCGGCCACGGGGCCCGCTGGATCCGCTCCACGACGTCGACGAGGTGGGGAGAGACCGCAAACGGGGCGATGAGATCGCCGCGTACGTCGCCGACCCGCACGGTGTAGGCCGACTTGACGTCCTCTCCACGCCCGATGGCGGGGGCTTCCCGCGGCCGGGGCGCGTTCACGTGGCCTCTGCTCGCGGTCGATCGGCGGGTGCCACGTCGGTGGGAGGACCCGAATGCGGTGCCGGCTCGGATCGGCGCTCGGGGACTGAGGGTCGCTCTGGGGCCGGACGCTGCTCAGAGACCGGAGATTGCGCAGGGACCGGACGTCGCCCGGAGACGGGAGACTGCTCGGGGACCGGGCGTTCTCCGGAGACGGCAGATTGCTCCGGGACCGGATGTCGCTCAGGGGCCGGACGTTGGTCGGGCGGGGTGGGATGGGATGTCGGTCTGGCACCGGAGGGGGGCGCCGGCGGCTCTCCGGACGGCGGCGGCTGCGTGGTGGGCGGCGGCTGGGTGGTGGGTGGCGGAGTGGACGGCGGCGGGGACGTCGGCGGCGTGGTGGTGGGCGGTGGAGAGGGCTCCGAGGGGCGGGACGGCGGGCCGCTCCAGGTGACCGCCACGCGTGCCCCCGACGGCCAGATGACGATCATCGCTTCGCCGGGGCCGTTGTCTGGGGCCCGAACGGAGATCGTGGCCGTCTCGCCGGGAGCGAGCGCTCCGCCCGTGGGGCTCATGACGATCGCTCCCGCCATCGTGGCCTGCCACCGGACCGGGCCGCCGACCGCGCGGAGGGTGATGGTGCCGCTGCCGCCGGGCCCGAGGGTGAGCCGGCCGGGCGTGACGTCGAGCCGTCCGTCGCCGGGGGCCGCGCGAGAGCCTTCGGCCGGCCGCCGCCCAGCGGGCTGGCCGGCCCGGCCGTGGCCCGGGGGCCGAGCGGGAACGTCGCCGACACCGGCCGCCCGACCGCCGGCGGCTCGACGGGGCCGGGGCTGGGCACGCGGGCGTGAGGCGCGGGCACTCCGCCGCCGACCGCGTGGGTGTGGTGGGTGTCCTGCCCGAGCCACTGGCTCACCGTCACGGCGGCGACCGTGGTGAACACCGCGCCCGTCACCGCGATCAGCCCGCGCGGCCAGCGCGGATCGCGGGCGGACCCGCGCAGGCTCCCGGCCCCCGGCTGCTGGGGGAAGCCACGGGCTCCGAACGCGCGCAGCCGGGCCGCGGCGAACAGCAGGTAGCCGGCCAGCCGCGGGTCGGTGAAGCAGCCGGTGACCTCCTGCCGCAGCGCGTCGGGTGGCGCGGTGTGCGGCAGCAGGGCGCAGACCTTGGCGGTCGAGATCGTACGCGGGAGGTGGGCGGCGCAGACATCGCACTCCATCCCGTGGCAGACCAGGGCCTCGCGCAGGTCGTCGCCGAGCTCGCCGCGCCGCTGGCGCAGGATCGCGGCCCGGCCGTCGCACTCGAAGGGATCCTCGTGGGCGAGGATCTCCGCGATGACGGCCGCCTCCAGCAGGGCACTCGCCTGGCCGAGAAGGTCGGTGACCTCCCGGGCGGGGAGCCCGACGACACCGGCGATGTCGCCCGGTTTCAGGGTGTGGCGGTGCCGGAGGTCGAGGAGCTCCTGGCTGAGCGCCGGCAGGGCGGTGAGAGCCTGCCACGCGATCACGCGCAGGTCGACGTCGTCCTGGTCATGGCGGGCGATGGCGATGTCGGGGTGGAGCGCGCCCGGAGGCCGTCTGTGACGGCACTCGATCCGCGCCAGGGCGTACAGCCAGGGCCCGAACCGCTCGGGCGCTCGCAGCTCGCCGATGTGCGCCTGCGCGCCGAGCAGCGCGTCGCGGAGCGCGAGCCGTGCCGCCTCGCGGTTGCGCAGCTGGAACCAGCAGTAGTCGTAGAGGCGGTCGGCGTACGCGTCGTACACCGCGCCGATCGCGCCGGGATCACCCGACCGCAGGCCACCGACCAGTAGGCGGTCTTCCATGGCGCGAAGGTAAAGCCTTTTCCGCTTCGCATTCAACTATTTCCCGCGAGCCTTGCGTAGATAATTAGTGACCGCGAATAAATGATCTCCATTAGAGGCTTCGATAGGCGGAAAATGACCCTTTTTCACCGTTTACCGCTATTGGCCGGGAAGGGGGTCGGACGCCACCTTCGCGCAGGTCGTCCGGACGAGCGCACCCTCAAGACCTCAGCCGGTGACGCGTGCTATTCCGGCCGTGGCGCAGCCCGCCTCCAGCTCGGACAGACCAAAAGCCGCAACCGGCCCAAGCGCCCCTGTTTCCGTCATTCCACAGGCGGCCTGGCGGGCGCCCCAGGCGAGGATCCCGGCCGTGAAATCGTACGGATCGCCGCCGGACAGGTGGATCTCGGTCAGCAGAGCGCCGTCCGCGTCGTAGGCGGCCGCGACGATCCGTGACGTCAGCGTGCCCTTGCCGGCCCGGCGGCGGGCCAGACGCGCCAGGCCGCCCCCGCACACGCGGATCACGGCCGCCGTGGCGCGGCCGCGCGGCAGCCGGGCGGCGACGTGCGTCGCCGCGCCGAACCAGCCGAGGTAGACGTTGACCTCGCGCAGCCCGGGATGGGACGCCGGCAGCGTGAAGTGCTCCGACGCCCCGATGGACACGCCCATCCGCGACCGGCCGGCCATCTCGAAGTTCCGCACCCGCGACCGCCGTTCGTCCACGACGCCGTCCTGGTAGGTGTACATCCGGGTGGCGAGCAGGCCGGGGGTCGAGTCGAGGGTCCCGCCGGACAGCCCGCGTACGAGGGAACCGCCGCCGACGAAGTAGCCGACGTCGACCCGTACGGCGTCCTCACCGACGCGGTCGAGGGCGAGGGCCCCGGCCAGGTTGCCGGGCACGTAGTCGTAGCCGAAGGAGGGGAGCAGGGCGGAGCTCGCCTTCACGCCGTACCCCTCGAAGACCTCCCGGACGAACAGCGACTCCCCCGCCGTGTCCAGGTAGTGCGCTCCCGCGTCGACGGCCGCCTCGAGGGCCGCGTGCCCGTACCGGAGGAAGGGACCGACCGTGGTCACGAGCACGTCGTCCCGCTCGACGAGGGCGCGGACGGTCCGCGGCTCGGCGGCGTCCGCGTACGCCGTCTCCAGCCCGCCCAGTTCGTCGGCCAGCGCGGCGAGGGCCTCGGCGTTCCGCCCGGCGAGGACCGGCCTGGCGCCTTGGTCGGCCAGGGCGCGCGCGGTCCGCATGCCGGTGTAGCCGGTCGCGCCGAAGACCACGATGCGACCTTCCATACGATCACCCCGGCTGCGAAAAATCTTCAACTGTCGCGCTGAGCGTACTAATCAGTCACGAAGCGTGCTGGTTTTTCGTCATATGTCGATCATCGGCGGAAGGACGCGTTCCGCCGCGGCGGCGATCGCCGCGACCTCGGCGGTGGTGTAGAGCACCGGTTGCCGTTCGATGAGCCGGTTCACGCGCTCGGCCCGGTGCAGCAGCACGCCGTCGAACAGGATCCCGGCGCGCGACAGCCGGCCGCCGTGCACGGCGATCATCGGGGACACCTCGACGTCCTGGCCCGTCTCGGCGGCGATGCGGTCCGCGACCGCGTTCGCGACCCGGCAGGCCCGGACGGTCAGGCGGGCCAGGGGGCGGCGCCCGGCCCACAGGCGGCCGTCGTCACGCCGCAGGCGGGTCAGCGGCGGCCATCGCCGCGAGGAGATCGCGTACACGCCCGTGTGGCCGACGACCAGATGATCGAGGTTGCCCCGGAGGCCGCCGGGGAGCGCCCGGTCGTGCAGCACGTGGTAGTACGCCGGATCGAGCCGGGACAGGCGCCGTCCCGTCCGTCGCTCCGCCGCGGCGCCGCGCCGCCAGTTCGTCACCCTGCCGGGCCGGACGCGGAAGTAGAAGGTCTGCCCGAACAGCAGCGCCAGGCCGACCGCCGCCCCGGGCAGCCAGCCGAACAGCCCGGCGGCCATGGACCCGGCGACACCGGAGATCACGAGCCGGGCGACGGCCCGCTCCTGTCGCTGTTCCGCCCGCAGGGACCGGTACCTGGCCTGCGCCGACGCGCCGGCCATGGACGCACGTCCGGACACGGCACTCCTCCTCATCGGAAAGAGTGCTGTCGAGATCGCGGCCGATCAAGGCACTTGAACGGCCTGTTCAGACGGCTTGACGAAGTGCCGACCCGTACGACATTGACAGTGTAATAGTTACAGTGTCATCGTTGAGACATGGACGGACCATGGACGCTCGCCGAGCTCACGACCAAGGCCGCCTCCGTCCTGTCCGACGGACGTTCGGCACCGCCAAGCGGCCGCGTCCGGGACCTGCCGGGCGAGCGCACGATTCGGTGGTACGTGACGATCGGCCTGGTCGATCCACCACTGAGCCGACGCGGCCGGATCGCCGTGTACGGTCCGCGCCACCTGCTGCAACTCGTGGCCATCAAGCGCCGCCAGGCCGAAGGCCGCTCCCTCGCCGACATCCAGGCCGAGCTCACCGGCGCCACGGACGCCACGCTCCAGCGGGTCGCCCGGCTCGACCCCCTCGACCTCCCGACAGCGAGCCCGGCCGAGACGGCCGCCGCTCCGGCCCCGGCACCCGGCGAACGGCCGTCGGCACCCGGTGCGCCGACTCCTGATGAAGCCGCACCGGAACCCGCCACCGGCAAAGCCGGGCCGGAACGGGTCCCCGGTGGAAGCCGACCGGAGAGCCGCACCGGCGGGCCTGCGCCGGAGCCCGCAGCCGGCGGAGCCGGGCCGGAAGGGGTCACCGGTGGACGCCTGCCTGAGAGCCTCGGCGGCGGGCCCGCGCCGGGACGCGCCGCCCGCCGGTTCTGGGCCGAGCGCACCGTCGCCGCTGGACGAGGTGCTGCCGATGCCGCCGACGCGTCGGAGACCGACGACAAGGTCGGCGCAACCGGAGCCAGTGACACCCGCGGCGCCCTCGCGACTGCACGAGGTGCCGCCGACGCCGCCGACGCGTCGGACACCGGGGGCGCCGTCGCCGCTGCACGGGGTGCCGCCGGTGCGTCGGGGGCCCTGGTCCGGGGTGTCCGGCTGGCCCCCGGTGTGACGCTGCTCCTCGACTCGTCCCCGTCCGTCGACGATGCCACGGCCATCGTGGCCGCCGCTGCTCCCCTGCTCGACCTCCTCTCCGAAAGGGGCCTCCTATGAAGATCGAAACGCTGCCCGGCAAGGTGGCGTCCATTCCGGAGGCCGGGCTGGGCGCTCTGCGCACCGAGCGCGGCAACCTGCCCCTCGACTCGGTCGACGTCCAGGCGGCGGTCACCGGCCTGTCCGCCCGCATCACGATGACGCAGGGGTTCCAGAACCCGTTCGACGTCCCGTTGGAGGCGACGTACGTCTTCCCGCTGCCCGACCGCGCCGCCGTCACCGGAATGCGCATGGAGGCCGCCGACCGCGTCGTCGAGGGCGTGCTGAAGGAGCGCGGGCAGGCTCGGGAGGACTACGAGGCCGCGCTGGCGGCCGGGCAGCGGGCGGCGCTGGCAGAGGAGGACCGGCCCGACGTGTTCACCATGAGCGTCGGCAACATCCTGCCCGGCGAGCGCGTGACCGTACGCCTCATCTTGAGCCAGCCCCTGCCGTACGAGGATGGTGAGGCGACGCTGCGGTTCCCCCTCGTCGTCGCGCCGCGCTACATCCCCGGCACGCCCCTCGACGGCCCGTCCGTCGGCGCGGGCACGGGACCCGACACCGACGCCGTGCCCGACGCGTCCCGCATCAGCCCGCCCGTGCTGCTGCCCGGCTTCCCGAACCCGGTGCGGCTCACCCTGGCGGTCGACGTCGACCCGGCCGGGCTGCCCCTCGACAGCGTACGGTCGAGCCTGCACACCGTGACGACGGACGGCCGCACCTTCCGGCTGGAGCCGGGCGAGCGGCTCGACCGGGACTTCGTCCTGCGGCTGCGGTACGACGCGGGGGCCTCGTGCGCGGTGTCCGGTGAGACGTTCACCGTGACCGTGCTGCCGCCGCCCGGTCCGGCCGCGCCGCGCCCCCGCGACGTCGTCATCCTGCTCGACCGCTCCGGCAGCATGATGGGCTGGAAGATGGTGGCCGCGCGCCGCGCCGCCGCCCGCATCGTCGACACGCTGCGCAGTGGAGAGAGCGGCGGCGACCGGTTCGCCGTGCTGTCCTTCGACCACGAGATCGAGCGGGCGCTTCCCGGCGGTCTCTCCGCCGCGACGGACCGCAACCGGTACCGCGCCGTCGAGCACCTGGCCCGGCTCGACGCACGCGGCGGGACAGAGATCCTGCGACCGCTGGAAGAGGCGGTGGCCCTGCTGTCCGGCGACACCGACCGCGACCGGGTCACCAGTGGCACCGGCGGCGACCAGGTCACCGGTGGCGCCGGCCGCGACCGGATCATCGTCCTGGTCACCGACGGCCAGGTGGGCAACGAGGACCAGATCCTCGGACGGCTGTCCCTGAACGGGCTCCGCGTCCACACGATCGGCATCGACCGGGCGGTCAACGCCGGCTTCCTGGGGCGTCTGGCCGTCGCGGGCGCCGGCCGGTGTGAGCTGGTCGAGTCGGAGGACCGGCTGGACGAGGTCATGGATCATGTCCACCGGCGGATCGCCTCGCCCGCGGTGACCGGTGTGTCCCTGAACATGGCCTCAGTGGTCCCGGGCACGCTTGCGCCGGCTCGGCCGGGGGACATGTTCCCCGGCGTGCCCCTGGTCGTTCGCGGCCAGTGTGCCGCTCCCGGGCCCGTCACGCTGCGCGGTGTCGCCGCCGACGGTTCGCCCTGGGAGCAGCGCCTGGAGCCGGTGACGACCGACGACCCGGCGGCCACCGCCATCTGGGCCCGCGCCCACCTGCGGGAGCTGGAGGACCGCTATGTCGCGGGCGACGGCGACCCGGAACGAGCGATCGGGCGGATCGTCGACACGTCCCTGCGGTATGGCGTGCTGTGCCGGTTCACCGCGTTCGTCGCCGTCGACACCCGCGTCGCGGCCGACGGGGCGCCGGCGCACAAGGTGATCCAGCCCGTCGAGCAGCCGTCCGGCTGGGAGGCGGCGACACCGGTGTCCGCTCCCTTCGCGGCGAGCTCCCGCAGCGCCCCGCCCGCGCCGGGCGGCTACGGAGCCCCACCGGCCGCCCCGGGCGGGTACGGAGGACCCGGCTACGGCGGACCCGCCGCCCCCGGTGGCGGAGCGCCGGCGGCACCAGGCGTGTACGGCGGCGCGCCGATGCCGGCCGCCGCGCCGCCACCGCCGGGCGGCCCGGTCCCCGGCGCCGCGCCCAGCGGGCCGACGCGGGGCTTCGCCCCGGCCCGAGCGCGCATGCCCATGCGGGAGAGCACGACGGCGTCCGCCGTGGACGCCCGCGCTCAGGTCGCCGAGGAGCTGCGGCGGCTGCGCGCGGCTCGGCCGGCCTCGGAGCTCGAACGCCGCCAGATCCTCGCCGACCTGGGCAGCCGCCTTGAGGTACTCGTCCCAGGCGCGCTCACCGACCTCGTCGCCGCTCTCCGGACCTGCGACGACCCGGCGGGCCCCCGCGGCCGGGACCTGAAGGAGCTGTGGGACCGCACGCTCCGCGAGCTCGCGGCCTACGCGGACGAGACAAGCGATGCGGGCCAAGCCGAGGGCACGGACGGAACGGCCGGGTCCGAACGCAGGCCGTTCTGGCACCGTCGCCCGCGCTGAGGCCGCCGTGATCGCCGAGGATTCTCGGGGTCAGAAGAACCCCGAGAATCCTCGGCGGAAGGCCGATCAGCGACTTGCATGCCGACGCCTACACCACCCTGCACGCCCACATCGAGGAAGGCCTGCTGCGCGACCGATGACCTGACCAACGCGCGTGCGGCAGGCGACGGGAATGTTCCCGCGTTAAGTGGGAAAGATGTGATGCCATGCCGAGAGATTTGACGGTCATCCTCGAGGACCGGCCGGGCGAGCTGGCCCGGCTGGGAGAGATCACCGGCGAGGCCGACGTGAACATTCACGGTCTCGCCGCGTTCACCGGCGAAGGTAAGGGCGTCATTCACGTGCTCGTCGACGACGACGACGCGGCCAGGTGCCACAAGGCTCTCGAAGCCGCCACCATCGGGGTCGCCGACGAGCGTGAGGTCCTCGTCGTCGACATCGAGGACCGGCCCGGCGCGCTCGGGGAGCTGGCCAGGCGCCTCGCCGACGCGAACGTTAACGTGGATCTCGTCTACACCACCTTCGGCGGGGTGAAGGTCGTGATCGCGACCGATGACCTGACCAACGCGCGTACGGCGGTCGACTATTAGGCGGTGAGTCAGCGGCCGGCCGCGTCCGCGCTGCGGAGGCGGCGGGCGAGGCCGCGGTTGATCGCGCGGGGCCACAGCGGGCCGCCGTAGATCAGGCCCGTGTACGCCTGGACAAGCGTGGCCCCGGCGCGGAGCCGCTGCCAGGCGTCGTCGGCGGTCTCGATCCCGCCGACGGAGATCAGCACGAGGCGGTCGCCCGCCCGGTCCCGGAGCCGTTCGAGCACCTCCAGCGAGCGCCGCTTGAGCGGTGCCCCGGACAGGCCGCCCGCGCCCGCCGCCTCGACCTCGGCCGGGTCGGTGGCCAGGCCATCGCGGGAGATCGTGGTGTTGGTCGCGATGATGCCGTCGAGGCCCAGTTCGAGCGCCAGGTCGGCGACCGCGTCGACGTCGGCGTCGGCGAGATCCGGGGCGATCTTCACGAGCAGCGGCACCCTGCGGTCGGACACCCGGTCGGCGGCCTCCCGTACGGCGGTGAGCAGCGGCCGTAGGTGCTCCACCGCCTGGAGGTTGCGCAGGCCAGGGGTGTTCGGGGAGCTGACGTTGACGACGAGGTAGTCGGCGAGCGCCGCGAGCGCCTCAGTGCTCTCGACGTAGTCCGCGACGGCCTCGGCCTCCGGGACCACCTTGGTCTTTCCGATGTTGACGCCGACGATGACGTTCCGGTGGCGGCGGAGGCGGGCGGCGGCCGCCCGCGCGCCGTGGTTGTTGAAGCCCATCCGGTTGACGATCGCCCGGTCGCGTACGAGGCGGAACAGCCGCGGCTTCGGGTTGCCGGGCTGCGGGCGGGCCGTGACCGTACCGATCTCGACGAAGCCGAAGCCGAACGCGCCCAGCGCCTCGTACGCCTCGGCCTCCTTGTCGAACCCGGCGGCGAGCCCGAGCGGCCCGGGGAACTCCAGGCCGAGCGCGCGGACCCGAAGCGCCGGGTCGCGGGGGCCGAGGGCACGGCGTAGCAACGGCAGCGCCCCGGGGACCACGCCGAGCAGGCGCAGCCCCGCGAAGCTCATCCGGTGGACGGTCTCCGCCGGAAGGCGGCGCAGGATCAGCGAGAACACGAGTCCATACATCGGACGCGATTCTCTCAGCGTCCCGCGCCGCCGCGTCGGTCAACCCGCCCTCAGGCCTGGTCGCGCATCCACAGTTCGACGAGTTCGCCGGTGCCGGCGGTCAGGGCGGTGACGCTCTTCTCCTCGTGGTCGAACTCGAGGCCCACCGGGCGCAGGTCGGGCACCTCGCCACCGGCCAGGGCCTCTTCTTCGGACAGCCGCTCGTACGAGCCGGGCCGCCACCAGTAGACCTGCGGGCTGATCGCCTTCTCGCCCGCCTCGAACTGGTGGCGCGAGAGGGCCTGCATGACCTCCATCGCGCTGAAGAGGTGCGTGTCCCCGATCACGTGCATGACCACGTACTCGGGGACGGGGAAGGAGACCAGCACTCCGTACGGGGCCTGCTCGACGTGGCGCCGGAGCACGTGGACGTGCGCGCCGACGTACCGGTGCGTGCCGCCGATGTGCGTCACCGGAACGCCCTGCACGTCGTCGGTCTGCACGTAGTGGGCTTCGGTGCCGATGGAGTTGGCCAGGGCCGCGGCGAAGACCTGGTTCTCGTCCGTGTCACCGAGGTCGTGGCGGCTCAGGACCACCATCATGTCGGGGTGGTCGACGACGACGGTCTCCAGCAGGCCGGGCGCGAGCGGACGCGTCACCACGCCGTCCCGCATGTCGGCGAGGGCATCGTCGGTGTAGATCCGCAGCCGGAGGTTCGCGGCCGGCGGCATCCCTCCGGTGGGTGGCTGCGCGGCGTACCGGCCGAGCACCGTCGCGGCCTGGTCGGCGAACTCCGCGGCGAGTTGCGGCACCGCGCCCGGGCCGCCGCGGTCGGCGTCCCGGCGCCACTCGGTGATGTCCTGCGTGAAACAGCGGTCGTCCGGCAGGACGACCTCGAGGGTCGTGGGCTCGGGCAGCGTCGCCTGGAGACCGCGCTCCGCGAGGGCGCGCAGCAGCGTCTCACCGACAAGGTCGTGGACGGGGAACGTCATGGAGGTCCTGTTCGTGTTCCTGCGGGGGTAAGCCTGTACGACTCCCGGGTCGTTTGGAAGGTTCCAACAGGGGGCCCGGATCGGAGTCGGAGGAGACGCGGCAGCTCGAGCCCGGCGAGGTGGCCAAGGCCCTGGACGGCGTCTTCGGCATCGGGCTGGACGAGGAGGACGCCGCCGGGCTCGCTATGTTGTGATCATGGCACCTCCGGCTCCTCTCCGCCTCGAGATCGACGGCGCCCCGCCGACCGCCGACGGCCTGTGGCACCTCGCGGCGGTGAACTACGGCCACCTCACCGTCATGCAGGTCCGCGGCCGGCGCACCCGGGGTCTGGAGCTCCACCTCGCGCGGCTGGACGCGGCCAACCGCGAGCTGTTCGGCTCCGGCCTGGACGGGGAGTTGGTCCGCGAGCGCATCCGCCACGCGCTCGGAGACGACATCCATGACGCGACCATCCGGCTCACGGTGTTCCAGCCGTGGGGCGTGGGCGGCGTCTCGATGATGGTGATCGTCCGCCCGCCGGGCGGCATGCCCGCCGCCCCGCAGGGCCTGCGGACGGTGGGCTACCAGCGGCCGGTCGCGCACATCAAGCACGTCGGGGCGTTCGGGCAGATCCACTTCGGGATGGCGGCCGGGCGGGCGGGGTTCGACGACGCGCTGCTGACCGGGCCCGACGGCGTCATCTCCGAGACGGCGATCGCCAACATCGGATTCTTCGACGGCGCGTCGGTCGTCTGGCCGGACGCCCCTCTGCTGGAGGGGATCACGATGCAGTTGCTGGAGCGGACGCTGGCCGAGCGCGGCATCCCCTCGCGGCGGCGCACGGTCCGGGTGGCCGACCTGGCCTCGTTCGACATGGCGTTCGTCGGCAATTCCGGCGGAGTCGCGCCGGTCGGCCGGGTCGACGACCTGACGCTCCCGGTCGACCCCGGACTCGTCAAGACGCTCACCGAGGCGTACGAGTCGGTTCCCTGGGATCTGATCTAAGGCCCCCTCGGGAAATGCGCTATTCCGCTTTTCGGCGACTGTCCCGAAAAGGGAATTCTGTACGGTTACCCGAACAGGACGATTCTTTACCGTGTGCGGCTTGACACGTTCCGGCAAGATCACCGACAGTACAGAGACCAGATCCGTCGCCAGGAGGCATTAGCGGAAATACCCCAGAACACCACCGCCACTACCATTTTCAGGCTGGTCATGGGACGCCCGAATGGGCGTCTTTTCTACTTTTAGGGGGGACCCATGAAGTCAACCACCGCCCAGGAAGTAGGGAGGACGGTGCGGCTCGCGCTGCGTACGTGGGGCCACACCTTCCGCCTGGTCACCCTGGTGGTCGTGGTCACGTGGCTGTTCATCGCCACCGAGCGACTCCCACTGATCACCTGGTGACCGCAGGGCACCGGACGCCATTCCGCTGCCCGATACACCGCACTTCACGGTCTTCCTCCTCGAAATGCGGGGAGGAAGACCTTCAAGCGAATTGAGTCGACTGCCCGGCGGGCGCGCACACGAAACCGGAAACGCGACCCCCACGCCGACACCACCCGCCCATCCCCCGCGATGACGAGAACGCCGCTCCGGCCACGACGCGCCGGCCGAAAAGTGACCCCTGCCACGACACCCGCCCCGTAACTCCCGGCCCATGACACGCGGCGTGCCGTGACATCCCGGGCCGACGCGACCTCCCCTGGCGACACGCCACCCCGCAGATCACCCGCCGGCCGCATCCGCCACTCCTTTACGCCGCCGACCGCGTACGCTGTGTACATCTGCCGTTATGCGTCACATTTTGGCAAACTTCTTACATCGGGCCTTATGTCGCGGATTGTCCGGAACGACAATCTCCCCTTGTTCAGACACTGCCGGGCCTGTCGGGGTCCGGCCTGAAAGGGGTCTCGTGAAGAAGCTTGTCGTCGTTGCCGCGACGGCCGGTCTCGGTATGACCGGACTGGGCCTTGCCGGCGCCACAAGCGCGTCCGCGGCCACGGACACGTCCGACGCGTTCCGCCCGGCGAGCCTCAGTTGGCACGCCTGCTCGGCGGACATCGTCGCCGGAGCCAAGGCGTACGACGGCCTGGGCCCGGTCCAGGTCTCCAAGATCATCCAGTGCGCCGAGCTTCAGGCGCCGCTGGACTACGCCCACCCGAACGGCCAGAAGATCACCCTTGAGGTCACCCGTACGCCGCACCAGGGCTCGGGCGCCGCCAAAGGCGACATCCTGGTCAACCCGGGCGGCCCGGGCGGCGAAGGCGCGCTGTTCGGCCCCCGCGTGTACGCCCAGAACTCCGCCGCGATGCAGAAGGCGTACAACGTCATCGGCTTCGACCCGCGCGGCATCGGGTTCAGCACGCCGAAGCTCACCTGCGACGAGAACTACAGCAACGCCCCGCGGCCGGAGTACGGCACCGGCGGCAAGGCCGACGACGCGGCCTGGCTGAAAAAGTCGAAGGCCTACGCGCAGGCGTGCTTCCAGAAGTTCGGCAAGGGTTCCAAGCTGGACCTGCTCGACCACATCAAGACCATCGACTCGGTTCGTGACATGGACACGATCCGTAAGGCGCTCGGGCACAAGAAGCTCGACTACTACGGCGCCTCGTACGGCACCTACCTCGGTCAGGTGTACGCGACGGTCTTCCCGAAGCGCGTCGGCCGCATGGTCCTCGACGGCAACGTCAACCCGAAGGGCGTCTGGTACGACGCCCAGCTCGACCAGGACTACGCGTTCGACAAGAACATCGAGTACTACTTCGGCTGGATCGCCAAGTACGACAACGTGTACCACCTGGGGAAGACCCAGGCGGAGGTCCACAAGTTCTTCTACGGGCTCGAGGCCTCGCTGGCCAAGAAGGCCGTGACCTTCAAGGACTCCAGCGGCGCGGTCTCCGCGGTCGGCCCCGACGAGCTCGTCGACGGCATCCAGACCGCCGGGTACCGGCGTAGCCAGGCCGTGTGGAACTCCTACGCCCACGCGCTCGCCGCCTACAAGACGAACGACGTCAAGACGTTCGTCGGCACCTTCGGCGTCCAGACCACGGGCGGCAGCGACGACAACGAGTTCGCCGTGTACAACGCCGTCCAGTGCACCGACACCCAGTGGCCGCTGAACTGGAACAAGTGGCAGCGCGACGCCGTGCGCGTCAACCGGACCGCGCCGTTCGAGACCTGGGGCAACGTCTGGTTCAACGCGCCGTGCCTGTACTGGAACGCCAAGCCGGGCACGCCGGTCAAGGTCGGCCACACCAAGGACCTGCCGAAGAACATCCTGATGTTCCAGGCCACCGCCGACGCGGCCACCCCGTACGCGGGCGCGCTGGAGCTGCACAAGGTCCTCAAGGGCTCGCACCTGGTCGTGCAGGACGGCGACCGTACGCACTGCATCGTGCACCGCGGCGACCTGCGTCCGGGCGGCGTCGACTCCTACTTCGACGCCTACTTCCTGAACGGCACGCTGCCGAAGCAGGACACCGTGCACGTCTCGCAGCTCGGTGACCCGACCCCGCCGACCGCCACCGCCACCACCAAGCACTCGGCCTCGGCCCAGCGCGAGGTCATCAAGTAACACGCGGTACGAGAAGGGGCCCTCGATTCGAGGGCCCCTTTTCGCGTTCCCGGTGCGGTCTCGTGCTCCTGGTCCGTAGCGCATCTAAAGGTCACGCCTCGGCAAAGATCACGTTCTACCTCGAAGCGGGCGATAAGGTCCCCGGGCCAAGATCACTGTCCAAGGAGCCTCATCCGTGCGGAAGACCGCTCTCGCCTCCCTGACCGTCGCCGCGGCCACGAGCCTGGCCTGCGGCACGCTGACCGGCTGCTCCTCGACGTCGCCTCGTGCGGCCGACGCGAGCCAGAGCACCGCCGGTCCGGCCGTCCAGCCCCAGGACAGCACCGTACGCCCGGACTCCCGGCCGAAGGGCCTCATCCCCGGCATCGACGTCAGCGCCTACCAGAAGAAGATCAACTGGTCGACCGTCAGGGCACGGGGCAACCGGTTCGCCTACGTCAAGGCGACGGAGGGAGTGCGATACGTCAGCTCCACCTTCGCGGCGCAGTACGCCGGCGCCCGCAACGCCGGACTGGCCCACGGCGCGTACCACTTCGCCACGCCGAACACCGCGAGCGGCAAGCGGCAGGCCGACTACTTCCTCGCGCACGGCGGCGGAGGCAAGGCCGACGGGCACACCCTGCCCGGGGTCCTCGACATCGAGAAGAACCCGTACGGCAAGGACAAGTGCTACGGCCTGAGCCACGCGAAGATGGTCGCCTGGATCAGCGCCTTTCTGAAGGAGTACCACGCCCGTACGGGCCGTCGCGCGGTCATCAACACCTTCAAGGACTGGTGGATCGACTGCACGGGCAACGCGAAGGCGTTCTCCGCCACGGACCGGCTCTGGGTCAACGATCACAAGGCCACCGCAGGCAAGGTCCCGGTCCCCTCGGCGTGGAGCTCGTACACGATCTGGCAGTGGACCGAGAAGGGCGCCTACGGCGACGAGGACTACGTCAAGTCGGCCACCGTCTACCGGAAACTGCTCGCCGACTGACCACACGGCCCTCCTGCCGGTGCCGGGCGGCACACTGAGCCGCGACGCCCGGAGAAGCGATAAACCCGTACGGGGGTGGTGGATCACTTGCGGGTGGCGTGGGGCATCGGCGGGGTGCCGCGGCCTGGCAGCGCCGGCGGCCAAGCCGCTGTTGTACGTGGACATCGACGGGGTGCTGAACCCCACGGACCCCGCGAACGGCGACGGCTTCACCGCGCACACGATCGGCGTGCTCACCGTGCGCCTCTCCGAGGAGCACGGGGCCTGGCTGAGAGAGCTCGCCGACCGCTACGACCTGGTCTGGGCGAGCACGTGGGAGCACCGCGCCAACGAGTACGTCGCCCCACTGCTCGGTCTTCCGGAGCTGCCTGTCGTCGAATTCTCGGCATACCGACGGCGGCGGGACGATCCGGGATTCCCCATCCTCGAACTCTTCGAGATGGCCAAGTGGGCGCCCCTCCTTCGGCACGCCGACGGACGCCCGTTCGCCTGGGTCGACGACGTCATCCCGGCACGGATCAAGCGTCAGGCATGGCCGTACCGGGGCATCCTGCTGGTTCGCGTCGACCCTCGCCACGGCCTCACCCGGCACCACGTTGACCGGCTCCTCGCCTGGCCCCGGGCGAACCGCTGACCTGACTCGGAGATCATCGACCGGCCGTGGGAAGCCATGGCGTAAGGCGTCGGCGGGTGCCGCGGTAGGTCTGCGGGCCCAGTCGTGCCCGCCTCTTATTGATCCGTCGGTCTCTGGTGCGATTCCTTCCGCTGTCAAAGGATCTGTTCGCTGATCATTTCGAGCGAGCGGGGAAGTATTTCGTGAAGAGAATCATCATCTGGAGTGCGCTGGCCGTGATGCCGCTCCTGGCCATCGGAGGACAGGCAGAGGCCAAGACGAAGGCCGGTGGCGGGCACGCCGTGGTCCTCGACGTGCCCGCGAAGGAGGCCGCGGCGGCGGCAGCGTACTGGACCCCGGCGCGCATGGCCGCGGCCACTGCGCTCGATGCGGACCGGACCGGCGGAACGGCCCAGGCCCCGACCGTGTCGGCCCAGGCCAAGTGCGACGACTGGAACGTCACCTGCTCTTGGGAAGGCAGCCCCGTGATCGGCGCCATCTTCCAGAAGACGGGCAACGGTGATCACACGTGCACGGCGAGCGTGGTGCACAGCGCCAAGCGGAACGTGATCCTCACGGCGGCGCACTGCCTCTACCACAAGAGCACCGGACAGGCGCGGTACGTCGTGTTCGTCCCCAAGTACCACAACGGCTCGCGGCCGTATGGCATGTTCACCTTCCGCCACATCGTCGTGGACAGCCGCTGGATGTCGAAGGAGGACCCCGACCTCGACTTCGGGTTCGCCTCCACCAACAAGGGCGGTCTCGGCAATCCGACCAACTCGCGAGGCAAGTGGATCGAGAACGTCGTCGGCGCCAACAGGCTGCTCATCAACCAGGCGTACAGCAACGTGCCGGTAATGATCGCCGGACATCCGGTGAAGGCGGAGGCCTACAACGACAGCCCCGTCTACTGCTACACGCACACACACAAGTACAAGACGTTCCAGATGTACTTCGACTGCACCTATCACGACAGCGGAAACCTGCGGGGAAGCGGCTTCGGGAACGGCACGAGCGGCAGTCCCTGGCTCACGCACTACGACGGGAAGAAAAAGCGCGGTGACGTCATCGGCGTGATCGGCGGCTACCAGAAAGGTGGGCCGCCCGGCGGTCGGTCGTACAGCGCCTACTTCGACCACGACATCCAGACGCTGAAGAACAAGGCCGACAGCCTGGGCTGATCGCGTCCCACCGCTCCAGAGCCGGCGGCCGACGAGCGGCCGCCGGCTCCCGCGGGTAGGAAACCGGGACGACCGGTTTCCCACCCCGGTCGAGAGCACGCTCCGGGAGCGCGATGCAGACCTTCCTGCCCTACGCCGACTTCGCCGCCACGGCGCGGGTCCTCGATCCTCGGCGGCTGGGCAAGCAGCGGGTCGAGGCGCTGCAGGTGCTGCGCGGGCTGACGGTCCCCGGGTACGGCTGGCGGCATCACCCGGCGGTCCGGATGTGGGCGGGATACGAGGAGGCGTTGACGCGGTACGGGCTGGAGATACGACCGGTACTTCCCGGGCGTCCCGGACGACCTGCCCTACGTCTGGCCGCTGTTAGCGGGAGGTGACCGCCTCGCTGGTACGGCCCGGGCCGGTGAACGCGAAGACCGACAGCGGGTCGTAGCCCGAGAACAGCAGGCGGATCACGACGATCGCCATGGCCTCCAGGTGGCGGGTCTGGGTCAGGTCGCCCGCGTCCAGTGGCTCCGCGCCGAGATCGGTGATCAGTTCGCGGGCCACGGTCTTGCCCGCCTCGTGACCGGCGAACGGCACGGCGAACGGACGGCCGTCGAAGGCCGCCGGCCGCATCCGCCACACGTCGGCGTGCGCCTGGTTGAACGCCTTGACGACGTGCGCACCCGGCGCGAGGCGGGCCGCCTCCTCGGCCATCGACGTCCCGCCGGCGAACGTGACCTGCGAGAAGTCCGAGACGTCGACCGCGTTGCCGCAGTCGATGACCGTCTTTCCGGCCAGCGCGCCCTCCGGTCCGCCCGCCGCCCGGAGCGTCTCCTCCAGTCCTGCGAGGCGCACGGCGAGCAGTACGGCGTCGCCGAACTCGGCGGCCTCCCGGAGGGTTCCCGCCTTGGCGCCGACGCGCCGGGCGAGGTCCTCGGTCCTGCCGGGCGTACGGCCGCCGATCAGGACCTCGTGTCCGGCGCGTACCCATCCGGGCACCAGCGCCTCGGTCATCATCCCTGCTCCGAGCACACCGATCCTCATCACAGTCCTCCTGTCGCGTCGAGGTACTGCGTGGAACGGTAGGAAGCCGTGGGGAACCCCGGAGTTCCCTATGCGGAGCGCTCGGCACGGGCGTCGAGCAGTGCGCCGGTGTTGTCCTCGGCCCAGCGGGACAGCGCGGCGAGGGGCTCGAGGAGGCTGCGGCCGAGGTCGGTGAGGCGGTACTCCGTGCCGGGCGGGGCGGTGGCGAGGGTACGGCGCTCGACGAGACCGTTCTCGCCGAGCCGGCGAAGCGTCTGCGTGAGCATCTTCTTGCTGATGCCGCCGACCTTCTCGCGCAGCTCGGAGTAGCGGGCGGGGCCCCGGCCGAGCGCGACCACGACCACCACCGACCAGGTGTCGGAGATCAGCTCCAGCGTGGTCCGGGCCGGGCAGTCGGCCAGGAAGACGTCATAGGCGACCACGACCGGATCGTACGCCGGTCTCCCGCGCGGGCGGGATTGGCCGGACCTCGCCACCGTCCGCTTTGTCTCTGGCGCGGACCGGGGCCACGGGAGATGATCAACTTTCCGGTCCGCTCCTGACACCCGGATCCCACGGAGCGGACGGTGACGTGGCCCCCTCCCCGAAAGAGGAGATGTCATGGGTGATCCCGCCCGGTTCGCCGGCATGCGTACGAAGCGGCCTCGGAGAGTGTTCGCCGCGTGCGCGCTGCTCTCGACGGCGGTGCTGCTGCTGTCCGGCACGCCCGCCTCCGCCGCGGTCGCGAAACCGCCGAAGCCGACCCCGAATCCCTGGCAGATGCGGCACTGGCCGCAGACCCAGCCCTGGCAGCGGGCGCAGCCGCTGCGGACGTACGCCCAGAACGCGCCCCGGCCGATCGACCCGCAGAACTACGAGCTGCCGGACACGATGACCTGGGACGACTACAAGGCGATCCCGAACACCCACTGGAACGACCCGGCCCGCAAGGGCTCGATCAAGAACTTCAAGGGCGCGCTCGTCCTGGTCGACTACCCGAACCAGTCGTTCATCGTCTCCCAGCCGAAGAACTCCACCATCTACGGCAACCCGACCTCGGCCGGCGACGTGCCGCGGGACCAGGTGCCGCAGTTCTACCAGGACTTCCTCAACAAGCCCGGGACGCTCAACCGCGGTCACACCATCCATGAGTACTGGATGGAGGACTCCGGCGGGCGGTACGGCATCGACCTGAAGGCGTTCGGGGCGTACCGGATGCCCGCCAAGAGCCATGAGTACGGCGTCGAGTCGAGCATGCAGGGCGGCCAGGGCTGTCCGGCGGGCGACACCTGCGGTCGCGACTTCCGCAAGGACGCGCGGGCGGCGTGGATCGCGGACGTCGGCGAGCAGGTCGCGTCGCAGTACGACTTCGTGTTCTTCCTCAGCGCCGGGCAGGACGAGTCGTCCACCTGGCAGGAGTTCGGGCAGATGAAGTTCAACACCCGGGAGGACGTCACCGACGACTGGGGGCCGCCGGACCCCGCGCTGCCGAACTGGAACAAGACCCGCTACGTCGACTGGACGTCCTGGCAGGCCTCCGCCAACATCTGGCCGAACGCCGCCAGCGGAAGCTCCATCCAGGCCGAGAGCTCCGGCATGAGCACCTACGCCCACGAGTTCAGCCACATCCTGGGGATCGGCGACAACTACAACAACCCGTACTCGGTCCCCGCGCGCCGCGACTACTCCGGACCGTGGGAGATGCTGAGCCGGGGGACGTTCAACGGCCCCGGCGGCCCGCACAGCCGCTGGCTGGTTCCCGGTACGGCCGGCAGCTCGATGGGCGCCCAGCACATGCTGCGCAACAAGATGAAGCTCGGCATCGTCGACCCGTCGAACGTCCTGAACCTGTCCCGCGACGGCATCACCGGGTCGGGCGTCGTGGTGGCGAAGGTGAAGGCCCGTGAGACGCAGCCCGCGTCCGGCGAACTCTCCGGGATCAACCTGGCGATGAACGGCGGCGACCACGACCCGGCCTGCGACGTCTCGAAGGACCCGCTCTGCGACGGCGGCGGCTACGACAACTACACCGTCGAGGTCGTCGACCGCATGGGCTTCGACTCGTTCACCCCGGACAGCGGCGTGCTGCTCGCCAAGACCAAGAACCGCGACGACGCCCCGTTCATCTGGACCATCGACGCCCACCCGCAGGACATCGACAAGGTCGACTTCGTCCTGCCGAACGGCACCCCGCAGAAGATGACGATCGGCGACTACCGGCAGCTGTCGGACGCCCTGTTCCACGCGGGCACCGGCTCGGGCAGCGAGTACGAGTACGTCGACCAGGCCAACCGGCTGCACTTCTACGTGCTCGACATCAAACGCGACAAGACCGGCATCCTGTCGTACACGGTCGCGATCCGGTCGCTGGACGGCGCCGGGACGCAGCGCCGGGGCGTACGGCTGTCGCCGGGCGTCGGCGCCTCCACCCCGCAACGCGGATGGGCCCGCTGCACGCTGCCGCTGCTCAACACCGGCACGGCCGGAACCTCCCCGTACGGCGACTCCGACGTCTACCGCCTGTCCGCGACCACGGTGGGCAAGGGCTGGACGGCCTGGCTCCCCAACGCCCTCGCCACGGCGAAGGCGGGACAGCGCACGGCGGTGGAGGTGTACGCCAAGCGCGCCACGGGCGGGTCCCACACTGGTCAGGTCCGGCTGACCGCGACTTCCGAGAGCGACCCGGCCAAGAAGGCGACCACCACCTGCACGGTCGCCGGCTGACCGAGCGGTCGTTCCGCCGGAGGGCGCTCCCTCCGGCGGAACGACCGCGCCCCCTGAGCGGCCGGCGCGGAACGGCCTGTGCGGAACGGCCAGCGCGGAAGGGTTGGCGCGGGACGGTCGGCGCCGGACGGTCGGGCGCCGCTGGGTCTCTGGCTGCCGATACGTTCGTGGCGTGAACGACGTCAAGATCCGGTACGGGCGGGCCGATGAGGCGGAGGCGGTCCTGGCCTTCTGGAAGTCGGCCGCCGAGGGGACCGACCGGCACGATTCGGTCGCGGCCTATCACGCGCTGGTCGCGCGCGACCCGGAGGCCGTGCTGCTCGCGGAGCTCGACGGCGAGCTCGTCGGCACTCTGATCGCCGGCTGGGACGGCTGGCGGGCGCATCTCTACCGTCTCGCCGTGCATCCGGACCACCGCCGCAAGGGCATCGCTCGCGCCCTGATCGGCTTCGCCGAGCAGCGGATGCGGGAGTTCGGTGCCTTCCGCGCCGACGCGATGGTGCTGGACGACAACGACCTGGCCGCCCCCGCCTGGACCGCCGCCGGCTATCACCCCCAGCCGGAATGGAGCCGCTGGGTCAAGCGCCTCCCCTGACCGCAGCGTGCCCCGGACTCGCCCGACGGCGTCAGCATGGTGGACCCGGCGCGACGGCCGGCCGTAGACGCAGGCCGTGAGGTGCGGCGTTCACATCTCGCACATCCGCCGTTCGCCGCTCGGTCGCCGCCGTACCCGATGCTGCGCCGGGGACCGCTCTGAGCAGCTCCCCGCCTCACTGCTCAAAGCCACCTGCCGCGTGGCCTGCTCAAAGGACGAACGTGACGTCTCCTGCGACCCCCGTGGATCGACGGCGTTTTCTGCGCACCTCTCTCGGCGCCTCGGCCGCCCTCCTGACCGCGCCGACCGCCCTCGATCTGCTCGTCGACCCGCGGCGCGCCGGCGCGGTCACTGCCGCCGGCCCGTCGTCCACCGCGTTCGTCGACGCCTACACCACGAACACCATGGCGGACCTGACCGCCGCGGGCAACGCCGCCGTACGCGCCCTGGGCGGCTTCGCCGGCCTGTGGCGTACCGGCGACGCCTGGAACACCGGGACCGTCCTCGACCGCGAGACGCTGCGCGCCAACATGCGCTACTGCGCCGCGATCACGCGCGCCCGTACGGAAGAGGAGGCGAAGGACGCCTTCATTCACGACCGGCAGCACCAGAGCTACGGGGTCATCGCCGGGCTCGGTCCGCTCGCGCCGTACTACTACGCGGGGGCCAAGGCCGTCACCAGCGTCGTCTCCGCTCCGGACGGCACCCCCGACGGTCTCGTCGACGACGGCGTCCCGCCCGGTGCCCCGGCCGGGTCGGCCATCGGCGCGGGCTCGCCCGACTCCGACCTCGGCCGCGTCGTCCAGCTCGTGAACACGCTGCGCGGGCCGTACGCCTCCGGGAACCCGAGCAAGTTCGCCTACCAGTATCCGCGTCCGTGGCGGATGACCGAGGGCAGCACGGTCGTGGACACCGGCAAGGTGGACGCGCTGGGCTTCCCCGTCTATGAGTCGGACGTCGTCGTGGCCCCGCAGCTCCTCCGGCAGCGCTCGACGACGCCGACGAGTGACGGAGGCTTCCCGAGCGGCCACACCAACGCCTTCTACCTCGCCGCGCTCGCCCTCGCGTACGCCGTTCCGGAGCGGTTCCAGGAGCTCGTGGCGCACGCCTCGTACCTCTCGGACACCCGGATCGTGGCCGGCATGCACTCCACCGTGGACGTCATCGGCGGCCGCGTCCTGGCCACCGCGCTCGCCGCGGCCACGCTGTACGACCCGGCCAACGCGTCCCTCAAGGCCGCCGCGCGGGCGCAGGCCGCCGCGTACTTCCAGGCTCGCACCGGCAGCACCGCCGACACCCTCTTCGCCTTCGCGCACTCCGCCGGCCCGGGCACCGACCCGTACGCCGACCGTGCCGCGAACGCGGCCCAGGTGACCCGGCGCTCGACCTACGTCCTGCGGAGGCGGGGGCGGGACGTCCCGCTGACCGTGCCGAAGGGCGCCGAGGTCCTGCTGGAGACGCGCCAGCCGTACCTGACCGCCGAGCAGCGCCGTGCCGTCCTCCGCTCCACCGCGCTGCCCGCCGGGTATCCGCTGCTGGACGGGTACGAGGAATGGGGACGGCTCGACCTGTTCGCCGCGGCGGACGGCTATGGCCGCTTCGAATCGGACGTACGGGTGACGCTCACCGCGGCCGACGGCGGCCTCGCCGCCGCCGACAGCTGGCGCAACGACATCGACGGCCCCGGTGGCCTGGTCAAGCTCGGCACCGGCGCGCTCACGCTCACCGGCCGCAACCGCTACACCGGCGGAACGGCCGTCGACGCCGGAACGCTCGTCGCCGCGTCCACGACCGCCCTCGGCTCCGGCGACGTACGGCTCCGCGGCGGGACACTCCGGGTGGCGCCCGCTGCTCCGCTTCACGTCCGAGGGACGTTCGCCCAGAGTGCCGGAGGGGCGCTCGAGGTGACACTGGACCGTCACCGCCGGGCGGCGCTGGACGTCGAGGGCCGGGCCCGCCTCGACGGCGGCACCCTCAGGCTCACCCTGGACCCGGCGGCCCGGCCACCGTACGGCGCCGCGCTCCCGGTTCTGCGGGCCCGCGTCCTCGACGGCCGGTTCGCGGCCGTCACGGTCGACGTTCCCGGCGTGCGCGCGGAGCCGATCTACACGCGACACGGCGTCTCCGTACGGCTCTCCACACGGTAGGGGCCGGCCCGTCTGCCGCGCAGAACCGGTGCGGAAAGAAGTCGACGGTCCCTGTCCATCCCGGGTCCTCCCGTTCGTCGTGGTGCTGTCGGACGAATCCGGAGGCGCCCCGCCCGGGGCGCGGGACAGGAGAATCGACATGACCGATCCGCTCAGCTCGCTCGTGATGCAGGCGTACGCCACCCGATCGGTGCGGTCCGCCCTGCCGGACGCGCCCGTCGCCCCGGCGAAGCGGCGCGGGAGGATCTCCGTCATCAGGGCGCTCGTCCGGCGCGCGACCAACTGGGAGGCATGATGCGGTACATGATGTTGATCTGCGGCGACGAGACCCTCGAGGTGAGCCCGGAGGAGGCCGATCCCACGGCGTGGGTCACCGAGATGGAACGCCGCGGCGTACGCCTGCAGGGATCGCGGCTGCGGCCGGTGAGTGACGCCACGACCGTTCGGGCCAGCGGTGATGAGGTGCTGCTGTCCGACGGACCGTTCGCGGAGACGAAGGAGCAGGTCGGAGGCTTCGACATCATCGAGTGCGCGGACCTCGACGAGGCGATCGAGATCGCGTCCAAGCACCCGGTCGCACGGTTCGGGTCGATCGAGCTCAGGCCGCTGTGGGAGGAATGACGCCCGAGGTCGAGGCGGCGATCGCCGCCGCGTTCCATGAGGAGCGGGCAAGCGTCGTCGCCACCCTGATCCGGGCGACCGGTGACTGGGACCTCGCCGAGGAATGCACGCAGGAGGCCTTCGCGCTCGCGCTGGAACGCTGGCCGCGCGACGGCCTCCCGCGCCGCCCCGGCGCCTGGCTCACCACGGCGGCGCGCAACCGCGCCGTGGACCGGCTCCGCCGGCGATCGACCGAGGCCGCCAAGCTCCGGCAGGTCGCGGCGGCGGTTCGGCCGGGCGATGACGCCGTCGACGAGAGCGGCGTGCGCGACGACCGGCTGCGGCTGATCTTCACCTGCTGCCACCCCGCCTTGGCCCTCGATGCGAGGGTGGCCCTCACCCTGCGGACGCTGGCCGGTCTGACCACCGCCGAGATCGCCCGGGCGTTCCTGGTCCCCGAGCAGACGATGGCCAAGCGCCTGGTCCGGGCGAAGCAGAAGATCCGGAACGCCGGCATCCCCTACCGCGTGCCACCGGCCCACCTGCTGCCCGAGCGAACGGGAGGGGTCCTCGCCGTCCTCTACCTGCTGTTCAACGAGGGGTACGCGGCGAGCGCGGGCGCGGACCTCGTGCGGCACGACCTGTGCGCCGAGGCCATCCGGCTCGGCCGCCTCCTCGTACGGCTGATGCCGGACGAACCCGAGGCCCATGGCCTGCTCGCGCTCATGCTCCTCCACCACGCCCGCCGCGCCGCCCGCGTCGACGACACCGGCGCGCTGGTGACCCTGGAGGACCAGGACCGCACGCGCTGGGATCGCGGTGAGATCGGCGACGGGGTAGCCCTCCTGGAGAGGGCCCTGCGGCGAGGCCGGCCCGGGCCGTTCCAGATCCAGGCCGCCATCTCGGCCTGCCACGCCACGGCGGCCGACGCGGCCGACACCGACTGGGCGCAGATCGCCGCCCTGTACGGGGAACTGGTACGGATCGTCCCCTCCGCGGTCGTACGCCTGAACCGGGCGGTCGCGGTGGCGATGGCCGACGGCCCGGCGGCGGGCCTGAAGATCGTGGAATCCCTGGAGGCGTCGGGCGACGCGGCCGGTTATCGCCTGCTGCCCGCGACGCGCGCCGACCTGCTCCGCCGCCTCGGGCGCCTCGGCGAGGCCGCCGACGCCTACCGTGACGCGCTCGCCCTTGCGGCGACCGAGGCGGAACGGCGCTACCTGACCCGCCGCCTCGCCGAGATGACGGACCCGGGGGCTGCCGTCGGCGACAGGTGAAAGAAATCCGGCGGGGTCGGACATGTGGGGGTGCCGACCGAACACCGTCCGAGGAGGACGAGTCCCCATTGGACAAAGACGAGTTCGCCACCGTCTACGAGCGGAACTACCGACCTCTGCTCGGCTACGCCCTGCGGCGCTGTCATTCCCCCGACGACGCCGCCGACGTGGTGGCCGAGACGTTCGCCATCGCCTGGCGCCGGGCGGACGACCTGCCGCGCGGCGACGAGGCCCGCCTCTGGCTGTACGGGACGGCGCGACGGGTGCTCGCCAACCATCGCCGCGGCGAGCGAAGACACGCGATCAAGACGGCGGTGCTCCGTGACGAGCTGGCCGTCCTGCCGGCCACGGCCTCGGACACTCCGGACGACACCCCCGTCGCGGAGGTGTTCCGCGCCCTGCCGGACCGCGACCGGGAACTGCTCGCCCTGGTCGCCTGGGAAGGTCTCGGCATTGCCGAGATCGCCAAAGTCCTCGAGTGCTCGCGCAACGCCGTGAGCATCCGCCTGCACCGCGCCCGGAAGCGCTTCGCCCGCGCCCTGCGAGCCGCCGGCGTCGACCAGGCGCAGGCCGTTCGGACCGCCGACCCCACGTTCCAAGGGAGCCGACCGTGACCACTTCCAGGATCGATGAGCTGGTGACAGGACTGGCCGGCGTCCGCGACGACCAGGTCCCCGGGCCGGCCACACCGGGCGCTCAGGCCCTCCTGACCGCCGTCACGGCGGAGAGCCGGACCAGTACGGGGGTTAGCCGGACCGGCACCCGCACGCGCCGCCGCTACGGACGGCTCGCGATCGGCGCGGCTGCGGCCACCGCGGCGGCCGGTGTCGCCGTCGTCGCGCTGGACGCCGGCGGTCCCGCGCCGCTGCGCAGCTACGCGAACGCGGCCATGGACATCGAGCGCACGAACGACACCTACCGGGTGCACATCAAGAACATCTACGCCGACCAGCGAGAGTTCCACGAGGCGTTCGCCAAGCTGGGCCTGAACGTGGCGCTGTCGATCGTCCCGGTCTCCTCCCGGCACGTACGCGAGATCATCGGCTTCCAGACGACCGCGAATCAGATCGGAACCATGCTGGACTGCCCGCACCGCAAGGGCACCGCATGCCCGCTGACCGTCGAACTACGCGGCAAGGCAACACGCGAGGACAAGACGATGATCTTCATCGGCCGGGCCGCCCGTCCCGGGGAGGTGTACTACGACCAGCGTTCCGGCGTGGGCGACAACCCGCCGAGCCTGCACCTGACCGGACATACGATCGACGAGGCACTGGCGCTGCTGCACAAGCGGAAGATGACGGCCGCGTATCTCATCGGGGAGTTCAAGAAGGACGGCTCGGGGAGCTCCTACGAACCGCCGCCCGCCTGGCGCCCCCGCGGCGACCGGCGTGTCACGGGCGCGTGGATCCGCAGCTCCGACTCGGTCACCCTCCTGGTCTCCCCGGCGAAGAACGACCCGGCCCCTGATCCAAGGCGGAGCAGCCTCCCCTGGTAGCGAGCCCGCCGTCCCTGGCGAGTGGTGAACGAGCACCGCGCCCGCCGGGGACACCGTGCTCGAGAGATCGCCCTGGCCGGGAGATACCGGATTGCCGCCGTCACTGCCTCTGTGGTCGTCTTGGGCGCATGCTGACCTTCTCGTCCCATGACGGCACCGTCCTGGCCTACCGGCTCGCGGGCCAGGGCGAGCCGCTCGTATGCCTCGCGGGAGGTCCCGGTCGGCCGTCGGGATACGTGGGCGACCTCGGCGGCCTCGCGGCCACCCGGCGGTTGATCATCCTGGACGGCCGTGGGACCGGTGACTCGGCGGTGCCGGAGGACCCGGACACGTACGGGGTCGACCGGCTCGTCGCCGACGTCGAGGCGCTGCGGGAGCATCTCGGGCTGGAGACGATGGACCTGCTCGGCCATTCCGCAGGCGCCGACCTGGCCGTCCTCTACGCGGCACGCCACCCGCGCCGGATCCGCCGGCTCGTCCTGGTGACACCGAGCTCGCGCGCCGTCGGCCTCGACCCGACCGACGAGGAGTGGTTCGCCGCGGTCGAGCGCCGATCGGCGGAGCCGTGGTACGCGACCGCCCGCGCCGCGCTCGACGCCTGGGACGCCGGCGACGAGCGGGACGAGACCCGCCGGGCCACCCGCCCCTTCCTCTACAGCCCCTGGAACGACGCCGCCGAGGCGCACGACCGGTCATTCCCGCCCGTACAGGCCGCCGCCCAGGGGTTCTACGGCAAGGGCACGCTCGACCCGGACGCCACCCGTACCGCCGTCAAGGGACTACCGGCGCCCGTCCTGGTCATCGCCGGGGAGGACGACCTGGCCCCGACCGCCGACCATGCCGCCGCGTACGCCGCGCTCTTCCCCGACGCGCGGAGCACTTCCGTGCCCGGAGCCCACTTCCCCTGGGTCACCGCACCGAAGGAGTTCACCGCGGCCGTGGAGCGATTCCTCGGCGCCTGATCGCGCACGGATCAGGGGGTGGCGTTGAACGGGTCGTGCTCGGCCAGCAGCCGGTCCAACCGGGCCTGGTCCACGCGCCCGGTGATCGTTGCCGTCTCCTGACGGTCCCGCACGCACTTGGCCAGCGTGAACGTGGAGGTCACCGCGTACAGCAGCGCGAGCCCGAGGAACGCCCTGATCCAGCCACCGACCGGCAGGTAGGCGATGCCGATCGCACAGGCCGCCAATGACACCCCGAAGGAGATGGCCGCCTGAACCATGAACGCGGCCGTGGTACTCGGCCTGACCGGTGTGCTCATGTCCACATCGTCGGCCGATCCGGCCTTGCCCACATGAGCAGTAGTACTCAACTCTCACACCGCTCGGAACCGTGCCCCCGCGTTGGCGTCCGGGTCGAGGAGGTGGGCGTTCGCCGCCGCTGCCGCCTCGGCCAGGTCGGGCACCTCCACGATCGTGATCCCGGCGGCCCGCAGGGCATCGGCCCCGTGGGCGTCGGCGACGAAGACCGGTGGTTCGCGCCAGGCGATGACCACGCGCCTGATCCCGGAGGCGATGATCAGCTCAGCGCACGTACGGGGCCTGGAGCTGCGCCGGGTGCAGGGTTCGAGGGAACTGTAGAGCGTGGCGCCGGGCAGGCGCTCGTCGTCGGGCGCGATCTTGCTCAGGGCGGACTCTTCGGCGTGGAAGTGCGGTCGCTCCCGCGAGAAGCCCTGAGAGATCTCGCTTCCCTGCCCGCCCACGATCACGCACCCGACCGAGAACGCGGTGTCACTGGGTGGGCACTGCTTGGCCAGGCCGATGGCGAGGGACAGCCATCCGTAGTCTTCCGAACGGCTGGGGGGCACGAGAGGCAACTACTCGACCTTCTCCTTGGGGAGGTAGCGCAGAAATGCTATGTCCCCGATCGTGCGCGCCTCCGCGAGCCTCATCCGGTCCCCGGGCCCGTTGGGGAAGTCCCCTGGATTGACGAACCGCGGGGCGGCGGGGTCGCCGAGGAAGAACGGCGCGATGGCGAGGTGGATCTCATCGGCCAGGCCGGCGGTGAGGAACTGCGTGTGAATCGTCCCGCCGCCTTCGACCATGAGCCGTTCGACGCCCCGCCGACCGAGGTCGTCGAGCATGGCCTCGAAGTCGAGACCGGAGCCGAGACCCGCGACGTCGGCGAGGTCCCCCAGCCGTTCCCGCAGCCCGGGAACGGCCGAGTCCGGGCAGTACACGAGCTTGCCGCCGCCGTGATGCCAGAACTTCAGGTCCCGGTCGAGGTCACCGCTGCGGGTGACGGTGACCTTCAACGGGTA
Organism: Actinoallomurus acanthiterrae; assembly: GCF_054775715.1. Taxonomy (NCBI): domain Bacteria; kingdom Bacillati; phylum Actinomycetota; class Actinomycetes; order Streptosporangiales; family Thermomonosporaceae; genus Actinoallomurus; species Actinoallomurus acanthiterrae. The sequence continues at coordinate 921,547 of NZ_BAAHCO010000001.1, read as the reverse complement.
CGGCGGCAGGCCGCGTGCCTCACGCTCGTCGCGCCGCTCGGTGGAGTTCACCAGCAGCTTGGGGTTGTCCCGCCGCAGGGTGGTGGCGCCGATGAGGATGGCGTCGGACTCGGCGCGTACCTGGTCGACGCGGTCGAGGTCGGCCTCGTTCGACAGCACCAGGCGGTCGGGACCGGCGTCGTCGATGTAACCGTCGATGGACGCGGCCACACTGAGCAGCACGTACGGTCGCGTGGTCATTTCCGCTACGCCTTCTTAGGAACGCACGTCGAAGCCGGCGCTGGACAGGACCTCGAACGGGCCGAAGACGTCGATCTCATCGAACACGACGATCTCAACGCGCATCCCAGTCCCCGATCAGCAACACGACGGCCAGGTTATCCGGCCGACTCAAGGCACGTCAGGCGGAGGCGTTCGTCGCCGGCGCTCACCGAACGGTGACGACGAGCTTGCCGCGTGCGTGCCCCTGCTCGACGTGGCGCAGGGCTTCGGCGGTGTCGACCAGCTGGTAGGTCCGGCCGAGGATCGGCGTCAGCTTCCCGTCCTGGATGAGCCGGGTGACGGCGAGCAGGTCGTCCCGGCTCTGGCGGGTCATGAGCGGCCGGAGCCGCTCCCGGACGAAGCCGTTGACGACGGCGGCGCGGAGCATGGCGCCGACCGCCCCGACCACGCGGCCGGGTGAGCCTCCGGCGTTGAGCACGAGGATCCCCTTCGGGGCCAGCGCCGCGCGCACCCGGTTCAGCGGCCGGTTGCCCACGTTGTCGAGGATCACGTCGTAGCGCACGCGTCCGTCGGCGAAGTCCGCACGCGTGTAGTCGATGACGTGCGCGGCGCCGATGGAGCGCACGAGCTCGACGTTGGCCGTACCGCACACGCCCGTGACGTCCGCGCCCAGCGCCGCCGCGATCTGGACGGCGTACGTGCCGACACCGCCCGCGGCGCCGTTGACGAGCACCCGGTGCCCGGCCCGTACCTCGCCGGCGTCCCGTACGGCGCGCAGGGCGGTCGTGGCCGCCATCGGGACCGCCGCCGCCTGCTCGAAGGTCAGCTCGGCCGGCTTCGGCACCACCTTGTCCGCCGTGGTCCGCGCGTACTCGGCGAACGAACCCGGGCAGAAGCCGAGCACCTCGTCGCCGGGCCGCAGCCCGCGTACGTTCGCGCCGACCGCCTCCACCAGTCCCGCCGCGTCGATCCCGGCCACCGGTGCCTTCGGCCTGAGCAGCCCCACTCCCCCCATGAGCCGCGCGATGCGGGGGTCGCCGCGGAGCAGGTGCCAGTCGTACGGGTTGAGCGCGGCCGCGTGCACCTGGACCAGCACGTCGTCCGGCCCGATCTCAGGTGGGTCGATGTCCGCCAGCCGCAGGACGTCCGGGGAGCCGAACCGTTCCTGGACGATCGCCTTCATCTGGTCTCCTCAAAGCTCGCATGGAGTGGTGGTCGCAGCCGCCGCATCCGCGTGACGGGCCGGCGGTCGGCCGTCCGGTGCCGGCACCGCTCACGCATCCGCGTACGGCGGCGACGGGGTGCGTGGAGGAGGCACGGAACGGCTCGGGCGGCCGCCTCCGGATGACGCGACCGAACGGCTCGGGCGGCCACCTCCGGATGACGCGACCGAACGGCTCGATGCGCCGCCTGCGGGTGATGCGACCGATCGGCTCGGGCGGTGCCTGCGGATGAGCCATTCGGCGAAGGCGAGATTGATCAGCCAGCCCGCGCCCATGGTCAGCGCACTGCTGGGCTTGCCGAGCGGCCCGACCAGCAGGATCCAGGACCCCTGGGTGAACACCTGAGTGCCCGCGCCGAGCCCGATCGCGTACCCGCGGATCATCCAGGCGCGATGCCGGGCGATGTCCCGCCGCCGGATCGCGGCGAAGCCGAGGACGATGGAGACGATCATGGCCGAGCCGAATACGAGCCGGAGGCCGCTGAGGAGATCGCCTGTGGTGGCGGGACGAGGGTAGAACACGGTCATCCACAGGCCCGAAAGCGCTGCGGCGAGTCCGGACGGCACCAGGAGCCGCCCGACGACGCGGTGTCGGCGGGGGTTCCGGCGGCGGAGTCCCGGGAGGAACTGGAAGGCGCCCAGAACGCTGTACAGCGTGACACTGATGATGTGCACGGTCACGGGTACGGGCGACGCGAAGAACCGGGCGTTCCCGGGCGTGACGACCGCACCGCCGAGCAGCTCGGCCAGGCGGGCCATGCCGGCGGACACCGGAACGACGGTGAGCAGGAGCAGCCCTGCGGCCACGAGCCGGTCCGTCCTGGCGGAGACCGGGCGCTTTACCTTGGCGGAGGGGGTCACGGCGAGGTCCCTTCTGGGGTCCGATCGGCGGCGGCCGGCCCGCGTCGCGGTGACGGGGGCGGAGGTCTCGCCGGTCATGACTCGATCGTGACCGCGAACGCGGTGCGATTCATCGATAGAAGGGCCTGAGCCCAGTCGGCCGATCATCCGACCGAAGGACCGTACTTTCGGCCGAGGGGCCTCCGGTGTCAGCGCGTCCCGAACCGGTTGCCGACGCGCTTGGTCTCGTACGCCCAGATGGCGATGTCGACGCGGTTCCGGACACCGAGCTTGATCATCAGGCTGGTGATGTGCGTCTTGACCGTGCTGAGCGTGATGTGGAGCTCGCGGGCGATCTCGCTGTTGGTCCGGCCCCGGGCCACGGCGGCGAGGATCTGCTCTTCCCGGTCCGTGAGCGCGTCGATGGGCTGGAGCGTCGCCGGCGCGGGTGCGGCGTCGGCGAAGGCCTGCAGGAGGCGTGCGGTGATGCTCGGGGCGATGAGCGCCTCGCCGTCGGCGGCGGCGTGGACGGCCTGGGCGAGCAGTTCGGGGCCCGCGTCTTTGAGCAGGAATCCCCGGGCGCCGGCCTTGAGCGCGGCGTAGACGTATTCGTCGAGGTCGAAGGTGGTGATCACGACGACGGCGAGAGGGGCCTCGACCGCCGGGCCGGCGAGGACGCGGGTGGCTTCGATGCCGTCCATGCCCGGCATGCGGATGTCGAACAGGCACACGTCCGGGCGTTCGCGCTGGGCGAGTTCGACGGCTCGCCGTCCGTCGGCCGCCTCGCCGACGACGTCGATGCCCGGCTGCGCGTTCAGGATCATCCTGAGCCCGGTACGGACGATCTCCTGGTCGTCAGCGACGATCACCCGGATGCTCATCTCGCCCACCCGGCACGAGGCAGTACGGCGGTCACGGTCCAACCTCGCTCGGGATCCGGCCCGGCCTCGCAGGTGCCGCCGAGGAGGCCGGCCCGTTCGCTCATGCCGATGAGCCCGTATCCCGGCGACGTGGCCGGGCGCATGAGGCTGGTGTCGCCGTCATCGTTCACCCGCAGGCGCACCGACAGGTCGTCGGCGGCGACGTGGACCTCGATACGGGTCGCGTGCCGGGCGTGGCGCCGGGCGTTGGTGACCGACTCCTGGGCCAGGCGGTAGATGGCCGCGGCGACCGACGGCGGGAGATCGCCGAGGTCACCGTTGATCTCCACCTTCACGGACGGACCGGTGCTCGTCCGGCTCGCGAGTCGCTGGAGATCGGCGATGTGCGGGCTGGGCGCCAGCTCCACCGGCTGGTCGCGGCGAAGAGCGCGGACGATGGTGCGCATCTCGGTAAGGGTGCGCGACGCTTCGCTCTCGATCAGGCGAAGCGCGTCGGTCGCGGCGTCCGGGTCCGATGGCGAGGTCGCCAGACCCGCCTGTGCGCGGATCGCGATCGCCGAGACGTGATGCGCGACGGTGTCGTGGAGGTCGCGGGCCATGCGTTCGCGTTCGAGCAGTTTGACCTGGTCGAGCGCGCGCATCCGCGCGCCGGCCCGATACCGGAACGCTCCGCCCAGCGCCATCGCGGCGAACAGGATGGCGAATGCGGCCACCGTGGAGCCAGGGCTCATGTCGCCGGAGATCAGCGAGACGACCACCTTGACCGTGATGATCGCCGACCCGGCCACGGCCTCACGTCCGGACCCCCACCGGAACAGCGCGTACGGGAAGAGCACCATGTACACCTGGGTGTTCAGCCCTGGCGGGTCTCCGGTCGTGAGCAACGGGGCAAGGCCGCAGGCGCCGAAGGCGATCGCCACCATCAGCAGCGGTCGGGTCCGGCGCCACAGCAGCGTGGGCACCAGCCCGACGGTGAGGATCAGCGAGAGCACCCGCCACGGAACATCCGGCCGGAAAATGCCTTCGAGCACCGCGGCGGGCACGAGCACCCCGACGAGCGCCCAGTCCCTCCACACGCGCGTCGGCGGGTCGGGGGGTCGGGGCTCCTGCCACACCGAGCGGAGGAGGGCGAGCACGACACCATGGTACGAAGGACCGCGCCGTACGCCAGGTGCCGTCGTTGACCTCATTCGGCAAGCGCTCTCGGTGACGACGCCACGTCGCCGTACGGCCATGGGGACCGACCTGGGCGCCAACAGCCTGGTCCTTCCGCCTGGAGCCGAGGGTGTCCTCGCGCGCCAGACCTCGTAGGAGGCAAGCGCGAGGACACCCCCAGGCGGTTGGGGACCCCATGGGCGCCGCCGGTCAGCCCGCTTCGTGCAGGATCGCCGCCAGCTCGCCGGGCCGGTCGAACATCGGCCAGTGCCAGCCGAACAGCTCCCGGTGATCCCAGCCTTCGTCCGCCATGTGCCGGAAGGCGGGAACGGTGGCGGCGTTCGCCCGGATCTGCTCCACCCCGAAGCTGCACAGCACGTGCAGTCGCGGCAGCTTCTCCCAGGCCCCGGTCAGCCGGACCGGCGTGGTGATGGTGGCCCATGGCTGCGGCGCCGACAGCCGCGTCAGCCGTTCGAGCGTGTCGTCGGGCAGCGCGGACGCACCGGCGGCGAGCTGCGGCCACGGTGGGGGCGGTAGGCGCCAGCCGTCGCCCACCGTGCGTACCAGCTCCGCGTTGCGGGCCTGGTCCTCCGGCGGGGTGAACTCCCCCTGGGACATCCCGTCCGGCAGCGGTCCACTGTCGATGAACACCAGCCGGGCGATCCGGTCCGGCATCCGGTCCGCCACGCTCGGGATCACGGCCGCACCGGCGTAGCTGTGGCCGACCAGCACCACGTCGTGCAGGTCCTCGTAACGGATCAGGTTGAGCACGTCGGTGACGTGCGTCTCCAGGTCGGTGTCGGGCCGGGCCAGGTGCGTCCGCTCGCCCATCCCGGTCAGGCTGAGCGGGTGGACGTCGTGCCCGCGGCCGCGCAGCTCCGCCGTCACCGGACGCCAGGCCCACGCGCCGAGCCAGAACCCGGGGATGAGTACGTAAGTCGTCATGAGCGCGACGCTAGGCCGGATACAGGACAGGATCCGCCCGGTATTCGCGGCAAACTTGTGTACATGACCCGACCGACCGCTCGCGTGCTCGCCCTCCTGGAGATCCTCCAGGCCGGCGGCACCCGTACCGTCGCCGACCTGGCCGACCGGCTCGGCGTGGACGAGCGCACCGTACGGCGCTACGTCGACCACCTCATCGACCTGGAGGTCCCGGTCCGGTCGGTACGCGGCCGGTACGGCGGCTACCGACTCGCCCCCGGGTACCGCATGCCTCCGTTGATGCTCACCGACGAGGAGGCCCTGGCAGTGCTGCTCGGCCTGGTCGCGGGCAGGCGCGCCGGGCTGGTGACCACGTCCGTCGCGGCGATGGAGAGCGCCGCCGCCAAGGTGCGCCGGGTGCTGCCCGAGGCGCTCGGCCGCCGGCTGGAGGCGCTGCTGGCCACCACCGAGTTCACCGCTCCGGCCCGGCGCGTGGCCACCCCGGAGACGGGCGTGCTGCTGATGCTCGCGGAGGCCGCGCGGCACCGCCGGCCGGTCGCCCTCGGTTACCAGGCCTGGAACGGGCGGCGCAGCGAGCGCACCGTGCACCCGTACGGGATCGTCCTCCACTCCGGGCGCTGGTATGTGACCGGGGCCGACTCGGACCGCGGCGAGGTGCGTACGTTCCGGCTGGACCGGATCGAGACCGCGACGGTGCTGCCGGGGTCGTTCGAGGTACCGGAAGGGTTCGACCCGACCGCGCGGGTGCTGTCCGGGCTCGCCGAGGTGCCCTACCTGCATGAGGTGTCGGTACGGGTTCAGGGCACGGCCGAGCAGGTCCGATCCCGGCTCCCGGCCGGTCTCGCCACCGTGCGGGAGCTCCCGGCCGACCCGGCGCCGGATCCCGCCACGGAGGCTCCACAAGAGTCATCCAAGCCACGGGCCGCCTCCACGGACCCGGCGCCGGATCCTGCCACGGAGGCGGTCCACGATCCGCCGGAGCCTTGGGTACGGGTCCGGCTGCGGGCCGAGCGGCTGGACTGGGTCGCAACGGCGCTCGCCTGGCTGGGCCACCCGTTCGTGATCGAGTCTCCGGACGCCCTGCGCGACCACGTCCACGCCCTGGCCCGCCGGCTCGCCGCCTGCGCCGACGAGGAAGCAGGGTCGCCCCCGCCCTAGACGGCGCCGCGGAGGTGATCTCGTTCGCTCCCGACCGGCCGCTCCGGATCGACCCGGACGCACCGCCACCGGCGCCGGGCGACCGAGCCGCCGATCACCCGGTCTGAGCGGCGATGGTCCGCGCACACTCCAGGGACTCGGTACGGGTGGTGTCCACCTCCAGGTCGTAGAGCACGCCCCGATGGGCCGCCTCCGCCTGCGACGCGGCCATTCCCCGGGCCCGATCCCCGCGGGCGATCTCGCGGCCCGCGGCGACCGCGCTCTCGCACCTGACGCCGACCCACAGCACGTCCAGTCCGTCGAGAGCCTTCTGCCACCGCTGCTGGGACTCCGCTCCACCGAGGAAGACGTCATCGACGATGACCCGGGCACCGGCACGGGCCATCGCGGCGATCCCCGCCATCCACGCCGCTTCCAACTCCCGGAACTCCGACCCGACGCTCACCCCGCCATCCGCGGCGAACTCGATCCCGGTCTCCGACGTCCGCATGGACGCGGGCATCGCCTCGACCAGCGTGTCGACGCTGACGGCGAGCCACGGATCCGGCAGCACCGCCTGCAGGCACCTGGCGATCCCGGACTTACCCGAGCTGGATCCGCCGTTCAACACGATCACCTGAGTCGTCACCGCGCCACAGTAGAGGCCCTGCCCGCGACGTATTCCGGCAGGGCCGCCCTGCTGCCACGATCGCGGTGATGGCCGCGCGGCGACACAATGAGAACATGACCGATCCGGGTGCACGATGCTTCTGCGGGCTGCCCGCACCGTACGACGACTGTTGCGGGCGTTTTCACCGCGGAGACATGAAGCCCCCGACCGCGGAACGGCTCATGCGCTCGCGGTTCAGCGCCTTCTGCGTGGGTGACGAGAGCTACCTCCTGCGCACGTGGCACCCGTCGACGCGGCCACCGCACATCGACTTCGACGAGTCCCTGCGCTGGCAACGCCTCGAAGTCCTCCGAACGGCCGGCGGAAGCTACCTCGACACCGACGGAACCGTCCACTTCCGCGCCCACTACATCCAGCGGAACCGCCCAGGGCTGATGGAAGAACACAGCCGCTTCGTCCTTGAGGACGGCGCCTGGTCGTACGTCGGCCCCCTCCCCTCCCTGCCACGGGTCGCGCCCGCCCGGGGACGATAGGACGTCCGTGCCGGAATACGGGGCGGCGGCCACGGCCTCCGTTCCCGGCCTCGCCTCGCGCGGGCGGCCGATCCGCGGTGTGGTCGTCAGGCGCTGTAGGTGCGCTTGGCGCGACGGCTCATCTCGGTGTTCTGGAACGCGGTTCTGGCTCGATTTTCGTGAGTGAACGGCTCCGGACCAGGCGAACCCGTCCGCTCACCGCCCCGCCTCCCACGGCCCTTTGCTCTGCTTACCCTGAGTACACATCTGGCACGGTCCACCGCCTACTCGGCGTAAGCAGAGCAAAGGCCTTCGGGAACACATGCAGCCTTGCCCGGGGCCTGGGCGACCGTTACCGCGACCGCCACGAAATGTGAGTCAAAACCTGGAACGCGACGCACTCCCATCGCCCGTCGCGGCGACGCAGGGTGTAGGTCTGGAACTTGTCGTAGTCGATCTTGTTGCCTTTGCCGATGCCGCCGACCGTGCCCGGCTGAGAACGCTTCTCAGCCGGATAAGCCGCTGCATTCACTCGACCGACTCCGGCCGGAAGCCGGGGCGGTAATGCCCCGAGATGGCCGATAGAGTCTGGCCCAAGATCAGCATGATGCCTGGGCCGGAGGAGGGGCATGTCCAGCACGCCGCTGTCCTTGCCTCAGCCGCCTCAGCGAGCACCGGAGTTCGGGCGGGACGCGCTGATCGTCTGCGAGAGCCTGGTGCGGATCTACCAGTCCGGGTCGGTCGAGGTGCAAGCGCTGCAGGGGCTGGACCTGGTCGTGGACAGCGGCGAGATGGTCGCCGTCGTCGGGGCGTCCGGGTCGGGCAAGTCGACGTTGCTGTCCATCCTCGCCGGGATCGATGCCCCCACCGCCGGGCGGGCGCGCGTCGACCGGTGGAACCTGCTGTCGATGTCCCGTGCCGACCGCGTGCACTATCGGCGGCACACCGTCGGATTCGTCCGGCAGCAGACGGCCGGCAACCTCGTGCCCTACCTGACCGCGCGCCAGATGATCGACCTGCCGATGACGATGGCCCGCACACCGGCCCGTACCCGCCGCGCCCGTACCACCGAGTTGCTGGACGCGCTCCGCGTCGCCGACTGCGCCGACCGGCGTCCCGCACAGCTGTCCGGCGGGCAGCAAATGCGTGTCGCGATCGCGGTGGCCCTCGCCAACGAGCCCCGCGTCCTGCTTGCCGACGAACCGACCGGCGAGCTGGACACCGCCACCTCCGCCGAGGTCTTCGGAACATTGCGGAACGTCAACCGGCAGCTCGGCGTCACCATCGTCGTCGTGACCCACGACCCCGAGGTCAGCGGCCAGGTCGAGCGGACTGTGGCGATCCGCGACGGGCGTACCAGCAGCGAGGTGCTGCGCCGCACCGCCACCAACGACGACGGCGGCACGCACATGATCGCCGAGGAGTACGCCGTGATGGACCGTGCCGGAAGGGTCCAGGTGCCGCGCGACTACCGCGAGGCGCTGGCACTGACCAGACGGGTCCGGCTGGCGCTGGAGGCCGACCACGTCGCGATCCGCCCCGACCTCGACGGGCACCAGTGAGCGGGCCAGAGATGCGCGACGGGCGAAGGCGGTGTCGTGCGGCGCTCCGCGGACTGAGCAGGGAACTCGTATGAACGCCGGTCCGGGCGGCCCGCTGGTCACCGTGCGCGGCGTTCACCGGCGCTTCGGGGCCGGGCCGGCCGCCGTGCACGCCCTGCGGGACGTGTCGTTCGACGTCGCCGCCGGGACCATGGTCGTCCTCGTGGGCCGATCCGGCTCCGGCAAGACCACCCTGCTCAACGTCATCGGCGGGCTGGACCGCCCGAGACGCCGGCACCGTTCTGGTCGACGGAACCGACGTCACCGTCCTTGACGAGGACGGCCTGTCCCGGCTGCGGCGGGAGAAGGTCGCTTACGTCTTCCAGACCTTCGGGCTGATCCCGGTGCTGACCGCCGCGGAGAACGTCGGCGCCCCGTTGCGGCTGGCCCGCGTCCCCACGCAGGAACGTGAGCGCCGTGTCGAGCTGCTGCTGGAGCTCGTGGGCCTGGCCGACCACGCCCAGCAGCGTCCGGGCGAGCTGTCCGGCGGCCAGCAGCAGCGGGTGGCCATTGCCCGGGCCTTGGCCGCGTCACCTCGGCTGTTGATCGCCGACGAGCCGACCGGGCAGTTGGACGCCGAGACCGGCCTGTCGGTGATGGCGCTGCTGCGCGGAGTCGTGGAGTCCGAGGGCGTCACAGCACTGGTGTCCACGCACGACCCGGTGATGATCGCGCTGGCGGACCGGGTGATCCGGATCAACGACGGGCGGCTCGACGAGCAGTTCGAGGCGCAGCCGGACGGGCAGGTCGCAGGGCAAGTTGACGGACAGGGAGCCTCGTGATCCTTCGGAGCGGCCCGTGCTGAGGCTGCTCGTTCGCCGCGCCCGCGCGCAGTGGCCGCTGCTGGCCGCCCTCCTGACGGTCGTCATGGTCGGCTCCACTTTGCTGGGCACCTACGCCCTGCTCGTCACCCGTACCGCCGACCGGGCGTTGGAGGTCGCCGCGTCCCGTGTCGCCCCCGACGATGTCGACGTCACCGCCTACACCGTCACCGTACGGGGCGCGGACGCGCGATCCGTCGCCGACGACACTCGCCGTGTGCTGGCCTCGGCGCTGGCTCCGTTCGCCGCGACGACGGCCGCGCGGGCGTCCTCCGTGATGCGGTCGCTGCCGAGGCCACGGGCCGGGAGAGGCGGCGTCCCGGCTCAGGCCTACCTGTCGGGCATGGAGGATCCGGCGGCCCACGCCCAGTTGACCGCCGGACGCTGGCCGCGTGCCGCGGCCGATGCCGCGCACCCCTCGGCGCCGCTGGAGGCCGTCGTCCTGGAGCCGACCGCGCGGCTGCTCGGCCTCACCCTCGGCAGCCGCGTCCACCTCGGCGCGCAACTGGCCGGGCGACCCCGGCACCGCCGGGCCGGTGTCGCCGGGCCGGGTCGGCGGCCCCGGTCCGGCGGTCGACGTGACCGTCGTCGGCTTCGTACGCCCGCGGCCCGGCACCGGCTGGGACCGTGACCCTCTCGCCGCCGCCGGCTACGACCTCGCTTACCACGACGGCCGCTCCATCGGGCCGGTCCACGCGTACGGGCCGTTCATCGTCGACCTCGCCGACCTGCTCGCCGTCGGCTCCACCCTCGACCGGCTGGAGATCACCGCCCATCCCGACCTGTCCGGTCCCACCCGCCGCGACCTCGACGCCGTCGCCGCCGCCACGCTCGACGCCGACCGCCGACTGGCGCGCGCTCTCGGTGACCGGGTACAGATCGAACGCGTCACCTCCCGGCTGCCGCTCACCCTGCGGGCTGCCCACGACCAGCTGCGGGTCACCGCCGCCACCGTGCTCGCCGTCGCCGTCCTCGCCGGCGTCCTGACCGCGACCGCCCTCGCCCTGGCCGGCCGCCTCACCGCCGGCGCGCGCGCCGACGAGACCGCCCTGCTGTCCGACCTGGGTGCCGACCGTGGCCAGACCGCCGCTGCCGCGACGGTCGAGGCCGGCGCACTCGCCGTCCTCGCCGCCGCGCTCTCGATCCCCGCGTCATCCGCCCTGCATGTCGGCCTGACCCACCTGCCGCCGCTGGCGGGTGCCGGGCTCGCCGCCCATCCGAGCGTGACCGGCGCCCAGGTACTCGCCGTCGCCGGAGGCGCGCTGGCGCTCGCGGCGGTGCTCGTCGCCTTCGCCGTACGGCCCGTCCCCGCGTTCAGTGAACGTCGGCACCGACGCGAGCTGCTCGCCCGCTCCGGCGCCGACCTGTTGCTCGTGGCGTTCGCCGCTGCCGCCTGGTGGCAGCTGCGCGCTCAGCCCACCGGCGCCGACTCTCGTACCGACGCCGTCCGCATGCTCGCTCCCGCGCTGCTCCTCGCCGCGGGCGCCGCGCTGGCGCTTCGCCTGGTGCTGCCGGCGCTGCACGGCGCCGATCGGCTGGCGCGCCGAGCCCGCGGGCTGGTGTTCCCGCTGGCCACGTTCGAAGCCGCCCGCCGACCGCAGGCGGTCGCCGCGGGCCTGCTGATCGGCCTGGCCTGCGCGGCCGGCACATTCGGGATCGCCTTCGACGCCACGTGGCAACGCTCGCAGCACGATCAGGCCGACCTCTCCGTCGGCACCGACCTCGCTCTCACCCTCACCGCCCCGCCGATCACCGGGCAGGGGACGGCCGTCGGCGCGGCCACCGGAGGAACGGTGAGCCCGGCCACCGACCGTGGCGTCGCGGTCGGACAGTGGCTCGGCAACGCCGGCGACGTGCCCCGGCTGGTCGCCGTCGACACCACCCGCGCCGAGGCCCTGCTGCGCGGCCGGCTGAACGATGGCCGAAACTGGAGGAACGTCGGCGCCGCCCTCGCGCCGCGGACCCGCGTCACCGGCGTCGCGGTCCCGGCCGGCGTCGCGCTCACCCTGACCGGAACGGCGACCGGCGGGACCCCCCTCACCGTGACCCCCCGGTTGCTGCTGCAGGACGTCACGGGCCTGCGGACCCTCTGCACCGGCCCGCCCGTCCCGCTCGACGGTAAGGCGTACCCGCTACCTGCGTGCGCGACGGCCGAAGGCCTGCGGTTGGTCGCGGTGTCCCTCCCGTTCGCGGCCGACGAGAACTCACCGGGGAACGCCGACGCCGAATCCTCGGACGGCGCTGGATCCCCGGCCGACGCCGCTGACCACCAGGTCGCCGTCACGCTCGCAGTGCCAGGAACCCCCGTATCGGCGTCCGGGTCGCCCTGGACCGCCACGTCCGCCGCGCCCTCCCCCGCGCAGCTCGGCGATCCGTCCGTCACCCTCGCCGGCACCCCCACGGGCACCGAGCTGAGGATGACGACGACCGTCTCGCTCACGGGCCCCCCGAACGCCGCCCGAGACCTCGTCGCCACCGCCTTCCCCGCCCCTGGAGCGATACCCGTCGCCGTCTCCGCCCGCTTCGCCGACGAGGCCCATGCCAGGCCCGGTTCCCGGCTCAGCCTCACCGTCGGTACGACGCCCGTCCCGGTCAGCGTCGCCGAGGTGCTGCCCACCGTCCCGTCCGCCCCCGGCGCCGCCGCCGTCCTGGCCGACCTGGACGCGCTCTCCCGTGCCCTCGTCGTGGACGGCACCCTGGACTGTCCCGTCGACGCCTGGTGGGTCGGCCACCCCACCCAGGCCGCCGGCGTACGCGCCACCGCCCTGCACCTCGGTGCCGTCACCACGCGCGCCGCCGAGACCACCCGCCTCACCAGCGCCCCGCTGCGCGCCGGGCTACCGGCCGCGCTCCGGCTGCTCGTCCCCGCCGCGGCCCTGCTGCTGCTCGTCGGCATCGTCCTGCATGTGACCTGCGACCTGCAGGTACGCGCCCACGAGGTGGCACGGCTGGCGGGCCTGGGGATGCCCCGGCGCGGGATCCGTACCGTACTTCTCGGCCAGCACGTCGGCATCCTGCTGCCCCTGCTCGCGACAGGTGCGGCCGTCGGCGCGCTCGCCGCCCGCATCGTCGCACCCCTGCTCGTCCGGTCCGACACCGGTGCCACACCCGTCCCGGCCGCCCTGCCCAGCTGGCCATGGGTTGCGGAGGCCGCCCTGCTCACCCTGTTGCTGGTCGGGTGCACGCTAGCGGTGACCGCCATCGTCACCGTGCGTGCCCGCCGCGCCGACGCCACACACCTGCGGGTGACATCATGAGCAGGCGAACGACCCGCCGGCCGCATGACCGCCGATGGTCGCCGAGGCTCCGGCCACCCGGCCGCCGACAGCCGCCTGACCAGCGATCGCCCGGTCGCCTACGGCCGCCCGCACTCCACTGGCCCAGCATCCGCGGCCGCGCCCTCGCCGACGCCGGGCCGCTGCTCCTGGCCGCCGCCGTCGTCGCGGTCGTCACCGTGCTCGCCGGCGCCGTGCCGCCACTGCTGCGCGCCACCGCCGACGACGCCGTTCAGGACGCGGTTCGCAACGCCGGCCACGACGCCGATGTCTTGGTCCACGCCCGTTGGGAGAGCGACGACGGGCCTAACGGCGATCGCGTCCGCCTTCCCCACCTCGCCGAGGACGTCGATGACTTCCGCGACAGGGCCAAGGACGCGCTCGGCTCCCTGCGCGCCGCGCTGCGTCCGCCCGTCGCCACCGTCACGAGTACCACCCTCAGCATCACCGACGGCAGCGTGCTGCGCACCTTCCAGCTCACCTACCTGGCCACTGACGGCCGGCCAGGCGTGACCTGGATCGCGGGCGGTCCGCCCCGGGCCGCCGCCTCCGCGGTGGACGGCCACGCCGAGATCCCGTACAGCGGGCCGCCCTGGCCGGTACAGGTCGGTCTGTCGGAAGCGAACGCCGCCGCTCTCCACGTACGTCCCGGTGCTCGCATCCCGCTCGAGGACGACCGGAAGCGCGTCAAGAACGTCCAGGTCAGTGGCATCTTCCGGGCGACGGACAGCACCGATCCCACCTGGCGGCCGACACCGTGGCTGCTGCACCCCGTCTCCGGTGAGGACGGCGTGGGCACCACCCGGCTCGCCGGCCTGCTGTCACGCGACTCCCTGCCCGACGCCCGCCTCGCCTTCGACCAGGACCAGTTGGAGCGCACCGTCGGGTTCACCCCCGACCCGCGCGCGCTCACCTGGGACTCCGCCCAGGCGATCGCCGGGAGGGCGGTCGCCCTCAAGGCGGCTTCCGGCTCTTCGGGCACCCTCGACGACGCCCTGCAGTGGGACACGCAGCTCGACGCCGTACTGCGGAACGTCCGCGCTCAGGTCAGCGCCGCGTCCGCGCAGGCGTCCGTGCTGCTCACCGGCGTCCTGGCCGCCGCGATCCTGGTCCTGCTGCTCTCCGCCGACCTGTTGGTCGGCCGCCGCGCCACGGCGCTCGCCGCCGCCCGGCAACGAGGGGCGACCCTGCCCGACCTCGGCGCCGAGCTGCTGCTCGAGTCCGCCGCGGTGGCGCTGTCCGCCGCCGTGGCCGGGCTCGCGCTGGCCCGTACGGTCGCGCCGGGCGCCTCCTGGGCGTGGGCGGTCCCCGTGGTCCTCGCCGCTGCCGCCGCCGGACCGGCGTTCGGTACGCTCGCCGCCGCCCGTGCCACCCGCGATCGCCGTGTCCCCGCCAACCGGTCGGCGCGCCGCTGGGCCCACCGTACCGGCCGGCTGCGCCGCGCCACCGTCGAGGCCGCGGTCCTGATCGCCGCGGTCGCCGCCTTCGTCGCGCTGCACCAGCGCGGGATCCGCTCCTCCGGCGACGCGTCCGGGGCGGGCGGTGGCGTGACGCTGCCCGCGAGCGCGCCGGCCCTCGGCGTTCTCGCCGGCGCGCTCGTCCTGCGGCGGCTGCTGCCCGCCGGGACGCGCCTGGCGCTGAAGCGGGCACTGCGCTCCCATCGTCCACTGGCGGTGTTCGGCACCGCGCGGGCGGCCGTGACGTCCGCGCGCGTACTGCCGCTGCTGGTCCTGGTGACCTCCGCCGCGCTGGCGTCGTTCGCGCTCACCCTCGACGCCACCGCCGACCGGGGCCTGGCGGACGGCGCGTGGCGCACCGTCGGCGCCGACGCCCGCCTCGACGTCGCCCCCGCCGCCGCAGCCTCCACACCCGCGCTCGCCCGGCGCATCGCCGCCGCGCCGGGAGTCCGGCAGGCCGTCACCGCGCAGGTGACCGACAGGGCGAGCATCGTCGCCGACTCGGTCGTCGTCGCCCCGCGCCTGGTGATCGTGGACACCTCCGCGTACCGGCGGATGCTGGCCTCCACTCCGCTGCCACACGCGCCGGCGCTCACCCGGCTCAGGGCGACCGGACACGGCGACGTCCCCGCGCTGGTGCGCTCGAGCGATGGCAGCCTGCGGCGCGGCATGCGGCTAGAACTGCTCCGGGACGGTGCCCCGGCCATCCGGCTCACCGCCGTCGGTACGGCGCCCGCCGTCGGTGACGCCGATGACGTCGTCCTCGTGGACGCCGCGGCCGTCTCCGCCGCCGGAATGCCGGCCGTCCCGAACACGGTGTGGGCGACCGGCCCCGGAGCGGCGCGAGCGGTCACCGCGAGCGCCGTCGCCGCAGACGCCGTAGTCCGCGCGGACGTGCTGCGCGCACGCCGTAAGGCGCCGCTGACCTCCGGGCTGCTGCGGCTGACGTGGACCTCGGCCGCGACCCTGCTGACCCTGGGACTGCTCGGCCTCGCCCTCGGCACGGCCGCGAGCGCCCCGGAACGGTGGCAGACCCTGACCCGGCTGCGGACCCTCGGCCTGCGGCCACGGGACGCCCGCTGGGTCGCCGCGGGCGAGTTGCTGCCGCCGGTCCTGGTCGCCGCCGTGGGCGGCCCGCTGCTCGGGATACTGCTCGCGCGCCTGACGTTCGGCCCGCTCACCCTGCGGTCGCTCACCGGGCAGGCCGGCGACCCGGCCCTGATGCTGCCGTGGTGGTGGCTCGGTCTGGTGACCGTCGCGTTGCCGGCGGCGGTCGCCGTGGCGGTACCCGTCGAGTCGGCGCTACGACGCCGCCGCCGATTGAGCGAGGTCCTCCGCGCGGGCGAGGGATAGCCGCCGGCCCCGAGGGCGTGTCCGACAGATCCCGTTCGTAGCGAGCGCCGTCTGGGCGCCGCGCAGCCGGACAGCGGATCTGTCAGACACGCCCTAGCAGCCAGCCGGTGGGCGACCCGGCTGAGGATCGGCGGCGCGTGGCGACACCGTGGTCGGCCGAGCGCGTGTGCCCCAGCCGGCGCCGCAGGCGCGGCCGGCCGGACCGCACGCCGGCGGGACCGGTCCTTCGAGGCGGGTCACCGCGTAGACGTGGACGACACCTCGCCGCTGGTATTCGGCGAGTCGGGCGAACCCCGCCGACTCGGCCGCCTGGTGCTGGGCACCGCGATCTCGACGTAGGTGCCGCCAGACCGCTTCGTCTCGCCGCCGGCCATGACGCCGCGAAGGGCATCGGCCGCTGTTCTCGCCGAATGAGACTCGAGGACAGTCACTCAGCGTCGGGAACTGCGTACCAGAACAGGGCACATTATCTGCGGTCGGTAACGGACAGTACACACAGCGTGTGATAAGTCCCGTTTCGGTGGTTTCATCCACATTGATGCCCTACGCTCCGTAAGACTCGACCGTCCCATGCTTCACAACAGAGCACGACCGTCAGCCGAATCCCCGCAGTGCGGGGAACCGGGGACCCAGGTACCTGGGGTGAATCCGCAGCGCCCGGCGCTCGGTAGGGCATCTCCCGCCCGAACCCGACAGCTAACCCGGTAGGCGTGAGGAGAGGAGTTCGTACGCGTGGCATTTTCATATTCGCGACTCACCCGTTCTGGTCGCCTGAGAGGAATTATGGCCTTGGCGGCAAGCGCCGCCCTCCTTCTTCCCGCAAGCAGCGCATACGCGGCCACCAAGCCGTCAGCGGCCGCGACAAAGAACAAGCTGGACAAGCTCAACAGCCAGGTGGACAAGCTCGCCAACCAGTACGACAAGGCCAAGACACAACTGGACGCGGCGAAGAAGCGGCTTTCAGCGATCAACAATCAGATCGCCACCGAAAAGCCCAACTATCAGAACCTCCGCGTCCGGGTGGCGCAGATGGCCGTCGCCGCCTACAAGAACGGCAGCCTTGGCAACACCGCCGTTCTCGCTTCCAAGGACCCCGAAGCGACCCTGCAGAACATGTCGTCCTTCATCGAGCTCTCCAACAGCCGCAGCCAAGAGATGAACGCCTTGCTGGCATCGACCCAGCGCCTCCAGCGTGATCAGCAAGAAGCCAAGGCGGCACTGCAGACCGTCACCACGACCACGTCCACGCTCAAGAGCCAGAAAGCCGCCGCCGAAAAGGCGATCGCCAAGCAGAAGGCGCTGTTGACCAAGGTCACCAGCTCCAGCGGAAGCACCAAGAGCACGAGCGGCAACAGCAGTGGCAAGAGCAGTGGCGGCAGCAGCCCCTCCAGCTCCGCATCGGGCTCAGCCGGCAAGGCGGTGAATTACGCCATGTCTCAGCTGGGCAAGCCTTATATCTTCGGCGGTACAGGCCCGACGGGCTATGACTGCTCCGGGCTGACGATGATGGCCTGGCGTTACGCCGGCGTCAGCCTTCCCCGCGTCGTCCCCGACCAGTACAACGCCATCCGCCACGTGGCCAAGTCCGATCTACAGCCCGGTGACCTGGTCTTCTTCGACGGCCTCGGACACGAAGGCATTTACGTCGGCGGCGGCAGATTCATCCACGCCCCGCACACCGGCACCGACGTGCAGTACGCCAGCATGTCCAACAGCTACTGGACCGCGAACTACGTCGGCGCCGGCCGCCCGTGATCGAAGGGCCCGTCGCCCGGCATGTTCGCTGGACCGTGGGGAAGGCGTCGTACCTCCTGGACCGGTTCGACGCCTTCCCCGGCCGGCTGACAACATGGGGCATACGGTCGCTAGAGGAACGCGGAGAGCAGGAGGGTCATCCCCAGGCCCATGATGCTGACCAGCGTCTGGGTGGTGGTGTGGACTTTCGTGGCCTTGCCCATGTCCATCCCGAAGGACTCCTTGACCAGCCAGAATCCGGCGTGGTTGACGTAGTTGAGGCCGATCGAGCCCGCGCCGATCGCGATGACGACCAGCGAGGTGTGCCAGCTGCCGGACGCGGTCACCAGCGGCGCGACGATGCCGGTCGAGGAGACGATCCCCACCGTCGCCGATCCGGTGGAGGCGGAGAGCAGTAGCGCGAGCAGCCACCCCAGCAGCACGACGCTGATGTGCGCTCCGCCGGCGGCCGAGGCGATGGCGTGGCTGATACCCGTGTCCTCCAGTACCTGGTTGAAGGCACCGCCCCCGCCGATGATCAGCAGGATGCCGACCACCGCCTTGAGGCTCTCCGTGACGGACTGCCGCACCGCTTCCCCTGACCTGCCTTGGGCCAGTCCCAACGCGAGCAGCGCGACGAGGAAGCCGATCAGCATCGCGATGACGGGCGCACCCACCAAGAGCGTCGCGCTGCGCAGTTGGCTTCCGTCGGGCAGGGCGATCTCCGCGATGGTGCGCAGCAGCATCAATGCCACCGGGACGAGGATGCAGGTGACCGCCCAGGCGATCGGTACCGGCCGCCGCGCTGTTCCGGAGTCGTCGCCGCGTACGGCGGGGTCGTCCTCCGCGCGCCGCCGTACGAACTGGTCGACCAGGGCCTGGTCGGGGTAGACGTCGATCCGCGGGGCCATCCAGGTCGCGAAGACGGGGCCGGCCAGAATGACGGTGGGCACGGCACACACCAGGCCGAGCAGGATCGTCTTGCCCAGGTCCGCGTGCAGTCCGGCGACGGCGGCCAGCGGTCCCGGGTGGGGCGGGACCATGCCGTGCAGGGTGGCGAGCACGGCGATGGTGGGGATCACGAGCATGGTGTACGGCGAGTAGCGCGCGTGTCCTTGCCTGCGCATCCGGTCCGCCACGCTGAACACCAGTGGCAGCAGCACGATGAGGCCGACCTCGAAGAACATCGGGATGCCGATGACGAACGCCGCGGCGCTCATCAGCCACGGCACTGAACGCGGCGTCGACCGGCGCACCACCGCCGCGGCGATCACTTCCGTGGCGCTGGAGTCGGCCAGCAGGCGGCCGAGCATGGCGCCGAGAGCGAGCGTGATGCCGACGTTGCCGAGGACGTCGCCCGCACCCTTCTCGATCGAATCGGCGATCTTGGCGACGGGTTCGCCGCCCGCCAGCCCGACCCCGATGGACACCACCAGCAGGGCGATGAAGGGATTCAGCCTGAGCCGCGAGTTGATCAGCACTACGAGCAGGGCGACCGAAACGATGAGTACGGCTATCAGCCCCGGCGTCGACGTTGCCACCGCAGGACCTCCTCGATACCTCCGGAACCGGTTCCGGAATAGTTCCGGAAGTGTGGCGGACGCGGAGGGCGAAGGTCAAGGTCGGACGTCGGCGGGCTCGTACGCAGAGCGATCGTCGGCGACGCCTGGCAGCAGGCGCACCGGCAGTTCGTGGACCTCGGGCGGCTCCGGGGCGCCCTCGATCGCGCGCACCAGCAGCTGGACCGCCCGCGCGCCCAGTTCCGGCAGCGGGCGCGGGACCGCGGCGAGCGACGGCTCGGCCAGCCGGGCGGTGCGCTCGTCGCCGAAGCAGACCACCGCCACGTCCTCCGGGATTCGCCTGCCCGCCCGGCGCAGCGAGCCGAGCGCGGCCAGGGTGAGGTCGTCGGAGCAGCTGAAGAGCGCGTCGAAGCGCAGGCCCGGGTCGGCCGCCACGTCGGCGTCCGCCCCGACCTCCAGGATCCGGTCGGAGGAGAGCTTGAGCCCGGCTTCGGCGAAGGCGGACTGGCAGCCGGCCGCACGGGCGCGAGCGCCGCTGGCCGCGTTGTGCGGGAGGAGCACGACGACCGACGTACGCTCCTGCCGCATCAGGTAGCGGCCGGCCTGGTGGCCGGCGCTCCAGTTGGCCGTTCGAACGATCGTCGCCTCCGGGTCGACGAGGTCCTCGTCGACCACGATCACCGGCCGGTCCCCGAACGACGGCGTCCGCACCGGGCCGACCAGGATCGTGCCATCGATGGGCAGCTCCGCCGGGTCCTGTGGCGGCATCGAGCCGTCCGGCCCGACCGGCCGTACGAGCACCTGGTAACCATGGCGTTCCGCCTCGGCCATCGCTCCGGACAGCACCCCCGCCCAGCCTGAATCGGCCGGCGACACCTGCAGCACGATCAACCGGAAGCGGCCAGTGCGCAGCGCCTGCGCGACCCGGCTCGGCTGGTAGCCCAGCTCGTTGGCGATCTCCTGGATCCGCGCCCGCGTCGCCTCGCCGACTTCCGGATGGTCCGCGGACAGCGCGCGCGAGGCGGTCGCCTTCGCGACTCCCGCAGCCCGGGCCACGTCGGCAAGCGTCACTCGCCTCATCGGCCGTCCCTTCCAGGACTCCGAGGCTCCGAAACCGGTTCCGGAGCCGTTTCCACGGCACGCTACCCCAACACGCCCAGCCGTACGCCGCCGTCGGTGTCGACGCGGGGCCGCTGCGGGTCACATGTGCCAGGACACGGCTGCGTACAAGTGATCGTGCTTCGTGCGACTCGTCGTCGCGTTCGGTCTGATCGGCGATGTTGGGCCGGCTCCAGGCATGATGAGGGCATGCGGCGGGTGGTGATCCTCGGGCGCGGCGGCGCCGGCAAATCCGTCTTGGCCCGACAACTCGGCGAGGTGACCGGTCTGCCCGTGGTCGAGCTGGATGCGCTGTTCTGGCAGCCTGGGCTGGTCGCAACGGACCCGGCCCGGTGGGCGGAATGTCAACGGCGACTGGTCCAGCGTGACGTCTGGATCCTCGACGGTGACCTCGGTCCCTACGACAGTGACCCGCAGATCCGCCTCCGGGCCGCCGACACCGTCATCGTGCTCGATTTCGCCTTCCTGCGGTGCGCGTGGCGGACGATACGCCAAGGCCGCGAACGCGGCGACTACTGGCGCTGGATCTGGGCCTATCGACGCCGCAGTCTCCCGGCCGTGATGCAAGCGATCACCGCTGCCGCTCCGGACGCCGAGGTCCACGTGCTGCGCAGCCCCCGTATGGTCCGACGCTTTGTCGCGCAGCTCCGGCAGACGGCCGCCTGACTCCCCGAAGCGATCCGGCCGACCGGATGCTGAGGAACATTCATCGCGGCATGTGGGGGAACTGATCACCGTCGTTCGGCGAGCCACTGGCGAATCAGCGAGAAGTCCGACTCGGTGAGGCCGACATGCGGGTCGATTCGGTGCAGTAGCGCTCTGCCCGCGTGGTGTTCCGCCACCCACCGCCGGTCGGCGTCGGTCATCTCATCGTCGAGCCAGATGAACGGGCGTCCGGCCGCCCACCGGGTGAGGTAGATCGTCTTCCAGTGCAGGCCGTGCGGCGGCTCGTCGTCCGAGTCGGGCCAGTCGACGACGGGTAGTTCTGGGAGTCCGAGCCGTGGCGAGATGACCTCATTCGCCTCCGCCATCCACGTTGTCGCCCAGACCAGGTCGCAGCCCAGCGCCAGCAGCCTGCGTCCGTCATCGGGATCGAGTCGGTGCAGCAGCGGATTGCCGCACCCATCGGGCTGGTCGGCCGCAGTGCCGTCCGAGGGGGACCGGCGACCGGCCGGCCGGGCGCTGAAGGTGATCAGCGGGCCGTCTACGTCGAGGAAGACCACCGGGCGGTCGGCGGTGCCGAAGATCACCGGACGAAGCTATCACCGGCTTGACCCACGGGCGTCGGCTCGACCCGGCAGCGACGCCGTCGGTTGCGGCCGGTGCTCGTCGTCGGTGACGCGTAGCGCTTGGTACGCGCACCACCGCCCACAGGTACTGTCGGACCCCGGCGTCATGATGAACGGGTGGTCGTCGATTTCGAAGCCGAGCTATGGATATGGGATGCCCGGCGCTCCGACACGTGGACCTTCGTGAGCCTGCCCACCGAGGCTTCGGAGGAGATCCGTGACCTGGCCGGCGGCGCCCGTCGCGGCTTCGGTTCGCTGCGGGTGCGGGTCACGGTCGGCACGAGCACCTGGAAGACCTCGATCTTCCCCGACAGCGCGCGTGGCAGCTACGTGCTGCCCATCAAACGCACCGTCCGCACAGCCGAAGGCCTCGACGCAGGCGACATCACGACCGTAAAGGTCGAGCTCATCGACTTTTGACACCGGGCGACAAACCATGGCCAGCGCCCGATCAGCGGCAGCTGAGTACGGTGGGAAGTGCTGCAGAAATTCGCTCGTCTGTGCCACGATCAGTCTTCGTTGTCGCTGGGCGGAAGCGCGAAGACGTCACCACGAAGACAGTTACTCCGAGGTCCCGGCGACAAGGGAGCCGGTTCGTCGATCACGATCCGCGCGCCCCACCCACCGGCTGCCAGCCCGTCGGCAGCGTGATCGGAAAGTCGGCTGTCGACTGCGTCGCCGAGCAGACCGACATGCTCAAGGATGACGAACAGCGCGTCTGCGGCGCTGGTCACCGTCTCGGAGGCTTCGGCGGCGCTCGCGTCCGGATTGAGTTCGCGGTAGATCCGGCGCGCGACCGTTAGGAGACGACCGGCATCGGTCACGGTGAAGTCGCGCCGCAGCCGCAAGGATAGGGCCATTCCGTTGGCGAGCGGATCGTCCCCAATGACACTGTCATCACCCGGCATACGGACACGATACGGATGAGCCGTGTGTGAGGCGCTCAGCGCAGTTCGACCTCGACGCCGTGTTCGGCGAACATCTGCAGGAGAGAGTCGAGAGTGACCGCCGGCGCGTACCGATGCCGGTCGTAGCCGGGGACGAGGTGTTCACCGGCCACCGCCGAGTCGTGCCAGACCAGTCGGAACGGCGCCCGAGCACCCCACCTTCCACCAAGGCAGTCATCGAGGGCGTCAAGGTTCCAGCCGAAGTAGCCGCCCGGGCCGTTGATCGCCTCCCCGACGGCGCAGTAGAAGCCCCCGATGTCGGTGACGAAGCGGCCGTCGAGGTTGAACACGGTCCCTGCCGGCCGGTCCGGGGCATCGGAGCGATGATGGGCCAGTGCCACGCCGGCCCACTCGTGCCGCAGCGTCCGGTCATAGCGGGCCCACAGGTTGGGTTCGGTGGGTCGACCGGTGAACCACAGGTCCAGAATGCCGCGTGTCCCCGCCGGGTACGGTTCACGTGCGTCACTGGCGATGGTGACGTCGAGGAGGCCGGCGCCGAGCGCGGACGGCACGCTCGACACGAGCGTCCCGGACACAATGCCATTGACCAGCGGAACCACCGAACCGTCGGCGGCGACGGCTCCCACCTGCGCGGACACCCGGCGGCGGCGCAGGCCGGCCTTCGTCGCCTGTTGTACCGCGGCGATCGCGGCCGGCAGCGACGGCTCGGTCCGGCAGCCGACCAGGACGACGTGCGGCACCGGCGGCTCCGTCGGTTCCCGAAAGACGCCGGTGACGTCGACGCAG
Organism: Actinoallomurus acanthiterrae; assembly: GCF_054775715.1. Lineage (NCBI taxonomy): Bacteria > Bacillati > Actinomycetota > Actinomycetes > Streptosporangiales > Thermomonosporaceae > Actinoallomurus > Actinoallomurus acanthiterrae. Next base: position 898,139 of record NZ_BAAHCO010000001.1, on the reverse strand, counting down.
ACACCGCACCGCGTGTCGTCCGGACCGCTCAGCACGAATCCGGTGACGTCATCAGGACGATCGACGCCGTCCGTTCGGTCGTACACACCGACCAGGCCCTCCAACTCGATGTCGACACGCCCCGGCGAGATCTCTGACGGCCGGTGGTCCAGCACGGTCACATCGAGCAGTTCCTCGCCGATCCAGCCGCGCCGCGCCGCCGGGTCGTCGGGCATCGCCGATACCCAAAGGTTGCCCAGCCACGCTCGCTCGGGCAGGCGGTCCCGGTGGTCACGCTGTCGAGGAGCGAGGCGAGCGCGCCGTCCCGCATACAGCCGAGGAGGGTGAAGCGTTCCCGCGGCCGTGGCGGCAGATCGATGAACAGCCCGTCAATGTCGGCGCACAACGCCAAGGCCTCGTCGTCGGGGAACTGCGGCGTGCCGGTTTGTCCGACGAGCAGCCAACGCGGCGAAACCCGCCGATTCCACGCCCACCGCCGCTGCCACGGCTCGTCGGCCCGGCCCGGGCGGTCGGTCGTCACCTCCCAACCGTATCGGCGACCAAGAACTCGCCTCGCGCACCACTCAGTTCGTCACGGCGGCCCGCAGACGGCGTACCTCTTAGCCGCACGGCATCGCCTGCGGAACCGGTCAGGTGTCGGCGTCGGAGGCGGGCCAGCGATGCCAGCTCACCCGTTTGATGCCACGCTGGGGATTCCGGGCGACATCGAGGATGCGAGACCAGAGCGTGGATCACGACGACGAGTACCTTGAAGCCGTCCGGCTGCGACAGGTCCACCCGACTCGGCCCCCGTTCGCGGTGTCTGGGCCGATAGCCTGCACATGTGCAGAAGGCGGTGTCCGGGAGCGACCACGATGGCTGACGACGATGACGTGCGACGGTTGGCGCTCGCGCTACCTCACGTGGTCGAGATCGACAGCGACGGCTTCGATTTCCGGGTCGCCGGCAAAGGGTTCGTCTGGTCCTTTCCCGAGCGCAGAGCGGGTAAGCCGCGTGTCATCCGGACCGACATCGCCGTACTGTACGTCGGCGACGAGGCGGAGAAGCAGGCGCTGCTGCTCGGCGAGCCGGAACGCTTCTTCACCACGCCCGCCTACGACGGGCTGCCGCTGGTCATGCTGTGGCTGGAAAAAGTGGACCTCGACCGCCTGGAAGAACTCATCACCGACGCCTGGCGCATGCGTACGCCGGACACGCTCGTCGGCGACCTCGACGCCGCAGCCGATTCGCCCACGCCGAATCCAGGATGAGCGGAGCCGGCGGGGACCCGCAGGCCGCGCCCAGAGACTGCCGGACCCCGGCGTAGCGCATCCGTGCCCCGCGACACCTTGAGCCCGACCTCCGCCGGATGCAGCGGCACCAACACGATGTTCATCCCCGACCTCGATGGTGCGTGCCTCCGGCCGAATGCGCATACGCATCGGCAGGCCGCCCGGCTCGGCCGAGGGGGCAGGGCGGACCCCGCCCCCCACCGGGCTACACGGGCAGCGTGGCCCGCTGGCCGAATTCCGTACCGTCCCAGGAAAAGATGTGGTTGTCGAGGCTGACGTACCAGATGTTGCCGGCTCCGCCGACCGACACCTGGGCGGCCCGCCCGTCGGTCGGCATCTCCAGCCACTGCCCGCCGATCCAGCGGTACAGCCGGTTGTCGGGGCTGACCCGGCACGCGGTGCCGTCCGCGCCGAGGGAGATGTCCAGGGCCGTTCCCGGGATCTGCGTCCAGCCGGAGCCGGTCCACGACCAGATCTCGCCGAGGCTGTTGCGGTGCCACACCAGATCCTTGTTACCGACGGCGATCTGCACACCGCGGGCGTACGGGGTCGGCTCCGACCAGGTGGCGCCCACCGTGCCGTCGCGGCGCATGACCCGGCCGTCGAAGAGGATCGCCCAGACGGTGAAGTCTGCGGCGGCCGCGATGCTGAGTGCCGCGATCTGGGTGTCCTGCTGCCAGCTTTCGCCGAGGTAGTGCCAGATCTGGCCGAGGGAGTTGAGGTGCCAGATGTGGTCGCAGTCGCCGACCGTGACCTGCACGGCGCGTGCGTAGGACGTCGGCTCGACCCACTTGGCGCCGTTCCAGCGGTAGAGGTGGCCCGCGTCGCCCACCGCCCACACGCTGTCGTCGGTGCCCGCCTCGATCTGCCAGGACTCCGACCGGCCGGGGACCAGCAGCGAGTCGCGGGAGTACCTCCAGATCTTGTAATTGTTCGGCGGCAGCTTGCCGTAGGTGTCGGACTGCAGGACGCGGTTCCCGCCGATGTAGGCCAGCGGCGGGTACACGGTGTTCCACGTGCCGGCGGCGATCGGGGCGCCGGGGAGCGGGTCCTGCGTGGCCTCCGGGTCGAACCGCCAGAGCCGGTACTGGTCGCCGCCGTGCAGGGTCTCCTCGTAGGTCTCCAGGACCCGGTTGCCGTCCAGCGAGGTCAGCGTGTGATTGGCGACGATGGTCTGCCACGTGCCCGAGGTGATCGGGCCCACGAACGGGTCCCCGCTGCCGGTGACCGTCCGGTCATAGCGGTAGACCACGTAGTAGCCGCTTGCGGCATCGAAATACATGACGCGGTCGCCGCCCAGGTAGATCAGCGGCGTGTAACGCAGCTTGGAGGTCGGCCAGGCCCCCTGCACTACAGGGTCGCCGGGGAACGGGTCGCCGCCACGCACGTTCCGATCGAAGTGCCAGATCCGGTACGGCGTCGAGAGGTACCCGGCGGTCTCCCAGTCCAGCACCCGATCTCCCCCCAGGTAGACCAGGTCGTGGTAGCCGCGGATGGTGTTCCACGTACCCTCGCACAGCGGGTCGCCGGGCAGCGGGTCGCCGGTCGAGGTGGCGTCGTAGCGCCACACCCGGTAGTGGCCGTTGTCAGGATCCCACTCCAGGACCCGGTCGCCACCGAGCCAGATCAGTTTGCCGGTGACCGTCTTCCACTGCCCCTGAGTCACCGGGTCGCCGGGGAACGGATCGCTCATGTCTGTCATGCCTCCCGTGAATGCCCCCGTGAATGCCCCCGGGGAATGAACGTCCCGCCCAGCCTTCCCCCGCGACCGCCCCGGCGGCGTCAGGGTGACCCCCCTGACATTTGGCCTATCCAGGATTAGCCTCGCAATCGATGTTGCTGGAGCGGGACCGCGAACTGGCGGTCCTGCACGCTCTGTTACGGCGGGCGGCCTCGGGCAGCGGTGGTACGGCGGTCGTCACCGGCCCGCCGGGCGCCGGCAAGACCACACTGCTGGCCGCCATTCGCGACGCCGGACCGACGTACGGCCTGACCGGCCCGCACGCCCGCGGACACGAGTTCGAACGCGACATCGGCTTCGGCGTGGCGAGCGCGCTGCTCGGGCCGGTCGAGGCCGGGCCGGCCGACGTACTCGCCCGGCGGCTCTACTGGCAGGTGGAGGCGGTCGGACCACTGCTGCTCACGGTGGACGACATTCATTGGTCGGACGCCGGCTCGCTGCAGTTCCTGTGCCATCTGGCCGAGCACGTGGACGAGCTTCCGGTGGCGCTCGTGCTCGCCTGCCGGGCGGGCGGCGAGCATGATCCGTGGCTCGACCGGCTGCTCACGCTCCCGGGGGTCGAGCGGATCCCGGCCCGGCCGCTCAGCGCGGCGGCCGTCGAGCGCCTGGTGACGGACGCCGTGCCCGGCGCCGCTCCGGACTTTGTGGCGGCCTGTACCCGGATGAGCGGCGGCAACGCCTTCCTGCTGATCGAGCTGCTGCGCTCGCTCGACGACGGTACACCGGCCGACATCACCGGGGTCGTCCCCGACGCCGTGCTGCGCTCGGTGCTGGCTCGGCTCACCCGGCTCCCCGCCGAGACGCGCCGGCTGGCCGAGGCGGTCGCCGTGCTCGGCGACGACGTACCGTTCCCCCGCGCGGCGACGCTCGCCCGGCTCGACCTGGCCGCCGCCGAGAGGGCGGCCGACCTGCTCGCCGCCGCCCACCTGCTGCGGCCCGGCGCGCCGCTGGCCTTCGTGCATCCGCTGATCGGCAGCGCGATCCACTCCGGCCTGCCCAGGTTCGCGCGGGCGCGGGCCCACCGAGCCGCCGCCGACCTGCTGGTGGGCGACGGTGAGTCGCCGGACGCCGTGGCCGCGCACCTGCTGCTCACCGAACCGCTCGGCGAGGCGCGGACGGTGCCGCCGCTGGTGACCGCCGCCACCCGAGCGGCGCGGCGCGGCGATACCCGGTCGGCCGTACGGCTGCTCCGCCGTGCACTCGACGAGCCGCCGCCGCAGCCGGACCGGGCGGCTCTGCTCACCGACCTGGCAGCCGTCCTGTTCCGGGTCGGCGACCGGTCGGCCGAACGGGCGGCGGCCGACGCGCTGGAGCTGGCCGCCGGGCCGGTCGAACAGGCCCGCGCGCACGAGGTCCTCGCACAGATTCACCTGGCTCGGGGCGACCACACGGGTGCGGCCGCGCACAGCGGCACGGCACTGCGGCTGTTGGAGTCCGGGAGCGTCGAATGGCAGGACCTGCTGGTCCGGCACCTGGACTCCGTTGTGTTCCGGCCCGGCCGTACGGCCGAGGTCGGGAAGTGGATCGCGGCCATCGCCTCGCCCGAGCATCCCGGACTGCGCACGCACGTGGCCCTGCACCATGCGCTGCGCGGCGAGTCCGGCGACGCGGCTCGGCACGCCCGCGTGCTCGTGGCCGACCCGCGGCCGTTGGCCGACGAACACGGGGCCCTCGCCGGTCTGCTGGTCCACGCGCTCGCCCTCACCGACGACCTGGCGGCCGCCGAGGAGGTCGCCGACCGGGCCCTCACCGCCGCCCGCGAGCGAGGCGCGGTCATCGCTTATGCCAACGCCAGCTTCCACCGGGCGCTCTGCCGCCACCTGCGCGGGTCGCTCTCCGACGCGTGGGCCGACCTCGACCAGGCCCGTACGGTGGGCGCGGCCGGATGGCCGGGTGCCGTCGGCTGGATCGGCGAACTGGCGGTGAACATCGCCCTCGACCTCGGGAACGCCTCGGCGGCCGCCGAGGCCGGAGAACTCCTCGAACAGGCTCCGCACGACAGCATGGAGCAGGCGCTCTGCCTCGCCGCCCGAGCCCGGCTCCTGCTGCACGGCGGCTCACCGGAGGCCGCCGGAACCGCCGCCCTGGCCGCCGGGGAACTGTTGCGCGACGGCTTCGGCGTCGATCACCCCGGGTTGGTCGCGTGGCGGCCACTCGCCGCACTGGCCGCGCAAGCCGCCGGGGACTTGGCCGAGGCCCGTTCACTGGCCGCCTCGGGTGTCACCCGGGCCACGGAGCTGGGGCCGTCCCGGGCACTGGGCGGCGCGCTGCACGTTGCCGGTCTCGTGGCACCGGCCGGGGAAGCCGTGCCGCTACTGGCCCGGGCAACAGAGGTGCTGGAGCGCTCGCCGGCCCGGCTCGAGCACGCCCGCGCGCTGGTGTCGCTGGGTGCCGCACTACGCCGGGCCGGCGGGAGGCGGCGCGTGAACCGCTCCGACGGGGACTCGCCTACGCCGACGAGCTCGGCTGCCGACCGCTCGCCGAACAGGCCGGCGGTGAACTCCTGGCCAATGGCGCCCGGCCGCGGCGGGCCGCCATCACCGGCCGCGCCGCGCTGACGCCGACCGAGCAGCGAGTCGCCGACCTGGCGGCGGCCGGCCACACCAACCGGCAGATCGCTCAGGCGCTGTTCGTCACCGGCAAGACCATCGAAACACACCTGACCCGGATCTACCGCAAACTCCAGATCACCGACCGGGCCGGTCTGGCGGCCGCCCTGGCGGCACCGGCCACGTGACCAGGGCCGAGGAGACAGGCCGAGGGGCGTTGCCTCGACGGGGAGAAAGGTGCGGTCCACCGCGTCCCGGCCGGCCTGCCGCCGGGACGCGGGTACGGACCACTGGAGGCGGGTCAGGAGACGTTCAGCGCGGTGTCGTCGAGGACGAACGAAGTCTGCAGCTGCGATCCCTCGGTTCCAGTGAACTTCACTGTGACGGCCTGGCCCGCATAGGCGGCGAGGCTGTAGCTGTGCTGCTGGTAGCCGGTGGCGGCGTTGAGATTGGAGAAGGTCGCCAGGGTCGACAGAACGGTGCCCGAGCTGCTCAGCACCTGGACCTTCAGGGTGTCGTAGGCGGTCGAGGTGGACGTCTCGGCTGTGTCGATGTGCAGCCAGAAGCTGAGTGAGGCGGTCGAGCAGGCCGCCGGCACGGTCACGGTCTGGGAGAGCGTGTCGGTGTTGGCCGTTCCGTATCCGTTGAGCCAGGCGTTATAGGAGCCGGTACGGGGCGGCTCGCTGGAGGAGGTGTTGATGACGCCCGACGTGGCCGTCCAGCCGACGCCGGCGCCGGACTCGAAACCAGGGTTGGTGAGCAGTTGCGCCGCGGTGCATGAGGGGGGCGGCGTGGTGGTGCCGCCGGAGCCGGCGAGCCACTCGGTGGCGTTCAGACCGAGCTGCGCGTCGGTCGCCTTGGCGTCGTTCCAGCCGTTGTACAGGGTGTTGCCGGACTGGCCGGTGCCATCGTCGATGTCGGAACTGTCACCCCAGAAAGCGACCCGGCCGTTGCCGAAGGTGCTGGTGGCGAAAAAGGCCCCGGTGGTCCCGCCCGGCGTCGCGGTGGTCAAGTAGAGCAGGCCTTTGGCGCCTGCGTTGTCGGCCGGGTGCAGGGTCACGGTGGTGCCGTTGTAGAGGGCACCCGCGGTCACGGTTCCGTACGGCCCGTGCAGGACCGGGTCGGTGCTGTCAGTGATGGCGGTCGGGTAGCCGCTGGCGATGTTGAGCAGATCGACGCTGAATCCGAATGGGTCCGTACTGTCGACCGTGTTGTTGGTCATCAGATCGTTAATGATCTTCGGTGAGTCGGCGCCGTCGTTGTTGCGGTCGCTGCCGGTGTGGTCGGAGATCAGGAACAGCCCGCCGCCGTTCTTGACGAACGTCATCACCGCCGTCTTCTCGGCCGTACTGAGCAGGACGTTGGGCTCGGGCAGCACGAACTCGTCGAAGTTCGACAAGTCCTGGGGGTTCGAGGAGTCGCCATAGGTGATGGTCTTGCCCGGGGCGAGGGTGTCGAGGGTGTAGTTGCCGGTCTTCTGCAAGGCCACACCCCAGGCCGAGATAGCGCCGGTCCAGTCCGTCTCCACTGTCGGCGAGGCGTTCTGCTTCGTCGGGTCGGGGATGCTCGTGCTGATGATCCAATCGGCGTTGCCCGCAGTCTCCGCCTTGCTGTCGTCGAACAGCACGCGGTGCTTCGTCGCCGCCGCTGCCGAGTGAGAGTTCGCGATGGTCACCAGCGTGACGGCAGCGAAGGTGAAGGCGGCGACGACGAGTGCGGCGATCACGCCTGGCAGACGTGTCCTGGTCGTACGAAGTCGGATGGCAGGGGGCTCGAGCATTCGACACGCCTCTCTGGCGGAGATGAGACGTTCTCAGTGTCAGTTCAACGGCGCGTACGGTCCACGTACGCGATGACAACCGTTGATGTCGAGATCTGTTCAGTGTTGACGACGTTGGAGATGCCGCCTATAGCGCTCGTCCGCGCCGTGATCAGTCTTCGCGCGCCACCCACCGACCGCGAGCCCGTCGGCGGCGTGACCGGACAGCCGGTCGTCGGCTGCGTCACCGAGCAGGCCGCTGCTCAAGGATGACGAACAACGCGTCTGCGGCGCGGCTCTCAGTGGAGCGCGCGTACCCTGCGACCTTGGCTAACCGACGTCCCAGACACCACCGTCCGGCGCGACGCGCATCCGACCGCCCAGCGCACCGACGGACCGGCGGACCGGCGGACCGACGGACCGGCGGACCGGCGGACCGGCTCCAGCGCAACCGGCCGTCCAGGTCGACCGCACGCAGAACGGACCCGGGCTTCGCGGCAGAAGAGGGTGTTCGTGATTCCGGATGTCGACCTGGGTGTCACCGCGGGTTCCAGCGCGAGAACGTCTCTCGTACGTCGTCGGGGGAGCAGGCGAGGGCGGCCGGGTCGGGTTCGGCCGCCGTGACGTCGGGGAGGTGGACGATGAGGTCGTAGGCGTCGAGTGGGTTCAGGTCGACGTGGAAGGCGCCGAAACGTTGCCGGGCGGCGGCGCGGACGGCGTCGGCGTCAGCCGGTGACAGCCGCCGGAGGTCGGTCGCGAAGGGCCCGTCGTGGCTGGCGGCCATGAGCGAGTCGAGAGTGCCTGGCTCCGGCGCCCCCATCCGCGTGAAGAGCGTGCCGGTGTAGAAGTCGGCCTCGGTGTTGAGAGTCTGGCCGGTTCCCGTGGTCGTACCGATGACGAGGTAGTCCTCGCCGAGCCGGTCGGCCAGGTGCATGCCCGCAGGTGTCGCCGCCTCCGGTATCCCGGGCACGAGCCAGGGCCGGCGCTGGATGTGGCCGTTGTGGGCGGCCAGTACGATTCGGTCTTCGCGGCGCAGGATCCACTCGAGGTTGTCCGCGATCGCGGCGCCGCGGTCGAACATCACCGTCGGCCGGTCGCCGCGGGCCATCGCGCGGACGAGCGCGTCGATGGTGATCGTGAGGTGCAGCGAGCGCAGTGCGCGTTCGTACGCGCCGGCCGTGGTCCGCCGGGTGTACTCGAGGCGGCGTCCGGTCATGCGCACGGTCAGTTCGGCCAGGCCCGCGGTCAGCGCGTCCTTGGTCTGGGCCGCGAGTTGTGCGTAGGCGCCGACGGCCGTGGGGATGGAGAACGCCGATGACGCGGCGAAGACGGCCGCCGTCTCCCGGATGCCCGGATCCACCTGGTACTCGGGATCGGCCTGCGCCAGGTAGGCGATGACGGCGTCCAGGCTCGGCAGCAGAGACGCGTTGGAGCCGGACAGATCGGCGCCGTAGAAGCCGACCTGCCGTGCGGCGGTCCGGTTGTGGTGCCGCATCCACTCCAGGTGGGCGCGCATCTGGGTCCACAGTCCCATCAGCGAGGTCATGCCGTTCGCCAGGACCTGGCCGAGATCGTCCTCACCGCCCCGTACCCACGCGTCGGTCCGCCATCCTTCGGCGAATCCCGACTCCATCGCGTACGCACCGAACCCGTGCCGCTCGACCAGGTAGCGCAGCAGGCGGTGGCGGAGCCGGTAGGTCTCGCCGTTGTAGTGCGCGCTCTCCCCGATCGCCACCACCCGCGCGTCGCCGATCGCCTCGTCCAGCCACTCCAGATCGTCCAGCGGTCCGGACGGATCGAGCGTGCGCAGCGGCATCACCGCCTGGCCGCTCAGCCCGGCCGTCGCCGTGGAGGTGCCCTCGGTCATTCGTACGCCTCCCTCGAACGTTCCCAATATTGGGAATGGTACCAACTATGGGATAATTCGGCGATGGACACGCTAGATCTGCTCCTGCACCCGGTACGACTGCGCATCGTCTACGCGCTGTCCGGCGGGCGTGTACGCTCCACCGCCGATCTGTGTGCGAGCCTGCCGGAGGTCCCGAAGACCACCGTGTACCGACATGTCGGCCTGCTCGCCGACGGAGGAGTGCTGGAGGTCGCCGACGAACAGCGGGTACGCGGCGCGGTGGAACGCCGCTACCGCCTGCGTCGGGACCGGGCAATGATCGACGCGGAGGCGGGCGCCTCGATGTCGCTGGACGACCACCGCCACGGGTTCGCCGCGGCCATGGCCGCCCTGCACGCGGAGTTCAACGCCTACCTCGACCGTCCCGGCGCCGACCCGCACGCCGACCTGGTGGGCTACCGACAGGGCATCCTCTGGCTCAGCCAGGACGAGCTCACCGAGATGATCGGCGAGTTCCGCGCCATCGTCGCGGCCCGGACGCACAACCGGCCGGAACCCGGCCGCAGCCCCCGCCTGATGAGCCTGATCCAATTCCCGATCGACGAGTCACCCACCCCATGACCGACCACCAGACGACCGCCGCCCCTGAGCCCGACCCACAGTGACACCCAGTGCCTGCCCCACGGCCCAGCCCCGGCCGACGGGCCCATATGAAGCCCGAACACACCCGGTGGCCGCCGCCATCCGCCGCACACTCCCGTCGGCAAGAGCGCACGCCCAGGGCGAGCATGAGAGCGGTCGGCGGATCACTACGCCGGGGCGTGGAGGATTCCGGCGAGCGGGCCGGCCACCGCGGTCGGCCCGGCAGGAGCACCGCCGACGCCGACATCGCCGCCACGACGGCGACCGCATGGACGCGAGTACGGCCGGAACAGAGACCCGGCGACCGCTCATGGCGCGGCCCTGACACCCGTCCTCGCGACTCCGCGCGCCGCGACCGTTCACTTGGCGGGTGCGGCGCCCTCGGCCAGACGGACGAACTCCGCGAGGATCTCCGAGGCGACCACCGGGTCAAGATCGCCGAGGGGGAGCCGGGTGCCGGAGAAGCGGCCGGTGAACAGCCACACGCGGGTGATCTCCTGCTCGGCGTACTCCTCGGGCGCGATGACGCGGATGCCGGGCTCGATCTGCACCATCAGATGCCGCTCGTCCGGCGTCATGAAACTGATCTGGCGCCGGAAGCCGCCGGTCTCCTTCTCACCGAGCTCCCAGCCGCGTCCCGTCATGCCGAGGATGCGGCCGAAGTGCACGGTCAGCCCGTCGAACCGGGTGAGGTTCCCGATCTCGCGCTCCTCCTCCGTCAGCGCGTGCACGGCCCGTTCGAGCTGCGGAAACGGCTGAAGGATCTCGTAGTCGGCGAACACCTGCCGCCAGGCGCCCGCCTCCTCGCCGCCGAGCCGCAGCGGATGCGGCAGCACCACCCGGGCCGACTCCGGAAGCGTGAACTCGTCGTCGCCGACGTCGGCGAACGTGCGGTCCTCGGCGATTCGGAACGTGGTGACGGCCCCGTCCACCTCGGCGCTCCACACCAGGCGGCGGACGATGTGCCACAGCAGCGGATGCTCGACGAACAGGGACCGGAACTCCCCGGCCGTCCAGCCGCGGCCCGACACCATCGCCTGCTCCAGCCGCTTGATCTGCTCGGCGGCGGTGGTCCTGACCTCCTTCTTGAGATCGCCGAAGCGCTTGTACGAGGCGGCTGCCGGCGTCTGGTCGTCTTTGACGCCGGGCTTGGGCAGCGTCTTGCGGCGCTTGCCATCCTCGTCCGTCACGTACGGTTTGAGCTCCTCGTCGAACCCGACCACGAAACGCCGGTGGCCGTAGTCCAGGGTCATGCTGCCCTCGGCGTCCAACCCGAGGTCGGGGACGAGCCGATCGGCGAGTTGCTCGGGCGTCAACCCGCGCTCTTTGGCAATGCGGTTGAGGGCTCCCTCCGCCCAGGGCCGTATCCGCTTGGCGTCCTGCGCCTTCTGTGAGAGCCGATGTAGGTGTCGCAGCGCCGAATCCGTGCCGAGCCTGCTGAACACCTTCAAAGCAGAAGTTCCGCCGCGGTCCCAGACATACGCCTTCGACCAGCGGGCGACGCTGGGGGCGAGAAGATCGGCGACCTCGTCATTGGCCAGGTTGATCAGTGCCCACTGGACACCGGGAGACGCCCACTTGTTGGAATCGTCCACCTGGTACAGCGCCCAGGCGAACTCGGCGAGCGAGTCCGGGTCACACGCCTCGACGACCTGCGTAAGGCCCGCGTACGGCTCCGACGGTGTCGAAATGGACACCATCGTGATGACGCGCCGGGTCGCGGCCGCGGGCAGGGCGAACTCGCGTCCGTGCAGCAGGATCCGCGGCAGCCGCTCGGGAGCGAAACCCGAGGGAACGGGAGGGAGCGGGTCCGGGTACAGGTCCAGCGGGTCGGTCTTCAGCGCAGCGATCGCCGCCACGGCCTCCTCACCGTAGTGGCGGGCGGCCTCCACGACCGCGTCGTGCCCATGCCGCTCGGCGACCAGCCGCAGGGCCTCCTCGGCCTTCGCCCGTTTTGGACCGGGCTTGCGGAGGGCGTCCGGCACGGTCAGCCGCACCGCGGCCGGCCCGTGCTTCTCGAACCAGGACGTCGCCTGGTCGCCATTCGGATAGACGCCCCAATGCTTGATCATCACCTGGGCGACGTCCGCGTCCAGGAACGGATCCAGCGCGTAGAAGGCCCGCTTGTTCTTCGCCTCGTACAGCGCCATCGGGTACGCCGCCATCTCATGGCGCGCCACGGCCGCCATCAATCCGGTGGACATCGGGTACCCGGTGAGGACGTCCCAGTAGCGCTCGTCTGCCAGCAGCTTCGCACCGAGTTCCAAAGGCGCCTGCGCGAACAGGCCGATGGCCAAGGCGTGAAGCCGCCGCTCCGGCTCCGACCGCACCCTCTCGGTGGCGAAGTCGTCGGCCACCCGCTCCCAGTCGGTGTCGTCCGGAAGACGCTCCCAGCCATACTTCCCGTACGGTGCGTTCAGCCACTCCTCCCGCTCGCCCGGCGCCCACGCGACGATGGTCGGTTCCTTCGGCGCCTTCAGCCCCGTAAGGACGACCGGCTCCCTGCCCTTGGGATCCCGCTCCCACGGCGGATCCACGAGCAGGTCGGGCAGGGCGCTGGCGGGGGCATCCTTCAGTTCCGGCATCGCTCCAGGTTTCTGACGAGATCGGGGGGAGGACCTCGGCGCACGCGCCGCGCCCGCCAAAGATCCATTCATCATCACTGACTCGCGCCCCCGCCGTTTCGTTCCGGTCGCCGGAGCTGTTCCTGGCCGACCGACGCCCTCGCCCAGCATGGCCGGCCCGCCGTCACCGATAACGCCGCACCGCGGGGTCTTCCCGCCATACTCCGACCGCGCCCCTGTAGGTGGGGTTCTTAACCGGGAAGTGTCTGCAGTGCGGCCACGCTGTCCTCTCGTTGCAGACCTGATCAAGGTGCGGCGACGATTGCCATCGCGCCGAGGCGCGGGTGTGGTTCCAGCTCCAGCGGACGACGTGGCAGCATGGTCCAGGAGTTGATGGGCCACTCCGATATCCGCGTCACGCGCGGCTACACGCACGTCACCTCGCCCCTCGTCCAACGACGCTGCCCAGCGCATCGGACACGCGCTCTTCACGGCGAATGAGACCAGGGACGACGAAGGGCGCCTCTCCGAGGGAGAGACGCCCACGTCACAGACGAGCCGCCTGCCGGAATCGAACCGACGACCTATTCATTACGAGGGAAGATCGAGCAAGCACCGACCACGGCCCGTCCTCGGCTCCACTTGGGCAGATGGTCTCTGGTCGTCCGTCAGAGTCCGTGGTTTTACGTCTCGATCGTCACTCAGTTGGTCGCGCAGTCTGTTGGCGGTGCTGACTTTGCAGATGTTGGTGAACTGCTTCGGTAGGGTCGCCGACCAGCAGTGAAGCGCCGATCATGCCTTTGACCTGCGGGTTGAGCATCTCGGCGCTTCTCGCTGTTTCGCGCTTGATCACGGTGTCATGTGCCCAGAATGTGCCCCGGGATCGGCGGTGTTCCCTAGATCTGCGGAACCTAGTCGGCGTTATCGTCTGGCGTGGCCGCTGATGATCTGGTTCAGCAGCTGCAGTAGCGGTCTAGGTCGCCGCCAGTCCCCCGTTTACCGCAGTCCTGGCCCGCGTTAAGGTTCACTCCCGTCGGTCGGGCCCGCACTCGCCCCGGCGCCGTCGATAAGGCCTACTCCTCGGAGTCGAAGATACCAAAGGAACGGTTGACCTCCCGAATGAGCCTCGCGCGACGCGCAGCCTCCCGAGCCCGCGCAGCTTCCAGAGCCGGGGCAGCGAACAGTCGAAGTGTTTCCCTAGTCAGTTCCTCCTCGCGTTCCTGTCTCAGCACCGTCCGGATTTCCCTGACTACCTCGGGGGTTGTCAGGAACCCGGCGCTGACGCGTAGAGATTCCTGAATCCGCTCCTGACGCGTGCGCGGGCGCCGCCCCGGAAGAGGGGGCAGCACATCCTCGTCTACCTCGCGTACACCAGGTGAGAGGGTTTCGTCCTCCCTGTCGCGTGATCCGTCATCGTCGGAGGTGGTAACGACGCGCCTAATGACGCGCCTGCGCGGTGGCGGCAGTGTATTCACTGGGGACGGCGCAGCATTCGGACCAGACTTTGTCGACGCTGGCGGTGGATTCACCGGGGACGGCGCAGCATTCGGACCAGGCCGCGGCGGTGGATTCACTGGGGGCGGCGCAGTATGCGGATCAGGCTTTGTCGACGCTACAGCGGGTGCTGTGATTCCGGTGGTCGTGGTCGCCAGTACCGCGAACGCTAGGGCTATTACCTTGGGTCTCATATGACCTCCTTTGTGCATGAGCGACAGCAGGCCGATCGCCCACCTACATCGTCCTTTCGCTGATTACCCCGAAATCCGATGCCCGTCCCGATCAAGCGTAGGTTTGGCGAAGATTTAGGCTGAGTTCATGATCGGTTGCGCGGCGCCACACAGCTTTAATCGGGGCACCCCCAGCAATCGCCGTCAATCGCAAAAAACCAAGTTAGCCGGGCCGAGGGTCCAGAACTTCCAGCGTCTGTTCGTGCCGCTATCGGGGTCGGTGTCCTATCAGAACGTGGGCATATCGGATTTCAATGGGCAGGTCAGAGACGACGTTGCGCCAACCGACCCGACCCGGCAGACGATGACGGTGCACACGAACGCGATCTGGGCGTTCGGCGCGAACACGGACACCGGTCAGTCGTCTACTGTGCGGGGTGCGCAGAACCTCGCGCCCTTCTCCGGCCAGACGCTCGTATTCACCGGCAACTACCGGCTTTACCCAACAGGTCCCATCTTCCCGGGGGGACCCGATTCGTGGTCTTCGCGTCCCGATCCGGCAACCGGTACCTGACCGCGTTGTGAGGCCGGGACGCACGCGCGGATACACACACGGACGACCGGAGGCGGGTCAGGAGACGTTCAGCGCGGTGTCGTCGAGGACGAACGAAGTCTGCAGCTGCGATCCCTCGGTTCCAGTGAACTTCACTGTGACGGCCTGGCCCGCATAGGCGGCGAGACTGTAGCTGTGCTGCCAGCGCCGGCGAGCCACTCAGTGCCGCCTCCGACATTGCCGCGAACAGTTCCGGATCCGTGTCGCGGTGCCGTCGATGGACTTAACCGTCCCATGATCCGGCGATCGTGGTGCGCCAGCCAGTCAGATACCTGCCTTGTCCAACGCCGACTGCAAGGACTTGGCATATCCCCGCGACGTGTAGGTGGCACCGGACACGGCGTCGATGTTCGCGCTGTGCGCGGACATCGCCTCAGACTTCAGGACCGGGAGCGCAGCGGCGTCGATCTGCGCGCTGCGGCCGCCCACGTCGGTGTGCCGCAGCACCGTGACACTGGTGAGCTTGCTGTTCGCGATAACCGCTGCCACCTGCATCGTGCCGTACGGCGTGTCGATCGGATCGCCGGTGAAGGTGCCGCTCTTTCCCGCAGGGCGTTTCGGCCGCTTCGAAGGGGATGGGGATGTGCCGTCATGGCCGCCCGGACTGGCCGTCGGCGCGGGCGTGGAGCCCGGCCCCGCGCCGGCGAGCGCGGACTTCGGCGTGCCCGCCGTATGCGACTTGAACGACAGCAACAGCACCAGGCCGACGGCCGTGGACACCAGCGAGACGGCTACCTTGATCATGCGGATTTCCCTTCACCTTTCTGCTGAGCTCACAGGTCGAAGGCTTCGACGTGGATCCGGCGCCGGGGCACCCCCGCGCGCTTGAGTTGCTCGGTCGTGGCCTTGACCAGACCCGGAGGCCCGCACAGGTAGACATCGCGCCGGGCGGCGTCCGGCACGATCTTGAGCAGCGCCTTGGCATCGAGCGGATCCCGGCCCCGCACCGTGTTCCCGCCCACGACCGGATAGAGACCGAAACGGCGGTTGCGCGCAATGGCCTGCAGTTCCGGCCAGAAGACCAGATCCTCCTGCCGCATCGCGCGGTACAGCAGGATCACATCCGCTCCGAACCCCGGCAAGGTCTCGTACAGCGCGCGGATCGGCGTGATCCCCACGCCACCCGCGATCAGCAGGCTCGGGCGTCGCCTGCCGAAACGTACGGCGCCGCGGCCCGCGGTGAATGCTCCGTACGGCCCCTCGATCCACACCCGGGTACCGCGACGCAACTGGCCGAGCCGCCCGCTGCCGTCTCCTAGATTCTTGACGGTGATGCGCATCGTACGGTCGGTCGGTGGTGCCGACAGGGAGTACGGATGGGACTCCCACCACAGCCCGCGAGACAGAAACCGCCACCGCAGGAACTGCCCGGGCTCGGCGCCGAGCCGATTCAGGCGGCGACCGGTCAGGTAGATGGAGATGACGCCGGGCCCTTCGGCCACGACTTCCGCGACGCGCAGCGAGTGCCTGACCGACCGCCACATCGGCAGGATGAGACGGAACACCAGCACGGCGGCGAGGACCGCGATGTGAGCAGCCGACCAGATGGCCCGGTTACGTACGGAATTGGAGAAGTCGGCGCCGTTCGCGAACTCGTGGGCGAATGCCAGCGCCATCGCCAGATAGACGTACAAGTGGAAGAAATGCCAGGTCTCGTAGGAGAGTCTGCGGCGAACCATCCGCGCCGAGAGGACCCCGACCATGACCAGCAGGCCGAGCGCTGCCGTGGCCATCAGCACGTCCGGGTAGGAGACCTCCACCGTGACGGTTTCCGAGACCAGACCGGTACCCGACTGCATCCCGTAGCCGACCACCAGTAGGACGGCATGGGCGACCAGCAGAATCACCGTATATTCGCCGAGTGCCCGATGGTAGCGGGCTGCCACATCGGAGCCGACCCGGTTGTCCAGCAAGGGAACGCGGGCCATCAACGCCACCAGCACCAGCAGCAGGTAGGCACCGAGCATCCCCGCGATACGCCCAGCCGCGGTGACATAGTCACCGGTGCCGTGCAGCGAACCCGCCGTCGTGTCCTGCCACCAGACCGCGAGCACTGCTCCTACCCCGGCGACCATGACCAGGAGAAGCATCCGTTCCCACACATGCCCGGGTCTGGGAAGCAGCCCACCCATGGGCGTCGTCGCCACCGGAGGGTACGGATCCGCCTGTCGTCCCGCAGCACGCGTTGCCGACACCAACACCTCCAACGATCGATACCGGTCTCCCCAGCCATGCCTGCTCACGCTCGCCCGGCGCGCCACCGCCGACCAGCCCGGCCTCTGCGGCGCCGCCGCCGTGGCCCCGCGACATCCACCGGCCGATCGAGATTCCCGGCATTCGGCGACTGGAGGGCACGCCCGCCGATACGAGCCAAAGCATGATCAGGGTTTCCGGGGAGGCGGACGCAAGTTCACTGTTGCAAACCAGATACGAGCGCACGCCCAGGAAAATCTTCACAAACCGTTCAGATCGCCTGGAGTCCGCCTTTCGGTCAACCGGGACGCGCCGAAGGATGCCTGTCCGTACGTTTTCAAGCACGGTCCGCTTACCGTTCTCCAACCCGGCCCCGCAGGTCGCGACGGCCGTATGACGAGCGCGATCCCGCCGGCGGACCGCCGACCGCGGCCGCCCGCTCCCGCAGTGGCATGAGCGCACTGGCCGGGAAAGATCAGAAACGCGAGGTCAGCGGCAGAGGGCATGGTCGGCGGATTACCGCGCCGATGGCGCGAGGAATCCCGCGAGCGGGCCGGCCACCGCTGTCGCCGGCCTGTCCTGCGGAGAGCACCGCCATCGCCAGCACCGCCGTCACGAGGGCGACCGCATAGATGCCGAGCGCGACCGGAACCAGGGATCCGGTGACGCTCCCAACGTGGCCCTTCATGACTGCTCGACGAGCCACGCGATCCAGTAGTACGCACCGAGATGACGAGCGTGGCGATCTGCGTCATGTCGGGATGCAGGTCCAGGCCGACCTTGACGGTCAGCGTGATCAGCGCGCTGACGAGGTACGGCACGAGGGTGCGCGGGATGGAATCGAGCGTTGTGCGAACGCGCAGGACACCCCTGTTCGTGGCGCGTCCGGAGTAGGTCCCTTTGTTCGCTGCCGCGGCCGTAGCAGGGCCCTGGTGTTGGTTGAGGTGGTCGCGGTCCGTGATGAGCTCAACTCAGAGCCAGGTCAGCTGGTGCGCAGCGCTTTGATGATCGCGATGGCTTCGTCCAGCAAGTTGATGGGGCAGCCCCAGTAGTCGTAGATGCCGCCGCGGGCACGGTTACTGCCGCAGATGACGAATACGCCGGTGCCCAGCTCAGTCTTCAGATAGGTGGCCAGCCAGCCGACGAAGCCGCTGTTGTCCAGTTCGGCTGGGAAGTGGAAGGAGAAGATCCCGAATTGTTCGACGTCCTGGTTCTCTTGGTTGAGCGGGACCAGGCGGCTCCAGCTTTCGTTGTCTCGGACCACTGCCAGTGTCTCGCTGGTGAGCGACGGTGGCCGGTCTGCGGGGGACTCTTCAAAGCACCAGACACCGTCGTGGACGACGAAGTCGGCGAGGGAAATCACACGGTGTAGACGTTCTTCTGTCTGCTGCGGAGTCTCCACGCTGACACTGACCATGACGAAGTCTCCTGATTCATGCGGCAGGGATCCCGCTCTGGGGATCATCGGGAGTCGCCTCGTGCCGGGCGCGACGCCTCGGCATGTTGACGAACACCACAACGCCGTCGCCGGCTCGTTGATTTCCGTCCTGGCCGTGCCTATTCCGAGTCGGTGGAATGTTCGCCTTGGGTGACGCCGGGACCTCAGCCAGCGGCGATCTCGGCTTCGCCTGCAGCGAGACGGTTCTTGAGCTCGGGCGCGAGTTGCCAGGGTCTGAAACGTTTCCGACGCCTGCGGCAGGGCGCTTCAGTCGGGCGGCGATCTGAACGCCGCACCAGTGAACGCCGACCTGGTCGGTTAGTTGGTTCTCTGAGTGGGCCGGTGGTCTCTCCGAAGGTTCGACGCTCGGACGTTCGAGTGGAATGGGCCGAGACGCCCGGATCAGAGCCATCACTCTGGCTTTCTGGCGTTCGCTCGCTAGCATCTGGTCGTGGGCGACGCCAAGAGGTACTCGCGCGAAAGCCATCGCGGGTTGGGCATGTGGTCGATTCGTCTCGCCCTCGCGGTTGCGTTCGGAACTGCGGCCGTCCTCCTTATCGCGGCCTGGTTCCTGGTGTCCTGGCTGCTCGGCGCTCCGCGCAAGACACCGCCACAGCCACTGGACACCACTGCCCAGCTGGAACTGATCAAGATAGTCCTTGGCCTGGTGGCTGGAGTGGGTGCTCTGGTGGCGCTGGTCACCGCCTACCGGCGGCAGCGTGTCGAGGAAGCCGCAGGAGAGCGGGCTGAACGAATTCAGGCTCATGCCGAGCAGGTCGCCCGGGACAACGCGCACGATGCGACCGAGCGACGGGTGACCGACCTGTATTGCCAGGCGGTCGAGCAGTTGGGTCACGACAAGGCAGCCGTACGCCTCGGCGGTCTGTACTCTTTGGAACGCTTGGCGCAGGACCACCCGCAGCACCGCCAGACGGTCATCGACGTTGTCTGCGCCTACCTCCGTATGCCGTTCGAACCATCCCGTTCCGCCGACGGTCTAGATGGCGACGTCCAGGCCAGGCAGGAGTTGCAGGCACGGTTGGGCGCGCAACGTCTGCTGTTTCGTCATCTCACGGTCACCGAGCCATCAGAGGAAGACGTCTATTGGGCGAGAACGCTAATCGACCTCACCGGCGCCCATCTCGTGGATTTCGACTTCACGCGCTGCCGGCCCCATCGCGCCGACTTCCGCAACGCCCGGTTCACCGGTATCGCTGGGTTCAGTGGTGCTGAGTTCATTGGCGAGGCCCGGTTTCATGGTGTCGAGTTCAGGGACGCCGCCAGGTTTGGCGGGGCACTTTTTCATGAGGACGCGGGATTCGGCGGGGCTCAATTCAGCGGAGACGCGGGGTTCAGTGGGGCCACTTTTGGCGGGATCGCTCGGTTTGATGGTGCACAGTTCGCGCAGGCTGCGGGGTTCAGCCGGGCTCGGTTCGGCGGGCAGGCTGGTTTCGGCGGGGCAATGTTCGGTGGTGACGCCCGATTCGATGAGGCTTACTTCGCGGGCACCGCAGGCTTCACCGGAGTCACGTTCGGAAAGACAGTCGGTTTCAAGGGCGCAAGGTTCGATGCGAACGTCAGATTTCATCGCGGCATCTTTAGGTCGGACGTTCGGTTCGAAGATGTGGTCTTCAAAGGCGATTCCCGTTTCGACGGGTCAAGGTTTTGTGGAAACGCAGCTTTTGGCCGTGCGGAGTTCATCGGCCCTGTCGGCTTCGAGGACGTACAGTTCGATCAGGATGCGGGGTTCGGTAAGGCACGATTCGCCACTGAGGCGAACTTCAGCGATGCCAGATTCGGCGGAACCGCCTGGTTCGACAAATCGATGTTCGTCGGACATACCTTGTATCCTCGCGTCGGCTTCATCGGCACGGCCTGGTTTCAGGAGGCCACCTTCGCCTGGAACCCGGACCTAACCGATGCCACGGCCGACAGTCCCGGTGACCAACACGTGTGGCCTCCGGGATGGCAGGTGGAGCCGGCCGTCGGTAAGGCCCCGGCAAGGCTTGCCCCTCGGTCCTGATGGCAACTCATCTGGCTACGTCTTCTCATCGGCATGAGCGCACCGGCCGGGAAAGACCAGGCACGCGAGGTCAGCGGCATGAAAGCGTGGTCAGCGGATCACTACGCCGATGGCGCCGAAGAATCTGGCAAGCGGGCCGGCCACCGCCATCGCCAGCCAGCTCCGCGGGGAGCACCGTCATCGCCAGCACCGCGACCGTGTAGGCGACCCGCATGGATGCCGAGCGCGACCGGAACAGGGGACCTGGCGACGCTCGCGGCGCGGCCCTGACGCACGCCCCAGCAGGGCGGAGGCGTTCCAGCTCCCGTGCGGGCCGCGCGCTCGTCGGCGGGGAATGAGACCAAAAATGAACCGGAACGACCCTGGGCGCCTCTCCGAGGGAGAGACGCCCAGGTCAACGAGGGAGCCGCCTGTCGGGATCGAACCGACGACCTATTCATTACGCGTTCCGGTACGAGTAGTTCACCAACGTCCGCCGAGGTGCGTCCGACCGGCTCAGGCGATAGATGGCGTACCTCGGCGGACAGGTACGGATCCCGGCGAACGCACCTCTGAATGAGACCACGTTTGAGACGGCTCTACGCTCAGTGAGCCACATAGTCTTACGCAGGTAGGTTGTCCAATCTCCGCGGCACGTCATCGTCGTATGACGCCTGAGGCCTATTCATACAGCCGTGCCTGCGAGCAAGTCACGGCACTGCCACCGTCAGGGCCCATCACGCCGCACCCATCGATCAATCGGCCGCTTTCGGCACGTCGCCGGAGCGATACGGCCGGACGGACGGCGAGAACACTCATCGCGGCATGTTGTGTCGTCCGACCTTCGATCGCAGGTCGATTCTCGGCAGGTGGTCAATGCCGTTCACATAAGATCTGGCGAACAACACCCCGGACAGGAGGAGCCCTTCGTTATGCGCTCGGTGGCGTTTCTGCTCGAGTGCCTGTTCCGGGCCGGGATGCGCGATGTCGTCACAGTGGAGCCGGCGACGGGTGGGCTCGCGGCGCTCGCGGGCGTAGCGACCCGCAGGGATGCGCCGCCGGTGTTCGTCAAGACCTTCGCCGACGCGCCGGCCGACGACATCTTCGTCGCGGAGGCCGAAGGGCTGGCCGTCCTGCGCGAGCTCGGCGGCGTGGCGACACCCGAGGTGATCCTGGCGGACCGAGAACTGCTCGTGTTGTCGCTACTGCAGCCGAGGCCGCGCAGTGAGACCTTCTGGGAACAGTTCGCGCACGCGCTCGCCCACCTGCACATGAGCACGACCCACCCTCGCTTCGGATGGCACCGCGACAACTGGCTGGGCCGCCGCCGGCAGATCAATACGTGGCATGACGACGGCTTTGCGTTCTTCGCACAGCATCGGCTGCTTCGGTGGCTCGGGCAGCCCCGCGTCGATACGGCACTCGACGCCGGAGACCGGGCGGCGCTGGAGCGGCTGTGTCACCGGCTGCCCGACCTGCTGCCGGACCGGCCGGCATGCCTGACGCACGGCGATCTGTGGGCGCAGAACCTCCTGGCCACCCCGGACGGCGGCCCGCGCTGATCGACCCGGCCGTTTCCTACATGTGGGCCGAGGTCGACCTCGCCCACGTGTGGTCCACCTCGCCCCCGCCCGAGGCGCAACGGTTCTTCGAGGTCTATGCAGAGCTGACCTCCCTTGATGACGACTGGCGGGCCCGCATGCCGATTGTCCAGCTGCGACAGCACCTCGCCGTGCTGGCCCAGTTCGACGACGACTGGGGCGCCGGCGCCCAGGTCCGTGCCACCCTGGCCCCGTTCCGGACGCGAACATGACCAGAGGCCCGACGGTTGATCGCGGCTTGCCTCACAGCATTCGCTAGATCACCCTCAGTCATACCGCTGTCATCTAGCGGGCTGTGAGGGTCCAGAGATGATCTGCGGTGCCGTTGTCGTCCCACTGGATGACCTGGGCACCGGGAGCGGTGCTCATGCCCGTGACGCCGAGCAGTAGGCCGCTGTTGTGGTTGATGATCTTGTAGTGGCCGTTCCCGTCGGCGGTGACCTGCCACAGGTGGTCGGCGGTGCCGTTGTCGCTCCAGATCAGAGCGGTTCCACCGTCGCTCTTGCTCATGTTGGTGATACCGAGGAACAGCCCGCTGGCCTTGTTGGCGATCTTATAGAGACCGGAGCCGGCGTCGACGAGAGTCCAGGTCTGAGTGGTGTTGGACGAGGGAGCGGCCTGGTCGACCAGAGTCCCCTGGGCGGTGCCGGCGTTCTGGGTGTCCAGGGCCAAGCCGCTGTTCACGTTCTTGATCTGATAGGAGCCCGCCAGCGAGGACGGTCCCCCGCTGCCCGGAGTGACCACCAGGTGGTACCCGTAGTTGGCGTTCATCCCCGAGATGGGCACGGTGATGGAGCCATTGGTCACGGCGTAGTTCGACTCGGCCAGCGTGGTGGGCCCCGAGACCGCCACCGTGCGCCCGGGTGAGGGCGTGTACTCGACCTTCACATGGGCGGTGCTTCCGAAGGCGCCGAGTCCGTTGATGGTGACGGCGCAGTCCCCGGAGCCGTGACCGACGATGACGCTGAGTTGGTCGCCGGCGCTGTCCAGCGCCGCGGCGCCGTCGATTCCGGTTTGTGCGGGCGGGGCGGTGACGACCATCTGGCCGTCCATGTCGGCGTACCACTTGTAGAGCCAGTAGGCGCCGTTGGGCGAGCCGCCCTGGCCGGTGAGCAGGTCGCCGAGCGCGCCGGACTGGTTCCAGAACGCGAGTTCGGCGTCGTGGACACCCAACCGCTCGAACTTGGCGATGTAACTGACGAGGGGGCCGGGGATGCCGACCTCGGAGGGGGCGGCGTACTCCTCGATGGCGATCGGGCGAGGGCTGATTCCGAGGTTCTTCTCGATGGTGGTGACGTTGGCGACGTCGCCGGCGATCTTGGCGGAGTTCGACAGCTCATGCCAGGCCAGGATGTCGGGGACGGTATTGGTCGCGACCGCGTTCTTCAGAAAGTTCTGCATGTCGCTGATGTTGTCCGAGAAGCTCGGGCCCTGGATCGGGGTCGTCGCGTCCTTGGACCGCACTTCACGGTAGGTCCGGGTCCAGAAGTCTTCGAAGGTGCCGTTGGAAGACGACCAGGTGCCGTCGGCCTCGTTCCACAGCGCGTACGCGGCCAGGTTCGTGATCCCGGACGCCTTGACCTGAGCGATCTGTTGGTCCACGAGGGTGAACCAGTTGTTCCAGCTGAACTGGTACGGCCAGCCGGCATAGATGTCGGAGAGCCGGTCCACGACCTTCGCACCCGCCTGGGCCGCTTCCGGCGCCACGGTCAGGATGTCACCCGTGGGTTGCTGTTTACCGCCCTGTGGCTTTTGCACGAACGTGTTCGGCTTGATCGGGCGGACCAGGCTGTCAGCCGGCGTCGTGGCGTTCGCCAGGCCGTACAGCGAGCCGGTGGCCACATGCGTCACCGGACGCAGGACCTGGTTCGCGTTGACAACGAGGGTGGTGGCGGCGTGCGCGGGAGTGGAGACGAAGGCGGTACCGACTGCGGCGAGTGCCAGCGAGGTGAGTAGGGCGGCGGCTTTTCCGCCTCTGGTCCTGGTTGTGTTCACTGTGGGCTCTCTCGATGAGTGAAAGACTCGGGGTGGAGCCATGAGTTACGGTCGATAATCGGGATTCGGACGGCGCGTAAGTGATCACGATCGAAGGGGCCGCGCGCGGCGTGCCGTGAGCGGAAGAGGCATGGGATTCAGTCCTTCGGCGAAGACGGAGTCCGACCAGGCCCCACGAAGAGGGAGACGGCGGCCAGGGCATTGCGCTGATCGGCAGGATGACGGGTGCGAACAGTCTCGGTGCCGGCGATCCCCGCGACGGCCAGGAGCGGCGGCCTGTGGCTCAACGGAGCCGCTGGACCCGAGACAACCGGCGCCTATGGACCGAGCCGGGCGGAACATGGAAATCCTCGAATCAGTTCCTTATGAGGTCGACGACGGTTCAGCTCTCCAGAAGTCTGGTCAATCCGCATTTTCTGTCGGAAACCTAGGCTCAGCCGTCGAGGACGTCAAGGATCTTTCACGCTCGTTTCATTTTGCCGCCACTTGGCCAACGTACGGAAACGGCGACGCTATGAGCTGGAGGATAGGCGGAAGCAAAGGGCTGTGCGCGCCGGAGCGCGACCTAGCGACCACGAGAACCAGAGTCACACTCACTGAACCTTTTCCGCCGGCCTTTGGAGGCCGGCCAATCACAGCATGATCGCTGGCAACGTGGCGGCTCGGAACGAAGACAACGTGCTGGGCATTGTTGCGCGGGGTCAAGCGCATGTGCGGGCCGAAGCGTTGTGAGGCGAGGCGCTCAGCGCAGTTCGACCTCGACGCCGTGTTCGGCGAACATCTGCAGGAGAGAGTCGAGAGTGACCGCCGGCGCGTACCGATGCCGGTCGTAGCCGGGGACGAGGTGTTCACCGGCCACCGCCGAGTCGTGCCAGACCAGTCGGAACCGCACCCGAGCACCCCACCCTCCACCAAGGCAGTCATCGAGGGCGTCAAGGTTCCAGCCGAAGTAGCCACCCGGGCCGTTGATCGCCTCCCCTACGGCGCAGTAGAAGCCCTCGATGTCGGTGACGAAGCGGCCGTCGAGGTTGAACACAATCCCTGCCGGCCGGTCCGGAACATCGGAGCGATGATGGGCCAATGCCACGCCGGCCCACTCGTGCCGCAGCGTCCGGTCATAGCGGGCCCATCGCGGCAGATCCGGGCGTCTGTGGCGTGCAGTCACTGACCGTAAGAGAACCGAAGGTCGGCGAAGAGCAGGTGGTTGAGTCGCCGCCGAAGGTGTCCGGTCTTGCTCTGATCAGGAGCTTCATCGGGAGTGACCAGGGTGAACTTCAGCGAGGTCTCGCCGCCCACGGCCGTCAACTCGAAGTGCACCTGGTCGTTGGGTCTACTTGGCCAAAGCGATGACCATACGACCCGGTTGGGCTTTTCGGCATCCAAGACCCTCGGCTCTACTTCATCGGAGAGCAGGTTTAGCCATGGCCGCGTTCCCTGCCGATGAGGCTCTACAAGCGACTCCCAGATTACTGACGGGGGCGCTGGCAGTTTGCGTGCCCTCGAGCCGATTTCGATCACGCTCAGAAGCGTATGCGGACTCGCACGGCGCTCGATCTTTCACGACAGCCGGGTATACCCCTCCGCGGGAGAGTCAGTACAGCCACCGATCGAGGACCGCGGGCCAAAAGTGAGTCAGGTGATCGCCGACGTTGCCGTATGCGGGCGGGTCGAGACGCGTGATCTGCTTCAACAGGCCGGCGAGTTCGGCGAGTGCCGTCTCTTCTGTCGCGTCGTCCTCGTCCCAGTGGATCGCCGTCGAGCCCGCCAGCCAGGTGCTGACCAGATGCAGCGAACACAGCCAGTGGTTGATCGAGGAGTTGACGAACCTGGTACTGCCGCTCGATGTCTCCTGCTCCAGCACGCACCCGGTCTCCGGCACGGCAGCGTATGCCCAACCCGGCTGAAGCCGGTTGGGGCCACGGCCCGCGAGCCGGTACATCATCGACTCCGCCCTGAACGACACCATGTCAACGACATCTTCCAGCAGAGGCACTCCGCAGGAGACCAGCGCCGCTTTTTGCTGCTCGGGGAGCCGCCACGCGGCCACATCCGACGCAGCGGCACGTACGACCGGTCCCACGCCGGCCCACGCCTCAAGCGCCTTGAGGCCGAGGGGGCTCCCAAGATCGTTCGCCGCCACGCTCCACGAGACCAGCCGGCGGTTAGAACGGCCGCCCTAGCCGGCACCAGACCAGCCCGGAATGCTCGCCCATCGGCAGGCGTGAGTACGGCTCAGGATCGGCACCGCTTCGCGCGGTCGGCGGCAGATGAGTGCGTTCGGTCTTCTGGCCATGGCCTGTCCAGGCGGCTCGTCGGCTTACAAGCATTGGATGTTCGTCGCTCCTGGGCTGGACGGGCCGTTGGCCGTGAAGCCGATCGTCATTGACGCGTTGGGTGCGAGGGTGGGCGATTGACTCGGTGCCTTGGCCGTCCACGTGGTGGCGTTCGCGGTGACGGTCGCGTTCCACCCGCTGCCGAGGGTCACGCCGGACGGCATGGTCCAGTTGACAGTCCAAATGTTCCAGGCCGACGTGCCGGAGTTGGTGACCGTCAGCGCCGCCTGGAAGCCGCCCTGCCACGTGTTGGTCAGGGCGTAGGTCGTTGCGCACGAGACCCCGGCCGGCGGGCTCGACGTGCCGGGCGGGGTGGTGGTCGGCGTACTGCCCACCGGCGGGATCAGGGACGGCCCGATGATGTCCATCTTGTTCTGGTTCACCGTGACCCAGTCGTCCTGGACGATGCCGCCGGTGTCTCCGGAGTCGGGGTTCCACGACCAGTACGTGAACGACATGCCGTTCGTACCCGAGCCCATATAGCTCATCAGCTTGGTCATCCACTGCGTGTCCAGCGGGTTGGCCAGCGTGCTGCCGAACTCGCCGACCAGGATCGGCGCGGTGTTGTTCTTGAACAGGTATCCCCAGAAGTGGTCCCAGACGTCCGGCAGGTTGTTCGGGAAGTTCGCGTCCTTGAACCACGGCTGCCGATCGTAGACCGAGATGCCGTAGTCGTGCGCCGAGTACACGAGCCGGTTCGCCACGCTCAGCTGTACCGGGTACTGGGCCGCGGCTGCGAGGTTGCCGCCCCACCAGTCGCATTCCATCGGGTCGTCGGGGACGTTGTCCCACTGGTTCGGCGTACCACCTGATGGGCAGCTGACTCCCTCGACAAAGATCAGCCAGTTGGAGTTGGTCTGGAGCACCGCGTTGCCGATGCGTTGCGCGGCCAGTCGCCAGTCGCGGGCGGTGTCGCCGCAGCCCCAACAGGCGCCGGTGCCGTTCGGTTCGGTGCCCTCGGCGTGTGGCTCGTTGAACAGATCGGCGCCAATGACGGTCGGGTTGTTCGCGTAGTGCTGGGCCAGCATCTGCCAGTCGGAGATCTCGCTGGCCTCGGAGACGCTCGAGGTGTACCACAGGGCGGTCTGGCCGGCCGCCGACGGGCGGTGCCGGTCGAGGATGATGCGCATTCCCTTCTGCCCGGCGTAGTCGACGACCTTGTCGAGGATCTGCAGCGGGCTCAGCCCGAGCAGGTCCGGATTGCTGTCGGAGTTGATGCTGGTCGCCTGCGCCCCGGAGCGCAGCGAGTCGCCGGTGAACGGCACCCGGATCGTGTTGAAGCCGAGTTGCGCCATGTGGTCGATCTGCATCCGCCAGGTGGCGTTCCGGCCGGCCCACAGCCCATGGAAGGTGTGGTTGTCGGTCTCCATGCCGAACCAGTTAAGGCCGGTCAGCCGTACGGTCGCCCCGGTACTGTCGACGATCTTGTTGCCGCTGGTGTGTAGATAGCCGGCGCCGGTACCCGCCGCCGCGGCCGGGGACGCGGAGGCGGTGACGGCCACGAGCGCGGCGGCCGCGGCCGTCAAGACCGAGGCGGCCGCGGCGAGCGCGCCCCGACCACGCCTACTGCGCGGTCGGCCCCGCCTGTTCCTGCTGGGAAGCCGCCAACGGGAGCGACGTGCGACGTCCAT
Organism: Actinoallomurus acanthiterrae; assembly: GCF_054775715.1. Classification (NCBI taxonomy): domain Bacteria; kingdom Bacillati; phylum Actinomycetota; class Actinomycetes; order Streptosporangiales; family Thermomonosporaceae; genus Actinoallomurus; species Actinoallomurus acanthiterrae. Next base: position 870,291 of record NZ_BAAHCO010000001.1, on the reverse strand, counting down.
GGGGAATCCCTTCGCAGCCCGGACTCTCATCACCGTGGGCAGGAGCGGCGTCATTGTTCGATTTTCGAGCGGATGCCGTCAACGACGAGCCCGCGTCCAGCCCGGTGACCTGCGGCGACAAATGAAAGCTTTCAGTACGGCGGCGGAGCTCACTCCAATCCGGACGCCGGGCCAGGCGAGGTAAGCGGACAGGTGGAGAGGTGACGCGAGGGGTCATTGGACGCTTCAACGCGGACAGCGTTCAGAGACACCGTCGTCCCGCATCCCGTGCTGGGTGCCGTGATCATCCGTGAGGCCACGAGGCGCCCCCGGAGGGGCATTTGTCTTTGCGCTAGTAATGGTTCACTACATAGCGGGCCAAGGCGAAGGCGGCCACGATCAAGAAAATCACTCCGAACACCAGGACGACGCCCAGCACTACCGAATCACCGTCAACAGGCGCTCCGCCCATGGCATCCTGCACGAGGATGAGTCCGTCAGCGCCAGTGCCTTTGACTTTGGCCAGGTCGACACCGTGGTCGATCGCGAACTCGCGGGCTGCGGCGGTCGCGTAGGCTCCATGCTTTTTCTTAACGGCAACGATAATGTCCTGCTTACGGATCGAGCCGTCGGCGCCGGTGCCCTTGATGGAATCCAGGTCCACACCGAATTCAGCCGCGAGCTTCTGAGCATCCGGGGAGATGCGGACACCAGCGCTGCGGATTTCCTGGTCTGCCTTCATACCGGTGGAGTGGGCGCGCAGCCCGGTTCGGGGATCGCGCTTGGTACCAGTGTCGCCAGACTGACTCCGGCCGTGCTCGGACTCTTCCTGTTCGAGCGATCGCGGACGGGCGAGCAGGGTGAGGAGGTCGCGGGTTTCTTCGGTGGTGAGCCGTTCGGTTGGAGTCTTGCGGAGAAGACCGCTCAGCACGGGAGCGAGGCGACCGGCGTAGGCGGGCGGAATGGGGTCTTGGGTGGCGATGGCCGCAAAGACCGCGCCAGCTGTGGGGCCGGTGAATGGCGGGTGGCCTTCGACAGCGGCGTACAGAGTCGCACCCAACGACCATAGGTCGGACTGGGGGACGGGTCTGCCGTCAACCTGCTCGGGTGACATGAAGGCCGGCGTGCCCAAGATCGCACCGGTCCGGGTAAGGGTGACATCACCCTCCAGCGCGGCGATGCCGAAGTCGGTCAACACGACCCGGTCGCCTTCAAGGAGCACGTTGGCGGGTTTGATGTCGCGGTGGATGATGCCGTGTGCATGGGCGACCGACACCGCTTCCAGCATCCGCAGACCGATGGTGGCCACACGCCGCACCGGCAACCGGCCGTGCCGCTTCAGCTCATCGGCCAAGGATGTGCCGTGGATGAGTTCCATCACGATCCATGGGCGGCCGTCCTCACCTACTACCCGGTCGTACACGGTCACGATTCCCGGGTGCTTCAACCGGGCGGCGGCGCGCGCTTCACGCCCCATCCGGGCGTGCCAGCGGGGACGCTCATGCTCGTCGATCCACTCGGGGAGCCGCAGTTCTTTGACGGCGACCTCGCGGTCCAAGCCGGTGTCGAACGCTCGCCAGACCGCCCCCATCCCGCCCTGTCCGATCTTTTCCACGAGCTGGTACCGACCCGCCAGCAACTGCCCGTTCAAGCCGCCCATAGGCCAAACATAACGTTGCTGATGAGCGCAGACGAGGACATCCCAACGACGAATACACACGAATGTCTATAAGAAGCCTGACCTCAGGTGGCGAACTTGCCGATGTCCGGCTTGAGCTCACCGCGTCGGGCGGTGGGACCTGTCGACCGCATGGCGGCTGGGTCTTGACGCATCGATGCTGGGATCTTGCGCTGCGCGAGAGAGCGACGGATCCGTTGGCGGCCGTTCCTGCGGCTTCAGCGGTGGTCCGTGTCGGGTGGGGCGGTCGTCCGGTCTCGGGACGGGTCGGCCCGAAGAGGCCGCACGCCCGGCCCGAGGGCCGGGCGGCCGCCGGCCGAACCGCTCCCGTATGCGCGGCTGCACGACCTTCGGCACATCCACGCGACGACGCTCCTCCTGGCGGGCGTCCCCGTCCACGTCGTCGCGGCCCGCCTCGGCCATGCCGACCCGGCGATCACGCTTCGGGTCTACGCGCACGTGGTCCGCTCGGCCGAGACGGCCGCCGCCGACGTGTTCGCCAAGGCCATCAAGGCGGCATAGGAGCCGCTGTTAGCAAAGGCGTTAGCAAGAAGCCCCCTTCCATGATCGGAAGGGGGCTTTGACCTGGGAGCCGCCTGTCGGAATCGAACCGACGACCTATTCATTACGAGTGAATCGCTCTGCCGACTGAGCTAAGGCGGCCTGCCACACGAGGTGTGACGCAGTGAGTCTACCGGGTTCTCAGCACTCCTCGCGCACCCATATCAGTGGCACATGGTGCCCTTCCTCGGCGGCGCACCGGTGATCAGGTAGCGGTCGACCGCGGTGGTGATGCAGGGGTTGCCCTGGAGGTAGGCGGTGTGGCCGTCGCCGTCGAGGCTGAGCAGGACGCCCGACTTCAGCTGCGATGCCAGGCCCTGGGCCCACTTGTACGGGGTGGCGGGGTCGCGGGTGGTGCCGACGACCAGGATGGGCTTGGCGCCTTCGGCGGCGAAGGCCTTGGGCTTGGTGCCGTCCTGGACGGGCCAGTAGCCGCACGGGAGGGTGCCCCAGACCACGAACTGGCCGAAGAGCGGGGCGGCCTTCTTTGCGCGGTCGGCCTGGTTCTTCCAGGCGCCCAGGTCGCGCTCGTAGGGCTTGTCGACGCAGTTGACGGCCATGTTGGCCTCACTCTGGTTGGAGTAGGTGCCGTCCTTGTTGCGTTCGACGAGGAGGTCGCCGAGTCGGAGGAGGGTGGTGCCGTCGTTGTTGTCGATGGCGCTCTTGAGGGCGAGTTTCAAGACGGGCCAGGTCTGCTTGTTGTAGAGGGCGGCGGCGACGCCGAGTTCGACGAGGGACTCGTCGACGATCCTGCCGTCGTTCAGGCCGTTGCGGAGGGGTTTCTTGTCGGTCTGGGCGAACAGCTGGGACAGCCGGTTCAGCGCGGCCTTGGTGTTGCCGGTGCCGAGTGGGCAGTCGCGGGTCTTGACGCAGTCGGCGGCGAAGGCCTTGGTGGCGGTGTCGAAGCCCTTGGCCTGTTCGATGTTGATGTCGTCGGCGGACAGCTTGGGGTCGATGGCGCCGTCGAGGACGAGGGCGCGGACGTGCTTGGGGAACTCCTCGGCGTAGTAGGCGCCGAGGTAGGTGCCGTACGAGGCGCCGTAGTAGGTGAGGCCCTGGTCGCCTAGGGCGGCGCGGAGGATGTCCATGTCGTGGGCGGCGTTGGCCGTGCCGACGTACGGCAGCAGGTTGGGGATGTGGTTCTTGCACTCATCGGCCCACATCTTGCTGACGTCGACCAGGGCGTTGACCTCGGTGGGGTCGTCGGGGGAGGTGTCGGTCTGGAAGAACTTGTCGAGCTGCTTGCCGGTGAGGCAGCGGACGGTGGGGCGGCTCTGGCCGACGCCGCGCGGGTCGAAGCCGACGATGTCGAAGTTTCTTCGCAGGTCGGCGCCGAACTGCCGGGCCGAGCCGCGGGCGAACTCCACGCCTGAGCCGCCGGGGCCGCCGGGGTTGAGCACGAGCGAGCCCTTGCGCTGGCCGCCTTCGGCGGGCAGGCGGATCACCGGAAGGGTGATGAAGCGGCCGGTCGGGTGGGCGTAGTCGAACGGGACCTGCAGCGTGCCGCATTGGAACCCGTTGCCGCAGTCGCGCCAGGAGATCCGCTGGGCGTACACGTTCGCGGTGCCGCTGGGGGACGGGGCCGACGCGGTGGACTTCGGGGCGTCCGTGCAGGCTGTCACCACGATCGCGGCCGCCGCCAGCACGGAGACCGTACGGAACTTGTTCACGCCGTTGCCGTTCTCGTCGCCGTTGGGTTCGCTCGCAGCCTACGCGGGCGTGGCCCGTTTTTCGCTACTCAGCGTACCGGCGAGTCATCCGAGAGTGTCACCATAGTGACGGTCGTGCTGTTTGCGAGGAGAGCATACGGATGCGGACGGGCAGGCACAGCGGCCGCCGTCGTCGAGCCGGACCGTAACCGTGTCGGAAGGGACGTTTCGGCCCACGACCTGTCCCTGGCCCTTTTCGGTCTGCACTCGAGCGCCGAGCCGCGGCATGCGGTTGTGCGCCTCGACGTACAAGGGGTGCTCGTACTTCAGGCAGCACATCAGCCGCCCGCAGGCGCCGGCGATGCGCAGCGGGTTGACGGGGAGGTCCTGCTCCTTGGCCATCCGGACCGACACCGGCTCGAAGTCCTTGAGGAAGGTCGCGCAGCACAGGTCGCGGCCGCACGGGCCGATGCCGCCCTGCAGACGTGCCTCGTCGCGGGGGCCGACCTGGCGGAGCTCGACGCGCGCCTTCATGGCGCGGGCGAGGTCGCGGACGAGGGCGCGGAAGTCGACGCGGTGCGGCGCGGAGAAGTAGATCTTGTAGGTGTTGTCGCGGTCGAGGTAGTCGACGCCGATGACCTTCATGGGGAGCTCGTGCTTGCGGATGAGCCGCTTGGCGATGGACCGCGCCTCCGCGCGCCGTCGCCGGTTGGCCTCGTCCCGGGCGAGGTGCTCCTCGCCGGCGATGCCCGCGCAGACCGGCAGCTCGACGTCCTCGGAGACGTACTGCGGCGCCCAGATGCACTCGGCGACCTCCAGCCGGCCTCGGTCGGCACGAGCACCTTGTCGCCGACCTTCGGGGAGTACGGCCCTGGGTCCAGGTAGTAGAGACGTCCGTACCGCGTGAAGCTGACGGCCATCATCATGCCCATGACTCACTCCGTCCGCCGAGGGGGTTGAACCTGGCCGTCAGACTACGCGCAACCGGTATGACTCCGACGTGAGTGACATCACACGGATGGCCGGGTCCTGACAGATTCATTGACGGTGCCGCTCACGGAGCGTAGACGTGATCAGACAACGTTGTCATCGGCCGCCTCATCCGAAGGACAACCCACATGGCCCTCCCCCGCCCCATTGCCCCCGTTCTTCTGTCGACCGTCACCGTCCTGAGTGCGCTGCTGACCCCCGTACGAGCGGAGGCCGCGTCGCTCGTCACGAACCCGGCCTCGCTGGTCAACCCCCTGCTCGGCACCACGAACGCGGCCAACGACTTCCCCGGCGCCGACGTCCCGTTCGGAATGGTGCAGTGGAGTCCCGACACGAACCCGCGCCCGTACGGCGGCGGTTACTCCTACACCAGCTCGACGATCACAGGCTTCAGCCTCACCCACATGGCCGGGCCGGGCTGCAAGGCGTACGGCGACGTCCCGATCATGCCGACCGTCGGCGCCGTCACCGACGCCGGCTCGGCGAGCGCGTCCTTCTCGCACAAGGACGAGTCGGTCTCGCCCGGCTCCTACTCGGTCAAGCTGGGCAACGGCGTCCGGACGGACCTGACCACGACGACCCGCGGCGGGATCGGCCGGTTCGCCTTTCCGGCCACCACCCAGGCGAACCTGCTGTTCAAACTGACCGGCAGCCAGAACGGCACCTTCGCCGACACCTGGAAGGTGGTCGGTGACCGGGCCGTCGTCGGGTCGGTCACCAGCGGGAACTTCTGCGGCCAGGGCAACCGCTACACCGTCCACTTCGCCGTCACCTTCGACCGCCCGTTCGCGGCCGGCACGTGGCAGGCCGCGACGCTGCGGCCGGGCGCGAAGACCCTCACCGCCGCCTCGACCAGGCGGGTGACGTCGCAGGCCGCCCCGGCCGAGGAGGGCGACGCGCCGAACAGCCCGCGTCCGCACGGTCCGCAGCGGCCGCAGGCCGCGCCGCTGACCGACCCGAACGGCGCGTACCTGACGTTCGACACGACCAAGAACCCGGTGGTGACCGCCCGGGTCGGCCTGTCGTTCACCTCCGACGCCGAGGCCCAGGCCAACCGGGACGCCGAGGTCCGCACGCCGAGTTTCGAGCACGTACGGGCCGCCGCCCGTACGGCCTGGAACTCCGCGCTCGGCCGCATCCGCGTGGCCGGCGGCACGCTCGCGCAGCGGCACGTCTTCTACACCGCGCTCTACCACGCGCTCCTGCACCCGAACGTCATGAGCGACGCCGACGGCCACTACATGGGCTTCGACAACGCCGTGCACCGGGTCGCCCGCGGTCACGCCCAGTACGCCAACTACTCGGGCTGGGACATCTACCGCGCGCAGGCGCAGCTCCTCGGCATGATCGCGCCGGAGCAGGCGAGCGACATCGCCCAGTCGGCGGTGAACGACTACGCGCAGAGCGGCCAGCTGCCGAAGTGGTCCCAGGCCAACGGCGAGACGTACACGATGATCGGTGATCCCATCGATCCGATCATCGCCGACCTGTACGCGTTCGGCGGCCGGCGCTTCGACACGGCCGCGGCGAAGAACGCGATGGTCCGGGGGGCGACGGTCGCCAGCAAGATCCGGCCTGGGCTGAACTACCTCCAGAGCATCGGGTACACGCCGAGCAACGGCGTGTACGGCTGCTGCAACTACAACGGCTCGGTCTCGACGACCCTGGAGTACAACACCGCCGACTTCGCCATCGGCGCGTTCGCCGGCGCGCTCGGCGACAAGGCCACGAAGACGAGGTTCGTCACCCGTGCCCAGAACTGGAAGAACCTCCTCAACACCACGAGCGGCTTCATGCAGCCCCGTACCGCCAGCGGCTCGTGGACGACCGGGTTCGACCCCGCGTCCAAGAGCAACATGACCGAGGGAACGTCCTGGCAGTACACCGGCATGGTCCCGTTCAACGTGCGCGGCCTCGCGGACGCCAAGGGCGGGAACGCCGCGATGATCGCCTACCTCGACCACGTGCTCGCCGCGTACGACGGCAGCGGCGGCGACCACGCGAACCTCGGCAACGAGCCGAGCATCGAGCTGCCGTGGGAGTACGACTACGTCGGCCGGCCCTGGCGCGCCCAGGAGATCATCCGCGACGTGGAGAACAAGCTGTGGCCGGACTCCCCCACCGGCTGGGGCGTCGGCAACGACGATCTCGGCACGATGAGCGCCTGGTACGTCTGGTCCGCGATCGGCGCCTACCCCGAGACCCCTGGCACCGCCGACCTGGCGCTTGGCAGCCCGGAGTTCACCAAGGTCGTGATCAGGCTCAGCACCGGCCGTACGCTCACGATCGACGCGCCGAAGGCCGCGCCGAACGCACCATATGTCCAGAGCGCCACCTGGAACGGCCACTCCTGGAACAACGCCTACCTGCGGCCGTCCGCGGTCCTGGACGGCGGCACGCTCCACCTGGACCTCGGCACCACGGCGAACACGTCCTGGGCGACAGCAGCGTCGTCGGCGCCTCCCTCGTACGCGGGCGCCGCCGCGCCACCGACCCGCACCGGGCCGATCACCTCGGCGATCGCCGGGAAGTGCGTCGACGTCCGGTCGAGCCGGGCCGCGAACGGCAACCCCGTCCAGCTGTACGTCTGCAACGGCACGAACGCCCAGAAGTGGACCGTGCACGACGACGGGACGCTCACCTCCTTCGGCCTGTGCCTGGACGCCGACGGCACGGCGGACGGCGCGAACGTACGGCTCTGGGAGTGCGGCGGTACGGGCGGCGGCCAGCGGTGGACGTACGACGCGTCGGCGAAGACCCTCGTCGAGCAGCGCTCCGGCAAGTGCCTCGCCACCCCGCAACCGGCCGACGCGACCCAGCTCCAGCTCGCCCCCTGCGACGGCAGCGACGGCCGCCGCTGGACGCTGCCGGGGTGACCGATCAGAAAGTGAGTACGGACCGGGCCGCGGCCAGGGTCTGGCCGCGATAGGACGAGCCGAACAGGACGACGTGGACGAGCAGCGGGTGCAGCTGATGCAGCGGCACCCGCGCCCGCCAGCCGTCCGCGAGCGGCGCCGTCTCGTCGTACGCGGCGAGGATCCGCTCCAGCTGGGGCGCGCCGAACAGCGCCAGCATGGCCAGGTCGGTCTCCCGATGTCCGGCGTGCGCCGCCGGGTCGATCAGCCACGCCCGGTCGCGGCCCCACAGCAGGTTGCCGGACCACAGGTCTCCGTGGATCCGGGCGGGCGGCTCCTCGGGTCCGGCGGCGTCGGGGATGCGCTCGGCGGCGCGCTCGAGCCGTGCCGCGTCACCCGCTGACAGGGCTCCGCGGTCGACCGCCATCCGGACGTACGGCAGGACGCGGCGCTCGGCGTACCACTCCGGCCACGACGAGCCCCGGGCGTTGTCCAGCGGCAGGGAGGCGATGTAGCCACGCCACGGCGCGCCGTACGCCTCCGCGCCCGCGCCGTGCAGGACGGCCAGCTCCCGGCCGAACCGCTCGGCCGCCTCCGGCGTCGGCGACCCGCTCTCGATCCACGGCAGGACGAGCGTCGTGTCATCGACGGCGAGCACCTCCGGAACGGGTCCGGACGCCTTCGCCTCGGGCGTCTCCCCGCCGGGCGACTTCTCCCGGGACTTCTCCTCCGGCGCCCCCGGTGTCTCCGCGCCGACCGCTTGGCGCCAGCCGTCGCGCAGCCAGCGCAGTCCGGCCGCCTCGGCCGCGAAGAGGCCGTCGATCCTGCGCCGGGACTCCTTGACGAAGACCCTGCGCCCGTCGGCGAGGGTGACCCGGCGTAGCGACCACTCGTGGCTCGTGCCGAGGTCGGCGACGTCCGCGACGGGTGTGCCGAGCAGCCGTTCCACGGTCAGTCGGCGTTCTTGAGCTCTTCGCGGACGTGGCCGAGCAGGCCCGGCACGGCCGCCTCGATCTGCTCGCGGACCTCCTCGAAGGCCGAGTCGCGGCTGTAGTACGGGTCGGCGACGTCGAGGTCGCGAGCGTCCGGGTCGAACTCGCGCAGCAGGCGGACCTTGCCCGCGGCCTCCTGGCCGGGGGCCAGGCGGCGCAGGTCGCGCTGGTGACCCTCGTCCAGCGCGATGATCAGGTCGTAGTGGTCGAACCAGGCCGGCTCGAACTGGCGCGCCCGGTGCGAGGAGGTGTATCCGGCGCGGCGCAGGGTCGCGACGGTGCGGTGGTCGGCGGGGTCACCGATGTGCCAGCGCCCGGTGCCGGAGCTGTCCACCTCCACGTCGAGGGCCTCATCTTGGACGTGCCGGCGGAAGATGTGCTCGGCCATCGGGGAGCGGCAGATGTTGCCCGTGCAGACGAACGTGACGCGGTACGGCATGCGGCAAGACTAATCAGCGCACGACGGTCCGGCATCCACAGCCTGTGGATGCCGGGCTGTCAGGAAGGCCAGGCGCGCATGGCCAGGTCGGCGACGGCCTCCAGTCGCTCGCGGGGCGCGCCGTCGCGGGCCTGGGTGGACATGCCCTGGATCGTGGCCGCGTAGAAGGTGGCCAGCGCGTCGGGATCCGTACCGGCGGGGAGGCGGCCGGCATCGACGTCGGCGGCGATCCGGCCGCGGATCACCGCCTGGCTCGCCTCCCGCTGGCCGCGCAGCTCCGCCTCGACGTCCGGGGACCCGCAGTTGACCGCCGCGCAGATGATCAGGCAGCCCCACGGGTGGGCCGGATCGGTGTACTCGGCCGCGGCCTCGCGCAGGACGCGCTCGATCGCCGCGCGGGCGGTCGGCTCCTCGTCCAGGGCGCGCGCCGCGAACGCCCCGTACGACCGCTGGTAGCGCTCGACGACCTCGGTGAACAACCGGCGCTTGTCGCCGAACGCGGCGTACAGGCTCGGCGGGTTGATGCCCATCGCCCCAGTGAGCCCGGCGATCGAGGTGGCCTCGTAGCCGTGCCGCCAGAACTCCATGGTCGCCCGGTCCAGCGCCTCGTCGCGGTCGAACGTCCGCGGTCGTCCCTTCGCCATGACTCAAGTGTAGCGATCGCTAAAAAACCACGCTACAGTCCTTATTTGTATCGATCACTACATAAAAGGAGTGAGTGATGGGCGACCTGAGCGGCCGTACGGCCCTGGTGACCGGGGCGAGCCGGGGCATCGGCAGGGCGATCGCCGAACGCCTGGCCGCCGACGGTGCGCGCGTCGCGGTGCACTACGGCGGCAACGAGGCGGCGGCCAAGGAGACGGTGGCGGCGATCGGGGAGGACCGGGCGTTCACCGTCCGCGCGGAGCTGAGCGCGCCGGACGCGGTGGACACGCTGTTCGCCCGGCTGGACGAGGAGTTCGACGGCCTCGACATCCTGGTGAACAACGCGGCCATCGCGACGTCGAGCGACTTCGAGAACACCACGCCGGAGGAGTTCGACCGGATCTTCGCGGTGAACGCTCGCGCGCCGTTCTTCATCATCCAGCGGGCCCTGCCCCGGCTCCGCGACGGCGGCAGGATCGTCAACATCTCCTCCGGCGTCACCCGGATCGCGATGCCGGAGATCATCACCTACGCGATGACCAAGGGCGCGCTGGAAACCTTCACCCGCACCCTGGCGCAGCAGCTCGGCCCGCGCGGCATCACCGTCAACACGGTGGCGCCCGGCATCATCGACACCGACGTCAACGCCTCCTGGCTGCGCGATCCGGAGGCCGCGGCGGCCGCCGCCGCCCGGGCCGCGCTCGGACGGGTCGGCCGGCCGGAGGACGTGGCCGACGTCGTCGCGTTCGTCGCCTCCGACGACGCGCGCTGGGTCACCGGCGACTGGATCGACGTCACCGGCGGCTCCGACCTGTGATTCGCGCGACACGGCCCGCCCGCGGTTCGCGGGCGGGCCGTGGCTAGTGCGTCAGCGGCCGACGGCGTGCAGGGCGTCGACGACGCCGCTGCCGAAGAAGCCGTTGTGACGGGTCGAACCCTCACACGTGTGGGTGGCGGTCACCTTCTGGTACGTGCCGTCCGACTGCAGGACGTACCGGGTGTAGGTGAAGGCGCTCGGCGACGGGCAGGGCTGCCGCGTGGCCGTTCCCTGCATGATCCGCTGGACCACGTCCGGGGACAGGGTCAGGCCGCCGTGCCTCGGGTCGCGGTGCCCGTACCGGCTGACGATGAGCGCCGCGACCCCGGCGGCGTGCGGGGAGGCCATCGAGGTGCCCTGCAGGTACTGGTAGTAGCCGCAGGTCGTGCCCTTGCAGTCGCGGACGACGTACGGGACGTTCGGCGTGCCGTCGGCGTTCAGCTCGCCGCGCGCCCGGGCCAGCGACTCCGGGTAGGCCGCGAGGATGCCCTTCGTCACGTCGCGCTTGCCGTCGGCGGTGTCGTACACGTCACCGCCGGGCGCGGCGACGTCCACGTACCCGTTGCCGTAGTCGGAGTAGTACGCCTTCCGGCCGCTGATGCCGACCGAGGAGACCGAGATGACGTTCTGGCCCTCGCTGGGCTCGGAGACGCAGCTCGGCGGGATCGTCCGGCTGTACGGCGCCTCGCCGGGCGTGGCCGCGTAGTCCGGGCTGGAGTCGTCGACGATCGTCTTGGTGTAGTCGGTGGCGCCGTTGCCCGCCGCCGACACCAGCGTGACGCCGTGCCGGTGGGCGTAGGCCAGCGCCCGCTCGGAGGCCGCGATCACCGTGCGCTGCTCGGCCTGGTACTCCGGCGAGTCGGCTGGGTTGTCCGCGCAGTTGAACAGCCACGGGTCCGTGTAGAAGCTCATGTTGACGACGTCGATCCCGGCGTCCCCCGCGTACGTGAGCGCGTCCACCACCGGCTGCAGGAAGAAGTACCCCGAGTCCTGCCCGGCCCGGATGTTGACGAGGGTGACCTTCGGCGCCACGCCCGCCATGCCGAGCCCGTTGAGCGGGGAGGCGATCGTCGAGGCGACGTGCGTGCCGTGCTCGTTGTCGTCCTCGTCGACCGGGTCGACGCAGGAGGGGTGCTCGCAGGGGCCGTCGACCTCGGTGCCGTTGGCGTCGACCGGGATGTCCTTGGTGAAGTTGCGGCTGAGCCCGCGGTCGAAGTTCGCCCGGATGTCGGGGTGGTTCCCGTCGATGCCGGTGTCGATGACCCCGACGCGCACCCCGCGGTCGCCGGGCTCCACCCGGTACGACCCGTCGGCGGTCGCGTGGATCTTTTGCATGTCCCACTGGCTGCCGGCCAGCGGATCGCCCTTCGCCTTCGCGGTGGCGGCGCGGCTCCCGCCGTCGCGGCCTTCCTTGGTGGCGCTGCTCCCGCCGTCGCGGCCTTCCTTCTCGACCGCGATGTTCTTGTCGGCCGCCCGGTGCGTCACCTTGGGCGCCTCGCCGACGGCACGGTCGCGCGCGACCCCCTCGACCGCGGGCTGCCGCCGGGCGTCGGCGCCGAACGCGGCGCGCGTCGAGCGGACGGTGGCCAGGCCGACGTCCGTGTTCTCCCGGACGATCGTGCCGCCCGCGGCTCGGATCGCCGCGTGCGCCTGCTCGAGGGAGACGCCGTCCTTGTAGAGCACGACGTACTCCGCGGCCGTTCCGTCGGCCGAGGTCGTCGCCGTGGGCCCCGCGTGCGCGGGTGCCGCGAGCGCCGCCGTGACGGCGGCACAGGCGACGAGAATGATGGCGCGCCGCACTGCACACCTCCAGATATGTCAACCGAGCGCCGGTAAAGAACCGGCAATGGAGGCATCAGAACGGTTGAGTGCGTGCTTCGTCCAGTGTTGCGACGTATGAGACCTGTGGCCGGTAATGGCCAGAGGGAGATCAGCCGGTGCGCAGGGCCATCGCCATGGCCTCGACCGCGAGCAGCGGGTTGACGTTGGCTTCCAGGCGCTCCCGGCACTCCATGATCGCCTCCAGGCGGTGGAGCGTGGCCTCCGGGGTACCCCCGGCCGAGCGCAGCTCCCGGGAACGGTCGGTGTTGACCAGCTCGACGCCGGCGCCGAGCTGCACGACCAGCAGGTCCCGATAGTAGGAGGCCAGGTCGAGCAGGGCGCGGTCGAGGGCGTCGCGCTTCATGCGGGTCGTCCGGGACTTCTGCCGGTCCTCCAGCTCCTTGAGGGCGCCTGCGGTGCCGCGCGGCATGCGGCCCTTGGCGCTCTCGCCCAACGCCTGGCGCAGCGCGGCGGTCTCCTCCGCGTCCTTCTCCGCGCCCAGCTCCTTGGCCTCGGCCTCCGCGGCCTTCACGAGGGCCTCGGCGGCGCCGACGGCGGGACCGACGCCGGTCAGCCGGGACGGGACGGCCAGCACCTCGGCGCGCCGCCGGCGTGCCTGCTCGTCGGTCGCCAGGCGCTTCGCCCGCCCCACGTGCCCCTGCGCGGCCCGCGCGGCGGCGGATGCGACGTCCGGGTCGATCCCGTCCCGGCGTACGAGCACGTCGGCGACCGCGTGCGCGGGTGGCGTCCGCAGCGTCACGAGGCGGCAGCGGGACCGGATCGTGACGACCAGGTCGTCCGGCGACGGCGCGCACAGCAGCCAGACCGTACGGGCCGGGGGCTCTTCGATGGCCTTGAGCAGGGCGTTCGCCGCCTGCTCGGTGGACCGGTCGGCGTCCTCGAACAGCACGATCCGCCACCTCCCGCCGGTCGGCGACGAGGCGGCCCGCAGCACCAGCTCACGGGTCTCCCGCACGCCGTACGACAGACCGGCCGGGCGGACGACCTCGACGTCGGCGTGGGTGCCGGACAGCACCTGGTGACAGGACGCGCAGTGCCCGCAGCCCTGGTCGGGACACAGCAGCGCGGCGGCGAAGGCGCGGGCGGCGGTCGAGCGGCCCGACCCGGGCGGCCCGGTGAACAGCCAGGCGTGCGTCATCCCGCCGCCGCCCTCGCCGGCCAGGACCTGCGCCCCGGCGGCAGCGGCGGCCTGCAGCTGCTCGATGACGGGCCCCTGCCCGACCAGATCGTCGTACACCGTCACGCGTCGATCTCCTCCAAGCCCTGGCCTGCCGACCCGCGGGCGTACTCGATGCTAACGGCTGCCGGGGGCCGCCGAAGCGCACGTCGCGGGACCCGGGTCACGAGGAGGACTCGATGCCAACGGCTGCCGCCGGCCGCCGAAGCGCACGTCGCGGGACCCGGGTCACGAGGAGGACTCGATGCCAACGGCTGCCGCCGGCCGCCGAAGCGCACGTCGCGGGACCCGGGTCACGAGGAGGACTCGATGCCAACGGCTGCCGCCGGCCGCCGGAGCCCTCGGCGCCAACGGCCGGCGGAGCGTACGTCGCGGGGCCGGTGCTACGAGGAGCGGACCAGGGTCTACAACGTGTGAGGCCCGGCCGGAGCGGCCCCTGGACCATCCAGGGGCCGTTCCTCTCTGATCAGTCGCTGATGATCGGCATCGTGCTCGTGACGGCCTCGGCGGTGGCGGGCACGGGGTCGGGCAGGATGGCGCGGACCCGATCGTGGATCTGCCGGCTGATCTCCTGCTGCGGCTGGGTGCCGTCGATCACGAGGTACCGGTGCGGCTCGGCCTCGGCGAGAGCGCGGAACCCGCGGCGTACCCGCTCGTGGAACTCCTGCGGCTCGGACTCGATCCGGTCGGCCGGGGAGGCGAACCGGCTCAGCCCGACCTCGGACGGCACGTCCAGGATGATCGTCAGGTCGGGGGTGAGGCCGCCGGTGGCCCAGCGGTTCACCTCGGCGATCTCCTTGACCTTCAGCTCGCGGCCGGCGCCCTGGTAGGCCAGGGACGAGTCGACGTACCGGTCGGTGACGACGATCGCGCCGCGCTGCAACGCCGGGCGGATGACCTCGGCGACGTGCTGGGCCCGGTCGGCGGCGTACAGCATCGTCTCGGCGCGGGGGGACAGGCCGGTGGTCTCCTTGTCGAGGAGGATCGCGCGCAGCCGCATGCCCATCTTCGACGAGCCGGGCTCGCGGGTCGTCACGACGTCGAAGCCCTGGTCGCGGAGCCAGATCGCGAGGAGACGCGCCTGGGTGGTCTTCCCGGCGCCCTCGCCGCCCTCGAACGCGAGGAACACCCCACGCTCGCCGCTGCCGGGCTCCTCGGGGGTGTACACCTCGCCGCGCAGCGCCGCCATCAGGTCGCGGGACAGCGGGATGCCCTTGCGGTCGTCCATCTGCCGATAGGCGAGCAGGCCCACGATGACGGCGACCAGCGCGCCGAGCAGCAGGACGGCGTTGGGGCCGCCGAAGTGGTAGACGCCACTCTTGCCGTACTTCAGGAGGTGGTCGCCGACGGCGCCCGCGATGAACGGCACGGCGGCGACCGTGAGCAGCAGCACGACCCTGACGAGCGACTGCAGGAACGCCCAGGTGCGGCCGCGCACGCTGTCCTCGACCTCCAGGCCGACGAGCGTGTAGCCGACCACCCAGGCGATGCCCGCCGGCCCCCAGCAGGGCCGTCAGCAGGGCGACGATGACGAGGTTCTGGATGATCGCGATCAGTGCGAGGGCGATGCCCGCCCCGATGATCGCCAGGCCGAACAGGCGGCGTCGGCTGAAGTCCTTCAGGATGCGGGGCGCCAGGAACATCCCGATCGCCATGCCGACGAACACCATGCCGAAGACGACACCGTACGCGGCGTCGCCCCCGCCGAGGGCCTTGACGTAGACCTTCGCGATGCCGATCACCGCGCCGCCCGCCGCGAACGCGCCGACGATCCCGACGGTCAGGCCGCGCACCATCGGCGTCGAGCCGACGAACCGCCAGCCCGCGATGATCTGCTTGAGGATCGACGGAACCGAGACCTTGCCGCTCTGCCGGGGGATCTCGCGCAGCGAGAAGATCGTGATCGCGGAGACCAGGAACGTCACCGCGTTGATGTACAGCGCGAGGTTGGCCTGCTGGCGCTGGTTCGCGAACACCACGCCCGAGATCAGGGCCAGCACCGAGAACGTCCCCGCCGCCACAGGCGCGGAGCCGTACGTCGAGATCAGGCTGATCTGGTTGGCCTTCTCCAGCCGGTCCTTCGGCACGAGGTTCGGGACCGAGGCCTCCTTGGCCGGGATCCAGAACAGCGTCACGACCTCGACGAGGAAGGTCGCGCCGTACAGCCAGTCGAGGCGGCCCACGAGCGGGATCGACAGGAACAGGCTGAACCGCAGGATGTCCGCGATCACCATCGTGGTGCGGCGGTCGAAGCGGTCGGCGACCGCCCCGGCGAGCGGTCCGAAAACCAGCGCCGGAAGCAGTTTGACGACGAGGACGCCGCCGATCGCGTAGTTCTCGGCGGAGCCCTTCGTGAGCGAGCCGGCCAGCGCGGTCAACGCGAGGATGCTCAGCCAATCGCCGAAGCTGGACAACGAAAGCGCGATCCAGAGCCGACGAAACGGCTTGATCGACAGCACGCCGGGAGAGCTGCCCGTTCTGGTCATTGTGTCAGCGTATCCACCTCAGAGCGTCAGGAGCGCGACTTCGCCGTACGCCGCCGGGCCGGCTTCTTACCGCCACCCGCGGCCACCTTCTCGCGGCGCTCGGCGAGGAGCTCGAGCGCCCGCTGCATGGTGATCGACTCGACTTCGTCGCCTTTTCGCAGGCTGGCGTTGGTCTCGCCGTCGGTGACGTACGGGCCGAAACGTCCCTCTTTGATGACGATCTTAGTCTTGCTGGCCGGGTCCTCCCCGAGCTCGCGCAGCGGCGGCGCCGCGGCCGCCCGGCCGCGTCCGCGCTGCTTGGGCTGGGCGAAGATCTCCTTGGCCTCCTCGATGGTGGCCGTGAACAGCTGGTCCTCGCTCTGCAGCGACCGGCTGTCCGTGCCCTTCTTGAGGTACGGGCCGAACCGGCCGTTCTGCGCGGTGACCGGCTCGCCGTCGATCTCCCCCAGGGTGCGCGGCAGCGACAGCAGCTTCAGGGCGTCCTCGAGCGTCACGGTGTCCAGCGCCATCGACGCGAACAGCGATGCCGTACGCGGCTTGGCGCTCTTCGGAGCGTCGTCCGGGAGGATCTCGGTGACGTACGGCCCGAACCGGCCCTTCTTGGCCACGATCGGGTGCTTGGTCCCGGGGTCGATGCCCAGCTCGCGGTCGCCGTTCGGCTGCGCGAACAGCTCCTCGGCCTTCTCCTTGGTCAGCTCGTCCGGCACCGTGTCGTCGGGGATGTTGACCCGCTCGCCGTCCCGGTCGAGGTACGGCCCGTAGCGCCCGACCCGGATCATGATGTCGCTGTCCGGGATCGGGAACGAGCTGATCTCCTTGGCGTCGATCTCGCCGAGGTCGCTGACCAGCTGCTTCAGTCCCTCGCCGTCCTCGCCGAAGTAGAAGCGCTCCAGCCACCGCACCCGCTCGGCCTCGCCGCGCGCGATCTCGTCGAGGCCGTCCTCCATGTGCGCGGTGAAGTCGTAGTCGACGAGGTGGCCGAAATGCTTCTCCAACAGGTTGACCACGGCGAACGCCCGGTACGACGGCACCAGCGCGGTGCCCTTCTTGAACACGTAGCCGCGGTCGAGGATCGTCCCGATGATGCTGGCGTACGTGGACGGCCGGCCGATCTCCCGGTCCTCCAGCTCCTTGACCAGGCTGGCCTCGGTGTAGCGGGCCGGCGGCCGCGTCGAGTGGCCGTCGGCGCCCAGCTCCGTCGCGGTGAGCGGGTCGTCCTCGTCCAGCTGCGGCAGGCGGCGCTCCTGGTCGTCGCGGTCCGACGACGGGTCGTCCGCGCCCTCGACGTACGCCTTGAGGAAGCCGTAGAAGGTGATGATCTTGCCGGAGGCGCCGAACTCGGCCCGCTCGC
Source organism: Actinoallomurus acanthiterrae (assembly GCF_054775715.1). Classification (NCBI taxonomy): domain Bacteria; kingdom Bacillati; phylum Actinomycetota; class Actinomycetes; order Streptosporangiales; family Thermomonosporaceae; genus Actinoallomurus; species Actinoallomurus acanthiterrae. The sequence goes on along the minus strand of NZ_BAAHCO010000001.1, from coordinate 852,830 downwards.
CGGTGGTCGACTCGCCACCGACGCGGACGGACACCGACTGCCCGGTGGCGTCCTTCATCTGGCTGGCCACGGTGCGCTTCCAGATCAGCTCGTACAGCTTGAACTGGTCGCCGGACAGCCCGGTCTCGCCCGGCGTACGGAAGCTGTCGCCGGCCGGGCGGATCGCCTCGTGCGCCTCCTGAGCGTTCTTCACCTTGCTCTGGTAGACGCGCGGCTTGTCCGGGACGTAGTCGGCGCCGTACAGCCCGCGCGCCTGGTTGCGCGCGGCGTTGATCGCCGTCTCCGACAGCGTGATGCTGTCGGTACGCATATAGGTGATGAAGCCGTTCTCGTACAGCCGCTGCGCGACCTGCATCGTGTACTTCGCCGAGTAGCCCAGCTTGCGGCTGGCCTCCTGCTGCAGCGTCGTCGTACGGAACGGGGCGTACGGGCTGCGGCGGTACGGCTTGCGCTCCACCGACGAGACGGCGTACGGCCGGTCGCGCAGGCGCTCGGCCAGGCCCCGTGCGGCGGCCTCGTCCAGGTGCAGGACGTCCTGCGTCTTCAGCGTGCCCTGGGCGGTGAAGTCGCGGCCCTGGGCGACTCGCTTGCCGTCCAGCGAGACGAGGGTGGCGGCAAAGGAGGAGGGCTCTTCCGGCTTGCCGGTGTCGAACGTCGCCGACAGGTCCCAGTAGTGCGCCGGGACGAACGCGATGCGCTCGCGCTCCCGCTCGACGACGAGGCGGGTCGCGACGCTCTGCACCCGGCCCGCCGACAGCTTCGGCATGACCTTCTTCCACAGGACCGGGCTGACCTCGTAGCCGTACAGGCGGTCGAGGATGCGCCGGGTCTCCTGCGCGTCGACGAGCTTGATGTTCAGGTCGCGAGGGTTCTGCGCGGCGGCGCGGATGGCGTCCCGGGTGATCTCGTTGAACACCATGCGGTGCACGGGCACCTTCGGCTTCAGGACCTCGCGCAGGTGCCAGGCGATCGCCTCGCCCTCGCGGTCCTCATCCGTCGCGAGAAAGAGCTCGTCGGCGTCCTGCAACAGCTTCTTGAGCTTGGCGACCTGCTGTTTCTTGTCCGCGTTCACGACGTACAGTGGCTCGAAGTCGTGATCGACGTTCACACCGAGCCGGGCCCATGATTCGCCCTTGTACTTCGCCGGAATATCGGCCGCTTTCTCCGGAAGATCACGGATGTGGCCGATACTGGACTCCACGACGTAGCCACGGCCGAGATACCCCGCGATCGTCTTGGCCTTGGCAGGCGACTCGACGATCACCAGGCGGTTGCCGTTGGACCTCGTGGTGCCGTTGCTGTCGGGCACGGTGCTTGAACCTCACAAATCTCGACTGCGGCGGGAGTCATCAAGTGCCACCCCGAAGCCGGTCAACGTGCGACGCGGTTGACCGGTTCCGCGGAAGAGGATCACACGCTCCCCGTGAGGACCCCTAGACGGAGCAGAATAAGGCCAATGCTGGAGTACTCCTACCTAGTACTACACCTGCCGCGCGGCACGACACGGGATGCCGCCAGGCAAGTGATGGTCGAGCACGCCGAACACGGCGGGTGGGAACTCGTCCGGGTGCGGGTGTACCCGGACGGACGCCGGCGAATCCAGCTCCGACGCAAGGTCATCCGCGCGACGCGCACCATGTAGGGGCCGCCAGTTCTCGGCCCCTTCGACGCTACAGCAATGTGCCCTGCACGTGAGCGCAAGGCACGGCTTGGCGTGAACTTTCCCTTTCTTAGGGCTTTGCCTGGTCCGACACAAGGTTTTGCTACGCCCTGTCATGAGGCTTATCTGGTCGGTGATGAACTTTGCCTGGCTCGGGGTCTCCGGGCCAGGCAAAGGAGTGCTCGAGATCACGGTCGGCCGTTCCTTCGGGGAGCGCGCCCTCCCCGCAATCATGGCCGACCGGGCCTCAGTGGTCGTGACCGGGCCTCACCGTCCGCGCGGAAGCGGCTGCTGCGGCCGGGTCGCCCTCAGCGGCCAACGACACGACGACTGAGGCCGGATCGCCCTCAGCGGCCGACGACACGACGGCTGAGGCCGGGTCGCCCTCAGCGTCCGCGGAAGCGGCGGACCATCGAGACCGCGCCGGACGACGCGGCGAGCAGCCCGGCCAGCGCGAGGGCGGCCAGCGCTCCCCGCTCCGCCTGAGCCGGCTCCTGCACCGCCACCGTCCGCATCGAGGGGATCCGCTCCACCTGTCCCACCGGCCGCAGACGGAACCTGCCCGGGACGGGCAGCGCCGCCCCCGCCTGCGGAACCGGCCGGGTGACCGGGACGCTCGGCAGATCGGGCAGCGCCCGGGCCCCGGGGACCGCGTCGGCGACGCCGGTCCCGCTGACGACGGAGCCGACGGGAGAGCCGGTCTTCGTCGTGCCGGCCGCAGTCGGCCGGCTGTTCATCGGAGCGCCGACCCGGACCGGCTTCGGCAGATCCGGCAGGGCACCGGCGATCCCGCCCGCGAGGCCGCCCAGGCGGTCCGCCGGGACGGAGGCGCTCTGCCCGGCCGGGGCGGAGGTGTTCCCCGCGGCCGAGGTGTGCCCTGGGGCCGAAAGAGACGGAACGGGAGCGCTCCCCGTCGCGGTCCCGGCCGGGGGGACCGGGACCGCGACGGGCGGCTTGGGCGTGCTGGGGATCGCCCCGGCGACGGGCGTGCTCAGCTGCCGGATCGGCTGGAACCGCAGCCGGGGGAACGCCGGCATCGCCGCCGGGTTCGCCGCCACCGCTCCCGTACGCGGCGACGTGCCCGGCAGCTGCGGAAGCTCGCTCAGCATCGTGTGGAAGGAGTGGTGCGCGGAGCCGCAGTGGTCGCCTCCGGCACCTCCGGCACCTCCGGCACCCCCGGCGCAGCCGGCGACCGCGTGGCCGATGACGGCGGCGGCGTTGCCGCAGACGTTGATCGGCGCGGTCACCGGGGCGGTCACCTGGTTGCCGCCCCCGACGCTGTGCCGGCCGTTCGTACGGCCGCCGGCTCCGGAGCCACCGCGCACGGGCGGGATGACGCCCTCGCAGCCGGCGGCCGCGTCGCCGAGGATCGCGGCGGCGTTGCCGCACACGTTGATCGGCGCGGTCACCGGGGTGGTGATCTGGTTGCCGCCGAGGACGCTGTGCCGCCCGTTCGTACGGCCGGCGCCGGTGGTCCCGGGGCTGGTGACCGCCGCGCCGCCCTCGCACCCGGCGACCGCGTGGCCGACGGCGTTGCCGCACACGTTGACGGGGGCCTTGATCGGAACGTTGACCTGGTTGCCGCCGCCGACGCTGTGCCGTCCGGAGGTCGATCCCGGGGTGCCGTGGCCGTGGCCGCCGGGCCGGACCGCCGCGCCGCCCTCGCAGCCGGCGACCGCCGCGCCGAGCACGGCCGCCGAGTTGCCGCAGATGTTGACCGGCGCGCTGATGGGGGCGTTGACCTGGTTTCCGCCGAGCACGGAGCCCTTTCCGGTCGTGTGCCCGCCGGTCGTGCGTCCGCCGTGACCGCCGGAGACGGAGGCGCCGCCCTCGCAGCCGGCCGCGGATCGGCCGAAGACGGCGACGGCGTTGCCGCAGGCGTTCACGGGCGCGCTGACGGGTGCGTCGACCTGGTTGCCGCCGCCGATGCTGTGGCGTCCTGAGGTCGACTGTCCGCCGCCGGGGTCGCCGCGGCGTACGGACGCTCCGCCGGTCGAGCCGGCGACCGACCGGCCGGCGACCGCGATGGCATTTCCGCTGACGTCGACGGGCGCCGAGACGGGCGCCTTGATCTGGTTGCCGCCGAGCACGCTGCCGGTGCCGTCGGTGACGTCGGCGAGGGCCGGACCGGCACCGAGCGCGACGAAGCTCGCGGTGAGCAGGGTGGCACGCGCGGTGCTCTTCGCCCACGTAGGCATGGTGAAGCTCCTTCATTACAGAGATCGGAGAACGTCTCTCGTGAGTTCGGAGGACGTCTCGCATGGGGGGATTCACGGCGTGGCCGCGGGAATGCGGGCACGCCTCGACCCGGCGGGGGCCGGGCCGGTGATGGGAGGAACTAGTCAGGCGAAAAGGAAGGCTCGTCCGCAGCGGTGCGGACGGCCGGAGGAACCGCCCCCACCAGGAGGACGGACGACCGTGGGCGGCCCGAGGCCGCCCCGAACCCGGGGGCGCGCCAAAGCCCCGCCTGCTGGGTGAGGCCGTCACCGACGGACGGTGGAAGCGCCTGTGCCCGGCGCGGCAGGGGTCGTGGCATCCGTGGCACGGCCGGCGCGGAACCCCGGGAACGGGTCTTGTGAACGGCGGACGCCTTCTTGGACGCCCCCGTTACGGCGAACGGACCGGTGCTGGACACCGGTCCGCTCCCGGCCGCGGCACGGTGGCCATGGCCGGAACGCCCGGCCGTGGCGCGGGTGCCGTGACCGGAATTCCCGGTCGCGGCGCGCTGGCCGTGACCGGACTGCCGCGGTGCCCAAGAAGGATCCGCCGCGATCTTCGATGTGCCGGGCCGGAGGGCTCCGGCCAGTCCGCCCGCCGCCTGTGACGGCGAAGCGGGAATCAGCGGTGGGTGTGGATGCCGCAGGGCCGTCCGGGAAAAGCGCACGGCCGGTGCGGCGGTGCGCAGCGGCGGCACGTCACGCGAGGCCGCGGTGACATGTCCGGCCGCGGGCGCGGCCGCATGGGGAAGGCGTGCTCCCGGAACGGTGTCGGCGTGCGCCTGCCCGGCGCCCCCGAGAAGCCAGCCGGCGACGGCGACGCCCACCATGGCGAGCAGGCGCCGGGTGACCGACCGCGCGAGGACACTGCGCAGGCGGCATGCGACGGAGGCGGACCTCCGTGACCATGACCACCTGGACACCGCGCGCCCTCCTTGGCATCGACCCACCGTGCGGAACGCAAAGGCGTTCCGTACGGTGAGTCACGCTATCACCACGGAGAGCATTGAATCGACAATCGGAGCCGTTTTTCAGGCGTGATCAAGAAAATGGTCGAGGACGTTTACGCCGAAGCGGAGACCGTCGACGGGAACGCGCTCGTCGATGCCGTGGAACATTCCGGAAAAATCCATATCCTTCGGCAGTTTCAATGGCGCGAAACCGAAGCAGCGGATGCCGAGCGTGGCGAACGACTTCGCGTCCGTCCCGCCCGACAGGCAGTACGGCACCGGCCTGGCCTGCGGGTCGTGCGCCTTCAGCGCCGCCGCCATGGCCGCGACCAGCGGCCCGTCGAACTCCGTCTCCACCGCGATGTCGTGGTGGACGAACTCTCGGCGGACGTGTTCGCCGAGCAGTTCGTCGACGGTCGCGAAGAACTCCTCCTCGTGACCCGGCAGGAATCGCCCGTCCACCTGAGCGGTGGCGCTCTGCGGAATTACGTTGGTCTTGTAACCTGCGTCCAGAACAGACGGATTCAGGGTATTTCTGATGGTCGCCCCGATCATTCGCGACAACGGCCCGAGATCGCGGACCGTCTTCTCGATGTCGTCCGAGTCGAATTCGACGCCCGTCGCGTCGCACACCTCTTCCAGGAAGGCGCGCACCGTCTTCGTCAGCCGTACGGGGAAGTCGTGCGCGCCGAGCCGCGCGACCGCCGCCGCCAGCGCCGTGACCGCGTTGTCCGGATGCACCATCGACCCGTGCCCGGCCGTACCATCCGCGATCAGCCGCATCCAGGCCAGGCCCTTCTCCGCGGTCTCGATCAGGTACAGGCGCTCGTCGTTCGGCAGCGTCAAACTGAACCCGCCGACCTCCCCGATCGCCTCCGTGCACCCCTCGAACAGCTCCGGATGGTTGTCGACCAGCCAGTGCGCACCCCACTTACCGCCCGCCTCCTCGTCCGCGAGGAAGGCCAGCACGACGTCGCGCTCCGGCCGCCGGCCCTGACGCAGCCGCTCCCGGATCACCGCGAGGACCATCGCGTCCATGTCCTTCATGTCGACCGCGCCACGCCCCCACACGCAGCCGTCGGCGACCTCCCCGCCGAACGGATCGCGGGTCCAGTCCTCCTTACGCGCCGGAACGACGTCGAGATGCCCATGGATCAACAAGGCGTCCCGCTGCGGGTCGGTCCCCTCGATCCGTACGACGACACTCGACCGCTTCGCATGCGACTCGTAGATCTTCGGCTCCAGGCCGACCTCGGCGAGCTTCTCCGCGACGTACTCCGCCGCCACCCGCTCCCCCGGCCCGCTGTGGTCCCCCGGATTCGAGGTATCGATGCGGATCAGGTCGCTGCACAGCTGGACGACCTCATCCTCCGCCGAAGGATTGCTCACATTGCCTCCTCGCGTGCGTGGCGCCGAACCGGACCTGGCCGCCGCGGAGCGGCCGATCACCGGCGTCCGGCTCGATTCGCCCAGGTTGTTCCGGCGGCACCATCCTCCCTCAGGCCCCTCCCTCCTCGGCGACCCCACCCTCGAGCGAAACCGACTTCGCGGCATCACCGGGGATTTGCTAATCTGTGGCAGCCGACGCGGGAAGCCCGCGAAGGTCACCACGTCCGGGTGGCGGAATAGGCAGACGCGCTAGCTTGAGGTGCTAGTGCCCTTTACGGGGCATGGGGGTTCAAGTCCCCCCTCGGACACACAGTTTGTACATGTCCGGCTGTTTCCGGACATGACGGAGCGCCATCGCGTGCCCGGCCTTCGGCTGGGCACCGAGCTCGGATACCGCCTGGCCCTCGCTGGTGTGCCTTGCGGCGGTTCAGGCGTCAATGTGCGTGGTCGACGGTGATCTTCACCTCCTCCCGGGCGTTTGTCCGCAAGCTGCGGGTTTCGGGGTCGTAGGTCAACATGATCTTCTTCGCCTGCAGGTGGCCGATGACGTCGGCGGTGCCGGGCGGCCTGAGCGCGGGATCCGGTCCGACAATGAGGATGTAGAGCGCTGGCAGGTGGGCGAGGATGCGGTCCTCCCGGATGTAGAGGTTCTTCGGCCGGTCAGGGTCTGCTTTGGAGGCGCTGGTGTGGCCGTGCCGGCAGCGGTAGGCCGCCCGGTTGCTCGACCAGCACGATTCCATGCGACGTCCGCAGATCCCACACCGCAGCAGCCCCGCCAACTGATAACAGCGATCCGGATCAGGGCTACCTCGCGGAGCACGAATGTTCTGGACCGCGACGAAGTCGGCTTCGCTGACCAGCGCCGGATGCGCGGGCCGGGTGGAGATCACCCAGCCATCGGGCAGGTTCCACCGCTGCACCTGCCGATACCCCAACCCCGTGTTGGCTGGATCGAGCAGGTCATGTTCGGTGGGTTGGCGGTTCCATACCTGCCGCCCCGTGTAGCGAGGATTGGCCAGGATGCTCCGCACCGTGGTGTGCGTCCACTCCCGACCCGAGCGGTGGGCGTTGCGCTCCGGATCGGCCGCCGACGGACAAGGGATCTCCACGTCGTTCAGCGCCCGGGCGATCCGGGCCACGCTGTGCCCGGCCAGCCGCTGAGCGAAGATCCACTTCACGATCGGGGCGGTCTCCGAGTCCGTCTCCAGCCGGTGCGCCCGCCGACCCCACGCAGCGTGCGCACGGTTCGGATGCGGACCGGCGTCCACCAGCCGGTAGCCGTAAGGTGGTCGGCCGCCCAGGTACCGGCCCTGCTCGCGGGCCTGAGTGGCCATCGCCGCGCGAACCCGGATCCGTGTCCGGGCGATCTCCCGCTTCGACTGAATGCCCAGCCCGATCATGAGCTGCTCGTGGTCTTCGGCTGCAAAGTCGATCCGGCCGCCAGCCTCCGGCATCCACAGTTGCACGCCGTAATGCTCGAACAGCGGCGCCATCAGGCTGAATTGGTTACCGTAAAACGCCCGCTCGTACTCCCCCACCACGATCGCATCGAATGCGCGATCCGGATCAGCCATCGCCACGACCAATGCCGCAGCTTCGGGACGCCGTGCCCACGGGAGCACCCGGCTCTGGCCCACATCGAAGAACTCTGCCACGATCCGGCCGTGCCCACCGACCAGCGCGCCGGCCTGGTCACGCTGCCGCGCCCGCGACGTCGCTAGATCTTGGCGGTCCTCTGTCGATACCCGCCCGTAAAAGGCGAAACGCAGTTCGTCCCCACGCGGCTTCGCCGCCGGGCGATTTCCTGAGCGCTCAGCCCAGGCCAGAAGCGTGTCGCCACCCGCATCCCGGCCCGCCTCCAGCGATACAGTCCGCACAGTCGGCATGTCCCGCCTCTCCTGCTACAGCCGGAATGGCACCTCGGTTCCAGCATCCAACACATCACAGATCCACATATGACAAACGACGGAATAACCACAGCCTGCCATCAATTCACGCTTACAAATAATGATATTTATTCGCTTTAACATTCAGTCGGCTATTATCACCACAAATACGGCGGGCCGATGTCCGCCACTTGGTAACCAGGCCAGGCATTCACTGACCGAGTCTTCCCGTGACCACCACAGAGACCCTTCGGGCGGCCAGCGCGGCGTCGTTCTCGTCGGCAATCTGACCGAGGAGTTCTTCGGGTCCGCCCGGGAGACGGACGGCATTTAGGGTTGGGGCGTGGGCAGGTCTGGCGTACCGGCGTTGTCGCTGGCCAAGTGGCTGATCCTGGGCCTAGTCAGTGAGGGACCGACGCATGGGTTCGCGATCGCGTCACTGACCCGGCCCGCTGGTGAACACGGCCGGGTGTTGTGGCTTCGCGGACGATCGTGTACCGGGCGCTGCGGCGCCTCCATGAGCTGGACCTGATCGCAGAGACCGAGGTGAAGGCCAGCGCCGTCCGCCTCTGAGTAGGACCCATCGAACGAAGTCCGCATCCGTTGACCAGCGACTTTGCCTGTCCTAGCGTGACAGCGTGGCTGGTCCCGCACTCACGCGGCAGGTCGGCAATCTTCCGGCTGATCTGACCAGTTTCGTGGGCCGCAAGCGGGAGCTGGCGGAGATCAGGCGGCTGCAATCCGTCTCCCGGTTGGTGACCTTGACCGGGGTAGGTGGTGTCGGTAAGACCCGGCTGGTCCGGCGAGCGGCCGCCCAGCAGCACCGCGCCCATGACGCGGTCTGGCTGGTGGACCTGACCAGCCTCACCGACCCTGCGCTCGTCCTTCAGACCGTGGCCGCGACCATCGGCCTGCGCGACGACCGCTCAGGGGCCGGCCCCCTTCAGTCGCTGGTCGACTTCCTGGTTTCCAAGCGGACGCTATTGGTGCTGGACAACTGCGAGCACCTGCTGGACGCCTGCGCGGGGCTCGCCGGGCATCTCCTGCGCGCGGTCCCCACGCTGCGCATCCTGGCCACCAGCCGACAGTCGCTCGGGATCGCCGGAGAACGACAGCTGAGTGTCGCGCCGCTGCCCATTCCCGAACCCGATCAAGCGCTGACCCCCAGGGAGCTGCAGTTGTTCGACGCGGTCACCCTGCTGGTGGATCGCGCCACCACCGTGACGCCCGGTTTCTGCGTGGATGAGGACAATCAGCGCGATGTCGCCCGGTTGTGCCGTGAGCTGGACGGGATCCCGCTTGCGATCGAGCTGGCCGCAGTGCAGCTACGGACCCTGTCGGTGGGCCGGCTCGCCGAGCGCCTCAACCGGCGCTACCGCCTGCTGACCGGCGAACATCGAGCTGCCGTGCCACGACACCAGACGTTGCACGCCCTGATCGACTGGAGCTTCCAGCTGCTGTCACCCGCCGAGCAGGCGCTGTGGAGCCGTATGTCGATCTTCCCAGGGCACGTCGATCTCCAGGCCGTGGAGGCCGTCTGCGCCGGCGACGGCATCGAGCAGGAAGACGTGATCGACCTGATCGACGCACTGCTGGACAAATCGCTACTGCTGCGCGAGGACCACGCCGGCCAGGTCCGCTACCGCATGCTGGAGACCATCCGCGAGTTCGGCCAGATGCACCTGACCGAACCCGAACGGCGGTCACTCCTGCGCCGCCACCGCGGCTGGTACGCCCACCTGACGGAGCAGGCGGCCGCGGAATGGTACGGGGCCGAGCAGGCGGCCTGGTTCACGCGGCTCCGGCTGGCACACGCCCACCTGCGCGCCGCCATGGACTTCTGCCTGACCGAGCCCGGCCAGGCCGAGATCGGGCTGCGCATGGCCACCGACCTGCACCGGCCGCACTGGCTGGCCAACGCGTTCTACAACGAGGGCCGCCACTGGCTGGACCGGATGCTGCACGCGAACCCCGAGCCCACCGTCACCCGCGGGCGAGCGCTATGCGCCGACGCCTTGCTGGCGTACCTCCTTGGCGACTTTGCGGCGGGCCGGCCGCTGATCGCCGAAGCCCGGGCACTGGCCGACCGGCTGGACGACCCGCCCTGGACGGCCCAGATACACATGGTCTGCGGGTTCGGTGCCCACTGGCAGAACGACCACGCACAAGCGGCGCCTCTGCTGGAGCAGGCCGTGGCACAGTACACCGCCGTGGGCGACGAATTCGGCGTCGTGCTCACCCTGCCCGTGTTCGCAGCGGTCCTCGGCTGCCTGGGCCAGGAGACGCGGGCCAAGGAGCTGTTCGAGCGCGCCCTCACGCTCACCCATCGCGCCGGCGACAGCTGGTGCCGCGCCTGGGCACTCATATCCTTCGCTTTCCACATGTGGAATCACGGCGACGACGAACGCGCCATCCATGCGGCGCGGGAGAGTCTGCTGGTCGGCCACGCTCTCAACGACCGGCAGAACATGACATCGGCGATCGAGGTCCTGGCCTTGGCCCTCGCCGCCAAGGGCCACCGCGAAGACGCGGCCCAGATGCTGGGAGCCGCCGAGGCCATCGGCCGCTCCGCCGGTATCACCCCCTTTGTACTGCTCCCGCGCCGTCATCATCAGTGCGTCACGGCTTTGAAGAACAGCCTGGGAGAGCAGGCATTCACCCGTGCGATGCGGCAAGGCCGCCAGTTGACAGTGGGGCAGGCCATCGCCCAAGCAGTCGGCGCTCAGGCAGACGGCGGACCGGACATCCCGGCGGCCGTGACGGCGTCCTCGCCGCTGACCGCGCGAGAGCGGGAGGTCGCTGAACTGGTCGCCCAAGGGATGAGCAACAAGCAGATCGCCGCCACCCTCGTCATCGCCCCGCGCACCGCCGAGACCCACGTCGAGCACATCATGACCAAACTTGGCGTCAGCTCCCGTGCACAGGTCGCCATCTGGATACTCGCGCGGAAGTCCCCGGAGAAGGACACACCGTAGACGCGCCGACGGCGGCCAGGCGCTGGTTTGTGACCTTGCGGTGGTGGACGGTTTCGATGGTGTGGACGGGGCCGATTACCGGTTCGTCCCGTACCCGTACTGCGGCGTCGGGCGCACTCAGACGGCCTTGAGCTGCCCACCGTCGATCAGGTAGTCCGCGCCCGTGACGCTGGCGGTGGCGCCCGGTAGATGCCGGCCGCTTTTCCTCGACAGGCGCATCGTCGATCTCGAAGCCCGCTTGCGCTACTTCCCGCGCCGCGCAACGCGCTCCCTCACTCGCCTCAAGGATCCGCTTGCCATCTCCCGAGCCACATGCTTAATATTACGACCATAATCTAATGTGTCCAGGCGTCCGTGACGACGACACTGGCAGCGTTCTCGGGCCTCCATCGAACAGGCCTGTCTGCTCGCTGCGCGTTCCCTTCACCGCCAGGTCCGTTCTGCATGGTTCTCATCGAAAGGACTTGATCCACATGCCCGAGCAGACCCTGCCCACCACCGCACACGCATGGCACCTGGAGACCCGCCCGCAGGGCCGCGGTGCCGTCCGACTTCTCGCTGCGCGAGGTGGAGATCCCCACGCCCGGCCCGGGGCAGCTCCTGGTCGCCAACGAGTACCTCTCGGTCGACCCGTACATGCGCGGCCGGATGAGCGACAAGAAGTCCTACATCGAGCCGTACGAGGTGGGCGAGCCGATGGATGGCCCCGCGGTCGGCCGTGTCCTGGCCTCCAACGCCGAGGGCTTCGCGCCCGGCGACCATGTGCTGCACGTCCTCGGCTGGCGCGACTACGCGGTCCTCGACGCGGCCACCGCCCAGAAGGTGGACCCACAGCTCGCGCCGCTCACCACCTACTTGGGTGTGCTCGGCGTCACCGGCCTCACCGCGTACATCGGACTGACCCGGTTCGCGAAGGTCAAGGAGGGCGACACGGTCTTCGTCTCCGGTGCGGCCGGCGCAGTCGGTAGCCAGGCCGGCCAAATCGCGAAGTTGCAGGGCGCCGGCCGGGTGATCGGCAGCGCGGGCTCGGACGAGAAGGTCAAACTGCTGGTCGAGGAGTACGGCTTCGACGCGGCGTTCAACTACAAGAACGGACCGGTCGCCGAGCAACTGGCGCAGGCGGCACCCGACGGCATCGACGTCTTCTTCGACAACGTCGGGGGCGAACACCTGGAGGCGGCAATCGGCGCGCTCAAGCTGCACGCACGGATCGTGCTGAGCGGGATGGTCTCCCAGTACAACAACGAGAAGGTCGTAGGACCGCGCAACCTGTGGAACCTGTCCGTGACCCGTTCGCACATCCTGTCGTTCATGTTCAGCGAAGAGCTGGACCTCCAACCGGACTTCGTCCGCGAGGTCGGCGGCTGGCTCGCCGAGGGCAAGCTCCACTACCGCGAAACTGTGAGGGACGGCCTCGACAAAACCCTGGACGCCTTCCTCGCGATGATGCGGGGCGAGAACGTCGGAAAGATGATCGTCAAGCTCTGAGCCTGCCTTCAGCAGACTGAGCGAGCGGCCCGCCGTGCGCACGACCGGCCCTCGCGCGTTGGCCGCGCGCCCCTCCCCCTCTCCGCGCAGAGCGCTTGCGATCACTAACTCACATACTTAATATTACGATCATAATTTGATGACGGTGAGTCCTCACGGACGACGACTCGGCCGACAGCTCTCGTGGACAGGCCGCGCCACCACCGGCCTGGTCTCCCTTCCCATCCGGCCCCGGCCCGATCACCTACCCCTACGGCCGACCGGCAACACCGGCGGCGCGATCGATCCGATCAGCGCGTCTTTGCTACTTCACCAGGAGTTCTCCATGAACCTCTCCACCAGCACCGCCCTTGTCACCGGAGCCAACCGTGGCTTCGGCCGGGCACTCGCCGCCGAACTGCTCAGCCGCGGCGCCACCGTCTACGCCGGCGCCCGCAACCCCGACCAGGTCGACCTGCCGGGTGCCAAACCGATCGCGCTCGACATCACCGACCCCGCCTCCGTCGCGGCCGCCGCCCAGGCCACAGGCGACGTGACCGTTCTGATCAACAACGCCGGGTCAGCCACCGGCGCCAACCTGCTCGCAGCCGACCTGGACGACATCCGGCTGGAGATGGACACCCACTACTTCGGCACCCTTTCGGTGGTCCGCGGCTTCGCGCCCCAGATCGCGGCCAACGGCGGCGGAGCGATCCTGAACATCCTGTCCGGCCTGTCCTGGGTCAGCTTCCCGGAGATCGGCGCCTACTGCGCCGCCAAGTCCGCGGAGTGGTCGCTCACCAATGCCCTGCGCTTGCAGCTCGCCGACCAGGGGATCCGGGTGGCCGGACTGCACGTCGGCTACATGGACACCGACATGACCCGGGCAGTCGACGCTGCCAAGTCCGACCCCGCCGACATCGCCCGGATCGCCGTCGACGGCATCGCCACCGGTGCCTACGAGATCCTCGCTGACAACGCCTCCCGCCAGGCGCAGGCCGCGCTGGCCGCAGGCGTCTCAGTGCTCTACCCACAGCTCCCCTGAGGGTCAGCCGCCCCGGAATCCGCACCCAGCCCGTGGATTCCGATCCCCGGTATCGCACGCCGCGCCCTCGCGCCCCGGCATCCACATCCATTGATCAATCGCCGAGCACGTCTGCCAGGGGAACGTCATGAAACAGCACCGCGAGCAACCGGCTAGGCACGGCAGCGCCGTCTGGGCCGTGGTCATCACCGGCATGGCCGGATTCATCACCGCGCTCGACAACCTGATCGTCACCACCGCCCTTCCCTCCATCCGCGAGGACCTCGGCGGCCGCCTCGAAGACCTCGAATGGACGGTGAGCGCCTACACCCTCGCCTTCGCGGTCCTGCTCATGTTCGCCGCCTCCCTCGGCGACCGTTTCGGCCGACGAAGACTGTTCGTCATCGGGCTCGCGATCTTCACCGCTGCCTCGGCCGCGGCCGCACTCGCCCCCGGGATGGATGGACTGATCGCCGCCCGTGCGGCGCAGGGCGCCGGGGCAGCGATCGTGACGCCGCTGACGCTCACCCTGCTGTCGGCGGCCGTCCCCTCCGAACGGCGCGGCGTGGCCTTCGGGATCTGGGGCGCGGCCAGCGGCATCGCCGTCGCCACCGGACCGCTCATCGGCGGCACGCTCACCGAACATCTCTCCTGGCAGTGGATCTTCTGGGTGAACGTACCGCTCGGCCTGGCGCTGATTCCGCTGGCCCTGTTGCGGCTGAGCGAGAGCCGCGCCCCGAATCCGATCCTCGACCTTGCCGGCACTGCCCTGGTCAGCGGCGGTCTGTTCGGCATCATCTACGCCGTGGTGCGCGGCAACGCCGACGGCTGGACCAGCACCCCGGTTCTGGGCGGTTTCTTCGCCGGTGCGGCCCTGCTCGTCGGCTTCGTCCGCTACGAACTGCGCGCTGAGCACCCGATGCTGCCGATGCGTATCTTCCGCCACCGCTCTTTCAGTGCCATCAACGCCGCCAGCCTGCTGATGTTCCTGGGGATGTTCGGGGCGATCTTCCTGTTCAGCCAGTACCTGCAGACCGTCGGCGGCTACTCGCCGATGGAAGCCGGCGTGCGGATGCTGCCCTGGACCGCCATGCCCATGATCGCCGGGCCGCTGGCTGGGGCACTGTCCGACCGCATCGGCGGCGGTCCGGTCGTCACGGTGGGCATGGCCCTGAACGCGGTGGGCCTCGGGCTCTGGGCGCTGGCCATCGAGCCGCAGGTGTCGTACACCGCTCTGCTGCCGGCGCTGATCGTCTGCGGAATCGGCATGGGTATGTTCTTCGCCCCCAGCGCGAACCTCGTCATGAGCACGGTCCGCCCGGAGGAGCAGGGCATCGCCTCCGGCGCCAACAACGCGATCCGCGAGGTCGGCGGCGCCATCGGCGTCGCGTCGCTGGCGGCGGTCTTCTCCGCCCAGGGCGGCTACGGGTCCACCTCGCTGTTCGTGGACGGGCTGGTCCCGGCGCTCTGGGTCGGGGCGGGTGCGGTCGCCCTGGCGGCGGCCCTGGCGTTCCTAATGCCCTGGCAACGCAAGGCCGATGGCCCGGCTGCCCGGCCCTGCCGCGGGCGAGGCACCGGCCGGCGCCCCGGTCGCGATCTAGCGTCCTGACAACACATCGACATGGCTGCGCACGAGAAGCGGGCGTGGCACTGACCTGCGAAGGAGTATCACCATGGGAGTAAGCCCAGAGGCACGGCAGTTCGCGCAGTTCCTCGAAAGCGTGAGCGCGAAGTCGTCGACACCGGGCCTCGACCTGGCCATCGTCCGCGACATCGTCGAGACGAACCATCGGGCTTCGACCGAGCCGGAAGGCGTGACCTACGCCGAGGTGGACGCAGGCGGCGTCCCCGGCATCTGGTGCATCCCCGAGGGCGCCGACCCCGACCGAGCGCTTCTCCACTTCCACTTCGGCGGGTCGGTCACCGCCTCGATGCACTCGGACCGCAAGGCCGCCGGCCACATCGCGAAGGCGGCTGGTGCCCGCTCCCTCGTCGTGGACTTCCGCCTGGCGCCCGAACACCCCTACCCGGCGCAGCTCGACGACGCCGAGACGGCCTACCGGTGGCTGCTCTCGCAAGGCTACGAGCCGCGGAACATCGGCAGCACGGGCCACTCGATCGGCGGCACCCTCGCGGTCATGCTGCCGCTACGGCTGCTCGCGAAGGGCGAGGCGACCCCGGGCGCGATCGTCAGCGTCTCGCCGTGGACCGACCTCACCATCCAGAACGCGTCGGTGGACGAGAACGAGGAAACCGACAAGATGCTCAGCAGGGGCACGCTCGAACTCTTCCGAGGAGCCTGGCTGCAGGATCCGACCCTGGACTTCGCCGACCCTCGGATCAGCCTCGTGAACGCCGATCTGACTGGCCTGCCGCCCACGAGCGTCCACTACGGCGAGTACGAGACCCTCGCCGACGACGGCGCCCAGCTCGGCCGCCGACTCGCGGACTTCAAGGTCACCTCCGAGGTCCACCCGATGCCCGAGGGACAGCATTCGTTCGTCCTGGGCGCGGGGCGCGTACCCGAGGTGGACCACGCGATCCAGCAGATGGGTGCGTGGCTCCGTCGCCATCTCGGCGCGTGAGCGGAAGAACGGCTCGGCCATGCGGTATTCGTGTCCTACACCGCTCTGTACGCCGCCGCAGGCCGGCCCCGACGCGACAAAGGAGTGCGCGATGGGAATGTACGAGGAAGTCTTCCGCGCCAGTACCGAAGACCCGGAGAGCTTCTGGCTGAAGGCGGCAGAGGGCATCGACTGGGATGTCACTCCGCAACGCGCCCTGGACGCCTCGGGCAAACCCTTCTACCGCTGGTTTCCCGACGGGCGGCTCAACGTCTGTTTCAACGCGGTCGACCGGCACGTTGAAGCCGGCCGCGGCGAACAGCCCGCGCTCGTCTACGACTCACCTGTGACCGGCGCGCGGCGCACCTATACCTACGCGCAGATGAGGGACGAGGTGGCGGCCTTCGCCGGTGCACTCGCGCAGCTCGGCGTAGGGCGAGGCGACCGGGTGGTGATCTACATGCCGATGGTCCCCGAGACCGCTGTCGCGATGCTGGCCTGCGCACGAATCGGCGCGGTCCACTCGGTCGTCTTCGGCGGGTTCGCCCCGCACGAACTCGCCCTCCGCCTCGACGACGCCGCCCCCAAGGTGGTCGTCTCCGCCTCCTGCGGCATCGAAGGCAAGCGTGTCATCGCGTACAAGCCGCTGCTCGACCGGGCGATCGAACTCGCGGTCCACAAGCCGGCAAAGAGTGTGATCCTGCAACGCCCGCAGGAACGGGCCGTGTTGGGGCCCGACGCTCTCGACTGGGCAGGCCTGGTCGCCGCCGCATCGCCGGCCGACTGCGTTCCCGTCCCCGCGAACGATCCCCTGTACGTCCTCTACACGTCCGGAACGACCGGGAAACCCAAGGGAGTCGTGCGTGACTGCGGCGGCTACGCGGTCGCCCTGCACTGGTCGATGGGGGCCGTCTACGACGTGGGCCCGGGCGAGACGATGTTCACCGGCTCCGACGTCGGCTGGGTCGTCGGGCACTCGTACATCGTCTATGCGCCCCTGCTGGTCGGCGCCACGACGGTCCTGTACGAGGGCAAGCCGGTCGGCACCCCGGACGCGGGCCAGTTCTGGCGCGTCGCCGCCGAGTACGGTGTCAAGACCATGTTCACGGCACCTACCGCCTTCCGCGCCATCCGCAAGGAGGACCCGAAGGGCGCCCTCAGCGCGGACTACGACCTCTCCCGTCTGCGTTACCTCTTCCTCGCCGGCGAGCGCCTCGACCCTGAGACCTACCACTGGGCGAGTGCCCTCCTCGGTGTCCCGGTGATCGACCACTGGTGGCAGACCGAGACCGGCTGGCCCATCGTCGCCAACCCCGTGGGCATCGAGGCCGCTCCCCTCAAGCCCGGGTCCCCCACTCGCCCGCTGCCGGGCTGGGACGTCCGTGTCCTCGACGCATCGGGCGAGCTGGCGCCCACGGGCGTCGATGGCGCGATCGTCGTGAAACTCCCACTGCCACCCGGCGCGCTCCCCACCCTCTGGAACGACGACGACCGCTACGTCGCCTCCTACCTCTCCGCCTTCGACGGCTACTACCTCACCGGCGACAGCGGCCACATCGACGACGACGGCTACGTCTTCGTCATGGGCCGCACCGACGACGTCATCAACGTCGCCGGACACCGCCTGTCCACCGGCAGCATGGAAGAGGCCCTGGCCGCCCATCCCGACGTCGCCGAATGCGCCGTCATCGGCGTCGCCGACGCCCTGAAGGGGCAGGTACCGCGCGGCTTCGTCGTCCTGAAAGCCGGCATCAGCCGCGAACCAAGCGAGGTCGAGGCCGAACTCGTCCAGCTCGTACGCGAGCGCATCGGCGCCGTCGCCTCCCTCAAGGACGTCACGGTTGTGGCCGCCCTGCCCAAGACCCGCTCGGGAAAGATCCTGCGCAAGACGATGCGCGGCATCGCCGACGGCCACGACGAACCCATCCCCTCCACGGTGGACGATCCCAGCGTCATCGAGGTCCTGCGCCCTGTTCTCCGCCGCGCCGGTCACACCCCGTGAACGGCTGACTGACGACCTGGCCGACGGTGGGGGCGAGCGCGTTGAGGGTCACCCTTGAGAGGAAGGCACCGGGAAGAGCATGCAACTACTGGTGGCGTGAGCGAGCAGACGGCCCGTCGCGTCGACCAACTGCGCCTGGGCGAGGGCGGTTTGACGGCCACTGCTGACGACCGTGCCGATGGCGCGCACCGTGCCCGTGCCCACGGTGATCCGCCGCAGGAACTTCACCGTCAGGTCGAGTGAGGTGTACGCCACGCCCTGCGGGAGGGTGGACTGGACGGCGCAACCCGCCGCCGAGTCGAGCAGGGTGGCGAAGATGCCGCCGTGCACGCTGCCGATCGGGTTGTAGTGCTCCTCACCCGGCGTCAGTGAGAAGACCGCCCTGCCGGGCTCCACCGCGTCCAGGGTGAAGTCGATGGTGTAGTTGATGGGCGGACCCGGCAGTTTCCCCGCCTGCAGCTCGCGCAGGAAGTCGATACCGGCCATGCGTCCGGCTGTTTCCGCCAGGATCGCGGGATCTTCCCAGTTATACGTACGTGTTCGTCCCACCGCCGAGCACCTTCCCATCCGACTTTTCAAGTGAAGCTAGCCCCTGCTAACCCGCAAGGGCTGGGACCTGTGGCCTGTCCTCGTGGCGCTGAGCCAGCGGGGCGAGACGTACGCCCTCGGCCCCGAAGGACCCGTGCTGGACGTTGTTCACACCGACTGCGGCGCCCCGGTCCGCGTCGTCGGGTGCTCTGCGGAGCACTCCGCCCTCACCCCGCCCCATTGCCTGTCGATCATAATATTATATGCATCAGACCATAGATTAGGCTTTGGGTGCGAGGCAATGGCCTACGGAGCGAATGGAGGAAGCTTGTGGTGCGCTACGCCAAGGAGCACAAGCAGGTGACGCGGCAACGGATCATCGAGAAGGCCGGCCATCGGTTCAAGCAGGACGGCATAGACGGCTCGGGCGTCTCCACGCTGATGTCGGATGCCGGGCTCACCAACGGAGCCTTCTACGCTCACTTCGCCTCCAAGGACGACCTCGTCGCCAATGTCGTCGCCGACGAACTGCGCACGCAGATCGCGAGGTACGGCACTCTGCGGCCCGGCCGCCTGGGACTCGAGGACCTCGTTCGCGACTATCTGTCACCTGAGCACCGGGACGATCGCGGCGTCGGATGCCCCTCCGCCGCCCTGCTCGACGAGATCGGCCGCTGCGGCGACGCGACCAAGCAGGCCTACACCGACGGCGCGCGGGACATCGTGGAAGAGATCGCCGCCCGCCTGGCACCTGAGGATCCGCAGTCCGCTCGCGGTAAGGCCATCGGGCTCTTCACCATGATGGTGGGGACGTTGCAACTGTCCCGCGCCCTCTCCGACCGGAAGTTCGCCGACGAGGTCCTTGAACAGGGAATTGAGAACGCCCTCACATTCATGCGCTGACGTTACGGTCGATCCGCGGCAGGTGGCCGCCTGCCTCCGCGGCCGCCCTACTACCGTTCGAGGAACTTGAGAGCCGTCTCCACGAACTGCTGGTGGAACTGGAAGATGCCGCCGTGGCCGGCGTCGGGGTAGATCACCAACTCGCCGTTCGGCAAACGCCGCGCCAGGTCGGCCGAGTTCTTCGACGGAACCATCCGGTCGCTCTCACCGTTTGCGACGAGCACAGGCTGGTGGATGACGGAGAGATCGTGGGGCTGCTCCAGCCCCCAGCGGTGAATGGCCTTGAGCTGGGCACCGTACGACTTGAGAGAGATCGCCTTGTCCCGGTCGTGAGTGCGCTCCTTCAGACGGGCCAGGAACTCCTTCCCTGCCCGACGCCCGTTGGCGGTGCGGGTGAAGAAGAGGAACTGCTTCGGGTCCTGAAGAGTGAGCAGGCCTCGGACCGTGTCGAGATGAGACAACCGGGTCACGTCCTTGATGCCCTCGCCACCCGCGGGACCGGTGCCCGAGAGGATCAGCTTGCGGACGAGTTGTGGTTCGTCCTGCACGATCACCTGTGCGATCATGCCGCCCATCGAGAAGCCATGGAGATCGACGCGCTCGAGGCCGAGCGCCCGGATGAAGGTGACGGCATCCTTCGCCATCGCCTGGATGGTGCGCGACGTCGAGCCGGTGGAAGCGCCGACGCCCCTGTTGTCGAACGTGATGACCCGGCGCTTGGCGGCGATGCCGTCGACGACCCGGGGATCCCAGTTGTCGAGAGCCCCGGCGAGGTGGTTGAGAAAGACCACCGGGACGCCGGACCTGGGACCGAGCTCGCGGTAGGCGAAGGTGACTCCCCCCGCGGTGATGGTGCGGGTCGGTGCGTTCCTGTACGACGTCACCACGTCGCCTTCTTGTGAATCATTCATGGTCGTGCCCTTCGGCGTGGGGGTTTCTGCGAACGCGCGGCCCTCCTTGATGCAGGGGAGGGCGCGGAGGTTACCTGTGTCCCGGCTGCGGCTGCAGTCTGCGGAGTCGGCGGTCAACGGCCGTGGGAGTCGAAACCGTGTGCGGTCGAGCCCCTCAGCATTACGTCGACGATTAAAGTATGACCGTAATTCTATGCGGGCACAAGGGCGAGCCGAACGAGATGAGCCGCCGAACACACCGACTGCCAGGCCGGGTGGTGGTGACGCTCGACAATCGGGACAGGCGCCGCCTCACACGACCGCGAGGCGGCACCGGCCCCGATGGGCCACCGGCCGCCACCACTGCATCGTTCGGGGTCGGCGGTGCGGTCGGCGCGGTCAGGCGGCGAGGAAGTCGGCCACCTGCTTGGCGAAAGCCCTGGCGTACTGAAAGAGGAAGGCGTGGCCAGCGCCGCTGTAGAGGACAAGGGTGGCGTTGTCGAGGTGCTGCACCGCGACGTAAGAGTTGTGGGCGGGGATCATCACGTCGTTCAGGCCGTTGGCGTAGAGGACGGGGTGCTTGATGGCCTCCAGTTCCGCCCGCACCTCGTCGAAGGGGGCCGCGAGGAGCTGGCCCGCCGCGGCGAGCATGCCCTGCGCCGCCTCCTCGGAGACCGCGGGGCCGCCGGCGGCGAGCCGAGTCGAGACATGGCCGAAGTGCTCGCGCCCAGAGGCGCGGGCCGCCTCCGTCTCGGGGTAGAACAGGTACAGCATGTCCTCCAGGTCGGCATCGGGCTTGGCCATGATGCCCAGGACCTTCTCACTGAACTCCGGAGCTCCGGGCACCCAGCCGGCCGGACCGCTCCCCGCCACGACGAGCTTGCGCACCAGCTCGGGGCGTCGCAGAGCCACGCGCTGGGCCACGATGCCGCCCAGGGACCAGCCGAGCAGGTCGGCCTGCGCGAGGCCGAGTGCCTCGATGAACTCGATGGCTCCCTCGGCGAACCCTTCGAGGGAGTCGCGCGGTTCGCCGTCGGTGTAGCCGACGCCTACGTTGTCGAACACGATCACGTCGTGGTCGGCGGCCAGGTAGTCCAGGAACTCCGGGTCCCACCAGTCGATGGTCCCGCGAAAGCGGTTCAGCAGGACCAGCGGGACGCCGCCCCGCGGACCCATCCGCCGGTAGGTGAACCGCGCGGAAGGACCCTCGACGGCGAGGTCCTCGGCCTTGTCTGCCAGATACGTACTCATGACGTCCTTCTCCTGTCGGCAGATGCGTGTGGTCTCGTGGGCCTGCTCGCGCAGGACACCGAAGACGTTGATGTCGCAGACGCGCTGGGCTGCGGGACGGAGTTCTTGTCGCGCCAGCGCCTGATGCACTGACGCCGGCGTTGTCAGCCGCCCTGTCGAGCGCCAGAGCGGCTGATGCCCTCCGAAGGGACGATGGGATTACGTTCGTAATACTATGTACCGAGACCGCGGACCGCAAGTGAGCCCCCGGACGAACGGAGGCCCGTGACACGCCACGGGAGAGAGTCCGAGCCGACAACAAGACGGCCCGCTGCGAAAGTGGGTGCGGGGCCGGGCCGACGGCTACCTCATCATCGGACAAGCGGTCGCCAGCACCCTGGAATTATTGAATTATGTTCGCAATATCATATGGTCAGGGGGTCGGTCGAGGGCGAGCGGCTCTCCCGGCGGACGAAGGAGCATGTGGTGCGGTACGGGAAAGAGCACAAGCAGGCGACCAAGAAGCGGATCATCGAGACCGCCGGCCGCCGGTTCAAGCGGGACGGCATCGACGGCTCGAGCGTCTCGACGCTCATGAAGGATGCGGGGCTGACCAACGGCGCCTTCTACACCCACTTCACATCCAAGGACGAGCTCGTCGCCACAGCGGTCGCCGACCAGTTGCACGCGCAGAATGCGAACGTCGTCGGACAGGCGGCACCCGGTCGCGCTGGGCTCGAACAGATCGTGCGGTGGTACCTGTCCACCCAGCACCGCGACAGCCCCGACGACGGCTGCCCCTCCGCCGCCCTGCTCGACGAAATCGGGCGCTGCACAGACCCCACCAAGCAGGCCTACACCGACGGCGTACTGATGGTCATCGACGGCATCGCCGCCCGCCTGGCACCCGGCGATCCGCTCTCGGTCCGCACCAAGACGCTCAGCGCTTACGCCATGATGGCCGGGACGCTGCAGCTGTCCCGAGCCCTCGCCGACCGGCAACTCGCCGATGAACTCCTCGAGCAGGGCATCCACAACGCCCTCGCACTGCTGGGCGTCGAGCATGAGCACGCCAGGACCTCGAACTGACGCACCTACAGAACGCGCCTGTCCGCACCGCAGGTCACCCATTACGCCTGGGCACTTCGCGAGGCTTCGACGGCTACAGCTCGGCCGACGGCCGGGCCTCACTGATCAGTCCCGCGTCTGCCACGGGTGCGACGCCCCCTGAGCGGAACAGGCCTACTTGCGATCCGCCGACCGGCCGTTTAATATTACGAACGTAATCTAATGGGCCTGTGCCTGCGCACGCCATACCGGCTGGCGTCGGCATCCATGACGCGAGACAGGCCGCCCCGGAAGGTTCTACCGGCGGAGGTAAACGTCGGGCACTGCACCCGGCGCGTCCCATACGCGCTCACCGAGTGCACTCAGCCCTCCGCCGACAGCCAGGGCCAAGAGCCCTGCCTCCCATGAACACCCATTACGCAAGAAATTGCGTACCGCCGAATCAGTGCCCGCTACCCGGGGAAGCCCGGGATGAACAGCCCCCCGTCCGCTTGCGGACGAGATATGGAGACGACGATGAGGGCCTTCACGGTAGAACGCTACGGCGACAAGGCCGGCGTGCGTGCCGGCGACGTGCCGGACCCTGAGGTGGGTACGGACGACGTGCTGGTCCGGATCCATGCCGCGAGCATCAACCCGCTCGACCGCATGATCCGGGACGGGGAGATGAAGCCGATCCTGCCCTACCGAGTCCCATTCATCCTGGGCAACGACCTGGCCGGAGTGGTGGTCGAAGTGGGTGCGGCCGTTACGCGATTCGCGGTGGGCGATGAGGTCTATGCGCGGCCCGACAAGGACCGAATCGGCACGTTCGCCGAACTCATCGCGGTGCACCAGGACGACGTGGCGATCAAGCCGGCCACGCTGACCATGGAGGAGGCCGCGTCCCTTCCCCTGGTCGCCCTGACCGCGTGGCAGGTGCTGGTCGAGCGGGCACGCGTTCAGCCGGGCCAGAAGGTCCTCATCCATGCGGGCTCCGGCGGCCTGGGCACCATCGCCATCCAGTTGGCGAAGCATCTGGGTGCGAGCGTGGCCACGACCACGAGCACGGCCAACATCGACCTGGTGAAGAACCTGGGCGCGGACGTCGTCGTCGACTACAAGAAGCAGGCGTTCGAGACGGTCCTGCACGACTACGACGTCGTCCTGGACTCGCTCGGCGGCGAGACGCTCAAGAAGTCCCTACAGGTGCTCAAGCCCGGCGGAAAGGTCGTCAGTGTCGCGGGCCCTCCCGACGCCGCTTTCGCCAGGGAACTGGGAGCGAGTCCGATCATCCGACTGGTGATGTCCGCACTGAGTTTCCAGACCCGACGACGCGCCCAGCGCCGCAACGTCACGTACTCCTTCCTGTTCATGAAGGCCAGCGGGGACCAGTTGCGCGAGCTCACCCCTCTCATCGATGCCGGCAAAATCCGACCCGTCGTCGACACCGTCTTCCCGTTCGAGTCGGCTCGAGAAGCACTGGAGTACCTCGAGGCAGGGCACACGAAGGCCGGCAAGGTCGTCGTCAAGATGACATGAGGGCACCGTCATGCCGGGCAATCAAGGTCCTCCACGAGCGCCATAACCCGCTACAGACTGAAGTTGGGACGAGCCCTCGGGACTCGCCCGCCACAGGTTCCGGCCCCGCATCTCCTGCCTCGGAGTCGGCTTGTCCGGCCGGATCCAACAGGCGCATCCGTAGCTGGTCCTGGAGAAGGTGATAGGCACCGACGAAGGCGAACGAGGGCCAGGCGGCGATCACCCTGCCGACCACCGTGGGCTCGGCGACCTCGACATTGGCAGCCAGGCTCGCCAGACTCCCGACGATCAGGAGCGTCCACGGCAGTGACCGGGCCCGTACCTGCGGGGTACGGACTCGGTCGCTCGCGGATGGATATCAGGCGGGGACGATGTTCTCCGCCTGAGGGCCTTTCTGGCCCTGTGTGATATCGAACTTGACCTTCTGCCCCTCCTGGAGCTCGCGGTAGCCCTGCGTCGCGATGTTCGACTGGTGGGCGAAAACGTCGGCGCCGCCGTCGTCGGGCTCGATGAAACCAAAGCCCTTCGATGCGTTGAACCACTTCACGGTGCCTGTGGGCATGATCTTCTTCTTCCTGGGGTGATAAGGGAGCTCGTTCCTTACGGGCTCCCGTCGCTGCAATGACCCCAAGCCGGGATAAGCCCGGCAAAAACAAAAATGCGCCTGTAGGTCAGAGCCTGCAGGCGCACCAAGATTTAAGGAACCACAACTGCAACTACCAAAAACGCTATCACACGGAGTATTCGCTCTTGGCAAAGCTCTTTCCCGCATCGAGCGAATCCGGGTGGGGAACTCAGGGATGTGGTGTCGCGTTGTCCTCGTTGGCGGCGGTCGAGGCCCGGCGACGTGTCACGCCGACTCCGGCCTCCGGAGTGTTCGTTCTCCCGGAGTTGAGGTCGGCCTTCGGCGGCGGATGGTCGCAGCAGCGCGTGATGGCACTGCGGTCCTGCACCTGCATCCTCAAAGGAGTGTCGATGACGTTCAATGCCCTGCGATCGCCCAGTGCCGACGGCGAGGAGAACGCCGCCCGCGGCAGCGACTATGCCGTACTGGCCCAGCAGGTCAGGCAGACCGGGATGCTGGAACGCCGGCCCGGCTACTACTCGATGAAGATCGCGATCAACCTGGGGATGCTCGGGGTCGCCGGTGCGGTGTTCGTGCTCCTGCGGCATTCGTGGTGGCAGATGTTCGTCGCCGCGTACCTCGGGATCGTCTTCACCCAAATCGCGTTCGTCGGGCACGACGCCGGTCATCGCCAGATCGCCGGCTCGCGGCGCGTCAACGACCTGATCGGGGTGCTCCACGGGAACCTGCTGATCGGGCTGAGCTACGGCTGGTGGGTGGCCAAGCACAACCGTCATCACGCCAATCCCAACCACGAGGACCGGGATCCGGACGTCGCGAGCGGCGCGATCGCCTTCACCGCCGGTCAGGTGCTGGCACGGCGCGGGTGGACGGCCCGGACGCTGGCTCGCCACCAGGCGTACCTGTTCTTCCCCATGCTCCTGCTCGAAGGAGTCAACCTCCACATCGCGAGCGTGCGGGCCCTGTTCGGTGACGGCATGGGCAGAACCAGGTCCAAGTCGGCGGAAGCGCTGTTGCTGGGGGTACACCTGACCGGTTACCTCACCGCCCTCCTGATCGTGCTCACCCCGTTGCAGGCACTGGTCTTCGTCGCCGTCCACCAGTGTGTGTTCGGTTTCTACATGGGATGTACGTTCGCGCCGAACCACAAGGGTATGCCGACAGTGCGCGAGGCCGACAAGCTCGACTACCTACGTCGCCAGGTCCTCACCTCGCGGAACATCCGAGGCGGCCGGTTCGCCGACTTCGTCCTGGGCGGGCTGAACTACCAGATCGAGCACCACCTGTTCCCCAGCATGCCCAGGCCCAGCCTCCGCCGGGCACAAGAACTCGTCCGTGCCCACTGCGGGCACCACGGCCTGACCTACCACGAGAGCGGCATTCTCGGGTCCTATGGCCAGGTTCTCCGTCACCTGCACGCGGTCGGCGCGCCCCTGCGCCGTGTGGCGGACGCCGGATGACCGGACTCCGGCCGACACCGTACGGTCTCACAGGACCGCCCTCCGAGGCTCCGCAGCGGGCTCGCGAGGACAGGGCCACCTCGGTGGGGTAGAGTCGATGTCAGTCGAGGACTCTTCGTGCGCTCACAACCAAGTTGGCACCGTCCCCGGCACCTCACTACTTCGGCCTCTTAACAGCAGGCCAAGACAGGTCGGCGAACATGACGCCGCAGCACGTCCACGCGATGATCGTCGAGGGGCGACACGCCTCACCGATCGTTTCGGCTCTACGGCCCGATGTCGCCCTTACCTGCCGGGCTCGGCTCGCGGCGCGACCCGCGTCCTGACCACGCGGACGACACATCCACCACAGTTTTCACTCGAGCCCGACCGGTCCGTCCGGCCGCACCCGGCCTTCGATTCGGAGACCACCGATGGACCACAACACCACCCGAGCCGACCTGTTCGGCCGCACGACACGCGGCCATACCATCCTGACGATCTCCGGCGAACTGGACATCGCGACCACCGCCGTTCTATGCGACCGGATCGCCGCCGTCCTGGACGACACGACCCTGCCGGTGATCATCGACCTGTCCCGCGTCTCGTTCTGCGACGCCTCAGGACTGACGATGCTCCTCGCCGTACGACGACGGGCGGACGCGCACGGGTGCGCTGTCGCCCTGGCCGGACCGCGTCCCAACGTGCGCAAACTGCTGCGCATCACGGGCCTCGACCGGGTCTTTCCGATCCACTCGACCCTCGCCCAGGCCGTGCCCGGCCGGGTGGGCGCCCATGGCCCCGCCGTCGCGTGAACCCCGGTGGCGAAGGAGATCGACGGCTGCCGGACGGCGCCGGCGCGGCGCGGCGGGAGGGTGATCAGGAACGCCGGGGAGGGACGACCGTGAGCGACAGTGAGCCAAGGGGCGAACTCCACCTTCGCGTGGCCGGTCACACGACCGACTGGAAGCTGCTTCTCGTCGACGAACCGCCCACCGAGGACGAGGTGGCGTCCTGGATGCAAGAAGGGATGGTGGCCCGGATACGGGTCGCCGAGCAGGGCAGCAACGAGCCGCACATGTTGCTGGTGAACTTCTCCCTCGTCGTGGCCGCCCGCCTCCTTCCGGCGGTACGGGGGGATCGAGGCGTCCAGTTCTGACCGGCCAGGCCAGCGGCCGGCGCAAGCCTGACCGGTCACCACCCAAGGATGTAGGTGCGGCTGTGCCGTGGCTGATCATCGGGCTCCTCCTCGGCCTGCCAGCCGGGCCGATCGCCGGGGTGATCGTGAGCCTGGTCGTCGGGCTGACGGTGTTCCTGCCGGCCGGAGTCGTGTCCGGGCTGATCGCCGGCCTACTCATCGGGTCGTCATCGGGTCGTCATCGGGCCGGCCTTGGGGTTGGTGCTCGAGTTCACCGTGGGCCGGTCGCACCGATGATCTGCTGTGCCGCCTGTATGACGTAGCGGGCCTGCCGTCCAGGCCGCCTCCTTCTCCTTAGCTGTTCTGTCTCGTGAGGTTGGGGACGCGGATGGCGGGCAGTAGGCCACCGAGTGCGGTGTGGCCGCACTCGCGGCCTATCGCCTTTCCCAGCGGAAGGTCGCGCCGAGTCGCGGAGCAGGCGTTCGCCGGGACACTCCGGGATAGCGTGGGAAGAGACGGGCCGCCGGATGCCCCTCCTGACGGCTCGCGGAGGAGCACATGTCGGCTGTCCGGACGGTGGTGTCGTGGTTCGTTCGCCAGGGCGGCGATCGGATGACTCGACGTTGGCGCTACCAGATCGAAAGCACGCCGGAGACGCCGGGACAGCGCCGAGAGCTGGCGGACGTGATGCGTGGCCTTCCCCGCCGATACGCCGACCGGCTTCCTACCGCCACGCTCCGGCAGATCACCGGATCGGCAGCGACCGGTCGGTGGGAACAGGCCGTTGACCAGCTGATCACGGTCCTGAACCGCCTCGGCCCCGGAATAACCTCGGAGGAACGCGATGAACTGCGTGCCCTGTCCGTCGCGCTGAATATGCCGCTCGCTCGGGTCGACCTCCTCCTTCCGTCACCGTCGCGGTGAGCATCAACGCCTATCAGCGTCCGCCGTGGTCGCCCGGGCCTGGCGTTCGGCGCGGCGTTCGGTGAATCGGATCGCCGCCGTCTCGAGTCCTTCCAGGAACTCGGACAGTTCCTGGCGGGCTTTGTCCCCGTCGGCGTTCAGACCTTCGAGGTCGAAGACCCGCCACTTCCGCAGGACCGGGGACAGCACGTCATCGAGGTGGACCCGCAGGTCGTAGATGCCGGCGCCTGCGATGGCGACCGACTTGCGAAGGAATCCGTCGATGGTGTGGCCGGGCATCTGGAAGTTCGTCACGACATCGGTGACGGCACGCATCGTCTCGTCGGGTGACAGTCCGAAGGCCGCCGCGAGCAGATTGCGGTAGAAGATCATGTGCAGGTTCTCGTCGGCGGCCACCCGCGCCAGGAGGCGCTCGCACGCCGGATCGCCTGAGGCCCGTCCGGTGTTGCGGTGGGAGATGCGCGTCGCCAGCTCCTGGAAGGAGACGTAGGCGAGGCCGTGGAGCATCTTGTCGCCGTGGTCGGCCTGGTAGCCGCCTTCCATGTGCCGCATGCGCGCGCGTTCGAGCGCGATCGGGTCGACGGCCCGGGTGACGGTGAGGTAGTCACGGATGACGATGCCATGCCGGTTCTCCTCGGCCGTCCAGCGATCGACCCAGGTCCCCCACGCGCCGTCCCGGCCGAAGATGGTCGCGATCTCCCGGTGGTAACCGGGCAGGTTGTCCTCGGTGAGGAGGTTAACGATCAGTGCCTCTCTCGCCGCGGGCGAGATGTTGGTGTCCTCGGGCGACCATGCTTCACCGTTGAACGGGCCGTCGAAGTCGCGGCCCTGGCTCCACGGCACGTACTGGTGCGGGAACCATTCCTTGGCCGTGGACAGGTGACGATCGAGCTCTGCCGCAACGACCGGCTCGAGCTCTCTCAGCAGCTCGGCCGTTGTTCTCGGCCTAGACGTGAACGACACTGGCCCTCCCCCGAATTCATGTGTGAACCGATCAGCACCAGAGACACCGTTCCCCGGAGACGACCTCACGTACGGATCGGAGCCGCCACCCCGATGGAGATCATTACGGACCGATGCCATCCACATGCTCCCGGTGGTTCAGAGCAAGCTCTACCGCCATGAGCGGCTAATGGCCGAGCCAAGCGATCATGCCACGCCCATGTGATCAAGGTGCGCATAGCCCGCCTGCGCCGATGCGAGAGTGGGATGGATGGCGAAGGCGCGGTCCAGGCCGGTGATGCGCAGCAGCTTGCGTGCGATGGGGCAGGGCGCGGCGAGGGCGACTCCCCGCAGTCCCGCACGACGTTGTGTGCCGACGAGCATCGCCAGGCCGGAGGCGTCGCAGAAGGACACGCCTGACAGGTCGATGACCAGTGGCGTCGTCGTGTCCTTCACGATGGTGACGATGCCGTCGCGGATGGTCGCGGTGGTCGCGATGTCGAGGTCTCCACGTATCGCGATGACGGTATGGCCGGGCAGCCGGCGGCTTGCCAGCCTGACGCGTACGGTGTCGTCATACATCGATGGATCTCCGATCCAAGGTGACATGGCCGGACTCAGCCGTCACGAAAAGTGAATGACTCCTAGTTGGGAGCCCGAAGTGAGCGTGGTCGTGCTGAGGTTCGACTGAATGACGGCTAAAGAGCCGGATCGCGGGCGAGTCGATTCTCTTGGTTGCGGGCACCGCGGCCGAACCGCTGAGGCCGAACCGTCGTGGCGGAACAGCCTGCGGTGGCGTGAGGCGTCATGCTCGCCGACCCTGTCTTGACCCGTGTGAGCGGCCCACGTTGTTGAGGCATCGGGGTGACATCGACTCGACTGTCGGCGTTGAACACTCCTCAGCTGTCACCGACCATATCCCACCGGCGCACGATCAAGGCGATCCCGCGGATCGATGTCCCATCGCCTCGTTCCGAGACGCTGGGCACGTCGCAGGATGTCTCTCGTGGGATAAAGTCGAGGGGGTCGAGGATTTCCCGCGTCGGCGGCCGAACAGGCGTACCCCCCGGTCGATCATTACTTCGGTCTTCAGTCGTGGCCGGGACGGGGCGCGGAGCATGCCGCCACAACCACCGGTCAGCGGCACGTACCTGAGCGCGAAGCCCGGTCGCTGGTCGCTCAGCCCTCGATCTCAGAGCGGTGACCGGACGAGCGGGCGGATCGACGCTGGAGGATCACCGGTCAGGTCCTCTCGGGCATCGGCAGGTCAGGCAGGCGCGATCCCCTCGGTGGCCCGCCCTGGCCGGACCACCTATCGTCCAGTTGTTCAGTCCGTGGATCCCGAAGCCCCCGGCGAATGTCTGTGTGGCGACTCGGCCGCATTCGTCGTGGAGACCAACTGGTTCAGCGGACGTCGCTCCCGTGATCCGGTGTGCGAACGCCACGTCGCGGAGGTCGTCGCCGCCATCACCAGCGAACAAGCCCGACGTGACGGAAGATAACCGCCAACCGGACGGTCGACGCAGATCGTGGTGCCATCCAACACCGCGCATAACGCCCGTTTCATGCCTGGGATGACTTCGTGGCGTCCAGGAGAGTTGTCGCGTATCCAGCACAGCGATGCCGTCTGTGGCCGAAACGATTTTTCACCCGCCGTAAACAACAAACGTGATCCATATGGTAGCGTCATAAGTAGTGCGGTTGCGGTTCCCATAGATCTTATGTGCGCCTGTCAACTCTGACCTCCAGGCGCATTTTTGTTTGACCGGACTCATCCGGTCGGGGCAATTTCGGCGACGCCCGATTCCGTGCGATACGAGCTCCGACAGCACCCAAAAGAAGGACACGATCATGGCTAAAGGCACCGTTAAATGGTTCAACGCAGATAAGGGCTACGGCTTTATCGAGCCGGACGACGGCGGCACCGACGTCTTCGCCCACTACTCCAACATCGCCGCCCAGGGCTTCCGTGAGCTCCAGGAAGGCCAGAAGGTGGAGTTCGACGTCACGCGGGGCGAGAGAGGCCCGCAAGCGGAGAACATCGCTCCCGTCTGAGCGTCACCGCAGTCCGTCGCGGGGCTCGCGTCCGAGATGCGAGCCCCGTCGGCCGCCTGGTGGACGGCCCTGCACCGTGTACGAGTCATAGGCTGTACGTAGCGATCGTTTCGATTCATCGCCCAAAGCAGGGACCGAGATGCGTGACTCGAAGCCCTCGGCCGAGCTTCATCTCCGGGTTGTGGGACAGACCACGGACTGGAGGCTGCTGCTCCAGGACGAGCCGCCCTCCGAAGACCAGGTGGCAGCGTGGATGCAGAACGGAGCCGTCGCGCGGCTTCTGGTCGCCGAGCAGGGAAGCAACGAGCCTCATCGGCTGCTCGTCAACTTCTCTCTCGTCGTTTCCGCACGCGGTAGAGGTTTCACCTTCTGAATCAGTCATCCGCCATCTCGACCAGTGGTGCGACGTCGAACGACGGCACCGTTCGCCCTACGGACAGTGATTCAGTCGGGCGGATCATGACGTTGGTGGTGAAGGGCGTCATTCGCACATCGCCGTGGGCCGGGACGACCAAGCCGTCGAGCATGCTCATCCGCCCGACACCCGCCGCGTACATGTGGCGGGCGAGCATCGCCGATGAAGAGACCGGCGTACTGACGCCCAGTAGTTCGTAGGCCTGGTCGCCAGCGTTGGCGATCGTGAAGTAGGCGCCGGTCTGCGCTGCGGTGGGCGTCATCACCCAGGCTTCGGAGACCCACAGTTGCCCGGGACGGCCGGCCTCGCCGGTCACGGTCCAGGCGGCCAGCAGCGCCAGCGTCACCGCACTCGCCAGGACGGTCGCTCGTACGGTGCTCATGTTCTCCTCCCGCGGAGCAGGCGCAGGCTGTTGGCGGCGACAAGGAGCGAGCTGAGGGACATGGCGGCCGCGGCCAGTATCGGGTTGAGCCGCCCGAGCGCGGCCGAGGCAATATTTCCTGACATTTGTTATTCTGTCCACCACCTACGCATTTCAAAACTCGACTATGGGTTCTAGTCACCCGGCGCCTTATCCCCTCGATGGGTGATCAGTTTGCATGACGAGGCTTTCCGCGAGCACCTCTCTCCGCCGAGCGAGGCTATGCGTTCGCTTATGAGTGCTGCCCGCGTGGATGCGCTGACGCAGAGAGGCACAGCTTCGCTCTGCTGAAGGGGAAGAAAATGACTCCTGAACCAACTATTGTCACCGGATCGCGACCATTGCCGTAAGCTCCGCCTTCACCACCTCCGGTGCAGGAGGTTCCCCGCGAGCGGCGCTCGGTACGGCCGAGCAGCGGGTCCCGAGTGGTTAGAGGTACTGGCCCGTCGCGGCGCCATCGGTCTTCGACACCCGCATCGACACGACGTTGGCCAGGTTGATGACGACGCCGTTCTCTTCGGGTTCGCGTTCGTACCTCGCCTCGTTCAAGACCAGGCTGCGATGCTCGTCGATGGCATGAGCGACGGCTTCCAGCGCCTCGTTTTCCCCGCTGAAATCCCCGCATATCACGGAGACGTCTTCCCCGCCTACCGGGTGAAATCGCATGATCAGTACGACCTTCTCAGGCACGGCCAGTCCCCTTCCGGGCGGTCCCGCTGGGGACCTCAGGCCCCCTCATTGGCGCTTCGTCGCTGCGGACCCCGACACTCTCAAGTGTGCCCTCGTCCGCGGTCTCAGGAACAAGGCCGTCCAACTCGCAGCGGTTGGAGCAGGATCACAGGTGTGACCAGGCTGCTCGCCCATGACCGGCCGGCCTCTGTCCCCTCCCGCACCGGGGTCATTCGAAGGCGGGCATCGGCGGGTTTGCGCATCGTGGTTCAGGCGACCACCTGGAGACCCGGGGCTGACGGTGCGGTGTGTTCGGGTCGGTGGTGTTTCGGTCCTGGGAGGGCCAGCCGCAGGATGCGTTTGTAGACCGAGCCGGTCTGCCGGGCCAGCGAACCAGAGGTGTACGGGAGTCCGAATCGCTCGCACAAGGCACGGATTCGTGGGGCGATCTGGGCGTACCGGTTGCTCGGCAGGTCGGGGAAGAGGTGGTGCTCGATCTGGTGACTCAGATTGCCGCTCATGAGGTGGAGGAGCTTGCCTCCGTCGATGTTGCAGGAGCCGAGCAGCTGGCGGACATACCACTCGCCGCGGGTCTCGCCGTCGAGCTGGTCTTCGGTGAACACCTCGGCTCCTTCGGGAAAGTGGCCGCAGAAGATGATGGTGTGCGCCCAGAGGTTGCGGGCCAGGTTCGCGGTGAGGTTGCCGGCCAGGACGGGCAGGAAGCCAGGGCCGGCCAGCAGCGGGAATGCCAGATAGTCCTTGATGATCTGGCGCCCTACTTTGCCTGCGACGGCGCGCAGGTGGGTCAGGGTTTCCTTCAGGCTCTTGTCCCCGGTGGGTATGCGTTCGACCTCCAGGTCATACAGCGCGATGCCGTACTCGAAGACCAGCGCGAGCAGCAGGTTGTAGGTCGGCTGGAGGAGGTAGACCGGGTGCCAGCGTTGCTCCGGGCTGACCCGCAGGAGCGAATAGCCGATGTCGCGGTCTTTGCCGAGCACATTCGTCCAGGTGTGGTGGACGAAGTTGTGAGAGTGCTTCCACTGCTCGGCCGGGGACGCGGTGTCCCACTCCCATGTCGTGGAGTGGATCTTCGGGTCGCGCATCCAGTCCCACTGCCCGTGCAGGACGTTGTGGCCGATCTCCATGTTCTCCAGGATCTTCGCGGTGGCTAGCGCCGCGGTTCCGGCGACCCAGGCGGGCGGCAGCCAGGATGCGAACAACAGGACGCGGCCGGCGATCTCCAGCCTGCGCTGGGTCGCGATGATACGGCGGATGTACTGTGCGTCCTTGTTCCCGAGGCTTGCGATGACTTCGTCGCGGATCCGGTCCAGCTCACGGCCGAACTCTTCGACGTCAGCTGGGTCGAGAAGGGCGGTGGTCGGCATTGATCCTCCTTTGTCAAAGCTCGATCTCGACTGGGCCGGCGGCGGCCGACACACACGTCTGGACAAGGTCGCCCGCCTCGCCGTGGACCTGGCCGGTGCGCAGGTCACGTACCTGCCCCGAGGCGAGCCGCCCTACGCAGCTGTGGCAGATCCCCATCCGGCAGCCGCTCGGCATGAGAACACCCGCGTCCTCCCCTGCGATCAGTAGCGGCGTGGTGCCGTCGGCGTCGGTCTGCCGGCCACTCTTGGTGAACCGGACTCGCCCGCCCTGGCCCCCGGCCTTCGGCCTGGCCGGGCGAAAGTGCTCGATATGCAGCCGATCAGCCGATCCGGCCCAGTGCTCTTCGGCTTCTTCGAGCATCTCGGCCGGCCCGCAGACCCACGCGGTACGTTCGGTCCAGTCCGGGCACAGCTTGGGCAGGTCGGCCGGCCGGAGGCGCCCCTGGTTTCGCGTGTGCCGCTCGTACAGCCGCAGATTCGGGAACCGCGCCGCCAAGGCCCGGAGTTCCTCGCCGAAGATGGCGTCTTTGGGCGTGGGCGCCGAGTGCAGCAAGACCACATCGGGCAACGCGCAGCTCGTGGAATCTCGGCGCGACGCATGGACTCCAGGGACGTCCCGGGGTTCCGCAGCGCCTCTCGCGGGCGCTCCGCTCAGGAGGTCGTGCAGCATCGCACGCACCGGCGTGATGCCGCTGCCGGCCGTCAGGAACAGCAGGCGCGGCGGTGGCGGTTCTGGCAGGACGAACTCGCCGCCGGGCCCGGCCAGGTCAACGATCATCCCAGGCGCTGCCTGCCGTACCAGGTAGCGCGAGACGAACCCGTCCGGGACCGTCTTGACAGTGATCGTGATACACCCGCCGGGGCGTCCCGGCGGACTGGACAGCGAATATGTCCGCCAGTGACGCACCCCTTCGATATCGACCCCGATCCGAACCCACTGCCCCGGCCTGTGCGGAATCCAGCTGTGGCCGGGACGGATCACCAGCGTCGCCGCGTCCGCGGTCTCCGGGCATATGGCCTCGATACGGCCACGCAGCTCCCGGCTGCACCAGAGCGGGTTCACCAGCGCGAGATAGTCATCTGGCAGCAACGGCGTGGTCAGCCATCGCACGGCGCCTTCGAGCCGCCGCAAGACGGCCGACCGGACAGCGGAGCCCGGGACGCTCAAGGAACCCTGCTCCAGACCGTGCCTGCGGCCAGGGCATCAGCCGCACAGCACCACCCGTCGATCGGACCGGCCCCCATGCTCCCGTGGTACCCGGCACAGAGTCCGCACATGCCGCCGACTGTCTATGGCGCGATGAGGGCGCACCGTGACTCGAGAGCCGCCGAGCAAGGCCAAACGAATCAGACGCTGGTGGTGAGCGCTAAAATTCCCGCAGATCCGGCAAACATCCCCTGCGGTGATTTTGGCGCGGGAACACCGTCGCCCTGAATATTCCGACCGACGCGTGTCCGCCACGGCCAAGTCGGGAAACCGAAAGCGCCTCATCGGTTCGTGCCCATTTTTCTGATGTAGTATGAAATTGCTGAGGACATTTCGCACGCTAACGGCCAAGTTGACGTCGTCCTAGGCGTACGAAAATCCGGCTCCCTCATGGGGCCGAGGACGGGGCCGATGTCATGGCACCGCACGTTACTGATCAAATAGACGTTGTTCCTCCTCCCATCCCGCCGGCGTCACGGCTAAGCCTGGATCCGGCGCTGGGGCGCCTGGGAGTCCTTGACGGCGGCTGGTGGCCGCGTTCCCGAAATGCGAGCGTGGAACTTCCGAGCCTCGTTTCATCGCTGAACGCACGGGTCGGCGTGATCCTGCGACTCGGCATCGACGCCCGCGACTGGGACGAGATCCCCCGCCGCCTTATGGTCGGTGGGCACGTGGTGCGGGTCGGACGGTTCGCTGATGCAGACCACAAGATCATCGCTACGCGCGGGCCGCAAGACCACATCATGCTGCTGGTCATACCGCCTCAAGCCTCTACGGCTGCCGCGAAATCCGCGCTGGCGATGGCGGCCACCGGCAAGAACAGCGGCAGACCCGAAGAGATCCTCACCGCCTCCGGC
This sequence comes from Actinoallomurus acanthiterrae, assembly GCF_054775715.1. NCBI lineage: Bacteria > Bacillati > Actinomycetota > Actinomycetes > Streptosporangiales > Thermomonosporaceae > Actinoallomurus > Actinoallomurus acanthiterrae. Next base: position 816,519 of record NZ_BAAHCO010000001.1, on the reverse strand, counting down.
ATCGACAACGAGATCGAGACGAACACGCCCCAGGCGTCCGCGGACGACGGGAATCGCCGACTTGACCGGGGAATTCGCTCCACTGGCGCCGAAGACGTACGCCTCATGGGGATCGCGAACACCCCGCGAGACGAGCGGGGTGACATCAGCCGCTGGCTCGACGACGGCGCGCCCTCCCCGGACCTCCTGGCAAGAGGCCAGAACTGATCCGCTGGGCCACGGACACCTCGGCGACGCTCCCCGCGAGCATGGCATTGAAGAAGGGAACACCACGATCACTCCCAAACGATCCGGCCACTCCCATATCAACGGCACGTCGGCGGAGACCGGCACAGCCGATACGTCTCAGGCCGAAGCCATGGCAGACGCCCAGCAGGACAAGACCGGCACCGGCCCCCGCGCTCGGGAGCGCGCCGCCGAGGCGGGCGAAGCCCTGCGGGAAAGAGCACGGCACCTCACCGGCATCACCACCAACATCGCGACCCGGACGCAGCAGTCAGTCCCGGCACCGGTGCGCCATGTGGCCGGCGGTGCCGCCACGCGAACCCGCCGACTGACCGCGAAGGTAGCCGCCTGGGCACACCGGAACCCCAAGGCGGTGGCCGCCGCGATGGCGGGTACGTTCACGGTCGGGCCGGCCTTGTGGCGGCGGATCACGCGGCGAGGAAAGCGGCGATAGCGCGCGTGAACCAGCTCAGTCTCGGAGTCATGTCGCGCTCACGCAAGGAGAACGAGCATCGGCTACCGATCCACCCGCTGCATCTGGAACGGATCGACGCCGACCTACGGAAACGCATCTACCTCGAACGCGGTTACGGTGAGCGCTTCGGCATACCGGACGTACGGCTCGCGCCGTACGTGGCCGGACTGCGGACCCGCGCCCAGCTCATCGCGGACTGCGACGTCGTCCTGCTGCCCAAGCCGCTGCCTCAAGACGTCGCGGAACTGGGCGAAGGGCAGGTCCTGTGGGGCTGGCCGCACTGCGTGCAGAACACGAAGATCACACAACTGGCCATCGAACGGCGGCTGACGCTGATCGCTTTCGAGGCGATGAACCACTGGACCGCCGACGGCGGATTCAGCCTGCACGTCTTCCACAAGAACAACGAACTGGCCGGCTACTGCTCGGTCCTGCACGCCCTGCAGCTCATCGGGACGACCGGCGACTACGGCCGCCGGCTTCGGGCGGCCGTCATCGGCTTCGGAGCGACCGGCCGCGGCGCGGTGACCGCCCTCAACGCACACGGCGTGCACTACGTGCACATCCTCACCAACCGTGGCGTTACCGCGGTCGCCTCACCGATCCACTCCGCGCGCATCGTACGCTTCGAACACGACCCCCGCGATCCGAGCCATAGCCACGCGCTGCGCCACGGTGCCCGAGTGCCCTTGGCCCCGTTCCTGGCCGAACACGACATCGTTGTCAACTGCGTCCTCCAAAACCCCGACGCGCCGTTGACCTTCGTCACCGATGAGGGCTTGGCCGCCTTCGCCTCAGGCAGCCTTATCGTCGACGTGTCGTGCGATGAGGGGATGGGGTTCAGCTGGGCGCGGCCCACCTCGTTCACCGAGCCGACGTTCACGGTCGGCGACAACGTCCGCTACTACGGAGTCGACCACAGCCCTTCGCTGCTGTGGGACTCCGCCAGTTGGGAGATCAGCGAGGCTCTGCTTCCACACCTGCGGACCGTGCTCGCCGGGCCATCGGCGTGGGACACGGACCAGACCATCCGGCGGGCCATCGAAATCCGCGACGGTGTCATCCAGAACCCCGCCATCCTGTCCTTCCAGCACCGCTCACCGCACTACCCACACCTGTCCTGCGAGCAATAAGCGTCCAACCTTAAGAGTTGCCAGCGCCGACTCCAGCCTGATCTTCGTCGGCTACTGCAACAGCCCCGCATCCGCGCGGAGCACGCGGCTCAGGCGGCCGGCTAGCTCACCCTGCGGTTTCGTCCAGTCGCCCGGCGAGGCCGGCCTGCTTGACCAGCCGCCCCCAGCGCTCACTGCGCCCGAACTCGCCGGCTATTGCTTTTCCCGGCGGAAGATCGCCCTCGGGCGTGCGGTTCGCCACGGCCCACTGCTACGCCTGCCGCCGGATTCCCCAATCACCTCGACCTCCTCTTCGAGGCAACGAACGCCGTCCCCGGGGCCGATTGGCTTCGTCATCCCAAGGCCTTATGAGATCAACAACGCCGTCCGTATGAGACTTCTCTGAGCCGTCAGGGGCAACCACGTGACTGGTAAGAGGTTCGACTGAAGATGCCGCCAGCGCGCCTGGAGACGTACGAGGATTCTCAGAACCCGTATAAGCCTCCTCAAACCTCGCATGAGGCATACATGAGGCGATGCTTCCGATCTTCGTATTCCGCGTGCTGGTGTGCCTGATCTGCCGCATCAGCAGCTCATAGGAGCCGATGAGAGCACAGCTTGGCCATCCGGCGATCAGCCGGCCGACCGCCGACGGCTCGGCGACGGCGACGTTGGCGGCCAGACTGGCGGCGCTGCCGATGGCGAGCAGCATCCACGGAAGCAGGCCGCTGCGCCTGCCGTGGCGGGAGTCCACAAGCAGGGACATCGATGAGGCGACGATCATCCCGTCAACCGAGATCGGGAGCAGGGCAGCGGTCCATGAGGTCTCTCCGTACCTCCTGACCAGCAGATACATGTGCTTGTAGGAGACGATCGCCGCGATCACGGCGAGCACGATCACGCTGAGAGTCGTCGTCCCCCGGATCGCCCGATCCGTACGGCCGAACTGTGTTTCCGCCACGACCGATCAGTCCTCCGCCTGCTCGACCAGCGACGACACGTCGAACGGAATCGACCCGAGCGGGAGGACGATGGATGGGGATTTGGTTCGTGTCCGGCCTCGGACACTTCGGTCCTGGGGCCAGTGTGGTCGGAAGCGGAGCTTCCTTCCTGCTGGCCCTTCGTCATTTCGCCCGGGGGACGACCCCCGGACCCCCGAGGCAGGGGGCTCCGCCCCCCGCACCCCCCGCCGCCGCTCCTGTAGTCACGCGGCTGGCCGACTGCCTCGGGCTTCGGATGTACACCGCTGACTGGTGGACCAGGATGCGGTCCTCGCGGATGTAGAGGATCTTCGGCCCATCGGGGTCTGTTTTGGAGTGCTCGACCAGCACGATTCCATGCGACGCCGGCAGATCCCACACCGCAGCAGGCCCGCCGACCGGTAACAGCGCGCCGGGTCAGGGCTACCGTGCGGGGCGCGGATGTTCTGGACCGCGACGAAGTCGGCTTCACTGACCAGCGCCAGGTGCGCAAGCCTGGCGGAAATCACCCAGCCATCGGGCAGATTCCACCGCTGCACCTTCCGATACCCGAGCCCGATGCTGGCCGGATCGATCAGATCATGGGCGGTGGGTTGGCGGTTCCACACCTGCCGCCCCGTGTAACGAGGGTTGGCCAGAATGCTCCGCACCGTGGTCTGTGTCCACTCCCGCCCCGATCGGTGGGCATTGCGCTCCGGATCGGCCGCCGACGGACAAGGGATCTCCACATCGTTCAGCGCCCGGGCGATCCGGGCCACGCTGTGCCCGGCCAGCCGCTGAACGAAGATCCATTTCACGATCGGGGCGGTGTCCGGGCCGGCTCCAGGCGGTGGGCCCGCCAGCCCCAGGCATCGAATGCGGCGACCTTCAACCTCGCCGTCAGCGCCCCCGGACTCGCCACCATCGCAATCCAGACCTTCACCCCGCCCGGTCGCGGCTCCTCCATCGATCTCATCGACCCGCTCGGCCACGCAAAACACCTGAACGCCCAAGGCCAACTGATGCCCCCCAGAACCTGATCCACCATCCCCGCAGCCGGGACAGCACCTCCCCATGGAGGCCATGGCTGGTCGGCTCGCTCACGCAGGACGGCGACCGATCTATCACGCCGATTTGTAGGTACCGGAGCCCAGAATGCCGGGCGACGCCCGCGCCGAACTGACAAGATCAGCGTGGCTTGGCCCAACGTGAAGAACTTCTCGAGGAGGACAGCATGCGCATTCGCCGCCGGTCTCCGCTGTCCGCAGCCATCCTTCTCACGAGCGTCTTTGTCCTCACCGATTGCTCATCCGGGTACCGGGCGTCGTCCGGCCAAGACACGCTGCCGAAGAGCCCTACGCCGGCCGGAGTCCGAACCGAGCCGAACACGATGCCCACCCACATACCAAATTCGGCCACCCCCTCGGCATCCCACCCCGTGGTGGTGGTACACATCACGACGTTGCGGTCCCGCCAGACCATCAGCCTGCCCACCACCATCGGCTACGCGATCAGCGGGCCGCGATTCAACGCCGCAGCCGGATACCGCCTACATGTTCAAGTGGGCAACACCGGCTCGTACGGCCTAGACCTGCCCATCAGCGGCCCCACCGGCACAGTGCAACTCCCCCGCGACAAAACGCTGCCCGGCAAGAGGGATCTGATCATCTCCCTTATCAGGGCCGACACCACATCCGCCCGACTGGCACAGCGCCCCGCGCGCCTGAACGACGTGACCATCTACGGACCTAAATAACTGACGGCGGGGCCGTCGACTAGAACTCGGCGCTGACGCTAGCGCTGCAATCTAGCCGCAGAATCTTCCGAAAGTTCTTGGCTCGAATACAGGCCCCCTACCGCTCAATCGGCCATCGTGCCAGTGCGAAAGCCGGATGGTGGTCAGAGGGGCAAACCCGAGGAATGGTCGGAGGCGATGTCGAACACCGACGCAAGGGCCAGGAACGGCCCCAACACCAGCAACAAGAGCCAAGCGGTTTTCAATGGCCAGGGGATAGCAAGGCAGCTGCAGGCCACCACGATCCGGCATGTGATCAGGCGGCCTCAGGCCGGTGAGCACCGTCGCGCGCTCTGCTGATCCCCCCCCCGGGCGCAGTGGCTCACGTGCGCAGGCGTCTGTGGAGGGATGGGCAAGGCAGGTTCATAGGCGTGCTCCCATGTGCAGCAGACCGCGGCCCGCGGCGGCGATCGCCACGGCAGCGCCGATGCAGCCGGTCACGATGATCAGTGTGGTGGCGGGTGGTGCGGTCAGGTGCAGGGGGTTGCCGAGGGCCGTGCAGGTGGCCAGCGTGCCGACGGTGATCGCGGCGGTCGCCCAGATAGGGAAGGCGGGGTTGCGTCGCCAGGACAGGGCGGGTTGGGCGCGCAGGCACCAGGCGATGAGGGCGTGCCCGGCCAGCCAGGCCAGGACGGCGGCTGCGCGGGCGTGGGCGACGTCGTGATGCAGCAACAGGTAGGCGGGTAGCACTGCGGCGGTGAGCGCGGTGGCGGTGGTGGCCAGCGCGCCGATCGTGGCGGTGTCGAGGAAGCCGACGCGCCGGGGTGGGCGTTTCATGGCGCCGGGGGCTGTGGGTTCGGCGACGAACGCCACGGAGGCTCCCAGGTCCATGAACAGTTCCAGCAGCACGATCGCGGCGGGGGTGAACACCGGGGGCAGGCCCGCGGCCAGGCCGATGAGCATGGTGGCCACGAGGGCGAGTTTGGCTCCGAGGTAGAACGCGACGGCCCGGCGCAGTTGAGAGCCTATGTTGCGGCCTTTGGCGACCGCAGCGGCGACCGTGGGGTAGGCGTCATCGGTCAAGACCAGGTCGGCGGCCTGGCGAGCCAGGTCCGAACCGCGTCGGCCCATCGCGATCCCGACGTCGGCGGCGGCCAAGGCGGGGGCGTCATTGACGCCGTCGCCGGTCACCGCCACCGTTTCGCTGTGGGCCTGCAGGAGATGGACCACACGCAGCTTGTCGGCGGGGGTGGCGCGGGCGATGAGGGCTCCGTCGGTGAGCCGGGCGGTGAGCGCGGCGTCGTCCAGCGCCGCCAAGGCGGCACCGCCGATCAGTACCGGGCTGGAGGGGAGGCCGGCCTTGGCGGCGATGGCGGTGACCGTGTCGGGGTGATCGCCGCTGATGATGATCGTGGCCACGCCTGCGCCGCGCAGCGTGGTGATGGCTTCGGGCACGCCGGGGCGGACCGGGTCGGTGAAGGCCGCCAGGCCGACGAAGGCCAGTTGGTGTTCGGCGTCGTCATGGCCGCCGGGGACCGCCTCGAGGAGGCGGCGGGCCAGCGCGATGACCCGCAACCCCGTGCCGGTCAACTCGGCTACCTGCTCGTCGATCGCGTCGCGGCGAGCATGGGACAGGTCACAGCGGCCCAGGATCGTTTCAGGTGCGCCGGCGGCGGCCAGCATCAGGGTTTGGTCGGGCAGGCGGTGCAGGCGGCTAGTGATCTTGCGGGCCGGATCGAAGGGGAACGCCCGCAGCTGCTGCCCGGTGAAGGTGATGCCCTCGGCGTCCGCGGCGGCGGCGAGTTCGGTCTCCAGCGGTTCGCGTGTCTGGTCTCCGAGGTGGGGTGGCTGGGCGGCCAGCGCGACGGTCAGAACCTCGGCCCGGTCTCCGCGGATGTCCGCCAGCCGCAGCTGGTTGGCGGTGAGGGTGCCGGTCTTGTCGGTGACGACGACGCTGACCGCGCCCAAGGTCTCCCCGGCGCGTAGCCGTCGCAGCAGGGCACCGCGGCGCGCCAGGGCGCGTCCGCCCACGGCCAGCAGCACGGTGATGAGGATGGGGAGTTCTTCGGGGATGGTGGCGAACGCCAGCGTCAGTCCGGCCAGCACCATCTCGGTGAACGGGCGGCCGACGGCCAGCCCGACGAGTGGCACCAGCACGCTGGCGGCGATCGCGGCGAACAGCACCGTACGGGCCAGGCGGCCCAGTGCGTGTTGCAGCGGGGTCGGCGGCTCGGTCTCTCCAGCGACCAGCAGCCCCAACCGGCCGACTTCAGTGCCGGTTCCGGTCGTGGTGACGACGGCGAGGCCTTCGCCGGAGGTGATCGCCGTCCCGGCGTACAGCATGCTGGAGCGCTCGGCCAGATCGGTACCGGGCGGCACGAGGTCGGCGCCTTTACCGACCGGCGCGGCCTCCCCGGTCAGGTGCGATTCATCGGCGCGCAGCCCGGCCGCGGCCAGCACGCGCGCATCAGCCGGAACGACATCACCGGCCTCGAGGAGGATCACATCACCGGTCACCAGGTCAGCGGCTGGGATCTGCCGCACGATCCCGTCCCGGCGGGCCCGCGCTGTGGGTGCGGCCAGGTCCTTCAACGCGGCGATCGCCCGTCCCGCCCGCTGCTCGGTGAGCGTTTCGGTGACGGCCACCGCGGCGATGATGACCGCGATCGCGATGGCGTCACGCAGCTCACCGAAGATCGCCGACAGCACCGCCACGGCGATCAGCAGCAGTTGCAGCGGCTCACGGAAGGACTCCAGCACCTCCTCGACGAAGCTTTCTCGCTCAGGCGGGGCCGGGGCGTTCGGACCGTCGGCCGCTAGGCGCCGCGCGGCCTCACCTTCAGAAAGACCGGCCTGGTCCGATTCCAGCAGCTCCAGCGCACGCTGCGCGCCGACCGTATGCCAGGCGACGCTCGCTGCGCCGGTACGGGCCGTTGCGGTCGGAGTGGCGGGGTGCTGCCTCATCGCGGCTCCGCCCGGCCGCCGGGAGACGGCCTGCCCGGTTTGACCGCACCCGCCGGGACCCGTGCCGTGCCGGTGAAGGTCTTGAGGGCGTGCCGGGCGGTGGATGCGGTGATGAGCGCGGCGAGCCATCCGGCACCGAGCAGCCCCGAGCCGAGCACGTCGGCTGGCCAGTGCACCCCTAGATACACGCGATCCACGCGCCCGTCCGAGCAGTAGATGGCAAGGTCATGAGTCCTCCTCCACGGCCCGCAGCCGCTTCAATCCGCCGGTCGTGGCCGGTGGCACGGCCGATCCGGTTGCCGGCTCCTCGGCGGCCAGCGCCGCGGCCTCGAACGCCGCGAACACCGCCTCGGCGCGGGCCAACTCTGCCCGGGCGACTTCACCGCGCGGGGCCTCGAAGTAGTCCCGGGCGGCGATCTTTTTCATCCAGTCCCGATACCGGGCCAGGTCCGCTTCGTTCTCCTCGACCTCCGCATAGGTAACCCGCCCCCGTGCGGTCTCGCGTTCCAGTTCGGCGAAGAACTCCGGCAGCCGCTCCAGCACCTCGTCGTACTCCTCATCCCGGGCGGCCTGGAACGCGGCGATCACCTCACCCCGCTCGGTGGGATCAGTCAGCTGAATATGCAGCAGCCGGCCGGTGCCGCCATCGCGGTCCACCCGATCCAGCAACCGCAGCACCTGACGGCGCACCGGCGGCACGTCCGGCAGCAGGCACACCGACTGCTGCAGGTACAGCCCGCCCAGTCCCCGCAGCTTCCGCCACACATGCACCCGCAGCGACGCCGACGCGCCCGCGGTGCTCACGGTGACCAGCAACCACCCCTGCTCAACACCAGAGCCCATGCGAGGATGTTACATACGTTACTTCGATCATTTACAGTCGTTACGCCACGGGGAGATGAGATCATCGACCCGACCGGGCAGAAACGGGGAGGAACCAATGAACAGGCGCGTCCTCGCGGGGGCATTGATCCTGGCGGCTATGCCGGTGCTGGCAGGGTGTGCGGGCATCGGAAAAGCCCGGCCGGCCAAGACGGGCAACGTCACGATGCCGAACCTGGTCGGCAAGAACGGCGCCGTCGCCAAGGATGACCTGGAACGGCTCGGGTTCGCAGATGACCGGATCAAGCTGAGCCCGCAAGGGCACGTATTCGTGGCGATGCCCTCCCACTGGGTCGTAACCGACCAGTCGGAGAAGCCCGGTGGACAGGTCAGTCTCCAGGAACTGATCGTCTTGACCGTGGTGAAGTGACTGCCGGCGGGCCGAATACCAACCATCGGGGAGCCGACGGTTACTTAGCCGGATGTCGCCCCTGTCACTGCGCCCGTAGGCGCACCGCCCGTGGACGGGATCACCATCACGCTCGGCGGCGCCGCGGGCATGTTCGCCAGCACTGAACCGGTCCAACCGTCGAGTTACTGACGCGCTTGCCTACGCCGCGGTTTCGTCCAGTCGTCCGGCGAGTCCGGCCTGCTTGACCAGCCGCCCCCAGCGTTCACTGCGCCCGAACTCGCGGGCTATTGCCATCCCCGGCGGTAGTTCACCCTCGGCTGTCCGGTTCGTCAGGGCCCACCTCCACGCCCGGCGCCCAGATACCGGCCCTGCTCGCGGACCTGAATGGCCATCGCCGTGGTCACCCGAATCCGAGTCCGAGTGATCTCCCGTTTGGACTGGGTGCCCAACGAGATCATCAGTTGCTCGTCGTCTTCGGCGTCAAAGTCGATCCGGCCGCCGGCCGCCGGCGTCCACAACTGCACGCCGTAATGCTCGAACAACGGCGCCATCAGACTGAACGGGTTTCCAGCATCCGACAAACACCGGAGCCACGTGGAAAACCGATAAATCACACGCACGACGCGGCCGACTTGTACTTCGATTACCTAAACATCAACATTGTGCCATTTCGGTCAGCCATCGTCCCTTTTCCGCGATTCTTTTGGATAGCCCGTCATTCAGTGGACCTCATAGGGTTTGTTCCTCGCACGTCGCTCCTTCAGCGCGGCCGACGGGCACCTCGAACTGTGAGCCAGCCATGAACTCCGGCCGCGGGGTCGCCTCACGCTGTCACGCTGAGTGTTCGTATGAGAGCCCGGCGGCCGGGCAGATTCGTTATCCCTCGCCCAAGGCTCCCGGATTGCGGTCGAACAGCGCCGGTCAGGCGGTCCGGATCGCGGTGTGCAGCCACCCTGCGGCGGGCAGCCGCACGCCGTCGGTGTCGGCGAGGGGGCGGAGGGCGGTCGCGATGGCGGCGTGAGCCCGGCTCAGCGCCTCGTCACCGGTGCCCCGGACGAAGGCGCGCAGGTTGCCGTTGAGCAGAAATGCGGCGGCGTCGGGTGCGGTCGCGTGGATCATGCTGGCGAACTCGAACGGTATGGCGATCTGGCTTTGGAAGCCTGCCAGGGTCAGGATGTCGCGTACCTGGTCGGGGTCGGTGAAGGCGGCCACGCCGGGGGCCTGGGCGGCCAGATTCGGGGTGATGCCGGCGTCCAGCAACGCCTCGAAGACGGGGTTGTGCTGGAGGGCGCCGTGACAGGCGAACACCAGGCGCCCGCCTGGTTCGAGCGCGCGGCCGATGTTGGCGAACGCGGCGACAGGATCGGCGAAGAACATCACGCCGGCCCGGCTGATGGCCACGTTGAACGCCCCGACGGGGAACCGGTGCACCTGGGCGTCGCCGAGGACGAAGGTCACATTGGGCAGGTTCTCCTCGGCCGCACGACTCCGTGCGAGGTCCAGCATCGGCTTTGAGATGTCGATGCCGGTCACGTGACCACGATCGGCGCGGTGGGCGGCCAGACGGGTGGTCTGGCCGGTGCCGCAGCCGATGTCGAGGATCCGGTCATCTGCTGTGATGGCGGCTGCGGCGAACAGGCGCTCGGTGAATCCGCCTGCCATCGTGTCGTAGCGGTCGGCGTTGTGGACCCAGTGGGCGGCGTCCTCGCCGTTCCACTGCTCGGCCTGGTCGGCGTTCGGGGCGGTGGAGGTCACTGGGACACGTCCTCGGTCAGCTTGTCGGCGAAGTGGCGGCGGCAGCCAGGACTGCAGAAGCCGTAGGTCGTACCGTCGTGTTCCAGGGTGGCCACCATGTCGCTGGCGACCATGCCGCACACCGGGTCGAGGAGCAGATTGGGATCGTCCGGGAGCGGGGTGTCGGTTTTAGCGTCGCTGATCATCTCGATGAGCGCTGATTCGCCGACGACTCGGCCGAACACCCCGTACCCGCCCTCCGATACGCCGATGACGTGCACCTCGACGCACGGCTCGCGGTAGCACCGCTCGGAGTCGGGGTCGGTCTGCGAGAGCGCTCGGGTGATGCTCGCTATGAGGAATGCGCTTATCGCCTTGCGCCAGGGGCCGGGCACGTAGACGCGCGCCACGTAGCGCGGTGGCTCGGCCGGACCCAGCGGACGCCCATCGACGATCCAGGTGCCGATCTCGTGTACGACGACATGATTGATCGATTCCAGGAAGTCCAGCACTCCGGGGTTGGCGCTGGACGCCTCACCGGCGCCGATCACGTCACGGATGGCGTCCACGTGGGTCAGCAGCTGCTTCATGGTAAGCCGCTCGGCAAGCCGTCGCAGCTGTGCGGCGTTGTACGTCCCGCTTGGGACGAACAACTCAAGGAACATCATCTTCGAAGCCTCCATGCGCGGTCGGGTCGACGCTGGTCGGGCGCGTCGAACGGGCTGAGGCCACACGCTGGCGCGGTGGTCTGTCAGATGACTCTCAACCGGGTCTCAGCCAACCGCCGGGAGACTGTCAGTGCACCAGTCGGCCGGCGATGGCGGCGAGTGCGTCGTCGCGGCCGAGGCGCCGTCCACGGTCGTAGGCGGCCTGGTATGCGTCTGGGTCGAGTGTGGTTCGCAGCTCGTGGCTCAGCCTGCGAACGTCGGGGTTGCCCGTGGCCGGGGCACCGCGCAGCGCATGGGCCGCGCCGAGCACGTAGGCGGCGTCCTTGGTGGCTCCGCGTCGCAGGGCGAGTTCCGCCACGCCCACTGCGACCTGCGCCGTCATCGGCATGTCCGGCATCGAGGAGGCCAGCGTGAGCGCCTCCCGCAGGCGGAGCCCGGCGGTATGGAGATCGCCATCAGCAACGGCAAGCCGTCCTTGGCTCAACTGCAGCAACGCGTCGTTGAAGCCACCATCTTCCACGTGTTCGCCGGCCAGGTCGATGTGAGTCGCGGCCTCGTCCAGCTCACCGCGGAGCCGAGCCAGATCGGCCAGGAAAAGCCGGGCCTGCACCGCGACGAGGCTCGGTACGCCCTCGTTGAGGACCGCCAGCAGTTCGGCGCGCGCCGTCGCCGGCTGTCCGATTTGGGCATGCAGCATGGCCAGCCAGGTGCGCTGAAAGTGATCGGTACCGCCCAGGTCCCGGATCAGCATGATCGATTCCTCCAGCGCCGAGACGGCCGCGTGGACGTCGTCGGCCATACCCTCGGCGAGCCCGAGATAGGTCAGCGAAGTGGCCATCCCCCAGCGTTCCCCAGCGTCGCGGAAGGCCGCCGCTGCCGCCGCCAGGTCCCGCCGCATCATCGCCATGTCACCACCGGCGCCGGTCAGCATCGCGCGGGTAAGGACGAGCATTCCCCGTTGCCAGGGATCCAGTGGCGGCTGTCGCTGGTCGATCGCGGCGATGCCGGCGCGGATGTCATTGTCGATCAGCGCCAGCAGTGCCGCTGTCAGCGTCGCCGCCGGTTCGCCGACATCGCCCTCCGCGATCTCGGCAACCGCTTCAGTCGCTGAAGTGACCGCGCCCGTGTCCGGTGCGCGCCCGGCGAGCACCGCGTGGAACAGGTACTGCGCCGCCACCTGAATGCTCGCCGCCGCCGGGGCCGTCCCTCGGACGGTCAGCGCGGTGTGCAACCGGTCCGCGGCCTCGGCGTGGCCGTCCCGGATCGCCCAGAACAGGCCGAGCGCGGCACCCAACCTCCTGGCCGTGGCGGCATCCCCGACATCGGCCGCGAAGTTCAGGGCGGCGAGCAGGTTGCCCTGCTCCGCCGCCAGAATGTCGAGCCGGCGCAGCTGGCCGGCGCCGCGCAGGTGCGGCGCCGCCCGCTCGGCAAGCTCGAGAAAGCAGGCCGCATGCGCGGTGCGCACCGAGTCGGCCAGGCCGCTGTCGGTGAGCCGTTCCAGGCCGTACTCACGGATCGTGGCCAGCATCCGGTACCGCTCGCCCACCAGGTGCAGCAGCGACTTGTCCACCAGCGTGTCCAGCGTCTCCCACGCGACCCCCACACCACCGGCGGCCTCGGCGGTGAACGAGGACGGGAAGACCGCCAGCCGGGCCGCCTGCACACGCTCCGTGTCGGTCAGCAGATCCCAGCTCCAGGCCACCACCGCCCGCAGGGTCCGATGCCGCTCCGGTGCCGAACGCGCCCCTGCGGTCAACACCGTGAAGCGGTCGTCGAGACGCGCGGTGAGCTGCCGGAGCGTCATGGCCCGCAACCGGGCGGCGGCCAGCTCGATCGCCAGCGGAAGCCCGTCCAAGCGCCGGCACACCCCGGCCACTTCCACCGCCACATCCTCAGTGAGCGCAAAGTCTGGGCATACCGCGACCGCCCGGTCGGCGAACAGCCGCACGGCCGGACTCTCCGCCGCCGGGGCACCCGACCCCGGCAGCGGCAGCGGCGCCACCGGGCACAGCCGCTCGCCGGCGACACCGAGGGGTTCACGGCTGGTGGCCAACACCCGCAGACGCGGGCACCGGGCGAGCAGCTCATCGACCAGGCCCGCAGCGGCCTCGACCACATGCTCGCAGTTGTCCAGCACAAGCAGTGCCTCGCTGTGCGCCAGCACCTCGATCAGACGGCGCATCGGATCACGCGACCCGGCCGAGGCATCCGGCATACCGACCTCACGTGGCCCCAACGCGGCAAGCACGGCCCGCGTGACGTCGCCGGCGGCGGCCACCGGCGCCAGTTCCACCAGCCACACCCCGCCGTCAACACGATCGGTGATCTCCTCCGCGAACGCGGTCGCCAACCGCGTCTTGCCCACGCCTCCCGGGCCGACCAGGGTCACCAGACGGCCTTCTCGCAGCCGCGCGTGAATCCGTGTCAGCTCCTCAGCGCGCCCGATGAAACTCGTCAGCTGCGCGCGCAGGTTCCCCTTCGGCCGACCTTTCTCTGGCCGGTCACCGCGCAACACGGCCAGGTGCGCCTGCCGCAACTCCGTCCCGGGGTCAGAACCTAGTTCGTCGGCCAGCCGACGCCGGACACTCTCGTACGCGGCCAAGGCCTCCGCAGGCCGACCACCGGCATCCAGCGCCCGTATCAACAGAGCGTGCAGCCGCTCGCGCAATGGGTACACCGCGGTCAACTCGGTCAACTCGGCCACCAGGGACGACGCCGGCTCCTGCGCCAGATCGGCCTCCACCCGATCCTCGACCGCGACCAACCACAGCTCTCGCAGCCGGACACCGGCCACCACCGCGTACGGCGCGTCCGCCACGTCGATCAGCGGCTCGCCTCGCCACAGCGCCAGTGCCTCTCCCAGCCGCCGCCGTGCCAGTTCGGTCTCGCCCGCCCGAAGCGCCCGGTGGCCTTCGCCGGCCAGCCGCTCGAACAGACAGGCGTCCACCGCGTCCGGAGGCAGGTCGAGCAGATACCAACCGCTCCCAGACCGTACGATCGTCCCGTTCGGAAGCGCCTGTCGCAGCCGCCACACCAGCGACTGCAACGCCGCCGCCGGATTCACTGGAGCCATCTCCGGCCACAGCGCGTCCACCAAGGAGTCCACGGTGACCGGGTGCCCGGCGCCCACCGCGAGCCGGATCAACAGCGCCCTCAGCCGTCCGCCGCCGATCTCCACCATCTCGTGGCCGGCGGCCACCTCTAACGGCCCGAGCATCGACACCCGCATACCAACACCCTGCCACGAGAAATGGCCCGAAGATCAGCAGCGCTCGTATCAAAGTGAGCCGGCCACGCGTACGACCCCGGCGAGCGGAGCACGGGTTCTTGAACCCGCGCGACGGCCCACCGTGATTTCGAGGTCAGCCGGTATGCCGTCGGGTACGGGTCCTGATGCGAAAGATGACAAGGCCGGCTGCGGTGAAGCCGACCGCCCATGTCAGTCCCAGCGCCAGATGGCCCCAGAGGGCCGTGTGGCCGAATGACCCGCCGACGGCGAACTGCATGGGGCCGAACGAGGGGAACCATTGCAGGATGGGTTTGTTGGCGAGCGGGTTGCCGAGGGGATTCTGCAGGAAGGTGTCGGTCAGGCCGCCCATGATGATGACGAAGAACCCCTCCAGGTCGCCTTTGACCGTGACGCCAAGGAGAAGTCCGAAGGCTCCGTAGATAAGGGCGATGACCGCGTATCCGGCGAAGATCGCCGGCCAGCCGGTCAGACTGGGGCGCCAGAATGCGACGAGGACGGCGGCGGTGTAGCCCGCGACGCCTACAGCGATCACAGCGACGGCCAGCGTCTTTGCGGCGATCAGGATGCTTTGCCGGTAGCCGGCGAACACCAGCCGCCGGTCGAACGTCAGGGCCTTGCGGACGGCGTCGAAGACGGCGAATCCGACGATCATCGTGAGGGAGTTCAGTCCGGCGCTGAGCAGTGTGAGATGGCCTCCGTCGACGTTGATGACCCGGCCGGTGGCGAACAGCCGGAAGCTCAGGGGCTTGTGCCCGGCCATCGTGAGCATCAGCAGGTACCAGGCCGGGACGAACGCCACCAGCAGGAGGGCGGCCAGGCGGTTGCGGGTCTGGTTTCGGATGGCGAACCGTAGTGCGGTGGGGAACTGCCCGAACGCCGGTGGCGGGTGGGGCGCGCTCGAGCCGGTCGGGAGCAGAAGATCAGGCGTCGACATGGCCGTCCTTCGCGGTCGGTGAGCGGGGGGTGAGGCGTCCGTCGATGAGGTCGGCGAGAGTGTCGAATCGGTCCTGTTCGAAGACCAGGTGGGTGATGATCACGACCGCCTTGCCTCGGGTACGCAGGTCGGTGACCAGGTCCCAGAACCGCAGGTAGGTTTCCCAGTCGAAGCCTTGATAGGGCTCGTCGAGCAGCAGTACGTCGGGATCGTGGAGCAGGGCCAGGGTGAGGTTCAGTTTCTGCCGGGTGCCGCCGGACAGCGCACCGACGACTTCCTTGCGGTATCGGCGGTAGCCGAGTCGGTCGAGCAGTTCCTCGGCCCGCCGCAGATCCGGTAGGCGGTACGCGGCGGCGAAGTACCGCAGGTGCTGGCCGACGGTGAGGTTGTCGTTGAGCACGGGATCCTGCGGGCAGTAGCCGAGCGCTCCGGTGAGCCGCACCTGGCCGCTGTCGACCGGAAGCGTGCCGGCGAGCGCCTTGAGCAGCGTCGACTTGCCGGCACCGTTCTCCCCGACGACAGCGATCAGTTGCCCGGCCTGTACGGTCAGGTCGGCACCGCGCAGGACCTGATGTTTGCCGTAGGCCTTGTGCACGTCCCGCGCTTCCAGCGCGATATCGGATGTGGTGGTCATACCGTCCGGCCTCCGGTGTTGTCTTCGGGATCGGCGAGCAGTCCGGTGGCGTAGATGGCGAGCATCTCCCGGGCCCAGCGGGCCACGCCCTCCTCCGACAGCGGGTCCACGCCGAGGACCTCGGTGAGGTGGTCGCGCAGGAGCAGAACGGCGAGGTCGTTGGCCATCAAGAACGCGGCGCGCACCTGCGGATCACGCCCCGGCGCCGCCATCCCCGCCTCCGCCAGAGCACCCAGCGTCGCCTGGCCGACGTCGAACAGGCGCCGGAACAGCCGTGCGCCCGCGTCGCCTCCGTCCAGCAACAGCCTGCGCAGATAGGCCGGAAGCGGGGAGTCGGACGGCAGGTGCCGCAGCATCATCTCCGCCAGCGACCCGGTCGCCGCCGGGTCGTAGATATCAGCGGCGCCCGGCCGGGTCATCTCCCCGAGCATCGCGTCGAACATCTCCACCACGTGCTGATCGACCACCTCGCGCAGTCCTTCCTTGGAACCGAAGTGATGAACGACCAGACCAGGCGACACTCCGGCGGCAGCGGCGATCTGGCGCACCGTCACCGCCTCCGCCCCGCGCTCGGCGAACAACCGCAACGCCTCGTCGCGGATGATCGCCCGAGCGGTCCGATCGTCAGGCATTGAACGCATGTTCAGCATGCTAAACGTGTGTTCAATCATTGTCCAGAGCAATGATCGGTTCTCGTCACGCGGCACGTGGAACTGTGGGCTGGTCATGAGTGCGACCGCGTGGTCGTCCCACAGCGGTGGTCGGCAAGAAACGCGCCGGTCGGTGCCCGAGGCCGCCTCCGACCGACCGGATCGGCAGAGGCGGCTTTGCGTCATTCCCCGGACCGGTGGCCCGCCGACCGATGGGCATCGCGCCCCCGGGAGTCGAGGCGGGCCAGGAGGGTGTTGTACGCCTGGAGCGCCGCGTCGTCCTCGTCGAGGTCCGCGCTCGCCCTCAGCCGTTCCCGGTCCGCGTCATCCGTGCCGGGAGCGGTCTCCTGCCCGGTGGCCGCCAGGGCGACCTGCCGGACGGACTCGAAGAACCTCCCGGCCTTCGCCGCCTCCGGCGATCGGTCGAACAGCCAGCGCAGCATGACGACGATCGTCATGACGAACATCAGGCCGTCGCCGCCGATCCACATGACGGCGCCGCCGCCGTGGATGTCGGCGAGCGGGCCCGGCCCCCACGCGGGATGCATCCGGGCGTAGGCCGGGAACGGCGGCTCGGTCGCCTGAAGGAGGACGATGCCCACGATGGTGTCGGCCGACATCCCCATGAACAGGGCGAACAGGCGCAGCGGGTAAGACAGCTCCCGGGGCGGCGAGTCACGGGTCAGCAGCTGGGAGAAGTACAGGTATCCGCCGGCTAGGTACAGCGCGTGCTCGAGGACCATGAGGGCCGGCGAGCCCATCATGGCGTCCATGAACGACGACAGGTGCACGCCGAACAGCACCGCGGCGTAGACCGTCAGTCCGATGATCGGCGAGGTGAGGAATGCCGCCCCCTTCGACCGGCGGATCGCCTCGACACGGTCCTGGCGGCGGCCGTGTGTCGCGGCGCGCAGCAGGGTGAGTGGATGGCCGACGCACAGCAGCCACGGCGCGACCATGATCAGCATGAGGTGCTGGATCATGTGCACCCAGAACAGGCCCCCGTCGCCGTACACCGCGGGGCTGCCCATGAAAGCGACAACGATCACGGCGAGGCCCGCCGAGAACGCCGTCGTACGAGCGACGGGCCACCGTTCGCCGCCGTCGCGTGCTCGGAGCACCGCGGCGATGTACAGGCCCAGCGCGACGGCCACGAGGACGGCGGTGATCGGTGCGAAGTGCCAGGTGGTCAGCGCCCGAGTCCAGGTGAGCGGCGCGAGCATGTCATGCATGTCATGCGGGGTCACAGTGCCTCCATGAGGTCCTGGCCGAGGTAACGGCCCGGCGCGCAGCCGCGCGGCACCGCGAACAGCGCGCTGGAGGTGTGCCGGATGAAGCGGCTGAGGTCGTCGGCGAGCGCGAGCCGCTGCTGGATGCGGACGAATCCGTTCGCGGGATCGGACTGGAACGCCATGAACAGCAGCCCCGCGTCCGGTGTCCCATCGGCGGTCTGGCCGTCGTAATAGGAGAAACCTTTGCGCAAGATGACGGCGCCGTCGTTGGACTGCGCGGACGCCTGCCGTACGTGGGCGCTGGGGCCGATGGCCAGGCTGCCTTCGGGGTTCTGCTTGTCCAGGTCGACCGGCGTGAACTCGGTGCCGCCCGACAAGGGCGCTCCGGTGTCCTTGCGCCGCCCGACGATCTGCTCCTGGCGGTGGCGGGAGAGCGTGTCCCAATCGTCCAGCAGCATGCGGATGCGGCGGAAGACCAGATAACTGCCGCCGCGCATCCACGCCGGGTCACCGTCGGGTCCCACGAAAACGCTCCGATCGAACCCCGGCTCGCCCGGATGGGGGTTGCCGGTGCCGTCGAACTGGCCCATGAGATTGCGCGGGGTGGCGTCGCGCCCGGTGACCACGCCGTCGCTCGTGCTGAACCCGCTCATCTGCCAGCGGACGTGCGCGGCCCCCCGGGCCAGTCGGGTGAAGGTCCGCAGGGCATGCGCGACGACGATCGCGTCGTCCGCGGTGAACAGCACCCCGATGTCCCCGCCGCTGCGCCCCTGGTCGATCTCGTCGCGGGGAAAGGGCGGGATGGGGGCGAGCGCGGCGGGCACCGGCGCGCCGAGCCGGTGGAGCAGTGAGGCTCCGAATCCGACCGTGACGGTCAGCGAAGCCGGACCGTAGCCGGTCGCCATCGCGTCATCGATCGGCGGCGGCCTGCCGTCGGTCAGCCGCCGTGCCGCGTCGGTCCACGACCGCAGCAGGTCTCTGACCTGCGGGGCACCGCTGCCCGTTTCGACGTCGAAGGCGGCGAACCAGCCGTGGGCCGCGTAAGGGGCCAGGATCCCGGCCTGGTGATCGCCGTCGAACGGGATCCGGCGTTCGCCCTTGTTCCGGGCGGACTCCCCCACCACCGCCGCGGCGGCTGCTCCGGCCCCGCCGGTGGCCGCAGCGGCGGTCCCGGCCAGCGTGGTCAACGCGAGCAGACGGCGCCGGGTCACCGTGGGTCGCGGGCTTTCTGCGGTCATGAGTCCGTCTCCCGGCGGGGTCGGAGTGCCATGCCGGTCATCCTGAGGTCTCCGGCCGGTAGCCGATCGGTTCCACCGGGGCGTCGACGGTCATCGCGGCGGACCTGCGGAAGCGCAGCGTGAGCCGGACGTGGTCGCCCGCTCGCAGGCTCCGCACCGGGTGTTCGAGCATGACGTGGTACCCGCCGGGCGCGAAGGTCAGGCGTCCGTGCGCCGGGACGGGGATCCGCTCGATCATCCGCATGGTCCCGGCGGCGCTTTGGTGCATCATCGCCTGGCCGGAGACGTCGGCCGTGACCCCGGTCAGCTCATCCGCCGAATCGCCGGAATTCACGACGGTGAAATAGGCGGCCGCCACGTCCGGCGAGGCCGGGCGAGGAACGTACGCACCGGACACACGAAGCCGCGGTCCGCCGGGGCCGGCTGAGCACGCGTTCACGGCCGTCGTCGACAAAAGTACCGCCGCCATCACGGCGGCCGGGACACCGGCCGTCCGGTGCCATCTCGCGGTCGCGGTCATGCTCCACCGCCCTTGGAGGTCGCCGCCGGCATGCGAGCCAGCAGCTTCGGCAGGTCCGCAGCGAAGTCGCGGGAGGACACGCCCGCCGTGTAGACGACATGGGCGAGGTGGTCGGTGCCGAACGGCAGCACCTCCGCACCGTGACCGACCTCGTAGTCCCCGCTCGTCCGTGACGGGCGTTCCAGGGCGATCCCCACCGACTTGGCGGCCGTCTGGATCTTGGCGTAGTCGCCGGTCAGTCCAATGAAGGAGGAGTCGAAGGAGCTGAGCCAAGACTTGATGACCTTCGGGGTGTCACGCCAGGGGTCCGTGCTGATGAACACCACGGCGATACGGGCCCGCTGCGCCGGGGTGAGCAGCCGGAGGGCGCCGGCGAGGTCGGCCATCGTGGTCGGGCACACGTCCGGGCAGTGGGTGTAGCCGAAGTACACCAGCGTCAATTTGCCCTTGGTGGCCTCGCGCAGGTCGACCGGCCGGCCGGTCTTCCCCGTCAGGGTGAGGTCGGGCTCACGGATTGGCGTGCCGAGTGTGGCGGCGTGCAGATCGGAGGCCGGTGCGGAGATCCGCACCGGAGATGACGACTGGGCGTGCGGTGATCCGGCGCACCCCGTGGCCACGGCGGCGAGCATCAGCGACGCGGCGAACAGGGGCGACGCCCGGTGGGTACGGAACGGCGATCGAGAAAAGGGCATGGGTGCGTCCTCAAGGCATACGAGTTCGAAGCACGGAGCGCAACGGACTCGGCACGCCGCTCACCCACGTGTGGGCACGGGCGAGGACGGTGGGTCTCCCGACCGGCTTTGCGGACGTCCCGCTCCGGGACGTCTCTTCAGGACGGCGTCAGCCCGCCGCGGCCGCGGCGAAAAGGAAACGATCACAACACGCGTACGCGGGCGGGCCTCTACGTATCAGGGTGTGACGGAGCGCTCCGATCCGGGGCTCCGGGTCGTCGCCGAAGCCGCGATCGATACCCGGCCTCCATGGCCGCTGGACGATCTCGACGCCGAGGAGCAGCGCGAACACCCGTAGGGCCGGAGTCAGGAACAGCCGTGTCATCGCGGCGAGAGCCCGCCAGGCGGCTCGCTCACCGGCCGCCAGCCAGAGCGCGACCAGCGCCCCGGCGACGGCGTGCGCCACCAGCATCCCCCACCCGGACATGCCCGAGTGCGACATGGACCGGGCCACGGTCCCGGCGGCGACCTGGCGCATCCCCGGCATGGAATGGTGCATCCGCGCCGCGTCCCAGCCGGCACCGGCAGCAGCCGGAGCCGAGACCGCGCTGAACCACAGGTGGAGACCCACCTGCGTGACCTCCACCGCGAGCAGGAGCCACCACGCCGATCGCCGACGGTCGGCGAGGCAGTACCCGACACCGGTCAACGCGGCGTACGCGACCCAACCGGCGTACTCCGGTAGCGGGCGTGGGTTCATCAGGGCATGCGCCACCGCGGACAGCACGACGCACACCGCGGCGAACGCCCCGGCGCGCATCAGTCGGAACCATGGTGGAAGACGCATCACCTCACCATAACTACACGCCGTAGTAGATGGTCCCCCTCCCCGGGCTGCGCCGCAGTGGTCTCAGTCCCAGCCGAGCGGGATGGCGTCCCGGGAAGGTTCTCCCGCCGGGGGTTCGCCGCCGGCGGCGGTGAAGGCCCGCAGTGCGGTCACCAGCGCGGAACGCTGCTCGGGAGACATGGCGGCGACGATGGCGGCGATCTCCGCTCGGCGGCGGGCGGTGACCTCGTCGACGATCTGGCGCCCGGATTCGGTCAGTCGCAGGAGGACCTCACGACGGTTGGCCGGATTCACCTTCCGATCGACCAGCCCCGCGGCGATGAGCCGTTCCACCATTCGCATCGCGGTCGAAGGGTTGACGGCGAGTTGCGTGGCGAGCGTGACGAGCTTGGTCCCCTCGTGCCTGGCGAGCACCACCAGCAGCCGGAACTGCGGCAATGTAACGCGTTCCTGGACCGACGCCAGCGACCGCGCCGATACCGCGACGAGCAGGCGCGACGCGGTGAGCACCGTGGATGTGACCGCGTCGACGTCCTGCTCGGGTGTCTCTTCAGATGCCACCGACTCGATCGCACGTTCCGCCATGCGTCCGTTCTACCCGAGCGGCGGACCACCCGATTCGCTGTTGCATAATGCAATAGTGCCCCATATGCGATCTTTCCCCAGGTCATCCCCTGACAGCCCGATCCGCCCGCAACGGGGGATCGCCGCTGCCCTGACGGCTCTGCGTGAAGCCTCCTGGGGCGTGATCGCCCTGGCCCTCGTCGTAGGGGCGGGCGCGGGTCTCGGCGCGATCGTCTTCCGCTGGCTGATCCAGACGTTCACGCGCCTGTTCTCCGGACACGCCGACTACGCGGCGGCCGGACGCGTCGCCAACCCGCACGTTCCCGCACTGGGCTGGTGGTTCCTGCTCCTCGCCCCTGTCGTCGGCGGCCTGTTGTACGGGCCGTTGGTCCAGCGGTTCGCGCGCGAGGCACGCGGACACGGGGTGCCGGAGGTGATGCTGGCGGTCGCCCATCGCGGCGGACGGATCCCCGCGCAGGTCGCGGTGGTCAAGTCCCTGGCGTCGGCGCTGTGCATCGGTTCGGGCGGCTCGGTCGGGCGAGAAGGGCCGATCGTGCAGATCGGGTCCGCGCTCGGCTCGAGCATCGGGCAGGTGATGCGACTCACCGAGAACCGGCTGCGGGTGCTGGTGGCCTGCGGTGCAGCGGGCGGCATCGCGGCGACCTTCAACGCCCCGCTCGCCGGGGTGTTCTTCGCGATGGAACTGATCCTGCGCGACTTCACCGCCGAGTCCTTCGGCGCGGTCGTGCTGGCCGGCGTCACCGCTTCGGTGGTCGGCCGGGCGGCCCTCGGCAACACCGCCTTCCTCCAACTCCCCGCCTTTCACGTACACCACCCGGCCGAGTACCTGCTGTACGCGCTCCTCGGCCTGGCTGCCGGCGCCGTGGGGGTCGGCTTCACCCGGATCCTGTACCTGATCGAGGACCTCTGCGACTGGGCATGGCGCTGGCCCGAGTGGCTACGCCCGGCCTTCGGCGGACTTCTGCTGGGCGGGCTCCTCCTGGCCCTGCCGCAAATGTACGGAGTCGGCTACCCGGTACTGGAGAACGCCATCGGCGGCCGGTACGTCGTCGGCTTCCTGCTCCTGCTACTCGCCGGAAAGATCGTCGCCACCAGCCTGACCATCGGGATCGGCGGTTCGGGCGGCGTGTTCGCACCCAGCTTGTTCATGGGCGCGATGTTCGGGACCGCCTTCGGGTTGATCGCCCATCAACTCGTGCCCGGGCTGGCGGGACCCGCGGGAGCGTACGGCCTGGTCGGCATGGGCGCGGTGTTCGCCGGCGCCGCGCGCGCCCCGATCACCGCCGTGATCATCATGTTCGAACTGACCGGGGAATACTCGATCATCCTGCCGCTCATGCTGGCCATCGTCGTGGCCACCTTGATCAGCAAGGTGCTGTCGGGCGACACCATCTACACCCTCAAGCTCCGCCGACGCGGCATCGATCTCGACGAGCACGGCTCGGTGAATCCCCTCGCGGCCCGGCCTGTCGGCGAGGTCATGGAACCGGTCCCCGACCCGCTCCCCCAAGACACGCCACTACCCGAGGCCGCCCACCGGCTCGCCCTGTCCGACCACGGGATCCTGCCGGTCACCGGGCCGGACGGAACCTACCGGGGCACGGTCACCGCACGCGCGGCCGCCGAAGCCCTCACCGACAGCGACCAGCCACCGCGCAGTATCGACGCTCTCGCCGAACTACCGCCACCGGTCACCGCCGATCTGCCCCTCGCCGACGCGCTGCACGTCCTCATCGCGGCGCCGGGAACGGGGCTGCCCGTACTCGACGACACCAGAGCGACCCTCGTCGGCTGGATCACCCACCAGACCGTCCTGTCGACCCTCCACCCGGCGACGACCAAACCGGATCTCCCCTGACTACGGTCGCGTGGCGCCGAGGCGCCTCCAGCCGCGACAGCCGGCGCACGCGGGTGACCTGGGCGCCGCCGCACCGTCCGGACACAGGGCGATGCGGCGGCGAGCAGGTTTCAGGTCAGGCGTGATGCCACTCCTGGTCCTGCCAGGCCGGGCCCAGAGGCGTGTGGGCGACATGGTTGGGGCATTCCGCAGTTGCCGGTGGGCCGTCTCTCAGTGTGCTCGAAGTCGGCGCACCGTGCCGGATGTCAGGGGGGCTACCGCTGCGACGGCAGAGACGATGCCGGCGGTGGCAGCCACCCGGAAGCCGCCGAAGGCGTGGGTGAAGGGAGCGACGCTGAGCTGACCGATGGGGATCGTGACGTAGGACAGCAGGTCGTTGTAGGACGCGACACGCGACAGCACGCGCCGGGGAACGTGCTCATGCAGCGAGGTCTCCCACGCGATACCCGTGACGGAGATGCCAAGACCAGCGATCAAGGCCGCCATGACCAGCCATGGGGTGTCCAGTCGCGCGCCGAGTGCGACCAGAGGCAGAGCTGCGAGTGCGCCCGCCGCCTGGCCCAGCCTCAGCAGGTGGACGACCGTCAGCCGGTACAGCAGTGTGCTGGCCACCAGCAGTCCGACAGCGCGGGCACTGAGCACGAATCCCCAGGTCGCCTCACCGCTGAGCTGTTCGGTGAGGGCCGGTCCCAGGATCTGCCAGGTGCCGGTCTGAACCAGGTTGATCACGCAGAAGGAAGCGGTCCCCATCCACACCCACCTGATGCGCCGGAACTCGGTCCAGCCATCACGGATGTCCGCTAGTAGCGTGGCCGAGCCTGCCTTGGGCATCGCGCCGGTGGAGGGAAGGCGGGTCAGGCATCCCGCCGCGAGGACGTACGTCAGCGCGTCGAAGGCGAGGGCCGGGCCGCTGCCGGCCGCAACGACGAGTACGCCCGACAGGCTCGGCCCGAGGATCTTCGTCGCGTTGCGGACCGAACCCAGCAGCGCGTTCGCCTGCCGGAGCTGGGCCTTGTCGACCAGCAGGGGCACGACTCCGCGCAGCGCGGGTGTGGTGAACGCGGCGAGGGCGCCGTTGAGGAATTCCAGCGCGGCCACGGGCAGTAGGGCGTAGTGGCCGGTCAGCAGAAGAGTGGCGACACCGCCTTGGGTGAGGGCCGAGCCGAGGTTGGCGGCCAGTAGCACTGTCCGGCGCGGAAAGCGGTCGGCCGTGGCACCGCCCAGCAGCAGGAAGGCCAGCAACGGCACCATTCGGGTGGCGAGGACAATACCGAGATCGCCGGTCCTGGCGGCCAGGACCGCGAAGGTCAGCGCGACCGGGGCCATGGAACTGCCGAGCAGGGAGATGGCCTGCCCGGCGAAGAACCAGCGGAAATCTTCCTGTTTCAGAACGAGTGAGCGCACCGGCTCGAGTGTGGGGACGTGCCATGGCGATCTGTATTGTTTCGGCAGGAGGCGAAAGGTGACGTTGCTACGACTAAGCCCGGTGGCCCTGTCCCGATCCCGGTTCGCCCTGTCTCCGCTGGCCGAGACGATGGGCTCGATGCTCGTGTTGAGCAAGCCGTGCTCCGACCCTTGGCTGACCGCCTGGCACGCCCGGCACCACGATGCCCTGAGCGCCGCCCTCGATGCCGATTCTTTCGCCAAGGGCCTGGTCGGCCTCCTCGGCTCGACCAAATGGATCCCCGAGTTCATCGCGATCCCGCCGACGGACGGCATGCGCACCGGACTCGCCGGCGAACTGGCCACGCTCGCCCGCGCCTCCGACGAAGAGGTCCGCGCCGGACTGGAGAAGTCCGTCGCCCACAGCTGGAAACAGCACGACCTGAGCTGGCTGTCCGGACACGGATGGTCCGCCAGGGTCGCCGACCTGCTTCAGTCGGTATGGCGGGCCCATGTGTCCCCGGACTGGCCCCGCCGCCGGGCGGTCCTGGAGAGAGACGTGATGTACCGGGCGGGGCTGCTGGCCGCCTACGGCTGGCCCCGCGCCCTGCAGCAGATGACCCGCCGCAGCGCTTGGGTCGGCACCGACGCGATCCGCTTCACCAGCCACCAGGGCCCGGACCTCATCGTCGGCGAGGAGGGGATGCTCTTCGTGCCCATCAGCGTCTCCACCGGCAGCTGGCTGTGCGCGGCACCACCCGCACGCTACGCCCTGGTCTACCCCGCCCGCGGAACCGCCCCGGCGACCCGGCGCACGAGGCCCGAAGACGCGCTGGGGCGACTGATCGGTACGGGCCGCGCCGCGATCCTCCAAGAACTCGAACACCCGGCGACCAGCAGCGAACTCGCCGCTCAGCTCGGCCAGTCGCTCGGCACCATCGGTGGTCACCTGGCCGTACTGCGCGATGCAGAACTGATCGCCGGCACGCGAGTCGGCCGACGCGTGGTCTACCGGCGCACCCCGACAGGTGACCTGCTGGCCGCACGTCGCGCAGACGGCACAGCGGGCACGGAAGATTGATCCAGAAGCCTGCGATCGTCTCGTCCATGCCGACCAATCAGCGAGCCAGCCTGATCACCACACTGTGGGCCTTTAGCGACGCCGGCGGTGAATGAGACCGCCGTGACGCCATTTCTCTCGGCGGGGAATGAGAAACCAGCAGCTCGTCGCTGAACGAGCCCGCAGGCTGTTCCTACTCCACCATCACCTGACTTCTCCCAGCGAGCGGCCGGCCCCGCACCGGTTTCAGGCACGACAAGCGGCCCCGTCCCCGGGGCGGGTCGGCACCGCCTTCGGACTCATCGCTCACCGGCAGGCGCCGGTCCTGGCGGGGCCCGGCGGACGCGTACGGCCTGCGTGACGCCCACGATCCACCCCGCCGGCGCCTCGCACACGACGTTGTCGGCGAAGTACGTCGTCGACACCGGGATCGTGTGGTCCCTGAACACCAGGGGAATATCACTGAGCGTGACCAGGATGGTCGTTGACGTGATCCTGCCGTGCCTGGATGAGGCCGCGGCCCTGCCGTGGGTGCTCGGTCGGTTCCCTGAGGGGTTTCGCCCGATCGTGGTCGACAACGGCTCCGTTGATGGGTCGGGAGAGGTGGCCCGGTCGCTGGGCGCCGTGGTCGTCGAGGAACCGCTGCGTGGGTTCGGCGCGGCGTGTCACGCGGGGGTTTCGGCGGCTGTCACCGAGGTGGTCTGCTTCTGTGACTGCGATGCGAGTCTGGATCCGCGTCAGCTTTCGCGGGTCACCGGACCGGTCCTGGACGGCTCGGCCGATCTGGTGCTGGGGCGCCGTCGGCCGGTCGCGCATGGAGTCTGGCCGTTGCCGGGCCGGCTGGCCAACCGGGAGTTGGCACGGCGTATCCGGCGCCGCACGGGCATCCGGGTACGTGATCTCGGGCCGATGCGGGCTGCCCGGCGTGTGGACCTCCTGGCGTTGGAGTTGGTCGATCGGCGTTGCGGTTATGCGCTGGAGATGGTGGTGCGTGCGGCGGATGCCGGCTGGCGGGTGCGTGAGGTCGAGGTCGACTACCTGCCGCGGATCGGCCGCTCGAAGGTCACCGGGACGTTCCGCGGCTTCCGCCAGGCGGTCCAGGACATGAGCGCGGTGCTCACCCGGTGAAGGGCGGTCGCGCTTTCTCACCTGACGGTACGGCGACGACTCTGCTGGTCATCGCGAAGCGGCCGGTGCCGGGGCGGGTCAAGACACGGCTCGTGCCTCCGTACTCGTTCGAGCAGGCGGCCGCGCTCGCCGAGGCCGCGTTGGCGGACACGTTGCGTGCGGTGCTCGCCGCGCCCGCCTGCCGCCGGGTCCTGGTCCTGGACGGCCGACCCGGGGCGTGGGTCCCGGACGGATTCGAGATCGTCCCCCAGGTGACGGGAGGGCTGGACGAGAGGCTGGCGGCGGCGTTCGCGGAGGTGTCGGGGCCGGCGCTGTTGATCGGTATGGACACTCCGCAGGTCACGCCCGCTCTGCTCACCGTCGACTGGGATGGGGTGGACGCGTGGTTCGGTCCGGCGGCTGACGGTGGCTTTTGGGCCTTGGGATTACGAGAGCCTGACCCGGGCCTGCTGCGGGGCGTGCCCATGTCCACTCCGGTCACCGGTGCCGTACAGCGGGAGCGCCTGTACGCTGTCGGCCTGCGGGTGGCGGATCTTCCGCTGCTGCGCGACGTCGACACCGCCGCGGACGCTGCCGCAGTCGCGCGTATTGCCCCGCGGACCCGTTTCGCTTCCTGCGTACGCGACCTCGCTCCTGCCATCGCCTCGCCACGTCGGCGGTCCGGACCATGACCCTCCCCTCACACGGGGAATCGGGCCCGACGTTGTGGGGAATGGGAGGAAGAGTGGCTTTCGGGGGGAGCCGTGGCAGATCAACCATCGCCGCGAGGCGCACAGAACGAGGCCCGCTCCGCTGATCGACCGGGCCGGCGAGGTGGTGGCCGACGGGGAATCGCGTGGCTGACCGCGCATCCACTGCCCGGGCCGTTCCGCCGCGAGTTCTGGCGCAGCCCGGTGCGCGGTCCGTGGCTGACGTCGGTGTTCGGTGTCGTCCTGCTGGTCGGCATCACCTTGATCGCCATCACTGGATTGTTGTCTTATGCCGCTTACGATCCGCGGTTGGCGGGCAACGACTTGACGCCGCACAAGGGCGTGCTCGGCTTCTACCTGTTCGATTGGCCGACCCGGCCCGTCTGGTTGTACCGGCTCAGCCAGGCGATCCACGTCATCCTCGGGATCACGCTCGTTCCCGTGTTGCTGGCCAAACTGTGGTCGGTCATCCCCAAACTGTTCGACTGGCCTCCGGCGCGTTCGCCGGCTCAGGCACTGGAGCGGCTCAGCCTGCTGCTGCTGGTCGGTGGCGCGGTGTTCGAGTTCGTCACCGGCATCCTCAACATCCAGCTGTTCTACGTCTTTCCCTTCTTCTATCCGGCGCACCTGTACGGGGCGTGGATCTTCCTCGGCGCGTTCGTCGTCCATGTCGCGTTGAAGCTGCCACGGATGATCAGCGCGCTGCGTTCGCGCAGCTTCCGCCGGGAGCTGCGCACCGGTCTGGCGGAGACCCGTCCCGAGCCGCCCGACCCCGACGGTCTGGTCGCGGTCAACCCGGCGGACCCGACCGTCTCGCGGCGTGGACTGCTCGGCTTCGTGGGCGGCGCGTCACTGACCCTGTTCGGGCTGTCGGTCGGCCAAACGATGGACGGGCCGCTGCGGCGTACCGCGTTGCTGTCCCCGCACGGACGCGAATACGGGACGGGGCCCAACGACTTCCAGGTGAACAAGACCGCGGCTGCCAAGGGGATCACGGCCCGCGAGGCCGGACCGGACTGGCGGCTGGAACTGCTCGGCCCGCAGCACCTGCGCCTGTCCCGTCCCGATCTGCTCGCCATGCCCCTGCACACCTACGACCTGCCGATCGCCTGCGTCGAGGGATGGTCCACCCAGCAGGCATGGACCGGTGTGCGCCTGGCCGACCTGGCCCGGCTGGCCGGTGCCACGCCCGGCAGAGACGAGGTTTTCGTCGAGTCCCTCGAACGCGGAGGGGTCTTCGGCCACGTGACCCTCAGCGCCCGCCAGGTCGCGGACCAGGCCTCGCTGCTCGCGCTGCGCGTCAACGGCGCCGACCTGTCCCTCGACCACGGGTTCCCCGCCCGGATCATCGTTCCGAACGCGCCGGGCGTGCACAATACCAAGTGGGTCACCCGGCTCACCTTCCGGCCCGCAGCATCATGAGCACCAAGCCGCCGTCCCAGGGCCTCCGCCGACGGATCGCCACGACCGCCCGTCAGCGGATCACCGCGCATCGCTGGGGCGACCTTCGGCGTCCGCTCGGCGTCGTCCATCAGCAGATCGCCGCGCACTATGGCGCCGACCCCCTGCATCTGCTCGCTCTGCTCGCCTGCTTCGCCCTGGCCGGTTACGCCGCGAGCCGGGTCGCCGACGCGGGGATCTGGGTGGGCTTCGTGATCTGGTTCGTCGGCGCGGCGATCGTGCACGACCTCGTGCTCTTCCCGCTCTACGCGCTCGCCGACGTGGCCGTACAGCGACGCCCGTGGGGGCGGCGCCGACCGGGCCCGCACGTCCGGTGGCGGCCGTGGATCAACTACGTTCGCGTGCCCGCCGGGCTGTCGGCGCTCCTGCTGCTCGTCTGGTTCCCGCTCATCCTCCGGCAGTCCGGAGAGACCTACCGGAAGGCGGTCGGGCTGGGTCTCAGCCCCTATCTGGGGCGGTGGCTCCTGGTCACAGGCCTGCTGTTCGCCGGCTCCGCCATCACCTACGCCGTACGCCTGCGGTCCACGGCGGCCGCACAGCGCGGGCCGCGTCCGAAACGGCGGCCGGAAAGACCCCACCGGGAGTAAGGGGGCCACCTGGTGAGCACACGGCCGATCAGCGATTACGCGTTGTTGGGGGACTGCCGTTCGGCCGCCTTGGTCGCCTCGGACGGCTCGGTCGACTGGCTGTGCTTCCCTCGGTTCGACAGTCCGGCGCTCTTCGCCCGCCTGCTCGATGACGACGCCGGACACTGGTCCATCCGTCCCACCGGTCCGGCCGAGGTCACCCGCAGGTACATCGAGGGCACGCTCGTCCTGGAGACCACCTTCCGCACCCCTGGCGGCACGGCCGTGCTCGTCGACGCACTCGCTCTCGGCAGGCGCGAGCGTGGGCACGGGATCGGCGCGTCCTCTCCGGGTGTCCTTCTCCGCGAAGCGACCTGCGTGGAAGGCGCTGTCACCCTCGCCGTCACCTACGCGCCACGCCCGGAGTTCGGTCTCGTGCGCCCCCTGATGGAGCCGGTGCGCGGTGGCCTGATCGCCCGTGGCGGAGCGCACGTTCTCACTCTGTCGATCCCCGCCGAGTTGCAGACCGACGATGCCACCGCGCATTCCATGGTCACCCTTACGGCTGGGCAACGCTTCGGCCTCGCGCTGCACGCTGGCGCAGCTTGGGAGGCCGAACCGGAGTGCTGGAACCAGCGGCTCATCCACCGCCGGATCAAGGACACCATCGAAGGCTGGCGATCCTGGTCCCGACAACACGCCCGCTACCAGGGGCCCTGGCAGGACCAGGTGGCCCACAGCGGGCGGGTGCTTCGCGCACTGACCTTCGCCCCCACCGGGGCGATCGTCGCCGCGGCCACCACGTCGCTACCGGAGGAGGCCGGTGGAGTACGCAACTGGGACTACCGCTACACCTGGGTCCGCGACGCCAGCCTCACCTTGCAGGCCCTGGACAGCGCGGCGTGTGAGAAGGAGGAAGCGGCGTTCTTCGGCTTCCTCGCCCGCGCGGCGGCCACCAGGCTCGACCACGCCTCCGATCTGCAGATCATGTACGGCGTCGGCGGAGAACGCGATCTCAGCGAACGCCCGCTGCCGCATCTGACCGGCTGGCGCGGCAGTGTCCCCGTACGCGTCGGGAACGACGCATGGCGGCAGCGACAGCTCGACGTCTACGGTGAACTGCTCGACGCCGCCCACCAGCTCCACTCCAACACGGCGCACCGCCAATACGACCCGATCACGCGAACGTTCCTGCTCGGCGCCGCCGAGACGGCCGCCCACCGCTGGCAGGAACCCGATCAAGGCATCTGGGAGATCCGCGGACCGAGCCGCCACTTCCTGCACTCCAAACTCATGTGCTGGGTTGCCCTCGACCGCGCCATCGCCCTCGCTCCCGCCCTCGGAGCAACCGACCGCGTCGGCAACTGGGAACAGGTCCGCGCCAAAATCCGCACGGCGATCCTCACACAAGGCTGGAACCCAGACGTCGGCGCTTTCACCCAGTCCTTCGGCGACCCGAGCCTGGACGCATCCGCATTGACCATCCCCATGGTCGGATTCCTGCCAGGCGATGACCCGCGTGTCCGTGCCACCGTGAACGCCATCGCGACACACCTGGCCGACGTCCGCGGTCTCGTACGCCGGTACACCACCTCGGACGGGCTCCCCGGCGGCGAAGGAGCCTTCCTGCTCTGCACGTTCTGGCTGGCCCACGCCCTCGCCCTGACCGGCCAGTCCGTACGAGCCGACGAGGTGTTCCAGACCGCGGTCTCCCATGCCAACGACGTCGGTCTGCTCGCCGAAGAGGCGGACTCCGCCACCGGCGAGCCCATCGGAAACTTCCCCCAGGCGTTCAGCCACATCGGCCTGATCAACGCCGCGTGCGCTATCCGCGACCGCCAGGGCGCACGCTCTGACGCCGAGCCACCATCCTGAGCTGGAGCGCCTCTGGGCCGTGCGCGCAGCACCCGCCTGCCGGGGAGAGCAGCACATGCCGTGTCTCACCTGTCGTCCCCGCCATGTCGATGGCCGGCAGCCACCCATCGAACGCTGAACTTCTTACAGGATGCGTACAGCCGGCCGCGCCGCCGAACTCTGCGAAGCCCTATCTGGTTAGCGTGCCAGGCATGCGCGTACTCGTCACCGGCTCGTCCGGCTTCATCGGCTCTCACATCGTCGACGCCCTCCACGCACGGGGCGACGACGTCCGCGCGCTCGACCTGCGGTCGGGCGAGGACGTCCGGGACGCCGACACGGTCGAGCGCGCGCTCGCCGGGGTCGACGCGGTCTGCCATCAGGCGGCCAAGGTCGGCCTCGGCGTCGACGTCTCGGACCTCCCGGCGTACGCCTCGGCCAACGTCGTGGGCACCGCCGTGCTGCTCGCCGAGATGGCCCGCGCCGAGGTCGGGCGCCTCGTGCTGGCCTCCTCGATGGTGGTGTACGGCGAAGGCGCCTACGACTGCCCGGACCACGGCCGGGTCCGGCCCCGCCCTCGGGCGGCCGCCGACCTCGCCGCCGGCCGCTTCGAACCGCACTGCCCCACCTGCGCCGCGCCCCTCACCCCGGGCACCGTCGACGAGGACGCGCCGATGGACCCTCGCAACGCCTACGCCGACACCAAACTCGCTCAGGAGCACCTCGCGGCGTCCTGGGCGCGAGCGACCGGCGGGAGCGTCGTGGCGCTGCGCTACCACAACGTGTACGGGCCGCGGATGCCGCGCGACACCCCGTACGCGGGCGTCGCCGCGATCTTCCGCTCCAGCCTCGAACACGGCGAGCGGCCGCTCGTGTTCGAGGACGGCGGCCAGCGGCGCGACTTCGTCCACGTCCGCGACGTCGCCCATGCCAACGTCCTGGCGCTGGAGTCCGAGCCCGATTCGGGGGAACTACGCGCCTACAACCTCGCCAGCGGCGAGCCGCACACCGTCGGCGAGATGGCGACCGCCCTCGCCAAGGCCTACGGCGGCCCTGATCCGGTCGTGACCGGCGACTACCGGCTGGGCGACGTCCGGCACATCGTCGCCGCCCCCGACCGGGCCGCCGCCGAACTCGGCTTCCGCGCCTCGGTCCGCTTCGAAGACGGCATGGCCGAGTTCGCCGGGCGCGCCTGAGCAGTCCCGCGAAACAACGTGTGCATCACCATGGCGAACGCGCAACGGCCTCGATCACCAGGGCGGTCGCCGTCTGGGCGAGCAGCATCGTACGGGCCGGTGGCCGGTGGACGGCCGTCACGGTCACGACCCACGCCGCATACGGGATCCAGATGCGCTCGACCTCACCGGTTGTGACGCCGGACAAGTCCAGCGCGAACACCCCCGCGAGTGCGGCCGCAGCGAGCCACCCGAGTCCGTCCGGGCCAGAGCGTCCTCGCCCGCCAGGTGGAGTGGTGAGCACGGGTCCGACGGCGCGCCGCAGCGCGGTCGGCAGCGCTTTCGCGCCCGCCGGGCCGATCAGAAGGGCCAAGACAGCGAGGTTGCCGACGAGAAAGTACCCGTACGGTCGCCTGGATCCATGAGAGATGAGCCAGGCGACATGTGTTCCCAGCACCCCATCCCACCAGGAGAACCCGGCGATGGTAAAGGCGGCCGGAACGACCAGGAACCCGGCCGCGAGCGCCATGAGAACCGGCCAGGCCGATCGCGTCAGAACGAGTACCACGAGCGGAAGTGCGAAGATCGGCAGCAGGCCATAACTCAGGTACGGCAGGGACCCCAGCAGCAGCCCGCCCGCGAACGCGGCCATCACCCGCTTGGATGACCCGATACGCGCGCTCCGGCCGACCATGCCGTTCGGGGACGAACCCGAATCGGCGGCCGCGACAGCGACCAATGCCACCGCCCACGCCGCCACCCCGAGAAAGAAGGCGTCCATACTGGTGGCGATCCACAGCGCGACCGGCGAGAGCACAAGGAACGGCACCGCCCGGCGCGCGACGTCCTCACCGGCGATCACCCGCACGGTGACCGCGATGGCAGCCGCCGCCGAACCCCCGACCGCGATCACAAAGGCGGCCGCCCACCCCGGACCGGCCAGCCCCATCCACTGGATCGTCCACAGAACCAGCATGGGCAGCGGCGGATGCCCCTTCACGTGAGTGGGAAGCGCCTGCATCTCCGAGGTGAAACCGCGCAGCCAGTCCAGGGGGTCATCATCCATCGCAGGCAACTCGGCGAGGTACTCCGTCGGGGTAGTCAGCGGCCGGGAAATGCCATCGGGAAGCTGGAGCACCACCGCCCAGCCCACCGAACCCAGCCACGCGACCGCCAGCAGCGGCCGCCACGGCAACCGCCGCGCCGTCACCGGCAGGACCGCGACCCCGACCAGTCCAAGGGCCACCGCGGGCAGCAAGGGACGGAGCAGTAACCGAGCCTCGGCATGCAGCGGCGGGAACGCATCCACCGGCATCTCCCCGGCCCGGCGCAGGAGTGCGCCTATCCCGAATGCGCCGATGATCAGCGCAGCCCAGCCGACGAGAGGCAACCAGACCACCCAAGCCGGTTTCCGCCGTACCGATCCGCGATTCCGCACGTGGCGTGACCGTCCTGGAAGTTGGCGGGCTCCTGCCTTCTGACCGGTATGTGAAGGTGGCCCATCGCCCGACTCCGAACAGGGCTGAGACCGGTCGTGCCTTGAGTCGGCGTCTGACCTCACCGGCCGAAAGCGGATCATCCCTTCACCGTAGGCGTGACCAGGCAAGATATTCGGCTACGCCGTCACTGTAAAGATTGATTTCGAGGACCGAGCGTGCGACGACTGTGGCGAAGCGCGGCATCGGTCTTGCCTGCCTACGGTGCGGTTTCGCCAAGTCGCCCGCCTGGTCCAGACTGCTCGACAAGCCGCCCCCGGCGTTCGCTGCGGCCGAACTCGTTGGCTATTGCCTTCCCGGCGGAGCGCTCTCAGCGCGTGACGGCAGCGAGCCGCTGCACGCCTCCACATGCGGCCGGTGGCGTCCCAAGCCCGGGAGCGGTTCATCGCAGCGCGGCGGTTGCGCCTGGCCGCCGTCGGCGTCAGGTCACCACTGGGTGATGAGCGGCGTGTCCGGTTCGTGCTGCCGCCAGGCTTCGGTGAGGCGGGCGAGGCGGGTGGGGGCGGCGATGCCGCGCACGGTTGCGATCTTGCCGCCGGTGATGTCGAACGTCACGGCGCCGATGACCTGGTCGCCGATCACGAAGAGGATGGCGGGGGCGCCGTTGACGAGCGCATAGTGGATGGCGGGCGTGCCGCCGGCGAATCGCCGTTTCGCGGGTGTGGGTGTGAAGCCGGCCCGTGCCACGGCGGCGATGCGCTGCGGAGTGTCGTACCGCAGCAGCTTCTCGGTCAGGCCGGCGCCGTCGGAGATCGCGGTCGCGTCATCGGTGAGTAGCGCCACCAGCCGCTCGGTGCGGCCCGAGAAGGCGGCGGCGAGGAATTCCTCGACGACCCTGCGGGCGGATGCCGGGTCGACTTCGCCGCCCCCGTGGCGGCGCGCGGCGGCGATGCGGCGCCGGGCCCGGTGGAGATGCTGCTGGCTTGCGGAATCGGTGATGTCGAGGATCTCGGCGATCTCGGCGTGGCTGTAGGAGAACGCTTCGCGCAGGAGGTAGACGGCCCGCTCGAGGGGCGACAGGCGCTCCATGAGCGTCAGCACGGCCAGGGAGACCGATTCGCGCTGCTCGAAAGTGTCGGCCGGGCCGAGCATCGGGTCGCCGTCGAGGAGCGGTTCGGGCAGCCAGGCGCCAGCGGTGCGTTCGCGGCGGGCTTGTGCCGAGCGGAGCCGGTCGAGGCACAGGTTGGTGACGACCTTGGTCAACCATGCTTCCGGCACCTTGATCCGCTGCCGGTCCGCGGCCTGCCAGTGCAGGAACGCATCCTGCACGACGTCCTCGGCATCGGCGGCGGAGCCCAGCAACCGGTACGCCAGCGAGGCCAGCCGGTTCCGGCTGGCCTCGAACCGGCTGGTGTCGAAGCGATCCGTGGCGGTGCTGTCCACGCGGACCACCCCACCCTATGAGGCGGCTACGCGAGCCTTCTCGGCGTACGCGACCGCCTTCTCGGCGGTCGCGTCCGGCGCGGCGGCCAGGCGGTGCTTGCGCTTGGGCAGGCCGAAGGTCGGGTGCGAGGTGGCCCACAGCGACATCTTGACGATGCCCGCCTTGATCCGCCCGGCCTTCCGGCCGCCCACGTACTTCGGCTTTGCTCGCCCTTCGTCGTCGACCATCTGCACGATCCCGTCCCGCCGCCCGAGACTGATGTGGTTGCCGTAGTAGAGCAGCTTGGTGTGTGGGGCCTTGCCCCCGGTCAGGCGTCCCACGATCGCCTCGACGGCCTGCCTGCCGGTGTATCCGGCCGAAGCGCAGGACATCGGCAGCGGCCGGCCGTTGTCGCCGATGGCGTAGGCGCTGTCACCGGTGGCGTAGACGTTCGGGTGCGAGACCGACCGCATGGTGCGATCGACGACGATCTGCCCGTTCCCGGTGACCTCCAGCCCGCCGGCGGCGGCGATGGGGTCGACCGCGAACCCGGCCGTCCACACGGTTGCGTCGGACGCCAGGGCGGTGCCGTCGGCGCACAGCACCCGCGTCGCTTCGACGGCTTCGACGCTGGTGTGCTCCAGGACGGTGATGCCCAGCCGGTCGCAGGCCCGGCACAGGTGGCTTCGGGCTCCGGCGGAGAGCCGGGCGCCCAACTCGCCGCGGGCGACCAGCGCCACCGCCAGGCCGGGCCGGGATTCGGCGATCTCGGTGGCGGTCTCGATGCCGGTCAACCCGTCGCCGACGACCACCACACGCCCGCCCTCACCCCGCCTGCCCAGGCTGTCCAGGCGCTCGCGCAGACGCAGCGCCGAGGGCCTGGCGGCCACATCGAAGGCGTGCTCGGCCGCGCCGGGGACGGCGTGGTCGGCACCGTGGCTGCCGAGCGCGTACAAAAGCGTGTCGTAGCCGAGCTCGCCGCCGCCGTCGGCGTCGGCCACGGCGACGACCTGGCCCTCGGGGTCGACGGCGGTGACACGGGCCACGCGCAGCCGTATCCCCGTGCCCGCGAAGACGTCGGCGAGCTTCGGAGCCTCGATCTCCCGGCCGACCGCCAACTGGTGCAGCCGCAGCCGCTGGACGAAATCCGGCACGGCGTTGACCACGGTGATCTCGATGTCCGCCGGGGACAGCCGGCGGGCCAGGTTCCCGGCCACATAGGCCCCGGCATAACCGGCGCCGAGGACGACGATGCGGTGCTTCATGCGATGCTCCTGTCGGTTCGCTTGCTCCCGGTGACTTGAGCGGAACAGCGCCCCGATCGCTGACAGAAACTGCATGTGGCTTGGGTCACAGAGCGACAGGAGCGAGGACCTCCCGCGACTAAAGAGGACGGACCTCCCGCGACTAAAACGGAATCCGTCAGCCTCTTAGCCTGGCAACCACCAGGCACCTCACGTCACACCACCGGTATCTACAAAGAGCGCAATCCCCCGTGCCTCTGCCTCCCACCCAACGCGGCGAGCGCCGGGTTGTGGTGCGGACCCGCGTCAGCCAACCAGTACGCGCCATCGCCGACCACGCCTGTGCCTCGGAAGCGAGACTGGGTTACCGCGGGGGTCCGGACAGCAGCATGGTCCGCTCGGGTCCCTTGCCGGCCAGCACCACAACGTCACCTGGCCTGGCCATCTCCATGGCCCGCCGGATCGCGATGCGCCGGTCGAGGATCACCTCGTGGTCGGTACCACGGCGCCGACCCGCCGCCCCCGATTCGATCTACGCGGCAAGCTCGCCGGGATTCCCGATCGCCGCGCCTCCTGGCAGCTCGCCGTTCTCCGCCCGGTAGGCCAGGGCCCACTGCCACGCCTCCCGCTGCAAGCACTTGCGCAGATCAGCCACCTCCGTGGTGTCGTCCCTGAGACCCTCCTGAAAAGACTCGCCCGCGACGGTTCAGGCTCCGTGTCTCCTCTCGCCAGGCTCCCGACAATGAGGAGCGTCCACGGCAGCCACCGGACGCTGACACCGGTCCGGGTGGCCAGCAGTACGGACATCGAGGAGGCGCCGACCATCCCATCGACGCTGAGCGGGATCAGCGTCGCGTTCAGCGCTGCCTCACCGTGGCGGACGGTGAGTTCGCGCATGTGGCCGAAGCTGACCACGGCAGCGATCAGCGCAAGGGACACGACACTGACCGTGGTGGTACGGCGAATACAGGAGTCGGCCGGGCCATACGACGTACGCTGTGATCGACGAGGGTGGCAATTGCGGCTTCGCTCATCTGCTCCTGGACGCTGACGTACGCGGCCAGGCCGCCACCCACATGCCTTCCCCACCTGTCGGGTCACGACCCGCGCGCATCTCTCGGGCGACCGGGCGTTCACCCGGCCGCGCGTTCCACCAGTTCTTGGACGCGCTGTGGCGCGTAGATGCCGTCCACCAGGAGCTCTGCCAGACCGAGGATGCCCGCGTTGGGGTCGAGCTCGCTGCGGACGATCTGCAGGTTGCGGGTCGCCAGAGGGAGTGAACGCCGGTAGACCACCTCGCGGATGCCGGCGAACAGTTGCTCATCGGTGTGGGCGAGCTGGCCACCAATGGCGATGACGCGCGGGTTGAAGAGATTTACGGTGTCGGCTATCGCGCCGCCGAGGATGCGCGCCGCGCGCCGGGCCAGCCGTACGGCGACGAGATCGCCGCTGCGGATCAGCCGTACGGCGTCGTTGACGGTGGTCACCTCACGCCCGGCGTCCCGGAGATCACGGACGAGAGCCCAGCCCCCGGCATAGGCCTCCACACAGCCCGCGTTGCCGCATCGGCAGATCGGCGGCTCGGCGACGTCCTCGACGGTCACCTGGATATGACCGACATCGCCGGCAGCGCCGTCCGCTCCCCGGTGGACCTGACCGCCGGCGATGAGGCCGGTGCCGACCCCCGTGCCGATCTTGACCATGAGCAGGTGCGCCACGTCGGGATAGCGCAGGCGCTGCTCGCCGACGGCCATCGCGTTGACATCCTTGTCGACCAGGACCGGGCAGTCGTAGCGACGGGTGAACCATCCGGGGATGTCATAACGGTCCCAGCCGGTCATGATGGGCGGGCTGACCACCCGGCCGGTGGCGAAGTCCACGGGGCCGGGAACGTCGATTCCCACGCCGAGCACGTTCTCCTCGGCCTGCCGGGTCTCCTCGAGCATCTCCGTGAACAGCCGGTGCACGAGAGTGAGGATGGCCTCCGGACCGCTTGTCACATCGGCGTCGGCCGCCCGCTCTGCGCGGACCGCGCCCCCGAGGTCGCACAGAGCGGCGCGCAGCCCGGTCGCGCCGACATCGGCCACCAGGAGCACACCACGGTCGCGGTTGACGACGAACTGGCTGGCCGGCCTCGGGTGCGGGCCTCCTCCGGTGCCGGGACCAGTAGCCCCGCCGCGAGGAGGCTGTCGAGACGCTGGTTGACGGCTGTCCGGGACAGTCCGCTGTGGCGCATAACGTCGGCTTTGGTCAGGCCGTCGCGGACATCACGGAACAGGCCGAACACCTCACCGTGACTGACCCCCGCTCGCAAGGCGGCGGCGTTACCCCTATCCACAAGATCACCTTACCCGCGTGCTACTGGAGACGAAAGTATCGCATGTTACGACTTTAAAAGACGAAACAGGGGTTGTCGGAATCCCGAAGTGCCCGTATGTTCGTCGCACTGAAGGCGAAAGGAGCGCTCCGATGCGAGTGCAGAAGACGGCAGGCCGGATCACGGCGGTGACGGTCGTGGTGACCGCCGGTGTACTGGGGCTGGGTGCCTGCGGTTCCGGCGGTTCGGGCGGCTCCGGCGGCGGTGCGAAGGTCGCCGCTGTGATCAAAGGACTGGACAATCCGTTCTTCCAGACCATGAAGCAGGGGATCGACGAGCAGGCCCGGGCGGGCGGGGTCTCGACGACCGTGCAGGCCGCGAACGCGATCACTGACACGACGGGGCAGGCGGAGAAGCTCAATGCTCTCGCCGGCCAGCCCTACTCCTGCTTCATCGTCAACCCGATCTCCGGCACCAACCTGGTGCAGGGCCTCGCCAAGATCGCTGCGCTCAAGAAGACGATCGTCAACATCGACAGCCCGATCGACGCCAAGGCGGCCAAGACCGCGAAGGCGACTCCGGCCACGTACATCGGCACCGACAACGTCCAGGCCGGCAAGATGGCCGGCGAGCAGATGGCCAAGCTGGTCGGCTCCGGGGGCGACGTCGCCGTCATCGGCGGCATCGCCGGAGACGTCACCAGTGGCGCGCGGATCACGGGGTTCGGGCAGGGCATCGGCCCGAAACTGAAGATCGTCCAGACTGTCGCCGCGGACTGGGATCGGCAGACCGCGCTCACGGCGGCGACCAACGTCCTGCGTGCTCATCCCAATCTGACCGGCTTCTTCGTCGCCAACGACGACATGGGACTCGGTGTGGCGCGGGCCATCGCCAACGCCGGCAAGACCGGCAAGGTGAAGGTCATCAGTGTCGACGGCATCAAAGACGCCCTCGACGCGGTCAAGAGCGGTTCACTCGACGCCACCGTCGCGCAGTACCCATACGCGATCGGCTTGATGGGCGTCGAGGCCTGCCAGGCCGCCGCCAAGGGCAAGACGCTGCCCACGGATGTCAAGGCCCCTGTCGAACTGGTCACCAAGGACAACGCCGACAAGGCCCTGGCCGCCACGCCCAAGCCGTTCGGCTCCTACGACGACCCGTTCAAGGCACTCGGCAAGTAACGGCGACCCGCGGTCCCGGACGGGAGCATCACACCCCCGGGACGCCGTCGCGACCAGAAGGACGGAAATGGCAGACGTACAGCTCGCGGTGCCCGGCCGCGACGCCTGGTCCAGGCGACTACGGGACATCGGCTTCTGG
Organism: Actinoallomurus acanthiterrae; assembly: GCF_054775715.1. Taxonomy (NCBI): domain Bacteria; kingdom Bacillati; phylum Actinomycetota; class Actinomycetes; order Streptosporangiales; family Thermomonosporaceae; genus Actinoallomurus; species Actinoallomurus acanthiterrae. The sequence continues at coordinate 775,938 of NZ_BAAHCO010000001.1, read as the reverse complement.
GCCGAATGGGCGGCCCTCATCGGACTCGTCGTCCTGGTAGTCGTCTTCCAGAGCCTCAACTCCACATTCCTGAGCACCGGCAACGTCCAGTCGATGCTCGTGGCCGCCGCGATCCTGATCATCCTGGCGGTCGGTCAGACGTTCGTGATCAGCACCGCCGGCATCGACCTGTCGGTCGCCTCCACCATGACCCTCGGCGCGGTCGTGTTCGGCCAGGCCTACACGAGTGGCTGGGGACTGCCGCTGTCCGCCGTCGTCGCCGTCGTCGCCTCGGCCGCGCTCGGCGTGGTCAACGGAACGCTCATCGCCCGGGGGAAGATCACCGACTTCATCGTCACGCTCGGGACGCTCTCGGCGGCCTCCGGGCTCGCGCTGATCCTGTCCAACGGCAAGCCGGTGACCATCGTGGATCCGTTCCTGCTGCGCCTGTCCACCGGCGGTGTCGGGATCTTCGGGTGGTCGTTCATCATCGCGGCCGTCGTCGCCGTCCTCGCGCACGTGGTGCTCTTTCACAGCCGCTTCGGCACGCATGTGCTGGCGACCGGCGGTGCGCCGGAGTCGGCCACGGCCATGGGCATCAGCACCCGGCGGATCAAGATCGCCGTCTACACGATCTCAGGAACCCTGGCCGGACTGGGTGCGATCCTGCTCGTGGCCAGGGTCGGAGCCGCCGAGCCGGCCGCCAACACCGCCTTCCTGCTCAACTCGGTCGCCGCGGTCGTGCTCGGCGGGGTCAGCCTCTTCGGCGGACGCGGCACCATCACCGGCCCGGTCATCGGTGCGTTGTTGCTGACGGCGCTGGTCAACGGGCTCACGCTGCTGGGGGTCTCCCAGTTCTACCAGCCCCTCGCCGTCGGCATCGTCGTGGTGCTGGCCGCACTCATGACGAGGTTCCAGCGATGACTGTTCAGCCGAAGCCGGCCGACCCTGCCGGAGACATCCTGCTCGAATGCGAGAACATCTCGCTGTCCTTCGGAAACGTCCACGCCCTCGTCGAGGCATCCCTCACCCTGCGCAAAGGGGAGATCACAGCCCTGGTGGGTGACAACGGCGCGGGCAAGTCGACCCTGGTCCGCTGCGTCTCCGGGATCCACCGGCCCGACGGCGGACGCGTGCTCCTCGACGGCCGACCGACCGACTTCCGGTCCCCCGAGGACGCGCGCACGGCCGGTATCGAGACCGTCCACCAGAATCTCGCGCTCGTCGAAGACCTCACCGTCTGGCAGAACCTGTTCCTCAACCGGGAGCTCGTCCGGCGGCTGGGTCCCATCGCGATCCTCGATCGCCGGGCCATGCAGGCCCGCGCGCAGGAGATGGTGTCCACACTGGCGGTGAACGTCCCGGCGGTGAGGTCGCGCGTCCGGCGGCTGTCCGGCGGTCAGCGCCAGGCGGTGGCCATCTGCCGGGCGGCCGGCTTCAGCTCCCGGCTGGTCATCATGGACGAGCCCACTGCCGCCCTCGGCGTCCAGGAGACCGCCCGGGTGGAGGAGCTCATCCTCGGGCTCCGCGACGAGGGACATGCCATCCTGCTGATCAGCCACGACTTCGCGCAGGTCATGCGGCTCAGCGACCAGGTATGGGTGATGCGAGCCGGCCGCTGTGTCGGCGGCCGCCGCACGTCCGACACGACGGGCGAGGAGATCGTCGCCCTCATCACCGGCGCCAAGAGCCACTGATCCCGTTCCGCCACCACCAGAAGGAACCCATTCCCCTATGACCGCGCAGACCACGGAAAACCCGATCGGCGTGCACGCCCTCGTCTGGGTCGGTGACACCTCACCCTCATCGCTCACCTACGCGATCGAGAAGACCAAGGCGACGGGCTTCGACCTGCTCGAGCTCTCCCTGCACGACTCGGTGAACCTCGACGTCGAAGCGGCGCGCGAGAAGTTGAAGGCCGCGGGCCTGGGCGTGGCCTGCTCCCGCGGCCTGGCCTTCGACGCCGACATCTCAAGCGAGGACGTCGCCGTCGTCGAACGCGGTGAGAAACTACTCCAGGACTCCCTCGCCGTCACCGACCGGCTCGGCGGCACGCACTTCACCGGCGCGCTCTACAGCGCGCTCGGCAAATACGACAGGCCGCTCAGCGACGCGGGGCGCCGAAACGTCGTGGCCGTGCTGCGGCGGCTCGCGCAGGAAGCCCGCCGGCGCGACATGACCCTCGGCATCGAGATCTGCAACCGCTACGAGACCAACGTCATCAACACCGCCCACGACGCGCTCGTCCTCGCCGACGACATCGGCGAGGACAACGTGCTCATCCACCTCGACACGTACCACATGAACATCGAGGAGGACGATCTGGTCCGGCCCGTACACGAGGTCGGGGACAGGCTCGGCTACGTGCACATCGGCGAGAACCATCGCGGCTACCTCGGCTCCGGGCACCTGGACTTCACCTCGTTCTTCCACGCCCTGGCCAACATCGGCTACCGAGGTCCCATCACATTCGAGTCCTTCTCTTCCGCCGTGGTGATGGCCGGCCTGTCCAACGATCTGGCCATCTGGCGCAACCTCTGGTCGGACGGTGAGGACCTGGCACGACACGCCCGCGGGTTCATCGCCGGCCACCTAGCCGCAAGCCAGGACCGGCGATGACCCTGGAGGAGCTCACGACACGCGCCCGTTCGCTCATGACAGGCGGGCACCGTGTCGTCCTGGGCGTCACCGGCCCGCCCGGAGCCGGCAAGACGACCTTCGCCCGGCACGTGGTCAGGATGTTGCGCCGGACACCCCCCGACGGCGGGGAGCCGGGCCAGTGGGTGGCGCACGTGCCGATGGACGGCTTCCACCTCGCAGACGTCGAACTCGACCGCCTCGGGCGGCGTGACCGCAAAGGCGCCCCGGACACCTTCGACGCCGCCGGCTACGCCGCCCTGCTCCGCCGACTGCGCGCGGACGAGGACGAAGTGGTCTACGCGCCCGCGTTCGAACGCGACATCGAGCAACCGATCGCCGGCAGTATCCCCATACCGCGCGCCGCCCGGCTCATCGTCACTGAAGGGAACTACCTTCTGCTCGGCGACGATCACTGGGCGCGCGTACGGCAGCAACTCGACGAGGTCTGGTACTGCGACCTCGACACGGACGAGCGCCTACGCCGCCTCATCGCCCGCCACGAACGCTTCGGCAAGGACCACGAAGCGGCGGTGGCCTGGGCGACGGGCACAGACCAACGCAACGCCGACCTCATCGCCGAAACCCGCCAACACGCCGACCTCGTCATCCCCGCCCGGCTCCTACGCTCGATCGACGATCGGTGACCGTCGGGTGCAGCGAACCTGCTGCCACTCTGGAGCAATCCTTGTTCCAGTCCGGTGATGATGTGGCCGTGTCAGTTCACGAAGAGCCGTGGCGTTCACCTTGCAGGAGGCCGCGACAGAGGTCACGGAGGCGTCGTCCGTGCTGCCGTACCCCTGAGGGCCGGACGTGACGTTGCCGCGGTAGTCCACCGTCCACGTTCCCCTGACGTAGCGCACCATCACCGCGTCCCCTTTGCGGACGGGTACCTCCGCCTGCTGCCAGGTCCTGCCGGCATCGATCACGGTGGTCTTGGAGACGGTCGTCCGTCCCCTGAACGGGGGTGTTCTGGAGGCGTAGAGGCCGGCGGCCACGACCACGGCCGGCAGCAGCAGGGCTGAGGTCACCATCGGCCACCGTCTCCGCCTGCGGTTCTCCACCGGGGGAAGGAGGCCGGTGCCGGCCGTCAGGGTCGTCTGCCCTGCTGGGGCGGGCTCGAGCAGGCCGTCGGCGACCTGTCGCAGCGCGACCGCCACCTCGGTCGCGGAAGGACGCTGGTCGGGGGATTTGCGCAGCAGGGCCTTCAGTACCGCGCGCAACGGCCCGGCCTGGGGCGGGATCGCCGGTTCCCCGAAGACCGCGGCGTGGAGGCTCGCCGCCATCTCGGAGCGCCGGAACGGCGAATCGCGGCTGACCATGGCGCACAGGGTCACTCCCAGCGACCATAGGTCGCTCGCCGGGCCCACCGCCCCGTCCGTCAGCCGCTCCGGGGCCATGTAGTCGGCGGAGCCGATCAGCGCGCCGGTCTCGGTCAGCGATTCGTCGCCGTTCAGGGCTACGATGCCGAAATCGGTGAGTACGGCGCTGCCGTCCGGGCGTACCAGCACGTTGGCGGGCTTGACGTCGCGGTGCAGCGCGCCCGCGGCGTGGACGGCCTGCAGCGCCTCGAGCAACTGAAGGCCCAGACTGGCGGCACGCTGGGGGTACATCGGCCCGTACAGCGTGATCAGGTGTGCGAGCGATGGCCCGTCGACCAGTTCCATGACGATCCACAGCCGGCGCTCGTACTCGACCAGGTCGTGGATCTCCACCACGTGGGGATGGGAGACGCGCGCGATCGTGCGCGCCTCTCGCATGACCCGCCGCAGGCGGTTGGCGGACTCCGCGCCGTCGCCGGCGGGCAGGTGAAGCTCCTTCACCGCGACATCGCGTTCGAGCAGATCGACCGAGACCGGGAGCAGCGCTGCGGTCCAGGACGTCTCGCCGTACCGGCGGACCAGCAGAAACATGCAAACAGCGATGATGCCCGCTACCCGACCATGCCCCAGCTATGGAGCCGCAGGTCAAGGTCACCGAACCCGGTTTCCGCGCCCACAGGCGCACCCGAGGTCCAAGGCTGAGGTCTTTGCGGCGGCGTGTCCAGTTAACGGTTCTGTCGCTCTGACCGTACAGTCCCGGCGCACCTTACCCGGTCTTCTGCTCAGGTCCGGCGCAGAAGGCCGTTGACCAGATCGTCGAAGAGCGCGGCGAGTTCGTCGTCGGTGATGGCGTCGGGGCGGGTCAGCACCAGGTGTCCGAAGTGCTCGGCGGCGGCGACCACGGCGTGAGCCGTCCAGAGGTGATGTCGGGCCGTGGCGGCGTCCAGGTCGCGACCCCCGCCGATGAAGTCGGCGAGGGCTTTGCGTACGACCTCGCGACCCTGCTCGATCCGGTCGAGGACGGGCGCTGGTGTCTGCGCGCCGGTACCCAGGACGGGCGTCCATGTCTGCGGGTTCTCGCGTACGGTCCGTGCCCATGTGCGGGCGATGTCTCCTGCGAGGTGCTTCGAGGTGAGGCGACGCGGATCCTGCGGGAAGGCGGCCAGGAGCTGGGTGACGGCATCACTCTGGGTCCGGTCGAGGAGCGCGGTGAGCAGGAGTGAGAGATTGGCGTACGCGCCGTAGACGACCGGCTTGGTGACCCCTGCCTCCTGGGCGATCGCCTCGACGGTGAGGCCGGCGTACCCCTCGCGGACGATGAGCGCGAGTGCCGCGTCGAGCAGCTGCCGGCGGCGCTGCTCGAGGGGCATCCGCGGTGCGTACGCGCGTCGCTGTCGTCGCGTGCCCACCTCTGCCTCCGCCACGTCGGACAGGGTAGCGGCCTTTGGAACGGCCGCCACTTGACAATTACTACCGTCACGTAGCAATTTACTACGGAGCAGTAGTAAATGTACCCACAGGGGACCCATGAAGCTGAACGCTCGCTCGTTGATGTTGCTGCCCGTCCTTGCGCTGGTGCTCGCGTCCGTTGCCGAGGCGCCCGCTCGATCGGCCTCGGCACCGCTTACCGACAGCTGGAAGCCGCGACCCGCGCAATGGCACAACACCGTGACGCGCAAGGACCTGGCGATCCGGATGAGTGACGGGAAGATCTTGCGGGGTGACCTCACGCTCCCGGCGACCGCCGACGGCAAGGCCGTGAAGCAGAAGCTGCCCGTGCTGGTGACGGTCACGCCGTACAACAAGCGGCTGCCGATCGGCACCAACAGTGGCGCTCTCCTCGGCACCAACGTCCCTGCTGACTACTTCGTCGACCGTGGCTATGCGGAGCTCTGGGTCGACGCGCGTGGCACGGGCAGCTCCGAGGGCCGATGGTCTGCGTTCAGCGAGAGGGAGAACAAGGACGCCGGCGAGGTCGTGGCCTGGGCGCACAGGCAGTCATGGAGCGACGGCAAGGTGGGCATGCAGGGCGGCTCCTACCTCGGCATCGAGCAGCTCTTCGCTGCCGAGCAGCAGCCGCCTGGGCTGAAGGCGATCTTCCCGACGGTGCCGGCAGCCGATCCCTACCGCGACGTTGCCGCCGCGGGCGGGGAGATGGACGCAGGTTTCCTGCCGCAGTGGTTCATGCTCGTCTCCGCGGCCGGCGCGATTCCCCCCGCGTTCAGCCTCAAGGAGCCGAAGTCGGCCCTGACCATGGCGGTCGACCACATCGCCGGCGGCGTCGGCGGCACCCTGCCGGAGGTGCTTTCGGGAGTGTTGGGCGGGAATGTGGCGTACGACGGCCCGTACTGGGCGGAGCGCAAGCCGATCACGCGCATCGACAAGGTGAAGGTCCCGACGTTCATCATCGGCGGTGAGTACGACATCTTCCAGCGCGGCGAGCCCCTGCTCTTCGAGGGAATCCAGCGCAACGGGACACCCGTGAAGTTCATCGATGGGCCGTGGAACCACCTCCAGGCCGGGTCGGGCAAGGGCAAGGAGTTCGGCGCCGCCGGCTACGGGTCGCTGGCCCAGCTCGAGCTGCGCTGGTTCGACCACTGGATCAAGGGGCAGGACACCGACCTGGACCAGATCGCGCCGGTGACCTACTACGAGCAGGGCACTGGACGATGGGTACGGAAGCAGAAGTGGATCGCGAGCGACCTGTCCGCGAAGACCTTCAAGCTCTCCGGGTCCTCGACCACCGAGGTCAAGTCCGGTGGCCTGACCACCGGAACCGCGGCCTTGGGGAGGTCCACACTCCAGCCGCTGCCGGTCAGCGGCCTGTGCACGCGCTCGACCGACCAATGGACCGGCGGCCTGGCGAGCGCGGTGCTCAAAGACCTGCCGTGCTGGACCGACAACCGGCTCAACGATGCCACCGGACTCACCTTCGACTCCGCGCCTGCGACGAAGACGCTGCGCTTCCAGGGGCCGATCAACGCCCACCTGTACGTCTCGACCAGCACCGGCGACGGCATGCTGTCGCTGGCGGTCGAGGACGTCGCGCCCGACGGCAGCGTCCACCGGATCACCGGGGGCTGGGAGAGCATCTCCCAGCGGGCGCTGGACGAGAAGAAGTCACGCTACCTGGACGGCAAGATGATCCAGCCCTGGCACCCGTTCCTGAAGTCGACGAAGAAGGACCTGACGCCGGGCACGATCGCGCCCGTGGACGTGGAGATCTTCCCGACGGGCGCGGCCATCAGGCCCGGACACCGACTGCGGCTGGCGGTCGAGGGCTTCGACGTACCTCACCTGTCGCCGCAACTGGACGGCGGCGTCAAGACGCTCGGGCCGATGACGATCTACACCGGCGGCGATCACCCGTCGTCGGTGACGATGCCGGTGCGGAAGTAGCCGTTTAAGGTCCGGCGTTGTTCGTCGGATCTGGCTCGAACTCATCACCCTCGCCACGGAGTTGACGACCTAGGCCCCAGATGCTCGCTTCACCCGGCCCACCCGACGCGACAGCCGGGCCCGACCGCTGACCCGCCACTGAAAAACAAGGGACTCATGAGCCTCTGCGATGCGCCCCAGCCGTAACGAACACCGGTAGAGCCGTTGCATGCGTGAGCACGGGGCCTATTCATCGGCCAGCCCTCACGACAATTACGAGAGCTTCGCCCCGCTGCATTCGGTCAGCCGCCGGCTCTTGAATCGAGGGAGGCCGTGACCGGGCACGGTAGGTGACGGTCACAGCCAATGAATATGCTTCCGTGATCAGGTCGACGCTGGCGCGACATATGATTCATCCGCACCTTTCCCAGGCCGAATAGACTATAGAATTAGGTCTCATTATGTTTCATCCGATTGAGAACGTTCCAGCGGTTCGACTGGCCCACATGCTCGGCAAGACCGAGCGGGTCAGATCGACGACCTACCACTACATGACCTACCCGATCAACAGCCCCCGACCGGCCGATGGCGTCACGACCGTTCGCGTATACTGCGGCAACTGCAACACCACCGTGCTGGTCACCATCCCCTCCGCAGGGGAGATACAGAAGCTGCGGTTGCGTCGGCTCGCCGTCGCGGTTCCCGGCCTGATTTTCGGCATCGCGATGATTGCCGCGTACAACAGCTCGATCGGCGGCGGCAACGGGTTGTGGGTACTTTTTGGCATCATCGGCTTCATCGTCGCGCTCGTCGCGTTCGGCATGTGGTGGAGCGACCATGGGGTCAGGGTCTCCAAGAGCGAGTCGGTGGCCTCACAAGGTATGCACTCGGTCCGAACCCGTCAGCCCGATAGGACCCGCTCCTGACCCGGTCGACACAACCGTGCCGCTCGAATATTCGTAGCATGCGAATGCTGGGTTTTGGATTGAGCGGTGTGGACCCGCCTTTCGCGGATCTCGCCAACGGCGTCCACGTCGTCGCTGTCGACCCGACGACCCGTTTCAGCGCTCGTACACGCCGACCCGCGATCCCATGACAGGGTCGACCACCACGCCGCCCTGTCCTGCGGCCGGAAGTGTGACAGGCCTCAGCGCGGACCGTGCCGCACTGTGAGGGCCTGGATCGTGAGGCCGGCCAGGCCCGCCTCCAGGTCGCGCCGGTCGGGGACGACGGCGGCCCGAAACGGCCGGGCGGCCATCATGGACAGCACCCACCAGGCGCCGATTTCGGGGTCCAGGTCGAGCCTGATGTCGCCGTCGGCCTGACCGCGGCGCAGCAACTCGGCGAGCAGGCCCGCAGCGGTCTGCACGGCGCGACGGGCGGCGTCGGCGACGCCGGGCTCGTCAGTGAGGGCGGCCGCGTCGGCGAACAGCACGCCCAGCGATCCAGGAGCGTGCAGGAGTTCGAGGTGGCCGGGGGCCAGGAGCTCGGCCAGCAGATCCGCCACCGAGCCCAGTCTGTCGGCCAGACCCGCGAACTCGGCTTCGATCAAGACCGTGGCGCGTTCCAGCACGGCCGCGAACAGCGCCGCCTTGGAGCCGAAGTTCTGGAAGATCACCGGCTCGCTGACTCCGACCCGCTCCGCCACCTGGGAAACCTTTCCCGCCCGGTAGCCATTCTGCGCGAACACCTCGATCGCCGCCGCCAGGATCGACTCACGCCGCTCCTGCGGGCTCAGGCGGGTCCGAGATGCCGAGCGCGACATGTTGGGCAGATCGCTCACATACGCATCCTAGAGCCACTTGCCTCCCTACTTAGTCGCGACTAAGTTGATGGCTTACTTAGTCACGACTAAGTAGGGAGGGTGTCATGGGACTCGGACGATTCCTGCACAGCCACGACGAGCGACCCGACGCGGGCGGCGTCATCGAGCGCGCCCGCGCGTACGAGGTGGCCACGGCGATCGCATTCGGCGGGATGCGCCGCCGGTTGTACGGGCGGCTGGCGGCCCGATCCGGTGCCGGCCTCGGCGATCGGGTGCTGGACGTGGGTTGCGGCACAGGGGCCCTGACCCGCGCGCTGGCCGCCCGCGTGGGCCCGGTCGGGGAGGCGACCGGACTGGATGCCTCGGAGCCGATGATCGCCTACGCCCGTCGCCACGCGCCCGGTTCCTACGTACTCGGCCAAGCTCAGGATCTACCCTTCGACGATGACACGTTCGACGTCGTGACCTCCGCCTACGCCGTCCATCACGTACCCGCCGCCGCGCGGGCGACCGCGTTCTCGGAGATGTTCCGCGTGCTGCGCCCAGGCGGCAGGTTGCTGATCGCCGACTTCCGCCCGCCCGAGGGCCGCCTCGCCACCCACGTCACCAGTGCCCTCGCCGGGCCGGCGATGGCGCGCAACCCGATCGGCGAGTTCGCCGACCTGATCGCCGGCGCGGGATTCACCATTGAAGACGACGGCGACCAGTGGCCACTACTGCACTACACCTGCGCTGCGCGTCCCGGCGAGCACCCGTCCGAGCGACCCGCCCGAACCGGACCGAGGGCCCGATGACGTCCCGCCACCGCGCCGGCCGGACGCTGCGCTGGAGCCTGGCACCACTTCTCCTGCTCTCCGTGGGCGTGCACCTGTGGATCAGCAGCCGCCTCGGGCTGGCAATGATCGGGGGACTCTTGGTCACCCACGTCGCGGCCGGATTGATCGGCGGTCACCTGGTGCGGCGACGCCGGTCCGCCAGAGCGTCGGACTGAGAGCCTCGGACGGCCGCCGTCGATACCGGAGGAGGCCCCCCTCTGCCGACATTTCGCGGTCGGTTCAGTGGCCTTGTGACGGTTTGTCGTTCAGCAGTGCGGCCGCCTCGGCGGCCTCTGCGGTCACATGGGCGGCGGCGCGGACAGCCCGTCCGGTCACACGCCAGGCGATCATACGGAGTGCCGTGGGCGGGGCCGGAGGGAAGACGCCGAGCTGGCCGAGCATGGTGATGTCGTCGCGTACGGCTTCATGGCTCACCACCTTGTCGTCGCGGAGGCCGAGCACATGGATCTGCTCGAAATCGATGTCACGCCCGGTCGGGGGTACGGCCTGGTCGAGTGCGCCGTCGCGGTAGCGGACGAAGGGACCCGTGTGGCGGCCGCGCATGCGCAGCCGTACCCAGACCTGGTCGTCGTTGCGGGCGATTCTGAGGACCGGGAAGCGCAGGTCACTGAAGGCGGAGCGCATCCACGCGCCCGAGGCGAGGACCCCGGCCGGGCCGGGCAGAGCGCAGGCCAGAGGTGCCACGACCGCCTCGCGGTTGTGGAAGTCCTCGTGGACCACATCGGCGGCCAGTGCTGGATCACCTGCTTCGAGGACCCGGAAGAGTCCGTGGGCGAGTTCTGTGGAGTCCATTCCCATGGTGTGGCTGCCTCTCGTCGGCTGCGCGGTCGCGGTGAAGACGTGGGCCGCGCGACGCTGGCGGCATGGTCGGCCGCATCCGGACGCGGCCGACGCTAATTGAGGTTATAGCACGCCTAATTAATTCATCGCGATAGAATGCGATCATGCCGGCCAAGCGCTCCTACGTCTCCCCGCTGCGCGAACAGTCCGCCGCACGGACACGCGAGCTGATCCTGCGTCAGGCCACGGAGCTGTTCGCCGAACGTGGCTACGGGCGGGTGACCGTCGCCGACATCGCCGCGGCGGCGGGTGTCGCATCGAAGACCGTGTTCGCGAGCGTCGGGAGCAAGAGCGACATCCTGAACCGGATCGTCGACCAGGGAGTGAGCGCCTCCGGTTACGAGCAGGCGATGCGGGCACTGCTCGAGGAGCGGACGCCGGAGTCGGTGCTGCGAGCGTTGGCTCATGGCACGCGGATGGGCAACGAGGGTCAGTTCACCGTGCACGAGGCGATCCGCAAGGCACTGCCCGGCCACGAGGACGGCGAGGCCCTGTGGGAGCGCGCCACCGCGGACTACCGCGACGCGCTGCGCACGGCCGCCCGCCATCTGCACACGCTGTCTCCGTCCCCTACGTACTCGGTGAAGGAGACGGCCGACCTGCTCTGGCACTGGTTCGGACCCACCGGCTGGCGCACCCTCGTGGTCGAGAACGGCTGGACCTGGGACCGGGCCGAGGACGTCCTCTGTCGCACGGCCCTGGCCGCACTCCACTGACACCGCTCGTGGGACATCCAGCGCGCGTTCGGCGGGACTGCGGGCCGGTGCGCAGGCCGGCCTGCGCACCACTCCGATCCCCGATCCGATGCGAAGGCAGAACAGCATGCGTAACACCACCCTGGGCACCCACGGACCAGAGGTCGGCGTCTGGCGGCCACTCATCAGTCGGTTATCGGTCCGTCGTCGGTGGGGAAGTCGGTGGAGGCCGACAGCTCGGACCATGCGGCCAGGTCAGCGGCCAGTTGCCGCTGTCCCTGCTCGACCAGGCGCACGGCATCACTGCCGAGCACGAGGTGGAGCGGAGGCTTGTCGCTTTCGAGGACCCGGAGCAGCGCCTTCGCCGCGCGTACCGGGTCGCCGGCCTGCCTGCCGTCCTTGGCCTGGCGGGCGGCCCGGATCGGACCGAAGACGGTGTCGTAGTCCGGAACCGTACGAGGAGCGCGGACCATCGAACGACCGGCCCAGTCCGTGCGGAAGGAGCCGAGCGCCAGCGACGTCACGTGGATGCCGAAGCCGGCGACTTCCTGCGCCAGCGAGGCGGCGATGCCCTCCATCGCGAACTTGCCGGCGCCGTAGAAGGCCACACCGGGCAGCGCTGTCAGCCCCGCCATGGAGGACAGCGTGACGATGTGGCCGCGGCGCCGCTGCCGCATGCGGGGCAGGACGGCCTTGATGACGGCGACGCTGCCGAACACGTTGACATCGAACTGCCGGCGCAGGTCGTCCATGCTCGACTCCTCGACGGTGCCCTCCAGGCCGTACCCGGCGTTGCTGATCAGCACGTCGATCGGGCCGACGGTCCGCTCGACCTCATCGACCACCGTGAGGACGTCGTCGTCGTCGGTCACGTCCAGCAGCCTGGCGACGGCCCGTCCCGGGGCCAGCGCCTCGAACGCGTCGACCTGCTCCGGATCGCGGACCGTGCCGACGACGACGTCTCCGGCGGGCAACGCTTCCCGGGCGAAGGCCCGGCCCAGGCCGCTGCTGACGCCGGTGATGAGGAAAGTCCTGCTCATAATCGGGCTCCTGATTCACTCAGTGTTCCGGTTTGGTGGCCCACAATTCCCAGGCGATGCCGTCGGGATCGGGCACGGAGACGAATTCCGCATAACCGGTGTCCCGTACCGGTGAACGGGACACCCCGAGTGCGTCCAGGTGCCGGGTCCAGCCGTCCAGGGCGGCCCGGTCGGGAACGGTGAGCGAGAAGTGGTCGAGCCCGGTGCGGGACGGGTCGAACATGTCGCCGCTGCGTCGCAGGGGCTCATGGACGGCCAGGACGAGCCCGCTGTCGGCGTGGCGCATGACCTGCCGGGGATGCCCCGCCTCGACCGGCCCGGGCATCACTTCGCCGACCGGCTGGAACCCCAGCGTGCGCCGGTACCAGTCGACACTGGTGGCCATGTCGCGCACCACGATGGCGATGTGGGCGATTCCGAGGAACTTGCTCATGTGCGTTGTCGTCCTCTCAGCGTGAACGGGTGGTGCCCGGACGACCCGGGACGCTCGCCGAGCGTCCCGGGCCGCCGGGATGAGGCCGGCTCAGGGCCGATTCGGTCGTGGGGCAGGCGCTGTCGCGGTCGTCACTTCGTGCGCAGCGGGGCGAGGGCGTCGGCCCAGGCGACGACCTGGTCGATCGTGGTGTTCAGGGCGTCGATCTGGTCGTCGTTGGGCTTGAACTCGCTGTAGTTCACGAAGTCGTGGGCGAGGGACAGGGCGACCTGGGAGCGGACGTCGGCCATGTGGAGCTCGCCGACGATCAGACGCAGGTGCTCGACCGCGCGGGTGCCGCCGAGGGAGCCGTAGCCGACGAAGCCGACGGCCTTGTTGTTCCACTCCGCGAAGAGGTAGTCGAGGGCGTTCTTCAGCGCCCCCGTCGTGGAGTGGTTGTATTCCGGCGTCACCATGATGAAGCCGTCGTACGAGGCGACCGTGGAGGCCCAGTTCAGCGTGTGCGGCTGGGCGTACTGGGCCATCATCGGCGGAACGGCCTCGTCCAGGTGCGGAAGCCGGTAGTCGAGCAGGTCGATCAGCTCGAACTCGGCGTCACTGCGCTGCTTGGCCACGTCGTGGACCCAGCGGGCCACGGCCTCGCCGTTGCGGCCGGGGCGCGTGCTTCCGAGGATTATGCCGATCTTGGTCATGCCAAAGCCTTTCGACGCGGGTCCAGGACCCGGAGATATTCGTGCGGCGTCAGGCGACGCTCGGGCGGCGGGGTTCTGCCGCCCGGTTCAGGCGAAGGGGAGGGACCGGGTTTCAGTGACCCGCGCTCATGCCGCCGTCGACGTGGAGGATCTCGCCGGTGACGAACGGGGCGTTCTCCAGGTAGATCACCGCGTCCACGATGTCGCTCTGCTCGCCCATCCGGCCGACCGGGTGCAGCGCGGCGAGGAACTCGTGGGCCTCCTCGGGGTGCATGGGGGTCTTGATGGTGCCCGGGGAGACGGCGTTGGCGCGGATGCCGCGGGTGGCGTACTCGATGGCGAGGGACTTGGTGGCGGACTGCAGCCCGCCCTTGGTCAGCGAGGCCAGCACGGAGGGGACGCGGGCGTCGGCGCTATCGACCAGGCTGGTGGTGATGTTGACGATGTGACCGCCGCCCTGGGCGAGCATCCGCTCGACGGCCAGCTGGGTGATCCAGAAGAAGCCGGCGAGGTTCACACCGGTCACGGTGGCGTAGTCGTCCTGGGTGTAGTCCGTGAAGGGCTTGGCCACGAAGACTCCCGCGTTGTTGACCAGGGTGTCGATAGGTCCGAAGCGTTCGACGGCGGTGGCGATGACGCGCTCGGCGGTGGCCGGGTCGGCGATGTCGCCCTGGACGGTCACGACGTCCACGTCGCCGGCGGGGGCGATGGTACGGGAGGTGGCGACGACGGCGTGGCCGAGCTTGCGGTACGCCTCGACCAGCCCGGCGCCGATGCCCTGCGAGGCACCGGTGATGACTGCGACCTTCTGGTTCTGAGAGTTCATGATGACCTTCGTCGAGATGCGGGAGGACGTCGCGCCGACCGTTCATAGTCGGTCGGTCGACTATTCGCAGTAAATGCACTTGGACCTGGCGAAGTCAAAGGTCAGAGGGCATCCGGGCGGGACCGGCTTCCTCCTACTTGCTAGGAGAGGACTCCCAGTACAGGTCAGTGCGGTGGCGGGGACGCATGGAGGGGCGCGGGAGGAGGAGGGCCGGGGCTACTGCGAGGAGCGTGGGCCGCCGTCGGTGAGAGCGCCGGGCTCTCACCAGGGAGGAAATCGGTCGTGGCACGGCTCAGGGAACCGGCGGACGATGTTGACACGGCGGTCCCCACGCGAAGCGACCGCGCACCTCAGCGTCGGAGCGGCATCATGCGAGAGTTTCTGGTGGAGATCACCACGACGGTTCCGGAGGGGACCCGGAGAAAGTGGGCGCGGGTCGTGCCGACCGCGGACCCGGCGAAGCGATCCTCGGGTGTGCTCTCAGGAAAGGCGCGCGCCGCGTGAGGTTGTCATCGCGGCCAAGGCGTACCGCGCAATGCGCCCCGCCGCGGTCGCGGTGGGGCGTCACAAAGGTGCAGGGCGCGCCCGCGTGGCTGCTGCCCAACCCCGCGATCTCCGCCCCGATCGTGGGCACCCTCGGGAAGAGCCACTCTCCGCGGTGCGCTCTGCTCTCTCGCACACCGTCAGGCGTCTACCGCCGCGCTTCCCGCACATGGGCATCGAGCAGCGCCAGGCAGTTCGTCCACAGCGTGCCCAGCAGCCGAGCGTTGTTGTAGAGCTTGGCGAACAGCACCTGGCCCTCCAGTTGGGCGACGACCGAGCGAGCGGCCTCACGGACGTCGGTCACGCCGAGCTCGCCGCGGGCCAGCGCCTCGGCGATGACCGCCTCGACCATGTCCACCTGCGCGTCGAAGACCTGTTGCAAGCGTTCGCGGATCGCCTCGGTCTGGTTGCTGATCTCCAGACTGAGATTGCCGAAGATGCAGCCCGAGACGGTACCGCAGTCCTGCTGGCCGGCGAGCTGCGCGGCCTCGGTCTCCTCGAACAGCCGGCGCAGTCGCGGGAGGGGTTCCACCGTCGCGTCGGTCAGCACGCGCGTCCAGTCCCGCCGCTGGGCGGCCCAGTGCTCGTCGAGGACGGCCAGGGCCAGGGCCTCCTTGGACTCGAAGAAGTAGTAGAAGCTGCCCTTGGGCACGCCCGCGGTCTTGCAGATCTCGGCCACCCCCGGCGCCGAGTAGCCGCGCAGCTCAATGAGCGACTGTGCCGCGTCGAGGATCTTCCGCCTGGCGTCACTGGTCCGTCCCATATGAGCAATATACGACCGGTCGTCTACTGTTACTAGACCGGCCATCTATCAACATTGCGCTTGAAAGGAAGCCGCACGATGAGTCACCCGATGCACGCCGCGCTCGCCGGCTGGACGGCCGCCTTCGACGGTCATGACCCCGACGCCATGGCCGAACTGTTCACCGCCGACGCCCTCTTCCAGGGCTTCGGACCCGAGCCCACCGTCGGCCGCGACGCCGTGCGCGCCTACTACAAGGCCGTCCCCCTCGATCGCACGGCGAGGGGGAAGGTTCTACACACGTACACCCTCGGCGAGGATGTGGCCGGCGGCTTCGCCGACGTCATCATCCGGAATCCCAAGGGCTGGCAGTCCCACGTGTACATGTCGCTCGTCCTGGTACGAGAAGGGACGACATGGCGGATCAACAGCTACCACGTCTCGCCCGTCATGACGGAGTCCTGAGCAACAGGCTCGGCCGGCTGCTCACCGACGAGACGCCGACCAGCGTCGACGACAACCGCGTCGTCGCGGCCGGTGACGCCGCCGCACCGTCGGGCCGACCGCTGCGGATGAGCGGCTACGCTGCCGGGCCGCTCGGGGCGCAGGCCGCCAACACCGCGCTGAGCCTCATCGGACCGCGCCACGGACAAGACGCCGCCCCCACCGCTGCGTGACACCGCCAATCAGTGACGCGCGTCACATGGTCGTGATGTCACAAGAACCGGATCACCGTTGTCTCGTGTTCGTCAGGACTCCGCGCGGAGGTAGGGGGTGAGACGACATGGCCGACACCCAGAACTGGGTCCCGAAGAACTGGGTCCCCCGCTGACCAGGCGGGTGCCTGAGAAATTGATCTCAGTCACCATGCCCTGAGATCCGATGCCGGTCCGGGGGCGGACTCCGATGCCCAGATACCCCCGGGCCGGCCGATGAGCCATTCGCCGCTGATCCGCCATCACCCGCCCGAGCGACCAGCAGACCCTTGTGATCCAGCACTGGTCACGTTGATCACGCAGGAATCCGTCATGGACGACCTCATGCACCGCCGCGACCTGCGCAGCGCACCGTCCCTTGGGGCACGAGAAAGGAAGCATCCCTCACATGGCGGCGAATTCCTCTTCGCCTACTGAATCGAACAAGGCACTCACCGGCTCGCAGGGCGGCGAAAACACCAGGGCCGGATACGGCGCTGTGTTCGCGGTCAAGGAATTCCGGGCCATCTTCGTCGCTCATGTCCTTTCCGTGCTGGGCAGCGTCCTCGCCGAGGTCTCGCTGGCCATCCTGGTCTTCCGGCAGACCGGCTCGGCGTTGTTGACAGCCCTCGTCTTCGCCCTCGGCTTCCTGCCCTACGCGCTCAGCGGGATCATGCTGTCCGGCATCGCCGACCGGTATCCGCCCCGCCGTGTGCTGATCGCCTGCGACCTGCTGTCGGCGGGCTGTGTCACCCTGATGACCATCCCAGTGACGCCGTTCGCGGTCCTGTTCCTGCTCCGTCTCGCCGTCTCGATGATCTCACCGCTGTTCACCGGCACCCGAGCGGCGAGCCTCGCGGACATCCTGCAGGGGGACCGGTACGTCCTGGGCCGCTCGCTGATACGGATCGTCTCGCAAGGTTCCCAGGTCATCGGCTACGGGCTGGGCGGCCTGGCACTCGCGTGGGTGCCGCCCCGCATCGCGCTCTGCGTCACCATCTTCACGTTCCTCGGCTCCGCCCTGCTGCTACGTCTGGGCACCCGTCACCGGCCCGCCCGGATATCAGGAAGCGGCGCGATGACACGTGATTCGATCGCCTCGGCCGGACGGCTGCTCGGCGACGCTCGCATCCGCGCGCTGCTGCTGATGTGGTGGGTTCCGCCGATGTTCTTCGTGGTGGCCGAAGGAGTCGCCGCACCCTTCGCCGACGCCTCTGGGGCAGGCTCCGCCGGCTTCGGCCTGTTCCTGGCCGCGATGCCCGCCGGCACCGCGGTGAGCGAGGCGCTGATCGGCACCCTACTCGGCCCCGCTGCCCGCGAGCGCCTTACGCTTCCGCTCGCGGCCGTATCGCTGCTGCCGCTGACCGCGTTCGGGCTCCACCCGCCGCTGCCGCTCGCGACCGGATTGATGCTGCTCACCGGGCTGTGCGCCGCGTACACGCTCGGCATGGACAGGTGGTTCGTCCATGCGGTACCCGAACGGACACGAGGCCAGGCGATGTCCCTGCTGGGTGCCGGGATCATGACCCTCCAGGGCCTCGGCATGACCATCGGCGGTGCCGTCGCCGCCTTGGTTCCCCCCTACATGGTGATCTGCGGTGCCGGGCTGCTGGGCACGGTGAGCCTCCTCGGTGTGCTGCGCTCCGTACACGGCCATCAGGTTCCGCCTTTTCCATAAGGATTCCTTCGGCCGCACGCCGCTGAGCGTGCCCGGCGGCCATCGGTCCATGCCGGCGTACCCCGACGAGGTCGTCAAGGCACCGCTCACCGCCGAAGGTCGCGCGAAGAGGCGCCGCCGAGATCCTGCGGGACACGCGCCGACGCCGCGCGTACGGCGACGGGTACGGCCGGGTCCGCGTCGCGAGGCATCCCCCATGGCGATCGAGATGACCGTTGACATCGTCGACTATTAGTTTCTACTGTTTAGCAAATCGGGAGGTCTCGTGAGGATGCAGCGTACGCTGGAGCTCGTCGAGGCGCAGGTCAGCGCCAGGAGCCGATGGCACTTCCTTGTGCTGCGACACGGCGATCGTGTCGCGGTCGGGGAGTGCTCGGACGCCGGTGACCGCGCACGGCTGCTCGAACAACTGACCGCGGTATGTCGCCGGCTCGCGGGCCGGGACCTGGTCTCCGACCGTCAGGCCGTTCTCGCCGACCTGGCGGAGCGGGTGTCGCGGACGGCGTCGGACGGCAGGCTCGTCGCCGCCACGCTCATGGGCGGGCTTGAGCAGCTGATGGTCGACCACGCCGCGCAGGCGGCCGGCGAGCCGGTGTGGAAGTGGCTCGGCGGCTCGGATCCCGGCCCCATTCCGGTCTACGCGAACATCAACCGCATGCCGGGCGGGCGGTCTCCGGAGGACGTCGCCGCGATGGCGCGTCGCGCGGTCGGCGCGGGATTCACCTCGATCAAGTGCGCGCCGTTCGACGTCAGCGTTCCAGGTGAGCCGCTGGCGGCCACCGGCCTGGGCCGGCTCCGGGCGATTCGGGCCGCCATCGGTGATGACGTCGAGCTGAAGGTCGACTGCCACGAGCGCCTCCCTGCCGAGGAGGTGCACCGGCTCCTCCCCGGCCTTGAAGACCTCGGGATCGCCTGGTTGGAGGACGCCGTCGGCATCGGCTCGGTGCCGGAACTCCGTGAGCTTCGGGCCGCGACGCACGTGCCGCTCGCCGGTGGTGAGCTCATGTTCGATCTGGAGGAAGCCCGCGCCGCGGTCACCGACCACCTGATCGACATCCTCATGCCCGACGTCAAGCACGCCGGAGGGCTGGAGCGAGCGTTGCGCATCGCTCGCTCCGCGCCGGACGTGGCCATCTCACCGCACAACCCTTCAGGGCCGGTCGCCACCGCGGCCAGCGCCCACGTCTTCGCCGCATGCGCCAACGCCACCGTGCTGGAGTACCAGTTCGGCGAGACACCATGGCGGTCCGAGCTCGTCGGAGGGCTCGAACACGTCGTGGACGGACGGCTCCACCTGAACGACCGTCCCGGCCTCGGAGTCACCTTCCAACCGAACCATCCCCACTGTCGAGTCCTGTGGTCCACGAACATCTAGGAGGGCCATCGATGTCCAAGCAGTTCATCCCCCGCCGCCACGGCCGATCCGGTCTCGCGATCACCGCGCTCGTCGCCTGCGGCGCGCTCGCCCTCTCGGGGTGCCGGTCGGCGGTCGACTCATCGCAGGGCGACTCCGGGCCGCAGAAGGGCGGCACCCTCAATATCGTGCAGAGCGCCGACATCGCGCCCTCGACGTTCCTGTCCCAGAACAACCCGAACTTCAGCATGATCCGTACGGTCTTCAACACGCTGACGACCGACGACCATCACTCCCTCCAGCCTCAGCCCGAGCTGGCCACGAGCTGGACGATCGCGCCCGACAAGAAGACCGTCACACTGAAACTGCGGGACGGCGTCACCTTCCACTCCGGCCGCCCGTTCACCGCCGACGACGTCATCTTCACCCTCAAGGCCATCAGGCGTCAGAACGTCCCGTCACAGCTCAAGCACGTGGCCGCCGCCATCACCGGAATGAAGGCCGACGACGCGCACACCGTGACGCTCCAGCTCGCGCAGCCCGTGTCGAACCTGTTCGACCTGTTCCAGGTGATGCCGATCGTCGACAAGAACACGTTCGACGACCTCCTCGCCGGCAAGAAGTTCGTCGGCACCGGGCCGTTCCAGGTCGTGAAGTACACGCCCGGATCCGGTGTCGACCTCAAGAGGTACGCCGGTTACTGGCAGAAGGGCCACCCGTACCTGGACGGCGTGCACATCAGCGTGCAGAGCCAGTCGCAGTCGATGATGTCCTCGCTCCGCTCGGGGCAGACCCAGCTCGCCCTCGACCTGGCGCCCCTCGACACCGCCGCGGTCAAGAACGACCCCGGCTTCAAGGTCATCGCCTCCGACGCGAACGACGCCGTCTACTACGTGGCCTCGAACGTCAAGATGGCCCCGCTCGACGACCGCGGTGTCCGGCAGGGCATCGCCTGGGCGATCGACCGGAACCGCATCCTCAAGCAGGCCCTCGGCGGCATCGGCCGGACCAGCTCCCTGCCATGGTCACCGTCCTCACCGGCCTTCGACCAGCAGAAGGCCGACACCTACTCCCAGAACCTCGCCAAGGCCAAGCAACTGATCGGCCAGGCCAGGGCCACCGGTAAGACGGTCAAGGTCGCCTTCAACTCCGGGTTCGCGACGAACAAGTCCATCGCCGAGATCGTCCAGTTCAACCTCAAGGCGGCCGGGCTGCAGGCGCAACTGGTTCCTCTCCAGGCGCCCGACTTCTTCTCCAAACTCGGCAGCGGCGACATGCCCGGCCTGTTCGTCAACGTGCACGGCTTCGGCCAGCTCAGCCCCGCGACGCTGGTCAAAGGCGCCTTCCCGTTCAATGCCGACAAGAACGCCTCCAACTTCGACTCCGACGAATACCGCGCCATCGCGAAACAGCTGTGGACGCCGGCGGACGACACCGCCGCCAAGGCCGCCTACACGCGGATCAACGACTTCCTGCTCGACCAGCAGTTCGTCAGCGACCTGGTGGTCAGCGCGCACACCTTCACCATCTCCGCGAAGCTGAAAGGCCTGCGGTACTCCATGTACGACTACCTCGACCTCGACGACGCCTACCTGACGAAGTGATTCTGACCAATGCTCAGGTACACATTGAGGCGCGTCCCGTCCGCTCTCCTGGTGCTGGTCGTGGCGTCGATGCTCGTCTTCGCCGTCCCGCGGCTCGCCTCAGGCGACGCCGCGGACGTCCTGGCGGGCCCCGACTCCACCGCCGCCACCCGGGAAGCGGTCCGGCACGACCTCGGTCTCGACAAGAGCCCCGTCCTCCAGTACGCGCTGTGGGCCCGGGGCCTGCTGACCGGGAACCTCGGCACCTCCTACATCCGTAAAGAGCCGGCGTCACACGCGATCGGGGCCGCGCTCGGGCAGACCGTCACCCTGACGGTGGCCGCGCTGGTCCTGGCCGTCGTGCTCGGCGGCCTCGCGGGTGTGGTGCTCGGCACCGGCCGGCGCGGGTTCGTCACGCGGCCGGTCGGCGCGCTCGTCTCCCTGGCGTTCGCGCTCCCGCCGTACGTCAGCGGTGTCCTGCTGGTGCTGCTGTTCGCCGTCACGATCCGGCTGCTCCCGGCGACCGGCTATATGCCGCTGGCGCACAGTCCCGACATCGCGGTGCAGTACCTCCTCATGCCGGCGCTGTGCCTCGCGCTGCCGACCGCGGCCACACTCGCCCGGTTCCTGGCCGCCTCCGTACGGCAGGTGATGGACGAGGACTACATCCGCACCGGTGTGGCCAAGGGCCTGACCGCCCGCCGGCTGGTCCGCGCCCACGTCGTCCCGAACGCCCTGCCGCCGGTGCTCACCGTGCTGGGCATCCAGGTCGGCCAGCTGCTCGGCGGCGCCATCGTGGTCGAGGCCATCTTCGGCTGGCACGGCATCGGCGACCTGCTGGTCAGCTCGGTCCTCGACCGCGACTACGTCCTGGTCCAGGACCTCCTCCTGTTCACCGTCGCGGTGTTCATCGTCGTTCAGACCCTCACCGACCTCGCCCACGCGGCGATCGACCCCCGCATCCGGCTGGAGGCATGATGACCGCCATGCCCACCGCGGCGCCCACGGCCGCCACGGTCGCCTCACGGCCGCAGCGTTCCCGCTGCTCGCGGGCCCTGCGATTCCCCGAGACCGCCGCGGGGCTCGCCATCGTCGCCGTACTCTTCGCGCTCGGCGTCCTCGCGCCCTGGATCGCACCGTACGGCGTCGACGCGCAGAGCGGTGACAGCTTCGCCGGGGTCAGCGCCTCGCACCTTCTCGGCACCGACGAGTTCGGCCGGGATGTGCTCACCCGCGTTCTGTTCGGCATCAGGCAGGACGTCGTCGTGGCCGGCCTCGCCGTCCCGATCGGCGCGCTGCTGGGCACCGCACTCGGCCTGCTGTGCGGACTGCACCGGATCGTGGACTCCATCGTGCAGCGCGTCTTCGACGTGACGCTCGCCTTCACCGCACTCGTCCTCGGTGTCGCGGTGTCGGCCACCGCCATCGGCCCCGGAATGACGGCCATCGTCGTCACCTGCGTCGTCGTCAACGTCCCGCTCTTCGGGCGGCTCACCCGGTCCGCGGTCCAGGCGCAGCGGTCACGTGACTATGTGGTCGCGGCCGAGGTGATCGGCGCGAGCCGCGCCCGCGTGCTGCTGCGCCACATCCTCCCCAACGCGCTGGACACGCTCATCGTCCAGGCCGCCCTCAGCCTGTCGATGGCCGTGTTCATCGAGGGGGCGATGAGCTTCGTGGGCATCGGCATCCGCCCACTGTCGCCGTCGCTGGGCTCGTTGCTGAGGACCAGCGTCACCTTCCTCGACCAGAACCCCTGGTACGCGCTGGGCCCCATCATCGTCGTCACCGCCCTGGTGCTGGGCTTCAACCTCATCGCGGACGGACTGAACCGAGGACTGCTACGCCGATGAGCCCGACCGAACACACACCGGAACTCCTGAGCGGTGCCGGCGCCCTGCTGGGGGAAGGCCCGCTCTGGGACGACGACGCGCACCGGCTGCTCTGGGTCGACATCTGGGGCGGCCTGCTGAACGCCACCTCCCTCGCGGGCGAGACCACCTCCACCGATCTGGGCGCGCCCCTGTCCTCGGTGGTGCTCAGCACACGTGGCACGCGCGTCGTCACCGCCGGGCTCTGCGTGCTCGAGCTGGCCGACGAGGGCGCTCGTCACCTCGCCGACATCCCCGAAGACCCGTGCATGCGGGCGAACGACGCGGCCGTGGACCCGGCCGGGCGCCTCTGGATCGGGACCATGACGATGCCCCACCGCCCCGCCCGGTCCGGCGGCCTGTGGCGGCTCGATCCCGGGAGCGACGTCCCCGTCCGGGTCCTGGACGACGTCCGGCTCGCGAACGGTCTGGCCTGGAGCCCGTCCGGCGACACCCTCTACTTCGTCGACTCCCTGCGCCAGGAGGTGAACGCCCACCCGTTCGACCCGGCCGACGGTTCGATCGGCGCGGCACACCCGTTCCTGCGCGTCGCCGGCGAGGACGGCATGCCCGACGGAATCGCGGTCGACGCCGACGGCGGAGTGTGGGTGGCGCTCGCCGGCGGCGGGGCCGTACGCCGCTACGACCCCTCGGGAACGCTCGAGGAACACGTCGCGCTGCCCACCCGCTTCCCGACCAGCTGCGCGTTCGGAGGCCCCGGCCTCCGGCACCTCTTCATCACCACCGGATCACGGCCCGTCCCGCCGGCCGAACGACCGCGGGAGGTCGCCCGGGGCGCCGGTGCGCTCTTCCGGCTCGGCACCGGCGTACGCGGCCTGCCCACCTCGCGGATGGAGCTCTGACATGCCGACCCACCAGGGATCTGACATGCCGATCCACCAGGGAACCGTGAGTGTCGTCACCGGCGCCGCCCGCGGTATCGGACGAGCCATAGCGACGCATCTGCACGCCCTGGGCGGCCACGTCGTGGCCGTCGACATCGACGGAGCAGTCGCCGAACCCGACGACGGCCGGTCGTGGCGCGCGGTCGTCGGCGACGTCACCGACCCGGCGGTCCAGGACGCGTGCCTCGCCGCCGCGGACTCCTCGCCCGGCGACCTCGCCGTGCTCGTGAACTGCGCCTTCGCCGAAGAACGAGCTCCCCTGCTCGACGGCACCCCGGCGGGATGGGACCGTACGTTCGCCGTGTCGCTCAATGCCCCGGTCGAGATGAGCCGCAGGTTCGTGGCGGCCCTGGACTCACGACCGGGGGCGATCGTCAACGTCGCGTCCGTACACGCCTTCCGCGGGGCGCCCACGTTCGGCGCCTACGCGGCCGCGAAGGCGGCACTGGTCGCCTTCACCCGGAACGCCGCGGTGGAGTGGGGCCCCCTCGGCGTCCGGGTCAACGCGGTCGCCCCCGGATTCATCGCGGTGGAGCGCAACGCCCACATCTGGCGCGATCCGGCCGGCCTCGCCGCGGCCGTCGACAGGGCGCCGCTGCAACGTCCCGGCCGCCCCGAGGAGGTCGCCCGATGTGTGGCCTTCCTCGCCGGTCCCGATGCCTCGTTCGTCACCGGCGCCGTCCTTCCCGTGGACGGAGGCGTCCTCGCACGACTCCCGGAAGGAGATCGGCCATGAGCCAGTCAGTCCTCCAGGTCCGTGACCTCGTCACGTGCTTCGACTCCGAACGCGGACTGGTGCGGGCGGTGAACGGCGTCTCCTTCGACGTCCGCGCCGGTGAGACGCTCGCCCTCGTCGGCGAGTCCGGATCGGGCAAGTCGGTGACCGCCATGTCCCTGCTCCGGATGGTGCGCCCGCCCGGACGCGTCGAGTCCGGCGAGATCCGCTACCAGGGCCGCGACCTGCTGGCACTCGACGAGAAGGAGATGCGCGAGGTCCGCGGCGGCGGCATCAGCATGGTCTTCCAGGACCCGATGTCCTCGCTGAACCCCGTGATGAAGATTCGCACCCAGCTCGTCGAGGCGATGCTCAGCCACGGCAAGTTCACCGGCGCGCAGGCGCGCGACCGCGCGGTCGACCTGATGAAACGGGTCGGCATCCCCGACCCCGACGCCCGGCTCGCCGACTACCCGCACGCCTTCTCCGGCGGGATGCGGCAACGCGTCATGATCGCGATGGCCCTGGCCAACGACCCCGAGGTCGTCATCGCCGACGAGCCCACCACGGCCCTCGACGTGACGATCCAGGCGCAGATCCTCGACCTCCTCGCCGAGCTCAGCCGTGACCTCGGGACCGCGATCGTGCTCATCACGCACAACCTCGGTGTGGTCGCCCGGTCGTGCCAACGCGTCGCGGTGATGTACGGCGGGCGCGTCGTCGAGCAGGCGCCGGTGGATGAGCTCTTCACCCACCCCCGCCACCCCTACACCCGAGCCCTGCTGGCCGCGACCCCACGCCTCGCCGCCTCCCGGGGGCTGCCGCTCGTGCCGATCGAGGGCCGCCCGCCGGACCTGGTCGCACCGATACCCGGATGCCCGTACGCGCCACGCTGTGACGTGGCCGCGGAACGCTGTCACGAAGAGCACCCGCCGACGTACGCCGACGAAGGCACCGGCCGGGACTGGGCGTGCTGGGTCGCCGGACCGGACGGCGACCTGCCGCCGGCCGTCAAGCCCGGTGTGCCCGCGCCGCGGGAGCACACGGCAGGTCCGGACACCCCGCTGCTCGAGGTGACCGAGCTGGTGAAGACCTTCCCGGTGAAGCGGCGCACCTCGCCGTTGCGCCGGACCACGCGGTACGTCAGCGCCGTCGACGGCGTCAGTCTGTCGATCGCCGCCGGCGAGACGGTAGGGCTGGTCGGCGAGTCCGGCTGCGGCAAGTCGAGCGTGGCCAAGGCGCTCCTCGGCATCCACCCGGCCACGTCGGGCACCATCCGGTTCGACGGCCGGGACGTCGGAGTCCTGCGGGGCTCGGACCTCGCCTGGTACCGCGGCCAGACGCAACTGGTGTTCCAGGATCCGATGTCCTCGCTGAACCCCCGCCTCACGGTCGGCGACGCGGTACGAGAACCCCTTCTCGTGCACGGCCTGGCCAAGGGAGAGCAGGCACGGCGCCGCGTCGCGGAACTCCTGGAGCTCGTGGGTCTCGACCCGACGGCGGCCACCCGCTACCCGCACGAGTTCTCCGGCGGCCAGCGGCAGCGCGTCGTCATCGCGCGGGCGCTCGCGGTGAACCCTCGGCTGCTGGTCTGCGACGAAGCGGTCTCCGCGCTCGACGTCTCCCTCCAGGCACAGATCATCAGCCTGCTGCAGGACCTGCAGCGACGGCTCGGCCTGTCCTACCTGTTCATCGGGCACGACCTGGCGACCGTCCGCTACGTCTCGCACCGCATCATGGTCATGTACCTCGGGCAGATCGTGGAGTCCGGCCCGTCCGAGGAGATCACCGCCGACCCGCAGCACCCGTACACCGCCGGCCTGCTCTCCGCCGTGCCGGAGCCGGATCCCGCCCACGAGCGGCAACGGGAGCGCATCGTGCTCGGCGGTGACGTGCCCAGCCCGATCGACCCACCCCCGGCGTGCCGTTTCCACAGCCGCTGCCCGATCGGGCCGCTGACCGACCCCGACCGCACCATCTGCGCCACCGAGCGACCGCCCCTACGGCAGGTCGCCCCTGGCCGGTACGCCGCCTGCCACTTCCCCGGCGAGCTGCGCCAAAGTGGTCTCGTGGAAGCGGTGTCATGACGGTCGATCTCCTCACGTACGGCGAGACCATGGGCCTGCTGGACGCCGACCGCATCGGTCCCCTGCGCCTCGGCGGTCCGATGCGCCTGTCCATGGCCGGGGCCGAGAGCACCGTCGCCATCGGTGTGGCCCGGCTCGGCGGGTCCGCGCGGTGGATCGGCGTCGTCGGTGACGACGAGGTCGGCGCCCTGATCACGCGGGTGCTGCGCGCCGAAGGCGTCCAGACGGACGGAGTCACCGTCGTCGACGACGTACCGACCGGTCTGCTGCTCAAGGAGAGACGCAGCGCGGGCGTCTCCCGGGTGAACTACTACCGGCGAGGCAACGCGGGTTCGCGGCTCTCCCCCGAGCACGTACGCCCGGAGGACGTCGCCGGCGCGAAGATCCTCCATCTCTCGGGCATCACGCCCGCCCTGTCCGCGACCGCCCGGCAAGCGGTATTCGACGCTCTCGACCTCGCGAAACGCACCGACACGACGGTGTGCGTCGACCTGAACCACCGGTCGAGGCTGTGGCCACCGGCCGAGGCGAGACCCGTCCTCGCCGAGATGGTCGCGCGTGCCGACATCGTGCTCGCCACGACCGAGGAGGCCGCTCTGCTGATCGACGGAACCTCGACCGACGCCGCCGAGGCCGCCCGCCTGCTGGGCAGGCTCGGCCCGAGGCTGGCCGTCGTCAAGCGCGGCGCCGACGGCGCGGTGGCCTGCGATGACGGCCGGATCCGGGACGTCGCTCCGCGCCCGGCCGACGTCGTCGACCCGGTGGGCGCGGGTGACGCGTTCGCGGCGGGTCTCCTCGCCGATCTCGCGTCGGGCCGGCCGGCCGCGCACGCGCTGGAGACCGCGGCGAGCGTCGCGGCCGTCAACGTCGCCTGCCCCGGCGACTGGGAGGGACTGCCCACCCGCGCCGACCTCCGCCAGCATCGGGGGAATGATGTCCTCCGCTGACCTGGACGCGTCCGGCGACGGTCCCGCCGTCGTCCCCCGGCTCCCACCCAGGCTCGATCCGGCCCCGGTGGGCGGGCTTGAGAGTCTCCGCCGCAGGAACACGGCGCAGGTCGCCCAGGCGCTCCTTCACCACGGCGCGTCCGCCCGCGCCGAGATCGCCCGGATGACCGGGCTCAGCGCCACCAGCCTCACCAAGATCACCGCATACATGATCCGGATGCGCATGATCCGCGAACTGGCCGCCGTCTCGGGAGGAGACACCGGCCGGCCACGAGTACCGGTCGCGCTCGACACCTCCTACCACCGCTTCATCGGCCTGCACATCGGACTGCGCCGGACCACCGGCGGCCTGCTCGATCTCGCGGGCAACGTCGTCGTGGAGCACGCCGTCACGCACCGCCGGCCGACCCGCTCCGGCATCCTCGCCGAAGCACGGGACCTGCGCACCGAGCTGGAAGCGGCCGCCGGAGGAGCCGACCGGGTGCTCGGCACCGGTGTCGTGACGGGCGGACGTGTCGACCCAGCCCGGGGGGTCGTCGTCGAGCACCCGCTGCTGGGCTGGAGAGACGTGCCGCTCGCGACCGAGATCGCGCCGGCCGGCCATCCCGTCCTGGTGGACAGCAGCGTTCGTGGCCTGGCGCTGGCCGAGACCTACCTCGGCGCCGCGCGCGACACGAGTTCCTCGGTCTTCCTCTTCATCGGCAACATCGTCGGCGCCGGGCTCATGATCGACGGCCGGCTGAGGAAGGGCCACGACGCCGCGGCCGGCACCATCGACCACCTGTCGCTCGGCGCCGACGCGCTTGGCGAGCGGTGCCGTTGTGGCCGTCGCGACTGCCTCGCGGCGCTGGCCAGCGACGTCGCCGTCCTCGCGAAGGCACGCAGCGCCGGTCTGGTACGCCCGCACGGGTCGTTCGAGGCACTGGTGAAGAAGTCGCGGTCCGGCGATCCGGCGGCGGCCGACCTCCTCCGGACCCGCGCCGAACTGGCCGGAGTGGCCGCGGCCACCCTCCTCGACCTGCTCGACCCGGACCTCCTCGTGCTCGGCGGCGGCCTGCTCCAGACGCCGGAACACCTCGGTGCCCTGCGCTCCGCCGCCGCCGCGGCTCACCCGCCCGGACGCGGCGGACCGCATCGTGCCGACCGGTCTGGGTGAGGGCTCCCTCGTACGCGGATCGGCCAGCCTCGTCCTGCACGCCTTCTTCACCGACCCGGCCGGCATGCTGCCCACTCATCTGACCGGAGCCGGGCCGCAGGCGGGTAGCGGTGGCTACGGCCAGGCGAGGGGATCGGCGTAGAAGGCGTCGAGCACCGGTGTCGCCGCGCCCTGGACGAGACCCGACGGCCCGACCAGGACCGCGGGCTGGACGGGGGTCGGCTCGCGCCCGCCGACCACCCGTTCGCGGGCCGCCGACACGACCTGTTCGAAGCGCTCCTTGGACGAGACGACGTCGCCGCCGCCGATGATCGCGAGGTCCGGGTCGTGGACGTCGATCAGTGCGGCCACGGTCGTACCGACGCGGGCGGCCCGCCGTTCGAGCATCCGGCGTGCCGTGCGCCCCTCGGCCCCCGCGCTCTCGGAGATCTTGACGAGGTCGTCGATGGTCGTGCCGCCCGGCAGCAGCCCGCGCTGCTGCGCCGCGAGCGTGAGCGCGGCGTCGCTGGCCACCGCCCACAGGCAGTCACGGCGTCCACACGTGCACGGGACGGCGGACCGGGAACCGGAGCTGACGTGGTCGATGAGCCCCGCCGCGTCGTGCTGGCCACGCGCGATGTCCCCGTGCACCACGTGCGCGCACCCGATGACGTTGCCGACGAAGACGTAGAGAACGTTCTGCGCGCCGGCGGCCGCCGCGAGCCGGGCCTCGGCCAGTGCCAGCGCCCGGACGGTGGACTCCACGCGGGGCACCGGCAGGCCGTCGACCCGGAGCCCCTCCGAAAAGGCCACGTCACGCCAGCCCAGTCCCTCGAAGGCGCGTACGGCGCCGGACTCGGGCGGCACCCAGCCACCCGTGCAGGCGCCGTAGCCCACCACGTCCTCACGTCGTACGCCGGACTGCTCGACCACCTCACGCACCAGCCGGGTGGCGGTCGAAAGCACGCTCCGGGGCGCGGCGCTGCCGTGCTTGCGGGACCGCAGCGCGACCACCTGACCGGCCAGGTCGACGAGCCCGGCGGTGACCCGCTGCAGTCCGACGTGCACGCCCACGAATCGATGCCGCTCCAGGTTGAGCGTCAGGGGCCGGCGCGGCCCGGCCCCGCCCCCGCGCCTGCGCCGGCTCGGTCTGCGGGGTCTCCGCGATGTACCCGGCTCGCTCCAGCTCAACGATGATCTTGGTGATGGCGGCGGCGCTGAGGCCCACGTTGGATGCGATCTCCGAGCGCGACACCGCGTCGTGGGCACGAATCTCGGACAGGACCGCGGAGGCGTTACTACGCCGCAGGCTGTCGAGCTGCTGACCGAGCTGGCGACCCTGCACCGCCGTTCGCGTCGTCACGAGGCTCCTTCCTGCGTCGGCCGGACAGCGGCTGATTCGGTTGATCCTACGTGCGCCCGGGGCCGGGCCGTGGCGGCCTGGAACACGGCGGTCCGGACGGCCGGCGCACGTGCCGGCCGTCCGGATCTCAGGAACCGGACGAGCTCAGGAACCGCAGCTTCGCCCGCTCCCGGGGAACCGCAGCAGCGTCACGCTGTGCGGCTCGAAGTCGTGGCTCATTACGCCACCGCCGATCTTCTCCTGTGAGGTGCGCACGCTGATGTCGTTCGGATGGTCGGGGGCGTTGTACGACTCGACCGAGGCGCCGTTCACCGTCGAGACGCTCACCGGGCCGTCCCCGCTGGGCGACGCGATGTCGGCCGGCACGGCGTGCTCGGCGTCGCGGTTGACGACCATGGTCCGGATGACGCCGCCGGTGCACGTGGACACCACGCGAAGCGTGGCGTACGTGCCCGCCGGCGCCGTAAGGGCCGGATTGCCGGTCACGGTGCTCGTGACGACGTCGCCACCGGCCATCGTGGCGTACAGCCCCAGCATGTCGGCCCGGCCCGTCATGAGGAAGTCCGGTGGGCTGCCGAACAGATTCTGCGGATCCGGCGACCCGTCGGCCAGGGGAAGGCCGGCGGTGTTGGAGTTGATCGACGCCCTGACGTCGTTCTCCAGCTGGCCGGCGACCTGCGCGGCGAGGTACAGGACGTGAGCGAGCCGTGCCTCGTAGGCGGGCGCGGGCGTGTTGAGCGTGCCGTACTCGGTGACGAGCAGGTCCGGCCGGGTGGCGACGTCAGGGAAGTAATGCGCCATCCGATCGCGCAGGTCACGCAGGTCGGCGTCCCGATTCGCGGCCGCGACCTGCAGGTTGCCGTAGCGCGTGAGCGTGCCGTCCGCCGGCGGCGTGCTGTAGGAGTGCGTGCCCAGGCAGTCGTACGGGCGCGACCCCATCGCCTCGACGAACTCCGGGCGGCCCCAGCCCGAGCAGACCTTGATCGAGGGGTCGACCGCCTTCATCGCCGTACGGAAAGCGCTGTAGCCCTGGTGGACGCCGCTGGTGTACTCGATCGACAGGGACGCTCCTGCGGGCGGGACCGCTCCGTGGGTCCCGTCGCCGAAGTGGACGATCCCGTCGGCCTTGTCGACGGTGTAGACCTGCGCGTCGGGTGCCTGCCCGGCGAGACTTCCGACCCGCTGCCAGGGGCTGCCCGCGACGCGGAGCACCGGCTCGGCGATCGGCCCGTCGCCGACTCCCGCGGCGCCCTTGTCGTCACCGGGCAGGGCGATGGGAGCGAATCTGACCCGGTACTCCTGGTTCGGCTGACCCGTGCCCTGGCGGCGGGTCGCCAGGTCACAGCCGAGGAACAGGCCGTCGTTGTCCTGGTAGGCGGCGTCCTTCGCGGTCTGCCGCTGCCAGCCGCCGTCGATGAACTGCTGGAGACGCGTCGCCGCGTCGCCCGACCACCAGTAGTGCTGGCCGACGAGGTAGGGCTCGTTCCCGAACTCCCAGTAGTGGATGCCGTAGGGCTTGGGATGACCGTTACGCGCGCGTACGTCGCCCCAGTCCACGCCGCCGTTCGGGTTCGTCGCCTTACCGTCGGCGGGAGCGTTCATGTACTCGACGAAGTCGGCGGCGTCGGCGGCGGACTGGTTGATGGCGGACACCATCATCATCGTCTCGCCGCCGATGGAGTGGACGTACTTCTCGTTCTCGTCGGGACCGAACCGGCTGTCCGTCGGAGCGAATCGGCCGTTCGCGAAGCCGCCCGACGTCTGGCACTTCCGCTGGTCCTGCGGGCCGATCGCCCCCTTGAAGTCGAACATGTTCGCGACGGTTCCGCCGGGGTAGCGGAGCATGTCGAGGCCGGTCTTCCTGCTCAGCCGGACGATCCCGTCCGCGGGCTGCCCGGCGGCGGAGTTCCAGATCCCCTTGCCGTCGTCCGGCCACCGCTGGTTGGCGCCCACGATCGCCGCGGGGACGTTCTCGACCGGGCGGCCGTCCGCCGTCACGTACCGCTCCTGGGAGACGGTGATCCTCGTCGCCGTCGCGGGCGCCCCGGCACCAGCGCCCGGCTCCGCCGAGGCCTGGTTCGGCAGGAGCACGGTCACGGTGACCACCGACGTGAGCGCCGCCGTCACCAGGGGCCTCGATCGTCGCGGTGGCTCCGGACGTCTTGGCCGTCTGAGAGGACTGATTGCGAGATGCCCGAACATGCGCTTCTCCTCGTGTGGGCTCCGCTGAGCGGATGTGGGTCAGGAGCCGGCCCCGATGACCCGACCCTAGAGGATTAATTTCACAGTGTGAAGCAAATAGGCATGTGAGATCAGGCGAGCAGCTCATGCCGGCCCGCGTGGTCGGCCGTGGTCCTCATGAGGCGGACGTACGTCGCTCGGCGACCGTGGTGAGCACGTGCCGGGCCAGGACGACGCCCGCGTCAGGTGCGCCGGCCGCCGACGCGTGGGCGGACATCGCCGCGATCCGCGCCGGGTCGGTGAGCAGCGGGATCAGGGTGGTCTCGATCCAGGCCGGGTCGAGGTCGGCGTCGTCGACGAGCAGTGCCCCGCCGGCCGCGACGACCGGCTCGGCGTTCAGCCGCTGCTCACCGCCGCGCCGCGACAGCGGGACGTACGCGGCCGGCAGGCCGACGCGCGGTCCTGTCACGCCTACCTCTCCTGCCATCGATACTTTCAAAACGCTCTGGCAACTTCTTTGGCCGGGTCGACTATGTGATGGGAAAATCAAAATACGTGTCTGGATAGGGTTCGTCGCTCAGTGTGTAGTGCCACCACTCGCAGTCGTACCGATTAAAACCGCAGGCCTCCATGATGGAGCAGAGGTGTTGGCGGTTTCTCGCTTCGACCGGCGTGATTCCTTGTGCTCCGTGATGCGAGATCGGATCCATCAGATCATGGTCACCGCCCATGGGAGCGAGTTCACCGGTGGCCAGGTGATAGAGCGTCAGGTCGACCGTGCTGCCCCGGCTGTGACCCGACTTCGCGGCCACATATCCCTTTTCGAACATCTCGGGTCTGTCGATATTCGGGTAGTGCCGGAGCTTCGTCCGGCCGTCCTCCGGCTGTTCTGACCAGCGCAGAAAGCAGTCTACGGCGCGTTGCGGGCGGTATGCGTCCCAAAGAAGCAGGCCGAAGCCGAGGGATGCGGCCTTTTCCTGCGCTGCCCTCAGGGCCGCACACAGAGCCCTCGTGCCGACAATTCGATTTGCCCCGTACCCGTCCACGGGTTTGCCGGTGAAGTTGTCCCAGGTGGCGTACTTGGCATCCCACCGTATTCCAGGTGCGGACTCGTCCACGAAGACGAAATCGTCCTTCATCGGACTTTCCCCGTCAGCGCCAACGACACGACCCGGTCGATCACTTCGGTAAGCGGCAACCCCGCGGCCGCCATCATCCTCGGGTAACGGCTGTATGAGGTCATGCCGGGCAAGGTATTGACCTCGTTGAGGACCACTGTTCCGTCTTCCTTCAGGAACATGTCCACTCGCGACAGCCCCCTGCATCCGAGAGCGCGATATATGGCCTTCGCCGTCTCCTGGACGAGCGAGCGCGACTCTGCCGAAATATCGGCGGGCACGACCGGTGTTGAGTTTTCGGAACCGCTTTCAGGCGCACTCTCCTGATGGATTCTGAAAAAGCCAT
Source organism: Actinoallomurus acanthiterrae (assembly GCF_054775715.1). Classification (NCBI taxonomy): domain Bacteria; kingdom Bacillati; phylum Actinomycetota; class Actinomycetes; order Streptosporangiales; family Thermomonosporaceae; genus Actinoallomurus; species Actinoallomurus acanthiterrae. The sequence continues at coordinate 742,235 of NZ_BAAHCO010000001.1, read as the reverse complement.
GAGATAGAGCAATTCGATCTACCTCGCCGGCGACCAGCTCCAGCTCGTTGCCCAAGATGGCGCATCCGACCTCGCTGCCGACGACGGCTTCTTCGATCAACACCTTCGAGTCGTACTGCCTTGCGGTCTCGACCGCACTCGGCAGTTCTTCTTTGCGCGATACCTTGCTGACGCCGAACGACGACCCGGAACGGGCCGGCTTGACAAAGACGGGGTAGGTAAGCCGGTCGGGATCGAGATTCTCGTTCGCCGCGACGACCCAGAAATTCGGCGTGGCGATTCCCGCGGCTCTGGCGACGATGTAAGCAAGGGACTTGTCCATGCACAGGGCGGAACTTTGGACATCGCAGCCGACGTAGGGGATGCCGGAGAACTCCAGCAAACCCTGGATCGCGCCGTCCTCGCCGAACTTGCCGTGCAGAACGGGCAACACGAGGTCCAGACTGATCACTTCGTATCGTCCCTGCTCCAGGACGAGCAGTCCGTGGACGCTGCTGTCCGGTGACAGCACGGCCGGACGGCAACCGCCGTTCTCCCAGTCCGCGCCAGGGCCGTCACAGAGCTTCCAGGCACCGCTCTTCGTGATCCCGATCCAGAACGGTTCATACTTTTCGGTATCGAGGTTCTTCGCGACCTCTTGCGCGGACTTGAGGGATACGGGGTGCTCTTCGGAAGAGCCCCCGAATATGACTCCGACCTTCAACCTATCCATGCTGCTTCCCGCTTTCGAAGTTCAAGCAGTTGATGAGACTGTTTTCAACGGTGTCGCTCAGGGCGTGGTCCGTGTAATAGGCGATGTGCGGGCTGATGAGCACATTCGGCAGTCGCTGTAGCCGCAACAACGATTCGCTCTCAATAAGCTTGTTTCTGCAGTCAGCGTAGAATATTCCTTCCTCTCCTTCGAGGACATCCAACGCCGCGCCGCCCAATCTGCCGCTTTCCAACGCCGAGACAAGGGCCTCAGTGTCAAGAAGTGGACCGCGTCCAGTATTGATAATGAACGCACCGTCCTTCAGCTGCGCGATGCGTTGCCGATTGAGGAGATGGTGCGTGTCCGCGTTGAGCGGGGTATGGAGCGTTACGATGTCGCTCCCCTGTAGCAATTCATCGAGCGGGACGTACTCGGCGGCGGCCGCCTTGGGGCGATTGTCGTAGGCCAGTATTCGGCAGCCAAAACCTCGCAGCCTGTCCATGACCGCGGCGCCGATGCGCCCTGTTCCAACTACCCCTATGACCAGGTCGCGCAGCTCCTGCCCGCGTACGTCGCTCAGTCTGTAGTCATGAGCATCAGCGCGACGGATGATGGATTTCGCATTGCGCACCACCATCAACATCAGCATCAGTGTGTAGTCGGCCACACTGTCCGGCGAATAGGCGACATTTCCAACAGCGATGCCGACGCTCTCCGCGTACTTCACATTGATGTGGTTATATCCAATGCTTCTCGTGGAGATATACTCCACGCCGGCTCGACTGAGTGCGAGAAGGGTGGGGTTCGTGACCTGAGTCTTATGACCAACGCTGATGCATCGGTTTCCGAATGCCAGTTCAATATTGGCTTCGGATACCGCTTCCTCTGTGATGGTCGGCGTTACGCCAAAGCGAGGTGCCAGCTCTCGGAACAAGACGGCCTCGTCCTGCTCGCATCCATAAATCGTGATTCCCATTGCTGGGACGACCGAGGAGGACGACGGCGCCAGCGACCGGGTGCGGCGGGCCGCTGTTCGTGCTGGTTCGCTGTAGGACATGCCCCCAGTCAAGGGAGCGGGCTGTTGCCAGAACGTATGTGGTTTTCGATATTTCGACGATATGTTACTGACCAGTAAAAAGCGGGATCCGACGTCCAGGCTGTCGTGTTGTCCGGGTCGATCGCACGAGGCTCGCGCCGAACGGCTGGGACCACCGTATGGGGACGGCGAACCGTATATCGCCGGCATATCGAAAAACCGATACGTTCTGGCAACATCACGCTCCCTTGATTAGAAGCATGAGCTACCGCGAACCGGCCTCCGCCGACCTCGTCAGCCCGCTTCCGCTCGCCGTCATCTCGGTCGGCCGGCTGTCGCCGCGCAGTGCAGGCCCCCGCGCGGCCCGGGCATGATCCCGCTCAGCCTCGGCGAGATCGCCGCGGTCGTCGGCGGGACGGTCGAGGGCGACGGCGCCGTGACAGTGACCGCGCCGGCCGTGCTCGACGGGCGACAGGCCGAGCCGGGCGGCCTCTTCGTCGCCTTCGCCGGGGAGCACGTCGACGGACACGACTACGCCGACCAGGCCGGCCGGGCCGGCGCGGTGGCCGTTCTCGGCTTCCGGCCCACGCCGTTGCCCACCGTCGTCGTCAAGGACGCCCAGGCCGCACTGCAGGCGCTCGCCACCCACGTCGTGGCCCGGCTGCGCGACGGGCTGGTCGTCGTCGGGCTGACCGGCTCCCAGGGCAAGACCGGCACCAAGGACCTGCTGGCGGCCGTGCTCTCGAGCGCCGAGCCGACGATCGCCACGATCGGCTCGCTCAACAACGAGCTCGGTGTGCCGCTCACCATGCTGCGCTCCGACGCGGCCACCCGATTCCTCGTCCTCGAGATGGGAGCCCGCCGCATCGGCGACATCGCCGACCTCACCGACCTGGTCGCGCCCGACATCGCCGTCGTCCTCAACGTCGGCCAGGCCCACATCGGCGAGTTCGGGTCGCGCGGGGCCATCGCCAAGGCCAAGGGCGAGCTGGTGCGTGGGCTGGCGCCCGCCGGTACCGCCGTCCTCAACGCCGACGACCCCCGCGTGGTCGCGATGCGCTCGCTCACCGACGGCCCGGTGCTGACCTTCGGCCGGGCCGAGCACGCCGACGTGCGGGTGCTCGACCTGACGCTGGACCGGCTCGGCCGGCCGTCCTTCACGCTGCGGACCGCCGACGCCTCGGCTCCCGTCGCGCTGCCGCTCGTAGGCGCCCACCAGGCGCTCAATGCTTCGGCCGCCGCGGCGGCGGGGCTGGCGGCCGGCGTACCCCTCGACGTGGCCGCGGCGGCGCTGGCCACCGCCTCGCTGTCGAAGTGGCGCATGGAGCTGCGCGACCTCGCCGGCGGCGCGACACTGCTCAACGACTCCTACAACGCCAACCCCGACTCGACCCGCGCCGCCCTGGACGCGCTGGCGGCGATCGAGGGCGGCCGCCGCATCGCCGTCCTCGGCGAGATGCTCGAGCTCGGCGACGACAGCGAGGCCGAGCACCGCGCCATCGGGGAGTACGCCGCCTCCCGGGCCGACGTGGTGGTCGCGGTCGGCGAGGCCGCCCTGCCGCTCGCCGCCGGCGCGGGCGAGCGGGCGGTGGCGCTGGCCGACAACGACGCGGCCGTCGACTGGCTGCGCGGCCATCTCGCCGCCGGCGATGTGGTGCTCGTCAAGGCCTCCCGCGGGGCGCACCTCGACGAGGTCGCCGCCGCGCTCGCGTAGTTCGGCGGGGCGAGTCAGAAGAGCGCAGGGGGCTTCGCCGCCCGTACCCCTGGCCTGTTCTGGTTTCAGCCCGGGTCTATCTCGGCGACCCGGCCGTTGGTGACATGCAGACGGCGGGTGGTGTGCACCGCGTTGATCATCCGGCGGTCGTGGGTCACCAGCAGCAGGGTGCCGGGGTAGGAATCGAGCGCGGACTCCAGCTGTTCGATCGCCGCCAGGTCGAGATGGTTGGTCGGCTCGTCCAGGACGAGCAGGTTCACGCCCCGTGCCTGAAGCAACGCCAGGGCTGCCCGGGTGCGCTCACCGGGGGACAACGTCGCCGCGGGGCGGGTCACGTGCGCGGCGCGCAGACCGAACTTCGCCAGCAGGGTACGGATCTCCGCCGGCGGCAAGTCGGGAACCGCCGCGCCGAAGGCGTCCAGAAGGGCGTTCTCGCCGAGGAACAGCGCTCGCGCCTGGTCGACCTCGCCCACGACCACGCCCGGGCCGAGCGCTGCGTGGCCTTCGGTGAGTTCGGCCCGGCCCAGCAGCGCCGCCAGGAGCGTCGACTTGCCCGCCCCGTTGGCACCGGTGATCGCGACCCGTTCGGCCCAGCCGATCTGCAGGTCGACGGGCCCCAGAGTGAAGTCTCCGAGCCGCAGCACCGCGGAGCGCAGGGTCGCCACCACGGCACCGGAGCGTGGCGCGACGGCGATCTCCATCCGCAGCTCCCACTCCTTGCGGGGCTCCTCGACCACGTCGAGGCGTTCGATCGCACGCTCGGTCTGGCGGACCTTGGAGGCCTGCTTCTCACTCGCGTCGGCGCGGAAGTTCCGGCCGACCTTGTCGTTGTCTCCTCCGTTGGCGCCCCGGGCCTTCTTCCTGGCGTTCCTGACGCCCTTGGCGGCCCAGTCCCGTTGCGTCCGGCCCCGCTGCTCCAGCGCGGCGACCTTGCTCGCGTACTCCTCGTAGTCGGCGCGGGCGTGCCCGCGGGCGACCTCGCGCTCGGCCAGGTACGCGGCGTAACCGCCGCCGTAGACGTTCACCTGCTGCTGGGCCAGGTCCAGCTCCACCACCCGGGTGACCGTCCGGTCCAGGAACTCGCGGTCGTGGCTGACCAGCACCGTGCCGGCCCGCAGGCTCGTGACGAACCGCTCCAGCCGCTCCAGCCCGTCCAGATCCAGGTCGTTGGTGGGCTCGTCGAGCAGAAAGATGTCATAGCGGCTGAGCAGCAGCGACGCCATCCCCGCGCGGGCCGCCTGCCCGCCGGACAACGAGGTCATCCGCTGGTCGAGGCCGGCCGCCAGCCCCAGCTCGGCGGCCACCTCCCCGGCCCGGTCCTCCAGATCGGCGCCTCCCAGCGCCAGCCATCGATCCAGGGCGGAGGCGTATTCGTCATCGGCCCCCTCACGCCCACCGACGAGGCCCTCGGTCGCGGCGTCCAGCTCCCGCTGAGCCCGTGCCACCCCGGTACGCCGGGCGAGGAAGCCGATCACCGTCTCGCCATCGCGCCGCTCGGGCTCCTGTGGCAGGTAGCCGACGACCGCCGACGACGGGCTGAGCATCACGGAACCGCCCTCGGGGGTAAGCAGCCCCCCAAGGGTCCGCAGCAGGGTGGACTTCCCCGCGCCGTTGACCCCGACCAGCCCGATGACTTCTCCGGTGGAGACGACCAGGTCGAGCCCGGAGAACAGGACACGGTCACCGTGCCCGGCGGCGAGATCCTTCGCGACAAGGGTTGCTGTCATAGAACGCCAACGCTATCCGCCGACGAGCGGTCGCCGAACCCGGCCGACGGTGGGTCAGAAGCGGCTCGCGTTCACGGACATCGTCGTTCCTTCACCCGCGGTCGGGTGTATATCGTCCGAAGAGTCTGCCGAGGAGATCAGCGTGACCGTGTCAGCAGAGCTCGCCGAGATCCACGAATGGTGGGCGCAACGATCCGGCCTCCCGGGCCAGGCGGCGGCCTTCCGGATCGCCGGCAGCGCCTACGACCAGGTCACCCCCGCCGGTGTCGACAACCCGTACTGGAAGATCGTCCGGCAGCTGCCGTCGGTGCGCGAAGCCGGGCAGGGGATCTGTCCCGACGGTTTCGCCCGCGGGCTTCCCGTCGGGCATCACCTGCTGACCAAGCGCTACTCGTGGGCGATCCCCTCACCTGGCGATATCGCCTGGCTCACCCGGATCCTGGGCGGTCGCGGCCTGGTCGAGATCGGTGCGGGCTCGGGCTACTGGGCGTGGCAGGCAGAACAGGCCGGCATCGACACCATCGCGTACGAGCCCGTGAGTTCCTCCACCAACGCCTACACCGACGGCACCGAATACGCCGCCGTCCGGCGAGATGGCCCGACCGCCGCCCGGCACCACCCCGACCGGGCCCTGCTGCTGTGCTGGCCATCTCAGGGCGACCCGTGGGCGAGCGATGCCCTCCACGCCTACACCGGCGACCTGGTGATCTACATCGGGCAAGGTGCGGGCGGCCGCTGTGCCGATGATGACTTCTTTCGGCTTCTCGCCCGGGCATGGACGCCGATCGGTTCCAGCGTCCACCACGTCACCTGGCGGCATGCCCACAGCGCGATGACGGCCTATCGCCGCGGGAACTGAACCGCCGCCACGGACGACTACCGGGTACGCGTGACGGTGCCGCCGCGGGCATGCCCGCGGCGGCGGGAGAAGCGTCGGCGCAGAGCCACGGCTCGTAGCGCCGGCCGTCTCAGAGCTTGACGAGCTTGGCGTAGGGCGCCGGGATTCGTTCTGTCTGCGAGCCGAAATCCACGATCACGGCGATGCCTTCCTCGACACCGGTGACCACACCGAGGCCGTACCTGTCATGGCTCACCTTGTCGTGCAGGGCGAACTCCTCAACGGGCACGGCGACCGGGGCTTTGAAGGGACTGGTGGGCAAGTGACGCCGGGTGGCGGCGTGGGAGCGTCTCATGACACAACCAGTATGCGCCATGTTCGCCGATCAAGCCCGTACGAACTCCCAACTGGGCCCCAACTACCGGGCTGCACGAGAGCGGCGACCGCCCAGAACACCAGACGGGGCTGTGCGCGACCGGCCCTGGGTCATGGTCGCCTGGTACCGGAGGAGTATGCTAAATCGTGACCCAGGAGCTTCCGCGTCGACAGTCGAGCCGGCGCCTCACGGGCGTCTCGCCAGCGCGGCCTTCAGTCACAGGCCAGGACAGGTCTATTACGCCCTATGCCACCGCGTGTCGTTCCATAACGACAGTGCGGAGGTGCCGTGCTCCATCGACCGAGTCGGCTCCGTTCGCCGTGATCTAGCCATTCCCAGCGCGGTCGGCGCGCTACCCGCTGGGACGCCCGTCCTCAGTCGGCGAGCGACCTCGCCTCGACATCCATGCTCACCGCGGCCGCGCTCGGCCGCGTCATCTCGAACCGGAGACCTATCGATGCATCACACCACCGCCCGCGCCGGGCTCTTGAGCCGCCGCCTACCCGGCCATACCCTCATCGCGCTACGCGGAGAACTCGACATCGCGACCACCGCGGCACTCCGCACCCGGATCCTCACTATCCTCGCGGACACCACCACGCCGGTCATCATCGACCTGTCCGCCGTATCCTTCTGCGACGCCTCCGGTCTGGCCCTGCTCGTAGGCACCCAGCGCCGCGCGCGGCTGCACGGGCTCGCCGTCACCCTCGCCGCGCCCCGTCCGAACGTGAGCAAGTTGCTGCGCATCACCGGCCTCGACCGCGCCTTCGTCGTCCGCCCCACCCTCGCCGACGCCCAGCTCGGCCACGTGCGTACGAATCACCGCGCCGCGGCGTGACCCTGGCTCACGCCTGACCGCGCGAACCCGCCTCTTACCGGCGGGCGGGCAGCGAGCCGCGGACACGGGCCTCTGGACGAGCGAGGCCTCTTCGCTCGTGCCGATGCCGCGTGGCAGAGGCGGTCTCAGGTATGAAGATGATCGATGCCGATCGGTCGGCAGTGTTCATGTCATGTTTCTTCGGGGGGATCAAGTGCCGTTCACATCCGGACCCAAGACGACGTCCGAGCTGCTCACCGAGCTCGAGCCGGTCGTCGCGGCCGAGCTCGACCGTCATCTGTCCACGGCGAAGGAATGGTTCCCGCATCAGTACGTGCCGTGGAGCCGGGGCCGTGACTTCGACGGTCCGCTGGACGGTGAACCATGGTCACCCGAGGATTCCACGGTCTCTCCCGCGGCGAGGGAGGCGCTGATCGTCAACCTCCTCACCGAGGACAATCTGCCGGGCTACCACCGCGAGATCCACGCGCTCTTTGGCCGGGACGGCGCGTGGGGCACCTGGGTGGAGCGCTGGACGGCCGAGGAGAATCGCCACGGCATCGTCATCCGCGACTACCTCACCGTCACCCGGGCCGTGGATCCGGTCGCGCTCGAACGGGCCCGCATGAAGCACATGCAGAGCGGTTACCAGGCCGACCACGGCGACAAGATGCTCCATGGCCTCGCCTACGTCTCCTTCCAGGAGCTGGCGACGCGCATCTCTCACCGCAACACCGGCAAGGCCTCGGGCGACCCGGTGTGCGAGCGGCTGCTGGCGCGAGTGGCCGCCGACGAGAACCTCCACATGCTCTTCTACCGCAACCTGCTCGCCGCGGCCTTCGAGCTGTCCCCCGACGAGACGATGCGCGCCGTCACCGACGTCGTGACGAACTTCCAGATGCCCGGCCACACCATCGACGGCTTCCTGCGCAAGTCGGCCGCCATCGCCAACGCCGGAATCTATGACCCGCGCATCCACCTCGACGATGTCCTGTCCCCGGTCCTGCGGCAATGGCGGGTCTTCGAACTCGAAGGCTTGGGCGCCGACGGGGAGAAGGCCCGCCAGGAACTCTCGGACTTCATGGAACGGCTGGAGACGACGGCGGCCCGATTCACCGAACGCCGTGCCGAACGCCGGGCGCGGACGGCCGGTGCGCCGGACGATGAGCGGTCGCGCTGATCGACACAGTGACCGCCGGATGCGCCGCCCCAGAGCGACTGGGCCGCACGAGCCGCCGGACACCGGGCCGACAGGCCCGGTGTCCGGCGGAAACACCGACCCTGCGGAAACACCCGCATGAGCCCGCCGACATCCCCGTGACCTGGGATATGGTCGAAATGACCGAGGTATCCATGTGGGCCGACAGCCGGTCGGCATTGCCCCGGTCGCTCACTACTTCGGCCTTCACGGCCGGGACGGGCCCGGCGAACATGACGCCACAACAACCGGACGGCGGCATGGACATGGGCAGGACGTCCGACGCCCGGTCGCGCCAAGCTCAATCCCCCAGAATCCCCGACCGGCCGAACACGCAGGCCGTTCCCAGCGGCTCCCGCCCCGGTGAGGGCCGGACCGGGTCGGCCGACCATTCGGAAACAGCGAGCTTCCGCGCGAAACGGACCACTCAACGGCCGCAGGTCGAACCTCTGCCATCCGATGCTTCGGAGACGTGTCTGTGCGGGGACCCGGCGGATTTCGTCGTGGACACCCAGTGGTTCAGCGGACGCCACTCGCGCGATCCCGTGTGCCGCCGCCATGTCACCGAGGTCGTGGCGGCCATCGCCGATCGACAGGCTCGGCGCGACGGACGATGACCCGGCCCGACCCACCCGGACGCCCTGCGCGGTCCTTCTTAGAAGGAGGTCGCCTCCAGGCTGTCGAGGCTGTGGATCACCGCCGACTCCAAGCTCGGTGAGGCGGCGTCCACGGCCCGCCACACGTATCCGTCCGGCCGGATGATCGCCGCGCCGACGCCAGACCAGGCCGGACCGGCGGTTTCCGCGAGCGGGCCGGCATGCGTCTCGATGCCCATGGCCGACGCGGACTCGACCGCCCGGCCCAGTCGGTCGCCGCCGGACAGGTCCAGGAGCACCGGCCGGCCGCCGTGCAGGGCGCCGAAGATGGTCGAATCCGGCTCGGCCGCGGGCGCTCTCGTACCGGCCAGTGGGTGTGCCGCCGGATCGGCGGGCGGGTAGGTGACGTCGAGCGCGGCCAGCTTCTCGGCGAGGGTGCGCTCAAGGTCCGGGTGGGACGCGATCAGGTCGCGGAGCAGGGAGCGCAGCGCCTGCCCGTCCGGTGTGATCGCGGTGATCAGCGCCCCCTGGGCCAGCGTGTGCTCGGCCAGCGCCTCGCCCACCGGGTGGCGTTCGTCGTGGTAGCTCTCGAGCAGGCCCGCCTTCGCGCGGCCCTGCACCTCGGCGGCCAGCTTCCAGCCGAGGTTCATCGCGTCCTGCACGCCGACGTTGAGTCCGACGCCGCCGGCCGGCCAGTGCATGTGCGCGGCGTCTCCGGCGAGCAGCACGCGGTTCTCGCGGTAGGTCGCCGCGTGGCGTGTGGCGTTGCCGAACCGGGTGAGCCAGCTCGGATCGCGCATGCCGTAGTCGGTGCCGGTCACCCGGCGCGTGATGGCCCGCAGCGCCTCCAGGGTGAGCTCATCACCGGCGTTCTGGTTCTCCGGGTCGAAGCCGGTGACCCGGTACCGTCCCCCGCCGATCGGCAGCGCGATCACCGCGCCCGCCGCGTTGTGCATGCTGACCACGGTGGCGGGAGGGTCGTCCAGGACGACCTCGCCGATGAAGCCGTACGCCGTGCTGTCCGTACCGGGGAAGTCGATGCCGGCGGCCTTGCGGACCGTGCTGCCGGCGCCGTCGCAGCCGACCACGAACCGGGCACTGAGGGTCGAGGTCCCGTCCGCGCCGGCCACCTCCACCGTGACCGACGAATCGTCCTGCGTCAGACCCGTGACGGATCGCCCGCGCACGATGGGGACGCCGAGGTCCCTCGCGCGGCGTTCGAGCAGCTCTTCGGTGCGTACCTGCGGATACGCGAGCATGAAGGGGTACGGGGTGTCGAGCCCGGTGAAGTCGAGCCGGCTCTCGAGCATGCCGAAATGCCAGTTGGGCACGGGAGCCCCCTCGGCGACGAACTGCTTCGCGAGGCCCCGCATCGCCAGCACCTCGATCGTACGGGGATGCAGTCCGAGCGCCTTCGAGTGCGGGCTGCGCTGCTCGTCGCGCTCGAGGACCAGTGTGGACACGCCCGCCAGCGCGAGCTCGGCGGCGAGCCAGAGCCCGACCGGCCCGGCGCCCACGACGATGACCTGCGCGGACGCTTTCTCCATGATGCCGTTCACATTCATAGTAATACCATTACAACGAATATCTGCTCGTTAGAATCACGTCATGCCGCCTCGCCACTACACGTCCGAGATCCGGAGCCGGCATGCCGCGGACACCCGGCGGGTGATCATCAAGGCGGCCCGGGAGCTGTTCGCCAGGCAGGGCTACACGCGCACCAGCGTGGCCGAGGTCGCGGCCGCGGCCGGCGTCGCCGTGAACACCGTCTATACGAGCGTGGGCGGCAAGTCCGCGCTGATCCTGGCGATGACCGAGGACAGCGCCGCCGACACGGTCGGCTCCGACAGCCTGCGGAGGATCGCCACGCTCGACGACCCGCGAGAGATTCTCCGGGTCACCGCGGAAGGCACCGGGACGGTGCAGCGCAGGCAGCACAAGACCCTCACGATCCTGCTCGACAACCGAAACGCCGACCCGGACATCTCAGCCGCCGCCGACTTCGCCACCCGGTTCGTCCAGGAGCGGTTCGGCGTCATCGCCGAACGGCTGATCGAGACGGGTGGCGTGCGTCCCGAGCTCGCCAGGACACGGGTCGAGCAGACGCTCTGGTTCTTCTTCGGCTTCGACGCCTGGCGAACCGTCCGCGGCATGGGCTGGACCTGGGCGGACGCGACGGAATGGCTGGCCACTCAGGCCGCTCACGCCCTGCTGCCACCGGAGGCGTAGCGCCCCCGCTTCATTCGCTCGATGACGCGTCTCATTCGCTCGAGGACGCGTCCGCCATCGCGTCGACGGCCTGCGTCAGCTCGCGCAGAGCCGGAAGCGCGCCGGCCAGGGCTCGGTTGTGGCTCTGATCCAGGGATGCCAGCGCCGCCTCGATGATCGAGGTGTTGGTGCTCTTCCACCCCTCGACGGCCTCGAGCCCCTTGTCCGTCAGCTTCAGCGCGACCGCACGGCCATCGCGGCCGCCCGCCGAGCGGGTGATGAGGCCTTTGGCGTGCAAGCCGTTGACCAGGGTGGTCACCGAGTTCCGGGCCAGTCGCAGCCGCCGCGCGAGCTCGCCCGGGCGGACGCCCGGCTCATCCGCCACCGCCGACAGAAGCTCCAACTGCGCCACCGCCAGGGGATTGGCCGGGTCGACGGTACGAGCCGCACGGCGCATCGCACGCCGCAGTCGAGCGACCGTGTCGGCGAGCTCGGGCCCGGCGGGGCCCGGCCTCGTGATGTCCTCGGCGGATCGATCGAGCTCGTTCATGACCGTCATTGTCGCTCGGTTTGATAGACCTTTCGCGCCGTTCCCGGTCGACCGGACCTGGCGTACGCGGCGCTCACGATGGCCGCCAGGCCCGCGACCGCCATCATCGCGACCGCCGTACGCGCGCCGCCGGCGTCCTTTCCCGCCACGTGCAGCGCGAACGTGACCAGCGCGATGCCCAGCGCGGTGCCGATCCCCCGGGTCATGCTGACCATTCCCCCGCCGGTGCCGGAGAGCCGCGCCGGAACGGCCGACATGATCACGGTGTTGTTCGCCGGGATGAACACTCCCAGGCCGATTCCCAGCAGTCCGAGCAGCACGACCACCGGACCGGTCGCGGCCGGAGCCAGAACCAGCAGCGCCAGGGCCGCCAGGGCGACCGCCGCACCGCCGACGCCGCGGGCCCGGTTCCCCCACCGGCGCGGCAGGACTCGGTCGGTACCCAGAGCCGCGATCGCGAATCCGACGGGCAACGCCGTCAGCACCAAGCCGGCGTGCGCCGCCCCGCCGGGCAGGATCTGCGGCATCAGCGCCAGTGGCCCGAACAGCACCAGATAACCGCACAGCGCCCCGAACAGCCCCGTCGCCATCCCCGGAGCGCGGAGCAGAGCCGGATCGATGAGCGGGAAGCGCGCACGCCGTTCCCGGATCCACAACCCGATCCACGCGGCACCGGACAGGCCCAGCAGGGCGAGGATCGCGGAACCGGGCAGCCCCAGCCCCGAAGCGCCCGACAGCGCGACCAGCAGGGCGGTCGTGGCGGTCGCGAGGAGCAGGAGCCCCGGCCAGTCGAGACGCCGTACGGTGCTGCGTTCGCGCGTGCGAGGCAGCAGGTAGTGACCGGCCACGATCGCCGCGCACCCGACGGGCACGTTGATCCAGAACACCCAGCGCCAGCCCGCGGAGGCCACCAGCAGTCCCCCGGCGGTCGGCCCGAGCGCGAGGCCCAACGCCTGACCGGCGGCCTGCAGCCCCAGCCCCTGGCGCAACCGCTCACGTGGCACGCTGGCACTGACGAGGGCGACGCTGTTCGCCTGCAACATCGCCGCCCCGGCCGCCTGCACCAGCCGGAAGACCACGAGCGATTCCAGGGACGGCGCCAGCCCGCACGCGGCCGACGCGACGGTGAACACCACGAAGCCCTGCAGGTAGACGAGTTTGCGGCCGGCCGCGTCGGCCAACCGACCCACCGCCGCCAGCAGGCCGACCAGCACCAGCAGGTACCCCAGCGACACCCACTGCACCGACGCCAGCGGAGCGCCGAACTCTCGCTGGATGGCCGGGTATGCCAGCGTGACGATGCTCGCGTCCAGTTGCCCCATGAACGCGCCCACGCATACCGAGCAGACCGCCAGCCAGGGCGCCCACCGATGCTCCCTGACGGCCCTCGGACGCGGACTCTCCCGCAACAGGGTCACGCTGCCCCCTAACTCGTTCTGTCTCAGAACAGTATAGTTCTGCCTCAGAACAACATCGCGAGCGGGGGTCGCGTCTCCTGGCCGGCCATGACCGTCCCGATGACTCGACCGGGACGGTCATGACGTCGCTTACCGCGGTGTCTTCACGGCCAGTACGGGGACCTCGGCGTTCAGCAGGAGCTGCTGGGAGAGGCTGCCGAGCATCGCCTTGCCCACCGGGGAACGCCGTTTCACGCCGATCACCAGCAGCTCCACGCTGGTAAGAAGATGTGCTCGTGAGTACCTCCTGACGACCGGGCCCCCGACTCGACGCCGTCAGTGATGCGCGATCCTGGAACGGTGGGAGGAGACCCTGATCGAGGGCCGGCGGGCGGCCGAGAACCCGCCGTACGTGTTCAGCGCACCCGGCGCATCGCCGAGGAGCCGCGGTCATGAGCGCGGGTATCGATCGCACGGATCCCGCGGGCGCGATCGCCGCGGCCGCCAAGGCGTACTCGAACTGGGAGCGCTGGGGCGAGGATGACGTGCTCGGCACCCTCAACTTCCTCACCGAGGCCAAGCGCCGCGAGGGCGCTGCCCTCGTACGGCGGGGCGTGAGCTTCTCGCTGTCGCAGCGATTCGACATGAACGGCCCGCAGAAGGGCTTGCGGCGCCGGACCAATCCGCTGCACACCATGATCGACACGGGTGCCGACGCCGCGCTGGGTCACCAGGGCTTCCCCCACCGGTTCGGCTGCGCCGACGACGTGATCGCGATGCCGTTGCAGTGTTCCACCCAGTGGGACGGGCTCGGGCACATCTTCGATCGGGGCAAGGCATGGAACGGCCGGGCCTCTGAGAAGGTGGTGACCTCCGACGGGGACCTGGTCACCGGCATCGAGCACATGGCCGCGCACGTGGCCGGACGCGGCGTCTTGCTGGACGTGGGCCGAGTGATCGGTGATCAGGGCGAGCTGCCGGACGGGTTCCCGATCACCGAGGAGCACCTCACCGGGACCGCCGCGGCGCACGATGTGGAGATCGGCCGCGGGGACATCGTCCTCGTACGGACCGGGCAGCTGGCGCGAGTGGGCCGCGACGGCTGGGGGGACTACGCGGGAGGGCCCGCGCCGGGGCTGTCGTTCACCACCGCCGGGTGGCTGCACCGTACGGAGATCGCCGCCATCGCCACCGACACCTGGGGCTTCGAGGTCCGGCCGAACGAATTCGACCACGCCTTCCAGCCGCTGCACCAGGTCGTGATCCCCAACATCGGACTGCTGATCGGCGAGATGTGGGACCTGGAGGCGCTCGCCGACGACTGCGCGGTCGACGGCGTCCACGAGTTCTGGCTCACCGCCGCCCCGTTGCCCGTCACCGGAGCCGTCGGCTCCCCCGTCAGTCCCATCGCCGTCAAGTAGGCACACCCACGACGGTCGGCGGGCCGCCCGCGGTCATGACCGGTCGACCGGCGTCCACAAACTGGGCAGATTCACCACGACGCCCTCCTGGCTGCTGCGCGAGATGACGACGACCGCCTCGGTGTCGCCGGGATTCTCCTCGCGGTGGGGAGCGTACGGCGGAACGAAGATGAAGTCGCCGGGCTCAGTCTCCAGGCGTACCTCGGTGTCACCGTCGGCGAAGACGAACACCGGGTTGCCGGACACGACGTAGATCGAGGTCTCCGTGTCGCCGTGATGGTGGTCGCCGGAGCTGGTGGAGGGCGCCACCAGGGTCTTGCCCGTCCAGAGCTTCGACGAGCCGACCGTCTTGCCGGAGATCGCCTCCAGCCGGGTCATGCCCATGGTCTGACCGGTGTCCCCGGTCAGCTGCGCCCCGCGGATGTGCCACAGCTCGCCGTGCCAGTCGTCCGCCATCAGGAAACCCCCATCGGTTCGTCGCGCCGTCAAAAGCCACCTCCAGGTATCTATTGTGGGTCAACCCGCGCGGTCACCACGCGAACGGATCATCGTCGTCGTATCAGGCGAACCTGGCGTGGTGACAGTCGTCGCAGCGCTGGAACCACGGGGCGCACGGCCGGCCGCACGACGCGCAGAGCGACGCGGTGGCGAGAGGCTTGGGCCGGGCGACCGGTTCGACGATGCGCAGGGACGCTTGTTGTATAAAGCGCTCATTTTCCGTAACGTCGCGCCCTGACCCGGTGTGAGGAACCTGGGCCGGAACAAGGGATTGACGATGTCGGATGATGATCTGGCCGATTTCGCCCGCGGCTCCTTCACTCATGGTGATCTCGCGTTCGACGTGTGGCGGTCGGGGTCCGGTCCGGCAGTGATCGTGCTTGCCGAGATCCCTGGCATCACGCCGGGGGTGGCCGCGTTCGCCCGGCGAGTCCGTGATCTCGGCCTGACCGTCGTCCTGCCGGATCTGTTCGGAGTCGCCGGCCGCGACCCGAGCCCGGACGCCCACGGCCGGCTCGGTACCGCACGCACCGCCGCACGAGCGATGCTCCCGCTGTGCGTACGCCGTGAGTTCGTCATACTCGCGACGGGAAAGACCTCACCGATCATTACCTGGCTCCGTGCACTGGCGGCGCACGAACACGCCAGTTGCGGCGGCCCGGGGGTGGGCGCGGTCGGGATGTGCTTCACCGGAGGATTCGCGCTGGCCATGGCCACCGACGACCGGCTTCTCGCCCCGGTGCTCTCGCAGCCCTCACTGCCACTGCCGATCACTCGCCGGAAACGCACCACGATCGACATCTCCCCCGCCGATCTCCAGATCGTGAAGGACCGCTGCGCGGCCGGGCTCCAGGTCCTCGGGCTCCGTTTCCGTAGTGACCGGTTGGTTCCCGACGAGCGCTTCGACTTCCTGCGCCGGCAACTCGGCGACGCCTTCGTCGCAGTCGAACTCGACGACGCGGACGCCAACCCGGACGGGCTGATGAGACCGCACTCGGTCCTCACGGAGCATCTCATCGACGAACCCGGCCAACCGACCCGGCAAGCGCTCGACCAGGTACTCGAACTGTTCAGAGCACGCCTGCTCGTCGGCTGACAGCGCGGGCGCCCGCATAGGCGCCCCACACGGGCCCAGGATCATCGCGGCCGACGACCGGAGGACGATCGGCGAAGCCGCGGTCCGGTCCCGCCCGCACCGACGTGAAGTGGCCAGGCGCACGGAAAAGGTGCGCCGGCCGCCCACGGCCCGAGCGCGGTCACCAGGCGAATGGATCACCATCGTCGTACCAGTCGAACCTGGCCAGGTGACAGTCGTCGCATCGCTGGAACCACGGGGCGCACGGCCGGCCGCATGACGCGCAGACCGACGCGTCGGCGAGGGGCTTGCGCCGGGCGACCAGTTCGACGATGCGACGGGACGCCGCCTCCTCTCCGGCCGCGGCCTCTTCGGGATCCACGCCGCCGACGACGCCGAAGGACCGACCGGCCGACCTCAGGTCTCGCATGATCGCGGCATGGTGCTCCGCCTCGTCGAGGGTCATCCGGGAGATCGCGGAGTCGGGACGGAGCATTCTCCGCAGGGAGCGGTCGGTTAGCACCGCGGAGGCGATCTCGGCTAAGGCGCCGTCCGCGTCCAGCGGCAGGGTCATGAGCCGCCACACCGTTTCTCCGTCGCCGGGCCACGGAGTGTCCACCGTCGCTTGGGCGTGGACCGAGGCACGGACCACTTGCCACATCGTGAGCAAGGTGTCGATCGGCGCGGGACGCAACCAGGGATGGGCTGAGGCCTCATGGCGGGCCGCTTTCCGCCAGCCGCTCAGGGCATGCGGGATCTCGGCCGGGGTGGGGTCGCCGAGCTCGTACCAGTCCGGGCGCAGGCTCGCCCTGGTGATGGAGAGGCCGGAGGGCGCGCCGTTCGCCACGGCGACGGCGGCGCGGACGATCTCGGCGTCCGGCGAGAACCCGGGGATGCCGCTGGCGTACACCGTGACCAGGCCGTCCCCGGCGGCGCAGCCTCGCCGTCCGGCTCGTCCGGATATCTGGGCCGCTTCCCACAGTCGAAGCGGACGCCGCTCTTTGCCGTCGAACTTGCCGGTCTCGGCGAAGGCCACCGCACGCAGCGGCAGATTGATCCCGTGCCCGATGACGTCCGTTGTGACGATCACTTCGACCTCGCCCGTGACCAGTCGCTGAACCTGCTCCCGGCGCGCCCCAGGAGGCATGGCTCCATACAGGACGGTGGCGCTGCGACCGTGATCGATCAGCTCGCGGTGCAGGGCCAGCACCGCCCTGCGGCTGAACGCGACCACGGCCGAGCAGGCGGGGATCGTTTCCGGGCCCATCGCGGGTGCGTGCGCGAGTTCGGCATATCGCGAGTGCTGCGCGATCTCGAGGTGGCCCGCCTGCGCGAGGGCGGTGCGCAGGATGGTGCCCGCTTCGGCGGCGGCCGCGACATGGATGTAACGGTGCGAGCCGGACAGCAGGAGCCGGGTCCAGGCATGACCCCGATCGGGATCGGCGAGCCAATGCGCCTCATCGATCACGAGCACGTCGCCGCCGGTGCGCGCGGACTCGGCGGTGCAGGAGACGACATCGGCCTGCGGGTTGATCCGCTCTTCACCGGTCACGAGACCGACGCGCTCGCGGGGAAGGCGTGCGCACAGCCGTTCGTAGACCTCCCGGGCGAGCATCCGCAGCGGAGCGGCGTACGTACCCGACAGCCCAAGCTGGGCCTGTGCGACGAGGAACTCGATCGCGTCGTGGGTCTTGCCGGAGTTGGTGGGCCCCAGGCGTAGCACCACCCGCTCCGGTGGTGTCGCCCGCGACGCGAGGCGCACCCGGGCCCGGGCCGCCGCCTCACGCTCCAGGCCGCGCAGGCGACGTGATCTCTCCTGCCTGGCCTGACGACGCTCGCGAGCGGATTTCCGATCCGTCACACTTCCTCCCCGTGGTCGCGTGATTACAGACAGCAGTGAAGGTAGTGAGAGGGACCGACATTCTCATGAGGAGATCCTGGGGAACGGCGCGCGGTCCGTCGGCATCTGCGCGTGATCCGGCACCAGAAAGCGCTTTCAGAAGGCACCCCCTCCGGTCTACCATGGCCATCAGGTTCGCCGGTGACGGTGGGAAAAGGTTTTCCCTACCCCCTCCCGGCGCTCCGAGGAGGGCTCGTTGATCAAGCGCAGGACGGTACTCAAGGGAGCGGTCGGCACCGCCGCCACGTCGGTGTTCCTCGGTGACCCGGCGGCGAGAGCCGCCCAGGCCTCGCAGGGTGGACGCATCGACCGCGAGGCGCTGGTGGCGCGGCACGCCATCGAACGCACCTCCAGCGATCCGGAACTCCCGCTCCAGGTCGGCAACGGCAACATCGCGTTCGGGGCCGACATCACGGGCCTGCAGACGTTCTTGCCGTTCGCCACGATGGCCCAGTGGGGCTGGCACGAGGACGCCCTGCCCGCGGGCAAGAAGGTCGAGGACTACAAGGGCACGCCGTGGGACACCCACGGCCGCCAGGTCTCCTACTGGACCGACCAGGCGGGGCAGCCGGAGCTGTACAACTGGCTCAGGGAGAACCCGCACAAGATCAACCTTGCCCGGATCGGCCTGTCACTGCGCACCGCCGCCGGGCGCGAGGCGACCGAAGCCGACCTCACCGACCGGCGCCAGCGCCTCGACCTGTGGACGGGAACGCTCCACAGCCGGTTCACCTTCGACGGCGCCCCGGTCACGGTCGAGACGATCTGCCATCCCACGCTGGACGCGATCGCGGTACGCGTCGACTCCCCGCTGGTCCAGGCCGGACGGCTGACGGTGTACGTGGACTTCCCGTACGCGACCTCCAAGGGGCAGGGCAAGTTCAGCGCGCCGTTCGTCGGGATCTGGGATCGCCCCGACGCCCACGTCACCGAGCTGAGCGTCCAGGGACCTTCGCGGGCGCGCATCACGCACCGCATGGACGCCACCACGTACCACACGGCGCTGACCTGGAACCGGGAGGGCGGCGAGCTGCGGCGCGGGGACGGCGGAGTCCACCGCTACACCCTCACCGGCGCCCGAGGCCCGCAACTGGAGCTGACCTGCCTGTTCACGCCGGAGGACGCGCGGGCGGTCGCCCCGCCGCCGGCGGCGGTGGCGAAGGTCGCCTCCGCGTGGTGGCCGGCCTTCTGGCGCTCGGGCGGCGCCGTCGACCTGTCCGGCAGCGCCGACCCCCGCTGGGAGGAGCTGGAGCGCCGCATCGTACGCAGCCAGTACTCCCTGGCGGTCAACGAGAGCGGACAGTACCCGCCGCAGGAGTCCGGCCTGGTCAACAACGGCTGGTACGGCAAGTTCCACATGGAGATGGTGGTGTGGCACAGCGCGCACCTGGCGCTGTGGAACCGCTGGCCGCTGCTGGACCGCAGCCTCGGCGTCTACCGCGAGCTCCTGCCGTCCTCGCTGGAGCGGGCCCGGCAACAGGGCTTCCGCGGCGCCCGCTGGCCCAAGATGACCGGTCCCGAGGGGCGGGAGTCCCCCGGCCTGCAGAACGGGCTGCTGCTGTGGCAGCAGCCGCACCCGATCTTCTTCGCGGAGCTGGACTACCGGGCGCATCCCAGCCGCGCGACGCTGCGCAAGTGGCGCGACGTCGTCTTCGCCACCGCCGACTTCCTGGCCTCCTTCGCCTTCCTCGACCCGGCGAGCGGCCGCTACATCGTCGGGCCGCCGGCGATCCCCGCGAACGAGCACTCCGACCCCCTGGTCACCGAGAACCCGATCGTCGAGACCTCGTACTGGCGCTTCGGGCTTCGGGTCGCCGGGATCTGGCGCAGGCGTCTGGGCCTCGCTCCCGAGAAGGAGTGGGAGGACGTCCTGGCCGGACTCGCGCCCCTACCGGTCCAGGACGGCAAGTACGTGCTGTACGAGGGCGTCCAGGACATGTGGACCGAACACGCGACGGACCACCCGGACCCGATCGCCCCGTACGCGATGTTGCCCGGCGACGGCGTCGACGTGCCGACGATGCGGGCGACCGCGCAGCAGGTGTACCGGAGCTGGCCGGTCGACGACCTGTACGCCTGGGACTTCCCGCTGCTGGCGATGAACGCCGCCCGGCTGGGCGATCCCGGCCGGGCGGTCGACTTCCTGCTGCATCCCAAGTTCGGCTTCACCGAGCAGGGGTTGCCGGCCAGCGGCAGGAGTGGGGTGCCCTCGCCGTACTTCCCAAGCGCGGGCGGGCTGCTGTACGCCGTCGCGCTGATGTGCGCGGGATGGGACGGCGGAGCCGATCGGCACGCTCCGGGTTTTCCCGCCGACGGCTGGCGGGTGCGCTGGGAGGGCCTCAGCAGGGCGATCTGACCGCGCGGCCCGGGCGAGCGCCTCGCCCGCCCGGGCTCGTCGTACCGGGTCGCACAACTGCAATTCGCCAATAAACGCTTGAAATGTCCCTTCGTCCAGCTCAACTGTCTTTGCGGCATTCTCGGCATTTAGGGATAAAGCGCTTCGTTGATCACTAGGCTGCCGGACGTATTTCCACGGAGGACGATCCTTTGCCGATGGAGTAGCCGTGCCGAAGACATCCGCTGGTCGGCTGGGCGTCGCGTTGGCCGCGACGTCCGCCGTGCTGCTGACCGGAGCGTGCAACAACCCGATGGGGTCGGGCAAGGGCTCGGCCTCGTCCGGCCGTCCCTCGGCCGCTCCCACCTCGACCGCTCCTTCCTCGGCGGCGCCCGCGAACAACGGCGTGGCGGCGAAGTCGGCGGCACGGATCGTGTCCGATTCGCTCGCCGCCCTGCGCGCCGCCACGTCGGTGCACCTCAAGGGCCGCGTACGCAGCGGCGGGGATGTGATCACCATCGACATGCGGACCGGACGCGCCGGGTTCAAGGGCTCCCTACGCGGCCCGATCGGCGGCGGCCGTACGGTCCCGTTCACGATTCTCCGGGCCGGCGGCAAGGTCTACGGCAAGGGCCGGCAGCTCGTCCAGTCCACGGTCGGGTCGGGTGCGGCCGCCAAGGTCGGCGACAAATGGATGCTGCTCGGCTCGGCCCGCGAGGCGTCCGCGCACGGCCTGGACTTCACGCCGGCCGGGTTCGCCAAGATCATCAAGCCGTCGGGAAAGCTCATCAAGGGAAAGCCGACGACCATCGCGGGACGGCCCGCCATCGGCGTCCGCGATCCGAGCGGCTGGCTGTACGTGGCGACCACGGGAAAGCCGTACCCGTTGCGCCTCGCGCCGACGAAGAAGGGCAGCGGAATCCTGACCTTCACGGAGTACGAGCAACCGTTCCAGGTCGCCGTGCCGACCAACGTGTACCGCCGCTGAGCACTCCGCTCAGTGGGTGGCATCGTCGAACTGCTCGAGGAGAACGTCGGCCAGCGTGCCGCCCCGTACGGGGGACGCGCCGTCGCCCAGGTCCTGTTCGGCCCAGATGACCTTGCCGGCGGAGGTGTACCGCGTTCCCCATCGCTGAGCGAGCTGCGCCACGAGGAACAGCCCCCGCCCGCCTTCGTCCATGGTCGCCGCGCGCCGCAGACGCGGTGAGGTGCTGCTCCGGTCCGACACCTCACAGGTCAGATGGCGCTCGTACAGCAGCCGCACCCTGATCGGCGGAGAACCGTACCGGATCGCGTTCGTGACCAGCTCGCTGATGATCACTTCCGTCGTGAAGACGACCTCCTCCAGCCCCCACTCGCCCAGTTTCTCCGCGCAGCGGGCCCGCACCGAGCCGACCTTCGACGCGTCGACCGGCACGTCCCATTCGGCCACGCGCGACCGCGGGAGCAACCGGGTGAGCGCCACCAGCAGCGCGATGTCATCGGCGGGATGTGCCGGCACGATCGCGTCGATCACCGCCTGGCACGTCTCCTCCGGAGTGTGTCCGTCGGTCCGCTCCAGCGTCCGGCGCAGATCGTCCAGCCTGCTGTCGAGGTCGCGGGTCCGGTCCTCGACCAGCCCGTCGGTGTACAGCACCAGTCGGGAGCCCTCCGGCAGGCGCAGCTCGGCGGTCTCGAAGGGGTAACCGCCGAGTCCGAGCGGAGGCGAGGCCGGGACGTCCGGGCAGGTGACCGCTCCGTCCGGGTACACCACCGCCGGGTCGGGGTGTCCCGCACGGCCGATCGTGCATACGCCTGTCACCGGGTCGTAGATCGCGTACAGACACGTCGCTCCCGTCACCTCGGCGCCGCTGTGGCCTTCCGCGATCTCGTCGGCGCCCTCCTCGTTGTCCATGCGCGCGACCAGCTCGTCCAGGTGCGCGAGGACCTCGTCCACGGGGAGGTCGAGCGAGGCGAAGTTGTGCGCCGCGGTGCGCAGCCGCCCCATGGTCACGGCCGCGTGCAGTCCGTGACCGACGACGTCGCCCATCGCCAGTGCCACTCGTGCCCCCGGCAGCGGGATGAGGTCGAACCAGTCCCCGCCCACTCCCGCCTCCGCGGGCAGATACCGCCAGGCCACCTCCAGCGCGTCCTGCTCCGGCTGTCCTCGCGGCAGCAGACTCCGCTGCAGCGTGACCGCCATCGTGTGCTCCCGGGTGAAGCGCCGCGCGTTGTCGACGGCCACCCCCGCCCGCGCGGCCAGCTCCTCCGCGACCAACACGTCCTCGTGCTCGAACGCCGGCGTCTCCCCCACCCGGTAGAAGCTCGCCACGCCCAGTGGCACACCCCGCGCCTGCAGTGGCACGGTCACGAGCGAGTGCACTCCCTGTTCCAGTGCCCGCAGGACGCGGTCCGGGTCCTGCTCCTGCCACCCCCGCGCCTGCCTCAGGTCCGCGGCCAGTATCCCGTGCCCCTGCGCCAACGCTCGTGCCTGCGGCGTCACCGACGAGAACGTGATCTGTTCGCCCACCGAGCACAGCATCGACAGCTCACCGGTGATCGCCGCACGTCGCAGGTGCCGCCGTCTCTCCGGCGTCGGCTCCTCCCCGCGCATCACCGCTTCCAGTAGATCCACCGTGACGAGGTCGGCGAACAGCGGTACGGCCACCTGAGCCAGCTCCTGCGTCTCACGCACCACGTCCAGCGTCGTTCCGATCCGGATCCCTGCCTCGTACAGGAGCTTCAGCCGCTCCCGCGCCACTTCCGCCCGCCCGGACACGGTCGCCAGCTCGGTCGTGTCCCGCAACGTCACCACGCTGCCGCCCTGTACGCCCCTCAGGAACGTCGGACGCTTGTTCACCGCCAGCAACCGGTCGTCGGCCACGTGCACCTCGTCCGTGACCGGCTCGCCCGACACCAGCAAGCGCGACGTCTGCTCCGGGAGCCCCAGCTCCCGCACCGACCGTCCCTCCGCATCGGCCGGCAGGCCCAACAGCCGATTCGCCTCGTCGTTGGCCAGCACCAGCCGCCCGTCGGCATCGACGATCAATACTCCTTCCCGCACCGCGTGCAGGACCGCGTCGTGGTGCTCGTACATCCGCGTCATCTCCGCCGGCTCCAGGCCATGCGTCTGCCGGCGCAGCCGCCGGTACACCAGCGCCGTCCCGCCGGCGGCCAGCGCCAGCGCGGCCGCACCGCTGCCAAGGGTGAGTGGCACCTGCGGCATCCACTCTCTCGCCACGTTCCTGACCGTGAGCCCGGCGGACACCACGCCGACGACCGACCCGCCGTCATCGGTCACCGGGACCACCGCCTGGACGTCCGTTCCCCGGCCCGCCGGCAGGGGCGGCCCGCCCGCCTGCTCGATGATGGTGCGGCCCTGCAGCGACGGCCGGATGTCGCCGACGAACTTCTTCCCGATGTACTGCGGGTACGGGTACGTGAGGCGGATCCCCTGGGTGTTCATGACGACGATGAAGTCCACGCCCGCCCGCTTCCGGGCCGCCTCGGCGCGCGGCTGCAGCTCCGCCGTCGGGTTCCGGCCGCGCAGCGCCTGGACCAGGCCGGCTGCGTTCGCGAACGTCTGGGCCGCGATGACCGACTCGCGACGGCCCTGCCGCAGGGCGTCGTACGCCGCCTGAATCAGCTCCATCGTCACCGCGGCCGCGACCAGCAGTACGACGATCACGACCTGGAGAAGGAACACCTGCCCGGCGACACTGCGCGGGTTCAGCAGGGCCACGCGATGATCACGTGGACGCCCGGCGGGCGAATGGCGGGGCGCCATCCGGTATCGCCAGGAAGATGCCTTCATGTCCCATTCATAACACTGCACTACCAGCCCAAACGGACCCGCTCCGCGTTCCGGGAAACCCGCTCCGGCCAACGATCGGATCAAGATCCCGTAGGCCCGTGAACCTTTTCCCCCAGCCGCGCATCTTCACAGGCGTAGGAGGGGCGTCGGTGAGATCGTTCGCGGGCCACCGGCCCGGTCATCCCCTCCCATCTGCCTGGTCATGAAGTCGAGGAGGTCGCGCCGTGGACGGTGCGTCACATGAGCCGGACAACGACGCGCAGCACGAGACCTCCGGGACACCACCACAGGACGATCCCGCGCCGCGGACAGAGGCTCCGGACACCGGTGCCGAGGAACGCACGGGTACCGACTCCGAGGCACTGAGCCAGTCCGCGTCCGAGCGTGTCCCGGAGGCCGAGATGGCGGCCGACGCGGAGGCGAAGGCGGCGGAGGCGGAGGCCGACGCGGAGGCGGAGCCGGACGATCCGTCCGAGGCGACCGCTGCCGAAGAAGAGGACGAGGCTGACGCCGAAGACGAGCGGCAGGAGGAGCTCGAGCCGTCCGCCGAGGCCGACGCCACCTCTGGCGACGACGACACGGCGGCACCGGAGGACACCCAGGCCTCTGAGGACGACACCGTCCCTGAGGAGGCCACGGCCTCTGAGGACAGCACCGTCCCTGAGGAGGCCACGGCCTCTCCCGACACCACGGCCTCTGAGGACACGCCGGCCCCTGAGGACGCCACGGCGAACCCTGACGAACCCGAGGGGCCGGACTCCGGCGAAGAGGACCAGGAGGACGGCCGGACGGCCACCGCGGAGTTCCGGCTGCCTCCCAAGCCGTACTCGCCCGCCGCGTCCGACATCACGGTCTCGGACCTGCGTCGTTCGGCGTTTCCCAAGAAGCGGACGGCCGACACGGAGTCCAGCCCGCCCGCTCCCAGTCGTCCCTCCTCGGAAGAGACGCGGCCTACGCGGGCCACTCCAGAGGCCCCATGGTGGAGTTCGGGAGGCACCGACGGTCAGGGCGAGACGGAGTCGGTCCCGCCGTCGTCCGACGCGACCGCTCCTCCGGCCCCGGACCGCGGAGCGCCGGAGTCCTCTACGTGGTTCACGCCCGCGAAACGCCCGTCCGCCCCCGCACACCCGACGCCTCCTCGCACGGTCGAAGAGGCGCGCCCCGAGGTCCGTCCGTTCGGCCAGGGCGGATTGGCGAGTACGACGCAGCGGGACGGCGTGCCGATGGTCTCGCCACCCCCGGCCGCGGCGACGGCGTACACGCCGGCACCACCGCCGCCGACGAGGCCGCCCACGACGCCTCGGCCGGAGACGTCCCGGCCGCCCGTGGCGGAGCCGCCGGCGATGCCTCCGCGTGAGACGTCCCGGCTGCCCCTGGCGGAGCCGCCGCCGGCGATGCCTGCGCGCGAGACGGCCCGGCCGCCCATGGGAGAGCCGCCGCTGACGATGCCCCCCACCATCGCGATGCCTCCGCGCGAGACCGCCCGGCCGCCGGTGATGGAGCCGCCGCGGCTGACGCTCCCCTCCAGCGTCGCGACGCCTCCGACTGAGACCGCCCGACGGCCCGTGGCGGAGCCACCGCCGGCGATCCCCACCATCGCGACGCCCCCGCGCGAGACCGCCCGGCCGCCCGCAGCGGAGCCACCGCCGGCGATCCCCACCATCGCGACGCCCCCGCGCGAGACCACCTGGCCGCCCGCAGCGGAGCCACCGCCAGCGATCCCCTCCACCATTGCGACGCCCCCGCGCGAGACCGCCCGGCCGCCCGTGGCGGAGCCGCTCGCCCTGGCGCCCGCGCAGGCTCCTTCGGAAGCGCCCGCGGAGAAGCCGCGGCGCAAGCGGCGGCGTACAGGCTGGATCGTCGCCGTGGTGCTGGTGCTGCTGGCGGGGGTGGTGGTGACCGGCCAGTTCGTACGGCCGATGCCCACGCCGACGCTGCGTCTCACGCTGACGGCCACCAAGCACACCTTCGGTGGCGCCGCTCCCGTGCTCCCCTGGCCGCAGCAGGGGCAGGCGACCCTGTACGTGGACGGGCTGGGGACCATGGGGTCGTCCGGCGGGGAGACGCCGACCCCGACCGCCAGCGTGGCGAAGGTGATGACCGCGTACGTCTTCCTGAACGACCATCCGCTGCAGCGGGGTACGGACGGTCCCACGTACCGGATCTCGCGGCAGGAGGCCGCCCAGCTTCCGATGCGCAAGGAGCGGGGCGAGTCGCTCGTCGAGGTCGTCGCGGGGCAGGCGTTCACCGAGCACAAGGCGTTGGAGGCGCTTCTGCTCGTGTCGGCGAACAACATCGCGCACGAGCTGGGCCGCTGGGACGTGGGCAATGAGCAGGCGTTCGTGGCGAAGATGAACGCGGCCGCGCGATCGCTGGGGATGACCAACACCACCTACACCGATCCCAGCGGGTACGACTCGCACACCGTCAGCACCGCCGCCGACCAGGTCAAGCTGCTGACCGCGGCGATGAAGATCCCGGCCTTCGCCGAGGTCGTGAGCCTCCGCACGTACGTGCCCAACGACGGGCGGGCGCCGCGTGCCGCCGGCAACGTCCTGGTCGGGCGCCACGGCGTGGTCGGCGGTAAGACGGGCTACACCGACGCGGCGGGCGGCAACTTCGTCTTCGCCGCCCGCAAGCGGACGGGACACGTCACCACCATGATCGTCGGCGCCGTCATGGGCCAGCAGTCCCCGAGCGCGATGGGCGCGATCGAGGCCGCGCAGCCGCTGCTCGTCGCCGCTGAGAACGCGCTGACCTCGGCGACGCTGGCCCCGGCGGGCACGCAGGTCGCGATGGTCGACGACGGTCTGGGCGGGCGCACTCCGCTGCGCGCGACCACCCCGGTCACGGTGGTCGGCTGGGGCGGGCTCACCGTGCCGGTCCACGTCACCGGGGATCCACCGCGCCACGCCGCCGACGGCACGCGGCTCGGCGCCGTGACGGCGGGCAGCGCGGTCATCCCGCTGGCCCTCGACCGCGAGCTGCACCCGCCGTCCATCCTCAACCGGCTGCTGCGCCTCCGCTGACCGCGATGGAGCCACTCCACGGCCGGTCGTACGGCCGTCCTGATCGGGGCCGCCGACGGCCGCCCCGATCAGGTCGTGCCGCCGACGGCCGGCTCGGCGGCATCGTCGTCCATCCGGCCCGGGATCCCGGGCGAGTGAAAGCAGGTGCCGCCTGATGTCGTTCGAACGGTCCGGCCCGCCCCGCCGTGCTCTGCTGGCCGCCGCCGTCCTCCTGCCGCTGGCGGGGTGCGGCACAGGTCATCGCTCAGCCTCCGGGTCCTCCCCGGTACCGGGCGGTCGATCTTCAGGCGCCGCCGGACCGCCGGACGCTTCGCGGTTCGCGGCGCTCGAGCGCAAGCACAAGGCCCGCCTGGGCGTGTTCGCCCTGGCGACCGGTACCGGCGCCACGGTGGCCTACCGCGCGGATGAACGGTTCGCGCTCTGCTCCACCTTCAAGACACTCGCCGCGGCGGCGGTCCTGCATCGGAACCCACTCGGTCACCTGGACAAGCGCGTCACCTACACCAAGGCCGACGTCAACTCGATCTCGCCGATCACTGAGAAGCACATCGCGACCGGAATGACCATCCGGGAACTGTGCGACGCCGCCATCCGCTTCAGCGACGGTACCGCCGGCAACCTGCTGATGCGCGACATCGGCGGCCCGGCACAGCTGACCGCCTACCTGCGCGGACTCGGAGACGCCGTCAGCCGTATGGACGGCTACGAGCCCGAACTGAACAGAGTCCGTCCGCAGGACCCGCGCGACACCACCACTCCCCGGGCGATCGCCGCCGACTACCAGAAACTCGTGCTCGGCGACGCGCTGACCGCCGACGAGCGCGCCCTGCTCAAAGGCTGGCTCACACCCGGCACCAAGGGCGTCAGCGTCAAGGGCGTCGGCGCCAAACGCATCCGGGCAGGGCTGCCTCAGGGCTGGACCGCGGTCGACAAGACCGGAACCGGCGACTACGGCCGGGCCAACGACATCGCCATCGTGTGGCCGCGGGGCGCCGCCCCGATCGTGCTGGCCATCATGTCCGACCGGTCCGGATACAGCACCCCGCCGGTAGACGCCCTGATCGCCGAAGCGACGAAGCAGATCGTCTCCGCTCTCGCCTGACCGGGCGTGACCGGTCAGCCGGAGCTGCGGAAGGCGGCTCGGTAGGCCTGCGGGGTCGTACCGGCGACGCGCTTGAAGCGTTCGCGGAAGGCCGTCGCGGATCCGAAGCCGGCCTGGGTGGCGATCCGCTCCACGGAGTGGTCGGTGTGCTCGAGCAGGTACTGCGCCCGTCGGACCCGAGCGCGCAGCAGCCACTGCAGCGGGGTGGTGCCGGTGTGCTCGCGGAAGCGGCGGCTGAAGGTGCGCGTGCTCATACCGCAGCGGGCGGCCATGGCCTCGAGGGTGATGTCCTCCTTCAGGTGGTCCTCGATCCAGGTCAGCGTCGGCTCCAGCAGCGAGCCGCGGGGCACCGGCGGTTGCTCGTGGACGATGTACTGGGCCTGGCCGCCCTCGCGCTCCAGCGGCGTGACGGCCAGCCGGGCGGCGTCCGCCGCGACGGCCGAGCCCAGATCGCGACGGACCATGTGCAGGCACAGGTCCAGTCCCGCGGACGCGCCGGCCGAGGTGAGCAACTGCCCGTTGTCCACGTACAGCACGTCCGGCCGCACGTCGACCTTCGGGAACATCTCGGCGAAAAGGTCCGTGGCGATCCAGTGCGTGGTCGCGGCCAGCCCGTCCAGCAGGCCGGTGGCGGCCAGGATGAAGGAACCGCCGCAGATCGAGGCGATGCGCGTGCCGCGCGCGGCCGCGTCCCGCAGCGCCTCCAGGGCCTCGACCGGCGGCGGACCTGCGTTCTCGCTGCGACCCGGCACGATGATCGTGTCGGCGTCCGCGAGGGCTTCCAGCCCCCACTGGGTGTGAATGGTGAAGATCTCGGTCGGCACCTGAGGCTGCGTCCCGCACGTCTGCACCCGGTACGGACGACGCCCGTCCGGCAGTCGGACCCGGCCGAACACCTCGATCGGAATGGCCATGTCGTAGGCCACCGTATGATCCAGCACCAGAATCGCCACGGTATGCACAAGCGCAGCGTACGCCCGGTTCCAGCCAACGCGTAATCCCGCCCTGTGTCGGCGGTAGCGGCCGCTGCTCGGTTTCTGCCCAGGTCAGCGAGTTGGCGAGAACCCGGTGGAATATGTCAATCCAGCCGCTGGCTAGTGCCCGCCGCCTCTCCTACCGTGAACGCGGCAATGGCGGAACGACCGAAGGCGCACACCCGGCGATGACCAAGATCCTCCTCATCCTCCACGTACTCGCGGCGGTCATCGCCGTGGGCCCGGTCGCGGTCGCGGGCAGCATGTTCCCCGCCATAGTCCGCAGGGCCGCCGACGCACCCGACCCGTCCGAAGGAGTCACCGCCGTACGGCTGCTGCACCGCATCTGCCGCGCCTACGCCGTCGTCGGCCTGGCCGTCCCCGTCTTCGGCTTCGCGACCGCCAGCAGCCTGCACGTCCTGGGCACCCCGTGGCTGATCATCTCGATCATCCTGACCGGCGCCGCCGCCCTCGTACTCGCGCTGCTGGTCCTCCCGGCTCAGGAAGCGACCATCGCCAGCCTGAGCGGGGGCGGTTCCAGCGCCGACCCGAGCGACACCGGCACCGGCACCGGCACCGGCACCGGCGCCGACCGGGGCGGGGACGGCGCCGGCACCGTGACGGCCGCGGTACGCGTCGGGCGCGCCCAGATCCGGCGGCTGGGCATGCTGACCGGAACCTTCAACCTGCTGTGGGCCACGGTCACCGTCCTGATGATCGTCCGCCCCGGCTCCACCACTGGAGTGTGACCCCATCGCCGCGACCGTCACCCCGGCAGCACGGCCCACGCGTCGGCCGCTGCGCGTCTCCGCGACCGTCGAACTGGTCAGCCTCGCCGTCCTGCTCGTCAACATGGCGACCGTGGACGTGCACCAGATCGCCGCGCTTTTCGGCCCCGTCCACGGCATGGCCTGGCTCTTCGGCATCCTCGTCACCTGGCGCGACCCGGCCCGTACCACCGGAATCGTGGTGCGCTCCGTCATCCCCGGCATCGGCGGCATGCTCGCGCTCCGCGCGCTGGGCCGCACCGAGGCTCGGAGGCCGAGCGAGGAGACGGGCGCCGTGGCACGGAGCTCGTGAGGTTCGTCAGTCCAGGCCGCCGCGGGCGATGAGCTGGCGGACGATGACGTTGCGCTGGATCTCGTTGGTGCCCTCACCGACGATCATCAGCGGCGCGTCGCGGAAGTAGCGCTCGACGTCGAACTCGGTGGAGTACCCGTATCCGCCGTGGACGCGTACGGCGTCCAGCGCGATCCGCATGGCGGTCTCGGACGCGAAGAGCTTGGCCATGCCCGCCTCCATGTCGACGCGGCGTCCGGCGTCGGCCTCCCGGGCGGCGTGCAGAGTGAGCTGCCGAGCCGCCGACAAGGAGGTGGCCATGTCGGCGAGGTAGTTGCCGATCGACTGGTGCTGCCAGATCGGCTTCCCGAACGCCTCACGTTCCTGGGCGTAGGCGAGGGAGTCCTCCAGCGCGGCCCGGCCCACGCCGAGTGCGCGGGCGGCGACCTGGAGTCGCCCGGTCTCCAGCCCCTTCATCATCTGCGTGAATCCCTGGCCCTCGACGCCGCCGAGGACGGCGTCCGGGCCCGCGCGATGGTCCTCGAAGACCAGCTCGCAGCTCTCGACGCCCTTGTAGCCGAGTTTGGGCAGGTCGCGGGAGATGGTGAGCCCGGGGCCGTGCTCGACGAGGAGGATCGAGATGCCCGCGTGGGCGGGCTCGGCGTCCGGGTCGGTCTTGCACAGCAGGGCGATCAGCTGCGACCGGCGCGAGTTCGTGATCCAGGTCTTGGACCCGTTGACCAGGTAGCCGTCCGGGTCCCTACGGGCGACGGTGCGCATGGCCTGCAGGTCCGAACCGCCACCGGGTTCGGTCAGGGCCATGGTCGCCCGGATCTCGCCGGTGGCCATCTTCGGCAGGTAGTGGCGCTTCTGCTCCTCGGTGCCGAAGTGCAGGAGCAGCTTGGCGACCACGGTGTGCCCGCCCATCGCGCCGGCCAGGCTCATCCACCCACGGGCGAGTTCCTCGGTGATGAGCACGTAGCACGGCGTGGAGACCGGGGTCCCGCCGTACTCGCCGGGAATGGCCAGGCCGAAGACGCCGAGCCGTTTCATCTGCTCGATCAGGGCTTCGGGGTAGGTGTTCGCGTGCTCGAGCTCCCGGACGACGGGCTTGACGTCCCGGTCGACGAAGTCGCGCACGGTGCCGACGATGAACCGCTCGTCCTCCGACAGGATGTCCACAGTGCTCATCGTTCTCCTCACTCACCCGGCAGGAAAGCATGACAGTCGACGACCAGCGCCATCACGCGTCCACTCGCGCCCACGACGGCACGCTCCTGGCCTACCAGTACGAGGGCGCCGGATACCCGTTGGTGCTCCTGGCCGGGCAGGCGAACAACCACCATTGGTGGGACGGCGTACGCGAGGACTTCCACGCCACGCATCGCACCATCACCCTGGACTACCGCGGCACCGGAAACAGCGGCAAGCCCGAGGACGGCTACTCCACCGAAGTGTTCGCCGAGGATGTCATCGCGGTCCTCGACGACCTGGGGACCGAGCGGGCCGACGTCTACGGGACCTCCATGGGCGGCCGCGTCGCCCAGTGGGTCGCGGCCCGCCATCCGGCCCGGGTCCGGCGCCTCGTTCTGGGGTGCACGTCTCCCGGCGGCCCGCACGCGATCGAGCGGGACGCCTCGGTGCGGCGCGCTCTGGCCCAGGCGGACCCGGAGTCGTCGCGGCGTGCCCTCCTGGACCTGATGTACACCCCGGCCTGGTCGGCGAAACACCCCGGCCCGTACACGACGCTCGGCGACCCGGACATGCCCCCGTACGCCCGGCGCGGCCACCTGCTGGCCAGTAACCGTCACGACGCCTGGGACGCGCTCCCCCACATCGGCACCCCGACGCTCATCCTGCACGGCGACCAGGACCGACTCACCTCGGCGGCCAACGCCCCGCTGCTCGCGGCCCGCATCCGCGACAGCCGGACGCGGATCCTTCCCGGCGCCCGGCACGCCTACTTCGAGGAGTGCCGGCCCCACGCGAGCGCCCTCGTCACGGCGTTCCTCACCGACGCACCGGACGCTCCTGCCCAGCAGTAACGCGTCGCCCGCCCCTTGAGGTGCGCCCGCTACGGTCCGACCAGGTCGATCGGGTCATCAAGCCACACGCGTTCGCCTTCCGGTGAGACCGTCAGCCCGAACCGATCGCGGGCCGGACGTCCGAGGGACAGCCACCGGAGGTACGCCTCGGAGACTTCGTCCCACAGGCGGCGCGGCCCATGCTGTTGGACGAGGAACTCGGTCTTTCCGGGCACGTAGTCCACCGATGCCCAGGACCCATGGTGGCCGGCATTGTCGAGCACCCAGAATGTCGCCTCCCCGGAGCCCGTCTCCTCGTCGTAGTAGAGACGCTTGTGCACGCCGGGAACGCCGGCGCAGATGGAAAGGTCCGCGTCGGTGTCGTCGTGCAGGTGCCGCGGGTCGAGACGGGTCGTCGACTCGGCCGGGTCATCCGACTCGTGCACCCAGTCGAACGCGGCCCCGCGTGCCGGGCGCTGCGAGCGCAACAACATGTACCCGGCTGAACTCGGAAACCGTCCGACGGCCGTTCCGTCGCCGACGACGACCAGGCTTGCCAGCCAGCCGTACCCGTAGCCGGGACTATAGGGGGTGAGGATCAGCCCACCCGGACGGGTCTGCTCCACCCAGGCGTACGGGATCGTCGCGACCGCGCATGTCACGTGGACACGATCGAAGGGCGCACCGTCCGGCCACCCCTCGGCACCGTCACCGACGACCAGGCGGGGCGCGTATCCGGCCGCGTTGAGGTTCGCCGCCGCCCGTTCCGCCAGCACCGGATCGATTTCGATGGTGGTCACGTTCTGGTCGCCGATGCGATGCGACAATAGCGCCGCCGTCCAACCGGTTCCCGTACCGATCTCCAGGACCCGATCGTGATCCTTGACCCTGAGCGACTCCAGGAATGCGAAGACCGCCCCTGGAGCCGAACAGGACGAACTGGCCAGCCCATCGCCCAGCACATCTGAACGGCCGTCGTCGCGTTGCGTCACCAACGACGCGTCGGAGTAAACGGCCTCCCACCAGGTCGTTTCGTCACCGGCCCGGTCGACCGGGTATCCAGGAGCAGGACCGTCCGGGTTCGCCCAGGCAACATCTGGCACGAACAGGTGCCGGGGCACCTCCACCAGCGCTTGCCGCCACCGCTCATCGGTGAGGTCCCCTTGACCCGCGAGCAGGTCAGCGAGGCTTCCGGCGCGTGCACGCGGGTCAGGGGATGTCATCGCTTACTTACCTCTCTTGCCGTCGCTCGGGTTGTCGTTGGTGTCGCCGCCGGTGCCGCGCTTGCCGCCCTGGGGGTCCCTGCCGTCCGTCGGCGTGTTGCCGTCGCTGTTGCCTCCACCGTGCCTGCCCATGCTCACCTCCCATCTCCGATTCGTTGCGCCTTTGCGGCGCTGGTATAGATCGGTGGCTGTAATGGCCACCCCAGTGCAGGAAGGTCAGCCCGGGTCGACTCGGTGTTCGACGACAGGTGAAGCCTGCCCTCCAGGTGATGGCCAGTGCGCCGAGGATGGGCGGGCGGACGCGGCCAGGTGTCCGCCTGAATGATCGCCCGCGTCAACTCCTCGACGTCTGTCGCCTCCACCAGCCGCCAGCCCCAGGACACCCACACCATCGCCCACCACGACCTGGTCGACTCCCCGAACCACAGGAGCACCCCCGGAAAGCGGTTCGTCAAGATCGCCATCGTCGTCGGATCGGGGGACACGAGGCTCACGACGACTCACCCGGAGTCCCCGACCGTCGTGTCGCCCATGCATCGCCCGCCCGTGTCCAGACATGAGCGGCAATGGCAGCAGCCGCACCAGCCGGATCCGTCACCAGGTGACTGTCATCCCCCGACTTCCACTCGAAGTAGTCACCGCTCACCGCGATCACGACGACAAGCCGCCCCGTGGCCGAGCGGATGAACACGGCCGGACCCGCGTCACTCATCCCGACCTGGAACCCGAAGCCGACCAGTTCCCGCACCAGGTCCGTCAGCAGGCGAATCTCGCGCTCGTGCTGTTCCCCCGTTGGGCTGAGCACCTCGGGGATCGACTGCGATGACTCTTGGGCTGTCATGGAGCTGATGGAACTCTTCGAGACCGGATGGTCGGCAGATGACATCCGATGGCATGTGGTAGGAGGCATGGCATGCCAGTAGCGATCACGATCACCGGCACCCGCACGACGGGACACCGGCCGCTCGGAGAGTACAAGGCGGTATTCGCTGAGTACCTTGCGCCATTCGCCGACCCGGCAGCGCACTTTTACATCGGAGGCGCGGTCGGCATCGACTCCCTTGCCCTTCTCTGGCTCGTGACCGAGGCAAGGTCAAAGATCACGGTGGCAGTGCCCGGTACGGCCGCTGATCAGCCTCCCGAAGCACGCCAGGCGATAGCGACTGCGCTGGCCAAGGGACGGCTCGGCGAATTGATCGAACTACGACACTCGGACCATCCTTCGGCCGAGGCGTACCACCACCGAAATCGCTGGATGGTGGACCGGAGTCAATTCGTGATCGCGTTCCCGCATGGCGTGGATCAAACGCGCGGCACCTGGTACACGGCGAACTACGCGGCCGAGCAGGGAAAGCCTCGTCTCATCGTGCCCGTCTAACCGGCGGTTACATGCTGTACTGATGCCGTGACGCCACCGGAGAGGACGCGAGCCTCCCAGCGCCTGCGTACCTTGCGTATAGGCCGGGGCTGGTCCCTGCTGGACCAGGCTCGCGCATTAAGAAATGCCGCCCGCCGACTTCACATGCCCACGGTCGCCCAGGCTCGTCTGAGCACCATTCAGCGGACCATCGCGCGCTGGGAGAACGAGGCGGTACGTCCTGGCGAGCGCTATCAACTCCTGTTGGCCCGCGTCTACGCCGATCAGGGCGGGACGACCGCGCTCGGCCCCGGCTCGGACTTCGATCAGCTCATGACCGTGTTCGCCATGTACGGGATCGAGGCACCCCGGATATCGGAGCTTCGCGATCTGGTGGCCGACGCGCTGACAAGCGGCACCAGCGGCCTGCTCGCCTTCCTCAGCCCGAACCTCATGGCGTCCCTCATGCCAGCGCTGGCCGATCCGCGCCGCGCCGACGACGAGTTGATCGCACAACTGGGCACGGCCGTCGCCGGCCTGAACGGCCGCATCGGCGCAGTGCCGTTCGTACGACTTCAGCTCGGACTCGTACCGATCATCGAGTCGTGCCGCACGATCCTCGCCGGACCGGTACCCGACGACCTACGCGATCAGCTGCTTGCGATCTCCAGCAGCGCATGCACCCTCGCCGCCCGCCTGGCCTTCGAGACCTACGACGACCCGTCATCGACCGGCTTCTACGCCGAGGCCCTGGCCGCCGCCAACCAGCTACCGGACCCGTGGCGCCGCGCGATGGTGCGCACCAGCCAGACCATGGTGACGCTGTACTCGACGGGAGACCTCGATAAGGCCCAGTCGATCGCGGACGAGGCCGTACGGGACGCAAACCAGGGCTGCAGTGCCCTCGTTCGCGCCCGCGCGTACGCCCTGCGAGCCGAGATGAGCGCGCGAGCCGACGACATGCGCCGTGCCTTCACCGCGCTGCACATCGCGTCGCACGAGGTCGACCGTGCCGACGCCGACGATCCCGCGCCAGGGAGCTTCGACGCCGGACGGCTACAAGGCTTCGAGGGACTCTGCCACCTCTACGCCGGAGACCCCGCCAAGGCTGAAAGCCAGTTCGCCGACTCGGCGAGCACGCTCCGGCAGCCACGGGACGCCGTACAGCGAGGCATCGTCCTCACCGACAGAGCGATGGCGCGTATCCGTCTCGACGAGCCCACGGCCGCCGTCCAACTCCTCCACGAGTGCGTGGACCTGACGGCGAGCACACGCGGACGGGTGCCCGCCCAGCGGGTACGCGAGGCGCGTCTTACCCTCAGTGCCTGGCGTAATGAGCGGTTCGTGGCCGAGCTGGACGACCACATGCACAACGCTCTGATCGCTGGAACCTAGCCGGCCTTGTCGTCCCCCAGTCGTCAGAGAAGGTTCGGAGGAGATGCGTGCGCGAACCGTACGGTGATGGACAGGCCGCCTTCGGGGCGTGCGCCGGCGGTGAGGGTGGCGTGGTGGGCTTGGGTGACGGCGTTGACGATGGCGAGGCCGAGACCGTAGCCGTTACGGTCGGGCGCGAGTTTCTGGAAGGGCTGAAAGAGGCGCTGGATCTGATCATCGGGGATGACCGGCCCGCTGTTGGTGACCGTTAGGGCCACCTGCGTGCCGACGGTCTGCGTGGTGATTCCTACGTGCCCGCCTGCGTGGTTGTGGCGGATGGCGTTGTCGATGAGGTTGGCGACGAGGCTTTCGATCAGTCTCGGGTCCCCGGCCGTCACTGCGGGCGTCAGGTGTTCGGCGAGGTCAATGCCTCTCTCCGTTGCCCGGTCGCGGCGGGAGGTGAGCACTTCTCCGGCGACTTGGGCGAGGTCGACGGCGTCCCAGCGGGAGATTCCGCGCTCGCTGGTGGCGAGGACGAGGAGTGCCCTGACGAGCCGTTCCTGGTGTCCGCCGAGGGCGAGGGCCTCCTGGCAGGCCGAGCGCAGGGTGTCGGCGTCGGCGTCGGGGTCGGCGAGGGCGACTTCGAGGAGGGTGCGCAGGCCGGCGAGGGGGGTGCGCAGCTCGTGGGAGGCGTTGGCGACGAAGTGGCGCTGGGCGTCGAAGGAGGCTTGCAGGCGGGCGAACAGGTCGTCGAGGGTGTGGCCGAGCTCGGTCAGCTCGTCCGTGGGCTCGCCGAGGTCGAGGCGCCGGTGGAGGTCGCCGGCGGAGATGATTCTGGCGGTGGCGGTGATGGCGCGCAGCGGGTGCAGGAACCGGCCGGCGACGAACCAGCCGAGGGCCAGGGCGACGGGAATCAGGATGACCAGGGCGACGGCGGATCCCGCGAGGAGTCGAGGCAGGCTGATTCCGTGCCCCGTGATCACGGGTGATGAGGGGTCGCCTTTCGGTTTGGTCGACTGGACGTCGGCGAGCGGAACGTCGACGAGTACGAGCACGAAGACCCCGGCGGCGTAGATGCCCGCCGCGTAGGCGAGCGCGAGCCGCGTCTGCAAGGACCTTCTGGCGAGCTGCGGGGACGTCATGACGATCCGATGCGGTAGCCGCCTTCGCGGACGGTCTCGATCACGGGCGGGTCGCCGAGCTTGGCCCGCAACCGGTGCATGGTGTGCTTGACGGCGCTGCTGAAGGGGTCGGCGGCCTCGTCCCAGACGCGTTCGAGTAGTTCCTCGGCGGAGATGACCAGGCCGGGTGCGGCGAGCAGGCATTCGAGCAGGGCGAACTCCTTGGGGCTCAGCTCAAGGCGCCGGCCCGGAACGCGGTGCGGCGGGCCGGATCGAGGGTGACGTCCCCGCATGCCAGGGTGGGCGGTAGTGGCGGGGTGGCGCGGCGGGCCAGGGCACGGACGCGGGCGACCAGTTCGGCGAACGCGAACGGCTTGGGCAGGTAGTCGTCGGCGCCGAGGCCGAGCCCGTCGACGCGGTCCTCGATCGTGTCGGAGGCGGTGAGCATCAGTACGCGGGTCTCGGCGCGGCCGTGGGCGAGTTGCCGGCAGATCTCGTCCCCGTGGACGCCGGGCAGGTCGCGGTCGAGGATCACCACCTCGTAGCGGGTGACGGCCAGGCGGTCGAGGGCGGCGGTTCCGTCCAGGACGACGTCGACGGCCATGCCCTCGCGGCGCAGCCCGGTTCCGATGGAGCGGGCGAGGACTTCGAAGTCCTCGACGACGAGGACCCTCACCGCCGCTCACCGCCGGTCGTCGTACGGGCGGGGCGGCCGGACCGGCCGCCGGGTCGAGGTGCCATGCGTTGACGATGCCAGATCCCAGGTCGCAGCCAGGTCGCAGCCGCTGCGACCGGGCTGGAACCGGGTGCCGCGTACAACCGTCGGCATGAATCCACTTCGAAACGTGAGCTCGCCGCGATGAGCTCCGCGGGGATCGTCGTCGCCGGACTGCGTAAGCGCTATGGGGCGACTCTCGCCCTCGACGGCATGTCCTTCACCGTCCGCCCGGGTGCGGTGACCGGCTTCCTGGGGCCGAACGGGGCCGGGAAGTCCACCACGATGCGGGTGATCCTCGGCCTGGACGCGGTCGACGAGGGCACCGCGCTGATCGAGGGCCGGCCGTACCGCAGTCTTCGGCACCCGCTGAACCATGTCGGTTCGCTGTTGGACGCGGCGGCGCTGCATCCCGGCCGCAGCGGGCGAAACCACCTGCTCTGGCTGGCGCATTCGCAGGGCCTGGCCGCGCGGCGGGTGGACCAGGTGATCGAGCAGGTCGGCCTGACCTCGGCGGCCCGGCGCAAGGCCGGTGGCTACTCGCTCGGCATGCGGCAGCGGCTCGGGATCGCGGCCGCCCTGCTGGGCGATCCGCCGATCATCATGCTCGACGAACCGTTCAACGGCATGGACCCCGACGGCATCATCTGGATGCGCGGCTTCCTGCGGTCGCTGGCCGCTCAGGGCCGCGCCGTGCTGGTCTCCAGCCACCTGATGAGCGAGGTGCAGGACACGTCCGACCATCTCGTCGTGGTCGGGCGCGGCAGGGCCATCGCCGACGCAGGCGTGGCCGACCTGATCGCGGCCGCCTCCAAGAACCGGGTGGCCCTGCGGACCACGGCCGGGTCGCACGCGATGAGGGTGCTCGCGCATGCCGGCGCGACCGTGGCGGCCACCGACCGCGACACCATCACCGTCTCCGGCCTGCCCGCGGACCGGATCGTGACACTGCTCAACGCGAACGCGGTGCCGTTCTCCGAGGTGTCGGCACACCGCGCCACCCTCGAGGACGTCTACCTGGAACTCACCCGCGAGGCGGTCGAGTTCCGCGCCGCGACGCCCACGGAGGTGTCGCGGTGACCCCCACGGTCACGCCTTCCCGATCCGGCCAACGGGCCGGGCGGGACGGTTTCCCCCAGTTGCTGCACGCGGAATGGACCAAGTTCCGAACCGTACGGGGCTGGGTGATCGGCATGGTGGCGGCGGCTCTGATGATGGTGCTGTTCGCCCTGCTCGTCGGGGCCAGCGGCAACCAGAAGGGCGCACCGCCCGTTCCGACCGGACCGAACGGTGGGCCGGTCACCGACAGCTTCTACTTCGTGCACCGGCCGCTGAGCGGAGACGGCAGCATCACCGTCTCCGTCTCCGCGCTCAGGAGCAGCATCCCTGAGCGCCCCGGGGACCTGCGGCCCGGCATCGTGCCGTGGGCGAAGGCCGGGCTCATCGTCAAGGAGAGCACTCGCCAGGGATCGCCCTACGCGGCGATCATGGTCACCGGCAGCCACGGCGTACGGATGCAGGACGACTACGTCCACGACACGGCCGGCCTCCCCGGCCCGGCTCCCCGCTGGCTGCGGCTGGACCGCTCGGGCGACGCGATCACCGGCTATGCCTCCGCCGACGGCGCGAAATGGACCAAGGTGGGCACCGCGCAGGTGAGCGGGCTCGGATCGACCGCGCAGGCCGGGCTGTTCGTCGCCTCTCCGCAAGCCGTGAGCGGCGGGGGCACGCGCGGCAGCGTGTCCACGGCCGCCTTCGGAGATCTTCGTACCCAGGGGGGCTGGGCCGGCGGCGACTGGACCGGCGATCAGGTGGGAGCCAAATCCCCCAGCTTCGCCGGCTACCCGGAGGACGGCTCGGGTTCGTTCGCGCGATCCGGCGCCCGGTTCACGGTGACCGGCGCCGGCGACATAGCGCCCGCCGTCCGCGACAGCCTGCCGACCGGCGGCCTCCTCCGGGACGTCCTCACCGGCACGTTCGCCGCGCTGGTCGCGGTGATCGTCGTGGGGGCGCTGTTCTTCACCGCGGAGTATCGGAACAAGATGATCCATCTCACCCTGGCCGCGAGTCCGAGGCGGAGCCGGGTGCTGGTCGCCAAGGCGATCGTGTTGTGGGCCGTCACCTTCGTCGCCGGGTTGGTGGGGACGATCCTCGCGACTCCGCTCGGTGAGCGGCTCGCCCGGGGCAACGGCGTCTACATCTTCCCGGTGTCGTCCTCGACCGAGCTGCGGGTGGAGCTCGGGACCGCGGCGCTGCTCGCGACCGCCTCGGTCCTGGCTCTCTCCGTCGGCACGATCTTCCGGAACAGTGCGGGCGCGGTGACCACCGTCATCGTGGCCATCGTGCTGCCCTACATCCTGATCGCCATCCCGTTCCTGCCCGCGAGCGTGTCGAAGGGGGTGGCCACGGTGACACCGGGCGCGGCTTTCGCCGTCCAGCAGACGCTTGTGCCGTATCACCAGGTCGTCAGCAATTACACGCCCTACTACGGCTACTACCCGCTGGCGCCGTGGGCCGGGCTCGCCGTCCTGGCCGGCTACGCGGTGGCAGGCCTGGCCGTGGCCGCCGTCCTTCTCCACAGGAGGGACGCATGAGACCGGCGCTGCACGCGGAATGGACGAAGATACGGACCGTCGCCGGCCCCCTATGGCTGCTGCTCGGTACCGTCGCGGTGACGGTGGCCCTGAGCACCGTGGCGACCTCGGTGGTGAACTGCACGGCCCATGGCTGCGGCGGCGACACGACCAGGATCACGCTCATGGGCGTCTACCTCGGCCAGGCGCTCGTCGCCATCCTGGCAGTGCTGATCATCAGCGGGGAGTACGGCTCGGGCATGATCCACACCACCCTGACGGCGGTGCCGCGGCGAGCCACCGCCTTCGCGGCCAAGGCCGTCACTCTCACCGGCGTCGTGGCCGTCGCCGGAACGGTCGCCGTCCTCGGGTCGGTGCTCGCCGGGCGGCTCATCCTGCCCGGCCCCGGCGACCAGTCCCTGTCCCTGGCCGACGGGCCGACACTGCGCGCGGTCGTCGGGACGGTCCTCTACCTGATTCTGATCGCCCTTCTCAGCCTCGGGATCGCGACCGCCGTGCGGGACTCCGCCACCGGCATCGGGGTCGTCCTCGGCCTGCTCTACATCGTCCCCATCGTCTCCCAGACCATCAGCGATCCGCACTGGCAGCGCCTGCTCCAGCAGATCGCGCCGATGAGCGCCGGGCTCGCCATCCAGGCCACCACCGACCTCCATAGCCTGCCCATCAGCCCCTGGGCCGGCCTCGGCGTGACCGCCGGATGGGCCGCCTCGGCGCTCTTGGCCGGCGGCCTGCTTCTGCGCATCCGCGACGCCTAGGCGCCCGTCCGAGGTCACTCCGGCTCGTTCCGGGTCTGGAACTCGGCGAAAGCCCAGAACCCGGCCGGGATCGTCTCGGCGGTCTCCGGCGGCGAACATCCCTTGGTCGCCAGACGCGCCCCGAGCTCGCCGCCGGTGCCCCGCGGACGGGCGCCGGCGGACACGTCGGTGACACGGCCCGTTCCTAAGCGACCGTGAGCACGATCTTGCCCTGGATGTGCCCTCGGGCGGCGCGTTCGTGTGCCGCTCGGGCGTCCGCGAGCGCGAATGTGCTGTCGATCGCGACGCGAACCGTGCCCGTGTCGAGCAGGCGTCCCGCTTCAGCGAGCTGCGCGCCGTTAGAGCGGACCTGGGTGCCCGAGACCGTGACGCCCAAGTTC
The DNA here is from genome assembly GCF_054775715.1 of Actinoallomurus acanthiterrae. Lineage (NCBI taxonomy): Bacteria > Bacillati > Actinomycetota > Actinomycetes > Streptosporangiales > Thermomonosporaceae > Actinoallomurus > Actinoallomurus acanthiterrae. The sequence goes on along the minus strand of NZ_BAAHCO010000001.1, from coordinate 700,358 downwards.
GCGATCTCCCCGTCGTCGTACTCGCCGAAGAACACGGGGAACAGGGCGCCGCCGTGCTTGAGCGTGCGCAGGAAGCGGCTGCTCTCGCGGCCGCCGACAGCGTCGAGAACAAGGTCGACGTCGTGCACGAGTTCCTCGGGACGACTCTTGGTGTAGTCGATGAACTCGTCGGCGCCCAGCTCGCGCAGGAACCATTCATGCCCGCCCGATGCCACCGCGATGACACATGCGCCCTTCCACTTCGCCAGCTGCAGTGCGAAGTGCCCCACGCCGCCCGCGGCGCCGTTGACGAGCACCGTCGTGTCGGCGCCGAGTGCCACCGGGCGATGCCGCGCCGCCTGGAAGGGCGAGGGGTGATCGTGTCCGAGTTCGATCAGGAACTGCCACGCCGTCAGCAGGGACATGGGCGCCCCGGCGGCGTGCACGTGATCGATGCCGGCCGGCTTGCGTGCCAGGTCCGACGCGGGCGCGGCCACGTACTCGGCATACGCCCTGCCGTCGAAGCTGGGAAAGCGAAGGAGACCGAAGACTTCATCACCGACGGAGAAGCCCTCCACATCTGTGGCGACGGCCTCGACGACACCCGACACATCCGTCCCCGGAATCACGGGCAGATCGAACTTCGGCCTCGTCTCCGGAGGTATGTTGCTCAGCCCGTCGCGCAGGTACCAGTCCGGAGGATTGATGCCGACCGCGTGAACGCGGACGAGCACCTCACCCGGCCCCGGCTCGGGAATCGGCACCTCGTCGAAACGCAGAACCTCAGGGCCGCCGTGCTCATGCAGCCGGATGGCCCTCATCGTGTGTGTCGGCATCGTTTTCTCCCTACCCCTGCCAGGGGATACGCTTATCGGATCAGTGGTCCGTTTATCCGGACCACTGATCCGAATATATGGACCACTGATCCGGATAGTCAACTGGATCACCGATCCGGATAATCGAGAGGGACAGATGCGGGCCGACGCCAGGAAGAACCGCGACCACGTGCTCGCAGTAGCGGGAACCGCCATCGCCGAGCAGGGCGTCGACGTGTCACTGCGCGACATCGCGCGCAAGGCCGATGTCGGGCTCGCGACGCTGCTGCGGCACTTCCCGACGCGCGAGGCACTGCTCGAAGCCCTGCTCCACACGAGCTTCGACGAACTGACGGCAAAGGCAGGCGAGCTCGAGACGTCGAGCTCGCCCGAAGACGCTCTCGTTTCGTGGCTACGCGACTGCGTCACGTGGACAACCGAGTATCGGGGCGTGACCGTGCTGATGGCAGCCGCCATCGAGGACGCCGAGTCCGCACTCCACGCTTCGTGCGTCACTCTGCGCGCGGCCGGTGCGCGGCTCCTCACCCGTGCCCAGGCCGCGGGCATGGCGCGGAGCGATATCGATGGCACCGATCTGTTCGCGCTGATAGCCATGCTCGCCTGGCTCGGCGATCAACCCTCGCTCGCGCCACGCGCCGATCACCTCTTCAACGTTGTCGCGAGCGCAGTTCTGACGAGCGCTCGGCCGCACGAGGCTCTGTGAGGCGGCGGCCGGGGATCACGGGCGAGGCCGGAGGCCGTCGAGGGCGATGTCGATGAAGCGGTGCCAGTCGCCGACGGCGTTGCGGCTGATCGCGGCGACCGCACCGGCGATCATGTAGAGGTCGGCGACCTTGACGTCGGCGCGCAGCGTTCCGTCGGACCGGCCACGTTCGAGCATTTCCTCGCCGATGGCGAGGAGGTCGGCGCCGACCTGGCCACGCGGCTCGGTGTCCCCGAGAGCGGCCTCGATGGCGCCGGACACCCCGCGGCCTTCTTCGTGCACCCGGCCGATGCGGGCGAAGAAGCAGGCCAGGGCCTGGCGCGTGTCGGGGCGCGCCAGGCATTCCTCGCGTGCGAACCGCAGGATCTCGATGAAGCGCTGCTCGGCCACCGCCTCGATGAGCGCCTGGCGTGTCGGGAAGTGCCGGTAGACGGTGCCGACGCCCACGCCCGCCGCCTTGGCGACGTCCGCCATCTGAACCTGATCGCCGTGCTGGGCGAACAGCTCGGTGGCGGCCTGCAGCACACGGCCACGGTTGCGTTCGGCGTCGGTGCGGGGCCTGCGGGGCGCGGCGTTTGACATCCGGGACGTTCCCTTACCTAGACTAAGCGGAATCGGATTCCGAATCCGTATATCGAAGGATAGCTGATGTCCAAAGACCGTTTCATCCTGCTCGACGCCGGCGCGTCCCGGCCCACCCGCGTCTCGCTCCCGCCGGGGACGACCGTCAAGGCGGGCGTCGACGACACCGAGGGCCGCTTCGCCCTGGTTGAGCAACGCGGCCACATCGGCCTCCCGTCCCACGCCTCCGACACTTTCGTCTACGTGCTCGACGGCGAGCTGGGCCTCGACTTCGACGGCGAGACGCACCGGCTCACCGAGGGCATGTGCGCGTTCCTGCCCGGCGGCGTCACGCACGCGATGCGCGGCCTGTCCGACACGCCCGTGCACGCGCTGCACCTGTCCTCGCCGGGCGACGAGAAGGGCGACAAGAGCCGCTTCCACCTCCTGGGCAAGGGCGACGTAAGGCCCGGCCGGCTGCGGGTGCCGCCCGCGTTCGCTTCCAAGGTCCGCTCGACCGACACCGATGACCGGCTGTCGCTGCTGGAGATGGTGGTCGCCCAGCAGATCCCACGCCATGTCCATCACCGGGCGGACGAGAGCATCTACGTCCTCGACGGCGAGCTGGTCGTCGAGTTCGTCGACCGGACGTACCGGGCGACGCAGGGGCAGTTCGTGCTGCTGCCGCACGGCGTCCCGCACGCCCTGCGTCCCGGCTCCGGCCGGCCGCCGCGGGTGCTCCAGATCTCCTCGCCCGGCGGCTGGGAGTGCTTCATCGAGGACCTGATCGAGGCCAGGCGGCACGTCAGCACCGGCGGGGAGCTCGACGCGCGCAGCCTGAACCCCATCGCCGCCAAGTACGGCATCACGTACGAAGAGCGGCCCTGACGGCCACGGGCGTCAGTTCAGCAGTTCCCGGGCCAGGGCCTCGCTCCACCACCGCTCGACCCGCTCGGGCGACCAGCCGCGTTCGACGGTGAGGGTGGTGTAGACGTCGATGCTGCACAGGCCCGCGTAGATGTCGACCGCCGCCGGCACGTCCACGCCATCGCGGAGGACGCCGGCCGGCCATGAGGAGAACACCGCCGTGCGGGTCTCGTCGGCCCGCCGGCGGCCGTCGCGGTAGACCGTGGCGAGTTCGGGCTCGGTACGGCCGGCCTCGCGCAGCAGCGTGATGACGTCTCCGGCCCGCTCGTACAGGCGCCGGTCGAAGCCGGCCATCGCCGCCAGCTGCCGCCCCGGATCCGCCTCATGGACTTCCAGGTCCGCCAGTTGCTGGGACAGGTCGGCCGACAGGGCGGCGGCGTCGGCCAGCGCGCGTGTCAGCCCCGCCTTGTTGCCGTACACCGAATAGACGGTCGGCACGGACACCCCGGCCTCGCGCGCCACGTCGCGTACGGTCGTGGCGGCCCAGCCCCGGTCGACGAAGAGCCGCCGTGCGGCGCGGGCGATCCCGGCCCGCGTCTCCAGCGCCTGCGTCGTACGGCGCAGCGAGTCGTAACGACGGCGGCCCCCCGCCTCTGCATCCATGCCTGGCAACCCTAAGTCTTTTATGCAGCTTATATTGAATATAAGTAGCGTAAACCTCTGGAGGCACGGCTCATGCGCTTCTCCCGGATCAGCGGCATCGCCGCCGTCGGCTTCGCCGCCACGATCGTGGCGGCCAACCTGGTCATGGCCCCGGCGGGCCTGCCGCTCACCGGCGCCGGGCCGGACGACGTCACCGCCTTCTTCCGCGCGAACGGCGACATCGTCGGCCTCGGGTCCGCGTTCACCCCCCTCGCGTGGGCGCTGGCGACGCTGTTCGGCGCGGGCGCGGTCGCCGCGATGTGGCGGTCCGAACGAGAACGGGGCGAGGCCTGGTCTCTGGTCGGCTTCGCCGGCCTGATCCTGCAGAACGCCACCTTCGCCGGAGTCACCGCCGGCCGTCTCGCCCTGGCCAGGACGGCCCCGGACGACCCCGCGGCGACGCCGGCCCTGTGGGCGCTGCACGACGCGATGTTCACGCTCAACGGCACGTTCCTGGCGATCGCGCTCGTCGGGCTGTCCGTGGCGGGCCTTCGCACCCGGCTGATCCGCCCCTGGCACGCCACGCTCGGGTTCGCCGCGGCCGCGCTCCAGCTCGCCTCGGCCTGCCTCGCCTACCTCGTCATGAAGGCAGAGGGCCCGCTCGGGTTCATCGGCCTCGCCGGCTGGCTCATCTGGGTGGCCTGGATCGTGACGTACGGCGTCCGCCTGATCCGCCTGGCCGCCCCGCCGGACCGGGCCACGAACGCCGTCACCGTACGAGATGAGCGGTGAACGACGGCCCTGCGCGGCGGGAACCCGGGGTCACGGCCGGGCTCCCGCCGTGCCGGGCCGATGAGCACCAGCAGGTCACCCACAGTGAGGCGCTAAGTCGGTCGCCCAAGCCCTCATCCGGCGCCGCGCTAGTCTCTGAACGCATGGCGGATGAGCACGTGTTGCAGGACGCTCCCTACCGCAGGGTGGTGCGTGTCGGCGATACCGTCCGCAGGCCCACCCACGCGTGGACGCCGGCCGTCCACGGGCTGCTTCGGCATCTAGAAGACGTCGGGTTTCCGTATTCGCCGCGGGTGTTGGGGATCGACCCGGATGATCGTGAGATTCTCACCTACATTGACGGCGAGTCCGGCCCGCAAGGCTGGGCCAAGGTGGTCGACGACGCGGGGCTGATGGCCTTCGCCTGCCTGCTGCGCCACTATCACGACGCGGTCGCCGGCTTTCGCCCATCCGAGGAGGTCGGTTGGTTCACCGGCGAGACAGGGCTGGGCGACGACGAGGTGATCTGCCACGGCGATTTCGGCCCGTGGAACGTCGTCTGGCGAGGTGAGCGCCCGGTCGGGATTCTGGACTGGGACTACGCCCGTCCCGCGGACCGCATGTACGACCTCGCCTACGCGCTGCAGTACGTCACACCCTTTCGAGACGACGCCGAATGCGTCCGCTGGTTGCGCTACCCCGAGCCACCCGACCGGCGTCACCGCCTGGAGTTGTTCGCCGCCACCTACGGGCTGACCTCCACCGCAGGCGTCATCGATGCGGTCATCGACGTCCAGCGCGATGGAATCGAGCAGGTCCGCAGGCTTGCCGAGCAAGGACACCAGCCCCAAGCCCGCTGGGTCGCCGACGGTCTTCTTGACGAAGTGGCCGGAAGGCTCGCCTGGAGCCGCGCCAACCGGCACTTGTTCGAGTAGCCATCCCGTTGGGGCTGCTGAGACTCGTCGGAGAGGCTCGACCGTCAGAAGGTGAGGCCCTGCCGGAGGAGCCGCAGGCCCAGCGGCGTCGCGACATGGCGGACCGCCTTGCCCTCCCGCCGGGTGGCGACGAGGCCCGCTCCCCGCAGGGTCTTGGCGTGGGTCGAGGCCGAGGCGACGCTGATGCCCAGTTTGAGGGCGAGTTCGCTGGTGGTCCGGTGCTCGACGAGGATCGAGAGGACGGCGGCGCGCGTCCGGCCGAGGAGGGCGGCCAGTGCGTCCGGCGGCTCGGTGTCGACGAGGGGCACCGGCGTGAGCGCCGGGTAGACGAGCAGCATCGAGCGGTCCGTGTGGGTGCCGATCAGCGGCCGGCCGGTCCAGAACACCGACGGCATCAGCGTGAGGCCGCGTCCCCGGGGCGCGTGCTCGCTGTCCTCCGGGACGTCGACCACGAGGTCGGTGCCCTCCCAGCGCGACCCCGGGTACAGCCCGGCGAGCGCGGCGCCGGTCCCCTGCTCGGCGGTGACCACCCGCCGCCACGCGAGGTCTCCGTCGTAGCTCGCCCGGACCCGCGCCTCGTCCCGCCCGATGACGGCGCCGTACGCGTCGCGCAGCGCGTGCTCCAGCGTCCGCCAGGCGTCGCGGTCGCGGTCGGCCAGACGCCGTGGCAGCGGCGTCGGGCGGCAGGTGCGGACGAGTTCGGCCCGCGCGCGGTCGGGCGGCGTCGACAGCACCAGGTCGAGGCCGTCCTCGAAACCCTCGCTGACCGGGTCGACGAAGAGCGGGCCCGTGGCGCTCGGCGGGATCAGCTCGAACAGCGGGAGCGCCGTACTGGGCAGCCGGGTACGGCGGGCCCAGCGCGCGAAGACGGCGTCGTCGCGCTGAAGGGTGGCGAGCGCCATGCCCAGTTCGAGGAGCGGGGCCGGTCCGGTGGCGAAGCGCACCCGCAGCAGGTCGTCGGCGGTGAACCGCAAGCGCAACAATGCCTCCACCTTTCAGCGTCGGCCGAAACCATGGAACCCCGGTGCGGGCCGCGCGGACGATGCGCGAAACCCCTACCGAAAGGCCGGTCATGAAGAAGGTATCCGTCATCGCCGCGATCGCGGGTTCGACCGTCGTCCTGGGCGCCCCGGCCGCACGGGCGAGCGACTGGCAGCCGTACCGGGCCCAGCCGTTCACCACCTCCGGAGTCTGCCCGTTCACCGTCCACGGCGACATCGTCCGGGACGAGGAGGAGGTGCGCACCGACGCGACCTTCCCGGACGGCACGCCGCGGATCCAGGAGTTCCGCGGGCCGCTCGTGATCCGCTTCACCAACACCGCGAACGGCCGCTCCGCCGTGCGCGACGTATCCGGCTACGGCCGGCTCCACAAGTTCGCGGACGGCGGGTCCGCGTGGTTCTTCGACGGAGGAGCCAGCGTCCGCGTGTACATCGGCAACAAGGCCTACCCCGCCGGCTGGTACATCGTGCACGGCAGGTTCCGGCTCACGATCGCACCCGACAACACGCGGGACTTCCCCCACCTCCACGCCGACATCGAGAACCTCTGCACGACGCTCGCCTGATCGCGGGCCGCGCCGTGGCCGTCCGCACACGACGGCCACGGCTCAAGCCGCGGGTTTCCGGCTTCCGGCACATCGCCAGGCACGGCGGGACGCTCACCGGAGTCGAATCGCCACGCGAGCCCATCGTGGCGTCATCCGGCACGAAGGGCTTCGATGACGACTTCCGTCTTCGTCACGATCGGGATCGCATGTGACATCGTGCGGGAACCGGTCGCGGATTCCAGAACTCTGAATAAGGTGGGGTTCGGCGGTCATGTCGTACGTGTCGATCACGATGGGAGTGACGAACGTGCGCGGGGAGTTCGGGGGCGGGGACGAGGAGCCGGCCGATGTCGTGGTGCTCGGCCCGGTGGGCGTCGAGCGTGCCGGAACACTGATACGGCCGTCGTCGGGGGTATCGCGGGCACTGCTCGGAGCACTCGCGCTCAGCGGGACGTCGGGCCTGTCGGCCTCGGCGCTGTCCGAGACGGTCTGGGGTGAGCGTGGGACCTCCGGATCGCTGCTGGGAGTCGCGGTGTACCGGTTGCGCCGTTGGCTCGCCGACGTGGCCGGAACGGCCGTAACGGTACGGCGGACGACCATGGGGTACGCGCTGGAGGTCGTGCGCGGGGACGTGGACGTGGCGGTGTTCCGCAGGCTGACGGCCGAGGCCGCGACCGTGGACGCGCCGGGCCGACTCGACGCGCTGGAGCGGGGCCTCGACCTGTGGCGCGGCGACGCGCTGGAGGACGTCTCACCGGACAGCATCGACCACGCCGCCGTGGCCCGGCTGCTGAGGGAGCGGGCCGCCGCGACGGTGGACTACGCGCGGGTGGCGCTCGAGGCCGGAGCGCCGCGCCGGGCCCTCGACCGGATCGGCCCACTGATCAAGCGACATCGGCTGGACGAGCGTCTTCTCGCCGTCTGGATCGAGGCACTGGCCTGCTGCGGGCGGCAGGCCGAGGCCCTGGAGGCGTACGAGGAGGCGCGTGGCCGTCTGCGGGACCAACTCGGTGTCGATCCCGGACCCGAGCTGCGAGACGCCCACGTCCGGGTGCTGCGTCAGGAGATGCCGTCGGCGCCTGCCCCTGAGGCCGTACGCCCCGACCAGATCCCGGCCGCGATCGGAGATTTCACCGGCCGCGCCGACCAGGTGAACCGGATGCTCGACCTGCTGTCGGCGGATCACCGCGCCGTCGTTGTGTCGGCGGTCGCTGGAATGGGCGGGGTCGGCAAGACGACGCTCGCCACCTACGTCGCGCATCACCTGCGGGAGGAGTGCCCCGACGGGCGGCTGTACGTCGATCTGCGCGGTGCGGAGCAGGAGCCGGCCGATCCCGGTGAGGTGCTGGGCCGCTTCCTGCGTGCGCTCGGCGTCGGCCCGGCGGCGATTCCCGAGGGGCTCGGCGAGCGTGCCGCCTTGTACCGCAGCATGGTGGCGGACCGGCGCATGCTGATCGTGCTGGACAACGCCTCCGAGGAGCAGCAGGTGGCTCCGTTGCTGCCAGGCGGCGAGGGGTGCCGGGTGATCGTCACGAGCCGGTCGCGGCTGACCGCGCTGCCGGGCGTGCGGCTCGTCGAGCTCGACGTCCTTGACCACGGGCAGGCCGTCGACCTGCTCACCCGGATCATCGGCGCGCCCCGCGTCGCCACCGAGCCCGATGCGGTCGAACGCCTCGCCTCGATATGTGGCGGGCTCCCGCTGGCACTGCGGGTGGCGGGCGCCCGGCTGGCCGCCAAGCCGCACTGGCGGATCGCCGACTTCGTCGCCCGGCTGGCGGATCGTCGGCGGTTGGACGAGCTGACCCATCGTGGGCTGAGCGTGCGGGCCGCCCTCGACCTCAGTTACGACGGCCTCGATCCCGCCGGCAGGCGGCTGTACCGGCTGCTCGGCCTGCTCGAGGCGCCCGACTTCGCCGGTTGGGTGGCGGCCGCCGTCCTGGACGCCTCCTTCTCCGAGGGCACCGAGATCCTCGAGCAGCTGATCGACGCGCGACTTCTCGACGTGACCATCCACAGCCCTGGGGACGATGTCCGGTACCACTTCCACGATCTCGTCCGCGACCACGCACGCGAGCGCTGCCTCGCCGAGGACCCCGTCTCCGAGGGGGAGGCCGCCGTGCTCAGGGCCCTGGGCGGCTGGCTCGCGCTGACCGACCGTAGCGTGCACACCGTGAACGGCGGCGGCAACACGACGACGGTCGGCGACGCGACGCGATTCCCCGTCGATGAGATCGCCGACCGGGTCGTCGAGCGGCCCGCAGAGTGGCTGGAACGCGAGCGGATCGGGCTGACCGCCGCAGTCGGCCAGGCCGCACGCCTCGGTGAGGGCGAGCTGTGCTGGGAACTCGCCGTCCGTTCCTCCATCCTGTTCCAGCCCGCACACTACGTGGACGCCTGGCAACAAGTCGTCGACGTCGCCCTGCCGGCCACGCGGACGTCGGGGAACCGGCGCGGAGAGGCGGCCGTGCTCGAGCGGCTCGCCGAGCTCTGCTCCGCGCGCCGCGATTACGACCGCGCACTCGACGTCCTCCGCCAAGCGCTGCGGATCTTCGAGGCGACCGAAGACGCTCACGGGACCGGACGAGTGCTGCGGCAACTCGCCGTGGTCCACCGGATGACCGGCCGGTTCTCCGAGGCACTGCGCGATGGTGAACGCGCCTGCGCGTTGCTCCAGAAGGTCGGCGACGCCGCCGGCCGGGCACACGCCCTGATGGTCATCGGCTGCGTCCACCACGAACGCGGCAACGCGGAGACCGCCGTGTCCGTGCTCACCACAGCCCGCGCCGTCGCCCGTGACGCCCGGTACACCAACATCGAGGTCCAGTCCGCCTACTGGATCGGCCAGGCGCTGCTCGCCCTCGGCCGCAACCACGACGCCAGGTCGCTGTTCGAGTACGTCAACGACGCGTCAGCCGCGGCAGGCAGCCGGCTCGGTGACATGTACGGGAACCACGGCCTCGGCTGTGCCTACGCGGCCCTCGGCCGACCCGACGACGCCGAACGATCCCTCAGGACGGCGCTGCGCCGCGCCGAGGAGCGAGACGACCGGCTGATGCGCGCCCGGATCCTCTACCTTCTCGGCGACCTGCGGCATCGCCGCGGGGAGCACCGGCACGCCCGCGGTCTGCTCGAGAACGCCCTCGAACTCGCCGACGCGGTCTCCGTCCCGCTGTGGAAGGCCAGGTGTCTCCTGCTGCTCGGCGACATCATCGACGCGACCGGCGTGGAGGAGGATGCCGCGCGAGCGTTCCGCCGCGAAGGCCTGTCGATCCTTACCGAGCTCGGTGTTCCCCTGCCGCAGGAGACCGTCCAGCGCGAGAACGCAGGTCATGCGGAGTAGCGCCCGGCGGCGTGCTGCAGGCCGCTCGTCGGCGTGCGGTCGGCGGCCTTCGCCTCGAGGTCGTGCAAACCCCAGAAGCCGACCGGCGCGCAGCTCATCCCGGGCTTCGTGATGTTGGTGTCACCGGCGAAGACCGTGGAATACCGGCCGGCGGAGCCGCCTAGCACGCGGTCCCGCAGGTAGCCGCACTCGGCCGGTTGCAGTCTCCGGCCGTCCGAGTCGGTCTGGCTCGACGGCGCCAGGTGCGCGGTGCACACTCGCACGCCGGAGACCACGGTGCACACCCACGAACCGCGGCGCGTCCCGTAAGCCGGTCCGATCAGTGGCACGGAGACCGACCTTCTCATCGAGCTCTTCACTCCTTGGTCATCGGCGGAACGCGGATCGAGTCCACGTTCGGAACATATGCGGGCCCGATTACATATCGACTACATGCCGCTTGCTCCGGCCATCGGCCCGGTCGCCATCCGTGCCTCGTGTCTACGGCTGGGCCGGTAAAGCATCTGTAATCGATTTGAAATCCCAGGTGCCGAATACTGACCGCCTCAGGGGAGGCGAGTTCGGCCGGTCCAGCTGTTGCCGCAGCAGGGACCGAGTCCCGCGCGGATGGCGGCGCGCCACCGATCGAACCAGCCAGTGGAGGCGGGAAATGGACCGGCTGGCGCAAAATCGCCAACCACGCCTGACCCAACGCGGAGCCGCATGGAGCGGACGAAGCGGGAACGTGCTGACCCTGGTGAGCGGTGCGACCGGCAACGTCAGCGGGGAACTGGTCCCGCGTCCTAGGCACAATCGGCTTTCGGCCCAGTCGAGGGGGAGCATTGGACCGCCGACAGATGACGCATACACGCATAAGCCAGATCCGACAAAAGCGCCCGTTGCCGGAGAATCTCCCCCAAGCCACCCGGAGCCTGCTGGAGGAGCTGCGCGCTCTGAAGGAGCGTTCCGGGTACGACCTCCGCGCGCTGGAGGGGAAGACCTACGCGAGCCGCTCGTCCTGGGGACGCTGGCTCAGCGGAGAGACGTGGATCCCTTGTGCGGCCGTCGAGACCATGGCCGAGCTGTGCGGCGGTGACAAGCGGCGCCTCCAGGCTCTGTGGTACCGCGCGGACGACGACCGGCGAATCCCTCCCGTCCCGGAGCACGCCGGCGAGGATCCGGAGGGCCCGGCGCCCGATGCCGCCTCGTCGCAGGGCGCGGCGCCCGATGTCGTTTCGCCGGAGGACTCAGCGCCTGATCTCACCCCGCCGCAGGGAGCGACGCCTCATGTCGCCTCACCGGAGGGCGCGGTGCCCGATGGCGCCTCACCGGAGGGCGCGGCGCGCGAGGACATCTCCGCGGAACGCTCCGACGCGGCGGCGTTCCGGCGGTCCGGCGCTCCGAGACGAAGACGGATGCTCCACATCGGCATCACACTCGGCTGCTCTCTCGCCGCTGGCGCCGTCGGCCTCGCCGCCGGGCTGTCGCTCCGGCCGGCACCGGCTCGGCGACCGCGTCCGGCCCCGACGTACGCGCAGTGGATCACCCGGCCGCAGATCCTCGCGCGCGCCCGGACCTGGCGCCCGCACAGTGACCAGCGCATCCCGTACGACATGTCGAAGAACCGCGGCGGCTACCGTACGGACGGCTCCGGGTACGCCTCCATGGCCCTCGGCCTTCCAGCGCCGGGGCCCAACTCCACCAACCTCGCCTGGGGCGGATACGCCCGGCAGATCCCCCCGACCAAGCTGCTCCCCGGCGACCTGATCATCAATGCCACCGGCCAGGCGAGCACCCGGCAGGTCGCGATCTTCGAGAAGTGGGCGAACACCGCGCACACCTCGTACTGGGTCTATCAGCAACGCCGCGCATACGGCACGGATCACCTGGTGCTCCGCTACGCCCTGTCCGCGACCAGCCCCTACCGCCCGTACCGGCCGCTGAACATCAACGAACAGCCGACGGACGAGCCCTCCTCCTGAGCCGCCCGGCCCCCCGGGTGAGGTCGCCCGCATCGACGGTGAGGTCACCGCCGTGGAGCCCGGCGACCTCACCGAGCACTTTTACACCGAGCAGGCGTGGGACGACGCTCCGCCCGCCGGGCGGCCGGGCATACCGACGTTCCCGGCCACGCCGCTGGGCTGGGCGCACGGCCAGTACGTGTGGCTGGCCTGGTCGATCGCCGAACGCCGCTCACTGAGCACGCCGCCGGTCATGGCCGGTCGTTATCTGCGCGGCCGCTGAGGCACGAGCGTCAGGGTGTGGGCGGCCTCGCCGCGGATCGTCGCGGGGTCGGACCGCATCGGGATGGTGTCGCCGCGCGCCCACAGCGGCGCCTGGTCCCAGTAGTGGTCCGCGAAGGCGTGGCCGGACGCGCCGGTGAGGTTGATCCAGCGGGAGCGGTTCGGGTCGGCGAGGTCCACGACCATCCGCATGGACGGCACCCAGTCGACCTGGTAGCCCTCCTGAGGGTTCCAGCCGGTCGCGTCGACGAGCGAGTCGCCGCCCGCGAGCTTCAGGGGACCGCGGTTGAACAGCCACTCGATCGGCCCGATCCCGGAGGTGCCGAAGGTCTGGTTGGTCAGCGTCAGCGTGTGCAGGTCGCCCCAGCGCCACTTCGCCGGGTCGCCGCCGAGCCGCTTGCGCAGCTCCCCTTCGGCGTCCTTCAACGCGAGGCGGAGCATGTCGTCGCGGGTCTCCTTCGCCGGCGTGCGCACGTCGTCCCACCACGGGTCGTCCGGCCGGTTCAGGAGGTTCCAGAGCACCTCGAACCAGCGGTCGCCGCCGTCGGGCCGGGCGTCCTCGGGCAGTTCGTCGTCGAACGTCCGCAGCAGCAGGTGCCGGTACACCGCGTTGTAGAAGGCGGCCGGGGCCGAGCCGGCGGGCTGGGTGAAGTCCCAGCCGCGCAGCAGCGCCACCGCGGGACCCGAGCCGACGCGCAGCAGGTGCGGCACCAGCGTCGGCGCGAAGCCGTTGCGGTCGTCCAGCTGGATCCGCCCCATCGTCGCCGCGTCCATGACCGGCGTGCGCCGGACCAGCTCGGTGATGCGCGCGGCGCGGTAGCCGTACGCCCAGTCCCGGGTTAGCATCCGCGGGTAGCCCGGCCCGGTGGCGGCGTTGTTCGCGGTGACGAGGTAGCCCTGCGGCGGGTCGTACGCGCTGGGCAGCTCGTCGAACGGGATGTACCCCTTCCACTCCTGCGTGCCGGTCCAGCCCTGCGCCGGCCAGCGCCCGTCGCCGCTCGTGCGGATCGGGATGCGGCCGGGCGCCTGGTAGCCGATGTGCCCGTCGACGTCGGCGTACACGAGGTTCTGCGCCGGGACCTCGAAGGAGCGTGCGGCGGCGCGGAACTGCGTCCAGTCCCCGGCGGTGTCCAGGGACACGATCGCGTCGGCGGTCCGGCCCGGGTCGAGCGCGGTCCACCGCAGCGCGACCGCCGCGCCGTTCCCCGCCGTACGGGCCGAGGCCATGACGTCGGACAGCAGCGGCCCGTGCCGCGTCGAGCGTACGGTGATGGTCACCGGCTTCGACCCGGCGACCTTGATCTGTTCGGTCCGGAGCGCGAGGGGCTCCTGGCGGCCCCGGTACTCGTACGTCGTGCCGGTGACCCGCTCCAGGTACAGGTCGGTGACGTCCGGGCCGAGGTTCGTGAAGCCCCAGGCGATCCGGGCGTTGTGCCCGATGATGACGCCGGGGACGCCGGAGAACGTGAACCCGGTGACGTCGAACGGGCAGGCCGCCGACGGACGGCGGCAGTGCAGCCCGGCCTGGTACCAGATCGACGGCATCTGCGGCGCGAGGTGCGGGTCGTTCGCCAGCAGGGGCTTCCCGGTGTTCGTGCGGGCGCCCGAGACGACCCAGGAGTTCGAGCCCAGGCCGGGGGCGCCGTTGCCGAGCATCGTCGGCATGGCGTGGATCGCGGCGGCGACGCGGGTCAGCGCCGGGGACAGCGCGCGGGCGCGCGGCGCCGGGCCAGTACGCCCGCCGGAGCCGCCGGGGACGATGACCGGGTTCCGGTCGTACGGGTAGCCGGGGTAGAGCTGGTCGGCGCGGGCCGGGGAGACCTTCGTCGCGGCGAGCGCGCGACCCAGCTCCTCGTCCATGTTGCTGCGCAGGTCCCACGCCATCGCCTTGAGCCAGGACAGGGAGTCGACGGCGGTCCAGGGCTCGGGGTGGTAGCCGGTCCGCTGCAGGCCGAGCACGGAGTACTCCAGGCTCTGCGTCGCGGTGTCGCGGTGCCGGGCCAGCCAGGCGTTCACGCCCTGCGCGTACGCGTCCAGGTAGCGCCGGGTGTCGGGGCGCAGCAACGGCAGTTCCTGCTCGGCGACCCGCCGCCAGCCGAGCGTACGGACGACCTTGTCCGTGTCGAGGGTGGTCTTGCCGAACAGCTCCGACAGCCGCCCGGCCGTGACGTGCCGCCGGAAGTCCATCTCCCAGAACCGGTCCTGCGCGTGCACGTAGCCCTGCGCCCGCATCAGATCCTCGGCGCCGTCGGCGTAGATCTGCGGCACGCCCCACCGGTCCCGCAGGACGGTGACGTCCGCGCCCAGCCCGGGCACCGACACGCGCCCGCCGACCTGCGGGTACGACCGCCGGACCGTCCACCACCCGTACAGCGTGAGCACCAGCGCGAGCGCCAGGAGGGTGATCAGGACGCGGACGGCCCAGCGGGCCGGTCGCGGCAGTTTGGCCAGCGGCGCGAACCGGACCATCGACCCTCCACACGCCGGAAGCGGGATGATCGCGTCAGTAAACCATTCGGGTCGACATCCGGGAACGCATCGGCCGGAACGGATCGTCTCCCCGCGACTCGGCCGTCGGGCGAACACGCCTGCTGCTAGCGTTGATCTTTGTTGCGGACTTGGTCAAAACATCGCCGAGGAGGCCGTGTGCCCGCCGAGAAGCCGTCCCGCGCCGACGACGCGTCCGTCCCCGACATCCCGCTGGGGGTGCCGACCGCCGCACGCATGTACGACGAGGCGCTCGGCGGGAAGGACCACTTCCAGGTGGACCGGGACGCCAACGCCAAGCTCTACGAGCTCATCGGCGAGGACCGGGTGCGGTCCACCGCACTGGAGAACCGCCGCTTCCTGGGCCGGGTGGTGCGTTACCTGGCGCGGGAGTGCGGGATCCGGCAGTTCCTCGACGTCGGCTCGGGTCTGCCCTCCGCGCGCAACACCCACCAGATCGCCCAGGAGGTCGATCCGGCGGCGAAGGTGCTCTACGTCGACATCGACCCCATCGTCGCCGTGCACGGCAAGGCGCTGCTGTCCGGGGACGGCACCCGGATCATCACGGCGGACATGCGCGAGCCGGAGACGGTGCTCGACGACCCTCAGACGCGGGAGCTGATCGACTTCAGCCGGCCCGTGGCGGTGCTGTTCGTCGCGGTGTTCCACTTCGTCACCCCGGCCGAGGACCCGGCGCGGATCGTGGCCGCGTTCCGCGACCGCCAGGCCCCCGGCTCGTACGTCGCGATGTCCCACCTGACCAGCGACGGCGCGGCGGAGGACATCGCCGGGTGGGAGGCCGGGTTCGCGAACGCCACCAGCCCGATCGTCTTCCGCACCGAGAAGGAGATCCAGGCACTGTTCGACGGCTACGAGATGGTCGAACCCGGCCTCGTGCGCCCGTACGACTGGCACCCGGACGACGACGGCTCACCGCGGACGACCTCACTGTTCGGAGGCGTCGGACGGCTCCCCGCCCGCTGACCGCCCCGAGTCGCGGGGCGGATCGGCGGTGTGCCGGTCGGGCACCTTGGGTCCGGGCCGCGGTGTCCGACGCGCCGCGTCGAGGAGGCGGGTGCCGAGCGCGCGGACGTGTTCGATGAGTTCGGGCGGCTCATGCACCTCGAATGCGGCGCCGAGTTGCGCGACCCACGCCGCAAGCTCGTCGAGGGAGTTGGAGCCGGCTCTGAGCACGCACGTGTCGTCTGTGGCCGGTTCGACCGCCGCGACGGTGGGCGGCATCCGGGTGGCGACGACGTCGGCGGGTGCGTGCACCGTGAACCGGCCGTGGTAGCGGTACGGATGGACGGAGATCTGCTCCGACACGTAGCGGGTGAGATCGCCGCCGGGCGGCTCGCGGGGGGTGAAGCGCGGCCCGTTCGGCGTGCGCAGCCGCATCCGATCGACGCGGAACGTGCGCCAGTCACGCCGACCGGTGTCCCATGCCACCAGGTACCAGCGGCGTCCCGAGCTCACCAGCCGGTGCGGCTCGGCGGTGCGGCGGCCCTCGGCACCATCGCGGGCGCGATAGTCGAACCGCAGGCTCTCGCGGTCGCGAACGGCGGTGGCGATCGCGGTGAGCACGGCCGGGTCCACCGCGTCCGCCGAGGATGCCAGCGGAACCGTGGCCGAGCGCAGGGCGCCGACGCGATGCCGGAGCCGGGGCGGGAGGACCCGCTCGAGTTTGACAAGCGCGCGGACCGAGGTCTCGTCGATCCCGGCCACGCCGGAGACCGCGGCGGTGCCGAGTCCGACGGCGACCGCGACGGCCTCGTCGTCGTCGAGCAGCAGCGGTGGCACCCCGGTACCGGCGCCGAGGCGGTACCCGGGCGCCCCGGCGGTGGCGTGCACGGTGTATCCGAGCTCGCGCAGCCGGTCCACGTCGCGGCGGATGGTCCGGGCCGAGACGCCCAGCCGCTCGGCGAGTTCCGCGCCCGGCCAGTCCCTCGGCATCTGCAGTAGCGACAGCAGCCGCAGCAGCCGCGCCGATGTCTCCAACATGGCGGCCATCCTAGGACCGCACCTGTCCTAACTGGCTTCTACCGTGATGAACATGAACGACGACACAGAGATCCACCGGTTCCGTATCGACGTCCCCCAGGCGCAGCTTGACGACCTGCGCGACCGTCTCGCCGCGACCCGCTGGCCGGACGAACTGCCCGGGGTCGACTGGTCCTACGGCGTCCCGGCCGGCTACGCGCGTCGGCTGGCCGAGTACTGGCGCACCGGATTCGACTGGCGTGCCGCCGAAGCGCGGTTGAACGCCTTCCCGCAGTTCACGACCCGCATCGACGGGCAGAACATCCACTTCCTGCACGTCCGCTCGCCCGAGCAGGACGCGCTCCCGCTGATCATCACGCACGGCTGGCCCGGCTCGGTCGCCGAGTTCATGAAGGTCATCGGGCCGCTCACCGACCCCGCCGCGCACGGCGGCGATCCGGCCGACGCGTTCCACGTCGTCGCGCCGTCGATCCCCGGGTTCGGCTTCTCCGGGCCGACCACCGAGACCGGCTGGGATCTGAACCGGGTCGCCCCGGCGTGGGCCGAGTTGATGCGTCGCCTCGGCTACCAGCGCTACGGCGCGCAGGGCGGGGACAGCGGCGCGGTCATCTCGCCCATGCTCGGCCGCGCCGACACCGCGCACGTCGCGGGCGTGCACGTCAACGGCGGCCTCGGCTTCCCGACGGGCGACCCGGCCGAGTTCGAGGGGCTCACCGAGACCGAACTCGCCCGACTCGGCCAATACCAGGACCAGGACCGCGCCGGCTACGCGATGATCCAGGCGACCCGGCCGCAGACCCTGGCGTTCGGCCTGCACGACTCGCCCGCCGCGCAGTTGGCGTGGATCGCGGAGAAGTTCAAGGAGTGGACCGACCCGGCGCGAGAGCTACCCGAAGACGCGGTCGACGTCGACCAGTTGCTCACCGACATCAGCATCTACTGGTTCACCGGGACCGCCGCTTCGTCGGCCCGTCTCTACAAGGAGACACAGAAGTCATGGGGCGCCGCCACCGAGTACTCTCCGCTGCCGCACGGCGTCGCCGTCTTCCCCGGCGACCCGGGCGTCCGCCGGATCGCCGAACGTGACCACAAGGTCGTGCACTGGTCGGAATTCGACCGGGGCGGCCACTTCGCCGCCATGGAGGCGCCCGAGCTGCTCGTCGAGGACATCCGGGCCTTCTTCCGCACGGTGCGGTGAAGCCCGGCCTTTGACGCTCTGGGAATTGATGATGCTCGACGTCGCGGCCCTCCAGTTGGTGGACCTGGACGTCGGGCGTCACACCTCCCGGATACTGACGGCGGCGCGGTGGTGACGAGGGGCCTCGACCTCGTCGAGCAGGGCGATCGCGAAGTCCGCGTACGAGATCCGGCTGGCCGCGTCGCCGTGCTCGGCGACCCGGTAGCGGCCGGTGCGCCCGCCGTCGTGGTCGAAGTCGCCCGCGGGGGCGACGTACGCCCAGTCGAGGTCGCCGGTCCGGAGCTCCTCCAGGCCCGCCGCGTGGCCGAGGGAGAAGGAGCGGTACTCGTTCGGATAGCCGGGCTCGTCGATCAGCGGAGCACCGGACGCCCCGGGCAGGATCGACGCCAGGCCGACCATCACCAGCCGGCGCACGCCCGCCTTCACCAGACCGGTGTTCAGGGCGCGGGCCGACGCGGTGAAGAAGTCGTGGGACGGCACGGCCAGGTCCGCGGCGGCGCTGATGGCGGCGTCGTGCCCGGCGGCCGCCTGCGCGACGCCCGCCGTGTCCAGGACGTCGCCCGCCACGACCCGAGCGTCGGTCAGGTCGCCGTGGCGCGCGGGGTCGCGGACCACGGCGGTGACCTGGTGCCCGCGCCGGCGCGCCTCGGCGACGGCCTGCCGCCCGGCCCGGCCGCCCGCGCCGAAGATCACGATGTTCATCGGTAACCGCCTCTCACCAGGGCCGGATCCTGTGCGCCAGCCGGTGCGCGGACGCTATCCAGAGGCGCGGTTACCACCGGGATACCGGTTATCGTGCAGCCATGAGGGAACCCCTGCCCGCCGACATGTTCGACGAGCTGTGCCCGTCCGCACTCAACCCGATCCGCTTCGGCGACAAGTGGGCGGCGCTCGTCATCCGCTGCCTCGAGGGCGGACCGCGCCGGTTCTCCGAGCTGCGCGTACCGCTGAGCCGCGTCACTCCCAAGGTCCTCACCCAGTCGCTGCGATCCCTCGAACGGGACGGTCTGGTCAAGCGCACCGTCTACGCCGAGGCCACCCCGCACGTGGAGTACGAGCTGACTCCGCTGGGCCGCAGCATGCTCGAGCCCCTGGCCGCCGCCTGCGCCTGGACGTCGGAGCACTGGGACGAGCTCCTCGACGCCCGCGAGGCGTACGACGACGCCGCCCGCCTCGACCGCGCCGGCTGACACGCCTACCGCCCGAAAGCGGCGCACTAGAATCGGTCACCGGATCGTCGACGATCCGTACGACAAAGGGACGGGGCGCGTCGCGGACGAGCCCGCGAGCGAGGGATCATGCCAGCGCAGGAGCAGACCGTGACCGGCCCGGAGGCCGGCGAGCGGCAGGACGTCACCGCCGCGATCCGCGAGGCGATCGTCCGGGGCGACTTCGCGCCCAACCAGCGTCTCGTCGAAGCGGACCTGTCCCAGCAGTTCGGGGCCAGCCGCAGCGGCGTGCGCACGGCACTGTTCGAGCTGGCCAACGAGGGACTCGTCGAGCGCGTCCAGCACCGAGGTGCCCGGGTCCGCGCGGTGACCCTCGAGGAGGCGATCGAGATCTCCGAGGTGCGCATGGTCGTCGAGGGCCTGTGCGCGGCGAAGGCGGCCGAGCGCGTCACCGACGAGGAGGCCGCCGAGCTGCGGTCGATCGGCGACGCCATGCGCGACGCCGTAGCGGACGGGCACGTGCTGAAGTACTCCGAGCTGAATCAGCTGTTGCATCGCCGGATCATCGAGATCAGCGGCCAGGCCACGGCGGCGGGCGTGGTCGAGCGGCTGCGGGCGCAGAACGTCCGCCACCAGTTCCGGCTGGCCCTGGTGCCCGGCCGACCGAACGTCTCGCTGGCCGAGCACCTGGCGATCATCGACGAGATCTGCGCGCACGCCCCGGACGCCGCCGAGCGCGCCGCGCGCCGGCACCTGGCCAGCGTCATCGAGGCCCTCAAGGCCATCTGACCGACCATCGCCGGAGAGCGCGCGGCCTCCGGCCGTCGGTCCCAGGAGAGCGGTCCCGGATCCGGCGCGTTCCCCCGCAAGGCCGGCATGGCGTTCGACCAGCCCGCAAGGCCGGCATGGCGTTCGATCAGGCGGGGCTGCGCGCCCGGGTCCGGGATCAGGCCTGGCCGGGCAGCGCGTCGTCGACGACGGCGCTCGCGACGGGCCGGTGCCGGATGCTCAGGTACGCCGCCGCCATCATGACCGCGCCGGCCACCCCGGCGATCGAGAAGGCGGCGAATCCCCAGGTCGCGGCGCCGTCGGCGACGAGCCTCCCGCCGAGCCAGGGCCCGAAGACGGCGCCGAACCGGCCGACGCCGGCGACCCACCCGACGGCGGTGGCACGGCTGTCGGCCGCGTGGCGGCTGCCGACGCTCGCGTACACCATCGTCTGGGCGCTGAACAGCAACGCGCCCGTGAGGAACACGACGAGGTAGGTGAAGGCGAGCGGCATGTGCACGGCGAACAGCCCGGTGCCGACGGCGGTGAGCGCGAACCAGACGATCGTCACGCGCAGCGGACCGACGCGGTCCGACAGGCGGCCGGCGCTCAGCAGCCCGACGATGCCGCCGAGGTTGATGACGAGGAGGAAGCTGACGGCCGAGCCCAGTTCGTACCCGTTGGCGCGCATCATGGTGGGCAGCCAGGTGCTCACCCCATAGACCAGCAGCAGGCCGGCGAACGACGCGGCCCAGAAGCTGAGCGTGGTCGGCCACTGCGAGCCCGCGAAGAGGGCCCGTACGTTCTGCCAGGCGTCGGATCTCCGGGACGCGGCGGCTGGCAGGTCGAGGGCGAGTCCGTCGTTCTGCCAGGCGTCGGATCTCCGGGACGCGGCGGCGGGCGTGCCGAGGGCGAGTCCGTACCGGTGTGCCAGCGTCTCCGCCTCCTCTCGGCGTCCCTTGGCGACCAGGAAGCTCACCGACTCCGGCAGGAACCTGACGGCCAGCGGCACGACGACGACGGCCGGCACCGCGCCCAGCCAGAACACCGACCGCCACCCGAAGGACGGGACGACCCACAGCCCGAGCGCCGCGGCCACGATGCCGCCCGTCTGGTGGGCGGTCATCACGACGCCGACCATCAGGTTGCGCCGGCCGGGCGACGCGTAGTCCATCACATACGCGATCGCGGTCGGGAGGAGCCCGCCGAGTCCCAGACCGGCGATGAACCGCGCACCGCCGAAGACGGCGGCGGACGGGGCGGCGGCGGTGGCCGCGGACGCGAGAGAGAACAGCGTCACGTTCGCGATGACCGCCTTCTTGCGGCCGACCCAGTCGCTGACCGTGCCCGCGCACAGGGCGCCGACGAGCATGCCGAACGTGGTGTAGCTGCCGATGTCCCCGGCCTGGCCGGCCGTGATGCCGAGCTCGTGCCCCTTCAGGATCCGAGGCAGGACGGCGCCGTAGACGAAGAGGTCGGTGCCGTCGAGCAGGACGAACGCCCAGCACAGGACCACGACCACCGTTGCCGGCCTGCGGAGCTGGGGGACGTACGCGGGGTCTGAGGGTTTCGCAGGCATCTCGTCTCTCGCTTTCGCCGGAGGTCCGGACCTGGTGCGCTGAGAGTAATTGCGACACTTCTTCGCTACAAGACCTGCAGCAAAATTGTTGACAATCCATTCGACCTGAGCACAGCATGAGTGCCGGGGCCAGCGCCCCTGTTCGGGGAGCGTTCAGTGAAAGGGTTCTGATGGGTACCGAGACCAGCTCCGCCGGTCCGCTGCTGGTGATCAGTGCGCACGCCGGTGACTTCGTCTGGCGCGCCGCGGGCGCGATCGCGCTGGCGGCCGAGCGGGGCGACCCCGCGAAGGTGGTGTGCCTGAGCTTCGGCGAGCGCGGCGAGTCCTCCCGCGCCTGGCGCGACGGCAGGACCCTCGAGGAGATCAAGGGCATTCGCCGGGCCGAGGCCGAGGCCGCCGCCGCCGAGCTGGGCGCCGAGATCGAGTTCCTCGACGCCGGCGACTACCCGCTGCCGGAGACCCCCGAGCTGGTGGATCGGCTCGTCCGCGTGTACCGGGAGTTCACGCCCGCCGTCGTGCTGACCCACACGCTCACCGACCCGTACAACGGCGACCACCCCGCCGCCGCCCGGATGGCCCTGCAGGCGCGCGTCCTCGCGCAGGCCATCGGGTACGACGCGCCGGGCGAGCCCCTCGGGGCGCCGCCGGTGTTCCTCTTCGAACCGCACCAGCCGGAACAGTGCGATTTCAAGCCGGACGTGCTGCTCGACATCACGCCGGTCTTCGAGCGCAAGCGCAAGGCGATGGAGTGCCTGCCCGCCCAGCAGCACATGTGGGACTACTACACCGACCTGGCGAAGCGACGCGGCGTGCAGCTCAAGCGCAACGCGGGACCCAACCTGGGCCTGGCGCACGACACGATGGCCGAGGCGTACGTCCGGGTGTACCCGCAGACGACGGCGGTGCTGGCATGAGAACAGTGGTCGTCACCGACCCGCGGACGACGGCGGTGCCGGCATGAGGACCGTGGTCGTCACCGACCCGCGGACGACGGCGGTGCCGGCATGAGAACGGTGGCCGTGACCGACCCGCGGACGACGGCGGTGCCGACATGAGGACCGTGGTCGTCACCGACCCGCCGCGCGCCGACGCGGAGCAGGTCGACGCGCTCGCGGCGTACGGGGTCGCGACCGTCCACGAGGCGATGGGCCGGGCGGGGTATCTCGGCCCGGGGATCCGCCCGGTCCACCTCGGGTCGCGCGTCGGCGGCACGGCCGTGACGGTGCTGTCGTGGCCGGGCGACAACCTGATGATCCACGTGGCCGTCGAGCAGTGCCGTCCGGGCGACGTCCTGGTCGTCACGACCACGTCGCCGTCCACGGACGGGATGTTCGGCGAGCTGTTCGCGACCGCGCTGCAGCACCGGGGCGTCCGCGGCCTCGTCATCAACGCCGGCGTACGGGACGTCGCCGAGCTGCACGCGATGGGCTTCCCGGTGTGGTCCGCGGCGGTCAGCGCCCAGGGCACGGTGAAGGCGACGCCCGGCGCGGTGAACGTCCCGGTGAGCATCGCCGGCCAGCCGATCCACCCGGGCGACGCGATCCTCGCCGACGACGACGGCGTGGTGTGCGTCCCCCGCGCGGACGTGGCCGCCGTACGCGAGGCCGCCGAGGCGCGCGCCGCCAAGGAGGAGGCGGCCCGCGCTGCCTTCCGCCGGGGCGAGCTGGGGCTGGACCGGTACGGGCTGCGCGATCGGCTCGCCGAGCTCGGCATCGAGTACGTGAAGTACGGCGAGGACGGGTCGTGACCGGGCTGCGCTGCATGCTGATGCGGGGTGGCACGTCGAAGGGCGCCTACTTCCTCGCCGCGGACCTGCCGGACGGTCCGGCCGACCGCGACGACCTGCTCCTGCGCGTCATGGGCACCCCGGACCCTCGCCAGATCGACGGGATCGGCGGCGCCCACCCGCTCACCAGCAAGGTCGCCGTCGTCTCCCCCTCGGCCGACCGCGAGGCCGACGTGGACTACCTGTTCCTCCAGCTCGGGGTCGAGGAGCCGACCGCCTCCGACCGGCAGAACTGCGGCAACCTGCTCGCGGGCGTCGGGCCGTTCGCGGTCGAACGTGGACTCGTCGCGCCCGGCGACCCGGAGACGAGCGTCCGCATCCGGATGGTGAACTCCGGCAGCGTCGCGACCGCGACGTTCGCGACCCCGTCCGGGATCGTGGAGTACGCGGGCGACACCGCGATCTCCGGCGTCCCCGGCACCGCGGCTCCGACCGTCGTCGACTTCGCCGGGACCGAGGGCTCGACGTGCGGGGCGCTGCTGCCGACCGGCCGGGTCCGGGACGTGATCGACGGGATCGAAGTCACGTGCGTCGACAACGGGATGCCGGTCGTCGTCGCGGAGGCGTCCGCGTTCGGCCTGACCGGGTACGAGAGCCCGGACGAGCTCGCCGCCGACGACGGCCTGCGGGACCGGATTCAGGCCCTCCGGCTCCAGGCCGGAAAGCTCATGGGCCTCGGTGACGTCGCCGGCGCCTCCGTGCCCAAGACCACGCTCGTCGCCCCGCCTCGCGACGGAGGGACGATCTGCACCCGGACGTTCATCCCGCTGCGCGTCCACGCGTCGATCGGCGTCCTCGGGGCCGTCACCGTGGCCACCGCGCTCCTCATGGACGGGGCCGTCGGCCACGACCTCGCCGAGCTCCCGGCGCCCGGCTCGACCATGAGCAACGGGGCCGTCGGCCACGACCTGGCCGAATTCCCGGTACCCGGCTCGCCCATGAGCGTCGAGCATCCCACCGGCCGCCTGGACGTCGTCGTCGAACTCGACGACGCGGCCCCCCGTCCCACCGTCCGCCGCTCCAGCGTCGTACGCACGGCCCGCAAGCTCTTCGACGGCACCGTCTTCCCCCGCCCTGGAGGCACTCATGGCGCCCCTGCATGAGATCGCGCACGTCGCCCACGTCGAGCTCCTGACGCCCGAGCCCGAGAAGAGCCTGTGGTTCTTCACCGAGGTCATGGGCCTGACCGAGAACGGCGCCGACGGCGACTCCGTCTACCTGCGCACGTGGGACGACTACGAGCACCACACTGTGAAGCTCACCGCCCACACCACGTCCGGCATCCGCCGCACCGGGCTCCGTACGTCGAGCCAGGAGGCCCTCGACCGGCGGGTGAAGGCCGTCGAGGAGGCCGGGTACGGCGTCGGCTGGCGCGACGGCGACCCCGGGATCGGCCCCACATACGTCTTCCGCGACCCCGACGGCCATGAGCTGGAGATCTACTGGGAGAGCGAGTGGTACGACGCTCCCCCGGAGTTGACGCCCTCGCTGAAGAACCAGGCCCAGGCGTACCCGGCGCGCGGCGTCTGCGTCCGCCGCCTCGACCACGTCAACTTCCTGGCCGCCGAGGTGGAGGGCAGCACGGAGTTCGTCCGGGACGTCCTGGGCGGGCACCCCACCGAGCAGATCAGGCTGGACGACGGGACGATCGCCGGCCGCTGGCTGACCTTCACCAACAAGTCGTACGACCTCGTCTACACCCGCGACCGGACGGGCAGCCAGGGGCGTCTGCACCACGTCGCGTTCGCCACCGACACCCGTGAGGACATCCTCCGCGCAGCCGACATCTTCCTCGACAAGGGCGTGTTCATCGAGACGGGGCCGCACAAGCACGCCATCCAGCAGACGTTCTTCCTGTACGTCTACGAGCCCGGCGGCAACCGCATCGAGCTCTGCAATCCATGCGCGCGGCTCGTCCTCGCCCCCGACTGGAAGACGATCACCTGGACCGAGGCCGAGCGCGCCAAAGGACAGGCGTGGGGCCTGCAGACCATCGCGTCCTTCCACACCCACGGCACCCCGCCGGTATGAGGCTGGCTCACCAGGCGACGGGCAGCGCGTGCAGCCCGAAGAGCCCGGCGTCGTAGGCGAAGGGCAGCTCGTCGAGCCCGGCCGCCAGGCGCAGCGTCGGGATCCGGGCCAGCAGGGTGCCGTAGGCGATCTCGAGCTCGGCGCGGGCGAGGTTGCGGCCGACGCACTGGTGTACCCCGTGGCCGAAGGCGAGGTGGTGCGGGGAGCGGCGGATGTCGAGCTCGTCCGGGTTCTCGAAGGCCCGCTCATCGCGGTTGGCGGACGCGGCCAGTACCGTCAGGCGGTCACCGGCGCGGACGCGCACACCGCCGATGTCGAGGTCGGCTTCCGCCATCCGGTCGAAGCTGACCCAGTCCTGCACCGAGTGGAACCGCACCAGCTCCTCGGCCGCGCTCGGCAGCAGGCTCGGATCGGCGCGCAGCGCGGCGAGCTGCTCCGGGTGCTCCAGCAGCGTCACCACGCCCAGTGAGATCGTGTTCGCGGGCGACTCGTAGCCCGCGAGCAGCAGCAGGAAGCCGACGTTGATCAGAGCGTCGGTGGTCAGCTCTCCGGTGGGCAGATATCTGGCGGCCAGCCGTCCGATGAGGCCGTCCTGTGGTTCGCGCTCGGCGCGGTGGATGAGGTCGCGCAGGTGGCCGCGAACGTCCCGGGAGGCCTGGGGGGCCCGCGGGTCGATTCTCATCACGGCCAGCATCCGGAGCCGGGACTCGAAGAACGCCCGGTCCCCGGCCGGAACGCCGAGCAGCTCGCAGATGACGCGTGCCGAGACCGGGCGCGCGAACGACTCGACGAGGTCGGCGGGCGGCCCGTGCTCCAGCATCTCGTCGATCGCCGTGTCGACGATCCGCTGGATGCGCGGTCGCATGGCGGCCACCTGACGGGTACCCAGCTCCGAGATCAGCATCCGCCGGTACTTACCGTGCTCGGGCGGGTCCAGGTCGATGAAGAAGCCGTCGTCGGGGCGATCGTCGTCGGGCCCGCGAGGCCGTTCGGGTCGTCCGGTGTTCGAGCTGATCCGCGGGTCGCTGAGGATCTGCCGCGCCTCGGCGTAACGGGTGACCGCCCAGACCGGCGCTCCGTTGGGCAGGTCGGCGCGGACGAGCGGCGCGCGGGCGCGCATCCGCCGATACTCGGCCGGCGGAGCGAACGGGCAGGTCCGCTCCATCGGAAAGGCCGGTGGCGCGTCCTCGGATGCGCTCATCGCACTTCCTCCCCATAAGGCGAATAAGGTTCACTATTCGCGCATTTCCGCAACCGGAAACTGCCGGGAGTATTTTCATCGGCACGCATAGTGAGCGGTCCGATGAATGCACATATCATGCCCCTCGTAATACCTAATGTCAGCTCTCTCACCCCTTCCTTCGGAGACACAAGGGGGCCGGACACGCGCACGCTCAGTCGTGAATGTCGGCGGTGGTACCCCAGGCGACCGGCAGCCGGTCCACCCCGTACACCGCCATCCGGTCGCGGGTCGGCACCTCGGCCGGTGGCACGGCGAGGCGCAGGTCGGGGAAACGGTCGAAGAGGGCGGTCAGCGCGATGCGCAGCTCGGCACGCGCGAGTTGCTGGCCGAGACACTGGTGGACGCCGTGGCCGAAGGCGAGGTGCCCGGTCGCGGAACGGGCCAGGTCCAGGGTGTCCGGGTCGGTGAAGCGCTCGGGGTCACGGTTGGCCACCGGCAGGGCGAGCACGACCGTCTCGCCGGCGGCGATGGTGTGGCCGTCGATCTCGACGTCGACCAGCGCGGTGCGGCGTACGTCGAACTGCAGGATCGACAGGTAGCGCAGCAGTTCCTCGACCGCGCGCTCGGCGAGGGCCGGGTCCCCGGTCAGACGGGCCCGCTGGGCTGGTTCGGTCAGCAGCACGAACGTCCCGAGCGACAGCATGCTCGACGTCGGCAGGTGGCCGGTGGCCAGCAGCACCATGCCGAGGTTGGTGAGTTCGTCGTCGGTCAGGTCCCCGGTCGCGACCGCGTGCGCCAACAGCCCGTCGTCCGATGGCGCCGTCCCGGCGCGGAGGCGCGCGACCAGGCGGCGCACCGTCCCGGTGATCGACAGCACCGCCTCGACCGCCTGCTCGGGGGTGGAGTCCAGGTCGTTCATCACCGCGGTGGCCGCCTGGATCGCCTGCCGGTCCTCCAGCGGCACGCCCAGCAGTTCGCAGATGACCAGGGCCGGGATCGGCACGGCGAACGCCGCGACGAGATCGGCGGGCGACCCGCCGTCCGCCATGTCGGCGAGTGCCTGCTCGGTGTACCGGCGGATCGTCGGCGTCAGCTCCGCGACGCGCCGGGGGCCGAAGTGGCGGCTCAGCAGGCGGCGGTACCGCGTGTGCTCGGGAGGATCCATGTGCGGGAAGATGCCCGGCTCCGCGGGCGTGGGCCGCTCCCGCGCGTATCCGCGGCCGACCGGCTGGTGGAGCAGTTCCCTGCGGGTGCTGAAGCGCGGATCGGACAGGATCGACCGAGCGACGGAGTATCCGGTGGCGACCCAGCCGAGGTGTCCGTCCGGGTAGGCCAGCCGGCTCAGCGGTGGTCGTTTTCGCAGCTCGACGGGTGGGTCGAAGGGGGTCGGCCGATCGGTCTCCAACGGTCGGGCATCGGTCTCCAATGGTCGGGCACTCGGGCCATCGCTCATCCGGCCACCTCCCGCCTCGGCGCCGAGCAGACGTCTCGGGCGCGCCGATGATCATCAGCCGCTGATTATGCATGACGAATCGAAAAAATGACACCACTAGTCAGTTCCGTACCGTCCGATTAGCATCGGCGCTGACCGAACAGACACATCTGTCAACTCTCAGGTCCCACCGGCCGCCCTAATTTCAACCGGCCCGTGATGGGGGACCTGACGACTCTCCCAGCAAGCTCACTGTCATCTCTGAACAGGGGTGCTTAATGGCGGTTCGGGATGCCCAGGTGGCGGTTGTCGGCGGTGGACCGGTGGGGCTCATGCTCGCCTGCGAGGTGGCGCTTCACGACGTTCCGGTGGTGGTGTTCGAACGGCTCCCCGAGGTCGAGTGGCGTCCCAAGGCCGAGGGCATCACCGGGCGAGCCGTCGACATCATGGACCGCCGCGGCCTGATGCTCGGGGTGGCCGAGACCCCCATCACGCCGCCCACCGCCGAGCAACAGGCCCGGATCGACGCGGGCGAACGGCGGCCGGACAGCCTGCTGCCCAAGGAGTTCCCCGGCGCCCGGCACTTCGCCAGCATGTTCCTCCTGCGGCCGGAGTCGCCCGACCTGCTGGTGCCCCAGCAGCTGCTGGAGATGGACCTGGCACGGCGCGCGGCCGAGCTCGGCGTCGAGGTCCGGCGCGGTCACACGGTCACCGGGTTCACGCAGTACGACGACCGGGTGCGGCTCGACGTCGACGGCCCGGACGGGCCGTACGCGATGGAGGCGGAGTGGCTCGCCGGCTGCGACGGCGGCCGGAGCATGGTCCGCAAGCTGTCCGGCGTCGCCTTCCCGGGGACGGACGGGGTCACCACCGGCTACCGCGCCTTCGCCGAGATCGACGACCTCGACTTCCACCTGCCGGGCTGGTTCCGCAAGGACTGCGGGCTCCTGGTGTACGAGGAGGGGCCGCCCCGGTTCATCACGCTGGAGTTCGACGGCCCTCCGGTGAACCGGGACGCTCCCATCACGCTGGAGGAGTTCCAGGGCTCGCTGCGCCGGCTCAGCGGGACCAAGGTGACGGTCACCGAGGTCAAGAAGATCACCCGGTTCACCGACAACGCGCGGCAGGCCGAGACGTACCGCAGCGGGCGGATCCTGCTGGTCGGCGACGCGGCGCACGTCCACTCTCATTGGAGCGGTCCAGGATTGCGCCTCGGGCTGGGCGACGCGCTGAACGTCGGCTGGAAGCTCGCCGCCGTCGCGCGGGGCTGGTGCACCGACGACCTGCTCGACACCTACACCTCCGAGCGGCATCCGATCGGCGCGCAGACCCTGGAGATCCAGCGCGCCTCGATCGCGTTGATGCGGCCCGGCCCCCACGTCGACGCGCTGCGCCGGCTGCTCCGGGAGCTGCTGCTCCGGGACGAGGCGAACCGGCAGCTCACCTCCCTGGTCGACGACCTGCACATCGCCTATGACATGGGCGATCCCGCGCCCACCGGCCCCCTGGTCGGACGGTACAGCCCGGACCTGCGGCTACGCCTCGCCGACGACACCGTACGGCCCGCGGAGCCGCAGCGTGCCGACGGCGGCGTGCAGGTCATGGAACCGCGGCACGCCGACGGCGACGTACGGGTCGCGGAACGGCGGCACGCCGACGGCACTATGCCGGTCACGGAATCGCAGCACGCCGACGGCACCGTACGGGTCGCGGAGCTGCAGCGCACCGGGCGGGCGCTGCTGCTCGACCTCGGCGCCGGTCCCGAACTCCGGGCCCTCGCCGAACCCTGGTCCGATCGGGTCGACATCATCACCGCCGAGTGCGACGAGCCACCGGCGGACGCCCTGCTGATCCGGCCGGACGGCTTCGTCGCCTGGAGCACTCCCGCCGACCCGGCGTCGCTGCCGGACGCCCTCGGCCGATGGTTCGGCCCCCCGTCCGCGGCATGACAGGTCCACAACCGCACGCTCCCGGAGGCGGAATGAGTGATCCCAGGCTGACCACACTCCCGGCATCCGCGCCGGTCGAGGAGGCCATCGACGTCGTCGACCGCGACGGCGCGGTGATCGTCGAGGACTTCGTCGACGCCGCCACGCTCGGCGGACTCTGGAACGACCTCGGGCCGGCCCTGGAACGCCAGGCGGACGGCGACGGAAGGCTGGTCGGCGAGAAGACCCGGATCCTGCCGGGACTGGTCCGCCGGACGGCGCACTCGGTCCCGATCCTGCGGCAGCGGCACCTCCTCGGCGTGGCACGGCACTTCCTGCAGCGCCCGGTACGGGCCTGGCTCGGCGAGCAGCGCGTGGAGTTCGTCCCGACCATCCAGCTCGGCATCTCCCGGGTGATCCAGATCTGGCCGGGGGTGCCGCTCCAGGGACTGCACCGGGACGACACCGCCCACCTGCGGACCCACCCGGGTCCGGAGAGCCGGGTGCAGGTCATGGTGGCCGCCACCGAGTTCACCGCGGTCAACGGCGCCACGCGCGTGATCCCGGGCAGCCACCGGTGGGACGACGAGCGGGCGCCCCGCGACCCCGAGGCGGTCCCCGCCGCGATGCGGGCCGGCTCCGCGCTGGTGTGGCTGGGCAGCACGTACCACGGCGCCGGCGTCAACGCCTCCGACGCGCCCCGCACCGGCCTGTCGTACGCACTCGACCTCGGCAACCTCCGGCAGGAGGAGAACCAGTACCTGTCCGTGCCGCTGGAGGTGGTCCGCACGTACCCCGAGGACATCCAGCGGCTCATCGGTTACGAGCCCTGCCCGCCGATGTGCGGCCTGTACGAGCTGAGCGATCCGATGCTGCTGCTCCGCGACGGGGCGGCGGACCCCGCCGCGATGTCCGACGCCCGATAACGGGAGGTCACCGCGTCGAAGGAGGGACAGACAGATGCGCACACCCGACCTGTACCTGCGCAGTATCGGCGTCCATCTGCCACCGGTGGTCACCATCGAGACGGCCGCCGCCGAGGGCCGCTACCCTGCGGACGAGGTCGAGTACTTCCGTCTCGGCGGCGCGGCGGTGGCCGGCGACCTGCCGGCCCCGGAGCTGGCGCTCCGCGCCGCCCGGCACGCGTTCGAGCGGTCCGGCGGGATGTCGCCGCGCGACCTCGAC
Organism: Actinoallomurus acanthiterrae; assembly: GCF_054775715.1. NCBI lineage: Bacteria > Bacillati > Actinomycetota > Actinomycetes > Streptosporangiales > Thermomonosporaceae > Actinoallomurus > Actinoallomurus acanthiterrae. The sequence goes on along the minus strand of NZ_BAAHCO010000001.1, from coordinate 669,206 downwards.
CTCATGCTGTACAGCGACGTCTGGCACCAGGGTCCGGAGGGCTGGGAACCGCAGTACTACCTCCAGCAGCACCTGGTGGGCGGCGACGTCCTGGCCGTCGAACTCCGGAACGGCTGCTGCGGGCTGTTCAGCGCCCTGCAGCTGACCGCCGGATACCTGCGGCCGGGCGGTGGCGGCGCGCTGCTGGTCGGCGCGGACAACCACGGCACGCCGCTGGTCGACCGGTGGCGGGCGATCGAGGGCTGCGTGCTGGGCGACGCCGGATGCGCGCTGCTGGTCACGACGGACACCGGGTTCGCCGAGGTGCGGTCGGTCAACGTGACCGTGCTGCCGGAGGCGGAGGCGGTCAACGACGGCGGCGTGCCGATGTTCCCGCCGGACGCGACCGTCGGCCGGCCGCTGGACTTCGCCGCGCGCAACGTGGAGTTCCGCAAGCGGCTGATCGAAGGGGACGGCGCGAGCGTCATGCTGGCCATCCAGAAGACGCTGATCGAGCTGGTCGACCGCACCCTCAAGGAGGCGGACATCACGCTCGACGACGTGGCGCGCGTGGCGTTCCCCCACGGGCGCTGGGACGACCTGGAACACCGGGGACTCAACTGGCTCGGGCTGAGCCTGGCCGACAGCACCTGGGAGTACGGCGCGAGCATCGGGCACCTCGGGGTCGGCGACCAGTTCGTCGCCCTCGACCACCTGCTGTCCACCAGGGCGCTGGCCGCCGGTGACCACGTGCTGCTCGTCGGGCTCGGCGCCGGCACCACCATGGCCTGCGCCGTACTGCGGATCCTCGGCGTGCCGGAGGAGTACGCGTGACCGGCCGCTGAGCGGAGTTCGAGGAGGCAGGCATGGAGACGGCGGACATGTACATCAGCGGGGTCGGGTCGTACGTTCCCGGCACGGTCACGGTGGAGGACGCCGTGGCGGCCGGCCGGTACACCGCGGACGAGGTCGAGTTGTACGGCCTGGCCTCCGTCGCGGTGGCCGGTGACGTCCCGGCGCCGGAGATGGCGCTGCGCGCGGCGCGGAGCGCGCTCGCCCGGAGCGGCCGGTCCCCCACCGACCTCGGCCTCCTGCTGTACGTCTCGACCTGGCATCAGGGGCCGGAGGGCTGGCCCCCGCAGGCGTACGTGCAACGCCACCTGGTCGGCGACGGAGTGCTGGCCACGCAGCTGAGGCAGGGCTGCAACGGCATGTTCGCGGCGCTGGAGCTGGCGGCGGGCCACCTGCGGGCCGCACCGGGCCGCAGGGCCGCGCTGCTGGTCGCCGCCGACAACTACGGCACGCCGTTGGTCGACCGGTGGCGGATGCTGCCCGGAGCCGTCGCCGGCGACGCGGGCAGCGCGCTCGTGCTCGACACCGAGCCAGGGTTCGCCCGGCTGGCGTCGGTGTGCACGGTGTCGGTGTCGCAGGCCGAGGAGATGCACCGCTGCGCCGAGCCGCTGTTCCCGCCCGGCATCACCGCGGGCCGCCGGGTGGACTTCGCGGCCCACAACGACGAGTTCCGGCGGCGCGCCGTCGTCGAGGGCGACGGCACAGGAGTGCTGGTGACGCTGGACGAGCGGATGGCCGGGGTGATCGACCAGGCGCTCTCGGAGGCCGGGATCAAGGCGGCCGACGTGACGCGGGTGGCGTGCATGAACACCTCCCGGGACATCGCCGAGCAGGTCTGCGAGATCCGGCTGGAGATCCCGGCGTCCCGTTCGACGTGGGAGTTCGGCCGGACCATCGGGCACTGCGGGGCGAGCGACCAGGTCCTCGCGCTGGAGCGACTGGTCCGAACAGGTGAGCTGGGTCCCGGCGACCATCTGCTGATGTTCGCCTACGGACCGGGGGTGACCATCTCCGCCGCCGTCGTGGAGGTGACCGAGACGCCCGTTTGGGCGCGGACACGAGGAGGCGATACGTGATGGACCGACCGGCCGAGGCGATCGCGGTTATCGGGATCGGCTGCCGCCTGCCCGGCGGCGCCGACTCCCCGGACGCCTACTGGAACCTGCTGCGCGAGGGACGGGACGCGAGCGGGCCGGCGCCCGCCGACCGCTGGCGGGACTACGCCGACCGTGGCCCGGCGTACGCCGCGGCGGTTCGCCGCACCGTCCCGCGCGGGAGCTTCCTGGAGGACGTGGCCGGCTTCGACGCGGAGTTCTTCGGGCTGTCGCCGCGCGAGGCCGAGTTGATGGATCCGCAGCAGCGCCTGGTGATGGAGACCGCGTGGGAGGCCCTCGAACACGCCGGAGTGTCGCCGGACGCGATCGCCGGCACCGACGCCGGCGTGTACGTCGGGGTCTGCACCGGCGACTACGGGCATCGGCTGCTGGAGGACCTGCCCGACATCGAGGCGTGGACCGGGATCGGCGCGGCGACCTGCGCGGTGGCCAACCGCGTCTCGTACGCGCTGGACCTGCGCGGCCCCAGCCTCGCGGTGGACACGGCCTGCTCGGCGTCGCTGGTCGCCGTGCACCTGGCCGTTCAGGCGCTGCGGGCCGGGGAGAGCGACGTCGCGCTGGCCGGTGGGGTGAACCTCATCCTCTCCCCCGGCGAGACACTGACCCTGGACGCCGCCGGCACTCTGGCACCCGACGGGCGGAGCAAGTCGTTCGACGCCGCGGCCGACGGGTACGGGCGGGGCGAGGGCGCGGCGATCGTGGTGCTCAAGCGGCTCGCCGACGCCGTACGGGACAGGGACCGGGTCCTCGCGACGATCCGCGGCAGCGCGGTCAACCAGGACGGCCGCACCGTGGGCATCATGGCACCGTGCGGCCAGGCGCAGGAGCACGTGATGCGCCGCGCCCTGCGACAGGCCGGCGTCGAGCCCGGCACCGTCGGCTACGTCGAGGCGCACGGCACCGGCACGGCGGTCGGCGACCCGCTCGAGGCGGGCGCGCTGGGCAACGTGTACGGCGCGGGCCGGCGGACCGGCCCTGCCTGATCGGCTCGGCGAAGTCCAACATCGGCCACCTGGAAGGCGCCGCCGGCATCGCCGGCCTGGTCAAGGCGGTCCTCGCGCTCGACCGCGGCGAGCTGCCGCCGAGCCGGCTCGACACCCCCACGTCGGCCGTGGACTGGGCGGGCGCCGGGTTGCGCGTGGTCGGCGCGCCGACGCCGTGGCCCGGCTCCGCGCACCCGCGCCGCGCCGCCGTCTCCGCCTTCGGCTACGGCGGCACCGTCGCCCACGTCGTCCTCGAACAGGCGCCTCCGGCCGATGGGGCCGCAGGCCCGCCGTCGCCCGTCGCCGAGGAGACCGCAGGTCTGCCGTCGCTCGTCGCCGATGGGACCGCGGGCCCGCTGTCCCCCGTGTCCGCCGGGGGGACCGCAGGCCTGTCGTCGCCCGTCACCGACGGAACCGCAGGTCTGCCGTCGCTCATCGCCGAGGGAACCACAAGCCCGCCGTCGCTCGTCGCCGAGGGAACCGCGGGCTCGCTGTTCCCCGTGTCCGCCGCGTCGCGGGCTGCGCTGCGGCAGGCCGCCGGTGCCCTCGCCGACGTGGCCGGTGACCTCCCGGTGGCCGAGGTCGGGCACACGCTCGCCCTGCGCCGGGCCCACCTGGCGGAGCGGGCGGTGGTTGCCGCCGAGGACCCAGGGGCGCTGGCCGACGGCCTGCGCGCCCTGGCGTCCGGCGCCCCGCACGACGCGGTGACCACCGGCCGGGTGCTCACCGATCCCGGGCCGGGACCAGTGTTCGTGTTCTCCGGGCACGGCTCGCAGTGGGCCGGCATGGGCCGGGAGCTGCTGGCGACCGAGCCCGCGTTCGCGGCCGTGATCGACGAGCTGGAGCCGGTGTTCGCCGCCGAGATCGGTTTCTCCCCACGAGAGGCGCTCACCGGCGGGGACCTGACGGAGGTCGACCGGATCCAGACGATGATCTTCGCGATGCAGCTCGGCCTGGTCGAGCTGTGGCGCGCGTACGGGGTGCGCCCGCACGCGGTGATCGGTCATTCGGTCGGCGAGATCGCCGCCGCCGTGACCGCCGGCGCGCTGAGTCGCCTCGACGGCGCCCGGTTGATCTGCCGGCGGTCCAAGCTGCTGCGGCGGGTCGCTGGGCATGGGGCGATGGCCCTGGTGCAGTTGCCCTTCGCGGACGCGGCGCAGCGGCTCGCGGGCCGTACCGACGTGGTCGCCGCGATCGCCTCGTCGCCCGGATCGACGGTCGTCTCCGGCGACCCGGACGCCGTCGCGGAGGTGCTGGCCGGCTGGCTCGAGGAGGGCGTCCCCGCCCGCCGGGTCGCCTCGGATGTGGCGTTCCACGGGCCGCAGATGGATCCGCTGCTGGCCGACCTGACCGCCGCCGCGGCCGACCTGACTCCCGCCGCCCCGCGACTCCGGGTCTACTCGACGGCGCTGGACGATTCGCGGGCGGCGCCCGGCTTCGATGGCGCGTACTGGGCGACCAACCTGCGCCGGCCGGTACGCCTGGCCGACGCTGTCACGGCGGCGGCGGCCGACGGGTACCGGGCCTTCGTGGAGGTCTCCCCGCATCCGGTGGTGACCCACTCGCTGCTGGAGACGCTGTCCGCCGTCGGGCACGAGGACGTGTTCGTCGGTTCGTCGCTGCGCCGGAACCGGCCCGCGCGGGCCACCCTCCTGGCCGGTGCGGCCGCCGCGCACTGCGCCGGCGTCGCGCTGGACTGGCGCCGTCTCCAGCCGGCCGGGCCGGCCGCGCTCCCCACCTATCCGTGGCAGCGCCGCCGGCACTGGCGACCGCCGTCCGCCCCCGACGCCGGTGGCCGCGGCCACGACCCGGACGCGTACACCCTGCTCGGCGACGCGATCGACCTCGCCGGCACTGACATCCGGCTCTGGCGGACCGCCCTGGACGACCAGACCCGGCCGTATCCCGGTAGCCACGCCATCGAGGGTGTCGAGATCGTGCCCGCCGCCGTGCTGGCGACCACGTTCTTCGCCGCGTCCGGCGGTCAGGCGCTCAGCGAGGTGACGATGTCGGCGCCGCTGCTGACCGCCGACCGCCGCGAGGTCCAGGTCGTACGGCAGGGGACCGGGCTGCGGCTGGCCTCCCGTAGCGCCGGCGACCCGGACGCGGCCTGGCAGATGATCGCTACCAGTGTGGTGCCCGCCGACCTCGGCGAACCGCCGGCGCCTCCGGTCCTGCCGCTCACTTCGGCGGACCCCGGCTCGGTCACGGAGCGGCTGGCAGCCGTCGGCGTGCCCGGCACCGGGTTCGCGTGGACCGTCGAGGAACTCCTGCGCGGCCATGGCGCGCTGCGCGCCCGCGTACGGTGCGGGCCCGCCACCACCTGGGCCCCCGTGCTGGACGCCGCCATGTCGGTCGCACCGAGCGCGTTCCCCGGCGATCCGCTGCTGCGCATGGTCACCTTCGTGGACCGGCTGGTCACGGTCGGGGAACCACCGGACGCGGTGCACCTCGACGTGTGGCTCGACCCGGAGCAGGCCGACACCGTTCAGGTACGCGTGACGGACGCCACCGACGAGGCCGGCACCGTCGTCGCCTGGCTGTCCGGCCTCCGGTACCCGGTGATCGACGCCCCGTCCACCGGTGTCGCGACGGCGAACGGCTCTGGGCCCGCCGACTCGTACGCCCACCTGAGCCCGGAGGAACTGCGCGCCGTGCTGATCGAGGAGGTCGGCGCGCAGATCGCCAAGGAGATGCGGCTGGACCCCACCGACCTCTCGCCCAACCGTCCGCTCGTCGAACAGGGACTGGACTCCGTGCTCACGGTCGTCGTCCGGCGCCGGCTGGAGAAACGGTTCCGCTGCTCGCTGCCGACCACTCTGCTGTGGCGGCAGCCGACCATCGCCGCGGTCTCCGACTACATCGCCGGACTCATGGCCGGGGCGGACGCCAACGGGAACACCGGACCCTCGACCGCCGTGGACGCGAACGGGAGCGCGGGGCCCATGAGCGGGGCAGACGCGAACGGGAGCGCCCGGTCCGTGATCGCAGCGGACGCGAACGGAAGCACCGGGCTCGTGACCGGGGCAGACGCGAACGGAGGCGTCCGGTCCGTGACCGCAGCTGGCACGAACGGAAGCACCGGGTCCGTGAGCGGGGCAGACGCGAATGGAAGCACCGGATCCGTGGACGCGAACGGAAGCACCAGGCCCGTGGACGCGAACGGGAGCGCCGGACTCGTGAGCCCGGGGGACGCGAACGGGAGCGCGGATGCGCGGTAAGGGAGTGGTCGCCGGGCCGGTCGAACGTGCCGATACCGACCGGATCGCCCACCTCGCGACCCGGTGCCGGCTCGTCCTGCTGGAGATGATCCACCGGGCCGGGTCCGGGCACGTCGGCTCGTCCCTGTCGTGCGCGGACATCATCAGCGTGCTCAAGTTCGACCAGATGGACTGGACGCCGGACCCGTCCGCAGGCGACGTCTTCGTCCTGTCCAAGGGACACGCGGCCCCGGCCTGGTACGCCGCCCTGATCGTCGACGGCGACCTGCCCGCCGAGGACGTCGGCACGCTGCGCGCCCTGGACAGCCGGTTGCAGGGGCACCCGGATCGTACGCGGCTCGACCTGGTGGACGTCAGCACGGGAGCACTCGGCCAGGGCCTGTCGGTGGCCGTCGGCCGTGCCCTCGGCAAGCGGCTCCACGGCCGGGACTCCACTGTGTACTGCCTTCTGGGCGACGGAGAGTGCCAGGAGGGTCAGGTCTGGGAGGCGTTCATGTACGCCGGAGCGCAACGGGTGCCCGGCCTGGTGGCGATCATCGACCACAACGGGAGCCAGAGCGACGGCGCGGTCGACGACATCCTGCCGCTGCGCCCGTTGCCCGACAAGCTGCGCGCGTTCGGCTGGCAGGTCGACGAGGTGGACGGCCACGACCACGGCGCGCTGCGCGACGCGTTCCGGCGACGCGCCACGGGCGGGCCGTCGGCGATCATCGCCCACACCCGCAAGGGGTGGCTCGGCCCTGGGCGCGTCCTCATGAACGGCAGCCACGCCGACCTCCCGTCGGCGGCGGAGTACGCGGCGGCGGTCGACTTCCTGGAGACCCTGCTGGAGGCCGGCACATGACCGAGCGAAGCGAGGGCATGGGCCTCGCCTTTGCCGGGGGGCGTCCCCCCGGTCAGGGGGAGGCATGACGTCGACGCGGGACTGGTTCGGCACCGCGCTGGTCGAGATCGCCCGTGAGTACGACCACGTCGTCGTGGTCAACTGCGACCTCGCCAAGGCGACCCGGACGCTGCCGTTCAAGGAGGAGTTCCCGGACCGGTTCTTCGAGTGCGGCATCGCGGAGGCCAACGCCATCGGGCTCGCCGCCGGGCTGGCGCAGGAGGGGTTCCGGCCGTTCGTCGCGAGCTTCGGCCACTTCCTGACCGGCAAGTTCCTGGAGATCTTCCAGACGGTGGGGCTCAACGACGCGGGCGTGGTCCTGGTCGGCACCCACGCCGGGCTGGCGATCGGACGCGACGGACCGACCCAGATGGGGCTCCGGGACCTGGCGCTGATGCGCACGCTGCCGAACATCCAGGTGTTCCACCCCGCCGACGGTGCCGAGACCTGGCAGATGATGGCCCACCTCGCCACCGGCCGGAGCCCGAGCTACCTGCGGCTGTGCCGTCAGCCGCAGCCGGAGGTGCACGAAGACGGATACCGGTTCCGGTTCGGCGTCCCGCGCGTGGTGCGCGAGGGCACCGACGTGGTCGTCTTCGCGATGGGCGGTACGGTGCCGGTCGCCGTGGAGGCGGCCGACCGGCTCGCCGTGGAGGGCGTCAGGCCGACGGTGGTCAACGTGTCGTCGCTGCCGGTGGACCGGGCGACGGTCGCGCGTCTGGTCGGCGCACACCGGCGGGCGGTCGTGATCGAGGACCACCACGTCGTCGGCGGCCTCGCGGACGAACTGGGCCGCATCGTGCTCGGCCTGCCCGACCGGCCCCGCTATGACGTGCTCGCCGTCCCCGGCTACGGCCAGGCCGGACCACCAGAGGACCTCTACCGCCGATACCGGCTGGACGCCGCGGGGATCGCGGCCTTCCTCCAGGAGACCGCGCGATGAGCCCGCCGACGCCGAGCGGAGAACCCCGAATGAGGCTGATCGTTTGCAGCAACAGCACGCCACGGTGGCAGGACGGCGCGGGCCTGCTGCCCCGCTCGCCCGGCGGCCTGGTACCGCTGCTCGCGACCTTGCTCGGCGAACACGGGGGCGACTGGGTGTGCACGATGCCCGTCGACGGTCCCTCCAGATCCTCTCCCGGGGACGGCTCCCTCAGGCTGCCCCGGCGGCCCTGCGGCGGGACACCGTCGACCGTATCCCGCGACGGCTCCGTCGAAGTGACGCGGCCACCCGGCGCCGGCCCGCCGTCGGCCGCCCTCACCGACGGCCTCGTCCAGACGACCCGGCCGCCCGACACCGGGACACCGGTAGGCGCGTCCGGCGACGGATCCGTCGAGGTGACCCGGCTGCCCGGCGATGTGACCCTGCACCGGCTGCGCCTGCCACGGGACATGGTCGACCGGCACTACGAGACCATCGGTGTACGCCTGCTGCTGTGGCTGTTCCACTATCTGCTGGACACCTCGCGGCAGCCGGACGGGCGGCTCGCGGAGGCCTGGTCCGGCTACGAGGCGGTCAATCGCGCGTACGCCGACAGGGTGGCCACGCTCATGACGGGGTCACCGGACGAGTTCGTCCTGGTCAATGACCATCACCTGTTCCTGGTCCCGGAGATGCTCGCACGGCGTGGAGGGCGGCGCGGCCGGATCGCGTTCTTCCAGGGGCTGCCCTGGTGCGAGCCCGACTACTTCGGTGTCCTCCCCGCGTACATCCGGGACCGGATCCTCGCGAGCCTGCTGTGCGCCGACGTGATCGGCTTCCACTGCACCCGGTGGGCGCGGGCCTTCCTAGGCTGCTGTGCCCGTTACCTGCCCGGCTGCGCCGCCGACGACGACGGCGTGACGTACAAAGGGCACCGGACCCGGGTCACCGTCGCCCCGTTCCCGCTGGACGTCGCGGCGGTGGAACGGCTGCGCGACGAGCCGGCCACCGCCGAGTGGCGCGGGCGGCTGGACCGCGAGGGCCGTGGACGGCGGATGATCGTCCGGGCCGACCGCATCGACCTGTGGAAGAACCTGCCGCGTGGGTTCGCCGCGTACCGGAGCCTGCTGGAGCGCGAGCCCAGGCTTGCCGGGGAGTGGTGGTTCTGCGCGGTGGCCACCCCGCCGGGCCGCCCGACCGAGCGCACCCTGGCGCTCCAGCGCGAGTGCGAGGGCATGGTGGCCGAACTGAACGCGCGGTTCGGCGCGCCCGGCCGGCCCGCCGTCTCGCTGGTCTATCCCGATCTCGCCACGACGCGCAACTGCGTCGTCGCCGCCCTGTCGGGGGCCGACGTCACGGTGGTGAATCCGACGTTCGACGGCATGAACCTCGTCGCCAAGGAGGCCCTCTTCCTCGGCGAGCGCGCCCGGCTGCTGCTCTCGGTCAACGCGGGCGCCTACGAGCAGTTGGCCGACCACGTGACGCCCGTGCACCCGTTCGACGTCGAGGCGACCGCCTCGGCGATGCTCGACGCGATGGCCTCCGGCGACGTTCCCGCAGGCCGGGCGACGGCTCGACGGTCGCTGCGCGAGCAGGACGCGAACAGCTGGCTCGACCGCATGATGGGAGCGGAACCATGAAGACGACCGTGATCGACACCGATTACGGGCACCTCAGCCGGCTCGCCGACCAGGCCGCCGACGGGGCGTACCTGTTCGCCGAGCACACCGTGGCGGCCGGACGTGCCACCCCGTACCGTGCCCATCCGCGCGACCACCGGACCTTCGTGGTCATCGCCGGCCGGGTGCGCCTGGAGACCGCGAGCGGGTCGAGGACGTACGGCCGCCTGGGCGGCTGGCACGCCCTTCCGGGCTGCGTCCACCGGATCGTGGGCGTCGGCGCCGAACCGGCGGTCCTCATCGAGGCCGGCTCCGTCCTCGGAGAGACCAGGGAGGTGACCGCGCCGGAGGGCGCGACGGGCTGCCGCTGTCCGGACGTCTCGGACTACACGGTGCACAAGCCCTGGGGTGGTGAGGTCTGGTACACCCACAATCTTCCCGGCGTCCCGTACGCGCTGAAACGCATACGGATGACCGAGGGCCACCAGTCGTCCCTGCAGTCGCACCGGCAGAAGCTGGAGACCAACTACGTCATCGAGGGAGAGGCCACGGTGCTGACCGGTGCCACCGCGCCCGACGACCTGAGCGCGGTGATCGACCTGGGAAGACTGACCACCATCGTGCACCGTCCTCGTACCGGCTGGACCAACCCGCCGGGAGAGCTGCACCGGGTGATCGCGCGCACGGACTACACCTCCATCGAGGTCTCCACGCCCGAACTCGACGACGTCATCCGCTGGCAGGACGACGCCGGGCGCGGGCACGGCCGCATCGACTCCGAGCACGCGGGCGGCCGGTCGTGAACCTCGCCGAGACCATCGAACTGTACCTCGCCGAGAAGCGCCGCATCCTGGAGCGGCTCCCCGTCGCCGTCATCGAGCGGGCCGCCGCGATGCTGTTCGAGACGTACGACGACGGCGGCACCGTCTACGCCATGGCCAACGGCGGGAACGCCGGCACCCTCGACCACGCCTACTGCGATTTCAAGCACCATCCGTTCGTGACGGAGGACAAGACGCGGCCCCTCCCGGCGGACGTGGAGCGGCTGTCGTTCGTCAACCTGTGCTCGTCGGCCGCCGAACTGACCGGGCTCGTCAACGACCTCGGCGTCGAGGACATGTTCGCGGCGTCCCTCGCACCCGTCGTCACCGCCAAGGACCTGGTCATGGCCTACTCCGGAAGCGGCAACTCGGTGAACGTGACGAAGGCGCTGCAGGTCGCCGTCGACGCGGGCGCCAAGACGTTCGCCATGACCAAGGGGGACGGCGGCAGATGCCGGGAACTGGCCGAGGTGTGCCTGGTGGTCCCCGGCACCTCGCGGTTCCCCGGTCAGGTCGGCAAGAACGACAACAACTTCCACTTCGAGGACCTCATGCTCGCGGTCAACCACATGCTGGTCGGCCTCCTCAAGCAGCGCGTCGCCGAACGCAACGCGGGGTAGCCCTCAGCCGGATCGGACGAGCGCCACGAGCCCGACGCGCCAGGCCGGGCCCAGGTCCGCGCCGGGCGGGAAGCGGCCGTCGAGCTCGAGCATCACCATGCCGTGCGCGAACGCCCATGCCGCCCGGGCGCGGTCCGGGTCGCCGACCACCCGTACCAGCGGCATCGCCGTCCGGTCCTCCAGACCGGGCGGCAGCACGTCGCGGGGAAGCGGGCCCGCGGTCATCAACCGGTACAGGTGGGCGTGGGCGAGGGCATAGGCGCGATAGGCGGCGCCGAGCCCCGCCACGACGTCGGCCGGGCCGGCGGTCTCGATCTGGCCGGCGGTCTCGGCCGGGCGGGCCGCCTCGGCCGCTTCGAGGGCGCGGGCCAGCTCCTCCATGCCTTCCGCGATGAGCTCGACCTCCACCGCGGCCTTGTCCGGGAAGTGCTTGTACAGGGACGGCGCGCGGATGCCGAGCCGGTCGGCGAGGCGTCGCATGGTGAGCGCGTCGGCGCCGTCCTTCTCCAGCAGCTCGCGGGCCGCGGCGACGATCTGCCGGGCCCGCGGCGAGAGCCGGTCAGCCACGGCGGCGTCCGTCCCGGTCGCGCAGCCCGTACCCGAAGGCGCGGTCGTACGCGATGTGTGCGAACCAGCCCAGACCTGCGGTGAAGATCGCAGTCCCGCCCACCGGTGCGACGACGCAGGCGACGATCAGGATGAACGGGGCCCAGAAGCGGTGCGCGGCGTTGTAGTACGGCACGGCGCGCGGAGAGAGACGGCCATGGCCGGCCTCGGACGCCCCGATGAGCATCGTGAGGTCGGGGGCGATCGCGAACAGCACCGCGGCGACGAGCGGGAGAACGCCGTGCTTGACCACTTCGAGCACGGCGAACGCCGTGAAGAACAGCGCGAGAGCGAGCCACCCGCCCCGGGCGACGGCCCGGAGGACGGGGTGCGGCGTGCGCGTCGGTGCGATGGGCTGGTCCATCAGGTCCTCCCGAAAACGAGCTAACACCGTTAGCCTACGGCTAACAGTGTTAGCCGTCAAGCAGGTTGTGGATCAGTAAGGCAAGGGTGCCCAAGGAGGAAGTTCCGGGTCACGAAATCCACACATACGCTCGGTCACGGGTCGATCACTTCCGGTGATCGCCCTCAGTAGGGTCAAGGGTCCGTCAGCGCCTGACCGCGCTCGAGAGGGAGGTCTCGGTTTGAGCCCATCGTCATCGCGGGAGCCGATCTACACCACGGAAGATCAGTATCCACAGACTCTCGGCACCGCAGCGGCACGAAACCTGGCGACGACCACCAAGACCCCGCCGCAGATGCAGGCGATCAGCTCGCGCTGGCTGCTGCGCGTCCTGCCCTGGGTGGAGGTGTCCGGCGGCGCCTACCGGGTCAACCGGCGCATGACCTACAAGGTGGGCGGGGGGCGGGTCGGCATCGCCGGCACGGCCCGCCGGGCGGAGGTCATCCCGCCCACGCTGCGGGAGGTTCCGCCCTTCGCCGGGTTCTACGACGAGGAGGTGCTCGGCGAGCTGGCCTCCCGGTTCACGCAGCGGGAGCTGCCGGCCGGGGAGACGCTCGTGGAGCACGGGCAGCGCGGCGACGACTTCTACGTGGTCGCCCACGGAAAGCTCCGCCGCGAAGGCGAGGGAGCCTTCGACGAGGCCACCCATCTGCCTCCGGTGGGCGACGGCGGCTACCTCTCGTACGAGGCGCTGACGGATCCGGACTTCACCTGGGATCACAGCGCCGTCGCCGCGACCGCCTGCTCGCTGCTGGTGCTGTCGCGGCAGGACTTCCTCGCCACGCTCGACCGGTCGGACGCCCTCGCCGCGCACGTCGAGCGGTTCCAGGCCGTGGCGCAGGTCCCGCAGAACAAACACGGCGAGGCCGAGATCGCGCTGGCCGCCGGCCACGCCGGGGAGCATCAGCTGCCCGCCTCGTACGCCGACTACGAGCTCTCGCCACGGGAGTACGAGCTGGGCGTCGCGCAGACCGTGCTGCGCGTGCACACTCGGGTCACCGATCTGTACAACGAGCCGATGAACCAGCTGGAGCAGCAGCTGCGGCTGACCATCGAGGCGCTGCGTGAGAAGCAGGAGGACGAGCTGGTCAACAACCCGGACTTCGGGCTGTTGAACAACGCCGACTACTCCCAGCGGCTCCAGACCCGGTCGGGTCCGCCGACCCCCGACGACATGGACGAGCTGCTGTCCCGCCGCCGCAGCACCCGGTTCTTCCTGGCTCACCCGAAGGCGATCGCGGCGTTCCTGCGCGAGTGCAACCGGCGCGGTCTCTACCCCGACCCCATCGAGCGCGACGGGAGCCGGATCCCCGGGTGGCGAGGCATACCGATCTTCCCCTGCAACAAGATCCCCATCGCCGCGGGCCACACGTCGTCGATCCTGGCGATGCGCACCGGAGAGGACGACCAGGGCGTGGTCGCCCTGCACCAGACGGGCATCCCGGACGAGTACGAGCCGGGGCTGAACGTCCGGTTCATGGGCATCGACGAGAAGGCGGTCACGTCGTACCTGGTCAGCGCCTACTTCTCGGCCGCGGTGCTGGTCCCCGACGCGCTCGGTGTGCTGGAGAACGTCGAGATCGCGACCCCCGGCTCGTGATGGCGGAGCACGTTCCGGTCGAGCCGGAGGCCCCGCTGGGCCTGCCCGGCCGGCCCGACGGCGGCCCGCGTGGCGTCCGGCCCGACGGCACTCGGCATGCCGGCGTCCCACCTGCCCCCCGGCCCGACGGCGTTCGGCGCGTCGGCGGTTCGCCTGCCGTCCGGCCCGACGGGGCTGGGCACGTCGGCGGCCCACCTGGCGGCCGCGCTGCGGACGGCGGTCCGGGACCCCCACCCCCTCGCACCGGGCGCTCCGGAGCTGCCGGGCCGGCCACCGGCCTCCGACCGGTCGCCGGACTCCGAAGCCGAGGGCGTCGAGCGGCCCGCGCTCTCCTGTCCCGAGGAGGCCGCGGCGGCCGCCGGCGCCACACCCGGATACGCCGAACGCGAGTGGGGCGACGGCTCGTACCCGCCGCTGTACTGCCCGGAGACGGTCCGCGTCGACGACGACCTCGGCGACCAGGTGAACGACGCCCTCGTCGCCTGGGCGGAGGAGACCGGCATCTATGCCGACCGGCTCGACGCGTTCCGCCGCACCGGGTTCGGCCGGCTCGCCATGCTCGCCCACCCCGACACCGACGACCCTGACCGGTTGCTCCTCGCCGCCCAGATGAACGCCGCCTGGTGGGCGAGCGACGACTACTACGCCGACGAGACCGAGCTGGGGGCCACGCCCATTGAACTCCCGCCGCGGCTGGCACTGGTCATGTCGGCGATGGACCGCCCACCGCCCGCCGGGGAGTTCACCGGCCCGCTCGAGGAGGCGCTGCGGGCCGATCCCGTCCTGGTCGCGCTGGATTCGGCAACCGCCCACCTGCGACGGCACGCCACGCCGTCCCAGGTCATGCGGATTTGCACCACGACATTCCAGATGTACGTGAGCTGGACGGCGTACGCCGCGTGGCGCCACAGCGGCAGTCTCCCTCCGGCCTGGCGCTACCTCGCGGCCCGGCAGCACGACAGCTTCTACACGTCCATGACGCTGATCGACATCGTCGGCGGCTACCAGCTACCGGCCGACCTCTTCTACGAGCCGCACTTCCACCGCGCCCTGATGCAGGCGGGCACGGCCGCCGTCATCGTCAACGACCTCCACTCGGTGGCCAGGGAGGCGGCGGACGAGCAGGCCGACAACCTGGTCCTCAGGGTCGCCGCCGAGGAGAAGTGCACGCTCCGCGAGGCGATCGAGACCTGCGTGCGCCTGCACAACCGGTTCGTCCGCGACTTCCAGACCAGCCAGGAGAGGCTCGCCGCCGTCCCCTCCGTGGAGCTGCAACGGTTCCTGCGCGGAGCCCAGGCATGGATGGGAGGGGGCTTCGAATGGCACAGCACGAGTAGTCGGTACCACTGAGCCGCGGGCGGCCGGGACGCCCCCGTGCCCCGGCCGCCGATGACCCGCGGCTCCATCACGTCCCCCCACACGAGCTCGAAGGAGCCGGCATGACGTCCGTCCATGACTCCCTCCACGCCTCCGCAGTCCCCGTCAGTCCGTACCAGCGTTCGGTCGCCGACTACTGGAACGCCGAACGGAACCCGGTCAACCTGCGCCTGGGCGAGGTGGACGGCATCTACCACCACCACTACGGGATCGGCGAGGTCGACTGGTCCGTGCTGCAGAGCCCCCCGGAGATCCGCGAGGCCCAGGTCATCAACGAGCTGCACCGCCTCGAGAGCGCGCAGGCCGACTTCCTCCTCGACCACCTCGGCCCCCTGGGGCCCGCGGACCGCGTCCTGGACGCGGGCTGCGGACGCGGCGGATCCAGCCTCGTGGCCGCCGCGCGGTTCGGGTGCGAGGTCGACGGCGTCTCCATCTCGCAGACCCAGGTGGACTTCGCCGGCGAACAGGCGCGGCTGCGCGGCGTCGGCGACCAGGTGCGCTTCCACCTGCGCAACATGCTCGACACCGGCTTCCCGACCGGCGCGTTCCAGGCGATCTGGAACAACGAGTCCACCATGTACGTCGAACTCGGACTGTTGTTCGCCGAGCATTCGCGGCAGCTGCGCCGCGGCGGCCGGTACGTCTGCATCACCGGCTGCTACAACGACGCGTACGGGCTGCCGTCGCGGGCCGTCAGCCAGATCAACGCGCACTACATCTGCGACATCCACCCGCGCAGCACGTACTTCCGGGAGATGGCCGCGAACCGCCTGATCCCGGTCAGCGTCGTCGACCTGACCCCGGCGACCATCCCGTACTGGCGGCTGCGCGCCCAGTCCAGCCTGGCCACCGGCATCGAGAGCACGTTCCTCGACGCCTACACCGACGGCAGCTTCCAGTACCTCCTCATCGCCGCCGACCGCGTCTGACGTCCCGGCACGGCCGGCCGCTCAGCGGGCGAGGAGGTCGCGAAGGGCCTTGGTGACGTCGGCGGGGGCCTCCTCGGCCATGAAGTGGCCGAAGCCGACGGTGCGGTGCCGCAGGTCCGGCGTCCAGGCGCTCCACAGCGCGGCGGCGTCGAAGCCGAGCGCGGCACCCCAGTCCTGCTGCAGGACGGTGACCGGCATCCGCAGCCGGTTGCCGTCCGCGCGGTCGGCCTGGTCGTGTTCGAGGTCGACCCCGGCCGAGGCGCGGTAGTCGGCCACGATCGAGGGCACCGCGTCACGGCAGGCGTCCAGGTAGGCGGCGCGGACGTCGGCGGGGATGGCGTCCGGGTCACTCGTCCAGATGTCGAGGAAGTGACCGAAGAACGCGTCCGGGCTCGCGGCGATCAGCTGCTCCGGCAGGCCGGGAGGCTGGGCCATCAGATACAGGTGGAAGCCGACGGCGGCGGTGACGCCGTGCATCGCCTCCCACATGTCGACGGTCGGCAGCACGTCGAGGCAGGCCAGATGCGTGACCGCTTCGGGATGGTCGAGGCCGGCGCGGAAGGCGACGAGCGCGCCACGGTCGTGCCCGGCCAGGGCGAAGCGGTCGTGTCCCAGCACGCGGGCCAGGGCGACGACGTCGGCGGCCATGGTGCGCTTGGAATAGACGTCAGGGCCAGTCTCGGCGGGTTTGTCGCTGGCCCCGTAGCCGCGTAGGTCCGGGCAGATGACGGTGTGGTCGGCGGCGAGGTCGGCGGCGACGTGCCGCCACATCAGGTGGGTCTGCGGGAAGCCGTGCAGCAGCACGATCGCGGGGCCCGACCCCGCGACGGCCGTGTTCAGCGACACGCCCTCGGCGACGGGGACGCGCCGGTACTCGAAGCCGCGAATGGCAGTCGCCATTGGTTCGCCTCATTTCGCTGGTCGATGGTGCTGCTGTAAGGCTGCCGCGCGCGAATGAGCATCCGATGAGCGCGCTACCGTGACCTGCGGAATGTCCTTGAAGGGAGGGCCGGACGTGGGGGTCGTCTTCGGGGTGCTGGGGCCGGTGACGGCCTGGGACGACGCCGGGGACCCGATCGCCCTGAAGGGACCGAGGCACCGCGCGGTGCTGGCACGGCTGATCGTCGCCCGGGGCCGCGTCGTTCCCGTCACGCGGCTGGCCGACGACCTGTGGGAGGACCCTCCCGAAGACGCCGTCGGCGCGGTCCGTACCTTCGTGGCAGCCCTGCGCCGCGCCCTGGAGCCGCTGCGTCCGCCCCGCGCTCCGGCCCGGCTGCTGGTCACCGAGGGTCCCGGGTACGCATTGCGCGCGGAGCCCGACGCGGTGGACGCCTGGCGCTTCGAGCGGGCCGTGACCGCCGCCGCGACGCCGCCCGCGGAGGGAATCGCGAGGTCGCCGTTCGCGCAGGCGCCCACGACACCGCCGTTCGCCGAGGCACCCCCGACGCGACCGTCCTCGGAGGCTCCCCCGACGCGACCGTTCACAGAGGCTCCCCCGACACAGCCGCTCGTGCGGGCTCCGGCGGCGCTGCCGGCGGCGGAGGCGCTCGGGCGGCTGGAGCAGGCGCTGGGGTGGTGGCGCGGGCCCGCGTACGCCGAGTTCACCGACGAGCCCTGGGCCCGTGCGGAGCGTTCGCGGCTGGCGGAGCTGCGGCTGCACGCCGTCGAGCGCCGGGCCGAGCTGCGCCTGGCGCTGGGTCTGGCCGCGGAGGCGGTGCCGGACCTGGACGCGCACGTGGCCGAGCACCCGTGGCGGGAGCACGCCTGGCGGCTGCTCGCCCTGGCGCTGTACCGCACCGGCCGGCAGGGCGACGCCCTCGCCGTCCTGCGCCGGGCCCGTACGCTCCTGGTCGAGCAGCTCGGGGCGGACCCCGGCCCGGCACTGCGCGAACTCGAGGCCGACATCCTCGGGCACGCCGCCCGCCTCGACCCCGAGCCGGGCGGGGCGGCGGGGCGGGTGTGGGCGCAGACGGCGGCGGCGTACGACCGCGCCGTACCGTCCGGGGCCCGGGCCCGGCTGGAGTCGACGGTGGGGCTCCTGCGCAATCTCGCCGTGACCGGCGGCAGCGGCCTTCAGGAGGCCCGCCGGCATCGCGTCGCGGCGATCGTGGCGGCCGAGGAGCTGGGCGACGCGGAGCTGACCGCCCGCGTGATCGGCGCTTACGACGTCCCGGCGATCTGGACTCGGGTCGACGACCCACAGCAGGCCGCCCAGGTGGTCGCGGCGGCCGAGCGCGCGCTGACCGCCCTCCCGGCGGGGCAGGAGGCGGCCCGGGCCCGGCTGTTGGCCACGATCGCCCTGGAGTCGCGCGGCACCCGCGCGGCGCGGGGGCCCGAGGCGGCCCGGGAGGCGGAGGAGATCGCCCGCCGGCTGGACGATCCGGCGCTGCTGGCGTTCGCCCTGAACGCCGCGTTCATGCAGAGTTTCGACCGCGCCGGTCGCGCGCCGCGCCGGGACGAGATCGGCGCCGAGCTCGTCACCCTGTCGGCCCGGCACGGCCTGTCCGCCTTCGAGATCCTGGGTCATCTGATCCGTCTCCAGGCCCGGTGCGCCCTCGGAGACCTCCCCGGCGCCGACCGGCACGCGGCCGCCGTGGGCCGCCTGGCCGAGCGCCACGAACGGCCGCTGGTCGGCGTGTTCACCGGCTGGTACGCCGCGCTGCGGATCGCGACGACCGGTCCGGAGGAGGACGCCGAGGCCGCCTACCGGGACGCCGTCGCCCGGCTCGAGGGCTGCGGCATGCCGGGGCTGGAGCACGGCCTGCCGCCGCTCGCGCTGCTGTCCCTGCGCGTACTGCACCGGCGGCCCGCCCAAACCGACGAGGACCCCGACTGGGGACCGTACGAGGCCTGGGCCCGCCCCTTGGTGCTGCTCGCCAGGGGCCGTCGTACGGCGGCCGCCGCCGCGCTGCGCGACGTCCCCGAGCCGCCCTGGGACCTGCTGTTCGAGGCCCTGTGGTGCCTGACCGCCCAGGCGGCCATCGCCGTCGGCGACCGGGAGACGATGGAGCGCGCCCAGGGCGCGCTCTCCCCCGCGGCGGCGGAGCTGTCCGCGGGCAGCGGCCTGCTCACCGTCGGCCCGGTCTCCCGCCACCTCGACGACCTCGCCGCCGCCCTCCACACCCCGGGTCCCCTTTAGTTCCGGGCTGACCTGCGGAGAGGCGATCACCTCGCCACCGAACTCCCCGCCGCCCTTCCGCTCCCAGGTGGTCTTGACTCTGACACCGTGTCATGCCGTATTCCTTGAGAGTCATGTTCGCCATTGGAGATTTCGCCCGTTACGGGCAGGTGTCGGTACGGATGCTGCGGCACTATGACGCGATCGGGCTGCTGCGCCCCGCTCATGTGGACGGCTCCACCGGCTATCGCCGCTATGAGGCCGACCAGCTCAAGCGGCTCAATCAGATCGTCGCTCTCAAGGATCTCGGATTCACCCTCGAACAGGTTCACGCGGTGCTGGACGAGCAGGTGAGTGCCGAGGAACTGCGCGGGATGCTGCGGCTTCGCCGCGCGGAACTGGAGAGGTCGCTCGCGGCCGACGCCGCCCGGTTGGTCCGGGTGGAGGTACGGCTCCGCTCGCTCGACGCGGGGGCTCCGGAGACCGGGGTCGTGGTCAAACGCGTCGCCGCCGTGCGCGTCGCCCAGTTGAGCGGTGAGGTCGGCGGGTTCGAGTCCGACGAGATCTGGCCTGTCGTCGGGTCGCTGTTCGACCAGTTGTGTTCGCGGATGGCGCAGGTCGGCGTGGCCCCCGCCGGGCCGGGCGTCACTCGCTATGCCGACGGAGATGCCTCGTCGGAGCGGCTGGCGGTGCACGCGGCGCTCCCGCTCACCGCGGATCCGGACGGAAGCGCCGACTTCGAGATCGTCGAGCTGCCCGAGATAGCGACGGCCGCCACGCTCGTGCACGCGGGTCCGATGGCGAGCGTCATGACCGCGGTCCAGACCCTGGCGTACTGGATCGATGCCCACGGCTACCAGAGCGTCGGTTATCCGCGCGAGGTGAATCTCGAATGCCCGCGAGACCGCCCTGACGCCTGGGTGACCGAACTGCAGGAACCCATCACCATGAAATGAACTGGGGGATGTCCATGTCACCGGAGCCCATCGTCATCGAGCGTCCGCAGCAGCCTTATGTCGCGATCCGGACGGTCGTGTCCATGCGGACCATCGGCGAGGCCGCCGCTCGATTCCCCGCGGTCTTCGCCTGGCTGGCCGCCCGGGGCCTGGCGCCCGCGGGTGCGCCGTTCCTCAAGTACGACTCCATCGACATGCCGGGGCGCCTGGAGATCGAGGTAGGCGTCCCGGTCGGGGCTCCTGTGGACGGCGACGGCGAGGTGGTCGGCGGTGCCCTTCCGCCCGGTCGCTATGCGAGCCTCACCGTCGTCGCCCCGCCGAGCGACCTGGCCGCCCACACCAGAACGCTCCTCGACTGGGCCGCCGACGAGGACCTACGCTTCGACCAGGTCAGGACCGACGGCATCGAGCAGTGGAGCTGCCGGCTGGAGATCTACAACACCGACCCAGCGGCCCAACCGGACCCCACCAAGTGGGAGACCGAACTGGCCTTCAAACTTCTCGACTGACCAGCGCCTGTCCGGTCAGCCGGACCCGCCCAGGGCACCTCGACGACCTCGCCGCCGCCCTCCGTGGTCGAGGTTGCGGCCCGGCCCGGCCCGGAGGTTAGGTGGTGATCATGACGTCCACGTTCGAGACGACGACACCCGACTCGGTGGCGTACCTGGACCGGCTCGCCGCCACCGACCTCGGCCGCGACTACAAGGGCCAGATGCTCGCGCTGCTCGACGCGCGGCCAGGGCAGACGGTCCTGGACCTGGGCTGCGGCCCCGGCACCGACCTGGGCGCCCTCGCCGGCGCCGTCGGCGGCGACGATGGCGGTGGCGACGGCCGTGTGATCGGCGTCGACCGCGACCCCCGCATGGCCGCGCGCGCCCACGGCCGTACGGCGTCCGACGCGCGGGTTCGCGTGATGCTGGGGGACGCGCACGCGCTGCCGCTGCCGAACGGCGGCCTGGACCGGGCCCGTACGGACCGGGTGCTCCAGCACGTCGCCGACCCGGCCGCGGCCCTGGCCGAGTTGCGGCGCGTGCTGCGCCCGGGCGGGCGCCTCGTCATGGGCGAGCCGGACTGGGACACCCTCGCCATCGACCATCCCGACGTCGCGACCGCGCGCGCCTACACCCGCCACGTCGCCGAACGGGTCGTGCGCAACTCCGTCGTCGGCCGCCAGCTCGCCCGGCTGGCCGCCGAGGCGGGCTTCGCGGTACCGGCCGTCGTGCCGGTCACGCCGGTCTTCCGCGACCTGGCCGCGGCCGACAAGATCTTCGGCATCGAGCGCAACACACGGCGCGCCGTCGAGGCCGGCTACCTGACCGCCGACGCCGCACGCGAGTGGCTCGACCGTCTCGCCGCCGGACCGTTCCTCGCCACGGCGACCCTGCACATCGTCGTCGCCGACGCGCCGGGTCATTCCTCCATGTGATCAGCCGCCGAAGGCGCGGTCGCGCCATGCGGCGAGTTCGGCTGCGACGGCGGTGCGCTGGTCGGCCGTCACCGGCGTGCCGGTCGCGGTGTTCACGACCAGAGCGACGTGCAGCCCGGCCGGAGCGGTGAGCAGCACACGGTGGGCCGCCGACGAACCGGTCTCGTCGGCGACGCGGACCGCGCCGGACGCGGGGAGGCCGGTGAGCGCGCCGACGTCGCCGACGACGGTGGTGCTCGCCGGGGCGAACGACTGCGGCAGGTGGAGCTCCGTCGGCACGGTGGCGGACGTGCCGCGCCAGACGAGCACCCCGTACTGCCGGTCCTTGACCAGGGCGGCGACGTTCGGCAGCGACGAGGGGACGGTGAGCCAGGCCTGCTGCTGGCCGGCCCCGCCGAACCCGGAACGGGCCAGGTCCTCGTACGCGAAGGCGAGCGCGTCACCGGCGACCGCGGACGGGTAGATCCGGTCCAGGACGCGCTGGTCCAGCCGGAGGGCGACGTTCCCGGCGGCGTCGGTGTTCGCGACCGAGAAGTCCTCGTCGTTCCAGCCGTCGCCGGTCGTCTGCACCTTGTCCGGGTTGCCGTTCATCAGCTCGTGGTGGTTCCCGCTGTAGACGTCCCAGTGCCACTGGGTGCCCGACAGCACCGGGCCACCGCTCGCGGGAGAGTCCCACCAGTTCTTGCCGGGGGTGCCGTAGTCCATGGCCTGGTACATCGCGCGGACCATCCACGGCGTACGGTCGCTGCCCGTCCCGGACATCCGGTTGCCGAACTCCGAGACGAGCGGGGCGGTCTTCAGTTCCGTGGCGCGCTGCCGGATCCGGTTCATCGCCGCGTCGTACGTCCCGTCGGAGGCGGCGGACGGGTCGATGACCATGCGGCCGCCGTCGTAGTAGTGGCTGTTGAAGACGAGCCGCGTGCCGAGCGGCCCGGACGACGACAGGCCGCCCTCCTCGAAGAACCCGGTGTTCCAGAACACCAGCGGCTCGACGAACGCCGGCTTGGCGCTCCACCCGGCATTGTCCATGGCCGTACGGAACCGCTGGTAGAAGGGCAGCAGGTAGGTCTTTTCCCAATCCAGGCCGCTCTGCCCGTCCAGCCCGCCGTCGAACGGCTCGTTGAACGGGTCGAACCCGATGACGCTCTGGAACGCCGACGAGGACAGCTTGGTCTTCAGGTACGTCAGGGCGGCCGACGCCTGCCCGACGAAGGCGTCCTGCACGCCGACCTGGCCGCTCGCCGTGGTGAGCGTCCGGTTGTGCCAGAAGTCGTGGGCGGCCTGCCGTACGGCGGCGTTGTTCTGCATGTTCTGGCCCCACAGCAGGCAGATTCCGCACGACTCCTGGGGGTAGTTCCCGGCCTTGATCAGCCATTCCGGAGCACCGTCGCCGGTGTACCAGCTGCCGCTGTTGAACAGGTGGGAGGAGTACAGATCCTGGTGGTAGTCGAGCAGGACGCGGATTCCCCGGTCGGTGAACGCGCTGATCTGCTGAACGGCCTTGTCGAGGTAGGAGTAGTCGATCCGGTCGGGGGCCGGCTGCACGCCCTCCCAGCTGATCAGGAACCGGATCGCGTTCGCGCCGGTCAGGTCCCGCATCGCCTGCGCGGACTTCGCGGCGTCGGCGGTGCTGCGGAAGGGAAGGAGGCCGTTCTCTTGCAGCTTGGCGCTGCCCGAGACGTTGAAGCCGCGCAGCGTCACCTGCCGTCCGTCGCCGTCACGGAACACCCAGTTCTGCCCTGCGGGGGAGACGACGACGGCCGAGCTCGCGTCCGCTCTGGCCCGTGGGAGGTCGGTGACGGTGACGGCGGCGGCCACGGTGAGGGCCACGGCCAGGACTCTTCCGGTACGGACGGCTGCGAAGGACACCCTGGACATGACGGGGGCCTTTCAGGAGGCGGGGCCCTCTACTGTCCAGTAACCTCCGGATCCGCGCAAGACCACGATCCGCCGCGGCTGGGCCTGTCTCGAAGTCCCCGCCGCGCAGTAGACAGCGAGTCTTCGAGGCAGGCCCTACGGGCCGCTCGCGTCGTCGGGTTCGCCGAACTCGGCGAGGACGGCGGCGGTGTGTTCGCCGAGGGCCGGGATCGCTCCCATGCGCGGCTCCTGGCCCGCCACGGTGACCGGGGGCAGGAGGGCGCCCAGGGGGCCGGCGGGTGAGCCGACCTGACGCCACCGGTCCCGGGCGGCCAGCTGCGGGTGAGCGGCGAACTCCTCCATCGACCGCAGGCGCGCGTTGGCGATCCCGGCCTCGTCGAGACGGCGGATCGCCTCTTCGGCCGTGGCGTCGGCGAAGGCCTCCTCGATGAGGGCGGTCAGTTCCTCCCGGTGCTCGACGCGCGAGGAGTTGCGGGCGAAGCGTTCGTCCTCGACGAGGTCCGGGCGGCGCAGGACGTGCGTGCACAGCGCGGCCCACTCGCGCTCGTTCTGCAGGCCGAAGAAGACCTGGTGACCGTCTCCGGCCGTGTGCGGACCGTACGGCGCGATCGTCGCGTGCCGCGCGCCGGTGCGGGGCGGGGGCGTGCCGCCGTGGGCGGCGTAGTAGTACGGGTAGCCCATCCACTCGGCGAGTGCCTCGAGCATCGAGACCGACAGGTCGGTGCCCCGCCCGGTGCGCTCGCGCTCGTACAGGGCGGTCAAGATGCCGCTGTAGGCGTACATTCCGGCGGCGATGTCGGCGATGGAGATGCCGACCTTCGCCGGCTCCTCGGGCGTTCCCGTGACGGACAGCACGCCGGCCTCGCACTGGACGAGCAGGTCGTACGCCTTCTTGGAACGGTACGGGCCGGAGTCGCCGTACCCGGAGATGCCGCAGGTGATCAGCCGCGGGTGCCGGTGGCGCAGCTCCTCGGGGATCAGGCCGAGGCGCTCCGCCGCTCCGGGGGCGAGGTTCTGTACGAGCACGTCCGCCCGCCCGATCATCCGGTGCAGCACCGCGCGTCCGGCCGGGTCCTTCACGTCGAGCACCACGGACTCCTTGCCGCGGTTGAGCCAGACGAAGTGGCTGGACATGCCGTTGACGGTCTCGTCGTAGCCGCGCGCGAAGTCCCCGCCGCCGGGGCGTTCGACCTTGATGACGCGCGCTCCGAGGTCGGCGAGCTGCCGGGTGGCGAAGGGCGCGGCGACGGCCTGTTCGAGCGAGACGACGGTGACGTCGCGCAGCGGGAGAGCGTCGTCCACCCGGGTCACTCCCGCACCGGGGGCAGGGTGTCCTCCGGCGGGCGCGGAACCGGCGGTCTCGGGGCGTGGTCGCGTTTGTAGACGAGCAGCGTGCGCTTGAACGAGCACACGACGACGCCGTCCTGGTTGAAGCCCTCGGTGGCCACGGTGACGACGCCGACGTTCGGCCGGGACCGGGACTCGCGCAGCGCGATGACCTTCGATCGGGAGTAGAGCGTGTCGCCTTCGAACACCGGGGCGGGCAGGCGTACCTCGTCCCACCCGAGGTTCGCCATGACGTTCTGGGACACGTCGGTGACGGACTGGCCGGTGATGAGGGCGAGGGTGAAGGTCGAGTCGACCAGCGGACGCTCGAACTCGGTCTGCGCGGCGTAGTGGTGGTCCACGTGCACCATCGCGGTGTTCTGCGTGAGGAGCGTGAACCACATGTTGTCGGTCGTGGTGACCGTACGGCCCAGCGGGTGGTAGTAGACGTCGCCGAGGGTGAAATCCTCGAAGTAGCGGCCCCGCCAGCCCTGTCGTTCCGTCATGCGAGCTACCGCCGGGCGGCCGCGGTCACGAGCGCGTCGAGCAGGCCGGGGAAGGCCTCCTCCACCTCCTCGCGCCGTAGTTCGTTCATCCGGGACGTTCCGACGTAGTACTGCCGGATCAGACCCGCCTCGCGCAGGACCCGGAAGTGGTGGGTCAGAGTGGACCTGCCGACGGGCAGGTCGAACGAGCCGCAGCTCTTCGGGCTCGGCGCGGCGGACAGCTGGCACACGATGCTCCGGCGGACCGGGTCCACCACCGCGTCGAGGACCTGCTGGAGCGTGAACGCCTCCGGCGCGGGATGCTCCGGGGAACGGTCCTGCGGCTCGGTACGCACCGCGGGCATCGTCATCGCCTCCCGTCCCGCGTCGTCCTATACTTCGATGCCGATCATACTTCAGCACGTCCGCCGCGAAGGGGTGCGCCGGAAGCCGGAGATCGTACGATAAGCCTCGCACTTGTCTCTTGATCGGAAGCGGGCGCACATGACCGAGTTCTCGGGTGGGATCCCCCAGGAGTTCATGAGCAGCACCAACGCGTCGTTCAGCGAACTGCTGGCCGCGGTCGCGCCCGACGCGCTGCCCCCACGGCGCCTCCGGGAATCGGCCGCCGGACTCGGCCTCCCGCACGGGACGACGGTGCTGGCGCTGACCTTCGACGGCGGCGTGCTGATGGCGGGCGACCGCCGGGCCACGATGGGCAACGTCATCGCGCAGAACGACCTGGAGAAGGTCAATTTCGCCGACGAGTACTCCGCGGTGGCCTTCGCCGGGACGGTCGGCACGGCGATGGAGATGGTCCGGCTCTTCCAGTTCGAGCTGGAGCACTACGAGAAGATCGAGGGCCGGCAGCTCTCGCTCGACGGCAAGTCGCGACGGCTGGCCGCCCTCGTCCAGAGCAACCTCGAGGCCGCGATGCAGGGCCTGGTGGTCGTGCCGCTCTTCGCCGGCTACGACCTCGACCGGGAGGTCGGGCGGATCTACTCGTTCGACGTCACCGGCGGGCCGTACGAGATGACGGACTTCCACGCCGACGGCTCGGGGTCGCCGTACGCGCGGGGTGCGTTGAAGAAGCTGTATCGGCGCGGGATGTCGCAGGACGACGCCGTGGTCGCGGCGATCCAGGCGCTGTACGACGCGGCGGACGACGACTCGGCGACCGGCGGCCCCGACCTGAGCCGCCGGATCTATCCCAGCGTCGCGGTCGTCACCGACGACGGATACCGGAAGCTGGCCGAGGACGAGGTCCGCGCGGTCGCCGAGTCGGTCGTCGGCGCCCGGCGCGAGTCCCCCAACGGCCCGGTCGCACCTCTCCGCTGATCCCCAGGCGGCCCGGTCGCAGCTGTACCGCCGGTCTACGGAGCTTGGTCGCGTCCGCGCTCCGGTTTCCGGCGGTTCGGCCGACCGGGTGGGGTTGACAGTCAAAAGTGTGAGTGGTTTATTACTCACATGACGACCAAGAGCCGACGGACCCTGTCGACCGCCGAGGAGCGCCGCGCGACGGTCATGCGGACCGCGATCGACGCCTTCGCGGCGCGCGGCTACTACGGGACGACGACCACCGAGGTCGCCAAGCACGCCGGGATCTCCCAGGCCTACCTCTACCGCCTGTTCCCGGACAAGGAGGCGTTGTTCGTCGCGGTCGTCGACCACTGCGCGCAGCGGATCCGCGAGTGCCTCGCCGACGGCGCGGCGCGGGCGGGGAGCGGCGAGCCGTCGGCGGTGCTGGCCTCGATGGCGGAGGCTTACGCCCGGCTGATCGCCGACCGAGGCCTGCTCATGGTGGTGATGCAGGCCAACTGCGCCGCGAGCGAGCCGGCCATCCGCGACGCGGTCCAGGCGCTCTACGCCCGGCAGGTGGAGTATGTCCGGGCCGCCTCCGGCGCGCCGGAAGAGCAGATCCAGGAGTTCTTCGCGCGCGGGTTCCTGTGCAACGCGGTGATCGCGATGGAGGCGGAGGACATCGACGCACCCTGGGCGCGCACGCTCGCGCTGGGGCTGCGCCACTACCCGGCGGAATGACGCCCACTCCACGGCCGCTCGCGCCGAGCGGCCTTCTTTTCGGCCCGCAGAGTGAGTGATTGACCACTCATAGAAGGAGTCAGCGATGGACACCAGCAGCCCGGTGACGCGGGCCCCCGCCTCCCGGGTCGGCGTCGGTCCCCTCGTCGTCCTGGCCACGGCGCAGTTCCTCGTCGTGCTGAGCACCTCGATCGTCAACGTCGCGCTGCCCGCGATCCGCTCCGGCCTCGGCATGTCGCCCGCCGCCCTGTCCTGGGTCGTCAACGCGTACCTGCTGGCGTTCGGCGCGCTGCTGCTGCCCGGCGGGCGCGCGGCCGACCTGCTCGGCCGGCGCCGGGTCCTGCTCACCGGCCTCACCGTCTTCGCCCTGGCCACCCTCGCCGCCGGGCTCGCCCCCTCGGCCACCACGCTGATCGCGGCCCGGGCCGCGCAGGGTGTCGGCGCGGCGCTCCTGGCCCCGGCGGCACTGTCCCTCCTGCTGGTGATGTACCAGGGCCCGGCGTGGGGAACCGCCCTCGGGGTCTGGGGCGCGGTCTCCGGGGCCGGCGGCGCCGCCGGCGTCCTGCTCAGCGGCGTGCTCACCCAGGTCTCCGGGTGGCCGGCCGTCTTCATCGCCACCCTGCCCGTGGCGCTCGCCGTGCTCGCCGCCGTACCGCGGCTGGTCCCGCCGGACGCCGCGCCCTCCACCCGGACCCGGATCGACCTGCCGGGGACGGCGACCGTCACCGCCGCCCTCGTCGCCCTGACGTACGGCCTGGCGACGGGCGGACGGTCCGGCTGGACCAGCCCCGCCATCGTCGGCGCGCTGAGCGCCGCCGTGGTGCTCCTCGGAGCCTTCGGGTGGATCGAGCGCCGGTCCCCCGACCCGCTCGTCCCGCCGCGGATCCTGCGCGCGGTCGGCCGGGCGAACCTCGTGATGATCCTGCTGGGCGCCGTGTGGGTCGGGCTGTTCTACTACCTCCCCCTCTACCAGCAGCAGGTTCTCGGCTACAGCCCCCTCCTGGCCGGACTGACCCAGCTGCCCATGGCCGCCGCCATCACGCTCGCCTCCGCGCTGGCCCCGCGGCCGGCCCGGCGGTACGGCCGCAGGGCGACCCTGGTCACCGGCCTCATCCTCCTGACCGCCGGCCTGGCCTGGCTCGGCCTGGCAGGGGCCGAGGCGGGCTTCGTGACCGGGATCCTCGGCCCGTCCGTACTGATCGGCGCCGGGCTCGGAACGGCCTTCGTCGAGCTGACCGCCGCTTCCACCGACGGGGTCACCGGCCGGGACGCCGGGCTGGCCGGTGGCCTGGTCAACACCACCCGGCAGATCGGCGGCGCCCTCGGCCTGGCGATCCTCACCGCCGTCGCCACCACTCGTACGGACCAGGTCGCCGCGCACGCCTCGGTGCCGCACGCCCTCGCCGCCGGGCACCGCGCGGCCTTCCTCGGGGCGGCGCTGATCGCGGCGCTGGCCGCCCTCCTCTCTCAGACCACTCTCCACAACGCACCGGCAGAGCGCTGACCGCGCCTCACGAAAGGGAAGCCACCATGTCCACCACTCCGAAGCCGTACATCAACGGCCACTACGCCCCCGTCGCCGACGAGCACACCGCGACCGCGCTGCGCGTACGCGGCACCCTGCCGCCGGAGCTCTCCGGCCGCTACTTCCGCAACGGCCACAACCCCCGGCCCGGCGTCACCCCGACCCACTGGTTCCGCGGCAGCGGGATGATCCATGGCCTGCGGCTGCGCGACGGGCAGGCCGAGTGGTACCGCAACCGCTGGGTGCGCACCCCGGCGTTCGAGCACGACGCGCCGCTCATGCGGGAGGACGGCTCGATCGACCTGACCGCCAGCGTGGCCGGCACCCACATCATCGAGCACGCCGGCTCCTGGCCCTCCAGGAGGCCAACCTGCCGTTCGAGGTCACCCCCGAGCTCGACACCGTCGGGGCGTACGACTTCGGCGGGAAGCTCACCACGGCGATGACCGCGCACCCGAAGGAGGACCCGGTAACCGGCGAACTGCACTTCTTCGCCTACTCGCCGTTCCCGCCGCACCTCATCTACTACGTCGCGTCCGCCGACGGCGAGCTGATCCGCTCCGAGATCGTCGAGGGCGCCGGCCCGTCCCTGATGCACGACTTCGCCATCACCGAGAACCACGTCGTCTGGCTCGACCTGTCCGTCGTGTTCGATCCGGCCGAGCACTCCGGCATCCCGTACCGCTGGAGCGACGCCTACGCCCCGCGGATCGGCGTCATGCCCCGCAGTGGGCCTGCCCGTACGACCTGGTACGACGTCGAGCCGGGCGCGCTGCTGCACGTCACCAACGCCTCCGAGGACGCCCAGGGACGCGTCACGGTCGAGGGCCCCCGCTACGACCGCGCGGCCTGGGAGACCAGCTGGAAGTGGTGGATCGGCGCGCCCGGTCACCCGTCCACGCCGCTCACCGGTGCGATCGCGACGCGCTGGACGCTCGACCCGGCGACCGGAAAGGCGACGGAGGAGGCCGTCGACGACCTGACCAGCGAGTTCCCGACCATCAACGACGAGCGGCTCGGCCGCGCCAACCGGTACGGCTACGCGGTCGCCTTCCCCGGCGCGGGCCTGGACGAGTACGCGCTGGTCAAGTACGACTCCGCGACCGGCGGGCGGCAGCTGATGCCGGTCGGCCCCGGCGTGCTCCCCGGCGAGGCGGTGTTCGTCCCGGCCGAGGGCGGCACCGCCGAGGACCACGGCTACCTGCTGACCGTCACCAGCGACATCGTCCGCGACACCTCCGAGCTCCTCGTCATCGACGCGACCGACCTGACCCGCGACCCCATCGCGGTCGTCGAACTGCCCCGCCGCGTGCCCGGCGGCATCCACGGCTCCTGGATCCCCGACGCCGACCTCTCCTGACCCGCCGTACGGGCCGCCCGGACGTCGGGCGGCCCCCCTTCACCCCGGAAAGGCTCCTCCCATGGCTGGAATCGACACCACCGCGCCCGTCATCTCCCGGCACGAGACCCTCATCGACGCCCCGCTGCGGACCGTCTGGGAGCTGCAGACCCGCATCGGCGACTGGCCGACCTGGAACTCCGACATCGAGTCGGTCACCGTCGACGGATCTCTCGAGGCCGGCATGACGTTCGACTGGCGGACCCACGGTCTCGATATCCGCTCGACCGTCCAGGAGGTCGACGCCCCGCATCGCATCGTGTGGGGCGGACCGTCCGGCGGCATCACGGGCGTGCACGTCTGGACCTTCACCGAGCGGCCCGACGGTGTCCTCGTGCACACCGAGGAGTCCTGGGACGGCGAGCCGATACGCGCGAACGTCGACGCGATGCAGGCCGCCCTCGACGCGTCGCTCGTCGCCTGGCTCGGTCACCTTCGCACCGCCGCCGTCAGCTCGGCGCGGTAGCGATCCGCTTACCGGGAGGAGACGAACGCGTGAAACTCCTCCCGCTCATCCGGTCGAATCGGGCGAGTGCGGCGTCGATGAACAGCAGTTGGTCCGTGTCGCAGGTGGCGACGTAGCAGGGCTCGTCCCGACGCTTCCACAGCGGAACGCCCCGTACGTTATCGGCGACACGGACCCGGCCCGGCGGTGGCTCGCCTGCCGGAACAGTACTCATGCCCATGGCCTCCTGGGTCCGGCGGTCGCCTCGATCTCGCGCATGTCGTCCAGCAGATCGTTCGGCGTGCGCGCGTCGATGAGTACGGGGTCGCGGGTGAAGCAGGCGATCGCAGTGAACGTTCGCCGCCAGGGCGACCAGAAGACCAGCCACCCGGGGCGGTGATTCTGTACGGCCTGAGCGACGGCGACCGGTGAAGCGTCGGGGACGGCGTCGCACGACGCAGCCACGGGATGGGGTGAGTCGTACGTCGCGGTCATCGCGGCGTCCTCGTTGGCTCGTCGATATGGATGACCTTGGCGATGAGGCGAGCGGTCTCGGCGATGTCCTCGGCCGGGCCGATCAGCTCGATCTCCGGTGGTGGCATCGGGTCGCCTCGCCTGGCAGGTCGCAGTCCCGGCCAGACCCAGCACCAGACCCATCGTCCGGCGTCCTCGTGCAGGCGGACCTCCTGAGCCAGGCCGTTACGGATCGTCGCGTGCGTCGCGTCGGCATGGGGATTGCGGACGATGAGGGCGGGGGGAGTCACGGTCACCGGGAAGCCACCGGCGCGGAGTGCGGCTGCCAGCGATTTGAGGTGCTCTTCCGCGGTAGATGACGTGGCATGGGTCATTGCCTGCTCCTACGGACGGCTTGACGGGTATCTCCTCTACTCGTCTAGAGGAGTTGCTACGAAATGTATATGAGTCATTGCTCTCCGTGTCAATGGTCAGTGAGCTGGAAGCTCGTAGTTCAGGACGTAGGCATCCGCAGCCATGATCGTGTCGCAGACCTCGACCGCGCGCCCTTCCGAGTCGTAGGCTGTCCGTACCAGCCGGAACACGGGGACACCGGCGGTGAGCTGAAGCAAACGGATCTCTTCCGGAGTTGGCATCCTGGCTGATACCTCCTCGGTGAATCGCTCCAAGGTGTGTCCCAGTTCCTCGATTCGTCCGTAGATGCCGCCAGGTCCGGGGTTTACCTGAGTGATCGCTGTGCCGTGGGCGATGTCAGCCGGGATGTAGGACGTGGCCGTCTCGATCGGCTTTCCGTTGAGCGAGTACCGACGGCTGCGTAGGACGACTGGCTGGTCTTCGGGAACCTTGAGGCGTTCGGCGATCTCTGGAGGCGGTGCTGTCTCTGTCACTTCGATCATGTCGACGTCGGGCTTGGCGCCGTTCTGGTCGGACTCGACGATGAAGGCGGCCTTGCCCTCCTTACGGTGACGCCGCGCGAACCGGTCCGAGGCCAAGCGTCGAACGGGAGGACGTGAGCGGACAAAGACGCCCCGCCCATGCTCCGAAACGATCAAGCCTTCAGCCTGCAAGACTTGAAGAGCATTTCGTACGGTCATGCGGGCGACGGTGTAATGCTCCATGAGCTTGGACTCGGAGGGCAGCCTGTCGCCTTCCTCCAACTGACCTCGCTCGATGGCCGTGCGGAGCTGGTCGGCGATCTGCCGGAAGACGGCCCGGTCACTCGTCGGATCGACGGTCCCGAGCTCCGGCCTGTCGCTGCCCAATGCTCTAACTCCTGGACTCGCAGGTACACGTCATCGAGCCAACGTTACTCATTGGGGGTACTCGGTGCTTGATCGGAACGGTCGGCATTCCGTGAGCGTCGCGGGGGTTGTCGTGGATCGAGACGGCAAGGCCCTGCTGATCCGTCGCAGGGACAACGCTCACTGGGAACCACCGGGCGGAGTTCTTGAGCTCGAGGAGTCCATCGAGGACGGAGTCCGCCGTGAAGTCAAGGAGGAGACCGGTCTTGAGATCGAGCCTGTTGCCTTGACCGGCGTATACAAGAACATGGTCAGGGGCATCGTCGCCCTCGTTTTCCGCTGCACCGCCGTATCCGGTGAGCTGGCCACGAACGATGAGGTGACTGCCTTCCAGTGGGCCACCGCGGAGGAGGTCGTCAGGCTGGCCGATGAGGCGTTCGCGGTGCGAGTGATCGACGCCCTGCATAATGATCGGACCGCAGTGCGCCAGCACGACGGTGTGAACATGCTCTAAGGTCGGCGGTCCCCGCCGCCGACAGATTCGAACGCTTCTGCCGAGGGTTTCCGTGGCTGGAACCACGGAAACCCTCGGCAGAAGCGTTCAACCGGCCGCATTCACATGTTTGAAGGGGCTTCTGCCTCGATTCAGGCGTCCAGCAGGGCGTGAAGCTCTGCGAGGATCTGTTCCCAGGCTGGCATGCGAGCATGCGGCGGCGCGTCCGGATCGAACAGCACGCACACTCCCATCGAGCGCAGCGCATCCAGATTCGCCTTGAAGGCGACATGACGGGGCACGGGCGTCTTTCAGCAGCGGAGCAGCGACGATCGGGACACCGAATCCCATCAGCTCGCACAGCAACCCGACGGCGAACCACCTGCCACGCCGCCGACCTTAGCGACCGAGACGATGTCCGGTCGATCCGTACGGTCGGACCGCAGTGCGCCGGCACGACGGCGTGGACGGGGTCATCGCGGCGTCACTGTCGGGTCGTCGATCC
Source organism: Actinoallomurus acanthiterrae (assembly GCF_054775715.1). Classification (NCBI taxonomy): domain Bacteria; kingdom Bacillati; phylum Actinomycetota; class Actinomycetes; order Streptosporangiales; family Thermomonosporaceae; genus Actinoallomurus; species Actinoallomurus acanthiterrae. The sequence goes on along the minus strand of NZ_BAAHCO010000001.1, from coordinate 635,965 downwards.
GGATGACCTTGGCGATGAGGCGAGCGGTCTCGGCGATGTCCTCGGCCGGGCCGATCGGCTCGATCTCCGGCGGTGGTATCGGGTCGTCGCGTCTGGCGGGTCGCAGGCCGGGCCAGACCCAGCACCAGACCAGCCCTCCGGCGTCCCCGCGCAGGCGGACCTCCTGGACCAGACCGCTGCCGACCGTGGTGGGCGTCGCGTCGGCGCCGGGATTGCGGACCGTGAGAGCGGGCGGAGTCACGGTCACGGTGAAACCGCAGGCGCGGAGTTCGGCTGCCAGACGTTCGAAATGGTCTCGCGCAGCGGGCGGTACGTGGTTCTCGGGCTCAGGAAGTGCATTCATGGATCGGTCCTCCATTACGGGCTGCCGACCAGAAGTCGTTACAGTGCCCCCGATATGCCCCGGTCAAATGGTGATCTTAGGTTCTCGCCATCGCGGACCTTGATAGTTGAGCAACAATTGAGCTTTCCATCCGGCGGCGGCGTCACAGGGCATGTAGGCATGGATGATGATCGGTCGCCTCCCGCTGGATGAGCAGCTAGCCGTTTTGAAGTCCGTCCTCTCCCGAAACGAGATGCTGCTGGAGGTGCTGCGCGGGACGGCGTCCCTGGCATTGCCCGGCTGGTATGTGACGGCGGGGTGCTTGTTCCAGACCGTGTGGAACGTGGTCACGGACAGGCCCCCCACCAGCGGAATCAAGGACTACGACGTCTTCTACTTCGATGACGGTGACCTGTCATGGGAGGCAGAGGACGCAGTGATCACAGCAGGCAGGGAGGTCTTCGCCGACCTGCCCGTCGAGGTTGAGATCCGCAACGAGGCCCGTGTCCACCTTTGGTACGAGCAGAAGTTCGGCGTCGCATGCCCTCCGCACATGTCCACGGAGTCGGCCATCGACTGCTTCGCGGCGACCACCTGCTGCCTGGGCGTGCGCTTGGAAACGGGGGGCCGGTGGCGCATCTACGCACCGCACGGGCTCTCCGACGTGTTCAACCTTGTCGTGCGCCCCAATCCGGTGCTCGCCCCGCAGGAGGTCTACGAGACCAAGTCGGACCGCTGGCGGCGGCAGTGGCCGGAACTGACCGTACTGGACTGGCCATCTGCGCCCATCACGTCAGAGAAGTCCTCATCCTGATGCGCGGAGTCGGCATCTCGGTCTCGCGGCGGCGCGGTGTGCATTCGGCGCGGTGCGGCCGTGCGCATAGCCGCTGCGCGCCTCGGCGTTCCTTCGGTTCAGCCAGGTCACCGGGGCGACGCGCCGGGGACTTCATTTTCGCGCGCGGTGCGCGGGGAACATCTATAGTCCTTCGCATGGCGGAGGATCGGGAAGCGTGGGGCACGCTGCTCAAGGCCGGGTTCCTGCACGCGCTGCGTGAGGCGCACACGGAGGCGACGCTCGCCGTCTTCGGGGCGATGAGCCGGGCCGCCGGTTTCAAGGAGCGATCGTTCGGCACCGGCGCCTTCGACGTGCTGGAGACCCAGCTCGACCGCGTCTTCCATATCGGCGAGTTCGCCCCGGACCCCGCCGAGGCCGACGAGGACCCGCTCGCGGCGGTGGTGACCCGCCACGATCTGAACGGCTCGCCGGGCTGGCGCTACGGCCGCTACCGGATCCTGCTCAAGCGACACCGGTTCGGCGCGGCGCGGGCGATCCGCTGGGACCGCGACAGCTTCACCAAGCAGGCGGTCGCGCGGCAGGAGTTCCCCGACGACCCGCAGCTGACGCTCGACCTCGGCGTCGGTGCCGTACGCGAGATGGACGACGTGGTGACGCTCGTCCTGGCGCACAGCGCCACCGAGGAGCCGCTGGAGATGGAGCTGTTCCTCGGCCGTCCCCGGCTGAACGCCGACGGCGGTCCGGCGTGGCACTGGCTCCGGGAGCTGACCGACGACACCCTCGGCGCCGACCCGCGCCGTACGCCCGTCCAGTCCACGCTGCCCCTGTGGATCGACGACGAGGCCGACGTTCCCGTGCGGCTGCACCCGCGCCGCGCGGCCGGCGGAGACGCGAGTATCGAAACGGCACAGTGAACGACCACACCACCGGTGAGCGTTCCGGGCAGGTCGCCCGCCGGCTCGCCGAGGCGCGGCTGCTGTTCGACGCCGACCGGCTGACCCTGGCGCGGCGTCTGCGCGGCATGCGAAAGAACCAGCTCGCCCAGGCCGTCGGCACCACCCCGACTGCGATCGGCCAGTACGAGGCGGGCGTGCATCGGCCGTCGGAGAAGACGCTGTCGCGGCTGGCGTTCGCGCTGGGGGTGCCGGTGGAGTTCTTCCACGCCGGGCGTGCCGCCGCGTCGCTGGACACCGCGCACTTCCGGTCGCTGCGCTCCACGACCCAGATCGAACGCGACCAGGCACTCGCGTACGGCCGGATCGCGGCCGACATCGTCACCGCTCTCGAAGAGCTGGTCGAGCTGCCGCAGGCGGAGTTGCCCGAGCGGCCGGTGTCCCCCGAGGAGATCGCCGGGTCCGGCCCGGTGGAGGCCGCGCGGCTGGCGCGTGAGGCGATGGTCGGCGACACAGGCCCCATCCCGCACCTCGTACGGCTGCTGGAGAAGCACGGCGTGATCGTGCTGGTCCTGCCTCCGTCGACGGAGCGCGTCGACGCGTTCAGCATCGGCGCGCATCCGCGGCCCATGGTGCTGTTCAACCCGGCCAAGGGCGACTACTGGCGCAACCGTTTCGACGGCGCGCACGAGCTCGGCCATCTGGTCATGCACGCCGACGCCGAACCGGGCAGCAAGATCATCGAGGATCAGGCCCATCGGTTCGCGGCCGAGTTCCTCATGCCCGAGGCGGCCATCGCGGACCGGCTTCCCGCCACGGCCGACTGGGCGCACCTCGCCGAGCTCAAGTCGACCTGGGGCGTCAGCATGGCGGCGCTGCTCTACCGCGCGCGCACGCTCGGCATCATGAAGGAGAACACCTACCGGAACGCCATGAGCGTGATGAGCGCGCGCGGCTGGCGACGGCAGGAGCCCGGCCCCGCCAGGCCGCTCGAGCGGCCCACCATGCTCACCAGGGCCGTCGAGCTCGTCGCCGACTCCGGCACCGGCCGCGACCTGCTGGCCGACCGCGCGGGCGTCACCCACGCCGACCTCGACCTCCTCGTCCCGAGCCGGGGACTGCCAACGGTGGGATGACGGCGAACGCCACCGAAACGATCATGAATGGCGTACGGTCGGCATCGACCCCTTTCTCGGGAGGCGCGGTGTCCCGGTCATTGATCCCCCTCGTGGTGCTCGCCTGCGTCGGCGGGCTTACGGCCTGCAGCGGCACGGCCGAACACACCGGCTCGGCCTCGTCGTCGACGGCCGCTCCCTGCCCGTCGGCCGCGGAGGTCGTCAAGGTGATGCAGGAGGACATGGGCGACGAGAAGTTCCGCGTGACCGATCCCATCGTGTGCGACCACGGCTGGGCGGCCGCACACGTACAACTCACCACCGCGGAATTCGACCAGACGCGGCTGGTGCTCAGTTACACCGCCGGTCAGTGGCGTGGGGTCACCCATGGCACGGAGGGGCTGTGCGCCGCGGCACGTCCGGACGTGATCCCCCCGGCCGTCAGGGAGGCCCTCGGCCCGCACTGCTGACGGTCCGGCCGAGCGTCACCCGCGCCGACCTTGACCTCCTGGCGCCGCGCCGGTCACTTCCCGCGGTCGGCCGATCGAGGGGGTCCGAGCCCGGCCCGGCATGAAGATCAGCGCCAGGATCGCAGCGACGGCGGCGAGGCCGGCGCTGACGGCGAGCATCAGGACGAGGCCGTGCACGAAGGCGTCCCGCACCGAGTGCAGGAGCGTCGCCGACCTGAGGTCGCGCGCCACGGCGACGCCCGCCTGCACGTTCTTCCGTACGGTGTCGCCGAGCTGGGCGGGGACGCCCGCGGTGTCGACGCGGCCCCGGTAGCCGGCGCTCAGGATGGTGCCGAGCACCGCCACACCGATGGTCGCGCCGACCTGACGCAGCGCCTGGATCAGTGAACTGCCGATGCCGCTGCGCTCCGCCGACAACGCGGCCAAGGCGGAGTCCATCGCGGCGGGGAACACCAGCCCCAGTCCCAGCCCGACGACCGTGAGCCAGGTGCCGCTCAGAAGGTAGCCGGAGTCGACGCCGGTCGCGGTCCCGACGACCATCCCGGCGGCCAGCAGCACGAGGCCGAAGGCGACCGTCACGTTCGATCCGAAGCGTTTGACGAGCCGGTCGGCCGGACCCGCACCGGCCAGGACGCCCACGACGACCGGCAGCAGGCGGATGCCGCTGCCCTGGGCGTCGGTCCCCATCACGGCCTGGAAGTACTGTGGCATGGCGAACAGCGCGCCGAACATGGTGAACGACATCACGGTCGCCATCAGCACGCCCCAGTCGAAGGCGCGGGACCGGAACACCTCCAGGTCGATGAGCGGATGCGCCGTCCTGCGCTCCCATCGGACGAAGAGCAGGCCGGCGGCCAGGCCGGCGACGATCGGCGCCCACGACGCCGGCGAGCCCCAGCCCTTCTCTCCCGCCTCGATGCAGCCGTACGTCAGTCCGCTCAGCGCCAGCGCGGACAGCACGATCCCGAGAAGGTCGACCGGTCGCGGATCGGGTTCGCGTGACTCGGGCAGTAGCAGCGCGACGCCGATGATGGCCGCCACGCAGACCGGCACGTTGATCAGGAACACCGACCCCCACCAGAAGTCGTGCAGCAGCCGGCCGCCGACGATCGGCCCGAGCGGGAAGCTGACGCCCTGGGCGGCCAGCGCGACGGCGAGCGCCCGTGGCCGCTCGTCCTCGTCGAACAGCACCCGCACCACGGAGATGGTCAGCGGGATCAGGAAGGCCCCGCCGAGGCCGAGCGCGCCGCGACCGATGATCAGCACGCCGGGCGAACCGGCGTACGCGCACAGCACGGAGGCGGCGCTGAAGACGACCAGCGCGGCGAGCACCATCCGCTTGCGGCCGTACCGGTCGCCCAGCAGCCCGGCGGGCAGCATGAACGCGGCCAGCACCAGGTTGTAGGCGTCGGCCATCCACTGCAGCGCGCTGGTGGAGGCCCGCAGCTCGGTGGCGAGCGTGGGCAGGGCGATGTTCAGCACCGTCGTATCGAGCCCCACGACCATGCCGGTGAGGGCCAGGGCTCCGATCGCCCACCACCTCCGGTCACCGAGCCTGCTCATCGCGATCGCCACCTTCCCTGAGAGCCTTCATAGGAGTGGACACCGAAAAGATAGTGACTGTCAACTACGAGTTCGCTCTCGCTAAGGCCGCTGTGTAAGCTCCTGGCGAGGCCTCGGTCGTGGGACGGGGATGCGGGGAGACAGCCGGAGGTGGCCGATGACGTCGTCACCCGAGGAGGGCCGGCGATCCCACGAGCCCGCCCGTACGGCCGATGGGCTGCGAGCCCGGAAGAAGGCCAGGACACGGGCCGCGATCCAGCGCGAGGCGCTGCGGCTGTTCGTCGAGAACGGGTACGACGCGACCACCGTCGAGCAGGTCGCCGAGGCCGCCGAGGTCGCCCCCAGCACGGTCTTCCGCTACTTCCCCACCAAGGAGGACCTCGTCATCTCGGACGCCTATGACCCGCTCGTCTACGCGGCGTTCGAGGCCCAGCCGCCCGAGCTGAGCGTCGTCCAGGCCCTGCGCGGGGCGCTCCGCTCGACGCTCGGCGAGCTCTCACCCGAGGAGCTCGCCGAGGGCCGCGAACGCACGGCGCTGATGCTGTCGGTCCCCGCGCTGCGGGGAGCGGGCCTGGGCAACTTCACCGCCACGATGATGACCGTGGCCGACCTGGTGGCCAAGCGGATCAGCCGCGACCCGGACGACCCTCGCGTACGCGTCTTCACCGGGGCGGTGTTCGGCGTCATGCTCGACCTGATGCTCCGCTGGACCGAGGACCCGGAGCTGGATCTGGTCACCGCCCTGGACGAGGCGCTCGCCTTCCTGGAGACGGGCCTCCCGCTGTAACGAGGCCCGTTTTGATCAGGAATGCCGTACGGTCGGCTCTGGCATCTGGACCGTCGACGCCCAGGGGGCTCAGTGTTCCGGCCGTTGTTCCTCATGGTGATCGTCTGCGCGGTCGGCACCGCGGCGTGCCGTTCTCAGGCCGAACACCACCACGCGGCCTCCCCGGCCCCGACCAAGTCGTCCGCCGTGCCGTCGCCGTCTCCCTCGGACGCCTGCGCGTCGGCGTCGGACTTCGTCAAGGAGTCGGCCGCCGGGGGCGCGACGGGTTTCCGGGTGGACGGCCGGATCGTGTGCGACGGCGGCTGGGCGGCCGCGCACATGAAGAACATCCACGGGCTGACCGACCCGAACTGGACGGTGCTCCGGCTGCGCGGCGGCCGGTGGCACCTGGTCACGTACGGGACCGATGGCCTGTGCGACGGCCCGGAGATGAAGTCGGCGCCGGCCAAGATCAAGAAGGCCCTCGGTCCCTACTGCTGACGACGGCTCAAGCGTCGGGTCGGCAGCGCGCTGTTCGGTCGTGCCGCGCGTCAGCCGATGGTCGCGGTGTCGATGACGAACCGGTAGCGGACGTCGGATGCCAGGACACGCTCGTACGCCTCGTTGATCCGGTCCGCTGAGATCAGCTCGATGTCGGCGCCGATGCGGTGCTCGGCGCAGAAGTTCAGCATCTCCTGCGTCTCGGCGATGCCGCCGATCATCGACCCGGCGTAGGAGCGCCGGCCGCTCAGGAGCGAGAACACGTTGAGGCTCAGCGGCTCGGCGGGGGCGCCGACGTTGACCAAGGTGCCGTCCACGGCGAGCAGGCCGAGGTAGGCATCGACGTCGATACGGGCGCTGACGGTGTTGACGATCAGGTCGAACCGGCCGGCGAGTTTCTCGAACGTGTCGGGGTCGCTGGTGGCGTGGTAGTGGTCGGCTCCGAGCCGCAGTCCGTCCTCCTGCTTCTTCAACGATTGCGAGAGCACGGTGACCTCGGCGCCCATGGCGTGGGCGATCTTGACGGCCATGTGCCCGAGCCCGCCGAGGCCGACGACGGCGACCTTCTTGCCCGGGCCGGCCGCCCAGTGACGCAGCGGCGAGTAGGTGGTGATACCGGCGCACAGCAGCGGCGCCGCGGCCGCCGAGTCGATGCCCTCGGGCACCGACAGGACGAAGTCGGCGTCGACGACGACGTGCGTGGAGTAGCCGCCCTGCGTGACGGTGCCGTCCCGGTCGGTGCCCGCGTAGGTGGGCACCATCCCGTTCAGGCAGTACTGCTCGTCGCCGTTGCGGCAGTTGGCGCACCGGCCGCAGGAGTTGACCATGCAGCCGACCCCGACGCGGTCACCCACCTGGTGCCGGGTGACGGCGGGGCCGACCTCGGCGACGATGCCGACGATCTCGTGGCCGGGGACCACGGGATAGGGCTGGGGGCCCCAGTCGCCGTTGACAGTGTGGATGTCGGAGTGGCAGATGCCGGCGTACTTGATCTCGATGAGGACGTCGTTCGGGCCGACGTCACGCCGTTCGATGATCGTGGGGGCCAGCGGCTCGGCGGCGGCCGGTGCTGCGTAAGCGTGGACACGCATGAAGATTGCTCCTTTGATCGTGGCCTTCTTCGCTCCCGAGGTACTCCCGAGGTGGCCGCTATCCATCAAAAGCTCTCGTTCAGGTAGGAGGAAGGCACTGCTGAAAGGTGTACTGGCAGGGCACCTTTGGCAGGTGCGGGGCCGCCTAGCCTGGGAAGAGTGGACCACCGCAGCGAGATCCGTGAGTTCCTGACCTCACGCCGGGCCAAGATCAGCCCGCGGCAGGCCGGGCTGCCCTCCTACGGCACCCGCCGGGTCCCCGGCCTGCGCCGCGCCGAGGTCGCCCAGTTGGCCGGCGTCAGCGTGGAGTACTACTCCCGCCTGGAACGCGGCGACCTGTCCGGAGTCTCCGACAGCGTCCTGGACGCCCTGGCCCGTGCCCTGCGGCTGAACGATGAAGAACGCACCCATCTGGAGGATCTGGCCCGGATCGCCGGGCCCGGGCAGCGCCGTCGGCGCCGCTCCACCCCGCAGCAGGTACGGCCCACGGTGCAGCGGATGCTGGACGCCATGACCGAAGCGCCGGCGTTCGTCATGAACGGCCGCGGAGACGTCCTGGCGACCAACGCTCTGGGCCGCGCTCTGTACGCCCCCATGATCGACGCGGCCGGTGGCGCCACCCCCAACCACTCCCGGTTCATCTTCCTCGACCCCAGATCCCGCCTGTTCTGGGGTGACTGGGACCGCGCCGCCGACGACACCGTCGCCCTCCTGCACGCCCAGGCCGCCCGGGACCCCTACGACAAGGACCTCACCGACCTCATCGGCGAACTGTCCACCCGCAGCGACGATTTCCGCGCCCGCTGGGCCCGCCACGACGTCCGCCAGCACCACATCGGTGCCAAGCCCTTCCGCCACCCCGTCGTCGGCGACCTCCACCTCACCTACGAATCCCTGGATCTGTCCGCCGACGGCCTCATCCTGGTCGTCTACGGCACCGAAGCGGGCAGCGACTCCGAGGAAAAACTCCGCCTGCTCGCCAGCTGGGCCACCACGTCCGAGTCTCCTCACCGGCCGCTACTCCCGTGAGCCGATGACGTCGGCGGGGCGGGCGGCGAGCGCGAGGCGGGCGGGCAGGACCGTCGCGAGCAGCGCGAGCACCGACGCCGTTCCGATGACGCTGAGGAACGTCATCAACGGGACGTACGGCGCGGCCGACCCGACCATCCCGGTGGCGAAGGCCGCCAGTGTGACCAGGGCGACGACCGTGCCGAGGGCCACGGCCGTCGACACGACCACCAGCGTCTCCCAGCGGAGCATCCGCATGACCTGCCGGCGGGTGGTGCCGACGATCCGCAGCAGGGCGAACTCCCGGGCGCGGTCGGCCGTCGCCATGGCGAGAGTGTTCACGACCGCGATGCCGGTGAAGGCGATGATCAGCCCCATGGCGACGTAGTTCACCTCGGCGTTCGCCGTGGCCCGAGCCTGCGTCACCGCGGCCTGGTCGAGGACGGCGACGCCGGGGTACGGCCGGACCGCCGACCGGAGGGCGTCCGCTCCGGCCGGGCCGGCGACGAGCACCGTGTCGGCGCGGGGGTCGTCGACGTGCGCGGCGAGCAGGTCGTGGGCGACGGTCAGGTCGCCGAAGCCGAGGCCCCGGCCGTAGACCGCGACGACCCGGGGGGCGAACGGCGTGCCGTCGCCGAGCGTCATGCGGACCTGGTCGCCGACGTGGACGCCGAGGCGGGCGGCGGCGGTCGTGCTGACCGCGACGGTGCCGGCGTCCAGCCGGGCCGGCGAGCCCGTTCGCACGTCGAGGTTCATGGTGCGGGAGAGCCCGGCGGGCGTGACGCCCTGGACGCCATAGTTCTCCAGCCCGACGCGTACGGTGCTGTGCAGGACCTCGGTGACCGTCGTGACGCCCCGGGTGCGCCGGAGCGCGTCGGCGGCCTCGGCGGGCACCTTCGGGCCGAGCACGTGCGCGGCGACGGTGCCCGCGTTCGCCTGTTCGGTGGCGGCGTGGCCCATCGTCGTCTGGGAGAACAGGATCGTGCAGGTCAGGCCCACCAAGAGGGTGAGCGGGGCGATGACCGAGCCGACCAGGCGGGAGCGGCTCCGCAGGTTCGCGGCGGCGAGGTGGCCGCCGATCGGAGACGTCCGCAGCGGCGGGCCCAGCAGGGTGACCGTGACGCGGGCGATCACCGGCGCCAGCAGGGACACGGCGACGGTCCACACGATCGCGGTGAGCATCGTGACCGGGCTGGAGGCCGCCTCGGTGTTCAGGGACGACAGGACGAGCGTGAGCACGACGCCACCGGCGAGGAACGCCAGGCCGGCCAGGACCCGGCCCGGACCGGTGCGCCGGCTGATCGCCGCCTCGCCGAGCGCCTCGACAGGCCGGATCCGGGCCGAGCGACGTGCCGACAGCCGGGCCGCCGCCCAGGCCGCCACGACGGCGGCCAGTACCGCGGCGAACATCGGGAAGGGGCTGAGCACGAGGTTCAGCGTGGACGGCAGCGCGCCGAGGGCACGGAACCGGTCGCGCAGCCAGAGCGCCAGAAGGGGGCCGGCGGCGGCGCCGAGCGCGCCCGCGCCGAGGCTGACGATGAGCGCCTCGCGTCCGATCATCCGGCGGATCTGGCGCGGCGTCGCGGCCACGGCGCGCAGCAGCGCGATCTCCCGCTCCCGTTGCTGGATGGAGAGGGCGAACGTCCCGGAGACGACGAGGATGGCCACGAGCAGCGCCGTGCCGCCGAGCGCGCCGCCCATGCTGATCAGCTTGATCCGGGCCTTCTCCGCGTCCCAGAACTCCGCCCGGCCCCGGTCCGCGCCGGTGTGCACGGTCGCGGACGTCCCCTTGAGGGCGGCGGCGACCCGGTCCGCGGTGTCCGCCGGGAACACACCGATCGCGCTGACCGCCCCGGCACGTCCGGCGAGCCGCCGCGCCTCATCGGTCGAGAAGAAGATAGCCGTCTGGTGCGGGAGCGCCTCGCGGGTGACGCCGACGACCCGGTGGACACCGGTGGAGACGGCCGAGGCGACGGGCACGCGCGAGCCCACGTGCAGCCGAGCCGTACGCGCGGTGGCGGCGTCGACCACCACTTCGTCCGCTGCGGACGGCGCCCGGCCGGCCGCCAGGGTGAACGGGGTGAGCGCGGCCGACTCCCAGCCGTGCCCGTACGAGCTCCCCGGCGCGGTGCCCGGGATCTCGGCGGGGAAGGTCACCTCGGTGACCACCGAGCGCACGCCCGGCACGGCGCGGAGGCGGTCCGCCGTCGCGGCCGGCAGCCAGGCGCGCTCGGCGATGCCCTTGGCCTTGTGCTTGACCTTGCCCTTCTTCACCTTGTCCTGGTGGACGTACTGGTCGCCGGTGACGAGGATCGGCGCCCCGGCGTACCGTTCGGGCGCGATGGTGCCGCGCAGCCCCGTCTCGAGCAGGGCCCCGCAGGCGCAGACGAGCGCGGCCGCGCAGAACAGCGCGAGGAACGCCCCGGCGAACCCGGCCTTGCGGTGCCGCAGAGTGTTCAGGACCAGTCCGAGCATCAGTTCCACGCTCCCAGCCGGGTCATGCGGGCGGCGACCTTCTCACTGGTCGGAGCGTCCATCGCGTCGGCGATCCGGCCGTCGGCGAGGAACAGCACCGTGTCGGCGTACGACGCGGCGACCGGGTCGTGAGTGACCATGACGACGGTCTGTCCCATCCCGTCCACCGTCTCGCGCAGCAGGGAGAGCACCTCGCGGGCGGTCATCGTGTCCAGCGCCCCGGTCGGCTCGTCGCCGAAGACGACCTCCGGCCGGGTCACGAGGGCGCGGGCGATCGCCACGCGCTGCTGCTGTCCGCCGGACAGCTGGGCCGGCCGGTGCCCGACGCGCTCCGTCAGCCCGACCCGCGCGACGATCTCCTTCAGCCACGCGCGGTCCACCTTCGTACGGGACAGCCGCAGCGGGAGGGTGATGTTCTGCTCGACCGTCAGCGACGAGACGAGGTTGAACGCCTGGAACACGAACCCGACCCGTCGGCGCCGCAGCTCCGTCAGCCGGGTCTCGTTCATCCCCGACAGCTCGGTCCCGCCGAGCCGAACGGTGCCGGACGTCGGAGTGTCCAGCCCCGCGGCGCAGTGCAGGAACGTGCTCTTGCCCGACCCGGACGGCCCCATCACCGCCGTGAACCGGCCGCGCGGAACGCCGACCGACACCTCCCGGAGCGCGGCGACCGCGCCCCTGCCCTTCCCGTACACCTTGCTCACCGCGTTCATCAGCACGACGTCATCCATGCCGACAAGTCTCGTGAGCTGGGGTTTTCCGGGCCAGAGACGTGCTCACAAGCCGACTATGATCTCGTCATGCTCCGTTCCGTGACGGGCCCCTGGTACACATGACCCTGTGATCAAGGTGTTGCTGGCCGATGACCACGCCGTGGTCCGGGGGGCCCTGGCCGCGCTGCTGTCCCTGGAGCCGGACCTCGAGGTGGTGGCCGAGGTCGACCGCGGCGACGAGGTGCTGCCGGCCGTGCTGCGGCACCGTCCGGACGTCGCGGTGCTCGACATCGACATGCCCGGCGCCGACGGCCTGACCGCGGCCGCGGCCGTGCACGAGGCGCACCCGGAGTGCCGGACGCTGATCCTGACCGGGCACGGCAAGCCCGGCCACCTGCGCCGGGCGCTGACCGCGCACGCCGGCGGGTTCCTGCTGAAGACCGCGCCGCCGGACGAGTTGGTCGCCGGGATCCGGGCCGTCGCCGCGGGACGGCGGGTGCTCGACCCGAACCTGGCGCTGACCGCGTGGGACCTCGCCGACAACCCGCTGACGCCCCGCGAGACGGACGTCCTGCGGCTGGCGGCCGAGGGCGCCGAGGCGCCGGAGATCGCCGAGCGGCTCCACCTGTCGGCCGGGACGGTACGGAACTACCTGACCGCCGTCGTCGACAAGCTCAACGCGCGCAACCGCACCGACGCCGCCCGGATCGCCAAGGAGATGGGCTGGATCTGATCCTCGGCGACCGGCCCCGGGACCGATCGCGCCCGCCTCGGCTTCCGGTCACGGCACCAGAGCGCCGGCCCGCGATCAGGAGGGTTCGGCGTCCGGTCGTACGCGGGCCTGGAGGTGGAAGCCGCCGGTGCCGTCGGCGCGGGCGGTGAGGGTGCCGTCGATGGCGGCCAGGCGGGTGGTGAGGTTGCCGATGCCCGAACCGGGTGGGGTGCGCCGGGCCCGCGGGTCGAGCCCGTCGTTCTCCACCGTGAGGGTGACCAGGCCGTCCTCGCTCGCCGTCGTGATGACGCAATTCCGTGCCGAGCTGTGCCGCAGCACGTTGGTCACCGCCTCCCGGAGCACCGCGCTCAGCACGGTGGCCGCCGGGCCGGGCAGCGGGCCGTGGCCGAGTTCGACCCGGGTCTCGACGCCCGCCGCCGTCAGCACCGAACGCGCGGACTCGACCTCGGTGTCCAGTGACATCTCCGGTTCGCCAGCTCCGGAGGCGGTGCGCAGGTCCGCGCGGGCCCGCTCGGCCATCGCGACGACCTCGGTGAGCTCGGCCCGGGCCCGTACCGGGTCGACCTCCCCGAGCCGCCGGGCCAGCTCGCACTTGAGCAGCATCGCCGCGAGGCTGTGCCCGAGCAGGTCGTGCAGGTCGCGGGCGGCGCGGAGGCGTTCCTGGACGGTCGCCGCCCGGGCCAGCTCCTCGCCGGCCGCCCGCAGGTCGTGGACGAGCCGGGCGAGGCGGACCAGCCCGTAGACCACCAGGCCGGTGACGAGCGTGCTCACGGTGTAGTTGACGATCCGTGCCGGGCCGAGCGACAGCGCGGCGGCCATCGCTCCGGTTCCCGCCATCGTCGCGGCCACGAGCGGCGCGCCGATCCGGATCGGCAGGGCCACGAGGAAGGTGCCCGCGAGGAAGCCCATGGCGCCGATCCAGGTCGCGCCGAACCACAGGACCGGGGCGAGGCTGAGCAGCGCCTGCGCGGCGATGAGCGCGTACCGGTGGCGCGGCCGGTCGTCGACCGCCCAGCGCAGCTGCAGTCCCGCGATGAGGCCCATCCCGGCGATGGCCGCGGCCAGGTCCACTCCCCAGGGGAGCTGCAGGAGCGCCTTCACGCAGAAGCCCGTCACCACCACCGCGAGGAGGGTCACCGACAGGCCGTACGCCGTGCGGTCGGGCAGGCTGACCGGCCGCGGCGTGGCCGCGATCGTCGCCTCCACCGCGAACCGGCCGTCGGCGCCGAGCCCGGTCGTCAGCGTGCCTCCGGCCGCCTCGACCCGCGCGGCGGCGTCCGCCAGCCCCTCCTCGCCGCGCGCGGCCGTGGGCGGGCCGTCGTTGCTCACCCGGAGCCGTACCGTGCCGTCCCGCTCGGAGGTCTCGATGACGCAGCGGGTCGCCGTGCCCTGGCGTACGACCTCGGTGACGGACTCGCGCAGCACGGTGGCCAGCAGCGCGCCCGCCGAGCCGAGCGGCTCCTCGTGCCCGGCGCGCACCTCCGCCTCGATCCCGGCCGCCGCCAGCAGCGCCCGCGCCGCCGCCGCCTCGGGCGCGAGGGACATGGCGCGGAATCCGGCGGCCGCCGCCCGCGCGTCGGCCAGTGAACCGCGGGCCACGCGCAGGACCTCGTCGATCTCCTCGGGGTGGTCGAGGGCGCGACGGCTCCCCATCGTGATGGCGTCCAGGCCGCGGCCGATGCCGGTGTTCAGCTCGTCGGCGATGCGCAGCCGCTCGCGGGAGACGGCCGCCATCGTCAGCGCCGGCCGGGCCGCGGCAAGGTCGGCGACCCGATGGGCCAGCCGCACGAGACCGTAGACGACCAGCGCGCCGAGCACCGGCGTGATCGCCGAGTCGACCGCGCCGGCCGCGTCCGGGGACCGCAACGCGGCGATCACCGCGGCGCTCCCGAGCACCGCGACGGCGGGCAGGACGTTCGACGCCAGCAGCGCCGATCCGGCGACCAGGCCGAGGATCCCGACGGAGGTGCCGAACACGAGCACGTCGACGTACGCCACGACCGCCTGGACGAGGAGCAGCGCGACGCCCCGGAACCTCGCCGCACGGGGCACGACCCAGGCCAGCTGCAGTGTGAAGACGGCCACCGTGAGCGCCACCGTCCCGATGACCCGCCCCGCTCCGCCGGCGCCGAAGGGCACGGCGAAGAGGTAGACGTCGGTGAGGGCCGCGAGGACGATCACTACGGTCAGGCGTGCCAGGGCGGGTCCCGGCGCCGACCCCGCGTACGGCGGGCGCTGCTGCGAAACCATCCCTGCCGGGAATCTCCTCTCACGACGGCCGACCCGGGAACGCGGCACCGCCGCGCCGGTGCCCGACGACAGGGGTCCTTCGGCTTCAGGCCCTTCGCAGCGTCGGCCGGTTCAGCCGGCCGTGGACGAGGCGGGGGTGCAGGTGGTCGATCTCGATGCGGCGGCCCTCGGTCACGCAGTAGATGCGAAAGCCGCCCGGGCGGCCCTCGGCCTCGGCCTCACGGTCGATCTCGCCGGAGTCCGCCTTGCCCTTGAACCAGTCGCCCAGGGAGTATTCGTCGGCGAACAGGGGTGACTCGGCGTGCCGCCCCGTCGGGTCGATGTAGAGCACCTGATAACTGCAGCCGGCCGGCGGGTAGCTCATATCCGTCCCTTTCCGCCGCACGAGCCGCAGTCCTGCTGCACGCTGTTCTTCCCGGTGCCCCGGCAGACCGGGCAGGTCTTGCCGATGGGGGGTGCGCTGTGCTTGCCCACCGTCGCACCGCCTCCTCACTCCATCGACCGGCCGCGACACCTACGCGGTCCAGTCTCCCACCTTCCAGGGACCTGTGCGGCCCTGGCCAGATCGAGCGTACGGCCGAGCCCGGCCCCGGAACCTCACCGTGGCGTGGGCGGGTCGGCGAGCCAGGCCATCGGCTCGTTGCCCGCCACGACCGTGCTGGTGAGAGTACCGACCTCCGCGATGGTGATCGCGATCTCATCCCCGGCGGCCAGGGTGAACGGCAGCTCCGGGACCAGGCAGGTGCCGGTGGCGAGGACGGCGCCGTCGGGGAACACGTCCGCGCGGAACAGGAAGCCGACCAGGTCGTCGAGCCTGCGGTTCAGCTGCCCGGTGCTCGCCGTGCCGGTCCACGCGACGTCGCCGCCACGGCGGATGGTGAGCTCGATGTCCAGGGCGTACGGGTCGGGCACCTCCCAGGCGGGCCGGACGGCGGGGCCGGCCGCGCAGCCGCCGAGGTAGATCTTGGCCTGCGGCAGGTAGAGCGGGTTCTCGCCCTCGATGGTCCGGGAGCTCATGTCGTTCACGACGGTGTAGCCGACGATCTCGGCGTGCCGGTTGAGGACGAGCCCGAGCTCGGGTTCCGGCACGTCGACCGCGGAGTCGGAGCGGATCGCGACGGTCTCGCCGTCGCCGGTCACCCGCCAGGCCGCGGACTTGAAGAACAGCTCCGGGCGCTCGGCGTCGTACACCTGCTCGTACACGTCGGCCGACCGTTCGCTCTCGGTGACCCGCGCCTCGCGGGAGCGCCGGTACGTGACGCCGGCCGCCCAGACCTCCATCCGTCCGTCCACCGGGGGCAGTGTCCGTACGGCGGCGGCGTCGTGGCGCGGGCCGTCGGCCGTACGGCAGCGGTCCCGCAGCTCCGCCAGAGGAAGCCGGAGCAGCTCGCCGAGGGTCTCACCCAGTTCGGTGACGGTCGACCCGTCGGAGACTCCCACCAGCGGACGGTCGCCGCCGGCCACAACGAAACGGACGATTTCCACGCGATTCCTCATTCCAGAGAGCGCCGTCCCAGAAACGTACAGCGGGAGGATGTGGAGCGGTCCAGCGCGTGAGCGTGGTTCTGCCGGACCCAGGTTGCGGAGAGCACTGGGTGGCCCGGGGTCCCGCGACGACAGTGGTGCGTGCCGGAAAGGTTCCGGCCGCCGGGCGACCGCCCGGACACCCTCAGGGAGCACGTCACCATGGGTCACCTTCCCACCCACGCCCTCGGCACGACCGGCATGGACATCACCCGCGTCGGGTTCGGCTCGTGGGCGGTCGCGGGTTCCGGCTGGCGCTTCGGCTGGGGCGCCACCGACGACGCCGAGTCGATCACTGCGATCCGCCACGCGATCACCTCGGGCGTCAACTGGATCGACACCGCCGCCGTCTACGGCCTCGGCCACTCGGAGGAACTGGTCGGCAAGGCCGTCGCGGACCTGCCCGACGCCGACCGGCCGTACATCTTCACCAAGGCCGGGCTGGTCTGGGACCCGGACGACCCGGAGGCGGCACCCCGCCGGACCATGAAGCACGTACGCCGCGAGGTCGAGGACTCGCTACGGCGGCTGAACGTCGACCACATCGACCTGTACCAGGTGCACTGGCCGGACACCGGCACGTCGATCGAGGTCGCGGGCGACGGCAGCGGCGCCGTCTCCCCCGACGCCACACCGCTCGAGGAGTACTGGCAGGTGATGGGCGACCTGAAGGCCGAGGGCAAGGTCCGGGCCATCGGGCTGTCCAACCACTCGGTCGAGCAGCTCGAGGCCGCCGAGCGGATCGCCCACGTCGACGCCGTCCAGCCGCCGTTCTCGGCGATCAACCGGTCCGCCGCGGCCGAGATCGCCTGGGCGGCCGACCACGGCACCGGTGTGATCGCCTACTCCCCGCTCCAGTCCGGGCTGCTCACCGGCGCGTTCTCCGCCGAGCGCGTGGCGAACCTGCCCGCGGACGACTGGCGCGCCGCCCACCCCGACTTCACCACCGGCCTGACCGCCAACCTCCAGGTCGCGGACGCGCTGCGGCCCATCGCCGAACGGCACGGAACGACGGTCGCGGAGGTCGCCATCGCCTGGGCGCTGTCCTGGCCCGGCGTCACCGGCGCGATCGTCGGCGCCCGCAGGCCTGCCCAGGTCGACGGCTGGATCGGCGCGGGCTCCGTCGAGCTGACGCCGTCGGACCTAGCCGAGATCGCCGCCGCGATCACCGCGTCGGGTGCCGGCACCGGCCCGGAGCGCCCCTGACCAGCGCAGCCGTATCCCTTCGTCGGG
Source organism: Actinoallomurus acanthiterrae (assembly GCF_054775715.1). Classification (NCBI taxonomy): domain Bacteria; kingdom Bacillati; phylum Actinomycetota; class Actinomycetes; order Streptosporangiales; family Thermomonosporaceae; genus Actinoallomurus; species Actinoallomurus acanthiterrae. Next base: position 618,512 of record NZ_BAAHCO010000001.1, on the reverse strand, counting down.
GTCCATCCCCGCGAGGGATGGCTCAGCCGGAGATGTCACAGGCATGATGAGTCCATGGAGCTTGAGCCCTACCGGGGCGAGTTGGTGGCCTACTGCTACCGCATGCTCGGTTCCTTCCACGAGGCCGAGGACGCCGTCCAGGAAACGATGCTGCGCGCCTGGAAGGCCAGGGAGCGGTACGACGACACCCGGGCCTCGCTGCGGACCTGGCTCTACCGGATCGCCACCAACGTCTGCCTCACCGCCCTGGACGGCCGGGCCCGCCGCCCGCTGCCGTCCGGCCTGGGCGCACCGAGCGACGATCCGCAGGCCCCGCTGACTCCCGCGCTCGACATCCCCTGGCTGCAGCCGTTCCCCGACACCCGGCTCGACGTGGCCGCCCGCGCCGACCTGCGGCTGGCGCTGGTGGCGGCGATGCAGTTCCTGCCGCCCAGGCAGCGGGCCGTCCTGGTGCTCCGCGAGGTCCTGGAGTTCAGCGCCGCCGAGGTCGCGGCCCAGCTGGAGACGACCGTACCGGCGGTCAACAGCACCCTGCAGCGGGCCCGCGCGGCGCTCGCCGAACTGGGCGCGCAGGACGCCGAGGGCGTCACCGAGCCGGACGACGCGCAGGTCCGCTCGGTGGTCGACCGGTATGTGCGGGCCTTCGAGGCCGCCGACGTCCCCGGCCTGCTCAGGCTGCTCGCCGACGACGCGGTCATGGAGATGCCGCCGGTCCCGCTCTGGTTCGTCGGCAGCCGCGACTACGGCCTGTTCATGGAGCGGGTGTTCGACATGCGCGGAACGGGCTGGCTCATCCGTACCCTCACGGCCAACGGCCAGCCGACCCTCGCCGCCTACACCCTTGAGCCCGACGGCGGACACGTTCTGCACTCGATCCAGGTCCTCACGGTCGTCGAGGGGCGGATCGCCCGCAACGTGGTCTTCACCGATCCGGCGGTCCTCGAGCTCTTCGACGTGCCTCGACGGATTTCTTCCAAGGAGTCACCCGACCCGCGATGAGTCCGGCCGACCTCGCCGGTATGTACTGACGAGTTCGCCGGAATTCCTCGGGCGAGCCGGTCACAAGGAGAGAATTCAATGTCAGACAGTCGTGCGGAAGATGCGGCCGCCATCCAGGCCGTACTGGTCGACTCCTACAAGGCGTGGGACGCCGGCGACGCCGACGGCATGGTCGCCGACTACACCGCGGACGCGACCGCCATCATGACCGGCTCGCTCCGCGACAGCCGTGACGTGATCCGCGACAGCATGGCCCTGGCCTTCGAGGGGCCGCTCAAGGGCAGCTCGACCTACAACAAGCAGCTCAGCCTCCGCTTCGTCGGCAGGGACGCCGCGATCGTCGTCAGCGAATCCGGCATCCTGTTCGCCGGGGACACCGAGGTCCCGGACGCGGGCAAGGTGAACGCGACCTGGGTCTTCGAGAAGCGGGACGGCCAGTGGCTGATCGCCGCCTATCACAACAGCCCTGTGCTGGCGCCTGGGCAGTGACCCTTTATTGACGGACTTATCGGAGGCTGTGGCGTGATCCGGGTACTCCTGGCGGAGGACATGCATCTCATCCGGGGTGCCCTGGTCGCGCTGCTTGATCTGGAGCCCGACATCGAGGTGGTCGCCGAGGTGTCCAGGGGTGACGCCGTGCTCCCGGCCGCGCTCGAGCACCGGCCGGACGTCGCGGTCCTGGACGTCGACATGCCGGGTGTCGACGGGCTCGCGGCGGCCACGGCGCTCGCCGACCGGCTGCCGGACTGCCGCGCGCTGATCCTCACGGCGCTCGGCCGCCCGGAGATCCTGCGCCGGGCCATGACCGCCCAGGTCCGGGGGTTCATGGTGAAGGACTCGCCGCCCGCCGAGCTGGCGGAGGCGATCCGCCGGGTGGCCGCCGGAGAGTTCGTGATCGACCCGCCGCTGGCCGCCGCGGCGATCAAGGCCCGGCCGAACCCGCTGACGGCGCGAGAGGTGGAGCTGCTGCGGCTGGCCGCGGAGGGCGCCGAGCTCTCAGAGATCGCCGCACGGCTCCACCTGACGAAGGGCACCGTGCGCAACTACCTAGGGGCGATCGTCACCAAGCTGGACGCCCGCAACCGCATCGACGCGGTCCGCATCGCCACCGAGGCCGACTGGCTGTAGGACCAGGAGCTCGTACTCCTCCCCCGAGCGCGGGCCGGCCGTGAGCAAGCCGCCCATGGCCGTCACGCGTTCGGTGAGGTTGCCGACGCCTTGCCCGCTCGGGTCCGCAGTGGCCTCGGGCACGCCGTCGTTGGTGACGCGGAGGCGGGCCGTGCCGTCGGCGACGGACACCTCCACGGAGCAGGTACGAGCGTGGCTGTGCCGAAGGACGTTGGTGACGGCCTCGCGCAGCACGGTCGCCAGGAGCGCGTCGACCGGTTCCGGTAGGCCGTCGGGGGACGCGCCGACGCGTACGGTGATCCCGGCGGCGGTGAGTACGTCGCGCGCCGAGGCGAGCTCCGCCCGGAGGGACATTCGCGGATCGTCCCCCGGGATCGCGCGCAGGTCGCCCAGGGCCCGGCGAGCGGTCAGTGCGATGTCGGCCAGCTCGCGTTCGCCCCGGTCGGGGTCCCGCTCGGCCAGCTCGGCCTTGACGATGATGGCGGACAGACCGTACCCGAGCAGGTCGTGCACGTCCCGGGCGATGCGCCGCCGCTCGCGGGCCAGGGCCATCGCGGCGAGTGCCAGGCGCGCCTCCCGCACCTCGTGGACGAGCCCGGTGAGCAGGGCCAGCCCGTAGAAGATCAACGCGATGGTCACCGTGTCGACGGTCAGGGACACGGCCTCCCCCAGGGGGACGGAACGGGCGAGCAGGACGACGGGGACGCTCAGGACGACGGCCCCGAACAGCGGCCATGCCAGACGTCCGCCGATGATGATCAGAATCGAGCCCGCGGCGAAGCCGACCATCCTGGGCTCGGGAGCGCCCGGGGTCAGGAGCGGCAGGCAGGCGAGCGCGGTCTGGACGGGCAGCGTCCAGCGGGCGTGGCGGGGCCGTACGCCGGGAGGGCGCGGCAGGCAGTGGTAGACGGACAGCGCGATGATGACGACGAGGCCGCCCAGAGCGGCGGCCAGGAGGGGTGCGGGCGGAGACTCGCCCCACACCGCGATCGCGCCGACGGCCAGGTACTCCAGGTGTGCGGCGACGACGATCGGCAGCGCGAGCCTGGGCGTCAGGTCGGTGGGCGGCGGCTCGGTGGGGGCGGCGGGTGTGGTCCGGACGCGCACCGCGGTCTCCCGGGCCAGGCTCAGGATCTCCTGGGTCCGCCCCTGCGCGGCGAGGCCGACGATCTCCGAGAGTGCCGACCCGAGTGCGGCGTCCAGGTCGTGGGAGAACCGCTCGCGTTCGCCCGCGACCGACTCGGCGGCCAGTTCGCCGCGGGCGGCGCGGAGTTCGGCTCGTAGGTCGCTGAGCCTCGTGAGGCCGTAGACGGTGACCCCGATCGCCAGGGCGTTGCCCATGGCGTTGGCGCAGGCGTAGACGTCGCCGAGGTTCATCAGCCCGGCGGCGGCCACGACGCCGGCGAACAGCGCCCAGCGGATCCGGCCCCTGACGATCAGCAGCACGGAGGCGGCGAGGAAGCCCGGCGGCCCGGTCCAGGGGAACAGCACGGCCTGGGCGACGAGGGTCCACCGGCCACGGAGCCGCTTCGTCTCCGGCAGGCAGTGAAGAATCTGCAGGCCGAGCATCAGGATCGCCGGAACGCTCGGGTGGATCAGCCACGGGTCGACGGCCAGGCCGACGAGGACCACGAGGATGATCGCCACGTCGTGATTTTAGTTACCTGTCCGGATCATGCGTTCTACATGTCGGGCCGGTGTGCCCGGCACTGGTGACGTCCGCCCCCGCCCAGGGATCGTCGACGTCATGACCAGAACGCCCGTCGCACTCGGCACCGTCTGTGCCGCCGTCCTCGCACTCGCCTCCATGCGAATGTTCAAGAAGATCGTCGCACTGCTGTTCACCGGCGCGCTGGTCGCCGGGGCCGCGGCGCCCGCAGAGGCTGCGACGGGCCGCTCCGGCGAGCGGGCGCCCACGCTGCGCGACGTCGGCGCGACGGTGGACGGGATCGTGCCCGGTCTGCTGGCCAAGGACCGGATCCCCGGAGCGGCGGTCGTGGTGGTGGCCGGAGGACGACAGGTCTTCGCCCGGGGGTACGGCGTCGCCGACGTCGGTGCGCGCAGGCCCGTGGACCCCGAGCACACCGGCTTCTTCATGGGCTCGATGGCCAAGCTGTTCACCGCCACCGCCGCCCTGCAACTGGTCGACCAGGGACGGCTCGACCTGCACACCGACGTCAACCGGTACCTCACCGACTTCAAGATCCGCGACACCTACCCGGGCCGGCCCGTCACCCTGGAGAACCTCCTCACCCACACGGCGGGCTTCGACGACGACATCGTCGGCGCCGCCCGGGCTAACCCGGCCGACGTCGAGCCCCTCGGCAAAAGCCTGGCGAAGCGGCAGCCGGCGAGAGTGCGCCCGCCGGGCACCGTCGTGGCCTACGACAACTACGGAGCGGCCCTGGCCGGGTACCTCGTCGAGGTCGCGTCCGGAGAGCCGTTCGCGCGGTACGTCGACGAGCACGTCCTGGAGTCTTTGGGAATGAGCGCGACGACGTTCGCCCAGCCGCACCCGGCCGCGATCGACGCCACCCTGGCCCGCGGCTACCGGCCGGCTCCGGGTACGCCGCCGAGAAGGGCCAGTACGGACCGTGGTCGCCGACCGGCGCGGGGCCGGTCTCGACCCCCGCCGACATGAGCCGGTTCATGCTCGCCCAGCTGGCGAACGACTCCCGGCTCGGCCGGGACGTCGCCCGGCGGATGCAGCAGCGTCACTTCGCGCAGGACCCGCGGATCCCCGGCATGGGCTACCAGTTCGAGGAGCGCCCGCGCGACGGCCGGCGGGTCCTGTTCAAGGACGGCGACGTGCCGGGCTTCCACGATCAGATGGCACTGCTGCCCGACGAGGGCATCGGCATCTACGTCGCCTTCAACGGCGACGGCACGGACGCGGTCGCCGGCTGGGACGGCCTGAGCATCATCAACCGCCTCATCGACCGGTACCTCCCCGGCAGCACGACCGTGCCGCAGAACGCCCCGGCCGGCGACGCGTCGCGGTACGCCGGGACGTACCGGTCGGTCCGCACCAGCCACCACGCCCTGACCAAGGTCTCCACCCTCGTCGCGCCGGTGACCGTACGGGCCGACGGCGCCGGGGCCCTCACGACCAGCGGGCTGACCCCCGACCCGGCCAAGGCGACACAGCACTGGGTGCGGGCCGGGCCCGGCCTGTTCCGGGAGCGCGGCGGCCAGGACCTGATCGCCTTCGACGGCAAGGGCATCCTGTCCGCGTCGGCGACGCCCGCGGAGGCGTACGAGAAGCTGGAGTGGGCCGACTCCCCGGCGCTCTACCTGCCGATGTTCGGGGCGGGCGCCGTGGCGCTGGTGCTGTGCTTCCTGGGCGTCCCGGTGGCCGCGCTCGTACGGCGTCTGCGCCGGCGCCCCGTCCGCTCCCGCGCGTCCCGCGCCGCCTGGCTGACCGCCTGGGTCACCGGCGCGCTCGCCACGGCGTTCCTGGCGGGGTTCGCGTCGCTGATGACCGACGGCGACGCTCTCCAGGAGAAGATCATGCTGGGATCGCCGTCGCTGACCGTCCTGCCGGTCGTCATGGCCGCGACGTTCGTTCCGGCCGCCGGCGTTCTCGTGGGCACGGCCATCGCCTGGTGGACGGGCTGGTGGGGCTGGAGCGGACGGCTCGCGTACACGGCGATCGGCCTGGCCGGAGTGGCGTTCCTGAAGGTCGCGCTCACCTACAACCTCGTCGCCCTGCCGTTCGGCTAGTACCTCTGTCCCCCCATCCTCGAAACGAGGCGTCATGGACCGCGAAAAGATCGAGCTCACCCCTGTCCAGAAGACGATGCTCGCCACCCTGTACGCCAGGGCGCTGGACAGCCGTGCCCCGCACTCCATCCTGGGTGACCGCACCGCCGACGAGGCGGTCGGGCGCATCGACTACGACTGGCGCAAGACCGGTACGCAGGCACCGTGGGACGCGGCCATGCTGGCGCTGCGCGCACGGCAACTGGACCGCTGGACCGCCGAGTTCCTGGCCGACCACCCGCAGGCCACCGTGCTGCACCTGGCCTGCGGCCTGGACACCCGGGTACACCGGCTGGTCCCCTCGTCGTCGGTGCGCTGGCTGGACGTCGATTACCCCGACGTCGTCGACCTGCGCCGCCGGCTGCTGCCCCATCCCGGCGGGGACTACCGGATGCTCGGCACCTCGGTCACCGACGAGGGGTGGCTGGAGGAGATACCTGCCGACCGCCCGACCGTGGCCGTGTTCGAGGGGCTGACCATGTACCTGCACGAGGAGGAGGGCAGACGGCTGATCCAGCGGATCTGCGAGCGGTTCGACGGCGGGCAGTTGCTGTTCGACTGCTTCAGCACCAGGCTCGTCCGCTGGAGCCGCCGGTTCTGGTGGATGGGGGGCAGGTTGCGCGAGGTCGCGCGGAGCTGGCACTGGGGCATCGACGACCCGCGCGCGCTGGAAGACTCGCATGCGGGGCTCGAGTACGTTGACGACCTGTACGTCGTCGACCAGCCCGACGTGGACGAGCTCCCGACCGCGGCCCGGCTTGGCCTGCGGCTGGGGGCACGCCTCCCCGGCGGCCGGGACAGCGGCCGGGTCCTCCGCTACCGGTTCTGAAGGAGACGGCGCCTGCTCGACCATGACGAGAACAGCGCCACGCAGTTGCTCGAGCGGCTGGACGCCGCCCGGCCCCTGTCCTCGATCGCCGACGACACCACGGCCGTACGGATCCTGGCCGAACTGATGGCACGCCTGACCTCGGTGCCCGCCCCGAAGGATCTGCGGCGGCTGTCCGACATCGCCGCCGCGATGCTCGACCAGGTCCCGCAGGCGGTGCCGGCACTGCACGCCCCTGCCGAACAGCGGCTGGTGCGCACCTGCGCGTCCGCCGTGGCCGAGCTGGTCGGTGAACCCGGCGACCGCCTGCTGCACTGGGATCTGCACTACGACAACGTTCTCGCCGGAGAGCGGGAACCCTGGCTGGCGATCGATCCCGAACCGCTGGCAGGCGACCCTGGATTCGAGTTGCTGCCGGCACTGGAGGGGGAGGCCACCGGTGACGTGGTTCGCACGGCGCTCCGGCGCTTCGACCTGCTGACCGAGGTCCTCGGTCTGGACCGGAAACGAGCGACCGGCTGGACCCTCGGCCGCGTGCTGCAGAACGCCCTGTGGGACATCGAAGACGGCAAGGCGACGCTGGAACCCGCCCAGGTCGCCATCGCCATGGCCCTGCTGCGCCGTCGGTGAGACCTCGCATGGGCCCGTGGGCGGACGCGTCAGGTCCCTCGGACGGTCACGTGCCGGGTCATGACGTCGGCGTTCTCGACGACCGGCTCGTGCGCGGCGTGCTCGAACGTGAGATTCGTCAGGCGCACGTCGCGCACGGGGGCGGTCTGCGCGCCGCGGATCCGGTAGGCGTAGTCGCACGGGCCGCCGACCGACCAGTTCCGTACGGTGATGCCCGACACGTCCGGGTACAGCTCGCCGCCGGCGCCGCCCATGTAGGTGTAGGTCACCTCGAACGGCACGTACGTCCACGCGGGGCACGAGACGTCGGTGACCCGGACGTCCCGGATGTACCCGCCGCGCGTCGAGGTGGACTTGACCGACAGGATCCAGGCGACGCTGGCCTCGTCGAGCGACGCGTCGTACGGGAGGTGGAGCCGCCGGGCGACCACGTCCGACACGCCGCCGCTCATCTCGCTGCCGATCGCCACCGCGCCGCCGCCGCTGGTGAAGACGCAGTCCTCGATGAGGATGTTCTTCGACGGCACCCCGACCCGCCGGCCGTCCTCGTCCCGCCCCGACTTGATGGCGATGCAGTCGTCGTGGGTGGCGAACCTCGTGCGCTGGATCACCACGTCCTGGCACGAGTCGGGATCGCAGCCGTCGCCGTTCGGCCCGAGACTCTCCACCGAGACGTCGCGCACCGTGACGTTCCGGCACAGCACGGGATGGATGTTCCACATGGGAGAGTGGCGCAGGGTGACGCCCTCGATCAGGACGTTCCGGCAGGCGTACGGCTGGATGAAGCTCGGCCGGAGATAGTGGCCCGCCCCGAAGACCCGCTGGTCGACCGGGGTTCCTTCCACGCCCATGCGTTCCAGGGCCGTCCAGTCCGCCCGCTGGTTCGGCATGCCGGGCTTCCAGCCGTACTGCCCGGAGCCGACCCAGAACCACCAGTGTCCGTTGTCGCCCTGGGCGTCGAGGACGCCCTGGCCCGTCACGGCGATGTCCCGCTGCCCGTTGGCGTAGATCAGCGGCGAGTAGTTGTACGCCTCGACGCCCTGCCAGCGCGTCAGCACGACCGGCAGGTACGCGGCCGGGTCGGTGCTGAACAGCAGGGTCGCGTCCCGGTCGACGTGCAGGTCGACGCGGCTGAGCAGGTGGATGGCGCCGGTCGCCCACCGGCCCGCGGGCACCAGGACGTGACCGCCGCCCGCCGTGTGGCAGGCCTGGATCGCCGCGTCGATCGCCCGCGTGCAGTCGGTCGTGCCGTCGCCCACGGCACCGAAGTCGGTGACCGGAAACCAGGCGTCGCGGAACCGCGGCGGCCGCGCGGCGACATTCGCCGCGGCCGCGGGGCGGGGGCCGGCGAGCATCGGCAGCCCGCCCGCCATCAGCGCGCCCATCCTGAGCACGTCTCGTCTCCCGGGACCGGTCATCGCCACCTCACGAAATGGGAAAAGGTTTTCCTACAGAAGGTGACATGCGAGCGGGCCTCCGTCAACGGCGCATCCCGAGGCACTCCCTGGGGCTCACTCCCGTGGGCGGGCGTGCCTCGGCAGCAGGAACACCGCGAGGAAGGTCAGGGCCAGCAGGCCGATCTCCACCCACAGCGTGACCTTCATGGCCCCCACGAACCCGCCCTTCAGCGCATCGCGGCCGGCCTCGGCGGCGGCCCGCTGAACCGGAACCCCGGCCGCCCGCACCGGCCCCTCCGCCCGCAGGCACGACGCCGGGACCGCCTGCTCGTCCTTGGCCACCGCCCGGTCGTGACCGCACGCGCGCAGGCCCGCGACGAGCCGATCCCGCTGCGGACCGGAGACCCCGGCCCCGGCGAACGCCTTCGGCGCCACGGTGTCCGTGGCGGCGGCGACCTGCCCACCGAGGACACCGAAGAAGATCGTGCCCAGCACCGCCACACCTAGAGAACTACCGAGTTGCTGGACGGAGGTCAGCGCGCCGGACGCCGAACCGGTCTCATGCCGTTCGACCCCCGCGAGCACCGTCTCGAAGAAGGGCGCCATCAACAGACCTGTTCCGGTGCCGGTGACGATCAGCGCGGGAGCGAACTGCCAGGGGCCGACGCCGGTGCCGGCCAGGTGCAGAGTGAGGACGATCCCCCCGGCGCCGAGGGCCATCAACAGCGTGCCGCCGTGAATGACCCGGCGTCCGAACCGCCGCACGGCCTGAGCGACGCCGAACCCGACGATCACACCGACCGACCAGGGCACCGTGGACAGCCCCGCCCGCAGCGGCGAATATCCCAGACCCACCTGCAAGAACAGGCTGAAGACAAGGGAGAACCCGGCCATCCCGGCGAAGAACACGACCCCCACGATCAGCCCGCCCCTGAAACCCCGCTTGCGGAACAGGCCCGGCACGACGAGCGGGTCGGCGCCCGCACGCTGCCGACGGCTCTCGTACCAGCCGAAGAGACCGAAGACGACGGCACCCCCGGCCATCATCGAGAACGTCCACACCGGCCAGCCGAGCTCGCGGCCCTGCACCAGGGGAAAGACCAAGAGCAGCGAGGCCACCCCCGCGAAGACCACACCGACCAGGTCCAGCCTGGGCGGACGCGTGGACCTCGACTCGGGCAGGAACCGCAGACCACCCAGGACGGCCAGGAGCCCGAACGGCAGGTTGACGAGAAAGATCATGCGCCAGCCGGTGCCGAAGTAATCCGCGTCGATCAACCAGCCGGCGAGGATCGGCCCGCCGACGGTGGACAACCCCATGGCCGGGCCGAACATCCCGAACGCCTTGGACATCTCCTCTCCGGAGAACATCTCCTTGATCACGCCCAGACCCTGCGGGATCATGACCGCCCCGAACAGGCCCTGCACTCCGCGAAAGGCGATCAGCGTCTCCGGCGACCACGCCAGCGCGCACAACAGCGAGCCGGCCGTGAAACCGAACGCGCCGACCAGGAACATCCGCTTACGCCCGGCGACATCGCCCAAGCGCCCTCCGGTGAGCAGGCCGACCGCCATCGCCAGGGTGTAGGCGGCCCCCAGCCACTGCACCATGGTGGCGCTACCACCCAGATCGGCCCGGATGGACGGTGCCGCGATACTCGTGATCACGGCGTCGAGCATGTCCATGACCTCGGCGGCCAGCAGCACGAACAACGCCACCCACCGCCACCGGTACACCTCCGGGACGGCGGTCCCGGCACGCGGCTCATCGGTCGCGGTCATGTTCAGCGGGCGGCGAGTTCGGAAAAGATCTCCACCAGTTCAGGTCGTTCGAACGGGCCGACGTGGGGTGCCGCGACGCTTCGTACGTCGGTCGGGTTGTCCGGAGTGAGACGGTCGGCCTCGCTGATGAACCGGTCCTGCAGCGCCGGCGGAATCAGGCGGTCGAGGGTGAAGCGCACATACGTCCGGGGAATCCGGCCCCAGGTCCGCGCTTCGCCCCGGGCTTCGGCCATGGGAATGCCGGCGGGCTCGTCCGGCTCGAGCATGTTGAGCAGCCGCCTCACCCCCTCGTCGGTGAAGTCACCGGCCAGGCACTGCTTGATACCGTCGACCACCGCCGGGTCGGCCGATCGCCAGTTGATCCGGCTCACGCCCAGGTTCGCCGGATCGGCGGCCATCGCCGCCATCACCCGGGGAAGCAGGCTCTCGCTGTTCTCCGGCGTTCCCAGATAGGCGGCCAGGTTCGGCAGGTCCACGCAGCAGTACGCCGCCATGTAGACGACCCGCTCGAGCAGGTCGGGGATGGCGTTGCCGACCCTGCTCACCGTGACGCCGCCCTGGCTCGCGCCGGCGAGGATCACCGGCCCGTGCCGACGAGCGCGACGCACCACGTCCACGACGCGCTCCACATAGTCGTCGATGGTGACCTTGGCGAGCGGCGACGGCTCGGTCGCCAGCGCCTCGAGGTCCTGCGGAGCCTGGTACGCCCGGGGGAAGAACCCTTCAGCGCCGTGTCCCGGAAGGTCGACGGCCACGGCCCGGTGCCCGCGCAGGGTGAGTTCGCTGATCAGCGCCGAGCAGAAGAACGACGAGGAGTTGGTGCCGTGGACGAACACCAGGGTCGGCGGTCGGCGATCGTCAGCGGCGGCCTCTGCTTCGTGGTTCATCGTCATCGTTGTCTCCCCTTATGCCTGAGCGGGTGGCGCTGGTCTGCGTTCACGGCCACCGCGCTGATGCGTACGGCGTATAGCCACTATGCGTACATGGTATCCATGTCGTTAAAGATATGAACTATTTCCCCACGTCAAAGCCAACAAAGTGAACTAGTACTGATGTAATTGAACTAGTACACTTTCGCCAAGCGAACGACCTCACCGATGGATCGGGGGCTCCCATGCCGTCGTCAACGCCGCGACCGGATCCGCCCTACCGGCGGATCGTCGCGGAGATCCGCGCGCAGATCCTGTCCGGCGACCTGCGGCCCGGCGACCGGATGCCCTCCATCCGGCAGATCGCCCAGCGATGGGGCGTCGCGATCGCGACCGCGACCAAAGTGATGGCGGCTCTCCGCGACGACGGGCTCGTTGAAGCCAAGGTCGGTTCCGGCACAGTGGTCAGCGCCCGCACGCGCCCCAGGCAGCCGGCCTGACGACGTCGCCGAGACCGCGGCCGGCCGGGGTCCCCAAACAGGCGCTGAACCGGAGGCAGGTCCTCCGCACCGCCATCGCGATCGCCGACGTCGAGGGACTCGACGCCGTGTCCATGCGACGGCTCGCGGCCGAGCTCGAGGTCGGTCCGATGTCGCTCTACCGCCACGTGGCGAACAAGGACGAACTGGTGACGCAGATGACCGACGAAGTCTTCGGCGAACCCGAGCTACCCGTCCCGGGACCAGAAGGGTGGCGGGCCAAGCTCGAACTGATCTCCCGCCGACAGTGGGAGCTGTGCCGACGGCACCTCTGGCTGCCCAGGGCCGTCTCGTTCACTCGCCCGTTGCTGGTGCCCAACATGATGGCGCACACCGAATGGACCCTTCGCGCACTCGACGGGCTCGGGCTGCCCATGACGACGCGGCTTCGCGAGGCCCTCACGCTGCACGCACTGGTCATCACCGTTGCCCTGCCCATGGCGGACGAGACCGAAGCGGAGCAGGAGACCGGTGTGCCGCTCGACCAATGGTGGCTGGAACAGCGAAAGCGGGCCAACGAACTCCTCGGCAGCGGACGCTTTCCACTGCTGGCCACGATCGAACAGGAAACAGCCTCGGACTTGGACGGACTGTTCGAGTACAGCCTTGCCCGCCATCTCGACGGTTTCGCCACCTTCGTAGGGGATCAAGCCCGAACGTAAACAGTGAAGCCTTCTTGTGAGCAACCATACGATGGCGTATGGTTGCGCTCGGTCAATGGCAACAAGACCGGCAATGTCCGCTTCGGAAATTTCCCTAGAAGGAAGTCCACATGCGCAAGCTCTTTTCCCTCGCCTTGCTAACCGGAATGGCGGCCGCCGCCATCGCACTGCCCGCCGCGACCGCCGACGCGTCCGTCACCGCGAAGGCGTCGGAGGCCAAATGGTCCCTGCACACGAAGAATTTCAGTAAGGCCCTGACCAAGGGACGCTTCAAGATCACTCGCACGGGCAAGGTCTACATCAAGCTGACGAACACCGGCGGCGTGGACTCGCTCAAGCTGCGCCTCGTCACCTGCGACAAGCGCCACGTGTCGTTCACCGACTGGAGGTACACGTACCTAAAGGATTACATGAAGAAGAACAAGTACTACGTGATGACGGCTAAGGAAAAGCCGCGCACCATGAAGAAGGGAACCTGCTTCATGGTGCAGGCCGATAAGTTGTTCCACAAGAGCTTGACGATCAACGGGAAGGTCAAGGACGCCAAGGCGCTCTGACGCCGCTCTCACGCGTCGCGCATTCGGAGCAGCAGGCCGCCGGTGAGCAGCGCCCCGGCGGCCCACGCGGCGAGCACGCCCAGCCCCGCCCACGGGCCGAGCGGCAGGCTCGACAGGTTGGTGGTCGACTGGATGGCGAGGCCCGCCTCCATCGGCGAGATCCGCCACAGGAACCGTTGCCAGTCCGGGTCCGAGGTCATGACCGGCAGGACCGCGAGGATGTACAGCAGGCCGAACACGACGCCGATGGCCGTCGCCGAGTCCCGTACGGCGGTGGCGACGCCGAGGCCGAGCAGGGCGATCAGCGCGAGGTAGAGGACCGAGCCGACGGCCGCGCGCAGCGTCGGCCCGTCGGCCAGGGACAAGAGCGCCTGACCGTGGGCGGGGACGAAGCCGTTGCCGGGCAGGATGAGCCGTGCGGTGAGCAGCGACCCGAGCACGGCCACCGTCCCCGCGGCCAGTGTCAGGCCGGTGAGGATCGTCGCCTTGGCGGCCAGGACGGCGTTGCGGCGCGGCATCGCGGCCAGGGTGGTCCGGATCATGCCGGTGCCGTACTCGCCGGTGATGGTCAGGACAGCCAGGATGGCGATGATCGCCTGGCCCGCCTGGACCCCCGTCAGGGCGACCTTCGGGGTGTCGTACGGGCAGCCCGTCGCCGGGCAGGACACGGTCGCGGTGACCGCGGCGCTGATGGCGACGGTCAGCGCGACCCCGCCGAGCAGCAGCCAGGCCGTGCTCGTCACGGTGCGCAGTTTCGTCCACTCCGCGTGGAGTTCGCGCGTCACGAGCCCTCCTTCGTCGGGGGAGTGACCCGAGCCGCCATGCTCACGCTCCGCTCGCTCATGAGCCCTCCTCGATCGGGGGCGCTGTGCTGACTCATGCGTCCCTCCGGTGCAGCAGGAGGACGGCCAGGCCGAGGGCGAGCACGGCGTATCCGCAGCAGACGGCGAGACCGGCCCATGGCGGCAGCGGGTAGTAGCCGCCCTGGGGTGAGAAGGAGGCGGTGACCTGGGGGTACGCCGGGATGCTCTGCTGGATCGCGAACCCGGCGGCCGGGGTGAGGCGCAGCAGCCAGCGCGCCGCGTCCACCGGCAGGACGGACGTGGTCGCCAGGATGCGCGGCAGGATGACCAGCACGAGGGTGATCGTGATCGCCGGGGCGCTGCGCCGGAACACCGTGCCGAGCGCGAGGGCGAGGACGGCGACGACGGCGGCCAGTGCGGCGGTACCGGCCACGACGCGCAGCTGGGTGAGCGAGCCGACCGGCAGGATGTAGTTCCCGTTGGAGCGCAGGATGTGCGTGGCGACCGGCATCGTGACGCCGGCGGCGGCCAGCCCGGCGAGGAAGGTCAGCGCGGCGAGCACGAGGGCCTTCGCCGTCAGCACCCGGCCCCGCCGCGGGGAGGCGAGCAGGGTGGTCCGGATCAGGCCCCGGCGGTACTCCGCGGTGATGAACACCACCGCCACCACGATCACGACGATGAGCCCCGCCGGCAGTCCGGAGAGTGTCTTCTCGACGGTCATGCCGTCCGTGCGGGGGGCGATGTCGCCGACCCCGGTCACGGTGAAGGTGCCGCCGGACCTCACCAGACCGCCCGGATGGTGGATCGCCCCGTCGGGTTCCCTGGTGGCTCCGAGGTCGTCGTGGCTCCACGCGCCGCCCGATGTCCCGCCACCCAGGCTCACCTCGTCGAAGACCCCGGTGGCCTGGGCGAACCGCGACGCCGCGACGACCCCGCCGAGATCCGCCTGCGTCACCGTCAGGTCGCCCGGGGACGCCGCGAACAGGCCGATCCGCACGGTGGCCGGCAGCCCGGCCAGACGTGCCGTGCCCACCTTCGACCACCGGCTGCCGTCGGCCGACTCGTAGCCGGTGAGGTCGTCGCCGGAGCGGACCAGCCGCAGCCAGCGCGGGGACGTCTTCGACACGCCGCCTGAGCGGCCGGCGACGTCGTGGGTGTAGTCGTACTGCATCCGCACGCCGTGTCCGCCGGTGACCATCAGCGCGGCGTACGCCGACCCCAGCCGGGTGCCGTCCTTGACCATCACGCCGGCCTTCGCCCACGGCTCGACCTTGGAGGCGACCTGCCGGACGCCGGGCGTGGCGTCCGGGAGGCGGACCTGTCCGGTCAGGGAGGTCAGGCGAACGGTGATGGAGCCGTCCCCCTGCAGCGACCGGTGGACGAAGTAGAACTTGTCGTCCACCGCCTCGCCGCCCGGCCCGATCGGCACGGCGGGGCAGACGTCGGTCGGTCCGCCGCACGACGAGTGGCTTCCCGAGGCGGAGAAGAGCCCGAGCAGCACGGTGACCAGCGCCGCGACCACCAGGCCGATCACCCAGCCGCGGACCGTACGGAACTTGGTCCACTCCGCGCGCAGCAACCTTGCGAAGGTCATCGGGTCGCCTCCCGCGCCGTGGCGGCGCGGAACTCGACCGCGTCCCGGGTGAGCTCCATGTACGCCTCTTCCAGGGTCGCGCGGTGGGCCGCGACCTCGGAGAACGGCAGCGCGTTCGCGGTGAGGAACGCCACGATCCGCTCCGCCGGCAGCCCGGAGACGACGAGTGTGTCGCGGCCGGTGACGGTCACGGCGACGCCGGAGTGCGCCAGCGCCGTCATCGCCCGGTCCGGCTCCAGCGTGCGCACCGTGACGCGGCCACGGGACGCGGTGGCGATCAGGTCCGCGACGCCGGTGTCCGCGACGACCCGGCCGCGGCCCACCACGACGAGGTGGTCGGCGGTGTCCTGCAGCTCGCTCATCAGGTGACTGGACACCAGCACGGCGCGGCCCTCCGCCGCCAGCGACCGCAGGAACCCGCGGATCCATCGGATCCCCTCGGGATCGAGGCCGTTGACCGGCTCGTCGAGCATGAGCACCGGCGGGTCACCGAGCAGCGCCGCGGCGATCCCCAGCCGCTGCCGCATGCCCAGCGAGAAGCCGCCGGCCCGGCGCCGCGCCACGGACCGCAGCCCGACCTGCTCGATCACCTCGTCGACCCGCCTGGCGTCCATGCCCTGGGAGTGGGCCAGCCACAGCAGGTGGCTCCGCGCGGTACGGCTCGGCTGGAGCGCGGCGGCGTCCAGCAGCGCCCCGACGTGGCGCAGGGGATCGCGCAGGCTCCGGTACGGCCGGCCGCCGACCAGCGCGGTGCCCGTGTCGGCCGCGTCCAGGCCGAGGATCACCCGCATGGTCGTGGACTTCCCGGCGCCGTTGGGCCCGACGAACCCGGTGACCCGTCCAGGCCGCACGGTGAACGACATCCCGTCCAGCGCCACGGTCGACCCGAAGCGTTTGCGCAGGCCATTGACCTCGATGATCGCTTCCCCGTTCACTGTCCCCTCCTCTTCGCTCGGCTGTGGAACCGGGCCGATCCTGGAGCGAACGCCGTGACCAGGGCCGAACGGACGCCGTTATTCCGCTGTTAGGGCCGACCGGGCATGCTGAGTGCCCGCGCGGAAACGGAGGAGTTGGACATGTCGAACGGGTCGGATCATCACCTCACCCGGCCGGTCCGCCGCCTCACCCGGCCGGGGCGCACCGTACGGTCGCGGTTCACCGCCTTGTACGGCGTCGTGTTCTTCGTGTCCGCCGCGGGACTGCTGGCGATCGCCAACGTCCCGACCCTCGGATCGCGGGTCAGCACCATGCACCCGCCCGGCCAGGAGCCGGCGCCCCAGGAGACGGCGCTGGCCCAGGCCCAGATGCAGATCGCCTGGCTGCAGACTCAGCTCACCGAGCAGCATGAGGCCGAGAATCGTCGGCTGCTGGTCGGGTCGGCGATCGCGCTGGCCGTCATGGCGGTGGCGTCGATCGTCCTGGGACGCCTCCTCGCGGGACGGGTGCTGCGTCCGCTGCGGACGATCACCGCGGCGACGCGGCGGATCACCGCGGACAACCTGCACGAGCGGCTGGCCGTGGCCGGCCCCGCCGACGAGGTCAAGGATCTCGCCGACACCATCGACGACCTGCTGGAACGCCTTGAGAGCTCCTTCGCCGCCCAGCGCCGCTTCGTCGCCGACGCCTCTCACGAGCTGCGCACGCCGCTCACCACGATGCGGGCGTCACTGGACGTGGCGGTGGCCAAGCCGGAGCCCGCGCCGCCGCAGACCGTCGCCCTCGCCGACCGGCTCCGTGGCGAGCTCGA
This sequence comes from Actinoallomurus acanthiterrae, assembly GCF_054775715.1. NCBI lineage: Bacteria > Bacillati > Actinomycetota > Actinomycetes > Streptosporangiales > Thermomonosporaceae > Actinoallomurus > Actinoallomurus acanthiterrae. The sequence goes on along the minus strand of NZ_BAAHCO010000001.1, from coordinate 601,214 downwards.
CCAGGTCGACCGCCTGCTGGAGGGTCTCCTCGTCCTCGCCCGGACGCAGCACGGCGACCTCCCGGACCGCGCGACGCTCTCGCTCGCCCACGTCGCCTCCGAAGCGGTGGCCGCCCGGTCCGCGGACATCGCCGCCCGGCGGCTGTCCGTCCAGGAGACCGCGGACGGCGACACGCCGGTACGGGGCAGCCGGGCGCTCCTGCGCCGTATGGTCGACAATCTCATCGAGAACGCGATCCGCCACAACGAGGACGGCGGCTGGATCCGGGTCGCCACCGTGGCCGACGGCGAGAACGCGCACCTGGTGGTCGAGACGGGCGGCGAGGTCCTCGACCCACGGCAGGTCGCCGAGCTGACCCGGCCGTTCCGGCGGCTCGGCGCCGACCGTACGGGCACGGACGACGGGACCGGGCTCGGGCTGTCGATCGTCGCGGCCGTCGCCACCGCGCACGGCGGCACCCTGGACCTGCGCGCCCGCCCCGACGGCGGGCTGCGCGTCGGCGTCTCGCTGCCGTCGCTGGTGCACGCGGGTGTTCCGGCGTGAGGGTGCTGGTGGTCGAGGACGCCCGTTCGCTCGCCGACGTCCTGGCCGAAGGGCTGCGCGACCAGGGCATGGCCGTGGACGTCGCCCACGACGGGCTGGAGGCCGTCGCCAAGCTCGACGTGAACGCCTACGACGTGGTCGTCCTCGACCGCGACCTGCCCAAACTGCACGGCGACACCCTCTGCCAGATGATCACCGAGAACGACGACCGGGCCATGGTCCTCATGCTGACCGCGGCCGGAGCACCCGGCGACCGCGTCAGCGGGCTGATCCTGGGAGCGGACGACTACCTCGCCAAGCCGTTCCACTTCCCCGAGCTCGTCCTCCGGGTCCGGGCCCTCGCACGCCGCCGGCCCGCCGCGCGGGCCCGTACGCTGCGCGCGGCGGGGATCGAACTGGATCCCGTACGGCGCACCGTCACCCGCGACGGCCGCCTCCTCGACCTGTCCGTCAAGGAGTTCGGGGTCCTCCAAGCGCTCCTGCGCGCCACGCCCGCCTTCCTCAGCGCCGAGAGCCTGCTCGAACAGGTCTGGGACGAGCACGCCGACCCCTTCACCAACACGGTCGCGGTGACCATCGGCCGACTGCGCCGCAAACTGGGCGACCCACCCGTCGTCATCACCACGCCCGGCGTGGGCTACCGCGTCGTCGATCCCGGCTGATCTAGACAACGCGGCCGAGAAAGGCGAGAAGGGTGCCGTCGTCATGCCTCGTGCGTCGGGGACATGCGCGGGTGGCCCGGGGCGGGGTAGTCCTTGAGGTCGATGTTCGAGGCGAATTTGTCGGTCATCCACAGCAACGACTTGAGCAGGAGCCGGCGCTTGAACATCTGGTTCCGCATGGTGATGCGGGCCTGGGTCGGCGGGGCGAGGAACGGGCCGGCGTTGCCCTTCCGGGCCACCTTGGCGTAGCCGCGGAACTCCTCCTCGTACCGGCGGAAGGCCACCCGGTGGTCGCCGCCGGCCGCCGCGAGCTCCCCGGCCAGGACGTACGCGCCGACGATGGCCAGGCCGGTGCCGAAGCCGCCCAGGGTGTTGCCGTACGCGGCATCGCCCAGCAGGACGACCCGGCCCTTGGCGTAGTGGTCCATCTCGACGCGGCTGATCGAGTCGAGGTAGAACTCCGAGGCGCCGGACGCGGCGGCGACGATCTCGGGCACCTTCCACTTCGCGCCCTGGTAGGCGCGGGCGAGGAGGCGCTTCTGCTGCTCGGTGTCCCAGCGGTCGTACTGCAGCGGTTCGGAGGCGAAGACGAAGAACGCCGACGCCTTGTTGCCCCAGAGCGACACCATGCGGCCCGGCTCGTTGTACATCACGCTCTGCACGGCGGGGCCCGCGGCGGCGACGTCGGCGAGCGCGTAGTAGTGGCCGAGGAAGCGCACGTGCTCCTCCTCGGGGCCGAAGGCCAGGCGGCGGACGTTGGAGTGGATGCCGTCCGCGCCGACCACGAGGTCGAAGGTGCGCGGCGCGCCGCGCTCGAAGGTGACGTGGACGCCGGAGGCCGTCTCGGTGAGCGAGGTGATCGAGTCGCCGAAGATGTACTCGCACCGCCCGGCGGTCCGCTCGTACAGCAGGGCGGCCAGGTCACCGCGGCCGATCTCGATCTCACCGCCGCTGAACTCGCCCGGCATGACCGCCTGCGGCCGGCCGTCCGCGTCGATGAAGCTGGTGTCGTGCCCGCCGGTCTGACGACGGCGCACCTCGTCGAGGATGCCCATGCGCTCCAGGACCGTCATGTGGGTCGGGCCCTTGAAGTCGACGGCCTGACCGCCGCTGCGCAGGGCGGGGGCCCTCTCGACGACCGTGACGGTGCAGCCGTGGCGCTCCAGCCAGTAGGCGAGGGCGGGGCCGGCGATGCTCGCGCCGGAGATGAGGACTGTCGTGTTCTTCATGTCCCCGACCTTCGCCGGGGGCGTTGACAGTCCGTCCGCTATCCGCTGACAGTCTCGTCGACGACTGTCAGCGCCTCCGCGCGGGACATCGCGGCACCGCGCGCGAACGCCCCGGCGAACGCCTCCGCGCCGATGAGGTCGCGGGCACGGGCGGCGGCCCGGTCGACGTCCTGGTCGTGTGTCACGGCCGTCCCGCGCAGCGCGACCGCCGCCCCGAGCAGGACCGCGGCGCGCTCCCCTGTCCGGAGCGGGACCGAGCCGTGCTCCCCGGCCCCAGGCAGGGCCGGGGCGCGATTCCTCGCCTTGAGCGGTACCGAGGCGCGCTCCCCTGCCCCGTCCCGTACGACGATTCCGGCGAGTCCCTCGACGGCGTCGGCGAGGTCGACGGCCAGCGGGGACTCCCGCGCGGCGGCGACGGCACGGTGATGCCAGGTCCGGGCCGCGTCGTCGTCCCCTTCGGCTTCGGCGAGCCGTCCGAGCGCGGTGAACATCCACGGCTGGGTCTTCTCGGCGCCGAAGCTCACGCTTCCGGAGACCCGCAGGCCCTGATCGAGCCGTCGCCTGGCCTCGGCGAGGTCGCCGCCGAACCGGGCGATCTCCGCCAGCCCGAGATGCACCGACGCCGGCGCGTCCGGCCGGCCTTTCGGGACAGCTCCTCGGCCCGCCGGAGGTCGTCGGTCGCGGCGGGAAGGTCGCCCTCCCGGATGAGCGCCTCGGCCCGGCGTACGAGGACGTCGACGGTCTCTTCGTACGCGCCGAGTTCGTCGAGCAGCGTGAGCGCCTCGCGCCAGAGGTCCCGGGCGCGAGGCCACTCGCCGCGCCGGCCCGCGATCACCGCGAGCCAGTCCAGGGCCTGGGCGGTCCCCCAGCGCTCGCCGATCGCGCGAAAGCGGGTCAGCACGTCGTCGATCCGGCGTTCGCCTTCGGCCTGATCGCCGCCGAGCAGGATCATCAGGGCCATGCCGAGCCGTTCGAGCGTCTGGATCCACGGGTCGCCCTCCAGCAGGCGGTCGCTGCGGGCATCGGACGGCCCGGGCGGCCCGGCGGTCATCGCCCACAGGGCCACGGTGAACGGGTACCGCAGGGGCAGGTCCAGCGTTCGTATGATCGCCTCCGCCCGTTTCCAGTGCTCCGCACCGGGCCGGGGCATGGCCTGGACGATGCACGCGAGGTACTCCTCGTCCAGTCCTTCGGCGGGCGCGTCGAGGAGCTCGGCCGCGGCCTTGCCCACCTCGCCGCGCCGCCCGCTCAGCCAGCCGTACGCCCCGAGCGCGGCGACGAGCCGCGACGCCGTCTCCCGGTCGTGGCGTACGGCCCAGCGCAGCGCGGCCATCAGGTTGTCGTGGTCGGCGGAGAGCCGGGCCAGCCACTCCAGTTGCTCGGCGCGGCGCAGATGGGGATCGGCGCGCTGGGCGAGGTCGAGGAAGTGGCGGGCGTGGGCGGCGCGTACGCGCTGCGGCTCGTCGGTCTCGGCCAGGCGCTCGGCGCAGAACAGGGCGATCGTGTCGAACATCCGGTAGCGGACGCCGTCCGTCTCGACGAGCGACTTGTCCGCCAGGTCGACGAGCACGTCGGCGGCGTCCGGGCCGCACACCGCCTCGACCGCCTCGAACGACGCGCCCCCGGCGAAGACGGAGAAGCGCCGGGCCGCCACCCGCTCGTCCGGTCCGAGCAGGTCCCAGCTCCACTCGACGACCGCGCGCAGGGTCTGGTGCCGGGACGCGGCCGTACGGTCGCCGCGCGACAACAGGCGGAAGCGGTCGTGTTCGGCGAGGCGGCGGGCGATCTCCTCCACGGGGAACGTGCGCAACCGGGCAGCGGCCAGCTCGATGGCGAGCGGCAGCCCGTCGAGCGCCGCGCAGATCCGCGTGACGGCCTCGGCGTTGCCGGGTCCGACCGCGAAGCCGGGCCGTACGGCCGCCGCCCGGTCGGCGAACAACCGCACGGCCGGGTAGTCCACGGCGTGCGTGGAGTCCGGCGGTGGAACGTCCAGCGGCGCGAGCGGCACCAGCGTCTCGCCGGTGATCCCGAGCGGCTCCCGGCTCGTGGCCAGGATCCGCAGCGCCGGGCACTCGCCCAGCAGGCGGCGGGCCAGCGCCGCGGCGGCGGTGATGACGTGCTCGCAGTTGTCGAGGACGATCAGCAGGTCCCGGTCCGCGATCGCCGCGGCGAGGCGCCCGATCGGGTCGGGCGCCTCGAGCGACTGGAATCCGGCCTCGCGCAGGCCGAGCGCGCCGAGGACCGCCTGCGGGACCTGGTCCCCGTCCTCCAGCGGGGACAGGTCCGCGAAGACCGACTCACGCCGGCCCCGGCCCGCCGCCTCGATCGCCAGCCGGGTCTTGCCGGCGCCGCCGGGGCCGAGGACCGTGATGAGCCGCGCGTCGCGGAGCTCCTCGATGCGGGCGAGCTCGCGCTCGCGTCCGACGAAGCTCGTCAGCTGGGCCGTCGGCCGCCGGTGCGGCGCCGGCTCGGCCGCTGGGCGCGCAGGACGGCCAGCTGGATGGCGGCCAGTTCCGGGGAGGGGTCGACGCCCAGCTCCTCGGCGAGCAGGTGTCGGGTCTCCTCGTACACCGCGAGGGCCTCGGCGGGCCGCCCGGCGGCGTTCAGGGCGCGCATGAGCTGGCCGCGGAGCCGTTCCCGCAGCGGGTGCTCGGCCACCAGCCGCCGCAGCTCCGCGACCGGCGACCCGTCGGGCAGGGCCAGCTGAGCCTCGACGAGGTCCTCGGTCGCGGCCAGCCGGAGCTCCTCCAGGCGGGCCTTGTCCGCGTCGGCGAAGGGCAGGTCGGCCAGGGCCGGGCCGCGCCAGAGCCCGAGGGCCCGGCGGAGGATCGCGGCGGCGTCCGCGTGGGCGCCCGCTCCCAGGAGTCTCCGCCCTTCCCGGGCCAGCCGCTCGAAGCGATGGACGTCGACGTCGTCGGGGTCGACCGCCAGCCGGTATCCGATGCCGTCGTACTCGAGCGTCCCCGGCGGCAGGTGACGCCGCACCCGGGACACCTGCGCCTGAACGGCGTTGAGTGCACCGGATGGCGGTTCGTCGCCGTACTGGCCGTCGACCAGCTGCTGCACGCCGACCGGCCGGCCCGCGTGCAGCAGCATCATCGCGAGCAGCGCACGGGGCCGGGGACCGCCCACGGAGATCGGCTCCCCGTCGGCCGACCGCACGTCCAGGGGACCCAGGATGCCGAACCACATGCCGACGATTGTCCCGGCAAACCGGACGTTCAACGGCCGGAGGCGGCCGTCCGCCGCACCGGAGTGCACCGGAACCACATCCGCCCCGTTACGCCGCTGCAATCACGAATTTTCAGATAGTCGCCCGGATCAAGACTATCTGCCAACTAAACCCGCGATTCCCGGTAGGTAGGAGTTCGCCGCGTTTTACTCTGACATAGACAGGGGGTATTGATCATCGATCATGCGATGCGGGGGTTTTTATCCAGCGTGAACTGGAGTTGCCATGCCTTTACGTGATCGTCGCGAAAAACCTGCAAAGTAGGACACAGTGGATATTCGCACCGTGGGAGTTGAAGAGGAATTCCTCCTCGTCGACCCGAACACCGGAACGCCACGCGCGGCGGCCGACGCCGTACTCCGGCTCCTGCCGCACGGAGGCGATGGAGGGCTGCTCCAGAGCGAGTTCCAGCGCCAGCAGCTGGAGACCGGAACGCGCCCGTGCCTCTCGATGACCGAACTCGCCGATCAGATCCGCCAGAGACGGCGCCGCGCGGCGGCCGCCGCCCAGCGCCATGACGTGACCATCGCCGCACTCGGGACCTGCCCGCTCCCCGTCCGGCCGATCGTGACGCCCACCGAGCGGTACCTGCGGATGGCCGAGCTGTACTCCCTCACCGCGGCCGAACACCTCACCTGCGGGTGTCATGTCCACGTCGCGGTCAGATCACCCGATGAGGGCGTCGCCGTCCTCGACCGGATCCGTCCCTGGCTGCCAACGCTCCTCGCGCTGAGCGGCAACTCTCCGTTCTGGCAGGGAGCCGACAGCGGCTACGCCAGCTACCGCCGGCTGGCGGTGGGGCGCTGGCCGTCGGCGGGCCCCACCGAACTGTTCGGATCGGCGGCCGGCTACCGGGCCGCGATCGACGACATGCTGCGCACCGGCGCGATCCTCGACGAGGCGATGGTCTACTTCGACGCGCGGCTCTCCCACCACTACCCGACGATCGAGATCCGGGTCGCCGACGTCTGTCTCCTGGTCGATCACGCCGTGCTGATCGCCGCGCTGGTCCGCGCGCTGGTGGAGACGGCTGCCGCGGCCTGGCGAGCGGGCGAGCCGCCCCAGCAGGACCGGGTGGGACAGCTCCAGCTCGCCACCTGGCGGGCGGCCCGGTACGGCCTGCGGCAGGACCTGGTGCACCCCCTGACAGGTGTCCCGGTCCCGGCCGAGACGGCCGTACGGGCGCTACTCGACCACGCCGCGCCCGTCCTGGCCGAGAGCGGAGACCTCATCGCGGTCGAAGGGCTCCTCCTCGACGTGCTCAAACGCGGCAACGGCGCCGACCAGCAACGGGAGTTCCACCAGCAGACCGGCGACCTGTCCCAGGTGGTCGTCCAGGCCGTGGCCCGCACGCTGGAGGAGTGAGCCACTACGGCCGGTCGATGTGCGCGATGAGGTGGACGAGGAACGCGGAGACGGCCTTCGGCAGGGTCCGCTGGGCCATCGACTGGATCTGGAGGCTGCGGCGGGACATCTCCGGGTCGCTGATCGGCACGGCCACCAGCCCGTCGGGCCCCAGCCGCCGCCGATGCGTGAGCGAGCCCGCGATGGTGACACCGCCGTTGTTCTGCACGAATCCGTAGAGCGCACCGGAATAGTTACTGACGAAGGCGGGCTCGAATCGCAGCCCTTCCAGGCTGACGCAGATATCGAACAACTGCCGGATCGTGGTGCCCTTTTCCATCAGCGCCAGCGGATACGGCAGCAGGTCGGCGAGCCGGATCTCGGTCCGCTCGGCGAGCCGGTGACCGGCCGGGACCAGCGCGTGGATCGGCTGCGCCGCGGAGTACTCCACCTTGATGTCCGGCTCCGGGGCCAGGGCATAGGTGACGGCGAGGTCCGCGGCCCCCTCGCGGACCGCGTCGGTGGCCGCCGACGGCGCGTCGACGCGCAGCCGGAACCGCACGCCGGGGTACGACCCGCGGAAGGCGACGATCGCCTCGGGCAGGAGGTCCCGGGCGAAGCCCTCCGAACTGGCCAGCCGGATGACGCTGTGCCGGAGCGCGCCGAGGCCGCGTATCTCCTCAATGACCTGGTCGGACTCGAGCCGGCTGCGCCGCGCGTACGCCGCCAGCAGCTCGCCCGCTTCGCTGAGCACCATGCCGCGCGGCCGCCGTTCGAACAGCGGCACCCCGAGGTCGTGCTCCAGCTTCGCGATCTGCCGGCTGATGGCGGACGCCGCGACGTGCAGCTGCTCCGAGGCCTGGCTGATCGAGCCGGTGCCGGCCACCTCGAGGAAGTAGCGCAGCACGGGACCGGTGAGGTTCACGCCACTGAGGTTCACGCCGCACTCACCCCCTTGTCCCGGCGGACGGCGCCGATCGGACGACCCTATCCGTCGGGCGGCGCGTCTGCCTTGCCGTATCGGCAATGCCGCCTTCGGATAATGATAATTGTGCCGATGAAGGGCACTCACTAGCCTGCCTGGCATTAGACGAATTGGTCTTGCGGCAGGTCGACGGGCATATCGCCGCGATGTTTCCTGACTCTGGAAAGGATCACGGTGTCACGTTCGGCGGCGATCCGATACGCCCGCGATTACTTTGACTCCGGCGCATTTCAGGCCGCCCTCGAGCGGCGGGTCGCGGTCCCCACCGAGAGCGGGAGGCCCGAGTCGGTGCCCGTTCTGCGCCGGTATCTCGAACGGGAGATGGCGCCGGCCGTGGAACGCCTCGGCGCCGCCCACCGGATCATCGACAACCCCGTGGCCGGCCACGGCCCCTTCCTCGTCGCCCACCGCCACGAGGGGGACGGACTGCCGACCGTGCTGACCTACGGGCACGCCGACGTCGTCCCGGGTGACGCGGAGCGGTGGCGCGTCGGCCTCGACCCGTGGCGTCTCGTCGTCGAGGGCGATCGCTGGTACGGGCGGGGCAGCGCCGACAACAAGGGACAGCACACCGTCAACCTCGCGGCGCTGGAGCAGGTGCTCCGCGCGCGGAACGGCCGGCTGGGCTTCAACCTCAAAGTCCTCATCGAGACCGGTGAGGAGACCGGCTCGCCGGGGCTGCGGGCGCTGTGCGCCACCATGGCGGACGACCTCGCCGCCGACCTGCTGATCGCCTCCGACGGTCCCCGCGTCAGCGCGGAGCGTCCGACGCTCTTCCTGGGCTCGCGCGGCGGCCTCAACCTCACCCTGCGCGTACGGCTCCGGGACGGCGCCCATCACTCGGGAAACTGGGGCGGTCTCCTGCGCAACCCCGCCACGGTGCTCGCCAACGCGCTGGCGTCCCTGGTGGACGGGCGGGGACGCATCCTGGTGCCCGGCCTGCTCCCCCCGGAGATCCCGGCCAACGTCCGGCAGGCCCTCACGGACCTTCCGGTCGGCGGCGGCCCCGGAGACCCGGACGTCGACGAGGACTGGGGCGAGCCAGGGCTCACCCCCGCCGAACGTCTCATCGGCTGGAACACCTTCGAGGTCCTCGCCCTGTCCGGCGGAACGCCCGACCGGCCGGTGGGCGCCATCCCCGGCGAAGCGTTCGCCCACTGCCAGCTCCGCTTCGTCGTGGGCACGGATGCGGCAGGCGCCGAGGCCGCGATACGCCGGCACCTCGACGAGCACGGCTTCCCGATGGTGGAGGTCGAGGCGGGCCGCGTCATGCCGGCCACGAGGACGGACCCGGACGCCCCGTGGGTGCGGTGGGCCGCGACCTCGGTAGAACGCACCACCGGCTCCGCGCCCGCCATCATGCCGAACCTCGGCGGCACCATCCCGAACGACGGATTCGCCGACGCGCTCGGCCTGTGCACGATCTGGCTTCCGCACTCGTACCCGGCGTGCGCCCAGCACGCCCCCGACGAGCACCTGCTCGCGCCCCTGGCCCGTGAGGCGCTGGAGATCATGGCAGGTCTCTTCTGGGACCTCGGCGACACCGCCCGTACGTGACCGCCCCGGCGCATACAAGGAGAGAGATGGACGTTTCGACCACCGCGAACCGGCCGGCGGACAGCCCGTACGGAACCTCGGTACATCGTGTGATCATCGCGGCGTCCATCGGGAACGCGCTCGAATGGTTCGACATCGCGATCTACGGGTTCTTCGCGGCGACCATCGCCAAGATCTTCTTCCCCGCCTCCGACGACACCGTTTCGCTCCTGCTCGCGCTCGGTGCCTTCGGCGTGTCGTACGTCGTGCGGCCGCTAGGCGCGATCGTCCTCGGCCGGTACGCGGACCGGGTCGGCCGCAAGGCGGCGCTCATGCTGTCGATCAGGCTGATGATGCTCGGCACCCTCGTGATCACCGTCATGCCGGGGTACGCCGCCATCGGCCTGGTCGCGCCGGTCGCGATCCTCCTCGCCCGGCTCGTGCAGGGCTTCTCGGCGGGCGGAGAGTTCGGCAGCTCGACGGCGTTCCTGGTCGAGCACGCCCCGGGCATGCGCGGGTTCATGTCCAGCTGGCAGTTCGCCAGTCAGGGTGTCAGCACACTGCTCGCGGCGTCCTTCGGAACGGTGCTCACCGGGTCGCTGTCCACGGCGCAGCTGGAGACCTGGGGCTGGCGCGTCCCATTCGCCTTCGGCCTGCTGATCGGGCCGATCGGGTACTACATCCGCCGGAAGGTCGACGAGACCCCGGCGTTCGCCCGCGCGGCTGAGGCGGGGCAGGCGCACGGACCGGTGGCCGCGGTGCTGCGTGACCACAAGAGCCGGGTGTTGCTGGCGATCGGCGCGCTCGCCGTGTCCACGGCGATCACCTACCTGATCACCTACATCCCGGTCTTCGCCGTCAAGCAGCTCGGGCTGCCCACCTCGACCGGGTTCGCCGCGACCATGGTGACCGGTGCCGTTCTCACGGTCGGGACTCCCCTGGTCGGCTACTGGTCGGACAAGGTCGGCCGGACCCGGCCGATGGCGTTGTTCGCGGTGCTGATCCTGGCGCTGCTGTATCCGGCGTTCGCCTTCCTCGTCGCGCATCCGGGCTTCGGGGTGATCCTCGGGGTGATGTTCCTGATCGGCGTCCTGAAGGCCGGCTACTTCGGCCCGCTCCCGGCGCTGCTGTCCGACCTGTTCCCGACCGGCAGCCGCGCGACGGGGATGTCGCTCAGCTACAACCTGGGCGTCATGCTCTTCGGCGGCACCACCCCCGCGTTGATCGTCTGGCTGGTCGACGTCACCGGCGACAAGCTGGCCATCACCTGGTACCTGATGGCCCTCGCCGTGCTCAGCCTGGCATCCGTACTGATCGCGCGGCGCCGCCTCGGCCTCCGCTGACCACTCCCGCGGCGAGCATCAGCGGGCGTGCAGGTGACCGCCGAGGAAGACCAACTGGTCCGGCAGGTGCGGCTGCCAGAACGCTCCGTCATGGCATCCGCCGCTCATCGCCCCTTCCGGGCGCAGCCGCGTACGCAGCTTGCGGACCATCGGCGCGAACGGGTCGCTGGTGCCGCAGTCCACTCGGACCGGCACGCCCTTCAGCCGGTCCAGGCCCGCGAACACGTCATTGCGCGCGAAGTCGGCCGCGTCGTCGAACGCCTGGTGGTTCGTGCGGCGGGCGTTGTCGTACGAGGGGAACAGCGCGGGCGAGGAGGCGACGGCGGCGGCCATCCGTGGTGCGCCGACCGTCTCGGCCAGGAGCAGCGCGCCGTAGCCGCCCATCGACCAGCCGATCACCCCGAACCGGTCCGTCGACGCCCCCTGCCGGCGCAGCCGGGGCAGCAGCTCATCGACGATCATCCCGATGGGGTCCTCGCCGCTCGCGCGCCGGTGCCAGTACGTGCTGGGCCCGCCGTCCACCGCGACGAGCGCGAACGGCGGGACGCCGCGAGTGCGCACGACCTCGGTCAGGTAGCGGTCGAGGCGGAGATTCGCGGCGGCCGAGACCCCGTTGCCACCGTTGCCGTGCAGCGCCACCGCGACCGGCAGCCCGCGCAGCGACGTGACGCCGGCCGGGAGCACGACGACGGCCGTGACGTCGGTGCCCCGCCGACGCGAGGAGAAGGTCTGATTCTGGACCACGCCGGGGGTGCTCGGAGGGCTGGGCACGGACCCGCAACGCCCGATGGCCCGGTCGAACGCCACCTTGCCCGGCAGCACGTCCTCCTCGACGAGGACCGCGCCGACCCCTCCGGCGACCGCGACCGCCCCGAGTCCCGCGCCGCCGAACAGGAAGGCACGCCTCGACACCATGGAAACCGCCTCTCGCCGTCATGTTCCGAACAGAACAGACGCCCGCCGGCGGCCCGTGGTTCGACTCCGGGCGTCGGCCGCCGCCCCGTCGTCAGTCCCCGGGGCGAGGAGTCCCGCGATGCCGGTCCGTTGTCAGTCCTTGGGGAGGGGAGTCCCATCACGTGCCGTTTCCGGCGCCGGTGCGTCGCCCGGGCCGGCCTCTCGGGAGGCCTCGTCGGGCCGGAGCTCGACCCCGGAGAGCGGGTCGCCTTGCCCCGTGCCCTTGGCGTCGGCGGCGTAGCCCTCCGACGCGCTCGCCATGCCGGGTATCACGCGCTGCTGCGGAAGGCTCTCGTGGCCGGAGTGTGCGCCGGGGCCGCGGTCGGGCTCGTGAGTACGGTGTTCGCCGGTCTCGCTCATGATCGCTTGCCTCCTCGTTCGTTGCTTCGCTTGAGCGGCCGCGGCGCTGCGTGTACCCGGACGAACCAGACGGAAACCCCCGACGACGGCCGGGAGGGTCACATAGGGACCTCCCGGACTAGCGTCGGGAGACAACGTGCTTCAATCGCGACCGAAGATCTACGCGGTTTTTCGGAGTCCACGGAAGGGTAGAGACGCGCCGTGAAAGCCCGGTTCGTTCTGCATGTCGGCCCTCGACGCGTGGAGCTGCGCGAACGCGAGGTCGAGTCCCCGGCACCCGGGCAGGTCACGGTCGAGACGATCTTCTCCGGAATCAGCTCGGGCACCGAACTGCTCGCCTACCGCGGGGAGGTCCCGCCGGAGACGGCCCTCGACGAGGGCATCGACGCCCTCTCGGGCACCTTCGGCTATCCGTTCGTCTACGGCTACAGCTGCGTCGGCCGGGCCGACGACGGCGACCTGGTCTTCGCCTTTCACCCGCACCAGGACGTGTTCACCGCGCCGGCGGACTCCCTGATCCGCCTGCCCGCGGTGGACCCACGCGTGGCCACACTGTTCCCGCTGGTGGAGACGGCGCTGCAGGTCACGCTGGACGCCGCCCCCGGCTACGGCGATACCGTCGTCGTGCTGGGCCTCGGCGTGCTCGGCACGCTCACGGCCCTCCTGCTCGAACGGACCGGCGCGCGCACGGTGGCCGCCGAGCCGCTCCCCTGGCGCCGGAAGCTCGCCGCGTCGCTGGGCCTGCGCGCCGTACCGCCGGAGGAGCTGGCCGAGGTGATCCGGCGGGAGACCGACGGCGCGGGCGCCCGTACGGTCATCGACGCGACCGGGAGCGCGGACGCGCCCGGCCCGGCGCTCGCCCTCCTCGCCCACGAGGGCACCCTGCTGATCGCCTCGTGGCTCGGCACCAAGGACGCGACGCTCCCTCTCGGCCGCCACTTCCACCGCCGCCGGCTGACGATCCGCAGCACGCAGGTCTCGACGATCCCGGCCGCGCTCAGTGGCGGCTGGACGATCGAGCGCCGTCGCCGGGAGGCCGCCGCGCTGCTGGCCGGGCTGCCGCTGGAGTCGCTCGCCACCCACACCTTCCCGGTCGAACGGGTCGCCGAGGCGTTCGCGGCTCTGGACCGCGGCGAGGATGGCGTGATGCACGCCGCGCTGTCGTACGGAAGGGGAGACTAGATGGGGTACGAGGTCGGGCTGCACAAGACGGTACGGGCGATTCACCAGATGCCCGGCAAACCACCGCCGGAGGGGGAGCCCCACCACCACGACTACCGGTTCGAGGTCGTCGTGGCCCGCGAACGCCTGGACGAGCAGGACATGGTCTGCGACCTGGACGTTCTGGAGGCGGCGCTCGCCGACATGCTCGGGCGGATCGAGAACCGGGACCTGGAGATGATTCGTCCGCCCGAGGCGGCGGCGGTCACCGTCGAGGTGCTGGCGCGCTGGGCGCACGACACGCTCGCGGAGACCGTACGCAAGTCGGGCGCGGAGACGCTGTCCGTACGGGTCTGGGAGTCGCCGGAGGCGTTCGGCGGCTACTCGGCGAGCATCGTGGCGTAGGCGGTCAGGCAGCGTTGCGCGCAGCGGTCCCACGTGAAGCGCTCGAGGACGAGCTGCCGGGCGTCGTCGCCGAGCCTGCGGGCGAGCGGGCGGTCCGCGAGCAGCGTGCGGATGCGGTCGCGCAACTCCCCGACGTCGCCCGGCTCGACGAGGAACCCGGTCTCCCCGTCGCGGACGACCTCGGGCAGCCCGCCGAGCCGGCTGCAGATCACCGGCGTGCCGCTCGCCATCGCCTCCAGGACGGTCAGGCCGAGCAGCTCGGAGATCTCCACCGTCCGCCCGTAGCAGGTCCGGTGCACCGACGGCAGCACCACGACGGCGGCCTCCCGGTACAGCCGGGCCGCCTCCACGTCGTCGACCGGGCCGGCGAACCGTACGGGCTTCCCGGCGGCGAGCCGGGCGAGCAGCGCGAGATAGCCGGACTCGGGCGGGTGCGGATCGTGCCCGGTGCTGCCCACGACGGTCAGCTCGGCGCCGTCGGGCAACGCCTGGATCAGCCGGTCGAGCCCCTTGTGCGGGGTGATCCGCCCGACGAACAGCACCCCGGCGCGGTCGGCGCGCGGGTCCGGACGGTACCAGGCCGGGTCCGCGCCGCCGTACAGGACGTCGGTGCGGCCGGGAGGGGCGTTCAGCGTCCGCGCGGAGAACCGCGACACGACGAGGAACCGGTCGAACAGGCGCGGCAGCAGCCCGCACCACCCGCCGCCGCCCAGCCCGTGGTCGGTCACCGCGAGGTGCCGCCGCCGTACGAGGGCGGCCAGACGGCTGGGCGCGCTGCGCAGCTGATGCGTGTGGACGACGTCGGCGCCGGCGAGCGCCGGTGGTAGGCCCAGGGCGAGGGGGTGCGCGGGATGCCCGCGCCAGCACCCCCACCGGCGCAGCACCCGGATCCGCAGGCCGCCCGGCTCCAGGATCAGACGGGCACCCGGCCCGAACGTCACCAGCTCGCAGTCGACGCCGCGCGCCAGCGCCCGGGCCAGCATCAGCGGATACCGCTCACCGCCGCCGTACACGCCGTCGGCCCCGAAAACCGTCGGAGCCACGTGGATGACGCGCACCCTGTCGATCTCCCTCGTCACTCTGGGCGATCCGCTGACGATGACGGGCGGTTACCTTTACCACCGGCGGATGGCCGAGCTCGCGCCGGCGTACGACGCCCGGCTCACGTTCGCTTCCTTCCCGTCCCTGGCCTTCCCGCTCCCGGCCCTGGCCGCGCGCCGGGTCCTGCGGACGGTCCGCGAGCAGCGTCCCGACGTGGTCCTGATCGACAGCATCGCCGCGGCGTTCCTCGCGCCGGTGCGCCTGCCGCCGGGCCTGCCCGTCGCCGCGATCCTGCACCAGCCGCCGGGCGGCATCGACCACGGCCGACCGCGCGCGCTCGCGCAGGCGGTGCTGGACCGGTGGACGTACCGCCGGGCCGCCCGGCTGCTCGTCGCCAGCGAGCCTCTCGGCGCGGAGCTCGCCCGGCAGGGCTTCGCCGACCGCCTCGTCGTCGTCCCGCCGGGCCGCGACGTCCCCGAGCCGCCCCCGGGCCCGGCGGTTGATCTGCGCGCCGGGGCCGAGGCAGCGCTCCTGTGCGTGGCGAACTGGCTGCCCCGCAAGGGCGTCCTCGACCTGCTCGACGCCGTCGCGGCCCTCCCCGACGGCAGCGCCCGCCTGCACCTGGCCGGCGACGAGGACGCCGACCCGGCGTACGCCGCGCAGGTGCGGCAACGCCTCGGCGAGCCGGACCTGGCCGGACGCGTCGTCCGCCACGGACGCCTGCCGAAGGAGGAGATCGCCCGCCTCTACCGCGACGCCGACGTCTTCGTCCTGCCGAGCCTGCGCGAGCCGTACGGCACGGTGTACGGGGAGGCCATGGCTGCCGGGCTGCCCGTCGTCGGATGGCGCGCGGGCAACCTCCCCCACCTGGCCCGGGACGGCCGCGAAGGCCTCATCGTCGAACCGGGCGACATCCCCGCCCTGACGGCGACCCTCGCGAGGCTGTGCGCCGACTCCGGCCTGCGTGACCGGCTCGGCGCGGCGGCACGGCGGCGGGCCGAGGAGTTCCCCACCTGGGAGGACAGCGCGGCGCTCTTCTTCGGCACCCTGCGCGAGCTCACGCCGGCAGGGCCGACACGGCCTCGGTGAACGCCTCCACCGTCACGCCCGTCGTGCAGCCGGGCTCCACGGGCCGCCCTCGCACGGCGGCCGCTCGAACGGATCGCAGGTCAGCGGAGCTCAGAGTTGGCGAGAACGGGCGTCGGGGTCAGCGGGGGCCGGTGTCGGCCGGTACGGGCGGTGCCGACCGGGCGGCGTGGGCGTGGGCGTGCACGTCGCCGGCGTCGGGAACGGCGGTGCGCACCGCTCGCTCCACTGTGGCGTTGATCCCGTCGGCGTCCAGGAGACTGATGCCGTCGTCGAGATGGGTCTCCACCTCCACCGCGAGGGTCCGGCCCATCCAGCGCGCCCGGACCTCGGCCGCGCCG
The DNA here is from genome assembly GCF_054775715.1 of Actinoallomurus acanthiterrae. Lineage (NCBI taxonomy): Bacteria > Bacillati > Actinomycetota > Actinomycetes > Streptosporangiales > Thermomonosporaceae > Actinoallomurus > Actinoallomurus acanthiterrae. The sequence goes on along the minus strand of NZ_BAAHCO010000001.1, from coordinate 584,991 downwards.
ACGCCCGGCACACCGGCGGCGGCCGTGCGCGCGGCGTCGAGGTGTTCGGGGTCGACGCCGTCCATCAGGCGGTGCAGCAGGTCGCGGGTGACCTCGACGCCGACGTGGCAGATGAACAGTGTCACGGCCAGCCCGGCCACCGGGTCGCCCCAGCGGTAGCCGGCCGCCACGAGCGCGAGGCCGACCAGCGCGCCGAGCGAGGACACCGCGTCGAGCCAGGAGTGCTTCGCATCGGCGATCATCGTCGCCGACCGGATTCGGCGGCCGACCCGGAGTTTGTACCGGGCGACGATCTGATTGCCGACGATCCCGAGCGCCGCACCCGCCATGCCCAGCGCGGCGTCGGTGGTGGGTGTGCCGCCCATGAGCTTCTGGTAACTCTCGTACCCGGCGAACAGCGCGCTGGCCCAGATCACCAGCGACACGCCGAGCCCGGCGAGATCCTCCGCCCGCTCGTAGCCGTACGGGTATCGGGCCGTCGCGGGCCGCCGGGAGATCCAGAAGCCGAGGAAGACCACCGCCGACGTCGACACGTCGGAGAGGTTGTGCAGGCCGTCGCCGAGCAGCGCGACCGATCCGGTGACCAGGGCCAGGGCGATCTCGACGAGGGCGGTCACCGAGAGGCCCGCCGCCGAGACCGCCATCGCACGGTTCGCCGCTCTACGGTCGGCGGCCTCGTCACGCCCGGTGGACGCGGGAACGGCGGATGTCACGGCAGCGCACTCCTCGGCTCATACGGTCACTCCCCTCCATCATAGGTGATCAAGTGAATAGGTGTTCACATGTTCCTCGCGGTTACGATGGCGACATGGGACACGGCGTTGACGGACACACGACCCCCACCGGGCCGATCGACGCCGACCTGGCCAAGAGCGTCGCCGAGACCATGCAGGCCCTCGCCACCCCCAGCCGGCTGCTCATCCTCAGCCGCCTGCGGCAGGGCCCGTGCTCCGTCGGCGAGCTCGCCGACTCGATCGCCATGGAACGCTCGGCCGTCTCCCACCAGTTGCGCTACCTGCGCCACCTGGGTCTCGTCACCGGGGACCGGCACGGCCGCAGCATCGTCTACCAGCTGTACGACAGCCACGTCGCCACGCTGCTGGACGAGGCCGTCAGCCATATCGAGCACCGCCGTCTCGGCGTGACCGACGTCCCCCCGCGCACCGCCTGACGGGAAGCCGTCAGGGCAGCACGGGGAAGTTGCTGCGGAACACGTTGTGCGGGTCGTGCCGACGCTTGACGTCGCGCAGCCGGGCGAGCGCGGCGGGGGTGACCGCGTCGGCCACGGTCTCCCCGGGGTTCAGGAAGGTGAGGGGCTTGCGGCCGCTGACGGGAAGGGCCTCGGCGAGTGCGCGCTGCCGGTCCGCGACGGCCTGGGCCGTCGCCGGGTCGGCCGGGATGCCGAACAGGTAGAGCGCGAAGGGCTCGGTCAGCGGGCCGTGCGGGCTGTCGGACGGCTGGGTGAACGCGCCGCCGAGGTGCCGGATCTGCACGCTCAGCAGCGGGGCGATCGGCTCGGCCAGCAGCGTCTTGGCGGCGACGTCGTCCAGTTCGGTCAGCAGTTCGCCGCGTGACAGGCCCGCCCCCGGGTCGGTCGGTTCGGCGGTGATGGTCCCGAGCTCGGAGACCGGCATGACCCGTCTGCCGTCGGACAGCGGCCGGGCGAGGCGGTCCAGTGGGCTCAGCAGGTCGCGTGCCTCGTCCGCGTCGCCGAGGTACGTGGCGTCCACGGCGACCATGGGGTCCGCGCCGGGGAAGTGCAGCAGGTCCAGCCAGACGGTCAGCTCGTCCGGCGCGGTGGCGACGATCTGCCGGTAGGCGTCCAGCACGTCCGGGGTGTGCTCGGCCGTCCACAGGACCCGGCCGCCGTACAGGTGCGGCGCGGGGTGCAGGGCCAGTTCCAGGGCGGTGACGATGGCGAAGTCGCCGCCTCCGCCGCGCAGGGCCCAGAACAGGTCGGCGTCGGTGTCGGCGGTGACGTGCCGCCGTCGGCCTTCGGCGTCCACGACGTCGAAGGCGGTGACGCTGTCGGCGACCCAGCCGTGCTTGCGGCCGAACCAGCTGAGCCCGCCGCCGAGGGCGACGCCGGTGACGCTGACGACCGGGGAACTGCCGGGCAGGCCGGTCAGGCCGTACGGGGCGACGGCGGCCTGCACGCGGCCCGAGGGCACGCCCGCGCCGACGCGGGCACGGCGGGCGGCCGGGTCGATGTCGAGGGCGTCGAGCCGCCCGGTGCGCAGCAGGATCGTGCCCTCGGTACGGCCGGTGGCCCCGTGCCCGTTCGGCTGGGTGGCGACGCCGAGTCCGGCGGATCGGGCGTGGCGGACGAGCGCGGCGACGTCGTCGGCGTCGGCCGCCTCGACCACGGCGGCCACCGGCTGCTCGACGGCCAGGTTCCAGGGGCGGCGGGCGGCGTCGAAATCGGGGTCGCCGGGCAGCAGGACCCGGCCGCGGACGACGGAGCGCAGAGTGGTCAGGGGATTCATGGCGATCTTCCTTCTCTCGTGGTGAATCAGGCCGCGACGTGCTCGAGCACGTCGGCGCGCTCAGGTCGAGCCGGGCACGTCGTCCGGTGCTCTTGATGGCTTCACCGTGCCCGGTGGGGTTTGGGATCGGGCTGGGGTGGAGTTGGGTGCCGCGAAGCGCCCGGTGCGCGTCAGCCGAAGATGGCGGTGGGGTCGCCGGTGTACCAGGCGTTCTCGATGCGCACCCGGCGGATGACCCAGCGGTCGCCGTCACGGACCAGTTCGACGTCGTAGGGGTTCTTCAGCAGGGCGAAGGTTCCGTGGTCGGCGGTGAGTAGGTGCTGAGCCTCCACCAGAGCGGTCAGCCGCGCGGTGTCGGCGTCGACGGCGATGCGCGGGTTGGTGACCTGGTGGGTGGTGTCCACCCGGCCGGTGAACATGGCGAGGATGGTGGTGACGATCGTGTCCCGCCCGACCATCACCGGTGGTCGGCCGCCCCATTTGGCGGCCGCGGGGCGGAAGTCCAGTTCGGCGTCGGCGGCGAAGGCCGAGGCGAACAGTTCCTTGTCCTTGAGGTCCTGGCCGAGGCCGAACCGGTACAGCGCGTCCAGGATCTCGGCACGATCGCGCAGTTCCTTGACGACCGCGTCGGCGTGCCGGGCGGACACCGCGTACTCGTCGGTGACGAACATCGTCTACTCCCGTGCAGGTCAGAGGGGTTTTCGAGCGGTTCCACCCTCGTCCGGGGAGAGGCCCCGATCAACGCGGCTCTGCGCAAGGATCGTCAAGCTAGACTTAACGGTCATGCTGGAGCGGCACGAACTGGAGGCGTTCCTCACCCTCGCCGAGGAGCTGCACTTCGGCCGTACCGCCGAGCGCCTGCGCGTGTCCACCGCCCGGGTCAGCCAGACCATCGCCAAGCTGGAACGCCGCATCGGGATCCCCCTGTTCAACCGCACCAGCCGCCGGGTGGAGCTGACCGCGGTGGGACAGCGGTTGTACGAGGAGGTTCGGCCCGCCTGGGATCAGATCACCGTGGCGTTCGAGCAGGCCGTCGCCGTCGGCCGCGGCCTCACGGGCACGCTCCGGGTGGCCTTCGTCGGCGCCGCGAGCGGGCAGCTGCTCGTCGGCGCCACCGAGCTCTTCCGGGCGCGCAACCCCGACTGCGACGTCCACCTTCGTGAAGCGCAGATGATCGATCTCATGCCCTGGCTGCGGACCGGGGAGGTCGACCTCGCGATGGGCACGTGCCCCATCGACGAGCCCGGCATCGCCACCGGCCCGGTGCTCGTCTCCGAGGCGCGCATCCTCGCCGTCCCGGCCCAGCATCCCTTCGCCCGCCGCGCGTCGGTCTCCCTGGAAGACCTGGCGCGGGCGAAGCTCCTCCAGCTCCCCGGCACGCTGCCCGAGGCCCTGCGCGAGGACCGCACCCCGCGCACCACGCCGTCCGGGCGGCCGATCGAGCCCGGCCCCGCGGCGTCCACGTTCAACGAGATGCTCACCCTCATCGGCGCCGGCCAGGGCGTCTTCCCGGTCGGCGCGCACGCCAAGCGCTACTACGCCCGCCCCGACGTCGTCTACGTCCCGTTCTCCGACGCCCCGCCGCTGCGGTGGGGTCTGCTGTGGCGGGCCGACGGCGCCACCGCTCGCGTCCGCGCCTTCGCCGAGGCGGCCCACGACCTGGTCAGGGAGAACACCTGAGGGTCAGGCCGCCGCCCGCAGCCGGGCGGCCAGCAGCGCGCGCCCCTCGACGATCAGCCGGTCCACCTCCTCGGCGTCGTACCACTCGCCGTACGGGTGGCCGGCGACGGCCAGTTCGCAGAGGTGGATGAGCGAGCCGGTTCTGCGCGACAGCTTGTGGCACGCCCACTTCACCGACGTCTCCGCGTTCGCCTTCTCCAGCGCGCCCGGGGCGTCGGTGATCTCCGCCGTGATGGAGTCGCGGTTCGGTGCGAGCCCGGGGTCGGCCAGGATCCGCGCGGCCGCCGCCGCGGCACCCGCCTCGTCGCCCGCGAGCCGGCAGATCCGCGCCTCCAGCGCGTTCATCGTGACGACCGGGCTCCAGACGTTGTAGTTCGGCTCCGCTCCGGGCACCGGAACCGCCGCCGTGACGGAGCGCAGGACGTCGAGCGCTTCCGCCTCCCGTTCCAGCGCCCACAGAAACCTGGCGAGGTCGGCCTGGTCGTAGAGCTCCTTCATGCGGGTGTGCGACCACCGGCGGGCCAGGGACGTCTTGACCTTGGCGAGGTAGCGGTTCGTCTCGTTCGCGGGAAGGGCCGCCGCGGGGGGCGTCACCGTCGTCGTGGACCTGGACATGACCGGCATTCTCCCCTGACGCGGCCACGATGGACCGGCCTCACCCCGCGAGCAGTCGCCCGGTGATCAGCAGCGACGCCGCCACGGTCAAGGCCGCGGCGGACAGCACGAACCAGCGCGCCGATCGGGTCGCCCGCTTCCGTTTCCGGGACCGAAGGCTCCCGCGCGAGCCCGCGCTGCCCTTCGACGACGCGCTCGCCGACCACGTCGGCGAATGGGCGCACCGCAAGGGCGCCGCCGCGATCGACGCACACGTCGCCGCCTGTGAAGCACTGCGGGACGAACTGCGTGCCGGCACGGCCCACGGGCCCTGGGCCCGCTGAGCCCTGGCCGCCGGGCGCGGTGGTGTCCAGAAGTTGGACAGTTAGCCGGCCTCCGGCGGCCCGACCATGGGCTTCGGTGCGGAAGCCGGCCGGGCCGTCATCGGCGGCCCGGCCTCTCCCGGCGAAACGGAGGACGGCATGCGACTGCGGTACGACTCCCTGTTCATCGACGGCGAATGGGCCGGGCCGCACGGCACCGGGCGGATCATCGTCCGGTCCCCCAACACCGAGGACGAGGTCGGGGACGTCCCCGAGGCCGTCGAGGCCGATGTCGACGACGCGGTGGCGGCGGCGCGCCGGGCGTTCGAGGACCCGTCGGGCTGGGCCGCGTGGCCGCCCGAGGCGCGGGCCGCCGCCATGGAGCGCCTGGCCGACGCGCTCGACGCGCGGGCGGAGGACATGGCCGCCCGGGTGAGCGGCCAGAATGGCATGCCGATCGCGATCGCCCGGCAGATCGAGGCGGGCATGCCCGCCCTGGTGCTCCGTTACTACGCCGACCTGATCCGGCGGACTCCCGCGCAGGAGACCAGGCCGGGGCTGCTCGGCGGGTCCGCGCTGGTCCGGCGGGAGCCGATCGGGGTCGTGGCGGCGATCGTGCCGTGGAACTATCCGCAGACGCTCGCGTCGTTCAAGATCGCACCGGCGCTCGCCGCCGGATGCACGATGGTGATCAAGCCGTCGCCGGAGACCGTGCTCGACGCCTACCTGCTCGCGCAGGCGGTGATCGACGCGCAGCTCCCGCCCGGCGTCGTCAACATCGTCACCGGCGGGCGGGAGCCGGGCGCCCACCTGGTGGCGCACCCGGGCGTCGACAAGGTCGCCTTCACCGGGTCGACGGCGGCCGGCCGGTCGATCGCCGAGACGTGCGGCCGGCTGCTGCGGCCGGTCACGCTCGAACTCGGCGGCAAGTCCGCGGCGATCGTGCTGGACGACGCCGACCTGGACGAGCATCTGCAGGACCTGTTCGGAGCCTGCCTGCTCAACAACGGCCAGACCTGTTACCTCGGCACGCGTGTCCTCGCCCCGCGCAGCAGGTATGACCGGGTCGTGGACACCGTCACCGAGTTGGCCCGGGCCCTGCGGGTCGGCGACTCCCTCGACCCGGAGACGCAGATCGGACCGCTGGTCAGCGCCCGGCAGCGCGACCGGGTGGAGTCCTACATCGCCAAAGGCCGCAGCGACGGCGCCCGGCTCACCGCGGGCGGCGGGCGGCCGGTCGCCCGCGACCGGGGATGGTTCGTCGAGCCGACGGTGTTCGCCGACGTCGACAACCGCGCCACGATCGCCCAGGAGGAGATCTTCGGCCCAGTGCTGACGATCACCCCGTACGCCGACGTCGACGAGGCCGTGGCGATCGCCAACGACTCCGACTACGGCCTGGGCGGCTCGGTGTGGACCTCCGACCCGGACCGGGGCGTCGCGGTCGCCGCACGGGTCCGGACCGGGACGATCGGCGTCAACGGTTACCTGCCCGAGCCGGTGGCGCCTTTCGGCGGCGTCAAGGACAGCGGCATCGGCCGCGAACTCGGCCCGGAAGGGCTCACCGCCTACCAGCAGCTCAAGTCCGTCTACCTGGCGGGATAGGGGTCGATGTCATGTACGCCACCGCGGCCGTGATGACCGGCAAGGGCGCACCGTTCCAGTTGCGCGAGGTCGTCCTCGACGAGCCACGGCCGAACGAGGTCGTCGTCCGGGTCGTCGCCTCCGGGATCTGCCACACCGACCTCATCGTCCGCGACCAGTGGTATCCGCCGGAACCCCCCGTGGTGCTCGGCCACGAAGGCGCGGGCGTCGTAGAGCGGACCGGCTCCGACGTCACCTCCGTACGGCCCGGCGACCGGGTCGCGATGTCCTTCGACTTCTGCCGGACCTGCCGCAACTGCCTGCGCGGACGGCCCGCGTACTGCACGGACTTCTTCCCCCGGAACTTCGGTGGCCGCCGCGCCGACGGCTCCGCGACCGTGCGTACGGGCGACGGCTCGCCGATCAACGCCAACTTCTTCGGCCAGTCGTCGTTCAGCACGTACGCGCTGGCACCCGAGCACGCGGTGGTACCGCTTCCCTCAAATCTGCCGCTGGAAGTGGCCGCCCCGCTCGGCTGCGGCGTCCAGACGGGGGCGGGCGCGGTCCTGAACTCGCTCGCCCCACCGCCCGGCAGCTCCATCGTCGTCTTCGGCGCGGGCACGGTCGGGCTGAGCGCGATCATGGCGGCCGACGTCGCCCACTGCGGACCGATCGTCGCGGTCGACCTGGTCCCCGAGCGACTGGCGCTCGCCACCGAACTCGGCGCCACGCACGGCCTCCACGGCGCGGCCGACGGCCTCGTCGAGCAGATCCTGGAGATCACCGGCGGGGGCACCGACTTCGCCGTGGAGACCACGGCCAGTCCGGCGGTGCTGCGCACGGCCGTCGACTCCCTGAACCACGGCGGCACCTGCGGAGTCGTCGGCGCCGCCCCGATCGGCACCGAGGTGTCGCTGGACATGTCGGCGCTGCTCTTCGACAAGTCGGTGCGGGGCATCATCGAGGGCGGCAGCGTCCCCCGGCTGTTCATCCCGCAGCTCATCGACCTGTACGAGCGCGGCCGGTTCCCGTACGACCGGATGATCCGCACGTACCCGTTCGATGAGATCGACCGCGCCGCCGAGGACTCCGAGAAGGGCGTCACGGTCAAGCCCGTCGTCCTGATGTGAGTCGGGGCGTCACCCCGGTCAGTTCGCGTCAGAGTGCGACGCCGAGTGCGCGGATCCGGTTGTAGAGGGTCGTGCGGCTGATGCCGAGCCGTCGGGCCGCGTGCGCCTTGTTGCCCTCGCCGGCCCGCAGCGCCGCGACGATCGCGTCGTGTTCGGCCTGCTCCAGCGGGGTCAGCCGACGTGACCGGCGACTGCCCTGGTAGGCGGACGGCAGGTCCCGTACGGTGACGTCCCCGGCGGAGCGCCGCGCGGCGACGTCCCGGAGGACCTCCTCCAGTTCCCGGAGGTTGCCCGGCCAGGGATGACCGGCGAGGACCTCCAGGGTCGTCGGCGTCAGCCGCAGCCTCCCTCCCGCGTGCCGGGCCAGGATCACCCGGGCCAGTTCGGGGAGTTCGTCGCGTCGTGCGCGCAGCGGCGACAGGTCCACGCGCGCGATGCAGTGCGCCGCGAGGGCGGCCCGCTCGCCGCGCAGTTCGGCCGCGGACGACGCGGTCAGGGCGAACCACGCCCCGGCGGTGCGCAGCAGGCGCGCCGCCTTCGCGGCGACGGGCTCCGGCAGCAGTTCCACGGCCTCGACCGCGACCAGCCCGTCGTGCTCGCCGGCCAGGCGTTCCAGGTCGGCCAGCCAGGCGCGTTCTCCACGCCGATCGAGGTCGGCGGCGTCCAGGACGGCCGGTGCGGCGGGTCCCGCCAGCGACCGGAGGGCCGTGCTGCGTCCCGAGCCCGGCTCACCGCGGATGAGCACGGGCAGCCGCCGCTCACGCTGGCGTTCGAGCTCTCGGTCCTGCCGAGCGCGGCGCGGCACGTGCTCTCCGCCGTCATCGGGGAGGAACAGCTCGAACAGCGTTCCCCCGCTGTCGCCGTCGCGCGACCAGGTGACCCGTGCCGTGCGCCCGGAGGACAGGGCCAGTTCGCGCGTCGCCGGCCGTACGGACGGTCCGTCGGCGGTCAGGCCGAACAGCAGCGCGTGGTCGGTGCCGTCCAGCGTCTCGATCGCCGCCGGATTCGCCAGCACGATGCCGTTGCCGAGCATCAGCACCGGGTGGGTCTTGTGCAGCGCGGCCGCCTGGAACGCAGCCAGCATGCGGCGTTCCGCCTCCCGCGCGCCGTTCAGCAGGCGGCGCTCGACGTCCCGTACGGCGCGCAGGAGGAACGGGGCGAGCAGCGGGCTGTCGTCCCTGGTCCGGCAGGTGATGTCCAGGACGCCCACCATCCGCCGGCTCGCCGGGTCGATGAGTGGATGTCCGTAACAGCTCAACCGTTTGAAAGCCTCGAGGTAGTGCTCCCGGCCGCGTACGGCGATGCCCCGGCGGAGTTCGAAGGCGGTGGCGATGGAGTTCGTGCCGGTGGTGTCCTCGCGGAACGGCCGGCCCATGGCGGCACCGAGCCCCTCCATCGTCGCCCGCACGGACCGCTCGCCGAACCGCAGCGCGGCCACCCGCGACTCCTGGTCGACGAGGGCGACGAAGAAGCCGGTCCCGGCGAGCTCCTCGGCCATCGCGTCGAGGACCGGCGTGGCCGCCACGAGCAGCCTGCTCCGGAGGTCGACGTCGAGGACGGTGAACCGGTCGGCCGGCGCGTCCGGCCGGAGCCCCGACAGTGACGAGCGCCGCCACGACTGCGCTATCTCCGGGCGCAGCCGCTCCGCCTCGGGGAACCTCGTCGTGAACCCGCGGTCGTCGGCCGCCTGCCGCGGCGCGCGGGCATCGGGGCGTCCTCGTGGGGTGAGTGTCCGGGGCCCGGGGGATACGCGGCGCTCGTCGTCCAGGTTCATCGCCGACTCACCTGCGATTCGAAAGGTCAAGGCGACTTTAGGCGCTCACATGACCGTCGTCAATAATGTGCCCGACGTCCATGAGCGTAGTGCTCGTAAACCCGATGGCCGCGCGGACGGTCCTGTCGTACGCTACGGCCATGCGACGACGACATTGATCCTCACCTGCCTCCAGACTCGCGCGGCGGCTGTACGCCTACGCGTTCCTCGAGGACTTCGTCCTCCTGTATCCGGTCTACGCGGTGCTGTTCGCCAAGGCCGGGTTGTCTCCCGCCGCGATCTCGTCCCTGTTCGTCATCTGGTCGGTGACCTCCTTCCTCCTGGAGATCCCGGCCGGCCTGTGGGCCGATGTCTTCTCACGCAGGTCGCTGCTCACGATCGCCCCACTACTCACCGGTACGGGCTTCGCGCTGTGGACCTTCGCCCCGTCGTACGCCTCCTTCGCGCTCGGCTTCGTGCTCTGGGGCGCGGGCGGCGCGCTGCGTTCGGGGACGCTGCAGGCCCTCGTGTACGAGGAGCTCTCGCGTTACGGCGCGGCCGACGCTTATCCGCGGACCCTCGGCCGTACGCACGCCATGGGCATGCTGGCGGTCATGGCCGCGACCGGCCTGGCCGGACCGGTCATCGCCCTGGGCGGACACCGCGCCGCGGGGATCGCGAGCGTCGCCGCCTGCCTGCTCTGCGCGGCGGCCGCCCGCTCGCTGCCCGCCTCGCGGGGCCGTACCGAGCGCGGCCCGGGATACCGGGAGGTACTGCGCGTCGGCCTCGCCGAGGTCCGCCGCACGCCCGCGGTCCGCCGGTCCCTGCTGATCGTCTCGCTGTTGATGGGAACCGCCGGCGCCCTCGACGAGTACGTCCCGCTGCTCGCCGGGTCGACCGGCGCCCCCGCCTCTGTCGCTCCGCTCCTCGTCCTGCTGGTGACGGCCGGGCTGACGGCGGGCGGCTGGCTCGCCGGGCGCGGCACGCGATGGACGGCCGGCCTGCTGGTGCTCGCCGCCGGGTGCCTGGCCGCCGGCGCGGCGAGCGGCCGGGCGGCGGGACTGCTGCCCGTGGCCCTGGCCTTCGGCGTCTTCGAATGGGCGATGAGCAATGCCGACGCGCGGCTGCAGGAGCAGATCGGCGACGAGTCCCGGGCGACGGTCACCTCGGTCGCCGGCTTCGGCTCGGAGATCGTCGCGGTCTCGGCCTACTCCGCCTACGCCCTCGGCTCGACCTGGGCGGGCCCCGGTGCGCTGTTCGCCCTGGCCGCCGTCCCGTTCGTCGCGGTGGCCCTGGCGGTACGGTCCGCGGGACCCGGTGGGCACCGGCCGGGTGCCGACAGGCCGAACAGATGATGACCACCGCGGGTTTGCGGTTGTCTTCTGCGCCTGGTGGGTGAATTGTGACCAAAAGCGCCGTCTGTGTTGACACGTAGCGTGACGTGGCGACAGCCTAGCGGGGTCCCGGACCCGACGAGGGGACACGGCCGCCCCCGAGCCGCCACCCCGACGAGGAGAGAACGTATGCGTTCGACGGACTATTCGTGGGACGAGAAGACCGGTGCCGACGCAGGCCGACTCTGGGCGGGCGGCGCAGCCACCGCGCTGGTCGCCGCCGGCGTCGCGCTGGTCGGAGTGATGGTGATGCACCGGCTACTCCAGGCTCCCCTGATCAGCCCCGGAGGAATGAGACAGTCCGCCGACTACGCGATGGTCGCGTTCCCGATCGCGGCGGCGCTGGTGACACTGATCGCGACCGGCCTTCTTCATCTACTGATGGCGACCACTCCAAGCGCCTCGCAGTTCTTCACCTGGATCGGGTCACTCGCGGTGATCCTCGTCGTCCTGCAGGTGTTCCTCGACGACCAGAAGATCCTCACCCAGGTGGAGACCGCGGCGTTCTACTTCGTGATCGGCATCGCGATCATCTCCCCGCTGCTCGGCGTCTCGCGTACAGCCGTACGTCACCAGCGGCATCAGTCCTACCGGGAGGACCACCCGGCCGACTACCGAGACGGCTACCGGAACGACTACCGAGACGACCACCGGCACGACCCGCGGTCGTACCGCTGACGCGTTCCCGGCCGCGGACCTGGTCATGCCGTGGGCTCGGCGTCAAGGCGCCGAGCCCACGACGGTCATCGCCGGCCCGCTACTTGGCGGCGAAGACCAGGTCGTCGTCGATGTAGTCCGAGGCCACCGAAGCGTTCAGCAGCTGGATCGGCGTGATGTTGCGTACTGAGCCGCTCGCGGGGTCGAACACCTGGAAGCGGTCGACCTTCCACCCACCCGTGACGTTGGAGTCGACCGTGTCCTGCATGGCCGTGTACCCGTGCAACTCGATGTAGTGACGCACCCGGGTGCCTGACGCGCTCGACCAGGGCAGCTTGCTCGGGTCGACTAGGTACACCACCGGGTTGCCCGACTCGATCGACCGCCAGAGCTGGCGGAAGGCGTACTCCGTCGACTGGCCGGTCGAGCCGAAGTCGTACAGGTGGTAACTGGCGATCGCACTCGGCTTGTACGCGTTCAGCGCCGGAGCGAGCTTGTTCGGCGGCGTGAACCCGTATGTGTTGGTCTTCAGCTTTCCCGCCAGCGTCCCCTGCGACGGAGCCGAGCCCTTCATCGTGTGGATGGCCGCCTGGACCGAGGCCGGGCCGCAGTACTTCTCCGCGTTCTCCTGCTTCTTGCCCCAGAAGTGCATTCCGCGGACGCGCATTCCGGGCCGCCTGCTGCCCGAGATCCAGATCGTGCCCTCGCCGAACTGGACGATGCGCGTCGCGTTGAGCCAGGCCGTCGCGCACTGCTTCTTGGCACCTCTGGCGAGGGTGCCCGAACAGCTCGGCGCACTGACGTTGTGCGACCGGCCGATGACCCGCAGGTAGGGGTTACCCTTGACCGAGCGCTTCGCCGACACCGAGACCCGGATCACGACGCGCGCCTTGTTGAAGCCCGACGAGTGCTGGATGCAGGTCACGTACGCGACGTTCTTGTAGCTGCGCGCGCTCGTGCACGACTCGTACCTGACGCCGCTGCTGCTCTGCGCTCCCCAGCTCGCCGCTTCCGCCGCCGGCACGGAGAGGAGCGTGGAGGCTCCGACCATGAGTCCGACACTGGCGACCCACCGACGTTTCACGCTCTTCGCGGTGAAAGCCACAGCCGATTCTGCGGCGTTTCCCGAAGAATGCACCATTTAACCCGCCTTTCAGCGGTGATTTCCGATGCGCCACCATATCGCCGCATTTGCGGAAGCGGTATGAAGCCGAAGTCCCTACCCAGCGCACCGAATTGGTCCTGTGGACCCGCGTCCGACTAGGACCACAGGCCTATTCGAAGGGCCATGGCCGGACGCCCGGTCGGCGGACCTCGATCGGGCGACGAATGCCGGTGCCGGCGTCTTCGGCTCGGATCAAGGGCGGGCATTCCCTTGCGCCCCGTACGGCGCTGGTGCAAGGTCGGTACCGCACGCCGGCGGAGCGGACCGCCAGGGCGCGGCCGCGAGGGGTGAGGTGCGCAGGTGGGCGGGGAACATCGCGCCGGTGATGTCATCGACGGCCGGTTCCTCCTGAAGGAACGCCTCGGCACCGGCGGGATGGGAACGGTCTGGCGCGCCCATCACCAGCACCTGGAGATCGACGTCGCCCTGAAGCAGATGATCATCCCCGCGGAGGGCGCGATCCCCGAGGATCTGCTGACCCGCGCTCGCCGCGAGGGGCGGACCCTCGCCAGGCTGCCGCCGCATCCGGGCATCGTCTCCGTACGCGACCTGATCACCGTCGAGGGCCTTCCGTGGCTGGTGATGGACCTCGTCGAAGGACGCTCCCTGAAACAGATCGTCTGGGAGGACGGCCCGCTGACCGAGGAGCACACGGCCGATCTCGCCGAACAGCTGCTCAGAGCGCTCCGCTTCGTCCACGGCCATGGCGTGCTGCACCGCGATCTGAAACCGGGAAACATCCTGATCGATGCCGCCGGCGACGCGACGCTGGTGGACTTCGGCATCGCCGTGCACGCGGACGACACGACGCTCACCCGGAGCGGCTCGCTGATCGGCACACCGGGCTACATCGATCCGGAACGCCTCCGGGGACAACGCCCCATCGAGGCATCGGACCTGTTCTCCCTCGCCGCCACCCTCTATTACGCCGTCGAGGGCAATCCCCCTTTTCGCCGCGACAATCCGGCCGCGACGGTCCATGCCACGCTGTACGAGCGGCCGATCTCCATGCGCGCCGCGGGGGCATTGCGCGAGCTCATCGAGGACCTGCTGGCTCCCGACGCGACGAACCGACCGCCGGCGGAGGAGGCACTGCGACGACTCCGAGTCGTCGGAACGCCGACCGTCCCTCCGGAGCCCGCCGGCAACGGGCCTGAACCCGACGGCGGCGATCAGGGCACGGCCGACACGTCACCACCCGCGTCCGGGAAAGAACGATTCTCCGAGGTCCCGGCGGTGGGTGTCGCCGCGCCTCCCTCCAACACGTTGCAGGCCGAACCGCCCATGTCCGGCGGGAAGCCCACGGCCGGGCAAGACGATGAGCCCAAGAGTTCCAAAGGGTGGCGCAATCTCGGTCTCTTCCTGACCGGGCTGTTGCTGACCGGAACGCCACTGGTCTTCGGCATGGGCTTCGCCCACCCGGCGGCGCACACCACTTACTTCACGGCGGCCCTTCTCCTGCCCCTGAGCATGTTCGCCGTCTTCTCCGTCACCGGGTTCGCGATCACGCGGTACGACGTAATGACCGGCGTCGCCCTGTTCATAGGAGCGATATCGCTCCTCTTCGGCATCGCCGTCGGACTGATCGTGGGAGCGATCGCCGGCGACCTCTACGCGGGAGCAGTGATCGGCGCGCTGGTCCTCGGCGCGGTCGGCATCGCGTTCGGCATGGTCGGCTCGGAGCTGGATTCCGGCGAGTCCTGGGGCGCTGCCATCGCGATAAGTCTGTTCTGCGCTGCCGTGTGGATCCCGCTGATCGAGACCGTCGGCTACCTCACCCAGCGTTGGGCCGTGCACAGTGCCGTCGGCTTCCTGAACACCTGGGCAGGAGCCCTCGTCAGCCTTCTCAGCTGACACCACCACCGACCGTGATCAGGCCTTTCCGGTGCCCCGGCAGCCGGGACAGGGCCGTGTCTCTTTCTTTCCGTCGTTCCAGATCTCTTGGTTTCCAGACCCATTGCACATGGAGCAGGGGTCTCCTTGCGATGCTTACCCATGGGATCGCCTCTCCGGCAGCCGATCAGCCGATCGGGTGGTCAGGTGAATCGAGCCAGAACCGCTGGTCTCCGCTGGTCGTGACGGAGACTCCGAGACGTTCGTGACCGGGACGACCGGCCCGCAGCCACCCGAGATACGTCGTTTCAGCCTCATCCCACAGCCGTCGGGGACCGTACTGCTCCACCTCGAAGCGTGCCGCCCCCGGTCGATAGTCGACGGCCGCCCATGATTCGGCCTGGGGGCCGCTTTCCAGCAGCCAGTGAACGATCAAGCCATCTGGATCAGGGGCCCAGCTCAAGACATCGACGTTCCGAAGGTGCGCGGACAGCCACACACCCGCCGCTCCGCCGTCGATGGCGGCGATGACTCGGGGGTCCAGACGAGTGGTGGTGATCTCGCCGTCTTGGTCGCTCTGCCACGGCCACTCGGTCCGGGCGGTCCGCTGGGCGCGCATGCGCATGTACCAGGCTTCCTCGATGAAACGGCCGATGGCGGTGCCGTCGTCGAGGACGTCGAGGCGGGTGATGAGGCCGGTTCCGAATTCGGCGTCCAAGGGAAACACGATGACGCCACCCGGGCGGGTCTGCGCGATCCATGCGCCGGGGATGGTCCGGACTCCGCAGGTGACGTGAATGCGATCGAACGGGGCACCATCCGGCCACCCGATCGCGCCGTCACCGACGATCAAGTTCGGGGACAGCCCGGCCCGGTCCAGGTTGACGCGAGCAGCCGTGGCCAAGGCGGGGTCCACTTCGAGCGACGTCACGTTGCCGTCCCCGAGGCGTGCGGTGAGGAGGCCCGCCGTCCACCCTGTTCCAGTACCGATCTCCAGCACCCGATGGTGATCACGAAGTTCGAGAGCCCGGAGGCAGGCGAACACCACACTGGGCGCGGAACACGAACAGGTGTGCTCCGTCGCGCGCCGAGCGGTTTCGGCCGTCAGCGGTGTGTCGCCGTCGTCGATCTGCGTGACGATCGGCCTGTCATCCGCGACCGCCGCCGCCCAGGCGTACGGATCGGTCCGCTTGTCGATCCACCGGTCGGGGCTCGCCCATGCGGTCTCGGGGATGAACAGGTGACGAGGCGCGCGTTCCAACGCGGCCCGCCACTTCTCGTCCGGAGCGAACCGAGCCAACACCGCGACGTCGTCCACACCCTGTGGATATTCGTCTTCCGGCCGAGGACTTTCCCGGTCATCTGCTCCCGATGAGTCACGGCCGTCGGCTCGCATGTCCCGAAGGTAACCCGGAAAAGCGTTCATCGCCCCGGCCCTTCGTCAAGCGGAACCGGCTCCGAAGCGAACACGGCTCGGACGATCTTGCCGTCGGGACCGGACAGGACGCCGAGATCGCAGAGTTCCTCCGCGATCCACAGGCCGAACCGCCCGCCGCTGCCGGGACGCCCCACAACCGGCAGGTCCCGGGAGGCGTCGGCGACCTCGATGACGAGCGCGTTGTCGTACGTGACGGTCAGCGTGACCGGAGGCGACGCGTGGACGAGCGCGTTCGTGACGAGTTCGGAGACCACCAGCGTCGCGTCATCGAGCAGGTCGTCGTGCCCCCACGCCCGAAGTGCGTTGCCCACCAGTCCCCGCGCGGTTCGTACGGCCTCCGGGTCTCCGTCGAGCCGACACCATCGATGGCGATCCTGGCCGGCCATCGGCCGGGCGGGCGGAGGCTCTGGGCTCACCTGCCGTACGGGCCGTCCGCCTGTCGAACCCGATTGATGGCGGCCTCGCGGATGGACTTTGGCCAGGCCGAGAATGACAGTGCTCCAGCGCCAGGACCGGACGTCTTTGGACATTGAGCCCTCTCAGGGGGAAGTGGCCGCGGGCCGGTCAGCGACCGCCTGCACGCAGGACCGTCGCGATCCGGGCGATGACGAGGTCGAGGTTCTCCACGCACGCGATGCGTTCGCCCCAGCTCCACCAGAACCACCACAGTCCGGGGACTGTCGGCGCTGCAGTGATCTCTTCGTTGAGCACGGGAGCGGCGGGGTTGATGACACAGAGGTACGGGCTCCCGCCTTGCCGCAGGGCGAGTTCCTCCTGCCAGCCGAACGCGCGGAGGCGTGCGCCCAAGGCTCGCAGATAGGGCTCCGAGTCGTGCGGCTCGTTCGCCGAGTGGGTCACGGGCATGGGCGCCACCTCCAGTGATACGCCGTTGCGTCATCCGAGGGCGGGGTCGGGTGACCGGCCGCAGATGTGTCCCCAGCGCCCGGCTTCCAACGATCGACTGAAATGATCAGCGATCACTCTCTACTGTGCGTAACGACTTCGCTACGCACCGCCTAACCATAGAGTGGAATTACAGATTGTCAACGGATTCTCACGAACAGTGTGGACGATAGCGCAACCCCGATCGAAAGGGAGAAAACGGATGAGCCCTCACGATGAGGACCTGGTCAGCGCGACGGTCCGCCGGTGGCAGCTCACGGAATCGCTCAAGCAACTCCGGGAGCAGGCCGGCCTGACGATCGAGCAGGCCGTCACCGAACTCAGCCAGAAACACGCCCGCTGGTCCCGGCCGAAGCTCTCCCGCATCGAGAACCGCCATCAAGGGGTCAAGCCCCGCGACGTCGAGCAACTCCTCGATCTATACGGGGCCGACGAGAAGACCCGAAAGCAACTCCTCGACCTCACCCAAACCGCCAACGAACGCGGCTGGTGGCAGGCCTACCGGCGTCACCTACCTCACGACTTCCACACCCTCTCGAATCTTGAGATCGCCGCCACGGCGCTCCGTCAATTCGAGACGATGCTCATTCCCGGACTGCTGCAGACAAATGACTACGCCCGCGCGGTGATCAGCGCGGTGACGCCGGATCTCTCACGCGACGAGGCCGACCGTCGCGTAGCCGCTCGGCTCGCACGGCAACAGATCCTTTCCAAAGACGCTCCGCCGGAGTTCCATGTGATCCTGGACGAGGGAATCCTGGAACGTCGGGTTGGGCACCCGAAGACGATGCGAGGACAGCTCCGCCACCTGATAGAGGTCGCCGACAGCCCGAACGTAACCGTCCAGATACTCGCCAAGCACATCGGAGCGACGCCCGGGTTGGAAGGGCCCTTCTTGCTCCTGTCGCTCCCTGAACCCATTCCGGACATCGGTTACACCGAGGGAGCCGGCGGGGCGGTCTACTTGGAGAGTGTCGAAGATGTCCGCCGCTGTACCCTCAGATTCGGCATGTTGATCGATCAGGCCCTGTCCCCGAGCAAGTCCGTTGACCTCATCGCTTCGGCAGCGGACCGCTTCGATTGATCACGGAGGGAGACGCGGATGGCGAACCCCGCGCCGCGCGCACGCGTGGAATGGCGAAAAAGCAGCTTCTCCGGTGGCGGCGGCACCGGCGGCGGCAACTGCGTGCAGGTCGCAACACTCACCGTCGGCCGCAGCGAATAGCCGTTTTCTAGCAGTCATCGCTTGATCGCCGAGGGGTTCTGGTGCTCTGACACCGAAAAGCCTCGGCGATCACGGTGCGGCATGCCCGGGTCGTTCGATCCTCGCGGCGGTATGCCCTATTCGACCGATGGTCGATAAAATCGCGATGATCCGGTCGCATCGTGGGGGTGCGGGACTGGAAGGCGGGGCGATGTCCGACGTTGACGCGTTGCGGGCGGGGGATCCGACGGCCATCGGGCGGTTCACCCTGGTCGGCCGGCTTGGTGAGGGCGGACAGGGGGTCGTCTTCCTCGGCGAGGACGGTACCGGCAGGCGCGCGGCGGTGAAGGTCCTGCACGCGCGGCCGGACGACGTCTCCCAGCTCGGCCGCTTCGTCAAGGAGATCCAGACGACCCAGCGGGTCGAGGCGTTCTGTACGGCCGAGGTCATCGAGGTCGACTTCAACGGGACCCCGCCGTACGTCGCGAGCGAGTTCATTCCGGGGCCCTCGTTGCATCGGCTGGTCACCGAGCAGGGGCCGCGCGTCGGCTCGGCGCTGCACCGGCTGGCGGTGGCGACGGCGACGGCACTCGCCGCGATCCACGAGGCGGGCGTCGTCCATCGGGATTTCAAGCCGAGCAACGTCATGATGGGCCCCGACGGCGCACGCGTGATCGACTTTGGGATCGCCCGGGCGGTGGACGCCGCGGGGACGCTCACAGGACATGTCGTCGGTACGCCGGCCTACATGGCGCCGGAGCAGATCAGTGGCGCGCCGGCCGCGGCGCCGATGGACGTCTTCGCGTGGGGATGCGTGATCGTCTTCGCCGCGACCGGGCACCCCCCGTTCGGCCATGACAGCGTGATGCAGGTGATCAGGCGGATCATCCACGAGCCACCGGAGCTCGGGGACCTCGCCGAGCCGCTGCGCGGGATCGTCGCCGACTGCCTCGCGAAGGATCCGGCGGCACGGCCCAGCGCGCAGGATGTCCTGCTCCGGCTCCTCGGCCGCCGGACGCCGCAGACATCCGGCGGGCCGGCGATTCTCCCGCCGATGCCGTCATGGCCGCCGGGTACCCCTTCCCCGTACCTGCCTCCGACCGTCACGATGCCGCCGAACAAGCGGCGGTCGGCCGTCGTGTACGGCATTCCGGCCGGTGTCGTCCTCGCCGCCGCCGCGGTCGCCGTCCCGCTCGTGCTCACCACGCAGCAGGGCGGCCACACACCGAAACCCACCCCGACGCCCACGGCCTCGTCGTCCACGCCACTGGCCAGCGCGTTCCCGGCGGACATGGCGGGCATCTGGTCCGGCACCGTCACCGAGTCCCCCGGTGGCAAGAGCAGCGTACGGATCACCATCACGGCGGGCGCGACGTACGCGACCGCCGACTACGGGGACTACCGATGCGCGAGCCGGCTGCAGGTCAGCAACGCCTGGGCCGCGCAAGCGGTCCCCAATGCCAACACGGTCAACCTCGTCGAGGGCATCACCAAAGGTGAATGCCCGAATGGCAGCAACGCCCAGCTGGTGCTCCAGTCGCCGACCCAGATGTGGTTCAGCCTCACCGGTTACAAGACCGACGCGAGCCAGACGGTGTTCACCCGGGTCGGCGTGATCACGAAGACGGGCTGACATCCCGGCACCACCGGCTCCTAGCGCAGACATCGATCTTGGAAACCCCTCCGGGGTATGTTACGGTCCTCCTCATTGATACCCCGTTGGGGTACCTGTCAGAGAGAGGAGCATCGCCATGTGCAGCTGTTCGACCAGCGCCGCGGAGACCAACGGAGCCACCACCGACGGACGCGACTACCTCGTCACCGGCATGACGTGCCAGCCGTGCGCGACGAAGGTGACGTCCGCGGTCCAGCAGGTCGAAGGCGTCACCGACGTGGCGGTCGACCTGGCGACGGGCCGCCTCACCGTGAGTGGTGAGGCCGACGACAGCGCGGTCCAGGGCGCCGTGGCGGGCGCCGGCTGACGAGATATCCAAGGCCTGACCGCCGCGGCGGTCGCGTCAGCGGCGGGGCGCCGACGGCGGCGCCTCGCACCGGCGATGTGGCAGGGCTCACATCTATCCATCGAATACCCCATAGGGGTATAAGGTTAGAGTCGGTCGCAGAGACCGATCACCGACGAACAGAGGAGAAAGCGATGACCACCACCGAGTACACGGTCAAGGGAATGACGTGCGGGCACTGCGTCTCGGCCGTCACCTCCGAGGTCGGCGCCATCGACGGCGTCACCGACGTGAAGGTGGACCTGACCTCCGGCGTGGTCACCGTCGCCAGCACCGCCCCCCTCGACGACAGGGCGGTACGCGACGCGGTGGACGAGGCCGGTTACGAAGTCGTCGATTCCTGATCGAAGCGAACGGCTCCGGAGACGCCCGGAGCAAGAGGAGACAGCGATGAACACACCGGCCAGGCTCGGTATCTTCGGCCTCGGACTGGCGGCGGTGTTCGGCGCGGCACTGGGGGCCGGCTGGCCGGCCCCGTCGGGGCCGAGGAGAAGCCGCACACCATGCACGACGGCATGGAGCACCAGAGCCGCGGGAGCGCGTTGCCGGGCGGGCTGCTCGTGTCCGACCGGGGCTACACCCTGACCACGGTGCCCGACACGACCGGCGCGTTCGCGTTCCGGATCATCGGGCCGAACGGGCGGGCGGTCACCGCGTTCGACACGCAGCACGACAAGCGGATGCACCTCATCGTCGTCCGCCGCGACCTGTCCGGTTTCCGGCACGTGCACCCGACGATGGCCGCCGACGGCACCTGGCGGGTCGCCTCCCCGTTGAGCGGGCCGGGCACCTACCGCGCGTTCGCCGACTTCAAGCCCACCGGTGCCGACCCGTTGACCCTCGGCATCGACACCGCCGTCGCGGGCGCCGCCACGCCACGGCCGCTGCCCGCACCGGCCGAGGTCGCCACCGTCGACGGCTACACCGTCACCCTCAACGGAGCCTTGGCGGCGGGCCGGGCGAGCCGGCTCGATCTGGCGATCTCCCGGGACGGCAAGCCGGTCACCGACCTGCAGCCCTACCTCGCCGCGTACGGTCACCTGGTGGCGCTGCGCCAGGGCGACCTGGCGTACCTCCACGTCCACCCCGACGGCGAGCCCGGCGACGGGAAGACCAAGCCCGGACCGACCGTCACCTTCTACGCCGAGGCACCGTCCGCCGGCACGTACCGTCTCTACCTGGACTTCCAGCACGACGGCAAGGTCCACACCGCCGAGTTCACCGTCGTGGCCGGCCCGGGCGGCACGGCGCCCGCGGAGTCTTCCGGCGATCACCAGCACTGAGCACCACCAACCCGGACAAGGAGGGGTGATGAGCACCACCACGCACACGACACCCGATCGGGTAGAGCTGGCGATCGGCGGTATGACCTGCGCGTCGTGCGCGAACCGCATCGAGAAGCGGCTCAACAAGCTCGAGGGCGTCACCGCGACCGTCAACTACGCCACCGAGAAGGCCAGCGTCAGCTTCGGCCCCGGTGTCACCCGCGACGACCTGGTCGCCCAGGTGGAGAAGGCCGGCTACACCGCCGAGCTCCCCACCCCCGAGCCGACTGTGGGGGACGAAGCGGACGCCGAGGACGCCCCCGTACGGGCCCTGCGCGACCGGCTCGTCGTCAGCGCCACACTGGCCGTGCCGGTCATCCTGCTCGCGATGGTCCCGGCGCTGCAGTTCCGGTACTGGCAGTGGGCGTCGCTGACGCTCGCGGCGCCGGTGCTGGTGTGGGGGGCGCTGCCCTTCCACCGCGCGGCGTACAAGAACCTCAAGCTCGGCGCGGCGACGATGGACACGCTCGTGTCCCTGGGCACCATCGCGTCGTTCGGCTGGTCGCTGTACGCGCTGTTCTTCGGCACCGCCGGAGAGCCGGGCATGCGGCACCCGTTCACCTTCACCATCGAGCGCGCCTCCGGAGCCGGGAACATCTACCTGGAGGTGGCCGCCGGGGTGACGGTGTACATCCTGGCCGGGCGCTACTTCGAGGCGCGGTCGAAGCGGCGCGCCGGCGCCGCGCTGCGAGCGCTGCTGGAGATGGGCGCCAAGGACGTCGCCGTGCTGCGCGGCGAGCGCGAGGAGCGCGTCCCGATCGAGCAGCTCAAGGCCGGGGACCGGTTCGTCGTCCGGCCGGGCGAGAAGATCGCCACGGACGGGGTCATCGTCGAGGGAAGCTCGGCGGTCGACGCGAGCATGCTCACCGGCGAGTCCGTGCCCGTGGAGGTCGGGGTCGGCGACACGGTCGTCGGCGCCACCGTCAACGCGGGCGGCCGCCTCGTCGTCGAGGCCACCAAGATCGGCGCGGACACGCAGCTCGCGCAGATGGCCCGGCTGGTCGAGGAGGCGCAGAGCGGCAAGGCGCAGGTGCAGCGCCTCGCCGACCGGATCTCCGGCATCTTCGTGCCGATCGTGATCACCCTCGCGGCGGCCACCCTCGGATTCTGGCTCGGCACGGGCGGCAGCGTCTCCGCCGCCGTCACCGCCGCCGTCGCGGTGCTCATCATCGCCTGCCCGTGCGCCCTGGGCCTGGCCACCCCGACCGCGCTCCTGGTCGGTACGGGACGCGGCGCGCAGCTCGGCATCCTCATCAAGGGCCCCGAGGTGCTGGAGTCGACCCGCCGGATCGACACGATCGTGCTGGACAAGACCGGCACGGTCACCACGGGGAAGATGAGCCTGGTCGACGTGGTCACCGCCGACGGGCAGGACGCCGACGAGGTGCTGCGGCTGGCCGGCGCCCTGGAGGACGCCTCCGAGCATCCCATCGCCCAGGCCATCGCCAAGGGCGCCGTCCAGCGGGTCGGCGCGCTGCCCCGGCCGGAGGACTTCACCAACGTCGAAGGCCTCGGCGTCCAGGGCATCGTGGACGGCCACGCGGTCCTGGTCGGCCGTACGCGCCTGCTCGAGGAGTGGTCCGAGCACCTCCCCGCCGACCTGGAGCGCGCCAAGGCCGCGGCCGAGGCGGAGGGCAGGACGGCGGTCGCGGTCGGCTGGGACGGCGAGGCTCGCGCGGTGCTGGTCGTCGCGGACACGATCAAGGACACCAGCGCCGAGGCCGTCGCGCGGCTCCGCGCGCTCGGCCTGACGCCGGTGCTGCTGACCGGCGACAACGAGGCGGCGGCCCGCGCGGTCGCGGCCGAGGCCGGGATCGACGAGGTCATCGCGGAGGTGCTGCCCGCCGACAAGGTCGACGTCGTCAAGCGGCTGCAGGACGAGGGCAAGGTCGTCGCGATGGTCGGGGACGGCGTCAACGACGCCGCGGCCCTCGCCCAGGCCGACCTGGGCCTGGCGATGGGGACGGGCACCGACGTGGCGATCGAGGCCGCCGACCTCACGCTGGTACGCGGCGACCTGCGCGCCGCCGCCGACGCCATCCGGCTGTCCCGCCGGACGCTGGGCACCATCAAGGGCAACCTGTTCTGGGCGTTCGCCTACAACGTGGCCGCCCTGCCGCTGGCCGCCGCCGGCCTGCTCAACCCGATGCTGGCCGGTGCCGCGATGGCGTTCTCCAGCGTGTTCGTGGTCAGCAACAGCCTGCGGCTCCGCCGCTTCAAGGCCGCTCGCTGACGCGGGCGACGACGTCCGATGAGTCCGGCCCCCGGCGTCCGGGGGCCGGACTCCGCGTTCGCCGGCGCAGGCGTACGAGATCGACCCCGCCGAGCACCCGGAACACTGGCCGGAGCCACCGACGGCGCTACATGAGCCACGCGTCGAGGGTCTGGCCGACGCACATCAGCAGGCTCGTCGCGACGACCAGGCCGAGCGCCGACAGCGCGATGAGGCCGGCCGGGGGGCGGGGGCGCGGCACCTCGTCGCCGAGGAGCTGGGCGACACGGGCTTTTCCGGCCCCCTCGAACGCCGCGCCCGCCGGGACCCGCGGTCCCGAACCGTCGAGGGCGAACAGGGCCCGGGCGACGGCCCGCCGGCCGACGCGCTCGATCGCGGCCTGGTCGGCGCGCAGTTCCGCTCCCTCGGCCTGCCGTCGCCGCCACCAGCCGCACAGCGGCAGGTAGATCAGCACGTTGGTGGCGGCGTGGGCGAGCAGGCGCCGCAGTGGATCGCGGCGCCGGGCATGCGCCTGCTCGTGGACGAGTACGGCCGCCAGTTCGTCGGCGCCCAGGGCGTCCGCCAGACCGGTCGTGACGTACACGCGCGGCCGGAACGGCCCGGCGCAGAACGCCGACGGCTCACCGCCGGCGAGACATACGAGACGCCGAATGCCGGCACGCCGGGCGGCGTCCGCGAGCGGACCCGGCACGGGCTCGCGTGGCAGCACCGCGAGTGCCCGCGAGGCCCCGGCGGCCAGCATCCCCGCGCGAACGGCGACCGCGACGAGGCTGGCCGCCCCGACGAGTGCGGCCGCCATGGCCAGGCACTCCGGCATCGTCATCGAACCGCACATCCCCGCGGCCGGCCGCCAGGCGATCCGAAGAACGATCAGAGCGGCCGCCACGGCGAACGCGGCAGGGCGGCGACGCAGCGAGAACAGGATCACTGGATCAGGTCCTCGAGCCGCCGGCGCTCCTCCGGTGTCAGCTCGGACAGCCGCGCGGCGAAGGCGGCCAGCCCCGCCTCGCCGTACCGGCTGACGAACTGCGCGGCCTCCCGGTCGCTGGCCTGAGCCAGGAACGAGCGGGGGCCGCCGGTGGCGCGGTACTCGTGCGCCCGCCTGCCGGCGTCGGCGGCGAGGAGCCCCTTGTCGGCCAGCCGCCGCACCGTCGTCATCACCGTCGTGTACGCCAGTTCGGGCATCAGTGTCAGCACGTCACGGACGACGAACGGCTCGGCCACCGCGCCCGTCCACACGGCCCGCATGATCCGCCCTTCGAGAGGGCCCAGCAACGCGACCGCCCGGTCGAGATCCTCCACCGCACACCTCCTGCCCGCCGATCGTACGGATCAGGGCCGGCCCGCCGTGACCGACCAGACGGCCGAGCCGAGAAGCACCCCGTCCGGCGTCTCGTACGGCGCGAGCGCCGCGCGCACGGCGTCGAACGCCTTGGCGATGGTGGCGTCGTCGGCCTCGGCGAGCATGCCGCGCACCACGGGGTTCCCGCTCAGGAAGTCGACCGCGTCGTCGAGGTCCGCGCCCAGGCGCACCGGCTCGGTGACCGGCTCGGCCCGGACCTCGGCGAACCCGGCGCCGCCCAGCAGGTCACGGACGCGGTCCGGGTCGGCGAGGGAGAACGGACCCGGCTTGCCCGGCCCACCGAGGTCCGGCAGCGGGACCAGGGTGGCGACGGCGCCGTACGGCACGACCATGTGCTCGTTGTTCAGGGCCTCCTGCCAGCACAGGAAGGCGAGCCGTCCACCAGGCCGCAGAGCACGGCGCAGGTTGGCGAACGCGGCGGTGGGATCGTCGAAGAACATCACCCCGAACCGGCTCAGCACCAGGTCGAACGACTCTTCGGGAAAGTCGGCCACCTGCGCGTCCGTCCGCTCGAACCGTAGGTTGCCGAGGCCCTCCTCCTCGGCCCGCTCCCGCGCCCGTTCGAGCATCGGCCGGGACAGGTCGACGCCCAGGGCGGTGCCGCCGGACGCCCGCCGGGCGGCGATGCGGGTGGTCTGCCCGCACCCGCAGCCGACGTCCAGCACGTTATCCGCCGCCGAGATCGCGGCGTCGGCGATGAGGCGGTCCGTCAACCGGCTCATCATCGCGTCGTACCGGTCCTGATGCTCGGCCCAGTGCCGCCCGGTGTCGCTGTTCCACGCCTCGATCTGCTCGCTGTTGGCCACCCGGCTACCCCTATCTACTATCTATTAATAGTACTAATCGCCGATAGTAACAGCAGCCTTCGCCTGCGAAACAGGGGGAACCGCGCTCAGGCGTCCGGAGTGCGCAGGAGCGCCGACAGGGTCCGCTCCAGCAGGTCCCCCGTCTCCTCGGCGGTGCGGCGTCCCGCCTGGACCTCGTCGCCCGCCGCGTGCAGCAGGGCGTACACCGTCGTCACGAGCCACTCGGCCGGCAGGTCGGCGCGGAAGGACCCGGCCTCCTGACCGCGCACGATGAGCCGCTCGACGTGACCCATCGGCAGGTCGTGGTGGCGGCGCACCTCCTCGGCGGGCAGTGCGCGCCGGGCCGCCTCGTGCAGACTGCCGAACCGGTCGAGGATCGGCCAGCACGTACGGATGAGCCGGGCGAACGCCTCGGCCGGCGGCCCTTCTCCCGGCGCCGCCGCCTCGACGGCTCCCATGCTGTGCCTGATCGCCGCGGCGAGCACCGTCCGCACCAGTTCCTCCCGGGACGGGAAGTGGGCGTACAGCGTCACCCGCCCGACGCCGGCCGCGCGGGCGATGTCGGTCATGCTCGCGTCCGGGTCGCGGGCGAGCAGATCGGTGGCGGCGGTCACGATCGCCGCGATGTTGCGCTCGGCGTCGGCCCGTCGGCGGGGACCGCCCGCCCGTCCCTCGGCGGCTTCGCGCCGCGTGCTCGACCCCATGCGAGGAGACTAACGGAAGTCGTACAGGGGTGTTGTGGTTATATACCCACCCCGGGTACCTTAATTCCGAACATCGATGTACGAGTTAAGTGGGCGACCGCCGCACGCCGCGGCATGTCCGACCGCTAAGGAGCCGTCAATGGCACATCCGACGCATTCCCCGCATCCGGCCGACGCCGGCTCGGGCCATACCGGCCACGATCCCGGAGCCTCGGGGCCGGTCGCTCCCCGCCGCTGGGCGGCGCTCGCGCTGATCAGCGTCGCCCAGTTCATGCTGATCCTCGATGTCACCGTGGTGAACGTCGCGCTCCCCGACATCGGCCGCGACCTCGCGCTCGGCCGTGCGGGGCTGACGTGGACCGTCACCGCGTACACCCTGTTCTTCGGCGGCCTGATGCTCCTGGGCGGCCGGCTCGCCGACGCCTTCGGCGGCCATCGGATGATGCTGATCGGGCTGGTGGTCTTCACGGTGGCCTCGCTGGTCACGGGCCTCGCGCAGAACGAGGCGTCCCTGCTCGGCGGCCGGATCGCCCAAGGGGTCGGCGCGGCGCTGCTGTCCCCCGCCGCGCTGTCGACCATCACCACCACGTTCCACGGCGCCGAGCGCACCAAGGCGCTGAGCGTGTGGGCCTCGCTCGGCGGCATCGGGTTCGCGGCGGGCGTGCTGGCGGGCGGCGTGCTCACCGCCGGACCCGGCTGGCGCTGGGCGTTCTTCGTCAACGTCCCGGTCGGCGTGGCCGTACTGGCCGCCCTCCCGGCCACCGTTCCCGCCCGGCGCGCCGGCGGCGGCGCGCGGCGGCTCGACGTGCTCGGCGCCCTCACGGTCACCGCCGCGACGGCCGCCTTCATCTACGGGATGATCCACGCCGGTGACGCCGGCTGGTCCGCCCCCGGCACGCTGGCGCCGCTGGCCGCCGCCGCCGTGCTCTACGCGGCCTTCGCACTCGTCGAGCGGACCGTACGGCACCCGCTGATGCACGTGGGCATGCTCGCTCGCCGCCCGGTCGCCGCGGGCGCGTTCCTGATGCTCGTCGCCTCCGGCCTGTTGATCTCGATGTTCTTCCTCGGCTCGCAGTACCTGCAGCACGCACGGCACATCGGGGCCCTGGAGACGGGCCTGCTCTTCCTGCCCGCTGCCCTCGGGACCGGGCTGGGCGCGCACCTGGGCGGACGGCTCATCGGCACGATCGGCACCCGGCCGGTCGCGGTCGGCGGCCTCGGCCTGATCGCCGTCGGGACCGGGCTGCTCACCGGGCTCTCCGGGCACGGCAGCGTCGTCACCGGGCTGCTCCCGGGGATCGTCATCGCGACCGTTGGGGTCGGGCCGGTCTTCGTCGCCGCGACGACCTCCGCGCTGGCCCACGTGACGCACGAGGAGGCCGGGCTCGCCTCCGGGGTGATCAATACGTTCCACGAGCTGGGTGCCGCCGTCGGCGTCGCCGTCGCCTCCACGATCGCCGCGGCCGGCCTGTCCGCCGTCCCCGTGATCGGCGGCTACACCGACGCGTACGCGGTGTTCGCCGTCGCGGCCGCGATCGCCGCGGTGCTCGCGCTGTGGCTCGTCCCGCCCGGCAGGCCCCGGTCGACCGGCATGCCGCACGCCCATTGAACCCTCCCGAGAGGAGGCCCATGCTCGCGTACGACCGATCCGGCACGGAGCCGCCGCTCGTACTCCTGCACGGAGTGGGCCTCGACCGCCGGACCTGGCGTCCGGTCCGCGGTCTGCTCTCCGAGGAACGGGACGTGATCGCCCTGGACCTGCCGGGACACGGAGAGTCCCCGTCGCTGCCGGCCGGCGCGCGCTACGACGTCGCCGGGTACGTCGACGCGGTACGGGAGGCGATCGGGGCGCTCGGCCTCGACCGCCCCCACGTCGCGGGCAACTCGCTCGGCGGCGCGATCGCCCTGGAGCTGGCCCGTACCGGAGAGGTCGCCTCGGCGGTGGCGCTGTCACCGATCGGTTTCTGGAACACCCGGGAGATCCGCTCCACGATGGCGGCCCTGCGGCTGAGCCGGGGACTCGCCCGCCTGTCCGGGCCGATCGGGCCCACGCTCGCGAGCGTCGCGGCCGTCCGGATGCTGCTCTTCCGCCCGTACTACGGGCACCCTGCGCGGCTGTCCCCGGCCGACGCGCGCGCAGCCGCCGAGGCGTTCGCGGCGTCGGCCGCCCTTCCCGCCACGCTGCCCTTCACGCGCCACTACCGGTTCGCCCCCGATCCGCGGCCGCGCGTGCCCGTCACGATCGGCTGGGGCGGGGACGACCGGTTGCTGCCGCCGCGGCAGGCGCTCCGCGCGCGGGAGATGATCCCCGCGGCCCGGCACGTCACCCTGCCCGGCTGCGGCCACGCACGTTCCCATGCCCGACGATCCGGAACGCGTGGCCGCCCTCCTGCTGTCGAGCCCGGACCGCTGATCCGCAGCCCGCGCGCATATCCGGCCGGAGGCGTGGTACGTCCCAAATCACCGTTGATGTCGCATAGAAATAAACCCCCCATGGGTATATGGTTCGGGAGTCTGAGTACGGCGGAACCTCTCCTGAAATGAGGGCGAGCATGGGAGCGATCGGGCACGCGCTGGCGATCGCCGGGTCGATGACCTGGGAGATCCTCTGGGCGTTGATCCTGGGATTCCTGCTGTCGGCGATCGTCCAGGCGGTGGTGCGGCGGTCGACGGTCGTGCGGCTGCTCGGCGACGGGCGGCCGCGTACGCTCGCGATCTCCACCGGCCTGGGCGTCGCGTCGTCGTCGTGCTCGTACGCGGCGGTCGCGCTGGCGCGCTCGCTGTTCCGCAAGGGCGCGAGTTTCATCGCGGCGATGACGTTCGAGATCGCCTCGACCAACCTCGTGATCGAGCTCGGCATCATCCTGGCGTTGCTCATGGGCTGGCGGTTCACCGCCGCCGAGTTCATCGGCGGGCCGATCATGATCGTCGTGCTGGCGGTGCTGTTCCGGCTGTTCCTACGCGAACGGCTGCTGCGTGCGGCCCGCGAGCAGGCCGAACGCGGCGTGGCCGGCTCGATGGAGGGTCACGCGGCGATGGACATGTCCGTCCAGCGGCAGGGCTCGTTCTGGCAGCGGCTCCTGTCGGGCGAGGGCTTCACCTCGGTGGCGCACGTGTTCGTCATGGAGTGGGCGGCGATCCTGCGCGACCTCGTCATCGGGCTGCTGATCGCCGGGGCGATCGCCGCGTGGGTGCCCGACTCGTTCTGGCAGCACTTCTTCCTCGTCGACCACCCGCTCGCCGCGAAGATCTGGGGACCGCTGGTCGGACCGCTCGTGGCGGTGGTCAGCTTCGTGTGCTCGATCGGCAACGTCCCGCTGGCCGCGGTGCTGTGGAACGGCGGCATCAGCTTCGGCGGCGTCGTCGCGTTCATCTTCGCCGACCTGATCATCCTGCCGATCATCATGATCTACCGGAAGTACTACGGCACTCGGATGGCACTGTTCATCACCGGCACCTTCTACGCGGCCATGGTGATCGCCGGCTATCTCGTCGAGCTGATCTTCGGTGTGACCGGCCTCATTCCCGGCAAGCGCCATGCGGTCGTGATGGAGGCGGGCGTGTCCTGGAACTACACGACCTGGCTCAACATCGCCTTCCTCGTCCTCACCGCCGTCCTGCTGGCCCGGTTCGTCCGGACCGGCGGCATCCCGATGCTGAGGATGATGGGCGGCTCCCCCGAGGCCGAGCACGCCGGCCACGACCACGGCCATGCGGCCCACGGCGGTCACCAGTGAGCGCGCCGCACCTTCCCCCACAAAGGGCCCGAACCTCGTGACAACCGATATAGCGGACGTTTAGCGCACAATAAGCGCCATAACACCGCCCGCCTTTGGACGGAACGCGGTGTACACGGGGCGGCCTTGGCCTAGAGCGACATCTTCATTGGCTATTGCGTTCGCCGCCATAACCATCACCGGCCGCGCCGATGGACACAGTCACCATGTGTCGTCCATGGGGAAGGTACGGGCCCGGCCGTCCGGAACGGCCGGTCCGCCGAACGCCCGGCCGAGACGCCCGCTGCCGGCCCGGGGCTGGTGCGCCGTCGTCGTCACCGCCTTCCTGGCCGGCGCGGGAGCGCACGCGGTGGGGGTGCCCGGGCCGTACATGCTCGCCGGACTGCTCCTGGGCATGCTCCTCGCGCTGTCCGGGCTCGTCACCGCCACTTTCCCGCGCCCCGCGTACCGCATCTCCCAGGCGCTGGCCGGGGTGCTGATGGGCGGCTACATCCACCCGGCGGCGCTGCGGGCGGCCGCGCCGGCGATGCTCCCGCTCACCGTCGTAACCGTCGTGACGGTCCTGCTCAGCGTGGGGGTGGCGCGGCGGATCGAGCGGACCGGTCTGGTCGACCGGCCGACGGCGACGCTGGCCACGGTACCGGGCGGCGCGGCGGCCATGCTGGCTGCCGCGGACGAACTCGGGGCCGACACCCGGCTCGTCGCCATCGCCCAGTACTCCCGCGTCGCCATGATCGCGGTGACCGCCCCGGTGGTCGTCCCCCTGTCCGGACCCCTGCTGCACGGGAGCGGCGGGTCGGCCGAGCCCCACTCGCCGGTCAGCCCGCAGATGCTGCACCTGGTGGCCGGGGCCCATCAGCCGGCCGGGCTCCTGGTGCTGTGCGCCGTGGCGGTCCTGGGCGTCCAGGTGGGGCGGCGCCTCCGGCTGCCCGCGCCGATGGTGCTCGGTCCGATGCTGGTGACCGTCGTGGCGACCTTCTCCGGAGCGGCCCACGGATTCCGGCCGGCCGGGCTGCTGCAGACGCTCGTGTTCACCTGCATCGGCCTGGAGATCGGGCTCCGGTTCCGCCGGGACTCCCTCCGGCACGCGCGCCGGCTCCTCCCCTGGATGCTGGGCGGAACGGTCGTCATCAGCCTCGTCTCGGCGGTACTCGCGTGGCTGCTGGCCCGCCTGACGAACCTGTCGTACGCCGACGCCTACCTCGCGACGACACCCGGCGGAATCAACGCGGTCCTCGCCACGTCGGTCGCGACCAACGCCGACGTCGGGCTGGTATCGAGCGTGCAGAGCATGCGGCTCTTCGCCGTCGTCACGCTGGCGCCGGTGCTCGTCCGCCTGTCGTTCACCCGGAGCCGGCGATGCGCTCCGCCGGACGAGGCGCCCTCGCACCTCCGTTGACGTTCCCCTATTCACCCCGCATACGGGCGGCGCATTGTCCGCATCGGCCGGTCAATGAACGTCAGCGCGGCAAAAGGTTAACGAAACATTGATTGGCAAAAGGCGCCTGATCACCTCTAAACTACGGAAAGCCCGGCTGCCCCCGGCTTCACACGAAGCACAGCCGTCCGCCGAATCCCCTTGGGAACCCGGGAATCCACAGTCGTCGAGGCGCGTCCGGAGCCGATGAGACTCCGGCATGGTGGCTCCAGCCCGAACCTCGATCGCCGACCCGGAAGGCGGCAAGGAGAGGAGTAGGACTTCTGTGGCGCCTTCTCACCCCCTGACGAACGCCCGCGCCACGGGCCGCTCGCGGTTTCGGCGATCGCTTCGCGTCTGCGCGGCCGCGTCGCTCGCGATGACCGTCTCGCTGACGACGGTCGGCACCGCCCACGCCGCCCCGACCAAGCCGTCGGCGGCCGCCGCGAAGAAAGAGCTGGAGAAGCTCAGCGCGAAGGTCGACAAGCTCGTCGACCAGTACAACAAGGCCAACACCGAGCTCGACGCGGCGAAGAAGCGCCTCAAGGCGGCCAACGCCGAGACGAAGTCCGAGAAGGCCCTGTACAACCAGCTGCACGCGCAGGTCGCGCAGCTCGCCGCCGACCAGTACAAGACCGGCACGTCCGACCCGGCCACCGCCGTCCTGGCCTCCAAGAACCCGGACGCGGCCCTCGACCAGATGTCGACCTTCACGCACCTGGCCAACAACCGCGGCCAGGCGCTCACCGCGTTCCTCGCCTCGACGCAGCGGCTCCGGCGCGACCTCGCCGAGGCGCAGGCCACGGTCCAGGACGTCCAGCAGAAGGTCGCGAAGATCAAGGCGCAGAAGTCGACCATCAACAGCGCCATCGCCAAACAGAAGGCGCTGATCAAGAAGGCCGGCGAGTCCACTTCTCCGTCCGGCGCGATCGGCGGCTCGTACACCGGCCCGGCCTCCGGCTCCGCGCGCGCCGCGCTCAACTACGCCTACGCGCAGAAGAACAAGCCCTACGTCTTCGGCGGCACCGGCCCCGATGGCTACGACTGCTCCGGGCTGGTCATGATGTCCTGGCGGGCCGCGGGGGTTAGCCTGCCTCGCGTCGTCCCCGACCAGGCGTCGGCCACCCACTACGTCGCACGAGGCGACCTTCAGCCCGGCGACATCGTCTTCTTCGACAACTACGGCCACGACGGCCTCTACGTCGGCGGTGGCATGTTCATCCACGCCCCGCGCACCGGCCGGGTCGTGTCCGTCGACCCCATGGCCGGCTACTGGGACGCGCACTTCGTCCGGGGCGGCCGCCCGTAAGCACGCAACCGCGCGGTGAGCTCTCGGGGGAGGGCTCACCGCGCGGTTCTGGCGGGGGATGGTGGTCAGTGCCGGCCTGAGACGGCCCGGCTGTACTGCTGCCAGACCTCCTTGTCGGTGACGACCCGATTGAGGAACATCAGGCTGTCGAACCGGCAGTTGCAGGGGTTGTCCTCCTGCGTGTTCTGCGGGTAGCCACCGCCGATCTTGATGCCGCGCGGGTCGGTCGCGGAGGTGTAGTGCGTGCCAGGCGTCCCGACGCCCCAGGGGTCGCCCGACACCACGTAGAAGCCGGGGATCGGCTTGCCGTCCTTGTACAGCTTCATGGTGCCGTGGTCGTAGTCGAACGACGCGGCGAGGAAGACCCACTTGCCGATCGGCAGGATGCTGTGCCAGTCCTCGTTCGCGGCGAACGTCTGAGAGCTGCTGCCGTCGACGCGGCGACCGAGAGCGACCAGGCGCTTGGTCCCCGACACGTCGATGATCTCGAGCAGTCCTCGTACGTTGTGGCCCTGCGAGTCGCCGCTGAGCACACCCGTCAGCGCGACGGCGCCGAAGTAGTCCGACGGGTCCGGAGTGTTGGTGTTCGGGTTCGGGTTCGGACCGGTCGTCTTGAACCAGCCCATGATCGACATCGCCGTGGTGTGGTTGAACGCGCGGAGGGTCGGCACTCCGGTCGTGGAGTAGATGCCGCCCTTCCAGTCGTCGTTGCCGAACGTCGTGGGGTTGATCTGCTGGGTCTGGAGCGCGTGCCCGGCGCCGGGGTAGGCGCTGTCCCGGACGCGCATGGCGCCCCCGCCGTTGATCAGGTTGATGGTCGTGCCGGACGACCCCTGGTCGCGCTCCTGCGCGGGGTTGCCGCGTACGGGGTGGTCGAAGTCGTAGTAGGCGACCAGGTTCCGGCGCAGGCTCGGCAGCACCTTCCCGTCACCGTGGTGACGGGCCAGGGCCGACGTCGTGCCGGCGTCCGCCTGGGCCGCGCTCGCGGCCGCGGTGAGCGGCGCGCACAGGGCGGCGGCCACGAGGGCGGCGCCGAGGCGCCGGGATCGTACGGGCCGACGGCGGCCGGGGACCGCCGCCTCGTTGAGATCTGTCATCGTTCCTCCACGTGCGTATGGAGTCCCGGCGGCCATCGCTCGGAGGCGATGACCGCCGGGAGGCAGTGGGGCCCGGGCCGTGTCCGCCGCCGGACCGGCCGGAGAGCGGCCCGAGCCCGGGATCAGTCGTTCACAGCGGTGCCGGTCACCTGGAAGTTGCGGACCCGGCCGATGTTGTCGAACGACCCGAACCCGACCCGACCGGACGCGAAGGTCTTGTCGACCGCCGTCATCCGCGGGTTCTTCGAGTGGTCGAGGTAGACCGCGATCTCACCGGTGTCCACGTGGCGGATGATCGTCACGTGGTGCCAGTTCATGTCGGTGATCGACGGAGGGGCGCCACGCGAGCGCAGCGGGTCCCACTGGTCCTCGATCCGCAGCCGGTCGGCGTTGTTCACGACGAAGATCCCGTTGTGCGGGTAGATGTCGTTGCTCTGCGACAGATGCGCGTAGTAGAACTGCGTGTCCGATTGGTAGCCGAACACGATGATCACATCGCGGTTGCTGATATCCGTCGGAGTGTCGATCCGCACGTCCGCGTCGATCCGCTCCGTGCCGAACTTCGGGCCCTTGGTGAGGACCGCGTACTCGAACGGGCGGCGCGGGCCGGGCCGCTGCACGCCGGCCTCGGCGAGGATGACCTGGTTACCCTCGAACTTCCACTTCGACGGGGTGACCGGCGCCCAGTTCTTGGCGCCCGCCGTGCCGCCCACGTGGGTGTGGCCGACCGGACCCGAGGCGAAGTGCTTCGTGCCGACGACCTTCCAGATCTTCCCGTTCGCCTTGGAGATCATGTACAGCTCGCCGTGGCTGTCGCGGCCGAAGCGGAGGTCGACCCGCTTGTCGCCGGCGAACTGCTGCATCGTCAGCCGGTTGCCGTTCGTGTCGAACGTCTGCAGCTGGTGGATCGGCGCGCGCGGCCCGCCGCGGCGCATCTGGCTCTGCTCGGTGTAGTAGACGCTGCCGTCGACCAGGTCGCCGAAGATGTACTTGCCGTACAGCTCGGGCAGCTTGTGGCCGCGGTAGACGTACCCGCCTGAGATCGCCTTGCCGATGTCGCTGGAGCAGTTCCAGCCCGCCGGCGGGTCGTGGTCGTAGGCGGCCACCGGGTAGTCGTAGCCGTACTTCGCGTCGTCCGCGGGCAGCGTGTACAGGTCGCAGCGGTCGTTCTTCACGAAGCTGAACGGGCCCTCGCGGTTCGGCCAGCCCGCGTTGTCGCCGGCCCGGATGTCCCAGACGCCCTCGATGGTGTGCTCACCGATGTGGCCGAGGAACAGCTGGTGGCTGCCGCCGGTGTCCCAGCCGAAGCGGTGCGGGTCGCGGAAGCCGTAGGCGAAGATCTCGCCGAGGTCGCCGGGCTTGCCGACGAACGGGTTGTCGGCCGGGATGCCGTACTTGCCGTTGGCGCTGTTGTTGCCGTGCGGGTCGATGCGCAGGAGCTTGCCCTGCGGGACCCCGAGGTTCTGCGGGTCGTTGTTGCCCGCGGCCTGGCCCTGCCCGCCGTCACCGGCGGCGATGTAGAGCTTGCCGTAGTCCTTCGATCCCGGCCGGGCGTTCGGGTTGAACCCGATCTCCTGGATGCCGTGGATCTGCCCGCCGAACCCGAGCCGCAGCACCTCTCGGTGGGTGCCGTGGAAGGTGTCCGCCGACGGGTCGTCGGCCGTCCACTCGTCGATGACGCCGTGGTAGATGGTGTTCGCCTGCGGCGTCAGGTCCGGGACCTTCGTCGTGCTGGAGGCCAGCTCGCTGTGGACCGTGTAGAACTTGCCGTTCTTCTTGAAATCCGGGTCGAAGGCGACGATGCCGAAGCCCTGGCCGAGGCCGCGACCGGAGAAGAAGTACGGGCTGAAGGCCGCCTTGACGTCGAGGTAGACGTGCGGCTGGCCGTTCTTGACGAGGTACATGTTGCCGTTGAGGTCCGGCACGTACATGCGGCCGGAGCCGTCCGGAACCTCACCGATGTAGTTGATCCGGTTCGTGCGCATCAGGCGGGGATCGACGGGCGCGGGGGTCGGATCGGACTTCGGGAACTGGGCGTACTCCTGGAGGACCAGGCCCAGGTCGGAGGTTATCGGGCGTTCGGGGATCGGGTCTTTGACGGGTTGTAGATCATCGGCTTGCGCTGCTGTCTGCGGCATGATGAGGGCCGCGAGAACAGCGACGACGGTCAGAAGGCACCATCTGAGCTTCGTCATCCTGCCACCCATGGGGTCGTGGGACTGAAAGCGCTTTCTGGAAGCGCTTTCCCGAACGTAGATGAGGTTGGATCGAGCGTCAAGGGTCAGAGATCCGATGTTTCTCCCGGGGGTCTGGGGGCGGTTTCGGCGGAGGATGCGCTGACGCGCGAGGTCGAAAAATGTCAGGTGACGTGCTCGGCGAAGCGGTCGAGGCACAGGGACAGGGCGTCGGTCCCGGGCATCGCCCACAGCTCCTCGTTGAAGATCTCCACTTCGATCGGCCCCGTGTAGCCCGCCTCGTCCACGGCCGTACGGAACCGGCGCAGCTCGACGCAGCCGTCCCCGAGCATGCCGCGCCCGGTCAGGACGCCCTCGGGCAGCGGGGTGACCCAGTCGGCGACCTGGAACAGCGCGATCCGGTCCGCCGCCCCGGCCCGCGCGATGGCGGCGTAGGCGCCCGGGTCCCACCACAGGTGGTAGGTGTCGACCATGACGCCGACCTGCTCGGACGGATGCGGCGCGGCGAGGTCGAGGGCCTGGTCGAGGGTCGACACCACGCACCGGTCGGAGCAGTACATGGGGTGCAGCGGCTCGAGCGCCAGCCGCACGCCGTACCGCCCGGCGTACGGGGCGAGCTCGGCGAGCGCCTCGGCCACCCGCGCCCGCGCGCCGTCGAGGTCCCGGGAGCCGTCCGGCAGCCCGCCGCTCACCAGCGCGAGGGAGGGCGCGCCCAGCTCGGCGGCCTCCTCGATGGCCTGCCGGTTGTCGGCGATCGTGTCCGGGAGCTGGAAGAACCCGCCACGGCACAGCGACGTGACGGTCAGCCCGGCGTCGCGGACCAGCTTGGCCGTACGGGCCAGGCCGTACTCGGCGACCGGTTCGCGCCAGAGCCCGACGCCGGTGACCCCGGCGGCGACGCAGCCCGCGACGAGGTCCGGAAGTGGCCAGTACCGCGTCGTCCACTGGTTCAGACTGAAGCGGCTCATGCGACCTCCTTCATCGGAGGAATGGCCATGCCCGCTGTGCTTTCGATTCGCTCGCTCATGCGGGCACCCCCTGGACGGTGAGCCACGCGCGCATGCGGGCCACCGCGAGCTCCGGGTCGGGCAGCAGCCCAGCCTGGTCCGCGAGTTCGAACAACCGGACCAGGTGCGGGACGGATCGGGCGCTCTCCAGTCCGCCGACCATCCGGAAGTGCGCCTGGTGCCCGGCCAGCCAGGCGAGGAACACCACACCGGTCTTGTAGTAGTACGTCGGGGTCGCGAAGATGTGCCGGGCCAGCGGCACGGTCGGCCCGAAGATCCGCTCGTACGCCTCCGGGTCCCCGGCGTCGAGCGCGCCGAGCGCCGCCGCCGCGGCGGGCGCGATCGGGTCGAAGATGCCGAGCAGCGCGTCGCTGTGCCCGACGTCGTCGCCGCGGATCAGCTCCGGGTAGTTGAAGTCGTCGCCGGTGTAGAGGCGGACACCGGCGGGCAGCCGTCGCCGCAGCGCGACCTCGCGGCCGGCGTCCAGCAGCGACACCTTGATGCCGTCGACCCGGTCGGCGTGCGCACCGATGATCGCCAGAACGCTCTCGGTGGCGGCGTCCAGGTCGGCTGAGCCCCAGTAGCCCTCCAGGGCCGGGTCGAACATCGGGCCGAGCCAGTGCAGCACCGCGGGCCGCGCCACCTGGCCCAGCAGCCGCCCGTACACGGCGGCGTAGTCGTCCGGCCCTTCCACCGAGGCGGCGAGCTGGCGGCTCGCCATGAGGACCGGCGTCCCGCCGGCCGCCTCGATCACGCCGAGCTGCTCCTCGTACGCGGCGACGATCCGGTCCAGCGGCGCCGGGCCGGGCGGCAGCTGGTCGGTGCCCGCGCCGCACACGATGCGCCCGCCGCAGGCTCGCGCCTCCGCGCCGCTGCGCTCGATGAGCTCGCGCGTCGCCGCCCAGTCGAGGCCCATGCCGCGCTGCGCGGTGTCCATCGCCTCCGCCACGCCGAGCCCGTACGACCACAGGTGGCGGCGGAAGCTCAGGGTCGTCTCCCAGTCGATCGCCTCCGGATCCGCGAGGGGATCGACGACGACATGCGCGGCGGCGTACGCGACGCGGGACGTCGCCGGGCTCTCCGGCGGCGGGTAGGCGCGCGGCTCGCCGAGCGTGTACGGGACGATCGAGCCGTCCGCGCGGGGCAGGTCGACCTTCACTTCGCGATCTCCGGGACCTCGAGGCGACGGCCTTCCTTCCAGGAGCGCAGGCCCAGCTCGGCGAGCTGGACGCCGCGTGCGCCCGCGTAGAAGTCCCACGGGAACTCACCGTCGTCGGCGACGTGCCGCAGGAACAGCTCCCACTGCGCCTTGAACCCGTTGTCGAACTCGGCGTTGTCCGGGATCTCCTGCCACTGGGAGCGGAAGTCCTCGGTGGCGGGCAGGTCGGGGTTCCACACCGGCTTGGGCGTCATCGACCGGTGCTGCACGCGGCAGCGCCGCAGCCCGGCGACCGCGCTGCCCTCGGTGCCGTCCACCTGGAACTCCACCAGCTCGTCGCGGAACACCCGCGTCGCCCACGAGGAGTTGACCTGCGCGACGACGCCGCCCTCGAGCTCGAAGATCCCGTACGCGGCGTCGTCCGCCGTCGCGGCGTACGGCTTACCGTCCTCGTCGACGCGCTCGGGGATGTGGATCGCGCCGAGGGCCTGCACCGACCGCACCGGCGCGATGATGTTGTCCAGGACGTACCGCCAGTGGCAGAACATGTCGGCGATGATGCCGCCGCCGTCCTCCACCCGGTAGTTCCAGCTCGGGCGCTGCGCCTCCTGCCAGTCGCCCTCGAACACCCAGTAGCCGAACTCCCCGCGCACCGACAGGATCCGGCCGAAGAAGCCGCCGTCGACGAGCCGCTTCAGCTTCATCAGGCCCGGCAGGAACAGCTTGTCCTGCACGACGCCGTGCTTGATGCCCGCCTCGTCCGCGAGCCGGGCGAGTGCGAGGGCCTCCTCGAGGTCCTCGGCGAGCGGCTTCTCGGTGTAGATGTGCTTGCCCGCAGCGATCGCCGTCCGGACGGCCGGCGCCCGGGCGCTGGTGATCTGCGTGTCGAAGTAGACGTCGACGTCCGGCCGGGCGAGGGCCGCTTCGAGGTCGGTGGACCACTCCGTGAGCCCGTGGCGCTCGGCGATGGCGCGCAGCTTGACCTCGCTGCGGCCGACCAGGACGGGCTCCGGCCACAGCACGGTGCCGTCGGCGGTCGTCAGCCCGCCCTGGTCGCGGATCGCCAGAATCGAGCGGAGGAGGTGCTGGCGGTACCCCATCCGGCCGGTCACGCCGTTCAGGACGATCCCGATGGACCTGCGTGCCATCCCTGTGTGTTCCTCTCTGCGGGTGTGCGATGTCCGGGAGCGGTCAGTCGTCAGTCGGCCGCCGACGCCGCGCCGAGCAGGTCGCGGATGCGGCCGGTGGCGCGGGCGAACTCCGGCTTCGCCATCGTCGCGGCGTAGTCGCGCTCGTCCGGCAGGTCCACGTCGATGATCTCGGCGATCGTGCCGGGCCGGTCGGTCATCACGACGATCCGGTTGGCGAGGTACGCCGCCTCCGCGATCGAGTGCGTGACCAGCAGGACCGTCGTGCGCGTCTCCCGCCAGATGCGGTTGAGCTCGATGTTCAGCTGTTCGCGGGTGAGCGCGTCCAGCGCGCCGAACGGCTCGTCCATCAGCAGGACCGGCGGCTCGTGCAGGAGCGCCCGGCACAGCGCGACCCGCTGTTGCATGCCGCCGGACAGCTCGTGTGGGTAGGCGTCCTCGAACCCGGTGAGCCCGGTCATCGCGATCAGCTCCGCGGTGCGCGCTCGTGCCTGCTCTCCGGGCATGCGGCGCATCTCGGCCTGCAGCAGGATGTTGCGCCGGGCGCTGCGCCACTCGAGCAGCGCGGCCCGCTGGAAGACGTACCCGATGTCATGGCGCGGACCCGTGACGGCCTCGTCCCGGAGCCGTACGTCGCCGGCCGACGGCTTGAGCAGCCCCGCGACCAGCTTGAGCAGCGTCGACTTACCGCAGCCCGACGGGCCGACGATCGCGACGAACTCGCCCTCGGCCACGTCGAGCGACACGTCGCGCAGCGCCGTGACGTCTTTCTTCTTCGTACGGAACCGTACGGCCACGTCCTCCAGCCGGACGCTACCGCCGCGGCTCCCTTCTCTTTCAGTCACTAGGCCCTCCTTCGTCGGGGAGGTGACCAGGGTGCTGCGCTCGTCGGTTCCCTCGCTTCGCTCAGTCACTTGTCCTCGTTCCCGTGTGCTCCCGGGCCCGGCCATCGTCGTCACCTCTTCCGTGGTCGGTCAGCCCTGCGGGGCTGCGGAGGAGTCCCAGTACGCCGACGGTGCCTGCGCCTTGGTGATCAGGCCGGCCTGGGTGAAGACGCTGATGGTCTGCTGCCAGTCGGCGTCGGTGTTGACGCCCGGGGCCTTGCCCTTGGTGGCGTCGGTGTGCAGGAGCGACAGCGTCGTCTTGAACTGGTCGGTCAGCACGGTCGGCGACGGCAGTTGCTGGGACGCGCCCTGCATCGCGGCGACGGCGTTCGTCGGGTCCTTCTCGGCCGCCGCCCACGCCTCGCTGGTGGCCGCGGACATCCGCTTGACCAGGTCGGCGCTGCTCTTCAGCTTCCGGTCGCCGACGAGCAGGCCGTTGGAGTAGTAGTTCAGCCCGAAGTCGGCGAACTTCAGGTACGACACCTGCTTGCCGGACTTGGCGGCCATCGTCGGGCCCTGGTCGTTGGCGTAGCCGATCAGGCCGTCCGTCTTGCCGGAGATGACCGCGGCCATCTTGCCCGCCGGGTCGGTGTTCTGCAGGTGGACGTCCGAGTCGCTCAGGCCGTTCTTCTTGAGGAACGCCGGGAACGTCCGCGACGGGGCGTCACCGGCCGTCGCCGCGATCGTCTTGCCCTTCAGGTCCGCCGGCGTCTTGATCGCCTTGGCCGAGAAGAACTGCACCGCGGCGGGGGTGGTCTGCATGTAGACGCCGATGCTCTTGACCGGCAGGCCCTGGCTGACGCCCGCCAGCAGCGCCGGCGTGTCCGCCCAGCCGAAGTCGGTCTGGCCCGCGCCGGTCGCCTGCACCGTCTTCTGCGAGCCCTGCCCCGCCTTGATCTCCAGGTCGATGCCGTGCTTCTCGAAGATGCCCTGCTTCTTGCCGTAGTAGAACGGCGCGTGCTCGCCGTAGGGGTACCAGTTGAGGGTCAGCGTGACCTTGTCGAGCTCTTTGCCCGAGGCGCTCTTGGACTTGCCGCCCCCTCCCCCGCACGCGGCGGTGACCGCCACGATGGGGATGAGGGCGAGGGCGAGGCTGCGCAGTTTCATATCTTCTCCGCTCGGTTTGGCAGGTCTCCGTCAGGCGGTCGGCGGCGCGTCGTACGCGGTGTTGTCAGTAAGTGGTGGTCACGGCGGAGCCGCGACGGCTGGCGTGCCACGGCAAGAGCAGCTTCTCGGCGAACTCCACGAGCACGAACAGGACGACGCCGATCAGGGACATGACGAGCAGACCGGCGAAGAGCATGGGGGTGTCGAGGTTGCCGTTGGCCTGCTGGATCACGTACCCGAGGCCTTCGTTGGCCCCGACGAACTCACCGACGACGGCACCGGTGACGGCGAGTGTCACGGCGACCTTCAGCCCGGAGAACAGGTGCGGCAGCGACGCCGGGAAGCGGATCTTGGCGAAGGTCTGCAGCGGGCCGGCGCCCATCGTCGCCGACAGCTGGATCATCTCCGGGTCGACCGCCTTGAGCCCGGTGACCATCGAGATGACGACGGGGAAGAACGCGATGAGCACCGCGACGACGACCTTGGGGGCCAGGCCGAAGCCGAGCCAGACGACGAGCAGCGGCGCGATCGCGACCTTGGGGATGACCTGCGCGAACAGCAAGACGGGGTAGAGCGTCTTCTCGATCGCCGTGGAGTACACCATGACGACGGCGGCGAGGACGCCGATGACCGCGGCGATGACGAACCCGAGCAGCGTCTCGTACGTGGTGACCCATGTGTGGTGCCAGATGTAGCCCGCCTTGTCGCTCATCACCTGGAACGTCTTGGCCGGCGACGGCACCAGGTAGGCCTCGACGAGCTTGGCGGCGGTGATCACCCACCAGGCGACGAAACAGGCGATGAGGAGGGCGACCGGTCGCCAGGACCGTACGACCGCCTCACGGAACCGCTCACCGGGTCCGGGTCTGTCACGCTCCGCGACTCCGGCCACCGGAACACTGGACGTGGTGCTCTGACTCACCATGAGCTCCTCCGTGCTCGGACCCGCGATCGGGCTGAGAAAGCGCATTCTGAAAGCGCTTTCTGCTACCGTAGGGACGGCGTACGGTGCGGTCAAGAGGGGTCCCGAACCCGATCTGGGTCGCA
Organism: Actinoallomurus acanthiterrae; assembly: GCF_054775715.1. Classification (NCBI taxonomy): domain Bacteria; kingdom Bacillati; phylum Actinomycetota; class Actinomycetes; order Streptosporangiales; family Thermomonosporaceae; genus Actinoallomurus; species Actinoallomurus acanthiterrae. The sequence goes on along the minus strand of NZ_BAAHCO010000001.1, from coordinate 542,288 downwards.
CCCTCACGGCATGCTGGAGCCAGGAGGGCGCACAGTGGGGGACGACAGTGGCGACTCAGGGGGCGGCGTGACAGGCGACGGAGTCAGCGCGACAGGCACCGACGGCACGGGGGGCGTCGGCGGCGGCGCGCACGTCACGCTGCAGGACGTCGCGCGGCGGGCCGAAGTGTCCCTCGCGACCGCCTCCCGCGTGCTCAACGGCACCACCCAGGTCCGCGCCGACCTGCGCGAGCGCGTGCTGGCCGCCGCCTCCGAGCTCGCCTACGCTCCCAACGCGCACGCCCAGGCGCTCGCCCGCGCCTCCAGCCAGTCGATCGGCCTCATTTGCCACGACGTCAGCGACCCCTACTTCGCGGCGATCGCCCGCGGCGTCACCCGCACGGCGGCCGACCACGGCATGCTCGTCATGCTGGCCAGCACGTTCCGTGACCCGGCGCGGGAGGTCGACTACGTCGCGATGCTCCGCGCCCAGCGCGCTCGCGCGATCCTGCTGATCGGCTCCGGGTTCGAGGACCGCGAGTGGGAGCACGCGATGAGCGCCGAGCTCGACCCGTACATCCGGACGGGAGGCCGCGTGGCGGTCCTCAGCCGCCACCGCAGCCTCCGCGTCGACACCGTCCAGCCGGAGAACCGGGAGGGCGCCGCCGCCCTCGCCCGCACCCTCCTCGACCTGGGCCATCGCGACTTCGCCGCGCTCACCGGACCCCGTACGCTCACGACCGTCTCCGACCGGCTGGGCGGCTTCCGCGACGCCCTCGCCGACGCCGGCATCGACCTCCCCGACGACCAGGTCGTCGAGGAGTCGTTCACCCGCGACGGCGGATACGCCGCCGCGACCGAGCTGATCCGCCGCGGGTCGCGGGCGACGTGCGTCTTCGCCCTCACCGACGTCATGGCGATCGGCGCCCTGTCCGCCTTCCGCGACCACGGCCTCGACGTGCCCGGCCAGGTCTCCCTGGCCGGCTTCGACGACATCCCGATCGTCCGCGACCTGGTCCCGCCGCTGACCACGGTCTCCCTCCCCCTCGAGGAGCTGGGCGAACGCGTCATGAACCTCGCCCTCCGCGAACCCGCCCGCCGCAGCCGCGTCGAGCGCATCACCGGCAAGGTCGTCCTCCGCGCCAGCACCGCCGCCCCCGCTCGTTCCGCGTGATGTCGCGGAACGAGGCACCGGGGAGGTGCCGTCGCTCCGCGACATCACATAAAGATCAGCCGGTGGTGGTGAAGCCGGCGAAGTCGTCTTCGCTCGGGTAGCCCGGGTTGTGGGCGGTGCCGAAAGCGCCGACGTCCTGCGTGGCCGCGGCGGAGGGGATGTTCGCGGTGCTCAGCCGGGTCCAGGTGGTGCCGTCGGTGGAGTAGTAGCCGGTGTAGGTGGTGCCGGAGCGGACCAGCCGGATCCAGCTGGGCAGGACGGGTGTGCCGACGCCGGAGCCGTTGGCGGCGGTGCCGGAGTCGAGCCGGCCGTCGCCGTCGGCGTCCCACTGCATGAAGTAGCCCTTCTTCGCGCTCACTCCCACGGTCACGAAGCCGGGCGAGGTGTTCGCGCCGGTGATGTCGTTGCGCACCATGATTCCGGTCTTGGCCCCGGAGTTCTGGTAGCGCTGCCAGGTGACGCGAACCGTGGTGGTGGAGCCGTCGTGTTCCGCGCCGGGGAGGTAGAGCGCCCCGTACTGGTTCGTCGATCCGTAGACGTCGGCGCCGGCCGCGCGGATGCCCAGGGCGGTGCCGACCTGCGAGAAGTTCGCGGGCTCCGGCGTGGAGTTGAAGGTGTGGAACGGGGCCTTGACGGGCGCGTCGAGCAGGATGGACGTGTGCCCGGCGGCGGAGGCGGCGGCCTGGGCGCGGGTGCGGGTGTTCCAGCGGAAACGGGCGGTGGCGTCGAGCCGGGCCGTCGGGAAGAGCTGGCCGATGGACGCCGGTGCGGTGACGCGGTAGGTGGCGCGGACGGTCGCGCCGGGCGCGACGGAGGCGAAGAACGTGGGTGAGACGGGGGTGACGGTCCAGCCGTTCGGGGCGGGCAGGGTCACGTGGACGTCGTTCGCGGGGGTGGTGCCCCAGTTGGTGAAGTCCGCGGTGGCGGTGGTCTGCTGACCGGTCTCCAGGGTGCCGGGGGCGGTCACGGTGAGGCCGGTCTGCGGTCGGGCCGCCGCCATGCCGGTGGTCCACGGGCGCACGCGGAGCAGGGCCGCGCCGTGGGCGGGGACGGAGGCGGCGACGGCGTCGCCGGAGGAGCGGGTGACCTCGTGCGTCCACAGGTTGTGGATACGGTACGAGGAGGACGCGGGCAGGCCGGCCGTCCCCGGGGCGACGGAGACGGTCTGCGCGGCGGACCCGGTGTTGAACAGCCCGATGATCACCTCGCCGCTCGGGTCCTTCTTGGCGAAGACCTGCGCGGTCGCGGTCTTGCTCACCCGGGAGGCGTCGGTGGCGTCCTGGTCGACGGCGACCACGTCACGGTTCGTCAGCAGCTTGAGGTCGGCAGCGTCGAGCTTGGTCAGGTCCGTACCGAGGAGCAGCGGGGAGGCGGCCAGCGACCACAGGCTCAGCTGGGTCTGCCGCTCGTCGGGGGTCAGCCCGCCGTCGTCGCCGTTGCCGACCTCGATCGAGTCGTAGTCGTTGAACGCGCCGGGGCGGCCGTACGGCTGCCAGTCGGCGACCTGGTCGAACCGGGCCGACATCCGCTGCCAGCCGGTCAGCGGGGTGCTGGATCCGTTGACGCCGCAGTAGCACTCGATGTCGCCGCCGGTACGCCAGCCGTTGCTGGTGGCCTGCCAGGTCGCGGCGTCGGCGATGCTGAGCGAGTTGGACAGCTCCAGGTGCATCTTGCGGCCGGTGGCGACGATGGCCTGGTGCCACGCCTTCATGTCGGGGCGGTTGTCGGCGGGGACGAGGCCGCCGCCGGGGCCGACGAAGTCCATCTTGATGTAGTCGACGCTCCAGGAGGCGAACAGGTCGGCGTAGCCCTGGATGTACTCCTGCGCGCCGGGCTTGCTGAAGTCGATGCGGTAGGAGTCGTTGTGGGTGTTGCCGGGCTGAGTCGGGTCCGCGATGTCCTGCATGTGGTACGAGGTGCCGTAGACCGGCAGGTTCTTCTTGTACGCCTCGATCGGAACGCCTGGCGTGAGGTAGATGCCGAGCTTGAGGCCCAGGCCGTGCAGAAACGCGGCGAGCGCGGGGATGCCGTCGGGGAAGCGGGTGGTGTCCCAGGCGTCGCGCCCGTACGCGTCCAGGTGGTCGGACCATCCGGCGTCGATGTTGATGTACCGGTAGCCGTACTGCTGCAGCTTGTCGTGCATGACCCGCGCCTGGGCCTTGATCCCGTTCTGGTTCAGGCTGCTGCCTTCGCGCAGAGCGCTCCAACTGCTCCAGCCCATGGGCGGTGTAGGCGAGATGGGGACGGTGGTTCCCGTCGGGGCCTCGGGTGGCGCGGCCATCGCGGGCGACATCCCCGCCGCCAACCCGAGGGAGAGCAGTACCGGCAGCAGACATCTGGTCTTTCTCGCATGCATCGAGCGACTCCTCGGCGTGGTCAGGGGCAACGCGCCTTGGTCCTACTGGTCAGCCCGCACATGTTCTATGTGCGATCCACGTCGCGTCAACACATACATCGGATGAATCTTCGGACAGCGTCCGGCCACGTCGAGCGCATCAGCCGTCCACAGACGGAAAATGGCCGCCCGGCGAACCGGGGCGGCCATTTCCGTCGGCAGGCGATCGAGGTGGCTGATCAGTAGTGAACGAGTGCGCCCGTGGACTTGACGAGAGAGCCGACCTTGTCCGCTCCGCCGGGCATCGCGGCACCTGCGAAGACGCCCTGGTAGTAGCCGTGAGCATGACCGGTGAGCTGGTAGCGGAACCGGCCGTCGGCGCCCGTGGTGACGTAGCCGAGGTACTTCGAGGCGGCGCTCTTCGTCTTGCGGTAGTAGACCTTGATCTTCATTTTCGGGAGCGGGCCGACGCCGTGGTCGTCGGTGAGGTAGCCGGTCAGGTAACGCTTGCCGCTCTGAGAGGTCACCTTGCTGCCGGTGATGTAGGTCCACGCGTCGACCACGGCGGAAGCGCCGGTAAGCGACATCTGATCGGAGTTCTGGGCGGCGAGGTAGCGTCCCTGCGCGGGCGTCCGCACCTCCCAGGTCCCGCCGGCGGCCAGCACGCCCTTGCCACCGGGCAGGAAGCCCGAGAGGTTCTTGAACTCGACCTCGCCGTAGGACTCGTATCCCGTGCTGTGCGAGCCGGTGGCGGTACCGGTCGCCATCGTGATCCAGGTTTTCGAACCCTTCGGCTGGTACTGCAGGACGACCGGCCCGTCGTAGGCGGCGGTGCCGGCGTCGTCGGGTTCGTACGTCACGTCCGCGAAGAACGAGAAGTGGCCGGGGTTCAGCGGCTGTTGCTCGGGCTTGAAATCGATGATCCGCACGGGATACGGGGAGTACGGCGTCACCAAGGGATCGGAGCAGGCTTCCCGGACGAACGTTCCGTCGCGTTGGTCGACGCACGCCCTCGGAAGCGAAGAGTGCCAGGCCGCCGCGGGGAAGGAGAACCGGCCGTCGGCGTCGGAGGCCACCCGCGAGGGCGCACCGGCGGCGTCGACGGGGTTCACGGTGTCGTACGGCGCCGGAGCCCAGGTGCCATCGGGCGTCTGCACGGTGACCTGACCGGTCACGGTCATGGGCCCCTGCGGAGCGGCCGAGGCGGGCCCCTGCAGGGTGATCCTGGTCGGCAGGCGCGTGGCGGGCGCGACCTTGACGCCGCCCCAGGAAGCGAAGTGCGCGTCGTCGCCGGCGAAGCTCGCCTCGACGCCGCCAGGGGCGGGCAGGGTGACCGGGAGTGAGAAGTCGCCGTTCTCGTCGGTGGTGGCGGTGCCCAGGGGCACGTTCGTCGCCATGAGCTCGTAGACCTGGACGGTGGCGCCTGGAACCGGTTGCGGCGTTTGACCTGCCGGAACGCGGGTCCGCAGCGTGCCGTGGACCGTCTGCTGGAACTGCCCGTAGGCGATGGTCGCCGGCAAGCCTGACAGGGTCAGGTCGGTGGGTGTCTTCGTCGCGGCGCCGGCCGCGGTCACGGAAAGTGCGGTGAGCGTCACGGCGGCGGCAGCGATGCCGGCCTTGTGAAGAATGGGGGTGATGCGCACTGGACTCCGTCCTGGTGGCGTCGGTGAGCCCGGTGATCATATACCGGTCGAAACGGCGCTCGTACGGCATCCTCCGCTATTCCATAAGCGCTACTCACCGAACACACAGTGCGATGTTCGGCTCGAACACGAAGGAGACGATGTGAGTTATCCACCGGCGCGTTATGAGGGCGAGCACGGCGAGGTCAGCGCCACCTACCGGCCGGCCGACCACGAGCCCGAGGTGACCTATCCGTCCGGCAACACCGTGCATTATCTGGCGAGCAGCGCGTCGACGGACGGACTGTTCGGCCTGTACCGCTGGGAGTTCGGACCGAAGCCCAGTGGCCCGGACGCGCACTTCCATCGGTCGATCACCGAGTCGTTCTACATCCTCAGTGGAACGGTCCGCATCTACAACGGCGAGCGCTGGATCGACACGGTTCCCGGCGATTTCGTGCACGTCCCCGCGGGCGGCGTCCACGCCTTCCGCAACGAGTCCGGGGAACCGGCCTCGATGCTGCTGCATTTCTCGCCGGGCGCACCGCGTGAGGGCTACTTCGAGGGCCTCGCCGCGGGGCTGGGCGGGTTGACCGACGAGGAGCGCGCCGAGTTCTACCTCCGCCACGACAACCACTGGCTGTGATCCGCCGGCGCGTATTACAAATGCCCTAAGGGCTTCAAAACGGCTTACGCTCTTTGGACGTTCACCACCAGAGGCAAGTGCGGGGACACCTACTACAGCAACTCCATAAAGTGCTGACGGCGTAGGAGCGACGGCCCCCGGCCGTGACGCGCTCGTCATCCGCCTCCCTCAGACACGCGAGGGAGGCGGATCGGTCGTACGGGGGATGCCGGAAGATGGCTCTCACCGGCGATCCCCCGACGACCGGAGATCCCGAGGATTGCGGCATCGATCGCATCGATCCAACGCCCTCGGGAGTCACCGTGAACCTCGGCAAGGTCTCTTTCATCGCCGCACCCGCGCTGATCGGCGCGTACGGGGTGGCCCGTCTGATCGACCGTCAGAGCCGCGCCGGCTGGACGTTCGGCCATCTGTTGATGCTCGCCGGTCTCCTGCTGTTCGGCCTGGTCATCGTCGAACTGCGCCGGCTCGCTCCGGGCCGGACGGGCACCTCGTTCGCCGCGATCGGCCTGATCGGGCTGGCCGCCTCGGTCGCGCAGATCGGCATCGACATCGTCGTCGGCCTGCTCGCCCGCGACGCCGCGGACAAGCAGCACATGTTCCAGCAGATCCAAGACGTCCCCGGCGTGCAGCCGGTCGTCTACACGGTCGTGCCGATCCTGTTCTACGTCGGGCTCCTCGGGCTGACCGTCGTGGCCGCGGTCGCGCGCTCGGCCGCCTGGTGGACCCCCGTCCTGGTGCTGGCCGGTACAGTCGCCGCGGCGGCGAGCCTGGACTACATCCCCGTGGCCGGCGCCCTGTACGTCCTCGCGCTCGCGCCCGTGGCCTTCCGCCGTACCCGCGCCGCCGCCCACGCGATGGCGTGACCGCCGATGACACGGCCGGACACGGGATGATGACCCGGTGAGGACCCACACGCCGACCGCTTGGTGGGACCGCCTGCCCGCCGGGTTGCGGCCGTACGTCGCCGACGCGGGAGTCGCCCTCCTCGTACTCGCCGTCCAGTACGCCCCGCTGGTGATCCCCCGCAAGGAGCAGCCCGGGCCGTTTTCGCCCTGGGCCTGGGTGTTCATGGCGACCACGGCGCTTCCCCTCGTCTTCCGCCGGCGATTTCCCACCCTGTGCCTGCTCGTCATCTACCTCTCGCTCGTGGGGTACAACGAGGTGGACCGCGCAGTGTCGGAGCCGATCGGCTGGGGCATTCTGGTGGCCCTCTACTCGCTCGCCTGGGTCGGGCGGCGGCCGCAGCGGATCCTCGCCCTCGTGCTGGTCGCCGGGACCAGCCTCGTCTCCGTAAAGAGCCCCACCACGGCGGTGATCGGGCTGCTCACCGGGACGGGCGCGCTGATCCTCGGCACGATCGCGCAGCGCCGGGAGCAGCGGTTGCAGGATCTCGCGTACCGGGCCGGGCAGGCGGAACGCGACAAGCAGGCGGAGGCGGCTCGGGCGGTGGCCACCGAACGGGCCCGGATCGCCCGGGACATGCACGACGTCCTCGCCCACGCCGTCAGCCTGATGATCGTGCAGGCCGAGGCGGGGCCGGTGGCGGTCCGGACGATGCCGGACCGGGCGGAGAAGGCGTTCGACGCGATCGCCGCCGCGGGCCGGGACGCGATGACGCAGCTCCGCCGTACGCTCGGCATCCTCAAGGAGGAGCAGGACACCGGCGTACGAGCGCCGCAGCCGACCGTCGCGGCCATCCCGTCGCTCGTGGCCCAGGTCGAGGACACGGGGTTGGCCGCGTCGTACTCGGTGTCCGGGTCGGGCCGGCTGACGGCCGACACCGAGGTGGCCGCCTTCCGGATCGTGCAGGAGGCCCTCACCAACACGCTCAAGCACGCGGCCGCGACCGAGGTCGCGGTCACCCTCGACTGGGGAGAGTCACTCGTGATCACGGTTCGGGACGACGGGAGCGGATCCGGCACGCTCGGCGGCTCCGGCAACGGGCTCATCGGCATCCGCGAGCGCGCCGCCGCCTGCGGCGGCACCGCCTCCGCGCACGGCGACACGGACGGCTTCACCGTCACCGCGACCCTGCCGGTGGTGGTCCCGTGACCATCGGCCTCGTCATCGCCGACGACCAGGAACTCGTGCGCAGCGGCTTCGCGATGATCCTGGACGCCCAGCCCGACTTCACGGTGGTGGCCGAGGCGTCCGACGGCGCCGAGGCGGTCGCCGCGGCGACCGAACACGCGCCGGACGTGGTGCTGCTCGACATCCGGATGCCGCACCTGGACGGCATCGAGGCGGCGCGGCTGATCTGCGCCCGTACCTCCAGCCGGGTGCTGATGCTGACGACGTTCGACCAGGACGACTACGTGTACGACGCGCTGTACGCGGGCGCGAGCGGGTTCCTGCTCAAGGACGTGCGCCGGGACGACCTCGTCCACGCCGTCCGCGTCGTCGCGGCGGGCGAGTCCCTGCTGGCGCCCACAGTGACCCGCCGGCTGATCTCCGACCTGGTCGCGCGCCGGCCCCGCTCGGACGTCTCCCCCGCGACCGGCCTCGACGCGCTGACGAGCCGGGAGAAGGAGACGCTGGTCCTGCTCGGCCGGGGCCTGTCGAACTCCGAGATCGCCACCGCTATGGTCCTCAGCGAGCACACGGTCAAGACCCACGTGAGCAACGTGCTCAGCAAACTGGGCCTGCGCGACCGCGTCCAGGCCGTCATCGCCGCGTACGAGTCCGGCCTCATCGTCGCCGGCTTCGCCTGACCCCGGCGAGCCGGAGTTCAGACGTCCAGACGGGAGCGGCTCACGCCGACTCGCCAGGCCACCTCGTCAGGCCGCCTCGCCAGGTCGGGTTCTGGCTCGATTTTCGTGAGTGAACGGCTCCGGACCAGGCGAACCTATCCGCTCACCGCCCCGCCTCCCACGGCCCTTTGCTCTGCTTACGTTGAGTACACATCTGGCACGGTCCACCGCCTACTCGGCGTAAGCAGAGCAAAGGCCTTCGGGAACACATGCAGCCTTGCCCGGGGTCTGGGCGACCGTTACCGCGACCGCCACGAAATGTGAGTCAAAACCCAGGTCGGCTCGCCAGGTCGACTCGGCACGGTCAGGCGACCGGGGCGCCCATCGGCGGCGGAGCGGTCGGTGGCGTGGGACGCGATCTGTTGAGGGCGCCGGTGATGCTCTCCAGTCCCCGGTTGACGCCGAGGCCGGCCAGGACGATCAGGCCGGTGACCAGGCTCGTCACCCAGAACGAGACGTCGTTGTAGACGATGAGGGTTCCGATGACCGCGACGACCGTGACGCCGAGAAGCGTGCCGAAGACGCCGGCCCGGCGCCCGAACACGCTCGTGCCGCCGAGCAGCACGGCGGCGAACGCCGACACGGTGAGGTTCGCGCCGCTCGTGGCGTCGGCCGCCTGAACGCGCATGAGCAGGGCGACACCGCCCAGCCCGGCGAGGAAGCTCGACCCGGTGAGCCCGACGACGGCTCCCAGGCCGGCCTGCATACCGTTCCACCGGCCCGGGTCGCCGGGGCCCCGCCCGGCGCTGAGCCGCGCGCGTACGGCGGGGGTCAGCCACAGCGCGCCGCCGCCGACCGAGACCAGGGCGAAGAGCGCGAACCACAGGGCGGTGGGGTAACTTCCGCTCCCCAGGCGCAGCGGAATCATCTCGCCGTGGGTCAACCCGATCGTCGCCGCCTGCATGACGGTCGCCGCCCCGAACGTCGCCGCCCACGCCGGCACCGACATGACGGCGACCAGCAGGCCGAGTACGAGCCCGATGGCGGTCGCGAGCAGGACCGCCGTGACCATGGCGACCGGTTTTCCCCAGCCGTGCTGGGTCACCAGAGAGGCGGTCAGCGCGCCGGAGAACCCGAGGATGGGGCCGACGGCGAGGTTGGGTGAGGCGGTCCGCATCGAGAGCGCGAGCCCGGCGGCGGCCAGTCCGAGGTATCCGGCCTGACCGAACGCGACGGTCAGATTCTGGTGGGGCGTCATCACCAGAGTCGCAGCGATGAGCACGACGGCGATGAGGGCGAGCGCGCCCTCCCAGATGAGATGGACGGCGAGGCGATCCCGCTCGACGGGACCGGCGGAAGGCGCACCGCGTCCCGGCATGGGCGGCGGTCCGAGCGTTCCCGGCGGCCCGGGTGGTTCTGGTGGGGCGGGCCATGGTCCTGGTGGGGCTCCCCATGGTCCCGGCCCGTACGACCAGGGCGACGGTCCCGGCGGTCCGGCGTACGGCCCGCCGGGCGCCTGCGGCGGACCGGGCAGGGGCTGCTGGGATCCGGCGGGCGGCTGCGGCGGACCAGGCGGAGACTGCTGGGATCCGGCGGGCGGCTGCGGCGGACCAGGCGGAGACTGTTGGGATCCGGCGTGTGCCTGCGGCGGACCAGGTGGGGGCGGTTGGGGTCCGGGCTGTGCCTCGGGCGAAGGGGGCGATTCGGAGGCCGGCCGGTCGGAAGAATCGAGAGTGGGTTCTTCGCGCGGTTCCGGCTCGTCGGGGGACTGACTCATGATCGCCTCCCAGGACCCCGTTTGGCGCGTGAGTCTAATGAACGGAAGCGATCACGGATAGGTCCACTTTCGGCCTTCACACGCTGCGGTCGGCGCGCTTACCGGGGTTCGCCGTGCCGTCCGCGCCGGCCGGAGATCCAGCGGGCCTCCGCCGTCGCTACCAGGCACCGAGTCTGCCAGCGGCCGACCCGATGGCTCCCATCAGGCCTCGGGGATGCCGAACTCGCCACGGTCGACGTCGATCAGCTCTCCCAGAAGCGCGATGGTCGCTTCGGCCAGCTCCCCCACGACGGCGTCGGAGGCCGGTGACTCGCTCTCGAAGGCGCGTTGGACGGTTCGCGCGAGGAGGTCGGCCCGCTGCTCGGGACCGTCCACGGGCGGAACACCCTCGGCCCGCAGGAAGCCCTCGAAGGTCGCCTGGTAGGCGTAGCCGGCCTCTTCAACGCTCATGTCGTCGCGCAGCAGGCCGTGCCGGTCGAGCAGCCGGAAGTATCCGCGCATCGCGCTGCCGTGCCGCTCGTCGCGGGTGGTGTCGGGTGAGCTGGTCAGCTTGCCGAGCAGATCGGGGTCGCCCAGCAGGAAGCTGCGCAGCAGCGGCCGGTTCACGATGGCCAGGAAGTACGTGCGGGCGAAGCGGTGCAGCAGGCACGCCCGGGGGTCCCGCCGCAGGGCCTGGCACAGCTCGTCCACCGCGTAGAGCACCTCGCGCGCGAACACCGCGCTGAACAGCTGCTCGCGGGCTTTCCAGTGCAGGTAAACGGTGCCCTTGCCGATGCCGGCCCCGGCGGCCACGTCGTCGATGGTCACCCGCCGGTAGCCGTGGCGCAGCAGCAGGTCGGCCGCCGCGTCGAGGATCCGCGTCGCTCGTTCGGCTCGCTGCCGGGGATCCCGGAGTCGTTCGGTCGAGGCGCTCACCCGCGGACCATATGACCAGATGGCGAATCGCGTCAATCTTCACTTAGTTGTTGACCAACTTTCGAAAATCGTCATATGGTCACGGCGAGACAGCGGCACCCCGTACAAACTGGAGCGAGTCATGAACACCACCACCGACAGGACCGTCCTGGTCACCGGCGCCACCGGGAACCAGGGCGGCGCCACCGCCCGCCACCTGCTCGCCGCCGGCTGGCGGGTCCGCGCCCTGGTACGAGACGAGACCTCGCCGGCGGCCGTCACGCTCGCCGACGCCGGCGCCGAACTGGTCCGCGGCGACCTGGACGACTACGCCTCCGTCGCGGCTGCGGCGCGCGGCGCGTACGGCATCTACAGCGTCCAGTCCGCCAACTCAGGCGAGCTCGCCCAGGGCAAGAACGTCGCGGACGCCGCCAAGGCCGCGAACGTGCGGCAGCTGGTCTACTCCTCGGTGGGCGGCGCCGAGAGCCAGAACGGCTTCTACCTCGAGCGGGGCTGGGGACCGATCGAGAAATGGCAGGTCGAAGCACACATTCGCGACCTGGGTCTCCCCGCGACGATCCTGCGCCCCGCCGGGTTCATGGAGGACTTCACCAGCCCGGCCCGGTTCTTCCAGAACGGCTCGCTCAACGTCCCCTGGCACGACGACCTGGTCATGCAGCTCATCGCCATCGACGACATCGGAGCGTTCGCCGCACTGGCCTTCGCGAACCCGGAGGAATACCTGAACAAGGCCATTGAGATCACCGGGGACAGGCTGACCGCCCCGCAGATGGCCGCGGCGCTGAGCACGGCGGCCGGCCGCCCGATACCGCACACCCAGGTTCCGCTCGACACGCTCTGGGAGCGTGCCCCTGCGGCCGCCAAGGTGTTCACCTGGGCGAACGAACGCTTCTTCGACACCGACGTCGCACCCCTGCGGCAGGCGCACCCCGGCCTCATGGACTTCGGCACCTGGCTGGACCGAACGGGCAAGGCCCGGCTCCTGACGCAACTGGACTCCCTACCCGCCTGACCGGGCACGCCCACCGCCCCCTGCGCGGCGGCGGCCCGAGCCGCGGTTTGCCTTGGAAGACGGCGGCTGGCAGCGTGCGTCGATATGGAACGTGATTCGGCGTTGGCGCTGGCCGTACGGCTCCGGGAGGAGGGGCAGGCCGAGCAGGCTCGCGCGCGCTTGCTGGCCCTGGCGGAGCGGTATCCCGACGACGCCGAGATCGCCTATCAGACCGCGTGGGCGCACGACGTCCTCGAATTGGAAGCAGAGGCGGTCCCGTTCTACGAGCGGGCGCTGAGCGGTTCCGGCCTGTCGGCCGAGGACCGGCACGGGGCGTTCCTCGGCCTGGGCAGTACGTACCGGGTGCTGGGCCGCTACGAATCGTCGGCGACGACGTTCCGCCGGGGCTTGGAGGAGTTTCCGGGGGACGCGGCGCTGACCGTCTTCCTCGCCATGACCTCGTACAACCTCGGCGCGTCCCGCGACGCGGTGGGGAGCCTGCTCAAGGTCCTGGCCGCGACCAGCGCCGACCCCCGAGTCCAGTCGTACCGCCGAGCCATCGAGTATTACGCCGACAACCTCGACGAGATCCTTTAGGCGGTTGAGTCCAGGGGATCCGGGATCGATACGGGTGGGTCAGCGTCCGGTGGCGCCGTCGATGAGTTCGCGGAGGATGTCGGCGTGTCCGGCGTGGCGCCCGGTTTCCTCGATCAGGTGGGTGAGGGTCCAGCGCAGGGACGGTGCCGGGCCGGGCCGCCCGCCGGGGCGCGGTGCGGCCGTGGCGAGGTCGGGGCAGGCGGCGATCACCTCGTTCGCGCGGGCTGTGGTCTCCCGGTAGGCGCGGAGAATGTCGTCGGCGCTTTCGTCCGGTTCCGGGCGGAAGGTGGCTTCCCAGTCGGTGGTCGGGTGGCCGAGCAACCAGTGGCGTTCGACGTGGGTGAGGTGCTTGACGAGGCCGAGCAGGTTCGTGCCCGAGGTCACGCCGGGCGTACGGACCTGCGGTTCCGGGACGCCGTCCGTCTTGGCGATGACCGAGGCGCGCAGGTAGTCGAGGAAGCCCAGCAGCACCTCCTTCTCCCCCGGTCCGGTCTTCGGGGGGCCGGCGTCGCGGCGGTGCTCGGTGGGGCGGCGCGTTGATGGCATGGTCGTCCTCTCGGATCACGGGGCAGGGCGGGAGGTCAGGCGGCCGTTCGGCGGATGACCAGCACGTTGTCGACGACGGTCGCGGTCTGGCCGTCCGGTCCCTTCGCGTGCCGCCGGGGCATGTCCGCGCGCTCGACCTGCCACTGGGCCGGGTCGAGGGCCAGTTCGGCGGACACCTCGTCCGGTGTGGGGTAGTGGATTCCAGGGTCCTGGTTCCAGGACCAGGGTGCCGTGGAGCCGTGGTCGACGACCACGAGCCGCCCGCCGGGGCGCAGCGCGTGCGCGGCGGTGCGCAGAACCCGGGCCCGGGGCAACGCGAACTGCGTCTGGAAGTACTGGGCGGACACCAGGTCGAAGCCGCCCTCGGGAAAGGCCTCGGCCAGGTCGACGCGTTCCACCGACATCAGTGCGTCCAGGCCGCGCGCCTGGGCGTTCTCGGCGAGGCGACGTACGGCGTTCGCGGAGATATCGACCGCGGTGACCCGCCACCCGCGATCGGCCAGCCAGAGCGCGTCACCGCCGGCCCCGCAGCCCAGGTCCAGGGCGGTGCCCGGGGTGAGACGCTCTGCGATCTCGACCAGCAGGGGGTTCGCCCGGCCGGTCGCGGTTGGCCGGGGGGCGCGGTAGTGCTCGTCCCAGAAGCGGGCGGCGTCGACGCCCGGCGTGGTGCCGGTGCAGTCCGGGCCCATTGGTGATCTCTCCCTCGTGTCGGTCGTCGGGTACGGCGACCACCCTCACCCGGAGCCGCCGCCGATGGCACGAGAACTTGCCGAATCGGCAAGACTGGGGGCATGAGTGCGGAGATCGAGAGCGTGCTGGACGCGGTCGGGCCGCGGCTGCGTGCGCTGCGCCGACAGCGCGGGATCACCCTGGCCGAACTCACGGCGACGACCGGGATCTCGGAGAGCACCCTGTCCCGCCTGGAAAGCGGGAGACGGCGGGCGAACCTGGAGCTGCTGCTGCCGCTGGCCCGCGTCTACGACGTCCCGCTCGACGACCTCGTCGGCGCCCCTCGTACCGGTGACCCGCGGATCCATCTGCACCCGATCCACCGTCACGGCATGACCTTCATCCCGCTCACCCGCAGGCCCGGCGGGGTGCACGCGTACAAGATGCTCATCCCGAGCCGCAACGGGCCGGCCGAACGCACGCTGCAGACCCACAGCGGGTACGAGTGGCTCTACGTCCTCAACGGACGGCTACGGCTGGTGCTGGGTGAGCGGGATCTGGTCCTTCCGCCGGGCGAGGCGGCGGAGTTCGACACCAGGCTGCCGCACTGGCTGGGATCGGCCGACGGACGCGCCGTCGAGCTGCTCATCCTGTTCGGACCCCAAGGCGAACGCGCCCACGTCCGTGGTGTCAGTGCGTGAGCACGTCGGGGAAGCCGAACGTCGCGGCCAGCGCGGGATCGTGGAACTTGACCACGCGGGAGACGCCGGCGGCGGTGGGGGCCAGCACCACGGCGCCGTCGGCTCGGAGCGCGCCGTCCGCGTCCCTGTGGTAGACGACGGCGGCGGGTTGGCCGTTGGCCGCGGTGGCGATCATCCGCCAATCGCCCGGTGTGCCCAGCACGTACGCGTCGAGGATGTGGACGCACATCGCCCGGCCCGCCTGCCAGTCGCGGAACGGCGTCGCCTCCAGCGTGGCGTCGGTGCGCAGCACCTGTTCCAGCAGGCCGGCGTCGGAGTGCTCGAAGGCCGCGATGTAGCCGTCGAGCAGCGCGCGTGCCCGTTGGTCGGTCGGTTCGAGCAGTTCCGCGGGCTCTGGCGCCAGTTCGTCCAGCCGGGCACGGGCGCGCTGCAGACCGCTCTTGACCGCCGCCGTGGTCGTGTCGAGGATCTCCGCGGTCTCGGCCGTGGAGAACGCCAGCACCTCGCGCAGGATGAGGATCGCGCGTTGGCGGGCGGGCAGGTGCTGCAGGCTGGCGATGAGCGCCAGCCGCAGCGACTCGCGTTCGATCACCACCGCGGCCGGATCGTCGGCGGGCGGGGCGGTCCATGCGTCCGGCAGCGGTTCCAGCCACGAGACCTCGCCCGGCGCGACGGGACTCGGCGGGCGATCGGGTCCGTCGTACGGGCCTGCCAGCCCTGAGGGCAGCACCCGGATCGAGCGCGGCTGCAACGCCTTCAGGCAGACGTTGGTGGCGATCTTGTAGAGCCAGGACCGAATCGACGCCCGGCCCTCGAATCCGGAGTAGGACCGCCACGCCCGCAGGTAGCTCTCCTGCACCAGGTCCTCGGCGTCGTGCGCCGAGCCGACCATGCGGTAGCAGTGCGCCAACAGCTCTCGGCGGAACCGTTCGGTCTCGGCGGTGAACCGGTCGTGATTCGGTGCCGGCCGAAGTTCCGATGTCACGCTGGGAGCCTAGTACCGCGGCACGTCTGAGCGTGGTCCACGTGCGGACGCCGCCGACGATGCCAGGCCCCGTCTCGGCCACTGTCGACGATGCGGGACCCTCTCGCGGCGGCGGCGTCCACGATCAGACCTCGTCGAGTTGCAGGATCATGCCACGGAAGGTCGCGTAGCGGGCCAGGTTCGCCGCGGCGTCCTCAGCGGTGCGCCGGCCGATCTCGGACCCGAGCGCGGCTTCCAGCGCGGCCATGTCGTCCCAGTCCAGCATCACGACCATGTAGCACGGCTCGCCGATCACGGCTGCCGGCTGATGACTGCGCGTGTATCGACGCAGGCCCGGATACTGTTTCGCCAACGGGATGTGGACGTCGTTGTAGTGACGTTCGAACGCGTCGACGTCGGACGGGGTGTCGTACAGCACGACGAATCGCGCCATCTGCTCAGCGGCCGGGTCCACGGTTGCGGTCATCTGTTCAGCTCCTGTCATGAGAACCTCCGGTGTGCGGCGTCACCGGCTCGGTACCAGAGGGTTTTCTCAGGGCAGCAGGGCCAGTTTGCCGACGGTGGCCCTGGCTTCCAGTTCCGTCAGCGCTTTCGGGCCGTCGGCCAGTTCGTACGCGGTCGGCAGGCTGGGGGCGAGCACGCCGGCCGCGATCAGCGCGGACAGCTCACCCATCAGCTCGCCGAAGATCTGCGGTGCGGCCTGGATCAGCACGCCGATGTTGAGGCCGATGATGTGGACCTGGTGCTTGTACACCAGTTCCCAGTTGGTGATCGGGGCTTCGCCGCCTGCCACGCCGTAGACGATGACCCGGCCGGTGACCCGCTTGGCCGCGGCCAGACTGGCCTCGAAGGTGGCACCGCCCGCCGATTCCAGCACCACGTCGGCGCCCGCGCCGCCGGTCAGCCGCGACACCTCGGCGGCGATGTCGCCGTCGAGGGAGTCCAGGACGTGGTCCGCGCCCAACGCCAGCACCGTCTCGTGCTTGCCCGGCGAGGCGGTGGCGATGACCGTCGCACCGTAGTGCTTGGCCATGGTGACCGCGGCCTGGCCGGTCGCACCCGCCGCGGCGTGGATCAGCACGGTCTGCCCTGCGGTGATGCCGCCCAGAGGCTTGAGTGCGGCCAGCGCGGTGGGCCAGTTCACGACCAGGCCCAGTGCCTGCTGCTCCGTCCAGCCGGGGGGCACCGGCATCGCCGCGGCCGCGGGCAGCACCATGTACTCGGCGAAAGCGCCGTCTCCGACGCCGACGACGCGGGTCCCCGTTCGCGGGCCGGTCACCGCCTCGCCCACTGCGACGACCTCACCGGCGGCTTCGAAACCGGCCAGGTACGGTGGCCGCGGGCCGCCTGCGAACGTGCCGTGGGCCTTCGAGATGTCGGCGAAGTTGACCCCGGCGGCGGTGACGCGGATCAGGACCTCGCCCTGGCCGGGGCTCGGCACCGGCGCGTCGGTGGTCAGGCGCATGTCCTGCGGGCCGTTGAGGGAGGTCTGCCGCAGTGCGCGCATGGTCGCGGGAATGCTCATCGGCGATCAGCCTTTCTTTCTCGGCGTACATGAGAGAGACCGACCGGCCCGTCGCGCGGACCGCGCCTCCCACCAGGTAGATCCCGGCCACCGCGAAAAGGAATCGGCCGCTGCCGAACCGTTTCCGGACGCGGCAGCCGCCCGACCTGGGGCCGGTCGGTCCGCGTCATCCATGCCGCGGCGTACCTGGCGGGGATCTGGACGATGGTGGCGAGGGCGTGTAGTCGTCCTCAGTCCGCCGGTCGTGTCGTCAGAGCCCCCCGCGGTCGAGAGCGGCGACCTCGCGTACGGCCTCGGCGACGGCCGGGAAGTCCTTACGCAGGATCGCACCGTGGTTGCTGGCGGTCTTCGCACTGATCTTGATGTTCGGGTTGCGGGTGGTCACCGCATCGAGGCTGGCGCGGATCTGTTCTTGCTCGTCACCGCGGCTTCCGAGGGACGTCCCCGAAGCGACCACATACCGCAGCGGGACGGTGATGTCGTCCAGCACGGGTCCCAGCTCGCGCTCGCGGGAGAGCCTGCCGAGCTCGATGTTGCTGTCGGCCTGCTGTTCGGCGGTCATCCGCGGGGTCAGGCCCGTCGGGCGCAGCAGCGGCGTGAACCAGCCCATCCGCCGGAACAGCTTCCGGATCCGCTGCTCCATGGCCTCGTCGAGCCAGTCGTGCGGGAACGCGCCGTCGACCAGGACCGCGCCCACGGTACGGTCCGGATTCCGGTCGGCCCAGTGCGCCGCGACGACCGCTCCGTAGGACCAGCCCACCACCAGCGCCCGGTCCACACCCCTGGCAGCGAGAACGGCATCGACATCCCGGACGGCGGCCTCGAAGGAATAGTCGGCCGAACGCTTCGATTTCCTGCCACGGGCCCGCTCGTCGTAGGTGATGTGCCGGTAGTCGCTGCCGAGTTCGGCGATGACCCGCCGCCAGTACCCCTGAGTGGCGAACTGGCCGTTGAGGTACACCACAGGGATGCCGGGGCCGCCGGTGTCTGCGACGGCCAGGGCCGTGTCGTCAACCGGCACCATGCCGGTCCACTGCGAACTGGTCGAGGAAGTGCTGTTCTTCGTCATGGGTTCCACCTGGTCGCGTTGGGGCGTCTTGAACGACTTCTCCGGGCCTGCACGTGGATCGCAGGCCCCGGGACGGACGGCCGGGCCGTCGGCGACGAGCGACAGGATCTCGATCGCCGTGAGCCCGGCCGGATGGTCCTGGTTCTGCTTCGTTAGAGGCTGCGGGCGGTGATGTCGCCGTGGGAGGTCGTGGCGTGGATGTCGAGTTCGGCGGCGCCGTCGTTCTTGAGGGAGTTGGTGATGCGGCCGTAGGAGGTGCCGGCGTCCAGGGAGGCTGAGACGCCGGTGGCGGCGGTGACCGAGATGTCGCCGGACTGGGTGCGCAGCACGACCTTGCCGCCGGTGGCCTCGGCGATGCGGATGTCGCCCCGTGCCGTGCTGATCTCCGCGGAGCCACGCAGTCGGCCGACCTCGACATCGCCGTCGGTCGCGGTGAGGCGGAGGTTGGCGGCCTCATCGAGCTTGATCTGGCGGTACGCGCCGTCGAAGGCGACGTCGCCCAGGCGGCCGACGCCGCGGAGCTCGGAGGCGGCGGTCTTGGCCTCGACGCGGAGCCGGCGGGCAGCTTGACCGTCACCTCGATGGCCCCGGACGGGCCGAAGTACTGGTTCTTGGGTTCGGGGGTGTGGATCCGCAGGACGCCATCGGCGTAGTCGACCGTGGTCTGCTCGGCGGTCTGGACGTCGCGCCTCTTGGAGGCGTTCGCGGGCAGGACCTCGACCGTGGTGTCGGCGCGGTCGGCGGCGATGACCTGGACACGTCCGGCGGAGATGTTCAGGACGGCGGTGATCGGGGCGGCGGTGTCGAACTTCTGCATCGTGTGCTCCTTGCGCTTGTGGCTCGTTGTTTCGAACAACGCAAACGCTACGTTGCTTTCCAAAGTTCGGCAACATCTCCATTGCGTGAAGATGACATATAAGCAGGTCAGAAGCCAGAAACTGTTGCAACGGATTTGAAGTTAACGCAATGAGGGATGTTCGATCATTGCAATGGTTGAGAGGCGAACGCTACGCCGACCGCCTCGACGAGGTCACGTAGCGGCCGGTCGTACGGTCAGGGCCAGCGGGGCAGGAGCTCGAACCAGACCGCCTTGCCGTGCGCCGTGGGGTGCCAGCCGGCGTCGGAGGACAGCGCGCCGACGATGAGGAGGCCGCGTCCGCTCGTGGCGTCGAGCGCCGGGTCCTTGGCGGCCGGAGGCTCGGTGGACGGGTCGTGGACCTCGACGCGCAGCCGCTCGCCGTCCCGGATCAGCAGGAGCCGCAGCGTCGACCCCGGCATCGCGGCGGCGTAGCGGACCGCGTTGGTGACGAGCTCGCAGCCGAGCAGTTCGGCCGTGTCGGCGGCTTCGGGGATTCCCCACGCGAGAGAGACCGCCGTGAGAAAACGGCGGGCGGGTGTCGCCGATTCGGGTCGTATCGGGAGTCGTATCTCCCCCAGCAGTACTCCCCTTATCTCCCCGCGCTCCCATGCGATACGACGTTCTTCTACCCGACGCATGCCCCGCACCGCCCCTCGAGATCTCCGATTCCGTCGATTCGCCACCATCCTGACCATCGATAACTACGCTCGGTGTTGGCATCGATACCCAGCACGGAATGGCTTTCACTTCGTGAATTCGGGATGCACTGAAGTGAGGCTCCGCGAACCCCCCGGAAAGCAGTACAGAAAGGGACATAGATGCGCAGTCCAACGCTGATCGCGCTCGGTTCCGAACTACGCCGCTACCGGCTCGCCGCCGACAACATGACCCAGGGCCACCTCGCCAAGCTGATCAACTACTCGGAGGGGATGATCAGCAACGTCGAGACCGCCCAGAAGGTCCCCCGCCGCGACTTCGTCGAACGCTGCGACCAGGCCCTCAAGACCGGAGGAGGCCTCATGGTGCTCCACGGCCTCCTCAAACACGAGACCCACCCGGTCCAGTCGTTCGCCCGCTTCGCCGAAGCCGAACGCCAGGCCTCTGGCGTCCATATGTGGGATGTCGTCGTGGTCCCAGGCATCTTCCAGACGCCGGAGTATGCCCGCGCCCTGCTCAGAGCGGGACGACCAGCCGCCCGCCCCGAGGTCATCGAGGACCTGGTCACCGCCCGCATCGAACGTCAGGAAATCCTCACCCGCGAAAAGCCGCCCGGCCTGGGAGCCGTGCTAGACGAGTCGGCACTTCATCGGGAGGTCGGAGGCAAGGAGACGCAGCGCGCTCAACTCGAAAGACTGGCCGAACTCGCGGAACAGCCCGGAGTCAACATTCAGGTGATCCCCACGCCACCGGCGCCCACCCGGGATTGACCTCAAGCTTCATCATCTTGAGCTTCGACGACACCCCCGACATCGCTTACAGTGAAGATCCGGCAACCGGACATCTCTACGAAAAACCGGACCTCGTCAAAGCAATGTCTCAAGCGTACGAAGCACTCCGCGTCTTCGCATTGCCGGTGTCCGCGTCCTTGGACCTCATCCGGCAGATTCGGGAGGAACTGTGAGACTCATAACCTCCGAGTGGCGTAAGTCCAGCCGTTCCGGTGCGAACGGCGGCGCCTGCGTCGAAGTCGCCGTCGTCGCCGCCCGGCCGTAAAAGCGATCCCTTCGCCTCAGGCACCGCCGGGGGTGCCTGAGGGCCGGGGGTCAGAGCTTGCGGATCGTGATGGCGTTGTCGCCGACGCCGCCCGTGCGCGAGTAGACGCAGAGGTAACTCTGGGCGATGGCCACCTGCACCCAGCCGGACGGTGCCGTTTGGATCCCGCAGATGGTGGTCGTGAAGCCGGACGGCAGGCCGTTGAGGTTCGTGTACGTCGCCTGGTTGTTGAACTGCCCGCTCGGCGTCTTCGTGATCTCACAGGAGAACGAGTAGGAGTACGCGGTCGCGTAGAACCCGGTCGGCGCAGGGGCCATGCAGGCGCGGACCGTGCCGCCGGCCGCCGTCCCCGTCGTGTCCATGATGGCCTTGGCGTTGTAGTACGGGTTGGACGGCGTGCCGCAGGCGTACCAGTCGCTGTACCCGGTCACCACCCAGCCGGTGGGCGTCGGAGAGGTCATGCAGACGGTCTGCGTCCCGGCCAGGGGCCGCGCGGACGCCGCCTGCGGCGCCAAGGAAATGGACGTCAGTAGCGCACCCAAAAGAGCAACCGAAAGCTTCATCACGCGCCTCTTCGGGAAAGCCAGACACTTGTTAGTATCTGATCAGTCGCGATCCTTACAGGCGGCGACACTCCGGGCAATGGGCTCAGTTGACCACATGACGCACCGACCGGTTACGGCCATCCGGGTTGCGTACGTCAAAATCGGCATGTGCCGGAACAGGGCCGATTCAGGCGCCCGTGCGCCCGTCGACGAGTTCGCGCACGATGTCGAGGTGGCCGTTGTGGCGGGAGATCTCCTCGATGAGGTGGAGGACGATCCAGCGAAGGTCGGCGTGGCTGCCGTTTCGGCGGGGGCGGCTCGCCTTCGTGTCCAGGTCGTGGTCGGACACCAGGCGGCGGTAGCGGGCGCTCTGCTCCTCGTACTCGGCGAGAAGGCGAGGGAGAGGGATGTCCTGCGCCTGTCGCATCTCGGGGTCGGGGTCCTCGTCGGTGGCCTCGGTGAGGGGGCCCTCGGGCTCCTCGCCCAGGAACATCACCTGGAACCAGTGGTACTCGACCCAGCGGAGATGGCCGATCAGGCCGCACATCGACATCAGCGGCGAGTTCGGAAGCGGGGCCTTGCGGGCGTCCTCCGCGGACAGTCCCTCGCACTTGGCTCGTGCCGTGTCACGGGCGTAGTCGAGGAAGGTGGTCAGCTGCGTGCGCTCGTCCCAGGTGGGAGGCGTATCGGTACGTGTCATCGCGGCAGCCTCCCGCAGCCTGAACGCGGTGTCGAATGAAATTTGCGGCGCACCGCAGGCGATGCTGGTCGCCCAGGAGTACGGGTCGGACTACTGCCTGTCGGCCCGTACCTACCTGGGCGTCAACCGGGACGGGCTGAGCGCCGCGGAAGCCGCTCGCGCCCGCGCCGGCGAGTCCGACGATCCGGTCTCCGCCGCGGCGTTGGCGTTCGCCGCCGCACTGTTGTCCGCACCGGCGGGGCCGTGACCGACGACGACTGACAAAAGTCGTTCGAACCGTCACATCCATCCTCCGAGATCCGTCATAGCGGCGGAACCCATTGAAAGGAAACCCGTCATGACCACCGAGTCGCGACTGCCCAACCCCGTCAAGCTCGTCCCCGAGTTCGGGGCCGTCACCGGAGCCCTGTTCAAGGCCACCGGGAACAGTACGGTCCCGCAGACCACCATCAGCCTGATGCAACTGCGCGTCGGCCAGATCGTGGGCAACACCTACCTGACCGTCCTGCACACCGGCAGCCTGCGCAGGGCCGGGGAGTCCGAAGAGCGCATCACCGCCGTGGCGAGCTGGAAGGACGCGCCGTACTTCACCGAGGCCGAGCGCGCCGCGCTGGCACTGGCCGAGGCCGTGTACACGCCGAACCCGCGCGGCGAGCGCGTCTCCGACGAGCTCTACGCCCTGGCGTCCAAGCACTACGACGAGAAGGCTCTCGCCGCACTGGCCATCGCGATCGGCCAGGTCGGCTTCTTCGTCCCGCTCGCCCTCATCGGCCGACCGCTCCCCGGCAAGTCCCCCGCGGAGCAGTGGCGGGACTGAGACCGCCCCATCACCGTCGTTCCCGCCGACTCGGACGTCTTCGGCGGCGGGGTGCACCTGGCGTTGGAGTTCATGCAGTACACCGGCTCCTTCAAGGCCCGTGGTGCGGCCAACTTCGTCGCGGCGCGCCTGGCTGCGGGCACCGTGCCCGCAGCCGGGATCGTCACCTCCACGGGCCGCAACGCCGACCTCGGATTCGCCTGGGCGGCCCGGTGGTCCGGAGTTCCGGTGACCGCTTTCCTGCCCGAGACGGCCGCGCAGAGGCGTGGATCGATGCCGCGCCCGTACCGCGCCGGAATGATCCCGGGCGATGGCCCACGTACGCGGGAAAGGCTCTGTCAGGTCCGTGCCGACGACGCCCGGCGAAGCCAGTCCGCGGCTTGCTCTTCCCGCCCGCTCCGGGAAAGGAGCCGGGCAAGTGCTCTCATCGCGTCCACGTGCCCCCATTCGGCGGCGAACTCATACCTTTGCTCGGCTTCGGCGGCCGAGCCTTGCCGCTCCAGCAGGTCCCCCAGGTGGAACATGGCCATGACTCTCGCGGTGTGCTGCTCCTCGAGCTTGGGGGTGACGAGCGTGTCAGCGGCCTCCCTGAGCCAGTCCTCCGCCTCCTCCAAGGCCCCCGTGTCGCGGAGAATGAGACCGAGGTTGAGTCTGGCCGGAAGATGGCCGCGGTCGGCGGCATCGCGGAACCAGCTCATCGCCTCCTCGGTCGCGCCACGCTGATGGAGAAGACCACCGAGCGCGTTCATCGACGGCGTTCGACCGAGGTCCACAGCGTGCCGGAACCAGCGTTCGGCGGCCTGCCCGTCGCCCGAGCGGGCGAGGACGGCGGCGAATTCCTCCACCGCCTCCCCACCGTCGGCATCCTGCCGGGCGCGCTCCAGCCACTCGGTCAAGCCAACGGCGTCCTGCCGCTCGTACAGCAGGTGCGCGAGCCCGACCGCCGCCGGTCGGTGGCCCGCGTCGGCCGCGCGGCGGAACCAGTCCTCGGCCTCACGACGCTTCTCGGGCACCTCGGAGAGCAGCACGCCGAGGTAATGCATGCCGATCACGTGGCCGGCCGCGGCGGCGGAGCGCAGCAGCCGCTCGGCCTGTTCCGGCTCTTCGCTCGTCGCGTAGAGGACGCCGAGTTCGACCATGGCGTCCGGGTCGCCCAGCCGGACGGCCTGCCAGTACCGCTCCTTCGCCTCGTCCAGGGCGCCACGCTCCCACGCGCGCTGCGCGAGACGTCGGATCGCGGGCGTGCAGTTCGCGTCGGCGGCGCGCCGGAGCAGTCGTTCCGCCTCCGCGGCATTCCCCTCGCTCGACAACCACGAGGCGAACCCCGTGACGACCCCGCCCCTGCCACCGGTGACGGCATCGTCCAGCCAGGCGTCCAGCTCCGCGGATCGGCCGTTCTCATGCAGCATCATCGCCACGTCCACCGCCGCCGGGTCGTTGCCGGCCGCCGCCGAACGGCGCATCCACGCCTCGCCCTCCTCGGGTTCCCCGTTCGCCAGCAGGTGAGCGCCGAGTTCGGCCATCGCGAGGCTGTCGCCGGCCTCGACGAACGGTCGGAGCCATCGCTTGAGCCGGCTCGAGTAGTCGTACCCCTCCTGCGTGCTCGACGACCCCAGGATCATCATGGTCACCTGCCGCGCGACGCTTCCGAATCCCGCGTCCTGGGCGTAGCGGACCAGTGCGCGGTCCATCAGCGCAAGCCGACCCGTCCGCATCGCGTCGTGCATCGCCGCGACGATCACCGGGGTGAGCACGGCACCCTCCGCATGGTCGAGAAGCGCCTCCCATACGACCGTGGGGACCGGTGGTGACGCGGAGTCGCGCTGCACGTGGTCCACGAGGTAGTCGAAGGTGTCGTATCGCTCATCTCCCACAGGCATCAGGCAGGAGCTCGCGCCGTTGACCGGCGCCACCGCCCATTCCAGGCTCTCCTCCAGCTCGGGGAGGTCGGTACGGTGCTTGTCCCGCCGGTCGAGGTAGTGCGGGTACAGCGAGACGAGCAGTGCGCGGGGAAGAGGTTTCAGGTAGTGGGCACGGCGGCAGTCGATGGCGGCCGACACCAGCGCCGCCCCCACCAACTGAGCGCCGTTCCGCCCGGACTGCCATCGGTGTACGGCCGCCGGGCCGGCCGCCAGATACTCCGGCAGGCCGGTGTCACCGCCACGGTCGAGCCATCGGGCGATACGCGGATCGGCTCGCTTCTGCTCGGCCCTCTCGCGCTCGGCCGGGCTGAACTGAAACGGCGGTCGTACGAGGATGGCCGTTTCCAGCAGGTGGGCGCCCGCTTGCCTTTCCACCAGTCCGCGGGCCTCCGACCGCAGGGTGGCCAGCACGACGACGTCGTTCCGGCCGGGTGGGCACAGCCGGTGGATCAGGTGAAGGTTCAGCCCTGGGGCGCCGCAGAAACGTTCGAGGTCGTCCAGCCAGATCACGGCATCCCGGATGCCGCCGCGAAGACCGGCGAGCGCGGACAGCGCGGCCGGATCCTCGGGCACGTAGAGCAGGCGGTCTGACGCCACCCGGTTCACAGCCTCGGCGGCGGCCCTGCTCTTACCCGCCGCGGACCGGCCCTCGACGATCACCAGGCCGCCGCCCGCCAGCGCACGTTCGAGCTCCTCGTCACAGTCACGGGGCACGTACGATGGCTGCCGGTCCTGTCGCCATCCGTCCGCGCGTGCGGCGGGGTGGATCCTGAGCTCCTCGAGGCCGACCTCACGGACGCGCGGCACCGTGCCATCGGGGTTGAGCCGCACTCTGGGCGGATCGTTCGTCGGATCGCCGGGCCCCGGCAGCGTGCCGATCACGACGGTCGCATCGACATTGATGGATCCGACGCCGACGGCACCGTCGCCGGTCACCGCCTGGCCCACATTCCCCCCGGCGGCCACCGAACGATCTCCTAGTGCCTCCTGTTCGCGGGAGCGCCGGAACAGCGGACTCATGTCGCGACCTCGCCATCGTCGCCGGTCACGACCTGCCCGACAGAGCCGCCGGCGGCGGCGATTCCGAACCAGGCCAAGGCTCTCTTCCGACTCGCCATCATGCGGCCCTCCGCGCACCTGACGTCATCCCACGTCTGATGGTTCCGTCTTCCCCGGGGGGTGACCAGTGGCCACTCGGATACCCATGTAGATCTGCGGGGATCCGTCCGATACCAGCGTGAAATGCGACCGACAACGCATCAAGCGCGCGGTATCGGCCAACGACGACACCATGTTCCAGGCGTGTGGTCGGATCGGCTCGGCGGCGGTACGTCGCCGGGCCGAGTCGGGGTCGTCGACGGTGGAACATGGCCTCTTGGGCGGATGGAACCCGTTTCGCGGAGTCGGTGAAAAACGACTGAAGCGCACACCGCGCACGGCCGGAACACCGGCTGCAAGAGACGGGAGCCGTATGACTGTGACGACCCGACAGGGCGTGAGCGACGCCGCTGTGATCGAGCAGTCTTGGCAAGAGCCCGGGGTCTTCGCCGCGCTGTACCGGCGGCACGCCCCTCATATCAGTCGTTACGTCGCCCGAAGACTCGGCGACGACATGGCCGACGACGTCACCGCCGAGACGTTCTACCGGGCGTTCGAGAAACGCCGGAAGTACGACCTCGGGCGGCCGGACGCCAGGCCGTGGCTGTACGGGATCGCCGCCAACGTGATGGCCCAGTACCACCGCAAGGAGACCCGGATGCTGCGGGCGTTCGCCCGCAGCGGCGCCGACCCTGTGGTGCAGACCTACGGCGGTCAGCTGGAGGGCGCCGACGACCGGGTGGTCGCGGCTGGAATGCACCAGTCGCTCGCGACCGCCCTCGCCGGTCTCAGCCGACCGCACCGGGAGGTTCTGCTGCTGGTGGCCTGGGCGGATCTGTCCTACGAGGAGACCGCTCAGGCGCTGGGCATCTCCGTCGGGACGGTGCGATCACGGCTGCATCGGGCTCGAAAGAAGGTCCGCGCCGCACTCGGCGACGGAAACCCCATGACCATCTCCGATGAAGGCTGAGGTACCCACCGTGAACGACCTCGATGTGATGCGCACGATGCGCGCCGACGCGCCGATCCCGTCGCGGCAGCGCCTCGACGCCGGCGAGAAGCGGCTCATCGCGGCCATCGACGAGCCCGGGGCGCGGCGTGCCGTACAGACCCGCCGGCGTTTCGGTGGTTTCCGGATCATGCTGCTCGCCGGTGGAGTGGCGGCCGCCGCCGGCATCGCGATCGTGGCCACCCAGGCGGGCGTCTCCCCCGTCACCGTGCACGGCACTCCCGCCGCGGAGGCGGCCAAGTACAGCGACCCGCTCGTGGAGCGCGCCACCTTCGGCTGGCTGCCCCGCGGCATGCACGCCAACGGCTACGTCGCCGACCACCAGAATGAGAAGTTCTTCCAGGTCATCGCGCAGGAAGGAGCGAAGAGCGGCGCCTCGGTGACCCTCACCGCGTACGAACGCGGCAAGGAGCCGTTCCTGGGCTATCTCCCCGGAAAGGTCCCCGCCAAGCGGATCCCCGCCGCGTCCATCAACGGTCACTCCGCCTACTGGATCTACAAACCGAGCCCGTCCGGGCAGTCGTCGTTCGAGCTGCGCTGGCAGTACGCCCCGAACAGCTGGGCCGACCTCCAGGGCGATGAGCTGCGCGGAAGCAGCGCCGAGCTGACGAGGACGGCGTACAGGATCGCCAAGTCGGCGAAGTTCGGCGACAACCGGCCGATCGAGATGCCCCTGCACATCGGCGGCGTGCCCGGCGGGTTGAGCCCGGATCGTACGGTGCTCAACAACGGCGCGCACGGTGAACTCGGCGCCATCGTGGGCTACAACTCTGGGGGTCCGTCGTCCGACCTGCAAATCAGCATCGACAAGTCGAACGGCACCATCGGGACCGCCGTCCCCGGCGGTCCCGGAAAGGCCATGAAGGGTCTTCCGCGTCCCAACACGAAGCTGAAGGGGCACCCCGCGTACCGAACGCCGAGCCTCCTGTACGTCTACGGGGACAACGGCTTCGACGTGGAGATCACCGCGTCCGGTGCGGTGCTCGCGAAGCTCAACAAGACCGGCGGAGTCGTCGGCCTCTACCAGCGGATGACCGTTCTCGGCACTGATCCGGCGAGCTGGACCCCGAACCCGATCAACTGATCTCCGATGCCGGTACCGCGCACAAGGGGCGGTACCGGCATCGCCGTGCTCGCCTAGTCAGCCGGCGGGCGAGGTGTCACCCCTGCGGCGAGCGAGGGCCTCGCCGGACGGAAAGGCGTCCGCCACGCTGCGCAGCAAGGCCAGCGGCTCTTCGAGCGACCGGCCTGCGATGAGTTCTTCCAGGGTGGCGTACAGCCGGTCCTCGATGGCCACGATCTCCCGCTCGAGTCGGCGTCCTTCCGCCGTCAGCGTCAGGGTGACGAACCGGCGGTCATCCGGATCGGTGGTCCGCTCGACGAGGTCCTGGGCCACGAGCCGGTCGACCAGGCGGCTGGGACTCGCGGTGGTCTCGCACACCAGGAGCCGCCCGAGGGCCGACAGCGTGAGCGGCTGGTGGTCGTGCAGGACCCGCAGGACCTCGGCCTGGGACGGGGTGAGCCCGAGAGGCCGCAGGGCGGCGCCGAGGAGGCGGTTCCCCTCTCGCTGCACGGCGAGGATGAGGTAGCGGAACTCCTCGATCGGCTTCATGTCGTGCACGCCCCCGCTCTTCGGTACGCCAACCTCCGCGAAGTCAGGTTACACGACACGTATGACACGACAACTAATCCGGAGAAACGCTTGACGAGACTAGATGTCGTGTCATCTAATGTCGTGTAATCGACCTCACGGAGGAACATCATGAGCAGCTCCGACCCCATCAGCGCCGTATCGGTCATCAGCACCGGCACCGTCGCCATCCGCCCCGAGCACGTCGGCCCGACACGGAAGAACACCTACGTCTGGCTGTTCTCCTCGCGCCGCTGGACCGCCCCCCGGCCGATCAACGTCTACGTCGTGGAGCACCGCGACGGCCTCGTCCTGTTCGACACCGGCCAGGACCGCGCCTCCGTCACGGACCCGGACTACTTCCCCGGCGGCTTCAACGGGCTCGTCTACTCGCGGCTCGCCAAGTTCGACATCGGCCCCGAGGACACCCTGGCGGCCGGGCTGCGGGGGCTCGGCCACCGGGTCGAGGACGTCCACACCTCCGTAATCTCCCATCTGCACCAGGACCACATCGGCGGGCTGCCCGTCCTCGGCCGCTCCGAGATCGTCGTCAGCCGCCCGGAGTGGGAGTCCCTGCACCGGCCGCTACCGGAGGCTCGTGGCCTGATGCCCGGCCACATCGATCTCCCGGGTCTGCGGTGGAAGCTGACCGACATGGAGGGTCTCGCCGAGCCCGCGCTCGCGCCGTTCACCCGTGGCCACGACCTGTTCGGTGACGGCAGCCTGGTGCTGCTCCCGACGCCGGGCCACACGCCCGGCTCCCTGTCGATGCTGGTCCGCCGGCCCGGGCGCGCACCGCTGCTCATGGTCGGCGACCTCACCTACGACGACCGGCTGCTCGCCGACGGCAGGCTTCCAGGCGTCGGAGACAAGCGCGCCATGCGCACGGCGACGCGGATGGTGAACGAGCTCCGATCGCGGTTCCCGGGGCTGGTCGTCCTCGCCGCCCACGATCCGGCCGCCGGTGACCGTCTGGCCGCCGCGCTCGCCGAGGAGGCTCCGGCCACGGTGTCGGCGCTGCGTGGCGTCAGCCGGTGACGCGGAGGAAGCGGGTGCCCCACTCGCGGACGAAGTCGGTGAGCTCCGGCGGGCCGACGATCTCGAACTCGGCGCCGGTCGCGCCGATGAGCATGGTGGGCCACTCCAGGCCGTCGACGGTCATCAGCAGGCGGCATCGGTCGTCGGCGATCTCCTCGACGGTGCCCCAGCGGGAAACGGTGGCGCGGACCTTGGCCGCCGGGGCGTGCACGATGATCTCCACGGCGTAGGTCGTCGGCATGGTCGCGATGCCCGCCCGGACGAAGTCCGCGGCGTCCTCGGCGGGCAGGTCGCGGGGGCGGAACCGCTCGCCCGTACTGCCCGGGTCGGAGAGACGGTCGAGGCGGAAGCTGCGCCAGTCGTGCCGGCCCAGGTCGTACGCCACGAGGTACCAGCGGCGGCCAAGCGAGACGAGGCGGTGCGGCTCGACGTGGCGGGCGGACTGCTCGCCGGCCCGGGCCCGGTAGGAGAACCGCAGCCGTTCCTCGTCGCGGCAGGCCTGGGCGACGGCGGTGAGCACGTCCGCGTCGATGGTCGGGCCGGCGCCCCAGGCCGCGGGGACGGTGACCGCGCGCAGCGCGTCGATGCGGCGGCGCAGCCGGGGCGGCATCACCTGGACGACCTTGGTCAGGGCGCGGACCGCCGACTCCTCGATGCCGGCGACGGCGCCCTGCGCGGCCATCCGCAGGCCGATGGCGAGGGCGACGGCCTCCTCGTCGTCGACGACGAGCGGGGGCAGCGCGGCCCCGGGCGCCAGCTGGTAGCCGCCGTCCACCCCCCGGTGCGCGACGACCGGATAGCCCAGCTCGCGGAGCCGGTCGACGTCGCGGCGGAGCGTACGGGGAGAGACTCCGAGCCGGTCGGACAGCTCCGGGCCGGGCCAGTAGCGGTGGGTCTGCAGGAGGGACAGCAGCCGGAGGGTGCGGGAGCTCGTGTTCGCCATGTCTTTCAGGGTTCCGGTCATTGCGGTCAAGAAGTGGCCGCTATGGACTCTAACGTCTTGTTCATCGACCTCGTTCACAGGAGATGGCCTTGACCGAAATCCTCGAATCCCCGACCAGGGCGGCCGACGAAAAGATCGCCGCGCCGTACCGCTGGCGGTGGCTCGCGTTCTCCGCCGTCCTCGCCTCGAGCGTCATGGACCTACTGGACAGCACCGTGATCAACACGGCGGCGCCGGCGATCCGGGCGAGCCTCGGCGGATCGTACGCGACGCTGCAGTGGATGGCGGCCGGCTACACGATGGCGCTCGCGGTCATGCTGCTCATCGGCGGGCGGCTCGGCGACATGTTCGGCCGCAAGCGGATGCTGCTGATCGGCGTGGCGGGCTTCACGGTCGCCTCCGTGGCCTGCGCGACCGCGGTCTCCCCCACCATGCTGATCGTCTCGCGGGTGTTGCAGGGCGCGTTCGGGGCGGTGATGCTGCCGCAGGGGTTCGGGCTGATCCGTGACCTGTTCCCGCCGGAGGAGATGAAGAAGGCATGGACCGCGTTCGGCCCGGTGATGGGGCTGTCGGCGGTGCTCGGCCCGATCATCGGCGGGACGCTGATCCACGCCGACCTGTTCGGCACCGGCTGGCGGATGATCTTCCTGGTGAACGTCCCGATCGGCGCCTTCGCGCTGGCGGTCGCGGCGCGGTTCCTGCCCGCGACGCCGCCCGCCGTGCGCTCGGCACGGCTCGACCTGCCCGGCGTCGCCCTGGCCGCCTCCGGCACCTTCATGCTGATCTTCCCGCTGGTGCAGGGCCGTGAGCTCGGCTGGCCGATGTGGACCAAGGTCCTCCTGGCGTGCTCGGTTCCGGTGCTCGCCCTGTTCGCCGCGTACCAGATCCGCCGCAAGCGGGTGGGCGCGACGCCGCTGATCGAGCCCGGCGTGTTCACCCGGCGCTCGTACGCCTCCGGGGTCGTCTTCGCGATCGCCTTCACCGGGGCGATGGGCGGCACGCTCCTCACTCTCGGCGTGTTCATGCAGGTCGGCCTCGGATACAGCCCGCTGCGCGCCGGCCTCACGACCGCGCCCTGGGCGTTCGGCGCGATGATCGGCTCGGCGATCAGCGGCATGCTCATGGTCAAGCTCGGCCGGCGGCTCCTGCACATCGGCCTGGCGGGCATGGGCACCGGGCTGGCCGTCCTCTACGGCGTCTTCCAGTACGTCGGGCCCGGCCTCACCAGCGTCGACTTCATCGCCCCGCTGCTGGTCGGCGGCGTCGGGATGGGCATGATCTTCGTGCCGATGTTCGACATCATCCTCGGCGAGGTCGCCGACCACGAGGTCGGCTCGGCGTCCAGCGCCCTGCAGGCCATCCAGCAGCTCGGCATGTCGCTCGGCGTCGCGGTCATCGGCACCCTGTTCTTCGGGCTGCTCGGCTCGCAGGCGCACCACAACTTCGACGCCTCGGCCGCGCCCCGGCTGCGCGCCGCGCTGACCCAGGCGGGCGTGCCCGCCCCGGCCCAGGCCCAGATCGTCGCGGGCGTCCGGACCTGCGTGCAGGACCGCGAGGCCGAGAAGGACCCGGACACCGTTCCGGCCAGCTGCCGGACCACCGGCCCGGCCGCACCGGCGGTCGTGCGGGCGCTGACCACGGCGGGTCTGGACACCCACCGCCGCGACTCCCTCGACGCCGCCGGGACGACGGCGCTGGTCACCATCGGGCTGATCGCGCTGGCCTTCGGACTCGGGTTCCTGCTCCCGCGCAAGGCCCGCGCGGAGGCCGCCCCCGCCTGATCCAGCGGAGGCGTCCGCCGGGCGACCGATCCCGGAACGCCCGCGCCCCCGGTCACCCGACCGGGGGCGCGCCGTCGTCTCAGGCGCTTCCGTCAGGCCACGTCGGGGAAGTCGGTGGAACGGCTCACCTCGGCCCATCGGGCCGCTTCGGCCGCGCGCTCCTGTGAGGACCGATCGGCCGCCGCCACCGCGTCCGAGCCGAGCAGGAGGCGCAGCGGCGGCTCGTCCAGGTCGATGACGTCCACGATGACCTGCCCCGCCCGCTCCGGATCTCCGGGGGAGGTCCGGTCGAGGCCCGCGCGGCGACGGTTCATCGCGCCGACGGTCTGCTCGTAGTCCGGACCGACGGGCGCGAGGATCATGGACGAACCGGCCCAGTCGGTGCGGAACGCCCCCGGCTCGACGATCGTGACCTTGATGCCGAGGGGCTTCACCTCGTTGTTCAGGACTTCGGAGAAGCCTTCGACCGCGAACTTCGACGCCTGGTAGGCGGCGGCGCCCGGCGAACCGCCCACGCGGCCGCCCACCGAGGAGACCTGAACGAAGTGACCGGAGCGCTGGGCGCGCAGCACCGGAAGCGCGGCCTTGGTGAGGTTCACGACGCCGAAGAAGTTCGCCTCCACCTGCGCGCGAAAGTCATCGTCCGTGGTCTCCTCGATCGCCGAGGAGTTGGCGTACCCGGCGTTGTTGACGACCACGTCGAGGCGGCCGAACGCCTCGACGGCGAACCGGACGGCGGCGCGGGCGGCCTCGGCGTCGGTGACGTCCAGCGCGAACGTACGGACGCGGTCGCCGTAGCGGTCCACGAGGTCGGCGAGTTGTTCGGGGCGGCGCGCGGTCGCGACCACGCGGTCCCCGCGCTCCAGCGCGGCCACGGTGAGCGCGCGGCCCAGGCCGCGCGAGCTGCCGGTGATCAGCCAGGTTCGGGACATGATCTGCGTCCTTCCGGTGGGAGGTGCCCTCATCAGGTAACTGTCACAGTAACGTGGCATTTGTTCGAGTTATTTCCCCAGGAGTGAGAAGATTGGATCGATCGATCGTCACACCTGTGCCTGGGAGCCGCGATGAGAGCCGACGCCGCCCGCAATCTGGACGCGGTGCTGCGCACCGGGGCCCGCCTGCTGGCCGAGGACCCCTCGACGAGCATCACGACCATCGCCACGGAGGCCGGGGTCGACCGGAGGACCGTCTACCGGCGGTTCGCCACGCGCGAGGCCCTGCTCGCCGCCGTCTTCGAGACGAAGCTCGACTCCTCCGAACGGGTCCTCGACGAGGCACGCCTCACCGAGGCACCGGTGCCGGTCGCCCTCCACCGTTACGTGGAGGGCATCATCCCGGTCAGCCGGCAGTGGCCGGTCGACACGCGCCGGATGATCCTCGACGACCCCACCGCGAGCGTCCGGCGGGAGGAACTGAGCCGGCGCCTGGACGTCTTCCTGCGGCGAGCGGCCGACGAAGGGTTCCTGCGAGCCGACCTGCCGCCCGGCTGGGCCCGCGCCGTACTGGACGACCTCGTCGACAGCGCCGCCCACCGATTCCCCGACCTGAAGCCCCCGCAGGCCGCCGACCTCGTCGTCGACACCCTCCTGAACGGTGCCGGCCGGCGGTGACCCACCCCGGGGCGTCGCGGTCGGCGCTGTTCCGCGGCGTTCAGGCCAGCCAGCCGTCGCCGAAGTCCTCGCAGGCGTTCACGAGCGCCTCCTCCGAACGGGCGCGGATCATGATCCAGGCCCGCTGGTCCTCCCGTACGAGCACGTCCAGGCCCGCGAACCACCGCGAACCGGGCAGCTGCCCCGACGGGTACTCGGGGAGAGGCAGCCGGGCGTACCGCTCGAGCACCTCGAGGTCGTCCTCGTCGACCTCGCGATAGTCGGCGAGCGTCTCGTCGGCGTGCAGGATCTCCGACAGCACCATCTCGACGCAGGCGAGGGAGAAGGAGTCCAGCCACGGCTCCCAGCTCTCGGCGTCGTCATCGGCCAGGTCGGGCCGGATGAACACCGCCGGGTCGGGGCCGTCGAGCCGGACGCCCCACCGCGCCGCGCCCTGGTCCTCGTCGCGGAACACCAGCAGCCCGTCGTGGACGTACAGCTGCTTCGGCTCGAACAGCTCGTCCTGGTTGCTGGTCAGGTCCCGACGCCGGCCGAACAGCGCGTACGCCTCCCGTACGGCGGCGGGCAGGGTCACGCCGAGCCGCGTCTCGGCGGCGCTCAGGTCCGCGTCCTCCCAGCCGTCGGCGTCCGTGAGCGGTGTCGCCCACGCCGCCGCGAACCCCTGGATGAACCGCCACGCCCCGCCACGGTCCCCGACGCCGGCCAGTTCCGCACGCACATCGAACGCATCGACCATGCCGGGCACCGTACCCGAGCGGTACGGCACCGAACAGGGCGAACAGATGACGATCCGGTCGCGGATCACGGCCCTTCGTCCGAGCGGCCGGTCGCGATGGCCAAGATCGTGATCCGGGCGGTTCGGGCGCAACCCGGCCCCGGCCTTCGGGAGAGAGCCGGGTGTCAGCAGCCCGACAACGGAGAGTGACGCATGAAGGGACACAACGGCCCATGGCCACGGCGAGAGCGGTGAGCCACCCGCAGGGAGGGCCCGACGACAAGGCACTCGTCGCCGCCTCCCTGGAAGACCCCGAGTCGTTCGGCGAACTGTTCCGCCGCCACGCGCCACGGCTCCACGCCTACATCAAACGGCGACTCGGCCCGACCCTGGCCGACGACGTCGTGTCGGAGACGTTCGCCACCGCGTTCCGGCGCCGGGAGAAGTTCGACGGACGCTTCGAGTTCGGCGCGTGGCTGTGGGGCATCGCCAGCAAGCTGATCGCCAAGCACCACCGGCAGGAGACCCGCATGTACCGGGCGTTCGCCCGGACCGGAGTCGACCCCGCCGAGGCGGGTGTGGCCGAGGCGACCGACGACCGGGTGGCGGCCGCCGCGCTCGGCCCTCAGCTCGCCAAGGCCCTCGCCTCGCTGAGCGCCCAGGAACGCAACGCCCTCTTGCTCCTCGCCTGGGGCGAGCTGTCGTACGCCGAGATCGCGGCGACGCTCGAGCTGCCCCTCGGCACCGTCAAAGCCAAGATCCACCGGGCTCGGAAGAAGCTGCGGAACGCCCTCCCGGAGGCGAAGAACGATGGATGAACTCGACGCTCTACGGCAGATGCGGCCGACGCTGGCCCGCGAGGAGCACCCGGACCGGCTCGCCCTGCGCACCAACTGGCGCTCCCGCCCTGCGCCGCGCCCGCGCGCCCGGCGCCGGCTCATGATGCCGCTGATGGGCGTGGTCGCGGCCGGGGCGGTGGCCGCGGGAGCCCTGGCCGTCCTCTCGGACTCGGGCGGGCACCCGTCGCCCGACCGTACGGTTCCCCTTCGGACGGGCGGCGGCGGCAACGCACTGCTGGTCGCCGCGACCAACGCGGAGAAGGCGCCGATCGGCGCGTACTGGCACACCAGGCGCATCGACGGGTTGATCTACGCGGTCGGCAGGACCAGGGCCGACCACTACAAGATCGAGTCGAGACAGCAGTACGACCTCTGGACCGGACGCGACGGCAAGGCGCTCTTCAGCGCCACCGACCTGCCCGCACGACCGTGGACCGCCGAGGACAGGGCGAAGTGGCAGCGGGCGGGATCCCCGACGACGATCCAGGCCCCGAGCAGTGAGGGCCCGATCACCCTGTTCCTCGACACGAAGTCCGCCATGCCGCTTCCTCAGCCGCGACCGGAAAGTGATCAGCGGTTCTTCGGCATGACACCCGCACAGATCGCCGAGCTGCCGACCGAGCCGAAAGCGCTACAGAACGCGCTGTTCAACCTGCGCGACCGCTGGCACGCATTCTCTTCGACGTCCGCGAAGGAACGCCTGGGAGCCCTTCAGGGCGCCGAACGCGCCCGGGCGCTGAGCGACGTGGCCGGTGTGCTGCTGGCCGGCGCCCCCACCCCGCCGAAGGTACGGGCGGCGGCCTTCCGGATGCTCGCCACGCAGCCCGGCATCCGCGCCGAGGGCACGACGACCGATCCCATGGGCCGCACCGGAACGGTGGTCTCCCTGCCGGTGGCGTCGACCGTTCCCCTCGGTCTGTACACCGCACCCAAGCAGCTCGGCACGTACCGACGTCAGTGGATCATCGACCCCGGCAGCGGGACCCTCCTGGCCGTACGGGACCTCGTCGCGACACCGCCGCACGGCAGCCGGAAACTCCCGCCGGGCGACGACGGCAAGCCGCGGACCCTGCGGGTCCAGGATCAGCCCGACCGGTTCCACCGGCCGGGGGAGGTCTCCTCGTACGAGGTGTACGCCGTCGCGGAGTGGACGAACTCCGAGCCGAAGCTCCCTGCCGGCCCGTGAGTGCCGGGAGGGGACCGCGCCGTCCGGGTCCCCTCCTCGCGGCAGATCGGGGCCGCGGTCCCTGATGGGTCGAACGACGTGCAGCGGGTAGGGGTCGAATCAATGGCGAACCCTCGAGGAGGCCGCCGAGTCGATCGGCCGCGAACCGAAGGGACGAGTGAGCTGACATGTCGACCTCTGTACACGGCACCGGCATCCGACGGACCGTCGCGTCCGGAGACACCTCGATCGGCCGGCTCGTCGGTGAGGCGACCGCCGACCTGCAGAAGCTGATGCGGCAGGAGGTCGCGCTGGCGAAGGCGGAGGTCCGCCAGGAGGCGACCAAGGCCGGGAAGGCCGCCGGGCTGTTCGGCGGGGCGGGATTCGCGGGCTACATGGTGCTGGTGCTGCTGTCGTTCGCGGCGGCACTCGGCATCGGCCACGTGCTCGACATCGCCTGGGCCTTCCTGATCGTGGGGGGCATCTGGGCGGTCGCGGGAGCGATCATGTACGCCATGGGCCGCCACCGGATGCGGACCTTCTCCCCGACACCGCATCGGACGGTCGAGACCCTTAGGGAG
This sequence comes from Actinoallomurus acanthiterrae, assembly GCF_054775715.1. Lineage (NCBI taxonomy): Bacteria > Bacillati > Actinomycetota > Actinomycetes > Streptosporangiales > Thermomonosporaceae > Actinoallomurus > Actinoallomurus acanthiterrae. Next base: position 505,099 of record NZ_BAAHCO010000001.1, on the reverse strand, counting down.
GACGCCCAGCTGATGCGGCACCCGACCGCCGCCCGGGCGATCCCCGCCGAACCGGTCCCGGCCGAGCTGCCCGCGCCGGCTCACCCGCGCTGGCCGACGTGAGAACGCGAAGACGCCGTGGCCTTCCAGGGGCTCCTGAAGGGCCGCGACGTCAGCGCGGATGCTTTCTGCCTGTCGAAGTGACCTCTAGTCCTAGTCGGACAGGTCCCAGCTTTCGATCTCGGCGTCGCTGAGCGGGAGGACGCACCAGATGGCGTCCTGCATCGTCGGGCAGATCAGGGCGACCTTGTCGACGCCGGTGATCCGGAACGGCCGCTCGACGCACGGCACGAGGCCGAAGTAGGCGATCGGGACGCCTCGCCGCCTGGACAGCTTCTCGGCGGCGACCACGGCGTTGAGCCCGGCCGCGGAGAAGAACGGCACCCCGCTCATGTCCACCAGCAGCGGTCGGTCGGTCGTGGTGACAAGCTCGATCAGACGCCCCCGGAACGTATGCCCGGTGAAGGCATCGACCTCACCGCGCGGCATGGCGAGCGTGTAGTCCTCGCACTCCATCGCGAACATGTCCAGGGCAACGTCCATGGGACCTCCAGTCCGGAACACCGTGGGGCACCCGTGACCATCACAGCATCGCGCGATTACTGATCGTTTCCAAGAGGGAGACGGATACCATCCACGGCGCGGCGCGCTAATCGGGCACCATGCCCGCTTTAGACGTGCACAAACCCCCGATGGCGCGGGGCATCGCAATGCCACGCCCGGAAACTTCCCCCCGAAACCGTATGACTCTCCGGAGTCACTGAACGGTATGCATCGCGCAAAAATTCCGGTTCCTACCAAGAATCGCCGTAGTCGTCGGGATCGAGCGCGTGGGCATCGTCTCCCAGGTGAAGGTCCGGCTCCGGGCCGAGAAGGATCACGATGCTCTCCAGGATGGCCTTCAGCATGCGCGCTCGCCTTTCTGCGACGGGCACCACCCGGGCGTGGCGGTGCGCCGGGGTCCTCCCGGCAGGAGTGATCACGAAGGAGTCCTCGAGGCACGTACGGTTCTTGCGCCCACCCGTTCTCCGGCCGGCGCGGCGATCCGGTTTCCCGATTCGTGATCTCGTCCGTCCTCCGCATGTCCCGCGCGGCCTCCTCCGTAGGTCGCAGGGCGGGGCGGGGAGGGATCACCCCGGCGGGCGACGCCCCAGGGGCCGCCGGTTGAAAGGATCTCTGCGACCGCTTGCGAGCACGCGTGCCTCCAATCCCCTCCGAACTGGAGTCCCGATGAAGCGTTCGTCCGTCGTGACGGTGGCCGTGACCGCGGCCTCCGTCCTGACCTCGGGTTCCGCCGCGGTGGCGGCGGTGAGCGGCCCCACACCGGCGCCCGCCTGGCGTGACTGTCACACCGCGAACACGCCGCCTCAGCTGGAGTGCGCCACGATCACCGTGCCGCTGGACTGGTCCCATCCGGGCGGGCAGCGGATCACCCTGGCGCTGAACCGCCTGCGGGCCACCGACCAGGCACACCGGATCGGGTCGTTGCTCGTCAACCCCGGCGGCCCGGGCGGATCCGGCACCGCGGTGGTCGCCCAGGGCGGGATGCTGCTCGGAACACCGCAGCTGGGGCCCCTGCGCGGACGTTTCGACCTGATCGGCTTCGACCCGCGCGGAGTCGGCGACAGCACTCCCGTACGCTGCTCGACGCCGGTGTACGACCCGGCCGCCCCCACCCTTCCGACGACGGCGGCGGAGTACCGGCGGCTCACGGAGAGCAACCGCCGTCACGGGAACGACTGCCTGAAGACGACGGGCCCGCTGCTCCGGCACGTCGACACGATCAGCGCCGCCCGGGACGTCGACGCGATCCGCGCCGCGCTCGGCGAGTCGCAGATCTCCTGGCTCGGCGTCTCGTACGGCACGGAGCTCGGTGCCGCGTACGCCCGGCTGTTCCCCGGACGGGTGCGGACCATGGTGCTGGACGGCGCCATCGACCACACGCGTTCGGTCGCCCGGGACGCCGTGGACGAGTCGACGGCGATGGAACGGGTCTTCAGCCACTTCGCGAGCTGGTGCCAGGCCACGGCCGACTGCGCGCTCCACGGTCGGGACGTCGTGGCCGACTTCGACGCCCTGACCGCGCGGGCCGACAAGGGTGAGGTCACCGATCCCGCCCTGGGTCGTTCCCTCACCGCCGCCGAGGTCACCTCCGGCGCGTACGGGTACCTGATCATCAAGTCCTTCTGGCCGCAGCTCGCCACGGCCCTCGCCGACGCCGAGAAGACACCCTCGAACGCGACGGCACTGGGCGAGGGCGTGTCCGGCATCGACCCGAGTTACACCGCGTACCGGGCCATCGGGTGCCACGACTTCCCGCCGCGGGTGCGCGGCTTCGCGGACCTGCGGGCCCGGCTGGCGCACGTCAAGAAGGCGGCGCCGCACATGTGGCGCTACTCGGAGATGTGGGACGCGACCACCGGGTGCACCGGCTGGCCGGTGCCGGCGGCGAACCCGCCGCGCCCCGAGCGGGTCACCGGCACCCCGACGATCCTCGTCGTCGGCAACACCTACGACCCGTCCACCCCGTACGTCTGGGCGAAGGCGCTGACCCGGCAGATCGACGGCGGCCGGCTACTGACGTACGACGGTGACGGGCACACCGCCCTGTACAACTCCTCCTGCGCCCGTACGCACGAGGTCGACTACCTGATCACCGGCCAGGCACCTCCGGCCGGCACGGTCTGCCACGCCTGATCCGCACGGCGGGAGGGTCGCCCCGGACCCGCACGGCGGGGATGGCCGAGCCGGATCCACAGGGTGTGGACGGCCGACCCACGGCGGGGAGGGCCGACCGGGACCCGCACGGCGGGAGGGCCGACCTGGATCCACAGGGTGTGGACGGTCGAGCCGGATCCGTACGGCGGGGACCGCCGAGCCGGATCCCCTGGACGGCCGAGTCTGATCCGCGCGGTAGAGATGTCCGATCCGTCCAAGACGAGCGGGCCCCGCGGGAAGGACGATCGCGTCATGAGCATCGACCTTTCCGCGGCGGCCGCGTTCATGGCCGGTCACGCGCGTCTCCTGGACCGCCGTCGCTTTCAGCTGATCACGGAGCACGCCGACGCCGCTCACGTCCTGGCCGCCCTGGACGCGTACCGCAACGCCGACGGGGGCTACGGCTGGGGCCTCGAGCCGGACCTGCGCTCGCCCGAGAGCCAGCCGGGCGCGGCGCTGCACGCCTTCGAGGCGCTCGAGGAGGCCGCGGCCCACGCGCCGGTCGCGGAGGAGGTCACCGCGCGGGCCGTCGCGCTGTGCGACTGGCTGGAGTCGGTGACGCTCCCCGACGGCGGCCTGCCCTTCGCCCTTCCCCTCACGTCCCGCGCCGCGACCGCTCCCTGGTGGGCGAACGCCGATCCGGACACGTCGTCCTTGCAGATCACCGCCGTGACCGCCGCGCTCGCCCACCGCGTCGCGGTCCACGTCCCGGCCGTGGCCGGCCATCCCTGGCTCGACCGGGCGACGGCGTACTGCCTGGCCGCGATCGAGGCGATCGACGAGACGCCGCACGCGTACGTGCTGGCGTTCGCGGTGCGCTTCCTCGACACCGTGCACGACCTCCGGCCCGAGGCCCCGCGTCTCCTGGCGTCCCTGGGCGCGCGGATTCCGCCGAGTGGCGAGATGCCCGTCGAAGGCGGCATCGCGGGCGAGACGCTGCGTCCGCTGGGCTTCGCGGAGCGCCCCGACCGGCCGGCCGCGGCGTTGCTCCGACCCGAGGTGCTCGAGGCCGACCTGGATCGGCTGGCCGGCCTGCAGCAGGAGGACGGCGGGTGGATCGTCGACCACGCCAGCAGTTCCCCGGCGGGCGCCCTCGAATGGCGCGGTCACGCCACCGTCCGCGCCATCGACCTCCTGCGGAGCCACGAGAGATTGTGAAAACGGTTTTCGTTTCCTCTATAGTCGGGTCGCACCGAAAACCCTCGCTCACCGTATCCATCTCGCTACGTTGGGCGATATCGGAAGTGGGCACCGGCCGCACTGGGAGGAAGCATGAAGGTCGCGTTCGTCGGCAAGGGCGGCAGCGGCAAGACGACCTTGTCGTCCCTGTTCATCCGTCATCTTGCGGCCGGCGGCACGCCGGTCGTGGCGGTGGACGCCGACATCAACCAGCACCTCGGCGTCGCCCTCGGCCTCCCCGAGCAGTCCGCCGCCGCGATCCCGGCCATGGGCGCGCACCTGGCCGCGATCAAGGAGTACCTGCGGGGCGACAACCCCCGGATCTCCTCGGCGGCGGCGATGGTGAAGACCACACCGCCAGGCCGCGGATCCCGGCTGCTGCGCCTGGGCGGCGACGACCCGATCCACTCCCGGCTGACGGTCCCGGCCGCCGGCGCCAGGCTCATGGTGACCGGGCCGTTCAGCGACGAGGACCTGGGCGTCTCCTGCTACCACTCCAAAACGGGGGCGGTCGAGCTGTACCTCAACCACCTCCTCGACGGCCCCGGCGAGTACGTCGTCGTCGACTGCACCGCCGGTGCGGAGTCCTTCGCCTCCGGCATGTTCACCCGCTTCGACCTGACCTTCCTCGTCGCCGAACCCACGCGGAAGGGCGTCGCGGTCTACCGGCAGTGGACCGAGTACGCCGCCGACTACGACGTCGCTCTGAAGGTCATCGGCAACAAGGTCCACGGCCCCGGGGACGTCGCCTTCCTGCGCGAACACGTCGGCGACGCGCTGCTGTGCTGCGTCGGGCAGTCCGGCGCCGTCCGCGCCATGGAACAGGGCCACCCGTTCGACCTGGACGACCTGGCCGAGCCCGACCGCGCCGCGCTCGCCACGCTCCGGGCCACCGTCGACGCCCGCCCCAAGGACTGGGACAAGTTCACCCGCCAGGCGGTCGAGTTCCACCTCAAGAACGCCCGCGCCTGGGCGAACGCCGCGACCGGCCAGGACCTCGCCGCCCAGATCGACCCCGACTTCACCCTCACCCCCGAGGCGCTCCTTGAGGCCGTCGGGCCGGCCGGGTCGGCCGCTCTCGAAGACGCCTACGCAGCGGCGTGGGCGGAACCCAGCGAGGCCGAGTCCTGGGATACGACTTCAGCGGATGGCATCGTCGATGCGATGAGGTCACCAGCCGCAGGTTGATCGATTGGGGTGATTTCTCACCTGTGGGGTAGGCAGGAAGCGTGCGCCTCGGGCAGCACTTGCGCGATCTTCGCCCGTCATGGCAGCCGGCTCATGCACTGGTGCTGATACCACTCGCGTTCATCCTGCTGATCACCTTCGTGGACGTGAACATCCCCACGACCGTCCACCTGGGGCCGCTCCTCGTCGTGGCGCCCGCGCTCACGGCGTCCTTCGGAGGGCCGGTGATGACCGGGTTGGTGGGCGCCGTGGCGGTGGTGGCGCAGGTAGTGATCGCCTGCCTGCACGGCGGCGTCGAGACGCTCAACCACCAGGTACAGATCTTCACGCTGCTGGCGGTCTCGTCCGTCATCTTCGTGTTCTCCTACCTACGTGGCCGGCGCGCGCGGCAGCTCGCCCAGGTCCGGTCGGTGTCCGAGGCCGCGCAGCGGGTCATCCTGCGCCCGCTGCCCCGCAGGATCGGCCCCCTGCGGATCTCGTCGATGTACATCGCCGCCACCGCCGAGGCGCACGTCGGTGGTGACCTGTACGCCGCCGCACGCACGGTGGGTGGCACCCGCCTGCTCATCGGCGACGTACGCGGCAAGGGCCTGGGCTCGCTCAGCGACGCGGCGCTCCTCCTGTGTGCGTTCCGTGAGGCGTCGCACCGCCACGCGGCATTGCCGAAGCTCGCGACGTACCTGGAAGGCAGCGTCTGCCGGAACCTCATCGAGCTCGCCGAGACGAACGCGATCGCCTCGGAGTGCTTCGTCACCGCGGCCATCACCGACATACCCGACCGCGAGTCGGTCGTGCACGTGATCGACTGCGGTCACCCGCCGCCGCTGCTGCTGCGCGGAGAGCGGGTGCTGACGCTGGATCCGGACCTGAAGTGTCCACCGCTGGGGCTCGGCGAACTCACCGAAGAGGACCATCGGCCGGAGACGTTCCCGTTCGAGCCCGGCGACCTCATGCTGCTCTACACCGACGGGATCATCGAGGCCCGCGACGGCGCGGGCGGTTTCTATCCCCTCGCCGAGCGCCTTCCCGCCTGGGCGGGCGAGGACGCGGACACCCTGATCCGGCTGCTCCATGACGATCTGCTGCGCCACGTCGGCGGCCGACTCGACGACGACGCCGCGGCGATCGCGATCCAGCGCCTGCCCACCGAGTTCGCGGGCCCACCACGCCGACACGCTCTGGGTCGACGTTCGCCGTGACGACCGCCGACGCCGTCGTCCGTTCAGCGGCGTCGGTCGTGCCTCGCGGCGGCGACGGCGATCTGGCCGAGGCTGATGCCGCCGTCGTTCGGCGGCACCCGCTGGTGGGTGAGCACCCGCAGGCCGTGGCGTCCAAGGCCGTCGGTGACCCGGCCCAGCAGGAGCCGATTCTGGAAGACGCCGCCGGACAGCGCGACCGTGCCGATCCCCGTCGCGGCGGACAGCCGCCGGCACGCGGCGACGGTGGCGTCGGCGAGCCCGTGGTGGAAGCGCGCGGCGACGGTCGCGGCCGGGACGCCGTCGCGCAGGTCGGCCACGACGGCACGGACCAGGTCGCCGACCCGGATGACCAGGAGGTCTCCGTCGTCGATCGCGACCGGGTAGGCGGCCGTCTCCGCGGGGTCGGCGCGCTGCTCGAGTTCGATCGCCGCCTGCCCTTCGTAGTCGACGGCGTCGCGGACGCCGAGGATCGCGGCGACGGCGTCGAACAGGCGGCCGGCGCTCGACGTGAGCGGCGAGTTCACGCCGGACCTCGCCACGGCCAGGACGTCGTCCCAGCCACTCCGATTCCGGACCTGGACGTCCAGTTCCGGCGGTGGAGCGCCGTCGTATGCCGCGTCCAGGTGGGCGGCGGCCATCCGCCACGGCTGCCGGATCGCGGCCGGCCCGCCGGGCAACGGCACCGGGGCCAGGAGGCCCGCCCGGGAGAACCCGGCCAGGTCGGCGACGAGGAGCTCACCGCCCCAGATCGTGCCGTCGGCGCCGTAGCCGGTGCCGTCGTAGGCGACGCCGATCACCGGGCCGTCCTCCCGGTTGTCCGCCAGGCATGAGGCGATGTGCCCGTGATGGTGCTGCACGCCCACGAGCTCCACGTCCTCCAGCGCCAGGGCGTACTTCGTCGACAGGTACTCCGGGTGCAGGTCATGGGCGACGACGCGCGGCGCGATGCCGAACAGCCGCCGGAAGTGCGCGATCCCCTCGGTGAAGGAGCGCAGCGTCTCGTAGTTCTCCAGGTCCCCGATGTGGTGGGAGACGAAGGCGCGGTCGCCCTTGGCGAGACAGAAGGTGTTCTTCAGCTCGGCCCCGCAGCCCAGCACCGGGGACGGCACCGGCCGGGCGAGCCAGACCGGCTGCGGCGTGTACCCGCGCGACCGCCGCAGCGGGAGCTCCCGGCCTCCGACGACGCGGACGACGGAGTCGTCGGTGCGGATGTGGATCGGCCGGTCGTGCGTGAGGAACCGGTCGGCGATGCCGGCGAGCCGCTCGTACGCGTCGGCGTCACGGTAGGCGATCGGCTCGTCCGAGACGTTGCCGCTCGTCAGGACGTACGGACGGCCGAGCTCGCGTGCCAGCAGGTGGTGCAGCGGCGTGTACGGCAGCATGATCCCGAGCTCGCGGTTGCCCGGCGCGACCGCGGCCGCCACCGGCGCGCCGGGCCGCCGGGGAAGCAGCACGATCGGGCGGCGCGGCCCGGTGAGCAGCCGTTCGGCGACCGGGTCGAGCAGGCAGAGCCGGTGGGCGGCCTCGAGATCGGGGACCATGACGGCGAACGGCTTGGCCTCGCGGTGCTTGCGCGAGCGCAGCCGCCGGGCCGCCTCCTCGTCGCCGGCGTCCACCGCCAGGTGGTAGCCGCCGAGCCCCTTCACGGCCAGAACGCCGCCCGCCCGCAGCACCCCCGCCGCCGCCGCGATCGGATCACGGACGGCACCCGGCGCACCGGAGGCCGGCGCGCCCTCCCAACGCCGCGCCTCGACCGCCACCGCGATCGGATCACCGGGGGCCGATGCGCCTTCCCAACGCACCTCGGCCGCCGCCGCCATCGGATCACCGGGGGCCGATGCGCCTTCCCAACGCACCTCGGCCGCCGCCGCCATCGGGTCGCAGACCGCGCTCGCCGCCCCAAGGCCGCCGGCTCGCGGCGCCTCGACGGCCGGGTCGCCGTCGTCCGTACCGGACAGGCGCAGCGCAGGGCCGCAGGCCGGGCAGCAGGTCGGCTGCGCGTGGAACCGCCGGTTCCCCGGGTCGTGGTACTCCGCCGCGCAGTCCTCGCACAGGGCGAACCCGGCCATCGTCGTCACGGGCCGGTCGTACGGCACGTCGCGGATGATGGTGAACCGCGGCCCGCAGTTGGTGCAGTTGACGAACGGGTAGCGGTACCGCCGGTCGGCGGGGTCGAACAGCTCGGCGAGGCAGTCCGCGCAGGTCGCGACGTCCGGCGAGATCAGCGTCTCACGGGTGTCCTCCCGGCGGCTCGGCGCGATGCGGAATCCTCGTTCGCCGCGGACCGGGAGCCGCGTCGCGGTCATCCGGTGGATCAAGGCCAGGGGCGGCGGGTCGTCGCGCAGTCCCTCCTGGAACCGTGTCAGGGCGTCGGACGGCCCCTCGACCTCGACGAAGACGCCGTGGGCGTCGTTGCCCACCCACCCGGCCAGGTCCAGCCGCCGGGCGAGGGAATGGACGTACGGCCGGAAGCCGACCCCTTGCACGATCCCCTCGACGCGGATCAGCAGCCGAGCGGACGGTGATCGCATACGTCGAATGTTGCCCGCGGCGTGGCGGCCCCGAGACCTGCCCGCGACCGTTGTGGCCGAGAACTTACCGATCGCGCCGAGGCTTTACCGCCGGTTGTGCCGGACAGGGTGTTCCCCCAGAGCGACATGGACATAGCGTGACGGTACGGATCCGGAATGGAGTGTGTACATGACCGTGACACCACCCATGGAACGGGTCAGTCAGGCGTTCGCGCGGCGTGAGACGGCCGGCCGGATGCTCGCCGAGGACTCTGGACGGGTGGCCCGCGCGTGCCAGGACATGGCGGTCCGCTTTCACCGCGGCGGCAAGCTGATCGCCTTCGGCAACGGCGTGGCCGGTACGGACGCGGCGCACGTCGCCGTCGAGTTCATGCATCCGATGATCGTGGGCAAGCGGGCGTTGCCCGCCATCGCGGTGAGCAATGACGCGGCGGCCATCACGGGGGTGGCGTGCCGCGAGGGGTTCTGCGAGGTGTTCGCCCACCAGGTGCGCCAGTGGGCGGCTCCGTACGACATCGCCCTGGGGATCTCCGCGGGCGGTCACTGCGTCGACGTGCTCCGCGGCCTGGAGGCAGGCCACGACCTGGGGCTGCTCACCGTCGCGCTGACCGGCGGGGACGGCGGCATGCTGGGCCAGAGCCCGGCGATCGACCACCTGCTGATCGCGCAGAGCGACGACCCGGCGATCGTCAAGGAGATCCACGTGACGACGTACCACCTCCTGTCGGAGCTCGTGCACGTGTTCTTCGAACAGCCCGGCCTGCTCGGCCCGGAGGTGATCGAGTGACCGAGCGCGGTCCGTGTTCGGAGGAGGTCTGCGTCACCTGTTCCGACGAGGCCGTCCCGGTGACGGTGGTGCGCCTGCTCGACGGCGACCTCGCGGTCGCCGACACTGGTGGCGGCAGGTGCGAGGAGGTCAGCGTCGCGCTGGTCGACGCGGCCGTCGGCGACACGATCCTGGTCCACGCGAAAGAGGCCATCGCGGTGGTGGCGCGGGGTGATCGGGGGGAGCGGCAATGACCGGGAGTGAGCCACCGGATGGGATGCAGGAGCTGTACCCGTTCCTGTATTCGCGGGAGTCCGAGATCGAGACGGTGCTGAGCGAGGTCAGCCGGTCCACCGAGGAGAAGGCCGAGGAGATCGTACGGCTCCGGCGTGAGGTCGCGGAGCGGTCGGGGTTCCTGCTCGCGGAGTGCGCCGAGGCGATGGCCAAGAGGTTCGCCATGGGCGGGCGGCTGTTCACCTTCGGCAACGGCGCCAGCAGCACCGACGCCGAAGAGATCGCCGCCACGTTCTCCAATCCGTCGCGCGGGCGGTCCCTGCCCGCGCTCTGCCTGACCACCGACGTCGCGCTGCTGACCGCGCTGTCCGACGACGTGAGCTTCGAGGTGGTGTTCGCCCGGCAGCTCGCCGCGCTGGGCGGCACCGGCGACATCGCGTTCGGCCTGTCGACGAACGGTGAATCGGCCAACGTCATCCGGGCGGTGGAGGAGGCGGCCCGGCGTGGGATGCTCACCATCGCGCTCGCCGGCGGCCAGGGCGGCAGGCTCGCCGAGCTGGCGTCCCTCGACTACCTGTTCGTGATCCCGTCGGCGTCCGTGCACCGCGTCCAGGAGGCGCAGACGACCGTCTACCACGTCCTGTGGGACCTGACGCAGCACGCCCTCGGGAGCGCAGTCTGAAAGGCGTTGCCGCCTGCCGGAAGACTGGACGAATCCTCTCGTAACCCGAAACGTAGGGTTGTCGCGAGAGGAGTCATGACATGCGCGAGGTTGTGGTTTGCTCACCGGTTCGTACCCCGGTGGGGCGTTTCGGCGGTGCATTGAAGGACGTCAGCGCGCAGGAGCTGGCGGCGACGGTGATCCGTGCGCTGGTCGAGCGCACCGGTGTCGACCCCCACGAGATCGGCGACGTCATCCTCGGCAACTGCAATCCGAACGGTGACGCACCGGCCATCGGCCGGGTCGCCGCCCTCGACGCGGGCCTGCCGGTCGAGGTCGCGGGAGTGCAGGTGGACCGACGGTGCGGATCGGGGCTGCAGGCCGTCCTGAACGCGGTGATGCAGGTCGCGACAGGCGTGAGCGACACGGTCATCGCGGGCGGCGCGGAGAGCATGAGCGGCGTCGAGTACTACGCCACCGGCCTGCGCTGGGACCGGCCCGGAGCCGAGATCAAGCTGATGGACCGGCTGGCCCGGGCCCGCGTCACGGCGGGCGGCGAGCACCACCCGGTGCCGGGCGGCATGCTGGAGACCGCCGAGAACGTCCGCGAACGCTATGAGATCAGCCGTACGGAGCAGGACGAGTTGGCGCTGCGCTCCCACGAACGGGCGGTGCGGGCGCAGGACAAGGGGCTGTTCGCCGACGAGATCGTGCCGGTCGAGGTGCGCGACCGCAAGGGGACTCGGGTCGTCGACCGCGACGAGCACCCGCGGGCGGACACGACCCTGGAGCGGTTGGCCGGCCTCAAGCCGGTCATGCGCGTGGACGGCGCCACGGTCACCGCGGGCAACTCCAGCGGCCAGAACGACGGCGCGGCCGTCTGCCTGGTCACGACGCGGAAGCGGGCCGACGCGCTCGGCCTGACCCATCAGGCCAGGCTGGTGTCCTGGGCCGTGGCCGGAGTCCCGCCGCACCTGATGGGGCTGGGCCCGGTGCCCGCCACCGAGAAGGCGCTCGTCCGTGCCCGGCTGAGCCTCGACGACATGGACCTCATCGAGCTGAACGAGGCGTTCGCCGCGCAGGTCATCGGCGTCCTGCGTGAGTGGGGGCTCGACGAGGCCGGCCTGGCCAAGCTGAACGTCAACGGCTCCGGGATCTCGCTGGGGCACCCGGTCGGCGCGACCGGCGCGCGCATCCTCACCACCCTGCTGCACGAGCTGCACCGCCGCGACGCCCGGTACGGGCTGGAGACGATGTGCATCGGCGGCGGCCAGGGCCTCGCCGCGGTCTTCGAGCGGATCGCCTAGGGCCCGTCTCAAAGTCCCCGTCCGTAGCGAGCGGTGTCCAGGTGGTGCCTCGCAAGGCGGAGGAGGGAGTCAGCCCGGTGTTGGCTAGCGACCGACGACAACGCGGCGAGGCGCCGCCTGGGCACCGCGCAGTAGGACAGCGGGGCTTTGAGACGGGCCCTTACGCCCGTACGGGCGTGCGAGCATGACGGCGGAGACCGGATCGTACCCAGGAGGAGCCGTGGGACTGCTGGAGGGACGGAGCGCCGTGATCACCGGGGCGGCGCAGGGGATCGGGCTGGCCACGGCGCGGGTGTTCGCCGAGAACGGCGCCCGGGTGGTGATCGCGGACCGCGACCTCGACGCCGCCCGCGCGGCGGCCAAGGAGGTGGGCGGCATCGCCGTGGAGTGCGACGTCACCTCGGCCGAGCAGGTGTCGGCGCTGGTCGATCGGTGCGTGGCGGAGTACGGCGGGCTCGACGTCATGGTGAACAACGCCGGGATCACCCGGGACGCCACCATGCGGAAGATGGCGGAGGCGGACTTCGACGCCGTGATCGACGTCCACCTGAAGGGCACCTGGCACGGCGTCCGCGCCGCCTCGCTGGTCATGCGGGAACGCGGCCGAGGCTCGATCGTGAACGTCTCGTCCATCTCCGGGAAGGTCGGGATGGCCGGCCAGACGAACTACAGCGCCGCGAAGGCGGGCATCGTCGGCATGACCAAGGCCGCCGCCAAGGAGCTCGCCCACCTGGGCGTCCGGGTCAACGCCGTGCAGCCAGGGCTGATCAGGACGGCGATGACGGAGGCGATGCGGCCGGACGTGTGGGAGGGGAAGATGCGAGAGATCCCGATGGGACGGGCGGGCGAACCGGTCGAGGTCGCGAACGTCGCGCTCTTCCTCGCCTCGGACCTGTCGAGCTACATGACCGGTGCCGTCTTGGAGATCGCTGGCGGACGTTTCATGTGATCAATTGATTCGGCGGTATTTGCGGTTACAAAGGCTCGATTCATGACATCTGACGCGTAGGGTAGCGTTTGAAACGCAACCTGCTAATGCGTTTCCAGCGTCCCCGGCCTCTGCCGCGCTCCGGTTCCCTGATGGAGGCCGATGCGAGGCTTCCATGGATGTCACGAACTCCGAGCAGCTCACCCGGCGGGATGCGCCGCGCCTGCCGGCCGAGGTGACGAGTTTCGTGGGGCGTCGGCATGAGGTGGCCGAGGTCAAGCGGTTGTTGTCGGTGTCGCGGTTGGTGACGTTGACGGGTGTTGGTGGGGTGGGTAAGACCCGGCTGGCGAGTCGGGTGGGGGCGATGTTGCGGCGGGCGTTCGCCGATGGGGTGTGGCTGGTGGAGCTGGCGGATCTGAACAATCCTGATCTTTTGGTGCCGGCGGTGTGTGAGGCGTTGCGGATCCGGGATCATTCGGCGCGTCCGGCGCTGGAGGTGCTGATCGATCATCTGCGGGACGCCCAGGCATTGGTGATCCTGGACAACTGTGAGCACCTGGTACGGGCGTGCGCGATTCTGGCGGATGCGTTGTTGCGCTCGGCGCCGGGGCTACGGATCCTGGCCACCAGCCGCCAGCCCTTGGGGGTGGTCAGCGAGCAGACCTTGTCGGTGCCGACGTTGCCGGTGGCCGCCACCGATGCCGAGGCGGTGGCCGGGGATGCGGTGCGGTTGTTCGCCGAGCGGGCCGAGGCGGTGGTGCCGGGATTCGCGGTGACGGAGGACAACCGGGAGATCGTGGAGCGGATCTGCCGCAGGTTGGACGGGTTGCCGTTGGGGATCGAGCTGGCGGCGGTGCGCCTTCGGGCGTTGTCGGTGCAGCAGCTTCTCGCCCGGTTGGATGATCGGTTCCGCCTGTTGACGTCGGGGTCGCGGGTGGTGTTGCCGCGGCATCAGACGTTGCGAGCGTTGATCGATTGGAGTCATGGGCTGTGTACCGAGGCCGAGCGGCTGGTGTGGGCGCGGATCTCGGTGTTCTCCGGCGGCCTGGACCTGGAGGCCGCCGAGCAGGTGTGCGCCGGGGACGGCATCGCGCGGGAGGACATGCTGGATCTGGTGGGCGGGCTGGTGGACAAGTCCGTGCTCGTGCGCGAAGAGCATCCGGGGGCGGTCCGGTACCGGCTTTTGGAGACCATCCGCCAGTACGGCCGGGAACGCCTGGTCGCCTCCGGCACCGAAGACCTCATCCTGCGACGCCACCGCGACTACTACCGCGGCCTCGCCGCGGACGCCTGGACACGCCTCTTCGGACCCGACCAGGTCGCCTTGCTGACCCGGCTGCGGGTCGAACACCCCAACCTGCGGGTGGCCCTGGAGTACTCCTTCGGCCGCTCGGGCGAGGGCGCCGTCGGCCTGCGGATGGCCACCGACCTGCTCTACCACTGGACCACGAGCTACTACCTCACCGAGGGACGCCGCTGGTTCGATCGCGGCCTGGCCACCGAGACCGAACTCGACGCGACGCGGGCCCACGCCCTGTGGGCGAACGCCTGGCTGGCCATCATCCAGGCCGAACCCGGCCCCGCCCTGAGCATGCTCGAGGAGAGCAAGCGCATCGGGGAGACCCTGCGGCTGGACTCGGTCGGCGCCTACGTCGCGCTCTTCTGCGGAATGGTCGCCATGTACGAGCGCGACCCCGACGCCGCGATCTCGTACTTCAAGACGGCGGTGACCCAGCACCGGAAGACCGGTGACCTGGTGGGCCAGGCCCTCGGGCTGATCCGGCTCTCCCTCGCCTACTCCTTCCGCGGGGACTCGGAGCCGGCGATCAAGTACGCGGAGGAGAGCCTGGCCCTCTGCGACGCGCATGGGGAGCGCTGGCACAGGGCGTACACGATGATGGCGCTCGGCGTGGATGTCTGGCGGCAGGGCGACCTGGACCGCGCGGTGGCGCTGGAGGAGGAGAGCCTGCGGTTCAACCGGGAGCTCGACGACCTCCTGGGGGTCGGGGTGAACATCGAGGTCCTGGCCTGGGTCGCCGCGTCGGAGGGGCGGTATCCGCGAGCGGCCCGGCTGCTCGGCGTCCTGCGGGTGATCTGGCGGAGGGTCGACGCGCCCCTGTCCGGGTACGGCCATCTGGCGCGCTACCACGACGAGTGTGAGACCTGCACCCGTACGGCCATGGGTGACCGGGCCTTCGCCGCGGCCCGTGACGAGGGGGCCGCGCTTTCCTTCGACGAGGCGCTCGCCTTCGCCCTGGGCGAGCGGCAGCCGTCCGTGGCCGATTCCGACCGATCACCGTTGACCCGCCGTGAGACGGAGATCTCCCGTCTCGTCGCCGAAGGCATGAGCAACAAGGAGATCGCGGCCAAGCTCGTGATCGCCCAGCGGACCGCCGAAGGTCACGTCGAGCACATCCTGAGCAAATTGGGCTTCACCTCGCGCTCCCAGATCGCGGCATGGGTCGCGGAGCACAAGCGGACCGGCGGTAAAGGACGCCCGGACGGGTAATGATCACCATGGTGCACGAGCCCCGCGCGATGAGCGAATCCCACGCCGACGAATCGGCCTTCGTCGGACGCCGGCATGAGCTCGCCGAGATCAGGCGGCTGCTGGGACGGACCCGGCTGCTGACGCTGACCGGCGCGGGCGGCGTCGGCAAGTCGCGGCTCGCGCGGCGCGCCTCCGAGGCACTGAGCTCGAGCTATCCCGACGGGGTCCAGGTGATCGAGTTGGCCGGCCTGGAGGACGGCGACCTGCTCGAGTCGACGGTGGCATCGGCTCTGGGGCTCCGGGCGGCGCAGCGTCCCATCGGCGCCGCGCTGCTGGACTACCTGGCGGACAAGCGGATGCTGCTCGTCCTGGACAACTGCGAGCACCTGCTGTTCGCCTGCGCCGCCCTGATCAACCGGATGCTGCGGAACACGCTGCGGCTGCGCATCCTGGCGACCAGCCGCCAGACGATCGGGGTGTACGGCGAGCAGTTGCTCCGGGTGCCGTCCCTGGCGGTCCCCGCCTGCGACGAGCCGTTTCGGAAGATCGCGCGGCGGGAGGCGGTGCGGCTGTTCACCGACCGGGCCACCACCGTGAACCCCGACTTCACCGTCAACGCCACCAACGCCCCCACCCTCGCCCGCATCTCCGCACGCCTCGACGGCATCCCCCTCGCCATCGAACTCGCCGCCACCCGCCTACGCACCACCCCCATCGACCAACTCCTCCGCGAACTCGACGACCGCTTCACCACCCTCACCGACGGCAGCACCACCGCCCTCCCCCGCCACCAAACCCTCCGCGCCACCATGGACTGGAGCCACGACCTGTGCTCCCCCGCCGAACAACGCCTCTGGGCCCGCCTCGCCACCTTCCCCGGCGGCGTCGACCTCGACACCGCCGAAGAGATCTGCTCCGGCGACGGAATCGCACGCGATGAGATCTTCGACCTGATCTCCGGCCTGGTGGACAAATCAGTGCTCACCACCCAGCAGACCAGCACCGCGACGCGGTACCGGATGCTGGAGAGCATCCGCGCGTACGGCCGTGAGCACCTGACGCCTTCGGAGAAGACCACACTCCGCCACGCGTGCTGCGCCCACTACCGGCGCCTGGCCGACGCGAACCGGATCGACCGCGTCGTGCCCGATCAGGTGTACCGGTTCCGGCTGCTGCAGACCGAGATCGCCAACCTGCGCGTCGCCCTGGACTCGTGCTTCACGGGGACGCACGACCCCGAGGCCGGGCTCGACATCGCCTCCGCGATGTGGTCGTACTGGGTGATCACCGGCACCCTCTCCGAGGGACGGCACTGGCTGGATCGCGGCCTCGCCCTGACCTCCCCGGGCGACCCGGCGCGCTTCACCGCGCTGTGGGCCGATGCCCTGCTCGCCATCTACCAGGGCGACGTCGCCAGCGCCCGCACCTGGGTCGCCGAGTGCCGCAAGCTCGCGAAGCAGTCCCGCGACGAGTCGTCCCTCGCCTTCGCCCTCCAGATCGCCGGGGTCGCCGCGTGCTCCACCGGTGATCCGAAGGAGGGTTACGCGCTGCTGGAAGAGGCACGGAACCGGCACCGAGCGCTCGGCGACCTCGACGCCCTCGCCCTCAACCTGTACCTCGCCTCGGTGTACTGCTCGGCCACGGCGCCGCACGAGGCGGCCGTCCTCGGCGAGCAGCTCATCGCGCTGTGCAATGAGCGGGGCGCCCCGCTGTTCCGGGCGTACGCGCAGTTCGGCGTGGCGATGGCTGCCTGGATCCAGGGCGACTGGCGCCACACGGAGGCGATGATGCGCCAGGTGGCCATCCCGTGGACCGTCATCAACGACCGCTGGGGGCTGGTGCAGTTCCTGGAGGTGATGGGGTGGACCGCCTGCAGGCGCGGTGACCATCTTCGCGCCGCCCGGCTGCTGGGCGCCGCCGACTCCGTGTGGCAGGCCGTGCACGCCTCCCCGATGGTGGTCCGCTACAGCGAGGAGTCCCATCGGAGCTGCGTGGAGCATACGCGCCGGGTTCTCGGTGGCCGGGCGTTCGCGGACGCGTTCCGGAGCGGAGCACGGCTGGGGCTCGACGACGCGATCGCCTTCGCCTTGGAGGAGGAGCCGGCCGTCGCGGCGGCGGCCTTCTAAGGGGCATCACTCAGAAAGACGCCGAGACCGGTATACGGGGGACATACCGGTCTCGGCGTCTCTGCGGGGGCCTGGAACCGTCTCGAGCTCTCAGGGGAAGTCGGGGGAGATCATGTCCTGATCGGCGCGCGTGACGTGTGGGCAGGTCCGGGGGCGGCAGCGTCCTGGCGAGGGGGCCCGCCTCCGGCCCCCGGACCCTTTGCGAGGCATCAAACGGGTATCGCTGTCGGTATTTACTGCCACCTCCCTCACACGTCGGCGTTGTCGTCCTGAGATGGTCCGCTCGTCCGGAGTTCGAACCAGACGACCTTTCCGTGCTCCGTACGGGCCGTTCCCCAGCCACTGGACAGCAGAGCGACCAGATGGAGCCCGCGTCCGCCCTCCTCACCCTTGCCGACACGGCGGATGCGAGGGGCCGACACGGCGTCCTCGTCATGCACTTCGAACCGCACCGCGCCGTCCCGCATGCGGACGGTCAGATCGATCCGACCCTCCGCGTGGCGTACGGCGTTGGTGACGAGTTCGCTGACGAGGAGTTCTGCGATGTCACGATGATCGCCGAGCCTCCAGTGCTCCAGCTGCTCGCCGGCGAGCCGGCGAGCGAGCCGCACGGAGGAGGGCGATGGCGGAAGCGGCCAGGAGACGGCGACGTCCTGGCCGCTCCCCGACTCGGCGGGGGGAAGAGCGAGCTCGCCATGGGGGACGGTCGCGTCGAACGTCTGCCACGCGCACCGCGATGCCGGGCGGTCATTCGGCTGCTGCTCGCTCATGAGGGGATCGGTGAGTTCAATGAGCCGATTCATGACACCCACCTCTCGCCGGCGGACGGCGTCCCACGCCGCCTCGGGCAGAGGCCGACGAGGCGCGTCGCGTCGCTAACCGGACGGTCCGCGGGCGGACACTGGGGCTCGTGCTGACACATCGTCTCGTACCTTCGGTCGTCGCCATTCGAAATCGGCTATGACCACGAGCATGCTCGGTCGTCCCGGGATTGGGGACGGGGAAAACACCCGTATGGGTACGTATTCCACCTAGGTAGTCGAGACGTAGGTATCACCGGCGCGGCCCGCAGGACCTCTCACGACGGGGCGATGACCCGGCGGAGACCGTATCAGTAGGACTCGAGCAGGGCGATCGGCGCTCCCTGGGGATCCCGGATGATCGAGAAACGGCCCCGGCCGCCCGGCACCTCCACCGACGTTCCGGGAACCGCCGCGCCGAGGGCCACCGCGCGGTCCCGGCTCTCCTCGAGATCCCCGACCCGGACGAAGGGCAGCCACCCGTACGGGTCCTCCGGCGTGGCGGGCAGCACCTCCGCGACCCGCGTCCCGTCGGCGAGGTCGAAGACGGCCGCGCCGCCGTCGGGCGAGAGCGTCGCCGACCAACCGATCACCTGCTCGTAGAACCGGGCGGAGGACTCGACGTCCGGGGTGCGCAGCCGGGCCCAGACGAAGGCGCCCACCTCCCGGGACGGCGCCGATACGGTGAGCGGGCGCAGCACTGCGAAGATCGCCTTGTGCGGGTCGAGAATGGGCGCGAGACGGCCGACGCCGGGGACGTCCGCGGGCTCGCCGCTGGTCACGATGCCGCCGGCCGCCGCGGCGTCCCGGGCGACGGCGTCGACGTCCGCGACCGCGACGAAGGGGGTCCAGTGGCTCGGAATGCCGGGTTTGACGTCGCTCGCCCCGCCGAGCGGGACACCCGCCACGCGGAAGGTCACGCCGGTCGGCACCGCGTCGGCCGACCACCCGAGCAACTCCCCGTAGAACCGGGCCGCCGCGGCGGGGTCGGGAACCCGCAGCTCATGCCGCACGAAACGACCGTCGTTCACCATGTCCACTCCTCCATACGTCTACAATGCAGAGCATCTGCGTTGCTGCAGATATCAACCTAAGGAAGATTTTCGATGCGGTCAATGCCCGAGGACGCTCACGAGGTCTACCGGCGGTACCTCAGCGCGGTCGTGCTGCACGGACAGGCCAGTGCGGCGGCGGTGGGCCTCGGCGCCACCGACCTGTACGCGATCAACGTCCTCTCACTGTCCGGCCCCATGACCTCCGGCCTGCTCGCCGCGCACACCGGGCTCACGACCGGAGCGACGACCCGGCTCATCGACCGGCTCGAACGCGCCGGTCACGTACGACGGGTCCCCGACCCGGCCGACCGCCGGAAGGTGGTGATCGAACACGTCTCCCGGCCGATCGGAGTGGACCAGGCCGTGGACCCGGCGCGACGGAAGGTCGGCGAGATCCTCGCCGGGTACTCCCCCGACGAGCTCGCGACGCTCTTCGACTACTTCCGCCGGGCGGCGCGGGCGTACCAGGAGGCGACCGAGGAGCTTCGGACCGTCGAGGACAGCGGTTGACCGGAGGTAGGCTCGGCGGACATGAGCGGTGTCAGGAGATGGGGAGGCGTCCGACGGGCGTCTCTGTGCCGTCTGCTGCTCATGGGACTGGTCGTGGCCGGGCTGTTCGCCATGCACGGGCTGCAGTCGTCGGACGGCCCGATGGACTCCCACGGCCTGCCACTGATGTCCATGGCGAGCGGGCCGGACGACCCGATGGCCTCCCACCAGGCCGCGGGGCCCGTCCATGAGAAGGCCGGCGTCGGACCGCGCTCACCCGCCTCCCCGACGCCTCACCACCCCGGCGGGCGCACCTGCCTGGGCCTGCTGCTCGTCGCGTCTCTTCTGATCCTGCTGACCGTCCTCATCGGGCGGTCCGCCCTTCGACGCGCCCCGGGCCGCCGACGGGCCCGGCTGCGCCGCCGGCACGGCGGGCGCCCGCCGCCCACACCGTCGGTCTTCCAACTCTCCGTACTCAGGCTGTGACAGACGTCCTGGCTCGCACCGAGCCACGACGTCTCTTCACCACACCCTGAGTACGGAAGGTAGACATACCGATGAAGCGCGCTTTCTCCCTGATCGTCGTCCCGGTCGCCGCGTTCACCCTCGCCGCCTGCGGCGGTGGGAACGACGACTCCGGGAACTCCATGAGCGGCCACTCGATGCCGGCTCACTCGATGGGCGCGAGCTCCGCGCCGTCGGCGTCCGGGCACAACGCCCAGGACGTGATGTTCGCGCAGATGATGATCCCGCATCACCGGCAGGCGCTCACGATGGCGAAGCAGGCCGCCGCCAAGGCGTCCTCGCCCGAGGTCAAGAAGCTCGCCGGTCAGATCGAAGGAGCGCAGCAGCCGGAGATCGAGAAGATGACCGGCTGGCTGAAGGCCTGGGGCGAGTCCCCCTCGTCCGGTGACATGGGCATGGACCACGGCTCCGGCATGATGTCCGAGCAGGACATGAAGAAGCTCGGAACGCTGTCCGGTAAGCCGTTCGACAAGGCGTTCCTGCAGATGATGATCCAGCATCACCAGGGCGCGGTCACCATGGCCAAGACCGAGCAGGCGAGCGGATCGTCCGCCGACGCCAAGGCCCTCGCCTCCTCGATCGTCACCTCCCAGTCCGCGGAGATCGAGACGATGAAGAAGCTCCTCGGCTCGATGTGACACACGGGGCGTCCGTCCGCTCCGGTGAGCCGGGGCGGGCGGATGGCCCCTCATGATCGGGCGCGGTTCCGGATCAGGGCGTTCCGGTCGAGGGTCGCGATCGCCGTATTGACGATGACGACGACGGCGAACCCCAGGGCCAGTCCGGAGTGGCCCAGGCCGTACAGCGCGACGGCGGCCACGCCGAACACCAGCGCCTTGACGAGCAGCACGCCGGGGAGCGGCAACCTCACCCGGGCCTTCGGCGCGGCGAACATCCCCCACACGACGGCGGCCACGGCCGGTGCCCCGACTCCCAGCACCGCCTTCAGCAGGACTCCGTCGCCCGTCCGCACACCCCACCAGGCGAGGACGGCGAGCGCCACGAGCTCCAGCAGGAACGCCAGCGCCTCGTTGGCGAGATGCAGTGGTCGAGGGAACACGCGCCTGACAGTAGGACACCCGATCAGGTCCGACCTAAAGGTAGGCCGAAAATGGCCAAAAGCCGCATCCGGTCGACTTCGGCCCGGCCGGGCTCAGCGGGCGGGACGTGTCAGGCCGGCACGGGCGCGGCTCAGCGGGCGGGTCGCGTCAGGCCGGCACGGCGCGCGGCCGTGCTGATCGCGGTGACGTCGGCGTCCGGCCAGCCGATCTGCGCGGCGAAGCCGCGTACGATCCCGGCGGTCACCGCCCGGCGCTCGGCGTACGTCAGGAGGCGGGCGCAGGCGGCCTGAAGCGGCGCGTTCGTACGGGGGATCCGCTCGCGCAGCCGGCTCTCCATCTCCCACGCGGTGTCCGAGCGGACGGCGAACCGGCCCAACGTGGTGGCGATTCCGTCGTCCTCGAGGTCGGGCGGGTACGGCGCCCGGCGCCACGTCGCCTCCTCGTACCAATAGACGAAGCCGAGTTCGCCGGCCTCGAGATGGTCCTCCAGCCGCTCGTACGGCAGCCAGTCGGGGGCGCCGGCGAGCACGTCGACCGGTGGTTCATGCCACTTGGTCCCGCCCGCGTGGTCCTCGCCGAACAGCACGGCCCGCCCGTCGCCCCGCCACGTCATCGCCGCCCAGGTGCTGCCGACGGTGTCCAGGTGCAGTCCGTCGTCGTCCAGGCGGTAGCCGGGCCGGCCCGCTCCCGGGGTGGACAGGACCGCCGCCAGTGCCGCCCAGCGCGCCCAGATGACCTCGGCGGACGGCAGGTCCTCCGGACGTCCCGGACGGCGTACGGTCATCCCGGCTCCCGTTCACGAATCGACGGCGTTCCCTGTGGACCGAGTTGGACGCCGCGCCGCGTTGATCAGTTCCCCCCTCGCCGGGCGCGCAACGACTCGTGGATCTTGACGTACGTGTGCACCGTGACCGTACGGCCACGACGGCCCTCCATCGGGCCGGGAACCCCGAACGGCCCGCGGCGAAGCAAGAGGGCCGCCGATCGGATCGACGGCCCTGTCGCACCGGCGATGGCTCACCTGATGTTGCTGCCGGTCACGTTGCCGCTCCCCGTGACATTGCTGCCGGACACGCCGCCGACGCCGCCCGGGCTGCCGGTCACGTTGCCGACGCCGCCGACGCTCGTGACGTTGCTGTTGCGGTTGCTGATGTTCGAGCTGGTCCGCTCACCCGGGATGAACGACCGGACGTGATGCCGGTGATGCGGGTAGAACCGGTGGTGCCGATAGTGCCGATAGTGGCGGCGGTGATGTGGGTAGAACCGGTGATGCCGATAGTGGCGATAGTGGCGGTAGTGCCGATAATGGCGACGATGGTGGTCGTACGCGACTATGTGGCCGACACCGCCTTGGGCCATCGCCACGATCTGGCTGTGGGCGGACGCCACCGTGGCGCTCTGCGACGCCGTCGCCGGCGACGCCAGCATGAGCGCACTCGCCGTGGCGGCGGTCGCGAGGCCGGTCGCGACCCAAGTTCTCCTCAACACGTTGAGCCCTCCTCTTTACCAAAACACATAACGTTCTGAGGTGGCTACCCTCTTGGGGCCGCCGTCGCGGGAGGCATACATATACGCCATTATTGATGGATAAGCGGGAGATAACGCAATAAACCAGTAACGTAACTTTGAATCGCCCTTTTCACAGCCGGCACCTGTAGCCGACTCGACGCCGAGGGCACAGGCACGGCCTGTGCCCTCGAATCGTCGTCTCATCTCCAGCGGCCGGTCACTCAATCTCGCTGCCGGAGACGTTGCCGCTGTTCTCGATGGTGCTGCCGGAGACGCCGCCGGACGCGCCGGGGCTACCGGTCACGTTGCCGACGCCGCCGACGCTCGTGGTCTCCTGGCCGCCGCGAGAACGCTCGGTCCCGATCTCGCCTTGCGAGACGTTGCCGCTGCCCCGGACGGTGCTCTCCCGGACGCCGCCCTGGGCGCCCGCGCTGCCGGTGACGTTGCCGACGCCGCCGACGCTCGTGGTGGTCCGTCCAGGCTCACGGAGAGGTTGGCGAGGCTCTTCCATCCTGAAGCGCGGCTGTTCCTCCATTCCGATGCGCGAGCCGCTGACGTTCCCGCTGCCCGTGACCGTGCTGCCGGTCACACCACCCCGGGCACGTTCGCTGCCGGTGATGTTGCCGACACCGCCGACGCTCGTGACGTTCTGGTTACGGTTGCTAATGTTCGTTCCGGGCCGCTCACCCGGGATGAACTGACGCTCCGGTGCCCTGACGAAGCCTGGGCGCTCTACCACCGTGGTGCGCTCCGGCACCCTGATGACGCGTGTGCGCTCTACCACCCTGGTGCGCGGCCGCTCCCTGATTACGCGGGTGCGGACGACGGTACGCCCGCGACGACGCCCTTGGCCGTCGCTGGCGGGGATGGCGGAGACGAGATTCCCCGCGGCGCCGGCCACGGCGCCGGCCGGGATCGCGGTACGGCTCTGGGCGTGTACAGGCGAGGCCATGAGGAGGCCGCTCGCCACTGCGGCGGCCGCCAGGCCGCACACGGACGCTTTCCTCACCACAGTTGAGCCTCCTTTGTATTGGAATGGCATAGAGCCCTAAAACACGACAGCCCTTGATTCATTAGCTAGGGGTCGCCAATGGCCATCATCCCTCGCGAATCGGCATATAACACTACGCGCAGGTAATATGTCCCCAAACTAGGGCCCTATAGGCTCGTTCTATCAGTGGCTGTCGAAGGTGGCCTGACCGGCGCAAAACGCCGCCATGACCGAGGCTCGCCGAGCGCACCCATAGATTCCGTCAACAGGCAAAGTCTCGATTCAGGAGAAAGGAGATGTTGACTCTTCCTCGAGCCGGCGCCCGAGCGCCCGAACCCGCTCGGCGATCTCCGGAGCGGCGTCGAGGGTGAACTCGGCGCCGAGGGCCGCGATCGCGGCGACGTACTGCACGACCAGGTCGGCGGACTCCGCGCTCAGCCGGATCGCGCACCCGCCGGCGCCCCGGTCCTCGACCTCCCCGGGGATCGACGCGAACACCCCGGCCCGTACGGCGTCGGCGGGCAGCCGGACGGTCATCCGCGCGGTATGGCGGTACGACGCGGCGGCGAAGACGCGGGCGAGGTAGGCGGCCGGGTCCGGCGCGGGCAGGTCGCGCGGCGCGAATCGGCGATGGGCGGGCGTGGGGCGCTCCATCCGGTCCACCCGGAAGGTCCGCCAGTCCGCCCGCTCCGGGTCGTACGCGATCAGATACCACCGGCCCTGGAGGGTGACCAGGTGGTGCGGCTCGACGCGGCGGGCGCCGACCTGGTCGGCCCGGTTCCGGTAGTCGAAGGAGAGCATCTCGTGGTCGCGGCGGCACCCCGCGATCACCGCCAGGACGGCGGGGTCGGCGCGCGGCGCGTCCGGGCGGGGAACGGCGACGGTGGCGTCGCTCAGCGCGGCCAGACGGGGCCGCAGCCGGGCAGGCAGGACCTGCTCCAGCTTGGCCAGCGCCCGCGTGGAGCTCTCCTCGAGGCCGGCCACGCTGCCGCCCGCGGCCGTCGCCAGGCCGAGCGCGACCGCGATCGCCTCGTCGTCGTCCAGCAGCAGGGGCGGGAGGTTGCGTCCCGAGATCAGCCGGTAGCCGCCGGCCGTGCCGGTCGTGCTCTCCACCGGGTAGTCGAGCGCGCGCAGCCGCCCGATGTCGCGGCGCAGCGTGCGGTCGGTGACGCCCAGCCGCTCCGCGAGCTCGGCGCCGGACCACTCCCGTCGGCCCTGCAGGAGGGACAGCAGGCGCAGCAGCCGGCCGGGCAGGTCCTTGCGGGTCTCGCTCATGGGCCCAGATTCCCATCCCTTCCGGACAAGATGTGTCCGGAAGGGCCTCTAACGTGGCCGACATGAGGGAGACAGCGAGCGATCGGGACATCGACCGCCTCACCGGCCATGTGTACCTGCCGGAGGCCGACGGCTACGACGGCGAGCGCCTCGGGTTCCAGCGGCTGCGCCCGCACCGGCCCGCGGTGATCGTGGGAGCGGCCGGTCCGGAGGACGTGCGGGCCGCCGTCGCGTTCGCCGCCGCGCGCGGCGTACGCGTGACGGCGCAGGCCAGTGGGCACGGGCTCGGCCGCACGCTGGAGGACGGCGTACTGATCACCACGCGCCGGATGTCCGGGGTCCGGGTGGATCCCGAGGCGCGTACGGCCTGGGTCGAGGCCGGCGCGACCTGGCGTCAGGTCGTCGAGGCCGCCGCCCCGTACGGGCTCGCGCCGCTGTCCGGGAGCTTCCCCGGCGTCGGGGCCGTGTCCTACACCCTGGGCGGGGGCGTGGGCCTGATGGCCCGCCGCCACGGCTTCGCCGCCGACCACGTGCGCCGGTTCGAGGTCGTCACCGCCGACGGGCGGCTCCGGGAGGTCACCGCGGAGTCCGAACCCGACCTGTTCTGGGCGCTGCGCGGCGGTGGCGGCGGCTTCGGCGTGGTCACGGGCATGGAGGTCGAGCTGCTGCCGGTGAGCACGATCTTCGGCGGCGGCCTGTACTTCGGCGTCGCGGAGGTGCCGGACGTCCTGGAGGCCTGGCGGCGGTGGACGGAGACGGCGCCGGAGGAGCTGACCTCGGGCGTGACCGTCCTGTCCTACCCGGACCTGCCGATGCTGCCGGAGGCGCTGCGCGGCCGGCATGTCGCGCATGTCCAGGTCGCCTACCTGGGCTCCGAGGCGGAGGGGCGGGAGCTGGCGGCACCGCTGCGCGCCCTCGGCCCGCGCCTGAAGGACACGCTGCGGGTCCTGCCGTACACCGAGTCCGGCACGGTCTTCGACGAGCCCGACCGGCCCCACGCCTACCGGTCACAGAACCGTCTGCTGCGCGCGCTCGACCCGGCCGCGCTCGCGACGCTGCCGCGGACGGCGGGCCCAGCGGCCCCGGTGATGTGCGTGGTCGGACTCCGGCACCTCGGCGGCGCGCTCGCACGGCCGCCCCGGGTCGTGAACGCCGTCGGCCACCGGGAGGCCGCCTACCTGCTCAACATCCTGTCCCCGGCGGAGCCGGGCGAGGAGGACAAGGTGCGCGCCCTGCACGACGACATCCTCGCGCCGTTCGCCGCCGAGGCCCTCGGCCGGTCCCTCAACTTCAGCTATGGCCCGCTCGGCGAGGACGAGGTACGGACGGGGTTCGCGTCGGAGACCTACCGGCGGCTCACCGAGCTCAAGGCGGCGTACGACCCGGAGGGCGTGATCCAGGCCAACCACGCGGTCGGGCAGCACTAAGGGCCCGGCAAGTCCCGGCGGGCCGCCGGCGCGCGGCGGTGGACCCTGCGGGCGCGGCGAGTCCTGGCCGAGCCGCCGCACGGGGCTGATAGCGCCCAGGGCCCGACGGATCCCGGCCAGGCCGCCGCACGGGGCGGAGGGCACCCAGGGCCCGGTAAGTCCCGGACGGGCCGTCGGCGCGCGGCGGTGGGTCGCGATCAGCCCAGCTGGATGGAGCGTTTGGCCATGCCGAGCCAGAAGCCGTCGATGACGCTGCGCTGGGTGCCGAGCTCGGCCTCGCCCGCGCCGAGGGCGACGAACAGCGGCGCGAAGTGCTCCGTACGCGGGTGGGCGAGGCGGCCGGCCGGGGCCCGGTGCTCGAAGTCCAGCAGCGCGTCGAGGTCGCCGGCGGCGAGCGTCTCACGTCCCCAGGCGTCGAACTCCTTCGACCAGCCCGGGGCGTTCTCCGGGTTCGGGTCCATGGCGAGGGCGCGCAGGTTGTGGGTGAAGAAACCGCTGCCGACGATCAGCACGCCCTCGTCGCGCAGCGGCGCGAGGCGGCGGCCGAGGGCGAGGAGCCGCTCCGGGTCCAGGGTCGGCATGGAGATCTGCAGGACCGGGATGTCGGCGTCGGGGTACATCTCGACCAGCGGGACGTACGCGCCGTGGTCCAAGCCGCGCTCCGGGTCCTCGTGGACCGGGCCGCCCACCAGCTTGCGGACCTTGTCCGCCAGCTCGGGCGCGCCCGGCGCGGGGTAGGTGACCTGGTAGTAGTGCTCGGGGAAGCCCCAGAAGTCGTACGTCAGCGGGACCGTGCGGGTGGCGCCGACGGCGAGCGGGGCCGACTCCCAGTGCGCCGACACGACGAGGATGGCCTTCGGGCGGGGCAGACCGGCCGACCAGGCGGCGAGCTGGCCGGGCCAGATCGCGTCGTCCGCCAGGGGCGGCGCCCCGTGGCTGAGATAGATCACCGGCATCCGTCCGGACATGGCGACCCTCCAAGTGATTGAACGCTCAACTTACCCCCTAAGAGTACGCGATTTATTTGAACTCTCAACTTTTCTGTCCAAGTGATGGTGAAGAACCCGACAGGGACGGAGCCGCTCCCTCACCTGGTGGACCGACTTCGCTACCGTCGCGAGCATGCGAGTCTTGGTGATCGGTGCCGGCATCGTCGGCGCGGCCGTCGCCGCCGGGCTGACCCGCCGTGGCGCGCGGGTGACCGTGCTGGAGGAGCGTTTTCCCGGCGCGGGCACCACCGGCACGTCGTTCGCCTGGGTCAACGCGAACGACAAGGATCCGGAGGCCTACTTCGCGCTGAACCACACCGCCGTCCACGCCTACCACGCGCTCGGCGGCGACGGTTTCGTCCCCACCGGGCACCTCGAGTGGGCGAACGGCGAGACGCGCCGCCTCGAACTCTCCGCCCGCGTGGAGCGGCTCCGAGACCGCGGATACGCCGTCGAGCGGATCACCGCCCACCGGGCCACCGAGTTCGAACCCGACCTCGCCGCCCAGCCCGACGGCACGGACTACGTCTTCTTCCCCGAAGAAGGGCACGTGATCCCCGCGGCGCTCCTCGCCCGGCTCCTCGGCGAGACCCGGGACCACGGCGGCCGCGTCGAGACCGGCGCGGCCGTACGCGAGATCAAGTCAGGGCGCGGCGGGGTCACCGTGACGCTCGCCGACGGCGGCGTCCGCGCCGCCGACGTCCTGGTGACCTGCGCCGGCCGGTGGACGGGCGGGCTCGTCGACGTCCCCGTGCTCGACCCCCGCGTGTCGGGCACGGTCACCAACGGCTTCCTCGTCACGACCACCCCGGTCCCCGCCCGGCTGGCGCGCGTCCTGACCGGCGACCGCCTGAACGTACGCCCCGACGGCGGCGGCCGGCTCGTGCTCCAGGCCGTCGACCTCGACGACGCCGCCGACCCCGAGACGCCGCCGCCGGACGACGTCGGCGCCGAGATGCTCGCCCGGCTGCCCGAGGCCCTGACCGCCGCCGACGGCGCGCGGGTCGAGCGGACCCGCGTCGGGCAGCGCGCCATGCCCGCCGACCGCCTCACCGTCGCGGGATTCACCGACCCGGAGGCACGCGTCTACACCGTCGTGACGCACAGCGGGATCACGCTCGCACCTCTCCTCGGCGACCTGGTGGCCGGTGAGGTGTACGGCAAGGAGTCGGCCCTGCTCCGGCCCTTCCGCCCGGCTCGATTCACCGAGCCGGGGGCCGGGCCCGCCGAACCCGCCCCCGTGGCGGTTCAGTGGCCTACGCAGTCAGAACGACGGTAAGCCCGGTCCAGGGGATTCGGGTACACAGTTCCAGGATCCTGTAAACGTCGGACCGTACGGAATGGTCCGCGGCTCGGCGGGGATGTCCGTCCTATGCGTTCGGCCGGGATGTGGGTCCTTTGAGTGATGCTCTGCTCGAGATCGCCGCGGAGCTCCGCTTCTTCCTGCCTTCGGCGTCCCGGGGCGGGGCGGTCGCCGTTGTCTTGGACGGGACCTCCTCGCTCGGGCACCTGGCGCAGTCCCTCGGCGTCCCGCTTCCGGAGGTGGGCGAGTTCACCGTGGACGGCCGCGCGGTGCCGCCGTCGTACCGTCCGCGGGACGGCGACCTCGTCCGGGTGTCCGCGGTGCACCGGCCACAGCCCCTGCCGGTCACCCCGCCCCGCTTCACGCTCGACGTCCACCTCGGCACGCTGGCCCGACGGCTGCGGCTCGTCGGCGTCGACACCGACTATCACAACGACATCGACGACGACGCCCTGATCGACCTGGCGAACCGGGAGAAGCGGATCCTCCTGACGCAGGATCGCGGGCTGCTCCGCCGCCGGAAGCTGTGGTTCGGCGCGTACGTTCGCGGGTCGGACCCGGACGAGCAGTTCGGCGACGTCCTCGACCGGTTCGCGCCGCCGCTCGCGCCCTGGAGCCGGTGCACCGCCTGCAACGGCCTGCTGGCCCCGGTCGGCAAGGAGACGATCGAGCACCTCTTGGAGCCGGGCACCCGGCGCAGCTACGACGACTACGCCCGGTGCGGAGCCTGCGGCCATCTCTACTGGAAGGGCGCCCACCACGACCGGCTGGCGGCGATCGTGGAGGCGGCCCGCCGCGCTTAGCCGAAGCAGCGGCGAGGGCGGCCGCAGGTCTAACCGATGTCGCGGCGGCGGAAGCCCGCGAGACCGGCCGCGGCGATCGCGAGCGCCAGGGCGGTCAGGACCGCCAGGGGCGTGACGGTCAGGTCGCCGCCGGGCAGCTTGGGCACGTGCGTGAACGGCGACAGGTCCATCACCGCCTGGCTCAGCTTGAGCACCGGCCCCATCTGGCCGAGCAGCAGGAACACGGCGAGCACTCCCCAGGCCGCCGCCACGTACCGGGGTACGACGCCGAACAGCAGGAGCGCGATCGCCGCCGTCACCCAGGCCGCGGGGACCTGCACCAGCGCGGCTTCGAACATCCGGGGCACCTGGGTGCCGACGTCATGGACCCGCAGCCCGTGGGCCAGCCCGGCCGCCGCGCCCGCGAGGCCCAGCAGCACCGCCGGACCGGCCGCCGCGAACAGCAGATGGCCGGCCGACCACCGCACCCTCCGGACGCGTGTCGCCAGGAGCGGTTCGAGGCGTTGCGTCGTCTCCTCGGTGCGCAGCCGGAGCACCACCTGGACGGCGTAGGCCGCGGCGATCACCCCGAGGACGCCCATGACCGTGCCGATGTAGGAGTCCTCGAGCCCCCGTTGCCCGCCCATCTTCGCGAGGAGGTCCTTCGTGCCGGAGCTGTCCTTGACCAGGTCGCCGATGCCCTTGAGGATCGCGCCGATCGCGACGCCGTACACCACGAAACCGGACAGCCACGACAGGAACGCGCCGCGCTGCAGCCGCCACGCCAGGGCGAGTGGGCTGCGCAGCGACGACGCGGCCTCCGCGGGGCCGGGGCGTACGGGCAGCAGGCCCGCGCCGAGGTCCCTGCGCCCGACCAGCGCGTACGCCACGAACACGACCGCGATCGCGACCACCAGCCCGAGGCCGATGAGCCACCAGCGTTCCGCGCCGTACGCCCGGACTCGCTGGGACCAGCCGATCGGCGAGACCCAGACCAGCCAGGGGACGCGTGCCGCGTCCCCGGCCGCGCGCAGAAGGTACGCGACGCCGACGACGGCGAGCGCGATGCCGCGCGCCGCCTGCGCCGTCTCGGCGAGCTGGGCCGTGACGCCCGCGACTCCGGTGAAGAACAGGCCCGGGATCGCCCAGGCGAGGCCGACCGCGAGCGAGCCCGTCGCCGGCAGACCGCAGGCGATCAGCACGATCGTCGTCACGAGCGCCAGCGCGAGAGTGGCGACGACCCCGACCAGCAGACCCGCGGTCAGCGGCGCCCGGCGGCCGACGACGCCCGCGCCGACCAGTTCGAGGCGGCCCGCCTCCTCGTCGCCCCGCGTGTGCCTGATCACCAGCAGGACGGTCATCACGCCGACCATCACGCCGCCGAGGGCGGCCAGCCGCCAGGCGGTGATGCCGCCGACCGAGCCGGGCACGAGGATCCGGCCGTACATCGCGACCGTCGCGCCGTTGCCGTTGATGCCGGTGGTGAAGTTGCGCAGCGACTGCGGCGTGTCGTACAGGCTTTTGAAGCCGTAGCCGGTGCTCGCCGCGTACGCCGCGAGGGCGTAGACCCAGGCCGCGAGCATGATGCGGCTGCGTCGCAGTCCGAGCTTGAGCAGCTGTCCGGTGCCGGCGAGGGCGTTCATCGTGCCATTCCCGCAGGGGCCTGGTCCTCGTAGTGGCGGAGGAACAGCTCCTCCAGCGTCGGCGGAGTGCTCGTGAGGCTGCGGACGCCCGCCCGGGTCAGGTGCTTCAGCACCTCGTCGAGCTTGTCGGTGTCGACCTCGAGCTTGACGCGGGTGCCCTGGACGTCGGGGTCGTGCACCCCGGGCAGGGCGGTCAGCCCGTCCGGCGGGCTCGCCAGCTCGGCGGTGATCGAGGTACGGGTCAGGTGCCGCAGCTCGGCGAGCGTGCCGCTCTCGACGGTGCGGCCCTTGCGGATGATGCTCACCCGGTCGCAGAGGGCCTCGACCTCGGACAGGATGTGGCTGGACAGCAGCACGGTGCGGCCCCGCTCGCGCTCCTCCTCGACGCACCGCTGGAAGACCTCCTCCATGAGCGGGTCGAGGCCGGAGGTCGGCTCATCGAGGATCAGCAGCTCGACGTCGGACGCGAACGCCGCGACCAGGGCAACCTTCTGCCGGTTGCCCTTGGAGTACGCCCGGCCCTTCTTCTTCGGGTCCAGCTCGAACCGCTCGAGCAGCTCTGCCTTGCGCTCCGGGTCGTGGCCGCCGCGCAGCCGGCCGAGCAGGTCGATGACCTCGCCTCCGGTGAGGTTGGGCCACAGGACGACGTCGCCCGGGACGTACGCGAGCCGCCGGTGCAGGGTGGTGACGTCGCGCCACGGGTCACCGTCCAGCAGCCGCGCCGTCCCCGCGTCGGCCCGCAGGAGGCCGAGCAGGACGCGGATGGTCGTGGACTTCCCGGCACCGTTCGGGCCCAGGAACCCGTGGACCTCACCGGATCGGACGGTCAGGTCCAGACCGTCGAGCGCACGCGTCCGGCCGAAGTTCTTCACCAGGCCGGCCACCGAGATGGCGTCTGTCATTTTTCTGAAGCTACACTACTTTCACTAATTCGTGAAGGCAGTGAACTTCGATAAGCTGGTTCCGGAAAGGGAGTGTGATCGCGTGGCCGAGCGGGACCCGGAAGCCGTCCAGCGGTTCGTCGAGCGGTTCGCCTCGGACATGGTCGAGGCGGGCATCGCACGCATGCCCTCCCGCGTCTTCGCCGCGCTGGTCGGCTCCGACACCGGCCGCCTCACCGCCGCCGAGCTGTCGGAGATGCTCCAGGCGAGCCCCGCGGCGATCTCCGGCGCGGTGCGGTACCTCACCCAGGTGCACATGGTCCGGCGGGAGCGCGAGCCGGGCTCCCGCCGCGACCAGTACGTCGTCGACAACGACGTCTGGTACGAGACACTGCTCGACCGCGACCGGATCATCGGGCGCTGGCAGAAGAGCCTTGAACAGGGTGTCGAGGCGGTCGGCCCCGACACCCCGGCCGGCGAGCGCCTGGCCTTGACGCTCGCGTTCTTCGACTACGTCAGCGAGGAGATGGAGGGCTTCCGCGTCCGGTGGCAGGTGCGTAAGGCCGAGCTGCTCGCCGCCCGCCGGAGCTGAACCCCGAGCTGTCCGCCGTTCACGTCGCGCGCCGCGTCGTTCTCAACCGCCGAGCGCGGTGGTCGGATCGGAGCGCAGAAGTCGCGCGCTGTGACTCACGACATTGAGTACGACGCACCCGGTTCCCCGCCACGCGACGGCCGCGGTGACGGCGGCGGCGAGGTCGGCCGTCGACGTTCGGACGCGCTCGATGTCCTCGTCCGCCGGTGCCCCTGCCACGGCACCGACTCGCAGCACGACGACCGACGCACCGGCCATGTCCACCATCATCCGGGCCAGGGTCTCGCCGCACGCCTTGGTCAGGCCGTACGGGCCGGCCGGGTTCGGCGGCAGGTCGGGGGGCAACGGTTCGAGGGCGGCCGGGTACCCCGCCACCGCCTGAACGGACGACATTTCGATCACGCGCCGGGCAGCCGGCCGCACGAGCCGCGGCGAAGACGTTGTACGCGCAGGTGACGTTGGCTTCGTAAAGGTCGGGCACGGCCGCGGCCTGCCGTCCGTTTCCGGCGAGATTCAGGACCGCGTCCACGTCCGCGAACACCGGTCCGAGCGTCCCGGGCTCGAGCAGGTCCGCGGGACGGACCTCGCCATGAGCGCCGAGCCCGGCCAGCTCATCGGAGCCTCGATCCGTCAGCCGCAGCCGATGACGTGCGGCGAGAACCGGCACCAGCGCGAGCCCGACCCGGCCTGCCGCCCCGGTGATCAGTAGCCGATCGGACATCGGTCAGATCACCGGACGACGTGTGTACCCCGCGGCGGACAGGTCCCGCATCGCCGCGACCACCGGGTCGGGCGGAGTCTCGACCTCGCCGAGCATGCCGCGCTCTCCGTAGGTCACGATCCGCGCCGTCTCGCCGACGAGGTAGTCGATCACCTTGTCGCGGTCACCGAGGAAGTCGCAGTACGACGCGAAGTCGCGATGACTCGACGAGGTGGACCAGCCCACGTCCGGCCACGCATGCCGGGCCGTCAACAGCGCCCGGCGCTGATGGTAGGGCCGGGTGATGATCACGGCGGACTCGACCGGAACGCCGTGTCGCGCCAGCAGGGCACGGGTGGCGGTGAAGTTCTCCGCCGTGTTGGTGGCCCGATCCTCGACGAGGATCCTCGTGGGAGGCACGCCGCGTTCGACCGCGCGGCGCGCGAAGTGCACGGCTTCGCCGTCCGGAAAGATCGGCCGGGTGGCCGGGGACGTCGCGCCGGAGAACACGAGGCGCGTGAACCCGTCATGGTGGAAGAGGCTCGCGGCCTGCTCGGCCACTCCGATGTCATGGCAGCCGAGACCGAGGCCGATGTCGACACGCGCCTGCGGGAACGTCAGCAGGGTGTAACCCCAGAGGGTGTCGATGGCCTTCGTCAGCGGCGACGACGCTTGCACGCGTTGCTCCTTCTCGATCGCTATCGCGGGATCGCGGTGCCCGGACCCAGTTCACGGGACCGGGTGACCGGCGACAGCACCAGGATCGCCGTGGCCAGGAAGCTCACGGTCGCGACGACGACAAACGCCGTCCGCGGCGGGAAGGCCGCGAACAACGCGCCTCCGGCCAGCGCCCCGAGGGGCAACGCCCCCTGGGAGACCAGTTTCACGACCGCGTTGACTCGGCCGAGGAGATCCTTCGGCGTCACCGTCAACCGCAGTGCCACCGACTGGACATTGAAGATCGGGGCGGCGAAGCCGGTCAGTGCCGAGCCGGCGACGATGACGGCCAGCGAGCCCGGACCGGTGGGCGAGCCCGCCGTGGACACCGCGAGCAGCGCGATCCCGAGAGCCGACAGCAGCGACGACGCCGTCACGCTGATCCCCGCGCCGAGCCGCCGGCTCAGGGCCGGTGCCAGTACGGCCGCGAGGAGGAAGCCCGCGCCGTACGCGCCGAAGGCGAGCCCCACCTGGAACGAGGAACGATGCTGGTCCACCTCCACGTACGCGATGAGCCCGGTGAGGAAGGCCTGGTTGCACAGGTTGTTGACGCCCAGGTACGCGGTCATCGGACGCAGCAACGGGTGCCGGCCGACGAACGCGAGGCCGCGCGTCAGCGAGCCGACGGCCGAGCCGGTCCGTGGTCGTTCCGTCGACGGCGGCTGCATCCGCCGCAGGGTGAACAGGGCGGCAGCGCTGTAGACATAGCTGACCGCGTCCACCAGGAGCGCGGGCCCGGCCCGTAGCGCCGCCACGAGCACACCGCCCAGGCCGGGCCCGAAGGTGGCCGCCGCGCCTCTGGCCAGCTCGATCGAGCTGTTCGCCGGGATCATCTGACGCCTGGCCACGATCGACGGCAGGAGGGTGAACTGCGCGACGTCGTAGCAGACGGTCAGCGACCCGACCGCGAAGACGGCGACGTACAACTCCCCGAGGGTCAGCGACGATCCCAGCGTCAGCACGACGATCAGGCCGAGCAGGAGTGCTCGCACCACGTCGGCGAAGATCATGATGCGGAGCGGCCGGAGCCGGTCGGCGAGTTGGCCGGCGAGCAGCCCGAGCACGACGTACGGAACGGTCTCGGCGGCGCGCAGCAGGCCGAGCTGCCGGGCGCCGGCGTGGAGTTCCTGCGCGGCGAGGATCGGCAGCGCGACGAGCGTCACTCCGCTGCCCAGATTGGACAACGACGTCGCGCTCCAGTAGGTCCCGAACGCACGCGACCAGAGGGTGTCGCCCCTCGTTCGCCGCTCGGCCGATTTCACGATGGTCACGATTCCCGACCTCATCCGTCGTCCGTACGCTCGTGGCCGCTGCCGGTCAGTCGGTCAGGTCGGGCTCTTCGTGCAGGATCCAGCCCAGCAGCGGCTGGAATCCGAGCCGGCGGCGGCGGTGCCGCTGACCGTCCGTGCCTCGCGTGCCACGTCGGCGTCCACGAGGCAGGGCGGCGTGGCCGCCGATTCCGCCAGCAGCTGCACCTGAGCGACGCGTTCCATCGCGACGAACCACCATGCGGCTTCGGCCACCGATCCGCCGACGGTCAGCAGTCCGTGGTTCTTCAGAATGGCCGCCTTGGCACCGGCCTCGCTCAGCAGGGAGGCGATCTTGGCGCCCTCGTCGTCCGCGAGCACCGGGCCGAAGTAGTCGTCGAGCAGGACATGGTCCTCGAAGAAGACGCAGGCGTTCTGGTTGATCGGGTCGAGCAGCCGCCCGAGGGAGGACCACGCGACGCCGTACGGGGAGTGCGCGTGCGCGACGGAGTTCACCGTCGGCATCGCGCGGTGGATGTGGGAGTGGATGACGAAGGCCGAGTGGTTGATCGCCTCGTCGCCCAGGACGACCCGGCCCGTGTGATCGACCAGGTGGAGGTCAGAGGCGCGCATGCGCATGAACGAGCGGCCCAGCGGGTTGACCCAGAAGAGGTCGGGATGCTCGGCGTGACGCGCCGTGATGTGTCCTGCGACGCCGAGGTCGAACCCCAGCCGGCCGAAGATCCGGAAAGCGGCGGCGAGAGCGATCTTCTGCTCTCTGACCACGGCCGACTCCGAAGGAGTCAGCACCGCCTCGGTGGCCGCGGTCGCCGAGGCCATTCCCTCATGCCGATCCATGATCGAAACTCCGTTCGTCGTCACGTCATGCGGCCCAGCCGGCGGTCATGCCGACCGCCCGCAGCTTCGTCTCGAGGTGGCTGTAGCCGCGCCACAGGTGACGCTGCGGATCGAGCAGGACGGTCCGTCCCGGAACCGTGGCGGCCGCCACCAGAAGAGCCGCCCCGCAGCGGATGTCCCGAACGTTCGCCGATCCCGACCTGGCGAGCTGTTCACCGGGGATGACCTGCCGGGAGCCGGCGACGTCGATGTGGACGTTCAGCTTGCGCAGCTCGGCGACGTGCGTCGTCCGCTGCGAATAGACGGACTCGGTGATCGTCGAGCGTCCCGCCGCGAACCCCATGAGGGCGGCCAGCTGCGGCTGGGCGTCGGTCGGGAATCCCGGGTGCGGGGACGTCTCGAGATCCACCGCGCGCAGCGTCGAGCCTCTGACGACGACACAGCCGTCATCGTCCCGGCGCTCCATCCGGATACCGATCTCGCCGATCGCACGACGAAACCCGAGCGGTAGATCGTGGGATCCGATGCCGTCCAGCCGCAGTGCGGTGTTCCTGGCCGCGGCCAGGAAGATGTAGGTCGCCGCCTCTATCCGGTCTGCGGGCACCTTCCTGGACACCTTGCCCGCCAGGCGCCCGGCCACGCCCGTCACCCGGCAGATCCCCGGATCGACGTCCTCCACGCTCACCCCGGACAGCCGGAGCGCCTCCTTCACCTGCTCGACCTCGGGCTCCCGGCTTAACGAGCGGATCATGGACCTGCCGTGCGCCACCGCGGCGACGGCGAGCGCGGTCACGGACGCGCCCATGCTCGGCCCGAATGGACCCGCGATGTCGACGTCGAAGGACCGGGGCCGGCCGATGAATTCGATCCAGATGCCGTGCGGGCGGACCTCGACTCGGGCGCCTGCCGCCCGCAGGACGGACAGATGCAGGTCGATCGGGCGGCGGGTGAAGGCGTCGCCGCCGGGGAACGGCATCCAGCACGCGCCATGGACCGCGGCGATGGCCGCGCCGTAACAGATCGACACCCGGAGCCTGCGCACGTGCGCGGCGTCGAGGGTCGCGGAGGTGACCTGGCCTGCCACGGTGAAGGTGTCGTCGGTGAGATCGGCGGACAGGCCCACGGATCGGAATATCGCGCGGACCGTTCGGACGTCCGAGATGTCGGGAGCGTTGGACATCGACATCTCGTACCCCTTGCCGCCCAGGAGGCTCACCACGGCCATGTGGTTGAAGCAGTTCTTGCTGCCCTGGACCTCCACGGTCCGTGTGCCCGCTGTCGACGGGGTGTTGTCGATCGTCATCCGGGACGCCTTGTCGGGGGTGCTCCTCATGGCAGGCTGGACTCCAGACAGTGATCGAGGTCCTCGCCGAATCGGCGCGTCAGCGTGTCGGCGTCCTGCGTCCCCAACTCCTCGGCGAAACTCGCCATCCGGCCGAGGAACGGCGGCATCAAGGCCGCCGCGAGCTCCCGCTCGCGGTAGGCGCCGGACAATGATTCCCGCGCGAACGTCGCGACTATTTCCACCCACCGTCGATTGTCGATGCCCAGGCGTGGATCGGCGCCGACGGCATCGGCCAGGTACGGCGGCAACACGTCGGCGTAGAGTCGTTCGAATCGGTCGCGCTCGGCCACCCATCGAAGTCTCAGCGCGTCGACGTCGACGATCGCGCGTCGCTTCGGCGGTGTCACACCGACCGTCTGGGCGGGCGATTCGACCGGCCGCTGGACAACCGAACTCATCCGGCCCCGGAAACGGTGGCGTCGATAGGCCCGAAGTGCGCTTTCGACGACTTCGACCGCGATATCGTCGATGGTGCTCCAGCGCCGCGCCCGGTGCACTTTGGCCCCGAGGTCGACGACCGCGAACGGCAGCCGCTCGGACGCGGCTTCGCACGCCAGCAGAATGTCGATTCCGTAGCCCAGGTCCGAGTCCTCGAGGTCCAGCTCGTCGATCCGGCGGGTCATCCGGCCCGACAACGCGACCTCGCCACCGGTCGGCTGGGCGATGTCCGCGCCGAACAACCCGTAGACGACCGGCCTGCTGATCAGGTGCCGCAGTGGGCCGCCCTGGCTGGCCCGATAGGACGCCGAACCGTAGTCGACCCGGCCGGCCAGGACCGCGCCGGCCAGTTCGGGGATCCACCAGGGCTCGAGTGTCCGCAGATCGGCGTCGATGAACAGTACGGCCTCGGCGTTCAGTTCCGCGGCCCTGCGGATGACGCGTCGGATGTTGGCGCCCTTGCCCTGACGCGACGTGGTCGTCGTCAGCGCCTCTTTGCCGGACCATGTCGGAACCTGATGGAACCGCGCGACGGTATCGTCCTTCGATCGGCTGTCGCAGTTGATGATCAAGGCAGGCCGGTTCAGCCGGCGTAACCCTTCATCGACGCAGCGGACCGTACGCGCAATGGTCGACTCCTCGTTCAGTGTGGGAACGCCGACGATGACCTCTGCCATTCGGGGAACTCATTTCCATTGACGGCGCGCGAAGGTGATCGCCCTACGGCGATCACGCACATTCTTCGATTCGTCAATGCGGCCCCGTCACCCGGTCGGCCGCGCGATACCGGTGCTGAATTCCGGCGATCGGTTGAGCTCCTTCAGTCTTAACTCCGATCACTGCCACCCGCAACCCGAGATGCCTGAAAAGTCGACTCTTGGTGGCGTTCAGAACGGGAGAAATCGCTGGTCAGATGCCCCGGTATTTCGGCGAAGACACGTCGGTAAGATCAATCTGACCCCGGCGCGCGGCTCATCTGACCGCACCGCGATCTGCTCGGTCATCGACCCGGGCGCGGCAGGGTCAGCCGGCGTTGACGGCCGGCAGGGTAGAGCCGGCGTTGACGGCCGGCAGGGTAGAGCCGGCGTTGACGGCCGGCAGGGTAGAGCCGGCGTTGACGGCTGGCAGGGTCAGCCGGCGTTGGCGGCCTGCTTCTGCCGTACGGCCTTCTCCAGGGCGCGGGCGACCGGCCAGACCGGGTCGGAGAGTTCCTCGAGCCTGCGCGCGTTCTCGCGGCGCCCGCGGCGGGACAGCACGGTCGGCAGTTCGCCGCGGGCGGCCAGCACGAGCGCGGCCGCGGTGCGGCGGTCGGTGTCCGAGGACGGGCGCAGGGCGGCCTTGACCTCCGACGCGAACCGCTTCACCTCGCGGCGCTCGCGCAACCGGACCCGGTCGGGGAGGATCCTGCGCCGCTCCACCTTGATCAATCGGTCCTTCTCGAGCTGGTCGCGCACCTCGCGGACGATGCGGCGCTCGTCGGCGTTCACCCAGCGCCGCCAGGATCGCGGTCTGCCGTCGGCGACCTGGCGCAGCACGGCGTCGAGGATCGGGTCGCCGGTCGAGCCGGCGACGGCGACCTTGGCCTTCCCGTCGTCGTCGGCGAGCCGCTCGTCGAGGTAGAGGTCGGCCAGCGCGGCGGCGCGCAGGACCAGGCCGAGCTGGGTGCGGGCGGTGAGCCGCTCCTTCTCGACGTCGTAGGCCAGCAGGTAGAGCCGGGCGGGGAGCGATCGCGGCAGGTTCATTCGGAGTCCTCCTTCGGAGGTCGGCCGGGTCTTCGTATGCGGCCGGCGTCGCGCGGCATCCGCCCCGCGTCGGCCAGCGCCCGGCGCAGCAGGAACTCGATCTGGGCGTTGGTGCTGCGCAGTTCGTCGGCGGCCCAGCGGGCCAGGGCCTCGTGCACGGCGGGGTCGAGTCGCAGAAGGAGCTTCTTGCGCTCGCCGCCCTTGCGCTCGGGGGCCTGGCCCTCGTCGCCGTCCGTCACTGGTACAGGGATCCGGTGTTGACGACGGGCTGGGCGTCGCGGTCGCCGCAGAGGACGACGAGCAGGTTGCTGACCATCGCGGCCTTGCGCTCCTCGTCCAGCTCGACGACGTCGTGCTCGGCCAGCTGGTTGAGGGCGGCCTCGACCATGCCGACGGCGCCGTCGACGATGCGCTGCCGGGCGGCGACGACGGCGCCGGCCTGCTGGCGGCGCAGCATCGCCTGGGCGATCTCAGGCGCGTACGACAGGCGGGTGATGCGCGACTCGATGACCTTGACACCCGCCGACGCGACCCGGGCCGCGATCTCCTCGGACAGCCTGCCGGTGATCTCGTCGGCGTTCTCGCGGAGGGAGAGCCGCTCGTCGCCGGACGCGTCGTACGGGTAGATCCCGGCGATGTGACGGACGGCCGTCTCGGTCTGGATCGCGACGAACTCGACGAAGTCGTCGACCTCGAACACGGCCTTGGCGGTGTCCTCGACGTGCCAGACGACGACCGCGGAGATCTCGATCGGGTTGCCCTCGGCGTCGTTGACCTTGGTGCGGTCGGTCTCGTGGTTGCGGATCCGGGTGGAGATCTTGCGCCGGGTGGTCAGGGGGTTGACCCAGCGCAGGCCGTCCGTGCGGATCGTCCCGGCGTACCGGCCGAGGAGCTGGACGACGCGCGCCTCACCGGGCGCGACGGCGGTCAGCCCGACGAGCACGACGACGGCGGCCAGGATGAGGACGATCGCGACGACGACCAGCGCCGGCTCGCGGGTGAAGAACAGGGCGACGCCGACCGCGATCGCCACGAGGGACGCCGCCAGCATCGGCCATCCGTTGACGCCGTCGGCGACCCGCTCGCCGACCTTGGGCCTCGGCATCTCGACCTCGGTCACGACTCCTCCAACGTGCTTGATCTATGGAATCAAAGTGATATCACTTTAAGTCGACAGTCCCCCTCTGCGCAAGGCGCGACCGCCTCATCCCCCTCTGCGCAAGGCGCGACCGCCTCATCCCCCGCTGACAGCAAAAGCCTCCGGGAGGGCGTCGAGGCACTCGACGCCCTCCCGGAGGCAACCGGCCGACCGAGCGACCGATTTCGCGGCGCTCGGATTCGGATGGGTCAGTGGAGCTTGTACTCCTCCCAGGTGCGGATGGTGACCTTCGGTCCGTCGTCCGGGCCACGGTTGGCGAGCCCGTTCAGGCCGAGGTAGTAGTCACCGATCTGGTTCTGGGCCTGGGAGGAGAGGTCGGTGTCGCTGATGGCGGCGGCGTGGATGTGCCACGGCCAGTTGCCCTGCTTGGGGTTGCGCACCCATGCCGCGAAGCCGACACGGCGCAGGGCGCGGGCGACCGCGACGCGGGTGGCGGAACTCATCCCCTTGACATCGACGTCGACGACGCCGCCGCCGTCGTGGGTGCCCGCGGACGTGGGGTCACCCCCGGGGTTGTAGGAACCCTGGTCCAGCACGAGTTTGCGGCCGAGCAGCCGCTGCGCCTCGTTCAGCATGCTCCGCGTGCGGGTGTTGATGACGAACTTGCCGATGTGCACCCGGGCACCCGGCTCGATGACGTGCGTGACCTTGAAGCGGCCGGCTCCGAGCTTGACGAGCGACGTCTTGGCCGGCAGGCCGCTGGCCTGGAGGCCCTTGTAGCCGAGCGACTTCTGGTATTTCGCGAAGGCGGCGACCGTCGTGGTGCCGAAGGACCCGTCCACCCACTTCTTGTCGAGCAGGTGCCGGTCGCGCAGCGCCCGCTCGACGAGGAGCACG
Source organism: Actinoallomurus acanthiterrae (assembly GCF_054775715.1). Classification (NCBI taxonomy): domain Bacteria; kingdom Bacillati; phylum Actinomycetota; class Actinomycetes; order Streptosporangiales; family Thermomonosporaceae; genus Actinoallomurus; species Actinoallomurus acanthiterrae. The sequence goes on along the minus strand of NZ_BAAHCO010000001.1, from coordinate 463,367 downwards.
CTGGCCTTGGCACCCGGGGTCAGCTTGCTGTTGGACCGCCGCGGGTCGATCTGGGCCGCCTTGACGAGGGCTTCCATGTTCACGCTCGGGAGGGCCTTCGAAAGGGCCTTGCCGTCGGTCCCCTGTGCCGTCGCCTCGGCGGCTCCGGACAGGGAGGTGAGCAGGACGGCCGCCGTGAGGGCGGCGGCGTATGAGGGCAGCTTCATAGTTCTCCTGGTTGCGGGCAGGGGCGACGCCGAAGCGAAGCGGAAGATGATCTTGGACCTGCGAGTGTCGCTATATCCAGTCAATGGCCGGATTGGGCCACAGGGCGGCAGTCGAGGGGCCGGCCTTAGAGCCTGGGTGAAGGCGCGTTCCCCCGATTTGGCGAGGGCGGGCAGTATTGACGTGTGCGCCTCATCGACCGTCTGCCCAAGGGATCCGACCCCGACGCCGTCTTCGAAGCCTTCAGCGAGTGGGTCACCGAGCGGGGGATCACGCTCTACCCCGCGCAGGAGGAGGCGCTCATCGAGATCGTCTCGGGCGCCAACGTCATCCTGAACACCCCGACCGGCTCGGGCAAGAGCCTCGTAGCGGCGGGGGCGCACTTCGCGGCGCTCGCCCGTGACCAGGTCACCTTCTACACCGCGCCGATCAAGGCCCTGGTGTCGGAGAAGTTCTTCGACCTGATCGAGATGTTCGGCAGCGAGAACGTCGGCATGATGACGGGCGACGCGAGCGTCAACCCCGACGCCCCCATCGTCTGCTGCACCGCGGAGGTGCTGGCCAGCATCGCGCTGCGCGAGGGCGCCGACGCCGACATCGGCCAGGTCGTCATGGACGAGTTCCACTTCTACGCCGAGCCCGAGCGCGGCTGGGCGTGGCAGATCCCGCTGCTGGAGCTGCCGCAGGCGCAGTTCCTGCTCATGTCGGCGACGCTCGGCGACGTGAAGCGCTTCGAAGAGGACCTCAACCGGCGCACCGGCCGCCCGACGGCCGTCGTCAGCTCCGCCGAGCGGCCGGTGCCGCTGAAGTACGAGTACCGGGTGACGCCGCTGCACGAGACGATCGAGGAACTGCTGCACGACCAGAAGGCCCCGATCTACGTCGTGCACTTCACCCAGGCCGCCGCCGCCGAGCGCGCCCAAGCGCTGATGAGCATCAACGTCTCCACCAAGGCCGAGAAAGAGGAGATCGCCCGGCTGATCGGCGACTTCCGGTTCACGACGAAGTTCGGCCAGACGCTGTCCCGGCTCGTCCGGCACGGGATCGGCATCCACCACGCCGGGATGCTGCCGAAGTACCGCCGCCTGGTGGAGCGCCTCGCGCAGGCCGGGCTGCTCAAGGTCATCTGCGGCACCGACACGCTCGGCGTCGGGGTGAACGTCCCGATCCGTACCGTCCTGTTCACCGCGCTGAGCAAGTACGACGGGAGCCGCGTACGGCGGCTGCGGGCCCGGGAGTTCCACCAGATCGCCGGGCGCGCGGGCCGGGCCGGGTTCGACGTGGTCGGCTACGTCGTCGCCCAGGCCCCCGAGCACGTCGTGGAGAACGAGAAGGCCCTCGCCAAGGCCGGCGACGACCCGAAGAAACGCCGCAAGGTGGTGCGCAAGAAGGCGCCGGAGGGCTTCGTCGGCTGGGACGAGGAGGTCTTCAACAAGCTCATCGCCGCCGACCCGGAGCCGCTGCAGTCGCGCTTCCAGGTCAGCCACGCCATGCTGCTCAGCGTCATCGGCCGGCCGGGCAACGCCTTCCAGGCGATGAAGAAGCTGCTCACCGACAACCACGAGGACCGCGCGAAGCAGCGCCGCCACATCTCGCAGGCCATCGCGATCTACCGCAGCCTGCTGGCCGGCGGCGTCGTCGAGCAGCTCGAGGAGCCCGACGACGAGGGCCGGTACGCCCGCCTCACCGTCGACCTGCAGGAGGACTTCGCGCTCAACCAGCCGCTGTCGACGTTCGCGCTGGCCGCGATGGAGCTCCTCGACCCGTCCTCACCGTCGTACGCCCTGGACGTCCTGTCGGTGATCGAGTCGACGCTGGAGGACCCCCGACAGATCATCGCAGCGCAGGAGAACAAGGCCAAGGGCGAGGCCGTCGCGCAGATGAAGGCGGACGGCGTGGAGTACGAGGAGCGGATGGAGCTCCTCCAGGACATCACCTATCCCAAGCCCCTGGAGGACACGCTCGAGGGCGCGTACGAGATCTACCGGCGCGGACACCCATGGGTGGCGGACTACCCGGTCCAGCCCAAGTCGGTCGTACGCGACATGTACGAGCAGGCGATGACGTTCGCCGAGTACGTCGCGTACTACCAGCTCGCCCGCGTCGAGGGCATCGTGCTGCGCTACCTCGCGAGCGCCTACAAGGCCCTGCAGCAGACCGTGCCGGACTCGGTGAAGACCGACGACCTGCAGGACCTGATCGAATGGCTGGGCGAGCTGGTCCGCCAGGTCGACTCCAGCCTCCTCGACGAGTGGGAGCAGCTGCAGCACCCGGAGACGGCCGAGCAGCACACCGCGATCGAGGAGAAGGTCGCCGCCGTCACCGCGAACGAACGGGCGTTCCGGGTGCTGGTCCGCAACGCGATGTTCCGCCGGGTGGAGCTGGCGGCCCTGGAGAAGTACTACGAGCTCGGCGAGCTCGACGCGGAGGACGGCTGGAACGCCGACCGCTGGGCCGACGCCCTCGACGCCTACTTCGAGGAGCACGACGAGATCCAGACCGGCCCGGACGCGCGCGGCCCGAAGCTCCTGCAGATCGAGCGGGAGACGGACGTGTGGCGGGTCCGGCAGGTCCTCGACGACCCCGCCGGCCACCACGACTGGGGCATCGGCGCCGAGGTCGACCTGCGCGCCTCCGACGAGGCTGGCCGCGCGGTCGTCCACGTCACGTCCGTCGACCGGCTCTAATCCGGCGGTGCCCGTTCTGTGACTGTCAGTCGGTTATGGCACTGTGATCGGCGTGTTTGAACAGATATGCGTAGACCTGGCGAACGCGGCGCTGGCCGGTGACCAGCAGGCGTTCGGCCCCCTCCTTCCGGCGGTGCAGGAGCAGGCCGCCGGCCTTCCCGCCGACCGGCTGACCGCCGGAGCCCGGGCGATGGCGGGCGCGATCGCGGAAGCGTCCCCGCACCTCGGCGGCTGGGTGGCCGTGCTGGCGGGCGCCCTGGTGGAGAAGGGCGCGGACGCGGGCCCCGCCGGCCCGGCGGTCGTCGACCGGCTGGTCGAGGTGGCGGCCGCGGCCCTGGCGTTCGCGGGCGCCTGGGAGAAGGCGACCGGCGGCGCGCCCCCGGACCCGATGGAGCACCAGCCGTCCCAGGAGGTCTGGGAGACGGTGCACCCCGAGCTGGGTGACGGCGCGGGCGTCACGATGGAGGCCTGGTGGGCGCTGCCGCAGTTCGCGATGGCCGCCTCCACGATGCTCGCCCGCGACCAGGCCGTCCGCGCCTCCGTGACCGAACGCGACTTCAAGATCTCGGTGGTGGACCAGGCCGCGCCCCACCTGGGGCAGCTGGAGTACGTCCGTGACCTGCTCAAGGTCCTCGACGGTGAGCGCCTGCTGGTGCTGGAACGTGCCACCGGGCGCGGGTGGACCGTCGTGATCGGCGGCGTCGGCGACAACTTCCAGCTGCACACCCTCCTCGCGCACGCGCTGGTCCGGCCGGGCGGCATCCCCGGGGAGGCGCCCGACCCGCGCTGGGTGGCCTCGTCGATCGACCAGGACGTCGAGCCGGGCACGCCCCCGGTCGCCGGCGTCTGGAACCTCGTCGACGCGCACGGCTCCTGGATCTGGAACGAGGGCGTTCCTGCCGACATCCCCGAGGTGGGCGGCACGCGGATCGTGGTGCTCGACCCGCCGACGTACCCGCGGACGTGGAGCCCGGGGCGCCGCTTCCCGCTGATGCCGGGCTCGCTGACGGTCGAGGGCGCGCACGCCCCGGAAGAGCTGCGTGACTGGTGGCAGCACGTCAAACCCGCCGTCCCCCCGGCGGGCGGCTGAGGCGGGATTGAGCCTCTGGTCCCTGTCCGCCGGCGATCAAGATCACCATACTGCTGCGTACGTTCCCTGCAGAGGAGACATGGTGAATAACACGCAGCGCATGATCACCGGCACTCTCGCGTCCGTGGCGGTGCTCGGCACCGTGGCGGCGGTCGCCCCGGCCGCCGGCGCCGCCACCACGACCGCGCTGAAGTGCCACACCGAGACAAAGACCGTTCCGGTGCCCAAGTACAAGGACCCCACCTGGGACATCAAGGTCTGCATCGGCACGGTCAAGAACTCGGATACGAAAAAGACAGACGTCGCTGCCTGGATCAAGCCGACGATGCACGCCAACGGCACGAGCGTGAAGGGCTTCGACTTCAAGTACCCCACGAACCACGCCGTCATCAAGATCACGTTGAAGCTCAACGGCAAGACGCAGGTCGTCGAGCACCGGGGCGTCGGGCAGTACGTCAAGCGGTACCTGTGGACCGCCCACGGCAAGCAGCCGCTCCAGCTCGTCGGCATCCCGGCCTACGCCGCCAAGAAGGCGGGGACCTGGCAGGCGACCGCCGAGCTCGACTATGACGTGTCGAACGACAAGCGCGGCGCCTACCCGTACGCCGTGAAGTCCGCGACGCTGCGATAGCGCCGTGGAGGGGGTGCCCGCCGGTCAGACGGCGGGCGCCGCCTCCTTGACGACGGCTTCGTCTCCGATGTCCGGGCCTTCGAGGGCCTCCAGGAAGTCGTGGGCCCAGCGGTCGACGTCGTACTCGATCACCCGCTTGCGCAGCGCCCGCATCCGGCGGTTCTGCTCGGCCGGGTCGGCGTGCATGGCCTGCAGCATCTTCTGCTTCATGCCGTCGATGTCGTACGGATTGACGAGGAACGCGCGCCTGAGCTCCTCGGCCGCGCCCGCGAACTCGCTGAGCAGCAGGCTGCCGTGCAGGTCCGCCCGGCAGGCGACGTACTCCTTGGCGACGAGGTTCATACCGTCGCGCAGCGGTGTCACCACCATCACGTCGGCGGCGAGGAAGAGCGCGGCCAGCTCGTCGCGCGTGTACGACGTGTGCAGGTAGTTGATGATCGGCGCGCCGAGCTCGGAGTAGAGCCCGTTGGCCCGGCCGATCTGCAGCTCGATGTCGTCGCGCAGGATGCGGTACTGCTCGACGCGCTCACGGCTCGGCGTCGCGATCTGCACGAACACCGCGTCCCCGCTCTTCAGCCTCCCGTCGCGGAACAGCTCGCTGAACGCCTCGATCCGCTGGCTGATGCCCTTGGTGTAGTCGAGGCGGTCGACACCGAGCAGGATCGTGGCCGGATTACCGAGGTCCTCACGGATCTGCGCGGCCCGCTGCCGTACCTCGGTCCGGCCGATGAGGTCGATCAGCTCCTTGACGTCCACGGAGATCGGGAACGCCTCGGCCCGGACGATCCGGTCGTCGACGAGGACCTGGTTCCGATGCGTCTTCGCGGCGCACAGGCGACGGCAGAGGCGGGCGAAGTTCGCGGCGGCGTCGGCGCTCTGGAAGCCGACCAGGTCCGCGCCGAGCAGCCCTTCGAGGATCTGCTGCCGCCACGGCAGCTGCACGAACAGCTCCATCGGCGGGAACGGGATGTGCAGGAAGAAGCCGATGCGCAGGTCGGGGCGCAGCTCCCGGAGCATCTTTGGGACGAGCTGCAGCTGGTAGTCCTGCACCCAGACGACCGCGCCCTCGGCGGCGACCTCGGCGGCCGCCTCCGCGAACCGCCGGTTGACCCGGACGTACGCGTCCCAGAGCGTCCGCTTGTACACCGGCGGGACGATCACGTCGTGGTACAGCGGCCAAAGAGTGGCGTTGGAGAAGCCCTCGTAGTACAACTCGACGTCGTTCGCGGTCAGGCAGATGGGCACGAGGTCCATGCCGTCGGCGGTGAAGGGCTCCAGTTCCTCGTCCGGCGCGCCGACCCAGCCGACCCACGCGCCCCCGCGGCGCTGCATGACCGGCACGATCGCGGTCACGAGGCCACCCGGGCTACGCCGCCACGCCGCCTCGCCGTCCTCGTCGATCACACGGTCGACGGGCAGCCGGTTGGCGACGACAACAAACTCACTCTTCGTAGACGCTCCCACACTCCTCTTCCTCCCCAAATCGGACTATTCGATCCCTCTTGAACACGTTTCGCGATCAGTGTCACATCAGGAGGATGCGCGGAGGTTCCCTCCACCTTGCGGCGGAGCGAGAATCAGCCTGCGGTGTGAGGACGCGGAGCCCTCCCTCGGTGATGATTACGTCAAGGCTCCAGCGAACCCCCACAAAGGGTCTCCCCCACAAGGAAACAGCGTGAGCATCGCCACCGGTCTTCACCCCGGCCGGCCCACCGGAGGGCGCCTCCGGCCTGCCTGGATCACGGGCATCCTGGCCGAGGTGCGAGGACTGACCGCCGAGCCGCTGACCCGGCTGCGGCGAGGCCGGCTGCCTCTGGCGTTCGGCTCGTCCGCAACGGTGCTGATCCTCTGGTCGCTCCACTTCTCCTCGCTGGGCACGTACATCGTCCGGCTGATCAGCGACGTCTCGGCCTCCACCCCCTTCTACCTCGCCGTCGTCCGGCTACCCCTGTCGATGTACGCTCCGGCGCCGAACCTCCCGGTGTGGGGCTCGCTGCTGCAGGTGTTCGTCGTGTTCGGGATCGCCGAGGCGCTGGTCGGGTGGCGCCGTACGCTGATGGTCGCGCTGACCGCGACCTTCCTGTGCACGCTCAGCGGCCGGATCATGTGCTACCTCGGACCGGACACGATCGTCGGCCTGCCGTGGATCTCCCGGTACGTCTCCGACACCGGCCCGTCGGCGGCCGTCGTCGCGCTCGTCGCGTACGTGTGCTGCGTCCGCCGCGCCCCGCGTACGATGACCGTCCTGCTCACCGCGATGGTCACCGAGGTCACCCTGCTGCCCAACCTGGCCGGGCGCGAGCACGTCGTCGCCATCGCCCTCGGCATCCTGGCCGCCCTCGCGGTCCCCGCCGCCGGCCGGCTCCGCCGCGCGTCCAGAAAAGCGGTTTCCGCCGAGTCAGGGGCTCGTCAGGGTTGATCACGCTGTCCTACGATGACTCCCCGGGGTGGCGGTGATATGGGGGTTTTCGCATGCGTGTCCATCATCTCAACTGCGGCACGATGTACCCCTTCGGCGGACGCATCCTCAACGAGAGCGGTGACCGGCTCTCGGCGGCCCGGCTGGTCTGTCACTGCCTGCTCATCGAGACCGACGAGGGCCTCATCCTGGTCGACACGGGGATCGGCACGCAGGCCGTCGCCCGGCCGAAGGAGATCCTCGGCCGCTCCTTCGCCGCGATGACCCGGCCCCGGCTGGACCTGGGCGAGACGGCCGTCCGCCAGGTCGCGGCGCTCGGGTACGCCGCCGCCGACGTACGCCACATCGTGCTGACCCACCTCGACGTCGACCACACGAGCGGGCTCACCGACTTCCCCGAGGCGGAGGTGCATGTGCACGTCGCGGAGTTGGAGGCGGCCCGGCGGCCCGTGACACTGCTCGAGCGGGAGCGCTACCGGACCGCGGTGTGGTCGCACCGCCCGCGCTGGGTCGAGCACCACCCCGGCGGCGAACGCTGGCACGGGTTCGAGTCCGTACGCGGCCTTCCCGGCGGACTGCTCCTGATCCCGCTCACCGGGCACACGCGCGGCCACGCCGGCGTCGCGGTGGACACCGGCGACGGCTGGCTCCTGCACGCCGGGGACGCCTACTTCCACCACCGCCAGATCGAGTCGGGCGCCTGCCCGCCCGGCCTGCGCGCCTTCCAGTCCCTCGTACAGGCCGACCGTACGACCCGGCTGCACAACGTCGGCCGGCTCCGGGAACTGGCCCGGACCGGCGACGTCACGATGTTCTCCGCCCACGACCCGGTGGAGCTCGAACGCCGGCGAGCGACGACTCAGGAGCCGTCCCGCAGGCCAAGCCGACGCCTCGGCCCGTAGGCGATCCCGGCTCAGTCCCGCAGGCGGAGCTGGAGCCTGGGCCCGTAGGCGATCCCGGCTCAGTCCGCAGGCGAAGCAGGAGCCTGGGCTCGTAGGCGGTCCCGGCTCGGCGGCGGTCGCGCAGATTCGACAGGCGCCTGAGAGCTCGCTCAGGCGCCTGTCGCGCACGTCGAGCAGGCGCCTCGGCTCCGTCGCACGGATCCAGCAGGCGCCTCGACCCGGTCAGGAACCGTCGCGCAGATCCAACAGGCGTCTCGGCTCGTAGGCGATCGCGTCGAACGTCGCGGTGCAGCCGGCGCCGGTGGGCGACTGCGCTTCGAAGCCGTACGACGGGACCTCCGAGGCGTAGAGCGCGAAGTGGCGGATAAGCCGCCAGTACGCGCCGTCGGTCGAGGCGTGGAAGGCGTACGCCGTGCCGACCCGCGCCACCCGCAGCCAGACCTCGCCGCCGTCCACGACGAAGGCGTTGCAGTCGTCGGACGTGCCGCGCGTCACCACGGACACGACCATGGGCTCCCGCTGCGGGGACAGCTCGAAGGCGAGCTTGGCCCAGGCGCGGTCGTTCAGCCACACCAGCAGCGCGCCCGCGTCGAACGTGGACTGGAAGTCCACCTGCACGCGGGCGCTGAGCAGGAAGTCGCCCTCCGCGCAGGCGAGCAGGTGCGGCGCGTTCAGCGTCACGGCCGTCCGCTGGGGGTCGATGAACAGGTCCGTGCCCGGACCGGTAGAGATCTCGAATCCGTCGTCAATCATCCGGTACGAACTCGCCGGCTCTCCTTCCCACCGCAACGACACGGGGATGCGGGGGATTCCTAGCTGCCCGACTGCACGCGCCACACCGTCTCCTTAGGTCCGCCAGGCGTGTTTTGGAGCGCTCCCAAGGAGAAAGTAGGCCGCGGCCCGGAATTCGTACAGAGTGCGCCGGGCGTTCATTTCTTGAGCGTGTACCGGCACTGGGCGACTTCGCCCGCCTTCTTGACGACGACCGACCCGTCCACCGTGATCTGGCAGGAGACCTTCTGCTGCGACGACGCGTTGGCGAGCACGGCGAGCAGGCCGCTCTTCACGTTGACGGTCTTCTTCCACGGCAGCTTCGCGTTCGTGGCGGTGCCGTCCTTGCCCGCGTGGTAGTAGATGCCCGGGAGCTCCCCCGAGCCCAGCACCTCCAGGACGACCGCGTGAGCGCCCCCCGCGGGCTTGGACTTCGGTTCCCCGGACTTCTTCGCCCCGCCACCGGAACCGGCCGCCTTCTCGCTCGGGCTGGCGGAGGCGGGGTCGTCCTTCGCCTTGGAACCGCCACCGCAGGCGGTGGCCGACGCGAGCATTCCGGCAACGGTGCAGAAGATGAGTATTCGCCGCATTCGCCGAAGATTACTGGCAGCGGAAAGTTAATCGATCTTTACCCGGCCGACCAGGCGGTTGAAGCGGGCCAGCATCGTGGCGAGGACGCGGACGTCCTCCTCCGGCCAGGCGCCGAGCAGCCGGTGGAACTTGTCCTGGCGGGCCTCGCTGATGGCGTCCATCCGCGAGCGTCCCTCGACGGTGAGGTCGAACCGGTGCGCGCGCCGATCGTCCGGGTCCGGCCGCCGCTCGATCAGGCCGAGCTCCTCCAGGACCTTCAGCTGGCGGGTCATGGTGGCCTTGCCGATCCCGAAGTACTCCGCGAGGTCGCTGGGCCGGGCCGGCGCGCACTCGCGAAGCCCGACGAGCAGCCCGTACGCCGCGGAGTCCAGGCCGGGATGCACCTCGCGCATCATCTGGGTGGACAGCGCCCGCGCGCGGCGCAGCAGGACGCCGATCTCGTGCTCGAGGGCGTGATACGCCTCGGGCTTACCGGTATCGGTCGAGACTGGTGCTTCGGTCATCGTTCGCTTCCCTTGAGCCGTGCCTTCGGCGAGGCCGAATGGCATGATCCCACCCCGCGTGGCCCGGTTTCGCGTTTCCGCCAAGAGTGGCACGGCCGGGGCGAGTAACCGGGCCGGAGCGAACCGGGGCGGGTGTCCGGGCCGAGCAGGTGTCCGGGCCGAGCAGGTGTCCGGACCGGGCAGGTGTCCGAGCCGGGCAGGTGTCCGAGCCGGGCGGGTGTCCGGGCCGGGCGGGCCACCGGGCGGGCGGGGCCCACCGGGCCAGGCCGGTGACCCCGCCGGGGGAGTGACCGGCCGGGCCGGAGCGGGCCGGCCCGGTTCTGTCGGTCACGCCGCCGGGTTGCCGAGCCACATGTCATGCGCGTTCTCGTCGTGCCCGTTCAGGCTGACCGCACTCGCCACGGGCGCGTACCCGGCGGCGGTGACGGTGTACTGGCCGCCGGTCAGGTCGGCGAAGGAGTACTGGCCGGTCGGGCCGGTCACGGTGACGCCGACGACGTTGCCGGCCGCGTCGAGCAGCGTGACACGGGCGTCGGCGACCGGGCCGTGGCCGTGCGCCTGGACGGTTCCGGCGATCCGGGCGCCGGGCCGCAGCTCGACGTCCTGCCGGGTCACTCCCGAGTCGCCGCCCACCTCGGCCGGCACCGCGGCCGGTCGGTGGCCTTCGGCGCTGACCGCGATCGTGTACGTCCCCGCGACCACCTGGGTGAAGGCGTAGCCGCCCTCGGCGTCGGTCACCCCGCTCGCGACGACCTCGCCACGGACGTCGGTCACGACGATCATCGCGTCCGCGACGGGCGTGCCGTCCGTGTCCCGCACGGTGCCGGCGAGGCCGCCGTTGCCGGCGAGGACGAGGTCGAAGTCGAGCGGCCGGTCGCCGGTGACCAGGGTCGCGGCCTGGGGGTCGTGGTCGCCGGCCGCCGCGATCAGCACGTACGTGCCGCTGCCGGGAGTGGCGACCTCGTACCGGCCGTCCGGCCGCGCCACCGCGCGCCCGATCTGCCGGCCACGGATGTCGATCAGTGTGATCGCCGCACCGGGCACCGGCGTCCCGTCGGCATTGCGGACGACGCCGCGGATGACGCCGCCCTGCCGCACCTCGGGAGCGATCGGGGAGCCCGGAAGACCGTCCCGCCGCACCTCGGCACCCGGAGTGGCGCCCTGAGCGACCAGAGAGGCCGGGATGCCGTCCTGCCGCGTCTCGGGAGCGACCGGGAAGATCGGCCGGTCGGCGGAGGCCGGCTCCTCGCGCCGGACGTGCTGGCCGTGCGGGGCGGCGCCCGCCGGTGCCGTCTGCTGCTCGAGGCTCGCGGTGCGCAGCGGCACTTCCTTGATGAACAGGAGGGCGAGCAGCGCGATGAACACGGCCGGCGCGGCGAACAGGAAGACGTTGCCGATGCCGTGGCCGAAGGAGTCCTCGACGACCGCGCGGATCGGGGCGGGCAACGCGGACAGCTTGGGGATGGACTCGCTGCCACCGCTGGACGGGCCGGCCGCCCGAACGCCGAGGCGAGCCATGCCTTCCGCCGTGTAGTGCGTCACCCGGTTGGACAGCAGCGCACCGAGTGCCGAGACACCGATCGCGCCGCCGAGCGTACGGAACAGCGAGACGGACGAGCTGGCCGCGCCCATCTGGTCGTTGCGCACCTGGTTCTGCACGGCCAGCACGGTGTTCTGCATCGTCGTGCCGAGACCGACGCCGACGAGGAACATGAAGATCGAGGCTTCCCAGTACGCCGTGTCGTGACGCAGCATGCTCATCAGGGCGTACCCGGCGGTCATGAGGACGCCGCCGCTGACCATGAAGGCCTTGTAGCGACCGGTACGGGTGATGATCCGGCCGCTGATGGTCGACGCGAGCGCCAGCCCGGCGATCATCGGCAGGGTCATGAGGCCGGCCTTCGTCGGCGAGTCGCCGCGGGCGAGCTGGAAGTACTGGCTGAGGAAGGTCGTCGCGCCGAACATCGCGACGCCGATGAACAGGCTCGCCACCACGGCGAGGCTCATGGTGGGGTTGCGGAACAGGTGCATCGGCACGATCGGCTCGGTCGCCTTGATCTCGACGAGGACGAAGATCAGGGCGAGGACCACGGCGCCGCCGACCATCACGCCGGTCTGCCAGGACAGCCAGTCGTACTTGGTACCCGCGAACGAGACCCAGATGAGCAGCAGGGACACCGCGGCGGTGAGCAGCGTGGAACCGAACCAGTCGACCTTGACCTTCCTCTTGGTGACCGGCAGGTGCAGGGTCTTCTGCAGCACGATCAGGGCGAGGACCGCGAAGGGGACGCCGACGTAGAAGCACCAGCGCCAGCCCAGCCAGGACGTGTCGACGATGGCCCCGCCGATCAGCGGGCCGCCGATCGTGGCCAGCGCGAACACCGCGCCCATGTACCCGGAGTAGCGGCCACGCTCACGCGGCGGGATCATCACCGCCATGATCGTCTGAGCCAGCGCGGTGAGCGCGCCGGCGCCGAGGCCCTGCACGACCCGGGCCGTGATGAGCATGCCGGGGTTCTGCGACAGGCCGGCGAACGCCGAACCGAGGACGTACACGAGCAGGCCCAGCTGGATGAGGAGCTTCTTGCTCATCAGGTCCGCGAGCTTGCCCCAGATGGGGGTGGAGATCGTGGTCGCGAGCAGGGTGGCGGTGATCACCCAGGTGTAGGCCGTCTGGCTCGCGTGCAGGTCGGCGATGATCGTCGGCAGGGCGTTCGACACTACGGTCGACGACAGGATGGCGACGAACAGCCCGAGTAGCAGGCCCGAGAGCGCTTCCATGATCTGCCGATGCGACATCGGGGCGTCCGCGCCGTGGCCGGACGTAGCCCGTACCCCGGCCGGTGCTGCGGTTGTCATCAAGCTCCTTATCGCTCCATGGCCGTACGGGCTCATCATTATTTGCCCGAAGCAACCATAGACGTACTTGGTTGCCCTAAGCAACATGTCTCCGCCCGTCGGCATTCCCGCGACGGACCGCGGATGTCCACGACGCGGTGGAGGCGGCCATGAAAAAAGGGCCGACCACAGCCGTGGTCGACCCTCGAGGCGTGGATGCGAGGTCAGCCGCAGCCGCCCTGAAAGGTGGACTTGTAGGAGCCGTACGTGCCGCCGTAGACGACGCACTCGCCCTTCGGGTTGGCCAGCGTCACCGGACCGGCGTAGTACTTGTACGCGGTGGGGCCGTCGGGCTTGGCGGTCACGCCGCCGACCTGGAGCGTGGCCGAGATCTTGACGGTGTTCCCGACGTACGAGCCCTGCTTGAGCGTCACCACACAGTCGCTCGGGCCGTTGTTGAGCCAGTAGACGCGCGCCTCGCCGGCCTTGCCCAGCGGCTGCGACTCGACCACCTGGAAACCGGACCCGCAGATCTGCTCCGGGGTGTACGGCTGCGTCCCGGCCGCCGCCGCCGTTCCCACCGACGCCGTCAGCGCGATGCCGCCACCGAGCGCCAGCACGGCCAGCCTCGTCATCCCGTTCATGTCTCTCCCAGCCATACGTCGCACAGCCCGGATCACCACGATCCGGATGATCAACAATAAGCGTTGTTGATCATGGTCTGGGAGGCCCGTCCGTGACGGCCGGCCGACGGGCAGGTGACCTCAGAGCGGCTCGCCGGCGAGGCCGGAGAGGGAGAGCCGCTGGGTGAGCCAGAGGTGGAAGGACCCGGCGGCCCCGAGCCAGACGGCCGTGCTCGCGGCGAACTGCTCACGCGTCACGCCGCCGTCCACGCGCATCATCGCCTCGCTGACGATGATCACACTGCCGTCGTCGTCGGTGGCGGTGTAGACCTTCAGGCCGGTGGTGTCGCGGTTCCACTCGTCGAGGGCCGAGCAGAGCGCCGGCTTGTCCTCGACGCTGAAGAAGTGATCGTAGATCGTGCGCGCGGAGAAGACCTCGTCCTCGTCGTGGATGGTGAAGAAGAGGCTGAAGCACGGCCACCTCGTGCCCAGGCGGCCGCGGGAGTCCCGGAACGAACTGATCTCCAACTGGTCCAGCACGTCTTCCAGGAGCTCGAGGTCCGGCCGGACCACGCACGCGTGCGGACCGCTGGAGTACGGACTACTCGGAGGTTCGGCTTCCATGCGTGACTCCCTACTCGCGGACAGTAGTCAGATTGTGCCTCACCAACGCCATTGGAGACGCGTTACCGAGACTTTCCGCTGGAACCGGCGAGCCCCGACCGTACGATCGTTTCGACCGTGGGCGAAATATCCCGCCCCTAGCGTGCAGGCATGGTCGACGAGACGGCGCACGGAGCACAGGTCGCCGAATCCCACACGACGATCACGCCGAAGATCCTCTACTTCGGCACGCCCGTCGTCCTGCTGTCCACCGAGAACGCCGACGGCACCGCCAACCTCGCGCCGATGTCATCGGCGTGGGCCCTCGGCGACGTCGTCGTCCTCGGCATGGGCGCCGCCTCCCAGACCGCGGCCAACCTCGCCGAACGCCCCGACGTGGTGATCAACCTGCCGGGGCCCGGACAGTGGGACGCCGTCGAACGGCTCGCACCGACCACCGGCCGCCACCCCGTACCCGCCCACAAGCAGGGCGTCTTCCGGCATGAGTCGGACAAGTTCGGGATCGCCGGCCTCACCGCGTCACCCTCGGAGACCGTCCGCCCGCCGCGCGTCCGCGAATGCCCGCTACAGCTCGAGGCGGCCGTGACCCGGCTCCGCCCGGACGCCGGCGGATCGTTCCTGATCGCCGAGGCCGCGGTGAGCCGCGTCCACGCGGCGACCGACATCGTCGTCCCCGGCACCTCGTACGTGGACCCGGCCCGGTGGAGCCCCCTGATCTACAACTTCCGCCACTACTTCGGCCTGGGCTCCCGCCTCGGCCGCTCCTTCCGCGCCGAGCATTGACCCCCGGGGCTGCTCAGTGCTGGTTCGGGGCGAGGCAGAGCACGGAACCGTCGCCGCCGCCCGATTTGCCGCGCCAGTAGCGGACGGTCGCCGAGGGGTACGGGCTGCAGACGCCCTTGCCGTCCATCTCATTGATGCTGACGGTGATCCGGGAGACGTGCTCCACCTTGCCGACGACCTTGTACGCGGCCGTCGCGTCCGTGCAGGAGACGACCTTGATGTTGTCGCCGGTGATGTGCTTGCCGCTCGAAGTGGTCTGGTCCGACGTCTTCTTGACGCAGTCACCGACGGCCGCCTCGTCGGAACCCGACCCCATCCGGTTGAGCACGATGATGCCCACCAGGCCGACGAGCGCGATCGGCAGGACGATCAGCAGCCGCTTCCGGCGCTGGCCGGGCGCGAGCCCCGGCGGCGGACCGTACGGTCCGGGCGGACCACCGTACGGGCCGGGCGCGCCGGGCGGCATGCCGGGCCCGGGCGCACCCGGAGGAGGCATGCCGGGTCCGCCGGGAGGAGGCTGCATGCCGTACGGCCCGCCCGGTCCGGAGGGCGGCGTCGGGTTGGGCTGCTGCCAGTTGGGCGGTCCGCCCTGCGGCGAGGGCTGCGGGGGGTACGGCGCGGACATCGATCCTCCTGGTGAACGAGCCGGGAAGGCCACGTGCGAGTCGCCTCCCCGAGCGGGACGTTCCGACGATCACGCTCGATCGAGCAGAAAGATCGGGAACCGTCCCGGGATTCTCGCACGTCCCGTACGGGATTCCGTCGATCACCCCCGGTGACGTCGGCCGATCACGGCCGTAGGAGGCGTCAGCGGGCCTTGGCGTCCTTGACACAAACGGAACGCGGACCGCTACGCCCGGCCACCGTGACTCACTGGAACCACATCGGCCTCATGCGTATCGAATAGGGGCCTGGGACCTCGCCCGGGCGGCACAACGAACGACTACGAAGGACCCATCAGTGACGCAGACCCCCCTTCGCCTCGCCGGAGCGCTCGCCCTGACGACCGCGCTCGCGCTGTCGGCCACCGCCTGCGGCAGCGGGGATAAGAAGGCCGCGTGCGAGAAACTGCAGAACACCATCCAGCAGACCAACCGCACGATGATGACCCAGATCAACAACCCGAACGCGCTGGCGCAGACGTACGCCACCGGCGCCGCGACCATGCGGCAGGAGGGCAAGGACTCCGGCGACGGCGACGTCGAGAAGGCGGCGAACCACGCGGCCTCCGCGATGGAGAAGCTCGGGAGCCAGGTGAAGTCGGCGGCCGGCGGCAACCCGCAGATGCCCGACACCTCGGACCTGATCAGCGCGGGCAAGGAGCTCAAGTCGGCCTGCGGCTGACCTCGTCCCTTCGGCCCTGGGGTCACCGCCGGCCGCGCCGCCGACGGTGACCCTTCACGGCCGGAGGCCTACTTGAAGAGGACGACGAGCTTGCCGCCGCCCTCGTACTGGAGGTCCGCCGCGAACCCACCGTCGACGCTGATCTTCGTCTTGCCCGGCCAGGCGCACGACCGGGGTCGAGAGGTTCTTCTTCGTCGTCTTGTGGTTGTAGGCGAGCCTCGGCTTGTGCGTCTTCGGGTCCGTCCACTCGATGCCGGTCCCGGTCTCGTACGCCTTCTTGGTGTACGCCGTCTTCTTCACCACCGTGGCCCACACGGTCTTGCAGGCGTCCGAACGGTAGACGTCGAGATAACCACCGACCCGGACATGCTTGCCGGTGTTCTCCGCGTGGCCCCAGATCTTGTACTTCTTGATCAGCACGGGCTTGTACTTGCCGGCCGCCTTGACGCACTTCACCGAGGTCCGCGAGGTCGTGTCGGCGAACGCGCTCCCGGCCGTGGCAGCGGCCATGCCGCCCACGAGAGCAGTGGCGGCGAGCAGCGCCGGTACCCGGCGACGGAGGTCGAGGTTCAAGAGTTCCCCTTGTTGTCGATGGCGCGCCCCCGCGGCGCGCCCATGGGGTGAGACATCCGGCGCAGGAGACCGGTTCGCGGACCAAGATCACAAAAGCTAAAAATCGACCCTCGGCGCAGCGGAGCGGAGCGCCGGAGGTTGCGCCGAGAGTGCGCCGCCACGACCGCGAGGCTCGGTGCGCGAGGCACGCTCGTTACTCCGGACGTAATCGCCTCCGCTACCGCGTGGGGTGATCCTTAGGTCTGTCAGCAGCGGACACCCGCTCCGCGGCCGAGAGCGATGGAGGAGAATCATGGCTGGATACGCCATCGGGCACCTGCACGAGGTCGACATGGGACCGGCGATCGCGGAGTACCTCGAGCGGATCGACGCGACCCTGGAGCCGTACGGCGGACGCTTCGTCATCCACGGCGCCAAGGCCGACGTGAGGGAGGGCGACTGGTCGGGCGACCTGGCCGTCATCGAATTCCCCGACCTGGACAAGGCACGCGCCTGGTACGACTCCCCCGCGTACCGCGAGATCATCCCGCTGCGCGCCGACCATTCCCGCAGCGCCATCCTGCTGATCGACGGCGCCGGCGACAACCACCGCGCCACCGACGTCCTCGCCTGAGACCGCTCGAGGTGGCCCGTACGGGGAAGGGTCAAGCCCCGGCGCGCCGCGCCCGGTGCAGCAGATACGCCGCCGAAGCGAGGGAGCCGACGAAAGCGACCAGCGAGACCATAACGGCGGTGCCGGCCGAGGTGCCGGACGACTCGCAGTGGCCCGTCGCGTCGCAGATGGTGGTCCCGCTCCAGAAGAAGAAATAGTAGAACGGCAGGATCAGCCCGCCGGGAACCACCAGCGTGCCGATCAGCTTGTCGCGGAGCGTCCAGCGCGCGGACGCCCAGAGCAGCACCACCCCGACGAGCCAGCCGAGCACGGGCAGGATGACGCCCCCGATCAGCAGGAGAATGACCGCCGCGATCTCGAAGGCGCCCGCGCGCCTCCGGGGAGACGCCTGCCCGGCCGCTGCCGCGCGTACCGGCGACGTCTCCGGCAGACCGACGCCGGCCTCCTGAACGATCTCCTCCGGGGTGCCGAGACGGTCGAGAATCGTCCGTACGGTGGCCTCGGTCCGGTCGGGACTCTGCGCCAGCACGGTGTCGATATGCTCCCGGATCTCCGCCACCAGCTCCGCCCGGCGATCCGCCGGCAGCCCCCGCGCCACCCCCTCGAGACGGCCGAGGTAATCCCCGATCAGTTCATCGGTCACCGTCATCGACCTCACGTCCCTTTCCCGATGAAATGCTCGACCGCGCCGCTGAACCGCCCCCACTCCGCGGTGAAGGCCTCCAGCGCCTGGTGCCCTGCGGGCGTGAGCCGGTAGTAGCGCCGCGGCGGGCCGGTGGTGGACTCCTGCCACACCGTCTCGACCAGCCCTTGGCGCCGCAGCCGGGACAGCAGCGGGTAGATCGTCCCCTCGCTGATGACCATGCCGTCGATCTCGCCGAGCATCCGCACGATCTCGACGCCGTACCGCTGCTCGTGACGCAGCAGCGCCAGCACGCAGTACGGCAGCGCTCCCCTCCGCATCTGCGTGAGAAGGTTCGATGCGTCACCCGGTTCCATGCGACGCATGGTACCTAGCCTGACATAGCATGTCCAGGAGGGGACAGCCTTCCGCCGACCCGCACCACAGGCGCATGACGTACGCCCACCTCGGTGATGAATTCGAAATCGGGCGACGCCGGCGAAATGACAAAGATGTCGTCCAGCTCACCCTAGGGATTTGAAAGCGCACCCCTGCGACATATTTACCCCATGCCCGGCGGAACAAGTCCAGAGCTCCAAGGAAGCTTGTGTAGCGTCCGCTAGCGTGCGACAGTCCTGGCGAGGCGTTAAAACAGGCAAGGAGACCGCCGTGCCCCGTCCCTGGGAAGCCGACCGAGGAGCTCAGTTCAGACGTCGGCTCGGTAAGACCGCCGCCGAATTAGGGAACAGCCGCACCACCAACGACTGCCCGGACATCTGGGAGCTCGATAATGGTGACATCGCGATCGTCGGACGTGACATGACGACGGTGTTCGCCGACCGCCTGCCCGCTGACGTCCGGATCGGCGTCGACGAACGCCTCGTCGTCATCCCCGGAAACATGCTGAGCGCCGCCAAACCGGACATCCCGGATGCTTAGCCACATACACAAGATCGCCGGAAAGACCCTCGACGTCGCGGCCTATCACGCCATACGCCGCGCGGAGACTCGTCGACTGACCAGGCCGATCTGGAAGCTCGAGCGCTCTCAGCACTTCCATGAACCCGACGATGATCCCAGCTGGCAGGCATTCGTCGCGGATGACTGGCCTCGGGTCCTCGCGGTATTCGAGAGCGAGCGAGCCGACGCGCGGGCCGAGGTGGATAGCTACGCGCGGCAGGGCACTGAGCTTCGGCGCCTGCGCATCGTCGAACGGCCGGTATCGCGATACCTGCTGTGGGAGATGCAGTGGTTCAGGATCCTGGCAGAAGAAGGCACCGCGATCCGCGTCCTCGATGCCGAACACGTACGCGCCTTTGAACGCGACGGCGTTCTCCCGGAGATCGTCGTCGACGAGCATGCGCTCTACCACGTCAGATACGACAAGGACTGGCGGCCATGTGGCGCCAGACGTATCGACGACCCGGACGTGATGCGGGGGGCCACCGAGGAGATCGCGGCATTGTGGGAGTTGGCAGAGCCGTTCTCGCGCTACTTCACCCGTGAGATCATGACGCTCCTGCCGTCGACCCCGTGAGGGTCAGACCCACAAAGAGGCATGAGCCGACGAATCGGTAACCGAAGCATCAGAAGCGCACTCACGACGGCCGTTCTTCTGCTCATCGCCGTCACGGCCGTTGCCCTGATCGGCATCTCTCCGATCGCACTCGGAGCCTTCCACGGGCGCACCGATAAGTGGGAACGGTTCAGCTTCATCGGCCAGACGTACGGCGCGGCGTCCGCGATCGTCTCGGTACTGGCATTGGTCGGCATCGTCCTGACCTTGAGCTATCAGGCGCGCGAGACGAAGCTCGCCCGGGAGGAGACACGACGGCAGGCGATCGGGGATCTCCTCAAGATGGCGATGGAGGACCCCGACCTCGACGAGTGCTGGGGGCCGGTACCGCAACCCGACGATCCGAGGACCCGCAAGCAACTGCTCTACACGAACATGATCATCGCTGAGTGGTCGCTGTCCTTCGAGACGAGAGCGCTGCCGGAAGCCCGCCTGCGTGTCATCGCCAACGAGATGTTCCAGGGCCAGATCGGGCGCGACTATTGGAAGAACGCCGGGGAGACACGGCTCTCCACATCGGCCAGCCGCCGAGAACGACGATTCCACGAGATCCTGGACGAGGAGTACAACCGGGCTCACCTGTCGGCGATCATCGACCGTTCGGCCCTGGCGCCCACCGTCGCGCACCGGACGACGGCGAAGGAACGCCTGCTGTGGGCGAGCGTAGGCGCCGCCGTCATGGTGTTCTACCGGATACTCCGCCGGGGACTCGACCGGCATTAAGCCGCCACCAGACATCCCAGGAATCGCGTCCAACGGCGATGTTCTTACTTACTCCCGTACGGGAGGTGGCAAGATGGACGGCTCGCTTTCCAACAAGGAGCTGAGCTCGTCGGCGGCCATGTAGAGATCTTCCACTTCGCGCCGGACCGCTTCGATGAAATCTCTGTCCACGATCTTCCACGCGCCCTCAAGATCGCCATCGATACCGTATAGCACTTCGTACATGACAACGGTGTCGAGAATTACCAGCTCTGGCAACGGTCGGCGTTCTTCGAGATGCCTGATATCGGCGACGTCGAGAACGCGGATGCTCTCACCGGCCTCAGCTCGAAGCCGGATGTAGTACAGCTCCCACTGAAGGTAAGGCGTGTACGGCCGCTCTACAATCCGGATCCGGCGCATCGTAAGACCGTTGGCCTCCCATAGCGGCGCCTGGATCTGATCTCTGCGTTCATCGATGAGCCGGACCGCCTCCGCCCAGTCACCAGCATCGAGCGCCCGCCAACTTGGATCATCGGGCTCCCGAAAGGTCTGACGTCTTTCGAGCTTTATGAACGCATCCGTAGAGCTGGAGAAATACGGCCAAAAGTCCGATAGGTACTCATCTACGCTAAGTCGGGCGGCCGTGTTGGAATGCACCTCTTCTATCACCATTTCCCCGCATTAAGGAGGAGCCCTCGACACAGCAAAAATACCATCGCGGCAACCCGAGCGATCGCCGACTGGCAGTTGTCGCGGAACATTTGACCGATTTCCTTTGAACGCACGCGCGTGAGCAATTTCAAGGCGTACACGCACTACGCGGCACAGGACCCGGAGTGCTGCGCCTCCCTGCCGCCCGTCACCATCACGTACGCCTGGCAGGACAACGACGGATTCGTCCCGTCCGGCCAGGTCCCCCACCACGGCGAGCCGGTCCGCGTGAAGCTCCTGCCCTGACCGCCGGTCGTACCTGCCCGATATCCCTTTTGACGCCGTGCAGCGCAGTGCGCTTCCCTGTGCCGGTGCCTAACCTTCGCATCGAACGGGTGGACGGCGAGGCCGGCCTCAAAGACTGGCAGTACGTCCACAACCTGATCATCCCCACCGCCACGCTGTCGCTCGACGAGGTCCGCGAGCGCTCCGGCCGCAACCTCCTGGACGTCGCGTACGCCGACGATGTCCTCGTGGGCTGCACGACGGTACGCCCGCCGACGAGCGACAACGGATCGCCGGCCACGGTGATCGCCCGGGTCCTCCCCGAGCACCGCCGGCAGGGGTTCGGGGAGGCGCTGTACGAGCGAGGGCTGGCGCAGGCGCGAGAGCTCAACGCCGAGACGATCGAAACGGTCATCTGGGCCGCGAACGTCGACGGACTGCGGTTCGCGGAGAAGCACGGCTTCGTCGAGTTCGACAGGTATCAGTTGCCCGGCGACGACGTCGACTGGATCGATTTGAGGCTGGCCTGAGCACTACCGCCGAAACGGCCCCTGCCGGGCCGGGCGACGAGGGAGTGGTGAATGACCCCGATCGTGAGGCGTTCCGCTCGCGCGATCCTGATCGACGACGAAGACCGCCTCGTGCTGATCAAACGCACCCGTCCGGGCCGGCCGGTCTACTGGAAGTCTCCCGGGGGCGGGGTCGAACCGGATGACCGATCCCTGGAGGACGCCCTACGACGGGAACTCCGCGAGGAGCTGGGAGCGACCGCCGGTTCTTGCCGGCAGGTATTCCTGTTCAGCTCCCCGAAAGCTGCCGGCGTGGTGGTCCATAACGTCTTCGTGACACGGCTTGTCGAACTCGACCTCTCGCGCCGAGACGGTCCGGAGTTCGCCGACCCCTCGCGCGGACTCTACGACGTCGACTTCATCGACCTCCGCGACGAATCGTTGGCGACCACCGACCTGAGACCCAAAGTGCTGAAAGTCTTCATCCTGGCCAACCGGGACGCTTTGCTGGACGCCGCCGGCACATGAACGCTCGTACGGAAGACCCGACGATGCTCGATCATCGGCCGGCGAGCCTGGAATGATCCGTCAGACCGGTCTTCGCAACTCCGCCAGGACTTGGGCGGTGAGCGGCGAGCGTTCCAGTAGCTCCAGGTCGAGCAGTTGACGGCGGTTCTCCTGTTCAACCGATGGATCGCTCGCCGCGGCCTGCGTCGGCTGCGCTTCGAGTGCCCGGTGCCGACGAGAAAGGGCTGTCGCCAGGGCGGCGTCTCGGCCGTACCGCAGGCATTGCAGTGTTTCCCTGACCCCACCGTGGACAGCGACATGACAGGTGCCGGCCACGGCCCAGGCGGCGTGTACGGCGTTCTCCGCCAAAGGCGTGGCGGCCCCGTTCACCATCCTCCACGCCTCCCACCTCCTCGTCCCAGCCAGGGCGAAACCGAACTCGGCGGCGACGAACGCCTGGTCCATGCAGGCCACGCCCACGGCGACGACGTCGATAGCGGTTCCCTGTTCCAGCAGATCCCAGACACTGCCCAGAGCGTCTTGGAGCACCAGTGGTTCTCCCAGACCGGTCTGCTCATGAAATCGCCGGTAGTGCGGCAGCAGGCGGTCGGCGACCGCCGCCGCCAGCGCCGCCCGTGCCGCAGGAACCAGACCGTCGAGAAGCCCGGTCAACCGCCGCTCTTCATCAACGAACCCGGCGATACGGCCGCCATCTGGCTCTTCGCCCACGACGACAACCTATGACGAGGTCTGCCGGCTCGCCGTGAGGTAGGCCTGAACGCCGCTCTCGGCTCGTTGTCATGGGCCCGGCCCCGACGCCCGATGACGCCGCACCGTCACCGTCCACAGCGGTTCGTCTTCGCCGGTCGTTCCTCACCAGGCGAGAAGGCCCCAGTAGGCCGCCCAGGGAATGAAGATCGCTCCGGCGGCCACCAGCGTGGCGACGCGGATGCGTGAGCCGCTCGTCGATACGCGCCGGTTCCGCCAGGCGATCGTGGCGGTCGCGGCCGTCGTGACGGTGACGGCGAGGGCGAGGAGTTGGAGGATCAGCCACGGGATGGGGCGGCCGGCGAGGACCGGCCCGTTGAGTCGTCCGCTGGTGACGAAGACCGAGAGCATGACCAGCAGCGTTCCGGCGACGGCCACCAGGCCCGTCGTCGCGAGCAGGCGTGCTGAGCGGCGGGCCGGGGTCGCTCCCGCGTGCCCGGTGATCCGGCGTACGATCCCGGTCACGGGATATCCGGCGAACATCACCAGCAAGAACGCGATCGCGGCCCACTGAAGGCCGTTGGCCTCGTACCAGGCGCCGTTCGAAGCCGCCCGGCTGGTGAGCGCCTGCTGGGGAGGGGCGGCGGCGCTGGAGGGCGGTGCGTGGCCATCCGCGACCTGGTGGACCCACGACGTCATCGTGTCCGCAGCGCCGGGAGCGAGCGCGCCCAGCGGATGACCGCGCAGCAGCGGGCCGCCGAGATGGTCGAACCCGTCGGTCGTACGGTGCCCGTTGTGGCCGGCGCTGGCGACGAACCGGATGGTCACGTGCTCGTTCCCCGCGCGGGCGAGGACACGTTCGAAGATCTGCGCGCTTTCTCGCGGCGGCACCTCGGTGTCGTGTTCGCCCCACAGCGCGAGGACCGGCTGCTGCACGTGCGCGAGGACGGGAACCGGGTCGTGGTCGGCCTCGGGGAACAGACCCGTACTGTCCAAGAGGTGCGCCGCCGGTCCGGCGATCGTGTCGAGATACGACCCGGAGATGTGCTGATGCCGCATATTCCCCGTGAGGTACCAGGTCTGCGTACGCAGCGGCGTGTAGCCAGGGCCGCCGAGAGAGATCAGGAACGCGACGTCCGAGGACCGTGAGGCGGCCACCGGTGCGACCCAGCCGCCCTCGCTGAAACCCCACAACCCGACCTTGACGGGGTCGACGCCGGGACGGGCCCGGAGGGTCCGCACGCCGGCGAGCGCGTCGGCGGCCAGGAGGGAGTAGTCGCGGTGCGTCCTCGAATAGCCGATGGTCCGCTTGTCGTAGATGAGCGCGGCGATCCCGGCGCGCGCGAACGCCTCGGCCTCCTGCGTGTACTCCTGCCGGGGCGCCGGACCCGCGCCACCCACCAGAACGACGCCCGGAACACGGCCCGTGGCCCCGCTCGGCGCGACGACCGTACCGTGCAGAATCACACCCTCGCCGCCGCGGAAGGCGACATCGCTGCGGTCCACGCCGTCGCGCGTGGAACTCGTACCAGCCACGTCGTACGTGGCGCGGGTCGCCGTCGCCGGCGACGGCATGAGCGCCAGGAGCGGCGACGCCAGCAGGCCGATCGCCCACCCGGCCACTCGGACCCGGCGGGATTTGAACGAGAGCAGCACGACGTGCTCTCCTTTCTCTGGGATTCGTGTACGCGAAGACACGCCGCATGGGCGTGGTGACACGGACTCCGTTCACCGGGTCGCCGAGTGCCAGCTCGGCGACCCGGGTCATTCCTCGGAGCCTGCCGTGGGTTCGGAGGCGGCCGCCTCGGGGATACCGAGCAGCCGGACGTGCACCGGGCGTGCGCCCGGAGGTGTCTCCTCCTTCGATCGTGAGAAGCGGTAGATCAGCGCGATGTACTCCTCGAAGAACTCCTTCGCCTCATCGAGCGTGAGACGAAGGGTGGCGCGGGAGAACAAGAACGCGTCCGCCCACTCGCCCAGCGCGTCGCGGCTCGCGGCGAAGCGAGAGAAGAGCTCGAAGAGTTCGGCGAAGTTGTGCTGCACCATCTCCGAGAGCGCCTCGCGCACCTCCGGCGTCTGGCGGCTGTAAGACGGGAACCGTCGATCACCCGGCACAGCACGCCACCAGCGTTCCCGTCCCTTGGACAGCTCCGGAACCTCCTCGACGAAGCCATGCTTGGCGAGCTGTCTGAGGTGGTAACTGGTCGCCCCGGTGCTCTCGCCGAGCGCCCGGGCGAGGGTCGCGGAGTTCACCGGCCCGTCGCGCAGGCACTGCTCGATCTTGCGCCGCAGTGGGTGCACGAGCAGCCGGAGCGCCGCGACGTCGGTGATCTCCTGAGCCGGAGGACGATCTGCCACACACTGATCATAAGCGTTCGCAAAGGCTCTTTGCAAAGAGTCTTTGCATCGGACTGCCGGGCATCTGCTGTCGAGGTGGTCACCCCGGCGTGACGTTCGTGGAGCCTGCCCGCGACATGGGACACAGGCCGGGCCGAAGCTCCGATTTCCTGCTGCTACGACCCGTGTAGTAGCTTCTGGCACGGCTTCCTTGATCCGGGAACCACCGGGGGCATCCAGGTGGCCGCGCTGCCCCGCACCCGGCGTCGCGTGCGGTCGTGAACCCCGTGTCGCGTTGGTCGAGCAGGAGGCTGATGTGCCGTGTCATCTCGCGACGGCCTGGTGAGTGACCGAATGCACCCGCGGGCCGATACGGCGCGGCATTCCGATGGACAACTGATCGTCATCATCTCGGCGAGTGTCGGCGCAGGTCATGACGGCGCGGCCACCGAAGTCGCTCGGCGTCTTGCGACGGCGGGATACCGCGTGACCCGACTCGACTTCGTTGATCTGTTCCCCGCCCGTCTCGGGCGGTTGCTGCGCGCCGGATATCGCCACTTGCTGGTCGTCGCGCCGACGGCGTACCAGCGGATCTACGCCACGACCGAGCGCTCCTGCCGCCCGGGTCTGGCCCTGCGAGCCTTGCTCCGCAGCGCCGAACGCCGCACCCTGGCGGCACTGCCGCCGGACACCCGCGCGATCGTATCGACCCACCACGCGGCCGGCCAGGTGCTCGGCGGGCTGCGCCTCCGCGGTGACCTCACCGTGCCAGCGCTCACCTACCTGACCGACTTGTCGGTACATCCGATCTGGGTCGCGCCGGGTATCGACGCCTATATGGCCATCCACCCGATATCCGCCGATCAGGCTCGTGCCTTGGGCGCCACGGTGGTCCCCGTGACGGGACCCGTCGTCGATCCGGCCTTCTCCCCGGCCACGCCGGCCGAGCGGGCGGCGGCACGAACCCGCTTCGGGCTGCCGGAGAACGCCCCGCTCGCGCTCCTGGTCGCCGGTTCCTGGGGCGTGGGATCCGTTCGGGAGGCGGCCACCGAGATCCTGGACAGTGGCATCGCGGTACCCGTCGTGGTGTGCGGTCGCAACCAGGCTCTGGCCGACCGGTTGCGGCACGACGGCCTCGGTCACGTTTACGGCTGGGTCGACGACATGCCCGGCCTGATGCGGGCCTGCGACGTCCTCGTGCAGAACGCGGGCGGCCTGACCAGCCTGGAAGCGTTCGCCAGCGGGCTCCCGGTGGCGAGCTACCGCTGCATTCCCGGCCATGGCCGGACGAACGCCGCCGCCCTGGAGGAAGCGGGCCTGGCAACGTGGATCCGGGAGGCGGACCAGCTCAAACCGGTCCTCGCCGAACTCCTCGACGGACCACTCGGCCGTCGCCAACGCACCGAGGCGCTCAGACTGTACGAGGCCGGCCCCGGCCCGGTACACACCATCGCCTCGGTCGTCACGGACGGGGCCGCCGCCGCACGTACGAGGAGCGACCCCAGCCTGGCGCGGCGCAGAATCAGGATCTTCGCCGCCGCCGTGGCCGCCACCGTCTGCCTCGGCATCAGCGCCGGAGCCGTGGAGGGCCGCCTACCCGTACACTTCCACTCGCCCGCAGAGTTGCCAGAGGCACATCACCGATGACATCCGCACGCCTGATCCGATCCGCCCTGTGGGCCGGAGCCGCGATGGCACCGGCATTGGCCGCCGTTCATGCGGCCCCCGTCATCTCCACGTTCGGGCCACTCCGCAACCGCGTGATGCCCCGCCTGTCCGGACGAGGCCGGCCCGACCACGTCTCGATCACCTTCGACGACGGCCCCGACCCCCAATCGACCCCGCACTTCCTGCGCCTGCTGGAAGCCCGCGGGATCCACGCGACCTTCTTCCTGCTCGGGTCCATGCTCGAGCGCGCACCCGGCCTGGCCAAGGAGATGGCCGCCGCCGGGCACGAGATCGCCATCCATGGCTGGGCACACCGGCCACTGCTGATACGCGGCCCCCGCGCCACGTACGACGACCTCGCCCGCGCGCGCGATGTCGTCGCCGACACCGTGGGAAAGGAGCCACGTCTGTTCCGGCCCCCGTACGGCGTGATGAGCACCAGCGCGCATCTCGCCTGCCGCCGACTTAGCCTGACCCCGGTGCTGTGGACCGCCTGGGGCGAAGACTGGCGCGGCCGCGCGACCGCGCAGACCGTGTACGACACCGTCAGCCGCGATCTGGACGGTGGAGGCACCATCCTGCTTCACGACTCCGACTGCACCTCGGCCAGCGGTTCCTGGCACTCCACTCTCGGCGCCCTGCCGGCTCTCCTCGATCATTGCGCGGAGCACGGCCTGCACGTCGGCCCGCTCAGGGACCACGGGATGCGTACGCGGGCGTGGGCCGATCGCCGAGGCGAGATGCGCGCCCGCCTTCCCACAGTTTC
Source organism: Actinoallomurus acanthiterrae (assembly GCF_054775715.1). NCBI lineage: Bacteria > Bacillati > Actinomycetota > Actinomycetes > Streptosporangiales > Thermomonosporaceae > Actinoallomurus > Actinoallomurus acanthiterrae. Next base: position 435,837 of record NZ_BAAHCO010000001.1, on the reverse strand, counting down.
TCGAGCGGCTGAGTGATACGACGCTCCCGCGTTCCCTGATCAGCGCGCCGTCCTGCGGTCCTGGCCGATCAGGTCTTGCCGTGCGGAGTGTCCATGTGCTCCTCCGCCAACTCCTCGAACGAGGCGCCGTCGAGCAACCGGTCCAGCGCGTCGATGAGGTGGGGACATTCGCGCGCGGGATGCTCCGCCGGGCACATGAGCGCATGGCTGAGGAAGTCCTTCGCGCCTTGGGCCCTGGCGATCAGCGCGTCCAGCTTCTGGATCTGCCCGCCGACCGTCTCGCGCCACTGCTCGCTCCCCTCGTCGAGCACGGTGGCCGCCGTGTCGAGGCCGATACCGAGCCGCTGCGCGATCTGGATGAACGCTAGGCGCCGCAACTCCGGCCGGCCGTACACCCGCGTTCCGTGTACCCGCGCCGCCGGTCGTACGAGGTCGCGTTCTTCGTAGTAGCGGAGCGCCGAGGTTCGCATGCCGAGCCGCTTGGCGGCCTCACCGATGGGGATCAGGTCCACGTCGACTATTTGACTTCAAGCCGACTTGAAACGACAGCCTGAGTGCATGGAATCCACGACGCCCTGGACCCTGGACACACCGACCCGCTCGCCGTTCGCGATGCCGAAGGGACTGGCCGGGCGGCTCGCCGGCCGTCTGATGCTGTGGATGAACCGGCAGCGGGACATACTCGACCTGCTCGACGTCCAGGCCGGGGAACAGGTGCTGGAGGTCGGCTACGGGCCCGGCGGGCTGATCCGCCTACTCCAACGGACGCCCGCGAAACGCATCTGCGGTGTCGACCCCTCACCTGAGATGCGCGACCTCGCCGGCCGACCACACCGGACACAGATCGCCGCAGGCCGGATCGACCTGCGGCTGGGCATGGCCGACCATACGGGGTTCTCCGACGCGGAGTTCGACTGTGTGGTCTCGGTGAACAACGTCGCGCTCTGGCCGGACCTGGAAGCCGGCCTGCGCGAGCTACACCGGGTGACACGTCCCGGCGGACGGGTGCTGATCGCCTGGCACGGCGGTACCCGGCCGTCCCGGATCGCCCGCGGCCTCGCACTGCTCGACGACCAGCTCGCCCGCATCGAGCGCGGTCTCGGCGGCCTGTTCTCCGATGTCACACGCTATGAGCTGGCGTCTCTCACCGCCTTCGCCGCGGTCCGCTGACGGGCCGGGACCGTGCCCGCCTGCCAGCTGATCTCCGCGAGGCCGGCTCAGCGCCGAGGGCGTCCTTCGCGCAGCTCTTCGACCGCCTGGGCCACGCGACGCTCCCGCGTCTCGGCCTTCTTCGCCTGCTCGATCCAGGTCACGTACGCCTTCTTGCGGGAGGGCGACAGCCCGTCGAAACAACGCTGGGCGTCCGCCTCGGCCCGCAGCGCGTCTGCGAGATCGGCCGGTACGGCCAGCTCCTGCGGCGAGTCGTCGAGCTCGACCTCGACGTCCGCCTCATCACCTGCCGCGATTCCGGCGGCCTTCCGGTGCTCCGCACTGACCGGGATCTTCGTCACGCCGCGCATGCTCCCGAGCGTGATCGAGTACGCGTGACCGTTGATCGCGACCTTCACCCGGGCACGCTTACCGCCCCCGAGCCCTTCGACGACGTCAACCGGAACGTTGATCCCCGTCGCCGTCTTACCGTCCAGCTGAACCGTCGCGCGGAACCTCATGGACCCGATTATGCGCGAAACCGCAATCATTCACCGGATCTCCCTTGCGAGGGTGGGTGGTACACCCAAGGACGCCGCGCCACAATCTGGCCTGCTCATCGCGGGCAACAGCTACGGCTACTTTGGCGGCTAATGCTCTGACTCAGCACTGCTCATGCCACTGGCTCGCGAAGTAACGGCGCACTCGACGCAGTGCCCGCCATCTCCGCTGTACGTGCTGTTGCGCCACTGAGCAGGGGTCAGGTCCGGGTTACTCACTCCCGCTCCCGCCTCTCATTTGATCTAGAAACCTCGTGCGACCTCCTTGATCAGCACCCGGGAATCACTTGCATTGAGCGCTGATGCCCGGAGGTGATCAAACACCAAGCTACCTCGCATCGTCTCCTCTGGCTTCTCCAGATATAGGCAACCCACCAGATGCTCGATGTACAGGACATCGGGATAGCCATCGAAGGTCAGGAGTATGAAGGGCCCGTCGATCGCCGCATGGACTCCCGCACGGTACGGCACCACCTGGACTGAGATGTTCGCCAGGTCACCGAGTTCTAACAGGTGGTCGAGCTGCGCCCGCATCGCTCCTCGACCTCCTACTATGCGGCGCAGGGCTGCTTCCTCGACGACCTGAATGACGTGGAGAGAATCCACAGACGAGGTGAGGCGCTGTTTGCGAGCGAGGCGGACATCCACCATCCGTTGGATCTCGCCGTCCGTCCGAGGGCGGGCGCCGCGATAGATCGCCCGCATGTACTCCTCGGTCTGGAATGGTCCGGGGATGAGCTGGACGTCGTAGGCCCTATACGTCCGGGCCTCGTCTTCCAGAGCGAGGTAGTCGCTGAAGCCTGCCTTCACCTCGTCGGTGTAGTCCTGCCACCACCCTCTCTTGCGAGCGTCGCGGGCGAGCTGGATCAGGTCGCGTCGCTGTGGGCCGGTGACACCGTAGACCTCCAGAAGCTCCATGACCTCACCTGAGGTCGTGCGCATGTTGGCGTTCTCCATACGGCTGAGCTTCGACGTGTCCCACCCAAGCAACCGGCAGACGTCGTCACCCGTCAGCCTGCGTTCCCTGCGTAGGCGTTTCAGCTCCCTGGCGACTCGGCGGGCCCGAAGCGTCGGTGTGTACGTCACGGCGTCTCCACAATTTGTTTCTGAACCACTTGTGTGATCCGAGGGGCTGCGTCAGAGTGTAGTCAGCCGGCCACGGTGAGCTACCGGCATTCGGCAAATTGCGGCAACGGCCGCGATATGCCGATAGCTGCCCACAGTGGGGGCACCAGTGGCCGACGCTCGAACCAGCGCCGACCACGACAGCGAGCGGCACCCCGGTCGCTTCGCCAACCCGCGACCCTGGATTCGTGTGGAGCGAGGGACAACCAGGGCAGCGGCCTCAAATAGCCACAAAGAAGGAGGTCCTGTGGAGGTCTATCCAGACGGCCGCGAGCTCGTCTGGCGACGGGCTTTCCCGGGCCTAGCGGAGCACGCTCGCCCGGCCCGCGAGTTCGTCGCCTTCCTCCTCGCAGATCTTCCAGCCCTCGATGATGCGGTCCTCGTGACCGGCGAGTTGATCGCCAACGCTCTCCGCCACACGGCATCCGCCACGCCCGGCGGCCAGTTCCTGATAGAAGTACGCCGCCACTCCAAGGATGCGACTATCGCATTAACGGATCAGGGAAGTTCCAAACAACCTAGGGTGCCGACCCTCGATAACCTCTCCGAATGCGGGCGAGGGCTATACATAGCCAAAGCTGCCGCCACCAAGCTGACCTGGGCTGGAAGCTCGGCCGGCCGTACATTTACGGCTGTCTTTGAGAACAAGATGCGATGACCGGCGCCCGCGTACCGCGCGCCACGAAGTGTCTAGTGCGATAATCAGCCTCTGACAAACGCCGGCTCAGCGCCTACTCAGTCTCGTAGCCAATATCTCTCAGCAGAGATTGCATCTCAGCCTTCGGTAGGGACTTGTCCTTTTTTATGCTATTGCCGACTATGTTCGGAATAAAGCTTGTATCGATATCGAGATCACCAAGAGTGTACAGGTCGTAGCCGTTTTCTTTGGAGCTGCGGATATCGAGGCCAAGTTCACGGAGCTCGCGAATGCGGCGTTCGGTGTGGACGGAGTCACCGGTCGCTATGCGGAGCAAGGCTGCCTGGACTGGCGCGCCTCGGCGCTGCAGGAGGAGGGTAAACAGCTCCTCGTGAACGCGGCTGCCGTACGGGACCCTCAGGTAGCGGTCCGGGACCCGGTCGACATAGCGGTCGTGGATCTCGTCACGGAGTTGCTCACGCAGGTCGTGGAAGGCGGCGTTGCGTTCGTCGATGTCAATGCGGATGAATGCCTGCATCGACTCAGCGAGGAGCCTCTTAGCGTACAGGTAGGAGTCAAGCAGATCCTGAGGCGAAGTGCCGGATCGGAGCTGGGTGAGCAACTGGGCGACGGCCAGTTCTGCGTCTGGCTTTAGCTGGGTCCAGTCGTCGAGGGGGCTCACGGTTTACCCGCTCCTCTCTAGCGATCAGCCTATAGACACTTCAGGAGGATAGCGGAGAATATGGGCATCCTCCCCTGCATCCTGGACTGCTGCCACGTCACCCAACCATTCCCGCAGGAAGTCGGCGGCGGGTTGGTCCGGAGATTCGGCGCGCATGAAGGTGACCTTGCTGCCGAGGCGGACTCGCGGGTTGAGGGAATCATTACGCCCGAGTTGGTCTTGGAGGTCGAGGCCAACCGCGAAGCGGCGGATGTCCGATACGAAGTCAAGCACCACGACGCGATCCTTGCCGGGGGCGAGCCGCAGCCCCCGACCGAGTTGTTGGACGAAGATGCGACGACTGTGGGTGACACGCTGGAAGACGACGATGTTGACGTCGGGCACATCGACGCCCTCATTGAGGATGTCCACGGCACACAAGATCCCGGTCTTCCCATCCGCGAAGTCCCAGAGGATACGGCTGCGGGTGGGGATGTCGAGAACCTTTCCGTCGCCAGTCTTCGAGGCGATGACTTCGGCCCGCGTGAAGCCGAGAGCATTGATCCGGGCCGCCATCCGCTCGGCATGGTCGATTGTGCCACAAAACACAATTCCGCGTGGATTGGGCTGTTCACGCCACGCTTCCGAGAGGCGCAGGACCACAGCGTCGTCCCACTCTTCAATAAATAGGGTACGATTGATTCCTCGCGGCGAGAGGGCGGGAGATTCCCCGGAAAGGCCTTGGACTAGCGCCTCCCAGTTAATGTTGTCCGTGTACATCCGGTAGTCCACGTTGGACAGGTATCCCTCACGCAGTCCGCGTACGAGATCGATGTCGACGACAGGAAAGTCGAACCACTGATGCAATGCCTTTCCATCTGGTCGCCACGGCGTTGCTGTCATGCCTACAAGGAATGCGCCACCGTCCCCGGCCGACAGTTCGTTTAGCACGGTGTCATATGCCCTGGTGCCGAGATGGTGACATTCATCTACGATCACGAGATTGAAGTCGGGAAGTTCGCGGCCAGAGTTGGCGGCACTCGCTACGCTGTCGACGCAGGCGAAGATTATGTCTAGGTCCGCCAGAGTGTCCGTGCTTGGTCGCTCGTAGCCATTCCACACGCCAGTCGCAGTGGTTGCAGAGAGCATGGGCCAGAATGACCGTTCGAGCTGGTAGACGAGTTCGTTGCGGTGGGCTAGGACGAGGGTCTTCGAGCGAGCGCGGAGTTTTGCATACCGTCGATAGAAGTCCGCAGCGACGAAAGTCTTCCCTAGGCCAGTGGCCAAGACAACCAGAGCGCTGCGGGCTCCAGCAAGGTGTTCTCCCATAATCCGGTCGACGGACTGTTCCTGATATGACCTGAGCTCATATTTGTCGGGCATCCGCTCCGCTAGGGCTGCGAGGGGGATCAGGTCGGCCTGTTTAAGGAGGGTGCGCCGGTCCCAGAGCTGCAGGGGAATCCCCCTAGCAGCAAGCTGCCCGCGCTGTACGTGTACCGATGATTCGAAGCCGTTAAGCCCGACCAAGACGGGAATGTCTGCGTCATACCGCCGGCATGCGGCCAGTGTCTCTACGACCGCGCTCGGACCAACAGGCGTGCGCCATCGTTTCACCTGGAAAAGCCAACGTCGGCCGTTGAGCGTCGCGATGACGTCAGCACCGCCGTCGCCAGAGGCGCCGACGCGCTGAACAGCCTCGTAGCCACGGGCCAGCAGGAGCCGTTCGATTACCCGCTCGAACCCTTGCCACCCGGTATCCGCGATGAGCAGGTCAGTGACAAACCGCTGCGTCATGACAGCTTGTTGGACAGAAATTCCACGGCGGCGCGTGCGCGTACCACCAAAAGCTGCTCCGGCTGCTCATACCGAAGATACGAGGCGCAGTCTTGAAGACAGCGCAGGTACTTGAGCTGAAGATCATCCTGGAGCTTGCCGGCGACGACCATTCCAAGCTGCGCTTCGCTCGGCCACGGGTCACTCCAGACCCGGCCGTCGAACCAGGACACGGGATACTTGCCGAAGAAGTCGGCGATGGCGTCACGGGAGCAGTACTTCAGGTAGCCACCACTCTTCAGCCTGCCGAGCTCGGCCAGGTCGACGCCAGCGCTGATCATCTCCTTGGCCATGGCGAGCTGGTCTGCCTCGGGCAACTCGTCGTAGAAGTCGCTGGCATTGGGAGCATCGAGGATCCGCTCGATGATGTCACTGAACAGTTGCCTGATGTCCTCCCGAACAATGTCTGGATTATCGGTGACAGCGTCACCCCAGCCTTGAATGAGCAGTTCGGTGGTGAGAACAGCGACCGTGTGGCCGGGCTTGCCGTGCATCTCGGGGTGCAGCTGGTAGAGATACTGGGCGGCTTCTGACGCGATCAGGTATTCCGGTCGCAGGCCACTGCTGGCGAAGACCGGATGCTTCAGGTCCACGAACACATTAAGCATGCCCGGCTTGATCTCCGTAACGAGAGGAACAGGCGGACGGCCGTACATCGCGGCAATAGGCTGATAGACAGCGTGCACTACGACGTCGAGCGGGCCAGTTTGCTTGCCGTTACCGAGCGCGAGAACGAGTGATGACGCTCCGAGGTCGGGCAGGATCTCGGATCTTTCCCGGAGGATCTCAGGATTGGCCGGGTGGGGAGCGCCTTCAGGGCTGCCGCAGGTGCCGCAGCGGTCCTCGCCCGGCTTGTTATCGGCCTGACAGACCGCACAGCGCCAGGGAAAGCGGACCTCGGGATTCTGATCAGTCCCGCAATGCGGACAGATAGCCGCTGACCTGAGGATCTTCCGGCGGCACTCGGAGTTCAGGCAAGACCTACCGATGAGAACCTCGCCGCAGCCAGCGCAGGCTTCAGCATCCTTGACGTTCTGGAACATGCATTCCGGGCATTCAGGGAGTTCCTCGATAGGCGGCTCATTCGCTGTCTCGACGAGTTCCCACCATCGGGCGTCGTCATAGTAGCCCTCTCGTCGGTTCCGGAACCGCTCGTAGAAGTCCTTCTCCACGTCCCGCGAGATCCGCTCAGCTTTCCGCTTTGCCGTGTTGAACTGGCCCATGTACATGTCTGCACGGCCGAAGTTGCGGACTTTACGATACCCCTGGAACAGCATGGAGATCGGAGATTTGTTGGGTTCGCCATCCTGCCACTTGCTAGGCAGCAGTGAGCCACCACGCAAAAGGTCGATGGCGCTCTTCCATTCCTCGGTCGCTATTTGGAAGTTCTGCTTCTGGAAATCGACCGGTACGTGGTCGAGGTGGATTTCGCCGATGATGCGGCCGTACTGCTGGTCGATCGGATATTCCCGCTCGCTTTTTCCCGTGACCGGATCTTCGTGTACGAAGAACGCTTCCTTCTCGTCAGTCCGGATGGCGCGGCCGTTACGGATCAGGTCGATTCCGAAATCGTCCTTGTCGTCGTACCGCTGGATACCGACCCAGCCATGTATCCGCTGCGGAATCTCACGGCTCTCGGTGCGGCTGCAGCGCGGGCACACCTCCGCGCCTCGGAAATCGACACCGTCGTACAAGCACCGCCGGGAGCGACCAAGTTCCTCGTCAATACGGAACAGCGCCGGTATCCTGCCGTGCCCAGGTCGTTCTACGAAGCGTTTCTCAGACCACGCGCAGTGTTCAAAGCCCCGGCACTGCTCCCCGTTGAGCGTAATACGGATGTCCTGCTCGGCGTTACCGCGGAGGATCGTCGCATACCGGCGGCCGATCCGGTCGCGTAGTGTCGCCTTAGGTATACGGCTAACCTCGCGAATGAAGCCATGGTTGGCGTCGCCGTTGGGCCACCAGTCACGGATCTCTACGATCGTGCCGTGTTCCAGACCTGGCGGTCTCTCGATCGCCTCGGCTGTAACTTCAAATGTCCCGCGCCGAACCAGCTCCGGCAGGTCGAGTGTCACGCTGATGGCATGGGAATCTTCGGCCCTTGCGGAGATGACCTGGGTGACCCTACCGAGCTTCCCGGTAGCAATGTTGAAGCCCATGCCGAACAGACCCAGATTGTCAAAGTGATTCTTCGAGGTGTATCCAGCGCGCATGGCGTTCGCGATGTGCTGCTCGCTCAGGCCAGGTCCGGTATCACGTACGCGGACAACTCCCTCGCCACGATCTACCTTACTCAATCCGGGGACCTCGATGACCACATGGCGAACGGGTGAGGGATTCCCCGCGATCTCGGCCGCCCGGAACGAGTCGATCGCGTTGTCGATCAGCTCACTCAACGCATCTAGTGGGGTGATCGGCGTGCGCGTCAGCGCGACCAGCACCTCCGGCGTGGGCGTGATGTCAAGTAGCTTGTGGGTCATGGGGAAGGTCCTCGATCTCGATGTGGACATCCTGGGGCAGAGAGATATTTGACCCTATTGTCGATCTCATTTCCTCAGAAATGAGCCTTTATCAAACGGTTCATGTGCTGACTTCAGAATCTGCATCCGCGCGTTGCGCAAGCTGCCGCTGCGCAAGTCGCAGCAGGGATGCGCGGTCCGCCCTCGGCGACGCTTCGATAATCTGTGCCATCCATGGCGCAATCCAGGTCGAGCTGGGCGCCGGGAATTCCCCTCGGCGCAGAATTGTCCCCTGGATCCAGTCCGGTGAAGGCGGCAACTCGCCCGTGGCGACAGCCAGAAGGTCTACCGCAGGTTCGCCGAGCTCCTGTTCACGCAGGCCCAGTTCTAGGGTTACTCCCACCAGCCACCATTGGAACAGGCGGTGGCTGGTACCCGTGACAGCAGCTCTGATCGCTGCACTTGATAGGCGAGCCGCTCGATAGGCCGTCAACGGTAGTCCCTCGGGGAGAGAGAGGGCCGCCGCCTCCTCGGCCGTGACGGCTTCTTCGAACTTATCGTCAGTTTTTTCGCGGGCCTCTGCCGTACGGCTGATCTCTTCTACGGTGCTGGAAGTTATCTTGGCGTCAAGGAACTCAGTAATCCCCTCGAAGAACGCCTTGGTCTCCACAATGAGCAGGTCGGCGTTTGTACGGCTGCGAAACTCATTGATGAGGGACGGCCATGGTCGCCGCGAGTCCGAGCCAGACCCGGGGGATTCGTACCAGTCAGCCTTAATATCGCCAGAAACGAACAAGGCACGCTCCCATATGGCTGTATCCCGAACATGCGTGATCATCTCTTCCCAGAGCAGATAGTCACCCGCTGCCTGAAGTGCAGTCGGCTTACTGGCGTCAAGAAATCCGGGCGGGATCTTGTTCGGGTATCGGTATTCGACAGCCTGCTCGATATGCTTCCGCAGTTCGGCAGGGCTCGGCGCGAGCCCAATCCTGTCGCCGTACAGTACCGTGACCTCGGGGAGGACCGGATCCGAGCCGCCACTGATATCGTTAAGCCCGATGTCCTGGGAATCTCTTAGCTTGTCGATGCGCGCACAGAGCGTTTGTCGCCACGGCTCGATGAGCTCTTTAAAGTTCGCCTGGTTAATCAGTTCATCCAACTCCGCCTGGCCTGCTTCGTCGGCGGCGAACGTATCGAGCAGAGACTTCACCCCGTCCAGCGCCCCCTGAACGTCCTTCCATGCTTCATGGAGAAGTCGGTCGAGTTGTGTCTTGGCTCGCCGGAGCTTGTCGGTACGATCAGCGATGACACCTCGCCTATTTCTGACGAACTCTAGACCGACCTGATATGGAAGCCAGAGCCGCGGTGCGACCAGCCGCAGTGCGTCAAGGATCTGATTTCGGGCCTCTGGTGTGTACCGGTAAAGGTCGAGCAGCACGTTCGTGTCGAGAACGATCAGCGCGTTAGTAAAGAAGGCTCGCCGGCCGTCCCCGGCCCGCCCGCTATCTGGCTCGATCCAGGCTCGATACTGGTGCAGTAGCGGCGGTGTTGGACTGGTCGACCCATTGGTCACGCGAAGCCCCCTTGCTCACGTCCGGGGAGAAGCTTCTCGCCATGACCCCCTGCGGTCAAGAGCTTACGGGGTTCAGCCGCCTGTTGATCCGCCGATCAAGATCTCCGCGGTAAGGGACACTCCTTTGGGCATAAGAGTGTCAGACCGAATCTCGCGTCGTCGGACTTGGATAGCTCGCTGTCGCACCGATGGAGGACCGCTAACCACCTACGTCGGCAGCTTGCGGCAGCCAGGACCGGCAGATCCTACTTTCAGTGCAACAACTAGCTGATCGTAGGGAGTTGCATCTGGAATGCCTCGTGGCGCGGGTGCACTTCCTGGCCTGTAAAAGCCTTGAATTCGCCCAGACGGTAAACGGTGCTACTTCCGCGCACCTTTTCTTTAATCTCGAAATCGCGTTTTAGGTGATTGATATGCCGCTCCAGCGTATGCTGGTCGAGCGGGTGAGGTAGAGCCCGGGAAATCTCGTCGACACCCATGTAACGAGTTGATTTACGAAGAACTTGGTAGACCGGATCATGGACCGGCCTGACCTCTTCGATGAGCGTCTTGGCCTTGGTTTCGTGGGTCAACGCTTTGCGAATTGCCGTACCGATCGCCTCAGCAATAGGGGGTGGAAACGCGTTCCCGATCTGCCGATATATAGACGTCTTTCGGCCGGAGAACTCCCACTTATATCGGTCGTCGTCCCAGCCCTGAATGCGGGCTACCATCGGCCAGGTAAGCTTGGGCACCAGGTCGATGGGATCGTCCGGGCCTGGTGCATCGTTTGCGATCCCCCAGCCATCAACGCCCATTTCCGCCCAGGCCGCTTTGGCGCGTGTTGGCCCGAGGTCGGCACCGCCGTGCTTCTTTGAGCCACCGACGATGGTGGGGGCGATCTTATTAGCTTTCTCGCGCCATGCGTCGGCGCCCCGCCATCCGTTTGCAGCCATCAGGTCATGCAGAAGCTCGCCCACAGTAGGAGGTTCAGTAGGGAGGGGATCCGGCCAGTCAAAGCGCGAGAATTCTTCGGGCCGCATGGCTACAAGAACGAAGCGTGGACGGAGCTGCGAAACCCCGAAGTGCGAGGCTTGAATGAGCTTCCAATCCGCAATGTAGCCCATGTCGTGGAGCTCATCCAATACAGCCTGGCGATAGGCCGTGAAGCGGTTCATGCTCAGTCCGCGCACGTTTTCAAGCAGAAGTGCACGCGGCTTCATCACACGGCATTGCTGGACCGCCCACGCGAAAAGATCACGCTCGTCCGTCGCCCCAAGTTGCTTGCCAGCGATAGTGAAGGGAGGGCACGGAACCCCGCCGGCGAGCAGGTCGATTCCGCGGTAGGCAGCTGGAGTCCAGACGTCAGGGGCGGCGACGTCGCCCTCGGCCACCTTCCACCGGGGGCGATTCAGACGCAAGGTGTTGCACGCGTTGGCGTCGAGCTCCACCACGAGCTCGTGCTCAAACTTCGCAAGCTCAAGGCCGAGTGACTGCCCCCCTGCACCAGCGCAGATCTCAATGACCCTAAGCTGCTTCGCCACAGAGTCCTCCTGTGGTGCCTGAGTGTCCAGCGGGGAAGCAGTCATGAGCAGTATCTTCTCTCATGTATGCCCCCGACTGGCGAATCGAGAGCAGAACCCGGCGAGATCGTGTCTGACGCACCTGGCAGCGACGCTCGCGAGCAGGCTTGGGCAAAGGGCCTGTACCCGCGTCCGATGAACGAGGGACGGTCGCGCAACATGCGCGCTAACCGGCGCTCCAACACCAAGCCCGAGGTAGCGCTGCGTAGTGCACTGCATGCTCTCGGCTATCGTTACCGCAAGGATCTCCGGCTTGATCTTCCTGGCGGGGTCCGCGTGCGGCCGGACATCGTCTTCACGGCACGCAAGGTGGCCGTCTTCGTTGACGGCTGCTTCTGGCATGTCTGTCCCGAGCACGGCAGGGAGCCAACCACCAACGAGTGGTACTGGACGCCCAAGCTTCGCCGGAACATGGAGCGAGACCGGGCAGCAAACGCTGCCCTGGAAGCAGCAGGCTGGTGTGTGGTACGCCTGTGGGAACACGAGCCCCTCCCTGCTGCTGTCGATGCCGTCATACAGGCAGTAGGACCAGCCTCTGCCGAACGCAGGTTCGAAGGTACAGCCGAGCACTGACGAAACAAGTAGGGGGTGTCCGCTCCCCCTTGCGGCCCGGGCGGGAGCTAAGAGTGACTACCCTCCTGTGTCCTTACGTCGGGTATCCGGCAACTGCGGAGCTGGCTCAACGGGATCAGAAGGCAACGCAACGACCCACTGCTGACCTTCAAGCAGCGCAAACGGGGCATCGCCATGCTGTGACGCCCGACGGGCAAGCCGCGCACTAACCGACTCGCCTGCGCCCGGCACTGGCAGCCCAAGAGCCTCAGCGATCCTTCGATGGCTGGTGTACTGGCCGAAGATCACGATACCTCCGGGTCGGAGGTTGCTGCGTGAGCCACCGTTGCCCCGAATACGCTTCATGTAGTCGTCTTGCTGGGCGACGGTTGCCACGACGTTCCGGCTGATTGGCCGTCCCTGAGCAAGCCGGAAGAGTGTGTCCACACGCTTGCTGCCGCTTGAGTAGCTGAAAATCTTATCGACATGCTGCGGTGGGATGTGCAGCAAAGCATTCTCAGGCAGTGGCTGGTTCCAGTAGATCCAGTGGACGGCCTGCTTCCCAGCCTTGGACAGCCACCGCTTGCGGTCTCGGTTGCCCTGAGAAGCAGAGAGAACGTCCTCGCGAGCACGGATCAAACCGGCTGACCACTTGCCCTCCTGATCACTGGCCCAGAGACCAAGAAGGAGATGTCCTGCCGCTTCGGGCGGGATCATCCAGTCCCCCAGTTTCTGGGAAAACTTGCAGTCCACGTCTATGCCCTGGATCGCGAAATCCATGCTGACGCCGTCCTCAAAACCAAACTCTCGCTGGAGATTGATCTCGACGAGAGTGCCGAAGTGAGTCTTCTCTGTCTTGTGGAGCTGGCTCCACTTGTAGCGGCCTGTGTGCTGACCGTCTAGCAGCATGTCGTATGTGCGACGTAGCACGCGAGCAGTCCGCACCCCCTCCGGATCCTCCTCGTTGAAGAACGCTGCCACCGAGCGCAGCTGAGGGTCGTCGGGTGTCTCGAGGGCGAAAAGCGTGGGTTGATCCGCTGACGCTGACACGGGGGCAGGCTAGCGAAACTTATGATGAAATGCCCAAATTGCCTGTTCGATGCAACGCCAGATGTACCGGCGTGTGCGATCCGGCCGACCACCAAGTCAGCCCACGCGTTCTCCGCACGCTGGCGCGGCCACGTCCTGGCCTGGATCGCCGCACAGCCTCCCGGCACCGGCGACGTCGAGGACCAGGCGCTGGCAGCCGCGAACGCCCGCCCCCTGGATTCGAACGCGCTGACCCGAGCAGATCGGATACTAGGCCGCCCCCGGCGAAATCGTCGGCCAGTACTCTCCGGTCGGCGCCGTCCCGGTCGCGTGACGTCACTGCGGGAGGGTGCTACTCCTCGTCGGAGACGGCTTCTAGTTCGCCGGCGCGGGCGGCGAGGGCGGCCCTGCGCTTGCGCATCGTGGCCACGCGCTCGTTGACCGACAGGGTCTTGTGGGGCTCGGCGTGCACGACGGGGATGCCGCGCTCGGCGGCGCTGAGCACGAGCGCCTCGCCGACCTGCGGCATTGAGCACAGTGCGAGGCTCGAGAACAGGCCGGCGGCTGCGGTCTTCTCCTTGCGGATCCGGCCCCGGTAGACGATCTCGCAGGCCACCCGGCCCGGCAGCTCGCCCTCTGGAGCCTCCTCGATCCGGTCTTCCAGGTCCACGGCCATGGCCATCACGATCTGCAGCACCTTGGTGACGGCCCACTTGCGTCCGGGCGCCGGTGGGAGCCGGTTGCGGAGGTCGTCGATCGCGAAGTCCCAGACGGCGCCGGAGGCGAGCTCGGTCGCCGTGCGGGTGCGTACCTCTATGACGCGCTCCCACTCGACTTCGTCGCCGTCGAAGCCGATCTCCTTCGGCCCCACCGCGATCGCGCCGAACCTGTCCAGCGGAGACAGCAGCTTGCCGATCAGCTCGGGTGCCTTCGGATGCCGTGTGATCATCCCGCCGATCGACAGACGCCACTCTTCCGTCAGGGGAAGGACCGGCAGCGGGACGGACGCGAGCTGTTCCATCACCCAGTCGTCGGCGTCCCGGGCTGCCGCGGCGGCGGTGCCGCCGACCTCGGCCGCGCCGCGTCCGGTGGCACGGACCGCGTTCGCCCCGGTGTCGAACGCCGCCGACGCGGTACGCCTGACGTCGCCTGCGCGGTCCTTGAGGCCCATCGAGATCCTCCTCTTCCCCGTCGGTCCGGAGAGCTTACTGGGCGGGCCGAAACCCACTCGATGTGCGCATCCGGTTTGCCGGACGATCAGCACTCGTCCTACAGCGGGATCACTTCGGCGAGGCGCTCACCCTGAAGTACGCCGCAGAGCGGGCATCCTCAGGACGCCGTCCGCAGGGAGGCGGCGGCGTGGAGGACCGCGGACCACTCCTCGGGGGTCGGGTCGTCCTGGGTGTGGGCGGTGAAGAGCGGGTTGAGGATCACGTCCGGCGTCTCACCGGTGGTGGGGTCGGGGCTGAACGCCAGTTCGATCATGCCGGGCACCGGGTCCTTGTCGAAGCGGTGCGCGATCGAGGTCAGGAGTCCGTCCAGAGTGGCGGTGGGCTTGACGGGCGGGAAGGTGACCGCGTTGCCGCAGCGGCGGGCCTGCTCCTCGTAGCGGTCCTCCCAGAACTCCACCTGCCAGCCGGGCCACAGATCTGGCAGCGCGGGTAGCAGGCCGGGGACGGCTTCGATCGACCATGCCCCGGCCGTACGAGAGCGGACGTCGACGTGCAGTCCGCTTTCCGGGATGACGGGCAGGTTCACCTGCGCGAGACCACCTGCGGGAAGCCGGTCCAGCAGGCCGGGGCCCTGCCAGGCGCTGTGGTCGTCCGCCCAGTCGAACGGGTACGCGGTCAGCCGGTCGGCCTCGTCCCGTACGGTCACCAGGTGCGGCGGCCAGTCTTCCGAGGGGTTCGGTTGCAGGTCGTCCGGCATGATCCGGTCATCGGAGACTCGGACGACAGAGCGGTCAACACCGACCTGGGCGGCGAGGTCGCCCAAGCCGTCGTACGCCCAGCGGACGTCCCAGCCCGGCCAGGTGAGCGTGAGCAACCGCATGAAGGCGCGTTTGGCGGACAGGTCCGTCATCAGTTCATCGCCGAAGAAGACGAGCCGGCGGCCGGGATGGTCGACGACGGCGCCGCCTTCGGCCCAGACGTCGTCGAGCCATTCATCTTGGGCGCACAGGCGCTGGGCGGTGATGAACCGGGTGGCCGCCGCAGGTCCGGCGACCAGAACGGAGCAGACCCGGTTGGCGGCCCAGTGGTCGTAGTACAGCCGCCAGCCGGTGTCGTCGACCAGGATGAAGTTCGCGCGCTGCCCCATGGCGCTTCATCCTGGCGCGCAGCACACGCCCACGCCACGGGATTACGCGGGCGCGGCCATCCCGTACGCACTCGATCGGGCGGAACTCACGGTTTCCTCCACAGAGCCGCTACTGGATGTTGAGCCTGATCGGGTGCGAAGGATCCGTCGGGCAGGTGAAGATGCGGAGTTCGCCGAAGCGGCCGACGACGATGTCCGGGTCGTCGCCGCTGTCCATGGTCAGGAACAACCGCATGCGCGCGCCGCAGGAGCAGTCGATGGGGATGAGGTCGGTGAGGTGCCAGCTGGGCCAGCCTCCGACTTTCCAGCCGGGGCGGCAGGCCAAGCCGCAGTCGAACTCGATACCGCGCGCGTCCGCCCAGCGGCAGCCCTCGTCGTAGCGATCTTCGGGTAGCTCGTCCACGGCCGGGCAGATCGACGATCTCCACCGGGGCGACGGCACAAGGTTCAGGGAGGTAGTTCTCGTCGGTTTGTTCCGGCCGGGGAGGGTTCAGCACCGTCTCCACCGTGGACGATGAGCGATACCTCAGTTCGACGTTGGGGCCGAAGTAGTACGACTGGTCCGGCAGTTCGTCGTGGTCGTTCGGGCACCACAGCACCTGCAGAACGTCCATCCCGGCCGGCCAGTGGTCTCCCGGTACGTCGCGGGAGTACAGCTGGACAACGGGCACCATCGGCACGCCCGGGCCCGAAGTGTCCTGCACCCAGCGGGACCTCTCCCACGTGGTCATGTCGAGCGACGACGCGCCCGCCATGATCTGGTCTTGGATGCGGGCCTCCTCGGACGTGACCTCGTACGCCCGGCCCGGATTCTGGCGGCGCCGTTCCTTCATGTCACGGTCGATCCGCTGCCAGGTTTCGCGCTCCTCGTCCGACAGCTTCTCGCGCACCTCCATCAGATGGGGCGCATGGCATACCGGCCACGGCTCGTCCTCCGGCCACAGCAGTGGCCCGCCGACGGAGCTGTCCCGGACACCGGGCGTACTCTCCGTCGGCCTCAGCAGAGTGGCCGGGCGGGCGTAGGGTGCGAACGCGGGAATGTCAGCGATCAGGGACTCAGCGGATGCCGACAAGGTCGCAGCCCTCTCGATGGATTCCAGACGGGCCCTGATCATGGCAGAGAGCACGAGGACCGGGGACCAAAAGGTCCCCATGGCACCCGCGGTCAGGTCGGCCGAAGGACCTGGTTGAGGAGTGGCTCTCCGGCGGCGAACCTTCGCAACTGCTCGGCGATCAGGCGTTCGGCACGCGGATAGAACGTCGCGGAGCCGCCGCCCACATGCGGGGTGATCAGCATGTTCGGTGTCGACCACAGGGGATGCCCGGCCGGGGGCGGTTCGGGGTCCATGACGTCGAGGGCGGCGCGCAGCCGTCCTGACCTCGTCTCGGTCAGCAGGGCGGCGGTGTCGATGGTGCCGCCGCGGCCGACGTTCACGACAAGCGCGTCGTCGGGTAGGACGGCGAGTAGGCGGGCGTCGAGGAGGCCGGTGGTCTCGGCGGTCAGCGGAAGGGTCGACACGACGATGTCCGCGTGCGGGAGTAGGTCCGGTAGGTCATCCACCCCGTGCACCGACTCGGCCGGGCGGGCGCGGCTGGCGACCCGGCGTATCTCCGTTTCGAAGGGCAGCAGCCGGGCCTCGATGGCGGCGGCGATCGAGCCGTAGCCGAGGAGGAGCACTCGTGAGCCGGCGAGCGAGCGGGTGAAGTGTGGCTGCCAGCGTTCCTTGTCCTGGTCGCGGAACCAGCGGGGCAGTTCGCGCTGCGCGGCGAGGATCAGGCCGAGGACGTGTTCGGCGACGCTCGCGTCGTGCAGGCCTCGGCCGTTGCACAAGGTGACGCCCGGTGGCACGTGTGGGAGCAGGTTGTCGACGCCGGCGCTGAGGCTCTGTACGGCCTCCAGTTTCGGCATCCGGCTCAGCGGTTCGAACGTCGCGGGCCCCTTCGCGTACGGCAGGACGTAGAACCGCACCTCGGACACATCCGCCGGGGCCGGGCCCGTACCGTCGTAGATCTCGACGGTGAGGGAGTCCGGCCAGCCGCCCATCAGGTCGGCGACGTGCGGCCAGGGTACGAGCGTGTCGGGTGGGACGCTCACGCGGTCACCTCCCAGGCGGGCGTGGCGCGGACCAGGGGGATCAGTGCTGCGGCGGTGCGCGACACGGCCATCACCAGGGATGCCGCCTCCTTCCCGCCGGTGGCTCGTTCAGCCAGCCTACGACGTGGGTCCCGGCGAACCCGCCCTGGGCAGCCGAAGGAGTTGATCAGCGCGCTGGACGGCCGGCCGCGCGGTGCGTCGGCTTCCCTGAGTAGGGCTGTCCCACGGCTTGCTGGCGGGTGTCTGTGGCTCGTCTTCCGCACGAGGTCACGCGCTTGTCGTTACGATTCAGTCCCATAGCGTTCATCGCCACGTCACCTTTTGTTCCACTTGATGCGGGGAGCCGTCATGCTGTTGGCCGAGGTTCAGGCGTCATCTGCTGATGTCGCCGACGCGGGGCTGCGGCTCGGTGTCGTGATCTTGACGATGGGCGACCGGCCCGCGGAGCTGTCCGCATTGCTGGAGTCGGTTCTGAGCCAGGACGGGGCCGTCCCGCGGATCGTGGTGGTGGGCAATGGGGTGTCGTTGCCGCCGCTTCCGCCCGGAGTGCAGGGCGTCGAGGTCGAGAAGAACCTCGGGATCTCCGGAGGCCGGAACGTCGCGCTGACGACGCTTCGGGAGCACGGCGACGTCGATGTGGTGATGTACCTCGATGATGATGGCCTGCTTCCCGAGCCGACAACGGCCCAGAGGGTACGGGAGGCGTTCGCCGAAGATCCCGAGTTGGGCATCGTGAGCTTCCGGATCGCCGATGAGTCCGGCGCCACGCAGCGCCGTCACGTGCCTCGGCTGGGTGCGCGGGATCCGCTCCGCGGTGGTCCGGTCACCACGTTCCTGGGCGGCGGGAACGCCATCCGGATGGCCGTTGTCGAGCAGACCGGTGACTGGCCGGAGGAGTTCTTCTACGCGCATGAGGAGACCGACGTCGCCTGGCGCGCTCTGGATGCGGGCTGGCGGATCGACTACCGCCCTGACCTGCTGTTGCAGCACCCTCGCACCAGCCCGACGCGGCACGCGATGTACTACCGGATGATCGCCCGGAACCGGGTCTGGCTGGCCCGCCGCCACCTGCCCGCCGTACTGGTCCCGGTCTATCTGGGCGTGTGGCTGCTGGTGACGGTGCTGCGCCGACCGCCGCTGGCCGGCCTGCGTGCCTGGGTCGGCGGTTTCACCGAAGGTGTCCGTACGCCGTGCGGGCCACGGCGGCCCATGTCGTGGCGTACCGTCTGGCGGATGACCTCGCTTGGCCGGCCGCCCGTCATCTGAGCACGCCCTCCACGCCCTCCACGCCCTCGATGAGCCAGTATCTCCAGGTCGACGATCGCGTTCTGTGGAATCCGTCGAGCGGAGTCGCTCGGCTCTTCGTGCGGACGGCGGAGGCACTCGCGCCTGAGGCAGGGCTGCCGACGGGGCTCGGCCCCATGGTGAACGATGAGTGCGAGATCGACTTGGCGGCGTTCACGGGGTTCGTGAGCGCGCTGATCCGGCGCTACGAACGATCCGACCATCCGATCCTTCATTCGCTCATGGACGGTTTCATCGCGACGGCTCTGGTGCTCGTCCAACGTGGCGGCGCGACGCTTTCCGTATCTGACGCGAGAGACGAGGGCCTGAGGGACGTCCAGGTGGGACCGTACGCCGGATGGTCCCCGAGCAGCCAGGTACTGAGCACCGAGCGCTGGGCGACTCTTGTCGATCAGCACGCTCAGGCGATGCCGCGCTGACGCCGCCGACCCGGGGCCTCCCCGGGGCACGCCCTCGCCCATGACGGCCGGCGCGGATGGCGTTTGCCCTGGTTCGGTGGGGTTCGGGTGGGGCATGCCTCGATGAGGGTGTGGTCGGTCGCTGGGGCGGGTTCTCGGGGGAGGGCGTCGTGCTCGAGGTGATCGGGGCCGGGTTCGGGCGGACCGGGACACTGTCGTTGAAGCTCGCGCTGGAGAGGCTCGGGTTCGGGCCATGCCATCACATGCTCGAGCTCATCGACAATCCGGAGCAGTTGGATCGGTGGTCCCGGGCGGTCGAGGACGGCGACGCGGACTGGGATGAGGTCTATCGCGGCTATCGGGCCACGGTCGACTGGCCGGGGGTGGCGTTCTGGCGGCGGCTCGTCGACCGCTATCCCGCGGCCAAGGTGATCCTCACCGTCCGCAGCCCGAAGAGCTGGTACGAGAGTGCCCGCGAGAGCATTTACCGCGCCACGTCGATCTGGCCGGCGGATCCGACCGGCCAGCGCCGGCGGCGCCTCGTGCAGCGGGTGGTGTGGGACGGGGAGTTCGGTGGGCGGTTCGAGGATGCCGCGTACGCGAAGGCGGTGTTCATCGAGCATAACGACGCGGTACGACGCGAGGTCCCGGGCGAGCGGCTGCTGGAGTTCCAGGTCAAGCAGGGCTGGGGGCCGTTGTGCGGCTTCCTCGGCGTGCCCGTACCCGATGAGCCGTTTCCCCGTGCCAACGACCGGCAGGAGTTCGCCGAACGGGTCGCCCAGCGGCAGGGGCGGTGAAGCCCCTTTCGCAGTGGCCCTCTTGACTCAAGATCGTTTTCTGCGCTTGGCTGCCTCGTCCCCCAGTGGAGTGAGGTAGCAGTGAAGAAGAAGACACAGTTCGTTCTCAGCACCGCCGGTCTCCTTGCGCTGACGGCGTGTGGCACCGGGAGCCCGGCGGCAGGCAAGGCCGCTCCGGTCGCGCGGTCGGTCCAGGTGACGGCCGACACGTACCGGAACTATGCCGACCTCGCCCGGCACGAGAAGGAGGGCCGGGACTACAAGCGCGTGCAGCGTACGGTGCGCGGCGCGAAGGTGGTGCAGATCGCGATTCACGGTGGGCTGATCGAGCCGCCGACCACGCAGCTCGCCGACTACGCCGCGAGTTCCGGTCGCGACGACTACTACTCGTTCATGGGGATCAAGAAGTCGGGCAACCAGAAGCTGCACATCACCTCGACCCACTTCGACGAGCCGCGGGCGTTGAAGCTCGTGAAGGCTTCCAAGTACACCGTGTCCTGGCACGCAGCCAAGGGCGACCGGGCGGTGACGTACGTGGGCGGGCGGGACACCGCGCTGGTAAAGAAGATCATCAAGGCGCTGAACGCCAAGGGGTTCAAAACGGCGGTGCCGGCGTCGAAGATCGAGGGCCAGGATCCGAAGAACATCTGTAACCGGAACCAGCGTGGGAAGGGCGTGCAGCTGGAGATCAGCACGGCGCAGCGGAAGGCGTTCTTCAAGAGCGGGCGGCTGGACGGGGACTGGATCGCGAATCCGGCGCACCGGACGCAGGCGTTCTACGCCTACGTGAAGGCGGTCGACGCCGTACTGGCCGGCCTCTGATCCTGCGGAAAGCAGTCGTCCACCAGGAACAACGTGCCACCTGGTCACCCGTAGAGGACGGCGGTCGCGGCGATTAGGCTGCGATCAAGGCGCGGAGGCGCCCCGTACGGCTCGGGAGCATGCGTGGCCTCGGATCCAGAGGATCTTCCCCCCAGACTCGCCCGCGGCATGATGTGGACCGCGCTCGGTCTGCTCTTCGCCATCCGCCTGATGAGCGGCAGGTCTGAGGGCGTTCCCTGGTCGCACCTGCTGCTCACGATGGCTCCGTACCCCGCGCTCATGGCGGTGCTGGCCCGGCGTGGTCCAAAGCCCTACGCGCTCCTCGTGGCCGTGGCGGCGTGCTACGCGGCGCCGTTCCTCGTCCTCGGCGCGGACTGGGCGTGGCTGCCGTGGCCGGTCGCCGTCGCGGTCCTCTGTCTCCTGCCCGCCCGCGCGGCGTGGCCGTCGTTCGTCCTCGTCCTGGCCGTCACGGCGGTCGGCGGCCTGCTCATGCGTGAATCGCTCGTGGTGACGCAGTCGCGGGTGGCCGCCACCGCCACCGACGGGCTCATCCTGTTCAGCCTGTACACGTTCGCGGACATGGTGAGCGGCCTGCACACCGCCCGCGGTGAGCAGGCCCGGCTGGCGACACTGCGCGAACGGCTGCGGCTGGACGGCGAGCTGCGCGAGGTGGTGGGCGGCGATCTGCGGTCCATCGCGGAGCGGCTGGAGCGGGCGGCGCGTTCCGTCGGGGACGAGTCCGAGGTCGTACGGACGGGCCTGCGGGAGGCTGTCGACATCGCCCGCGGCACGCTGGCACGCATCCGCGCCACCGCGGGCGAGTACCGCACCTCGGGCGGGCCCGGGGCGGCACCGATCGAGTCGCCGCTGCTCGCCCGCCGCGTCCTGCTCGCCGTGCTGCTTCTCCAGGCGACGAAGGTGCTGTTCGAACTGGGTTTCGCGGAGAACGGCCGACCCGCGCTGATGCTCGTGGGCGTCCCGCTGCTGTACGGGATGGTGGCGCTCCAGATGGCGCAGCTGCGGCGGCCGACCCGGACCCGGCTGGTCCTGATCGTGCTGGCGGTCGTGCCCGCGGCGCTGCCGGGCTCCTATCTCGACCTGGGGCTGGGGTTCTTCATCGACGTTTGGGGCCTGGCGACCGGAGCCGTCCTGGCCTACGTGCGGCCGCCGCGCTCGTGGGCGATCGCCGCGCTGCTGCTGGCCGGGCACCTGTGGGTCTACTTCTCCCCGCCGCCGGTGCCGCCCACCGCGACCATCGTCACCGGGGTCATCTCGCACCTCATCCTGGCGTGGCTGGTCTACAGCCTGACCCGACTGGCCGATCTGGTGGTGCTGCTCGACCGGGCGAGGCATGACCTGGCGTCGGAGGCGGTCGCCAGGGAACGCGTCCGGATCGCCCGCGACCTGCATGACGTCCTCGGGTTCAGCCTGTCGGCGGTGGCGCTGCGAGGTGAGTTGGTGCTCCGGCTGGTGGAGCGCGAGCCGGCCCGGGCCGGGACCGAGCTGACGGCACTCCGCGCGCTCGTCGGCAGGGCGCGCGGCGAGCTCGGCTCGATCGCGGACGGGCGGATCCGGCTTCGGCTGCGCCGTGAGATCGACACCGCGCTGGAGGTGCTGGCGGCTGCGGGCGTCGCCGCCGACGCCACGGTGGAGACGGGGCGACTGCCGGACTCTCTCGACACCGCCCTGGCCGCCGTGCTCCGCGAGAGCGTCACCAACGTCCTGCGGCACAGCGACGCCCGTACGTGCGTGATCTCCGTCGTATGCGGAAACGGTGTCGTACGGCTGCGGGTCGTCAACGACAGGGTACGGCCGCCGGAGCGCGGCCGGGGCGGGGGATCAGGTCTGGCCGGGCTGGCCGAGCGCACCGGCGGCCGGCTGACCGCGGAGCGCGGGCCCGGTGGGACGTTCGAGGTCGTGGCCGAGTTCCACTCAGATCCAGCCTGCTTCGGACGCGACGCGGATGGCGTCCGCCCGGATCCAGCCTGCTCCGGAGGCGACGCGGATGGCGTCCGTCCAGATCCGGCCAGCCTCGGAGGCAACGTCCGCTCAGATCCAGCCGGCCTCGGAGGCGATGCGGATGGCGTCCACCCGGTTGCGGGCGCCCAGCTTGGCGACCGCTGACGTCAGGTAGTTGCGGACCGTCCCGTACGTCAGGAAGAGCCGCTCGGCGATCTCCATGGGCTGTGCCCCGGTCGCAGAGAGGCGCAGCACCTCGGTCTCCCGCTGGGTGAGCGGGTTCGCCGGGGCGCGCAACGCGGCCAGCGCCAGCGTCGGGTCGACCGCCTGACCGCCCGCGGCGACCGTGCGGATCGCCTCGACCAGCTCGGCCGGACGGATGTCTTTGGGGACGAACCCGGCAACCCCTATGTCCAGCGCCCGGCGCAGCTCGCCCGGTTTGCTCAGCGCGGTGACGATCAGAACCCGGCAGCCGGGCAGGCGCTCGCGCAGCGTGGCGGCCGCCGTGACGCCGTCCATCCCGGGCAGGTCGATGTCGATCAGCGCCACATCGGGCCGGTGCAGCTCGGCCGCGGGCACGATCTGGGTGCCGGCGACGACCTCGGCCACGACGTCGATGTCGTCTTCCAGTCGGAGCAGCTCCACCAGCGCCTCGCGCAGGAGGTGCATGTCCTCCGCGATCAGTACTCGGATCATCCGCTGCGCTCCACCTCGGTGATCCACCGGTATGCGAAATGCATAGGAACCCCGTGTCGGTCGCACTGTCCCCGCACCTGCCGGGTCGGCGAGCATCGTGCACGTCGGACCGCGTCGCGCCGCCGGGCGATGTGGGCCTCGGTGACCAGCCTCGTGAAGTCCTCGTCCTGGAGCGCCTCGCCCTTGCTGAAGTCCTCGTCCTGGAGCGCCTCGCTCCCGTACCGGCGGTAGATCGCCTGCTCGGAGGCACCACTGCGGACGGCGATCCCCTCCATGCTCACGCCCCGCACCGTATTGGAAGGAGAGGTGTCGTGCGAACGCGTTCCTCGACCCCCGTACTGCTCGCCCTGTCGCTCGGGTACTTCGCTCTCGGCACCGCGTCGCTGGCGGTCATCGGCCTGAGCGCCCCGATCGCCACCGACTTGCACGTCCGGCCGGCCACGGTCGGCACCCTGGTCACCGTCTTCGCGCTGGTGTTCGCGTTGGCCGCACCGGCCGCCGCGATCGTGTTGGGCCGGATGTGCCGGCGCCGGGCGCTGCTCCTCGGGCTGGCCCTGCTGGTCGTGGGCGACCTCGGCAGCGCCGCCGCTCCGAGCTTCGCGGTGCTCGACGCCGCCCGGGTGGCCGCGGGCCTCGGCGGCGCGATCTTCGGTCCGGCCGCGTCCGCCGCCGGATCGATGATCGTTCCCGAGGAGCAGCGGCCCCGGGCGCTGGCCACGGTCTTCGCCGGGATGACCGCCGCCACGGTGCTCGGTGTGCCGCTGGCGTCGGCGGCGGGCGGGACGGTCGGCTGGCGCTGGGCCTTCACCGGGATCGCGGCGCTCACCGCCGTCGCGATGGTGCTGTTGGCCTGGCTGCTCCCTTCCATCGAGGCGGGTCCGGCGCCCACCGCGCGGGTGTTCGGTGCGGTTCTCCGCACACCCGGTGCGCTGCCGACCGTGTCCACGACGCTCCTGGTCATGGCCGCGCAGTTCGTCGTGTACGGGGTGGCCGGCGCGTACTTGACGGCCAGGTTCGGGGCCGGCCAGACCGTGGTCTCGCTCGTGCTGCTCGTCTTCGGCGCCGTCGGACTGCTCGGCAACGCCGCCAGTTCCCGGATCTACGAACGCGTCGGCGGTGCCCGGACGATCGCCGTGCCGCTGATCGGGCTGACGGTCGTCTTCGCGGGCCTCACGGTCGCGCCCCGTTCGATCGTCGTCGCCGTCGCGGTGTTCGGGGTCTGGGCGTTCTTCAGCGCGTC
Organism: Actinoallomurus acanthiterrae; assembly: GCF_054775715.1. Classification (NCBI taxonomy): domain Bacteria; kingdom Bacillati; phylum Actinomycetota; class Actinomycetes; order Streptosporangiales; family Thermomonosporaceae; genus Actinoallomurus; species Actinoallomurus acanthiterrae. Next base: position 411,066 of record NZ_BAAHCO010000001.1, on the reverse strand, counting down.
CTTCATGGCACCGCAGCAGGCCCGCCTGGTCGAGCTGCTCCCCGAGCAGCGCGGGATCCTGCTCGCCCTGAACGCCTCCGCCCTCTACCTCGGCATGAGCATCGGCAGCCTGCTCGGCAGCCGGCTCCTCCCAGAGGTCGGCGCCCGGCCGCTGTCCGCCCTCGCCCTACTGCCACTCGCGCTCGCGGTGGCCGCGCACGTCGCGTCCGTGCGGCGCGGCGCCCGCCCGAAGAGCGACACGGACATCCCCGTGCTCGCCCATCACTGAATCACAGAGAAAGAAGAACCGGAATGTCACAGCTGATCCGCGACTACATCGAGCTCGTCTGGAACCAGGGCCGCACCGAGGAGGCCGAGCGGTTCCTCGCCGAGGACCTGATCCAGCACAACCCGAACCTGCCGAACGGCCGCAAGCCGCTGGTCGACTTCATCGACGGGCTGCGGGAGCAGCTCCCCGAGCTGCACTTCGACATCCGCCGGACGGCCGCCGAAGGCGACCTGGTCTTCGTCCACAGCCTGTTCACCACCCAGCCCGGTCACCGCGGTGTCGCCGTGCTCGACGTGTTCCGCGTCGCCGACGGGCTGATCGCCGAGCACTGGGACCTGCGGGAGGACGTCCCGGAGACCACGGCCAGCGGCAATCCCATCGTCTGACCCTTGGAATCGGAGCACGGCACATGAGCACCACCCTCGACGGCAAGGTCGCCATCATCACCGGCGCGGCCACCGGCCTCGGCTCGACGATCGCCGTTCGGCTGGCGGCCGAGGGCGCTTCCGTCGTCGTCGACCACCTCCCCGACCAGGCCGAGAAGGCCGCGGACGTCGTCGCGCGCGCCGAGGCGGCGGGCGGCAAGGCGATCGCGGTCGCGGCCGACATCGCCGACACCGAACAGATCGGGATGCTCTACCGGATCGCCACCGAGCGCTTCGGCGGCGTCGACATCCTGGTGAACAACGCCGTCCTGCCCGTCCTCAAGCCGATGGCGGAGGTCAGCGAGGACGAGTTCGACCGCAGTTTCCGGGTCAACGCCCGGGCACCGTTCTTCGCCATGCAACTCGCCGCGCGGCACATGCGCAACGAGGGACGCGTCATCAACGTCTCCTCGCACACCACCGGGCTGTTCTTCCCCCGGTACGGCCTGTATGACGGCGCGAAGGGCGCGCTGGAGCAGTTCTCCCGGGTCTTCTCCAAGGAGATCGGGGAACGGCGCATCACGGTGAACGTCGTGTCGCCCGGGCCCACGGACACCCCGGAGTTCCGCACCCGTCCGGCCGACTTCATCGCGAGCCTCGAGAAGATGACCGCGATGGGCCGCATCGGCAGGCCCGGCGAGATAGCCGACGTCGTCGCCTTCCTCGCCTCCCCCGCGGCGAGCTGGGTGACCGGCCAGAACATCCGCGTCAACGGAGGAGTCGTATGACACCGGCTCCTCTCGACGAGCAGACGATCCTCATCACCGGCGCCACCGACGGCCTGGGGCGCGCCCTGGCCCGGGAGCTCGCCGCCCGCGGCGCGACCCTGATCCTGCACGGCCGCGACGAGACCAAGGGCGCCGCGCTCCTGGCCGAGCTGCGCGCCGAGCCGGGCGGCGGGGACGGCGACCGGTTCACCTTTGAGAAGGCCGACTTCTCCTCGCTCGCCGAGGTACGGTCGCTGGCCGAGCGGGTTGCGGCCCGCGACCGGCTCGACGTCCTGGTCAACAACGCCGGGATGGGGGTCGAGCTGAAGCGCCGCGAGAGCGACGAGGGACACGAGTTGACCTTCCAGGTCGACTACCTGGCCACCTACATGCTGAGCTGCCTGCTCACCCCGTTGCTGGTCCGGTCCGCGCCCGCACGCGTCGTCAACGTCAGCTCGGCCGGCCAGGCCCCGCTCGACTTCGACGACGTCCTGCTCGAACACGACTGGGACGGGGTGCAGGCCTACTGCCAGGCCAAGCTGGCGCAGATCATGCTCACCATGGACCATGCCCGACTGCTGCGCGACACCGGCGTCACGGTCAACGCGCTGCACCCCGCGTCGTACATGCCCACCAAGATCGTGACACACCTCTTCACGGTGCAGAGCACCCTCGAGGAGGGTGTGGCGAACACCGCGCGCCTGGTCACCGACCCCGCGCTCGCCGGCGTCACCGGGGTGTACTTCAACCGAACGAGTGAAGCCCGCGCCCACCCGCAGGCCTCCGACCCGGTGGCCCGCGCCCGGCTGCTGGAGATCAGCGAACGGCTCACCGGCGTTCCCTTCCCGGATGTCCGGAACCGGCCGACGAATGACACCTCTCGGAAAGATCAACATATCGGCGGATCCGGTTAGCATCGGGAGAAGAACGTTCGTTTTGTATGGCGCCCCCGACTGCCACGAAGGGGGCTTCCCACACACGAGAGGACGCGCTCGTGCTCGAGGTGATCGGGGCCGGGTTCGGACGGACCGGCACGCTGTCGTTGAAGCTCGCACTGGAACGGCTCGGGTTCGGGCCGTGCCACCACATGATCGAGCTGATCGACAATCAGGAGCAGCTGGACCTGTGGTCGCGGGTGGTGGAGGACGGCACCGCGGACTGGGACATGGTCTACCGGGACTACCGGGCGACGGTCGACTGGCCGGGGGTGACGTACTGGCGGCAGCTCGTCGGCCACTACCCGGAGGCGAAGGTGATCCTCTCCGTCCGCGAGCCGCGGAGCTGGTACGAGAGCGCCTACGAGAGCATCTATCGTGCCCGGTCGTACGTGACGTCGGCGAACCAGGAGCGGCGGGAGTTCATAGGACGGCTGTTGTGGGATGGGACGTTCGGTGACCGGTTCGAGGACGCCGAGCACGCGATGGCCGTCTTCACCGAGCACAATGACGCGGTACGGCGGGAGGTGCCGGCCGAGCGGCTGCTGGAGTTCCAGGTGAAGCAGGGCTGGGGGCCGCTGTGCGACTTCCTCGGCGTGCCGGTCCCCGACGAGCCGTTCCCTCGGAGCAACGACCGGCAGGAGTTCGCCGCCCGGGTCGCCGCCCGGATGCGCGAGGGCGAATAGGTCAGCGGCCGCTGCGGGCGGCGCGCCAGCGGCTCGGGGACAGGCCCTCCTGACGCTGGAAGAACGTGCTGAAGTTCGCGGCGTCGTCGAAGCCGAGGCGTTCGGCGCAGCGCGCGACGGACAGGTCGGTGTGGGCGAGGAGGCGCTTGGCCTCCAGCAGGATCCGCTGGTCGAGGAACTGCTTGGCGCCCACACCGGCGGTTTCGCGGGTCGCCCGGGTCAGGGTCCGTACGCCGTAGCCGAGCGCGCGGGCGTACTCGGCGACGTGGTGCCGCCGGGTGAAGTGTTTCTCCACGGCGGCGCGGTAGCGGCGGAAGACCGTGTCGTCCTCGGCCGCGGCGGAGGTGCCCGGTCGGTCCGGGAGCACCCGCAGGGCGAGCGCCGCGAGCAGGTGGGCGAGCACCGGCGACGATGCCAGGCGCGGGTCGGCCACGGCCGCGGCGTGTTCGTACGTCAGGTGGTCCGCCGCTCGTACGCTCAGGTCCCAGGCGTTCTCGTCCAGTTGCCAGCACGCCGGGGCGAAGACGTCCGCCGCCGCCCGGGCCGCGGGACCGGCGGGCAGGAAGCCCTGCTCGAACAGCACCAGCGGGCCGTCGAGATCGTCGACGTCGGTCCAGCGGTGGACGACGCCGGGCCGGATCCACACGACGCTCCGCTCCTGCAGGGCGTGGTCGACGAAGTCGGCGGTGTGCCGTCCCGTACCCGACCGTACGAGGGCCAGGACGTGGAAGTCCGGGCGCTGTGGGCGGGTCCGCCGACGGTCCGGGTCCATCTGGCGCAGGCGTTCGAAGCCGAGCACCTCGACGCCGAAGCCCGCTCCGGGGGCCGGGGAGTAACGGAGCTGCCGCACCCCGGGGAGCTGACCGGTTTCCACAGCAGTCACGCGCCTTTCGACCGTGTTTCCCTCCCACGACGACCGTAGCGTCGACCTTGCGATCTTGCAGTAAGTGGGCCGGTCGGCACGGGCGGCCCGACAGTGCGGAGGAGACCATGGTGATGACGGAAACCACAATCGCGGTGGCGGGCGGGGCGGTCGGCGTGTGCCGGCGAGGGCGGGGCGGGCCGGCGCTGGTCCTCGTGCACTACTGGGGCGGGTCCGCCCGTACGTGGGACGCGGTGGTGGAGCGGCTGCCGGCCGACCGCGACGTCGTCCGCTTCGACCAGCGCGGCTGGAGCTCGTCGCGGCGACTGCCCGGCCCGTACGGTCTCGATCGGCTCGCCGGTGACGTCATCGACGTCGCCCAGGGGCTCGGCCTCGAGCGGTACGTGCTGGTCGGGCACTCGATGGGAGGCAAGGTGAGCCAGCTCGCCGCCGCCCGGCGTCCGTCCGGACTGGCCGGGGTGGTGCTGGTGGCTCCCGCGCCGCCGCGGCCGCCGGTCACGGTGACCGCCGAGTTTCAGGGGTTCCTCGCGCACGCGTACGACTCGCCGGGGGCCGTCGAGCAGGCGCTCGACCAGGTGCTGACCGCCACCCCGCTGGATCCGGCCGTACGGGAGGCCGTCGTCCGCGACAGCATGGCGGCCGACGCCGGCGCGTACCGGGAGTGGCCGCTGCACGGCATCGCGGCGGACGTCACGGACGCCGCCGGGGCGATCGACGTGCCCGTCCTCGTTCTGGCGGGCGAGCGCGACCAGGTCGAGCCGCCTCAGGTCCTGCGCGATCATCTGCTGCCCTGGATCCCCCACGCGCGGTTCGACGTGATCCCCCGTGTCGGGCACCTGCTGCCGCTGGAGGCGCCGGAGGCCGTCGCCGCGGCTTTGGAGGGCTTCGCCGCCGACCTCGCATGAAGACAGGGCACGGTCGGTGTGTCACGGCCACCGACCGGCCTCATCCGGCCCGACGCTCGGTCAGGACTCGGAGATGACGCTGTTGATCCAGTCGCGGTAGTAGCCGATGCCGGTGTAGATGTCCGGGGCTCCACCGCAGGTGTCGCTCACACCGCGGCTGTCGACGCCCTGGAGGACCCAGCGCTGGTCGATCAGCGAGAGCAGCGGGGAGCCGGAGTCGCCGCCGCACGGGCCACGGACACCCTCCGGGTTGTCGGCGCAGGTGTCACCGACGGCGATGCCGTACGCGTCGCTTCCGTTCTCGTCGACGTGGCACTTCGTGGTGTCGTCCGGAATGATCTTGGTGTCCAGCTGCTGGAGGGTCGTCGGGAGCTTGCTCGGGTCACCGATATCGCTGTTGGAGGTGTACCCCCAGCCGATCTCCCGGACCTTGGTCCCCGGCGAGGGGAGGACGGTGGCCATCGGCACCGTCTTCTCGGTGACCGGCGCGGTCAGGTGCAGGAGCGCGACGTCCTTTCCGGTGACCTTGTCCGGGTAGAAGATCCAGCCGGGGTGCAGGACGATCTTGTCGAGCTTCGCGATCGTGCCGCCCGTGGTCCGGTCCTTCGAGCCGATCCGGACGTGGAAGATGGTCGGGTCCATGGGCTGGGACGGGGTGGTGTCCGAGCCCTCGGTGGACACGCAGTGCGCCGCGAGGACGACCCACTGCGGCTTGATCAGGGCGCCGCCGCACCGGTGGGAGTCCGGGTTGCCGTTGCGCAGATACTCCAGCGAGACCATGAACGAGTACGTCTGGTCGGCCGGCTGCCCGCCGACGATCTTGGGTGAGGGGTCACCGGCCGCCTGTGCGGCGCCGGCGGTGGTCAGCGCGCCGGTGAGGACCGCTGCCGTCGCCACCACGCGGGCGAACAGCCGTCGTCGGCCGCCGGAGGAGGCGTTCGAAGCCGAGGTCATGGGGGGTTGACTCCCGTCCTTTTTCATCGCTGCGTCGTGAGCACAGCCTCAAGTCAGGCGGTATGTGGACGCAGTTGACATTGGCCGTCATCGCCGGACGGTACCGGCTCCGGACAGGAAGTTGATCTTGAAACAGATGTGATCATCATCTCAGCGACGGCGCCGAGACCTCGGGCGCCGTCAGCGTACGGTCGCGCGCAGGTGACAGACGATCACCCGTAACCTGACATTTTGTAACTGGGGTTAACTATGGTGCTCCCGAGATAGAAGTTTCTTATCCCCCGTTAGGAGCATTCAGGGTGAAGAAGGTGCCCACCGCCCTCTTGATCGCTGGAGGCGTCATCACCGCCTCAGCCGTCGCCCTGGCCGTCGGATCCGGCGCGCCGACGACCCACGTCGAGCGCACCAGTGCCCAGACGCCCGTCCGTACGGTGACCCAGGGAAGCGTCGCCACGACGGCGGTCGCGCCCAACGCCTACACCGTGAAGATCGTCGGGCAGTACCAGAGCAAGAACTCCTGGTGCGTGCCGACGGCCAGTTCGATCAGCCTCCGCAGCTTCGGCATCACGGTGAGCCAGACCACCCTCGCCAAGAAGATGGGGACCACCAGCAAGGGCACCATGGCCAAGACCGCCGTGCCGGTGCTCAACGCCTACGTCAGGTCGAAGACGAGCACCTACCGCACCGGCGACGACATCAGCAGCGGATCCAAGCTGATGAACCTGGTCGCGAACGACGTCGGGGTGCTGCACCGGGCCACCGTCCTGGGCGTCTGGATCGACGACCTGCCCTGGAGCGGCAAGGGCTGGAAGAACAACACCGGGCACGCGATCGTCGTCTACGGCTACAACAAGTCGAAGGGCACCATCACCGTCTGGGATCCGTGGAAGATGACCAACGGCAAGAAGACCGGCGGCACGCACGTGATCAGCGCCAAGAAGCTCGCCGCCGTCTCCCAGAAGGGCGGCATGTACTACGTCATCCACCGGATCCTCTGACAGCCCGGCACCCGCTCAGCCGACGTAGGTCACGTGCGGGTTGATCACGGCGTGGGTGTCGGTGCTGCCGCCGACCGCGCCGGTGAAGCCGACCAGCACCTTGGGCGGCAGGGTGACGGCGACGTCGAGGACCTGCTTGCCGTCGATCTGGACGACCATGTGGCTCGCCGTCGTGACGCGCACGTCGACCGCGTGCGTTCCGGTGCGCAGGGGCGGGATGGCGGTCGTCGTCTTGAGGTAGGTCAGCGCGGCCGAGCCCGGCTTCGCCGTGCCGACGCCCGCGATGTCGCGAGCCCCGCCGCTGCCCCACGTGTCGAGCGCCGCGAACACCGCGGGCAGACCCGCGACGCCCAGGCCCGAGCCCGCCGCGCCGATCGAGGTCGGCGCGGCGGCGCTCGCGTCGAGGAGGGCGACGGTCAGGCCGTCGGCGCCGGTGGGGTGCGCGCCGCCGATCTGGGCGGTGAACGTGACGTGGAGCCCGCGCGGCGGGACCGGGATCGCGTTGACGAACGTTCCCGCACCCGACTTCTGGCCGTCCTGGGTGAGCGTGGCGGTGCTGCCCGAGACGGTGGTGTAGCCGCTGTATCCCCAGGTGGAGGTGGTGAGGTCCGGCAGCTCGTCGTCGCCGTTCCCGGTGAGCGGCACGACCGTGCTGCCGCTGGCGGTGGTCACGGTGAGGCTCCCCGTGAACGTGCCCCCGACGGCGGGCTTGAACGTCACCGGCACGCTCACCGACGCGCCCGGGGCGACCGTGGTGCGCACCGCGGGCAGGGACGCGGTGTACGGGACGTCGGGCGGCGCGACGGCCGAGACGGTCTCGGGCTGGCCGCCGCGGTTGGTGAGCGTGACGGTCGCCGTGCCGGTGCGGCCGACCTGGACGTCGCCGAAGTCGAGTGACATGGGTGCGGCGGTGAGCGGCGCGCCCTTGGCGGCGACGGTGGTGATCGTGACGCCGCGTACGAGGTGGGTGTCGGCGCGGGTGCCGGTGCCAGCGGTGAAGCCGGGCAGCGCGGTGGCCGGCAGGGAACCGGCCGGGGGCGTGACGCCCAGGAGCCGTTTGCCGTCGACCGCGACGGTGAGGCGGCCGCCGGTCACGGTGACGTCGACCGTGTGGGTGCCGCTGCGCAGCGAGCTTGGGACCTTGGCGGTGGCCCGGTAGGTGAGGGTCGTGCCGCCGGGGCCGGCCGCGACACCGGTGAAGCCGGCCGCGTTCCGGGGAGTGGCGAGGGCGACGGCGACGCCGCGCAGGCCGAGGAAGCCGAGGCCCGAGCCGGTCCTGCCGACGGAGGCGGGGGTCTGCGTGCGCGGGTCGAGGAGCGCGAAGGTCAGCCCCTCGCCGCCGGTGCCCGGGCCGAGCTTGGCGGTGAAGCGGGCGTGCAGGCCCTCGGTCGGCACCGCGCGGCGGTAGAACGACGACCCGGCCTTCAGCCTGACCGCGGGGGTGAGCACCAGGTCGCCGCCGGTGAGTTTCGCGGCCCCGTTGACCGACCACGTGGCGGCCTCGGGCGCGGTGAGCGTGCCGGTCCCGGTGCCGGTCAGCTTGACCGACATGAGTCCCTGCCCGGCGTCGCCGGTCAGGTCGTACGTCGCGGTCTGCAGGCCGGGCTTGGCCGGCGTGAAGGTGACCGACTGGTGGACGACGTCGCCGGGGCTGATGACGGTGCCCTCGGCGAGCGGCGCGGTGCTGCTGAAGTCGCCGATCGGGGCCTTGGCCTTGGGGACCGTGACCGGCAGGTTGCCCGCGTTGGTGATGTCGAAGCTCAGCGTGCGGGACGAGCCGGTGGGCAGCGAGCCGAAGTCGACGCTGCCCGGGGTGATGACGAGCCTGCCCGCGCCGGTCACCGCCGTGCCGGTGACGGGGATGGTGAGGGTGCCGGCGGTCGAGGCGACGGTGACCGAGGAGGCGTCCGGCCCGGGAGCCGTCGGCGCGTACGTCACCGCCACGACGAACGACCCGCCCGGCTTGACGACGGTGTCCGCGGCGGGCAGGCCGGTCGCCGTGAACGGCCCGGTCGTGCCGGTCACCGAGGCGATCGTCTCGTCGGCGGTGCCGGTGTTGGTGACCTGGACGTTCACGGTGGCGGTGGAGCCGACGGGCTGGTCGTTGAAGGTCGCGGCGGCGGGGGTCGCGGTCAGCCCCGGCCTGGTGGCCAGGCCGCCCAGCGTGAAGCCGACCGTGCCGGCGTCGGTGGTGACCCACAGGACGCCGCCCGCCGCGCCGGGGCCGGTGGGCGTGAACGTCACGGGCAGGTCGACGGTCGCGTCCTTGGCCACCGACAGCGGCAGCGCCGGGGCGGTGACGCCGAACGGCGCCGAGGCGGACACGCCGGTGATGGTCAGGTCGCGGGTCGCCGTCAGCGTGAGCGTGCGGGTCCCGGCGCCGCCCACATCGGTGGTGCCGAAGTCGACCGGGCTGCCGGTGAGCGCGGAGGCGGCCGGGCGGCCGAACCCGATGACCTTCCCGTCCCGGGTGCCGACGAAGACCCGGCCGCCGTCGGTGGCCGGGACGGTGAACTTCACCGCCGTGCCGATCGGCGCGGACCACAGCGGCCTGACCGGCCCTGCGCGTCGGGCACGGCCGAGTACGCGCGCAGCTGGGCGTTGCCGCCCTTCGGGCCGTCGGCCCACACCGCCCAGACGACCGCGGTGTCCGCCTTCCCGCCGTCCGAGGTGACCACTGGGGAGCCGGAGGTGTACGGGAACGTCTCCGCGCTGGTGCCGACCTGGGTGAGCGCGGGCAGGTCTCCGCTCGCCCCGCCCTTCAGCGCGCGCAGCGGACCGCCGTTGCCGATCAGGTAGACGTAACCACCGTCGTCGCCGGACCAGGCGGCCGGGTGGCCCCACTGCCCCTGGTACGGGCCGATGACGCCGAGGACCGCGTCGGTGCCGCCGGGGCCCTGGGACCGGCCGCCCAGGGCGTCGCGGTCGAGGAGGAACACCCGGCCGTCCTTGCCCTGCTGGACGAGGACGTGCGGGTGCGCGCTCGTGCCGAACGAGTCGGGCAGGGCGAGCGGACCGCCGGAGCCGAGGTCGGTGTCGTTGGTGTCGAGCTTGGGAGCGTTCGCCGGGCTGAAGAAGTCGGCGGCCGACAGTGCGCCGCCCGCCCCGACGTCGAGACGGACGACCGACTCCGACAGCGTGCCGGGCGGCTTGGTCCCCGGGCCGGCTGGGGCCATGACGCCGTTGCCGGTGCTGAGGAACACGCGCCCGGGCCCGTCGGAGACCAGGCCGCCGCCGGCCTGCCAGATGCCCGCGCCCTTGTTGGCGGACGTCACCTCGCTCGCCCACATCGAGGTCACCTTCGCGGCCGCGGTGCTCACGCCGACGACGTAGCCGCGGTACTGCCCGTGGTCGCAGTGCGCGCCGAACCCGGCGTAGACCGCGCCGTCGAGCAGCAGCAGCCCCGGCCGCTGCATCTCGACCATCGGGTCGAACGCCACGGTCGGGTCGTTGGTCGCCGTCCCGGCGATCGTGACGGGCCAGCCGGGCCGCTCCGCGCCGCCGTCCGGGTCGAGGGCGTGCATGTACCAGTGCGGGTGCTGCATGTCGGGGCCGTCGTTGACCTTGGTGGTGAGGTAGACGGCCTTGGTCGCTGGGTCGTAGACCGGCGCGGAGGTGCTGCCGAGGTCCGGCGCCAGGTCCCCGCAGGTGATGGCCGACGCCGGCCAGGACGGGCCGAGGGCGCGCTGCCACGTGATCGCCCCGGTGGCCGGGTCCAGGCCGTAGACGTTGTTGTGCTCGGTCGTGGCGATGAGCGTGCCGCCGACCGACAGCGGCTGGGCATAGACCTGGCCGTCCAGCTGCGTCGCGAACAGCTGCCCGAAGTCGGACGAGCCCACGGAGGCCGGGCCGAGGCCGGCCTCGCCGGAGTCCCACCCCGTGCGCAGCGGATCACGCGAGACGGTGGTCACGTCGCCGGCAGCGGGCACGGGCGTTCCCAGCGCGACGGCCACGGCCGTCGCCACCACCGCGGCGAGCAGCGTACGCGCCGCCCGTGAACCGGCGAGCCGCATCCCCAACCCCATCCCCCGAGGCGACGCCCTACCGGCTCGCACATTCCGCACAAAAGTAGACAAACAAGGTTCGAAACAGATTTAACCGGCGTTACGGACGTATAGGGCACGGCTGCGACACGGCATGGGTGTGGTGACTGTCACCCAAGGCGTAGAGCAGGGTGTTCACCGGTTCGGCTAGTCTCTATAACGATCGGGTCACGGCCAGGTCCGCTATCGGAACAGGCCATCGGGCCGTACCCAGAGTCCTCACAGGCACCGCCCAGGATGCGGAGAGTTTCGGGAGTTATCCCTAAGGAAAGAACGCGGCAAGGGGGGTGCGATGCGCAGAATGTTGTGTTCGGTGAGTGCGATCGTTCTACTGGCCGGCTGCGGCTCGGCACACGGGACGACGCCCAAGGTCCAGGCCGATCGCCCGGCCGCCCACCCGTACCCGACCAGCAGCGCAGCAAAGCCGACCACCACACCGACGACTCCCCTGCCGAACGGCACGCCGACCGCCCAGGCCGCGGTGTACGGCCGCCGGGTCGGAGCGCTGTTCTCCCACGACACCTCGGGAACCCACTTCTGCACCGCCAGCACGGTCGACAGTCCCAACCACAACCTGATCATCACCGCCGCGCACTGCCTGCACGGCGGCAAGGACAGTGACTACGCCAGCGATCTGGTGTTCGTCCCCGGCTACCGCAACGGCAAGGCCCCGTACGGGATCTGGAAGGTCCGCACGCAGCTCGTCGACACCCGCTGGGCGAACGGCTCGGACGAGGACCTCGACGTCGGCTTCGCGGTGCTCGCGCCCCTGGACGGCAAGAACATCGCCGACGTCGTCGGCGCCAACACGCTCGCCATCGACGCCGGCTTCTCCAACGTCGTACGGGTCACCGGCTACCCGATGCAGTCCGACAAGCCGATCACCTGCGTGAACTCCACGTCCAAAGAGGACACCTACCAGCTGCGCTTCGCCTGCAACGGGTACTTCCCCGGCACCAGCGGCAGCCCCTGGCTCACCGGCTACGACCCGAACACCCGCGTGGGAAAGGTCGTCGGCGTGATCGGCGGTCGCGACGAAGGCGGCGACGAGGACGACGTCTCCTACAGCTCCTACTTCGACGGGGATGTCAAGCACCTCTACGACGAGGCAGTACGGGAGAGCGCGCCCCAGTAGGCAAAGATGGGGCCATGGACGTCGACGTCATCGTCATCGGGCTCGGCCCGGGCGGAGAAGAGGCAGCCGGCAGCCTGGCCGAGGCCGGACTCACGGTGGTGGGCATCGAAGACCGTCTCGTCGGCGGTGAGTGCCCCTACTGGGGATGCATCCCCAGCAAGATGATGATCCGCGCGGCCGACCTGCTGGCCGAGGGCCGCCGCATCCCGGGCATGGCCGGGGACGCCGAGGTGCGGCCGTCCTGGGCGCCGGTGGCGCGCCGGGTGCGGGAGGCCACCGACAACTGGGACGACAAGGTCGCGGCCGACCGGTTCACCGGGAAGGGCGGCACGCTCGTACGCGGGAAGGGCCGGATCACCGGCCCGAACGAGGTCACCGTCGGCGACCAGGTCTTCCGCGCCCGCAAGGGCATCGTGATCGCCAACGGCACCGCGGCGGCGATCCCGCCGATCGACGGCCTGCGCGACACGCCGTACTGGACCAACCGGGAGGCCATCGAGACCACCGAGGTCCCCGAGTCGCTGATCGTGCTGGGCGGCGGGGCGATCGGCGTGGAGCTGGCCCAGGTGTTCGCCCGATTCGGCAGCCGGGTGACGGTGGTCGAGGCCCTGCCCCGGCTGCTCGCCCTGGAGGAGCCCGAGTCCAGCGAGCTGCTGCAGAAGGTCTTCGAGAACGAGGGCATCCAGGTCCGTACGGGCGCGAAGGTCGAGCACGTCCGCCACGACGGTGACGCGTTCGTCCTGAACGGCGACCTGCGCGCCCAGCGGCTGCTCGTCGCCACCGGGCGCCGTACGGACCTGAAGGCCCTGGGCGTCGCGGCCGTCGGCCTGGACGAGAACGCCCGGTTCGTCGACACGGACGAGCGGATGCGCGCCGCCGACGGCGTGTGGGCCCTCGGCGACGTCACCGGCAAGGGCGCGTTCACGCACATGTCGGTGTACCAGGCGCGGATCGTCGTACGCGACATCCTCGGGCAGGACGGCCCGCTCGCCGACTACCGCGCCGTGCCGCGCGTGACGTTCACCGACCCGGAGATCGGCGCGGTCGGCCTGACCGAGCAGCAGGCCCGTGAGCAGGGCATGGACGTGCGCGTCCACCACACCGACATCTCCGTGTCCACCCGCGGCTGGATCCACAAGGCCGAGGGGTTCCTCAAGCTCATCGAGCACGACGGCGTGCTGGTCGGCGCGACGTCCGCCGGGCCGGTCGGCGGCGAGGTGCTCGGCGCGCTCGCGGTGGCGGTCCACGGCGAGGTCCCCGTCGAGCGCCTGCGAAGCATGATCTACGCCTACCCGACCTTCCACCGCGCCATCGAGGCCGCCCTACTCTGAGCGGCTCAGCCGTCCCGGCCGGTGAGCCGGCGGAAGAGGCTCTTGGCGGCACGCTCGTCGAAGGCTCCGCTGATCTCGACGCTGCCGCCGGTGATGGCCTGGGCGACCATCGGCGCGGAGACCACCTTGTCCCCGACCACGATGGCGATCTCGTTGCCGGGCTGCTGCGCCGCGGCGGCCTGGCCGCTCAGCGCCGCGAAGGCCTGGGCGTCCGCGGACTCCAGGTCCAGGCCGAGCGCCCACGACCTCCTGCCGTGCGCGGCGTCCGGTGACTCCACCGTGATGACCTTCACCCGGCTCACGGTCATGGCGCCGGCGGCGCCGAGCCGGTAGCACGTCCGGCCGTCGGCGTCCGGCACGCCGCCGCCCGAGCACGGGCCCGGAGACTCCGTGGTCACCTGCTGGAACCGGATCGGCGTCTTCAGCGCGCCCGAGGCCCGGGTCGGCTCCTTGTTCCCGGTGAGGAGCAGGATCGCCGTCGCCGCCCCGGCCAGCAGCACCACCGCCGCGACGGCGACGACCGCGATGAGCGGACCACGCCCGCGCCGGGGCGGGCCCGGTGCGAAGCCCTGACCGGGGCCGGGTCCGTACGGCGGCGGAGCGTACGGGTGCGGTCCGGGTGGCCCGTACGGTTCTGGACCTGGAGGCCCGTACGGCCCGGTGCCCGGGTTCTCGGGGGCACCGTACGGCGGTGGGGCCGGCGTCCCGGCAGAACCGTGCGGCCCGGTGCCCGGGCTCTCATACGGTGATGGGCCCGGCTGCTCGGCAGGGCCGTACGGGCCGGGGTTCTCGGCCAATGTCTCCTCCGGGCACAAGAGCGATCTCGCCCCTGTCCTACACGACGGGGACGTCGCCGGTCGAGACCGTCTGCTACTCGAGGTTGTCGCGGACGGTGGTCAGCAGGCGGATGAACTGCCGGGCCTCGGTGTCGGTGAGCCCGGCGGTGGCCTGGGCCTCGGTGTCCGCCCATGCGTCGGTCACGGCGTCCACGACGGCCTCGCCGCGTTCGGTCAGCCGCAGGCGGGTCACGCGGCGGTCGCCGGGGTCGGTGGTGCGCTGGATGAACCCACTCCGTTCCATCCTGGTGAGCGCCTTGGCGATGGTGGGCTGTTCGAGGCCGATCCGCTGGACGAGTTCGGCCTGGGTGGTGTCGGGGTTGTGGTGGATGTCGACGACGAGGAGTTCCTGGCCCAGGTGCAGGCCGAGTTCCGCCATCCGCCGTTGCAACGCCGAACGGTGCGCCCGGGTGGCGTGGGCGAGCGCGTAACCGACCGGCCCGTTGTCGGCGGCGACCTGACGCCCGGTGGTCATGCCGGCACTACCTGGCGATCGCTCTGGACCCGGGTGAGGACGCGCTGCCACAGTCCGGAGATCTCGCGTCGCGGGTCCTCACCCACCAGGACGCCGTGGTCGTCGACGTGGCGGTGGGCGTGGCCGACCGCCACGTCGAGGTCGGACAGGACCTCGGCGCCGGACCGCCGGAGCAGGTCGGCGAGCTGCAGTTGGGCGAACGCGCCGCCGAAGCGGTTCGGTGAGGCGCTCATCAGCACGACGGGCTTGCCTGCCAGCGGGCGAGGCGGCGCGAGAACCCCCAGCCAGTCGACGACGTCCTTCATGTTGCCGGGGATGCCGCGGTTGAGTTCCGGCGTCACCAGCAGCAGCACATCGGCCGCCGCGACCCGGTCTCGCAGGGCCGCGACGGCCGGCGGGAACGGACGCCCCATGGTCGCGTCGACGCGGGGAACCTCCGCGTTGCCGTCCCATGCCTCCACGCGAAGCGGGGCGTCGGCCAGTTCCCGCGCGGCGAGCAACAGCACCCGGTTCAGGGATCCCGCCCGCACGCTCCCGCAGATGCCGAATACGTCGATGAATTCCATAGCCGGGAATCTTATAGCCGGACATGTAATTTGGCGACCCCCCCGTACGGAACCGTACGGGCTTGGCGTGCGTCTGTTTCTGATCATGGAGGCCACTCCCGACGGCGAGCCGGAACTCATCAACGGGCGGTACCGCCTGGTCGAGACCATCGGCCGGGGCGGCATGGGCACTGTGTGGCGCGGTCACGACGAGATGCTCGACCGCGAGGTCGCCATCAAACGGGTGCTGTTCCCGCCGGACGTGGACGACGACGAACGGACCGAACTCACCGCCCTGGCACTGCGCGAGGCCCGCGCCACCGCACGGCTGAACCACCCAGGCGTCGTGACCATCTACGACGTCCTCGACGACGGCTCCCCCGTCATCGTCATGGAGCTGATCGAGGGCCGGTCGCTCGCCGACATCCTCCGCGAGGAGGTGCGCCTGCCCTATCGGCGGGTCGCCGAGATCGGCGCGGCGGTCCTCGACGCGCTGCGGGAGGCCCACAGCGCCGAGATCATCCACCGGGATCTCAAACCGGCGAACGTTCTCATCACCGATCGCCGGGTCGTCATCACCGACTTCGGCGTCGCCCAGCGAGCCGGTGAAAGTGCCGAAGACGCCGAGGAAGTCCTGGGCACCCCGGCGTTCATGGCCCCCGAACAGGTCGAGGGCGCCGCCGCCAGCCCCGCCGCCGATCTGTGGTCACTCGGCGCCACACTCTTCAACGCCGTCGAGGGCCGGCCACCCTTCGAAGGCCCCGACCAGCCCACCATCCTGCTGAGCCTGCTCACCCTGCAGGCCCCGGCCCCGGCGAACGCCGGGCCACTCGCCCCGCTCATCACCGCCCTGCTGCACAAGAACCCCGAACACCGCCCCACCGCCGAAGACGTCGCGCAGCGACTCGACACGATCCTGCGGCACAACGACCGCGCTTCAACTGCCGGAACACCCGCCGTCACACCTTCGGGGAAACCGACCACCACGCCTCCCAGGAAACCGGCCACCGCCCCTCCCGGGAAACCGGCCACCGCCCCTCCCGGGAAACCGGCCACCGCCCCTCCCGGGAAACCGACCACCGCGCCGCCGGGCGCCGGAAGTCCGGCGGCTGCGTCACCGCCCTCGCCGCCATCGGTCTCCGGGAAGCCGCACGGCGCGAAACCCGACGGCGGCACCTCGACCACGCCGCCGTCGACCGGCGGCACGCCGGCCGCGAAGCCCGCCGTAAGCCCCGGAGCCGCTCCGCGGCGACCGCACTACGTGCGCCCCGACCCCGTGCGTCCCCACCGCGTCCCCGCCCGCCCCCCGGCCGCATGGCCCACCCGGCGTCCGGCCTCAGTCCCTCTGCGGTTGGGCCGCGTCGTCGGCGGGATATTCCTCTTCTGCATCGTGTTGTACTCCTGCGCCACCGGCCTGTCTTCGAACCACTTCTCCCCGACCGGGATCGACCCGAGCCCGTCCGACCCGTTCGGCGGCGTGCCCAGCATCCCGCCGTACCCGCCGAGCAGTCCTCCGAACAGCCCGCCGAGCAGCCCGCCGGGCGCCTCGCCTACGCCCGGACCAGCCGCGTACTTTGAGAAAACGGCGATCAGCCCTGACGGGAAACTTGTCGCGTTCGGCGGAGAGTCCGGGATGATCCGGGTGTACGACACTGCGTCCCACAAGCTGCGGTGGCGCTTCCGCGCGTCTTCGGAGCAGTACATGGACACCTATGCACTGGCGTTCAGTCCGGACGGCAAGACCCTCGCCGTCGCCATTGACAAGGTCACCCTCTGGGACATCCCCGGACACAAGCACCGCCAGCTCGACGACTTCGACGATGCGGTCGGCACGTTGCAGTTCAGCGCGGATGGCCGCACCCTCACCACCCTCGGCATGGGCGGCAAATTCGGCACCTGGAACGTCGGGACCGGAACTTATACCTCCGCCGGCGCCATCGCGCTCCCCCACGACGATGACACCTGCGATACCGCGCTGAGCGCCAACGGACGCTACGCGGCTTGCGGGTACTCGAACTTCGGGGGGAACGACGACGTCGGCATCGTCGTCTGGGATATCGAGAACAATCAGCAGGTGGCCGCTTGGCCGGGCGCCCACTGGGAGTACGGTTTGGCCCTCAGCCCGGACGGCGGGAAGGTCCTCTTCTCCGACGAAGACAAGCCGCTGCAGGTCTGGGACGTCGCTTCACATCGACAGACCGGCAGCCTGGCCGTCGAAGTCTCCTCGTCGAATTTCGCGCTGGCGTTCAGCCCGGACGGGAGCAGGCTCGCCGTTCCCGACCCGGACACCGATGGTGTCATCCATATTTGGAACGTCTCCCGGAAGAAGAAGGTGGCGACGCTCAGGGGCGGCGGCGGTGGCGCGAGCGCCATGGCGTTCAGCGCGGACGGGGACAGGCTGGTCGCGGCGGATTACCAGAGTGGCGTGTTGTGGAACGCGCGTTCGGGCCGGAAACTCGCGTCCTGGACCGGATGACCCCGCCCGGAAGCGCTCGTCGCCCGGAAGGCGGAGAGCGAGGTGGTTCACCCCCGAAGCACCCGTCGCGCAGGGAACCCCGCCGAGCGGGCCCGCGTCTGACGTGATCATGGTGGACGGCACGCCGGACGGCGAGCAGGAGCTCATCAACGGGCGGTACCGCCTGGTCGAGACCATCGGCCAAGGTGGCATGGGCACTGTGTGGCGCGGTCACGACGAGATGCTCGACCGCGAGGTCGCCATCAAACGGGTGCTGTTCCCGCCGGACGTGGACGACGACGAACGCGCTGAACTCACCGCCCTGGCACTGCGCGAGGCCCGCGCCACCGCACGACTGAACCACCCAGGCGTCGTGACCATCTACGACGTCCTCGACGACGGCTCCCCCGTCATCGTCATGGAGCTGATCGAAGGCCGCTCACTCGCCGACATCCTCCGCGAAGAGGTACGCCTGCCGTACCGGCGGGTCGCCGAGATCGGCGCCGCGGTCCTCGACGCGCTGCGGGAGGCCCACGCCGCCGGAATCGTGCACCGTGACCTCAAGCCCGCCAACATCCTCATCACCGACCGGCGGATCGTGCTCACCGACTTCGGCGTCGCCCAGCGGGTCGGCGAACGCGCCGCGGACTTCGACGACGTGCTGGGCACCCCGGCGTTCATGGCCCCCGAACAGGCCGAGAACGCCGCCGCCAGCCCCGCCGCCGACCTGTGGTCGCTCGGCGCCGTGCTGTTCAACGCCGTCGAGGGCAGGCCGCCCTTCCAAGGCCCCGACCACGCCACCGTCCTGCTCACCCTCCTCACCCAGGAGGCGCCCGCTTTGGTCAACGGCGGGCCGCTCAGACCGCTGATCGCCGCGCTGCTGGTCAAGGATCCGGAGCGCCGCCCGACCGCCGAGGAGACGGCCGAACGGCTGACGGCGATCCTGCGCCAGGACGACGACGGCGGGTCGCCGGCGTCCGAGAGTCCGGCGATCCTCCCGCCGGACCCCGGGAAGGTAAGAGGCGGCGGCGCGACCGCTTCGAGTACACCCGCGTCGGCTCCGCTGCCGAAGCCTGCCGCACCGCCGGGGGCGCTTCCGAAGCGCCCGCATTACGTGCGCCCGGACGGTCCGCGGCCCCACTCCGTGCCCGCCCGCGCCCCGGCTCCGTCCTCCCCGCAGCGGCGAACGGGCCGCGCCCTGACCGGGATGCTCGTCACCGTGTTCGGCCTCGCTCTGCTGTACTCCTGCGCGCATTACTCGCCGAGCGGCCCGATCATCGCCCCCAGCCCGTCCAATCCGTTCGGCGGCCCCCCGAGCGTCCCGGCCTTCCCGCCCGCCACGTCGCCGGAACCCACGCCGACGACGCCGGAGGAGTCCAGCGGCTTCCACGCGGTGGCGATCAGCCCGGACGGGGGCACCGTCGCCTTCGGCGGAGACTCCGGGGTGGTCCGGCTGTACGGGACCACCTCGCATAAGCTGCTGCGTTCCTTCCGCCCGCCCAAGGACTCGGAAGAGGAGATCTCCGCCCTGGCGTTCAGCCCGGACGGCCTGAGCATCGCGGTCGGACGCGAATACGCCGACGAGGTGCAGGTCTGGGACATCGCCAAGCGCAAGCAGCGCACGCTCTCCGGGTTCTCCGACGTGCTGAAGGTGCTGCGGTTCAGCTCCGACGGCCGGACGCTGATCGCGGCCGGCTCGCAGGGCACCGTCGGCAGGTGGACCATGGGGACCTTCGCCTACCGAGGCGGTTCCATCCGCGTCCCCGACGAGAAGGAGGACTGCCTCAGCATGGCCATCAGCCCGAACGGCTACGTGGCCTGTGGATATAGCGATGGTGTCGTCGTGTGGGACACCGAGAAGGGCCGGCAGGTCGCCTCCTGGCCCGGTGCCGACGCGAACGCCATCGCACTCAGCCCGGACGGCAGGACCCTCGCGATCGATGACCGCAGATTCGACGACAACCTGCAGATCTGGGACATCTCCTCGCACCGGGAGAAGCACGTGCTGCACACCCGGGTGATCGCGGACGCGGATCCGCTGGAGTTCGGCCCGGACGGTGACACGCTCGCCGTCCCGACCAGCGACCTGGACCGTACCCCGAGCGTTCCGGTCATCCAGATCTGGGACGTCTCGGCCGAGAAGGAGGCCGCGAAGTTCGACGCTACCCAGGGCCTGTACGGCCTGGCGTTCAGCCAGGACGGCACCATGCTGGCCGGCGCGGATAACGCCGCCGGCGGCGCGCTCTGGAAGACTCGATCCGGCAAGAAGCTGGCGTCCTGGACCGAATGACCCGGTGTGGCGGCTTCAGTGCCCGCCCTCCCCCGCGGTGGACCGCGTCGCCGCGCCCTGACCGTCGCCCGAAGTGATCGCCAGGTGCTCCTCCCGGCCGTCGTCCATTCGGATCCGCGCGGTGTGCGGAAGGTCGACGACGTCGCGGTAGACGTGGTTGAGCTTGATCTTGACGCGGGCGGTCGGGCGCCGGGCCTGCTTGGACAGTACGCCGTGCTCGTCGGGCTGCAGTTCGCGCAGCGGCCGGGCGGGCGGCACGCGGCGGGCCATGGCCACCGCGGCCTCCTCCTCGTCGACCGGGCGCTCGACCTCGACGTACGCGCCGTTGGGCAGCCGTTTGATGACGCCGGTCTCGACACCGTGCTCGAGCATGTGGCGATCGCGGTGCTGCAGGCCGAGAGCGATCCGCCGGGAGATGACGAACGCGAGCACCGGCCCGACGATCACGGCGATCCGGAAGATCCACGTGGTGGTGAACAGCGGGATGTCGAACGTCTTGGCGATGATGTCGTTGCCGCCGGCCAGCCACAGGACGGCGTAGAAGACGACGCCGGCCATGCCGATGCCGACGCGCGCCGGGACGTCGCGCGGCCGGTCGAGGAGATGGTGGATCTCGTAGTCGTGGGTGACCCAGCGTTCGAGGAACGGGTAGATGGCCAGGCCCGTGAACAGCACCCCCGGCACGACGAGCGCCGGGACGATGACGTTCATCGGCAGCGTGTGCCCGAACGCGTTGATCTCCCACGCCGGCATGATCCGCAGTGAGCCCTCGAGGAATCCCATGTACCAGTCGGGCTGCGATCCGGCGCTGATGCTGCCCGGTTCGTACGGGCCGAACAGCCAGATCGGGTTGATCTGGAAGAACGTCGCCAGCAACGCGACGAACCCGAACACCCACATGAAGAACGCCGACGTCTTGACGATGAACACCGGCCAGAACGGCTTGCCCTCGACGGTCCGGTCGGTCCGGCCCTTGGCGGGGAACTGCGTGTGGGTCTGCCGCCAGGTGAGGACCACCGCGTGCAGCGGGAGCAGCGCCAGCAGGATGCCCGGGATCAGCAGGACGTGGATCGTGAACAGCCTGGGGATGATCTCGTTGCCCGGGAACTCCCCGCCGAACAGGAAGAACGACAGGTACGAGCCGACGAGCGGCAGGGACAGCAGGACGCCTTCGAGGATGCGGATGCCGGTGCCGGACAGCAGGTCGTCCGGCAGGGAGTAGCCGAACAGGCCGTTCAGGAGGACGAGGATGAACAGCGTCACGCCGATCAGCCAGTTGACCTCACGCGGCTTGCGGAAAGCGCCGGTGAAGAAGTTGCGCAGCATGTGCGCGACGATCGACGCCAGGAACACGATCGTCGCCCAGTGGTGGATCTGCCGCATGAGCAGTCCGCCGCGCACGTCGAAGCTGATGCGGAGCGTCGATTCGTACGCCTCGCTCATCGTGATGCCGCGCAGCGGCATGTAGTGGCCGTTGTAGACGACGTCGTGCGCGCTCGGTTTGAAGAAGAAAGTCAGGAAGACGCCGGTCGCGATGATGATGAAGAAGCAGTACATCGCGATCTCGCCGAGCAGGAAGGTCCAATGATCGGGAAAGACCTTCCGCATCGCTTTCGACCCGAAGCGCGCACCGCCGAACCGCTCATCGATCGCTCGGCCTGTGCTGGACAGTGGTCTGGGCGCTGTCGCCATCGCCGACTCCGCTCTGGCGGCCCCCCGACCGCCTCGAGTATCGGTCCTCTACCACTTGTAGTACTTCCCCGTTCATAACGCAACGGAGTTGCCTTGGCCACTTTTGGCACAATTAGTGCAGTTCGTCACTTGCGACGGTAACTTTCGATCTCAGCCATGGGCTGGGGGGAGGGTTCCGTGTGACGAATGAGGGACGGCCGTGGGCATCCATCCCACCCCGACTCGCCGCCGAGGTCAGACGAGGGCTGGCCGACGAGATGACCGAGGAGATCCACCGCAGGATCCCCGAATACGCCCGCCGCTGGGATGACGCCTTCGCCGCGGTCATCCGCTCGGCCGTCGACCGGGTCATCGACGAGGTGTTAAGGCGTGTCACGGAAGACGAGGCGTCCACCGAGCAGGTCGCCGAGTTCTTCCGCGGAATCGGCCACAGCGTGGCCCGCGAGGGGCGCGCCCTCGACACGCTCCAGATGGCCATCCGCGTCGCCGGGCTGACCGTCTGGCGCCGGATCTCCGCCGACCTCGATTCCCTCCGGCTGTCCCCGCAATCGCTGTGTGCACTCGGCGAGACGGTCATGATCATCCAGGACGAGGTCGCCGCCGCCGCCGCGGAGGGCTACGCCCAGGCGGAGGCCGCCGTCGCCGGCGAGCTCACCCGCCGCCGCAGCCGCCTCGTCAACCTGCTCCTCGCCCGGCCGCCCGCCTCCGCCGAGGACATCATCGAACTCGCCCGCGTCGCGCGCTGGCCCGTACCCCGTACGGTCGCCGCCGTCGCCCTCTACGAACGCCGGCAGGGCGTCGGCAGGCCGGCGCTGCCGCCCGACATACTCGCCGACCTCAGCCGCTCGAAGCCCTGCCTGATCGTCCCCGACCCCGACGGACCGGGCCGCGCCCGCCAGCTCGACGCCGCCCTGACCGACTGGGTCGCCGTCGTCGGCCCGACCGTAAAGCTGTCGGAGGTGTCCCGGTCGATGCGCTGGGCCCGGCAGGGCCTCGACCTCGTACGCCGGGGCGTCGTCGCCGACGACAACGTCGTACGGTGCGCCGAGCACATGTCCACGCTGATCCTCTTCCAGGACGAGGGACTGCTCGCGGCCCTGTCCGCGCGGCAGCTCGCCCCACTGGCCCACCTGCGGCAGAGCCAGCAGGATCGGCTGGCCGAGACGCTGCTGGCGTGGCTGCAGGCGGGCCGCAACGCCAACGAGGTCGCGGTCCGGCTGCACGTCCATCCGCAGACGGTGCGCTACCGGCTGCGCCAGCTCGACGACCTGTTCGGCGACCGGCTACAGGACCCCGACCTGCGGTTCGAGCTGGAGATCGTCCTACGTGCCCGGGCCCTGCTGTCCGGCACCGGCCGAGCGAGCGAGACCCCCGAAGGCCAGGTGATCAGCCTCCGCCGCTGACCTCGTCATGAGTGGCAGGGCAGCGTCCCCAAGACCCGATGAGGCACCGCGATCCCTCGGCTGGTGATCGCCGGATATCGACCCGTCGGCACATCATCATCGGTCGGTGAAAGTTAGGTACGCGAGAGCCCCCGGGCCGTACGGCCCGGGGGCTCTTCGCATTTCGGCGTCAGCGTGTCGCGACCGCCACTTCTACGCACTCACCCGTGTTGGTGCTGAGCTCGGCCTTCCGCCACTCGACATGCGACAGATCGATCTGGGGCATGGATGCACGTCCCTCGCTGGGTCAAGTATTCGCCAATTCCTCGGCGATGAGCGCCATCGTATCGGCGGGACTCAGCGCCGCTCCGACCAGATGACGGAACCCTTCGTGGAACGCGTCGACCTCGGCCCCTTCCTCGACGTAAAGCTCGCCTGCGAAGTTGTCCACGTAGACCGCGTCGCGATCGGCCTCCTCCGGGAACTGCAGGATCGTGAACGGCCCACGTCCAGCACCCGGGTGCGCCCCGATGCCGAACGGGATCAGCTGCAACGTAACGCTCGGCAGCCGGGCCACTTCCACAAGCCTCTCAATCTGCGCCCGCATGACCTCCGGCCCGCCGATCGGGCGGCGCAGCACGGCTTCGTCAATGACCGCCCACACGCTCAGCGGATCAGGGTCGGCAAGGACCTGCTGGCGTTCCATCCGCACCGCGACACGGTCGTCAATCACCTTCTCGCTGACCTCGTCCGGTGTCACCTGAACCAATGCGCGGGCGTAGGACTCGATCTGGAATAGGCCAGGCACGATCAGCGGCTGGTAGGTGAGCAGCTTGATCGCCTCGGCCTCCAGGCCGATGTACGTCGTGTACGTTTCCGACAGCATCTTGCTGTACGGCTGCCACCAGCCCTTCTGGCGGCCTTCGCGAGCGAGCTGCAGCAACTCCTCGCGCTGGCGTTCGTCGGTGACGCCATAGACATCCAGAAGGTTGCGGACGTCGCCGATGTTCGGCCGGACCCATTGCGCGCTCTCGATGAACCGCAGCTTCGCCGTAGAGAACTCCAGCCGTTCGGCAACCTGTTCGAGCGTCATCCTGGCACGACCGCGCAACTGCCTGAGCTCGGCGGACAGACGTCGACGGCGCAGCGTCGGGCTCCGGCGTTCTGGCATGGACGCGATCGTAGCCACCTCACTCAGAGAACCAGTCATTCGTCATTTAACGTACAGCGCAAAGATTGCGCTTGAAAGTTTGCGCTACAGCGTTCATTCTGAACCAGTACCCAACCCACCCTCGGGCCCACCCAGCCCGGCAGACCTAACGGGGAGTGATCCCTGTGACACATAACGATGCGGTCCTCGCCGACCGTCTCCTATCCCTACCGTCGGCGCGGTTCCCGGTGCGAGCCCTGCCCGAGTACGCCGGCCGGGCCCGCGAGTTCGCCAAGAACACGGTCACCGGGTTTCCGCACGACCCGTACGAGGTCGCCCTCATCACCAGCGAGATCGTGACCAACGCGATCTGCGCCACCGCCGCCCTGCGTAACTGGCCGGACGACGTCTTTCCCATCGATCTCAACGTGATCGTCACCGACCGGTACGTGCACCTGGCCGTCACCGACCCCGTCACCGAGCCGATGCCCGCCCGGGAGCAGGGCGGCCTGCTCGCCAACAACGGGCGCGGTCTCTTAATCGTCGACCAGCACGCCCTCGACCGATGGGTGACCTACGCCGAGGACAGCAAGACCGTGCACGTCATCGTCCCGGCCCCCGAGGTCGCCCTGACTCCGGCTGAGCTCCACGACTTCCGGAGGCCGTAGTGATCCACTGCCTCCTCTCCATGCTCGCCTGGCTGCTCGTCCGGCCCACGCCCAAACGCCGTTTGGTGGCCGACGACACGGCCATCGACATCCCGGCCCACGTCCCCGACCCGAGCCCCGAACAACTGGCCAACCTCCAGGGCCTCTGCGCTCAGTGGCTGGTGATGTGGTGCTGGTACCGGCGCGAGTACGCCGCGATCGCGAAGTTCGGCGATGAGCCGACGATCATCTACGACCGCGATCCGCAGCGGCTGGTCTTCCAATGCCGCGAGGTGGAGCTGGCGACGGCAGCGTAAGCCGCCGCCAACCCGGGCCGGCACACCGCCGCCAGGTCGGTGAGAGACGGGCCCGGTAACCAGACACCGCGGACCAACTGGCGGCACTACGAGCCGGCCAGGCCCACTGACGCTCCGGCCGACCGGCCGGAGAGGAAGCCGGTACGGCGACCGAGCCGTACACGAGGCTCTTGAGGAGGAGCCAGATGACCTTAATCCTCGACAGGACGGCCACGGCCGTCGTCCCCCCGGATCTCGTCCCGCCCGCACTGTTCGACCGACTCGTCCGGCGCATCGTCAAGGACGAGCAGGTCGACCAGCCGACGGCCGAGCGGATCATGGGCCAGGCGCTCGCGTTTCTGCAGGTGTGCGCCCTCAACCGCGGCGCCGGCCTGGCGCCCTCCCCGATGGTCGATATCGGCTGGCACACGTTCGTTCTCCACACGAAGGAGTACGGCGAGTTCTGCGAGCGGGTCGCGGGGCGGTTCATTCACCATCTCCCTACCGACGACAACAAGTGCGACAGCGCCTGTACGGGAGACATCCCGCCCGTCGAGGGCGGCATGGTCGCCACCGCGCTCGCCAAGATGCGCGCGGCTGGCATCCCAATAGATGAGGAGATGTGGCGGGCCCACACGGGCGACTGCTCGCAGTGCCATGCCGGCTGTACCGACAGCCCGTGACATCCACCTCCCAGGCGGCCCCAGGTCATATGCTCGGCGACCTGGGGTCGCCCCCGCCAGCGAGGAAACGCCATGAGTCGACATGAATGGGACGCCCTGCCGAAAGGCGTCCGCAACGCCGTGGAGCAGCATTGCGGCGGACGGGTCATCGACGCCGAAGCGCCCGAGATGGGATGCAGTTCGGAGTTCTCCGCCACGCTCCGTCTGAACGGCGGGGCCGTGTTCTGCAAGGGCATCCGAGCCACCGCGCCGAACGCGTGGATGCACCGCAACGAGGCTGCCGTGAACCACCTGTTGCCTCGTGGCCTGGCACCGCGGCTGCTATGGCAGACCGAGACGGACGGCTGGCTGATGCTCGGCTTCGAGCACGCGACCGGACGACACCCGGACCCGTCCCCCTCTTCCGCCGACCTGGCACCCGTCGCGGAGGCAGTGGCAGCCCTCCAGCAGGTGAACCCGCACGCCGTGCCGAATCGCAGCATCGCAGCGCGCTGGGCCCGGCTGCCGGTTTGGCAGCAGTACGCCCAGAACCCACCCGACGACCTGGACCCATGGGAGCAGGAGAACCTGCCGCGCCTGGCGGAGCTGGAGGCGGGCGCGTACGAGCTGCTCGACGGTGACGCGCTGCTGCACACGGACCTGCAGCCCGGGAACCTCCTCATCAACGATGGCGAGGTGGTGGTCGTCGACTGGGCCTGGGCCTCCCGTGGCGCACCTTGGATAGATTCAGCGTTCATGGTGATCAGGCTCATGGCGGCCGGCCATTCGCCCGAGAGCGCGGAGTCGTGGGCGGACCAGATCCCCGCGTGGCGGGCGGCTCCGGCAGCCACGGTGACGGCCTTCGCGGCCACGGTGCTGGGCCTGTGGGGGCACAAGACACGGTCTCCGTCCGCGCGGCCGCACTCGGCGAAGCTGACGGCCGTGGCCCGGCGCTGGGCACGGCATCGCCTCGAGGCGACGACGTCCGAAGGGCAAGTGATCAGCCTCTGCCACTGACGGCGTAACGCGGGCCGCGCTAGTGCGACGGGTGCGCTATCTGGGGCAATTAGTCATGTTTTTTGCTGCCTGTCCGAGCTGTGGATGACGGGCGGGCCGATCCGCCGTACGGGCGCTGAACGCCCAGGTGGCGAGTGCGCAGAGCGCGAGTGTCGCGCCGAGGACGGTGGGGCCGATCCAGCCGGTGGCGCCGAACAGGGCTGTGGTCGCGGCCGCTCCCAGGGCGGAACCGAGGGAGTAGAAGACCATGTAGGCGCCGATGGTCGTGCTGGTGCGGTCGGGGTAGGCGGCGGTGAGAGTGTGCTGGTTGCTGACGTGCACGGCTTGAACGGCGAAGTCGAGCAGGATCACGCCGAGGATCAGAAGCGGCAGCGACCACGGGAGCTGTCCGATCGCGGCCCAGGAGACGAGCAGGAGCGCGAGTGCGATGCCGGTGACCCGGTGCGCGTGCCCGCCGTCGCCCCAGCGTCCGGACCGGGCGGCGCCGAGAGCCCCGGCGAGCCCGGCGACGCCGAAGAGCCCGATCCTCGCTTCGCTGAGGTGCCACGGCGCATCGGCCAGCGGCAGGGCCATGCCGCTCCACAGGGTGCCGAACGAGGCGAACAGGAAGAACGCGATCAGCCCGCGGCTGAGGAACACCGGCTGGGCGAACAGCCCACCGAAGGACCGGAGGACCTGTCCGTACCGTGCCGTGTTCGGGCGGACATCCGCGGGCAGCAGGGTGAGGGCCAGCAGCGCGAGGACGGCGGCGAGGATCGCCAGGGTCAGGTAGATGCTCCGCCATCCCCACAGGTCCGCGAGGACTCCCGCGATGACGCGCGCGCCCAGGATGCCGATCACCACGCCTGAGGTCACGATGCCGAGGTTGCGCCCGCGCTCGGCAGACGGGGAGATCGACGCCGTGTACGCGACGGCGGTCTGCACCACCACCGCGAACACGCCCGCCGCGGCCAGTCCGGAGAATGCCGCCCAGGCAGCCGGGGCGGCCGCGGTGATCGCCATTCCCGTGGCCACCAGGACGAGGTGCGCGGCGATCAGGCGCCTGCGGTCGAGCACGTCGCCCAACGGCACCAGCAGCACCAGTCCGGCCAGATAGCCGAGCTGGCCGGTGGCCACGAACCAGCCGAGCGAGTCGACCGGAACGCCCAGGTCACGCCCCATCGGGCCCAGCACCGGCTGCCCGGCGTAGACGCTCGCCACCGCGACCCCGCACACCACGGCCAGCAGCAGCCTCGTCCTCCAGTTCACGAGCACACCCCCATTTGGTTTCAGTTTGCAACTGATTGGAGGGTAGGCAAGAATGGTTTCATTACGCAACTCATTGGAGGGGTGATGGCGCGCGACGAACCCGACGGACAGAGCCCCGCGTGGACGGACCCGAGCTGCCCGGTCGCCCGCACGGCCGATCTGGTCGGCGACCGGTGGAGCCTGCTCATCATCCGCGACGCGATGGACGGCGCCCGCTCGTTCACCGACTTCCAGCAGCGCACCGGCATCGCCCGCAACATCCTCACCGACCGGCTCCGCAAGCTCACCTCCCACGGCCTGCTCACCCAGGTCGACGCCCCTTCGGGCAGACGCAGGCTGTACGCGCTCACCGAGGCAGGCAAAGACCTCTTCCCCGTGATCGTCACACTGCGACAGTGGGGCGAACGCCACGCCTTCGAAGCGGGCGAGACGCACTCGATCCTGGTCGACGGCGACGGTGCCCGCGTACCCGACCTCCTGCCCGTGGCAGCGAACGGTTCACCACTGACGAGCGATACGACCTCGGTGCGACGGCACACCTGAGTCCGCCGGCTGACCCGTCACGAGGGGCGGGGCAGGGTGCGGAGGGCCAGGACGGTGCACAGGACGGCCAGGGGGATCTCCAGGCAGGCCGCCATCGCCACCGCCGTGATCTGGTCCGCGCCGGGGGCGGCGGTGGACACGTCGAACCACGCGTCCGCGGTCAGCAGGGTGGCGGTGACCATTGCGGTCAGGCACCCTCGGGGGTCGCGCCGGGTGAGGAGCACGCCCGTCGTGATCAGGGCGAGTGCCTCCAGGGTGTCCAAACCCACCCAGGCGATCGGCCAGTGCGCGGCGGTCGTGGTGGCGGGCAGGCTGGAGGCCAGCACGAACAGCCAGGGCACCAGCGCCAGGCCGGCGCCGATGAACAGGAACCCAAGGCGGGCCGGCCACCGCGGGCGGGTTCGGGCCGGGGGTGCCGAGGCGGGCTTCGGCGTGGGGAGAGGACGCTTCGCCGGGGCGACGGGCGGGCTGATCGTGCTGGTGACCATGGTCAACAGCTTGGCGATCAGCGGCGTCACAGTCAGTCACGCCGATTTCCGACTTGAGGGTGGTACTGGCTTCACCTCCGATCGGGAGTCTGCTTCATGGCGTGCTGGAAACCGGCCCGATTAGGGTCTTCTCATGACACAAGCGGTCTCACAGCACCGCGCCTCCCCTCGATGGACCGACTACCTTCCGTTGTCGCGTGGCGCGTGGCGGAACACGGCCTTCGTCGCGGCCGGCGTTCCCGTCCACGCCGTGGCGCTCTCGGCGGTCGTGGCGTCCTGGACGGTAATGGGCGACGTCGAGTCGGTGGGACAGATCCTGATCACCCTCGTGACCTCCCTCCTGCTGCCGCTCGTCCTGCTGAGGCCGTTGACAGGCATCCAGCGGAGCCGGTTCTGGGGGCTGCTCGACGCCGACCTTCCGCCGCCTCCCCCGGTCGGGCGCGACGTTCGGGCGTTCCTGCGCTCCCCAGCGACGTGGCGGCAACTGGCCTACCACGCGATCGTCGGTCCGATGCTCGGCCTAGGCGGGCTGCTCGTCATCGTGATGTGGGCGGCCGGCTTCGGGATGGCGCTGGTCTACGCGTACGCGTGGGCCCTTCCGCCGTACAGCGCGCTCGCGCTCCCCGCGCACAACAGGGCGGCCACCCTCATGACCACGGGCGGCATCCTCCTCCTGCTCATCGCGCCGACCGTGGCCGCGCTGGTCGCGCGGCTGGACGCCCGCGCCGCACGGGCCCTGCTCGGCCCGAGCCGCGCCGAGGTACTCGAGCGTCAGGTCGAAGATCTCGCCGAGAAGCGGGCCGGCGTCGTCGACGCGGCGGACGCCGAACGCCGACGCATCGAGCGCGACCTGCACGACGGCGTACAGCAGCGGCTCGTCTCGCTCGCGATGAACCTCGGGCTGGCCAAGGAGACGCTCACCGGTGTGCCCGACGACGCGATGCAGGTGATCGCCGAGGCGCACACGGAGGCCAAGGAGGCCCTCACCGACCTGCGGAACGTCGTCCGGGGCCTGCACCCGGCCGTCCTCGACGACCGTGGCCTGGACGCCGCGCTGTCGGGCATCGCCGCCCGTGCGCCGCTCCCCGTGAAACTGCGCGTCGACGTGTCCGAACGTCCCGCGCCGACCGTCGAGGCGGTCGCGTACTTCGTGGCGTCCGAGGCCCTCACCAACGTCACCAAGCACGCCCGCGCCTCCCACGTCGAGATGACGCTGGCCCGCCATGGGAACGTCCTGCGGATGACCATCACCGACGACGGGATCGGCGGCGCCGACCCGTCGGGTGGCACGGGCATCAACGGGCTGCGGCAGCGCGTCGGGTCGGTCGACGGTACGTTCCGGATCATCAGTCCGGTCGGTGGGCCGACCGTCATCACCGTGGAGTTGCCGTGCGTATTGTGATCGCTGAGGATTCCGTCCTGCTCCGGGCCGGGTTGATCAAGCTGCTCGAGACGTCGGGGTTCGAGGTGGCCGACGCCTCCGGGGACGCCGAGGGCCTGCTCGTCGCGGTCGAGAAGCACCGGCCCGACGCGGTGATCACGGACGTGCGGATGCCGCCCGGCTACTCCGACGAAGGCGTACGGGCGGCGCTGGTCATCCGCCGGCAGTGGCCGGACGTCGCCGTGCTGCTGCTGTCGCAGTACGTCGAGGAGCGGTACGCCGCGGACCTCCTCGCCGCCAACACCAGCGGCGTCGGCTACCTGCTCAAGGACCGGGTCGCCGACGTCTCCTCCTTCCTGGACGCGCTGCGCCGCGTCGCCGCCGGCGGTACCGCCCTCGATCCGGAGGTCGTCGCCCAGCTGCTCGTCCGGCGGCAGAACGACCCGCTCGAGAGCCTGACCCCGCGCGAGCGGGAGGTCCTCGCGCTGATGGCCGAAGGGCGCTCGAACAGCGGCATCGCCGAGGCTCTCGTGGTCAGCGAGAGCGCCGTCGCCAAGCACATCAACAACATCTTCGCCAAGCTCGGCCTGGTGGGCGGCGCGAACGCCGACCACCGCCGGGTCCTCGCCGTACTCCGGTTCCTGGAGGGTGGATCATGAGCACGTCACCCGGTCTCGCGGAGGCCCCGACCCGGGAACCCGCCGCCGAGGCGCCCCCGCAGCGCCCGCGCCGCAAGGGCCTCTGGCTGACCGTCGCGGCGCTGACCGCGTTCGTGGTGGTCGTGCCGAACGGCGTGCAGATCTGGGGGCGGCTGATCCGGCAGACGTACCACAGCCAGATCATGACCGGTGCCCATCCGATCACGGCACTGGTGGTGGAGGTGGGCGCCGGTGACGTCGAGGTCAGCTCCGGGCCCGCCGGGCAGGTGACCGTGGACCAGACGCTGAAGTGGGCGCTGAACAAACCGCACATCGAGCAGCGCTGGGACGGCACCACCCTCCGGCTCAGGGCCGCGTGCGGGGCAGGGAGCCCGCTGTTCAGCAGCCTGGAGTGCAGTGTCGGGATGGACGTTCAGGTCCCGGCCGGGGTCGCGCTGCAGGCGACGTCCTCGTCCGGAACGGTCGGCGCCCATGGGCTCACAGGCGCCGTACGACTGCAGACCAGCTCCGGCGTCGTGTCGATGGACCGGCTGACGGGACCCGTGTGGGCGCATGCCAGTTCAGGCGTGATCAACGGTACGGACCTCGCCTCGTCCCAGGTGGACGCCGAGTTGTCGTCCGGAGCCATGACGCTGGAGTTCCAGCAGGCTCCGCGGGACGTCACCGCGCGAGCGAGCTCTGGCTCCATCACGATCATGGTGCCGCGAGGGCAGCGCTACCGGGTGACCGGAGGGTCGTCGTTCGGCGGGCCGGACGTCTCGCCCGGCCTGCGGGACGACGCTTCCGACCGCCACGTCGACGTGCGCAGCTCCTCCGGAAGCGCCGAAGTGCAGTATCCGAAACCCTGAGTGGTCACGGCGGTCCGGCTCCGCCGCCGGACCGCCCCGCCCGTTCAATCGTTCGATTGACGCTTGTCATTCATCTACTTGATTGACTACTGTTCCGATCATGCCGACACGGAGAGCGTCGCAGCCGGAGGAGCGCGGCAAGGCGGCCGAGCAGACCCGCGAGCGGATTCTCGACGCCGCCGTGGCCGAGTTCGGGGCCAAGGGGTACGCGGGTGCGCGTACCGCCGGGATCGCCGCGCGTGCGGGCGTCAACCAGCAGCTGATCTCGTACTACTTCGGCGGTAAGCAGGGCCTGCTGGAGGAGCTGCGTCGCCGGTGGCAGCGGGTCGAGGCGTCGGTCGCGGCCCCGGACGCGTCGTTCGACGAGTCGATCGGCGCGTACCTGGACGCGACGCTCGACCGGCCCGACTGGGCCCGGCTGGCGATCTGGCAGGCGCTGGGCGACTGCCCCTTCACCGACGCCGAGGAGGGCGAACGCTACGCGGAGGCCCAGCGGTCCAGGCTGGCGGCGGCGGTGGAGAAGATGCGCCTGCGCCAGCAGGCCGGCGAGGTCACCGACGCGGTCGAGCCGGAGTTCGCGCTCCTGGTCGCCTATGCCGTGATCTTCGCACCGATCGCGATGCCCCAGTTCGTACGAGACATCCTGGGCGACGATCCGATGGCGCCCGAGACCCGGCAGCGGCTCCACCGTCAACTGACCAGGCTCCTCGGCGGAGCCGGAGAATAGGAAGGTCCTCGATATGGTCACGGTCGTCTTCGGTGCCCGGGGAAACGTGGGCCGGCATGTCGCCGACGGTCTGCTCGCCGCGGGAGAGCAGGTGCGCGCCACCAGCCGGACCCCCGACGCCGCCGGCCTGTCGCCGAGGGTGAAGGCCGTGGCGGCCGACCTGGAACGGCCCGAGACACTGCCGGCCGCACTGGAGGGCGCGGACAAGGTGTTCCTCTACACCAAGCCGGACGGAATCGAGGGGTTCGTCGAGGCCGCTCGATCCGCGGACGTACGGCACGTGGTGCTGCTGTCGTCGGCGGCGGTCGTGGCCCCCGGCGCCGAGCAGAACCCGATCGCCCGGCAACACCGCGTCGTCGAGGAGGCCCTCGAGCGGTCCGACATCGACTGGACGTTCATCCGCCCGGGGATGTTCGCCACCAACACCCTGTGGTGGTGGCAGCGGTCGATCCGGGACGAGGGCGTCGTCCGCAACCCGTACCCGGACGCGCGGACCGCCCCGATCCACGAGAAGGACATGGCCGCGCTCGCGGTCACCGCGCTCACCGAGCCGGGCCACAGGCAGCGGGCCTACACCGTCTACGGCTCGGAGTCGCTCACCCTGCGGCAGCAGGTCGAACAGATCGGTGACGCGATCGGCCGCGGCGTCCGCTTCGAAGTGATCTCCGTCGAGGAGGCGCGGGAGGACATGGGCAGGACCATCCCCGCGATCGGCGTCGAGACCTTCCTGCGCGTGTGGGCGGCCGGCAACGGCACCCCGCCCGAGACCTCGACGATCGTCGAGGAGATCACCGGCCGCCCCGCGCACACCTTCGCCCAGTGGGCCCGGGACCACGCCGACGACTTCCGGCCCTGACTCCTACCCGTCGCGGGGCGGCAGGCAGCGGATCGCCTCGACGTCCCCGCTGAGGGTGCACCGTCCCGACGCGTACGGGACGAGCAGGGTCTGGCCGGAGCGGACCTCGATCCGATCGCCGTCGCCGTCGCCGGACTCGAGGACTCCCGCCCCGGCCGTGATCACGAGGATGGAGAAGGCCGGGTCGAGCAGGCTCAGCGGGTCGGGCCGGATGCGCTCGGCGCCGAAGAAGGGGTCCGCGGTCTCCGGGAACAGCCGGTCGACTCCCGGCCGGACCCCGTGACCCCGCCGCCGGGCGGCGCGGAGGCCGTCGATGCGGCGATCGTCCCAGGCGGCGCGGTCCACGCACGCCAGCGCCTGGTCGAAGCCGAGCCCCAGATGGCCGGCCTCGCCGTCGATGTCGTACCCCCCCCACTCCAGGAGGACCGACAGGTCGGTGGGCTCCTGGACCTCCACGAGCAGGATGTCCTCGCCGATGGCGTGGGGCAGCCCCGCCGGGCAGACGATCGCGTCGCCGGACCCGACGGGGATCCGGTTGGTGGCGGCCAGCATGTCCGCCACCTGCTGTCCGGCGACCCAGCGGCGCAGCTCACCGGCCGAAACCTCGCGCTGGAAACCCAGATGGACGGCGGCGTCCGGGGCCGCGTCGACGATCACCCACGCCTCGGTCTTCCCGTACGGCGAGGCGAGGTGGGCGGTCGCGAACCGCCGGTCGGGATGGACGTGGAGCGGCAGGCGTTCGCCCGCGTCGAGGAGCTTGACCAGGATCGCCGGGTCCGCCCCGTGGCGTGCGAGGTGGGCCGGGCCGAGCCAGGCCTCCGGGTCGGCGGCGACGGCCGTGGCCAGGAGCCGTCCGTCGGGGAGCCTCGTCAGCCCGGCGGAGTCCGCCCCGTGCCGGGTGGTGACCGATCCGACCCAGTCCTCCGGGAAGTACGGGTCGGCCGGGCGAGACGCCTCCGGGTCGCGGAACCGGGCGATGCGGCCCGCGCCCCGGTAGAAGGAACGCGGCATGTTGGGCGGCAGCACGATGGGCCGCACGGGACCCTCCTGTCGGGGGGTGGCCGCGGCGGCCGGTGTCCGGCCGCCGCGGCCATTGGGGGAAGGGGGGCTCAGGCGTGCCAGGTGCGGTACCACTCGATCGGCAGCGCGGCCAGGACCTCGTCGAGTGGCCGCGCGGGCGAGTACGGGCGGCCGTGGGCGCGGGCGACGGCGTTCAGCTCCTCGAGCCGGCCGCGCGCCTGCGCGATCGCCTTCTCCCGCTCCGCGGGGTCGTGCGTGGAGACGGCGTCGCGCCAGATGGAGCGGCCGGCGAGGTAGCCGGACGCTCCGGCCCGGCACGCGATCTCCACCTGGGTCCGGAAGTCCTCGTAGCCGACGCCGGCCGACAGGATGACCCAGGGGACGTCGATGTCGGCGTCGAGGCGGGCACAGGCCTCGGCCGCCGCCGCGCGCCCCTCCGCGGTGTCGACGTAACCGGGGAACTCCACCTTCAGCATGTCGACGCCGAGCGCGTTCGCCTCTCGCGCGGAGGCGAGGATCCCCTCCACGCGGCGGGCCCGCCATTCGTCGGTGCCGGAGTCCTCGCCCGGGAGCGGGTACCAGATCGGCTCGACGACCAGCGGCAGGCTGAGGCTCGTGCATTCGTCGGCGAGGTCGCGGACGAGCTTGCGCTGGAGCTCGGCCACCTCGGGGTCGCCGTCCGGCCGGAAGAACCACAGCAGCTTGCACACGTCCCCGCCGGCCATCTTGATCCGCCGGGCGCTCCAGTGCTCCCGGAAGCGGGTACGGCGCGGGCCTTCGGGGTGCTTGTAGTCCTCGTCCTCGATGCTCAGCATGAGGCCGACGTCGCCGGGGATCGCTCCGGAGCCGACGAGGTAGCCGAGCGCGTACAGGGGATCGACGAGGACGGCCGAGACGCTCGGGGCGATCGCGCGTACGACGGCGTCCTTGGAACGGACGATGTCGGTGAAGGTGACGGTCGAGGGGTCGGGCGCGAGGAGCTCACCGTAGTCGGACAGATGGTCGATGGCGCAGATCAGGAAGAAGCCGTCGGGGCTGGTGACGCGTTGCAGGCCCCGGACCTTCCCAGTGTCGGGTACGGATGCGCTCACAGAACTCTCCATTTCACAGCGGGGGATGTCGTGCTCCGGCCGGTTTCGCCGGTCGGGCCGGTTGTGAGTGGCAGGGGGACGGGATCTGGGGACGGTCCAGGGGCGGTCACGCTCCCACCGCCCGTACGGCGCCGTCGGCCAGGAGCAGGCCTGCGACGAACGTGTCGCCGAGCCCGATCGTCGTGGCGGGACACGTGAGGTACGGGGTGGGCAGGCACTCCACCCGCCACCCGTCACCGAGGTCCTCGCTCGCCGGCAGGTCGGTGGTGAACCTGGCCGCCTCGGCCGGCGACAGGTCGGAGGAGGGCGCTCCGTGGCGGGCGCGGGCCGCCGCGAGGAGGTTGCCGAGGCGGATGGCGCCGGCCTCGGCCTCGGCGTCCCCGCGATGGACGCTGAACGCCCAGGTGTCCGCGTGGACCCGCACCCGCCGCAGGCCGAACCGTACGGCGACCTGGTGCGCCAGCGCGACCGGGCGGTGGCCGACGGGGCCGAACGCGGCCAGCTCCGACAGGCTCATCCCGAGCGAGTCGACGAGGCCCGCGTACTCCGCGGTGACCCGGGGCAGGGCGTCCTGGGAGGTGTACTCCGCGAGCTCGAGGTGGATCGTGGGCAGGCCCGCCTCGTGCCAGGCCGTCACGACACCGTGCAGCCAGGCCCGCCCTTCCGTGTCGTCGTCGGGCATCCCGTTGAGCCCCGACACCAGCCCGGCACCGGCCCGCGCCGCGAGCGCCGGGGCCGCCGCGGCGAACTCCGCGTCGCGTTCGATGCCGTCCTCGGCCAGCCGCACGATGATGCGGGTGGACCGGGGGACGACGCCGCCGCGCCACCGTGTTCCGGCGGTGAACTCCAGGATGTAGTGCGGTGGCTTGGCCGACGAGTCGCTCGGGGACAGGCGTCCCGCCGGGACGACCTCGCCGCCCGCGCACACGCCGACGGACGGGTGGAGGACGCCGAGCTGGTCACGGCCGCGGTCCGCCAGGGCGGTGACGCTCGGCGCGCCGAGCACGGCCAGGACCCACGACGCCTGCACTCCGGTGCCGCCCACCTGGCGGGCGTCGGGCGTGCCCAGCAGGGTCCGCAGCTCCGGCTCGATCTCGCGGGCCTGGAGGTAGATCTCTCCGCCGTGCCCGCCGGCGATGCGGTCGAGCACCTGCCGTACGAGCGCGCGGGTCATCGGGTGGTGGTGTACGCCGACGGCGGCGAACGCGTCGAGCGTCACGGAGCGGATCCGATGCACGTGGTCGACGCACGCGTTGAACCCGGTGAGGGCGGGTGCCGCGTCGCGGGCCGCCGCCGGGACGGCCGCTGCGGCCTCCGCGTACTCCTGTCGCCGGTCGGGCTCGCGCGTCATTCCTTCACCGCCCCGGCGGTCAGCCCGGCGACGATGCGGCGCTGGAAGACCAGGACGATGCCGACGAGCGGGATCGTCACGACGACCGACGCGGCCGCGATGTCGCCCCAGGGGATGAAGTACAGGTCGGTGAAGTTGGCGATGCCGACCGGAATCGTCTGGTGCGCGGGCGTGCTGGTGAAGGACAGCGCGAGCAGGAACTCGTTCCAGCTCGCGATGAAGCCGAGCAG
The DNA here is from genome assembly GCF_054775715.1 of Actinoallomurus acanthiterrae. NCBI lineage: Bacteria > Bacillati > Actinomycetota > Actinomycetes > Streptosporangiales > Thermomonosporaceae > Actinoallomurus > Actinoallomurus acanthiterrae. Next base: position 373,907 of record NZ_BAAHCO010000001.1, on the reverse strand, counting down.
GCCGGCGGTGACCACGCCGGGCAGCGCCATCGGCAGGATGACGCTCCACAGCGTGCGGATCGGCCCGGCGCCGTCGATCCTGGCGGCCTCGTCGACCTCCTTGGGGATCGCCCGGAAGTGCCCCCACATCACCCACACCATCAACGGCAGCGCGAGGCCGACGTAGACCCCGGTGAGGCCGCGGTAGGTGTCGAGGAGCTGCAGCTTGCGGAGCACGAGGAACAGCGGGGTGACGATCGAGATCTGCGGGAACATCGAGATGCCGAGGATGACGCCCAGCACGAGCCCCTTGCCCGGCACGGGCAGGCGGGCCAGGGCGAACGCGCACAGCGCGGCGAACGCGAGCGCGATGATCGTCGACAGGCCGGCGGTGATCGCGCTGTTCACGATGTACGCGCCGAACCCCTTGACGACGAAGACGTTCCGGTAGTGCGCGAACGTGCCCGGCAGCGGGAACCACGACGGCGTGTGACGGGTCAGGCTGCGGTCCGGCTGGAAGGACGCGTTGAGCTGCCAGAGGAAGGGGAACGTCGACCAGACGACGATCAGGACGACGGCCGCCCACATCGCCATCCGCCGTACGGGGCGTCCGGGGCGTGCCGTCCGGAGGCGTACCGTGGTGGCGGCCATCAGCCCTCCACCGCCCTCAGCCGGCGGAAGATGAAGACCGCGAACCCGATCGCCACGAGCGCCTCGGTGGCGAACATCGCGGTCGAGATCGTCGACCCGTACCCGATCTCCAGGCCGGAGAAGAGGTGCTTGTAGGCCAGGGTCGACAGCGTCTCGGTGGAGTCGGCCGGCCCCCGCCCGTCAGGGTGTAGGGCAGATCGAAGATCCGGAAGGCGTCGAGGGCGCGCAGCATCGCGCCGACGAGCAGGGACGGCATCAGCAGCGGCAGCCGTACGTGCCAGAAGACCTGCCAGGCGGACGCGCCGTCGATCCGCGCCGCCTCGCCCAGGGAGTGCGGGATCGTCTGGAGACCCGCGAGGATCAACAGGGCCATGAACGGCGCCGTCTTCCAGACGTCGGCCAGGACGATGGTGGGCATCGCCCAGGTCGTGCTGCCGAGGAAGTTGACGTTGTGCGGGACGAGGTGCAGCTTGACGAGCAGATAGTTGACCACGCCGTTCTGGCCGTCGAACAGCCAGCCGAACATCCGCGACGTGACGACGGTGGGGATGGCCCAGGGGATCAGCACGGCCGCCCGCACCCAGCCACGGCCACGGAACGCCTCGAACAGCACGAGCGCGATCGCGAGGCCGAGGAGCGTCTCCAGCAGCGTCGAGACGACGGTGAAGCCGACCGTCTGCTTCCAGGCGTTCCAGAACTGGGCGTCGCTCCAGAGGGTCCGGTAGTTCTTCAGGCCGGTGAAGGAGTCCGTCCGCTGCGCCAGGGTCGTGTCCCGGGCGGACATCCACAGCGAACGGAGCACCGGATACAGGGAGACGGCCAGCAGGGAGAGCAGCGTCGGCGCCATCAGCGCCACCGCGCCGAGCCGGCCGCGATGGCTCCGGCCGGGGCCTCGCCGCCGGGGCACGCCGCGCGCGTCGGGTACGGCGGTGCCGGCGGCGAGCCGGGCCGGCATGCGTCGTTCCTTGAGGGAATGTTCCTTGAGGGAATGGGACATCGGCCGTCCCTTCAGGAGAGTCGGCTGGCGAGTTCGCTCTTGACGGACTGCAGGGAGCCCTGGACGTCACCGCCGGTGAGGGCCTTGGAGACGCCGGACTGCAGGGCCAGGGTCACCTGCGGGTACTTGGGCGTGACCGGCCGTGGGGTGCCTCCGGTGAAGACGTCCTTGAGCTTGACCATGAACGGGTTCGCCTTGGCGAGGGCCGGTTCGGCGAAGACCGCCGGCCTGGGGGCCAGGCCGACCTCGGTGGCGAACTTGAGCTGGGTGGCCGGGCTGGACATCCACTTGACGAACTCCACCGCCGCCTCCTTGTGCTTGGAGGACGCGGAGACGCCGAACTGGTAGCCGCCCAGGCAGGCCGAGCTCTTCCCGCCCGGGAAGGCGGGCAGCGGCGCGACCCCGACCTTGTCGACCACATGCGACTGCTGGGGGTCCTGGGCGATGGCGTAGGCGTAGGACCAGTTGCGCATGAACGCCGCCTGCCCGGCGGTGAACGGGCGCCGGCTCGGCTCCTCGTCCCAGGACAGGACGTCCTTCGGAGTGATCGCGAGGCGGTTCATGGTGTCGTACATGAACTGCACGGCCTTCACCGCCGGCGGGTCGGCGATGCTCACGGTCTTCCCGTCCGGTCCCAGGATGCTTCCGCCGGCGGATCCGACGAACTCCACCAGGTCGCACACCAGGACCTCGGCCTGCTTGCCCTGCCAGAGGAAGCCGAACTGGGTCTTGCCGCCGGACTTCAGGGACTGGGCCGCGGAGACGAGTTGGTCCCAGGTGGTGGGGACCTTCAGGTTCGCCTTGTCGAGCAGGTCCTTGCGGTAGTAGAGCATCCCGGAGTCGACGAACCACGGCAGCGCGGTCAGCTTGCCCTGCCAGGTGCACGCCTGGACGACACCGGGGAAGTACTGCGCCCGTTCCGACGCGCCGATGTACTCGTCCAGCGGCAGCGCCCACCCGGCGCCGGCGAACTCGGAGATCCAGATGATGTCCTGGGTGAACACGTCGACGCTGCCGTCACCGCGCCCGACCGTCTGAACGAGCTGCTGGTGGACCTCGGTGCTGGAGCTCGGAGGCGGAAGCTCCCGGTACGTAACGTGGATCTTGCTCTGGGAGTTGTTGAACTGCTCGACGATCTGGCCAAGGTTCGACTTGCCGTAGAACTTGGCGCTGGCGAACGTCAGCTCCGTCCTGCCCGAGGAGCTGCCACCCGCCGCGGACTTGCCGCACGCGCTGAGGACGGGCGCGGCGGCGGCAGCGCCGAGAGCGAGGCCGCCGAAACGGAGGAAACCGCGGCGAGGGATGGACTTGTGGGCGACGGTCGGATTGGGTTCCATGTCGTCTCCTGACACAGGGCAGCCGGGGGTGCTGCTGCTGAGCGCCCGCCCCTGCTGTTTCATGCATGTTTCGGGCGCTGCAATGCGACGTTAGTCACGTCGTTGCGGTATGGTCAATGCTGAACGGGCAAAAAACGGAAAGAAGCCGCAAGAAGGTGCAGGCTTCAGGGAGTGAACATGCAGGACACCGCACTACCGGCACAACGCCGTGCCGAGCTCGTGAGGTACGTCCGCGAGCGCGGTCATGCCACGGTGACCGAGCTGGCCACGGGGTTCGGCGTCTCGGTCGACACGATCAGGCGGGATCTCGATCACCTGGCCAGACGGCGCCTGCTGGCACGGACGCACGGCGGCGCGATGGCCCTCGGCGAGCGGGCCACCGCCGACACTCCGTTCGAAAACCGCATCTCCGTGCATAAAGCTGCAAAGCAGGCGATCGGCGCGCGAGCCGCCCGGCTGATCTCCGACGACGAGACGGTGCTCATCAACGGCGGCACCACGACGCTCGAGGTCGTCCGCGCCCTCACCGGCAAGCGCAACCTCACGGTGGTGACCAACAACCTGCGGGTGCCGAGCGAGATCCCGCCGGACGTCGTCCGTGACCTGTACGTCATCGGCGGCGCCTGCCGGGTCGCTTCCATGGTCACCGTCGGGCCGGTCGGGTTCGCCGGGACCCGGGGCATCAGCGCGGACGTCGCCGTCATCGGCGTCGGCGGCGTGTCCGGGGACAACGGGCTCTCGACCACCAACCTGCCGGAGGCCCAGATGATCCGGCAGATGATCGAGTCCTCGTCCCGGGTCGTGATCGTCGCCGACTCGTCGAAGTTCTCGCGTAACACATTCGTGCACATCTGCGACCTCAAGGAGGTGTCGGTCCTGGTGACCGACAGCCTGCCGCCGGACGACCTCGTGGCCGCGCTCGACGCGGCGGGCGTCGATCTGGAGACGGCGGACACCGCGGATCTCGACGAGGACGACACGGCCCTGCGCACCGGCACCGGCTGACCGGGACGCGGCCGGAGGTTGCCGATGCCGTTGGGGTGGGTCGAGGAGCCCTACTCTTCGTCCGAGTCTTCGAGAAGCTCGCGCACTTCGATGACTTCGGTCGGGACGTCTTCCGTGGGCCAGCTCGCGGCGAGGGCCTGGATCATCGGACGGTGCTCTTCGAACGTCTCGTCCCGTGCGAGGACCACGGCGGCGGCCGCCTGGATCTCCAGCTCGGGGCAGCGGGTCGCGCTCAAGAGGACGTCGACGGAGTTGTCGCTCCGAAACTCCCCCAGCAGATACAAGGCCTGACCGCGCTCGCTCATCGGGACGGCTTCGTCGCACACGATGTCCCCAAGGGCCTGGACGAGCCGGGGGTGGGAGTGGTCGACGGACCAGAGCACGTCTCTCACGGTGTCGAGGACCTGGTCGCGAAGCGAGTCGGCGCTCTCGAGCGAGTCGGCGAGCACGGACAGGTCGTCCTTCGCGGCGATCCTCAGCGCCGACAGGGCGGTGAGGTGGGCGGCGCGGGGACCGTACTCGCGGCTGAGCTCGGGCGGGGACGGCGGCTGCCGCAGGATCTCCTGGATCAGCGTGAGGACGAGCGCCCTCGCCGGTTGCCGTGCCTCTTCGCCACCTCGTGCGAGGGCGCCTTCCGAGTCCCACCAATGGTCCAGGGCGATGCCGACGGCGGCCGCGTCGCCGCTTTCGAGCATCGTGCGCATGGCGTCGTGGTACGACTCGTCCGCCGTGGGGAGGCGCAGCCTTCTGTGCGCGCTATGCAGGTCCGGGTCCTGCAGCCGGTGCCCCTCCCAGTGAACGCTATGCGGCTTCCCGAAGACCAGGTCGACGGGGTTCTGGCCCCAGAAGCGCCCCGGAGGACGCTCCTCCCAGCTTTCGGCCAGGTCTTCCATGACCGCACGGTGGCGGTCCAGGCCGCCGGTCTTCACCAGGTAGGAGACCGCGTGCACCTGCACGTCGGGCTCCCCCTCGCGGATCGCACGCAGAAGGACGTCGTCGGCGCCCGCGCCGAGCCCGTCGGCCAGGATCCGGATCGCCGTCTCCTTGGTGCCGTGGGAGGCGGAGGACGGGGCGAAGATCACACCGCTCACCGCCTCGACGAGCCGGGCGTCCGCAGTCTCGGCCTCGTCGAAGAGCCCGTACGCCATCCAGATGGCCTCATGCCGGACGGTGTCGGAATCCGTCCGGCCGAGGATGTCCACCAGCAGGTCGGCGTCACCCGGTTTCGCGTGCTGCGCCCCGATCATGTTCAGCGCGCTCACCTCGGCGGGCGAGATCGGACGACGGAGCACCTCGCGGGCGCGCTCCAGAACCTCGGGCAGGTAGGCGTCCGCCAAGCCGGAGTCATCCAGGACGTGCCGCAGCCCCTCCCCGCATTCGTAGTGGTCGAGCGCGATACCCACGGCGACCGGGTCGTCGCTGCGCAGCAGCGTGGTGAACGCCTCCAGGCACGTCTCGTCGGTCAGCGGGAACCGCAGCTCGTCGTGAGCGTTCCGGAGGGCCGGATCGTCCAGGTGGGCGTCCTTCCAGTACGTGCTGTGGAAGCCCACGAGCGCATCACGAACGTCCCCGGAAAAGGGGCCCGCGTCCTCCGGCCAGGATTCGACGAGCTGCTGGAGCAACTCGCGGTGCACACGAACCCTCTTGGGCGATGTCAGCTGCCCGGCGGCGCTGACCTGGACCTTGAGGTCGCCGGACTCGGTAAGGCGGATGAAGAGGGCCTCCACCTCGGGCAGGTCGAGATCGCCCAGGGCATGGATCGCGGAGCCGCGATCCCGCGCGTCCAGGCTCTCGTCGAGGGCGATCGCGCGGACGGCCGCCAGGAGCCGAGGGTTCGGCTCCTCCGCGTCCTCGAGAGCTGTGGACGCGGCCATCATCCCTTCCTCCCGCAGCCCGGGGTCCGAGGTGGTTTCCAGAATCTCGGCGACCCGGTCGGCGTCCTCGTCTTCACCGAGGTGCCACACCATGGTGAGCGACCAGGAGAGCGCCCGATGCCGGTTCTCGTCGTCGAGCGTGGACGACCGGTCCAGGAGGTCGCGGGCGACGAAGAGTACCTCGTTGTTCAGTGGCCAGTACGGGTTGTCCACTCCCCACCTGGTGTCCGCCTGCGCCTGCTGATAATCGCTCAGCGCATCGCACACGACGCCGAGGTCGCCACTGTGCAGCCGCTGACTGAACTCCCCGAGAAACGACGCTTCATCGCCGTCGGGCATAGGGCATCCTCCATGATCGGCTCACCAGACTGGCAGCCCCGTCTGCCCCACGTCCTCCGGTTTTCAAGGCTCCCTTCGCCCAGCCGAAGGCGGTTCGGCTTCCTCGACGATCAACGGGTGAGTGCGTATCCCAGCAGGCCCTCTTGGGTGACGTTCGCGTTTCCGGGCGCCTCGCAGTCCGCGCGCACGGAGACGAAGTGATCTCCGATCCCGGCGATGTGGCATCGGTAGAGAGGCACGGATGGACCGGCCGGCCGGGTGGTGTGAATCCAGCCTTCCGTCTGGACGATCGCGTACTGCGAGCCGCCGCAGTCCGCCTCTTTGTAGAGGAACTGATCGTCTTGTCCGTTACGGCAGCCGTACAGCGGAACCGTGCCCGGCTCCTGCGCCGAGCGCAGGTACCAGCGCCCTTCCTCGTGGTAGCCGGCCGGGGCCGGTCCGGTCGTGACCTGATGCCGCGTCCCGTTGCTGTAGCGGACCAGGGCGGTCGCGGTCGCGGGCGTTCCCTTCGTGCACCGCACCGTCCGCCGCATCAGCCGGGCCTTCGACCAGTCCGGTGTCGCGCTCTGCCACTGGGTGTAGTAGACGAAGAACGTCGTGCCGGGCGTGTTCGGCGCGCCGCCGGCCGCCACGATGGTCGGGTAGGCGTCGAAGGAATCCGGGTCACGCCACAGCGGATGCCGCGCGGACCATCCGCTCACACCGTTCGCCGAAGTGGACAGGACCATCTCGTGCGGTGACTCACCGGCGACCATGATCGTACGTCCGTCGCCGCGGGCGACATCCGGCGCCCAGGCCATCGGCCGCCCCGCGTTGATGTCCGCGGACGCGCCGCCCAGCGCCTGCTGCGTCCACTTTCCGCCCGCGTACTTGTGCCACGCGGTCGCCTTTCCGCGTTTGGCCGCGGCCAGCACTGAGGCGAGCGATGCGCGTGCCACCGACAGTCCGGTGAAGGCGATGTGTCCTGATCCGTCGGCGGAGGCGTCCGCGAAGTAGACGTAGAGGTATGAGGTCGTACCGACCTTCGTGACACTGAACGACGGCGCGCCGAGATCGATCGTGGCCTGTGTCCGCTTCGCGGTTGCGAAATCAACGTGCGGCCGTACGATTTCGCCGAGCCGCACCACCCTTCCCGTCTTCGGATCGACACGCCCAAGGTGCAGTTCGGTGTAGAACTTCGACGGGTCATTCCCGTACGGGCGCTCAAGGTGCAGCATCTCCAGCACCTGCCCGCTTCGGGTATCGCGGAAGACCGGGCCACCACCCGCGTAGTCGTAGCCGCTCGGTATGCCGGCAACGGCCTGCGCGCTCCGGACGCCACCCGCCACCGGATGGCTGAGCGTCCCACTCGTGACGACGACTTTCTGCGGAGGCCGCGAACCGGGTGTACCGGTCGCGAAGAATCGGTACTTGCCGCCTCCGTCGTTCAGTACGCCCAGCGCCGTGTCAGGCCAAACATCCAGCCCCAGCCGGGCACGGTCGGCGACCGAGACGACCTCCTGCGCCGGTCCCACGGCGACCCCGTCACATCCCGGTACGGCAGCCGAGCCGGTGGACACGTCCGCCGTTGCTCGAGTCGGCCGGTCCGCCGTGCCACAGGCCGACACGCCGACCAGGAGAACCCCCGACACCACTAGCGGCATCAATGCACGCATCTACGAATGTCCCATCATTTGCAGCGAGTCCCCCTTGCCCTCGAACGCTCCATAATGTAGAGAAATCCCGTCGAGTCACGGCATTACCCGAAGGTGGAAATGCAGCGGCGGTGCTGGTGCTACGCCATGGGAGCTGGTCCATGACCACCTGGAGAAGGGCGCTTGATGCCGCGGGCATCACCGAGCCCCGGCTGCGTAAGAACTACACCGAGCAGCGCGAGCTGGTCGCGCGGTTCCGGCGGGGTCCTTATCTCGCGGCACGGCTGCTGCTGCCCGCTCCCCTGGTGCCACACGTGATCGCCGCAACGGCGTTCATGCATCACACCGATACGATCCTCGACGCTGACCGTCCCCGTGCCGAGCGCGTCGAGGCGTACGACGGGTGGGAGAAGCAGGTCCGCCTGGGCCTGTCCACCGGCGAAGGCGATCAACCGCTGATCCGTGCGTTGCTGAACACCGTCACCGCCCATCCCGGGCTTCGGCGGCATCTGGAGCACTACCTCGCCACGGCATCGACGGACATCGACAGCTCCGGTTTCGCCACCGAAGCGGACTATCAGGAGTACCTCGACGCGTACTCATTGCCGGCGTTCATTCTCGTGGCCTGTTTGGTGGGTCCCGCCGACGACCCGGCGTTCCGGTCCGCCTGCCGTTCCTATATCGATGCCGGTCAGCGTCTGGACAACATCAAGGACCTCAGAGAGGACCTGAATGCCGGACGGCTCACCATCCCCCTCGAAATTCTCGAACACCATGGTGTCTCACGTGCCGACCTTGAGGACGCCCGTGATACGCCGGAGACCAGGGCGTTGTTGGAGGATCTGCTGGAAAGGGCGCGGCGCGCCCTTCAGGGCGGCCGCGCGCTCGTTGAGCTCACCCCGCCGCCGAACCGTCCGCTCGTGAGCTCTTTGATCTCCTTGGAGAGCCTCACCTTGGACGCGGCCGCCGCCAAGGGCACCGCTGTGCTCACCCGGTCGACGCGGCCCGCGGCGCACGCCGCCGTGGGCGTGCTGATCCGGGGATATCGCCAGGCACGCCGCCTTCGCCGAGCTGATCGCCGGAGAGTCACCCCACTACGCTGACGGTCAGCGGCGGTAAAGGGTGAGCTTGTCCTCGCCCACGCGCTCGCGCAGGGCCGGGTCCTCGACGCCGAGTCCTTCCTTCTCCGCGCCGACGAGCAGACCGACCTTGCCGATGTGCTGGTTGGTCTGCACCGCGCGGGTCGCCTCGGCGGCCTCGTCCAGGGTGTAGACGCTGGACAGGGTCGGGTGGATCATGCCCAGGCCGATCAGGCGGTTGGTCTCGACGGCCTCGTGGTAGTTGAAGCCGTGGCTGCCGATGATGCTCTTGATGTTCATCCACAGGAACCGGTTGTCGTACTCGTGCCGGTAGCCCGTCGACGAACCGCACGTGACGATCTTGCCGCCGCGCCGGGCGACGTACACCGACGCCCCGAACGTCTCCGCGCCCAGGTACTCGAACACGATGTGCGGGTCCTCCCCGGTGAGGGCGCGGATCCGTTCGCCGAGCCGCCGCCACGCCTTCGGGCTGCGCAGCCCGTCCTCGCCGAGCTCCAGTTCGGTGCGGTTGATGACGTGGTCGCAGCCCTGCCGCCGGACCAGTTCGGCCTTCTCCTCGGAGCCGACCACGGCGACCGGGACGCCGCCGCCGTTCTTGACGAGCTGCACGGCGTACGAGCCGAGCCCGCCCGTACCGCCCCAGACCAGGACGACGTCACCCTGCCTCATGCGGGCGCCGTGGGCGCCGACCAGCATCCGGTACGCCGTCGCCGCGCACAGCGTGTTCGCGGCCGCCTCCTCCCAGGTGAGGTGCGCGGGCTTGCGGATCAGCTGGTTGGCCTTGACGACGGTGTACTCGCCGAACGCGCCATAGTTGTTCTCGAAGCCCCACGCGAGGGCGGGGCTGGAGATGCTGTCCTCCTGGCTGGCGGGGTGCTGGTGGTCCACGACGCCGGCGTGGACGACGACCCGGTCCCCGACCTTGAAGTTGTGCACGCCGTCGCCGGTCCGGACGACGACGCCTGCGGCGTCGGAGCCGAGAACGTGGTACGGCTGGTCATGCCGCGCGCCCCACGGGCCCGTACGGCCGAGCTTCTCCAGGAACGCGAAGGTCGGGATCGGCTCGAAGATCGCCGACCAGATCGTGTTGTAGTTGATCGCCGCGGCCATCACCGCGACGACGGCCTCGTCCGGTGCCGGTTCGGGCATGTCGACCTCGCCGACGTGGATGGAGCGCCGGACGTCCTTGTCCGTCTCGCCGTCGAAGATGCCCACCTCGTCCTTGAGCGTGTGCGCGGCGCGGAATCGCGTCGGCAGCTCGCAGGAGAGCAGATCGGCGGGCCCTGCGCCCGCGCGGACCGCTTCGAGCAGATCGGACATGGATTACCTCCCAGTGAGGAGCGCCCCCAGATGGCCGGCGAGGGCGTGAACGGCAGGTGGGTCGAGCAGGTTCAGGTGGTGCGCGCCCCGGATCGGGACGACGTCCAGGCGCGGGCACAGGCCGCCGAAGCCGTTGGTCTCGTCGAGCTCGTACCGGGCGTCCCGTACGGTCCAGGGCGTCGGCTCGGTCGCGCGGTAGAGGACCACGCGCCCGTCGTACGGCTCCGGCCGGTACGCCTCCAGGGACCGCGTGTCCTCGTGCGAGGTGAGCTGGTGGTGCAGCACCGCGGGCGGCAGCGTCTCCATGAGCGGCGCGGCGCGCTCCATCACCAGGGCGAGCTGCGCGTCCTCGTCGAGCGGGCGCAGCTCCTCCAGGCCGAGCGTCACGCCGAGGTCATAGGTCTCGTTGAGGTAGGCCACGAAGTCGGCGTACCGGCGGGCGGCGGCCTCCGCCGCGTCGTCGACCTGCCGGGGGATCCCCGCGTCGATCAGGGCCAGGAGCTCGACGTCGCCGAGGATCCGGGCGGTCTCGTACGCCACCACGCCGCCGAACGACCAGCCGCCCAGCCGGTACGGGCCCTGCGGCTGCGTCGCCCGGATCAGCGCGGCGTAGCGGGCGGCGCGTTCCTCGACACTGGGCGCATCGGCGAAGCGCTCCAGCCCGAGGAACGGACCGCCGACGAGCGTGGCCAGCTGCCGGTACACACCGGTCGTCCCGCCCGCCGGGTGCATACAGAAGAACGGCCGTCCGCGTGTCGCCGGGCTGAGGGACCGGACGATACGGCGCGCGGCCTCCTCCTCACCCTTGCGGATCACGGAGGCGAGGTGTTCGACCGTCGGGTGGGCGAACAGCTCCGCGTGGTCGACCGGACGGCCCACCTCGAGTTCGAGGATCTCCAGGACGGTACGCGCCTGGTCCTCGCGCCCGCCGAGGGCGAAGAAGTCGTCGGTGGCCGAGACCCCGTCGGCGCCGAGGACGCGTTCGAAGACGCGGACGACGAGCCGCTCGGAGGCGTCCCGTGCGTCGACGAACGCCTCGCCTTCCAGGCGGTCGCGTGCGGCACGGGAGGCCCGGTCTTCGGGCCGGCCTGCGGCGCCGCGGGTCGTGCCGTCGGAGCGGGATGCGGTGCCGGACGCCCGACCGGCCGCCTCCTCGCCTGGCTCGGGGTCGGCGAGTCCGAGCTCGGTGAGCGCCCAGGTGGTCAGCACCTCGACGCTGCCACCCTGCAGCAGCACCGTCGCGGGCACCGTGAGCCCGAAGTCGTGTTCCAGCGCGCTCTTGATGCGAACCGCCACGAGCGAGTCCAGTCCCAGGTCGGTCAGCGACTGCGCCGGGTCGGGGCGGAATCCGAGGACGGTGGCGACCCGCTCGGCGACCCGGTCGCGGACCAGTGTGCGGGCGGCGGCGGGTTCGAGGGAGCGCAGCGCTTCCGGGCCGGGCCAGTCGTCCGCGACCTCCGGCAGCGCCCCGACCAGCGCGGAGAAGTACGGCATCCGGCCGAGTTCGGGGAACACGGTCACCGCCTGGCGCGGGTCGAAACGGAGCACGCCGGTGGCGGCCCGGTCGTGGGCGAGCAGCGCTTCGAGGGTCTCCGCGCCCTCCTCCGGGGTGATCGGGTCGATGCCGCTCACGGGCCCGCCGGTCAGGTTCGCCGCGCCGCCGACCCGGGACCAGGTGCCCCAGTTGATCGTGACGGCGGGCACGCCCTGCTCCCGGAGGAATCCGGTGAAGGCGTCGACCGCGGCGTTGGCGGCGGCGTACGCGCCCTGGCCCGGGGAGCCGAGCAGGGCGGCGGCCGAGGAGTAGGCGACCCACCAGTCGAGGTCGTGCCCGCGCGCCGCCTCGTACAGCCGGTACGCGCCGTCGACCTTCGGCGCCCAGACGCGGCGCAGGTCGGCCACGTCGATGTCGGTGAAGATCCGGTCGGCGAGTCCGCCGGCGGCGTGAACGACGCCACGCAGCCGATCCCCGGCGGCGGCGACCACCCGCTCGGCCACACCGGGTGCCGCGATGTCGCCGAGGACCACCTCGACCTCGACGCCGCTCTCGCGCAGCTCGCTGATGGCCTTCTCCGCATCGGGCGGCGGGCCGCTCCGCCCGGACAGCACGATCCGTCCCGCGCCGCGCTCGGCCAGCAGCCGGGCGGTGACCAGACCCAGACCGCCGTAGCCCCCGCTGATCACGTACGCGGCTCCCCGCCGGACGACCGGGCGCAGGCGGTGGCCGGCGGTCCGGCCCGCGGTCGCCGGCTTTGGGTCATGCCCGTCGCCGAGGCGGGCGGCGGCCAGCCGCGCGACGTACCGGGCACCCCCGCGCCGGGCGATCTCAGTGTCGGCCGGGCGGGCGCGCAGCTCGGCGGCGATCTGCGCGGCGGCCACGCTCGCCGGCCCGGTGGCGTCGAGGTCCAGGTGCGTGGCGCGCAGAGCCGGCATCTCGAACCCGAGCACCCGCACCATCGCGCCGACGAACGCCTGCCCCGGCTCGCCCGCGCCCGTGCCCGCCGGCCGGAGCGCACCCCGGGTGACCAGCCACAGACGGGGCAGCGCGGACCCGCTCGTCAGCCCGCGAACCAGACCGGACACGGCAAGCACGAGCCGCACGCCGGTCAGATCGCCAGGCACGAGCACCACGACCTGCGCCGGAACCCCGATCGAGTCCGCGCCCACCGGACGCCCGGCCGTGTCCTCGTTCGCCGCATGACCGACCGAGCTCTCGTTCTCCAGGTGATCGGTAGCGCTCTCGTCCGCCGAATGATCGGTAGCGCTCTCGACCGTCGCGCGGCCGGGAACGCCGTCAGCCGCGGTCCTCGCTCCGGCGATCACGAAGCCTCGTGCCCGCTGCTCGACGGCGGTCCAGTCGTCGATCGCGCGGACCGCGCCGGCGGGCAGTTCGCCGGCGACCGGGTCGCCAGGAGCGGCCAGCACGACGACGTCCGCGAACAGGTCGCCGTCCACCACCGATGCCGCTCCGACACCTGGTTCACTCGCAGCCCGGCCGCCCGACGCACCCGCCACCACCGCATCCCCGAACGAGCCGCCGTCCACCGCCGATGCCGCTCCGGTGGGCTCCCAGACGACCTCGGCCAGCTTCGTGCTCAGCGGCACGGGCAGTTCGGTGCGTCCGTAGGGGCGCAGCCGGATGTCGGTGGCCTCGAGCAGGATCCGTCCCGCCTCCCCGACCAGTCGGAGGTCGGCGGTACGGCCGTCGCTGGTGGAGGTGAGCCGGATCAGGCAGCGGCCCCCGTTCCTCGTCGGTCCGTACACCCGCACGGCGCCGATCGACTCCGGCAGCCAGGCGGGCAGGGCCGGATCCGTGGCGGATCCGCCGCCGTCCATGAGGTCGGCGAGCGCGGCCAGGCAGCGGCCGAACACCTCGGGATGGAGCCGGAAGTGACGGTTGCCCTCCTCGGCCGGTCCGATCTCGACCTCGGCGTCCACGCCGGCGCCGTCGACCAACGTGCCGCTGACCGACTCCCCATTGGCCGACGCGCCGCTTGCCGGCGGCCGGTTGACCGACGGGCTGGCCGACAGCCCGCTGGCCGACGGCCTGCTGACCGGTGGCCTGGCCGACGCGCCGTTGGCCGAGGCGCCGCTAGCCGAGGCGCCGCTAGCCGAGGCGCCGCTAGCCGACGGGCCGTTAGCCGGAATGGTGGCGGCCGGAATGGCGTCGGCCGTAGTGGTACGGGCGGGAGGGGCGTCAACAGGGGGGCTGCCGGCCGGCGCGACGGTGGCGGAGGCCAGGTGGGTCCAGGTGCCTGCGGCGGTGCGCGCGTGTACGTCGATGATCGCCGCGTCTTCGTGGGCGATCGTGAGGGACGTGGTGGCGGTCGTGTGCTCCTCGAGCGGCAGGAACCGGTGCAGGCGCAGCCCGGTGACGGCCACCTCCGGTCCCAGGGCCGTGGCACCTGCGGCCAGCGCGATCTCGGCGTACGCGGCGGCGGGCAGGAGCGGCTGTCCGAACGGCCGGTCCGCCCACGGCGACGCGGCCGTGCCCACGTCGGCGCTCCAGGCGTGCCGGTCCTCGCCGGGCAGTTCGACGTGCGCGCCGAGCAGGGGATGCTGTCCGGCCGCACCGCGCGGCGGGGCGTCGATCCAGTGGTGGCGGTGTTCCCACGCCGGTACGGGCACGTCGACGACGCGGCCCGGCGGTGTGGGCGCGGGCAGGTGGCCGTGGACGGTCAGCGTGGCGAGCGCTTCGTGGAAGGTGACGGTGTCGTCCGCCTCCGGCCGGCCGGAGCGCCGGGGCGGACGGCGCAGCGTCGGGATGACGAGCGCGCCGTCGGCGGTCTCCGTGATCGCCTGGGCGAGCAGGGGATGTGCGTTCACCTCGACGAACGTCGTGAAGCCGTCCTCAGCGGCGGCGGCGACCGCGTCGGCGAGGCGTACGGTCCGGCGGGCGTTGGCGGCCCAGTAGTCGCCGTCGAACGCCGGAGCCTCGCGCGGGTCCTCCAGCACGGTGGAGTAGAACGGCACGTCGGCCGCGCCCCCGCGGACGTGCGCGAGTTCGGCGCGCAGCGGGTCGAGGATCGGGTCGACGGCGGGCGAGTGCCCGGCGCCCTCCGCCTGGACGAGCCGGGCCAGCAGGCCCTCGCCGGTGGCGAGGTCGGCGGTCCGGGCGAGTTCGTCGGCGTCGCCGGTCAGGACGGTCTGCTGCGGCGACGAGCGGACCGCGACGTGCACGTCGGCACCGTCCCGTACGAGGCCGAGGGCGTCGACGGCCGAACAACCGAGGACCAGCATCGCCCCGCCGCCCGTCTCGGCGATGCCGTCGAGCAGGCGCGCCCGGGTCGTGATCACTTTGACGCCGTCGGCGAGGGACATCGCCCCAGCGGTGACCGCCGCGGCGACCTCGCCCATCGAGTGGCCGATCACCGCGCCGGGCTCGGCGCCGTACGACCGCAGCAGCGTGGCCAGCCCGACCTGCAACCCGAACAGCGTGGTCATCGTGCGGTACACGCCGGTGACTCGTTCGCCGCTCTCCAGCGCGTCCCACAGCGAGAAACCGGCCTCGGCCGCGAACGGCCCGTCGAGCGCGTCGATGGCGGCGGCGAACGCCGGTTCGTCGGCCAGGAGACGCCTGCCCATGCCAGGCCGCTGCGCGCCGTACCCGGAGAACACCCAGACCGGCCGGGCGTCCCGGCCGATCGTGACGCCGGTGACGCGCGGAGCGCGGAGCGCCTCGGCGAGCGCGGCGCGATCACGGCCGACGACGGCGGCGGCCGCGCGGCCCCGCCCGAAACGGCGGCTCAGTGTGTGGGCGACGTCCGGCAGGGCCGAGTCGGGTGCGGTCTCGAGCCAGTCGGCGAGGCGTGCGGCGTAAGGCCCGATCCGGTCGGCCTCGACGTCGGAGAGCAGGAGGGTGTGCACGGCCGGTCCGCGGCGGGGACGTGGCCGGTCCTCCGCCGCAGGGGCCTCTTCGAGGACGACGTGTGCGTTCGTGCCGCCGAATCCGAAGCCGGAGACCCCGGCGAGGGCGGCCCTACCGGTCTCGGGCCATGGCGTCTCGTCGGCGGTGACCGCCAGCCCGAGCTCCGGAAAGTCGATGTGCGGGTTCGGCTCCCGGTAGTGCAGGCTCGGCGGGATCCGCCGGTGAGCCAGCGCGAGGACGACCTTGATCAGCCCGGCCACACCGGCGGCGGCCTCCAGGTGCCCGAGGTTGGACTTGACCGACCCGATCAGAACGGACCGACCCCCCGCCCCCTGGCCACCCCCGCCAACGCTGCCCGTCTCCCGGGCGCCCCCGGCCAGGCCGTCAGCCTCCAGGCCACCCCCGCCCAGGCCGTACGTATCCGGGCCGTTCCCGTCTGGGAGGTTGCCGTTCGGGCCCGGTGTGCCGGGACGAACCCGGTCCTGGTCGGCCGCATCCGGACCGGCCGTGTTCGGGACGGCCGCATCCGGGACGGCTGGGTTCGGGACGCGTAGGGCGGTGGCGAGGGCGCGGGCCTCAATCGGGTCGCCTAGGAATGTGCCGGTGCCGTGGGCCTCCACGTAGTCGGGTCGGGGAAGGCCCGCGTACGCCGAGCGGACGACTGCGGCCTGGGCCTCGGCGTTCGGTGCGACCAGGCCGTTGGAGCGGCCGTCGGAGTTGACCGCCGAGCTGCGGATCAGTGCCAGTACGCGGTCGCCGTCGCGCCGTGCGTCCGACAGCCGTTTCAGGATGATGACGCCGCAGCCCTCGGCGCGCACCATGCCGTCCCCGGACGCGTCGAACGGCTTGCAGCGGCCGTCCGGGGCCGTCGCGCCGCTCAGGTCGAACGTCTTGGTGATCAGCGGGGAGAGCAGGACGTTGACGCCGCCGGCGACGGCTAGGTCGCTCTCCCCCTCGCGCAGGGATCGTACGGCCAGGTGGGTCGCTACCAGGGACGACGAGCAGGCCGTGTCGACGATCATCGATGGGCCGCGCAGGTCGAGGAGGTAGGACAGGCGGTTCGCGATGATGCTCAGCGCGGCGCCGGTCGCGGTCCAGGGCCGTAGTGGCGCGGTTCCGGTGAGGTAGCCGTACTCGGGGGCGGAGACGCCGACGAACACCCCGGTGCGGCTGCCGCGCAGGCTCGGGGGCGCGAGGCCCGCGTGCAGGAACGCCTCACAGGCGACCTCGAGGAGGAGCCGCTGCTGCGGGTCCATGACGTCGGCCTCGTCGGGGGTGATGCCGAAGAACCGCGAGTCGAAGCCGGCAATGTCGTCGAGGAATCCGCCGAGCCGGGTGACGTCCTCGAGTGAGCCGTCGTCGAAGGCGTCCCAGCGGCCGTCGGGGACCTCGCTGATCGCGTCGCCGCGGTCGAGGAGAAATCGCCAGTACGCGGCCGGGCCGGACACGCCGCCGGGGAAACGACAGCCGATTCCTACCACCGCAATGGGTTCGTCGGAAACGGCCGTGGCCGAATCCGGCCGATTAGCATAATCACTGCCTGGAGCGGAGAATTCACCGTGGGCGATGGCGTCGGTGAGCCGCGCAATGGTCGGATGTTCGTAAACGAGGGTGGCGGGCAGCCGCGCGCCGATGAGGCGTTCGAGTTCACCGGCGATGGCGACCGCATCGCGCGAGGTCAGGCCGAGTTCATCGAGCGGCTGGTCCGGGTCGACCTCGGAAGAGGGCACCCGGCATCGGCTCGCCACGGCGTCGATGAGAAACCGGCGAATCGCCGACTTTCCGAGTCGGCGGGGGCCGGCTTCGCCCGGCTCGGTAGCCGCCATTTGTGCTACCCCCATTACACACGGTCACATGGGAAAAGACGCTGAGGAGTGAACACCGTGTCTTATCCGGCATGAGTATCGATGCGCACATAGGCCACTTTTCTCTCACAGGCCTTATCACGCCGATGACAAGACTCCAGGTGGCGAATATGGCGTTATAGGGCGAATGACCCGCGCGCGACATGGATGGACGCTCACTGTGATCGCGGTCGCCGGGTTCATGACCACGCTGGACAACACGGTCGTGAACGTCGCGCTGCCGTCGATCCAGCGTGACCTGCGCATCTCTCTGTCAACACTGGAGTGGATCGCCACCTCGTACATCCTGATCTTCGCCAGCGTGATGCTCGCCGGCGGCCGGATGGCGGACGTGTACGGCCGCAAGAAGATCTTCCTGATCGGCCTGACGATCTTCACGGCGGCGTCGGGGCTCGCCGGGCTGGCGCAGACCGCCGAGACGCTGATCGCCGCCCGGGTCGTCCAGGGCGCCGGCGGGGCGCTGGTCATCCCGGCCGGGCTCGCGCTCGTCACCGTCGGCCGCACCGAACGCGAGCAGGCGACCGGCACCGTCGTCTGGGTCGGTTCCGCCGCGCTGGCCCTCGCCCTCGGCCCGGTGGCCGGCGGGTACATCGCCCAGCACTGGGCGTGGAACTGGATCTTCCTCATCAACCTCGCGCCCGGCGTGCTGGTCGTCCTGCTGGGCCTCCTGGTCATCCCGGAGTCGCGGGACACCACGGCGCAGGGCGTCGACCTGCCCGGCATGCTCGCCTCCGGAACCACGCTGTTCGCCGTCACGTACGCGCTCAGCGAGGTCTCCGCGCACGGGTGGGGCAGCGGCCTGGTGCTCGGCGCGTTCACCCTGGCCGCCGTGGGGCTCGTGGCCCTGATCGTCGTCGAGCGGTGGGCGACCACGCCAATGATCGACGTGGTGTTCTTCCGGAGCCGGGCGTTCGCGGGCGGCGTCGCCGTGCAGATCCTGTGGGGCGTCGGCTTCAACGGCGTGCTCTTCTACGCCTCGCTGTTCCTGCAGGAGGTGCTGAGGTTCTCCCCGACCAAGACGGGCTCGGTGTTCCTGCCGCCGGCCCTGGTGATCGCCCTGCTGACCCCGGTGTCGTTCTGGGTGGGCCGGAAGCTCGGCGCCCGATCCACGATCGCCTGGGGACTGCTGCTCATGGCCGTCGGGATGGCGGCGTTCGCACTGCTGCGTCCCGGCGACGGCTACACCGACCTGCTGCCCGGCGTCGCCCTGATCGGTGTCGGCTCGGCGCTGAACATGCCGCTCACCGCGTACGTTCTGGGCTCGATCCCCGACGAGCGCCACGGCGTCGCGGGCGGGATCCTCAGCGTCGGGCGGGAGGTCTCCGGGGCGTTCGGCATCGCCGTCATCGGGCTGATCATCGCGGCGCGGCAGAACTCCGAGGTGGCCTCGGGCGCGACTCACGCCGCCGCGTTCCAGCACGCGACCTCGATCGGCCTGCTGTGCGGTGCCGGACTGGTCTGCCTCGGCGTGCTGATCGCCCTCGTCTCGCTGCCGCCCCGCAAGCGCCGCGCCCGGCACGCCCGGCCCCAATGGAGCGCCGACACTCACGTCACGCCGGAACCGTCGCCGCTGCTCACCTGGACACCGCCTGAGGACACCGTCCCCGCCGCGCCGGAACCGTCGCCGCTGCTGACCTCGACACCGCCTGCCGAGACCGCCCCCGCCGTACCGGAACCGTCGTCACTGCTGACCTCGACGCCGCCTGCCGAGACCGCCGCTGCCCCGGAACGGCCGCCGCTGCCGGCCTGGTCGCCGCCCGCCGACACCCCGGAACGACCACCGCTGCTGACCTGGTCGCCGCCCGCCGAGAGCACCCGGTGACCGCGGTGGCACGCACCATCGTCATACTGGCGGCCGGTTCCCGGGGGGACGTCCAGCCCTGTGTCGCGCTCGCCCGGGGACTCGCCGCGCGCGGCAACGCCGTACGGCTGATCATCGCCGCCGGCCACGAACCGCTGGCCGCGGGACTCGACACGGCCGTCCTGTCCGTCGACCCGGCGCGGCTCCTGGAGACCGACGAGGTCCGCGAGTGGCTGCAGGGCGGCCGCAACCCGGTGCGGTTCGTCGGTGGGTTCAAGCGGCTCATCCGGCCGATGGCGGAGATGCTCCTCGAGGAGATCCGGTCCGCTTCGAAAGATGCCGACCTGCTGATCTGCCCGACGCTGGGATTCGTCGGGCATCACCTCGCCGAGTACCTGCACGTCGACGAGGCGCTGATCCACTTTCAGCCCAGCCATCCGACGAGCGCGTTCCCGCATCCGCTCGTGCGGCGGGCGTTCGGCGCCGAACGGCTGAGCTTCCACCTCGTCGACCAGATCGCCTGGCAACTGGGCCGGCCCATCGTCGACCCGTGGCGCCGGGACACGCTCGGCCTGCCGAAGCTCTCCCTGCGCGGCCCGATGCGAACCGTCCGGGACGTCCCGGTGCTGGCCTGCTTCAGCGAGGCCCTCGTGCCACGGCCGCCGGACTGGCCCCCGTCCGTGCACGTCACCGGCTACTGGTTCCTCGACGAGCCCTCCTGGACCCCGGACCCGCGGCTCACGGACTTCCTCGCCTCCGGCCCGCCTCCGGTCTACGTCGGCTTCGGCAGCATGGTGCCCCGCGACCCCGAGGCGACCTTCCGGACGATACGGGCGGCGCTGCGCGTCGCGGGCGTCCGGGGGATCGTCGCCTTCGGGGAGGACGGGGACGACGACATCCTCGTCGCACGCGACGTGCCGCACTCGTGGCTCTTCCCGCAGACGCTCTCGGTCGTGCACCACGGCGGCGCGGGCACCACCGCCGCCGCCCTGCGCGCCGGGATCCCCGCCGTCATCTGCCCGTTCTTCGGCGACCAGCCGTTCTGGGGCGACCGGGTGGCGGCGATCGGGGCCGGGCCGCCACCGCTGCCGATCAAGCGGCTCGGTCCGGGGGCGCTCGCCGAGCGGATCACCACGACCGTACGCGACGGCGGGATGCGCCGGCGGGCGGCGCTGATCGGCCGGCACATCGCGGCGGAGGACGGCGTGGGCCGTGCCTGTGACGCGCTGGACGGGCCGGGGGGTCTCACCACATGAACGGGGACGGTCGATGACGAGCTTCGTGCACCACCTGCGCGCCCAGGTCGCGCGCTTCGGAGACGAGCGCTGGTACGCGTTCGTCGACGACCGCAAGGGCGACCTGGTCGAGGTCGAGCGGGCGACGTTCGCGGAGCTGGACCGCCGCGCGCGGTCGGCCGGTGCGTGGCTCGGCCGCGCCGGGCTGGACGGGGAGGCGGCGCTGCTGCTCTACCCGGCGGGGCTGGAGTTCCTCCGGATGTTCCTCGGCTGCCTGTACTCGCGGGTGATCGCGGTGCCGTCGCCGCTGCCGTCGACCGATCCGCGCGCGCTCGAACGCGCGGAGGGCATCATCAAGGACGCCGACATCCGGATGGTGCTCACCGACAGCGCGAACGCGCCGCTGCTCGCCGCGTGGCTGCGAGACGCCGGCCTCGACGGCCGGGTGGAATGCGTCGCCACCGACGCCGTCGAACTCCCCGACGCGGACACGTGGACGATGCCGGAGCTGGAGCCGGACACCCCGGCGTACCTGCAGTACACCTCCGGCTCGACCAGCGAGCCGCGCGGCGTACTGCTCTCCCACGGCAACCTGCTGCACAACTCGGCGCAGATCTACACGGTGCTCGGCCGCCCGGAGAACGGGATCGGCGCGGGCTGGCTGCCGCACTACCACGACATGGGGCTGATCGGACTGCTCCTCCAGCCGCTGTACGCGGGCGGGAGCCTGGCGTTCACCTCGCCCGTGTCGTTCGTGATGAAGCCGGTGCTGTGGCTGCGGATGATCAGCCGCTACCGGGCCGCGTACACCGTCGCGCCGAACTTCGCGTACGAGTGGCTGGTGCGCGGGGTCAAGGACGACCAGCTCGACGGCTTGGACCTGTCCTCGCTCGCCTGGGCGCTCAACGGCGCGGAGCCCGTCCGTACCGCGACGCTGGAGAAGGTCGTCCAGCGGTTCGGCGCTCTCGGGTTCCGCCGGGAGGTCTGGGCACCCGGCTACGGCATGGCCGAGTCGACGCTCCTCGTCACCGGCACCGAACGCGGCCGCGGGCCGACCGTCGGCCGCTTCAACGCGGCCGCCCTGGAACAGGACCGCGCCGAGCCGTCGGCCCCGGGAGGTCGGTCGGGGTCGGTTGGTCGGGAAGAACCGCGAGGTCGGTCGGGGTCAGTTGGTCGGGAAGAACCGGGAGATCGGTCGGGGTCAGTTGGTCGGGAAGGACTGGGAGGTCGGTCGGAGCGGGTCGGCCGGGAAGGGCCGGATGGTCGGCCGGGGCAGGTCGGTCGGGGAGAGGACAGCGTGGAGCTGGTCGCCTGCGGCCGGCCGATCGACCTGACCGTACGGATCGTCCGGCCCGAGTCGGCCGAGCCGCTGCCCGACGGCCGGATCGGCGAGATCTGGGTCGCGGGCGGCAGCGTCGCGCTGAGGTACTGGCAGCGCGCCGAGGCGAGCGAGGAGACCTTCCGGGCGCGCCTGTCCACCGGGGAAGGGCCGTTCCTGCGCACCGGCGATCTCGGTTTCCTCCACGACGGCGAGTTGTACGTCACCGGCAGGCTCAAGGATCTGATCATCGTCAACGGCCGCAACATCTATCCACAGGATGTGGAAGAGGCGAGCCGGGACGTCCACCCCGCGGCGCGGGCCGCCGCCGCGTTCGGTGTGGAGGACGGGCGCGAGCACGTCGTTCTCGTCCAGGAGGTACGCCCCAAGGACCTGGGCGACCTCACGTACGAGGGCCTCGCCAGGAAGATCAAGGGTGAGCTGGCGAGAGCCTTCGGCCTGCCCTCGATGAACGTCGTCCTCGTCCAACGGGGCGGCGTCGGCAAGACCACCAGCGGCAAGATCCAGCGACGGCGGATGCGCGAGATGTTCCTGGCGGGCGACCTCAGCCCCTTGCACGCCGAACTCGAACCCGAGCTCCGCGCCATCGCCGGCAGATAGACCGGGCTCCCCTCACCCGGTGCACCACCCCCTACGGAGGCCTCCATGCCCAGTGAAACGCTGATCCGCGACTGGCTCACGCAGCGCGTCGCCGAATACCTCGAACGCTCCCCCGCGGACATCGACCCGTCGGCCATGCTCGCCGAATACGGCATGGACTCGGTGTACGCGATGAGCCTGTGCGGCGACATCGAGGCGGAGTACGACCTGGACGTCGAACCGACCCTCGCCTGGACTCACCCGACCATCGACGCCCTCGCCGCCCACCTGACCGAACGCGTCGGTGACCGGCCCACCCCCGACCCTGTTTTTCCCAACCAACCGACCCCGACCGACCTCCCGGCCTTCCCCGGCCAACCGACCCCGACCGACCTCCCGGTCTGACCCTCCATGTCCACCCCCTGGCCGCTGTCCGCCGCGCAACGCGGAGTCTGGTACGCCCAACTGCTGAACCCGGACGCCCCCGTCCAGGTGGCGCAGTACGTCGAGATCTCGGGGCCGGTCGACCCGGAGATCTTCGCCGCCGCGGTACGCGCCTGCGCCCACGAGGTGGAGGCGGTGCACGTCCGCCTCGTCGACTCCGCCTCCGACGGCCGGCCGAAGCGCGGTGACTCGAAGCACGGTGGGCCGTCGGACGGGTCCGCCGGCCGGGCGGAGCAGCCGGGGCCGCCGGAGCAGGTCCTGGACATCGCGCCGGTCGAGGTGCCCGTCGTCGACCTGAGCGGTGAGGCCGACCCCACGGCGGCCGCGCACGCGTGGATGCGCGCGGCCTCCTCCACCCCGATCGACCTGCTGGGCGGACGGCTGTTCGACAACGCGCTCCTGCGCCTCGGCGACGAACGCCACCTGTGGTACCTGCGCTGCCACCACCTCGCCGTCGACGGCTACAGCGGCCCACTGATCACGCGGCGGCTCGCCGAGGTGTACACCGCGATGACCGAGGGACGGCCGTACGGCGCGGGGACCCTGGGGTCGATGGAGGTGCTGCTCACCGAGGACGAGGAGTACCGCGCGTCCCGCCGCTTCGAACGCGACCGCGCGTACTGGCTGGACCGCTGCGCGGATCTGCCCGAGGCTCCGACGCTGTCGGTCCGCCCCGTGCACGGCACCCGGCCGTCCGCGACGTTCATCCGGGAGTCCGGCGGGCTGAGCCCGGCCGAGGCCGACGCGATCGCGTCCGCGGCCCGGGTGCTCGGAACCACCCTCACCGGACTGACGATCGCCGCCGCAGCGGCGTACACCGCCCGGCTGTGCGGTGTCTCCGACGTCGTCCTCGGCCTCGCGGTGACCGCGCGGACCACCCCGGCGGCACGCCGCACCCCCGGGATGCTGTCGAACGTCCTGCCGCTCCGGCTGAACGTCCGGCCCGCCGACTCGGTCCGCGACCTCATCCGGCAGGTGACCGAGCAGGTCGGGCGGCTGCTGCGGCACCAGCGGTACCGCCTGGAGGACCTGCGCCGCGAGCTCGGCCTCCTCGGCGACGCCCGCCCGCTGTACGGCCCGCTGATCAACATCATGGGGTTCGAACGCGACCTGGACTTCGCCGGCCACCGGGGCGCCCCGCATGTACTGACCACCGGCCCGGTCGAGGACCTCGCCGTCAACGTGTACGAAGGCTCCACCGGCGAGGGCACGCGCATCGACGTCGACGCCCACCCCGAGCGGTACACCCCTGCGGAGGTCGCCGCTCACCACGCCCGCTTCCTGGACTTCCTGCGCGCCCTCGCGACCATCGGCCCGGACCGGCCGACCGGCGTGCTCGACGTCGCCCTTCCGGAGGAGCGCGCGGTGGCCCTCGGCCGTCCCCGGACGCCGGAGATCAGCGTGCTCGACGCCGCCCTCCCGGAGGAACGGACGGCGGCCCTGGACCATCCCCCGGCACCGGAAATCGGCGCCGCCCTCCCGGAGCAGCGGGCGGCAGCCCTCGGCCATCCCCCGGCACCGGAAATCCGCGCCGCCCTCCCAAAGGAACGGACGGCGGCTCTCGGCCATCTCCGGGGGCCGGAGGCTCGTCACGCGACCATCCCCGACCTGTTCGCGGCACGCGCCACCCGGGACCCGGAAGCGGTCGCGGTCACCGATGCCGGCACGTCCCTGACGTACGGGGAGCTGAACGCCCGCGCGAACCGGCTGGCGCACCATCTCATCGCCCTCGGCGCCGGCCCCGAACGGCTCGTCGCCCTGGCCCTCCCCCGGTGCGCCGACCTCGTCGTGGCGATCCTCGCCGTGCTCAAGTCCGGTGCGGCGTACGTCCCCATCGACCCGGACTACCCGGCGAACCGCGTCGCGGCCATGCTGGAGGACGCCGCGCCCGCACTCGTCCTCACGAACTCCACCGTCGAACTGCCCGCAGGCGTCACACCGGTCCGCGTCGGCGACGAGGCGCTTAGCGAGTACCCCGAGGCCGACCCGGTCGTGCCGCTGCGGCCGCAGCATTCCGCGTACGTCATCTACACGTCCGGGTCGACCGGGCGGCCGAAGGGCGTGGTCGTCCCCCATCAGAACGTCGTGCGGCTCCTCGACGCCACCGACCTGTGGTTCGGGTTCGGGCCGTCGGACGTCTGGACGCTCTTCCACTCCTACGCCTTCGACTTCTCGGTGTGGGAGCTGTGGGGCGCCCTGCTGTACGGCGGCCGCCTCGTCGTCGTTCCGTACGATGTCAGCCGCTCGCCGGAGGACTTCCTGCGTCTGCTCGGCGACGAGCGCGTCACCGTCCTCAACCAGACGCCGTCGGCGTTCCACCAGCTCATGCGCGCCGACCGGGACACGACGCGAGACCTTGCCCTGCGGTATGTGATCTTCGGCGGTGAGGCGCTCGACCCGAACCGCCTCGCCGACTGGTACTCCCGGCACGCCGACGACGCGCCCGTCCTGGTCAACATGTACGGCATCACCGAGACGACGGTGCACGTCACCTACGCGCCACTGGACGCCGCGAGCACCGCCGGCCAGGCCAGCGGGATCGGCACTGGTCAGGACGGCGGGATCGGCACCGGGCAAGGCAGCGGGATCGGCGTTGGCCTCCCCGATCTGCGGGTGTACGTCCTGGATGCGGCGCTGCGGCCGGTGCCGCCTGGTGTGGCGGGCGAGCTGTACGTCGCGGGGGCCGGTTTGGCGCGCGGCTACCTCGGTCGCCCCGATCTGACCGCCGAGCGGTTCGTCGCCGATCCGTACGGGCCTGGTCGCATGTACCGCACCGGGGACCTGGCCCGGCGGCGCGCCGACGGCCGTCTGGAGTACGTCGGCCGCGCGGACCATCAGGTTCAGCTGCGCGGCTTCCGCATCGAACTCGGCGAGATCGAGGCCGTGCTCGCCGTCGGCCCGTCCGTCGACGAGGTCGCGGCGGTCGTCCGCGAGGACGGGCCGGACGACGACCGGCACCGGCGGATCGTCGCGTACGTCACCGGTCCCGGCGCGGACCCCGCCGCGCTCCGCGACCTGGCGCGGCGGAACCTCCCGGCGCACATGGTCCCGGCGGCGGTCGTACGGATGGACGCCCTGCCGCTCACGCCCAACGGAAAGCTGGACCGCCGTGCCCTGCCCGCGCCGGACATCACCGCGTCGTCGCGTGGTCCGCGTACGCCGGTGGAGGAGGTGCTGTGCGGGGTCTTCGCCGAGGTGCTGGGAACGTCGGCGGTCGGGATCGATGACGGGTTCTTCGACCTGGGCGGGGACTCGCTGCTGGCCACCCGCGTCGCCGCCCGCGTCCGGTCCGTGCTCGGCGTGGAACTGCCCGTCCGCGCCCTCTTCGAGACGCCCACCGTCGCCGGACTCGCCGCTGGGCTGGACGCCGCCGCACCGGCCCGGCCCCCGCTCGTCGCCGCCAAGGCGCGACCGGAGCGGGTCCCGCTGTCGTACGCGCAGCGGCGGCTGTGGTTCCTGAACCGGCTGGACGGCCCCACGACCACCTACACGATGCCCGCCGCCCTCCGGCTGACCGGCGACCTGAACGTCGACGCGCTGCGGGCGGCGCTGACCGACGTCGTCGACCGGCACGAGGTGCTGCGCACCGTCTACCCGCAGGTCGACGGCGAACCGTGCCAGGTCGTCCTGGACGGCGTACGGCCCGAGCTGCCGGTGACCGAGGCCGGCGACCTGGATGCCGACCTGGCGCGGGACGCCGCGCGCGGGTTCGACCTTGCGGACGAGATCCCGCTGCGCGCCCACCTGTACGCGACCGGCCCCGGCGAGCACGTGCTGCTGGTGGTGCTCCACCACATCGCGGCCGACGGCTGGTCGTCGGCGCCGCTGGCCCGGGACCTGATCGGCGCGTATGCCGCGCGGGCCGAGGGGCGGGCGCCCGGCTGGGAGCAGCTGCCGGTCCAGTACGCCGACTACGCGCTCTGGCAGCAGGACGCGCTCGGGTCCGAAGACGACCCCGGCAGCCTCCTCGCGCGCCAGATCGCGTACTGGCGGGAGACCCTGAACGGGCTGCCCGACGAACTCGACCTGCCTGCCGACCGGCCCGCCCAGGCGTCGCACGAGGGCGCGCGGGTCCCGGTGCGGCTGGATCCGGGGTCACTGGACGCGCTCGCCCGCGAGACGGACGCGAGCGTGTTCATGGTGGTGCAGGCGGCGCTGGCCGCACTGCTGACCAGACTGGGCGCGGGCACCGACATCCCCATCGGCACCCCGATCGCCGGACGCACCGACCAGGCCTTGGACGACCTCGTCGGCATGTTCGTCAACACCCTCGTCCTGCGCACCGACCTCTCGGGAAACCCCACCTTCCGGGAGCTGATCGGACGGGTCCGGGAGGCGGACCTGGCCGCCTACCAGCACCAGGACCTCCCCTTCGAACACCTCGTGGAGATCCTCAACCCGCCGCGCAGCATGGCCCGCCACCCGCTGTTCCAGGTGATGCTCGCCTTCCAGAACACCGACCGGGTCGAGCTCGAGCTTCCGGGTCTGGCGGCGACCGTACGGCCGGTCGACGCGGGGATCGCCAAGTTCGACGTGCTGCTCGACCTGGATCCGAGTGGGGCGGGCGCGCTGGAGTACGCGACCGACCTGTTCGATCGCTCGACGGCCGAGGCGCTCGTCGCACGGCTCGATCGCCTGATCGCCGCGGTCGCGGCCGATCCCGACACGCGTATCGGCGCGATCGACCTTCTCGATCCGGGCGAACGCCGCCGGATCCTCCGGGAATTCACCGACACCGCCCGGCAGGTCCCGACCGCCACGCTGGCCGAGCTGTTCGAGCAGCAGGTCGCCAGGACCCCGGAAGCGACGGCGGTCGTCTTCGAAGGCGAGAAGCTGACCTACGCCGAGCTGGACGCCCGGGCGGAGCGGCTGGCGGGTGCGCTGGTCGCCCGGGGTATCGGCCCGGAGGACTTCGTGGCCGTCGCGCTGCCGCGCTCGGCGGAGCTGATCGTGGCGTTGTGGGGGGTGCTGAAGGCGGGCACCGCGTACGTCCCCATCGACCTGAGTCACCCGGCGGAGCGCATTACGCTCCTGCTCGATGACGCCGGGCCCGCCTGCGTCATCGCCCATGAGGGCACCGTGCTCCCCCGCTCGCTGCCCCGCGTCCCGCCGGACGTCTCCGCGCCGGTCCCGGCCGACCTGCCCGAACAGACCCCGGACGCGGTCTCCGCGGAGGAGCCGGCCTACGCCGAGCCGGCGCTCCGGAGAGCGGCGACGGGCGCGCGGCGGGTGCGGCCGGACAACGCCGCCTACCTGATCTACACCTCCGGCTCCACGGGCCGGCCGAAGGGCGTCGTCGTCGCGCATCGGGGCGTCGTCGACCTGGTCGACTGGGCCGTGCGCGACTTCGGGCGGGAGCGGCTGTCCCGGGTACTGGCCGCGACCTCGCTCAACTTCGACGTCTCGGTGTTCGACACGCTCGTGCCGCTGCTGGCCGGCGGCTCGATCGAGGTCGTCCCCGACCTGCTCGCCCTCCTCGACCGCCCGGTCGACATCGACCTGATCTGCGCCGTGCCCTCGGCGCTGTCAGCCGTCCTCGCGCAGGGGGCGCGGCCGAAGGCCGGCACGCTCGCGCTGGCCGGCGAGGCGCTCCCGCCGCAGCTGCTCCGCGAGGCGCGGGACGCCCTGCCGCAGGCCCGCATCGCCAACATCTACGGCCCCACCGAGGCGACCGTGTACGCCCTGGCCTGGGAGGACGACGGCGCGCCGGACGGGCGGGCCCCGATCGGCCGGCCGCTGACCAACACCGGCGCGTACATCCTCGACGCCTGGCTGAACCCCGTCCCCGTCGGCGTTCCCGGTGAGCTGTACCTGACCGGCAGCGGCCTGGCGCGCGGCTACCACGACCGGCCCGGCCTCACCGCCGAGCGGTTCGTCGCGAACCCGTTCGGCCCCGGCCGCATGTACCGGACCGGCGACCTCGCACGCTGGACCGCCGACGGCCAGGTCGAGTACCTCGGCCGCACCGACCACCAGCTGAAGATCCGCGGCTTCCGGGTCGAGCCGGGCGAGGTCGAGGCGGTGCTCGCCGCACACGAGGCGGTGGGCCAGGCGGTCGTACTCCTGCGGGAGGACCGGCCAGGCGACCAGCGCCTGGTCGCGTACGTCACCGGGCCCGGAGGCCAGCCGGGGTCCGGAGGCCAGCCGGGGTCGGTTGGTCGAGAAAAGCAGGTTGGTCGGGGAGGAGGCGTGGACTCGGCCGAGCTGCGCGGGTTCGTCGCCGACCGGCTGCCTGCCCACATGGTGCCGTCCGCGGTCGTCGTCCTCGACGCCTTTCCCCTGGGCCCGAGCGGGAAGCTCGACCGGGCCGCGCTGCCCGCCCCGGAAGTGTCCGCCACGGGACGGTCCCGCGCACCCCGGACCCCGGCGGAGGAGATCGTCTGCGGGATCTTCGCCGACGTCCTGGGCGCGGGGCGGGTCGACCCGGACGACGGCTTCTTCGACCTGGGGGGCAACTCGCTGCTCGCCACCCGCGTCATCAGCCGGATCCGGTCGGCGTTCGGTGTGGAGCCGACGATCCGGGCGCTGTTCGAGGCGCCCACACCCGCCGGTGTCGTCCGGGCGATCGAAGAGGCGGGCGTGGCCCGGCCGCCGCTGCGGCCCGTGGAGCACCCGCCGATCGTCCCCCTGTCGTACGCGCAGCAGCGGCTGTGGTTCCTCGACGGCCTCGACAACGAACCCTCCGGCACGTACAACATCCCGATCGCGCTGCGGCTCACCGGCAAACTCGACGAGGCCGCCCTGCGGATCGCCCTGTGCGACCTCACCGAACGGCACGAGCCGCTGCGGACCGTCTTCCCCGTCTCCGGCGGCACGCCGTACCAGCTGGTCGTCGACGGCATGGCCCCCGAGCTGC
The DNA here is from genome assembly GCF_054775715.1 of Actinoallomurus acanthiterrae. Taxonomy (NCBI): domain Bacteria; kingdom Bacillati; phylum Actinomycetota; class Actinomycetes; order Streptosporangiales; family Thermomonosporaceae; genus Actinoallomurus; species Actinoallomurus acanthiterrae. The sequence goes on along the minus strand of NZ_BAAHCO010000001.1, from coordinate 344,184 downwards.
GGGTCGTCGACGTCGCGACGGCGACCGGGCCGGAGCTCGACGACCGCCTGACGGCCGACGCCGCGCGCGGCTTCGACCTGGCGGTCGAGCCGCCACTGCGCGCGTACCTGTACGCGCTCGGCGCGGACGAGCACCTACTCCTCATCGTCGTGCACCACATCGCCTGCGACGGCTGGTCGCTCGCCCCGCTGGCCCGCGACCTGATCACCGCGTACGCGGCGCGGGTCGACGGCGACACCCCGCGGTGGGATCCGCTGCCGGTCCGGTACACCGACTACGCCCTCTGGCAGCGGACCCTCCTCGACGAGGGCGGCACCGACGGCACGGCCGCCCAGCGCTCGGTCGGCGATACCGGGACTCCACTGCCGCATGCGAAACGGGACGTCGGCGCCGGGGAGGTCGTCGCCTCCGTCGCTCGTGCCGAGGAGCGGGTTGACGAGGGACGCCGAGTCAGCCTGATCGGACGGCAGATCGCGTACTGGCGCGACGCCCTCGCCGGGCTCCCCGACCGCCTCGCCCTGCCCACCGACCGGCCACGCCCGGCGCGCGCGTCGTACCGGGGCGCGACCGTCGCCTTCGACGTCGACGCCGCACTGCACGCCCGGCTGGAAGCACTGGCGCGCGAAAGCGGCGCGACGGTCTTCATGGTCGCGCAGGCGGCGCTCGTCGCGCTGCTCACCCGCCTCGGCGCGGGCAGCGACGTCCCGATCGGCTCGCCCATCGCGGGGCGCACCGACGAGGCGCTGGACGACCTGGTCGGCATGTTCGTCAACACGCTCGTGCTGCGCACGGACACGAGCGGCGACCCGTCGTTCCGCGAGCTCCTGGCCCGCGTCCGCGAGACCGACCTGGCCGCCTACCAGCATCAGGACCTGCCCTTCGAGCGGCTGGTCGAGATCGTCGCCCCGGAACGCTCGATGGCCCGGCACCCGCTGTTCCAGACCATGCTCGCGTTCCAGAACACCGAGCGGGCGGCCGTCGACCTGCCCGGACTGCGGGCGGCCGTCGAACCGGTGCACGCGGGAGTGGCGAAGTTCGACCTGCACCTCATGCTCGAGGAACACCGCGGCGCCGACGGCGGTCCGGCCGGACTCGGCGGGACGCTGGAGTACGCCCTCGACCTGTTCGACGCCGGAACCGCCGAGCGGATCGCGGCCCGTTTCGTCCGCCTGCTCGAGACGGCCGTGGCCGACCCCGAGGTCCGGATCGGCGCGATCGACCTGCTCGACGACGCCGAACGCCGCCGGGTGCTGGAGGAGTGGAACGACACGGCGCGCCCGGTGCCGGACGTGACGCTGGCGGACCTGTTCGAGGCGCAGGTCGCCCGCACCCCGGACGCGGTCGCGCTGGTGTACGAGGACGTCGAGCTGACGTACGCGGAGTTCGACACGCGAGTCAACCATCTGGCGCACTACCTGGTCGAATGCGGCGTCGGACCGGAAAGCCGCGTCGCACTCGCGGTACACCGCTCAGTCGAACTACTGGTCGCGATGTACGCCGTCGTCAAGGCGGGCGCGGCCTACGTCCCCATCGACCCCGGCCATCCCGCCGACCGCCTCGCCTACGGCCTGACCGACACCCGGCCGGCGCTGGTCCTCACCACGGCCGACGTCGCGGACCGGCTGCCCGCCGACGCTCCCCTGCTGATCCTGGACGATCCGGAGGTGCGGGATGAACTGGCCGGGTTCCTCGCCGATCCTCCGGTCCGTTCGGTGACGCCCGCCAACGCCGCGTACGTCATCCACACGTCGGGGTCGACGGGGCGACCCAAGGGTGTTGTGGTCCCGCATGCCGGAATCGTCAACCGGCTGCTGTGGGCGCAGGACGAGTACGGGCTGGGGGCCGGTGACCGCGTGCTGCAGAAGACCCCGGCGACGTTCGACGTGTCGGTGTGGGAGTTCTTCTGGCCCCTGCAGACAGGTGCCGCCCTCGTGATCGCCCGCCCGGACGGCCATCGGGACGCCGGTTACCTGGCCGAGCTGATCCAGGAACGCAAGGTGACGACGGCGCACTTCGTGCCGTCGATGCTGGCGGCGTTCCTGACCGAGCCCGACGCCGCGACCTGCACGGGCCTGCGCCGGGTGCTGTGCAGCGGCGAGGCACTGTCCCCCGAACTCGCGGGACGCCTCCACCAGGTCCTGCCGGGTGTCGAGCTGCACAACCTGTACGGGCCGACCGAGGCGTCCGTCGACGTGACCTCGTGGCGCCATCGCCCTGGATCCGGGAACGTCCCGATCGGGCGGCCGGTGTGGAACACCCGCGCGTACGTCCTGGACCCCGCGCTGCGGCCCGTGCCACCCGGCGTGCCCGGAGAGCTGTACCTCGCGGGTATCCAGCTCGCCCGCGGCTACCACGACCGGCCCGGCCTCACCGCCGAACGCTTCGTCGCCGACCCGTACGGTCCCGGCCGCATGTACCGCACCGGAGACCTCGCACGCTGGAACACCCACGGCCAACTCGAATACCTCGGCCGCACCGACCACCAAGTCAAAATCCGCGGCATCCGCATCGAACTCGGCGAGATCGAAACCGTCCTGGCCGAACAGGAGGGCGTGACCTCGCTCGTCGTCGTGGCGCGGGAGGACCGTCCGGGCGACCGGCGTCTCGTCGCGTACGTCACCGGCGACGCCGAGCCGGCGGCGCTGAGGCGGGCCGCCGCGCGGGTGCTGCCGGAGTCGATGGTCCCGGCGGCCGTGGTCGTGCTCGACGAACTGCCGTTGACCGCCAGCGGGAAGACGGACCGTGCGGCCCTGCCCGCTCCGGTGTTCGCCTCCGCCGCCGGGTCGCGGGCGCCGGGAACAGCGGCCGAGCGGCTGCTCTGCGAGATCTTCGCCGAGGCGCTGGGCGTCGATGCGGTCGGGGCCGAGGACGGGTTCTTCGATCTCGGCGGGGACAGCATCCTCGCGATCCAGCTCGTGTCGCGGGCCAGGGCCGCCGGGCTCGTGATCAGCGCACGGGAGGTGTTCGAGCATCGGACGCCGGCCGCTCTCGCCACGGTCGCGAGGGCGGCGGCGGACGTGGCCGAGCGGTCGGAGCCGCCCGGCGCGGGCGTCGGCCCGGTACCGCGCCCGCCGATCGTGTCGTGGCTGGCCGAACGCGGCGGCCGGTTCGACGGGTTCAGTCAGGCGATGCTGCTGACCGTGCCGCCGACGCTGGGCCTGGAGCGGCTCACCGCGGCGGTGCGGACCATCCTCGACCACCATGACGCGCTGCGGATGCGGGCCCGCCGGGCGGACGGTGCCTCGTGGCTGCTGGAGACGGCGCCGCCGGGCACGGTGGACGCGGCCGCGTGCGTGAGCCGCGTCGAGGGGTACGACCGCGGGACGATCGCGGCACGCGCCGACGCCGCTCGCCGGAGCCTCGACCCGGAGGCGGGGGCGATGGTCCGGGTCGTCTGGTTCGACGCGGGCGACGCGCCGGGACGACTGCTGCTGGTCCTGCACCACCTGGTCGTGGACGGAGTGTCGTGGCGGATCCTGCTGCCCGACCTCGTAGTGGCGCTGGAGGGCGCGGCACTCGACCCGGTGCCGACGTCGTACCGCAGATGGGCCCAGCACCTCGTCACGGCCGCGAACCATCCACAGGTTGTGGACGAACTCCCGCGCTGGATCGAGATCCTCGACGCCGCCGACCCGCCGCTCGGCACCGGGCCACGGGACGCCTACACCGGAGCGGACCTGCGGCGATTCACCGTCACCCTGCCGCGCGAACAGGCCGATCCCCTGCTCACCACCGTGCCCGCCGCGTTCCACTGCGGCGTGAACGACGTCCTGCTCACCGGGCTGGCCCTCGCCGTCACGGCATGGCGCCGGGACGCCGGCAAGGGCGTACTGATCGACCTGGAGGGCCACGGGCGCGAGGATCTCGACGACGTGGGCGGCCTCGACCTGACGCGGACGGTCGGCTGGTTCACGAGCCTCCACCCCGTACGCCTCGACCCTGGAACGGAGGACGCGGAACAGGCGCTCAAGCGAGTGAAGGAACAGCTGCGGGCGGTCCCGTCCGATGCCGGATACGGGCTGCTGCGTCACCTCAATCCGCGCACCCGCGACGAACTGGCCGCCCTGCCCACGCCGCAGATCCTCTTCAACTACCTCGGCAGGGTCGACACCGGGGACGGCGACTGGACCCTGGCCCCGGAGTCCGACGTCCTCGGCACCGGCCACGACCCGGCCATGCCGGTCGCCCACGGCCTGGAGATCGACGCCGTGACGCGGAACGGCGACCTGGAAGCGACGTGGGTCTGGCCGGACGGATGGCTGCCCGAGGAGCAGGTGCGCGACCTCGCCGGCCGGTGGTTCGCCGCGCTGCGGGAACTGGCCACCGCGGACGGCGGCGGGCACACGCCCTCCGACCTGACCCTCGTCGAGCTGGACCAGGACGAGATCGACGCGCTGGAAGACCTATGGGAGCAGGGTTGAACCGGTCACAGATCGAGGACGTCTGGCCGCTGTCGCCGCTGCAGCACGGCCTGCTGTTCCACGCACTCCTCGACGAGCGGGACGTGTACGCGGCGCAGGTGGTGCTCGATGTGACGGGCGCGGTCGACGCCGACGCCCTCCGGAAGGCGGGCCAGGACCTGCTGCGCCGGCACCCGAACCTGCGCGCGGCGTTCCCCCATGACCGGCTCACAAAGCCGGTGCAGGTGATCCGCCTCGCGGTGGAGCTGCCGTTCCGGGAGGTGAAGGCGGCCGACGAGGACGAGGCCGACCGGATCGCCGACGCCGACCGCGTCACGCCGTTCGACCTCACCCGCCCGCCGCTCATCCGGCTCACGCTCGTACGGCTCGGGCCCGACCGCGCCCGGATCGTCCTCACCAACCACCACATCCTGCTCGACGGCTGGTCCACGCCCGTCCTGGTCACCGAGCTGCTGACCCGCTACGCCGGCGCCGAGCCCCCGGCCGCGACCCCGTACAAGGAGTACCTCGCCTGGCTGAAGCGGCAGGACCACGCCGCCGCGACCCGCGCCTGGGCGGCCGCCCTGGACGGCGTCGAGGAGCCCACGCTCCTGGTGCCCGAGGCCGCCGGGCTCCCTCCCGTGCTCCCGGCGGCCGTGTCGGAGGAACTGCCCGAGGACCTGACCGCCCGGCTCCGTGTACGGGCCCCGCCGGCACGGCGTCACCGTGAACACGCTCGTCCAGGCCGCCTGGGGACTGCTGCTCGCGCGGCTGACCGGCCGATCGGATGTGGTGTTCGGGCAGGTCGTCTCCGGACGGCCGCCGGAGATCCCGGGCGTCGAGCAGATGGTCGGGCTGTTCGTGAACACCGTCCCCGTACGGCTCCGGATCCGGGACGACGAGACCCTCGCCCAGCTGCTCACCCGGCTCCAGGCCGAACAGACCGCGCTGCTCGGCCACCAGCACCTCGGCCTCGCGGAGATCACCGCCCAGTCGGCCGTGACGCCACTGTTCGACACGCTCACCGTGTTCGAGAACTATCCGTTCGACCCGGCGGCGATGGGCGAGTCCGTGGCGGGCCTCCGGCTGACCGGCGCGGCGCAGCGGGACGCCACCCACTACCCCCTGACGTTGTACGTCGTCCCCGGCGAACGGCTGACCCTCCGCCTCGACCACCGGCCCGACGCCGTCGACACGACACTCCTCACCCGGTTCGCACGGCTGCTGCGCACCATCGCCGACGCACCCGACACGCCCGTCGGCACCGTGGACGTGCTGCTGCCCGGCGAACGGCGGCGGGTGCTGGAGGAGTGCAACGCCACGGCGCGCCCGGTGCCGGACGTGACGCTGGCGGACCTGTTCGAGGCGCAGGTCGCCCGCACCCCGGACGCGGTCGCGCTGGTGTACGAGGACGTCGAGCTGACGTACGCGGAGTTCGACACGCGAGTCAACCGCCTGGCCCACTACCTGGTCGAATGCGGCGTCGGACCGGAAAGCCGCGTCGCACTCGCGGTACCGCGCTCAGTCGAACTACTGGTCGCGATGTACGCCGTCCTCAAGGCGGGCGCGGCCTACGTCCCCATCGACCCCGACCATCCCGCCGACCGCCTCGCCTACGTCCTGACCGACACCCGGCCGGCACTGGTCCTCACCACGACCGACGTCGCCGGCCGGATCCCCGAGGTGCCGCTGCTCATCCTCGACGACCCGGAGGTGTGGGAGGAACTGGCCGCGTTCCCCGACGCCGCTCCGGCCCGGGCCGTCTCGCCGGGCAACGCCGCGTACGTGATCTACACGTCGGGGTCGACGGGGCGGCCCAAGGGAGTCGTCGTTCCGCACGCCGGGATCGTCAACCGACTGCTCTGGATGCAGGACGAGTACGGGCTGGGGGCTGGTGACCGGGTGGTGCAGAAGACCCCGGCGACGTTCGACGTGTCGGTGTGGGAGTTCTTCTGGCCCCTGCAGACAGGTGCCGCCCTCGTGATCGCCCGTCCCGACGGCCACCGCGATCCTCGCTACCTCGCCACACTGGTCCGCGAGCAGCGGGTCACGACCGCGCACTTCGTGCCATCGATGCTGGTCGCGTTCCTGACCGAACCCGAGGCCGCCGCCTGCACGGGCCTGCGGCGGGTGCTGTGCAGCGGCGAAGCCCTGTCGCCCGAGGCGACCGTGCGGTTCAACCAGGTGCTGCCTGATACGGAGTTGCACAACCTGTACGGGCCGACCGAGGCATCGGTGGACGTCACCGCCTGGCGGTGCCCTCCGGGAGCAACGAGCGTGCCGATCGGGCGGCCGATCTGGAACACCCGCGCGTACGTGCTGGACCCCGCGCTGCGGCCCGTGCCACCCGGTGTGCCCGGAGAGCTGTACCTCGCGGGTATCCAGCTCGCCCGCGGCTACCACGACCGGCCCGGCTTGACCGCCGAGCGATTTGTCGCCGACCCGTACGGTCCCGGCCGCATGTACCGCACCGGAGACCTCGCACGCTGGAACACCCACGGCCAACTCGAATACCTCGGCCGCACCGACCACCAAGTCAAAATCCGCGGCATCCGCATCGAACTCGGCGAGATCGAAACCGTGCTCGCCGGTCACGAGGACGTCGGCCACTGCGCGGTGATCGCCCGGTCGTACGGGGCGGACGGGATGCGGCTCGTGGCGTACGTCGTCGCCCAGGTCGCCGACCGCACCCGATTGGCGGCGGACCTGCGTGCGCTCGCCGCACGCCACCTTCCGGAGGCCATGGTCCCGGCGGCCGTCGTCGTCCTCGACGAACTACCGTTGGCCACCAGCGGGAAACTGGACCGCCGGGCCCTGCCGGAGCCCGAGTTCGCCGCCGCTTCATCGCGGACGCCCCGCACCCCGACCGAGGAGATCGTCTGCGGGCTGTTCGCCGAACTTCTCGGCGTCGACGGAACCGGCCCGGATGACGACTTCTTCGCCCTCGGCGGCGACTCGCTGCTGGCGATCCGCATGGTCAGCCGGATCCGGGCCGTGCTCGACGTCGAACTCGGCGTCCGCACCCTCTTCGACGCCCCGACCGTCGCCGCGCTGGCCGGGCGCCTCGACGAGACCCGTCGGGGTGCTCGGCCGGCGCTCGTGGCCGTGCCACGGCCTGAGCGGGTCCCGCTGTCGTTCGCGCAGCGGAGGCAGTGGTTCCTCGATCAGTTCGAGGGACGCAGCGCCACGTACACCATGCCGCTGGCGCTGCGGCTGACCGGCGACCTGAACGTCGACGCGCTGCGGGCGGCGCTGGCCGACGTCGTCGACCGGCACGAGGTGCTGCGCACCGTCTACCCGCAGGTCGACGGCGAACCGTGGCAGATGGTCCTGGACGATCCGCGCCCCGAGCTGCGGGTCACCGAGGCCGGTGATGTGGCGGCGGACGCGGCGTTCGGGTTCGACCTGGCGAGCGAGATCCCGGTCCGTGCCCACCTGTACGCGACCGGCCCCGGCGAGCATGTCCTGCTGGTGGTGCTCCATCACATCGCCGCCGACGGCTGGTCCTTCGCCCCGCTCGCCGGCGACCTGATCGGCGCGTACGCCGCGCGGGCCGAGGGGCGGGCGCCCGGCTGGGAGCCGCTGCCGGTCCAGTACGCCGACTACGCGCTCTGGCAGCAGGACGCGCTCGGATCCGAGGACGACCCCGGCAGCCTCATCTCCCGGCAGGTCACCTACTGGCGGGAGACCCTGGACGGGCTGCCCGACCAGCTCGACCTGCCGACCGATCGGCCCCGGCCCGCGCAGGCGTCCTACGCGGGTGGCCGGGTCCCGGTCGAGATCGACGCCGAGCTCCGCGCCGGCCTGGCCGCGCTGGCCCGGCGGGAGCAGTGCAGCCTGTTCATGGTGGTGCAGGCGGCGCTGGCCGCACTGCTGACCAGACTGGGCGCGGGCACCGACATCCCCATCGGCACCCCGATCGCCGGACGCACCGACCAGGCCTTGGACGACCTCGTCGGCATGTTCGTCAACACCCTCGTCCTGCGCACCGACCTCACCGGAAACCCCACCTTCCGAGAACTGATCGCGCGCGTTCGGGACGCGGACCTGGCCGCCTACCAGCACCAGGACCTCCCCTTCGAACACCTCGTGGAAATCCTCAACCCACCGCGCAGCATGGCCCGCCACCCGCTGTTCCAGGTCATGCTCGCCTTCCAGAACAACCCCCGCGCCCACCTCGCCCTCCCCGGCCTCACCGCCGAGCCCCTTCACCTTCACGCCGGCACCGCCAAGTTCGACCTGCACTTCGTGCTGGAGGACGACGGGGACGAGCTGGGCGGGATGCTGGAGTACGCGACGGACCTGTTCGATCGGGCGACCGCCGAGACGATCGCGGCGCGGTTCGTCCGGCTGCTCGGTGCGGCCGTCGCGAACCCGGATGTCAGGGTGGGCGACATCGACGTCCTCGACGCGCGGGAGCGGCACCGGGTCCTGGCGGAGTGGAACGCCACCGACCGTCCGTTCCCTGCGGTCACGCCGGTGGAGTTGTTCGAGGCGCAGGCCGCGCGGACACCGGACGCGCCCGCGCTTACCGCCGGAACACTCGCCGATCCGGCCACCGCCGTGACGTACACCTACGCGCGGCTGAACGACGAAGCGGACCGGCTGGCCCGGCACCTGATCGAGGAACACGGAGCCGGTCCGGAACGGCTCATCGCCCTCGCCCTGCCGCGTACCGCCGAACTCGTCGTCGCGGTGCTCGCCGTGCACAAGACGGGCGCCGCCTACCTGCCCGTCGACACGCGGTTTCCCGCCGACCGCATCGCCATGATGGTCGACGACGCGCGGCCGGTCGCGGCGGTGACCTGCGAGACGACCGCGCACGTGCTGCCCTCGGGCCTGCCCCAGGTACGGCTCCCCCTGCGGCTCGACGCCTCGTCCGAGCTCCCGCGCCGTACGCTCCCGGAACACCCCGCGTACGTCATCTACACGTCCGGGTCGACCGGGCGGCCGAAGGGCGTCGTCGTCCCGCACGGGACCGTCACCAACCTCCTCGACTCGATGGCCGAGCGGGTGCCTCTCACGTCCGAGGACACGCTCGTGGCCGTGACCACGGTCGGCTTCGACATCTCCGTCGTCGAGATCTACCTGCCGTTGCTGGCCGGGGCGCGGATCCGGCTGGCCCGGGAGGAGGAGGTCGCCGATCCGGTCCGGCTCGGCGAGCTCGTCGCGGATGCGACGATCGTGCAGGCCACGCCGACGTTGTGGCAGGAGCTCGTCGACCTGCCGGGCCTCGACGGGCTCCGCGTGCTGGTGGGCGGGGAGGCCCCGCCCGCCGGGCTCGCCCAGGCCCTGCTGGATCGCGGATGCCCGGTGCTCAACCTGTACGGACCGACCGAGACGACGATCTGGTCCACGTACGCGCCGATCGACGCGGCGACGGCGGCCCGCCCGCCGATCGGGCGTCCCCTCGGCAACACCCGGGTCTACGTCCTGGACGCCGCGCTACGGCCCGTGCCGCCGGGCGTCCCCGGCGAGCTGTACATCGCGGGCGCGGGACTGGCGCGCGGCTACCTCGGCCGCCCGGACCTGACCGTCGAACGATTCGTCGCCGACCCGTACGGGCCCGGCCGCATGTACCGCACCGGCGACCTCGCCCGACATCTCCCCGACGGGCGGATCGAGTATCTCGGCCGGGTGGACCACCAGGTGAAGGTCCGGGGGTTCCGGATCGAGCTGGGCGAGATCGAGGCCGTGCTCACCGCGCACGACTCGGTCTCCCAGGCCGTCGCCGTCGTACGGGAGGACCGGCCCGGCGACCGGCGCGTCACCGCGTACGTCGTCGGGCCGGGAGGTCGGCCGGGACCGGGAGGTCGGCCGGGGCCGGGAGGTCGGCCGGGACCGGGAGGTCGGCCGGGGCCGGGAGGTCGGCCGGGGCCGGTTGGTCGGGAAGAGCAGGTTGGTCGGGAACGACACGGATTGGTTGGTCGGGAAGGAGACGTGGACGCCGGGGAGCTACGGAAGTTCGCGGGCCAGAGCCTGCCGGACTACATGGTCCCGTCGGCGATCGTGACCCTGCAGGCGCTGCCGCTCACGCCGAACGGGAAGGTGGACCGGCGAGCCCTGCCCGCGCCGGACATCACCGCGTCGTCGCGGGCGCCGCGTACGCCGGTCGAGGAGGTGCTGTGCGGGGTCTTCGCCGAGGTGCTGGGAACGCCGTCGGTGGGGGTCGATGACGGGTTCTTCGACCTGGGCGGAGACTCGTTGCTGGCGACACGGATGGTGGCGCGCGTACGGTCGGTGCTCGGTGTCGAGCTGCCCGTCCGCGCGCTGTTCGAGACCCCCACGGTCGCCGGGCTCGCGGAGGCCGTACGGGGAGCGGACACCGCTCGCCCGCCGCTGACACCCCGGCCTCGCGCGCTCACCTCGCCTCCGCTCTCCCACGCGCAGCGACGCCTGTGGTATCTCGCCCGGCTCGAGGGCCGCACCGCCACGTACGCCATGCCGCTGGCGCTGCGCCTGACCGGTGACCTGGACGTCGACGCGCTGCGTGCGGCCCTGGCCGACCTCGTCGACCGGCACGAGACACTCCGGACGATCTTCCCGGAGTCGGACGGCAGGCCGTACCAGGTGATCCTCGAGGACCGGCTTCCGGAGCTGCGGGTCGAGGAGCCCGCGGACCTGGCGGCGGCCCTGGCCCGGGACGCGGCGAACGGGTTCGACCTGGCGAGCGAGATCCCGGTCCGCGCCCACCTGTACGCGACCGGTCCCGGTGAACATGTGCTGCTGGTCGTGCTGCACCACATCGCGGCCGACGGCTGGTCCTTCGCGCCGCTGGCCCGCGCCCTGATCGGCGCCTACGCGTCACGTTCGGGAGGACGAGCACCCTCTTGGGAGCCGTTGCCGGTCCAGTACGCCGACTACGCGCTCTGGCAGCAGGAACTGCTCGGCTCCGAGGACGACCCCGGCAGCCTCATCTCCCGGCAGGTCACCTACTGGCGCGAGACCCTGAACGGGCTGCCCGACCGGCTCGACCTGCCGACCGACCGGCCCCGCCCCGCTCAGGCCTCCTTCGAGGGCGGGCAGGTTCCCGTACGGCTCGACGCGGACCGCGTCACGGCCCTGGCGCGGCAGCTGAACGCCAGCGTGTTCATGGTGCTGCAGGCGGCGCTGGCGACGCTGCTGTCCAGGCTGGGCGCGGGCACCGACATCCCCATCGGCACGCCGATCGCGGGCCGGACCGACCAGGCGCTGGACGACCTGGTCGGCATGTTCGTCAACACTCTCGTGCTGCGCACCGACCTCTCCGGCAACCCCACGTTCCGGGAGCTGGTCGCACGGGTGCGGGACACCGGCCTGGCCGCCTACCAGCACCAGGACCTGCCCTTCGACCGCCTCGTGGAGATCCTGAACCCGCCGCGCAGCATGGCCCGCCACCCGCTGTTCCAGGTCATGCTGGCCTTCCAGAACAACCCCCGCGCCCGGCTGACCCTCCCCGGCCTCACCGCCGAGCCCCTTCACCTCCACGCCGGCACCGCCAAGTTCGACCTGACGCTGAGCCTGGAGGAGAACCTCGAGGGCGTCCTGGAGTACGCGACCGACCTGTTCGACCGCTCGACCGCCGAAGCGATCGTCGCGCGGCTGGACCGCCTGATCGCCGCCGTCACCGCCGACCCCGACATCCGCGTCGGCGCGGTCGACGTCCTCACCCCGGACGAACGCCGGTGGATCCTCCGGGATTTGGGCGACACCATCGTCCCCGTCCCGTCCGCCACGCTCGCGGAGCTGTTCGAGCTGCAGGTCTCCCGCAACCCGGACGCGACGGCGGTCGTCTTCGACGGTGAAGAGCTCACGTACGCCGAGGTGGCGGCGCGCGCCGGGGAACTCGCCGACACGCTCGCCGGAGCGGGCGCCGGGCCGGAGCGGATCGTGGCCGTCGCCCTGCCCCGCTCCGTCGACCTGGTCGTGGCGATGCTGGCAGTGTCCATGACCGGCGCGGCGTACCTGCCGATCGACATCGCCTACCCGCAGGACCGCATCGCGTACGTGCTGGAGGATGCGAAGCCCGTGTGCGTCGTCACCCGGAAGGGCATCGGCCTCCCCGGCGACCCACCGCGCCTGGACCTTCCACGGACCGGACTCCCCACGTCGAGTCCGGGCGTCGCAGCGGCCCCGAATGTCGGAGGCGACCCGACTGCCGCAGCCGGCTCGGAGGTCGGACGCGACTCGGGTGCCGGACGCGACTCGGAGGCCGGACGCGACTCGGAGGCCGGACGCGACTCGGAGGCCGGACGCGACTCGGAGGCCGGACGCGACTCGGAGGTCGCACGCGACTCGGAGGTCGCACGCGACTCGGAGGTCGGACGCAGCTCCCAGGTCGGACGTGGCTCGGAGGTCGGGGGGCGTCATGCCGCCGCCCGGGCGGGGGTGGACGGTGCGGCGTACGTGATCTACACGTCCGGGTCGACCGGGCGGCCCAAGGGGGTCGTCGTCACGCATCGGGGGGTCGCGAGTCTGGCGGCGACGCAGCGCGAGCGGCTGGGGATCGGGCCGGGGAGCCGGGTGCTGCAGTTCGCGTCGCCGGGGTTCGACGCGGCGTTCTGGGAGCTCGTCGCGCTCCTGTCGGGGGCGACGCTCGTGCTCGCGCCCGAGGACCGCCTCACCCCGGGGGCGCCGCTGGCCGAGCTGGTCGCCGAGCAGCGGATCACGCACGCGACACTGCCGCCGGCGGCGCTGCCCACGCTCGACGGGCTGCCGCCGGGACTGACGCTCGTCGTGGCCGGTGAGGCGTGCCCGCCCGAGCTGGTGGAGCGCTGGTCGCGGGACCACCGCATGATCAACGCGTACGGGCCGACGGAGACGACCGTGGCGACGACGGTGAGCGCGCCGCTGTCCGGCCGGGTCGTCCCGCCCATGGGGACCCCCGTGGCGAACACCCGTGTGTACGTGCTGGACGAGCGCCTGCGGCCGGTGCCGCCCGGCGTGCCCGGCGAGCTGTACGCGGCGGGTCTCAGCCTGGCCCGCGGCTACCTGGGCCGAACGGATCTCACCGCCGAGCGGTTCGTCGCCGACCCGTACGGCGCTCCGGGCGAACGGATGTACCGCACCGGGGACCTCGTCCGGCTCCGTGCCGACAGGCGGCTCGAGTACCTCGGCCGTACGGACCACCAGGTCAAGATCCGCGGCTTCCGGGTGGAGCCCGGGGAGGTCGAGGCGGTCCTGGCCGGGCACGAGGGCGTCTCCCGGGCCGCCGTGGTCGTACGGGACGACCCGGGCGGCAGGCGTCTCGTCGCGTACGTCGTGGGCGACGCCGACCCGGTGGGGCTGCGGGCGTTCGTCCGGGAACGGCTGCCGGAGTACATGGTCCCGGCGGCCGTCGTGCCCCTGCCCGAGCTGCCGCTGACCGCGAACGGCAAGCTCGACCGCGCGGCGCTGCCCGCGCCGGAGTACCGGGTGTCGGGCCGGGCGCCGCGCACGCCGGAGGAGGAGCTGCTGTGCCGGCTGTTCGCGGAGGTGCTCGGCCTGGACGGTCCGGCCGGCGTCGACGACGGCTTCTTCGACCTGGGCGGGGACAGCATCGTCGCGATCCAGCTGGTGGCGCGGGCCCGGCGGGAGGGGCTCGCGTTCACGGCGCGGGAGGTGTTCCGGCATCGGACGCCGGGCGCGCTGGCGGCGGTCGCGCGGCCCGCCTCGGAGGAGGCCGCGGAGGCGGAGCCGGAGGGGGCGGGCGTCGGGCCGGTGCCGCTCACGCCGATCATGAGCTGGTTCGCGGAGCTGGGCGGGTCGCTGCACCAGTCGGCGCTGCTCACCGTGCCGCCCGGCCTCGGCCTGGACCGGCTGACGCGGGCGGTCGCGACGCTCCTGGACCACCATGACGCGCTGCGCCTGCGGTTCGACGGGCAGTATGCCGAGGTCACACCGCCGGGTTCGGTGCGCCCGCACGTGACCCGCGTCGAGGGGCTGGACGAGATCGCCGGACACGCGGAGGCGGCTCAACGGTCCCTGGACCCGGCCTCCGGCGCGATGGTGCGGGTGGTGTGGTTCGACGCCGGCGACGCGCCGGGCCGGTTGCTGCTGACGCTGCACCACCTCGTCGTCGACGGCGTGTCGTGGCGGATCCTGCTGCCCGATCTCGTACTCGCGCTGGAGGGTCATCCGCTCGACCCGGTGCCGACCTCGTTCCGCCGGTGGGCCGGACGGCTCGCCGCCGCGGCGAACGATCCACAGCGTGTGGACGAACTCGCGTTCTGGACGGCGCTCGAGGACGACCCGCCGCTGGCCGGCCGGGCCCTGGACCCGGCGAAGGACACCGCCGAGACCGTACGGCACCTGCGGTCGGCCCTCCCGCCAGACGTCACCGAGCCCCTGCTCACGACCGTCCCGGCAGCCTTCCACGGCACGGTCAACGACGTCCTGCTCACCGCGCTCGCCCTGGCGGTACGGCGCTGGCGGGGTCGCGACGGCGTGCTCGTCGACCTGGAGGGCCACGGCCGCGCCGACCTGGGCGTGGACCTGTCCCGTACGGTCGGATGGTTCACCAGCCTGTATCCCGTACGGCTCAGCCCGGACACCACCGAGCCGGGCCCCGCCCTCAAGCGGATCAAGGAACAGCTGCGAGACGTCCCCAGCGACGGGCTCGGGTACGGGCTGCTGCGCTACCTGCGCCCGGGGACGCGCCTGACGGCCACGCCCCAGCTCGGGTTCAACTACCAGGGCCGGGTGGCCCCGGGACAGGGCGAGTGGTCGACCGCGCCCGAGTCCGACCTGCTCGGCATGGGCCACGGCGCGGGCACGCCGCTGCCGCACGGCATCGACGTCAACGCGGTGACCCATGACCTGCCCGACGGCCCGCACCTGAAGGTCACCTGGTCCTACGCGTCCGGCCTGTACGAGGAGGACGACGTGCGGGAACTCGCCGAGGCGTGGGCGGCGGCGCTGCGCGAGCTGGCCGTCACCGAGGACGGCGGGCACACGCCGTCCGACATCGGCCTCGTCGACCTCGACCAGGACGAGATCGACGAGTTCGAGGCTGAGCTGGAGGACCTGTGAAGACCCACGGCGGGCGGCTGGAGGACATCCTGCCGCTGTCCCCCCTCCAGCAGGGGCTGTACTTCCACGCCGCGCTGGACGACCGGGACCTGTACGCGACGCAGCTGGTCCTCGACCTGGTCGGCCCGCTCGACGTCGCGGCGCTGAAGGGGGCCGCGTCGGCCCTGCTCGCGCGGCACGCGAACCTGCGGTGCGGCTTCCGGCAGCGCAAGAACGGCGAACCGGTGCAGCTCGTCCACCGCGAGGTCGCCCTGCCCTGGGAGCAGACGCCCGGCGACCCCGACGCCGTCGCCGAGCGCGAGCGGACCCGCCCGTTCGACCTGGCCCGGCCGCCGCTACTGCGCTTCACGCTCGTCCCGGAGGCGCCGGACCGGCACCGGCTCATCGTCACCGGCCACCACATCCTCCTGGACGGCTGGTCGATGCCGGTCCTGGCCGAGGAGTTCTTCACGCAGTACCTCGGCGGCGGGCTCCCGCCCGTCACGCCGTACAAGCGGTACCTGGAATGGCTGGCCGGCCGGGACCGTACGGCGGCTCGCGGGGCGTGGGCCCAGGCCCTCGACGGAGTGGAGGAGCCCACGCTGGTCGCCCCGGCGACCGTGACCGGCCCACCGCTGCCGCCGGAACGGATCACCACGGAGGTCGCCCTGGACCTGGGCGCCGTCCGGCGGCACGGCCTGACGGCGAACACGCTCGTCCAGGGCGCGTGGGGCCTGCTGCTGTCCCGGCTGACCGGCCGCGACGACGTGGTGTTCGGGACGGCCGTGTCCGGGCGTCCGCCGGAGATCCCCGGCGTGGAGCGGATGGTGGGATTGTTCATCAACACCGTCCCGGTGCGGGTGCGGATCGACGAGGGCGAGTCCGTCGCGGCCCTGCTGACCCGCCTGCAGGACGAGCAGGCCGAGCTGTTCCCGCACCAGCACGTCGGGTTGACCGAGATCAGCAGGACGCCGCTATTCGACACGATGACCGCGTTCGAGAACTATCCACAGCCTGGGGATATCTCGCTCGGCGACGTCCGGGTGGCGCGCGTCGACCTGTTCGACGCGACGCACTACCCCCTCGCCCTGGTCGCCGCGCCTCTCGGCGGCGACCGGCTCTGGCTGCGGCTCGACCACCGGCCGGACGCGTACGACCGCGCGGAGGCGGAGCTGCTCCTGGCCCGCGTCGAGCGGCTGCTGCGCGCGATGGCCACGAGACCGGACGCCTCCGTCACGGACCTGGACGTCCTGCTGCCCGGCGAACGCGAGCGGATCCTGGGCGACTGGGCGTCCGGCCCGCCCGCCGTGCCACCCCGCACGCTGCCGGAGCTGGTCGGCGAGTGGGTCGAGCGCACCCCCGACGCCCTGGCCGTCACCACCCTGCCTTCCTCCGAGCCGCCGGAACCTCACCTTCGAACCGCCGCCTCGCTGACCTACGCGGAGTTGTGGGCGCGGGCCGGTGGGCTCGCCGGCGAGCTGACCCGGCTCGGTGTGGGCCCGGAGACCATCGTGGCGATCGCCCTGCCCCGATCGGTGGAGTTCGTCGTCTCGGCCCTGGCCGTGAGCCGGGCGGGCGGCGTGTACCTGCCCATCGACCCCGGCTATCCGCCGGACCGCATCGCGTACATGCTCGGCGACGCCCGTCCCGCCTGCGTGATCGCCCAGGACGGTGCGCCGCTCCCGTACGACGGCCCGCGGATTCCCCCACCCTCGCTGACCGCGGAACCGTTCCCTGCGGTCCCGGAAGGGCGCGTCTCCCGCGCCCAACGGCTTCGGGCGGAGAACGCGGCGTACGTGATCTACACCTCGGGCTCGACCGGGCGGCCGAAGGGTGTCGTCGTCTCGCACGCGGGCCTGGCGAGCCTGGCCGCGGCCGAGGCCGAGGGGTTCGACATCGCCCCGGGCGACCGGACGCTGCACTTCTCCTCGCCGAGCTTCGACGCGTCGGTGTTCGAACTGCTCATGGGGCTCGCGTCGGGCGGGACGGTGACGATCGTGCCCCCGGACGTGTACGGCGGCGAGGCGCTCAAGGACGCGCTGCGGCAGGTCGCGCACGGCTTCGTCCCGCCGGCCGTGCTCGCGGGCGTCGACCCCGAGGGCCTGGCGAACCTGCGCACCCTCGTCGTCGGCGGCGAGGCGTGCCCGCCCGGCCTCGCCGAACGCTGGGCGCCCGGCCGCCGGATGATCAACGCGTACGGGCCGACGGAGACGACCGTCGCGGCGACGATGAGCGCGCCGCTGACCTGCGACGCGTCGATGATCGGCCGGGCGATCACAGGCGCGCGAGTGTACGTGCTGGACGGACGGTTGCGGCCGGTGCCTCCCGGTGTGCCCGGTGAGCTGTACGTCGCGGGGATCGGCCTGGCCCGCGGCTACCTGAACCGCCCCGCCCTGACCGCCGAGCGGTTCGTGGCCGACCCGTTCGCACCTGGTCGCATGTACCGGACCGGGGACCTCGTCCGGCGGCGGGCCGATGGAGCTCTGGAGTACCTCGGCCGCACCGACGCGCAGGTCAAGGTCCGCGGCTTCCGGATCGAGCTCGGCGAGATCGAGGCGGTGCTCACCGAGCAGGCGGGCGTCTCCCAGGCCGCCGCCGTCGTCCGCGAGGACCGGCCGGGCGACCGCCGCCTCGTCGCATACGTCACCGGGCCGGGAGGTCGGCCGGGTGGTCGGCCGGGGTCGGTTGGTCGGGAAGGACGTGGGTTGGTCAGTCGGGAAGGAGACGCCGACCCGGCCGAGCTGCGGCTGGCGGCGGCGCGGACCCTGCCCGGCCACATGGTCCCCTCCGCCGTCGTCGTCCTGGACGCCCTCCCGCTCACCCCGAGCGGCAAGCTCGACCGCGCGGCACTGCCCGCCCCGGAGCCGTCCTCGGCCTCCCGGCCACCGCTCGGGCCCCTGGAAGAGATCCTCTGCGGCCTGTTCGCGGAGGTCCTGGGCCTGGACCGGGTGGGGGTCGACGACGGGTTCTTCGAACTCGGCGGCGACTCCCTCCTCGCCACGCGCCTGACCGGCCGGATCCGCGCCGAGTTGGGCGCCGAGATCCCGGTCCGCACACTGTTCGAGGCGCCGACGGTCGCGACGCTGGCCCGTCGGCTCAGCGTGGCGCACCCCGACGGCCCGACGCAGCCCGACAGCCCGACCCAGCCCGACGGCTCGACGCAGCCCGCTAGGGCCGGTAGTGCGACGGGCTCCGGCCTGGCGGGTGCCGGGGGCATGACGCCGCTCGAGGTGATCCTGCCGCTCCGCGTACGAGGAGACCGGCCGCCGCTGTTCTGCGTGCATCCCGCGATCGGGGTGGCCTGGTCGTACGCGGGCCTGGTCCGGCATCTTCCGGACCGGCCGGTGTACGGGCTGCAGGCGCGTGGCATCGCCCGCGACGAGGAGCTGCCGGGGTCGATCGAGGACACGGCCGCCGACTACGTCGCGGCGATCCGCGCCGTCCAGCCCGCCGGGCCGTACCACCTGCTGGGCTGGTCGCTCGGCGGCCTGATCGCGCACGCCATGGCCGTACGGCTGCGGGTCGAGGGCGAGGAGGTGGCGCTGCTCGCGCTCATGGACGCCTACCCGCTCGACGGGGTCCCGGACGCCGACGTACCCCTTCCCGACCTGCTGCGCGACCTGGGGTTCGACGTGGCCGACGACGTCACGACCGGGGACGTCGCCGCTCTCCTGGAGGGCAGCGCGCTCGGCGGGATCGACGGCCGTCACCTGGAGGGGATGTACCGGGCCTACCGGGGTGCCCTGCGCAACGGGCGCCGGTTCGTCCCGGGGCGGTTCGACGGGGACCTCCTGCTGTTCACCGCCGCCCGCAACGACGAGAGACCGCCTCCCGGCGTCTGGCAGCCGTACGCCGTCCGCGTCGAGGAGCACCCCGTCGACTGCGCGCACACCGAGATGGCCGATCCCGGTCCGCTGGCCCGGATCGCCGCGAGATTGAAGGAGACTCTGGATCCATGACCAACCCGTTCGAGGATCCCGACGGCCGCTACCTCGTGCTCGTCAACGACGAGGGGCAGCACTCCCTGTGGCCGACGTTCATCGATGTCCCGGCCGGGTGGACGGTCGCGCACGGCGAGGACGGCCGGCAGGCCTGCCTCGACTACGTCAACGAGCACTGGACGGACATGCGGCCGAAGAGCCTCATCGCGGCCATGGAACAGGACGAGAGAGGCTGACGGTGCCGGGCTGGTTCCGATGCTTCGACGCGCGGCCGTCCGCCGCCGTCCGGCTGCTGTGCTTCCCGCACGCCGGCGGGTCGGCCGCGTTCTACCGCCCGTGGGCGAGGGCCGCGCCGCCGTGGATGGAGGTCCATGCGGTCCAGTACCCCGCACGAGCGGACCGGTTGGGCGACCCGCCGGCCGATGGCATCGGGTCGCTCGCCCGCGCCGTCGCGGACGCGCTGACGCCGCTGCCGGGCCGGCCGGTCGCGCTGTTCGGGCACAGCATGGGGGCGACCGTCGCGTACGACACGGCGCGCCTGCTCACCGCGCGCGGGCACCCGCCGAGGCACCTGTTCGTCTCCGCCGCCCACGCCGCCCACGACCGTCCGGCCGACGACGAGATCATCCACGACAAGGATGACGAGGCCCTGGTCCGCGCGCTGAACCGGCTCGGCGGCACCGACGTGGAGCTCCTCGCCGACCCACAGCTACGCGAGCTCGTGCTCCCGTACGTCCGGGGCGACTTCCGGCTGGCCGAGACGTACGAGCACGAGCCCGGTCCGCCGCTCGACCGCCCGATCACCGCGCTCGCCGCGGAGGACGACCCCGTCGTCAAGCCCGCGGAAATGAAGCGCTGGGCGGAGCTGACCACCGCGGAGTTCACCCTCGACGTCCACCCCGGCGACCACTTCTACCTGCTCCCACGGACCGCCCCGATCCTGGCGGCGGTCGCAGAGCGCGTGATCCGCTGAGACGTGGCCGCGTTCGCGAGAACGGGATCAAGATGCAAGGGTGTCCCATGGGCAAGCTGACCGGACAACAGATCGCAGACGAGGCGCTGGACAGGTGGGCATACCTGCTCGGCGGACTGCAGACCCGCATCCACACCAAGGACTTCGCGACCGGGCTCTCGGTCGTGGGCGCCATCGGCGCGGTAGCCGACGAGATGAACCATCATCCCGACCTCCACCTGCGCCACACCCACGTAGACGTCCGGCTGACCAGCCACGATGAGCGCGCGGTCACCGACCGCGACATCCGGCTGGCCCGCGCCATCTCCTCCATCGCCGCAGATGCCGGGGTGCAGCTGGAGTCCTCGAACGTCTCCCGGCTCGAACTCGCCCTCGACACGCGCCGGCGAGTCGATTCCGCCGTTCTGGGCCGCGGTGCTGGCGATGGAGCATCTGTCCGGGCCCGACTTCGGCGACGAGGTTCGCGACCCAGGCGACGTTCTGCCGACCGTGTGGTTCCAGCCGTCCGGCAGCGAGGAACCCCGTCAACGCTGGCACCTCGACTTGTGGGTGGATCCCGCGCAGGTCCAGCCACGCGTGGACGCGGCGCTCGCCGCCGGCGGCACGCTGGTCAGCGACGCGGAGGCGCCGAGCTTCTGGATGCTCGCCGACCCCGAAGGCAACCGGGTCTGCCTGTGCACCTGGCAGGACCGTGACTGATGAACATCCGGTGCCGGGACTTGCGAAGAAAGCCGGACGCGGCGGTCTTCCAGAACGGGATGATCGACACATGAGTGATCAGGTGCGGCTGCGGCCGGTCGAGGAGGACGACGTCCAGATCCTGGAGGACCTGACGCAGCACCCGGAGACGGCGGGGGAGTTCGCGCGGTTCGGCTGGTTCGACCCGGGCCGTTACCGGCGGCGGTGGGCCGAGAACGGTCTGATCGGCGAGGACGGCGGCACGCTGCTGGTGGTCCGCGGCGACGAGCGGCTGGGCTTCGTGGCCTGGCGCCGGCGGCAGGCCACGCCGGCGTCCTACTGCTGGAGCATGGGCATCGGGCTGCTGCCGGAGGCCCGTGGCCGGGGATACGGCACCGAGGCGCACCGGCTGCTGGCGCGCTACCTGTTCGCGCACACCACCGTGCACCGGATCGAGGCCGACACCGAGGTCGAGAACGTCGCCGAACAGCGCGCCCTGGAGAAGGCGGGCTTCACCCGCGAAGGCGTCATGCGCGGCTGCGGATGGCGCGACGGCGCCTGGCGGGACGGCGTCACGTACAGCCTGCTGCGCACCGATCCGCCGGTCTGACAGCCGCCCGTCGTGAACAGGGTGAGCCGGCCTTCGACGCATCGATGTTTCGACGTTCGTCGAGGTATCCGGAAGCTACGTTGGCCTCCGCGGCCGTTCGGCCTCGCGAGATGGAGGTTCCCGGATGTCCGACGATGTGCCGATCACCGATGACCGTGAGCCGGCATCGGTCGTGACGGCGATGATCGATCACGTGCTCGGGCTGGCGGTGACCTGGACGGCATGGGACGGCCGCCCGCTGCGCGCCGGCGAGCGGTTGTACACCCCGCACAAGGCGATCCGACGGGTCGCCGATCACCTCATCGATCACCTCGCGGAGCTGGAGGCGCGGCTGGCCGGAGACCGGACGATCCCTGATCGCTGGCATGCCTCGGCGAGCACGACTCCCGGCGATCTGGCGGCCTTCACCGGCCAGGACCTGGACGAGGCGAAGAGCCGGCTTACCCGGCTCGGCCGGATCTGGGCCGCCCGGCTGAACACGCTGACGCCCGACCAGCTTGACCATCCGCCCGGGGAGGGCTGGACATTCCGGCAGATCGCGTTTCATCTGGCCGAGTCGGCCTACTACGCCGACGCCGTTGGGAACCTGTCGGCCGTCGGCTCCGGCCGCTGATCCCCCTGTTGCAGAGGACGCGGTCAGCGGATTCCTGCGGTCCTGTTGCCGCTGACTGCTCGGACGGGCTCGGTGAACGGCCGGTCGGTGGCGGTGACCTGTCCGACACGCTGCAGTTCCAGTAGGAGCGACCTGGCTTCGCTCAGCAGTGTCTGCTGGCGCTCGATGCGGGTTATCTGTTCATCGATGCGCTGCTGGGCGCGGGCGCAGTACACGATCTCGGAAGTGTCCTCGCGGGGAAGCATCACGACGATGTCGGTGATGTCCAGTCCGACCCGCAGCAAGAGTTTGATCTTCGCGATCTGCGCGACCGCGCTCGCGTCGAATTCGCGGTACCCGCGGTTGTCGCGTCGTGGCGACAGCAGTCCGACCGATTCGTAGTACCTGATCGAACGCGGGCTCGCCCCGGACAGCCGCGACAGCTCACCGATCCGCATTGCGGCCTCCCCTTCCCCCGCCGCCTGCTCACGGCGGCGTTCAGCGACACCGTAGCCCTTCCCGTTGGGCGTGGCGGTGGGCGGAAGCGCCTCTCGCGGGCTTGAGGTGACATCGATGTCAATCGTTAGCGTCCACGTCCCACCACCCGAAGGAGGGATCGCCTGTGTCCGAATCCATTCGGCCCAACAGGGGCGTGTTGCTGGCGTTGACGTGCGTCGGTCAGTTCATGGTGCTGCTCGACAACACCATCGTCGGTGCGGCGTTGCCCACCATGCAGCTCAGGTTGCACACCACCTTGACCGGTCTGCAGTGGATCGTCGACGCCTACGTGCTCGTGGTCGCGATGCTGCTGCTGGCCGGTGGCGTGCTCGCCGACCGGTTCGGTCGCAAACGCGTGTTCCTGACCGGTGTGGCGGTGTTCACGCTGGCCTCGCTGTTGTGCAGTGTCGCCCCGACACTCGGTTGGCTCGTCGCCGCGCGCGTCCTGCAGGGCGTCGGTGCCGCGGCGCTGAGTCCCGCGTCCCTCGCCTTGCTGGCCTCGGCGTACCCGCAACCGCAGGAACGGGTGAAGGCCATCGGGCTGTGGGCGGGCCTGAGCGGCGTCGGATTGGCCGCCGGTCCGGTGGCGGGCGGTGTCCTCACCGACGCGTTCGGCTGGCCGAGCATCTTCCTGGTCAATCTGCCGATCGGAGTGACAGCGCTGCTGGCGGGCATGCGCGTGCTGGGCGAGTCCCGCAATCCGGCGGCACCCGCTCTCGATATCGCCGGTCAGGCATTGTCGATACTCGGCGTGGGCGCGCTCACCTTCGGCCTCATCGCGGCAGGCGACCACGGCTGGGGCTCGCCGCTGATCCTCGGCAGTCTCGCCGCAGCCGCCGTCCTGCTCGCGTTGTTCGTCGCCGCCCAGGCACGCGCAGCGACACCGATGCTGCCGCTGCGGCTGTTCCGGCGGCGACTGTTCACCGTGTCGAACACCGCCATGGTCGTCGTCGGATTCGGCCTGATGGGCTCGGCGTTCTTCTTCTCCCAGTTCTTTGTTTTCGTCCAAGGACATTCGGTGCTGCGAGCCGGTATGGAGACCCTGCCCAGCTCGCTGGCCATGGTGATCACCAGCCCGTACGCCGGTCGCATCGCCGCCCGATTCGGCTTCCGCGTCGTCGTCACCGCCGGACTGGCCCTCGCGGCGGTGGGACTCCTGACACTGTCCGCCGTCCATCACGACACCGGCTACGGCGACGTGTGGTGGCGGCTGGCCGTCGTCGGCGTCGGCTTCGGCCTGACAATGTCGCCGCTGACCGGCGCGTCCGTATCCTCGGTCGACCCTCAGGACGGCGGTCTGGCCTCCGGCGTCAGCAGCACCACACGGCAGATCGGCGCCATTCTGGGAGTCGCGGTGCTCGGCGCAATCGTCCGCACCCGGCAGACCCACGGTGCCACCTTCGAGACCGGACTCGACACCGCGTTCCTCGCCGCCGGCATCGTCACCGCGGCCAGCGCGATCCTGACGGGCCTGTGGCTCGTCAGGAAACAGCCTGCCGAACCTCCCGCGCCCCCGCGAGCACAATCCCCCGGGTCGGCCCATTCACCGGCAGCCGGCCGATAACGCGTACGGCGTCCAGACCAGCACTATATGTGAATGAACCGCTGCGATCCCGTGTTTCCCATTACGTCGAGCTTGAAGCTCTTCTGCCAACCGAAAGGGGTCGTCTCCACCTGGAAGGGCGTGTTCCTGCGACGTCAAGGACGTCGATGAGGAGGCCCTTGCCCGTTGGCGAGCGCGAACGCGCTGGACGGCAGGCCGTACGAGAGCCCCTTGAGTCAGGTCACTGCCGGCGGTTCAGAGCAGTCGTCTCTGCACCACGTCGGCGATGACCGTGGTCACGACCACATCGACGGTTCCGGGGTCCGGTGGAGTGCCCTTGCGGCCGGCGAACAGCATGTGCCCGGCGCCGATGAGCGACAGCGCGAGCGAGTCGACGTCGGCGTCGGCCGCGATGCGGCCCAGTTCGCACTCCTCGGCGAGATAGGAGGCGATCATGGCGCTGGCCTCCGCCAGGATCGGGACGCCGTCGACAGGCCTGGCCTGGCGTAGCCGGGCGCGCAACTCGTCCCGGAAGATGACGAGACTGACGATCGCCACGGCGACAGGGTCGAACAGCTCGATCAGCGCGCCCGTGAGATTGCCGGCGACGGTGCCGGTCCCGGCGGACTGGCGCAGGGCGGCGGCCTGGCCGTCGACGCGGGCGATGCGGTCTTGCACGAGCTCGGCCAGGAAGGCGTCGAAGTCGGCGAAGTGCCGGTGCAGGACGCCCTTGGCGACACCCGCCTCGGTGGTGACCGCCCGGCTGGTCAGCGCGCTCGCCCCGTCCCGGAGCAGGACACGCTCGGCGGCGTCGAACAGCTGCTGACGCGCGTCGCGGATGTGCACCCCTGTCGGCACCGCGCATCCCCTTCCCGTACCTCGATGACCCCATCTTGACCGAGTGGGCGCACGCCCACTAAAGTGGGCGTATGCCCACTATCCCGCAAGAGCAACCACGTCCCTCCGAACGCATGCCCCGTGAGGCGCATCGAGCCCGAGCGATGGCGGAGTCGTTCGGGGTGGACCCCGAGCGCTACGACCGCGCCCGGCCGCGCTATCCCGACGCCCTGGTGGAGCGGATCGTCGCCGCGAGCCCCGGCCACGACGTCCTGGACGTCGGCTGCGGCACCGGCATCGAGGCCCGGCAGTTCCGGACGGCGGGCTGCACGGTGCTCGGCGTCGACCCCGACGCGCGGATGGCCGAGTTCGCCCGGCGGACCGGGATCGAGGTCGAGGTGGCGACCTTCGAGGCATGGGACCCCGCCGGCCGGGTGTTCGACGTGGTCATCGCCGGACAGGCCTGGCACTGGGTGGACCCGGTCGCGGGCGCGGCCAAGGCGGCGCAGGTCCTCCGGCCCGGCGGCCGGCTGGCGGTGTTCGGGCACGTGTTCGACGCCCCACCCGAGGCGAGGGAAGCCCTCGCCACGGCACTCCGGCGGGTGGCGCCCGACTCGCCGGTGAACCGCGGCGACCAACCGACCAGGACGGCCATCGACATCTACCAGGCGATGTTCGCCGCGGCCGCCGACGGGATCCGGCAGGCGGGCGGGTTCGGCGAACCGGAGCAGTGGCGGTTCGACTGGGAACAGTCCTACACCCGGGACGAATGGCTGGACCTGCTGCCCACCACCGGCGCCCTCACCCAGCTCCCGCCGGACAAGCTGGCGGAGGTGCTCGAGGACGTCGGGGCCGCCATCGACAAGGTCGGGGGCGGCTTCACGATGCCGTACACCACACTGGCCGCCGCCGCCGTACGAACCGGAGCGGCCTGATCGGCGATTCGGTTGTGGTGCCGCTGACCTGCGCGAAGAGGTCCGCGTTGGGGCTCATCGCACCAACCCGAGCGAAACGCCCGTCAGCAGCAGATCTTGCAGTACAGGTGTTCTTTCCTCACCGTGGCCCGCCGAGCGAGGCCGGCGAGTTCCTCGAGGAAGTCGACCAATCCCGACGTATCCGATCCCTGGAAGTCCTCGAACCGCGACCATGACTCAGCCGCCTCGGCGAGCCGCCGGCTCTCAGCCGCCGCGAGACCGGCCATGAGCTCGTCGGACACCGTCACCACCACGACCTGATGGTCGTCGACCGACGCCAGTAGTCGGCCGTGGCGGGGACCCTCCTCGATCTCCTCGATACTGCGGCCGGTGAGAAAAACCTCCAGCGGCACCAGGTGGTAGTCCGGGAAGAGGCCCTTCATCTGGATCACGTCGTAATACGACAGGCTCTCAGTGACCGCGCGGGCGGCCGCCTCGTCGGAAGGGGCTGAGAAGTAATCGCTCAGAACGCTCATGGCCGTAACCTGATCTCCTTGCCTGTTCCTGCGGCAAAGACCCTGACAATAGTTCTGCCGCCTCCGCCGTCCCGGGTGACCCGATCCCGTCGGTCTGACGCCCCTCCGGCCGATTGCCGGAGGGGCGTCCTGCCGCTCAGAGGTGAGCGGGTGTCATCGCAGCTTGGAACCCAGCCTGGTGGCGAACTTCGACCACGTCGCGTTGGCGAAGTGCTTGTTGACCGCGTCCGGGATCGTCGGGTGCTTGACGTAGCCGCGCACACCGAGGAACAGCAGCTTGCCCTTCATGTAGATGGTGAAGTAGACCCGCGAGCCGGCACCGTCGAAATGTCCGCTTTGAGCGATGAAGTACCAGCCGTACTTGGCCATGCCGTGGTAGTACTTGACCGGCGCCTTCTTGCAACCCCAGTTCCCCCCGACGCAGGCCTTCAGATTGATTCGCTGGCCGTCCTTCGGGAACTTCTTCGGCGCCCCCTTGATCGGGAACACGCAGTTGAAGCAGTTGTGCAGGACCTTCCAGGCCCTCTTGTCCGAGCCCTTCGGCATCGAACTGCCCGGCCTGATCTGGAAGTTCCAGCGGTAGAGCTGCCGCAGGCCCGCCGCTGACACCTCCGCCGCCTCCGGCTCTGCCGCAGTGCTCGCGGCCGCTTCGGTGGTACCGGCGGTGGTGATCGTGGACGGCGCGACTCGGCCGACCGTGGATGCGCCGGCCGGTTGAGCCGATGCGGGAACGGCGGTGACCAGTGTTCCGGCCGCGGTCATCGTCGCGAAGGTCAGGGCCAGGGACTTACGCATTGCTTCCTCCGGGGGGAATAGCGCAGAGACGTGAAGGCGGGCAAGGACTCACCGCCGACCGTCACGTAATGATCTTGAGCTTAACATACGGCACCGTATGGTTGCCGTAGCTCAGTGCGACCGCCGGCGACCGCTGGATCGAGCGCTACGGCGACGGCCTCTCGGCGAGACCTTCCTCACGGTGACGCCTTCCCGAGCGGCGACCCTTCCGGCGACGAAGAGGCTCCCCCGAGCGACGACTCGCTGGAACGTCCGAGGTCACGAGGCAGGCCCGCCAGGTCAGGCGGAGGCGACGCTCGGAACGGGATATTCACCCCATGCATCCACAGAGCGGTTGCGAACCTGACAAAACTCACTACTCTTCGTGGTCGACTGTCCACCGATCGGTTGACGGCCGAACCCGTCGTTCGGTCGTCGCGGCGGAGTCGAGCGGCGACATAGCGTTAAGCGCAATGGCACGGCAGATCGCACTAAAGCAGGAAAGGCCACAGGTCGCATGAGCCCGTTTTTGACAGCACTCATCGCCAGCGCGACGATCCTCGTCATCATTCTGGCGACCGATCTAGGGCGCAAACGTGTGACCAACATGCGGATACTGCGGTCATTCATCGCGGTCGCCATCGTCATCGCGATTTTCGTGCATTCCCTTCCCACGGGCGGCAACGACCTCTGGCTCCAACTGGTCGGCCTTGTCGTGGGCGCCGTCTTCGGGCTGATCGCGGGCGCCCTGCTCCCCGCCCACCGCGACCCGTCCGGCTTGATCTACACCACCGGCGGGGTCGCCTACGCGTTGCTCTGGCTGGCCCTGTCCAGCGGACGCGTCATCTTCGCGTACGGGACCGAGCACTGGTTCGGCCCGGACATCCTCAGGTTCAGCATCGAGAACAAGCTCAGCGGCCAGGACGTCTACGCGAACGCCTTCATCTTCATGTCGCTGGCGATGGTGCTGGGGCGTAGCGCGGTCCTGTTCACCAGGCGCCGCCGGCTGCGCGTCGCGGGCGAGGACGCCCCCTCGCCCGCCACGGCAACGGCAGGCAGCAGCGCGCGGTGAGGCCGCACGGTCGCGGCCCAGAAGCGATGCTGCCGGATGATGCCGCCCGCGGTACGGGTCGGCTGGAACACCACCAGGGAAACGGGACGGACGCATGACTGACCTGACTCTCCGGCCGCCCCGGAACCGTCTGGAACGCCGGGCCATCGGCTGGTGGACCGCCCAATCCTCGCTGTTCGCGCTCCCACTGCCGATCGTGTTCGTGGTGCTCTACCTTTTCATCCCGCCCGCCCGGACCTGGTTCGCCTGGTGCCTGGTCCTCACCCTGGTCCCCGGGCTCGTCTACATGGCCGTCATGCCCGCCTGGCGCTACCGGGTCCACCGCTGGGAGACCACGGACGACGCGGTGTACGCGGCGTCCGGATGGCTCTGGCAGCGGTGGCGCGTGGTGCCGCTGTCCCGCGTCCAGACCGTGGACTCGCTGCGCGGCCCGGTTCAGCAACTCTTCGGGCTCTCCGGCGTCACCGTGACCACCGCCTCGACCGCCGGCGCCGTCAAGATCAAGGGCCTGGACCACCGAGTCGCGACCGACCTCGTCCAGCACCTCACCAGGTGCACGCAGGCGACACCGGGAGACGCCACGTGACCGCGCCCCAGAGCCCGGCGAGTCCCTGGGAACGGCTCGACGCCCGCCTGATCCTGGCCAACATGAGCCTGCTGGCCGCACCGCTGGCCTCCTTCGGTGGCACCTTTCTGGTCACGGGTGGCGAACTCGGCCTGCTGGCCCTGATCACGCTCGGGTCGATCCTCGTCACCTTCCTCGTGGTGACCGGCTTCGGCCTGATGCGCTTCCTCACCACCCGCTACCGGATCACCGAGGACCGGATCGAGCTGCGCTCCGGTCTGCTGTTCCGCAGCGAGCGCGCCCTGCCGCTCGACCGCGTCCGCAGCATCGATCTGACCGCCAACCTCCTGCACCGGATCTTCGGGCTCACCTCCATCCGGATCGGCACCGGCGAACAGACCTCCGCGTCGAGCCGCAGGCTCACCTTGGACGGAGTCGGCAAGGTCCAGGCCGCCGAACTGCGACGACGGCTCCTCCGCCGTACCGGTCGTACGACGGTCGACGATGACGGCCCGATCGCCGCCATGGACTGGTCCTGGGTGCGCTACGGGCCGCTGACCGTCTGGGGCGTGGGGAGTCTCCTGGCCGCCGTCGGCACGGCCTACCGCACGCTGCACGAGATGAAGGTCGACCCGCTCGAGTTCGGCTTTGTCAAGGACATCGAGAAGAGCTACGGATCCGTGCCCCTGTGGTTCGGCATTCTGGTGACGCTGCTGGTCATCACCGTGCTCGGCGCCCTCGTCTCGACCTTCGCCCTCATCGAGGGGTGGCGCGGCTACCGCCTGGAACGCGCGGACGGCGGCGTCCTCCGGGTCCGCCGCGGCCTGCTCGTCACCCGGTCGGTCACCATCGAAGAACGACGGCTGAGCGGGGTGGAGCTGCGCGAGCCGATGCTTCTGCGCTGGGCCGGAGGCGCGCGCCTGAACGCGGTGGCCGACGGCCTCGGCGACCGGGACGAGAACCGCCGGCGGCGCCTGCTGACGCCGCCGATGCCCCGCGACGAAGTGCTCCTCGTCGCCGCCGACGTACAGGCTGAGGACGAATCACCCACGGCCTCGGCCGACCTCAGAGCACACCCGCGCGTCGTCCTGCGGAGGCGGATCACCCGCGCGCTGATCGTGACCGCGCTGGTCGTCGCAGCGCCGGCCGTTCTCGGCGCGTGGCTGTCCTCATCGTTCCTGTACGCGGCCGTGGCCTGCGGTCTGGTGCTCGTCCCGGCCGCGGTGGCGCTGGCGTTCACCGCCTACCGCGCCCTGGGTCACGGACTGCACGGCCGCTACCTGGTCACCCGGGCCGGTGCCTTCGCACGCTGCACGGTGGCGCTGAAGCGTGAGGACATCATCGGCTGGAGCATCTCCCGCTCGATCTTCCAGCGCCGCGCGGGCCTGCTCACCCTGGGAGCGGCCACCTCCGCCGGCGAACACTGCTACAAGGTCCGGGACGTCGCCGTCTCCGACGGGCTGGCCTTCGCCGAAGAAGCGGTACCCGATCTCCTCGCCCCGTTCCTGCAGCGAAAGCCCTGATCAGCGCCGGTCATCCCAGGCGGCGACAAGACCCGAGAACTCGACGCGGCCCTTCGGCATAAAACCCGACGACATATCCTCCCGAAGGGATTCTCCGTGAGTGCACTCGGTGCAAAGCCGCTTCCCCCGTCCAGGTTGCCGCAGTGGCGTCAACGGGGACGCTCGTGACGCCGCCGGCGGTGCCCATGGAGTCGACACGAGACACCGATCTCACCGACGCCGAGTTGATCCGCGCGTCCTTGACCGACTCCGAGCGGTTCGCGGCGCTCTTCGACCGGCATCACCGGCCGATCCATCACTACGTCGCCCGGCGGCTGGGAACCCAGGCCGCCGATGACATCGTCGGCGAGACCTTCCTCACCGCCTTCAGACGACGGGAGACCTACGACCTCTCCAGGAGTCACGCGTTGCCGTGGCTGTACAGCATTGCGACCTCACTCGTCGCCCGGCACCGCCGCGACGAGGAACGGTACCTGCGAGCGCTCCGCCGAACCGGCGTGGACCCGCTGCCCGAGCCGCTCGCCGACCAGGTCACCGGCCGCGTCGTCGCGCAGGAGCAGGAGCGCCGGCTCGCCGGAGCGCTGGCAGCCCTTTCACAGGGCGATCGCGACGTGCTGCTGCTCGTGGCCTGGGGCGACCTCAGCTACGAGGAGACCGCCGAAGCGCTCTCCGTCCCGGTCGGCACGGTGCGATCCCGCCTGCACCGGGCGCGCCGGAAAGTGCGCAAGGCACTCGGCGGCCATCACCCCCTCACCACGTCTTTGGAGAACTGAGTCATGGACGAGATGCAGTTGGTCAAGGATCTGCGCCGTTCCACTCCGGAGATCACGCCGGGTGCGGGGCAGGCCGCCAGAGCACGGCTGCTGACGGGCATCGGGGAACCGGCCCGATCCCAGCGTCGTCGGCACGCACCTCGGTTCACCTGGCGGTGGGCGGTAGTCGGGGGGCTGGCCACGGCGGTCGCCGCCGGTGTCATGGTCACGCTGAACCCGAGCGGCAACGAGCCGGTCGCCAATGCCGCAGCGGTACTGGATCGGGCCAGCGCCGCAGCCGCCTCGCGCCCGTTCACCCCGCCGCGTCCAGGCCAGTGGATCTACGAGCACACTCACTGGGTCGAGCCCGGAGAAAACCACAACCCCGGGATGGACGTCTATCGCTGGACCGCTGCGGGCGGTCCCGTGGTGTACGTGGCGCAGGCGCCGAACGGCCGCCTACGCCGTCTCAACCACATTCCGGTATTTCCGCCGCAGGACTACGCGACGGTCTCATCGCTGCCGCGTGAACCTGACGCGCTGTTGCGCTGGATCCGAACGCACCGGCCCCGTACCAACCGGACGACGGACTTCGAGGCTCTGAGCGAGATCCTCCGCGTCGTCGCGTTGGTGCCTCCCAAGCTCGAAGCGGCGACCTTCCAGGCGATGAAGAAGCTCCCCGGAGTGACGGTTCGACAGAACGTCCGGGATGTACGGGGCAGGCCCGCGATCGCCGTCGTCGGACACACCAAGGCGGCCGTGGGAGACGTCCCGCTGGACGAGGAGGTCTTGCTCGACCCCGACACCTACGCGTATCGGGGTGATCGGATGCTCCTGACCCGTGACCTTCGTGCCCCCCAGAAGGACGGCAGTACGGAGGTGGTCAAGGCGGGCACCGTCAATATCGCCAGCGAGATCGTCCAGGTCGGAATCGTCGACAAGCCCGGTCGGCGCCCCTGAAGCATGGCCGCACGGACGACGCGGCCCCAGGTATTGATCTAAGACCTCTTCCGGCTCCACCCATTGCTCGGAGCCGGAAGAGGTCGCGGCCGGGGTCAGACGCGCTTGGCGCCGATGGCGGCCATGAGCTTGGGCCAGGCGTTGTGCATCTCGCGGATCCAGGCGGGCCACGCGTGGCGGCCGTTGCCGTAGATGTGCGAAGTGATCGGAATGCCGAGCTGCTGGGCCTTCTGGAGGAAGGTGACGTCCGTGGCGCCGACGACCCGTTCGCTGAGCAGGCCGATGTCCCACGGCGCGGTCTTGGGGTTGTCGCCAGGACCGGGCTTCCCGGTGGTACCCGCCGAGATGTAGACGCCCGTGCCCTTGAGCCGCTGGATCAGGTACAGCGGGTCGTGCTGGCGCCAGTTGACGTCGTCCGCGCCCGGAACGCCCCAGATGCGGAACGGGTCCGTGCCGTCGCCCGCGCCGACGACCGTGAACATCAGCAGCGCCGGTATGCCGACCGACCGGATCGACAGCAGGCCACTGAACGAGGCGGCGTAGCGGTACAGGCCCGGGTACCGCTCCGCGTACGTGATCGCGCCCTGCCCGCCGGAGGAGTTGCCCATGACGGCCCGGGACGTGCCGGCGTGGTAGGCGCGCTCCACGATCTCCCGGACTTCGAAGTTGTGGAAGGCCTCCCACTGCGGG
Source organism: Actinoallomurus acanthiterrae (assembly GCF_054775715.1). Classification (NCBI taxonomy): domain Bacteria; kingdom Bacillati; phylum Actinomycetota; class Actinomycetes; order Streptosporangiales; family Thermomonosporaceae; genus Actinoallomurus; species Actinoallomurus acanthiterrae. The sequence continues at coordinate 311,358 of NZ_BAAHCO010000001.1, read as the reverse complement.
GAGCCGTACTTGCCGTAGTTGTACCAGTTCGTATATGACCCGTTCACGCCGCCTTCCGGCATGACGACCATGACGTTGTACCGGTACGCGTAGGTCTCGATGTCGGTGCTCCGGGTCCACGACAAGTAGTGGTCCCGGCCGCCGTGCAGCGCGTACAGCACGGGGTACTTCTTGGTCGTCGAGGTCTTCCAGCCCTTCGGCACGAGGATCCGCACCTTGACCGTCTGGCCGAGCGCCACCGACTTGACCGTCAGGTCCACCTCGTGGCTCGTCAACCACTTCTGCGCGGTGACGCGCGCCCCGTCGCTCGCCGTGGCGGTCTTCGGAACCTTCGAACTCGGCTTGCTCGCCGCCGCAGCGGGAGCGGCCCCCGCCGCGGCGACGGCCAGGGCTGCGCCCAGGGTCGACGCGATGGCGCGGCGCAGCGGACTACCTGGCATGCTCAATCCTCCGGTGTCTTCCAGTGCCACCCGGGTCCATCCGGGTTGGGAACGATCTCTCGCTGGGGGCGGGGAGCGCGACGGCCGAGTGCCGTCTCGCGCGTCTCCGGGGATGCCGGGGCGCGGCCGTTGACCTCCGCGACCCGGCGCAGAATCTCGTCGGCGAGCGTGGGCTCATCCGCCGGGTCGGCGGGGGCGGCTCGTTCGGAGACCGTCCGGAACGCCGGGTTGGTGGGAGCGGCTCGTTCGGAGACCGTCCGCAGCGCCGGGTCTGCGGGGGCCGCCCGCTCGGGGACGGTCCGGAGCGCCCGGCGCTCCGCCCGAAGCTCGGCCAACCGCGCCGCCTGCCGCCGCACCCTCGGCACGGGCGGCCTCTCGGGAGCGTGCCCGGGAACGGTACGCCCCGTCGCCCGTACGCTCCCCGCCGCAGGCTCACCCGCGGGCACCCGTACGCTCCCAGGCTCGGCTTCATCCCCGGGCACCCGTACCGTCCCAAGCTCGGGTTCATCCTGGGACGCCCGTAGGCTCGCCGCCGCAGGCTCACCCCCGGACGCCCGTACGTCCGCCGCCGCAGGCCCACTCCCGGACGCCCGTACGCCCGCCGCCCCGGGCTCACCCGCAGACGCCCGTACGCTCCGGGGCGTGAGTGCGCTCGCCGTCGGCCGTACGTGCTCGGGCGCGGTCTTCCCGGAGCGTACGGTCGCGGCGGGCGGCGGGTCGTCGTGTTCGCCCAGGTCGATACGGGAGTGGAGGGCGCGTAGCGGGCGGGGAAGCCACCAGTTCGCCGCGCCGAGGAAGCGCATCGTCGCCGGGACCAGGAGCATGCGGACGAGGGAGGCGTCGACGACGATCGCGACGAACATGCCGACGCCGATCAGCTTGACCAGCGTGATGTCCGCGGTGGAGAACACCGCGATCACCACGAGGAACAGCAGCGCCGCGCTGGAGATGATGCCGCCGGTGCGCTGCAGCCCGACGGCGACGGATCGCGCGTTGTCCCCCGTACGGTCCCACTCCTCGCGGACGCGGCTGAGCAGGAACACCTCGTAGTCCATGGACAGTCCGAAGACCGTGAGCAGGACGAGGATGATGGTGGTGGGCTCGGTCGTCCCGGTCGGGGTGAAGTGCAGCAGGCGTGCGAGGTGGCCGTCCTGGAAGCCCCAGACGATGGCGCCGAAGGACGCGCCGAGGGACAGCAGGTTCATGGCGACGGCCTTGAGCGGCAGCACGATCGACCCGAACGCCATGAACAACAGCAGGAACGTGACGAGTCCGATGATCGCGCCGACCGTGGGCAGGCCGCGTTTGAGGCTGTCCATCAGGTCCATCTGGGCGGCCGTGCTGCCGCCCACGTCCGCGTACAGCGCCTCGCGGTGCGGAGGGATCGCGCGGATGCGCCGCACCAGGTCCCGCGCCTGGTCGCTCATCCCCGCGTACTGGTGCCGCACCGAGATCCGCACGGCGGCGTACTTCTCGGCGTATCCGGTGATCTCCACGCTGGTGACGCCGGGCAGTTGCCGCAGCCGTGCCTCGTAGTCGGTGATGAACGACGGGACCGGCCGTTTCTTCGTGGGCACGAAGTTCTTCGGTACGAGGTCGCCGGACAGGACGACGTCGATCGGGTCCTTCGAGCCGGTCGGGAACTCCCGCTGGAACGCCTCGTACAGCTGCCGGTTCGGGCTGCTCGTGGGCAGGACCCGTACGTCGGTGGTGCCGAAGCGGACGTGCAGGAACGGCGTGGTCAGGACGCCGAGGACCGTCATGACGGCGACGAAGTACAGGATCGGGTGGCGCATGACGCTGGTCGCCAGGCGGTACCACGGGCCGCTCGTACGCCGGTCGCCGCGCGTCCTGCGGCGCCAGGGCATGCGGCCGAACTCGACGCGGGGGCCGAGGAGGGCGAGCAGGGCGGGCAGCAGGAACAGCGCGCCGGCGATCGCGACCGCGACGACCGCCATGCCGCCGAGGCCGACCGAGCGCAGGAACATCTGCGGGAACAGCAGCAGCCCGCTGAGCGCGGTCGTCACCGTGATCCCGGAGAACGCGATGGTGCGGCCGGCGGTCGCCATCGTGTTGGCGAGGGCCGTCGGCCGGTCGGTGCCGCGCGCCAGCTCCTCCCGGAACCGGTTGACGATGAACAGCGAGTAGTCGATCGCCAGGCCGAGGCCCATCATCGTGATGACCTCGGCGCTGAAGGACGAGATGTCGGTGATCATCGTCAGCAGCCGCAGGACGGTGAACGCGCCGACGATGGAGAAGACCCCGACGACGAGCGGCAGCCAGAAGGCCCCGAGGCTGCCGAACACGAAGAGCATCAGGACGAGCAGCACCGGGAACGAGATCGTCTCCGCCCGGGCCAGGTCCCGCTGCGTCTGGGTGTTGAACTCCTTGGCGAGAGGCACACCGCCGCCGACCCGTACGCTCAGGCCGGGCGCGGTGAACAGGCCGGCGATGGCGTCGTACTCCCTGGTCTTCGCCGTGTCGTCCCCGGCCAGCTGCACGGCGGCGAACGTCGCGTGCCGGTCCTTGGACGCGAGTTCGGTCACCCGGGGCGTCTGGCTCCAGTACGTCAGGACGTTGCGGATCTTGTCCGTGGGCAGGCGGGCGAGCGCCGTGGTGACCGCGCCACGGAAGCGGGGGTCGTCGACGGTCAGCCGGTCGCTGCGGTAGATGACGAAGACGTCGGGCGTGGAGTTGCTGAAGTACTGCGCGGACAGCTTGGCGACGAGCGACGAGGAGGAGTGCGGGTCGTCGAAGCCGCCGCTCTTCAGCCGCGCGACCGCGCCCGCTCCCCACATGCCGGACACGACCATGAAGACCAGGCACAGCGCGAGGCAGGTCAGCCGTCGTCGATGGACGAGTCGTCCCAGACCGGCGAACATCACTAGGCGACGACGGGCAGTGTCCCGGCCAGGTACCGTTCCCGGCAGGCAGTCCGCGCGATCTTGCCGCTGGACGTCCGCGGGACCCCGCCCGGCTCCACGAGCACGAAGTCGTCCACGCGCAGCTCGTGGACGGTGTTCACGGCGCGACGGACGGCACGCGCGATGTCCTCGACGGGGACGCCCTCGCCGCGCCGGCCGCGCTCGGCGACGACCACGACCCGTTCGCCGTCCTCGCCGGAGACCGCGAAGGCCGCCGCGTGGTCGCGTCTGATCCCCTCGTGCGCCTGCTGCGCGCTGACCTCCACGTCCTGGGGATAGTGGTTGCGGCCGTCGATGATGATGAGGTCCTTGATCCGCCCGGTGACGTACAGCTCGCCCTCGTGGACGACGCCGAGGTCGCCGGTGCGCAGCCAGCCCTCGGCGGGCAGCCCGCCGGCCGGGTCCTCCAGCACGGCGCCGAACACCTCGCCGGTCTTCTCGGGGTTGCGCCAGTAGCCGGGCGAGACGTTCGGCCCGTTCACCCAGATCTCGCCGACCCGCCCGTCCGGCACCTCGGCCCGGCTCGCGGGGTCGACGATGGCGACGGCCTGGCCGGTCGGCGTGCCGCAGGAGACGAGGACGGCGTCCGCGCCCGGCCGTGCCACACCCTCGGTCAGCGCCGCCCGGTCGAAGGCGGTGAACCTCGGCTCCCCCTGTGTCTTGCTGGCGACGTAGACGGTCGCCTCGGCGAGACCGTAGCCCGGCGACTGCGCCTCGGAGCACAGCCCCGCCTCGGCGAACGCGTCGGCGAAGCCGCGAACGGTGCTGGGGCGGATCGGTTCGGCGCCGTTCAGCGCGACCCGTACGCCACCGAGCCGGAGCCGGGCCTTCTCCTCCTCGGTGACGCGGGAGGCGCAGTACTCGTACGCGAAGTTCGGCCCCGCGGTGACGACGTCGTCGTGTTCGGACAGCAGCTCCAGCCAGCGCAGCGGCTGCATCACGAACGCCACCGGGTCGGTGAGCACCACGTGGTTGCCGTGCACCAACGGCAGCGCCAGCGACAGGATCAGGCCCATGTCGTGGAACAGCGGCAGCCAGCTCACACCGACGGTCTCTCCGGGCCGCGCCTCGTACGCGGTCCACGCCTGCAGCGCGTTCGCGGTGATGTTCCGGTGGGTGATCTGGACCCCGGCCGGCGCCCGGGTCGATCCCGACGTGTACTGCAGGTACGCGACGTCGTCCAGGGCGAGCTCCTCGCCCTGCCACGACGCGGCGAGCGAGACGGCGACGGCGTCGGCGAGGACGACGTCCTTGGGACGCGGCGCGCTCTGCTCGTCCAGGAACCGCTCCACCTGCGGGAGCGCCGCCGTCGTGGTGACGGCCACGGAAGGGTCCGCGTCGCCGTACGCGCGGATCAGCCGGTCGGCGTGGCCGGGCAGGTCCGGGGAGAAGAGCGGGACCGCGATGAGCCGGGCGTACAACGCGCCGATCATCGTGGTGAGGTACTCGAGGCTCTGCGGCATGAGCAGCGCGACGCGTTCCCCGGGCTCGGCGACCTCACGAAGCCGGGCGGCGATGGCCCGCGCCCGCCGGTGGACCTGACCCCACGTGAGCGTCTGCCGTTCTGTGCCGACCGTGTAGTCGACGAACGTGAAGGCCGGCGCGGACGGCATCTCCGCCGCCCAGCGGGCTACCAACGCGATGAGCGGCTCGTTCAGGGCATCGGCGTCGACACGGCGACCGATCAGTGCCATATCCGCACTCCCTGCCTCGCCCCGGCGCCAAGGCCGACACCACCCGTGATCATCGTGACCGCGTGACGCTATCGCAGGGCAATAAGCGGCGACTTGCCTCGCACACCACATTCGCCGGAGCCCGGTTGTCACCCGCGTGACAACCCGGCGGGCTCGGATACCGTGCGAGAGGTGAACAAGCCCCGGCGGCCCAGCGGGCAACGCGCCGACTTCCTGATCGCCGCGGTCGTCGCCGTGATCGTGATCGTCAGCACGATGTGGCACGCCGGCGGCATCGCGGCGGTGGGGCCCAAGGCATACCTCATGATGGGCGTCGGCGTCGTCGCGCTGGCCTTCCGCCGCCGCGCGCCGGTCCTCGCGACGACGGTCGTCGCCGTCTCGACCGCGTACTACTACGTCGGCCCGTTCCCGGACGGCATGGAGATGGCGACGTTCGCGGTCGCCTCCTACCTGGCCGCCGCCCAGGGCCAGCGTCTCGCCGCGTACGTCGGCACGGGGGCGGGACTGTCGGTCTTCACGGTCGCCGAGTTCGGCGTCGGGCATCGGCCGGACGTGTTCCGGTTCCTCGGCGTCCTGGCGTGGGTGCTGGTCGTCGTCATCGCCGGCGAGGTCACCCGCTACCACCGCGCGTACATCGACGAGGCCCGGCGACGGGTCGCCGAGGCCGAGCGCACCCGCGAGGAGGAGGCGCTGCGGCGGGCCACCGAGGAGCGCCTGCGCATCGCCCGGGAGCTGCACGACGTGCTCGCGCACAAGATCTCGCTCATCAACGTGCAGGCGGGCGCGGCGCTGCACCGGCGCGACCCCGAGCAGGCGTACGCCGCGCTGAGCGCGATCAAGGACGCGAGCAAGGAGACACTGCGCGAGTTGCGCACGACGCTCGGCGTGCTCCGCCAGGTCGACGAGGCCCAGCCGCTGACGCCGGCACCGTCACTCGACCACCTGGACGAGCTCATCTCCCGGACACGGAACGCCGGGCTCCCCGTCGAGCTGACCGTCTCCGGCGACCGGACTCGGCTGCCGTCGACGGTCGACCTGACCGCCTACCGCATCATCCAGGAGGCCCTGACCAACGCCATACGCCACGCCGGCCCCGCCACCGCCACGGTCCTGCTCCGGTACGACGCCGACCGGGTGACCGTGGAGATCACCGACGACGGACACGGCTCCGACGCCGCGGCGGGCAACGGCATCCGCGGAATGCGCGAGCGCGCCGCGACCATCGGCGGCACCCTGACCGCGAACACCCGCCCCGGCGGCGGCTTCCTCGTCCGCGCCTCCCTACCGCTCACCTCCGCCGACACCCCGTCGTCCATGGGCTCGTGATCACTGGTGTCCGCTGTGTTCCAGAGCGCAGCGATAGCCGGCGGACCAGCGATCCGCCGAGAGGCCGAACCCGTACGCACACAAATGGGCTCCGTGGTGGCATCCGGTGTCACGACGTCGCAACGCCTGATCGGGCGGGAGACCCTCACCCGGACCGACGCGGAGAGGCAGCATGATCTTCTCCTGGACCCTACCCGTCAACTGGATTCTGCCGGCGATGCTTCTCATGGCCTGGCTCACGCTGTGGGCGACCCGCCGACGGGTGCCGCTGTGGTTCTTCGTCGCCGGACTGCTCCTGGCGATCCTCTGCGTCCCGGCTGGCATACTCGCTGCCCGAGCGGAATTGAACGGCACCTACTGCTCGCCGGACAATCTCTGCTTCTCGATGGACGAGATCCTCTGGTGGTGCAACGGAATCTTCGGGCTTCTCACCACGGCCGTGCTGGGCATCGCGACGCGCGTCGTGACTGCGGTCGTCACAGTGATGCGCGCGCCCGGAACCGGACAGGCCTCCGCGGTAACCGGGGATTGGAGACCTGGTGACGGCCGAGGACATCGCCGACCGCGCGAAGGTCACGGCCGCGTCGGCGCGGTACTGGATCAGGTATCGCCCGCGATGGCGCGTAGTGCCTGACAGTGGGCCTTGAAAGACGCCTGGCCGTCGGGGGTCAGCGCCAGCCAGGTGCGGGGCCGCTTGCCGACGTAGCCCTTGGTGACCTTGACGTAGCCGGCCTTCTCCAGCACGGCGACCTGCTTGGACAGGACCGAGTCGCTCACCTCCACGGTGTCGCGGACGTACCCGAACTCGGCCTTCTCCGCGGCCGCCAGGGTCGCCACGATGGAGAAGCGCACCGGCGAGTGGATCACCTCGTCGAGGCCGTGGCGTGGATGGGTCATCGCCGTGCCGCCACGTAGGCGCCGATGAACGCGGGCAGGGCCACGACCGCGGCTCCGGGCAGCCACCAGGCCGGCTCGCCCGCGAAGTAGGAAGTCCCGGTGAACAGCGTCACGATGTAGAGCATCGTCGACGCGCCGAGCGCCAGGGTGTGACGGTGCCCGAATCCTCGGCGGATCACCGGCTGCCGCAGCGCGTAGACGATCAGTGCGGCGAGGGTCACGAGCCAGAAGACCGTGCCGACCACCGTGCCGACGGGGTGGCCGAGCAGACCGACCACGGACACGGTGATCGCGATCGCGACCCCGTAGACCAGTTGATAGCGGACGGCCCACCGGGAACCGCTCCGTACCGCGGAGTCCAGGTCCTGGGCGCGGGCCAGCGCGGCCGCGGCGTCCATCGCGTCGTGGGTGTCACGCTCGGGCATGAGAAGTCTCCCTTGATCGTTTCCTCCACGATGGCAAGTACTTTCCAAGTCGTCAAGTAGTTTCATTCACGGCAAAGGGTGGACGCGCCGAGTGAGACGGGCTCCGCGACGAGATGTGATGATTGGGACGTGCACTCCCCGATCAGGGTCGTCCTGGCCGACGACCAGACGCTCGTACGGGCCGGCTTCCGCTCGATCCTCGACAACGAGGACGACATCAGCGTGATCGCCGAGGCGGGCGACGGGGCCGAGGCCGTGCGCCTCGCGGCGGCCGAGCGGCCCGACGTCGTCCTGATGGACATCCGGATGCCCGTGCTCGACGGGCTGGAGGCGACCCGGCGGATCGTCGCCGACGAGCGGCTCCGCGACGTCAAGGTCGTGATCCTGACGACGTTCGACCTGGACGACTACGTCTACAGCGCGCTGAAGGCCGGGGCCAGCGGGTTCATGGTGAAGGACACCGAGCCGATCGAGCTGATCCACGCGGTCCGCGTCGCCGCCCGAGGTGACGCGCTGCTCGCGCCCTCGGTCACCCGCCGGCTGATCAGCGAATTCGCGGCGCGGATCAAGGAGCCCCCGCCGTCCGTCGAGCTCAACGCCCTCACCGACCGCGAACGCGAGGTCCTCGAACTCGTCGCGTCCGGACTGTCCAACGACGAGATCGCCGAACGGCTCGTCGTCAGCCCGGCGACGGCGAAGACCCACGTCAGCCGGGTCCTCACCAAGCTGCGCGCCCGCGACCGCGCGCAGCTCGTCGTCCTGGCGTACGAATCCGGGCTGGTACGCCCGGGCTGGCTCGGCTGATCACCCGGCCGCATCCGGGGACTCGACCCGCCTGATCCCTCCGGTCGGCCTCGCTCCTCCTTCCGGAGGAGGTTCTACACTCCGCGCGGTACGGCGCGGGTGCCGGGTGCATCGCGAGGTGTATCGCGAATGTAGAGCGCAGCCGGACGCCGTACACCCGCCGTGTCCGATTTGCTTCCAGAGTGCCGGCCCCTTGGACCTCCTTAGGGGCCCTGCCGCGCGCGTCCACCGGACCGCGACCGGACCTGGAGGGATCGTTGAGCACACTGTCGCTTGCCCGAACGCTGTTCGCCCTGACGGCGGGCACCCATTTCCTGTTCGTCGCGCTGACACTCGGGCTCGCGACGCTCGTCGCGATCATGCAGACCAGGGCGGTCCTCGGCGAGAGCGCCGTGCATCTCCGCATGGTGCGGTTCTGGGGGCAGCTGTACGTCATCAACTACGCGGTGGGGATCGTCACCGGCCTGCTGATGGAGTTCCAGTTCGGGCTGAACTGGCCCGGGCTGACCGATCGCGCCCGTGACGTCTTCGGGGCACCGCTCGCGATGGAGACCCTCGTCGCGTTCTTCATCGAGTCGACGTTCCTCGGCCTGTGGATCTTCGGCTGGGACCGGCTGAACCGGTACGCGCACCTCGCGCTGATCTGGGTCGTCACGCTGACCGCGTACGCCTCGGCGTACTTCATCCTGGTCGCCAACGGCTTCCTGAAGAACCCCGTCGGATACCTGCGGGTCGGCGGCGAGCTGCGCGTCGACTCCGCCGGAGCGCTGTTCACCAACCCGGCGGCGCTGCTGCCACTCGGTCACATCACCGCCGGCGCGTTCCTCACCGCGGGCTTCTTCATGGCCGGAGTGAGCGCGTGGCACCTGCGGCGGTCCGGCGAGCCGGAGTTCTACCGCCGGTCGCTGCGGATCGGCCTGATCTCGGTCGTCGCCGCCATCGTGCCGTCGGTCGTGTTCGGCGGCGTCCAGTTCCCGTACGTGCATGATTCGGCGGGCGTGCCGGTCATGACCGGGATCGGGGCCGAGGCGATGATGTTCGCCTGGCTGTGGATGTTCGTCGTGGCCGTCATGGCGCTGGTGAAGCTGCCCTTCACCGGGTGGCTCCTGCGGGGCCGGATCTTCCTGCGCGTCGTGATGATGACCCTCCCCGTGCCGTACGTGGCGATGCTCGCCGGCTGGATCTACCGGGAGAGCAGCCGCCAGCCCTGGCTGATCTACGGCGTGCTGCGCACCGAGGACGCCGTACGCCCGATCGGGCACGGAGCGATGATCGCGGTGTTCACGGGCGTGACGGCCCTGTTCGCGGTCCTCGTCGTGGTGAACATCGCGCTGCTGCGGCGGTACGCGCGACAGGGCCCGGACGGCTCCGCGCTCGGGCGGCCCGAGCCTCTTTTCCAGCCCGAGCCCGTACCCTCCTTCTGACCCGGAGCCCTCCATGGACACCTTCGCGTTCGGCCTGCTCGGCTTCTTCCTCATCGGCTACTTCGTACTCGCCGGCGCCGACATCGGCGTGGGCATGCTGCTGCCCTTCCTCGGCCGCGAACGCCGGCTGACCATCGCGACGATCGCACCGTTCTTCCTCGGTAACGAGGTGTGGCTGGTCGGTTCGGTCGGCCTGCTGACCGCGCTGTTCCCCGTCCTCGAGGCCGACCTGTTCGGCCGGACATGGGGCGCGCTGAGCGTCCTCGTCCCCGCCTGGATCGTCCGCGACATGGGCCTGTGGCTGCGCGGACGCCGTACGGAAGACACCTGGCGGACGGCATGGGACGCGGCGATCGTCGCGGGCAGCTGGGGAGTCGCGGCGTCGTGGGGCGTGGCGATCGGCGCGCTCATGGGCGGCGGCGGCCCGCTGTTCGCCGTGACGACGTGCGGCCTGTTCGCGCTGCACGGCGCGGTCTTCGCCACCGTACGGCTGGGGACCGAGACCGCGCGCACGGTGGCCCGGTGGGTCGTACGGGCGGCACTCCTGGCGGGCGTGCCCTGCGTCATCGGCGCCGGAGCCGACGACCTGGCGACGACGGTTCCCGTCGCGGCCCTACTCGCGGCGGCCCTCGCCGGAGTGTGGGTGGCCCTCGCGCGGCCGGCAGCCGACCAGACCCGAGACGACCGGGCTCGAGACGACCGGGCTCGAGATGACCGGACCCGAGGCGGCTGGATCCGGGGCGGCCAGGCCCAGGATGGCCACGCCGGGGACAGCTGGGCCCGGGACAGCTGGGCCCGGGACGACCGGACCCCGGGTGACCAGGCACGGGACGGCCACGCCCCGGACGGCTGGGCTCGAGACGACCAGACCCAGGGCGGCCACGCCCGGGACGGCCACGGCCAGGACGGCTGGGCCCGGGACAACCGGACCCCGGGTGACCAGGCCCGAGACGGCCAGGCCCGGGGCGGCTGGGCTCGAGACGGCTGGGCGCTGGCGGCGTCCGCTCTCGCGATCACGGCCGTGCCGGTCCTCGCCGCCCTGAACCTGCCGGACGCCGAACTCGCGCACGAAGCCGCCCTCACGCTCGCGGTCGTCGGCCCGATGACCCCGCTCCTGGTCGCCGCCCAGGCGTGGGTGTGGTGGATTTTCCGCGGCCGAGTCGAGAAGCCGTCCTACCTGTGATGCCGTATCTGCTGTTCGCGCTCGCCCAGGGCGCGCTCGTCGTGGCCCAAGCCGACCTGCTGTCCCGGGTACTGGCCGGAAGCGCCCTCCTGCTCCCGCTGGCCGCGGTCGTCGCCGGCCGCGCTGTCCTCCTCGCGGGGCAGGGCACCGCGTTCCGGTGGACAGCGGCCCGCCGCAAGCGCGAGCTGCGCGCCCGGCTGCTCCGGCACGAAGCCGACAACTCACGACGCTCCGACGGCGCAGGAGTCCCTGGCGAGGGCGGCGGCCCCGGCGACTCCCATGGCGGCACCGGTCGCTCCGGCCTTCGTAGCTCAAGCGACGGCTCCGACCGCTCTGACGGTGCCGGAGGTCCCGGTGCCGGAGGTAGCTCCGGTGTCGTTCGGGGCTCTGGTGGCTCGCGTGGCGGCGTGACGCTGCTCGGGCGCGGGCTCGACGCCCTCGATCCCTACTTCGGCGGCTACCTGCCCCAGCGGTACGCCGCCGCGGTCGTGCCGCTGATCGTGCTCGTACGGCTGGCCGTCGCGGACTGGGCGTCGGCTCTGGTCATCCTGGTGACGCTGCCGCTCATCCCGGTCTTCGGCGCGCTCGTCGGGTGGAAGACCAAGCAGGCGACCGAGCGGCAGTGGGGCCTGCTGCACCGGCTCGGCGGCCACTTCCTCGACGTGGTGGCCGGGCTGCCAACGCTCCGGGCGTACGGCCGGGACGAAGCGCAGACCGAGGTGGTCCGGGCGATGGCGGACGGCCATCGGCGGGCGACCGTGCGTACGCTGCGGATCGCGTTCCTGTCCTCGTTCGTGTTGGAGATCGTCGGCACGCTGTCGGTGGCGCTGGTGGCCGTGCCGGCCGGGCTGCGGCTGCTGGACGGTTCGCTCGATCTCCGGACGGCGCTGCTGATCCTCCTGCTGGCCCCCGAGGCGTACCTGCCGCTACGGATCCTCGGCACCCGGTTCCACGCCGCGGCCGAGGGGCGCGCCGTCCTCGACCAGGTGACGGCGATCCTCGCCGAACCCGCCGCTCCCCAACGGCTCGGCTCGGGACCGATCGCTGAGTCCGACGTTCCCGAGCGGCCTGGCACGGTGAGGGCACCCGTTACAGAGCCCGGCTCCGCTCGAAGGGCTCGCTCGGAGGGGCGGGCGGCGCGGATCGAGGTCCGGGATCTCGTCGTCCGGTACCCCGGGGCGGACGTGCCCGCCCTCGACGGCTTCGACCTGACCGTCGCGCCCGGTGAGCGGGTGGCGCTCGCCGGGCCGAGCGGCGCCGGCAAGAGCACGCTGCTGCGGGCGGTGCTCGGCTTCGTCGTTCCCGAGAGCGGCCGGATCTCGATCGACGGCGTCGACCTCGCCGATCTCGACCTGGCCGGGTGGCGTCGCCGCGTCGCGTACGTGCCACAGCGTCCGCACCTGTTCGCCGGTACGGTCGCGGACAACATCCGGCTCGGCCGTCCGGACGCGGGGGACGGCGCCGTACGCGCCGCCGCGGAGGCCGCCGCCGCCCACGACTTCATCATCGCGCTGCCCGGCGGATACGAGACGCCCCTCGGCGAACGAGGGGTCGGTCTGTCCACCGGTCAGCGGCAGCGCGTCGCGATCGCCCGCGCGTACCTGCTGGATGCGCCGATCGTGGTGCTGGACGAGCCCACCGCGCGGCTCGATCTGGTGGCCGAATCGGCGGTCACCGAGGCCGCCCGCCGGCTGCTCGACGGGCGCACCGCGCTGCTCGTCGCCCACCGCCCGGCGCTGCTGTCCCTCGCCGACCGCGTGATCCACCTGTCCGGACGGGAGGTGTACGCGTGATCGGTGAACGTGACGACCAGCTGACGCGTGGGCGGGCGGTGCTTCGGTTGTTCGGTCCGCGTGAGGTGCCTCGCCTGGTCGCCGCGCTGGCCGCCGGGGCGGGCGCGGAGCTGTGCGCGGTGGCGCTCACCGCGACCGCCGCATGGCTGATCGCACGGGCCGGACAGCACCCGCCGCTGTCGGCGCTCGCCCTGGCCATCGTGGGCGTACGGGCGTTCGCGCTGTTCCGGGGGGTGCTCCGCTATGCCGAGCGACTCGCCGGCCACGACGCCGCCCTCCGTGTCCTCGCCGGTCTGCGGGTCCGCGTCTACGAGGCGCTGCGCCGCTCCACGGACCCGGCCGAGCACGGCTCTCCGGCCCCGTTGCGGGACGCGGACGCCGTCCAGCGGATGGTCTCCGACGTCGAGGCGGTCCAGGACCTGCTGCTGCGCTGTCTCCTTCCCGCCGCGATCTCCTGGATCACCGGTGCGGCCGCGATCGTGGTGACCTCGCTCCTGCTACCTGCGGCCGGAGCGGTCCTGGCCGTCGGGACGGTCCTCGCCGGAACGGCCCTCCCCGCCCTCGCTACCCTCGCCGCCCGGGCGGACGCCCGCCGGGCCGCCGATGCACGCTCCGACCTCGCCGTTCACGGCCTCGACCTGGAACGCGGTGCGGTGGATCTCGCCGCGTTCGGCGCGACCGAGCGCTTCGTCGCCCGCGCGGACGCCGCGGCGGCCCGGCTGGCCCGGATCGAGCGGCGGGCCGGTGCGGTGGAGGCGGCGATCGCGGCACTCGGCGCGGCCGTTCAAGGTGCGACCGTGCTCGCCGTGATCTGGACGGCGCGGCGGTACGGCGCGGACAGCGTGCTGGTCACGGTCCTCGCCCTGACGGCGCTCGCCGCGGTCGACGCCGTACTGCCCGTCGCGGACGCCGCGCGGCGGCTGTCGGAGATCCGCCCGGCCGCACGCCGGGTCGCCGACCTGCTGCGGGCCGACGGGTGGCGCGTCCACCGTACGTTCGCCGCCCCGCCGCGCGCTGGGGGGCACCGGGCGATTCGGCCCGGCCCAAGCCGGGCGGCGAGGGCGGGCAGGTCCGGTCCGGCGAGGACCGGCCCGACGGCCAGGACCGCCCCCACCGTGGGCAGCCGACCGCCGCGGCCGGCGGTCCGCCCGCTCCCGCGGCCGACGATCGAACTGCGCGGCGTCCGGGTGTCGTACGGTTCCGTGAGCGCGCTGGACGGGATCGACCTGCGGATCCCCGCCGGACGGAGGATCGCCGTGGTCGGCGCGAGCGGCGCGGGCAAGAGCACCCTGCTCGGCGTCCTGTCCGGCGAGATACGGCCCGAGGGCGTCGTGCTGCTGGGAGACGCGCTCCAGAGCACCTACGACCCCCGGGAAGTGCGCGCGACCGTCCGCGGCCTCACCCAGGACGCGCACGTGTTCGGCACCTCGATCCGGGCGAATGTGGCGCTGGCACGGCCGGACGCCTCCGACGCCGAAACGGCCGACGCCGCACGCCGCGCCGGTCTGCTCGACTGGATCGACGGGCTGCCCGACGGCTGGGACACCCCCGTCGGCGACACCCGGCTGTCCGGCGGGCAACGGCAACGGCTGCTGCTCGCCCGCGCGCTGCTCGCCGATCCGCCGGTGCTCGTCCTGGACGAACCCACCGAAGGACTCGACCTCGCGACCGCGGACCGCCTCGTCACCGCCCTGCTGGCCGAGCGGCGTACGGTCGTGCTGGTCACCCACCGGCTCGCTCCCCTGGCGGCCGCCGACGAGGTGATCGTGCTCGACCGGGGCCGGATCGTCCAGCGCGGCGCCCACCGCGACCTCGTCGAACGACGCGGCCCCTATCGCGACCTCTGGGAGGCTGAACGCCTCCAGAGCGCCGACCCCGCTATTCCGCGGACGTGAAGATCTGGTGCATGATCCCCCGTCGATGGCGACCGTGGTACGACGCGTTGGCGTCGTCCGTGCTCGGATCGAGCTTGGCGAGGTAGTCGCTCTCCGCGTCGATCAAACGCTCCAACTCCCCGCGGTCGAGGAATACGCCCTGGCAGCCGACGCATTCCTCGATCATCACCCCGTTACGCTCCCGCGTGTCCCAATCCCCGGAACACTTCGGACACGTCATCCCCGTCGCAGCCATTGTGGCTCCCCTGTGAACGAATTCGACGATCAGGCAAGACTAATAACCATCGCCCTTTGAGGGAACGTTTTTCCCGTGGCGCGGTAATGATCACAAGGGGCTCGGCAGGTTTCACGCAATGAACCGAACGCCGCGGGCGGTCGGCGCGTGAACACCGACCGCCCGCGGCGTCTCTGTCATCGCGCGGAACGGCCCGGCCGAAACCGGGCGTGCGGCCGCCGCGCTCAGCGCGTCGGCTCGGGGCTCTTCGCCCGCACCGCGCGGATCCACTTCCGGAACGGCAGCGTCAGGTGTTCGCGCCGCACGATGATCAGACCGGCGAGCCACAGCAGGAGCGCCTCGACGACCACGGCGATACCGAGCGCCGCCGTCCAGGATCGCCGTCCCGCCGACCGCAGTGCCCCGGCCGGAGCGACGTCCGTCAACTCGGAAGTGCCCGCCGGTCGGGACGCCGTCGGCGTGACGGCCGGAGCGAGGCTCGGGAGCAGCGGCACAGCCGGCTGGGTGAATGGCGATGCCGCTCCGGGTGCGTTCGGCGGGCCGGCGGAGCACCCGCCCCAGCGGGGGCGATCGGGAGACCCGCTCCAGGCGGGGCGACCGGGACACCCGCCCCGGCCGGAGCGACCGGGACACCCGCCCCGGCGGGGGCGACCGGGACACCGGCCCCAGCAGGGGCGACCGGGGCACGGGCCCCAGTCGGGGCGGCAGGTGAGCCCGGTCCGGCAGGGTTGCCCGTCCCTGCGGCACCGGCGGATCCGGCCGGCCCGTTGGGCACGGCGGGTACCGCGCGGTGCGCGTGCTTGGAGTGCTTGCCATGTTTGCCGTGTTTGCTGTGCTTGGCGGACTTGGCATGCTTTGCGTGCTTGGCGGACTTGGCCGACCTGATGGGCGTGCCGGTGTTCGTCGCGCCACCCGGTGCCTGTACCGCGGGGGCTGCGGACGGCGCGCCCACCGCCGGGGTCGAGACGGGCGCGGAGATCGGGGCCGGCGCCGGAGCGGCGGGGTGTGCCCCGGCCGGCGCGGCGAGTCGCGCGGGCCGGCCGTTCTGGACACCGCCCGCGGGGAGAACCGGCGGCACCGCGCCGGCCCTGCGTCGTGCCATCTTCGCGCGCGCGTCTCCCGCCGCCACGCCGGGGGCGGCAGACCCGGCACTCGCCGGAGCCGCGTTACCGGACGTCCGCCCGCCGCGGGCACCCCCTCCCGGCACCGCCGACGGCGAGGCCACCGTAGACACCCGTCCAGGCGCGGCACCCCCTCGCGGCACTACCAACGGCGAGGCCGCCGTGGGCACCCGTCCAGGTGCGGCACCCCCTCGCGGCACCGTCGGCGATGAGGCCGCCGCGCCAAGAGAGCCGGCCGCTCGCGGAGCCGACAAGGCCGCCGGTACGGCCGGACCCCCATGGCTGCCGCCCGCAGCCGAGCCGGCCGGACGCGCAGGATCGCTGCCCGAAGCCGGGGCGATCGGCCCCCCATGACTGCCCGCAGCCGGACTTACCGGGCGCGCGAGTCCGTTGGATGCTGAAGGGGCGGCCGGGGAGGCGGCGTGCCCGGTGAGATCGAGGGATGCGGGTGTCGACGAGGCGGTGGACGGGGCCACCGCGGAGCCGCCGGGGCCGGTCGAGCCGGACGGTGGTTCCGCGCCCTGCTCAGGAGCGGAGTCGGCCGCCGTGGAGACGGACGGCGTGAGCGAACCGTCGGCCGGAAGCCGGACGGTCTGGAGTGCCAGCATCGAACGGCGCGGGGCGTTGACCGCGCTCGCCTCCACTGTGATGGGCGGCTGCATCGGCACGGACGTGCCCGTCCGTACCGACACGTAAAGAGTTCGCGCCGCCGTCAGGTCGCCGAGGTCGCAGCCGAGCACGGTCTCCGACCGGGCGGTCACGCAGTCGGTCTCGGAGTCATCCCAGGCGGCGGGCCGTACGGTCGTCAGTACCAGCCGCGCGCCGATCGCCGGGCCGCCGACCGGGCGTACCGTGACCGCGTAGTCGACCGCCCCGGGCATCACCGCGACGACGCGCACGGCGGTCTCGAGCCGTACCTCGCGGCCCGGCTCGAGACGCACCTCACGGCCGACCACGGACGGATCGGGCGACGCGGCCACCGGAGCGGTGGCCGCTGAGGCGGACGAGACCTGCCCCGGCAGCGGGACCGACCACGTGACCGCCGGAACGGTCATCGCGGTGGTACCGATCGCGGTCAGAACCTTCCTGGAAACCGCCTTCATCGAGCTACCCCCAGACGCACGCCGGTCTGCCTCCGGGGGGACGGGCCGGGAGCCCGTGAGGTGATCGCTCCCACTCCTACCGCAAGATCGCCGACCGTAACCACTGCCAGGCGATCGTTTCGGCGAAGAGACAAGTTCTTTCTACACTTCCGAGCAGGTGTCGAGAGGAGTTCGAGTGGCGACCCCGGATGAGGAACCGGGTCCCGCGGTGATCCCCGGCGGGGAGACACGGGCGACCACGCCCCAGGCGGAGCGCTCGGCGTCGAGTGTGCGCTCGCTGGAGCGCGCGTTCGAACTGCTGGAGCACCTGGCCGACGCGGGCGGCCAGCTGGCCCTCACCGAGCTGACGGAGGTCTCCGGGCTGCCCATGCCGACCATCTACCGGCTGATGCGGACCCTGGTGAACCGCGGATACGTCCGCCAGGAGCCGTCCAAACGGTATGCGCTCGGGCCACGGCTGATCCGGCTCGGTGAGACGTCGGAGCGCCTGCTCGGCTCGTGGGCGCGGCCGGCGCTCGCCCAGCTCGTCGACGAGGTCGGGGAGACGGCCAACATGGCGCTGCTGGAGGGCGACGAGGCGGTCTACGTCGCGCAGGTCCCGTCCCGGCACTCGATGCGCATGTTCACCGAGGTCGGCCGGCGTGTCCTGCCGCACTGCACCGGGGTGGGCAAGGCCCTGCTGTCGCAGTTGCCCGAGCCGATGGCCCGGGAGATCATCACCCGTACCGGAATGCCCGCGTACACCCCGCACACCATCACCGACCCGGCCGCGCTGATGGAGGAGCTCGCGCGCATCCGGCAGCGCGGCTACGCCCTCGACGAGCAGGAGCAGGAGATCGGCGTGCGGTGCGTCGCCGTTCCGGTGACCGGCACGCCCACCCGGGTCGCGATCTCGGTGTCCGGGCCGCACGGCCGCCTCACCGACGAGGTGATTGAGGATGTCGTGCCCATCATGCGCCGCACCGCCGGACAGCTCGCCCGCCGCCTGTCGGCCTGAGCCCCGCTGGGGCCCAAGATCCTAGCCCCGCTGGGGCCCGAGATCCTGAGCCCCGCCAAAGCCCGAAATATCGGGCGGACCCCGGGTCGTCACGCCGCACTCTGGGTAAAGCCACGCCATGAACGAGCTCACCGTCGCCGTACTCGGGACCGGGATCATGGGCGAGCCGATCGCCCGCAACCTGCTGGGCGCCGGGCACCTGGTACGCGTGTGGAACCGCACGCGGGCCAAGGCCGAGCCTCTCGCCGCGGACGGCGCACGGGTGTGCGACGAGCCCGCCGAGGCCGCCGACGGCGCGGACGTCGTCATCACCATGCTCCACGACGGCGAGACCGTCGAGCACGTCATGGCCGGTGTGCTCCCGGCGATGGAGGAAGAGGCGGTGTGGGCGCAGATGAGCACCGTCGGGGCTGCGGCCGCCGACCGCCTCGCGGACCTCGCTGGCAAGCGCGACGTGCCCTTCATCGACTGTCCCGTGCTCGGCACCCGCAAGCCGGCCGAGGAGAGGGCGCTCATCGTCCTCGCCTCCGGGCCACGCGACGCGCGCGCGGAGGAGGTGTTCGGCGCGATCGGCTCTCGTACGGTGTGGCTGGGCCAGGGCACGGAGGCGTCGCGCATGAAGCTGGTCCTGAACAGCTGGGTCCTCGCGCTGACCGCAGCCACGGGCGAGGCGGTCGCGCTGGCGGAGGCGTTCGACCTGGATCCGCGGCTGTTCTTCGAGACGATCGCGGGTGGATCGCTCGACTCGCAGTACGCCCAGATGAAGGGCAAGGCGATTCTGGCCGGTGAGCTGACGCCGAGCTTCAAGGCGACCAGCGCCGCCAAGGACGCCGCCCTCGTCGCCTCGGACGGGCGGTCCTCCGGGGCGAATGTCCGGGTCGCCGAGGCCGTACGCGACCAGATGCGCCGCGCCGTCGAGCTGGGCCACGGCGACGAGGACATGGCCGCCGTCTATTTCGCCGCGCGCGGGACCTGAACCGCCCGAAGCGATGTTCCAGTGACCACCCCGTGAGCGATCACGGAACCCCATCATGGGTGCATACGTCCCAGATCCGGATGAGAACACGGAACGGGGAAACGGTGCTCGGAACTCAGCCGGCCATGACCGAACTCGACATCGGGGGATTCGACGCGGCACGTGTCCGCGTGGCGCTCGATCCGTACATCTCGGTGCTGGCTCTCACGACCGACGCCTTCGGGCGGCGCCGAGGGGCCCCGGAACGCTGGCGCCATCGGATCCGCAGCACGATCTCGCCCGCCAACGCGGCGGCGATCCGGCCCATCGTGGCGCCGGGGCGTTCCGTGGTGCCGGAGTCCGTGACGCCGATCAACCCGGTCGCGGAGGCTCCCGTCACGGACCTCATCGAACGGCTGCATGACATCTCCGCCGACGAGCTCCGGTCGGATGTGGAAAGTGTTTTCGGCGGACGCCCGCCCGCGGACTGGGGGTCGGTGGCTAAGCGCCCGCGGCACTGGCTGCACAGTCACGCGGAGGCCACGAGGGAGGCCTGGTCGGCGGTGCGGCCGCTGTGGCAGCAGGCCCGCCCGCTGCTCCACCGCGAGGTCGAGCGGGTGGGCACCGCGGCGGTACGCGGCCGGCTCGACGTGGTCCTCGGCGGACTGCATCCGCGGAGCCGGTACGAGGACGGCGTCCTGAGGATCAGCGACCCGGAGCCGACCCGGTTCGAGCTCGGCGACCGGCCGCTCGTGCTGGTCCCGATGCTGTCCGGCGACGGCGCGCTGATCTGCAACTTCGACCGGACGGACGCCGTGTGGATCGGCTATCCGATGCCGGGCGTGGATCGGCTGCTCCGCGGCGAGCCCGAGTCGGTCCGCGAGGACGCCCTCGAGCTTCTGCTCGGCCCCGTGCGCGCCCAGGTGCTGGGCGTCCTGGCGCAGCCGCGGACGATGGGCGAGCTGGCGGCCCTCACGGAACTGGCGCCGAGCGCGGTCACGTACCACTGCGAGCGGCTGGCGGCCATCGGCCTGGTCCAGCGTGAGCGGAGCGGACGTCAGGTGCGGGTGTCGCGCACCGCGCGCGGCGAGAGCCTGATGGACATGTTCCGGTAACGGCCTCGACGCGATCTGCTTTACGTGCTACCAACAAATGTAAAGCCAACCCCTCGGGAGGTCCCCCGATGTCGATGCGCGACCGCTACACCACTCCTGTCCCCGAGATGACGTGGGAGGTGCCCGCCGCCGGCGCCGCGCGGTTCTCGTGGGAGTACGACGACGGCCGTGACCGCCTGCTGTCCCTGTACCAGAAGGGAAAGGACAAGCAGTGGGACGCTCAGAAGCGCATCGACTGGGACCTGCCGGTCGACGTCAACAACGTCGCCGGCCTGCCGGACGAGTTCAACCCGCTCATCGGATCCGACATCTGGGAACGCATGCCCCAGGACGGGCGCGATGAGTTCGGCCGCCACCAGGGCGCCTGGCTGTTCAGCCAGTTCCTGCACGGGGAGCAGGGCGCGCTGACCGTCTCCGCGCGGATCGTCGAGTCGGTGCCCGACCTCGACTCCAAGTTCTACGCCGCCACCCAGGTGATGGACGAGGCCCGGCACGTCGAGCTGTACAAGAAGTTCGTCGACGAGAAGCTCGGCATGTACTACCCGATCAACCAGGACCTCGCGAAACTGCTGGAGGAGTCGCTGACCGACGGCCGCTGGGACCTGCCCTACCTCGGCATGCAGGTCCTCATCGAGGGCCTGGCCCTGGCGTCCTTCGGCCTCTACCGCGACATGTCGACCAACCCGCTGGTCAAGCAGCTCCTCGCGTACGTCATGCAGGACGAGGCGCGGCACGTCGCGTTCGGCCGGCTGGCGCTGAAGGACTACTACGCCGAGCTCACGTCGAAGGAGCGGGGGGAGCGCGAGGACTTCGTCGTCGAGGGCTGCTACCTGATGCGCGACCGGTTCAAGGGCAGGGAGATCTTCGAGAACCTCGGGATGCCGGTCAAGGAGTGCATGGAGTACGTCGACAACGGGCCGATCTACTCGCTGTACCAGTCGCTGCTGTTCAGCCGGATCGTCCCGTGTGTCCGCGACATCGGCCTGTGGGGCGACAAGGTGCAGAAGGCGTACGCCGACATGGGCGTGCTCGACGCCGCCAAGGGCGACCTCGTCGCGCTGATGAAGCAGGACGAGGAGATCGCCGAGGAGGTCGACCGGCTCAAGAACGAGCGCGAGCTGGCCGAGCGCCGGGCGGAGGTCCACGCGGCGATCGCCGACGGCGCCGCGGAGTAGCCCACTCCGATTCGCACCGGCGGGACACCTGCCGAAAACGGTGAGTTACCCGCGATCACCGAACGTTACCCCTATCGTCGGGGACTTGTGCGTGGCGCCTCCGGGCGCGGCGCCGCTCGGGCCCTGCCGGCCGCCGGCCGGGGCCCGAGGTCCTGTCCCCTACCGAAGGACGCTCTGTGGGTGGTTCGGGCCGACATCGCCGAGTCCATCGATTCACGCATCTCCGTACGCGCCTGCTCGCGATCGCGGGACTGGCCGCCGCCCTGCTCGCGGCCGCCGTCGCGACGCTGATCGGGTCCGGCCGGTCCGCGCCCCGGGCGGACGTCGGGGCGGCGGTGGCCCCCGCGGCCCCGCTGATCGCCCCCGAACGGGCCAGCCGGGCGAGCCGGGCGCAGCGCCGCGGTCCGCTCCGGGCCCGGTCCACGCGGCACCGTACGGCGAGGAAGAGAACGCGCCGTACGGCGCGAACCGAGGTCGTGGCCCAGGGGAGCTGCGAGGCGTCGTTCTACGGGACGGGCCCGGCGACCGCGAGCGGCGCGCCGTTCGATCCCCAGGCGCTGACCGCCGCGCACCGTACGCTGCCGATGGGCTCGCTGGTCCGCGTCACCAACCTGGGCAACGCCCGGTCCGTCGTCGTACGGATCAACGACCGGGGGCCGTTCGTGCCCGGCCGCTGCCTGGACCTGTCCACGGCGGCGATGCGGGCGGTCGGCGGGGTGCTCTCGGGCGTCATCCCGGTACGGTACGAAGTGCTGGGGGGAATCTGAGCAAGTCCACAAATGAGTGAACGCCCGCGGGTAGGCCCCTTCCCCCAAAGAAGCTCAACCCGCGGACGTTCACCTTCCTGCGGCCTGGACGGGTACAGATCCAAGCCTGCGGATCCGGCCATCGCATCGCGTCCCCCGTTGAATCCCCCAATTCATCGCGACGCGTCGGCCGTATAGGGTGGTCCGTGTTCTTGCAGTAGCTACGGTACGTGAGACGGAAGCGGCATTCCGTCCACCTCTGGTTGACACTTCCCCGTACACCCCCGGTTGACCTGCGGCTTTGCCCTCTTTTGGGGTTGGCAAGGCAAGTATCGACCGATGATCGGAATGTGACTGTGAGGGGGTCGCCCGCAAGGGCCCCAGGACGCGTGAGTCCGGCCGACGTGATTCTGTCGGTCGGGGTGTTCGCGGTGTTCATTCCCTACATTCACAGCAGTGGCAATCTGCACCTCACGCTTCCGCTCGGCGCCGCGAACGCCGCCCTGTTGCTCGCGAAGAAACGCTTCCCACTGATAACACTCGCCGGGTGCCTGCTGTTGACGTGGATACTGTCGGTGCTGCTGCGGCGGTCCTACCCCGTCACCCCGGCGACCTTCGTCGCCCTCTACGCGGTCGGCCGCTACTGCTCCCGCAGCGTGGCGCTGGCGGCGGCGGTGCTGACGATCCTGATCGGGTTCGCCGTCGCCCAGGTCGCCGAGAGCATCCCGTCGTACACCCTGCACAACGTCGTGAACCTCGGCTGGGTGGTGTTCGCGGTCCTCACCGGCGCGTGGGTGCGGACGCAGAAGACATACGTCCGTGACGTCGAGGAGCGGGCCGAGCGCGCCGAGCGCGGCCGCGAGGAAGAGGCGCGGCGCAGGGTCGCGGAGGAGCGCGTGCGCATCGCCCGGGAACTGCACGACATCGTCGGCCACGCGCTCATGTCGATCAATGTCCTGTCCTCCGTGAGCTCCCGGATCATCGAACGCGATCAGCGAGCGGGACGGGACGCCCTGCGGACGATCAGCGAGGTCAGCAACTCGGCACTGCGGGAGATCCGCAGCACGCTGAGCCTGCTGCGGGAGGGCACCGAACCGCTCAAACAACCCGAGCGCGGACTCGACGGCCTCGAGGCGCTCATCGAGCAGTCCCGGCTGAGCGGCCTGCCGGTGACGCTGAAGGAGTCCCTGACCGACCGGGGCATCCCGGCGATCATCGGCTTCACGGTGTACCGCATCGTCCAGGAGAGCCTGACCAACATCAACCGGCATGCCAAAGGCGTCACCAGGGTCATCGTCGCCGTCATCTGTGCAAACGATCACCTGGATGTCACCGTCGTGAACGACGGCGCTCAGGCCTCCATCGTCGAGGGCGGCGGCATCGGCATCCAGGGCATGCGCGAACGCGTCACCGCCATCGGGGGCCGCCTGGACACCACGGCGCTGCCCGGCGGCGGATTCCGCGTACACGCACGCCTGCCGCTGAAGGAGGCTTCCCGATGACGATTCGTGTCCTGCTGGCCGATGACCAGACCACCGTACGGGCGGGGTTCCGGATGCTCATCGACTCGACCGAGGACATGCACGTCGTGGCCGAGGCGGCCGACGGCGCCCGCGCCGTCGAGATGGCCCGCGCCACGGTGCCCGACGTGGTCCTCATGGACGTCCGGATGCCCGGAATGGACGGCATCGAGGCCACGCGCCGGATCACGTCCGACCCGGCGCTGTCCACCGTGCACGTCCTGATCCTCACGACGTTCGAGCACGATGAGTACATCTTCGGCGCGCTGCGGGCCGGCGCAGGCGGGTTCCTGCTGAAGGACACCGATCCGGACGACCTCCTGGACGCGATCCGGGTCGTCGCCTCCGGGGAGGCGCTCCTTGGCCGGGGACTGACCCGCCGGGTGATCAAGGAGTTCGCGTCCCAGCCGCAGCAGCCGGAGCCGGGGTCCAAGGACCTGGACGTTCTGAGCGAGCGGGAACGGGAGGTCCTGCTGCAGATCGCCATCGGCCTGACGAACGAGGAGATCGCGACGAAGCTGCACCTCAGTCCCGCCACCGCCAAGACGTACGTGCACCGGATCATGACGAAGCTGCACGCCCGCGACCGGGTCCAGCTGGTGATCTTCGCCTACGACAAGGGGCTCGTACGACCTCGGTCACCGGAACGGCGATGACAAATGTCATCGCGAACCGAGGATCGAGCGCACTAGGGCGCTGACCGGCGGGAATCTAGCGTTCATGGCATGAACGCGATCGCCTTCACCGGGGTGTCCAAGAGCTACGGAACGGTCCGCGCCGTCGAGGCGCTGGACCTCACGATCGACGCCGGCAGCACCGTCGCACTGCTCGGCCCGAACGGGGCCGGCAAGTCCACCTCGATCGGAATGCTGCTCGGCCTCGTACGGCCGACGGCCGGCGAGGTCCGCCTCTTCGGCGACACCCCCGACACCGCCGTCAAGCGCGGCCAGGTCGGCGCGATGCTGCAGGACGGCGTGCTCGTCCCCGGCCTGACCGTCCGGGAGGTCGTCTCCTTCGTCCGGAGCATGTACCCCGACCCGATGCCGCTGGAGCGGGTCCTGGAGCTGGCGAGCCTGACCGACATCGCCGGACGCCGGATCGACCGGCTGTCCGGCGGACAGACGCAGCGGGTACGGTTCGCGATCGCCGTCGCGGGCGCGCCCCGGCTGCTGGTCCTGGACGAGCCCACGGCGGCGATGGACGTGGAGTCCCGCCGGTCGTTCTGGGCGAGCATGCGGGACTACGCCGGCACCGGCCGGACGATCCTCTTCGCCACCCACTACCTGGAGGAGGCGGACGAGAACGCCGACCGGGTCATCGTCATCGCGCGGGGCCGGGTCGTCGCGGACGGCACCCCGCAGGAGATCAAGGCGATGGTCGGCACCGGCACCGTCCAGTTCACGATCGGCGACCAGCCCACGGCCGGGCTCGACGCGCTGCCGGGCGTGCACACGGTCGACATCCGCGGGCCCCTCGCGCAGTTGCGGACCACCGACCCGGACGCGACCGTCCAGGCGCTGTACGCCACGGGCCTGCGCGTCACCGGCCTGGAAGTGAAGGGCGCCGATCTCGAGGACGCCTTCGTCTCCCTCACACGCGACCGCTGACCACCGGCTTTTCGGAAAGGACCTACGCGATGCTCCGCTACCTGGGCGTGGAGATCCGGCGCACGATCCGCGACCGGCGCTTCATCTTCTTCACCATGGCCATCCCGGTCGCCTTCTACCTCCTGTGGGCGAACATCTACGGCAAGAGCTCCGGCTCCGTCTCCGGGACGAATCTGGGCGCTCGCGCCTACCTGCTCGTGTCGATGGCCTCGTACGGCGCGGTGGGGGCCGCGCTGACGACGACCGGGGCCCGGCTCGCGTTCGAACGGCAGAGCGGCTGGCTCCGGCAACTCCAGGTGACCCCGCTGCGCCCCTGGGCCGTGATCACCGCGAAGATCATCGCGTCGATGTTCCTCGCGCTTCCGGCGATCATCCTGGTCGGGCTCGCGGGTGTGCTGACGCAGCACGTCCACCTGTCGGCCGGAGAGTGGGCCGGGATGATCGTCGTGATGTGGCTCGGCACCCTGCCGTTCGCCGCGCTCGGCACGCTGATCGGTTCGCTCGTCGGCGCCGACGCCGCCCAGCCGGTGACGCTGGTCTGCTACTTCACGCTGTCCATCCTCGGCGGGCTGTGGATGCCGGTCGACACGCTGCCCAAGGCGCTGCGGCAGATCTCGCACTGGCTGCCCTCCAACCGGTTCGCCGGGCTGGGCTGGAGCATCGTCGGCGGGCACATGCCGTCCGCCTCGGACGGGCTCGTGCTGGCCGGGTGGGGCCTCGTCCTCGGCGTCCTCGCCCTCGCGGCGTACCGCCGCGCTACCGTGCGCTCTTGATGAGCATCTTCCTTCCGCAGGGCGGGGACACGGACCCGTGGTCCCGCGCCAAGTGGCCCCAAATGCGCCGCCTCATGTGGATGGCCTCCGGCCTGGTCTACCTCTTCTTCTGGCCCCTGGCCGACCTCCTGCGGCACGACCGGTCAACGGCGCACATCGCGGCGTCGTTGACCGCTTTGGTGGTGTTCGTCGGGTTCTTCCTCGCCCTGGCCATGAGCAACAGGCTGGGGAGCACCGAGACCCGTCGTCGCACCTGGGTCCTGCTCGGGATCGTCACGGCGATGGCGGTCGTCTTCCCGCTTCTGCTCGGGGGGCAGTGGGTCGGCCTGCCGATCTACCTGGGCGTGGCCTACGCGATGACGCTGCCGCCCGCGTGGGCCATGCGCGGCGTCCTGGCCGCCACCGCGCTGACGGCGGCCCTCGGCCTGGCGACGCACGTGCCCGGCACGACGTTCGCCTTCCTGAGCTTCCAGACGCTGAGCATCGGCCTGATCCTGCTGGGCTTCCGGGGCAGCCGGATGCTGATCGTCCAACTGCAGGAGGCACGGAGCGAGGTCGCCCGGCTGGCCGCGAACGAGGAGCGGCTGCGCATCGCCCGCGACCTGCACGACCTGCTCGGCCACACGCTCTCACTGATCGTCCTGAAGAGCGAGGTCGCGGTACGGATCGCCGACCGCGACCCGGCCAGGAGCCTGGACGAGGTGAAGGACATCGAGACGGTCGCCCGGCAGGCCCTGACGGACGTCCGCGAGGCCGTCAGCGGATACCGGCGGCGCAGCCTCGCCGAGGAGCTCGACAACGCCCGCGGCGTCCTGGCCGCCGCCGACATCGAGCCGTCCATCAGCACCTCCGGCACGCCGCTGCCGGACGGACTCGACGACCTGTTCGCCTGGGCGGTCCGCGAGGGCGTGACCAACATCGTCCGGCACTCCCGCGCCCGTACCGCCGGCATCTCGATCACCCGCCGAGACGAAGGCGCCGTCCTGCAGATCGTCGACGACGGGTCCGGTCCGGCCGATTCCACGGAGGGTAACGGGCTGACAGGGCTCGGCGAACGCGTGGCCGAGGTCGGCGGATCGCTCGAGTCCGGTCCAGGCCCGGCCGGAGGCTTCCGGCTGCTCGTACGCGCTCCGCTCGACGCGCCGGCCTCGCCCGCGTGAGAGGGTCATCGGATGTCCGAGGGGATGACGGGATGATCCGCGTACTGCTGGCCGAGGACCAGGGCATGGTCCGGGGCGCGCTCGCCACCCTGCTGAACCTCGAGGACGACATGGAAGTGGTCGGCGAGGCCGCCGACGGCGACGAGGCGCTCACCGTCGCCGCCCGGACGCGCCCCGACGTGGCGCTGCTCGACATCGAGATGCCGGGCCGGAACGGCATCGACGCCGCGGCCGCCCTCCGCGAGGCGCTGCCCGGCTGCCGCGTGATCATCCTCACGACGTTCGGCCGTCCCGGCTACCTGCGCAGCGCCATGGAGGCGGGCGCGTCGGCGTTCCTGGTCAAGGACAGCCCCGCCCGGGAGCTGGCGGCGGCGATCCGCCGCGTCCTGGCCGGCGAACGGGTGATCGACCCGGCGCTCGCCGCCGCCGCGCTCAGCGCCTGCCCAACCCCCTGTCCCCCCGCGAGCGCGAGGCACTCGCCGCCGCGGCCGACGGCTCCACCATCGGCGACGTGGCGCGCAAACTGCACCTGTCGGAGGGGACGGTGCGCAACTACCTGTCCGCCGCGATCCGCAAGACCGGCGCCCGCAACCGCATCGAGGCCGTACGCACCGCCCAACGCCAGGGCTGGCTCTAATACTGCAACGCCCTGTCGTGACTCCCGGCTTCGCTGAGCTGCTGGAGGGCGAGTCGCGCAGCGGCGATTCCGACCTCGGCGAGCAGTCCGGGCGCGGCGGACTGGTCCGTGGCCACGGTGAGGCCATTGCCGCGGCTGACGGCCGGGCGGTCGTGCCATGTCGTCCCGGGCAGGTCCACGGCCCCGGTGCAGTCCGTGCGTATGGCGCTGCGGTCCCACTCCACCGCAGCGCGCCAGCCGGGCCAGGTCTGGTCGAGAAGACGCCGCACCCGGCGTTCGACGTCGGCTTTTCGCTCGCGGGGGCCGCATGCGGCCGCGATCTGGATGAGGTCATGCCCGGTCGGGGCCAGGGTGGGGTCGGCGAGGCTGTACCGGGCGGCGTAGATCCGGTCATCCAGGTCGATCACCCGGAACCAGTCCGGGCCGCCGTCGGCCCGCAGGCCCACGTCGAACGTTGCCACGCGCGCGCTGGTCCAGGTGAGCGATCGGTCGCCGGTCAGCCGGCGCGCTGTGGCGAGGCTGGTGGCCAGGATCGTCGGGCCCGCAGGCAGGTCGGGTACCCGGGTCTGGGTCTCTATCCGCACGCCGAGACCGGCGGCTCGCTCGACGAGAAGATCGACCAGGGTGGACCATCCACCGGCCACGTACCGGGCACCGCCGGCCAGCGCCCGGCGAAGGCGCTCGTGGGCGAACGCGGCCGAAAGCCGCCCGGGGTCGTGGTCGAAGGTGAAGATGAAGGCCACGCCGACGATCGCCTCCGCCGTCTTCGCGTCGACGTGCCGGAGCAGCCATGCGCGGAACGATTCCGCTGCCGGCGCCTCGTCGGGCAGCGCGGCGATGGCCGCGCTGAGCTCGGCCGGCCAGGGGCCGAACCGGCCTCCGGCCCGGACGAGGCCGGGAAGGCGCGGTGCCTCCACGATGGGCGGCGTGAGGCCGCGGTCCTCCAGCCAGGCCCACCACGGCCCGTCCACATAGATCGCGTGGGGACCGGCGTTGGCCCGGTAGGGAGCCGCCAGCGAGCGTGCCCGCCCACCCGGCTGGGAATGTGCCTCGGC
The DNA here is from genome assembly GCF_054775715.1 of Actinoallomurus acanthiterrae. NCBI lineage: Bacteria > Bacillati > Actinomycetota > Actinomycetes > Streptosporangiales > Thermomonosporaceae > Actinoallomurus > Actinoallomurus acanthiterrae. Next base: position 282,354 of record NZ_BAAHCO010000001.1, on the reverse strand, counting down.
GACGGCCACCCGCCGGCCACGTTCGGCCGCCTCGATGGCGGCGGTCAGCCCGGTGAGCCCCGCGCCGACGATCATCAGGTCTGGTGTCACAAGAGAGGCCTCTCTGTGTGGTGTCCTCCTAACGGGAAAGTGGCAGGGAACCTTTGGGAGGTTCCGGCTAACTTTCCTAACGTGGACCCGGAGAACGTCGCGGCGGCTCAGCAGGGGGACGCGCTCGCGCTGGACCGGCTTCTCGACGAGCTGGCCCCCTATGTCCGCCGACTGTGCGCACGGATCGCCCCGGCGGCGGCCGACGATGCGACACAGGAAGCCCTGCTGGCGATCTTCCGGGGCCTGCCTTCGCTGCGCGCCCCTGAGGCGATCATGACCTGGGTACGCTCGGTCGCCGTCCGGACGGCGATCCGGCTCGCCCGCCGGCATGACCTGGAGGTCCCCGCGGAGGGAACGCTCATGGACCGCTACGACCCCTCTCGCGAAGGGCTGGTGGACATCGACGACGCCCTCGCGCGCCTGCCGGTCTCCCAGCGCGTCGTACTGGTGTTGCGCACCCGGGAAGGCCTCAGCGAACAAGAGATCGCCACCACTCTGGGGATCCCGACGGGGACCGTGAAATCCCGGTTGCATCGAGCCAGGGCCGCGTTCCGGGAGGTGTGGGAATCGTGACCGATCCCGTGGCGCGCCCCGACATCGACCCGATCGACCGCCTCGCCGTTCTCGCGGCCGCCCTGCCCGGCGCCGCCGTCCGGCAGCGCCGCATCGCCGCCCCCTTCGACACCGTGTGGCAGGTCATCGCGGACCTGGAACACGCCCTCCCCCGCTACGAACCCGGTGTCGCCCACGTACGTGTCATCGAGCAACGCGGCGAGTTCCTGCGCCTGCTGGTGCAGGACACCGATGGCCGCGAGGACGCGATGGACGCCAGGCTCCGGCCAGGCTGGTGCCTGATGCAGTCCGCCACAGTCGTCGTCGCCTTCGCCGCCCGCCGCCTGGGCGGCGAGACCCTGCTGGCCCATCTCGAACACCGACGCGTGCAGACCCCCGGTCCAAGCCGGACACCTGACCGCCGCGCCGCTCTCGCGAAAATCGACCAGGAGCTCCACACGATCGAAAGACTCGCCACCGACCATGGGCCCTGAGTTCCGGGGCATCTGCGTTCGTACTCTCCCGCGACATTCGGCGTCAGGAGCGGCTCGGCCGGTCGGCCGACGCAGTACTAACGCGATACCGTTTCATGATCCATTTCTGCGACAATTCGCGCATGTTCATCGTCACGGTGACCTACACCGCACCACTGGAGGACGTGGACCCGTTGCGCCCGGCGCACGGCGACTGGCTCAAGGACCTCATCGCACGACGCCTGCTCCTCGTCGCCGGACGCCAGGTCCCCCTGGTCGGCGGGATCTACCTCGTCCCCGACATGCCCGCCGAAGAACTCGACCGCATCCTCGCCACCGACCCGTACCTCATCAACGGCGTCGCCGAGTACGGCATCACTGAGTTCACACCGTTGCTGGTGGCAACGGGCCTGGAGGAGCTCAAGAGCTGACGCGCCCCCCGGGGGGCTCCTTTCCCTCCGGGACGGCTGCCCCCGTTCTGCGCCGTCTCGCCAGACGATAACTTTCCCGCCTGAGCGTACAGCGCAGAAAAAGACCCTCACCCGTCGGCGGCATTCAGGCGTTATGCCGGGTCTCGCCACCTCCATCACAAGCGCTCTTGGTTGGCCACAGCCCACCCACACAGGGGTCGGTCACTCGCCCGACAGCGAGTAATTCGACGGCCCGCAACGGTAAGGGGGCTCCGAGTCCCCTCAAACCCGGAGCCCCCTCGTGACCATGCAAGGCCACGTCTGCGCGCGCACCACGGCCTTAGAGACCGTCGCGGTCCTTTCTCGGAGCGGAGAAAACCACCTTCCCCACGAAGCTCGAGCTCTCTATGCGGCAATAACCGCATATGACAGACAGCCTGGATACCGCCTTGAGACCTCGTCCGGTCTCCCCAAGGGTGTCGATGGTGTGAAAATCAGGAAAGATGGCCGACTCGTCCACCACCTCTATCCAGGGGCGGCAGTCCCACTCGCTGTAGTAGAGAGTCGCCGGCCGTTGCGTGTGCCGGTAGGCGTTGGTGACCAGCTCCGAGACGATCAGCGTGGCGTTATCCAGCCACTCCTCGCACCTATTGACCTGCAGCGCCTGCCTGATCCACCTACGCGCTTCACCGGCGGAGGACGGCACGGGGTACACCCTTAGGGATTCTCGCGCTTTGGTCCGCACCCTGGTCACCCCCGACATTCGACTTCGTTCCGCGCTGTTCTGCGTAATGTCGAGAAGTCTGGACTGGCCCTCGAATAGGTCGCTACCATTCCCGGGACAGTTGGAAAGGCCGGTGGCGCGAATGACAAGCGAGATCAAGCTCGATCCGGACTCGTCGATGTGGGATTGGATAACAATCGACCTGCGTTTCCAAACCAAGAAGTCCGGAATGTCCTACGCAGCCGTAGCGCGACTGCTGAACCGCAGCTACTCCAACGTTTCCAACATCATGGCGGGCCGCAGGAAGATCAAAGAGGAGGACGCCAAGACGCTCGATGCGCACTGGGATCTCGGGGAGCACTTCACCCGGCTGGTGAGGTACGCCAAGCGGGACGGCTCGAGAGAGTGGTTTCGCGAATACCTCGAGTACGAGGCCGCCTCATCGGTGGTCAAGGCGTACGAGGCACTGGCCGTTCCCGGCCTCTTACAAATCCCGGAGTACGCGGCAGCCCTCATCAGGGAGCTCGGCTCTGCGGATGCCGAGGATCAGGTGAAGCGGAGGATCGCCAGGCAGGCCATTCTCAGCAAGACACCGCCACCGAGCCTCTACGTCCTGCTGTCGCAGAACGCGCTCAACTGGCCGGTAGGAGGGGCAGAGGTCATGCGCGACCAGCTCGCACATTTCCTGGAGATGGCCGAACGCCCCAACGTGGGCATCCGAGTCGTTCCTCTGTCGTCCGGGGCTCATGCAGGTTTTGACGGGAGCTTCACCTTGATCTACGGGGAGGCCGGCGACGTCGCCTATACCGAAGCGCCCGGCCGTGGACGTCTTGTCGATTCCCCCTCCGAGGTCAGAGAATACTGGGACAGATACGACCGGATCGGACAGGTAGCCCTACCTGTCGCCCCGTCCCTGCAACTGATCAGAGAGGCCATGGAGGCCCTGTGATGGACGAACTCCTCACCCCCGATGAGTGGCGCAAGTCCACCCGTAGCGGAAACTCTGGTAACTGTGTCGAAGTCATCGAGGTCGTAAAGGCCTGAGAAGGAGAATCGTCTTTACGTGAACAGGGGGCGCATGCCGGAGCGGTATCGGTCGATCATCGACGTGCACGTCATCCTGGAGCGCGGCGGCGAGATCCTGCTTCTGGAACGCCAGAACACCGGGTACGGCGACGGCATGTTCCACCTGCCCAGCGGTCACCTCGAAGCGGGGGAATCCGTCGCCGACGGCGCCGTCCGGGAAGTGCGCGAGGAGGTCGGCGTCCGGATCGACCCCGCCGACCTGCGGCTCGCCGCCGTCGTCCACCACTGTCATCGGCCCGACGTCGCCAGGGTCGGCATGTTCTTCGCGACCGCCCGCTGGGAAGGCGAGCCGTACAACGCCGAGCCTCATAAGTGCGACAAGCTGCTGTGGTGCGACCCGGCCGCCCTGCCGTCCAACACGATCGGCTACCCGGCCGCCGGCATCGACGCCTACCTGACCGGTACGCCCCTCGCCCTCCACGGCTGGGGCTAAAACCGAGGCGATCTTCCGTTGCGGGGAGGGAGCGCCTTGATCGCCTATAGCGTGGCATGGATTCCGTCCACGTGATCAGATTGGCGCTCTCTCCGTGTACAGCGACACCGCCGGCCGTCTCCCGTCCGCTCCGGATCAGGTTCTCCGCCTGATCGTCACGGGTGGTGGGACGGGCGGCCACACGTACCCCGCTCTCACCGCAGTGCGCACGCTGCAGGCCAGGCTCGCGGCCTCCGGCCGGAGGCTGGACGTCCTGTGGGTGGGGACCGCCGACAGTCTGGAGTCCCGCGTCGCGGCCGGTGAGGGCATCCGGTTCGCCTCGGTCGCCACCGGGAAGATCCGCCGGTCGAGCAACCCGTTGAAGATGCTCTCGCCGGCCAATGTGAAGGACATGCTGCGGGTGCCGCTGGGCGTGCTCCAGGCTCGCCGGATCGTCAAGAGATTCCGGCCCGACATGGTGCTGGCCACGGGCGGCTATGTCGCCGTTCCGGTCGGTCTGGCGGCCAGTATGCGCCGCCGTCCGCTGGTGGTCCACGAGCAGACCGTCCGCCTCGGTCTGGCCAACCGGTCCCTCGCGGGCCGCGCGACACGCGTCGCCGTGTCCTCGGAGTCCACGCTGCCGCTGCTCCCCGAGGCGGTGCGCTCGGCGGCGGTGGTGACCGGCAACCCGGTGCGGCCCGAGGTGCTGTCCGGGCAGCCGGACAAGGCGGTCCACGGGCTCGGCCTGCACCGCTTCGACCCGCGCCGCCCGACCGTGTACGTCACCGGCGGCGCCCAGGGGGCAAAGCAGATCAACACCCTCGTCGCCGCCATCCTCCCGTGGCTGCTGTCCCACGCCAACGTCATCCACCAGTGCGGCCCGGACCTCCTCGCCGAGATGCGGCAGCACACCGCGGGCCTGCCGGACGAAGCGGCGTCGCGCTACCTCCTGACCGGCTACGTGGGTCCGGAGCTGCCAGACGTCCTCGCCCTGGCCGACGTGGTGATCTCCCGAAGCGGCGCGGGGACGATCGCGGAGCTGACCGCCCTGGGCAAGGCGTCCGTCCTCATCCCCCTCGCCTCCTCCGCGGGTGACGAGCAGGCGCACAACGCGCGCCACCTGCAGGAGGTCGGCGCCGCCGTCGCGCTGGTCGGGGAGACCACGCCGGAGGCCCTGGGCGCCGCCGTGGAGCCCCTGCTCACCGACCCCGCGCGGCGTACGACGATGGCGCAGCGGGCCCGCGAAATGGGCCGTCCCGACGCGGCCGACCGGCTGGTCGACGTCCTGCTGTCCGTCGTCGAGTCACAGCGCTGAGGACGGCCCGCCGACGGTCTCCGGCACGCGGGCTCCATCGCGGCGCGAGTGGGCGTACAAAGCCGGGGTGGCATCTTTTGGCGGGACCGCCGCCCGCCGAGAGCGGCCCTTAGAAGCGACAATGAGCGCGATAACCCTCGAAAGGGAGGTACTTCGTGTCCAACACGCAGGCTGTGGCGACCCGTCCGGCCGTGCTCGGCGATCTGGTGCCGGGCCGGCTGGTTCGTGACGTCGCGCTCGTCGTCGGCGCGGCCGTCTTCGTCGGGGTCGCCGCGCAGGTGAGCGTGCCCATCCCCGGGACGCCGGTGCCGGTGAGCGGCCAGACCTTCGCCGTGCTGCTGTCCGGCGCGGCGCTCGGGCTCGGCCGGGGTGCCGCCTCGATGGTGCTGTACGCGCTCGCCGGAATGGTCGGCGTGCCGTGGTTCGCCGAGGGCGCCTCGGGCTGGCACATGGCGTCGTTCGGTTACATCATCGGCTTCGTGCTCGCCGGGGCCGTCGTCGGCGCCCTGGCCGCGCGCGGTGGTGACCGGTCGCCGCTGCGGACCGTGGGCACGATGGCGCTCGGCCTCGCGGTGATCTACGCTGCCGGGGTGCCGTGGCTGATGGCCTGGACCCACAGCGACCTGGGCACGGCGCTGAGCATGGGCGTCCGGCCGTTCCTCATCGGCGACGCGATCAAGATCGCCCTCGCCGCCGGGCTGCTGCCCGGCGCCTGGCGGCTCTTCCGCCGCTGACCTGACGGTCCGGCCGGGCGCCGTCTCCGGCGCACCGGCCCGGGCCGCATCGGCACGACGCGGGCCCGGTCCTCGTGCACGCGGCCGGGTTCATCCCCGACAGACGCCACCTGCGGGCCCCGCCCCGTACGGGGACGGGTCCGCGTCGTTCATCGGCCGTCGAGGTGATCCGCCAGGTACCCGTGGATCAGGCGTTTCACCTCGGCGAGCAGCGCCGGGTCGCCCTCGGGGTCGTGGCGGAACGCGAGCTTGAGCACGGCGTCGGCCGCCTCGACGGCGACGGCGAGCGCGGTGGCGAACTCCCCGTTGTCCGGCAGCTCGAACGCCGAGACGAGCAGGCCCTTCAGCCGGCCGGCGACGACGGCGTTGTTCTCGGCCGCGACGTCGAGCAGGTGGACGTCGGCGATGTCCCCGAAGCGCAGGACGCGGAAGCCCGGGACCGTACGGTGCATGTCCACGAAGATCTCGATCACGGTGCCGACGGCGTCGTACCAGTGCGTGAACTCGTCCTCGGCGAGCGCCCCCGCCACCCGGTCGCCGAACATGTCGAGGTTGCGCAGCGCGAGTTGCTGGGCGATCGCCTTCTTGTCGGGGAAGAACTGGTAGACCGAGCCGATCGCGACGTCCGCCCGTTGGGCGATCTTGGTGGTGGACAGGCCGTCGTACCCGGACTCGTCGAGGATCTCCGCACAGGCGTCCAGCATGCGCTGGACGCGTTCGGCACTCCGTCGTTGCGCAGGTCGGCGGCGCAGCGCCGAGCTATCCGTCGTCACACGTTCAATCATGCCTTTTCCGACGGTGATACCGGCGCGTAGGATCCGAGATCCATTCACGTTCTGCGGAGGCCGCCTGTGTTCTCCTCTGACTTCCAGTGGGGCGTCGCGACGTCGGCGTTCCAGATCGAGGGTGCGACAACGGAGGACGGCCGGGGTCCGTCCACGTGGGACACCTTCTGCCGGGAGCCCGGCCGGGTACGCGACGGGCACACCGCCGACGTCGCCTGCGACCATTACCACCGCTGGGTCGAGGACCTCGACCTGATCGCCGGGCTCGGCGCCCACGCGTACCGCTTCTCCATCGCCTGGCCTCGGGTCCAGCCGACCGGCAGCGGCCCCGCCAACCCCAAGGGCCTGGACTTCTACGACCGGCTCGTCGACGGCCTCGCCGCACGTGGGGTGGCGGCCGTGCCCACGCTGTACCACTGGGACCTGCCGCAGCCGCTGGAGGACGAGGGCGGCTGGATGAACCGGGACACCGCCTACCGGTTCGCCGAGTACGCGGCGCTGGTCGCCGAACGGCTCGCCGACCGGGTCGACCTGTGGATCACGCTGAACGAGCCGATGGTCGTGATGTCCTACGGTTACGCCTTCGGCCTGTACGCGCCCGGGCAGACGCTCATGCTCGATGCCCTGCCCACCGCCCACCACCAACTGCTCGGCCACGGCCTCGCCACGACCGCCCTGCGCGCCGAAGGAGCGGCCCGGATCGGGATCTCCAACCACTACACGCCCGCCTGGCCGGCCGGCGACGGCCCCGAGGACGTCACGGCGGCCGTGGCCTTCGACGCCCTGCTGAACTGGCAGTTCACCGATCCGATCCTGCTGGGCCGCTACCCCGGCCTCGGCCTGGACCTGGCCCACGTCCGGGACGGCGACCTGAAGGTCATCGCCGCGCCCATCGACGCGCTGGGGGTCAACTACTACAACCCGACCGGAGTCGTGGCACCCGACGACGACGGTCTGCCGTTCGCGATCCGGGACCTGAGCGGCTTCCCGACGACGGGCTTGGGCTGGCCGGTCGTCCCGGACGGGCTGCACCGGCTGCTGGTCGACCTGCGGGAGCGGTACGGTGCCGCGCTGCCGCCGGTGTACATCACCGAGAGCGGCTGCTCCTACGACGAGTCGCTCAACGACACCGACCGGATTGGCTTCCTGAACGCGCACGTCGGTGCCGTACGGGCGGCGATGAACGACGGCGTCGACGTACGCGGCTACTACGTCTGGTCGCTGCTGGACAACTTCGAGTGGGCCTCGGGCTACCATCCGCGCTTCGGCCTCGTCCACGTCGACTACGCGACGCAGAAGCGAACGCCACGCGCGTCGTACGCCTGGTACCGCGACCTCATCGCGGCCTGCTCCTGATCAGGGATGGCGGTATGGCCGGTTCTGTCGCGATCAAGGGGTGGCGATGAGGCCGGTGCAGCGGCGCAGCTTGTCCCACCTCGCATGATCGCGGGTCGCCGCCGCGCCGGTGAGCAGCCGCGGCACGCCTTTGGTGATGTACGCCGGCTTCCACTCGGCCTTCATGATCTTCCGCTTGCGGAGGGTCAACTCGAGGATGCCGGAGTGGGGGTCGTTCCGGTCCGGGGCGGTGAAGAAGAAGTTGCCGAACCCATAGTCGACGTACCGGCCCTGCATGAAGCCGCCGCCGAGCGGGATGTGCGCGTGCCCGCCGACGACCACGTCGGCGCCCGCCCGCACGAGGGCGCGGGCCAGCGTCTTCTGCCGGGGCAGCGGGCAGGGGTTCAGCTCCTGGCCCCAGTGCAGGTAGACGATGACGGTGTCGGCCTTCTTCCGCGCCGCGCGGACCTCCTGGACGAGGCGCGGGACGTTCTTCGCCGAGGCCAGGCCGCCCTTCTTCGGGGTCGCCGTCCACGCCGTGACCAGGTTGTCGTCCAGGACCTGGGTGGCGCCGAGCACCGCGATCCGGTTGCCCTTCACGGTCACGTAGTAGGGCCGGTACGCCTGGGCGGCGTTCGCGCCGATGCCGACGACGGGGAACCGCGACTTCCTGATGGCGGCGAGGGAGTCGTGCAGGCCGACCGTTCCGTAGTCCATGGCGTGGTTGTTGGCCATGGTCACCACGTCGATGCCGGCGGACCGCAGCGCGTCGAACGCGCTCGCCGGGGCACGGAAGGTGAACTCCTTCGGCGCCTTCTTCCCCCGCGTGGTGATGGCCGTCTCCAGGTTGACCATCATGAGGTCGGGACGCTTCAGCTCGGAGATGATCGGCCCGAGGGCGGTGGCCGGGTCGGCCAGCCGCTTGGCGAGCGGCCCATTGAAGTGGACGTCCCCGGCGAACCCCACCGTGATCGGTCCGTCGTCCGCGCCGCCCGCCGTCTGACCGGGCGGAGCGGAGGCACGCGGCGGACGCTTCGCGTCACCACCGCCACCACCGCAGGCCGCCGCCAGACCGGCCAGACCGGCCAGGGCAGCCGCCAGTACCGCACGCCGCATCACGTCCCCCTCCCCAGGGAAGTCACAAGAATGACACGTTTCGCCCATCACGGATAATGGAGTGACCTTGCTCGACATCGCGGGCATTCGCGCGGAGACCCCCGGCTGCGCGGAGGTCGTGCACCTCAACAACGCCGGAGCGGCGTTGCCCCCACGGACCGTGATCGACGCAGTACACGACCATCTGGACCTCGAGGCGCGCATCGGCGGGTACGAGGCGGCCGACGCCGTCGCTCCCCGGATCACCGGCACGTACGACTCCCTGGCCCGCCTCATCGGCGCGCACCCCGACGAGATCGCCTACGCGGAGAACGCCACGCGCGCCTGGGACATGGCGTTCTACGGCATCCCGTTCCGTGCCGGCGACCGGATCCTCACGACCGCGAGCGAGTACTCCAGCAACACGATCGCGTTCCTCCACGCGGCGCGCCGGCACGACGTGAAGGTCGAGGTCGTGCCGGACGACGAGTACGGCCAGATCTCACTCGACGCCCTGGCGAACACGCTCGACGACGACGTACGGCTCGTGGCGATCAACCACGTCCCCACCCACGACGGACTGATCAACCCGGCCGCCGAGGTCGGCCGCCTGACCCGCGCCGCGGGGACGCTCTACCTCCTCGACGCGTGCCAGTCCGTCGGCCAGCTCGTCGTGGACGTCGAGGAGATCGGCTGCGACCTGCTGTCGGCCACGGGCCGCAAGTTCCTGCGCGGCCCGCGCGGCACCGGCTTCCTCTACGTGCGGCGGTCGGTGCTGAACCGTATCGAGCCGCCGTTCCTCGACCTGCGCGCCGCGGACTGGACGGGACCGGACTCGTACGAGCTGCGCGGCGACGCGCGCCGGTTCGAGTCGTGGGAACGCTCCGTCGCCGGGCAGCTCGGCCTCGGCGCCGCCGCGGAGTACGCCCTGGAGGTCGGCGTCGAGGCGATCGAACGGCGCGTGCTCGAGCTCGGCGCCCTGCTGCGGGCGGCCCTGGCGGAGAACCCGGCCGTCACCGTACGGGACCGGGGCCTGCACCGGTCGGGGATCGTGACGTTCACGCACCGCGACCGGGAGCCCGCCGAGATCGTGGCGTCGCTCGCCGAGCGGCGGATCAACGTGCGGGTCTCCCAGCAGACGTACCGGTACGACGAGGGCGCGCAGCCGGCGCCCCGCGTACGCGCGTCGGTGCACTACTACACCACCGAGGACGAGATCCGGCAGCTCATCACCGCGCTCTGACGTGGAGAGACGGCCCTCGACCTGACGCTGTCGTTACGAAGCAGGCCACATTCAGCCATCTGACGCCCACGTACCGTGACGGACCATAGTCTCCAGACATGCAGACGGCGACGGTGACCGCGCTCCTCGCAGCGATCATTGGCGCGCTCGGCGTTACGCTCGCCGGTTTACAGCTCCGGCAGAACCGCCGATCGGAGCCCTTCACCACGAAGCCCGGCGAGCCGGCTCCGGCTCGACCCGTGGAGTACGAGCCGACCTGGCCGGGCCCACCGGCGGCACCCTTCCCGGTGCCGCCGCAGGCCAGGAGGACCGGCCCGGCCGCGCGCCGGTCGTGCTGCGCCGGACTCGCCGCGGGGGCCGTCCTCGTCCTGATCGTCCTCTCCGGCGTGGTGTTGATGTTGCTGTCGAGCGGGTCGGACAACAACAGTTCACCCCCCGGACCTGGGATCACCCCGACACTGGAGTCACCCACCGACTCGGCCTCGGCCTCGCCCCCCGACTCTTTCCCGACCGCCACCACCGCACCGTCGCCCGGCTCCGCCAGCCCCCCGGTCCCCACGATCACGGTGACCGTCACCGCTGTTCCGACCATCGCGCCGATGAGCGGGAGCCAGGGAGACGGGCCGGACGGCACCGCGCTGCTCGCCGCGGTCGGGGCCGTCATCGCCGGGCTCGGTACGGCGGCGTCCGGTGCGGCCTCCATCATCGCGATGCGCCGCAAAGAGCCGGCCCGGCGACACGACAACCGAACGCGGCACCGCGGCCGACGATGACGGGACCGCTCCAGCCACTCCGCCGTGGACGAGATCCGGCAGCTCATCACCGCGCTCTGAGCCGCCTCGTCACGGAAGCCGCCCGATCTGGTCGACGTACGCCGTGCGGACCGCCGTGGCCCCGCTCACGATGCCGGCCGGTCGTCCCCCGAACGACCGGACCAGCACGCTGCGGCTGCCGAGATAGGCGTACGTCGTCCGGTCGAACACCAACTCCTCCCTGATGTGCCCGTCCACCACCCGCGCGACGGCCACGCCGTGCCGACCCGTGGCATCCGTCGTGTCGGGGACGTAGGTCACGTCCGGGATCCTGCGGAGCGCCCGGAACAGCGCCGCGCGCGACGGCGGTGGGATCGCTCCGCCCAGCAGGTCACCGGCGTTTTCCCACGCTCGGTCCTCCTTGGAACCGTCCCCGTCCTTGTAGAGGTGGCGCAGCATCCCGGACGCGTCGGTGGGAAGATCCCGACGGTACGCCGCCTCCATCGAGCAGTTCGCGGGCGGCCGGGTCAGATCCCACGCCTTGGACTCCTCTTGTCCCATCGCGCGATCGCAGACCCACTCCTGAGTCCAGCCATCCTGGCCGGGCACCGGAGCCCCGTCATTCGGCGGGAACGGCCCGGTACCGCTCTGCCGCAACCGGAACAGGCCCGGCTTGCCCCCATCGACCGGCAACCAGTCGGCGCGGTCCTCAGCCCGGAACCCCTTCCATCCCTTGCCATCGACGTAGGTGAGGGTCCAGTTCCTGCCGTCGATGTAGAGGTACTGTCCAGGGCTCGGACGCGGAAGACCGTCGGCCACGGCCGCGGCCCGGTCGAGCATCACTGCCGCCTCCGCGACCGCCCCGGGCCGCCGGTCACCGACGCCGAACGACTGCGTCACGATGGCGCCGGCCACGCTGGTCAGGACGACGCCACCGGCGAGGACGGGCCGCCATCGCCGACGGCCTCGTACGGCCCGAGTCGTGGTGATCCGATTGCGCTGGCGGGCCAGCGTGGCCGGAGGTTCGCGGTCGAGCTTGCGTCCGAGCTCACGGAGCATCGTCATCTCATCCATCGCTGTGCTCCTTCGTGGGGTCGGTTCCGCCGAAGGCGGCACGCACCTTGCGCCGGGCTCGGTTGAGGCGCGAGCGCACCGTGCCGATCGGGATGCCGAGCGCGGTCGCGGTCTCCTCGTACGACAGGTCGGCCCAGGCGATCAGCAACAGGACGTCACGGTCGCCACGGGACAACTCGGCCAGGGCGCTGGTCAGCTCGGGCCGGACGCTCTGCGCCGCGACCTCGGCCAGCGCCCGATCGACCGGACTGTCGGCGGCCTCCTCGGGCAGAGCGCGCTCCAACGCCCGATAGCGGGCGCGTTCCCGGCGGTGGTGCCGGGCGATCAGCTTCGTGATGATGCCGAACAGCCAGGGCCGGGCGTCCGCACGGCCGGGGTCGTACCGGTGCCGCTTCTGGAAGGCGACCAGGAACGTCTCCCCGACCAGGTCCTCGGCGACCTCCGGTCCGAGACGTTTGACGGCATAGCGGTAGAGCATCGCCGAATACCGGTCGAAGAGCGCCGCGAAGGCGTCCGGATCGTCACGGGAAACGGAGATGATCTTGGAGTCCGGCGGTGACACGGATTCCGCGATCATCTCGGGGATGCCTGTCCGGGCATGGGCGACCCTTTCACTCGGGGATCGGTCGCAGGTATCTCTCCGCGAGCCCCGCCCCGAGTTCACGCCTTTGTCGGCGTGCTCTCCTCGATGAAGGCGTCGACGGTCGCGCACAGGAGTCGGACGCTCCGCCGGAACCTCTCGTCCTGGTCCAGGCGGGGCGCCTCCTCGAAGACGTGCGGGAAGCGTTCGACCAGGTCGGCGTAGGTCTCCTCAGTAACGGCCGGGATCTCGAACGTGGCCTGCTCCTGGAGGACGAACCCGGTGACGTGGCTGAGAAGGGTGTCGGCGGCGATGATGCGGTGCTCGGCGGGGACGCCGGCCGCCGAGAGGGTCCGCAGGAGGCGTTCCATGATCGACAGTGCGCCGGGGCTGAGCGTTTTGGGGCTCTCGGCCAGCAGGATGGCCCCGCCGGGATGCTGCTCGATGACGCGGCGCAGCGCGGTGGCCTGGGCTTCGATCTCGTCCTGCCAGCTGGACTCGGGCGGGAGCGCGGCCACGGCGGCGGTGCCGGCGTCGTAGGCCTGCCGGCAGACGCGGTCGGCCATCATCGCGAGCAGGTCGTTCTTGTTGCGTACGTGGTAGTACAGGCTGCCCGCGTGTGCGCCGAGCCGGTCCGCCACCTGGCGCATGGACAGTCCGTGGTATCCGACCTCGGCGAACGTGGCCATGCCGGCGTCGACGATCCGCTCCTTGGTGAGCTTCATCGCTCCACCGTACCGGCATTTCGAACGGTGTTTGAATCGTGTGCTAGCGTTGCCCTCAGTTTCGAACACTGTTGGAAAAGGTGTGCGCCTTGGGGAATGTCCTGTTCTTCGCGACCACGGCCGCGTTGATGATCATGATGATCAATAGCGGTCTCGCGGCGGCCGGGCGTGACACCCTGCGCGAGCGCCCCATCCCCTGGGTCGCCGTCGGGCTGACCGCGCTGGCCCTGGCCGGCGTCGTCCTGCAGCTGTGCTGGTCGGGCGCCATGGCCGCGCTCGACCAGGACCCGGCCAAGACCGGCTGGTGGCGGGTGTTCACCTCGGTCTTCATGCAGAACGGCGGTGTCGGCGGCGCCGCCTGGAACATCGCCACCCTGGCCATCGTCGCCGCGCTCGCCCAGTGGCTCTGGGGCGGCTGGACGGCCGGCGTCTTCTTCCTCGCCGGCGTCCTCCTTCCGGAACACATCGACGCCCTGCTCGGCCTGGGGAGCGGCCCCAGCACCGATCCCCGCAACTTCGCCGGCAGCTCCGGCGCCACCTACTTCCTCGGGGCGAGCCTGGCCCTGGCCCTGCTGACCCGCACCACGGTCAGGAAGCACCAGGCCCTGGCGATCGCCGTCCCGGCACTCGGGCTGGCGATGTGGTTCGCCCAGGACAACGGCCACGGCCTGGTCTCCGCTTACGGCTTCGTACTGGCGATCGCCGCCTGGGCCGCACGCCGCTGGATGCCGCGCTCCGAACCCAAAGCCGCCTAGTGCCCACGCCGGCGGGCTCGTTTCCTGGCGCGGGCGGCCTCGTACCGTTGCTCGGCGCGGGCGGCCTTCCGCTCCTTGGCGTCGGCCGCGGCCTGCGTCTTCCGCTCTTCGAACTCCAGGCGTACGGCCTCCTGTGAGGCGGTGCCGCGCCGGCCCTGGGCGATGCGGGCGGCCTCGCGGGCGGCCAGTTTCGCGGCGCGCTTGGGATTGACCCGGCGCTGCGACGGGCGGGCGTCCGCCGGTACGGGCGGGTTGGCGGCGGCCTTGTCCAGCAGTGCGGTGCCATGCCGCAGCAGGAACTCGTGCAGCTCCGCGTCGGTCGGCTCGCCGCCGAACACGACGCGGGTGGCGCGCACCTCGCCGTCCTCGGCGATCTCCAGGATGCCGACCCAGAACGGGTCCTCGAAACACACGGTCAGCGTCACGGCGCTCATCGTCCCCTCCAGCATGTATGCCGAGCACCGGCCTGACGAGGCCGGATTCCGGCACACCGGACATCCCTGGAGAGGGCGGATACAGACCGTCGAATCGACGGCGCCCGGGCTACCTACCGGGCCGCGTTTTCGTGTGCGCCTCGAAGTCTACGCGCAGGTGTCGGGGGGTGTCCGGCCCGCGAAGCGGTCGGCGAGGTAGGACAGGGCGTCGCCTCCCCGGACGAGGGCCTCCAGGGCGTGCTCGCCGATGGCGTCCCGGACGACCTGCACGGTGGCGCCCTTGGCGCACCACGCCCTGGCGACCGCGTCGGCCTGGGCGACGGGCACGATCTCGTCGGTGTTCGCGTGGTAGTCGTAGACCGGCGCCGCCGGGGCGGCCGCGCCCATGGTGTTCTTCGCGAGCATCGCGGCGACGGACGGCACGGACAGCGGGTCGGGCACGGTCGTGTAGTCCGCGAGCCGCTTGAAGGCGAACCCGGTGATCAGGTCGGTGAGGCACTTGCCGCGCGCCTTCTGCAAGGCCTCCTTGCCCTGGGCGTTGGTCAGCTCCTCGATTCCCGCCTCGGGGTACTCCGCGGCCAGGCTCACGGTGGCGGCGGCCTCGAAGCCGGAGAACGCCCCGCCGTCCAGCGACCGCGCCACCGCGGCCGGGTCGGCCGGGGTGCCGCCCATGGCCACGCCGGCGAGCCGCACGTCCGGTGCGTAGGAGGGCTGGAGTTCGGCGGCCCAGCCGGTCGCCTGGGCGCCACCGGAGTAACCGTTCAGCGCCCACGGGTTGCTCGCGCCGACGCCGCCCGCGCCGAGGTTCCGCACCGCCCGGATGCCGTCGAGCACGGCGTGCCCGGCCTGCGGGCCGCCCATGAACACCGACTTCGGCCCCTCGAAGTCGGGCATCGCCACCGCCCAGCCCTTGTCGAGGACGGAACCGGCGAACAAGGCGGACGACGCGGCGTACCCCTGACCCGAGGAGACCCCGTACGACGGCGCGCACTGGGTCCCGGTGGAGTCCTCGGCCGCCTGCACCGAGACGACGGGCCGGGGGCCACCGCCCGCCCAGGCCTTCTTCGGGACGAGCAGGGTCGTGACCGCCAGTTCAGGCTGCTCGTGCGAGTCGTCGGTACGGAAGGAGATCTGCCAGGCGTCGACCGTGTCGGCGAGGTCGCCGGCCTTCGGGGTGATCTTCCGGTCGTCGACGACCTGGCCCGGCCGGTAGGACCCGATGTCCGCCGGGGCGCTGTAGAAGGGGTCCTGGTCCGGGGGGACGGAGCCGGCGGGCGGCGGGTCGACGGCCGACGCAGTGCCCGCCAGGAGGGTGAGGGCCGCGGCGGCGATCGGCAGGGTGAGGGCGGTTCTGGCAACCGGTCTCATCGGTCACTCCAGTGTGGGGGCACCGGACCTTCCGGATGCGGGGACCTGGACTATCCCCCTTCCGCCTGCCGAGAGATAGGCGACCATCCGCAAATCAACGGCGCGCGATCACCCCGAAAATGACAAACCGTCAGGCGTTCACCTGGGTGAGTCGGGCGGCGGCACGTCCGGCAGTCCGAACGCCGGACGGACGGGTGCGCCGACGGCCAAGGCTGCGTGCCGGATCCGCTCCGCCACCTCGTCGGCACGGCCCGGCCGGCGCAGCCAGAAGGCGAGATTCGACTTCTGGACCGCCCACCCGACGTACGCGGCCCGGCCGCCGACGAAGACGACCAGCCCCTCGGAGCTCGGCATGACCGCCTCGATCGTCCGTAGGTCGACGCGCTCGGTCCGGCGCTTGTTGCGGAGCACGAGCTCGGTGGACGTGAGGCTGATCGAGGGCCGGAAGGCGTTCCACCAGAGCCATACGGCGAAGGGAGGGAACAGCAGCAGCGGGACGATCAACCCTGTTCTACGTTCGTCGACCAGATCTGCCACGAGCCCGGCCTCGAACACGGCCAAGACAATGATGATCAGGCTCACGACGACCCGAGTGCTGATCGCCGTACGCCATCTCACTAACGGCGCGTCCATGGACTGATCATGACACCGCACCGACCGCCCGACCAGATCGAAACGACGTGTCAGGCGCCGTAACGCCGTTGCCGGGCGGCGAAGCTGCGCAGCGCTCGCAGAAAGTCGATCTCGCGGAACGCGGGCCAGTTGGCCTCGCAGAAGTACAGCTCCGAGTAGGCGCTCTGCCAGAGCAGGAAGTTCGACATCCGCTGTTCGCCGCTGGTGCGGATGATGAGGTCCGGGTCCGGCTGGCCCGCCGTGTAGAGGTGCCGGGCGATGTCGTCCACCGTCAGGGCCTGTGCCACATCGGCCAGGGACTCTCCGGCCTCGCCTCGCTCGTGCAGATGGTCACGGAGGGCGTCGATCACCTCCTGCCGGCCGCCGTAACCGACGGCCAGCGTGACGTGGGCGCCGGTCGCGCAGTCGCGGGTGGCCTCCACGGCGTCCTTCAGGGCACGGGCCGTCGTGTCGGGCAGCGCGTCGAGCATGCCCGCGACGTGGACCCGCCAGCGGGCGTCCCGGCGGCCGAGCCGGTCCGCCACCATCCGCTCGATGACCTCCATGAGGAAGGCGACCTCGGCGTCACCGCGGTTCTGAAGGTTCTCCGTCGAGCACAGGAACACGGTGGCGTGCTTGATCCCCACGGCCTCGCACCAGGACAGGACGTTCTCCGCGTGCTCGGCGCCGTACTTGTGCCCGAGGCTCGGATTCTCCAGGCCCATCTGGCGGGCCCAGCGGCGGTTGCCGTCCATGATCAGCCCGACGTGCTCGGGGAGCGGGCCATTCGTGACCTGCCGGCGCAGGCGGCGGGCGTAGAGCGTGTGAAGAAGGGTGGACATTGTCACCTCCGTTGCGAGATCCCACCGTACTACGCATTGCGTACTACGCGACGTGTACTATGCCTGCCATGAGCGAACGGCATCCTGCAACGCGCGAACGCCCGAGATGGCGGCGGGTCGTGACGGTGACGCTGGCGGTCCTGTCCGCCGTGGTGCTCGCCGCCGGGGCGTACGTCGGCTATGCCACGATCCGGCACACGCGACCGATCACGCTGCCCGCTCCGACCGGCGCGTACCCGGTGGGCCGGACGACGTTCGACTGGACCGACCCGGCGCGCACCGACCCGCTGGCCCCGCGTCCCGGCGCCCGGCGCGAGCTGTCGGTCTGGCTCTGGTACCCGGCCGCGCCATCGGGTGGGCGCCGCGCGGCGTACCTGCCCGGCGCGTGGAACGGCCTGCACTTCGGGAGCCTGCCCGGGCTGGGCGAGACGAGGTTCGGCGCCGTCCGGGTGCACGCGTACGACGGCGCGCCGGTGGCGGCCGGCCGGTTCCCGGTCGTCGTCCTGCTGCCCGGGCTGGGCTTCGCAGCGCCGCAGTACACCGCGCTGGCCGAGGACCTGGCGAGCCACGGCTACCTCGTCGCCGGTGTCACCCCGACCTATACCGCGAACCTCACCGTGCTGCACGGCCATGCCGTGCACGCGACGACGGCAGGGAATCCACCGGCGTTCAACGCCCCGAACCTCCACACGGGCGCCGCCGCTCAGGCCGGTGACCGGATCGTCGCGATCTGGGCCGCCGACGCGCGCTTCGCCGCAGGCCGCGTCGCCGGACTGGGGCAGCGGTTCGCCGGGCACGTCGACGCGGCGCACCCGGCGTACATCGGCCACTCCTTCGGCGGCGTGGCGTCGCTGGAGGCCTGTCGTCTCGACGCGCACTGCGCGGGCGCCGTGAACCTGGACGGCACCCAGTTCGGCCCGGTCGTACGGACGGGGCTCGACCGGCCGATGATGATCGTGGGCAGTGCGGGGTCCTGCGTGACCGGCGTGTGCCGGGCCACCGACGCCGTGAGCCGCGCCGACGTCGCCACCGCCCGTACGCTGCTGACCGCGAGCACCGGGGCGGCCTGGTGCTACGAGTTGGCGGGAAGCCACCATTTCAACTTCAGCGACTACGCCTCCTACTACCTGGCCGCGCCCCTCCGCCGCTTCCTCGCGCTGGGCTCCATCGACGGCGGCCTGGGGTTGCGGATCACCGGCGTGTACGTGGCCGCGTTCCTCGACCACACCGTACGGTCGCTGCCGGAGCCTCTCCTCAGCGGAGCGTCAGCGCCCTATTCCCGGATGCGCGCCGTCCACTGCAAGAATTGACGATTCACCTACCGAACAGAACAGTGCCGGGCCACCGATCGAATCGGTGACCCGGCCCACTTCCACCCGGCGTCGGAGAACACGCCGGTATTGCGATCAACTACCGCTCTCTTCGGCAGAGCCCTGGCTCGTCGTGCCGCTCTCCGAGGAGTACGAGGGCACGTTCTGCCCCGTCGAGTTCGTCGAACAATCCTGCCCCGAGGCGTCCTGCCGCGAACCGGGCTCCTCCGAACCGACCAGCGAGACCTGCCCCGACGACTCCGACGAGGACCGCGACGTGGTCTGTGACATGGACTGCGTCTGCGATCGGGTCTGGGACCGCGACGTCGACCGTTCACTCGGCGACTGAATGATGATCGTCACCCCCGGCGACTGCGGGTACAGCGGGAACCCCGTCGTCACGCCCGACGGATACAGTGGGAATCCTGTCGTCATGGCCGACGGGATTCGGGTCGTCATGGCCGGCGGGAGTCCCGTCGTCACGACCGGCGGCGAGAGAACCGGGCCCGTCATCACGACCGGCGCGAGCCGCGGCGTGTAGGTCGCCATCCCGGGCACGAACGAGACCGAGACGCCGGGCGCGAGCCGCGTCGGGTAGAAGCCGACCGGCGGATACTGCTGGGCGGACGCGGACGACGCCATGCCCAAGGAACCAGCGGCGGCGGTCACCAGGCCGCAGACGGCAATCGCCTTTCTCAGCACGTTAAGTCACCTGCCTACCTTGAGATGCGCAATTATTGCCCATTACGCCCTTTTAAGACCTGATTTAAGGGCGTTACGTAACCAGTATCTCCCGCCAATCGACCTAAAATCCCAGAGGTTCGTAATATGGCGGCCAACATCAATATTGGTATCGAGCGGGATTTCGATGCCGTGCGCGGCCGGCGGAGCGGTCGACGGATGCGGTCCGGGAGCGGTTGGATGGTCAGATGACGTCCATCACGCTGGTTCAGGGGGACATCACCGAGCAGGAGGTCGACGCGATCGTCAACGCCGCGAACTCCTCGCTTCTCGGCGGAGGCGGCGTGGACGGTGCGATCCACCGCCGCGGCGGGCCGGAGATCCTCGCGGCCTGCCGTGACCTTCGGGCGTCCCACTACGGCGGGGGCCTGGCGACGGGGCAGGCGGTGGCCACGACGGCGGGGCGGCTGCCCGCGCGCTGGGTGATCCACACGGTCGGCCCGGTGTACTCCCGATCCGAGGACCGGTCCGAGCTGCTCGCCTCGTGCTATCGGGAGTCGCTGCGGGTCGCCGACGAGCTCGGCGCCGCGACGGTCGCCTTCCCCGCCGTGTCCGCCGGGATCTACGGCTGGCCGCTGGACGACGCGGCCCGCGTCGCGGTCGGCACCGTACGGGCGACGCCGAGCCGGGTGGAGGAGGCGCGGTTCGTGCTGTTCACCGCCGACGTCCACGAGGCCTTCGCCCGAGCGCTGGCCGAGTAAGGGGCGTCAGACCGTGTACGGCCGGGCGGTGCGGGCGTCGCGCAGGGCACGGGCCCACCAGACGAGCTGGTCGAGCAGCGGCCACCGTCCGTTGCGGGTACTCGCGATGATGACGGCCAGTCGCGTCATGTCCGCCCTCCCGTCGTTCTCGGTGTGGTCTCACCAGGCGGGAGGGCGTTTACGGCTTCTTTACGGCACCTCGGTGGCGGCGTCCGCGCGGCCCGGGGCGAGTTCGAACGGCGGCGTGTGCTCCCGCAGCGCGGTCTGCTCATCCGGGCCTTCGACGGCGCCCGGGCGGGGCTCCGGCACCGGGGCCGCGGCCTCGTTCTTCGCCCTCGGCCGGCCGTGCCGCTCGGCTTCCTCGGCCTCTCCGGCCTGGCCGCCGAACGCCGCAGTCACCGCCCGCAGCGCGGACGTCATCTCGCCGGGAATGACCCAGAAGGTGTTGCCCTCGCCGGCGGCGAGCTTCGGCAGCGTCTGCAGGTACTGGTAGGCGAGCAGCTTCGGGTCGGGATCGTTCTCGTGGATCGAGGTGAAGACCTGCTCGATGGCCTTGGCCTCACCTTCGGCCTTGAGGATCGCGGCCTGCCGCGCGCCTTCCGCCTGCAGGATCGCGCCCTGCTTCTCCCCTTCGGCGGTCAGGATCCGGGACTGGCGTACGCCTTCGGCCTGCAGGATGGTGGCGCGCTTCTCCCGCTCCGCCCGCATCTGCTTCTCCATCGCGTCCTTGATGGACTGCGGCGGCTCGATCGCCTTGATCTCCACACGCGTCACACGGATGCCCCACTTGCCGGAGGCGTCGTCCAGCACGCCGCGCAGCGCCGTGTTGATCCGGTCGCGGGACGACAGCGTCGCCTCCAGGTCCAGCGTGCCGATGACGTTCCGCAGTTGCGTCGCGGTCAGCTGCTCGATCGCCTTGATGTAGTCGACGATCTCGTAGTCGGCCGCCCGCGGGTCGGTGACCTGGAAGAACAGCACCGTGTCGATGTGCACGACGACGTTGTCCTCGGTGATGACCGGCTGCCCCTGGAACGCCACCACCTGCTCGCGCAGGTCGATCAGCGGCTTGACCCGGTCGACGAACGGCACGATGACGTTCAGACCCGGCTGCAGGGTCTTGCGGTAGCGCCCGAAGCGCTCGACGTTCCGCGCGCGGGCCTGGGGCACGATCCAGACGGTCCGCATCACCACGGTCGCCACCAAGAGCAGTCCGATGACCAGCGCGATGATGACCGCTAGGGCGAGATCGGCCATGGGTCCTCCTGGGGATGAACGAGGGCGGTGACGCCTTCGATGGCGAGGACGTCGACGGCCGCCCCCTCAGGAATGACGACTCCGGGGTCGTACGGGCGCGCGCTCCACTCCTCACCGCCGATGCGCACCCGGCCCGAGTAGCGGGAGACCTCGGTGAGAGCCAGCGCCTCACGGCCGACGAGCGCCGCGGTGCCGCTGCGGAGCAGCGGCGGCTGCTTGATGTGCCGGACGGCGATCGGGCGTACGGCGGCCAGCCCGGCGGCCGAGGTCGCGCCGAACGCGAGCACCTGGACCAGCACGGGAAGCCCCGCCGACGCGGTCACGGCGGCGACGAGCGCGCCGACCGCCATCAGCCCGAGCGCGAACGTCAGCGTGGTCACCTCGGCGATGCCGAGAACCGCGGCCACGATCAGCCAGACCACCCACGCCGGCATCGGGACTCCTTCAAGGACGCACGGCCCTGAATCCACGGTAACTCCGCACGAGCCGATTGCCGCCGCCCGAGCGGGCGATACTTCACGGAATCACGGCGCGCCCGCCGACGTGCTGGGGAAAATCATTACGGGTAGGACCCCGAGTGCTGGGGACGTAAGCACGGCAGACTAGTGTCCGAAAAGCGAAGCCAGCCGAGGAGGTGCGGTGAACCGCCAACGGGTGAGCAGGATCTCCCGGTCGCTGGTGCGGCCCCGTCCCTTGAAGGTCGCCGAGGACCTCGAACACGCCAACGCCCTCGACGGGTCCGCCCGGTTCATCACGAAGGTCGTACGGCGGTTGCTGCCCCCAGGACCCGTCAAGGACCTGCTGCACGGAGTCCCGGTCGGCCATCCCGCCCATCCACCGCTGACCGACATTCCGATCGGCTGTTTCATGTCGGCCGCCGTGCTCGACCTGCTCCCGGGGACCGATCGGGCGGCCGAGGTGCTCGTGGCGACCGGGTTGGCGGCCTCGGTGCCGACCGCGCTCACGGGAATCGCGGACTGGTCGTCCCTGCACAGCGAGCAGCAGCGCGTCGGCCTCGTCCACGCGGTCGGAAACATCACCGCGGGAACGCTCTACACCGCCTCGCTCGTCGCCCGCCGGCGCGGCTACTTCGGCACCGGCAAGGCCCTGTCCTTCGCCGGCCTGACCGCCCTGGTCGCCGGCGCGTACCTCGGCGGGCACCTTGCGTTCCGGCAGGCGGCCGGGCCGAGCCACGCCGAGTCGATCACGCACCTCGGCCCACTCGGCTGGCATGACCTGTGCCCGATGGAGGAGCTGCCCGACGGCTGGCCGGTCCACCGGAACCTCGGCTACATCAGCCTGTTCGTCCTGCGCGAGGGCGAAGAGGTCTACGTCCTCGCGGACCGCTGCTCCCACCTCGACGGGCCGCTGCACCAGGGCCGCATGGTCGAGATCGACGAGGAGACCTGCGTCGTCTGCCCCTGGCACGGCAGCACCTTCCGGGTCAGCGACGGCACCGTCGTCCACGGCCCCGCCACCGGCCGCCAGCCCGCCTTCGAGACGCGAGTCGGCGACAACGGCATGATCCAGGTACGCCCCGCCCGATAGGAGGGTGTCTTTCGTCCGGCGGCTACTCCTTGTCCTCGGCTTCGGCCCGCGAGTCTCCCCGATCGTTCACCGGGTGCTCGACCAGCGCGAGAATGCGACTCGCCATGAACCGAGCGGTCCGTACGGGCGTACCGGTGCGCGTGACCTCGACGACCTCGACGACACCCCGGCGCGTGACGACCTCGACCCGGCGACCCGCGCGCGTCGCCACGACCTCATAGGTGCGGGTCGCCCCTCCGGCATCGATCACGACCTCAACCCGGTCACCCTTCACACCACTCCCCTTTCGAACGCATATTCGATTAATACCCGCCACCCTGGCCGCCCAACCGGACCGACACGGAGCTGTCACCAAATACGTCGATCACAATACGTATTCGATCGAACACGAATACGACCCTCCGAGTGCCCATTCATGCCTTCGTCGACGAATCCGCACGCCGCGACCGGTACATCCTGTGCGCGGCGACCGTGGATACCTCGCGCCTGGACGAGGTACGACGGCTCCTACGCGGCCTCTGCCTCCCCGGCCAGCGGCGCTGGCACTTCAAACACGAGTCGACACCGCGACAACGGCAGATCCTCGACGTGATCGCTCGCTGTGGCGCCGTGCGGGCACTCATCTACGAGGGCTGCGGCAAAGAACTGCCAGTGCGACGCGAATGTCTGGCGGCACTCGTGTTCGACCTCGTCGACCGCCAAGCCGGCCGCCTGGTCATCGAAAGCCGAGAGACCATGGACCATTTCGATCGAAGTTGCATTGCCCAGACGCTTCGCAAGGCTTCCGAGCACCTCGGCTACGCTCATTTGCGGCCGCACGAGGAGCCCGGATTGTGGCTGCCAGACGCGCTCGCCTGGGCCTACGGCGCAGGCGGCGACTGGCGACGTCGAGTCCAACCGATCATTGAACTGACGAAGAACGTCGGTCAGGTGGTCTGAAACGCGAAACCCGACCCATCACCGTCCGGAGAAGAGCCGGGCCCACTTCCTCGAGCTACGGCCCGAGGCGAGGATCATTAAAGCGCGAAACCCGACTGCTGACCGTCCGGACAGGAGTCGGGCTCACTTCCTCGAGCTACTGCCCGAGGCTGAGACCATTGTGCATTAGGCGCCGACAGTAATCAAGTGGTCACGCGATCGGCGGGCCGTCTCCGTTCAGACGCGCGGGGCGACGGCGCGGGCGTGCCAGCGGCCGTCCTGGCGCTCGACCGTCAGGGGCAGGCCGAAGCACTCGGACAGCATCTCGTCCGTGAACACCTCGTCGACCTTGCCCGTGGCGACCACCGAGCCACGACGCAGCAGCATCGCGTGGGTGAACCCCTCCGGCACCTCCTCGACGTGGTGGGTGACGAGGGCCATCGTCGGCGCGAGGCGGTCGGTGGCCAGGGCCGTGAGGCGGGCGACGAGGTCCTCGCGGCCGCCGAGGTCGAGGCCGGCGGCCGGTTCGTCCAGGAGGAGGAGCTCGGGGTCGGGCATCAGGGCGCGGGCGATCGACACCCGCTTGCGCTCGCCTTCTGACAGGGTGGAGAACCGGCGGCGGATCAGGTGCGCGCAGCCGAGCGCGTCGAGGAGCTCGACGGCGCGTGTGACGTCCGTCGAGTCGTACTCCTCTTTCCACCGGCCGATGATGGCGTACGACGCCGTCAGGACGATGTCGATGACCTTCTCGTCGGACGGGATCTTGTCGGCGATCGCCGCGCTGGACAGGCCGATGCGGGGCCGGAGCTCGAAGACGTCGGTCTTGCCGAGGGACTCGCCCAGTAGCTCGACACTGCCCTCGGTGGGGAACAGCATGGCGGCCGCGACCTGCAGCAGCGTCGTCTTGCCGGCGCCGTTCGGACCGACGATGACCCATCGCTCGTCTTCCGCGACCGCCCAGTCGACGTCGCGCAGCAGCGACGCGCCTTCGCGCCGGACCTCGACGCCCTTGAGTCGGAGTACCTCGCCGGCCATCGCATCCTTCCCCTTGCGCGCGGAGCGTCCGGCGGGATGCCGCCGGGCGCTCTCCGGGTCACGGAACGAACCTACGGCATTATGGACGGCTTATGGTGGTCGGCATGCGCCTCACTCACCCTTCCACCGGGCTTGTCGCCTGGGGCAACGCCTGGCTGACCGGCCACGTGGGGCTCGACGAGGCCGCCGACGCCGTCGAGCGTCAGGGCGGTCCGCACGTGGTCGTCGGCGTACCCGGGGAGGACGGCGAGCTTCCGTTGCGGCGGGGCCTCGGTGCGCTCCGCGTGGCGGGGCTCGCCGCGCTGCGCCTCGCGCTGCCCGCCCCCGGTGACCCGCTCGGGCTGACCGGTCCGCCGGACTTCAACACGGCGGCCATCGACGCGGGAGAGGCCGTGCTCGCCGCGGTCGGCGAGCGGTCGCTCGGGTTGATCCCGGCGGAGGACCGCCGGGGTTCGTCGTACGTCGGCACGCGCTGGGAGGTGCACGAGACGCGCCACGGCACCCCGGACACACCGGCGCTGCCGGAGGCCGATCATCAGCTGACGATGGCCGTCCGGGATGCCACCGAGGCGCTGCTGTCCGTGGACGGCGGCCAGGAGTGGCGACCGGAGATCGCCGAGGCTCTCAGCGCGCTGCGCGAGTCGCACCGCCACGAGCAGGTCGGCGGCCTGGCGCCGGGGTACGCCGCACGCGCGCACCGGGTCGCGGCGCTCGCGAGCCGACTGGCCGTGGTGGTGGACCTGGCACATTCCACCGAGAGCGCGGGGCTGTCCGCCGCGCACATCCAGCGCCGCGCCGAGGCGCTGCGCACGCTCGACCGCGCGGTGCGGCGGGCCCGGGTCGCCGCCTGCAACAGCGTCCTGGACCCCGTCCGCTGATCCCGTCGTACGTGAAACGCCCCGGCGATCGCTTCCGCGGTCGCCGAGGCGTCTGTCGTGTGGCCTTCGGGGTCAGGCCTGGACGACGATGGTGGTGCAGACCTTGTCGGCGAACGTCTGGCTCTTGTCGTCCCACAGCGGCCAGAGCCAGCCGATGTAGCAGGCGAGGCTGTCGAGGAAGTGCGCGAGCTTGCGCACGAACGCCATGCCGAAGCCGATGGGCTGACCCGTGGTCTCGCTGACGAGCTTGATGCCGACGACCTTCTTGCCGGGCGTCTGACCGGTCGTGCCCTCCTGGTAGCAGAGCCACAGGCCGAGGCCGAAGCCGACCAGCAGCCCCAGGAAGATGAGCGCGGCGCCGCCGCCTCCGCCGATCGCCCCGCCGATGCCGTAGAGGAGGCCGTAGGGCACGCCGACGATCAAGGCGTCGACGATGTACCCGCCGACCCGCGAGAACCAGCTGGCGTACTGGCCCTGGTTGTAGCCGGTGCCGTAGCCCTGCTGCGGGTACTGCTGGCCGTACGCGGCGGGCTGCTGGCCGTACCCCTGCTGCTGCCCGTAGTCCTGCTGACCGTAACCCGGCTGCTGCTGGCCATAACCCGGCTGCTGCTGCCCGTACCCGGGCTGCTGCTGCTGGCCGTAGCCCGGCTGCTGCTGCCCATAGCCCGGCTGCTGCTGCCCGTACCCGGGCTGCTGCTGCCCATAGCCCGGCTGCTGCTGGCCATATCCGGGCTGCTGCTGCCCGTACCCGGGCTGCTGCTGGCCATATCCGGGCTGCTGCTGGCCATATCCGGGCTGCTGCTGGCCGTACCCGGGCTGCTGCTGACCCTGGCCGTACGGGTCGTAGGGGGTGCTCACGCTGTTACTCCTTCATCGAATGACGCCCGTCTGCCAAGCCGGGCCCGCGATCGCCGTGACGAGATATGAAATTCACCACTGCAGGAGCCCGAACCGGGCAAGCTGCCATAGCCAGGACAGGGCCACCACGACGCCGAGCATCCATGCGCGGGTACGTGGTGAGATCGCCCACCAACGGCGCCCAAGCCCCAGCGGCGCCGTTGCCACACTGATCGCCCCCGCGAGCGCGAAGGGATTCGCGAGGGCTGCCCTGGCCGGATGGGCGGCCCCCAGCTCCATGAAGACGGTCGTACCGCCGCACAGAGGACAGGGGACTCCGGTAAGAGCCCGAAGCGGACACAGTATGCCGGGATCGTGGGCACGATGCACAAACGCCGCGAGAACCGCCACGACGGCCATACCGCCCGCACGGATCGCCACGCCCCGTACCCCGTCGCCTGCGGCGGAGGTGAGACGGCCGACCATCCGCGCCGGCGCGGTCGGCGCACCAGGGGTGACCCTAGTCCCCCGTGCGACGTCCAAAGTTGCCCCTCCAACCCGGTGCCGTTATACGCCCTGTGGACCCTATATCGCAGTAAGAAGGGCAACGGTCAAGTCGAAGAACCCTCAGAGCTCAGAACGTGACCGCACAGAGACATTGGCGACCGGATCGGCGTCAGCGCCGGGCGGCGCCCACGACGACCGGGGGCCGTGCCTCCACCCCCTCCGTGATGACGTCCACCACGATGACAGTGATGTTGTCCGGTCCGCCACCCTGATTGGCCAGATCGATGAGCGTTTGGACGGCGCCCTCGGGATCCTGCTGGGTGGTCAGGACCTGATGCATCGTCTCGGCGCCGACCGGACCGCTCAACCCGTCAGAGCACAACAGGTAGCGGTCGCCCGGCAGTGCCTCGCGCAGCGACAGGTCCGGCTTGCGATCCGGTTTGCCGTCGAGGACCCGGACGAGGCGGTTCGCCAGGTGCGGCGCTGCCCCGTCCTCGCCGGTGAGCATCTTCTCCAGCGTGTGGTCTTCGGTGATCTGGTAGAGGATGCTCTCGCGCAGCATGTACGCGCGGGAGTCCCCGATGTGGGCGAGGGCCAGATGCGTGCCCGACCAGAGCATGGCCGTACAGGTCGTGCCCATCGACTGCAGGGCCGGTTCCTGTTCGACACGCTGGGCGATCGCCTGGTTGGCGGACAGGACGGCTCGTTCGAGCGTCTCCACCAGGGTGGTCTGGGAGACCTCGGCGTCGATCGGCGTGAGGGTCTGGACGGTGAGGGAGCTTGCTATCTCCCCACCGACGTGACCCCCCATACCGTCGGCGACTGCGAGCAGCCAGGGGCCCGCATACGCCGAATCCTCGTTGTTCTCGCGAGCGCGACCGACATCCGATCCCGCGGCGTAGCGAATGGCGACTCTCATGTGAATTCCGATGACGTCCTCGGCGATGCGGTTCACTCAGCCGACTACTGAGGTTCATCAAGATATTCGACCCGGGCGTCTTACGCCTCCTCGATCTCACGCGAATACTCGCGAGTCACCGATCGGCGAGGCCGTGACGCACCGCGTACAGGGCCGCTTGGGTGCGATCCTGCAGCCCCAGCTTCAGCAGAATGTTGGACACGTGCGTCTTGACGGTCTTCTCCGAGACGACGAGCGCACGGGCGATCTCGCGGTTCGACCGGCCCTGGGCGATCTGGACGAGGACCTCGCGTTCGCGTTCGGTCAGCCCCCCGGAGCCCGGGTCGACCGGCGCGGGTGCGAGCATCGCCTCCGTCGCCTCCGGTGCGAACAGCATGTGCCCATCATGCACGGCCCGGATCGCCTGCACGAGGGCCTGCGGGTCGACGTCCTTGTAGAGATATCCGGACGCGCCGGCGCGGACGACCGGCAGGACCTGCTCCCGCTCGCCCACGCTCGTCAGCACGATGACACGGGCGTCGACGCCCCGCCCACGAAGCTCCCTTAGCGCGGTCAGGCCGTCGACGCCCGGCATCTTCAGGTCGAGGAGGATCACGTCGGGCCGCAGCGCCTCGGCGCGCGAGACGGCCTCCGCGCCGTCGGCCGCCTCGCCCACGACCTCGACGTCCTCCTGCACGCTGAGGAACGTCCGCAGGCCCTGGCGGACGACCGGATGGTCGTCGGCGATCAGCACTCGGATCACGCGGGCACCTCCACGCGTACGACCGGACGGCGATCGGCGATCACGCGGGCACCTCCAGGCGTACGACCGGACGAGCGCCGGCAGGCGGGCGGGCACCGGCGAACCCGGGTCACGCGGGCACCTCCAGCCGTACGACGGTGCCGGCGGCGGAGGAGTCGATGGTCAGGGAGCCGCCCACCGACTCGGCGCGGTCGCGCATGGAGGCGAGGCCGAGACCGTCGCGGGAGTCGGCCCCGACGTCGAATCCGGCGCCGTCGTCGCGGACCTCCAGCACGCCGGGTGTGAGCCGCACCGTCACCTCCGAGGGATCGCCGTGGCGGAGGGCGTTGTACACCGCCTCCTGGGCGACGCGGTAGACGACCGCCTCGACGTCGGAGGGCAGCGCGACGTCCTCGCCCTCGAACCGTACGCGAGGCCGCCGTCCGCGCCCCGCGCCCCAGGCGCGATCCAGGACGCGGACGTGCTTGCGCAGCGACTCGGCGAGCCCGTCGCCCGCCAGCTCCGCCGGGCGGAGCTCGAAGATGACCTCGCGCAGCTCGGCCAGGGCCTCCTTGGCGAGGGCCTGGACGCGTTCGAGCTCGGCCCGGGGGTCCGGTGCGGACAGCGCGGCGGCGGCCGTCAGGCGCAGCGAGAAGAGCTTCTGCGCCACCGCGTCGTGCAGCTCCCGCGCCAAGCGGGCGCGTTCCTCGATGACCGTCAGCTCGCGGTTGCGCTCGTACAGCCGGGCGTTCGTCATCGCGATCGCCGCGTGCGCCGCGAAGAGTGTGAGGAGCTCCTCGTCGGCGACCGTGAAGCCCCCCGGCGTACGGCGGTTCGCGAGGAAGATGATGCCGAGGGTCTCGGTGCCGTCCTTGATCGGGACACCGAGGAAGTCCTTGAGGACCGGATGTGCGGTCGGCCAGCCCTCGAACGCCGGATCCCGGCGCACGTCCGCCAGCCGCTGCACCCGGTCGTCGCGGAGCATCAGGGCGAGCAGCCCGTGCTGCCGGGGCAGCGGGCCGATCCGCTTCCACTGCTCGTCCGAGACGCCTTCCACGACGAACTCGGCGAACGACCCCTCGTCGTCGGGCACGCCGAGGGCGGCGTACCGGGCGTCGAGGAGCTGTGCCGCGGCCCGGACGATCACCTGCAGGACCTCGTGCACGGACAGGTGCCGCGTGACCGCGAGCACCGCCGTGCTGACGGCGTGCAGTGTGGCGTCCCGATCCGTTTCCACGGCTCCGACCGTACCGCCGCCGGGTCCCCGCTCATCCCGGTCGGGAAACCCGGCGGCGGCGGTCAGCCGCCGTTCTGCAGCCGGACGACGGTGCCGATGACTCCCAGGACCAGCGCGACGATGCCGCCGATCCAGGCCACCCTGGCGAGGGTGTCCGGCCGTCCCTGGGCGCGGAACTGGTTCTGGGCGACGAGCCCGAGCACGATCGCGGCGGGCGAGCAGCAGAACCAGCAGATGATGCCGATGATCGACAGCACCTGAGGAGTGCTGGACTGCGGCTGCGGGGCGGGTTGTCCGTATCCGCCGCCGTAGCCGGGGGGCGGTCCCTGGGGCGGTCCCGGAGGCGGGTAGCCGCCATAACCGGGGGGCTGGTCCTGGGGCGGGTATCCCACGGAGTCCTCCTGTCAGATGATGCCGAAGCGGGCGAGCTGCCAGCCTTCCGAAACGATCAGGACCGTGACGATAGTGACAACAGGCGCTATTTGTCGCGTCCTGTGCGACATCTCACGCCAGTGAGTCATCAACCGGGAACGCCGGGTGACCGGCACCAGAACGAACGCCACACACGTGGCGACCGCCAGCGGCGAGGCTCCAAGGGCTCCCACGACGTCGGCGTGGCCGAGATGGACCGCCGCCGTGGTGAACCCGCACAGCGGGCACGGAACGCCCGTCGCCTGGCGCAGCAGGCACAGCGTCGGCGGGCGCGGAATCCGCAGCACGGCGAGACCGACGACCCCCATCACCAGCAGCAGCACCCGTGTGGGCACGCCCCACGGCCGCCGGATCGCGTACTTCATATGTCGAGTGTGCCCGAGAGACCTACGACCATCCGCCCGGGCGGACCCCGTCCCGCGACCGATGTCGGCGGCACGCCCCCTGCCTAACGTCAGAGGCATGAAGGCACTGATCACCGGAGCGTCCCGCGGACTCGGCCTGGCCCTGGCCCGCTCGCTCGCCCAGGACGGCTGGACCCTCGTCCTCGACGCGCGGGGGGCACCCGACCTGGAGAAGATCGCCGCCGACCTGGACGCCACCGCCGTAGCCGGCGACATCGCCGACCCGTCTCACCGGGAGGCGCTCGTCCGCGCGTCGGACGGGCTCGACCTCCTCGTCAACAACGCGAGCACCCTCGGCGCCACGCCGCTGCCCCGGCTGGCCGGATACCCGCTGCCCGAGCTGGAGCGGGCGTTCGCCGTCAACGTGCTCGGGCCGCTGGGCCTCATCCAGAGGCTGCTGCCGGCCCTACGCGAGCGCCGCGGCGCGATCGTCAACATCACCTCTGACGCCGCCCGCGAGGCGTACGAGGGGTGGGGCGGGTACGGCGCGACCAAGGCCGCCCTCGACCAACTCTCCAACGTGCTCGCCGCCGAAGAGCCCGACCTCGCCGTCTGGTCGGTCGACCCGGGCGAGATGCGCACGCGGATGCTGGCCGACGCCGGAGAGGACGCGGACGCCGCTCCCCTTCCGGAGGACGTGGCCGTCCCCGCGCTGCGCCGCCTGATCGCCCGGCGGCCCGCAAGCGGCCGGTACGCGGTGGGCGAGCTGTGAGCGCAGCGGCTTCGGTCACGGTGCCGGCGAAGGAGGCACCGCGAGCGAGCGAGCCGATGGGCAGAGCAGCGTCGCTCACAGTGCCGACGAAGGAGGCACCGCGAGCGAGCGAGCCGACGGGCACAGCAGCGTCGCTCACAGTGCCGACGAAGGAGGCGCTGTGAGCGCCCCCGCGGAGGCGGTCGGCGTGGTGGGGGCGGTCCGGCGCCCCCGCCTGCTGGCCGGCCCGTACCGCACGGCCACGGTCGGGATCCTGCTCGTCGTCACCCTGCTGGCGTTCGAGCAGATGGCGGTCGGCACGGCGATGCCGGTCGCGGCGCGCGAGCTGCACGGCCTGTCGATGTACGCCTGGGGTTTCACCGCGGTCTCCATCAGCGGGCTGATCGCCAACGTCCTCGCCGGCGGCTGGGCGGACGCTCGGGGGCCCGCCCTCCCGCTGTTCACCGGGATCGCGGTGTTCGTGACCGGACTCGTAATCGCGGGCACCGCCCCCGGGATGACCTGGTTCGTCGTGGGGCGCACCGTCCAGGGGTTCGGCTCGGGCCTGGCGGTCGTCCCGCTGTACGTCATCGTGGCGCACGTCTACCCGGAGGAGTCCCGGCCGAAGGTGTTCGCGGCGATGTCGGCCGCGTGGGTCGTGCCGTCGCTGGTCGGCCCGTCCGTCGGCGGGCTCGTCGCCGAGCACGTGGGTTGGCGCTGGGTCTTCCTCGGGCTGGTCCCTCTCGTGGTCCCGGCAGCGGTCATGCTCGCGCCGGTCCTGCGCGGCTCACGGACGCACGGCTCGCTCCCCCGGGGCCGTACGCTCGCCGCCGTCGCGCTGGCCGCCGGCGCCGCCCTCCTGCTCTGGGGCATCGACCACCGCTCACCGCTCGCGCTGCTCGGCCTGGCCGCGCTCGCGTACGGGCTGCGGGTCCTGCTGCCGCGCGGCACGCTGCGCCTCGGCCGGGGCCTGCCGACCGCGATCGCCATGCGCGGGCTGCTCATGGGCACGATGGCCGGGACGGAGGCGTTCATCCCGCTCGCGCTGATCACGCGGCACGGCTTCAGCCCCACGGCCGCCGGGGTCGTGCTCACCTCCGGGGCTCTCGGCTGGAGCGCCGGCTCCTGGTGGCAGGGCAGGTTCACGGACGCGTCGCGGGCGCGGTTCGCGGTACTCGGCGCCGTCCTGCTCGCCATCGGCGTCGCCGGGATCACGCTGGCCCTCTACACCTCCGGCTGGGCGGCCGTCCCCGCCTGGATCGTCGGCGGGGTCGGAATGGGCATGGCCTTCCCCACCCTCAGCGTCCAGGTGCTCAGCTTCTCCGCACCGTCCGAGCAGGGCGTCAACTCCTCGGCTCTGCAGATCAGCGACACCCTCGGCTCGTCGCTCGCCGTCGGCGTGGCCGGGGCCCTCGTCAACGCCGCGGGCCTGGGAGCCGGGCTCGCCTGGACCCTCGCCATCGGCCTCGTGGCGGCCGCGGCCGCCCATCGTGTGGAGGTCTCCCGTGCTTGAGTTCGCCCTTCCCCCGACCCTCGAGGCGCACGAACCCCCGCCTCGCCGCGACGCCGTCCGCCTCCTCGCGGCCACCCGGGACGGCGTGACCCACCACGCCTTCACCGACCTGCCCGACCTGCTCCGGCCCGGTGACCTGCTCGTCGTGAACACCTCGGCCACCCTGCCCGCCGCCGTACGCCTCGACCGCATGGCCGTGCACTTCTCCGGTCCGATGCCCGGCGATCCGGACTCCTGGCTCGTGGAACTGCGGCTGCGGACCGGCCGCGCGACCGAGCCGTACGCCGGCGGATGCCCGGGCGAGTGGTTCCCCCTGCCCGGCGGCGCGACGCTGACCCTCCTGGACCGCTACACGCCCCGGCTGTGGCGGGCGCGCCTCGACACCGACGTCGAGCCGTACCTCCGGCGACACGGCGTGCCGATCCGCTACGGCTACGTCGACCACGACCAGCCGACCACCGCCTACCAGACCGTCTTCGCCGACGCCGTCGCCATCGACCGCGACTCGGGCAGCGCGGAGATGCCGAGTGCGGCACGTCCCTTCACCCCGGAACTCGTGACCCGTCTGGTGTCCCGGGGCGTGCTGGTCGCGCCGCTGACCCTGCACACCGGCGTGGCGTCGCCGGAGAAGGACGAGCCGCCGTACCCGGAGCGGTACGACGTCCCGGCCACGACGGCGGCGCTGGTGAACCACGTTCGTTGGGAAGGTGGCAAGGTGATCGCCGTGGGCACGACAGTCGTACGGGCGCTGGAGACCGCCGTCGCCGAGGACGGGTTCGTCCGCGCGGCACAGGGCTGGACCTCGCACGTGGTCACCCCCGAAGAAGGCGTACGGGTGGTGGACGGCCTGCTCACCGGCCTGCACGAGCCGCGCTCATCGCACCTGCGGATGCTGACCGCGATCGCCGGCGAGGACCTGCTCGAACGCGTCTACGCCGAGGCCCTGGCGGGCGGCTACCGCTGGCACGAGTTCGGGGATCTCAACCTGCTGCTTCCGTGACGAACGATCTTCGTTCCGGCATACGATCTGATTTCGGCCCGCACGCAGGATGGCTCTCGAACGCCGGATGAACCTCCGGTGGGCGCGGGCGGGCCGGGCCGCGAACAGGCGCGGAACCCCTGGTGTCCGCATGGTGGACCGCCGCGCGATCCGCGATCAGAGCCAAGTACCGTGGTGAACAGCATGAATGCCAAGACGCGCACACTGCTCATCACGCTCACCGGCCGTGACCGTCCCGGAGTCACGTCTCGCCTGTTCAGCATCCTCTCCGCCTTCCCCGTGGCCGTCGCCGACGTCGAGCAGGTCGTGATCCGCGGCCGTCTGGTCCTCGGCGTGCTCGTCTCGTACGGCCCGGACACCGACGTCGGGCGGGTCTGGGCGGCGGCCGAGAAGATCGCCGCCGATCTCGGGATGGAGATCGAGCTGGCCACCGGCACCGGCACCGGCAACCCGCGCCGCCGCGGACGGTTGCACGTCACCATCCTCGGCAACCCGCTCACGCCCGCCGCGATGGCCGGGATCGCGGGCCGCGTCGCCGCGCACGGTGCCAACATCGACCGCATCGAGCGGCTCGCCCACCACCCGGTCACGTGCATCGAGATGGACGTCTCCGGCGCCGACCCGGACGGCCTGCGCACCGCGCTCGCCGCGGAGGCCGCCGAGCAGCACGTCGACGTCGCCGTCCAGCGCGGTGGCCTCGCCCGCCGGGCCAAACGGCTCATCGTCATGGACGTCGACTCGACCCTCATCCAGGGCGAGGTCATCGAGTTCATCGCCGAGCACGCCGGGCTGGCCGGCCAGGTCGCCGAGATCACCGAGGCGGCGATGCGCGGCGAGCTCGACTTCGAGGGCGCGCTGCGCGAGCGGGTCGCGATGCTCGCCGGTCTCGACGAGAGCGTGCTGGAGAAGGTCCGCGACCGCATCGAGTTCTCCCCGGGCGTGCGCACCCTGGTCCGTACGCTCAAGCGCCTCGACTACAAGTTCGCGATCGTCAGCGGCGGGTTCACGCAGATCACCGACGCGCTCGCCGCGGACCTCGGCATCGACTACACGGCCGCCAACGTCCTCGAGGTCGAGGACGGCAAGCTCACCGGCCGCCTCGTCGGCCCCATCATCGACCGGGCCGGCAAGGCCGCCGCCCTGCGCCGGTTCGCGGTCGCCGCGGGCGTGCCGGTCAGCCAGACCGTCGCGATCGGTGACGGTGCCAACGACCTCGACATGCTCGCCGCCGCCGGGCTCGGCATCGCCTACAACGCCAAGCCCGTCGTACGCGAGGCCGCCGACACGGCCGTCAACGTGCCCTACATGGACACCATCGCCTTCCTGCTCGGCATCTCCCGCGAGGAGATCGACGCCGCAGACGCCGAGGACCCCGACCTCCCCTGAGCTGACATCGGAGACGTTCGGCGCCGAAGGCAGGGCCACCCGCAGCGCTCCGGAACGCTCGGCGCCGGAGACGCAGCCGCCCGGAGATCGCCCTCTGAACGGCGCCGCCCCGGGGAACCTCAGGCAGCGTCGACGCGGACGGCGTTTCGCAGGCGTTCGGCGTCCGAGACGAGGCCGCGCAGCGCGTGCCGGGCGGCCGCGACCTCGACCAGGGAGCGGCGCAGCGTCGTGACCGCGTCCGTGCCGACGCCGCTGTCCAGTTCGTCGCGGCGGCGGCGCGTCAGCTCCGCCAGGTGCTGGTCGTACTCGTCCAGCAGATCGTCGAGCCGTAGTTCGGCGTCCGTCCGCTCGTCCGACAGCACGGCGTCGGCGCCCTCCTCGAGGTGGTCGGCGACGCGTTCGAGGATCGCGGACAGCGGGCCGGGATCCGACCGGTCCTCTTCCTGCAGCGCGACGAGGGCCCTCAGGTCGTCGCGGAACCGCCGCCCTTCCACACCGACCTGGCGGAGCCGCCGGATGAGGTCGTCCGGCGGCACCGGTTCGCGGCCGAGCCCGGTCACCGACTCCTCCACGCCG
The DNA here is from genome assembly GCF_054775715.1 of Actinoallomurus acanthiterrae. NCBI lineage: Bacteria > Bacillati > Actinomycetota > Actinomycetes > Streptosporangiales > Thermomonosporaceae > Actinoallomurus > Actinoallomurus acanthiterrae. The sequence continues at coordinate 246,350 of NZ_BAAHCO010000001.1, read as the reverse complement.
GTCGCCGCCGCCGCTGCGTCCTCCGTACGGCGGCGGATCGACACCTCGTGGTCCCCGTCGAAGCGGGCCGCGACGGTCCGCGCCAGCCGGGCGTGCGTCCGCATCAGCCGCGCCAGCCGGCCGGGCAGGAGGCCGATCGTGCCGGCCGGCCACAGCACGCGCGCCGCGACGAGCGCGAAGAGCCCGCCGACGATGGTGAGCCCGATCCGCCACCCGGCGGCAGACCAGCTCATCGGCTTGGAATAGTCGACCAGCAGCATGATCATCGGGGTGGCGAACGCCATCCAGTGCCCGTGGTTGACCGGTCGTACCGTGAAGCCCAGCGCCGCACCGATGAAGACGAGCACGATCAGGGTGCTCTGCTGCGGCACGAGCGCGAGGGCCAGCGCGGCGACGATCGCGCCGATCGCCGTGCCGCCGATCCGCTTGACGACCCGCGAGACCGTGTCCCCGTACGAGTCGCGCAGGCTGACGACGACCGTGATCGTCAGCCAGTGCCCGTGCGGCAGCCGCAGCGCGGTGGTCACGGCCATGGCCACCGCGATCGCCACACCCATGCGCGTGGAGTATCGGAAGCCCGGTGAGCGCGTTCGGACGGCCTCACGGAACCGGGCCCAGCCGCCGGTCGGCCGCTCCGGGAGGTGCGGTGAGTCGAACCCGATCTTCAGGCCCGGGGCGATGATCTTCCGGGCGCCGTCCACCCTCTCGGCCATCCGGGAGACCAGCCTGCGGACCTGGACGACCAGCGCCGTCTCGATCAGATAGTCCGGCTCCGCCAGCCACGCCAGGCGGAGGTCCTCGGTCATCCGGTTGAACCGCTGCAGCGCGACCGGCTCGTCGGCGCCGAGAGGCGCGCCGCCACGCGTCTCGATCGCCCCGGCGACCAGCCGCAGCCGGGCGGCGATCGCCGCGACCGCGACGCGGCGCTCCTGCTCCCACTCCTCCGGCGGGGGCGCCTCCAGGGCCGCGTCGTGCAGCATCTGCAGTGCCACGGCCTCGTCCATCACGCGGACGAACGCCTCGATCAGCCGCTTCGGGCGCTGGTGGTCGTCCCGGCCGCCCGACAGGTACAGCCCGTAGGTGGCCCGCGCCTTCCTGATCGCCTCGTACGCCCGGCGGCGGCGCCGGGTCCACTCCCCGCTCGGCGACTCGGGGTCGGCCAGGACGTCTAGGGCGGCGGCCACCGCCGCGCCCGCGTCCGCGAGCGCCGTCCGCAGCGGCTGCAGGCGGTGGGTGAGGAGGGGGACGACCATGACCAGGGCCACGAACAGCCCGCCGATCATCTCCATGAAGGCGTTGGACACGGCCGGGCTGCCCGGCGGCCGCACCGTGGCGACGACCGTGCACAGCGTCGCCGTGACGCCGAGCCAGGGGATGGCCGCCGCGAGCGCCGCGACGACGGGCACGACCGCGACGGCGAGCCAGCCGTGCCCGGACAGCAGGCCGCCGAACAGGGTGGAGGCCGTCACGACGATCACCGCCGCCAGCAGGGCGCGGGCCCGGGCGCCGTATGGGCCCTGCGGCGTCGTGTTGACGACGAAGAACGCCCCAAGGGCCGCCAGCCCGCCCTGGGCGGGATGGCCGGTCACCGTGCCGATCACGAGGGGCGTGGCGATGGCGATGGACGCGACCGCGCCGTACATCCACGACGGGCGCCCCTCGGACTCGGCGTACGTCTCCCGCAGCCAGGTCAGCGATGACCGCAACCCTCGCTCCCCCCTGTCCGGAATCTCCTGCTCTACTACAGCACGACGGCGGGGGGCCGTACTACAGCACGATGCCGGGGCCCGCGCGGCCCCGGCATCGTCAGACGGTCAACAGGAGGCTGGATCGGGGACAGCCCCCTGCACGGCTTACAGACCGCCCGAGTTCAGCAGCAGGTTGGGAGTTCCGGCCGGGACGCCGCTGACCGCGTCCTTGACCGCGTGCGAGGTGATCCACTTGGTGACGGCCGACTCGGAACCGTCGCCGTTCGCCTCCTTGTAGAGGGCGGCGACGCCGACGACGTGCGGGGTCGCCATGGACGTCCCGCTGATCGTCTTGGTGCCGCCGTTCAGCCAGTCGGAGGTGATGTCCACGCCCGGGGCGTACACCTGGACGCACTTTCCGAAGTTGGTGAAGCTCGCCGAGGCGTCGGTCTTGTCGGAGGCGGCGACGGCGAGGACGCCGTTCGCCCCGGACGGCGAGCCGTTGCAGGCGTCGGCGCTCTCGTTGCCGGCGGCCACCGCGAGGAACACGCCCGCGCCGGTGAGCTTCTTCGCCGCGTTGTCGATGGAGGTGGACTTGGCGCCGCCGAGGGACATGTTCGCCACGGACGGCTTGGCGGCGTGCTGAGCCACCCAGTCCATGCCCGCGACCACGTCCGCGTCGGTGCCGGAGCCCTGGCAGTCCAGCACGCGGACGGCCTTCAGCGTCACGTCCTTCGCGACGCCGTACGTCTTGCCGCCGATCGTGCCCGCGACGTGGGTGCCGTGGCCGTTGCAGTCCTTGCCGTCACCGCCGGTCGCGTCGTAGCCGACCGCGGCGCGCCCGCCGAAGTCGGAGTCGGACGTGTCGATGCCGGTGTCGATGATGTACGCGGTGACGCCCTTGCCGGTGTGCTTGTAGGTGTACTTCTTGTCGAGACCCTTGGCCGCGTCGAGGCGGTCCAGCCCCCAGTCCGCGTTCGACTGGGTCTCCATGGTGTGGACGGTCGTCGCCTGCGTGACCTGGGCGACGTTCGGGTCCCGGCGCAGGCGGTCCAGTTGCGCGGCGTCGAGGCGGGCCGAGAAGCCATTCGTGACGGCGGTGAACACGTGGGTGATCGAGCGCTGCGGCACCCGGTTCATCGCGTCGGAGCGCCGCGCGGCGCCGGACTTGACGGTGACGATGTACTGACCGGACGCCGCACTGCCCTGGGCGGCGACCAAGGGCGCCAGGGGCGTGGCCGACGCGGCAGGGGCGACGGCGGCCATCGGCAGTGCGAGGAGCGGGAGGAATGCGAGCCTCTTCACGACCTCTCCGTTCGTTCGGCCCCATCCGGATCTCGGATGCGGCAGGCACGGGCCATCCGATGGCCCGACCGAACGACGCCGGCTCCCCGCCGTAGGTCCGGCACGGTCCCCTGCCTGACGTCCGTCCGCAGGTTAGAGATCCGGTCGGGGCCAATGGCACCCCTATGACGTTCCGTAACTGGCGTGACTGGATTCCTTACGGCCAGTCGCGGACGCTGTGATCAGTACGATCAAGGGTGTCGCCGATGCGAGTACGTGGCCGGATCCGGCCACTTTGTAAACCGGCAAGTAACTGTGAGTGTCACCACGCTGCGTCCTCGCGCGACTCGGCTCCGTACCGGCCGGACCTCGAGGAACGCCGCGTACGAAAGGCTCGGTGAGCAGACGGCGACGACCGTCGAACCTCGCTCGATGCGTTCAGCGGGCTTCTCGCCCGGCCTCGCCCGCGTCAGTGGGCGCGCGGAGTCCAGTACGCGGTGAGGCGGCCGATGCCCGGCCACAGGTCGGACCAGTCCCCGTCGAACTCGATGACCGCCGTGGCCGCCGTCGGGAACCGCTCGGCGGCCGCACTGCCGAGATCGAGCACGAGCCGGTGCATCGACGGGTTGTGGCCGACCAGCAGCAGTGTGCCGGGCTCCTCGTGCTGGGCGCGCAGGAGGTCGAGGATCGCCTCGGGATCGTTGTCGTACACCCGCTCCTCGAAGTCGACGGGGGCGTCGATCCGGAGCTCCTCGAGCGTCTGGCGGGTGCGCACGGCGGGCGAGCAGATCACCCGGTCGGGAACGCGGCCGGCGGCCCGCAGCTCGTCGCCGGCCGCCCGCGCGTCGCGCCGGCCGCGGGCCGCCAGCGGGCGCTCGAAGTCGGGCGTGCCCAGAGGGGAGTCGGCTTTGGCGTGCCGGAGCACGATCAGCGTGGGCATCAGAGGCGGTGGTGCGGCGAGAAGATCACGGCGATCAGCATGAGCACAAGGACGATCGCGACCATGATGCCGACGAGGACGGCGAACCCCTTGGCGCCGGACGGCTGGGACTTCTGCATGCCTCCAGTCTGCCGTGCCCTCCGCGTGCCCCGACCACACCCCGCCCCAGGGGAGGAGACACGCTGGTCGGCGGGCGCACCCGGAGGTGCGCGGTGAATCGCGGCCCAGGAAGCGACGGCGGAGAGGCCGGCCCGGACGGGCCCGCGCCTCCCCGCGAATCGTCGGCATGTTCAGCCGGCGCGTCCGTGCCTCGGCACGGCGGCCCGACGTACCGGAACGATCAGTTGAAGTGGAGCAGCTTGAAGTTCAGGCCCACCGTGCGGTGATTCTGGAAAACGATCCGCTGGTGGGCCTTGAACTTCACCTTCCTGCCGTCGTCCCGCCGCACGAGGTACCCACTGTGGTTCCCGGCCTTGATCACCCGCACCAGGCGGTTGGGCATCCCGACATTCGTCCGGTGACCGGTGGTGCACTCGTGGGACGTCGGCTTGCTGGTGACGTACCAGGTGTTGAACACCTTCGAGCTGCAGGGCACGTCCGCGTGGGCCGGGGACACGAACGCCCCCAGCGCCAGCGCGGCGACTCCCGCAGTCGCTGCTCCACCGGCGATGAGCCGTTTGATCATCGAATCCTCCTCGTTGATCTTGCTCCCCTGAGGGGAAGCGACGATCTTGAACGGCCAGGGGTTCCACGGAGTCGTGAAATTTGAGCTGGAGACGCGGAGAGGGCCGGACGGTGGTCCGTCCGGCCCCCTCTGCCCTTCTTTCCAGGGTTGGCTCAGGTCACGACGCCTTGGCGGCCGCGGCCTCCTCCTCGTCGGTGGTGTCGGCGCCGCCCGGCGTCTTCGCGTCGCCGCTCTCGACGGCCGGTTCGGTCTCCCCGCCGATGGAGGAGGTCCGGCGCTTCGACACGACGATGGCGCCGACGATGATGCCGACCGAGACGACGGTGACGATGATCCGCAGCGCGGCGTTCGCGGCGTACGTGACGACGGCCTGGGCGATCAGCAGCGAGACCAGGTTCATCACCTTGATCAGCGGGTTGATCGCGGGGCCGGCGGTGTCCTTGAACGGGTCGCCGACCGTGTCCCCGATGATCGTCGCCTCGTGGGCCTGAGAGCCCTTGCCGCCGAGGTTGCCCTCTTCGACGAGCTTCTTGGCGTTGTCCCAGGCGCCGCCGGAGTTGGACAGGAACACCGCCATCAGCGCGCCCGCCGCGATCGCGCCCGCGAGGTACGCGCCGAGCGGCGCGTACCCGAGCGCGAAGCCGACCGCGATCGGCGTCATGATCGCCAGCAGGCCCGGCGTGGCGAGCTCGCGCTGGGCGTCGGCGGTGCAGATGCTGACCACCCGGTCGTAGTCGGGCTTCTCGGTGAAGTCCATGATCCCGGGCTTGGTGCGGAACTGGTTGCGCACCTCGACCACCACGCGACCGGCCGCGCGGCCCACCGCCATGATCGCCAGGCCGGAGAACAGGAACACCACCGAGGCGCCGATGAGCAACCCGATCAGTACGTTCGGGTTGTCGACGCCGAGGTTGAAGTGCTGGAAGGTCGGCCCTAGGGCCTTCTTCACACTGTCGTTCGCCCCGCTGAGCTCGTTGACGACCGTCGTACGGAACGAGCCGAACAGCGCGGTCGCGGCGAGCACCGCCGTGGCGATGGCGATGCCCTTGGTGATCGCCTTGGTGGTGTTGCCGACCGCGTCGAGGCTCTCCAGGACGCTCGCGGCCTCGCCCTCGACGTCGCCGGACATCTCCGCGATGCCCTGGGCGTTGTCGGAGACCGGGCCGAACGTGTCCATGGACACGATCACGCCGACCGTCGTCAGCAGACCCGTACCTGCCAGCGCGACCGCGAACAGCGCGACGGTCGTGTTGTTGAAGCCGAGGAGGAACGCGCCGTACACGGCCGCGCCGATCACCAGCGCGGTGTAGACGGCCGACTCCAGGCCGAGCGAGATGCCGGACAGGATGACGGTCGCCGGGCCCGTACGGGCGCTGTCGGTGACGTCCTTGACCGGGCGGCGGTTGGTCTCGGTGAAGTAGCCGGTGAGCAGCTGGATGGCGCTGGCCAGCACGATGCCGACCAGTACGGCGCCGAGGGCGACCCAGCGCGGGTCGACGTCCGCGAGGTTCGAGTCGCCGCTGATCGAGGCGTTGGCGCCGTGCAGCTTGGCGAACGAGTCGGGCAGGTACAGGAACGTCGCCACCGCCACCGCGATCGCGGAGATGATCGCCGAGATGAAGAAGCCCCGGTTGATCGCGCTCATGCCCGACCGGTCCTTGGCGCGCGGCGCGACCGCGAAGATGCCGATCACCGCGGTGATCACGCCGATCATCGGCACGATCAGCGGGAAGACCAGGCCCTCGGTGCCGAAGGCCACCCGGCCGAGGATGAGGCTCGCGACGAGGGTGACCGCGTACGACTCGAACAGGTCGGCCGCCATGCCGGCGCAGTCGCCGACGTTGTCGCCCACGTTGTCGGCGATCGTGGCGGCGTTGCGCGGGTCGTCCTCGGGGATGCCCTGCTCGACCTTGCCGACGAGGTCCGCGCCGACGTCGGCGGCCTTGGTGAAGATGCCGCCGCCGACCCGCATGAACATCGCCAGCAGGGCCGCGCCGAAGCCGAAGCCCTCGAGCACGCCCGGGGCATGACCCTTGTAGGCGAACACGACGACGGCGGCACCGAACAGGCCGAGGCCGACGGTGAACATTCCGGCGACGCCGCCGGTGCGGAAGGCGATCCGCATCGCGACCTTCTCGCCGCTCTCCCGCGCCGCCGCGGCGACGCGGACGTTGCCGCGCACGGCGAGCCACATGCCGGTGAATCCCGTGACGCCGGAGAACAGCGCGCCGACGACGAAGAACACCGATCGGCCGATCTTCACCCCGGTCGACTCCGCTGGAAGCAGGAGCAGCAGGAATGGGATGAGGACCACGAAGATGCCGACCGTGCGGAACTGGCGCTTGAGGTACGCCAACGCGCCCTCTTGCACCGCCCGCGCGATTTCCTGCATCTTCTCGGTGCCCTGGCCCGCCGCGAGTACCTCGCGGACCAGGACACCTGCTACGGCCAGCGCCAACAAGGCGATCACACCGACAACGACCACCAGACTCAGGTCGCTGCCGCCGAGATTCACCTCTGCACTGGCCTGGGCGGGCAGGGAAAGCCCAGACATGCATCCTCCTCGACAGCCGCGTTCGATCCGGTCGCCCCGGGGGTGACCGGCCACCGCCACGCGTCGGGCGGGGCAATGGTGCCGGGAGTCTACGCAGGCGTAGCCGGAATTAGAAGCCTGCTCGGTTGCTTAACAGTAATGCGACCGAGATGTGACACTCGCTGCACCAGAAATTAATCCTACGCCGCTAGCGAGGAGCATCTCCGCTGGTCAATCGCGACTTATACGGCAAACCACTTCTTGATCAAAAAGCCGTCCATAAGGGGCGATCATGATTAGGACTGCGAAAACTGGGAAAAGTGTAACTCCCGTATAAAGCAGAGACCCCCGGGGCCGCGTCTCACGCGGCCCCGGGGGTGGGGACGTCCATGCCGGTCGGTCGCCGCCGACCGGCGGCCGGCTCAGTCCTTCTTGACCGGCCAGCTCATGGTGATCTCGACACCGGAGGGCGTCGACGTGATGTCCACGTCGTCGGCCAGACCCGCGATAACGGCGAATCCCAGGTTGAGATCGCCGTTCAGCTCCGCGAGGTCCACTGACGACTCCGGGACGCCGCTGCCCGCCGGATCGTCGTCGGGCACACGGTCGGTCACGACCACCTCGAACCGATCCGCGCCGTCCCGCAGCTCCACGCGTACGGGCTCCTCCGGGCACTGCTGGCGATGAGCCTCCACCGCACGGGAGCAGGCCTCGCCGACCGCCAATCTCACCTCGTCGAGCAACGTCTCTTCGACCCCGCCCCGCCGGGCGACGGCGGTCGCGATCAACCGGGCGGTGCGGACATGGGCCGGCAAGGGGCTGAAAGTGAGCTCGACGGTGGCTGTCTCGGGCGCCATCCCGGCCCTACTTCTGCTTCTTGCGGTGCTCTCGCGCGTCGTCGACCGAGTCGAAGATGCCGAAGACCTTGGTCAGGCCGGTGATCCGGAAAATCTTCAGGATGCGCTCCTGCGTGCAGACGAGCTCCAGCGAGCCGTCGTGCGCCCGTACCCGCTTGAGCCCGCCGACCAGCACCCCGAGGCCGGTGGAGTCGAGGAACTCGACCTTCTCCATGTCGACGAGGAGGTGGTACTTGCCCTTGTTCACCAGGTCGATGAGCTTTTCGCGGAGTTTCGGCGCGGTGTAGACGTCGATCTCTCCCTCCACGTTGATGACGGTGAGGTCATCGTCGGTGGTGTAGTCGTTCACCTTCAGGTCCACAGATCCTCCTGCGCCGTGCCGCGTATGGAAGTCGGGGCCATGGCACCCCGCCGTGATTCAACCACGCTCCGCCATCGTGTCTACACGAAATCACCACACAGGGCGACCCTGCCCAGCGTGACGCGCCCTCGTGCGAGCAGGGGGTAGCACGGATGACGGTCCATGCGTTGTGCCCAGGATGCCAGACTGGAAACCTCCGCATGGCGAACCACTTTCAACCGAAGGGGTGACGCAGGCCATAGGTACGGACTCCGCACTCCCCCCTGATGACGGCACCTCGGCGGCCAACGGCTCGCGCGGGCGCGCCCCCTTGATCCTGCGCCGCCTGCGCGACGACCCACGCCGCCACGGCCGCATCACCCACGTTCAGAACGTTCCCGCAGGTGAAGGCCGCACCGCCGACTGGCCCGCCTGGGTGCCGCCGCTCCTGGTCGAGCGCCTGCGCCTGGCCGGCGTCGAGCGGCCCTGGGAGCACCAGGCGCGGGCGGCCGAGCTCGCGCACGCGGGCCGGTCTGTGATCATCGCCACGGGCACCGCCTCGGGCAAGTCCCTGGCCTATCTCATGCCCGCTCTGGAGGCCGTGTTCGGCGGCGGCTCCGTGCTCTACCTCGCGCCGACCAAGGCCCTGGCCGCCGACCAGCTCCGCTCGCTGCGCGGCCTCAAGCTCGCCCAGCTGCGCGCCGCGACGTTCGACGGCGACACTCCGGCCGACGAGCGCACCTGGGTCCGCCAGTTCGCCGACTACGTCCTCACCAACCCCGACATGCTGCACCGCACGGTCCTGCCCGGCCACGCGCGCTGGGCCCCGTACCTGCGGCGGCTCCGCTACGTCATCGTCGACGAGGCGCACGGCTACCGCGGGGTGTTCGGCTCCCACGTCGCCCAGATCCTCCGGCGGCTGCGGCGCGTCTGCGCCCGGTACGGCTCGGAGCCGGTGTTCATCCTCGCGTCGGCGACCGCCTCGGACCCGGGCGCCTCGGCCTCCCGGCTGACCGGGGTCGACGTCGCGGAGGTGGCCGAGGACGCCTCGCCGCGCGGCGCGACGTCGTTCGCGTTGTGGGAGCCGCCGCTGACCGAGCTGCGCGGCGAGCACGGCGCCCCCGTACGCCGCACGGCCACGGCCGAGGCCGCCGACCTGCTCGCCGACCTCGTCATCGAGGACGTGCAGACCCTGGCCTTCGTACGCTCGCGGCGCGGCGCGGAGGCGGTCGCGCTCGGCGCCAAACGGGCCCTCGCCGAGGTCGCCCCGGACCTGCCCGCCCGCGTCGCCGCGTACCGGGCCGGCTACCTGCCCGAGGAGCGACGGGCGCTGGAGAAGGCCCTGCGATCCCGGGAGCTCGTCGGGCTCGCCTCCACCAACGCTCTGGAACTCGGCGTGGACGTCTCCGGGCTCGACTCGGTGATCATCTGTGGCTGGCCCGGCACCCGCGCGTCGCTGTGGCAGCAGGCCGGCCGCGCGGGCCGCTCCGGCCAGGACGCCCTCGCCGTCCTGATCGCCCGCGACGACCCCCTCGACACCTACCTCGTGCACCACCCGTCGGCGATCTTCGGCACGCCCGTCGAGGCGACCGTCCTCGACCCCGACAACCCGTACGTCCTGGCCCCGCACCTGTGCGCCGCCGCCGCCGAACTCCCGCTCACCGAGAAGGACCTGCCGCTCTTCGGCCCGTCGGTCAAGGATCTCCTGCCCGACCTCGTACGCCGCGGGCTCCTGCGGCACCGGCCCACCGGGTGGTACTGGACCAAGCGCGAGCGCGCCACCGACCTGGCCGACATCCGCGGCGCCGGCGGCCCGCCCGTCCAGGTCGTCGAGGCCGCCACTGGACGCCTCCTCGGCACCGTCGACGAGCCGTCCGCGCACACCACCGTCCACCAGGGCGCCGTCTATCTCCACCAGGGTGAGTCGTACGTCGTCCAGACCCTCGACCTCGAGGACTCGGTGGCGTTGGTCGAGGCGGCCGACCCCGACTACACGACCACCGCCCGCGACGTCACCGACATCTCCATCCTGGAGACCCTGCGGTCGACGTCCTGGGGCGAGGCGACCCTGTGCTTCGGCACCGTCGAGGTGACCCAGCAGGTCGTCTCGTACCAGATGCGCCGCCTCGCGAGCGGCGAGGTCCTCGGCGAACGCCCGCTCGACCTGCCGCCCCGTACGCTGCGCACCCGCGCGGTCTGGTGGACACTGCCCGACGAGGCGCTGCGGGTCCTGGGCGACGCCGACGTCGGCGGCTCGGCGCACGCCGCCGAGCACGCCTCCATCGGCCTGCTGCCGCTGTTCGCGACCTGCGACCGCTGGGACATCGGCGGCGTCTCCACGGCCCTCCACCCGGACACGGGCCGGATGACGGTGTTCGTGTATGACGGCCACGACGGCGGCGCGGGCTTCGCCGAACGCGGGTACGAACAAGCCGGACGCTGGCTGCGCTCGACCCGCGAGGCCATCGCCGACTGTGAGTGCGACCACGGCTGCCCCTCCTGCATCCAGTCGCCCAAGTGCGGCAACGGCAACGATCCGCTGGACAAGCAGGGCGCGCTGGACCTGCTCGACGCCCTGCTGAAGCAGGCGCCCTCCCGCTGATCACGCGGCCGTTCCCATGCTCCGGCGTCGTGATTTCTTCGGCTCGATCATGTGCTACCGGGTCGACGCTCGGTGACCGCTGTGGCAGTGGTGGCCCCTGTTGAAGCGGTCCACTTCCCGCTACCTTGGCCAATCCGACAAATCGCCGATGACACCGCGGGTCGTGGCTCGCGCTCCGGGGTCATGGGAGAGGAGACGTATCGATGGTCATCCTGGGAATCGTGCTGGCCGCCGCGGCGGTTGCCGTTGGCATCGGCGTCATCGCCGGGAACTCGTCATCCGCCTCGATCGAAATCTTCGGCAAGCACGTGCCGGGCGTGCAGACCGACGGACAGGTCTTCGCCGCAGGCGTGCTCGTCGCGTTCGTGTTCCTGATCGGCATGGCGCTGGCGTTCCTGACGATGGGCCGCGCCATGCGAGCACGCCGCGAGATCCGCGACCTGCGGGACCAGCACCGCGAGTCGCTCAGCACGCTGGAGATGGAGAAGCAGCAGTTGCAGCGCGAACTGGCCCGCGCCCGCAACGCCCCCGGCGGCCCCGGTGGTCCGGGCGGTCCCGGTGGTCCCTCGACGACGGCCAACGACATCCCGGTCGCCCGCGGCGGCCGGAGGTCCGAGCGCGACCCGGTCTCCTCCTTCTTCGACCGCAACGAGTGACCGCCCCGCCCCGTACGACGCCGGGGTGATCTAGGAAGCTTCGTTGACGGACGGTTCCTCCCGGACTGCGGCGCAGTCAGGGTCGACCTCTCCGCGAGCGTTCTGCGCGCTGTGCGCTCGCCCGGGGCCGCGGGTCCGCCATAGGTGTACAACGGGCGCATGGACCCCAGAGCGGACGCCGACGGCGCCAACAGACGCAACGCGGTCGTGGTCGGCGGTGGAATCGGTGGACTGGCAGCCGCCGTCGCACTGATCCGCTGCGGATGGCAGGTGGAGGTCCTCGAGCGCGCCCCCGCCTTCGAGGAGGTCGGCGCCGGGCTGTCCCTGTGGCCCAATGGGATACGTGCCCTGGACGCGCTGGGCCTGGGCGAGAACGTTCGCCGACAGGCCATGACGGAGACCGAAGGAGGCATCCGGAACGCCTCCGGCCACTGGCTGGCCCGAACCGACGTACGCGAACTGGGACGCCGATACGGCCCGATCGTCGCCGTGCACCGCGCCGATCTGACCGAGATCCTCCGCGAGGCCGTTCCCACCGCCGCGCTGCGCATGAACGCCGAGGTCACCGGCGTCGAAGCCGCGGGTTCCTCGGTCGAGGTCCGGCACACGGCAGGGGTGTCGCGAGCCGACCTCCTGGTGGGCGCCGACGGAATCCGGAGCGTCGTCCGGCGCTCCCTCTGGCCCCGCCATCGCGAACCCCGCTACGCGGGATACACGGCCTGGCGCGTGATCGTCGATACGGGAGGTCGTCCGTCGGGGGCCGGCGAGACCTGGGGACGCGGCCAGCGAGCGGGAATCGTGCCACTCGCCGACGGCAGCACCTACTTCTTCTGCGTCGCGAACGCTCCCGAAGGGCAACGCAGCCCCGACGGCGAGCTGGCGGAGATGCGGCGGCGTTTCACCGGCTGGCACGCGCCGATCCCCGAACTCCTCGCCGCCGCCTCCGAGGACGCGGTGATGCGTCATGACATCTACGAACTGCCGCCGTTGCGCACCTTCGTCCATGGCCGCACCGCGCTGCTCGGCGACGCCGCGCACGCCATGACCCCGGACCTGGGGCAGGGCGCCAACCAGGCGCTGGAGGACGCCGTCACGCTGGCCGCGATGCTCGCCGCGCATCCGGACGTGGACCCCGCTCTCGCCGCCTATGACCGCCAGCGTCGCGCCCGCACGCAGATGATCGCCCGCCGGTCCCGTCTGATCGGAACGGTCGCGCAGTGGAGTTGGCGGCCCGCCGCCATCCTGCGGGACCGGGTGCTGCGCCTGAGCCCGTCCTCTTCCATGCTGAAGGCGCTGGCTCCAACGCTCTCCTGGCAACCCCCGACCCTGGAGCCCGCGAACCGTCCCTCGTGAAGAGCCAGTACCGCGCCCACCACGAGGTGGCACAGCGATCGCACCATGGCGCACGCATCGGGCTCGGCAGACGCATCGGACCCGGCAGACCGCATCGGGCCGGCAGGTGCATCGGGCCGGCAGGCGCATCGGGCCGGGCAGACGCGTCGGGCATCGCGTGAGGCACGTAGCTCACGCACGCATGGATCGCGCGAGACACATCGACCACGAGAGGTAGGCGGGATGGCCTAGAGCACGGGAATCGCGCGGGCGCACAGGGACCGCGGGGCACGGATCGCGCCGGGCACACGCATCACGCGCGGCGACGGACTCTGCCGAACGTCGAGAGTCGGCTCTGCCGTACGTCGAGAGTCAGCTCCGACGCCGCCGCCCGCGGTAGCCGCGGCGGGCAGGAGCAGCCTCCCGCTGGCCGGCGACTCCGGAGGATTCCTGCTGGTCGTCCCCGTGGTCGGCGGCACGATCCGGCGCCACCGCCGCGCCATCGGCGTTCCGGCGCGAGCCTGCGGCGGCTTCCGCAGCCGGAGCGGCATTGGAATCACCCGTCCCTGCGTCTCGGGCGTCACCGGCCGCTCCGGGCATGTCGGCACCGGTGGCGAGCTCGGTCACCGGCGCCCTTCGCCGCTTCCGGCCGGTCGGCACCCCGCCACCCGGCGACTTCCCGTCGGCACGACCGGCGGGAGAGGTGCGACCGCCGGAGCCGGTCTGCGCGACGCGGGCGTCCGCTGCCAGCCGCTGGCGGCGGGACCACATGCCGAAGTGCGCGGACAGCAGCAGGAGCACCAACGCGGCCGCGATGCTCTGGCCCCACTTGATCGGAGTGGTCGCGGAGACGTTGTCCGCCCGTATCTGCTTGGTGTTCGGCGCGGCGATCTGCGGATCCGGCGTCGGGTACTGGAATCCCATCCCCGTGCCATTCGGACCCAACGACGGAAGGTTGAACGGCGAGTTGCTGTTCAGCGACGGTGTCGGGACGCCCTCGGTGCCGCTGGGGAGAGTCGGGCCCGATCCCGGAACCACCGTGTTACCGCCGGACTTCGGCGTCTTGCCCGGCGTCGTCTTGTGGTGCGTCGGCTTGGGCTTCGGCGACGCCGACCGGGCGTTCGCCGAGAACCCGCTCGTGTCGTACGTACAGGTGGTGAGATTTCCGATCACGGCCAGCGTGAAGTATCCGGCCTCGGGGACCTTTACGTCTCCCTCGATGACACCGTCGGAGATGCTCGGACCCACCTGCCGATCCAGACCCGGCCCCGAAATCTGAAGATGCGCCTTGGCCAGCATCCCGCTGACCGTGGCACTCACATGGACGCTCGAGCCTGCGGTAACGGACTCGGACGGCGGGGTGATCGACGCGTGCGCGAAGAGCCAGCAGGGACTATCGGCGTGCACGGGGCCGCTCTCGCCGACGGCGATGGCGGCAGCGGTCAGCGGAGTCATCAGGGCGACTGCGGCGGCCTTGGCGACCTTCCTCACGACGCCGTCCCTTCCTCGACAACTCTTCCGTCGCACCGGCTCGGAACACCGGCGGCAACGCTCATCCCTTGATCGAAACGACCGGACGGGAAGAACATCACGGCCGTTCCGAGTGACTCTAGGGGTTTCTGGAGCCAGTGGTGGTAATTGTTCGCAGCAGCTTATCGGACACTATCTCCAATAGAGTCACAGATCCATACCGATGCCCCACTTTGCGTGGGGCACCGGGACGCATCCCACTTGACGGATTCAACGAGCCAAGCCGCCTCCGGTCACGCCCTTCCCTGGCGGATCAGGTTTCGGCAGGCCACCGCCGTCCACCGGGCCGGCACGGGCCCGGGCGGTGGCGGTCAGCCGACCCAATCGCGGCAGCGACCGGACCTGGGAGGTGACGATGACGTCCGCGATCGATCCGTGGACCTCACACTCGTGGAGCCGCGCCTGAGAATCACGCGCCACTCGTGCCGCAAGCAGACAGGCGCGCTCGGATCCTTCGGCCACGTGTGCCGCCGCGGCGAGGGCCGCGAGATCGGCGGCGGCGTGCGCACGATGCCGGGCGGCGCGCGCTCCGCCCACGACCATCGCCATGGCGGCCACCGTCCAGACGGCCCCGATCAGCGCGACCGTCCACACGGTGCCCGAACCTCGGTCACTGGATTCCGTGTCCACGGACCGGCGTGCGCTCTCGATCGTCCTGCACGCCACCCGCGCCGATGCCGACGCCGTTTCCCGCAGCACCTCTGCTCCGACCTCCCGTTCCTCTCCGACTTCTCGTTCCTCTCCTCCTGCCCGGCCTCCCGTTCCTCTCTCCGACCTCCAGTCGCTCTCGCGGCCTCGTATCCCCCTCAGCGCTCGTCTCGCGCCCACCTTGCGGGTCGCCGACCTCTGCCTTCGGATCTCCCGCTCTGTCGGCGTTTTCTCCGGACCTCCGACACTTCAGCCGCTGGTGACCGGCGTCTGGGTGCCTCCTTCCGGCTCGGTCGCGGCGGTTGCCTGCGCTCGCAGTTTCAGGGGCGGGAAGAGGCTCCGCACCGGAGGGCTCACCGTTGCCCGTACCACCACACGGGTGATGCGAGAGTCCCGATGGATCCAGACGCTCGCGCCGGGAGGGGCCGCGCGCCGAGCGGCGGCGCGGACCTCGGTCATCGGCTCGCCTCGGGCGGCGGCACGGGCACCGGCTCTCGCGGCGTCCACGCATGCGACCTGGGCCGCTGCAGCGCTCACGCCCCACATCGCGGTCGCGAGGATGAGGACGAGCGCCGGGAAGGCGACCGCCGTCTCAGCGGTCACCGATCCTCGGTCACTATCGGGCTCGACATGGACGCGTCGCCGTGCTGGACCACCGGGCGATGCGGTGCGGGCCGTGTGGGCCGTGCGGCCCGCATCCGCCGTGTCCGCTCGGCGTCGGATCGAGGTCCCGCCTCGACCGCCAGCGACCGCCGCGACCGAGATCCCGGCATCCGTCAGCACATCGGTCCGTGCCGCATCCCGTCCGACTGTGGCCGGACCGGGCTCGGCGACACGCCAGCGCCCCATCGCGGCGCCCCCAAGTCCGGTCACCGGCCCCACTCCGATGAGTGTGAGGTCCGAAGGCGCGCGCGACCCACCCCGTCGATCATCGCTCCGCATGGCTGTCGGTCAACCGACGAGGTTGAGTGCCCTGTGAATGATCGTTAAGAGCATTCGCCGGACTTCGGGGCTGGTCACGATCTTGAACAACAGACCGGCGAAAGCGGCGGCCGCCACCGTGCCGACGGCGTATTCGGCGGTGGACATGCCGTCGTCGCTTCCACGGCACGCCCAACGGCTACTCAACGTAGAGATCATGCGCATGTGATCCTCCTGTTCGGATGACGGACGCGAGAACGTCCCGGCATCAGCGTTGCGGAACGCCCAGAGACCAGCCATCCCCGAACAACGTTCTGTGGAAAACCCGCGCGTCGGCATATCGATTATCGGTACTATCGAATATCGATATGCGCTCGACGAGCGGAGAGAACATGAGCGGGAAGCCCTGGCAGACGTGGAGCCGGAACGACAGTCGCATCTTGGAAGCGGTCCTCGGCCTGGCCCTCCTGTTGGTGGGTCTCTCCGGCGTACTCGTGCCCGTCCTTCGTGTGGCCGGGCTGCTCTCATCGGCGCATACCCGCGAGGTCCAGCTCGGCGACCTCGGCCAGGTGCCCGCCGCCATCTCGTCGCGTGGCGTGACGCTCCGCGGCGTGCGCACCGGGGAGTTGGCCTTCGCCCACCCTGGCCTCGCCGAGCGCCTGCTGCTCGTTCTCCCCGAGGTCGCCAGGGCTCTGCTCCTGTTGGTGATCCTGGCGCTGCTCCGCCGGATGATCCGCAGCCTTCGTGACGGCGACGTCTTCATCGCGCGGAACGCCCGGCGGCTGGGCGTCATCGCCGCAGCGGTCCTGGTCCTCGCCACGCTCATCCCGCTGGTGGACGCCGTCACCACCACACTCCTGGTGAGCGGGACGCATCTGAGCCCCAAGATCTCGATCACCTATGAGGTCTCCGGCCCCTACGTGCTGCTGGCGCTCCTGGTCGCCGCTGCGGCCGAGGCGTTCCGCCAGGGCACCCGCCTGCGCGCCGACTCCGAAGGGCTGGTCTGATGCCGCCGGAGGAACCACACCAGATCAAGGTCCGTCTGGACCGTCTCCTGGCCGAGCGCGGCATGACCCTGGCCGAACTCGCCGAACGCGTCGGCGTGACCGTCGTCAACCTGTCCATCCTCAAGAACGACCGCGCCAAGGCGATCCGCTTCACCACCCTCAGCGCGATCTGCCGCGAACTCGGCTGCCAGCCCGGTGACATCCTCACCTTCGGCGACCCCTGACCGCCCGCCCGAAGCACCACGAAGGCACAGATCACCTCCGCGCGTTCCCCCGTGCTCACCACCTCCATGATCAATTCTTGGTTCAGGGAAGCCACCTTGGACGCCAACGCCCCCGCCGACGCGCCCGGCTCAGGGGAGGAGCAACGTGGCCGCGATGCCGGCGACGGCCGGGACGATGCCCAGCAGGATGAATGCCGGCAAGAAGCACAGGCCGAGCGGGGCGACCGCTCGGACCCCTGCGGCCCTCGCTCGTTTCGCGGCGGCCACCCGTGCGGCACGCCGCTGGTCGCGCGCCAGACGGGCGAGAGTGGCAGCGAGGGGCGCGCCCCCGGAAGCGGCGCGGGCCGCCGCGCGGCCCAGAGGCGCCAGAACGGGATCCTGGGCGAGCGCGAGCCACTCCGCGGCGGGGTCCGCACCGAGGCGGATACGGGCGGCCACGCGGGCCAGCTCGGCGCCGAGCGGTCCGCCGACGGCATCGGCCACGGCCTCGACCGACTCGTGCCACGCTCCGCCGCCCCGAAGGCACGCCGCCAGTAGATCGATCGCGATGGGCAGTTCGGCGACGACGCGGCCTCGGCGTTCGCGAGCCGCCTTCGGCTCCAGCCGCGCGAGGAAGCGCATGAGCCCCACTGCGACCAGGACGCCCGCCACCCAGCCCAGCGGACCTCCGAGCAACAACGCGCACGCGATGCCGGCCAACACGCTCACCCCGAGGCCGACGCGGTCATTCCCCTGTCCTTCGCTCGGGTCCGAGCGCCCCCCGGCCGATCTGCTGCGGCCGCCGACGGCCGCGTCCTCCAGGCTCCCCGTGCGGCCCACGACCGTTCCAGAACGGCCCCAGAGCGATCGATGAGAGCGACGTGTGCTCGGCCCACGAGAACGGCCGATGTTCGCGCCCACAGGGCTCACAAGCGGCCATGAGCGGCTCCCGGCCCGCACGGCCTCAACCGCCGTCTCGGCGGGCCGACGCTCATCGGCTAACAGCCTGCCGAGTCGTTTACCCGCCGGATCGCCCGAGACGACGATGAAACCCGCGAGGCCGGCGCAGCCGACGACGGTCAGCTCGAGGAACATCGATGATCCCTTCTCACAGTCGGATGCCCTCCGCTTCGGCTTCGACCGGGAACTCCGGCGTGGCCGAGCGCGGGTCCTGGCGGCGTGTGCTCGGACCGGGTCGGGCCGACCGCGCTCCGTCGGCGCGAGTCGGGCTCCATCGGCGCGAGTCGGGCTCCATCGGCGCGAGTCGGGCTCCATCTGCCGGATCGGGCTCCGCCGGCGCGGGACGGGCTTCGGCGCGTCAACGGATCTCCTCGGCGGCGGCTGCCAGGCGTCTGGTCCACCAGAGGCCGAGGATGTCCAGGGTGACGCCGAGTCCCAGGCACAGCGCTCCGGGGATCGTGCCGAACAGGAAGGCGAACGGTCGGGCACCGAGGGCGACGGCCATGAGCAGGCCGAGGAGGGGCAGCCCGGCGAGCAGTCGCGCCGTCGCGCGGGGGCCGGCGAGCTGGAGGGCGATCTCCTCCCGGTGCTCCTGCTCGTCGCGGAGCGCAGCGGCGAGACCGTCGATGACGCGGGCGAGCATCCCGCCACGGTCGACCCCGATGCGCCAGCAGCCGGCGAGCAGGCGGAGTCCCTCGCAACCGGGAGCCTCGGCCGCCCGTTCGAGGCATGCGGCGACGTCGTCACCCGACCGGGCGGCGTCCACGACGGATCCGAACCGGGGAAGGGACAGGCCTTCGGCGGCACCGGACAGCGCGGCGCCGGGTGGGCGTCCGGCCGCGAGCTCCGCCGCGATCCCGTCACACAACTCGACGATCGCGGCCCGCCGCGCCTCAAGGTCGCGTCGCCCTCCGGAGAGCACGTCGCGCAGGCGGAGCATCCGGTCGATCAGGCGGGGGCCGGAGGCCCGCTCGGACGCCGCCTCGGAGCGCGCCGGCATGATCGAGGTCAGCCGGAACGCGGCCGGCAGGGGCAGCGACAGGATCCAGACGCCGGCGGACACGCACGCCACCGCCAGGAGGGCGATCACGGCGGTGGACCGCCGAGCCGGGCGGCCAGGGCCGGGGCGCCAGGGCCCTCATGGATCGCGCCGTCGGCCCCGTAGGAGACCGCTGGGACCACCTCCACGAGGCCGTCCGGGCGCCGTTGGAACACGCAGATCTCGGCCACCCGGCGCCGTCCGCCGGGTGCCTCGCGGACGAGGTGCACGGCGACGTCGAGGGCCGCGGCGAGCTGGCTGTGCACGGCCTCCCGGCTCAGCCCCGCCGCACACGCGAGGGCCTCGAGCCGGGCGGGGACGTCGGCCGGGGCGTTGGCGTGCAGGGTGCCGCAGCCGCCCTCATGCCCCGTGTTGAGGGCGGCCAGTAGATCGACGACCTCGGCGCCTCGCACTTCGCCCACCACGAGGCGGTCCGGTCGCATCCGCAAGGCCTGGCGGACGAGGTCGTGGAGGGTGACGCCGCCGGCTCCCTCGATGTTCGGCGGGCGGGTCTCCAGGCCCACGACGTGCGGGTGTGCGGGCCGCAGCTCCGCAGAGTCCTCCACCAGGACCAGGCGCTCGCCTGGGTCGGCCAGCGACAGCAGCGCCGACAGGACCGTCGTCTTCCCAGTCCCGGTACCTCCGGTGATGAGGTAGGCAAGTCGGGCGGTGACCAGGGCGTCGAGGAGGTGGGCTCCTTCCGGGGGCACGGCCCCGGCGGAGACGAGCTCGGCGAGGGTGAAGGCCCGGTGCCGCGGCAGGCGGAGCGACAGCGTGGTGCCCCCGGAGGCGATCGGCGGCAGCACCGCGTGCAGCCGGATCCCGCCGGGCAGCCGGGCGTCGGCGTACGGGGCGGTGTCGTCGAGCCGTCGGCCGGCCGCGGCGGCGAGCCGCTGAGCCAGCCGGCGCACCGCGGCATCGTCGGGGAACCGCACGCGGGTGAGGCGCAGACCCGCACCGGCGTCGACCCAGACCTCACCCGGGCCGTTGACC
The DNA here is from genome assembly GCF_054775715.1 of Actinoallomurus acanthiterrae. Lineage (NCBI taxonomy): Bacteria > Bacillati > Actinomycetota > Actinomycetes > Streptosporangiales > Thermomonosporaceae > Actinoallomurus > Actinoallomurus acanthiterrae. The sequence goes on along the minus strand of NZ_BAAHCO010000001.1, from coordinate 226,132 downwards.
AGGACGTCGGTCACCTCGGGGGCGCGGAGCAGAGGCTCGAGAGGTCCCGCGCCGACCAGGTCGGCCCGTACCTCGTCGGCGAGGGACAGCACCTCCGTGTCGCCGAGCATCCGCTCCTCCGCTCTCAGCGCCGCCGCCACGTGCGCGGCGGTCGGGGCCACGCCCGTCCCGACGAGCCGCCCGCGGACAGCCTCGGTCAGATCGCTCATGACGCCTTCCCTTTCGTGCCCGCCGCGCGGGCGGTTCGAGGCCGAGCGGCCCGGAGGTGCGGGGCCTGGCCGGGGAGATCCAGGGCCTGTCCGATGGATCTTGTTCGTGGCGAGCGGCGTCCAGCGGACGCCTCGCAAGGAGGTGGAGGAAGGCGGCCTGGTCTCGGCTGCCTCCGCCTCCCGTGGCTCCGGCACGAACGCGGGGGTCGGCGAAGCCGTTCCTGCGCGCTTTCGTGAGGTGGGGCGACGACGCCGACGGTGCCCATCAGCGGGCCGCTCCGCGCGGCGGCCGGTCGTGTGCCAAGTCGGTGAGGAACCGGCGGCAGAAGTCATCGAGCGCACCGCCCCTCCCCGGACGGTCGCCCCGCTCAATCGCGCTCGCCAGTCGCCGGTCCGTGGACACCACGCCGGCCAGGGGCAGGCGCAGCGACTCGGCGATGACGGCGGGCTTCAGACCGCCGGGCGCGGGACCGCGGACGACGACCCGAAGGTCGCGTGAGTAGGCGCGGACCAGCCCGGCGACCCGGTCGGCCGCGACGGTGGCGCGCACCTCCGCGGGGACGACGAGCAGCGTCGTGTCGGCGGAGGCCAGGACCTCCGCGCTCGCGTCGGTGATCTGCCGCGGGAGGTCACCGACCACCAGGTCGTAGCCGCGGACCGCCGCGTCGAGCACGGATCGCATCGTCTCGGCCGAGACCGGCTCGGCCGCCCCGCGGTGCCACGAGAGCACGGCCAGCCCGTCGCGCGCCGGCAGGGAGTCGTGGAGCGCGGCGGTGCTCAACCGCCCCTGCCGGTCGGCGTAGTCGGACCACCTGGCCCCGGGCGTCCCCTCCGCGCCCAGGACCAGGTCGATGCCGCCGCCGAGCGGATCCCCGTCGAGGAGCAGCGTGCGAAGGCGGGACCGGGCGGCGACGCCGGCCAGTGCCGCGGCCAGGACGCTCGTGCCCGCCCCGCCGCGCCCACCCAGGACGCCGACCACGGCCGCCCGCCCGCCGGCTCCCCGGCCGCCGCCATCTGGTCGACCAGCCAGGTCTCGGCCCCGGGCAGGGCCACCACCTGCTGCGCCCCGATCTCCACGGCGAACCGGTAGACGTCGTCGCCGTCGGTCTCGACCGTGGTGAGGATCACGCCCGGCCGTCGCTCGGGCGACGACCGGGCCAGGTCCCCGGCTAAGTCGGCGCCGACCACGACGAGCGCGGCGTCGCGCCAGGCGGCCCGGGCGCCCGCCGGATCGGCGGCGAGCCGGGTCTCGACGTCCGCCGCCGCGGCCAGGCGCAGCAGGTCGTCGACGAGCAGGGAATCGGCAGAGGCGATCAGCACGATGGCGGACATGGCATCTCCTCGCTTTCGCGAGGTCAACGATGCGCCCGCGGCCGTCGACGCCGAAAGGACCCCTCCCCAACCTGTGGATAACTCCGTCGTCGACGGCTCCGGCAGGAGACGAAATGGCTGGGGATACGAGACGACCCCCGCCGGGGGGGAGAGCGGGGGTCGCCGGACGGTCCGGCTCCGGGGGGGTAGAGCCGGTCCCGTTTTCCCGGGAGGTCTCGAAGGTCAAGTCGTGGCCGAGCACTCGTCAGCGGACGGTAAACCCGACACCCCCCAGTGTATGCAGATTCAACATAATGTCGCCCGATCACTCGGTGTTCCGTCGAAGTGGCGACCAATTTGTGATCATTGGCCGACCGCCCATAACGGGAGTATTCGGGCGTTTCCCACGTGGGGGGTACGTCGAGAACGCCTTCCGCGAGTGGCTGCAGCGTAGCGGAAGCAGGCGAGATCGTTCTGCGCTCGGGCAGGCTTGATTGATACAGGGGTAGATCACACTGCGTGATCTTTTTGCCGTCGCCCAAGCGATGTCCGAACACCGCAGCCAATGTCGGATTTACGAAGTCGATCTCTTGCGCGGGTTCACTGTTCCACTCTCGGAGATCTTCTCGCGCACCTCGGCTCGGCGAATCGAGGGCTTGCCAACTGGGCTAATTCGGCGTAGACAGGTTGCACGGACCAAGTGTCCGAGCACGGCAGCCGGGCACCCACGCGCGACCAGCCGCGGGAGGCGCGTCGAGACGGGCTTGACCCGATCCGACGATTCAGAGGTGCACGCTTGGTAACCCGGTGTGACGTGTCGGCGACGGCGTTCCTCCGGGAGCGCCGTTCGCTTTGCGCCGGTTCGTCCACTCTGCGCCATCGCTCATCCCCGTGCCGCCGCGCCGATATCGATTACGGGGCGTCCATCGACCCGTCGGCGCCCGCACATGGGTTACCCGAGCGCCTGAACACTCTCACCCTCACGACGGCGCAGAGAGCATCCCTCACATCCTGACACCGCCTTGACAGCCGGTCGATTCCACGCCTCCCCGCACGACAAGAAAAGGGCCCGAGGCCTGAAAGGCGGACGGCTCGGCACCCCGTCGGCCGGAGCACCGTCCGCGCCCGTCGGCCGGAGCACCGTCCGCGCCCGTCGACCGCAAGACGTCCCCCTGCTCGCCGACCGCAAAGCACCGCCTCAACCGCGAGGCACCGTCTCGTACCGTGAGGACCGTCTCCGACCTGAGACGCTGCCTCGACCACGAGACGCCATCGCCGATCGCGAGGCGCCGCCTCCTGCCGCGGGGTACCGGCTCCGACCGCGAGCACGGTCTCGACCACGGGACGCCACCTCGTACCGCGCAGAACGCCTCAGCCGCGCTGGAACGCCTCGCAGACCGCGAGCGCGTCGCGTGCGCCCAGCTCGATGGCCTCGGCGCAGTGGCGAACCCAGCCTGCGACGCCGTCCGGAGTGCCCGCCGTATAACCGCGCAGGGCGTTCCCGTACGTGTCCTGGAGCTCGAGGTGCCCGACCTCCGGGGCGGTCAGCGACTTGGGATCGAGGCCCCGGTCGACCAGGGTGAGCCGTGCTGCCGCCCGGGCCACGATGCCGTCGCCCCAGCCGAACGGGCGCAGCGCCAGCAGCTCGCCGTGCACGATCGCGGCGACGACGACGGCCGGCGCCTCTGTCGGCGCGGTCAGCAGGTCGCTGAGCACGTCGAGGCGGGCGACGACCTCCTTGGCCGACGGCGGCGGGCCGAGTTCGAAGGGGTCGGCGGCGTCGTCGTCCGGGCGGGGCCGGCCCAGCGCCTCGGGGTCGACGGCATCCGCGGCAGCCAGAGCGTGCAGCCGCGCGAGCGCCTGGCGCGGGGCGTTCCGCCAGGTGTCCGCGAGCGATCCGAGCTCGGCCGACACCCGCAGCGCACCCTGCACGACCGGATCGTTCGACAGGCCGCCGCGAACCTCATCCAGAGGCGCCGAGACGCCTTCGAGGGCGGCCGAGGCCCGGGCGCCGCGCAGCGCCGACTCCGCGGAGACCTCGGCGCTGCGGCGCCGCAGGATCCGGTGGCCGAGCAGCCGGTCGACGGCCTCCCGGGTCCGCGCGACGGCCTCGGGCACGTCGGGCAGGGTCGCGACGTTGGCAAACGCATCGCTCATCGGACGCGCGGCGTTCGACGATCGCTCGGCGGGGGCCGGTGCGGGAACGCCGCTTCCTCCTTGGAACCATCGGTGGCCGAAACACGGAACGGCGCGGGGTGGGACGCGGCGCGATCCCCGCGGCGTGCGGAGACGGCGCCATCGCATGACCCTACGCGGCGCGCGCCCCTTGTAACGACACGTACGAAGCTGGTGAAGTTGGCATGGACCTACCTGACCTTCTGCTCGATGGAGGAGCGCCGTGACGCAGGAAACCCCACACGAGACCCTCTCCAATCTTCTCCAGGAGAGCCGGCGGTTCGCTCCCCCCGCAGACCTGGCCGAGGCGGCGAACGTCACCTCGGCGGCGTACGAGGAGGCGACGGCGGACCGGCTGGCGTTCTGGGAGAAGCAGGCGAAGCGCCTGCACTGGAGCACCGAGTGGGACACCGTGCTGGACTGGTCGAATCCGCCGTTCGCCAAGTGGTTCGTCGGCGGGAAGCTGAACGCGGCGTACAACTGCGTCGACCGGCATGTCGAGGCGGGTCTCGGCGACCGCGTCGCGTACCACTGGGAGGGCGAGCCCGGCGACACCCGCACGATCACGTACGCCGATCTGCAGCGCGAGGTGTCCAAGGCGGCGAACGCCCTGATCGAGCTCGGTGTCCAGAAGGGCGACCGGGTAGCGATCTACATGCCGATGATCCCCGAGACGGTGTTCGCGATGCTGGCCTGCGCCCGCGTCGGCGCGCCGCACACGGTGGTCTTCGGCGGGTTCTCCGCCGACGCGCTGCGCGGCCGCATCGAGGACTGTGACGCGCACGTCGTGATCACCTCGGACGGCGGCTACCGGCGGGGCGCGCCGAGCGCGCTCAAGCCGAACGTCGACGAGGCCATCGCCGGCATCGACCACGTACGGAACGTCCTCGTCGTACGCCGCACCGGCCAGGACGTCGCCTGGACCGAGGGCCGCGACGTCTGGTGGCACGACCTCGTGGACCGGCAGAGCGAGGAGCACGAGCCGGAGCCGCACGACGCGGAGCACCCGCTGTACGTCATGTACACGTCGGGCACGACCGCCAAGCCGAAGGGCATCCTGCACACCACCGGCGGCTACCTCACGCAGGTCTCCTGGACCCACCACGCGGTGTTCGACCTGAAGCCGGAGAGCGACGTCTTCTGGACCGCGGCCGACATCGGCTGGGTGACCGGCCACTCGTACATCGTCTACGGGCCGCTGTCCAACGGCGCGACCAGCGTCATGTACGAGGGGACGCCCGACACCCCGCACCGGGGCCGCTGGTGGGAGACCGTCGCCAAGTACAAGGTGTCGATCCTGTACTGCGCGCCGACCGCGATCCGCACGTTCATGAAGTGGGGCGAGGACATCCCCGCCCAGCACGACCTGTCGTCGCTGCGGCTGCTCGGCTCCGTCGGCGAGCCGATCAACCCGGAGGCGTACGTCTGGTACCGCCGCAACATCGGGGGCGACCGCACGCCGGTGGTGGACACCTGGTGGCAGACCGAGACCGGCGGCATCATGATCAGCCCGCTGCCGGGGGTGACGCACGGCAAGCCCGGCGCGGCGATGCGGCCGCTGCCCGGCATCGAGGCCGACATCGTCGACGACCAGGGCAAGTCGGTGCCGAACGGCGGCGGCGGCTTCCTCGTCGTCAAGGAGCCGTGGCCGTCGATGCTGCGCACGATCTGGGGCGACGACGAGCGGTACATCAAGACGTACTGGTCGCGCTTCGACAACCTGTACTTCGCCGGCGACGGCGCGAAGAAGGACGAGGACGGCGACTTCTGGCTGCTCGGCCGGGTGGACGACGTCATGCTCGTCTCCGGCCACAACATCTCGACCACCGAGGTCGAGTCGGCGCTGGTGTCGAACCCCAAGGTCGCCGAGGCGGCGGTGGTCGGCTCCACCGACCCGCTCACCGGGCAGGCCATCGTCGCGTTCGTCATCCTGCGCGGGGAGACCGTCGACGACGGCGCGACGCTCGTCGCCGAGCTGCGCGACCACGTCGCCAAGCACCTGGGCCCGATCGCCAAGCCCCGCCAGATCATGATCGTTCCGGAGCTGCCCAAGACCCGGTCCGGGAAGATCATGCGGCGGCTGCTCCGCGACGTCGCCGAGAACCGCTCGCTCGGGGACGTGACCACGCTGACCGACAGCACGGTGATGGACCTCATCGCGGACAAGATGCCCTCCGCGGCGAACGACGAGTAACGACGACCGGGCGCGGCCCCGCCCACGCGGGGCCGCGCTCTCTCATTTCCGCCACACGGCTGCGGCCGCACGCCCTGACTCGACGGGCGGCGCGCCACGCGGCGATAAGGACCCGCCGCCCGAATCGGCCCGCCTCGCCACCGGTAACCTCGGACAGTCCTGTGCCGAGAAGCCGTTCTTTCGCCGGTACCTCTCTGGTTCACTCCTCATCGGCGATTCGGCCTATTCGGATCACGCGCCATCCGAGAGAGTGGCGACCGGCACTGAGAGGAGAAACATGACCGAGGTACGGCCGGACGGGCAGTATCCGAACGGGCAGTATGACGACAAATCACTCGGCGAGCTGGTCGCCATCGCCACCGGCAGTGTGTCACGACTCGTCAAGTCGGAGATCGAACTCGCCAAACTGGAGCTGAAGGGCGACGCCAAGAAGGCCGCACTCGGCGGGACCCTCTTCGCCGTGGCCGGGGTCATCGGCGGCGTCGTCGTCATCCTGCTGTCGATCGCTGCCGCGTACGGCCTGGTCGCGGCCGGTATCTGGCACTGGGCGGCGTTCCTCATCGTGGCGGGCTTCTACGTCCTGCTGGCGGCCGTGCTCATCCTCATCGGCCTGTGGCGGATGAAGAAGATGAGCGGCGCCAAACGGTCCCGGCAGTCCGTGATGGAGGACTTCGCGATGCTGCGGCGGGGCGGCGACTCGGACGAGAAGCCCGCGCTGACCGAGTGACGTCCGCCGGCGGGCGCGGGGTGACGCCCGCGGGCCGATGAAGAGGGGGCCGGACATGGCCGACGAGTCCGTCGTCCAGATCGATGGTCCATGGCGACACCGGTCGGTGAGCGCGGGAGGCACGCGCTTCCACGTCGTCGAGGTGGGGGAGGGCCCGCTCGTCCTGCTGCTGCACGGGTTCCCGCAGTTCTGGTGGTCGTGGCACCGTCAGCTGGTGTCGCTGGCCGGCGCGGGGTTCCGCGCGGCAGCCGTCGACCTGCGCGGATACGGCGGAAGCGACAAACCACCGCGCGGGTACGACCTGATCACGCTGGCCCGGGACGCCGCCGGGCTGGTCCGCGCGCTCGGCGCGGCCAGTGCCACCGTCGTCGGGCACGACTGGGGCGGCCTGCTGGCCTGGACGATGGGCGTCTACCAGCCCCGCGTCGTCCAGCGGCTCGCCGTGGTGTCGGCGCCCCACCCACTGCGCCTGCGTACCGCGATCGCGACGGATCCACGCGGTCAGGGCTGGGCGGCCCGGCACACGCTCGGCTTCCAGCTGCCGATGGGACCGGAGCGGCTGCTCGTCCGGGACGACGCCGCCCAGGTCGGCCGCCTGCTGCACGCCTGGTCGGCCCCCGGCTGGCCGGACTCCGCCGGCGAGCGGCTGTACCGCTCGGCCTTCCAGATCCCCGGCGTCGCGCACTGCGCGCTGGAGTACCACCGCTGGGCGGTGCGCTCGCTCGTGCGCCCGGACGGCCTGCGGTACGCCCGCCGGATGCGCGCCCCCATCCGCGTCCCCACGCTGCAGTTGCACGGCTCGCTGGACCGCTGCGTGCTGCCCCGAAGCGCCCAGGGGTCGGGCCGGTACGTCGACGCCCCCTACCGGTGGCGGCTCATCGAGGGAGTCGGGCACTTCCCCCACGAGGAACGCCCGGAGGCCTTCGACACTGAGCTCCTCTCCTGGCTCGCCGACGCCGAACCGGGCCGCTACACGGCCTCCGAGGGCCACCGTCCCGGATGAGGCCTGACACCAGCCGAGCGATCGACACCGAGAAACGGGTCGTGCGCGATCGCGATGAGCGCTGAGGCCGGACAATAGAGGCATGCGCGATCGCGATGAGGCGGGACGAGCACGCAACGCACGGCCCCGGGACGCGTACGGCCGGCCGCTGCCGCACGGCGCCGTCGGAGAGGACCGCGTCCCCGACGACTACGCCGCGGAGCCGGCCGAGGCGCTGACCGAGGCACAGCGGCTACTCGACGCCGACCGCCCCTTCCACGCTCACGAGGTCCTGGAAGCCGCCTGGAAGGCCGCTCCGGACGCCGAACGCCCCCTGTGGCAGGGGCTGGCCCAGCTGGCCGTCGGATTCACGCACGTACGGCGTGGCAACGCGCGAGGGGCCCCCACGCTGCTGCGCCGCGCCGCCGACCGCGTCGCCCCATACGCCGGGAGCGCGCCGCACGGGATCGCGGCCGCCGAACTCGCCCACGCGGCCTACGCGCTGGCCGACCGCATCGAACGCGACGGCCTCGACTCGATCACGGACGCGGACCTGACTCCCCGGCTGCGCGTCCGGTAAGGCCGGGTGCGACGCGGCCGGCCGCCGACGTGGGAGCGGCCTCCTCGCCTCGGGCTGATACCGAGCAGGCCGCCCGAACGCTGAACGCACAGCGTGCCCGGCCAGAAGGCCCGTCCGCGAGCCATGTCCGCAACATGCCGCCGGCACGCTCGGTCCGAGCAGGCCCTGGTCCGGTGGCTCAGTCCGAGCAGGCCTCCGTTGAGACGCTTCCGCGGGCGTCGACGCCCGCCTGGGCGTCCGGGGCGACCTCGTGGGCCGTCAGGGCGTATCCGGTGTCCTTGTTGTCGAGGGCTGCGGCGAAGACCACGCCGTACACCTTGCCGTTCGGCGCGAGCAGCGGGCCGCCGGAGTTGCCCTGCTCGACCAGCGCGCGGATGGCGAAGATCTCGCGAGTGACCTGGCCGGAGTGGTAGATGTCCGGGCCCTTGGCCTTCTGCTTGGCGCGGATCCGGGCGGCGCGCGGGGTGAAGCTCTGGTTCTTCGGGTAGCCGGCGACGACGGCGTTGTCGCGGCTCTGCCCGCCCTCGTCGAACTTCAGGGCGGGGAGCTTCAGGCCCGGGACGTCGAGGACGGCGATGTCGCGCTTGTCGTCGTACAGCACGACCTTGGCGCGGTAGTTGCCCTTGCCCAGGGTGTACACGGTGGGGCCGCTGTCGACGCCGGCGACGACGTGCGCGTTGGTCATCACGCGGCCGGGGGCGTACACGAAGCCGGTGCCCTCGATCCGGCGCTGGCAGCTGTGCGCCGTCCCCATGACCTTGACGATGCTCTTCTCGGCCGCCTGCAGCTCGGGAGTGGTGAGGATCTTGGTGTCCGGGGGCGGCACCTCGGCGATGGGCTCACCGCCGAGCCCGCCGAACACCTGCGGGAACTCCGTCTTGGAGACGAACCCGCGGAAGGAGGAGAACCAGGTGTCGGCCTGCTGCGGCATGAACGTGTCGACGCCGTGCAGTACCTCGGAGTTCTTCACCTGGGTGCGCAGCCAGACGATCGGGGAGGTGACCAGGGCACTGCCGATGAACCACGCCACCACGAGCAACGCCACGCTGCTGACGCACGCCCCGCCGACGGCGTCGACGCTGCGAGCGGACTCCCAGGTGACGCGGCTGCGCAGCGCGGAGCCGACAGAGGAGGCGATCAGCTGCCCCAGGGTCGCGGCCAGGAAGGCGATGACGACGGCGAGCAGCGCCTGTTGCGCGGCCCCGTCGACGACCGCCTTGACCAACGGCGGGGCGATCAGCATGCCGAGGACGACGCCCCCGACGAAGCCGACGAAGCTGAGCACGCCGACGATGAAGCCCTGCCGGTACCCCGAGATGGCGAACAGCACGATGAGCACGAGCAGGATGAGATCAAGAACGTGATCGCCCAGCACCGGTCAACCGTATAGCGCATCGAGGGCCGAGGACGTCCCCTCCCCGGACCAGTTCCGATTCGGCGATGTACGAACGGAGGACTACTCGCCGCCCGCGAGGTCGATGACCTCGGCGGGAAGGTCCTCGACCCGGGTCGTGTCCCAGGAGCGGCCCCAGCCGGCCGTCTCGAGGACCGTGTGGAGGAGGTTGGCGGTGAACCCCCACACCAGCATCCCCCGGACGCGGAACGCCGGGCCGAGATGGCCGGAGGGGCTGCGGACGCGCAGCCGGTTGGCGGGGTCCGTCAGCTCGGACAACGGGACCCGGGCGACCGACGCGACCTCACGGGGGTCGGCGGCGGCGACGGTGGACGGCTCCCGCCACCAGGCGACGACCGGGGTGACGCGATACCTGCTGTACGGGATGTACAGCTCCGGCATGGTCGCCAGGACGGTCACGCCGGTGGCGTCGAGGCCGGTTTCCTCGACGGCCTCGCGCAGGGCGGCTCCGACCGGCCCGCCGTCGCCGGGGTCGATGCCGCCGCCGGGGAAGGCCGGCTGCCCGGGGTGCTTGCGAAGGGTGTCCGCACGCTGGAGGAGCAGGACGTCGGGGCCGTCGGGCCCCTCACCGAACAGGATGAGCACCGCGGCGGCGCGGGCGCCGTTCGCCGGGGGGCGGAACAGGGTGGGGACCTGCATGCGGGGGGCCGTGGTCGCGAAGTCGCGCAGCCACTCCGGGCAGTCCGTCGCTATTGGGGGTTCGACCGACATCATTGAGGGTTCAACGGAGCCGGCCTCCGGATCCTTCCCCGTCACGAGAAGGGACCGGACTTGACCAGCTTGCGCGCGGTCTCCTCATCGGTCGGTCCCTCACCGTACGACGGGCAGAGCCGGGCGAGCGGGCAGGCGCCGCAGGCCGGGCGCCGGGCGTGGCAGATGCGCCGGCCGTGCCAGATCAGCCGGTGGGACAGGATCGTCCAGTCCTTGCGTGGGATCAGCTCCCCCACCTCGTACTCGATCTTCACCGGGTCGGTCTCGGTGGTCCAGCCGAACCGCCTCGTGAGCCGCTGAAAGTGGGTGTCGACCGTGATGCCCGGGACGTCGAAGGCGTTGCCGAGCACGACGTTGGCGGTCTTGCGGCCCACGCCGGGCAGCGTCACGAGCTCCTCGAGGGTGTGCGGCACCTCGCCGCCGAAGCGGTCGCACAGCTCCTGGCCGAGTTTGAGCAGGCTGTTGGTCTTCGCCCGGAAGAAACCCGTCGACTGAATGATCTTCTCGACGTCCTCGCGGTCGGCCGCCGCGAGGTCCGCCGCGGCCGGGTAGCGCGCGAAGAGGGTCGGGGTGACCATATTGACCCGCTTGTCCGTCGTCTGGGCGGACAAGATCGTCGCAACCAGTAGCTGGAACGGGTTGTCGAAATTCAACTCACAGTGTGCGTCCGGGTACACTTCCGCAAGTTCTCGGTTGATCCGGCGAGCCCGGCGTACCAGGGCGAGACGCGTCTCCGGTTTGCGTGGCACGAACGCAAGGGTAACGGGGGGGTCGACCAAAACTCATCCTGCGATGTACGTCACACTGTGGACGTGCGTGAGCGAGGAGGAAATGTGAACGACCGCGACGTGGAGGTTCTGGGACGGGCCCCGCTGTTCGAAGCTCTCGACGAGGAGGGGGCCAAGGCGCTGCGCGCCATCGTGTCAGAGGTCCATCTGTCCCGCGGTCAGACCCTCTTCTCCGAGGATCAGGAGGGCGACCGACTCTACGTCGTCCTCGAGGGCAAGATCAAATTGACCCGGACGGCGCCAGACGGTCGGGAGAACCTCCTGAGCGTGCTCGGCCCCAGCGAGATGTTCGGCGAGCTGTCCCTGTTCGACCCGAGGCCGCGCACGGCCAGCGCCATCGCCGTCACCGAGGCGCGCCTGGCGGGGGTGGGCCACAGCGACCTGTGGCCGTTCCTCAAGGAGCACCCGGAGATAAGCGTCCACCTGCTGCGCGCCCTCGCCCAGCGGCTGCGCCGGACCAACGAGAACATGGCGGACCTCGTCTTCACCGACGTGCCCGGCCGGGTCGCCAAGGCCCTGCTCGACCTCGCCGAACGGTTCGGCCAGCCGAGCGAGAGCGGACTGCACGTCCACCACGACCTGACGCAGGAGGAGCTCGCCCAGCTCGTCGGCGCGTCCCGGGAGACGGTGAACAAGGCCCTCGCCGACTTCGCCCAGCGCGGCTGGCTGCGGATCGAGGCCCGCGCCGTGCAGGTCCTCGACATCGAGCGCCTCCGCAAGCGCTCGCGCTAGGCGGAAGCGCTCGCGCTAGATCGCGCCGCGCTCGGTGAGGTAGTCGAGCTGTGCCTGGACGGCCCATTCGGCGGCCGGCCACAGCGATCGGTCGACGTCGGCGTACACCCGCTCCACGACCTCCCGGGCCGTACGCGCCCCGGCCGTGACCGCGGCCTCGACCTGCTGGAGGCGTTCGCGCCGGTGGCCGATGTAGTGGTCGAGCGCCGCGACGGGGTCGTCGAGCTTCGGTCCGTGGCCGGGCAGGATGACGCGGGTCCCCTCGGCCATCGCCCGTAGCCGGTCGAGCGAGCCGAGGTAGTCCCCGAGCCGGAACACCACGGTGGTGCCGTAGCCGAGCACCGTGTCGCCGGTGAGGACGGCCCGGTCTCCCGGCAGCCAGAAGCACAGCGAGTCCGGGGTGTGGCCGGGCGTCTCCATGACGCGCAGCTCCAGCCCGTCCAGCTCGACGACGTCGCCCTCGGCCAACCCCTCCTCGCCCAGCCGCAGTGCCGGGTCGAGGGCCCGAACGGGCACGGGACGGGAGCCGCCGGCGGCCAGTTCGGCGAACCGCCGCGCGCCCTCGGCGTGGTCCGGGTGGCCGTGCGTGAGCAGCACGAGGGCCACGCGCCCCGCCTCGGCGGCGACCCGGCGCAGGTGCTCCTCGTGCTCCGGCCCGGGGTCGACGACGATGGACCGCTCGGCGCCCGGTTCGCGGAGAATCCAGGTGTTGGTGCCGTCCAGCGTCATGGGCGAGGGATTCGGGGCCAGCACGCACCGCGCCCGCTCGGTGCCCATCCCGTCGATGTCCGTCATCGCGTTCCCATCCGTCACGGCCGCGCCCGCTCGGGACGCATCCCGTCGACGCCCGTCATCGCGCCCCCACCCGTCACAGCCGAGCCCGCTCGATGCCCATTCCGTCGACGCGTCATCGCGCCCCTACCCGTCACGGCCGAGCCCGCTCGGTGGCCATTCCGTCGACGCCCGTCATCGCGCCCCCGTCCGTCACGGCCGCGCTCCCGGGACGTGCCCGTCGAGCTCCGGCGGCAGGATCAGGTAGGCGCCGTCGTCGGTCACGCGGGTCTCGGGCAGCCGGGGGCGCACGGCCCGTTCGGCGGCCAGCACCGCCGCCACCGTGTCGTACGCCGCCAGCTCGGTGAGCGTGACGAAGGTCGGCGGCAGCAGCGCCATCTCACCGCGCCGGGCGGCCTCCACCGCCTCACGCGGGCGTACCCATGCCACCTGGTCGGACTCGGTACTCACGTCGCGGGTGCGCTGCCCGGCCGGCAGGGCCGCGACGAAGAACCGCGTGTCGTACCGGCGTTCCTCGAACACCGGCGTGATCCAGTGCGCCCAGGGGCGCAGCAGGTCGCTGCGCAGGACCAGGCCGCGTTTGTCGAGCAGCGCGGCGAGCGACAGCGAACGGTCGAGCAGGGCCAGGCGGTCCGCCTCCCAGTCGTCGCCGCTGATGTCACGGGCGATCGTGTCCGGGGCGGGCCCGGCGAGGAGGACGACCGACTCCTCGAACGTCTCGCGTACGGCGGCGCACACCAGCTCGCGGGCGAGGGTCTCCCCGGCTCCGAACGCCGCGCCCCACTCCTGCGGCGACGGCCCGGTCCAGCCCACCGTACGGTCGCCGTCGCGCGCGTCCACCGAACCGCCGGGGAAGACGTACGCCCCGGGCGCGAAGGGCATCGACGTCACCCGGCGCAGCATGTACACCTCGAGGCCGCCGTCGGGGGCGTCGCGGAGCAGGACGACCGTCGAGGCGTCCCGTGACGCGACCGGCTCCGCCCGGCCCTCGTCGATGTCGCGCGCGCGTTCGGCCAGCTGATCCGGTAGCCGAAGGCCGGGGACGTCCGTCAAGGGGGGCCTCCTCGTTCAGGCGTGGGCCGGGACGCCGTCGCGCAGGACGACGACCCGGGCTTCCAGACCGAACGCTATTCGACTTCGGCGATCAGTTCGACCTCGACCGGGGCGTTCAGCGGCAGCACCGCCACACCCACCGCACTGCGCGCGTGCCGGCCCGCGTCGCCGAACACCTCGGCCAGCAGGTCGCTCGCACCGTTGATCACCTTCGGCTGGCCGAAGAAATCCGGGGCGCTGGCCACGAAGCCGACGACCTTGACGATGCGGCGCACCCGCGACAGCTCCCCGACCTCGGCCTTGAGCGCGGCGATCGCGTTGAGCGCGGCCGTACGGGCGAGCTCGTTGCCCTGCTCCTCGCTCACCTCGGCGCCGACCTTGCCGGTCGCGGGCAGCTTGCCGTCGACCATCGGCACCTGCCCCGACGTGTAGACCAGGTTCCCGGTCCGGGCGGTCGGGACGTACGACGCCACCGGCGGCACGACGTCCGGCACCTCCAGCCCGAGCTCCCGTACCCGCTCCTCCGGCGTCGTCACTGCTTCTCCCGCTTGAGGTAGGCCACGAGGTTCTCCGGGTTGGGGCCGGGGATGACGGTGACGAGCTCCCACCCGTCCTCGCCCCAGTTGTCGAGGATCTGCTTCGTGGCGTGCACGAGCAGCGGAACGGTCGCGTACTCCCACTTCTTCATGGGGTGAACATTAGTAGCGCGCCTCAGCTCTGCGCGGGCGGCTCCTCGGGTCGTACGGGCGCGGCGATGCCCGGCTGTTCCGGCTCCTCCATGCCGGCCACGGGCGGCACCTTGTCGGCCGAGTCGATCGAGACCGGCTCGCCGGCCTGCGCGAGCTCCTCTTCGGCCTTGGCGAGGCGCTCGGCCAGGTCGGGCCGGCCCGTGCCCTCGCGCGGCGTCTGGTCGCCGCCGGCCGCGCGGTCGAAGAAGCGCAGCAGCTCGACGGGGAAGGGCATCACGAGGGTGCTGTTCTTCTCGGCCGCCACCTCGACGACCGTCTGGAGCAGGCGCAGCTGGAGGGAGGCGGGGTCCTGGGCCATGACCTCGGCCGCGGCCGCGAGGCGCTTGGACGCCTGGAACTCACCGTCGGCGGCGATGATGCGGGCCCGGCGTTCCCGCTCCGCCTCGGCCTGGCGCGCCATGGACCGCTTCATGCCCTCCGGCAGCGAGACGTCCTTGATCTCGACGCGCTCGATCTTGACGCCCCAGGGCGCCTCGGTCATGCCGTCCATGATCTGGCGGAGCTCGGCGTTGATCGATTCGCGGTCGGACAGCAGCTGCTGCATGTCGGCCCGGCCGATGACCGCACGCAGCGACGTCTGGGCCACCTGCGAGATCGCCCAGTTGTAGTTCTGTACGTTGACGATCGCCTTAACGGGGTCGATCACCCGGAAGTAGACGACGGCGTCGACGCGGACGCTGACGTTGTCCTGCGTGATGCCCTCCTGCGCGGGGACCCCCATGGCGACCGTCTGCATGTTGACCTTCGTCATCCGGTCGATCACGGGGAAGATCAGCGTCAGGCCCGGAGGCCGGAACTGCGGCTGCACCTGCCCCAGGCGGAAGACCACGCCGCGTTCGACCTGCTGAACGACCTTGATCGACGACAGGATGACCAGCAATATCAGGAATCCGAGGATTCCTAGGAGCACGAATGCCGCTTCAGCCACGGCGCTCACCTTTCTGACGGCCGATTCCCTCATGTCCGACACTAGTCGTCGGATACCCCGAGGTGTCAGACGTCACTTTCAGGCGCTGCGAACGCGTCGGCGGACGGACGATAACCTCACAAGAGTGAGCGGGAGAGACACCGACTGGGACGGTGTACGACTGCACGTCGTCACCGGCAAAGGCGGCACCGGGAAGACGACGGTGGCCGCCTCCCTCGCGCTGGCGCTGGCCGCGGGCGGCCGGAAGGTCCTGCTCACCGAGGTCGAGGGCCGCCAGGGCATCGCCCAGCTGTTCGACTGCCCGCCGCTGCCGTACGAGGAGCGGAAGGTCGCGGTCGCGCCCGGCGGCGGCGACGTCCACGCCCTCGCGGTCGATCCCGAAGAGGCGATGCTCGACTACCTCGAGATGTTCTACAACCTCAAGCGGGCGGGCAAGGCGCTCACCAAGCTGGGGCTCATCGACTTCGCGACCGCCATCGCCCCGGGCCTGCGCGACGTGCTGCTCACCGGCAAGGCCAGCGAGGCGGTCCGCCGCCGCGACAAGAGCGGCCGGTTCGTCTACGACGCGGTGGTGATGGACGCCCCGCCGACCGGCCGCATCGGCCGGTTCCTCAACGTCAACGCCGAGGTCGCGGGGCTGGCGAAGGTCGGCCCGATCCGCAACCACGCCGACACCGTGATGAAGGTGATCCGCAGCCCGGAGACCGCGGTCCACTTCGTCACGCTCCTGGAGGAGATGCCCGTCCAGGAGACCCTGGACGGGATCACGGAGCTGCGGGAGATCGGCCTGCCCGTCGGCGGTCTGGTGGTCAACATGGTGCGGCCGCCGCTGCTCGACCCGGAGGACCTCGTCCTGGCCGCCCGCGACGAGCTCGACGTCGAGACGATCCGCATGGGGATCAAGGCGGCCGGCATCGAGGACCGCACCGCCGAGATCGCCGACGCCCTCGCCGTCGAGGCCGCCGACCACGCGCGCCGCACCGCCCTGCAGGAGCGTGAGAAGGCCAGCCTGGCCGAGGCCCACGTGCCGCAGTACGAGCTGCCGATGCTCAGCGACGGCATGGACCTCGCCGGCCTGTACGAGCTCGCCGCCGACCTGAGGACGCAAGGAGCAGCGTGAGCGCCGCAGCCGAGAAGGACGCGCCGGCCTTCTGCATCGACGACCTGATCGACGATCCCGAGACGAAGATCATCGTCTGCTGCGGGTCCGGAGGTGTCGGCAAGACCACGACCGCCGCCGCCGTGGGCGTCCGCGCCGCCGAACGCGGCCGGGACGTCGTCGTGCTCACCGTCGACCCGGCCCGCCGGCTCGCCCAGGCGCTCGGCCTCACCGAGCTGGACAACACCCCGCGCCTCGTCGAGGGCGTCGACGGCGAGCTGTACGCGATGATGCTCGACATGAAGCGCACCTTCGACGAGATCGTCGAGGCGCACGCCGAGCCCGAACGCGCGCGGCAGATCCTGGCCAACCCCTTCTACCAGTCGCTGTCGTCCAGCCTGTCTGGCACGCAGGAGTACATGGCGATGGAGAAGCTGGGCCAGCTGCACCGGTCCGGCGACTGGGACCTGATCGTCGTCGACACGCCGCCGTCCCGGTCGGCCCTGGACTTCCTCGACGCGCCGGAGCGGATGGGGCGGTTCCTCGACGGCCGCCTGATCAAGATCCTGATGGCCCCGGCCAAGGCGGGCGGGCGGTTCGGGATGAAGGTCGTGACCGCCGGCTTCGGGATGTTCACCAGCGCGATCACGAAGGTGCTCGGCGGGCAGCTGCTGAAGGACGTCCAGACGTTCGTGCTGGCCTTCGACACGATGTTCGGCGGGTTCCGCGAGCGGGCGGAGCAGACCTACCGCCTGCTGCAGGCGCCCGGCACGGCGTTCCTCGTCATCGCCGCTCCGGAGCCCGACGCGCTGCGCGAGGCGTCGTACTTCGTCGAGCGCCTCGCCGAGGAGCAGATGCCGCTGGCCGGTTTGGTCGTCAACCGCGTGCACCGCTCGGACGCCTCGGAGCTGTCGGCCGTACGCAGCCAGGCCGCCGCGGAGACCCTGAACGACCGTGGGACGCATCCGCTGGCCGCCGCGCTGCTGCGCCTGCACGCCGAACGGATGCAGGTCACCGCGCGGGAGACGCGGCTGTGCGAGAGCTTCACCTCATCGCACCCGACGGTGCCCCGGGCCACGGTCGCGGCCATGGCCGAAGACGTGCACGACCTCGAGGGACTCAGGTGCATCGCGCGAGGACTCGCGGGCGAACTGGAGGAACCGGCCGCCTGAGGGGCCGGTCCGTGTGCTCGCGGGTGAGGTTTGCTCAGCCTGGCCGGCCGGGCGCGGCCAGGCCGTCGATCGGCCGATCAGCTCGCGACGAGCTCTTCGTCCGGGTCCTGCGTCGCCTCGTACTGCTCCTTGGCGGTCTCCAGAAGCTCTCGCCACGACGAGACGTCCGGACGACGGCGGAGCAGCGCTCGGCGCTCGCGCTCCGTCATGCCACCCCATACGCCGAACTCGATGCGGTTGTCGAGAGCGTCGGCAAGACACTCGGTGCGCACTGGGCAACCGCGGCAGATCAGCTTGGCCCGGTTCTGAGCCGCTCCCTGCACGAACAACGCGTCGGGATCCGCGTTACGGCAGGCGGCGCGGGCGGTCCAATCCGTGATCCACATCTTGGCCCCACTCCCCTTGGGTCGGTTGTCGTTTGCGAGCCCCGGCCGGACGGGCGCGGACGTCAGGCCGCCATACGAAAGCCGTGGGGAGAAACTTACGGAAGAGCGCGGCGCTTCAACAGCCCCCGTAGGGTCCATTCTTGAGATAGCCCCTACGGGCCATAGGAAGGCAACGAACTAGTCATCCCTCTTCACGGGGTGTCCCATATGCACCTCTCGTCCCGCGTAACCTATGTCCCGTGACTCAGAGATCAGATCAGGAACACGCCATCATCAAGCTGCTACGCCTCCTTGGCGCAGCGATCGTGGCCGGGCTTCTGGTCGGTCTCATCGCCCTACCGGCCGTCGGCAGCGCCGGCATGGCGACCCGGGACGCGGCCGACGGGTTCAAGGACCTCCCGACCGACTTCAACATCCAGCCGCCGCCGGAACGGACCACGGTCTACTCCGCGGACGGCCAGGTCATCGCGACGTTCTTCCAGCACAACCGCGAGTCCGTACGCCTCGACCAGGTCGCGCCGATCATGCAGAAGGCGGTCGTCGCGATCGAGGACTCCCGCTTCTACCAGCACGGTCCCCTCGACATGAAGGGCTCCGTCCGGGCGCTGATCACCAACGCCCAGGAGGGCGGCGTCAAGCAGGGTGGCTCCACGCTGACCCAGCAGTACATCAAGAACCTGCTGGTCGAGGCCGCGGACAACCAGGCCGAGGTGGACGCCGCGAAGGCCGCCACCTTCGGACGGAAGCTGAAGGAGCTGCGCTACGCCGTCAACGTCGAGAAGCGGCTCACCAAGGACCAGATCCTCCAGGGCTACCTCAACATCGCCTACTTCGGCGCCGGCGCGTACGGCGTCGAGGCGGCGGCCCAGCGCTACTTCAGCAAGGACGCCTCGCAGCTCACGCTCCCGGAGGCGGCCCTCCTGGCCGGCACTACGAACAGCCCCAGCTACTACGACCCGACGATCTACCCGGACCACGCGCTCCAGCGGCGGAACACCGTGCTCTACCGCATGGCCGAGCTGAAGATCATCACTAAGCAGCAGGCCGACCAGGCCGCCGCCCAGAAGATCAAGCTGCACCCCAAGCAGCCCAAGAGCGACTGCGTCGCCAGCAAGGCGCCGTTCTTCTGCGAATACGTCAAGAACGAGATCATGGGCAACCCGGCGTTCGGCAAGACGTCCACGGACCGCTTCCACCTGCTCTACCGCGGCGGCCTCACGATCCGCACCACGATCGACATGAAGGCCCAGCGGGCCGCGCAGCAGGCGCTCGCCCAGCGCCCGAGCCACAGCAGGACCGCCACCGAGGCGATGGTCAAGCCGGGCACCGGCGAGATCAAGGCGATGGTGGTCAGCAAGACGTACGGCGACAGTGTCAAGAAGGGCGAGACCACCCTCAACCTCGCCGCCGACTACGCGCACGGCGGCAACCTCGGCTACTCGGCCGGGTCCACCTTCAAGGTCTTCACCCTCGCGGCGGCGATCGACAAGGGCATCGACGTGGGCACCACGCTCCCCGCGCCGTACAGCACGACGGTCTCGGGCTACCGCGACTGCAAGGGTGGCGGCACCGAGCCGTGGCCCGTGCAGAACGCCGAGAAGTCCAAGGGCAAGACCGCCAACCTGCAGACCGGCACCTGGGAATCGATCAACACCTTCTACGCCGAGCTCGAGCAGCGGGTGGGCCTGTGCGACGCCGTCAAGATGGCGCAGAACTTCGGCCTGAACCGCGCGGACGGCAAGCCGCTGAAGCAGGTGCCCTCCCAGGTGCTCGGCGCCAACGAGATCGACGTCACGCACCTCGCCGCCGCCTACGCCGGGTTGGCCGCCCGCGGCCAGTACTGCACGCCGATCGCGATCACCGAGGTGACCGACAGCGTCGGCAAGAAGATCCGGGTGCCGAAGTCCAAGTGCTCCAAGGCGGTCGACTCCGAGACCGCCGACGAGGTCACCAAGATCCTGCAGGGCGTTCTCACCAAGGGCACGGCGCAGGGCATGGGTCTCAACCGTCCCGCGGCGGCCAAAACGGGCACGTGTGAGAGCTTCACCTGCGCGGTGTTCGCCGGGTACACCCCCGACCTCGCGGCGGCCGTCTGGTACGGCGACCCCGCGGCACCGTGGGCGAACCGGAACCCCGGGGTCTACGGCAAGGACGTCGCGCCGATCTGGAGGTCGTCGATGAACGGCGCGCTGAGGGGGGTGAGCCCGTCGTCGTTCCACACGCCGGTGAACGACTTCGCCAACCTCGACCAGTCGAAGGTGCCGGACGTCCACGGCCTGCCCGTGGCCCAGGCCAAGCAGCAGATCGAGAAGGCCGGGTTCTCGGTGCAGGTCTCCCCTCGCGCGGTCGACTCGAACCAGCCCGTGAACACCGTGGTGTACACGTCGCCGAGCGCCGGCAGCCAGGTCGACCAGGACACCACCGTCCTGCTGTTCGTCAGCAACGGCAACGGCAGCCCGGATTCCGGCCGGGGCAAGAAGAACGGCAAGCCTCGTAAGGGCTGGCCGAAGTTCCCGTTCGGCAACTGACCGGAACGGAAAGGTCCCGTGCGCGGCTCCAGCCGCGCACGGGACCTTCTCTTTTGCCTCTTCTGCCCGTTCAGCCGGTGAGCTGGCGCTTGACCTCTCCCGACACCCTCTTGCCGTCGGCGCGGCCGGCCACCTTCGGCGTCACGGCCTTCATCACCTGGCCCATGGCACGGGGCCCTTCCGCGCCCGTCTCGGCGATCGCCGTACGGACGAGCTCGGCCAGTTCGTCGTCGGACAGCTGGGTTGGGAGGTAGTCCTCCAGGACGACGCCCTCGGCCCGCTCCGCCTCGGCCTGCTCCGTACGGCCCGCGTCGGCGAACGCCTCGGCCGCCTCACGGCGCTTCTTGGACTCCCGCTGCAGCACCTTGACGACCTCGTCGTCGGAGAGCTCGCGCGCCTGCTTGCCCGCGACCTCCTCGTTGGTGACGGCCGTCAGCGCCATGCGGAGCGTACGGGTGCGCACCTCATCGCGTGCCTTCATCGCGGCCGACAGGTCGGCCCGCAGCTTCTCCTTCAACATGAGAACAATCTTGCCCTGCTCACGGGCTTCGGCGCCCGGCAATAATCCTGGCGCGGTTCTGGCACGATGGAAGCGTGCGAAAGAGATACGGGGTCCCCCTGGGCGTCGTCGGCACCGGGATCGCCGGAGTCGGTTACGCCTCACTGATCGAGCGCAACTGGTTCCGACTGCGGCGCTATGACGTGCCGGTGCTCGCCCCCGGCAGACGGCCGATCAAGATCCTGCACATCTCCGACACGCACCTCACCCCGGGCCGCCGCCGGATGATCAAGTGGGTCAGCGCGCTCGACGCCCTCGAGCCCGACCTCGTCGTCAACACCGGCGACTCGATCTCGCACCCCGACGCCATCGGCCCGTTCCTCGACCTGCTCGGGCCGCTGCTGGACCGCCCCGGCGTGTTCGTCTACGGCTCGAACGACATGTACTCCCCGGTCCCGAAGAACCCCGCGCGCTACCTCTGGCGCACCAGCCGGACCGACTACAACAAGCGATCCGTCCCCGACCTGCCGTACCGCGAGCTCGGCGCCGCGATGACCGCCGCGGGCTGGCTCGACCTCAACAACGCCACCGGCACGCTCAAGGCCGGCGACACCGAGATCTGGTTCGGCGGCATCAACGACTCCCACATCGGCAAGGACCGCTACGACGAGATCGCCGGCCCGGCCAAGGGCCCGCTCAGCATCGGCGTCATGCACTCGCCCGAGCCGCGCAACCTCGACCGGTTCGCTAGTGACGGCTACCAGCTCCTGCTGGCCGGCCACACGCACGGCGGCCAGCTCTGCGTGCCGATGTTCGGCGCACTGGTCACCAACTGCGGCATCGACCGCGCCCGCGTCAAGGGCCTCAACCGGCACGGCCCCGCCTGGCTGCACGTCTCCGCCGGCCTCGGCACCTCTCCGTGGGCGCCGGTGCGCTTCTGCTGCCCGCCGGAGGCCTCGCTGCTGACCCTGGTCCCGTCCGCCTGAGCCGTACCGGCCCTGATCCCTGGCGAACACCGCCCCTGAGGAGCGGCGTCCGTCAGGGATCGTCCGTTCAGCCCACCGGTCTGGTCGTCCAGGTCGCACGGTCCAGGCCCAGCAGTTGGAGGCCACGCAGCACTCGCAGGGGGACACCGTTCCCTGCCTTGAACGCGATGATCCTCACCTGGGCGCCGTGGACTCCGGCGACCCGCAGCACCTCCGAGCCGTCGTCGCTCTTGTCCCGGAACGCCGGGTGGCCGTCGATGGTCGTGTTCAGCGGCCCCGCCTCATCGGCCGGATCGACCGCCGTCGCGGGCACGACCTCGACGCTGATGCTCATCGGCGTGTGCTTGTCGTCGGAATAGCCGCCGGGCGGCGGGCCATCGGCGTCCGCGGACAGGTCGAGTGAGGTCCGCCACTTCTCTCCGGTGGAAGAACTCCGCTCGTCCGTCGTCCCGACGACGTGCAGGCCCGGCGGTACGTACGTCAGCCGGAACGGCAGGCCCACCGGCGTGGTCCGACCGACCCGCAGCGTTTCGGCGATCCGGCGATAGGCCGTACGCTCGTCCACCAGACCCGCGTCAGGCGCGATCTTCGCGACCGCCCAGGCTCCCGCCGCGTACTGCCAGC
Source organism: Actinoallomurus acanthiterrae (assembly GCF_054775715.1). Lineage (NCBI taxonomy): Bacteria > Bacillati > Actinomycetota > Actinomycetes > Streptosporangiales > Thermomonosporaceae > Actinoallomurus > Actinoallomurus acanthiterrae. The sequence continues at coordinate 203,493 of NZ_BAAHCO010000001.1, read as the reverse complement.
GGAGCTCCACCGGAGTGCTGCGGCAGTGGGTGCCGGCGACGTCACGCGCGTAGACCCACTGCGTCGGCCGGCCATCGATCCGCGGCGCATCGCCGACCTGTTCCCCGTGGGGGCACTTCTCGTCCATGGCGCGGGACACCCGCGCGACCGCCTCGGCGTCGACCCGCCGTCCGGCCGGGAAGAGCGTCACACCGACCTGGGGACCGAAGAATTCATACGGTCGCCCTTTGGGGGTACGCGCCTGCAGGGAGATGTATCCGATGCCGATGTCCACGGATCGCTCGGTCATGCCCTTGGGAAGCCAGCCGAAGTCCGCGGACCGCACCAGCGGGTCGAACCGCGCATCGGTCCGCGTCGTTATCGGGGCGGACGCCTTACGGCCGATGGCCACGACGTTCACCCCGCCCACGATCAGGCCGACGGCGGCGACGACGGCCCCCATCTGCAGCAGCGACCGCCTGCGTCGCCTCCGGTGCCCATCCCGTACCGCACGTGCGACGTCGATCGTGGATACGGGCTGTGGCTCTCGAGTCATCTCCGCGATCAACGTCTTGATCTCATGCTCGTTCATCGTCACGCCCCCTCCTCACGTACGGACGCGGACTCGAGAATCCGCCGCAGCGCGGCCAGCCCCCGGGACGTCTGGCTCTTGACGTTCCCGGACGAACATCCGAGGATCTCCGCGGTCTGGTCGACGGTGAGGTCGCAGTAGAAGCGCAGCACCAACGTCGCCCGCTGCCGCGCCGGCACGGCCGCCAGCGCCCGCCGTACGTCCAACCCGGCGTCGACGTCCGAACCGGCCGCCACCGGCTCCGGAGTGTCCGCCACCACACTCACCCTGGAGCGCCACCCGGTCCGCTGCTCGCCGAGAAACTGCCGCACGAGCATGGTCCGCACGTAGGCGTCCAGGTTCTCCGCCGCCCGCGCCCGCCGCCACTTCACGTACAGCCGCGTGATCGTCGCCTGGACGAGATCGTCGGCCCGATGCCAGTCGGCGCACAGCAGATACGCCGTCCGCCGCAGCCGGGGCAACAGTTCCTGGACGTGCGCGGTGTACTCGTCGTCCACGCGGCTCACGTCGCTTGCTCCATGCCCGGTAGATGGGACGCGATCCGTGGATGGTTGCACGCGATCTCCGATGCGCCGCTCGCGGTCGCCGATGCGCTCCGTACGGCGGGTGGCTCTTCCTGCCTTGTGGGGGTGTCACTACCTCCACCCCCGATCGGCGTGTTACGCCGATCGTCCCGATCTTCGGCCGCCCATAGCGTCTTCCATGTACGGCGCACGGGGCGCCCACCGGGAGGTAGACGATGGCAGGAACGCGGCGCGGAGACACCGCACGGACGGCCGAGGCCCTGCGGCTCTTCGCGGTCAGCAAGACGTACGGTGAGGCGGACACCCAGGTCACCGCGCTCGACAACGTGTCGCTGACGCTGCCGGCCGGAACGTTCACGGCGGTGATGGGGCCGTCGGGCTCGGGCAAGAGCACGCTGCTCCAATGCGCGGCGGGCCTCGACCGGCCGACGCGAGGACAGGTCCTCGTGGCCGGGGCCGAGATGACCGCGGACGATGAGACGGCCCTGACGAAGTTCCGCCGGCAGCACGTCGGGTTCATCTTCCAGCACTTCAACCTGCTGCCGACGCTGACCGTCATGCAGAACGTCATGCTCCCGATGCGGCTGGCCCGGCGGAAGGTGGACCGCGCGTACTGCGAGACGATCCTCCAGCGCGTCGGGCTGAGCGGTCGGCTCGACCACCTGCCGGCGGAGTTGTCAGGTGGTCAGCAGCAGCGCGTCGCGATCGCCCGGACCCTGGTGTCCCGGCCGAGCGTGATCTTCGCCGACGAGCCGACCGGGGCCCTCGACACCCGAAGCGCCCGCGAGGTCCTCGCCCTTCTCCAGGAGGCCGTGCGGAACTTCGGGCAGACGGTGGTGATGGTGACGCACGACCCGGTCGCGGCCTCTCACGCCGACGGGGTGCTGTTCCTGGCCGACGGCCGGATCGTCGGAAGCATGCAGCAGCCGACGGCCGAGGCGGTGGCCGAGCGCATGACCCATCTCGGTGACGCCGTCGCCGAGCGGCACGAGACGGCGGGCGTGTGACCATGTTCGCTCTCGCACTCCGATCCTTGCGGCGACGTGCCAGCGCTTTCACGGCGAGCTTCCTGGCGATCTTCCTCGGCGCGACGATCCTCATGGCCTTCACCTCCCTCCTCGACACCGCCGTCGGCGACGGAGTGCCGTCGGCCAACCGGACGACGCTGATCACGATGGCGAACGTCGTCGGCGGCTGGGGCCTCCTCATCGTGATCTTCGCCGTCGCCTCCACCCTGAACCTCTCGGTGCGCCAGCGCGGCACCGAGCTGGCATTGCTGAAGAGCATCGGCGCGACGCCCGCCCAGGTCCGCCGGATGATCGTCGGTGAGGCGGCCGTCGTCGCCGTCACCGCGGCCGCTGCGGCCATCCCGCTGGGGCTCCTGGCCGGCCACGGACTGTTCGCGATGCTGGTCCACACCCACCAGATCGCGCCGAACGTGAAGTACGTCTTCGGGCCGATCGCCCTCAGCATGGGACTCGGCATCACCTTCATCGCCGCGACCGCCGCCGCGATGCTGGCGGCCCGCCGCGCCACCCGGGTACGGGCGGCGGAGGCCATGATCGAGGCCTCGACCGAATCGGGCCGGATGACCAAGAAGCGGATCATCGCGGCGTGCGTCTTCCTCGCGCTCGGTGTGTACCTCGCCGTGCTGACCGTCACCGCGATGCGCGACAAGGCCACGGACGCCATGTCGACGGCCGGCTCGGCCGACGGCCTCGCCGCCATCGGGTTCGCGCTGCTCGGACCCGCACTGATCCGGAAGGTCATCGCGATCGTGGCCGCTCCACTGGAGCGCCTCGGCGGGGCGAGCGGCCACCTCGCCGTGCAGAACCTCCGCCGGCGCAGCAACCAGATGGCCACCGCGCTGATGCCGATCATCCTGTTCACCGGCATCAGCATCGGCACCCTCTGCATGCAGAGCACCGAGAACGCCGTCACCGCCGCCGCAGGCGTCGCCAAGACCGCCGATCAGAAGAACATCGAGACCCTCAACCTCGTCGTCATCGCGATGATCGTGCTGTTCGCGGCCATCATGCTGATCAACACTCTGGTCGCCGCGACGACCCACCGCCGCCGCGAGTTCGGGCAGCAACGGCTGTCCGGCGCGACGCCCGCGCAGGTCCTGCACGTGGTCGTACTCGAGAGCACCGTGCTGACCGCCACCGGCGTCCTGTTCGGCGCGCTCGCCTCCCTCTTCACCAGCATTCCGTACAGCAGCGCCCGCGCCGACGCCTTCCTCCCGCACTCCAGCGCCGGCATCTTCCTGGGAATGGTCGCCCTCGCCGTGGCCCTGACCTTCACCGCGAGCATCGGCACCGCCCGGCGGACCATCCGCACCCCCGCGATCGACGCCGTCGCCGCCTGACCCCGTCGACCCCGTACGAGCCGCCTCGGGGACCGGCTCGTACGGGCGTCTTCGACGCGCTTGCCGGGATACTGTGGCGCGGGCAGGGTCAAAAGTCCGCTAGACTCGTCGAGGCGCAGGCGTTGAAGACGACCTGTAGCCACCGGGGTGTAGCGCAGCTTGGCAGCGCGCTTCGTTCGGGACGAAGAGGTCGTGGGTTCAAATCCCGCCACCCCGACGCTGAAGTACCTGGTAAGAAGGGGTTTCGGACTTAGTCCGGAGCCCCTTTTTCGATCTTGTTGGCCGTTGGGAGCCAAACGGGGAGCCATCGTCACGCGGACTTCGCGGACTTGTCGCCGAAGATGGTGTTCATCGTCTCGGCCCCCTTGGTGATCACCGGCTTGAGCTGATGCCGGTAGACCTCCTCGGTGACCGCCGTGCTGGAGTGCCCGCAGAGATCGGCGATGTTCTCGATGGGCACGCCGTTGTCACTCATGATCGAGACGAACGAGTGACGGAGTTCGCGGGGAGTCCACTTCTCCCCGATCTTCGCCTTCTTGGTGATCAGCCGGAACGCACGCCGCACGTTGGCGGCATCTAGCGGCGTTCCGGTCGGTGAGCAGAACACGTGGTTCCGGTCCTGCCACGCCTTGCCGGCCTTGAGACGCTGGGCCGCCTGGCGCTTGTGATGTTCCCGAAGAGCCTCGATCGCCTGCTTAGGTAGTTCCAGCGTGCGACGTGACTTCTCGGTCTTGGTGTCACCGTGGGCGCGTACGGAGCGCCAGACGTAGATGGCAAAGCGTTTGTGCTTGAAACCCGCCTCGCTAACGGGCTGCCATCCGATGTCGTCGTTCACCCACGCCACGACGTGATCCCACCGGAGCGCACGGGCTTCCTCCGTGCGGACTCCGGTCATGAGGCTGAGCACGACATAGGCGTGAAGCCGAGACGACTTCGCGTGCTCCAGTACAGCCGTTGCCTGCTCAGCGGTGAGCGCCTTGCTCGGCCGTCCAGCCTTGCCCTTCGGCGTGGTGACCAGTTCGGCCACGTTGCGCATCACCATGTCACGTGCCTGAGCCTGGCGAGTCGCGCGCTTGAGGATCGCGTGCACGCCGCGGAGACTCCGCGTGGACAGCTTGGCGGTGAGCCCATCGAGCCACTCGTCGACGTCGTCGGCGCGCAGGTCTTTGAGCTTGGCCTTGCCGATCAGCGGGATGACGTGCTTATCGGCGAGGATGCGATTGGTCTTGACGGTCTCCGGGTCGCGGTCCTTGAGCCCCTTGGACAACCAGTCCTCGACGGCGTCTCGGACCGTGTAGTTCTCCGGACTCTTGATGCCGGACTCCAACTCTTCGACCGCCGTGATGAGCTTGTCTTTGACGTCGGTCTTGGTCTTGCCCTTCCTCTTGAGGCGCTTCCGCTTGCCATCGGGGGCGAATCCGAGGGAGATGGCTCCGGTGTAGCCGTCCCCCTCGGGATAGATCGTCCCCTCATACCTACCGATCAGGATCTTTGCCAAGGGATCCCTCCTCGTGTCTGTCGAGGTATTCCTTGATCGCCTTCCTGATGACCCACGACACGTCGCGCTCCTGCGATGCCGCGTAACGGGCGAGGCGTTCCTTGAACGCCGCATCGACCCGTACGGGTGGAAGCGTGGTCTTGTCGCCTGTCATGTAGAGCGTCCTCTCTTGTCGATCGTGGTTGTGCGTGTGACCGAAGAGCGCGCTCGCGTCGATGCGGTTATCAAGAGGCGTGGCCTCGGGACCTTCCCTGCTGGGGCGCGCCCCGAGGCTCGTAGAGCAACGTAGCACGGTGTTCTACGCTCGGGTCAATCCTTTGGTCTCCGTGCGCTCGATGAACTCGGCAAGGTGCTGGTCGGTGATCCGGCGCAGCTTGCCGATCTTGATGCTGCGTAGCTGGCCGGTGCGCAGGAGGAAGTAGACCTTGTCGCGTCCGATGTGCAGCATCTCGGCCACTTGCTCAACGGTGTACGCCTGCAGGTGCCTCACCTCCTCTCCGCGCGCGTTGCCTCCATCGGGTTGCCGTCACGTTGGGTGGTCGCTGCGGCGTTGTCTCACGTCTCATCTCAGGCGCTCTACGTGCAGGCGCGCGTGAGACTGAGACGTTGAGACGATCACGCTGCGTTGCCGGATTCGGGACTAGCGGCGCGGTATCGGCCTCGACTCACCTGGACCACTCGCCCGGCTTTTGCTTGCTCGGTAAGTCGTCGGTAGAGGGTCGGACGGCTCAGCCCGGTGAGTTTGACCAGTTTGGGGACGGAGATCCCTCCGTCCGGGGCGGTCAGCAGTGCCTGCCAGAGGCGTCCCTCGGCGGTGTCCGGCCGCTCCGAGGCTGGTCTCTCGGTTGCGCCGCCGGACGGCCGGGAGTCGTCGGACGGCTCGCCCTGCACGTCGTCACGTTCGGGCACTGGATGGGGTGGATACAGCATCGGCCGACGCGTCACGTAGTGGTCGGCGGTGGTCGTGACGTCCTGGTCGGTGATGAGGTACGCGCGGGCGCGTTTGGCGGTCGGATGTTCGGGGGCGGAGATGAGGAACTTGCCGGGCGCGTCAAGGGTGTGGGCGTGCCAGCCGGCGTTGAACGCTCCTTGTCCGAGGATGAGATCGACGTCGCGGCGTTCCCGCACTCGGAGACAGATGCGCACGTCCATCTGCGAGCGCGTAGCGCCGTGTCCCATGGCCTTCTGTGTGGGCCGTTGGGTCGCGGCCAGCAGGGTCACCGCGACGGCACGCCCACGGCGGGCGATCGAGTCGGCGTAGGCCGTCGCGGCCTCGGGGAGTTCGGCGTACTCGTCGACCACGATCACCAGTGCAGGGCGTCTGCGTGTGGGCTCCCAGACGCGTGCGCCATGGTGACCGGATTCGGTGGCGCGCTGATCCAGCTCCGTCACCGCGTCGCGGAAGAGCCGTGTCGCCTGCTCGGGTGTGGTGGCCAGGCGGTCCAAAGCTCGGACCCAGGGTCGAAGCTCCATGCCGCCCTTGAGGTCGATTCCCCAGATCACCACGTCCTCGCAGGCGGTCAGCGCCGCGAGGATGACGTTGAGGACACCGGACTTGCCTGAGCCGACGACTCCACCGATCAGCGCGTGACGGCGCAGCAGCAGCACGGTTGCCAGGGCGGCGTCCTCGAACACTCCCAGCGGAATCGGCTGAGCGATGGAGCGGACCTCGGGCGCTTTCCAGGGGATCGGACGCGCGTGCGGGTCGGTGTGCAGCACACGCATGAGGAAGTGGTCGGCCCGTGCTGCGTCGGCTTCGATACGGACGGCGCCCGGGCGGGTGCCGAGTGCAGATTCGATCGCGGGCAGCTTGCCGATCGCGTCGGCGACGGTGTGTCCACGGCGCAGGGCCATGCGGGCGGTCCAGCCCCAGGCGTCCACCACGGCGGACATCACGCGAGAGCCGGCCAGACCTACCGACTCGGCGATCTGGGGCCAGGACTCAAGGGTGCGCTCGACACGGACCCGTACGCGCCGGCGCCGGTGTGCCCACCACGGCACTGACAGCAGAATTCCGCCGACGAGTAGAGCTTGCGGAAGCGGCCGGTGCATCGGACCTACGGCGGTTGCGGCGGTGAGCCACGTGCCCACTGCGATAACAACGAGAGCCGCGTACAGCCGCTCCGAGCGCCTAACCAGGCCCATACGGTGGCCAAAACGCATGAGCGCCGCGGCGGTCACGACTGGGGCAGCGAGGAGTTCGGGCCACCACGTCGGGTGGGTGGCGTGGAGGAGCCATGCGGCGAGGGCGGTGAGGTAGGCCAGATGGACGGGGGCGAGTTCGGAGCGGTAGCGCCACAGCCAGCGGGCGATCAACACGCCGATCATGTCGGGTAGCCCGTCGTCGGAGTTGATGACCATCATCGGCTGGATGCCGTGGCGGCTCATCTTGCGGGCGTGGCGTCGAAGCTGACGATTCCTCATCGGTCGGCCCGCCCTTCCGCCTGGTCGTCCAGCTCGTCACGGAGGTAGGCCAGGTGATCGGCTTCACCATCGGCGTAGGCGCTGAGCGTGGCTCGGGCAGCGGCGAGAAGGTTCGCGTGGTCGAGGCGGATCCGCTTGAGTGTGCCGACGAGTTCGGTGATGTCGGATAGGGCGGTGTCGATGGTCTGCCAGTAGCGGGCGAGGGTGGGCAGTGCGTCGGAGAATCCTGCGACGATTTGACGAGCGGTGTCGTTTCGGGTGCTGACCTCCTGCAGATCACGCCTGGTCGTGGGGGAATTGTCAGGCACTCAGGCATCGCCTCCTTTGGTCGACTGCGGGTTGTTCAGGCACCGGTGAGCCACTGGACGACGGCGGTCACCAGGCGATGGATCTCGGGGGCGGCGCTGGTCGCGGCGAGGAAGAATCCGAACAGCAGGCACAGCACCGCGTGCCAGACGCGCAGACCCATGTAGCGCCAGGCCACCCAGGCGCCGACCCCGAGGATGACGACGAGGGGCACGGAAACGGTCATAGAGGCGTCACCTCCTTTCACAGCCAGTCGTTGCGGGCCTTGCGGCGCTGCCAGCGGGCGCGGCATCGGCATTTGCGGCATAGCCGGTTGCCGAGTTCGATGAGCGCCCCGCATGGGCAGCGACGGCCGGAGAAACCGTCAGGGAGTCGGCGCACACGCATCACCTCCGTCCCTTGATGAGTTCGGTGATCTGTGTGGGCTCGGTGGCCTGGTCGTTGGTGTTCTTGCGGACGTAGACGCCGAGCACGGCGCGGGCGAAGCCGGCCAGCGGGGTAGGTGGCTGGTCGTCCAGGGCGGTCCAGGGCGCCTCTCTGTGTGCGCCGATGAGGACGAGGGCGACGAAGACGACGCCCAGGATGGCGACGGTGATTGTGACAATCGGAACGGCGATCATTTGGTCACCGCCACGTGCTGACCGCGGGCGGTACGGCGGACACGGCGAGGCCGCATGATGCGGCGACTCCAGGCGGCTCGTGCCTGGCACTTACGGCACAGGCGGTGGGTGTGCTCGGCTCGGGCGCCGCACGGGCAGTGCCAGCACCAGGCTTCGAGGGTGATCCGGCGAACGGGCATCGGCTCTCCTCTCAGAGCCGGCACCTCGCCTCCCACGCTCTGCACTAATGAACATGACCAGTCCTGTATAAGAACCTGCTGGCATTCAAGAGCGATTTTTGGAGGGGGAGGAAACGGAGGCTTCGGCTCGGAGTTGATCGGGGCTTTTTCCTTACGCCACCAAAGATGCGCCGATCAGGCCGGACGAGCACCAGCATGACTGGACGTGTTCATGACGTCTTACTAGGGTCAAGGAGTCCTGAGACGTCCTTTGATCCGGTCGGGTAGATGACAAACGAGAGACTGAGAGCGGCGCTCCTGGAGCGAGGCATGACCGTGGCCTCGCTGGCCGAAGGCATCGGGGTCGACGAGAAGACCATCGAGCGCTGGATCAGTCAGGGACGGACGCCCTACCGACGACACCGCTACGCTGCGGCAACGCATCTCGGCGTGGACGAGACCTACCTATGGCCGGACGCGATCTCTCGCGAGCAGGTAGCCACGGCGTCGGATAGCGAGATCATCAACATCTACCCACGGCGCACGGCCGTGCCACGGGACGGGTGGGGACGTCTGTTCTCACGGGCCGAACACGAGATCGGAATCCTCGTTTACGCCGGCCTCTTCCTCTCCGAAGACGGCGGCGTACAGAAGATCCTCCTGGACAAGGCGCGTGCGGGCGTGCGGGTGCGCATTCTGCTCGGCGACCCGGACAGCCCCGAGGTGGCGCAGCGCGGCACCGACGAGGGCGTGGACGACGCCATGGCAGCCAAGATCCGCAACGCCCTGGTCATGTACCGGCCGCTACGCGGCGTCGAGGGCATCGAGTTCCGATTCCACACAACGATCTTGTACAACTCGATCTACCGTGCTGACGACGAGCTGTTCGTCAACACGCACGTCTACGGTGTGACCGCGCCGCGCGCACCGGTTCTCCACCTTCGCAAGGTCGCGGGTGGCGACATCGTGAACACGTACCTTGAGAGCTTCGAGCGCGTCTGGGACGACGCGACATCAATACCGGAGGCATGACGTTGGGGCGACGGATCGACTACTACGACGACCCGAATGCGCCGGCTGCGAACAGCATCGTCCCTTCGGTCAACATGGTCGTCACCAACGACCAGGGCGAGATCCTGCTTATCCGCCGTACCGACAACAACAACTGGGCGCTCCCTGGCGGCGCCATCGATCTTGGCGAGTCCGTCACCCAGGCCGCGATACGCGAGACCCAAGAAGAAACCGGCGTCACCGCCGAGATCACCGGCCTGGTCGGCATCTATACCGACCCGCGGCATGTCATCCACTACACCAGCAACGACGAGGTACGGCAGGAGTTCTCCGTCGTCCTGACCGGTCGCCCTGTCGAGGGCCAGCCGACTCCCAGCAGCGAATCAAGCGAAGTGCGCTGGGTGCCGCCCGCCGACATCCGCAGCTACACGATGGACCGTACGATGCGCAGACGGATCGAGCGGTTTCTTTCTCCCGAGAGCTCTCCCGAGATCACATAACTCCTGCTTGCGCGGCCTCGATCGTTCGTACAGCAGCGAGGAGTTGCGTAGATGATCGCTGGATGAACCGCGTGACAAGGTGCCCTGCGCCGTACCGTCTCTGAATCTCGGCAAGGCGTTCCTCGGCCGCCACCGGTTCTCCGTCCGGTGTCGTCGTCATGTCGCAGTAGGTCAGCGCATCCGACAGGAGCTCGCTCGCTGGCCTGAACTCCTCGGCAAGCTCGGTAGCAAGACCTCGTTGCTCAGCTTCGTTGATAGCGCAGGAGTGGTAGGCGACCAGGCCGCACAGAACCGAATCGGCACACTCGACGTCACGCAGGTAACGTGCGCCATCAAGGGGATGGAAGCCGGTCACGACGAGCTTCGATGAGTAGCCAATGTCGTGGAGCCACGCGGCGCTCTCAACGAGATCCGCATCACCGCCGAGTATCGGCGCCAGCGTTCGGGCTTGCCGTGCCACCCCTTGGACGTGTGACCATCGACGGGGCATCGGCGCTTGGAGCAACGTGCGGGCGACCTCACGCGCCCAGTCGGCTTGTGTCATGTCACCGACGCTAGGCGACATCGCAGGGACGTCCACGGACGTACGAGCGGCGTCTAGGGACGTCTACACACGAAACGTCCCTTCCCGTGCTGCACCTCGACGAGGCCAGCGGCCTCAAGATGGGCAAGAGCTTGGCGGGCCGTGCCCCGCGCAACGGCGTACTGCTCGACGAGTGCGGCCTCACTAGGCACAGGATCCCCAGGGACCAATCCGCCGATCTCAATCTGGCGCCGCAGATCAGCAGCGATCCGCATGTACATGTACTGCGTCGGTGTGTCGCCACGCACGGCGCGCCCCTTGCCGGGAAGCGTCTCGATCAGCCCCTCGTCCTCAAGAACCGACAGCGCCCGGCGCACCGTGTTACGGACGACAGCGAACTCCTTACATAGGGCGGCTTCGGAAGGTAGCAGCGCACCGGCAACGAATTCACCTCTGGCGATGCGCCCACGCAGCGCATCCGCGATCTGCGCAAACACTCCCCAGGCGGTCGATTTGGGGCTCACTATCTACCTCGTGCGTGAAGGCTTAGCACGCCAGGTCTTTGATCAGCTTCTGTGCGGTGACAGCGTAGAGGGTGCGGTCCGCGACGGCTGCACCATTGATGGTGCCCCCGGCGGGGCGGGCTGGTGTCATGGCCATGAGCTACCGGTCGTTGCCCCGCCGGGGGGATCAGGGCGCGGGGGCACGACGTCGCCGGCCCCTCACCTCCGGCACCGCCGCGCCCCCGCTTGTCACCCGTGACGCCAGAACGACGCAACCGTCACGGGGGTTACCGCGCGACCGCCCCTCCCCGGTACGGGCCGGACGCGCGGAGCCTTCATCGCTTGTGGGCGTTGATGATTGCCCCGGTGAGTTCTTCCGGCCCGGCGCCTTCGATGAGCTGCCACCGTCCGCTGGCCCATACCAGCGCCCACCACCTTCGCGTAAAGGTCCCGAACCAGACCATGGCTGAGGGGAAGCGACGTTTCAGCATTGAGGCGGTCACGGCGGCCTGGCTCCCGATCGGTGGCGTCAGGCCGTCGACCAGAGTTGGCGCCGTCATGGCGTCACTCCCGAGTCGGCGCCGTCAAGTCGCAGGACGTGCGTGATCCGATTGGCCGCTTGCTCGACGTACTCGGCAGGGCAGAGGTACTCCAGTTCCGACGGTGCGTCTCGTGTCGGTCCCGACCACACCCAGAACCATGCGAGGCGACCAGAGTCGCCGTCACGTTGGCACACGACGCTCTGACGTAGTCCGGGGCTCATCGCCGCTGCCCGTGGGTCGCCGCCCGAAGCGTCGGCGGCTGGGTTCTTCACCCAGACCATCCTTGTGCCGAACGCTTCGGCGACAAGTCCGCGCCTTGTGAGTGCGGCCGTGAGTGCTTCCAGGAAGAGCACGACCTTTTCGGGGGCCGCGTCCGAACTTGACTCCATGACGCTCATGTCGCGTCTCCTTCGCGTGTCGGATTTGTGGACAGTGCGCCAATCCGATGCGATGACGTTGGAATCCAGTGCGGTCTTGGAATCCCTAACCACCACTGAGAACCCATCGGGTCCATCGCCTATAGGTGAGCCTTCCGGCCAACGGCCGACGTCTCTACCGACGCCAAGGGACGTCTTGGGATGTCTTGAATCCCCACGTAGACGTCCTAAGACGACTACGAGACGTCCGTAGACGTCCCTAGTGGCTGGCCTAACGTCGAGGACGGGACGTCCGTGCGTGCAGTCCGTGCGTGCGACGGGAATTTCGGTCCAAGTTTTCACATCGAGGAGAAACGGTGAACGACAGACTTCGGGAAGCTTTCAATGCTTCGACGCTTGATGAGGCCGCGATAGCAAAACAGCTTGGCGTTGATCCGAAGACCGTCGAGCGATGGGTAGCCGGCCGTCTGCCATACCCGCGTTACCGTCGCGCCCTCGCCGAGATCCTAGGTTTCGACGAGAAAGCAATCTGGCACCAGAGAATAACTAAGGAAACGACCGCTTCAAATGAGCGGACAGCAGAGATCAAGGTTGCATACGCACATCGGTGGGCCGTGCCCCGAGAACAATGGATTCGGCTGTTCCTATCAGCAAAACAAGACATCGGAGTGCTGGCCTACGCGGCGCTCTTCCTCGCCGAAGATGATGGAATCATCCGCACTCTCGCGGAGAGGGCACGCGCAGGCGTCCATATACGGATTTTGCTTGGTAATCCAAAAGGGTCTCAGGTAGCCGAACGAGGAACCGGTGAAGGGATTGGCGATGCAATCGCCGCCAAGGTGCGCAATGCTCTCACCCTGTACCGAGCTCTTGCCGATATCGACGGGGTAGAGATTCGACTCCACGACACAGCGCTCTACGCGTCGATCTATCGGGCCGACAACGACGTCTTGATCAATACACACGCTTACGGAGTGCCTGCATCCCACTCGCCAGTTATTGGAATCCGGCATGCCGCCGCAGGCGACATGGCAGAGACATACCTCGAAAGCTTTGATCGGGTATGGGCGAAAGCCAAGGCCCCCGACTAGCCGAAGTTCGTCACTGGGTTGTCACTTGGGCCACCAAATCCAACTCGGCAGCGGATCATCCGATCTGCAACAAGATCGAGAGCGTTCGCATACGCCCGTGGAGTTAGCTCACGCGTCACTTAAATCTAAATCCGAACAAGCCGCCATCTGAGTATTCGTCAGTTAGTCGGGGGGACAAGATCTTATTGCCCGGATCATAGCCTCGACTCACCGCTTTATTCAGATCGTCACTATTAAGCATGGCTATGTATTGCATTCCTTCTGCATCGACCGTCTCGCCCGCGAGTTCCAGTGCAGCCTTAAGTTGCCGATCATCGACACCATCGAATAGATGACTGTCATGAACAAGGAAGTCTGGTCCTCTATTATGTCGGTGTGCAATTACGGCCACGGTAAGATCAAAACAGAAGATCACCATGTTGCTAATACCACGGCTGTCATCACTATCGATACGAGGAATGATCTTTATACTATTACGTCCGGCATTGATCGCTAGGTAGCCGCCACGCTCTTCTCCGTAAAGCCTTTTCGCAAATTCGTCGAACAGCAGCGTGGCTTCCCTAGTCCGACTTTCACGATCTTCAAGGTCGGCGGCCATCTCTTCTTCAACTTCTAGCCGCATCGCCGTGATTTGCCTAGCGCTGGCTTCTAGTTCTTGTGCTGCCGCAAGCCGGTTCCTCAGGGCCTCTAGCGATGCACGTTCTTGCGCATAAGCTTGTTGAAGCATAGTCAGCGCTTCCAGAGCACCGCCTTCATTGAGTTGTCGAAGTATCTGGGACTGCTGTGCCCCCAGGCGCTCCCGCTCAGCCTTGCGTTCGGCCATGCGTTCGCGAATCGACGAAATTTCCTCAGCGAGATAGCGGCGGCGGTTGCGAACGATGGAGTCGTGGAATAGGCGAACGTCCTCAAAGCGCCGGCGAACCTCCTCTGGCAGAACTACTCCCAGTTCGCCGTAAACCGGTTCCAGATAGCGAACTTCCGTATCGGTAGATTCCTCCACCGAGGCTTCCAGCTCCTGAAGATTGCGACGATCAACGACGTCACTGTTTGATAGATCGCGAATGCGCATTGCTATCTCATCAGCACGGTTCTTCAGGTTCTCATACTCGGGTATAACTCGAAAGTTAGCTATTTGCTCTTCAACTTTCGCGATGCGCGCCTCAACCAAAGTGATCTGCCCACGCAAATCTGCGACATTGCCAACGATCCGACCCCATACGGGATCGTTAACGGCCTGCCGCAACTGTTTCCGAGTAGCTTCTCTCGCAGCTATTTCTTTGTAGCGAGACGCAAGCTTCCAGTCGAGGCCCAACAGGTACGCCAAATTCGTCGTTGCTTCTACTTCCGACTGGCGAGAATGAATGCGTATCGGCTCGTTAAATGCATGACTGCCGCTGCGGCGCGCATAGAAAGAGAGCAGGACACGTCCACTTACGCCGGCATGCTCGCCCTGCAGATTAAATAGATTTGCCTCAAGGAGGTTGACCCATTCGGCAGCAGCAACCCGCCCAGGACCGATAGAGAGTCGATTTGCGGAATCCGCCGAGACGTCCGGATCGAGCGTTACCACATTAGCGTCAGATCCCTTACGGCGGACGCGAAGTCCCTCAGGGACCTGTGGCCAATCAAGAAGAAGCTCAAAGCTAACGTCCCGGAGAGCCTTTCGCGTCGCAAGATGTTTATCTGCTCTTGCCCCAAGCAGAAAGTGAATTAGCTCAATAGTGCTTGACTTACCAGAACTATTTCTACTGTCCGTAGAAGTAGACTTGGGGGTAGTATCGGCGATTAGCAGATTCAAGCCGGCATTAAAATTCAGCGTTTTGAATCGGGAGTCGTCAGCTCCGAGTCGACGAAGCATGGACTTTCCTCCGAATCAAAAGGCCGTCGCGGAACTCTACCAGTCCCATAGCGTAGAGAATGTCAAGCGCGAGAGTGAACCACCCAAAGGAAATGGGCGCCTGATGTCCTGCCTCTTTCCTCCACGATTTCAGTTTGAACCATGTCTGGCTTACCGACGTTGGCTCGTTGAGCTGCTGCAAAACTTGCGCGCCTACTGACAACAGGGCTCTGTCTGGCTCAATACCCTTGGTTGGCGTGATCATGTTGAGCTCCCAGCGACGCTGGCGGGCCTCCAGTCCGGTGGCGGCTGCTCAAAAATATCGCACCGTTCGAAGAAGTAGGCCAAGACAACCATCGCTGCTCTATGGGTACGACGATCTTGGTGCATGTTCCCGAGCACGTACATCTCAAGTTGCCATATTATATCTTCAGGGTCTTCCCAATCTTCCTTTATTTGCTGATAGTAAATTGAGAATCCCGCGGCAACTTCGTCTCTCTCGTATGCCGCCATCCTCATAGTGTAATACTGATCGATAAGTCGAGTGCTTCGAAATGCTTTAACAAGGCTCTCACGGCTATCACCGTCGAGTCTATTATAGTCGAGCTTCAATTCACTCACGGGCGGCACTGGCTTAAGTGGATCGGAAAATTTGGCCTGATCCTTAAGGTGCTCCAGTAGAGGCGCGAGATCTTCCATGCCAATGCCGTAGGCAAGTTGAGTAATCGGAATTGGGCATCCCAGAAGATCTTCCACTTGCTCTACGTTAAGCTTGAGAACCTCATGCCAAAGACGCCTTCGCCCCATGTGATCGAATTTTAGGGGTGCGTGATCCCGACCGGCCTCTGCCAACACACTTGATATTTCTGGATGCGCACCACGCATATCGTTGTGCACAAAGACGAAAGTGTCAAACTCGCCGTCTCTTTTTTCTTTTGCCTTCTTCAGATCGGAAGCGAACTTCGATTCGATCTCACTAACGTTGAAGGTAGGCGGCGCGTAGCATGCATACAATTTTCTGTCATGCAGACCCAACCCGTCCGCACCCTTGTCGCCAATATTTCCATGTGTGCGGACATCAACATAATCAGGATGGCGCGCAGACATCAGATTATGAAAGAAATCCTCAAATGCGTTTTCACTTAATTCGAGGATCTTTTCGAAGAACTTAAGCCGCGCAAACATTCGCTGCTCAAAAAACATATTTAACCTCAAGCTTTGATGGCCTTCAGGTCATGATACGACCTCTTGCGTGAAAAATGAAGCCTATTCTGAAGTAACAATTGTGACTCGACAGACCAGCAAACCGGACAACTATAGACTTATCAATTATGGGCGGCACTATCGACACGTTGCGGGCGACCGATTCGGAACAGATCAGCCCGAGGGCTGTGCAGGCCGCGGGCGGCCCGCACAGCGAGGCGTCCTTGATCGCTGTAGAGCAAGTTCTCACCGACTCGCGATCCAAGTCGGGATCCGGGGTATGAGAGGAGCCTCTGCACCAGGGCAACCGGTACAGAGGCTGCTCTTTATGCGGGCTGCTCGATGATCCGTTTCACTCTGCGTCGGTCGATCTGCAGCTCACGAGCGATGGCACGCTGGCTGGAGCCTGCTTCGTATCGTGTCCGTACCGCCTGCTCCAGCATTGGTACGTCCGACGGCTCAGGTGGTGCGTCCGGTTTGCCGGATGACGTGGTGCGGCACTCAGCTTTGTCCGCAGGCGGCACTGCCGTGGTGCCGTGTTCGGCTCTGATGAGCATCATGAGTAGTTCGTAGGAGCCAACAAGCGCCAGGGCCGGCCATGCGCTGACGAGGGCACCTATTGGTCCGTGTCCCATGCCGTGCGCCAGGTTGGCGCCGACCGTCGCGGAGATGCCCGCGCCAAGGCTCCAGCCGGCCAATGCTGGTACACGACCGGTACGCCGGTTGGCATCGAGGATTACCATCGAAGCCGCCAGGATGAGTCCATCGACGGTGAGCGGCACCAGCCGTGCGGTAGTGCCCGACTCGCCGTGTGAGCGCACCAGTTCGTAGGCGTGCCGATACGAGATGACCGCGGCGACTGCGGCTACACCAATTACCGCCAGTGTGGTTGTCGCCCGAATAATCCGGTCAATCACCGGCCAACTCCTCTCGCCACGCGGCGACGAACGGGTCATCGTCGCGGTAGCCGTGGGCCAGGCGCTCGACCAGGGTCAGGGCCGTGATCGCCTGGTTGTAGGAAAGCGGAACCGGCCAGGTGCTGACGGTCCACCGCTCGCCGCTCCGACTGGCCGTGGCGATCTCGGTTCCGTCGACGGTGAGGGACATGCGGTCTTCGTTGATCTCGATTGCCATGGAGGCTCCTCTCCCGCCCGGAGAGGGAGCCACGGGGAGCCAATCTTGGGAGCCAACGCATTCAGGCACCCTCAGACTCACCGCGACTCCCCCGGGCGTAATCCCAGGTGAGAGGCGCCCCGCTTGGCTCGTAGCCGACCAGGACGAAGATCGATAGACCGAAGTTCCTTCGGGACGAAGAGGTCGTGGGTTCAAATCCCGCCACCCCGACCAGCTCAGAGGCCCTGTACCGCGAAGGTACAGGGCCTCTGTCTTTTGCTCGGCCGTCTACAAGGCCGCTATCGCCTCTGGCCGGCGGTGCGTCGGCACGGACGCGTCAATTTTTGTTCTCCGCGGTGTCAACGCCATGGGGCCCAATGGCGTCGTTTAGATGACCATGGTTCGGCTCTATCCGGGGACTACGTATGCGGAGACTCATCGGCGCGGCCATTGTTCTGGCTATGGCGGCATTCACGCTCGTCGCAACGGGGCCAGCGTCGTTCGCCGGGGACGGGCTGATCGTCAGGAGCGTCAGAGCCACAACGCCGGGACTGACCACCCAGATCGAGATCACCGCGCTGTCGGGCACCGACATCGCGACGCTGGTCGCACGGCTGCGTCTTTCTGGCCAGACCGAGGTTCTCGCCACCGTGGACGACTTCGAACTGGTCCAGGGAGCCGGCAATAACGGTGTCTGGCGGAGCAGAACAGCGGTGACCCTGCCGGAGGGCCGGGTGGCGGTCGACGTCGAGGGCACCACGGTCGGCGGGTACCACCGGACGACGACCGACGCCGGGGTGATCGACAACGGACGCGACGTCACCTTCAGCGCGTTCGCGGTGAACCCCACGACGATCGACACCGAGCACGAGGACGTCACCATCACCGGCCAGGTCATCGATCCCGCGGCAGCGGGCGTACCCGGGCTGAAGATCAGCTTCCACTCACCGGAACTGCCCAATAATCCCATCGGCAGCACCACAACGGACGAGCAGGGCCTTTTCACGTTCACAACGCGCTTCACCAACTCGATGCACGTGTACGCCGTCTCGACGGCCGGCGCGATGTACCGGTCGGCCAAGAGCGCCCAGGTCATGGTCGGTCATGTTGATCTCCCGACGCGTCTCACCATCAAGGCACCCGTCACCCGCGGGATCGTCGGAGACACCATGGTCCTGACGGGACGTCTGGAACGGCAGAGCCGCTCCGGAGAATGGGCGGGCCTGGCCGGCCTCCCGGTGCTCGTGACGGCGCACGATGGGACGGGTTCGCCGGTACGGGTGACGACCGGTCCGGACGGCACGTTCAGCGTGCCGGTGACCCAGTACTCAGGCACCCAGTGGGACGCCCGGTTCCCGCCCCCCGGTGAGGGCAGCCGCTACGCCGACTCGGGCGGCACCACCGCGTACGTCGCCGCCCAGTGGCGCACGACGGTCACCGGATTCAACGCGGCGCCCGAACCGGTCGGCCGCGGAGCCACCGTGACCGCACGCGGCCAGGTACTCCGGCGGACAGGCGACGGCGGCACCGAACCCGCCCCCTATCCCACCGTGGCCCTGCAGTTCTCGCCCGACGGCAAGACCTGGACGACCAAGAACCGCCTCGCCTTCGAACAGGACGGTGCGTTCACTCTGACCGCGAAGGCCACCCAGGACGGATACTGGCGCGCCGCCGTCCAGGACGACGGCACGTACCTCCCGGCGAACAGCGGCTCCGACTACGTCGACACGAAGACCTGGACGCGGATCCGCTCCTTCAACGCCTCACCGGAACCGGTACGCAAGGGGAAGACCATCACGGCGGCCGGCTACCTACAGCGCTACGGCTCATCGTGGACCGCGTTCTCCGGGCAGAGCGTGAAGATCTATTTCCAGGCCAAGGGATCCACGACCTGGACGTACGAGGGCAAGGCGACCACCAGCCGCACGGGATACTTCTCCCACGGCTTCACGGCGTCCAAGGACGGCACCTGGCGAGCGGCCTACGCCGGGACCTCGACGTACCTGGCCGTGACAGGCTCGGGTGACTACGTTGACGTGAGCTGATCTCGCCCAGCCGGATTCTGCTGCCGGTCGGCGGTGTGGCCGGGACCCTCTCGAGGTGCACGGCTGTCCGGGGACGGCGAAGACCTGCGAGGCGATTTCCCTTCGTCGGCATTGTCCGATTCAGGTATTGGGGGTCGCCGTCTTATGGAGGCATATCGCCCCCGCCGGCCTCTCAGCCCTCCCCTACGAGTCCCCGTCCTGGCGGATTCGTACGGTCGAGCTCCCTCGCCCGTCTCGCAGGCCAACTTCCACTCTGCTCTGCTGGTCGGCGTTCCTCCCAGGGACGAACGTCCCTGAGGAGGCGGGACCATGGTCCGTCGGCCAGGCCCAATGCGGATGCCCACCGCCACATCGGTCCGTACGGCGGTGGGCTCGGATTGCCCGTCGGTGCACACTATCCAGCCTTGCGCTTGTCGAACTCGGCCGCCACCGCATGGATGGAGCCCCGGCCCTCGAGCTGGACACTCTTTCCGTCGGCCATGCTGATCGTGACCGGCTGCCAGCTCTTGCCGCCCTCGACTTTGATGGACGCGATGCGCTCCAGCGGAATCTGGCCGAGGTGCTCACCGACCCGGTTGAGCATCGGGTCGGCGGCCCACACGTGCAGGGCACCGTCGCTGACGCCGAAGACGACGGCAGCGTCGAGCGGGATGTCGGTCTCTTCGGTCATCTTCTTCGCCGCCGCGCGGGCTGCCGGCCTGGCGATGAGGTAGTTGCCGAGCGGCGAAAGCATCCGCGCCGGGCTGAGCGCGGTGTCCACCCTGGCGTACGCGGCCGCCACGATCTTTTCGTCGCCGAGCTGCTCGGTCAGGGCGCCGGCCAGTTCGGCATCTTTTGCATGCATCAGTGCTTCCCTTCGGTCGGAGGTCAGAGTCCAGGGCACAGGCCATTCCGCCTGCCATCCCGCTCGGTGACGATTGCGCCCGCGTAAGCGCCGTAGCCCTTTCGTCCATGTCACATCCAGGGCATTGGGCGACAGCGCCTGCGTTACGGAAGGGCGTACGCGCACCGCTGTTTCATCCGTACCGCCAGCGTCGCGGCAGCGGGCACCTCAGGCGATCGGTGAACCGGTCATTCGCGTGTCCACCGAACGGTGGACACGGCACCCGAGGTCGACCGGCTGACCTGAAACAGGGCGTGGCCGACGATATCGACGTGGCAGAGATGCGCCCCGACGGCGAGTAATCCAGGCACGAGAAGCCGCCGATTCCCGATCAGCGGCTCTCCGAGCCGTGATCGTCGCGCATTGCGTACCGCCGCGCCGGCCGCTACGGGCGGCGCGGCGGTGGGCTCGGGCGCGGTCGGTCAGTCGGCCGGGGCGGCGACGCGGAGGACCTTGAGGAATTCGCGCATCCAGGCCGGGTGGTCCGGCCAGGCGCGGCCGGTGACCATGGAGCCGTCGATGTGCGCCTCGCTGTCGACGAAGGAGCCGCCGACCGCCTCGATGTCGGGGGCGAGCGCCGGGTAGGCGCTCGAGGAGCGGCTCGCCAGGACTCCCGCCGCGGCGAGCACGAGCGGGCCGTGGCAGAGCGCCGCGATCGGCTTGCCCGCCTCGGCGAAGTGCCGGACGATGCGGCGGCAGTCGGCGTCGCCGCGGATGTACTCGGGCGCGCGGCCGCCGGGTAGGACGAGCGCGGCGTACTCGGCCGGGTCGACGTCGGCGAACGCGACGTCGGCGGGCCAGGTGTGGCCGGGCTTTTCGGTGTAGGTGTCGAAGCCGTCGACGAAGTCGTGCACGACGAACTGCAGTTTCTTCTTCGCCGGAGCGGCGATGTGCACGTCGTAGCCCTCTTCCAGCAGCCGCTGGTAGGGGTACATCACCTCGAGATCCTCGGCCGCGTCGCCCGTGACGATCAGCACCTTCGGCATGGTGCAGCACCTCCGTGACGTTGTGGAACCACCGTACGACCGATCGTGTCCGCCGGTCCTCCGCAGAGTCAACCGCGGAGATTTCACCCGTCGGAAACCCAGAAAAAGGGACCGCCCGGGCGCAGCGCCCTCAGCTCACGGCGTCGAAGCCGCGGGGCGCGGGCTGCCGGCGGCCAGTTGCAGCAGTTCGTCGACGGACCACTGGTCGTAGACGTGTTCTCCGTACTTGCACGCCACCACGGTGCCGTCCTCGGCGATCAAGAAGTCGGCGGGCAGGCCGAAGCGGCCGCCCTCCGGGCGGGCCGCGGGGCCGCGCTCACGGCCGCGGACGATGGCCCACGTACTGCGCAGGACGGCCCGGAGGATCGGCCCCCAGGCGCGCGGGTGTAGAAGTGCGCGCCGCGCCGATTCGACGCCGAACTCGACGTACAGCCGCTTGGCCGGGTCGGGGATGACGGCGAACGGCAGGTCGGCGGCGTGTTCGCGCAACTCGTCGGCGGGCGAGTGGAAGACGACGACCTCGCGGATGCCGGCCGCCTCGATCTCGGCATGGCGCCGCACGATCGATCGCAGGTGCAGGTTGCACACCGGGCAGCCGGCGAAGCGGCGGAACTGCAGGTGGACGAGGCGCCCGGGTGACGGGACGCGGATCGGCGTGCCGGAGATGGGGGTGAACTCGCGCTCGTCGATGACGGTGCCGGGGCGGGGCCTGCGCGGATCGTCGTGGGCGACCATCGCGTCGTCCTTCCTGTAGGCGTACAACATACGCTAACACGCGTAGGCGTACCTTGTACGCTGTCGGGACCATGCCACGCCCACGCTCGCTCACAGAGACGCAGATCGCGGCGGCCGCGCTCACCGTCATCGACCGCGACGGACTCGCCGCCCTGACGATGCGCGCGGTCGCCAAGGAACTCGGGATGGGGACGATGTCCCTGTACCGCTACGTCGACGACCGCGACCAGCTCGAGGGCCTGGTCGTCGACCTCGTCCTCGGTGCCGTCGACACCACGCCCCCGGCGGGCTCGTCGTGGCGGGAGCGGGTCGCGACCATGGTCGAGCGCGTCCGCGATGCCGTCGGCGCCCACCCGAACGTCGTGCCGCTCACGCTGACGCACCGGCAGGGCTCACCGAGCAGCCTGCGCTGGGGGGAGACGGTGCTCGGCATCCTCACCGAGGCGGGCATCGTCGGCGAGCGGCGCGTCGTCGCGCTGCGCAGTCTGGTCGGCTACCTGGTCGGGGCCGTCCAGTTGGAGCACCTCGGACCGCTGTCCGGCGACGGCACGCGGACCCTGGCCACGCTGCCGGGCGCGGACTTCCCCCTGCTGGCCGAGACGGCACGGCAGGCCGGGCGGGTCACGGTGGACGAGGAGTTCCGTCGGGGTCTCGCCGTCCTGCTGAACGGGCTGGCACCGTAGCTCAACGAGCGTCGGTGCGGTCGAGCACCGACCGACGGTCGCCGTGGCCGACGCCGTAGGACGCCTCCCCGGGTCGCACCGGCGGGATCAGCGCCGGCAGGTCCATCCTCGCCCAGTCGATCCGGATCTCGAGTGACCGCTGCTCGGCGGGCGGCGCGACCTCCTCGGCCGGCAGCACCCGGAAGCGCCGTCCTCCCGTGCCGTCCGGCGTGGTGAGGCGCGCGTAGGAGCCCACCGGCTCGGGCTCCCCGCCGTGGATCCGCCGCTCGGCGTCCCAGGTGATCTCCGTCAGCCCTGGGATCTTCAGTCCCAGGAACGGATACAGGTCGTATGCCGCCACTTCCTCGCCCCGCTGGTGGACGCGGATGGCGAGGGTGCCGCCGGAATGCGGGGACCAGCCGGTGCGCAGGAAGTCGCCGACGGCGTCCCGCATGCTCGGCAGGTCGGTGAAGGTCCACACGTGTCCGTGGCCGCCGCTTCCCGGGAAGGACGACTCCTCGAACACGTAATAGCTGTACATAGGGCGGTCTCCGACGAGGGGCGTGGCCGGGGTGGACCGGAGGTTAGCCGACCAGTCCGTACCTATTGGTCACGATTGAGGGTTCGTTCACGACCTGCGGCGGAGTTAGTACTGGGGACCCAGGACCGGGGCACTACTCAGAGCGGATCGGCGAACGTCCAGCCCTTCTCGAGGAGGGCGTCGATCTCGGTGGCGGCGGCGGCGAGGCGGTCCTCATGCGGTCCGGTCACGACGACGTACGGCAGGCCGCGCCGGTCGAGCTCCTCCCGGAACCGCTCCGACATGCGTTCCCGGATCGACTCGCCGTCGCGCCAGCCGTCCTGTTCGAAGGGCACGCCGGCGGTGTCGGTGAGGATCCACAGGTCGTGGCGGGTACGGGCGTGGACGCGTTCGGCGTCGGGTGACAGGGCGCCGAGGTAGCGCTCGTGCCACAGCGAGGTGGCGAAGGCGTCGGTGTCGCAGATCAGCAGCGGCGAGCCGGAGCGGGCGGCGGCGTCCTCGAGGGCGAGGTGCCGCTCGGCGATCAGGGTGAACTCCTCCGACGCCCAAGGGAGATCGCCGATCCACCGGTCCGGATCGGTGCGACGCGCGACGGCGAGCTTCTCCTCGCAGTACAGGCGGCCGTACTCCGGCACCCACCGGGTCGCGGCCCACACCCCGCCGCGCGCGGAGTAGTGCGCCGCGAGGGCACGGCTCAGCGTGGTCGTGCCCGAGGACTCCGCGCCGACGATGACGACGCGCCGGGCCAGGTACGCGCGTACGGCGGGCGAGAGCCACTGCCAGCAGGCGACCGGGTCGCTCCGTACGGCGGTGCCGCTCACCGGGAACCGGCCGCGCGGCGGGTCCACCGGGACGTGCGCGGCGGCGAACCGGCGGGCCAGCTCGGGACCGTACTCCTCCGAGCTGAACACCGCGTCGACCGGCGGACGGTCGAGCGCGCCGACGCCCTGCCCGGCCACTACCTCCACGCCCTGCCCGAACCCCGTCCCCACGCCCTGCCCGGCCACCGCCCCCACACCCTGCCCGGACGCCGCGGCCAGGCCGGTCTGGAACGCCGCCACGTGCGCCGCCCAGATCTCCTCGGAGTCGTAGTCCACCTCGACGTCGTCCACGACCGGAACGATCTCGACGTGCGGCTGCGGGTGCCGTTCGCGGAGCCAGGCCGTACGGAGGGCGAGGGGGATGCTCTCGGCGGTGGAGGCGGCCACGACGACGGTCACGCGCTCGCAGGCGCCCGCTGCGGTGTCGATCAGGTGGTGATGGCCGGCGTGCGGCGGATAGAACTTCCCGATCACCAGGCCGTGCCGGAACGTCATGAGGCCACCGAGACGGCCGCCGCCTGCCGCTCCGCGTGGTCCTTCCGCCAGGCGAGCAGTCCGGCGACGCACAGCGCCAGGAAGACGACGTAGAGGACGCTGGTGAGGTAGAGGTGCTTGTAGGCGTACAGCGGGATGTAGATCAGGTCGGCGGAGATCCACAGCCACCACGACTCGAGCAGCTTGCGGCTCTGGCCGTACGTCGCGGCCAGCGAGATGGCGGTGGTGAGCGCGTCCCAGAACGGCACGGTCGAGTCGGTCCAGGCGCTGAGCGCCCACGTCAGCAGGCCGGTGGCGACGATCCCGGCGGCCGCGAGCCCGGCCCATTCCGTACCGGAGGTGCGCTGGACGACCCGCTCGGTCCGCTCCCGCCCGCCGTACAGCCACTCCCACCAGCCCCACACCTGCAGGACGACGTACACGACCTGCAGGCCCGCGTCGGCGTACAGGCCGCCGTCGACGAAGATCAGGCCGAGGAGGACGACGTTGGCGATGCCGATCGGCCAGTTGGCGATGTGCTGCCGGACGACGAGCCAGACGTTGACCACGCCGGTCGCGAACCCGAGCACCTCCGCCCAGGTCGTAGGCGTGCCGCCGAGCGTGACGGCGGGATGGAGCAGCGGACCCAGCAGGCTGTGCAGCGACAATGCGGCACGCTCCCAAGATCAGACAGTGGCCACCAGAACCTAACACCCAGGACTTAGATCACACGAGGGACTAAAACACCGCTCTCGATGTCTCCCTCGACGCCGGGCTTCCCGCACGAAGAACGGCTTCCTTAGCACATCGGTCACGGAACGGACAGAGCCCACCGGATCCATTCGAGATGGGAACTGTGCCTCAATTCCACTGGCGAGGATTCCGCCATGATCATTCCGATTGATAGTTTCCGCCTTGGCCGCGATGCCCCTTTCGCGCGGCGTGGTACTCACTCGTCTCAAAGGAGACCTGTCATGGCTTTTCTTCGTAAGACGATCATCGCGACCGCCGTGGCCGGCCTGGCGTTGACCGGCACCGCGGGTGCCGCCCACGCCGGCACCGCTCCCCCGAAGCCGCACAAGTTCACCGCCTACGGTCCCGCAGTGAAGAAGGCCCCCCACCACAAGGTCATCCACCTGCAGACGGTGACCGGAAGCGCCACGATCACCGCCTGGACGACGGTGAAGTGGAAGGCGACCAACAAGACGTACAACAAGAAGACGGGTAAGGGCACCATCACGGTGATCTTCACCTACGTCACCCCGACCAACCAGACCAGGAAGACCGCGCCCATCACCGTCAAGGCCACGGGCGGGAAGACGTTCGCCCTCCCGACGGCACACCTGAAGAAGCTCTCCGTTCAGGTGTGGCAGGGCAAGAAGGCCGGCGCGCCGGTCACGATCCTGGGCAAGTGACACGCCTTTCGCACGCGTGATCCGTATCCGGGCGTCATGGCGCGGACGCCCGGATACGGATCGCTCTCGTCGGAAGCGTCAGCGGAGGCCGGCGAACAGGTCGTCCTCGTGGTCGGGCGCCGATACGGCGCTGAAGCGGCGGACGAACGACTCGGTGCCGAGCGCCTGGCGCTGCATGTCGTCGGGCATGCGCAGCAGGAAGATGTTCTCCCCCTGGCTGGCGTGGGCCTCCAGGGCCTTGACCTTGCGCTCGAAGTACGCCAAGACGTCGACCACGGTGGTGATCTCCTCGTCCGGCGTGCCGAAGTCATCGGGGAGCTCGAAGTCCCCCATATCGGCGCCGGTGCTGCGGAGATACTCCATCATCTGCTCGATCCCGGCCCGGGGGATGGCGGTGTGGTAGAACTTGCGCGGAATCCCGGTCGACTCGGCGGCGGCGATCGCGATGCGGTGCGCCTGAATGTGGTCGGGGTGCCCGTAGTTGCCGTTCTCGTCGTAGGTCACCACCACCTGCGGGCGGTACCGCTCCATCAGGTCGGCGAGCCGGGCGGCCGCCTGCTCGACGGGCACGTTGGCGAACACGCCTGTGTCGCCGTTGGCGTCCCATCCGGCCATCCCGGAGTCGGGGTAGCCGAGCAGCTCCACGTGGCCGATGGCCAGGTGAGCGACCGACTCGCGTAGCTCGCCGAGCCGGCGGCGGCTGACGTCGGCCGGGTCATGGCCCGGCTCGCCGGGTTTGACCCCGCCGGGGCCGTCTCCCTGCTCGCCGTTGGTACAGGTGACCAGGACCGTGCGAATGCCTTCATCGGCGTAGCGCGCGAAGATCCCGCCGGTGCTGATCACCTCGTCGTCGGGGTGCGCATGAACGGCCATCAGTGTGAGTTCGGATTCCATGGGCCCAAGCATGCACGGCCGGAGCGACACTAACGGGTCCTCAGCGGAAACGGCGCCGACGGCGTCGCCAGATCTTCGCGCACTCCGCGCAGGTGTCGGGCGGAGGCGCGGAGGTCGACTCCCCTCGCACCGTCATCACCACGCCGCAGTAGGCGACCACGGTGCTCCCGACCGGGCGGGCGGGCGGCGGATAGCCGTGCGTGACCTCGTCGTCGCCGCTGCCGGTCGGCAGCGGCGCGAGCTCTGTCGAGGATCTCGGCGTCACCCCTTAACGGTACGACGCGTCGTCCAGAAGATCCCGGACAGGTGCTGAACGGCCCATCCAAACCGATTCGGCTGACCGCATCCGGCACAGTTGTCCCGCGAGTCCTGTTGCGTCCCGAATTGATCAACTGCGAGCATGCTTGTTTCCCCCCAGATTTCCCAGGAGTTTGCATGCGTCGCAGCGCGCGCCTGGTCGCCGCCACCGCCGTGGGGACCCTGATCGGCTCGGTTTCGCTGACCACCCCGAACGCCGTCGCCGCCACCCCGAAGAGCGCCACCCCGAAGACCGCCGCCCCGTACGCCGCGCAGGCGTCCCAGCCGTCCGGAATCGCGGCGAAGGGGGCCTACCTCTACGACGCGACCAAGGGCAAGAAGCTGTGGGGCGTCGCCACCACGACCAAGCGCCCCATCGGCAGCATCACCAAGGTGATGACCGCGCTCGTCGTGATCCGCGCCGGCGGTCTCGACCGCAAGGTCACCGTCAAGCAGAGTTACGTCGACCACGTCAAGGGCAACGACGCCACGACCGCCGGGCTGAAGGTCGGTGACAAGGTGTCGGTCGGGCAGCTCCTGAACGGCATGCTCCTCCCGTCCGGCTGCGACGCGGCGTACGCCCTCGCCGACGTGTACGGCCCAGGGCAGACGAAGTTCGTCGCCAAGATGAACAAGACCGCGAAGTCGCTCGGGATGACGAGCACCTACTTCCGTACGTCCGACGGACTGCCCACCTCCTCCAAGAAGGAGGGGTACTCCACGCCGAGCAACCTGATGAAGCTGGCGAAGGCGGCCATGGCGAGCTCGTCGTTCCGCGCGGTCGTCGCCCGAAAGACGTACTCGCTGTCGAAGACCAGCGGGCACCGCGCGTACAAGTGGACCAACACGAACCTGCTCCTCGGCTCCTACAGCGGCGCCATCGGCATCAAGACCGGCCACACGGACAAGGCGGGCTACTGCCTGCTGTTCGCGGCCCGGCGCGGCGGCCGTACGCTTTACGGGGTGGAGCTGAACAGCACGACCACCGCCCCGAACCGCCGGTTCACCGACGCGGCCAAGATGCTCGACTGGGCGTACGGCACCAAGTCGGCGCAGATGCGGCTTCGCTCACTCCCCTCGGGCACGGCCACGGACTGACAGACTTGACTCATGGTTGACGACGAACGCTGGAAGGCTCGCTTCCGGGCCGCCCGGGTTAGCCTGCCCGGCTGGGCACACGACGCGCCGCACCGCTCGGTGTACCGCTCGAACACCACCGGGACCTGGGAGATCTACACCTGGGACCGGACGACCGACGAACGCCGACAGGTCACCGACCGGCCCAACGGCACCTGGATCGGGGGCATCGACCCGACCGGCGAATGGATCTGGTGGTTCGCCGACACCGACGGGGACGAGTTCGGGGTGTGGCGGCGTCAGCGGTTCGGCGGCGGGGAGGACGCGCCCGCCGTCCCCGCTCTGGAGCCGTCCTACCCCGCCGGCCTCGCCGTGGGATCCAGCGGGCTCGCCGTCATCGGCCGGTCGACGGACGGCGGCACGACGATCCACGTGTGCCCGCCGGGAGCCGACCCGTACGTCCTGTACTCGCACGCCGAGGACGCGTACGCGATCGACCTGTCCGAGGACGAGTCGTTCGTCGCGATCAACCACAGTGAGCACGGCGACAGCCGGCACATGGCGCTGCGGGTCGTGCGCGCGGACGGTGAGACCGTCGCCGACCTGTGGGACGGCCCGGGCAAGGGGCTGGGCGGGCTGTCGTTCTCCCCGGTCGCCGGCGACCAGCGGCTGCTCGTCGAGCACGAGCGGCGCGGCAGGCCGGAGCTGCTGATCTGGAACCCTTCGGGCGGCGACGTGCAGGAGATCGTCCTCGACCTGCCCGGCGAGGTCGGCGCCAACTGGTACCCCGACGGGTCGGCGCTGCTCGTCTCGCACTCCCACCACGCGCGCGACGAGCTGTACCGCTACGACCTGGCGAGCGGCGCGCTGGAGCGGATCGACACGCCGCGTGGGGTGATCGGAGGGGCCACCGCCCGCCCGGACGGCACGGTCGAGTTCTCCTGGTCGTCGTCGGCGTCGCCGCCCGTGATCCGCTCGACGTCGGGCGCGGTGGTGCTGGCCCCGCCCGGTCCGCCCGCGCCCGAGTCGGTGCCGGTCGAGGACGCCTGGGTGACTGGTCCCGGCGGCGACATCCACGCCCTGATCTCCAAGCCGGCGGGCTCGGGTCCGTTCCCGACCGTCTTCGACGTCCACGGCGGGCCGACCGCGTACGACGACGACTCCTTCTCCCCGGACACCGCCGCCTGGGTGGACCACGGCTTCGCCGTCGTCCGCGTCAACTACCGGGGGTCGACGGGATACGGCAGCACGTGGCGCGACGCCATCGAGGGCCGTCCCGGACTGACGGAGCTGGAGGACATCAAGGCGCTCCGCGACTGGGCCGTCTCCTCCGGGCTCGCCGACCCGTCGCGGATCGTGCTCACCGGCGGGTCGTGGGGCGGCTACCTCACCCTCCTCGGCATCGGCACGCAGCCGGGCGACTGGTCGGTCGCGATCGGCATCGTCCCGGTGGCCGACTACCTCGCCGCGTACGAGGACGAGATGGAGGCGCTGCAGGCGTTCGACCGGTCGCTGTTCGGCGGTTCGCCGGCCGACGTCCCCGAGCGGTACGAGGCGTCCTCACCGATCACGTACGTCGAGCAGGTCACCGCACCGGTGCTGGTCATGGCCGGAGAGAACGACCCGCGCTGCCCGATCCGGCAGATCGACAACTACCTCGCCCGGCTGCGGGAGCTGGGCAAGGAGCACGAGGTCTACCGCTACGACGCCGGGCACGGCTCCCTCGTGGTCGAGGAGCGCATCCGGCAGATGGCCGCGACCATCGACTTCGCCCGCAAGCACCTCGACCTGACGTGAGCCCGAGGACCGGCCGGACACGCGGGTCCGGCCGGTCGTGCTATGTACGCAGGTCGCGGTAGGTGGAGAGGGCTTCGCGCACGATGCCCCGCATACCGGGCACCCGCGCCAGGGCGACGAGGCGGTCGATCAGCGGGACCGTGCGCTCGATGAGCCGGTAGGTCTTGGCCGCGTCCGGCGAGCTGTCGTACACCCAGTGCAGGATCACGCCCATCGAGTAGAGCCACAGCAGCTCCGGCAGGTCGGCGCGGATCTCCGCGTCGGCCTTGAGCGTCGAGCCCTCCACGACCTCGCGGTAGACGGCGACGGCTGCCTCGCGGATCGGTGCCGTCTCGGTGCTGAACGGGCTGAGCGGACTCGTCGGCTCGGCCGCGTACTTGAAGAACTTCCCGGCGAACTCCTTGTACGGCTGCAGCACGTCGATGCGCGCGCGGACCACGCCGAGCAGCCGCGCACGGAACTCCCGCTCCCGCTCCAGCACGGCCCGGCACGCCTCGGTGTGGTCGTCCTGGGAGTGCTCGTAGTAGAGCTGGATCAGCTCTTCCTTCGAGGAGAAGTAGTAATAGGCGTTGCCGACGGACACCCCGGCCTCGGCTGCGATCGCCCGCATCGTGGTGGCCTCGTAGCCACGCTCGCGGAACAGCCGCAGGGCGGTCTTCGCGATCAGTTCTCTCGTCTGCTCGGATTTGGTCGGTACGGCCACAGCCGACACTGTACGACTCTCCGCGGACCATCCGTGTCGGTCAGCGACAGGCCATAACTACGTGCGGAATCGGGAAAGCGGCGCGTCCCTTGCCGGAGTGTCGCGCTTGACGCGATCAATGCTGCGACTGGCGCTGCGACAGTACGGGAGGGCTTCATGTCGATTCGCACTACCGTCATCGCCGGCTGCGCCGTGGGGTTCTGCACGTTAATAGCAGGTCCCGCGGCCATGGCGCGCACCCACACCCCGGCGTCGGCCCCGAACCTGCTGCACCAGCGGCTGGTCGGGGCGCTGCTCCGGGCCGGGGGGATCCGCTCGATCTCCTCCGGGCACTGCGCGCGCCGCGCGAACCCGCACTGCACCTCGTTCGAGGGGCTGCGGGCGGCGACGTTCAGCGGGCTGCTGGCGCTGAAGCAGGCCAGCCACTGCCACCTGACCGTCTCCGGTGGTACGGAGGCGGGCCACGCGGCGGGTCGCTTCAGCCACCACACCGGCTACAAGCTCGACGTCCTGCCCAACCGGTGCCTCGACGGCTACATCCCGCGCCACTTCCAGCGTGTCGCGACGCGGGCCGACGGCGCGGCGCAGTATCGCGGGCCGGGGCGGGTGACGCTCGCGCGCGAGGGGTCCCACTGGGACATGACCTTCGGTGCCGCTCCGGGCTCGCCGATCGGGCACAAGGGCGTCAAGCCCCCGGCCGATCGGGGAGAGCTCAGGCCGGGTATCGGGCAGGGCGAGGACAAGCCGATGACCGGGCGCGACGACGAGCTCCCGATCGGCGGCCCGGACGACGACGCCCTCACCGGCGACGGAGCCGAGAAGAGCGGAAGCGGTAAGGCCGTTCCCACGGCCGGAAGCGGAAAGACCGTCCCTGCGGCCGGGAGCGGAAAGACCGTCCCCACCACCGGGAGCGGTAAGACCGTCCCCGCCACCGGGGACAGCAAGGTCGTTCCCGCGGCCGGAACCGGAACCGGCACCGGAACCGGCAAGACGGTCCCCGCGACCGGAAGCGACAGGACCGGCACCGGGAGCGGGGACGCGAAGGCCGCGCCCCGGACCGGCAAGGAGGAAGGACCGGGTACGCGACACGGCGCCCACAGCCATCGGCTGAGGCACGGGGCCCCACCGTCGGTGGGCGCGCCCCGGGCCGCCGAGGACAGGACGGGCCACCGGCACGCCGATGTCGGCACGGGATGGTTCGACCCTGAGGATGACGACGACGACTGAGGGTTTCCCGTGAAACATGGGAGGCGGGGTCAGACGGACCGGGTCCGGCTGACCCCGCCGCTCTGCGCGGCTGGGACGTTCGGCCGCGTCCGCAGTCGTCAATCGTCCAGGTGATCCGCCACGCAGGCCAGGTAGAAGGCCAGGCGGTCCGCGTCGCCGTCGGCCCGGTCGCCCTCCCGGCGAGCGATCTTGTCGAGCCGGTAGACCAGCGTGTTGCGGTGGATGTTCAGCGCGGCCGCGGTCCTGACGAGGTTGAAGCCGTGCTCGGTCCACACGGTGATCGTCTGGCGGAGCACGGGCCAGTCGGGGCGCTCGCACAACTCCCCGACGTACGTCTCGGCGAACCGCCTGCGCACCCGGTGCGGAACCGCCGCGAGCAACTGATGCACCCGCAGTTCGTCGATGGAATGCACCGAGGTCGCGGGCCGTGTCCGCGATCCGAGCCGCAGCGCGGCCTTCGCGTCCTCGTAGGAGTCGCGCAGCTCCGGCACCGAGGCGGCGAGCCCGCCGATGCCGACCCTCGCGGACAGGCCGAGCCGGCGCTGGACATTGTCGACGAGTCCGCGGCCCAGTGACCGCACGCCGGACGGATCGTCCGCGGCGGGCCTGACCGAACCCCGGTGGAACACGGCGAACCGACCGGCCGCCACCGCGGCGACGAGGTCCTGTGGAGAGGCGAACGTCTCCCGGATGAGGCGCAGCAGCGTCGACCGCAGGTGGTGGCCGTCGGGCGGGACGGCCGTGGCGGCGTCCTCGAGCTCGAGGATCATCGCCGTCCGCGGGACATCCAGGTCATAGCCGAGTTCCTCGGCGCGGAGTGCCAGCTCTTCGGGGGTGACCAGGTCGGCGTCGAAGTGCGCGATGTCGCGGACGAGGTCCTCCAGGACGCGTTCGCGCAGCAGGTGGGACCGCAGCAGCAGCGACTCCCGCAGGAGGATCTCGGTCTGCCGCTGGACGACCAGCCCGAACCGCCGCACCTGTGCCGGCGCGCCGGTGATGCCCACGGTGCCGGCCGCCTGCCCGTCGATGACGATGGGCAGGGTGACGCCCGGCCGTACGCCGCGCAGGAGGCGGGCCTGCCCCACCGTGTGCGTCGCGGCCCGGAGCGTCCGCATGACCTCCACCGACGCCTCATGGAAGGAGCCGATGCGCCCGGCGTCCCCGCTCCCGATGACCACGCCGTCCGGGTCGGTGACCAGGACGTTGAATCCGATGATGGCGCTGGTGTCGCCGGCGATCTCCTGCGCCAGCGCGGGGGTCAGCGCCGAATGCCATCCCGGCCCGAGCCCCTGGGACATGCGCGCTCCTCGGTCGTACGTGTCGTACGAGCACAGGGCCCTATTTACTCACATGTTCGTACGAATCGGCTAATGACCTGGGCCGATGCCCCTCTCTACCGTGTACGCAATCGACGGCGGAGGCCGGCCAGAGCACGGTCCGGCGGGCCCTCGCGACGTCGGGAGACCCCTCCTCAGAGTTAGGCCGACGTACTCATGTGGTGGAGAAGAACCCGGCCCGGACCCCGCGCCCTCATGGCCGCCACGGCGGCGCTGACCGCCCTCGGCTCCCTCAGCGCCTGCGGTGGCTCCGCCGACGGAAGCAGCGCGAAGTCAACGTCCAACCCGTACAACACCCTCAAGCCCGGCGTGCTCAAGGTGACCATCGAGCCGTACCAGCCGTACACCGCCCGCCAGGGCGACAAGCTCGTCGGCATCGACAGCGAGATCCTGCAGGCCGCCGCACGCAAGCTGAACCTGAAGATCGAAACCCAGGTCACCGACTTCAACGGCATGCTCGGCAGCATCCAGAGCCGCCGCGCCGACATCACGATCGGCGGCATCGCCTGGACGAAGAAACGGCAGGAGCAGGGCCTGTTCACCGACCCGCCGTACTACTCGCCGCCGGCCATGGCCGTGCACAGCGGCAAGCAGTACTCCACGGTCCAGAGCCTGCAGGGCCTGAGTCTCGGCACCGTCACCGGCTACGTGTGGGTCGACTCGATCAAGGCGATCCCGGGCGCGAAGCTGCACGCCTACCCCAACGCGCAGGGGGTGTTCAACGACCTGTCCGCCGGCCGCATCCAGGTGGGCTTCCTGGACCCGCTGCTGGTGATCTACACCCAGCGGAAGCGGCCCGACATGAAATTCACGACGCAGTACCTCACGCCGCCGACCGACGCCGAGGTCAAGCAGAAGCCCGCGTACGACGCCCTCCGGCCGTACATGACGAGCTTCTACATCCCCAAGCAGGAGCCGAAGCTGGAGCAGGCGATCTCGGCGCAGATCCGGCAGATGTACACGGACGGCGAGATGACGGCGCTGATCAAGAAGTACGGCGGCGACCCGAACCAGTTCCTCAAGCCCTCCCCGTGGATGGCGGGTCAGCGGCAGGGCGTCGACCGGCCGGCCGGGTGGCAGCCCCCGTCGATCTGACGACGAGCGGAAGGACCGCGATGTTCAAGGTTCCCTGGTCCGACTACACCGGCTCGCTGGTGCAAGGACTGCTGCACACGCTGGAGTACACGGCGCTCGGCTTCGCGGGCGCCGTGATCCTCGGGCTCGCCGTCGCCCTCCTGCGGATGAACCGCCTGCGGATCGTACGCCTCCCGGCGACGATCTACACCGAGGTGTTCAAGAACATCCCGTTGCTCGCGATCATCTTCATCACCTACTTCGGGCTGACCTCCGTGGGCGTGAAGCTCAGTGCGCTGGCGGCCGGGTCGCTCAGCATGGTGGTCTTCTACGCGGCGTACCTCTCGGAGATCTTCCGATCCGCGCTCGCCGGCGTCCACGACGGCCAGCGGGAGAGCGCTCACGCCCTCGGCCTGAGCGGCCTCCGCACCCTCACCCACGTGATCTTCCCGCAGGCGCTGCGCCTGGCCCTGCCGGGTACCAACACGATGCTGGTGGACCTGCTCAAGTCGACCTCGCTGCTCGTGACGATCTCCGCGGCGGAGCTGATGACCCAGGCGCAGCTCATCACCTCCGACACGTTCCGCGCTCTGGAGGTCTACATCGTCATCGCGGCGATCTACTTCGCCGTCTGTTACCCCCTGTCCCAGGCGCTGCTCTGGCTGGAACGGCGGGTGCGCGCGGGGGCGCCGCTGTTCCCGGGGCGACGCCGGCGCCTGCGCAAGGCCCGCGCGCTGCTCGCCATCGCCGAGGCCGAGCCTGCGCTGGAGGCGAAATGACAATCGAAAGGCCCGCCGTGGCGAAGACCGCTCAGCCCGCCGGCGACCGCCCCGTCGTACGGATCGACGGTCTCGGCAAGTCGTTCGACGGCCGGGTCGTCCTCGACGACATCGGCCTGGACGTACGATCCGGCGACATCGTCAGCATCCTCGGCGCGAGCGGGGGCGGCAAGAGCACCCTGCTGCGCTGCGTCAACCTGCTCGAACGGCCGGATCGGGGGACCATCGAGGTCGCCGGCGAGCCGGTCTTCGCGAACGGCCGTGTCGCGTCCGGCGACCTGGCCCGCCTGCGGCAGCGCGTCGGCATGGTGTTCCAGCGGTTCCACCTGTTCCCGCACCTCACCGCCGTCGAGAACGTCGTGCTCGCGCAGATCAAGGCGGCCGGCGTCGGCGAGGACGAGGCGATCGCCACGGCCGTGCGCCTGCTCCGCCGGGTCGGGCTCGCGCACCGCGCGCTCGCCTTTCCCGAGCAGATGTCCGGCGGCGAGCAACAGCGGGTGGCGATCGCCCGCGCGCTCGCGCTCCGGCCCGCCGTGCTGCTCTTCGACGAGCCGACCTCGGCGCTCGACCCGGAGTCGACCGGGGAGGTGCTCCGCGTCATGCGCGACCTCGCCGACGACGGCATGACGATGATGATCGTCACGCACGAGGTCCCGTTCGCACGGGAGATCTCCGACTGGGTGGCCTTCATCGACAGCGGACGCGTCGTCGAGGAGGGCTCCGCGGCGCAGGTGCTGGACGACCCGCGGCAGGCCCGTACGCAGGCCTTCCTCCGGAGGACCAGGTGAACGCCCTGTCTGCGGAAAGCCGTGCCCCGGTCGTCGTCATCGGCGGCGGAGCGATCGGGCTGTGCACCGCCTTCCACCTCCGGCGCCTCGGCGTCCCGGTGCACGTCGTCGACCGGGGGCCCGTCGGGGGCGGCTCCTCGTGGGGCAACGCCGGCTGGGTCTGCCTCAGCCACTCCGCACCGGTTCCGGCGCCGGGGGTGATCTGGTACGCCGCGCGGTCCATCGGCCGGCCTGACTCCCCGCTCTACCTGCGCCTCCAGCCCACACCGGCGTTCCTCCGCTGGCTGGTGCTTTTCCAGCGCAGCTGCGCCCGTACGGCCTTCGACCGCGGGTACGCGGCCGTCGCCGAGTTCGCCCAGGCCACCTTCGAGCGCTTCGCCGAACTCGCCGACGCCGGCGTGGTGACCACGCTGACCCGCCCCGGTCTCGTCCACGCCTACTCGTCCATGGCGGAGGCGCGGCGGACGCACGCGGTCCAGCGGGCGATGGCGTGGGCCGGGTACGACGTCCCCGGCGAGATCCTCACCGGCAAGGAGGCCATGGCGCTGGATCCCGCCCTCGGCGGCAAGGTCGAGGCGGGCTACCTCGTCCCCGGCGAAGGCGTCGTGGACCCGACCGCCTTCGTGGCCTCGCTCGCCGACCGGCTGCGGCACGACGGCGTCGGCTTCACCGAGCACGAGGCGGTCCGCGGTTTCCACCTCCGCGACGGCCGGGTCGCGGCGCTGCGCACCACGGGCGGCGACATCGAGTGCTCCTCCGTCGTCGTGGCCGCCGGCGCCTGGTCGGTGGACCTCCTGCGGTGGCTCGGCGTACGCCTGCCGTTGCAGGCGGGCAAGGGTTACAGCTTCTCCGTCGACCTCGACCCGGCTCCCGAACATCCGCTGTACCTCGGCGACAAGCACCTGGCGGTCTCGCCCATCGGGGGCGCCACCCGCATCGCCGGGACGATGGAGCTCAGCGGCAACAACCGGCGGCTCGACTGGCGGCGTGTCGTCGCGATCGCGCACGCCAGCCGCGACTACCTCGGTCACTGGTACGACAACGCCGACGACCTCATGGCCCTCATCCACGATCCGTGGGTCGGCGGACGGCCCATGATGCCGGACGGGCTGCCCGTGCTCGACCGGGTGCCCGGCAGCCCGAACGCGTACGTGGCCACCGGTCACGGCATGCTCGGGATCACGCTCGCGCCGGTGACCGGCAAGGCGATGGCGGACTACGTCGTGACCGGCCGGCGCCCGGCCGAACTCGCCGCGTTCCGCGCCGACCGGTTCCGCGGCCTGCCCAGCGCGCCGGCCGGGCGGGGGCATCAGATCCGTCGGAACAGCACCTGGCCGGGCCAGGTACCGACCGAGAACGTCTCGGCCGTGGTGAAGCCGTTGCCGCGGTAGTAGTCGACCAGGCGGCCGTCGTTGCCGGCGTAGCAGTCGACGCGAAGCAGCCCGACGCCCAGGCGCCGGGCCTCCCCGCAGGCATGTTCGAGCAGCGCGGCGCCCATGCCGTGGCCCGCGAAGGGGCGGGAGGTGACGAGCCAGTTGATGTACAGCTCCGGCTCATCGGCGGCCGGGACGTGACGCGGCGCCACCGGTGAGACGATCATGGCGCCCGCCGGTGCCTCCTCGATCTCGGCGATCCAGGTGGTGCCGGTGCGGGCCTTGTCGGTGATGCTCCGCACCTGTTCCGGGTTGGCCGACCACGGCTCGGTGCCCCACTGATCCGTACGGCCGAGGGCGGTCAGCCAGGCCACCGCGCCGTCCAGCATCTCCATGATCGCTGGCACGTCGGCCACTCCGCCCTGACGGATCCTCACTCTTCCGGCTCCTTCCGCTCGGTGGGTCTGCTGCCGCGCGCCGGCGGCCCGGTCAGGTCAGGAAGCCGCGGAGCAGCGCGCCGGTGCCCTCCAGGTGCTCGGTGATAGCGCGGCGCGCCGCCTCCGGGTCGCCGTCCAGGATGGCGTTCACGATCGCGGCGTGCTGCGTCGAAGCGTGCTCGATGTTGCGCTGCAGCACCGGGATGGCGTTGAGCAGGTCGTTCAGCCGCATCCGGGCGTCCGCGCAGGCACCGGCGAGCAGTGGCGAGCCGGTCAGCTCGGCGATCGTCAGATGGAACCGGGTGTCGAGCCGCCGGTAGTCCTCGGGCGCCGCCGTGTCGGCGTCCCGCAGGCACGACCGGAGCCGGTCGATCTGCTCGTCGCGCAGTCGTTGGCCGGCCAGTTGCTGCCCCGCCCCGGTCTCGACCGCCATGCGGTAGATCAGGGCGTCGCTGAGCTCCTCGCCCATGCCCGCGGCGACCCGCTCCAGGTCGCCACGGCGCGGGGCTCGGGGCCGGTAGGTCACGAAGGTCCCGCCGAACCTGCCGCGCCGGGACTCGACGTATCCCTCCTCCTGCAGGGCGCGGATCGCCTCGCGCAGCGTGACGCGGCTGATGCCCAGCTGCGGGGCGAGCTCCCGCTCCGGAGGGAGACGCTCGCCGTGGCCGACCACCCCGAGTTTGATCGCCTGGAGGAGACGCTCCACCGTCTCCTCGAAGGCGTTGCCCGCGCGGACGGGCCGGAAGACCGTCGAGGGCGCCAGAGCGGCCGGCTCCCGCTCGTCACTCAACGAAGACCGCCCTTCATGCGCATCAGCGTAATGCCGACGGCGATGCGGACAGCTGGGCCGTCGCGCACCGCCGGGCGGGCCGTTCGCCCGCCCGGCGGGCGTGGTCAGGCCTGCGACGCTTCGGGGGCGGGGCCGCCGGCCCGTCGGCGATCGTCGGCGCCGGCTCGTCGGTGTCGATCGTCCGGCGGGGTCCGGTGAACCAGGTTCGCGCCGACAGCGCCCACCAGCCACCGACCAGGGCCAGCACGACGCCGAGAGCGATCGGGGCGTAGTTCACCGCGCTCCAGTCCCATTTCTTGTTGCCGGGGACGCCGGCCGGAGCGAGCGGCAGGATGAAGTAGATCGAGATCACGGCGATCTCGATGATCGCGATCCAGCCGAACAGCTTGTACTTGCGTCCGAGTGTCCACGGCCCCGGCTGGAACCGGTCGCCCATCCGTACCCGCAGGTAGATGGGGATGAGGAAGGCCAGGTACAGACCGATGACCGCGATGGACACGACGGCGTAGAACGCGACGGGCGTTCCGGTCGGGCTCTTGTAGAGCGCCGGGAGGGTGAGGATGAGAGCCGCGATCGAACCCATGATGATCGCGTTCACCGGCGTCCGGTTCTTGTCCACCTTCGACCAGAGCCGCCAGCCGGGCACGCCGCGGTCCCGCGAGAAGGCGTACGTCATCCGGGACATGCTCGTCACGCAGCTCATGCCGCAGTAGAACTGGCCGATCACCGAGATGGCGATCACGATCTTGGCGAGCGCGGGGCTGAGCGCACTGGTGAAGATCGCCGGTGCGAAGCCCTGTGCGGCGTTGATGCCCTTGACGTCCGTGGCGGCGAACAGGAAGGACAGCAGCAGGATCCAGCCGCCGACCGCGGAGTAGGCGATGGACCGCCACAGTCCCTTCGCGGCGGTGCGCGCGGCGTCCTGGGTCTCCTCCGACACGTGCGCGCACGCGTCGAACCCGGTGATCGTGTACTGCGTCAGCAGGAAGCCCAGCGGCAGCACGTAGAACCAGTAGGTCCCGCCGGAGAAGCCCGAGTTGTTGATCCGCTCGGTGAACACGAACTTCAGGCTCTGGTGCGAGTCCGGGCCGAACACCAGGATGAGCACGATCGCGGCGACGCCGAACACGTGCCACCAGACGGAGATGTTCTGCAGGATCGCGACGAGGTGGTGCCCATAGATGTTGATCAGCGCGTGCAGGGCCAGGATGACCAGGAACAGCACGAAGACGAAGCCGAGGCCGCCGTCCCAGCCCTTGTGCAGCATGCCGAGCAGGACGTTGAGGAACGTCGCGCAGCCGTAGTCGACCGACGCGGTGACGGCGATGAGGCCGATCAGGTTGAGCCAGCCGGTGAACCAGCCGTGCACCGGCTTGCCCATCGTGGCCGCCCACCAGTAGATGCCGCCGGCGGTCGGATAGGCCGAGACCAGCTCGGACATGCAGAACCCGATGATCAGGATGAACCCGGCGATGAGCGGCCAGCCCCAGGTGATGGCGACGGGACCGCCGTTGTT
Source organism: Actinoallomurus acanthiterrae (assembly GCF_054775715.1). Classification (NCBI taxonomy): domain Bacteria; kingdom Bacillati; phylum Actinomycetota; class Actinomycetes; order Streptosporangiales; family Thermomonosporaceae; genus Actinoallomurus; species Actinoallomurus acanthiterrae. Next base: position 163,673 of record NZ_BAAHCO010000001.1, on the reverse strand, counting down.
CCACGCCTGCCCGAAGGTCGTGAAGCACCCGGACAGGATCGAGATGATCGAGAAGGAGATGGCGAAGTTGGAGAAGCCGCTCCAGGACCGCTCCAACTCCTGTTTGTAACCGAGTTCTGCGAGTCGTCTGGCGTCATCGTCGAGACCGGTGGCCATGGGGCCTCCTCGGATCGGGGGTGGTGGAGGTCGGGGGTCGGCCGGCGCGCGCCGGGTCTGCAGAGCGGAGGGGGTCTTGGACTGTCCGTAACCCGTTCGAAACACGGCCCGTAGCGGCCCTTTCACTGTTCCGGAAGTGTGCGAGCCGGAAGACCTCCCGTCAAGGGGGTACTTATTCGGCCGTGGAATTCACCGGCGACGCCAGGGGGTTGACAGATGCCCAGGTCTAGCCATCAATGGTTCTAAACCAAACCATTCCCCCTGGGCCACCCCCGGTCCGGCGTCCGGAGAGGACGAAGCGTGGTCGACCGAGGTCTGCTCACACTCGAGCAACTCAAGGACGAGGCGGCGGCGGGCCTGATCGACACGGTCCTCATCGTCATCCCCGACATGCAGGGACGGCTGCAGGGCAAGCGCCTGTCCGCCCGGTTCTTCCTGGAGGAGGTGGCCGGGCACGGCTCGGAGGGGTGCAACTACCTCCTCGCGGTGGACGTCGACATGAACACCGTCGGCGGGTACGCGATGTCCTCCTGGGAGCGCGGCTACGGCGACTTCGTCATGCGCCCGGACCTGGCCACCCTGCGCCGCATCCCCTGGCACGACGGGACCGTGATGGTGTTCGCGGACCTGGAGTGGGGTGGCGAGGCGCACGATGCGGCACAAGGCGCCGACGTGGTCGCCGCGCCGCGGCAGATCCTGCGCCGCCAGCTCGACCGGCTCGCGCAGCGCGGCTGGGGGGCCTACGTCGGCACCGAGCTGGAGTTCATCGTCTACCAGGAGTCGTACGAAGAGGCGTGGAACCGCCGGTATCAGGACCTGACACCGGCGAACCAGTACAACGTCGACTACTCGGTGCTCGGGACCTCGCGCGTGGAACCGCTGCTGCGCCGGATCCGGAATGCCATGGACGGCGCCGGGATGTACGTCGAGTCGGCGAAGGGCGAGTGCAACCTCGGCCAGCACGAGATCGCCTTCCGGTACACCGACGCGCTGTCCACCTGCGACAACCACGCGCTCTACAAGACCGGCGCCAAGGAGATCGCCGCCCAGGCCGGCATGTCGATCACGTACATGGCCAAGCCGAACGAGCGGGAGGGCAACTCCTGCCACATCCACATCTCGCTGCGGTCCGCCGACGGCACGCCGGTGATGGCCGGCGACGGACCGTACGGGCTGTCGCCGCTGGGCGAGCACTTCATCGCGGGGCAGTTGGCCTGTATCAGGGACTTCACGCTGCTGTACGCGCCGAACATCAACTCCTACAAGCGGTACGCGCCGGGCTCGTTCGCGCCCACCGCGCTCAAGTGGGGGCTGGACAACCGGACCTGCGCGCTGCGGCTCGTCGGGCACGGCCCGTCGCTGCGCATCGAGAACCGCGTGCCCGGCGGCGACGTCAACCCGTACCTGGCCGTGGCCGCCCTGGTCGCCGCGGGCCTGCACGGCATCGAGAGCGAGCTGCCGCTGGAGGACCCGTTCGCCGGCAACGCCTACGCGGCCGACGCGGAGCAGGTACGCCCGACGCTGCGCGAGGCGTACGAGGACTGGTGCAAGAGCTCCCTGGCCCGCGAGGCGTTCGGCGACGAGGTCGTCGAGCACTACGCCAACAACGCGCGCGTCGAACTCGACGCCTACGACCGGGCGATCACCGACTGGGAGCTGTTCCGCGGCTTCGAGCGGCTCTGACCAGGCATCCGGGGAGACAGATCGTGACCGACTTCAAAGTGATCAATCCGGCGACGGAAGAGGTCGTCGAGTCCGTGTCGATGGCGAGTGCCGGAGAGGTCGACGCCGCCGTCGAGCGCGCCGCCGCGGCGCATGAGACCTGGCGGAACGTCGCGCCCGGCGACCGCGCGCGGCTGCTGCGCGCCTTCGCCGCCAAGGTCGAGGAGAACATCGACGCGCTGGCCGCCCTGGAGATCGCGAACGCGGGCCACCCCGTCGGCCAGGCCCGCTGGGAGGCCGGGAACGTCCGCGACGTGCTGACGTACTACGCGGCCGCGCCGGAGCGTCAGTTCGGACGGCAGATCCCGGTCGCCGGCGGGCTCAACGTGACCTTCCAGGAGCCCCTGGGCGTGATCGGCGTGATCGTGCCGTGGAACTTCCCGATGCCGATCATGGCGTGGGGAATGGCGCCCGCCCTGGCCGCCGGCAACACCGTCATCGTCAAGCCCGCCGAGGCGACGCCGCTCACCGCCCTCCACATCGGCCGGCTCGCCCTGGAGGCCGGCCTGCCGGAAGGCGTCCTGCAGGTGGTGCCCGGCGAGGGCCCGGTCGCCGGGCAACGGCTCGTCGAGCATCCCGGAGTCCGGAAGATCGTCTTCACCGGATCGACCAGGGTCGGCAAGCAGATCATGGCGGCCTGCGCCACGGACGTGAAACGGCTCACCCTGGAGCTGGGCGGCAAGAGCGCCAACATCGTCTTCGCCGACGCCGACCTGGAGCAGGCGGCGGCGACCGCGCCGTACGCCGTGTTCGACAACGCCGGGCAGGACTGCTGCGCGCGCTCGCGGATCCTCGTCCAGCGCGACGTGTACGACCGGTTCATGGAACTGCTGGAGCCGGCGGTGCTGGGCGTGCGGGTCGGCGATCCGCAGGCCGAGGACACCGAGGTCGGCCCGTTGATCAGCGCCGCCCAGCGGGAGCGGGTGCGCGGCTACGTCGCCGGTGACATCGCAATCCAGGGGCGATGCCCGGAAGGTCCGGGTTTCTGGTTCCCGCCGACCGTGCTCGCGCCCGCGCCGGATGACGAGGCGTTCCGGCGGGCCTGGAACGACGAGATCTTCGGGCCGGTCGTGAGCGTCCTGCCGTTCGACGACGAGGCCGACGCCGTACGGATCGCCAACGACACGGCGTACGGCCTGTCGGGATCGATCTGGACCCGCGACGTGAGCCGCGCCCTTCGCCTCGCGCGGGCGATCGAGGCCGGCAACCTGTCGGTCAACTCCCACTCTTCGGTGCGGTACTGGACGCCCTTCGGCGGGTTCAAGCAGTCCGGGCTCGGCCGCGAGCTCGGCCCCGACGCGCTCGCCGCCTTCACCGAGACCAAGAACGTCTTCATCGCCACCGGCTGATCACAGCTTCACCATCGGAGGGAACTCGAATGCAGCGTCTGCAGGACCGCGTCGCCGTCATCACCGGCGGCGGCAGCGGGATCGGGCTGGCGACCGCGCGGCGCTTCGCCCAGGAGGGCGCCAAGGTCGTCGTCGCCGACCTCGACGAGACCGCGGGCAAGGCCGCAGCCGATGAGGTCAGCGGCCTCTTCGTCCGGGCCGACGTCACCAGTGAGGACGACGTCACGGCGATGTACGCCGCGGCGAAGGAGACGTACGGATCGGTCGACATCGCCTTCAACAACGCCGGGATCTCGCCTCCGGACGACGACTCGATCCTCGAGACGGGACTGGACGCGTGGCGGCGCGTGCAGGAGGTCAACCTCACCAGCGTGTACCTCTGCTGCAAGCACGTCATCCCTTACATGCGCGAACAGGGCAAGGGCTCGATCATCAACACCGCGTCCTTCGTCGCGGTGATGGGCGCGGCCACCTCCCAGATCTCCTACACGGCGTCCAAGGGCGGCGTGCTGGCGATGTCCCGTGAGCTCGGCGTGCAGTTCGCCCGGGAGGGCATCCGCGTCAACGCCCTCTGCCCCGGGCCGGTGAACACCCCGCTGCTCCAGGAGCTGTTCGCCAAGGACCCCGAGCGGGCCGCCCGCCGCCTCGTGCACGTCCCCGTGGGCCGGTTCGCCGAGGCCACGGAGATCGCCGCCGCCGTCGCCTTCCTCGCCAGCGACGACGCGTCCTTCATCACCGCGTCGGAGTTCCTCGTCGACGGCGGCATCTCCGGCGCGTACGTGACGCCGCTGTAGGCCGCCCGCGATGAGCGCATCCGCCCCCGTCGTGGGCATCACGGCGTACGTCGAACCGGCCCGTTTCACGGTCTGGGACGTGACGGCCACGCTCCTGCCCCACGCCTATGTCGAACACGTCGTCCGGGCCGGTGGGCAGCCGGTGCTGCTGCCGCCGGCCGGAGACCCTTCGTCTTTGGTCGACCGTCTCGACGCCCTGATCATCGCCGGCGGGGGCGACCTGAACCCCGCGCGGTACGACGCCGACGCGCACGAGCGGACGAGCCATGTGCGCGACTTCCGCGACGACGCCGAGTTCGGTCTCGTACGGGCCGCGATCGAGCGGCGGCTGCCCGTCCTCGGCATCTGCCGTGGGCTGCAGGTCCTGAACGTCGCGCTCGGCGGGTCGCTCCACCAGCACGTCCCGGACGTCGTGGGGGACGGCCGGCACTGCCCGGCCGCGGGCGTGTACGGCCGCTTCCCGGTGAAGATCGGATCCGGGACCCGGCTCGCCGCGACGTTCGCCGACGAGCGGATCACGGTCGCGCACTATCACCATCAGGCGATCGATCGGCTCGGCACCGGACTGATCCCGACCGCGTGGGCGGACGACGGCCTGGTGGAGGCCGCCGAGCTCACGGGATACCCGTTCGGGATCGGCGTTCAGTGGCATCCGGAGGCCGGCGACGACGGTTCGCTCTTCACCGCCCTGGTCGCCGCAACGTCCGCCCCGATGTCTCCTCCGTGAGTGCCCTACGTTGTGATGTCGGCCAGGCCGCCGACAGCGACGCTGCGCACGGTGAGGTCGTCGTCCGCGATGGCGATGTGGACCGACGAGGTGGTACCGATCACGCAGGTCTCACCGCACGCCTGGGCGGCGTCCCCGCTGCGCGGCGACCGCACCGAGGCGACGGCCTTACCGCCGCGATCCAGCAATGCCACGCCATCGAAGAAGTCCATCAGCCAGAATCGATCGTCGCCTGCCGGCATGGCGAACGCGCCGTAGCCGTCGTGCAGCCGTTCCGCGCCTTCAGAGGTGAGCAGCCCGACATGCGAGTCACGGCCGGCCCAGCGGGCGGTGACGAGTACCCCGTGAGCCGTCGCATAGCCGATCAGTTCGGTTTCGTCGACGCCACCCGAATGCCAGAGCCCCACAAGGTCGAGATCCGGGGTGAAGTGCGCCACGACCCCACGCTGACCGTCGGCGACGACCAGGCCGTGCTCGGTCGCGGTCAACATCGGGTCGCCGCCGATCGCGTGGGAGACCGGCCACTCGCCGGTCGCCGCCAGACCGACCGCCGCGTCACCGAGGTCATCGAGGATGACCTCTCGTTCCCATCGGCCCGGACGTCCGATGGCCAGTCGGCAGACCCCGTCGGCGGGCGGGAGTACCGCTGCCAGCCGGCCGTCACCGAGCCCGGCCACCCGAACGACTTCTTCCCCATGGACCGCGACCACCGACGCGTCACTCAGCCGGAACTCCTGAAGACGGTTGCCGGCCCAGATCCGGTCGGCGTCCACGTCGACCGCCAGCGGGGTCTTCCAGCCCAGGTGATGCTCGGCCTTCACCTCACCGACCACGGCGAAGTCGCGTATCACTCGCACGGCGCCGGTCTGCTCACACGCCTGTACGGTCAGCGTGCCGTCGGTCCAGACCTCCACGAACCCACCCCCACGATCATGATCAAATTCGGATGATCATAGGACGGCCGAAGGTTTCGCGCGTACCGAACGGCAATGCCCATCGGCGGAGTCCCGGCGATGCGGTGCACCGCCGGGACTCCGCCGACGACGATCAAGCGGTGAGCTCCGCCGCGACCACTTCCGCGATCTCCGCGGCGTTCAGCGCGGCGCCCTTGCGCAGGTTGTCGCCGCAGATGAACAGCTCCAGCGTGTTCGGGAAGTCGATCGCCTGGCGGATCCGGCCGACGTACGTCGGGTCCGTGCCGACCACGTCGGCGGGCGTCGGGAAGACGCCGTTCGCCGGGTCGTCCATGACCACGACGGTCGGGGCGGCGTCCAGGATCGCGCGCGCGCCCTCCACCGTGACCGGCCGCTCGAACGTCGCGTGGACGGCCAGCGAGTGGGTCGTGATCACGGGCACCCGCACGCAGGTCGCGGAGACCTTCAGGTCGGGGATGCCGAGGATCTTCCGGGACTCGTTGCGGAGCTTGAGCTCCTCCGAGGCCCAGCCGCCATCCTTGAGCGAGCCCGCCCAGGGCACGACGTTCAGCGCCATCGGGGCCGGGAACGGCGACTCGGTCTCGCCGAGGCGGTTCTGGATCGCCTTGCGCACGTCGCCGGCGGTCTGGCCGAGCGTACGGTCGCCGGCGACGGCCTCGATCTCGGCGTACATGCGCTCCGTGCCGGCCACGCCCGCGCCGGACACCGCCTGGTACGAGGCGACGACGAGGGAGTCCAGGCCGTACTCCGCGTGCAGCGCGCCCATCGCGGCCATCATCGACAGGGTCGTGCAGTTCGGACAGCAGATGATGTTCCGGGGCCGGTTCCGTACGGCTTCGGCGTTCACCTCGGGGACGACGAGCGGCACGTCCGGCTCCATCCGGAACGCGCCGGACTTGTCGACGACCACCGCGCCACGCTCGGCCGCGATCGGCACCCAGACCTTCGACACCTCGTCGGGCACGTCGAACATCGCGATGTCGACGCCGTCGAAGACCTCCGGGGTCAGCTCCTGGACGACGAGCTCCTCGCCGCGTACGGAGAGCCGCTTGCCGGCGGACCGGGCGGAGGCGACGAGACGGATCTCGCCGTAGACGTCCTCACGGGAGGAGACGATCTCCCGCATGACGGTGCCGACCGCGCCGGTGGCGCCGACGAGAGCGAGAGTGGGCTTACGACTCATCGGCCGGTACCCCCGTAGATGACGGCCTCCACCTGGTCGGCGTCCAGGTCGAACGCGCGGTGGGCGGCGGTGACGGCGGCGTCCACGTCGTCCTGGTCGACGACGACCGAGATCCGGATCTCCGAGGTGGAGATCATCTCGATGTTGACGCCCGCGTCGGCGATCGAGCCGAAGAACTTGGCGGTCACGCCGGGGTGGGAACGCATGCCCGCGCCGATCAGCGAGACCTTGCCGATCTGGTCGTCGTAGCGGAGCGAGTCGAAGCCGATGCGCTCCTTGATCTTGTTGAGGGCCTTGGTCGCCGCCTGCCCGTCGGTGCGCGGGAGGGTGAAGGAGATGTCCGTGCGGTTGGTCGCCGCGGCCGAGACGTTCTGCACGATCATGTCGATGTTGATCTCGGCGTCGGCCAGCGTGGAGAAGATCGTGGCCGCCTCGCCGACCTTGTCGGGGACACCGACAACCGTGATCTTCGCCTCGCTCCGGTCGTGTGCGACGCCGGAGATGATCGCTTGTTCCATCTGGCTTCCCTCGATGCTGTTCTTGACCCACGTGCCGGTCTTGTTGCTGAACGACGACCGGACGTGGATCGGCATGCCGTACCGCCGGGCGTACTCCACGCAGCGCAGGTGCAGGATCTTCGCACCGCACGCCGCCATCTCCATCATCTCCTCGTAGGAGATGTCGGGGATGCGGCGCGCCGCGGGCACGATCCGCGGGTCGGCCGTGAAGATGCCGTCGACGTCGGTGTAGATCTCGCACACGTCCGCGCCGAGCGCCGCGGCCAGCGCCACCGCCGTCGTGTCGGACCCGCCCCGGCCGAGCGTGGTGATGTCCTTGGAATCCTGGGAGACGCCCTGGAACCCGGCGACGATCGCGATCGAACCCTCGTCGATCGCGTCACGGAGACGACCGGGCGTGACGTCGATGATGCGCGCCTTGCCGTGCGTGCCGTCCGTGATCACACCGGCCTGGGAACCGGTGAACGACCGCGCCTCGTGCCCGAGGTTGGCGATGGCCATGGCCAGGAGCGCCATGGAGATGCGCTCGCCGGACGTGAGCAGCATGTCCAGCTCACGCGCCGGCGGGAGGGGGCTGACTTTGTTGGCGAGATCGATGAGTTCGTCCGTCGTATCACCCATGGCGGACACCACGACAACGACGTCATGGCCGTCCCGCTTCGTGGAAACGATCCGCTGGGCGACGCGCTTGATGCTTTCAGCGTCGGCGACGGAGGAGCCACCGTACTTCTGCACGACAAGAGCCACGCGTGTGCACTTCCTCGGATGGGGATCAGGCGTTCGAGACTCGAGTCTACCGAGGTCAGCTCAATACCCGGCCAGATTTGTCCCGGTATGCGAGATTTCCCGAAAGTCGTGTAACGCTCCGGAAACCTTGCGACGGAAATGGATCCACGACGGATCTACCCCGCGACCGGCTCCTCCATCACGTCGAGCCGCGCGCTCGCCGACACGGCGTACAGCGCCCGCAGAGCCGCACCGGCGTGGTTTCCCCAGTGGTTGAAGTAGCTGTACTGCCACCACCACAGCGCCTCGAGCTTGCGGTCGGCGTCATAGTGACGCAGCCCGTGCACCAGGTCGCTGGCCACGTCCACGAGGTCGTCCGAAAGGCGGTACGCGGTGGTCTCGGGGTCCTTGTACGGGTCGAAGACCTCGGTGTACTCGTCGACGTCGGTCAGGCGCTCGGCAAGCCCCTGACGGGTGGAATCGAGATCCGGATCCTCCCCGACGTCCGGCTCCCAGTTGTCCGGCAGGATCACGTCGGTGCTGGCGCCGAGCTGGGCCCCGGCGAGCGCGATCTGCGACACCTCGAGCAGCAGCAGCGGCACCGCGTGGCCACCGGCCTCGCCGCGCGCCACGGCGGTCAGCCCTGTCAGGTAGTTTCCGGCGTGCTTCGCCACACGGTCGGCGAGCGTCATCCAGCTGAGCTCAGACTTGCTGTTCTCAGACATCGAGCAGCCTCCGTCCTTCAAACGCGCGACCGAGGGTGACCTCGTCGGCGTATTCCAGGTCGCCTCCCACCGGCAGTCCGCTGGCCAGCCGAGTGACGGTGAGACCCATCGGTTTCACGAGCCGGGCAAGATAGGTGGCGGTCGCCTCGCCTTCGAGGTTGGGGTCGGTGGCCAGGATCAGCTCGGTGACCTCGCCGTCGGCGAGGCGCTGCATGAGCTCCCGGATGCGCAGATCGTCGGGGCCGACGCCCTCGATCGGACTGATCGCCCCGCCGAGCACGTGGTAGCGGCCCCGGAACTCCCGCGTCTTCTCGATCGCGACGACGTCCTTCGGCTCCTCCACCACGCAGATCACGTGGGTGTCGCGGCGGGCGTCGCGGCAGATCCGGCACTGTTCGGCCTCGGCGACGTTTCCGCAGACGCTGCAGAACCGGACCTTGTCCTTGACCTCCCGCAGCGCCTCGGTCAGCCGCGTGACGTCGGCGGGATCCGCGGCGAGCAGGTGGAAGGCGATCCGCTGTGCGCTCTTCGGTCCGACGCCGGGCAGCCTGCCCAACTCGTCGATGAGGTTCTGGACAACCCCTTCGTACACGGTCCCTCCCTTCTCCTCGTCGACGCGCTCACCGGGAGCGCCGTCTTCGGTGGTGTCGTCCGGGAGGCTCTTCCGATCTGGGCGGTGGTCTCATGCGACGCTCGGCGACCATGAGTCACATCCCCGGACGTCCTTCGAGACCTCCCTGATCGAAGAGCGTCCGGCGACCGTGGCAGGGCGGGTGCCGCCGCGAGGACGGCACCCGGCCGCCCGGGCTCACATACCGGGCAGGCCCAATCCGCCGCCCAGGCCGCCCAGGCCCTCGGTCAATGGTCCCATCTTCTCCTGCGCCAGCTTCTGCGCCTCTTCCACAGCGTTGTGGATCGCCGCGAGCACCAGGTCGGCGACCGTCTCGGCGGTGTCCGCCGGGTCCGCGGGGTCGATCGCGGCCGGATCAATGACGATCTTGGTCACTTCGTTCTGCCCGTTGACCGTCGCGGAGACCAAGCCGCCGCCGGCGGTGCCCTCGACCTCCGTCTGCGCGAGTTCGCGCTGCAGGCTCATGAACTGTTCCTGCATACGCTGCGCCTGCTGCAACATGTGCTGGATATTCGGCTGGCCACCGGGTTCCACGGTGCTCTCCTCGTTCAGATCGTCCAATGAGACGAGACTACGGGGTCCGCCCCGAATCCGGTATGCGGCTCCGGGCAACCGGTACGGGCGTGCCGAAACGCCCCCCGCCAGCCCGGCGAGGCCCGTACGAAAGGCGCGGGACCGATCGACGGCGGGGCGGCATGACCGCGTTGTTACCGATCCTTTTGCCGATCGTCAGGTGTTGTCGAACTCCTGGATGACCTTTCCGCCGAGCACCTGCTCGATCAGGGCCATTCCGGTGAGCACGGCCTCGACGTCCGCGTCGGCGTCGCCTTCGGGGTCGACCTCGTCCGCCTCGTCCACGGGCTCGGGCGGCGGTGGCGGAGGCGGGCTGGGCGGCGGAACCGGCGCCGACTCGGGCGGCGGCGTCGTACGGGTCTCGCGCGGCGGGGCCGCCGGGGCGCCCCAACCACCGGGATCCGGTGGCGGCGGCGCCGGCCGTGAGGCCTGCCCCGATCCGCCCTCCAGGATCGCGTCGATGCGCCACTCGACGCCGAGGATCTCCTTCAGCGCGTCGCGGAGGACGACGTCCTTGCCCCCGGTCGTGAAACCGCGCCGCTTGCCCTCGTTGGCGAACGCGAGGGTCAGCACCTGCCCATCGAGGGACGCCACCTCGACGCCCTCCATGAGGACGATCCAGGCGACCTTGCTCCGCTGTTTGACCGCCTCGAGGATGTCGGGCCACATCCGCCGGATCGCGGCGACGTCCACCCCACCGGACGGGGCGCTGGGGGCCGAGGATCCCCCGGAGGCAGGCGACTGACCGTACGAGGAGGTCCGGTCGGCCGGCCGGTCGGGCGCGGGCTGGCCGTAGGAGGCCGCCGGGCCGGGATCGGATGGCCGAGCGGACGGTTGCGCGCCGCTGGAAGGCCGAGTGGGAACCGGCCAGTCCGCACTCCCGCCCTGGCCTCCGGCGGGCCCGTCACCCCCGGGCTCGCGCGTGGCGGGCTGCCGAACCCCTTGGTGACCTGTGGCCTGTGACACGTGCGAGGCAGAGGGCTGAGGCCGATCGGCCTCAGGCGGAGCCGCGACCCGTGCCGGTGAAGACTCCGGCTGCGGCCGGCCTTGGGCAGGGGACGGCGGAGGCGAGGCCACGGGCGAGGGCTGCGGCGTGACCGGCGGCGGCACGGCTGCGGCCGGGACCTGGGGCGCGTGCGCGGCCGGGGCCTGGGAGGTGTGCGGCACGGGCGCGGCCGGGGCGGTGCCACCGACCGCGACGCGGCGCTCGAGCCGCTCCAGGCGGGTGAGCAGCGACGCCTCGTCGTCGTACGCGCCGGGCAGCAGGATCCGGGCGCTGATCAGCTCGAGCAGCAGCCGCGGCGACGTCGCGCCGCGCATCTCCGTGAGGCCGGTGTGCAGGAGATCGGCGGCGCGCGTCAGCTCGGCGGAGCCCAGCCGCGACGCCTGCGCCTGCATCCGCTCCAACTCGTCCGGCGGAACGTTCAGCAGGCCCGTCGCGCCGGAGTCGGGGACGTTCGACAGGATGACGAGGTCACGGAAGCGCTCCAGCAGGTCGGCGGCGAACCGCCGCGGGTCCTGCCCGCCCTCCATCACACGGTCGATCGCGGCGAACACCGCCGCCCCGTCATGGGACGCCACCGCGTCCACGACCTCGTCCAGCAGGGCCGAGTCGGTGTAACCGAGCAGCGACACCGCACGGGCGTACGTGATGCCCTCCTCGCCCGCGCCCGCCAGGAGCTGGTCGAGGATCGACTCGGAGTCACGCGCCGACCCCGCGCCGGCCCGCACCACCAGCGGGATCGCGGCGGGCTCGTACGGCACCGCCTCCTTCTGGAGGATCTCCTCCAGCAGCTCCCGGAGGGTGCCCGGCGGGATCAGCCGGAACGGGTAGTGGTGGGTCCGCGACCGGATCGTCCCGATGACCTTCTCGGGCTCGGTCGTCGCGAAGATGAACTTCAGGTGCGGCGGAGGCTCCTCGACGAGTTTCAGCAGCGCGTTGAACCCCTCACGGGTCACCATGTGCGCCTCGTCGATGATGTAAATCTTGTACCGCGCTGCCACCGGCGCGAAGAACGCGCGCTCCCGCAGATCACGGGCGTCGTCGACACCACCGTGGGACGCCGCGTCGATCTCGATTACGTCGATGTGGCCCGCGCCGGAGGGCCCGAGCGCGACACAGGACTCGCACACGCCGCACGGATCCGGGGTCGGACCCTTCTCGCAGTTCAGCGAGCGGGCGAGGATGCGCGCACTCGACGTCTTGCCACAGCCACGCGGCCCACTGAACAGATATGCGTGATGGATGCGCCCATTGCGCAACGCCTGCTGAAGCGGCTCGGCGACGTGCTCCTGCCCCTTGAGCTCAGCGAACGTCGCTGGCCGGTACTTGCGGTACAGAGCCAGACTCATGGGGGTCCGTCCTCGTCGAAAAGAGGACCCCCCGCACACCCGTCAGAGCCTGCTTATCCTTGCTGCCTTCCGGCCCTGGGGAGGTTCACAGGATGGACGCCGTGCGAGGGGTCTGGGCCCGAGTCTATGGCATCCGGCGGACGGGTTCGGCCCGTACGCTCTGCTTCATGGCAGGGGACCTCGACGAGACGCGCACACCGATCCTCCACATCGCCGAACGGTCGGAATGGGAGGCGGCCCGCGACGCCGACCGCCCGTACGAGGTGTCGACCCGCGGCCGTACGCTGGCCGAGGAGGGCTTCATCCACGCCTCCCGGGACGAGGAGCAGGTCCGCAAGGTCCGGCGCGCCTTCTACGCCGGCCTCGACGATCTCGTACTCTTGGTCATCGATCCGGAGGGTCTGGACGTCCGGTACGAGCCCGTCGGAGACGACGTCTTCCCCCATGTTTACGGCCCGATCCCGCCGAGCGCGGTTATCGAGGTTCGCGCACTGCCGGAGAACCGGTAGGCTCTGCGGCGGAGGATTCGCCTAGTGGCCTAGGGCGCACGCTTGGAAAGCGTGTTGGTGGCAACGCCTCGCGAGTTCGAATCTCGCATCCTCCGCCACTCTGAGCAGCAGAAGCACAGGGCCGGTACCCAGCGGGTACCGGCCCTGTGTGCTCTGTGGTCTCGGTTTTACTCTCAGGACGCCACCGCGAACGCTTCCGGCCGGACAGGTTGCGGCAGACTCACTGTTCGCGTCCCTGGAATCCTCGTACGAGCGGTCACGTTCCGCGGAATCGTTCGAGGTCAGACCATGAGGAGCGGGTCAGCGCATCCACACCAGGTAGTAGTTGGGGAAGCCGGGCTTGGGGTAGCTCTGGCAGGTGGCCTCGTGGTACTGGGGGTTCAGTGGCAGGTCCCTCTGCGCCTGGTCATAGCAGTCCTGGAAGGAGTTGTACGAGTCGCCACCGACCTGCACCCAGCCGTCATTGGGCGCAGTGTCGGCGAAAGCGCTCGTGGCGGCCAGCGGCACAGTGGCCGCTGCGGCACCCGCGACGATACCGAGAGCGGCGAGACCGAGAGCGATACGAGAGCGCCAGGACTTCATGAATTCCTCCATCGGGTGTCTTCGGGCCTTTCCATGCACAGCTCTTCCGGAGAGGCGCCGCGGCCGAAAGCCGCCTGCTCTGTGCGTCGTTCACTAGGTTCGAAGCGCACACCGGGACAGAAGTTCACTAGCGTGGCGATTTTTTCGGGCCGGTACCCCTAGGGGTACCGGCCCGACATGCTTCCTGGTCTCAGTTGTCGCCGATGGATGGCGATTACTCAGCCGACCTATAGACGCGCGGGTGGCCGCCGGCGGTGAACAGCCGGACGACATGACCTCACGAAAGGTCGAGGCCAGGGAGCCTTTTTCACCAGGGGTACAGTCCCCAGCCGCCGTCGTACGGCTGGCAGGAGAATCCGTGCAGCTTGCCCTGTTGGGCGAGGACGTTTCCGGCGTACTGGCACTCCCCGTACGACGAGTACCACCTGGGAGACCAGCCTCCGTCGGCCGTAGATGCGGATGCGGATGCGGCGCCGGACAAGGAGAGTGCCGCAGCCGCCGCGGCGATGCCGGTGGCGATGCCCAGTCTGCCAAGAGCAGCACGTCGCATGGGTTACCTCATTTCGAAAGTCGACGATCCTTGCCGAAGGCCTGATTCGACGAGAATGACAGGGTCATCACTCCGCGATCGCCCCGCAATGACGCCGAATGGACCTCAATGCAATTTTGCACGCAAACGCCTATTCTGTCTCGACCTAACGAGCTATTGTGATATACTACACAAAGCAGCATATTCGAGGTTGGCGCCATAGGGCTTTCCGCCCCGCTGGCCTGCAAAAACAGATCGCCTCCGACATGTCGCGCGCCCCAAAGGCACGGCAGAGAAGTCGCATCCGCGAGTGAACTATTTCGCCACCACATCCGTATACGAGATCAACCCTCATCAGTCGGCGTCACACGGGGTACCGGCCCGGCATGCTCTGTGGTCTCAGTCGCGCGGCGAACGGCCTGCCGTGATCTTGTGGCAGGGCGGACACGCATGGGTGATGGCCGGTGTTCGGGTTCGGAGTGCTCTGCCCCGGGCGATAGCCTCGGTCGGCCATTGAGGCCGTTTCACGAAGAAATCCCGCCCGATCGTTCGGTCGGGCGGGGTCCGCGGACCGGTGCGACGGGGTCAGGTCACCAGGCCGTTGCGGTAGGCGTGGACCACGGCCTGCACGCGGTCGCGCAGGTCGAGCTTGGTGAGGATGCGCGACACGTACGTCTTGACGGTCTCCTGGCTGATCACCAACGTCGCGGCGATCTCGCTGTTGGACAGGCCGTCGGCGATGAGGCGCAGGACCTCCAGTTCGCGCGGGGTCAGCGCGCTGTCGTCCGGCGTGCTCTCGGCGGGGCGGATCCGCGCCGCGTACCTGCCGACGAGCTGCCGTGTCACCTCGGGTGCCAGCAGCGCGGCGCCGGCCGCGACGGTGCGGATGCCGTGCAGCAGCTGCGCGGGCGGGGCGTCCTTGAGCAGGAACCCGCTCGCCCCCGCGCGGAGCGCCTCGTAGACGTACTCGTCCAGGTTGAACGTCGTCACCACCAGCACCTTGGTGGGACGCTCCACCCCGGCGCCGGCGAGCAGGCGGGTCGCCTCGATGCCGTCGAGCACCGGCATCCGTACGTCCATCACGACCAGGTCCGGGTTCAGCCGGTGGGCGAGGTCGACCGCGGCGCGGCCGTCTCCGCACTCTCCTACCGCCTCCATGTCCGGTTGCGCGTCGATGATCGTGGTGAGGCCGGTGCGGATCAGCGCCTGGTCGTCGCAGATCAGGACCCGGATCGGCGCGCTCACGACGGGTTCCGCGCGGGGATGCGTGCCCGTACGAGGAAGCCGCCGTCCGGCCGCCGGTCCGCGCTGAAGTCGCCGTCCAGGGCCGCAACGCGTTCGCGGAGCCCGGCCAGGCCCCGGCCGCTCCCGCCGGGAGAGCCGGTCCGCGAGCCGGAACCGTCGGTGCCGACCTCCACGATGATCTCGCTTTCGTCGTAGCGTACGCGGACCGCGGTGCGGCTGCCGTGGGCGTACTTGAGGGCGTTCGTCAGAGCCTCCTGCACGACCCGGTAGGCCACGAACTCGGCGCTGCGGGCCGAGTTCGCCGGCCTGCCCTCCTGGGTGAACTCCACCGGTTGTCCGGCCCGGCGGGTCTGCTCCACGAGCGTGTCGAGTTCGCCGACGGACGGTGTCCTGGCGTCGGTGTCGTGGTCCGGGTTGAGCAGGTCGAGCAGGTGCCGCAGGTCGGTGATGGCCTTCCGGCCGGTGTCGGTGACGGCGCTCAGGGTCTCATCGAGGCGATCAGGCGCGGCGGTCAGGTAGCGTGCCGCCTCGGCCTGCACGACCATGGCCGTCACGTGGTGGGTCACGACGTCGTGGAGTTCGCGGGCGATGCGGGTGCGTTCGGCGGCGCGGGTGGCCTCGGCGACGTGGCGGCGGCGTACGGCCTCGGCGGCTCGGGTGGAGCGCAGCCACGACCCGACGCCCCACACGGCGACCAGCCCCAGGTAGAACACGGCGAATCCGTCCAGGCGCTCGGCCCCGCCGAGTCGGTGGAGCGCGACCGCCAGCGACACGTACGCCGCGGACAGGACGACCGCGGTGGCGCGCCGATGATGTGCCAGATAGGCGCCCGCGCTGAGCAACGCGATGGGCAGCGCGGTGCCCGCGACCATGTGGTAACCGCGGAGTTCGGCGACGGTGAAGCCGAGCGAGACCAAGGCGAGACAGGTGGCCGGCCACCGCCGGCGTACGGCGAGCGGGAGGCACTGGAGGACGAGCGCCACGATGGCGAGCGCGTCGAAGGGGCGCGCCGGCAGGTCGCCGACCTGCGTCTCGTGGCCGTGGAGCACCGGCAGAAACGACGCGACCGCGAGCAGCAGCGCGAACGGGAGATCCCGGACCGTGACGTCCCACCGCCGCCACAGGTCCGGGACGCCCCGAAGGTCGATCACTGGGCGAGGGTAGCGGTCGCGGCGGTCCGGGCGCCGCGCCGGCGAGGGACCAGGTTGCCGCGCCGGTGGGCCACCCACAGGAACACGATCGTCAGCAGCACGCCGAACACGACCGTGTACGGACTCGCCTCCGGTCCGAACCGGCCGCCGGTGAGCAGGGCCGGGCCCGAGGTCACGCCGTGCAGCAGCCCCTCGGTCTTGCCGTTGCCGGACACTTCGGTGCCGAAGATGCCGGCCTCGGCGAAGTTCCAGCCGAAGTGCAGGCCGATCGGCACCCACAGGGTGCGGGTGGCGGCGTACGCGGCGGCGAGCGTGCCGCCGGCCTCGATCGCGATGGCGATCGCGCCCCACACGGTGGCGTCCGGGTTGACCAGGTGCCACAGGCCGAACAGCACACCGGTCAGCGCCAGCGCCATCCACGTGCCGGCGCGTTCCTCGATGATCCGGAACAGGATGCCGCGGAACATCAGCTCTTCGGTCACGGCGGCGGCCGCCATGAAGCCGAACAGCCCGACCGCGCCCGTCGCCGACCCGAAGCCGTCGACCCGGTAGCCGCCCAGGAAGGCGATGTTCACGATGACGGCCGCGAACCACCCGACACCGATCAGCGCTCCCAGGCCGATGCGGGCGGTGGCGCCTTTGGCCGCTACCTCCACCGGCGCGCGACGCTCGGACCACCGCACCACCCGGGCGTACACGAACACCGCGAGCGCAGCCGTCGCGACACCGAGAACCAGGCTCAACAGCGCGTTCCCCTGCACCGCGGTCACGACCTGCCCGCCGACGAAAGCGACCGCCACGACGGGCACGAGCTGCTTCAACAATCGCATGACGACTCCTTGCGGGATTCCGTTGCGAGATTCCGCGACCGGAGCGCCGCGGCGACGTCGAGAACGCTATGGATTCGACGGCCCGGAATCGTCACCGCGCGGTGGACACTCACGGGTAGCTCGCACGGGGGACAAAGGAATCCCGTCAGGGGTCGCTGAAACAGGTCGACAGACCGATCAGGAATCGAGAAGCGCCGGTCAGCGGGCCACGCCTAGCGTTGCGGCCATGGACATCACCATTCACTGGACCTTCCTCCCGCACGACGACCCGGACGCCTCCCTGGCCTTCTATCGCGACACTCTTGGCTTCGAGGTCCGCCAGGACGTCGGGAGCGGCAAGATGCGCTGGATCACGGTCGGCCCTGCCGGCCAGCCCGGCACGTCCATCGTCCTGCACCCGCCGGCCGCCGACCCCGGCCTCACCGAGGACGAGCGCCGCACCATCGCCGAGATGATGGCCAAGGGCACGTACGGCCGCATCGTCCTGGCCACCGCCGACCTCGACGGCACCTTCGAGAAGGTACGGGCCGGCGGCGCCGAGGTCGCCCAGGAGCCGACCGAGCAGCCGTACGGGACTCGTGACTGCGCCTTCCGCGATCCCGCGGGCAACATGATTCGCATCAACGAACTCCGCTGAGGCTCCCCGCGAGACTGGAGGTACGCAAGCCCGGCATCTCCCGATGCCGGGCTTGTCGATCTGCTGAAAACTCCGCACCACGGTCGTGATCATGGTGTTAAAGTCCCGTGTCTCCCAAGATCTCAGTGACACGAGGCCTAATGCGCATTTCTCGTTTCGGCCGTTCCGTAAGCACCGTTTCCGGGTTCATCGCGCTTGCTTTGTCGACTGGTCCGGCATCCGGCGCGATAGCGGCGGCACCCACCCCGACTGTGATCGTGATGTCACCGATCCGGACCATCGCCTACGGTGATTCGACGGTGACGATCCACGGCACCCTTGAAACCCGCGCCTCGAACGCGAGCGACGCCCACCCGATCGCCGGAAAGCCGGTGGACCTGGCCCTGCGGAACGGTGGGCCTCCGAAGGACCTCGGCACGGTGACGACCGGGGACGACGGCACATTCTCCCTGACCACCACGCTTCCCGAGCCCGGCATGGTCATCGCCACGTACGCCGGCGACGCGGACTACAGCCTGGCGAAAAGCGACAGGACGACGAGGCCTGCCTCGCACCTGCCGGCGCGGGTCACCTTGGATCCACTTCCCGCGACCGCGGTCGCGTACGGCACGGTGCCGGTTTCTGGACACGTTGAGATGCAGACCCCCGACGACCAGTGGATTCCCGTACCCGACACCACCGTTCAGATCGAAAACGGCGACCCGCAACAGGCGAGGACATTCGCCAGCACCGACGGCTCCGGCGCGTTCCGCACCAATGTCTACGTGACGTCGTCGGGCCCATGGACCGCCACCAGCGCCGGCGACGATCGGACCTTCGCCGGCACGGCGAACAGTTCCGCGCAGACGATCAACGTGACACCGATGCCGGTTCAGATCAGCGACTTCACCGCGGTCTACAACGGAATCCCGATGCGTTCGGTCGCCGCCTCCCAAGGACTTGCCTTCAGGGCGAGCGTCTCGCCATACGTAGACGGCCAGACCGCCGATCTGTACTTCCAACAACGCGGATCGGCGGCTTGGAAACTGATGGGCTCCTATCCCGTTGAGCGGTTCGGCGCCGTCACGATCTCCGGCATCTGCGGATACGTCGCGAAGGGCCGGCCGCGTGAGGGCTCGTGGCAGCTGCGCACGGCGGCGACTCCGCTGCTCCAGGGAGCGGCGACCCAGGCTCTGCCCGTAGAGGTGTACCTGTCGACTTCGTTCCACAGCCTGAAGGTCACGAAGTCGCACAAGAAGGCCTACCTCGTAGGCCGGCTGTACTCCGAGAACGGACCGTTGGCAGGCCAGAAGATCGCCCTCGAATACCGCACCCGTAAGTGGACGACCATCGAGCACCGCGTCACGATCGTCACGACGGGCAAGGGTGGCGCCTTCAAGGTCCGGTTGCCTGCCGGCCGCCGGTATTACCACGTGCTGACCACGAAGCTCCCCGGCGACTACGACGGTGTGGTCAGCCGCGAGATCTACTTCTCCGGCTGAGAATCGAACAGCCGGCGGGCACCCCATGGGGTGCCGGCCCGGTGCTTTCTCAGGTCTCGTTCAGGTCGAGCACCAAGGCGCCTCGAGGAGGTTGGTCAGAGTGAGGGCTTCAGGCATGTGCGGCAGAGTACTTCTCGTCCTCGAGCACCCAGGCGCAGACCTGATCGGCCGTGGCGTCGATGGTGGCGTTCGTCGTGTCCAGGAGCCGCACCGCCGGTGCCATCGAGGCGGCCTCGGCGCGGACCCAGGCGTTGTACTCCAGCATCTCGGCGATCCGCGGCTCGGACCATTCCCGCCACGCCGGACGCGCTCGGAGCCGGGTGGCGAGGACGTCCTGGTCGCAGGTCAGCGCGAGGTATCTGATCTCCGTGAACAGCGCCCGCTCGGGCAGCGGTTCGAACTCGGGCGGCACGACGGTGCCGCACAGCGGCACCGGCCGGCCGTTCTGCTGGATCATCGCGGCCATCGCCAGCCACGCCGACCGGAAGCGTACGGGGTCGTGGAGGCCCGCCTGCCAGAGCACGTCCTGCTCCAGAATGACGAAACGCCCGCCCAGCCGCTCGACGAGAAGCCGGGCGACGGTCGACTTGCCGCAGCCGCTGGGGCCGGTGAGGGACCACAGGGGGAGCCGGACGAACGGCTGCCGGTGGCCGCACGCGGCGCAGACGACGACCGGCGGCTCGGCGATGACCTGGGGTGAGTCCGCGCGGGCCTCGCAGCGTACGCAGATGAGCGGATTCACCGGACGGTCAGTCGAAGAGATCCTCAAGGAAGCCCCGTTTGCGACCCTTCCGTCCGTACGGCGGGGGTGAATCCTTGTAGCGCCCGTGCTGGGGGGCGTGGCCCGGGTGGTACGGGGGCGGAGAGTCACGGTGCCCCTGGTACGGAGGCGGGGAGTCGGAGTAGCCGCCCGGGTAGGGCGGCGGCGCGGCGTAGTGCCGTTGCTCCGCCATCACGATCTGCTCGAGCTCACCACGGTCGAGGAAGATGCCGCCGCAGCCGGCGCACTGCTCGATGTGGATGTTTTGTCGGTTGAACGTCTGCATCGGGCTGTGGCACTTGGGGCAGGTCACAGCACAAGAGTAAATGATTGGCAAAGTGCCCTGGTAATGGACCGGGCGATCCGCCCGCAGCGGGTCACCTTCCGACGACCACCGCGTGCCCGGCGGCCGTGGATCCCATCGGAACGGCCGGCCCTACGCGCCGGAGCCTTCGGCAGATCCGACCTCCTCCGTCTCGATGCTCACCGCCCAGCTGGCGAGGAGGTTGAGCGCGTCCTGGGCCGGAGTGCCGGGTTCGGCGCTGAACGCGGTGAGCGTCAGGCCGGGGTCCGCGGGCAGCGGCATCGCCTCGAAGGGGAGGTCGAGGTCGCCGACGACGGGGTGGTGGAACTTCTTGACGCCGGTGTGGTGCAGGCGGACATCGTGCGCGGCCCACAGGGTGCGGAAGTCCTCGCTTCTCGTGGCGAGCTCGCCGATGAGGTCCTGCAGAGCCCGGTCGTACGGGTCGCGGCCGGCCTCCGTGCGCAGCAGGGCCACGGTGGTGTTGGCCGAGTCCTCCCAGTCGGGGTAGAAGTCGGCCGCGCGGGGGTTGAGGAACCGGAACCGGGCGAGGTTGACGGGTCGCGCCGGGTCGTCGAAGACCGGTGAGTACAGCGCGCGGCCGAGCCGGTTGGCGGCGAGGACGTCCAGACGCCCGTTGCGCACGAACGCCGGTGCGTCGGTCATCGAGTCGAGGAGATGCTGGACGCCCGGCCGGATCCGCTGCTGCGGGGAACGGCGGCGCCGCGGCGAGGAGTTCGCCGCACGGGCCAGGTCGAACAGATGCTCGCGCTCGGCCTCGTCAAGCCGCAACGCGCCGACGAGTGCTTCGAGCACGCTCTCGGAGACCCCGCCGAGGTTCCCCCGCTCGAGACGGTTGTAGTAGTCGACGCTGACCCCGGCGAGCATGGCGACCTCCTCCCGCCGGAGCCCGGGAACGCGCCGCTTGCCGCCGTACGCGGGCAGTCCCGCCTGCTGCGGCGTGATCCTGGCTCGCCGGGAGGCCAGGAACTCCCGAACGTCGTTCCTTCGGTCCACCGCCCCAGGTTACGTACGCCTCGCGAGCTTTGGGGTGTTCTGTCATTACCTGGAACGACAGAGCCTTCTACGCCCAGAGCACCGGCTGTTTCATGGGTAGTGCCAGCTCACGGGTGGTGCAAACGCTGATCAAGGAGAACGTGATGGAACTACTGACGCAGCCGCCGACCGCCAAGGGACCGGCCGACTGGTTCACCGGTGACGTCTGGTTCAACGCGATCTACCGGGGCGACGAGCCCTCCCGGGCCCGGGCGAACCTGGTCAGGTTCACGCCCGGGGCCCGTACCGCCTGGCACTCGCACGGGCTGGGCCAGACCCTCTACATCGTCGAGGGCGTCGCGCTGATCCAGTCCCGTGGCGGGGAGCTCATCGAGGCTCACCCGGGCGACGTCGTCCACACCCCGGCGGGCGAAGAGCACTGGCACGGGGCCGCCCCGGACCGGTTCATGAGCCACCTCGCGCTGTGGGAGGGCGACGACGTCTCCTGGCTCGAGCACGTCACCGACGCCGAGTACCAGGGCCCGCGCGTCAGCACGCGCCGCTGACCCACCGACCGGGCGGGCTCAGCCCCGCTCGTACGACAGAGAACAAGGACATCATCATGCGCGGAGCCGTCATTCACGCTCCCGGGGACGTGCGCTTCGAACAGCGCGACGACCCGAAGATCATCAACCCCACCGACGCGATCATCCGTACCGTCGCCACCTGCGTATGCGGGTCGGACCTGTGGGCGTACCGGGGCATCGAACCCGTCACCGAGCCGCACCCGATGGGCCACGAGTACGTCGGCGTGGTCGAGGAGGTCGGCGGCGAGGTGACCGCGGTCAGGCCGGGCCAGTTCGTCATCGGCTCGTTCGCCACCTCGGACAACACCTGTCCCAACTGCCGCAACGGGTACCAGTCCTCCTGCGTGCACCGTGAGTTCATGAGCACCTGCCAGGCCGAGGCGATCCGTGTCCCGCTGGCCGACGGCACTTTGGTGGCCACGCCCGACCGGCCCGCCGACGAGCTCGTGCCCAGCCTGCTCGCCCTGTCGGACGTCATGGGCACAGGCTGGTACGCCGCCGTGGCGGCCGAGGTCAGGCCGGGCTCCACCGTCGCCGTCGTCGGCGACGGCGCCGTCGGCCTGTGCGGGGTGATCGCGGCCAAGGAACTCGGGGCCGAGCGCGTCATCGCGATGAGCCGCCACGAGTCCCGGCAGAAGCTCGCCCTCGAGTTCGGCGCCACCGACATCGTCACCGAGCGCGGCGACGAGGGCGTGGCCCGCGTCAAGGACCTGACCGACGGCGTCGGCGCCGACTCGGTCCTGGAGTGCGTCGGCACCGGCGAGGCGATGCGGCAGGCCCTGCACTCGACCCGCCCCGGCGGTAACGTCGGCTTCGTCGGCGTTCCGCACGGCGTGACCGTCGACGGCGAGGAGCTGTTCTTCTCCCACGTCGGGCTGCGCGGCGGCCCCGCGCCCGTACGCGGCTACCTGCCCGACCTGATCGACCGGGTCTGGGCCGGCCGGATCGACCCCGGCAAGGTCTTCGACCTGACCCTGCCGCTCGAGCGGGTCGCCGAGGCCTATCGCGCCATGGACGAACGCCGCGCCGTCAAGGCACTGCTGCGCCCCTGACGCAGCCGCCCCCGCTCAGCCGGTTCGAAACCCGTACCTACACCAGGGAGGTAGACAGATGACGACGTGGACGAGCGATGAACTCGACAGGATCGCGACGGCGGACGAACTGCGGATCGCGCCGCTCCGAGGCAACGGCACGCCGCGCACCCCGGTGCCGATCTGGGTCGTCCGCGACGGCGACGACCTGTACGTCCGTTCCTATCGGGGCCGCGGCGGCGCGTGGTTCCGGGCCGCGCGGGCGAACGGGGAAGGCCGCATTCGCGCCGGCGGCGTCGACAAGGACGTCGCCTTCGTCGAGGAAGCCGAGCCCGGCGTCAACGACCGGATCGACGCCGCGTACCGCACCAAGTACGGCCACTACAGCGCGACCTACGTCGACCCGATGGTCGCCCCCGACGCGCGCGCGACGACCCTCAGGCTCATGCCCCGCTGAACGGAGCTCCCAGCTGCCCGGGGCACCAGCCGCGGCCCGTTCAGGGGGCGCTGACGCCGAGGACCGACCGGACGACGTCGTCGGTGTCGGAGAGGTCGGCGAGGACGAGCTCCGCGCCGGCCGCCCTGAGGGCGGCCTCGTCGCTCGCGCCGGTCGCCACGGCGACGACCCGGGCGCCACCCCGGTGACCGGCCAGGACGTCGTGCGGCGTGTCACCGATCAGGACGGTGTGCGCGGGATCGAACGAGCCGCCGTACTTCTCGGCCGCGCGTTCGCGGGCCAGCCCGACGAGCGGTGGGCGTTCCACGCCGTCGAACCCGAAGGCGCCGATGTCCAGGTCGACGAAGCGGTGCAGGCCGAAGGCGGTCAGCTTGGCGGACGCGATCGAATCCATGTTGCCGGTGAGGACGGACTGCACGACCTCGGGCCGGGCCGCCAGTGCCGACAGTGCCTCTTCGACGCCCGGCAGGATCCGGCCACGCTTCCGGAGGTCATCGGCGCGGTCGGCGAAGGCAGCCGCCAACGCGTCGCCGAAGGCGATCATCACGTCCTCGGTGGACGTGAGGGAATGCAGGCCCAGCATCTCGGTGATGATCGCGCGGTCGGTCCGCCCGGCCATGTGCGCGAGGCGTTCGAGAGGGCGGCCGGTGATCTCCTGGAACACCGCCGCGTAGATCTCCGCGCTGAGTCCGGCGATGCTGACCAGCGTGTGGTCGATGTCCCAGAGGACCAGAGTCCGCACGCCGGAATGCTACTGGTGGCGGTCGGCCCGGCGCCTCAGGAGCTCGGCGGTGGCCTGGTCGGCGGGCAGGAAGGCCTCCAGGTGAAGCTCGGCGAGGGTGATGTCGGTCGCGGTGGCGAATGACGTCAGGGTCGTGATCAGCCGGAGTTCGCCGTCCGCCGACGCCAGCCGCATCGGCACGGAGAAACCCAGGTGCTCGGGGCCGACCGGGACCTCGGGTACGTATCCGGCCAGTTCGTCGACGAGGTCGTCGAGGCGGGGGTCCGGGCTGCGGCGTGCCCGGGCGCGGAGGTTCTCGATGACGTGCAGGCCCCACTCGCCCAGGTTGTGCACCCTTCGCCCCATGCCGTCCGGGTGGAGCATGAGCCGCAGCATGTTGACCGGAGGCTCGAGCAGCGCGGGAGACGCGCCCTCGGTGAACACCTCGACGGCGTCGTTGACGGCCACCACCCGGCCGTACGGGGCGATGACGAGCGCCGGATACGGCAGATGGCCGTACAGGATCTGCTCCAGCGCGGTCCGGATCGGGCGCAGCGCCTCCTCGTCCAGGCCCGACTCGCTGAACACCGGCGCGTAGCCGGCCGTGGTCAGCAGGTCGTTGCGCTCCCGCAGCGACAGGCCGAGCGACTCGGCCAGCCGGATCACGATCGCGCGGCCGGGCTGGGAACGGCCGCTCTCGATGAAGCTCAGATGCCGCTGGGTCGTGCCGGTCAGGATGGCGAGCTCGAGCTGGCTGAGCCGTCGAGCCCGGCGCCAGCGCCGCAGCTCCGCGCCGACGCCGATCCGCTCCGTCGTAATCGTCACAAACGCAGTTCTATCGGGCGTTCGGGAGGCCGGCGATTCCCCCGGGGGAATTGCCGGACGTCAGGTGCCCTCCGGAGGATCACGTCCGGCGGCCCGCCGTGGGCCTGCCGAGACGCTGAAAGGCCGTTCGATGAAGAGCTATCACCTTGACCCGGGCCGGGGACTCGCCGGTCTGACGGTCCAGGAGCACGCCGAGCCCGAGCCCGGACGGGGGCAGGTGGTGGTCAGGATGCGCGCGAACGCCCTCGGCTTCCGCGACCTGATGGTGCTCGCCGGCAACTATCCCCTGCCGATCAGACCGGGCGTGGTGCCCGGGTGCGAGGGGGCCGGAGAGGTCGTGTCGGTCGGGGCGGACGTCGGCCGGGTCAAGCCGGGCGACCGGGTGGCGGCCACCGTCTTCCCGCACTGGCTCGACGGCCCGTTCCGGCGGGACAACGCCGCGCAGCTCGGCACGATGATCGACGGCGTGCTCACCGAGTACGCGGTGCTGAGCGAGGACGGCGTCGTACCCATCCCGGAGCACCTGTCGTACGAGGAGGCCGCGGCGTTCCCGCTGGCGGCGGTGAC
The DNA here is from genome assembly GCF_054775715.1 of Actinoallomurus acanthiterrae. Lineage (NCBI taxonomy): Bacteria > Bacillati > Actinomycetota > Actinomycetes > Streptosporangiales > Thermomonosporaceae > Actinoallomurus > Actinoallomurus acanthiterrae. The sequence continues at coordinate 138,073 of NZ_BAAHCO010000001.1, read as the reverse complement.
CGCGTGGAACGCCCTGACCAGCGGCGGCGCACCGCGTCCCGGCGAGACTGTGCTGACGCTGGGGTCCGGGGCGGTGTCGCTGTTCGTCCTGCGGTTCGCCAAGCTGGCGGGCGCCCGGGTGATCGTGACGACGTCCAGCGCGGCCAAGGCCGCGCGGCTGCGGGAGCTGGGCGCCGACGAGGTGATCGACTACCGGGAGAACCCGGAGTGGTCCGACCGGGTACGCGACCTGACCGGTGGCGTGGGCGCCGACCGCGTCGTCGACCCGACGGGCCCACTGGAGCAGTCGTTGAGGTCCGTCGCGCCGAGCGGCGCGGTGGCCTTCGTCGGCCACTGGCTGTCCGGCCGGGAGGGCGCGAAGCCGATCGATCCCGGGCTTCTCTTCGGCGCGGGCGCGGTGCTCCACCGCGTCGCCACCGGGAGCCGGGCCCACTTCCTCGAACTGAACCGCGCCGTCACGACGCATCGGCTGCGCCCCGTGATCGACCGGGTCTTCCCGTTCGAGAAGGTCCACGACGCCTTCGCCTACGTCGAGGGCGGCGGTGGCTTCGGCAAAGTAGTCATCAATCATTCCTGAGGTCCAGGCGTCCGAGGACACGGCCCCTACCCCAAGGGGCCGGACTATAGATCACCCGACGTGTTGATGCACGCCGATGGCCGGAAGTTAGGGCGCAGGTCCCTGAACGAGCAGCCGGGAATCAGGTCTCCCGGATCTGTTGCGATAGGCGAATCAACGCCAAGATCACCGGTTGTAGCGGCCGCTCCGCACCGTATTTCGCATGTGCGGCGGCAGCAGAGGGCGGCCGGGATCGTTCGGCTCGGATGGTCCTCCGTTCTCGTCGTTCATGGAAAGGAGAGAGACCTCGCATGTCTCGAATCGCACGCGTTGGCGCCATGCTGGGGACGAGCGTTGTGCTCACCGCGGCACTGAGCGGTGTCGCTCACGCCGCCCCCGCGCCTAAGGCGCACGCAGCAGACTGCTATGTCCTGGTGTTCTCGGGGAAGAACTACACCGGCAAACAGGCCTGCATCACGGGGTCGATATCAAACCTGGTCAAGGATAAGTACGGCAGGAAGTACTACTGGCCGGGAACCCACACCTCCTTGAATGACCACATCAGGTCGGTCAGCATCGACAAGGCCTGCACGGTGACCCTCTACCGGGACGGCGGATACAAGGGAAAGCGCAGCACCTGGAAGAGGGCGAAGGACCGACCGGGGAAGGGCTATTGGAACGTCCCCGACCTCGGCAAGAGTCCCTACAAGTCGGGCGTGGGCGACAAGCAGGCGAGCTCGATCAAGCGAACCTGCTCCTTCTCAACCTGATGCGATGAGCGAATGTGACCCCGGACCTCACGGTTCGGGGGCACACGCGCGTTCAGGGCCGGAAACCTCGCCGTCGATCGTTCCGAGCGGAGATTCGAGCCCGTCACTGGTCTTCGGCGCAGCTTCCGTCGTCGGCGCCGGGCCGGACGCGCAGCCGCGTCCGCGTGGGACTCCGGCGGACGCGGCCCGCTCATTCCACTCGATAGACCTGCCCGGTCTGGTGGCCTTCGATGGAACGGATGTACGCGGTGGCGGCCCGGCTCACGGGCACGGCTTCGAAGCCGGCGAACACCGCCTCGTACTCCGGGAGGGACTCTTCGAAGACCGTCGGGCTCACTGCGTTGATGCGCTGCCGGTTGGGAAGCTCGATCGCGGCGGCGCGCACGAACGCCTCCACCGCGCCGTTGGCCAGTGAGGCGACCGCGCCGGTACGGATCGGCTCGCGGGCCAGGATGCCGGTAACGAGCGTGTACGAACCGTCCTCGGTGACATGACGGAGACCCTGGCGGACCAGCTCCACCTGGCTGATGGCCTTACCCTCCAGCCCGTTCCGGATGTCTCGCAGGTCGAGTTCGGCAAGGGGCCGCCAGGGGACGGGGCCCGCCGCGCACGCGACCGCGTCGATCGACCCGACCCGCTCGTACAGAGCGCCGATGGAGGCGGGGTCGGCGATGTCGACGTACTGGTCACTGTCCTTGCGGGAGGCGGTGACCACCTCGTGGCCGCGCTGGAGGAGGACCGCGTGGACGGCTCGTCCGAGGGTGCCGTTCGCTCCGATCAGGAGGATCTTCATAGCGGGAAGAATGGCCCGGTCGACATTATGAAGTCCAGCTACTTCATCTACAGCACTTGTTAAGCTCAACTCATGCTCGAGGTGAAACGCCTGGTCATGTTGCGCGACCTCGCCGAGCACGGCAGGGTGACGGCCGTCGCGGAGCTCCACGGCGTGACCCCCTCGGCGGTCTCCCAGCAGCTGCGGGTCCTAGAGGCGGAGGCCGGCGCGGCGCTGATCCGCCGGGAGGGACGCGTTCTGCGACTCACCGCGGCCGGGGCGGCCCTCGCGGCGGAGTCCGAGCGCGTGCTCGCCGCGCTGGAGCGCGCCGAGGGCGCCGTCCGCGCCTTGGACGCCGAGGCCGGCGGCGAGCTGGACATCGGCTGCGTCCCCAGCACTCTGCCCACCGTGGCGGCGCCGCTCGTCGCCGAGCTGGCCGTTCGCCACCCTCGGCTCCGTCCACGGATCGTCGAGTCCGAGCCGGAGGATTCCATTCCGCGGCTGAAGCAGCACGGTCTCGACCTCGTGGTGGCCTACCACTACCACCTGCTCGGTTCGCCGCCACGGAACGGGATCACCACGGTCGCGCTGTTCGACGACCCCCTCATGGTCGCCGTACCCGAAGACCTGCGGCAGGCGGTGGAGGAGGACGGACTCCGGCCCCTGCGCGACCGATCGTGGATCTCGGCGCCCGCGTCCAGCGCCTGCGACGAGGTCCTGCTGCACGCCTGCCGCAACGCGGGCTTCACGCCGCGGATCGACCACCGTTACAGCGACCTGCGAGCGGCCCTGTCCCTGGTGGCGACCGGGCTCGCCGTGACGATCCTGCCGAACCTCCTGTGCACCGGCCCGCCGGCAGGCATCGCGGTGCTGCCACTCCCCGGCCGGGGACGGACCATCGAGGCGCTGGTACGCGCGGGCACCGAACGCCAACCGGCGATCGCCGCGGCCTTGGCCGCGCTCACAGGTCGGGGCGGCGGAGAGACGGCACACCGAGCCCACCCTGGAACGGCCGACGGGCCATAGACCATTCGATGTGCCGGTGCGCGCAGGCGGCGGTCCGCCGGTCGAGCGCGTCAGGTGTCTTCGGCGCAGCTTCCGTCGTCGGCGCCGGGCCGGACGCGTTCGAGGATGTGCTGCAGGGCGGTGAGCTCGTCGGGGGCCAGGTCGGCGAAGAGCGCCGCTTCGACGGCCGCGACGGCGCGGTCGACCTCTTCGAGCAGCTCCTTGCCGCGGTCGCGGATCTCGACGATGTGCCGGCGACGGTCGGCCGGGTCGCGACGGCGCTCGGCCAGGCCGGCGCCCTCCAGGTCGTTGAGGATGGCCACCAGCACGCTCGGGTCGACCCGGAGCTCCTCCACGAGGGCCTGCTGCCCCATGGCGCCCTTCTCGGTGAGGAGCATCAGGACGTGGGAGTGGGCGGGCTTGAGACCGTGCGCCGCCAGGGCCTTCTTGATCCGACCGTTGGCGATCTGCCCTGCGTAGGCGAGGGCGAGGCCGGGACGGTGCGAGATCACTCCTCGATGATACAAGCCGCAGATAGTCGGCAGAGTTAGATCATTGAAAGTCTTCAATGATCTGCTAATCTCCATGCTCCACGTGTTCCAATCATCGGGAGCCCCGCAATGTTCGTCGCTTATGCCATCGTCGGCCTGCTACTGGCGGTCGCGCTGCTGTTCTCCGCGTTCGCCAAGCTGACCCGCCAAAAGATGATCGTCGAGGGCATGACCTCCATCGGCGTGCCGCTCGGCATGTTCCCGTTCCTGGCCGCCTGCGAGATCGCCGGCGCGGCGGGCCTGGTCATCGGGCTGTGGTACGGCCCGCTGGGGGTCGCCGCCGCGATCGGCGTCGTCCTCTACTTCATCGGCGCCGTGGGCGCCCACCTGCGCAAGAGCGACTTCAAGGGCCTGCCCAACGCTCTGGTGATGCTGATCGTCGCCGCCGTCGTCCTCACCCTGCGGGCGCTGTCTCTTTGACGCGGCGTTCGGTGCACCACGCGAGAAGGGCCAGGACGGGCAGGGCGGCGCCGAAGCCGGCCAGCGTGGTCCAGCCGCCCTCGTGGTAGGCGACCGATCCGAGCTGTGACCCGACCGCGCCGCCCAGGAACAGGGTCGCGATGTAGGCGCTGTTCAGCCTCGCGCGGGCGGTGGGGTCCAACGCGTAGATGGTGTGCTGGCCGAGCACGAGGGTGGTCTGCACGGCCATGTCGATGAGGATCGCCGCGACGGCGAGCAGGATCACGCTGTGCCGCCCCACTCCGGCGACGCCGAACGAGAGGGCGGCGACGACGAAGGCGACGGCCGTCATCGGACGGGTCAGCCCCCGGTCGGCCCAGCGTCCCGCCCAGGGGGCGATCAGCGCGCCGCCCGCGCCGACCAGGGCGAACAGTCCGACGCCGAGCTGGGAGTAGTGGAACGGCGGGCCGGTGAGGACGAAGGAGATCGTCGTCCAGAAGGCGCTGAACATCGCGAACATCGCGGCCTGGTAGAGCGCCCGCCGCCGCAGCGGCGCGTGCACGCGCACGAGGTGGACGGTCGTGCGCAGCAGCCGGCCGTACGAGAGGCCGGTGCTGGGGGCGCGGGTCGGCAGGGCCGACCGGAGCACGAGAGCCAGGACCGCCATGAGGACGGCCGACGTGAAGTAGATGACGCGCCAGCCGGCGAGGTCGGCCAGGAGGCTGCTCAGCGTACGGGAGAGCAGGATGCCGGTGAGCAGGCCGCTCACCACGCGGCCGACGATGCGGCCGCGGGTGTGGTCCGGGGCCAGGTCGGCGGCGAACGGGACGAGGATCTGCACGACGACGGAGGTCGCTCCGCTGACGAGCGAGGCGGCCAGGAGCACGGGGAACACCGGCGCGGTCGCGGAGACGAGCAGCGCCGCGCAGGTCAGCAGGAGCAGGGTCGAGACGAGGCGCCGGTTCTCGATGCGGTCGCCGAGGGGGACGAGGAACACCATGCCCGCCGCGTATCCGACCTGCGTCACGGTGATCAGGCCGCCGGCGGCGAGACCGCTGATGCCGAAGGAACGGGTGAGCTCGGCCAGGAGCGGCTGTGCGTAGTACAGGTTCGCGACGGTCAGGCCGCAGGAGGCCGCGAGCAGCAGCACCAGCCAGCCCGGCGGCCCGGATTCGGGCACGGATCGGGTGGACGGTGACGCCTCGGTGGGGGAAGAGGATCGGGGGGACACGGCACCTCACAAGCAGAACCGGTTTAACGGGTTCTCCGAACGGTACCAGTTAAACCGGTTCCGGAGTTAGGGTGAGGTATGGCGACGACGAGCGACACCGTGCGGTTCCGGGAGGGAGCAGGCCGACTGTGCCTGGACTTCATCCGCACCCTGCGGTACCGGGGGACGCCCTCGGAGTCGGAGGAACTGGCCGACGGCACGGCTCTGGCCGCCTGGATCCGGCAGTGCGGCTCGTACGGGCTCGACGAGACCGTCGTACCGAGCCCCGACCAGGTCGCCCGCGCCCGTGAGCTCCGGGAGGCGGTCCACGCCCTCGTCATCGCGGCCGTCCGTACCGGAGAGCCGGCGTCCTGCGGCGACGCCGCCCGCGATCGCCTCAACCGGGCCGCCGCCGCCCCCGTGCCGGTGCCGAGCCTCGACGCGTCGGGGCGGGTCCGATGGCGGGCGGACGACCCCGTCACGGCGACGCTCGCCCTGATCGCACGGGACGCCCTGGACCTCGTCACCTCGGCCGCCATCGCCCGCGTCCGCGAGTGCGCGGGCCCGCGGTGCGGGGCCCTCTTCCTCGACGGTTCACGGCCGGGCACCCGGCGCTGGTGCTCGATGGGGACCTGCGGCAACCGCGCCAAGAAGACCACCCTGCGCGACAAGGCGAGAGCCGTCTCACCCGAGGTTTGATCTTCGTCCTGTGGGAGATCTCTTGGGCGTCTCGGGGGACGCGAATCTACCTCAGGAGGCACAAATGTTCGTCTTGGTCGCGGCGGTCTGCTTCGCCATCGCCCTTCTCGCGGACTGGCTCGGCAAGGGCTCGGACTTCTTCAACTATCCGACGCTGGACACGCTCGGACTGCTGTTCATCGCGCTTCACCTCGCCGGGTTCGGCACCCGATACGACTGGCGGGCGCGTGGCCGGGCCTGGCGGACGAGGCGCCGATGAGGTCGCGCCCGCATTAAACTGCATGGCGTGATCTTCAAGGCAGTAGGCGAGGGCCGCCCTTACCCGGAGCACCAGCTCAGCTCCCGGGACTGGGCGAACGTACCCCCACGCCAGGTCCGCCTCGACCAGTTGATCACGACGAAGGCCGGGCTGGACCTGAACTCCCTGCTGGCCGAGGACTCCACCTTCTACGGCGACCTGTTCCCGCACGTCGTTCAGTGGCGCGGCCAGCTGTACCTGGAGGACGGCCTGCACCGGGCGCTCCGGGCGGCCCTCCACCAGCGCCTGGTGCTCCACGCCCGCGTGCTCGACCTGGACGAATACGCCCGCTAGTCAGCAGGTAAGGCCGGGCCCTGGTCGGCAGGGAGTGGCGTTCCACAGGCGTGGCGTCGCCCACTCGAACATCTTGGGGAACGCCTCCCGCCAAGCGCCGTAGTTGTGCTGGCCGCCCTTGACGATCAGGAACGGCACGTCCGGCTGGAACCGCTTCACCAGGTCGACGAACGCCTGCGCCTGCACCAGGTCGACCTGGACGCCGCTGCCGGTCATCACCCAGAATCTCGGCATCCGGCCGTTCATGCGCGGCTGCCCCAGCACCTTCAGCGGGGAGTTCGCGTCGCGCAGCGCCTTGTTGCCCGCGAACGGGTCGACCGGCTGAGGCAGCCGGTTGCGCCGCAACGGCTCGTAGTAGCCACTCAGCGAGGCGGAGATCCCGTACCGGTCCGGGTGACGCAGCGCGAGGTTGGCCGCGCAGTAGCCGCCCTCGGAGAATCCCGCGATCTCCCAGGCGGGACCGGGCGGCTCCACGCGCAGCCGCGAGGCGACGAGGTCGGGCACGTCATAGGCCACGTACGTCTCGTCCTGCTCGCCGCCGGCCGTGTTCAGGCACTGCGTGGCGCGGTCCGGCCCGCCGCCGACGTCCGGGATGACGAGCACCGCCGGCTTGGCCTTGTGCGCGGCGATCAGCTTGCGGAACATCCCGGAGATCTTCAGCCGGCCCTCGTAGTCGCCCGGGTTCCCCGGCGCACCGTGGATGAGCTCGATGACGGGGAGCCGCTGCGCCGCGTACGGCCGCTGGAAGTACTGGGGCGGCAGGTAGATCATGCCCTGGCGGGTGATGTTGCTCTTCACACCGGTCAGCACGGTCTCGAGGGCGAACCCGTTCTTACGCGCATTCCGTTTCTTCACCGCCTCGTTCAGCACCTGGTCGAGGCGGTCACCGAGGTCGGGCACGCGCGCGACGCTCGCCGGCGCCTGGTTGGTCAGGTCGCGCCAGGCGTCGTCCCAGTTCTGGTAGTAGCCGTAGAACTTGTTCACCAGCGCGACGCCGAACAGCATCGCCGGGGCGAAGGCGACCACCCCGGCGACCATCTTCAGCGCCAGCATCCGCGTTCTCACCAGCCAGTACAGCGCGCCCATGAAACCGATCACGAGCACGCTGAAGGTAAGGAAGCCCTGTGGACCGAACACGATCCTCCCTACCCCACCCTGTGGGCTCGTCGCTCGGCCGGACGACTCCGGTCAGTAAGCATGACGTCCGTGGCGACGTGTTAGTTCGCGATGCAGCCAACCGGAGGGCCAACTTTCCTTTACCTTCCGGATAGGCCGTCAGCACCGCCAGTCGACCGCGAACGCCCGGGCCGGGTTCGCCACGAAGATCTTTTCGGCGACGTCCTCGCCCAGATCGCGGACGATCCTCGGCCTCATCACCCGCAGCAGGTACGGTATGCCGGGCCCGCCGCCGGTCGACGCCCGGGCCGCCGCGGTCGTCGTGTCACCGCCCAGTAGCAGCCGATCCGCGTGCCCCGCCTCGACGAGCGCGGCGAGCAGGTCGAACAGCCGCCAGTCGGTCGCGTGGTTGGCCCTCGACGGGCCGTCGAGGGCCAGGAAGGCGCCGGCCTCGCCCGCCTCCGCGTGCACACGCGGGTCCGGGAAGCGGTTCAGGTGCCCGAGGATCACCCGCTCCGGAGGCACGCCGTGCCGGCCGCACAGAACATCCAGGACGTCCAGCGACGCCGTCCCGAGCTCGTGATGTACCCCGATGGGCGCGCCGGTCGCGTGATGAGCCCGCGCCGCCGCGGCCAGCACGGACCGGGCGTGCTCGTCCAGCCCGTGGAAATCGCCCGCCACCTTGATCATCCCGGCGCGGGGACCCCCGTGCACGCCCTCGGTCAGCTCCTCGACGAACAGCTCGTCCAGCCGCCCGCGCACCTCCCGGAGGACCTCCGGCTCGTAGTGCACCGCCTGGTGCAGCCCGGTCGCGGCGATCACGTGCACGTCGCCGGCCCGGGAGACCTCCGCGAGCGCGTCCGCGCGCCGGCCCAGCCCGTACGGCGTCCACTGCACGACCGTACGGCCGCCCAGCGCGCGGAACGCCCGCACCTCATCGGTCGCCGCGGGGACGTCGTCGAGCTCCTGCCCCGGCAGCCGCGCACTCCGGAAGAACAGATGATCGTGGGCGTCGCAGACGCCGAGGTCCTCCGCCGGGACGTCGCCGAGAACCGTACGAGCGGCCCTCACGCCTCGTCCTCCAGCACGGCCGCGGCGACCCGCAGCCCGGCGAGCGCCTTCGGCACCCCGATGTAGGGCGCCAGGTGAACGAACACCTCGACGATCTCCTCCGCGGTCAGCCCCACCCGCAGACTCGTACGGACGTGGCCGGTCAACTGCGGGTCCACCCCGCCGAGCGCGGTGAGGGCCGCGAGGTTCACCAACTGCCGGTCGCGGAGCGACAGGCCGTCGCGCTGGTACGTGCCGCCGAAGAGCGCCGTCACGATCCAGTCGGGGAATCCGGGCGCGAGCTCCTCCAACCAGGGCAACGTGCCCTGCCGGGTCCGCTCGTCCTGCAGGACCTCGAGCAGGCGATGCCCGGCCTCCCGATCCAAACGTGCCTCGCGGTTCACCACTGCCGTCCCCTTGCCAGATCGTGCAGGTGCGGCGCGGAAAGGTGCAGCACCTCGTACCGGTCGCCGTCCGCCGCCGCGGGCGAATCCGCCCAGAGCGTGAAGTGCACGAGCTCCCACCGCCCGGGGTCGACGGCCAGCGCCGTCGCGTGCACGCCTTCCGTACGGGCGCGGCGCCCCAGCTCCTCCAGCGCCGACTCGACCACGCCCGCCGGGTCCACTCCCGCCTCGATCGGCTCCGTACGGCGGGTCGCCGCACGCGGCGTCGCACCGTACGCCGGCCCCCGCTCGAACCCGGCACCCGTCCAGTGCCGCACCCCCGGCCGCCCGAAGTCCTCCACGATCCCGCGGAACCCGCCGCCGCCCCACAGGAAACGGTTCATGCCGTCCACGGAGTCCCAGAGGTAGAAGGGCGCGTACTGGTTCACCGGTGAGGAGACCCCACGCTCCCGCATCAGGAACGCCTTCAGTCCCAGTCCCCCGAAGTCGTCCATGGCCCGACCCCGCGTCGCCACCCGCTCCCGGATGATCTTCATGTCGTAGTCGGCGGGCAAGGTGATCTCGTACTGCATCGCGTACACGCGCGTGCTCCCTCTCGTCAGGCGGGGCGCGGGGCCGACGTCGTCTGGGCGGCGAGCAGGCCCAGCACACCCTTGATCGCGTGCTCGAACGGCTCGACCGACTGGGCGGCCCGGGCCAGCACGTAGCCGCCCTGCAGCGTGGCCACGATCGTCGCCGCCGTGGCGACCGGGTCGAGGCCTCCCGGCAGCTCTCCGCGCTCCTGCCCCTCCGCCAGAACCTCCGCCAGGCGTCCCCGCAGCCAGTCGAACGTCTCCTCCAGGGGCCGCCGGAGCTCCGCGTCCGCGATGACGTCCGGATCCTGGGTCAGCCGCCCGACCGGGCATCCGCGCAGGATCTCCCGCTCGCGGAGCAGGTACGTCTCGATCCGCTCGTACGCCGTGCCAGGCCCGGAGAGCTCACGCTCGGCCTTGTCCCGCATCTCCTCGGCGCTGCGCCGCACCGCCGCCAACGCGAGATCCGGCTTGCCGGTGAAGTGGTGGTACATGCTGCCCTGACCGGCCCCCGCCCGCTGCTGAATCGCCTTCGGGCTCGTCCCCACGTACCCGCGCTCCCACAACAACTCCCGCGTGCTCTCGATCAGCCGCTCCCTGGTATCCATGGGAAGGATCGTACATACCAGTAGGTACAGGAGCAATCACAAGCCGAGGCCGGACGCGGAAGGTGGTCGATTACGGCGTGTAGACCTGCTGCAGGGAGGTGATCCGACCGTCCGCCCCGACCCGGACCTCAAAGCCGACGCTGGGCAGAAACCTGCGATTCTTCGCCAGTGCCGCGACGAAAGCGGCCGAGGTGACCCGCGTGGGTTTGGCCTCCAACCCGTACAGCGGCACCATGAGCGTGATCCGGACGTCGGGACTCAACTCGAGCGTCGCCTGCGGACCAGTGACGATGACCTTGTTGTACTCGGTGTACTTGTCCACGACGTGCTTGATCGTGGCCACCCGGTACGTCACCTCCGTACCTCCAGCCAAGCGGCGCGCACTCACCATGACCGCACCGAAACGGCCCGGGGTAGCGGAGGGCCGCACCGTGGGCGAGGTGCCGGCAGCCGACGGCCTCACCGAGGAATGCCGGTCGGACCGACCGTTCTTACAGCCGCCGCACAGAACAAGGGAAAGCGCGACGAACGCCACGAACCGAACCCGGACGGTACCCACCGGCCCCCCTTCGATCGTTCCGACCGACGGTGAGACCAACTAACGGACAGTCCGGTTCCCCACAAATGATCACAACCCGATCACACCGCGCCAAAGTCACCAAAAGCCCTAAACGCAAATGAACCGCCGAACACACGGAGGGCGCGAACACGCGGAGGCGCGGGAGGGCGCGGCGAAGCCGCGCACCGGGGGGTCCGGGGGGTCGTCCCCCCGGATGGAAGCAAGAAGAGGGGAAGGTGACCCCCCGAAGGGGGCACCGAACATGGCGGTGGAGGTGGGATTTGAACCCACGGATGAGTTGCCCCATCACACGCTTTCGAGGCGTGCGCCCTCGGCCACTAGGCGACTCCACCAAGACGGGAGCCTACCGGAAGTCGGATGGTCCTCGGTCCCGTCGGCCGGCGAAGAATTCGGTGAGCAGGGCGGCGCACTCGTCGGCGAGGACGCCGGCGATGACTTCGGGGCGGTGGTTGAGGCGGCGGTCGCGTACGACGTCCCAGAGGGAGCCGACGGCCCCGGCCTTGGGGTCGAAGGCGCCGAAGACGACGCGGTCGAGCCGGGCGAGGACGGCGGCTCCGGCGCACATGGTGCAGGGCTCGAGGGTGACGGCGAGGGTGCAGCCGGTCAGTCGCCATTCGCCCTGGTGGGCGGCGGCCTGGCGGATGGCGAGGATCTCGGCGTGCGCGGTCGGGTCGCCGGTGCGTTCGCGTTCGTTGTGGCCCGCGCCGATGACCTGGCCGGTGGGGGCGAGCACGATCGCGCCGACGGGCACGTCGGCGGCGGCCCGCCGCGCCTCCTCGAGGGCGAGCCGCATCGCCTCGTCCGCCGTCGGCCCTCCGGTGTCCATGACGGCCCCGGCTAGCGGAGCCGCTCGTACTCCTCGGCGAACCCGGCTCCTTCGGCGACGACCGACAGCGCGTCGCCGGGGAGGGTTCGCTCGCCGAGGGCGGTCAGGGCGCCGGAGGTGGTTCCGAGGTCGGCGAGGAGTTCGGCGTCGCCGACCGGGTCGTCGGTGGACACGTCTTCGGTGTCGAGCTGCTCGCTGAGCATCTCGGCCAGTTCGCTGCCGACGGGGGCTCGACCGTCGGAGAGGAAGACGCGGGGGTCCTCGCCGTCGTCCAGGCGGACCACGACGAACCATTCGTCCTCCTGCTCGACGAGCAGGACGACCGTGTCGGCCGCCGTCTCGACGGCAGCCTCTCGCATGATGTCGGCGATGTCCTCGAGACCGGTGACCTCGCTGAGGTCGGGCTCGGTCCCGATCCATCCGGCGTCGCCACGCGCGAACACCGCGGAGAAGTACGGCACGCTTCTATTCTCTCCCGAAGCCGCGGTCAACCGATCGCACGCTCGAAGGCGGCGCCGAATCCGAGTCGTTTGGCGATGCTCGCCAGCATCTCGTCGGGGTAGAGGTCGAGGTCGCCGGACAGGGCGCCGAGCTCCATCTCGTCGAGGCCGAGGTCGGCGAAGATCGACATGTCTCCCGCGGGAAGCACCTGGTCGAGTTCCTCGTCGTCGGGGATGTCGAGTTCGAGGTACTCGACGATCTGCCGGGCCAGCACCCAGTCGACGGACGCGGTGACGTCCGAGAGGAAGACCAGGACCTCGTCGGCGAGCATCCGGAGGGCCACGAAGAAGTCGTCGCCGACCGCGACCAACCCGATCGTGCCCCCGATGCTGGGCTGCTGCCGTAGGGCATGGATCAGCCCCTCGAGGTCTTCTGTCAGCGCGATGGGAAGCTGTTCGACTTCCCACGCGTCGGTTTCGCGATAGACCACGACAGCGAAGTCCGCCGTGTCCAGTTCAGTCATCTTCACCCCAGCCGCGCGCGTCCTGCTCGGGCATCTTGGCAGATGCGGAGCCCAAAGATTCGCGGCACGGGAAAACCCGGGTCCGGTCAGTTGGATCGGAAGGTGCGCATGCGGACTGCCTCACGGACCCGTTCTCGGCGTGATCGGCGGGGGGACACGCGTTTCCGGAGCTCCCTCGCCTCGGCCAACTCCCGGAGGAAGACCGCTCTGCGGCGCAGCCGCTCGCGGACCTCCTCGGGGCTCATCCCTTCGCTCATGGCCGGTACGTTCCCCATGCTCAGGCATCCATTCGGATACCGTTCGGGATATGAAGACCCTCGTCGTCGACCACCCCCTCGTCGCGCACAAGCTCACGACGCTCCGCGACGCGACCACCGACTCGCCCACGTTCCGCCGGCTCGCCGACGAGCTGGTGACCCTGCTCGCGTACGAGGCGACCCGTGACGTTCGTGTCGCTCCTGTGACGGTCGACACACCCGTCGGGCCGGCCGAAGGCGTACGGCTGACGCGGCCGCAGCCCCTGGTGGTGCCGATCCTGCGCGCCGGGCTCGGAATGCTCGACGGGATGACCCGGCTGCTACCGACGGCCGAGGTCGGGTTCCTCGGCATGGTGCGGGACGAGGGCACACTGAAGGCGACGACGTACGCGACGCGGCTGCCGGACGACCTGTCGGGCCGCCAGTGCTACGTCCTGGACCCGATGCTGGCCACGGGCGGCACGCTCGCCGCGGCGATCCAGCTGCTCATGGACCGGGGCGCCGACGACGTCACCGCCATCTGCCTGCTCGCCGCGCCCGAGGGCCTCGCCCATATGGAGGAGAAGCTCGCGGACTGCAAGGTGCCGGTCCGGATCGTCACCGCCGCGGTCGACTCACACCTGAACGAGAACGGCTTCATCGTCCCCGGCCTCGGCGACGCGGGCGACCGTCTGTACGGCGTCGTCTAGCGCGCGTCCTGGCGCGAGCGCCCGTACTTCGACGCGATCCGGCGCATCCGTTCGCGCGGCTCTTTGCGGCTGGATCGTCGCCTGGTGTACAAATTAAATGGGTCAGTGGGTCGGCCTTCGGGAGGCGGGGTTTCCTTGAAGAAGTACCTCACTCGGGCGGACGGGGCCTTGACGCCCGTGCTGTTGGGGAAGTCCCACGGCACGAGACCCATCGCCCGTCACGCGTCCGGCGGCCGGGCTCCGGCGAGCGATTCGCCCGCTGAATTCGTGACCGCGCCATGAGGCTCGTCACGCCGGGCGATTCGGCGCCCGCATCGATCCACCGCTACCTCCTGCCGCACGAGCACCAGGTGATCACCGTCCGGCGCCATCCGGCGGTGCTCATGACCCCGATCGGCTTCGTGCTCGGCGGCCTCATCGTCGCCGGGGTGCTGAGCAACCTGCTGGCCAAGCAGGGCGGGTCTGTCGTCAGCTGGATCTGGTGGGCCTGGCTGATCCTGCTCGCGTGGTTCGTGTGGAAGGTCGCCGAGTGGTCCGTTGACTACTTCGTCATAACGAACCAGCGCATGCTCCTGACCACGGGCCTACTGACCCGTAAGGTGGCCATGATGCCGCTGTCGAAGGTCACGGACATGAGCTTCCAGCGGTCCATCACCGGGCGGATGCTCGGCTACGGGGAGTTCGTTCTCGAGTCCGCAGGTCAGGACCAGGCGTTCCGCGTCGTCAGCTTCCTCCCCTACCCCGAACAGCTCTACCTCGAGGTCTGCAGCATGATCTTTCCGAGCAAGGACGACGCTGACGACTGATTCGACCCCGGTCTTGACCAAAACTTCTCCACGTTGTCCGTGTCGTTTGGGTTACTCTCCATGTGTGAGGTAGTGCACCCTACGAACAAGACGTAACCCATTCCGGGTGAAACCCTTCGGTAAGTGAGTCGAGATGCCGGGTCAAGGAAGCGTCGGTGAGCGAGTCCGTAACCTACGTCTGAGTAAACATCTGTCTCAGGCGCAGCTGGCGGGGACGGAGCTGTCCGACAGTTACATCTCATTGATCGAGTCGGGGAAGCGAACCCCGACGCCCGCAGTTGTCCGGCTACTCGCGAGCCGGCTGGGCTGCCTGCCGGAGTACCTGTCCGAGGGCATCGAGCCGGAAGAGCGCCTGCATCTCCAGGTCCGCGTCCGCCACGCTGAGCTCGCTCTGCTGGCCGGCGACGCCGATCAGGCGCTCAGGATGTTCGGCGACATCCTCTCCGCGGTCGACAACGACCCCGACCTGGCCAAGCGGGCCCGGTGGGGGCAGGCCCGCGCGCTGGAGGCCCGTGGCGACGGCGAAGAGGCCATCAGGGCGCTCGAGGAGCTCCGTGAGGAGGCCGGGAGGGACCGCGGCCGGGCGGGATGGCTGCCCGTCATCGTCGTCCTCGCCCGCTGTTACCGCGCCGCCGGCGACCTCGGCCGTACGATCGCGCTCGGCGAGTCCGCGCTGGAGCGCCTGGCCGAGCTCGGTCTGCTCGGCGGCGAGGAGGCCGCGGAGGTCGGACGTACCCTCATCAGCACCTACCTCGATCGCGGCGACGCCGCGCAGGCGCGGACGCTCGCCGAGCGCCTCCTCGCCGCGTCCGAGCTGGACCCCACCGTCATGATCACGGCCTACCGGAAGGCCAGCCGGCGGGCGCTCGAGGAAGGCGCGGGCGGAGAGTCCCTCTACCTCGCCGACCAGGCGCTCGCGCTGCACGCGGGCGACACGCTGACCACCGCGCAGGCCCGCCTCCGCGTCGCGTCGGCACGCAGCCTGCTGCCCGGCGACGCGTCGCCGGACGCCGCGAACAAGGCCCTGGAGCTCCTGCACACGGCGCAGCAGGCGCTGAGCGGCGCCGACGCGGCCGAGTGCCTCATCGAGACGGCACGTTCGAAGATGGTGCTCGGAGAGCCCGCCGCCGCGGTGACGATCGCCCAGCGGGTCCTGACCGAGCTCGCCTCCCACCCCGGCGGCTCGGTCACCGTCATCCGGGCCCGGCTCATGCTCGCCCAGGCGCTCGTCGCCACCGGTGAGCACAAGGAGGCGCTGACCGCGCTCCGCGCGACCGGCGGCGAACTCGACGTGCTCGCCCCGTCGCGGGCGACCGCGCGGGTCTGGCGGGAGCTGGGCGACCTGTTCGGCGCCGCGGGAGACACCGAGGCGATGATGGAGGCCTACCGCAAGGCCCTGGAATCCGCCGGCCTCCGGTCGACCCCCCAGCACTCGAACGCCGTCGCCGACCTCAGCAGCCACTGACCCCTGCGGGGTCGTACACCGAAGACGGTCGGGCCGACGCTCATCCGCGCCGCCCGACCGTCTCGACCGGTCGTGGCCGTCTCACTGGCACACCGACGGCGCGCGAAGCACTCCGCGCCGCTGTGTTTCAGCGGCATCCGTCGGCCGACCATCCGGCCGGCGGCTCGGGCGACGACGACTCCCTTTTCCCGAGGACGAGCGCAAGAACGCCGGACGGGTGCTCCCGTCCGGCGTTCGGTGCCGGCTGAGGTTACGCGTGGCGCGTGAGGAAGGGGTGGGGGCCGGTGCGGGGAGCCGGCCATCCGGCGGACTCCTTTCCGAGAACCACGGTCGACTCTGATTCCCCGATGTCCCCGGAGTGGTTCCGACCGGCCGGCGGCTGCGACCTGCCTTACGAATCGCAATGACGCTTGGAGGTTCCGAGACGCCGTCTCAGCCGGTCGTGACGAGGGTGACGCCGACGACCGCGATGGCGAGGCCGAGGCGCTGGATCGGCCGCAGCCGTTCGCCGTACACGAGGCGGGCCAGCAGCACGGTGCTGGCCGGGTAGAGCGAGCTGAGCACCCCGGCGATGCTCAGCGCACCCGCCCGCGCGGCGAGGACGTACAGCGCGTTGCCGAGCACGTCGAGGACGCCGGCGAGCAGGGCGATGCCGAGGGCGCCGCGGTTCCTGAGCAGCGGAAGGGGGCCACGGCGCGCCAGGACGGCCACGACGAGCACCACCGCGAGGCTGGCCGCCTTGGACACCGCCAGCGGCCACATGGTGCCGTCGTCGCCCAAGTGGATGATCACGAAGAACAGGCCGAAGCACGTACCCGCGACCACCGCCAGGACGGGACCGCCCGTCAGCCGGACCGGCCCGCCGCCCCGCTCGATGCTGACGAAGCAGACGGCCAGCAGGCACAGGACGATCCCGGCGATCGCCATCAGGCTCAGCCGGTCGCCGCGCGCGATGCCGACGACCGCGGGCACGACGGCGGCCAGGAGCCCGGACACCGGGGCGACCACGCTCATCGGGCCCATGGCCAGGGCCCGGTAGAAGACGAGCAGCCCGGCTCCCCCGGCGATTCCGGAGAGGGCTCCCCAGCCGAGCGCGGTCGCGTTCGACGGACCGCCGAGCACCGCAACCCCGAGTAGCAGGAGCAGCCCGGTGGGCAGGCTGACCAGCAGGACACGAAGGTCGTCGATCCGCCGCGAGGCCGCACCGCCGCAGAAGTCGCCGGCGCCGAAGGCGATCGCGGAGGCCAGGGCGAGTGCGATGATCACGGTTCGATCAGGCGCGTACGGACGACGGCGCCCGGGGAGATCTCGGTGAGCAGGCCGGTCAGCGCTTCCCCCGCGGCTGCCAGCACGTCCATCGGGTACGGCTCCAGCCGCTCCAGGATGAACAGGGCGTTCTTGGTGTCCTCGGTGATGCGGGTGCGGGTGCACTGACGCCAGTTCCAGCGGCGGCAGGTCACGCCCGAGCCGTCGCGCCAGATGACCTCGCCGGGGTCGGGGTGCTCGACGACCGCCTCGCCGTTCTTGACCGTGTCGAAGCGCTCGTCCCCGCCGGCGCGGACCAGCCGTGCCGGACCGTCGTACGCGTCGAGGTCCTCGCCACCGATCGGCAGCTCGAACCGGACACTGATCGTGTTGTAGGCGTCCACGACCCGGTTGATCTCCGGCAGGTCGCCACGGCGCAGGAGGGCGTCCACCGACGGGCGGGCGCGTTTGGGGTTGACGCCGAACCCCCGGTACGCCTCCCGCCAGGCCTCGACATGACCACCGCCGACGCCGTCGGCCGCGGCGGAGTCGGCGACGCGGCCGTCCGACGGGGCGTTCGTCAGCCCCTCCGCGGTCATGAGCAGGACCGCGAAGTCGGGACGCAAGGTGCGGATCGCATCATCGATGACGATCTGCTCGAGCATGGACCCATCCTCTCGAATCATCGGTCGGTTCAGCATACCGTCCGGTTCAATGAAATGACCATCTAGGGTGTCCTGCGTGACGGACAAGGTCGGCGACGCGGTCGCCCGCACCGTACGCTCCCTGCGCGCGGCGCACGGTTGGAGCCTCGATCAGCTCGCCGCGCGGGCAGGGGTCAGCAAGGGCGTCCTGGTAGCGCTGGAACAGGCCCGGGGCAACCCCAACCTCGGCACGCTCATCCGCGTCTCAGAGGCCCTCGGAGTGCCTCTCACCCGGCTCGTACAGGTCGAGGAGGAGCCGCCGATCCAGTTCTTCCCCGCCGAGCGTCACGTCGTCCTGTGGCACGGCGCGGCCGGCGGCACCGGCACACTCCTGGCCGGCAGCGATCCCCGCCCGTCCGTCGAGCTGTGGCGGTGGGTCCTGCGCCCGGGCGAGTGCCGCGACAGCGAGCCGCACACGCCCGGCACCCGCGAGGTCGTCACCGTGGACTCCGGATGCCTGAGCCTCACCGTCGACGGCAGCCGCACCGAGATCGGCGCCGGGGATGCCGCCGTCTTCCACGGCGACCGGCCGCACTCGTACGCGAACGAGGGGAACGAGGACGTGCACTTCGTCCTCGCCGTCATGGACCTGTGACACCGTGAGACCAGGCCCTGAGGGTTACGCTCCCCAACGCCCAGGCCCTCGGGAAACAACGGACCGCCCCGGCGCACAGCCACGTCGAGTCGGGGCCGTTACCTCCCACGTAATCGATCTTCTGCTCGTCGCTCGGCATCTTTGAGGCATCGGATCTCAAGGAGGAACGCAATGAGCGACATCAACGAGCTGGTCGGCCGCTACATCGACACCTGGAACGAGAAGGACCCCGCCGCCCGCCGTGCCGCAGTCGAGGCGCTGTGGACCGAGGACGGCACCTACCTGGACCCGCTGGCCGACGTGGCCGGGCACGACGGCATCGACGCGGTCATCGGCGCCGTGCAGGCCCAGTTCCCCGACTTCGTCTTCCGCCCCGGCGCGGTGGTCGACGCCCACCACAACCTGGCCCGGTTCACCTGGGAGCTCGGCCCGGCCGGCGCCGAGGCGATCATCATCGGGTTCGACGTGGTGGTCCTCGCCGAAGACGGCCGGATCCAGAACGTCCACGGCTTCCTCGACAAGGTGCCCGCCGCCTGACCGGGGAACTCGCACCGTGCCCCGGCGGCCCGCGCCACGCCACCACTCGATCCCGAGCCGGCGCGCGGGCCGCCGCGGACCGGTGCCCCGACCGCCCGCGGCGCGCCACCGGCCGGCGTGCGAATATCCACACCGGCCGGTAGGGAACTGCGTATCCACATTCGCCGTCGGTCGATGCCGGGGTGGCGTGCGGATCGCCTACGCTTGCGGAACATGCGCATCCTCGTGACCGGCGGCGCCGGCTTCATCGGCTCTCATCTGACGGACGTCTTCCTCGACAACGGCGACGAGGTCACGGTGCTCGACGACCTGTCCCGTGGCCGGCCGGGGCGCCTTGACCCCTCCGTCGTCGTCCACAAGGCGAGCATCACGGACGCGGCCGCGCTCCGCTCGATCGTCGAGC
This sequence comes from Actinoallomurus acanthiterrae, assembly GCF_054775715.1. Taxonomy (NCBI): domain Bacteria; kingdom Bacillati; phylum Actinomycetota; class Actinomycetes; order Streptosporangiales; family Thermomonosporaceae; genus Actinoallomurus; species Actinoallomurus acanthiterrae. The sequence goes on along the minus strand of NZ_BAAHCO010000001.1, from coordinate 118,698 downwards.
GCGTACGGCCGGAGCTGATCTGCCATCTGGCCGCGCAGATCGACGTACGGGTGTCGGTGGACGCCCCCGCCGACGACGCGGTCGTCAACGTCGTCGGCACGGTCAACGTGCTGGAGGCCGCCCGTGCGGTCGGGGCCCGGGTGCTGTTCGCCAGCACCGGAGGCGCGATCTACGGGGTGGACGCGCCGATACCGACGCCGGAGGACGTGCTGCCCGGTCCGGAGGCGCCGTACGGCACGGCGAAGTACTGCGCCGAGCAGTACCTCGGCCTGTACAACCGGCTGTACGGCACGCGGCACGCGGCGCTCCGGCTCGCGAACGTCTACGGCCCGCGCCAGGATCCCGCCGGTGAGGCGGGCGTGGTCGGCATCTTCTGCGGGCGCGCGGTCCGGGGGGAGCGGCCGACGGTGTTCGGCGACGGCCACCAGACCCGCGACTACGTGTTCGTCAAGGACGTCGCGAGGGCCTTCCTCGCCGCCGCCCAGACCGACCAGCCGGGCATGTGGAACATCGGGACCGGCCGCGAGACGAGCGTCCGGGAGCTGATCGACCTGCTCGGCCGGGCGGCCGGTCGTGACCTGGACCCGGAGTTCGCGCCGGCCCGAGCCGGTGAGCTGCAGCGCAGCGCCCTGGCCATCGACGCCGCCGAGCGAGACCTGGGCTGGACGCCCCGTACGACGGTCGCCGAGGGCGTCGAGGCGGTCTACCGCTGGGTGGAGTCGGGCTCGCCCGACCGCGCCGGCCTCTGACGGCCCGGCGGTCCGCCCCGGGCCCGTCTGGCTCGCCTCTGGCGGTCCGGCTGTGCGACCTGGAGCTGCTCCTGGCGCCAGGTCGCGCTGGTCAGGGGGCGATTCGGTAGTGGTAGGCGTATGACGGGGTGAAGCCGACGTTTCGGTAGAGCCGCCAGGCGGCGTCGTTGCCCGTCTCGACCTGGAGGTAGAGCCGGTCCGCGCTCTGGCGGGCGGCCCATCGTGCGCCGGCGCCGAGGACGGCGGTGCCGACGCCCTGCCGCCGAAGGTCCGGGCGGGTGGCCATGCAGAAGGCGCCCGCCCACCCCGCGTCGGCCACGAACAGCCCCATGGCGACGGCCCGGCCGTTCCGCGTCACGCTCGCGAACCCGGCGGGCCGCGCTATCCGGGAGATCACCTTCTCCCCGACGGCGGTCGTGTCGGCGTGGTCGTCCAACTCGGCGAAGACCCGCAGCGGGCGCTCCAGGTCCTCGTCGACGTCGACGGACGGCGTCTCCGCGCCCGCCGTGGCCGCGACGACCTCCTCGGTGAAGGCGGTCAGTACCGTCGTCGGCGCATCTCGGCGATAGCCCCGCCGGTCCAGGAGGGCGTCGAGGTCGCCGAGGGCATCGGGGACCTGGATGATGACCGGCCGGTCGCGGTCCCGGTAGAACCTCTCGATGTCGCCGATCGCCGCCTCACCGCCGGACGAGGGCGGCACCGCGGAGTTCGAGCGACGGCGTCGGACGTCGGGGGTGTGCCGGAGCAGCCAGCCCTCGTGTTCTTCGGTGAACTCCGCCGGCCAGGCGGCGCGGGCACGGGGCTCGACGACCGCGGCGACCGACGAACGGCAGGCGTCCGCGATGGGGCGGATCAGGCCGGCGAGGAGGTCCTGGTCCTCGGGCCGCGCGGGCTCGTACTCGGTGATGCCGAGTCCGGTCACCTCGAACCGCTGTGCGAGGGCGGTCACCATCGCGAGCAGCCGGTCCGGCGTCAGCCCCTGTGGCGTGGGCACGCCGACGGAGCAGAACAGCTCCGGGTCGAGGACGTCGAGGTCGATGTGGACGTAGACGGCGGACGCGTCGCCGACCGCCTCGACGAGAGCGTCCGGGTCGCCGACGGCCGGGATGCCGGCGGCGGCCGCGTAGTCGCGTTCGGCCGGGTCGAGGTCCCGTACTCCGGCGAGCACGACCTGGCGGGGTTTCAGGGGCCGGTCGGGCACCAGGTCCGCGGGCCCATCGCCGAGCAGCGTGCGCAGCACCATGCCGTGGAACGCGCCGGACGGCGAGGACTCCGGTGTGTTGAGGTCGCCGTGCGCGTCGAACCACACGACGGCGAGCCGGTCGCCGTGCCGGCGCGCCGCGGCGGCGATCGGCTCGAGTTCGACACCGCAGTCGCCGCCGAGCGTGACGGTGAACCGGCCATCGGCGCGTTCCAATGCGGCGCGTGTCCGCCGGGCGTTGGCCGCCAGCGCCCGGCCGCCGTCGTCATTCGCGACGTCGACGCACACCCGGTCGGCGGCGGGGACGAGGTCGCCGAGGAGGCGGGCTCCGGCGCGTAGGCGATGGGCGGTCACCGAGGAAGATCCCTGCCACTGCGGCACCTCGACGACCGTCACGTCAGGCCGAATCGGCTCGTTTCCCATCGGGCTCCCCGGAAGGTCGTCGGGCACCTCCCGCGAGCGCAGCAGGTCCTCGGTCATCCTACGAAGCCGGCCGATCCACCGGTCGACCCGCCTTCCCGACCGGACCGGCTCCAGGCCATTGGCCCAATCAGTATGTAGCACATTGGTCCTTACGCCCGGCCATTCTGCTTCCTAGTCTGACCGCGTGATCAGTGCTGACATGTGGTTCGACCCCAAATGCCCGTGGGCGTGGATCGCTTCCCGCTGGCTTCTCGAGGTGGAGAAGGTGCGCGACGTCCAGGTGCGTTTCCACGTCATGAGCCTGGCGATGCTGAACGACGGCCGTGAAGGCCTGGAGGACTGGTACGCCGAGTGGCTGCGCGACACGTGGGGACCCGTCCGCGTCGCCATGGCGGCCGAGCGGAAGTACGGAAACGAGGTGCTGCGCGACCTCTACACGGCGCTCGGCACCCGGATCCATCACGACAAGGCGCCCGTCGGGCGGGCCCTCTACCTGGACGCGCTGGCCGAGGTCGGATTGCCGGCCGAGCTCGCCGACGCGGCCGACGTGACCGACCACGACGAGGCCCTCCGGGAGAGCCAGCACGCGGGTCTGGACCCGGTCGGGGAGGACCTGGGAACCCCGGCGATCCACGTCCCAGGACCGGACGGCGAGCGGATCGCGTTCTTCGGCCCGGTCGTCAGCCCCATTCCCCGCGGCGAGGCCGCCGGCCGGCTCTGGGACGGCGTGCTTCTCGTGGCGGGCACGGACGGCTTCTTCGAGCTCAAACGCGCGCGGACCCGCCGACCGATCACCCGGTGACCCCGACCAGACCCGGACGACGTGCGATCATTCCGCGCGGACGGCCGACCGGACGCGAGCGACCTGAGATCACACGCTTCCCCCGGCCGGATCCGGTGAGCGCGGCGTCCTCACCCGGACCGGTCCGCGCGGGGGCACGGCCGGCGCGGCGGGGTTCCCTCGACGCGGCGGTGGCCTGCGAACTCCGTCAGGAACACCCCTTCCCCGCGGGTCTGACCCGGCAGCCGCCGCCCGAACTCGTGCACCCGCCCGAGCGGGATCACGCCTGTCACGTACGCGGTGTCGCGCCGTACGGCCATGTCGTCGGGGGTCGCGCCGGCCTCGGTGAGCGTGCCCAGCACGCCGCTGACCAGGTCGGCCGGAACCTCCAGTTCGAAGCGGCCCACCGGCTCGTACACGTGGGTCCCGGCCTGGCGCAGTGCCCGCTCCAGTAGCCGGGGCGTCAGCGTCCGGAAGTCGCCGGCGGTCGTGACCGGGCTGGCGTAGCCCGAGTGCGTCAGGGTGACCGCGCAGTCCGTGACCTCCCAGCCGTGCGGCCCGCGGCGGAGGGCGGCGTGCACGCTGTCCTCGATGGCCGCGTGGAACGCGGCGGGCAGCGATCCCGGCTCGACCTCCAGCCCGTACCGCACGCCCGTCCCCGCCTCGGCGGGCTCGATCCGGAAGCCGGCCGTCGCGCACACCTCGTGGTCGCCGTGCCGGTCGATCTCGTGGAACGCCGCGCCGACGCCGACCGGCCGCTCGATGTGGACGGTCCGCGTGGCGTCGAAGGTGACGGCGATGCCCGCCTCCTCCTCCAGCCGTGTCTGGAGGACCTCTTTCTGCACCTCGCCGTACAGCAGCACGGAGATCTCGTGGTCGCCCAGGCGTACGTTGATCAGCGGGTCCTGCTCGGCCAGCCGAAGGAGCGCGCCGTGGAGCAGTGGAGCGTCGGCCGGGCGCACGCTCCGTACGACGGTCTCCAGGGTCGGGGGTGCGAAGTGCGGTTCGTCCGGCCCGTCGGCGGGCGCGCCGATCCGGTCGCCGATCCGTACGTCCTTGAGGCCCCGGAGCTTCACGATGTCGCCCGCCCCCGCCTGGGGAGCCGGTGCCGCGCCGCCCCGGTCGAAGACCTCGAGGGCGGTGATCTTCTCGCGGTGCTCCTGCCACGCGGTGGGCGCGCCACCGGTGCGCCGGTAGAGGGTGAGGTGCTCCCGTACGGCGACGATCCCGGAGTGCAGTCGCGCGTACGCGGCTTTCCGGCCGGAGGCGTCACGCTCGATCGTGAACACCGTGCCGGAGAGGTCGTCGCCGCGCGCTCCGCCGGCCGGCGGAAGGAGTTCGCGGACGCCGCGGACGAGTTCGGCCACGCCCACGCCGGTCACGGCCGAACCGAAGAACACCGGATGCGCCAGCGCCCGGCCGGTCTGCGCGACGAGCCGCCGCCGGCAGTCCGCGGCGTCGACCCGGCCGTCGGCGCGGACGTACGCCGCCAGGAAGGAGTCGTCGCCGTCGGCCAGTACCTCCGTGACCCGGTCGAGGTGCCGCGGATCGTCGAGGGCGTACGGCCGGGTCGCCGCGTCGCGCGTGCCCAGGCCGGTGACCGTGCCCATCGCCACCGCGCCGGGGGCGAGCCTGCGGGCGATGTCCCGCAGCAGGTCGTCGTGGCGCGCGCCCATCCGGTCGATCTTGTTGACGAAGATCAGCGTGGGGATGCGCAGCCTGGCCAGCACGCGCATGAGGACCCTCGTCTGGACCTGGACGCCCTCCACCGCCGAGACGACCAGCACCGCGCCGTCCAGGACCCGTACCGCGCGTTCGACCTCGGAGACGAAGTCGGAGTGGCCGGGCGTGTCGATCAGGTTGACCTTCAGGTCGTCGATGGTGAACGACACCACCGCCGATCGGATGGTGATCCCGCGTCGCCGCTCCAGCTCCAGGGAGTCGGTCTGCGTCGTGCCCCGGTCTACGCTGCCGAGCTCGCCGATGACGCCCGCGTGGAACAGCAGCCGCTCGGTGAGCGTCGTCTTGCCCGCGTCAACATGCGCGAGCACCCCGATGTTCAGGGAATTCATGAAGTGTCGTCCTCGATGCCGCCGAGTGATCCTCTGTCGTGATGACCTGTGACCACTGGCGCATCGCCGAGCCCCCATTCCTCGTACGGACGACGACGGCGTACGCGCGACGCCGATGCGGCCGGAGCCTAACAAGAGGCTCGCCAGGGGGCAGCTCATTTATTCGCAGGCGCGTCCCGGAGGATCCGCGGCTCCTCCGGGACACGTGAAGCTCACTCCGAGGGCCGGGTGTAGGACAGGTCGACGTCGTCGAGGTCGAACCACTGCCCGGACGCCGGTTGTTCGGCCATCGGGTCGGTCCAGCGCAGGCGGACGCGGTCGGGGCGTACCTCCAGCAGGCGGGCCTGGCGCCAGGGGGTCTCGTCCACGGGCCGGGCCCACCAGGGCTCGGCCAGGCACGACAGGCCCGTGGTCAGCAGCGTTTCCCTGGCCTCCTCGCGGGAGGTGACCTCGCCGAGCGGGGCGCCGAAGACGGTCATGGCCTGCCAGCCTCCCGCCGCGGGCACCAGCCGGCCGAGCGGCTCGCCGTCGTCCCGGACGACCTGCTCGGGCGCGGGCAGGCCGGGCCAGCGTTCGCGCATCGCCGCGACGATCTTTTCGTTCGTGGCGCGGAGCCAGGTGATGCCGTCGCGCTCGGCCTGGCTGCCCGGGTAGGCGTCGGGTTCGACGCGGCGTCCGGCGACCCACGTGGCGCGCACCTCTTGAGTGGCGTCGACGCGTGCGGTGGGGTCGCCGTCCACCAGGACGAGGTCGGCGCGGCGGCCGACCGCGACCCGGCCACGGTCGGCCAGGCCGAACACCTCGGCGGGCACGGCGGTGGCGGCGGTCAGCGCCTCGGCCGGACTCAGTCCGGCGGCGACCAGGTGCCGCAGCTCGCGGTGCAGGCTCGCACCGAACACCAGCCCCGGGTTGGGCGCGTCGGTGCCGGCCAGCACCGGCACTCCCGCCCGCAGCAGGGCCAGGGTGTTGCGCCGTGCCGCGGCGCCGTCGGGCGGCTGAGGCGGCATCCACCGCCGGGCCTGGCGGTCCAGGACCCTGCGCCACCGCGCGGGCAGCCGCCCGGCCGGCCTCGGCTCGGCCAGCAGCGGCAGGACACCGTCGGGGCCGGGGAATCCGTCGACGACGTCCAGCGTCGCGATCACCGCACAGCCCGCGGCGGCCACGGCGTCCACCTCCTCGTCACTCATGGCGTCGAACGGCGCGTGCGCCAGCACGTCCACGCCGCACCGGGCCACCGTGACCGCCCCGGCGGCCGTCGAGGCGTGCGCGACCACCGGAAGCCCGAGCCGGTGCGCCTCCCGCACCAGGGCCTCGATCGTCGCGGTGTCGAGCGTCGGGATGTCCAGCAGGGCGCCGGCCCCGTTGTCGTAGATGACCTTCAGGTGGGTGGCGCCCTCGCCCACGCGCGCGTCGACGAACGCCGCCGCGTCCGTCGGTTCGCCGACGTAGGGCAGCGGCGCGTACGCCATCGTGGGGTGGCCGCCGGGAGCGGTCGCCCCGATGCCGGATGTCCGCAGGTCGGCCCGCACGGGGCCGACTCCCCGCACGGACGCGCGCACGGCCGCCGTCTCCGGCTCGATGACCTCCGGCTTGCTGAACTGATCGATCACGGTCGTGACGCCGAACACCGCCGCGAGCTGCGTGCAGCCGGGCAGCAGATGGACGTGTGCGTCGATGAGGCCCGGCAGCAGCGTCCCGCCGCGCCCGTCGACCAGGACGTCGCCCTCGGCCGCGATCGAGGCGTCGCCGAGCGCGTCGATCCGCCCGTCGGCGACTCGCACGCAGGTGACGTCGAGGTCGTCACGGCCGTCGAAGACCCGGACGCCGGTGATGGTGAATGGGAGGTGTGTGCTCACCTCCGCGACCCTAGAAGTTGACGTAACGAGAAGGTCCAGCGGTTAACCTGCGGTCATGCGGTACTCCATCAGCCGGGTCGCCCGCATGGCGGGTATCTCGTCCCGGACACTGCGCCACTATCACGACATCGGCATCCTGGTGCCCGCGGACGTGTCGGACAACGGGTACCGCTGGTACGGGCGCGGGGAGCTGTTGCGGTTGCAGCGCATCATGCTGCTGCGCGAACTGGGCATGCCGCTGAGCGACATCGCCGCGGCCCTGGACGGCGCCACCGACGAGCTCACCGCGCTACGGAGACACCGCGAACAACTGGCCGCCGAACGAGACCGCCTCACCCGGGTGCTGGACACCGTCGACCGCACCATCGCCGGCCTGTCCGGAGAACGCCTCATGCGCGATGAGGAGTTCTTCAGCGGACTGGCCGAGGCCAAGGACCGGCTGCGCCAGGATCTGCGCGTGAGATACGGCACGGCGGCCGAGAGTCACGTCGCCGACGCCGAGCACGTCACCCGCCACTGGACCCGCGCCGACTACGAGGACGCCGCCGAGCAGGGGAAACGCCTGTACATCCGCATGGCCGAGGCCCGTCGGCGCGGAGCGCCTCCGGACGCGCCCGAGGCACTGGACCTGGTCGCCGAGCACTATCAGGGTGTGCGCGCCCTCTGGCCCGCCGACGCCGCCGCCTACCACGCTCTGGCCGATCTGATCACGGACAATCCCGAGCAGCGCGCCATCGTCGCCGCCGTCGACCCCGACCTGCCGCCGTGGCTCGCCGAGGCCGTGCGCGCCTACGCCGTACAGCGCCTCGGACTCCGGAGGCCGACGTGAGCGTCAGGCCGGGGAGAACTCCCAGATCGGGCTGGCCGCCACCCGGGAGAGCCGCCATCCGCCGGGGGTGCGGACGGCCTCGAGCCGGTACCGCTCGCCGAGGATCCGCTGTCCCGTGGGTGCCGCGAAGACGACGAGGAGGTTGGCGTCGATGGCGGCATGGTCGCCGTCCACCTCGATGCGGGGGTTGGTGATGAAGTGCTGGGTCGCCACGTCGGCCGGGTGCGATCGGCGAGCCTGCGCGGCGAGGGCGTCGACGCCGTGCACCGTGCCGCCCAGGGTGTCGGCGGTCGCGTCCTCGGTGAAGATCGTGCGCGCCTCGTCGAATCGCTTCTCGTCCAGCCAGAGTCCGAGACGGGTGACCAGGGCGGAGAGCTCGACATGGTCGGTCATGACACACCTCAATTCATTGGCGTAACCAACATTGGCGCGGCCAACAATAGCACCATTCATTGGTACGGCCAACGGCTAGACTGCGCCCCATGACAGGCGACGAAACGACGCCCACCCGCCTGCGGCAGGCGCCCAGCTGGCTGCTCGGCCAGGCCTCGATCCACAGCGGCCGGCTGGTGTCCGAGCACTTCGCCGCCGCCGACGCGCGGGGCTACCACTACCGGCTGCTCGCCGCCCTGCAGGAGTTCGGCCCGGCGAGCCAGGCCGAGCTCGGCCGCCGCACCGGCATCGACCGCAGCGACGTCGTCGCGGCACTGAACGAACTCGCCGAGAAGAAGCTGATCGAACGCTCACCGGACCCGGACGACCGCCGGCGGAACATCATCACGATCACCACCGCCGGCCGCGACCGCCTCGAGCACCTCACCGCCGTCCTGACCGAGATCCAGGACGCCCTCCTCGCCCCTCTCGGCACCCGAACGCGAGCAGCTGACGGCCCTGCTGCGCCGGATCGTCGACCACCACACGGCCCGCCGCTGACGTTCCGCGCGGCGATCACGCGGAACACGGAAGCGTGACGGACAGCGACGTCCCTTCCCCGACCGGGCTCTCGACCTGAAGAGACCCGCCGAGCACCTCGACCCGTTTCTTGAGCGCGGCGAGCCCGGACTCATCGTGCAGAGGATGGGCGCCGCCGACACCGTCATCGCTGATCGACAGCCGGACGCCCTCGCCGTCCTTGGTGAGATCGATGCGGACCGCGGAGGCGTGGGCGTGCCTGATCGCGTTCAGCAGCGCCTCGGCCACGATCTGATAGACCGTCATCTCGACCCGGTCGGTCAGCTCCTGACCGGTCGGAACGTTGAGGTCGACGGGCACCGGGCAGCGACGGGCGAGCGCCTTGAGGGTGGCCGTCAAGCCGCCTCTCGCCGGGCCCACGGAGAGCAGGTCCGTGGAAACCTGCCGAAGCCGGCCGTCGATCGCCGACGCCTCATCGGCGAACCGCGACAGGCGTCGCCGGAGCCCCTCATCCGCGATCCCGGCCTGCGCCTCCCGGAGCTGCCGGGTGAGCGCCTCCAGACACTGCCGTGGTCCGTCGCTCAAGTCCGCCGCGACGCTCCGGCGTACCGCGTCGGCCGCCGTGACCATGCGGGCGTGGCAGGCGATGAGCTCCGCGCGGGCGTCGGCCTGCGCGACCGCGCAGTTCAGCAGTTGCACGAACTCGGACATGGTCTGTTCGGCGTCATCGGGTGGCGGGTTGGTCTCCCGGTACAGCGTGGTGATCACCCCCCACAGCCGGCCCTCGACCGTGATGGGCCCGGAAACGCCGACTCCCAGGCCATGTGCCCTGGCCCAGGGACCGAGATCACTCTCGATGGAGGCCATCGTCCGGCGCGCCGGCCATCCCGTCTCCAGCACGGCGCCCGCCGGCGTGTCGGGTGCGACGGCCCAGCGGCCTCCGAAGGGAGCGTCGAGTTCCGGAAGGCCGGGGCTGCTCCACTTGGCGACCAGGGTGAGCGTCCGGTCTTCCCGGTAACGCGTGATCGACGTGTAGTCCGCGCCGAGCAGCCCGCCCATCTCACCGGCCGCCGCCGTGAAGACCGCCGACGGTGAGGCGCCTTCGGCCACCAGCGTCGCGACGCGCCGAAAGGCTCCCTCGCGCTCCATGATCCGCGGGAGCTCGTCACGACCTGACCCTGGGGCGTACAGCCGATCCCAGATCATCCCCAGCTGACGAAGCAGTCTCCTCGGCACGGCCATCATCCCTGGCGTGCAGCTGCCATGGTCCCCTCCCAAGCCGGCGTGACCTGCGAATCCGGGCTGGTCACCCAGCGTATAACCACATCGGCGGAGGCCGGATGGCCGACCTCGAACCGGGTGTGCCACCCTGTCAGGCTTGGCGGGCGTGGAACGCGAGGCGATCGGCGAGCGCGATGACGCGATCGCGCAGTTCATCGGGGCGCTCGATGACGAACGGCCGGTCGAGTGAGGCGAGCACCGGAGGCAGCCAGTCGAGCCGCTCCGCCCGTAGCTCGACCCGCAGCCAGCGCTCGGTCGCCCGGTCCTCGCCTGCCGTGGTCGTAAGCTCCTCCAGGCTCGCGACGCTGGCGGGAAGGTGGGCGCGGATCTGCTCAACCGTCCCGTGGATCCGCAAGGTCACCTCATGCCGGTACTCAGCCGTGGCGAACCCTGACAACACGCGCTGTGCCGGACTCGGACCCACCGGCGCTTCGAATGAACCGGGCAGGGCCCTCGCGTCCGCGATGCGATCGAGCCGGAAGGTTCGGTCCTCGCCGTTCCGGGCGTCCTTGCCCGTGACGTACCACCGGCCTGAATGGGCGACGATCCCGTACGCGTGCAGCGTGCGTTCGCTGCGCCGTCCGTCGCGGTCGGTGTAGCGGATCGAGACCGGTCTACGGTGGCGCACCGCATCGGCGATGGTGAGGAGGACCCCGGCGTCCGGGGTGTCGAACTCCCCGGGCTGATCCGTGAAGGCGAGAGCCTCCAGGAGTGTGTCGAGCCGACGGGCGATGTGCTTGGGCAGCACCCGCCGGATCTTCGCCGACGCGGTCTCACTCGCCGTGTGCTCCGTCGTCGTCAACCCTGCTCGGCGGCCGGCGACCAGACCGAGCAGCACGGCCAGCGCCTCGTCGTCGCTGAGCATGAGCGGAGGCAAACGGTAGCCGGGGGCGAGCCGGTACCCGCCGTAGCGGCCGCGCACCGATTCCACAGGCACGTCCAGGTCGATCAGCTGGTCCACATACCGCCGCACGGTGCGCCCTTCGACGCCGAGTCGGTCGGCGAGTTCGGCCACCGTCCGGGTGCCGCCCGACTGCAGCAGCTCCAGGAGTGTCAGCACGCGGCCAGTGGGTCGAGACATGTGCACAGCCTACGTAAATAGGGGACCGATTCTGTCCACTATTTCGCCTAACCTGCGAAGTGCACGACTTCAGCACGGCCAAGGAGATCACCATGAACTTCGTCTCGATCCGGATCATCACCAGCGACGTAGCGCGCCTCGTCGAGTTCTACGAGCGCGCCACAGGAGTGCCGGCGATGTGGGCCACGGAGGACTTCGCCGAGCTCAAGACCCCGAACGCCACCCTCGCGATCGCCAGCACTCGCACCGTCCCGCTGTTCGCCCCGGGCTCTGCCCGCCCGGCGGACAACCACAGCGTGATCACCGAGTTCCTCGTCGACGACGTGGACCGCGTCCACCAGAACCTGACCGGCTTCGTCACCGACTTCGTCACCGAGCCCACCACAATGCCCTGGGGCAACCGGTCGCTGCTCTTCCGCGACCCTGACGGCAACCTCGTCAACTTCTTCACCCCCGTCACCCCGGCGGCCATCGAAAAGTTCGCCCGTTGACGCCACGCACAGCCGCTCACACGGGAGCCCTGAGCTCCCATGAACGCGGCCGCCGAGTCCAGAAGCGCCGACGGTGGTCTCGTCAGGGGATGGGGGACAAGGCGGCGATCGCCTGGCCGATGGCGGTCTGGTCGTCGTCCGGTAGCCATCTCGCCGCGTGGACCATGTGCAGGGCCGTCGTCAGGCGGACGCGGTCGGCGTCGGTCCCCAGGTCACCCAGGTAGGCGGGCAGGATCAGGCCGAGAGCCTTGAGGTCGGCGCGGGCGCAGAGCCGGGCCAGCAGGTCCGGCAGGAGGTCGTCGGCGGCGCGGTGCTCCAGGCCGCCGGTCGAGCGCAGGCCCTCGGCGATCGCGAATCGGTTCCAGTCGCCGTACTGGCCCTGGGGCGCGTCGTCGACGCACGCGGCGGCGAGGAGGAAGTGTTCGCGCGCCGCGGGGAGGTCGCCGAGGTCGCGGTACGCCGTTCCCAGGTTGATGTGCAGGGACGGGTAGAAGCCGCGGACGCGCTCGTCGCCGACCTTGTCCGCGCGGGCGAGGCACTCCCGGTTCCAGCGGAGCGTGTCCTCGGGGGTCGGCTGGTGCCGGGCGAGGTAGTGCGCGGCGACGCAGGCCTCGTAGTCGTCGGTGGCCGTCTCCCAGGCCTTCTCGAAGAGGTCACGGGCGTCGGCGGCTCTGCCGTCGGCCTCCGCGCGCATGCCTTCCGCGCACAGCCGTACGACCGGATTGTCCGGGTTCATGGTTCCCTTTCGCGTGGGCTCAGGCGCCGGTGGTGTCGTGGACCGGCATGACCACGGTGGTGAAGCCGCCCTGGTCGGCGGAGCGGACGACGACCGGGTGCGTCGCCGAGGAGATCTCCAGCAGCACGTCGGGGCCCACACTGGCGTCGACCGCCGGAAGGAGCACCGCCGGGTCGAAGGCGATCCGCACCGGCGGTCCCGTGCGGATGGCACGGAGCGGGGTCTCGTGCGGTCCACGGCGTACGACCAGGCCGTGCCCGTCGTCCGACCAGAAGGTGACCGGCCCGTCGGCGTCCCGCGCGAGCGCCGTACGGAGGGCGTCCCGCTCGATGATCAACCGATGCCGGGCGGCCGGGAGGTCGTCGAGGATGACCCGGTAGGAGGGGAACGTCCCGTCCGTCACCGGGATCACCCGACGGTCGCCGTCGCCGTACACCCGGGCGCCCCGGCCGTCGATCTCGAGGCCGACCTCCGGCAGCCGTACGGCCCAGGACGCGATCTCCGCCAGCGCGGCGGTGTCGACCAGTGTCTGGTGCGGGCCACCGGTGACGACGCTCGGGCGCAGCGCGCGGACGGCCAGCCGGTACCGGTCGGTGGCCACCAGGCGCACCTCCTGCCCGGCGATCTCGACCAGCACGCAGCCGAGCACCGGGAACTCCTCCCGGGCCTCCCCTCGGGCCGCCGACGGAACGACCTGCCGGACCGCGCCGGCCAGTTCGGGGCCGCCGACGCGGGCCTCCGCGCCTCCCGGGGAGCCGGAGAGGTCGCGGAGGACGGCGTCGATCGCCGCCTGGGCCGCCGCGGCCGTCTCGCGGGTCCGGCGCGCGTGTTCGGCCAGGACGGCGCGGGCCTCTCCGGGATCGCCGTCGAGCACGGCCGAGGCGTCGACCAGCGGCAGCCCGGCCTCGCGGAGCCGCCGTACGAGGACGGCGCGGGACTCCTGGTCCGGGGCGTAGTACCGGTATCCCGTCGCGCCGTCCACGTGGGCGGGTGGCAGGAGGCCGCAGTCGTCGTAGAACCGCAGGGCGCTCGGGCTCAGCCCCACCCGGCGGGCGAAGGCCCCGATGCTCACCAGTGCTCCGGTGTCGTCCATGGCGGCCATCGTGGGCCTTCGACCCGCTTGAAGGTCAACCGCCCTCGGCGGAGCCGGAGGCGCCGGCCTCGTACGTCTCGATGGTCCGGACGAACAGCGCGCGCTCTTCCGGGGACAGCGGCTCGAACGCGGAGCGCCAGGCCGTGGCCCCGCCGGCGAGCCAGCTCTCGATCGCCGCGCGGGTCTCGAGGTCCTCGGTGAGGTCCACGATCGTACGCCGGGCGTCGCCGGGGTCGGAGCGGCGCTGCAGGACGCCCTGCTTGGTCAGGTCGCTGACCATGAGGCTGACGGTGGTCGGGGCGACCTGCAGCCGGGCGGCGAGCTCACCGACCACCATCGGCCCGTCGAACAGCAGGTACGACAGCAGCGACAGGTGCCGTGGCGCGAGGTTGAAGGACCGCAGTCGTTCGGGGATCGGGGTGCGCTTCAGCCGCGCGGCCAGACGTGGCATCAGCAGCAGCATGGCCCGGACCGCCTCGTCCGCGCCCAGGCCGGCTTCCGGATCCGTTGACATCCCCGCGATCACCCATATACGTTTGCGATCAAATCATATTTGCTTTCAAAGCAAACATTGCTTTTAAAGCAAACACTTCCTCGGCAGCCACACCGTACCGGACACCCCTCCGGTGGAGGTCTCCATGAACGCGACGCCCTCGGAAACAGCGAGCTTCAACCAACGGATCATCCAGGAGTTCCGCGCGAACAACGGCCAGGTCGGAGGGATGTTCGACGGCGTACCGCTCGTGCTGATCACCACGGCGGGCCGGAAGACCGGACGACCCCGCACCACCCCGGTCGTCCACCTGCGCGACGGAGACCGCCACCTCGTCTTCGGCTCCAACGCCGGCAGCTCGCAACACCCGCAGTGGTACCACAACATCGTGGCGAACCCGCAGGTCACGCTCGAGATCGGCACCGCGGGCGGCGTCCGCGCGCTCGCGACCCGGGCGGTCGTCCTCGACGGCGAGGAGCGGGACCACTGGTACGAACGCCAGTGCGCGATCGAACCCGGCTTCCGCGCATACCAGGAGAAGACCGTCCGTACGATCCCCGTGGTCGCCCTGCACCCCCTCGACTTGTCCGCCGACCCCGCGCGCAACCGGATGATCGGTGAGCAGCTGATCCGGCACCACGAGGATCTGCGTGCCGAACTGCGCGACGTACGGGCGCGGATCGACGAGCTGCTCGCCGGAGGGCCACAGGCCGCGCCTTCAGCGGACCTGGCCGCCCAGCTGCGCCGGCACTGCCTGACCTTCTGTTACGGCCTGCACCTGCACCACACCCGGGAGAACGGCGCGTTCTCTGCGTTCGAGGAGGAGTTCCCCGACCTCGTACCCGTCATCGAACGGCTGCGGGCCGAGCATCGGGTCATGGAGAAGGCCCTGACCGAGCTCGAGACGCTCCTCGGCGACGAGCCGGCGGATGACCTGGAACACCTCCGCGACGAGCTCGACCGAGTGGTCGCCGGGCTGGAAGAGCACTTCGCCGCCGAAGAGGCGAGCCTCCTCCCCGCGGTCGGCGTGACACCTCCGCGCCGAGACGGACGCTGATACGTTTTCACGCGACCGGCGCTGACGAGCCGAGCGGAGGCAGCGCGATGGGACGCCTGAGCGTTCGGATTTCCACTCCCGACGGGCAGAGCGACGGAACCCTCCACGTCCCCGACGGGGACGGCGCGGCACCGGGCGTGCTGGTCTTCCCCGACGCCGGCGGAGCGCGCGAGACGATCCGGCGGCTCGGCGACCACCTCGCGAGCATGGGCTACGTCGCGTTGGTCCCGGACATCTACTACCGCGCCGGCGAGTGGCGACCGTTCGACGTGGCCACCCTCTTCACCGACAAGGACGAGCGGGCGCGGCTGGCCGGCCTCACGAGCGTGCTCACCAATGACCGGATCATCGCTGATTCCGAGGCCTACGCGGATTTCCTGCTGGCACGTCCGGAAGTGACGGGATCCGCGATCGGCACCACCGGCTACTGCCTGGGCGGCCGCCTGTCGCTCATCACCGCGGGCGGGCTCGGGCGCAAGGTCGCCGTGGCCGCGTCGTTCCACGGTGGCCGCCTCGCCGTCGCCGACGACCAGTCGAGCCCGCATCTCGCGGCGGACCGCATCACCGCCACGGTCTATGTGGGCGCCGCCAAAGACGACAGGTCGTTCACCGCCGAGCAGGCCGACCTACTGGAGAGTGCGCTGACGAGCGCCGGAGTCGAGCACACCGTGGAGTTCTACGACGCTCATCACGGATTCGCGGTGCCGGACAATCCGACCTACGACGCGGAAGCGGACGCCCGGCACTGGGAAGCGCTCCAGGAGCTCTACCGCGCCCATCTGCGTTAGGCGTTGAGGACCACAGGGCACGCTCGTCATCACGCGCTTGGCTTGACGTTGGCGAGGAAGCCTCGGATCAACGTGGCCACCTCCTCGGCGGCGCTTTCCAGCAGGAAGTGACCGCCGTCGAGCAGATGGATCTCGGCATCGGGGAGATCCTGGGCGAACGCGCGGGCCCCGTCCGGGCCGAAGATCGGGTCACCGCGACCCCACACGGCCAGCAGCGGCACCTGCCCGGTGCGGAAGTACTCGTGCAGGCGGGGGTAGAGCGGCGGATTGGTCGCGTAGTCGAGGAACAGCTTCAGCTGGATCTCATCGTTGCCCGGACGCGAGAGCAGCGCGAAATCGTGATGCCACGTGTCGGGACTGACCAGCGTCTCGTCGGGAACCCCGATGACGTACTGCCACCTGGTGACATCGAGCGTGAACGCCTGCCGGATGGCGCTCTCGGTCTCCGGCGTCTGCTCGCGCTGATAGTCCCAGATCGTCTTCCAGAAGCTCTCGACGAACCCGGCGTCATAGCCGTTGCCGTTCTGGCTGACGATGGCGGTGATCGCCTCCGGGCGCCGCAGAGCCAGCCGCCACCCGATCGGTGCGCCGTAGTCCTGGACGTAGATGGCGTACCGGACGACACCGAGGTCGGCGAGCAGTCCTTCGGTGAGGTCGGTGAGCGCATCGAAGGTGTAGTCGAACTCCTCGATCCTCGGCATGTCGGACAGACCGAACCCAAGGTGATCCGGAGCGATGACGCGGTAGCGGTCGGACAGCAACGGGATGAGGTCGCGGAACATGAACGAGCTGGCCGGGAAGCCGTGGAGCAGCACGATCACAGGAGCGTCCGCGGGGCCGGCCTCCCGGTAGAAGAGCCGCCGACCGCGGACCGTGCCGTACCGATGGTGAACAGCCGCCATCGCTCCCCCCGGATCGAGCCGTTGACGAACCATCGTCACCCTTACCCCGGATGACGAGCTCGCTCACCCGGGTGAGCCACGCGTGCTGCGGACGGCGCGCTTTGAGTCAGTTATCCAACTAACAGTGGACAGTCACCGCTCGAGTGGTTATGGTCTTCTTAGTTAGTCAACTGACTCACTCGCGAAACGCAAGGAGATAGTCATGATCGTGGTTACGGGAGCGACCGGGAACGTCGGTGGACGGCTCGTCCACCTGCTCGCGACGGCAGGCGAGCAGGTGACGGCGGTCTCACGGCGCGCCCCGGCTGCCGGCCTGCCGGAAGGGGCCCGGCACGTGCCGGGCGACCTGGACGACCCGGCGAGCCTCAAGCCGGCGCTCGAGGGAGCCGACGCGCTCTTCCTCCTCGTCGCCGGAGGCGACCCGCAGGGCATCGTCGACGTCGCGAAGGGCGCCGGTCTGCGCCGGATCATCCTGCTGTCCTCTCAGGGCGCGGGCACCCGGCCGGAGGCCTACCGTCACCCCCGCGCCTTCGAGGACGCCGTACGGGAGTCGGGCCTGACCTGGACGATCCTCCGGCCCGGCGGGTTCGATTCCAACGCCTACGCGTGGGCCGAGACGGTGCGCTCGGAGCGAATGGCCGCCGCGCCGTTCGGCGACATCGGCCTGCCGACCGTCGACCCGGACGACATCGCCGAGGTCGCGGCCGGGGTCCTGCTCGAGGAGGGGCACGCCGGCCGGACGTACGAGCTCACCGGGCCGGCACCGACCACGCCCCGCGAGCGCGCCCAGGCGATCGCGGACGCGCTCGGGAGTCCCGTGCGGTTCGTCGAGCAGACCCGCGCGGAGGCCCGGGCGCAGATGCTGCAGTTCATGCCCGAACCCGTGGTGGAGGGCACGCTGGCCATCCTCGGCGAGCCGCTGCCCGCCGAGCAGCGCGTGAGCCCCGACATCGAGCACGTCCTCGGCCGCCCGCCCCGCTCGTTCGCCGACTGGGCGGCCCGCAACGTCGCCGCATTCCGCTGACACGGGTCCCGCGCCCGTACCGGCGGTGACGTCGCCGCCGCCCGCTGCGGCCGGATCCCGCCCACAGCGTCGCCGCATTCCGCTGACACGGGGCCCGCGCCCGTACCGGCGGTGATGTCGCCCCTGCGGCCGGATCCCGCCCACAGCGTCGCCGCCCCCGGCTGACGTCGGGTGCCGCACCTGCCGCATCGTCGCCTGTCGCTGAGACCGGATCTCGCGCCGTGCCCGCCCGGTACGGGCGCGAGACCGGTCACGGCCGCACGCGCCGGCCCGGCGTGAGCCCGCTCATCCGTCTCTCCGGCCGGAGGCCGAACCCGGCTCCGGCCCGTCAGGAAGGAACCTCCATGACCGCTCGCGGGACCCGGCGCCGAAGCACCGCGCCCCCGCCACTGCCCTCCTCCGCCGAGGCCTTCCTCACCGAGCCGCACCTGGGCACGCTGACGACCGTGCGCCCCGACGGCACGCCGCACGTCGCACCCGTACGGTTCACCTGGGACGGCGCGACCGTACGGGTCATGACCGTCGCGTCGCGCCGCAAGGCCGCGAACCTCGTCGCCGACCCCGCCGGCCGCGCCGCGATCTGTCAGGTGGTGGGTTCGCGCTGGATCACGCTCGAGGGCTCGGCGACCGTGTCCGACGATCCGCGGCGGCTGGCCGACGGCATACGCCGATACGCCGACCGCTATGGAGCGCCACCGCCCGCTCTCCCCGGCCTCGTCGCGATCGAGATCACGGTGGACCGGGTCATGGGCCTGTACTGAGATCTCCCGGCGCGGTGGCCGCCCACGATGGACGGCGTCAAGCGCTGAGGTAGGTCAGGACGGCGAGGACGCGGCGGTGGCCGCTGCCGTCGGGGTGCAGGCCGAGCTTGTCGAAGATGTTGCCGATGTGCTTGTTCACCGAGCCGTGGCTGACGGAAAGGTGCTCGGCGATCTCCGCGTTGGCGTGCCCTTCGGCCATGAGGGACAGCACCTCGCGTTCCCGGGGGGTGAGGGTGCGCAGCGGATCGTCGGCCTTCCGGCGGACCAGCAACTGGGCGATCACCTCCGGGTCCATGACGGTGCCGCCGTCGGCGACGCGGCGTAGCGCGTCGACGAACTCGGTCACCTTGCCGACCCGTTCCTTGAGGAGGTAGCCGACGCCGGCGCCGCCGTCGGACAGGAGGTCGACGGCGTGGCTGTCCTCGACGTGCGCGGACAGCACGAGCACCGGAAGGCCCGGATGGATCCGGCGCGCCTCCACCGCGGCGCGCAGCCCTTCGTCGCGATGGGTCGGCGGCAGGCGTACGTCCATGACGAGTGCGTCGGGGCGGTCATCGGCGATGGCGGCCAGCAGGTCGTCGGCGTTGTCGACGGCGGCGGTCACGTCGATGCCCTCGGTCTCCAGCAGGAGTACCAGGCCTTCGCGCAGCAGTGCGTCGTCCTCGGTGATCACGACCCGCATGGCAGCTCCACTCGTAGTGCGGTCGGCCCGCCTGGCGGGCTGAGCAGTTCGGTGCGGCCGTCGAGGGCGGCGACCCGCCGGCGGATGCCGGCGAGCCCGCTGCCGCCGTGCTCGTCGGCGCCGCCGTGGCCGTCGTCGGTCACCTCGATGACCAGTGTTCCGTCGCGTCCGGTCAGCCGTACGACGGTCTGCCGGGCGCCGCTGTGCTTGGCGACGTTGGTCAGCGCCTCGGCGATCGAAAAGTATGCCGCCGCTTCCACGGCGGCCGGAGCACGTGGAACGTCGGCGGTCTCCAGGACGCACGGGATCGGGCAGTGTGCGGCCAGCGCCGCGACGGCGCCGTCCAGGCCACGTTCGTCGAGGATGGGCGGATAGATGGCGCGGACGACCTGGCGCATGTGCGCCAGCGCGTCATTGGCGGCGTTCTGGGCTCGTGACGCGAGCGCGCGCTGGTTCTCCGGTGCGGCCTCCAGGGCCCGCTCGAGGATGCCGAGCTGCATCACGACGGCCACCAGGCGGTTCTGTGTCCCATCGTGCAGGTCGCGCTCGAGACGCCGGAGTTCGGCGGCGTGCGCCTCCAGCGCCGCCGCACGCGTGGCGGTGAGTTCGGTGACCCTCTCGCTCAGCCGCATCCGGTCGGTGGGCCGCAGCAGGGCCCGGCCCACGCGCGCGTCGAGGCGGGCCAGCCGGGGCAGGATGACCAGGCCGAGAGCGGCGTAGCCGACGGCGACGAACGGCGTGGTCAGCGCCGCCGGCCATGAGTCGACCGGGAGCCCGATGACGGACGGTGGGCTGCCCGGTATCGCCCACCACCACAGCGGCATGGTCGCGGCGTTGAGCGCGGCGAGTGGCAGGCCCAGCGCGAGGTAGCCGCCGACCGTCCCGGTGAGGCCGTGGACCGCGAGCCAGGCCAGGTCGCGGCCTGTCGCGGGATCGCCCAGCACGCTTCGCAGACGTGCCGCGAAGCCCCCCTCCACGCTCCGGTACTGATCGGGTACGGGCGTATCCAGGAACGCGGCGGCACGGCGCCGTTCGGTCCCGGCCAGGCGCCGCACCCCGGCCACGGCGGCGGGCAGCGCCGGCAGGCCGATACCGATCAGCGACAGCGCCCCGACCAGCAGGAGTCCGATCAGGGCGAACAGCGCCAGCAGGCCGGTCCCGAAGCCGACGAACAGGTACCGCATCGTGGACCGGATGGACGCGGCGGTCGCCGGCCACCATGAAGCCGGCCGCCGCCCGCCCTCAGTACTGATCACTGCTTCATTCTCGCCGCCCCGCCCGGGGGTGGTGCCGGCTCCACCATCGGAGCCCCCACGCGCCACACCTCGAAGACACCCGTGCACGGGCTGTCCGGGCCCATCACCCGGACCGTACGTTCACGCAGGTGAGCGAAGTTCCAATGGGCGAGCCGACGCACGAGGACGCCGTGGCCGCCGTACGGATGCGGGACGTTCGAAAGATCTACGGCCGGGGTGACGGAGCCGTCACCGCGCTGGCGGGCGTCACATACGCCGTCGCGCGCGGCGACTTCATCGCCATCATGGGGCCGTCGGGATCGGGCAAGAGCACGTTCCTCAACTGCGCCGCGGGCCTCGACCGTCCCAGCGCCGGTGAGGTGCTGCTGGGCGAGACCGACCTGTCGGACCTGGACGAGACCGGGCTGACCGCGTTGCGCCGGGAACGGATCGGCTTCATCTTCCAGGCGTACAACCTGATCGACGCGCTCGACGTCGCCGACAACATCACGCTTCCGCTGCGGCTGGCGGACCGGCCCGCCGACCGGCGGTGGCTGGCGGAGATCCTCGAGCGGGTAGGGCTGACCGACCGGCGACGCCACCGTCCCGCGGAGCTGTCCGGCGGCCAGCGGCAGCGCGTCGCGATCGCCCGGGCGCTGATCACCAGGCCGGACGTGGTCTTCGCCGACGAGCCCACCGGCGCGCTGGACACCCGGTCCGGGCGCCAGGTCCTGACTCTCCTGCGGCACCTCGTGGACGCGCTCGGCCAGACCGTGGTGATGGTGACCCACGATCCGGTCGCCGCGTCCTACGCCCGGCGGGTCGTGTTCCTGGCCGACGGACGGCTGGCCGGGCACCTGGACGCGCCGACTCCCGAACGTGTGGCGACGGCGATGACCCGCCTCGGGGAGTGGTGACCGTGCTGGACCTGGCCTGGAAGATGATCCGGGCGCACCGCGGCGGGCTCGTGGGCACGTTCGTCGCCCTGCTCGGCGCATCGGCCCTGATCACCGCCTGCGGGATCATCCTGCAGTCGGGGCTGAGCCCCGGTGTCGCACCTCAGCGGTACGCGGGTGCGGCGGTCGTCGTCGGTGGGCCGGCGAACGTCGCGGTGACGCGGAACGGCAAGACGAAGCACAAGCCGCTGACCGAGCGGGCCACGCTGCCCGTCGTTCTCGTGGACCGGGTGGCGCAGGTCCGAGGCGTGCGCACGGCGATCGGGGACGTGAGCTTTCCCGCCGAGGTGATCGACCGGCACGGTGAACCCGTCACCGCCGGGGACGGGTCACTCGGGCACGGCTGGGCCTCCGCGGCCCTGACTCCGGTCACGCTGGCCTCCGGACACCCGCCCACCACCGTCGGCGAGGTCGTGCTCGACGCGGTTCTCGCCCGCCGGGCGCGCGTGACCTCCGGTGACCGGATCCAGGTCATGGCCGGCAGCGCACCGGCGACCTACCAGGTGAGCGGCGTCGCCAGGTCACGTGGCGCGGACCGGCGCCCGGCCCTGTTCTTCGCCGACCCGGAAGCCGAACGGATCGCCGGCCGCCCGGAACCGTCGACGCCATCGGCGTGCTGGCCGCGCCGCACGCCGACACCGGCGCCCTCGCGCAACGCGTCGGCAAGGCCCTGCGCGGCACCCGTGTCACGGTCGCCACCGGCGCGGCCCGCAGCCGCGTCGAGTTCCACGACGTACGGCAGGCCCGCAGCGACCTTCAGGAGATGGCCGGAGCACTCACCGGCATGATCATCTTGGTCACGGTGCTGGTCGTCGCGAGCACGCTCACCCTCACGTTCCATCGGCGGCGACGCGAGATCGCGTTGCTGCGCGCCATCGCGGCCACCCCACGGCAGATCAGCAAGATGATCGCCGCGGAAGTCCTCGTCGTGTCGCTCATCGCGGCGGTGCTCGGCTGGGTCCCAGGCGTCGCCGTGGCGTTCCTGCTGAAGGGCGCTCTGGGAGCCGCCGGGGTGATCCCCGCCGACTTCGCGTTCTCGGCCGGCCCGCTGCCCGTCCTCGTCGCGCTGGTGACCTGCGTCGGCGTCGCCGAACTGGCCGCGTGGACCGTGATCCGCCGGGCCGTGCGCGTCCGTCCCGTCGAGGCGCTCGGCGAGGCCGCGCTGGAGCAGGGCGCCATCGGTGGTGCCCGTGTCGTGGCCGGTCTCGGGCTCCTGCTGGTCGGCGGCGCCGCCTCCCTACTCCCGCTGTTCTTCGGGAGCGTGTTCGCGGTCGCGGGGGCCGGTTCGGGCGGGCTGATCATGATCATCGCCGTGGCCCTGCTCGGCCCGCCCGTCGTCAGGGCCTCGACACGGGTGCTGGCGGGACCGCTGCGGCGCTCGTTCGGCACGCCCGGCCACCTCGCGGTGGCGAGCGCGCGGGCCTCGTCGCGACGACTGGCGGCGGCGATCTCACCGCTGATCCTCGTCGTCGGCTTCGCCCTCATCCAGCTCGGCCTGCCCACGACCATGGCCGCCGCCGCCCACCGGGACGCCATCCACGGGCTCCTCGCCGACCGGACCCTCGCGCGTAAGGGAGGAGTCCCGTGGGATGCCGTCGAGGCGGCCCGGAACGCCCCCGGCGTGCTGGCGGCCACGCCGGTCGTCCGCTCCACCGTCTACGCGGCGATCACCATGCTGGGCGACCCGGAAGTCTTCGAATACCAGGCCCAGGGCATCGACACGAGGGGAGTCGACCGCACGCTCGACCTCGGCGTTCAGTCCGGGAAACTCGGTGACCTCACCGGCGGAACGGTCGCGATCAGCCGAGCCGCCGCAGGCACGCTCGGCGCCCGCGTCGGCTCCACCGTCCGGCTCCACCTCGGCGACGGCTCACCCATCACCCCGCGCGTCATCGCCGTCTACCGCCGCGGAGCGGGTTTCGGCGACATCACGCTGCCCCACCAGGACCTACTGCCCCACACCACCGGCCGGATCGACGAGGCCGTCCTGGTCCGCGCACGCGCCGGCACCTCACTCGGCGAACTCCAGCGACGCTACCCCGGCCTCACGGTCCAGGACCGCGACGACATCGCGGCGGCGCAGCGATCACAGCAGGACGGCACCATCCTCACCAGCGCACTGCCCCTGCTGATGGTCTTCGGCTACATCGCCGTGGCCGTCACCAACGCCCTCGCCCTCGCCGTCACCGGCCGAACCCGCGAATTCGCGCTGCTCCGCCTCATCGGCACCACCCGCAGCCAGGTCATGCGGATGATGCGCGCCGAAGCCGTACTGGTCGCCGTGACGGCCATCGTCATCGGGACCGCCGTGCCACTGCTGCCCCTGGCCACGATCAGCTACGGCCTCACCGGCGACCCCGTGCCGTACCTCCCGCCGTTGCTGTACGCGGCGATCGCGGGCGGTGCGTCCGTCCTCGGCACCCTCTCCATCCTCATCCCGGCCCGAATCGCCCTGCGATCCCACCCGAAGGAGTCACTGTGAACGAAGAGAAGAACACCGACGGCCGCTCCGAATGGACACCGCCGAAGGAACGCCGGATATGGCCGTGGATCCTGCTCATCGTGGTCATCGTCGGGGTGGTGATAAACGTCGCTCTGACCGCCGGATGACGACGTGGTCGTGAGGTCTTCGCGGGTCAGGGCTCGATGACCAACTCGGCGATGCGGCCGTCACGCAGGGTGAACCGGAATCGCAGGTCGACGACGCCACCCGGGAAGTCACCCTCGAGGTGCTGCACGGCCACGTAATGGTCGTCGTCGATGCGCTGGGCCGCGACGAGCTCCGTGGTGTAGGTGTACTCACTGGCGCGTGCCAACCAGTCGCGGATCTCACGCTTACCGCGGTAGGTGTGGCCCTCATCGACGGCGATGGCGTCCTCGGTGTAGTGGGCGAGGGCCGGGTCCAGGTCACGGGCCTGGTGGGCTGCCAGGTAGTCGGTGATCGCCTCGGGCAGCCGGCGGGTATCGATCGCTTCACTCATGTCACGGTCCTCTCTGCGTCGTGGTGTCGCGCGTTCAGACTGCGGTCTCCCGCGGGGAGAGGGTCAAGCGCACCGTCCCGTGAGGGTGCAGAGTGGGGCTATGTACGGCGGACTGACGATCGGCGAGTTCGCGCGGTTGACGCACCTGAGCGTTCGGACCCTGCGCCGCTACCACGAGTCCGGGTTGCTGGAGCCCGCGTCCGTCGACCCCGTCAGTGGCTATCGCTACTACACCAGCGGCCAGATCCCCACCGCGCAGGTCATCCACCGACTGCGTCAGCTGGACGTGCCGCTGGCCGAGGTGGCCAAGATCCTCGCCACCGAGGACACCGAGGAACGCGCCGGTCTGGTCGGCGGGCACCTGCGGCGGTTGGAAGCCGAGCTGGACCGCACGCGAGCCGCCGTGACCTCGCTGCGCCGACTGCTCCGTCCCGACGAGGGCCTACCGCAGGTCGAGCTGCGCTCAGTGGCCGCCAGAACGGTCGCCGCGGTCAAGGGGTTCATCGACCACGGCGAGGTGCTGTCCTGGTACGCGGAGGCCATGGCCGAACTCGACGCCGCGATCACCGGCCTGCCGCCGCTCGGGCCGCCGGGCGGGCGGTACGCCAACGAGCTGTTCACCGGCGGCCGAGGAGCGGTGCTGGTCTACCGTCCGGTCGCCGAACCGCCGGCCCGAGGGCGAGTGGCACCCGTCGACCTTCCGTCCGCCGAACTTGCCATCACCGTCCATTCTGGATCCCACGACGACATCGACGTCACGTACGGCCGGCTCGGCTCATGGGTCGTCGAACACGCCCTCGCCGTGGACGGTCCCGTCCACGAGACCTACCTCGTCGGACCGCGCGACGACCCGGATCCGCGGGCCTGGCGAACCGAGATCGGCTGGCCTGTGTTCCGCCTGGCCGCGGAATGACGTGACGGGCCGGCGGACGTGACCGAATCGCCGGCCACGCGCCCGCTCATCGGCGTGAGAGGAAGTCGTGCCCCGAGCCGATGAGGCCCTCCGGCCGGCGGAGGCCCTACGACGCGGACGGTGGCTCGGCAGTGTCGCTTGAGGTCGCTTCGGGTTGCGTGTGGAGGACTTCGCGGGCCTGGTCCGCGGCGCGGGTGATGCTCTCGGAGACGAAGTCGAGGAAGCGTGCGACGTTCTGGAGGCGGACGGCGCCCGGGGTGTGGGGGCCGAGGACGCCGACGCCCTGCCGTGCGGTCTCGGCGACCTGGGCGGTGCCGCGGGCACTGGCCATCATCGATTGGTACCAGACGTCGTCGTCGACGATGTAGCGCTCGCGGCGGCCTTCGGCGCGTTCACGGCGGACGAGGCCCTGGCTGTCGAGGAATGTGATCGCTTTGGAGATCGACGCCGGGCTGACCTGAAGGTGCTGGGCGAGTTCGGACGCGGTGAGGCTGCCGGCGTCGCTGGTGCACAGGAGGCAGGCCAGCACCCGGGCCATCATCTTGGGCGTGCCTGATTCCATGAAGACGGTGGTGAGCGTCTCCTCGTACTCGGCGACGGCCTCGGCGTCGCGTCCGTGAGTCTGCGGCCCTCGGGGCGCGGCCTGCCTGCGCCGGTGGGCGCGGCGTTCGGTAGCGCGGTGGGCCAACTCGGCGCGGTAGCCGGTGGGGCCGCCGTTGCGCATCACCTCACGCGTGATGGTCGAGGTCGGACGGTCGAGGCGCCGGGCGATCTCGGCGTAGGGGAGGCTGTCGGCCAGCCCCAGCGCGATCTGCTGGCGGTCCTGCTGGGTGAGCCTGCCTCCCGGCATCGTGATCTCCTTGGTGATCCTTCGTGGTGTCCCTGATCCCTCACCATAGCGTTCACTTCTCATCCAATGCAATGATCGAGCAACCAGTATTGCGTTAACCTCGAAGACCATTGCAACAGTTTTCTTGCTTCTACCTGCCTAGATGTCGATTCTGCGCAACGGATGTGTTGCCTAATTTTGGAATGCAACGTAGCGTTTGCGATGTCAGAAACGACACGGCACCAGGAGCACACGATGCAGAAGTTCACCACCCCCGCCTCGATCACCACGGTCCTGAACATCCCCGCCGGGCGCGTCCAGGTCATCGCCGCCGACCGGACCGACACCACCGTCGAGGTCCGGCCCGCCAGCCCCTCCAAGAGCCGCGACGTGAAGGCGGCGGAGCAGACCACGGTCGAATACGGCGACGGCGTCCTGCGGATCGGTGCCCCGGCGAACAACCAGTACTTCGGCCCGTCCGGATCCGTCGAGGTCACCGTCCAACTGCCCGCCGGCTCCCGCATCGAGGCCAAGACGGCCGGCGCCGAGCTCCGGACCGTCGGACGGCTCGGCGACGTCACCTTCGACGGCGCCTACCGCCAGATCAAGGTCGACGAGGCCGCGAGCCTCCACCTCACCGCGGTCGACGGCGACGTCGAGGTCGGCCGCCTCGGCGGCCCGGCGGAGATCAGCACCGCACGGGGCGACATCCGCATCGCCGAGGCCACGGGCGGCGCGGTCGTGCTCCGCACCCAGTCCGGCGACATCTCGGTCACCGCCGCCGCCGGAGTCTCGGCCTCCCTGGACGCCGGCACCACCCACGGCCGCATCCACAACGCCCTCAAGAACGACGGCGCCGCCGACCTGACGATTCAGGCGACCACCTCCAACGGCGACATCACCGCCCGCAGCCTGTGACCCGCAGCCTCTGAGGAGCAGCATCATGACGAACCTGGCCATCGCGGCGACCGGGCTGCGCAAGTCCTACCCCGACAAGAACGGCGACAAGGTCGTGCTCGACGGCCTCGACCTGGCCGTCCCCGAAGGAACGATCTTCTCCCTGCTCGGCCCGAACGGCGCCGGCAAGACCACCACCGTGCAGATCCTGTCCACGCTGATCCGGGCGGACGGCGGCCAGGTTCAGGTCGCGGGATACGACCTGGACCGTCAGGCCGACGACGTGCGCGGCGCGATCGGGGTGACCGGGCAGTACTCGGCGGTCGACAAGCTGCTGACCGGCGAGGAGAACCTGCTGCTCATGGCCGACCTGAAGCACTTGCCCAAACGCGAGGGCAAGGGGAAGGCCGCCGAGCTGCTTGAACGGTTCGACCTGGTCGACGCGGCGCGCAAGCCCGCCAGTACCTACTCGGGCGGGATGCAGCGCCGGCTGGACCTGGCGATGACCCTGGTCGGCGACCCGCGCCTGATCTTCCTGGACGAGCCCACCACCGGCCTGGACCCGCGCAGCCGCCGCGCCATGTACCAGATCGTCCGCGACCTCGTCGCCGACGGCGTCACGATCTTCCTGACCACGCAGTACCTGGAGGAGGCCGACGAGCTCGCCGACCGGATCGCCCTGCTCGACCACGGGCGGCTGATCGCCGAAGGCACCGCCGAGGAACTCAAGCGGCTCATCCCCGGCGGCCACGTCCTGCTGAAGTTCACCGACCCGGGCCGCGTCGACGCGGCCCGGCTGGTCCTCGGCGCCGGCACCCCCGACCACGACGCGCTCACCCTGCAGGTGCCGAACGACGGCAGCGTCCACGCGATCCGCGAACTGCTCACCCTCCTGGACGAACGCTCGATCGACGTCGACCAGATGAGCGTCCACACCCCCGACCTCGACGACGTCTTCCTCACCCTCACCGGCCAGAACACGGAGGCCATCCGATGAGCACCCTCGCCCTCGCCGCCCGCGACTCCTCCACCATGGTCCGGCGCCAGCTCAAGCGCCTGCTCCGCTACCCGTCCATGACCGTGCAGCTGGTCGTGACGCCCGTCATCATCCTGCTGCTGTTCGTCTACGTCTTCGGCGGCACCCTCGGCGCCGGACTCGGCGGCGGCCGCCACACCTACATCGACTACGTCGTCCCCGGCATCCTGCTCATGGCGGCCGCCACCGCCGCGACCGGAACCGCCGTCATGGTCGCCACCGACATGACCGAAGGCATCATCGCCCGCTTCCGCACCATGCGGATCTCCCGCGCGTCCGTCCTCACCGGCCACGTCGTCGCCAGCGTCATCCAGCAGCTCATCGGAATGGCCGTCGTCATCGGCATCGCCCTGGCCATCGGCTTCCGCCCCAACGCCACCCCCGTCGAATGGCTCGCCGCCACCGGAATGCTCACCCTGTTCGTCGTGGCCATCACCTGGCTGTCGGTCGCCCTCGGCCTCAAGTCCCCGACCCCCGAAGCCGCCAGCAACGCCCCGATGCCCCTGGTCTTCCTGCCCTTTCTCGGCAGCGGCTTCGTCCCCACCGACTCCATGCCCACCGTCCTGCGCTGGTTCGCCGAATACCAGCCCTTCACCCCGATCATGCAGACCGTCCGCGGCCTCCTGCTCGGCACCCCGATCGGCGACAACGCCGCCATCGCCACCGCCTGGTGCGCCGGCATCGCCGCAGTCTCCTACCTCTGGGCCAAGAAGACCTACAACAAGGCCTGACCGTGAACCGGCCGAACAGGGCCGTCAGACCAACCGGTCTGACGGCCCTGAACCTTTTCGCCTATTGGTCCGTGATTCGGTTCTCCCAACACCAAGCGGCGATCTCTACCCGGTTGCGTACGCCGAGTTTGTTCTGGATCCGGGTGATATGGGTCTTCACCGTGCTGAGCGAGATGAACAGTTCGGCGGCGATTTCCTGGTTGGTGCGTCCCTTGGCGATGCGGCGGGCGATGTCGATCTCTCGGTCCGAGAGCCGGTCCCGGGCTACGGCGGCCGGGGGCCGGGTGGAAGCGAGCCGGCGGAGGAGCCGGACGGTGACCGACGGGGAGATCAGGGCGTCACCGGCGCCGGCGGCGCGGACGGCTTCGATGAGGAGTGCGGGTCCGGCGTCTTTGAGCAGGAAGCCCACCGCGCCGGCACGCAGCGCGCCGTAGACGTATTCGTCGGTGTCGAAGGTGGTGACGATCACGACGCGGAGCGGGTCGGCGACGCCCGGGCCGGCCAGCGTACGGGTGACCTCGATGCCGTCCAGGCCCGGCATGCGGATGTCGACGAGGCATACGTCCGGGCGGAGTGCCTGGGCGAGGGTTACGGCCTGGATGCCGTCCGCGGCCTCTGCGGCCACGGTGATGCCGGGCTGACTCTCGAGGATCAGCCGGAAGCCACTGCGGACCATGGCCTGATCGTCGGCCAGCAGGACCCGTAGGGTCACGGCCGGCCTGGCGCGGGGAGGGGCAGGCTGGCCTGGACCGCCCAGCCCGCTTGGGGCAGCGGCCCCGCGCGGAGCCTGCCGCCGAGCGCCTCGACGCGCTCTCGCATCCCGACGAGCCCGTAGCCTCCTCCGGGTCGGGAGTGTGTGGTGGGGGCGTTGTCGGTCACCTCGACACTGACCTGCCGGGGGTCGTGGGTGACGGTGACGGTGACCGAGCGGGCGCCGGAAGCGTGGCGGGCGATGTTGGTCAGCGCTTCCTGCACGACCCGGTACATGGTGCTGGCCACCTCAGGCGGCCAGGCGGAGGTCGGTATGCCCGGGGGGAGCCGTAGCTCGACAGCGGGGCCGTGTTCGGCGAATCGCTCCACGAGCCTGCTGATCGGTTCGGGTGTCGGCGGGACACCGCTCATGTCGTCCGGATCGCGCAGCAGCCCGACGAGCTGCCGGATCGCGGTCAACGTGTCAGTGCCGGCGGTCTCGATGTCGCTCAACGCGGACCGTAGCGTCTCAGCGTGGTCGTTCCCGGCGAACCGGGCAGCCTGGGCCTGGACGACCATGCCGGTGACGTGGTGGGCGACCACGTCGTGCAGTTCCCTGGCCAGCTCAAGGCGCTCCTCGTGCCGTACGGTCGCCAGCGTCTCATGGTGGAGGAAGTCGAGATAGCGGAGATAGAGGCCGACGGCCAGCGCGGCAGACCACAGGGTGGCTCCGGCCAGCGCCCAATAGACCCGGTTGTCGAACAGGCCGTGGGGCCCGGCGGTCTCACTCATCCCGATCACGAGCGTGCCGGCGACGCCGACGATGGCGGCGCGGCGCGGCGGCAGCGTTCGGACGGCCGCGGCGCCGAGTACGAGCAGGCCGACGAGCCCGCCGCCGAACAGCGGTCCCGGGGGGATCGCCCCCAGCGTGATCGCGAGTCCGGCCCCGCCGAACAGGGCAAGACCGGTCACCGCCGCCAGTGTCCGGTTCCGTCCGCGTAGCAGGGCGGTCGCGCAGATCACGATGCCGACACCGGGGCTGAACAACCAGCCCCTGCCGACTTTGGCGATCAGCAGTGCGTTGAGGGCGATCATCATGGCCATTGCCACGCCCAGCGCTACTTCGGCGCCCTTCCCGGCCCGCCGGGCCAGGGGCCTGAGCACGTCCATGTCGCAAGGTTACGGCCGCACGCCACCGCGGCCGTGTCGGTCGAAAGTACGAATCCGGGCCGCGCGGGAAGCAGACTTCCAGCCGATACCGTGACGTGCCCCGCGTGGCCAAAGTGGGCGCCATGAGACGACAGAGCGTGCCTGCCACCGGCGTGGAGTTGATCCGGTTGGACGGCGTGACCAAACGGTACGACGACGGGGCGGCGCCGGCGGTCGCGGACGTCGACTTGGCGGTGCATGCCGGCGAGGCGGTCGCGATCATGGGGCCGTCCGGCAGCGGCAAGTCGACGCTGCTCAACCTGATAGCGGCGATGGACCGGCCGACCACCGGCACGGTGCAGGTCGGCCAGGACCGCGTGGACAAGATGAACGAGACCGCCGCCGCCAAGTACCGCCGGCGCCAGGTCGGCATGATCTTCCAGTTCTTCAACCTGCTCGACGACATGACCGTCATGGACAACATCCTGCTGCCCGCCCAGCTCGCCGGGGGCCGGTCGGACGGCGCGCGGCAGCGGGCCGACGAGCTGCTGGACAGGCTCCGGCTGAACCACCGCCGCGACGCCTACCCGGCGCGGCTGTCCGGCGGTGAGCGGCAGCGTGTGGCGATCGCCCGGGCCCTGATCAACCGGCCCGCGCTGCTGCTCGCCGACGAGCCGACCGGTGCGGTGGACACCAGGGCCGGAGAGGAGATCGGCGCACTGCTGCTGGATCTGAACTCGACCGGGCAGACGCTGATCCTGGTCACCCACAACCCGGAGCTGGCCGCCAGGTACGCGAGCCGGGTGATCTCCGTCGCCGACGGCCGGATCAGGTCGGACTCGGCCGACCCGGCAGGTCCCGCGGGCGCGCCCGGCGTGGGGGGCCGGCGATGACCGCGGTCCTCCGCACGGCCCTCAGCGGCCTGCGCGGACGCCGCCTGCAGGCACTGATCATCGGTGTCGTCATGCTGTCGGCCACCGCGACCTCGACGGTCGCGCTGGGGCTGCTCGCGGGCGCCCACGGCGCGTTCGACCGCGCGTTCGCAGAACAGAACGGCGCCCACATCGCCGTCACCGTGAACACCTCGGTCGCCGACGCCGACCGGCTTGCCGCGACGTCCCGGCTCTCGGGTGTGACGGCTGCGTCCGGCCCGTTCGGCGAGGTCGAGGTGAACGCGCGGGTCACGGTTCCCGGAGTACCCGGCTCGTCGACGACGCCGCTCCGGATCGTCGGCCGGTCCGCCCCGAGCGGCCCGGTGGACGACATTACGCTGCTCGACGGCCACTGGCCGGACGGCGACGGGCAGATCGTCGTCGACCGGGGCAACGGGGTGTTCACCGGGTCGACTCTCACCATCGGCTCGCAGACGCTGACCGTGGTCGGTACCGCGAACTCGATCACCCACACCGCCGCCGGCTGGGTGACGCCGTCCCAGATCGCCTCGCTCCGGAGCGTGGGAGGAACCGGGGAGGCTCAGCTGCTCTACCGGTTCACCCACGCGGAGTCGCAGTCCGCGGTCGCCGCCGACATCACCTCGGTACGGTCGGCGCTGCCGAGCGGCGCGGTCCTCGGCAGCGCGTCCTATCTGGACGTTCGGCAGGCGGAACAGGCCGGGATCCAGCCGTGGGTGCCGTTCATCATCGCGTTCGGCGTGATCGCGCTGGTGATCTCGGTGCTGATCGTGGTGAACGTGGTGGCCGGTGCGGTGATCGCCGGAACCACCCGCATCGGTGTGCTCAAGGCGATCGGTTTCAGCCCGGTGCAGGTGGTCGCCTCGTACGTGCTGCTGGTGCTGGTTCCGGCGATGGTCGGCTGCGCCGTCGGGGTCGTGGTCGGGAACCTGCTGGCGATACCCATGCTCGAGGTGAACGCGCACGTCTACCAGGTGGGGACGCTGAGCGTCCCGCTGTGGGTCGACGTCCTGGTTCCGCTGGCGGCACTCGCGCTGACCGCGGTCGGCGGGGTCCTTCCCGCGCTGCGGGCGGGCCGGATGAGCGCCATCCAGGCGATCGCCACCGGCCGTGCCCCCCGCCCGGTCCACGGCTTCTTCGCACACCGGGCCGCGGCGCGACTGCGGTCACTCCCTCGGTCGATCACGCTCGGCCTGGCCGCGCCGGCCGCTCGGCCCGCGCGGACGGTGACGACCTGGGTGGTCATCGTGTTCGGTGCCGCGGCGGTGACGTTCGGCATCGGGCTGGGGTCGACGCTGATCCGGGTCGGCGGCGACTCGCCCTACTCGCGCATGCCGGTGCAGGTGTCGGGCGGCGCAGGCGGCCGGCCTCCCTCTCTGAGCGACGCACAGCAGCACGCCGTCGAGACGGCGCTGAAAGCACAGGCCGGAACGCGGTACTACATGACCGAGACCGACGACGAGTTCAGCGTGCCCGGCTCGGCGCGGAAGGCAGCCGCCGTCGCCTACGGCGGCACCCCGTCCCTGAGCGGGATTCCGCTGATCTCCGGCCGCTGGTACTCCACCTCCTCGGGAGCCGCGGAGGTGGATGTGAACACGCTGTTCCTCACCGACACCGGCACCTCGGTCGGGTCGACGTACACACTGATCTCCGGCCGGCACCGGCTGACGGTCCAGATCGTGGGCGAGGTGTTCAAGACCGGCAGTCAACCCGAGCTGTACCTGAGCCCGGCCACGCTCTCCCGTTTCGACCCGGGTGCGCGGCCGCAGTACTTCGACGTGGCCCTCCAGCCCGGCACCAGCGTGCGGGCGTACACCAACAACGTGTCGGCGGCGCTCGGCCACTCCTATCGCGCCACCTCCTCCCAGGCTTCGACCACGCAGTTCCTCGCCGTGCTCACTTTGATCACGATGCTGACGATCCTGATCACCGTGGTCGCCGGCCTCGGCGTGCTGAACACCGTGGCGCTGCAGATCCGCGAGCGAGCTCACGACATCGGCGTGTACAAGGCGATCGGCATGACGCCGCGGCAGACCCTCCTCATGGTGGTGTGCTCGGTCGCCAGCGTCGGTCTGGTCGCCGGAATCGTCGGAGTCCCCGCCGGAGTCCTCCTGCACCATGCCGTGGTGCCGGTGATGGCGCACGCCGCGAACTCCGGGTACCCGCCGTCGCTGATCTCGGTCTACGCACCGTGGGAACTCGTCCTTCTCGCGCTGGCCGGCCTGATCATCGCGGTCACCGGAGCGCTCGGCCCGGCCGGCTGGGCGGCACGGGCCCGAACCGCATCCGCCCTCCGCGCCGAGTAGCGCAGCCGGCCGCCCAGAGCGATCAGGGTGGAAATCAGTCGGCGGGCATGCCGAACCAGCGGGAGAGGTGGTCGTTCAGGTCCTGCTGATCGTCGCCGATCCAGGCGACGTGGCCGTCGGGGCGTAGCAGGAGGCACGGAACATCCAGGACCGCAGTGGGATCCGCGAGGTGATCGACCCGGTCCGACCAGCGGCCGACGGTCAGGCGTTCGGTGCGGTCCAGCAGCAGACCGCGGCCGCGATGCAGCAGACCGTAGAGGTGGCCCTGTCTCACGTCGATGTCGCGCAGGCGGCGGCCGAGCAGGTCGGGGCCCTCGCCGAAGTCGTAGCGGATGCCGATCGCGGTGATCTTCTCGATCAGATGGCGGTTCACCTCGTCGAAGTCCATCAGTTCGGCGAGCAGCCTGCGCACGGCCTGTGGGCCCGGTTCGGTGGACAGCAGTTCCATCTGGGCGCGGGTGTTGTCCAGCACGTCCTCGGCGACCGGATGACGTTCGGCCTGGTAGGTGTCCAGCAATGTTTCCGGCGCCCAGCCGCGGACCTGTGCGGCCAGTTTCCAGCCGAGGTTGAATGCGTCCTGAACGCCCAGGTTGAGGCCCTGACCGCCGGTGGGCGGGTGGACGTGCGCCGCATCGCCGGCCAGCAGCACCCGCCCGACCCGATAACGCTCGGCCAGCCGGGTGGCATCCCCGAAGCGGGACAGCCAGCGCGGGGAGTGCACGCCGAAATCGGTTCCGGCGATGGTGCGCAACTGTTGTTTGAAATCCTCGAGAGTGGGCGGTTCCGCGCGATCGCTGACTCCCGCGACGGGGACTACGACGCTATAGACCCCTTCGCCGAAGGGCCTGAGCCAGAATCGCCTATTGGTCTCGCTGATTTCGGACACCTTGGCGGCGATCTCCTCCCGCGGCACACCCACTTCCATCTCGCCCATCAGCGTCTCGGTCCGCGAGGGCTCGCCGGGGAAGCCGACGCCGAGCAGTTTGCGCACCGTACTGCGCCCGCCGTCACAGCCGACGAGATAGCGCGAACGCAGCTGTTCCCCGTTGGACAGCTCGACGGTCACACCCTCGTCGTCCTGCTCGAAACCGGCCACCGAACAACCGTGCCGGACCTGCGCACCCAGTTCGATCGCATGTTCTTCGAGCAGATGGTTGATGACCGGCTGCGGGATGCCCAGCAGATAGGCGTGCGCGGAATCCAGGCCCTCGGGCGCGGGTTTGGTGATGGCGGCGAAGAAACCGCCGGCCGGACGCCGTCTTCCGTGCTGGAGAATGCGATCCAGTAGTCCGCGCATCGCCATCAGCTCGAGACTGCGAATATGCAGGCCGACTACGCGGACGAACGACGCGGGCTCGGTTTCCTTCTCCAGAACGAGTACCCGCACATCGTGCAGCCGGAGTTCGGCGGCCAGCATCGCACCGGTCGGCCCACATCCGGCGATGATCACATCGAACGTGAGGGGCGCGCGATCGGCGCCGGCCATACCGTTCGACGACGGCTCGGCGGTGAACTGCGGAGAGTGCATAGGTGTTGCCCTTCGGGAGTGCCTTGTTGTCGAGGCGCTCCCGGCGACACCTACGTCAATCGCCCGACCATGACGGGTAGGAGGAGCACCCACGTCGATACAGCGTTCATGGGTCTCACCTCCTCGGGCGGTGTCACGGTCAGCTGGAAGCTACAAGCCCGAGCATCGCCCCGTCCAATCCTTTTCCGTCAGTGGGCCATGTCGACGAAGCGGCTGTAGTGGCCCTGGAAGGCGACGGTCACGGTCGCCGTGGGGCCGTTACGGTGCTTGGCCACGATCAGGTCGGCCTCGCCCGCCCGCGGGGACTCTTTCTCGTAGGCGTCCTCGCGGTGCAGCAGGATGACCATGTCGGCATCCTGCTCGATCGATCCGGATTCACGCAGGTCGGACACCATGGGCTTCTTATCCGTTCGCTGCTCCGGGCCACGGTTGAGCTGGGAGAGCGCGATGACCGGGACCTCGAGCTCCTTGGCGAGAAGCTTCAGCGACCGGGAGAACTCCGAGACCTCGACCTGGCGGCTCTCCACCCGCTTGCCGGACTGCATCAGCTGCAGATAGTCGATGATGACCAAGCGCAGGTCGTGCTGCTGTTTGAGCCGCCGGCACTTGGCCCGGATCTCCATCATCGACATGTTCGGCGAGTCGTCGATGAACAGTGGCGCCTCGGCGACCTCGCTCATCCGCCGGGCCAGCCGGGTCCAGTCCTCGTCGTTCATCGAGCCGGACCGCATGGCGTGCAGCGCGACCCGCGCCTCGGCCGACAGCAGGCGCATGGTGATCTCGTTGCGCCCCATTTCCAGGGAGAACACCACGGTCGCCAGCTGATGCTTGATCGCCGCCGCCCGAGCAAGGTCGAGCGCGAGAGTTGAGTTGTGCGTCGGGACCATCCGCCGACCAGCAAGATAAAGCTTTGATTGATTGTCGACCTGTACGCACCTCACAGGGCGCGACTCCACTGGCCGAACGTCGGTGATATAACGCCAACGGGTTCGCTGCGGATCGTGACTCAGCCGCTCAATATGCACCTTCTGCTTACGCGAAAGCCGGAATACTTCATCCGTGGTCGTAAAGTTGACCATGTAACAGGTTGAAGATTCTTCGGTACGTCCGCGAACCGTCTTCGTAGTGATCGAACAGCGATATCCGAGACTGAGGACCAACTCGCGCACGCCCTCCGCGAGACGTTGCGACGTCACCGCCAATTGAATGGCCCCACTGCTGGTGACGGTTCCGTCCGTATCGAGAATCCCAGCCAGGAGATCGCGCCGCTGCTGTACAGACGCTCGGAGATAGGAGGCAGGAATGTGCTTATTTCCCAAAACGCCGACGGTTCGGAGAACGGCTTGGAGAGTTCCGTGGCTCTTCCAGCAGTTATTGCACAGCCCAGAGCCGGCTGACGCACCAGTCATGGGAGAACCACATCGCGAGCAGCTCGGCGGGGGAGCGGGCGGACTAACGAATCGAGCCTTCCCTCCGCAGGATCTGCCACACGTCCGCACTTGGACAGCCTTCGGCTTAAACGCCGTTCCACATACCACGCACGTTCGCTCTTCGCCGACCGTACGCTCCTGGGCAAACCTCAGTCCATAGTTGAGGCCGCTCCCCTGCGTGACTTCGACTCCACAGGATTCCAGATGAACAGCGATCTCCGGATCGGCGGACGTTATGCGGGCTCCGCTGGAATGACCATCGCCTAGCCACACGCCGAGAACGTAAGGCGGTATAGGTAGATCCACGGGGGGAAGCTCGAGAGGCGCATGGATCTCCACCGCATGATTCGGCCGACGTTCTGCAGTTGCGCACCGCAGGGTCGCGGCGATCTGCTCGGTGGTGACAACACTCGGGGTTACGGGATTTGCATAGTTCTTTCCCAGACCACGCGTCTGTGCGTCATACCTGCGAGCCGCCCGGGTCCAGGTCAACCACTGGTGGTCAGCATCCGCAACAATGACCTCACCGTCGGAGAATTCCACCTCATAGCAGGATCGTCCGTGCATTACCTCGGTAGCCGCCACCACACGAGTCGGGATTCCGTCGGCGCCGAGCAGGAAATCGCCGACCGCGACGTCACCCATCGTCGTCCACCCCGTCGGCGTCGCCAAAGGCGTGTCCAGAGCGAGAGCTTTACCGATCGCGGGCCGGGCGGCGATGATGATCATCTGTCCGGAGTGGAGGCCGTTGGTGAGGGCGTCCAGGTCGGTGAAGCCGGTGGGGACGCCGACCATCTGGCCGCCGCGGCTGCCGATCGCCTCGATCTCGTCGAGGGCGCCGGGCATGATGTCGCTGAGCGGTGCGTAGTCCTCGCCGGACCGTTTGTCGGCGATGGCGTAGACCTCGGCCTGAGCCCGGTCGAGAAGGGCGTCGGCGTCGGCGCCGTCGGTGCTGTAGCCGAGCTGGGCGATGCGGGTGCCGACCTCGACGAGCCGCCGCAGGACGGCCTTCTCCTGGACGATCTTGGCGTAGTAGCCGGCGTTGGCCGCCGTGGGCACGGAGGCGACGAGCGTGTGCAGGTAGGGGGCGTCGCCGATGCGGCTGAGCTCGCCGCGTTTGAGCAGCTCGTCCTTGACCGTGATGGCGTCGACCGGGTCGCCCCGGCCGTACAGGTCGAGGACCCGGTCGAAGACGGTCTGGTGCGCGGGCCGGTAGAAGTCGCGCGGCTGGACCATCTCGATGACCTCGGCGATGGCCGTCTGGGACAGCAGCATGCTGCCCAGGACGCACTGCTCCGCGGCGAGATCGTGCGGCGGCGTGCGCTCGAACTCCTGCTCGTGTGACGGCATCTCGGTGACGCTCATTCCGGCACCCCCAACCGCCTCAGTCGCTCACGTGTTCCACGTCTACCCCTCGGGTCTGACAGTCTGCGGCCGGTACGGGAGGGATGGCAAAACGATCTGTGGAGGGTGTTGTGGACGGCCTGTGCATACACGCCGATCCAGCTGTGCACATCGCCTGTGGATAACTTGTGGATGATCGAATCACCCTAGCGAGAGACCGCGCTGAGCTGGTAATACTCCGTCCACCACCTGTGGGCGGGAGAAAGTTTTGGCGCCGGTCATCCACAGGGTCACCCACAGGACAAAGTAAGTGTCAACTCACATTTGTCGGTTACAGTGGCACATCATGATGTTCCGGCACCCCCACGACCGGGAGATTCTCCGTCTCGCGGTACCGGCCTTCGGCGCGCTCGTCGCCGAACCGCTGTTCCTCCTCACCGACTCGGCGATCGTCGGCCGCCTCGGCACCGTCCCCCTCGGCGCGCTCGGGGTGGCCGGGCAGATCCTCGGCACGCTGGTCAACCTGTGCGTGTTCCTCGCGTACGGGACCACCGCCTCCGTCTCCCGCCAGATCGGCGCCGGGAACCAACGGGCGGCCGTGCGCCAGGGCGTCGACGGCATCTGGCTCGCCGCCCTCATCGGGGTCGCGCTCATCCTCGCCGGGCGGCCTCTCGTCCCGGCGGTCGTCCGCGCGTTCGGGGCGTCGGCGGTGATCGCACCGCAGGCGGAGACGTACGTCCACATCAGCCTGCTCGGGGTGCCGGCGATGCTGATCGTGCTGGCCGGGACCGGGGTTCTGCGCGGTATGCAGGACACCCGGACGCCGCTGGTCGTGTCGGTGGGGATGTTCGCCGGCAACGCCGGGCTCAACGCCCTGTTCGTTCTGGGGCTGGGGTGGGGGATCGCGGGATCGGCCTGGGGCACCGTGCTGGCCCAGACCGGTGGCGCCGCCGCGTACGTCGTCATGGTCGTGCGCGGCGCGCGGGCATACGGCGCGCCGCTGCGTCCGGACCTGCGCGGTCTGCGGGCGTCCGCGACGGCCGGTGTGGGCCTGCTGATCCGGACGCTCAGCCTGCGCGTCGTCCTGGTCGTCGCGACCATGGTCGCCGCGCGCCTCGGCGACCCGCAGATCGCCGCCCACCAGATCGCGGCGAACATCTGGACGCTCATGGCGTTCGCGCTGGACGCGATCGCGATCGCCGGGCAGGCGATCACCGGCCGGCAGCTCGGTGCGGGCGACGTGGCGGGCGCCCGCGCCGCTACCCGCCGGATGGTCGAGTGGGGCGTGGCCTGCGGGGTGGTGTTCGCGCTCGCGCTGTTCGCCGTACGCCCCTGGCTGCCGGACGCGTTCACCGGGGACGCGGCCGTACGGTCGCAGCTCCTGGCCGCGCTGGTCATCGTCGCGCTGCTGCAGCCGATCGCCGGAGTGGTCTTCGTTCTCGACGGTGTGCTGATCGGTGCCGGGGACATGGGCTACCTCGCGGTGGCCGGAGTGATCCAGACGGCGGCGTTCCTGCCTGTGGCGTGGCTCGCGTACGCGCTGGGCGGCGGCCTGGTGTCACTGTGGCTGGCGATGGGCGTCTGGATGACCGCCCGGCTGGTCA
The DNA here is from genome assembly GCF_054775715.1 of Actinoallomurus acanthiterrae. Classification (NCBI taxonomy): domain Bacteria; kingdom Bacillati; phylum Actinomycetota; class Actinomycetes; order Streptosporangiales; family Thermomonosporaceae; genus Actinoallomurus; species Actinoallomurus acanthiterrae. Next base: position 78,946 of record NZ_BAAHCO010000001.1, on the reverse strand, counting down.
CCCTCGGCCTGCGGGCCCGGAGCGACGCGTGGCTCGTCGCGGGGGCCGTCCGCGGCTGAGCCTTTCCGGGCCGCGACCTGGGCGCGCATGCCGTCCAGCATTCGCTGCAGGCCGTACTCGAACAGCGTGTCGCCGTCGAGGGCGGCGGGTCCGGCGGCGGTGATGATCGGGAACCGTTCGGGGTCGAACTCGCCGGGAGTGCCGCTCTGGCGCTCGGCGTCATTCTGCTCGTCCAGCACGAACCCGACGACGTAGTGACCGAGGACGATCACGGCGCGCAGGGCGTCCTCGGGACTGAACCCGGCGTCGACCAGGAACGCCAGCACGCGCTCGATGTGCGGCCAGGACTCGGGTACCGGCCGGTTGCCGGCGGCGAGCCGTGCGCCGTCGCGGTGCGCGAGCAGCCCACGGCGCTGCACCCGCATGCCCTCGGCGAGCCACTCGTCCCACGGCAGATCAGGCTCGGGGGGGCGGATGGCGATGCCGGCCTCATCTCTCGCGAAGACGGTCAGGTGGTCGAGGAGGTCCTGCTTGTTCGCGAAGTGCCAGTAGAGCGCGGGGGCCTGGACGCCGAGCTCCTTGGCCAGCCGCCGCAGCGACAGACCGTCCAGGCCGACCTCGTCGAGCAGTCGCAGAGCGGTGCGGAGCACCGTCTCGCGTTCCAGCGCCATGAACGCCCTCCTCCCGTTGACAACTTAACACTGTTCGAGTAACCCTTAACACCGTTAAGGATTTAACGCTGTTAAGGAGTGGTGATGTCGTACGACGTGGTGATCGTCGGTGCCGGGCCCATCGGCCTCTTCCTCGCCTGCGAACTCAGGCTCCAGGGGGTGCGCGCCGTCGTCCTGGAGCGGCGGACCGAGATCGACCCGACCGTCAAGGCCGGGGGTATCACCGGGCGAGGCGCCGACACCCTCATCCGCCGGGGTGTCGTGGAGCTACTGGGCGACCTGCCCTCGATCGCCGAGCTGACGGGCGGCCGTAAGCCCGGCGCCGGCAGCCTGCAGACGAAGACCGCCACGGCGGGGTCGCCCCTCAGGGGGCACTTCGCCGGGCTGTGGATCCTGCGCGGCGGCACCACCCCGGCCGAAGCGCCGATCATCGCCGGTCAGCAGGTGATCGAGGCCGCCCTCGAGAAACGCGCGATCGAGCTGGGCGCCGACGTCCGGCGCGGCCACGCCCTCACCGGCCTCGACCAGGACGGCACCGGCGTCACGATCGCCGTCGAGGGGCCCGACGAGCCGTACGAGCTGCGCGCGGGATGGCTCGTCGGCTGCGACGGAGGGCGCAGCGCGGTCCGCAAGCTCACCGGATTCGCCTTCCCCGGCGACGACGGAGTGATCACCGGTCATCAGGCGCTCGTCGAGGTCGACGACCCGGACTTCTTCCCGCGCGGCTGGCACCGGACCGAGCACGGGCTGCTGGCCCGGGGGCCGATGCCGCAGCGGGTTCTGGCCGTGGAGTTCGACGGGCCGCCCGTCGACCGCTCCGCGCCGATCACCCAGGAAGAGCTGCAGGCATCCCTCCGGCGGCTGTCCGGCACCGACGTCACCGTCACCGCCGTGCACAGCGCCACACGGTTCACCGACAACACGCGGCAGGCCGAGACGTACCGCGCCGGACGGGTGCTGCTGGCCGGTGACGCCGCCCACGTGCATCCGCCGTTCGGCGGGCAGGGACTCGCGCTCGGGCTCGGGGACGCCGTCAACCTCGGCTGGAAGCTCGCCGCCCAGGTCGCCGGCTGGGCCCCGGACGGACTGCTCGACACCTACACGACCGAACGGCACCCGGCCGCGGCTCGCGTCCTGCACAACACGCGCGCCCAGGTGGCACTGCTGGCCCCCGGCCCGCGGGTCGACGCGCTGCGCGACATCTTCACCACTCTGGCCTCGACCGACGAGGCGAACCGCCTGCTCACCGACCTCATGGCCGATCTCGACCTGCGCTACGAGGTGGGCGTCGACCATCCGCTCGCCGGCCGCTACTGCCCGGACCTGCCCCTGACCGTCGCCGGTGCGGCAACGAGCGTGGCGGAGCTGTCGCGGAGTGGTCGGCCGCTGCTGCTCGACCTCGACGGCCGAGCCGACGTACGGGACGTGGCAGGGCCGTGGGCCGACCGGGTCGAGACGGTGACGGGACGGACGGAGGAGGCCCCGGCGCCCGCCGTGCTCGTACGGCCGGACGGGTACGTCGCGTGGGCGGGCGAGGACGCCGACGGGCTGCGGCACGCGTGCGCGCGCTGGTTCGGCGCCGCTCGCTGATCGGCCCTACGGGAGAGGCCGAGGATACGGATCAGGCGCCGTCGGCCGGGGTCAAACCGGTCAGCATCGCGGTGAGGCCGAGGTCGAAGTGGTCGTCGGGTTCGGTGGCGTCCGCGGCCTCGGCCAGGGCGTTGTAATCGGGTGCGTTCGGGGCGGGTCTCCTGCTCCGGCGCCGGCGCCCAGACGCAGTACGGCGACGCTGAGGGCGTGCCCGACGGTGTACTCCCGCAGGCAGCGGATGATCCGAAGGGCGGCGTCCGGTGCGAAGCCCGCGTCTCGAAGCCGGTTGATCATTGTGACGCCGGTGTCGATCGACGCGGGCGAGCGGACCGGTCGGGTGGCGAAGATCGTGACGGCGTGGGGATGCCGCAGAAGAGCGTCCCGGAGGCGGTGGCAGTACCGCGAGACCAGTTCTTGCCAGGTGCCGTCCCAGGGCAGGGAGGCGACGTCCAGCTCGTCGAAGATCGCCTCCGCGATGCCGTCGAAGAGCGCCTCCTGGTCCGTGAAGTGACGGTAGACGGCCATCGGGTCGGCACCCAGCGCGGCGCCGAGCTTGCGCATGGAGAACTTCGCGAGGCCGTCGGCGTCGATGAGGGCCAGTGCGGCGGAGGCGATGTGGTCGCGGTTGAGGCGCGTCCGGGCAGGCCTGGACGGCGATGTCTCGTCGGTGCGGCCCTTGGGCGTCATGAGCGGTAGCGGTCCAGGATCGTGATGAGCCGGGTCGTGAATGCCTCCGGGGCCTCCTGGTAGACCGTGTGGCCGCCGGGGAACGTCTCGCAGGATACGCCGAGCCGCTCGGCGAGCACGAGCGCCGGCCGATGGTAGGGACGGCCGGCGCTGTGCTCGCCGACGGCCGTGCACCAGCGGACACCGGCCGTACGCAGGGCGTCGAGGTCGGTCCGGTAGCGGAAGCAGACGGCGGGCAGTTCGCGCGCGATGAGGAGATCGGCGTTGCCCAGCATGCGCGTCATGGTCGACGGCTCGCGCCGGGTGATGCCGCGCAGCACCGATCCGACGGCCAGCCCACAGCGGGTGGCGACGGCGATCATCGCCTGCCCGGACGCGGAGCGGAAGATCCGCGGTGGATCGTCCATCGTCATCGCGCCGAACGCCGCGTACGCCCGCATGGTGCCCTTCTCTCGTCCCAGCCGGGCGATGTCCTCCATGGCCCGCCGCTCGGCGCTGTTCGCGGGCAGGACCTGGACGAGCGGGGGCTCGTGCACGACGACCCCCAGGAGCCGGTCGGCGTGCCGGCTCAGCAGCTCCAGCGCGATGACCGCCCCACCGCTGGTGCCGAACACGAACGCGCGGTCGATCCCGTGCTGGTCCAGGATCGCGACGACGTCTTCCGCCTGGTCGGACACGTCGACCGGACCGTCGGGCTCGGTCAGGCGACTGCGCGAGTTCCCGCGCCGATCGAACGTGATGACCGTGAACCGTCCCGACAGCAGCGGAGCGACATCCTCGTACACGCCCGCGTCGCCACCGCCGCCCGGGATCAGGACCAGGGCCGGCCCCTGACCGGATCGCTCGACGTGGAGGACCGCACCCTTGGTCTGAACCAGCTCCACCTCTACCTCCATCGCCTCACGCTTCTTTGTCTACGTCGTAGACTACAGCGTAGACACAGCACCGCCACGCTCGGGGGAATGTCAGGGGTCTGCGACACGCTTTCCCTGGTGCGGGGCCTGAGTGCCGGGAGTGGCGAAGAGCGCCGCATGTGAAGGCGCGGAAATACGCTCCCGTGTCGGTCGGTCACGCTAGACTTCGAACATGTGTTCTACACAAGGGGAGCGCCTCGCGCGCCTCACCCGAGCGATCGACGACCTGGCGGCCGAGGGCCTCGGCGGCCTTCCGCCGGACGCGTGGGCGGAGCGGGTGGCCGGCATCTGGGCCCTCGTCGAGGGGCTCGATCCCGAGCTCGCCCGCCGCCGCGCCTACTACGAGATTCAAAACTGATTCGCCGCCCGGCGAACCGCGCGGGCGTCGCCCTCTCGACGCCCGCGCCGGGCGGGCGTTCTCGGCCAGCGGCAGGCTCAAGCCGAATCTCTACTTTCCGTGGCCGCGCAGCCGACGATGATGGCGCGAGGTGACGCGGCGTCGCGCGTCCGAAGGCGCGTCGGCGCTTCGCGCGGCGTCGTCCAGGGCGCGCGCCACTTCCACCCGCAGGCGGGGCAGCCGACGGTGCAGCACGTCACCCGGGCAGTCCGTCTGGTTGTAGTCACGGTGGCCGATGATCGCGACCGACGGGTCCAGTTGGTGGGCCGTGCACAGCCAGGTGCAGACGTCGACCAGGGACTCCCACAGAGGGTCGGGGACGTCGTCTTTCAGATACGTACCCTCGTTCTCAATACCGATCGTGTGCTTGTTGTGGTGCAGCGACTGAGCGCCGACGACGAGTCGCCCCTCCTGGATGGCCTGCAGCGAGCCCGCTCGCCCCTCCATGACGTGACCGCCGCGGCTGATCGTCAGCTGCTCGCCGATGTCGTCCCAGCCGTTGGACTCCATGTGGTCCCGCTGGATCTGCCGGGAGAGCGCGAACGCGTGCACGCGGGACAGGTCCGGCACGTTGGGAGAGGCGGTGTGGTGCACGATGATGTGGTCCGGGGCGCGGTCGAGCACATGAGACGGACGCCTGGGCGGCCGTGCACCCCACTCCTTGCGCGTGTACACCCTCGGTGCCGCATCGGCGTTCGCCCACATCATCCCGCCTGCCATCATGACATCGGCGGCGACGACGCCCAGCATCGCCCGCAGCACATTCCGGCGTAGCGTCCCCTCACCCACGACCGTGGCCACCCCCCGTGGACGACTGATCGCCAAGCGTAGTGATCAGATCACGGAATGCGAGGAGGCCGCATTGGGCGTTTCACCGGGAAATAGCGCTGATATGGACATCGGGCTGCGGAGCCGGGTGCGTTGGACGCCCGCGCCGTGGCGGTCCTCGACGGGCCGCCACGGCGCGGGCGCTCAGCGGAATGTGGCCGGGTGCACGGGCGGGAGACCGAACTCGGCGACCAGGTCCGGTCCGCCACCGAAGACGACGACACGGCCGATGCCGCCGTCGGTCACGGTGAGGACGCCGAGGCCGAACGCGTGGTGGATGCCATCGCCGTCGCGGTGATAGGCGACCACGGCGGGCTGTCCGTTGGCCCGGGTCGGGATCATTCGCCAGTCCCCGGGGGATCCGACCACGTGCGCGAGGTAGCGCAGGCAGGTCACGCGGCCCGCGAACCAGGTGCGGGTGCCCACCGTCTCTATCGCGGCGTCGGTGCGCAACGCCCGTTCCAGAGCCGTCGTGTCGGCGTGCTCGAACCCGGCGATGTACTGCTCGAGAAGCGCCTGGACGTTCGGCTCGGTGGGCTCGGTGATCTGCCCGCGTTCCGGGGCCACCTCCTCGAGGCGGGCGCGGGCCCGCTGCAGCGTGCTCTTCACCGCGGCCGCGGTGGTGTCGAGCATGGCCGCGACCTCGGCGGCCGGGAAGGCCAGCACCTCCCGCAGAATGAGCACGGCCCGCTGCCGCGGCGGCAGATACTGCAGGCCGGCGATGAGCGCGAGCCGCAGGCTCTCGCGTGCGGTGGTGATCACCGCGGGGTCCTGTGACTCCGGGCTCACCAGCGTGTCCGGGATGGGCTGCAGCCACGCCACGTCGGGGCCGGCCAAAACCGGCGGGGCGTCGGGGTCGTCGCCGGGACCGCCCAGACCGGACGGCAACGCCCGCCGACCACGCTGCGCTAGCGCGTTCAGACAGGCGTTGGTGGCGATCCGGTACAGCCAGACCCGCAGCGAGGCGCGGCCCTCGAAGGTGGCGTACGCCCGCCACGCCCGCAGGTAGGTCTCCTGCACGAGGTCCTCGGCCTCGTCCACCGCACCGAGCATCCGATAGCAGTGCGCCAGCAGCTCGCGCCGGAACGGCTCGGTACGACGGGAGAACTCCTCAGCGCCGGATACGACGTCCGTCATCCCCGCTCCCCGTTCATCACGCCGGACGTCCGAATCGTCGAGGGTCACAGGCCGAGCTTCGGACGTACCCAGTCGGCCATGGCACGGATCGCCTCGTCGGCCTCGGGCGCTCGGCCGGCGGCCATCTGGAAGGTGTGCTGCATCTCGGGGAAGACCTGGAGCCGGACGTCCACACCGGCCTTGCGCGCGTGCTCCTCCAGTTGGCGGGCGTCATCCAGCAGCACCTCGTCCCCGCCCACCTGGATGTGGACGGGTCCGAGACCGGACAGGTCGGCGTACAGCGGGTTGGCCAGCGGATCGCGGGGGTCGCCGCCCTCGCCGAGGAAGATGCCCACGAGCGCTCGCACGACGTCCGTGGAGAAGAAGGCGTCCCGGTCCCGGTTGGTCCGGTACGACTCCCCGAGGGCCTCCATGTCCACCCACGGTGACAGCAGCATCGTCGCGGCGGGCAGCGGCAGGCCTCGTTCGCGAGCCCGGAGCTGGGTGGTGATCGCGAGTCCGCCGCCGGCGGAGTCGCCGGTGAACGCGATGCGGTCCGCGCCGATCCCCTGGTCGAGCAGCCATCGGTAGACGGCGATGGCGTCGTCGACCTGCGCCGGATGGATGTGTTCGAGCGCGAGACGATAATCGAAGATCAGCGCCCGTGCTCCGGTCTCCTTGGCCAGATGACCGAACATCTTGCGGTGCGAGTACATCGAGCCGCTCACGAACCCGCCGCCGTGCACGCACAACAGCACGCGATCCTCGGCGCTCCTCTTCGGCATCGCCCACATCGCGGGCAGGCCGCCCGCGTCGGTCTCGATGTAGTCGACTCCGCGCGGTTCGGCCGTCAGGCCGCCCCAGGCATCGTCCGCGGACTCGGTGTCCGGCTGCTCGGCGGCCGGCCGCTCGGCGGCGAGGCGGGCCGCCGCCCAGTGTCTCTTGACCGCTTCGGACTGTGTGCTCGGCATCGTTCCTCGCTCAGGCGGTGTGGGTCGGGCAGTTGTGGAAGGCCTCGCGGTGCCACGGAGCCTTCGACAATGCAGACCTTCGACGGCCGAAAAGGAATCGCTCCCGCCCAGGGAAATGCGAAAAGGGCCGGGTCCACAGGACCCGGCCCTTCGCGCTGATCGAAAGGTCAGCCGGCGAGGACCTCAAGGGAGATCTTCGCGCTCACCTCGGGGTGCAGGCGCACCGCGACCTGGTGGGCGCCGACCGTCTTGATCGGGTTCTTGACCTCGATGCGACGCTTGTCCAGCTGCGGACCGCCGGAGGACTTCACGGCACCGGCGATGTCGGCCGGGGTCACGGCGCCGAACAGCCGACCACTGTCACCGGCACGCGTGCGCAGCCGCACCTTGAGCTTCTCCAGCTCGCCGCGGATGGCCTCCGCCTGCTCGACGCTGGCGATCTCACGGGCCACGCGAGCCTTGCGGATCGAGTCGATCTGCTTCTCCGCGCCGCGGGTCCACTGGATCGCGAAGCCGCGCGGGATCAGGTAGTTACGGCCGTAGCCGTCCTTCACCTCGACGACCTCGCCGGGAGCGCCGAGGCCGGAGACCTGCTGAGTCAGGATGAGCTTCATGAAAAGTGACTCCTTTCTCAGCGGGCCGTGCTGGTGTACGGCAGCAGCGCCATCTCGCGCGCGTTCTTGATCGCGGTGGCGACGTCACGCTGGTGCTGGGTGCAGTTGCCCGTCACCCGGCGAGCGCGGATCTTGCCGCGGTCGGAGATGAACTTGCGCAGCAGCGCCGTGTCCTTGTAGTCGACGTAGGAGAGCTTCTCCTGGCAGAACAGGCAAACCTTCTTCTTCGGCTTGCGTGGTGCCGGTTTCGCCATCGTGGTGCTCCTTAGAAGAAGAGCCCCGCTCGCGCGGGAATGGTCGGTCGGATGATGAGTGATGCCCGTACGGGCCTAGAACGGCGGGTCGTCGGAGAATCCACCGCCGCCGCCCCCGGTCGCCCAGGGGTCGTCGGCCGGGGCGTTGCCGCCTCCGCCGAAACCGCCTCCGCCCTGGCCTCCCTGGCCGCCCTGACCGCCACCGAAGCCGCCGCCCTGGCCACCGCCATAGCCGCCACCGCCCTGGCCGCCGCCTCCGCCGAAGCCGCCACCGCCGCCCTGGCGCTGGCTCTTGTTCACCTTGGCGGTGGCGTTCTTCAGGGACGGGCCGACGTCGTCGGCCTCGACCTCGAAGACGGTGCGCTTCTCGCCCTCGCGGGTCTCGTACGACCGCTGCTTCAGGCGGCCCTGGACGATGACCCGCATGCCGCGCTGGAGGCTCTCGGCGACGTTCTCTGCCGCCTGCCGCCAGACGTTGCAGGTGAGGAAGAGGCTCTCGCCGTCCTTCCACTCACCGGACTGCTGGTCGCGGAAGCGAGGGGTGGAGGCCACGCGGAACGTCGCGACCGCTTGCCCGTTGGGCGTGAAGCGCAGTTCAGGGTCGGCGACGAGGTTGCCGACGATCGTGATCTGGGTGTCGCCTGCTGCCATGCGGCTCTCCGGTTACAGATCGTGTGCGTGTCGTGGGCTGACCGGAGACCGGTCAGTGGGCCTCGGGGCGGATGACCTTGGTGCGCAGGATGGTCTCCTGCAGGTTCAGCTGCCGGTCGAGCTCTTTGACCGTGTCAGGGGTGGCCGTCAGGTCGATGACCGCGTAGATGCCTTCGGACTTCTTGGCGATGTCGTACGACAGGCGCCGGCGGCCCCAGACGTCGACCTTCTCCACGCTGCCACCGCCGTCCTTGACAACGGTGAGGAACTGGTCGAGCGACGGCTGGACCGTACGCTCCTCGGTGTTCGGGTCGAGGATGACCATGAGTTCGTAACGACGCATGCGGGTCCCAACCTCCTTTGGACTGGTGCGGTCACGGTCTCTCCGTGACAGGAGGGCTCTTGCGTCGCCCCGCGTATCGGATATGCGGGACCGACACAGGCTACCAACAACCAGCAGCTCAATCGGCACGCTTCGCGCGGACGGCTCCCCGCCGCGGGCGGGTGGCTCAGCGGCCTCGGCGCCGGTCGAGCTCGGACATGATGTCGGCCATCCGCGACCGCATCCGCGCCGTCTGGGTCGTCAGCATGGACAACTCCTCGACGAGCTCGGCGTCGTCGATGCCGGCCAGGTCACGAGTGATCATCGTCATGGCATCCTCCGTTCGAAACCACGTTCGACACTACCGCGTCGGACCGACAGAACGCTCGCCGCCTCGAGAGGCCTGCCAAGGGGTTGACCAGCATCGCGGCGAGGCACACCCTGAGAGGAAACCCTCTCGGATGGAGGTGGCAGATCGTATGTCACCGGCAGCGATCCCACGACGTAATATCCGCCACCAGGAGCATCCCCTGGAGAACTCCCTGGCGATCGCCACCGTGGTCGCCGGATTCGTGGCGTTCGTGACGGGCGCCATCCACGACACGCATTTCATCGCCGTGTGCGTGGGGATCGTGGCGTTCTTCTTCGGCCTGTACTCGCAGCTGGTCTCCGCGACCACGGCCGAGCGCTGGCTGAACGTCCTGGGGATCGGCATGGCGTTCGTCGGCGTCGGTCTCGGACTGTCCCATGGCGGCTTCACGGTCTGACCTCGCCTCCGGGCCCCGCTCGCCGGATCGGCCGGGCCGCGGCGGCGACCCCGGATCCGCCGCGGTCAGCGCGTCCGTCCCACCTCGCGCGTAGGCTCGACGCCATGCTGCGAATCGGAGCCCACGTCGACCGGACCGACCCGCTCGCCGCCGCGGCCGCCAAGAAGGCCGAAGCGGCGCAGTTCTTCCTCGGCGACCCCCAGGGGTGGAAGGCGCCCGTCATGCCCGACGGGTACGAGGCGATCCGCGACTCCGACGTCGACGTGTACATACACGCGCCGTACGTCGTCAACGTCGCGTCGCCGAACAACCGCATCCGCATCCCGAGCCGCAAGATCCTCACCCAGCAGCTCGAGGGCGCCGCGAAGATCGGCGCCAAGGGTCTGATCGTGCACGGCGGGCACGTGCTGAAGAACGACGACCCGCAGACCGGCTTCGACAACTGGCGGAAGGTCTTCGAACGGATGGAGGACCACCCCGTCCCCGTCCTGATCGAGAACACCGCCGGCGGCGACAACGCCATGGCGCGCAAGCTCGACCGGATCGCCCGCCTGTGGGAGGCCCTCGACGGCTTCGACGTCGGATTCTGTCTCGACACCTGCCACGCCCACGCGGCGGGCGAGGACCTGGTCGACGTCGTCGAACGCGTCAAGGCCATCACCGGCCGGATCGACCTGGTCCACTGCAACGACAGCCGTGACGCGTTCGGCTCCGGCGCCGACCGGCACGCCAACCTCGGCGACGGCCAGATCGACCCGGAGCTGATCCTCGCCGTCGTACGCGCGGCCGGCGCGCCGGTGATCGTGGAGACGCCCGGCGACGGACAGGCCGCCGACATCGCCTGGCTCCGCGAGCACCTCTGAGCCCTCCGCGGTGGCCGGCGCGGTCCGCGCCCTCCACCGCGGAGGCTACGTATGGCCGATCACGCGATCAGCAGTGCTTGACCAGGCCCAGGCCGGCGAAGTTCGAGGCCGTGGCCCCTGCCACAAGATTATTTTCGCCCCGCCTTACGTCGCGACCAGCGACTCGCGGCGACCCGATCCCTCGACGCGGCCGCCTTTCACGCGGCGGTGTGCGGGTCCGAACGGTGGCCGTGCTCGAACGCCGCCAGGAATGCCTCGTCGCCGAGCATCGCCCGGACCGCCCCGGTGATGCGGTCGACGTCGCCACGCTCGCCGGGCGGCAACGGAGCCCCGACGGACGCGCGGGTCGCGGCGGCCGCCCCGAGGATGGCGGCGGCGCGCTCGGGACGACCGAGACCGGTCTCGGCACCGGCGAGTCCTTCGAGGGCGAGGGCGATCGCCCGGGGATCCGCGATGGCGCGGGCCGCGGCGTACCCCTCCCGGTGCAGGCGCAGCGCGGCGTCGTGGTCACCGCGCTGCTCGGCGATGAATCCGAGCTGGGCGAGGATGAACGCCTCGCCCGCCGTGCCGCCGACCCGACCGAGCCAGCCGAGCCACTTGCGCAGGTGCGCCTCGGCCTCGTCGAGCCGTCCCTGCCAGCGGGCCCCGAGGCCGAGACCGACCTCGGCGTACTCCTCGGCGGAGCGGTTCGCCTGCTCGATCGCCAGCCGCCGGGCCCGCTCGTGCAGGCGCTCGGCTTCCGCGTGGTCGCCGGTGAGCAGCGCGATCCGGCCCAGCCCCGAGAGGCGGATGGACACCTCCGTCCACATCCCGAGCTCTTCGGCGAGGCCGAGGTCCTCGCGGAGCCTGCGCCCCGCCTGGTCGTAGTCGCCGGTGACCTCGGCGACGACCGTGAGGGCATAGCCCGCTTCGAGGCGTCCCCAGGCGTCACCGAGCTCGTTGAAGATCTCCAGGCTCCGGCGCCCGTCGCGCTCCATGGCCGAGAGATCTCCACGGCCGATCGCCAGCTTGGCCCGCGTGCTCAGCGCCGCCGCCGTGCCCCAGCGGTCACCGGCGGCCTCGAAGACCGCCAGCGCGTGATTCACCTGCGCCTCGTGGACGGCGAAGTCGCCGTACGCCCAGCGGACCAGCGTCAGGAACCATTCCGCCCTGGCCCGGCCGACCGGGTCGTCGACGCCCTCGTACGGGTGCAGCGCCTCGGGGACCCGCGCGGCGGGCTCGGCGCCGTCCGGTGCCGTCGCCGTCAGGCCGGCCTGCCAGGCCACGGCCGCCGCCCGGAGAGCCGGTGCCGCCGGGCCGTCGACGCCCAGTGCGGTGGCCAGCGACCGGCGGGCCTCGCCGAGCCGGCCGCGCAGGAACCAGTACCAGGCCATGGCGCCCACGAGGCGTAGCGCGAGATCGGCGCCGATGGGACGATGCCCGCGGGTGCCCTCCCCAGCGGCCCACTCGAGAGCGCCACGGACGTTCGCCGACTCGAGGTCGAGCAGCCGGAGCCACTTCCGCTGCCGGGGGCCGCGCAGCTCGGCCTCGGCTCGCTCGGCCAGGGCGGCGTAGTACTCCGCGTGGCGGCGGCGAATCCGTGCGGACTCCCCTGCCTCCTCGAGACGTTCGAGACCGTACGCCCTGATCGACTCCAACAGGCGGTACCGGCCGCCGGTGGCGACGACCAGCGACCGGTCGACGAGGCGGGCGAGGACGTCGAGGACGTCGGTGGGCCGCACCCGGCCGCCGGGCGCGTCGGTGTCATCGGAGCAGACCGCCTCGGCGGCCTCGAGGGTGCAGCCGTCCATGGGGACGGCCAGGCGCCGCAGCACCACCCGTTCGGGCTCCGGGAGCGGCTCCCAGCTCCAGTCGATCATCGCGCGGAGCGTGCGCTGGCGGGCCGGGGCGTCACGCGGCCCGGTGGCCAGCAGGCGGAACCGGTCGTCGAGGCGGAGCGCCAGCTCGCGTACGCCGAGGGTCCGGACGCGGGTGGCCGCGAGCTCCAGGACGAGGGGTATCCCGTCCAGGCTCCGGCAGATCGCCGCGACCGCACCGGCCTCGTCGTCGTCCAGGGCGTCGAACGCGAATCCCGGTGCCGCCGCGGCGGCCCGCGCCGCGAACAGGCGTACGGCGCTGAACTCCCCGGCCGCCGATGCTCCGGGTGGGGGCAGGTCGAGCGGCGGAACCGCCCGGAGGTGCTCGCCCGTGATGCCCAGAGGCTCCCGGCTCGTCGCGATGATCCGGAGCCCCGGCGCGGCCTTCAGCAGCCGGTGCGCCAGGTCCGCCACGGACTCGCCGACGTGTTCGCAGTTGTCGAGCACCAGCAGGAGCGTCTTCGCGGCCAGCGCGTCGGCCAGCCGATCGGTGAGCGGCGCGGATCGGCCGGAGGGCAGCACCCCCGAGACGGCGTCGTCGCGGAGGCCCAGGACCCCCGCCACCGCGTCGGGCACCTCCGCCCCCGTGCGCGCCGCCAGCTCCACCAGCCAGACGCCGTCGGCGTACGCCGCGGCCAGTCCGGCGGCCACCTCGAGGGCCAGCCGCGTCTTGCCGACGCCCCCGGGGCCGGTCAGCGTCACGAGCCGGGCGGTCTCCAGCAGCGCCCGGGTCTCGGCGACCGCCTCGGCCCGGCCGATCAGGTCGCTCAGCGGCGCGGGCAGGTTCGTCCGGGGACGCGGCGCGAGCGCCGGATCGTGCGTCAGGATCGCGCGGTGCAGCGCGGCGATCTCAGGCCCCGGATCCGCTCCCAGCTCCTCGGCCAGATCCTCGCGCAGCCGCTGGTAGCTCACCAGCGCCGCCTCCTGGCGGCCGGCGCGGTACAGGGCCCGCAGCTGCGCGGCCCGCAGCCGCTCCCGCAGCGGATGCCGGGCCACCGGCTCGGCCAGCTCCTCGATCACCCGGTCGTGCTCTCCGAGCTCCAGCCACGTCTCGGCCCGCTCCTCCAACGCGGTGAGGCGCTCGTCGTCGAGCCGCGCGGCGACCGTCCGGGTGAACGCCTCGTCGGCGAAGTCGGCGTACGCGGCCCCCCGCCACAGGCCGAGCGCCTCCGCCAGGAGCTCCTCGCGGACGCGCGGATCACCGGCCGCCCGCGCCCGCCGCATCAGGTCCCGAAACCGGTCGGCGTCGACGGATCCCACGGACGCGCTACCGGATCCAGCGGGCACGATCCCGGCCCCGGCGGGCACGGCGTCGGAGCCCGCGCGCGCGCCACCGGATCCAGCGGGCGCGGTGCCGGAGGCACCGGAGGCGACGCGCAGCGCGTACCCGGCCGGGCCGTACGCCACGAGGGCGCGACCGCCCGGTTCGGCGCGCTCGAGCGTCGTACGCAGCTGGGAGACGCGGGCCTGCAGCGTGCCCACCGCATCGCGCGGCGGCCGGTCACCCCACAGATCGTCGATCAGCCGGTCCGCCGACACGGACCGCCCCTCGTGCGCCAGCAGGTCGGCCAGGAGCACCCGGACCTTCCGGTCGGGAACCGTGACCAGTGCGCCGTCATCCGTCCAGACGGCCAGCGGACCGAGCACCCCGAAGCGCACGCCGCCAGCGTAGCCAGCCCTGCCGACGCCGACGTCCCGCGACCGCCCTAACCCCGGAGCCGCACGGACCACCGCCCGATCGCGGCGCGCGGGCCCCACTCGCCCGGCTCCGGCACCGTACGAGCCACCACCCCTATCGCGGGGCCCGCTAGCCCGACTCCCGCACCGCACGAGCCACCGCCCCTATCGCGGGGCCCGCTAGCCCTCGCCCCGTACGGACCACCGCCCGGCCGCAGGGTGCGTCCTCCGCTCGCGCCTCACCCCGCGCACCGCCCGATCGCGGCGTGCGGCCCCACTCGCCCCGGCTCTCGCACCGTACGGGCGTCGGGCGGTCGCGGAGTGCGGCCCGTGGCCGGCCCGTAGGGAACCCGTGGCGTGTCGGCCGATCGTGGGTCCGTACACCCCCTGATGAGAGGAACACCGTGAGCACGCGTGAACACGTCACCGTCATCGGCCTGGGCGCCATGGGCTCGGCGATGGCCGAGGCCTTCCTCGCCGCCGGTCACCCGACGACGGTGTGGAACCGTACGACCGGCAAGGCCGACGCGCTCGTCGCCAGGGGAGCGGCCCTGGCGGCCTCGCCCGCCGACGCGGTCGCAGCCGGCGACCTGGTCGTGATCAGCCTGGTCGACTACGCCGCCATGTACGACGCCCTCGGCGCGGCGGACGACGCTCTGCGCGGCCGGGTGCTGGTCAACCTCAGCTCCGACACACCGGACGAACTGCGGAGGGCGAGCCGGTGGGCGGCCGAGCGCGGCGCCGAACTCGTCACCGCGGGCATCATGGTGCCGCCGCCCGGGATCGGGAAGCCGGGCTCGTACGCCTTCTACAGCGGCCCCGACGGCGCCCTCGACGCTCACCGGGCGACCCTGGAGGTGCTGGGGACCATCGAGTACACCGGCGGCGACCCCGGCCTGGCCATGCTCTACTACCAGGCCATGCTCCTCGTGTTCTGGACCAGCCTGACGAGCTACATCCACTCCGCCGCGCTGCTGCGGACGGCGGGGGTGAAGGCCGAAGCGCTGCGCCCGTACGTCGCCGCCATGTTCGGCGACCTGGCCGCCGACGGGCCGATGGGCTTCCTGCGCATCGTCACCCAGCAGTTGGAGACGGGTGAGTACCCGGGTGGGCAGAACAACCTCCACATGCAGGTGGTCGGCGCCGGGCACGTGGTGCAGGCTCTCCGCGACGCGGGCGTCGACACCACGATGCCGGCCGCCCTCAAGGAGCTGTTCGCCCGCGCGGAGGCCGCAGGCCACGGTGCCGACGGCTTCACCAGCGTCGCGGAAGTGATCAAGAACGCGCAGGCCTGACCGCCGCCGAGCACTCAGACGCCCTTCTCCCGGTGCGGGGAGAAGGGCCCCGGCTTCCAGGACGAGACGCGATCAGGCGCTCTCTAGGAGGCCTGTCCGCCGGGCGGCGGGGCCGCACCGCGTGGGGCGAGACCGCCCGCGCGATAGATGTCGTCGATCAGCCCCATGGTGACGATCGCGTCCTCCGGTGGGGTGAGGTTGGCGGCCGGGTCCCCGCCGGAGGCCGCGGCGAACGCCCGGAGCTGAGCGGTGTACGTCGCGTCGCCGGCGACCTTCTCGCGCCGTGTCCGGCCGTCGACGGTGACTTTCAGCCGGTGGAAGGCGTGCGGCAGGAAGGGGTTGAGGACCGTCATGGTGCCACGCTCGCCGACGACCTTGGCGCTGATCCGCAGCAGTGTCCGCGACAGCGTCGGACGGTGATCCCGAGTGCGCCTCCCGGCGAGGACTCGAGATCCACAACCTGTGGATAACCAGCTGGCGCGCGACTCTCCCTGACCGGCGACACGGCCGGCGAAGGGCTCGGCGCCGGCGACCCGCCGGGACCGATGCGCGCATGTCCGGCCGTACGAAGCGGCCGTGCGGGGGCCCTTACGTACGGACGCCGACCGGCCGTCCACAGGCTGTGGAAAACGGCCGGGCGATTCAGGCGTCCGGGAGCCCCACGGGGGCGTGCTCCCGGTCCTCCTCGGTGACCAGGAGAAGGACCGCCATCGGGGTCGGCGTCCGCCGCCAGTGCTCGACCGCGCTGGTGAAGATGTCCAGCAGGGTCTGGTGGGCCGCGGGGTCGGCGTCGGCCAGTTCCCGCCAGCGGTCGTACAGCACCAGGTAGCCGGTGTTCGCCGGAACCCAGGACAGGTCGGTGAGGCTGTCCTGCAGGGCGTCCCAGTTGTGGCCGAAGTACGAGGGCAGGACGAACTCCTCGGCGCATCGCTCCAGCAGCGTCCGCTTGTCGTGGACGCCGTGGCCGTCGAGCCAGAAGGCCCGCCACCCGGCGCGTTCGGCCTCGGTGGCGCCCCGGGAGGCCTCCTTGCGGTCGACGGGCCAGGTGTACACACCCGGCTCCCGGTGTCCGGCCAGCAGCTCCGCGATCATGAATCACCCGTTCGGAAGGCTCGGCGGTCCCAGCGCTCGGTGTTCTCTCTTCGATGATCCCCCGAACGCCCCGTCCGCCGTCACCCGGCCCACCCTCCTGAGGTGAACGCCACCACCTCGGCGGTCATCAGCGGCACGAAGACGATGATCAACACGATGTACACCGGGCGCCGGCATCGGCCGGCCGCCAGCCACAACGGCCACCACAGCAGCGTCGCCCGGCCGATCGACAGGTAGTACGCCGAGGTCAGCAGCGAGGCGAGCTGCAGTCCGACGTACACGCCCTCCGCCCACCGGCGCCGGACCAGCAGCCACCCGGTCAGCGCGACGCCCACGGCGGCCGCGATCAACTCCACCCGGAACGCCGTCGTGAACTGGTCGTGCGTGCCGAAGGCCGCCTGCCAGGTGGTGTGGAAGGAGGTCCACGGCCACACCGTCGAACGTCCCCAGCCCGGCCTGCTGCGCGTGCTGCCACGCCGACCAGTCGCCGGTGCGTCTCCACAGGTACAGCGTGTAGCCCACCACCGGGACGAACGGCACGGCGAGCCACGGCGCCGACCGCCATCGCCGGTCCGCGGTGACGAACTCCACGATCAGCGCGACGGCGAGG
The DNA here is from genome assembly GCF_054775715.1 of Actinoallomurus acanthiterrae. Classification (NCBI taxonomy): domain Bacteria; kingdom Bacillati; phylum Actinomycetota; class Actinomycetes; order Streptosporangiales; family Thermomonosporaceae; genus Actinoallomurus; species Actinoallomurus acanthiterrae. The sequence goes on along the minus strand of NZ_BAAHCO010000001.1, from coordinate 61,771 downwards.
AACAGCCCGGTCACCCGTACGCAGGTCGCGCCCGCCGCGCAGAGCGTGGCGGCCGCCCACCGGCGCCGTCGGGCCAGCAGCCACGCCGGCAGCGCGAACGCCAGGAAGAGACTCTCGGAGTAGCCGGCGAACAGGAACACGGCGTACGGACTGACGAGCAGCGCGAACACCGCCAACGGCCCCACCGGTCCCGAACCCGCGTGCGCCCACAGCCTCCCGCGGCGACCCGCGTGGGCACCGCCCGCCGGGCGCCCGCTCTCCATGAACTCGTCGCCGAGCCGGGCCAGCGCGACCATCGCCACCGCGCCGGCCACGAAACTGATCAGCAGCGCCGCCAGCCGCCAGTCCGGAACGACCAGGTGGACCCCCCGCAGCACGAGCGGCAGACCGGGAAAGAACGCCGGCAGTCCGGGATCCTTCGGGTGCCCGGGATCGCCGCCGTAGCCGTACCGGGCGATCTCGACGAAGTGGTCGACGTCCCACTGGGTCCAGCGATCGAGGAAGGAGTCGCGCAGGTCACCGTGCGGCCACAGGGCCGAGGCGAGGAACGAGATCACCAGCACGGCGATCCGCGTGCCGACCCAGGCGCGCAGGGCGAGACGGTCGCCATGAAGAAGCCGCGCCGCGCCGATTCCGCGCGGACGCTCCGCCTGATCCATCGGTCAGGCGGGTCGCATCGCCGTACGGCGCCGCAGCGCGAAGCGGTCCTCGGCGTCGTCCAGGACGCCACCGGCCGGGTCGTCCGCGCCGTTGGCACGGACGACGTCGAGCCGGGGCACGAGGATGTCGACCACGACGAGGGCCGCCAGCAGCAGGACCGTCAGAAAACGGGCCAGCAGCGCGATGTAGTAGACGCCGTCGCTGATGCCCGCCGCCGGGGCGTGCCCGGAGAAGACCGCGGACAGGGTGGCGGACAGCCCCACGCCGGGATGCTCCTTCGCTCCGGCCATGAGGTACCACCAGATGCCGAAGAAGTAGATGATCTCTCCTGCCTGCCAGAGCAGGAAGGCGGGGAGTTTCGGCCGGGCCAGCACGACCAGCGGCAGCAGCCACAGGACGTACTGCGGCGACCAGACCTTGTTGGTGAGCAGGAACGCCGCGAGCACCAGGAACAGCACCTGCGGCAGCCGGGGACGGCGCGGGGCGAACAGCACGAGGAACGCGATGGCCAGGGCGAGGACGACGAACCCGACCTCACCCATCAGGTTGAGGGTCGGTATGTCATCGACGGACGACAGGCCCTTGCGCTCGGCGAAGAAGAAGATCGAGCCCCAGTCGACCGGGCGTTTCTGGTTGAACGTGTAGAACCGGCTCCAGCTGTCCCAGGCCGCCAGCATGATCGGGACGTTCACGACCAGCCACGCGACGACCGTGCCGGCGAGCAACCGGCCGAACTCCCGCCACTTCCCCGCACGCAGGCAGAGCAGGAAGAACGGGCCGAGCAGGATCAGGGGATAGAACTTCGCCGCGACGGCGAGGCCGAGCAGGCCGCCTGCGAGCCCCGGGCGACGCCGCGCCCAGGCCGCCAGCGCCAGCGCGGTCAGCGCGACGGCGAGCAGGTCCCAGTTGATGTACGCCGTGAGCAGCAGCGCGGGCGACGCCGCGACCATCAACCCGGCACGGCGACCCTGACCCCCGGCCACCAGCGCCGTCGCCAGCACGGTGACGACCGCGCAGAGGACGAGCGCCACGGCGGTCAGGTTGAAGAACCACATGCCGCGCGAGATGACGGCATCGCCGCCCAGCCAGCGCGCCGGCGTCGCCGCGGCCTGCATGAGACCGCCCGTGAGCACCGGATACTCCACCGGCTCGGGGATCTTGTCCAGGTACGGGATCTTCCCGTCGGCCAGCCCCCGCCCGAAGTACAGCGGGTAGACGTCGGTGTAGCAGGCGTTGCGCACCGTCGGGATGAAGTCGAAGCCCACCTGCTTGCACGGCAGCTTCTGCAGATAGCCCAGGACGGACACGACGGCGGTCGTGGACACGAGCAGGGGCAGCACCTGCCGGAATCCCGTACGGACACCGGCGGGGCCGGGAGAGCTCGCTGCTCCCCCGGCCCCATCGATCAGTTGTGACTCCGGCATGACTGCAGGCTATTCCCTGAAGGGCCGCGCCGCCCGCCCTTGCACCTCGTTGCTCTGCGGGTTGCCGGGACCGGCCGGCTGCGACGGGCAGCCGATGAACTTCTTGCAGGTATCAGTGGGGTCGGGCGTCGGGCTGTGGCTCCCCTGCCCGATGCACCTCGGGTCCGTCGGGTGGTGCTTGCAGAACCTCGGGTTGGGCGGGCCGCCCGGATCCTGCGTCTTGCCCGGCTTGCAGTGGTCGATCTCGGGGATCTGGTCTGGCTGACACGTCGGCGTCGTCGACGGCGTCGGCGTCGTCGCGGTCGGCGACGGCGTGGCGAACATCTTGTTCTCGCCGACGTACGCCGGCGGCGGGAACGACCCGGTCGTCTTGCCCTCCAGCGCCTGGCTCATGTAGTCGTGCCAGATCTGAGCGGGCAGGTCACCACCGTTGATGTGGCCATGTCCGCCGACGTTCTGCAGCTTGCCGAAACCAGCGCGCCGCTTGTGCTTTCCATGCGTGACCGCGTCGTCGTACCGCCACATACCGACCGAGGTCACGTACTGCACCGGGTTGGAACCCGTGGTCGGCGGGGTGAACCCCGAGAACCACGCGGACACGTTGTCGTTGGTCGTTCCGGTCTTGCCGGCCACCTCGTGATTGCCGAGCTGGGCGTTCTTGCCGGTACCGCGCTTGACCACGGCCTGCATGGCGAACTGGACGTCGTGGGCGATGTCCGGCTCGAACGCCGTCGTCTTGGCGATCGTCGGCTTTTTGACCACGTTGTGGTGAGAGTCCTCGATCCGGCGGATGCTGTGCGGAGTGATGAACTTCCCGTCGTTGGCGAGCGTGGCGTATCCGCCGGCCAGGTCGAGCGGGCGCATGTCCGACTGGCCCAGGAAGAAACCACCCTCACCTGGGTGTCCGCGCTGCAGCGCCTCCTTGGGAAGGCCGGAGTCCTCGGCGGTCTGGAGGACGTTCTGCCATTTCGCCTTGTATCCGAGTGGCACGTACACCGTGTTGTAGGACTCGGCCGTAGCCTCGACCAGGTCGACGATCTTGTTGGTGTTCCCCTCGTCGTTGGTGAACTTGTGGCCGCTCGGATCCGTGGGAGAGACGCGATCGCCGTCGGTGTTGATATAGGCGGGCGCGGCCGCGTCCATCGTGGTCTTGAGGCTGATGCCCTGTTTGAGCGCGGTCGCGAGGACGAACGGCTTGAACGAGGAGCCGACCTGTGCCCTGGAGTAGTAGGCGTCGTCCACCTTCCGTTTGGTGAAGTCCTTGCCGCCGTACGCCGCCTTGATCTCACCGGTCTTCGCGTCGATGGTGACGAGGCCGACGCGCGTGTCGCTCGGCATCCCCGTAAGCCTCTGCTGCACCGCGGCCGCGGCTTTGGCCTGAAGCTTCGGATCCCAACTCGTGAAGACCTTCAGGCCACCGGTCTCGATCTTGGCCTGGTCGAGGCCCATGGAGACCAGCGCCTGCCGCACTCGCTCCAGCAGGTATTCCTTCTGTTTGTCGCCGCCGCCGCTCGTGGTCTTCTGAATCTTGAACTTCGGCGGGTGGTTCATGTACTTGGCGGCCTCGGCCTGGGGGAGCACTCCCATCTTGACCTCGCCGTCGAGCACCCAGTTGTACCGGTCGACCGTCGCCTGGTACGCCGGCCCCTTGTCGCTCGGGTCGTAGTGCCCCGGCCACTTGACGTTGGCGGCCAGCATCGCCGCCTGGGGGACCGTCAGATTCTGGGCCTTGGTGTTGTAGTACACCTTGGCCGCCGCCTCGATACCGTTCGCGCCGTGACCGAACCAGATCGTGTTGAGGTAGTCCTGAAGGATCTGGTCCTTGGACTTCTGCTTACCGATCTTGATCGAGACGAACAGCTCTTTGAACTTTCGCGTGAAGGTGCGCTCCTGGTTCAGGTAGGCGTTCTTCACGTACTGCTGCGTGATCGTCGAGCCGCCCTGCGTGTCACCGCCGGAGAGGTTGTTGATCACCGCGCGGCCGATGCCCGTCGGGGAGATGGCCGCCTCGTGGTAGAACTTCCGATCCTCTGCGGCGAGCACCGCGTTGCGGATGTTCGGCGACATCTGGCCGAGCGGGACGATCCGGCGCGAGGTGCCCATCACGCCGAGTACGGTCTTCCCGTCGCTGTAATAGATCGTCGTACCCTGATCCAAGGTGGAGCTGTTCACCTTGGGCACCGGTGTCATCGCGTAGGCGACACCCACCCCGCAGATCATCGCGAGCGTGCCGATGCCGAATACGGCGAGCCACAGCTTCCACGACAGAAGGCGGCGCCAACCGAGCTTCTTGGCCTTCTTGCCGCGGCGCGTGCCGTCTCCACCGCCCCCAGGACGCCGGCGGCCCGGGCCGCCACCACCGCCTGATCCTCCAGGTCCGCCAGGACCACCGGGCCCGCCCGGTCGGCTGGGGCCGCCGGGGCGTGTGCCCGTGGGGAGTGCGGGAAGGTTAGACCCACCAACCTGCGGCTGCGGCCGGGTCGGGGCAGGTCCAGCAGACCCCGATCGACCGTACTCTGGCCCGTAATCGCTGCTGTAACTCACGCGACCTCGTTCACTGGGGTACGGCTTTTTCAATCCGTCCGACAGTACTGCGTAGGCAAGTGAGCGGGGACCGCCTGCCGGGCACGCGACTGTGGTCGCGTGGCTACTCTCGGACGCTTTGTCCCTGGTCGGGAGCTGTGTCTCCGTGCCCAAGGACGTAGGACAGCGTCAGATAGTTCCAGGCACAACCTTGACATACTTCAACCACATAGACCCGAAATTCACCGAATTCCCGGGCCATCTCCTGGAGCTCGTCCGTCGCCTTGACGCGTCCCGCGTACCGGCCCAGCTCGTCGCCGTACACGTACGTGACGTGGGTCAGCCGCTCCTTCCGGCAGACGGGACAGGCCCGATCGGTGGGCTCGCCGTGATACTTCGCCGCGCGCAGGAGATAGGGGTGTGCGTCGCAGGCGTCCGCGACGGTCAGGCCGCCGGATGACAGCTCGGCCAGCGTGGCCCGCCGGGCGAGCCCGTAGTCGACGACCAGTCGCTGGGACCACATGTCAGCAGACTACGACGGCCCGCAATCCCCGATCCGTGACATTCCAGGCACCGAACGTGCGTCTTGCCCGAACACGGCCCCCTTCCGGCCCTTCGCCGGACCCCGCGCTTGCAAGCCTCCCCTGGGCCACGTATCGTCCTGATGTATCGAGTCGATACATTCGAGCGATACATCGAATCGAGCGGTCGAGTTGGAGGGACCATGAGAAGCAAGGCCGGCGTGCTGGAACTCGCCGTGCTCGGGCTGCTTCACGAGTCCCCCATGCACGGGTACGAGCTGCGCAAGCGGCTGAACACCCTGCTCGGCATGTTCCGCGCGTTCTCATACGGCACCCTCTACCCCTGTCTCAAGGCTCTGCTCGAGCAGGGGCTGATCATGGAGGACGACGAGGAGCCCGTCGCGGCACGTCCGGGAGGCACCCGGCGCTCGAAGATCGTCTACAAGCTCACGGCCGAAGGTAAGGAGCGCCTTCAGGAGCTCCTGTCCGAGGCCGGCCCGGCGTCCTGGGAGGACGAGGGGTTCGGAGTGCATTTCGCCTTCTTCGCCCAGACCCGCGCCGACGTACGGCTGCGGATCCTCGAGGGTCGGCGCAGCCGGCTCGAGGAGCGACTGGAGAGCGTACGGGCCGCGCTGGCCCGTACGAGGGAGCGTGTCGACAACTACACGCTCGAGCTCCAGCAGCACGGGTTGGAGTCGGTCGAGCGCGAAGTCCGGTGGCTCAACGAGCTGATCGGGCGCGAGCGCGCACAGCAAGCAGATGAGAGCAACGGCTGAGGGCGCCAGGCGTCCCCCCGCAAAGAGAGCAAAGGAGCATCCGGATGGGTTCAGTGCGCGTAGCCATCGTCGGTGTCGGCAACTGCGCGAGCTCGCTCGTCCAGGGAGTCGAGTACTACAAGGACGCCTCGCCCGAGACTCGAGTCCCTGGTCTGATGCACGTTCAGTTCGGCGACTACCACGTCGGCGACCTGGAGTTCGTCGCCGCCTTCGACGTCGACGCCAAGAAGGTCGGCCGTGACCTGTCCGAAGCGATCGTCGCCAGCGAGAACAACACGATCAAGATCTGCGACGTGCCGCCGTCCGGCATCACGGTGCAGCGCGGTCACACCTTCGACGGTCTCGGCGAGTACTACCGCGAGATCGTCGACGAGTCCGACGAGAAGCCGGTCGACGTCGTCCAGATCCTCAAGGACACCCAGGCCGACGTGCTCGTGTCCTACCTGCCGGTGGGCTCGGAGGAGGCGGACCGCTTCTACGCGCAGTGCTGCCTCGACGCCGGCGTGGCCTTCGTGAACGCGCTGCCGGTCTTCATCGCCAGCAACCCGGAGTGGGCCCAGAAGTTCACCGACGCGGGGATCCCGATCGTCGGTGACGACATCAAGTCCCAGGTCGGCGCCACCATCACCCACCGCGTGATGGCCAAGCTGTTCGAGGACCGCGGGGTCGAGCTGCTGCGCACGTACCAGCTCAACTTCGGCGGCAACATGGACTTCATGAACATGCTGGAGCGCAAGCGCCTCCAGTCGAAGAAGATCTCCAAGACCCAGTCGGTCACCTCGCAGATCCCGCACGAGATGGCAAAGGCCGACGTGCACATCGGCCCGTCCGACCACGTGCCGTGGCTCGACGACCGCAAGTGGGCCTACGTCCGGCTGGAGGGCAAGTCCTTCGGTGACACCCCGCTGAACCTCGAGTACAAGCTCGAGGTCTGGGACTCCCCGAACTCCGCGGGCGTCATCATCGACGCGGTCCGCGCCGCGAAGATCGCCAAGGACCGCGGCATCGGCGGTCCGATCCTGTCGGCGAGCTCCTACTTCATGAAGTCCCCGCCGGTCCAGTACAGCGACGACCAGGCCCGCGACGCCGTCGAGGCGTTCATCCGCGGCGAGGTCGAGCGGTAAGCACTGACGGAACGTCATACGAGTAGCAGCGCAGGGCCCGTACACCACGCGGTGTACGGGCCCTGCGCATGTTCGGCGGCCGTTTCGGCAGAACAGGGCGTAACCCCGGGTACCGGCCACCTGACCTGTGCCCATACGCTGGACCACGGCCGGACACCGACCGCGTCGGAGCTCGGACCGCGGCCGACGGGGCCGGGCAGGGCTCACCGTGTGACAGGGGAAAGAAGGCGCCGTGCGCAGAGTCGGGCGGGGACACCCACCGCCGTGCCGTTCAACTCCGCGAACACGCAGAGCACTGTTCGTCTCACAGTCGGCTCATCAGCAATAACAAGCTTATTGCGTGATCTCAACGGTTGAGTAACTGGTACCACTCGTTACCGGGCTGAGCTGGACAGAAGCCGTAACTCACGGTGTTCTTCCACCTTGGACGCGCCATGACCTGGTGCATCTCAACGCGATGCAAGACGGCCGTATCGGCCGGATGGAGGGCGTACATGATTGGCAGGAAGTCAGGGCTGACAGCTGCCGCCGCGATCGGCACTCTTGCCCTGGCCCTCGCCGCTTGCGGCGGGGGTTCGGGCGGCAGCAGCGGTTCGGACGATGGCAAGCCGAAGAAGGGGGGCACACTCAGAATCGTCGGCGCCGGCGGCCAGGACAACCTGGACCCGACGAGCGCCTACAGCACCACGTCGAGCGCCCTCCAGCGTGCCTATTCACGGCAGCTCTTCGCATACCCGGCGTCTAAGGACCCGAAGACGGCTTCGACCCCGGTGCCCGACGTCGCCGCGTCGATGCCGACGGCGGAGAACGGTGGGATCAGCAAGGACGGCCTGACCTACAAGATCCAGCTGCGGCACGGCGTCATGTGGAACACCAGCACGCCGCGCGAGATGGTGGCTGGGGACTTCGTCCGCGCGTTCAAGCACATGTGCAACCCGGCTTCGCCGGTCGGCGCGCCGAACTACTACGTGCCGAACATCAAGGGGATGCAGTCCTACTGCGACCCCTTCCTGAAGAACAAGAAGCTCCAGCAGGACCCCAAGGGGATCGCGGACTACGAGAACGGTCACGAGATCTCGGGCGTCAAGGCGCTGGACAACTACACGATCCAGTTCGAGCTGACGAAGCCCGCCTCTGACTTCATCAGCCTGCTGGCCATGACGTTCGCGTCGGCGGTGCCGGTCGAGTACTACCAGTACGTGCCGGGCAGCACCGACCAGTTCAAGCACCTCGTCTCGGCCGGGCCGTACCAGATCACCTCGTACGACCCGAACAAGTCCATCATCATGGACAAGAACCCGAACTGGAAGAAGGACACCGACCCGCTGCGCAACCAGTGGGTGGACCGGATCCAGGTCACCGAGGGCCAGGGCTCGCCCGAGGCGGTTCAGCAGCAGCTCGAGGGCGGCTCGTCCGACATCTCGCTCGACCAGCCGGTGCCGGCGTCCGCGCTCGGCCGCCTGGCCACGAAGAACGACCCGAACCTGACGGTCAACGGCCCGCCCATCTCGAACCCGTACCTGGTCTTCAACCTGAAGAGCCCGAACGAGAAGAAGGCCATGCAGAACCTCAAGGTTCGGCAGGCCATCGAGTACGCGATCAACAAGGTCGCGCTGGCGAAGGTCTACGGCGGTCCGAAGTACAACACGCCGCTGAACACCGTGATCCCGCCGGACAGCATCGGCTACCAGGACTACAACCTGTACCCGACCAACGGCAGCCAGGGCGACGCGCAGAAGTGCAAGCAGATGCTGTCGGAGGCCGGCTACCCGAACGGCCTCAAGATCAAGGCCGCGTACCGGCAGGCGGGTAACCACCCGGCGATCTTCCAGAGCTACGCGCAGGACCTCCAGGCGTGCGGCATCACCGTCACGGGTGTGCCGGTGCCGCAGGCGGACTTCTACTCGCAGTTCCTGCAGAAGACCGACAACACCCTCGCCGGCAAGTGGGACGTCGCGGCTCCCGGCTGGGTGCCGGACTGGTTCGGTAACAACGGGCGTGCGGTCATCTCGCCGCTGTTCGACGGTCGCAACTGGGCCGACGGCACCTCCAACTACGGTGGTTACGACAGCTCGGTCACCAACGGCCTGATCGACAAGGCGCTCGAGGCCAAGACCGTGGACGAGGCCGCAGGCTTCTGGCACCAGGCCGACCAGCAGATCATGAAGGACGCGGCGATCGTGCCCTTCATGGCGCAGAAGACCCCGTGGTACCACTCCTCGAAGGTCAAGGGCGCCACCTGGCTCCCGATCGCGCAGCAGTTCGACTACACGAACCTGTGGCTCAGCAGTAGCTGACCCCCGCCACTGCCACGCGACGCGGCCGGGCCCCGGATTCCGGTGCCCGGCCGCGTCACATGCACATCCCCGCGCAGATCGCCTGGCATCCTGGCCTCGGTCGATGTCGCCGAGACCGTTCTCATCAGGTAAACATGCTGTGGCTCTGCTCTCTAACCAGTTCTCGAAGGGGAGGACATGAGCCTTCTCGAGGTCCATGACCTAAAGGTCTCCTTCGATACCTCCGACGGAGTGGTCAAAGCCGTCCGTGGGGTGTCGTTCAGTGTTGACCGGGGGCAAACCCTCGGCATCGTCGGCGAGTCCGGCTCAGGTAAAAGCGTGTCCACCCAGACGCTCCTCGGGCTCGCGGCCGGCGCACGGATCGAAGGACAGGCTCTGTTCGAAGGTCAAGATCTTTTGACCATGAGCGATGAGCAGCTCCGGCGGATCCGCGGCAAGGAGATCGCGATGATCTTCCAGGATCCGCTTTCCAGTCTTCACCCGCTGTACAAGGTGGGCCGGCAGATCGTCGAAATGATCCGCCAGCACGAGCCCGAGGTCTCGAAGGCACAGGCCCGCAAGCGGGCGGTCGAGCTCCTCGGCATGGTCGGCATCCCTCAGCCGGACCAGCGGGTGGACGACTTCCCGCACCAGTTCTCCGGCGGTATGCGGCAGCGCGCGATGATCGCGATGGCGCTCGCGCTGAACCCCAAGCTGATCGTCGCCGACGAGCCGACGACCGCGCTGGACGCGACCGTCCAGGCGCAGATCCTCGACCTCATGCTGCGCCTGCAGCGGGAGTTCGACAGCGCGCTGATCATGATCACGCACGACCTGGGGGTGATCGCCGACCTCGCCGACGACGTGCTGGTGATGTACGGCGGAAAGCCCGTGGAGTACGCCGATCGGCGCACCCTCTACTACCGGCCGCACCACCCTTACACCAAGGGCCTGCTCGAGTCGATCCCCGGCTCCAGCGGGGCGAAGGACCGGCTCAAGCCGATTCCGGGCCAGCCGCCATCCCTCATCAACCTCCCGACGGGCTGCACGTTCCACCCTCGCTGCGCGTACATCATGGACCGGTGCGTCACGGATGAGCCGCAGCTGAGGCCGGTACTCGACGCGGACGGCGGCACCGACCCGAACCACCGGTCCGCGTGCTGGCTGCCCGCCGAGGCCACGGGGCTGAAGCCCGAGGCCGAGGAGCTTCGCCGGCAGGCCGTCGCGACGGGACGTACCACGGCGTCCAACATCACCACCCAGGGCGTGGAGGCACAGTGAGCCAGAGCGGTGACGCCCTCGTCAAGCTCGAAGGCGTCTACAAGCACTTCCCCATCAAGCAGGGGATCTTCTTCAAGAAGGAGGTCGGCCGCGTACACGCGGTCGACGGCGTCGACCTGGAGGTACGCCGCGGGGAGACGCTGGGCATCGTCGGTGAGAGCGGCTGCGGCAAGTCAACGCTGGCCCGCTGCATCACCGGGCTGCACCCGATCACGAAGGGGCGCATCCTCTTCGAGGGCCAGGACATCGGCAAGTCGCCGAGCAAGGCGTTCCGGCGCGACGTGCAGATGATCTTCCAGGACCCGTACGGCTCGCTGAACCCTCGCCGCCGGGTCGGTTCGATCATCGGTGACCCGTTCGACATCCACGGCACCGCCTCCGGCGCCGAGCGGAAGCGGCGGGTGCAGGAGCTGATGGAGCTCGTGGGTCTCAACCCCGAGCACTACAACCGGTTCCCCGCGGAGTTCTCCGGTGGGCAGCGGCAGCGCATCGGCGTCGCACGGGCCCTCGCGCTCAAGCCCAAGCTCATCGTCTGCGACGAGCCGGTCTCGGCGCTCGACGTGTCGATCCAGGCGCAGGTCATCAACCTGCTGAAGGACCTGCAGGACGAGCTCGGCCTCACGTACATCTTCATCGCCCATGACCTGTCGGTGGTCCGTTACGTGTCCAACCGGGTCGCCGTGATGTACCTCGGCAAGATCGGCGAGGAGGCGGACGGCGAGGAGCTGTACGAACGCCCCCGGCACCCGTACACCAACGCGCTGCTGTCGGCCGCGTCGATCGCCGACCCGGACGCCGCCGAGCGGCGGGACCGCATCGTCCTCATCGGCGACGTCCCCTCGCCGATCAAGCCGCCGTCCGGCTGCCGGTTCCACCCGCGCTGCCCCAAGGCGCAGGAGACGTGCGTCGGGGAGGTCCCCGAGCTCATCACGCGTCAGGGCGATCCCGCCGATCACCTCACCGCGTGCCACTTCCCGGTCGAGGCCGGGGAGCACCTCGCCCGTGAGAGCGCGGGGATCGAGCAGCTGTCCACCGAGCCCACGCTCCCGAGTGCATAGGCGAGACGACAATGAGCCTCACCGATCTCGAAGCCGACGCCTCGCTTCCGGCCGCGGGAGAAGTAGCGGCGGCCGGGCCCATCCAGGGCCGTAGCCCGTGGCAGCTCGCCTGGGCACGACTACGCCGCGACAAGGCGGCGATGATATCCCTCGTGGTCATCGTCCTGCTCGTCGTCATGGCGTTGATCGCCCCGGTGATCTCCAAGTGGATCGGATACGCCCCCGCGTTCGGCGACCGGAAACTCGGCGTCACCGTGGACGGCCTGCCGGTCAGTCCCAACGGGCATCACCCGCTCGGCACCGACCGTCTCGGGCGCGACCTGCTCGTCCGGGCCGTGTACGGCGCGCGCATCTCGCTCATCGTCGGCCTGGTCTCCACCGCCGCGGCCACCATCCTCGGTGTCGTCGTCGGCTCGGTGGCGGGCTACTTCGGCGGTGTCGTCGACACGGTCCTGGCCCGCTTCATGGACGTGACGCTGTCGTTCCCGTACCTGCTGTTCGCCATCGCGCTGGCGGCGGCGTTCGGGGCCAGCACGCCGCTGACGATCTTCGTCATCACCTTCTTCTCGTGGGCCTCCATCGGCCGGATCGTGCGCGGCCAGGTCATCTCGATCAAACAGCGGGAGTTCGTCGAGGCGGCACGATCTCTCGGCGCGAGCAACATGCGGATCATCTTCATCGACGTGATCCCGAACCTGCTCGCTCCGCTGATCGTGCTGGCCACGATGACGATCCCGGTCGCGATCGTCTTCGAGGCGACGCTCTCGTTCCTGGGAGCCGGCATCGACCCCCGTACGCCGAGCTGGGGCAACATGCTCGCCGACGCCACGGAGACGTACCAGGTCGCCTGGTGGACGCTGTTCGTGCCCGCCGCCTTCCTGCTGATCACGACGCTGGCGTTCAACATCCTCGGCGACGCCGTGCGCGACGCCATGGACCCGCGCTCCGAGCGTCTCTTCGCGGCCCAGAAGGCCGGCCGGAAAAAGAAGAAGAAGTAAGGGACACCGACATGCTTCGTTTCCTGATCCGGCGGATCGCCTTCGGTGTCGTGGTGCTGTGGATCGTCACCCTGGGCGTCTTCCTGCTGTTCTTCGCCACCTCGAAGGACCCGGCCGCCCGCTTCGCCGGCAAGTCGGCGACGGCGGACACGCTCGCCCTGGTGCGCCACAAGCTCAGCCTCGACAAGCCGCTGACCGTGCAGTACTGGCGCTTCCTGACGCGCCTGCTGAAGGGTGACCTGGGGCAGTCCTTCGTCACCCAGAGCCCGGTCAACGACATGATCAAGAGCGCGCTGCCCGCCAGCCTGTCCTTGATCCTCGGTGCCGCGGTCATCTGGCTCGTCACCGGCGTCGTCACCGGGGTGCTCAGTGCGACCAGGGCGCGGACGCTGCTCGACCGCGGCATCACCGCGGCGGTCCTCGTCGGCATCTCGATGCCCGCGTTCGTCGTCGCGCTGACGCTGGCGTTCCTGTTCGCCAACAAGATCCAAATCTTCCCGGCCTCGGGCTACGTCCCGATCCAGCAGAACCCGGTCAGCTGGTTCCAGCACCTGGTGCTGCCGTGGCTGACGCTCGCGCTCCTGCAGTCGGCGATCTACACCCGGCTGACCCGAGGCTCGCTGCTCGACGTGCTCGGTGAGGACTACATCCGCACCGCGCGGGCGAAGGGCCTCCCGGAGAACAGGGTGATCTACCGGCACGGCCTGCGGTCCGCGCTGACCCCGGTGCTCACCCAGTTCGGCGTGGACGTCGGCGTCCTGATCGGCGGCACGCTCGTCACCGAGACGGTGTTCGGCCTGCAGGGCATCGGCCAGCTGACCGTGCGCTCGCTGACCACCGGCGACCTGCCGGTGATCATGGCGGTCGTGCTGATCGCGTCGTTCTTCGTGGTCCTCGCGAACATCGTCGTCGACATCGTCTACTCCTTCCTCGACCCGCGCGTCCGTCTCGAGTAGCGGCCGCGTCGAACCAGCACCGGAACGGCCGGTCGTCCCCTCGGGGGACGACCGGCCGTTTCGCTGCCTTAGTCTTGGGCGGTGTCCTACGCCGCCGACCTGCGCCTGGTCATCCGGGGTCAGGACTTCCGCCGCCTGTTCACGACCCGCGTGATCTCGCAACTCTCCGACGGCGTGTTCCAGGTAGGCCTCGCCGGCTACGTCCTGTTCTCCCCGGAACAACAGGCCAGTGCCACCGAGGCCGCCGCCACCGCCGCGGTGCTACTGCTGCCCTACTCCGTGCTCGGCCCGTTCGCCGGCGTCTTCATCGACCGGTGGCGGCGCCGCCAGATCCTCGTCCACGCCCCGCTCATCCGCGCCGTCGCCGTGGCGGCGACCGCGCTGCTGCTGATGCGCGGCGATGACGGCCTGCCGTTCTTCCTCGCGGCGCTGATCGTGTTCGCCGTCAACCGGTTCTTCCTGTCCGCGCTGTCGGCGGCGCTGCCCCGCGTGGTCGGAGCGGCCGAGCTCATCACCGCCAACGCCGTGTCGGTGACCTCCGGGACGATGATGACCTTCGCCGGCGCCGGAGTGGGGTACGTCCTGCGGGTGCTGTTCGGCGCCGGTCAGGGCGGCACCGCCGGTGTCCTCTTCGGCGCCGCCGTCCTCTACGTCGCCACCGCGCTCGTCGCCACCCGCATGGGCCGCGACCGGCTCGGCCCGGACCAGAGCGAACTGCGGACCGACACCCGCGAGGCGCTCGGCCGGGTGCTGCACGGCCTGCTCGACGGCGCCCGGCACGTACGGGACCGGCGCCCGGCCGCCGCCGCGCTCGGCGCGATCGGCGCCCACCGCTTCCTCTACGGCATCGCGACCATCATGACGGTGCTGCTGTTCCGGAACTACTTCTCGAGCAGCGCGGAGGCCGGACTCGGCGGGTTCGCCGTCGTCCTCGTCGTCTCGGGCATCGGCTACTTCCTCGCCGCCGTGATCACCCCGGCCGTCACGGGGCGGATCCGCAAGGAGGCCTGGATCGCGATGCAACTGGCGTTCGCCGGCGTCGCCGAGATGATCCTCGCGGCGCCGTTCTCGCCACTGCCGTTCATCCTGGGCGCCTTCGTGCTCGGGCTCGCCTCCCAGGGCGTGAAGCTCTGCGTGGACACGATCGTGCAGACCTCCATCGCCGACGCCTTCCGGGGCCGCGTCTTCTCCATCTACGACATGCTCTTCAACGGCCTGTACGTCGCCGGCTTCGCCGTCGCCGCCGCCCTGCTCCCCGCGAACGGCAAGTCCTACGGCGTCCTCGCCCTCATCGGCACCGGCTACGTACTGTCCGCGATCATCTACTGGCTGTCCATGAAAAACGCGCCGAGGGTTGCCACCGCCGGTAGTGACCTGGCCTCATGAGCGCGCCCGTACGACCGACGGTGGTCGGCCTCAGCGGTGGGTGAAGAGCGGGTTCCAGGCACCGGGCGCTTCGCTGTTCTGGTAGCCGGTGAGCGGTATGACGCTCTTGCCGTCGACGCTGACCAGGACGTACCGATTGTGGAACTCTCCCTTCCCGGTGCACTTCTTGACGTCGCACGCGACCGCGATCAGATGGGTGTCGTCCGCCCAGGCGCGAAGCTGTTCGACCGGTTGGACGCCGACCTGCTTCGACGTCGTGACGTCCTCGACCGCTGTGGCGGGACCGAGCGGATTCGTTCCGCCAGGGCGGACGTTCGGGTTTCCCCGTGAGAGGTAGCGACCGTTCGGGGACAGTCCCGCCTCATCGACGTAGGTCTGGTCCTCGTGTGGCGGCGCGGGCTGCGGCCTGCCGCTCAGGTCGTAGAACCTCCTGGTCGGAGTCGTGTCCGTAGGCGCCCACAGCAGTCTCCCGTTCCGGCTCCAGCCGAGGTCCTGCCTGGCGTTGAAGTTGTCCGTGGCCGTCGGGAGGGTGTGGAACGAGGCCTTGCCGGACGCGACGTTGACCAGGTAGTAGCCGGTTCGCGAACTCGTCCTCGGGCCTGTGGGCACGTCCGGGGAGTGGTCGTAGGTGGTCACGAGCAGCCGTGTGCCGTCCGGCGACCAGGCCAGGCCGCCGGCCCGGTGTTCCAGCCTGATCCAGCGGGTGACCTTCTGCGTCTTCAGGTCCACCAGGCCGACCCGGGCGGCCGGCAGTGGGCCTTCGAGGACGGCGGCCTGCCGGAGGCCGGGTGCCACGTCGAGGTTCGCCCACGGCGTCTTCTGATAGCCGCCCGTCGCGGGACTGTAGAGGTACCACGTGGCCTGGAACACCGTCTTCCCGCCGATCGACGACTGCCGCTGGACGGAGTACGCGGAGATCGCCGTCTGGCCCGCCGCGACGAAGCGCTGTGGCGGCGAGTGCGCCGGGTCCGTGTGCAGCGAGGTGTCCATGGGCGTGGGGCGTGTCGCCGGGGGCGTGGCGGACCGGGTTCCGAGGTCGACCGTGAAGGTCGTCGCCGCGACGGCGGCCGCCGTCCCCGCGACGAGGGCGATGCCGCGGATCCGCCGTCGGGTTCTGCGGCGCAGTGCCCGGTCGGCCAGGCCGGTGGGCACCCGGGCCTCGGCGGACCATTCGTCGAGTGACCGCCGGACGAGCGTCTCCAGTTTCACGGTCGAACCTCCGTGATGTTCTTCAGCGTGGCGAGTTCGGGGGAGATTTCGCGCAGGCGGGCGAGGGACCGGTGGGTGGTGCTGCGCACCGTGCCGACGCTGCAGTCGAGAATCTTGGCGACCTCCGACTCCGGCAGGTCCTCGAAGAAACGCAACACGAGGACGGCCCGCTGTTTGGGCGTCAGCCTGGCCAGCGCCCGGCGTACGGTGATCTTCAGCTCCACCGCCGAGGTGTCGTCCTCGTGGGACCGCTCCGGCGGGACGGCGACCTGGGTCTCGCGCGACCGCCATTTGAGCCGCCACCAGCTCACCTGCTGGTGGTACATGACGCGCCGCACATAGGCGTCCGGGTCGTCGACGGTGCGCCACCGTGCCACCGTCTTGGCGAGCGCGATCTGCAGCAGGTCCTCGGCCGACTGCTGGTCGCCCCCGGTCAGCAGAAAGGCAAGGCGCATCAGCGCCGGCGACCGCGCCACCACGAACTCCCGGAAATGTCGCTCAGCAGCGGCATCCATCGTCACCTCCGAAGGTCATCGGCCCCCTGAGACGCCTGCGGACCCGCGCGACTATGCGTCCCCGTACGAGTAATCGATCCCGGCCCACCGCATGACCATGGCCACGTACGCCGTCACCACAGCTCATCGGAATCCTCGTCGCGGTTGAGACCGTGTGAATCATCCCCGTCGTGCAGGGGCCGTTCCGGTCCGAGGATGAGCGCCACGTTCTGGCGAAGGGCCTCGAGCATCCGCATCCATCTGCTCTCGGCCGCCTCGGCGGGGAAGCCCGCCTCGGCTCCCCGGAAAACCGCGTGGTCTGCGACGACCATCGTCACCTCCGAAGTGCGTCACCCCTGAGACGCATCGGACCCCGCGCCGCTATGCGAGTTCTGTCCCGCGAGTCAGCCGGTCGCGGCGTGCCGGCGGGCGGCGGCGACCATAGCGGTCGTGACGCGCGCCAGGTCGGCCTCGGCCGTCACGTACGGCGGCATCGTGTAGATCAGGTTGCGGAACGGGCGCAGCCACACGCCGTGGGCCATGACGGTGTCCTGGACGGCGGCGACGTCCACCGGGTCGGTCAGCTCGATCACGCCGATCGCGCCCAGCACCCGTACGTCGGCGACTCCGGGCAGGTCGCGGGCGGGTTCGAGGCCGGTCGTGAGCAGCTTCTCGATCCCGGTGACCTCGGCCTGCCAGTCACGCTCGCGCAGGAGTTCGAGGGAGGCGGTGGCGACCGCGCACGCGAGCGGGTTGGCCATGTACGTCGGGCCGTGCATGAGCACGCCGGCCTCGCCCTCGCTGATCCCCCGGGCCACCCGGTCGGTGCAGAGGGTCGCGGCCAGTGTCAGGTAGCCGCCGGTCAGCGCCTTGCCGACGCACATGATGTCCGGGCTCACCCCGGCGTGCTCGCAGGCGAACAGGGCGCCGGTCCGGCCGAACCCGGTGGCGATCTCGTCGAGGATCAGCAGCACGTCGTGCTCGTCGGCGAGGTCGCGCAGCAGACGCACGTACGCCGGGTCGTAGAACCGCATGCCGCCGGCCCCTTGGACCACCGGCTCGACGATGATGGCGGCCAGCTCGTGGGCGTGGGCGGCGACGAGGCGTTCGACGTCGGCGGCGAACGCCGGGTCGTACGCCGCCGGGGGCGCCGACGCGAAGACGTGATCGGGCAGCAGGTCGGTGAACAGGTGGTGCATGCCGCCCACCGGATCACAGACCGCCATCGCGCCGAACGTGTCGCCGTGGTACCCGCCGCGGACGGTGAACAGCCGGGTCTTGTCCGTACGGCCGCGCGACCGCCAGTACTGCAGGGCCATCTTGATCGCGACCTCGACCGAGACCGATCCGGAGTCGGCGAAGAAGACCTTCGTGAGCGGCTCCGGCGTGGCGTCGATCAGCAGCTCGGCGAGGCGGACGGCGGTGGGGTGGGTGAGCCCGCCGAACATCACGTGGGCCATCGCGCCGAGCTGACGGGTGACGGCCGCGTCGAGGACGGGGTGGGCGTACCCGTGGATCGCCGCCCACCACGACGACATCCCGTCGATCAGCTCCCGGCCGTCGGCGAGCGTCAGGCGTACGCCCGTGGCCGACACCACGGGGTGCACCGGCGTGCTCGCGGGCATCGGGGCGTACGGGTGCCAGATGTGCTCCCGGTCGAACGCGAGCAGGTCCTCAGAGGCCATGCGTCATCATGGCATCCCGGATCAGCCCCAAAGGGGGCCGGCTCGGCCCCCTAACCCAGCTCCTGCTCGCGTGCCCACTCGCGGAGTGCCTCGGTGGCGGCCTCCTTGCCGATCGGGCCGCGGTCCAGGCGCACGTCGAGCAGGAACTTGTACGCCTTGCCGACCGCCGGGCCGGGCTTGATGCCGAGGATCTGCTGGATCTCGTTGCCGTCCAGCTCGGGGCGGATCTTGGCGAGCTCCTCCTCCTGCTGGAGCCGGGCGATCCGCTCCTCGAGCTGGTCGTACGTGCGGGCCAGCGCGGCGGCCTTGCGCCGGTTGCGGGTCGTGCAGTCGGCGCGGGTGAGCTTGTGGAGGCGGGACAGCAGATGCCCGGCGTCGCGGACGTAGCGGCGCACCGCCGCGTCGGTCCACTCGCCCGTGCCGTACCCGTGGAAACGCAGGTGCAGCTCGACGAGGCGGGAGACGTCGGAGACGACGTCCTTGGGGTACCGCAGCGCGGTGAGGCGGCTCTTGGTCATCGACGCGCCCACGACCTCGTGGTGGTGGAAGGTCACGCGGCCGCCGTCGACGAAGGAGCGGGTCTTCGGCTTGCCGATGTCGTGCAGCAGGGCGGCCAGCCGCAGGATGAGGTCCGGGCCGTCCTCTTCCTGGGCGATCGCCTGCTCGAGGACGATCAGCGAGTGCTCGTAGACGTCCTTGTGCCGGTGGTGCTCGTCGATCTCCAGTTTGAGCTTCGGGACCTCGGGCAGCACCCGGTCGGCCAGGCCGGTGTCGACGAGCAGCGCGATGCCGGCGCGGGGGTGCGCGCCGAGCAGCAGCTTGGACAGTTCGTCGCGGATCCGCTCGGCGGACACGATCTCGATGCGGTCGGCCATGGCCGTCATGGCGGCGACGGTGTCGGGGGAGACGCTGAATCCGAGCTGTGCGGCGAACCTCGCGGCGCGCAGCATCCGCAGCGGGTCGTCGCCGAAGGAGTCCTCGGGCCGCCCGGGGGTCCGGATGACCTTGAGCTTCAGGTCGCGCAGGCCGCCGAAGGGGTCCACGAACTCGTGGCCGGGCAGGCGAGCCGCCATGGCGTTGACCGCGAAGTCGCGGCGGGCGAGGTCGCCTTCGAGGGAGGTGCCGTAGGTCACCTCGGGCTTGCGCGAGTCGCGGTCGTACGACTCGCTCCGGTACGTGGTGATCTCGAGCTGAAGATCGCCCTTGCGCAGCCCGATCGTGCCGTACTCGATGCCGATCGTCCAGACGGCGTCCGCCCAGCCCTTGACGATCTCCAGGACGCGGTCCGGGTGGGCGTCGGTGGCGAAGTCGAGGTCGTTCACCGGGCGGCCGAGGAGGGCGTCGCGTACGGGACCGCCGACGAGGGCGAGTTCGTGGCCCGCGGCGGCGAAACGCCCGCCGATCTCGTCGGCGAGGGGCGTCACACGCCGTAGCAGTGCGCTGACTGCTGCCTGGTGGTCGGTGGTCACGTCGTGGTCGTTCGGCACGGCAATCGAGAGTAGGTCCTCGCACGTGGCGGGCAAAACGCGAATCACCACTTCCGTGATCCGCTAATGCCACGAAATCCGGGTAAATTGCCTGAACAAGGCACGGAGACCACGATGAAGGACGCACTCTCCATCCATCGGCTCTTGCTCGAGCGCCAGACGGCACACGAGATCGTACGCCTGCCGAAGCACATCAGCGGCGCGGACGATCTTCCAGAGGTGCTCGGACTGCCGCCGTTCCGTTGCCTGTGCACGCGCGTGTATCTCCCGTACGAACCGAACCGTCCGTACACCGAGGGTCACCACCTCATCGCGGTGATCGTCACGGCGGGTGCCCGGCCCACTCCGGAGGTCATCGCCGCCGCCCTCGGCGTGTCGGAGGTGCGTCCCGCCCCGGCCGACCTGGTCAACGAGGTCACCGACTACGCGGCCGACCTGGTCGCCCCCCTTCTCCTCCCCGCCGGCATGACCATGTTCGTGGACCAGCAGGCCGCCTGCGTCGACGACATCGTCTACACGACCACGGGTGAGGCGTGGACGGCCCTCGGGATCCACACCCTGGATCTGTTCGCACTCTGTGACGCCAAGCCGACGCCGATCCCCTGTACGCACGCCCCCGAGGCCTCGCGTCCAACGGATCACTGACCGAGAACGTACGCGTGGCTACTACGATTGCGGCCGTGTCCCGCTCGCGCAGACCGAGTCGTCGTCGGCCCGCCGGCCCGCCGGGCCGTCACCATGAGGAGACGTCGGCGGGAGGCTTGGTCGTCGACCTGACGGGCTCGCCGCGGGCCGCGTTGATCGCCAGATTCGACCGTGACGGCAGGCTCCTGTGGTCGCTGCCGAAAGGGCATGTCGAGGCCGACGAGACGATCGAGGAGGCGGCCGTGCGCGAGGTCGAGGAGGAGACCGGCATCCGAGGCCGGATCATCGCCCCACTCGGCACTGTCGACTACTGGTTCTCCGCCGAACGGAGACGCGTGCACAAGACCGTGCACCACCACCTGCTCGTCGCGGTGGGAGGGGATCTGTCCGACTGCGACGCGGAGGTCGCCGAGGTCGCCTGGGTGCCGCTGGACGAGGTGGCCGGACGGCTCGCTCACGCCGACGAGCAGGCGCTGGTCGCCAAGGTGCCCGAGCTGCTCACGGGCGCCGCATGAAGCGGGCGCTCGCCCTCGTGGTCCCACTGGTGCTGACCGGCGGGCCGGCGCTCGCCGCGACCCCACACCCGCATCACGGCGCGACCTCTTCCAGCCACGCCGCGCGTACCACGCGATCCTCAGGCGGGCTGGGCACCACACGGGCCTCCCGGGAGAGGCAGCCCACCGGAAAGCTGCCCATCGGCGTGGTCATCGGCTCCGTGACCCCGAAATACCTCGTACGGCCGTCGCAGGCGCTCAAACTGAGCGGGGTGCTGCAGAGCCAGTCCGACAGCGCGTACCAGCGGCTCTCGGTGCGCCTGCGCTACTCCACAACGGCGGTGCAGAGCCGCGGAGCGCTCGATGCGTACGCCGAGGGCAAGACCAACGATCCGGTCGGAGTCGGTGTGACCCAGGCGGTGCCCGGCTCGGTGCAGCCGGGCGGCCAGCAGCCCTGGATGCTGAAGATGCCCGTCAGCAAGATGAACCTGCTCAGATTCGGCGTCTACCCGATCTCCGTCGAGGTGCTCAGCGCCGGCGTGGTCGTCGGCCGGCAGCGTACGTTGATCACGTACTTCCCGAGCACCACGACCGCCAACAAGACCAAGGTCTCGTGGGTCTGGCCCGTGGTCGACCAGCCGCATCGCGCCGACGACTCGACGTTCGTCGACGACAAGCTCGAACGCATGCTCAACTCCGGCGGGCGGCTCGCCGACCTGGTCACCGCGGCCGCCCCCTACAAGTCGGTCAGCTGGCTGGTCGACCCGGGACTGGCGGACGACGCCGCGTCCATGTCGGGCAAGGACGGCTACACGATCAAGACCGCCAAGGGCACCGCGCACCAGCCGCAGAGCGTCGCCGCGAACTCCTGGCTGACCAGCCTGCGGCAGGCACTCGGGGGCAACAAACGCGTCATCGCCACGCCGTATGCCGACCCCGACGTCATGGCGCTTTCCCGGGCCCGGATGTCCTCGCACATCAAGACGGCCGCCGGCGCTGCGGTGTCCCAGGCGCTCACGCGGGCCAAGCTGCCCTTGGAGAGCACGTCGGTGGCGGTCCCTCCGGACGGCCTCGCCGACCAGCAGACCCTCACGAACCTCGTCAAGGCCGGTGCCCACACGATCCTGCTCAACAGCACCGTCCTGCCCCATCCCAATCAGAACTACACCGCCGATCCCGTCGCCCGGAAACAGGTCGGCGGCCAGAACGTCAAGCTCGTCGCGTTCGACGACACGATCAACAAGGTCCTCGCGACAGACACCGACGAGCCGGGCGGGGTCGCCCTCGCCGAGCAGCGGTTCCTCGCCGAGACGGCCATGGTCACGAACGAGCGGCCGTACGCCCCTTCCCGCACCGTGGTGATCGTGCCGCCGCGTCGCTGGGAACCGGGCCCCGTCTTCGCCAAGGACCTGCTGTACCTCTCCGCCCACGCACCGTGGCTCAAGGAGATCTCCCTCGGCTCCGTCGAGCGGCAGCCGGCGCAGCCGCGCACCTTCCAGCCGCAGAAGAGCCAGAACGGGCTCTCGAAGCGCTACCTGGGGCAGGTGAAGGACCTCGGCGACGAGGTGGGGCGGTTCACCAACGTCTTCGAGCCGCCGGCCAGCGGCTTCACCCTCGGCGTGACGCGGCTCGAGTCCTCGGCCTGGAACGACCAGACCCGGGCCGGGTCGAAGCTGCGGCAGACGCTGGACAACGAGCTGCGCAGCGCCCAGAGCAAGATCAGAGTGCTCAAACCCAGCCTCGACCTGGCCGGCAAGTCCGGGCAGGTGCCGATCACGGTCTCCAACGAGCTCGAACACGGCACGATCAAGGTGCGGCTGCGCGCCACTTCGCAGAACGCCGCCAGGCTCCGCGTCGAAGGCCCCGGGCCGAAGCAGAGCGAGATCACGCTCGAAGCCGGCCACAAGGAGACGGTCAACCTGTACATGAAGGCCGCGGCCAACGGCCCCGCCTACGTCAACATCGATCTCCTGGGCCCCGACGACCAGCCCATCACCCAGCCGCTCATGCTCCAGGTCCGCGCGACGGCCTACGCGCGAACCGCACTGCTCATCACCGGCATCTCACTTGCCGTACTCTTCGTCGGCGTCGGATATCGCGTGATCCGGCGTCGAGGTGAGGAAGCGGAGGATACGACCGGTGGCTGAGGCCGAACCCACTCCCGATGTCGCCGTGACGGCGACCGATCTCCCAGCGATCTCCCCCGAGGAACCCAGCGAGAAGCCCGGCCGCGGCGGGGTGAGCGGGCTGCTCAAGTCCAGCGCCGTCATGGCCCTGGGCACGATCGCCTCCCGGCTCACCGGCTTCCTCCGCACCGCGGTGCTCGTCATGGCCATGGGCACTCTTGCGCTCGGCGACGTCTACAACACCGCGAACACCTTCCCCAACGTCATCTACGACCTGCTGCTCGGCGGCGTGCTCACCGCCGTGCACGTGCCGATGCTGGTCCGCGCGCTGGAGAAGGACCGCAAGTACGGCGAGGAGTACGAGGCGCGGCTGCTGACGCTCGTGCTCGGCGCGCTGCTGGCGCTGACCGCGATCGCGATGCTGTGCGCCCCGCTGCTGGTCGACCTGTACGCGAGCTCGTACAGCAAACAGAAGCACGACCTGGCCATCATCTTCGCGCTGTTCTTCCTGCCGCAGATCTTCTTCTACGGCGTCGGCGCGCTGGCCGGCGCGTCCCTCAACGCGCGCGGCAGCTTCGCCGCGCCCATGTGGACGCCGGTGCTCAACAACATCGTCGTGATCGCGGTCGGCATCGCGTTCCTCTTCATGGCCGGCCCGGGAGTCAACCCGGCGAACATCACGCACAACGAGATCATCCTGCTCGCGGGCGGCACCACGCTCGGCATCGTGATCCAGACGATCGCCATGTGGCCGTCCCTGCGGAAGGTCGGATTCCGGTACCGGCCGCGGTTCGACTTCCGCCGTGAGGAGCTCGCGCCGGTCGGTGGCATGGCGCTGTGGACGCTGCTGTACGTCGCGATCCAGCAGGTCGGCTTCGTCGTCAACACCAACATCGCCAACGGCGCCGGTGACAGGGGTGCGCACGAGGGCATCCGGTACGGCGTCGGGCTCACGCCGTGGACGAACGCGTACCTCCTGTTCCAACTGCCGTGGGCGATCGTCGGTGTCTCGGTGGTCACGGCGCTGCTGCCGCAGATGAGCCGGCACGCCTCCGACAAGCGGTACGACCTGGTCCGAGAGAACATGTCCTCCGCGCTGAACCTGTCGTCGGTGGTCATCGTCCCGTCCGCCGCACTGCTGTTCGCGCTGGCACCCGAGATGACCACGTTGTTCTTCGCGCACGGCGCCACTCACGTCTCGGACGCGCTCATGATCGCCAACGTGCTGCAGGCGTTCACGTTCGCGCTGGTGCCGTTCGCCGTCTACCAGTTGCTGCTGCGAGTCTTCTACGCGCTCGCCGACACGCGGACGCCCGCCATCATGGCGATCTTCAACGTCGCGATCAGCATCAGCCTCGGGCTGGTCGGCTACTACACGCTGCCCACGGACAAGATCGTGGAGGGCATCTCGATCGCCCTGGGCATCTCCTGGACGTTCGGCTGCGTCCTGGCCGCCCTGATCCTGCGCCGTCGCCTGAACGGGCTGGGCGCCCGCCAGATCGTCACGTCCCACATGAAGATCGCGATCGCGACCATCCCGGCGTTCGTGTTCGCGTTCGGGGTGCACCTGGCGTCCGTCAAATTCTTCTACTACCACGCGATCTCGTCGCTGGGCGCACTCGTGATCGGTGGAGGAGGAGCGGTGGTGCTGTACGCGCTGGTCGCACGCGTATTGCGGGTCCCAGAGGTGGAGACCCTACAGCGAACCGTGATGGCCAGATTGCCCGGTCGTGGGGCGAGTTAGGACGCGCTGCCCGTAAGGTGGGAGAGCGCGACTCGCGCCGGGTAGTAATCCAGCGACGCTCCTCGAGCGTCCTACCATCGGGCGGGAATGTGATGAAGTCTTCCTCTGCCTCCGCAGGAGTGAGGGAGGGTCGAAGGCGTAAGGGAGCCACGGCACTGAAAATGGGATGCGACCACCTACGCCGGACGCCGCGTTGAGCACGTCCGTCATCGAACCTGGAACCCGCCTCGCCGGTCGGTACCGCCTGGACGACCGCGTGAGCGAAGCGGGCGGTTCCACATTCTGGAAGGCAACGGACGAGATCCTCGCCCGTTCCGTCGCCGTGCTCACGTTCGCCCCGGGCTTCCCCCGGGTGAACGACGTCGTGACCGCGGCCCGCGCCGCGAGCCGACTCACCGACCCGCGCCTCACCCAGGTCTTCGACGCCGACGACAGCGGCGAGCGCGCCTACGTCGTCAGCGAGTGGGTCACCGGGGAGACCCTCGAAGATCTCCTGGCCCAGGGACCGATGGAGGCCGACCGCGCCGCGGCGTTCCTGCTCGAGGCGGGCGAGGCGCTGACCTCCGCGCACTCCGCCGGCCTGGCCCACCTCTGCCTGACCCCGCACAACCTCGTCTGGACCAGCGGCGGCACCGTCAAGATCACGGGTCTCGGCGTCGAGGCCGTCCTGTCCGGCGCGAACTCCGACACTCCGGCGCTGGACGACGTCCAGGGGCTCGGCGCCATGCTCTACGCCGCGCTCACCGGCCACTGGCCGGGCGGCGAGGGCACCATCCTCCCGCCCGCGCCCACCGGGGCCGACGGACGCCCACTCACGCCCGCCCAGGTCCGCGCCGGCATCCCGCACAACCTCGACGCGATCGTCAGCCGGTCGCTGGGCCTCCCCGTCCACGGCGCTCCGGAGCGGTTCGACTCCCCTGCGGCCTTCGCGGACGCCCTCGCCAAGGTCCCCCGGTCACCGCTGCCGTTCGTGCCGCTCGTCGGCTCGACCCCGCCGTCGGTCGTCCCACGGCCCGAGAGCACGGACCATACGGCCGCCATGGGTGCCGCGGCGTCGCAGCCGATCCCCCCGGTGCAGACCGTGCCCGACAGCGCCCGTATGCGCCCCCCACAGCCGCCCCAGCACACCGGCGGCCATCGCGCCACCAGTGGCGGGAACGGCGGCCAGGGCTCGGTCAACAAGCCCGTGATGGCCGCGATCGCCGCCATCGTGCTCGTCGTCGTCGCCATCGGCGGCTGGGGCCTGAGCCAGATGAGCGACGACAAGGGCGCCAAGAACATCAAGACCCGCGTCCAGACGACGCCCAGCCAGTCCAGCAAGCCGCCGACCCGAGAGCTCAAGGTCTCCGACGTCCTTCTCGACAACCAGCCGCCGAACCCGGACTCGACCGCGCCGAAGGACCGCCGCAAGGCGATCGACGATAGCCCGTCGTCGTACTGGACCACGCAGTACTACATCGGTCGTGCCGAGTTCGGGGGGCAGCGCTCGGGCATCGGCCTGGTCCTCGACATGGGCAAGAGCGTGACCGTCGACAAGGTCACCGTGGCGATGCCGAACGGCTCGCCTGGCCACGTCGAGCTGAGGGTCGGGGACTCCGCGACGCACGGGTCGGACACCAGGGTCGCCACCGGTGACGCGGTCGACACCTTCGACATGAAGGCCGTCCCCCCGACCAAGGGCCGCTACGTCATCCTGTGGTTCACCAAGCTGCCGAACATCGGGCAGTTCCAGGCCAAGGTCAAAGACGTCAAGGTCTTTGGATCCGAGTGACCTTGCCGGCACCGACCTACGCGCTCTGAGAGCGCCGTAACGTAATCGGCGGTTCGCGTCCCGACCGGACGCGAACCGCCTTTGCCGCTTTTTCGGCTATGCGCCGATCCCTCCTGAGCAACGATCCGCGACGCGGGGCTGGGCGGCGCCGGCCGTGCCCGGCGAAGCTCGGTGTCGCGCCGATGGTGAAGGAAAGGCACGCAGCCGCACCGGCGATCGTCGCCGCACGCGCAATCCGCATGTGTTGCCCCCTTGTCCCCTAGACAGGCCAGGCCGGGTGCCCAGCCGGACACGCATGTTTCCTGGGAGTAAAGAGTCCGTCAATGTCCGTTCCTTGGACCTGCGGATGTGCGCGGATCGGCATGATCCGGTCACGGCGGACGGGAGCGTACGGGGACGGCTACCATCATGAGCGTGTTGAAGCCCTCCCATT
This sequence comes from Actinoallomurus acanthiterrae, assembly GCF_054775715.1. Taxonomy (NCBI): domain Bacteria; kingdom Bacillati; phylum Actinomycetota; class Actinomycetes; order Streptosporangiales; family Thermomonosporaceae; genus Actinoallomurus; species Actinoallomurus acanthiterrae. The sequence continues at coordinate 34,700 of NZ_BAAHCO010000001.1, read as the reverse complement.
CCGTGCACTCACGTGCGCGCCGGTCGTGCGAACACGGCGGTGCGGCGCGACGGGGACGGATGGGGGTCTTCGGGGGGCACGCTGGGCGAGAGCGGCACACCATCGGCGGGGTCGCCGGTTACGGAGCGGGCTGACGAATATGGCGGTCATGCGCGGGGGACGTTCGGTCGAGGCGATTCCGGACAAGGAGCTGCTTTCGCGGCACGCGGGTGGGGACCCGTACGCGTTCGCGGAGCTGGTGCAGAGGCACCGTGATCGCATGTGGGCCGTCGCGCTGCGTACGCTCGGCGATCACGAGGAGGCCGCTGACGCTCTGCAGGACGCCTTCCTGTCGGCGTACCGGGCGGCGGGCCGGTTCCGCGGTGACGCAGCCGTCACGACGTGGCTCCACCGCATCGTGGTCAACGCCTGCCTCGACCGGGTACGGCGCCGCTCGATCCGGCCGGTCGTGCCGATGGGCGACGACGCCACCCTCGACTCGGTCGCGCCGAAGAACTCCGACCCGACCGCCGCACACGAGCTCTCCCTTGACGTGAGCGAGGCGCTGCAGCGCATACCCTTCGAACAGCGGGCCGCGCTCGTCCTGGTCGACATGATGGGGTACGCCGTCGACGAGGCCGCCAAGGTCCTGGAGGTCCCGCCGGGCACGATCAAGAGCCGGTGCGCCCGTGGCCGGGCCCGCCTCGCACCGCTTCTCGGGCACCTGCGGAACCAAGGACGCGGCTCGGGCGTCGAATCTGCGGAGGAAGGAGGTGGCACATCCGCGTGACTGCCGCACACCTTGACTACGATGCGCTGGCCGACCTCGCCGAGGGGATTCTCGACGATGCCACGGCCACATCCGCAGAAGAACACCTGACCCAGTGCGCCCAATGTCGTGATCGGGCCACCGAGGTCGCGGAGGTGTCCCGCGTTCTCGCGGAGGCACCGACTCCGCCGATGCCCGCTCACCTGGTCGAGCGCCTCGACGCGGCGATCGCCGCTGAAGCAGCCTCGCATGTGCCGGGGCATCGGCACGCCCGGCGATTTCAGTTTCTCGCTGCGGCGGCCGCCGCGGTGGTGGTGGTCGGCGGCGGGTCCGTCGTCGCCCGCACCGTTCTGGAGGACGGAGACTCCGACAGCGCGACGGTCTCCCAGCGTCCGGTGGAGGAGCCCTCTCGACCGCACATCGAAGGCACCCAGCCTCGGCCGCGGGCGGAGAGCACCGTTCCGTACGCCGCTCTCCGGAGCGGGACGCGCTACACGTCGGCGGGGCTGGAATCCCAGCTCGCCTCGGCGCTGTCCTCGGTGTCGGCCGCCGGACGCCCCACGCTGAACGCGGCGACCGACGGCGCGCTCTCGGCCTGCGTCGGCCGGGTCAGTGGCGGGAAGGTCCCGCTGCTGGTCGACTCGGCCACGTACGACGGCCGCGGCGACGGTCATCGCCTTGGCGGGGGCCGACAGCGGGCATGCCGACGTCTGGGTCGTCGGGCCGAAGTGCTCGGCCGGCGACACCGATCTGATCGTCCACCGGCAGATCGCTCGCTGATCTCCGAGTGTCGTACGGCCATGCCGCCGGGGCGTGTCCGGTGGGTCTTGTTCGTAGCGGGCGCGCTCCGGGGCGCCGCGCAGCCGGACGAAGATCCATCGGGCACGCCCACGGCTATACGATGCACGGTCGGCATACCCGGGAATGCCCGCACCCTAGGATCGGTTGAGGGTCACTGCGAGCGAAGGTGACCGGCAGACGAGGCCGGGTTCGGCTTCGCGGACTCATTCAGAGAGAGGCACTGTGGTGAGCGACGTCCGGAACGTGATCATCATCGGTTCGGGGCCGGCGGGGTACTCGGCAGCGATCTACGCCGCCCGCGGGGACCTGCGGCCGCTGGTGTTCGAGGGTTCGGTGACGGCGGGTGGCGCTCTCATGAACACCACCGACGTGGAGAACTTCCCGGGCTGGCCCGACGGCATCATGGGCCCTGACCTGATGGACAACCTGCGGAAGCAGGCCGAGCGCTTCGGCGCCGAGCTGGTCACCGACGACGTGACCGAGGTCGACCTGGCGGCGTCGCCGAAGGTCGTGAAGGTCGGCGACGACACCTACCTCGCCAAGACGGTCGTGATCGCCACCGGGTCGAAGTACCGCGAGCTCGGGCTGCCGACGGAGAAGCAGCTGTCCGGCCGCGGCGTCTCCTGGTGCGCCACCTGTGACGGGTTCTTCTTCCGCGACAAGGACATCGCGGTGGTCGGCGGCGGCGACTCGGCGATGGAAGAGGCGATCTTCCTGACGCGGTTCGCGCGGTCGGTCACCGTCATCCACCGGCGGGACAAGCTGCGCGCCAGCAAGATCATGCAGGACCGCGCATTCGGCAACGAGAAGATCCGCTTCGAGTGGAACAGCGAGGTCGCCGAGATCGTCGGTGACGACAAGCTGACCGGTGTCGTCCTCCGCGACGTCGACACCGGCGAGCAGCGCAAGCTGGAGCTCTCCGGCCTGTTCATCGCGATCGGGCACGATCCGCGTACGGAGCTGTTCGCCGACCAGCTGGACCTGGACGAGGAGGGCTACCTCAGCGTCAAGGCGCCGACGACCCACACCAACATCCCCGGCGTCTTCGGCGCGGGCGACGTGGTGGACCACCGCTACCGCCAGGCGATCACCGCGGCGGGCACGGGCGCGGCGGCGGCCATCGACGCCGAGCGCTGGCTCCAGGACGAGGGCACCGCCGAGCTGACGCCGCAGCAGGTCTGATCCGCCCTTCGACCGCTCGATCCGGACTTTCTTCCCAGCCTCCCGCGGCTGGTACCCGACGGCCCCGCGTTCTCACGCGGGGCCGTCACCATTTCACGCCTCTGGCCTGCGGAAACTCACCAGAGCGCCGGTGGGCCGCGAACGCCGCCTCCCTGGTGTGATCGGATCAATCCGGGGGTCAAGCGGCCTCAGGAGCCTCTCAGGCCACAGAATGCCCTTACCCCGCTCAAGACCCGTTACGACCCCTCGAGACGGGCGTCCCTCATCGGCGAATTCACGATCTGACCGGTGTGTCGCCTTGCGCGAACAGCTTTCGGCGCACTCCGACGGCCATCACCATGATCACGGCGGTCGCCCCGCCGAGCAGCATGACGGTCGGCAGGGACGTGCGATCCACGATGACGCCGCCGACCAGAGCACCGGTCGACAACGTCGCCTGAAACGACGCCGTGAACAACACCGAGGCCGCCTCCGGTGCATGCGGAGCCGCCCTGACGAACCACGCCTGCGAACAGACCGGAACGGCACCGTAGCCCACGCCCCAGACGATGAGCAGTACGACGGCGCCCGGTGCCCACCGGCCGAGAGACGGGAGCGCCAAGGTGGCCACGGCGATCAGACCTCCGGCGGTGGCGATGGCGGCGTACGGATGGCGGGCGACGGCCGCGCCGGCCAGGAAGTTGCCCGCGATTCCCGCGACGCCGTACGTCAACAGGAACACCGTGATCAGGCTCGCGGGGACATGTGTGCTCCGCTCCAGGAACGGCGTCACGTAGGTGTAGGTGCCGAAGTGCGCGAGCACGACGAGCACCGTCACCAGCAGCGCGAACCGGGTGTCGACGCCGCAGATCATGCCGCGCAGGACGCCTCGGCGCGTGAGCTGCTCGGCGGGCAGCGGTGGCAGAAGCGTGGCCAGGGCGATGAGCACCGCCACGGACAGCAGACCCAGCACGACGAAGGCGACCCGCCAACCCTCGGCATTTCCGATCAGCGTCCCCAACGGCACGCCGAGAACCGACCCCAGCGGAACGGCCGAGAAGATGACGGCCGTCGCCCGGCGCATGGATCGAGCCGGGACCAGCCGGTCGGCCAGGCCCGCGCCGATGGACCAGAAGCCGCCGATGACGACCCCCACGAGGACTCGCGAGATGAGCACCGCCCAGTACGCCGGTGCGCCCGCGGCGATGAAGTTCGCCGACGCCAGCAGGAACATGAAGGCGCACAGCATCAGCCGCCGGTCGAGCCGGGCGGTCGCGAGGGTGACCGCGGGCGCGGAGACCGCCGCGAGGTAACCGGGCATGGTCATCATCAGCCCGGCCGTTCCGTCGGACACCGTGAAGCTGGAGCCGATGGACGTCAGCAGCCCGATCGGGAGGATCTCCGTGGTGACGATCGAGAAGATCCCCATCATCACCGCGAGCACCGCCGGCCAGTTGGTCGGCGCCGGCCTCGCCGACGTGGCGCCATCGGCGGAAGTGGTGAGCGTGGACATCGATCCCGTCCTGTGGTGGATGGCAGTGGATGCGTTCCACCCAACAGGCGTCACCGGCCGAGGACCGGCGGATTCACGACGTCACCGCGCTCACCGAGGGGTGTCGTCGGATTGTCGCTCGCCGGACGGGAGCAGCCGAGAAGGGCCCGTCCGGCGGATGGGAGCAGCCGAGAAGGGCTCGTCCGGCGGATGGGAGCAGCCGAGAAGGGCTCGTCCGGCGGATGCTCACGAGGCACGTACGACGGCTCGGGCTCTACGACAAGGGCCCGAGCCGCCACCTGATGCCGGGTACGGGCCCGGAGACGCCCTCAGACGGGCCGGAGAGCGCCCTCCGGGGACATGGAGCCCAGGAGGCGTTCCAAGGCGACCTCGACGTCCTCACGCCAGGAGATGGCGGACTTCAGCTCCAGCCGCAGGCGCGGGAACCGGTGATGCGGCCGCACCGTCTTGAAACCGACCGCGAGCATGTACTCGGCGGGGAGCACACAGGACGGCTTCTCCCACTTGAGATCGCCGAAGGCCTCGATCGCGCGGATCCCGCGCCGGGTGAGGTCCTTCGCCACGCCCTGGACGAGCATCCGGCCGAGACCGCCGCCCTGGAACTCCGGGACGATGTGCGCGGTCATCAGGAGCGCGGCGTCGGCGCTCGCCGGGCTCGTCGGGAACGCCACGGAGCGCGGGACGTAGAGCGGCGGTGCGAACAGAACGTACCCCGCGGGCACCCCGTCGACGTACACGATCTTGCCGCAGCTGCCCCACTCGAGGAGGGTGGCGGAGATCCAGGCTTCCTTCTCCAACTCCGGATCGCCACAGTCCTCGGCCCGCTGCTTGCTGACGGGGTCGAGCTCCCAGAACACGCACCTGCGACACCGCGATGGCAGGTCTTCAAGATTGTCGAGCGTGATATTCACCAGACGACGCGACACCGGCCAGGCCCCCTTCTTGGGCGGAGCGCCTTCATTCTCAGGAACCTATTCCCGCTCCAGGAGGAGCTTAGAGCTTCCACCTGAACTGTGGCTCGATGGCGGATGGCCGCTGTTTCACGTGAAACCATCCGCCCGATCCGAGCTAGGGGGTATCCACCGGACGCGCGCTAGGCGCCGGGGTGGCCGCCCGGCGTCATCGCGTCGACGATCCGCTCGAGGTCCTCGAGCGTGGCGAACTCGACCACGATCTTTCCCTTGCGCTGTCCGAGATCCACGCTGACCTTCGTCTCGTAGAGCTCCGACAGCTCCGAGGCGAGCTCCCTGATCCGTGGGTTCTCCGGCCTGCTGGGCGCCTTGCGCCGGGCCGCCTTCTTGGTCTCGCCGCCCTCGCCGAGCGCGATGAGCTCTTCGACCGCCCGGACCGACAAGCCCTCTTCCACGATCCGCTTGGCGAGATACTCCTGGCGCTCGGTGCTCTCCAGTCCGAGGAGCGCGCGGGCGTGACCGGCGCTCAGCACCCCGGCGGCGACGCGCCGCTGCACGGCCGGCGGGAGGTTCAGCAGCCGCAGGGTGTTGGTGATGTGCGGGCGGGAACGGCCGATGCGGGTGGCGAGCTCCTCGTGCGTCGCGCCGAAGTCGTCCAGCAGTTGCTGGTACGCGGCGGCCTCCTCCAGCGCGTTGAGCTGCTGCCGATGGAGGTTCTCCATGAGGGCGTCGCGCAGCATCTCGTCGTCGCCGGTGTCCCGGACAATCGCCGGGACCTTCTCCAGACCGGCCATCTTGGAGGCGCGCAGCCGCCGCTCGCCCATGATGAGCTCGTAGCCGTCCGGCCCGAGCTCGCGGACGACGATCGGCTGGAGCAGCCCGACGATCCCGATCGACGCGGCCAGCTCCTCGAGCGCGTCCTCGTCGAACGTCTGCCGCGGCTGCCGCGGGTTGGGAGTGATCTCCGCGAGGGGCACCTCGGCGAAATGCGCCCCGGCCACCGCCTGCGGCTGGCTCCCGTCGTCGGCCGACATGGGAGTGCCGGTGGACGGCGACGCCGGCTGCGCGGGCGCCGTCGGGATCAACGCACCCAGGCCCTTGCCCAGGCCTCGTCGTGGCTGGCTCACTTGCGACCTTCCCTACGTCCTTCTGCGGTGTCGGCGGACCCGGCCGAGGCCCACACCGCTCGCCTCAGCGCGAATGATCCGGTCATACGGCGCCCTCCGCTCCCCGGTAGGCCATCTCGCGGGCGGCCTCCGTGTAGGCGAGCGCGCCACTGGAACTCGGGTCATAGGTCAGCACGGACTCGCCATAGCTCGGCGCTTCGGACACCCGGACGCTCCGCGGGATCACCGTGCCCAGGACCAACTCGCCGAAGTGGCTCCGCACCTCGTCCGCGACCTGAGCGGCCAGGCGGGTCCGCGCGTCGTACATCGTGAGCAGGATGGTCGAGACGGCGAGGTTGGGGTTGAGGTGCTGCCGGACGAGATCGACGGTGTGGAGGAGCTGGGTGAGACCCTCCAGGGCGTAGTACTCCGTCTGGATCGGGATCAGCAGTTCGTTCGCACCCGTCAGGGCGTTGACAGTGAGCAGGCCCAGGGACGGCGGGCAGTCGATCAGCACGTAGTCGAACTTCGTGGTGTCGTACGCCTCTAGCGCTCGCCGCAGGCGACCCTCGCGCGCCACCATCGGCACGAGGTCGACCTCCGCTCCGGCGAGGTGAAGGGTCGCCGGAGCGCAGTAGGCGTTCGGCAGCCCTTCGGCCGGCACGACGATCTCATCGAACGGCGCGCCTTCGAGGATCACGTGATAGACGGACGGGATGTCCGCGTGATGCTCCACGCCCAACGCGGTGGAGGCGTTCCCCTGGGGGTCCAGGTCGACCACGAGCACCCGGTTGCCGTGCATCGCCAACGCCGCCGCCAGGTTCACGGCGCTCGTCGTCTTGCCGACGCCGCCCTTCTGGTTGGCGATCGTGATGATGCGGCACTGAGGCGGCCTCGGCCAGTCCTTCTCGTCCCGCTTCGCAACCGCCTTGAACGCGGCCGCCGTGGCTTGCGCCATCGGCTTCGCTGTTTCACGTGAAACATCGGCCGACTTGAGTGCCTCACTTACCAACTTCGACTCCCCATGGGCCGGGTCACGTTGCGACGTCTCGGTGACAGGATCGACAGCGGGCGGGATCTCCGTGGCGAGATCTCCCACCGGTTCTTCGTCGGGTGCGGCGGCCGGCGGGGCCGCGGGCGGGGCCGCGGGTGCGGCGGCCGGCGGGGACGATGCCTCTGCGGCAGGTGCGGGCGGTGCGGCCGGAGTGGCCGATGACGCCATCGGCGGCGAGGGAGGCGCGGCCGTAGGTGGGGCCGTAGGTGGGGCCGCGGGTCTCGATGGCGCGGCCGCCGACCGGGGCGAGGCCGCCGTCGCGCCCGGCCAGCCGAGACCGGACGCGTCCCGCCGTGACGCTCCCGCAGTACGGTCCGGCCATCCCAAGCCTTCTGCTGTCGTCAAGGACCGTCACCTCTTCCGTTCGCCGCGCGGGCGCCCGCCGCGACGAGAATTCGTCCGTTTCCCCGAGGGTCGCGGAGCCTTGCCGGCGACGACACGGACGATCGTCGCCGGAGGCTCGACTTTACCGTGACCCACCTGGAGCACTTCTGCGGCGCGAACACCGAATTCCTTCAGAACGGTGTCGGCCTCCTCGAGCTCGGCCGCCGCGCGCTCCCCCTTCAACGCCAGGAGCTCGCCGCCCGGTCGCAGCAGAGGCAGCGCCCACCGCGCCAGCCGCTCGAGCGGCGCGACCGCCCGAGCCGTGACGACGTCGGCGGCGAACTCGTCGGTGACCTCCTCGGCTCGACCCCGACGAACCTCGACGTTCGGCAGCCCGAGCAGATCGACGCACTCCTGGAGGAAGACGGTGCGGCGAAGCAGCGGCTCGAGGAGCGTCACCGACAGGTCCGGGCGGGCGATCGCCAGCACCAGCCCGGGCAGCCCGGCGCCCGAGCCGATGTCGACGACGGACGCCTCCGCCGGGATCACCTCCGCCATCACGGCGCAGTTCAGCAGGTGCCGCTCCCACAGGCGCTCGACTTCGCGCGGCCCGATGAGGCCGCGTTCGACCCCGGGGCCGGCGAGGAACTCGGCGTATCTCTCAGCGGAAGGCAGTGCGTCGGTGAAGATCTCGCGGGCGATCGACGGTGCAGGAAGTAGTGGCATGGCTCAGCGGCTCAGAAACGTCGTATGGGTCCCCACAGTGTTGGAATGCTTCCACATCGCATGGCGTCCGGGAAACGCCGACCCGCACGGCCCACCCCCCGAACGTGACATCGACGCCCCTCTTCCATGCCCTGGGTGACGCCCCTGAACGCCACAGCCGGACGGTACGCGCGGCGCAGACATCGCCCCGGTCGTACGGGCTGATGGCGGTTCGTTCGGATTTCGACTCTGCGTCCCCACGAGGAAAAGCCGGTCCTATGCATATCTCTCGTGGATCGGGTAGGTCACTGGCTGGCCGATCCATCCCCGGAAGGAGCCGTCTCAGATGGGCATCGGAACGGGCCTGGCGTTCATCGCCATGGGAGCGATCCTCGCCTTCGCCTTCAACTTCCACGTCAGCGGGATCGATATCCAGATGATCGGATGGATCCTGATGTTCGTCGGCGCGGCATGGCTGGCGATCACGTTCGCCTACACGCGGCCGCGTCGCCGTCGGCAGATCGCGGAGATCGTCCAGGACGATCCGCTGTATGTGAGCGAGGAGGAGCGTCCGCAAACGATCATTGTCCGGGAGGCTCCCGCCGAGCGTGCGCCGGAGTCGTCCGCCCGTCCGCGGTCGGTTTCACAGGCCCGCCGTGATGTCACGAGGTACGAGCCGGAGTAATCGGAAAGGTCGCCACGACCGACCGCGGACCGACCGGCCGATCCGTGCCAAAAGAAACGGCCCCGCCACCGAGTGGCGGGGCCGTTCGTCTTTCGTACGGGTCGGCGGGCGCGTTCACACGGCGCGCCGGCGGGTCAGGCGCAGGCGCCCGGCCGGATCACTCCGCGTAGACGACGACGTAGCGGTTGGGCTCCTCGCCCTCCGACTCGCTGCGCAGTCCCATGGCGGCGATCGCGTCGTGCACGACCTTGCGCTCGAACGGCGTCATGGGCGACAGGGCCTTCGGCTCGCCCGTGCGCTTGACGTCTTCGCCGATCTCGCTGCCGAGCTTGGACAGCTCCGACCGGCGGCGCTCCCGGAAGCCGCCCACGTCGAGCATCAGCCGGCTCCGCTCGCCGGTCTTGCGGTGCACCGCCAGGCGGGTGAGCTCCTGGAGCGCCTCCAGCACCTCGCCCTTGCGGCCGACGAGCTCGTCCAGCGTGGCGCCGACGACGGACACCAGGGCGCGCTCGCCCTCGACGTCCATGTCGATGTCGCCGTCGAGGTCGGCGATGTCCAGGAGGCCCTCGATGTAATCCGCCGCGATCTCGCCTTCCTGCTCGAGCGCCTTGATGTCGACCTTCACGGTCTCAGCGGTCTCGGCTTCGGCTTGGCTCACTGCGGGCTCCTCATGCGTACTGCGGCTCGACTGGGAAGTCACGCTATCGCTTCCTCTTGCTCCGCGGCTGGCGTGTCGGCTGTTGCCGTACGACCTTCGGCGGCGTGTCGTCCACCGGCTCCTCCGCCTCGGCCTCGGCCTTCTTCTTTGCCTTACCCGCTGAACCGTTCGACGTCGCAGACTTGGTGAGCGCGGTCCGGGGGGTCGCCTTCGTGGCGGACTTCACGGCGCCGCCCTTGGCGGTGCCGGTCTTGCCGGTCGCGGGCTTCGCGGTGCCCGTCTTGGCCGCGCCGTCGCCCTGGGCGTCGGGGGTGGCCATCGGGTACTTCTTGTAGACGTAGTGCGACTGGGCCAGGGTCCAGGAGTTGGTGGTGACCCAGTAGATCAGAACGCCCAGCGGCAGGGTGAGCCCGAAGAGGCCGAACAGCGGCGAGAGGTACACCAGGTACTTCTGCGACGCCATCATCGGGTTGTCGGCCGTCATCGTCTGCATGGACCGGCCGACGCTCGACTTCATCGTGAAGAAGGTCGTCGTCGAGCTGATCACGACGGCGAGGCCGGTGACGACCATGGCGCCCACGTGCCCGCTGGAGAAGGCGTCCTTGAACGTCGACGGGATGTGCGCGCCGAAGATGTGGGCGTTCTGGGCACTCTGGATGAGGTCGGCGGAGATGCCGTACTTCGACTGGCCCTTCGGCGTCGTCGAGATGGCCCGGAGCACGTTGTACAGCGAGATGAAGATGGGGAACTGCACTACCAGCGGAAGGCACCCGGACAGCGGGTTGGCGCCCGCCTCCTGGTAGAGCTTCATCATCTCCTGGTTGAGGCGCTGCTTGTCCTTCTTGTACTTCTTACGCAGCGCCTGCACCTGCGGCTGCAGCTCCTGCATCTTCCGCGACGCGTGAATCTGCTTCACGAACAGCGGGAAGATGATGATCCGCATGAGGACGGTCAGCAGGAAGATCGACAGGCCCCACGCCCACCCGCTGTCCGCCGGGAAGATCAGGCTCAGGCCGGCGTGGATCTGTACGATCACCCACGCTACGGCCTCGAACAGCGGGCTGAGGAAACTGAGACTCACCGGCTGGCTCCTATGTGCTCTCCGAAACAGTGCCGCCGGGGGGCGGCGTGAGGTCGTGTCGTTCGCCCTTCCGCGGCGGGACCGGGTCGTATCCGCCGGCGTGGAAGGGGTGGCAGCGGGCGATACGCCGTACCGCGAGCCAGCCGCCGCGCAGGGCGCCGTGGGTGCGGAGCGCCCCCAGGGCGTAGGCGCTGCAGGTCGGCTGGTAGCGGCACACCGGACCGAAGAGCGGGCTGATGAACCGACGGTAGAAGACGATGGGCACCGTCAGGGCCCGAGCCGCTAGCGTCGGCTTGTCCGTCATGTCCGCCTCTTGACCTGTCGCCGCAGGAGCCGGTCGAGTGCCGCGTCGAGATCTGCGGCGAGTTCGTCGTGGCGTGCGGTGGCCGCCTTGGCATTGGCCCGCACGACAAGCAGGCTACCTGGTGCGAGCCGATGCAGGTGTTCCCGGACGATGTGCCGGAGCCTGCGGCGCACGCGGTTGCGGACGACCGCGTCACCGACCTGGCGGCCGACGGTGAAGCCGACCCGGGGGGGTTCGTCGACGTCATCCCGGAATTGCAGGTGAAGAACGAGATGAGGCCGTCCGGCACGATCCCCGCGCCGGACGGCCGAAGTGAACTCTTCTCGCCGCCGCATCCGGTGTCCGGACGGCAGCATCGATCGCCGCTGCTCAGACGGCGATCTGCGCGCGTCCCTTGCGGCGGCGCGACGACATGATCGCGCGCCCCGCCCGGGTGCGCATGCGGAGCCGGAAGCCGTGCTTCTTGTGACGGCGGCGGTTGTTCGGCTGGTACGTGCGCTTGCTCACTCGAGACTCCAGTGGGGTGCTGCGGTCAATGTACAGATGTCGCATCGGGCGCCTGACCCCCTACGGGAGCGGCGTCCTGCGGGCGCGCAGCACCGCCGTCGATGCGACTCGACCGTCGTACGTTACGGTCTGCGCCGCCCTCCGGTCAAACCGAGCACGCGTATCCCCAATAACCCCGGGGGTTGTGCACAAGTTGTGGACAACCCTGTGGATGACGCGTGAGAGAGTGTTCGTCTGACGTTGTGCGGGAGGACAACGCCCATTAGTGGGGCGCCGGCCGCTTCGAGGGAGGGGAACCAGGATATGGATGGGCTGGATCTTGCGCTCGTGTGGACGAGGGCCCTGGAGGCGCTCCCCACCGATCTGCCCCCGCAGCATCGCGCCTGGCTCTCCATGACCCGGCCGCTGGCCCTCGTCGAGGACACCGCGCTCCTCGCGACTCCGAACGAGTTCGCCAAAGAGGTGCTGGAGAACCGCCTCCACCCGTTCATCACCGAGGTGTTGTCCGCCCAGCTCGGACGCGACATCCGCGTCGTGGTCACCGTGCAGCCGGACCCGTCGCCGTCCGCCGAGCGCCAGATCCCGGCGGAGCCGGAGACCGATCACGAGCAGTCCGCCCACGGCCCCGGCGGCTACCGCCTGGAGGGCCCGCGGTTCCCCGCCGCGCCGCACCGCGGTCCGTCCGCCGACCCCGGACCCGGCCCTGGCTCCGGGTCGTACGGGGACCCGAACGCCGGAGGCCCGAACGCCGGGAGCTACGGCGAACGCGGCCCCGCCCCGTACGGCGACCCGAGCGCCCCGGGTCCGAACTACGGCGAGCCGGGTCCCGCCTCCTATAAGAACGACCAGTACGGCGGCGGCGAGCGGTTCAGCGCCGAGCGGTACCGCGCGGAGCCCCAGTACGGCGGTGACCCCTATCGCGGCGAGGGCTACCGCGACCAGTACGGCGCGCCGTACCAGCAGGAGCCGCAGCGCCGCCTCGAGCAGCCGGGCATGCCGAACGTCCCGGGGAACCAGCGGGATCCGTTCGTGCCGACGCCCGGCGTGGTGCCGGGCGGGGGCTGGCAGTCCCGCCCGCCCGCGGATTCGGGCGAGAAGGCGAGCGCGGAGCCCGCGCGGCTGAACCCGAAGTACACCTTCGACACGTTCGTCATCGGCTCGTCCAACCGGTTCGCGCACGCGGCGGCCGTGGCGGTCGCCGAGGCGCCGGCCAAGGCGTACAACCCGCTGTTCATCTACGGCGACTCCGGGCTCGGCAAGACGCACATGCTGCACGCCATCGGCCACTACGCGCAGAGCCTGTTCAACGGGGCCCGGGTGAGGTACGTGAGCTCGGAGGAGTTCACCAACGACTTCATCAACGCGATCCGCGACGGCAAGGCCGACAACTTCCGTCGCCGCTACCGGGATGTGGACATCCTCCTCGTCGACGACATCCAGTTCCTGGAGAACAAGGAGCAGACGCAGGAGGAGTTCTTCCACACCTTCAACACGCTCCACAACGCCAACAAGCAGATCGTGATCTCCAGCGACCGCGCGCCGAAGCAGTTGGTCACGCTCGAGGACCGGCTCCGCAACCGCTTCGAGTGGGGGCTGATCACGGACGTTCAGCCGCCCGAGCTGGAGACCCGCATCGCGATCCTGCGCAAGAAGGCGGTGCAGGAGGGTCTGGTCGCGCCGCCGGAGGTGCTGGAGTACATCGCGTCGAAGATCTCCACGAACATCCGCGAGCTGGAGGGCGCGCTGATCCGCGTCACGGCGTTCGCGAGCCTGAACCGCCAGTCGGTGGACCTGCAGCTCGCCGAGATCGTGCTGAAGGACCTCATCCCCAACGACAGCGGCCCGGAGATCACCGCGGCGACGATCATGGCGCAGACCGCGACGTACTTCGGCATCGACATGGAACAGCTGTGCGGCCCGTCGCGCTCGCGGGTGCTGGTGACCGCACGGCAGATCGCCATGTACCTGTGCCGGGAGCTGACGGACCTGTCGCTGCCGAAGATCGGGCAACAGTTCGGCGGCCGGGACCACACGACGGTCATGCACGCCGAGAAGAAGATCCGCAAGCTGATGGCGGAGAAGCGGCCGATCTACAACCAGGTCACCGAGCTGACGAACCGCATCAAGCAGCAGGCCCGCAACGGCGGTGCGTGACGTGGTCTCCCCGGATCTGTCGGTGCGGGTGGGCACCCTGTCCCCAGGAGCCGGTCCGTGCGCGCCGGGTCGTCCACAGCGGTCCACAGACGTCCACAGGCCATGCACAGTGGTTATCCCGAAGTCGTGGATTACACAGGGTGGGGATAACTCTGTGGATGAATCACCGTGGACAACCCTGTGGAACGAGGGGGAAAAACGGTGGACGACATGGGGATGGACGGTGGACACCCGGTGGACAGATTCTCGTCATCCCCAGGCATCCACTGGATCCACAGGGTCGATGCACACCGGGGGTGGATACTGAAACAGGGTCTGAGCTGCGAAGACTAGGCTTCTCCACAGTATCCACGGTCCCTATGACGATGACTCTCCTTGTATCTACAAAGAAAGAAAGTCAAAACGTAGAGGGGCATGCGGGCCCACCGGCCCGGCCCGTACGGTTTCTTAAGTTCCACCACACAAGGTGATCAAAACCTCAGGAGACGGTCCAAAGTGAAGTTCCGCATCGAGAGAGACGTTCTCGCCGACGCCGTTGCCTGGACCGCGCGCTCGTTGCCGGTCCGTCCTCCCGTCCCGGTGCTGGCCGGGATGCTCATCGAAGCCGGCGACCAGCTGAAGCTGTCGTCGTTCGACTACGAGGTCTCGGCGCAGGTCACGATGGACATCGACGCCGACGAGGCGGGCACCGCGCTCGTGTCGGGCCGGCTGCTGTCCGAGATCTGCCGCAGCCTCCCCGCCGCTCCCGTCGAGATCACCACCGACGGCGCCAAGGTGACGCTGAAGTGCGGGTCTGCGAAGTTCACACTGCTGACCATGCCTGTGGAGGACTACCCGAGCCTCCCGGCGATGCCCCAAACCGCGGGCACGATCGGCAGCGACGCGTTCGCCGCGGCCGTCTCCCAGGTGGCCATCGCCGCCGGCCGCGACGACACCCTCCCGATGCTCACCGGCGTCCGCGTGGAGATCGAGGGCGACACCGTGACCCTGGCCTCCACCGACCGCTACCGTCTCGCGGTCCGTACGCTCCGCTGGCAGCCGGAGCAGGCCGACATCTCCGCAGTCGCTCTCGTGCCCGCCAAGACGCTCTCCGACACCGCCAAGTCCCTCACCTCGGGGGCGGAGGTCTCGATCGCCCTGGCGGCCGGAGGCAGCGGCGAGGGAATGATCGGCTTCGAGGGCGGCGGCCGCCGTACGACGACGCGTCTGCTCGACGCGGAGTTCGTGAAGTACCAGTCGCTGTGGCCCAAGGAGACCTCCGCCGTGGCGGAGATCCAGACGGGTCCGTTCGCCGAGGCCGTGAAGCGCGTCGGCCTGGTCGCCGAGAAGAACACCCCCGTCCGCCTGTCGTTCCGGCAGGACGAGGTCGTGCTCGAGGCGGGCAGCGGCGACGATGCACAGGCTGTGGAAGTTCTCGGCGCGTCGCTCGAGGGTCAGGACATCGACATCGCCTTCAACCCGAACTTCCTGCTCGACGGCCTCAGCGCCATCGGCTCGGACGTCGCCCGGCTGGCCATGACGACGTCGACGAAGCCCGCGGTGATCACCGGGAAGCCCGCCGACGAGGCCGACCCCGACTACCGCTACCTGATCATGCCGATCCGGCTGTCAAGCTGATCCTGCGGGGTAACTAGGCTCAGACGGACACGGAGCGCCATCTGAGGAGATGTTCATGGAACTGGGGATGATCGGGCTCGGCCGCATGGGCGGCAACATGGCCAAGCGCATTCGGCAGGCCGGGCACACGGTCGTCGGCTACGACCGTGACCCGGCCGTCACCGACGTCGGCTCCCTGCAGGAGCTGATCCAGCGGCTGAGCGCGCCGCGGGCGGTGTGGGTCATGGTGCCCGCCGGCGACCCGACGCGGGCCACGATCGACCGGCTCGGCGAGCTGCTCGACCCGGGCGACACCGTCATCGACGGCGGCAACTCCCACTACCAGGACGACCAGAAGCACGCCGAGCTCCTGGCCCAGCACGGCATCGGCTTCGTCGACGCCGGCGTCAGCGGCGGCGTCTGGGGCCTGCAGAACGGCTACGCGCTGATGGTCGGCGGCGACGACGAGCACGTCAAGCGCGTCATGCCGATCTTCGAGGCGCTCAAGCCCGAGGGCGAGTTCGGGTTCGTCCACGCCGGCGCGGTCGGGGCCGGGCACTTCGCGAAGATGGTCCACAACGGCATCGAGTACGGCATGATGCAGGCCTTCGCGGAGGGCTGGGAGCTGCTCGAGGCCAGCGGCGTCGTCAACAACGTTCCCGAGACCTTCCGCAGCTGGCGCGAGGGCACGGTCATCCGGTCCTGGCTGCTCGACCTGGCCGACCGCGCGCTGGAGGAGGACGCGGAGCTGGCCCACCTGAAGGGTTATGCACAGGACTCCGGTGAGGGCCGGTGGACGGTGCAGGCCGCGGTGGACCTCGCGGTGCCCCTGCCCGTCATCACCGCGTCCCTGTTCGCGCGGTTCGCCTCGCGGCAGGACGACTCCCCGGCCATGAAGATGGTCGCCGCGCTTCGCAACCAGTTCGGCGGCCATGCTGTGGAGACGCTGAAGGGCGCCGACTCACCGGGCGCCGACGTCACCCCGCCGCAGTCCTGATCGCCGGGTCGCGACGCACACGGTAATCCACAGGGTTGTGGAAAAGCGCGCCTGATCTGGGGACGCCTGAGAAGTGCCGGCGGCATGCGGGCCCGGTCGTGTCTTTCCTGGTCGTGTCTCTTCCGACCAACCGACCCCGGCCGACCCCGACAGACCTCCCGGACTCGTGGTCTCCACGGCCGCACCCGCCCTCCGCGTAAGGGCCGGTGTGCGGCCGGGCAGCGCGGATCGTCCACAGGCCCTACTCTCGTCTGGGTGTACGTCGCCCACCTCACGCTGCAGGACTTCCGGTCGTACGAGTCGGCGGAGATCGCCCTCGACCCCGGGATCAGCGCCTTCCTCGGCCCGAACGGCCAGGGGAAGACCAACCTCGTCGAGGCCATCGGGTACGTCGCACTGCACGGCAGCCACCGCGTGTCCACAGACGCTCCGCTGGTCCGGCACGGCGCGCAGCGGGCGATCGTGCGGGCCGGGATCGTCCGGGACGAGCGCAAGGCGCTGATCGAGCTGGAGATCAACCCGGGCCGGGCCAACCGCGCCCGGCTGAACCGGTCGCCGGTGCAGCGGCCTCGCGAGGTCCTGGGGATGCTGCGGACCGTGCTGTTCGCCCCGGAGGACCTGGTCCTGGTGAAGGGCGACCCAGGGGAGCGCCGCCGGTTCCTCGACGAGCTGCTGACCGTCCGGGCCCCGCGCTTCGCGGGCGTCCGGTCCGACTACGACCGTGTCCTCAAGCAGCGCAACGCCCTGTTGAAATCCGCGGCCCAGCACCGCCGGGCGCCCGGTCCGGAGGTGCTGAGCACGCTCGACGTGTGGGACACCCACCTCGCCCGTACGGGGGCGGAGCTGCTGGGCGCCCGCCTGGAGCTGGTCGCCGTGCTCGAGCCGCTCGTCGCCAAGGCGTACGCCACGCTCGCACCCAGCGGGGCCGCCGCCCTCGAGTACCGGTCCTCTGTCGACACCGGGTTGTCCACAGACCGTGCACAGCTGGCCGAGGCCCTGTTGAAAGGCATGGCGGAGACCCGGCGCAACGAACTGGAGCGGGGCGTCAGCCTCGTCGGCCCGCACCGGGACGAGCTGCTGCTCAAGCTCGGCGACCTGCCGGCGCGCGGGTACGCCAGCCACGGCGAGTCCTGGTCGTTCGCGCTAGCGCTGCGCCTCGCGTCGTACGAGCTGCTGCGCTCCGACGGCGACGACCCGGTCCTGATCCTGGACGACGTGTTCGCCGAGCTCGACACCGGACGGCGCAACCGCCTCGCCGAGCTGGTGGCCCAGGCCGAGCAGGTGCTGATCACCGCGGCGGTCCCCGAGGACGTACCCGAACGGCTGAGCGGCGCGACGTACGAGGTCGCGGATGGGGAGGTCACACGTGTCCGATGACCAGGGCGATCCACAGCCTGTGGAAAAGCCGAAGTCGGGGATCGAGCTGGCCCGCGAGGCGCTCGCCCAGGCCAAGGCCGACGCGAAGCGGCGCGGCGCCCAACCGGGGCAGGCCCGGAAGAAGCGGTCCCGGAGTGGCGGCCGCGACCCGCGGCGCGGCGGCGATCCGACGGCCTTCGGCCCCGCCATCCGGGAGCTGCTCGCGGCCCGGGGCTGGGAGGAGCGTGTCGCGGTCGGTGGCGTGTTCGGCCGCTGGCCGGAGATCGTCGGGCCTGAGCTGGCCGAACACACCGAGCCGCAGACGTTCGAGGACGGGATCCTCGTCGTCGCCGCCGACTCGAACGCCTGGGCGGCGCAGCTGCGCCTGCTGGCCGCGACGCTGGTGAAGCGGCTCAACGAGGAGCTCGGCCACGGGAGCGTGCAGCGGGTCAAGGTCGTCGGGCCGTCGTCGGCGTCGCGCAGCCCCGGGCGGCTGCGGGTGACCGGCGGTCGGCGCCGTACGTGAGGAATCGTTTTCCACACGGTGTGCGAGGCGGCTTGCGCAGTCCGGCCCGATTCGTTTTCGTCGTCCGTACGCCTCGTAACCCCCCTGGACCGGTAGGGGGACTTCCGGGCGGCTCTGTTCGTCGCTTGTACGCCTTGAGAACGCCCTACATGGCCCAAGAAGGGGTCCGGGATGGATAGAATGGAGGCCGGATACAGGACACGATCGCCGTTGCGGGCCGCCCGTGGATCGGGCGCCCTGCTTATGTGTTACGGGGTGCTGCGCGGCGCGTGTCCTCCGGCAGGAGGATCTCCACTTGGCGTACGACGCTAGCTCGATCACTGTCCTAGAAGGCCTCGAGGCGGTTCGCAAGCGCCCGGGCATGTACATCGGTTCTACGGGAGAGCGTGGTCTTCACCACCTGGTCTACGAGATCGTCGACAACTCCGTCGACGAGGCGCTGGCCGGATACGCCGACACCATCGAGGTGACGCTGCTGGCCGACGGCGGCGTCCGGGTCCAGGACAACGGCCGTGGCATCCCCGTCGGCGAGCACCCTGTGGAGAAGCGACCGGCCATCGAGCTGGTCCTCACCACGCTGCACGCCGGCGGCAAGTTCGACAGCAAGTCCTACGCCGTCTCCGGCGGTCTGCACGGTGTCGGCTCCGCGGTGGTGAACGCCCTGTCCACGCGGCTCGAGGCCGAGGTACGGACCGACGGCCACGTCTGGCGGCAGTCCTACACCTGGCAGGGCGCCGAAGGGCCGCTGCAGAAGGGCGAGGCGACCGACGAGACCGGCACCGTCATCACCTTCTGGCCGGACGGGTCGATCTTCGAGACGCTCGACTGGAACTTCGAGACGCTCAGCCGCCGCATGCAGGAGATGGCCTTCCTCAACCGCGGGCTGACGATCACCCTGCACGACGAGCGGCCGGACCACATCAACGGCGAGCCCCGCGTGGTCACGTACCACTACGAGGGTGGCATCGAGGACTTCGTCCGCTACATCAACGCCAAGAAGGAGTCCGTCCACAACTCGGTCATCGCGTTCAGCGAGGAGACCGAGGGCATGTCGGTCGAGGTCGCCATGCAGTGGAGCGGGTCCTACTCCGAGTCCGTCCACACCTTCGCCAACACCATCAACACGGCGGAGGGCGGCACGCACGAGGAGGGCTTCCGCGCGGCGCTGACGACCGTCGTCAACAAGTACGCGCGCGAGCAGAAGCTGCTGCGCGAGGGCAAGGACGACAACCTCGCCGGTGAGGACGTCCGCGAGGGCCTCACCGCGATCATTTCGATCAAGCTGGCCGACCCCCAGTTCGAGGGCCAGACCAAGACCAAGCTCGGCAACACCGAGGCGCGGTCCTTCGTCCAGCGCGCGATGTACGAGAGCCTTCGCGACTGGCTGGACCGCAACCCCGGCGAGGCCAAGGAGATCATCAGCAAGGCCACGCAGGCGGCCCGCGCCCGCATCGCCGCCCGCCAGGCGCGCGACCTCACGCGGCGCAAGAGCCTGCTGGAGTCGACGTCACTGCCGGGCAAGCTGTCGGACTGCCAGTCCACCGACCCGAGCAAGTGCGAGATCTACGTCGTGGAGGGCGACTCGGCGGGCGGCTCGGCCAAGGGCGGCCGTAACCCGCAGTACCAGGCGATCCTCCCGATCCGCGGCAAGATCCTCAACGTGGAGAAGGCCCGCATCGACCGGGTCCTGAAGAACAACGAGGTCCAGGCGATGATCACCGCCCTGGGCACCGGCATCCACGACGAGTTCGACATCGAGAAGCTGCGGTACCACAAGATCATCCTGATGGCCGACGCCGACGTCGACGGCCAGCACATCCGCACGCTGCTGCTGACCCTGCTGTTCCGCTTCATGAAGCCGCTCGTCGAGGCCGGCCACGTCTACCTCGCCCAGCCCCCGCTCTACAAGATCAAGTGGGATGCGCGGGGCAACGAGTCCGACTACGCCTACTCCGACCGCGAGCGCGACGCGGTCATCGAGGCGGGCATCGCCAACGGCAAGCGCGACCCCCGGCCGCGCGACGGCGTGCAGCGCTTCAAGGGTCTCGGCGAGATGAACGCCAGCGAGCTGTGGGACACCACCATGGACCCGGAGCACCGCATCCTCCTCCAGGTCACGCTCGACGACGCCGCCCAGGCCGACGAGCTGTTCACCGTTCTCATGGGTGAGGACGTCGAGGCGCGGCGCTCGTTCATCCAGCGCAACGCCAAGGACGTGCGCTTCCTCGACATCTAGCCGACGCGCGGGCACCGGGCCGATCCCCGGTGTCGCCCGGCCACTGACTCAACAGCGGGAAGAGGTTTCAGGTGACGGACGTTACCTTGCCGCCGGAAGGCCCGGCCGACCGGATCGAACCGGTCGACATCCAGGTCGAGATGCAGCGCAGCTATCTCGACTACGCGATGTCGGTCATCGTCGCGCGGGCGCTGCCCGAGGTGCGCGACGGTCTCAAGCCGGTGCACCGGCGCGTGCTCTACGCGATGTACGACGGCGGCTACCGCCCCGACCGCGGCTACTTCAAGTGCGCGCGCGTCGTCGGTGACGTCATGGGTAACTACCACCCCCACGGCGACAGCTCGATCTACGACACCGTCGTACGCCTGGCGCAGCCGTGGGCGATGCGTTACCCCCTGGTCGACGGCAACGGCAACTTCGGTTCCCCGGGCAACGACCCGGCCGCGGCCATGCGGTACACCGAGTGCCGGATGGCGCCGCTGGCCATGGAGATGCTGCGGGACATCGAGAAGGAGACCGTCGACTTCTCGCCCAACTACGACGGGCGCTCCCAGGAGCCCGACGTCCTCCCCAGCCGCTTCCCCAACCTGCTGGTCAACGGCTCGGCCGGCATCGCGGTCGGCATGGCCACCAACATCCCGCCGCACAACCTGCGCGAGGTGGCGGCCGGCGTCGAGTGGTACCTCGACAACTTCGAGGCGAACGACGAGGAGCTCCTCGACGCGCTCATCGAGCGGATCAAGGGCCCCGACTTCCCCACCTACGGCCTGATCGTCGGCCGCCGGGGCATCGAGGAGGCCTACCGTACGGGCCGCGGCCTGATCACCATGCGCGCGGTGGTCGAGGTCGAGGAGATCCAGGGCCGCACCTGCCTCGTCGTCAGCGAGCTGCCCTACCAGGTCAACCCCGACAACCTCGCTCTGAAGATCGCGGAGCAGGTGAAGGAAGGGAAGATCAGCGGTGTCGCCGACGTACGGGACGAGACCTCCGGCCGTACCGGCCAGCGCCTCGTCATCGTCCTGAAGCGGGACGCCGTCGCCAAGGTCGTCCTCAACAACCTGTACAAGCACACCCAGCTGCAGGAGACCTTCGGCGCGAACATGCTCGCCCTGGTCGACGGCGTGCCCCGCACGCTCCGCCTCGACCAGTTCGTCCGCCACTGGGTCGACCACCAGATCGAAGTGGTCATCCGGCGCACGCGCTTCCTGCTGCGCAAGGCCGAGGAGCGCGCCCACATCCTGCGCGGTCTGCTCAAGGCCCTCGACCGGATCGAAGAGGTCATCGCGCTGATCCGCCGCTCGCCGTCCGCTGCCGAGGCCCAGAACGGCCTGATGCAGCTGCTGGAGATCGACGAGATCCAGGCGCAGGCCATCCTCGACATGCAGCTGCGCAAGCTGGCCGCCCTGGAGCGCCAGCAGATCACCGATGAGTACGACAAGCTCATGGCGGAGATCGCCGACTACAACGACATCCTCGCCTCGCCGGATCGGCAGCGCTCGATCGTCGGTGACGAGCTGAAGGCCATCGTCGACAAGTACGGCGACGAACGCCGCACCCAGATCATCCCCTTCGAGGGCGATGTGTCGATGGAAGACCTCATCGCCGAAGAGGACGTCGTCGTCACCATCACCCGCGGCGGCTACGCCAAGCGCACCAAGACCGACATGTACCGTGCGCAGAAGCGCGGCGGTAAGGGCGTACGCGGCGCCCAGCTCAAACAGGACGACATCGTCGACCACTTCTTCGTGACGACGACCCACCACTGGATTCTGTTCTTCACGAATAAGGGTCGGGTATATCGGGCAAAAGCGTACGAATTGCCCGAGGCGGGCCGGGACAGCCGTGGTCAGCACGTGGCCAATCTGCTGGCCTTCCAGCCCGACGAGCGCATCGCCGAGGTCCTCGACCTGCGCGACTACGGCGTCTCCCCGTACCTCGTGCTCGCCACCAAGCAGGGCCGCGTCAAGAAGACCGACCTGTCGGCGTACGACTCGCCGCGTTCCGCCGGCCTCATCGCGATCAACCTCGATGAGGGCGACGAGGTCATCGCCGCCCGCCTGGTCTCACCCGAGGACGACCTGCTCATGGTCAGCAGCGGCGCGCAGGCAATCCGCTTCCCCGCCCGCGACGACGTCCTGCGCCCGATGGGACGCGCCACGGCCGGTGTCATCGGCATGCGCTTCGACGATGGCCAGGAAGTTCTCGATATGCACGTCGTCCTCGAAGGCGAGGACGTTCTGGTCGCCACCGAGGGTGGATACGCAAAACGCACCCCCGCCGACCAATACCCGATCCACGGTCGTGGGGGAAAGGGCGTACTGACCGCTAAGATCGTGGAGAATCGCGGCAGGTTGGTCGGTGCCCTCATGGTCAGGCCCGAGGATGAGGTGTACGCCATCACTGCCAGCGGTGGCGTGATCCGTACGCGAGCGGCCGAGATCAAGCAGTCTGGGCGCTCCACGATGGGGGTACGCCTAATGAATCTCGCCGATGGGGACAGCGTGGTCGCCATCGCGAGGAACGTGGAGTCCATCGAGGACACCGACGCTGAGCCGGACGCAGAGTCCGGGGAAGGGAGCGACGCGTGAGACGCCTGATGGCGCGTCGCCTCCCCGGGGAGGTTATATGACGGCCAACGCCGGAAAGGACGCCGACGGGAAGTCGGGGCGTTCCACCGGGGCAGGCGACAAGGGCGGTACGGGGAAGAAGACCAGCGCCGCGAACAAACCACCGACCGACGAGGTCACGGTCAAGAAGACCGACGACAAAGAGAAGGATGTGGAGCCGGCCGACAAGGCCGAGGACACGGTCGTCGACCTCGCGGCGAAGAAGGACGGCACCGAGGACACCGTCATGGACCTCAAGCTGCCGTCCAAGAACAAGAAGCCCGATCCCACGGGCGACGCCGCCGGAAGCAAGGACCGGCTCGTCTCCCGTGGATCGACGAGTGACGGGTCGGGCAAGGAAAAGTCGAACACCGGAGAAGCAGGCTCCGCCTCGGGTAGGACGACGTCCATGGACATTCCAAAGACGAGTCCGGGCTTCGGCGGCACCGGCTCTCCGGCGGGCTCCACGCCGTCCTACGGGTCCGGCTCCACGTCGTACGGGTCCGGCTCCGGCTCCGCCACCGCCCTCGAGCCCGCCCGGCGGCCGGCAGGCACCCCTTCGCCGCCCGACAAGACGGCCGGCCGGAAGTCCCCGCGCAAGGCCCACCTTCAGGTCGCGCGGTTCGAGCCGTGGTCGGTGATGAAGTTCAGCTTCATCATGTCACTGGTGTGCTTCCTGGTGCTGTTCGTCGCGGTCACCGTGCTCTACCTGATCCTGTCGGCGCTGGGCGTCTTCGACGCGCTCACCAACACGATCCAGGACCTGCAGGGCAAGACCAACGGCAAGGACGCCCTGAACCCCGCCAGTTGGTTCTCCGCGGCCCGCATCCTCGGCTACACCGCCCTGATCGGCACGCTCAACGTCCTCCTCATCACCGCACTCGCGACCGTCTGGTCGGTCATCTACAACATGGCCGCCGACCTCGTCGGCGGTGTGGAGGTCACGCTGAAGGAGGCCGACCAGTAATCCCGCGGCCGCCCCAGGACGGAAGACCGGATTCGATTTCCTGTTGGGGCCGACGATCGGGTACTGTTTCTCGACGTCGCCTCCTGGTCGTCCGAGCCGGGAGCAGCTGCACGGGCCTATAGCTCAGTCGGTTAGAGCGCATCCCTGATAAGGATGAGGCCGGTGGTTCAAGTCCACCTAGGCCCACCCAGGTCACAGCCCCCGCCGGGTCTCCGGCGGGGGCTTTTGACAGCAGTGGTGACGGCAACGGCCGGCTTTCGGCCCGCCAGAGCCGGGAGCATCCGGCTCGGGAATGGGCTCGGCAGCACCAGGTGGCGTGCCGCGGATTCACCAACAGGGTTCTACCGGTGTCGGTGTCGCCGCTTTCCGGGCCATTCCAGAACCAGCTCATCACCGGGAACGAGTGCCGCCCAGCGCCCGGCGGTGTCCTGGAGCGCCGTTGCGGCCCTGATGGCCTTCGACTCGTCGACTTTTGTATCGGGAAGCGTAGACAGTGCTTCCCGGGCCGCCTTGGCGACGGCGTCGATGGAGGTGAGTCGTTCCGCCGCGATGCGCTCCACCAGGCCCGCCATCAACTCCGCACGCTGCAACCGATCGGAGCGGGAGCGTATTGCCCGTTCTGAGCGTTCCTTGGCATGCGGCGGACGACGGCCGTCGAGATGCTCCATGCTGGAGAACACCGCCCCCGCGGCTACCGCTCCCCAGAAGCCGCCATCCTCCTCCATCTCGCGCTCGACGATGAAGTGGACCGCGTCGTGCGGGAGGTCAGGACCGGCCACTCCCTCATGCACGCGATACCGGACACCATCCGAACGCTCCACCACGCTGTACGAGCGCTTGCCGTCCGGCAGTCGAGGAAATCTCACCCGCATGCGTCCATGATCACATTGCCGCGCAACAGACTTTCGTACTCGCGCCGTTGGAATGACCTCGCGGTCTCGCGATCGAGCCTGGACGGATCAACGTTTTCGAGCGCTGGGACTCTCAGGAGGCCGTCGTGACCTTTCGCGGCAGCGGCCCCAGTGCGGAGCAGAGCGCGGCGATGCTCGCGGCGTCTGTGGCCGAGTACGACGTCGCGGACGTCCGCTCGCTGGCCTGACGCCTCCTCACGACCTGACGCCTCCTCACGTCCCGACCGTGCCCGCCGTCCCGGCCCCGTACGCCACCGACGAGCCTGCTGCCCGCAGGCTCCTGAGGGGTGGGTACGGGCCGGGAATGGAGTTCGCCGGCCCGTACCGGTCGTGTCAGTGGTTGCGGAAGTAGATTCCGCTGGAGTTGCCGGTGCTACGGGCGACCGCCTCGCCGGCGGCCCAGACGGTCGTGCCGTGCGCCGCGAGGGCGGACAGGGAGTTGTCGGCGCCTGCGGTCTGCGGCGGTTTCGTGACGGTCAGCTTGGAACCGACCTTGTGGACGAGGTCCGCGCTCCAGCGGCCACGGAGGAGCCACAGGCCGCCGGATCCGTCGGAGGCCACCTTGGCGTACGAGTGGGACTCCTTCGCGTCCACGGCCACGCTCCAGGTCCGGCCGTTCCAGTGCATGATGAGCGGCTTGGCGCAGATGCTGTCGCCGTCCTCCCCGCAGTACCGCTCGAGTCCGCCGACCGCCCACACGTTCTTCGACGACAGGGCGAGGACGTCGTAGAGGATGCCCCGCGCGTTGGTGCCGGCGAGCTTGATCTTCGGGGTCTTCACGAGCTTCCAGGAGGTGCCGTTCCAGCTCATCACGGCCGGCTGCCGCTGGTAGGTGCCGACGGCCCAGACGTTCTTCGGCGATGAGGCGCCGACCGCGCTGGCGGCGGCCGGGACGGCGGTCCTCTTCCAGCTCTTGCCGGTCCAGTGCTCGGCGTATTTCGCGGGCGTCCCGTCACCGTTGTCGGCGCTGACCGCCCAGACGTTCGACGGGCTGATGGCGGCGGAGCCGGTAGGGACGAAGAAGTCGGGCAGGTTCGTCGTCGTCCACTTCTTGCCGTCCCAGTGACCGGCACGGTTGTTGCCGGAGCCGTAGGCCGTGAACATCCACACGTTCGTACTCGCCGAGACGGCGAGCGACTTGACACTGCCGGTGACCCCGGGGGGCACGGAGTGGGTCACCCATCTCTTACCGGAGAGGTGCTGCACCAAGGGGATCGTCTTGTTGCCGACGCCCTGGTAGCCGCCCGCCCATGCGCTCCCGCCGGCGCTGATGGACAGGGCGGTCACCGAGTTCGAGGTCGGCAGGTCGTTCTTCTGGGCGAGCTTCCACGGGGAGGTGGCGGCATCTGCCTGGCCGCCGGCCAACACACCGGTCAACATGGCCGCGGCGGCCGCACCGGCGAGCGTCTTTCGCATGCGTCTTCCTCCCAGAAACGACGAGCGCGGCGCTCGAAACGGAGGCCGTCCGGAACGCCGCTTTTCATGATCAAGACGCCCTGCGAAAACCTCCGGTTTACCGGCCGGTGGGATGGGGCCGGGCGGTCCCGGCTGCGACGGCCTACACCTGAGAAGCGTCGTCGAGGAAGTCGGCGATCGCCGTGCCGAGGTCCGGCTTGGTGACCGCGCTCATGTGGTCGCCGGGCACGACGGCGTGCCGGGCGTTCGCCAGGGCCTCGGTCAGCGCCTCGGCGGAGCCGTTGTCGCGGTCCTTGTCGCCCGCGAGGACGAGGGTCGGCACCTCGATCCGGCCGAGCTCCTCGCGTGGCGTGTCGACGAACGTGTCGAGGACGTGGAGCAGCGCCACCGGGTCGCCGCCGACCGTCTTCAGGAAGGCCTCCGCCATCCACTCTGACGTGCCGCGCTCGAACGTGCCGAGGCCGGTGAGGATCCGGCGGAAGTGGTCGCCGCGCTGGCCGGTGTCGACGATGCCTTCCAGCCCCATTCCGGCCAGGATCGTCCGGCGAGGTGTCGCGCCCCGGGCCAGCATCCGTACGGTCGTCCGGGCGCCCAGCGAATAGCCGCCGAGGTCGTAGTCGGTGAGCCCGAGGTGGTCGATGAGCGCGAAGCCGTCGTCGGCCAGCACGTCGGGCGGGTAGGCGGAGGGGGCGTGCGGCTTGGCGCTGTCGCCGTGCCCCCGCAGGTCCGGCATGATCACGCGATGGCCGCGCGCCGCGATCGCCGCGGCGTGGCCGTAGCGGATCCAGTTGACCGTCGCGGTGGAGAAGTAGCCGTGGATCAGCACCACGGGCCGGCCGTCTCCCAGCTCGCGGTAGGCGAGCTTGGCGCCGTCGTGGCCCTCGAACCATTGGACGGGAAGGTCGGTCATGCCACCGCTTTTCTCTGGGGGATGCAGTCGTCGCCGACTATCTCATGAGTGTCACGTGTCTCATCCATCAGGGTCGTGCGGCGCTTGCCTCGGGAGCGGATGTGCTCGCTGTTTCCTCGTAATTGACCGCTTATTTTCAGTAAACAACAACGAAGCAAAATTCCGGCACCGTTCAGTGCGCCGAGAGGTACGGGAAACTCATCGTCCAGCACGCATTCCGGCGACCGTCCGCTCCGATGGAGAGACGGTCGCCGGAGGTCAGAAGGGCGTGGAGGTCACCATCGATACCAGCGGCGGCGCGGGCCGCCGGCCGCCTCGGAGCCGTGGAGGACGAAGCCGAGTAGCCACAGCACCAGGACGGCGAGCGCGATGTACCAGAGGACGTGGACGGCGAAACCGGCGCCACCGAGGATAAGCGCGAGGATCAGAACGGCGATCACGATGCCCATTTCATTCTCCTTTCGAGATGGCGCTTTCTTCATCACCATTAGGAATCGGGCTAAACATGAACGTCGCCGGACCAGGGCGCATGCGGCTGAGCACAACGATTTGTGCGGGCGCGAACTCGGGGCGTGAACTCGCCCGCGAGCCCCGCGAGCCCCGCGAGCCCCGCGAGCCCCGCGAGCCCGCGAATCCGCGAAACCCCGGCGCCTCCGGGGGATCAGAAGGCGAAGCCGCCGGGCCGTCCGTTGCGGTCGGCGAGGAGCCCGGCCAGCGTGGCGACGGCGATCTCCGGAGGCGTACGAGAGCCGATGTTGAGCCCGACCGGCCGGTGCACGCGGGCGATCTCCTCCGCCGGAACGCCCAGCGCGGTCAGCAGGCGTACGTGTGGTCCTTCATGGCGCGGGTTGCCCATCACGCCGATCCACCGGACCCGCCGGGTCAGCAGGTCGCGCAGGACGACGCCCAGCTCGGGCCGGTGATGGTCGGTGACGACGACGTCCGCCGTACCGTCGAGGCCGGACGGCGGGGTGGTGACCACCTCGGCGGAGCCAGCGGCCACGACCGCGGCCCGCTCCGGGTCGGGCTCCAGTAGCAGGCACCGGAATCCGAGCTCCGTGCCGAACCGCATCAGGAAGCCGGCCACCGGAGACGCGAACACGGCGATGAGCGTACGGTCGTCCGCCACGCCGGGCGCCTGACCGTGCGCGGCGGCACACGCGGGGTCGTGCTCGTGGTCGTCGGCCATGTCGCCAGTCTCGCATCGTTCGGCCGGCGCGTTGACCTGAATCATGGTTGAGGTTGCAGGGTGGACGCGCACGTACCGACCGAATGAGGAGAACGCTGTGCACGCCATCCGTCAGCAAGAGTTCGGGCCGCCGGAGAACCTGCGTTACGAGGAGGTCCCCGATCCACGGCCCGGCGCGGGTCAGGTCGGGATCGCCGTACGGGCGTGCGGGGTGCACCTGGTCGACACGATGCTCCGCAAGGGCTCGTACGAGGGGCCGTTCGGGCTCCCGGAGCTGCCGATGACGCCCGGGCGCGAGGTGGCCGGCGTCGTCGACGAGCTCGGCGACGACGTCGAGGAGGCGTGGCTCGGCCGGAGCGTGGTGGTCCACCTCGGCATGGCGAGCGGCGGATATGCCGAACGCGCCGTCGCGAACGTCGCCGACCTGCACCCTCTCCCCGACGGGCTCGACTACGGCGCCGCCGTGGCGATGGTCGGAACCGGCCGGATGACGATCGGCATCCTCGACGTCGCGCAGCCGACGGCGGACGACGTCGTACTGGTGACGGCGGCCGCCGGGGGGATCGGCACGCTGCTCGTCCAGGCCGTGCGGAACGCCGGCGCCACGGTCGTCGGTGTCGCCGGCGGCGACGCCAAGGTCGCGCGGGTACGGGAGTCGGGGGCGACGATCGCGGCCGACTACACGGTGCCGGACTGGACCGACCGGGTCCGGGAGTCCCTGGACGGCCGCGGGGTCACTCTGGTGCTGGACGGCGTCGGCGGCGAGGCGGGCCAGGCCGCGTTCGAGCTGCTGGCGCCCGGTGGACGGCTGGTCCTCTTCGGCTGGTCCGCGGGCGAACCGGTCCAGTTCACGTCGGCCGACCTGTTCAAGCGTGGCCTGTCGGCCTCCGTGGCGCTCGGCCCGGGGATCTTTCGCCGCCCGGGCGGTCTGCGCGGCCTTCAGGAGAGGGCGCTGGCGGAGGCCGCGGAGGGGCGCCTGGTGCCCGCCGTGCAGACGTTCCCCTTGAAGGACGCCCCGGCGGCGCACCGGGCACTGGAGACGCGCGCCACCGTCGGCAAGGTGGTGCTGGTGCCGTGAGCGGACCGCCCGCCCTGAGCAGGGCGGGCGGTCCGAGGCGCACGTCAGGGCGGGTCTTGGCGTGCCCAGGGCCTCAGCAGCCCTTGAGGACCGCGCTGATCGCCTTCTTCTCGGCCGAGTCCACGGACAGGCCCCAGACGTATTTGACGTTGACGTAGGCCCGGATGTACGTGCACCGGAAGGCGCGGCGAGGCGGCAGCCAACGCGCCGGGTCCTTGCCGCCCTTCTGCCGGTTGATGGGGTCGTCGGCGGTCCACAGCTCTGGATGCCGCAGGTCGTTGGCGAAGGCACGGCGCTTCGCGGTGCTCCAGGACCGCGCTCCGGAGCGCCAGGCCTCCGCGAGTGCCACGAGGTGCTCGATGTCGACCTTGTGGGGGTTCGTGAGGTACTTCCCGTCATACGGGCTGTACCAGCGGCCCTTGGTCGGGTAGCAGTCGGAGCCGACGCGGACCTTCGCGCCGTCGCGCTTCAGCACGACCTCGCGGGTGTTGCAGTTGTGGCCCTGGTCGATCCACTGGGGGAACTTCGCCCGGCTGTACCCGGACAGCGAGCCTTCCCGCCGGACCTTCAGCTTGGCGAGTTCCTTCTTGACGGTCGCGGTGCTCGGTGGCGGTGGCGGTGCGGCGGAGGCGGGAGTGGCGAGGACGACGGACAGGAGGGGCAGGGCGGGCAGGAGGGCGGTGACGGCGATCGCGCGCTTCACGGGCAATCTCCTCTCTGGGGCTTCCCAAGCGCGAGAGTCGCTCCCCAGAGCCACGCCGGAGCGAGCGGTAAGTGAATCCGAAATGGCGGTATGTGAGGAAAACAGCTAACAAACTTCATTTGCAGGGCTTTGCGAGATGTGTCAGTGCTCCGGATATGCCGCCTGACCTCGACGAACGGTTCTGAGGTAACGGCGAGACGCCCGTACGGTTACCGGGGACCGTCGGAAGGCGACAGAGACGAGCCGCTCGTACGGCGGGGCCTCGTCAGCCCGGGCCCGTCCAATCGAGGGTGGGCGGGAGGACGCCTTCCAACGTCAGCAGCCAGCGCTTGACGTCGAGGCCGACCGATCCGAACCCGCCGAGCCCGTCGGCGGCGACGACCCGGTGACACGGCACGAGCAGCGAGATCGGGTTGGTCGACATGATCGTGCCGACCGTACGGGCGGCGTATCCCGGCTCGGCCGGCTCCTCCTCGAACACGCCGCTGCGCTCGGCGAGCACCCCGTACGTGATGGTCTCGCCGTAGCCGACCGTTCGCTGGAGCGTTCGCAGGACGGTCGACTGGATCCCCGAGGTCGACCGCCAGTCGATCGGCAGGTCGAGCTCCCGGCGCAGGCCGGCGAAGTACTCGGTGATCCGGCTCACCACGGCCGCGGCCCGGCGGTCGTCGGACGGGTTCGCGATCTGCGGGCCGGCGGGGAGCCCGGCGGCCCCGCCGGCGGTGTAGGCCGCCGCGACCACTCCCCGGTCCGTCACCGCGACCCGCAGGTCGCCCGTGGCAAGAGGGGTTCGCACGGTGACCCACGCCAGGGACCTGTCGACGTGCATGCGGTGACACTACTCGTGATGATCACCGCTCGACCATCGACAGGTTATCCACAAGAGCTGTGGACAACTCGGTGGCTACAGGGGGAGATACCGGGCGCGCCGGGTGCTGAGGCGGCGGGTTTTCCACAGGCAGTGGAGAACCGGCCGTCGCTCAGTACGCCAGGAGGGTGAGGCCTGCAATCGTCGACCCGGACACCGTGATGGGCACCGGGTTCGGATTGTGGACACGGAGGCGGAACCGCACGTCACCGGCGATCCCCACCTGGCCCGAGTGCGATACCGCGAGGCCGCCCGTCGAGTCGGCACGGTAGGTCACGCGCCACGCGTCATCCTTCACCGTGGTGCCGTCCCGCGTCATCCGTGTCCACATGATGTCCACGGGATCGTCGGGACGCATCCCGGACACCCGTACGAGGGCGTCCCCCACGACCCAGTACGGCGCGTCGACGATCACCGAGGAGTCGTCGGCGGCGTGCACGCCATGCCGGTCGGTGTACTCGGTGTGCCAGGCGATCGACTCCGTCGCCCCGGGCGCGACGCTCTGGTCCCGGCCCGCTCCGAGACTGACGACGATGGCCGTGTCGTCCCGCCCGCCGATCCCGTACGCGCGAAGCGCCGCCGCCGTGGAGACGTTCGCCACATCGGCGTCGATCGGGTCCTGGTCGTACTGATGCAGCAGCCAGTGCTTCCACGGCGCCGGAACTCGCGGCTTGCCCGCCGTACGGGACGGGTCGGCGATCCACAGGGGATGGCCGCCGAGTCCGGCGCAGTTCCCCTCTTGGGCGAAGGACAGGAACGTGTAGAGGATGGGGTCGCAGCCGGTCGCCTTCGCCACTCGTGAGCACCACGTTCGCGCCCACGAGGAGACGTGCGCGGGGGACTTCCCGTCGGTCCGCTCGAGGTCCAGCACCAGGAGGTCGCCGGCCTCCAGCCCCCGCGGCCGTACGGTGCTGAGGAAGAAGTCCGCCTCAGCGCTCGCGTCGTTGCCCGGGTGCGCGAAGTGGTAGACACCGCGGACCAGGCCGATTCGCCGCAGTTCACTCCAGTTCCGGGAGAACTTCGA
Source organism: Actinoallomurus acanthiterrae (assembly GCF_054775715.1). NCBI lineage: Bacteria > Bacillati > Actinomycetota > Actinomycetes > Streptosporangiales > Thermomonosporaceae > Actinoallomurus > Actinoallomurus acanthiterrae. Next base: position 2,605 of record NZ_BAAHCO010000001.1, on the reverse strand, counting down.
ATCCCGGATCGTACGGCCCTCGGTCGCCTTCGCGACGGCGAAGGCCAGGCCCTTGCGCTTCCACGCGTCCCAGTCGACCGTGCCCTCATAGCTGGAGACGTCGATGCCCTTCAGCATGCTCTCCTCCGCCGGATATCGGGAGTTTGAAGCAAATGCCCGGTGCGGCGCCGAACAACCGCGCCATCCAGATGATCCGCGACCCGCCGGGGGAATCGGCGCCGTAGGACCATCGCGTGCGGCGCGCCGGGAGAGGGGGTGGCTTGAGTGGACAGCGAGGGGGGTAAGTCATGAGTTGTTGCAGGTCGTGCGGATATGCGGGGGTGTTTCGCCGGCTGCCGATCGCTCCTGTGGTGTCGGTGTCTGCTTCCTCCGCTGGCCGCCGCCGTCGGTCGGTCCATCGGCGTCAGCCGCTCCTGTGGGGGACGGATTCACGCCGAAGAGGCCGCTCCGTGACGGCGGTGATCCGCTCCCGGAGAGGAGACGCGATCGGCCATGGCGACTGTGGGAGAGATTCGACGTCCCAGTGGCATCCCGTTCGGGCGGCTACGGGCCCGACTCGGCGGAGAACTCCTCGCCGAATTCTTCGGCACCTTCATCCTGATCCTGTTCGGTGACGGCTCGGTCGCGGTCGCCGTCGCCGGCCTACCCGGCTCCGGTCGGCAGAACCTCGCCCTCGCCCCCTTCGGCCCCGCCAACTGGCTCATCATCATCTGGGGCTGGGGGCTCGGGGTCGCCTTCGCGGTGTACGCCGCCGGCGGGGTGAGCGGAGCGCACATCAACCCGGCGGTCACCCTGAGCTTCGCCCTGCGCCGGGGCTTCCCCTGGCGAAAGGTCGTCCCGTACTGGTTCGCGCAGGTCACCGGTGCCTTCTGCGGCGCCGCCCTTGTCTACGCGGTGTACTGGGGCGCCATCGACTGGTTCACCAGCACACATCACACCACGAGGGGGCAGTCGCTCGACACGTTCGCGATATTCGCGACGTTCCCCGCTAAATACTGGAACGGGTCCTGGGGCGGTCCGTTCGTCGACCAGATCGTCGGCACCGCGATCCTCGTCGCGCTCGTCGCGGCGCTGATCGACAACCGGAACAACGCACCGAAGGGCAACACTTCGGCACTGATGATCGGACTGGTCGTCGCGGGGATCGGGCTGACCTACGGCGTCAACGCCGGATACGCCATCAACCCGGCCCGCGATTTCGGCCCGCGCCTCTTCAGCTATGCGCTCGGGTGGGGACCGATCGCGTTGCCCGGGCGTTTCCAATGGTTCGACAACTACTGGTGGATACCGATCGCAGGCCCTCTGATCGGAGGCATCATCGGAATCCTCTTCTACGACTTCTTCATCGGGCAGGTGCTCACCGCCCGCGCGGCGCTCCCGGTGGAGCCCGAGCCGGGACGGGTCCCCGAACCCGAGCCGGAGGAGATCCGAAGCCGGCCCACGGGACGCACCGGTGACAGCACCTCCGAGCGCCCGGAGGGAACCAGAAGGTCCCGTCATGCACGGTAGACCTGCTGCGGGATCACGACACGCCGGATGATCGGTGACGCGCCGGGGGAAGCGACGCGGGGTCATCTGGTGGTTGCTAGGCTGCGAGGGCAGTGCTAGTCGAGGTTTGAAGGGGTTCCCATCGTGAAGAAGCTCATTGTTCTCGCGCTGGTCGCCCTCGGTGGATTCGCGGTTTGGCGCCGGCTTCAGCAGGACCGGGCCGAGCTGGACCTGTGGACCGAGGCGACGTCGTCCGACAGCTGAGAGATGTTTTCAACGTGCCGGCGAGGTAAAACGGGGGGCGGGCGTGGGCGACGAGTCGCGAATCACGCTCGCCTGTCTTGACCTCGCCGGTACGACCGTCGCGGACGACGGGATAGGCGAGCGAGCCTTCAGCGAGGCACTGGCCACCCAGGGCATCGTCTCCGGCACCGACACCTACAACCGGGCCATGACCCGCGTGCACGCCGCGCGAGGCAGGTCCAAGCTCGACATCTTCCGCGAGGTCTTCGCCGACGAGGACCGCGCCCAGGCGGCCAACCACGCGTTCGAGCAGGCGTACGACTCGATCATCGACCGCGTCGGCCTGTCCCCGATACCCGGCGCCGAGACGGCGATCGACGCCCTGGCCGCGTCCGGCGTGCGCATCTGCCTGATGACCGGCTTCAGCAGCCGGACACTCGGCCACATCATCGACACCCTCGGCTGGTGGAAACGAGCCGACCTGCTCCTCTGCCCCGCCGACGCGGGCGGCCGCGGCCGCCCGTACCCAGACATGATCCTCACCGCCGCGCTGCATGTGAAGGTCGACGACGTCCGCCACATCGCGGTCTGCGGCGACACCGAGAGCGACATGCGCAGCGGCCGCCGCTCCGGCGCCGCCATCGTCGCCGGCACCCTCACCGGCGCCCACGACCGCACTCGCCTCGAGACCGCCGGCGCCACCCACGTGATCGGCAGCATCGCCGAGCTCCCCATGCTCGTGGAAGGTTTCCGGGGACCTGCCCACGACGATCCACGGGGACCACATGGCACCATGGCGAGCGGGCACTCCTCCTCCCCCGGTAGGCTGTAGGACGATCTCCAGGGGCCATAGCTCAGTTGGCAGAGCGCCTGC